>CAWGYT010000010.1:0-870363 GCA_963826795.1 uncultured Planctomycetales bacterium | reverse complement strand
GGCGGCCGGCGCCACGTCCGCATCTCGCGGCGATCTGCCGGCGGGCGTGCCTGGCCGAAGTCGTCGCCCTTCTGCCCGGTGAAACTGCCAGTGCTCCCTGGCCGCCAAGGTCGAGTCGACCGTTGCGGGGGCGTCGCGAGCTTATTTCCGCCGGTTGAGCCGTCGAACGGACGAGGCCCGGCATCACTGCCGGAATCCGCGGTCGACGGTCCCTGGTACTCGCGATACTCGCCATACTCGCCGCCGAATTGTGACGTCCGGGGATCACTTCCCTGGCTACCGTCAGCATCTCGCTCGGGACCTTCGCTATTGGCGGGACCCGCCAGATACCCGGGGGCATCGCGTGCGGGCCCCTCGGGGACGCGATGGTCGCGTCCTCGCCTTCGCTGCGGGACGGCGAGAATCGGCTGTAGCCGCTGCGGAGATCCTGATTCAATTCGGTCGCGGCGTGGCCCAGGCCGCCGACGGCCTTGCGTGCCATCCCCTGTGCGTCTTCGGAGAGTGATTTACCGGAATCGGCAAGCGTGTTCATTCCACTTTGAATTCGGCTACGCATGCCCTCGGTCGCCTCACCATACGAGGCGCGTAGGCCCTGTTTGAGTTCCCGCGTCGTTTCACCGAGCCCCTCGTCGTGGGCGTAAGTCCCCGGCGCGAGATCTTCGACCGGATCGCGATACTGCTCAATCGCCTCCGCGGCCTCCTGTTGAGCTCCCTGGCGAGCTGAATTGAATTGATCTTCCGCGTCCTGCGGCCGACGAGCCGGCCACATCGGAGGGCGAGCCAGACGACCGGGAATCGGCCGAGGAGGGCGAATCCGGGTCACGGCCGGCGAGCCCGCCCACGGGATCTCGGCTGTATCGGCTATAACCTCGTCCCGCGTCCGGATCCTCGTATGCGGAACGCTCGTCGGACATAGTGACGGGATCAGCGGCCTGAGGATCGCTTACGCCAGACGGTTGGGCGGCGTAATCGTCGCCATAAAAACCTCGAGAAGGCGCGACTTGAGTGGGTCCACGCGTCCCGTTGGGAGTGTAATGGCGGCCCGTCTCATAACCGGAACGGCCGCTCGATTTATTTTCGGCGTAGGTGGAGGGATATCCCGTGTCGGGATATTCAGTTTCGGGCGTGCTGCCCTTCGTCCCCGATGCCAAGCTGTCCGACAAGCCTCGTTGCGGCGAGCGTTGGCTTGACGGCACTTCCCGCTTCGAGGCAGTGCCCGAATCGGTTGCCAATTGGGGAGTCGCCTGCTGGGACGGCGTCGGTAGGCTCGGTCGATCCGAATCAGCCCAGCTGCCAAACGTCGCATCCTCGTCTCGAGGTCCCACCCAAGCCATTCCCGGGAGTCCCGCGAGACTGCTTCGGGTGGAGCGGCATCCGATCGAACTGAGGACCGCCCCGCTCAAGGCCACCACGAGAACCAAGCGGGTAATCGACAAAAACGGCGCTTGCATAGTCAACGGCCTCGCTCCTTCGTACTCAACACGGCTGGCGGTCGCTCGCCCCCCATCGCCCGATGCGACGCCGGACCGACAACCACCCGGTCTTCCTTGAGTTTTCGGATCAAGCGGTAGATCTGCCAAAGTCAAACCCGCAATTTCCGCGGATTCCGTTCCGGAGGCTCCGGCGACGGGCGGGGCGGATCATAGGGATGCAAATGCAAGGAGTCAAGCGAGAACTTATTGACTTCTGCGTCGTTTCCCAGCGTCTCACGCCAGCAGCTGGCAACCAGCGGGCACGTGCTCGCACCGCGGGGTGCACGGCCGGACACTTCAGCGTTTGGGCTTGAACGCGAGAGAAGAGGCGGCGCGGGAAGCAAGGCGGCCGTGCGGACAACCGGCAGGGGCCCGTGCTGGACGAGCTCCTGGAAGCGGCTGGGAGGCCGACATGCATGCCGCCTCATTCGCGTCAACGCGGCATTCGAAGTGCCTACTGCTTCGCAGCCGAAGGCCGCGCGGCGACCTGTTCCCAATCAATCACGCTGAAAAACGCCTCGACATAGTCGGGGCGGCGATTTCGGTAATGGAGATAGTAGGCATGTTCCCAGACGTCAATTCCCAGGATGGGCGTGCGACCTTCGGAAAGCGGAGAATCCTGATTGGGCGTGCTTTCTACGACCAGCTTCCCACCGTCGACACTCAGCCACGCCCAACCACTTCCGAAACGCGTCTTCGCTGCCGTTGAGAAGGCTTCCTTGAACCGGTCGAAGCCTCCCAAATCGGCGTCGATCGCGGCCGCCAAGTCACCTGTCGGGTGTCCGCCTGCGTTGGGTCCCATGATTGCTCCAGAAGAGCGAATGATTCGCATGCCCGCCACCATGGTTCCGCACCACGGGCCGAATCTTCTCCGGGACGGACGCAAGGTTGGAAACCAGCTGCTCAACGGTCTGCTGCTCCCATTCGGTCCCCTCGACTGCCGCGTTAAGGGCGTTGATGTAGGCCTGATGACGCTTCGTATGATGGATCTCCATCGTGCGGGCGTCGATATGGGGTTCCAGCGCGTCATAGGCATACGGCAGTGCAGGTAGCGAAAAAGCCATCGTGTTTCCTCTTGCAAATTTGACTGATCTCGTTGGGGCGAGAAGTTCGACAATCGAACGCCCCGAATCGTTCACGACTTCCCTGCGGGGTGAAGTGGCAACCGATCCTCCGTGAGACAGCGCCCGCGAGGCGCGGGGTTCAGGACGATTCCGGCGGTCCGCCGCAACAGGCCTCACTAGGTCCTCGCCCATTACTTTCGCCGCGTCATGATGTCGCAGGACGCCGAATCAATTCGAAGATAACGAATCGACGCGTCACTGGCAATGTGGGCGGGTTTCCATGCGAGCGGGGATTATTTGCCGTCCGCATAGTCTTGGGCGATCAAATACGACTTAAGACTGGCCACGATCTGGGACGCATCGTCAGCCCCTTTTCGGCGGCGATCGCGTGCCCGCTTTGGACGCACGGAAACTTTGATGAGGGTGTGGGTCCCCAGGTGGGAATGCGTTTGATCGCCGCGATCCAATTCGGACAGCTCGAGTTCTAAGACAAGAGAAATCGGGCGATCGGTGGCGCGACGCTGCGCGCTTAGGATCTCCGTCAACCGCCAGAACGACGTAGTTATCCTCGATGCGGACGATCTCGGCCCCGTGATCGGAAATGAAGCCCTTGATTTTTTCGACCAAGAGGTCCAGTGGGACGGTCGCGATCAAGCGGCGCACCAGGAGTGAATCCTGCTTGGGCCGCTGGAGCCACGACAACCAAGAGTTCCGTTTTACTTCGTCGTCGCCAACCAGGCCGCCGCCCAATTGAACAACGCGATTGCGGCCGTTGTCTTTCGCCTGATACAACGCGCGATCAGCTCGCCGCAGCATCGTCGCGGGTGTGTCCCCCATCTGAATCTCGGTCACACCAAAACTTGCGGTGATGCAGTTCCCGCGCAAGAGCGGCACGGGCGTTCGCGACAATTCGTGACGAATTTGCTCCGCCTGCCGCGCCGCGGATGCATTGTCACAATCGGGACACAAGATCACGAACTCTTCCCCGCCATAACGGGCCACCAGATCTCCAGCTCGGGCATGCTGACGCAAGAGTGTGGCAAAGCTTGTGAGTGCCTCATCCCCGGCCTGATGGCCGTAAATGTCGTTCACGTGTTTGAAGCGATCGATATCGCAAATAATCATACTGCAAGGCGTTCCCGACCGGAGGCTGTCGTCCATCATCGCCGCCTGGAGGCGGTCAAATTCGGCGCGATTATTGACGCCGGTCAGAGGATCCGTGGTGGCCTTCTCGTGCAGATTTTGCACGCGTTGCTCCAACGTCGCTTCCGACGAGGCGTCGTGCATCAGGACCGTCACCCCGAAGCAGCGATGCTGCTGGTCCGTGACCGGAAACACGTGCACGTCAACCGTCACGCTGCCGCCTTGATCACGCGTCACGCTCAGCCGCCGAAAGGTTTGCACGCCGGTTTGGAGCACGTGGTGGACGGGACAATGATTCTCATGAATTCGATTGCCTTCGGTGTCGCGAAGGTTCAACAGGTCGCAACTCCAGATCTGATGAAGGACGCTTTCGCGCGAGATTCGGGACAGCCGCTCGGCCCCTCGGTTCCACAGCATGACGTGGTGATTCAAGTCCACAAAGATCACGCCATCATGCATCGCATCCAACAAGCGTTGCTGAAACAAACAGCCCGTCGTGGGCGTGCCAGGCTCGGTCAGCAAAGGTTGGTTCAGCAGCCAGAGAGCATTGCCCAAGGCGGGCTGTAATTGTTGTGTCCAACGCCGGCTCACGTCTTCGTTGATCTCCGCCTCGGTCATCGGCGACACCGCGGCGAAGTCGCCGACCAACTGCGGATCGAATTGGGTTCCCGCATGGGCATAAAGTTCGGCCAGGGCACGCTCGCGAGGCATCGCCGCCCGATAGACATGGCCAGTCACCATTGAATCGTAGGCGTCGACGATGGCCAGAAGGCGCGCTTCCCTCGGAATGTCGATGGGAATGCCCGACCCGTTGAACTCGTCACGTCGGTCGAAGCGTAGAAAGGAGCCGCGGACGATCGCCAGGATCTGAGGATCACTGACAAAACCCGCCAGGATCTCCGAACTGTAGGCACGATGACCGCTCATCAGGAGCGTTTCCGCTTCGGTCAGCGTACCGGGTTTGGACAAGACGTGGTCGGGCACACCGATTTTGCCGATATCGTGCAAAAGTGCCGCGATTTCCAGACGGTCCAGATTGGGTGACTCGAGCGACAACTGTCGGCCGAACGACGAACAGCGGAGTGCCACTCTTAGGCAATGTTGGGCCGTCGGCGCATGCTTGGCACGCAACGCCGTAAAAAGTCCTGCGGCAATGCCCAGTCGGGCCGCCACGAGTTGATCCTGAAGCGACCGTTCCTTGGCGTTCAGCGACGCAATCTCGTCGACGCCCGCGAGCAACGTCGCAAGCGTCCCTCGAGGCGCGGCGAGGGGTTCAACAACCGAGGCAGTCTCGAGAGGGAAGGCAAGCGAAGCAATTGCGGGATCTGGCACGGGTGTCGACGATCTTCAGTTCGATGAGCAAGGGCACCAAGGACGACAAGCGCACGAATGGCGTTCGGAGGAGGAGCGAGCGTCACGGAAAACTTAGGCCTCGCGACTGGCGGGGTCAAACAAACCGATCCCCCCCCCACAGCGGAACGTGCTGAGCGCCGCTGTCGAACGCCACTAACTCGCGTCGTGACCGAAAAAGGGTAAGTCAGTTTGGCCCGTGCCTCGATTCGATGCATTTCCACCCCCCAACACGTCTCCGCGTTGAAGATCCGGGACGCGAATGTCCGATGAGAACGGAGTGCGCGAGACGACATGAAGGCCACGGCAGGGAAGCGGGCACGGTTGACGAGCATATGGACCTCCGGCAAGTATCGACGCGAACAGATCGACGCCGACGGATGCTATCGGAAGACCGTCGCGAGGCGGCTTCGGTCGTCACCCCCGGCTCGGAGTCGCCGGGTCGGGCGGAGGCCCGCACGCCGCGGAGCTATACGGCCGCAGCCCGTGCGGAACAGCAACCCCGAATTTGCCAGCTGATCCCCGAACGCCGCTGGACGCTCGCACTGTGGTTTCTCGTCACTGCAACCGTGCTCGTCGGCCACGCCGCTCTGGACGCGACGTACCACGCGGCAAACCTCCAACTGTCCGCCATCGACCTTTCTCCGCTCACTTTCCAGGCGAGACCCAATCTGGCCTGCAGCACCACCTCCCTGGCGCTGCTCAGCGCCGCGGGATACGCGGGGCTGATCGTCGGCCTTCGGCGTCATAAAATTGACGACTATCGAGGACGCTACCGGATCTGGTACTACGTCGTCTTGGCCTGCGGTATCGGAAGCCTCGCCGCCTTGTCGGGACTCGATCGCACGCTTCAATCCGGCTTACTCCGAGCCGGTCAATGGTGCGGCGTCGCGCCGGACGCGGCTTGGCCTGTTATCTCATGGGTGCTCGTACTCGCCGCGGCTGGCACACGGATTGGGCTGGAAATCTGGCCATCTCGTGGTGCCGTCGTGACGGGTTTGGGCGCCGTTGCGGCCTGGGTTTGCGCCGAGCTTTGCCGACTCGACGCCTGGCCGTTCCCCGCCGTCGAACTCCGCGAGCTGGCGGTCGGCGTGCTCACCCTCGCGTCGCATCTGCTGGTCCTCCTCACCTGGGTCGTCTTCGCCCGCTTCGTCTATCTCGACGCTCAAGGGCGGTTCGGGAGTCGCCGGACGAACACAACGTCGACTCGGACTGGCTGGAAACTTCTCGCAGGGCGGCGGCTCCGATCGCGGAGCAAGACAGCTGCCGCGACGCCCTCGCGTGCTTCCAAGGTCTGCGGCGAGCCGAAAGCGGACCCTTCCCCACGTGCGTCTGCGGCCGCCGAGGAATCTCGAGCGAAATCCGCGGCGGAACCCCGCTCGTCGCGGCAACACCCGCCCGACGCGGCTTCCACCCGACGCGAACCGCCCACCAGTGACTCCACCCCCACGACCCGCGCCGCAGACGATGAGGACGATGAGGACGATGAGGAGGTTGAACCTTCGACACTCAGCATCAGCCGAGCGGAGCGAAAACGGCAACGTAAGGACAAGCGGAAACAGCGTCGCGCGGCCTGAGAGATCGGCGAATCCTGGGGCGAGCGTCGCTTCTCCAGGTAGCCGCCACGGTCAATTGGCACTTCTGGACTTGGCGGTTTATTCGTACAATCTGGTCCGCAGGCGGTCGTCAACGGCCCATAAGGCGACGAGGCGTCGTCCCGCCGGATTGTCGCTCGCGATCCTTCCGTTTCCCTTGGACTCCGACGCGCCATGGTTCGTACTCGATTCGCCCCCAGCCCGACCGGATACCTTCACATTGGGGGGGTTCGCACCGCGCTGTTCAATTGGCTGTTCGCGCCACCACGGCGGTCAGTTTATCTTGCGGATCGACGACACGGATCAGCAGCGAAACCTGCAGGAGGCCTTGGAGCCGATCCTGGCGGGATTCCATTGGCTGGGTATCGATTGGGACGAGGGTCCGGATGTCGGGGGCCCCTGTGCCCCGTACTATCAATCCCAGCGAGTGACACGATATCAGGAGGCGGTGGGTCGCTTGCTGGCCTCCGGTTCGGCCTACCATGACTATGCCCGGCCTGAGGAGGTGCAAGCCGAGCGCGAGGAGGCGGAAGCGTCGAAACGCCCTTTTCGTTACAGTCGCCGATGGGCAGCCGAAACCGATCGTCAACGTTCCGAGTTTGAGGCAGAGGGCCGGTCCGCGGTCGTTCGGTTGAAGATGCCGCAGGAAGGCACGTTTGAGCTGCATGACTTGGTGCGTGGGACCGTCCGGTTCGAATGGGCCAACGAACAAGATCACGTGATCCAGCGGGCCGATGGCAGCTGCCTCTATCATCTCGCCACCGTCGTCGATGACCACGACTTTCGGATCACGCACGTCATCCGCGCCGAGGAACACCTGTCGAACACACCGCGTCAGGTCTTCATCGCACGGGCATTGGGTTATCCCTTGCCTGAGTTCGCGCACATCCCTTACGTCGCCGAACCTGGGAATCGGACCAAATTAAGCAAACGCAAGCTGGATAAGTACCGCAAGAATCGTGACTTCGCCGCACTGTGCAGTCGAGGCGAGCAGATTGCGAGCCAGATTGGACTTGCGGTTGACGGCCAGACCTTCAATCCGGTGATTGTCGATTTCTACCGCGAGATCGGGTTCTTGCCGCATGCCCTGGTCAATTACCTCCTGCTGCTGGGTTGGTCCCTGGATGATCGGACGGAGTTCTTTTCGGTCGAGGAAATGATTGGCGACTTCAGCCTCGAACGGGTCAACAAAGCGCCCGCCAGTTTCGATCCGCAAAAACTTGTCGCGTTCGAATCTCACTACATGCAAGCGGCGCCCATGAAGTCGAAAGTTGCGATGGTGCTTCCCTTCCTCCAACAGGCCGGCTGGGTGTCCACGCCGCCTCCCTGCAGTATCAGCGACCGGTTGACGCGAATCCTGACAGCGGCTGGCGATCGGATTGTGGTCGCTGGCGATATCGTGCAGTACCCCGAATTTTTTGTGGCGGACAACGAGCTGCAATTCGACGCCGAGGCCTTTGATAAACGAATCCGCCACGCCGCGGGGGCAATTGATTTATTGAACGATTTTCGCCGGCGACTCGCGGAGCAGGACCCCTTCGAGGCGGAGGCGCTCGAGCACTTGCTCAAGCAGTACGTGGCCGAGAAAGAAGTAAAAATCGGGCAAATCATCCACGCGCTGCGCGTCGCCCTGACGGGCAAGGCCGTTGGGTTCGGCATGTTCGAAACCCTTGAGATTTTGGGACGCGAGGCATGTCTGCAACGAATCGATTTGGCTCTCCAAGAGGCACAGGCGACCGCCACGTGAGGAGTCCCGTGGGATCGCATTCAAACCACACCCCGACGGGCAACTCGCGGGTTGGCTCCGGCGAACCGAACAGACCAGTGAAGAAGGCCCAGTGAAGAAGGCCCAGTGAAGAAGGCCCAGTGAAGAAGGCCCAGTGAAGGGCCCAGTGAAGAAGGCCGATGAAACAGGGCCCTAGCGAACAAGGATTGTCCCGCCATGACGAGCGTCCCCGAACCTGCGGACCGTTTGAATTTCATTGAACAGATCATCGTTCAAGACAACGCGCAGGGCACCTATCAGGGGCGCGTCCACACCCGGTTCCCACCCGAACCCAACGGTTATTTGCATATCGGACATGCCAAGAGCATCTGTCTCAACTTCGGCCTGGCGACGCGGTACGAGGGCAAATGCAACTTGCGGTTCGATGACACGAATCCGACCAAGGAGAGCGACGAGTACGTCAACGCGATCATGGAAGACGTGCGTTGGCTGGGCTTCGATTGGGAAGACCGGCTGTACTTTGCGTCTTCCTACTTCGATCAACTGTTCGATTGGGCCGTGCAGTTGATCCAGGACGGGAAGGCTTACGTCTGCGACCTGACGGCCGACGAGACGCGTGAATACCGAGGGACACTCACGGAGCCGGGCCGCAACAGCCCCTTTCGAAATCGCTCCGTCGCGGAAAATCTCGACCTTTTCCAGCGGATGCGGCAGGGAGAATTCCCCGATGGCGCGCGCACCCTCCGCGCGAAGATCGACATGGCCTCGCCCAACCTGAACATGCGGGATCCCGTCATGTACCGCATCTTGCATGCCCATCATCACCGGACGGGCGACAGCTGGTGCATCTACCCGATGTACGATTACACGCACGGACAATCCGACTCGATTGAGGGTATCACGCACTCGATCTGCACGCTCGAATTCGAGGACCACCGGCCGCTTTACAACTGGTACCTCGACCAGCTCGGCATCTACCATCCTAAACAGATTGAGTTCGCGCGGTTGAATTTGACATACACGGTGATGAGCAAGCGACGACTGCTCCAACTTGTCAACGAAGGACATGTCAACGGCTGGGACGACCCCCGCATGCCCACCATTCAGGGCCTCCGCCGCCGCGGCTACACGCCGGAGTCGATCCGCAGTTTTTGCGACACCATCGGAGTCGCGCGGTTCGTCAGCACGATCGACATGCACGTCCTGGAAAACTCCGTCCGCGAGCATCTCAACCGCGTCGCTCCCCGGGTCATGACGGTGCTTCGGCCCATCAAACTCGTGCTGACCAATTATCCGGCAGACCAAGTCGAGCAGTTGGCGGCGATCAACAACCCGGAAGACGAGGCGATGGGTGCTCGCACCCTGCCCTTCTGCCGCGAGTTGTACATCGAACGAGACGACTTCATGGAGAATCCGTCGAAGAAGTACTTTCGCCTCGCGCCCGGCGCCGAAGTCCGACTCCGTTATGCGTACATCATTCGATGCGACGAGGTGGTCAAGGATCCCGCAACGGCTGAGATCGTCGAGCTGCGTTGTAGCTACGATCCGGCCACCCGCAGCGGGATGCCGCAGGCCAATCGTAAAGTCAAAGGCACGATCCATTGGGTCTCGGCCCGGCATGCCATCTCGGCCGAGGTGCGACTCTATGACCATCTGTTTGGCAAACCCAACCCTGACGAATGTGAGCCGGGCCAGGACTGCTTGTCCAACCTCAACCCAAATTCGCTGGAAGTCCTGACCGACTGCAAGCTCGAGCCCTCCCTGGCCGAGGCGGAAGTGAGCGATCGCTTCCAATTCGAACGGTTGGGTTACTTTTGCGTCGATCCGGACAGCCGACCTCAGGCGTTGGTCTTCAATCGGACCGTTCAGCTGCGGGACACCTGGGGCAAGATCGTCAAGAAGGGCGAATAGCGCCGCGACACCCCACGACACCCGAATCAAACCAGGGGTCGCGACGCTTTTCCGGCTAAATCCTGCACTGGCAATCAGGACAAGCGTGCCGCCGCGTCGCGGCGGCGTTGGACGAGGTACGTCCCGGCGTAGACGGTACCCGCGACCGCCAGGGCGCCCGCGTACGCCCAACTCCGGTAGGGATAGGGGACCCGCCTCGCGACCCGAAACAGCGTCATCCCCACGGGCGTCGTTCGAGCGACCGCTTGGCTTGCCACGCGGTGGGCCTCCACCTGCGTGGAATACGGAAACCCGGTTTTGCACCACACGGCAAAGTGTTCACAGTTGTTCTCGAACAGCGAATAATCCGCCTCATCCAACCGGCTCATCGCACGTTCCAGGACCACTCCGGGCGGATCCTGGGCTGCGTAGGGCCGAATCTGCACCTCGTTTCCCAACGCGAATTCGTCCCACGAGACGCGGCGAACACGCGGCATCTGGTCGGTCGTGAAGCCCCCGGTCAGCTTCATCCAGAGTGACGACTCGTAGTGCACGACCGTTCCATCGCCACAGCAGATTCCATGATGCGAATAGGCGGCGCCCGCGCGGTAGTAAAACAGATGATCGCCCTTGGCCATATTGGTGGCACCCGAAATCGAAGGTCTGGCGGAATCCACACGCCGACGAACACAATAACGAACACAACGACAAGGGATCGCGCCGGGCGTTGGCACCGCGACTCATTATAAGCCGAGTGCCACAAAACGGGACAGGTTCAATTGTGTTCGGCACGATTGGGACAGGTTCCGAACCACGCCGAGCGGTGGCGTGTTGCCGCAGCTCTTCACTGGCCGTACGTCCCGGCTAGTCTCGCTCTTTCGTCCCCCTTGCTGAGGGGAGGTCGATTTGCGTTGCGAGCAACTTCTTTCGTATACTCCAGGCCCCGCCCCTCGCCTTCCCACCGAATTGGTACCCGGAGATCAAGGCGCGTATGCTCCGCACGCTCCGCTCCGCTCGATACCCGATGCCCCTCGGTCTGCTAACCGGGCTCATCAGCCTGTGGATCGCCGGCTTGCCCGTCTGCCCGCCCCGCGATGCGGCGGCACAGGCCGTCGAGCCGTCGGCCGCGATGGATCAAGAGGCACTGGATCTGTTTGAGCGGACGATTCGGCCGACGCTCGTCAACCACTGCTTTACCTGCCATGCGGCAGGCGCTGAACAGATCGAAGGCGGTTTGCGGGTCGACTCCCGTGAGGGACTTCGCCTGGGGGGCGAAAGCGGCCCTGCCGTCGTGCCCGGAGCGGCCTCCGAGAGTCCGCTGTTGGACGCCTTGGAATACGGCGATCGGCAGATGCCGCCCGACCAAAAGCTGCCCGCTGACGTGATCGCCGATTTTCGTCGCTGGATCGAAATGGGGGCCGCCGACCCGCGTGAAGTCCCTGTGGACGCGACGACGTCGGTCGCGCCGGCGAAGCGTGAATCCCGCGATTGGCAGCAAGCTCGCGAGTTCTGGGCATTTCGCCCGCCCCGCAGCGCCACACTTCCGCAGGTGACCCAGCACCGCTGGCCACGGCGAAGGCACGACTACTTCGTCCTGGAGCAGATGGAACAGGCGGGATTGACTCCCAATCCCCCGGCCAGCCAAGGCGTCTTGTCGCGGCGAGTCGGCTACGATCTGATCGGCCTACCCCTCAACGCGATCCTGGCCGACGGCGAGTCGCTGGACGCGGCCGAATTCGCCTACGAAGAGCTCGTGGATCGGTTGATGGACTCGCCTCAGTTCGGCGAACGTTGGGCACGGCTCTGGCTCGATCTCGCGCGCTACGCGGAAGATCAAGCTCACATTGTGGGTGACGACAAGTCTCTCTTTTATCCCAACGCCTATTTGTTCCGGGATTGGCTGATCCGGGCCTTCAATGAGGACCTGTCTTACGACGAATTCGTGCGGCGGCAGATTGCGGCGGACTGCGACTCCCGAAACGATCCTCGAGAATTGGCGGCGCTCGGCTTCATCGGCTTGGGACCGAAGTACTACGATCGGGGTCGCCTGGAGGTCAAGGCCGAGGAGTGGGAAGATCGAGTTGATACGGTCTGCCGCACATTCCTGGGGCTGACCGTCGCCTGCGCCCGGTGCCACGACCACAAGTACGACCCGATCCCCACCGAGGATTACTATGCACTGGCAAGCGTGTTTGCCAGCACCGAGATGTTCAATCGCCCGCTCGACGAGGAGGGCATCGAACTTAAGAACGGTCAGGCGAAGAATCCCGAACAGGCGATGCATGTCGTGCGGGAGGGCGATCCGACCGACTTGCAGGTGTTCGTGCGCGGCAAGGTTGACTCGCCTGGTCCACCGAGCCACCGCGGCTTTCTAACCGTCTTGTCGGAGCAGGAACGAATCACGTTTGAACAGGGGAGTGGTCGCCGTGAGTTAGCCGAGGCGATTGCCAGCCCGGCCAATCCCTTAACGGCCCGGGTTTTTGTCAATCGTGTGTGGGGCGAACTGCTCGGACATCCGCTCGTCACCACGCCAAGTAATTTTGGCACGCTAGGTGACCGGCCGAGTCACCCTCGCGTGCTGGATGACCTGGCGGTCCGCTTCATGGAACATGATTGGTCGGTGAAGTGGCTGGTTCGCGAAATCGTGACCTCGGCGACCTATTGCCAGAGCTCCCTGTGTTCTCCGGCTCAGGCCGAGCTTGACCCGGAAAATCGACTGTTGAGCCGAATGGACCGCAAGCGACTGAGCATCGAGGCGTGGCGCGACAGTATGCTCTGGGCGAATCGACGGCTCGCCACGGACGTCGGCGGACCCTCGATCGATCCCGGCGATCCCGAGTCACGGCGCCGCACACTGTACAGCTCGGTAAGCCGGTTTGAACTACATCCGATGCTGGCCGTGTTCGACTTCCCCGACGCCAATGTTCACGCGCCGCGCCGCACCCAAACCACGACTCCGCTTCAAAAGCTGTTCGCCCTGAATCATCCGTTCGTAATTCGCCAAGCCTCGGCGATGGCCGAGCGAGTGCAAGTCGGCGACGAGACCTCGATCGCGGACGCGGTGTGTCAGTTGTATCAGAACGTGCTGGGCAGGTCGCCATCGCCCGCGGAAGCCGATCTGGCGTGCCAGTTCGTGTCCACCGCGCCGGACTCCCACGCGGCATGGACCCAATTGTCGCATGCCCTGTTCGCCTCCAACGAGTTCATGTTTTTGGATTGAGGGGCCATTGTCAGCCATGAAGGATTCAATTGTGAGTGACTCAAATGAGATTCATCGCGCACCGCTTTCGCGCCGCGAAGTTCTCCAGCGGTCGGCGGGAGGATTTGGTCTGATGGGACTCGCCGCCGCCCTGCAGTCGGCCGCTCCCCGTTCAAGCCGCGCGAGCGAGCTCGCGCCGCCGACCCATTTCTTGCCGCGTGCCCGACGCGTCATCTTCCTGTTCATGAACGGCGCTCCGTCACACGTGGATACGTTTGACCCCAAGCCCGCCCTGGCGAAATACGCGGGTCAGCCTCCCACAGGTAGGTTATTCAAACAGGCCAAAGCCGGTTTTTTGCCTTCCCCTTTTCGCTTCTATCGACACGGCCAAAGCGGGATCGAGATGAGCCAGCTGTTTCCTCGCTTGGCTCGCTGCGCCGACGATCTGTGTGTCCTGCGCGGAATGCACACCGACGTGCCGAATCACGAACCCGGATTGCTGATGATGAGCTCGGGGCATCAGCAGCCCGTCCGTCCCTCACTGGGTTCATGGGCGGCGTACGGTTTGGGATGCGAGAATCAAAACTTGCCCGCTTTCGTTGTCCTCTGCCCGGGCCGACCCGTCGTGGGCCCGCAACTCTGGTCCAGCGGCTTTCTGCCTGGACAATTCCAGGGAATGCGGATCGACACGAACCAGGCGTCGGTCGATCAAATGATCGCCAATCTGCATCACCCACAATTGCGCCGCGACCAGCAGCAGCCGCAATTGGAGCTGCTACAGTCACTGAATCGACATCACCAGTCGACGCGGCAGCAGGATGGTCGGCTGGACGCCCATATCCGGTCTCTGGAGACCGCCTTCGCGATGCAAGCCGAAGCAACCGACGCCTTTGAAATCGGCCAAGAGACGCAATCGACGCGTGACCAATACGGAGAGTCGCCTTACGGTCGATCGTGCCTGTTGGCGCGGCGTTTGGTTGAGCGAGGTGTTCGCTTCGTGCAGGTCTACTACGTCAACAAGAACAACAAACAGCCCTGGGACACTCACTCGGATAACGATCGTCAACATCAACGGCTTTGCGCGGATAGCGATCGAGCGACCGCGGCCCTCATCCTGGACCTCAAGCAGCGGGGTCTGTTGGACGACACCCTTGTGATTTGGGGAGGCGAATTCGGACGCACACCCTACGCGCAAGTCAACGACAAGGACCAGAATCGACCTGGACGAGATCACCATCACACGGGCTTTTCGATGCTGCTCGCCGGCGGAGGCGTGCGGGGTGGTTTGACCTACGGCGCGACGGACGAATTTGGCATGCATGCGGTCGAGGGCCGAATGCACGTGCACGACCTGCACGCGACGATCCTGCATTTGATGGGCATCGACCACACCCAGCTGACATATCGTTATTCCGGTCGCGACTTCCGCCTGACCGATGTGCATGGCCGAGTGGCCACCGAGATCTGCGTGTGACGACGCCGATCGAAGACCGCGTACGGCCGCGGCGTGAGCAGGGCTGAATCGTTCGCTCACCGGGCCGGCGAAAACGGCGTCAAGCTCAGGTCCAGCGGCTCGCCGCAAATCAGCTGACGCATGAGTCGCGCGGTGGCGGGCGCTAAATGGATCCCGCTGCGGAAATGCCCGGTCGCAAGGCTGATTTGCGGATTTCCTGGGACCGATCCCAAGTAGGGCAAACCGTCCGAGGACCACGGCCGCAACCCGGCCCATGACGCCGATGGCTCCACCGATCGCAACGCTGGCACAAGCTCCCGCGCGAACCGCGTTAACTCGGCAACGCCCTCCGGCGTCGGATCGCCTTGGAAGCCAACCTCCTCGACGGTCGAGCCCACGAGCAAGTGGCCATCGCTTCGGGAAACCAAATAACGAGGCCCCTCGTTCACCACGTGTCGTATCACGGGAGACGGCAACTGCCACATCAGGATTTGACCACGCCGGGGCTCGACCGGCAGTTGCAAGCCCCAGGGGGCAAGCAACTCGGTGGCCCATGGCCCCGTGGTCAGACAATAGTGCCTGGCCCGCAGGGAACCGTCGGCCGTTTTCAGAGCCGGCGCGGCGCGGTCACTCAGGTCCCATCCAAGGTGGTCGACGCGTCGCAACGTACCGCCAAGCTGTTCCAGGCGAGTCTGCAGTGCTCGTAGAATTCTCGAGGGACGAACCTGTACTTCGTCGGGCAGGAAATAGGCCTGTGTCGCCGCGTTCAGTTCGCTCAACGCCGGCTCATGACGCTGCAGCTCCGCGACGCTCCAGGTCTCAATCCGCACGCCGTCCTCTCGCCATTGCGCGACGGCCGCTTGCAGGGCCAGCTTCTCACCGACCGTCCGACCGAGATAGACGCCGCCACACGAGCGAAACTCCGGGTCGATTCCGGTTGCCGAGGCCAACTCGAGCGCACCAGTCTCGATAAAGACGGTGGCTGAGATCCCGCAGTTGCTCCATGGGATCGTGCAGCGCACGGGCCACCGGCGGGGGCAAGATACCCGCGGCCGCCCAGGATGCGATGTGAGCCGTCGTGCGGCGGTCCACCACCATCACGGTCCGGCCATGTTGCCGCAACTCGCACGCCAGCGAGAGGCCAATGATGCCACCACCCACAATCAGACAATCAACGGTTTCAGCTTGCACGTCAATCCTGTCCGTTGAAGGCGAAGCGCGGACGACCGCGAAACCACGTTTCGTTTCGCACGGATCGTGCGCCACGTTTTGATTGCATCGACCGAGGCCTCTATGTCCCGCGTGGCGGACCTGGGAAGAAGGCATTCGTACGGCGTTTGTATTGCTCGTAGTCCGGCCGGCGAGAATGAATCGTCTGCTCCGTAAGGCGCACACCGGAGACATAGATCAAGAAAAAACTCATCAACAGGGGGCTGGCGAAAGTTCCCCAAGCGCCGCCACGAGCGGCAATCCAATAGATTCCCCACCAGACACAAAAATCGCCAAAATAGTTCGGGTGACGCGTGTAGCGCCAGAGGCCTGTGTCCAGCACTCGCCCACGGTTGGCAGGTTCGGCCTTGAAGCGAGTCAATTGAAGGTCGCCAACGGATTCGAAAAACAGACCGATGCCGAACAGAATGAGTCCAGGCAGGTCCCAGGCCGTCAAGCGTGGCGGGTCCGGACGAATCCCGAATTGCAGGGGAAAGGCAATCCACCAGAGCAAGACGCCCTGCAGCACGAACACCGTCAGGAAGCTCCGCCACCAAAAAGCCGCTCCGTGATGTCGCCGCATCGCGGCATACCGCGGATCCTCGCCATGCCCCCAATTGCGCCAAAGTAGGAACAACGACAGCCGCAGGCCCCAGACCGTCGCCATCGCGACCAGCAGGGCCGAGCGTGGCCCGTCCCCGGGGCGAATCAAGTAAGTGACCCAGGCCACTATCACAAAGCCACTTCCCCAGAAGGGATCGACGATGCTCGAATTCTGCAGTGGAAGGCTGACCAGCCACATGGCGAACATCAACCCGAGCAAGGTTAGCAGAGTCGTCGTCAAAACAACGGTCACAGGTGATCGCGACTTTCTAAACGGGCATACGGTATGGACGGACTCGCCAGACGGACTCGCCAGACGGACCTCTGCGTTTGATGCACTTTCGACGTTCACTATACCGCTTCCGGATCGTTTGCCCAACGTGGGCATTCAACCGATGTTCGCAGCAAGTCGCAATCGCATTGCACGGACACGGGAGGGCGAAGCTCCCGCCGAGTCGCAGCGTGACGCACGGCCCACGGGATGAGGACCAAGTACGGCGGCTCCCAGGGTCACGCAATCCGACGATGTATCCATTTCCCCGCAGCGCGCCGAGCGCCGCCACCGCTTGCCGGCTCGCCGGACTTCGGCCCATAATCGCCGGAGCGTTCGAATCATCGGTCAGATCCACGGGCGACAGGTTCGCGGCGACCAACCTCCCTGTCTCCCCACGTTCGCCTTCCGATCGGAGCTGTCCGCATCATGTCGCTCGAGACTCCCGCACGGATCGCCATCGTCGGCGCCGGCCCCCTGGGCTTGGAGGCAGCGCTCTATGCGCGATTCTTAGGTTACGACGTCGACGTCTATGAGCAGGGCGAGGTCGGCCATTATCTGAAACGCCAGAACGATGAGCACATGCCCGCGCCCTTCGCGGAGAGTGCCTCACCGCTGGGACTTGCCGCCTTGGCAGCTCAGGATGCCGCCTACCAGCCGCCTTCGCCGGACGCGCGGCTGACGACGGACGAGTTTCTTGCACAATATCTTCGCCCGCTCGCTGACACGGATTTGTTGCGGGACCACGTTCAATGTTCGAGTCGCGTCGTCCGAATCGAACCGGAGGGCTTGAACGGATCGCTGCCGGACGGCTCCAGAACCGAGCGGGACGTGACCTTTCAGTTGTCGATCGAAGGCCCCGCCGGCCAACGGCAGGTAACCGCCGACGCCGTGCTCGACGCTTCGGGGGTCGGCTCCGGTCCAAGCGTGCCGGATGCGTCGGCCGGACTCAGCAACTCCCCGCAACAACACGGCGGAGCCGGCTCGATCCACGACGACGTGGAGACTCGTCTCTACTTCAATCTGACTCTTATGTTGGACGGAGCCACAGGCGCCCTACCTGGACTCGCTGCCAAGCTAGCGACATCGGTCTCGCCGCGGGTGGTCAGCGGGCTGGATCTTCAGATCGACGACTTGCGAACGGGCGAACCTCATCTATTTATCCTGGGGAGCAAGAGCTTCGGGCGCTGTCCGGGTTACACGCTTGCCATCGGGCTGGAGCAAATCCGCGTCGTGTTCGCGCATCTGGCGGGTCGGCATAACCTTGACCTGTACGCCAACATGCGTGCGATGCTCGGGTAGCCCGCTCGTCGCGCGCGGCAAAGCGTCATTCGCCTATCGACTCGGCTGCGGGCTCGGGGATGGAATTCGCGGCGTTCCAGCCGATCACCGTAACCCCTCCGCCACGAAGCCATCGGCGGGTCCAGCCGACAACGCCCGCGCGACGGGCCTGCGCGCCCCACACCTCAATCAGGCGATCCGCATCTTGCGACGAGCCTCGATAGATCAACCAAAAGCCACCGGCCGCGCGGACGTCGCGCATCTGCGAGTCGGACAAGACAGGCTGTCCGGCGCTGGACACGGGCGCCACCGGGCCGAGGTGATTGCGCAGCGAGTAGATTCCCTGCACCGGGAACAGGCAAAACTCGCGGAACGCCGGATCGGGGTTGTTTCGCAACCGATGGTCTTCGATGAGCCCGGCGCGCACGAACACCGGCCACGAGCGACCCGCCGTGTCGTTTCGAATCAGGGCGACCGCATCCCGCCAATTCTCTTGGCTGTGCCCATTCCAAATCGCGGCCGACGGCGAACGAATCGAGATCACGGCCAGCGCGACCGCGCACCAGAAATAAGCCTGCCGGGGGCCGCGACCGCGCAGGACGAGCCCGCACCACCCGGGATGGATCAGCAGGGGAAGTTGGGCGACGACCAAGTAGCGTCGAAAGAACAAACGAGCCTCATCGGTCCGAGTCAGAACCCAGGCCAGGGTGATTGGAACGAGATACCACACGGCAAGCCACACTTCGCCCCACCCGAACCGGCGGCGGATTCGGCGACGGGGCTCGAGCGCGCGAGTCGCCAGCAGCAGGCCGACCGTCAACACCAGAATTTGGCCAACGTACAGCGAACAGGGAAAAAGTGATCCGATCCGCGTCCACGGAACTTGTTCGACGAATTGGGCCCAATCCTGACGTCGGGCACCGACCGCGTTCAGGTGAGGCAGCGCAACGGCGCAACCCAACGCAACCGCCATCAGGTCGATCGCCCACGCGAACCCGCGTCGACTCGGCTTCGTGCGACCTGTCGCGTAGAAGGTGATCAAGAACGCGACTTCGGCGGGCAGAAGAAGAAGCGAGGTGTAATGTGTGTAGAACAGGACGCACGTCAAGCCGATCCAACCGAGTCGGTTTTTCCAGGTGGGTCGGACCCATCGGGCGAGAAACCGCTGGACTTGACAGAGCGCGAGCACCATCACCAGCGCATAGGGACGCGCCTCGCGCGAGAAATAAATGCAGTGGGGATCAATCGTCGCGAAAATCGCCACCAGCCAGCCCAGATGGGCCGACCGCGTCCGTCGGCGAATACTCTCGCCCAGCAGCGCGATCAAGGCCAGACCGCTGAGCCACGACCCACAGCGCAATCCCAGCTCGCTGTCGCCCACCACTCGCGTCATCGCCCAAACCAGCCAGAAATAAACGGGCCCTTGGTTTCCCGCGGCGGCGCGCGGAGCGACTTGTTCGAACGAGCCCGCCACCGACCAGGCGGTATGCAGTTCGTCCAACCAGAGGCTCTCGCCGCAGGTCGCTCCGCGAATCCAGCCAGCCACGCCCAGCACGCAGACAAGACCCAGCGCGAAGCCACGAGGGGTAATCCCCAACGCGTCGCGCGGCCGGCCGATCGTCGCTTGAGTCGCCATCGCTTGCGGTCTTCGGTGCGAGCTTGGATTGGAACGCCCCGCCGGCGCGGGCGGAACCGTCCTGCGAGGTCGGAGCCACCCCGCGCCGTATCTCAGGCCGCGTCGCTGACCCGGAGCCGCCCATCCGGGACGTGCAGGTCGAATAGACCGAAGATTTCCGCTTGAGACAACCCGTTAGCCTGTTGAGGAGCATGCGTTCCCGACAAAATGGTTTCGAACAATTCTCGCTTCTGAGTCAAGATCTGATCGATCCGTTCTTCAATCGATTCGGATGTCACAAAGCGAGTTACCGTCACGGGACCGGCCGCTCCGATCCGATGCGCTCGATTGATCGCCTGATCTTCAATCGCGGGATTCCACCAACGGTCAAACAGGAAGACGTATTCGCAGAATTGCAGGTTAAGCCCAACGCTGCCCGCCCCGTAGCTCATCAGGATCACATGGGTCTGCGGGTCATGGCGGAGTTTCTCAATCACTCCGTCACGCTGCTTGGAGGGAATGCGACCGTGGTACTCGACCGGGCCAAAGCGCCGCAGTCGTTGCTTGAGTTCTTGCAGCGCTCCCACCCACTGGCTAAACACAATGGCCTTTTTTCCGCTGGCCGCGACTTCCTCCAGATCCGCCTCAAGCCGATCGAGCTTCGCACTGCGGGCCGTTTCCGGATCGAAATTGCAGATCTGTTTCAGTCGCAAGACAAGTTCGAACACGTGCTGGATCGTAATCGACTCTCCAAGATTTTTCAGGTGCACGACGCCCTCTTTTTCAGCGCGGTCGTACGACCACTGCTGCTCGGGCGTCAGTTGCAACAGCGCGTCTCGATACATCTTGGGTGGTAAATCGGTAAGCACCTGATCCTTCGTCCGTCGCAGGATATAGTCTCGCGTCGCCTCGCGCAGGCGGCGCGGGGTCATCCCCTGAGGCAGGAATCCGGATACGAGAAACTGAAAGATGCCAACCAGGTCGTCCGAGCTGTTTTCGACCGGCGTGCCCGTGAGAGCCCAACTTCGAGTCCGGGCGATGGAGCAGATCGCCTGGTGAGACGAGCTGGCACGATTCTTGATCCGCTGAGCCTCGTCGATCACCATCAGGTCGAAGTGCCGACGTCCGTCTCCCACCTCGTCCCGGTCGCGCAGCAACGCCTCGTAGTTGGAAATCTTGACCGGTACATCCGGCAAGTTCCACTGCCACCGCCGGCGGGATTGATCGCCTTCAATCACGCAGATTGGAATCTCGGGCGCCCACAGCTGGAACTCACGCTGCCAATTGGTGACCAAGGGTTTCGGACAAATGAGCAACACGTTTCGCAACTGTCCCGAGTGCAACAAGAGACGCATCGTCGTGATGGCCTGCATGGTTTTCCCGAGCCCCATTTCGTCGGCCAAGATCGCCGCGTGTCGGGGAAACAGAAAACTGATCCCAGCCATCTGATACGGAAACGGACGGAAGGGCATCCGCAGCGACGCCCCGGTCAGGAGGGTTTCCAGCGGCGGTTGGAGCAAGTAATAGAGCCGGTCGTCCAGCTTGATTACGTCCGAAGGGGGTGCGATTCGAGTCACTTCTTGCTCGTTTGTCGGCGGCTCGCCGCGATCCACGGGACGGAGTTGCGGGACGGCCTCCGGCAAACGGCTCGGCGGTGTGAACGCAGCGAGGCTGGTTTGAAACTGAAAACAACGGACCTTGATCGGTGACGCGACAAGTTTCATCGTCACCGCTCGAGGCAACGACGCTTCCAGCGGCAGGGAGCGCAAGCGAATTGGCCGCCAGCGACGGAGGGCGGTATTCCAGCCGGTGGTACGAATCGACGGGCTCGCTCCCGTCACTGCGATGGGACGGTCGACACCGAGTTGACGTGGATCCATGCTGCGTCATGCCGCCTTCTGAAGTTCCGCGACCGCCTCGTAAATCCGTTGGAACGGTTCGCCGAGATTCCATTCCGGACGCACCCGATCGTACAGCTTGCGGATCTGCGCCCGATCGTCCGCGTAACGTTCGGCGACGCAAATCGAATTGGTCCCCAGCACGAGCCGCTCGTAGGCTGCAGGAGGCTCGGAAGCCGAGGAGAGCCACGCAATCGGTGTTTCGATGAAGTCCCGCAAGCAAAGCATCGAGGACTGATCGGTGAACAAAACGTGCACCTGGAGTTCGCTGTGCTTCACTAGCGCCTGCCCAATCTGCTCGCCGTAAAGATAAGGCTGCAGCGTTTCCCCGAACAGAATCTGTTCGGCGCGATTGGGCTTGACCGGCTCAGTGCAGTGAAACTCCAGCGGTCTGCCGAGCGCGTTCAAGACCAGGTAGCCACCGATCAAGACGGCCCCGCCCAGATCGGCCACGCTGAGGAATCCAAACAGCGGGTCGGCCTCGAAATTGCTGAGCTGACATGCGACCTCGGTTCCTCACGTCTTGGGGGTCCTTCCACCGGAAACAATCGGGCAGGTCGCGCCGTCGTCTTTAGCCTCGGCCAAAGTTGTGACGGCCAGGTCCAAGTCGGAATTACCTAACCGCTGCGGCTTTCCAGACCGAAGCCTGGAATGTGATGGAACACCGCTCGATTTGGTGGACAACGGGCTGCTGCCATGCTTATACTGAGACGAAAGCATGCCCTGCTCGGTGTGTCACCGTGCCGGTCCTGTCAGGACGATCCGGTCTGCAAGAGTTTGCCGCGGTCCGGTGCCCGCAGGCGGGTTTGGGACTCCGATTCCGGGCGAACGGATCCGGCCGCGAGTGGTCCCGCGTTCACTTGGTTTGACGAAACGTCGTTTCGGTTGGACCGCAAAGCAATTCGACAGATCCCCTTCAAGGACTTACGCACGATGGCTGATAACCCGCGTCAAACGCCTCCGATTTTTACACATATCGACGTCACCACAGCATCGTCTACGAGTCCGTTACCTTCCGGGAGCAGCGCAGTGAATGTCCTCCTGGCCCAGCTTGTTGCCGCTCAGACCCGCCAGAACGAGTTACTGGAGCAACTGATCCAACAGATGAATGCGGCCCAACGTCAGCGTCACACCGAATTGGGACAATGGAAGCAGGCCAATCCGCGGTTGGCTCAGCGATGCCGCGACGCGGCCGAGACGCTGGGGCAGATCCAAACCCGGTTCTTGGAAAATGTGACTGAGGAAATCTCGGAGCACGGAGATTGCATGATGGACGGCGAATTCATGCTCAATGAATTCGTCGATCGCTTCGGACCTCGCCTGGCCCATTTGAACGGCGTTCTTCAGGTCCTGTCGCAGCTGAGCAGCACCACGAGTGCCGATTAGGCGTTGCGTCGTCGCGGCCGGACGCTTCTCGCAATCCGTCCGGTTCTGGACTTGCCGGCGGCAGATGTGGGGCCGGCGTTCGCGTCTCGGGTGAGTTCCGCCTCAAATTCGAAACCCTGGGCACGGCGGCGTTTGCGGGGGCGGACCGACGCAGCAAGCCGCAGCGAATTGCCGCCGGGGACCTGCTGGTTGTCAAGGCGCAGCCAGTCGACTATCGTCTAAGTGCGATCGGCGACCGTCGAAACGCATGCGTCTCACCTCTTTTTCCTTCCCCAGAATTTGGCCTGTAGGGCACCCCTCAGATGACGACGAGTGACTTGAGTGCGGCGGTGAAGGCGGCGCGGGATCGACTCGACGCCCACACTTACGAAATGGTCCAGTGGCATTTCCACGACTCCACGGGCTGTCCGTTTTGGCTCGAGAAAAAAAGGGATCTCCCGTTCGATCCACTCACCGAAGTCAAGGGATTCGACGACCTGCAAAAGTTTCCTGCGTTCGAGGACGAATGGTTGCGCGGGGGGCCAGTACGCCGCTGGGTTCCCCAGGCGTACCACGATAGGCCGACCTACGTCTTTGAAACCGGCGGCACGACGGGTATTCCGAAATCGCGGGTCGTGATCGACGACTTTCGGACGGATTACGAGCTGTTCAGCGAAACGCTGCCTGACCGCTATTTCCCCAAAGGCGCCAACTGGTTGATGCTGGGTCCGTCCGGACCGCGGCGTCTGCGACTCGCCGTTGAGCACCTCTGTCAGTTCCGCGGCGGGATTTGTTTCTGCATCGACCTTGACCCCCGCTGGGTCGTCAAGTTGATCAAGAAAGGTTGGATGGAGCAGCTCGAAGCATACAAGCAGCATTGCATCGACCAAGCGATCACGATTCTGACGGCCGGGCATGATGTGAAGTGCATGTTCGCGACCCCCAAATTGCTCGATTCGCTCGCCCTGGCGCTCGAAGAACGCGGGACCAGCCTGAAGGAGATCGGCATCACCGGGATTTTCTCGGGCGGTACCGAGTTCACACCGCAATGGACTCGCTACTGTGTCGAAGAACTGTTCGGCGGGCCGCCGGAGGAAAGTGGGATCTACATGACGCCCACGTACGGTAACACCCTGATGGGGTTGGCGTGCAGCCGGCCCATTACGGCCGCCGACGGTTACAAGATTTCGTATTACGCCCCGCAACCCCGGGCCGTCACCGAAGTCGTCGACTTTGACGATCCCAACACACACGTCGGATTCGGTGAAACAGGTCGGGTGAAGCTGACGACGTTGACTCGAGAATTCTTCATGCCGGGGTTCCTCGAGCGTGACGAGGGGGAGCGAGAAGAGCCATTCGCAACGTTTCCCTGGGACGGGGTCAGCGGCGTCCGGCCCTTTCACGGCTTTGCCGCGCAGACGACCGTCGGCGTGTACTAGGCGATGCCTCACGCAAGAAAGAGGTCGGACCCTTTCGAACAAACCTTGCTTTCACGACGAAGCCGAATACGACCTGCGCGATCCGGACGCGAATAAGGAACCCAAACGTGTTGAACATCCCCGTGCTGCGTTGGGGAAAGCCCTACGACTCACTCGAAAAGACCGAAGTCCTGCATTTCGCGACTGGCGAACCCATCGCCTCAGTCAGCCAAGCAAACGAGGGCATCATTCGACGGGACATGCGTACGGCCGCGGCGGCGCGAGATACGCTCCGAGAGTTCCGCTGTGCCGACCTGATCGAGATGATGAAGCGAGCGGCCGATCTGTTCGAAAGCGGCACCTTGCCGCTCGGCGACGGCCAACAGACGCCGGAGGATTTCGTCCATCAGCAATCGGCGAGTACGGGTTTGCCGGAACACATGTGCCGCGCGAACATGGGGAAGAATTCGTTTGTGCTCCGCAATATGGATCGGATCCTGGACTGCCTCACCCGCGGCTTGGACCTCGATATTCTGACCAAGGGCTGGGGCATGGAATCCCGAGGCGTGGTGGTGAGCTATCAGGCGCAAGCGCCCGTCCTGGCAGCGGTGTTGCCCTCGAACTCGCCGGGCGTCCATACGCTCTGGCTGCCGGTCATTCCCCTGCAACTGGGACTCGTGCTCAAGCCGGGACCCCAAGAGCCCTGGACGCCCTACCGAATGGTCTCGGCATTCATCGAAGCGGGAGTCCCCCGGGAGGTCTTCGCGCTTTACCCGGGCGAAGCCGCGGCCGGAGCGGCGGTTTTGGCGGCTTGCGATCGATCGATGATCTTTGGCGGCACGGCAACCGTCGAACGGTACCACGGCAATCCCCGCGTGCAGGCTCACGGCCCCGGTTTTTCCAAGATCCTCTTGGGGGATGACGAGGTCGACAATTGGGAACAGTATGTGGATCTGATGGCCGAAAGCATTTATCTCAATAGTGGGCGAGGGTGCATCAACTGTTCCGGCGTTTGGGCATCTCGACACACGCAGGAAATCGCTCAGGCCTTGGCCGAGCGGCTCGGCCCAGTTGACGCCTTGCCGCCTGACAACCCCGAAGCCGGATTGGCGGCCTTCACCGTTCCCGGGATGGGCAAAGCGGTTTGGGGAATGATCGAAAACGACTTAAAGGAGCCGGGCGTGACGCATGTGACCGGCTCATTCGGTCCGCGCCTGGTCGACCACGAGCGATACTCCTATCTGCGGCCCATGATTGTGCACTGCGCGTCGCCGGAAAACGAGATTGCAAAGAAAGAGTACATGTTCCCCTTTGCGACCGTCGTCGAATGCCCTCAGGACGAGATGCTCAAGCGAATCGGCCCAACGCTTGTGTGCACGGGGCTGACCAACGATGAGCGTTTCATTCACGGGCTGAGCGACGCGACGTACGTCGATCGCTTGAATATCGGGCCGATTCCCACAACACGTTTGAATTGGCTTCAGCCGCACGAAGGCAGCATCATCGATTTTCTGTTTCGTTCGCGGGCGTACCAGGTTGCCGAGGAGAGAATGCCTGTCGCGACCTGAACTGGGAGGTCAGCCGACCCGCGGGCTGCGCTTCGGCTTCGCAGGTCCCGTCAATTGCCTTCCGATTGTTCGCCCCTCTGCGGCACTCGCCCGGACCCCAAGATGATTCCGTTCGATTTCCAATTGCGGACTCGCATCGTGTTCGGCCCGGGCTCGATTGGACGCTTGGGGGACCTGGCCAGTGAACTGGGTGCGCATCGCGCGTTCGTCGTGAGCGACCCGGGCGTGGTCTCCATCGGGCACGCACAGCGCGGCCTCACGATGCTTCGCGAGGCGGGAATCGAAGCTCACCTGTTCAGTGAGATCCAGCAGAATCCAACCACGGACGACGTTGACGCGGGTGTCCGGATGGCACGTCGATACGATCCCGAGTTGATCGTCGGTCTGGGTGGCGGCAGTTCGATGGACTGCGCCAAAGGCATCAATTTCTTACTGACCAATGGCGGCCGGATACAGGACTACTGGGGTGTGGGCAAGGCCCGGAAGCCCATGCTTCCTTCGATCGCGGTTCCCACCACGGCGGGAACGGGCAGCGAAACACAATCGTTTGCCTTGATTTCCGACGCCCAAACTCATGTCAAGATGGCGTGCGGCGACAAGAAAGCGGCGTTTCGTGTCGCGGTTTTGGACCCCGAGTTGACCCAGACGCAGCCGGCCAGTGTGACTGCGTTGACCGGGATCGACGCTCTGGCTCATGCCCTGGAGACGTACGTCACGAAACGCCGCAACTGGATTTCGCTGTTCCACAGTCGTGAGGCCTGGCGATTATTGGCCGCCAGCTTCCCCCGCGTCCTGGCTCATCCGCACGACCTCGAGGCCCGTGCCGGGATGCAATTGGGCGCCTGCTTGGCCGGACTCGCGATCGAGAACTCGATGCTGGGCGCCACGCACGCGCTGGCCAATCCCCTCACGGCAAATTACGGAATTGTGCACGGCCAGGCGATCGCCAGCATGCTGCCTCATGTGATCCGATACAACGGAGAACAATATGGGGTCTGGTACCTCGAGCTGTATCGGCTGCTGAATGATCATGCCGAGATTGACTCGCCTGCCGAAGCGGTGGATCGGCTGTCGCGGCGTGTTTGCGAGTGGACGGATCAAGCCAAGCTGGGGGCATCGCTGGCTGAGCAAGGCGTCGTCGAGGAGTCCTTGCCGCAATTGGCTCGGGAGGCGTCGGAACAGTGGACGGCCACGTTCAACCCTCGAGACATCACCCCCGCGGACGGTCTGAAGCTGTACCGCGCGGCCTTTTCCGCGGTGGCTCAGCACTGACGCCACGCAATGCCGCCGTCCGGCGGGCCGCAGCGGGCCCAATTCTGACGAGCGCGGCGAGCGTGGCCGGCTTTTGGTAGACTTGGGCGAGAGCTCAGTTCACGTCCCCAAGACGCTTCTTGTATCTCAGTACGGAGATTCGCATGCACCGGGTGCTCCTCACAGGTCTGATCGCGATGGCGGTTGTCTGTGACAGTGGTCAGTTGGTCGGCCAGTCCGAAGACCCCGTCTCCCAGGCGCGGCCGGAGATCCCGGGATCTCCCAACGCATGGCAGCTATTCCGAGGAGACTCGTTTGCGACGGGCGTCGCGGCGAGTCCGTTGCCCGAATCGCTGGACGTCCTCTGGCGATACGAGGTCCCCAACGGCTCGTTCGAGTCGACACCTGCGATTGCCAATGGCGTCGTCTATCTGGCCGACTTGGATGGACACGTGCTGGCGCTGGATCTCAAAAGCGGTGCCGAGATTTGGAAGCAGAAAATCGAATCCGGCTTCGTCGCGTCACCGGCAATCGCCAGCGAACGCGTCTTCGTCGGCGACTATGACGGACGGATGCACTGCCTGGACGCAAAGACGGGAGCCTCGATTTGGGTCGTCGAATCGGGGGCGGAAATCAGCGCAAGCGCAAATTTTTACGGCGGCAGTCTCCTGTTCGGATCGCAGGACGCCACGCTCTACTGCGTGAAGGCGGACGACGGCTCGCTGGTTTGGAAACACGCCATTCAGGACCAGATTCGATGTTGTCCGACGGTCGTTTCAGGGCGCTGTTTCGTTGCGGGCTGTGACGGCGCGCTGCACATCATCGACGTCACGACCGGCATGGCTCAGGGCAGCGTGCCGATCAACGCGCCGACTGGAGTTACGCCGGCCGTGCACGGCAACTCGGTTTTCTTCGGCACCGAAGCCGGCGAGGTCTTTGCCATCGACTGGAAGGCGGCCAAGGTCACATGGACCTATTCCGATCCGCGCAGCAATCAACCGATCCGAAGTTGCCCTGCGGTGACAGGGGAGCTCGTGGTGATCGGTGGTCGGAGCAAGAAGATCTACGGGCTGGATACCAAGACCGGCGAGCTCAAGTGGTTCTTTCCGACTCGCAATCGAGTCGATTCGTCGCCGGTGATCGTCGGCCAGCGGGTCTTCGTGGGCGGTGGAGACGGACGGCTGTATGCCTTAAGCTTGACGGATGGTCGGAAGCTCTGGGAATACGAGACCGGTGCGGGCTTTGTCGGCTCGCCGGCGGTTGCCGACGGTCGGTTGGTGATCGCCAATGACAGCGGCGTGGTGTACTGCTTCGGCCAGCCGCCAACGGTCAACGCGCCCTAACCGAAACAGCTCGTGCCCTCGTCCGGCGACCGGATACGCACGACCCGCAACGAGAATCGTGATGGAGTCCACAGCCCCCCACGTTGCCCCGGTGACTTTAGCCGCTCAAGTATGAGCTCGAGAGAACGATGGCCAGTGAGACGACAAAAACGGAAGTCGGCAGTTACTTTATCTCGAATTATCCACCTTTCTCGCAGTGGAGTTCGGATCAACTCGACCAGGTGCGGAACGCCATGGCGACGGCTCCCGCCCAGGTGCCCCTGGGGCTCTACCTGCACATCCCGTTCTGCCGGAAACGCTGCAAGTTTTGCTATTTCCGCGTCTATACCGATAAGAATGCAGGTCAGATCGAAACGTATCTGGCCGCTCTTTCGCGCGAAATCGAGTTGGTCAGTGCCCTGCCCTGCATGGGCGATCGCCCCTTCCGCTTCGTTTACTTTGGCGGTGGGACACCTTCGTATTTGAGCGCTCGACAACTTACCTCGCTGGTCGATCGACTCCGTGCCAACATCAGCTGGGATCAAGCGGAGGAAGTCACGTTCGAGTGCGAACCGGGGACTCTATCCGAGCCCAAGGTGCAAACACTTCGCGACCTGGGGATTACGCGATTGAGCCTTGGGGTCGAGAACTTTAGCGATGCGATTCTGGACGAAAACGGTCGGGCACACCTCTCGCAGGAAGTTTACCGGGCGTGGGAGTGGATTCGGCAAGCCCACTTTCCCAACGTGAATATCGATCTGATTGCCGGCATGGTCGGTGAAACCTGGGACAACTGGAAGGACTGTATCCGGCGCACGATCGACCTGAATCCCGAAAGCGTCACGATCTACCAGATGGAGTTGCCGTTTAATACGGTCTATTCCAAGGACATTCTGGGGAATCGAATCGAAACACCCGTGGCGAATTGGCAGACCAAGCGCGACTGGGTCAGCTATGCCTATGACGAACTGTTGGCGGCCGGGTATGCGATCTCTAGCGCCTACACATTGGTCCGCGACCCAGCGCAGGTCAATTTCAGCTACCGCGACAATCTTTGGCGCGGGTCCGACCTGCTGGCGACGGGCGTGGCCAGCTTCGGACATATCTCAGGGGTTCATTACCAGAACGATCCCGAATGGGAAGGGTACGTCAATGCCCTTTCGGACCGAGGCGAGTTGCCCCTGAATCGAGCCTTGCGGCCGACGCGACACCAGGCTTTAATTCGCGAAATGATCTTGCAGCTGAAGAAAGGGTATCTCGAGCCGGCTTATTTCGAGGCCAAGTTTGGCGTGGATATCGTGGATCACTGGCGGCCCGTCTGGCAGCAATACGTGGACTGTGACTGGGTGGTGCTAGGTCCCGAAAGGATTGAGCTCACGCGGGAGGGGCTGTTGCGGGTCGACGGATTGTTGCCTGCGTTCTTCGAGCCCGAACATCAAGGCGTGCGTTACACGTGATTCGCCGCCGGGCGGCGAACTCGTGACCACAGGAGGGCAAGCCAACGAGGCTGCCGCACCATGCGTGTCGATGGGCGGGTCATCGTCGTGCTGCTGCAGATCGGCTTCGTGTCGCTACTGGGATTCGGCGTCGAAGACGGTCCTCCCAACGTGCGCCTCGCCATGTTTCTCGGGGTGCTGTTCGGACAAGCGGCGCTGCTTGGGTTCGCCGCCGGCATCGTTCTCCTCACGCTGCCACAACGCTGCGGTCTGGTATTGATCGGAGTTGGCTACTTATCCCTCCAACTTGTGCTGAGTCTGGAAGACACGCCGGCGCTGGTCGCACTCTGTCTCGCTTCTCTCATCCCGCTGAACGCGCTGACGGTCTTTCCCGGTCGAAGTCGTTGGCGGGCACTCTGCGGATTGCCTGCCTCGCCGCAGCCCAGTCAGTTTCAACTCTGGCACCTGTTCCTGCTGACAACCGCGGTTGCCGCCTCGATCGTGTTGGTCCGCGGACTGCCGGCGGGCCAGGTCGGGTGGAGGTTGTGGTCGTTCGTTGTCGTTTTGACACTTAACAGCTGGATCCCCCTGCTTGCCTCGCGGCTGCTCGGATCGTCGGGTTCGCTCCGCTATCTCGCGGTGGCCTTTGGCGCGACGCTGCTCGGATGGCTATTCACGACGTGGCGTGACATTTTGGATTCGGGTTTGTGGATCGGCCTGCTCGTCGTCCAAGCGACCTACATCCTCGTGAACCTCCAGCTGAGCCGATGGCTGATCGGGATGTCGTCGTTCACGATTCCGCCTTCCAGGTTGCTTTTGCCAACGCCACATGGCACAACAGAGCGAATTCCTGACGATCCTCGGACGGTGAACACGATGAATTTCCTTGATCAATTGACCGGTTCGTTCGCTCAGCCGGCCGCGGAAAATCCGACGGTTGCGATGATCGAGGCGGCCTACCGCCATCATCGATTGCCCTGGCGATATATCAACTGCGAGGTGGCTCCAAGGGACCTCGCCGCGGCGGTGGCTGGAGCGAAGGCGATGGGCTTCGCGGGTTTCAACTGCTCGCTGCCGCACAAGGTCGAGGTGATTCGCTATCTGGACGGTTTGGGAGACTCGGCAAAATTGATGGGGGCGGTCAATTGCGTCGTGCGCCGGAACGGCCAATGGATCGGTGAGAATACCGACGGCAAGGGATTTCTGAAATCACTTCGGGAAGTCACGGATCCGGCCGGCAAGCGGATCGTCTTGCTGGGCGCGGGCGGTGCGGCCCGCGCCATCGCTGTCGAGCTTGCGTTGGCGGGGGCGGCGCAGCTGACCATCGTCAATCGCAATCCTGAGCGTGGCCAGGCACTCGCTTCGTTGCTGAACGAGCAGACCGCGACGCGGGCCGACTACGCCACCTGGGACCAGGCGTACCATGTGCCCGTCGGAAGCGAGATCGTGGTGAATGCCACCTCGGTCGGGCTTTATCCGGACATCGATGCGAGGCTTAACCTGAATACACATTCACTCACCCCTTCCATGATCGTCGCCGACGTGATTCCCAATCCCCTGCAGACGCGATTGATCCAAGATGCCGAGCGGATCGGCTGCATCGTGCTCGACGGTTTGGGCATGTTGGTCAATCAGGGCGTGATCAGTATCAAGTATTGGACGGGAGTCGACGTGGACCCGAGCGTCATGCGAAACGAAATCATTGACGTGCTGCAGCTGAACAGAGGGGAAATTTGAGGACCACGCTTCGGATGGCCGTCGGTCCGTTTGGGTTCGTATCAAGCTGTCCCTTGGATGCGTCTGTGGTAACATCGAAGTGCATGCGATCCTCGACTCGACAGAACCGCCAACCAAATATGACCGCCAAAGGAGAAGTTCCACGATGGGGAAGATTTCGAGAGGGCGTTTCCTATTCCTGTTTTACTTGTGCGGATCATTGGCCGGTTGTTCGACCGGGTCCGACACGGGCCCGTCGGGTGCGGCGTCAGACGGTCCGTCGCGGGGAACCATTGGCGTCTCCCTGCTGACGCTGCAGAACCCGTTCTTCCAAGTCATCGGCGACCACCTCACGGCGGAAGCCCAGAAGAACGGCTTCGAGGTCACCGTCTTGAGTGCCGATGAAGACGTCGTCAAGCAAGGACACCAAGTCAAGGACTTTATCGTGAGTGGCGTCTCGGCGATCGTGCTGAGCCCCTGCCAGGTCGAAGCGATTGGCCCCATCATCCGCGAGGCAAACGACGCGGGAATCCCCGTGTTCACGGTCGACATTCCTTGCCGGCTGCCCGACGTGAAGATTGTCAGCCAGATCGCGTCGGACAATTTTGGCGGCGGCAAGCAAGCGGCGGCAGGGATGGCCGAAGCGCTGGGCGCGGCCGGCGGCAAGGTGGCGATTCTGCATTATGCCCAGGCCGAATCCTGTCAATTGCGCGTCGCCGGCTTCCGGGAGGGCATCGCCGAGCACCTCGCTGCGGGAGGTGCCCCGATTGAAATCGTGGCCGAGCTGGAAGGTGGCGGCAAGAAGGACAGCGGCGCTCAAGCCACCGAAGACCTCTTGCAGTCGCACCCGGACGTCGCGGGAATTTTCGCGATTAACGACCCCTCGGCCTTGGGCGCCTTGGCGGCCTTGGAACGCGCGGGCAAGGCGGACCAGGTGGTGTTGATCGGCTTTGACGGCCAACCCGATGGGAAACGTGCGATTCGCGAAGGCAAGATCTTTGGTGATCCCATCCAGTTTCCGGATCGCATGGGCGTCGAAGTGGTCCGCGCGATCGTTCAGCATTCCAAGGGGGCGGCCGTGGAACCTGAAAACTTGATCCCGACCGAGTTCTATCGGCAAGCCGATGCCCAGCAGGATCCGGAACTTCAGTAATTTGCGCACTATCACGCCCGCAACTCGTCTCGGATTCGCAGCAGGAAACTCCGCTCATGCAGCCGCTCGGTCGGATCGTCTCTCAATATGGCACGCTCGTCGCGCTGCTGGTCATGTGCGGTGCCTTGAGCCTGTTGACGCTCAAACAGCAGTATCCCAATGATGAATCCGCCGCAGGCCAAGTCGCCGCGCAGGCAATCCGCAACTTGAACCCGGGCGACGAGGTGTTGGTGGTCGTCCGCGAAAACCAGGAAGACGCGCGCTTTGCCAGCCGTCTGGCGACCGATCTTGAGCGGGCACGTCTGCTGGTGACCGTCGTGCGCGGCACGCCGCAGGACGCCCGGCAGGCACTCGAGACCTTCGCCGACAGGACGGGCCAACGGCGATTGGCCGCGATCGCCGCCAATGATGCGACCGCGGGCTGGATGGTCTTGACCGACCTGGCGACCGATTTCCCCGCCTTGGGCGACGTGGTCCGCTTTCAGCCGCAGCCGTATATCTGGCCCACCTTTCTGAAGTCCGACAACCTGTGGAACGTCGCCAATCAGATCGCCGTCATTGCGATCATTGCGGTGGGAATGACGTTCGTGATCATCGCGGGCGGGATTGACCTTTCGGTCGGCAGCCTGATCGCCTTGGCTTCCGTAATCGCGGCGCTGCTGATCCGGTCATGGGGAGGAACCGATGCCGCCGTGGGCGCGATGCTGCTCGCATCCCTCCTGGGGATCCTCGCCTGCGGACTCGTCGGCGCGTTCTCCGGCAGCATGGTGATTGGAATGGACATTCCCCCCTTTATCGTGACCCTGGCCATGATGATGGTCGCCAGCGGCGCGGCATTTTTGCTGGCGGACGGGCATTCGATCCCCGAGCTGCCGGCGTCCTATACGAAACTGGGGCGAGATGCCGACCTCTTGGGGATTCCCAACGCCGTCGTCCTGATGGGTCTGACCTATCTGGTTGCCCACCTCTTACTTTCAAGGACGGTCCTGGGGCGGCACATTTATGCCGTCGGAGACAATCGCCAAGCGGCCTGGCTCTCAGGAATTCCTGTCAAACGAGTGCTGCTGTTCACCTACGCCGCCTCGGGCCTGCTGGCCGGCGTGGGCGGGATCGTCGTGGCCTCGAATTATCAGAGTGGCGATCCGCGGTACGGGATCATGTACGAGCTGTTCGTAATCGCCGCCGTGGTCGTCGGGGGAACGAGCTTGTCGGGCGGCCGCGGCACCGTGATCGGCACCCTGATCGGCGCGTTTATCATCGGCGTGATCAACAACGGGATGAATCTGTTGCAGGTCAATCCGTACGCCCAAAAAGTCATCCTCGGGTTGGTGATCCTCGGCGCCGTGATGCTCGACAAACTCAAGGCGGACTCCTGAGGCTCCAGTCGGTGAGCCGGATTAACGAGCGGGTGGTCGAGTGGACCGAGAAGGACGCGGCAACCAATCGACGGGACTCCGAGTTCCGCGTGTCGCCAGCTCGGGCACGATCACTCAGGCGGCAGATTGGGTGCGGGTCTCGGAGAATTCGTAGCCAGTCAAGAACGGAAACTCGGCCGCTCTTCGAGAGACTCGGTCCACCAGCATGGCGGGCCACGTGATGGCCGCCTGGCTTTGCCGGGGCTTGTCAAACAGCTTCTGGCGGGCCGCGTTCAGGTAGTCACCATCCGCGGTCACGCCGAGGAAGCGACACAGCTCAGCAAGTTCCGCGTGGGGCGAGTCAATCAGATCCTCCAAGCGGAATGACCGGATGGAAAGCGTGGGGTCCCGCATCAGGCTCCAGTTCGTTTCGCACCGCCGAAAATACATTTCAATCGCCAGGGGCAGCGACGTGCGGCGACGTTTCCGGTGGATCGTCGCGATCACGTTGAATGGATTTCGAATGACTTGAATGATCTTGATGGGGACACGGACCAGTTGTTGGAGTCGGATCAACAGCTCGGGCTGTCGGCCCAACAGCTCACTGGAAAGGCCCGCCTTTTTGTCTCCGATCACACGCAGCTCTTGACATCGCCCTTGCCATTGGCCAGGGATTTCATAGTCGTAACCAGTCCATCTCCGCCCGCTGTCACCGAAGGCGCGGTCTCGCATCTGCAGCAGCCAATAGAGCTGGTTGCGCCCATAGCCACGCGCCACGTACCGCAGCGCATTGAGTTCTTGCGCAATCCAGACGTGACGATGGGCATTCAGCAGGGAACCGACAAGCGACGTCCCGCTCCGAGGCTGCCCGATGAAGATCACGAATGCCTGGACGTCGTTGTACGTCGAGCGCGACCGGTATCCGGCCAGCATCGACTCAATGAATGTCCAGGGATAGGCGCTTGATCGATGTTGTGTGAGCTGGTTGAGCAGAGCTTTCATGGTTGCCTTCCGTCCTTTGAATTCGCCGCCCAGGCACGGGTCCGTCCAAGCGTCGTCGCAGTTTGCCGTTCAAGCTGCTCGTCGCAACGGGAGCGTGTTCGATGTCGGGCAAGCTCCCAGCCGCGGCAGCCAGGTGGAGCGAGCGTCGACGTGCGGCGTGTCGCGCGAGACGGCGTATCCCAGCGACTGCATCGCGCCACTGGCCTGCTTCAAGAAGGCGGCACGGTCCGCGGAGGACAAACGCTTGATTTGATTCTGGTCGACGTTTCGCTCGAAGTAACCCTCCAACTCGTCGATCCGCAACCACTCGACGTCCCATTCATCGCGTCCGTCGAGTCGATGATTGCCTTCAGCATCCATCACCCGCCTTGCCTGCATCCGTATCTCCCGAATACGGTGGGGGTCCAAACCGGCAAAATCACATGTAGCTCGGAGCGTTTCCCAGGGCGCGGCAATCAGATCCTCGAACCGCACCAGTCGGTATCGTGGCACGGTGCGGGCGTCATGCAACATCTTCTGCACGAGGATCTGGTACCGCCAGCCAATCTCGCTGGCCGAACGTCCGCGACGCAAATGCCCCTCGCACAACGCCAAGCCGTTGCGAACCAGGCCGAAGAACGTCGCGTCGCGATACATTTCCTTCCAGGCGTCCGTCGCGTAGATCATTCCGTCGATATTCTTGCAGAGCAACCTCGAGGACTCGATCTCGGCGGCGTGTAGCGATCCTGGGACGTCTTGAATCGGTTAAGAACCGGGTGAGTCGCCCGAAATTTTTCGTGGTACATCACCTCATCAATCCGCTGTTCAGCCCAGCGACTCAGGCGTCGACGGGGCTTGATCAAACGGGGACTGAAAAAATTCTGCACCTGTCCGACGATGATCGGCGCGTCGTGATAAAGACACTTGCCGAGCACGCGCCACGGGCTGTCCGTCAAACTGGTTCCTTTGAACACATGGTGCGTTTCTCCGATCAAGCAGACGTCGGGATGCGAGGCGATCAAGTTGGTGAGAATGGTCGTTCCGCCTCGCGAAAATCCGTTCACGAAGAGAGGATTTCGATTGAGCATTAGATGGCATCCTCCTGAGGTTCGGATTCCGTCGCCGAGGTGATTCTGCCAGCGATGGCACCGGTCGCGTGACCACTCGAAATGTCGATTCGGTCGCCCCGACCCTCGGCATCGAAGTGATACTGAAACGCGGCCAGATCGTCGGCATAGTGGCCCGCAACCCGCTCGGCCAAGGCATCGCTGTAGTAACCTCGGTAATCTCCCGGTCGACTCCCGCGGCGTTTGGTCGGCAAGGGACGCAAGGGCAACTCGAGGCGACGAAGCACTTCCTGAAAGTCACTTTCAAGAAGCTCGTAACGACCGATGAAATCGACCACCTGCTCGCCCCGTAGGCCGACCAGATACTCAAGCTGGGGCCGCTGGATGGCCCGTACCAACGCGGCCCGCGTGGCGCGTTCCGGAGGCGTCTCCAGCACGAAGTCGACGAATTGCGGAAAATCCGCAACGCGGTGCTGTCGCAAGACGTCTTGTCGTTCACGTTGAAAATGCGAATAAGCGCTGACGAGGCGATCCCACGGGTTGCGGACGAATCCAAACTTGAACAGCTTGGCAAAGTATTCCGGCGGCAGCATCTCCCGCGCGACGAACGCGGGCGCGTGCCGGGGGAGCTTCGTGCCCATCCGATGGCCACTCATCGCACTCAGGCGATGACTTGCCCACTCGGTCCACCGCCGGGGATCTCGCCAAAACGGAGATCCCAGGGCGGCGCGAAGACTCGTGCCACCCGTTTTGGGAATGTGCACAAACAAAAAACCGTCGCGATGCGAAATCAGCATCCGTTCGCCTTCATGCTAGCGCCGACAGCGAATCCGTGGGGTCGTATTGACCGACTATCCCTCACAATCGGCTGATCTTGCCATCGGCATGAGGGGAACGAGCCAACCGCGACGCGATTCGGTGGGGGCAAACGCCGGAGGCCCTCGCGCCGCGACGGTGCCCCCATTTTCGAGGGGGAGTGACGAAGGTTGTTCGGATCGGGTGTCCGCAGGTCCCGAGCCCCGCCTCTCGACATGAATGCGGCGGGTGCTTAAACTGCGCTGCGGAAGGTGAGACTCGCGACCTTTGACAGGACTCGCGACCCGCCTTCACTCGGCCCGCGAGCTGGCGATCGAGAGGCAGCGGGCAAAGCCCCAGGGAGTACCGCGACGCGGCTCGCACTTTCGATGCCGGCGGCCGTTTCGGACGCGGCTTGTATCTTGAGCTGCGGCCTGGAAACGGGAGGGTCTCCCCTTCAGATTCATGAGTTCGCATGACTAATTCCTCTCGACTGCTCAGCGCTGCTCGTCGAGCGCGCCACGAACTGCTCTCCGTCCGCGCCCCGGGTGGCCCCTGGACGGACGAGCGGACGGCGTCGGTCGCATCGACTGCGGCTGCGATCAGCGCGTGTGCGGTTTATCTTGGCAAGCGGCAACCGCGGGCCACCATTTCGGGCGGAACGCGCCAGCATGACTTTCAAGATCTGCGACTTGACGGCCTCCTTCGCAGCGGCTTGCAGTGGCTGGTCGATCAACAGCACAAGGACGGCGGGTGGACTGACAGCCCCGAGGGCCCGTCCGACCTGGCGACGACACTTCTGGTCCGATCCACGTTTGCCTTGATGGGCGTTCCGGCCCGAGCGGCTCTGTTGGTGGAGCGAGCCGACGCCTTTTTGAAGCGATCGGGTGGCTGGACTGAAATCCGCCAGCGGGGTCGGGACGAGGTGCTGGGGACTTCGGCGATCCTCATGACCGGGGCTGCAGCCGGGCTTTGTGCGTGGCAGATGGTTCCCCGGCTCGCGGGGCGCGAGACGGTTCGTCCGGATTGGCTCGCGCAGCTCGTGCGGCCCTCTCCGTCGCCCATGGCTCGGCCGCTCGCCCTGGCCATCAACCTGGCCCGCGACCGTCACTGCCCGCCCCGGACACCGCTGGGACGCAGCCTGCGAAAACGCAGCCAACTGCGAGCCTGGCACGACCTGGCGGAGATCCGGTCCGGCCGGATGGGATATTTGGAATCGATTCCGCTTTCGAGCTTCCTGGTTATCAGCCTCGTGTCCGGTGGCGAGAGTGATCATCCGGCAGCCACGGCGGCCTTCCAATACCTGATCGCATCGGCCCAGTCCGATGGCACCTGGCCACTCGCCTCACTGGGCGCCGTTCGCCAGACCGCGTCCGCGATCCTGGCGCTCGACACCGAGGCGTTGCCGATCGACACGCGCGGGTCGCTGGCCCGCTGGCTGCTGGCTCGGCAACAGCTTGAGCTCCACCCGCTCACGCTCGCCGGACGTGGCGGCTGGAGTCGATCTGGCGAAGGCGAAGCGCCGCCGACGGCCACTGACACGGCACGCGTCATCCTGGCGCTTGCCAGGCTGCAAGCCCAGCCGTTGGACGTTGCGTTACGCGGAGAGATCGGACAGTCCTGCCGATTGGCCGGTTCGGGGCTTGTGTCGAGCCAGTTAATCGACGGTGGCTGGTCGCCGTTCCTGGAGCCCGCCCGACCGGCCAAGCCGCGCAGTCGAGTTGAAGCAACCGCGGAGGTGCTGCGCGGCCTGGACTGCCTGCAGCGGATGATTCCGTCGCCCGCGTTTGTGCAATCCATCGAGCGGGGTCGACGGTACCTCGAATCGGCCCAGTTACCTGACGGAACCTGGCCTTCGCCGTCGGACCCAGAGAGTCTGCTCGGGCCGTCATCGCGAATCTTGGAGACGGCCGTTGCGCTACGGGCGCTCGGTCAGGTCGGGGGCACGGGCGGAGACCATTTGCAACGAGCCCGCGATGCGCTGTTGAACTCGCAGAATCTGGATGGCGGCTGGGGCGGTGGTTGGCAACAAGTCGAGCCAGGTGAAGAGAAGATTCGCAGCGGACTGGTCGAGACGGCACTCGCGCTCGAGTCCTTGCACCCATGGCGAGAAATGCCGAGGGTCACGAAGGGCTACCAGCAAGGCCTGGCTTGGCTTTGTCAAGAAATCGAAACGGGACGGTATCCTTGGTCTCCGGCCCTCGCTTTCGACGTGGGCCGACTTTGGTATGATGAGCGGCTCGCGTCGGCGATCCCGGCGGCGATCACGCTGCGGGTAGCCGTCGACGATCTGACGCATCACGCATCCGACCCTTCCTTGGTGGCTCCAGCCACACCCTGAATGGACGACCACCTTGACACAGGGACCCTCCATCGGCGTCTCGTCCGCGGGCGACGGGCCGCGTCGATCGCTTGACAACGGCGGTCCGCGCGGTGGCTCGCCTCGAACCGCGCGTTACTCGGAACTGATGCAAGCAACCAGCGCGATGTTCGCGGTCGAGGAGTTGGAACGATTGGCGCCCCGGCTGCGGCGTGGCCCGCGGTTACCGGAGGGAGCCGATCCGGTGCGTCTGGATCCCATCACCGCCACCGAGTCGATTGCCTATGATTTCCTCGGCCGTGGTGGCAAGTACGCGCGGCCCTTCATCACCTTAGCGGTGTATGACACTCTGGCCGGATCGCATGGGCTCGGCGCCGAGGGGTCTGCCGAGATCGGCCATCCGAGCTGGGACCCTGTCAAACGCGCCGCGATCTCCATTGAGAGCTTCCACAAAGCCTCGTTGGTGCACGACGACATCCAGGACGACGACGCGTTTCGATACGGCGAGCCGACCGTGCACCGCCGTTTTGGAATCCCCCTGGCGATTAACGTCGGCGACTATCTGATCGGACTGGGATACCGCCTGGTCGCTTGCGAACGGGTTCGTTTGGCGCGGCGGTGACGGCCGAGATTCTCGAGGGACTGGCAACCGCGCATTTAAGGCTGGCCGAAGGTCAAGGCGCCGAATTGGTTTGGCGGGAAGCTCGGCCACGCCCGATGTCGGTGGAGGACGCCCTCGGGTTTTACGCATTGAAGACCGCACCCGCATTCGAAGCCGCGCTCTGGACGGGCGTCTGCCTGGCTGGAGCGGGTGGGAAATACCGCACGAGGGTCCCGGAGTTCGCCGCCCAGTTGGGCATCGCCTTCCAGATTCGAAATGACCTCCAGGATTGGAACGAGGACGGCCGCAACAAGGTCCAGGCGGGCGGCGATATTCTGGGAGGACGCCCGACGCTGCTCGGAGCGCTGGCCAGCGAACGGGACCACGGTACCGATCAGGCTGAAGGGCCGTCGTTGCTCGAACTGCAGGGGGCTCACGACCGAGATCCCGTGGACCAGGTGAGTCGTGTGCGAGATTTCTACCAGCGGAAGCAGGTGTTCGCCCGGGCCGAGGAATTGGTAAGTCACTACCGGCAGCGAGCTGAAGCAGTTGCTGAGCGGCTGGAGCCCGTCGCGTTTCGGCGCCTTCTCCTGGATTTGATTGAAACACTGGTTGGGCCACCGAGCGCGGCGGGTGCGATTCGGACAAGGAACTGAGGGTGGTTGTGCCGGCCGCTCGTGCCCGCTAGGCTCTGTGGTGGCCCGAGTCAAGGTCCTCTCGCCGAATGAGAACGACCCGCCGGCATTCCCTCCTTCCGTCGCAGACCGTCGGCCTGAGTTCCTTCTGAATCGACCGAAACCGATCGTGGCAAGCACGTCTCCAACCCGCCCCGACCTCGACCAACTGGTCAGCCTGTTTTACGCCGAGCCATCCGAGTTGGGCGAGTTTACCGGGTTGGCGCCGGCGGACATCCCCGAACCCTATCGTGGGTTGTTGCATCACGATCACCATATGACGGTCAATGTTGAGGCGTTCTGGCAATGTCCCGTGGATGTCCAGGTGTTGTCAGTCGTGCGTGACGGCCGGCAGTACAGCCGGCGAATCCTATTGACACGGCGCACCGATCAGGGCGTCGTGCAATTCGGAATCGTGCGATTGAACCTCGACGTCGTCGACCCTGCGGCGCGGGCCGAGATTGAGGCGGAGCAAACACCGCTGGGACGCGTGTTGATTGAGCACAATGTGCTGCGACACGTTGAATTACATCAGCTGTACCGCGTCCTTTGTGGACGCGACCTCGCGGCCTGCTTTCAGGTTCCCCCGGCGACCCTTACCTTCGGTCGCACGGCGCTGATTTATTGCAATGCGGCGCCAGCCGTCGAGCTGCTTGAAATTGTCACGCCGTTGCCTGCTACCGCTTCACCGTAGTCCGAGAAATCGCCTCACGTGAAATACGTCGTCTGGACACTCGTTGTGCTGCTGCTGATCCTGCACCAGGACAACTGGTTTTGGGAAGATGAGACACTGGTTTTCGGGTTCATGCCCGTCGGCCTCACTTGGCACGTCGGAATCTCAATCGCGGCATCGATCGTCTGGTTCCTGGCCACCCGATTCGCGTGGCCGAGGCACCTGGAATTCGAAGCCAAGGGAGATGCGGAATGAGGCCCGGCGTCACGCAATTGATGATCATCGTGATCTACTTCTGCATCCTGCTCTTGCTGGGCGTCTGTGCCAGCCGCCTGTTTCGTGGAACGAAGCAAGATTATCTGCTGGCCAGTCATTCGATCGGTCCGTTTCTGCTGCTGATGTCGCTCTTCGGCACGACGATGACTGCCTTCGCCATGGTCGGCTCGTCCGGCGAGGCGTACAAGGAGGGCATCGGTGTCTACGGGATGTTGGCATCTTCCAGCGGCATCGTGCACTCGCTCTGTTTTTTCGTCGTGGGAATCAAACTTTGGTCGCTCGGTCGGCGCTACGGCTATACGACTCAGATCGAGTACTTTCGCGACCGCTTGAATTCTGAACTGATCGGGATCTTACTCTTTCCGATCCTGGTCGGACTCGTGATCCCCTATTTGCTGCTGGGCGTCATGGCGGGCGGAACGGTCATTCAGACAATGACATCCGGTGCGTTTCCGGACTGGCCGCTGTTCCAGACCCCCAACAGCCCGGCGCTCAACGGAGGCGTTCCTCCGTGGTTGGGATCGCTCGTGGTCTGCTTGGTCGTCCTCATCTATGTCTTCTTTGGCGGCATGCGCGGAACGGCTTGGGCAAATACCTTTCAGACGCTGGTGTTCATGGTCCTCGGGTTCGTGACGTTCCTGGTGATGGCCCAAACGATTGGCGGCGAGGAAGGCTTCTTGGCCAATCTGCGCACCGCCTCGGCACGCGTCCAGGCCGATAAGGTCACGCGGGTCGAGATGTCGCAGATGCGGTTTTTCACCTACTTGCTGATCCCGTTGTCGGTCGGCATGTTTCCCCATCTGTTCCAGCACTGGTTGACCGCAAAGAGTGCTCAATCGTTCAAGATTCCCGTGGTATGCCACCCGATCTTTATCATGATCGTGTGGGTGCCGTGCGTGCTGATCGGGATTTGGGCCACCGGCTTGGAGCTGCCACCTGCGATCGCGAAAAACCCGAATGCAGTGCTCCCGTTCCTGGTGAAATCCAAAACCAGTGCCGTCCTGGGTGGGCTGCTGGCGGCCGGCATTCTCGCGGCCATCATGTCATCGCTGGACAGTCAGTTCCTCTGCCTCGGGACGATCTTTAGCAACGACATTGTGGGCCATTATCTGGGGCACGATCGGTTTTCCGACAAGCAACAGGTTCTGCTGGCCCGCTCGTTTATCATCGGAATTGTCGCCTTGACGTATTTCCTGAGCTTGGCCGGGTACCGCAGTGTGTTCACGATGGGAGTCTGGTGTTTCACGGGATTTGCCAGCTTGTTTCCCCTGATCGTGGCCGCGCTCTATTGGCGACGACTAACCGCCCCGGGGGCTTCGGCGGGCGTACTGGCGATGATCGTGGCCTGGCTCTATCACTTTCGAGCCGCCGAATTCGGCCGCAACACGGAGTACTACGTCGAATTCCTCGGCTATCGCCTGATGCCGGTGGTGGCGACGTTTGCGGCCTGCCTCGTGGCTCTGGTCGTCGTTTCCGTCGCGACCAAGCCACCCGCGGAGGAGACGATCCGCAAGCACTTCGGATCCCCCTGAACGTCCGGCCTCCCGTGCCGCGCATCATCTCCTTTCGCCCAACCGCGGGCTCGCTCGGCCTTGCGTCCCGCCGGGGAACAGTTATATTGGTGGGTTTTCCGGAAGCCCTTTCCTGCCCACAGCGGAGTCTGTTAGGATCCAAAACACATGGCGCTGAAGAAACGTCCCCTTCGTTCCAAGCGAAAAGCCCGCGCGCGTACGAAGACGAAGAAGAAAGATCCAATTCTCGTCGATGGTATTCGTCCCCGTCCGATGTACGTGGACTACAAGGACGTTGAGTTGTTGAAGAAGCTGATCAATCGGCACGGCCGTATCGTCGTGCGTCGCAAGACAGGCTGCTCGGCTGTTAGCCAGCGTGCCGTCACGAAGGCCATCAAGCGGGCAAGATTCATGGCGCTGTTGCCCTATGTCGGAGACTAGCAGCCAGCCGGAAAAAAACTCCTCGAGACGTGCGGCCCGTCAAGTTGCCAACGGACGGAGTTGAAAGGGCAACCATGACGATCGGCTATGAAGCGAGTCGTCGCGTCGAGTTCCGCGACACCGATGCCGCCGGGATCGCTCACTTCTCCATGTTCTTCGTTTGGATGGAACAGGCGGAACACGAAGCCCTGAGGCACTTGGGGATGAGCGTTGTCCAGCGGCACGGAGCCCGCACTGTGAGCTGGCCGCGCGTCTCGGCCCACTGTGACTACAAGAGTCCGGCGCGTTTCGAAGACGAATTGCGAATCCACGTGACGATCGTGAAACTCGGGACCAAAAGTGTCACCTATCAATTCGACTTCTATCGCGACCAGCGTCATCTTGCCCGCGGGCAGCTGACGACCGTCTGCTGCCGTCTCGGGGACGACGGTCGCTGGAGCTCGATCGAGATTCCTCCTGAGCTTGAGACCCGGCTGCGGCCGCTCGTGGCCTCTCCGGCCGACTAAGCCGGCGTGACGCGGGCCGCGCTTTTGCCGCGGCGACGAAGCTGGTACGCTGAAGCGTGGTGGCGATCGCTTGCCCTCGGCATGTGAAGAGACGTCGCATCAAGTTCCCCGCTTCCGCTTCCCGCGCGGTTCCATGCCAGACCTTACCGTCGAACATCTCGCGAAAGAATACCCCACACCGACCGATCCGCTGGTGATTTTGCAGGACGTCTCCTTGGAACTGTCGGTGGGCGAGAACCTGGCGATCGTCGGCCCCAGCGGTTCAGGAAAAAGCACACTGCTCCAGATCATCGGGACACTGGATCGTCCCACCGCAGGCCGTGTCACACTCCAGGGCCAAGATCCCTTCCTGCTGTCGGAACGCGAATTGGCTGCGTTTCGAAATCGGCGGATTGGGTTCGTATTCCAGGACCATCACTTACTGCCCCAGCTAACCGCCCTGGAAAACGTGCTCGTCCCGACGCTCGCGGAAGGCAAGGCCAGCCAAGAAATTGCCCAGCGAGCCGAGCAGCTGCTGGCCCGCGTCGGCCTCGCGTCACGGCAAGGCCATCGCCCGGGCGAGTTGTCCGGGGGCGAACGCCAGCGGGTCGCGATCGCCCGAGCCCTCATCTATCGGCCGCTGCTGCTGATGGCGGATGAACCGACGGGGAATCTGGATCAACGCACCGCCGCGTCGATTGTCGATTTGTTGCTGGAACTGCAGAGCGACGCCGAGTCGCCCACGATGATGATCGCCGTCACCCACAGCGAGTCGATGGCAAACCGTCTGCAGCGCTGCTTGAGGCTGGAGCTCGGAAAGCTTCGCGACGCTGCCTGAAATCGCTGCGTCCCCGGATTTCGATCAAGGGCTTTGATTCCATGCCGACCACTCCACCAGCGCCATCTCCCACCGCGTCCACTTGTCGCGGACTGACTCCCCGCGCGTATGCGTGGCAGAGTCTGCGGCACCACTGGCGGGTCAACTCGGCGGTCATGCTGGGCATCGTGGCGGGAACCGCCGTCCTGACCGGCGCCTTGCTGGTCGGAGACTCCGTGCGATCCAGTCTCGAGCGACTGACCCTTGAACGTCTCGGTCGAATCGACGAAATCCTGGTCGCCGATCACTTCTTTCGAGCCCAGTTGGCGGCTGAACTGGATCTTACGTCTCGACCGCTGAACACATTGACTCAGGCGGTTCCCGCCATCCTCCTGAGCCAGGCGACCGTCGAACGATCCTCCTCAACCGGGGGCCGAAGGGTGGGTCAGGTCACGGTGCTGGGATGCGACAAGCGTTTTTGGGAGCTGGGCCGGTCCGTCGTTCCCCTCCCGCGTCAGCCCACCGGCCGCGAGGTCGTCCTGAATCGCCCCTTAGCCGATGACCTGAAAGCCCAGGTGGGAGACCGGATTGTTATCAGACTGCCCAAGGCAACACGCATCGCCGGCGACAGCCCTTTGGGCGAAAAGAATGATCGAGTCGAAAGCCTGGCCGAGCTGGAAGTGATCGAAATCGTCTCGGCCGAAGGACTCGGTCGGTTCTCACTGCAAGCCAGCCAGGCCCTTCCCCGCTCGGCTTTCCTCAGCATCGCGACGCTGCAAGGCGTCCTGAAGCAGCCGGGTCGCGTGAACGCCATCTTGATCGCGGGTCCCGCCATCAATCAGGCCCCGGACGACGCGGACCTGGCCCAGCTGCGGCGGCGAATCCGACCGACGCTGGAGGATACCGGCCTGCGTCTGAAGCCGGTCGAGCTGACCCGGTCCGAGAGCGATCCGGGCGAATCGCAGGTTGTTTTTCGGTATCTGAGCCTGTCGACCGAGACGATGCTCTTTCGCCCCGCAGCCGACCAAGCCATCCGCGCGGCGCTCGAGGGATTCGACTCGCAAGCCGTGTTGACGTACCTGGCGAATCGGATCGAGCGAGCCGGTGGCGAGACTTCCATTCCCTACTCGACGGTGAGCGCACTGGAGGCCAATCCGAGCTTGACCCCCCTCGTCGACGCCGCAGGAACCCCCCTCGGCCCGATGGCCGACGACGAGATTGTGCTGAACGAATGGGCCGCGCGCGACTTGGACGCGAAGCCGGGCGATTCGATTCGCCTGACGTACTTCGCGGCAGAGACCACGCACGGCAAGGCAGAGGAACAGTCGGCGGAATTGAAATTGCGGGCGGTGGTTCCGCTGACCCGGCCGGCTCGCCCCTATGAGCGCGACCGGCCGGCGGTTTATTTCGAGCGGCCGTCGCGCGCGAACGATCCCGACCTGACGCCCGAGGTGCCGGGGATTACCGACCAGGAGTCGATTGACGCCTGGGATCCGCCGTTCCCGTTTTCGTATGACCGCATTCGGCAGCCTGAGGATGAAGACTATTGGGACGAGTATCGAACGACGCCCAAGGCCTTTGTCAACATGTCCACGGGCGTGCGGCTGTGGGGCAGCCGGTTCGGGTCGACCACGTCGATTCGGATTGCGGCCACGTCTCCGGACCAGATTGCCGCCGTCGAGCAGCGATTACGGGACGCAATCCAAGCAGATCCGGTTGCGTTCGGGCTGAGCCTGTTGCACGTCAAGCAGGACGGACTGAGGGCATCACGGGGCTCCACGCCTTTTAACATCCTGTTCCTGCTCTTCAGCGTCTTCATCATCGCGGCCGCCTTGATGTTGGTGAGCCTCCTGTTTCGCCTCAGCCTGGAACAGCGAGCCAGCGAAGTTGGGCTGTTGCTGGCGGTCGGATTGAATCGCGGCCGCGTCGCTCATCTGTTTTCGGTCGAGGGTTGGCTCTTAGCTATTCTCGGAGCGGTGGCGGGCGCGGTGGCGGGCGTTGGCTATGCAGCCCTGATGATCGCCGGATTACGAACCTGGTGGCTGGATGCCGTCGTCACGCCATTCCTCGAGCTCCATCTGGGTCCATTCACGCTGCCGATTGGGATGGTCGTGGGCGTGATGACGTCGATCCTCACGATTCGAGTCACGCTTGCCGGCCTGCGACGCGCCTCACTGCGAGCCCTCCTGGCAAAACAACTTCAAGACGGCCCCGCAGCCGCGGTCAAAGCGCGACAATGGGCCAAGTGGACCATCGTGGCACTATCCCTCGTCGCAGTCGGGTCGGGGATTTTCGCCACCAGGTTGCGTGGCGAGTCCCAGGCGATTGCCTTCTTCGGATGCGGCGGCGGCGTGATGGCCGCGCTGTTGCTGCAGATCTCCGAATTCCTGCGACGACCCCAAGTCGGACGCTCACGCCAGTTTGGATTCCGGCAACTTGTCGTCCGCAATCTCGCGCGAAATCCCAGTCGCAGTACCTTAACCCTGGGCCTCATGGCAATGGCCTGTTTCCTGATCGTCGCGGTCAGTGCCTTTCGCTTGGCCCCAACCGAGCAGGGAACCGGTGGCTTTCCTCTGCTGGCTCAGACCGACATTCCGATCTTCGACGATCTGAACGACCCGGCCACACGTTTGGACCTGCTCGGCAGCCAGGCAACGAAGCTGGATCACGCGACGATTTTCGCGTTGCGATTGCAGCCCGGTGACGACGCGAGTTGCCGCAATCTGTATCAGGCGCACCGCCCGCGGTTGTTGGGCGTGAGCGACAACTTCATCGCGCACTACGACGAACCTGACAGCACGCCGTTCGGTTGGGCCGCGTCCGCGGCCGAATCGGAATCGGCCAGGACCAACCCCTGGCACCTGCTGCAAGAAGCTTCGGCGGGCGTCGTCCCGGTCGTGTTGGACAAGAATACGGCGATGTACAGCTTGCATCTCTACGGCGGCATTGGAGAAGAGTTTCAGCTGGATTACGAAGCGGCCGGCCCAATCCGTTTTCGCGTGGTTGGCCTCCTAGCCAATAGCGTCCTTCAGGGCTCGCTGCTGGTCGGCGAACGTGCGCTACTCGAGCAGTTTCCGCAGCTCAGTGGATACCAGTTTCTGACTGTCGCATGTCCGGTCGATGCCCAGGAGGGCGTGCGTCAGACGCTCGAGGATCTCTACCGCGACCAGGGGTTGGTCGTGACCGAGACACGCGCCTTGCTGGAAAATCTGCTCGCCGTTCAGAATACCTACCTCTCGACGTTCCAAAGCCTCGGCGGACTGGGCTTGCTGCTCGGCACGTTCGGCCTGGTCGCCGTTCAGTTGCGAAGTGTTTTTGAGCGGCGGGGTGAACTCGCACTCTTGCGGGCCACGGGCTTCAGCCAGCAGCGGCTCCGCCGCCTCGTTTTGCTGGAGCACGTCACATTGCTCGTGGGGGGATTGGGAGTCGGCGTCGTCGCCGCCCTGGTCGCGGTGATTCCTCACGCATGGACCACGGACGTGCGTCCTCCCTGGGAGACGCTGGCGGTCGTCTTAGGAACGATTCTCGCGGTGGGCATGACGACCGGTTACCTGGCTCTGCGGCCCATGGTCCGGGCGCCTCTGATGCAAGCGTTGCGGGGCGATTGACAAAGACCCCGCCGCTTGCGCTCGCGAGCCAATCGTGGTAGACTGCAACCTCGACCAGTCCGTTCCTACGATCCGCGCGGAGATGCGTTCATGACGTCGATTCGAGAGGTTATTTTGGCTTTGCCCGGAATTGCGCTCACCGTCCTTTGTTGGGGGATGTACGGTCCGGTCCTCCATAAGGGACAGGGCTACCTGGACAACGATCGGCTCAAACCGCTGATTTGCGTGGGTGCCGCGTATTTCATCGTCGCCATCATCATCCCGGTGCTGGCGCTGTCCGCGATGGGAAAACTCGGCGGGGGATGGCGATTTAGCGGCATTTCCTGGAGTATGGCGGCGGGATGCGGGGGCATTCGGGGCCTTGGGCATTATTCTGGCGCTGACCAGCGGAGGGAAGCCGATCTTCGTGATGCCGCTGGTTTTCGGCGGGGCACCGATCGTCAACGTGCTGGTCTCGATGTACTTCAGCGGAGTTTCGATGCGGGACACGGGGGCCAAGCTTCCCTTCTTCCTGGCCGGAGTGGTGATGGTCGGGATCGGAGCCGCGATGGTGTTGATTTTCGCACCCAAGGGTCACGCGGGACCGGCCAAGCCAACCGCTCACGTCGCAAAGCCTGCTCAGACGAAGCCCGCCGATTTGCCCGTGGAAAAGCCTGCTACCAAGGTCGTCACGACCGAAGAGTAGTGGCGCAAGACCAAAGCGTGGGCGTGTAGCGGCCAACGGCGTGCAAGCGACGAACACGCCGTGATGCCGATCGGCGGGTGCTATCCGCCGCCGCTCGCGCGGCCACCTGACGGCGCACCGCGAGGCGGGACAACGCGGATGAGGATTGGGTACGACGTCGGGTTTCCGTGCGCGTTGGCCTCGACGAAAACCGGACGTTCTTGCGGCGCGACCCACGGTTCGGCCTTGAGGAAGACGGTTCGCTCCGTCTCCTCCTCCGTAATCAAGACTCCGTTGAGGCCGATGTTTCCCACATAGACGCCATGGGGCGCATTGACGACGGCCTCTTCGCTGCCGAAGCCGACGCGATCGGTATGGCCCTCCCGACGAATTCGGATTAGAGCCGTCGCTGTCTTTCCGGCCTCGATCTGAATCACCTGCGGATCGACGCCTTCGACGCCCGACGAGAACTCAACCGCCAGCTTGGGAGCGTCCTGAGCTTCAATCGGCCCCAGCTGCCCCACCTGCCGGCGAATCGAGCCACTGGGAAGATGGGCCGTCGCAAACACCGCCATCCGCAACTCTTCGGGCAGGACGGGTCGCTCGTCGCTCGGCAGGGCGTAGACCGTTCCCCAAGCGCGAAATTGGCCGGCCTCAATGACCAACGGAGACGTCACCCCGTATCCGGGCGGAATCCCCTCGATCTCCAAGACGACTTCGCCTTGGAAGCCATCGATCCGCTCCAGCTCCACCCCGAACTTCCGGCCGGCTCCTTGCGGAACGGCCAACTTGTCATTCAGCAGCTTGACGTGAAAATCGGGAGCCGGCCGTCGCACGGACAGTTCGTAACCGAAGTCGTCGCCCGACAGTTGCCGAACATCGTCCAGCAGGCAGTAGTAAACGCCGTCCTCGGGCGCCGTAAAGGACAACACTGAATCCGCTCCGAATCGCCCTTGGCTTTCGTCGTCATTTTCGAAATCGATCGCGAAGACCGGCAAGCCGTTTGGTGGCAGCGGGGTCCCGGGCGGATAGGGCTCCACGACGTAACACGGTTCTTGGAGGGCGTGAGTAATCGGCGTGGTGTCAAAGAAGCCATGCCGCTTGCCGAAATTCGGATAGACATTGAAGCCCGAGTCGGGTCCACGCGGATAATGGTACAGCTTGACAACCTCGCCATCGCAATACAGCAACTGGTTCAACTGCATTTCCTCCCAGTTGTGCAAGCGGAAGTCACCGGTTTGTGACGAATCCTTACCACGAAACGTGAAATACGAGTCCCGAACAGCTCGCAGCAGCACGCGTGGGACAGGCATTCCACGAGCGTCGAGGATGCGGATCCGCGAGTCGAGGGACGAGCCCGATCGAGCCGCCTTGACTTCAAACGTCCACGCTTCGCCCCGCCGCGCCGCGAAGCGAAAAACGTCCAGGTCCGCGCTTTCGCCCGGGCCTGCCGAGATCTTGCCGGTGATCCGGGCCGGCAGCTCAATTGGCTGGGCCCCGGCCAGTTCGCCGTTCGGTTCCTGCTCGGCCAATTCGACCGATTCGGTCCGCGTCTCCGGCGTGGAGGCGACCTCGGCTGCATCGCTCGGGGGCGACTGGATTTTCGAGTTCGGGGCATCGTCCTGGCTTGAGTTCAGCGGATACGTGGCCAAGCTGCCATCCATGCGGCCTACGAGCACCTGCGAGGCGGGCGAAACAGCCAACGCTTCCGCCACGTCCCCCGGCTGCGGATACACCGCCAGCTGCTGCAGCTCATCGGCCGACCAGATCTTCAGTGTGCGGTCGGCTGAGACGCTCACCAGGCGATTCCCGTCGGGTGAAAAACGGACGCTCAGCACGGCCTGCTCATGGGCGTATCGGGCCATTCGTAAGGGATTAATGCGGGGCTGATCGATTGAAATCAGCTGCCAAACGCGAATGCGATTATCGGCCCCCGCGGCGACCAGCCACTTTCCATCCGGGCTAATCTCAACGGACAACTGCTCCTTAAGCGGTTGGCTGAGCGTATCCAGGCGTTGCCCGGTCCGCGTATCCCAGACCTTGACGGTGGCGTCCGCGCTGGCACTTGCCAGAATACGGCTGTCCGGCCCAAAAGAAAGGTCGAAGACGGGCCCGTTGTGGCCGTGCAAAGTTTGCGTCAGGGTTCCTGAGCCGAGGTCCCAGATTCGGATCTGTCGATCGTATCCTGCCGTCGCGAGCCAGCGGCCATCGGGGCTGGGGGCGACGGCGTAAACGGCGTCCTCGTGCCCTTTCAGTGTGCGGAGCAGCCGGCCCGACTGCGTGTCCCAGATCCATACCTCGCCCGACACGCCATTGACGCCAGTTCCGATCAAGACGGTGGCGTCGTTGGGATGAAACGAGATCGCGTTGACCTTGCCGGGATGGCCTGTGAGCCGATGGATGAGCCGCTGGTCGGCGGTCATCAAATCGACATTTTGGAAGCGGCCAACGGCCACGAAATCCGCGTGATGGGCGATCGCGACCGCGGTGATCGGCTTCGGCGCCGCGCTGGGTGCCAGTTCGGCAAACGGCGAAGTCGACGGGACTTCCGCGGGGGATTCCATCGCGCCCGCATCGATCCAGGCCCGCAACAGCGCCAATTCCGCCTGACTTGGCCGAACTTCACCCTCCGGCGGCATCGAAGGCTCGGCTGCTCCGATCAGGACCTGAATTAGCCGGCTCGCTCCGCTGTCGCCGGGCACCAGAACGGGTCCGTGCTCACCTCCGGCCGCCAGGTCAGACAGTCCCTGGACCGACAATTCGCCTTCGCGATCCTGCCGATTGTGGCACCCGGCACAATACTTCGTGAGGACCGGGGCCACGTCACGTTGGAAGTCGGCCCCGCGAGCCGGAGCGATCAAGCAGAGCAGGATCCACATTCTCCGCAAGTAAGGTTTCATCGCGCACCACGTTTTGAAACTGGGAATCATCGATTGGAACGGAAAATCAATGGTTGAACAGGAATTCGCGAGTGCTCATCAGACTCCAGTACAAGTCTTCGATGAGCTCCCGCCGATCCGCATCCGGAGCCGCTTCAAGCTCGGCCACGAGCTGTGCGATTTCGGCCTGGGAAGGAGTTCGTGAGACGGTCCGCAGAAACGCCTCGTCGACAACTTCGTGCCAGGGCCGCTGACGGTCCAATGCTTGTTGCACACAATTGTTTTCCGCCTTGAGTCGATCATTGATGGTCGTGCCGTTGCTCAAGTGCAGCACCTGGACGATGCTCGGCGTGTTGGATCGCTCACATTCACAAGTGATGTCGCGTTCATTGCGCCCGAACGTCGAGAGAAAGTTGGATACAACCGCGGAATCGGACAGTTGAATGGCGCGTGTCCCGAGGGGGTACTCGTCCGTCTTCTCAAAATCGTTCCCGTCGTAGCCGATCTGCTCAAAGCGGCTGGGCACGTCGGTCACTTGCGAGATCGCATCGAGCAGCACTTCGGCGGAGAGGCGGCGGGGGAAGTAGCGGCTGAAGTAGTGCTGGTCGGCAACATTCGTCGGCAGGGGTTCGCTCGCGCGTTGATACGTTTCTGAATTCAAGATCACACGCATGAGGGCTTTCAGATCAAAGTCGGACTGCACCAGATAGTCGCTCAAGGCGGCCAGCAGCGGCTCGTTGCGGGCGGGGTTCGACACCCGCAGGTCATCCACCGGCTCGACGATTCCGCGTCCCATGAAGTTCGCCCAAATCCGATTGGCGATCGCACGGCTGAAGTACGGGTTGTCAGGTGAAACGAGCCAGTCGGCCAGATACGCGCGTCGATCCTCGGGATAGCGGTCCGGCAAGGGATCGCCGTCGAGCGGTTGGGGATGCTGGGGTTGGCCGGTCAACGGCTGCATCAATTCGCCTTGGTTCACGGTAAACAGGGTCCGTCCACCATCGCCACTGCGGGCATCGCCGCCCCAGCCTTTGGCCTTGACGCGCGAGAAGAAATTGGCCATCGCGTAGTACTCGTTGTTCGTCCATTTCTCGAGCGGATGGTTGTGGCACTTCGCGCAGCCGATCGAAAGCCCGAGAAAGGCTTGGCAGACATTTTCGGACATGGTCTCGGGGTCCTGGTGCAACGCATAGAAGTTCGTCGCTCCATTTTCCAGGCTGTTGCCCGTGGCGGTCAGGATTTCGCGGACCATTTCATCCCAACGCGTATTGGCGGCCACGTGCCCCCGAATCCAGTTGGAATAGGCCTTTACCGCCGGAGGTCTGAGTCGACGGCCACTGACCAGGAGCAAGTCCGACCACTTGTAGCTCCAGTAATCGACGTAGTCTTCCCGCGTCAGCAGGTCGTCAATCAACAGACGACGCTTGTCGAGACGCGCGTCGGCGACGAACCGCTGCACTTCCGCGACGGTGGGCAGGCGGCCCAGCGTGTCGAGCGAGGCGCGACGGAGAAACGTCGTGTCGTCACATCGCGGGGAGGGCTCGAGATTCAACTGAGCCAGTTTTCGGAGCACCAGCCGATCCACGAAATTCGCCTGCTCGGTCGCCGTGAAACGCCCTGCGTCCACTTGATTTTCAAAGGGTGAGACGACGCGGGCGAGCGCCAATTGGCTGGAAAACCAGACCACGACGGCTCCTTCGCCGTGCCCCTGAACGGTCACTCGGCCGTGTTCATCGACGCTTGCCACCGTTTCGTCGGAACTGGAAAATTTCGCCCAGCCCGTGACGTCTTCTTGCCGCCCGTCGGCGTAATGGGCGGTCACCAGCAGCGGCTGCTGAACGTCGGGCCGCAACCGCGATTCGGCCGGGTGAACCTCGATTCGAAGCAGTCGCGGATCGTCGTCTCGAGGGGCAGCGGCGCCTTGCTGGATCCATTCGGCCAGCACCTGAAACTCGCGGCTTTCCGGGTCCAGCCGCAATCCACCCTTGTGTGGAACGGCACCGGTTGGCTTCGCCAGCAGCAGACTCTGTCCGGGGTCGGCCAATTCGATTCGCCGGCCGAGCGACTCGCGCGTGATCGTCAGGTAATCACCGTCGGGGTTGTAGCCCCGCAATGAAAGGCGAAATCCGCCCTTCCCGGCGAGCGCCCCATGACAGGCCCCGGCATTGCATCCCGCCCGGGACAAGACGGGCAGCACGTGGCGGCGAAACTCCCATCGCCCGGGCCGCTCGAAACCTTCCACGACGACGGGCACCTCCGCCTCGCCCTCCGGAGTTCGCACGCTCAGCGTCGCGACACCGGAGGAGACGGGATGGGCCATGTGATTCTCGACGCGGACCACCGTGTCGTCGCTGGACTGCCATACGGCTTGCTCGGTCAGATCTCCCACCGCGACGGCACCATCCAGCCGCTGGACCATCAGCCGCTGGATCGCGTAAGGTCCCGTCAGCCGGACACTGGCCGGATAGACGCAGATTTCACTTCGCACAAGGCCCGCGCCGCTGGAGAGCGTGACCCAAACCGTCAACGCGGCTCGAACACCGCGCGCGACGCGGCCGATCGCTGGATTCCAACAACTACCTAAGTGGGGCCAAGTCGTCATTCGTCTCGTCATCGAACCCTCGAATGGATGGAGGCCGGTCCGGGCGGGACTCCCTGACCGGCCAAACGCGTCGAAAGGGAGCCGCCAACAGCTTGAGACCGCGTCACTCGGTCGCGACGCCGTTGGGCCAGGTCGTCAGAACAGTTCGTGAATCGGGCCGTGCCCGATGTCCACCACCGGAAACGGACGTCCGGCAGGACCCGGCAAGTGCGAGCTGACATCGAGCCCCAGGCTGTGGAAGATCGTCGCCATCAGGTCGGCTGGCTCCGTGGGTCGGTCCGCGGGCACGCCACCAATCGGATCACTGGCGCCGATCACGCGACCGCCTTGAACACCTCCGCCCGCAAAACTGACGGTAAAGCACTGAGGCCAGTGGTCGCGACCGCCGGCCGGGTTAATTTTGGGCGTGCGACCGAACTCGGCCAGGCAGGTGACAAGGGTCGTCTCCAATCGTCCGCGTTGGTGTAAATCCTCGATCAAGGCGCTGTACGCCTGATCGTACATCGGGGCCACGATATCCCGCATTCCCTCGATGGACGTGAAGGGCTTGGAGCCGTGGATATCCCAAGTTATCTCGTCGAATACGGTCAAGAACGTGTTGATCGTCACGAATCGCACGCCCGCCTCGATGAGCCGCCGCGCCAAGAGACAGCATTGCCCGAAGCGATTCATTCCATAGCGTTCGCGAACCCGCGGACTTTCCAGCGACAGATCGAATGCCTCACGCGCCTGAGCGCTGGTCATCAAGCGATACGCGGCTTGAAAATTCGAATCCAACAAGCGCGCGTCGTCGCTCGCCTCGAAGTCTTTCACCGTCTGCTCCACGATCTGACGCAGCCGGCGACGGCGATCCATTCGGACGACGCCGATCTCGGACGGCGGTAGCAGATCCGGCACCTTGAAATTCGGCTGGGACGGGTCCGCCATCAAGGCGAACGGGTCATGGGCCTTTCCCAGAAAGCCGCCCGCTTGACCGTTGGGCAGGTTGCCGCCCCCACGGCCCATGAGCTCGGGCAAAACCACGAAGGGAGGCAGGTCCGAACGGCGCCCGCGCAGGTAGCTGACGACCGCCCCGGCGTGGGGCGTTTCGACACCACCTGAGAACTGCCGTCCCGTCTGCATCATTTGCCAGCCCGCGTCATGCACGGCGGCCGAGGTATGATAGCAGCTCCTGACCAGCGAGAAGCGATCGGCGACCTCCGCGTGGCGGGGAAGAATTTCGGAAATTTCGATCTCCGGCGACGCGGTCCGAATCGGCCGAAACGGCCCGCGCACCTCCGCCGGCGCATCCGGCTTCATGTCGAATGTATCCAGCTGGCTGGGCGCCCCCAGGTTGAAGATCATGATGCACGAGCGATCGTCCGCATCATCACGGACCCGTCCCTGCTCCTTCGCCGCCAGGTAGTCGGGCAGCGACAGTCCCATCATCCCGAGTGTCCCCACTCGCAGGAAATCCCGCCGCGTGGCGCCGTCGCAGGTAAAGGCCTTGGCGGATCCTCGAAACTCCAGCATGTTCATCCCACCTCATGGGTCCGATGAGCGTCCAAAACGGTTAGCAATCGAAGGCTCCTATCTTACACAACAACAGGCCCACTTGGCACGCATTTTCCTTCGCGGGCCCGGGAGTCCGCCGCCCTCCGGCCGATCCTAGGTTCCGCGCTGATTTCCGAACCATTCGATCTGGCGACGCGGGCAAAAACGGAGGCCATGCGAATCACAGAACGGCTGCAACCACCAGCCCGTCTCCTCCAGGCGATCGGGATCGACACCCTCGGGCATCAACATCACCCGCTCGCGGTCGATTTCAACGCAATCCAGCAGGTACGCCAAGACCTCCTCGGCATCGATCGGCGAATGAACGACGAATTTGAGCTGATAGGCGTAGTCTCGCAGCAAACGACGCATCACCTCGGGCTGGTGGCGCGTTGCCTCATGACGCAGCAGCCACGCCCCTCCCAGGGCTCCGTCGGCAGGCACTGAGTTCGAAAGCTTGGGACTGATGGACATGAGATCACAGGCAACCGGCAGATAAAGCGTGCCCGCCGTCTCGATCGTCGTGTGAAAGCGTTCCTGGCGGAGTTGATCACACAGCGGCACGAGTTCCGCAAACAGCATCGGCTCGCCCCCCGTCAAGACGACGTGTCGCGGCCCCAATTCCGACACGCGAGCCATGATCTGGTCGACCGACCAGTCGTCCCCGGAAGGCTGCCATGAGGCGAAGGGCGTATCGCAAAACCCACAGCGCAAATTACAACCACTGGCACGCACGAACACGCTGGGCACGCCCGTTAACAGCCCTTCGCCTTGCACCGAGGCATAGACTTCTGCAATCCGCATCTGCGACCTATGAAGTGAACCGGAATCCCCCCACTACCCATTCCAGGCCATCATGCCAGAATGGAGAGTCGACGAAAAGGAGCAGCCATGACACCGTCATTTCGTGAAACTCTGGAAACGTTCGCGAACACCTTTCCCGAACGCGACTATTCGATCGAAATCGTATGCCCCGAGTTCACCTCGGTTTGTCCCAAGACGGGGCAACCCGATTTTGGCAAATTGACGATTACGTACGTTCCGAACCTGACCTGCGTCGAGCTGAAGAGCTTGAAGCTGTACTTGCAACGGTTTCGCAACGAGGGCATCTTCTACGAGAACGTCACGAATCGAATCCTCGACGACCTGGTCGCCGTTCTGGAACCACGCCGGCTGACCCTGGTGGCCGACTTCAGCCCGAGAGGCGGGATCACTTCGCGAATCACCGTGACTTATCCGCACTGAAACATCCCGCCGAGCGAGTCGGGGTTGGCCAGATGAGCGAGGGTTGGCCAGATGAGCCTGAGTGCGTCAAGCGGGCCCGTCCGCCGGCAAGGGCCGACTTTGACTTCGCGATGGACGCAAGCGCGTCGCCCAAGTCGCCCCTTTCTCGGTCGCCGAATTTCGTTTCGCGTGGTCACTTAGTAGCGCCGCTTGGCTCCCGTCGCTTGCCATTGGGAAAAGAGTTGGCGGCATTCGAAGGTCATGCACCCCGGCTCGACCTGCACAGCGCTGCGTCCCAGCGCGAGAAGCTGTGCGGCCGAAATCGGAAGTTCGTTGAAACCCGCGTTGGCCGCATCGGCAATCGAAGCACCGAAGTAAACGCGTTCGACACGAGCCCAATGAAGCGCGGCCATGCACATCGGGCATGGTTCACAGGTCGTCGCGACGATTGCTCCCGCGAGCGTCACCTGCTGTAACCGTCGGCACGCCTCCCGCAGAGCGTTGATCTCGGCGTGAGCCGTGATATCGGTTGTCAGCCAGACCGTGTTGTGACAGGCGGCCAGGATTTTTCCCTCCCGCGCGATCGCGCAGCCAAACGGCGTTTGTCCTGCGGCAAGTCCGCGTCTGGCAGCATCGATCGCAACCTGCATGAGCTGATCTGGTGTCACGATGCTCCTCCTTCGACAGCCTCTATCGCCCGTATTCCATGGTTCCCGTTTTGTGGCAAACATCACGCCCGTGGACCGTGACGTCCACTTGTAATCATGCGCGGACCCATCCACAATGGCGCGTTCTCCCGTCGGCCTGATCGCCGTCACTGCATTGTAGTCGATGGCCCTTGTCAAAGTGAAAATCCCATGAGCCAGAACCCTCAAGTCCTCTTGTCCGGATTCGCGGACGAAGCCGCCAACCAGAAGACGGCGATTCAGCAATTTGCCGCCTTCGCCGCGCTAGGGCTGCAGTACTACAGCATTCGCTTCATTGACGTGGGAGACGGCGTGAAGAACGTGATGAAGTTGACGCGGACGGAGATGACAAAGATTCGGCACCTTCAGGACGAATACGGCGTGAACGTCTCGTCGATCGGATCGCCGATTGGCAAGGTGAAACTGCGGCCGACCGAGGATGGAACGAAGAACGAGTACGTCCCGTTTTCGCGTTATCTTTCGCGAGACGTGCAGAAGGCCTGCGAGATTGCGCACGCCTTTGAGACCAAAATGATCCGCGGATTTTCATTCTACCACCCGCGGGACACCGACCCCCTGGAGCACCTCCCGCAGGCCGTCGATCAACTCGGGCAGATTGCCGAGACTTGCCATCGCAGCGACCTGACGTTCGGCCTGGAAATCGAAGCGAACCTTGTGGGGCAGACGGGCCAGATCATGGCCGAGATTTATCGGCAAGTGAATCATCCCGCCTTGGTCTTGATCTTTGACGCGGGAAACATCATTACACAGGGCTTCTCGCCGGCCGAAGTCTTCGAACAGTATCTGGCGATGAAACCGGGTCTGGGTTGGTTGCATATCAAGGACTACCGACATCCGAACCGCGTTCAGCGCCAAGCCCATGTGGACGAGGAAACCCTCAAGCACTTCGTCCCGGCCGACATCGGTGACAGCGGCGCACGAGGCCATTCTGCGTGATTTTCGAGAGGTCATCCCCAAGCTCGAGCGAAAACTCAAGCGACGTGGAATTCCCGGAGTCTTTCTCGACCTGGAACCGCATGTCAAAGGCGGCGGTCAATTTGGCGGCTTCAGCGGCCCCGATGGCATGGGCGTCGCCTTACGCGGGCTTTGCAGAGTCTTGGACTACGCCGCCATCGACTACCATCTGCGCGATTTTCAAGACATCTGCGACGCGCGCGGGTTCTGACTCGGCGACTTGGGCTGTTCTCAGGGATCCAGACAACCCACAACCTCCAACTGATAATCTCGGAACGTCGTCATCTTGCCACGTAACCAGAGGACGACCGTCCCGATTCGCTCACCGTACGGGCAAATGGGCCGGAGATTGTCCGCCGAGGAATCTTGCGTGACCGGTGCCCACGTCCACGACTTTCCCAAGTCGGCGGTGCGTCCTTGATAGATCTCGTAGTGCCGTTTCCCGTCGGAATTGCTAATCAAAGGCCGACCGGACTGAGGGTCTGAGTTCGTCGAGATGAAGACGCGTTCCAGGGCATGCGGGACCAAGCATCCCAGACCCGCATAGTCATTCTCGCCGCGGTAGAGACACGAGCCACCGTAGGCCATTTGGTGCACGTGCCAGACGCTGCCGTCCCAACGCGCATAGTAGTATCGAAGATCATCACCACCCGCCGTTGCGTCGCGCTGAACCCTCGAATCGTTTTTCTGAACCGTAAATAAGGCAACGGGCATCCCCCGGGAATCCAGATGCAAGTCGGTTGTCCAAGCGACGTTGTCACCATCTCCCGCGAAGACCTGCGTCAAATCCGTCGGCCGAATCGACGTTTCCGCAGAGTGACTGAGGGGACGAATGCTTCGGCCATCCGTGTGATGGATCGTGTCCCCGCGGATCAGCCCGTGCCAGATGCTGTTGTGGTACGCCCGCGGATGATCTTCCGTCGTAATGAAGTGAATCGTATCGACGTTGTTGCTGGCGTACTTCACGTACGGTCGCGCTCCGTCCAAACCTGTATACTTTGGGTCATCCCGACTGGGTTTGTCCCACGACAGAAGCCGACCGCCGAACCGAAACGTCGCGGCCCCGTCATCCGAAACAAGATAGGTTGGATTGTTTCCCAGCGCGCGGCAGAAGTTGTAGATGCGGCCACCTTCGGCTTGAAGCGCGAAGAGACTGGTGTAAGTCACGTTCGCGTCCACAAACGCGAATGAGGACAGCGGCTCCCACGACTCGATCTCGCCTGGACGGTTCGTCACGGTCCACTGCAGCACACGATTTTTCTCGCGCGGCTGGACGCCACCATGATTCGCCCAACTCGCCAGAATCCGGCCATCCGGTAGCCTGAGAAAGGACGGAACGACATGGTCGTCGGACTCGTGGCGTGCCTGTAGCGTCTGGCTGACAAGCTGACCGGAGTGCGGATTCCAGGCGTGAACGTCGACGTCTCCTTGCGGCGATTTGACCGAGCCGAAGATCACACGGTCCCCATCCGCAATAATTCGCTCATCCTGAAACCAGCACCATCCGCCATTGGGAACCAGGACCTGGCACCGCTCGATGCCCTTCAGATCCCCTGCCAGCAGGGCGACCGCAATTGAGATCGAGGCGACGATCCAAGGCGAGCTACGATCTTGTCTGTCACACCCCTTCATCCACATCTCCTTAGCACGACGAACTTAGCACGACGAACTTAGCACGCGGACCTGGCGAGCCCGACACGGCGGCGCGTCGTCAACTCCGGCGGCCGCTCCAGATTAGCGCCGATTCCGGCGGCGGAGTCTAGCGGCCAGGGCGTCGATCGCATCGAAACCGCCGATCGTCTTCGGGATCGATCGTCCGCCCAGCGGCGATCGAAACCAGCTACTTGACTCGCCCGCGGAAGGGGCTCGATAATCCTAAGGGTTGTCGTGCTGTGTCACAGCTTAAGATTGGGGTGCGGCACCTGTCCGGCAAATCCTTTCACGCCAATCGTGCGCGGCCGACCCGCGGCGTCCGACTATGGTTGCAAAGACCCACATCCCTTGAGCGCCAAACCTGTTCGACGCCAGAGATCACGTCATTCGCAACGACCGCGCGAATCGCGAGCGACAATATCGTCATCGATTCCCGTTCGGAAGAAAATCGTTTATGCGCTCGTTGCGATCGCAGGCTTTTTCGTTCTGCTTGAGTGCCTCCTTCTGCTGGCCGGCGTCGAACCTCTGCTGGCCAATCAAGATCCGTACGTCGGTTTCTCGTCGCAAGTCCCCTTGCTCACCGAGAAGAACATCGGAGGCCAAGCATGGATGGTAACGGCGCCCAACAAATTGCGATGGTTCAACGCACAACAATTCGCAAAATCCAAGCCGGCCGATGTCTACCGCATCTTCAGCGTCGGAGGATCAACGACGTTTGGGAGACCCTACGAGGATTCGACTTCTTTTTCTGGTTGGCTCAGGGAATTACTTGCCGAGGCGGATTCAAATCACCAATTCGAAGTCACCAACGCGGGCGGGATCAGCTACGCCAGCTACCGGGTCCTGCGGGTCATGGAAGAACTCGCCCAATACGAGCCGGACTTATTCATTGTCTATACGGGACACAACGAGTTTCTGGAAGAGCGAACGTACCGTCACGTCGCCCGGCTTCCCGGGATCGTGCGGGCCGCTGGAGGGCTCTTGGGGCATACCCGCATCTACGCCTTGCTGCACCATGTGCTGCATCGCTCGGCGATTGAGCAACCGATCGCCCGCCCGGCGAAGAACGATGATCCAGACGAAAACGATAGTCCAGACAACGATAGCCCAGACGGCCTGCCTGACGAAGTGCGAACACGATTGGACGGTGGTGTTGGCCCGGACGCGTACCAGCGTGACGATCCGCTCGCCGAGCAGATCCTGGAGCACTTTCGTTTCAACCTGGAGCGGATGGTTCAGGTCGCTCGCGCGGTGGGCGCCGAAATCGTCTTCGTCACGCCGGCCTCGAATCTGGCAGATTGTTCCCCTTTCAAGAGCGAACATCTTGCGGGCATGCGTGACAACGCCCGCTGGCAGCGGCTTCTGGACGATGCCCAGCAGGCGTACGATCAGGGCCGCTTCGACGCGGGACGGCAAGCGGTAGAAGACGCCTTGACGCTTTCCCCCAGGCACGCCCAAACGCACTATTTACACGGCCGCATCCTTCAAAAACTTGAACTTCACGATCTCGCTCGCCAAGCCTTTCTGCGGGCTCGCGACGAGGACGTTTGTCCGCTCCGAGCCCTCTCACGGTCGATCGCGATCGTTCGCGACATGGCGGCTCAAGAGCGAGTTCCGGTGATTGATTTCGAGCGACTGATTGAAGACCGCAGCCCGAATCGAATCCCCGACTCGGCGCTGTTCCTGGACCACGTCCATCCGACCATGGAAGGCAACCGACTGCTGGCAGTCGCGCTATTCGACTACCTGGCCGCTCAACACGCGGTCAGCCGCCCGCAGGACTGGGACGCGGCAGTGGCGCGAGTCGTCGCGCACGTCGAAAGCCAGATCGACCCCGTGGCACAGGGCGAGGCGCTCCGCAATCTCGCCAAGGTTCTGGCCTGGGCCGGAAAGCTGGAAGAAGCCAACCAGTTGGCACTTCAAGCCGATAAGCTGGTCGGCGGCGACGCGGAAACCGCGTACTTGGCGGGCAATGCGCTCCTCCAGGAAGGCAAGACGAAAGAGGCGGCGGAAAAGTTCCAAGAGGCACTGCGAATCGATCCCGACCATCAACAGGCACTCAACAGCCTTGGTTCAGCCTGCTTTCGCCAGGGCGACCTCGAGGCCGCGCAACGCTATTTCGAGCGCGTCATCGACCTGAACCCGGAGTTCGCCCCCGCGCACAACAACCTCGCCGCCCTGCATCAACAGCGGAATGAAGTCGAACTGGCGATCCAGCACTACCAAGAGGCCATTCGGCTGAATCCCCGCTATTCCAAGGCGTACAACAATCTCGGCGTGCTGCGGCGGCGTCAGTCTCGACTCGAGGAAGCGGCCAACTATTTCCACAAGGCGCTTGCCATCAACCCGGATTTCGCCGAAGCCCACTTCAATCTCGGCACGATTTTCGATCAGCAGGGTGACCCGCAGAAGGCAATTTCCGAGTATCAACAAGCGCTCCGGCTTGACCCGCGTTACGCACCCGCGTCCTTTCAACTGGGCGTCCACCTGGAACAGCAGCAGCAATGGCGAGCGGCAGCCCGTGCGTACCGTGACGCCCTGCAAGCCCCGCGTCCCCGACTCGAGGCCGTCCAACGACTCGCCTGGATCTTGGCCACCTGTCCTGACGACTCGGTTCGGAGCGGACGAATTGCGCTGGCGATGGCGAAACAGTCAGCGGACGCAACAGGTCACCAGAATGCTTCCGCACTGAGCACGCTGGCCGCCGCCTATGCCGAGTCAGGTGATCTTTCGAGCGCCCTCAAGTGGCAAACCGAGGCGGTGCGAGTCGCTTCCGCCGCGGACAAAACATTGCAGCAATCGCGTCTCGAGACGCTCCGTTCGCAGAAAGTGCTCCGCGCCGCTCCCTGAATTCCCTCGCTTCGTTTGCGGCAGGTCCGTTGGGGCAGACCCTACGAACCGTCTAGCTCGAGGTTGTCCGGCCAATTCGCGAAGGCAGCGTCCAGGTCGGCAAAGAATGGATCGTGGGCGTCCAAGCGGGTTTCCCACCAGGCCGGGGCGATTGCCGCCGCGCGATATCCACCATCCTGAAACGCAGCCACGAAATCACTGGACGTGAAATCACCGTCTCCATCCCAATCCCCGTCTTCCCACCCGGAATTGCCCTCGATGCCGTCTTCGTATTCCCCACGCTGGAAGACGAGCACCAGGTCCTCGGAATCGAATGTCCCATCCAGGTTCACGTCCCCGAAGGTGGTGTCCAGCACCGCGTGGATCATCCAGGCAAGATCCGTCTGCGTCGTGCTGCCGCTGCCATCGAGGTCGAAGCGAAGGTCCTGACGGCGCACCCCTGCGGACAATTCGTTCACGTCGACCGCGTCCACGACACCGTCTCCGTTGAAATCGCCGGTCGTGAGCACGTCAACTCGTCCCGGCGATGCCACCGCGGTCACCCAGCTTTGGGGATCATTCCCGTAGGCAGCGGTCGCGGTCCGCGTCAGGGATTGCCCCTTGCCGTCAAGCTCCGGCCAGGGCGGGGCAATATCGTACAGGAGCTCGTCTTCCCACCAATGAAGCTCGCTTCCCTCCGCGCCGGCCGCACGTTGCAGCTGAATCCGCTTGCCGCGGTCGGCCAACCGCCCGGCATAGTCTCCCACGATAGGGACGGCCGCCTCGATTTGAAAGTGTTCGCGAAACGCCGCCAGGCGGTTCACGTTCGCGGCGGCTTGAGGGTCGAAAGACACGATCAACAGCGTCTCAGCCGCGTTGAGAATCGTACCGGCCGGGAAGTCAAAAGCGACTCCCCCGCGGAGTCGCCAATCGGTGAGATCTTCGGGTTCTTCCCCCGAGTTGGATAGCTCGAGGAACTCGAGATCCGCGGCAGTCAAAGTCGGGTCAATGGCCAGATCAGCCGCGGCAGGTTGAGAGGGAGCGTAGTTGAGTTCGCTAATCACAACCGGACCGAAACGCGGGTTGGCATTGGGCGTGCCGAATGTCGTTTCGACGAGCGGCACGAGCCGACCGAAACCGTCGGGAACTCGACCCATCGATTCTCCCGACGGAGTGGCGCCGAAGTGCACATCATCCACAAACCAAAGTACCTCGCCATCAGCGGGCGGAATCACCAGCCAAACGTCGTCGCCTGAGGATCCGAATGCAAAGTCGTCCGGGCCCGGATCGTCGGGCGACGGGTTGAAATCGTTCTCGCTGAAAACAAGATAGCCGCCTGCCGGAATCACGACGTTCGCGGGGATTCGATATTTCAGCAAGCGATTCGCCGAATCACTGAGATACCAGCCCCCGATGTCAATGGGCCGGTCGGTCGTGTTGTGAAGCTCGACGGAATCGAACAAAACGACTCGCTTGTCCGGATTGGCGATCACTTCGTTGATCACGACACCCAGCGAACCAATTCCCGGACGACCCGGCGAACCACCCAGCTCAGTGCTTCCGCGCCAGAAATCCGCGTTGCCCATCTGTCCCGGGAGCGTGAACATCACGTCCCTTAGTTCCAGCGTCGCCCCCTGACCATCGGCGCGCTCGGGCCATGGGTCGTTGTCGCCGAACTCGAAATCGAAAACCTCGTTTCCGGCCCGGTCGATCAAGACAAGGCTTTCGCCTCCGTTAGCCAAACCACCGGACCACTGTCCGAGAATCGTGATCTCCGGTCCGTAACGATAAGTAAACGCCTGAACATCTTCGACCACGACGGCGTATTCACCGGGCAAAAGTTGGCGGTCCGGGAAGTCGAATTCCACACCGCCGGCGAACGCCAGTCCTGCCAGATTCAGGGGTTCTGCGGCATTGGCATTAAAGACTTCAATGAACTCGAAATCGTCCCCGTCAACGAATCCGTGATTGATCTCCGCCTGAGTCGGCTGAGCCGGATTAAAATTCAGTTCCGTGATTCGCAGCGACTCAAAGATGGGGTCCACGACGGTACTGCTAACCCGGATGGATTGCGTCGCCATCACGTCGCCACGAAAGTCCACTGCCTCCAGCAGAATTTCATTCTCGCCTTCGACCAAAGGCAACGCGATTCGCCACGTGCTTGCCGCGGGCCAATACGCGTCGAGTGCGCGTGCCGAGCCCGCCAACCGGATCTGACGAATATCGACCCATCCCGTGCCTTCAAGCGTGACGGTGCGTTGGTCGACGCGGATCGGCTGGCCAGCATTCGTGGTGATTTGGAAGTCGACCTTCGGAATCACGGATTCAACCGTGTTAAGCACATTGGCTGCTTGGTCACGCGTTCGCGAGGCCGCGTTCGCGAAGGTGAGCGTCCCACCGGCTCGGCCGTTGGCCAGCGTGCCGTAATGCTCCGCCCACCTCGCGACATAGGATTCGTTGAAGCTGCGATCGACCAGGTCCAGCAGATGTCCCCAATACAATCGCAGATTGTGGGGGATGCTACGGATCTCGTCGAGGCGAGAGGTGGTTGATTCCTCCATCAGTCCACCGGTCAGGCTGCAGCTATCGCAATCCCACATTAGCGGCACGGCCAATTCGTCGCCGGGCCGAATAAAGATCCTCAAGTTCTTCGGTCGCCGAGCTCCGTAGCTGTCGCCGTTCCCGAAGAAGGTCTGATGTGCATAGTGTCTCATCCACAAATCGACGTCCATCGTCGCGTTCGTCGCCTCGAACAATTCTCGACCTTCGAAATAAAGAGACTGCGCGAGTTGCGCAATGGATGCGAAGTCATCCTTTTCGCGATTGTTCCGGATCAACAGGTGGGCACGATAGAATTCCGGATTGCCACCTTGCCGGGACACGAATTCGGCGTTGATCCCGATATCGCCGTTGCTTTTCACCTCGGTTCCCAGCTTCAGTCCCTCGAGGCCGCCAACCGGGTCGCTGGGGACCGTGACGTCGTCCATTCGAAATTTGGTGCCCTCACCGCCGTTGTCGAACTGCTCCTCGAAGTAGAGATTCTCGTAGCGTGCCAGCTGCAAAATCATTTCGCCGTTGTGACGCGAAAAGGGAGAGACGAGGTAGGCCAAATCGTCGTAATTGCTTGCCTTCGACCCACCGGCTCGGTTGAGCATCTGCTTGACAATGATTTCAGCAATCCCGTTGATATCCAAGCGAATCGAATCGTGGACTCCATAGAGCGGCTTTTCGGGGCTCAGCTGCACATTGTAACCGCTGTCGGGCCGCGTGAATCGACTCCCCACCAATCGCACCGAAACGTTGTAATAGGGCTCGTCATTGTAGACCAACGTCATGGGCAGGAACCGATTACTCATCCGCTGCGTCGGTTCGAACAGGTCCGTCACTTCGCTGGCCATGACCACCAAGCGAATGCGATCGATCGCGGTCACAGGGCCGATCCCGTCCTCGACCTGGTAGAGCGCACGCGACAACGGGCCCGCGGCGGGAAACATCGTGCTCACGCCCACCCCGTCCGTTGCCTCAACATAGAACTGCACGACTGTTCCGACAGGTTGGGGCGGAATCGAAGCCGAATAGACACCACCACCGGAATCCGTCATTGCGAGTTCGTTCCAGGTTTCGCCATCCCGGCGGTACCATAAGCCCACAGCGGCCACGCCATTCGGATCCGCGGCCGCGACGGAAACCTGGACCGCCTCGGTTGGGAGCGGCGTGGTGGGAGTGTGTTCGAGCCTGGTCAGCGCGGGTCCGAGATTCGCCTCGAAGCCCCGATTCCTCCTGCCCGGCGTTCCCGTCTGACTGGGAACGTGCAGGTGCATCGTATTCGGAACTCGATTGAACCATAATCGACTGTGGAGTTGGCTGCTTCCCGAGATCCATTTGACGCGGAATGATATCCGGTACTCCGCGCCATCTTGAATGCCAAGGCCATTGGCAAAGGTAGTCTCCGCATGGTCGTGCACGAACTGCTGACCTCCGGTCGCAACGACGTGCAGTACCTGGTTTTCGGAATCATTCGGATCCGTGACAACCTGACCGGAATGATTTCCGATCAGTCGCCACTTGGCCGGCGGCTGCCCCACCGTGTCGGATTCAAACGTGCCGTTCTGGATCATCGAAATGGCCTCGCCACCTGGATCTTCCACAACTTCAACGTCGTCGATCAGGAACTCGCCCTCACTGAAAAGGCCAAACAGGAGCTCGTGGTACAGCGGCCCCTGGGCAAACACGTCCCTCTGCGAGACATCCTGAAACGCGTAGGAAACCCACTCCGAGCCGTCCGATTCATCACTCGCACCCCAGGACGAGCCGAGCCCGTTGTCGGCCAAGGGATTGAGCAACTCAAGGCTGGACCCACCGCCATCCGCAACGGAGGACCAGGTGCCACCCTCGTAGTAATGCACGTCATCCGCCGGGTTACCGCTGGCATCGACCAGCAGAATTCGATCGTCGTGGTCACTCAGAGACCCACCGAAACTACCCAGCACGGGCACGTCCGGATAGTTGCCACGGAAAACGTCGACGTTCTTCGCAATCACAAGATACTGATCTGGCCCAAGCTGCGTGCCCGCGGGGATCGCGAACTCGATCGCTTCGGCCAACCGCCAGCCGCTGAGGTCGACCGGATGGGCGCTCCGATTGTAAAGCTCGATCCACTCCGCTTCGTCGCGCTCCTCATAAACCTGTCCCGGAATTGGGTCGGCCGTCTGAATGCCATATGCCAGGCGGGCGCCGAATACGACATCTGTATCGAAACGAGTGCGCAAGTGAAGCTCGGCGGACAACGTGTTTCGCCCAACCTGCAGTAACTCAGGCGGCACATCGATGGGCCCCACTCCGCCGGCCACATTGACGGTGGTTGAAGCGACCGTGTCGGGTCCGACGTCGCCCTCGGGAAGATTGAACCGCTCGATTTCCTGGCCGTTCAGATAGAAAATAGCCCCGTCGTCGATTAGGTGCGACAATTCCAGCACGTCGATCTGCCCCCACAAATCAGCCGTGATGTCGAAATCGGTCTGAAAATAGAACGTCGTAAACGGCGGAGCATTTTGCCGCGGCGGCGGGAATTCGGTGCCGATTGGCAGCGGCAGAGCCGTATCGGAAGTGCCCATCGGCGTCTTGCCTTGAAACCACGTGATGTCGTCCACTGCGTAGTCTTGCGTTGCCCATCCCGACAAGAGCTTTTCTCCCGACGCATTGTATTTCCACTGGTCCCAAGTCATGGTGACCAACGAAGTCCGTTCGTAACTGGCAGCGCGTTCCAGCGCGCCGAGCTGCGGACTGGCATGGTACATGATCTCGTTGATTACGATTTCATTGTGAAATTCAAAGAGATTCTGCGAACCCGGGGTTGGCGTCAGCGGATAGAGCCAGTCGGCGGCGTTTTGTTCCGCTCGACCACGCAGACGTCCCGTCACGCGTTGTCCATCAAGAATCGTCTCTCCATCGGCCGAAAAAAGCAGGAGGCGGTCCGTATCCTGTGGGCGAAAACCCAACTGATTCTGCGTCAGCACCACCAACTCGCCCGGGTTGAGATTCGACGAAGGAAAAACAAACGAGCCCAGATCGTTGTTCGAGGTCGCGATCGTAGCGCCCGTCAGATCAAGTGCAGCGGTACTGAGATTGGCGATCTCGACAAAGAACGAATCGCCGCCCGCGGCGGCGACCTCGTTGAATACCAGCGAGCGAGCCCAAGAAGTCGCATCCGAATTCGGCTGGCCGGGCGTGCCACCTCGCTGGCGACTGAACGTCCAGGATTCTCGCACGTGCGACGCCGTATCGGGATCGGCTTTTACAAGCGACGCTCCACCGCCATCGGCCGCGGCCGGCCAGGGCGCGGTGTCCGCATAGACCATCGCATTCATCAGTCGTTCGTCATTGTTATAGAGACGCAACTCGTCGCGATCGTTGTTCAGTTGGCCCGACCACGGCCCCAGGATATACTGCAACCCCGTTGCCTCCTTGAGAGCTGAAGGATCGGACGAGATCAGCAGGTAGCCGCGACCCGGGACGATCGTTTCTGCGGGAAATCGAAAGTCCACTCCACCGGTCAAGACCCAGTCGGAGATATCCATGTCGACGGCCAGCTGGTTGTAAAGCTCGATCCACTCGCCTGCTTGATCGGCCGCGTCACGTGGATGGTACATCACTTCATTGAAGACGACCGTGCTATCGAGACAGCGGCGTGTTTCAAGCGATTCCAACCTACCGCGGAAGTACCGACTGCTGTGTTTCCGCCGTCCGAATGCCATCCCGCACCTATCCATCAAGTCACCTGGGCTGCTACGCCGTTCTTGAGGGCGGACAACGAACTGTCGCACCAGCGGTGCTCGCCTCACAGCCCCGTTTCCTAAGCGGCACTCACTCTAGCCGATTCCCGCGAACGATTCCAACTCCAGGCCGACCGGTCCAGTCCAGTGGACAAGCCATCGTCAACACCTTTCTCGGTTGCGTTCCGGGGTCACGGCGAAACGCCTTGCGCCGCAATCCTCGCCCTCCCAAGAGTCAGAGAGTCGATTGCACGGTGCCCCGGGAGTCGAGGCAAGCGTCATGGCACTCCAGTCCTGGTGGAGTTGCCGCCACAGTCTGGGCGGAGCTGACACGCGAATTGGCGTCACGAACAAGCCGCGACAAGTCGGAATTCCACCCGGTCGACACCCAAAAGATTTGACGCTGGGGCGCGGCACACTTAGACTCAGGCGTCGATTTGCGGCGTCTGTAAGCGCCCAGCTTTGCGGCTCGATACTTATCCATAGAAAGGACAAAGGAATTCTTATGAGGCGTCACTTGAAACAGCATTTGTGTAGACAGCTATGCATCGCAAGCTGCCTGATGATCATCTCTGCGTCCACCCGGGGCGCGGTCATTCAACAGCAGCCGGGGACCGATTTTCTCGTCGTCGAAGCCGAGTTGTTCGACAACGACGATTTGAACAATCCCGACACGGGATGGCTGATCATCAGCCCTGACCAGCCCGACGAGGTTGAGCTTTTCAACGATAACCCCGGGACGATCATGGTCCCGCCCGCCAGCTCGAATCCGTCGCAGCGGCAGGCCATTTTCGATCAGGTCGGCGGCGGCGACTTCGCGGACCAAGTCGGCTACTCACTCCAATTCGACAATCCCGGCATTTATTATCTTTACCTGCGTTATTCGCTGTTCGACCTGCGTACTCTCGCGGCGTCCAATTACGGCAACGAGGATTCGATCTATTTGCCGGTCCTTTCGCTGGACCAGGACCCTGCCGAGCAGGAACTTCGTGACACGCGGGACGGCAACGTGGGACTGACCAAAGTGATCAATGGAGTTGAATACGGGCCGCTCGACGGCTGCCGGATTCCCGAAGAGCCTTGGGTCGTGCCGGATGAAGAATGTGACGCGGAAGGCCTGAGAGGGGACGAACAATTCGAGGGACAGTACCACTGGCAGAACGCGGAGTGGGGCAACAGTCTTGGTCACGCGAACTATGTCGTGGAAGACGTCGGGGCCGTGTTGGATTTCGCCGTCGCCACGCGCGAGCGCGGAACGTCGCTGGACGTGATGATCTTCTCTCAGAATCCCGATTTGACGCCCGAAGATCTGGATGCCCTCTTGGCACCCGTCGAGACAACACCGGGCGACTACAACGCAGACGGTCTGGTGGATACGGCCGACATCGATCTTCAGGCGATGGCGATGCAGGAGGCGAATCCTGACCTCGGGACATTCGACGAAAACGCGGACGGCTTGGTCAACGATGCCGATCGCATCATCTGGGTGCAGGATCATGCCAAGACCTGGTTCGGTGATGCGAACTTCGATGGTTCCTTCTCCACGGACGATCTGGTCGCCGTTTTTGCGGCGGGCAAGTACGAAACAACGCAGCCCGCAATCTGGTCCGAGGGGGATTGGACCGGCGATCTGGTTTTCGACAGCGGCGACCTCGTGGCCGCCTTTTCCGACGGCGGGTTCGAGTTGGGGCCGCGCCCTGCGGGTGCGGTCTCTGCCGTCCCCGAACCCACAGCTGCGGCGATTGCCTGGCTGGGATTGGCCGGCATCGCCGGATTGGGGCGTCGCCGCGCGCGGGCCTAGCGCGATTCGACATCTCAGCCACGGGTCTCCACACGTCGATTCACGATGGAATCTGAGAGGCGACTCGCAATAAAAAAAAGACCTCCCGCGTCATCCGACGCGGGAGGTCGTTTTCTCGTTGGGAGTTCGACCGCACACGAGGCATTGTGTCAAGAGGGGCCTGGAAGTTCTGACCGCAAGCCGTTTTTCCGGGGTTGGGCTTTTTTCCCCGAGAGGCTCAGACCCCTTTTGAGACGATGGCAAGGACTGCCGCGTTAGGCCGATTGATCGCTCGACTTGGTCTGCGGCGGCAAATTCGTCGGCTCAGCGTCACGGGCACGTTCGTCGCGTCGGTCTCGCATGCCCGCCCGCCAGCAGATCGCACCCTGAACCGTGCAATAAAGCGTTGCAAGGAACGCCGCTCCGGCGCCCACGGCGGTCATCGACTTGGGCGACTTTGCCCAATAGCTCAGGCCGGTACCGAGGATCAGCGAGGACGCGGCTATCGACCATTTCAAATAAGCGTCCTGTATCCTTTGACGATGCGCGTGCCGGTCGAGCGCAACTCGAGCCGTCTGATTCGCGACATCTCGCATCGCCGAGAGGTTCATGGTTGGCTGCTTCACTCGAGGTCGAAAATCTTCGATCGGTGGCTCCGGGGCGCTTTCCTCAACGGCGTCTGATGGCCGAGACACCGCTGGCATCGGCTTCTTCGGTGGCCTCGGTTCACGAGCAGACTGGGCGAAGCTTGCCACGCTTCCCCCCACACGTTGGATCAGATCGGCCATGTAATCCTCGATCGATCGCTCCCCGCCTGATTCAGGCTCACCTTCGCGTCGTTTCGCCAACCAAGCCGGTTCCGCACTAGTTGGGTGCGTCTGCTCAGGCTCGCCCACGTCAGACGGCTCCTCGGGATAACCCAGTTGGGCCCCGAACTTCGCGAGGATCGAAGTCGTATCGGTCGGCGCGCTCGAATCGGGTTCCTCAAAAGTTACCTCGGGGTCGACGGAAATCTGTGAGCGAAAGTCCGGCACGGACGAATTCTCATCCGTGGCAGACTCATCGCACGCTTCCTTCTCGAGGACATCGGCATGCGTGTCGTCCCGCGCGTCGGGTACGGTCGCAGTCGGGGACTGAGTGAATTCGAGTGCTTCCCGTTCCGCGCACAAGTCTCTTCGGTTTGCACGGACTCGCGAGCGGCCGCCAACTCACTTTCGAGTTCACTAACTTGAAGCTGCAGTAAATCACGCTGCCGATTCACTTCGTCCAGCTGGCGTGAGAAATCGTCTGCCAGTTCATGCCGCGTCCGCTCGAGTGCGGCACACTTCTCGGCATACACGGCGGACGAACGAGACTGATCTTCGCGCAATCGACTGGATTCCTCCTGAATCTGTTGCCGCTCGTCTTGCAGTTGCGCCAGTTCCTTTTGAAGTTGATCGAGCTCTTGTTCTAGCAGGCTACATCGATTGATCCAGGCAGCCAAAACCTGGTCCTGATCACTCGCTTGGGACGCTTCCGGCTCCAAACGCTTCGGGTCGCACGTCAACTGGTCGATTCGTGCTTCCAAAACAGAAGAGTGGTGAACCAGCTCGCTTCGCTCTTCCTCCAAGAATTCCACCTGAGATGCCAGTTGAGCACGCTGGGAATCCGCCGAATCCAACAAGCGCGTTAGTTCCGCGATGCGGGACTCGAGGTCGCCCCGAGTCCCGTGCGCGTCTTGCTTAGCTTGTTGGTCCTCGTGACACGTGTTGCGTTGCTGCTCCAATTCCTGCCATTCGGCCTGGAGTTGGTCCTGTTCACTACGGAGCGTCGCTTCGAGTTCCTGACAGTTGGATCTCCAGGCAGCCTGTTCTCGCGCGAAATGGGCTCGTTCTTCCTCGCGCAGGCGGTCTGACTCCGCACGTTGTTGCCTGCCTTGCAATTCGATCTCAGCCCGCGCCCGCTCAAGCTGTTCTTCCTTGTCGAGCAACTCTTGCTGGCTCGCTAAGAGCTGCTGAAATTGCTCGTCCAGTCGCTGGCGACGAGCGGTCAGGTCCGTCTCCTCGGACGTCAGATCAACGGGGCTACCGAGCGGGTCGACCGCCATTCGCCGTTGCAGCCGTTGCGTAAAGGTATCCCAGTCGTCAAGTTCGAGATCGATCCCCAACTCGTCCTCGCGGATATCGAGGGACTCCAAGAGCCGATAGGCGAAATCGAGCCACGCGGGCCGCTCCGGAGTCAGGCTTGAGGTGTCGTCGGCAACCACTTCCAGCTCGATGGGTCCCACGCCGACTCGATCGCCAATGGCCAGCCATCCGTCTTGGAATTCGTTTCCATTCAGGAACGTGGCACCTCCCCAGTGGCGAATGACTGAGCCACGTCGGCCTCGAACAATCAAACAGTGACACGGATGAAAGTCAGTTGAGACCAAACGCAGCGTGCACGATGGGGCCGAACCGATCGTGCATTTGCGATTCTGAAGGCAAATCAAACGCCCATCGTGCTCTCCACCGCGAACGCGCAAGAGCAGTCCGGCTGTCGGTGGGCCGAGGCCTGCTTCAGGCGACTGCGGGGTCTCCGTCGTTGACGTTGGCGAAATCATGAAAAGCATCTCGTAAGAAAGTCCAGGCTCGACATGAACCGCTGTCCAAGCCGTTTCGCGACCCCGAGCGAGTCCGAGTTGACGGCAGTCGGTCGGAGCGTCAAGCTCGCACCTGACCACCCCCCCGTCGCGACTCCGATACAACACAAGGCATTTACGTCATGGACCTAGTACCGTCAAAGCCTGAGCAGCTCAGGGCTTGAGTGGCCTGGCGAGGGGCGTTGCCAAAACGACCACACCATGTCGCGGCCTCGACTCTTGCAAGTCGGGCGGCCAGACGCCGCCCGGACGACGCCCAACCGACGGCGACACCGGACCCGACGCAGACGGGCAGCGACGTTTTTTCAAAAAGCCTTGCAGGTCTCTGCCGGTTCTGTCGATTATCCGATACCAGCGTTAACCCGACGGCGGGTCGAGCGAGCGCCCGCGGGTCGGCCGAAGCGAGAAAGAGTCTCGACTAAAGGCCAGGAACCGACAGTGCCGAGTCAGAACGACAAAGTGTCGACCATCGGCCGGAAATCGACCGCAAGTTGGGATCAGAGGGGCATTCGACGGCACTAAAGGACCACAGCATAAGCAGTTAGCATGGTGTCATCGAAGACCCGAAAGGGATTCAAGTTCGAGCCGTTTTTTTCCGACCCCACGGAACCGACCTTCGTACTATAGTTTGTGTGCCGCCGGCTCCAGCGGGGGGACCCCCCCTTGCTAACCGGCGCAATCGGTACCCGGGACGAGGTTTTTCACAGGACAGTTCGAGTGAGGCACAACTGAAGGGGGCACTCGTCCTTCAGCATCGCCGGTTCGGACGAATCAAGGTGTAGCTGATATGGCACGTAAAGAAGCGATGGCAAAGATGCGGCAAATCCTGATCACCCGTCGCGATGCACTCCGGAAGGCGCTTTCCGGCGATTTGAGTCTCCTGAAGGAACTCCGAGCCCAGGCATCCGGCGATGTTGTTGACTTCGCCCTGGACTCCGTGCAGGACGAGATCAACTCCCAGCTTGCCGAAGTGGAGAGCCGCGAACTGTCGTACATTGAGGCGGCGTTGGGCAAGATGCGGGAGGGGTCCTACGGCAAATGCGAAGGCTGCAACGACAGCATCCCGCTGGTTCGGCTCCAGGCGTTGCCGTACGCAAGTTACTGCATCAACTGTCAACAGGAACTTGAGAAGTCGGGCGAAATTCGACGCGGCGGAGACCTGGGTCGGATTCTGAACTCGGATGGCGACACGCTCATGAACGATATGGAACTCGACGTTTCCTGAGCGACGGCGGCTCGAACCCAACGATCGATCGTCTCGACCACGCCGTTAGCATGGAGGTTTTCGGCCGATGATGCATCCTCGCTCATGCCTTGCCTGCGTTGAGGCGTTTTTGATTTGCGCGGGTTCCGTTTGGATCTCGTCGGCGACCTTCGGCCAAGACGCCTCGGCCCTCCCGACAGCCCAGGCAGCTCAGCGCTTACTCCAGGATGAGATCGCGGCCGAAGTCGCCGCCCTGGAGCGGCAAGGCAACCTGCTCAAGAAGGTCGTCAAGCTCGTTCGTCCTACGGTCGTTCATCTCGAGTCGATCAAGCATGAGGGAGGCGACTACAGTGACGTCCGCAACAATCGGCAGACACAACCGACCGTGGAAGAGGCGGGTTCGGGCGTCATCGTGCGTCTCAACAACAAGCTCTACGTACTTACCAATCGTCATGTGATCCGCGACGCGGAACTGAGCAACATCACGATCCGCCTCGAGGACGGGCGACTGTTGACTCCACTGCGGGTTTGGAATGATGCCGATACGGACGTCGGCGTAATCCAGATCGCGGATTTGCCCGGACTGCCGGCCGCTCAGGTGGGCGATAGCGACCAGCTTGACATTGGCGATTTCGTGCTTGCCGTCGGCAGCCCGTTCGGCCTGAGCCACTCGGTCAGCTTCGGAATCGTAAGTGCCAAGGGACGTCGTGATCTGGAATTAGGAAGCGAGCAAGTTCGCCTGCAAGACTTCCTGCAGACGGACGCCGCGATCAACCCGGGCAATAGTGGCGGGCCGCTTCTGAATCTTCGTGGGGAGGTGATCGGCATCAACACCGCGATCGCAAGCAGCTCGGGCGGAAGCGAAGGAGTTAGTTTCGCGATTCCCATTAATCTCGTGATGTTCGTAACCCGCCAACTTGTCGCACGAGGCGAGGTGGACCATGCCTACCTCGGCGTTCAACTCGACAACGAATTCAATCTCGAGACGGCCCTTTCCCTCGGACTGGATCATGTCCGCGGCGCACTGGTCAAAGGCATCACGCCTCGCTCACCCGCGTATTTCTCGAATCTTCAAGCCGGCGACTTGATCGTACGGTACAACGAGAATCTTGTGGAAGACGACGACCATCTGGTCAATCTCGTGAGCCTGACGCCCTTGAACCGTTCGGTTCCTTTGGAGATCATTCGCGGGTCCCAGCGGCTGACGATCGAAGTCAAGGTAGGCAATCGGAAGCACTTCGAGCCGAGGATCGAGTAGACCTCATTCAGTGGAACGGCAAGGCGCGGCGGGAATCACGACGGGACGACTGGCTCGCGGGCCCTACGCTCGCGTTTCCTGGGCCGCATACCGAAGGCCTCGCAGCAGCGATTCCCGAACCTCGGTGGTATCGAAGCGGACAACGACGTCCATATTCGCCTGGGCATCACTTCGGCGGCGGCGGTCGAACACCGTCATGCCGGACGTGAGCTCGCCGGTCACTTCGACATCCCCTGACATTTCGTCGGTCTCGAATAGCTCGGCGTCGAGACAGCTCAATAACGCGATGGCATCACCGAGGTAGATCCCTTCTAAGCCGACGTTCTGGCGGTAGGAGCGATACAGATACGACAACGAGCGGCGAATGAGACTCCCGCGCGCGACGACTCGTCGGGCAGCAAGTCAAGGAAATCGAGAGTCAGCACCAAGCGATTCGTCACATCGCGGGGCACCAGCGTCTTCGTGATTGGTGACCGCAGGACCAGTCGGGCAGATTGGGGGTCGCAGAAGAAGTTGTATTCGGCAACGGCGGTCACATCGCCCTCCCCGCTCAGGGTTCCACCCGCGATCACGATTTGATCGATCAGCGTCGCCAGATCAGGATCTCCTCCCAGAACCCGCGCGATGTTGGTGAGCGGCCCCAGGGCCACGATCGTGATCTCGCCTGGTGCGTTGCGAACCGCGTCGCCAATGACCTTGTCCGAGGCCCTCGGATGGTGCAGTTCCGAGATCTTTATCCCGAGATTTCCAAGGCCATCCGCCCCGTGCAAATGCCGGGAGTCGGACTCAAAGGCGGCATCCTCGAGACGAGCCGCCCCCAATCTCGGCCATCGGGGTGGATCCAGCAATTCCAGGATGGCCTGGATATTGCGGCTGGCCTGATGCCCATCGACAACCCCTGCGGTCGCCGTCACGGCGACCACATCCAGCCGAGGATCGAACAGCGCCAGGCAAATGGCGATCGCGTCATCGATACCCGGATCGCAGTCAAGAATCACCTTTTTCGGCATGCTACTGCACTCTTGCGTAGGCCCTCGATGAACGTTGCTCGCGGCGTGTCTTGTAGGACCCCGATTGTAAGTCTGGCCGCGGCGAGCAACAAGGACCCGCTCGGCAATCGTCGAGCGGGCAACTTAGGGAAAGCACGCAGTAGGACGTTGGAGGAAAGGTCGATAGAATAGGTGATTCGACTTCGACCCGCCGCGGGACTTCCGAACCGATCGATCAGCGACGCAAAGGTAGTCGGGTCACAATCATCGATTCCAAGCCGCGTACTCGATCCTCGATGGGGAAGGATGCCAGAATCCCATGTCGCTTGATGTCCTTGGCAGCGTCGCCGCGGGGAACGACTTGAGTCAGACCGAAATGTCGAGCGCGATCGACGAAATCATGCGCGGAGAATGGCCCGACCCTCAGATCGCCTTGCTGCTGACGGCGTTACATCACAAGGGCGAAACCGTCGAGGAGGTCGCCGGTGCGGCCGATGCGATGCGGCGGCACATGACACCAATTCGAACTCGTCACGCCGCCTTGCTCGACACGTGCGGAACGGGCGGTGACAGCTCAGGCACCTTCAACATCAGCACCGCGGCCGCGCTCGTGACGGCGGCCACCGGCGTGCCCGTCGCCAAACACGGCAACCGCAGCGCAAGCAGTAAAACCGGTTCGGCGGACGTCTTGGCCGAGTTGGGAGTGAACATCCACGCATCGATCGAGCAAGCCGAGAAATGTCTGGACACGGTTGGAATCTGCTTTTGTTTTGCGCCGTTGCACCACCCCTCGATGAAGCACGTCGCGCAGGTTCGGCGCGAGCTGGGTTTCCGCACGATCTTCAATCTGCTGGGACCTCTCTGCAATCCCGCCAAGGCTTGTTTTCAACTGCTGGGCGTCGGCAAGGCGGAGTTGCGTCCTCTGCTGGCTCAAGCACTCCAACGGCTCCACATCCGGCATGGAGTCGTCGTCTGTGGTGAAGACGGGCTGGACGAGGTGACATTGCGGGGCGTCACGCATTGCACCGAAGTGACGGGCACGGTTTTGCGCGATTTTACCTGGACTCCGTCGTCCTTCGGTTTGACATCCGTCCATGATCTTTCCGCGCTGCAGGTCGACGGACCCAAGGCGAGCGCGGAAATCATCCGCCGCGTTCTCGCAGGAACACCCGGCCCAGCAACCGAGATCGTGATACTCAATGCCGCGGCGGCGTTGTGGACCGCCCAACGAGGGACCGAGCTCCAGTGCGCCGCCCTCGCCCGCCAGGCAATCGAATCCGGGGCGGCTCGAGAAACGCTCGCTCGCCTGAGCGAACTGAGCCACGCGTGACTGGTTTGCAAGGCCCTCAATCAATGCCGCCGACGCCCACTCCGAATCGCTTCGCGCAGCTGACGAACAGGACACTCGCCGCTCCACGCTTCACGCTTGCAATCACGCTCATCTTGCTGCTCGCGTCGGTGGGAATCACCGTGAGTCAGTTGACCATGCACACGAGCCGCCAGGACTTGCTGAACCCTGACAGCCCCTTCAACCAGCGTTGGTTGCGATATGTCGCGGAATTTGGCGACGAGGCGGATGTCGTCGTGGTGGTGGAGTCCCGCGAACCTCAGCAAGTCACCAGGGCGATCGATCGAATCGGGCAGAGCTTGCGTCAACGTCCGGACCTGTTTCGCGATGTTTTGGATCAGGTGCGGAGCGAGGCCCTGCAGCGAAAGGCGTTGCACTATCTGTCGGAGTCGGAACTAAGGCCGTTGGTTGGTTGGACAATTCAAGCTCGGACGGTCCTGGCCAATCCGTCGGCACAAGCGGAGGACTACGACACATTGCTCAACGGGTTTCCGACCGACGCCTCGCGCGTCAAGGGTCGCGAGCCGGAACCGCTGCCGCCGGCCGATCCGATCCAGCAACTCCAGACGCAGCTTCCCCGCCACGTTCTTGCTCGCCAAGGGACCATTGGGCTGGTCGCCGCGCGACTCCAAGCGACCCGTCAGCAATTCGTCCCGGACGCGAAACCCCTGCTTGAGTTGGAGCGAATCCGGTCCGAGACGCTCCAAGCAATGCCCGAAATTCGCATCGGGATCACAGGCCTGCCGGCCTTGGAATTTGGCGAGATGCAGACCAGTCAACGCGACATGACGTGGGCCAGCTGCCTGAGCCTGCTGGGCGTAACCGCGCTGTTTTGGGCCGGTTTTGGCGGCGTGAAGTACCCCTTACTCGGAGTCGTGACGTTGTTGACCGGGTTGGCCTGGACGTGTGGTTACCTCACGCTCGTGGTCGGCCATCTCAACATCTTGAGCATGTCGTTTGGTGTGATTTTGATTGGGCTGGGGATCGACTTCGCGTTGCATTTTGTGGCCCGCTACCTGGAAGAAATCGCCGCCGGAGGCGGAACTCGCCGCAGTTTGATCACCACGTCCGCGTCCGTCGGGCCCCCGATCCTCGCGGGCGGCGTCACGACCGCCGCCGCTTTCTTTGCAACGTCCTGGACGGAATTCCGCGGCGTAGCCGAACTCGGGATTATTTCCGGTGGCGGGATTCTACTCTGCGTGGCCGCGACCCTATTCATCCTTCCACCCCTGATTTGGTTGGTCGACGCCCGCCAGGCGATTCCACCGGCCCGGCAGGTGCTTCACGTCGCTCGCCTCAACCCGCTGCTCTGGCGACGTCCCAGCCTCTTCGTCGCGGCCAGCCTTGCCGCCACGGCGTTTCTGGCAACTGGCCTGCCGCAGCTACGTTTCGACCACAACCTGTTGAATTTACAAGCCGCCGATTTGCCCTGTGTTCAATGGGAACAAAAGCTGCTGCAGGAAACGGATCGCAGCACCTGGTTCGCCGTCTCGATGGCCGACACCCAAGCGGAAGTTTTGCGGCGAAAGGCAAGTTTCGAGCGGTTGGCCACGGTGGCGCGTGTGGAAGAGATTGCCTCGCTGTTACCGAACACAACCCCCGCGGCCGGCGAGGCAATCGCCCAGATTCACCAGGCATTGGCCGAGCTGCCGCCCGCCCCACCGGTTGTCCGCCCCTTGAATGAAAACGAGATCTCAGCGGCAAGTCGGCGGCGCTGGCGGATCTCCCTGAGCGGCGGGCACGACGGATCCCTCCGGCAACCAGACACGCTCGCCGACAGGGACGTGGCGGCTCGGATCATCGAGCTCAACGTCGGGCGAGCTCAGCGCGCGGATCGGTTGTGGCAGCGGGCGCGCGCGGTGCAAGCCATGAGCGACCCCCGTCCGATCCAGTTGGCCGACCTGCCCCCCGAGATCGCGGCAAGATTTGTGGGACGTGACGGGAAGCAAGCGCTCCACGTCTATGCCCGCGGTGACGCCTGGGAAATGGAACAATTGGATCGTTTCGTAAGAGAAATCGAACAGGTCGATCCGCAAGTGACCGGGCATCCAGTGCAGGCCTACTATGCGTCCCAGCAAATGGAAACCAGTTACTACCGCGCGGCGGGGATTGCCGCCTGCGTCGTCGGCGTCGTCCTGCTCTGGGACCTCAAACACCTTCATGCCGCTGCGCTGGCAGCCGTCCCGACGGTCCTGGGCTTGATCCAGCTTTTCGGGCTGATGGGATTCCTGCAAATCCCTTTGAATCCCGCGAATATCATCGTCTTGCCGCTCATCATCGGGATTGGGATTGACGACGGCATCCACGTCATGCACGACTTCCTTGCGGGCCGGATGAGCACCGGCTTGGGGCAAGCCGCGACCGCGGGAATTCTGCTCACTTCGTTGACCTCCATGATCGGCTTTGGCAGTCTCATCATGGCCCACCACGAGGGACTGCGCAGTCTCGGCAGGGTCGCAACCCTGGGCATCGCCTGTTGCCTGTTGACTTCCACGATTACCCTTCCCTGCTTGCTGGGTTTGATCGCCCGCCAACGGGCGCGCGGTCCAAAAGCGAACTCACGACGGGCTTCCAGTGGGGCCTGATTCCTGGTATCCTCTGGGGTTTGCTCAAACTGCACCGAATCGCCAGGAGGAACACCGATGGCCAAGCCGCATCGCAAACTGAAGAAGGCCAATCATGGCCGACGCCCCGCCAACGCCCGCGCCCGAAAGGCGAAGCGTAAGTCGATCAAGACCTAGCCATCCGGAAACCGATTTGTCACAGCCGCGGGGACAACCCGTTTCAAGCGCCAGCGAGTGGGCACAGACGGTTTCGTGTTGACGATGCGTGCCAGACCGGCAGCAGATCGCTCGCCCACACGTAGCCCACATTCGAAACCGATCTTGAATAAAGGGGCTAACCGTGAGGGGACGCGACTTTCTTTACGATCTTTCGGAGATCGATCTGAAGCGGGTGGTCGCCGATCTAAGTCAGATTCGGCGATATAACCCTCAACGATTCGAGATGGAGCAATTGACGGCGATTGTCTTCGAAGATAGCGAGCACCACCGCTGTTTGGGCTACAAGGACACGAGCGAGCAGGACTTCTGGGTGCGGGGCCACATGCCTGGAATGCCACTGATGCCGGGCGTGATCATGTGCGAAGCCGCCGCGCAGCTGGCTTCCTACTACACGCAGAAATACGACCTCTTGGGCAGCGAGATGGTGGGCTTCGGTGGACTGGAGGATGTTCGATTTCGAGATCCCGTGCTGCCGGGCGATCGACTGTACGTGGCGACCGAGTTGGTCAAGGTCCGGCGTGGCCGGATGATCGTCTGCCGTTTCCAAGGCTTTGTGCAAGACCGCATCGTCGTGGAAGGATCGCTCAAGGGAATCCCGCTCCCGATTTCCGCCTTGCAGGCGGTGACGAAACGGGACCCCGCCTGATCGAGATCCAACATCATGGGCCGCCGAGCGCTTCGCAAGATTCCCCCGGGCATCGACCTGTCCCGGCACCTGATGCATCTCGAGCAAATGCGGTCGCCGTTTCAGCCCCACGCTTGTTTCGGGAATGCCTCGCCGCTGGAAATCGAAGTGGGAAGCGGCAAGGGATTGTTCTTAACGACGGCAGGCGCCACGTATCCCGACCGATCCTTCCTGGGCATCGAAGTCGCCAAGAAGTACGCCGAATTTACGGCGTCTCGCCTTGCGCGACGCCAACTGAACAATGTCCGCGTGATTCACGGCGACGCGCAGATTTTCTTCCGTGACCACCTTGACGAAGCGTGCGCGGCGGCCGTGCACATCTACTTCCCCGACCCGTGGTGGAAGAATCGGCACCACAAGCGACGGATCATGAACCTGCCGTTCTTGCTTCAAATCGTTCGCGTCCTGGCTCCGGGGGGAAGCCTCCATTTTTGGACCGATGTCGAGGAATATCATCGGCAGTCCCTGGAACTGATCGCGGCCTCGGTCCCGCTGCGAGGGCCGTATGAAGTGAGCGAGCTTCCCGCGAGTCACAGCTTGGATTACCGCACGCACTTCGAACGTCGCAGCCGAATCGAGGGACAACCGGTCTATCGAGCCCAGTTTCGTAAAGCGGAGCCGTAGGCCAATGCGTCCACGTCAACTGCCGAGCGAGCTGCCTGCTGACACGCGGTTAGGTTACGAGCGAACGGCCTCCACGCGCTCATAGGTCCGCTGGCGCGAGACGCCGAGGTCATGCTGTTGCAGGGAGATTTCGTAGAGTTCCTGCCCGCAGGGCGTTGGATACTCACCCGTGATACAAGCCTGACAAAGATCATCGGCGGGAAGCTTGATCGCCCGAGCAATCGAAGAAACCGGCAGGTATCGGAGCGAATCGGCCCCGAGCGAATCCGCCATTTCCTGCTGCATTTCCGTCGTCAGCATCCCGCCTTTCAGAAATCGCGGCGCGAAAAGTTCGTCCACCGTGGACATGTCAATGCCATAAAAACAAGGCGCGATGATGGGCGGGCAGGCGACGCGTACATGGATCTCCGCCGCTCCGCCTTCATCCCGAATCCGGTTGAGTAGGACCTTCATCGTCGTGCTGCGGACAATTGAGTCCTCGACCAGCAACACGCGTTTCCCCTGCAGCACGTGGCGCAGCGGCGTGTATTTGATGCGAGCGGCTTCGTGGCGGCTATTGCTGCCTTCGATGAAGGTTCGGCCCGAATAACGATTTCGGATCAACCCTTCCCGGCAAGGAATCTTCAAGGCGAAGGCCATCGCGTCCGCCGCCGCCTTGCTCGTATCGGGAACCGGCACAATGATCGTATCTTCATCCAGGACCACCTGTGCGGTTTCGCGTTCCAGCCGAGCCAACTCCTCGCCGAGCGCCGTGCGGGAAAGATAAACGCTGCGGTCGTCGAGCGTGCTGGCGACGTTGGCGAAATAGATCCATTCGAAAAAGCAATGAGCCCGACGTGGAGACGCGGCATAGCGCTCGAACGTCAGCTCACCATCAGAAACGACCACCGCCATTCCCGGCTCGAGCGACTTGATGCTGTCGCGTTCAAACCCCAAGTTCGCCAGTGCGACCGATTCGCTCGCGGCCGCGAACAGCGGGCCGTCAATTGCGTAACACATCGGTTTAATGCCCAGCGGATCTCGGGCCACGAGCATCTCGCCGTTGGCGTTGAGCATGGCCAGGCTGTAAGCCCCATCAAATCGACGCGCGACGTGGCGCATCACGTCCACTAAACTTGTCCGCTGCTCACCGCCAAGTTCGCGGCTGAGCTCGTGCATAATGATTTCGGTGTCCGTTTCGCGCGCAAATGGTGGTCGTTTCCTTGCAGCAACTGAGCGCGCAGCTGGAGATAATTTGCCAGCTGTCCATTGAACGCGAAGCTGAACCACTTGTGCTTCTGCAGATGATGACGCTCGAATGGCTGGGCGTAGCTTCGATCGTCCCTCCCGCACGTTGCATAGCGGACATGACCGATTGCGGCGCGGCCCGCATATTGCGACATCAAGCTCTCCCGCTTGCCGCTATGCGACAACCGAAACACTTCGCTCACCGACCCCACTTCCTTATGCGTGTCGATCAATTGAGGCCGCTGGGGATTGAAGGACGTCATCCCGGCGGCAAGCTGTCCCCGGTTCTGAATATCGAGCAGCATCCGAACCATCAGCCGCGACACCTGCTCCGGACCTTGCGGTGGACAGAGTCGGCTTGGCTCGGCACTGGCCAGATGATAGATCGCCGCCACGCCACACTCGTGATGAATCTCACTCATGGGGTTGCAAACACCTCGGGGGAATTGGCCGCCAGAACTGTCCAGGGAAGTGGGGAAAGGCAATCGCGGGCCGGGCGCCGAGAAATTATCGTGGCGGCCCGCCGCCGATCGTCGAAATCTCAACCCGCCCCATTTCAATCGCGACCCGCAAGGAACGAATTCGCTCGATTGCTTCGCCTTCACTTGCCTTCGGTTGCATTGTACGTGGGCCCGCTCGCTTTCACAACCGACGGGCGGAGGGTGAGCTGCGACTTCAGCCGTCCACTGCAGAACTGAAGGGCGAACGACCATGGTCAGGATCAGGGGGAAACGGCATAATTCGGACTGCGGTCCGCTCCTGCGCCCGGGTCCATTTCGGTATGACTGACTCACTTCGCCAGCAAATCGCCAGTTCTGCATCGCCCATCGTAATCAAGGTCGGCACCCGCGTCCTAACCCAGCCCGATGGACGACTCGACTATGATCGGATTGCCGATCTGGCGGACCAGATGCACCAGCTTCGACAGGCAGACCGGGAAGTCGTCTTGGTCAGCAGCGGGGCCGTGGGAGCAGGCATGTCGCAACTCGGACTCCACTCGCGTCCCAGCGACTTGGCGCGACTACAGGCGGTTGCCGCCGTCGGGCAGACCAAGTTGATCGAGGCCTACGACCGGACACTTCGGCAACATGGACACCACGCGGCCCAAGTTCTCCTGACGGCGGGCGACCTGATTGATCGCACAAGTTACCTGAATGTCCGTAACACGCTGCGTTCCTTGCTGGACCTGGGCGCGGTTCCGATCATTAACGAGAACGACACCGTCGCCGTCGACGAGCTGATGAAGACCTTCGGGGACAACGATCGTTTGGCGGCCTTGGTCACGAATTTGCTAAGAGCGCCGCTTCTGATTATTTTGTCGGACGTCGCCGGACTCTATGACGGCCCACCCGAGGCACCGACCAGCCAGGTCATCGCGACCGTGGCCCAGATCGACGCGTCGATTGACGCCTACGTTCAAGGCCATCGGTCAGGGCTGAGTAAGGGCGGCATGGCCAGCAAACTCGCGGCCGCTCGAATGTGTACGGTCGCCGGCGAAAATGTGATCCTGGCCCATGGTCGTGAGCCGCGGGTTCTGGAGCGAATCACACAAGGCGAGGTGATCGGCACGGCCTTCCTGGCGGAAGGCAAAAGCGTCAGTCCGTGGAAGCGATGGATTGGCTTCTCCGCCCCACCTCAGGGCGTCCTCCAAATCGACGACGGGGCCTGCGACGCCGTCGTACGGGACGGGAGGAGTCTGCTGGCGATCGGAATCCGGGCGACCGGGGGTAATTTCCGGAAGGGCGATGTGGTGTCGCTGCAGGACAGCCAAGGGCAGGAGCGTGCGCGTGGCCTGAGCAACTATTCCGCCGACGAACTGCGCCGTATCCAAGGGCTCCACAGTCACGAAATCGCCCGCACCCTGGGTCATTGCCCGTACGTCGAGGTCATCCATCGAGACAACCTGACGATCACGCGTCATTGACACCCTTGGAAGGCAACGTTCGCGAGACAGGATCCGTTGGACGCTGCGTCAGCCCGCCGCGCCGCGCGCGTTCACTGGATCGCGATGTGGTAGGGCAACCAGCACAAGAACGGCTCCTGCAGCAGCTGGTAGGCCGTCCAAGCGTCCTTCGGCGCTTGTCGCATCAGGCCGCTGAAGGGACTCCCCAGCGGCATTCGGAGTTCCGCATCGGGCCCCTCAAACAGTTGTTCGAAGAAACTCTTCGACTTCGGCAAAATTAAGAGTTGAGTCTCGTCGTCCGCGGGGACCTCGGCCAGTCCACGCGTCAGGCGAATCGCATCAGCCAGCGTTCCCAACTGATCGACCAGCCCGTTCTGCTCCGCCTGGCGACCCGTCCAGATTCGGCCACCGGCGAGTGACTTGATCCGCTCGGCGTCCATTCCTCGGCCTTCTGCCGCCTTGGACGTGAATTGTTCATAGATCGCCTCCATCGACTTTTGAAAAACCTCGCGCTCCGAGTCCGTGAACGCTTGATCGGTGGAAAAGATGCCACTGTTATTTCCCCGGCTGATGACGTCGACCTGGACACCGACTTTGTCCATCAGCCCGCCCAGTGCGATCTTCCCCCCCACGACGCCGATCGAGCCGGTCAGCGTGCCGGGCTCAGCCACAATCTTGTCACACCCCATCGCGATATAGTAGCCGCCACTGGCTGCAATGTCTCCCATGCTGGCCACGAGGGGCTTCTTGCATTGTCGGACCTGATGCCAGATCAGGTCGCTGGCCAGGGCGGATCCTCCCGGGCTATCAATTCGAAGCACGATCCCAACCACCGAATTGTCCGCCTCGGCCTCGGCCAAGGCCGCCACGATCGTGTCGCTGCCCAGTGTCTCCCCACCGAAAAGATCGGCTTGACTCCGACCCGACATGATCGCTCCCACCGCGTACACGACGGCAATCTTTTTCTGTTTCGTCGTCCTTCCCTTCGACTCGCCGCCGGTCAAGAGTTCGATGAACTTGAAAATTCCCGTCATTCCGGAAAAGTCCGTGTCCACTTTCTTCCGCCCGTAATTGCGGACCATCTTCAATTCGTCCACCTGGAGCGATTCGCCGAGGTGGCGACGGTACTCGTCTTCATAGGCCACTTGATCGATCAGCCCGACCTCCGCGGCCTGCTGCGCCGTCAGCAGCCCCCGATCCATCGCCGCCTTGACTTCCTCCCGATTCAGCCGTCGATCGGTCGCGATCAGATCGAGCATTTGATCGTAAAGGTCATCGATCACCAACTCGTACTGGCGGCGAAACGACGCGCTCATCTCACTTCGCGTATATGGCTCGGCCGCTCCTTTGAACTCGCCCACCTGCAGCATGTCGGCTTGGAGACCAAGTTTGTCGAACAGATTCTTATAAAAGGTCACCTCGGCACGGACACCTGGCAGCAACAGCGTTCCCGATTCGGGCATCACAATTTGGTCACAGGCCGAGGCCAGCAGATAGTCCGCCGGGGTTGCGAACTCCAGGTCGGCGTAGATCTTCTTGCCGGAGTTCCGCAGTGTCCGAATCGCCGAACGCAGTTCATGCAATTTGCCCCGACCCAGGACCGGATTCCGAAGCCGCAACACGACGGCCGAGACGTCGTCGTCGTTCGCGGCGCGTTCCAGCCGATCGATCGTCTGCCGCAAGTTTTTCTGTAACTCGCCGAACAGTCCAGGAGGAGAAACGCCCTCGGCCAAACCGCCCGACAAACCCACGCTGACGACGGTTGCCTGACGAGGCTCCGGCTTTTTCGACACCGTCGCGTCCCCCTCGGAGGACTCGGCTGGGGCGACCTTGGTCTCCTCGTCGGCCCAGGCCGATTGCGGCGCGTCCACGATCGCCCCCCACAACCAGCCGCCCATCAGTACCCAACCGAATAGCCAACGGATCTGACGCATTCCTCGACTCTCCTCTGGTTGCAAAAGGACCGGCCGGACGACTCCGAAGGAAGCCGACAGCTGACCCAACTCTAGGTTTTCCACGCAGACGCCCGCCCCTCAGATCGCGACCCTCCCGCCAGCACGCGATATCCGAGTCGCCGACTTCGTCGAACGATAGTGTACAAACGCTATTGACTGTGTACACCCGTATATTATATTGCACGCCTCCGAATTCAGAAGGCACCCCCCAAGGACAACCCAGATGACGCACTTGGATCAACTTACCAAACGGCAGCGTGCCGTCTATGACTTTATTCGCGACAAGATCCAAAATCGGGGTTATGGCCCAACAGTGCGTGAGATTGGCGGGCGGTTTCGTATCAGTTCTCCCAACGGCGTGATGTGCCATCTGAAAGCGTTGGAAAAGAAGGGGCTCATCACGCGCCAGCCTAACATGTCACGCGCAATTCAACTGGCCACGCAGGCCAACGGAGTTGCGGGGCAACCCGACTGGCAGCCCGCATCGCAGGGGCTGCCCTTGGCCGGCCGCGTCGCGGCGGGCGTCTTGCAGGCGGCGATTGAGCAGCAAGAGACGATCGACTTCGGGACCATGTTTGCCAAGGACGATCAATTCGTGTTGGAGGTGCGAGGCGACTCGATGATTGAGGCCCAAATCGCCGATGGCGACTATGTCGTCGTCAAACGTCAACCAACCGCGGCGCCGGGGCAGATGGTGATCGCGCAAACCGACGACGGTGAGGCCACGCTCAAGTTTTGGTTCCCGGAGAAAGATCGAATTCGACTCCAGCCCGCCAACTCGCAGATGGACCCGATTTACGTCCGCAGCGCCCAAGTACTGGGCGTGGTTGTCGGGGTCGTGCGTAAACTCGTCTGATCCCCGCTGGCGAACTGACCGATTCCGGTCGCGGAACGCAGAGTCGAAGTTCTCGCGGACGCCGACGGGCGGGTTAATCAGCGGTCGATTTGGTACTCCTCGATCTTGCGGTAAAGCGTCGCGCGGCCAATCCCCAGCAGTTTGGCCGCTTCGGGAATTTTGCCACGCGTCTTCGCCAGCGCGTCCTGGATCAAGATCCGCTCCCAATCCGCGATTCGGAGCGTACTGGGGCGATCCCCGATGGGTACAAACTGAATCCCGAGGTCTCCGCTCTCGATGGTCTGCCCCTCGGCCAGCACGACCGCGCTGTCAATTACGTTGCGAAGTTGCCGCACGTTTCCCGGCCAATCGTACGTCAGCAGTCGCTCTCGGGCGGCTTGTGAGAGCTGCAAGTGAGGCCGCCCATGCTGACGTCGAAAGTGATCAAAGAAATGGTCAGTCAACCGTTCCAGGTCGGACCCCCGATCCCGCAACGGAGGCAACTCGAGCTCGAAGACTGAAAGCCGAAAATACAAGTCCTGGCGAAATTCCTTTCGCCGCACGAATTCCTTGAGGTCGCGGTTCGTGGCAGCAATCACGCGGACGTCGACCGAAATCTCCTCATTCGCTCCCACCGGCAAGAAGGGATGTCCCTCAAGGATCCGAAGCAGTTTTGCCTGGCCTTCCTGCGGCAGCTCGCCAATCTCGTCCAAGAACAGCGTGCCGGTATCGGCCTGCTGAAACCAACCCAGGTGATCTCGGTCCGCCCCCGTGAAGGCGCCCTTGCGGTGGCCGAAGAGCTGGCTTTCGACCAACTCGGCGGGAATCGCGGCACAATTCACCGACAACAAGGGACGATCGCTGCGAAGACTGGCGGCATGCAGGGCGCGAGCGACCAGTTCTTTCCCGGACCCACTTTCGCCGCGTATCAAGACCCCACCTCGAGCTCGCCCGATCTTCGCGATCTTGGACTTGAGCTCGCGCATCACTTCGCTCTCGCCGATCAACTCGTTGAAGTCCGCAACCTCATTGGCCAGCCGCTGGTGGTCAACCTTGAGCGCCATATCGCGACGAGTTCGTACGAGCGACACGGCCATCAAGTTGGCCACGGAGATGGCAAAGTCGAAGTCCGCGCGGCGAAATCTTCCCTGCTTCAGGTACAAATGGACGACTCCTACCGTCACGCCCTTCCTGACGAGCGGAACGCAAATCGCGTCGGAGTAGCGCCGCAAGCTGGAACTCGAGCTGGCATCCGCGTGACTGGAGATCCAAACCGCACGACCCTGTTCGTACACCACGTTCGAAAGTGTTTCGTTCAGCGAAATGTCTTCACCCTCGTTGGGCACGACTAACCTCGGACGCAGCTTGCCGTCCTCGGTGGCCCACAAAAACCCCACCACCGACGCCTTCGTCCGGTCATGTAACAGATCCAGCGAGGTGTGAATCACCGGATCGGGATCGTTGAATTCGAGCAGCTTGACGCTGAGCTGGTAGATCACCAGTAAGTCGTGAGCAAATTCGGCATTCTCCAATGCCGCAAGCAGCATTTGCGACGAGTCCTGGGGATCGACTTGGGCTTCCCGGATGACGGTGGGCGCCTGAAGATTGCTGCGAGCGGCCGTTAACGTGGGAGGCTCATCGGTGCGGTAAAAAATGAACTGCGTCTCACCAAATCGCAGGCCGTCTCGATCTTGCAAGGCGTGCCGCACGACGCGCTCGTCATTCACGAACGACCCGTTACGACTGGATTCGTCCTCAAGCCACCAGCCGTCCTCCTCGCGCTGGATCCGAGCGTGGACGCGCGAGCAGTTGGGGTCGACGACGACGATTTCACAATCCGTTCCCCGGCCAATCCGATTGGAATGCTCGGGGTATAGCATGAAGCTCGTCCCGGTCCTGGGACCTGTCGTCATGGTCAGATAGCAATATTCCTCCGGCACGTCGTTCATGCAGTCACTCACTTTCCTCGATCCGCTTGTCGCCCGACACGCCGAGGGACGAGTGAACGACGCGAGCAGAACGGTGCATGTCGCATCGTCGCCGCTTTCGCGCGGAGCAGGCACACGGATGGCCAAACGCCGGTCGGGTCCCTTTCGCGGCCATCAAGCCGACGCCACAGGCGAGCCCGCTGCCGCTCAGTATCGTATCACGCGGCGAATCATCCAAACACCTGCGGCGCAAAGCACGAGGTTACCGAGCCACACGGTATAGGGCGGCATCACCCCGTCCTTGCAGCGATCGACGCCGAAGGCCAGGAGCGGGTAATAGATCAGCAGGATAGGCAGGAAGCAGGCGGCAAAGGTAGTAAAAAAGTTGGCGGTCTTCATCTGGATTGCCAGAGGAGCTCCCACCAGAACAAAAAAGAAGCAGCTGAAGCCGCTCGCCCAACGCCGCCAGGGCTCCAGGTGCAAGCGGTGCAAGCGTGCGCGGGCACCCTCGATGGACTCTCGTCGATCGCGCCAATCCGCCGCGTCCGTCAAGCGGCGGAAATCGCCGGTCATCATCTCGAACGCCGCCGCCGTGGCACCCCGCTGTTCATGACCCTCCGTCACCTTGCGTTGTGTGCGGGTCTCCGATCCGATGCGACGCAGCGGGATCAGTGAGGGGCTGTCCCGATTGTCGCCCTTGCGGGTTGCATCGAGCAGCGGAATATTGAGCTGTTCCTCGTCGAACGCGATCCAGAGATGCCCCTGATCAACGCTCATGTTGGTGAGGGCAACCGTCAAGGTGTTCTCCTCGGCGTTGCTTTTCAATTCGGCGGTACTGGCATGGATTCTCACCGTCTTGCCGTTGCCCGTTCCCTGGATCTGAATATTTGGCTGAATCAATTGGCGACCGACGACGTCCTTGACATTGATCGAAAACGAACGCGTCTGATAGGCGCGCTGCGTCTTCAGCATCCGATACGCCACTTCCTCGACCGATTCCACCACGACCCGAAAGATGCCGGCTCGCCCCCAGGAAACGGCGATGTCGTTGATCCAAACTGCCACGAGGCTGACGACGAAGGCCAAGACGAGTGCCGGCAACAGCACTGAAATGGGCGAGATCCCGAGCGACTTGATGGCCACAATCTCGTTATCCGCCGACATCCGCCCGAACACGCTGCTGGCCGACATGAGAATCGTGGCGGGCACCGACACCTGGAGCGCCACGGGCACGACGTACGGGATCATTTTCAGAATCGGCCCGACGCCCAGTCCTTCCCGCAACCCCTCGGTCGCGACGCCGGCCAGAATCAGCATCAGGGTAATTCCTGTCAGTGTGACGAGGAACACCGAGATGAGCTCGAACAGGACGTAGCGTGTAATCCGACGCATTTCAGCCCACCACTCCAGGGAAAAACCAGCGGGAATCAACGCCACTGTAGCAGGAACGGCGGCTCGAACCCAACCGCAAATCGTCGATTGACATCGGACGAAACACCATCTAAAGTCCGCGGCTCTCAGCATGAATCGAGCGCCTTCGGGAGACCACCATGGCCGCCAGCCTGCGACTGAAACCGTCGTCTCGAATACAGCCTTGCGACCTCTGCGAGGGCCGCCAGTTCGCCAGGCTCGCCGAGTTCGATCGGCAGCGGGCGCCGCTGACCACCGCGATCTGCCGCCAGTGCGGCTTGATCTCGCACGAAACGATCCCGACCGAGGGCGAATTGCACGCCTACTACGCGGTGCAGTATCGTCAGGACTACCATGGCGAGGTCTCGCCCGCACCCCACCGGGTCGTGCGGGCGTGGGAGGGCGGACGTTGGCTGTATCGGCTGCTGCGTCCCCATGTCCCGACGGGCTGCCGCGTCGGCGAAATCGGAGCTGGCATTGGCTGCACGGTCAAGACCTTCGAGCTTGCCGGTTTCGAGGCCGACGGGATCGAGCCGGGGCACGGCTTTCAGCAATTCGCTTGCGAGCAGTTGCGGGCGCGGGTCGCGCGGGCCAGTTTGTTCGATTTGCCGGCCGAGCCGACATACGACTTCCTGTTGCTGGTTCACGTGATCGAGCACCTCAATTCGCCGCGCAAAGCACTGACTCACATGCGTCACCTCCTGCGCCCGGGGGGCCGGATCTACGTGGAATGCCCCAACATCGCCGCCCCTCATGCAGCGCCGGGTCGACAGTTCCACTTTGCTCATATCTACAACTTCATGCCCGAAACGCTCGTGCGACTTGCCGAGTCGGTCGGGTTTCGCGTCGCGGCCAGCCTGGCCCGCCCGCGGGAACGCGTCCTGCGGTATGTCTTCGAGCGGGTCGAAACGCGGGCACCGGTCGACTTCGCGGGAGGCTACGAGCGTGCCTGTGAGACGCTTCGGGGCCATCATCGCCTGGGATACTATCTGCGTTCGGACTACCTTTGGGAGCGACTTGATCGCGAGCTGCGATTTCTTTCCCATCGCTGGAATGCAACCGGACGGACTCGCCAGATTTTGGCCCAATGCCAGGCACACGCGCCTCGGAATCTGACGGCCCCGCGATGGGGCGTCCCGCTGCCGTCCGCCGCACCTCCCCGGCCCGTTGTGAGTCCGTGTCCGCTAGAGCCGTGATTCGGACTCCGTATGATGCTGGGCGATCAGCCGGGCGGCGACGCCCAGCAGATGCCAGCATTCCGTCGCTGGCTGTTCCTGGCACTTCACCCTCGCGGCCTCCAGGCAGGCCGCGGCTCGCTCCCGCTCGCCCCAGCTTTCGTCCGTCTGGTCGGCCAGTGCATCGTGTAACGTGCCGACCAACCGGTCACTCGTCGATTCATTCCGCTCGCGCTCGATTCGCACGTACGGCGCCTTCCCCAGACGCCGCCCGCCGGTCAACGCCACCCCGTCGGCGGGCGCTCCGTGCAGTTGCCACCAGGCGACGCCCACTGCCACGCATGCAGCCAGCAGCGAGATCGCCGCGGCAGGATAGAGCTGCAGGATCGCCAGCCCCGCGGCCAGGACAAAGCCCAGCACGACGCCGATCCAGGTGATCGTGTGCACGCGGGGCGGTGGGCGCAACTCCTGCCCGACCACCAAGGGCTCTCCTCGCCAATGCCGCGTCGCCGCTGCCAGATCCGTCGCGCGCACAATCAACACCGTAATGTTGTCGGGCCCGCCGCGGATATTGGCCAAATCGACGAGCAGTTGAGCGGCCGCGTGGGGTGGCAAATGGGCCACCGCATCTCGGATTTCGTCGTCCTCGACCTTGCCCGTCAGGCCATCGCTGCAGAGCAAGAACACGTCTCCGGGCTCGACTTCCAGCGGCCCTTCCAAATCGACTTGCACGACAGCGTGCGGCCCCAGGGAACGCGTGATCACGTTCTTGGGAATGTTGTAAGTGACCTCCGCCCCACCCAGCGAGCCGGCGGTGCGCATCTCCCAAAACAGGCTGTGGTCGAAGGTCAGCTGTTCCAGGCGTTTTCCGCGAACGCGGTACACACGGCTGTCTCCGACATGAGCCACCAGGGCGCCCTGGGGTAACAACAGCAGTGCGCTGCAGGTCGTCCCCATGTTGTGGAATTCGCTGTTGGCCTGCCCCCGCTGGTGGATTTCGGAGTTGGTCTCCCGCAAGGCGCGTAAAATCGCCTCGGGGGGCGATAGCTGCCGCAGCTTGCGATAGTGGTGAGCGACGCCCTCGACCGCCAGCTTGCTGGCCAATTCTCCGGCGGCGTGCGCCCCCATGCCGTCAGCCACGACAAGCATATGACCGCGAGTTCGCCAGGTCGATTCGTCCTCGGCGGGTAAGAGCACATAGGCATCCTGGTTATTCAATCGTCGCATTCCGACATCGGAGACGGCGGCGAATTGAAACTGGTCGGTCCAAGTGCTCGACGAGTCAGTCATACGAAATTAGGACGCGAAGAATTCTATCGATGGGTGGTACCCCTGGGACCGCAGCGAGGCAAGCGATCCGCCTCCTGATTGTAACGCTGGCCACCGGAGGCGAATAGCCGCGGCGGCGGCAGGAGCGGCGGAGGGCGGAGCCGATCGGGCGAGATCGATCTGGTCGGCCCCCGAATCGCCCGCTATACTCCGCCCCCGGTTACCTGACAATTCTTCCATCCCAGCTCCGCCCATGAGCATCCGTGTTCCTCTAATTTGGTTTCTGGTCCTCGGCCTCCTGCCGGCTGGCTGTGTCCGCCGTCGAATGACGGTCCGCAGTCAACCCGCCGGGGCAACCGTCTACATCGACGATCAAGAGGTCGGGGAAACCCCCGTCTCGACACCCTTTGTGTATTATGGAACGCGGAAAATTCAGCTCGTCAAAGACGGTTACGAGACGATGACCGTGAAGCAAAAGGTTTCCCCGCCCTGGTACCAAATCCCGCCCCTCGATTTTTTCACCGAGAATGTGGTGCCCTACGAATATCGCGACGAACGGATCGTGGAATTCGAATTGGAACCTCAGCGGGTCGTGTCGACCCCCGAACTGCTCGGCCGAGCCCAGGAATTGCGTGAATCAACTCGCGCCGGTTACACCGTCGCACCTCCGCCCGCGTCAAACGCAATTCCCGAGGCACCGCCCGCGATGGCACCGCCCGCGATGGGACCGCCCGCGATGGGTCCGGGACCGGGCCTTCCGAACCTGCCGCCCCCGTTTTACCCGAGCCGCTGACGGAGCATGCGGACTTCCTTGCGGCGTCAATCAAGCCAAGCAGGGCGGATCGCAGCGACCGCTTCGCGTCCGGCAGCGGCCTATTTTAGTCCGGATTGCTGTCGGCCGATCGCGCCCCGCAGGACGCGTCCCGGGTTCCGCGCCAATTTATCGGAGATCACACGCGCGTCGTCCACGACGGGTTGCATGCGATAGGTCAGTTCCTCAAGGTTGGCGGCGGCGGCGTTCAGGCGATGGTAAAGATCAGGATTGTGAACCAGCTGCCCCACGGTTCCTTCCGAACTGTTGAGTGCCTGGCCGAACTGTTGAAATTCCACCAACGCGGCGTCGAGCCGGTCGAGTCGCTGTTCGAGCGACGCCACGAGTTGCTCGCCGCGCTCGCCGAGTGGACGGGTCAGTCCCTGCAAGAACACGAGATTCTGTTCCGCCTCGTCTGCGACCCGATTGAGGCCTGCCATGAGATTGCTGGCGTCGCTGAGTACACGCGGCACGTCGTCCAACACCTGCTTGACGCGGACGCGCAATTCCTCATCCGTTACGATCTCCTGCACGGCGGTCATGGTCGTGTCGAATTTTCCCAGGGCCTGTTCCGTCCGGCCAACGATGCGGTTGAACTGATCTTGATTGTTGACGACCAAGACGTTGAGGTTTCTGGCGACCTCCCCGACATCTTGCCCGGCGGTTTCGACGGCCGTGAGCGCGACCCGCAGGTCGCCCGCCAGGTCGGTGAAGACCTGCATCGCGTCGCCCATCATTCGGAGCGGATCCGCGGAAACCACCCCTTCCAGGAAATCGCCATCTTCCAACGGCGCGTTCGACTCGCCGGATGTCTGGCCCGGTACGAACTCGAGCGTCGCATCGCCCAAGAAGTTGCCCGTCGCGATTCGACACATCTCGTTCTTGAAGACCTGGCGGTCCGCTTCCAAGCGGGCTGCTACCAACACACCGCCGGCATCTTCCAGTCTGACCTTCGTCACACGGCCGATCAAAATCCCACTCTTGCGGACCGGCGTGTTCACCTCGACCCCCGGCGCCGACACGAAATGAATGTAGATCGTTTTGCGACGTCCCAGTCCTTTCGGCAGTTCCTCGAAGATCATGATCAGAATGATCCCAATGATGATCGTGGCCGCCACCAGCACGCCGACGCGGAACTGTAAAACCCGTTCGTCCATGATTCGGTCCCTTGCGCTGCTCTGGCCGCTTTCGGCAAGATCTTACGGCGAGATCAGGTTGGATTCCTGCTGTAACTCCATGAGGCGTTCCCGGGCCTCACCCCGAATGAACTGCTGTACGCGACGATCCGGATACGCGTCAAGTTGCTCCGGCCGACCATCGAATAGCACTTGTCCCTCATTCGCTTCCAGCCGACTGACGGGGTAGACCATGATCACTCGGTCGGCGACTTTGCGAGCCGTATTCATGTCGTGGGTGATCACGATACTGGTCACCTGAGAACGTTGCTGCGTTCGCAAAATGAGTTCGTTAATCACGTCGCTCATGATCGGATCGAGTCCGGTCGTCGGTTCGTCGTAGAGTATCAGTTCGGGATCCATTACCAAGGCCCGTGCCAAACCGACCCGCTTCCGCATACCGCCGGACAACTCGGCGGGACGCTTGTAGACGACGGTCGGCGGCAGGCCGACATCGGCCAGCGCCTGCCGCACCAACTGCTCGACCTGCTGCTCGGTAAGCTTCCGATGTTGCTTGAGCGGAAACGCGACGTTTTGGCCAATCGTGAAACTGTCAAACAGGGCGGCATTCTGAAAAACAAAGCCAAACCGGGATCTCAACGAGGTCATTTCTTTGTCCGACAATCCCCCCAGGTCTCTCCCGCGGTAAAGGATCCGACCCCGAGTGGGTCGAATCAGGCCGATAATCGTCTTCAACAGAACGGTTTTCCCACAGCCGCTCTCGCCAATAATCCCGACGGTCTGTCCGGATTCAAACGTCAGATTGATGTCGCGCAGGACCTGCTGCGCGCCGAATTCGACGTAAAGACCCTCGATCCGCAAGAGCGGAACCTGCGGTGCCTCGGCTGCCAAGTCAGTCATTCCCCATTTCCCCCGGGTGTGTCGGGGACAAGCCCTCGTCTCGAGCAACGACACTAGACGAACGAAGCCCCTTCGGGCCAAAACGTGTAATAGACCGCATCGAGAAAAATATTCAGAAACAGGTCCGAGCCCAAGATCAGCACAAACGAGTGCACAAACGCCGCGGTCGCCGCCTGCCCCACTCCCTCCGCCCCGGGACGGCAAGTGAAGCCACGATAGCAGCTAATCAAAGCGATGATCGCACCAAACAGGAAGCTCTTGAAAATCCCGCCCAAAAAATCCCAGGTTCCCACGAACTGTTGTGAGTTGTACAGGTAGTGGTGCTTGTCGATGCCCAGCACGAAGACACTATAGATATAGCCGCCCACGACACCCATGAAGTCGGCCATAATCGTCAGCGAAGGAATCACAAAGAAACAGGCCAAGAAGCGGGGCACAACCAGATAATGAATCGGATTCGCCCCCATGCTGTCCAAGGCATCAATTTGCTCCGTTACCCGCATCGTGCCTAGCTGAGCGGCGAGACGACTGCCAATGCGTCCGGCGAGCATCGTGGCCGCCAGGACGGGGCCAAGTTCGCGGACCAGCGACATGTTGATAACGGCACCCAGACGAGTTTCCAGCCCCAGCTGTCGAAACTGAAAGAAGCTCTGCACGGCCAGAACCATCCCGATGAACGTCCCCGTCAGAGCCACCACGGGCAAGCTGAGTACGCCGACGTCGAAGAAATTGGGTAGCAGTGTTTCGCGACGTGGCATGCGAGTGAACGTCCACGAGAAAACACGCAGCGCGAACTGGGCGAAGCCCCCAATCGCGACAAATGCGTTGATCACGACGGCGCCCGAATCGGTCAGGCCCTCGACGACCAAGCGGCGCATGCCGCCCGTCGCGGTCCGGTTCGCGTCGCGGGCTGGGGATCCGTTGGCCATCGCTCGCTCACTATTGGAAGTTCGTGCCACCGCCGGGCGCGCACTCCGCGCCCGGGTCTGTTCTGTTTTCGACTCCCAGATTTTTCCGCTTGAAGAAAGTTTGACGATTGGCCAAAACAAGTCGAGCGGGGAAGGCTTTGCAAGAGAGCGAACTTCGGCAGGTCGCGGACTTTCGCGGACGGGACGAACGGCAGCGTTTCATGGCGATGCCGCGCTAGCGGTGCAGGCGTGTTTGCTGCGCGATTGCGAGCCAGGGGGCAAGCGGACGAGCCTGAAGCAATCTCAGGTCGTCCGCGTGGGAGTTTCAGAGGTCTTGCGGGCCGCTTGCGGGATGGATCGCGATGTCCCGCAGAGCTGCTACTTCGCCGGCTTCTCCTCCGCCGCCCCTTCGCCCGCGGCTGCAGCCGCGGCTTCGGCAGGTTTCGCCGAGACGGCGCCCTTGAACTGCAGGTGACGGACTTTCCCGTCCTCGTCCTTGACCACGTCGACCTTGATGATCGACTTGCCCTGGAACTCGCCCTTGAGCAGCTCCTCCGAGAGCGGATCCTCGATATAGCTCTCCAGCGCCCGACGCAGCGGGCGGGCTCCGAAATCGAGGTTCGAGCCCTTTCGGATCAAGAACTGCTTGGCATCTTCGGTCAGCTCCAATTCGTGACCTCGATCTCGCAAGCGTTCGCGGACCTTACCCAGTTCCAGGTCGATCACATCCTTCAGATCGGCGTTGTTGAGGTGCCGGAAGATAATGGTGTCGTCCAGACGATTGAGGAATTCGGGACGGAACACCTTTTCGATCCGCTCGTTGACCCGCGCCTTCATGCTCTCGTACGAGGCATCGTCGTCGGGGGCCTGAAAACCGAAGGACTGCTCGTTCTTAATCGCCTCGGCGCCGGCGTTCGTGGTCATGATGAGGACGCTATTTCGGAAGTCGACGTTGCGCCCAAAGCTGTCGGTCAGACGGCCTTCCTCCATGACTTGCAGCAGCATGTTGAAGACGTCGGGGTGAGCCTTTTCAATTTCGTCCAGCAGCACGACGGCGTAGGGGCGGCGACGGATCTTTTCGGTCAGCTGACCTCCTTCTTCATAACCAACATAGCCGGGCGGTGCACCGATCAGACGACTCACGTTGTGCTTCTCCATGTACTCGCTCATGTCGATCTGGATCAGCGCATCTTCATCGCCGAACATGAACTCGGCGAGGGCTTTCGCGAGCAACGTCTTGCCCACGCCCGTGGGTCCCGCAAAAACGAAGCACCCGGTGGGGCGCTTGGGGTCTTTCAAACCGCTGCGGCTGCGGCGGACCGCTTTGGCGATGGCTTTCACGGCCTCGTCCTGGCTGATAACTTTCTTGTGCAGGTTATCCTCCATCTTCATCAGCCGCAGACTGTCCTCGGTGGAGAGTCGAGTGAGCGGAATGCCAGTCATTTTGGAAACGACCTCGGCAATCACTTCCTCATCCACGACGCCGTCGGTCTGCCGCGATTTTTCACGCCACTCCCGCGTGATGGACTCCTTCTTTTTTCGCAGTTTGTCCGCCTGATCTCGGAGTGCCGCCGCCTTTTCAAAGTCCTGGTTCGCGACCGCCTCTTCCTTGTCCTTGTTCAAGCGTTCGACTTCCTCGTCGATTTCCTTCAAATCCGGAGGCCGAGTCATCGAACGGAGTCGAACACGAGCGCCGGCTTCGTCGATCACGTCGATGGCCTTGTCAGGCAGGCACCGCCCGGTGATGTATCGGCTGGACATTTCGACTGCCGACTCGATCGCATCATCCGTAATTTGCACCCGGTGATGTTCCTCGTAACGGTCCCGCAATCCCTTGAGGATTTCAACCGTCTCGTCTTTCGTGGCGGGATCAACCATGATCAGCTGAAAACGTCGATCCAGCGCGCTATCCTTCTCGATGTATTTGCGGTACTCATCGAGCGTGGTGGCACCGATGCACTGGATCTCGCCGCGGGCCAGCGCCGGCTTCAACACGTTGGCGGCATCAATCGCGCCTTCGGCTCCGCCGGCCCCCACCAGGGTGTGCAGTTCGTCGATGAAAAGGATCGTATTCTTGGCGCGGCGAACCTCGTTCATCACCGCCTTGATCCGTTCCTCAAATTGCCCGCGATACTTGGTACCCGCCACCATCATGGCCAAGTCCAGGACCACGATTCGCTTGTCGGCCAAGAGCTCGGGGACGCTGCCGCTCACGACCCGCTGGGCAAATCCCTCCACGATGGCCGTCTTTCCAACACCTGCTTCGCCGAGCAGCACGGGGTTATTCTTGGTTCGACGGCAAAGGATCTGAATCGCTCGCTCGATCTCACGTTCTCGGCCGATGACGGGATCGAGCTTCCCTTGGCGAGCAAGCTCGGTGAGATCTCGTCCGAAGCTGTCCAACGCCGGGGTCTTCGATTTTCCGCCCTTGGTCGCGCCACCCTCCGTCGCGACGCCCTCCCGGCCGCCTCGAGCCGCCTCGCCGCCTTCCATGCCGTGGCCGAGTAGGTTAAGGACCTCTTCGCGGACCTCCTCCAATTTCAGCCCGAGATTCATCAGCACCTGAGCCGCGACTCCCTCTTGCTCGCGGAGCAACCCTAGCAGAATGTGCTCGGTCCCCACGTAGTTGTGGTTTAGGTTGCGCGCCTCCTCCATCGAGTACTCAATCACTTTCTTCGCGCGGGGTCTGGGGTAGCTTCCCCATGGTCACCATCTCCGGCCCGCTCTGCACCAGCTTCTCGACTTCCAAGCGGATCTTGCGGAGATCCACGTCGAGGTTTTTCAGCACGTTGGCGGCGACACCGCTGCCCTCCTTCACCAGTCCCAGCAGGATGTGCTCCGTGCCGATGTACTCATGATTGAAGCGCTGAGCCTCTTGATTGGCAAGCTGCATGACTTTTCGGGCACGGTCAGTGAATCGTTCGTACATGGATCAGCTCCTCGGGAGCAAAACAACGTGGTTGAGTGGGACGGCTCGGCACGGTCGTGACCCCGGTCACACCTGCCGCACGGACAGGCACCGCGTCGCGAACTCTCATCCACCTGGCTTTCGTTCTGCTAATTCTGGTGCGGGGGAGGTTATTTCAATCTCACTTTGCTGCACTTCAACTGAATCAAATCGACGTCGTCTGTGCAAGCGGGGGAAGTCCCGGATTGCCAGAGTTCCAGCGGGAGGAAGCGGCCTCGACCTGGGCGTTGTCCAGGGATTCCATGACCTTGACCGCCGGCGACCCTCCTTTCATTATGCGACCTGCTTCGCTCCGCGGTCGTCACCCGGGGAGCGACTTCGAATGAAAACCCAGTTCGCGGTGCCTGGCGAAGCTGCCACCGTCTCGCTTTCGGCCTTCGCCAGCAACTCCCATTCCCTGCGGATCTCGAGGTTCCAACGAGCCGCCTCTCTCCATCGCTGCAATCGCCGTAATTGCTCCTTGGCCTCCCCAATCCGTGCGGCATGACGCAGCAGGGAAGCGAGTAGCAGACGGCCTTCGACATCGCCGGGAGTTGCTTCCAGTAACTCCGACAGGATTCCCTCGGCGGATGCCCAGTTACACCTTAAGTATTCCGTCCGGGCGGATAAGAACAAGTCCCGCTGCGGATCCTGAAGCCGCGCGGCCGCAGCCTGACGACGAGTTCGTCGCGAATCGACGATCCCCACAATCCAGGCCAGGAGGCAGGCCACCAGCAGACACAAACGGATTCCGCTCGCGGTCCAACCCGGCCAAATGAGTGCCACCAGGAGCGTCACGTCCAGCAACAAAGCAAAACAAATGGCCACCACCAGGCCTCGTCCGCGGCCCAGCTCCCAGGCAGCCGCCGCTCCGGGCCAGCAATCCAGGACCGGGGGAAAATATCGCTTCCAGCCGCCGTCCATGGTCTCGCGTTCTCCTCCGACAGGTCCTCGCCGATCGAATCGAGGGCTCGAGTTCCCCCCTCCTTTCGCGGCTGGGGCAGTTTAACAGTCAATTTCCAATCGTTCAAGGCAAACCGGGTCGTCGAAACAAGTTAGCGGCTCTCGACCAGACCGATCTGCCAAACGGCAACAGGATTCGTACAATTGGCCATCGGGCTGGCGTTCGGGAGCCGAAGTCCTCAACCGACTCGGGCTGGAGGCTTTTCGTCGCAAGTCGACGACGTTGACCGCTGATTTCCGCGGCCGGGCCCGACGGCAACCAAGCAGGAGGGCAATCGAATTGACCCCAGATTCCGCGGCAATTCAGCGTATTTTGGATGCGAACGCCAATCGCGCCAGCGAGGCCCTGCGTGTCGTCGAGGACTACTTTCGGTTCGCGCTCAACGATCGGACACTCGCAGCTCGGGCCAAACAACTGCGCCACAGCTTGACCGCACAACTTGCGCGCCTGCCAATCGGACCGCCTTTCGCCGTGCGGGATGCGACCCATGACGTCGGTCGCTACGTTTCGACGGCCCAAGAATTCCAACGAAGTTCTCCCGACAGTGTTCTCCAGGCCAACTTCAAACGCGTCCAGCAGGCCATTCGCAGCCTTGAGGAATGGTCGAAACTCATTCAACCCGACGTCTCTCCAGCCCTCGAACAACTTCGATACGACGCTTACGAGCTGGAATCGCACGGAGCCCGCCGGAGGGACGAGGGGGCGCGAATCGGCAACGCCCGGCTGTATGTCTTGATCGACGGGGCGACAAGCGAGGAGGACTTTCGCGGTCGAGTCGGCCAGTTGTTGACGGGCGGTGCCGACCTCATTCAGCTGCGTGATAAGCGACTCGACGATCGACAGATCCTGCAGCGAGCCGGGATTCTGAGGCGGCTGACCGCCGATACGGCGTGCTGCTATATCGTCAACGACCGTCCGGATCTGGCGCGGGCCACGGATGCCGACGGCGTTCACTTGGGGCAGGAGGATCTCCCCATCGCGTTGGCCCGCGAGATCTTGGGCCCGCGGGCCCTCGTCGGCGTCTCCACCCATTCACTGCCCCAGGCGCTGCAGGCCGAAGCCGAGGGCGCTTCCTATGTCGGCGTGGGCCCTACCTTTGCGTCAACAACAAAGACCTTTGACCAATTTCCGGGTCTCAATTTGCTTGAGCAAGTGGCCGGCGCCGTTCGGATTCCAAGCTTCGCAATCGGCGGGATTGATGCGGGCAATCTGCATCGAGTGCAGGGAACGGGAATTCGCCGCATTGCGGTGAGCTCCGCGGTTTGGCAAGCAGCCGACGTCGAAGCCGCATGCCGCCAGCTGCGGAACGCACTGGCCGAGGTCCCCCTCGATCCGAGTTGGCGAGGCGAGCAAGATTGACATGTGCCACGATCCCCTAATTTTTCGCCGCCCGACCTCTAGCGGTCCCAATTCGCGTCTCGAGGAATACGACCCGATGTGCCCCCCGCCCACGCCCCGGTTGAACCACCTTGACTCATCCCGACCCATCCCCCATCGACTTGGATCGCCGCGTCCCAAACATCGCCCGCCGGGGTGGTGCACGACCTGTCGGCTCAGCCGCAATGCTCAGCGTCGCGTGGTGGGCGGCGCTCGGCACCCCCGTGGCGGGCGCCGAGACGAATTATGGTCCGGCCGAAAAACTGGCCGAGCTTGAGAACAAAGACATTTACGAGAGCAGTGGTCTTGCCGCGTCTCGCAGGCATCCGGGCATCTACTGGACCCACAACGACTCGGGAGACCAACCCCGCCTGTTCGCCTTCGACGAAGCGGGTCGGCATCAGGGGACAAGCGCATGGAAAGGGGCGAAGGCCGTCGACTGGGAAGATATGGGCAGCTTTACCTACGCCAACCGGCCCTATCTGTTCGTCGCCGACGTCGGAGACAACGCACGTCAACGCAACGACTATACGCTGTATATTGCGGTCGAACCGGATTCGCCCCGCGACGACGTCCAGCCACGCGCACTGGCATTCCGATATGAGGATGGCTCCCGCGATTGCGAAGCAGTTGGCTTCGATCCGACCACCAAGACCTTCTTGCTGGTCGAAAAACAGCTCCTCTTCAGCAGCCGTGTCTATCAATTACCCCTCAAGCCGAACGGATCGGACAAGGGGAATGTCGCGCGTGAAATCGGCCGAATTCGCGCCCCGATGGCGACCGGACTGGACGTGTCCCCCGATGGCGGTCGCCTGATCGTGGCCACCTACGGCCCGGCCTACGAGTTTTCCCGCCAGCCTGATGAGGATTGGTCCGCGGCATTCAAGCGTTCCTCGCGATTGATCGCCCTGCCCGCACGGCGACAGGGCGAGGCAATCTGCTACGGCTCGGACGGCATCTCCGTGCTCGTCACGAGCGAAAAACGTCCCTGCCCCCTGTGGGTGCTGCGTCCGAAACCGACGGAGGGAACCCCCTGAGTTATCGCCCCCCTTGGACAGGCGGGCCGGCGATACGTTACTCTATCGACTGCCGGCAAGACGCATCTCAGATTGCCGGCAACCGGCCCCACTCTCGCAGGCGGTCTCGAATGATGAATTTTGAAGTCGAAAAGAAATTCTGGCTGATCGACCTCAATGAGTCGATCGCCCAATTGGAGAGTCACGACATCCATTTCGGAGTCCCGGTCGATCAGATCGATCGGTATTTCGCCCATCCCGCCCGCGACTTTATGCAGACCGACGAGTGTCTCCGGCTCCGCTCGGTTGGCGACCGGAGCTTCATTACTTATAAGGGGGCCCGGATCGACTCCACGACTAAGACACGCCGCGAGCTGGAGTTCCCGCTGGCCGAAACGACCGCCGCTCAGGATTTTGAACAGCTGCTCGTCGTTCTGGGGTTCGAGCCGTTAATGACCATTCATAAGCTCCGCCGCAAAGCCGAGCTGAGCTGGCACGATTACCGCGTCGAGGTCAGTCTCGACGAAATCGACCAATTGGGATGCTTCATCGAGCTGGAGACGACCAGCGACCTTCAGCACCTCGAGCGTGCCAAACAGGCGCTTGAATCCCTGTCGGAGAAGTTGTCCCTCGACCGGCCCGAGCGACGCAGCTATCTCGAGCTGATGATGCATCACTTGGGACCCAACCGCTTTGCCACCTGACGCCTCTCGAAGGGGACCTGCCCCCTTTTCCCGACCCCTTTTCCGGACCAGAATGCTTTGAGACATTGCCCGGTCCATCTTGGATTTCGACCGAGATCTCCTATAGGATAAGTAGCGTTAGACGGCATGTTTTGATTGAAGTTTTGTTCTTTGAAAGGAAAACCGATGATGAAGTCACGTATTGCGACGGTTCTGACCGTCGCCTCCCTCGTGGTCGTGGGGACGTTGGTCGCTGAGGAGGCAGCCAAGAAGGTCGATTTCTCGAAGATCAAGTGCGTCGTTTCGGGCAAGGCGGTGAATCCCGAGGCAACCGCCGACTACAAGGACGCGAAGGTCTACTTCTGCTGCGAAGGATGTCCGGGCGCTTTTGCGGGCGACACCAAGAAGTTCGCGGCGAAGGCGAACCATCAGCTCGTGGCCACCCTGCAAGCGAAGCAGACCGGTTGTCCGATGTCCGGCAAAGCGCTTGATCCCGAGACGACCGTCGAGGTGGCGGGCGTCAAGGTAAACTTTTGCTGTGGAAACTGCCAGAAAGCCGCCGCGAGCAAGAAAGGCGACGAGCAAGTGGAGCTGATCTTCAACGACAAGTCATTCGAGAAGGGCTTCGAGATCGCGAAGAAATCGGAGTAAATCTGTAATTCAACGGCCAGGGGCCGTTCGAAGAACTGACTTCAGTGACAGCGTCCGGGGCGAACTGCCTCGGACGCTTTTTTTTTGGGGGGGAAACTGATGACGTCCCAAAAATGATCTACCCCGTGGCTCGCTTGTCTGCGATACTCCCGCCCCGACTCGGGGGCCAACGGGCGAGTTGGCGCCGTCATCCGAATTGGACACGCAACGGTTGCGGGAAACGTTGATGAAGCTCTTTTTTTCGGTGGGTGAACCAAGCGGAGACCTGCACGGGGCAAACTTGATTCGCGCGATTCGCGCACGAACCCCGGGGGTTGAGTGTGTCGGCTATGGCGGTCCTCGAATGGCCGGAGCTGGATGCGATCTACACGCCGACCTCACCAAGTTGGCCGTCATGTGGCTTCTGCGGGCGCTGCTGAACCTGCACCAATTCTGGAAGCTTGTCGTTCAGGCCGACCACTACTTCCGACACCAAAAGCCCAACGCGGTCATTCTGATCGACTATCCCGGTTTCAACTGGTGGATCGCGCGGCGAGCCAAAATCCATGGCATCCCCGTATTCTATTACGGCGCTCCGCAAATGTGGGCTTGGGCCGCATGGCGCGTGCATAAGATGCGACGCCTGGTCGATCACGTGCTTTGCAAATTGCCGTTTGAGGCGGACTGGTACCGCGCACGACAGTGCCGCGCAACGTACGTCGGCCACCCTTATTTCGACGAAATGCAGCAACAGCAGTTGGATCGGGCCTTCATCGCCGCGCAGCAACTCGATCCGCGTCCGCTCGTCACGATCTTACCTGGATCGCGAACCCAAGAAGTGACGGCCAATCTGGCCGCGTTCCTGAAGACAGCCGAGCGGACTGCCCAACTCGGGCGGCCCGTCCGATTCGCCGTGGCATCGTTTAACGCTCGTCAAGCTGAACTGGCGCGACAGATTGTGGGGCCAACGGCATTACCACTTGAGATCCACGTTGGTCGCACGCCGGAACTGATTCACTGCGCAAGGGTCTGCCTCGCCTGTTCTGGATCCGTTTCGCTGGAGCTGCTATTTCACGCGAAGCCGTCAGTGGTCCACTACCAGGTGGGTCGAATTCCCTTCTTCATCCAACGCTTCTTTCGCAAGGTTCGCTTTATCACGCTCGTCAATCTGCTCGCGAGCGACGACCGGTACTGCACGGCCGGCGAACTTTATGACGCCAAACGCGACGACGTTCCTTTCCCTGAGTTTCTCACCTGCGGTGACGAAAGCGAAACCATGGCGGAGCACCTGGGTCGCTGGCTGACAGACGACGTCGAGCTTGCGCGGTCGGAAAGACAACTCAGGGAATTGCGGCACCGATTCGCCGTGCCAGGCGCCACGGCTCAAGCCGCCGATTATATACTTAGGAACCTCCCCGCGGCGCAACGTGCCGTCCGGCCTCACTACCTCGATCCTTCCCGAGCCGCCTAGTGCGGTGACCCAGCACTCGCCACCCGTCACTCGGATCGACTCGGGGCGCGGGTCGTCGTGAGGCGTGGCGACGGCAGAAGCAGGCGAACGAACGTACCGATCGTGAAAAAACAGTTGGAGACATCGCGGTGTTAATTGGCGAGCCAGCCCGAACCCAAGGCGATCTGAATTTTCAAATTGGCGGCATCCCGGTCCGCGTCACACCCTGGTTTTGGATTATTGCCGTGTTGCTGGGATGGAGCAGCAGTAACAACGGAAATCCGCGGCTGCTGCTGACTTGGGTCCTGGCGGTGTTCGCGTCAATCATGATCCACGAGTTGGGACACGCCTTAGCCTTTCGATACTATGGACTCCGCGCGCATGTCGTGCTGTATCAGTTTGGTGGACTGGCAGTCCCGGATACGTACTACGGCGATTCTGGATCGGCCCGCCAGCGCAGCCCAAGTGCCCAGATTGTGATCTCGGCGGCTGGCCCCGGACTGCAAATGCTGGTCGCGCTGCTGCTTTCACTGGGACTCATCGCCGGAGGATACGAAGTGCCGCTAGGCGGATTTGTGGCAAGTTTGCTGCGGCTCCCTTCGGGAGCGATCTTACAGCCCGACCCGCTCTTGTTCTTCGTTTTGTTTTTTCTCTACGTCAGTGTCTATTGGGCGATCCTCAATCTGCTTCCGATCTATCCCCTGGACGGAGGTCAAATTGCACGCCAACTGCTGGTTGTGTTCGGCAGCCGGGAAGCGGTCAAGCATTCGCTCATCCTGTCCCTCGGAGCTGCCGTGCTCGTCGCCATCCGTGGATTCACACTAGGCGATACCTATCTGGGAATTCTCTTCGGCATGTTGGCATACTCCAGCTACACCGCGCTACAGCCGTTGATCGGCTCGGGCGGCTACCGCCGTCCCTGGTAGCGATGTGACTTCAACCGAACCTAATCCGGTACTGCTCTTGAACGCGCCGTGCCCACGCAGAATCACGTCGCTGAACTCAGGCTGACACTGACAACTGTGCGTCACTCCGTACGGAAAGGCCGGCTGCGAGTTTCGACCGGACGGCGGTTTGTCGAGTCGAGGTCGCGACAAAGAAAACTTAAAAATCTTCAAGTTGGGGTTGACGAACGGTTTTTGATTCCGAAGATTTACATTCAAGAGTTTGTTGGACACTGATGTCCAACGACTTAGCTCACGAACGAGGCGATGTCAGCGACGGATCGAGTCGGGCGATGTTTCGAACACGCGTGTTCGAAACGCGTCGAAGGCGAGAGGTTGTGGGCATCGTTTGTTGGTCGGCGAACGCGTCAAGGACATGACACCTCCCGCGTATGGGAGGTAAAAGTTCGAAGGCGAGAACAACTCGAAGCCGACTCAGCGATGGGTTCGGTTCGAGCTTGAACTCGCTCAAGCCTTTTCAACGGAGGACGAATTGTGGCCAAGAAGAAGACTGCCAAAAAGAAGGTGGCAAAGCGGGCGCGAAGAAGAAGGGCGCCAAGAAGAAGGGCGCCAAGAAGAAGGGCGTGAAGAAGAAGGGAGCCAAGAAGAAGGCCGCCAAGAAGAAGGGAACGAAGAAGAAGGCCGCCAAGAAGAAAGGGACCAAGAAGAAGGCCGCCAAGAAGAAGAAAGGCGCAAGAAGAAAGCCGGTCGCAAGAAGAAGTCGACCAAGCGAAAGACCGCGACGAAGATGCCAATGTAGGCAGTGACTTTCGTCACGTCTGAGGGCAGACTTCGCTGAGAACCACGAGAAAGGGTCACGCGATCGTTGATCGCGTGGCCCTATTAATTGCGCTCTTGGGCGGCTTCTACACCGAGCGGCAAGTGGTGCATCCAGGGGCGGCGGAGGTCTGCGACGACGAGATGCCAGTGGCGCTCAAGGCGGGCTTAGAGCACCGACAAACTCGGCAGCGGCGGGTCGCCCTTCGTCCGCTCGGCCAGGTTTTTCGCGAGTTGATGAGTGATCGCTTCCAGGTAGGGACGCGACGTCTCATCGGCGAACACCTGCGCCATCTGGCCGGCATCCCCATGGGTCCGAATTCCCATATTGATCGGGATCTCGCCCAGGAATGGAATCTCCAGTTCCTTCGCTTTCTCCGCGGCTCCGCCCCGCCCGAAGATATCGAATCGCTGGTGACAGTCGGGGCAGACAAAGCCACTCATATTCTCCACCATGCCCAACAGGGGAATATTGACCTTGCGGAACATCGCGATCGCCTTCACGGCGTCCAGGAGTGCCACTTCTTGTGGCGTGCAGACGACGACCGCCCCTGTCAGCGGCAGCAGTTGGGAGAGCGTCAGGGCGATGTCGCCCGTGCCGGGCGGCATGTCGATCACAAGGTAATCCAAATCACCCCACGCAGTGTCGCGGAGGAACTGAGTGATCGCACCGTGCAACATCGGACCTCGCCACACGACCGCCTCGCCTGGCGGAATCAGGAAGCCCATCGACATCACCTTGATGCCGTCTTTTTCCAACGGCTGGATCCGCTGATCGACGACCTCCGGACGCCCGTCCAAGCCGAGCAATTGCGGCATGCTGGGGCCATATACATCCGCGTCGACCAACCCCACTGAACAACCGGCGCGATTCAATCCGTAGGCCAGCGCCGCGGCGACGGTGCTCTTGCCGACGCCCCCCTTTCCTGATCCGACCACGACCACGCTCTTGGCCGCGAGACCAATCTCGCCAATCTTTTCCGGCGGGCGGCGATGAATCACTCGCTCAACCGTAATCTCGTTTGCCTGCGGCATCGCGTCGCGCAGCAGCGATTTCGCTCGCTCGATCGTCTCATCCCAAAGCGGCGCAGAATGGGTCGTCAGCCCCAGTTGGAGATGCAGCCGATTGCCCTCGATCCGCACGTCTCCGATCTGGTCCATGGCCACGACGCTGCGACCGGTCTCCGGATCTTTCAAGTTGTCTAACACGGCCCTGACTTGTGCCGTACTGATCGCATCTTCCGTCATCGTTTGCCTTATCTGCTTTTCTGAAGCACCGGACACGCAGCCTCGCACACGGCCGGCGTTGGGAAAAGGGGTCAGCTCCCAACCCGAAATCCTAGCTGTGACACAGCACTAGTAAGTCTGATCCGTTTCCCGCCGCGGGGCCCACGGTAGATTGTTCCAAATCCGTTGCTCCAGTGACAGGTCGGGTTGGGGTATCCGCTGCCAAAACCTGCGGATCAGCCTACAGATGGCGGGCACCTGCCAAAGTTGATCCCAAACCATGCACACGCCGAACTCACGCAGGCACAGGCGGACTCGCCATCGGCCGGACGGACCGCCGCCAGACACAACACGTGCGACCGGTCCTGAGCCAGCCGACGAATCTGACGACAAGCAGGCTCTCCCAACTCTGGTCCCAGATCGAACACGTGGACTCGGGATCGCTCGGCCCCAGGCGGAAGTTCATTCCGCAGTGCCTGGCACCGAACGACGGACATCTCGCCAGCTAAACCGCGCCGCAATGCCCGACTCCAGAGTTCCCGATCTTCCCAGACCAAAACCTGTTCGATAAACCGAGACGCGGGAGCTGCAATGTCATCGTAGGTCTCTTGCGAGTGCTGCACAGTTCGGCCCTCCTGTCGCAACCCGAATTCGTAGCTGTCACGCGGCACTAGGTATCTTCCAGGCCGAGCGTCGCGAGTCGGCGCAAGAGCCGTGTCCGGGAAATGCCCAACAAGCGTGCCGCTTGGGCGCGATTCCCTTTGGCTTGCCGCAGCGCCCGACGAAGCAGCTCCGCCTCGATCGACTCAAGATACTCGTCCAGCACGATGGACTCGACCGCTCGTGCCGGAAATCGCTCGGCATCGGCGGTCAAACGCAGCCGTTCCGGCAAGTCGCCGGGCGTCACGAAGGGGCCCGACGCGCGCCGATGTGCGTGCCCGATCACTTCCCACAACTCAGCGACGTCACGGTGCCAGGGATGATTCACCAGCAGGTCCAGCGCTTCGCGCGTCACTCCTTCGAGCTGTTTGGACTGCTTCGCGTTGGCTTCCTCCAAGGCGGCCTGGATCAAAATCGGAAGATCCTCCGGCCGACTCGCTAAGGCGGGAAGCGGAATCGTCAACGGACGAAGAAGCTCCGCCAGATCCGGGCAAAAATCGTCCAAATCGCAGAGATCGCAGCGCGCGGTCGCGACCGTTCGCAGATCGACTTCACGCACTCCCAACGTGCCGATCAGGACTCGTTGTCCTTCCGAGTTCAGCTGGTCCACGTCCAGTAAGAGCAAGGTGGCGGACCCGAGTTCGGCCAGCTCGGCCGACTGCCGCAGGTAGGCCTCCAGCGTGGCCTCTAGAAGTTCAGCATCGAGCAACGAGCAATCCAAGGGGACCAGGCGTGTCACTTCACCGCGGCGCGCCCTGATGAATCGCGCGGGCCACGTCCTCCCGCCGGCTACCAGGTGGACCATGAATCAAGACGGGTGCGTTGTGAGACATCGCAAGCCGGATTTGCGTCCGGACTCGTCGACTGGTCGCGCTGACGCCCAAGACAAAGTCAGGCAGCCGGCTTCGTTTCGAATCGGCCGGGGTCGGCGCCGGATCCCCGCTCAGGTGTTTGTCTCGCAGTTGCTCGTGCAATACGATCGCGTCATACGTCGCCGGCGCCGCCGCGGGTGGCGCCGGGGCCACCGTGTCGAATTCGGCCAAGACGGCCAAGACGCCTGCCAACGCCTCGGAGTTCCCCAAAGGAACGAACGTCGCGCGCCGTGTCCGCAGTCCATTTGGCTTCGACACCCAGACGTTCGCGACGGATTGTGTGCCGGCCAGCGCGCTCGGGGGCGGGCACAATCCCGCCACGACGTCGAGCTTCCCTTGGGCCGTTGAGTGGTATTCACACACCTTCCCGACGACGGCATCTTCGGGCGCGCCGAACCAGGCGAGGCAGGCGGGGTTGCAGTAGAGAATGCGACGTGTTGTGTCGACAAGGTAGATCGGCACCGGCGATTGCTCGATCGCCCGCGTGACCGCCCGCTTGCCGCTGGAAGGCTTCGACATGGCGGCGCTAGGGCCGAGCCGGCGTGGTTGCCGCGTCCACGGCGACGCGAGACGCCCTGACCGAATCTCCCGTCATACGGACCCGCGTCAACTCAACCGCCCGCAGCGGCTCCATCCAACTGAAGGATTGGGATTTCACGGCGTCAACAGGCCACACGCGATCGGCGGCGGATTGAGCCGCGGTCATCCCGCCGTCGGTGAACAGGCCAACTCCGACCAGCACCAACGCGCACACCAGAGCGGCCAAGCCAGCCCCGGCGTTCCCCACCACGGGAAGCGTCGTGGGTTCCTGTTCAGGCGCCCGAAAGTACAAGGCTCCCACCACTCGCAGATAGTATCCGGCGGCGATCGCCGCGTTCAGGCCACCCGCGGCACAGAGGCCCAGAAACCAGTAATTCAGCGTCCCATCTGGGGCGATCCCCGCCTCCACAGCCGTGCGAAACAGCGAAAACTTTCCCCAGAAGCCCGCGAGCGGCGGAATGCCTGCCAGCGAGAACATGGCGATCGCGATCACCGCCCCAATGACCGGATACTTTCGTCCGACACCAGAGAGCTGCGTCAACGTGCTGAAACTCGTCTCATCGTCACCCAAGTAGGCGACGGCCGCGAAAACCCCGACCGAGGCAACCGCATAGACCGAGACATAGAACAGCATCGCCGCCACGGCATCCCGCCCAAAGTCGATCCCAGGAGTTGCCCCTAACGCGGCAGCCAAACCCAACATCAAGTAGCCCGCGTGAGCAATCGACGAATAGGCCATCAGGCGACGCATGTTTTCCTGCCACAAGGCGGCAACATTCCCCAGCGTCATTGAGAGAACCGAAAGGACCAAGACCAGCTTCCAGGCAAATGCCGAGTCGTGCGGCAAGGCCACGACAAGGATCCTTACCATGCCAACAACGCCCGCGATCTTCGGCACGACGGCCAAGATCGCCGCGTTCAGATTCGTCGAGGACTGATAGACGTCCGGCGCGTAGAAGTGGAAAGGTACCGCCGCGATTTTGAAGCAAAAACCAACCAGGATCAGGCCGACCGCAAGCGGATACATCGCCGGAAACAGCGACCCGTCAGGCCCTCGCAGGACGGCTTGGATCGCATCCAGACGCGTGTCTCCGGCCAGGCCATAGAGCGTGGCAAAGCCGTAGAGCATCATCGCCGACGACAAAATACTGAGGAAAAAATACTTCGCCGTCGCTTCATCCGATTGCCGCGAATCGCGGCCAATGAAGAGTAGCGCGTAAGTCGGAATCGAAATCAGCTCGAGCCCCAGGAATAGCAACACCAGATCACCGGCTGAACAGACGAGCATCAGTCCCACGAGCATCAAGACAATCAAGCCGAGCAATTCCGGGTACAACCTCTGTTGCCGAGACTGAGTTGAAAAAACCGCGAACAGAGCGCCGAGCAGCAATGCGAGCCCACGCAATCCGCTGCTCAACGGATCCGCCAGCACCGCCTCCCCCCGCCCCGCCATTAATTCGCGGCTACCGGCGTGCTGGACCAGCAGCAGCCCAGCAAAGCCGAACGCGATGACGGCCAGTGTCGACCATCCGATCTTCGTCGGGTTCCATGTGCCCCCGACCAGGAGACAAACGGCGAAGAAGACCAACAGCAACTCCGGAAACAGGTGCGTGAGCGTGGCCGAATCAATAGGCACGTCGAGAATCCTCCTTTGCGAGTTGATCCGAGCCGGCGGGCGGAAGGCTGCCGGCCGCGTTCGCCAACTTGGCAGCGGCCGCTGTTGCATTGCTTAGACCTGGTGCCATCCGATCCAAAAAGAACTTCGGATATAGCCCAATCCAAAACACCAGAATCGCCAACGGGACGAGCGCGAAAATCTCTCGCCACGAGAGATCATGCACCTCGTGAGCCGTCGCAGGCTCTTTGACGCTTCCGAAGAAGACGCGCTGAACCCACCACAGCATGTACCAGGCCCCGAGGACCACGCCGCTGACCGCCAGGACAGAGACCCAGCGAAGCTGTACCGCCAACTCGCCAACCGCTCCGGCCCAACCCCGCTGAAAGGCACCCGCCAGAATCAGGATTTCACCCACGAATCCATTGAGGCCCGGAACGCCGATGCTGGAGAACGTAAACAATCCCACAAAAAATGCCATCACGGGGAGCCGGCGAGCGAGTCCGCCGAAACTCGCAATCTCACGCGTGTGATACCGCTCATAAAGCATTCCCACCAGCGCAAACAGGGCCCCCGTAGAAATCCCGTGATTGACCATCTGCAACGCCGCCCCTTGCACGCCGATTGGCGTCAAGGCGAACATCCCCAGCATGCAGAACCCAAGGTGACTGACGCTTGAGTACGCGATCAAGCGCTTCATGTCGGTCTGCACGAGCGCCACCAGCGCGCCGTAGATGATCCCGATCACCGCCAACCACATGATCCAGGGCATCCAGCTGACGGACGCCTCCGGAAGCAAGGGAATACTAAATCGCAAGAAGCCATATGTGCCAATCTTGAGCAGGATTCCCGCCAGGAAAACGCTCCCGGCCGTCGGGGCTTGGACGTGAGCCAGAGGCAGCCACGTATGCAACGGAAAAATGGGGACCTTGATGGCGAATCCGGCGAAGAGCGCCAAGAAGACCCAAAATTGCAGGCTCGACGGCAGGGGTGAAACCGACAACCCGACGAACAGCTCGGGAATCGAACAACTGAGGATTGGCTGGCCGCTGTGCGAATGGTTCCACAACAGCAACGTCAATAAGCCAAGAAACGTGAAGAGGCTACCGGCCAGCGTAAACAAGAAAAACTTCGTAGCCGCATACCGTCGGTCCTCGCTTCCCCAGATCCCAATCAGAAAAAACAGGGGAATCAGCGTGAACTCAAAGAAGATGTAAAAAACAATGATGTCGCGGGCCCCAAAAACACCGAGGCATCCCGCTTCGAGTAAGAGCAGCATTGAGTAAAACAACGCGGCGCGATCTTCAATCGCGTTCCAGCTAACGAGGACGGAGCTGAGCATCAACACGGCCGAGAGGAGGTACATCCAAACACTCAGCCCGTCCAGGCCCAGGCTGAAGCTCACATCCATTCCGGTGCTGGGGGCCAGCCAACTTCGTTCGGACGACGCGTAAGCTGTGCGGGCCGCCTCAAACACCTGATCGCCCGACTGGAGTTGCCCCGATTCGTTGCGGACCGCCGACCCGTCCAGGAATCCGGCCAGGTAGCGATCTCCCGTGCTGTCGAAGCCCCAGACGGCACGTAACGCCAAGAGCAGCGTCACGATCGAAACGCCAAGCGCGATCTGACGGACTCGCTGACGATTGACCGATCCAGTCACCAAGGCAGCAATCGCGCCCAAGAGCGGCAGCAGAATTGACAACGAGAGCGCCAGCGATGCATTCATCGAGTCTCAGCCTCCAAACCAGAACAGACCGCCAAGCCCCAGGATGAGGACCGCCCCGATGGCCATCATCATCCCGTAGAAGGGGACGAGACCCGATTGCATCCGACGCAATGTCGCTCCCAGCTGCACCGGCAAGCGGCCCGCGAGATTGACCGCTCCGTCGATCAACACTCGATCCAACGCATAGCTGACCAACCCCACCAACTGCAACGGCCAGACAACGATGAACTGATACAACTGATCAACATAAAATTTGTGGAACGAGACGTCTCGCAACGGCCACAGCCATTGCGCCAAAACTTCGACTTCACGTCGCTCTCCCAGATACAGAAACGCCGCGAGACCGATTCCGAGCAAGACGACACAGCTACTGATCACGGCGATATCGACGTGAAAACCGGCTCCCGAATACTCGCCAGCCGGCACCAAATAGGCCAGAGACGGTGTCGTGACCAGAAACTCGGCGAAGCGATCTCCCAGTTCGACAAATCCCGCGAGGAACGCGAACAACGCGAGGACCGCGAGGGGAACCCAGATCACCGGCGGCGATTCGTGTGCATGATGCCCCGCCTCCGCCGGGATCTGCTCGGCCCCGAAGAAGGTGAGGAAGTAGGCTCGAAACGTGTAGACGGCCGTCAGCAGCGCCGTACAGAGCGACCCATAGTACAACCAGCCGAAGATGCGCGATCGCTCCGGGGTCGCGGCGACCGCGCCGCTGGCGGGCGAATCGACAAGGGCAACCGTCCAACTTGCAGTGGCCGGCCGGCCCACGCTGGCGCTCGACTCCCTGGTGTTCTGCGACTCCCTGGTGTTCTGCGACTCCCTGGTGTTCTGCCCGGCGTGTCCGCCGTCATCCTCATGCCCGGGCCCGGCATCTTGATGAGCGGCATGGCTTTGAGCGTGGACGGCGGCGATGATTTGATCCTTGCTCCAGAATCCCGCGAACGGAAACACGCCGGCCAGCGCCAAACAACCCACCAGGAAAGTGCGGTGAGTCCAGGGCATCAGGTGGCGAAGCCCGCCAAAACGGCGGATATCGATCACGTTCCCCATGGCGTGCATCACGCTCCCGGCCCCCAGGAACAAGAGCGCCTTGAAAAAGGCATGGGTGAACAGGTGGAACATGGCCGCGTTCACGCCCGCCACGGTTCCCGTTCCCAAACTCAAGAACATGTAACCGAGCTGACTGATGGTGGAGTAGGCGAGGACGCGTTTCAGATCGAACTGAGTCAAGGCGATCAAGCCGGCCATTAAAGCCGTCAATCCACCCACGCACGCGACGGCCAGCTGAGCCGTGGGGGAAGCCTGAAACAGAGGCGTGCAGCGGGCCACCATGTAGACACCGGCGGTAACCATGGTCGCCGCGTGAATCAGGGCGCTGACGGGCGTGGGGCCCTCCATGGCGTCCGGCAACCAGACGTGCAAGGGCAATTGGGCACTCTTGCCGCAAGCACCCAACAACAGCAGCAGGCAGATCGCGGTCGCGACACCTCCGCCCACGTAGGGTAGTTGGCCGCTCAACCGAAGCTGACCGAAAACGCCGGGAATGTCGCCGGCTCCCGCCACCGTTGTGTCGTGGAAATTCAATGAGCCATACGTGGTCCAGATCAAGAACAACGCCAGCGCGAACCCGAAATCGCCCACGCGATTGACCAGAAACGCCTTCTTGCCCGCGGCGGCCGCGTCTTCCTTTTCATACCAGAATCCAATCAGAAGGTAGCTGCAAACGCCGACCGCCTCCCAGAAGACAAACAGCAGCAGGAAATTGCTGACCAGGACCAGCATGGTCATGGAGAAGACGAACAGTGACACATAGACGAAGAAACGCCAGTAGCTCCGATCGCCGTGCATGTACCCCACGCTGTAGATGGCCACCAGCGTGGCGATAAACGTGACCATCGGCAGCATCATGGCCGTGAGCCCGTCGGCTCGGAGTGCCACATCAATCTGAAATGGAACCCACGGCCCGCCTGCCATTTGATACGCGTTCGGAACCGCCACCCACGTCCACAGCGGGGCGATGAACTCGAATCCGATCGTCGTAGCGGCAGCCGCTTGGCTCGACACGGCGCCCACGACCCCGAGACTGCAAGCAAACGAGCCCAGGAGCGCCGCAATCGTGAGGAAGTGGCTTTGGGCGCGCGAGACGCGGGGGCCCAGAATCGCGGTCAGGATTGCCGAGAGCAGCGGCAGGCCCGGAATCAAGATCAGTAGCGACGAGAGCTCAAACATGACTGCGATACCATTGGTCCTGAGGATCTGCCTGCGGTTCCACGCCGGCCGGCGTCAACGTCGGCCAATGTTCGTCGACACCGAAGTCTTCCGGGATTTCGCGGTCGAGAAACGCGGCCGTCCCTTCCTCGCGGCTGAACTGCCAGAACGTGATGTCGAGGCTTCCTGCGTCGCGACACAGCATCAGCACCAGGGCCAGGGCGATCCCCGCCTCGCAGGCAGCCACGGTGATGATCATCAAGACCAATACCTGACCGCCCCATTCGTTGTGGTAACGTCCCCAGGCAATCAGCGTCATCGAAACCCCTTGCAGCATCATCTCGGCGCATAAGAACATCACGATCAGGTTCCGACGCACGAGAAATCCCGTCAGCCCCAGCGAAAACAAGACAGCTCCCAGCACGACGTAGTTCTGAAGCAACGCCAGTTCGTTCATCATCGTGATTCCTGATCCCTTCCCAGCGCCCCGCCGCGGCTGGCGATCGCCACGGCACCGACCAAGGCAGCCAGCAGCAAGGTCCCGCCCGCCTGAACGACAACCAAATGTCGGCCGAAGATCTGCCCGCCCAGCGTGGCGGTGTGGTCCGTCGTCAAGACGTCTTGCGCCACGACCTCGATTTCCTGGAGCTTCCAGTCGGGGTGGCCCGCTTGCAGCTGAGCTCTGGCGAGTTCCGCAAATGGGTCGCGTAGCGCGGCCCACGCGGCTCGCTCCGCCACCGGAACGCCGACTGCCACCCGGGCGGCGATCGCATCGCCCCGGTCCTCAAATCGCACCGCGCGGACCCGCACGCCGGGCAATTCCGTCAGCAATGAATTGAGCTGTTCGATCCGCGCAACTCGCTCGTCACGAACCACCTCATCCGAATTGGCCATCGACATGGAGACCAGGATCGCGAACAGAACCGCGGTCAGCGCCCCCACGAAACGTGGCGTCGTCCCCCAGCTAATTCGGTCGTAAAACGCGTGCCCCTCGGGCTGCGCGAGCATCAAGACGAACAAGAACGTCACGACGATCGCGCCCGCGTACACGGCCACCGTCGCAACTCCCAGAAACTGAGCTCCCTGCAGAAAAAATAACGCGGCCGTCCCGAGCAAGGACAGGGCGAACCAGACGGCACTGTAGACCGGGCTCCGCGCCGAAATCGTGGCGACCGCCGATGACACCGTCAACGCCCCCAGGCCCCAAAAGCCAGCGCGGGCCGACAGCGAGCCGATGGCCGGAATGGACCACCACAGCAATCCCAATCCCAGCAAGCCGCTGACGATCACGAACAGTCGTCGCGATCTCCCGGGCAGCACCCCGCTGGGCATCACCTGCCAGAGCGAGAGCGTCAAGAACAGGACCGCCCCGATCCAGCGCAAGGTTTCGGCCGGCGGGCTGAACTGAATCAACGCCGCGGACGCATCTCGGAGAGGTGTCCAGATCGCCGAGAGCATTACAGCGTGCCCCCCAGGGCCTGGGACTTCATCGGCTCCCGGTCCTTCGTCTCGTCGTAAACGCTCAACAATTTCTCCTTGTCGAAGACCATCTCCTCACGACTGCGTCCGGTCAAGTTGTACAGACTCGTCAGCTCGATCGCATCCACCGGACAGGCCTCTTCGCACATCCCGCAGTAGATACAGCGAAGCTCGTCGATCGTGAAACTTTCCGGATACTTCTCGCGATCCGGCCAGGGACTCTCGACGCCGATAATGTCAATGCAGTGTGCCGGACAGGCCGTGGCACACAGAAAGCACGCCACGCACTTAACGCGTCCCTTGTCATCCCGATTCAGCCGGTGCACGCCCCGATAGATCAGCGGATTCCCGATTTCAGGCTCCTGCTCGGGATAGCTCACCGTGACCTTCGGACTGATTAGATGCCGCGATGTCGTCGTTAGGCCGCCGAGCAGGAGTGGCAGGTACATTCGTCCGGCCAGTCCCAATTTCGGTTCTTCGACCCACTTGATGTCTTGGTCTTCGGCATGCATGTCTTGTCCTCAAATCTGTGAGTCAATTTCGTAGCGTCCCAGGGCAGCTCGGGGTCGATTGTCGCCGATCAACGGACCACTGACGGCGACGATCGCCCACCCAAGGAGCGCCACGGCCCAGCCAACCAGGCATTCCCCTAGCGTCGTGAAGCGGTCGCCCAACACCTGAGGATGCTGGAGTTCCGTCGTCACCGCGACCGCGACTAAATTGAAGACCCCCAACGGCAACATCACCTTCCATGCCAAAGCCATCAACTGGTCGAATCGGAATCGCGGCCAGCTCCAGCGAATCAACATGAACCCGAAAATCACGAGAAACGTCTTGGCCATCAGCACCATGATCCGCAGTAGGGCGACACCCCAGCCAATCTCGTTCCCCGATCCAGTCAGCCACGGCAGGTGCCAGCCGCCCAGAAACAGGATCACAATCAAGAACGACGCGGTGATCATATGAATAAACTCGGCCGTCAGGAAGAGCACCAGCTTCATGCCCGAGTACTCGGTGTGATAGCCGCCCACCAACTCCTGCTCGCACTCAGGCAAGTCAAACGGCAGGCGACCCGCTTCGGCAAAGGCCGCGATGGAAAACACGACGAATCCGAGCGGCTGAGCGATGGCAAACCAGAGATGACCGGCCTGGGTCTGAATGATATCTTCCAGCCGCAGGGAACTGCTGGCTAAGACGACACCCAAGATCCCCAGGCCCAGAGGAAGTTCGTAGGCGATCATCTGTGCACTCGAGCGCAGTCCGCCCAGAAAACTGTACTTGTTGTTGCTCGCCCATCCGCCCAGAATCACCCCGTAAACGGCAATGCTGGAAAGGGCAAATACGTAGATCATCGCGACGTCCAGTTCGGGCGCGATCAACAAGGCAATGGGCTCGTTAATCCCCCAAGCCGGGATCGCCGGCAAGACGCTGCCGAACGGGATCGCGGCAAAGACGGAGAGTGCCGCCGTCATGATGACAATCGGTGCGAGAGCGAACATTCGGTGGTCGACATGCCCGGGCGAATATTCTTCCTTGAGAATCATCTTCAGGCCGTCGGCAAGGGGTTGGCCGAGCCCGAACAATCGAATTCGTGTCAACGGAATCCCCACTCGATTGGGCCCGCGACGGTCCTGGACCCACGCCGCGACCCGTCGCTCCAGGAGCACGAAGTACGCTGCCCCGGTCAGCACGCCACCCATCACGAGTGCGATCTTCCCCAACGTCAATAACAAGGCGAGATCCATCACGTTATCCTGTCACTCCGGACCCTGTGACTCCCGCCTGATCGCGGGCCAACTGGTTGACCTTCAAGTCCACGCCCACTTCGGGAACGCCCCCGAGCACCGCGGAGAAGGTGGCCATCTCCCGGGCCACTTCCTGCAAGACGACCGACGGCTGGTAAAGACCGCTCCGTCCCAAGAGACGCCAGTAGACCTGCCCCTCAACCATCGTGCCTGCCGGAGGTCGAATCGCCCAATCAAACGATTGCAATCGGTCCGCCAGATTGACGAACGAGCCCGCTCGCTCGACGAACGCCCCACCCGGTAGCAGATAGGTGGCGCGATCTCCCAGCGGCGAGGGAAATAAATCCTGGACAATTCGCAGAGGAATCTCATCGAACGTTTCCGCGGTCGCCTGATCGATCCACGGTTGCGGATACCCGCCCGTTACCCAAATTGCTCCCAACGACTCACTGGGCAGCCGAGCCAACAGATCCTCCCAACTCAACAAGCCTCCACCCAGGCGACTGACGATCGCCTCCACGCCGCGCCGGTTCGGACATTTCTCCGCCCGGATCACAAAACCGCCGGGAAACGACTCGTCCTCACCGACGCGAGGAATCGGCCCGACGGCCAGCAACGCCGTGGCGTCGATCTGGCGAGCCAGACGGCACAAGAGATACGCTTCCTCCACGGTCAGAAACGGCGACACGACAACGGCCAAGTGCCCCGCCTGCTCCAAGTCATGGGCCAGTCGTCGATACGCCTGATCCCATTCCAAGGTTTGCCCCTCATCCTCGCGGCGGTGGGTCACTTCCGTCAACCGGCGGTCACTATGCACGTACTTGAATCCATACCGTCCCTCGTCGCACATCCACCATTGGTTGATGTGGGGGTTCTCGCGCGGCTTGAGCCGATAGATCCGGTCTTGATTCTCCTCGACATGAATCGAGCAACCCTGTGAGCAGCCGGCGCAGACGCCTGGATGCCGCTTCATGAACCAGACGCGCTGGGAGTACAAAAAATCGGAATCTCCGAGCGCACCGACGGGACAGAGGTCGACCACGTTCCCCGAGAGCTTGTTGGCCAACGGATACCCGGGAAACACGTCGATCTCTTCATGGGCCCCGCGATTCACCACCATCAGCTCGGCCGTACCTGTGATTTCTCGCGTGAAGCGAACACAGCGGCTGCACATTACGCATCGATCCACGAATAGCGTGACCGTTTCGCCCACCGGGCGCCGCCGGCTCGTATACGGCTTCAGATCCGCCCGCCGTTCGGAACGTCCATGCTCGAAGTGATAGTCCTGCAGATAGCATTCACCCGCCTTGTCACAAATGGGGCAGTCGATCGGATGGCGAATCAGCAGATCTTCTTCTACCATCGCCCGCGCGTCAGCCACCTTCTTGCTATTGGTCACAAACACCGTCCCGTCACTGGCGGGCGTTTGGCAGGCCGGAACCAGCTTGGGCATCATCGAAACGTTGCCTGTGGCGGGATCTTGCCGACCCGTCTCGACCAGGCACATTCGGCAACTTGCCACGACGGATAGCCCGGGGTGCCAACAATAGTGAGGAACATCGATCCCGAGCCGCTTGGCGGCTTGAATCCCGTTCAGACGCTCATCGTCCCCGAGCGTCAATTCCTGACCGTCAACAATCACCTTCGCCATGAGAATCGTTTGCCTATCTTGCTGCCCAGGTTCGTTTCGCGATCCCGGTAAGTTTTCGCCCGTTCGATTCGCCGATTCGATTTCGGGGCTGCGTTTCGCTGGTGGTTAGTGGGCCAGACCGAGTTCCATTAGGGGAACGGGTTGGGTATTCGCATAGCCGCTCGGATTCGAACGCTGGATGTACGCTTCGAATTCAGGGCGGAACTTGCGAATTGCGTTTTTCAGCGGCCAGGCAGCTCCATCGGCCAAGCCACAAATCGTCGTGCCGGGCATGATCCCAATGTTATCGCCGATCTCGAGCAGGAGTTCCAAGTCGATCAACCTCCCCTGCCCCGCCTTGATCCGATCCAGGATCTTCAGCGCCCAGGAGGTTCCTTCCCGGCAAGGCGTGCACTGCCCGCAGCTTTCATGGGCAAAAAACCGCGCACTGTTGTGGAGGAAATCCACCATCGAGACCGTGTCGTCCATCACCACGACCGCGGCGGTGCCCAGCCCGAGACAGCCGTAGCGGCCCGGGCCGCTGAAGTCGAGCGGACAATCCAATTCGTCGGGCCCCAGCAGGCCCATGCTGATTCCGCCGGGGATCACGGCCTTTGCCTGACGGCCTTTCCACACGCCGCCCCCATACTGGTCGATCAGCTCCCGTGCGGTGATCCCCAAGGGCGCCTCGTAGCATCCCGGTCGTTCCACGTGCCCGCTCAAGCAGTACAGCTTGGGGCCGAGGCTGCCCGGATCTCGCGGATTATTGGGGTCGGGAGGAACGCCGATCGACCGAAACCAATCGACGCCGCGTTCCAGGATGTGCCGCACGCATGCCACCGTTTCCACGTTGTTCACCACCGTCGGCTTGTGAAACACACCCTCCACGGCCGGAAATGGCGGCTTGATCCGCGGCCAAGCGCGCTTGCCTTCCAGGCTTTCGATCAATCCGGTTTCTTCGCCACAGATGTACGCTGCCGCGCCGCGGTGCAGATAGATATCCAACGAGTAGTCGCTACCCAGCAGATTTTGACCCAGGTATCCCGCCGCATAGCATTCGTCCAGCGCCGCCTGCAATCGCTGGTAGCAAACGGGATATTCATAGCGCAGATAAATGTACGCGGTGGTCGCCCGAGTGGCGTAGCAGCTAATGGCGAGCCCTTCGATAATCTGGTGTGGATCCTGCTCCATCAAAATCCGATTGTTGAACGTCCCCGGCTCGCTCTCGTCTGCGTTCAGGCAGAAATAGATCGGTCCCGGATGATCTTTCGGCAGGAACGTCCATTTCAATCCCGTGGGAAAACCCGCTCCGCCGCGCCCCCTGAGGCCGCTCCGTTTGACTTGCTCGATCACGTCCAGCGGCGACATCTGAACCGCTTTGCGCAATGCCTGGTAGCCGCCCGTTTGTTCGTAAACTTCGCGCGTCTGACTCTGATCACGATGAATGTTCGCGAGCAATACCGGCTCAAACTCAAGCACGACCTGTCCTCTCTGCTGATGATACGGAGTCCAAAAAGCGATCCGCGGCCGCTTCGTCCAAACATTTGTACAGCTCGTCGCCAGCCAGCATGCAAGGGGCGTGTTCGCAGGCCCCCAGACACTCGCCGAATTCCAGCGTCAGCTTTCCATCCCGCGTGGTCTCGCCCGGTTGAATGCCCAGTCGCTCGCACATGTGACCGAGCACCTCCTCGCCGCCCCGCAGCGCACAACTGATGGAACGGCAAACCCAAGCTCGCGTTTCTCCATGCGGCCCGTCTTGCTTGAAGAAACCATAAAACGACAGCGTGTCTTGCACTTCCGCAGGCGACAGTTCCAGCAGCTCCGCGACTTCGACCACGGCCTGCAACGGCACGTGTCGCAGATGTTCGTTGACGATATGCAGCGCCGGCAGCGTCACGGCCTGACGACTCGGGTACCGGGGAAAATAAGCCTTGATCTGGGCGACCATCTCGTCGGTCAGAATACGTTCCATGCTCATCGTTAACGATCCAGTTCTGCGGCGATAATATTCAGACTGCCGAGCACGGCCACGACATCGCTGAGCGTGTGACCTGTGATCAAGTGCGGAAACAGCGCGAAGTGAATAAATGACGGCGGGCGACAGCGAGCCCGATAAGCCACATCGCGGCCATCGCCCACCAGATAGAATCCCAACTCGCCGTTGGGGGATTCAACGGCCGCGTACGATTCCTCGTGAGGCACGGTGAAACCGCGATTCGCCATCATCAACTCGAAGTGCGTGATCGTGCCCTCGATCGTCTGATACACCTGCTGCTTGGTGGGCAGCGCCGTGCGTTCTCCTACTCCGACGTCCACGGGTCCGGACGGCAGATTCTCAACCGCTTGCGACACAATCCGCAGGCTCTCACGCATCTCGTCCATGCGAACGTAGTAGCGAGCGAAGCAGTCACCGGCCGTCGAACAACAAACCTTAAAATCGAAATCCGAGTAGGAGAGGTACGGCAGGTCCTTGCGAAGGTCCCGCGTCACGCCGCTGGCCCGAGCCACAGGCCCCGTGCAGCTCCGGTTCAGGGCCTGCTGCTTCGTCAGCACGCCGACCCCCTTGGTCCGATCCACGAAAATGCGATTGCGGTTGAGCAGTCGCACCATGTCTTCCATCGTCTTGGGAAAACTCAGCACGAACTTCCGAATTTTCTCGATCACCAGCGGCGTCATGTCTTGCGAGACGCCGCCCACGCGGGTGTAGCTGTTGGTGAATCGCGCTCCGCACAGCGATTCGAAGATGTCGTAGATTGCTTCACGCTGATTGAAGGCATACAAAAAGAAAGTGAACGCCCCCGTGTCGAGCCCCATGGCGCCGACGGCAACCAAATGATCACTGATCCGAGCCAGCTCGGAAATGATCACGCGAATGTACTGGCACCGCGGTGTCACCTCAATTCCCAACAGCTTTTCCACCGCGTTGTGCCAGGCGACGTTGTTGGCCATGGGCGAAATGTAGTTCATCCGGTCCGTAACCGTCACGTACTGGTTGTAGTCCAGATGCTCGCCGATCTTTTCAAAGCCGGAATGCAAATACCCGATGTCTGGGATCGCGTCGACGACCCGCTCCCCGTCGAGCTTCAACACCAGGCGGAGCGTCGTATGAGTCGCCGGATGCTGGGGTCCGAAATTCAGCGTCCAAAGATAGTCCTTGTCGCCCGGCTCACCGACGGGCGGCTCCGTCAAACGGTCCCTCAAGCTGATCGACATGGATTTAAGCTTTCCTTTGAAAAACCGATCTGCCTCGCCGGACGTGCGTCCCTCAACTCCAGACCCGCTGCCGCATCTCCGCAAGGACCATTACGTGCGAGCGCCGTCCGCTCAGCCTTCGCTGCGATGAATCACCGGGAAGTTGTGACGTTCCCCCCGACCCTGCAACGGGTAGTCCTTCCGTAATGGATGGGCCGTGAACTCGTCTGGAAGCAAAATTCGCCTCAGGTCGGGATGCCCTTCGAACTGGATCCCGAACATGTCAAAGACCTCACGCTCGAGCCAGTTGGCGCCCTCCCACAAGGGCACCAAGGAGGCGACGGTCAGCGCCTCTTCGTCCAACATCACGCGAATCGTCAGCCGCTCCTCCGTCACAGGATGACAGAGGAGATAAACCAGACCGAAACGTTGCTGGGCGGCGCGATAGTTCAAATAATCCACGCACGTAATGTCGATCAACAGCTCAAAGCCCAGCGCGGACTTCAAATGCTGCATGACGTCCCACAATCGCTCACGCGGTAGGACGACCCGCGTCTGACCCCGGAACTCGCTCACGTCCAATTCCGGACAGAGACCGCGGATCGCCGAAATTGTTTCTGCCGACGTCTTCATCGATCGTCCCTTGTTTGTGAGGTCCCGTGGACCGCCCCACGAGGTCCGGACCGGCACTGCGTTCACGCCACAACAGGGCATGGCTAATCGCGCAGGTGCGGCGCAAACTGGGGCGACTGACCGATAATCGGCAGCTCCACCAGAGCTCGCTTCGGCTGCTGACGCTCGACGGATCGGAACTCCGTACCGGTCAACGTCCCCTCGCGCTGAATCTTGTCCTGCAGATCGATGATGGCCTGGATCAACTGCTCGGGTCGCGGCGGGCAACCGGGCACGTACATGTCGACCGGGACGAAGCGATCAATGCCTTGCACGACGCAATAGGTGTCGAAGACGCCTCCGGTCGAGGCACACGCGCCCATCGAGATGCACCACTTCGGCTCGTGCATCTGCTGCCAAATCCGCTGCAGCACGGGCAGCATCTTCATCACGACTCGTCCCGCGACAATCATCAAATCGCACTGGCGCGGACTGAACCGAAAGACCTCGGCTCCAAACCGAGCCAAATCGTGGCGACTCGCCCCCGTCGCCATCAGTTCGATGCCGCAGCAGGCGGTCGCAAACGGCATCGGCCAAAGACTGTTCTTGCGGCACCAGCTGGCAAGCTCGTCCAGGCGACTGACCATCACGTTATCGGGCAACTGCTGCTCTAACGCCATCGAAGGACCCCTTTTCGCCACTCATAAACCAAGCCGGCGACGACGAGAAATAGAAAAAAGAAAACGCCTCCCAGAACCAAACCTCGGCCCGAAACAAGCCCCTCCGCCACGGCGGCATCGACCCCACTCGGATGCCGACTTGCCACCGCCCAGGGATACAGGAACAACAACTCGACGTCGAAAATCAAGAACGCGATCGCGACCAAGTGGAACCGCACATCAAACCGGCGACGCGTGTCGTGGATCGGATCCATGCCACTCTCGTAAGGCATCCGCTTGACCGCGCCGGCCCGATGGGGCCCGAACAGCACGCCAACCACCAGCATGCCGGTGGCGATCGCCAGCGCCGCCGCGGCGGTCAGGAAAACTGGCAAAACTCCCATCCGCAATCCCTCCCCCGCCATCAGCCTGTCGGCCGCACGAACTCCGGAGACCGATCCGCGGGCCATCTCCGACGCCGCAGAATCACGTCACCCCTCGCCCAACTGCCCGGACTTTGTGAATATTATCACAAGCAGGCGGCAACAAAAACCCGGCGTTCCCGCCGAGTTCAAGGGCATCGTAGTGGTCCCCATGGAGATGGTCAAGCAGTCCCGGTAAACTGCGCCGCCAGCGTTCACGACTACGCCTCCACTCATCCGAAAGTTAATTTCAATGCCCCCCGACGTCGTCGCCTTGACGCAACAACTCGTGCGGATCCCGAGCATCAATCCGATGGGCCGCCACGTCTCGGGCCCGGAATACCTTGAAGGCCGCGTGGGTGACTTTCTCGCCGACCTCTTTACCCAGTGGAATCTGTCTTGGGAACGTCATGCGGTGCTACCGGGACGCGATAATCTGATTGCCAGACTGCCCCGGGGCTCGAACGACCTCACCGACTCGCTGCTGCTGGAGGTGCATCAAGACACGGTCCCGATCGACGGCATGTCGATTGACCCGTTTGCCGGGGAACTTCGGGACGGGCGCATCTATGGGCGAGGCGCCTGCGACGTCAAAGGTGGCATGGCGGCGATGCTCTGTGCGATCGCCCAGCTGCAAGAGCGTCCCGGACCGAATCAACCGGAAATTATCCTGGCCTGCACGGTCAACGAGGAAAACGGCTTCGACGGCGTTCGCCATCTCTGTCGCCACTGGCAAGACGGGACCTCCGAACTGCTTTGCCGACCGCCTCGATGGGCAATTGTGGCCGAGCCGACGGAGCTGGAGGTGGTGGTTGCTCACAAGGGCACGGTGCGGTGGCGATGCCACGCCCGGGGCCGAGCGGCTCATAGTTCGAATCCGGCGGCGGGTTGCAACGCGATCTATCGCATGCAGCCCGTCATCTCGGCGCTGCAACGCTACGCCGAGGAGATCCTCCCCTCGGTCGCGACCAGCCATCCGCTGCTCGGCGGTCCCACACTCAGCGTCGGAACGATCCGTGGCGGCCTGAGCGTGAACACGGTGCCGGACCAATGCACGATTGAAATCGATCGACGGCTATTGCCCGGCGAGTCGGCAGACGAAGCGTTCGCCGCCGTGCGGGCGCACGTTGCCCAGTCCGCACCCGTGGAAGGAATCGAGCACGAGCCCCCCTTCCTCGCCGCTCCAGGACTTGCGTCCGTCGACAATCAGGAGCTCGCCGCGGCCTTGAGCCAATCCGCGCGGCGAAGCGGCACCGGCGCTCGCCACCTGGGGGTGCCGTTTGGAACGGACGCGGGTACGCTGGCCGCTGCCGGGATTCCCACGGTTGTGTTCGGCCCGGGATCGATCCAACAGGCCCATACCAAGGACGAATGGATCGACGTGGAGCAGCTGCGCCGCGCCGTCGCGATCCTTGGTGACTTCTGCCGCAATCCGACCCAGCGCCCGTAAGCCGCGCGATCCGCCGCGGCCGGGAGCCGACCGGTCGTGACGCCGAGGTGCCCTTCGCGCGGGCACCCCGACCTCCGACGCACCAAGACCGGCTGCGAATGCGGCTGGCCCTTGACGTCAGCTCGGCCTAAAACACGTCCAGATTGAAGTGATGGCCGCTGTGGTAGAGGCGGCAAGTCGGATAGTAGTTGTACCAACGCTTGTTGTAGACCGGGATTCTCATCTCGGGCACGTATCGGTAGTACATGCTGCCGCTGCTGCGATAGTACTGGTCCGACCGGAAGTTTTGCGGGTAGTAAACGTAGGGATAGTGGTAGAAGCGGTCCCAGTCGTAGACCGGACGCGAAGTCCCCCACGATTGGCCGAACGCCTGCTGCGCTTCGCAGCGAGACGACGTCGCGGCCACGAAGGCGGCCACCGCGACGAAACAGAATGTCACGCGACGGATCATTGTTCTGAATCCCCCTAGGTCAGTTGAATGCCGAGTTGCGGGCGGCACAAAGAGGATGACTCGCGCTCGACATCACCCCCCATACCACTCATCGGCAGATCCCGAGCGGAACATTCGTCAGAATCGTCACAAGAGGGACGACCGGATTGCCAGAAAAGACAAGTCGGGCACGACGGAAGCCTTCAGTGCGGCCGCTTGCCCTCGGCCAATTCGTCTTCCCACTGGTCCATCAGCGGCCAGTCAATGGCACAAGTGCCGAAGTCGGCCATATGCTGGTAGCTTTGCAGCCGCGCAATCGTCGCGTCCAGCAGCTGGTCATCCTTGCGGAAGATCGGCCCGTGGCTCGGCAGCAACCACTCCACGTCGCTGTCGCGGATCCGCTCAAGCGAGCGAATGAAATCGGGCAAGTTGCTCCCGTGATGGGCATCGATTGCGCCCACACAGCCGTCGCGGTAGATGTTGTCCCCGCTCAGCAGCAGGTTGCCTAAGCGGAAGGCCAGTTGGCTGTCCGTGTGCCCGGGCGTGTGCCAGACTTCCAACTTGAGTTGACCAACCTGAATCGTGGCCCCCTCGTCCACCGTGAGGTCGATTTTCACGGGAGGCATTTCGAGTCGAATCCCTTGCGCTTCGATCTCCGCGAACGTGCGTAACCGGTCTCCTTGCTCTAACGGAGTCACCGCCGCGGGATGAGCGGTCGCGGTGGTCTTGAGAATCTGCTTGACCTTCGCAAGCCCCTGGACGTGATCCGCATCGGCGTGTGTGGCAATCACCGTTTGACAACGCGAGAGCGGGAAGTCGAGCTGCCGGATCAGCTCCACGATCTCGTCAACCGTCTCTTCATAGCCGATGTCGACCAGCACCCAATCCGGCCCGTCGTAAATCAGATAGACGTTGCACCCCATCACGTGGCCCAACTGATGGTTGGTTTCGATCACGTGCGGAAAGACGGGATTCCGATGGAGCATCAACGTTCCTCTCTGAAACAACTGGACCGGCCGTTCCTGCCATCGCCCGACGGGACGCCGCCCCGACGGACCTTGCGACACGACGACCGATTCTCCCGACCGATTCTCCCGCGGTCGCGTCGCCACGCAGGATTGTAGGAGCGGAACGGCCAAGCATCAACCAACAGCAACCGCCGGCGACTGGGCAAGGGGGCTATGACTCGGCGCATTCCTGGTTCGCGAGAATCGCTGCAAGACCATGCTTGTAGTCCGGATACTGCCATCGAATCCCCAGCTCGGCGCAAACACGAGCGTTGCGAATCCGCTTGCTAGACGACGCTCGACTCGCCTGAGCGCTATCGGCCGGCGGCGGAGCGAATCGCGGCGTGACATTCAACTGCCGTGCGACCTGGCGATAGTATTCGCCTCGGCGCACAGGATGACCGTCGGACACCACGAACAAATTGGGGAGCCGAGCCTGCTCGGCGGCAAGCACGACCTGAACGGCATCGTCGACATGAATCAAGTTCAAGTATCCCGACTCTTCGACGGGAAGCGGTTCGCCGGCCCGCAGCTGCCGCACGAAGGGGATGCGGCCAGGACCATAGATTCCCGCGAGCCGCAAGATCACCGCCTGGGGGCCCCAACGGCTCTCACGCAAGACCGCCTCCGCCGCCAAACAGCATCGGCCGCCCTCACGTTGCGGGGCACAGGGCGACTGTTCGTCAACCCATTCATCGTGGCCCTGGGAATAAACGCCGGTCGAGCTCACGTAAATCGCCCGGTCGGCAAGACTCGGCAAGCGTGTCAGCACGTTGCGGAGCCCTTCGACATAGACGGTCGACTGAGCGATCCCCGCAGCGCGGTCGTAACCCACCGCAAACAACAGCGTCTCGACCGCCGGCAAATTTTCCAAAGTGTCCGGTTGTGACACGTCCAACACCAAGGATTGGTAGCCCAACGCTTGGAGTTCCGCGGCGCGCTGGGACGAGCGAGTCGTGACCCACACCTGACTCCCTTCCGCGTGCCAGGCTGCCGCCACGCGTTGCCCAAGATAGCCACAGCCCACGATCAGTTTCCGTGTCCGCGTCACGACGTTCACCTCATGAAACAAGCCACTCCGCCGCCCTGGGTCCTGAACCGGCGAAGTCTACCTAGCTTAACGTCGATCCGATCGATCTGCTGACAAATCGCGCACACCGGCGAAGCATTTTGATTATGATAATCAACTGAGACGCCCTGCATCGGGCGGCCATCCACGGATTCGATCGCTCGGGAACTTCGCCTATGTCAGGTCGCCCATGGCCGAGAGTGTACGGACCAGTTCGCCGCTGTTTGGTTGTGGCAGCCAGCGGGTTGTTGATCGCCAGCTTGCTCGCTTCCAGCCCCGTCAGTGCGCAACCTACCACGACTCATTTGGCTCGGGTTCTCAACGGCGCGCCGCCGGATAGTCTGGCGGAACTGCAGGCGATTCAAGATCGGATTCGAGAACTCACTCCACAAATCATTCCGGCCACGGTTGCCATTCAAGTCGGGCGAGCCAACGGCAGCGGTGTGGTGATCGATGCCGAAGGACATGTGCTCACAGCCGCCCACGTCGCGGGACACCCGGGCCGCAACGCGATGATTCACTTCCCCAACGGTCGCACGGCTCGCGGCACGACGTTGGGACTCAATCAGGAACTCGACGCCGGCCTGATTCGGATCACGGACAAGGGTCCTTGGCCCTTCGTTCCTTTGGGGACCTCCGCCCAGGTGCAAGAAGGCGCGTGGTGTTTGGCGACGGGGCATCCCGGTGGCTTCGACCCGGGTCGGCCGCCCGTGCTGCGTTGGGGTCGAGTGCTCAAAGCTGAGCCGTCGGCCATCCTGAGCGACTGCACGCTGGTGGGCGGCGATTCCGGCGGTCCGCTGTTCAATCTGCGTGGCGAGGTGATCGGGATTCACAGTCGCATCGGTAAGAATCTGACGATCAATGTTCACGTTCCGATCGACCCGTTCCGCGCGTCCTGGGATCGACTCGCTCGGGGTGAGGTTTGGGGATTGCTGAGGGACGCCGACGATGCCGAGCAAGACGCTCCACCCGCCGAGCTCGCGGGTGAGCCGAAAGCGAGTGAAGCGTCGGGCAGCATCGCGTGGCTGGGAGTCGTCGAGGACCCGGACCAGCCGGGGGTGCAGCTGCTGCGGGTCGCCCCCGGTTCACCCGCGGCCGACGCGGGCCTTCAACCCGGTGACCAAATTACACGCATCGACGAGCGTGAAGTGGACCACTTCGGAGCCCTCCAAGCGGAAATTCGAAGGCGCCAGCCCGGGCAACAGGCGGTCCTCCAAATTCGTCGCAATGAACTGCTGTATGAACTGCGAGTCCGGCTCGGTCGACGCCTTCGCAACACGACAGAATGACCCCCGGGTGCGCGTGAGCCGCCTGAGCAAGCGCGAGTAGATAGGTAGTTACTATGTCCTCAATGCACCGCTATCGATTCGCGTTCGGCATGATCTCTCTGGGCGTGCTCAGCGCCTTGTTGGTGGACGTTTGCCAGCGGCGAGAAATTGAATTCAACCCCCTGCAAATGGTTCGCCGGCCGTCCAGCGTGCAGACCCGCGACGACGCCGCGCTGCTGAGCGGCTGGCTGGATCAGGTCGACAACAGCTGGGAAGTCGGAAAGAATCACCAGCAAGTGCGGTCCGCCTTTCGCGACGTCGTTGCCCAAGCCCGGAAATCGACGGTGCGGGTCTTCTCCGCCGGGAACCAGGTCGCCTTGGGCACCATCGTGGATGCGGCAGGTCTGATCGTGACGAAGGCCAGCGAGGTCAAGGGAAGCAACACGCTCGTTTGCCAACTCTATGATCGCCGCAAGCGGAAGGCCGAAGTGGTTGCGACCCTGGCCGAGCATGACCTCGCTCTCCTGCGAATCGAAGCCGACCGATTGGTTCCGGTCAATTGGTACACCTCGCAATCGCCGCCCGTCGGCAGCTTGCTGGCGACACCCCATCTGGGCCGCGAACCGCTGGCCGTGGGCGTTGTCAGCCTCGCCCCGTTCGAAGTCGCCAACGACGGTGTACTCGGAGTTCGATTGCTGAATACTGCCGATGGTCCTTCCGTCACTGACGTGATTGCCGACAGTGCCGCCGACACCGCGGGCCTGATCGATGGCGACCTGGTGTCCCACATCGATGAACAAGCGGTCGCCAACAGTAACGACTTGGTCGAGGTGATTCGCCAGCGTCTTCCGGGCGAATCGATTTCACTGCGAGTCCGTCGGGGAAGCGAAACTCTGGAACTGCGGGCCACCTTGGGAAGGAAAGCCGACCTTGACCTGGAAAACGGAAACTTCCAGAGCTTCCTCGGTGGCGCCTTGAGCGACCGGCGGACCGGCTTTCGAACCGTCTTGCAACACGACACGTTCCTGCTACCCGAACACTGCGGCGGACCCGTCGTCGACCTGGAGGGGCGCGTCATTGGCATCAACATCGCCCGCGCCGAACGCATCGCCAGCTACGCCCTGCCTGCCGCGGTGATCGTTCCCTGGATCGAGCGTTTCCATGCCGACGAGCCGCACAACTCGTTGGTCGTGCAGTAGTCGTTCTACCGCGCAAATCAGCGGCGGCGCAGATCCGATCAGATCAGATCAGATCAGCTCTCGAATCGGTTCGGCTCCGGAATCGAGCAAATACTGGGGCCGACCATTGAGATCGTGGACGGTGGCCGTTCGGGTATCGATTCCCAGACGGCGGTAGAGCGTCGCGAATACCTCCTGGAACGTCACGGGCCGCTCGGTTGCATATTCACCCAGTCGATTCGTCGCGCCGATCACCTGGCCGGTCCGCATTCCACCTCCAGCCACCAGCGCGAACGAAACCGTGGGCCAATGGTCGCGGCTGTTGCGCTTGTTAATCTTCGGCGTCCGTCCAAACTCGCCCCAGACGATCACCGAAACGTCCTGCTCGAGTCCACGCTCGTAAAGATCCGTGAGCAGCGCGGACAGGCCCTGATCCAGCAGCGGCGCCTCTTCCCGAGTGCGGGGAAAATTCATGCCGTCTCCGCCATGCCAATCCCAGCGGCTGTAATTCATCGAGACCACCCGGGCACCGGCCTCGACCAAGCGCCGCGCGACCAGGAAATTGCGCACCATCTTGGGGGCGCCATCACGCTGATACTTCGGATCGTCCACTCCATATCGAGCGACCACGGCGGGATCTTCCTGCGAGATGTCGAGGGCGTCGACCAACCTGGAGGAGGTCAGGATCGACATCGCCTGTTGCGTGAACGCATCACTCTTCTGGATCGCCTCGGACTGGTCGAGCCGACGACGAAACCGGTCGACGGAACCCAACAGCTGCCGGCGGTCCTCGAGCCGTTCCAACGTCACGCCTTGCAGCGTCATCCCCTGGGGGCGCGCCAAAGGATCCTTTGCCACCAGCGACATCGGATCGTGTGCCGACCCGATAAAGCCCGCGTTTCCGGCGTCACCCCACGTCCGGTTGCCGGTCGGATACATGAGCGACACATTGGCCGGCACGGCGCTATTCACGGGCCCCTGCAGAGACGACACCCACGAGCCGAACATCGGCCATCCGCCGGCCGGCGCGGTCTCGCGATGAGTGCGTCCGGTCATACATTGAAAACAGTCGTGATGCCCTTCCGAACCGACCAGCGACCGGATGATCGCGAACTTGTCGGCCATCGTCGCCAGCCGCGGGAAGAGCTCGCAGATTTCGATTCCCGCCACGTTCGTGCGAATCGGCCGGAACTCGCCTCGGACCTCGATCGGTGCGGACGGCTTCAGATCGAACAGATCGATATGGGACGGACCGCCGGGCAGGAACACGTTGATGATCGCTTTGTGCGAGCTGCTCTGCCCTGCCTTGGCCTCGCACGCCAACAACTGCGCCAGCGACAACCCACCGGCCGCCATCCCTCCGACTTTGAGAAACGAGCGGCGATGAAGGCGGTCACAATGGTTCACGCGACGATCGGCGTGCCCAAGGATAGTCAACATGGCAGACATCTCCCTCGTGGATGAACTTTTTCGAAATTCCGCTCATCACCCAGGGTGGCGGCCGAATTCGAATCGAAGGGCATCTTCTCCCCGCATTGTAGCAGCCTGTCGTGGCAGGCAACAACCGCAACCTCCGTATCTCCCGCGCTCAGCCAATCCGTCTCATCGGCCAGGATCGAATCGGTTCCTCCGGTAATGACCTCATCAACGCCCGACAACCAACTGATCGGCTCCCGCTCCAGTGCCAACTGCTACGGGTGGCTGACGAGCACGATTTCGTTCACGCCCGATTCCGAACCGAGTCGATCGATGACGGACGGCAATATCTCGGCCAACTCGCTGCCGTCATGGTGGACTGAGGCTTGGCAGCAGAGCGCAGCGTTTTGTCGCCGCTCAACGTGGGGGCAGCTAGAATTTCCGATTAACGAGCTGGCGGATGGACGTTCCGCGAATACGCCACGAAGCAGCTCGGGTTGCGGCCTACGAAACAAGTGACATCTCAGTGTCATCCGTCCAGCGAGTCGGGGTGCTCGTGGGCGAGCGAGCGGTCGGATTCCAGATAAGCGGCCAGCAGCAGTTGGGCGGCGAGCATGTCACGTCGTTGCTTACGCTTCTTGCTCGTTAGCTTGGCTGCCATCAACTGCTGCTCAGCTTCGACCGACGTAAAACGCTCATCGAAGTACCGAACGGGACATCCCGTCGTCTCCGCGACCCAGGCCCCGAAACGGCGAGCTTCTTCGGATTTGGGACTCTCTCGGCCATCCAGATGGACGGGCAGACCGACCACGATTTCGACGACCCGCTCGTCGGTTACTACTCGTCGCAGGTACAGAGCGTCGTGCGACCGGCTGACCCGCGTGTAGTTTTCGTAGGGACCGGCAAACTGCTGGCCGGGATCGGAAATGGCCAGCCCCAGGCGGACGGTCCCGTAGTCGATCGCCAGCACGCGTCCCTGGGACGATGGATCGCGCGCCGAATCGCTCGTCACAGGAACTCGTCCCAGCTGAGTTCTTCAAGCCGTTTCACGACCTCACGGATGCGTTCTTCGTCCTGTTTTCGCGCGACGAGCGTCGCATCGGCCGTGTGCACGACCAAGCAATCCTCCAATCCGACGGTGACAATCAAATGGTCGGACTCACCTCGCACGATTGAGTCCCGTGTATCGATGCCCAAGTGGCGTCCGACGATCGTGTTCCCTTCGGCATCTTGCCCCCGTAGGCGAGCAAGCGCGAGCCAACTGCCCACGTCGTCCCAGCCGAAGGGCGCCTCCAACACAATCACTTCGTCGGCCCGCTCCATCACCGCATAGTCGATCGACTTGCCTACGATCGCGGCGAATTCGCGACGAAACACGTCGGGAAATCCTGCGGTACCGAGCGTCTTGGCGATGGTTTGCACATGACTGAACATGGCTGGCTCGAATTGTTTGAGCTGCTGCAGAATCGTGCTCGCCTTCCAGACGAAGATGCCGGAGTTCCAATAATAATTGCCGTCGGCCAAGTATTGACGCGCCACTTCAGCACTCGGCTTTTCCCGAAATCGGGCCACGCGGTACGTGGGAACGTCCGACCCGGCCAGCGGTGTCCCGCGTTGCACGTAGCCGAATGATTCAGCCGGGTACGTGGGCGGAATCCCGAACGTCACGAGCCGTTCGGGCTGCGCTTCGACCAGCCGAACCGCCACTTCGATTGCGTGTCGGAACCCTTCGACCGGCGCGATCACGTGGTCCGCCGGCGTCACGACCATGATGGCCTCGGGGTCCGCATGAGCCACCCAAGCGGCCGCCACGGCCACACACGGCGCCGTATCGCGTTTGCAGGGCTCGCCCAAAACGGCATTCGATGGCAAGGTCGGCAACTGTCGCCGGATCGGCTCGACGAGTCGCTGATTGGTGACGACCAAGATCCGCTCGGGCGGGACCCAGCCATCGAATCGCGCGACGGTCGCCTGGATCATGGACCGGTCACCCGCCAGATCCAGCAGTTGTTTGGGTCGGTCCCGACGGCTCGCAGGCCAGAATCGTGTGCCGGCTCCGCCCGCCATTACCACAGTGTGTAACATCGGCGATTTCGTCCTTTCCGGTTGAACTCTCGTTCCGTCGCCTCGGTTCGTCCGCGCTTCTCGATCCTACGGAGCACGGCGATGAACGGAACCCGCAGCGGGCGTTTCCTTAGGGTTGCCGTTCGAGGTAGGTCGATTCGGTGAGCGTGACGCCAACATTCAGACGACGCCTGAGTTCCGCCGCATCCAGTGCCAGGGCGGGACTGATTTCCAGTTCGATTCCCGGGGCGAGTTGTGCGCCGGCCGATTCCAGCCATCGACGAGCCCGAGCCACCAGCGCCGCCCGCGTTGACTCAGGAGTATCGGTGGAGGCTCCGCTGGCATTCTTGAGCGGAGCAAAAATCTCGGCGGCCTCTCCCTCGACAACAATCGCATTGTCCGCGAATGGCATTAAGTCAAAAATGAATTTCTCGTACTTCGTGGCATTCGGCTTGTCGGGTTCGACCACCTGGCCGTCGGCATTCACGAAGGGTACCTTCTTGCGGGCCCGATGAAAGGGTAACGAGCGATCGGACGCCGCCGCGCGGCGGAGGAACTCGATCTGAAAAACATGCACGGCAATGTTGCCCGCCCACAACGCGAGGTTCCCGTCAGCGTCCCGGCGCCGGGCAACTTCGTCCGGCAAGTCACTGTATTCAATCACCATCAAGCGTCCGTCGATCGACACCACGTTTCCGACCTTCTCCGACGGCCGTGTCTTGGCGACGACGAGCGTCGACATTTCGGACTCGCTGAGGACATGGTAACCGATCAGCTCGCGATCACAGATCGAAACGAGCGGGTTGTCGACCTGGAAGTAGAACAACTGTCGAAGGCCCCGGCGATCCGCATCCGCCAGGCAACCATGTCGCACGAACGCCGCCAGCATCCCTCCGTGTCCGTCGGGGCTGAGGAAGACGCGATCCCTGGCCTCCAGCAGCAGATGGCCCGAATCATCCAGCGCGGGCATGGTGCCCTGGCAGAAAAAGTGGAGATCGTGGTCGGCTAAGCCAAAATTACCGAAGCGTTGAAAATACTCGACCGTTTCGTCATGTGTCGCTGGACTCGTCATCAGGTACAGCGGCACGGGCTTCCCGTACCGGTCGGCAACCGCCCGTAATTGGTCGACATGCATTTGAAAGAGCGATCGCTGGGAGACCGGACCGATCGGAAAGATCCCCTTGGGATGCGGAAATCCCAAACGGGTGCCTTGTCCGCCCGCGACAAGCACGGCCCCGACCGTGCCCTCACGCAATTGCTCTTCGGCCGCCGCGACCGCTTCGTCCCGCGTCCAGCGCCGATTCGACTGCCCAGGCCGAAACGCGGGCGGAGAAACCGCCCGTGCGGCCAGCTCGCCCCACGATTGCTCGGCATCCTCGTCGTCACGAAGTCGACCTATCAGCGTCCAATCCAGCTCGGCAAGTTGGCTGGCCAGCGCCGCCTGTTGCGACCCGGTCAGCTCGTTCCAGAACTGCAAGAGGTGCAACTGCCCCACGTCGGCCAATCGTCGCTTCAACTCGGCGTAGCTCGTACCATTCACGCGTTCAGTTCTCCATCTCGTAAAATCAAGTCTGCGTCCGCTCGGTAAGTGAACATCGACCCGTGTCGGAACCCACCACACCGTTGTCGCCAGTCCGAAGCCGCAAGCCACGCGGCTCCATCTCGCCGCCGCCACCCCGTTCTGTCCAACCGCCTCCAACGGGCCTCGCGCAGAGCGCCGAGTCGTCGATGGGGAGGGCATGGCGACCAAGAAGGTCCCGCCAGTGCGAGGCGTCTGCTGCACGCGGTCGATCTTTGCGCCACGAGGCGGGCACTGCGTGACGGCTCGGACCACACCTCAGAAAATCCACCCGCCGACCCAAGCGTAGCAGACAAAGGCCAGGAGGGGGAATAACACGAAAATCGCGACGTAGGTAAAAACCGTGGTCCATACGTGCTTCGGCCAACGAGCCATCGGCTCACCCTCCCCGCGTCGTCCCAGCCCCGCGGCGTGCCTGTCGAACATCCGGGTGCACTCCAGCCGTACCGGGACTTGCAAACCGGTCCCATTATTCCCATAAACGGCGATTCCACCAAGGACAAATCATTCGATGTCCCCGATCGAAAAGGCCGATTCCGTGACCCGATCCCGCTCCACGCCCGCTCGACGCCTTGTTGCCCAACCATCGCGCGCCGCTCACGGGTCCCTGTTGGCCCTCGCCCTCGCCGTCGGGTTGGGTGGGCAGGCGACCGCCGACGATTTACCGCTGCAGGGCAACTCGGTCGTCCATTTCGCGAGCCGCTCGGAAGCACAGGACATCCTGGGCGGGCGGGACGAATTTGTTCGGGCAATGACCCCCCTGGACCGGCGACTCCGACTCCAATCCGACGCTCCGGTCGACGAAGCGACCTATTTGGAGTTTGCTCGTCAACAGGCCAGGGAGTGGACGCAGGACGAGCGAGACCTGATCCGGCAGGCGCTGGATTTAATTCGACCCCGACTTGCCGGCTTGAAGTCAGTCTGGCCCGACACGATCTCGCTGGTCAAGTCGACCGGACAAGAAGAGGCTCAAGCCCCACATTGCCGGGGCAACGCGGTCGTCCTGCCGCGGGGCCACCTCGGGCAGTCGCCGGACGCGCTGCAAGCCCTGTTGGCGCACGAATTGTTCCATATTCTGAGTCGACAGTCGCCGGAGTTGCGTCGATCAATGTACTCGATTGTGGGCTGTCAGCTTTGTGATCCAATTGCCTTGCCAGCCAGTCTGAAGGACCGCAAGATTACCAATCCCGATGCGCCCTCAATCAACGCCGTGCTGACAGTCTCGCATGAGGGCGAGCCACTGCGCGTCACTCCCCTTGTGATCAGCAAGCAGACCGCATACGAATCGCTCCGTCAACGAACGCTGTTTGGCGAGCTGATCTTTCGACTGGCCGAGGTCGAGCCACACGAGGGCGGCTGGAAGGTTCGCGAGGCTCCGGGGCCCGAATTGTGGACGCCCGAACAACTGCCAGACTATTACCGGCAGGTTGGCCGCAACACGGGTTACATCATCCATCCGGAGGAAGTTCTGGCGGACAATTTCATGTTTCTTGTGACGGAGAAAACCGAGCTGCCGGACCCCTGGGTGGTCGACCGACTGCGTCAGCTGCTTTCGCGCTGAGTGATCTGCATCTCGTCGGAAGCGCTCTCGCCCAACTCGCCGTAGTAAGCCACGACGACCTCACAGCGAGATTGCGGCGGATCCACCGGGCGGACTTCCAGGCGGACGCCCTGTGGCAGCAAAAGACCGATCCGGATCTCCGCCATCGGTCCGCTCAACTGCTCCAACTGGATGTCAATCGCGCGTTCCAGGGGAGGACAGAGCACGACGTGGCAATAGGCCAGCCGCTGCTGCGGCTCGAACGCGACACGCACCCGCCCTGCAATGAAGGGCGTCTGGTCGGGATTTGTGCCGCGCGTCAGCTGCTGGTCGATGCCCTGCGGGAGGGCTTCGGCATCCTCGCTCTCGACGCCATCGACGACAGCCGGTCGGCGTCCGTCGGACGGCCGCCCCGCAGGACGGGTGCTGGGCGTGCCGCGGCGCAGGGTGTCGCCGCCGGCGCCGGAAATCAGGCGTGGGGGCGTCATGAGCATCCAGGCCGTTAGGCAAACGGCACAGCTCCAGACACCCAAGGGGCCCAGCCATCCGCTGCCAGGAATCGTCAAGGAAATGCCGAATCCGAAGATTGCCAACGGCCAAACGGCACGCATCAGAGTTGCCAACTGCAGTCCACGTGAGGAACCGACGTGTCGCCAGGGCTGATAGGCCAACACGGCCGCCATCAACACGGTCCCACCCGCAGCCCACATCGCCTGCCAGCGCAAAGGCTCGTGGATCACTCCCACCGACCGGCGCAGCGCAAGTCCGGTTGCGATGGACGTACTCAGGAAAAACGTCAGCACGCTGGCCAGCCGCGAGACAACGCGAAGTTCCTCGGGGCAGACGGCCCCCAGCCGATCCACCCGATCCACCCGATGCTCGGCATGCGTTTCGGATATCGCGTCCATGGTCAGATTCCGATCGAACCACCGCCGGGGCCACTGACGAGCTTTCCGCAAGGGTCTCGTCTGCCGCCCGCGGCGGGTCGGGAGAGCGGGCGCCAGGACGTTACTTCGTCATCGATTCGGCCGTAAGAGCGGCCGCCAGCTCTTCCGCATGCTCGGTGTGCTCCCAGGTGAAGTCGGGGTCCGTTCGACCGAAATGCCCGCCCCAGGCCGTCTTGCGAAAGATCGGACGACGCAATTTCAGGTGATCGATAATTCCTCGCGGCGAAAGTGGGAAGGTTTCTCGCACCAGTTCACAGATCCGTTCGTCCGGGATCTTGCCGGTCCCTTCCGTGTCGACGTAGACACTCACGGGCTCCGAGACACCGATCGCGTAAGCAAGCTGGACTTCGCAGCGATCGGCTAACCCCGACGCCACGATGTTCTTCGCGACGTGCCGAGCCATATAGGCGGCGCTGCGATCTACCTTGGTCGGGTCCTTCCCGCTGAAGGCGCCTCCCCCGTGTCGTCCCCAGCCGCCGTAGGTGTCGACAATGATCTTGCGCCCTGTGAGACCGCAATCGCCCTGAGGACCTCCCACCACAAAGCGACCCGTCGGGTTGATGTGGTAGGTGATGTCGCCGGTGATCAACTCCTCGGGCAGCGACGGCTTGACGACCTGCTCGATCACGAACTCGCGAATCTCCGCGGTCGATACCGAGGGCGCGTGTTGAGTCGAAACGACGACGGTGTCGATCCGGACCGGCGTGTGCCCGTCATACTCCACCGTGACTTGGCTCTTGCTATCCGGTCGAAGCCAGGGAACGACACCGGTCTGCCGCATTTCGGTCAGACGATTGAGAATCCGATGCGACAGCGCGATCGGCATCGGCATCAGCTCGGGCGTATCGTTGCAGGCGTAGCCGAACATCAGCCCCTGATCACCCGCTCCGACGTCTTTACCCGAGGCGGCATCCTCGTCCACCCCCTGCGCAATGTCGGGGCTCTGTTTGTCAATCGAGACCATCACTGCACAGGTATCGGCACAAATGCCCATTTCGTCGTCGGAGTAACCAACGTCGCGAATCACGCGTCGCACGATCTCGGAGTAGTCCACGAGGGCTTTCGTCGTGATTTCGCCCGCGACAATCGCGATTCCCGTCGTGACCATCGTCTCACACGCGACTCGGCTGTTCGGGTCTTGCGCAAAAAGGGCGTCCAGAATGCCGTCAGATATCTGGTCGGCAAGCTTGTCCGGATGCCCCATACTGACTGACTCGCTCGTGAACAAGAACTTGCCTGTCGCCACAATGGATCCCCTATGCGTAGACTCGCCGAACGGCCTGACCGTCAAACCACCAAGCTTTCAACTATAGACGCTGAGTCATTCCATTGGCAACCAGTCGCCCGGCGTGATCCGCCGATCCCCTCGGCACCGGTCCGGAGCCACCCAGATAATACGGACGACCGATCGGGAGCACGGTGCGGTCTACCCCGAGGGCTCCCCGCGGTCAAGCAAAGACTACGGGCCAGCCGCGCGTTAGGCGCAGCGGCGGGGTGCCTCGGACGCGAACGTATCGGACGGCGGTAGCCAAGCGAGCAGGGCCTCGAGGGTCCTTCGCGTGGCGCCCGCATTCTCGCGAACCAGGAGTTGGGCGCGCTGACCCATCGCCTCGGACAGGCCCGGGTTTTGCAGACAACCTTCGACAAACTGACGCAGCTCGACCGCGTCCCTGACGACCGTCGCCGCTTGCTGCGGCAACATCAGCTGGACGACATCGCGAAAGTTCGCGGTCTTGGGCCCAAAGCAAACGGCCGCCCCGTAACCTGCCGGTTCGATCATATTCTGGCCGCCACGTGGCCCCATACTGCCTCCGACAAAGGCGATCTGTGCCACACCCCACCACGCTCCCAACTCGCCGACGGTATCGACCAAGAGCACGCGCCAGTCGCGTGCCGACGGCGAGTGGCCGGCCGCCTCGTTCAGTTGACTGCGGCGGATCCAGGGCAGCCCGACCTGCGCCAGCAGCTCCGCCACAAAATCGAATCGCTCTGGATGCCGAGGCACGAGAATTAGGCGCAGGTTCGGATGATCCCGCAGCAGATCGCGATACACCGATACGACAAGGTCTTCTTCGGGGGGAAACGTGCTGCCGGCCAGCCAGATGACCTGGCCGGGATCGATCGCCGCGAGTTGCCTCAGCCGCTGAATCGAAGGGTGGTGGCGGTCGGTGCCGGCCCCGTCGAACTTGAGCGAACCCGTGACAAGCAGCGAGGTCGGGTCGGCGCCCAGCTGCAGGAACCGGTCGCGGTAGCCCGGTGACTGGACCGCAATCAGCTCGACCTGCCGCAGGACGCGTCGAACGAACCAGCGAATCCGCCGGTAACCGCGAAAACTGGCGTGACTGAGCCGCCCGTTGACGATCGCGACCCGTCCGCCCCCCGCGCACGGCTCGGATCAAGTTGGGCCACAGTTCTAACTCGGCCAGCACCAGAATGTCCGGGCGAATTCGTTTCGCGGCGCGGCGGACGGCCCAGCTGAAATCGAGCGGGCAATAGCTGACTGGATGCCCAGGATAGCGCCGGCGTGCGGCCTCGTAGCCGGTTCGCGTGGTGGTGGTGAGATAGCAGACGACATCCGGCCGCCGGCGGGCGACCTCTTCCAACAAGGTCGCCAGCAGATTGACCTCGCCCAGACTGACCGCGTGGAACCAGAGACAGACCTGATCGCCGTCACGGCGCGGAACTGCCCCCCATAACTTCTCGCGCCATCCCTGCCGGTACTTGCCATGCCGCCAGGCGGCCAGCAGCAATCCGGGACTGGCCACCAGCAAGACCAGGGCATAGACCAGATTCAGCACCACGCTCATGGGATTCCCTTCCCCTGCACGCCCCACCGCGACTCAGTCGTCAGCTGGCCCGCGCGCGAAGGCAACAGTTCTTATATTTTTTTCCGCTGCCACAGGGACAGGGATCATTCCGCCCGACACGGTCTCCCCGATTGCGAATTGGCTCGACCGGCACATCCGTCTGCGAACTGTTTTCAATCGCCTGCTGCTGTTCGCGGGCAATTTCGCTGGTTGTGGGCGCGGCGGCGTGCACGGCCGAGGTCTCGACCCAGGTGGAGCCGACGAAATCCTCGTTCAATTGCTCCATCCGAAAGACCAGGTCCGTCACGCGTTGACCGACGGAATTCCACATCTGCGTGAAGAGTTTACGGCCTTCGCGTTTGTACTCCACTTTCGGATCAACTTGGGCGTAACCGACCAACCCGACAGCGCTGCGCAGGTGATCCATCGCCAACAGATGGTCCTTCCAGCCCCCGTCGACCAGCTGCAAAACCAGGTGCCGCTCCATCCGCCGAATTTCAGGGCGATAGCGATCTTCAATCGCGGTCATGACCCGCCGCTCGAGTTCGCCGCGGCGGAGATTGGCCAGTTGGGCCACCGGCAGATCCAGTTGAAGTGTCTGCTTCAGCCAATCGGTGATCGAGGCCAAGTCGGCGTTGGAGTCGGCGCCCTCCTGAATCACGTTGTCCGCGGTGGCGCCGTCGGCGGATCCGAACAACCGATCGAGTCGTTGGCGGGCCTCCTGAATCACCGACGCGGCCCGTTGCTGGTGGGCTCGACTGAGCTCACACAGCATCACGCGAATTTCGTCGCGCTGCTTGTTCTTCAGATCATCGAACCCGATCTCCGCTTCGAACCGCTGTCGGGCCCAGCTGGCGATCCCTTCCCGATCCAGCCGCGGCGGGCCACCGGCGACGGGGGTCTGGAAGCGATACAGGCCGGCGATGACCGGATACTCGGCTTCCTTTTCGTCGTAAGCCGCGATCCCGCGGTCCTGAACCAGGCGGATGATCACCGCGCGGTCGAGATCCCGGATTTCGTCGATCGAGAGATCGATGCCGAATTTGTATTTCACCCAAGAGCAAACGGTCTTGAGGGAAAAGTCCTCATCCAAGTATTCGGCACCGTCACGGAGATCGATTTTCCGGATCGCCTTGCGGGCGAGTTCCAGCAGGTGTTCCGAGACGTCTTCGCGTCCCAGCCGTTCCAAATCACGGGCCCGCAGGTTCAAGTTCCAACGACTGTTCGCGAACGTCGCGAGCGCATTCCAATTCCAATCGGACGGATCTTCGTCAACGGGTAGATTTTCCTCGATCGCGTCCACGACCTGCGTCTCGGCGGACCGCTCCGCTTCCTCGTGGGCCAACTGTTCGGCCGAGGCGAAATCGACACCGCGAAAATCTCGCGGTTCCAATTGAGTCGCCAGTTGCGAGGAGGCCCAGGCGGCGAAGGTGGCCGAGGAATAGCTCGGTTCCAGAATCTTTCCGAGATTCTCTTGAACTTGCTCCTCCACCATCGCCAGGATCAAGTCCTTGCAGTTCACCCCTTCCAGGATCGCCTGCCGGTAGCTGTACACCCGCTTCCGCTGTTCATCCATGACCTCGTCATATTCCAGCAGGTTTTTCCGAATCTCGAAGTTCCGCTCCTCGACCTTTTTCTGCGCCGCTTCGATCCGACGGGTGACCATCGGACTCTCGATCATGTCTCCTTCCTGCCAGCCACCCCAAGTCTTGAGGACTTTTTCGACCCACTCCCCTGCGAAAATCCGCATCAGGTCATCGCGCAGCGAGAGGTAAAAGCGGCTGCTGCCGGGATCGCCTTGCCGCCCGCATCGACCGCGCAGCTGAAGGTCAATCCGGCGTGCCTCATGGCGTTCCGTTCCGATCACGTGCAACCCGCCCAACTGCTTGACCTGCTCGCCTTCTTCCCGCATCTTTTCGCGCTGCTCGATTTCCTTGACGAGCGATTCCCATTCCTCACGCGGAACGTCCAGGCGGGTGGCGTACTTGTCCTGCAGGACGGCCCACGCCATGGTTTCCGCGTTCCCCCCCAAGACGATATCGGTCCCGCGTCCGGCCATGTTGGTGGCGATCGTCACGGCCCCGATTCGGCCCGCCTGGGCCACGATCTCCGCCTCGCGCTTGTGGTGTTTTGCGTTCAGCACTTCGTGCTTGATTCCACGCCGCTCGAGCATCGCCGACAACCGCTCGCTCTTTTCAATCGACGTCGTGCCGACCAGGACCGGGCGTCCCCGTCGCTGGATGGCCGAGACTTCCGCCTTGCGAAGCTCGTTCTTTTGCTTGCCGCCTCGCGGCTGAAAGGTCAACACGTCATCGGTCTCTTTGACAATCGTCCCGACGGACGTCTCGCGTTTGACGGACAGTTGATCCCACTTGTTCAGATATTCGATCTCTTCGGCAATCGCCTCGTATTTCTCTTCTTCGGTGCAATAAATGATGTCGGCCGATTCGATCCGCTGCAGCTTTCGATTGGTGGGAATCGCGACGACGTCCAGCTTGTAGATTTTCCAAAACTCGTTCGCCTCGGTCATCGCCGTGCCCGTCATCCCGCAGATTTTGTCGTACAGCTTGAAGAAGTTCTGCAGCGTGATCGTGGCCAAGGTCTGGGTTTCTTCCTTGATCTTGACCCCTTCCTTTGCTTCGACGGCCTGATGGAGTCCGTCGCTCCATTGGCGGCCTTCCATCAATCGCCCGGTAAACTCGTCGACGATCACGACGCGGCCTTCTTTGACGACGTAGTTGACATCCAGTTTGTAGAGGTAGTGGGCCTTCAAGGCGTTGTCGATCAGATGAGGCCACTCCATGTTGCCGGCCGTATAGAAGCTTTCGACCCCGGCCAGTCGCTCGGCCTCGCGCACCCCCGCGTCGGTCAAAGTGACGTTGTGATCCTTCTCGTTGACCTCGAAGTGTTCCCCTTTTTGAAGTTTGCGAGCGACCCCGTCGGCATCGGCGTACTTGCGAATGTTCTCGTGAGCCGGCCCGGAGATAATCAGGGGCGTCCGAGCTTCGTCGATCAGAATGTTGTCGACTTCGTCAACGATGGCAAAATGCAGCGGACCTTGAACCTGTTGCATATGCCGCGGATACTTTGCGTCGTCCCGGGCCGCCGGCCGCATGTTGTCGCGGAGGTAATCAAAGCCAAATTCATTGTTGGTCCCGTAGGTGATGTCGCAGGCATAGGCCTTTTGCCGAGCCGAAGGCTCCATGTCGCTTTGGATCGCCCCGACCGTCAAACCCAATCCCATGTACAAGGGGGCCATCCATTCCATGTCCCGCCGGGCCAGGTAGTCGTTGACCGTGACCACGTGCACTCCCTTGCCGGGCAAGGCGTTCAGATAGGCCGGCAAGGTGGCCACCAGGGTCTTCCCTTCGCCCGTCACCATTTCGGCGATCGCACCGCTGTGCAGGACCATCCCGCCGATCATTTGAACGTCGTAGTGCCGCATCCCGAGAAACCGCCGCCCCGCCTCGCGGCACGTCGCAAAGGCTTCAATCAACACGTCATCCAGGGTCTCGCCCTGCTGCAATCGCTGACGAAAGACGTCGGTCTGACGCCGCAATTCGTCGTCGCTCATCGCCTCATACTTCGGCTCCAATCCGCTGATCGCGTCGACATTGGACTGCAGCCGTTTGATGTAACGTGCGTTGGACGAGCCGAAGACGGAGGTGACAACGCGTTCGAAACCGCGCAACAATCCTCCGAAAAACAGGCCTAAGAATTCCCAAATTCGTTCAAAGACGTTCATGATTCCAACGCCCCAGAGTGGAGGTCGTCCTGTAGAAGAGGTTCACCCCGCGGCGGCGGGCAACTCTTGCGGATTGGCGACATTGTACGTAAACCATTCTCGCGTGGTAGCTTATAACGATTCAGAGAGCTGGTCAACCGCGCTTGCAACCGAACGAACCGCGTGCCCCGCTGGGGCCAAACCGAATCCCGTCGGCGCTCGGCCGCGTTGTGCCGGACGCCGGGACGCCGTCGGTCACTTTGGCTCGGCGGCGAACCGGGGCCCATCCCAACCTCACCTGGACAAGCTTCGGGCTGGCCCCACAATAATCAACACCGATAATCAACACCGACAATCAACACCGCAACACCCAACGAACCGGCGCGCCTCGGAGCCCCCTGCCAGCACCAACGCGACGCGCGTTCGACAAGCCCGTCCATCCGCAGGAAATCTCCCCCCGGCACGTTCCCACGCCATGGAATGAGACCCCACCTTGGCCCGTTTTGTGACCACCTCCGACACCCAAGGCATGCTCATCTTACTGGGCACCGGAACTTCCGTCGGCGTCCCCGTCATCGGCTGCCCCTGCGCCGTCTGCTCCAGCCCCAATCCTCGCAACCAGCGACTTCGCTGCGCGGCGGTCGCGGGACTACCCGAAGGCGTTTTGCTGATCGACACGCCTCCCGACCTCCGGCTCCAGTTATTGCGGGAAAAGATCGGGGTCGTGGACGCGGTGGCCTTCACGCACGAGCACGCCGATCACCTTTACGGCCTGGATGACCTGCGCCTGTTTCAATTCTATCTTGGTCACGCCGTGCCGATTTTCTGCGAACCTCATGTTGAGCGGCGGATCCGGCACGTATTCGACTATGCCTTCACTCAGCAGCCGCCGACACACGCCGGGGCCGCTCCGCAGGTCACTTTCCAGGCGATCGGGACGCAACCATTTCGCGTTCTGGGGGCGACGATTCGACCCGTCCGGTTACTGCACGGCCCCCGCTTCCGAGTGCTTGGATTTCGAATTGGCGATGTCGCTTATTGCACCGACACGAATGAAATCCCGTCGGACAGTTGGGCCGTGTTGGATGGCCTGGACACGCTGGTCCTGGACGCCCTTCGACAAACTCCCCACCCGACTCACTTCAGCCTGGAAGAGGCCGTTGCCGCGGCCCAACGCATTGGCGCCCGACAAACCTATTTCACACACGTCAGCCACGACTTGGAATATGAGGCCACAAACGCCGAGCTTCCGGCTGGAATGGAACTCGCCTACGACGGGCTCCGCATCCCACTCACCGGCCTGATAGAAACGGCTTGAATCCGCCGACCGCTCGGAGGCAAAGGGTTTCGACCGAGCCGCTCTGCGCGGCGTGACTTTACTCCGCCTCGGGAGAGCCGCGTGTCTTGCGAGCGGAGAGAGGCCCTCTCCGGCCGCATCCGACCCTCCCGCGCGCGGAGGGCGTGAGTACTCAACGCCTTGATAAAAACGAACCTGAAAGCGGCATGATCTCCTTAGGGCGTGGCGGCGGCCGGTAAGGGTCGTTCCGAGCTCACTCCGGCGACCTGGGGGCCGTTGAGCAAGGTGACGTAGTCGACGGCGATGTTGAGCACCTCGTCATTATAATAATTCCGGCGGAACACGGGGCGTTCGGTATCGATCTGCTCTTTGATCTTCGCCTCATCTTCCTTTTCGGCATCGAAATCGGCCCGCTCGGCAAAGAACTTCTCCTCGTTCACCGTGACAGAGTGCTTGGCCTTTTGCTGACGATACTGCTCGATCCGACGGGCCAACTTCTGGAAATCCTCCGACTCGCTTCGGCGCGACGTCGAACGGGCATTCAGCTCGGTCAACACATTTGAATTGACCATTTGCGTCTTCATGAAACGGGCGGTGTCGACGCGGTCAAACTCGACCGGGTAATCCAGATCGCTCTCGCCCACGTCCATATGAGTCGTTAACGACGGCATCGCGACGTCGGCCAAAACGCCCCGCTTCTGGGTGCTTTCGCCACTCGGACGATAGAACTGCTGCATCGTAATCTTGAGCGCCCCGAGATTCGGCGGATTAGGGACGTCAAATAACTGGTTGCCCAGATCCAAGAGACTCTGAACGGTCCCCTTGCCATGGGTCGCCTGGTCGCCCACGACGATCCCACGGCCATAGTCCTGAATCGCCCCTGCCAAGATCTCGCTGGCACTGGCACTGAACTTACTGGTGAGCACCACCAAGGGACCTTTCCAGACCATCCCGCGCTCCAGGTCGTCGTAGTGTTGCACGCGGTTGTCCGAATCTTTGACTTGCACGACGGGACCTTCGTCGATGAACAGCCCCGTCAGATTGATTGCTTCAGTCAAGCTTCCGCCGCCATTGCGGGTCAGATCCAACACGACGACATCCACGTTCTTTTCGTTGAATTCCTCGAGAATTCGCCGCACATCCCGCGTTGTGCTCTTGAAATCGGTCAGCCCACGTCGGGCCGCCGTCATGTCCATGTAAAAGCTCGGCAGGTCAATAACTCCCACCTGATAGGGTTCCCCGTCCGGCCGCTGACCTGCCGGGATGATCTCACTGCGGGCCTCGCTATCCTTCAGCTCGATCTGCGCCCGAGTGATCGTGTAAGTCGCCACGTCGTTACTGCCAGCCGGCTTGACGCCCAACCGCACTTTGGTGCCGGCCTTTCCCCGAATCTGCTTGACGACGTCATTCAGGTTCATGTCGACGACATCCACCATCTCGCCATCGTCCCCCTGCCCGACGCTGACAATTCGATCCTCCGGCTGCAGCTTCCCGTGCTTATCCGCCGCCCCGCCTGGAATGATCTTGCTGACCACGGTGTAGCCATCGGTCATCATCAGGGCCGCCCCAATCCCTTCCAGGTTCAGCTTCATACTGATGTTGAAGTTTTCCAGCGAGCTGGGCGACATGTAGTTCGTGTGTGGATCGAAGGATGTGGTGAACGCGGAAAGGTACATCTCGAGCAGGTCGTCCGAGCTGAATTGATGCATCCGCTTGGCGTAACTCGTATAGCGGCGATCGAGTCGATCAATTGCCTCATCGCCCGTGACATCTTCCGTTTTCAGCACGAGCAGGTCGTACTTCAGTCGCTTGCGCCAGCGATCGAACGACTCGTCACGATTCTTGGCGTACTCGGCCAGATCCGGATCGGTGACCATCTCCTCGTCGACGGTAAAATCATGCGTGGTCTTGAGGATCTCTTTGACAAAGTCCACCCGCTCGTCGACACGCTCAATGAAGCGATTGAGAACGTCGTACGCAAAGAGCAAATTGCCGCGTTTCAGGAAATCGTCCAGACGATCCTGTTGCTGCATGAATTCGTCCACATCCGACTGGTAAAAATAGACCTTCATCGGATCGAGCTGTTTGAGAAACGTCTTGAGTGCCCGCCGCGAGATCTCGTCGTCCAGGGGCCGTTTCAGCAGATGCTCTTGCTTGAGCAGTGCCGAGACAATCAGCGTCACTTGTCGGTCACCCGCCTTGGGTCCGTCCAGATCGGCCGGCGTCTCCCGCAGAGGAAACAGCAGGATGCCGCCAAGAGTCAGGAACGTCGCCAGACCGACAGCCAAGACACGGGGCTTCCGCATTGCACGCATCGAGTGGTTCCTTCAACGGGTCATTGCAGTAAAATAAGGAGGACGGCGCAAAGATTTTCGCGTACACAACTCGAGTTTTATAGTACTCGCGATTCGAATCTGGAACAAGTCCGACCTGTCCCCCCCCGACCCAACCCGCCGCAGGCAATCTCGATCGTGGTTGGTTTCCCGGCGACGATGAACCTTGCGTTGTTCCCGGCACTCTTGCTACACTCCGCCGCCTCGCGGAAAACGCCCTCGGAAACTGCGAGGGATGGTTTCTGCTACCGGTACGCAGAGGAGTTCCCACGTGTTCAATGGCTGGCCGATCCGCAAGAAGCTCGCGCTGGGCGTCAGCCTTCTGCTAATTGCCGTGGCGATCCTGGCAGTCAGCGGGTTTAGCAATGTGTATTCGTTTCGCGGACTGGCGCGGAACATCAGCCGTCGCGCCACCGAACTGCCCGATGCGGTCGAGCTGGCTCAGCACGTCAGCGCACTCCGCGCGACACTCCCCTCCTCACGGCTGGACGAAAACCCGCTTTCGGGCGATGCCGAGCAGCCACCGATCGGGGGCCCACTGCTGAGTTTCGAATTCGAACGTCATCTTCGAGATGTCGACGATTCATTGGCGAGGTATCGGCGGCGACTCGCCAAGAACTCGCCAGCTGAGGGACACATCGCCAATATTCAGCGCGAGCGGGAGACGGTCCAGCAAATGAAGGCGACGCTCGCGCAGATCGACGGCCTCAAGAATCATGAAGACAACAGCTGGCTTCCGCCTGACGAGATGAGCCGCGAAGCGTTGACGGAGGCGGTCGATCAATTGAATTTTCTGGCGGAACAATTGCCCCGACATCTCCAGGAAAAAATGTTCGAGCTCCAGGGGGATGTGCGAGGCTATTACCGCGCCTGGATCGTGCTGACCTGGGCCACGACGATCTCGGCGGGATTCCTGTTCCTGATGCTGGTCCAGCTGTTCTTTCAATGGGTATTCCGCCCCTTGGAGCAGTTAATCAAAGAATCACGGCGAATCGCCGGCGGCGACTTTGACCACCGCATCCACCTCAATTCGGGCGACGAGATGGACGAATTGGCGCAGGCCATGAACGACATGACGCAGCGATTCCAAGAGATTCGAGACGATCTGGATCAACAAGTCCAGCAGCGGACGCGCGAGGTGATTCGCGGCGAACAGCTGGCGAGCGTGGGATTTCTTGCGGCCGGCGTCGCTCACGAGATCAACAATCCCCTGGCCTCGATCGCGCTGTGTGCCGAATCGCTCGAGGAGCGACTCGGCGAATTACTGCAGCCGCTCGCCGCCAACGGACCTCGCGAGGACGAGGAGAACGACGTGGATGTCGTCCGTGACTACTTGCGCATGATTCAGGACGAGGCGTTCCGTTGCAAGGAAATCACCGAACGATTGCTCGACTTCTCGCGTCTAGGCGACGTCGAAAAGCAGGAGCTGAACCTCACGGAGCTGGTCCAGGGCGTCGTGGACATGGTGGGCCACGTGGGCAAGTACAAGCAAAAACAAATCATCTATCGCTGCCGTGAGACGGTTTTGGTCCCGATCAATCCGCAGGAGATGAAGCAGGTCGTGCTGAACCTGATCACGAACGGACTCGAAAGCCTCAATCCCGGCGGTACCGTCACGATCTCGCTGACGGCAGCCTTTGGCGACGCGGTGTTGGTGGTGGAAGACGACGGCTGTGGGATGACCGACGAGGTTCAGGCCCACCTGTTCGAACCATTCTTTACTCGTCGCCGCGATGGCCAGGGAACGGGACTTGGCATGTCCATCACCTACCGCATCATCAACGAACATGGGGGACAGATCCAGGTCCACAGCGACGGCCCTGAACGCGGGTCGCGCATCACGGTCCGACTTCCCCAGCAACCCCGACTCAAGGAGAACAGTCATCGTCACCAAGCTGCCTAAGAAAAACCTCAAGGTCCTCTTCGCCGACGACGAAAAATCGCTCCAGAACCTACTCAGCCGCGAACTGAAACGGATGGGGCACGAGGTCACCGTCTGCCCTGACGGACTGACCGCGGTCGCGGCGCTCGAACGCAACACGTACGACTGCCTGCTGGTCGACCTTGACATGCCCGGCCTGAATGGGATCGACGTGATCGGCAAGGCGAAGGAGCTTTCACCGGACACGGATGCGATTGTGATGACCGGCAAGTCATCGTTGGAAACCGCCGTCGCCGCCCTGCGGCACGGGGTGTTTGATTATGTCACCAAGCCCTGCAAACTCGCCGACCTGGATCGCCTGTTGCAACGAGTTGCTGAGAAGCGGGAGCTGGTGAACAAATACCGCGCGATCAAGCGGCAGTTGCAGCGAATCGAGGGCGAATCGCGACTGGAAGGCCGAAGTGCGGCCATGGCACGCGTCCGTCAGTTGATTTCGAAAGTCGCTCCCACCAACTCGACCGTCTTGATCCTGGGTGAAACCGGCACCGGCAAAGAACTCGTCGCCCGCGCGCTCCATCAGCAAAGCCTCCGCGCGGAAATGCCCTTTGTCGCGGTCAACTGCGGGGCCCTGCCCGAAACGCTGATCGAAAGCGAGCTGTTCGGCCATCGCAAAGGCGCCTTCACCGGGGCGGATGAACATCGCGTCGGGTTGTTCGAGGTCGCCGATGGGGGCACCCTGATGCTGGACGAGATCGGCGAACTCCCCACGTCGATGCAATCCAAGCTGCTGCGAGTTCTCGAGAGCGGCGAGATCCGGCGTGTGGGCGAGAACGACGCCTTTACGGTCGACGTGCGTGTCATCTGCGCCACCCATCGTCCGCTGGAAGAAATGGTCCACGAAGATCGTTTCCGCGAAGATCTGATGTTCCGCATCAATACCTTCGAGATTCGCTTACCGGCGCTCCGCGAGCGACTGGAGGACATCCCGGAACTCGCTCAACACCTGCTCTCCCGACTCCGTTTCGTCGCCCACGATCTGTCGCAGGCGATTTCTCCCGAGGCCCTCGATTTGCTCCAGGCACATGTCTGGCCGGGCAACGTCCGGGAACTTGCCAATGTGATTGAACACGCCACGATTCTCTGCGACTCGCCGCCCATCACACCGGCCCACCTTCCACGTCATTTTGATTCGCGCCGCCTTCGCCACGGCTCGGCCCTCCCGAGCGGCCCGCAGACGCTCCGAGAAATTGAAATGCAGGCCATCCTGGCGGCGATCGAGCGCAATGGGGGCAACAAGCCCAAGACCGCCGAGGAACTGGGGATCAGCCTCAAGACGCTCTACAATAAACTCAATAGCGTTGACGCGCTCGACCGGGCCGCTTGACGCGACATGTCCGGCTGGATCCGTATCGCCCCTGCCACATCCCGTCGAAAGCCTTATAATTCCCGACATCGACACCTCGATTCGGCCCCATGGCCGATCCAAGATTTCACTCGTTTCCGTCAGGAGAAACTCATGAAAAACCTCTGCCTCGCCCTGTTGTTGATCCTTCCCCTCGGCTGTCAGCCTTCCGGCGACAAGGGAGACAGCAACTCGACGTCGGCCGACGCCTCAACTGCGATACACGGCGGCTCGTCCGCGGCGGAGAATCGCAACGTCACCGAGTTCGTGTTTGCGATCGATGGCATGCAGTGTGCCGTCGCCTGTCCGCCGGCAGTCAAAGGTGCCCTCGAATCGGTCCCCGGGGTCACCGACGTGGTCGTCAACTTCGAAAGCAAGCAGGCCACCGTCCAAGCGAACTCCGCGGAGTTCGACCAAACCGCTGCCGTCCAGTCGCTCACGGACGCCGGCTTCAGCGGCCGGCTGAACTAGAACGACGCGGTTGCGGGAGCGACCTGCGGGCCTGCCAACTCGTCGCCCCGTGCTGTCCCCCTCGCGTTTTTGACGCCGTGCGACCCAAGCAACTTGGGTCGCACTTTTTTTGGGGGGAAGGTCGGGGGAACGGCGTCGCCCCATCATCACGCTCACCGGCATGACGTTGCTTCGTTTCCACCCCTGGATTCCTGTTATATTGGGCTTGTCTCAAAGGGGTCGGACTCAGGTTCAGAAACGAAAGCGAACGCGAAAAGGACAACCGGATGAGGTGGATTCAACTGGCCGGCTGCGGGCTGTTATTTCTGTGGAGTGCCACTGCGGCCGGGGAACCGTGGACGCGATTTCGGGGACCTAACGGATCCGGCGTCAGCCCCGATTCGCTCCCCGCTGAATGGACCGCGGCCGACTACAACTGGCAGGCCAAGCTGCCGGGCATCGGTCACTCGTCACCGGTCGTTTGGGGCCCTCACGTTTACATCATGAGTGCCGATCCGGAAAATGCAACGCAATACGTGTTGGCCATTGAGGTCGAAAGTGGCGCCCTCGCCTGGCAGCGTGAATTCCCGCTTCAGGCCTATCACATTCACGCCCGCAATAGCTTCGCGTCGGTAACGCCAACCGTGGATCAGGATCGCGTCTATGTGGCCTGGGCCACCCCGGCTGAAACGACGCTTTCCGCGCTGGATCACTCCGGACAACTGGCCTGGCAACGCAACCTGGGTTCCTTCGCCAGTCAACATGGATTTGGCTCGTCACCAATCTTGTACCAGGACCTGGTGATCTTGAGCATCCTGGAAATGAAACCCGATCCGGAGGGTCCTCAGACGGAAACCAGTCGGATCGTCGCGTTGGATCGACGCAACGGCGAAGTGCGTTGGACCGCGCCCCGGCGAAGTGAGGTCGCGTCGTACTCGGTACCCTGCCTCTACCAACCGCCTCGCGCGCCCGTCGAATTGATTTGCTGTAGCACGTCGCACGGAATGTTCAGCCTGAATCCCGATTCGGGCGTCGAGAATTGGGCGCTGAACGTATTTGAGATGCGCACGGTCAGTTCGCCGATCGTCGCCGAGGGGCTCATCTTCGGCACGACAGGATCGGGCGGCGGGGGCAACTATGTGGTCGCCGTCAAACCCGGTCCCGAGCCACGCGTTGCCTACGAGATTCGGAAACAGGCGCCGTACGTGCCCACACCCGTGGCCCAGAACGGACTGGTGTTCTTGTGGTACGACAAGGGGATTGTGACCTGCATTCGGGCGGCCGACGGGTCCCAGGTTTGGCAAGAACGCGTGGGGGGCAATTACTCCGGAGCGCCGGTGATTGCCGGAGGTCGGCTGTATTGCGTCGACGAGGACGGAGTCGTGGTCGTCCTGGCGGCAGGCCCCGATTTCAAACTGCTCGGCAAATATCCCTTGGGCGAAGCGAGCCGAAGCACGCCGGCAGTCGCCGACGGTCGGATTTACTTCCGCACGTATTCCCAGCTGTTCTCGCTGGGTGGAAAAAGTTCGCCCTAAGCTCACGCGGCGCGAAACACAATTCCGGTGACCTGGCGGAGACATCAGGGCCTGCAGGACGAGAGGCAACGGCGCGGTGAGTGGCTGGGAATTCTGGATTGATGTCGGCGGAACCTTTACCGACTGCCTTGGCCGCCGTCCGGACGGAAAGCTGCGGCGTCACAAGACGCTCAGTTCGGGAGTTGTCAAGGGAGCGATCGGCCCGGGCAGCGATCGAAGCGCCGTGATCGATCCGGCGCGATGCCACGATCCGCCGGAATTCTGGCGCGGATGGGAGCTCCGAACCTGGTCGCTCACCGGCGAGGTCGAGGCGGCGCGGACCATCCGGTCGTTCTCGCCCGCGACGGGTCGTCTGGAACTGACACAGCCGTTGGAGTCCTTCCCCCAACCTGGACAGGTCTACGAGCTGGGCTGCGGACTGGAGGCGCCTCTGGTAGCCATTCGCTATCTGCTGGCCTGCCCGCTGGGGGAACCGCTGCCCCCGTTACGCATCCGACTCGGGACGACGCGGGGAACCAACGCGTTGCTGACGCGGCGCGGTGCCGCCGTGGCTTGGGTGACCACCGCGGGATTCGAGGATCTCTTGCGGATCGGATACCAGGCGCGCCCCGAACTGTTTCAGCTTCAGGTCCAGAAACCCGCCCCGCTATTTGCGCGGTGCTGGCGATCGACGAACGTCTCGCGGCCGACGGCCGAGTTCTCCGGAGTCCACAGGAGGCCGTCGTCCGCGCGGGCCTGGAGGACCTGCGAGGCCGCGGGATCGAGGCCCTGGCGATCGGGCTGTTGCACGCCTACCTGAACCCCGAGCACGAACGTTGGGTGGCACGTCTGGCGGAGGAAGTCGGCTTTCGCGAGATCAGCCTCTCCAGCCAGGTCGCCCCCGTGATCAAGCTTGTCGCGCGCGGCGACACGACCGTCGTGAATGCCTACCTGAATCCGGTGCTGCGTGACTACCTGGAACGCCTGGAAAGTGAGCTGCACGGTTCGACGGCGGCGGATCTGCGAATCATGACGTCGGCCGGCGGCCTGGTCGTCGCCCCGGAGTTTCAAGGAAAAGACAGCATCCTGTCCGGACCGGCCGGCGGCGTCGTCGGATGTGCCGGCGTGGCCCGAGCTGCCGGATTCGAACACGCGATCGGCTTTGACATGGGCGGCACCAGCACCGATGTGACACGTTTCGATGGGCGGTACGACTACGAGTTCGAAACGGAAAAGGCGGGCGTTCGCATCGTCGCCCCGATGCTGGCCATCGAAACCGTCGCGGCCGGCGGCGGCTCCGTCTGCCATTTCGATGGCGTCAAACTCGCCGTGGGTCCCGACAGCGCCGGAGCCGACCCGGGACCTGCCTGTTATGGCCGCGGTGGCCCGCTGACCGTCACCGATCTGAATCTTTATCTCGGTCGCCTGTCAATCCACGGCCTTTCCGTTTCCCCTGGACCGAGCGGCGGTCGAACGGCGACTCGAGACACTCTGCCAATCCATTCAGGCCCAAGACGGTTCCGCGCTCACGCGTGTCCAACTGGCCGAGGGTTTTCTGCGGATCGCCAACGCGAATATGGCTCAGGCCATTCGCTCGATTTCGATCGCCAAAGGTTATGATCCGCGGGACTACGTGCTGGTCGCCTTCGGTGGGGCCGCCCCGCAGCATGCCTGCGGAGTGGCTCGCGAACTGAATCTGCGACGGATTCTAGATCACCCGGACGGAAGCCTTCTGAGCGCGCTGGGGATGGGCCTGGCTGATGTGACTCGCCACGTCCAGCGCGGGATTTATCGCCCCCTCGCGGAGGTTCGGCAAGCGCTGCCGGCGATTTTTGACGAGCTGGAGTCCGCGGCACGCCAGGCCGTTTTGCGGGAAGGAATCGACGCCACCCGAATCGCGCTCGAGCGGCAGATCGAGCTGCGCGATCTTGGGACGGAATGGCCCTTGCAACTGGATGCCGGCGGCGGCGAGTCGTCCTTCCGCGACTACGTGCGCCGATTCGCCGAGGAGCACCGTCGCCTCTACGGATATGCCCAACGGGCTCGGCCGCTCGAGGTCGTCGCGGTGCGCGTCGCCGCGCACGGCAAGTGCGGCTGGTCGCTCTCGGACTCCGTGACGGTGCCTCCCCGGCCGAGACCCGTCGAAACAACGTGCGAGTTTATCCATCGAAGTCAGTCGCTGACCGCGGCGACGTATCATCGACGTGACTTGCGACCGGGAGATCTCATCGCAGGTCCCGCCCTCGTGATGCACGAGAACTCGACGACGGTCATTGACCCAGGCTGGGAAGGGGTGGTGTTGAGCGGTGGCGAGCTGCTGTTGACGGATCAATCCTGTCTGCCGCCGCGCGAGCTGGACGCTCAGCGGGACCCCATTACGCTGGAGATCTTCCACGGCCACTTCGAGTCGATCGCTCGACAGATGGGAATTGCCTTGCGAAATACCTCCAGCAGCGTCAACGTGAAAGAGCGGCTGGACTATAGCTTCGCGATTTTTACCGGTTCCGGAGATCTGGTCGTCAACGCGCCGCATATCCCGGTGCATTTGGGGGCGATGAGCCAGACCGTGAAATACGTGCTGGCCGACCACCCGGATCTGCGGCCTGGCGACGTCGTGATTACGAATGATCCCTTTCGGGGTGGATCCCATTTGCCCGACGTCACGGTCGTCACGCCGGTGTTCGACCCGACCGGTCAGGAATTGAGGTTCTTGACGGCCAGTCGAGCTCACCACGCCGAGTTGGGAGGGATTGCGCCCGGTTCAATGCCGCCGGGCTCACGGAATCTCGCCGAAGAAGGCGTCTTGATTCGCAGTTTCAAGCTGATCGACCAAGGCGTTGCGCGATGGGATCGACTCCAAGCACGCCTTGCGGAGCCGCCCTACCCCTCGCGCGCCATCGAGGCAAATCTGGCGGACGTCAACGCCCAAATCGCAGCCAACCAACAAGGGGTGCGCGATCTCCAACAGCTGGAAGCACGTTACGGATGGCCCGTGGTCGCGGCCTACATGAATCACATCCAAGATGCCGCAGAAGAAAAAATGCGGGCGGCCTTTACCAGAATCCCGGATGGCACCTACCGATTTCAAGATCATCTGGACAACGGCGCCGTGATTCAAGTCGAAATTGAAGTCCAGCAAGATCGAGCCGTGATTGATTTCGCCGGGTCCGCCGAAGTCCAATCCAACAATCTGAACGCCAACCTGGCGATCGTAACGGCCGCCGTGATGTACTGCTTGCGGTGCCTCATCGACGAACCCATTCCACTGAATCAGGGTGTGCTCGGCCCCGTTGAGCTGCGGGTTCCGGTCGGGATCCTGAACCCTCCACCGGGTCCCGATCCGGCCCATTGTCCCGCCGTTGCCGGAGGGAACGTGGAGACCTCGCAGCGGATCGTCGATGTCCTGCTGGGTGCGTTCGGCGCGGCGGCCGCCAGTCAGGGCACGATGAACAACCTGCTGTTCGGCAACGGGCAATTCGGCTACTACGAAACGATTTGCGGTGGCGTCGGTGCCACCCCGTCCGGGGCCGGAGCAGATGCGGTGCATACCCACATGACCAACACCCGGCTGACGGACCCCGAGGTCCTCGAGTCCAAGTATCCGCTGCGGGTCCGGGAGTTCCGAATCCGCGAGGGATCCGGGGGACTCGGCAAGCACCGCGGAGGCGCTGGAGTCGTGCGGCAGCTCGAGTTCCTGGACGAGCTGGAGCTGTCGCTGATTTCCCAGCGGCGAGGGCCGTACCCGCCGTACGGATTGGCCGGGGGAAGGGCCGGCCAACTCGGTGAAAATCGCCTCCAGCGTGCCGACGGCCGCGAAGAAAGGCTCGCCGGTTGCGCTCACACACAAGTCCAAGCGGGCGACATCCTCACGATTCGCACTCCCGGCGGGGGCGGTTTTGGGCGTCTGCTGGAGGATCTGCCTGAGAACACTCCCGCGACGTGATTGGAAATCCGCAGGCGAAGTACGAGACCCCTGTTCTGGGACTCGCGGCACAATCGGTGGCCGGCGGTCAGTCCGGCGTCGTCTCGGCAAAATCCGCGCTCCCCACGCCCCCACGCGCTCCCCACGCGCTCCCCACGCGCTCCCCACGCGCTCCCCACGCGCTCAGAACGGCACCGTCCCTCATCCAGCCCCTGGCAACGTAGCGCGGCAAGCGAGCAGCGATCCTCCACCGCGGAATCTCCATGGCGGAACCCGGAATGCAAGCCAGCCGGAATGGTGACTTGGATGCTTTTAGAGCGGTCGGCGAACTCTTATCATGATCGAATGAACCACACTGGCGCTGAAGCCCGCCGCGATCTGGAACGACTCGACCGCTCGGCACTGGAGGCCCTGCAGGTCCGCAAATTGAATGGCCTGCTGCAGCGACTGCTCCCGGAGAACTCGTTTTACGCCACGAAACTGACAGGCGTGCAACGGCCGCTGCGCGACGTGCGAGACTTGCAGTCTTGGCCGGTGACGACGAAGGACGAACTCGTCCCGCAAGCGGGGTCCTCCCACGCCCGAAATCTCAGCTTTCCGCCCGAGGCCTACTCGCGTTTCCACCGCACGTCCGGCACCCACGGACGACCCCTCGTGGTACTGGATACCGAGGCCGACTGGCAGTGGTGGATCGAAACCTGGCAGTTCGTCCTGGATGCCGCTCGTGTCACGTCGGCCGACCGGGCGGCGATGGCCTTTTCCTTCGGGCCCTTCGTCGGCTTCTGGAGCGCGGAACGATGCGCTGGTCGCACGCGGCGCCCTGGTCCTGCCGCTGGGCGGGATGAGCAGCCGGGCGCGTCTGGAACTGATTTGCGGCGAACAAGCCACAATCGTCTGTTGCACGCCGAGCTACGCGTTGCATTTGGCCAGCCTGGCCGCAGAAAACGGGATCGATTTGGCTCAAACCTGTGTGCGAGCGGTGATCGTCGCCGGCGAACCCGGTGGCTCGATCCCCGCGGTCCGCCAGCGAATCGAGTCGGCCTGGCACGCCGATGTGATCGATCACGCGGGTGCCACGGAGATCGGTCCCTGGGGCTACGCCAGTTCCGACCGGCAGGGGCTCCATATCGTCGAGAGCGAATTCATCGCTGAATTCTTCACCTTGGCGGACGATCACCCGGCCGCTGCGGGAGAACTGGCCGAACTTGTCCTCACCACGCTCGGCCGCTACGGTGCCCCCGTGATTCGGTATCGTACGGGCGACCTGGTCCGTCCCCGCTTCGATCACGCGAATGACAATCACTTTGTGTGGTTAGAGGGTGGGTTGCTGGGGCGCGTCGACGATATGATGATCGTGCGAGGCGTCAACGTCTATCCGAGCGCGATTGAGCAGATCCTGCGGGAATTCCCCGCAATTGAAGAGTTCCGTTTGACCGTTCGCAAGAAAGGAGACCTCGACGCACTGTCCGTCGAAGTCGAAGACGGCGATGACAATCCAGCGCGGATCGCCGAAGCCATTCGCTTGCGACTGGGCCTGCAGGCCGAGGTCCGCAATGTCCCCGCCGGCTCGCTGCCGCGTTTTGAACTGAAAGGACGCCGTTTCGTCGATCAACGATCATGAGCCTTCATCCGACTGCCCTTAAGTTAACGAGCCCTGCCGAGTTGCAAATCACCTGGAGCGATCAGATCGTCCACACGCTTCGCGTTCGGGACCTGCGTGATCAATGCCCCTGCGCCTCGTGTCGCGAGAAACGCAAGGCAACGCCGTCGACGGCCGAACTGCTTCCCGTGCTGCGGCCGGAGGAAACGCGGCCGCTGCGGATTGCAAACATGCGACCGATCGGCAATTACGCCTACGGCATCCACTTCAGCGATGGCCACGATACCGGGATCTTCACGCTGGAATTCCTGCGTCGGCTGGGTGAAGAGGCCACGTCCGACGCGAATTGAACGGTCTGTTGATCGTGGAACGACCGACTCGCTACTCGCTCGAGTCGGGGCCCTCGAGGCCTGGTCCCTCGAGGCCTGGTCCCCCGAGGCCTGGTCCCCCGAGGCCTGGGCTGCCGAAGCCTGGGCCCTCGTTCGCGGGGCCGCCGAGCCCTGGGCCGCCGAGCCCTGGGCCGTCGCTGTCCGTCGCGTCGTCCGCCTTGGCCTCTTCGATCAAGTCGGTATTGCTGAGATGGATTTTCTGATAAACGTCTTCGGAGATCACGTAGTACCAATCGGCAAAGCGATAGTTCAGCTCACGGACCTTTTCCTCCGCCTTCGCCAGCTTATCTTTCCGTTCATCGATCTTCCGCTGGTTGTCCTTCGTAATCCGCTCTCGCTCGGCCTTCAGTTGAGCTTCCAGGTCGGTCGGGGCAGCGGGGCTGGCGTCGGGCGCTGGCGCGGCGACGTCGTCGGTCGGCGTCGAATCGGGCTCCACCGCGGCATCGGTCGGTGTGGCGTCCGCGGTGGGCGCCTCGGCAGGCTCGGCAGGCTCGGCAGGCTCGGTGGCCGGCGTTTCCTCGGCTGGCTCGACCGGCGGTTCTGGACTGGGCGAGTCCGGCGCAGGAGGCTCAAGTTCCTGGGCGGCGACCAGACGGGTCTCGTAGGCAGCCTGAGCCCCCAACGAATCATCGTCCGGCGCGGCTTCGGTGGCGGACTCCGGAGTCGCGTCGACGGGTTGGTCCACGTTGGCAGGCGTGAGGTCGTCGACCGTTTCCGGAAGTGCCTCCAGTGCGGGCTCGGGAAACGCTTGCGGATTCACGCGCGCGGTGACCAACAGGAACCGATTCAGCTTGCCTTCTTCCGATTCGGTATCGACGCCCTCGACGCCACCGAACCGCAGCACATATTCCACGCCCTGCTCGGTGCGAACGACAACCTCGCCGTCGGCGGACAGCATTTCGGTTTCGCCCGACGGCATCGCCACGGGATAGAAACCCCGTTCGATCAAGGAACGGAAGCCGGATTGATCGTTGGCAAACCCGTTCTCGGCGCGGAGGTCAGCGCCCAGTCCCGTCGGCTTCCGCTCGACATTCACGATTTCCAGGCCATCGAGTGCATCGCGAAGTGAATTGATTCGCTCCTGGCTGAGCTGCTGCCCGGGTTGCATTTCGGTTGGCTGCAGCTGATCACCGCTGGGCAACTTCAGCTCCTCGACCGTCCACGTGCCATTATCATCTCGCACCGTCATTTCGAGTCGTTGGTCGTAGTCGGTCACGGGTCCGCTGAGCGAGGCGGCCACTTGGAAGCTGTAGTCCTTCAAGACGATTTGGTCGATATCCCAGCTATTGAGCTTGAGCAAATCCTTTTCGATCCAGTTCTCAAAGCGAACCGGCAGGCTATCCGGATTGATCTTGGCAGTGTAGACGCGGTCTTTTCCGGGACGGCAAACGTACCGCAACTGATCGTTATCTTTGACGGCTTTGCCGATGATCAAGTCGACCAGATTCTTGCCGCCGGCGCCTCGGATATTCACGAGCGTCCCTACGCCTTGGTCACCGACCGCCGACTTGTCGCTGCCAGGTTCCAGCACGCCATACAGCCCGTGATCGCCTTTGCTGTCACTGACAACCGAGGCGACTTCCAGGTCGACAAACGGCGTGGTGGCGTCTCGGATCCGGTTTTCCGCATCGGCCGGATAGCCGTCGTGAGAGGGCAGTGTCCAGATTCCATTGGATTCCTTGACTTCGATTTCACTGAGGCTGGCAAGGCCTTCGTCGAAGCGAATGATCTTGAGACTCTTCGCCGCCAACGGGTCCTCAAAGTCGGGGAACATCCGCTGGCCGACTTCTTCCGGCGGTGCCACCCCGACGTCGCCGGTACGCGTCGCGAAGGCGAGCGCGGCGGAGGCCAGCGCTGCGCCGACAAACAGCAGGGTCTTGTTCATCTGATTCATCGCAATGATCTCCCTCACACGATCTCACCGCGCTCGGCGGCGTTTGTGTCAACTTTCGGTAGCAATGCTCAATTCGCTCAAACCGCTCAGCGACGCCGCGACGCCGTGATCCCCTCGGACTCGAGCGACCGGCGGCGGACGAAAACCGCCAGTCCGATCAAGACGGGCGGAAGCATGGGAAGGAACAGGGCCAGTCCCTTGTAGACGTTTTGCACGTGTTGGATTTGCTGATCCAAGTCCCGCTCGATTCGCCGCAGTTTGCGATCTCGTTGACGCGTCAATCGTTCGACGGTCGTATCCAACCGCCGTTGCTCCACCTGTTCCTTCATCGCCATTTGTTGAACCGCGGCCTGAAGGGCGCGCTGAATCTCTCGTCCGGAGGGCTGTGACCCCGATTCCTTCGCCTGAGTCGTCAATTCGTCGAGCTTCTTCTGCAGCTGCGCCACCTCTTTCTGCTGACTCTGTCGTGCCGATTCTTCTTGCTCCTTGAACTCCCGGCTGAAGTCATCGATTTCCTGATCCGCTGCCTCCCGCGCCAAACTGGACTTGGCTTCCACCAGCTTCAGCGTGCTATGTCGAGTCTGCTTCTTGCGAACTTCCAGGAACCGATCGTCGCGGGCCAAATCGTCAATCACATTCAGGACGAAGGTGACATTGTCAAACTTCCAATCGATATCGCTCATGTTCGGTTGAGCTCGCACGCGGAGGAATTCCGAGTGCATCAGGTCGATATCGCCGACATAAACAACGTTCAGCGGCGCCGGTTTCGCTTGCTCGACGGTTGAATCGTCCACCAATTCCGCTTGGCCCGCGACGGGCAGCGTCTCGTCCGGCCGGGATTCCGACTGGGACAGCTCGGGACTGGCACTGGAACTCTCCTCCACGCCTGGGCCGCGAATTCGCGCCGCCAGCACCATGGGTTCCGCGCTGCGGTGCCGTTTGAGTTCCAGTGCGTATGGATCGGCGCCCATAGACAGGTCTTGATATCCAATCGTTCCGGACATCGTGCCGGTGGAAACGATGGGGGTCACCTCGACGTTCGAATCCCCTTGGGGCTCGATGGCGCCTGGAAACAGGAGCAGAATCTGCTGCAGCCCGGCCACCACCTCGTCACCCGGGTTCAGCGAGTCCTCGCCGCCTGGGGCATCCGGACTCGCAAACACCCATTCCTTGGTGATTTGACGAAAGCCGCGCGCCTTTTTGTACGGGTTATAGTCCTGCCAGACGACGTCGGCATTGAAGCGGCCGAATTGATCGCTGCCCGCCATCCGGATCCCGAGCAGGCTCCAGAGCTGCTGGAGATCGCCTTTGGGTTCCGGCGGAGCGCCCATGCCCATCATCCCGCCCCGCGGTGGTTTCGGTTGACTGGTCCCAGGCGCGTTCATCATGACTGGCATCGGGTCTTCAAAGATGGCCGTTGGCGTCCCCGACTGGATCGCGGCGGTGAGATTGTCCAGTTGGGGTTGGGCCAGCGACGACGGCTGGACCACCATCAACACATCGACGTCTTCTTCGATGGGGTTGGTCGGATCGATCTGAACCACTTCGTATTGCTTTTCCAACTCTTCGACGATCAGCTGCTTCGGCGTTTGGGACATGCGCTGCATATCAAAACCACCGAACAGCTGCGCGTCGGTGTTCACGATCCCTAGTCGCTTGCGACGCGGGTCGGTCACGGTGCAGATCGAACGCACCAGTTCATATTCAACCGGGATTCCCTGATCGAAAAAGGGAACCACCACTCGCTCCAGGCCACAGGTGAACGCCGCTCCCATGAAGATGTCTTCCTGGCGGATCGCCCCTCGCTCACGGACCATCACCGTCTGAGCTGCAATCCCATACTGCTCTTCCGCGCGGACCGCCTCGTCGCTGAAGGGTTCCAGATTATCGTAGATCCGGACGGCAATCCGCTTGCCGCCCTGCGCCTCGAACTCTCTCAACTTCGAAATCAAGTCCACCTTCGTCTGGACATAATCCTCCGGGATCTGGCTGCTGATAAAGGCTTCGACCAGCACGGCCCGCTCGTCGGACGAGGCCAATTGTTCGCGGAGGCGACTGAACTGGCGCGTCGTACTGCGCGAAAGCGAGTTCACCTGTTGGCTGGTCCCATCGATTCTCCAGACGTCGAAGTTGGCGAAAAAGAACGTCAGCCCGAGCGAAAAAACCACCAGCGAGATGATTCGAACCAGGTAATGACCAATCAGCGACTCGCCATCCTTGCCACCCAGCCAGTGGCGGCGACCCACCAACACGATGCTCAGATATAAGCCGATCGCCACGACGAGCGCGAAGAAGATCAGACTGCGCACGCTGATCACCCCGCGTCCGAAATCGGAAAACTGGTCGGCATAGCTGAACCGGGAAATCAGCCGAGCGAGGCCGCCGTCAAACACCGATTCGGCGTACGAGGCCAGCACCAACGGCAGGTTCAGCAGCACCCCCAGAATGAAGCCGATCGTGAGGTTCCGTGTCAGAAACGAACCCGCCATGCCCAACGAGATCATCGCCAACCCGACCAGCCAGTAGCCGACGTACGTGGTCGCAAACAACCCCAGATCCAGTTCGCCCATCGACAAGAACGCCAGCACCAGATAGTTGGCCAGCTGCGAGAACAGCAACGAGACCGTAAAAATCGCGACTGCGGCCAGGTACTTTCCGACCACGATGTCCCAGTCGCTGGCCGGCACGGTCAGCAACAATTCATCCGTCCCCTGGCGACGCTCCTCCGACCAAATCCCCATCGTGATCGTCGGGATATAAATCAGCATGATCCACGCAAAACGGATGTTCAGCTGATGCAGCGTCGCCAAGTTGTCATTGAAGAAGTCATTCGGATAGAAGGCACAGAAAGAACAGATGGCGACAAACAAGAGGATGAATAGGTATCCGGTCGGGTTACTGAAGTAGCCCACAAAGTTCCGCTTCAGAACCGCGATCCCCGCGTGCCTGCCTCGAGCCAGCAACAACATCAGGCCGGCGATGGCCAGGACGAACGTGGTATCGACGATCAGCAGAAAGATCAAAGAGGTGGTGATGCCTGACATATCTCGCTTCCCGTTGTTTAACTGGCAAGGCGCCTCTTCAGTTCGGCCGTTTCGTGCCCGGCGGAACGAGCCTCGCTCAAAGTTCGATCAGTAATCCGTTTTCCCGCCAAGGCGGCTCGCGACGGTCCGAAAGCGGTCGCAGACCCTCGCTCGGCGAACCTACACCTCGGCCAGCTCACGCGTCGTCAGCCGCTGGAACTCGCTCTCGAGCGTCTTTCCGTCGGACGTAAACTGGGTCAGCGGAGCATCGGCCACCAAGCGGCCTTCATTGATCACAATCACGCGACTCGCCAGCGCGGACACCTCCTGCAAAATGTGAGTAGACAGGAGAATGGTCTTTTCCTGACCCAAACGCTGCATCGTCCGCCGGACTTCGTGAATTTGATTCGGATCCAGTCCCGCTGTCGGCTCGTCCATGATCAACACGTCAGGTTCGTGCAGCAGCGCCTGGGCCATGCCGACGCGCTGGCGAAATCCCTTGGACAACTTCGAAATCGGCTTGTGAAAGACCGCTCCCAGCGAACAAATATCGACCACTTCCGAGATCCGGCTGCGCTTCCGCTCGGCGGACATCCCCCGTGCGTCGGCAAAGAACGCCAAGAGTGTGGCGGGCGTCATGTCGGGATAGAGAGGCCCGTTTTCGGGTAGATAGCCGAGTCGCTCCGAGCCGGCCAGGCGATCCTTGGCCATATCGTGCCCGGCAATCCTGCCCACCCCCTCGGAAGGAGCGAGGTAGCCCGTCAGCAACTTCATCGTCGTGCTCTTGCCCGCCCCATTGGGGCCCAGAAACGCAACAATTTCTCCTTGATTGACTCGAAACGTGATGTCGCGGCAGGCGGCGAACCCGCCATAAAACTTCGACAAGCCGTCGGACTCAATCATGGGGATGGAATTGCTTTGCTCACTCATCGATCACTCCGCGAAATGCCTGTTTCGTGAAACCGCCATCGTCCTGCTCGAAAACGGCCCGGGGATCCCGCACCGCAATACACGCGACTGCCAGCCCCAATCCAGGGACCCCGACGTTGCCGCCGCATCACAGCGACCGCGCCGACGGCTCATACACAGGTGGGATCAATGGCCCGGAATTCCGCCAGCGGCCCGGAATTCCGCCAGCGGCCCAGAATTCCGCCAGCGGCCCAGAATTCTGGCAGCCAGCAACGGCCTTGGGAAGGCCTGTCCAAGGCACCCGGTCGTCGGCGGCCGGCACCCTGTCATCACGGATCGTCCGCCCCAGGCTGGGACGGGCCAAACCGTTCACCGTTCGGCTGCGAATGGCACCTTGCCAATGAAAGATGCCGCGAGCCTGCCGGATCCCTCACCATCTCGGCGCTGCCGGCCGGATCATCCCGAGCCGATCAGGTGGGCCGGCTCCGGTTCCGATTAATGTAAAGTACGCGCCGCGGATTCCACAAGTTCGATACGGCGCATTTTTTTGCGTTTCCGAAATGCCCAGGGTGCCTTCGCAAGCCACGTGCCGGTCTCGAGCCCGGCGCGAAGGTCGCCACGGCGTGCGTGAGCCGGGTGTGCCTACGTCGAGATCGGATCGCCCACGCGCGAAGTCAAATGCCGAAGCCAATGGGTATCGTCCGCGTCTGGGAAATCAGTCCGCAGGTGCACGCCGCGCGACTCCTGCCGCTGATGGGCGGCCTGGACCATGAGGCGCGCCACGATCAGCATGTTTTGCAGCTCCCAGCCGGCGGGCGAATTGAATTGCTGAGGCAGGACATATCCACACCAGCTGTGGATCGCGTCACGAGCGGCCTCGAGCGTTTCTCGATCGCGTCTGACCCCCGCCGACCGCCACATCAGACTGGTCAGCGAATTGCGGATGTCGCCCAAATCCAGCGGCTCGTCCGGCGGCTCGACCGTCGGAAATTCCAGGGGCGGAGCGCGGTAATCGTCGGCGATTTGCTGGGCCGCCAACGAGGCACCGCGTCCGGCATGAGCCCCGAACACGAGTCCCTCAAGCAAGCTGTTCGAGGCCAGGCGATTGGCACCGTGCAGTCCGCTCGAGGTGACTTCGCCTGCGGCCCAAAGCCCCGGGATCGTGGTGCGGCCTTGGGCGTCGACCGTCACGCCGCCGATCATGTAATGAGCCCCGGGTCGGACGGGAATACGATCCGTGGTGATATCGATCCCGAATTGTCGGCAGGTCGCCGCGATCCCAGGAAATCGCGCCATGATTTTCTCGGCCGGCAGATGGCTCACATCCAAGTAAACGTTCGGATAGCGAGTTTTCTGCATTTGGGAGACGATCGCTTGAGCCACCACGTCGCGTGGCGCCAGCTCGCCCCGCGCGTCGTAGTCCGGCATGAACCGCACGCCGTGCGCGTCCAACAGCCGAGCTCCCTCGCCCCGCATTGCCTCCGTGATCAGGCTGCGGCTGCTTCCGGCAATGTACAACACCGTGGGATGGAACTGCATGAACTCCATGTCACGCAGCTCGGCACCCGCCCGGTAGGCAATCGCCATCCCGTCGCCCGTGGCAACGGCCGGGTTCGTTGATTCGCGATACACCTGACCGACACCGCCGGTGCACAAAATGGTTTGCTTGGCCCAGACGATCATCTTGCCGTGGTGCGGGTTCCAGATGATCGCTCCCCGACAACTCCCTTGATCGACGATCAGATCGACGGTGAATGCCTCTTGCCACAACTGGATATTCGGAATCCGCTGCGTCCAGTGCACAACGGCCCGCATGACTTCCTTGCCCGTGGCATCTCCCAGGGCATGGACGATTCGATGATGGCTGTGCCCGCCCTCACGTCCCAGCAGCAGCTCGCCCGCTTGCTCGTCGAACTGGGTCCCCCACTCGATCAACTCGTGGATCCGATCCGGCGCCTCCCGGACGACCATCGCGACGACGTCAGGATCACAAAGTCGCCCACCGGCAGTGAGTGTATCGGCGATATGCGACTCGAAGTCATCTCCCGGATCCAGCACGCTGGCGATGCCGCCCTGGGCGTAGCGACTACTCGAGTGGTCCAAGCGATCCTTCGTCGCCACGACAACGGACTGGTCCGAAGCGATTTCGATCGCGGCGCGCAACCCGGCCAATCCGCCGCCCACGATCAAGATGTCCGCAAAGTAGTGCGGGACCCGTTTCGGATGAAAGGCACAGAGATAGCGGGGTATGGCAGCCGTCATGCAGGCATTGTAGAGGCCGGCGTCGGACCTGCAATCCGATCAAGATCCGCCCACACGATCCGGCCCGGTCACTCTTCAGTCGGCGCAACGCTCTTCAGGAACGCTCGATACTGTTCGCGGTACTCCGGAGGAATCGCCCCGTCGGCGCCCGATTGTCGCAGCACCTGCCTTGCCTCCTTTCCAGCCCGGCTTCGGCGGATCTGTCCGCGGTCCGGACGAAGCCCCAATCCTTGCAGCTGGTCGGCCAATTGCTGTCGCGCCTGCTGCCCGGGAGCGCCGGCCTGCTGCGTCTGCCGCCGCATCGACTCCCAGCGGTCCTGAAACGCCTTTAATTCTTCTGCCGTCCAGCCCAGCCGGTCCAACAGTTCGGGATCCGCCGGCTTGTGCCTCAGATAATCCAGGGCCAAGTCCGTCGCCTTCTGGGCGTACTCCAAATTAGCCTCGTCCGGTATGGGCGGTTCGCCCGCACCCGCGTCATTCGGCATGTCCCCGCCAGGTTGACTCGCCCCACTTCCACTAGGCGAGGGCTCACCTTGTCCTTCCTCGGCACCCGGTCGCCCGCCGCCGCCCGTCTTCGTCGTGGGCTGCCCTTGAGCATCTTGGCCGTCGGCCGACCCCGCGCCCTGGGTCCCATCCGACTCCGTCCCCGCCGGTTCCGCTCGCGCATCTAAGTCGCCTGGCCGATTGCCTGGAACTGCGCTCCCCCGGCGCATTCGAATCGCCCCCTGCCGCGGCGGGCTCGCGGGAACCCTGCGGGTCCGACGCGTCCGAATCGGGTTCGCTTCCCGCGGGCGGCCGCTGACCTGGCGCAGTCGTCCCCTTGGAAGCGTCCTGCCCCTCGGTTGCGTTCGAAGGACGGTTTGAGCCGTTGCGGGGCGAGCTGGAATCGCTCCCCTCCGGCGATTCCGCTTGGCCCGCCGCACCCTCGCCAGGCGGTGCCGCTTTCGAATCCGCGCCGGCACCGCGCCGCTCCGCGTCGCCCTGTGAGCCGCGGTTGCCCTCGGCTTGGTCGGGAGTTGCGCGACCGGCTGCAGCAGGATCGGGCGATTCGGTGCCGGCGGGGCCTTGCTGCCGGGGCTGGCCCGTGGGAGGGCGCGTCGGGCGGAGCGCGCGTCGGGCGGAGGCGTGTCGGTCGACGGCTCGTCGGCCCCTGCTCCCTGCGCATCGCCGCCCTGCTCCCGAAGGTGCCGCAGAATTCGCTCAAAGGCGTCCGAGTCGTTGCTTCCGTCGCTGGGGACCGGCTCACGCTCGCTCGCGTCGCCCTCGTCGCCGACGCCGTTTTCCGGACTGCCCGCATTGGAATTCGCCGGATCGGAGCCCGAGGGCCCGTCTGATTCTTGAGCGGCTCTCTCCGATTCTCGGCCGGCCTGGGCACCCGAGTCCGCACCCGCTTGCTCGCCACCGGCCGCGGCGGGATCCGCGCCTTCAGTCGCCGCTTGGGATGCGCCCGTTCGAGTCATCGTTCCCCGTCGTTTGCCCGCCCAAGCCGGCAGGACGTTCGCCGCGCGGCTCGGCGGCCGAGCGACCAGCCTGGCCTTCACCTTGCCGATCTGCGCCTGGCGGGCCTTCTCCCTGCGGGCCTTCTCCCTGCTGGCCTTCTCCCTGTTGGCCTTCTCCCTGTTGGCCTTCTCCCTGCGGGCCTTCTCCCTGTTGGCCCGTGCCCTGTTGGCCTTCTCCCTGCGGGCCCGTGCCCTGTTGGCCTTCTCCCTGCGGGCCCGTGCCCTGTTGGCCAGGCTGTCCCTTGTCGGGCTGCGGTTGGGTAGAGTCCTGACCGTCGCTACCTGGCTGCGGTTGAGTGGCGTCGGCCGAGTCATCGCCGCCGGACGCTTCTTGGTCTCCGCCTGCCGCCTGCGGATTCGGGGCAAGTACGGTCACACGGTAGTTGGCGGTCCGTGCCAGATTCGGTTCGGGGCGGCCGGTTGCGGCATGTCGCGTGTCTTCCACTTGGGCCCAGAAGACGACCGAGTCGCCGGCCTTGAGGCCCATCTTATTTGGAACGATTGGATACTTTCGAATCACCTGTCCCGGCTGGGCATCATCCAGCAGCAGAGCGTCAAAGCGGGAGACGCCGCCCGAAACGCCCTTCAGTCGGATGCGACGCACCGCAAAGTCAGGGTCCAGCGCGGACTTCGACGGTCAGGCTCTCGTTCTCGGCTAATTCCACGTCACGCGACAGCGGCTGAAGAATCTCGACCTCGGGGGTCAAGTCCGGGGTCACCTGGATGGGATACCGCGCGGGACTTGCGTTTCGCTGCCCGGCCTCGCGGGTCGTGAATCGCACCTGATAGGCGCCAGCCTGGGGCGTATGGCGATCGGGCTGAAGCAGGAGCGTGTACTGGGCCCACGCCTTCTGTCCTTCGAACTGCATGGTCAGTAACTGCGAAGGTTGCGAGACCGGGCCGTCGGCCGACTTGCCTGCCGAGGGAAAGAACTCCAAGTAAGCATTGCCGATCGGTAAGTTCGCCTCGGCTTTGATTCGCACACGGGTGCCCTCGACCGCGATCAAGTCGCCTTGCCCCAAGACCGTGCGTGACTCAAGCCCCGTGTAAGACGGATACTGGTAGACCACCTCGCTGACGGCGATGTACGGCGCGTCCTTCACGGTGACGCGATAGAGGTTCGTTTCCGAGTCTCCCGCGGTTAAGCGATAGCTGACCGATTGCTGCAGCCCTTGACCGCCGCTGGCGAGTAGGGCGTGAAACTGCTGCCCCCCCAGCGGCTCCATCACGAGGGGTTGATCGACGAACTGGCCATCGTCCGACGAGAACAGCAGCCGCGCCGGCTCGTCCTCTCGGAGTCCTTCGATCCGAGCTTGAACATCGATCGTCTCGCCGCGAAACACGTCGACCGTTCCGGGAAGGACCTCTGAAATCTTGACGCGAGCCGGGGCGGCGATCTCCTCCCACGGAGCGACCACGCGGGCGACGGATTGGAGCGGGTCCTTGGGCGACAAGACCTTGTACAGCGCCGCCACCGCCATCAGACCGACCAGACAGTATCCCACGCGAATCAACGAACTGTGGTCAACCATCGCTTCGGGAGGCAGGTTCGCCAACTGCCCGGCTGCCTGGCGGCGAAGTCCGGCGTAGACCACCGCGCGAACTCCTTCGGCGCCCTGCCGCAACAAGAGCAGGTTAATCAGACTGTTTTTGAGAGACGGAGCGGCCTGCTCGATCGAGTGGGCGGCATAGACCGGATTCACCGGCAAGACCAAGGGCGGCAAAATTCGCCACACGAAGTAGGCGGCCACGCCGCCTAACAACGCGACGAGCGCGAGCAATCGCAACAGCGGCGTGAGCCCATACACCCAGTGGTCGATCAGGGCGAGCACCAGCAAATACGCCAGAATCCCAGCGGCCATCGTGGCGAACCCCGTGGCGAGGTCGACCAATTTCACATTACGCCGCGTCTGCCCGAGTCGATGCTGGATCAGCTCCTGTTCAGCTGCGGCCGGATCCGCATCCAGCTGGGCCACCGAGGGACGAGATTCCTGCGAAATCGTATCCTGAGACATCTTGGTTCGGTTTCCTGAACGAACAGGTCTAACGGGTCGGCGGGGTCACGGCGTCTGCCTTCCGCCTTATCTGCCTTTCGCATTATAGTCGCCTCTCTGACCTGAGCCGTTCCTTCGAATCGGTGGGACTCAGTAATTTCGCACCGATTCGAAACGGCGTTTTAAGTTGGGCACCGCCGCGACGCGCAGGTCGGTTCCCCCAAGCCCCCCCCGGGGCGGATTGCTTGACGGACGTCAGATCTTCCTGGTTGAATGCAGCCAATCGATTGCGACGAACAGGCGTCGCACGGCCCCCACCGGCCACGAACCCACGCTCCCCGATCGCCGAGCCGCCCGATGTCCCTCGACCGCGCTTTTATTCGCTTGCACCCGCAGGACAACGTGGTCGTGGCCGCGGCGGATCTGCCCGCCGGCAGCGTCTTGGCCTGCGGCGGAAACGGCGACGGAACGCGGCTGGCTGAAGCGATCCCTCTGGGTCACAAAGTCGCGGTGAAATCGATCGGCGCGGGCCAGGTGATCCTCAAGTACGGGCAGCCGATTGGTTGGGCCAAACAGCCGATCGAGCCCGGCCACTGGGTTCACATGCACAACGTCGCCTGGGACGACGCCTGCCCGGTGTACGAGTTCGCGACATCGGTCAACGGCCCGACACCGGTCAAGTCGACCCGTACGTTCGCCGGCTATCGACGCCCGAGTGGACGTGCCGGGACGCGCAACTACCTGGCCGTCATTTCCAGCGTCAATTGCTCGGCTTCCGTCAGCAAGGCCATCGCCCGCCACTTCGCACGCGCACGTCTGGAGGCCTATCCGCACGTCGACGGCGTGGTCGCCTTCACCCACCACGGCGGCTGCGCGATGCAGTTCGGCGGTCAGCAACACCGGCTCCTCAACCGCGTCCTGGGCGGGATGGCTCGACATCCGAACATCGGCGGCTACCTGCTGATCGGGCTGGGCTGCGAAAAGGCGACACTCGACTTCCTGATCGAGGACCAGCAGCTGGTTCAAATCGAAGGCATCGCCCCCGCTCGCGGAGCAGCCCCCCACGCTCACCATGCAGGCCGTGGGAGGCACGGCCAAGACGATCGCGGCCGGCATCGAGCGACTCGAGCAGCTGCTGCCGATGGTCAACGAGGTCCGGCGCGAACCGATTCCCGCCAGCGAACTGATCGTCGCCACGCAATGCGGCGGCTCGGACGGAAACAGCGGCGTGACGGCCAATCCGGCCGTCGGAATTGCCTGCGATCTGCTGGTCGACCAAGGTGGCACGGCCATCTTGGGTGAGACCACCGAGATCGTCGGAGCCGAACACCTGCTGACCCGTCGCGCCGTCTCCGAGGACGTCGGCCGCAAGCTGCTCGACAAAATCGCCTGGTGGAAATGGTATGCCGGACTCTTTGGCGAAACGATCGACGACAATCGGTCGGCCGGAAACGCCGCCGGCGGACTAACGACGATCGCCGAGAAGTCACTCGGCGCGATCGCCAAAGCCGGCTCGCGCCCGTTGGTCCAGGTCTACGACTACGCCGAGCCGGTCACGCAGCGGGGACTGGTCATCATGGACTCACCCGGCTTTGATCCCGCCAGCATCACCGGCATGGTGGCCGGCGGGGCCAACTTGGTCGTCTTCACCACGGGACGAGGCAGTTGTTACGGCTGCAAACCGTCGCCCAGCCTCAAGATCGCGACCAACACGCCCATGTTTGAACGAATGCGCGATGATATGGACCTGGACGCCGGTCGGATTCTGGCCGGCAGCTCGGTCCAGGCCATCGGGCAGGAAATCTTCGAAATGATGCTGGATGTCGCCAGCGGTCAGCCGACCAAGAGCGAATCGCAGGGCCTGGGAGACGAAGAGTTCGTCCCCTGGATGATCGGGCCCGTCCTGTGAGTCGCCAAACCGCTGAGAAAGTGCGCACGCGTTGACGACCCTGGTCGCATCTGTTAGCGTTGCTCGGTTTAGCGACCTTGTGAGCCGGCCACCCTTATGAGCCGGCCACGTGGAGTATCGATGAGCAAGATCAAAGTAGCCCGACCGATCGTCGAACTCGACGGCGACGAAATGACGCGGATTATCTGGCAGTTCATCAAGGATCGCTTGATCCTGCCCTACCTGGACATCGAGCTGGTCTACTTCGACCTCGGGATTCTGGCGCGGGACGCGACCGACGACCAGATCACGATCGATTCGGCCCGCGCCATCCAGGAGTACGGCGTGGGCGTCAAGTGTGCCACCATCACGCCCGACGAAGCGCGGGTCAAGGAATTCGGCCTCAAGCAGATGTGGAAGTCGCCCAACGGCACGATCCGCAATATCCTGGGCGGCACCGTCTTTCGCGAGCCGATCATCTGCCGGAACGTGCCCCGCCTCGTGCCCGGCTGGACTCAGCCCATCGTCGTCGGCCGTCACGCGTTTGGCGACCAGTATCGCGCAGCGGATTTCCTCGTCCCGGGGCCCGGCAAACTGACGATGCGCTTCGAGCCGGCCGACGGAGAAGCGCCGATCGTGCACGAGGTGTTTGACTTCCCCGGCAGCGGAATCGCGATGGGGATGTACAATCTGGACGAGTCGATTCGCGGATTCGCCCGGGCCTGCATGAACTTTGCACTCAACCGGGGCTGGCCGGTGTACCTGTCGACCAAGAACACAATTCTGAAGGCCTACGACGGCCGCTTCAAGGATCTGTTCGAGGAAGTCTTCCAGAGCGAATTCGCGCAATCGTTCGAGGACGCGGGGATTACCTACGAACATCGGTTGATCGACGACATGGTTGCCTGTGCCTTGAAGTGGTCGGGGGGTTTCGTCTGGGCCTGCAAGAACTACGACGGAGACGTCCAGTCGGATACCGTCGCGCAGGGCTTTGGCTCGCTGGGGCTGATGACGTCGGTCCTGATGACGCCGGACGGCAAGACGGTCGAGGCCGAGGCGGCTCACGGAACGGTCACGCGTCACTTTCGGCAACATCAACGGGGCGAAGAAACTTCGACCAATCCGATCGCCTCGATCTTCGCCTGGACGCGGGGACTGAAGTTCCGCGGCGAATTCGACGAGACCCCGGAGGTCGTGCGTTTCGCGGATACGCTCGAGAAAGTCTGCGTGGCGACCGTCGAGTCCGGTGAGATGACCAAGGACCTGGCCCTCCTCGTCGGCAAGGATCAGCCCTGGCTGACGACCAACCAGTTCCTCGACAAACTGGATGCGAATCTCAAGATGGCCATGGCCTAGTGCGGTGGCACAGTTACGATTTGGGGTTGGGAAAGGGGTCAGGTCCCAACAGCCGGAATGGCCCTGCGGGTGCTTCGCACTCTGGGGACCTGCCCCCTTTTCCCAACGCCCCCTTTTCCCAACGCGGACATCCACCCTGCCCCCGACGATTTCGCTGCCATTATGATTTCGCCGGAGTCGTATCGAGCCATTCTCAGCGGTCAGCGACGGGATCTGCTGGCGGTGGCGGCGCGCGGGATGTTGTCGGTCGCCGAGGTCCCCTATCGCGCGGCGATGGCCTGTCGCAATCGGCGTTATGAGCGAGGGTGGGCCGAGATTCACCGCGTCTCGGTCCCGGTCGTGAGTGTCGGCAATCTGACGGTCGGAGGCACGGGCAAGACGCCGTTCGTGGCTTGGCTGGCACAATGGTTTCGTGATCAAGGCATTCGCGTTTCGCTCGTCAGCCGGGGCTATGGCGGCCAAACGGGCGGGGGCAACGACGAGGCAAGGGAACTCGAGCAGCGGTTGCCCGACGTCCCCCACGTTCAGAGCCCAGATCGCGTGGCGGCCGCACGGATCGCGATCGACGAGCTGGCCACGCAGTTGATCATCCTGGACGACGGATTTCAACACCGCCGGATTGGCCGCGATCTGGATGTGGTCTTGATCGACGCCACGCAGCCCTTTGGATACGGACACGTCCTGCCGCGTGGCCTGATGCGGGAATCCAAGCGGGGGTTGTCGCGCGCCGACGTGGTGGCCCTGACCCGCGCAATCTCGTCTCGGCCGCCGAGCGAGCCGATCTGCGGCGAGAAGTTGAACGGCTGGCACCCAACGCCGGTTGGATCGAAGTCGAACAGCGTGCTGCGGGACTGCGGTCTGCAAGTGGCCAAACCGTATCGGTCGATTCGCTTCCGGCGGGATCCGTCTTGGCATTTTGCGGGATCGGCAATCCGGCCGCCTTTCGACAGACGTTGGTCGAGCAAGGATGGGCGGTGCGTGATTTCCGCGCCTTTGCCGACCATTGCGCATACGATTCACGCGCCATCGAGGAATTATTGGCGTGGACGGAGCGCACCCCGGACGCATCGGCGGTACTGTGCACGCACAAGGATCTCGTCAAGGTCGGCGTCGATCGCTTGGGCAACCTGCCGCTCTACGCGCTGACGCTCAGCCTGCAGGTGTCGGTTGGCTTGGAGGGTCTGGAAGCTAGGCTGCGGGATCTGCTCGCCAAGACCCCGCGCGATTGACAAGTTCGTACCACAGCGTAGGGACGGTTTGCTGGTGATCGCCGTCGAAATAGAAGCTCCGACCGCCGTCCGCGACGGTTCGCACGAGAATCGTCTTCCAAGGCCGGTAGTAATACAGCGGATGATCTTTCCCCGGCGGTCCCTCTCGGAAGCTCGGAGGTAAGGCGGCCAAATCAAATACGGCGGTCGTGAAATCCACCAGCGATTGCCCGCGTTGGCGCGCGACGTTCCGGGCCATTGACAGCGCCTTGAGATAGACTTCCGGGCCCGTGACAGCGGACCCAAGATTCAGGTAGACCCCGCCGTCCAGCTGCTGAACGCTGGCCGCAAAAATCAAGAAGTCCGTATAGCTGGCCTGCCCCAGCGCCGCCCCATCGCAATTGGCGTGCGCGTGAATGATGTCGCTGCCGACACTGACATGCGACGTCACGGGCACACCGCAGCGCCACCCGGCTGCCGCCAGACTCAGTTGGCGAAACGGGAAGGACTCGGCTTCGATCGTCCGCCCAATTGCCTCGCCCAAACCCTCGCCGCGACGGGCCGCCTGACAGATAATCTCGTTCAGCCGCCCGGTTTCGCGCCACAAGCCGAATTGGCCCTCTCGGATCCAACGCGGCACGCTTTCGCTGGTTCCTTGCCCCCAGGCCAACTCGAAGTCGTGGATCAGTCCGGCGCCATTCGTCGCCAAGTGGGTGATCATCCCGCGTTCGATCAGGTCGACCAGAAAGCGATTCAGGCCCAGTTTGACGGGATGAGCCCCCATCATCAAGATCACCGGCCGCTGCCGCCGGCGGCGCCACCACGATTGCTTCGATCAGCGACTCGAAATCCGCGTGGAGGTAGGGATTCGCGGGACGCTCGAGGGCATGGCAGTCCGCCGCCGTGAGCTCACATCCCCGCTGGGACAGTCCACGCAGCTGAATCGCCGTTCGATCGAAGAGCGGGTAACGTGACATCGGTTCGTGCGCCACCAAGCGGGGAAGGGCTCGTTCAGGCCTCGCGGCTCGTTCAGGCCTCGCGGGGCATTACTTGTAACGGATGCCTGGCAGGCGAGCGAGATCAATCTGGGATCGGCCACGGAATGCTCTTTCCGCGGGTCGACCGATCCGACTACACTGCCCCCTCAACGACCGTCGCACGAGGCGACGGAGGGCCGGCGACCGCGGCCTTTCATCATGCGTGGACGGCATGTGACATTTCGAGTACTCGCCGGGTCGACCGTTACGCGGCGTCCTGGACATGGATGGCAGGGAATCCGTGAGTCTGATTGAAACCTTTGACCGCCTGGGCCGCCCCCGCATGCTGGTGCTGGGCGACTTGATGCTCGACCGCTACACGTGGGGCTCTGCGAGCCGTACGAGCCAAGAAGCGCCTGTGCTGGTCCTGCGGGCAGAGCACCGGGAACATCGTCCCGGCGGCGCCTCGAACGTTGGCCTGATGCTGGGTGTCCTCGAGTCTCACGTCACGTGTGCGGGTGTCATCGGGCAGGACGAAGCAGGCGAAACGTTGATCGGGCTACTGCAATCGGCCGGGATTCAGACGCAGGGAATTCTTCGCAGCACGACGCGTCCCACCACCCTCAAGGAACGTTTCGTCGGCCGCTCGGGATCCGGTTTGCCCAGTCAGATTCTGCGCGTCGACACCGAGCAGACGCGAGATTTGGATCCGGCAACCGAAACCGAGTTGCGGGAATATCTGATGGACGAGATTCCCCAGCACGACGCCGTCCTGATCTCAGATTACGCCAAAGGCGTCTGTACCCCGGGTTGCCTGGCCGCCGTCATCCAGGCCGCGCAACGCGCCAAAGTTCCCGTGCTGGTCGACCCTGGCCGGGGTCGAGACTTTGGGTTGTACCGAGCCGCCACGCTGATCAAACCGAACCGGAACGAAATCGAAGTCGCCACCGGCCAGACCATCGACGAACCCCGCACGGCGCTGGCGGCCGGCCAGGCCCTCTGCCAGCAGCTCGACCTGGAAATGGCCGTCGTCACACTGGACGCCGATGGGATGGCTCTGGCTCATCGCCAGGGTGGCGGTCAATTGTTTCCCACCAAGGCCCGCAGTGTCTACGACATTACCGGCGCCGGCGACATGGTGCTGGCCGTGTTGGGCCTGGGATTGGCCGAGGGAATCCCGCCCGACCACGCGGTCCTGCTGGCCAACACGGCCGCCGGTTTGGAAGTCGACCGAACCGGCGTCACGCCCCTGACCCGCGCCGAGATCCGCGCCGAACTCCAATTTCACACGGTTCATTCGCGTCGCAAGATCACGGAACTCGGCCAGTTGGGACGCTTGGCCGAGGAGTATCGGCGACGGGGACAGCGAATCGTGCTGACCAACGGCTGCTTCGACCTCCTGCATGTCGGACACGCGACGTATTTGGAAGAAGCCGCTTCTCAAGGCGACATCCTAGTCGTGGCCATCAACAGCGACGCCAGCGTGGGCCGGTTGAAGGGAGCAGGCCGGCCCGTCATCGGACAACATGAGCGGGCCGCGATGCTCGCCGCCCTGGGCTGCGTCGACCACGTGCTGGTCTTCGACGAGGACACCCCACACGAGGTGCTTCGAGGCGTTCGTCCGGACGTGCTGGTCAAGGGCGGGTCCTACGCGCCTCACGAAGTCGTCGGCCGCGAAATCGTGGAATCCTATGGTGGCCGGATCTATCTGGCCGGCATGGTTCCGGGAGTGTCGACCACCGAAATCGTCGATTCGTTGCGAAATCAAGTTTGGCTGCGACAAGCCGGCTAAAGAAAGTTGCATGATGCGGGCAACCTCCGTCGCTGGGTCAAGGACAACAATCCCGCCTCGCCCTCCCGATTGAACAGGAAACCCGGGGAATCCAAGACATGAAAACACAGCTGACCGTACTGATCCCGTGCAAGAACGAGATCTCCAATCTGGAGGCCTGTGTGGCGTCCGTCCGCGGCCTCGCCGACGAGATCCTGATCGCCGACTCGGGATCGACCGACGGGACGTTGGCTTGGATCGCGGCCCAGCCCGACTGTCGCCTGATCGAACGCGAGTTCGTCAATTCCGGCGACTTCAAGAACTGGGCGATTCCCCAGGCCAATCACCCTTGGGTCTTCATCCTGGACGCCGACGAACGCGTCACGCCGGAACTGACTCGAGAGATCCGCGCGGTGATCGACGATTCGCCGCGTTATGATGGCTATCGTGTGAACCGGCTGAATCATTTCATGGGTCATCGTGTCCGCCACACCGAATGGCGACACGACAGCGTGATCCGGCTCGTCCATCGCGATCGAGCCCGCTACAACGTGCACACCGACCACGCCGAAATCGATCTGCCAGCAGGGCAATGCTCAAAGCTGCGCGGGGGACTCATTCACTTTACATGTTGGGACTATGACCAATACCTCAGCAAGATGCTGCGATACACCGAGCAGCAAGCTGAGCTTTGGTATCGTCAGGGTCGCCGCCCGAGTCGCATCAAGTTGATCGCCAATGGCCCACTGCGGTTCCTCCGCTGCTACGTCCTGGAGCTTGGCTTTCTGGACGGGCGTGTCGGGTTTCAGATCTCGATGCTGACGGGATTCTATTCCTTCCTGAAACAGGCTCGCCTGTGGCAAAAGCACTGCGGCCTCGCCCAGCCCGAGATCGACGTGGCGCCAGCTCGACTCGGCGGCCGACCCGCGGTCCCGCCGTCCGGTGCTCGTCGACCTTGGACCGCAAGCAAGCCAACCCGACCGCTCTCGGTGTAGATGCCGTCCCAGTTGGGTTTCAGGCAACCTGCCGCTGAACCGGCGCAGTTCGCAGCGATCGGTGGAACACCGACAAGGTCCTCTCGACCATCTCCGAGGCGGTAAACTCTCGTTCGGCCCGGAGGCGTGCTGCGCGCACGCGCTGCTGGACTAGCTCAGCGGAACGAACCGCATCCAAGACGGCCTTGGCAAGTTCCGGCGGGTTGCGGGGCGGCACCAGCCAGCCCACCGGGGATTCCTCTGGCGATCGAGCGTCGAGCAGGTCGGGAATCCCGCCCGCCCGGGTCGCGATGACGGGTAAACCGGCCAACATGGCATCGACCACCGAGCTGCAGAGTCCTTCCATGTAGGAGGGGACGACCATGAAATTTGCCGCCGCTATGAGATGGGCAACGTCGTTCCGATATCCCAGGAAACGAACGTGCTCCCCGAGTCCCAGCTGTCGCGTCTGGGAATGCAGATCGGCGGCCAACGGCCCGTCCCCGGCCACGGCCCAAATCAGGTTGGGGCAGGCACGGACGATTGCGGGCAAGGCCTCCAGAAAAAAGCGATGCCCCTTGTGGTCGGTCAGCTTCGCAACCGTCAGCAGCAGAATCGTTTCGGATTGGATTCCCAAACCGAATCGGCCCTGCTCACGAAGTCCATGTCCCATCCGCTCCGGATCGACGCCATCATGCACAACATGCAACCGGCGCGGATCCAATCCGCCAGCGACACAAACGTCACGCACGGCGTTCGAAACGCAAATCACGTGGTCCGTCATCCGCTGATAGCGGACAATCGATTGGAGCGCAAAGTCGACTCGCCGAGCCGCGACGCGCAGCGGAATTCGAAGTCCGACGGAGGCCAAACCGGCTGCGGTTAACGCGTGCGGGTCATTGAAATAGACGACGTCCGGCTGCCAGCGTCGAAGGGTGCGCCGGATCTGCCACAGGGCGTGGGGCAACCGGCCACGTCCAGGAAACGTCGCCAGTTCGAATCCTCGGTCGCGCATGCGATGGGCAAACACGCTGCCCGCGCGGGCCAGCAGCCGGCAGGGGTGACCGCGCCGCACGAGGCCGTCGGCCAACAGCGCTGCTTGTTCTTCACCTCCATGCCAATCGTTCTGCGTGGAGACCAGCGCGACCGACAGCGGACGCGGGGGCCGCCCACCGCTACTCGTCGTCGGAAGGGATGCACAAGCTTGGTCCATCAGTCGATGCGTCCAAATCGAAAATCGAGAACTTCCGCCAAAGTGGTCTCTCGCAACCCGCGTAGCGTAGTCGGGTCTTTGCTGCGCGTCAAAGTCAATCAAGACCTTGGGCGTCGAGGCACTCGGATTTTTCACGGCTTTTTCTTCCATGGCGCCACCCCTGCGTCGCCTGCCGCCGACCCTTCCCGCGAGGTTGCCAGGCGGATTGGCATTCACTTGAATCGCGATTCGACTTATAGTCCAGCCCGTCCCGTGCTTCGTCACAGAAAAGAGGGGGCAGGCAGCTTGCCCGCGCCCCTCGGACGACAAACTCGCAGGCAGGTCCGCCCCGTCACGGCCCGAGCACGATCCCGTTCTGCGATGGCGAGGCGCGAACTGCGAGCTGACCACTTGCTCCGCTTTTCGGTCCGAGGACAGTCTGCACATGAGCCGCGGAAGAGCTGCCACGCGCGTCGGGGTGTTTCTCCCCAATTGGATCGGCGATGTCGTGATGGCGACGCCGGCATTGGAGAGCCTACGGTCTCACCTCGGTCCTCTCGCGCGCTTGGTTGGCATCATGCGTCCCTACGTCGCCGAGGTGATCGCCGGCTCGGCCTGGTTTGACGAAACGATTCTGTTCGATCGCCGCTCGGCCGACGCGCAACTGCGGAGCGAGGCGCTGGTCAAACGGTTGCGAGCGCAGCAACTGGAGAGCGTGCTGTTGATGACCAACTCGCTACGCACCGCCTATTTCGCGTGGCGCAGCCAGATTCCTCAACGAATCGGATACGTGCGATATGGTCGCGGGCCACTTCTGACCGAGCGACTGTATCCTCCCCGCCAAGGCTGGCGACTGACACCCGTCTCGGCCGTCGACTATTACCTGCAATTGACCGGTACGCTCGGTGCCCCGGTCACGTCTCGCCAGCTGAATTTGAATACCACCTGGGCGGATGAACAGCGGGCCGACGCGATTCACCTGCAACTCGGTATCGCCGCTCACGAAACCGTCGTGGCCTTGAACACCGGCGGTGCTTACGGCGCCGCCAAAGAATGGCCCGTGGAGTATTTCGCGCAGTTGGCTCGGCGATTGACCGAAACACACCCCCTCAAAGTCCTCGTCATCTGTGGCCCCTCGGAGCGGGCCAAGGCGGCCGACATCGTGGCTCGATCGGGCAGCGACCGGGTCTTGAGTCTGGCCGATCACCCCCTGAGCATCGGCCTGAGCAAGGCGATGATCCGTCGCAGTCAATTGTTGATTTCCACCGATTCGGGACCCCGGCATTTCGGGGCGGCGTTTCAGGTCCCCACCGTCACTCTGTTCGGCGCAACCGATCCCCGCTGGAGTCATAATTTTCATTCGCGCGCGATCGAACTGCAGCGACATGTGCCGTGCGGACCTTGTGCCAAGCGCACCTGCCCGCTCAAACACCACCGTTGCATGCGCGACCTGAGCGTGGACCAGGTGTACCGCGCCGCGCTGAGCTTGCTGCCCCTGCCGGCCGAAAAACAAGTCGCCTGACCTTCCCTGTTCATCAAGTCCATCTGGAGTTGCGGATGTTCACCACCGAGTTTCCGGAAACCCTCCGAGCAATTCATCGCGCCCTGATGGGCGTGGACGGCTGGTTGAGCAGCCGCGAGACTGAGTTTCTGGCCTTGCTGGCGGCCTGCCCGACGGCAGACGGGGAAATCCTGGAGATCGGCAGTTTCCGCGGTCGTTCGACGATCGCTCTGGCCCTTGCCGCCCGCTTGGCCCCCGGCCGGTCGTCGCGATTGATCGCGATCGACCCGCTGCTGGATGACGACCCGCTGCTCTCGGCGCCGCTGGCAACCGGCCGGGCGCGAGAAACGTTCTTCCGCAATTTGGAGCAGGCGGGGGTGAGCGAAGACATCGAGTTCCATCAGGCGTATTCGTACGAAGTGGTGCAACGCTGGAATCGGCCCCTGCGACTGCTGTGGGTCGACGGCGATCATAGCTATCGATCCACGAAACAAGATTTCGACCTCTTCTCTCCCTTCCTGGCAGACGGCGCCATCCTGGCACTGCATGACGTCCTTTCGCCTTACGAGGGCTGCATTCGCGTCTTCACCGAAGACGTGCTTCGCTGCCCACGTTTCGGTGCCGTCGGCCTCTGCGGCTCGATCGGCTGGGCACAGTACTGGAGCTCACGCAGCGCGACACCCGGCGAATCACGCCAAAAAGAACGACTCAGTGAAAGGTTGCGCCGTTTGATTCCCTACCACTGTCAGACGGCACCGCTGCGAGGCCTGAGCAAATTACGCTACAAGTGGCTGCGAGCTCGAGTGCCGCACCGGGCGATCGACGCGGATCAATGGCAGCACGCGGTGGGCGTCGGCTGATCCCGCCCCGAGGAGATCGAGGCAGGTGTGCCGCCAAGCTGGCTCTTCCGTCTGACCCTCACCCGTCCGGGCCCCGCGAGCGGGTCCCGGACGACCTCTCCCGGCCTCGGGAGAGGTGACAACCTGATGGCCCTTCTCCCCGACGCGGGAGAAGGTGGCCGAAGGCCGGATGAGGGGGTCGACCGACGAGCGGGTCAACGGATTCCACAGCCGCGACCCTCACCCGCCCGGGCCCCGCGAGCGGGTCCCGGACGACCTCTCCCGGCCTCGGGAGAGGTGACAACCTGATGGCCCTTCTCCCCGACGCGGGAGAAGGTGGCCGAAGGCCGGATGAGGGGGTCGACCGACGAGCGGGTCAACGGATTCCACAGCCGCGACCCTCACCCGCCCGGGCCCCGCGAGCGGGTCCCGGTCGACCTCTCCCGGCCCCGGGAGAGGTGACAACCTGATGGCCCTTCTCCCCGACGCGGGAGAAGGTGGCCGAAGGCCGGATGAGGGGGTCGACCGACGAGCGGGTCAACGGATTCCACAGCCGCGACCCTCACCCGCCCGGGCCCCGCGAGCGGGTCCCGGACGACCTCTCCCGGCCCCGGGAGAGGTGACAACCTGATGGCCCTTCTCCCCGACGCGGGAGAAGGTGGCCGAAGGCCGGATGAGGGGGTCGACCGACGAGCGGGTCAACGGATTCCACAGCCGCGACCCTCACCCGCCCGGGCCCCGCGAGCGGGCCCCGGACGACCTCTCCCGGCCTCGGGAGAGGTGACAACCTGATGGCCCTTCTCCCCGACGCGGGAGAAGGTGGCCGAAGGCCGGATGAGGGGGTCGACCGACGAGCGGGTCAACGGATTCCACAGCCGCGACCCTCACCCGCCCGGGCCCCGCGAGCGGGCCCCGGACGACCTCTCCCGGCCCCGGGAGAGGTGACAACCTGATGGCCCTTCTCGCTAATGCGAGCGAGCGATCACTTCGACGCCGTGCGCATCCGGATCTACTTCAGATTCATCTACTTCAGATTCATGTCGCAGCTCAGGCCGCCGGCGGCGGGCACGTAGCACGTGCGGGCGTAGTCGATCACCATGCGGTGGGCACTGAATCGCCAGGCCAGCGAGCTGATCGAGTTCATCATCCGCTTGATCCACTGCCGCGGCAGGCCGTCGACGTCGCGGTCGTAGTAGAGCGGAATGACCTGCTTCTCCAGCACGTCGTACAGGGACTCGCGCGTCGCGGCGGTCGGTGATCTCGTCCGACGACGTGGCTGGTGCCCTTGCCGATGGCGAAGCCGTTGCTGCCGTCGTAGGCTTCGGCCCACCAGCCGTCGAGGATCGAGCAGGTTCAGGCCGCCGTTGAGCACGACCTTCTGGCCGCTGGTGCCGGAGGCCTCCAGCGGCCGGCGGGGATTGTTCAGCCAGACGTCGACGCCCTGGATCAGGTGGCGGCAGACGTTGATGTCGTAGTCCTCGATGAACACGAGCCGATTGCGCGAAGCGCGGATCGTGCCGCGGGTTGGCGATCTGTCTGGATCAGCTGCTTGCCCGGCTCGTCCGCGGGATGGGCCTTGCCGGCGAAGATGATCTGCATCGGCCGTCTGCTCGTTGATCAGCCATCGGCACAGCCGGTCGAGGTCGCGACAGGATCAGGTCGGCCCGCTTGTAGGTGGCGAAGCGGCGGGCGAAGCCGATCGTCAGGACGTTCGGATCGAGCATGTTGCGGGCGGCCTCGACCGCCTCGTCGCTCTCGCCGCGGCGGCGGCACTGGCGGCTGACGCGGCGGCGGACGAAGGCCAACAGCAGGTTCTTCAGCGCGTTGTGCGTTTCCCACAGCTCGCCCGGATCGACGTTGTGGATGTCCTGCCAGACCTCCGGCTCGCCCATCCGGTCAGCCCAGTCGGCCGGGAAGTGGCGGTCGTAAAGCTGCTGCATCTGCCAGGCCAGCCAACTGGGGATGTGCACGCCGTTGGTGATGTGGCCGATGGGAATCTCTTCCTCCGACCCGCCAGGGCCAGAGGTGGGCCCACATCCGCCGGGTGACGTGGCCGTGCAGGGTGCTGACGGCGTTGGCCCGCCGCGACAGCTTCAGCCCCAGCACGGTCATGCAGAACGACTCCTCGCTCGTTCTGCGGCTCGACGCGGCCCAGGCCCATCAGCTGCTCGTAGGAAATCCCCAGCTCGTCGCGCAAGCGGCCCGAGATGCTCCTCGATCAGCCCGCCGTCGAAGCGGTCGTGGCCGGCGGGCACCGGCGTGTGCGTGGTGAAGACCGTGTGCTGGGCCACCTCGCGCAGGGCGTCGTCGAAGCTCATGCCGTCCTCCTGCATCCGCTCGCGGATCGCCTCCAGCGGGGCGAACGCGCTGTGGCCTTCGTTCAGATGGTACACGCCCGGCGTGATCCCCAATGCCGTCAGGGCCCGGACGCCGCCGACGCCCAGCACCAGCTCCTGGCGAATTCGCGTGCGGTCGTCGCCGCCGTAAAGCCGGCTGGTCAGCTCGCGGTCCTCCGGGCTGTTGCCCTCGACGTCGCAATCGAGCAGGTACAAGCTGACGCGGCCGACGTGCATCAGCCAGACCTTGGGCAGCAAGGCTGCCGGTGCGGGTGTCGATCGTGACCGTGATCGGCTTGCCGTCGGGCGACCAGCGCCGGCTCCATGCGGCAGGTTCTCGACCTTGGTGTCGAGGTACTCCTCGTGCTGGTAGCCGTCCTCGTCCAGGTGCTGCTTGAAATAGCCCTGGTCGTAAAACAGTCCGATGGCCACCAGCGGAACGCCCAGCCCGCTGGCGCTCTTGATGTGGTCGCCCGAGAGGACGCCCAGGCCGCCGGAATAGATCGGCACCGACTCGTGGATGCCGAATTCCGCCGAAAAATAGGCCACCGGCTTGGCGCCCAGCACGCCGGCGTGCGTCGCCGCCCAGGTGGTTCCGCGACGACGACATATACTCCTTCAGCCGGCGATAGGCGTGGTTGATGCGGCTGTAGAGCACCATCTCGGCGGCCCGCGTCTCCAGCCGTCCGGGCGTGAACTCCGCGAGCAGGGCGATCGGATTGTGGTCCAACTGCCGCCAGCGGATCGGATCCAGATCGCGGAACAGGTTGATCACCTCCGGGTGCCAAGTCCACCACAGGTTGCTGGCCAGGGCCATGCACTTGTCGTACAGCGTCTGAGCCGTCATTTCGTGAGGCCGGAGGGGAGTGGACGCCTTGGTCGGCAACACGGTTTCTGCTTGACTCATCATTCTTTCCTTATCGGGTCCTATCGAGTCCGTACGCTCAAACCCAACTCGTACCGATACTCGCGCGTCACGCCATCTTCGCACGCCCCCCCGATTGGCGACACGGACGTCGGTCGGCAACCTGGGAAATTTCGATCACGTACTCTTGGCGCTCTCAACGAGCTGGGAAGTTCACACCGGCCCTTCACGTGAAGTCGAAGCACGGCAAGCGAACAATGCTATCGACCTTCCGGTCGCTCGACTTTCGCCAACCTGACGCGGTCGCCGAAAAACCGCTTGACGCCCGACTTCGCTGCTGTCGCTTCGCGAGGGAATCCTACGCTGACATCCTAAGCTAACAAGGTCCCCAAATCTTGCTGCAATGTACCCCCAGGGGCCGATGATTGCAATCCTTGGCTCAACTCGCCGAACCGAGGCCACCGTCCCGCACAGAAGCCCTGGGCCGGTCAGCAAGCCGCCACGGCGCACTTTGGCCCCGACGCTAATCTCGCCGCTTTTGCCGAGCTCGTCAAGCGAGGCTTCAACCATCCAAGGTACGACCGCCGCGGCCGAACCTGAGCAACGAGGGACTCACGAGCGGGATGCCCGGCTTTTTTGAGACTTCGGCCGCGGTATAGTAGCAGGGTCGGTTCCGAGCCACCCGTCGCGGTCGCTCGGTCCACCTCCTCGTTCGAAATGGCTGCAGGAAAGTCGGACGTCATGAATCGAGAAACCCAGGTGACTTGGCACGACCACAATGTCTCGCGCGCCGATCGCGAGCGATTGGCGGGGCACTCCGGATGCGTCGTCTGGTTCACCGGTCTCAGCGGCTGCGGTAAGAGCACAATCGCCAACCTGGTGGACCGCCAGCTGCACGACGCCGGAGTTCGGACGTTTCTGCTGGATGGCGACAATCTTCGCCATGGATTGAACGCGAGTCCCGCCATGCTGTCCGAAGAACACGGTGAGGCGTTTGCGGATCGATTCGGGCTGGGGTTTGGAGCGATCGACCGCGAAGAAAACATCCGCCGACTCGCTGCGGTCGCTCAGTTATTCTGCTCCGCCGGCTTAATTACCTTAACGGCCTTTGTCAGTCCCTATCGACGGGATCGCGACGCCGCCCGCCGGCAAATCGTGACCCGCGGTCGTCACGATGACTTTCTGGAAGTGTTTGTCAACGCCCCGCTGGAGGTTTGCGAACGTCGCGACCCCAAAGGACTGTACCGACAAGCCAGGGCTGGGAAGATCAAAGACTTCACCGGGATCGACGCCCCCTACGAAGCTCCACTCAACCCCGAGCTCACGCTTGACTCCGACCAATGCGATCCGCATCAGCTCGCCGAACGCGTCATTGAAGATCTCGTGAATCGCGGGAAGATCCCTGCGCGGGCTTGACATTCCGCGCGCAACGGGAGTAGGTTAAGAACAGAGACGAGCTAAGCGGAGCTCGTCAATTTTTGCTTTCGCACCGACGCGGAACAAGATCCTGCCCCTCGTGATCTTCATGTCGGTATCGTCGCAATCATGGTTCGACGTTTCGCCTGCACGCCGTGGAGGATCTGCCGAGACCTTCTCGGCCCGATGTCGCGGGCTTCGTCAGCTGGCGAAGGCCAGCGCGGAAGCGAGCCGCGCTGAGAATGGCCGCCGCGTCCAAATGAGCGACGCTCAGAAGAACAGCTCGGAACCAAGCATCGTCGAGTTTGACTTCCTCGAAATGTGGTCCACCAGGCCGGACGCACACGTTCGAGCCAACAAGGAGGTGAATTCTCATGGCCGAAGCTGAGGCCACGCATTTGCACGAACGCGCCCAACACGCACTCTTTAGCAGCCCCATTCGGGCCCTGCGCGACTTGCGGGTCGAGCGGTCGGGTACGTCGCTCGTACTGTCAGGACATGTTCAGAGCTTCTACCAAAAGCAGCTGGCGCAAGAACTTGTGCGGACGGTCGCGAGCGGTTGCGAGCTGATCAACCAGATCGATGTGACCTAGTACCGTGTCACGGCTGAGATTTGGGGTTGGGAAAAGGGGTCAGGCCCCCATTTCCACCCGCCCCATTTCCTACCACGCCCCCATTTCCCACCACGCCCCCATTTCCTACCACGACACGTCATGCCGACTGCTGGTACTGCAGCGCGTAGAGACGCTGGTAAAAGCCGCATCGTGCGATCAGTTCCGCATGCGTGCCAAAGTCCGAGATTCGGCCGCCTTCCATCACGAGGATCCGATCTGCTAATTCGAGCGTCGCGAGCCGATGCGTGATCAGGAAGACGGTTCGCCCCCGTGCAAACTCTTCGAGTGCCTGGTGGATCAGTTGCTCGCTTTCGACATCGATCTGGCTGGTCGCCTCATCCAGAATCAAAATCTCCGGATCGCGGAGAATGGCGCGAGCCAGCGCCAGACGTTGCCGCTGACCGCCCGAGAGTCGGCTGCCGGAGGCACCGACCACGGTCTGGTACCCGTCGGACAAGCGTTCCGTGATGAAGCGGTGGGCGCGGGCCTTCTTGGCCGCCGCAATCACCTCGGCTTCCGTCGCGCCGAGTCGCCCGCAGTGTATGTTCTCGTAGACCGTGTCATCAAACAGCGGCGACTGCTGGGTCACAAGGCCGATCCGCTGACGCAGATCGCGGAGCCGCACCTGGCGCAAGTCCAAGTCATCCAGCCGGACGCGCCCTGGCTGGGATCGAAGAACCGCGGAATCAGCTGGACCAAGGTCGTCTTGCCGCAACCGTTGGGACCGACGATGGCGATCGTTTCGCCGAAACGCACCGTCAGATCGATGTCCTGCAACACGGGATTGCCAGCCACATAGTGAAAATGAACCCCCTCGAAGACCAGCTGTTGGTGCGCGGCCGGCAGGACTCGCGGCTCGCGCGGGCTGACAATGGTCGATTCCTGGTCCAGGAGCGGATAAAGTCGGTCGGCGGCGGCGAGGCCCGCTTGAATCGAGTTGAAGATCTCCGATAGCTTTCGCGCCGGCTCGGTCGTTCCCACCAGCAGCGCGTAGAAGATCAACAACGACGGCATATCGAGGCGGCGATCACAGAGCCGGATGCCGAACAAGTGGGTTTCTTCGTTGAGTGTCAGGTAGGCACCTGCCAAGAGGGCCAGGGCAATCATCGTGATGCCCATCGTCTCGGTCAGCGGCTTGGTCAGCGAGCTATAGAACGCGATCCGCATGTTCTTGCGCAAACACTGCTTCGAAACACGGTGAAATTTCCGCCGTTCCCGTTGTTCCAGCGTGTACGCTTGCACCGTCTGGATCCCGTTGAACGTTTCGGTCAGGACCCCATACAGCTGAGTGATCTCTTCCAGCACGCGGCGATTGGCGCGTTTGATTGAGCTGGCCAGTTTACGCATCATGAAACCGATGGCCGGCGTCAAGATCAGCGAGAAGACCAGCAGTCTCCAGCTGATCAGCGAGGCCCCGATCAGACACGCGATCATCTTCAGTGGCTCGCGAATGGCACTGCCGAACAGGTTCTTGATACCCGCCGTCAGAAAGCCGATATCCGCATTGAAGCGACTCAAAAGCCCACTGGTTCGCTCTTGGCCAAAGGCGTCTAGATCCATTTGCAAGGCCTGATGGTAGAACTGCCGCCGAAGATCGAAACTGACCAACTGCTCCAGCCGCGCCACACACATCGAGCTGGCAAAAATAAAAACGCCTTTGACAATCGTGGCCAGAATGAGCAGCGCGACAATCACGGCCACGGTTTGGAATGGATCCTGAGGCAGAAACCGGTCGATCCAGGGCTTGAGTGCGGCGCGCAATTGAATCGATCGCTGCTCGGCCTGAAGATCGAATTGCAGCTGCTCTTGTTTCGCTCGGTCCGTCGATGACCGCTCCGCGGACTGCTCCAGCAAGGAAAGTTCCTGTTGGTACTGGGCAACTCTCATCCGGGACACGTCCAGCTCGTCATCGACCCACTTCTGGAGGGAGCGTCCTTGAAACGCCACTTGAATCACGGGATACAGGGCCCCGATGTTGCCACCCCAGAAAACGGCGACAACGCACGAAAAAAAGAAGGTGCCGGCGACGGTCCAGCGATAACGGAGAGCCAGTCGGAGGGCACGAGCAAAGTTATTCATGGGCGAGGATTTCCCAAAAGGGTCGAGCTGCGGAGGGCGTCTTTTACCATAGACCCGGCCGAACCTCCAAGATCAGGCGGTCCCGTTCGACGATCAAGCCGCGGCGACGGCCGAGCGAGCCGGCAAGAGGGCCTGTGCAGCGGCCTCCAGATCGTCCACCCGCGCCTCCAGATCGTGATGTTCCACAACGTACCGCCGACCCGCTGCCGCGACCTGGCAGAACCGCTGGGGCTCGTGCCACACGCGACGCAGCATCGCGGCGAGGGTTTCGAGGTGGTCACCTGCCACAAATCCGATCCCGTGCCGCGTCAGCACCTGATCGGGATTCACGCGTCGCGAGAGAATCGGGACACCATGCTTGGCGGCCTGCAGAAACGCGTTGGGGAACCCCTCGCTCTCGGACGTGTTGAGCAGCGCCCGGGCCTCGCGGTAAAGTGACTCGCTGTCCCTCCACGCCACCTGGCTCACCACACGTAGGTTCGGCGGGACACGGGACATCAACCGCTTGGCAAGTCGATCGTCTTGGCGATTCAAAATAGCGACGAGGGGAACTTCAGGGCAGGACACAGCCAGCTGCCAGCACAGGTCAGCGCGTTTGCAGTCCGCGTCGGCGCGGCCGACCCACAGCACGTACGGGCGCTGGTCCAGGGGCAACGGCCGCCCGGCCGGAAGTCGCGTGTCGATGGGATTACGAATCAAGACAACCTGCTGTCCCGCCCTCGCCACTGCCTCCCGCTGAAGCTCGGTTTGCGCGACGACCAGATCGGCGTGGAGCAGCGCGAAACGATGTCGGCGGACGTCGCGACGGCGGCCCATCCGGCGCGGCTCGAGCGCGACCTGGACGTCGTGGTCCGACGTCAAAAAGACGATCGCCTTTTTCCCTGAGGCGTGGGCCGATTCGACCACCGACGCCGTCGGATCGTGCAGGCCGAAGGCGGCCAGAACGTCCGCTTCCAGTTGACAAAACGCGGCCTCGACCGGGGGAGTTCGGCGAAGCTTCGAGCGGAACGAGTGCAGGTTTCGCCGTGCGATATCATGGGGCCCTTGCCACCATTGCTGCCATGACCAGGCCCGGTCCCGGGCGCGGCGGCGGCTTGGAATCGCGTGGATCTGTACCTGCTCGCAAGACGCCGCCAAGGGGGCTCCTGCCGAACGGACGGCGAACCCGACACGGTGGGTCTTGCGTTGAGCCAGCGCGCGGGCAAAGGTCCAGGCCCGCACCTCCGCGCCGCCGAATACGCCTGCGACGCGGCGGTCCAACAGCGGCGTTGCGGGAAGTCTCACGAAGACAATGTGCATGGCGTCCTCTTGCGATTGCGCGTGTTACCTGTGCCGCGGCTTGCGAGCGTGCGAGTTCCCAGCCGAGATTCACGCCGCCGAGACTCGCGGCGTTCCCTCCAGAATGAGTTGAGCCAACCGGGCTGCGCATTCCGGCAGCCCGTGAAATTCGGCCGTGTATTTGGCAATCGCACTCGCCATCCGACGATAGTCGTCACCCGCCAACATCAGCCGCTCGATCGTTCCCGCCATGGCTGCCAGATCGCCACCCACACAGACGCCTCCCCCGACCTGATTCAGTAATCCGTCGGGGTCCACGTGCAGGGACACGACCGGCACGCCGTATTTGCCGGCCTGGAGAAACGAGTTCGGGAATCCTTCGGCCATCGACGTGTTGATCACCAGCCGAGCACGCTGGTAAAGCTGGTCGCTGACCGCCAACGAAACCCGCTCGATCAGCGTCACATTGGGCGGGACATGGCTCAGCAGCTGAGCGTAAGCGGCCTCTTCGTGACGATTCATGACCACGACGAAGGGCCAAGCGGGACAGCGGTGCGCCAGCGCCAGACACAAGTCGGCTCGTTTCGAAAAGGTATCGCCGCGTCCGACCCACAGCACGCACGGTGACGCGGGAAGTCGCGGGAGCTCATCACGCGGAGACTCGACAGTCTCGAGACGGATCGGATTTCGAATCAAATGGGACTCCAAGCCAAAGCGCTGGCGCAGCGCGAGCTGCTGGGACTTTTTCTGTACGACGATCTCCGCCGCGTTGCGAACCGCATATCGGCACAGGCAGCCAAGCTCCCCGTAAACCCCTCGGTCGCGCCGCCCACGACGTTGCAGATCATCAAGTGTTCGGTCCGTTGTGAGGAACACGATCGCGCGGCGGCCCGTGCGGCGTGCCGAGCGCACCAGCGAGGCGGTGCGATTCGTGACGCCGAAGCAAAGCAGCGTGTCCCAGGCAAGACGCTCGTGAAACGGCCGACGTGCGGGAACACCAACCCACCGCTTCGACATCGATCCGGACCAGCGGATCGAGGCCGCCTGGACGTGCCGCCAGGCGGCTTCCCACGGCGTCGACGGTTGAGCGAGGCGGCGGGGCTCGAAGTGGACCGTCAAGCCATCGATCTTCTGTGTCGGCCGCGGAAGCTCGCTCGAAACAATCATGGCCAAGTCGAATTCGGGACGCTCCGCCAGAGCGTGAGCAAAGGTCACGGCCCGCACTTCGGCGCCTCCAATCCCGCCGGCGGCGTCGGGGCAAAGCACGGGCAGAGCGCCGGGGCAGTCCACCGACACCCGGATACGAACCGGGGAACCAACGTCCGGTCGCCGGTCGCGAGCGACTGTCATGCGGCCAACTCCATCCGCCCAGGTCCAAGCCGCAAAACGACCCGTTGCAAGACGCGATACAGCTCGTCGCAACGGGCCTCCGAGTCGTGGAACCGAGCGACATAGCGGGGGCCGGCCAGTCGGGCCGCTTCGAGCCGCTCGGGTTCACGCAGGCAGTGCCGGAGTTGCCACACGAGGCGATCCAGGTCGCCCTCGGCGTGCCATCCACACTCGTGCCGCCCCAGCATTCCCTCGGGATCGACGTTCAGTGAGAGAATCGGAACGCCATGCTGTGCGGCTTGCAAGAACGTATTCGGGAACCCTTCGGCCGTCGAGGTATTGAGCAGCAGTTTCGCCCGCCGAAACAAGGTTTCGATCTGGGTCCAGGGAACCGTCGGAATCACGGTCGCATTCGGAGGAACAAGGCGCCGCAGCTGTTGGTCGACGTGCCGATCCCGGGGATTCATGACCAGCGTAAAGCGAAGTTGGGGACAGCGGCGCGCGACTTCCAGCGCAAGATCGGCGCGTTTGGAAAACGTATCGGCGCGGCCAATCCACAAGACGTCGATGTTCCGGTCCGCCGCCGCTGGCGCCTGCGCTTTCGGCTGAAAAACCGGATTGCGGATCAACGTGGATCCCCGTCCGAACCGCTCCCGCAAGAGCAGCTGCTGGGATCGCGTCTGGGCGAGGATCCGAGAGGCGTTCTCGATCGCGAAGCGACATTCCGCCGCTGTTTGGCCGTAGGCATTGCGAACCGACGTACCCGCTTGATATTCGGCGGCCAAATCGGTGTCGGAGGCCAAGAACAGAACGCTGGGCCGTCCCTTCCGCCGGGCCGTGGCAATCACCGACGCGGCGTGCCCGTGAACCCCGAAACAGGCGTACACGTCGGCCGCGATCCCTGCCAGCACCAGCGGGAGCGGGGTCGGTTTGGCCGCCAGCCCGGGAAGGCGTTTGCCGAGCGAGCGAAGACCGCGCCGCAGGGTGACGATCGGCCATTGTCGATAGCGTCGCCAGCGGCTCGGCTCGTCATGCCAGCGTGGCAGAGGCGGAGGAACCGGTCGGTAGTGGAGCAGACAATCTCCCACCCGCTGAGGTGCCAGGGGCGCGTGAGACTCGACGACGACATGCACTTGAGCGCCCTGCGCGGCAAGGCCTTGCGCGAAGATCAACGCGCGCACCTCCGAGCCCCCGAAGGGTCCCGCCTGCGCCGGCTCGAAAACCGGACGTGCCATCGGACAACTGAAACAGACCTTCATCGATTGGTTCCCTCGTTGCCACGCGATTCAAGCGGCGAGCCGCTGCGCCCCGCGACCCGGCTGCTCGAGCCACAGCCCAAGAATCAGCAGCAGCCAAAGCCCTGTGGCGTGCTGCCCTTGGCCATCGAAACGCCGAATCAAATGCTCGATCTGCGGGGGCGAGAAGTAGTCTCGGATCCGCGCTCGGGGGCTGGCCACGACATCGTCAAAACAGGCCCGGATCGGTGTGCCGCGTTGCAGCCACTCGGCCTCGGGAATGGCAAACCCCTGCTTGCGACGATGAACGAACGCGGCAGGAAATCGTGGCATCAACAATTGTTTGGGCAGCGCCTTCAGCGTCGGCTGCGAGAAACGAGACGAAGCACGACGCCAACGAGTGGGGACTTGAGCGGCGAACTCCATGACGCGAAGGTCCGTAAAGGGCGTTCGCGCCTCCAGTCCGTGACACATCGTGGCGATGTCCACCTTCGTCAAGATGTCGCCGGGCAAGTAGGTTTTCAGGTCGAGATACTGCGCGTACTCCAGTGGCGGCAGGTGCCGTGCCCGCCGACCGGCATCGCCGAACGCCGAGCACGGGACGCCCGCGACGGCGCGATAGTCGTCCCGCCAGAGCGCCTGCCGAGCAGGCTGATCAAACACACCGACAAAACGATCCTGCCAGCGCTGGAGTCGCTCGGGCCAGGTTCCCGTGACGGTTGCCAGCGCGCGACGCAAAACATGTTTGGGTTGACGCAGCGCGCGTTTCGCATCGTGCAGCAACGTGTCTCGGACCCACGCATCGTAACGCCCGTATCCCGCAAATGCCTCGTCGGCCCCGTCACCCGACAAGACCGTCGTCACATGCTCGCGTGCCAAACGCGCCACGCACCACGTGGGCACCGCGGAAGTGTCGGCAAACGGCTCACCATACCGCGAGAAAAGTTCGCCGAAGATTCCCACGACGTCGGGACGGACGATTTCGGTGTGCAGTTCAACGCCCAGCGCGTCGGCAGCCTGGCGGGCATAGTTCAACTCCGAGTAGGCCCCCTCGTCGAACCCGATGCTGAAGGCCTTGACCGGCTGCTGCAGGTGGCGAGCCATCGTGGCCGCGATCAGCGTCGAATCGATTCCGCCCGACAGAAATGCACCGAGCGGGACATCGGAAACCAGGTGAGCCCGGACGGATTCGTCCAGCACTTGTTCGAACTCGCCGAGCCAATCCCGCTGCGGATCATCGGGGACGGGCGAGAAATCCAACCGCCAGTATTCGCGCGGCCGAGTCGCTTCGCCGGAAAAGCGACAGGACCAGATGTGCGCGGCCGGAAGTCGCACGATCGACTCATAGACCGTGGCGGGAGCCGGGATGTACCGATAACGCAGATAGTAGTCCAGGGCCTGGCAGCTAATTCGCGGTGTCTCCGCCTCGGTGCCAAGCAGCGCCGGCAATTCGGATGCGAAGGCGACGTAGTCGGCGCCCACTCGGTAGAACAGAGGCTTGATGCCCAGCTGGTCGCGGGCCAACAACAGCCGCTGTCGGGGAAAGTCGGCGATCGCAAAGGCAAACATTCCCCGCAGTCGCTCGACGCACGTGTCGCCCCACTCCTCGTAGGCGTGGACGATGACTTCCGAGTCCGATTGGCTGGCGAATTCGTGCCCTCGGTCCGCAAGCTCTCGCCGAAGCTCGCGAAAGTTGTAGATTTCGCCGTTGAAGGTGAGCCAGATGTCGCCGGTTTCGTTGGACATCGGCTGCTGTCCCCCATCGATGTCAATAATCGACAGTCGGCGGTGGCCGAGGGCCACGCCCTGCCGTCGAAAGATCCCTTCGCCGTCGGGTCCACGATGCCGTTGCCGCCGCGTCATCGACTCAATTCGATCCACGGCCGGAGTCGCGCCCGAGAATTGCAAAATACCGGCAATGCCGCACATCGTCGGGCTCCTCCGAAGGCTAAACGATTGAGATCGGCCGTCAGGCCACCCGCGCCGACAATGACGCGTCGTCGGGCGGCAAGGCACTGGCATGACGCTCCGCGGGCTTAACGGCAATCGCCGCCAAGTGAGGTCGCGCCGTCCGTCGCAAGTGACGCTGCAGCCAACGCTGTCGGGGAAAGGGCCGCGGATTGATCAAGTCGCGGAAAGTCAACCCTGCGTCAGTCAGCCAACGGCGCCAAAATCGCCCCCGCGTGGCGTCCCGCAGGCGGCCCCGCGGCGGCTGGAAATCGTGGAAGCTCAGGCCCTGGCAAAACGCCACATCGAATCCTCGTGCGGCCAATTCGTCACCCAGTGAGTTCGGTGTCCAGCGACGCACGTGCTGCCAGCGATGGAACTCGCTGCAACAGTTCGGACAAAAAACCATCTGCGCCGTCAGGTCTTCAGAATTTGGCGTGGTCAACAACACCACGCCCTCCGGCCGAACAACGCGCAGCAGCTCGTCCAAGACGCCTTCCAGATGCTCAGGCAGCAGGTGCTCGATCGTCTCCAGACAAACGACCATGTCGAACGTCTCGTCGTCCCAAGGCAGCCGTCGCGCATCAAACGCGCGCCGTCCGCCACCCTGGCTCGCCTCGGAAACGCTCGTTGAGGTCATGCACGACCCGCGGTGAGAACTCAACCGCCGAAACCTCGGCCCCGTACGCCAACAGGTGTTCGATCAGATATCCCGGGCCCGCGCCATAGTCCAAAATGCGTTGCCCGGCAAGCGGCCGAACCTGCTGCAAGAAGCGACAAACCCCGGCCCCTACCTGGTAGGCGAAGTAGGTCGCGTGATGATCGGGACGTGACGCCCAGTAGTCCCAGAATCGTTGTACATGCTCGGGCGTCCATGCCACTGGCCTGACTTCCATGATCACTCCCTTGATCGCAGTCCGCTGAATGACGCCGTTAAGGTAAGCAGGCAGACCGGGAGCGTCAAGATCGCTGGCTCAGCCTTTGCCACACCGCCACGGCCCGCTGAGCAGTCGCCATCTTCCACGGACCGGGGCAACGTCACGCCACGTCCGCACGCCCCTCAATGACGTTCCATCGCGTGACGTGCAGCCGCTGCGGTTGTTGGGCATATTTGGAAAATCCATTTTCGCAATACGCCGGACGCTGCTTCCGCTGCAAGTAGGCGACGTTATCGCCCTCTTTCCAGAGCCGCGGGGTTGTTGCCCCGCGTGGATGCCAGAGATGATACGTGCACGTCCAGGGCAGGATCGACTGGATGCGGAGCCCCGTCGCTCGCAACCGCAGACGCAGGTCGTCATCCTCACAACCCCAACCGCGAAAGTTCTCGTCGTAGCCGTTGACCCGCTCGTAGTCCCGACGCGCAATGCCGACGTTCCCACCAAACAACTTCGGCTTCGTCGGGTGCCGCATCAGGTTGTAAAGCCATGCGCGACGGGCCATGCGCGCGAGCTTTCGACGCTCGGAAGCATCCGCCAGCTGACAGAACCTGCCGGCTCGAACGTCGTCAATCGTCAGCCGCTCGCTGTCGCCCTCGTTGAGCAGACAGCAATATCCGCCCATCACGACGCCGGCACGCCTTCGCTGCAAATGAATCCGCAAATGGTCGGAAGGAATGAGGCAGTCGCCGTCCAGAAAGAGCAAATAACGCGCGCTCGTCGCCGCCACGCCCTCGTTGCGACATCGGGCAAGCTGGTACCCGTCGTGAGCGTGAGTCGTCAAGTGAACCGGGAAGTTCACCCGCTCGGCAAATCGAGCCACGACGTCATGCGTCCCGTCGCGGGAACCGTCATCCGTGACCACCACCTCGTATCGACCCTCGACCCCACGCTGGCAGGCAACCGATGCCAAAACGCGAGCCAGATGGTTCGGCCGCTCGAAACTGGAGATCAATACCGCAAGCTCCCTCGACATCCGACCGAAATCCTCTCTCAAACAGGCGGCCTGGGTTGAAAATAGGGGTTAGGGAAAAGGGGTCAGGTCCCAACCTGCCCCCTTTTCCCAACGCACGCCAACCTTAGGCCGTGACACCGCACTAGATCCCAGGTAGGCGATCACCGATTGCCAGTCAAGATCGCTTCCAGTCGCCGGCGGGCGCAGGCCGATCGAGGTCTGAAAAAAAAACGCCGAAACCAACGGGCTTCGGCGTCTTCCGAGAAGTCTCAAGTTGCGATCAGCTCGGCCACGGCCACCTGGCTCGCCGACCGAACGAGGACTATTCGTCGACCTTGCGACGGCGCAGGAAACGTCCCAAACCCACCAAGCCGACGGCCAATCCGCCAAACGCAAATGCGGAAGGTTCGGGAACCGCCGCCACGTCCGCGTTAATGTAGCCCGCCAATGTCGCCGACGGCTGCAAAGGAGCAAACAGGCCCTCGGCGACCCACTCGACTTCCCCGTCATCGTCGATCCAGCTGGCCGGAAAGCCCGCCGGCGGTGCCGCGGGAATGCCCGCCACGTCCCATTGCATAAACAGCCGATTGTAAGTCGGATGATTGAATTGCAAGATGACTTGGTCGGGCAGAATCTGACCCCGGGTCAGTTCGTATTGGACGGGCCCCACCGTGCCCGTGACCTCGACGGTAAAGGGCTGAATCGCGTTGAAGAACACACCCGTCGGCGTATCGCTCAGCTCGAAGTCGCCCGATCCGATCAAGGTGAGCGGGTTACCACGCGTGGCCCCCGGAGTGAACGTGTGCAGTGACGCGTGGGCCGTCGTGGCCAGCGCCAGGAGGGCGGCAAGGCTAAAGAACCAGCGAGTCATGAGGGAGCCTCCACAGAAGAAAAGTGCCGATCCGCTGAGGGAACGCCCGCGAGTTGTGCAACGAGCCCCCAAATTTCAGCCTCCGCCAACAAACCGGGCGCCGACGTGGCTGCAAGAATACGCAAGATGAGAAATCGCAGAAAGCAAGTTTCAGTCTAATTGCGTTGGCGTCGCGTTCAATCGACGCCTCGCGCAAAAAGCTCGGAAAAACACTGGAAAAAGGTCACCCTGCGCGACGCAAGCGAAGGCGGCCGAGCGGTGCGCGGCGGCTCATTCATCCGCCAGAGGGAGGCGGACCCAGAAGGTGCTTCCCTGGCCGACGACGCTGCGAACGCCGACGCTGCCTCCAAAGAACTGCGCCAAGTGTTTGACGATCGACAGTCCGAGACCGGTGCCACCCAATTCGCGTGAGCGTGCCTTGTCGACTCGGTAGAATCGTTCGAACAAGCGCTCCTGGTGTTCGGCTTCGATCCCGATGCCGGTGTCCTGAACCTCGATCAACGCCTCGGCCCCGGCGCGCTGCCAGCGGACATGGACCTCTCCGTTGGCGGGCGTGTACTTGATCGCGTTGTTGACGAGATTTTCCAGAATCTGCCGCACTGCCTCGTCGTCCGCTCGGACCACCACCGGTTCCTCCGGGGGAACGATGCGCAACGTGATGGCTTTGCCTTCGGCCGCTTGCCGGTTTTCTTCCAGGCAGACCTCGACGGCTTCTACGAGATCGACATCGACAATTTCGTAGGCCTCTTCGCCGGATTCGATCCGTGCGAGACTCAGAAGATCCATGATCAGCTGGTGCAACCGTTCGGCCTGATCTTCGATCCGCTGGACGAACTCGAGGTTATGACGTTCGTCGTTGATGGCACCGGCGCGGAGTGTCTCGGCGTAGGCCTTGATCGAGCTGAGGGGTGTTTTCAGTTCGTGGGAGACGTTCGCCACGAACTCTTGCCTCAACGACTCCAGGCGTCGCAGGCGCGTCATATCGTAGAGCACGACGACGACACCGGGGCACGGCTCGCCGGGCAGCGGCGTGGCGTGCACGGCGAGGGTTCCGCTGCTGGGGACATGGCGTTGGATTTCGGCATTGACGGCATCGCGCGTGGTCATCGCACGTTGGACGGACTGATGCAACGTTTCGTCTCGAATCACCGACATCAGGGCGCGGCCGCGGGCGTCGTCGGCGCGGAAGTCGAACTGTTCGCCAGCGGCGTGGTTTGCGAACAGGATGCGGGCTCGACGATCGACGGCAATCACGCCCTCAACCATGCCCCCCAGCACGGCCGCCAATTGATCGCCCCGTTCGCGAATCTGATCGATTCGTGCCCGCAGGTCGTCATTCAGCCGATTGAAAGCTCGCGCCAGCATTCCGATTTCATCGCGATTGGCAATGGACACGTGTTGACCAAGATTTCCGGCGGCCATCCGTTCCACGGCGCGGGTCAGGATCAGGAGCGGATTGATCAGTTCGTGCCAAGAGGTAGGTCGCGCCGGCGATCGCGACGCCAACCAAGATGATCGCAAACAGGCCGACCGTCTGACGTCCTTGTCGGACTTGACGTTCGATGGACTGGACGGGCACGGCGGCCCGTACGACGCCCCGCGGGATGCCATCGCGATCGACGCGAAGGGCATGATAGACCAGACGTTCGCCCAACGTCGTGCTATAGCGTTCGTCAAAGCCAGTCCCCTGGCGGAGCGCGAGATCGACTTCGGGCCGGCGGCGATGGTTATCCATCTGCTGCACGTCGGTGACTTCGGCCTTCGCCGAGTCCGCCAGGACGATTCCGTCCAGCGTCATCACGGTCAGCCGCGTCCGCGTCTGGGCTCCCAAACGGCGTACCAGCTGCTGCAATTCAGCGGGCGTCGGCCGGGGAACCGCGTCGGGGTCGCGATCGGCCGACACGGTCAGCGACTCGACCGCCACTTGGCCCAGCATGACGCTGGCCACGCGCAGCCGCTCGCGCAGCTGAGCACGCAGCTGGAACTCTTGTTCGTGGGAGACCACGATACTAAAGCTGAGGGCCGAGACGACGATCAGCAGGGTAAACGCCAGGAAGACCCGTCGAAAAAGTTTTGAGGACCACATCGGTCGGTGGCATCCGGGAGAAAGAAAAGTGGCCCGGATTCGGGCCCATCGCTCCCATTCTAGCTCGCCCCCTCGCGGCGGACAGCAAGCCCGGCGGGCGGGGCGGCGGGTTCGTCGCGCCGACCGCTTCTTCCGAGCAGCTCAGCTCGTATCACAGCCGCGCGTTAGACGGAACCGAATTCCGGACGACGACGTCCCAGTTGCGACTGCAGACGCTGCACGATGCTGCTGTGCATCTGACTGACCCGGCTTTCGCTCAGATCCAGCGTCGCGCCGATCTCTTTCATCGTCAGCTCTTCGTAATAGTACAGAATGATGATCAGCCGCTCGTTGCGGTTGAGGCCGCGGGTGACCAGTCGCATGAGATCGTTCTTCTGGATCCGGCGCGTCGGATCCTCGCCCTTCTTGTCTTCCAGAATGTCGATCTCGCGAACGTCCTTGTAGCTGTCCGTCTCGTACCACTTCTTGTTGAGGCTGATCAGATTGACGGCGTTGGCCTCGAGAATCATCTTCTCCAGTTCCGCCACGGCGAGCTCCATGTGCTGAGCGAGCTCATGCTCGCGTGGGCGGTCGTCCCAAGCGTGGCTTCGAGCGTTTTCGTGGCTTCGCCCAGCTTGCTGGCCTTGGACCGAACCAGGCGGGGAACCCAATCCATCGTGCGCAACTCGTCCAGCATGGCACCGCGAATTCGCGGAACGCAATAGGTCTCGAACTTCACGCCGCGGCTCAAGATCGAACGCATCGATCGCGTCCATCAAGCCAAAGACGCCGGCCGAAATCAGATCGTCCAGGTCGACGCCATCAGGCAGTCGTGCCCAGATCCGCTCTCCGTTGTACTTCACCAAGGGGCAAGATAGCGTTCGACCAAGCGATTGCGGAGTTCCTTGTTGGACATATCCGCTTTATAGATCTGCCAAACTCCTTCCATTTCCTCGTCCTGAGGCCGCTTGGATGGAACAACCTTCGTGGCTGTCGTGACTGCCATGCAATCCTCCCTGAACTTCGTGACCGGCAATCTCGCTGTCCAGTGTCTTCGTGGTTCGACCTCGTGTCGAACCGGCGAAAACGTTGGTCGCTGCTGGGGAACCCGATTGCCATCGCAGATCAGATCAGCAACCGTTGGCTAACCTGATCTCCGACTGCTGAAAGGTAAAGTTTTGACAATTCCTTGAGTTCGCCACTCGCGGGCGCATCGCGTCTGTATTCGGGTATCGGCTCTCACACTGCACCCGGTTAAGTTTTCTCAGTTGGTTCTTCTCGGTTCTTTCCACAACAATTCACGTCTCAACTCGCGACTTCCGCTAACGTGGGGCCGCGAGTGCAGTTGAAGAGTGACTCCAGTCGGCGGGCGACTCGCTCGATCGCTTGTTGAAATGAGCCGGACCCCGTGCCGCCGCGGACGCGTTGCGCCGATTCGCTCGAATCCGCTCCAGCCGCATCCCAGGGAAGACTCCCGGCAAACTGGAGTGCCAGATTCAGGCAGCGGTCGGCCGTGAGGGCCAGACGTTCCATCGCCGCCGCGGCCTCCGCCGGGTCGGCGACCTGGTTGAATAGCACCCAGCAGCTGGCGTGGCGGATGTGCGTTGCGGCCTGCTTGATCTGTCGATAAATGTCGATCACCTCAGCCGGCTTGGCCGAGGCCACGAACAAGCAGTGACTGGCAACTGGGAGCAGGGCTAGCAAATTGTCGCGACTTCCGACATCGACACAAATTCGTTGGTGTCGTGCGGACTGGGCAATTTGGTCAACTGACCGGGTCACCCGCAACCCAGGTGTGCCCTGCATCCTCATCGGGCGGCCGTCCCACGACAACCGGCAACCCACACGGACCTGTAATCCAGACCTCGCGTAGGGTTTTGCGTTGCGCCATCACGTCCCACAAGGTCTCATGAGCCGTCAGCTGGCACCGTTGATGGAGCGTCGGATGCCGAAGATCGGCATCGATCAGCGCCGCCAAAACCCCCTGCCGCTTCCAGGCCAAGGCCAGCTGGAGTGCCACGGTGGAAGCGCCCACTCTCGGCTGGACGCCATGCACCAACACCATCGATCCCGAGGGGGATGCCGCGGCTCGAGTTGGTTCGGCGCGGAGAACCATTCGCCGCAACACTTCCGCTTGATCCGACATCGCAGGTCGTTCACCTCATGCAGACAAGGACAGGTCAGGGTCGCTCGTGCTGTGTCACAGCACTCGTTCAGTGTTCAGTTCAGTTCAGTTCAGTTCTTTTCGGATCACGGCTGAGCGGAATGGCCGCGGCGTGTCCTAAATCAGCGACGCGATCGGCTGCTGGCCCAGCAGGGCAAGCAGCGAGCTTCTGCTTGTCAGCGACCACGATGTCGTCCGGAACACTTTGGCCGCACGTGAGATAGCTGACGGGCAAGTCGGACGCACGGAGCACGGGCAGCAGATTCCCCAGGCCCGTCGCCTCGTCCAACTTCGTGATCACCACGGACGTCGCGCCGAGGGGCCGGAAGCGGTGGACGATTTGCTGCAGGTGCGATGTCGAGGACACAGCACTGATCACCAAGTGTATTTCGTCGGCCTGTGCCTCCGCCAACATTGACTTCAACTGCTGCAGCTGCACGGCATCGCGAGGACTATGTCCGGCCGTATCGATCAACACCACATCCTGATCGGCCAGACGAGCGACCGCGGCGATCATCTCCCGCGGAGTCGACACCACTTCCATCGGCAGGTCCATGATTTCGGCATAGGTCCGCAATTGCTCCACCGCCGCGACGCGATAAGTGTCGACGGTAATCAGGCCGACGCGACGGTGTTCGCGCAAGCGAAAATTCGCAGCCAACTTGGCGATCGTCGTCGTCTTGCCCACTCCGGTGGGGCCGACCAGGGCCACCGTTCGACGTCCTGCCGATCGCGGCCATGGATCGGGCCACCACGGCGTCACCGCAATGGTCCAGCGTTTGCGACGAGGGCATCGCGCAAGGTTGCGAGATCAAGCGGTTCTCCCAGATGCCGCTGTCGCAGGCTCTCCATCAATTCCCGGGCGGCCGACTCGGGGACCTCGGCTTCGATCAGCTCGGCCAGCAGTCTCGAACCAGACCGGGTTGGCGTCCGCGGCGGGTGTAGCGACCCGAGGCGGCGACGAGCGCGGAGTCGACTCCCGATCCGACCACGGCTGGCGAGGTCGGTCGCGCTGTCGTGAATCTGCGGTCGCAATTCCTCCAGGCTCGCTGGAGTTCCAGGCGTCGACGGTGCCGACGTCCGCGGGTGGCATCTGCTGTGCCGACGCAACGGCAGCGGCTGGGGGCCGGGTCGGCGGGTGCGAATCTCGAATTGGCGTCCGTGCGCGAAACCGTTCCCACCAGCCTGTCTGCAGCTCGCGCGTCTGAACAATTTGCGCATCCGGTCCCAACTCCTGCTGGACCATCTGCAAGGCCTCTTTCAGAGAACGAGCACGATAGGTTCGCACTTGCATCGTCGCACTACTTCTCCTGTGAATCTTCCGCACTCACAATTCCCAACGAAACCACTTTGGTATCCGCCGTGATTTCGGCGTAACTCAACACCGACAAGCTGAGGCATCGCGTCCTGGCCGTCAGTCGTCGGACGGCCGGACGTACCTCGGGACGTACCAACAACACTTCGGCGCGGCCTTGCTGTCGCAGCACGACCAATTCCGCATCGATCGCGCGACACAACGCATCGCTCTCCTGTGCGGGAAAACTTGATCAAGACGTCGCGATCGGTCAGCTGAGTCGCCTTCAGAATTCGTTCTTCGAGAGCCGGATCCAGCGTAATCACATGCAATCGATCTCGATCGTCACGATATTGAGCACAGATCGAGCGTGCCAAGCGGTGGCGCACGCGTTCGGTTAGTTCCACATCGCCGCACGGACAGGGTGCTTCATCGCCCAACGTCTCGAGGATCGTGCTCAACTGGCGAATCGAAATCCCCTCGACCAAGAAGCGTTGCAAAATGCGTTGGACGTCCGACAACTTAAGAACGTCGGGAATCAATTCCTCGACGACCGCCGGAGTCTGCCGTCGTGTCTCCTCGATCAGATGCTTCGTCGCATCACGCGTCAACAGCTCGGCGGCGTGCTGCGAGACCACCTGTCGCAGGTGATGTAGCAAGACGGCCGTCGTATCCAACAGCGGTTGTCCCGGACTGTTGCACCGCGGCCAAATGCTCCCGCTCGACACGCGTCCAGCGGCTGGCGAAACGCCGGGATGCTTGAGCTGTCCGCCCCGTTGACCGATTGGCCTGCGCGCGGTGCGCCGGTGGTCCAGTAGACGCCGGACCGGCAACTGCGCGGTCGCCACCGGATTGCCCTGAATCTTGATCCGATATTGATCTTCGGGCAGACGCAGGTTATCTCGAATCCGCACTTTGGGCAGCACCAAGCCCGAGCTCCAGCCGCAACCGACTGTCGCAAGCTGCGTGATCCGCGACAACAAATTGCCGCCTCGCTTGGCATCGGCCAGACGCACCAGGTTCAGCCCCAGCTCCAGCTCGACCGGATCGACGCTCAGGTATTCTTCGATCCGCGGCTCCAGCTTCTGCGGCTTGGCCTTGGCGGCCGGAACCTCGGCACGAACCGGCTTTCGGCTCCAGCCGGCTCGGCGGTTGAGCAGCACGGCGGCTCCCACAGACAACCTCCCCAACATCAGCAAGGGCAGCTTGGGCAACTGCGTCAGGACCAGCAGGCCGAGGAACAGCCCGGCCACCGCCAGCACCTGCGGTCGCGCCACCAGTTGCTGGATGAACTCGACCGGCAAATTGGTACGCTGCGTACTGCGAGTCACCAGCAGGCCCGCCGCCAGCGAGATCAGCAGCGCCGGCAATTGACTCACCAATCCGTCGCCAATGGTCAGTTTGGTAAACACCGAAGCCGCCTCGGCGGGACTCATGCCGTACTGCAACACCCCCAGGGCCAAGCCACCCACAATGTTGATCACGGTGATGAAGACGCTGGCAATCGCGTCTCCGCGCACGAACTTGCTGGCCCCGTCCATCGCCCCGTAAAAGTCGGCCTGCCGTGCGATCTCCGCGCGACGACGCCGCGCCTCGGCCTGTCGATCGCGCCGGCGTTCAGATCCGCATCGACCGCCATCTGCTTGCCCGGCAGACCATCCAAGGCAAAGCGAGCCGAAACCTCGCTGATCCGCGTCGCTCCTTTGGTGATCACCACGAACTGAATCACCGCAATAATGCAGAACAACACCAGTCCGACCAGGACCTGGTCGCCGGCGACAAACTCGCCAAAACTGCGGATCACGCCACCCGCCGCATCCAGCCCGTCCTCGGCCGCCTGCGTCAGAATCAGTCGCGTGGTCGCGACGTTCAGCACCAGTCGCCCGAGGGTGGTGGCTAACAAAACCGTGGGAAAGACGCTAAATTCCAGCGGAGCGGCGACGTGAATCGTGGTCAACAGAATAATCACCGACAAGGGCCAAATTGGCCACCAGCAGCACGTCCAAGATCTCCGGCGGCAGCGGCGACAAGACCACCAGCAGGCACAATCAGCATGCCGACGGGCAGCAGCAGTTCTTTCAACCGAGCGACAAACGGCATGGAGCATCTGACCTCAGCGTGCAACGGGTCCGGCCGAGAGCGAGCTCGAACCGAAAAACAAAAAGTTAACTTGAAGTGCGGCGGGAAAGTACTCGAAGAACGCTTCATGTCCAGGTCGCTTTGATCCCGCCGGCAATGCTTGCCGACAGCAAGCTGAATCCCGTCATCCTGCAGCCGGCCGAGCCTTGTATTCCCCGGAAAGTAGCGCACGTTCGCGATGCAAAAATCGATTTATCCCGTCTGGGCCCCGCGCTTCTGGCACGGGATGCGCACTTCCGACTGGTTTCGTCTGATGTGTCACAATCGATTTCGAGTTCATCCCCTGCGCTGGGGATTGGCTGGCACTATCACTGCCGCGACGCTGTTCAACTCGTCCCTGAGTCTCGCTCAATCGCCTGGCGTGTGGCCGACGATCTGAGCGAAGTCAAACTGGTCGAGGATCCGATCTTCATCGTGGGACACTGGCGGAGCGGCACGACGTATTTGCACGAGTTGCTGTCGTGCGATGCGCGATTTGCCACGCCGACGACGTTTCAATGCTTCGCCGCCAACCACTTCGTGCTAAGCCAGATCGTGGTTGCCTCGCCTGCTCTGGTTCCTCATGCCGGCACGGCGGCCGATGGACAACGTTCAAACCGGCTGGGATTCGCCGCAGGAAGACGAATTCGCCCTCTGCTCGCTCGGCTGCCCTCGCCCTACCTGCGGATCGCTTTTCCCAACGAACCCCACCACTACCTGGAATACCTGGACCTGCAATGACCTGTCCGAACCCGCCCTGCGACAGTGGCAGGAGAAGCTGGAAGCGTTCCTGAAGAGCCTCACGCTCACACACCACAAACGACTGATCCTCAAGTCGCCCACGCACACCGCCCGCGTTGCCGTCTTGGCGCAAATGTTTCCTCGGGCTCGCTTCCTGCACATCGTCCGCAATCCGCTTGCGATCTACCCGTCGACGATCAAACTGTGGGAGGTCCTCGACGAGGCCCAGGGCCTGCAATGTCCGCACCATCGCCAGCTGAACGCGTACGTGCTGGCTGCCTTTGAGCGGATGTATCGGGCATTCGAGGATCAACGCCGCCAGCTGAAACCCGAACAGTTGTTCGAACTGCGATACGAAGATCTGGTCGACGACCCGATCCCGATCCTGCGTGAGGCCTATCGGACGCTTGACCTGGGTGACTTTGAAGCCGTCCGTCCCGAGCTGGAGGCGATGACCCACGAGAAACGCCGATATCAGACCAACCAGTACGAGCTGTCCGCCGCCCAGCAAGAAGAAGTTCTCAGTCGTTGGGAGAGCTACGCGCGACGATACGGCTATCTGGAGTAAACACGTCCGCGAGGCGAACCGGCTTGCCAACCAAGCCCGCCGAAGCATCCTCCGCTCACGCCCTTGACTTGCGGCGTTGATGTGACAAGACATCGTTTCGGACGGCTTTGACCTCTTCCCGGCGCTCAGCCGGAGTCATGCGGAGCCAGGTTTCGTGACGCCACACTTGCCAGGCGTAATCCAGGGCGGCCGAGACCACGATCCCGAGACCCAACCAACTGGCCAGACGGATCACGAGTTGCCCGCCGCTTCGCACCATCTGGTCCAGCGGCTGGTACATCAGGTTTTGCAACGCCGACTGTTGATCGCGCAAGACCAGGATCCCGATTCCCAGCAACAGAACCGATTTGACCATCCAGATGGCCAAGCGGACCAACGACCCGCCCCGACCGAGACGTTGCCAGCCGACAGCGGGATTGATCCGCGAGGCGTCGGGCAGGCACTTTTCCGGCAGCCAGAGCGGACCGTGCTGCGTCCAATGCCCCCCGACGACGGCCAGGCAGAGGACGGCCAGAATTGGTGTGACAGCCGAGGCGAACTGCAGCAAGCCTCGCTGGACGACTTCGGACAACTCGCCGACGTCCCTGTGCGGAGCCGAGGCCGCCCGGATGCCCTCGCGCAGGTGAAGCTGCGCGATCCGCCAGACTCCTGGACCTGTCCAGGCCACCATGCCTCCCACGGCGGCGTACATCACGGCGAACACCAGTTCGCGGCTACGGACCACCTGCCCCGCCTCGCGCGCCTCCTGACGCCGGCGAGGCGATGCGGGCCGATCGGCTCCCGAGACATCATCCGACATGGATCAGGGCTCCTCCCCGCGCAAGGAGTCCACCACGACCGTCAGACCCGAACTCCAGCGGGCCTGATAGTACGTGGCCAGCGCCTCCAACGAAACACTGGTGACAAGCAACAGCACCACCAGATTGACGACAATCCCCATGCCCAGCGCCCCCAGATAGGCGCGCTGCGGGCCAAGACGGTGATTACCAGCGTCGAGACGAGCAGACAAAAGGCGATCGGCGCCGCGGCGCGAATGCCCGTTTGAAGACTCTGATTGAGCAAGTCGCCCAACAGCCTAACCGCGTCCACTTGCGGCGCAACACCGCCCGGAGGAATTGCCGCGAACGAATCGAGCAAGGCGTCGATCAGTTGGCGATGCCCGCCGGAAACGGTTAAGACCACCAGCGCGACCAAGGTGTAGTAGCGATGTATCACGTGCGTCCCGGAGATCACATTCCCCGGATCCGAAATGTCCGACCAATTCAGACCAATTAACTGAGTCAGCAGGATTCCCGTCAGCTGCAAGCCGGCCAAGATCACGACGAAGCCGAATCCCAGGGCCAAGCCGAGCAAACCCTCGTGCCCAACCGCCAGCAGCAGTTGGGGCAGGTCCGCCGAGTCCAGTTGGGGAGGACGGACGTGCACCGGCATGATCATCAGCGCCAGCAACCCGCTCAATGCCCAGGACCAGCGTCCCGCCCCGCGGATGTGCAGCGAGGCCGGCAACAACACGGCCACGGGCAGGAGCCGCGCTCCGATCAGAACGAACAACGTCAAGTCTTGCGGGAAAAGCGACATTTTCGAGCGGGTCGGGGACGCACGCCTCCGGGTCAGTGCGGCAAGTGCGTGAACAGCTCGGCGGCATACTCGGACAGGTACTGCATCATCCACGGCAACAGCCCGCTCAGCAGCGCCAACACGGCCAGCAACTTGGGAGCAAAGCTGAGCGCTTGATCGTGAACCTGCGTCACCGCTTGCAGCAGGCCGGTCAGGATCCCGACCACCACACCCACCAGCAGAATCGGGCCGCTCAGCAACAGCGCGGCCAAGAGCGCTTGACGCGCGGCATCCACCAGATCGTACTCCGACATCCCGGGCTCCTCCCTCGCCTCACCTCGTGGCGATTCACTGAAAACTCTGCAGCAACATCTCGACGATCAGGTGCCAGCCATCCACCATCACGAACATCAGCAGCTTGAGGGGCAACGACACCATCGCCGGAGGCAGCATGAACATCCCCATCGAAGTGGTCACGGCCGCAACCACCAGGTCGATCACCAGAAAGGGCAGGTAAATCTGAAAACCGATCACGAAGGCCGTCTTGAGCTCACTCAGGAGAAACGCGGGCAAGAGCGCCTGCAGCGGCACTTCGGCATAGGATGCCGGATAGTCCTCCTGGCTGGCAATCCGCCGCAAGAAGAGATGGACATCATCCGAGTTGCCCTGCAAGTCAATTTGCCGCACCATGAACGTCCGGACCGGCTCGATCCCGGTTTCCCACGTCGCTTGCCAGTCGACGGAGCCTTCCGCCGCGAGCCATGGCTGAACTCCCTGCTCGTAAACCGCCGTCCAAGTTGGCCACATAATCAAGGCGGTGCAGAACATCGCCAGCGCCGTGGTGACCTGGGCCGGCAATAGTTGTTGGGTCCCAAAGGCCTGTCGCAAGAGCGTCAAGACGATCGTGATTCGCACGTAGGACGTGGTCATCAAGAGGACGGCGGGGACCAGCCCCAAGACCGTCATCGTGGTCACCAACTGCACGGACGAACCGAGTCGCTCGGGGCGAAACCACGCCGGCCAGTCGGTGACCGGGTCGTCCTTGAGCGTGGCATCTGTTGTCGGCCCGGACGGATCGGCGGAGGCGGCGGGGAAGGCCACCGGGTCGACGGCAGACGCCGCCGAAGTCTCCGCCGAATCGAGTTTGATTTGGGCACGCCCCACCGACGTCCAAGCCAGCATCAAGATCAGGCAACAGCCGATTCGTCGCGCGGGCAGGAGACCACGTCCGGCGTCCGGGGGTGCGAGTTTTACCCGTGGCGGGCGATCCATCACAATTGACCTTCGAAATCCCGGAACTGAGCCAAGACCTGGCTGACTTTCGGCGCTGTATCCGAGTCGATCCGAGTTCGTCGAGCCAGTTGCTCGGCCGAGGATCCTTGCTTCGGATCCAGCAAGCGGCGCACCTCATCGGGATCGGTGATTTCCGCCATTCGCTGCATTCCTTGTGGCGACTCCAGCAGGACGAGCAGGCGCGTGCCGATCCGGACGAGATGGAGCGATTGCTTGGAGTCCAAGGGGACCTTCCCGCACACCTGAACGGCGCCATTGGGCAAGGGGACGGATGTCCGCGGCACCAGCAGTCGCTGAACCAGGACCACCGCGGCAAAGACCGCCAATACGACACCCGCACGTCGCGCCAGCCATTGCGGACGCGCAAGCCCACGCGATGTGGACGGATCGGCAAGCGGGGCGGGCGAAGGAGGGGGCAGCGGGCGCGACGCAACCGGGCGCGACGCAACCGGGCGCTGTGCCTCGAGGTGGTTGGCCGCGAGCGACGTCGACGAGCGAGTCCACCGAGTCGCTGTCGCCGAGGCACCTGGAAAGTCGGATTGAATCTTTGTGGCGGCCGTCGTCAACGGCTCGGATTGGGCCAGCACGATCTCTCCCGCCACCATCAACAGACCCATCGTCACAGTGCAAATCCCGACCGTTTTCATCACGCTGGCAAGCCTCACCTACACGGGGTCGACATGAGTTTTTCAAGCGGCACAGCGGGATGCTGCCCAGGCGTCAACCTAGGCGCTGCGCCGCTGTCGCTGATCGGCCATTTGAAGGATTTCGATCGCCAGCTTGCCCTGCAGGGTCACGATTCGCCCGTAGCCGACGAGCTGGGCATCGACCAAGATCTCCACCGGATCGTCAGCCGCTCGGTCCAACGTGACGATTCGTCCTAGTCGAAGCGACTCCGGTTCGCCCTGCGGCACTCTGGCCTTGCCAAGCCGAACTTGCACGGCGAAGGGCCCCTGCGATGGCCGCAGGTCCTGCCACGCGAACGGCTCGGGCCCACTCCGCGCTGGCCCACTGCGTGTTGGCCCCGTCGACGCGGCCAGCGCTGGCTTCCAGCTGGCAGGGTCCGGGTCGGCCGATCCGGCATGCACGTCGTCCCCACCGGTCGTCCCGTCGGTCGGTTGGCTGGGATCACGATCGTCACCGGGTCGGCGAAACGACAAGATGTCCTGATAATCGTCGCGCATCGATTTCCTCGCAGGGATCGTGGCGGCTGCCACCGTGCCAAGGTCTGCCCTCGGCAGAACGATGATCGAGCATTCACGTTCGCCAAGGCGACTCAAGCTCGCCGGGCCGGCGACGCTTGGTGGCGAGGTCGGACTGTCCTCGAAACACGGACTCAACGCAAGGCCAATGTCGTTTGGATCGCGTCCAGCTGATGCTGCAGCTCCTTCGCCAAACGCGCGTCGCTGTTGGAGACGTTATGCAGGATGCGCTGTCGAGTGCCAGAATGCGTCGCGTCCAAGATCGTTGCGAGCCGAGCCGCCAGCTCCGCTCGATGAAGCGAACGCTCGATCTGCTGCAGCAGCCATTGGTGAAACTCCTCGCGAATGTCCGGAAACTCGAGGCTCGACGCCGGGTCGAACTCGACCAGCCTTTCCAGCACTTGCGTTTGCAACGGCGCGGGCAGGTGCGAAACGACTTCGGACGCACGCCGGGTTGGCAGTTGAGCCAACGCGACCGCGATCGCCTGCGGCAATTCACCACCCAAGCACTCCGCAATCAACCGTTCCGAGGCTCGGTCCAAGGGACCTTCGCCCGCCTCGGCGACTCGGTCGCGTACCGCTCGCGTTGTCGACCGTCCGGGTAGCTCCGTCGGAGTTGGGCCGCCGAAACCAATTCGGGCCGGTGCCGCTGCTTCGCGTCGCTGCGCCGGCAGGGCATCTCCCTGGATGAACTCGCGAATCACCTGGTGTTGCTCGGAGGGGTCGATGCAGCCCAGTTCCAAGACCGCGCGCCGAACTTCCTCCGCAGTTGCCTCAGGCAACTGGTCCAGCAGCTGGTCGGCCGTCTCACGGTCCAGACTGGCCACCAACAACGCCACGCGGTGAAGACTCAAATTCGTGTCCGGCAGATTCGTATTCGGCATGTTCCTCGACTCCTGATTCACCATCCTGCCCTGGCCATGCATGAGCCACGGTCGCCGCAACAACAGCCTTAGCCGGCTCGCTTAAGCCATTGATGAAGAATCTGAGCCGCGTTGTCGGGGTTTTCGCGAACCAAATCGGCCAGCGTTGACCGGAGCGTTTCTTCGTCGAGCTCGTGATCGTCCAACGGACTCCTGGCGGGATCGATGGCCGAGGTCACGGGATAGGTTTGAATTGGAATGGTCCCCACCTCGACGGACCGCCCTGATCGACGACGGCGCAGCCAGGGAAGCAACATGATCGCCGTGCCGATAGAGAGGACAACGCACCAGGCCGCGCGGTGTTGTTGAAGTTGCAGCGCCCCAAGAAGCCCGTTTCGCCAGAATCCGTGGGCGGGCGCGGCTGCGTCTTCAAAGACCGTCACCGTCACCGCCGCCGCGAGGTCCAAGTGCGGCGGGATCAGGGCTCGCACCGAGCTGCGAATCCGATGTTCGAGGTCAGCTCGCAACTGTTGCGAAGAAGCCTTGGCTTGCTCCGTGTCTCCACTCTCCAGGCGAACCGGCGTCTGACTGCTGACGCGCCGACAGATAGGATTCGGGGATCCCCACCGATACGGCCAGACGAGTCGGTTCCAGGTCCAGCCCGGGGATTCCTTCCGAGTCGGATGGGACGGCAGGAAGATCGACGTCGATTGCCACCTGAGACTCCGGAATGAAGCGAAGCACGTCTCGGATTTTCAGCTGCCAAGCTCTTTCCACGGCGAGTTTGACTTGCAAGTATTCCTCCGCACGAGGAACCAGCGCCACGTTTTCCAGTTGATCGACGTAGGCACGGCCCGAGCGGAGGTCGGTGACGTTGACGTCTTCCGGACTCAACCCCGCCTTGGCCCAGGCCACGAGCTGGCGAATCGTGCGGATCTGCTGCCGATCCAGAACGTGCCCTTCGCGTGGCAGCACCGCCACGCAGGCGGTCATCACGCGGGTGCGGTTAAAACCGGCTTGCTCGATTTCATCGTACTGGACCATCGCGTTTTCAATTCCGCGCATTGCACGAATCGCGACGGCCAGGTCCTTTTCACGTGCATATCCGAGTCGACGCTGACGATCCCGCTCTGACTCGAACAACGTCCGCTGTTCCAGCGCGGCCTGCGTGTGCGCTTGAAATTCGCTCGGCAACGCACCGCTGGAGGCCAAGGCCGCCAAGTACTGCGGCACTTGATCCCCCGGCACCTGAAGACGGCCGTCGAGAACGGCATAGTCCGTCAATTTCGCCTTGGCGAGCGCCCGCAGGAGAGGGCCGAGTTGACTATCAGAAAACCGTCTCCCGTCTAACAGAAGTTCACGGCTGGAAGACTGGGCCCGTTGGTGCTGCCAAAGTCCCGCGCCAGCGCGGTGACGATCAAGGCCAGCGCCAGCGGCGCCGTCCAGGGCGGCAACTGGCCAGCTTGGCGTCTTAAGTGCACGGTGGTGCGCCACACAGACTGCATCGCAGGCATCCCTTCCAGGGGAAATCAAATCGGGACGTTTCAGCCTGGCATTTCGCCTCACGCCGCTCGACGCGAATCCCGCACGTCGCGGCGCGGCACGATCACCGTCCGCGCCAAGCCTCCCTGCGGACAGACGGCCGTCTCGACGCGGAGTCCCGCCGTCGTCGGGAGTCGGCGCGTGACCTGAGGCGGCATCCAAACTGCGAAACGCCGCACTTGTTCCTCGTCGCATCCGCCCAGTTCGCCGGAATCGGCCACTTCAATTTCAAGCCCGTGCCGACCGTCGACGACCGTCACATCCAGGACGCCGCCGTCGGGCATCGCTCGGAAGGCGTCCTCAATGAACGACTCCAAAATATCTCGCACCCGACGGCGCGGTATTTCGGACCATAACAACGGGTCGACATCCAAGTTCAAGCCGACATTCTGCCGACGAAAACGGGCCGCGTAGGTCCGGAAAATATGCTGAAAGAACTCCAGCACGTTCGTTTCTTGATAACGCTCGACCTCATCGCTTCGATTCACAGCAGCGCTCCTCAACGATCGCAGAATAGGGGCGAGAAAGAGAGCCACGCGCGAAGGGCCGCTCGTGGCAGTATCGCTCAACCAAGGCGGGGCGGTTGTAGCGGGTGCGGCGAAACGTGTCAATTCGCAATCCGCCGTCAGCCTCGCGGCGATGGCGAACTCAGGGCAAGAGACGGCGGACGAAAGCGCACCAGGCCGGGGACCCTTCATGCGTAAAGGTCCCTTCGCCTCGCCGGAATCAGTTGAGTTCATCCAACGGGAACTGCGTCCGTGACGACTGTTCGGGATCGATTCCCGTGACAAGCTGCATCATCCACGCATCCAGGTCGCTCAGCATCTGAGTCGTCAATTCGTCTTCACACGGGTACTGACGGAGGTTCACGCACATCCCGGCGACATGGAATAAGCGCAATTCCTCGCAGACACGACCGATCGGATAGCTTTGGCTATCTCGTCCCTGCGCGATCAGCAGGGGAAGTTGACGCGCCGCAATCAAGTTGGACATCGGATGATGGCCATCCGGAAAGGGACCTCCGATCGAGGCCACGCCGGCGAAGCGATCTGGAGCCGCCAAACCGAGGCGGAGTGCCATCGTCCCGCCACAATCGAATCCCGCGAGAAAGACGCGTTGCGGGGCGATGTGATAACGAGCTGCCGCCTGCGTGATGCAGTCGTCGACCGATCGCAGTGCCTGGAAGATGCCGGCCGTTTCCTGACGCCAGGGGTCAGCCGGCTGACTGTGTCCCGACGCCGCAGTGGGACAACGCGGCGCCACCGCGACATAGTTGCGCATGCTGACGTGGGGCATCACGCGTTTCAGTTGCCGGTGATCGTCATGCGGCCCGTGAAGCCAAATCAGCAAGGGATATGCATAGTTCGGCTCGTAGTGCAGGGGAACGAAAAATGAGTATTCGCGTTGGCTGCCAGCGCGTGTCGCGCGATACCTTTTGCGCTGAGCGGCAGCAGCAGAAGAGGGTTTTCGTGCGGTATCCGAGTGGTCTTCGAGGAGCTGAATGCGATTCATTTCCAGGATCGACTTTGCTGTTGAAGTCTGGGAAGTGCGGCCGAGCGGGAAACAAGAAGGTGAACGAATGTGGCCCGCCGCTCCAAATGATCGACCGACTCTAACGAACCAAGAAAAACGTGTCAATGCGGCCCAAACCATCGCGCAGTACTCCACTCCATGTGCGATCGGCAGGGGCTCGGATCGGCGGTCGCGTGACAGGCGATGGTGTCGCCGACTTGCGGCGGATCAGACGCCATCTGCGAGCACTCGAACGATGGCAACGCTCAGCAGCCCCCGACGCGTTTAGCGTTCGCCCGGCGCTGACTGCAACCATTGGCGGACTTCTTCGTTTTTGACGCAGAGGCGTTGGATCGAAGTTGCCAGGCCGGTCGCTTCATCCAGTTCGACCAAAGTCGCGGAAAGGCGCACGTCGCCGCTGGCGACTTCGAACTGAGTGGGCCGAAACGTGCGGGTTGTTTCCAATACGCATTCGACGCGCCGACCCAGAATACTGTCATGAGGCCCCGTCATCCCGATATCGCACTGAAACGCGGTTCCGCGAGGGAGGATTCGTTCATCGGCGGTCGTCACGTGGGTGTGCGTTCCGAGAACGGCAGTGACTCGTCCGTCGAGGTAGTGCCCCATCAACTGCATATCGCTCGTGGCCTCCGCGTGAAAGTCCAGCCAACGGACGCGAACCTCCGAGGGGATTTCGGCCAGCACCCGATCGGCGGCGTTCCAGGGACAATCCACGGGCCTCATGAAGACACGTCCCAAGAGGCTGAAGACGGCGACGGCGACGCCATTGTCGGCCTGCACAACGGTCCACGGCTTCCCGGGTGCGGACGCGGGATAATTGGCCGGCTTGACGATCCGTTCGTCAGTCTCCAGCACGGAGTAGATTTCACGGCGCCGGTAGATATGATCGCCCAGCGTCACGCAATCGACACCGGCCGCGATCAGCTCACGGTAGATCTGAGGCGTGATTCCCGAGCCGCCGGCGATGTTTTCGGCATTCGCGATGACCAAGTTCAGTCGATAACGCCGCTTCAGTTCCGCCACGGACTGTACGACAATCTGCCGTCCCGGCTTGCCCACGATATCGCCAAGGTGCAAAATCCGCACGCGAAATGACCCTTACGAGTTCCCAGCCATCGAATGACTGTTTTGAGAGGTTGGACGTGAGAGGGATCCGACGTTCGTGCGAGCGAAGGACCGTGTGGCCGGGACTGCTCGGTTCCGGCGCGGTCAGCGCGCGATTTCGGTGAAGCGGGATTCGCGGACGACCGTCACCTTAATTTCTCCGGGATAAGTCAACCGTTCTTCGAACGCCTTGGCGATATCGCGCGAGATTTTCGCGGCGGCTTCGTCACTGGTCTGGCGGGCATTGGCGATGACGCGCAGCTCGCGACCCGCCTGGATGGCGAAAGCCTGATCGACTCCCTCGAAGCCGCTCGCAATCGACTCCAGTTCCTCCATGCGTTTGATGTATCGCTCGAGCGTCTCGCGGCGTGCACCTGGTCGCGAGGCACTGCACGCATCGGCGGTCGCGACCAGCACCGTGTACGGGTGCTCGATCACGATTTCGTCATGATGGCCGGCCGCGGCGTGGACAACTTCCGGTCCCTCGCCGTGACGCTTGAGCAAATCGGCACCGATCTTGGGATGTCCTCCTTCGAGGTCGTGATCAGCGGCCTTGCCGATGTCGTGCAGCAGTCCACAGCGTCGCGCGAGTGCGCCGTCCAGGCCGACCATCTCGGCAAGCATCCCGGTGAGGAACGCGACTTCGATTGAGTGACGTAGCACATTCTGGCTGTAGCTAGTGCGGAAGCAGAGCCGCCCCAACAGATTCAGGATCCGCGGATGGAGTCCGTGCACGTCGGCTTCTTGCGCGGCCTCTTCGCCCTGTTTTTGGATGTACTGTTCGATTTCATTGCGAGTTTCCGCCGCGACTTCTTCGATGCGGGAAGGGTGGATTCGGCCGTCGGCGATCAACTTGATCAAGGACTGGCGAGCCACTTCGCGGCGAACAGGGTCGAAAGCGCTGACGATGACGACGCCAGGCGTATCGTCGATGATCACGTCAACTCCTGTCTCCTTTTCGAAAGCTCGAATGTTGCGACCCTCGCGGCCAATAATCCGACCCTTCATCTCGTCATTGGGAATATCGACACTGCTGGTGGTCGATTCCGCGGTGTGCGCAGCGGCATAGCGTTGGAGCGTCGTAATCATCAGTTCCCGGGCCTGGGCGCGGCACGTTTCTTCGATCTTCTTTTGATGCCGCAAGATGACTCCGCCCGTTTCGCGTTGCAATTCCGTTTCGAGCATCCCCAACAGGCGACTCGTGGCCTCCTCGCGACTCAAGCCGCTCAGATCATGCAGCATCTGTCGCTGTCGCTGGATCAAATTCTGCAGCTCTTCGTTGCGTTTGTCGGCCGAGCCAATCTTGTCGGTCAACCGCCGTTGCGTCGCCTCAACGATCCGCTCCTGCTTACGCAAGTGCTCCGCTTGCTGCTCGGTCGCCTCCTGACGTTTATCCAGTGATCGCTCGCGTTCGCGAATCTGGTCGCGCTGCTTGCCAAACTCCCGATCCATTTCCGCCTTCAGCTGAATGCTCTCTTCCTTCAGCTTGAGCTGGGCCTCTTTGACGAGACTGGCCGCATCGAGTTTGGCTCGCTCCAAGATTGTTCGAGCCTCCGATTCGGCATCCTTGCGGCGGAGACGGTCCAAGAGCTTGACCGCCACAAACGACAGCACAGCGCCCGCAAACGCGCTCGCCGCGGATACCACCGCCGGATTCAGAGTGGCGGCGATCAAGATCGAGTCACTCACGTTGATCTCCTTCTCGAAAAGTCGCCCGGCCAACAGTCGCCACGTCAATCGGGCGAACCGAGCAGGTTCGGTGCGAGGCCTGAACCCGAACAGGTCGGTCGGTGCACGGTCGCACACGGCAGCCCCCACGGCCCAGATGCCGCACGAACCGACGCGTAACGAGCGAGAGAAGTCGAAAGGTTCAAGAGACCTTGAAAAGGAGACCTGCGTCACGCAGCAAGGAAGACAAGCCGACGTCGAACTTGGAAACGAGCGCGTCGTCCGGCGAGAACCGGCCCCGGACCAGGCCCTCACCGCCGATCGACCGTGCGCTGCGACCGCCAACTGCCCCGCGTGTGGAAAACGAGTGCGACGCGACGCGCGTCGTCCAGCTGCACGAGACGGCGCCTCCCGTCGTACGACGCAACGCAGTCCGCGGCGCGGACGGAAGCACATCGCCCGCGACACACCGCCCAGATCGGCCCCGTTGGTCGCCCAACCCAGCCGAAGCTGCGGCAAGCCAAGTCCATCCGAAAGGCCGTTCGTCGGACGAGCGACGTCCGGCAGCCCCGCCGCAAGAACAAGTGCCTGCGGCCCCGATTCGTCGCAAGCCCACACAGCGAGCAACCGTCCAATCGACAAAGCGGCTCCAGCCGCGTCCGTGCCCAAGCGGCGCTTGCCCAAGCGGCGTGCGCCGCGCGGGTCCAGTGCGGACGACGTCCAGCAGCCCACGCCAGCTCAGCAAGCGGTAGCAAAACGCCAGCCACCAGGGCGCGGCCCAGCACTCGTTGATCGAACTTCCGCTCAACGCCAAAATCCCTAACTGGTTGTCAACTTGTCATTCCGGTCATCTTTGAACCATCCGAGCACCCCTTGCACGCTTGTGCCTGCGGCGTTCGGCTATCACCATAACGTTGGACATGCCGGACCCCCAAAAGAAGACGGCACGCCTGACGCCGTATGTTACCAGAGGCTGTGTAAACTGCAACGCGGGTCGATACCCGGGCCGCATCGAATCCGTCCCTCGCCGCTCGCTTATTCCTCCCTTCCCTTCCCAATTAACGCATTTCAGCGGAATCAGTGCGTCGTGAATCGGTTACAGGAACGTTTCGCCCGAAGTTGGTCCCTGCCCGACTGGAGCGCCGCGCGGATCGTGATCGCCTGCTCAGGCGGGCCGGACAGCGTCGCGCTCGTCCGGTTGTTGCTCGCCACCCATGCCGATCCCCGGCGATTGGCGGTGGCCCATTTCGATCACCAATTGCGAGGCGCGGAATCGGCACAGGACGCGGAATTCGTGCGCCAGCTTTGCCGGGTGTGGGAATTGGCGTGCCACGTCGGGCGTGCCGAACCCGGTCAGCTGGCCTTGGAGGTTGGGGGCGAAGGCCTTGAATCGGCGGCCCGCCGGCGGCGGTACGAGTTCTTGGTGACCACGGCGGAAGCCGTGGGGGCCCGCTACGTGGTCACCGCTCACACGGCGGACGATCAGACGGAGACGGTTCTGCATCACATCCTGCGTGGAACCGGACTGGGGGGCTTAAGCGGCATTCCGCGAATCCGAGTTGCCTCGCCCGCAGTCACCCTGGTGCGTCCCCTGCTGGACGTGACGCGCGCCGAGGTGGAAGGCTACCTGGCCGAGCTCGGTCAGGCGGCACGCCATGATCCGCACAACGACTGCCTTGACTTCCTCCGAAACCGAATCCGCCACGAGCTGCTACCGTTGTTGGCGGACCGGTATCATCCCGGCGTGCGGGAATCGCTTCGTCGTCTGGCAACCGCCGCCTGCGAGGCGCAAGAGGTCCTGGAGCGGCTGGCCGAGGAGCTGCTGGATGCGAGCCTCATTCGCCGGGATCGGCAATCCGCCCAGCTGGAGCGCACGCCCCTGAAGGCTGCCTCCGAGCCTTTGCGCCGGGAGGCCATGGTGGGGCTGTGGCGCCGGCAAGGCTGGCCCCAGCAGGCGATGACGCGCGCCCACTGGCAGCGGCTCGCCTGTGCCATTGCGGAAAACGCAGACGCACGATTCGACTTGCCAGGGGGCATTGAACTGCGAGTGGACGCCGCGCTGGCCAACGTGACGCGGCAGGATGCGTCGGATCGGGTCACCTCGCCCGAGGCCGGGAGAGGTCGCTCGGGGCCCGCCTGCGCGGACGGGGCGGTTGAGGGTTGAGCGTTCGGCGGCGGAGCCGTGGCCCCCTCATCCGGCCTCCGGCCACCTTCTCCCGCGCTGGGAGAAGGGACAGGATTGTGTCACCTCTCCCGGGGCCGGGAGAGGTCGCTGCGGGTCCCGCGGGCGGGAGCCGAGCGGGTGAGGGTCGAGCGTTTGACAGGGCGCCCGCCCCCTCATCCGGCCTTCGGCCACCTTCTCCCGCCGGGGAGAAGGGACATGCGGTGTGTCACCTCTCCCGGGGCCGGGAGAGGTCGCTGCGGAGCAGCGGGTGAGGGCTCGTGAGGGTTGAGAGTCTGGCGGCGACGCTCGAGCCCCCTCATCCGGCCTTCGGCCACCTTCTCCCGCGCTGGGGAGAAGGGACAGGGCGATGTCACCTCTCGCGGCGGGCCATGTCACCTCGCCCGAGGCCGGGAGAGGTCGCTCGGGGATCGCGGGCCGGAGCCCAGGGGCACACCGGCGTTTTTTTTTCGGACGACTTGCTGGCGTCACGCCTGGCCGGAGGTCGGACCCCGCTCACCGGTCTCCAGTGCCTCTTCGGCGGAGGGGTGATGCCGCGACTCGCGCAGAACTCCGTCGGCGTCGATCTCGACCGTGGTGTAGCCACCGCGAGATCGGAAGTAGAGCACCAAGATCAAGTAGCCCAGGAACATGAAGGCCGGCACGGCGGCGGTGAGCCGCAGGGCCATCAGACCGCCAAAGATTTTCGATTCCTCCACCGGTTGCTTGTCCTCGACCTGATACTCCTCGGCCGTTTCGACCCACCACAGATCCAGATCGATCAGGCTCCGCGGAACCCGCACGACCTGTTCCTGGAAGATCTTGATGTCCTGCTTCAGGGTTGCGGCGGGCCCTTTATCATCCAGCAGGACGCCGACTTTCTGACCATCGAGTCCGCGCACCTTGGGGAAGAACAGAAAGCCGTTTTCGCCCTCGGCCGCGTATCGCTCGTAAGCTGCCGGACTTAACTCCTTCAGATGCGATGACGCATAGTAGTCCTGCTTGTAGCCAATCCCGGGTCCTCCGAGCAGACCGGCCGAGAGCATCCCGACGCCGCCAATCACCCCCATCGTCAGCGCCCCTCCCCGCGGAAATCGCTCGCCCACGATGCCCAACATGGTGGGCCAGAGAAAGGTCTTACCGAACCCGTAGATGGTCACCGCAATCCAGGCCATGGCGGCCGTCTTCGCAAAACTCAAACTAAGCAGGCCGGTCGTGCCCAGCACCGTGCTAATACACAGCAGCCCCAAGGGATTGACCCGCTCGACGATCGGCCCGGCGAAAAACCGCAGTACGAACATGATCGACGAGGCAAAGATGAACAGCAGGAACCCGTTCCCGGTCATCGCCTCGGTAATGTTTGTGATCCAGCTGTCCGTCCCCAACTCGACATATCCCACGCAGGCGTGTAGCACCAGCAAGAATAGCAAGATCGGCGAGCCGAATTCGGCCAGCATTTGGCCGAAGCTGATCCCGGCCCGTTTGACGGCGGACACCGGGAACTTCTCTTTCAGGACGATCACGCCATACCAAATGCAGGGAATCAGGTACAGGCCCAGCACGATCTCCCAGCGGAGTGTCGAGACCTTGGCATTGCTCCCCAGAAACATGTAACCGACCAGCCCACCCAGAATCAGCCCGCCAGGCCAACCCGCATGGAGGATGTTCAGATAGTGCGTTTTCCGTTCCGGGTAGATATTCGCGATCAAGGGGTTGATGACGGCTTCGCACAAACCATTGGCAATCGCGAAAATAAAGATTCCGGCGTACAGGCACCAGTAAGTGGCATCCTTCCCCATGGCTGCATAGACGGGGGTTGCGCCGAGCGTGATCACGACGGAGAGCACGTGCAGCAGGAATGCGAGGAGCAGGATCACGCGGTAACCGACGCGATCGATGAAGACACTGGCACCCAGGATGACCATTCCGAAGCCGACCAGCCCGCCTCCGGTAATCGTGCCCAGCTCGACCTGCGTGAAGCCAAACTGATTGGCCCATTCGGCCAAGGTCCCGGTCCGCACGCCGAACCCCATGCCAGCTGCGATCAGGGTCAAGAAGCTGGCCCACATCAATTTTCCACGATTTTCGAGCATCTTGAATTTCCTCAAACGCCGCTCGGCGTGACGCGACCCGTGGCGCGAGGTAGAAACTCCCTCGTCGCTCCGCGCACGCCCCGACCCCGGATCCCGCCTCCGGGCGATCGCGCGCAGGGTTCCTGCCGCTTGCTGCTGCCAAGCCAGCTTTTCCACCTCGGGCAAAAAAACAGACCCAGAGTATAGCCATGCCGTAGGGGCGATGAAACTCTCGCCGATCCCCAATCCGGGCATTTTTCAATTGAATTGCCGCCTGGCTGATGGGTGGTGCCGATTGAACCATGACGGTCGGCCCGCTTCGAGTCGGCGACATAAGTCTTGACCCGCACCCACGCTTCCCCCTACGATTGCCCACCATTTTCCGCGTCCGTGGCGGTGGACGGATCCACGCGCCACGTCCGTTCGGTTCCCTTGTCCAGTCCCTACATGACGTCCCCCACACGACGCTTGCTTGGCCACGGGTGGTCGGTGTTGTGCTGGATCGTATTCAGCGGTCTGGTCGCGGGGGTCGCCGCTGCGCTCTATTACTACGGCGCGCGGATGAGGAACTCAGGCACTTCGTCGAGTCGCGTGCGAAGGAGCTGTACCCGGAGCTGACGATTCGCATCGGTTCCGCGAAGATCGTGCCGGGCGAAGGGATTCGTTTCGGGCAACTGTCGTTCGTGCAGCCGCAAATGCCCCAAGCCGACCGTCGCAACGAGCTGGCTTACATTGAAACGTTATCGCTTCGCTGTGACGCGTCCATCTCGGCACTGCTGCAGGGGAAGCTTGAAATTCGTCACGTCATCGTGGACGGTTTGAAGCTGCAGCTGGAACGTGAGCGGGACGGAAGCTGGAACGCCAGCCAGCTGATGCCGCGCGAGTTACCTCCTTGTCGGAGTTCGACGCTACCGCAGATAACCGTGGAAAACGCGGTCGTCGTCTTGCATGATCGAACCGACGGGCCCAATCAAATCTTGCAAGCCGAAGAGCTCCGGCTGCGCTGCCGTCTCAAACGCCTCACGACGACACCTGCCCGGACGGAATTGCCGGACGTCTTGATTGCCTTTGATGGACAGTGCCGGACATCTTTCTGTCGGCGAATTCAGTTGGAAGGCGTCGCGCGGACGACCGACGGGGCCTGGACCCTGCGCGGCAATCTGCTCGGCGCCGCCTGGTCGGCCGATGTCGCTCGGCAACTCCCGACGATCCTCTCAAAACAAACAGACCGCTTCACGCCGCTCCGCGGTCGGGCCGATGTGGAGTTCGAACTGGGGATGAAATCGCGGCAGAAGGCACTGGACTTTCAGGTCAAAGGACAGTTCCGAGAGGGAAGCTGGCAGGATGCTCAGCTGCCGCAACCGATCTCCAATCTCCAATTCGATTTCGGCCTGGATCGCGACGGGCTTTGGATCGAGCGGTTGCAGGCGTACTACGGCGAAGCCTTGCTCAAGGGCGACCTGGTGCTGTCGGCGTACAACCTGGCGAGCCCGTATCGGATTCGATTGACGGCCGAACGCTTCCCGCTGACGCCGCGTTTGGTCAATCTGTTACCGCAATCGCTGCGCGATGCCTGGGCCAAGTTTCAGGCAGTCGGTCGGATCTCGGGTCAGCTCGAGCTGGAATTCGACGGACAGCGGCACGACTACACGGCGAACTTGGATTGCCGCGAGTTTTCTCTCCAGCACCACAAGTTCCCCTATCCGATCTCTGACTGCGGCGGCGAGATCAAGGTATCCGACAATCAGGTCTCATTCGATCTCTTGGGATCGGCCGGCGGCACGCCGATCACCTTGCGCGGCGCGATCCGCGCCCCGGGCCCTCGTTTCACGGGTTGGTGGGAAGTCAAGACGACACGCTGGAAGACCATTGACGAAGATCTGATCCGAGCGTTACCACCGCAAGCCACGTCCTTCGTACAAGATCTGCAACTTCGCGGCAACGTTGGATTCTGGGTGCGGTACGAGCGTGACGATCCCAATCTCCGTCCGCCTCCCCACGTGGTCGTGGCCATCGACCAGGCGTGGATCAACTACGCGTTGTTTCCCTACCCCATCGCCAACGTGCGTGGACGACTCGAATCTCAAGACGGACACTGGAAGTTCCGTGAGCTGGAGGGCTGGAACAACGGCTGCCGGATCCGTTGCGACGGCCAATGGTGGAAGGAGGAACCCAACGCCCCCTTGGAACTCGACTTCGCCCTGGACAACGTCAGCTTGGACGGCGAGTTGAAACAGGCGTTGTCGCCTGCGGCGCGCGAGCTTTGGGCTCAATTGCGTCCCCAGGGCAAACTCCAGCACGTTGACGTCCGACTTTACAAAACGAAGGAAGTGGCAAGTCCCGAGCTGGACATTCAACTTCGGCAGGGGCCAGCGGACCAGACCAGTGATCGAGGGGAAGAGGTGAGTCTGAATCCGACCTGGTTTCCCCTGCAGCTGGCGAACGTCCGCGGAGAGGCACGCTTGCGGGGCCAGTCCCTGGTTCTGCGCGGCCTGACGGCTGAGCATGGCAAGCTGACGCTACGCACCAACGGGACCGGCGAGTTCCGATCGTCGGGATCCTGGATCGTGAATCTGACGGAATTGACGGCCGACCGGGTCCAGTTGGACGACGCGCTGCTGCGGGCGTTGCCCGGCCAACTCGGGCCGCGGCTTCGCCAACTCCAGGTCGATGGCATGTTTGCCTTGAGCGGTGCGATGCAATTCGCTCGCCAGTCACGCGAGGCGCCGGTGACCTCCAGTTGGAACGCCCGACTTGACGTCGAGCAAGGTCGGCTTCACAGCGGCATGCCGCTGGAAAGCATTTTCGGGCAGGTCCACTTCGAGGGAGGAAGCCAGGGGGATCGTTACTGGTCCCGCGGTGATCTTCGACTGGACTCCGTGATGTCCCAGCGGATTCAAATCACGAACGTGGCTGGGCCCTTGTGGCTGGATACGGACCGCGTCATTTTCGGACAGCGCGTGCCGCCGGAGTCGGCCGACCGCGTCAGCGCTCCGGTGACCGCTTCGGTCTATCAGGGTCGCCTGGCCGGAAACGCCGAGGTGCTGTTTGACGCCGATCGCTCCTTCAGTCTGCAGGCGAGCCTGACGGAAGCCGACATGTCCGTTCTCGCCCGCGACTGGCAATTGGGTCGCGGGAATTTGGCCGGACGCGTGATGCTGGAGCTGTTCCTGACCGGGACGGCACGCGGTCGACACACGCTCAAAGGCAGCGGAACCGCACAGCTTCGCGACGCGAATCTGTACGAACTTCCCCTGATCCTGGCACTGCTGAACCGACTTGGATCGGGACGACGCGACGGAGCGGCCTTTTCCGCCAGCGACATTTCCTTCCATGTGCGGGACAGTTATGTCTATTTCGACCGCTTTGATTTGAGCGGCGAGGCGATTACGCTGAAGGGCATTGGTGAAATGAGCCTCGATCGCGAATTGAGCCTGGACTTCTATTCCATCGTCGGCCGCGAACAACTGTGGAGCCCGCTCGTACGGCCGTTCCTGGGCGAGGCCAGCCGACAATTCATGCAGATCCACGTCGACGGGACGCTCAGCGACCCCCGTACGACGCAAGAGGTGCTTCCTGGCTTGAATGAAACCTTACAGCAACTCTTCCCGGAACAGGCAACCGACGAACGTCCGCGTCAGGCCGCGCACCCCGACCTGCCGCGACTCGGGACATTCCTGGGCGGCCGGCGATAGCCCCCCTGGCAGGGCCTGATCCGCCCAACCTGATTCATCCCCTACGATTCCTCCGCGAACTGACCCATGCGATTTACGAAAATGCACGGCGCCGGTAACGACTATGTTTACGTCAACGCCTTCGACGAAGCCCTGCCCGGCGATGTCTCGGCGCTGGCAAAACAGATCTCCGACCGGCATTTCGGCGTCGGCAGCGACGGCCTGATTCTGATCGGTCCCTCGGAAGTCGCCGACGCGCGGATGCGGATGTATAACGCCGACGGATCGGAGGCCGAGATGTGCGGCAATGGCATTCGCTGTGTCGCCAAATACGTCCACGATCATGGGATCTGTCGCCGGCCCGTCTTGTCGATCGAGACTCAGGCCGGCGTGCTGACGCTCGATCTGGAACTTGCCGCCGGCCAAGTGCGACGGGTCCGAGTGGATCTGGGCGAGCCGATTTTGATGGCCGAACGGATTCCCACCACCCTACCCGGCAGTCCCGTGGTCAACGCGCCGTTGTCGGTCGCCGAGCGGGATCTGGTCGTCACTTGCGTCTCGATGGGAAATCCGCATTGCGTCATTTACACCGATCAAGTAAACGACGCCTTAGTGTTGGGCGTCGGCCCGCAGATCGAGCACCATCCTGCTTTTCCCCAGCGAGTCAACGTCGAACTCGTCCAAGTCTTGAGTCCCCGCGAGGTGAGGCAGCGGACTTGGGAGCGAGGCAGTGGAGAGACCATGGCCTGCGGGACCGGCGCGGCGGCCGTTTGCGTCGCCGGCGTGCTCAGTGGCCGAACCGAACGCCGGTTGACGGTGCATTTGCGTGGCGGTGACCTGGAGCTGGAGTGGCGTGAAGACAACAATCGCGTTTACCTGACGGGCCCCGCGGTCGAGGTCTTCGCAGGCGAGTGGCCCGACGCGTAGCTGCCGGATGTCGCGCACTCGCGTTCCCCCGCCCTACCCTCACGGCCCATGAACTGACACCTGCCAACCTCCGGGGGTGCGATGTCTGCTGAAAACCGTTTCCCAACCAAACTTGGCGGCCTGGCGGCCTCAATGTGGGTCAAGACCTGGATGGGGTCGCTCGACTTCCAGGCCGCGATGTACGACCCCACGATCGACCCGGTCCGAGCCGATTTCGCCGGGCCCTTGATCGGCATCTTCTGGCACGAGTATCTGTTGGCGCCGTTCTTCCTGCGGGGTCGCAGTCATTCCGCGATTTTGACCAGTCGCCATCGGGATGCCGAATGGCTCTCCGAGGCCGCGCGCCATATGGGGTTCGTCACGATTCGAGGTTCAACTTATCGTGGTGGCAGCCAGGCGCTGCTGGAATTCATGCGGCATCACGAACTTCGAAATCTGGGGATCGCCTGCGACGGTCCGCGTGGCCCACGACGGGAGCTGGCTCAAGGACCGATCTATCTCTCCTCGCGACTTCAGATTCCGCTCGTCGCCTTCGCCGTCGGTTACGAGCGTGCTTGGAGGCTGTCGACCTGGGATCGCTTCGCCATCCCCCGACCCGGTTCACGGGCGCGAGTCATCACGAGCCCTCGCCTGCAAATGCCGCCCGGCCTGGACCGAGCGGGGGTGGAGCACTACCGAAAGCGAGTCGAAGCCGTCCTGCGGCGGCTCACACTCGAGGCAGAGGCCTGGGCCGTGGCCGGCTCTCGAAAACTCGAGCAAATGCCGATGCGCTGCCAGCCCGCACCGCCTCGCCGGCAACGCACCGCCCATGCGCTGATGAACTCCAGCAGGTCGCTCCGGCCCGGGATCCGACGGCGAAAGGCCGCCTGAAGGATCGGAACCGCTCCATTCGAATCTCGTTTTCGCGACGCTTCGGGATCCGTCGCCAGCGCCGAGGCCGTCGTCCGGATGGCTGGTTTCTCGATCCAAGCGTCGCTCGGTCGTGCAGGCACTCGACCCTGACGGCGAGGTTTCGTATCCTGAACGGCTATGAGCCGATCCCTGTTTGACACGCCGAGTGCTCCCGCCCCGCGACGCATCTGGAGCGTGTCGGAGCTGAATTTGCGGCTCCGCGAGACGGTGCAAGAGGCGTTTCCCAGCGTCTGGGTCTCGGGCGAGGTCAGCGATCTGGCCCGTCCGCGCTCGGGCCACGTCTACCTCACGTTGAAGGATGGCCAGGGTCAGCTCAAGGCGGTTCTTTGGCGGAGCGTCGCCAGCGGATTGCGATTTCAGCTCGAGGACGGAATGGAGCTGATTTGCGAGGGGACGATCGACGTCTATCCGCCGCGGGGCACTTATCAGCTGATCGTTCGTCACGTCGAGCCGCGCAGGACTCGGGGCGCTGCAGATCGCCCTGTTGCAGCTTCGTGAGCGGTTGGGCGCCGAGGGCTTGTTCGATCCCGAACGCAAACGCCCGCTCCCACGTTTTCCTCGCCGGATCGCGGTGATTACCAGCCCGACGGGTGCCGCGATCCGCGATTTCCTGGAGGTCCAACGGCGACGATGGCAGGGCACCGAGGTGCTGATCGTGCCGACGCGCGTTCAAGGCGCGGAGGCCGCCGGCGAGATTGTCGCGGCGCTGGAGCGAGTCCAGCGTTTGCGGCCACGACCGGACATCTTGGTCGTGACCCGCGGCGGGGGCAGTCTGGAGGATCTTTGGTGCTTCAATGATGAACGGGTCGTACGGGCGATCGCCGAGGCAACGGTTCCGGTGGTTTCCGCCGTGGGGCACGAGATCGATGTGACCCTCGCAGACTTGGCCGCCGACGTCCGAGCGCTGACGCCCAGTGAAGCGGCCGAGCGAATCGCGCCCTCACAAGCGGACGTCCAGGCCGAATTGGAAAGCCTGCGGCGGCTGCTGCTCGGCCAACTCGAGCGGCGGCTGCAGCTGGCCCACGCACGGCTCGACGCGCTCGCCCAGCGTCCCGCCCTGGCCCGGCCCGAACAGCGACTTCAGGACTGGGCCCGGCGCGTGGATGAATGGGAACAGCGACTCAACCAAGGTCTGCTGGTCCGCCAGTCGCGGATCGCGCAGCAGCTGGAAAACCTCGCCGGCCGGCTGGACGCCCTCAGCCCCTTGGCCGTGCTAGGCCGCGGCTACAGTCTCACCGAGCGAGTCAATGACGGAAGCCTGCTTCGCGACGCCGCCGAAACGTCCGTGGACGAATTGATCCGCACCCGTCTGGCTCGCGGCGAGATCGTCAGCCGGGTCGTCGCGACGTCACCCGCGGCCAAGGAGTCGCCCGCTACGACTTGAACGACTTCTCAATTGTCTGGGAACCACGATGAATCCACCTCGCCCTAACGCTCGAACCTCACGCTCCAAGACCACCGACCCGTCCGCAGAGAAGCCTCCCCGCCCGGACGGTCATCCGCCCGAATCAAGCTCGGCACCCAGCTTTGAAGAGTCGCTGGCCTCGCTCGAGCAGATCGTCCGCGAGCTGGAGCAGGGCGAGCTGGGCTTGGCCGATTCACTCGCCCGCTATGAACAGGGCGTCGGTTATTTACGGGAATGCTACCGTCAACTGGAGCGGGCCGAGCGGCGCGTCGCCGTGCTGACCGGGATGTCGGCCGAAGGTGATGCGGAGACGCAGCCGTTCGACGAAGACGTGATGACGCTCGAGGAGAAGGCCGACCGGAGAGGCGCACGCCGGTCGCTGAATTCGTCCCGCTCCGCGGCCTCCTCGGATAACTTGCCGGGGGACGGCGTGGACGGTTCGAAGGGCCTGTTCTAGAATATCGCGATCCGTCCGAGCCATCGCCTGCCAAAGGGCACCTGCTCCGGGGAAGCATCGCGAGGCACCGAGCGGATAGTCGGGACGAGATCGAAACTGATGACGCGCCAGTGCACCGACCTTTTCCTGGAATTCGCCGCCCAAACCCGGCCCGCCATCGAGCGTTGTCTCGAGCGGTACACAGAATTCGGGCCGGGATGCCCTCCCCGGTTGTATGCTGCGATTCGCCACAGCCTGCTGGCGCCGGGCAAGCGTCTCCGCCCCTTGATGGTGTTATCGGCGGCCCAAACTTGCGGTTCGGACTGGGAGTTGGCGCTGCCGGCCGCCTGTGCGGTCGAGATGGTGCACACCTACTCGCTGATTCACGACGATCTGCCGGCCATGGACGACGACGACCTGCGGCGGGGCCGGCCGAGTTGCCATGCGGCCTTCGACGAGGCGACGGCGATTCTGGCGGGCGATGCGCTCGCTGGCGCGAGCCTTCGAAGTTCTGGCGATCGGAAGTCTACCCGGCGGAACGTGGCCGCCCGTGTTGTGCCGAGTTGGCGCATGCGGCCGGAGCGACCCAGATGGTGGGTGGCCAGGCCGACGACTTGGCCGCCGAGCACTTGGCGGGGACCTGCGCAAGCTGGAAGAGATTCACCGCCGGAAGACGGGAGCGATGCTGATTGTGTCCCTGCGTTTAGGAGGCATAGCATCCGGCGGCCAACCGCGAACAACTCGACCGACTGACGCGTACGGAAGTCGTCTGGGCCTGGCATTTCAGATTGTCGACGATTTGCTGGATCTGACGGGCGACGTCGCAGGACATTGGCAAGAAGACCGGTCAGGATTCCAGCCGCGGCAAGTTGACGTTTCCCGTCGCTTGCTGGGAGTGGAAGAAAGTCGGCGACGAGCAGCCGCGTTGATTGACGAGGCCATCGAACAGCTTGAACCCTTTGGGACGCGGCCGAGCCACCTGAAGGCCCTCGCGCGGTTTGTCCTCGAAAGGAACCGCTAGAGCATGGCGAAGATCCTGCCCACGATCGAATCCGCAATCGATCTGCATCGAATTGTCCGTCGACGCAGTTGAAGCAATTGGCCGACGAGATTCGCGAAGTCCTCTGTAATCTGGTGGCGACGCGCACGGCTCACTTCGCCTCGAATCTGGGCGTCGTCGAACTGTGTCTCGCGCTGCATTCGGTCTACGACTTTCGCCGCGATCGCCTGATCTGGGACACCGGCCATCAGATCTATCCGCACAAACTTGGTGACGGGCCGGTATCACGACTTCAACACGATCCGCACCAAGGGTGGCCTGATGGGCTATCCCGAATCCGGCCGAGAGCGACTACGACCTGTTCATGACCGGCCACGCCGGCTGCAGCGTCTCGACCGTGCTGGGACTTGCGCAGCGGCGATGAGCTGCTGGGCGAGGACGATCGCCACGCGATCGCCGTGATCGGCGACGGCGCATTTCCCTCCGGCATCGTGTTCGAAGCGATGAACAATGCGGCCCGATTATCGTCGCAAGTTGCTGGTCGATCCTGAACGACAACAAGATGTCAATCTGCCCGCGCGTCGGCGGCGTGGCGGAGTACCTGGATCGGCTGCGGACCAATCCCATGTACACCGGCTTCAAGTCAGAGAGTCGTCAAGGTCCTGAATCGCGTGCCGGTGTTCGGTGATCCGGCGGAGCGATTTCTGGCTCAGTTGAAAGAAGCCGCCAAAGCCGGGCTGCACGGCGGAATGCTGTTCGAAGATCTGGGCTTTCGCTACATCGGTCCGATCGACGGACACAACATCCCGATGTTGCGGAAATACCTGGCGATGGTCCGGGAGATGCAGGATCCCGTCCTGTTGCACGTGGTGACCGAGAAGGGACACGGCTTTCAAGCCCGGCGGAAGAGGACCCCGTGTTTTTCCACACGCCGCCGCGTTTCAGCCAGGAAGACGGCAATGGCCGTTCCGCAGAGAGTCGTCCGAGTTCGCCGGCCTACACGAACGTCGCCCGCGACGCGATTCTGGATGCAGATGCGCGGAGATCCGCGCGTCACCGTGATGACGGCGGCCATGTGTCAGGGCAACAAGCTGGAGCCGGTGCGCGACACGTTTCCGGATCGTTTCTTCGATGTGGGAATCTGCGAATCGCATGCCGTCGCCTTTGCCGCCGGACAGGCCAAGGCGGGCCTGCGGCCGATCGTCGATATCTACAGCACGTTCCTGCAGCGAAGTTACGACCAGATCTTTCAGGAAGTCGCCCTGCAGAATCTGCCGGTCACGTTCATGATGGACCGAGCGGGATCTGACCGGGCCCGACGGGCCCACGCATCACGGCGTCTTCGATCTCGGCTACCTGCGGATCTTTCCCAACCTGGTCGTGATGGCGCCGGGTGACGCTTACGACCTGCCCCAGATGCTCGAGTTTCGCCCTGCTCGCACCACGGCCCCTGTGCGATTCGCTATCCCGAAAGACGTCGGCCGAAGTCGTGCCCGGAGATCGACAGCCCATCGAACTGGGCAAGGCGCGAAGTCCACTTTGGGGCTCGCGACGGCATGTTGCTGTGCTGCGGGACGCAGCTCGAGGCCTGCTTCGCGGCGCGGGAGAAGCTGGCGCGCGAAGGGAGTTGACGTCGGCAGTCATCAATGCACGCTTTGTGAAGCCTTTGGACAGAGACGTTATCCTGCGTGCCCTGCAGAGAATGCCCGTTCGTCGTCACGTCGAAGAAGGTGCCTTGGCCGGGCGGCTTCGGCAGCGCCGTGCTGGAGCTGGCCTCCGATGACGGCGATCGACACGCGGCATCTGTCCGACGGCTGGGCATTCCCGATCAGTTCGTCGAACATGGTGAGCGTGCGGAACTGCTGGCCGATCTGGGCCTGGACAGCGAAGGCATCGTCGCGGCCTGTCGACAGGCTGCACGACAGCTTCAGGTCTGATCAACCCGAGCGCACCGTGCGGCACGTCGCTGCCGGACCGGTACCACGGGTCGACGGGTCACGCGTCGCGAGGACTTGTTGCGCGCTACGCCGCTGCTTATGATGTCGCCGCGTATGAATGCTTCCGGCTTCGCTCCACTGCTTCCCCTCCGTCACGTCCCCGGGTCATCCTGCTCGGCTCGGCCGCCGAGCAGATTCGGCCGACGGTCGAGCAGTTGCGTCCCACCATCGAACAGCATGCCGACGATCGTGCTGGAGGACTTGGACAAATCCGCATGATCTGGCTCGGAGTCGATGCGGACTTCGTGCTGGTCTTCGGCGGCGACGGTTCGATCCTGCGTTCGGCTCAACAAATGGGGCACCGTCAGCGTCCCGTCCTGGGCATCAATCTAGGCAAGCTCGGGATTCTTGGCCGACCTGTCGCCGGAAGAGCTGTTGCGCGTCTTTCGCGGATGTCTGCGCGGGACGCTATCACATCATTCAGCATCTGATGCTATCGTGCCAAATCTGCCGCGACGACCAATCGCTTTGTGGCCGGTTGAGTCTGAACGAAGTCGCGATTCTGGGCGGGCCGCCCTACTCGTTACTTGAGATCGATCTTTACGTTGACGCCAAATGGGTGACCACTTATAGTTGCGACGGCTTGATCATCAGCACACCCGTCGGATCGACCGCGCACAACCTTTCGGCGGGCGGCCCGATCCTGCGCAAAGGATCTGCAGGCAGTCGTGATCTCGCCGATCAGTCCGCACACATTGACCGTGCGTCCGGTCGTCGATTCGGCCGATCGCCAGTACGAAATGCGTGTTCGGCGTCGGCACGGCTCCTTTCGAGGCGAAGAGACGGCCGTCGTGGTCGATGGCATCGTGATTCATGCCCTCGCTCCCGAAGATCGAGTTGATCGTGAAGCGGGCGGTCCCGACCTTTCAGCTGATCGAGATCACTGGCCACGACTACTACCGAACGCTGCGAGAGAAGCTGGGTTGGGGAGGCGGGATTCGCAGCGACCGACGGTTCGTGAGTCTGGGAGGACTCGCGGGGTTTCCGGTCCCTTCTTGAGAAAGCACGGATGCAAAAAATGACGACTCAAAACACAAGACGCCGTACGGCATGGATTGCTGGTTGCTGCACGTTGGCTCTGTTCTTTCCCGGTCGCGCCCTCTTCGCCGCTGACGACCAGGTGCTTGCCGAGTTGGAGAAGGCCAAGGCGGAACTTACGGCGAACAAGTACCTTCTGCAGTACAAGTACCGACCGGGCGAGGTAATCGTTTACGAGATCGAGCACCTGGTGACCATCGACACGACGATCTCCGGTAACAACCAGCAGACGAAGCTGCGGACGCGGTCGACGCGGTCGATTCACATCCAGGACCTGACCGAGAACGGTAACTTCCGCTTCGGTCACGTCATCGACCACGTGGATATGTGGTCCGAAGTCGCGGGCCGCGAATCGATTCGCTACAACAGTTCGGAACCCGGTGATCCGCCACCCGAGTACCAGTATGTGGCTGAGCATCGTCGGGAAGCCGATCAGCGTCATCACGATGACGCCGCAAGGCGAGATTGTCGATCGCCAGGACCAGATTCAGCATCCCGACTTGGGCCTCGGAGGAATCTCGATTCCCTTGCCGGCCGACGAGGTGGCCGTGGGCGCATTCCTGGTCTCAACCCCTGGAACTGAAAGTGCGTCTGGAGGACCAGCGGATTAAATCGATCAAGACCCGCGAGCTGTATGTATTGGAAAAAGTCGAGACCGGCGTGGCCACGATTTCCGTCAAGACACAGGTCCTGACTCCCGTCGACGACCCTCGCGTCAAGTCGCAGATCATGCAACGGATCTCGCAAGGGGAACTCCGCTTCGATATGGATGCGGGACGGCTGATCTCGAAGCAGTTGGATTGGGACGAATCGGTGCTGGGCTTTAACGGCGCCGAGAGCAACATGAAGTATCTGGCTCGCTTTACGGAGACGCTGGCGACCCCCGCAGCGCGAACCGCCAGCAAAGCGCCGGCGCCCCAGTGATCGCATCGCCCCAGTGATCGCGGCGGCCCACTGATCGCGGCGGCCCACTGATCGCGGCGGCCCCCGTGCCAGGTCGCGAGCCGCGCCGGTGGCGTGGGAAATTCGTTCTGATAAACTCAGAACATGAAGACCTCACCTTACTGCACCGTTCGTCGGCGCGGCCTTCCCACGCGAGCGCCCTATGAGCCGTCTCGCCGGAGCTCGTCAAACCCTGTGGCGGAAGAAATGCGTGCCGGCTGGTTGGGAACGGCATGCACGCTGGCTAAGGGCTTTTCGGCGCGACGCCTCTTGGCAGGTTGCATCTTTGGACTCTATGTCTTGAGCTTATCCGCGCGTCCCGTTTGCGGATGACCTCCCGGATTTTTCCGGCGAGTTACCTCGCATTCCACCGCGCTCGCCACAATCCGCGATGGGCTCGTTTCGATTGCTGTCGGGCTTTGAGATTGAGCTGGTCGCCTGCGAGCCGCTGGTGGTGGATCCGGTCGCCATGGCATTCGACGCCGTCGGTCGGCTCTACGTCGTGGAAATGCGTGGGTATTCGGAAGACGCCGAGGCGAACCTGGGCCGAATTCGGCGTCTGACGGACGTGAACGGCGATGGCCGCTTTGATCTCAGCCAGATCTACGCGAGCGATCTCTCGTGGCCAACCGCGGTGGCGTGTTACGACGACGGGATCTATGTCGCGGCAGCTCCGGACCTGATTTACTTCAAAGACACGGATGGAGACGGGTGCGCCGACGTGCGTCAAACGGTGTTCCGAGGTTTCGGGCGGGATAATGTCCAAGGCCTGGTTAACACGTTGACGTGGGGTCTCGACAATCGGATTCACGGGGCGACGAGCAGTTCGGGCGCGAGCTTGCAATCGAGCATCGACGCGGCGCACCCGGTGGTTGAGCTACGTGGTCGGGATTTCGCGTTCGATCCGCGATCACATCGCTTGGAGGCGACGAGCGGCGGTGGCCAGCACGGGATGAGTTTTGATCGCTGGGGGGACAAGTTCGTTTGCTCCAACAGCGATCACATTCAGCAGGTGATGTACGAAGACCGCTACCTGAGTCGAAACCCGTTCGCGACTCCCCTGCCGTCTCGTCAAAGCATTGCGGTGGATGGGCCCCAGGCCGATGTCTTTCGCAGCAGTCCGGTAGAACCGTGGCGAGTCGTTCGCACGCGGTTGCGTGTCTCGGGGCAAGTCCCCGGCCCGATCGAAGGCGGCGGCAAAGCGGCGGGTTATTTTACGGGCGCGACGGGAATTACGATCTATCGCGGCGACGCCTTGCCCGGTGAGTTTCTGGACTACGCCTTCGTGTGTGATGTGGGTAGCAACCTGATCCACCGCAAGCGACTGGAAGATCGCGGGATCCGCTACACCGCACATCGCGTCGACGCGGGCTCCGAGTTCCTCACCTCGGACGACATCTGGTTCCGTCCGGTGCAGCTGGCAAACGGTCCGGATGGAGCGTTGTACGTGTTGGACATGTACCGCGAGGTCATTGAACATCCGGCCTCGCTGCCGCCTCCTATCAAGCGACACCTGGACTTGACGAGCGGACGCAATCGTGGCCGTATCTACCGAATTCGAGCCGCGGGATCCGCTCCGGCGACTATCCCGCAGCTGGCCTCCCTGACGACGGAGAAGTTGGTCGCCTTGTTGGCGCACCCGAATGGCTGGCACCGCGATATCGCAGCTCGATTGATTTATGAGCGGCAAGATCTCGCAGCGGTCGAGACGCTCCGGCAGCTTTTCCAAAGCGAGCCACGCCCCGAAGGTCGACTTCATGCGCTGTACGCTTTGCAAGGGCTTGGGGCGCTGACAACTGACGACTTGTTGACCGGCCTGGTCGATTCGCATCCCGCGGTGCGGCGGCACGCGATTCGACTCGCCGAAGCTCGCGCCGGCTCGGAGCCCGCCTTACAGGAGGCCTTCTTCCAACGGGTTGCGGATGACTCACCGCGAGTGCGGTTTCAACTTGCGTTCAGCCTCGGTTTCGTTCCGGATTCACCAGCGCGTCAAGCGGCACTCAGCCAGCTCGCCCGATCCGGCGTTCAGGAGCCTTACCTGCTTGCGGCGGTGCAAAACGCCTTGGTCCACGGGGCGGCGAACTGCTTCGCCCAATTGGCGAGTGACGACGGGTTCTTGGAACACGCCGAGGGGCAAGGTTTCTTGGTGCATCTCGCAGGACAATTGCGCCGTCAAGCCGATCCCGACAGCGCTCGTTTGCTGGCCGCTTGGATCGACCAGCTTCCGCGCGACATCCCAGCGGACCTCTGGCCGATCCTGCCCGCCTTGGGTATTGCCGACGGAACGGCTTGGTCGGCGGAGTTTCGCGCAGGTCGAACCGGAGAGAAGATCCAACGGCTGTTGTTGGAAATGCGGCGGCTGGCGCGTGACACGAACCAGTCCGAACCCACGCGGACACGGGCCGTTGGACTGCTGCCCTTACTGCCCTGGGACGAGAGTCAAGCCACGTATCGTGCGCTGTTGAGCGTGTCGGAAGCGCTTCCGATTCAGCTGGCAACCATCGAGGCGCTGGGACAAACGAGTGCGGATGAGGCGGCTGCGCTGCTTCTCGAAGGATGGTCCAACTACAGTCCCGGTTTACGATCACAAGTCACCGAGACGCTCCTGTCCCGCCAGGTTTGGCAAGTTCATCTGGCGACGGCAATCTCCGAAGAGCGTGTCGCGCTTTCCGAGTTGACGGCAAGCCAACAGCAGCGTTTGGCGCGGAGCCTGGGAACGGCGCGTTGGGGACAGCTTGCCGCGGCCCGCACCGCGCCCGATGAATCCGAACAACAACGCGAATGGGACCGCTACCGCGAACGACTCACGGGTGGTGGAGACCCGGTCGCGGGACGCCAGATCTTCCGGAAGTCTTGCGCCGCCTGTCATCAGCTGGAAGGACAAGGAGCCGACTTGGGTCCGAATCTGGCCGCGATGCAGAATCGAGGAGACGAGGCGATCTTGCTGAACGTGCTCGATCCAAACCGCGAGGTGAATCCCCAGTATTTGGCCTACACCGCGATCACTCACGAAGGCCGGATCGTGAGTGGAATGATCCGCAATGAAACGGCCACCAGCCTGGAATTGGTCGCGGCCGACAATCGAGCCACGACGCTCTTGCGAGCCGAGATTGAGAGTCTGACGAGTACACGTCAATCGCTGATGCCGACGGGACTGGAACAACAGATTCCGCCCTCCTCAATGGCCGACCTAATTGCCTACCTGCGATCGATCGGACCTGATTGATCGCGTCGAGCGGTCAGCGGACATTCGGTCCCGCGACGGTGGCCCGGAGCGGAGCGTCGATCAGGGCCGCAGGGACAACCGGTTGGTCCTCAGCCACGCCTCAGGGCGGCCACCTGCTTTCCCCAGGCGCGTAACCGATCCTGGGTGAGCCAGATCGTATGGCGGAACCGTGCCACGGAGCTGGGCGCTGAGATCCGCCAATCGACTTGGGGCACCGCGACCGCCCCGAGTTCCCGTTTGTAGCGTTCCTCGCCGCGCAGGTAGTCACAGCGGCGAATTCCGCGGCGGAACATCGTCTGAAGATTCGCGACATTCAACAGCCAGCCGGGCTGATGTTCACGCATCGCGGGGTCCATGCCGCATTGATACATCAACTCGCTCTCGTCATCCGAAAGGAAAAACGCGACCGCGGCCGGTTGATCATCCACCGAGACTTGTGACAACCACGCTCGCTGGGCTCCCCCAAGTTCATTGGCGGCACGACGCAAGAAGCTACCGAATTGAGGCGAAGTGAAACATCCAGGCGTCCCGACGGTATCCCAGCGCCGCTGGTGAAACTCAACTAAACGGTCAAACAGTTGCTCGAACTCCAAATCGCTGCGGGCGACGGTTTGCTGCACGCGTCCGCTGGCGAAATAGTCTTTCTCAATCTTGCGAAGCTTGCGTCGGACGTTGCGAGCCAGGCCCGCCTGGTACTCCTCCCAGCACGCCGGCAGTTCGATCCTCCAGCAGGCCGGGCCAGGCTTCATCGCCACGCGCGCTCCGTTACGTTCCAAGCACGACGCGAGCAGGGTAATGGCCGGATCGGCTTGGGGAACTGCTTGCAGATCCAAATGATCCCAACCGTCGAGTCGGGAATGATTGGCATCGACCAGCCATTCAGCGACGGCCAGGGCAACGCGATCTCCTTCGCCGGGAGCGGCGAGTAGCGATTGGTACTCCGTGCACGCCTTGCCGCTGCCCAGAAAACGGAGAGTTTTGCCTGCGGCCACGGACCGCTCAAGGTACCACGGTGCGAGGCCGACCAGGTCGCCATGCGAATCGCTGACACGGAGCACAAACAGTTCGTGCGTTTCCTGGTACGCGTCCCACCAATTCGACAGCCAAGCCGGCGACGTAAAGACATGCGATTCGGAGAGCTGCTCCCAGGCCGCACGGATCTGACGCAACTCGGACGCGGCCGCAAGACGTTCAACCGTCAACATGACTTAAGACCTTCCCCGGTGAGCAATGAACAGAACGTGTCGACAACAATCGGCTAAAACTGAAAGTAAAGAAACGGACTCTGGCTATCGAAGCGAAGCACACAGATAAACAAGAGCCCGGCGAGGACCACGGCCCCAGCGGGTGAGGGCCGGAATCGAAGCTGCCACAGATTCGGCGCCGCGAAGATAATCATGTAGAGCACACCCAGCACAACGGCATTTGACGTGCCACCGATCGCCGCGAGCCAATCGGGCTCGATCCCATACCGACCGAACATCGATCCGAACAGGTGAGCGGCCATCGTCAGATCGGTGGACCGAAAAAGGACCCATCCAATCACGACACAAAAGAACGTAAGGGCCAGCGCCAGGGGCCGTGGAACCCGGACGCTGGAGTAATTCGAAAACAGCCGATGCCCCACCAACAACAGACCGTGATACAGCCCCCAGATCACAAACGTCCAACCCGCACCGTGCCATAGTCCTCCCAAGAACATCACGATCGCCAGGTTGCGCAAGGTCAACATCTGCCCCCGCCGACTGCCCCCCAACGGCAAGAAGAGATAGTCCCTCAGCCAAGTCGAAAGCGTCATGTGCCAGCGTCGCCAGAAGGCGGAAATATCCAGCGATTTGTAGGGCGAGTTGAAGTTTTGCGGAAAACGAAATCCCAACAGGAGACCGAGTCCAACGGCCATATTGCTGTAGCCTGCGAAATCGAAATACAGCTGGCAGGTATAGCCCAGCATCGCGTACCAACTGCCAACCCATTGCAGGGACTGGTAGTCGGCGAGTAAGGGGTCAATTCGCTGGGCAATCACGTCGGCCAGGAGCAGCTTCTGGGCCAGGCCACCGATGAAGAAAAACAGCCCCTCGGCCATGTGCTGCCAGTCAGGCCGGCGGCGGAAGGTCCGCAATTGCTCTTCCAGTTCGCTGTAGCGGACGATCGGTCCCGCAATCAGTTGAGGAAACATCGAAACGTAGGCGGCAAAGTGCAACAGGCTGTTGGCCGGCTTGGCCTGCCCCCGATAGAGATCAATCGTGTAGCTCATCGTCTGGAAGGTATAGAAAGAAATCCCGACGGGGAGCACGATATCCCAAACGGGCAAGGGCAATCCCGCGTGAACGGCGTCGCAGATTGCGTTGACGGACCGCGCGAAGAACCCGCTGTACTTGAAGAAGGCCAGCAACCCCAAATTGGTCGTCATTGAGACCAATAGGGCAACTACCCGCCCCGTCTGGCTCTTGGCCCGGTACAAGCAGTGTCCGGCGAAATAATCGACGAGAGTGGAAGCCGCCAGCAGACTCACAAAGCGGTAGTCCCACCAACCGTAGAAGAAATAGCTGGCGCCCACCAGCACGGCGAGGCGGGTTCGAGTCGCCGTGCCGGGCCACCACCAGAGTGCCAGGACAAGCGGTAAGAACGCGAACACGAACGCGTAACTATTGAACAACATAGGTCGTTCGCTTCAAGTAAGGATCCAGCAAGTTATCGACGACTTTGCGCGTGTTGACCTCCAGCGGGTGGATCCCGTCGACGAAGGCCTTGGAATCGCCCGAGAACGCTTCGATCTGTGAAAAATCCGCGAACTGAAAGCGAGCCTGAGCGGCCTCCTGTTCCAGGAATCGGCGCAGTTCGTCGCGACGCTGCCAGTACGTGGTGGACTCGGACAGATAGGCCTCAAGCCGAGGATGCAGCGGCGTGAGAAACACGTAGAGGTCGATTTCGTGCTGTTCGCAGTGTTCACTCAGGCGACGCACGAGCTCAAGTCGCATGGGATCGAGTCGATCGAAACCGGAAAACAGTTGTTTGAATTCCCGCTGGTTGTAGGCCAGGGCCGCCCCAAAGTCATAGTTCCCCTCGGCCAACTGCTGTTCTCGTTGCTGATAAACGATCCGCCCGTCTGCATCGAAAAACTCCGTCACGACGGGACGCTGATCCGAACGCTGCCAATGGTGTCGAAGCGACTTGAGGGATCCCACGGTCTGTTGCCAGCTGAGCAGTTCCGTCCAGCGGCGAAACCGGCCGCTGAGTCCGGCCGCTTCGGGGATCAGCCCGCCCAACTGCGGCTCGGCAAGCAGGCGAGGATCGACGCATGCCTTCGGAGAAAACCCGTTCAGATCCAGTCCCACAACCAGTATCTGCGGCGCTGCCCCATACTGCTGCTCGTAAAACCGCACAAAGGCGAGCACGTCTTCGATCTTGCCGTGATTTACACCTGCGTTGAAGAACCGCAGACCCGTCTTTTGCTGGAGATAGGTCGGCTCGAGCTTCATCACGCGTGAGGAACCGAGAATGAGTCCCGTGGGACGTGGGTCCCGGTGCTGGAGGAGCGCCACTTTTTGCGGCGCGACGTCTGAACCAGCGGCGGGATAAAATGCGGTGCGTACTGCGCATAGGGGTTCACGGTCCAGTTCAGCAGCGCCACTGCGCTCCACGCGGAGGCCGCGAGGGCGACGACGGCGTGGCAGAAACGGCGGGCCCGCACCGCGTCCCGCGAAAGCGATGTCGTCCGAACCTCGAAGGCGTCCGTCGAGCAGCGGGTGGCCGGCGCAGTTGCGACGCGTTGCATGAGTCACCGAATGTAGGGTCAGGTCGGCGCGAGAAAAGTTCGTCGATCGTCCCGTGACAAAAAAAAGGGACAGGCAATCCCCCCGTGTTTCCCCCCGGAGAGTCATGGGTGAGGGTGCCTGTCCCGGCGACCGACATGCCGTCATAATCGAACTGGCCGATCTGGCGGCGTTGGTCGCTGAAGTAACCATAGCTCTCAGTCGAAACGCGGTGATCCAGGTACAAGAAAGTCCTTGGTCGTGACGATTCTCCCCTTCTGCGCCCGTCGATCACTGCCGTGCGCGGGGCTGTTGGTTGTCGTGACGCTCGCAATCGCACTGATCGTGAGTGGCGCGGATCGTTCGGTGCGTCCGCTGCTGTGCAATACCGTGCTCTTTGCGGGAACGGCAGGCGTGTTGGCCCTGCCGCTCGGATTGATGTTGGCCCTGATCGGTTTTCGGTCGAACCTTCCCGGCAGCCGCCTGGTTCCTTACGTCTCGCTGGCCATGATCTTCCTGCCTGCTTACCTCCAAGTGACGGGTTGGGAGGCCGCGTTTGGCCAGCAGGGTTGGTTTGGCGGCGAGTGGCTTGCGCGGTCACCGTGGGCACTGCTTGCCGGCTGGCGGGTGCGTTGTTCATGCAAACGCTGGTCAACTTGCCGTGGGTGGTTCTGATGCTGGGATCCGCGCTGGCGACGATTCCGGTGGAATTGGAAGAACAAGCATCTTTGTATGCCGCACCGCTGGGCGTGCTCCGTTTCGTCACCCTGCCCCAGCTCCGCGCGACATTGGTTGCCGCCTTGCTCTGGGTGTCCGTGTTGGCCGCGGGAGATATTACCGTCACCGACATGTATCAAATCCGAACTTTTGCCGAGGAGGTGTTCACGGGATTTGCGTTGGGCGACCAACTGATCGCAGCTTCGCGACGATACCTGGCCGGATCGCTGCTGATCCTGGTCGCGGTTCTGGCCGCGCTGTTCGCCTGCCGCGAAGTCACTCGAAACATCGGCGGTTGGCCTGCACGGCGACCCCGCACCGTCGGCCGAACCGGGCGGATCGGCCGGTGGGTCGGTGGGATCTTCGTTTTCGGCGGGTGCGCCATCTGGCTTGGAATTCCACTGGGGAGTCTTCTCTATCAGGCGGGCTTGGAAGTCCTACCGGACGGGGCAAACCGGATTCGACGCTGGTCGGGGCTGAAATGCGTTGAGATTCTGACCGACACGCCGCTCAATTTCGGCAGGGACGTCGCCTGGTCATTCGCACTCGGTCAATTGGTCGCGCTGACGGTTGTGGTGTTGTCGTTGGGCAGCGCATTGCGCGGCCGAGCATCGCGCCTCGTGCGCGGGGTCGCCTGGAGTGCCACGCTCCTGGGACTGGCGATTCCGGGACCCATTCTGGCGCTCGCGGTCGCTCGGATGGTGAACCAACCGAGCCAGACCTGGCTGGCCTACCTGTACGATCGCACGCTATTTGTGCCCTGGCTGTGCGCTGACCTTGAGGCTCTTTCCTTACGGCTATTTGCTGGCGTCACTGCTGATCCAAAGGCTGGACCCTCGTCCCCTGGAAATTGCGCAACTGGCAGGTGCCTCGCGGTGGCAGTCGGTGCGTTTCGTCTTAGCTCCGGCCTTGATGACCGCGGCGCTGTGGCTGTGGCTGGTGATCCTGGCCCTCACGCTCGGCGACGTCACCACGACCGTCATGGCCGTTCCCCCCGGCGTGACCACACTGGCGATCCGCATCTTCAATCTGGTCCACTACGGTGTCGCGGATCAACTAGCCGGACTCTGCCTGGAAGCCGTGCTGCTCTTCGTTACCTTCGCGGCGCTGGTGCTGGCCTTGGCGCCGTTCGGTCGGGGCGGCGGCGATCCACCGCGTCGCGATGACCGACCTGCCCAGGGACCAGAACGGCCCGAGGTATAATGAGGGACGCTGAATTGTTTCGAAACGCGAGGGGGAGTTGAGTGTGGCGTGTCGTGAACTCGGAATCCGAATCACCTGCTGCCTGATGTTGGGGACGGCCGCCCCTTTGAGCTGGGCCGAGACGATCGAACGCGTTTCGTTTCAGGACCAGGGCGTGGCACGGGTTGTGAGCGGACGGATCCTCGTGGAAGCCGAGGATGGCGGGCTCTTACTCGAGGGCCGGGACCGTCGCATCTGGCCGCTTCAACCGAACCAGATTGAGTCTCGCCGGCGAGATCCCGATCCGTTCACGTACTTCTCCCGCAGCGAATTGGCCGAACAGCTGCTGGCCGAGCTTCCCGAGGGATTTCAGGTTCACGACACGGCTCATTACTTGATCTGTTACAACACCTCTCGAGCCTACGCCCAATGGTGCGGCTCACTTTTCGAGCGTCTGCATCGCGCGTTCGTTAACTTCTGGAAGCAACAATCGCTGCCGATTCAGGGGCCTGAGCTGCTGGTCGCCGTGGTCTTTAGGGATCAGGCTTCGTACCTGGAATACAGTCGTCCGGAGCTTGGCGAGGCAGCTGCCGCCGTGATTGGGTTTTACAGCCTCGGAACGAACCGAATCACCACCTACGATTTGACGGGCATCGAGCGGCTGAGGCCGTCCGGAAATCGAGCGGGTTCGCTCAAACGCGTCAATCAAATCCTGGCTCGCCCGGAAGCGGAGCGGACGGTCGCCACGGTGATCCACGAGGCCACGCATCAACTCGCGTTCAATAGCGGCCTGCAGGTACGCTTCGCCGACAATCCACTCTGGGTCAGCGAGGGACTGGCGATCTATTTTGAAACGCCGGATCTCTCGAGCAGTCGAGGCTGGCGAAAGATCGGCGCCTTGCACCCCCAGCGACTCCAAGTGCTTCAGCGATATCTCCCGCAGCGCCCGGCGAACTCGCTCATGACGCTGCTCACCGACGACAAGCGATTCCGAGATACGCAGCAGGCGAACGAGGCGTACGCCGAATCTTGGGCGCTTTGTTACTTCCTCATCCGCCAACGCCGCGACCAGTTTCGAATGTACCTCCAGAAGCTCGGCCAAAAAGCGCCGCTCGGTAACGACGGCGCCGAGGCTCGCCTGCGCGAATTCCAGGAGGCTTTTGGCGCCAGCTGGCAAGAGATCGATCGGGAATTCCTCCGCTCCCTGCCAACGTGGCGTTGAGCCACGCCTGCCGTGCTGGGGCGATTCGACGTTCAGCCGTCTGAACGACGTCCTGCGTCATCACGTCGCCCGCCCGCCGCGGCCCTTCAGCGAACGGTTCCCCGCCAGATGGGGATTCTGGAATTCTGCGGCGAAGAACATTAAGATTCAGGCTTCGCCCGCGCCCGCTGATCCGGATACGCCTGATCCGGTGCTGGCCAACGCCGGCCTCCCTCCGCGTTCCGTTCCATCCGAAAAGTAAATCTCATCACCAAAGGGACCCCATGCCGAACACCACGCCCGCATCGGACAAGACTCCGCCGAACGACCGTCGACAGTTCATCAAGCACGGAACCGCGACGATTGTTGGCGGTGCGCTGGCCGGATCGCTCAGTAGCCACCGGATGGTTCACGCGGCCGGTGACGAAACGATCAAGATCGGCGTGATTGGCTGCGGAGGCCGTGGAAGCATGGCCGCGATCAACGCGATGCGTGCTGACAACAATGTCAAGCTGACTGTAATGGCGGACCTGTTCGAAGATCGTTTGACCAGCAGCCGGCGAAATGTCGAGAATTCCGCAAAGGCCGAGGATATGGCCGAGCGATTTGCGGTCGATGACGACCATTGCTTCACCGGTTTCGACGCCTACCAGCAAGTCATGGATTCCGATGTCGAGGTGGTCATCCTGGCCGCCACGCCTCATTTTCGCCCGCGTCATCTGGCAGCGGCGATCGCAGCGGGCAAGCACGTTTTCTGCGAAAAGCCCGTCGCCGTTGACGCTCCCGGCGTGCGACGGGTGTTAGAGACGGTGCGCGAGGCGAAGGAAAAAAACCTCAGCATCGTATCCGGGCTGTGCTGGAGATATGACTACGGCGTACGGGCCACGGTCAATCGCATCAAGGACGGGGCCATCGGCGACCTGGTCGCGATTCACACCAACTATCTGACCGGAACCCTTTGGCATCGAGGCCGAAAGCCCGAATGGAGCGAAATGGAGTACCAGATCCGGAACTGGCTCTACTTCACCTGGCTCTCGGGTGACCACATCGTCGAGCAGCATATTCACAGCCTGGACAAGGCCGTCTGGCTGATGAACGACGAATTGCCCGCGCGCTGTTTCGGACTCGGCGGACGCCAGGTTCGAACCGGGGAAAAATGGGGCAACATTTACGACCACCACGCGGTCTGTTTCGAGTTTGACAATGGCTTGAAGGTGTTCTCCTATACGCGGCAAATGCAAAACTGCAAGAACGAGGTCGAAGATTTCGTGTATGGCACGCAAGGCACCGCCGAGTTGCTGAACAATTCGATTCGCGGCAAAGATCAATGGAAATACAGCGGCCCCAGTCCCAGCATGTACGATGTGGAGCATAAAGAGCTTTTCCACGGCCTCCGCACGGGCAATCACATCAACAACGGGGTCTACATGGCACACAGCACGCTGATGGCCATCATGGGACGAATGGCCTGCTATACCGGCGACCTGATCGAGCGTGACAAGGCACTCAATTCGACCGAAGATCTGACGCCCGCCTCCTATGAATTCGGCGATGTCCCCGTCCCCGAAGTGGCCATGCCCGGAATCACGAAATTCGTGTAAGCCGATACCTCGCGACCGCATGATGTCAGGCCCGTAAGCGTTTTTCCAATCGCGAGAGAACAGCCCGAACGTCACACTCTTGCTGGGCGCACGCAATCCGCTCGCCCTGATTGACCCACTTTTCGACTTTGTGCTGAGCGGAAACAACCGTGCTGTGGCTCCGCCGCCCAAAAAACTCGCCGATCTCCGTCAAGGCGGCACGGGTCAGTTTTCGGGCGAGCCACATGGCGAGCATCCGTGGATGACTGATTCGGCGGGATCGACCATCGGAGCGTAGCAGTTCCGCGTCGATCCCAAACTCATGACAGACAGCGCGCTGGATATCGTCCAGCCGAATCATGCCACCTGCATCGGGAAACAGCTCATCCAGAACTTCGTTGATCAAGGTCGGGGAGACTCCCGAGCCAAAGGCCTGAGCCGTGGCCCACAGGCGGTTGATCAGCCCCGCCAGCTGCCGCGCATCGCCCGGCGTCCGCTGGGCCAAGAGATCCAGCATTTCCGCCGAGATACCGAGCTGCCGCTGCTGCGAGAATTGTTCGAGAAGTCGACGCCGAGTGACCTCGTCCAGAGGCTGCAGGCGCACAGACAAGTCCCCCGTGGATTCGCGCTTGTAAATCGCCGCCCAGATCCCTTAACTCGCTGGGCGGTCGATCCGCCGAGAGCACAACCTGCCGCGACTCACGGAGGAGCGCGTCGATCGTATGCAATAACTCCGTGATCGTGGCTTGTTTCCCCGCAAAGAAATGGACATCATCCAGGACCAGCAGGTCGACTGCCCGGTACTTCTGTCGGAAACTCGGCAATCCGCTGCCCCGCAATGCCTGAAGAAAGTAGGTCGTGAACTGCTCGGCCGACAGGTAAATGATGCGTCGGCCGCCGCGCCGCCGGACTTCGCTCCAAATTCCCTCCAACAAGTGCGTCTTGCCTGCGCCCGTGGGACCATGGACAAACAGCGGATTGATTTGCCCAGGCTGTCGCACGACGAGTTCGGCCGCGCCGATTGCGATTTGGTTCGAAGCGCCTCGAATCAACGTCGCGAAGCGGGCGAATTTCCGGCCCCGGGAACCCGCCATCGCCCGATGTCCGGTCGCCCCGGTTGGAAACGGCCCGTCGCTCGCAGCCCTCGTTTCGAGCGAGGCCTGGGTCCCGGACGCCCGCACAGGAATGAGCGACTCGATCGCGGCGTCGGGCACCGCTTTCCGGGGCTGGACCGAATCCTTGACCGTCACCGGCGCGAAGGGCGTGGCTAACTGCTCGTCAACTCGAAATTCGACGGACGTGCCCACGCCCACAACCGACTGCACCACGCTTTCAATCTCGCGATGCAGGCTCTTGCGCAAACGTTCCACACGAAAACTGGAATCGGCGGCGATGCGAAACGCCTGCTCGGTCCATTCGAAACGAGTTTCCGTTCCGAACCAGAGTTCGAAGCGATCCTCACCTAACTCGGCTTCGAGCAAGGCGCGAACCTTCGACACGATCTCCGTATCGCAATGAACCACTTCCTGCGCTTCCTTGTATCAGCGCGCACCGCGAGCGCAAAAACTCACGATTCAGCACGCACGCCTGTTTATGACGACGACCAAAAAAACAGGCCAAGATTCGTCTTCCTTCCGCAGCGGAGAAAGACGGTTGCCACTTGGTTGATTAACGTCCGAGTGACCGATTTTACTTTCGACCGGCATGCTGTCAAACCGTTGCTGCAACCTCTGGGAGCGAATTCACAATTCGCCGACAGAAGTCGTTCATTCTTCGGAAAAACTGGCAGGCTTCCCCGTGCCGATTGGACCCGGAGCCGGTCTCGTCCAGGTGGATAACTGTTCGATAAGCCGGCCGCACGCTGCTCGTCGAGCCACGTTCTACACGGACAATTCGCGGGAATTTCTCAAAGTTCGCGAATTCCTGGCTCGCCCCGTCGCCGATCCGACTCGCCTGCCGCGCATCGGATTCTCAAGTCGGCATCCCGCACGCGCGTCGGCCTCGCGGCTTGGTTCCATCCGCTCCATTTCATGGCGTCCCGCCAGTTTGTTTGATCCACAATTGCCGCTCTTGCCAGACGCGAAATCCGGTCGCTTCATACGCTCGCAGCGCAGGCAGATTGGCCTGGTCGACCGCCGCCCAGACCGATCGTCCCGCTTGGCTGCCAAGCGAGCGCACAGCCCATAACAGTTCCCGTCCGAGGCCGCGACCTCGAAACGCGGGAATCAGTCCCAGATACTGAATCCGCCAGGGCACGTCCGCCGGTCCGGTCGAGTCGAGCAAAACGCAACCGATCTCGGTCCGTCCCAGTTCCACCCGGTACCAGGCGTCAGGATCCGCCTGACAATCGGCCGCATAGACCGCCAGATCCTGCCCAGGCTTTCGCACCACCGTCTGATTCACGCCGTCGCGCGAATCTCGCCAGGTCGCCTCGAACAGGGCCTCCAGGCCGGCAGGATCATCCGCGATGGCGATTCGAGTTAACCGCAGCGCCGACGTGCCCCCACAAATCGGCTCGACCGGCGCGGCCACATAGCGAACCTGGGCGATCCAACGATACTCCAAGGACTCCAGAAATCCCGCTTTCAGGCCCGTCGTCTCAGGCAACACCAACCGTCGCAGTGTGGTTGGTTCCCGCTGCCCGATCTGCCGCTCGAGCGCCTTGAGCAGACGCTGTTGAACCACCCCAGGGACCGAGTCCCGAGCCGTCGGGGGCATGATCTCCAGGATGTCGCCGCAGCGGTACGCGGCCACGACCGCGCGTGCCGCCTGGCCCAGCTTGGCCAACAGCAAGTAATCGAGAAAACGCCCGCGGCCGCCGGGAGCCCATTCGGGAGCCAATTCGCCCAGGACGCGATCACGTTGCGAATCCGGAACCAATTCGACGTTCCAGCTCGGCGACCCCATCAGCTCCCCGCCTCCGCCGTCAAGTGACGACTTCCCACGACGACCTCCGCGATGGGTGCCTGCATCCGGCTGACGGACCGAGTCCGCCGCCAGGGTTCAGAGCAACTTCGCGTCCTGTAACTTACGCAATTTGGTAAGGGTTTCACGACTGAGCGTCGCTCCGGGTCGGGGCAGGTTGAGCTCGAGCTGCACGCGGTATCGCGATTGAGGTTGATTGGCCTCCTGAAGCTGATTGTCGTCGACCCACATCACGGCGACGGGATCGGGACCATAGAATCCCAGGTACAGCCCGGCATTGGCCGTCGTCGCGTACCGTCGCATTCCAAAACGCTGCTCGATCAATGCGACCAGCGGCTGGGTGTCGCCCGTGTATCCATAAAACATGAGCCGCTCCAGCCGCCGCTCTTCATTGAAGTACAGGCTCAGCGACCCGGCGACATCGTGGAGTTCTGTCCCGGTGACCAGCGGAACGCGCACTCCATAGTAGTCCGGGTCGGCCAGTTGCGTCGAGACGCGGGCCCAATTCTGCGCAATCCACTCGGGCGTGACGTCCAATCGAATCGCATTCGGCAACGAGATCCCGGCCGGCCCACCCAATTGCTGCGTCGGGACCGGGCGTCCCGGCAAGCCGTCGGATTGCGTCGCATGCAGCGCCAAGTTTGCCGCGTTTCCGGCGTCCGGGGAGGGGGTTGCCGCGTCACTTCCCCACTGCGAAACTCGGTCCCAGAGCGTTGGCGAAGGAGCCTTCCCCTCCGCTGGCCCACTCGGGCCGCCTCGCCGACTCAGCAGATAGGGTCCCGCAACCGCGACGATCAAGATCCCCACAAACAGGAACGTTCGCCCAGGCATCAGCACACTCCCCCTGTCTGATCCATTGCCTTCATCCTGTACTGGATCGGTCACGACGGCGTCGGCCATCAAGGAAAGACCAAGCGGTCGACCGCGCCCCGGTATTTGGACTTCTCGGATTGACAAGCAGTGATTGGCTGACACCGATATCCGGAAGCAAGCGGTGTCGCGGGCCGACCGGATCGACGAAGCAGATCGAGCCGTCGCTCGCCAGGAAACAACCCGTCGCACGATGATGAATTCGATTCCGACGCTGGACGATTACATTTGGCTCGCCGAAGGCCAGGGTTCGAGCTGGCTGACGCGACTTGCGCAAGAACCGGCGTCGGTGACCGAATGGGCGCGTCGCCTTCGGCGGGACCTGTCGGCCTGGGAGACGCACCTGGTACTCACTCAGAGCCGGCTCCGCCAGCGCGCCGAACGACGATTCCCGGAGGCCGCGTGGATGCTGTTCGAGGAAACCGGATTGCAGCAGGCGAGCGATCCGCTGACGGCAGGCTACAAGGCGTCCCGTTTTCGGTCGGACGATCCCGTCGCCGATCTGTGTTGTGGCTTGGGAGGAGATCTCCGCGAGCTGGCGCAACGGGGGCCCGCCGAGGGCGTCGACCGCGAGCCGATTCAGGTGTATTTGGCTCAGCACAATCTCGTCGCGTGGCGCGATGCGACGAGACGGCGGAGCGCCGGGCGCGGGCCACCTGCGGCGACGTCGCCCAACTTGACGTCCTGCCGGAGGTGGCGATTCATCTGGACCCGGATCGACGGCCAAGCCAACGACGCTCCGTCGCGCCGGCTTGGCATGAGCCGAACCCGTCCGTGATCGAGCGGTGGCGGGCTCATCCCGCCGGACTGGCGCTCAAACTGGCGCCGGCAACGGCGACACCCGATCCGTGGCTGCGTGACGCCGAGCTGGAGTGGATCGGGCATCATCGCGAGTGCCAACAGCTGATCGCCTGGTTCGGCCCCTTGGCAATCGCTGCCGGGCGCCGGCGGGCCACGATCTTGAGCGCCTCGGGGCAACCCCAAACGCTGGAGGAAGCCGCGGACGCCGAATTGCGAGTCGAGCGGCGAGTGGGACGGTACGTGATCGAACCGGCGGCTTGTGTCCTCGCCGCCGGACTGGCCGGAACCGTCGCGACCCGTCACGCCCTGCACGCACTCACGGACGGGGGTGGATACCTCTCGGGCGATCTTCGGATCGAAGACGCCTGGACCAGCTGCTTCGAAGTACTCGAGGTCTTCCCGCTGCGAAAAAAGCCGCTGCTTCGCGCCGTGCGGCAACGCGGGATCGGACGACTCGAGGTGAAACAGCGAGGCACCGACCTGAATCCGTCCGATTGGCAGCGGCAACTCAGCCAGCCGGAAGGCGAACCGGCGACGCTGTTCGCCCTGCGGCACGGCTCGCGGCAAATCGCGATCCTGGCAAAGCGACTTCCGCGCATCGCATCGATTTCCTGAGAGACGGGGGCACGGGGTGACATCCACGCCTCGTGTTTCATCACGGCTTCGTTTGGGGGTAGGTCGACCGGGAGGGCGAGGCTCCTGCCGAGCCGAACTTGCGTGGCGCGCCGTCCTTCGCACGGCTCAGCCGGAGCTTCACCCTGCCGAGGCGGGCCGATTCTTTACTTTGAAAATGCACGAGTCGGTTTCGCCCAACGCATCCCGATATTAAGCTGTGGCACAGCCAAGGGGCTGTGGATTTGACTGCACCTGACGCCAGGCAGTGAGTCTCCGAACAATAGGCGGCAAATCAATCGCGACCGGGCGCATGCGGAATGAATGCACATCCTTACGGCTGGTGGAGCTTGCTCCCGTCCCTCGTGGCCATCGCGTTGGCGATCGCCACGCGACGCGTTGTGCTTTCGATGCTGTTCGGGCTCTTCGCCGGGGCGATGATCACCTGCCATGGGCACCCGGCACGTGCCGTCGCCGATACGCTTGAGCTGCATCTTTGGAGTTCGCTTGTGGAGGAGAGTCGCCTCCGCGTTTTCGGGTTCACGCTGCTGATGGGCGCCATGGTCGGAGTTGTGGAGCGGTCCGGCGGCATGGCGGGATTGGTCCGGATCGTTTCGCGATGGGCCTGCAATCGGCGACGAGGCCAGGTGGCCACTTGGATGCTGGGGATGCTGATCTTTTTCGATGATTACGCGAATACACTGCTGCTGGGGAACACGCTCCAACCCCTTTGCGAGCGTCTGAAAATCAGCAAGGAGAAACTGGCGTATCTGGTCGACTCGACGGCTGCTCCTGTGGCGGGATTGGCCGTCATCTCGACCTGGGTGGCAGGCGAAATCGAATTCGTCCGAGCGGGACTGGATGGACTCGGCCTGGAAGACAATTCAGTCTCTGCGTTTCGGCTGTTCATTCAAAGCATTCCGTATCGTTTCTACGTGTTGTGGTCGCTCGCCTTCGTGCTGCTCGTGGGCCTGATGCAACGGGATTTCGGCCCCATGCTTCAGGCCGAACGGCGGTGCCTCCGCTCGTCGCCCCCCGCCGATCGCGACGCTCGACCTCAGGACGTCGTGCAGGCCTCGGGTTGGTGGAATGCGATCTTGCCCGTCTTGGCGACGCTTGTCGCGGTCCTGTGGTTTCTGCGATTGACCGGACGGGCGGCGCTGGCAGATCAGGCGAAATCCGCATCGCAATGGCAGATCTTCGGTGCGGCCGACTCGTACTTCGCGCTCCTCTGGGGAGCCCTCGTCGGGCTGGTCGTCGCGGTCGTTCTGGCGCTCGCTCAGCGGTTACTGACTTGGCGTGAGACGGAATCGGCGATCGCCCGCGGCGCGCAGACCATGTTGCCCGCGCTCGCCGTGCTCTGGCTCGCCTCCGCCCTTTCGTCCATGACGGGGCACGACCCGGTGCCTAAACGCCCCCCCGCGGATCCCGCCGCAGAGTACGCCGTGCAAGACTATCGACTCTACACGGGCGAATACCTGGCCGGTCTCATCTCCGGACCCGACGGGGCCGGTCCTGCGGGCCAGTACCTCGCGCACGGGATGCCGACGCTGATCTTTCTGCTGGCGGCGATCATCTCGTTTGCGACGGGGACGAGTTGGGGAACCATGGCGATCGTGATGCCCGTCGCGATCCCCCTCGCCTATGGTGTCATTGCCGCCCAGCCGGACGGAGCCTGGCAGAGCCACCCGGTGATGGCGGCCACGGTGGGCAGCGTCCTGGCAGGCTCGATCTTTGGCGACCATTGCTCGCCGATTTCCGATACGACCGTCCTTTCATCTCAGGCCTGCGGCTGTGAGCACACGGCCCACGTCTGGACTCAGCTACCCTACGCGCTGGTCGTCGCCGCGATGTCCGTGCTGTTTGGTACGCTCCCGGTCGGCCTGGGAGTCTCCGTGTGGCTGTTGCTTCCTTTGGGAACGCTTGCGCTCGTCTTCGTCCTGTGGCTGTTCGGAACCCGACCGGAGTCGCACGATTCGGCTTAGCAAGCCGGGGGTTGAGAGTTCGAGCCTCTTCGTCTCCCGGCAACTTCCCAACAGTCTGGACACTTCGTTTTTCCTCGACGCATTGGAGGAGTCGTGGCGCGACGCCAAGCCACAGATCTTCAACAACAATCAAGGAGTTCAGTTCACGAGCTCGGCGTTCACTGCAAGACTTGAGTCGCATGGGATCGCCATCAGCATGGATGGCCGCGGTCAAATGGCTTTCCCGGGAGCCGGTCTACGGTTTGCGCGAGTGGGCTCAGCGACACGCGCCCGATCTGATCGAGATCCCATCGGCCAAGATGAAGCATCTGAATGATGATCGACTGGGGCGGTGTTTGGATCGGTTGTTTGGAGGGATCGACCGACGCGGTTGCCGGTTTATCACGGTGCTGCCTCGCACGCGACGTGAAGACAAACAGCTTCGCCAGCGACCGTTAGACGAGACCGATCCGATCATCTGGACCGATCTCTATCAGGTTGTGAATGATGACGGCCAAATCGTCGACCATTTGCATGTGGCGAGTGAATCATCTCGCACTTCCGACGGCTTTCGTCTCTTGCGGTTGGCACTCTTCGCAAGTCGCAACAAGGCGCGGCAACTCGGATTCGTAACATGAACCAGCTGAGCAGGAACTCGACGATTTGCAGCGACGGTTCCAATCTCCCAAAACGCGTTTTCGGACACGCCAAAAAGTCGAAGAAGCTCTCGAAAAAGTGGTTGCCGCATCCACGGCAAGCGACTTCTTCCAGGTTGAGATTCACGAGGAAGAAAGGGAGACCTTCACGCAGACGTCGCGAGGACGGCCCAGCAAGAACACTCAGTACCTCCGTCGAGTTGAGATGAGATACCGGCTGGCCGTGAAGCCCAACGCCGATGAAGTCATGAAAGCGACTTCTTCGTGTTGGTCGCGCCAACGCTGCTCGAGCGCGAGTTGCGACGAGCGATGGAGGAACATCAGGTCGACGACTTACCGCTCTATCCGGAAGGCCGCGCCTGTTCAGCTCCGACCACGAGTCGACGGTCCATCGATCTGTGCTTAAGCTGCTCGGAATCAATTCGCGAGAGTATGGCAAGTAGCCAACCTAGCTGAAAGCGATTCTCCCCTTGGAGTGAACTGCCGTGCCGAGAAAAAGGGAGAGAAGTTCCAACACAATCCGTAAACCTACTAGGTTCGTCGGCGTCACGCAGCACACCCATCGACGTCCGACCCGTCACGCGAGCATCGCGTGCTGAAAAAGGGTTGAAGCCCGCGAACAAATTACGCGATATTGCTTTTCGGAACTGCGCAAAGAGAGATCAGTCGATTGAATTTGCTTGACATCGCGAACGGCGGGAGTTCGAATTAGTGTCAAGAAACATGGAGCATCCAACATGAAGAAGCACTACCGCGCGCTAACCGCAATTGCTTGCGTTTCTTTGTCGCTCGTCGTTGCCTATTCGCAGCAACCTCGCGTTGACAGGCAGCGGACAGCCGAGCCGATCCGCGCCATCGGTCACGGAGCGATTGTGGGAGCCGACGGCAGGGAAGTTGAGCTCAATGCCAATTTTATCGCAATGGTTCAAAAGTATTACATTCAGAAACTACTTGACGAGAACGAACGTCGAAATGAGCGCCTTCGGCTGCCAGACGCCAGGATTGATGAGTCGCGGCGGGCAATAACAAATGAAGTAGACGATGAGACCTTGGCCAATGCGCTTTTTCTGGACTGGTTGATTGAAAAGATCGAGCCCGAAAACACGGCGCATTTGTCAATCGCGAACAACGCGCTGCGATGGCACTACGTCCAGAAAATACAGGAAAACGCCACGTTGCCGGAAGATAATGTCTGGGGCAAGGGACTTTCGCCAGCGGTGGCAAGGCGACTGGAAAGAAAATTGGGCATCAAGGTTTTGGCGCTTACGAATGCTGCCGGGGAGGACTACTGTCGTGAATGCGAAGCCGCTGGAGTCCCCGTACCCGATTTCATGTTTGGCGACGAGTGGCGGTTCGTCGGGGAGGTCCAAGACGAATTTCTAAGCCCTAACATGAGAGCCGAGTTGTGGATTCATGAAAGCCAGTCACCTCCCGGGGTCTGCCTGGCCCTGCCGAGATTCGAGGCGGGTAGTGACAAGGCGAGTCTATTTGGCGTCATTTGCCTGGGTACACAGAGTAGCAAAGCCTGCTTTTTCGATAATCCACGGGGGAAATTCTTCCAGCGCGGCGTTCGTATTGACTTCAAGGAGTTTGTTGGGGGGACGGACCTTGTGGCAAACGGTCAGGGCGTCTGCTCCGACTGCCACGCCGGAGAGAATCCCTACGTGGTGCACCCGGAAAAACCGGCATTCGCCAGTGTCATTGGTGAGCTCCGTCCCATGGCTTGGCACGATCCGCTGGTGGATGCTTCGTGGCCACAGAACCCGGGGCCAACCAATCAGTTAGACGCAGTCCCCTCTCCCGGCCGCTGCGACTCGTGTCATCGCGTTGGATCCGCCGGACGCTTTCCCGAGGTGTCGAACCAGCTTAGTAACTACTGCAGCGTCGTGCTGGGAACGGCTGCTGGAACTTCTACCAGGCACACGATGCCGATGCCGGTCGCGACCACCGACAGAACCCTGTTTTTGGATCATATCAGCAGCCTCATGGCGTCGTGCGACGCGCCCCCATCCGGCGGCGGAGTTGTCGTGGATGTCGACTATCGGGACGACCCCACCGTGTTGTCGCCGCCGCTGTTAGTTGACCCGATATACCAGTGTGCCACGACGGTCGGAGTGCGCGGAGCCGTGTTAGACGCGAAACTCACCCTGTCGATCAACGGCATTGACGTTGACGTCATCGTGCCTGCCAGAAACACGCATCTGATTGAGTTCACGGGTCTTTCGGAACTGAAGGCCGGGGATACCGTCAGGGCAAGTCAGGAGAAAGACGGCGTTGTGGCCGTCTCCGCCGCTGTCACCGTGCGCGATCACACGGTGGACTATCCTGCCGGGCTACCCGCTCCATCGGTTGATCCCCTACTGATATATGAATGCGCGAGGATCATTTCCATCCGCCACCTTCCCGGCGCAAGGTGACGATATTCACCAATGGAGGCGACGCGGTGACGGGCATCGGAGGGAGTACCGGGTGGACTATCTTCGGACCGGGAAAGCAGCCGTTCGAAGTCGGCGACGACTTCACGGCGAAGTTATCCATGTGCGATGATCGCAGCCCCAGGTCTCCTTCGGGTGTGGCGATCGCCATCGCCGCCCCCACGACGATTCCTTCGGCCACGACTTCACCTCCAACAACGTATTCCGGCCAGGAACTCGTGACGCTGGAAAACCTGACCAACGGATCGCAGACGAAGATTGCGGAGGCGACCGCGGGCGTGCTGGGTGGTTTTTCCAGTAGCATTTCCTGGCATCCCGATTTCGATGTGGCCACGCCACTGGGAAGGCGATTGGCGGCCGGCGACCGGTTGACTGCTACCCAGATTCTCTGCGACATGGAGTCCACGGGCGAGATCCCTCCGGCGGTACGATGTGAAGAACTGCCCGCGCCAAGAATTCAGCATCCGATCGTGGGAAACAACTACGTGGTCGTTTCCGAATCGGTGCCTGGAGCGCGGATTCGAGTGTACGACGCCATGGATAAGGAAATCGGTGACGGCAGCGGCACCGTTATCGTCCTTTCCCGTGCACTTACTGGTGCTGACGTTCTAACAGTATTGCAACAGGTGGGAGATTGCACGAGCATGACTGGCTATCGGGTGAGCGTACGGAATCCTCAGAGTCCAAACGACTAGAGCGTTTCTTCAACTATCTTCGTCGCCTGACTCGTGCGAGAGCGGTTGTTGGGGATTTCTTGGATTGCTTTGCGTTCGTCTTCGATTTTGCGCTTGGCTGGTTGATTTCGCTCAACGACTTGCGGAACACCCCTGGCGAGTTTCGCAGGATCGCGTCTGGGGTGCCTGTCTTCAGTCCTGATCAAGTTGACGGGCGAGCTGACGAATCAGATCCACGGCAGACGCCGGGAGCTGTACCTCGGCGACGTTGCCGAAGTCAGCCACGACTGGCGACGCCGAGATCAGGGGAGGACGAACGGTTGCAGGTGTGAGCACACCGGGACGGGGACGCTCCGCGCACCAGCGTTTGAGGCAGGCGCGGAACGCGCGGATGTCCAGGCCGAGTTCCTGGAGATGCGTCTCGAAGACGGGAGTGAAGACGTTCTCGCCAAACAGGCAGCTCAGAAGGCGGCAGAGTCGCTCGTGATCCAGGCCCGGATCATGCGCCGAATTGGGCGGAGGATTGTCGCCGCCCTGCCAGACGGCGCCAGTCAGCAGATGCTCGCGCTCGAACGGCCGGGCGCGAAGGCTCTGGCCGGTGGCGAGCATGCGGAAGCGGTAGACGCCGACAAGCGGAGCGGGGATGGATACGGTGTAGATACCGGAGCCGGGAGTCTCTTCGGGCATGGCGAGGACGCCGGAGGTGCCGTCGGGACGTTCGAACTCGACGCGAACCTGGGCGCGCGTGCCGGGGACGGGAAGGCCGTACTCGGTGAGCACGCCGCGCACGGTCATGGTGGCACCGGGCTGCAGCGAAGTTTGCAGGATCTGACCTTGCAGGCGGATGCCGGAGTAGGAGTGGACGCTGAGGCTGTAGCTGACGCCGTGCGCAAGCACCTGCTGGTAGAGCTCGGGGTAATTATCGAGCGAGGCCAGGTAACGCTTGTAGTAACGCTCATCGACCGTGAGAACGGCATGCCACTTGCCGGAACGCGCCCCTGACGGACCGATGGGCACCGGCAAGGTCATGCGGTAGTAGTTGACCCCCTGGGCGTGGATGTAATCGATCCCGGCGGTGGAACTCGCGACACCGGCATCGATGAGTTGGCCGTCGGGAGTCTCGAGGGCGAAGCGGATGATGGGCAGATTGGTGGCACCGAGCAGAATGACGTTGGCGGCGATGTCGGCTTCGTTGAGGTGGAAGGGGATGCGATGCTTCTGTCCCGGTTTGATGGAGCCTTCCGGATCGAGGACAACGTCCATGTTGGTGGCGCCGGCGAGAATCTGCAGGTAGTACTTGCTGAGCAGGAAGAGATCCTCGGGACCGATGGCGCCGGTGAGCAAGAGATAACCGCCGCTGCCGTTGGTGAGCGCGGTTAAGGCGCTGGGCTGGATCTGATCGGCCGTGCCGAGGCCGATGGCGAAGACGCGATCGTTGATGAGGCTGGCGACGTCCGCGATGTACTTGGCTTCGGTTTCGTGGCCATCGGTGAAGACGATCATGGCGCGCTGATCGAAGCTGGTCGCGGGCATGAGGATGTTATGAGCCGCTTCGACCGCGTCGCCGATGGCCGTCAGGCCGGAAGGATTTGGGGCGTAGGCGGCGATGGCCCCCAGGGCCGTCGCACGCGTGGGATCAAACGCGGTGGGAGGACCGGCGGTGGCGACCGGCATGTTGACGTAGGCGTTCTGATCGAAGCTGACGATGCCAATGCCGTTCTGCTCCTGAATGACGTTGACGAAGACGGGAGCGGAAAACTTGAGCACGTCGCCCCGGGTGGCGAAGCCGGAAAGGCCCGAAGGATCGAGCATGGAACCGCTCTGATCGAAAGCCAGGGCGACCGCAACCGTGGGCCGCTCGATGGTGTTGGCGGAAATGGGGATCACCCACTGCTGCCCCGATTCGACGTGGCGGACGGTGACTTCACCCGTGGCGATATCCCCGGCGTTGGTGCCAGTGAAGGACAGCCAGAGCCGCGCCTGGCGTGTTTCGATGGTGGCCGTGCTGCCCAAGGCCGAAGTCGAACTGGGCAGTGTCCCGAAACCGCCCGGACCGCTGGTGACCGTGGGCCCGGCCACGATCTGAAACGTCGCCGCCTGACAGCCGATCACCGTGAACACGACCGCGCGAGCTGTCGTTTCCAACTCTGGCACGTCATTGAATGTCACCGATGGCGTGTCGAGATTTACTGAAGGCGCGCCGCAGATCGCTTGCAGGCAGAAGCCCAGGATTCCTGCGGTTACATCCGCGATCACAAATTCCATTTCCGCCCAAGCGGGATGAAACTCGGTGCCGAACTCGATCGTGTAGGAAAAAATATTGCTGAGCGCCGGATTGGTAAAATGCCGGCTGTAGGCATAATCGTCGTTCGCCCCCGACGTCGGATAGAGTGCGTAAGCCGGCGCAACGGTGTAGTTCTTGCCGCGCACGGCGAGCAGGCAATCGTGAAACGCATCGCCCAAAGAAATAATTTCGCTCAATTCGCTGCCGGGAATGAATTCGCGGTAACCATCTCCGGAAACTCCGCGCTGCCCGTTGAAGGCGGCATTCATGAAATTCTGCGCCGCGTCGCTGGACTGATTCTCGTCGTCGCCCCAGCTATGCAGGATGTCCTGGCCGTGGCTGTGCAAGTCCAGATACCAACGGATGTTCGTAAACGTGTCCATCAACCAAACCACGTTCTTCGTTTCCGGCTCTGACGTGACCGCCGAGCCGCGATAGGTCTGGCTGGGGCTGCACGGGCTGTCCGAAGTATTGACGCCCGACGCAGGATCGAAAAACGCCGGAAAATCCCACAAGAAATCCTGATTGCGGTTGAGATCGACTCCGATGCAGTCGGGGTTGCCGCCGCTCTCCGCCGTGTTCCGGTTTCGCCTCCACAGCGCATCGGTGGTTTGGCTGAAGTCGCGGCCGTCCGGATTCACGTCAGCCAGCACGATTAGGTTCAGGCCTTCGACGATCGCCTTGACCTGCGCAACATTGAAGTGCTTGCCCCCATATCCGAGCCCCGTGCCTGAGGTGTAGGCCTCGCACAGATCGGCGGCGACATTGACGCAGATCTCGGATCCGCCCCACTCACGCGCGTGGACTGCGCCGGTGATCAGCACCGAGCTGCGATCCATGGCGCCAAAAGCGCCGATTCTCACAGCATGAATGCTCTTTCCTTCCGCGCTCGCATATGGCAGGGTGATCAACTCGCAGATCGCCGGATACGCGTTCGCCAGAGCGATTAAGGCGGATTCGACCTCGGTTACGTTCATGTAGGGCATGGTTTACTCCTTGCGGCCAATGCCTTGAGGAGGTTTCTTGCCGCCTTGAAACCGATCACCCTTCGCCACCTCGGCGCGACGGGCGTCGGCTCGCTCGGCAGCGGACCGGTCGGTTTCAATGTGGTAGCCTTCGGTTTGCAGGCGGGCCTCGGTTTCGGGGCTGACATACGCCTCCAGAGTCCATTCGCCTGATGGCTGCTTCTTGGTTCCGCCGCAACTAACGTCGAGCTCGCCACCGCGAATGAGATCGCGGAGAACTTGAACTTCGCGGGATGTGACCACGATGCGCACACGATTGGACATACGGGGTTCCTCCTAAATCGACTTGCGGAACACCCCTGGCGAGTTTCGCAGGATCGCGTCTGGGGTGCCTGTCTTCAGTCCTGATCAAGTTGACGGGCGAGCTGACGAATCAGATCCACGGCAGACGCCGGGAGCTGTACCTCGGCGACGTTGCCGAAGTCAGCCACGACTGGCGACGCCGAGATCAGGGGAGGACGAACGGTTGCAGGTGTGAGCACACCGGGACGGGGACGCTCCGCGCACCAGCGTTTGAGGCAGGCGCGGAACGCGCGGATGTCCAGGCCGAGTTCCTGGAGATGCGTCTCGAAGACGGGAGTGAAGACGTTCTCGCCAAACAGGCAGCTCAGAAGGCGGCAGAGTCGCTCGTGATCCAGGCCCGGATCATGCGCCGAATTGGGCGGAGGATTGTCGCCGCCCTGCCAGACGGCGCCAGTCAGCAGATGCTCGCGCTCAAACGGCCGGGCGCGAAGGCTCTGGCCGGTGGCGAGCATGCGGAAGCGGTAGACGCCGACAAGCGGAGCGGGGATGGATACGGTGTAGATACCGGAGCCGGGAGTCTCTTCGGGCATGGCGAGGACGCCGGAGGTGCCGTCGGGACGTTCGAACTCGACGCGAACCTGGGCGCGCGTGCCGGGGACGGGAAGGCCGTACTCGGTGAGCACGCCGCGCACGGTCATGGTGGCACCGGGCTGCAGCGAAGTTTGCAGGATCTGACCTTGCAGGCGGATGCCGGAGTAGGAGTGGACGCTGAGGCTGTAGCTGACGCCGTGCGCAAGCACCTGCTGGTAGAGCTCGGGGTAATTATCGAGCGAGGCCAGGTAACGCTTGTAGTAACGCTCATCGACCGTGAGAACGGCATGCCACTTGCCGGAACGCGCCCCTGACGGACCGATGGGCACCGGCAAGGTCATGCGGTAGTAGTTGACCCCCTGGGCGTGGATGTAATCGATCCCGGCGGTGGAACTCGCGACACCGGCATCGATGAGTTGGCCGTCGGGAGTCTCGAGGGCGAAGCGGATGATGGGCAGATTGGTGGCACCGAGCAGAATGACGTTGGCGGCGATGTCGGCTTCGTTGAGGTGGAAGGGGATGCGATGCTTCTGTCCCGGTTTGATGGAGCCTTCCGGATCGAGGACAACGTCCATGTTGGTGGCGCCGGCGAGAATCTGCAGGTAGTACTTGCTGAGCAGGAAGAGATCCTCGGGACCGATGGCGCCGGTGAGCAAGAGATAACCGCCGCTGCCGTTGGTGAGCGCGGTTAAGGCGCTGGGCTGGATCTGATCGGCCGTGCCGAGGCCGATGGCGAAGACGCGATCGTTGATGAGGCTGGCGACGTCCGCGATGTACTTGGCTTCGGTTTCGTGGCCATCGGTGAAGACGATCATGGCGCGCTGATCGAAGCTGGTCGCGGGCATGAGGATGTTATGAGCCGCTTCGACCGCGTCGCCGATGGCCGTCAGGCCGGAAGGATTTGGGGCGTAGGCGGCGATGGCCCCCAGGGCCGTCGCACGCGTGGGATCAAACGCGGTGGGAGGACCGGCGGTGGCGACCGGCATGTTGACGTAGGCGTTCTGATCGAAGCTGACGATGCCAATGCCGTTCTGCTCCTGAATGACGTTGACGAAGACGGGAGCGGAAAACTTGAGCACGTCGCCCCGGGTGGCGAAGCCGGAAAGGCCCGAAGGATCGAGCATGGAACCGCTCTGATCGAAAGCCAGGGCGACCGCAACCGTGGGCCGCTCGATGGTGTTGGCGGAAATGGGGATCACCCACTGCTGCCCCGATTCGACGTGGCGGACGGTGACTTCACCCGTGGCGATATCCCCGGCGTTGGTGCCAGTGAAGGACAGCCAGAGCCGCGCCTGGCGTGTTTCGATGGTGGCCGTGCTGCCCAAGGCCGAAGTCGAACTGGGCAGTGTCCCGAAACCGCCCGGACCGCTGGTGACCGTGGGCCCGGCCACGATCTGAAACGTCGCCGCCTGACAGCCGATCACCGTGAACACGACCGCGCGAGCTGTCGTTTCCAACTCCGGCACGTCATTGAATGTCACCGATGGCGTGTCGAGAGTAATGATGCTTCCGGCTTGGCACACGGCGCGTTCTGCATTGATCCGGCCAAACCCGTAGTCATTGTTGTGCCCGTTGGCATCGTAAACCACGCCGCCAATCTTGTCGCATGTATCGCGCATGATTTGCCGAACGTCGTCCCACGCCAAATCGGCATTTACGGCCAGCACCAGCGCGCCTACGCCTGCTGCCGTCGGAGCCGCGAAGCTGGTGCCCGTGCTCGCGCCGAATCCGTTCCCCTGCTGGGTGCTCGAAACATCCACGCCCGTGGCGAGGAATTGGAGCTCAGGCCCGAAACCGCAATTGTCCTCCAGGTCATTCCGCGTGGATCGTCCGACCGCGATGACGTTGGCATACGAACACACTTCGTCAAACTGGATCTGAAAGTTTCCATTCGTGACGGCCCAAAAAATGGGCGTACCCAGTCCGCCTCTGCCGTTATTAACGGCGAAGTCGATGGCAGTTTGCAGTGTGCCAGTGAGGTCCCAATCTGCTCCGTTGGGCCCGAGGCTGCACGAAATGACATCGGCTCCGGTGGCCGGATCTGCGCCCGCGATTTCCTGGGAAGGATCCGCGGCGTAGGCGATCGCGCGGGCCAGTGTCGCTTGGGTGCCGAGCTGATCCACGAGACATGCGACTGCCACCAGATCCGCTTGATTCGCGACGCCGCAACCGTTTACGCCATTATTGGCGCACACCGTCGCCATGCCGGCGCAGAACGTTCCATGATCCCCGTTCGGGAATCCGACTGTACCCTGCGTGAAGCCTCCGCCGCTCATGAAGAACCCAGACGTCGCCGCGACCGCGGCGCTCAGATCGCTGTGTCCCACCTCGATGCCATTGTCGATCAGCGCCAGCCGGATCCCAGCTCCGCGCGTCATGTCCCAGGCCGCTTCAGCGTGGATATCCGCACCCGCCGTACCGCCGTTTTGCCCTGTATTGTGAAGGTGCCACTGATCGCCGAAGTCCGGATCGGTGGGTAAAAAACGGCCGGGGATGTGTTCAATAAAAATGGGTTCCGCGAATTGGAAGTCCGGATTCTCGCTCAGTTCGACGGATGCCGCCAGGAAGTCATGGCCCGCTTGGACAGCGACATCGTACAAGTGCGGAGCAAAATTGAGCCGTCGTACCACGCTAAGTCCGGCGGAGGCTAGCGCGCTCTGCGCCTGGGCGTCGGTCATGTCATCCCGAAGGCGGACGGACAGCCGATCCACTCCCAGGTAGATCCGTCCCTTCGGATGCTGAAAAACGCGAGCCGCGGCCTCGACTCCATTGATTGCCGTTTGGGCCCCGATGGAGTTCCGCGTGGCCGGCGTCGGCCGTACAAAAGTCCAGCCCCCTTGCTCAAACGCGTCCCACTGGCTTTTCTCCGGGGAGTCTGCTGCGGTGTATCGCTCTCCGATTCCGTTCAAGGTTGCCGTACGCGCCGCGCCCTCGCCTTCAAGTTTCACAGCGACGATGTCGTCCAGCTCTTCGATCTGTTTGCGATTTCCGCGCACCACATAATCGCGTTTCATCTTCCGTTCCTCCCAGTTTGTCGTTTCTTGATTGTTCTTTTCATTCGCGAACATTCCCGCCAAGGGAGAAGAAAAGAATGACGTCGGAATCATCACCCAAGCTGAACGACGCGCGGTCATTCTCATTCGTGACGGACGAGTTAACAAGAATTACAGACTCAAATTGCGGTAAGTACGCTACTCCATGACAAAGGCTTTTGACATCGCGATGACAGCTAGCTGGCAATTTCTGGGGACGTGCGATATTTGGAATTAACCGAAGTGACGCAGTTCTGCACTTTCTGAGAAATGAATTAGTCTCAGCGGCCAACGTCATGATGCGTTGTGCCACACGTCATGCGTTGTGCTACGTCGAGGAATGTTCGAGGCAGCCACCAGAAAGCCCGTAGCCTTGATAATTCGTTCTACATGATCTGTTTTCGTAGCACTTGGCGACGACTTGTATGAGAAAGACGCCGGTCGGGATCGTCTCAAGGCGAGTCGCTTCGATCGCAAAATGGTTCGTGATTGTGGTTTCAGTCCCAGGAATTCGACCAACGCATGCGTCCAAACATTCACGTTCTATACTGCCACATCCGTCCAAATGTTCCGCACCCGTTGTTGACCGGCGTTCCAGAGTTGCTCCACGTCGTGAAAGCCCTGCGCGATGGTGGCGCGATCGGCAAGCGATTCCAGGATGTCGACGGCAGACGTGTTGATGTCCGTACATGCCATCCGCGCCTCACGTCCCAAGGAGATCTGGTACGTTGACACGACACGGATCCATCTGCTCGATCACTACCCGCGTCCATCTGTTGAGCGTCCTGCCGTGCGAAGTCAACCCAGAGAACGCTCCCGTGTCGCGGTGAACTCATCCGACGCGATAGAAATTGTGAGGGCGTCGGGGCGTTTAGGGTCGCAATGCCGTCAGTGACGAGACCTCGGGCGAAAAACTACGGAATGTCCTAGTTCGACTGTACTGGATTTGTCGCTGATTTATGTTTCGTGGTGCCAACAACTGACGACGCTTCCAATGGTACGGGCGTGCCAGTTCGTTGCGTACGAGTCGTTGTTGGCGTTCGCGCCGGATTCGGGAGGGTGTATCGCATCCTCGCTCGATGCGGAGGATGTCGAAAATCCCTTCGCGGATCTGCTGTACGGTGTTCTCGGGAGTCCATTTCTTTTCGCCTCGCCTGGCTTCCGTAACCAGGAACCAGGTGGCGAGCACCGAAAGCGTTTGTGATGGTGCCACCGCTTCCAATGGCGCACCTCGTAATCGGCCAAGCCGGTCTCACTCTTCGCTCGCCGGTTGCATTCCTCGATACGGTGTTCGGCCTTGGCAACACGGGCGAATTCCGCCAGCTCCACGTCCAGCGACGCATTCGACAAGTAGTAGTCCGGCTTGACCACCCGCTCGATTAGTTAAAGACGGTCGATTGGACCGCTGCGCCTTGGCGGTATCGTCTTCTGAACACTTCCGGCGTCCAACGTCGCGTTCCAAGTTCTCGTTCGCCGCGGCGGCTGGACAAACCGCTGCCCCTGAGCCGGCAATGCCCCTGAGCCGGCAATTTGGCCACGGATGTTAACTAGACCTAACTCCTCAGGCGCAAGAAAAATTCGAAAACATCAAACGGAGGGCCCACCCGGATGCCAAGAAAACTCCTATGACTTTTTCTCGGGACGGACTGGACGGGCGGTTGATCTTGGAAACGGGCCGAAGGCGTAGACGCGAACGTGGAACAGCACGCGAGAGAGAATGAAGGCCACGAACACGTTGAGAATTTGGGCCGGAGTTTAGGGCCACCATCGTGCGACGTTACATTGCGGGCGGGAGAGCCGTGGACGACGAATGTCCGGTACGACCCAGCCGGTCGACTTGTCGTACTACCTCACACATCGGGATTGCACCGAAGCGAAAAATCCCCGCGGCACGATGCCGCGGAATCTTGGCAGGATGCCATTCGTGCCAAGTGGCCGGATTTCTGATTGCCGGTGGATGAGCACATCCAGCGGGATCGAACCAAACAAAAATTTGGCGGAGTCTGTGCGTTTCTTGCGCGCTTGTCGATGAGCTAACCGGGCGAGAGTTCAACGGAGAACTCGGCCCGCAACGCATTCCTTCCATTCGCAGGAGCAACTCATGCGCAAGAAGAGATTTCGACCGACCGTAGAGTGCCTCGAGCAACGGAAGTTGCTCGCCGCGGACCTGTGGTACCGCGACAGTGGACAGTCCCTGGGAACCAACACCGATGGAGCGGCGTTCGGAGATTTGGACGACGATGGCGACCTGGATCTGTTGGTCGGGTGCCGCGATTGGCCCGGCGGTGACGCGTGCACCGAAACCGTTGTCTGGCTCAACGACGGAAACGGCCAATACACTCGAGGCTGGAGTGACGCAATGACCAACGTCGGTGACCTTGCGCTGGGTGATCTGGACCAAGACGGTGATCTGGACGCGTACGTTAGCCGCGGCTCACCTGGGCAAGACAACCCTGGGTTTGGCCTACGCGAGCAAACCAGCGAGGTCTGGTTGAATGACGGTCACGGCAATTTCCAGGATACCGGCTGGCGGCTCGAAAACGAAGCCTGGGGTGCCATCGAAGTGGCTCTGGGCGACGTGGACGGCGATCTGGATCTGGATGTCGTGGCCGCCTACCCCGTCGGTGCCAGTCGCGTCCTGCTGAATGACGGTCACGGAGTGTTCACGGACAGCGCGCAGCGATTGGCACGTTCCGGTTGGACTTTTGATGTTGCCTTGGGTGACGTCGACGACGATGGCGACCTGGACGCCTATCTCGCCCGAGGTCACGAGAATCCGAGAGATATGCTGTACCTGAACGACGGCCAAGGACACTTTACGGACAGCGGACAGGCACTCGACACAAGTTTCACCCTTGGCGTGCGACTCGCAGACCTCGACGGTGACCACGATCTGGATGCCTTCCTGTTGAACGGCAATGAGATCGACGGAGTCGGCCAGCCCAACCTCGTTTGGTTGAACGATGGAACGGGCCAGTTCACCAACAGCGGACAAATTTTGGGCATGTCGATCGCCAATTCCGCCCAGCTCAGCCGACCTCGACGGCGACGGCGACTTGGATGCGTTCGTGGCCAACGGCACGCGACTTTTTGGAGTCGTTGTCGATCAGCCGAACGAAATCTGGTTTAACGACGGATCGGCGAATTTCTCGCTCGGTCAGGAAATGGGAGTATCGTCGAGCTACAAAGTCGCGCTCGCGGACATCGACAACGATGGCGACTTGGACGCCTTCCTCGGCAGAATCGGTCAAGGCAACCAGGTCTTGATCAATACGCAGATTGCACCCCTGAAAGGGACCTTCGAAGCCATTGAGAACGCCGTCGACCCCACCCAGTTCCCTCATTTCACACAGAATGGCACCGGGTCGGGCAACGCGACTCACCTGGGTCAGTACACGGTGACCTATCAGATCGAGGTCGACGCGCTGACGTTCGTCGGCATCGGGACGGCTCACTTTGTGGCGGCCAACGGCGATCGTCTTTTTACGAGTACGCAAGGACTCGGTACCGATCCCGCCCTGGACCCGGTCGCGACCGTCGTCGAAACGCACACGATCACGGGTGGGACAGGCCGGTTCGCGAGCGCGACGGGAAGTTTCCATTTGGAACGCTCAGTTGACACGCGGACGGGCGTCACCACCGGTATGCTGGACGGGACGATTGAGATCTACACGCACCCGCTGCGAGGAGACATCGCGGCGATGGAAAACGCCGTCGATCCCACCCAGTTCCCGATCTTCACGCAGAATGGTAGCGGGTCAGGCAACGCGACCGTCCTGGGTCAATACACGGTGAATTATCAGTTTGAAGTCGACGCCCGCACGTTTGCCGGAATCGGGACAGCTCACTTTGTGGCGGCCGACGGCGACAGTCTGTTTACGAACGGTCAGGGACTCGGTACCGATCCCGCCCTGGACCCAGTCGCGACGGTCGTGGAAGCGCACACGATTACGGGCGGGACGGGTCAGTTCGCCGGTGCAACAGGGAACTTCACCTTGGAACGCTTGGTTGACACGCGCACGGGTGTGGCGTCCGGCGTGTTCAACGGGACCATCTTGATCGCCGTCGTGGGCGATGCCAACCGCGACGCCGTGTTCGACTCATCGGATCTCGTTCAGGTCTTGCAGGCGGGCGAGTACGAGGATGGGATCGCCGGGAATTCGATGTTCGAAGAAGGTGATTGGGACGGCAACGGAGAATTCGATTCGGACGATCTGGTGTATGCGTTCCAGCGCGGCATGTACGTCCCTGCGGCGGTGCCTCGGACCGTACGGATGGTTGAGGGTTCGCTCGGCGAGACGTTGGCGGCCAAGCGACGTGGACGCAGCTTGCTGGAGCAGGATTCGCTCCACGCAGTCGCCACCGATTCCGTATTCGATCGTCCCTGGCTGTAGCGCTCGGTCGGCGAATCGAATCGCGTAAGGCGGTAAGTGAGCGAGAAGCCGGGGGTCACGACAAGGCAACTTATCTCGACATTGTGTGGTTCAGCAACACTCTTGGGTCTTCGGGCGTGTTAGGATACGGTCCGGCCATGTAGGTCGGCACGCCCCTTCTCCAATTGTGCTGAGTCATGCGATGACGGACTCCCAGGCTTTCCGCGAGGTGATTCTTCGGATTCGGTCAGGCGACGATCAGGCAGCGACGGAGCTTGTGGAAAAATACGAGCGCCTGATCCGCCGCGAAGTCCGACTGCATCTGGAGGATCAGCGTTTACGGCAAACGTTCGACTCAATGGATATTGCACAGTCCGTGCTGGCCAGCTTCTTCATTCGAACCGCGGCTGGGGAATACGATCTAGAGACACCGGCGCAACTGGTTCGACTCCTGGTAACGATGACGCGTAACAAACTGGCATCCGCGGCCAGGAAGCAGTATCGACTTCGCCGCGACATACGGACGACGGACCACCACAGGCAAACGTTGGATCAATTGGCTGCGAAGGACGAAACGCCCAGCAAACAACTGGCGAACCAAGAGTTGCTGGAGGCTTTCCGCAACGAATTAACTTGTGAGGAACGCCAGCTTGTGGAGCTCCGCGCCGACGGACTTTCGTGGGAGGAGATTGCAGTCAGGCTGGGCGGCAAGGCGCAGGCGAGGCGGATGCAACTGGCGCACGGTATCGAGCGGGCGGGCAAGAAACTGGGCGTTGAGTAGCCTCTCTCCGAACCTGCCGTCTCCACACGGCGAAGCCGGCGCGGCGAGACCACGCCCTGTCGGGCGTAGCTACGAGGTTCATGCGGTATGCACGACCTGAACGATCTGGCGGAGGCATTCACTCGACAATGGGAGGCCGACGCTGCGCCGGACCTGGATACATTCCTGGCCCGAGGGGGGCCTGTCGGCACGAAGTTGCTCGCACAGCTCGCGCGCATCGATCAGGCGTACCAATGGCGATCCGGCGACCGTCGCTTGGCGGAAAATTACCTCGATCGTTTTCCCGCGCTGCACGCCGATCCCGACAGTGCGGTCGACCTGATCTACCACGAGTATCTGCTGCGAGAGAAATTGGCCGAGCAGCCGTCCGTCGAAGAATTCGCGCGCCGATTCCCTCAGCATGCCGCGGCGATCGCGGACCAAGTCGGGCTGCACCGCGTGCTGATCGAAATCGTAGAAAACGAGAGCCTGCTTCCATCCTTTGGACCTCGGCGTGCCGAGGTCGATCGCGTAGCGCAGGTCACCTGTCCCGTCTGCCACAATGTGATCCGGCAGGACAACGTGGGTCCGGAGGAAGAGCTGATTTGTCTCTCATGCGGTTCACGCTTTCGGATCCAACGAGATGTGGCTTTGGATTGGCGACCCAGCGCGCAGTCTCGTCAGCTCGGCAAGTACGAGTTGCTCGAACCGGTCGGAGTTGGATCGTTCTGCACGGTCTACAAGGCGCGCGACCATGAGCTGGACCGCACGGTGGCAATCAAGGTGCCACGTGCTAGTCACTTGGCCGAGGATGACTTGCAACGGTTTCAGCGTGAAGCACGCAGCGTCGCCCAGTTGCGTCATCCTTCCATTGTTTCGGTGTATGAGATCGGACAATGGGACAAGACGCCGTTTCTGGTGAGCGAATTTGTCCAGGGCGCGACGCTGGCCGACCGGTTGTCGGTACGCCGACCAGCGCCGCGGGAAGCTGCGGAACTGGTGGCGACTGTCGCCGATGCGCTCCATTACGCGCACGAGATGGGTGTCGTCCATCGGGATGTCAAGCCGGCAAACATCATGCTGGACGAACAGGGAACGCCGCGGCTGATGGACTTCGGGCTGGCCCGCCGCGACGCGGGCGACGTCACCATGACGATGGATGGACAGGTGTTAGGGACTCCCGCCTATATGAGTCCTGAGCAGGCTCGCGGCGAGTCGCGCAAGGTCGATGGACGCAGCGACGTGTATGCGTTGGGGGTCATTCTGTACCAATTGCTAACAGGCGAGTTGCCCTTCCGCGGTACCACGCAAATGCTGCTGCACCAGGTGCTGCACGACGAACCGCGACGCCCCCGCAGCCTGAGCCATTTGGTACCGAACGACTTGGAAACGATCTGCCTGAAGGCCATGGCCAAGGAAGCTGGTCGACGGTACGCGACCGCGCGAGAGTTTGCCGATGACCTGCGGCGATTTATGCAGGGCGAGCCGATCTACGCGCGGCCCGTAAATGGCGTGGAACGCGCGTGGCTGTGGTGTCGCCGCAAGCCTGCCTTGGCAGCGCTGACGGCGGTCGTGGGGATCTTATTGATTGCCATCGCCGCTGGTGGGACAGCGGTCGTCAGCATCCTGTTTATGGCCATCGCGACCGGAGGAACGGTTGCCGCATTTCAGTTTCGCCGCCAAGCCCAGAAAGAGCATTTGCTGCGGGATGAGGCGGACGAAAACCTTTATTACCACCGGATCGCGCTCGCTCACCGCGACTTGACGGCCAACCTTCCCAATCCGGGCCGAGCGGATTCGCTGCTGGAGGCCTGTCCGGTCCGGCATCGAAACTGGGAATGGTATTACCTGAAGCGGCTGTGGCGAACCGAGCCGGTCGTGTTGAGCGATCCGAGCGGGAACGAATTCAACAGCGTATCGTTCAGTCACGATGGGACGCAACTGGCGGCAGGCTGTGCGGACGGGACGGTCCGCGTGTGGGACCTGAATACTTACGAATCGGTGACCCTGCATGGTCACGTGGGTTATGTGTTCAGTGTTGCCTTCCATCCGCTAGACAACCATCGACTCGTGTCGACTGGCGCCGACGCCACCGTGCGAGTTTGGGATCTGACCACCAAGCGCGAGGCATTCGCGCCGCTGCCCGGCCGACGGGACGCGCCCGCCAACGGAAAGGGCACGGTGTACAGCGTGGCCTATAGCCCCGACGGCGAACGACTGGCAGCATTTAGCGGCGAACGGACCGTGAGAATCTGGGACGCCACGACCGGGCAGCTGATGCACGAGCTGACCGACCACACGAGTCGCGGGAGCTGCGTTGCGTTTAGCAGCGACAGCGCGATCATCGCCACGGGAGACTGGCCCGGCACCGTGCGGATCTGGGACGTGCGAACGGGACGGTTATTGCGGACGTTGGAACATGGCGAATTCCATCCGGTCGGAAGTCTGGCTTTTCGTCCGAATGCCGGTAGTTATCAACTGGCGGCCGGCTTCTATTCCGGGCGTGTGCTTGTGTGGAACGATGCGGCAGGGCGACCAGACCGCATGTTGGAACATGCAGGAATTATCAACGGATTGGCATTTCATCCGCAGGGTGAGCGGCTGGCGGCATCGACCGAGGACCGAACGGTGGTGATTTGGGATCCGCACGTCGGCCGCGAGATTCTCCAGTTGCGAGGCCATACCGACTTCTGTCGTGGCCTCGCGTTCGGTCCCCCCGATTGCCAGGCGATGTCGGACGGCAGCCGCTTGGCATCCACGGCGCTCGATGGCACAATCCGGCTTTGGGATGCCACTGCGATACAAGCAGACGAAGGTCAGGAAAGAAACATCTTCAATGGGGCAGAGTATGACCTGTGGAGTGTTGCAATCAATCCCAGTGGCACACTGTTGGCAGCTGCCGGCGCGGAACCCGCGCTTCGGCTTTGGGATCCCCGTACCGGCGCATTGAAGGCGACGATTTCGGACTTCACGCAAGTAATCTTTGATCTGGACTTTAGCGCCGATTCTCGCTACTTGGTTGCCGCGGGTATCGACAATGACCGGCCTCCTTTCGTCGTCAAAGTGTGGGATAATCAGACGTACCGGGCCGTCGCCGCGATTCGAGTGAAGGGAGAGGTTTTTGCGACGGCGTTTCATCCCAGCGGCCAGTGGCTCGCGTTGGGTTTCATGGACGGCGCGGTCCGACTAGCGTCATTTGGCGATGCAGTTCCGCCACTTATCATCCCGCTCGGCCAGCATGATAGCGATCTGGTGATGCGAGGCGTGAGTTTTCGACGCGACGGTCAGCGTCTGGCCTCGGCCAGCCGAGATGGGGTCGTCAAGGTATGGGACGTGGCACGGGTGCTGAGCGGCGAACTGCTGCGGGGCAAGTCAGCGGCGAACGCCGAATCTCGAGTTGCCGATTTCCTTCCCTTGGCCGAGTGTCAGCTCAAGCCGTGCGTCGCATTATGGAGCGTGGCCTACAGTCCCGACGGTCGCCACATCATCACCGGCAGCATCGACGGACAACTGACACGGTGGGATGCGGAGACCGGACAACGGCTGGAAAATAGAACGGAGGCGTCCCGCGGCGGGTTCCTGTCGGTGGCCTGCAGTCCCGACGGCCGATGGATCGTTTCAGTTGGCGAAGACTGCACGGTGCGCGTGTATGACGCGACATCGCTGGAGTTCGTCCGTCGGTTTCGCGGTCACCTGGGTCCGATCCACTGCCTGGCGGTCAGTGACGATTTGATCGTGACTGGCAGCGCCGACCAGACGGTACGAGTTTGGGATTTGTCCGCAGTTGGTCGGTAGTTCCCTTTGCCATGTGATGCACCGCCGGGTCACGCCTTCTGCTTTCCTTGCTGGCGGCCCGTCTTGTTGATCTCGCCGATTCGCTCCTTCATCGTTTCGCGGTCGTAGTCAGTGTATCGACCGGCCTCCAAATCGGCCAAGCCTTCGTTCACTTTGGACCGCCGACCTTGGAGCTTGGCCTCGCGCTTCTTTTCATGTTACCACTTCACCAACACACCACCGCCTTGCCGTCAGGCAATTGCACCGCGGTTTGAGGGTCCACAACTCGATGATCTCTGCTGTAAAATCCCGTTGTCATGCCCTCCGGTCCGATAACCAGGCCGATTTGTTCGGTTCGCACGGTGCCCTGGTCACGGACTAGCGGCTTCCGCCGGGTCGAGCACCTCGATGCCGGGGGCCCGGCTGTAGCGTGAGTCGAAACGCAATCGACTCGTTCGTAGCGATTGGCGAGGTGTTACTAATCAAAATCCGATCCACGGCAAACGTTTGCGGCGCCTCCAGCACCACGCGTTCTGCTGGCGCTGGACTTACGTCGGTTGGTGGTCTCGCCGGGATGGCGGACTGCCCCGGCGCGGTCTCGACGCCCACGAGCCGAGCCAAACGGCGGAGCTGCCCATCGGCGCGGCGCGGCGCCGAAAGCCACCGCTTCGCCGGTGCCGCCCGAAGCCCAACGATCCAATGCCGTTCATTTGTGGCTCGATCAGAATATCCGAATCCGAAGCGGCGTGGATTTTCCTCTCACTTTAGCCCTCTGCCGCGCGGTGTGGTCTGCGGCGAGGATTGGGGAGACCTTCGGTCGAGCGACGCGCGGGGTCGGAGACCCGCGCTCAACAAGTGGCCCGCGCCCAACAAACTGGGGCGACGTCGAGGTTCTCGCGAAAATAATAACGGCCCTCCACGACGCAGCGACGATGGCAGTCGATCTACAGAGAAAGATGCGTGCGGATCGCCTGCCCGGCTTGGGGAAGTCAAACGCCAGACAGCAACGGTCTCAAGCTGACTCCAGACGTAGGCCGTGAACGGTCACGATATCCGCGGATCAGGTTCCGCTTTCAAGACTCCTTGGCGAAGGCAATCTGCTCACCTGCGACGCCTGACGCCGAGCAGCGAGATGCCCGCGAACAGAGCCAACGTACAGCTGGCAGGTTCGGGTAGGGCGGCGCCGCTGTGATAGCCGCCGTCCACCCAGGCTTCGATCAAATCAGCGGAGTCAAAATCTTGGTCGCCGTCGAAATCGCCCTCTGCCCAGCCAGCTCTTAGGTCAGACTCGAACTTGCCAACCTGAAACATGACAACCAGGTCCCTGCTGTCAAACTGGCCGTCTAGATCGACATCGCCAAACGAAGTGTTTGCCAGGTCATGCACCCAAAAGCTGCGATCGTCACGGTTCACAACCCTGTCCCCGGTCAAATCCAACGAGAGATCAAGTGAACCAACGACAATCATGTCGATATCTGCTGCGTCCAACTGGCCGTTGGCGTTCAAATCGCCAACCACACTTGGTTCGGCGATTGATGCGACTCGAAAGCCGAAGCGATAATCGTCAGACCAAGACGGGTAGAATGGATTGCGATAGGACGCCGAGATATGCTCATCATTGTCGTTCCAATCGCCGCTGCGCAGACCGCGTTCCCCGTGGGTGTTGTTATTGGTATGGTCATATTCCGTCTCTTCCCACTCCCAGACGTTGCCGCCCTGGGCCATGGTACCGTAGGGACTTAATCCGCCAGCCTGCGTGCTCACAGCGAGTGTTCTCTGATGGTAGATCGCCGTTTGAGGCGTCGTGCCGCTCGCGACAGGAGTTGGCGCCGTGTTGCTACCCGTGGCAAATTCATAATAAACGCCTAGCTGCCCATCGTAGTACGCCGCCTTGTACCATTCGTCCACGCTCGGGAGGAAATACTGCGCCAGGCGATTGCGAAACGGGTTTTCAGTGTCGTAGCCGGCGTCGCTTGGCCCCCAGAGTTGAAATTGTCCTTCCTCGAACTTGTACGCAACATTGTGGCCCGAACTGGTATTCAGCCAGTTAGCAAACCTCGCCGCGTCAAACCAGGTAATCCCAGTCGCCGGATATCCGGGGCCGTTTGCGTCATATTCAGACATATCAAACAACGTGATTCCTAAATCGCCGTTCACGTTTGCTTTCTCGACTTGTTCCCGACTTATCTCGTATTTCCCCATCCGGTACACGTAGTCCACCCCGCCGACAGGAATTGGGCTTTCTGGACGTCCGCGATAAGAATTCGGACTGTTATCCAAATCGTCGGAATTGCCGGGATCACCAATCGTCACGAACTCAATCTCGAACGTGTTCTCGCCACGTCCAAAGGTGTCGGCAACAGCGCAATTGAAGTGGGAGAACAGCCACGGAACTCCGACGAAGTGGAGGACGATCCGACATGCAGCCCTGCCGAGAGATCTCTTTCCGTTCATTGTGATTCTCCGCTGTCAGTCAATCTATGGAGATCGTGGCGCAAACACCGATCCAAAACGTTTCCGTCGCATCCGGAGCCTATTTGACACCCAATTGAGAATCGTGTCAAACTCGCCCCTCGCTTGGCAGCCTGCGCCAGGCGTTCACCGGTTCGCAAATCGCCAACAGCTTTGGCCAACAACTTTGGCCACCCCGATCGCCCTCGGCCGATTTGACCCCGGCGCGAGCGGCCCACCCGAGTTGTGGCATCTCACTCGGAGTCTGGCCAATCGCACAGATCATTCAAACAAGTTACGCCGGCAATGAACGGCTTGAACTGCCCAGAGCCAGCCACTAAACGCTGCTCAGTGAATGGTCGCAAATTGCAAAAGACACACGCAATGTCCGTCCGCCAACTTTGTACCTGAGCGTGCTGAGCATCTTTTTGCGGTGTTGATGTGGCTGACTTGGGATGCCACGCAATCGTCACTTTGCGAGCGAGTATCACAGCGATTGCGGTTTTGACTGCAACGACGAGGCGAGTGTCGACCGTATCAGATCGTGTTGGTTGCGAATTCAAGTGTGACTTCATCCGGTCGACCGGCAGCCGGGGCCGAGCCGCTCGCACACTTCGGGATCGGGGTCAGCCCGGGAGCCGTTGACGCCTGCCACGGCGTCGTGACCAGCGCAGAAAAGTCCGCAATGGAATCCGGGCACCAGACCCTCATCGACGTTCTTTGCGTGCCGCTGCCGATTGGGCATGTCAACATTGCCTAACGAGCCGGTCGACGCGACCTACGCGGCAGCTGCCGAACGCCGCCGTCTCGATTTCTGATTCGTGAATCGATGACAGATGGTGGCCGTTGCCATTCGATTGACTCGGTGGTGGCTGGGGATATGATGATCAAATTGACCTCAAGCGGCCACACGAGCCGAAAGGAGCAGAAGTTGATACGAGAACGAGACAGTGCCGATCGATCGCTGGCAATCGCGGCGGCCGTTGGTTTGGTCATTCTTTCAGGTTGGCTTTCTCCCACGCGTGCTGACGAATTTCCGCGGTGGGAGCTTGACGCCGAGTTGACGGGACGAACCCGCGGCGCGAGCGGATGGTGGCACGACAAGTTGTGGGGGCTCGACCACAAGGGTTACCGCATTTGGACATACGACGGGACGACGTTTGGAGTGGGGGGGCAATTGCCGAAAGGCTTCAAGCCGTTCAGGGCCTTGTTCACCGACCAAGGCATGTTCGTGTTGGCGCGGGAGCCGCACGTGACAGGTCCCGCCTCACTACATCTGCTTCGCTCGCCCGATGGCTTTCAGGACTTTCAAATCCTCATGTCGCGCAATGACGTGATTCAGTCGGCCACGTTAGAGCACTCGCTGGTCGATCTCGGACAAGGACGTCTGTTGTATGTCGATTACGCCAACGGCGACGACCTGTTCTACTCGCCGAATAATGGCGACTCATGGCAGGTTTTGCTCGTCCCTAACCAACGATCGGTCAGTCACTTTCACGGCGCGTATTATGATCAGGAGTATGACAAGCTGTATCTCATGAGCGGCGATAGGAACAGCGAAAGTTCGATCATGGTGGGCGACGTGTTCGGTCCCGATGGATTGATCGAGAACCCGCAGCTGTGGGCTGCTCGCTGGGGTCTCCTCGACGGTTCTCGCTCGACGTTGGATCCAGACTATGTACTTGACCCGGACGGAGTCCTGACCAGCCAGCGGACAAGAACCGTCGACATGATCGCGTATGGAGATTACATGTACTGGGGGGAAGACTCATCATCTGCACTGGGGCAGGCGATCTTCCGAGTCCACCGTGAAACTCAGGTCGTCGAGCAAGTGGGCGAGAGGGGCCTGCTGACGGCGCCGTGGAACTGGATGACTACGTCCGACGGCAGACTATTGCTGACTACCGCAAGTATCCATTTCGGCAATATTATTGTCCCGGGGCACGACCAATACGTGCGATTGCTGGCCTTTAACGAAGACGCGACCGAATACAAGGAAATTGCGAAGTTTGCTCGCACCGAACCATACTACGACACCGCCGAAGCCGTTGCGTTTGTCGAAGCGTTTGACCGAATCTGGATCTACGGCGCCCAGGTTCCTCAAGATGGCTTTGATATTGTCGGGCGCCTGGTCTACGATCAACCCAGCGGCGACTTGAATGGTGACCTGCAGATCGATGTGGCTGACATCGAGCTCATCTCAGCCGCACTGCGGGACGGTCCGCCGTTCGATGCGAAGTTTGACATCAATCAAGACTCAGTCTTCACCTCCGATGATCGACTCGCGTATATCCACGATGTCCTGCATACCTGGCTCGGAGACAGCGATCTGGACGGCTTGTTTACTTCGAGCGATCTGGTGCGCACCATGCAGGCGGGCGAGTACGAGGACCCGACGGCGGGAAACTCGAACTGGGCAGACGGCGATTGGGACGGCGACGCCGACTTCACCTCATCCGATCTCGTCGCGGCGTTTTCGGATGGAGGTTACGACAGCGGGCCCCGGTCGGCCACTCATGCCGTTCCCGAACCTGCCGCGAATCTGTTGCTGTGCATGGTTCTGTTGGCGTTGGCAGCTTGGCGATAAACCCTCGCGACGACCTTGACGGCGATGAAGACGTCAGACGGCCTACGCTTGCGCAGCGGCGCCGGACGGTAGACCGTCTGGGGTTCGTCGTCTGGGGTTCGTCGTCTCGAGCTATGACACCCATAAAGGCGTGGGTTACACCGTGCCGTTGGTGGAGACCTTCTCAGAAAAGACAGAAGACCCCAATGCCGAGGGAGATCCTGCGAAGCCGGATCTCAACCCTGTAGTTGCATAAAGGATTCTTTGCGAGTGTGAGTTGGACTGAGAAAACCAGGGGTCTTCGAACTTGCCATCGCTTGTTGCTGGATCTCACATCCGGTGAGATCCAGGCGCACCGGGAGGGCGAGGCTCCTGCCGAGCCGCAGGAGCGGAAGACGCTGTCAAAGAAGGCTCAGCAGGAGCTTCGCCCTCCCGAAGGCTTGGCCACAAAGCAGTTTTTCTGCAACGCTGGGGTCAACACTCCTGTTTCGGTGCGACCTGTCATCGACGCGTAATTGTTTATTCCTGCCCCTGCAGGCGCACGTACCTGATCCAGATGGTCGCGATGAATCGCGAAAACGTCTCCATGGTCATGCCAAGGTGCTTCTGGAAACGTCAAGTCGTTACGATTGCCGTCATAAATGCCGAGCTGATAGCCGTACAGAGCAAGCATTTCAGCCACGCGTTCCGGAGTCATACCAAAACGCTCCAGTAGGCGTTGCTTGAGTTCCATGATCCAGATTGGCGGGTTCGCATCCCGCAGCGCTCGCTGGCCACCTTGAAACGCAATTGGCTCAGCACCCTCGATGTCGATTTTTCCCAGCGCAAATGTCCGACCCGATAGGACGCCGTCAAGCGTCACACATTCGATTGGTTCAAACTCTCTGTGTTCTTGGCATTCCTCCGTATCGGCGGCGATGCGGTTGGTAAGGTCCCGGTTTTGTAAAAAATGAACGGTACCCTCTCTGGCACCCACGGCCGCATTCCGTGCCTCAACGACGGATTGCAGTGAATTAAGCGCAATGTTTTCCTTGAGACGATCGAAGGCAATTCGCCCGCCCTCGATCGCTAGGACACATCCATTACTTCCCACGTACTTTCCGGCCAATAGTGTGAAGACACCGATGTTCGTACCGACATCGACGAAATTGTCGCCGGCTCGCAGATAACGCCGCAAGAAGTGCATCTCATCATATGCCGGCCAACCACCACTATAGATCAACATGCCGGCCGCATTACTGTCGGGATAGCACCGCACCCACATTCCGTCGAGGGCCGAAACGGTCCGCGGGCGGCGTACCACACGCTTCCATATCTGCCAGGCGAATGTGTCGGCCAGCGCACGCACGCGCCGTTTCCGATTGGACGGATGATTCCATGTGTACTCAATGACTTTGCGGGCAAGCATGAGAATTCACTTCTAAAAAAAACATGGGTTCGGGTAAGGCTCCGAGGGTGTGATACAAGGCGGTTTCGTCGGCCTCTTGCGTTCGAAATCGATCATCTGATCATGGCATGCCCGTTTGGTTTTGGGGGTCTCCAATCGAAGATCATCACAGTTCGTCGGGAGATATCTCCTCTCCACCGGCGATTGTCGCCAGCCGCCGCAATCGCTCTGGGCCGATCGAACTCAGAGCCAGTGTGTGACCGTCAGCGAACGAACCGATGATCACTGACCCACCGTGATTACGCGGCCCGTCCGGGTCGAGGATGGCAAGCTCTTCCAAGTTCAGGTCCCGTGGTTCCATCCAATGAATGCCGGACATCGGCTGCTCAACGAGCAGTAGTGTTTTGGACGTGCCGTCTTTGATGTCATGAATGTGTCTGCCTTGTTCTGACGACCAGATGGTGTCCGCACCAACGATTGCAACATAACTTGTGTGCCAAGGTTGATCTGATACTTCATCAGGGCACCGAAAGACTCTTGGCATTTCTTTGGCCAACCGCCGATTATTGGGGCCATTCCACGGCTCATCAAAGCGGTATTGATCGTAGATTTCGTTCGCGAGCGGGTCGTCCAAAAACGGTAAAATCAAGATGCGCCAGCTATGCAGGGGACGGCCAGCTGCATCAGCGATGTACGTTGGTGGATAGCGCCCGTTCTCGACTTCGTAGTTCGCAATCGCCAGGCTCAAGCTGCGGATGTGATTGATGCAAGGATTCCGCCTACGTGAGTAAGGGGCATTGAGAGCGGGCAGGAGAAGTAGCACGAACAAGACGATAAGGGCAGAGGCAAGAAAAGCGCGAGCGGTGGACGACTTGGCAGCCATCTTGGTCTACCTCCGAGGACGTCCTGACATTGTATCTGATCTTCGTCGGTGCCAGTGGGATTGCGAAACGGAAATCCCTCAACTCATCGGCACCATCGAGGATCTTGCGGCGCCCTGACAAACGACGGTTTTTGGAACGCTCGTAAGAGTGCCTTGACTCTCTCCAAGGTGTGGAAAGCAAGGTGCCTTCCGCTTGGCGGGCAGGTCGCCGAAGATGATGCAACCGAGGCGAGTTCGGATTGACATGCCGAAGAGGGGGTGGGGCAAGCTACTGACAATATGTCAGTATCGCCAAGAACTTCTCGTACAGCTCGTCCAAATGCTCGCAAACGCTCGCGCCGCCATTGCCCGGAAGAGGCCCGCCGAGAAATCATGGACAGCGCCGTCCGATTTCTCTGGCGCATAACTTTCGTGATCTGACGATTGGCGAATCGATGGGTGACACACCGCTCAGTCGTCCGGCGTTTTACCAGTATTTCAAGGATCGCACGTGCTGGTCGAGTCGCTTTTGAGTAAGGTCGGAGCGGTCATGCATCAGACGACCAATCCCTGGATCAACGGCGAGGGCGAACCGATCGCCGCGCTGAGGGAATCGCTCAAGGGAGGGGTGCAAACTTGCGTCGACCAGGGCCCCATTTTTCGAGCGGTCTCGGAAGCCGCGCCCCTCGACGAACGCCTCGAACAGACATGGTCAGCGTTCATGGGACGCTGGGACGATCTGGTCTGTCTTTTATGCGTAAGCCTGCGATCAATTGGCACGACATTTGCGCCGGGACTGAGGTCTTCTTCTTCGAAAACTTCAATACAAGGACGCATGTGGGATGGGCAAGGATTTGGCTTTGAAACTCGCAGGAATTGACCTTGGAGACAAGCGTTTGAATGAACCCCAGCGTTGCAGAAAAACTGCTTTGTGGCCAAGCCTTCGGGAGGGCGAAGCTCCTGCTGAGCCTTCTTTGACAGCGTCTTCCGCTCCTGCGGCTCGGCAGGAGCCTCGCCCTCCCGGTGCGCCTGGATCTCACCGGAGGTGAGATCCAGCAACAAGCGATGGCAAGTTCGAAGACCCCTGGTTTTCTCAGTCCAACTCACACTCGCAAAGAATCCTTTATGCAACTACAGGGTTACTCGTCATCCAGATCTCCGGGTTAGCAGCTCCGCCAGTCGGCGGCATTCTTCGTCGGACAAGAGCGATTGAAGGACGGTCGCGATTTGCAGTAGATTTTCATTTCTGGCGCAACCATTGGTGCAACGAGTCGGAGTGCTCGCCGTAAGTCCTTTGTTAGCATCACTTCCGATTGACTGACCGCAGCGTTGCAAGCCCAGGCGCTCGCCTTGGGCCGCGACCGAATCGTCGCGCCGCCACGGACCTGCTCGCTGACGCAAGCCGACCGAAAAGCTATGATTAGGGACTTTCCGGACCGAACGGGTCCGCCTCCGTCCCCCCTGAATCCGTTCCGATCATCCTTAGCCCGAGGCGGGTCAGCTCACTATGTCCGATCGTATTCAAGGCATCTTTACGCCGAATATCGTTCCCTTGGACGAGCGAAGTCGGATTAACGAAGACGAATTGCGCCGGTACGTGGACTGGTTGATCGATCGCGGCGTCCATGGCCTCTACCCGAACGGCTCGACCGGCGAGTTCGTCCGCTTTACGGCCGAGGAGCGGCGGCGCGTCGTCGAAATTATTACCGACCAAGCGCGGGGCCGCGTTCCCATCCTGGCCGGTGCCGCAGAAGCCAATACGGGAGAGACCATTCGGGCATGTGAACATTATGCTGCGCTGGGTTGCCGGGCCGTCGCCATCGTTTCGCCCTTTTATTACCGGCTCAGCCCCGAAGGCGTCTACGCGTACTTCAAAGAAATTGCCGACCATTCTCCCGTCGATATCACGCTCTACAACATTCCCCTGTTCGCGTCTCCGATCGACGTGGATACCGTTTGCCGGCTCGCCGCTGAATGCCCACGCGTCGTCGCGATCAAGGACTCCTCGGGGGACGTGCCGAACATGATGCGGATGATCTCGGCCGTGCGACCCGAACGACCCGACTTCAGTTTTCTGACCGGATGGGAGGCAGCCCTGTTGCCGATGCTGATCGTCGGATGCGATGGCGGTACCAACGCGACCAGCGGGATCGTGCCCGAAGTCACTCGCCGCCTGTTCGATCTCACGCTGAACGGACAACTGGAGGCCGCTCGGGACCTGCAGTACCGACTGCTTCGCTTGTTCGACGCAATGCTTTACTCGGCCGAGTTCCCCGAGGGCTTTCGCGTGGCGCTGAACCTGCGAGGGATCCGCACGGGCCCAGGCCGCCAACCCCAATCGTCCGTGCAGCAACAGGCGCTCTCGAAACTCAAGGATCAACTCTACACGCTGCTGACCGAAGAAGGCTGGGCAGATGATCTTCCGGATGAGGATCAGATTGCCTCGATCGTGCGGCGCGTGCTTCAGGACCTGCAGCGAGCCGGGTGGTGACCTGCGGCTGGCGGTCTCGGCTCTCTGGGCAGATTCGCGCGAATTGACTACGATGCGACGGAGGTTGTATCGACAGCCGCCCCGCGTGAGTCACCGTCGATCCCTAATTCGGAGCGTGCAAATCCGTGAAGATCATTCTGGCAAGTCCGCGAGGGTTTTGTGCCGGCGTCAATATGGCGATTGAAAGTCTGGATCTCGCGATCAAGGCGTTTGGCACGCCGATTTATGTCTTTCACGAAATTGTCCACAATCGATACGTTGTGGAGAGTTTTCGAGACAAAGGAGCTGTCTTCGTCGCGGCCGTTGACGAAGTCCCGCCTGGGTCCACGCTGCTGTTCTCGGCTCACGGTGTGTCGCCCGAAGTCCGTCAGGCCGCGCGTCGGCGTCAACTCGTCGCGATCGACGCCACGTGCCCGCTCGTGACGAAAGTCCATTTGGAGGCGATTCGTTTTGCCAAGGACGGTAACACGATCGTCCTGATCGGCCACGAGGGCCATGATGAAGTGATTGGCACGATGGGCGAAGCGCCCGAGGCGATTGTGCTGGTTGAGAATGAACAGGATGTCGATCATCTGGTCGTCAAAGACGAATCCAAACTGGCCTACCTGACCCAAACCACGCTCTCGGTCGATGATGCCTCTCGCGTCATTCAGCGGCTCAAGCAGCGCTTTCCCGAGATCCAAGGTCCTCTAAAGGAAGATATCTGCTACGCCACACAAAACCGCCAGGAGGCGGTTCGCCTGCTGGCCGCCGACGCGGATTTGGTCCTGGTCTTGGGTAGCCAAAACAGTTCCAACAGTCAGCGGCTGCGCGAGCTGGCCAGCGAAACCGGATGCCAGGCTTACCTGATCGATGGCCCGAACGATATTTCAACCGACTGGTTCGACGGCACGGAGACGGTCCTCGTGACCGCCGGCGCCAGCGCACCCGAGTCAGTCGTCCAGCAATGTCTGGACTATCTTAAAGAGCGCTTTCAGGCCTCGGTCGAGGTCCGCACCGTCCGCCGAGAAGAAGTCCACTTTCCGCTGCCGCGCGAGCTGCGCGGGTTCTCGGCGTAATGCGATTCTGGCCTCGACCGACGAACGGGGGACGGATTGAGAGACCCAGGGAGGGCGGGACGATTGTGATTCGTGCGAGGCGGCGGCTCGGCGGGAGCCTCGCCCCCCGGTTGCGCCCGCCCGGTTGCGGTCAATCGGTTTCCGGCTCAGGCGGTGCCAGGGGCAGGCGCACGGTCAGCGTCGCGCCGGCGCCGACCTGACTGTCCACGAGCAGCTGGCCGCCGTGCAGTTCGATCACGCGCCACGCCTTCGACAGGCCGAACCCGAGTCCTCGCCCCGCCTCCCGCCCCGAGAAAAAGGGATCGAAAAGATGTCGGCGGACTTCGGGGCGAATTCCGGGGCCCGTATCGCGGATCTCCAGTTCGGCCCAACCCGCCGAGGGGCCCGGCCAACCGCTCGCGGCGACCCGGCTGCAGATCGTCAGCGTGCCGCGATTCCCCATCGCCTCGAACGCATTCGTCCAAATCGCCCTGACCGCGACGGTCAGCTGGATCGGATCGGCGATCACCACCGCAGCAGCGCCGTCGGACTGCCACGTCAAATCAACCTCGTCCGGCCGATCCATTTCGATCTTTTGCTGCAGGTCGCTTTGGAAATCCACCCACTCCAATCGTCGCGACTCGGGCGCCGGTGGTTTTGCAAACAACATCATGTCGGCAATCATCTCGTGGGCTCGAAACGCCTGGCTGTTGATCGTCGCCAGGGCACGGCGCCGCTGCGGATCGGTTTCGCCGCGCATCAGCATTTGCGCTCGAGACGAGATATTCGCCAGCGGATTATTGATTTCGTGGCTGGCGCCGTAGGCAAGTTCCTTCATCGCCAACAACTTTTCGCGCTCCAAGGTCGCCTGAAAACGGTCTTCCAAATCCTCCGACCGTTGGATCACTTGGAGTGAGCGGGCAAAGATTTCTCGATTCGCCCGCGAGACGGGCAACCAGACGGGATCCTGATCCCGCAGCCACGCCTCCACCTGGGATCTTAAATCCGACCGTTCCGCATCGAGCCCCTGGTCGGCCGGCTCGTCGGCGGTCGCCAAGACCAGGCGCGCGGCGTCCTTTGAATCGACTCTCCAAATCGGAGCCAGTCGCCCCGCTGCCAACCACGTCGAGCCGCCTTGCGATCCTGCCAACTCGCCGGGTTGATCCGCCGCAAGGCGTTGCAACCCGATCATTCCCCGCGCCTGTGCTCGATGCCAGGTCTTCAGCTCGGCCCCGGTGATCCGATGCCGCTTGAGTGAGTCCGTCAAGAGACTCGACAGGCCGCCGGGTGTGAGAACGGACAGTCTTTTTCGCACGCGAGCTACGATCACGTCGCGCCAACCGGCGTGCTCCTCCAGAAAGCACCGCGCGCTGCTCTCGGACAACGGGTCGTGATTCCGGATGGTGCCACCCACGGCGGTTGCGACTGTTGAGGGGTCACCCGAATCCGACTCAGCCGAAAGGCCGCCGATCGCCACGCGCGCGACGAGCCATCCCGCCCAAGATGGATCGACCGAAGCCAGGCGGAGCAGCGAATCGGCCCGCTGTTGACCCACCTCCGTCAACAGCGATGCCAAGACCGCCGTCGCCGTCCCATCGGCGAGTAGAAATCGCTCGCCGTGGCGAAACGCGTCGAGCGTTAAGAATGAACCGTCGGCAGACGAAGATTCCATGCCCGAACAAATACCCGTCTGCCGAAGCCAATCCGCAGACGCCCCAAATCGTTCGCGTGACACCCTCCCGCCGAAAGCAGGACGATCAGGTGGTGGGGGCGCTTTCGAGCAACAACAGTTCGCACGAGCGCTCCAGCAGGCGGTCGACCGTGAACGGCTTCTGGATGAACTCGTTCGCACCCGCCTCCCGCAGGTCCGCAACCTTGTCCGACTCCACCATGCCCGAAATGCAGATGATCTTCACTTCGTCCAAGGTCTTGTCGCTGCGAACACGCACGCAGACTTCACGACCGTTGATATCCGGCAACATCACGTCCAGAATCACGAGATCGGGTCGGAACTCCTTGACAAGCATCCCCGCGTCGAAACCGTTGTTCGCGGTCCGAATGTCAAATCGACCGTCATGGTCGAAGGCATCCTTCATCAGCTCGACCAATTCCTCGTCGTCATCCACGATCAGGATCTTTCGCTTCCCACTCTCCAGGGCTTCCGTGGGAATGCCATTGTCTTTCATGAACGAAAATAGCTGATCGCGCGGAATCCGCCGGAAGCGGCTCCCTGGGACCCGAAAACCTTTGAGTTGGCCGGAATCGAAACAGCGAATGATCGTCTGCTGACTTACTTTGCAAATCTTCGCGGCTTCGCCAGTCGTGTAAACCGTTTTCATGGCTACGAATATCCTTCCCTAGCCTGTCGAGCTACTCGGTGGAATCAACGCGCGTACCCGAGAATCCATTTCCGGTGACGCCGCCCCCCGAGCTGGCTCTAGCTCCGTCGTTGAGCAAGATTCCTTTAAGTGCGCAAACCGCACACTCTACCTGCCCAATTCCCATCGGCCAGCCATCGTCGTTCCTTCCAGCTTTGCCGATTCCCTACATGCTCTGCATTATAGACATCTTAACGCAAGCGTCAATATCGATATCTACTGAGCAACCTATTGCATGGTATAGACTTAGGACACCGCCCGAACACGCGAGCTCAAACCTGCCGGGTTTACTAATCGGTACGACCAGCACAGAAGTGTTGTGAATCTCCAAATTGTTGCGGCGGGCACCAAGTCCTTGAATCCTCTAAACTCCCGATCTCATCGCCCGAAACAGGCAGATCACCCGTGGAAAGCTGACCGATGTGCGGACTTTGGGTGCGGTCGAGCAAGGCAAGCCAACCCCCGAGCGAACGCTCAGCGCCACTTCAACCTAGTCGGAGTGGCGCGACTTGGCGTGCAAGTGGGTCATTAGCAGGGCCAAGTCAGCCGGCGTAATTCCGCTGATCCGGCTGGCTTGTGCGAGACTGGCGGGTCGGACGCGCGTCAGCTTTTCACGAGCTTCGGTACGGAGTTGTCCGATCGTCGCGTAGTCGAGATTCGCGGGGATCTGCTTGTCCGCGAGACGCTGCTGGCGCGCGATTTCCACGTCTTGCCGCGCGATGTACCCCGCGTACTTGATATCCGATTCGACCTGCAGGGCAACGTCCGCATCAATGCAGGCGAGCGATGGAAATCGGGAGACCAAATCCGACCAGGTGATTTCCGGTCGCCGCAAGAATTTGGCCGCACTCACCTCATCCGTGCGGAGCGACTCGAGCTGGGCCATCGCCTGGTCAATTGCCGTTTGTTTGGCAACCACGCGGGCCGCGCGGCGGGGGCCAACCAGTCCGCTGGCGGCCGCGAGGGGAGTGAGCCTCCGATCGGCATTGTCATGACGCAGACGGAGGCGGTACTCCGCGCGGCTGGTGAACATCCGGTACGGTTCGTCGACGCCGCGGGTGACGAGGTCGTCGATCAGGACCCCGATATAGGCCTGGTCTCGTTGTAGCACTAGCGGCTGCTCCGACCGCAGCTTGCAGTGCCGCGTTGGCGCCGGCCATCAGGCCTTGTGCCGCAGCCTCTTCGTAGCCGGTGGTTCCGTTGATCTGCCCGGCCAAGAACAGACCTTCGACGCGTTTCGTCTCCAGGGAAGGCCAGCAGCTGATCGGGCGGGCAGAAGTCGTATTCAACGGCATATCCGTACCGCATCATCTGAGCCTGCTCGCAGTCCCGGGATGAGTCGGAGCATGGCATCCTGGACATCACGTGGCAGGCTGGTGGAGATCCCGTTGACGTAATACTCGCTGGTCTCGTACCCTTCGGGCTCAAGAAACAATTGGTGCTGGTCCTTGTCCGCGAACCGCACAACTTTGTCCTCGATGGAAGGACAGTACCGTGGTCCGTGTCGAGGCGATCTGGCCGCTATACATCGGAGCTCGATGCAGATTCTGATCGGATCAGATCGTGGACCTGCACGTTGGTATAGGTAATCCAGCAGGGCAGCTGCTCGATCTGAATTTCCGAACTGAGGAACGAGAACGGCTGGGGAACGTCATCGCCCAACTGCTCCTCACAACGGCCGAAATCGATCGTCCGCCCATTGATGCGCGGAGGGGTTCCCGTCTTGAACCGATCGATTTGAAACCCCAGCCGTCGCAAGGCGCCGCTGATACCCTGGGTGGTCCCTTCGCCGGCGCGGCCGCCTGGCGTCTTGGCTTCGCCCGTATGCATCAGGGCCTGCAAGAAGGTCCCTGTCGTCAGAATCACGCAACGTGCTCGATACTCGGCATCGCCCCGCACGCGGACACCGACGATCCGCGGAACGTGGCCGGGCGTCGCTTCGACGACCAAGTCTTCGGCCGCGTCTTGCTTCAAGTCCAGCCCGTCCTGCTGCTCGACAACGCGTTTGATTTCTTGCTGGTAGCGTTTTTTATCGGCTTGAGCGCGAGGCCCGTGCATGGCGGGCCCCTTCCGTCGATTCAGCAGTCGGAACTGCAGCCCGGTGCGGTCGATGGCGCGGCCCATGGCACCGCCCAGGGCATCGATTTCCCGGACGATCTGTCCTTTTCCCACACCCCCAATGGCCGGATTGCAGCTCATCTGACCGACCGTGTCGAGGCTGAGCGAAAGCAGGGCGGTTCGGGCGCCCATTCGAGCCGCGGCGAGCGCGGCCTCGGTGCCGGCATGTCCGGCCCCGACGACGACCACATCGTAGTCGTACCGTGTCGTGTGTGTCATGCCTGCTGGGACTTTCGATCAAGTGGTGGGCGGAGAAACCGCGTTCAGCATAGCGGCGTCGCCGGACGGCGAGAAGCCGCCCCGCGCGGATGCGCGGGACGGTCTGAGAAAAGGGACGCCTTTCCCACAAACGACGGCCGATTCGAGGGCTGCGGCCCTTATATCCAATCGGAATCGTCGCCCGCGTCCCACAGCGCCTTGCCCCAATCGTCGGAACCCTGAACCGGACCCAACAGCCCGTCATCCCACAGCGATTCGTCTTCCGCCCAAACCGCGTCCTCCAGCAGACGCGTCCGCGCCGACGTGGTGGCGACGGCCTGATCGACGGCGGCAGCGGTTTCTGCCGGCTCGGCTTGGAAACGCGGCTGGATGTCCAGCGCCGCGCCAATCAGCTGGGCGTCGGCCAGCCGCTCGCCTTCCGCGGCGACCGCCGGGGCCGCCGATGGGTTGTTGAGGAAGTTGATGATCAACAGGGCGTCCAGCGGAGACAGCGAGCCGTCGCCGTTCACATCCAGGTAGGGCGGAGGCTGCACCGGCTCGCTCGATGACGGCGGCGGATCAAGCGGGCGTGATCCTCGCAGATTGATCTCGTTGATCACCTGCAACGCGTCGATGGGTGCCACAAAGCCGTCGTTGGTGACGTCCAGCGGATTCGCCGGATTCTGCCACGGCGGACCGAGTTCGGAGATCGTCACCGTCACCGTCGCGATGTTGGAGACCGCATTGAAGTCATCACGGACCGTGTAGCGGAATTCATCCAAGCCGACGTAGCCCGAAACCGGCTGATACACCGCGGTTCCGTCCAGATTCACGACCACCGAGCCGTGACTGGGTTGAGTCGTCACGGTGATCGAGCCAGGAACGACCGAACCATCGACATCGGTATCGTTGCCGACCAGATCGATGGTGACGGCCTGTCCTCGGTCCGTTTCCGCCTGATCGTCGTTCGCAATCGGCGGGAAGTTCTCTCCTGAAACCGTGACCGTCACGGTCGCCTGGTTGGAAGTCGCTCCCGAGTTGTCGCGGACGGTGTAGCGGAACGTGTCGACTCCGAGGAAGTTCGGATCGGGCGTGAACACGATCGTTCCATCCGTGTTGAATCGAATCGAGCCACTCTTCGGGCTCGAGGTGATCACGACCGACTGCCGGACGAGGGTTCCGTCGATGTCCACGTCGTTTGCCAACAAGTCGTAGGTCAAAGGGGTGCCTTGTCGTACGAACAGAGCATCGTTGTTGGCGATCGGCGCGTCGTTCACACTCTGAATCTGAATCGTCACGGTGGCCGGAGCTGAAATCGCTCCCTCGCCGTCCCGAACCGTGTACTGGAACGTGTCCGTACCGAAATAGTTCGCGTCAGGACGATAGACGGCCACGCCCGTGTTGTCCACGTCGACCGTCCCATGGCTGGGAGGCGTGGTGACGGTAACCGAGCTCCGATCAAGCGCCCCGTCCGGATCGACGTCATTGGCGACCAAGTCGATTGTGACCGGCGTATCCTCGGGCGTGCTGGCGAAGTCATCGCCGGCGATGGGTTCGTCGGGCTGGGAAATCACCTCGATTGACACCACGGTCGAATTCGACGCGAGAATGTCGGTCGTGGCTCGATAAGTAAACGTGTCGACGCCGAAGAAGTTCACGTCCGGCTCGTACACAAACGAGCCGTCGGAATTCAGCGTCAACGTGCCGTGCATCGGACCCTCGCTAACGAGCGCGCTGAGGTCATTCCCATTCGGCTCTTGATCGTTTTGCAATAGGCCCGCGGCCGCGCCGATAATGAGTACCGAATCTTCATCGACCGAATACGCATCGTCGACACCAATGGGTCGCTCAACGAACACCAACTCGACCGGGTAATCCTCGACTTCGCCGTCATTGGCCCGTCCTGTCGCTGCCAGACCACCGGAAGTACTGAAGCGAAATCGGCTGAAGGTCGACCCCAGCTGGGCGTCGTCGGGAATCTCGAGCCGAAGCGTATTGGCGCCGCGCACGACCGGGACACTGGCGAGCACGTGATCCCGCGTCTGAGCGAAGCTGCCATCGGCATCGACGTCGATCCAGGCATCGATAAAGCCTTCCGTCGAGACGGTAATGCGGACGGGCGTGCTGCCGCCAGGCGTGAGCACGTTGGTGAACACCACGCCATCATCCGACGTATCACCCGCGAGATTCGCGTCCAGCTCGGCGCTGTTGGTGGCCCCCATTCGAATATTTGGCACGACAACGTGACGGGCCCCGTTGTGGTTCAGCAGCGTGGCGTACGTCGGATCCGGCGCGTCGCCAAAATCCAGCGGGGCGGGCAGATCAACGACCAATAACGTCGAGAAGGGCGAGGCGTTCTGGTTCGTCCGCAGCAGGTTGCCTGCGATGTCCCGAATCCCCTGAATCAAGTTGGCCGAAATCCCCTGCACATCCTCGGCCGCGATCAAGACCAGTCGTCCGGCCTCGTCGATCAGCGTCGTGATCCCGACCAGACTGCTGTCGTCAATCGCCGTCTTCATCAACGCGGACAGGTCCGCTTGAACCAGATCTTCGGTCGGCCGGAACGAAATCGCGGTGGCGCCGGGCGTCTGAAGTCCGGGGCTACCGGACAGCGAAAGACTGCTGGTTTCCAGATTGATTCGCAGCCCGGGTACAATCCCCAGGTTGACAACCCCGCTGGGCCCGCGGACGGCGTCCAACGACAAGACCGAGCTATTGACGGCGTCGATGACCGCCTGCGCCAGTTCCTGTTGGGTCATGTTGTCGTTGTAAGCGATCGGCACATTGGCCCCCGCCACGACCCCATCGCGGTCGAACTCAAAACGAACCGACTCCGGCGTGTGCTGCAGCAGCATCGTCTGTCCATCGACGAAAACACCGGGTCCGCCGGACTGCTCCAGCGAGGTAACCGTCGTATCCAGAATGGTGTTCAGCGGCCCGCCGACGTGAACGCGGCCACCGCCCAGATTTCGCGGCCCCAGCCCGAGGTCGGCGGAGGTGATCGCAGCCACGATCGCATCGGCCACTTGATCCGGCGTGCTCGAAGGCTGGAACGGGACTCGGACCCGACCGGCGCTGATTGAGTTGTTCGAATCAAATTCAAATGTCACCAGCCGGACGCCATTGCTGATGGTGAAGATCTCGCGATCGGCCACGGCCGAGAGTCCGCTGTTGCCGGCCGGCACAATGATCGTCAGCGTTTCGGGAACCAGCAACGAAAACCCGGTTTCGAACTCGAAGGTGCGCATCCGACCGTCCGCGTCCGTGACTCGGAAAACCTCTCCGTCCGGCACGTAATCCCCGGCCGCCACGACGAAGCGATCTTGATTAATCAGTTCGATCTGGTAGGTGTAGCCAGCCAGCCACAAGCCGGCTTGGGGAGTCAGCAGGATCTGGTTGGTGGTGGCTTGGTAATCAAATCGGTAATCGACGTCCGGCTGCAAGACTTCGCCGTCGCGACGGACAATGACCGAATCCACCGTCACGATGCCGTCGTCGATTCCGGTCCCCGTCGGGGCCGTTGCTTCGCCCAAGTCGACCAATTGAACCACGAATTGACTGAGCCGCGAATTCTCGATTCGCACTTGATCTTCAGCGGGATTCTTGTCATTGCCTGACACGTCGTTGTCAAGCGGAACCTGGAACTGGGCAATCGGGCCCAGGAAGTCGACGCGGTCGATCGCTCCGCGATCCTTGAACACGTTCTTACCAAAGCCTTCCGGCGGCTCAACTCCAGGATCATCGATTCGAAGCTGACCCAGCACGTCGAAATTGGGGGCCAGGATGGGCGAGCGGGCGATCCCGATCGGCTCCTTGACGGTCACCAACTCCGACCGATCTTCCAGCGAGTCGACCGAACTATCGATGATCCGCGACAGCGACGCCGGATAGAAATTGCCACGGTCCCAATTGACGAACAGCGGTTCGTCGTTGCCCAGTTCAATCGCGAAGTCGCCCACGTCCAGATTCTGTGCGTTGCTGACATTGCCCTGGAACAGCATCCCGCCGACGACACTGGTCAGCGCCGTTTGGTCCGCACGGATGCCGGCGTTCAAATTCACGGCGACGTTGTTCAGTAGCGTCGGGTTGGCATAGTCTTCGATCAGAATTCCGGTGTCGGCGAAGTCGTCGGGCGTGTACAAGTTGTCCCCGACCAACGTGCCTCCCAAGCCCACGATCGTATTGTTCACGATCCGCCCAAAAGGCACGGCCGACTGTTGGGGCACGATATTGAATGGATAGAACCACGAATCCGCAAAGAAGGTGACCGAGGTTGCGTCGCCGTTGACCACGGTACTGAGAATCGAGGCCGCCCCTTCCAGGTACAGTTCGTCTCCCTTGGTGCGATACGGCTTGATATCCAGGTTACTGCGGCCGATCGCATTCAGAATCGCCTCGGCCATGTCGGGATTTTCGGGCGAGTAGCGCGGACCACACTGGTTCAGCGGGTGAATGTCCGGGCAATCCGCCGTGGTGTTCCAGTCGATCACGATATCCGTCAGTCCGAGCGGCGCCTGGCCTCCGGCCCGGAACTCGAACACCTGACTGTCGCCGTTGTTGTCTTCAATCCGCAAGAGGAAATGCACGCCGCCGTCTTCCCAGACCTCGGCCTGTCCGGCGGGCCCACCCACCGGCGCGATGATCACGTGACCGCTGGGGTCACCACTGAAATGGATCCCGCCCTCGCCGCCGAAGGCGATGACGTTGTTGGCGATCACCACGCCCGGCGCGAGGCTTTCCTGATTTAGTTCACGGAGATTTCGTGGGGCCCCGAGCGACGGGTTGTAGTCCGCCGCCGCTCCTTGCGCATGATCCTCGACATCCGCCAGATCGAAGTGTGGGAAATCACAAATCGGCGGCGTTCCATCGGCGGGGGAACCCGCCTTGCAGGGAAAGTCCCGCAGGGCATCCTCGACGACAATTCCGAACATCGCCGAATGGGAGATCGAATTGGAAGCGATCACGACCTGCCCCTGGTCACGGAATCGATTTTCGGACCCCGATTCGTCGAAGACCGTCGGCTCGAGATCGCCTCCCACCGAGACGGCCGTGCCGAACAAATCCAGTCGATCGCTGGTGCCCACCGATCCCACCGCCGCCCCGTTGGACCCGGCCGCCGTCACCGACAATTGCTTCGTCAGATACAGTCCGTTGATCAGATCCCTCAAACGCTCGACCAGCACATAGGCCGGATCCGTCGCGACGAACGGCACCGCCAGGTTGCCATTGGCCACACCGTTGCCCACGTCCTCGTCTTCGAATTCGAAAGTGGCACTTCGTACGCCGTCCGACACGAAGACCGTCAGCCCGTCGTACGCGTCGCCTCCGGAAGGAATCGTGAGGCTCACGTTCTGGCTCAAGCGAAACCGCGGATCAAAGGTCCGGGTGGGAATGACGCCATCGGCAAAGTCGGCCGCTCGGCGAATCTCGACCTGGTACTCGCCGGTCAGGATCGATCCGGGGGGCGGGAAGATTTGAGCCAGCCCGCCAATCTCGCCCTCGAACACGTCGGGGATCGTTTCGAAGCCCTGCGCGGGTTCATGGGGATAATCCGGCCTCAAGTCCGCTCCCCGCTCGCCAAACGCCGCAAAGCCGATGATCAAGTCGTCGACATAGACGCCTTCAAAGGGCACGGCGAAGTTGAACTGGTCGTCGGCGAAGGCGTACAACCGATCGTCGTTGCGTCCGCTGTTCTCTGGCGTGTTCTTGGCTCGCAGGGGCGTGTTGAAGTTACCGAGTGCATCCCCCGGCAGGGTACTGGTCAGTCCAAGCGGGCCAGGATCGCCGACGCGGTGACCGATGACTCGCACCAGGTTCCCCGTGAATTTGATCACGTCCGTCAGGCCGTTGGCAAACGTGTCGGCCAGGGGCTGCACCATCGCTTCGGCCACCTCGTCGGACGACATCCCGGCGTGAACGACGACCGCGATTCCTTCGGTTCCCGGTGCGCCTTCCAGAGCCAGACCGCCACCGGCCAATTGCACATCCTGGGCACCTTCCAGATTGATCCGATTCCCAACCTGGTGCGGCGTGACCGTCAAGCCCGCGTCCTGAAGCGCCGTGACGATCGCGTCGGCAACCACGTCCGCGGAATCATTCGGCGTGATGCTCACCGGCAGATTGGCGGCGTCCACCACCCCGTTCAGATCGATTTCAAAGGTGAAGGTATTCGTGTCGGCATCGACGATCGTCAACGTCTCGCCATCGGTCAGAGCGGCGGCCGCGCGGGTCACGAGCGTGTAGCCCAGATCGAACTCGAAAGTCTCTCCGTCGATCTCGAAGGTTTCGCCATCTCGCAAGCGTCCCCCGTCGATCGCCCACAATTCGGCGCCGGCCGTACCTCCGATGTTGAACGAACCGGCGGTGCTGAAGTCGAAGCGCAGCGAGAGGTGATCGCTGCCGGCGAAGTCGGCCAGTGAAATGCGAGCCTGTCGCCAGACGCCTTGGGTTTCATTCAAGGGCGGATCAAACGGCGCCCAGCCAATGTCACCCGGATCGAACGGTCGCAGCGCGTCATCGTCCTGATAGGGGAACGGCTCGCGGGTCCCATTGCGGCCCTGGGCCGTCGGATTCGCGAAGGGCACATCCTGCCAGGTGTTGTCAAAGAGGCGTTGAACATCGATCAAGATGTCGTCGTCCGGGTTCACGTCCAGGCCTCCGGGCCCCGTCTCGGCCGGCTGGTTGGAGGCCAGCAAATGCCATTGACCGCGTCCATCCTCCCGACTGTCATCGGCAATGAACACGCGGAACGAATCGCGAGCCGTCGGATTCAGCGGATCATTGAACGCCTGCTCGGTCGTCAGGAAATAGGTGAAGTAGATGTAGGGATCGTGCGAGTCATCAAAGCCCGCCAAGCTGAACTCTTCCGAGACGAGACTCCCGCGAGCTCCGCCGAGGAAATCGTAGAAACGCGGATCGCCGCCGCCGGGATTCTGGTCCTCGCCAAAATAGAAGCTCGCGCCGCCGCCCTGAGGCGCGGGGAACAGGCGACCGTGGCCAGGGTCACCGGCCCGCGTCGTGGTGACGTGCCACAGATTTTGATCCAGCGTCCCGAAGTCGAGGCCCGTCGCCCCGGAGACACCGGTCGCGATCGAGAGCGCTCCGTTGGCAAAAATCGGCTGCAGCTCGCCGTCCGTGTTGAAGGCATAGACATTGCCACGCGCATCGACGCCGAACAGCAGGCTCCGGTACAGTCCTCCCTCGACGTTCTGAGGCCCGAGCGCGAGTCCCGAGAACCGGATCGCTTCGGGCTCGGCCTCCGGATCGTCGTTCGGGACGTTGATCGTCGTGATGTAGCGAGCCGTCGCGTTGGGCCCCAAGCCAATCCGATACAGACCACCCCGGTTCGAGACGCCGTAGAGGGTGCTGCCTCGGAAGGCCAGGCCCGTGATATCGCCGCCCGGCCCGCCGCCGGCCGTCGTATCCAACACGCCCTGCTCCACGATGTCGAAGCCGGCGTTGGGTTGCCGCACCGGGACGGCGGGAGGTGGCGTCGGAATCGGATTGGGTACCGGCAAACGCTCGATGTCCTCCTGCGGCTCGCCGGTTGCACTGATCGCCTGCCCCGTCGCGGCGTCAAACCGGATCAAGATGTTCGAGATGCCGCTCGCGGCGCGGCGACCGATGGCGTAGCCTTCGCCGATGTCGTTTGAGCCCGGATTGAAGGCGATCGCGTCGTAGAACACGCCTTCATCAATCAAGATGATATCGGGGTTGGCCGGATCTTCGCTGTCCGGGTCGGGACCGTAGGTCTCGATCGTGTCATCGGTCAGGGCCCCGCCCACGCCCACGCCGCGCACCGCGGTCGATCCGGCAGGCAAAGGACTCCCGGCTCGCTCAGCCGCCGTATCCTCCATGATGTCCAGGATGATGTAGTTGCCGATCGTCGCGTCGCTGGGATTCGCTCCGGTCCCCAAGTCCTGGGCAAACGCCATCAGCCGCTGCGGCCGGGCGGCATTGGGATCGGTCGAGGCGGGGTCGAAGAGCGGATTATCGCGGAAGGCAAAGTCGCCGATGATCGGTGCGATTCCCGCCGCCCCGTCAATCCCCGTCAGCGCCCCGAAACTGACCTCGTGTCCGCCCGAGAAAGCGTCGACCGAGAACACCGCATTCGCGCTGCTCACGAACAACTCGACATCCGCCAAGGTCAGAGGCACGACCGCGTTGCGTGGATCCAGCAGCACGGGTATCTGCGGCGGATCGAAGGTGGTCCCCTGCCCTTCCTCCGTGATCGGCTCGCCAATCCGATCCTCCGCGATCCGCGAGATAGCCTCGACCGGCTCAAACCGAGCATAAGGGTTCGGCGCCAACTTGTCGGTGTACTGCAGCCGCTCGAGCTGGACCACCGACGGATTGACGACCTGCAGCAGATAGTAGCCTTCCGGCAGCGAAACCGGTCCGATAAACGGATCCAGTGCGCCGACCGAGCCGCGCGACAGGTCGTCCAGATCGCTGCCTTGCAGCGGAGCCGGATGATCGTCCGGGCCTCCTCCATTGAGGCTGTGATAGAGCAACTGCCCGGGCATCGTCTCCGCGCCCGACAAATTCGTCGTCGCCACAAAATTCGCCTCGTAGATCGCGAATCCCAAATCCGAACGGGCCATGCCGTCGGCATAGTCCAAGTCGAAGGTCAGTTCGGCAATATTTCCACCCGGCTGTTGAATCGAGGCGAAGCGGACTTCGAACAGGTACCAGTCCACCGAGTCACTCAGGAACGGACCGATGCGGAACCCATCATCCATGCGACCCGCGATTGAGATCGCCGCGCGATCGCTCTGCAGCACATTGCCAATGTATTGCGCGTCCTGGAAACTATCGGGATAAAAGGTGGGAATGGGCGCATCGTCCGCGATCGGCCCGACGGTCGGTCGCACCAAGACACGCGAATTGCTGTCCAGGGAAATGGTCTCGGTCAGGGTGATGCCCAGCGGCAGCGCGTCGTTGTTGTCGATCAGTTGACCAAACGCGTTTTCCCACTCGTCCTCGCGAACTTCTCCGGTCAGCGGCGAATGCTTCGGCAGACCCTTGATGCGGACTCCATCCATGGCATAGCGAATGTCGGCAAATTGCACGGTCGAACCAGGATACTCATCGATCTCGCCCAGGCGCAGTTGAAGTTGATAGACGCCCGAGGTCTTGCCTCCGGAAACGTTATTCAGATTGTCGCTGCTGCTGCGGACCCGCACGTGATAGGTACTGGTCGCCCCGGTCGCCCCCGGCAGCACCACTCGCATACCGGCGTCGAGCACGTTGGTCGTGTAGTAGTCCTGGTCGTAAAACAGCGTCTTTTGCAGGCCGGAGACGAACACGCCTGGCGCGGCGAACCGTTGTTCGGACCCGTTCGCCTCCGCGAACGAATTGTCCGAGCGGGCCAACACGATGCCGTTGGCATCGATCAGTTCGACGACCGTATCGAGTTTGGGCGAGGTTCGATCGATATCCAGCCAGACCTCCGTCCCCGCCGTGGCCTGAAAACTGTAAACATCCACATCCCGGGCCTCGTCCATCGTGCCATAGACGACGAAGCCCAGTCGCAGCGTCTCGTCGCTGGATTGCTCGCCGCGGCCAATGCCACCCAAGACCTGCGCGGTCGAGGGCAAGGCGTTGCTGCCAGGTGCCGGTAGCGAGGGATCCTCGAGCTCGGTCACGGCTCCCACATTGCGATCGTGCGAGTAGGTCTCCAGCGTCACGCCCGTCCAGTCGCTCGCGACCGGATCCCCGACGACGTCCCAGCCGATCAGATCAAAGGCGGTTCGATCCACGTCGCTGAACCAGGCATAACCGGACGACGCGGTTGGATCCATCAAGCCCAGGCCGAGTCCATCTTTCCAGTGGGACGCCTGCCCGCCGTCACCATTGTCCCGCCCCTGTGACAACGGAATGTCGCCCTTCCGCAAGCCGGAAATGGCAATTCCGTAAGGATCGAACGTGCCGCCGTCATAGAAGACCTGCAGCAGCGCCGGATCAGCCACGCGTGGCGATCCCGTGAAGTCCCGTGTCCCGTCACCCGGCTCCAGTCGGAACATATCCAGGGCCGTGAGGTTCATGTTGCGGAAACTGGTCGGATCGTTCAGGGCAAGGTCCACGCCGTCGACGCCGCTGATGAAGCCCAGCGCGTGGCCAATCTCATGGATCACCACCCCCACGAAGTCGGTGAAGTCGGGCTGCACCTGATCGAGCAGATCCAAATCAAAGAAGCTGGGAGTTCCATCGACCGCGATATCCCAGGGATTGGGTGCATACACAATCGAGGCGTCGCGTATTTCGGTGGGATCGTAGGCCGAGCTGGGGGCGGGCAAGAAGGCCGGGTCAAAGCCCAAGGCCAACGCGTTAGCACGAGAAAAGGTCAGATTGCGATCGATCGAGAAGGGATTGATCGTATCCTCGGGCAAGAGGAACGACGTCTCGTCGAAGAGCGGCAAGGCCGCCAGCAAATCCGCTTCGTGGGCACGTCCATCGTCAATCAACGCCTGCCGGACGACGTCCCAATCGAAGGTCACGTCTTCGTTGGAGGTGGCGCCCAGCGTCCCGGTGCTGAGCAACGCGGGATCGATTTCCATGTCGATCGTCACGGTGATCGGATCTTCGACCCAGCGTTCCCAGAATCGAACCGCCAAGTCGACGGCCGCGACGTACTGCGGCCGGTCACGCATCAAGGGGCCGAAGTTGACATCGATCTGGAAACTGCCGGGTAATTCCTGCGCGGCGGACCGCCGAAAACCATCGGTGTCCGTCTGCGGCGCCCCACCGGGTCGAATCCCGCACCGACCGAGTCATCGGCCAGCGAGGTCAGCACGACCGGATGTCCGGGCTGACCCAGAATGTGCAGCATGCCACCGATGCGATCGTCGATGTCGAGGGGCGTCCCGGTCGCCTTCAAGCCCGCATCGGGCCCGAGAACTTGACGACCAAGCTTTCCGACGGACTGCTCTCCAATCGCAATCCGCCGAACGTGTGCAGATTGGGTACGACGATCTCGTCAAAGACGACGTGCACGATGTCGGTGTCGTCCCAGACGCCTTCGGTCAACATCGTGCCGCCGCGGACGACCATCCCGTTGACGCTGTTGTCGGCCAAGCGATTCAGGCGAATCAGAGGGCCTTGGTTGTCGAAGAACTGATCGAACGCCTCCAGCCGACCGGTGGAACGCCCGACGTCGGCCAAAAGCGTATAATCCAGCGAATTCACGTTGATGTTGATCACGCCGGCATAGTAGCCCTCGGTCGCCTTGATCACGTTGTTCACGATGATCGGCTGGGCACCCCGCACAAAGATCGCGCCTTCGCCGTTGGTTCCACGACCCTCCCGCGTCAGCTCGGATTGGCCACCGCGGCCGTTGGCATTGGCGGCCAGCGTGCTGTTGGTCAGCCGCAAATCGCCCTGATACGACTCGATCGCGTTAAACCCGGCGAACGACCCTTCCACGCGGCTCAAACCGCCGGCGTAGGTAATCAGGGCGTGGTCGATGCTGCCGCGTGCGGCGGGGGCAATGTAGATCCCACTCCAGTCACCGGGCCCGGGCGGATCCAAGACGCCGGCCGAAGGGGTGCTCGTGCGGAACGTCCCCGCCGCGCCGAAGCGATTGTCCAGCAGCGACGTAAAGATCACCTCGCGACCCGCCAGGCCTTCCGCCAGCAGCTGCGCGCCGATTTGAGTTTCGATCCGGGCCCCGTCCAGCTTGACGACAATGCCCGGATCGATCTTCAGCTGAGCGTCCGTCCGCGCGGTTGTCGTTTCGGTCAACGGATCGTAGATCGGCCCGCCGGGCGTGCTTTGGATCACCAGGTTCTCGGCCACGACGTGCACAATGTCCATGTCGTCCCAGCGACCGGCCACGTTCAACCGTTCCAGCCGCTCGCCCGCCGGCGTCTCGATCCGCACGAACAGCCCATTGATCGAATTGTTCAGCAGCCGATTTCCGCGGAGGTCGGGGCCCACGCGGTCGTAGTCCGCGGTGAACGGACTTGCCTGATAATCGACCCCCAGCGAATCGACGGCCGTGAAATTCGTTTCCTCGAAGCTGTCGGGATTGGCCGAAATCGCCGCGTCCGCGGCAAAGGAAATTCGGTTGTAGCTGATCGTCGGTCGGGCATCGACCAAGTGGATCGGATTGATCACCTGCTGGACCGAGTCGATCGTCACATTGCCGCCACCGTAGCGGATGTCCGCCTGATTGACGACGTTCAGGAAGATCCCCTCCCGCTCGTAATCAAATCGCCCTTCCGAGCGATCGACATCGTTCTGCAAAATCAGCCCTCCCCAGTCACCGGGATCCGGAGTCGTTTGCCGGGGATTCGTATCGACGCCGATGGTCTGGTCATCGTACGAGGTGAAAATCACGCTTCGCCCAGGCGTCCCCAAAACCTGCAGCGCCGCCCCGCTGCGGTCGATCGTGACCGACGAGCTGCCGACCTGGACGTTCGACTTGAGCATCTTGAAGATCGCCCCGGCGTCGATCACCATCGTGATGTTCGCGGGCAAGCGAAGCGATTGGCCGTCGGAGAGCGTACGGTTGTCGCTGGTGCCGATTTCGTAAGCCAGATTGTCGCCGAGCGTCCCGAGGTTCCCGTCCGCCCCGCCGTTGCCGACCACGCGGATTCGCCCGCCGTCGGCGAACTGTTGCTCGGCCGCGGTCACGGCCGTCCCCAGATTGTTGAACGGCATGGCCAACGTTCCGTCACCGCCGGACGGAGCCGCCTTGTCGACATAGAACGTCCGCGTCTCGTCCTCGATGCTGAACCAAACGTTGAACTGCCCGCCGGGCACGCCATCCGCATCACCATCCAGGGCGACCCCGGTCGCGTCGACCAGGAAGTTGTCCTCGCGCGGATGGAAGTCCAAACGCAAGTCATACGGCCCGTCGGAGGTTCCCCCCAAGCCCGTCTTCTCAATGGTCGGATCAAAGGCCACATTGCCGGTTGACGTCACGGCCAGATAGTACGAGCCGGCCTCGAGATTCAGCCCGACGAAGGAATCCTCGCTGAAGTAATCGTCGTTGCGCGCGATCAACTCGGGCCCGTTGGCCGTCTCCTGGTAAAGACTGAGCACCGCGTCGAGCTGACTCGACTCGGTCAATCGCTCGGCGATGATCTCGGCCGCAAACACGCCCTCGACATCCAGCTGGAAGCGATACAAATCGATGTCGTTGCCCTCGGGACGATACAGATACTGGCCATGAACAATGTCGTGCGCTCCGGGAAAATCGGCTCGGGATTGGACGTGTAGGCCAGCTCCGGCTCTTCTCCCATGACCGTAAACGGAGGCAAGTCGTACGTGTGGCCGAACCCGAGCAGGTGGCCAATCTCGTGCATCGCCGTGTCAAACCAGCTGAACCGACCCGGATCCTGCGTCTCGCCGAACTTGTCGTCCCAAAGTTCCGCGTTGTCCATGATCGCCGTGGGCCAGTCGATATCCGGATCCGGATTCGCGTCCCCAGAGAGTCCAATGACGCCCCCCGGTGCCACGGTGATTCCAGGGCTGATCGCGCGCATGTCGCCCGTCACGATCGTGAAGCCGTCGGCGGGCGTCTCGACGAACTGCACGCCCAGGTAGTAGCCGTACAGTTCAAAGACCTCGCGGGCCCGCATCTTCTGTTCTTCGGTAATCAGGTTGATTAACGCGTTGCCGCGCGGGTCCCAGCCGTACACGCTTTTGAAGTTGTACGAAACAATCGAGATGCCGGGCTCTTCGTCCGCCGCCCCGATGTAGTGGTCTTCGACCTCATTAATCTGGCGATGCCCCGGCTCCGTCGGCGCCCCCGGATACAGCAGCGGATAGTCGATGGGCTCGATCGCGGCACTCAGCACCTGGCGGCATCGAGACTGCCCAGGTCGCGAGCGGTCGCGAAACTCGAGCCCGGATCCTCGGTCACCACCTCAAACAGCGGCACGTTCGGCAGCGCCTCGTCCGTGCCGATCCGCAGGCGATAGGTCCCCGGGCCCGTGGGCAACGAGTCCAGATCCGTGGCAAAGTTCAACACGGCCTTGTCCGTCGTCGCGTCGTAGGTCACCGAAGTCGGATTCAGGATCGTATCGTCGGTGTTCTGGACCGTCTCGTTCGTGAAAATCAAGCTGTAAAAACTCGGATTCGTCGCCGAGGAAACCGCGAGATCGTCGTCGTTGAAATAGACCTCGATCTGATCGCGGGCCTGCGACAACGAACCGTCAGGCTGGCGCGTGATCGGCTGCGGAACCACCGCCAGCACCTGCGCACCCAGATCCAGCTCGAAGTTGACCGTCGTCCGGTCCGCCCCTGAAATACTGGGCTGGAACGGGTCGCCCAAGTCATTGCGAAGCGCCTCGATCGAACGCGCCGGGTCATCCACCGCGAACACCTCGATCCGATACAAATCGTCCGGAAGGCTCTCGGCAAAGCGCAAGATGACCTGGTTCGGACGATCCTCGTCGACTCCCACGTAACCCGGAGTCACCAGGAAATCGGTGACACCATCGAAAGTGTTGTCGAAGCCCGCGCGGGTGATCCGAATGCCCTCCAACGAATCGGCGTCAATCCGCTGCGACTCGTCGAAAACGAACGTCAACTGCTGTGGCGCGATCGAACGCACCACGCCGTTGCTCAAGACGTCTCCGGAGTTGGGCTGAATCGAAATCAACTGCGGCCCCACGGCCAACAGCATTCGCTCTTCCAGACTCTCCGGTCGAAGCGTTCGGGCGGGCGCCGCCAGCGGACGGCTGGCCTGCGAACGGCGGTGAGGTAGACGCGGGGAAGAAAGCAGCGATCGCCGCTTCAACGAACGAGCGTATCTTTCGCTCATGAATCAAAACCTCAGGAGTCGCGCTGCAGCGGCGGGTTCGACCCCGCCCTCGGCAATGGAATGTCAAGAACTTGAACGCGGTAAAACGAAGTGAATTCCTCTCGGCGGGTACCGACAGACGGGAGGAGGGTGCTTGCCGGCCGGTAGGCGAACAGATGTGCGATCGCCACATGCCTTGATTCCGGGGAGCTTGCTGGCGGTAACCGGTAGCAACTGCCGTACCAAGCCCGCATGACCCGCAGGATTCACCCAATGCCCCGAGAAACAACGGATGGCATCCGTCGCTCGGGACCGACGCGGGTGCCGCATTCTGCGACACTCGCCCCAGATCGAAGCACCTATTTTAGACGTTCGCCGGGAACTGCTCCGGGCACGCTCTTGGCCTCTCGCCGTCTTCCACGCCCTCGCCGAATGTGTCGCCCGGAACCGGCGGCATCGGACGCCACGGGTCGGGAGTTAAGTAGTTGAAATAAAAGTACTTGGGTCAGTGCCGATTATAATTCCTGTCACACTAACCTCAAGAGCATAGCCAACACAGCCCTTGCAATCACGCCATTTTATCATCAGAACCCGCCGCTCTGGCTGGAAAACCCGGAACTTGACTGAATTTTCGACGGCGTTGGCGCGCGAGACGGGAACCCCGGAGACGCCTGGCGACAGAGCTCGCAGAGACGGCTGCGGCTCACCACATGCCAGACGAAGACAAACCCAGGGCGGCGGTAGAGATGGCGCGGAGCAAGAGACCGACGGCCGCGCGTCACGCCGCCCCAAGATCAAGCGGTGACACCGCGCTAGGCGCGTCGCATGAACCAATGCTGGGGTCGCAGATTGCCACAGCAGCGGCAGCGGTACGGCCAAAGTACCAAGGCAAACCCGAACGTCATGAGGACAATCAAAGAACGCGAAAACCCGTCCAGCTGAACAGGCGAGTGAACTTCTTCGCGCCAACAACTGCTGCAGAAGCGAATCTTGTTTTCTTTCATTCCCGCCTGGCAACCTCCGCAGATTCTGACAACCTCGTTTCTGTTCCGAAGATTTGGCAAGCCACGGCAACCGGACATCGCAATTGAGCTGCCCAGTCGCTGCCGCTTCACGAGGCTTTATGATGACGCGGCAGGTTGAAAACTTCAAGGCTCCGGTCCCCGAAAGCCGCCCAACGCGGCCGGGGTGACGCCCTGCAACCGGCCTGACCGCCGGGACACGAACTTGGGCCTCGGGGAGATCTCGAGCCTCGGGGAGATCTCGGGCCTCGGGGAGATCTCGGGCCTCAAGAGTTTACCGTTCCGCCTGCGGGCGGATCACATCAACTGGGGCGCAGGGACTTGAACCCCAACCAACGGAGCCAGAATCCGTCGTGCTACCAATTACACCACGCCCCAAGCGTGCCCTCATTGTACCACTGTGATCGGGAAGTGCACAGAGGAGGGATCGGGAAAAAAGCGTCCCGCGATCGCCGTGGCGGCGCGGTTCACGTGCGGCCTCCCGTGGTTCAAAGCGGGCGTGCATGTTGACGTCCTCGCGCGCGGGCTCTACAATCGTCCGAATCGTATCTCTAGCAGGATCATGCCTTTCCAAGTCGCGTGCCACCTGCGGGCTTGGAGGACGTTTCGTAAGCCGTTTCCGCTTCGCCCCCAAGCGGCGTCTGAGTGGGCTTCTCTCGTCCCCGAGGGAAATGGCCGAGTTGGTTGAACGACGCGAACCCAAGCGAATGCTGCCGATGGCCTGTCTGACGACTGAGAATGGAAATTCCGCCGGGAAGCGGCATCCGCTGACGAAAAACCGGTACATTCTGGGCCGACATCCCGAATGCGATATCGTGATTGACGCCGGTGCCGTCAGTCGTCACCACGCACAGCTTTTCCGCGTCGGCGACGATTTTTTCGTCGAGGACATGCACAGTCGCAATGGCACGTTCGTCAACGACCAGATGATGTTCGGCCGCCATCGACTTGAGGAGGGCGATCGAATTCGCGTCTGCGACGTCGCCTTCGTGTTCCAGGGCGACAAGCCCGCCGCGCAGGAATCTCCTTCAAGTATTGCGGTGATTCTCGACGACGCACAGGATTCCAGCATGTCGACGATTATGTCCAAGCTGGACGTTTCGTCGGAGAGACGGTGGCGTGCGTTTCAGCGCCACGCCGGAAGCAAAACTCAAGGCCCTGATGGAAATCACCAAGAGCCTGGGCAAATCGCTCTCGCTCGATCAGGTTCTACCTCAAGTCCTCAACAGCCTCTTCAATGTCTTTCCGCAAGCCGACCGCGGCTTTATCGTACTCAGCAACGAAGACGGAAATCTTGTCCCGCGGTGGACCAAGCTGCGGCATGAAGGAACCGGGGAAACGATCCGGCTCAGCCGCACCATCGTGAATGAAATTGTCCGGTCCAAACAAGCGATTCTGTCGGCCGACGCGGCTGCCGACGAACGGTTCGAGATGAGCGAAAGCGTCGCGGATTTCCGCATTCGGTCCGATGATCTGCGCCCCGCTCATCAACAGCAGCGGTGAGGTCTCGGGAATTATTCAATCGACACTCTGGATCAGCGAAATCGCTTCCGCCAGGAAGACCTCGAGGTCCTGGTGAGCGTCGCGATCCAAGCCTCCGTCGCCATCGACAACGCAAAGTTGCACGAGAGCCTGCTGGAGCAACGCGAGCTCGCCCGCGACTTGGAATTGGCCCGCGAGGTTCAAAAGAGTTTTCTGCCGGAAGTCCACCCGAACATCCCCGGCTACGAGTTCTTTGATTTCTACGAACCGGCCAACCACATCGGCGGTGACTACTACGACTACATCCTGCTCCCCGACGGACGGATCGGGATCGTGATCGCCGACGTCGTCGGTCATGGCGTCGCCGCCGCGCTGCTGATGTCGAAACTATCGGCCAGCGTCCGCTTCAGCTTCGTCGCCGAAAGTGAGCCCGGACGTGCCCTGACCCGCCTAAACCGCTCGCTCAGCCTCGAAACCTTCGACGGACGATTCATCACGATGGTGATGGTGATTCTGGACGGCGCGTCCAATCAGATCACCGTGGTGAATGCGGGACATATGGCGCCCGTCGTCCGCCGCAACGACGGGCATATCGACGAAATTGGTCCGGATATGTCGGGGTTGCCACTGATGATCGACGAGTCCGTCGAATATCAACAACACGAAGACGAATTGCACCCGGGCGACTGCCTGCTGCTGTTCACCGATGGCCTGACGGAAGCGATGGACAGTGAGGGTGAATTGTACGGGTTCGAGCGGTTGACCAACTGCATTCGGCACGCCGAGCCTTCCCAAATGGGCCAACAGGTTATCGACGACGTCCAGCGGTTCATTACGCAAAGGCCCGCGAAGGACGACATGTGCCTGGTCTGCTGCACCCGAAATCCTGACAGCGCGACTGCCAAGGACTAGTGCCGTATCTCAGCTAAGATCTGGGGTTGGAAAAGGGGGGGTTGGAAAAGGGGGGTTGGAAAAGGGGTCAGGTCCGATCGTGCGAGGCACCCGAAGGGCCGTTCCGGCTTCTGGGACCTGCCCCCTGTTCCCAACGCACAGGCAGAAAAATATGCCAAGCTTCGGGAATAAACTCCCTCCGAAACGGATCGAAACCTGTGGCGAGCCCGTTGCTGCGGCGGGGCGTCCGTTCGACACAACCAGCCAACTTCAGAAAGGCAAAAAATGAAAAAGTTAGTGATGCTCATGATGGTCCTTGGCGGTCTGACCCTGGGTTGCCAAAAGCCGGCCGAGACCACGCCCGCGACGGGTACCGGTGCGGCTCAGACCGAGGAAGGCACCTCCGCAACGTCCACCGAGGAAGATCACTCCGATCACGCCGCCGAGACGGACGCCGCTGAGACGGACGCGGCCGAGTAGTCCTCGGTGTCGAACCGCTGATTGCTGCCCCATGGCACGGGGTATTTCATACTCGCCCGACTGGGCATGCGGGGCCCGCGATTCTTTGACGCGGGCCTTTTTCGTTTTCGTCCGGTATCGGCGAGTCGAATCGGGAAGGGTAAACGATAAAAAAGAAAGAGGGTAGCGGCAACCAACCTAACCGCTACCCTCTGAAAGTCCGGTCACTCGTGAGGCGACAAACAAGTGACCCGGTGAAAAGTGTGGGGCAAGCGGCTGCGAGTGAAACTCGCACTTGCTCGCCACGCGTGCCAGGATACGGGCCACAGATGAAGCTTTGATGGCATGCGGATGAACTTCGAATGAAGAAATTCCGGCCGGATTTCCCTGAACCGATTCACCGCTTCGCGCTCGGCACGTTCCATTCGGACCGTTGTAAGGGAGACGGGTTTCCGCCCCGCCGCCCCGCCACTTGCCCCTCCAACAGGCTCATCAGCGCGAGGACCTGGCCGTCCTGCCACCAGCGTCCCACCAGCTGGACACCGATGGGGAGTCCTACGCTGGAACGATTTGCGCGGAACAGGGCGGCGTCCACGTCATCGCGCGGTGGGGTGCCCGTCGCCACCTCGTCGGCCTCCACCGAGGTGATGGGCAGGGCCCCCGCCGGCAGGCCAAGCAGGTTGTAGATCCCGGTGTAAACAAACGCGTAATTCGCATGAAAATCGCCGTGCGGGAAGGCAGGGATCGGCGAGATCGGGGCGAGAATTGCCGTCAGATTCTGCCGATTCAGACTTCGTGAGAAATGGGTTCGATACCCCCACATCGCCATCTGAAGCTGACAATACTGGTCCGACGTGAGATCGGGACGGTCCAAGACGCGGAGCAATTCGGCCTGCCTCGTCTGTCCCCGCCAGTCCGAGACGGTGGCGAGCACGGGCCGCAACAAGCGGGGGATCCGCGCAAACTGCAAGTAGCGCTGAACTCGCGGATCCACCGCGGAGCCGCGGAGTTGCCGACGAAAGTCGCGGAGACCTTCGGCGTAGAACAACTTGCGAAAGATGCCCCAGGCCTCCTCCAAGCGGTCGATCCGAAAGGGTACGAGTTCGGCACCCAATCCCGACAGGGCGTCGGCGGCCACGCGGACGGCGCGTCGCACGGCGGGCGCTGCGGGCAGAAATGGCAATTCCTCATAAAAGCCGATTCGGCAGCCGGCCAACGTCGTCAGCGGTTCGGCACAAATCCTCTGGGGATGCTCGCCCGCGATCGCCGATTCACCCGCCGGGACCGCACATGCTTGCAGCCCAAGCACCAAGTCGTCGACACAACGGGCCATGGGGCCGGGCTGCGCCGAATCGGCAGGCCAATTGGTTGACAGCCAGTGTCCCAGCAACGGCAGACGTCCCCCGGTCGGCTTGAAGCCGCAGATTCCGCAGAAATGCGCCGGCAGACGAATGCTGCCGCCTCCGTCACTGCCCAGTCCGAGAGGCGAGCCGCCGGCGGCAATCAGGGCCGCCTCACCACCGCTGGAGCCGCCGGGAGTCCGATTCCAGTCCCAGGGGTTGTTCGTCCGCCCGTAGACCGGATTATCCGACTCGGCCAGGATGCCCAGCTGGGGAACATTCGTTTTCCCGAGGACGATCGCCCCCGCGGCACGCCAACGCCGGACCAGCTCGGCATCACGACTGACGGCGCGCGCCTGCCGCCGCTGAATTCCGGCCGTGGTCGGAAGTTCGGCCACATCGAACATTTCCTTGATCGAGACGGGCAAGCCGTGGAGCGGCCCCAGCGGCTCCCCGCCGGCCCTGCGGTGGTCCGCCCGTTCGGCCTCGCGACGTGCCGAGTCAAAACGTTCCACGACCAGAGCATGAATCCACGGGTTCACACTCTGAATCCGCTCGAGATGGGCCTCCAGCACCTCCACCGCCGACACCTCGCCCTGGTGCAACAGCGTGACCAGGTGCCGAGCGGAAAACGTGGTCAAGTCATCCATGGTTTTCCCTTTCTCGGGCGCGATCGGCTATTCGATGAATTGTTGAATCACTTCCGTCAACTCGGCCTTGAGGTTGGGGCCCGCACCAACGTGGACATGGCGCAGCACCCCTTCCCGATCGAACACCAACACGGTGGGGATCGCGTTCACCCGCAACAGTCGGCCGATTGTCCCGTCACGATCCAATCCGACCCGCAACTTCCAAAGCCGACTGTCGAGAAACTGCTGGATTGAGGCTGGTTCCTCCGACTGATTGACGGCCACGAACTCGACCTCGTCGGCGTATTGCTCGGCGATCTCCATCAGCGTGGGGAGCGAGGCGAGGCAAGGGCCGCACCAGGTTGCCCAAAAATCCAGGAGGACCAAGCGACCGCGAAGATCCGACATGGCCAGCGTCTGGCCGTCGAGCAATTCGAGCGTGATGTCCGGCGCTGGCTTGTTCAGCCACGCCGAGGCTTCCGAGTTGGCCGCCCCCGTCGCGGCCTCTGGCAACGGCGGCGGGTCGCGAAGGACCCAGCGATCCCAGCTCGAGCGTTCCCAGGGCAGCCGATCAATTTCAGCCACGGGCGCGAATTCGATCGCGGCGACGTCCGACCAGGCAACGGACACGGCGCCGGCCAGCGGCGAAATGCCCCGCACGTACTCGCCGCTGGTTTGAATCGCGTCAAGCGAGACGGCTCCGCCGCCCCAGAGCCGCAGCCGACTGGCCCCGGACCTCGTCCCCCCGCCAGGGTCGCTCCCGTCCGCCACACGCTCGGCAAACTCGGCCTGGTCATTCGGTTTCGGATCGAGCGCGATGACCGCCACCACCTCCTGCCGTGGAATCGCGATCGTCTCACGCCGTGACTGAACGACGACCGAGTCGGCGTTCATTTCGACAAGTCGACCCCGCAGCGTATCACCGTTAACCGCCAGCAAGGCATGCGTCGTCGCTTGGGGGCGAGTGCCAAGGCGGCGGGTCAGGAAGCGGTCCAGTTCATCCTCGGCAAGTTTGCCTGGCCAGCGGGCGACCTGAAAATTGAAGACGGACAGCTGGCGTTGATCTTCGGTCCGCGGGGATGAAGCGGGACGGTTTTCGTACGCTCCGAGTCCGAGGAAAACGAAACCTCCCTCCAACGGAGTTGGATCCCGCCAGCGGCTCATTTCGCGCCCGTTGACCTCGACAACGTATTCGCGGTTCACTCGATCGATGAGCAGTTCGACATGCGTCCCCGCGTTCGCGCCGGGCTCAAGAGATCGCATCGAACGGTCGCCGTCCTGACGACGAACACGGAAATTGGGCTGCATCATCAGGCCCAGCACGCCGGCGACGTGAGACATCCCTTGGACGGTCAAGGTGTTTCCGCGTCGTGTGAGAATGACCTTCAGAATTCCGTCGGGTTTCTGTTTCGCCGCAGCTTCCAGAGCCTCGGGCGTGATTCCTCGCTGTTCCGGTTGGTCCAGTGCATTCTGGGCGGAGTCGGCTCCGACGCCAAGCAGGAAATCCCCATCGCGGTCCCACTGAATGTCGAAGCTGATTCGGCAGCGATCTGGCAGCGGTAACTCGCGTGCGACGCGATCCTGGCCCAGGAACTCCAGCGCCCCGTCGCGCCAGCGGACCTGCGACGAATCGCGGCGGTGGCTCAGCCAGACGTCGCCCGGCTGAAAGCCAGCGTAAACCAGGTGCTCGGGTCGCAGTTGGCGAAACGCCTTCCACGAGTTCCGCGGGATTCGTGCCGTCGCTCCGTCAGCCAACCGGGCAGTTAGGCCCTGCTCATCGATCTGCATCACCTGACAGGGAATGGTGTCGCCATTGGTCAGGACAAGTTCCGAATCGCGCAGGTCGTTCGCCCGTTCATGGACTTGGGGCTCGAACGACACGCGTGCCGCTCCCTGCGATGCAAAGACAACCGGAGTCTGACTCATGACCGGCTCCCAGCGCAACTCATGGGCCGACGCATCATGGACGATGCGTCCATGCAAGCGGGTTCCGGAGCTGTCGACACGGCCTCGCTTCAGCAATGACTCGCCTACCGGACCGGCCGCCAGGAATCGGACCTGTGCCAAGCCTGACCATCCTGCCACCATCGGAACCTCGATCAGCGGCATCCGAACCGTGAGCCCCTCCGACCGCACACCTTGGAAGACGCCGCGCAGGACGCTTCCGTCGTCGTAAGCGATTTCGACGTTCGGCGACTCAGCGCTCGATTCCGGGGCTTGCGGCAACGACTTGAAATCGATTCGTTCTATTTCCGACAACTTCCGCTGCATCGCTTGGCCTGTTCGCCCTGCGAACCGAATCGTGTCGCCGCGAGAATCCAGCGAAATCACGTTCGCCGACAACCCGGAGCCATCGGCGAAGACCAGAAAATCCAGCTCGCGACGGTCACTTGGCGACCGCATGGGTCCGAGCCAATTCCGCAAGCTGGCCGACCTGACCGTGAGCTGCTCGCCGTTGTTTCGAATGAACAGTCCCGAGGCGCGGATCTCTTGTGGATCGACCGACTGCATTTCACCCAGCAACTCGCCGTTGGAATAGACGCCGAGCTTGCGTTCGGCGGGGTCAAAAACGATTTCAAGGGCCAGCTTCCAGCCCGTCGGCTCCAACTTCGGCGTTCGCAGCTTGACGAACTGCACCTCATCACGGACCTGGCGATGGATGACGAGGTCCGTCCCCCAGACCTCGAGTGACATCCCGGAACGGAGATCGTCTGGTCCGCGAAGGTCGCCAAACACCAGACGAAATTCCGGCGCGTTTGTCCCAGCCAGTTCCAGCTCACAGAGGACCCGCGTCGCCTCGGCCGAGCGAAACCAAAGGTTCGCACCTCGCTTGTCCGTCGTCAGACACCCGTCTTCGACTCGCCAATCCGCAATCGACCGGTCTTGCCCCAGCCCCATGGAATCCCAGACGGTCGCGTTCCCCGTTCCTTGGAACACGAAGGAAGCCGGGGGCGAGATCCCCTCGATCTCACGCAGCGCCCGACGATCGATTACCACGCGTCCATGCCGGTCGCTCTGAACCGTTAACTGGTCGTCTTTCAGCTCAAGCAATTCACCCAACAGAATGTTGTCGTCTCGCAGTTCGATCCGGGCGCCCGGCGAGCGAGCCGGGGGCCGAGCGTGCGGCAACTGATCCAAGAGTTGCAGCAGTCCATTGGCGACGGCTCGGACACCGCTTCCTTCGGCTTCGTTGGGCTGCCGGCTGGCGCCGAAACTAACCCGCTCGACGCCGCCCAGTTCAAAACGCAAGGGCTCGAGAAACAATGAAGAGGACCAACGCAAATCGGCCGAGTCCTCCGAGATCGCGAACCTTCCGCTCAGATAGTCTCCGTTCGTCAGGTAGAGGGTCCCAAGCCGACCGGCGGATTCCGCTTCCGACGCCCTGACGGTCCCCCGCAAGCAGGATCCCGGCAGGCAGATTCCCAAAGCGCAGGCCATCAACAGCCAGGAGGTCATCGACAGCCAGGCAAACCGCGGCCCGGAAATCGGGCCACGCGTGCTGCCCCCGGCGGCACGGTCGACCCACGCCGGGCGCGTCGCGACGCCGCATCGCCGCGGGAGTTCCCAAACGTGATTCATCATGCTCATCGCTCGTAAATCGGCAAGAATCGATAGTTCAGTGCCATCGACAACAGACTCATCGCCGTCGAATAGGTTCCGCCGCCGATCGACCCGTCTTCCCCCCGCTCGCCCTCGAGCGACTCCGTGTTCATTGAGTTCCATTGTTCCCACGCCGGGAAATCGCTTTGATACAGGGCCTGCGCCAGATAATACCGAGTGTAATAGGGCCAGCTGAGCGGCCGGGGGGCGATCGATCCGTTCGCGCAGATACTTCGCGGTTGCCTGAAACGCGGCCGATTCTTTCCGCTCGGCAATCGCCAGACAAAGGCAGACAATCGACGACCGTGCGACAGAATCGCCGAAGGCGAAGCCCGTGCTACCGACCTGATACGCGACGGTCCCGCTGCCCTCCGTGGCTTGCTCCAGCAAACCGATCGCTCGATTCAGGTTATCCTCCGGTATTTCGAGGCCGGCGTTTCGCGCGGCCAGAAGTGCCACCAGGTTGGCACCTGACACCGAGACATCCGCATCCTGCGCATCCGGAGTGTAGCGCCAGCCGCCAAACGGATTTTGATCTTGCGACGTCAGAATGCAGCGGACGGCCAGTTCCAGCGCCTCGCCGACCGTCGATCGAGGTCCGCTGTCGACTTGGTCCCAAAGCAGGTGCTCGTCCAGAGCCCCGTAGGCCTCGGCCAAGGCCAGCGTGCCAAACCCATGGTGATACATTCCTCCGTGCTCGCCCCCGCTGTTGGCCAAAAGTCCCGTCTCGCGATTCTGGCTCCGGATGATCGCCCGCACGCCCCGCCGCAAGGGCTCGGCGTACGCGCCGAAATTCGGATCCTCGCCACACGAAAGCATCGCCAGACAGCACAGACCGTCGATTCCGGGTCCTTTTCCGTAGGCGTTGGAATCCCAGGTCCCGTCCGCGTTCTGCTGCCGAACCAGGTACGCCAGCCCCGTCTCATAAAGCGACTTGACCTCGATCGGCAGGGGCGTCCCCAGACGCAACTGCACTCCCTGGGCAGCCGCGGAGGTCACAGCGCAGAAGAAAAGCGAAGACGCGAGCGCCGCTTGAATCACGCGACGTCCCAGGGACGACGTCCGGTGGTGGGAAACCGAATTCATCTTGCATCTCCTGCGACGATCAATTTCCATCACGTCCCTCGAGGGCCGAAAAATAAGCGTCCAAGCCGCTGCGAAACTCGTCGGGAATTTTGGCCTGGGTGTTCCCCGTCGCCTGTGCCACGTCGCGCGGCGAGGTCATCAAGGCGTCTCCGATACCTGCCAAGGCCGATGGCTCGTCAGCCCCGCCCTCCCCGCTGCCGCCGCCAGGAGCACTGCCGCCGCGCCCCCCGCCGCCTTGCTTGCCCCGCTTGGTGATCAACAACGCTTCGATCGCTTCGGTTTCCGCGGCGATCGTCGGGGCGGCAGTCACCGGGACCGCCAGCAACTCCGCAGCGTCTCGCATCGCGTTGTGCGCCATCACGACTTGCTTCAGGGCGGGAGCATAGTTCTTGCCCTCGTCCGATTCCAGCCGCTGCAATTCGTCGATGACCAACTGCACGCGTTGCTCAAGTCGAACCTGACCCGCGCAACTCGGCGGAAGCAGCTCCATAAGCATCGGGCTGCTGGGCGGGTCGACGCTGTTCCGCAACCCGCGTCGACTCACGCAAGTCGACCTCGGCCTTCAATATTCGCAGAACTTCCAACACAATCGCAGGTGGCAGACTATCCCCCTTCCCTCCCGGACGCTTTCCGCCGCTGGCACATCCTGGTCCCACCAACAGCTCGGCCCAGCGGTCGAGTTGGTCGGACCAGTATTCCGTCTGGGCGATCGTGTAGCCTTGGCGGTTTCGCATCACGTCAAAGGACAAGTCCTTGAAGTTCTTGATTACCTCGGTGCGCTTCATTTCGTCAAAGACGTGCTTGAAATTCTCTAACCTCGTTCGTTCATAGTAGGCCGCCAGGTCCTCTTGAATGAGCCGCACCTGCTGCGCCGTATCAGCTTGGTTGACCGCCAGACTTTCGAGCCCAGCCTGTTCGGAGGCGGACAACGAGTCGAGGTCTCGTCCGAACGAGTCCTGCAGGCGTGCGTGCAGTTCGTCCGCCAGCTTGAGCTCGGCGTCCGCCGCGGCCTTAAGTCGTTTGACGAACGTGCTGCCCTGCAAGTCCTGCAAGATCTGGCTGAGTTCATCCATCACGCGACTGAACTCCGCCAGCAGTGCCGCTTGGTCCGTCACCGCCTGATCGAGCGGTGGTTCGGTGGAGGGCTCGGCAGGTGACTCGCCTGACGACTCGGGAGTTTGCGTGCCAGCGCCGGGGAGCGTCGTCGCCGGGAGCTGCAGCGAGCCGGCTGCCGAAGACGGCGTACTCGGCGCCGACTCCTCGCCGGCCGACGGCTCGTCGGGATCCCGACCGGAAGGACGCACCGCATCGCTGACCGACGGAGCAAGGCTGGGTGAGGACGCCCGCGTCTTTGGAGCGTTGGCCGCTTCCGCCAAATGGTTCGCCACCGAGGGCATGTTCTGTTGCGAGAGTTGTTTGAGGACTTGCAGGACCTGGGCCCATTTCTCGAGCGTCGCGACGTTGAACTCGGGATTGTTCGTCGCGCGTTCGATCAAGGCCTCGCCCGCGATCGTCAGGTCGGCCAGGCGTCGGGCATTGGCACGCTCCGCGGCGGCCTGTCGAGCGATCCGCTGGCGCGTGTCATCGCGGTTGAGTTGTTCGGCGCTGAGCTGCCTCAGTTCGCGATTCGTTGCCAACAAACGTTGCTCTTGATCTCGCACTTCCAGGGCCTGGCGCTGCCAGTTCTCGAGCTGCTGCGTGACCCAGATCATGTGCTGTTGGCGATCGAGCACAAAAAAACGATAAACGGGTGAGTAGACTCGGGGACGACCCGGCAAGTAGTCCTCGACATAGACTCGCAACTGGATCGGTTGCGGAGTGATCCCCAGGGCTTGCGGCGAGAAGAGTCCGGCAGCGGTCATGCTGACCGAGTCCATTGCACCTGCGGCCAGCAGATAGTCTCCCTGCGGCGGTGTCGAAGTGCCGTGGGGGTCATCCACGCCCATCCACTCGACGCCGATCTGCTTGACCCCAAAATCGTCGCTTGCGGCAACCTCGAACCGCACTGGATCTTCGTCGAGAATCACTTGATCGGTGGCCAATTGACTGCACTGAACCGTCGGTGCTCGGTCGTCAACCGCGCGAATCTGCAGCCGGAACGGCTCCCGTGCCGAGAGGCCTTCGACATCGGTCCAGCGAAACTCCTGCGTTTGTCCCTGCACGATGTCGACGGGCGGAGCCTGAATTCGCGAGCCGTCCACTTGCACGCCGACCCGTTGACCATTGACCGACGCGTCGCGCAGCCGGCGGCTGGCCTTCGCCTCGAAGCGAGCGCGGCTGCCCTTCACGATCGAAACCACGCCGCTGCGCGCCTCGCGTTCCTCCTGGCCGCATCCCAGGTACTCGGGCAACGTGATCTGGGCGAGTAACGACTCAAGCTCCGGTCGGGCCTGAGGCTCGATTACGAGCTCGTGACGCGCGTCGCCCACGGCCAGGCGCAAGATGCCCGATTGGGTCTGGGCAGGCACATTAAACTCATACCCGTTCGCCGATCGTTCGGCCACGATGGGCGGCTGCCCCAGATATCGCACCCTCCCCTGCCTCGGCCTCCAGACGGTCGCGTCGTCCAATTTTACGAAGATCTGAAAGCCCTCACCGCTCGCGACGACCTGCCGCAACGGTAATTCATCCAATTGCGTGAACGTGTAACGCGGCACAACAGCCCATGGGCGAAGCCAACGGTGGAACGTATTCAGACCGGCCCCAGGGATGCACAGGGCCAAGCCGGCGATAAGCGTCGTGACAAAGGCCACGCCGCCCAGCCGGAGGTGCCGGGGATTCGGCACCGAGCGTTGAAAATCCAAGTCGCGTGTGTCGTCGGCCACCTGTTGGATCGCCGCCCGGCAAAGCGCCGGTGACGCATGTTGATCGGGTCGGCCCTGAACCAGCTCGATCACGCCGAGCAATCGATCGCCGACGCGCGGTTGGTCGCGGGAAAGCAGTCGGGCCAATTGAGAGAGGGAACGGTTCCGCCAGACCCAGCGATTGAGCTGCCAAGGCAGCCAGCACATCGCCGCCCCGGCCACGCCAAACAGCAACAGGCCCCGCAGCCATGCGGGCGTCTCGCCGAATCGGTCCAGGGCGAACACCGCGATGTAGCTGAGCAGGCCGAGCGTGACGACAATCAACGTGGCTTCCGCCGTCTTGATCATCCAGACTCTGCGACGGAACCGTGCCAGCTTGACGCGCAGGTCGCCGGGCAACTCGAATTGGAGATCACCGTGTTGGATCCTCATCAACCTGCTCCTACACTCCCGATTTGACGCGTGGATCCCAGGCGGCGGGAACGCGCCTGTCCGCGCCAGCGGGTCGGCCCTCACCCAACCCTCACCCGACCCTCACCCAACCCTCACCCGCCCGGGCCCCGCCAGCGGGCCCCGAGCGACCTCTCCCGGGCGCGGGAGAGGTGACACCATCATGTGACACCATCATGTCCCTTCTCCCCAACGCGGGAGAAGGTGGCCGAAGGCCGGATGAGGGGGGCCTCGCCACATCGCAGACACGCCCAACCCTCACCCGCCCGGGCCCCGCCAGCGGGCCCCGAGCGACCTCTCCCGGCCTCGGGAGAGGTGACACCATCATGTGACACCATCATGTCCCTTCTCCCCAACGCGGGAGAAGGTGGCCGAAGGCCGGATGAGGGGGGCCTCGCCACATCGCAGACACGCCCAACCCTCACCCGCCCGGGCCCCGCCAGCGGGCCCCGAGCGACCTCTCCCGGCCTCGGGAGAGGTGACACCATCATGTGACACCATCATGTCCCTTCTCCCCAACGCGGGAGAAGGTGGCCGAAGGCCGGATGAGGGGGGCCTCGCCACATCGCAGACACGCCCAACCCTCACCCGCCCGGGTCCCGCCAGCGGGCCCCGAGCGACCTCTCCCGGCCTCGGGAGAGGTGACACCATCATGTGACACCATCATGTCCCTTCTCCCCAACGCGGGAGAAGGTGACTTGCGCTTTGATTCTCCAAAAGCTCCTTGACTTTCCTTCAACCGAAACGGCCCTAAACTCCCCTAAACGGCCCCGCTCATCTTCCGTCCCACCCAGAAAGCGCCGAGGCATGCGACCAGTGTACCAGCCCAGTACGGGCTGGCCCAAATCTGTTTGCGACGGATCACGGGTTCGGGTGGGGGCAATTGCAGCACGAGATCGCAAAGGCGATTCAGTTGGTCGGCGGCCAGCACTCGGCCGCGTGTGATCTCGGCGATCTCGCGCAGCACGTCATAACGGGCGGGTTTGCCGATCATCTCGCGTGGTTGCCCCTGAACCTCGATTGACGTCTCAAGGACGGCCGCCGTTTCCTGACAGGTTAGGCGGAGCTGGTACGTTCCGACACGGGGCGGCGAAAAGCGTGACGTGTAAAGGCCCCACTCGTCCCCGACTGGCTGAAACCGGAGTCGTTGAACTTCGCCCGCGGGATCGCGCAGCTCGGCCTTCACGTGCACTCCGTTCAGCGGCGTTCCGTTGGGATCGAGCACGGTGGCGTGCAGCGTCACCACGTTGCCGGCGGTCGGTCGATCGGGCGTGTAGAAGACGCGCAACCATTCGCCTTCGGCCATATGGCGTTGATAGGCCATCCAGCGGGCGACCTGGCCCCAGAAACGATAGTGATATTGGTCCTCGACCCCCTCGCGCAGCGCCACGCACCGTCGGTTCCCATGAACAGAATCTTTCCGGTACCGAAGGTCTTGGTCACCAGCAGCGGTGCCCGCGAGTCCTCGTGAATGGCCAACACGTCGCTTCCAGGGCGACCTTGAATTGCCGGTGATCGCCACTGAAACCCCGGAAGACTTCGCCAAACGGCCGCATTCTCCTGCGCGGTATCGGCCAGCTTCGTCAACAGACTCGCCTGCCCCAAGTCGGTCAGCACGAGATGGGAGGCGATCCGCGATCCGAATCCGCGCGGCGCGTTCTCATCCAGCACGACGGGATACAGATCATCCAGTTCGGTCTCCAGCAGCGAGAACTGATGTCCCTGCATGCCGGGCATGAAAATCAGGCCGCTGGCCTGTTTCTCGACCAGTCCTTTCACGTGACGGCAATCCTCGGGGGTCAGTTGCCCTGGACGGACGCCGACATCTCCCAGGAACACGACGTCGTACTTGGACAATTCCTCCGAGGTCTGCGGAAACTCGGTCAGATACCCATGGCCTCCGCCTCCCTTCGCAAGTCCGGGATGAAACAAAAGGCACGACACGTCGACTCCCGGATCACGTTCCAGGGCATTACGCAAGTAGCGGTACTCCCAGCGCGGATACGATTCGACCACCAGCACCTTGAGCGATTCCGCCTTGATCGCGACCGTCACGTCGGCCGCATTGTTCTCTCGTAGCACCTCGTCTCGGTGGGGCGGCACCTCGAGTGACAGCTTGACGTCGCCGACCTGATCGGGAGTCCAGAAGAACACGTCGCGAACCGGGCCCATCGCGGGCACGACGACTTGTCGTGTCAGTTGAGCCCCCGTGTCGACGGTCAACGTGACTTCGACTTCGTAGTCGACGGCCAACGTGCTGCGCAGGCTGAACGGTACCTGCAGCGATTTTCCGACGACCGAAAACGCGGGAGGCTCCAGCGACGTGACTTCGATGTCGGGCAAAGCGGCCTGGCTGCCGAGTGCCACGGTGTAGACCGGAACCTGGTGGATCCTCAGGCGGGTCGCCGTATTGGCTGGCGACGGCCCTTCGTTCCAGTCGCCGTCGGACAAGCAGGACGACGGCGCGAAGATTCGCGTGCGCTTGCGAGCCGCTTCGAGTGCCGCGTCCAGATCCGTCCCCTGACGCCGATCGGTCGTCGGATCACTCGCACGCAAAACGCTGCTGGATCACGTCGACCGTTCCTTTCAGCCGATCCCAGCTGACGGCCGACAACGCCTGCTCGACTCCAGCCGATCGCGCCAGGGGTTCGGCGCGGATCTGGTTCGGATCGACCACATCGCGCGTGTCCATACTGGCGAGTCGTCGGGCAAGATGGCCAAGACGGGCTGTTCAATCGGCTCGTAGATTTCCTTCCATTCCGGTTGGCAGAACGTCAGCACGGCAAGCATGGCGATCAACAACCTCAGCAATTCCAAGCCACCGACCGCTCGATCAAAGCCGCTTTTACGCCAGGCGAGCCACGCCAACACGGAGATGACAACCAGCACGGCAGCAGCCAGTAGGACAATCGCCGGCGAGACATCGAAGGTGATTTCCCGAGTGGCGTTCATACAGGCACTAGTTTTCTGGGTCGGACGTCGGGCAAACACAAGCACGCTTTCGGCGATCAGAACGGCGAGCAGCAGCACCACGAAGCCACGCCAGATCTCGGACACCAGCGATCGCCCGGCCTGGACTGACCCCTGGACAATTCGATAATTCAGTCCGGCGAACAAGGCACCGAGTTGATCCTCCGAAACGCGTGCCGACGTCTCTTCCGTAGTCGGGCGATTGCGAGCCACCAGTCGTTCGTCGATCCGGTACACACCGGCGACGTAAGGCTGTTCGGTCGACAGACTACCCTCGGGCCAACCCTCGACGCGTTGGCCGAACGGCAGTTCGACGGGAAGATCTCGAGCGATCGATCTCGCCGAACTGACTTGCCAGCAGCCGCTCCGTCCCGGCCTCCAGGGCCCGCTGGATCAAAGCAAACAACACGATCCCGTCGCGGGCCAAATTCGAATAAGGCTCTTGCGCAGTGTCGCACAAAAGTAAACTCCACCGTGGTCGGTCGGCACGCGAAGCAGAAAGGGATGCCCGGAGTGCAACCGAGCCAACACCTGTCCAGGACCTTGGATCGGACGATATTCCCGGACAACCATCCGATTGATCGGGAGCGGATCTCCGGCATCGGCATGAGCCAACAAACCACTGTCGTCCCGCCACTGGTCGATCGACTGTCGCCCCTCGTCCGAGAGTCGTCGTGCAGGCGAGCCCCAGCGATGGTCCAGCCACTCGGTTTCGTCCGCCTCGGCCGGCGGGAAGAAAATCACCTGTCCTCCGACGGTCACGAAATCCAGCAACGGCTGACTCGATCCGCGGCGCGGCAAGGCAGCTTGCCAAATCACCAACGAGATATCCCGCAGATCCGCCGCCGCGAAATCGTTCGGAGAAATCACCTCGGCCTCCGCCACCGACGACGTCTTGGGGCGGAGCCGCGGCGAGCCGCAGGGGCCATGCGGAGCCGGGTTCGTCCGAGACGACCACGGTACGGCGAAGCACCGAGTCGCCATAGGTAAAGAAGAAGACGTTGTCGCGCGGATTGGCGTCGTTCGGCAACTCGACTTTTCCCCATCCGGCGTCCCGCTGTCGATCGAGCGGCACGAAGTGGTCCGTGAGCCGCGTCAACTGACCCTCGACGTCAATCTACGCTGCGCGCGCCATCGACCACAATCTCCAACGGCACCTTTTCGCCGGGCGAGCGTTCGTTCGCGACGAATCTCGAGATCCATCACCAACTGGTCTTCGCTGGCCGTCCGCCGGCGAGTCAGTTTCTTGACGCGCACGAGGCGTTATCGGGCGAGGCCTGCGGGTAGGTCAAGAGGTGAAACCGTACGGGCTGCTTTAATTCCAGAAAGCCGCTGCGCACGGCCGCCCACTGCCCGCTGTCGGTACTCCAATCGGTGGCCTGCAGATCGGAGCAGACCCAGATATCCGTGCGTCCCGCCTGATTCGCCACGATATAGTCGAGTGCCTGCTGCAGCATCGCGGGCAGATTGGCCGCGCCGTCGGTCGCCCCGGTTTCCGGCATCTCGCCAGGACTTCGGGCGAGGCGAGCTCCTGAGCTTGCGGCGGCCGCTGCTTTCAATCAACACCAATTGCCGGGGCATTCCCGCGCGGCGGATGGCCGTGGCAATTGCTCGACGGCCGGCGAAAGTTTCGAACTGCCCTGACTGCAGATCTTGCTGAGACATACTGGCCGAGCGATCCAGGACCACAATCACGGTCTCGGGACGCCCCCCGAGCAAACCGAACCAAGGCCCGGCCATGGGACGACTGATGACCAAAACCAGCGCCGCGACCGCCAGTCACGCGGGCCAGCAGGATCAGCAGGTGGCGCAAGCGTGTGTGTCCGCGTCGCTGTCGCGTGGCCTGCAGCAGGAACATCATCGCGCCCCACTCGACCTTGCGATGTCGGCGCAAGTTGAGCAAATGGATGACGATCGGCAGCGCGGCCAGCGGCAAGGCGCCCAAGCAACAGCGGTTCCAGGAACGTCATCGCCTGGCCCTCCGCGGCGTACGGCCGAGCAAGAAACCGGACGAGAACGTCGCCGTGCGGTTCGTCGATGCGAACCGATGGTAATCGACGGCCGCCTCGCGAACCGCGGCGATCCAAGCCGGTCAGATACTCCTGCAAGGCCGCCGCGTACTCGCGGCGGATCGCACTTGGTTCGATCAGCAGCGACGCCCCGCCTTCCAGATCCAAGAACCGCGTCGGTCGATCGAAGTGGAAATCCAATTCGGCGTCTTCCAACAGATGAAAGACCACCACATCGTGTTTGCGGAACCGCAGGTGCTGAAAACTCTGCGCCAATTCCGCCGGGGGCACAAACAGGTCCGAGACGATCACGACCAGTGCCCGCTGGGCCGTCTGTTCCGCCACCGCGTGCAAGGCCGCGATCAGCCCCGTTTCGCCCGTGCGCCTGAATTTCGGCCAGCGAATCGAAAGATGGCCCGCAGGTGAGCGGGATTGCGGCGCGGCGGGAATCTGTCGGCCGAGTTGATCTGGCCGGCGCAGACCAGTCCCACGGCATCGCCTTGCTGGCTGGCCACGTAGGCCAAGGTGGCGATCAGCTTCTTGGCATACTGCAGTTTGGATTCGCCCGTCGTCGGATAACGCATCGAACCGCTGACGTCCAGCACGGGCACCAGCCGCAGGTTCGTGTCGGCCTCGAACTCCTTGACGTAGAACCGATCCGACTGCGCCGTAGGCCCGCCAGTCGAGCCGACGCGGGATCGTCCCCGGCGACGTACTTGCGGTACTCGGCAAACTCGATGCTCGACCCGCGATGCGGGCTGCGATGTCGCCCGGAAACGCTGCCCAGCATCGGCTTGCGGGCGAACAGCGACAGATTGCCGAGCCGCGACAACACGGCCGGATCCAGGAATTCTCGATCAGGCCGTTCCACGCAGCCCTGCTCCTGTACCAAACGTCGCACGATGTCGCGACTGGTGACGCCTTCGGATTCGGCATTGAACGTGGTCGAGCACGCGATGCGTCAGCACCGGTTCGGCCACCGCCTCGACGTCTTCCAACCGCACCATGTAGCTGCCGCGCAGAGCCGCCCGCGCCTTGGCCCCCAGAATCAGGTACTGGACGGCGCGCGGTCCCGCACCCCAACTGACCAAGCGGTTTGAGCCAGGCCGGCGTGTCGGCGTTCTCCGGTCGCGTGCGGCGGACCAGGTCCACCACATATTCATAGATGTGATCCGGCACCGGCACGCGGCGAATCACGTTCCTGATAGGCGTTGATCTGAGGTCCATCGATCAGCGATTGCAGCTCGGGAAATCCGACGCCGGTCGTCGTCCGCGCGATCATGATCTCTTCCGCGCGGCTCGGATAATCCACCTCGATCAAGAACATGAAACGATCCAGCTGGGCCTCGGGCAGCGGATAGGTCCCTTCCTGCTCGATCGGATTCTGCGTCGCCAAGACCAGAAAGGGCGGAGTCCAGGTGAAAGACGCGGCCGACGACCGTCACCTTGTGCTCCTGCATCGCCTCCAACATCGCCGCCTGCGTCTTGGACGGGGCGCGATTGATTTCGTCGGCCAGCACGACGTTGGCGAACACCGGTCCCTTGACGAACTCGAACTGCCGCTTTCCGCCGGGAACCTCCTGCAGAGATATCCGTGCCCGTGATGTCCATCGGCATCAGGTCCGGCGTGAACTGGATTCGACTGAAACTCAACTCGAAGGTCTGGGCCAGACTGCTGACCAGCAAGCGTCTTGGCCAGCCCGGGCACGCCCATCAGCAGCGCGTGGCCGCGGGCGAACAGGCACATCGTCAATTGCTCGATCACGTCGTCCTGACCCACGATCACCTTGGCCAGTTCGCCCTTGAGCTGATCATAGAAAGTCCGGAGCTGGTCGATTGCGCGAACGTCTTCGTCGCCCAGGTGCGGGTCGGTGGCTTGCGGCAAGGTCGTCACATCGGGGTCTCTGGGTTCGATTACGGTCGAAGGGCGTGCTCGGTCGCCGGCTCAGGTCACGGACTCCCCAACACGATCTCGTAAACTTCCAGCACGTCCTGGACTCGACGCGGCTGCGAGGTCTGCCCGAGTTGTTCGCCAATGGGAATCTGGGCCCGTTGTCCCGGACCGATCTCGTTCAGGTCGTTGACGCCATTGACCGCCATCAGACGCCTGGGGTCGACGCCGAGAAAGGCAACCACATCCTGGCCCGACGCGCCGGCTCGCAATTCGACGCTAAACTCGATCAATAGCGCGTCACCCTCGGACACCACCGCGTTCGCCGGCAAGTCATTCATCTGGCGGAGGAATTCTGCTTCCACCCCGTGCTGCCGGGCAAAGGCCGCCAGATCCTGGCCCGCTTCCAGCGTCGCCTGACGGACACGCTCCGTCCCCGGCTGAAACAGCGCTTCGTTACCGCCGTTCCCGTACTGGGTCACTTGCAGATGGCTTTGCCCTTTTGGATCAAAGTGATAACTGAATTCGCCGGGAACCCGCAATCGCTGCCCAGGCTGCAACGGCTTGTCTTGCCCCGCTCCGTTCAATCGCGCCAGGACAAACAGCGTCGTGTTGTAGCGTTGGGCCAGTTCCGCCCACGTTTCGCCCTCCTGAACAACGTGTCCCCAGTCTAAACAAACAACGTCATTGCTTCCGTAAACTCGCGCGACGCTCGTCCGATTCAACTCGGCCAAGGACTTCGGATCCAGACCGAACTGTGCGGCAACCCTGGCCAGCGTATCGCCCGCGTAGACCCGCACAAATCGAGCGGAGGGAACGAGCCGACTCGCCTGCGCCAGGGCGTCCATCTTCTGTTTTATCTGCTGGCCATCGATCCCAACTCCGAGGATCTCGCCGTCGATCAGAATCGAAACGGTCCGCGGCGCGTGGTCCTCCATGGCAACCAACTGGGGCGGTGGGGCAGCGGCCGGGGCCAGAATGACATCACCCGGTTGGGCCAGGACGCGTGGCGGCCAAAACCAGACGCTCATCAGACTAAGCGCGCAAACCGTGATACGAAAGACAGGCGACTTCAGCGTGTTCATCGTTCCCTTCCCCGTCTCACTTCGGCATTTTCCCTTCGGGACGTTCGCCTCGCGATCGTGCCGGGCGTCTCGTCCCGCAACCCTCAGTCTAAGGAGCGGATCGGGGGATGGCTACCGACTCGGCGACCCCCTGGCGGAACATCTCCGAATCCCTCGAACGAACCAGCCTCCGAGATCACGGTGTTACCAAGCCGAGCGAACGTCTCGAATTCTTTTCTTTGGCCGCCCGCTTTCTCCGTATTTCCTCGGAGCCTCTGTGGTTCCATAGTTCTTTTCCCCAAGCAATCTGCGTATATTCTAAGCTCGGTTTTGTCCCGTGAATTTCATGTGGAGGTGAGCATTTCTGATGAAGAACACAACTTGGTTTCTGGCAGTCGCAACGGCTTGCTTGCTTTTGTGTCAAGCCACCGCGGAGGCGGACTACGCCTCGGCGGTCCTCGCCGATGACCCGATCGGATATTGGCGGTTCAACGACGGCGGATCTGACATTGCCGCGAACGCCGGGACGTTGGCCGGCGACCTGGACGGTGACTATCTGGGCGGGCAACTCGTCCCGAATGAAAGTTTTCAGCTTGCGGATGGACGCACGGTCTCACTGGGCGCTGGCAACACCGCCTTTGAGGTCGGAAACAACGTGGACGAATACGTGCAGGTCGTCGACCCGATCCTGAATGATCTGGGACAGTTCACGATGAGCGCCTGGGTCTATCCCGGGCCCCGTAATGCAGACCGCATCGGCCTGTTTGGCCAAAACGACGCCGTCGAATTCGGATTCATTAACCCGAATCAGATTCAGCTGTGGACGCCTTCCGGACAGACGTTGAACTACAGCTTCACCGACGCGGCAGCTCCCCTACGACACCTGGTTCCACCTCGCGACCGTCGCCGACGGGAACCAGATCCGACTGTTCATCAACGGCGAGCCCTTGACTCGCGGTGCCAGTCTACGGCAGTTCCACGTACAATTTCAATATCGGTGGCGGGGGGATTTACGACACGGCCGGGAATCAGTTCACCGGTACACTGGATGAAGTCGCGGTCTGGGACACGGCCTTGGACGAGTCCCAAATCCAGGCACATGTGGCGGCCGCTAAGTCCGTCGGGGGCGACTACGCCGCCACCGTCCTCGCGGACAGCCCGCGGGGATACTGGGGCCTGAATGACACCGACGACACGGCCGTGAACGCCGGGATTGGTGGCGCCGAGCTGAATGGCACCTACGTCGGTGGCACTCGCGGCGTCGCGGGTCCCGACGAGATGTTTCCCGGCTTCGCGCCCGGCAACACGGCGTTCGCGGTCGAGTCACCCGATGACGGGTACGTCGCCGTGGCGCCGTCGCCCGTCAATGGCGTCGGGGAGTTTACGATGACCGGCTGGGTCAAAGCCGGCTTCTTTACGGAAACGCGCGTCGGCCTTTTTGGTCAGAACGATGCGATCGAGTTTGGCTTTATCGATCCCGCCACGCTCCAGTTGTGGACCCCTCTTGGCGGTTTCATCAACTACACATTGGCCGGCGACGTGGTCGAAGACGAATGGGTTCACATTGCGGCGGTGGGAGACGGCCAGGAGATCGCAATCTACATTGACGGTGAATTAGCGACGGCAGGCGGGAATCCCCTGGAAGGCGCACCAATCGACTCGTACGGTGCATCCGACTTCCCTTTCAATATCGGTGGCGGCGGGGTCTATGACGCCACGGGCAACCAATTCACCGGAATTCTGGACGAAGTCGCTGTCTGGGACACCGCGCTGACCGACGCCCAGATTCGAGCTCAATTTCAAGCCGCGTTGGGAACCAGCCTGACGGGCGACTACAACAACAATGGCGAGCTGGATGCCGGAGACCTCGACCTGATGGCGACCGGCATGATGATGAACGATTTGACCTATGACCTGAACGGTGACGGCGTGGCCGATATCGACGATCGGAAGATTTGGGTCAATGACCTCAAGTCGACTTATATGGGCGACTCGGACTTGGACGGTGCATTTACCAGTGCCGACCTGGTGGCCGTCTTCACGGCCGGCAAGTTCGAAACTCAGCAGGAAGCGACCTGGAGCGAGGGGGACTGGACGGGCGACAAGTTGTTCGACAGTAGCGACTTTGTCGAGGCGTTTCAGGCGGGCGGCTACGAGCTTGGACCACGCCAGTCAGTCGCCTCCGTGCCGGAACCAGCTTCCCACCTGCTCTTGCTGCTGGGACTGTTGGCACTCGTCAAACGTCGACGAAACTGAGGCAGATCGCGTTTGCCAGGCGTGACGACCGGTCGGAGTCGTCCGCCTGACGTCGTCCGGAAAACCATTCCTTGCGTCGTCACTCAGCTCCCGATCTGAAACAGGAGCCAAAAGCCGCCGATCATCACGACGACCGCCAGCCAGGCCGCGGCGAATCCAAGGATCGAGGTCCGTGAGGGCCGAGGAATCTCCAAGCCGCCGGCGGTGATCCACATCCGTCGCTCGGCCGGCGCCACTCCCGTCGGCAGCACGCACGGCGATTCAATCCGCTCGCCAAGCTGCACGGGTGTCCGTGTCAGGGCGTAGAAGCGATCAAGTCGCTCGGGCGGGATCGGCTTCGAACACAAGCTCACCACGATCCCGGCCAACGTCGCGGCACTCAAGTAGACCAGAATCTGCCAAGGTTCATGCATCGACGCAGCCATTGCGTCGTCCCGCCAGACGAGTCGCCAGGACGACGCGACCGGCAACGCTTCCAGCCAGCCCACGAAACTGGGACGTGTCGTCAAGTACCAGGTGGCAAAGCCGGTCACCGTGGTCGCCCAGGCACCGGCCACCGTCATCCGGCGCCAGAGCAATCCCATCCAAAAAGCGATGCCCGTCATCGGTGCAATCTTGAACCAGATCTCCAGGGCCCGAACCACGTCGGGAACCCAGAAGGCGAACAGCACCCCGCCGGCGACCACGAAGAGCGACGCCAGGCGTCCCACAAGCAAGTAATGCCCTGCCGGCCGATCGGGTCGCCAGGGACGATAAATGTTCTCGGTGAACAAGCCGGCCGACGAGATCATAAACGAATCGCAACTGCTCATCACCGCTGCCAACAACGAAGCCAGAAAAACGCCCAGCAACCCTGGCATGATCTGCGGCAGGCACTGCCGCGCCAAATCGCCATACAGCCGATCGGCGAATTGCTGAGATCGAATCTCCTCCAGCTGCATTCCGTGCTGAAGATACCACGCGACGGCAGCGATCGCGGTCAGACACCAAGCCACCGTGCAAACGCGTTTCAGCAGATTGCCCAGCAGGAACCCCAGACGGCCGTCCATCTCGGTGCGGCCTGCGGCACACACGCCCATGATGTGCGGCTGAGCCACGATGCCCGCCAGCGCCTGGACACCCAGCATCACCACAAAGAACGCCGTGATCTTCCCCGGCGCGACCAGACTCAGCATCTCAGGCGCTGTGATCGTCCGATGAACGCCCGCCAAGCCGCCGACTTGATACCAAACGAAGGGCAAGAGGATAAACGAAAAAAGCAACGTCATGAGGCCCTGAACAAAATCGGTCACGATCGCTGCCGCCAATCCGCCTGCCATCCCGTAGCCGACGAAGAGCACCGTCACCAGCCCAATCGCCCATGTGGAATCGATGAGATCGCCAGTTCCGGCTGTCAACAAGGCAATCGCGCCTTTCAACATCACGCCGATCTTCACCGACATGCTGGCGATCCCCACGACGGCGAATAGCACCGCCACACTCTGATCAAATCTCAAACGCAGGACATCCGCCGTCGTGACCGCTCGAAAACGTCGCATGATCGGCGCGATCAGCCAATAGAAAGGCGTGGGAATCAGCCACAGCCATTGATACCAGATTCCGGAAAGCCCGCGCTGGGCCGTGCTGGAAGCGACGCTGACTGCCTGATCCGACGCGGTGCCCGTCCCGAAGGCGTGCATCACCATCGACCAGGCGCCGAAACGACGCGGCATGAAGAAGTCGCCAAGGTTGTGCACCCGACGGCCCATCCATGAGCCGAGCAGCGTGATGCCGATCAGATAGACCACCAGAATCGCAAGGTCGATTGGGTGAAGCACCGGTCCCTCTCGCACGCATCAAGAAGCCTCACAAGATAGGCGTGGTCCGCGGTGCATGCAATGGGATGACCACAGAGGCACAGAGGACACAGAGAGTCATCCTGGGCAGTTGCGGGTTGTCAATTTGGGGCAATTCGCACGCGGCGATCGCCGCGTGCGAGTTGCCCCAAATTGACAACCCAAGCCCTGAACTCTGTGCCGTCTGTGCCTCTGTGGTCACAACCTGTGCCCTCTGTGCCTCTGTGGTCACAATCTGTGGTCACAATCTGTGACCCGCACGTACCGGTTCGTCGATACTAAAGATCAGGCCCATCCTCGCCGTCTCCTCCCAGCCTGCCTTCTCGATCGTTCGATCGCGGTCATTCGCCCATGAAACATGCGCTCGCGTGGATCTGCGTTTGCTGGCCTTTGGCGGCCACGGGGTGCCGAACGCCCGCCCGTCCAATTCACGCGGAATACGAACAGCTGTCGCAGCAGGTGCAGCAAGCCTGGTGCCAGCTGGAACCGCGCGTGCATGCGATCCCGCCGGTCGTGAGCGAGCTCGCCGGCCCTCATCCCGTCGACGACTACGTGCAAGCGGCGCTGGCACGAAACCCAACCATCCAAGCGGGCAGGCTGCGCGTCGAGGCGGCGGCGAGCCGTGTTCCACAGGCGGCCAGCCTGGAAGATCCCATGCTGGGCGTGACCGTCCAGGCCCAACCGTTACAAACCGCGGCCGGCCAACAGGAGCTGGCGTTGATGGCCAGCCAGAAGCTGCCCGGCTTTGGCAAACTCGCGGCGGCGACGCGCCGGGCCGAAGAGGAGTTGGACGTTGCCCGAGCGGAATTGCACGCGATGGAGCTGGAGCTAATCGCGGACGTGAAGCGGACCTACTACCAGCTCTATTTCGTTCAGCAGGCCATCCAAATCACGGCGGAGGATTTGGAGCAGCTTGACTTGATCGCAAGCATCGTCCAGCGGCGTTACGAAGTCGACTCTCGGGTCCGACAGCAAGATGTCCTCCAGGTCCAGGTCGAGTCCGCGCAGCTTCGAGCCGAGCGACTGCGGCTCGCTCAAGAGCTGGCAGCCGCGCGCGCAAACTGACGCGATTGCTGCACATCTCGCCCGAAACCGAGCTCGCAGCGGTCGAACAGCTTTCCCCGATGGCCTTCCCGCGGGACCTCGAGGCGCTGTACGAGACCGCGATCCTGGCAAGCCCCGACTTGCAGGCTCAGTTGGCCGCCGTCGACGCGGAGCGCAGCCGTGTCGACCAAGCCCGGCTGCAAGCGAATCCCGACCTGACGCTGGGTGCGACCTGGGTCGACATTGCCTCGGCCGGACTCAGCCCGGTGGCCAATGGTCGGGACGCCTTCCTGTTGAATGTCGGTGTCAATTTACCGATTTACCGCCAGCGGATCTCGGCTCAGGTGCGCGAGGCCGAAGCGACCGCGATCGCGGCCGCCCGTCAATACGACTCGCTCCGCGATCGCACGCTGGAATCCGTCAAGGACTTGTATACCAAGGCCTCCTCCCAACAGCAGTTGCTGCAGCTATTCCAAGACGAAATCATCCCCAAGACACGTCAATCGCTCGAGCAATCGTTGCGCACCTATCAAGTGGGCGAGATTGAATTCGTGCAGCTGATTGATATCTGGCGTCAATGGCTTCGATACCAAGTGACTGAACGACAGTTGGAAGCGGAACTCGGACAGACCCTTGCCTCGCTGGCTCGAACGGTCGGCCAGATCGAATTGCAAAGCGAGTCGTGGCAGGAATCGGAGTTGCTGCATGTGGAGTGAACTCGGCATGAGCAGAATGGTGCGAATCCTGACACGGCTGATTGTGGCGGTGCCAATGGTCTATGGCGTCGGATGCCATTCGGGCTATCACGCTTACGAGTGCGGCTGCCCTCCCATTGAGTACTGTCGGCGACCTCCGCTGCCCGTCTGGCCATACCCGCACGGCTGCCCCGCGCCTCTTCGAACCTGGAGTTCGACGCCCGAGGCGTGCGGCCTGCCAAACTCCGCCGCGACGCAGCCCCCTCGGCTGACGGATGCTCCGTGCGCACCTGAGCCCGCCGACGCGGATCGCTCGACAGCCAAGTCGCTCGGCGGCGCGTAAAGCAGTCGCATCTCGGGCCTTGATGCGTTCACGAAATGGCCCGCAGCCGATCCTGCGGCCTGGGCCACGATCGGCATTCCACAATTTGACACCGCGGAAAGCCTTCCGCTGGAGCCACAAGGCTGGTTTAATTGAGGGCGTCGAATGGGCCGGGGCGGTTCGCGAGATTTCTGCTGGGATATTCCCTCGCGAAATTTCTTTCTGCACGAGGAGACATCCATGATCCGTCGTCGGCCAAGCTGGTCGTTTTCGCGCGTCAGCCTGTCGATGAATGCGGCAAGCCCCGCCGACATCCTCGCTGGCTGCGCGTTCACACGTTGTCCACCAAGGCAGCTCCAGCCGCATTGAGGCGGCCACGACGGTCGCGCTGCCACCACCAACCAGCCGCACCAACCAGCCGGGCTTGCATCCTGCTCGAATCGCTTTCGGCTCACGCTGCGCCCAGGCGGCCGAACCAACCGCAGAGGTCACCATGTTATCGCTTCTTGCGCGTCGTCTCGCGACACGAATCTCCCCGCGCCGCCGGCGTCGCTCGCGCCCCAGCTTCTCGAGTTTGGGACGGCCCGAGCAGCTTGAATCCCGTCAGCTCCTGGCCGGTGATCTGACGGCCGAATGGATCGCTGACGATTTACTGGCCACGCTGCCCGACGGCGGAGCGATCACGGCCTGGCATGATTCGGTCGGCGGCATTCTCGCCTCGGCCGGCGGAACGCCCGCATTGGTCCCGAATCAGCTCGGGGGTCGCGCCGTGGTGCGATTCGATCCCGGTGACGGCATCGACAATCTGTTCGTGGACTCCAACGTCAATCCACTCTCCCGGGCGAACGATTTCAGCGTCGTCGTTGCCTTTCGCAGCGATTCGACCAACTTCGAGGGCGGCAATGGAACCTGGTTTACGAACACTGGACTCGTCGACGCAAATCAACTGGGCTTCGGCCGGGATTGGGGCTTGAGCCTGAATGCGCAAGCCCAACTCAGCACGGGCATGGGTGACGGCTTAGCGTCACCATCGACCACCGTGTATTCAGGCTCGTCAGGGCTGAATGACGGGCAGCTACACGTGGCCATCGTGACGCGTCAAGGCGGAACGCTGACACTCTACGTGGACAATGCGGCTCCGGATCAAGTCACCAACGGCAGCACGGCGCCGCGCGGCAGCCTTGATATGACCTTCGGGACCTTGACGGGCGGAAACCGACCTTTTTCCGGTGACCTGGCACTGGTCCGCCTATACGACGGCGAACTCGCACCCGCGGAAGCGTCGGCCATTCGCGAACAGGTCGTCGCGTACTACAGCAACACGCCGCCGACCGCGAATGACGATAGTTACAACCTGACGGAAGACGTATTGTTCTTCGTGGGACCCGGTCAGCCGGGCGTTTTGCAAAATGATACGGATGCTGACGGAGATCCACTGACCGCGGTTGTGGTGAACGGTCCTCGTCACGGCACCTTGGGACTGAACTCGAACGGAACCTTTGTGTACGATCCCAACGATAACTATTTTGGGACCGACACATTCACCTACGTGGCGGAGGACTTCCGCAGTTCGAATATCGCAACGGTTACGCTGAACATCCAGTCAGTCTACGACCCCCCCCAGCCCGCCGCCGACACCTATCGAGGACGGCCCGGACAAGTGCTGCAGATTCCCGCGCTGGTCGGCGTGTTGGCCAACGATCGCAACGTGGATCAGGCGCCACTTACCGCCCTGCTGGATCAGGACGTAACCGGAGGTGAGCTTACGTTGCGCAATGACGGTTCGTTCACCTACGACCCGATGGACTTTGCCGGGACCACTTCGTTTCGCTATCGAATCGACGACGGAACGGGCCTGACGGCTCCCGCGACCGTCACTCTGATCATCAATTCCGCACCTGAGGCGAACCCGGACGACTTCACTCTGGGCGAGGACCAAGTGTTAAGTGTGGACGCGGCGGCGGGGCTCTTATCCAACGACCTTGACGCGCAGCCCCAGGACACGCTCACCGTCCACCTGTTGGAAGGCCCGGTTCACGGGATATTACAGCTTCAGCCGGACGGCTCGTTCGAGTATCAACCGGATGAACATTACTTCGGCCCGGACCAATTCACGTATCGCGTCTCGGACGGCAATGATACTTCGAATTTGGCCACGGTCCGCTTGACGGTCCAATCCCGCAACGACGTGCCCTTGAGCGCCGCCGACGGCTACTTTATGTTGCCCGACCGTACGCTGACGGTTCCCGCCGACCGCGGGCTGCTGCAGAACGACAGTGACGTGGAAGGCAGCCCCCTGGCAGCCGCCGTGGTTTCCGCGCCGCGCCAAGGGGTGCTGGAGATGGCCGCTGACGGTTCGTTCACCTACCGGCCCTTCGTTGGCTTCACCGGGACCGATCGGTTCACGTACCGCGCGAGCGACGGGGACGACTCATCGCCGGAAACGGTGGTTGAAATCGAAGTCTCGCCCCGTCCGGTCGTGATTAGTGAGGTCTTGACCGCGAATTCGGCAAGCGTCCCGACGCGGCTGCGAAGTCCCGGCGCAGCACGCTTCTTGGGCGATGAGGCGCTTCTTTGATTGGATCGAGCTCGAAAACTTGCTGTCGGTACCGGTCGACCTGGGGGGATTCCATTTGACGGACCAATCCGACGAGCCGATGCGATGGCAGTTTCCCACGCCAACGATCATTGCTCCCGGCGACTACTTGGTCGTCTTCGCGTCGCGGCTGAACGTGCTGGACCCGACGCTGGACGAGGCCGGCAAGCTGCACACCAACTTCGCCCTGGATTCGGTCGGGGAATACGTGGGGCTGACGGACTATACAGGCGGCGTGGTCGATGCGATCGCGCCGCAGCTTCCGCCCCAGCGCGGGAATATCTCATATGGACGGGACGGTGACGCCCGACAATACTTCCCCGTTCCGTCGCCCGGAGCGGCCAATGAAGGCGGCCTTCCGGGGTTTGTGAGCGACCTCAGTTTCTCGCAAGCTCACGGTTTCTTTGACGCCCCCTTCCAGCTGGAAATCACGAAAAGCGACCCCGACGCGCTGCTGCGGTACACCTTGGACGGCTCGACACCGACCGAGTCGAACGGCCTGGATTACGTGGGACCGATCGAAGTGGCCTCGACCACAATGGTTCGTGCCGCCGCGTTTAAATCCCCCTTAATTCCCTCCCGGGTCGAGACCCAAACGTACTTTTTCCTGTCGGACATCCTGACGCAATCGCCGGACGGTTCCCCGCCGCCCGGCTGGCCGCGTGGACCGGTCAGGGGACAGGCGCTCGACTATGGCATGGATCCTGAGATCGTGAACGATCCGCAGTGGGGATCCGAAATGATCGCGGCGCTAACGCAGATCCCCAGCCTTTCGCTTGTCACCGACCAGGCGAATTTGACCGACCCCAATCAGGGAATTTACGTCAACGCCTCTCAGGACGGACGGGGCTCGGAACGACCGACTTCCCTCGAGCTGATCAATCCCGACGGCACGCCCGGTTTTCAGATCGATGCGGGATTGCGGATTCGCGGCGGATTCAGCCGGGGAGGATTCAACCCAAAGCATTCGTTCCGCGTTTTTTTCCGCGATGTCTACGAGGGCCAGCTTGATTTTCCGTTGTTCGAGGAGGAGGGAGTCGATTCGTTCAAAGCCGTCGATCTGCGGACCGCGCAGAACTACGCTTGGAGCAACGATACGTTCAATGACCAAACGCGGAACAGTTTTCTGCGTGACATCTTTTCACGTGATCTGCAGCGCGAGCAAGGGCAGGCCTATACCCGCGGTCGCTATTACCACTTGTACTTGAATGGACAGTATTGGGGACTCTTTCAGACGGAAGAGCGACCCGAGGCCTCGTATGCCGAGGCCTACTTCGGCGGGCTCGAGGAAAACTACGACGTGATTAAGGCCAGCGGAGGCACCTTGGAGGCGACCGACGGAACCCTTGAGCCGTGGACCGAACTCTGGCGGCTCGCCAACGCCGGCTTCGATTCGCTGGACGATTACTTCTTCATCCAAGGGCGAAATCCGGACGGGACCGAAAATCCCGAGTTGGAAGTGCAGATCCGAATGGAGGTTTTGATCGACTTCATGCTGAACGTGATTTTCACCGGCAATGAAGACATGCCAACCACGCTCGGCGCTGGCGATCGCCCCAACAATTTTTATTCGATTCGCGATCCCAATACGCGCGAAGGTTGGATTCTGATCGCCCACGACAACGAACACAACATGTTGAACGTTCGGTACGACCAAACGCGCGACGACACGGCGGGCCGTTCGGCCACGACCTTCAACCCGAAGTATCTCCATCAACAGCTAGATGAGTTTCCTGAGTATCAGATCCAGTTCGCCGACCGCGTCCAAGAATTGTTCTTTCACGACGGACCCCTCGTGGCTGAAAATGCCCAGGCGCTGATGCAGGAACGTGCCAGTCAAATCGACCAGGCGATCGTTGCCGAGTCGGCCCGCTGGGGTGACCAACACAACAACCCGCCGCTCACGAAAAACACTTGGTCGACCGAAGTCGACTGGCTGCTGAACACGTTCTTGGCCCAGCGCGGCGAGATCGTGCTGGACCAACTGCGACGCAAGGGACTTTATCCTGAGTTGGCAGCCGTCGAACTCAATCAACACGGAGGATTGGTCGATTCGGGCTTCCAGCTCGGAATGAATGCGCCCGCGGGCACGATCCTGTTTTCGCTCGACGGCACCGACCCGCGTGCCGTCGGTGGGGCCATCAACCCGGCGGCTCGCGAGTGGGATCCGGTCGATCCACCGGTTCTTCGCCAGGACAGTGTCGTCAAAGCACGCGTCTGGGACGGCACTCAATGGAGCGCGTTGACGCAGGCCGAATTCTCGGTGGGGACGGCGACCGCCCCCACCGCGCTTCGGATCGCGGAGATCCACTACAATCCGGCACCCCCATCCACCGCCGAAATCGCGGCGGGCTTCGATGATAAGGACGACTTTGAGTTCATTGAGCTGATTAACACGTCGGACGCGCCACTCGACCTGTCAACGGCGCACCTGGTGCAAGTTGTTAGCCAAGGCGAAACCGTGGGCGTCAGTTTCGATTTTGCCAACGCGCCGATTCAACGACTCGCTGCCGGACAACGGGTTTTGATCGTCGAAGATGCAGCCGCGTTCCGCTTCCGCTACGGCGACGATCTGCCCGTCGCGGGCCAATGGAGCGGCGGATTGGGCAATGGCGGCGAAAGGCTGACCGTCGTGGTCGGCGATCAGCCGCTCCAACAGTTCGCCTACGACGACGCATGGTTTCCGATCACGGACGGCGGGGGACCATCCCTGGAAATGCTCGATCCCTATCAAATCGATCTTGACCGGTGGGGTTCGGCCGAGAGCTGGCGGCCCAGTGAGATCGCGGGTGGAACGCCGGGCAGAGGGCGCGTCGTCATCGGTGACGCCAACGGAGACGGTTACTTCGACTCGGCGGATCTGGTCACGGTCTTTCAGGCCGGCGAATACGAGGACGAGATCGCCGCCAATTCGACCTTCGCCGAAGGTGACTGGGATGGCGATGGCGACTTTACGACCGCCGATCTCGTCCTCGCCTTCCAGTCGGGAAGCTACGTCACCAACGCCACCGGCAAGTCCGTTCGTGGGCGGGGTTGACCACAGAGGCACAGAGGGCACAGAGGTTCATGCTCGGCAGTTGCGGGTTGTCAATTTTGGGGAATTCGCCCGCGGCGATCGCCGCGGGCGAATTCCCCAAAATTGACAACCGAAGCCCTGAACTCTGTGCCCTCTGTGCCTCTGTGGTCAACTCCAGGATCCGTTGCGTCGCTATCATGCAGCCGATACGCTGAGGAGCTTGCTCCTGGGGCACGGGTCGAGAACGCTTGACAGGATCTTCCATGACTGAACCGACACCGCAGCGGTATCTGGCGATCAAGGTTCTGATGATGCCCCAAGACACGAACCCTTATGGGACGATTTTCGGGGGAGTGATCCTGAGTTATATCGATCAGGCAGGCGCAATCGGGCGCATCACGAAATCCAGTCCCGAGATTTTCCCGAGCAGTTGCTGGTCACGGTCGCCATGGACCGCGTGGAGTTTCACGAACCGGTTTACATGGGGGACATCGTCAGCTTCTGGACGCACGTCCTCCGGATCGGCAATTCGTCGATCACGATGCACGTCATGGTCGAGGCCGAGCGAAACCGCGACTCGCGTCTGCTCACGCAAGCCGACGTGACCTATGTGGCCATCGAATCCAAGGACCAGCAGCGGCGCCCCGTGCCGATTCGCGGCCCGAGGCATCACTAGGTTCGGAAACGGACGTCCCGTGCCAAACCCACGTTCTCATTCCCGCTCGTGATCGCGTTCGCAAGCGATGCAATAGGCCGTATACGGAACGGCATTCAGGCGTTCCTTCGTGATCCGTCCGCCGCACGCCTGACACTGCCCATACGTTCCCTCCTCGATTCGCCGAAGCGCATCGCAGACCTGTCGTTGCAGAGCGTCCTCGGCTGATTCGAGCAAGATCTCCTTTTCGATTGACTCACTGACGCCGTGATCATGCTCGCCCGGTGGCTGGGCATCGGACCGAACGGTTTCGGACATTCGGCGCAGCTCGCCCGCGAGCCGATCGCGAAACTCGAGCAACCTCTTCTGGAAACGCATACGATCCGTTTCGTTCATCGGATGGCAAACTCCCGTCGCGTCACTTGGTCCGTCTGGCAGACGGCGACACAGTGCAATTGGGATGCCGATTTCACCCACTTGGTCCGATTCGACACGACAATTCCGCTATTCTGCCGCGAACTCCTCCCGGATAAACTCCGCAGCCGTGTCCCACTTGTCGGCCGCGGCGTTGAAGTCCACCGGCATCGGCTTGACCGTGGCGGGAGTCTCCACCTGCGCTTGGACCGTAATCGCGGGGTTCAGCGGAATCTGGCCGGCGGGTCCCTCCGCCAATCGCGTCTCCACTTCGGGGGTCAATAAATAGTCAATCAGCCGCTGAGCTTGGGCTTCGTGCGGGCAGCCCTTGACAAGCGCCAGCGTATTCGGAATGAACAGCGTTCCAAGTTCGTCGGGATTGCGGTCGGGGTAGACGATTTCGACCGGATACCCCTGCTCGATCATCGCCAGTGCATCGTCGGTGTCGGTTAGTCCGAACCGGAGTCGCCCTTGAGCAACCGCGACCGCCACCGGCTTGTTCCCCGCAAGGATCTGGATTTCATTCTGCCTAAAACGGCGAAACAGCGACTGGGCTGCGTCGTCACCCAGAACGGAAAAAAGGCAGGCCGCGTGCGTCGCCGTCGTTCCGAAAAGGGGCTTCGCGATACCCACTTGCCCGCGCCACCTCGGGTCGGCCAGATCCTGGATCGACGTGGGCCGCTCGGCAATCGGCACCAGGTTCGTGTTCACGACCAAGACCCGGGCGCGCGCCGCAAAGCCGCACCACATCCCCTCGGGGTCCTTGAACGCCGCCGGAAATTCCTCGGCCATCGGCGATCGGTAGACGGCCAGCAAACCCTGTCGCTTGAGGCGAAGCGTGTTGAGGACTTCGTTATTCCAAAACACGTCGCAGACGGGCCGCCTCGACTCCGCCATGATCGCCGTGGCGAGGCCCACCGTTTTGGTCGACTCGACATCGTATTTCGGCCGCACGCCAATCTTCGTCTCGCGCTCAAAGTCCGCGAGGATCGGCTCGGAAAACCGCGCGTCGTGTGCCGTGTAGACCACGACCTCCGACTCGCTCCGCGAGAGACAACCGCCGAACAGGATGAGTGTCCCGGACACCACCGCAAAGGCGACTTGCTGCAATCCTGGCATCACGATTCCTCATCATCGGTCGACGGGCGCTTCCGCGCGGCCGGCAACTTTTCCCCCCAACGGTTCGGCTCACGTCGGCAACTTGGAACACCGCCCCAACTCACCCCATGCCCCCTACGTTAACGAAATTCGTTTCAGACGCCAACGCGTCGCCGACGGTCTCGTCCACCGTCGCGAAACATTTCTGGGCACACTGCGAGCGATTCCGCACCCCCACTGCTGGCGACAAGGTTTTTTCTTCGCCAAGTTTCCGTGGAATCGGCGCGTCAACTTCGTGTCGAAACGGAAGATTTGCGTTCCGGTTCGCCGCATCCGAATCGGCGGTATGGGAATTGCCGCGAGCCCAAGCGAGGGTATTGGACCGTGGTGTCTATCGGTTCTGCCGCGTTTGGGAGTCGCCATCTGAAACGCGGGGAATTAGAGGGGTAGGACATGAGTATCGAGCATGCAACGAACAGCAGGCGTCGCAGCGGGGCGAGCCGCGCAACCGGCGTCAAGATCCGAGACCATCTCCAGGCGACGTATCCGGACGTCTACACGCCGGAGGTCCTGGAGGCCTTGTCGACGCTCGCACCGATGAATCGCGATCAGAAGGATCTGATGGCCGCGCGCATGCAGCGTCGCCGGCAGCGATTTCGCGAGGGCGAGCCCATCCAATTTTTACCGAGTGAATCTTTGATACCTCGCACCACGATCAAGGTCCGAGACGCGCACGAGGGGAAGTTCGTCGGGTCAGTGATTCCGGCGGATCTGCAGCGGCAATGGATTCAGGGCACGGGGCCCGCGGCCAAGCCAAACGCGGAGGTGGAGTCGAGTATTCGAAACGTGGCATACGCCTTGCTTTCCGGCGCCGATGGATGGATGTTCGATGGCGAGGATGCGTTGGGGCAGATCAAGGCCATGTCGTTGGATAACCAGCGGAACTTGAAACTAGCCATTCACAAGGACCCGCTGTTCCTCGGCGTGGCCCGAGTGGTTGCCGAGGAGATGAACGCCTGGGCCCGGCAATTTCACGGCCGCGAGATCATCGACGACTGGCGGGCACAGCTCGACTTTACGACCAAGATCTTTCGCGCGCGAGGCCTCCACCTGGACGATCGGCATCTCCGCGACGCCGACGGCCAATCGTTTTCCGCGTCGATCGTCGACCTGGTGCTCTACGTCGTCAACAATTACCAGCAACTACAAAGCGACGGGGCCTCGCTGGTACTTTATCTGCCCAAGATTCAAACAGCCGAGGAAGCGGCCTTTTGGAACGAAATGCTTTCGGCGCTGGAGGGCCATCTGGATCTCGATCCGGGGACGATCAAGGTCTACGTGCTGGTCGAGCAGTTGGAGGCCACGTTTCAGTTGATGGAGATCCGGGCGGCCCTGAGCAACCACTTCGTGGGCTACAACACGGGACGTTGGGACTACATCAACAGCGTCGCCGACGCGTTGGCCTGGGATCCGGGTTTCATCAACCCGAACATCGATGCCATCACCATGACCTACGGCTACATGCGGAACTATGAGGACCGCGTGCGCCGAGCCGTCAATACGCCAGATCTCGAGGGACGCTGTGCATTGTGGCAAGGCGGGATGGAACCGAACATTCCGGTGGGTTCCGCGGAGGGCGTGCGGCAGAGCATGCGCAAGGCGGTCGCCGGGGCCGAACGCGAGCAGCATGCCGGGGCGAGCGGCAAGTGGGTGGCCCATTGGAAAATGGTTCACATCGTCCGACCGGTTTGGGAGCAGGCCGGTCAGCCCAACCAGCTGGGACGCGAATTTCCGCGGCTGACTTACACTCAGGCCGACGCCGACGGCCTCACCCTGCTGGAAGACGCGCCCCGCACGATCCGCGGCGCTCGGGATCTGCTCAGCGTCGGGCTGCAGTATGGCAACGCCTTTGGACAGGGATTCCAAGCGGCGGCGCTGAAGCCCGCGGACTTCTTTGGCAACGACGACATCCTTTACTTAATGGAGGACGCGGCCACCGGTGAGATCCGCTTGAGCATTCTCTGGGAGTGGGTCCACAAGGGCGCAAAGCTGACCGAGGACGATCCTGAAACCGGCACGAAGTCGGGCGACCGTTTTGACGTCGCCATGTTTCAACGACTCCTTGCCGAAGAGATGGACAAACTGCGTCACGCAACCGACCGCGATGTGCACGCCGTTTCCAAATCGACGACTCTGCCGATTGCGCGAGAGATTGTCGAAGCGTACGTCTTAAGCGAGACAAAAGTCCCTTGGTATCTGGATCTCTTGAACATCAATTTAAACAACACGAGCCTTCCTGAGGCGCGAGAAAGGATTCGGAGATACATGAACGTCCTGCAGCGCGATGCAACTCGGATCACGGAAAATTTGGACACGGCCGAACCCCAGTCGAACGGAGAAATGGACGCCTTCGACCGAGAAGTTGCCGAGACGGAGCGTTGGATGAAGAGCCCGCGGTTCGCCGGCACGATGCGGTTGTACAGCCCCCGGCAAGTGGTCGAGCAGCGGGGTACGATCCGGCAGGATTACTCCGTCGCTCGGAGCGCGGCGGAAGGCATGTACGCTCGACTCCGCGAACTATTTCATTCCCGGCAGGCGATCGTCACTTTCGGACCCTACTCGCCGGGGCAAGCGGTCGTCATGAAACGAGTCGGGATCGAAGGAATCTATCTGGGCGGATGGGCAACCTCGGCGAAGGGGTCGATCAACGAAGATCCTGGCGCCGACCTGGCAAGCTACCCGCTCAGCCAGGTGCCGGACGAAGCGGCGCCGATCGTCCGCGCCTTGTTGACCGCCGACAAGAACCAGCAATTCGCTCGGCTGCGGATGACCGATGCCGAACGCGCCGCCGCGCGGAAAATTGACTATCGGCCATTCATCATCGCGGACGCGGACACGGGACATGGCGGCGATGCGCACGTCCGAAATCTGATCCGTCGCTTCGTCGAAGTGGGAGTTCCAGGCTACCACATCGAGGATCAAAAGCCGGGCTGCAAGAAGTGTGGGCATCAGGGCGGCAAGGTGCTGGTGCCGGTCGACGAGCAAATCAAGCGGCTGAACGCCGCGCGATTTCAGCTGGATGTCATGCAGGTGCCCGGCATCATCGTCGCGCGGACGGATGCCGAAGCGGCAACGTTGCTGGACGGACGAGGTGATGAACGAGATCAGCCGTTCATTCTGGGTGTGACCAACGTGGACATTCCGAGTTGGCGGACCACCTACCTTACGATCCTCAGAAAACTCCACGAGCTGGGCGTGAGCGAGTTGAATGGCCACCTCTTGTATCGGATCTCCGATCGCGACTACGAAGCCGCCGGCGCATGGTTGGACCGAGTCGGAGTGTCTTCGACCATCCAGGCGATTCTGGAAGCTCACCGGCGCGACAAAGCGCCGCGCGTTGACGCGATCCTGAATGAAGCTTCCAATAAGTTCGTCAGTCTTTGGGAGGCTCAAGCGGGGCTCAAGACGTTTGGACAAGCCGTGGCCGATGCGATGGTTTTCCATCTGGATGAGGGCCAGCAATTCGACCTCACCGTCGATGAATGGCTGGCCTGGTCCAGCCGGGTCGGCCATCGGGAAGCGCGTGAGCGAAGCAAGTCGATGGGGCTCAACGTGGTGTGGGACTGTGAGCTGGCCCGCACTCCGGAAGGCTACTATCCCATCAAGGGCGGCATCGAATACGCGATCGCCAAGTCCTTGGCCGTCGCGCCGTTCTGCGATCTGATTTGGATGGAAACCGCGACCGCCAATCTGGCCTACGCCAGACGCTTTGCGGAGGCGATCCACGCCCAATATCCCGACCAGATGCTGGCCTACAACCTCTCGCCCTCGTTCAACTGGGACACGACCGGGATGAGCGAAGAAGAAATGCGAGAGTTCCCCATCGAACTGGGCAAACTGGGCTTCGTCTTCGACTTCATCACCTATGGAGGACATCAGGTCGACGGCATGGCCGCCGAAGATTTTGCAACCGCATTGAAGCAGGACGGGATGCTTTCGCTGGCGCGGCTGCAGCGAAAACTGCGGCTGGTGGAGTCTCCCTACAGGACGCCTCAAACCCTCGTTGGCGGCCCGCGCTTGGACGGTGCCCTGATGGCGTGCTCCGGCCGGACCGCGACCACCAAGGCGATGGGCAAAGGCTCGACGCAGGTCCAACATCTCGTGCAGACCGAGGTGCCCGTGCGACTGCTCGACGAATGGCTCGAACTGTGGGCCAGGCAATACCGCCTTCCTGGACCGCTACGCGCAGAACTTCGTCCGCATACGGCGGGCTCCGAACTGCTTGCCCTGAACCTGTTCAATGCGGAGGGAGCGAAGCTCGCAGGAGTCATCTTCGCGACGATTCAGGACCGCCGTGGCAACCAGATTCTGTCGCTTCGGAACCAAGAAACCTTCGAGCAGACACTGCGCCGAAAGCGACTCATGACATTGATCCATTTGTTCCTGATTCACCGCTATCGAATTGATTCGGTGCATTACGTGAGTCCCAACGAAGACAACGAGAAGCAGACCACAGCGATGAAGGGCTTGGGGATTTTTTCGGAGGTCAACAGCGAAGTGGGCCACATCATCGTGGCCTCCGTCAATCCCGATCGCGTGTCCGCCTTGCTGAACCCGGATCGCGTCGAGCTGGAGAAGCTGATCGCGAAAAGTTAGACGCGCCGCTGACCACGTACGGTCTGGGAGGAACGCCGTCCTTCGGAGGTACGGCGTTCCTCCTTGGCTTGAACCCCAGGAAACCGATTGAATCCGCGCCCGATTCCGCTATGTTCACCGTGTCTTCCCGAACGAGCGTATCCGCGCATCGGCCGCAGTCGTCGCTCGATCGCCGCTCACTGGAGAAATCGGAGTCACCTGATGGAGATTCAGCGGTTGTTGCGGGCCGTCGCCCAATTTCATGCCAGTGACCTGCATCTTCAGGTAGGAAGTCCGCCGAGTCTACGGATCCATGGGGACATCACGCCGCTTGACCTGCCCGCGCTTTCAATCAGCGATGTGGAGTCGTTGCTGCGGCAGATCGCGGATGACACCAAATTGCAGGAGATCGAGGCGCGGCGAAGCGCTGACTTTTCACACGTCATCCCGGAATTCGCTCGCTTCCGCGTCAATGTATTCTATGAGAGCGGAAATCCTTGCTTGTGCCTGCGGCACATCCCGATCGAGGTCCCACAACTTGAGTCGCTCAACATGCCGGAAGCGATCGCCGACATCGCCGAGGCCGAACGCGGCTTGGTCTTGGTCACGGGGACAACAGGAAGCGGCAAGAGCACGACTCTGGCCGCCGTGATCGATCACTTGAACCGCACGCGACGGCTGCGAATCCTGACGATTGAAGACCCGATCGAGTTTGTCCATACCTCGAAGAAAAGCCTGATCGCGCAGCGTGAGGTCGGAACGGACACGCCCAGCTTCGCCGAATCCTTGCGACGTGCGTTGCGGCAAGACCCCGACTTCATCCTGGTGGGCGAATTGCGTGACGCCGAGACGATGCGAGTCGCCCTTCAGGCCGCCGACACGGGGCACCTCGTATTCAGCACCATGCACACGACCAACGCCCCGCTGACGATCCAACGACTCGTGGCGATCTTCCCACCGGACGAGCGCGAATCGCTGCTCATGCAGCTCTCGACGAATCTCGAAGCGGTCATCTGTCAACGGTTGGCCAAGGCACGTGATGGAGGCCGAATCCCGGTGACCGAGATTATGCGCGCCTCGCCCGTGATTCGAAAGGCGATTCTCGAGGGCCGCACCAGCAGCCTCCCTCAGGCCATTGCCAATCGCGACAATGGGATGCAGCTGTTCGACCAGCATCTGGCCGATTTGTACAACGACGACCGGATCACGACGCGGGAAGCGCTGCGTTTGGCGACCAATCCGGAAGCCCTGACAGCCGCGATGCGTGGAATCTCACGCGCCGACACGTCGGCCGGGCTCGTGCGGTGATCGACGCGGCACGCTGCGACCCGTCTCACCCCGAGCACGCGTGACCGTCGCACGCGAGACCGTCGCACGCGAGACCGTCGGTGACCCGAGGCGGCCACCTTGCCATCGACCGAGCGACGAGGCAAGCTACCGCCGCTCGCGATTCGCCCCGCAGTACCAGAGGAGGGACTCGAACCCTCACGTCCTTAACGGACACTGGATTTTGAATCCAGCGCGTCTGCCAATTCCGCCACTCTGGCAAGTCCTTCAGCCAGCATAAGTTATGTAGCCGCGACGAAGTCGTCAATGGCACCTCTCCCCGGCGAGTTACAGGACGCGTCGCGGTGTCGCGGTCGCGCCGCGTGGCCGGGAGTTCGGCGCGGGCTGCCCGAGGCGCCGATTCGGGGCGATCCACGTGGATTCCGGGCTCGGTCGTGAGCTCGATCCCGCCCCGCCGCGACGCCTTGTCCGGGAGTCCTCAATTCTTGACGAGGCCTCGAAACCTTCCGATTCCAATGGGGTTAGGTGAGGCCGTCGAATCGGCATCAGGCAGCGAATTGGATGACGGCAGGCGGTCCCCCAAGGACCGGGGAGCGTCGACCTCGACGCGTCGTTCAGCTGGCCAGGCGGATGCCGCCCGACACCTTCGAAGGCCTCAACGACCCATTGAACGGGCGGGCTTAGTTGGCTGGAATCTTCAGGAGCAACGCAATGAAACTTCGGATCATGGGAATCACTTTGGCCGTCCTCTTGCTGCTCGTTCCGAACGTCTTCGCCCAGGGCCCAGGCGGGCGGGGCGGCGGACCAGGCGGACGGGGCGGAATGGGACTCGGGCCGCTCACACTGCTCAATGTCGAGGCCGTCCAGAAAGAAATCGAATTGCTGGACGAACAAATTGCCGACATTCAGGCCCTCGCGGAGAAACTACGGCCGCAACCGCCTGCGGGTGGGCGACCCAATTTCCAGGAGATGACCGACCAGGAACGACAACAGTTCATGGCAGATCGTCAGAAAGAGGCCGCGGAACTCGCCGCCAAAGCCAAAAAGGAACTCAGCAGCATCCTCCTGGATGACCAACTCGCCCGTCTGCAAGAGATCTACATTCAGGTCGCGGGCACCCAGGCCCTGGACGACGCGGATGTGGCCAAGGACCTGGGCTTGAACGAGCAGCAAAAGGAAAAACTGGCCGCCGCACGTGAAGATGCGCAGGCGAGCATGCGTGAGCAGATGCGTGAACTTTTCCAGAGCGACGATCGGGACGCTGCCCGAGAAAAAATGCAAGAACTGCGAAAGCAGTCCGAAGAAAAAGTCCTCGCCGTGCTTACCACGGACCAACAGAATAAGTTCGCCAGCATGAAGGGCAAACCCTTCGAAATGCCTGAAGGCGCGTTGTTTGGCGGCCGGGGCCAGGGTGGTCGTGGCCAAGGCGGCCGCGGTCAGGGCGGCGGCGGGAGACGTGGTAACAACAACAACAACAACAATTGACCGTTTCGCGAATACGTGGTGCGAGTTTGCGGGCTGATTTCCTCCGCCAAGTGCTTGCGCCCGCCCGCTCGCAACATTTCGACGTCGGTTCTCAAACGAGAATCGACGTCTTTTTTTTACCCGTGTTTCGTCGAAGTCGACCGCCCGCGCTGAGAGACTCCGTCCAGCGGAACCGCCGCCGCCTAGCTGTCCAATGTACCGTGCGCTCCCGCGTCGGGTGACCGTATCGTCGCCCGTTCGAACGCGGAAAATGCTACGCCAGTCGCGTCGAACGCGCGCAAACCCGCGAAATGCGTGGGTTCGCGGCGTCGCGGCGAGAATCACAGCCGGGCTGGACGCACAGGAGTTGGCCCCGAGCGCTGCCCTTGCCGATCCAACCGATTAAGATTGAAGCAGATGGCCTGCTGTCCGGGCGTTGGGAAAAGGAGTCGGCCTGCAGGCGAGCGGGGGCGGCGTGAGATGCAGGTTGCGTTTGAGCTAACCTTACAAGAAACACGGTTTCGTTTTTCCGTTCACATGAGGCTGCGCCATGCGCATTGTGGTCTTTGAAGACGCGCAAGTCCGCCAACTGGGACCCGTGACGCTCGGTCGCGCCGCGTATTCCATCCAGTGCGGGAGTCTAAGCCTGGCCGATTGGCTGAACCCCCTGGACTATTCGATCCAAGGGTTGGTTCGTCCCCACCTCGAAGCGTGGCAGGCCGCCGAATTCCCTCGGTTTTCCTCGCCGTCGGGTCCGACCCCGCACTTCCGGCTCCTCCTGAATGCGCGCTTGGTCCCCTGCCAGTCCACGTTCCGCACGCTGCAAAAGCTGTCGAGCGTTCAGCGGGCGGGCCTTGTCCTGCAGGGCGAAACGCTCGCCGCCGCTATTTTGGACGCCGAAGCACCCGAGCTCAAAAATCCACACGTCCCAGGTGAATTGGCAAATTTCTTGAGACATCCGGCGATCCAGGGCCTTCCCATCCTGGAACACGCGCTGCCGCTGCTGAACTTCCCGCATGACCTCGTCAGTCGCCACGTGGAATCCCTGGGGGATAACCTCAACGAGCGAATCGCGACGGGAAATTATCAAGAGGTCCGGGATGGTGTCTTCCTGGCCCGCAATGCCGAACTGGCCGAATGGGTCCACTTGGATACGTCCTTGGGGCCGATTGTGGTCGAAGCCGGCTGCTGCATCCGCCCGTTTGCTTGCCTTCGGGGGCCGCTCTATTTGGGAGCGATGAGCCGCGTCAACGAGCACACCCTCCTCAAGCCGGGTGTCTCCGTCGGACCCATGTGCAAGGTGGGAGGCGAGATCGAGGCCAGTGTGATTGAGGCCTTCAGCAACAAGCAGCACCATGGCTACCTGGGGCACAGCTACCTGGGTCGCTGGGTCAACCTGGGAGCCGGAACCTCCAACAGCAACTTAAAGAACTCGTACGGGGCAATCCGGATGGATCTCGGGGATCGGCGCGTCGACACGGGCCTTCAGTTCATGGGCTGCGTGGTCGGCGATTTCACAAAAACGGCCATCAATACCGCCATTTTTACGGGAAAGCTGATCGGTTGCTGCAGCATGCTCTATGGTTTCGTGACCACCAACGTGCCCAGCTTCGTCAATTTCGCTCGTTCCTTCGGTGAAGTCACCGAGCTGGCGCCCGACGTGATGGCTCAAGCCCAGAAGCGGGCGTTTCTGCGACGAGGCATCGAACAACAGACCTGGCATGTGAAACTGCTCCATGCGATGTATGACCTCGTCTCGCGGGAACGACAACTAGCCGATCGACCGGTTTCGCTATAGAGTAGGGGGCGAATCATCCCGGAATTATGAGGACGCAAGCCCAACGGACGCATGAGAATCTCCGACGTTTACCAACCCCGTCGCTGTGCCCTTTCGTTTGAGCTTTTCCCGCCCAGGACCGACGCGGGACTCGACGCGTTGTACCTCCACGTCGACACGCTCATGCAATACAACCCCGCGTTTATTACGTGCACTTACGGAGCGGGGGGCTCCACGCGGGAAAAGACGCTCGAGATCGTGTCCGCAGTGCGCCAGAAATTCAGCTTGCCGGTCGCCTCGCACCTCACCTGCGTCGGCTCAACAGTCGACCAATTGCGGGGCTACCTAACGGCCGCACGAGAACGAGGCGTCGATCACATCGTGGCCCTGCGGGGTGACCCGCCCCAGGGGCAGGATGGATTCCAAGCCGTGGACGGCGGTTTTCGTCACGCGAACGAGTTGGTCTCGTTGATTCGAGGTGAATTCCCCGATTTCGGCATCGCCGTCGCCGGTTACCCCGAAAAGCATCAGGAGGCGCCCAGCCTTCAGGCGGATCTCGAGCACCTGAAGCGTAAGGTGGATTGCGGAGCCGACGCGGTGATCACGCAGTTGTTTTACGACAACCGGGACTTCTTCGAGTTTCGGGACCGCTGCCAGCGACTCGGGATTCAAATCCCAATCATCCCCGGCCTGCTGCCGGTGACGAACCTCGCCCAGATTCAGCGGATTACGTCGCTGTGCGGGGCCAAACTGCCCGCTTCATTCGTGGCGCGACTGGCCGAGCGTGATGACGCCGACTGGCAGTTCGAGGTGGGCGTTGAGTTCGCGATCCAGCAGGTTCAGAATCTGATCGACCAGGGCGTGCCGGGAATTCACTTCTATGTGCTGAACAAATCTCAGGCAACCTCCCGACTGCTCGACGCCGTGTCCCTGCCCGAGGCTCGCTGAGGTGAGCATGGGGCGGGACGAGGATGGATCGAGCGGGCGCGGTGCCTTCGCTCCGGGAAGCGACCCGCGTCGCGGGCCAGTCTAGCCGACGCCGTTCTCGATCGAGGGCGGGACTTCGAGCCCTTCCAGGAAGCCCATCAGTCCGCGGCAGCGATACGGCTGCTGGAGCTTGCGAACCGCTTTGGATTCGATCTGGCGGACACGCTCACGTGTCACCGAGAAGATCTGCCCGACCTCTTCCAAGGTGTACGAATAGCCGTCGGTCAAACCGTAGCGAAGCCGCAGGATCTCCCGTTCCCGGTGATTCAACACCTGCAAGGCATTGTCGATCTGCTGCTTGAGCGCCTGCTGGTTGGTGTCATAGAGCGGGTCGTCGTCGCGATAGTCTTCCAAGAACTCGCCGAAATAACTGTCATCGTGATCCCCGACGGGCTGATCCAGCGAAAGCGGCTGGCGGGCCATCTTGATGATGCAACGAGCGTCGTCTAGCGAGAGTCGAGCGCGGGTCGCAATCTCCTCAGCCGTCGGATCGCGGCCCAGCTCCTGCACCAAGTCACGCGTCACCTGTCGCACGCGGCTCATCGTCTCAATCATGTGGACCGGGACTCGAATCGTGCGGCTCTGGTCCGCAATGGCCCGGGTGATGGCCTGCCGAATCCACCAGGTGGCATAGGTCGAGAACTTGTAACCGCGGGCATGTTCGAATTTGTCGACGGCTCGCATCAGACCGGTATTCCCCTCCTGAATCAGGTCCAGGAAGGTCAGGCCCCGGTTGCGGTACTTCTTGGCGATCGAGACGACCAACCGCAGGTTGCCGGCGGACAATTCGCGTTTCGCCGCGTCATAGGCTTCCTGGTCCGTTGCGGTCTGGGCCAGACGGCGTTGGAGAGTTCGGGGACTTTCGAGCGTAATTCGCATCAGGTAGTGCAATTCGGCCTTGGCGGCCCCGAGTGACATCCCGCCCGCCCCCTCACTGCCGCCTTGCCGGATCAGTTCGAGCAGTTGCGTCATCCGCCGAGAGATTTCTTGGGCCTTCTGCAATAAGGGCAGGAGACGCTGGGTCCGCAGGTTCAGCTCCTCGACCAGCCGCACGGCGCGATTACGGCGGCGAATCAGCCGGCGCCACGCCGCACGGCGTGCTTCAGCTGGCTGCCGATGACTGATCGCGATCAAGAAATCTCGGTGGTTCGCCAACAGGATCTGGCGGATCGTCTTCACGTTCGGCGGAATGCGCCGCATGATTTTCTTCTTTTCCGAAGTGTTAGTGACCGACACTTCGATCGTGCGGTCCAGTCGGAGCTGGCCATCGCGGACTTTTTCCAGAGCGCAGACCGCCGCCTGCAGCACGAAATCCGTCGCCAGCATCTTGTTGCGAAAGCGGGCCCGAGTCCGTTCGATCTTGCGAGCCGCCGAGATCTCTTCTTGGCGTGTGAGCAGCGGGATCTCCCCCATCTGCATGAGATACATCCGCACGGGATCGTCGATCGCGATGGGGGCGTCGCCGATCTCCGCGACTTCCTCGTCCTCTGCATCCGCGTCTTCCGCCCCGGTATCTGTGCCGACCACGTCCTCTTCCAACGTGGCCACGTCCGGGTGATGTCCGTCATCGTGTCCGTGATCGTCGCTCGGGCGGCCGTTACGCGATGGACGAGCTCCTTCGAGAGCGGCGACTTTGCGGCGAGACGGTTTGCGGGTAGTTTTAGTCACTGGTGCGTTCCTCAGGATGCAAGGCCGAACGGCCCAAGGCGAAGAAGGGACGAGTGTTGGCAGCTAGACGCACGGCGAGTGCCAAATTGGTGAATACCCAAGGGAACGCGATCTAAACTGCAAAGCTCATGAGACTTAGAGGCACCGACAGACACCGTCGTGCCGCACCGGTTGTGGCATCCTTGCAACGCAAGTGGTGAATCCTCATCGTGGCAGTTTTTTGCGAATCATGCCACAAATGTGTCAGAGGCCCAGCGGCAGTAGGAGTTTCCACAGTACAATGTCCCGTCCTGACGCCCCCACACCCGGCCCCGTGCAAGTTCGCGTCGATGGCGCGTGCGGCACAATCGTCCTCCGGCGGCCGCCGTACCGAAATGCCCTTTCGCGCGAGATGCTCACTGAACTGCGTCAGGCATTCGACGACCTGCACCAGCAGTATTCGGTTCGGGCCGTGGTCCTGACGGCCGAAGGCAGCTGCTTCTGCGCCGGCTCGGACCTCCACGAGATTCAGGCGACCCAACAGGATGACAATCCGCAGCAGGCCTGGTTTGCCGACGCGAATCAACTCCGCGACCTCCTGGCGGCGATTCTAAGGTTCCCGAAACCGGTAATCGCGGCGGTCAACGGTCCTGCTCTGGGGACGGGCCTGGCGCTGGTGGCGGCTTGCGACCTCGTGCTGGCAGCTCCCGAGGCCCAGTTCGGCTTTCCGGAAGCATATCGAGGACTCACCGCCGGCGTCGCAATCCCGCTCGTCAGCTACCGGATTGGCGCGGGACAAACCACTCCGCTGTTGCTGCGGTGCGATCCCATCGACGCCGAACAGGGGCGGCGGATCGGACTCGTTCACGAGATCGTCGCCCACGATCTGCTCTGGGCCCGGGCGAAGCAATGGACGGAAGAGGTCGCCGCGGCCAGCCCCGTGGCCCTGGCCCTGAACAAACGGATCCTGAACGAAACCGTTGGCGAAACGTTGATGTCGCTGCTTAGCTCCGCCGCCGCCGCGACCGCGACGGGACGAACGACCGAATCGGCGCGTGAAGGTGTTGCGGCCTTCGTCGAAAAACGCGCGCCTCAATGGTAAGTCGCGCTCCGTCCGACGACTCCCTCCCGGCGCCGCTCGAACACGCGCCGCCGGCATGCTGTGACGTCGATCGGATGCCCAGGCACGCTGTCACCACCGCGCGATTTCGGCCAATTCCGCCGCACCAATCCGGCCGTCGTGCAAGGTCGAGGCCAACAGGACTCCGTGGCAGCCTTGGTCAGCCAGTCGGCGCACGTCGGCCACGTGAGCAATCCCGCCGCCGGCGATCAGATGGACTTCCGGATAGCGTTGTCGTAGCTTCCCGATCAGCGACTCGGTTCCCGTCCCCTGCCCCATTCCGACTCGAGCGAGGTCGAGTAGGATCAGCCGCTGGATCCCGCGTTCGATCAGCCGCTCGGCAATCTCAAGCGTCGACAAGACGCGCCACGCATCGATCCGAGTGCGCGGCCGGCCGCGGACCGAATCCAGGCTCACGACGAGCGATTCGGTACCCAGAACTGTCGCGAGCTGATTGAGGCTGGTGGTCGAAGCAAGGGTTTCGAGGGCAACGATCAATTCCAGCGACGCGCCGCCGCGGTCCCGTAAATGCTGGGCATCGGTCAGATCGCGTATCCCGGCATCGAGCCAACAGCGCAGCCCGAGCGACTCCAGCTGCTGATACGATTGCCAGTTCGGGCCGTTTCCGGCGATCGCATCCAAGTCGGCGAGGTACACCTGGCGCAGGTTGAGTCGCTCACGAATGGCCCGGCCCAAGCACGCGACGGTCGGCTCGGTGGCCAAAACGCTCTCGACCGGCCGGTACGCCTCGCGGCGCCCGCCGCGACCGTGCACCGGGACGCCACGTTGAAGATCGATCACAGGCAGAATCAGCATGCGGCCGTTGGGCTCCCCGTCACGTCGACCTCGTCGCCGCCTCCGGCCCCGGCTGAATCACGACACGAAGGCGAACGGACGCCTTCCACCGATCGATCGCGTTACAGTTCGAAGTCGTCGTCCGTCGCCTGCTTGCGATAAAGCGGCAGATGCCGATAGTAGACTTCCAGAATCATCGTCGCCATCGCCGTGCAGTAGAGCCGTCCGCCGGTCTGCGAGGAATGATTGTTGCCCATGAACCAGCTGCCACCCTCGTGTCCTTTGGTCGCCTGACTCTTGACCAGAAAATCACGCATCTGGTCATTCCACTTCTTCCACGCATCGCCCTCGTAATGCCGCATCACCTGTGTCGCATAGTAGTTGTAGTACATGTCGACATCCGACGGCCCGCTCTTGGAAATCCGGGCGACACCCCGCCGCAACGCCGGCTCGTCCCGCCCCCAGCCCAAGTACATGCGGCACAAGAGGCCAATGGCGGTTGTCGAGACGCGATCTCCCGGATCCTTGTAACCATAGGCAGATCCACTGTCGGTTTGGACCGAGTCCAAAAAGCGAGTCGCCCCGACGAACACCCCTGGGTCGACGTGCAGATACGCCATCCGGCCGCTCTTGAGCGCCATCAATTGCCAGCCCACGACCGACGTGTCGCCCGGCTGGCGAGCGACATATCTCCAACCGCCGCCGACCGGGTCTTGAGCGTAGGCAATGTAATCCAGGGCCGCCTGAGCGGGACGCATGAGGGCCTGATCCTGCGTCATCGCATAAGCCTCCGAGAGCGCAATTGCGCAGAGGCCATGGGAATAAAGGTTGCCACCCGGATCGACCAGCGCACCGTTGGGCTTCTGTTGATTGAGCAAGTAGTACAGCCCCGCCTGCACCTCTCGCTGATACTGACCTTCGCGGTGGGTATTGCCCGCCCCCAAGAAGGGAAGCAAGGCAAGGGCCGTGGCCCCGTTGAACGCTGCATCCAGCGAACCATGGTCCCCGCAAGGACACCGCCCACCCAGCATTTGAAAACTCCAGCTGCCGTCCGGGTTCTGATGCTGCTGCAACCACTTCAACGCCATGGCCACCGCCTGCTCACTACCCTCCGTACCGCCGCCTTCACGAACCAGCCGCGCCCGAGACGACATCCCGCGTCCCTCGAGCCCCTCCCCGGAGATCGCTCCGATTTGACGCAACAAGTCGCTGGTCGGGGCCACGTCCGTTCCGAGCGGATCCAGCTGAGTAAACGCGGGGGCCGCCTGCAGGTCGTCCGCCTGAAACGGAAGCGGGTCGCTTGTCACGAGCTCCGACGGCGTGACCGTGAACGCATCCGTGACCGTGACCTCGTTTAGCTCCGAATCCTCAGCATTCTCTGGCGAGGGCGTGGCGAAAATCGGCGCCTCCGTCAACTCCGGCTCTTCCGCATTTCCCATCGTCAACTCGTTGTCCCGCGGGGGTGGCTGACGCGGCAACGTCATCCACGCCAAACACAGCAGCAGCAGGACGTGCACCACCATACTGATCAGCCAGCCCGGAATCGCCGCAAAAAACAAGAAGCGATGCCCGCCCTCGCCCGAACTCCCGTTTTCGGTACCGCTGCCCACTGGCGCTGCACCCGCCAGCGGTTGCGTCGCTGACGCCACCGCGGAGGTGAGCTGAGCCGACGGCGTAGGGACCAACGGCGCGTCGACCGATGATGCCGGCGCGGCGCCGAGGGGCTTGAGTTCCGTGTTTCGTTCTGAGGAGGTCGAATCAGGCATGTTGATCTTGGGAGCCGCCAGGGTCCGGCAGGTTCGGACGAGTCGGCGCGTGGCCGACAGTCTTTCTTATGCCCTAATTGTATCCTGGATGCAAGAAATGAGGGCAACCCATGCGACTTAGCCCCCTCTCGCAAGGGTCGAATCTCGTGAGCCCTGAACCTGCCGTTCGCCGTGGGAGTCGCGTGCGGAGGAGCCGGTGCAAGTGACGCAAAGCCCGCCCGGGTGGGGATTCTGAGGTCAAGTCGCCGCGCTGACCTGGAAATCGCACCGCCCAGTCGTTTACAATAGCAGACCTCAGATGGTTGACGCGGGAACGCCGGACGAACGGAAAGGTTGGCAGATCATGGCGAAAAAAGGTGGCAGAAGCAAGAAAAAGGCCGAGACGGTCTTCCTCGTTTGCCAGGAGACGGGCGACTACAACTACGTGTTGCGTCGCAAGCCGGGCGGTGAAAAACTCAAGCTGAACAAGTATTCACCTCGGCTGCGGCGGCATACGGTGCACACCGAGAAGAAGAAATAGCGGGACCGATCGACCCACGCACGGTTCGCTGCCGTCCGTCCCTGTCAGCGCTCGACCGGGTCGACCGACGTTCGTTCCGCTGGGGCCGGACCGGAGTGGGCGAAACACTCTGGACACGAACAAGATGCGCAAGCGTTGGCGAATCCGCCCCCACGATACGGATACGATCTCCCGGATGGAACGTGCCGTTGGGATTCCCAGCGTCTTGGCTCAACTGCTCGCGGCGCGTGGCATCACCGACCCCAGCGACGCGCGGGGATTTCTCGACACCAAGTTAAGTCTTCTGCGGGATCCCGAACGGCTGCCGGGCCTCACGGCTGCCGCCGATCGAATCACGGAAGCGATCCGACTCGGCCGACGGATTACGGTCTACGGGGACTACGACGCCGATGGGATGACGGCAACTGCCCTGCTCTTTCGATGCCTCAAGACGCTCGGCGCCAACGTGGGATATTACCTGCCCAACCGCATGGATGAGGGCTATGGACTGAACGACGACGCACTCCACAAACTCTCCCACGCGGGAACTTCGCTGGTCGTGTCGGTCGACTGCGGCATCGCCAGCGTGCAGGAGGCGCGGACGGCGCGGCAGTTGCAGCTCGAGCTGATCATCACCGACCATCACCAATTCGGGCCTGAGCTACCGGAGGCGACGCTGGTTCACCCTCAGCTACCGGGCCATGACTATCCCTTTGCCGGACTGTGCGGTGCCGGGATCGCCTTCAAACTGGCGTGGGCACTTTGCCAGCGTGCGAGCCGCGCGACGCGAGTCAGTCCGCCGTTGCGGGATTTCTTGCTGAGTGCTCTGGCGCTGGCGGCGATCGGCACGGTGGCCGATGTGGTACCATTGATCGATGAGAATCGAGTGCTGGTCAAGCACGGCCTCGTCAGTCTCAGGGAACGGCCCACGGCCGGGCTGGCTCAACTGATGCAGTTGACGGGCCTCCACGAAAAATCGGGACTGACCAGTGAAGACATTGGATTCGCCCTGGCACCCCGACTCAACGCCGCCGGCCGCCTGGGCCAGGCGCCGCTCGGAGTCGAGTTGCTGGCCACGGAGGATCCGGAGCGGGCCCGCTCGCTGGCCGAGTACATTGACGAATTGAACAACAATCGACTGCATTTGGAACGCAGCATCTATCTGAGCGCGGCCAAACAAATCAAGGAACACTTCGACCCGGAAACATCCGCCGCGTTCGTACTCGCGGATCGCGGCTGGCACCAGGGCGTGATTGGCATCGTCGCGGGGCGCCTCGCCGAAAAGTATCACCGGCCCGTGATCATGATCGCCCTGGACGAGCTCGGTAGCAAACCGGGAACGGGGTCCGCGCGAAGCATTCCGGCGCTCGATCTCAGCCAGGCGCTCGCCGCTTGCGGCCGCTATTTGGTCAAACATGGCGGTCACGCGGCCGCAGCGGGGCTGCGAATCGAGGAAGCCCAAGTCGAGGGGTTCCGAGCCCAATTTTGTGAGTACGTCGACCAACAGCTCGACGGCCGAGCGCGGCAGGGCGAGCTGACGATCGACGCGGAGGCATCGTTGTCGGAACTGACCCTGCGAGCGGTTGAGGACATGGAGCGATTGGCACCCTTCGGGCAAGGCAATCCGCGTCCATTGCTTTGCGCCAGCGCGGTCGAGTTGGCGGCGGAACCGCGTCCCATGGGCAAAGGCGATCGGCACATGACGGTTCGCCTCCAACAACATGGCCAGGAATTTCGGGCCCTGGCCTTCAATCGCAGCGATTGGATTGCCCCTCTGACAGGCTGCTCGGAACAGCTCGACATCGCGTTTCGCCCGGTGATCAACGAGTTCCGAGGCCGGCGCAGCGTGGAACTTCACTTGGCAGACTGGCGACGCAGCGACGGCGAGTCATAAGGGCCCATGGGAGGCCAGGTGACCCAAGAGGGTCGGGGCGCACATCCCTGCGGAACCAAGGCGCCGCCCACGGCTCCGAGGTCATGGCAACGCTCCACCGCCCCACCTGGGACTGACCATCGGCCCGACAACGGGCGCGCCAACACGTGACACGACAACGGGCGAACGGGCGAAATCCCCCCGAGTCGCGGTTGACGCGAATCCGCCCGGCCGATTACGATACGAGGCTCGCCAATCACTCGGGGCGTGGCTCAGCCTGGTAGAGCGCTGCGTTCGGGACGCAGAGGTCGCAAGTTCAAATCTTGTCGCCCCGACTTTCTAACGTCTTTCGTCGCAACTACTTGCGTCATCGCCTTCTTTGAGCTTGATTCTAGGCTTTCCCATCTTTTGCACTGTTGTTGCACTCGAACTGTGCAATGAGCGTGCTGAATCGGGTTTTCTGCATTCGGGAAACGCTGTAATTCTTGGGGCACGAGTTGTAACCGAGCTCTGCGTCAACCTACGCAGAGGTCGCATCCAAGTTTGGCCGTTCACCGACCGATCGTCTGGACTGCTGAAACGTCTGGACGTTCGCCTAGGTCTGAGGTGAAAGAAGTCACAAATTCGACTTCGGCCGAGCAAGAATTGTCCGGGGATCGAAGCGTGGGTCGATACGAAAATGAAACGCAGTTGTCCCAGATAGAAGCCACCGCAGCCTAGGTCGAATCGACCTTAGTAATTTGCTCGAGCGGGCCAAGCTCAGCGGTTGATGCAACGAGACTTCCAGGCGACTGACAATCAGCGTCGCCGGACGATTTGCTGACTCTATTCGGCGTCACGGCCAAAAGAAGCGTTCGGCCACAAGCTCTTTCCAGAGCGACTATGCACTGGGTCTCGGCTCCACTGAGACAGCCAATCTCCTGCGAGCGTGTGGTGGCGTCGAATCACCGCGTTCACCAAAGTAGGAGTGGATCGTGGCTGCCGCCGCCGGCGATCGCAAGCTGGCCCACACGTTGCTTGACGAGACTCCAGACTTGGAGCGACAGCTCGGTCCGTTTGATCGGAGCCTTGTCGCACATGTCGCTCAGATGGAAAACTGGTCGGGCGTGCGAATGATGATCGAACTGGGTTGGCCGATCGATGCCGTCGGCTGGATGGAAGCTCAGCCGCTGACCTGGGCCCTGTGTTTCGGGAACGCCGAAATGGTCGATTTTCTGTTGAGCCGCGGCGCCTCACTTGCCCCGGCAGGCCGCTACTTTCAAACGCCCTTACACACGGTGGTGCATTGCCGCTGGGAAAAGCGAGATCAGGCAGCCTGTCTTGCGAGACTGCTGGCCGAGAACATCCCGGTGCCCGACAGGTTCTATCCCTGTGGCGTCGCGGAGTTCGATAAGATCCTGAGCAACACCGAATGAGGCTGCCCAACACCGCTGGCTCATCTGCGGAACTGCCACCGGGCAACCGTCGTGCAGGTGTATCTTCCGCCTGCACGACGGAATCATCGGAAGTCACAGCTGTGAAAGGTGCCGCCAGTAATTCGGAGGCGGCTACGAATGTTGTCAAACTTGATGACGCTTCACGTTGCCCGTGACTAGCGAACGGCTGGTTTCGTGACCCAGGTCATTTCGACAATGCTGTCAAGCGTAAGGACACGCCCACTTGGGGCACTAAATGATATGCAACTCGTGAGTGACGTACGTCGACGAAGCTCCAAAGCACTGCCAGGTGTGTTTCCTGCTGCTTGACATTGGTGCGGTGTGGTAAAAACTTCCCGATATGTGGCCCTAGGTTTTTGGATCATCGACATCGCCGCGAATGACCCGCACAATCTCCAGGAATCCTTCAACGCGCCGGAAGAAGATCACGTAACTGCCCACGTACGTTGATCGAATGTTGTCACCTAAACCTGGACGTGCATCGCCCATTTCGGGATGGTTGGCAATCAGGAAACACTTTTTACGCAGCTTCTCTACCCATTGGCGTGCGGCAACGGGTTTGTCGCGGGCAATGAATTGAGCGATATGCTTGAGGTCTTCTTTCGATTCCGCAGAATACCGAAGTCTCGGCATGTTTTCAGCTTCCTTGCTGTTTGGCTTCAATCTTGTCGATCTCTGAATTGATCTCGGCGAACACTGTATCTTCGTCGTAGAACTCGCCTGCATCCAGTTGCTTGACGCCCTTTTGGATCTCGCCACGCAATTGTTCTCGGCCCATCAACAATTTGATTCCTTCCACAATGGCATCTTCCTCTGAATTGAATCTTCCCTGGGCCACAAGGTCTTTGACGAAATCGTTGACTTCGCTTGGCAAATTCAGATTCATGACTTAACTCCGTTGGCACGAGGCACATAACATGGTTTTTACGCCAAGGCACTTCGGGCACATCTACGACGTGGTCCTGGCCTCGGCCCATTATACGATCAAATCGGATTCAAACCACCTTCGCTCCGGTTCCGGCGGTGTCGTAAAAACCTTCCGTTGGCAGAACGAAATTCATGGCATTAGAAGCCGACGTCCTCTCTCTTTCCGCAGTTCCAAAAATCAATATCCCGGAATTTGTTGGCGGCCGTCGATTTTTTGCAGCCCGCGTTGTCCGCGTGACGTGTCGGTCCTTAATGACATGGGTGGCGCTGGTGGGCGGTCGAGTGAGCGGTTCTCCTGCGGGGCGGCGTGGAAGGGCGGTTGCCAAGCCCAGCTTGGAAACGGCCGAGCGTTCTTCAGCATCCGATGCCGTGGATGTTGTCGTTGCTGCAACCGGCGATACGAAATGTTGTTTAGGTGACGAGTTCGACTGTTTTAGATTTGCCGCTTGCTTATGTTTAGTGGTGCCAACAGCTTACGTCGCCTCCAATGGTACAGGCGTGCCAGTTCGTTGCGTACGAGTCGTTGTTGGCGTTCGCGGCGGATTCGAGAGGGTGTATCGCATCCTCGCTCGATGCGGAGGATGTCGGAAATCCCTTCGCGGATCTGCTGCACCGTGATCGCGGGAGTCCATTTTTTTTCCCCGCCTGGCTTCCGTAACCAGGAACCAGGTGGCGAGCAGGGAAAGCGTTTGGTGATGATGCCACCCTTTCCAATGACGCACCTCGTAATCGGCCAAGCCGGTCTCACTTTTCGCTCGCTGGATGCATTCCTCGATACGGTGTTCGGCCTTGGCAACACGGGCGAATTCCGCCAGCTCCACGTCCAGCGACGCATTGGACAAGTAGTAGTCCGTCTTGACCACACTTCGGTTTTCGCGATCACGGTAACGAATCACGACGAGCACTTCTTCATGGCCTTCCTGCCGCCGATGGTTGCGGCCCACGACGCGCCGCTTGACGATCTCGATCACGAGCGGTCCTTTCGAGCCATCGCGCACATCGATCGTCGTCCACGCATGCTTCGGCAGCGAAGTGACCCAACCATCCACACGCTGCCAAGGTCGCTTCGGCGGTCGACCGTGACCCGAATAGGCGGGTTCATCCGCATCCAGATCACGGATTGTCGTATTCGACGGAATCGCCAAGAGGTAACGCTCACCGCGGCGGTGCAAACCTCGGCGAAACGAGTACGGGCGCCCCAATTCATCGTCTCCGGCGATCCAGCTGTGGGGCAAGGCATGACCGTGTTGATCGAGCATCTCAAAGCACAGTTGATGTCGCGTACGGTAGCGCACCTGCTTGGGCACCCCGGCCTTCTCACGCCGCTGTTTATCTTTCGTCCATTCCTTTGGAAGAAACAGTCGCATGTCCACCAAGGTATGTTCTTCCGCCGAGACGTAACCGAGGTACACGGCTACCTGACAGTTGTCCACTTTCCCGAGTCGGCCGCACCACTGCCGCGCTACGCCGACCGAATCCTTGCCCGACTTGGGAAAAGCCGACGGATCGAATACCAGGACCCCGTCGTCGCGTCCGAGTTGCTCGCCGACTTGCCGAACCAACTCCTCGCGCAACAGCTCATCATCCCAATCGGACATGCCGACGAACCATTGCAACGGCATCCGATCCTGACCAAAGCGGTAGGCGATCGACTCCACGTTCTTATGCTCCAGGTCCGAGAGAAGACCTTGGACAAACGTGCGCGCGTGATCGACCTGTTCTTTGCGGGCGAGCGTCGCCACAAACGGCTCCATAAACCGCTCCAATCGAGGCATCACCCGATCAAAGACTTGGGGGGCCACCGCACATTCTTCCAGCAACTTGCGCTTGCGATCCTCAAAACTCGCTTCCATCCTTGGGCTCCTTCCGTGAAGCATCGACCTTGCACGCTTAACGGAAGGTTTGTATATCCATACACTTACGACCCGTCAATACAAGTCAGACAGTCGAACGAGTAACTTGTATCGGAAATGGCCTCGTTCGCAGCCTCGTCTCTCGTTGCGAATGCACTGAAGCAGAACACGGCATGTCGCCGCGCTGGGACGAATGCCTTCATCAACCGGAGCTACTTTCCGTATTGTCGAGAACTGATTCCTAGCAGCTTGAGCACCGACCGGTGGACGGATGACAACTTCGTCACAAACACCTGGCGGCTGCCGTTCTGTTTTAGCTCGTGACGTTGAATCGGTTCGAACAGATCGATGATTCGCTTGGTGGTTGGAGCCGAACACCGGCGGCCTTCCGGATAGAGCGGTAGATCTTCGATCTGATGTTGCTCCATCGCGCGTCGCAGCCGACGCTCGAGCAACGTCTGCGCGACCAAGACGAAGAAGTAGACCGCCAAGAGTGCCTGAATGCGGCTCACGCTCTTCAAGAACACAGGCGCCACTTCAAAGTCATTCTTAAACTGAGAGAACCGCTTCTCGACTAAGGGCTGGCGTTTGTAGGCCTGCAAGATCTCGTCGGCGGACATCTCGTCCTGGTTGGTGATCAACGGGAACTTGCCATCGCCTTTCGTGGCTTGGATGACCTCCTTCGTGTTTGGCTTCACGACCAGCCGATACCGTATCTCAACGCGACGTACGTACTGCGTGTTCTTGCTGGGCCGACCCCGCGAAGTTTGCGTGAAGGTCTCTTGCTCTTCCTCTTGGACCTCGACCCGTACGAAGTCGCGTACCGTGGATGTCGCAAGTACCTTCTCGAGAGCCTCTTCGACTTTGGGACGTGTTCGAAAACGAGTTTTGGGAGATTGCAACCGATGTTGCAAATCATCTAGTTCCTGCTTCAGCTTGTCCAGGTTGCGAATCCGAGTTGCCGCGTCTTGCTGCGACTTGCGAAGGCTGTCAAACCACAACAAACGAAAGCCGTCAGAGGTCCGGAACGGTTCACTGGCCACACGCAAGTGGTCGACAATTTGCCCGTCATCGTTCACTTCCTGATAGAGATCCGTCCAGCTGATTGCGTTCGTCTCGTCCAACAGGCGCTGGCGAAACTGTTTGTCTTCACGTCGCGTGCGAGGCAGCACCGTGATGAACCGGCCACCCCGTTGGTGGATCGCTTTGAGGTTCGCCGTGGACGCTAACTTACAATCCGCGACATACAAGAAGTCCGCGCGCTGGGTCAATTCCCGCAGCAATTCCCAGGTCTCCAGATGAGTTCGATCATCGGCGGTGTTACCACTGGCCGTCGTAAAGTAAATCGGCACACCGCCGTCGTCCGTGACCGTCAAGATATACAACAACTGTTTCAGATCAGGACGATGATCCTTGTTGTGGCCCCAGGTAATCCCCAGCGTGGGCAAGCCCTGACGCAACCCAGGTACCAACGCGTCGTCATAGGCACCGTGGAATGTGACGGTGGTCGAGTCGTTGTGCAGTTCGTCCAAACTGAGATCGAAATGTCGAATCACGTGCTTGACCAGTTCCATAATCAGCGAACGGTCGATGCCTGCGAACAACCGATCCAAACACCGCCCCAGTCGATCATCATTGAGATGCTTCATCTTGGTAGACGAAATCTCGATCAGATCCGGGGCGTGTCGCTGGGCCCACTCGCCCAAACCGTAAACGGGTTCTCGCGAAAGCAAGATATTGCGCACCAGTAACATCAAACCGCGTGACGTCGGGATCTTCATTCTCGGCCCGTCCGCCGGGAGATGGGTCTGAAGGATCTCCTCGAGTCGCATCTCGTCCAGAATTCGATTGACAACGGGAAGCGAGCCGACCGTCCAGGTGCGTAGCGTGACACCGTCCGACTCGGCAAAATATCCCTCGTTGGTTTTCGCGTCGTGTGTCTTCTTGCGTTTGCTCATGGCCACCGATATATCGGATTGGCCGTCGAGCGAGAAGCGCATCTCGGCACAAAACAAATCCGCTGCGCCACTTACGACGAACGCCCTCGACGTAAGTCGAGAATTTCTCAACTTACGTCGAGGGCACTTTGCCTAAGTTTTTTCAAAACGATTTTGTCGCCAGACCTCCCCTTGCACCGACCCCCGCTGCGCAGAATGCGAGCCAGCTACTGGGGCACACCGCGAAGCATCACACCGTTGAAATCCGTAGCCCGACGGAGCGCCAGGAGCGCCGCCAACTTGGAACTGGAGCTACTGCTCTTGGCGTACGGTGCTCTGAGTTTCTTCAGGCAACGAAGCCAGCGAACAATCATCCGTTCGAGGACAAAACGGCGACAAATCAAACGCCCACATGCCGTGCAGGATTTTCTGCAGCGACATCAAGCACCAAGACCCGGCCTCAGGCTGCTACGGAAATTCCGGGATATTGATTCTTGGAACTGCGGAAAGAGAGCTCCATAGAAGTCGGGTTGTCACGTTATCGGCAAATGCTATCGCTACTCGCTAGCGTTCAATTGATTCGGGTTGGGTTTGGGTGTGATCAGGTTCAGAGGATACGGGTTGGGCCAGCCGCGAGCCTGCTCGCGGAGTTGGTTTAGCCGAGAGAGCTCTTCCGTATCGGCGTAGATCGACCAGCGTCCGGTTGCGGCTACTTTATGAGAAGTGACCCAACCGACGCGGCGCCAACGATGGAGTGTCGCGATCGGCATCGAGAGTTCGGTGGCTAATTCGCCGAGCCACCATTCATCGGTCCGAAGATGGTTCTCTTCGGTGACGCTCTTAGGTAACGGTCCGGTGCGAATGCCGCGATCACGCAAGAAGCGAGTTAGCATTCCCGCGCTGAATTGCGACGACCGTTTCGGTGGTTGATAATCTTCGGCGTTTAGGCACTTGGCGACCACGCCGAGGGACTTCCCTTCATCAAGCAACGCACTGATTCGCGATAACAGTTCGTCATAGTACGACAGTTGCTCATACGTCTGCACTGGGCGCCGCATCGCGTGGTGACTGCCAAAGCCGCCCTTCCAGTGAATGTCGACATCGACTCGTTCGCTGTTGCCTTCGATGGTGACGACGACTTCATCGATCAGCATCCGAGCGATCGCGCAGCGGTCTTCGGAAGTGGTCGTTTCGGCATGCCACAACTGTGGTAAGTGCTGCGACAATTGTTTGATCTCTTGATGTTCCTTGTCGCTCAGTTTTGCGGGTGTCGAGTTCTGAAAACGCTCGTGCTCGATCACCAGTTGTTCTTGCTCGCGCAACGCTTCCTCCCAACGGCGTTCAAGTTCTTTGGCAACCATTCGGTACTCGGGATCAACCGCAGCGTAGGACCTGCGAGCCACTTCGACTTCGTGACGGCAGCGCGAAAGTCGTTGTTGCCAATGCGTGTGCAGTCGCTCGCGTTCGCGCTGAATGTCTTCGACGGCGGCAAGTGAAACTTCTAACGACGCGGGCTCGACGACTTGCAATAGACGCGCGATCACGAACGCTTCGAGCGACTCGCCCGACAGACTTTGGCACCGATCACCGCCGTAGTCGATCGCCTCACGCTGGCAACTGTAACGCAGCGAACCGCTTGGATTCTCTTTGCGAATGTTAGCATATTGAACCAGCATCCGATGGACGCAGCGACCACACACGACCAACCCAGCCAACACGCTCGGCCCATGTCGTGGCGCGGACATTGTCGTTCCTAAATGGCTGTTTTCCCGCAGTTTGTGCTGGATTCGCTCGAATGCCTCCCAGTCGATGTAAGCATCGAAGCGATCGCGAATCAACACGCGGCAGTCCTCGTGCGACTTCAGCGTTCCTCCGGTCGTCGGGCGTCCGGCAACTTTCTTTCGCGCGTCAACTTCGCGATGTCCCCAACGATAGCCGCCCGCGTAAATCGGATGATGCAGCATGTTATTGAGTGTCACGCGATTGGGGCGTCGCCACGTAAGTTCACCCCGCTCACTGCCGAAGTGAGGACGCACCGGCATCTTGATATCGTGGCTGACCATCCAGCGTAGCAGCGCGTTGATGCTGCCCAAACGCTCGAACTGCTCGAACACTAGCCGCACCACTTCCTGCACCTGCGCGTCAGGATCGATCACATAATCGCCCGCGCCGTCGCGTGCCTTCGCGCTGCGGAGATAACCAATCGGCGGATGGTTCAGCACTTCACCTCGCTCGGCCTTGTTCCACATGCCTTGATGCATCCGTGTCTTGAGGATGTGAAGTTCCGCTTCACTCATCGTTCCCTTGAGTCCCAGCAATAACCGATCGTTGTGATTGGCCGGGTCATACAGTCCATCGGCGTCGGCCAACAAGACGCGATAGATGGCACACAACTCCAACAACGTGTGCCAGTCCTTGCACGATCGAGCCAAACGACTCATCTCCAGCCCCAGCACTATCCCCACACGGTCGGCACTGATCTCCGCCAATAACCTTTGAAAGCCTTCACGCCCAACGATCGAACTGCCGCTGATGCCCTGGTCGTCATCAATGACTTCGACGCGACCGGCGGACCAACCAAATTCTTCGGCTCGCTCGGTCAGCGCATATTGCCTCGCGGTGGACTCACGATGTTCGAGTACCTGGTGTTGCGTCGATTGACGAACGTAAACCATCGCCAATCGATCCAAGTGATGATCAAGTATCTTGTCGCTCGCTGGCGAACGCCGCTGAAGAGTGTCGGCCGGACGCGTTGTTTGTACGGAGTTACTCATGATCGACCTCCCGCTTTTCGTCGTCGGGAAGTCGCGGTGTCATGGCTCGACTGACCAGCAGTCCTAGTCGCCCGCGAAGGTGTCGCCGAGTCGTCTCGTCGAGGTTCGCCCACATCTGGCTGAGCGACAAGGACGTCGGTCTTGGGGTCAGGGGCGGTTGCTGATTCTCTTGACGCGGGGGGGCACGTTGGGCATGAGGAGCCTCCTTGCAAGCTGCCTGCCTGGGAATAAATGCTCAGCTGCTTGATGGTCGCGACAAAATGCTACCAATTGCCTCAAAGCAGCCACAGACAATGTAATTTCATGCGGCGAGCTGATACAAGCTCGTTCTTGATACGCATTCCGCTTGGATGATCTCGATGGACCACCGCCTGGCGTACCACGTCAGAACCTCGATGGCTGCGGCCTCGAATCGGGTCGAGTAGAAGGCTTGCTTCTTGCGTCCGCCCGTCAGCGGTTCGACAGCGACGACTCGCAAAGGCGTTTGCGGAGCGGCGTAGACTCTGGCCACGGTGTCGAGCAAGCGCACTTTGTCTCGCCGACCATAGATCGTCAAAGACTCTCGTTTTGCTCTTCCCTCGAGCATCTGCTCCGGGGTGGGCAATTGCGGTCCGCGTTTGCGAGGCCGACCGTGAGTCCCTGGCCTTCGCCATGGCGGTGCGTCGTACAAGCGAGCATTCATCAACAATCGACTGGTCAAATCACAGTTGGAAGGCAACTCGCAAAGCACGCTTTGCCCTCCGTAAGCCGAGTCGGCCACGAGATGAAAACGAAGCGTTTTCCGGCACGAACACAGTACGTGCAACATCTGCACGGCCAATTCCGGACGCGTCCGGTAGCGACGCTGAGACTTGGCGGCCTTCTCTTTGTTCAAGTACAGACGAAACAGGATCGGCAAGCAAAAGATCCGTTCGGGCCACAGCGGAAACCGCATCAGCACTCCCAAGACGGCCCAACTATGGCCCCAGTTGGTGATCGCCTTTCCGCGGCTCGACAACAGCGGATCATGATGCATTCCCACGCCGAAGATCTTCAGCCCTCGTTTCCCTGCCAACGTATCGTCCACCGCCAACATCACGGTCTCGTCGAGCCAAGGTTCCAAGACGCGAAATACCGCCAACCCCAAGCCATCGAGAGACCAATGCGCCTCGGCAAAGAAACGATGAAATGCCGCATGGTGACGCTCGCCCGCAACCCCAGCGGCCAAGAGCATGTTGGTCACCGTCCGCCGCGGCGCGAAGACCCAGCCCGTCGCGATCGTCAGAGAATTGTCGAAGCTCGGCGACGTCAAGACAACCGCCAGTTCTTGCAATACAACCACAAACGAGGTAACAAGGTTCATGGTGAGCCTCCTGTTCGATGGGACTTGAAGTTCGTCTCTCCAAGCCATCGTGAAAGAGGCTCCTTTTGTTGGTCAATAAGCTAGCAGTACCTGTCAACCGCTGAGCAAAAACTGCGAAACTCGACCTTAGCTGTCGCCCGCAAAGAGTATCATGCCTGAAATTAGCCGCTTCCTCGGAATCGTTATCCGGATGTACTACCGTGACCATCTTCCTCCGCATTTCCACGCGGAATACGGGGAGCATGAGGTTACCGTCGAGATCGATAGCGGCATTGTCGAGGGGAGGTTTCCGAGTCGCGCGTTGTCGGCCGTACTCGATTGGTATAATCTCCATCGGGATGAACTAGCCCACAACTGGGACCTCGCTCGGCAAGAACAACCCCTAAACCGTATAGAACCGCTGGAGTAACGGATGTTCATGCATGTGACTGACGCTCGGCACGTCGAAGCGTACCGTGTCCGGCTTTCATTCAGCGATGGAACAACTGCTGACGTAGACCTGAAGGATTCGCTCGACGGACCGATCTTCGTGCCGCTTCGAGATGTCGAGTATTTCAAGTCGTTTTCCATCGTTGGACATACGCTTGCGTGGCCCAATGGTGCCGATTTTGCACCCGAGTACTTGCGATCCCTCGTTTCAACTCCCGCGAGCACGTAACAGAGCGGTGAACGTGCGGCGGATCGGGCGAGTTTTGAAATCAGGGGTTCTTGGCCGCCGCCGGGTTACCGCTGCCGTTCGGCGAGACAGTCATTGGCGAATCGGACTCTCCGCTCCTCATCGCAGCATCGAATCCAATCCGCGGCCATACAACGCGAGTCTCTCGGGCCGCGCAGTTCGCAGCTGTCCCTCTCGCCACCCCGAGTTTGACACGCCAGTACCGAGGACTTCGCTCGCGACGGCATGATTCCTGCCATTTCCAATCGCACACTGTAAGAAAAGCCTTGTGGCCATCGACTATTCTTTCGGAGAGCAGCCGATGAAGGGAAACCGCGACGATGGAATGGGATCAGATTGTCAAACAATACAGCTCGATCGTGTGGCGGACTGTTACGCGACTGGTCCCTGAACAGGCCGACGCGGCGGACTGCTTTCAACGGACGTTTATCTCGGCATGGGAACTGTCCCAGAAACAGCCGATTCGTCATTGGCCGGGATTACTCCGACATTTGGCGACTGCCCGGGCGTTGGAATGGCGTCGCGAACTCGCACGCAACCGCATGCGGCATTGCGAGTTTCCAACCGAGGGCGTGATCGACCGGAGAGCGAGCGATCCGGCGTGCGACGCGGAGGCGACGGAACTGGAGGATCGCCTGAGGATCGCCTTGGCCGAGATCGCTCCCCGCGAAGCCGAAGTGTTCTGTTTGGCCTGCCTGGAGGGGATGTCCTACCGGGATATCGGATTGCACATGGATCTGTCGGTGAACCACGTCGGCGTGCTGCTCAATCGAGCCAGGTCGCAATTGCGATCAAGGCTCACAGATTGTGTCCCGAATCCAAGCTCGAATGAAACGGAGAACTCACAGTGAGCCAATACAACGGGTCGATGGGAAGTGGACTCCTCGATGAAGCGACACAACTCTTGCGTGAAGCGCGAGGCGTGGACATGCCGCCGGACCTGGTGGCCTCGACCGTGGGTGCACTGAGGAACAGGTCGGTGCCGGTCATGCGTCGTCGGACAATGGGGAGCCTGGCGGTGCGGCTCGGCAGCATCGCCGCCACGATTTTGCTGGCATTGGCCGGCGCGACGGTTCTCATGACCCAAGGCGGGGCGCGAGTCGCGCTGGCGCAGGTACTCGACAAGGTGAAGGAGGCTAATTCCGTTGAGTTTGTGATCGGACCCGGTCGGGGGGACGCTGCTGGAAAGCAGAAAAAATGCGTGTTTCATGGTGAAAAGCTCCGCGTTCAGCATCCGGTTGGCATCGTGATGATCGCCGACAGAGAGACGAAGAAGGGCCTCTATCTCGATGACGCGAACAAGACCGCTTGCCGCTTCACGTTGGATGAGCGACTGGCAACGGAGTTCGCCACGAATCCGATCACGCAACTGCGCCACGTTAAGGCGGATGGTGCCGAACGCCTGGGTAAGGAAGTTGTCGACGGCAAGGAGACCGATGTGTTTCGAGTGCGCGGCATCGATCTCTTCGGAACGAAGAGTGACAAGGGAGAGATGCGAGTGTGCGTGGACTCCGCCACGATGTTGCCTGTGAAGGTCGAACTCCGCTTGGGCGAGACACCGGTCATGACGCTCAAGGAGATCAGGTGGGACCCGAGAATCGATCCGTCGTTGCTTGCTCAGAAAATTCCCAGTGGCTACTCCGAACAGCCGGAGGATGCGTTTCGTAAGCTGCTGCATCCAGCGGCTGACGCCGACAGAGCCCTGACGGCAGCGGAGGCGTTTCGCAAGTGGCGTGACGAAAACAAATAGCGAAGAGCCGTAGACGGTGCTCGGGCTCCCGACGAGCCTCCTTCGTCGAGTCCGACAAGCGACAAACTAAGAACCAGTGCCAAGAACGTGAACCCCAAACTTCGCAGTCGAATAGTCCATTAATTCATTTTTCGCCAGGCTAGGAGCGATGATGCCGCCGCAAAAGCTCAGCAAGAACAAACGAGAGACCGCGCAGGACGACCTTGGGCAATTACGCCGAACAAGGCGGTCAACCGGAGCGGCGGGTCGCGTGTTTTCACAAATCGAAGGTTTCAGGCCGCCGCCCGGTTACCTTTGTCGTTCGCCGACACGAATTGGCACAGCAAGACATAGGCGTCACAGCGATGACCACAGCAGAGCGATGGACAGCACAATTGGACGGTGTGCGTGAGGTGTCGTTGCGTGGATCGGCTGACTTCGAGTTCTGGCAGAAGCGGTTGGCTGACGAAGGACTGCGCCCGTCAATCGCGACGGGCAGGCATGTATCATGATCGTAAGCGCAGCCGGAAGATTCGCGGGAATACGATTTCGCGAAATGAGTGTGTCGGCGGAGGTGGTATCGTCGGCCGATTCAGCAGAATCGCCCTCCTATTTTCTGGAGCGTGCATTCAACTCGAATCAATTTTTTGCCTTTTGTGAGCGAGTCTTCTTTTCGACGCCTTACGATTGCGCCAACGTCGGCGTGGTAGATTCCATTCCGGCTGAAATCAGCGTCTCCAGGCGTGGTCGCGTGCTGCTGCAAGTCTCCATGGACCGTGCAAACTCGCCAACAACGAGACGCCCCACGCTGGAACGCGAGGATGCATGGACGGCCCAAATCCTGTTGCCAAAGAACGCTCGCTCCGCGGTGAGGCGAAATAGGATGTTTTTCGCGCGGATTCGTGGGGCCACGTGCGTCTATCCGTTTCTCGCAGGCAAGGACAGAATGTCACTTCAGAAACAGGCGGATGGCGATATTTTTCATGCCCTACAAGAATCGGGCTTCGCACCAGCCGAATGGATTGTCCGTTCAAGTGCAACTCATGCCAAGTCAAAAACCTACGATCGGGAAGAACTCACCGAATTCGAACTCGACACAGTCGGCCAACCATCGCATGCACTGGAGCCGGCGGCCGGGCCGGTTTTGAATGGAGAATCATCACCGCCGGCCCAGTGATGCGGGACGTTCTCGAAAACGTGCTGCTGTCGACGTGACAACTGAACCGGACGTCAACGCGATTGCCGATGAACTGGATTCGGTACACGCTGCCGCGCGAAAAGCGTTTTGCGCGAGAAACATCGAAGCCTATCAAAACTTCTTCACGGAAGACCTTCGGTACGTGCAGCCTGATGGAAAGGCGATAGGCCGCGTGCAGCTCATGCACGATGTCAGCAAACAACTTGCTCAGTTCAAGACCGTCGATTCGGAAATGACGCGAGAGGCCATTTCGATCAATGAAGACGGAACGGTAACCCAGATCGCGAATCAGAACGGAACGTACTCCGTGTCCGCATTTGTCATTTTCACGAGAACATGGAAGATTAAGCGTCGCGGAAAATACACGTATCGAAAAACTGCCGATGGATGGCGAATTTGTGATGTCGAAGTCCTGTCCGAGACGGTAAACTGACAGCGACGACGAAAACGAGAAATAACAAGTAAGGATTCGACTTCGCGCAGCCGAAGCTCAAATCCTCGGTTCGTTTCCATGGATCTGACCCCGACGCGCCCCGGGTTCACCCCTGGAAGCCCGCCACCGAAACTCCACTCCACGCTGCGCGAACCAGTTACTCAATACGACTGAATGCCCAGTTTATTCATTTTGTAGCGGATCATACGAGGCGTGATGTTCAATTGACGGGCGGCCGCGGTTGCGTTGCCCGCCGTGCGCTTCAGCGCGTCCGAGATCATGTCTCGCTCCAAAGATTCTACACACGCAGCAAGAGAGCCGGGCTTTTCGCTTGGCGATGCCCCGGGCATTTCAAGCGTTGGAGGCAGATGATATCCATAAATCACACCGTCATCCGCCAGCAGCACCGCGTGCTCGATGCAGTTCTCCAATTCTCGGACATTGCCGGGCCAGTGATATGCCATCATCATATCGATGGCGGGCGTGCTGATGCGTCGGATCGCTTTGCCCATTTGCTTGCCGTACTTCGCGGCAAAATGGTTGGCCAGCAACAGGATGTCGTCGCGACGATCTCTCAGCGGCGGCAGAATGATCGGAAAAACGTTAATCCGGTAGTAAAGATCGTTACGAAACGTGTTCTTGGCAACCGCTTCCTCGAGATTACGGTTGGTAGCCGCGATCACGTGCGCATTGGTCTGTTGGGTCTGATTGGATCCTACTTTCTCAAACTCGTGCTCCTGGAGGAATCGCAGTAACTTCACTTGCGTCGCTGGCGCAAAGTCCCCAATCTCGTCGAGAAAGAGCGTGCCGTTTTCAGCCTCTTCGATGCGGCCTTTCCGTTGCTGAACGGCCCCCGTGAACGCCCCTTTTTCATGTCCGAACAGTTCCGATTCCAAGAGGTTTTCGCTGAGTTGAGCACAATTGACGCGAATGTAGGGACCGTCGGCCCGGGGGCTACTGTAATGGATCGCCGACGCGACGAGCTCCTTGCCGGTGCCGGTTTCGCCGCGGATGAGGACCGTTGTTTGGCTGGAAGCGACCCGGTGAATCCGCGTGTAGACCTCTCTCATGGGACGAGAGTTCCCCACGATGTTCTCAGGTCGAAACCGCTCCTCCAGCGCATCACGCAAGCGGAGGTTTTCCTCCTGGAGATTTTCGTGCTCTTCGCGTTCGCGACGTCGCGCTCGAACATCAAAGCCAACCATCGCTGCGACGATCGTCAATAGACGCTCGATCTCGTCAAGCCAACGACTGTTGTCCCAAGGAACATCCGTTGCCAGCGTCCCGATGACCTCGCTGCCCAAGAGGATTGGCACGCAAATGAAGCTCGCGTTGTCAGCTTGGCGCCGGCCGCGCTCGTGGATGCGGTCGCAAAATCGTGGTTCCTCGGCAATCTTGGGAACCACAATTGAGCGCCCCGAGACCAACACCGCGCCATTCAGACCATCCCCCCCGCCGGTAATGAACTCGCGCCGCTTTCGACGGGCTGATGCTGCGAGCAGCCGCCACGACGAGACGCTCTTCATCTGGGGCCAGCAGCATGATCGTGCACCGCATCAACCCAAGTTGCCGTTCCAGAACCTCAATGCGGAATGCCACTTGGAACTCCATCCGGAGAAAACCAAGATTGTGTACTTCCAAGATGATGACCGACGCGGCACGCATGAGCATACTTCGTTCGACTTTTTGGGCTATACGTTTCGTCCACGTCGAGCCAAGAACCGGTGGGGAAAACTGTTTATCAGCTTTCTCCCCGGTGTGAGCAATAAAGCGGCGAACTCGATCCGCGAAACGATTCGATCGTGGCGGATCGGTGCGACGCGTAACAACCAAAGCCTGGAGGAAATCGCGAAATTCGTCGACCCTTTCGTACGCGGATGGGTGAATTATTACGGTCGGTACTATCCGTCGGCCTTAACACCTGTCTTGCGGAGTCTCGAACGCAGTCTCGTGTACTGGGTACGCCGCAAGTTCAAGCGATTTCGCTACCATCAGCGACAGGCAGTTCATTGGCTAGGCCGCGTGGCCCAGCGTGAACCCGATCTGTTCGTTTTATGGTCGCACGGAATTCGCCCCGCGGCGGGACAATAAGAGCCGGATGAGCCGAGAGGTTCCCGTCCGGTTCCGTGAGGGCCTGGGGGTGCGATTCCCCCGGGCTACTCGACTCATCAGTTGTTTCGAGTGCGAATCGGATGCGCGGAGATACCAAGCGGTGTTGCCGAAGCGATTGGCCCGGTACTCGTTGTCCGTCGCCGAGGAGAAAACAAAGTTGATCCACTTTGGGCGTTTCGCCCGCCGCGAACACCAGCGGCTTGGCGAAGGTGCTCCAGGCACGTTCGACTTCCTCGGATTCACTCATTACTGCGGCCGGAGTCGAGCGGGCCGATTCAAACTGAAGAGGAGAACGTCAGGCAAGAAACTCCGCGCGAAGCTAACCGAGATGCGTCTTTGGCTTCACCATCAGCTTTCGACGCCGGTTGGCGAAATGTCGCCGGTCCTCAACGCGAAACTCCGCGGGCACTATCAGTATTACGGCATCAACGATAATTGGCCGCTGCTGATGGCGTTTCGCAGCAAGGTTCGCCGGATGGCCAAACGCCACCTGAGCTGCCGGAGCCAGGCGAGCTATGTGAACTGGGACGATTTCAACCGTTTCACGGAGCTTCATCCATTAGCGACTCCTCGACGCTTGACCGACCTGATTGCGATGAGCCGGGAGCTACTGAGTGCGAGAGCCAAGTGAGATCTGGGAGCCGGATGCGTTAACAGTGCACGTCCGGATCTGCGAGGGTTCGGGGATCAATTGAGCAAGGCGAGAATCTTGTGACACCACAACGGGAAACCAGTGGCCAACAGGGAACACAAACCCTATCCTAAACTCAAGAGACCCCGTTCTACTCACCCGGAGCGGCGAAACACGCGGAATCTGAATGGACAATCTCTCGTCGCCGCCCGGTTACGGCTGACGTTATGCACCAATCGGAGACCCTATTTGTTGCTCATCGATTTTACTGCTGAGACAAAGCCGTTGCTGGGTTCGCGCGTCGGACACGCTTGGAAGGGATACGGCTCTGCCATATTCCTTGAGCTTGGCAACCTCACACCGCCGAAGTCCGAAAGACTCATTCACTCGTCGGGCGATTGGTGCATCGCAATCGAATGGGACTGGCGAGTTGAACTAGGGTCCAGCGTATTGTTCGGCAGCTCAAATAGTGGTGCGGAAATCGCCGAACGAATTTCCGATCTTGTTGGCAGCACGATTCAATCAATTCAGACATTCGGCGAGGTAACTGAACTGCTTGTTTCACTTTCTACCGGCCATCGCATCCGCACGACGGTTATGGTAACCGGTGACCCGGAATGGTCGATTAAACTTGCTGAAAACGAATGGCTCTATGTGACTGACGGTGAACTGAAGAAGGGCGAAGGGATCACCACAAACAAACCGGAAGAGATGCAGGCGTATGACTACGAAGCGCGGACAGCGAAGCGATGGGCCACCCCAACTGTCGAACCTGCAAGTGGCTCTTGTTTTCAATGCTCGTCGTTTGTTCGTCTTGACGGTCACGCAGACTTGCTCGACTATGGCGTCTGTACTGCGCCCGATTCATGCTTGGATGGCAGAGCCGTGAACCGCGCGAGTGGCTGCCCGCAGTTCAAAGCCGAAGAAGGTGCATAACATGCAAGAAGACACTAGCTGTGACATAGGTGGCCAAGAACTAGCGAAGCTGCAACGAGCCGCCATCTGCCCGCCCGAATGTTCCAATTAGTTAACCTGAAACCACCGTTTCGACGACTCACGAAAATGCGTCGGACGATGAAGCCGACGCGGATTCGGACGGATTCAAACTGCACCATGAAGGTCGGCCGGTGCGGCCAGCAATGAAGCCGTAATTGACCAAGGAGTTGTCGTCATGAGTCGCGAACCGGATTTGCTCTGACTGGCAACGCATGCCATGCCCTCATGTGATTCAGCCCGACGAGGATGTCGGGAACGAATCATCCGATCTAGGGCTCGATTGGTCGGAATCATCGCAGATTGTCATTTTGTAGTGAATCCTCAAGCTTTTTACTTGCGCCTGCGGACCGAGGGCATTAGCGCAGGTTGGGAAAAGTACCCGGTCCAAGCCGGCGTGGGGTTGTTTGTTGCTTCGGACACCCTCTGGAGTCATCGGTTCGCTATTCTCGCCGCTCGCGTTAGTTCCTCCGCAGCGTATAAGTCGTTTGGCGCTGCCGTGTTTTTTGTTCGTTTCCCAGGTTTTTTAGTTACGCGCAGAGGTTTGTCCACCCTCAGCAGATTAGCTAACCGTTTTCGTGAAGGAGGTGCAATTCACCGATGCGGTCTTGAGCCTGCAGTGACCATCAAGAGGTCACTAGGACTTCTGAGCAAAATGACAAGAAGAATTGACGTCCGGACCGCTCGTATTCGTGCCGTCGACACCGGTCGAGCCCACCCAAGCGTCGAAACTGCGCTGAACAACTGAGCGAATCGTCCGCGTGTTAGAAATCGTCGTTTTGGATCCATCTTGGCCGTAGATAAATATTGGGACTAGCCAATAGCCGAACGCATAAGCGACCATCCCAATCCACTCGGGGCGACGCCTGACGAAGCACGCTAGTCGTCGGTTTCAACTACTCAAAGTTGACAACCCGAACGAATCCGCTTTGTCGTTGAAGCTGGCGGCGAATGAACTCCAGTTCACCCGCGAATCGGGGATCGGTGGTTTTGACGTCAGCCATATCCAGCTGAGCAATGACTCGTTTCTGATCACGGGCTCGCGTCCAAAGTCGGTCGAATAGTTGCGAAATCTGTTCAGGGCCTAGGTGCCCGTTTTCGTCCGGAGCAACTCGTTCCACGAAAGTTGGTTCTTCCGTTTCCAATAATTCCAGAGGACATAGATCGCGTGCGGACCAAATGGAGCTTGTGTTCGTGCTCACGCTCGGCTGAGCTGGCGGACGAGCGGCAGTATTGCGTTGCGATCGTGTGATTTTGAGACCCATCGAATGCTCCTGAATGACCAAAGGCGGTTACTGGTATTCATGAAATTGACATCCGTCACGATCCGGTGCTCTTTTTCTGATATTTCTGTGCGATCCCGCAGGAAACGTGGCCACATCGGTATTGACCATCTATGAATCCACCCCCACTACGTCGACAATATGATTCTCCCCCGGACTATCTGCACCAAGTCCGTGAGTGGAGAGTGACGTAACTTCCGTCTATGGGGAGCACTGCATGGTTGCGAAGGAACCAGAGTCCGAATTGGTGACCAAGGCTGTTGAGGGGGATCGCGTGGCGATTCAGCAGCTCTTGATGATGCATACTGCCGCCGTCTCACGTTTTGCAGCGAGTCGTTTGCCTGCGTCTGTGCGTGATGTCATTGATCCGGAGGATATCCTCCAGCAAACATTTACGGAGGCATTCCGCGGCGTATCGCGTTTTCGGCAGCAAGGAGACGCTTCGTTCCTATCTTGGCTAACCGGCATTGCGGAAAACAAGATCATGGATGCCGTGAAGGGATTACAGCGGCAAAAACGTGGCGGTACACGACAACGCGTACGTGAAGTCGCCGCGACCGATACTCATTCGGTAACCGATCTGGTGAACTTGCTTTCGGGTGGCGGCCACACTCCCAGCCGCTCGGTCGCGGGGCATGAGGCCGTAAAGGCAGTTCAGAATGCGATCGGCGAACTTCCCGAGGAATACCAACAAGCCGTGCAACTCCGTCTGTTGGAAGGCAAGAGCTTGGACGAGACTGCCCAACTCATGAATCGTGGTCCACGGGCGGTTCAAGGGATCATTGACCGGGCCAAAAAGAAAATGCGCGCCGCATTGGGCCGTTTGTCAATGTACGAATAGGCCGACGCCAAAGTCCTGACGATTCAGGTCGCATTCGCCAATGGGAGATCAGTGCATTGACCGAACCGCTCAAAAAGACTGCCACCGAAAAACCGCGACGCAGTGAATCAATTCGAGCGGTCATAAACGATCTCATCGTTCGGCGAGCTGCCGGCGAAACCGTGACCGACGAATCGCTGATCGAGCAGCATCCGAATTTGATGCCCGAATTGGCCGATGAGCTGCGGAATCTACGGATCGTGGAATGCGCCGAACAGGATGCGCAATCGACCAATGAGGGATTACGTATTCGCTGTCCTCATTGTCACAACCCGGTGGAACTTGTCGACGATGCGTCGTTGTCCGAGGTGGTGTGCCCGTCGTGTGGTAGTCAATTCAGTCTGGTGGATGATGCGGATCGGACTTTTCAAGCCCGTAGCCAACAGACGATCGGACATTTTCAATTACTGGACAAGGTCGGCATGGGCGCGTTCGGTAGCGTTTGGAGTGCCCGCGACACGGAGCTTGACCGAAAAGTCGCGGTCAAGATTCCGCGTAAAGGACAGTTGAGCGTCGAGGACGGCGAACTGTTTATCCGCGAAGCTCGTGCGGCAGCCCAGCTAAAACATCCTCATATCGTCGGTGTGCTGGAAGTGGGGCGTCACGAGGATCGTATTTACATCGTAAATGAATTTGTGCAGGGTTTGGACCTGGCCGATTGGCTCACCGACCAACGGGCCACGCCGCGCGAAGCAGCTGAACTCTGTGCAACCATTGCTGACGCGCTGCAGCATGCCCATGAACAAGGTGTCATCCACCGTGATCTAAAGCCATCAAACATTATGCTCGACACGGATGGCGAACCGTATTTAATGGACTTCGGCCTGGCCAAACGCGAATCCGGCGAGATGACGATGACGGTCGAGGGCAAGCTGCTCGGCACGCCGGCCTATATGTCTCCGGAACAAGCTCGTGGTTCGGCCCATGATGCCGATGCGCGAAGCGATGTCTATTCATTGGGAGTGATTCTATTTGAATTGCTAACCGGCGAACGACCGTTTCGTGGCAGCACGCGGATGTTGCTGCATCAGGTACTGGTGGAAGACGCTCCCAGCCCACGCAAGCTCAGCAGCCAAGTTCCCAAGGATCTCGAAACGATCAGCCTAAAGTGTTTGGAGAAGTCCCCAGATCGAAGGTATCAGACGGCGGCCGATTTGCGCGAGGATCTGAAAAGGTTCCTGAGCCGAGAACCAGTCCTAGCACGACCGATCACCAAAGTAGCTCGGGGATGGCGGTGGTGTCAGCGAAAGCGGGCGATGGCCGGACTCGGTGCGGCGGTGGTCGCATTGCTTCTGTTCCTAGCAATCGCTGGCCCAATCGTTGCGTGGAAAAAGGAAGAATTGCTCGACGCCCAAAAGAAGTTGACTTCGCAGCTCTCGCGTCAAATCTACATGATTCATCTTACCAACGCAGACAAGGCACTGCTGGTCAACGATTATTTGCGCGGCCGCCTCGAACTAGATGCTTGTCCGGCCGAGGAACGGGGGTGGGAATGGCGTTTCCTCGAAAAGAAGATTATCGCCACGATCCCCGTCCAGCTTGCGGGGGACGAAAAGCCGCTCTTTACGCGTGACGGCGAGCGGCTAATCACCGTCGGTGTCGCCGGTTCGTCGCGTGAAAACAAAGCACTCGTCTGGGACTTGTCGTCTGGCGACGTCGTCAAGGAACTCTCGCACACGACGCGACTCGTGGGCCTAGCTCTTTCTCCAGACGAAACCAAACTTGTCGGTGGCTCTACGACTGGTGAGCTGGTGCTTTGGAATCTTGAAACGAGGCACCTTGTCTGGTCTGTCAAGCCGCACAAGGATCGGTTCGACGGAATCGCGTTTAGCCCTGATGGACGACTCATTGCAACGGCAAACTGGGACGGCACGCTTAAGGTTTCTGATGCCACCGACGGTCAGGTGCGATTCTCGCTCTCTCTTGAGCGACAGGCTCGGAAAGTAATGTTTAGCCCCGATGGGCGCTGGATTGCAGCCGGCTTAAACTCGGACCTCGAATCGGCAATCTTGGTGGATGTGCAGGCCGGAACGATCGTAGCCAAATTCTCGGCTGTCGGATCGGCAGTCCCTACATTCAGTCCGGTTGGACAACGAATTGCAACCGGCAATGCGGACGGTACGATCAGCTTCTGGAAATGGAATGGCAAAGATTTGATCCATGAGAAGTCCTGGCAAGCTGGGAATGATTCGTTTTGGGAATTGGACTTCAGTACAAACGGCGACCGTCTTGTATCAGCAGCAGGTGGCTCCGTCAAAGTTTGGGACACGCTTACTTGCGATGAACTGGCGTCCTTCGATGCCGGGTCTAACGTCTACTGGTTGACGGTGAATCCAAGGAAAGACGAAGTCGCTGTTTTTACGGGAGCGCACGGCATACGACTCTGGCGGTACATGGGACAGGAGGACGACTTCGTGGTGCGGTTACCCGAGGTTCGGTCGTCACCGCATCCGGTATTCAGCAACGATGGTCGTTGGCTCGCCGTCGGATGCTTCGACGAAGAAGACCAAGATCTGCCATCGCCACTGTTCGTCGTAAACTCCGCAAACGGAAAACTCGACACCAGACTTCCGGGGAAGTTTCTCGGGGGTTTTGCCTGGAGCCAGGACGGCGAGCATATTGTCGCGTCCAGAGAACAGAGTCGGGTGCACGAAATGTTTAGTGCGAGCACCGGAAAAATCGTTCGCAAGTTCGGCCCAGCGTCCTCCAATATCGTGTGGCCCCATATCGATCAGGACGGCCGGTTTTTAACGACGATCGGCAGCGATCTTAGCATCCAGACTTGGGAACTGAATTCTGGAAGACTCACAAATGAATACCGAATCAAGCGAGATGCGACTTGGTGGACATCGACCGTCGGATCTGGTGGTACCCGCGCCGCAATAGCGTTCCACCAGGATTACAACGTCAATATCTGGGACACGCGCACCAAGAACTTGACGCACACGTTGCCGACACCGGGGCGATGGCCGTCTATCGTGATGTTCACGGAAGATGAGAGTCTGCTCTACGTCGGCTGCGAAGGTGGAAAGCTCACGGTATTCGACGTTGAGTCGCGAGAAGAGATCAGACAATTCAACGGTCATACAGGCAAGATTCAGGCAATTTGCCTCAGCCCCGACGAGAACCAAATTGTCTCCAGCGACTCGAGCCGTACGATCGTTTGGGATGTTGAAAGTGCGCAGCCACTAATCACGCTCGCCAACACGGCTCCGGCTGTCCGCTCGCTGGACTGGAGCACAGATAATCGGCGGATTGCGGCTGGGCGGAGCGATGGGACGGTGCAGATTTGGTCACTGCCAGCGAGCCCTTGACGGTGCAGCGATTGAATACTGCCAGTCCGTCGAAAGTGATAAACAAGAGCCGGTCCGGCACCACAACGCACTATCAACTCGCAAGCAAACGGGAATCTGCCAGGATATCTGAATTCTCGAATGAAAGGGCGCGCACGCATTGGTGCGTCTGTCAATGTACGAATAGATTCACGCCAATCCGGCGACTCCGGTCCCACTGGCTAATGGGAGAGTGCCTTGACCGCCCCCCTTGAAAAGACGGCCGTCGAACAACCGCAACGTATCGAATCAATTCGAGCGATCATAAACGATCTCATCGTTCGGCGAGCTGCCGGCGAAACCGTGACCGACGAATTGCTGATCGAGCAGCATCCGAATTTCATGCCCGAACTTGCCGAAGAGCTACGGAATCTTCGGATCGTGGAAGGCGCCGAGCAGGATGCGCAAGCGACCAATGAAGAATTGCGAATACGCTGCCCGCATTGCCACAACCCGGTGGAGCTGGTCGACGATGCGTCGTTGTCCGAGTTACTTTGTCCGTCATGCGGGAGCCAATTCAGTCTGGTGGATGATGAGGATCGGACTTTCCAGGCGAGCAGCCAACAGACGATCGGCCATTTTCAGTTGCTGGACAAGGTCGGCATGGGCGCGTTCGGTAGCGTTTGGAGCGCCCGCGACATGGAGCTTGATCGTCAGGTGGCGGTCAAGATTCCTCGCAAAGGCCAATTGAGCGTCGAAGATAGCGAGCTGTTTATTCGCGAAGCTCGCGCGGCCGCTCAACTAAAACATCCTCATATCGTCAGTGTGTTGGAAGTCGGTCGTCACGAAGATCGGATCTACATCGTCACCGAATTCGTGCAGGGCCTGGACCTAGCCGATTGGCTTACCGACCAGCAGGCGACGCCTCGTGAAGCGGCCGAACTCTGCGCGACGATGGCCGACGCGCTGCAGCATGCTCACGAAAAGGGCGTGATTCACCGCGACCTGAAGCCGTCCAACATCATGCTTGATACGGATGGCGAACTGCACCTGATGGACTTTGGCCTGGCCAAACGAGAATCGGGCGAGATGACGATGACCGTCGAAGGTAAGCTACTTGGCACGCCGGCCTACATGTCTCCGGAACAGGCTCGCGGTGCGGCGCACGATGCGGACGCAAGAAGTGACGTTTATTCACTAGGCGTCATTCTATTCGGGGCGGCAAACTCAGACGGCCTACTTAGACACAGACAAACTCAGACGGCCTACTTAGACAAACTCAGACGGCCTACTTCGTTCCCACATCGACGCCGGTTACGCCAGGGGCTCGCCCTTGCTGCCGAACGACTCTGGAACCTGTAGACCGTCTTGGACTGGCGTCTTCGACCCTCACATTTTCATCACCCCAGGCTCGCCCCCCGTCTGCGCGACGGGGGCTACGGTGCGACGGGCGGGGCGTGGTCAGATCCGTTTTTGGGGCGCTCGTGGGCGGGGTCAGATCCGTTTTTTGGTGTCAAGTTCGCGTGCGACGCGGGATTACCGGCAGGGGAAAACAAAACCACGGGCTCGCTGGATCGAACGTGTCGGCGCGCAAGGTCATCAACGGCGAGACTCGAGCAAGTCCAGCGGGACAATTCCTGTTCAATTGCCGCAACCTAATTCGCCGACCGAACACCGTACGTGCGATGCCAAGCTAAATCACGCTCGAAGGGCGAACGCCGCGGGCGAGACCTGCTAACACCAGATACCCGATCTGACCCCGAAGCACCTGATGTCGGAACCAATGTCGTCATGACTCAGAGCTGCGACCTCGAGAATCGCAAGGCGCCTATGGTTGCTTGTTGCCCGGTCCACACGCTGGAAGAGTTCGTCCGCTGCTTTGTTTTGCTTGAGTCGCCACGAGACACCCGTCTTACGCTTCCGGCAGAAACACGCTGGGATCGACGTGGAAATAGTTGGCGAGCCGCGTGACGTTTTCTTTGCTGATCTGGCGGCGGCCGGAGAGCACGTTGGTGATCGTCGAGCGGGGAATTCCGGTGGCTCGCGCGACTTCCGCACGCGTCACTTCCTTCGATTCGATCAAATGTTCCAACGTCTCGGCAGGCGTTGGCTTTCGCCTCGGAGCGACTTCGATCTCATAGCTCTCGATCAACGTGGATAGCACGGCGATCAGCTCGCCTTCCGCTCGCGGTGGTTTTGGCCCGTGCTGGCCGATCAGGTCTTCGACCTGTTTCAACGCGCGGCGGTGTTCCCGGTCGTTGCGGATCGGACGTGGTTTGTATTTTAGCAACAGCGAGTCATAAGCCGTCAGTTTCGTGACCATGTCGATCTTACCTTTCACAATCCCGTTTCCACGTGTCTTTGTCGTACTCCGCGTGGGTCAGGAAATGCTTGACGAAGAGCGTTCCCTTCACCCATTGGTTGGCATACACCACGCCGCAGATCAACCGGTAGTTGTTGCCGCGGATATTGAACACCAGACACGAGCCAACCTGATCGGCGCTGGCGTAGGTTTTCAGGACCTCGTTGAAGTTCTCCCAATGGGCCTTGCCCGCGACTTCCAGCCAAGCGTCCAGCGCCGTGGCGGCATCAGGGTAGGCGTCCTGGGCGGGGCGGGGTCAGATCCGTTTTTTGGTGTCAAGTTCGCGTGCGACGCGGGATTACCGGCAGTGGAAAACAAAACAACGGGCTCGCTGGATCGAACGTGTCGGCGCGCAAAGTCATCAACGGCGAGACTCGAGCAAGTCCAGCGGGACAATTCCTGTTCAATTGCCGCAACCTAATTCGCCGACCGAACACCGTACGTTCGATGCCAAGCTAAATCACGCTCGAAGGGCGAACGCCGCGGGCGAGACCTGCTAACACCAGATACCCGATCTGACCCCGAAGCACACCCGGTCTCGCGCAACCACCGCGGTACCATTTTCCGCGCCGCAGGCAATAGGTTGCCGTTCACGTCACATGCTCCCTTCTATAACTCCGGGATGGGTCGGCCACCCTCGGTCACGACGGGGATCGGGCGGCCGCTGGGGTGAGTCCAGTGGGCCTGCAGGTCGATTCCCAAGTGTTGGAAGGTCGTGGCGGCGATATCTTGCGGCCGCACGGGGCTGCTGGCGATCTCACCGCCGCGCCGGTCGGTCGAGCCGATGACTTGTCCGTGCCGCAGCCCGCCGCCAGCCATCAGCATCGACATCACATTGGTCCAATGATCGCGTCCCCCATCCTGATTGATCACGGGCGAGCGGCCGAATTCGCCCATCATCATCACCAGCGTTTGGTCGAGCAAGCCGCGATCCCGCAGATCGTTAATCAAGGCGAATAGCGCTTGGTCGATGCGCGGCAGCAGCGGAGTGAGCCCCTTGACGATGCCGCCCCAGCGTACGTTGTCGCCATGATGATCAAAATATCCCCACGCCCCGCTGACCAACACGAAGGTAACGCCGGCTTCGACCAGTCGTCGGGCCAATAGCGCTTTCTCGCCAATACTTGTCGAGCCGTAAGCGGCCCGCGTCGCGGGTGTCTCCCGATCGACAGCAAAAGCCCGCTGCACCTGGCCCGAGGCAACCATCTCGTGAGCTTGACGCGTGTAATGGTCGACGCGGTCCAAATCTTGATTCCTGTCCAGCTTGCGGCCGAAACGATCGAGCTCCGCGCCAACCGGGCACGGTCTTGCAGGTGAGCGACATCGATGCCGTCGGGCAGCGCGAACTTGCCGGCCAACTCGTGCCCCTTGACCGGCGCGTACTGGCCGGCCATGTCTCCGGCTTCCCAAACATCGGCCGCCCAGGACGCAGCGAGTCCAACGAATGCGGGCATGTCCGGATGGTTGGGCCCGCGAAATTTGGCGGCCACGGAACCCATCGAAGGGTAACCTCCGCCGTCACGCCCGTCGTCGGTGCGTCGCGCCAGCGGATTGCCCGCCTGCATCGTGATCGGCGTATGATTGCTGGCGCGGCAATCGACCGAACGGATGACCGACAACTGGTCGGCGATCGAAGCCTGCAGCGGCAAATGCTCGCAGAAATACGCCCCAGGAATCTTCGTGGGGATCGCTCCGTAGGGGCCACGAATTTCGCGCGGCGCGGTCGGCTTGGGGTCCCACATATCCAAGTGACTTGGCCCGCCCGAAAGCCAAAACAGGATGACCGATCGCGGCTCCGCTCGGCCAGCCCGCGGACGAGCGGCCTGCACACCGGCTCGTGCTGCCCACGGCATCCCACCCATGCCCGCCAGACTGACCTGCAGAAACCAACGTCGCGAACCAACTCGAATCAGACTTCCTGTCGATCGACCGAAACAAAATGGCATGGTTCAATCCTTTGTCTGCGAAGCGATCAACTGCTACGATACGGCCAGGGCTGGCGGCGATTGACCGTATGGAATATACCAGAATCGTCAGGCCACGTTTGCTCCCCTGCCGAAAGGCGCTGATGGAAGCCTGCGCCGCCAAGGAACCAGGACCACCAACGGGAGTCCGGGACTCCTCGGCTTTGCGTTGCTCGCCTCGGCCCATTGGCTGCGCAGAGGTGCATAGCATGAACGCTGCTCGATTGATCGATCGTCGCACGGCGATTTGCCGGCTGTCGGCCGTAGCTGCCGCCGCAGTGGGTCCCTCGTTTCACACGGCATCGGCTGCCGACGGGCCGTTAATCACCACGATGGGGTTGGTGATCTACAACTGCAGCCTCCGCCGCACGTGGCTACGTCAGACTGACCCGTCAGCCGACCTGTTTGAACCACTCCGCTTTCTGCAGCATTGCCGAGCGCTCGGTGCTGGTGGCATGCAGGCCAACTTGGGTGTCTTGGAACCGCAGCCGATTCGTCAGCTTCGCGAATTTGCTGCTCAGCACCAGTTGTTTATCGAGGCCATCGTGCAGCCGCCGCAAGACAACCGCGACCTGGAGCGATTCGAGGCGGAAATCATGACGGCCCGCGACGTTGGTGTGCCAGCGGTGCGAACCGTCATCATGCCAGGCCGACGCTATGAACGGTTTGCGTCGTTGACGGAATTTCGTGAATTCGAGCAACGCGGCACGAAGATGCTCGAGCTGGCCGCTCCGATCGTGGAAAGACATGAAGTCCCCCTGGCGGTCGAGAATCACAAGGACCAGCGGATTGACGAGCGAATCTCGCTGCTGCAGCACCTGAGCAGCGAATGGATCGGTGCCTGCGTCGATACCGGCAACAGTGTCGCTCTGCTCGACGATCCCTATGATACCGTTGCGGCACTGGCCCCCTACGCGTGCAGCGTTCATTTGAAGGACCAGGCGCTGCAAGAGTACGACGACGGCTTTTTGCTCGGCGACATTCCGCTGGGGCAAGGAGCCTTTGATTTAAAACGCATGGTCGAGACGATCAGGCAGGCGAAGCCGAGCGTGCGCTTCACCTTGGAGTTGATTACGCGCGACGCGCTGAAAGTTCCGTGCCTGAGCGAAGCGTTTTGGTCAACCCTGCCCGCGGTCCCGGCCACCGATCTGGCTCGCACCATGCGATTCGTGCGTCAACATGCGGCCAAGAACTTACAGCAGGTCAGCACCCTGCCGCTTGAACAGCAAGTGCAATTGGAAGATGCGAATATTTCCGCCAGTCTGGCTTATGCTGGCTCACGCTTGAACCTTTATTGACGACGGCGCGGCGAATGAGCCCGAGGCGACCAACGGGAGCCCCGGATTCGTATCATTGCCGTGGGAATTGAGGGGCCATTATCCGCGCCGCCGGCAATAGATTGAAGTCGAACAACGGGACGCAGCAGTTCCATGCGGCGACGTGCCACGCCTCGGCAGCGAAGCCGCTGTTGAGATGGCGTGATGGACTTCGCCAACCCGAGCAGGAAGCCCGTAGAGCTGTGCGTACTGTCTTTCGTGCCCACGGTGGTTAACCTGATCTGCAAAGAACCGAACTGAAATTCACTGTCTGCCGCCGGAGAAGCTCGATGACTTGCTCCACCCACGTCTCGCGGCGCGATGTGCTGAAGGGCAGCATGGTTGCCATGGGTGCCATCGCCGCGGGCGCCATGCCTCACGGCCGCCGTCGATCGGCGGTGGCTAACCCCTTGGGCGCGAACGAGCGGATTCGAGTCGGAGTCATCGGGACGGGTGTCCGCGGCAAGTACCTGATCAGCAACTTGCCGGAACCGGCGCGGGTCGTCGCGATTTGTGATTGTGCAACCTCGCGCATGGCCGAAACGCTCGAACCTCGCGGGCAGTTTGCGGCGGTACTGGCCGGCTTCCGCGAGCGCGACGCGACCCACTGTGCAACACATCAGGATTACCGGCAAATGATTGACCGCGCCAACTGGACGCGGTCATCATCGCCACGCCTGACCATCATCACGCCCAGGCAGCCATGCTGGCGCTGGACGCCGGCCTGGATGTCTACCTTGAAAAGCCACTCACCGTGACCATCCGCGAAGGGCGATTGCTGGCGGAACGGGTGAAGACCACGGGACGCGTTTTGCAGGTCGGCAGCCAACAACGCACCATGGAACTCAATCGTTTTGCCTGTGAGTTTATTCGCGACGGCGGACTGGGAAGAGTGACCAAGGTCGACTTCCCCAACTATCCAGGCCCGCTCGATGATCCTCGCTACGCGGCCGAAGCGACCCCGGAGGGACTCGATTGGGAACTGTTTCTGGGACCCACTCCTCCGCGTCCACACAACCGCAAGCTCTGGGTGAAGGAGGAATTCAAGGTTGGCGACCTGTTGTGGCGCGGCTGGGATTTGTTTCGCGAATACTCCGGTCATCTGATGACGAACTGGGGCGCGCATAGCATTGACATGGTGCAGTATGCCCTGGGCATGGACCACACGGGCCCAGTGAAGATCGAGCCCGTAATGGATGTTTCCGAGGCGGTGCTGGAACGAGACTGGCAAGCCAAGTGGCACCTGAAAACGCCGCGAGCGAATGGTTCCTGGAACAATGCCCATCGCTTTCGCCCCGTCATGATCGAGTATGCCAATGGCACGCTGCTCAACCTGGTTCCGGGCGTGGCCGCAGCGACGTTCCACGGCGAGCGCGGGCGCATGACCATCAGTCGCAACTTCTACGTCACCGACCCACCGGACCTTGTCTCAGACGGTCCGGACCCGAGGATCGCCGACAAATGGCGGGGCGCCGGTTACGTCGCCCGGCCACATCTGCAGAACTGGTTGGATTGTATGGACTCGCGCCGCGCGCCGAACGCTCCGGTCGAGATTGGACACCGCACCGTGACCGTTTGCCACTTGATCAACATCGCCCGCGAATTGAATCGCGCACTGCGGTGGGATCCGCTACAGGAAAGCTTTCCACACGACGCCGAAGCCAACCAACGGCTGGCACGAGACCGCCGTGAAGGCTTTGAGTTGCCAGGAACCACCTAGTGCTTTGTCAGAGCTAAGAATTGGGGTGGCTGTGGTCGAGCGAAGCGAGCCCACAGGTCGTCAAAACTAGGGGCTCGCTTCGCTCGACCCCCGAACAGGTTTCAAAACCCATATTCGGGAGGGCGAAGCTACTGCTGAGCCGTAGTTTGCCGTGATTTCGGCTCGGCCGGAGCCTCGCCCTCCCAGTTTTGAAACCGCTTCTAGTTCGACAGCAACGGTTTGGGTTTGATTCGTTTGTGCTTTCGTTTCCAGGACTGACGATTAGATTGTCTCGCGACACGGTTGCGATGAAGATGATATTCGGCCAAGCGCAGTGCGTCGGCTTCCGTGAGCGTGGGTCGGCTCATGGTAGCCATCATGAGCTCGCGGGCCAGCGGCAAGGTCAATTCGGGCATGTCTTCTTGCGGTTCTTGTCGAGTCGTCGTCATGAACAGGTGAGCCATGGCAACCAGGGCCATGTGATCGTGCCAACTGGTCCAGGCTCGGGCCTCGTAGTCCGACATGCCAAAGTCACCCTTGCCATCTTCGAAGAACTCTTCGACACGCCAACGTGTTCCTGTGACCAACGCCATGGTTTCCAACCGCGTGTTTTCATCCGCATTGGAAACGTAATATTCGACTTCCGGCTTGGCGGCCAAGCTGCGACGGATGACCAGCCAGATCGGGGGCCCTGGCTTTTTATGACGCATGGCCCACACACGAAGGGCTGCGAAACCCGAACGCCAAGAGCCCCTTGGCGCCTTCCCTCACTTGAAGCACCTGCCAAGCAGTCGCCGGCAAGGCCTCCGTGACTTGCTTGACACTCGGCACGCTGTCACGACGAGGATTCTTGGGAGGACGGCCATTGCCACACCATTCACGCATCGCCGTCTTGGGGTCCTCGGTCCAAACGGACGTATTGAAGGCAGTCTCCACCACGTAGCGTTGACCATCCTGTTCCAACGCATCCAAGAAGTCTGCATTTCGTCCATACAGTTCGTCCGCCGTAATCCAGTGCGTCTCGTGTTGTGCGCGGGTCTCCGACCCCCCTGTTGTGCGCGGGTCTCCGACCCCGCACAAGCATCGACCGCAAGGTCTCCCGACCCATCGCAAACCGTAATTGAGACCTGCGGTCACCCCACGGCGGGGTCAGAGACCCGCGCCGAACAGGCCGGACCCGCGCCGAACGGGCCGGACCCGCCGGCCTGGCGCTGCGCACCGGGGTGGCTGCGGCATTAATCGGCCGCATCAACGCTGGGCGTATGCGCTGGCTGAGCTCCACGTTTCGCAGCGCGTTCGAGCATCAGCGACAGGTTATTCATGGACAGCAGGTGAGCGTAGGTGACTTCCAGCTCGCCGGTCTGTGCGAGTTGGTGGAGCGTTTCGGCGGGCAGCGCGTTGAGTTGGTCGCGGTTGACGGCCATGAAGCCACGCAGCGTGACGGTCTTGCCATCGGCGAGGGTAAAGTTAGCGGCTTTGGACTCGACCAGATCGAGTTCCTTGAGTTTCTTGCCGTAGGCGGTGGTGCGTTGGCTGTTGCGCTGATAGTCCTGCAGAAAGCTCATCAATTTCTCCAGGAACGGGGTGCGTTCGCCCTGTTCGGTGATCAGTCGTTCGCCCCGTCCTTCGCGGTTGCAGCCTTCCCAGGTCTCGTCGATGCACAGCGTGAACGACTTGCCATCGGGGCTTTGTGAGAAGACGAACGGATAGCGTCGCACGAAGGCGGGGATGTACTTGGCGTCCCAGCCTCCTTCGTCGGTCAGGTACAGGTTTTCGTGGTCCTTGACGCCCAGCAGCGCGATCGGAATGACGTCGTCGCCGCTGGGAGCGAACACGACCGTATATTCGCGAGCGGCATGAGGGATCTCGGCGGCCACCAGGGGCACCGAGTTAACGCTACGAGCGAATTCGTAGCTCACGCCACCTTCAATAAAAAGGTCTCCGTGCCGCTGGGGCGAAACCGGAACGACCTGTTCGTAAAACATCAGCTGTCTGGCCATAAAATCAAAGCTCCCCTAGGGGAGGCGGGGCGGGGCGGGGCGGGGTCAGATCCGTTTTTTGGTGTCAAGTTCGCGTGCGACGCGGGATTACCGGCAGTGGAAAACAAAACAACGGGCTCGCTGGATCGAACGTGTCGGCGCGCAAAGTCATCAACGGCGAGACTCGAGCAAGTCCAGCGGGACAATTCCTGTTCAATTGCCGCAACCTAATTCGCCGACCGAACACCGTACGTTCGATGCCAAGCTAAATCACGCTCGAAGGGCGAACGCCGCGGGCGAGACCTGCTAACACCAGATACCCGATCTGACCCCGAAGCACACGAAGCACACACGATCTGACCCCGAAGCACGCACGTTGGGGGCCTCGCCCGGGCAGGCGAAACGAACTCGTTGACGCCCGGCCCGGCCGGCAGTAGCTTAACAGGGTGAGCGGCATGTTGTTGACGGGGACGCGGCAGGTGAGCCAGGACGGCCCAGGGAACCCGCGGAATTCGTGCCTGCCGCTCGACAAGGGCGCTTTTGTTGCCCGTTTACGCCGTGATCCCTGCGGGACTGCCTACATGGTTATCCGTCGTGCCCTTGGTGGCGCCGTCTTGTGGATCGCTGGTGTATTGGCCGGCACGGCGCGGTCAGGTGACCTGACGGCCATTCCCCTGGTTCCCGCGACGATGCCCACGCAGAATGCGAACTTCGGCAACACCATCTTGCTGTCCGACGAGTTGATTGCCGTTGGCGCTCCTTTCGATGGGCCTCAGAACGAGGGCTCCGTGTACTTCTTCGAACCCTCGGATACGAATGCGTCGGGTTGGACCAACACGGGCAAGATCTCGCTGCCCGACGCGGATGTCGAAGGCGCGTTCGGCGTGTCGTTGGAGATGACGCAGAACTCGTTGTTTGTCGGGGCTTCTTATATGGATCTTGCGGCCATGCGCTCGGGGGCCGTCTATGTGTACGACAAGACGACTGGCACGGAATCCGGCTGGACGCTGAAACAGCGGATTACGCCGACCGACGGCAGGTATGGCCTGGCGTTCGGTCAATCGATAGCGGTCGCCGACGATACGCTGTTCATCAGTGGACCGTACCAGGATCCGTCTCGCAGCGGTCGCGTGTACGTGTACCAGCGCGACAGCCAGGCGAACGATGACTGGGTGCTGCAGGGAAGTCTGGAGCCAAGTCGTCTGACGGGCGACCTGTTCTTTGGCGAAGACATCGACATCTACCAGAATACGCTCGCCGTGACGGCATGGGGCGAGCGAAGTGTTTATATCTTCGACCGAAACGCCGAGAACACGACACAGTGGGATTTGACACAGGTCATCAAGTCGTCGGGCAATGAACGCTACTTTGGTATGTCGGTTGATATTGACCAGAATCGCCTGGCCGTGGGGTCCGGTCGCAGCGACCGCGGCATTACGGGCATGACGTACGTATTCGAGAAGCAGGACGGACGGTGGCAGGAAGTCGCCAAGCTGACGGCTCCGGTACCTGCGCGAGCCGATATGTTTGGCGCCGACGTGGCCTTCGACGGTGCCGAACTGTATGTCGGCGCCGCGCACTATCAAAGCTCCGATCCTGCCGTCGTGTACCGGTTCCACACCGAAGGCGATCTGTCGAATTGGCAACTTGCGGGCGAGATGATTGCCCCCAATGCCCAGCCGTACGAGGGGTTTGGCGGCGAAATCGAAGCGCTCAACGGGATGCTCGCCGTGGGCGCTTCGGGCCGCGGCGAATTTGGCGCGGCGTATCTGTATACAAACCAATCGGCGGCGATCCCGGGTGATTTTAACCACGACGGGGTACTGGATTGGGCTGACATTGATCTGTGGGACGCTGCTGTTCGTCAGAGCGTGCCGGACCCTAGCTTTGATTTGAACGGAGATGCGGACATCGATTCGGCCGATCGTGCGTATTGGGTGCGCGAGCCTGCGCGGGACCTGGATCGGGGACGCGAATCTGGACAGGCTCTTCGACACGGCCGACCTGGTCGCGGTATCGTCGGCCGGCCAGTACGAGGACGATATCGCCGCGAACTCTCGTTGGGCCACCGGCGACTTCGATGGCGACGGCGACTTCTCCTCCGCGGACCTGGTGGCCGCGCTGGCCGACGGTGGTTACGAACAGGGGCCGCGTGTGGACCCGGCTGCCGTACCCGAACCAACGCGTGAGCCCCTGGTTGCGGTGGGCGCTCTCGTGGGATTCGTGCTCCGCAAGCGGCGGAACGAATCCTTGCCGGGGCGTGCTCGCTGCCTTTCGAGCTGGTTCCAGCGGGGCTGACACGCGTGGCGACCGCGCCGTCTCTGACACCCCTCGCCGCCGCTTGATTCGGGCGGGGTGAGACGGAGCGGGGTCAGATCCGTTTTCTGGGGCGAAGAAACGGGGACATTCCTGGTTTCGCGCCGTTGAGTTCCAGGAATCACGTCGGCGACGGAAAGAGGGATGCATTATGAGGAATGTCCCCATTTCCTTTCACTCACCGCACCAAGGTGGTACCGAGTGAAGCGGAATAAGGATGCGGGTGGTGTCGACGGAGTCACTTTGGCAGAGTTCGAGGAGCATCTTGATGTGCATCTTGATCGCCTGCACGAGGAGCTCAAGACCGGTACTTATCAGCCCATGGCTGTTCGGCAGAAGCTCATTCCCAAGGCTGGCCAACCGGGGAAGTTTCGCCCATTGGGCCTTCCCGCGATTTATGATCGCGTGTGCCAGCAGAAGGCGGGGCGGGGTCAGATCCGTTTTTTGGTGTCAAGTTCGCGTGCGACGCGGGATTACCGGCAGTGGAAAACAAAACCACGGGCTCGCTGGATGGAACGTGTCGGCGCGCAAAGTCATCAACGGCGAGACGCGCAAGTCCAGCGGGACAATTCCTGTTCAATTGCCGCAACCTAATTCGCCGACCGAACAGCGTCCGTTCGATGCCAAGCCAAATCACGCTCGAAGGGCGAACGCCGCGGGCGAGACCTGCGAAACACCAGATACCCGATCTGACCCCGAAGCACGATGACCCCGAAGCACGACAGTGATGCAGGTGACCGAGGGAAAGGCCGCGATCTGGAGAATCCTCGTCAAGTAGTGGCGAGACGGCCGGGATGATTCTGGGGGGCCGGGTTTGTTCGACGACTGACCCGGTGCTTCAATGTAGGGCATGTCTAGAACCATTACGATCGCGATTGAGGGTCCGAGTGCGGATCTTGCGCTCAGTGAGTTGCTGTCCATCGCGGGCATTCAGGGAGAGGCTCAGCCGGTGGATCAAGACGAGGTCCATCGCGAAGGCGGGACGTTCGTTGCGATAGGGGCCATCGTCGGCATCACCGCAGGAATTGTCTCCACCGTGGATAAGATCATGGAGTGGTGGGAGAAGTGGAAAAAGACGCAGGAGGCAAAACGTTTGGACGTGGTCATCGAGGATGGGAAAGGAAATCGGCTGGCGCTGGACAGCGCCACGCCGGAGCAGATCACGACCGTGTTGCAGACCCTCGTCTCCTGAGTCCACACGATGACCAGCGTCCTGCATGTCGAGTTAGTCGAGCAGACTGCGGACGCTCTTCAGCTGCGACTCTGGCGAGATAATCCGAACGACTTGCAAACGCGCACGCTGGCCCTGCCGGAGATCGCCGATCTGGTCGGCAGGGCGGAGACAGACTACTACAGTCCGCTGCCGGCGAAACTTATGGAGGTCGGCCAGCGTCTCTTTCGCCGGCTGGATGGCGGCCAGCGCTGGCTCACAACGGAGATTCAGGCCGCGGCGAATCAGACCCCGGTGCTCGTGCTCGCCGTGGCCATGCCGCATCGGCCACTGTTCGGCGCGGGTCTCTGACCCCGCCGCGGTTCGGACCGTAGGTCTCCCGCTTCGGTTGGGCGGTTGGGCAGGGTCGGGAGACCTTGCGGTCGACCCTGGTGCGGGGTCGGGAGACCCGCGCACAACACGGGGTTGGGCAGGGTCGGGAGACCCGCGCACAACACGGGGTTGGGCAGGGTCGGGAGACCCGCGCACAACACGGGGTCGGGAGACCCGCGCACAACGCGGGACCCGCGCGCAACACGCACACGCGCAACACGGTCGGGGTGGCCTTCAAAGTGGCATCGTTGCTTGGCGGCTGGGTGCGGGTGCGATAGAGTTTCGCCGATGGAACGCTATCGCATCTGGGAAGATGGAGCGGTTTTCTTTGTTACCTACTCGGTGGTCGAGTGGCTGCCGGTGTTCATTTCCGAAGCGATCTGCCGCGTGATCACCGACAGCTTTCGGTTTTGCCATGTCCACCGAGGACTGCGCGTCAATGCCTACGTGATCATGCCCACTCAACTGCACGCGATCGTCTTCGACGCCCAGTTCTGCGCCGGACGACTCCAGCAGACGCTCGACAACCTCCGCAAATTCACCGGCCGTCGGCTCAGCGACCAAGTCGACCGCTGCCTGCCCGCATGTTTCGGCCAAGTGCTTCGCCAAGCGGCCGGAACCGACCGACAACGACGTTTTTGGCAGCCCTCGCGGCACCCCGTGCTGCTGGAATCCGATTGGTTTTGGCAACAGAAATTCGACTACCTGCACCTGAACCCCTGCCGTAAAGGGCTCGTCCGACACGCCGCCGATTGGCGGTTCTCGTCCGCGAGTTTCTGGATGTCCGACGGCCAGATCACGAACGACGTGCCTTTGAGTGCGCTGCCGTGGTAGCACACGGCATCGGTCCCCCCGGTTCGTCGCTGTTCAGCGCGCTGTTCGGCCCGCTGTTCGGCGCGGGTCTCCGACCCCGCCGCGATGCGGACCGTAGGTCTCCAGAAAATCTGCTGGGGCGCGATGGGGCGGATTGGGGAGAGCGATAACTGGGAGACCTTGCGGTCGACCCTTGCGTGGGCGGGGTCAGATCCGTTTTTTGGTGTCAAGTTCGCGTGCGACGCGGGATTACCGGCAGTGGAAAACAAAACCACGGCCTCGCTGGACCGAACGTGTCGGCGCGCAACGTCGTCAACGGCAAGACTCGAGCAAGTCCAGCGCGACAATCACTGTTCAATTGCCGCAACCTAATTCGCCGACCGAACACTGGACGTTCGATGCCAAGCTAAGTCACGCTCGAAGGGCGAACGCCGCGGGCGAGACCTGCGAAACACCAGATACCCGATCTGACCCCGAAGCACCCGTGAGCGATGACTTATTCGGCTGGCACCCGCCGCGGCGGCGTCAGACGCGCTCCGCCGTCGAGTTAGCTTTTGCCGACCGTGATCGGATGTTGAAGTCGGCCTACGAGTGGCTACCGCTTTTGGATTTGGATCACGGCTTGATTCTGCCGGGGCACGACCGAGATCAGACGGCCGCGAATCGCTCAGCGGAGACTGAGGCTGTGGACGAGTTGTTCGGGGCGGACGACAAGCAACTTGACGTCTTGCTTCGGAGGGGGGAAACGGGGAAATTCCTGGTTTCGCGCCGTTGAGTTCCAGGAATCACGTCGGCGACGGAAAGAGGGATGCATGATGAGGTATGTCCCCATTTCCTGGCCGCATGACCGTTAGCTGTCAGTCATTGCTTCCACCGACGCGGGGTCGGTGGGGAGCGGGGTCAGATCCGTTGTCTGGTGTCACGTTCGCGTGCGACGCGGGATTACCGGCAGTGGAAAACAAAACCACGGCCTCGCTGGACCGAACGTGTCGGCGCCAACGTCATCAACGGCGAGACTCGAGCAAGTCCAGCGGGACAATTACTGTTCAATTGCCGCAACCTCATTCGCCGACCGAACACCGTACATTCGATGCCAAGCTAAATCACGCTCGAAGGGCGAACGCCGCGGGCGAGACCTGCGAAACACCAGATACCCGATCTGACCCCGAAGCACCCGCCGAAAATATGGCGCTGTCCAACTAGAATCTGCTCGCGTTCGCCTTGGGAATCCCGCTATAATGGGGGCATGGAACCGATCACCGAAAAACGACACATTGAGTCCCGTCCCGAGGTCTGCGGAGGTAAGCCGTGCATTGCCGGCACTCGCATTCGCGTTTGGGATATTCACGTGTGGCACGACCTGCGAGGCGAGACGCCCGAGCAGATCGTGGCCAACTTTCCGCAATTGACCGTCGCCGACGTTCATGCGGGGCTGGCCTACTACTTGGACCATCGCCAAGAAATAGACCAACAGATGCAGTCGGCGGAGTCATTCGTCGATCAGTTGGCAACCCAGATGGGACCTTCGCCGCTGGCAATCCTCCGTGACGAATTGCTGAAGGATCGAAGCTACGGTGAAGATTCGGTTTCATCTGGATGAGCACATCCACCCTGGCATCGCGATTGGCCTGAGGGCGCGCGGCATTGATGTGACCACCACCACTGACGCACATCTGTCAGGCCATGATGATCTCGATCATCTGGAGTTCTGCCGCCGAGACTCTCGTGTGATCGTCACGCATGATGATGACTTCGTGAAGCTGCACGCGCACGAGGCCGACCACAGCGGCATCGTCTACTGTCGCCAAACCAAGTACGGGATCGGTGAGCTCCTTCGCCTTCTGCTACTGGTCCATGCCTGCTACGATCAGGAAGGCATGCGAGGACGTGTCGAGTTTCTGTGACTCGCAATTCTCTTGCCTCCCGTGGATGGACTGACCACCGTTCGAGGACGGGAAAACGGGGACATTCCTGATTTCTCGCCGTCGAGTTCCAGGAATCACGTTGGCGACGCAAAGAGGGGTGAATTATGAGGAATGTCCCCATTCCTGGATGCCCAAGAGTCTGGCTGCGAGGAGTCTGGCTTCAAATCCGGAAGGCCGACAGACCTCCCGGAAGCACCTCCAGGATTTCGCGGAGCCGTCTGATGGCGCGGACGTATCTCATGCCGGCCGCCTTTTCCTGCAAGTTCAAGACGATCGCGGTCTCGCGCGGTGACAGTTGTTCAAAGTGCCGCAGCATGAGGACTTCGCGATCCAAGTCATCCATGGTTTCCAGGGCAGCTTCGAGCCCTGCTCGCGCTTCTTCCCGCGCGGCGACACCGCTGGGCGACGTTTGGCTATCCAACAGCAGCGAACTGAGCATGGTACTGGTCGTTTCCAGAGCGGACCGCTGATAATCGGTCACTTCACGGCGGGCGTCTCGCATTTGGGTGCCGAGGTGGTGTCGGTGCAACTCCAGGATCTTGTTCCGAGCCAACCCGCGCAACCACAGGTAGAACGGCGGCGTTCCCTTCCGCCGATAATCTGGCAGGTGTCGCCAGGCCTCGGCGTAGATTTCCTGAATCACATCTTCCGGATCGATGCGGCCCTGCAGCCGCCGATCGAGACGCAGGGCAATGAATCGCGACAATCGCTCCACATTTTGGGTCAGCAATACGCCCCAGCTCGCGACGTCGCCGTCTGCGGCCGATTCCAGCAGATGGGTCGTATCTTTATCGTCCGGCGGCATTTCTGGATGTCACGCTCGATCTCGGTGCTGGCGGCAGGCGGCCCCCAAAAAAAACGCGTCGATAGGGGGCTCCATTGGCATGGCTCCCGACCAGAGGCGGCGAACGACCACCCTGCAAGCGGGCCGTTCAGCGCCCAACGCTTGGTCCGCCACGCACGGCGGCTCGTGAACCGACACCTGCCACTCTACCGCCTATGCTACCAGAAGGGAAACCGTGCGACTTCGAAATGCCCCGCCGAGGCGGCTCCGTATTCCTCGTGTTGCGGGCCGTCCGCATGGCCATGCTCGCGCCTCCATCGCCATGGGGGGATTGTGAAGGCCTCGAGTTTGCCAATCGCACATCTCGATGTGCCAACCGGTAACGAGAAATTGCGAAGTTGGACACCGCCGCTGTGTCCGGACGACGCAAACTTCCTCCTGATTTTCGCTTGACGATAGCCTGACTGCCGCGCTCTTACGTGAGCGCTTTCCGCCAGCGTGGCGACAGTTCCTTCCACGCGGGGGCCTCCACCACTTCGGCAAAAAAATCTTTCCCTTCACCTGTTACCGGATGCCCTGCGGGCGCAATTAGTCCTCGAGGGACAGAGACAGACGCGCGAATACGTTGCAGCGACCCGGCTCGGTTTGTGGTAGCCCCGTTTGGGGCACTCGCCCGCAGGCCACGCCCTATCCCGAGGTGAAAGTTTCGGGACCCCGGTTGACTCCAAGCATGGAAACTACGTTCATCCGAAAGAATACTGTCTCGCCATCCGTCGCCGACTCGGGGCTGCCGGCCGCCCCCACCAAATTGGGCGATGTCTACCGGGAGGTCCGGTTCCGACACTCGCGGCATTTCGCCCCGATACTTCGGGAGCTGCGATCACCAAAGCTGGTCTCGACCTACGCGGCCGGCAAGGTGGCCGCGGTGGGGATCGCCGAAGGGAAACTCGGTCTCTCGTTCCACAACTTCGAGCAGGCCATGGGCGTGGCGATGGATCAGAGCCGGCCGCGGTTCGTTTCGAAACGGGGGTGGAAGAGATCTTCGCGATTGAGGTCTTGCCGCACGCCCGCTGCGTGTCGCGAATCGGACCCTTTCCGCAGCAGGATGGGGGCAGCGACGTGTGGGTCGTACCGAGTCCAGGTAAGATTCTGTAAACTGGGACAGGCAAGGTGTTGGCCGAGTGAGTGACTCTCTTAGAATGGGTTGTCCACGAATGGGATCATCTGTGATTCCTTCCTTGTCGCGGTTGGAGAGGTGCGCGAGGCGCTGTCCTGAGCGGCAGTGCTTTCTCGGCGATCTCTTCGAGCGTCACCGCGACCGGCTGAAGCGGCTGATCGACGACCGGCTGGACGGTCGGCTGAGGAGTCGCTTTGATGCCTCGGATGTGATCCAAGAGGCCTTCGTGCGTGTCACGACACAAGGCACGGCACCGCGGGAGTTGCCGTTGTGGCTGCCTTATTCCTGGCTGCGCAAGCTGGTGTTGTGGACACTGGCCGAGCTGCAGCGCAAGCACCTCGGCGCAGAGCTTCGCGACGTCCGCCGTGAGCTCGAACTCGTTCACGTCTTCTCGTTCGGTATCAGCAGCTGGGATCTGGCACAGCGGTTATTGGATTCTTTTACTTCACCCACGCAGTCCGCCGTTCGAGCCGAACGAGTCCAGCAGCTGCGACAGGCACTGGGACAGCTTGAGTCGATCGATCGCGAAATCCTCGTTCTGCGTCATGTGGAGCAACTCACGCGGAGCGAAACGGCCGAGCTGCTGGGCATCTCCACCGCTAAGGCGGCCAAGCGGTATTTTCGGGCCCTGGCGCGCTGCCGCCGGCTGTTGGACCCGCAGGGCTGCGACGATGTCTGACGCATCTGGCTCGAATTCAGAGCAGTTTGAGCAGCTAGACCATTTGGCCTACGAGGTGGCCCAGCGGATTCGCCACGGTGAGCAGCCCGACTTGGAGGAATATGTCGCGCGATATCCGCATTTGGCGGACGAGATACGCGATATGTTTCCCTTCATGGCCGGCATTGAAGTGGCCCTCCACAACAGCATGCCACGGCCTGAAGGGAGCTTCTTCACCCAGTTGCCGCGGATTTCTGGGTACCGCTTGGCACGGCGACTCGGGCGCGGCGGCATGGGCATCGTCTACGAAGCCGAGCACGAGCTCTTGGAGCGCCGCGTGGCGATCAAGGTGCTCAATGAAACCTTGGCCAGCGACAGCCGGGCGCGGGAGCGTTTTCGCCGTGAAGCCCGCTCGGCGGGCCGCTTGCACCACACAAACATTGTGCCCATCTACGAAGTCGGTGAAGACGGCCCAACGTTGTATTACACAATGCAATTGATCGACGGCCACGGCCTGGATCGAATCATTGAAGAAATAAGGAGCCTGCGGAAGTCGGTTCAGCGAGACTCGTCGCTGGCCTCGTCATCACGCGGCTCATCCCCCGCGGAAATCCATGTCGCTCACGACTCGATCAGCGAAACCGACCTGGCGAGGTCGCTCCTGCGGGGCGGTTGGCAGGCAGACCCGAGGGAGCCTGATTCGGCCGTCGGTGAGGCGGCTCGAACGGAGCACGACCTGGCTCCGCCTGCTCGATTCGTTTCCCCTGACGCCCCGCAAGAACGAGATCGATCTCCGGCGGCCGGCGACGATGCCTCGACCGTGTCAGCACTGGGATCCACGCTGGCGCCGCGCGGTTCCCACAGTCATTCTCGCTCCGATTCGCTTCGCTACTACAACGCCGTGGCCCGTTTGGGAATGCAGATCGCGTCCGCGCTGTCGTACGCCCATGGCCGCGGTATCATTCACCGCGACATTAAACCCTCGAATGTCCTGCTCGATGCGGGTGGCACGGCTTGGGTCACCGATTTTGGACTGGCGCGGGACAGCGATGCCGGGTTGACGCGATCGGCGGATCTCGTGGGCACGTTCCGCTACATGGCCCCCGAGCGGTTCTCGGGTCAGTGCGACGAGCGATCCGATATCTACTCCCTCGGATTGACTCTCTATGAGCTCGTGGCGCTGCAACCTGCCTTTGCCGAACACGACCGGGCTCAGCTGATGCATTCGATTCACGCTCGAGGTCCACGACCCATCCGGCAATGTGACCCGCGCGTGCCGCGTGACCTGGAGACGATCGTTTCCAAGGCCATCGAGCGGGAGCCCGACCGCCGCTATGCGTCGGCCGATGAATTGGCCATCGATCTGCAACGATTCTTGGCCGATGAACCGGTTCGGGCCCGGCCGGTCACGCGGCGCGAACGATTTTACCGCTGGTGTCGCCGCAATCCGGCGCTGGCCTGCGCGAATTGCCTGGCGATCGCCGGGCTGCTGGCCACCTTGACCGTGTTGGCGGTGAGCAACGCCAAAGTTCGGCAGAGTAACGTGGCGTTGACCGGCGCTTTGTTCGATCGTGGCCGCGCCTTGACTGGGCAGCGAGACGCCCTGCGGCAGCGTGAAAAGGCGCTGCGAGAAGTCGACTCGCAACGGAAAGTGGCGGAGGAGAACGCCACTCGCGCGGAGGAACTTGTCCGCTTGATGTCCACCGAGCGCGGACTGCTGGCGGGCGAGCGAGGCAACATGTCCCGCGCGGTGCTCTGGTTTACCGAGGCGGCCAAGCGTTCCGCCAACGACGCCGCGGCTCGCCAGGCCAATCTTCTGCGGGCGCGGAATTACGCCACCGAAGCCGCCCGACCCCTGCGGCTGCTGGAGCATCCCCTTCCTCGCCAGGGACATGTGCTGCAGCTCACGTTTTCACCCGACAGTCGTCAGTTGGCCTCGCGTGCCGAGTCGATTGAGCGGGATTGGGCCGATCTGCGCATGTGGGATCTCCAGTCCGGCGAACTCGTGCCGTCCCCACCGGGGATCACACGGGCGACCGCCGCGACCTGGTCCGCGGACAGTGCGTTGATAGCCGTCGGTGACGAAGACGGACACGTCGTCGTGCGGCGCACGACGGCTCCCGAGACCGTCGCTGAATTTCGTGTCGAGAGTGGCGATGTGATTGAACTGGCATTTTCACCCGAGGCGAAGCGACTGGCCGTGGTGGCGGGAAAGGAGTTGTCGCTGTGGAGTCTGTCGGACAACCCCCATTGCCTGGGCCGCTTTCAGCATCCCGAGCGCATCGCCTGCGTCACCTTCAGCTCCACGGGAAACCACCTGACTACGCTCTGTGCAGACGCAGGAGCGCGTCTGTTTCGAGCCAGCGAGAGTGAATTGGCGTCTCAGTTGGAACGGGCAAGCACCTGGCGGCAACCCTCCTGGGATGCCACGATGCCGCTGCGGCCGGGCTTCTTGAACGATGGCAAGACGTGGTCCCTTTTTTCGCAAACACCCATCTCAACCGAGGGCGGAGTGGACTCCCTGGACCTGGTGGACGTGGATACCGGTGAGACGCGACACCTGCCGCTCGATGACGCCCGCATGGTGGCTCTCATCGGTCCCGATGAAAAGTACCTCTTTGCCGGGATCCGCGATGGCGGGAGCTATCGAGGAGCACTCAAACAGCTGACCGATGGTGCGACGCTGGAGAGCTACCCGTATCCGTCGGGGCAGTGGGCATGGTCCGCGGCGTTTCATCCGGACGGGTCGACGGTACTGGTCGGGTCGGGCGAAGCCAACGTGCGACTGATGCGTGTGCCGGACTTGACTCCCCTGATCGCTCCCATCGAACACACGCAAACGGTCGCCTGTGTCGCGGCATCGCCCAACGGCCGTCTCTTTGCCACTGCCGAGATTGGCGGTTTGGTCCGCGTCTGGGCGTTTCCTCAGGGCGGGCCCGATCTCGTGTCGGTCCGTTTCCATCCAGTGGCACCGTCGATGATCTCCTTCACGGATATCAGCCCCGATGGCCGCTATGCCGTGGCGATCGGGCGTACTCAGATGGGCAATGCCTTGACGACCACGCGCGTCGTGGAACTGGCCACGGCAAAGGTTCTCGGTATGCCCGTCAGGCCGGGTGGCATCATCCTCGGCGGGCAGTTTCTCCGGGATTCCGATCGCTTGGCGATCATTTCGGAGGAGACGTCGTCCGTCGACGATCGACGTTCCGGGCAGTCCAACTCGGGCTTTTTGCATCTCTTCAACTGGCGATCGGGAGAAGCGGAGAAGTCGGCCAAGTTCAACAGCGAACCGCGGAGCGTGGCCCTTCATCCAACCGACGACGAACTGGCCGTATTGTGCGCCGATGGAAGCGTCCACCTCTTTCGGACCACGGAGCTGCAGAAGATCCGCTCTTGGAAGGCCCATCCGCCGTACCTGGAGATCAATTGGTACATCAGCAACGGACACCTGCTCTATTCACCCGACGGAAAGTTTCTGGCAACCTGCGGCCGTGATCGGCAAGTTCGCCTCTGGGACGCGAAAACCGGCAAGCTACATCTGACGGTCACGCACGAAGGACAGACCAATCAAGCGGCGTTCTCGCACGACGGTCGGTACCTGGCCACCACCAGTTGGAACAAGAACGAAGTGCGCGTGACCGATGTCATCTCCGGCCAGATGGTATCGCCGCTAATCGTGCTGCCCGATTGGGCGTTTGGCGTGGAATTCAGCCCTGACGACCCGCTGTTGGTTACCACTTGCCGCGATGGCAACGTGCGGATTTGGGACTGGCGAACCGGCACGCCGGTGGGCCCAGCGATGCAACATTCACATGAGGTACATAGCGCACGATTTGTCCACAACGGTGAGTGGATCCTGACCGTCTGCGACGACCAGACGGCCCGTCTATGGGACGTGCAGACAGGACAACCTTTGACAGCCCCGATCACCCTGGGCATGGACTGCTTCCTGGTCACGCTCGATAAAGAGCAGAAATACGCGGTCCTGGGTGCCGAGCATGGGCGGATGCTGATTCTTCCACTCGCGCAGTTCACGTCAACGTCCGGCGATCACACCAGCGAGCAGTTGTCGAGTCTGGCGGAATTTATGTCGGGCATGCAGGTGCAAGCCGGGGGTGATGTCAAGCTGAGTGCACCGGAACTGCTGGAACGATACCAAAGTTTGAGAGACACGTGGCCGGAATCACTGTCTTGGGACATGGACCACGAGCGATTAAGGCAGCGTTTCCAGAACGCGTGTGACGCCGCGCTCTTGGCAGACCAACCGTACCGCTACGTGTGGAACCTGCGCCGACGACTCCAGCAACGTGGTCCGGCAAGTAACTTTCATGACATGGCCCACGAGGCGCAATTCTGGGCCCAAGAGATCTCGCTGGCAAATCACTATGACGAACTCATGGCGCTGGCCGCCGCGCAGTTGACACCGGAGATTCTGCGTTCACCCGAGTTGGTCACAGCGCTGTCTCTGGACTCCACCATTGTCTACGAGCTCGCGTGCTATTCCGGACTTACTCCAGACCAGGCCCAGATTCTGCACGGGCTGGCTCAACAAATCGACGACAGCGATCGCCAGGCGAATCCGGCCACTCGGATCTCGTTAGGAATGGCCCAATTTCGCGTCGGTCAGTTTCAGACGGCCATCGACACGATTCAAGCCAGCCGCGAGCTGGGCGAAACGAGTGTCGACAGCGTTTTCGTGGAAGCGATGGCTCGGCACCGGATGGGCGAGGCCGAGCAGGCTCGCGCCTTCTACACGCTGGCGTCGGCCTGGGTTCTCGAGCCGTTGTCGCAGGCAGCGTCCGATTCGATCCGCCTGTGGCGAGAAGCCGCGGAGCTGTTGGGTGTCGAGCGGCGCGTGCCGACACCGGAAGACGTCCGCGCCGTCGTGACGTCCGACATGATCCGACTCGTCTATCCCGAGCGACTCGATGCCCCCGGTGACCGTCTGCGGCGCTCCGACTTGTGGGCCGCGTGTGGCCACTGGGAAGAGGCAAGTGCCGAATTATCGGCAATCATTCCCAAGCTGACTTACCTGACGAAGCTGTTGCGTCAACGGGCGGAGCCTTACGAGGTGGAGCTGTGGTATCGACGGGCATTGACCATCTTGGCGCGGGGCGACTCGTCCGCGTATCGAGCGATGTGCCACGAGATGCAAGAGCACTTCGAGCCCGTCGTGTCGCAACTGCCGTTCTCTGACCAGTACTCGATCCAATGGACCTGCATGCTGGCACCTGACACGATGGGAAACGACGCTCCGTCCCACCAACTCGCGGCCCGTTGGGACCAGAGCGCATCCGGGCGACGCCAATGTCACGCTGCTTCACGGACTGAGCCTGTATCGCCAAGGAGAATATGACGCAGCTTGGGAACGTCTGCAGGAAAGTCAACGGCTCTTTGAGCAAGGTGCGCCGTTCGAGCACCGACGGATCTACGCATGGCTGGTGGGCGCCATGGCCAGCCATCGACTGGGGCAGCTCGAGCAGGCTCGGAACTGGCTGCACAACGCGAAGCAGGCGATCACCGAGGAAGAATGGGCGGCCATCAAGGGCAACACTCCCCAGGCAATTCCCTGGACCCGGCGTGTCGTCCTGGCCAGCTTGCTGCGCGAAGCGGAAGCTGCTTTGTCGGAGAGCGATACGTCAAATCCGTAGCGGATGACGGGGCGGCTCAGCACGTCGCTCGACGCATGTACGCGCGCTCAACACCTTCAACCCCGGGGGCGTCCGAGACGATGACAGCAGTCGGTCCGAGACCCGCGCACAACTGAGGTCGACCGAGTGCGGCGCGGGTCCCGCCGTCGGCGCGGTCCCGTGTTCGGGCGCGGGTCCCGTGTTCGGTGCGGTCTCCGCGCGGCTCGCGCGGGTCTCTGACCCCGCCGCCGGAGGACCGCAGGTCTCCCGTGTTCGGCGCGTCCGTGTGGCGCGGGTCTCTGACCCCGCCGCCGGAGGACCGCAGGTCTCCCGTGTTGCGGCAACGGGTCCGTCTACGCCGTGTTCGGCGCGGGTCTCCGACCCCGCCGCCGGAGGACCGCAGGTCTCACTGTCGCGGCAACCACGGCTCCGTGCTGAACGCAGGTCTTCGACCCCGCCGCTCGAGTCATCGTGAGCCGGTTCGGGAGACCTCCGGTCCTCCGGGTGCGGAGTCAGAGATCTGCGCACAACGGAGACCCGCGCACAAAGGAGCGGGGATCTTCTTTTTTGAAAGACACAGGATGTTTTCGGTCTCGCTCTTTCTTCGCGGCAACGAATAGGGATTAGCAAGACACCTTTCGGCCGCCGGCATGTGCCGCGTCTGGCAAGGAAGAGGTTCCCTGGGCGGGACCACGGTCTGCATCCCGGATCGCGCGATTCGGGGCCGTCGGCCCCGCCACCTGAGGAAGACTATGAGGTATCCCATGTTTCGGTTTCTCAAATCGTTTGACCAGAAATCGTCCACTCGCCGTTCTCGTCGACGTCCGCGTCGGCATCGGGGAATCGAACGATTGGACGCCCGAGTGATGATGGCGGCCGACTTTTCGAGTGTGACAAGCGGACAGTTCGACACCAACGCGGACGGTGTCATTGATTCCGCGTACACTCCCACCGAAACGTACACGCCCCGCGGCGAAGTCGCGACGGTCAAGTACGAATGGGACAATGGCCTTGATGGAACGATCGATGAGACTTCCACCGAGAACCGCACGTATTATGCGAACGGTTTTTTTGAAATCAACCTCCGGCAGCAGTCAAGGTTCCTACGACTGGGACGGTGATGGCACGGTCGACTACGCCTACAGCTCATCCAATGCCACAACGAACGACAAGAGCGAAAACTTCCTGACGTCGACGTCCGAGTTTCAGGCCGATGTGAACGTTGACGGAGTCGTCGACGATGTTTCCAGCGATTCCATTGTGCCAATACGTATGACAAGCGAGGAAACCTGCTCACGTCTACCTACCAGTCTGAGTCCGAGCGAACGGTGACGGAGTTGCTGACTACGCTTACAGCTGGTCCACCGCCAACACATATGACACGAGCGGAAACTTGCGAACCTCCACGTCCCAATATGAAGGCGATGGGAACGGAGACGGAGTCCTCGACTACCTTTCCAACTCGTCCACGGTCAACACGTATGACAAGCGGAAACCTGCTGACGTCCACGTCCGAGTCTCAGGAAGACTGGAACGTTGACGGAGTCGTCGACTACGCCTCCAGCTATTCAACCGCCAACACGTACGACAGGAGCGGAAACGTGCTAATGTCCACGTCCGAGTCTGCAGCATGAGTACGATTGGGACAGTGACGGAGTCGTCGACTCCATGGACGTAAACTCAAATTCGACGACCTATGACAAGGACGGAACCCAGCTGACTGATTATATCGAGAGCGCCTACGACTATAATGGGGATGGTATCGTGGACGACGGCTACTCGTACTTGAGCCTGGAGACGTACGGCAAATTCGATCAAGGTGTATCGAGAATGTCACACTATGACTACGGCTTTGACGGAATCGATTTTTCGGACTTCACATTCTATGAGTACACGGTCAACGGAAACCTGGCCGGTATTCGATACGTTGCTGATTGGAACGGTGACGGCGTTCCGGACTACTTAGCGTCGGAGAGCACCGTGTACTCGTCCCCGCGTCGACTCCATCTGCCGAACTGACGAGCGGCAAAGGCAGACGCGCAACGCAGGTAGTTGTCATGCTGTCGCGCACCCGATGCCTCACGGGCACGCTTCCGTGACGTTCCACGGAAGCGTGCCGTCCGGAGGACACAATGCGACCAGGACTCTTTGTTGAGCACGTCGTGAAGGGGCGAAACGGGGACATTCCTGGTTTCGCGCCGTTGAGTTCCAGGAATCAAGTCGGCGACGGAAAGAGGGATGCAGTATGAGGAATGTCCCCATTTCCTGCCCGCCAAGAAACTGCAGTCGTGAGGGTGACGATCGCAAATCGCTATTCACCGCGACGCTGCTAAACAATATGATCGCGTGGTCCATTTACCGCGGACTACCAACGATTCTTAGGGAGTTGAATAATGCTGGCACGAACATTCGCTGCAATCGCAGTCTTCGTTGTGACCGGAAACGGTCTAATTGCACAGGAGTCAAAACCTTCTATAAATGTCGGCGATCGTATATGCATTCGACTGACCGGCGACGTTGCTAAAGAGTATGCAAGGCGCTCTGGCCGTCAAACGCCAACGGCCAATGGAACGCGGCTTGTGATTGAAACATCTGCGACAGTCTCGGAGAGGCTTTCTGATAAGCACTATCGAATCGAACATTCGTGTCCGATCAACCTTGAGAACAAGCCTCAACGACTTATAACGCTTTCGGCAATAGTTGATCCCGCGAAAATAATTGGGAGCGTCGCCCCGAGAGAAATTGACTATAGCTCGCCGCCAACTTCTAAAAAGAACGTCGTCTTACCAGTCGCAACGCGACCCGAAGTCCAAACAATGACAATTGAACTATCGGATCTAAAAGGGCTCAACTGTCAGACTTGGGAACTCGTAAACGAATAGGCAATGGGTTCTAATTCTATTGACGCTGACGAACAAAGAAATGCACGCGAGTTGCGGATCGCGCGTTTCCTGTCGGTGAAGTCGCTTGGCCGCAACCGCGTGATTTCGGTCGTTCTGTCACGAAGGCAATCGGTAAGCGAGCAGATGCACCATGCGATCCGCGCCGCGAACCTTGTTGGTATCCGTCGCGTTGTTCTCTGCATGCATCATAGCTGGGCGGTAAACGTCCTGCGGATTGCGTGTAGACCGCTGGACTGGGGGCGGGGCTTGGGGGAACGTTGGGCGTGGCGCCTGCGGCGCGACGAGGTCGATCGGCGGGCGTTTGCTAGATGTCGACCACTTGGTCGGTCAGCGAGACGGACGGGGCCGTGGAGTGTTTCCAGCGGTGGGGCAGCAGCTCGACCCGCTGGTCGCGAGGTGTGTCGGGCAAGCGGCGCAAGATGTCCACCAGGTACGCGAAGGGCTCGATGTTGTTCATCTTGCAGGAAGCGATGAAGCTGAAGTGAATCGCGGCTGCCTCGCCGCCGCGGTCGCTGCCAACCATTCGCCAATTCTTCCTGCCGATCGCGATGCCGCGGTGGCCCCGTTCAGCCTCGTTGTTATCCGCGTCCAGCAGCCCGCAGGTGGTGAAGACCTGCAGCGCATCCCATTGATTCAGTGTGTAACGAATCGCTTCGCCGAGCTCGCTCTTGGGCAACACACTGCCGCTGGTCTGTCGCAGCCAGATGCCAAAGTTATTCAGCAAGGGGACGGTTTCTGCTTGTCGAACCTGCCGCACGCGTTCGGCTCGCTCGTCGATCGACAATCCGGCCCATTCCCGGGCCTGGCGCTGGCGGATCCTCTTTTCAATCGCATCCATGCTCTTGATAAAGGCCATCGCCACCTGAGCGCGGAGATCGGAGGCTTGCGCTGCCTTGAACCGCTTCCGCGCGTGCTGCCAGCAGCCCACTTCGATGATTTTTCCGGCGGACTCCAGATAGATCCCGTCGTAACCGTTGTAGGCGTCGGCCTGGAGGTAGCCCTGGTAGTCGCGCAAGAAAGTCGCCGGGTGAGTCCGCTCGTGCGTGAGCGTGTACTGAAAGACGGTCAGCGGATACGCTTCATCCCCCACGTAGTTCCAAAACCGCGCGGTCGACCACTTGCCCGACTCGACATCCTGGCGCTGGACCGTCGTGTCATCGGTGTGCAGCACACGCGAGCGCAGCACTTCGGTGATCATCAACTGATAAAGCTCCTTCAATGCGTCCGCCAGGTCGATCATCCACTGACACAAAGTGGACCGTGCCAGGGGAATGCCGAACCGCCGCGTGATCGTCTCATGCCGATAGAGCGGCAAGTGGTCCCCCAACTTGCTCAGCCAGACGAAGGCCAAGAGCCCGGCGGCCGCCAGGCAGCTGGACATCACCAGGTGTTTTTCGCCCAAGAGAATCGGTGGCAGCTCGCGCTTCACATCGCTCGGACGGGCCGGCGTCGTCGCTGGGTTAGCGATGGCGTTGCCGTTTGGCGTCAGCTCGGTGTCCTCATGACTTTCGCTTGCCTGGGCGTCGTCAGCTGACGCTTGCTCCGCGGCAAGGTCGAGTTCTTCCTGTTCGGGAAGGTTTTCGGTGTTGCGGTTGCTGCTGCCGACATCGCGCCGCAAGTACTTCCGCTGGAGGTGACGGACCAGCAGCACTTTGCCGGGTCGATAGTCATACTGATAAGTAATCACGTCCGGCAGCGGCTGCAGCTCCCCTTCGGTGAACCGCGTCTTGATTTCATCCGCAAGGTCGTGCACGACGTCGATGGTTTCCAGCTCTTTGGCCGGCCGTCGCCGACCATGCGGACGCGCCTTGCGCCGCGGCGGTTCTGGCTCGTCCGCCAGCAGCGTGCCGATCCGTGCCGCGTCAAGCTCTTCCAGAGACGTCACCTCCGCGGGCCCTGCGACGCTCGCTTCGTCAAACAGCCGCCCTTGACCCGGGCACTCCGGTAGCGTTTTCCCACGCTGCAGGTTCTTCAGCAAGGTGTCGATGGCCCGTTCGACTTCTTCGCGACGCTTGGTTTCCTTGCGCACCAGCAGAATGAGCTGAGCCAACAATTGCTTGAGCACCGACGGATCGTCGGGCAGCTTGCTCACTTCGAGCAACGAAGAGAGGTCCAGTTCCGGTGACTCGTGTGCATCCTGCGTCATCCACTCGATAACGCCGTCGCGTCACGAAGGGATCGCCGTGACGCGAAAGTTTTGGCAAAAAAGCTTCGCCGCTGAGCTCACGCATCGGATGCTAACTGGCCACGGCGTGAGTCGCGCGATGCGCTGCCAGTGAAAATCGTTTTTGACGACGTACGGTGGCTGCGTCAATCCCCCAGAGCAACAGTGACAGGTCGCTGGCCGTGACTTGCACGGCTGCGACTCCGTCCGCAGTGCGCGGGAAGCGGAACACGCCCAGTTCCAAACGATTGTAGAAAACAACCCACCCGTCATCGTCCCAGAAAAGCAGCTTCACGCGATCGCCGCGCCGGTTGCGAAACACGAACAGATGGCCGGTCAGCGGATCGTAGCCCATTTCTTCGCGCACCAGATTGGCCAAGCGATCGAAGCCGAAGTGGAAGTTGACCGGCTGCACATGCAGGTAGATCCGCACCAGCGAGGGCAGAGTTAGCATCGTGACGCCTCCTCGTGAAAAAGGCGAATCAAGCGACGCAGCCATTCCTCGTCGACATCTCGCGGCACGCGACAGACCAGCGACCCCAGCACCAGCTCGCACGCCTGCGGCGATCGCTCGCTGGCCGGAGCCGAATCCATCCGCCACTAGCTCGACCGGAAGAAACGCTCGGCTCGTCCGGCACCCCGCCACCACGCTGCGTTGTCCCCTCCAATCGTCGACGCCAATTGTAAAACGAAACCGGATGGATTCGTTCGCGCCGACAGAACTCGGCCACCGACAGCCCCGACGCGCGCTGCCGCGCCACCCGATCTTCCCACTGTCGCCGCCACCGCTGGACGTGCACCTTTTCTTCTCGCCATCGAAATGTCTCCTGAATCGGACTCGGTGGATAACCTGGCCCGTCAGGATACAATGGCCCGCAAGAACGTAATCCGCAGGACGTTTACCAATCTCTTAGCCGCCCAGTTGCAGGAAATTCATGAAGCTCAACGAAGAGCTTCGTCGCGACTGCGAGGTACTTCGTTGCGACTACGAAGCGTTGCGTGCGGCCACTCAGCAAGTGAGCGACGAGCGCGATCAGCTCAAACAGCAAGTCGAAGAACTACGAGCGACCAACAAGCAGTTGACGCACATGCTGTGGGGTCGCAAGTCCGAACGACGGTCTGGTGACTCACGCGATCGTCTGCTGCCGGAGTTCGTCAGTCAGTTCGAAGAACCTCAAGATCCGGCAGTGATCACGGCGACAGAACCGCTTCAGGAGAAGCTTGACGAAGACATCATTGCGAAGGGGGGAAGCGGGGACATTCCTGGTTTCGCGCCGTTGAGTTCCAGGAATCACGTCGGCAACGGAAAGAGGGATGCACTATGAGGAATGTCCCCATTTTCTGCCCCCGTCGTCAGGTGACGGCGGGTGATGCTCCGAAAATCGCTGCGCCATAACGCGGCCTTCCATCGTTCCTGCTCGTCGTGCTTCCGGGGTGGTGCCGTCTTCTATTGACGGCTGCGCGGCGAATGGGCCAGGAGGAATCGGAGCATTCTCGGCTTCGCGTGACTGGCCAAGTACCGTCGGCTGCGCAGAAGCGAACCACTTTCTTGTTGTGCAGCGCATCTGGCATCTGACGTAGGTGACCATTTGGCCCCCACCCGCCCTGTGCGGGTGGAGCCGTGACTGGTGGGCTGAGCGGTGCGGCGGACAAACAACTACTCACCGGCCGCCTTGCACGGGCGGACGTGTGATCATTGGCGGCGCAGGCTTCCCGAGCGCCAGCCACCGCAGACCCGCTGACAGAGGCAAGGCGCTCGGCGGTCGGCCCCGGTTGGTTGCGGTCTCGGCACGTGCCGCTGGGTAACACGTCGTGGACTCGACCGCGGCGCGGTGATGGAGGCGTTGTGTTAGCCGGCAAATCAGGGCTCCACCCGCACGGGGCGGGTGGTGGCCTGCAGAAGGTCGATTTTTCGAGTGCGGAAGATTCGGACGCCATGTCAGTTGGTTGATCAGTGGGAAATCAAGAGTGTTGTGGCCCGCTCCGCGTAACCTCACGTTTCGTTTGCCGAGCGAACCACGACTATCCTTTCAGTGCCGCGTCCACGGCGGCCGCTGCCAGCGAGTACTGACCTGCCTGAAACGCCGCCACCAGATCACTCGTGCCGAAATCGCCGTCACCGTCCCAGTCCCCCTCGGCCCAAGTCGCATTGCCCTTCGCACTGTCCTCGTACTTCCCGGCCTGAAAGACACGCACCAGATCGCTCGACGTGAATCGCCCGTCCAGGTCGGCATCGCCGGCAACGCGCCGATCGGTCCACGACTCAAGCAAGCTGAACTCCATCGGACGCCCCGCCTCGTCCCGGATGCCACTGGCCGGTCCATCGAGCGACAATCGATACTTGCCAGGCAGATTGACGACTGGCTCCAAACCCGAAAGCTGCCACGTCACGGGATCGAGTTGCGTCAGCCGCGCACCGCCGGGAAGCCGATTGGTACCATGATCTCGGCGCAACGACAAGTCGCTCAAGTCAAATCCGGTCACCGGCCGGTCGAAGGTGATGGTCACCTGATCGACGACACCCAAGTCGAACCGGGCCGAATCCGCGTCCAGCCGAGTTTCGGCCACCGACGGCCCTTGGCCCTGACCGGCACGATAAATGCGAATCTTGTCGAACGTCGTCACGTCGCTCGAGTAGAAGGCCAGACGGTGGAAGTTGACGTATCGCACGCCATCCACCGCCAACCCCGCTTCGTTGATCAGTTGATCGAGGTCAAAGCGGTAGAGGGCATATTGGCCGAACTCGGGAACCAGATCGAGGATCCCGTCACGGTTCAAATCCTCGAAGCGCGACTGAGCCGCGTCGCTGAGCAGCGTGCGTGCGTCACCCACCTGGACGAATCGCCGAATGTCGTCACCGATCATCAACTGAGCCATGTTGCGCTGACCCCCTTGACTCTTGTTGATGTTGCTGGTGGTTCGCTGCAGGTAAAACTCCAGCACCAGGTCGGTCGCGCTGGCATGCTCGCGCAGATCGAGTGCCAGAATGCCGTCATGTTGCGACCAGCAATCGGCGAACTGCGTCGCCTGCAAGTGGTAGTCGCCCAACGGGTCAAAGTCGCCCGTAACGCGCCATTCGCCGCCGGCCCGAAACCCGCCCTCGTTGATCGTATGGAACATCCAGCCGGCCAGGTCGGTGATGTCGGGAGAATCGAACGTCTGTTGATAGGGCAACGTTTGCGGAGTATTCGGCACGAACACGATCCCGGCATACGCATCGTCGCTCGCGCCGTTGTAGGGATCGGCGGTCTGGTTCATCAGCACGCCGTTCGTGCCGCGGATGTCGGGTTGAATGACCAGGTCGTACAGTCCTGACATACCCGGCTTGGGAAATTCAATCTCGAACGTGCGCTCATCGACCGCTCGGACGCCCGTGGCCCGGATCGCCGCGCCGGTCAGTCGCAGTTCAGCGTCGTCACCCGTAAACGACGCCGCGTCGATCGGCTTGTCAAAGGTGACCGTCACTCGCCCCGTCTGATCGGAGAAGGTCAAGTCCGAGTGGCCCAGGATGCGCGGCCCCACCAGGTCCGCGGGGGTGACTCGCAAGTCGTCCAACATCAAGGAGCTACGAGCACGCTCGGACACATGCTCAATCTTGACGCGTACGTCATCGTCCAGCGCGATGCCGTTCAGTCGCAGAATTTCCTTGAGATTAAACGTGTGCTGGACGTACTCCTGGCGAGAGGGACGCAGGTCGGCCACCCAAGACCAGTGCCGTCCATCGCCACTGACGAACAGGCGGCTCGACCCGGGGGCAGTGCCGGCGGTCTCCTTGGCCCAGAAGACGAGTGACATCGTGTCCACGTTGGCTTGTTGCGAAAGATCCAAGGCAACGATTGCTTCCTGGTGCGAGAATCCATCTTGTTTCTGCCCGGCTCGCAGGACACGCGAACCATCTGGCGCCATGAGGTCCGTCTCGATTGTCCAGCGTCCCTCGCCCAGCGCCGAAAATGCCCAGCCGGACAGCCGTGCCAGGTTCGTGTCCTCAAACGATTGGCTGTAAGGGAACGTGCTCGTCGAGCGAAGTGGAATCTCCAGCGACCCGGAAAATCCATCGGAAGTTTCTCCGGCGACCAGATTGCCGTTCTGGTTCATCGGGTTGCCGAGACGGTCTTCGATATCGGGCCCGACGGTGTACGAATACTTACCCGGCATCACCTGTTCTTCAAAGGCCACCGTGAACGTCAGGCTGTCGGCGGAAGTGACCGAGGACACCGGAATCGGTTCTCCGGTCGGCCCGGTCAGATGAATGTCCTCGGCCGTGAAACTCGCCGTGTCGATCGGTTCATCGAAAGTGACCTGAAAGGAGCGGACGGGCGGGTCCAGCAGCGGAATCGAGTCATTCGGGACCACCACCGGACCCAATACGTCGAGATTGCTGACTCGCAACGCATCGAGGAACATGCCACTCGCCACCTTGACCTCACCCGCCTGTTCCAAACGCAGGTAGATCGGCCGGCTCCAGTCGATTCCGACCTGAATCAGCGCCTGGTCGAGATCCATGGCGTATCGCTGATACTCGTCCGTGGGGGCCAGACCATAGAGCGGGCGCCAGTCACGTCCGTCTTGGCTGGCATACAAGGTGAGCCACGTCCCCCATACATCTTCCCGACGTCCGACCTTGGCCTGGAAATCGAGTGACAGATCGGTGGCATCGGCCTGAGGGGAGAGGTCTAAAAAGATATCGGCCGAATTCGCCCTCCCACCTTGGCCGGCGCGGATGGACAAGTGCCGTTCACCCTGGGCGGGCGAGGTTTGATCCGTAATCGACCAGGTTGTCGCCAGCCCCGACGAGAACTCCCATCCCTGTAGACGAGTCAAGTCCGCCAGCTCGAATCCCATGAAATAGGGAAACGACTCGGGTTGTGACGCCGCAATCCTGAATTCAGCATCGTAGACCTGACTCTCGGGAGAATTGCGGTCAACGGCGTAGCTGTGCCGACTCATGGCATTGCCGTCCAGGTCGCGCACCTCGGGCCCGATTCGCAGACGGTATTGGCCACCAAGTGACTGGCTTGGAAATTCAATCCGCCAGACGCTCCTGTTATCAGTCGTCAAGCGGGTCACCGGTATCTGCTTGCCGTCCGGGGCAGTGACCTCCACGTCGTGTTCGGTCAAAGTCTGGACGTCGATCGGTTCGTCAAACTCCACTTCGATGCCGCTGACCGTGTGGAGCTCGGGCGAAATCAGATCGTGCCGGCTGATCCAAGGGCCGCGGACGTCGCCCGCAAAGACGCGCAAGTTGCTCAGGGAAAGCCGCGTACCGGGCATCGAATGAACCAGTTGCACATACCGAGTTCCCTCTTGCGACAACCCGTGTTCCTGCAAGGCACCTGACAGATCGAATGCGTAAGCGTGATTCCCCTGGCGCGGCGTGACCTGCTCGGCGACGGGATACCATCGGCGGCGGTCCGGGCTGACAAACACCGAGAGGCCTCCGTCATAGAAGTCGAACTCGGCGTGGACGTCGACTTCGAAAGACCAGTGTGTGTCAGCATCCAATTCCAAGGCGACGATCGCTCCGTTTCGCAACTGCTGCTGTTCACACTGCCAGCAATAGCTCAAATTGGAAACGAGAGTCTGGCCTTGGACGCCGGGATCGTCTTCGAGCCACCAGCCGCCGACGCCGCCCGACGTGAGAGTCCACCCCACAAGCTGGTCCAGACGCTCGACCTCGAACCGTTCTTGCCAAGGGAGGGGCTGAGCCGAATCGTCGACGCCCACATTGGCGCGGCCCGCGGTGCCACCGCCGAGACTTGCTGTCCAGTTGGCGGCGTCATTGCCATAGCGCGAGGGATCTCTTCGCTCCAATGACGACCCGAACCCCGTCGCCAGTGTTGGCCAGGGGGCGATGTCGTCATACAGAATCCGATCCACCAGGGGGTATTCCGTGTCGTCGCGAGGACCGGACGAGGTCGCACGGTTGAGGGCGACCGCCTCGCCTTCGTTGCGAAGTGCCCCCTTGTAGGGACCGAGCACGAGTGTGTCAGCGGACAGCCCCGACCGTTCACGGAAGATGTCCGGGTCGGACTTGACGACCAGGGCGTAAGCACCCGCGGGCAGAATCACACCTTCCGGAAATTTGTAGTTGACGCCTTCCGTGAACCTCCAGGTCTTGTCGGGATGGTAAGGATCGAAAAGCTGCACGGGCTGCGAACTGATATTCAACAGCTCGATGTACTCATCGCCTGTCAATGGCGAGTGCATGATCTCATTGATCACCACAGGTCCCACGAACGGCGAATCATTGGGCAAACCGGGTGTGGGCGCGCACAGCGGGACGTACTCGGCCGTGCCATCAATCTTGTCGAGCCGGCCAATCGTCACATCAGCGACCGTGGCCACCATCTCGGCCTGCTCACGATAGCCCCCCAGGCTTCCCTGTGCGTTGGCGGAGGTCAGGTACACCGCACCGTCGCCGGGATCGACGGAAAAAGCAATCAACGTCCCCGCGTTCGCGGCGTTGCCAAAATGTTCACGGCTCGACAACAGCAGGTAGCCACCCGCCGGCAGCACCTGGCCATCGGCGATGCGATACTTTCTCAACTCGTCCACCGTATCGCTCAGAAACCAGCCTCCCACATCAACCGGTCTGGACGAAGCGTTGTGCAACTCGATCCATCCCCCATCGGGCGAAGTCGTGTGGGCCAGCACCTCGCTGATCACCACGGATCCGGGCCGCAGGCTGCTCTGATCGATGCCTGGTGTTCCGTCGATCGCGTCGCTCACTTGCCAGCGCGAGGCATCGTAGACGTACGGATCGGTCGCTGACACCTGGGTGGCAACCAGGGAATACCCCTCGCCATCGGTCAAGGGGTACCAGAAATCGAGATAATTGATCGATTGTATCACTTGTCCGAACGAGTCTTCGAGCACGACGAGCTCGCCGCCGTTGTTGAGCTGCCCCCCGAACTCGCCGGCGATCTTGATGCCGGCTGTGTCGTAGCGACTGGAGAACGCTCGCAGGTTCTTGACGACCACCACGATCTCGCCCGGTGCCAAGGAGTGGACCGAGCCATCGTCGAACGCGAACTCAATCCCACGAGTGAATTCGATGCCCTCCAGCGAGAGCGTTTCGTCGCCAATGTTCTTGACCTCGATGAATTCGTAGTCGTCGTCGTCGAAAAGATCGTTCGGGTCGATCGTTCGCGGGTGATACATCATTTCGCTGACGCGCAGTGGCAGAGGCGTCTGCATCAGAAACGTCGCCTGGCTGAGCGCGCTCCGGCGGTCTCCCTCCTGCGCGGGCCCGAATCAGCGTGTTCCGCTGCACGCGGACGGGCGCTCGGTATAGCTGAGCGTCCGCCGAAAGCTGGCCGTCGGGCAGCACCGGGTCGCTGCCATCGGTGGTGAAATAAATCGAACCGGCCGACGCCTGCAGTCGGACCGCGAATCCCCGCGGCACCGTCCCTCCCGGCTGGCTGAACGACGGAGCATCGACGTCCGGATACAATTGCTCAGCTCGAAACTGGCTAAGCACCTGTCCGGCCCGCGAGGGAAAGAAGCCGCTGGACAGACTGTCTCGTGCCGCTTGCCAGTCGGCCGGGCCGTACAGCCCGGCAGGTCCTCCTTGCGGATTGCCATCACGGCGAAAATCGCCCCATCGCGCCGATTCGGCGTGCGTCGCCGAGTAGAGTCTCCAGCTTAAATTATCCCAACGAACTTGAGCCAGCTCCGGCGACAGGGCTCCCCCTTGATTCAGATGGAGCTGTAAGCGGTCGCCGAACTCGCGGCGAAACAGCGCTGAATTCTGGAGCTGTTTGAACAGAAACTCGGTCGGGTCGACGGTCTCGCCACCCGTATGAGGCTCGCCGCCAAGGCCCAACGACTCCTCATTGTTGTGGAAAAAGAAGGCAAAGCGAGCATCGGGGCGCCGTTGCGCGCGGTGAACCAACTGTCGGGCACCGCGTCGCCGATCTGCGCGTATCGTTTGAGAATCAAGAAGTCGATCAGATTCCGCATGTCGACCAGATTGGCCACCGCCTGATACGCAGCCGGCTCGGACAGATCGGCGTTGGCCGCCGTCATCAGTACATCCCAGGCCTCTGAGTTGCCGTCGATCACTCCGCTGGCCGTGATCACATCGTAATCGGCCGCGGCACCTCCCAGCAGTTCGGCGGCCAAAGGAGCACCGGGCTGCTGAGTCATGTCATACACGCCCCAATAGAGGCCGTTGATGAAGAGGTTGACAAACCGTGACGAGATCGCGGGCTGCCCCATCGCGCGCTGCGTCTCCAACACAAATTGGCTGCGGGCCATCGCGGCTCGCTGACGCTGTTCGCCTTGTGAGCTGAGCCACGAATCCGCGTAGCCGGCGCGGAAGTTCAGTCCGGCCAATCGATCGACCGGCGTCTCCTCAAACAACTTGCGTCCCACGTCGGCGGGCTCGAGGGGCTCGTCGAACGAGACTCCCAACGAGAATTTTGACGTGATCGCCGGGTTGCGCTCCCCTTGTTGCCCGATCGTGCCCAACTTGCCGTCGGCGGCAAGCCGCTGTGTGTTGTCTTCATACGAGGGGGGAAGGAATTCGATCGAAACCGCCCGCTGCCATTCATCCCCTTCCATCAACGGATGAGCGAAGATGCCGTTCTGGATCGAGAACAAGTCGTCGGGCGGAATCGCCAGCGATACGGTCGGCAGGTCGTACCACGCCTGGATCAACGATGGGTCCTGACTCACCACATCGGGGTCCATCTCGTAGTCCGCCACGAACCCCCAGGTCTGCGGAAGCCCATCACCGGACTGGCGCGGAATCTGTTCTCGAACGAGGAACGAACGGGTCGAGACGACAGGGACGATGTCGTCGCGAAATGCCGCCGCGCGAATCACGGTCGAATGGTCAATGCGGACGGGACGCTCGTACAGCGTCCCGTGCATGGCGGTCGGCACGGTTCCATCTGTCGTATATCGGATCGATGCCCCCTCAAGTTCCGTCGTCAAGGTAACACCGACGGAACTGTCGTAAAAGCCACTCCCCTGCGTAAAACGGACCCCTTGGTATCCAGTCGCGTTGGGCCGTGCCGGCGTGGGGGTTTCAAAGTACTGCCGTTCGGCGCCGTCAATGGTCAGGCCGAAGGAAACATCGGTCCGCTGTTCGGGAAAGACAAACTCGCTGACCACGACGCCATCGGTGCGGCGCAGTGCAAGGCGGTCCCCTTCCCCCGCCAATTTGAAATTGGTGTGGAGCGGACGCTCGATCTCGCGGCGGTCGTTGGCCGAGGCAAATACGACCAGGTACTCGCCCGGACCGATCACGACCTCGGGGAACTCCCACTGGGCACTCCAATCCTCCAGGATCCAGCCGTTCAGATTGGCCGGTCCGTCACCCGCGTTGTGCAGTTCGATCCAATCGGCGAAATCACCGTCTTCGTCGGCCAGAGTCCCCTGATTGACCGCCATGAACTCGGTGATCATCACGGTCGGAGCGGGCGGGTTCTCGGCACCGGGCGTCGGTTGGGAAAAGTACTGGGCAAAATTGTCATTCCGCGAGAGGCCGAACGAGCCGTCTTCGAGCTGCTCCGGGAACGGATTGTATTCGTGGGCGATCGAGCTGTCCGGCCGCAGCAGGCCAACGTATTCGCCCTCCTTCTTCAGTTTGAAGTTCGTGTGAAATTCCACCACGGGCTGAGTGATCACTTTGTCGTCGCCCGAAGCGAAGACGATCAGATACTCACCAGAACCCAAGGTCCATTCGGGAAAAGTCCAGTGCGCCCCCGGATCTCTGAGTTGCCAACCGGCCAGGTTCACGGCCTCGTCGCCACGGTTATGTAATTCAATCCAGTCGGGATAGCTACCGTCAAGCGCCACCAGAGTCGACTGGTTGGACGCCATCAATTCGTTGATGATCACGTCGGCGGCCAATAACGTACGAGGCTCGAGGTTTTCCAGCTTCAGGGGGAGCCGACGCGCGGTACGTCGACGAAAACGAGCCTGGGATGACATGCGCGATCTCCTGCGGCTGCCACGATGTGCGAACCGTGTCGAAGTGGGGGATCGAATTGCTCGGCAGCGTCAGCCACTGCGGCGAAGGGAACTCGAGCCGCTATTGTAGCCGATATTGCGGACCGACGCGTCAGCGAGAGCTCCCGTGTCTGCCATCAAAGTCGCACCTTCCAGCCACGACGTCTGCTTTTTTGCGCGACGGTCTGCGATCAACACGCCATGGCCTGACGGAAGGATCAGGCAACCAATGGTGCTGAACCGGCCAGACACCTCAAGCGCGAGTCCACCTGCTTGCGCAGCAGCTCTCGCGTCTGATCACGGTCGGCGACAATCTCGCCTCGGTGCCGTACCGACAGTTGCTGCTGATCCAGCAGCGAGATCAAGGCATCCACGATCTCACTCCGATCCCGTGTTCTATCCAGCAGTGAGAGCAGCTTGAGATCGAGTGCGTCCAGTCGGAGTTGTTCCATGCGTTGTTTCGTGACGACCTCGCCACTCTCTGTCTGCAAAAAGAAATCCAGACGGTCTAAGATTGGATTTTCGGAGACCGAGACCGAGACCGAGACGGACTAATCGGCGGTGGCAGGAGAGGCAGAGTTCAGACCGTTTGCTTCCGGCTCCTCCACGTGACGTCGGCGGCCGTTGATCCAGCCTTAGACAGCAAACCGAGAGCGCCACGTTCTTACGAGCAATCTCAGTCGGTCGAGTCGCAATGGAGGCCGATTCGCCGCGTGCCGAAGGAGCCGTCCAGCCCGACGTTTGTGTCACGGCGCAGCGTTCGCGGTCTGGGTCGCGGTCTGGGGGATCGGTCGGTCGGACCAAGCGGTGTAGCGAACGTTTGCGCCGGGCCGTGCGCGTGTGAGCCGGCGGATTACGGCGTTCGCATCCGTTAAGCGGCGAGGCCGGGCAGTGAGACGGCGCGGAGATTGCAAACGGTCGATCGTCGATTACGCGAAGATCGCGGCGCAGGCGGTCGTGCCGCGGAACCAGCGCCGGCCCGCGGCGCTGGCCGCCATGCGCACGCGAGCGAGCGAACCGACGATCTGGCCGAAACGCCGGTCGAACTGGAAAACGCTTTCCAGCCAGTGCTCCGCCCGGATCCCCAGCCGCTGGAGGATCGGGGCCAGCGACGCGGGAATCGCAGCACGGCTCTTCGACCCCTGCTGCCGGCCGGTCCAGTCGAGCAGCTCGAGGTACTTTTCCAGGCTGATCGGCAGCAGTCCCTTGTTCGAGGCGCGCCAGGGCCGCTGCGCACCGGCAGGGTCGAGTTGAACGGGATCGTCTTCCCGAATTGTGAGCGGACAAAGCCAGTCGTCCGGACCCGGCGTGCTTCCCTGCGCCGGCCGGGATCCGCTCGACTGCCGTCCCTGGATCCGATTGTAGGCGGACGTGTGACGCGCCTCTTCCGGGACCGAAGCCTCCCCGGCCCGGATCGGGTTCAAATCCACATAGATTCCGCACAGCAGAATCGCCGCTTCGTCTTCCAGACTCCGGCAGCCGAAGCGATGTTCCCAGAAGGTGCCGCTGGTGCCGGACTCTCGATTAAAGCGCCGCGCGAGATGCTCGCAAAGCGTCCCCATGTACCACGAGACATCCGCCAAACGCCGCCGCAACTTGTCGACGTCCTGTGTGCGGCGTTGCTGCTCGAGCTGCTCGTCGGTCGGTTCCTCGATCTGGCTGTTTCCCGTTCGTTTCAGCCGCGCCACGATCCACGAGCGCCGCAGTACCTCGTCGTCGCTGTAGGTCGCCGCCAGATCCGGACGCGTGCGGAGGATCAGGTGGAGGTGGTTGGCCTGTTCGGCATGAAAGCCAATGTCGATCGCAAACAAGCCGGCCAGCTGCCGCTCGACCTCCTCGATCACCTCGCGACGAGACTCGTAGTCGATCCCCGTCACCGGATCCTGACCGCAGAGCCACGCCCGCTGCACGCAGCGATTCCAGCAGTGATAGACGCCCACTTCCCCCTGAGAGACAACGGTTCGGCGCGGAGAACTCGGCATGGGACACCTCCTGGTAAACAGACGACCTCCTGGAACGCCGGGTAGTATCTCCGTCCCTGCAACTCCGCCGCAACCCTCCTTGCAACTCAGATCTCGACTTGACGGCCCACCCTCCCGACCGGCACGCATGAACTCGAATGTACCCAGCGACTCGAGCGACTGAGCACGACGCACCGGGCCCCCTCGGACGTCGGGCGAGCCAACCGGAATGTAGACCGTCTGGTTAGGTTGAATGTAGACCGTCTGGTTAGGTGCCCGCACGAAGATGGCACGGCTCTTCGAAAAGATGATGCGGCTGCATCTTGAGAAGGCAATTAACGCCAGTGACCTGGGTGAGATCATCAGCCTCGAGATCCTCAACTGGCACCAACTGGTCGTGCTCAAGTGGGACAAGCTGCTCGAACGAGGGCTGGACAAGCCGATCCCCGACAGTGCCAACCCGTCGACCGTCTACGATGGGCCACCGCTAATCCGGGTGCTCGGTACCGAGACACACATCAACAAAGGCCAACCGCTGGAGCTGAGCGTGATCGCATTGGGCACGGGCGACACACCGCCGGTGTTGAAGGTCCGGCCGTTAGGCCGCGGCGCATGGCAGGACGTTCCTGTGGACCACAAGGCGCGCCGCGTTTACTCGGCGGTGGTCCCCCCGCAGGCCGAGGACTTCGAGTACTACCTCGAAACGGGCGAGACGACGTCCCCGGTCACGGCCGGCTCACCCTCGCCGATCTACCAGACCGTGCTGGTGGCGGGCGAGGCCAAGTAGCGGCCGGCATGCCGATCACCGCATCGTTATTCAACCGCGCTGGTAACACAGGTGCTCACGAACGGTTCGCCTGACATGATACATGCTTGGATTCTCCGTAATCTGGGAAAGTAAGGTCCGGCCCCGTAACTTTTCCCAAGGCAATCCAAGCTGACGACCCTTCTGAGAAAAGACTTTTTTGTATCTGAAGCGTCATCTGCGAAGGTGTGCGAAGGGGTCAGTGTGCGAAGGGGTCAGATCGTCAGTGTGCGAAGGGGTCAGATCGGGTTTTTGGTGCTTGACAGGTCTCACCGAGCGTGTTTGCCTTACGAGCGTGATTCAGGACGCCATCGAACGTACGGTGTTCGGTCGGCGAATTCAGTTGCGGCAATTGTGCAGCCAGTGTCGAGCTGGACTTGCTTGGATCTCGCCGTTGATGACTTTGCGTGCCGACACGTTCGGTCCGGTGAGGCGTTGGTTTCCTCTGCCGGTAATCCCGCGCCGAATGCGAACTTGACACCAGAAAACGGATCTGACCCCGCCCCTGCCCGCCGGATCTGACCCCGCCCCTGCCCCTGCTTTGTTGACGTGGCCAAAATGCCACTTGTTTCAAGGAGTTGCAGCGATTGCAACCTGCAATCTGAAGCGAGTGTCGGCGCGGCCCGCAGCCGCCAAGCCCAAATTGGCAAAAATTGCCAATCGTGGTATGCTTGCCAGAGTGGCCCCGAAACGCTTGTAACCGGCTGAGCCTGAGGTGAGTGACCGTGCCGACTCGCAACATCAATTTGACGGATTATTACGATGCATTCGTACAGGAGCAGATTGCCTCCGGGCGATTCAAGAACGCGAGTGAAGTCATGCGGGCAGGCTTGCGGCTGCTTGAGTCGCAGGCAGCGGAAGAGTGTGAGAAACTTCAGTTGTTAAGGTCATTGGCTGCCGAAGGGTTTAGTGCGATTGACCAGGGGCAGGGCATCGCGGTAGTTGGTGAGGCCCAGCTGCGCGGGAAGATCGCGGCAATCGGCAAGCGGGCCGCTAAACGCACATCTCGCAAGTCGGGCTGAATACTGAGATGGCGAAGTTTGTTCTTTCTTCAGTAGCCGAGACCGACATCGAAGAGATCTTGGCCTGGACCCAAGAGCATTTTGGTGAATCCGCCCGACTTCGCTACGAAGCGATCATTGTTCAAGCGATTCTCGACATTGCTGCCGATACCGAGCGCCCGGGTGCGTGGCTCGTCCGGAACTATCCCCGGGAGCTCGTACTTACCTTCTGTTCCACAGCAGGAACCACGTTTCTCCCTCAAACAATCGAGTCAAACAGCCTCGGCATTTTCTGCTTTTTCGCATCAGCAGCGAAGGAAAAATTGAGATTGCACGCAGTGCTGCATGACAGTATGGACCTCGCCCAACACCTACCAGCCGATTTAGAGTAGTCGACAGGCAGTCTCGCGAGAATGACCCCAGGCAGGTCGCCCAAGAAAAACGTTGACGCCTCCGTTCGCACCATGCCACGATTCGAGCAACGATTCCGGCGACTTGGCCGGAATTGCAAATAGCAATTCTCTCGTGTGCGTCCGGGCTATGACACGATGCCGGAGCCGCGGCGATTCGAGTTTGTGCCGTTGTGGGGAATCACGGTGTACTTTGTCTATCGGATGCGGCGCGTGCACTGCCCGACTTGCGGCATTCAGGTGGAATGTCAGCGGCCAAATAATCTCAGCCACTTTGACAACGCTGGCCAGCGGAGGTGGCCGCAGCTCCGTGGCCACGAGGATTGATCCGGATGTGGCGAAGCGGCCGAAGGCTGAGGTAAGCTGAGCAGTTCAGCATGCTCCTCGTCGGCCGGGAACGCAAGTTCCCATCTGTACGCCCCGGTCGCGCGAATGCCTGATCAAAGACTGCGGACGCACGTTCGTTCCCCGCTGTGCCCGCAGCTGCTATTGCAGCGAAGCATGCCGGCAAGCGGCGCGGGCGTGGTCGTTGCGAAAGGCGCAGAGACGTTATCCCCAGAGTGAAAAGGGTCGTGGTGTGCGTCGAGAGCAGGCACGTCGGCGGCGAGAACGTCAGCGTGACCAGTGACGGCAGGAATCCGGGGGTGCTGGCGAGCGTCCAGCGAAAGTGCCGCGCGAGGGTCATCAGAAGGAGCCGCCACAGGCCTCTGGTGAAAAAAATCTTGGTGATCGTCCCGGCTGTGATGTGAAATTCCGAGTTTCCCGTCGCGCTCCGAGAAGGCGTTTCTGTTCTTCTTCCTGCCACAAGGCTTTCCGTCTCGCGTGGCGACGCGAATCTCGCTGGCGAGATGCTTGCGGAGGTTGTCCCTTGCTGGCGGCGGATGTCTGCGTTCCGCCGTCGCGAGGTCCCTGAGTTGTGTGCGCTGTATTGAGCCTCGCGGGATCGCGTCTATCTTTTCACCTGATCGTCCCGACCAGGAGTACTTGTTCCAGAAGAGGGCGGAGAAGAGGCTCTCTCAGTTCCCCTTCGGAGCGAATCATGACCGACGTTCCCGATGACAAGATTCAGTCGTTCGCCTTGTCCATGTTCGACGAACGCTATGCGTGCTACCGGTTCACTTCGGTTGAGGCGGAGGGAGCCATGGTCGCCTCCTTGCGACAAATTGGACAGCTGTCTCCGGTGGTCTACTGCCTGCGCGAAGACAAGCTCGGCCTGATCGACGGCTACAAACGGCTGGCGGCGGCTCGACGGATCGAAACGCTGAGCAGCTTGACCGCGCGACAGATCGACATTGTGCACCAATGCAACCTGCTTCAGGTCGTTAATAGCCCATATTCGCTGTCATTTTGACTACAGCTCTCGCTGCAGGCGGTGCCTTTCACCGCAGCAACTTTCGTCAATTCGTAGCTGCAGGCGGTCGATGCATCCGCCCGCAGGAAGCGAGCACGCCATTTGCGGTCGGTGTATCACACCGCTGCACGCCAAGGCCCAGGATAGGCGAGCGTTGAGCCGCACCGCGTGTCGCGGTCGTGTTTACGCCGCGGTACAGGCAGGTCCGGGCCGCGTGTCCCAAGAGCCAGGTCGCCGGACGACTTCCTGGGAGTTTGAATTCTGAGATGACTTCTGGCGACTTGCACCGGGCCGAAAAGCGCCTAGCATGTGCCTTTAGAACGGGTTACGGCAAGAAACGAAGGATAGCTTGGATAGCCATTGCAGACGACTTCCGCGCAGACGGTGTGGCGAATGATTTTCCGTCTCTTGCCTCGGCTGGTCGGCATGTCGTTACCATGGCCCGGGTCGCAAGCCGTTTCGAGTAGTTAATGATTCGTCCTCTCATAGATCACTTTGTCGGTTCGGCGCTGGGTAGGTGGAATTCCTAACGGGAGGATTATCGATGTCGCTTGAAGCCATGCTTGCAGCCCTGACGCCCAGCGAAAAGCTTGAGGCGATGAACATCTTGTGGAAGGACCTTTCGGCGAACCCAGCTGAGTTCGTCTCGCCTGATTGGCACGGCGATTTGTTGGCGGATCGAATTGCGAACCCATCAAACGAACCTCGACTGCCAATCGACGCGGCCATCGAAGATGTCAAGGACCGACTCAATGCGCGTCGAACTCAGAGAGTGAAGCGAGGGACGACCTTGTCCAGGGCGCAATATTCTACGGGAGGCAATCGCCAGGACTTGACGCCCATTTTGTTGATTGCTTGCGATTGGATCTGAAGAAGCTGGAGACGGCATTCGGCATACATGAAACGTATCGCGGATTCCATCGTAAACTGTGTGAACGCTTCCCGTTTGCAATTTACTATCTGGAAGCCGACGAGTTCGTCGACGTTGTTGCGATCCTCGACTATCGTGAGAATCCGGGGGCAACCGATGAACGCCTTGGACGAACAACCGGTTGAACGAGATCGGCGGATGATGTCGGGCCAAACGCCAGAGATGTTTTTTGGCCGTTGCCACGGCAGGCCGATACAACAGAACTCGCGTACAGGAATGATGAGTTTCAAAACGTGAGCCAAAAATGGGCAACCGTATCTGCGAGTGAGCGTGGCCCAACTCTTAATTGCCTTCGTCTTCATCGCGATTTCGTGTGTGTGCCTTGCCTCGTGACTCTCTTTCCGCAGTTCCAAAAACCAATCTCGCGGAATTTCTGTCGCGCCCTCGGGCCGGATCGCTGCGAAGGATGAGGCAGCGTAAAATCCTGTACGCCGGACTGTCGGGTAATTTGTCGCTGGATCGCCGCGCCGCAGGGGTATCTTCGAACGCAATTCTTGTCGCGGGAACTCTCGCGGCGTGATGCGTGAAAAGTGGTGCCTCCGATTTCAGGTTGACTTCGCTCGGTCCAACCACGGATGGATGTGATCTGCGCGATTCTCGCCGAAACGCCCAGTTAACGGGCTCGCATTCTGCGCGCGGCCGGCGTGTGTGCAAGAGGAGTTTTAGCCACCAAACGGCTTCGAAAAGAACTTAGGCAATGTGTCATCGACGTAAGTTGAGAATTTCACGACTTACGTCAATGCTATTCGTCGTAAGTAGCGTGACAGAAAGCTTTCGCGCTGAGATACACTTCGCGCTCGATGGCCAATCGTTTAATTCGGTTGCCATCGGCAAACACAAAAAGACAAACGAAGGGAAAACGAACGAGGGTCATGTTGCTGAGTCGGATGGTGTCACACTACACACCTGGACCGTCGGCTCGCTTCCGATTGTCAATCGAATCCTGGAAGAGATGCGACTCGAAGAGATGCTTCAGACACATCGCGCTCGAGACGGGCCGCGGATGAAGATCCCGACTTGACGCGGATTGATGTTACTGGTTCGCAAGATCTTGCTTTCGCGAGAACCGGTTTACGGTTTGGGCGAGTGGGCCCAGCGACACACCCCTGATCTGATCGACATTCCACCACAAAAGATGAAACACCTCAATGATGATCGACTGGGGCGGTGTTTGGATCGGTTGTTCGAAGGTATCGACCGTTCGCTGATCATGGAGCTCGTCAAGCATGTCATTCGGCAGTGCCATTCGTTGACACCGTTTTGATGTTTGGGCACCTTGATGTGCCAAATTATTCATCCGTGGGGATAGGGACGGTGCAGCCAGTTGGCATGCTGGCCCGTTTCCGGTATCGTCATGGGCATGAGAAGTGCATTCTGGTTGTTCCATCTCAATTTGTCCACAGCGTCGTCAGGAGTAAGCCGCGATGCCCAGCAACTATTTTCTGCACCTTGAAGGTATCCAGGGCGGCGCAGCGCACGCCAAACGACAGGAGTGGTTTGAGTTGGACACGTTTATTGGGGGGGGGATTTTCGATCTGTCTGCGTCACTCAGCGATTCACATAAGGGACTCCGGGATGTCTACATTCACGCTTTAAATGGAAAGATTATTCTAGGAGGCATCTCTCTTTCCGCAGTTCCAAGAATCAATATCCCGGAATTTCCGTAGCAGCCTGAGGCCGGGTCTTGGTGCTTGATGTCGCTGCAGAAAATCCTGCACGGCATGTGGGCGTTTGATTTGTCGCCGTTTTGTCCTCGAACGGATGATTGTTCGCTGGCTTCGTTGCCTGAAGAAACTCAGAGCACCGTACGCCAAGAGCAGTAGCTCCAGTTCCAAGTTGGCGGTGCTCCTGGCGCTCCGTCGGGCTACGGATTTCAACGGTGTGATGCTTCGCGGTGTGCCCCAGTAGCTGGCTCGCATTCTGTGCGCAGCGGGGGTCGGTGCAAGGGGAGGTCTGGCGACAAAATCGTTTTGAAAAAACTTAGGCAAAGTGCCCTCGACGTAAGTTGAGAAATTCTCGACTTACGTCGAGGGCGTTCGTCGTAAGTGGCGCAGCGGATTTGTTTTGTGCCGAGATGCGCTTCTCGCTCGACGGCCAATCCGATATATCGGTGGCCATGAGCAAACGCAAGAAGACACACGACGCGAAAACCAACGAGGGATATTTTGCCGAGTCGGACGGTGTCACGCTACGCACCTGGACGGTCGGCTCGCTTCCCGTTGTCAATCGAATTCTGGACGAGATGCGACTCGAGGAGATCCTTCAGACCCATCTCCCGGCGGACGGGCCGAGAATGAAGATCCCGACGTCACGCGGTTTGATGTTACTGGTGCGCAATATCTTGCTTTCGCGAGAACCCGTTTACGGTTTGGGCGAGTGGGCCCAGCGACACGCCCCGGATCTGATCGAGATTTCGTCTACCAAGATGAAGCATCTCAATGATGATCGACTGGGGCGGTGTTTGGATCGGTTGTTCGCAGGCATCGACCGTTCGCTGATTATGGAACTGGTCAAGCACGTGATTCGACATTTCGATCTCAGTTTGGACGAACTGCACAACGACTCGACCACCGTCACATTCCACGGTGCCTATGACGACGCGTTGGTACCTGGGTTGCGTCAGGGCTTGCCCACGCTGGGGATTACCTGGGGCCACAACAAGGATCATCGTCCTGATCTGAAACAGTTGTTGTATATCTTGACGGTCACGGACGACGGCGGTGTGCCGATTTACTTTACGACGGCCAGTGGTAACACCGCCGATGATCGAACTCATCTGGAGACCTGGGAATTGCTGCGGGAATTGACCCAGTGCGCGGACTTCTTGTATGTCGCGGATTGTAAGTTAGCGTCCACGGCGAACCTCAAAGCGATCCACCAACGGGGTGGCCGGTTCATCACGGTGCTGCCTCGCACGCGACGTGAAGACAAACAGTTTCGCCAGCGCCTGTTGGACGAGACGAACGCAATCAGCTGGACGGATCTCTATCAGGAAGTGAACGATGACGGGCAAATTGTCGACCACTTGCGTGTGGCCAGTGAACCGTTCCGGACCTCTGACGGCTTTCGTTTGTTGTGGTTTGACAGCCTTCGCAAGTCGCAGCAAGACGCGGCAACTCGGATTCGCAACCTGGACAAGCTGAAGCAGGAACTAGATGATTTGCAACATCGGTTGCAATCTCCCAAAACTCGTTTTCGAACACGTCCCAAAGTCGAAGAGGCTCTCGAGAAGGTACTTGCGACATCCACGGTACGCGACTTCGTACGGGTCGAGGTCCAAGAGGAAGAGCAAGAGACCTTCACGCAAACTTCGCGGGGTCGGCCCAGCAAGAACACGCAGTACGTACGTCGCGTTGAGATACGGTATCGGCTGGTCGTGAAGCCAAACACGAAGGAGGTCATCCAAGCCACGAAAGGCGATGGCAAGTTCCCGTTGATCACCAACCAGGACGAGATGTCCGCCGACGAGATCTTGCAGGCCTACAAACGCCAGCCCTTAGTCGAGAAGCGGTTCTCTCAGTTTAAGAATGACTTTGAAGTGGCGCCTGTGTTCTTGAAGAGCGTGAGCCGCATTCAGGCACTCTTGGCGGTCTACTTCTTCGTCTTGGTCGCGCAGACGTTGCTCGAGCGTCGGCTGCGACGCGCGATGGAGCAACATCAGATCGAAGATCTACCGCTCTATCCGGAAGGCCGCCGGTGTTCGGCTCCAACCACCAAGCGAATCATCGATCTGTTCGAACCGATTCAACGTCACGAGCTAAAACAGAACGGCAGCCGCCAGGTGTTTGTGACGAAGTTGTCATCCGTCCACCGGTCGGTGCTCAAGCTGCTAGGAATCAGTTCTCGACAATACGGAAAGTAGCTCCGGTTGATGAAGGCGTTCGTCCCAGCGCGGCGACATGCCGTGTTCTGCTTCAGTGCATTCGCAACGAGAGACGAGGCTGCGAGCGAGGCCATTTCCGATACAAGTTACTCGTCACCTAAACAACATTTCGTATCGCCGGTTGCAGCAACGACAACATCCACGGCATCGGATGCTGAAGAACGCTCGGCCGTTTCCAAGCTGGGCTTGGCAACCGCCCTTCCACGCCGCCCCGCAGGAGAACCGCTCACTCGACCGCCCACCAGCGCCACCCATGTCATTAAGGACCGACACGTCACGCGGACAACGCGGGCTGCAAAAAATCGACGGCCGCCAACAAATTCCGGGATATTGATTTTTGGAACTGCGGAAAGAGAGAGGCATTTTACTCTCTTTCCGCAGTTCCGAAAACCAATATCGCGGAATTTGTTTGCGGCGTGTGGCCGGATCCGCGTGGTTGATGTCGCTGCGACAAAAGCTGAGTGAGCTTTTGGCGTCTAGTTTTCCTCCGGGTTACTCGGCGAGCGGACGGTTGCAGGCACGATTCTTGGCGTGACAATGCGCACGCCGTCATGCGTGAAAGACAGCCGTGCCTCCGGTTCAGGTGGAGGATGCCCTGCTGGCCGCTGTGGTGGATTTCGTCGGTGTGATGCTCGGCGGGTCGCCGCAGCAACTGGCTCGTATTCTGCGCGCCACGTGATACGATTCAAGGGGAGTTCGGCGACGCAATCGTGGGCAAAACAACTTAGGGAAAGTGCCATCGACGTAAGTTGAGAAATTCACGACTTACGTCAATGGCTTTCGTCGTAAGTCGCGCAGTAGAATTATTTCGCGCGGAGATACGCTTTGCGCCCGCCGACCGATCGAATATATCGGTGGCCATGAGCAAGCGCAAAAAGACACACGAAGCGAAAACGAACGAGGGATATCTTGCCGAGTCGGAGGGTCTGACGCTACGCACCTGGACCGTCGGCTCGCTTCCCATCGTCAATCGAATTCTGGAAGAGATGCGGCTGGAGGAGATGCTTCAGACCCATCTTCCTCAAGATGGGCCGCGGATGAAGATCCCGACTTCACGCGGATTGATGTTACTGGTGCGTAACATCTTGCTTTCGCGAGAACCGGTTTACGGTTTGGGTGAGTGGGCCCAGCGACACGCCCCGGATCTGATCGAGATCCCCTCCCCCAAGATGAAGCATCTCAATGATGATCGACTGGGACGGTGCTTGGATCGCTTGTTCGAAGGGATCGACCGTTCGCTGATCATGGAGTTGGTCAAACATGTGATTGGGCACTTCGATCTTAGTTTGGACGAACTGCACAACGACTCGACCACCGTCACGTTTCACGGCGCGTATGATGACGCCTTGGTGCCTGGGTTGCGTCAGGGCTTGCCCACCTTGGGGATTACGTGGGGCCACAACAAGGATCATCGTCCTGATCTGAAACAGTTGCTGTATGTCTTGACGGTCACGGACGATGGCGGTGTCCCGGTATACTTTACGACGGCCAGTGGCAACACCCCGGATGATCGAACTCATTTGGAAACCTGGGAACTGCTGCGGGAGTTGACGGGGCGCGCGGACTTTTTGTACGTCGCGGATTGCAAGTTGGCGTCCAGTGAAAACCTCAAAGGGATCGACCGACGCGGTGGCCGGTTCATCACGGTGCTGCCCCGCACGCGGCGTGAAGACAAGCATTTTCGCCAGCGACTGCTCGACGAGACGGACGTCATCCGCTGGACGGATCTCTATCAAGAGGTGAATGATGACGGCCAAATCATCGACCATTTGCGTGTAACGAGTGAATCGTCTCGCACTTCCGACGGCTTTCGTCTGTTGTGGTTTGACAGTCTTCGCAAGTCGCAACAAGACGCGGCCACCCGGATTCGCCACCTGGACAAGCTGAAACAGGAACTCGACGATTTGCAGCGTCGGCTGCAATCTCCCAAGACTCGTTTTCGGACACGCCCCAAGGTCGAGGAGGCCCTGGAAAAGCTGCTTGCCGCATCCTTGGCCGGCGACTTCGTGCGGGTCGAGATTCATGAGGAAGAAAAAGAGACCTTCACGCAGACGTCGCGGGGACGGCCCAGCAAGAACACTCAGTACGTACGTCGCGTGGAGACGCGGTATCGGCTGGCCGTGAAGCCCAACGCCGATGCCGTCATGAAAGCCACCAAAGTCGACGGCAAGTTTCCCTTGGTAACCAACCAGGAAGAGATGTCAGCCGAAGAGATACTGCAGGCCTACAAACGCCAGCCCCTGGTCGAGAAACGCTTCTCCCAGTTCAAGCATGACTTCCAAGTCGCACCCGTGTTCTTGAAAAGCGTGAGCCGCATCCAAGCAACAAACCCAGACGGTCTACAGTTTCCGCTGGCGACTTTGGGAGGGGAAATGGGAATGCCGTCCCATCGTGTCCCGCGTGAGTTTCACGCGAAGGGTGGGCAGAGGCCTGGCGGGCGGCGGACGGGAGATGGAATGTAGACCGTCTCAATCCTCGCGTCTCAATCCTCGCGTCTCTCGGGCTAATCAGTCACCTGGGTGGTCTTCTGCTGCCGAGACTTGCACGCAGCATCGCTTGCGATGCGGAGGGGTCTCAAGACTTGCGAAACTTGACGAACACCACCCCGACGCATGCCAGGAGACACCAGACCGCGATCGACGTAGCCTCGGGGACTGCCGCGACGCCTGTCATGGTGAAGCTTGCCGTTGGCGTGTCGAATGCAAGTTGAATCGGGAACGCGAGTGGATCGGCAGCATCGACGAGCGGATTGATTCCGCTGACAACAAAGCTGGATACACCCCCCAAGTTCACACTTTCGCCAGGACCGAATGTGCCGAGTGACGTTCCTCCAACCAATACTTCCAACGGATCGCTGAAGCCGGTTGGGAAATCGAGAATTTCTTCGAAAACAGAAGCGGACGTTGTTTCGAATTTATATGCGGAAACAGATGGCGGATCATACCACGCCCCACTGGGGACGTCCTCGAATATCCAAGTGGGCAGATTATCCAAGCTGAGGTCGTCAAAGTTGTCCGGCAGAATAGGATCGTCTTGGGACGAGCCAGGCGGCAGAGGCGGCATGCCAATCTCAAGTGGGCTTGTTGTGCCACTAGCCAACATCGCAATATCCTCTGGGCTGAGGGCAGTTTCCCAGACTGCTGCATCATCGAGAAGGCCAGTGAAATGGTGGCTCGGATTTGCCCGCAGGATGCCCCCGAACGACATGGTATCTAGAGGTAACGTGGCACCGACACCATGTTCGAGCGAGTTGAGCGGGTCTGGTTCGGCTACGCCGTCAATGTACAGGGTGCCGACATCGCCCGAATCAACCCAGGCAATGTGGTGCCACGTTCCGTCAAGTGCTGTCGATGTTGAATGGAGATGGTTTACTAACTCGGCGCCTTGGTTACGAATATAGACATCTATAGTGCCGTCCACGCCAGCGTTGTGCGTTCCTAAATTGAAAAGCGGATTCCCAGAGAGTTGCGATCCTTCAGAGAACAAACGCAAATCATTTTGTCCGGCGCCCACGGCATTAACCCAAAAAGAGATCGTGAATTCTGGACCAGATGTTACAGAGTGGCCAACCAAAAAGACAAGAGTTTGTTCATCATTGCTGAAGTGAAATGCTTGCCCGAAACGGCCAGGAACGAGATTGTCGCTACCGATGTTATCAAGCTGACCATCGCGTCCGTTGCCAGATAGGTCGGGAGTGAAGCCACCAGTAATTTCGTCAAACGGCAGATACACGAATAAGGAAGCATTCAGGTTGCCGCAGACCAGGACGCTAGTGATAGCGATAAGGACCCAAGTCTTTAATAGCTTCATTGTTCTCTTGCACTTTCTGGATGCTTCTTTTGTCACCATACCGGCACGCAGACACCACCCACGTCTAAAGGTCCATTCACGTTCGGTTCGCCGAACGCGGATCTGGAATGTGTAGCTAAGCCAGCGACGGTGAGCAGATTAAACTCCCCATGTCAACTGGCTGAGTAGGAAGCTGATAGAATTTGTGATTTCCGACCAGTGTCCCAGGGAGAATCCCCAATTCTTTCAAGGGCGTAGCTCCTGTCCGAGATTTCGAGGACACTTCCATTGGCGATTTGGTATTGGCCGGATGCACGGCTGTTGTCACTGCTCAACAGCCGGAGGGTGCCCGTTTGCACGTCGATCAGTCCCGAATCGTCCACATCGAGCCGAATGGAAGTCACGCCATTGGCTGCCGACTTCCGCAGCGTCCCACGGTTGTCCAGTCGAGAACCATTCCCAAGTGAATTATTTCTCAGAGCAAAGCCGTCAGCCTTTAGATCTAGAACGGCCTGATTATCAAACACAGCATTCGAACCGAAATGGATGCCGCTTCCCCCAAGCCAGTTGGTTGAACCATGGTTGGTAAACGTGGCCGAGCTGGCGATGTTCGCTGACCCACTAATCGCTAGATCTGTAGCGTCGATCGTCGGGTTACCCGCGATCGACCCGCTGGTCCAGGTCGAAGGCTGCAGCAGCGTCAACAAACCATCACCCTTGATCGTGCCGCCAATCAGCTGCAGTCCGTCAATGGTCATCGGGCTGGCGGAGGACAACGTTACTGTTCTGCTGGGTACCACCGCGTTAAATGTCATTCCGCTGTTATTGGGGATGTCGCCGGAGTCCCAGGCGGCGGCATCCGTCCAGTTCCCGCTCGCAATCAAAGCTGACGTTACATCAGCGCTTTCACATCTGCTGACCGGAAGTGGCATCAGTGCCAACATTGAAACGGCTAATATTCCTGTCTTCATAATCCGTTTCTCTCGTGTTTGCGATCCGTTGGTCGTCGCCGTGAACCACGGTCGCCCAGCAGCTGCATTTAGACTACTGGGCGACCCGCTGACCAGCCTGGGCGCTGGTTGAAGACTTCCTTCAGGAAGGACGCATCAGGAACGGTAGTTCCTAACCTTTACCCGACTTCGTGTTGAATGTAATTTCTCCGATAACGCGACCTAGTGGGTCATCACCGAGTGCGGAAACCACAGACTGCAGGTGTACGCGCGAGCCCTTTGGAATCGTCGACACTTCAGAGTCGGTTACAGTCCCATTCAAAGTGATGCGTCCATTTTGCAAGTTGATGTGGCCCCGCAGAGTCGCGACGACCGCGCCATCGGCGAAGTTGACTTGGAACTGGAAGTTTTCAACCTTCAAGACTTTCCCAGCTTGTTCTGGAACTTGAAGAGCCGTCGTCACCACCGACACGTCTTCGTCGCCTACCCGCCCAGGGCCTTCCCAGACGTTGCTTTCGACGCTCTCGCGATCCTTGCAATAACTCACCGAAACTCGCTGATCCGCTTGCTCGACGGTAGGTTCGGGTGCCACACACGCCTCGACATCCAGCGGCGCGAGGTCGGCAGCCAGCAGTTGGCGGGATTCTAGTGATTCGACACGCAGTCGTCAGATGTTCGATCTCATAGTGACTCCATGCATTGCGGAAATGGGAAAAGGGTTGACGGGGCTTCATGACGGCGTTCGCCGGCAAGAGTTGTTTGTGGCGTGACGACGGATGATGCCTCTTAGCGCCGACGCCGGAACCTGTGGACAAGGAAGATGCACGCGAGGTTGAACGTTGTGAGGGTCGTCGGCTCGGGAACAGCTGCGACATGAACGCCGCCATTCACGACCTTCGTGTAGGTGACGTCCGTGCCCTCCGGCAGACCGCCAATTTGCCAATGGTAACGTTCAATCTGTGGAAGAATCTCAGTCGGCAACGCTTCGAAGACGCGGTCGACAATCGTCGCTCCAACGGCGTTCCCATCTCCGTCAAGGATCCAAGAGAACTCAGCTGGTTTATTCTCGTCCATCGGGTCGGGAGCATTTACGTACGTGATAGGCAACGCCTTGGGTGGGGTGTAGCCAAAATTGCCTACCCATTCCCGTAGTGTGAGCAAGCTTGGGTCTGTCGCTGTTGGCCAACTGAAATTCGCCGTGTACTGCAATGCCGGTGGGGCGGTGAATTCACCATCGTAGATTTGGAACACATCCACGACATTCTGACCAGAGGGCACAGTGACCGTCGTCACCCCGACGTTGATTGCCACGGGTTCACCGACTGCACCACCAGACGTGGTATTGACGCACCACGGATTGGCAAATTGCGGGAAGACCAGAACGCCACTGGCTTCGTCGCAGGGGTACGGCTCGGCAGCCTGTCCAACAGCGGCCGTCGCGAGTGCTCCAAGGACAATTAGACTCGACTTTCTCATTACAAAGACCCCACTGACTCTATATCTATAAGAATTGAATTAGATGGCTTCTGAGCACACTGACTACGTGTCATTCAGTGCGTGCCCCCCCCCCCAAACGCAACGCTCGCTTCCGAACGCTGGTCAGGCGCTACCGGACAGACTTTCCAACGGCAACTCTCTCATGGAAGTGTCCCAAAGTTGTTCAGATCATCTCATCCCCCTTCTTGTCTTTTTGAGTTTTGCTTTACACGACCGATGCAATCTCCTGCACGAAGACACCTGCCGGCTACGTTACTACCCCGAAACCGCTGGAAAGTTTGCCGATAATTCTTGTGATTAAGCAAGAATTTTCAGATGCGATGACAGCGGGAGGCTGACCTTAGAGAAATCAGGTGATCGCAGATCGCCCCCAGTGGGAGAGTTTACGGGTCGGCGTAACTGCTCGACCGACAGCGAGGGTGATCCGTGCAGATTCGTCTCGCGGAGAAATGGCAAGAAGCGAAGTTCTTCTCGCCGCATTGATTCGACGGACGCAGCCGATTATTTTAGTTTGGTTACTGCAAAACTCGAATCGATCTTCGCAAGTTGCCCAAAAAGATCTCGCGGCCCGACTTCGATGAATCATCGCAACCTCCACGATTCCTCAACGACGAACTCCCTGTTGGGACGGGCAAATAGCGGAGACGAGCAGGCATTTGCTCAATTGTTTGCCCGACATGAAGATGCCTTAAGGCAGCTAATTCACCGCAGGATGGAAGCGGGGTTGGCACGAAGATTTGACGCATCGGACGTTGTTCAGGAAACCCGAGTTACAGCGTTCCAGCGACTGGGCGATTTTGTGAGACGACGCCCGATGCCGCTTGCCATTTGGCTGCAAAGAACGGCACTCCAACAGTTGGCTGACCTGCGCCGGCATCATGTTGACATTGCCAAGAGATCTCTACGGCGCGAACAGGCCGGGCTTAATCGCTCCTCAATGCTGTTGGGACAGTCTCTGATGGCGAGCCAGGTCACGCCCAGCGCCATCGTTTCGGCCGAAGAAGAAGGAAGTCGTGTGCGAGCGGCAGTTGCGGAGTTGGACGAACCTGACCGTGAGATTCTCATGATGCGATATGTCGAGCAGTTTTCCAATCGCGAGATTGCCTATCTACTCGATGTGACGGATGCGGTCGCCAGTAAACGGCACGGCATGGCCTTGTTGCGGTTGCGACAGGTACTGAAACGAATGTTACCGGAATCGTAAGCACGATGAGTGAGCAACTACATTCGCGTGAGTCCTTGGGCGACGAGCAGCTCGCAGAACAGCTCGGTTACGTGGCGGACGAGATCGCCAACCGCGTTGCCGAGCGTCGACCCGTTGATCTGTCCGATTACATGACAAGGTATCCCCACCTGGCGGACGTGTTGCCAACGGTGTTTGCTTCGGTGCGCGGGCTGAGCAGTTGGTGCGAGGAACTGCCTGAAGGCCAGGACGATGACTCCCAGGGCATGCAGCTCGGAGACTATCGCCTTGAGCGCGAACTGGGCCGCGGCGGCATGGGAATCGTCTACGAGGCCGAACAACTGTCTCTGCGCCGACAGGTCGCAGTCAAGGTCTTCCCGTTCGCTTCCGTGTTGGAACCGAACAAGTTAAAGCGGTTCAAGAATGAAGCCCTCGCGGCGGCCACGCTGGAGCATCCACACATCGTGCCGGTTTACGGTGTTGGTGTGGATCGAAGCACACATTTCTACGCGATGCGCTTGATCAGTGGGTCAACACTCGCTGACGCGATCCATCGATTTCATTCCGAAGATGGATCATCGGCCGACCCGTTGGAAAGTCGCAGCCTGAGCAAGACAGCAGGCACGTCAGACCCACGTGAGCAGGAGATCACGACGGAGGCAAGGCAATCGACGATCCTGTCTCGTTCGAGCGCCGAACGCCAGCAGTTTCAAGTTCAGGTTGCCTCCTGGATCCGAGACGCGGCTGAAGCCCTGCATTACGCGCATTCCCTGGGCGTCGTGCATCGCGATGTGAAGCCCACGAATCTATTGATCGACGAAGAACAGAAGATTTGGGTCACTGACTTCGGGCTGGCGACGGGGGTCCTCGACACCCATCTGACGCGGACCGGTGACCTACTTGGCACGCTCGCGTATATGAGCCCCGAGCAGGTGTCGGGCGAGCGTCAAATATTGGACCATCGCGCAGACGTCTATTCCCTGGGAGTCACCTTGTACGAGGCACTCACCGGCCAGAAGCCTTTTACAGGTGGCAGCCAAGCTGAACTGATCCGGAGAGTCCTTTCCGACGATGCAAAATGGCCGAACGACCTGCATCGCGCAGTTTCGACGGACCTCAGGAATATCGCCACGAAAGCGATCTCCAAGGATCCGGGGGAGCGGTACGGTTCGGCTCGAGCGTTCGCGAACGATCTCTCACGCTATTTGCGAGGTGAGGCCGTCCAAGCACGCCCTCCATCGATCTGGAATCGATCCTCGCTGTGGGTGAAACGCAATCGAGTTGTAACGGCGGCAGCGCTAACTGTATTTGCCTGTCTCGCCTTGGCTACGACCATCACTTTCGTTTCGGCTTATCGTATCAAGACGTCGTCTGATATTGTCAAGCGACACCTCTACGTCGCCGATCTGCAGCTGGCCGCGGAAGCGATCGAAAAAGACAATATTGGATTAGCACAAGAGTTGTTGTCGCGACATCTTCCGACAGGCGGAAACGACCTGCGGGGCTTTACCTGGCATTTTCTTTGGAAGAAGTCTCACCCGGCCGAATACAAGCTGGCCGGGCACGGCGACGAAGTCCAGTCGGTGGACTGGTCACCCGACGGACGTCAGATCGTCTCGGTTGATCGAGCCGGGAACATGATGCTTTGGGATGCCGCCTCCGGCAAGCTCGCTCGTGCACTCCCGCGCTGGAAGGAATCGATTGTGTGCGTCCGCTATGCGCCCGACGGAACGTTCCTGGCCCTGGTAGACGTCGACGGCCGACTGGCACTCTTCGACGGCCAACATGGAAAGCTGCTCAGGGAGGTTCAAGCACATCGGGAGTGCGCCAACTCATTACACATCTCCCCGGACAGCCTGACCATCGCCACCTGTAGCGACGACGGCACGATTCGCGTTTGGAACTCCGCGGACCTGAGCCAGCAGTGCTCGATGGAGGCCCACGGTTTTGGCGTGTACGACGTTCGCTTCTATGCCGGCGGAACGCATTTGGCGTCTGTAGGGACCGATCGTTCGATATGGTTTTGGCGGCTTGGTGAGAAACAGCCTGTCGAGACAATTACCGTGGGAGCCCACACCAGGAGCCTCGCCATGGCTCCCGATGAACGGACGATCGTTTGCAGCGTTGGACTCGGTGAGCTGCGACAATACGACGTTTCCAGCTATAAGGAACTGGCTCAGTGGACGGTTTCTCAAGAGCGATTCTACGAAGTCAGGTATTCTCCCGACGGACGCTATCTTGTCGCGACTGGAAAGGATCGGCTGTCGCGACTGATCGATTCCCACACCGGCGACGTCGTGCGAACTTTTGTCGGACACGTTCGTCGAGTCTACGGGGCAAGCTTCTCTCCCGATGGAGCGAAAGTCGTCACGTCGTCGGCCGACGGGACCTGCAGTGTTTTTCCCACCGCACCACAAGCGACCCAGACCGTCGAACGCTTGGAAAACATCAGCCGCATCACGGCGGCGTTTAGTCCAGACGGCCGGATGCTCGCTTATGACGATCGAAGAGGTAACTTCTGGTTGCGTGACAATGATCATGGACGGACCTCGCTTTTGCCGGGAACGCATTTCGCCGGCAGATTCGACTTTGCGTTTTCCGCCGATGGCGACCTGGCCACTGCGGGCGGGCCGTCGCTTTCTTGGGATTCGCAGCAAGCACTCAGTGGCCGGGAGCAATCGGCGCCTGCATCCATTGACCTTGACCTTGATGGTGACCACGACTTGTTAGCAGCGGTGGGTCCTCATGTTCGCTTGCTCTTTCAGGAGAGATTCGGGCCAGACCAGTGGTCATTGGTTAGGATGCTTCCTCTCGGAAATCGCCGTGAGCCACAGACGCTGTGGCGGTCGACGCAGGGCGATGGCTTGGACGCAGTCAGCACGGCAAACGCCGACGGAACGGCAAAACGTTATCAGCTTCGAGGACAGCACGTGTCGAGGTCTGCAATTCCTCTGTCGCAAACGCAATGTGACGTCCAGCTTTGGGAGGATTTGGACGGCGACGGAACCGACGAGATCATTGCGCGGATTCGCGGCGAGGAAATCTGGAAACTCTTTCAAGTCGTTGAGGGTGATGCGAGACCCTTGAGCGAACTCGAGACTCCGTATTTTACGCCAGCTTGCTTGTGCACGACGGACATCGACCGAGATGGAGACAAAGACATCGTGATGGCACTTTCAGCGCAGGGCCGAATTCTGTGGTACAGGCAGCGATCGCCGCTCGAATTTGAGGAGCAGGGTGTACTTGCTGAGTCATTGGTGCTTCCGAGCTTGCTCATCGCGGAAGACGTCGACGCGGACGGTACAGCGGATCTCATTTCAGTGGACAATGGAAACGTGGTTTGGCTGAAGAGTCTTGCGCCTGGGGAATTCGACAAGCCAAAGCCGTACCCTCACTCGCTTCGGGAGATGCATTCTGTCAGGCCACTCCCGGCGAACATTGCGGTCTGGAATACGGACGACAAACAGATCCGGACAACTTTTCCAGCCATCAGCCACAATCCTACCTCCGTGACGCTTTCCTCCGACGGCCGTTCCATGGCATCGTGTGGAGACGATTACGTCGTGCGACTACGGGATGTACAGACGCAGGAACAACGAGCGATCATTCGTGTCGGTCAAAGAGTGAATCACCTCGCATTCTCACCGGACAATGGAATGCTCGCGATCGCCACCGGCGATGGCTGCATTCTCTGGGATGTACGAAGCAGATCCGTCTTGGCTGATTTGACGGGGCATGAGAGCACTGTGCGACGAATTGTGTTTTCACCCAGTGGCAAGCGGCTCTTGACTCTCAGTCACGATCTGTCGGTGGGCATTTGGGAGGCGGAGACGGGGCGGCTGGCAAGAACACTATTCGGTTTCGACGGGCGACCCACGTGCGCCTGCTTCTCCATCGACGGAAGCACGGTCGCGATTGGCACGCAGTCGGGTGACATTTCGCTATGGGATGTTCCAACCGGCCAAACATTGTGCGGACTAGCACGTTTTGAAGGGCAAGTGGTGGCTTTATCATTTCGTGGTGATGCGCAATTATTGGCGTTGATCGATAACCGAGAGGGCAGCGCAGCCCTGGAGGCGTTCACCACGCAATGACTGCGTGGCTTCGACGTGCGGACGTTCCGATTCGTGCGTAACACTCAGGCTGCCTCCGTGCACCGTGAACACCTCCTGTTGCGTCACATTGTGAGTACCAGTCCAAGCGGACGGTCTTCCGGTACACGTCGACCATCTTTCTCGTGTTGCGAGACAAGATGTTTGGCGTCATCTCGAACAGCACCGAGACCGCCGGCGAACTCCAACCGGCGGGGCGGGGCGGGGTCAGATCCGTTTTCTGGTGTCAAGTTCGCGTGCGACGCGGAATTACCGGCAGTGGAAAGCAAAACAACGGCCTCGCTGGATCGAATGTGTCGGCGCGGAAAGTCATCAACGGCGAGACTCAAGCAAGTCCAGCGGGACAATGACTGTTCAATTGCCGCAACCTAATTCGCCGACCGAACACCGTAGGTTCGATGCCAAGCTAAATCACGCTCGAAGGGCGAACGCCGCGGGTGAGACCTGCCAAGCACCAAATACCCGATCGGACCCCGAAGCACCGAAGCATACCCCGAAGCATACCCGTCCGTGTTCTCGTACCACGCCGTTGTGCCAAGATAAGTACTCGCCAATAAATCCAGGTCGCCGTCTCCATCGAAATCGGCAGCATGCAAGGAGGTATTCCAAATCTGATCATTCGTAATGTCGTGGTCCGCAGACGAGATATCCGTCAAGCAATATCTTGGTTCGAGTCGCTCGGCTGGCGATCGGTGACTTCGGCGCTTCGTTCGCGTCCTTGCCCGGTGGAATGCATCGAGTCGGGCTGTCAAACAAGAAAGAGTCATGCGTTGTTTCCTTTGGTAGAAGCCCTGTTTTCGCAACAAAAACGCACCACGGGGGTTGTCGGAAACGTGGTCACCAGTGCCATCCTTGCCAACATGCAGATGCAGAGCACGCTATCCGGGATGACGCCCAATAAATGTTCGTAGGTGTTCATCGCGAATCGGACTCGCTTCAAGCTCGGGTACGAGTGGCAAGTAACGCGTGAACGTCGTTCTCATCATGTGAGCTCAAGGAGTAGATTGTGGCGGATGTGCGAACCATCGTCTGCTACGGAGACAACGAGAGATCAAATTATATTCAGCGCGTGTGCATAAAATGGACGCTTTGATGTGGGACAAAACTAATCAATCGAGACACAAACCTCCACCAGCGTGTTTGGGATTACGTAAGAACTTCATGGTGATGGCGATGGGCGACAAGAAATGTCGACAAAATTCACCGGTGCGATCTCGGCTGCGGCGTTGGGCAGGATGAAGGTGTCGGCGATCAGTTGCATGTCGTCGTTGATCACGTCTGGGTAACGACAGTCGGTCAGCACCTGTACGGCGAAGATTTCCTGCAGAGCATCCTCGAAGCGTACGAACGCCACGACCTGACCGGCGACCAGATCGACCACCCACACGCCACAGCTCCGCTCGGCCTGTTCCGTGATCGGCAGGCCGCTGAAGATGGCCGACTCGCGGACCTGCGACAGGCCGATGAAGGCAAACCGGTCGTAGAAGTCCAGACCGCGCGTGAAGCCGGGCAACGTCACCAGCGGCTGGTATTTGCCGGTGGACAGATCGACCGTGCCAAAGCTGCCGCTGCCCGATTCGAGTACCCACAGTTGGCCGTTGTGCCAGCGGGGCGAGTGGGGCATCGACAGGCCAACCGCCACGGTTTCTCCGTCGGGTACCGATAGCAGCACGCCTCCGTCGCGCTTGTTCTCGCGCAACCTCGCGCCGCATCGGTCAAACCCAGCGCGGTAACATAGGCCGGCCGGCCCTCTCGCATGGCCAGCCCGTTCAAGTGGCAACGATCTTCGGCGGCCAGCGCGGTGATGAATGGAGGCCGCCACTGAGGAACAAAGCTATGCAGGCCGTCGAGCGTGCAGAGGCAGGAGAACCGCGTGTTGACGACCCACAGCGTGGGCCCTGACCAAGCCATTTCGTGCACGAGTATGTCGCCCGTGAACAGGGCCGATCGCGGCAGATAACAGGCGTCGTGCTGGCCCTTGGGTTCCAGATGCGCGGCCACGCTTCGAGAATTATGGAAGTCCCAAATCTCGGTGGCGGTGCCCACGGCCATTCGGCCCTTGGTGGCGGCGAAACCCATGGGGCGGCGAAAGCTGCGGAAGTGCGTGTTGAGCACCCCCTGGTCGGCACGCAATAAAACCAGCTTGCCGGCCTGATACGTCGTCACGGCCAACGACACGCCCAGATACTGCAGCAGTTCTGGGAACGTCGAGGAGTGGACGCTACACAATGGTTCGGGTGACGCAGTGGCGATGTTGTCGGCAGGTTCGTCTGTCATGGGATACCTCAGTAATAAAGAAAGCTCTCCACCAATTCCAACTGAGCCGCCAGCTGGCCAGTCGTTGCTCCACCGACACAGGGTCGGTGGAGGCGGCTCCGATAGTTCCAGACGGTCTACGACAGATAGTTCCAGACGGTCTACGACGGATAGTTCCAGACGATAGTTCCAGACGGTCTACGATTTCCGCTGGCGACTTCGGGCGGGAAACGGGAATGCCGTCCCATCGTGTCCCTCGTGAGTTTCACGCGAAGGGTGGGCAGAGGCGTGGCGGGCGCGGACGAGAGATGGAATGTCGACCGTCTCAATCCTGTTCCTCTCAATCCTGTTCCATGCGCAATCAAGGTTGAGAGCAAAGTTGGGTGTCTGGATCTTTTTGGGGTGTCTGGATCTTTCTGGATCTTTCTGGATCTTTCTGTTCTTTCTGGATCTTTCTGTTCTTTTAAAGGGAATTCCTCCGGACACGAGAAAGCGGCGTCATTCGCGCGTCGGCTGTCCGACGTCGCCAGCGGAAGAGTAGATCGTCTCAATCCTGTTCGATTTTGGCTGAGGAACGCATGTTATCGGGCGCGCCGCACGGAGACGCTCCGACGGCCCCACTCTTGCCCGGCTGCGGCCGCGAATCACCTGCTGACGTGTCGGAACCTCTGCCGGGGCATGAGGCTGTCTCACTCACGGTAGAGAAACGACGCAATCAATATTCAAACGCACTCCCGACGAGTATGCGGGACTTCCTCAGCCTGACCAAGAGCGCGAGTGCGACGACGACAACCGTCCGTGATGCTGGCTCCGGCACGGTTCTAACCGCGGCACGAGGCCCTGCTTCGTAGCCACCGTCGGACAACGCCAGAACCAAATCGTCGCTCATGAAATCGCCGTCGCCGCTCCAGTCTCCATCGGCCCAACCGCTGTTTGTTGCGACGAGATCTTCGTATTCGCCCACCGTCAACACGTCGACCAAATCCTGCGAATTGAACATACCATCGAGGTTGGCATCGCCAAAGTACGTCCCTGCCAACTCCACGACCCACTTTGTGCGGTCGTCCTGATTCACGATGCCGTCGCTGGAAAAGTCAAAGAACGACTCCTGGCGATTCTCTCGCACGACGCGCGAAAGCAAGTCGATGTCGATCGCATTAAGCTCACCATCGCCGTTGACGTCGCCGGGCACGCTCGGGGCAGCGTAGACCTTGACGATCACGCCGGCGTAGTCTGTTTCGCCTTGCCGGACAATTCCCAACACATAGATCTCCCCCTCGGAGTCTCGATTGACACTGTGGATATTCAACGGCACGCCGTAGCCGGCATCATTCACATTTAGCCGAAAGTCTTCTCCGGTTTCAAGGTCGCCGTAAAACAACTTGCCGCTGAAATCGGCGAAAAGGAGCTTGTTGTCAAGCGAAGGCACAAGTTCACCTTGATAGGGCACGGCACCGACAATGGCAATGCCGTCCCCACGGTCGTATTCGAAAACGGGTTCGATCAGTCCCAGTTGATCCGCAACGTCTCCTATCCCGTTCCCGTCCGTATCGATATCGGCAGCAACGTGTCGGTTCGTCTTGTCGTATAGAAAACTACCCTCCTTGACGTTCCAACCGAAGTTGCCCCCTTCCACGATGGCCTCGACGCTCTCGACGAAATTCTCTCCGGTTTCTGAGGCGTAGAGCTGCTGGGTCCGCGTATCGAACTCCAAGCGGTACGGATTGCGCAGTCCGTAGGCAAAAATCTCGTCGACGTTGCCGCCCGGTCCATCCACGAAGGGGTTATCAGCTGGCACGCCATACCGGCCATTGCTGCTATTGTCCCCGAGAGGGTCAATGCGCAGTACCTTGCCAAAGACGGTGCTGAGTGTCTGCGAGTTATCCGACATAAAAGGCGCTTGGGTACGAGCAACGTTTCCATCGGCAGACGCGATGTAAAGCAGTCGGTGGTCATCGAATATCAGGTCGCCCAGGTTATGATGCCAGCCGGGCTGGGTAACGCGAAGCAATTCGCGCTTGGAGCTCAGCGCATGTGGCATCGCAGCTCTGCGCGGACGGAGAAGGCAGCGTGTATTCATACAGCACGTCCTGGTGATGATCCCCAGGCTCGGTTGATTCGCTGAAGTCTGCCGTTCTCGTTCCACTTGTTTCAGGCTCAAGCGTATAGAATTTGCCAAAGCCGGGATCACCCGCCTGGGCAAACTCAGGGTGAAAGGCAAGGGCGGTGAAGCCGTGCGCACCGCCGAATTCGAAATGGGGATTGTGGGAGGGACTCTCAGGGGTCGCCAAGTCGAGGAACGGCACGTCAGCTGGAATCCCACCTGCGTCTAATCGAAACGCCGTTCCCCCGTAGTTGGTCACAACCAACTCATGAGAGCCAGGGATCACCGCCAAATCCGTTGGTCCGACGCGCTGCGTAAAAACGGGAGTAATAAACTCTCTCTCGACCGGAAGCCCCGACGTGAAGAGTTCGAGCTGCACGGTGACGTTGCCATGCGGCACGTCGGGGAGCGGATCCCTGAGCTGAGCGTCAAGATCGCGTGCAGCAACAACCCAAGTTGCCAGAATCAACAGCGTCAGAGTGCGGTTAGTCATGGCCGTGTAAACTTCTTTCTGTAACTTGCCAGGGAATGTCCACCGTATTTTAGCCGAACAATCCCCAAAAGTCGGCCTGAAAAGTCCGCGCCGATTCTGATCTTCTTTACGCAGTATTCCACGAATACGAAAGGAGAATTCCATGACCCGCGACGACCAATCTACGCTTCTTGGTGAGCTTCTCCAACTGTTGAGCGATCAGGGCTATTTCAACGCGCCGGACCGTCACGAAGCCGACCGGCTCCTCACTCAGTTGGTCAGTAAGGACCACAGCAGCGCGCCGGATCTAGCCACTTGGATGGAGACGAACGTTCCTGTATGACTCGCGATGCCGTTGACAGCGATTGCCATCTAGCAGGCGCCAACAGCGTGCGGGGACGGTATCGCGCAGCCGGCGCGTTACCGTCAGCCAACCATACCGGAAGTCGTGAACTCCTGGGCATCATGACCGACACACCACCTGTTGCCATCGTCACCGGGGCATCTCGCGGGATTGGTCGAGCCATCGCTCGGCAATTGGCGCGAGATGGCCATGCCGTGATTGTGGACTATCGCACGCGGGACGACGCGGCGGCGCGCGTCGTGGAGGAAATCGCCGAGCAGGGGGGCGCGGCCTGGGCGCTGCAGGCGGACGTCGGCCAGTTATCGGAGCACGTCAAGCTGATCGACGCCGCCCCGACGGCTTGGGGCCGAATTGACCTGCTGGTCAACAATGCCGGAATCAATTCGCCCGGTCCCAGGCTGAGCGATGATTTTCGATTGTTGGGAACTGCAGGAGGCATGGCGGACTTGACCGGAAATGGAATTGTCGACGTTGGAGATCTGGATCTTCCGTCATCGGTCGTACGCAAGGGCGACGATGATGCAGATCGACACTTTGACCTGAACGCGGATGGGCGGGTTGACGAGGGAGATCGGAGGTTCTTTGTTCGTGTTGTCGCGGATTCGTTCTTTGGCGACGCCGACATGGATGGTGTTTTCGATTCGAGCGACATGGTTCGCGTCTTCCAGTCTGGTGAGTACGAGGATCTCGTTTCGTCCAATTCGACGTGGGCGAGCGGTGATTGGAACGGTAACGGAGATTTTGAGTCAGGGGACATGGTCTTGGCGTTTCAATCGGGCGGCTATTTTCCGGGGATCGAGGATATTGAGCTGTCCAAGACAGCCGGCATTCCGGAGCCAGGTTCGCAGGTTCTCGGGCTAATCGGACTTGTCATGGCGATCATGATGTCAAGGTCTCAAACCAAGCTGAGACCGCACGAAGCGCCGAGGGGAACGCCGTTGAGCGGCAGAGGTCGGTGGGGAGCCGGAACGTAGTGGTGTGATAGTGGATCGGTGCGCAGCTGACCAGTCATGGCTTCCACCGACGCGAGGTCGGCGGGGAGCGGGAACGCGGTGGTGTGGCGGTGCGTCGGTCCGCAGCTCAGCCAGTCACTGCTTCCACCGACACGGGGTCGGTGGAGGCGAAAACCTTGCGTTACACACGACTCACCGGAGATGTTATGACTTCCGAGTCAACCACAACTGCCCCGACGTTTCGTGTATCATCCTCACCCGGCTTTGCCCCTTGGCTGGCCACGGTCCAAGTCAGTCTCGCCTTTAGCACCTATCAGGCGGGCAAGCTGTTCCCGATCGGTCGCCGCGATGCCGAGCACCTGTCGATCTTCGAACGGACCTTTGACCGCTGCTTGGGGCGGTGGTCCGACTCGCAGACGATTTGGCTGGCTTCCGCCTTCCAATTGTGGCGGCTCGAAAATGTCTTGGAGGCCGGTCAGACGACGGAGGATCACTACGACCGACTGTTTGTACCGCGCTGGTCGTATACCACCGGCGATATCGACGTGCATGATGTGACTCTCGATGGTCAAGGTCATCCGTTGTTCGTGAACACGCGGTTCAGTTGCCTGGCAGTCCCCTGCGACCGCTACAATTTTCGTCCGATCTGGCAGCCTCCCTTTCTGGCGAGTTTGTCGGCCGAGGACGCTTGCCATTTAAACGGTCTGGCCTGTGACGAGGGACAACCGCGATTCGTCACGATGTGTCCCGCCACCAGCGAGCGAGGCGGCTGGCGGGAGCAGCGGCACGAGGGCGGCTTGGTGATGGAGGTGAACACCGGCGAGGTGGTCGTCCAGGGGCTGTCGATGCCCCATTCGCCCCGCCTCTACCGCGGCCAATCGTGGTTGCTCAATTCGCGAATGGGCCAGTTGGGTTGAGTGGATCTGGCGCCGGCCAGTTCGAGTCGGTCTGCTTTTGTCCGGGCTACGCGCGCGGACTGGCGTTTGTCGATCACTGCGCCATCATCGGTTTGTCGCGACCGCGTCAGCAGACTTTTGCCGGCTTGGCCTTGGACGCGGAGTTACTGCCACGCAACCTGTCGGCTCGCTGCGGCCTGATGGTCGTGGACCTGTCCTCGGGCAACACCGTCGGGTGGCTCGAGATCGAAGGCCGCGTCGAAGAGCTTTACGATGTGCTCGTACTACCCGGAGTCCCGCGTCCGAAGATGTTGGGACTAAAGACCGACGATATCCGTCGCCACGTCTGGTGTCAGGATGGCACGCAGGTCACTCACTGGACGGCGGCTCCGAAGGACGGGAATCGATGAAGCCATCACCAGAGTCGTGGGGCGGTCTCCCGACCGGGCCACGCGTCCGACCTCCGGTCTCCTCTTGCGGTGGCTTGATGGACCTTTGGTCAACGCGCGTGCCAGGCTGCGGACCCTGCGCGGCGGAGTGAACGCGATTGTGCGCATTGAACAACAATAATGCTGGCATGGGAACCCACATTCCGGCCCCACAAGGCGTCGAATGAAAGTCGGTTCGGTGTCGCCAAGGTGCTGCTCGAGCAACTGTCGGGCGAAGCGGTTCAGACCGAGATCGGCCAGATCGTGGGCACGCTGGAATACATGAGTCCAGAACAGGCGCAGTTGAGCAACGCGGATGTGGACACGCGCGCAGACATCTACTCGTTGGGCGTGCTGTTGTACGAGTTGCTCACCGGCAGCACGCCGTTGGATCGCCCGCGACTCAAGGGCATTCCGCTGACCGAGATCCTGCGCCGGATCCGCGAAGACGAGGCCCCCCACCCAGCCGCCGTTTGGCCCAGGCGGGAGCGGCGCTGACGAACCTGGCCGCACAACGCGCCACCGATCCTGCTCGGCTGCCCAGGCAGGTGCGTGGCAGCGATCCGGTGCCGAGGTCATCTCGGCCGCGGCTGGATGACGAGGCTCCACTTGGATAACGTCGCGGAGCGGATCCTGAAGAACTTCGAGAATCCCGGCTGGCGCAAGCACGGCCTGGGCCGTCATTCTTGTGAAGGCCAAGGGGATATTGGTAATTGGGGGGCTGCCTGGCTCTCTGGTTCGACTAGTGACTCCTCCTTGAGACAGACAAATGCTTTTGCTCCGAAGACACGACGACATGATCACCGATCAACACGACAATCCACGGATCAATTTCCTGTTCACCTCGACGGCGGCAAAACGTGCCGCGTCACCGCTCTGGCAATCCCCTGGACCTGTGGATCGATCACACGCAGCTACCGATCGCTCACGCCGCTATCGACCTCCGCCAAAGGCTACGGATCTCCCTAGCCAACGTCACATCACGCAACGCGAGACCCGCCCAAATCCGACCAGAGAACAAGCAACCCATTCGCGACTCCCGTCCGATTTGGCCCGGCGCTTTCCCTGCCCGCTTTTCTCTGGCGGACCCGTGCGCTGGTCAAGGACGTGATGGTTCTTGTAGAAGTCTGCGCAAACGCAGCAGGGCGCGGCCATAGCGTTTGCTCGCCGTCGCTTGGTCAATCCCCAAGTGTTCGGCCGACTCCTGATTGGTCAGCCCTTCGAAATTGCGTAAGAGGATGATTTCTCTGTCCAAGGGAGCCAGTCGACTCACCGCGCCTTGCACTTTCTGAGCCAGTTCGTGTCGCTGCACTTGCTCACTCGGACTCTTTGCCAATAGGCTCTGCGCCAAGGCGATTGAGGACTCCTCGGGCAGCACGACCTCGCGATCGACCGTGCGCCGCTGGGCTCGCCGGTGGTGGCGCCACAGCGAGGCGACCCGCTGGCATGCCGTCTGGTGCAACCACATTCGAAAGGACATCGGCCGACGTTCCACGTAGTCCGGGATGCGGCGAATCACTTCGAGCTGAGTTTCTTGAACCACGTCGGAGGGATCGATGCGACCACGGAGATGGGGATCCAGACGCAGCTCCACAATCCGCAACAGAAACGGGCGATGCCGTTCCAGGAGTCGACTGACGGCTTTCGCGTCCCCTGCGGCACAGCCGGCCAGCAAGGATTCGGTGTCGTCGTTCGTGTTCAGCCTCATGGCCATCAATCCTTCGGCGCGATCTGTCGGCGTGGGCCCGTGGCTTGCACTTTCCAGACGCCGATGCGGGCGAGTCTGCCTTCGCTTCCCGTCGCCATCAGCGTATGCGCATCGGAGAAGTACAGGTCTTCGCCGTGAGGCACGGACCAGTCCTTGAGTTCGATCAATTCCTGCCCGGTTGCTACGTGCCACAGGCGGATCGTGCCCATTTCACCCAAAGTCGCCAGCACGCGATCATCGGGCGAGAAGCAAGCTGCCTTGGGACGTTGTTTGAGTCCCACCAGCACCGCCAGCGAGGCCCCGGTTTTCAGCGACCATAGCCGAATCGTCAGGTCGTGGCTGGCCGTCGCCACCAGTTCCCCGTTGTGCGAAGTCGCCATGACAGATACGGTGTTCTCGTGCCCCACCCATTTCGCACGTGGAACCTGGCCATCTCGGTCCCAGACATACACGGCATCCTCGCTAGAAACCAGCAGTTGGTTCGCGTCACGCGACCACAGGAGCTGGTCGACCGGCCGATCATCTGGAAGTGTTCTTACGAACGTGCCCGAGGGCAGGCGCCAGATTCGTACTCGGTTGTCGCGGGCCGCCGTGGCCAGCCATTGATCATCCGGTGAGATGGCCGCCGCAGTGACAAGATCTGCATGCAAGCTGAAATGATGCTCAATCTGATTTGAGTCCAGCCCCCAAATGACCGCCGTGCTGGCAATCGGCAGCAGCCAGGAGGCGGAGCGGAGGTCACGCACGAGTTGTGCCGCAGAGTCCAACTGGCCAGCTTCCCGGCTGCGATACCAGACAATGCGGTCGTCGGTTGCCACGACCAGGTCCTGACGACCGTCTTGATCGCAGTCGGCCCATTCCATCCTCGCGGGCACGGGCAGTGACGCATCAATCACGATGGGCGCCGAGAAGCTGCCGTCGTGCAGATTACGACACCAGAAGATTCCCTGCGTCGAGCTGACCACCGCGTCGACCCACGTGTCGTCGTCGACGTCAGCCGCCAGGACATCATGAGGTCTCCCAGCCGACATGACCACGGGACGCCTTTCCTGGAGCGGCTGATTCTGATCGACGTCACTGTACCAGCAGACGGATTCATCCGATTCGGTCGCCACCAACAGATCGCTGGTTGCGTTGTGATCAAAGTCTGCGGTCGCGATGGCGACAACGCCTGGCGGGATCACGTCTCGGCAACTGTCGAAGCCCCTCACGCGGTAAAGAACGCCCGGATCGCTTACGACATGCCACTTGGTGGCGACGCGGTCATCCGCTGCGGACGCAAGGAACAGCGTCTCGTGCGACCCGCGATGTGCTTCGGCCGCAAGTCGAGGAACGCCCCAACGGTCAGGGCCCTGATTCTCCTGAATGACCGAAGCATTCCTCCCGCCAAGGCTGGCAATCAAGTCAAGATCGCCGTCGCCATCGATGTCTGTTTTGGTCACTCGGTCCGTGGGGTGACGCAACGTCCCGCCCGGCCCCGCGGTGTCATCCGCAATGAACAGGGCGTACCTTGCCTGATGAGCGAATAAGGCCAATGACGCGTCGCTGACAAACGGCAGGAGTTGCCAGCTCTGATCCTTCAGCGAAAACAGTGCGACTGAGCCAATGTGGCAACAGACTGCCAACAGACTCCCATCCGTGGAGTAGTTACAGTGGATAATATCGTGAGCAAAGTCGGAATCACTCGTGCTCTCTCGAAAGCTGGGCTCCTGCCGTTTCCAAATGCGAACGGTCTCATCGCGACTGCATGATACAATCCGTCCGCCCGCGAGGAACCGAGCACAGTACACTCGACGTGGATGCTGAAGCGATGTCGGTGCCGCGTCCATGTCGGACAGATTGGTCAGGCGAGTGGTCATGTCTTTGCTGCCGCTCAACAAGTACTCCCCGTCCGGCGAAAACTCCATGCTATAGACGTTGCTGGTGTGGATCTGCCGGTGCCGAACAACCGAACCGGTAGACCGGTCCACGGTGGCTACTTCTCCGCTTCGGTGCCCCAATAAGAGGTAGCGGGAATCGGGCGAAAACACCACGGAACCACGCATGGCTTCCTGTTCGGCGAAATTTGCACCGGAGATCTCGGTTCGTGTCGCCAGTTCCCAGATTCTGACTGGCTGCGCATCATCCGAGGAGGCCAGCCATTGACCATTGGGCGAGAAGGCGAGGCTGGCGATGATGCCGTTGGTTCCTCTCAAAGGGCGCTCGGGCTGCGACGACTCACCATCCCAGAGCCAAATATCGCGTCCCGCGGCCACGGCGATCATCGTCCCTTGGGGCGCGCACGTGATCCATGTCAGGCTTCCGTCGGGAACCTGCCAGGTACGATGCGGCCGTCGCTGTGCGAGGTCCCACACAATCACTTTCCCACTGTCGTCCCCGGAAACCAGCACGCCATCCGCGCGAAAGTCGAGCTTGACGAGGGGGCTCTGGTGCTCTGACAGCACACAGACGGGTTGCCAATCGGACGTCGACCAGATCACGACGGCCCCTGATTCATGACCGGAAGCGACGGTGTAGCCGTCGGGAGCGACGGCCAGCCAGACCGCATTGCCCCACGCTGCCGTCGAGCGCACAATTTCGTGCAAGTCGACGCGCGATGCCAGGTAGCGCCAGGCGAAATCGCGACGATCTGCTTCGCCGCGCTTTGGCACTTGCCGGTCCAAAAACTGCTGCGCGCGGAACAGTTCACCGGCCTCCACGGCCTGAGACGCCGTTCGGATGTCGGCCGCGTAGAGCAGGTCGCGGGTCCGGCCCAAGGCCTGCTGGGCCCGCCGCTCGGATTGCAGTAAGAAGATGGACGCAACGGACAGCGTCGCGAGAAACAGGAACAGGATCGTAAAGGTCACCGGATGGCGACGCGCCAGCTTCCGCAACTGGGTCACCACCCCGGTCGGCGTCGCCTTGATCGGACGGTGCTCCAGAAAACTCAGCAAGTCGTCCTGGAATTCCGCGGCCGAATCGTACCGATCCGCCGGCTCCTTGGCCAACGCCTTGAGCACAATCGTCTGCAAATCGCGTGGAATTCGCCGGTCGAGCTTGCGCGGCGGGATCGGCTCTTCCGAAATAATCTGGTGCAGGAGTCGCTCTCGTTCGACGCCATCAAAGACGGGCTTCAGCGTCAGCAATTCGTAGAGCGTTCCGCCCAATGAGTAGATGTCGGCGCGGTGGTCCACCACGCCACGCCCCGACGCCTGCTCGGGAGCCATATATCGCAGCGTCCCGACCAGGTCGGTCGCCAGCGACAGGCCCGTTTCATCGCCCACTCGAGCGACGCCGAAGTCGGTGACGCTGATGACTCCCTCGGCGTTGAGCAACAGGTTCGCCGGCTTGATATCACGATGCACGATGCCCAGTTGGTGAGCGTGTTCCAGAGCTCCGGCCACGTCCGCGATCATGCGGACCGCCGACTGCATATAGCCGCGCATGTGAGTCGCAGACGTGTTGGAAAACGGCGACGTGGAATCGAGCGTCGAGCTCGGGGCAGACTGATCGCGATCGCAGCCGGCCTCGGATTGAGGGTGCGGCGGCCGGGCTGGAACGTCCCCGTTGCTGCCCCCATGCAGACGGGCCAAGGAGTCCAACAAGGAATGCGCATCGAGCGATCGGTGGACGTCCTGCCCTCGCTGTCTGAGTTGGCCGATGACATCTGCCAGACTGTGTCCGCGAATCAGCTGCATCGCATAGTAATGGACACCTTGCTCTTCCCCCACCGAATAAATGGACACGATGTTCGGATGGCTCAAGCTCGCCACGGCCCGAATCTCATTCCGGAAACGCTTGAGGCGCCGATCGTCGGTCAGCGTGGCAAACGGCAGGATCTTCAGGGCCACGTGCCGGCCCATCGAAAGCTGCTGGGCCTCGTAGACAATTCCCATTCCACCGCGGCCAACTTCGCGGAGAATCAGGAAGTCGCCGAGCCGCTGATGTTCGCCAAGCTCCGTCCAGGGCTTGCGCCGTCCGTGCGACGCGCCGTTGACTGCTGTCGGATCGTGCAAGGCCTGAAGCGCCGGAAATACGTCCCGAATCGATTCGGCGATCTGCGGATACCGCGTCAGGTACTCGTCGATCTCCGGCGATTCTCCCCGCGCCAGTCGCTCGGAAAACTCACCCGCGACCTGTCCAAAGAGTGAATCTTCGGTGCCATTGCTGGATGATGACGGATGAGGCATTTAAGCGACTCAAGACACGCCGACACAGGTCCAACGTCAAGCCGTAGGATGCCACGAAGGGAGAGAAGAGATTCCAGGCGAAGCACCTTAGGTTTCATATTGTGGGGGGATCCGGTGATTGTCAAGAGTCTGGAACCGGCCAGCAGAACTGGGACCCCCCGCTCGGCCAGACGCCCCGGTCGATGAGAAGGATTGCGTCGACGTCAGCCACGGGGCTGGATGAAGCTGCCAGTGCCACCCGGCCGCTATCGCGACACGGGGTGGCTGCCGAAAAAGTCGCTACCTCGACCCTGTGTCAACCCTGGCCGCCTCCACCGACCCCGCGTCGGTGGAGCAACGACTGAGAAGCTAAACGCCACGACCACACAATTCCACTCCCCACCGACCCCGTGTCGGTGGGGAGCTGGGGGATTGCGACTCGCCGCGTTAGCTTGCCAGTCATGTTTCCACCGACGCGGGGTCGGTGGGGACTTTTTCAGCGGCCTCGCGCGGTCGGCGGGGTGCCACTGGGCTATGCCAGTGCCTGCCTGGCGTGACATATTGTTGGATCGCTGAGCCCACGCCCGGTGCTGCTCCTCTCGGGCGCCACTGGGCAGAGCCAGTGCCACACACGTCAGGCACGGGGCTGGAAGAAGCTGCCATTGCCTCCCAGCCGAGACAGGCTCGGTGGGGCGAAATCTCGTGTTTCTTGCGTCCAATCTTCAGACCTTTTCATCCACCGAGATAGACTCGTTGGGGTGAAATGTGGGTAAGGTCAAGAACTCAGATCCGCCGCAGGTCGCTGCCGGAGAGGCTCTGCACGAGGTCGTCGGCGATCGAGTTCTGCCAGAGGTCTCCCGCACGGAGTGCTTCGTCATTCGCGTCGGTGGCCAACGCGGCATCTACGCCCAAAGCCGGCCGGGCTGAACTGGCCGCGTCCGACCCGGGAAGTGGTCTGTGCCTCGTAGCGGCCACTCTGGAACAACTTCGACCAGGTCCTTCGAGTCGAAATCGCCGTCACCGTTCCAGTCTCCTTCGTCGTAGCTCGAGTTGTTGTCGATTCCGTCTTCGTATTTCCCAATCTGGAAGACCTGCACCAGGTCGGCCGAATCAAAGACGCCATCGAAATTCACATCGCCCGGCACGGGAGCGATGGCGGCCGCCGCGGCTGCGGACACGCTCGCCACAGGGCTCGCGGCTAAAGGCGCCGATGGCGAGAGGGCTCCGGTGAATCCGGATACCGTCAGCACATACTCGCCCTGCGTCTGCTTGGCTCCCGAAACGCGCACCAGATACGTGCCGCTCAGCAGGGCGGTGTAACTGAGCTGCGCGTTCCGCCCGTCCGCCGCACCGTCGTCGTCGCTGCCAACCGAGTCGCCGTTCGGATCAATCAGCTCGATAGCCGGGTCGAGCGTGTTGACGAACTCGCCCGCGCCATCACCGGGCGTGGACGTGGTGATGACCAGCGAGTCGCCGGCGTTGACCGAGATGCTGTAGTAGTCATCGGTCGCCGGCAGGGACTCGAGCGCCGTCAGATTGTTGTAGCCATACGGAACCGTCTGGCCGATCAACGTGGGTGCTGCCGTGGTCGGGTCGAGTTCGACGAGGAAACCTGGATTCGTCGCCGACGCGACCGACGCCCGCCAGCAGCGTGCCGTCGGCCAGGAACTCCAGCGAGTTATAATCCGCGCCGGGATCACCGATGTAGCTGGCGGTGCCGGTGGTGAGATCGAGCGTGTAGAGCCCCAGAGTGCCGCGAATATTGGTCACGACGAACAGCGTTCCGGTGCCTGGCTGGAACGCCATTCCTCCCACGAAACCGATGCTCGGATCGCTGATCACCGTGAATTCGGCGGTGCCTGGATCGATCGTGCCGAACTGCCGAGTTCCGGAAACCGTACAGCGTCGCTCCATCGGGCGACCAGGCCAGGGCACGGACGTTGCCCCCTAAGTCCCCGATGTAGGTCTCGGCGAAGCTCGCGGTGTCGATCGTGTACAGGCCCCAACTGTTGAGCGACTGGGATCCGTACAGGACGCCCGTCACCGGATTCAGGGCCAGATCGTTGTATCCACGCCCACCGCCGACGTTGGAGGCGATGATCGTGCTGGTCCCCGTGTTCGGATCGACGAGCAGCAGATTCGTGTCGCCGTCGTCGGCACCGAGCAACTTGCCGATCGAGCTGACGTGGCCGAGCACCGCGCCGGCAGGATCCAGGCTCTGCGCGCTCGAGCGGATCGTTGTTGTTCTCGGTGTCGAAATCCGCGTCGCGGGTGACGACCAGGCTGTAGTCACCCTTGCCGGCACTGCGCGTGACGCGGGCATAGTAAGTGCCCGTCGCTGACGGCCGTGAAGTTGTTGATCACCTGGTCGAGATTCGCCGCGCTCACGCCGGTGGCGAGCACGGTGCCGTTGCTGTCGACCAGTTCCAGATTGCAGCCCGGAACCGGCCCCTTCCGCCGCCAGCGTCGCCGTCTGGCCGTCGGACAGCGTGAACGAATACCAGTCCTGCGTGTCACTCGGGAGGTTCGGATACGCCCTCCAGACCGAGCAGCACATCAAACCGCATGTAATCCGATCAGGGTTTCGCTGCCGGTGGCCGGATCGATCGTGTACAGCCCTCCGTCGTTGCCACCGGCCAGCAGGTTGCCGTTGGGAAGGAACTCGAGCGAGAAATACCCTCGACTGAGCGAAGTCACGAAACTGAAAGCACCCGTCGCAGGATCGACAGTAAAGAGTCTGATCCGACTGGCGGCCCACGACGGCGTACAAGGTGTCGGTCCCTGGCTGGAAGGCCATGCCGTGCACAAAATCGGGAGCTCCGGAAAGCGACGTGAACGTGCCCGTTCCGACGTCGATCGTGCCGAAGCTGCTGAAGCTCACGGCGTACAGCGTCGTTCCATCGGGCGACCAGGCCAGCGAATGCACGCCGCTGCTGGGATTGCCGATAAGTGTCCCTGCGCCCGTCACCGGGTCGACGCTGTAGAAACCCGAATCGCCTCGCGCTCCCGTGCCATACAGGACTCCCGTGACCGGGTTGCGGGCCAGGTCGACATAACCGCGTCCGTTGTTCACGCCGTTGGCGATGACCGTGGCCTTCCCGCGTAGCGCCGTCGACTTCCAGGAACTGTGCGTTGCGATTCGAGCCAAACAGAGTCAACGGGGCGGCGACATGGCCCATCGCCGCTCCACGCTGCGCGGTCCCCGTGGTCGTCAGATTGATGAAACTGCCATTGATATCCTGCGCGTCCAGCAGCGTGTCATTCGTCGGGCCGCCGTACGACTCGACTTCCAATGCTGAATTCAGGATGACGCGCAACTGGTAGGAACCGGTGGTCCCGCCACCGCACCGACCGTGATCGAATAGGTGCCGGCGGAGGTAGCGGCGACCGTCTGGAGAACGGTGTCCAGACCGGCACTCTCAGCCGAAACGCTGCCAAGGGGAGCCCCGCCCGAGGGTCCCAACAGCTCGATGGTCGGTTGTAGACCTACGGCCGGATCAACGACCACGGTCATTGTCTGCCCGGCATCCAGGTCGATGGTGAGACTATCCGTGTCACCAGCCGGTTGAATCAAGAGCGCCACGTCCGGATCGTAGATCAGGCCGCCTAGCGGCGCCTTCGGCTCAAACGGAGTGGGATAGGGCGCGGTGTCGGTATCCAGATTGAAGCTGATGAAGAAGTCGCCTCCCTCGACGCCGTCGCCGGACACATTGGGCGGAATCGTTTTTGGTGGCACAGAAGAGACACGCAGAGTCTCCTCCACGCGTAACCCGGTGGGCCCTCCGCCGTTATTCACGATGAAGTCGATCGTATTGAGGCCAACTTGGAAACCGCTGCTGATGGAGAATGGCGTCCAGTTGACAAACTCATTGTTGACATTGCTGATGCCGGTGCTGACGCCATTAATCAGCACGTCCTGCAACAGGTTATCCGAGGCAAGACGACCGGTGACCACAGCACTGCTCGGATCAAAGCCTGTCAAGTCCACCGTGGTTTGGTAAACATAAAGCCCCACGGCATTCCCCGAGCTTTGATCGGCCATTGGAGCGATCCACTTGGAGCGGGCGTCATCAGGAATCCAGGGAGATGGAAGAGGGAATACGCTGCTCAAGACGACAAAGGTATCAGGGCCGGGAGCACCGGGATCGGCACTGGAGACCAACACAAAGTGAGGGTCGACAGCACCATCGACCAGCGGTGCTCCGGTGTTGTCTACGCCCGTACTGAATATTCTGGCGCACTCGGGTCCGGCTCGCCGTCCAGATTGAAGCCGACCTGATCCTCGAACTGTCCGTCTCCGCTGAAGAGGGTCAGGCTGTAGGAGTCCTCGGTCAGGCCGGAATAGTGCAACGTCAGGATCGTGCCTGTCGCGTCATAGCCAAACGAGTCCGCAGCCACCGAGCCAACGAAGTAAGCACCTTGCATTTGGAAGTCGGATGCGTCCAGGTTCGCGGTCTGCATCGCTTCGCTCATCGTCAGGGTGATCGTGACATCGCCGATCGGCAGGACATCTCCTTGCTGCACTGAGGAAGAGACCACACGGGGAGCGGTAATGTCGTGGTAGAACTGGCTGGAGAAGGCTGCGATCGGCGTCTCTTGCACGTCCTTCACGGCCCCGGCGGCGATCTGCACGTCTTGCATTCCTTCGCCGAGCGCAGGGAGATCAAAGACCACCGTGTCGCCGTCGACCACGTTCAGGCTGACAGCCGGCACCCCGTTGACCGTCAGGTCCGAAGCCTGCAACGAGGTCAACAGCAGCGTGTCGTTGAAGTCCACCGTCATCTGCGTTGTCGGACCCCGCAAACGGCTTCCGTCGGCCGGATCGGTGGCCACGACCTGGAACGACGGCAGACTGCGAGTCGCTGCCCTTGATCGACAGGATGTATTCGCCTTGTGTCGGCTGGGCCGTGAGACCGGACGGCAGGACCTCGATCGTGTACGTACCGTCGCCGCCCCGCGGGACGTTGTAGTTGAGCTTGGCATTCCGTTTGTCGGGACCGGAATTGTCGTTCGAGGCCACCAAATTCCCCGAGGGATCGTAGACCCGCACCATGGGATCCAGATTGTTGACAAACTCACCGCTGCCCGTCGCGGGTAACGTCGTCTCCAATTGCAGCGTCTTGCGCTGAGCCAGCGTGACACGGTAAGTGTCCGTGATGTTGCCCGAACCGTCGTCGCCCGCGTATCCCAAGACCCACTGTGCTCCCGACACGCTCGTGCTCAAAACGTCCTGCGCCGTGTCGAGGCCCGCGTTGCGGGTCGCGACCAAGTTGTACTCCGCGCGGAGCGCCGCTGACACGGACAAAGTACTTGCCCGAACTCGGTGCAACAAAATCGTTGATCACTTGGTCGACGCCCGTGGCACCTGGATTGCTCATGGCGAGCACCGTGCCGGACGCGTCTTGAAGCTCCGCTTTCACCTGACCGACCGTTCAAGGACTCCAGGGCCAACGTCACGCTCTGGCCGCTACTGAGTGAGAGCGAATAGAAATCGCCGGGATCGGGATGCAGAGCTGCGGGAGGTGCGGGACCATCGACGCCGATCACCGCCAGCCCTCGCGGATAGTAAGACAACGCGCTGACCAGTTGATTACCGGCCACGTCGTACTTCGCCGCCTGCCAGTTGTAGAACGATGTGGTCCAGACGTTGTTCTGCGGATCGACCTGCGAATCGGTGTTGTAGTAGCTCGGAATCCCTGGCAACGGATTGCCCGCGCTGTCGAAGCGATAGATGATCCCGCTCCAGAAGCTGGCAACGGTCAAATCTCCGTCGGGTGTGAAGTTCAGTCCGTCGGGCGAATACACGTCGGCGAAGAAGTTGACGTCGCCGGTTCCTGGATCGAGCTGCCACACGCCGCCAGAATCTCCGCTGGTCACGAAGACCTGGCCGTCGGCCCGGACAGCGACGTCAATCGGATACCCGGGCGAGAAGGAAAAGGTCGCCAGCAAGTTGCCCGACGCATCGAGGTGGAGAACCTGGCTGGCATTGGGTTGCGTCACCCAGAGACTGCCATCCGCCGCCACATCCAATCCAGTGTTGTCATAGTAGCCATCGGGCAAGGCGATCGTCTCCAGCAGATTGCCCTCATAGTCCAAGTGCAGCAGCTGGCCAGCTCCCGAGTAAAGCTGCATGCCTCACGTACAAGTCGTCGTGGATCCCCTGTTCAACATCAAACAGATAGCCGCCCGGGTAACTGAAGCGGTCCAGTTCGTTGCCGGCCGAATCAAGATGGATAATCGTTCCGTCGTATAGCTGGGTGACGAACACATCCCCGGCGCTCGTGCCCACTCGCACCTGTCCCAGTACCGCCGCTCGCTCAGGACCGTTACCGGTGGCTGTAGCCGAATTCAACGACAAGAACGCGCCCGTAAGATCCTGAGCCGTGGCTCGCGTATCATTTGGTGGGCCGTCGTGATTCTCGTTCTCCACCGCCGCGTTGAGTATCACCTGCACGTCGTAGCGACCATTCGTGCCGCCGAGGCCGCTAACGGTGACCTGGTACGTTTGCGGGATGGGGCCCAGGCCGGCCAACGTGCCCGCTGTGCGTACCGTCTGGATCACCGCATCCTGGCCCGCCGCACCGGCCGAGGCGCTGCCCAAGCGGACGAGCGCCTTTCCCTGGACGCGGGACAATTCCACCTTGGGCTGCAACGTCGCATCCGAGCTGACCACGACGGTGATCGTCTGGCCTGGGTCGACGCTGAGTGTAAAACTGTCGGAGTCCCCCGTCGGCGCGATGACGCCGGTGATTGTCGAGTCGTACACCAGGCTGCCCAACGGACGTTCAGCGGCCAACGGTGTGGGAAACGGAGCCTTGGTGATGTCCAAGGCGAAGCCGACTGCGAAATCTCCTCCTTCGACGCCGTTGCCCGACTGATTCGGCGGCAGGGGCGAAGCCAGACGTTCGCCGTCGAGGTCCCATCCGACCAGGTCCTCCAACTGCGTGTTGCCGCTCAGCAGCGTCAGCGTGTAGGCGTCTTGGGGCAAGTTCGAATATTGCAGCGTGAGCTGCGTGCCGCTGGGATTCCAGCTCGATGCGTCCGCCGGATAAGAGACTCCCATGAAATTCCCACGCAATTCAAAATCGCTGCTGTCCAGATTGGCCGTATTCATCGGTTCACTGAAGTCGACGGTGTACGTCAGCGAACCGACCGGCAAGACGTCGCCTTGCTGAATCGAGCTGGCAATCACCCGCGGCGCGGTGATGTCTTCGTAGAACGAGGTGTTGAACGCTGAGATCAGCGTGCCCTGGACGTCCTGGATGGCCCCGGCCGCAATCTGGACGTTCTGTGTCCCTTCGCTCAGTGCGGGCAGATCAAAGACCACCGTGTTACCATCGACGACCGTCACACCCACCGCGGGCATACCATTGACGGTCAGATCCGCCGCCTGCAGCGAAGTCAGCAGCAGCGTGTCACTAAAGTCCACGGTCATCTGCGTCGTCGGACCCCGCAGGCGGTCACCGTCGGCCGGGTCGGTCGCGACCGCGGTGAATGCCGGCAGCGCACCGGTGGCGCCGGTTACACTCAGGACGTACTCACCCTGCGTCGGTGCGGTTGCCGAGACACGCACCAGGTAGGTGCCGGTCAGCAGCGCCGTGTGACTGAGCTGGGCATTTCGCCCGTCCGCCGCACCGTCGTCGTCGCTGGCCACGGAGGCTCCGGTCGGATCAATGAGTTCGATCCGAGGGTCGAGCGTGTTAACGAACTCGCCCGGGCCATTCGCCGGCGTGGTGGTGGTGAGGACCAGCGAGTTGCCCGCGTTGACCGAAATGCTGTAATAGTCGTCGGTCGCCGGCAGGGACTCGAGCGCCGTCAGATTGGTGAAGCCATACGGAACCGTCTGGCCGATCAAGGTGGGTGCTGCCGTGGCCGGGTCGAGTTCGATGAGGAAACCTGGATTCGCGCCGACACGCCCGACACCCGCCAGCAGCGTGCCATCGGCCAGGAACTCCAGCGAGTTATAGTCCGCGCCGGGATCACCGACGTAGCTGGCGGTGCCGGTGGTGGGATCCAGCGTGTAGAGTCCCAGAGCGCCCCGAATGTTGGTCACGACGAACAGCGTTCCGGTGCCTGGCTGGAACGCCATTCCTCCCACGAAACCGATGCTCGGATCGCTGATCACCGTGAATTCGGCGGTGCCTGGATCGATCGTGCCGAACTCTGAGTTCCGGAAGCCGTACAGCGTCGCTCCATCGGGCGACCAGGCCAGGGCACGGACGTTGCCCCCTAAGTCCCCGACGTAGGTCTCGGCAAAGCTTACGGTGTCGATGGTGTACAGGGCCCAACTGTTGAGCGACTGGGATCCGTACAAGACGCCCGTCGCGGGGTTGAGGGCCAGATCGTTGAATCCTCGGTCACCACCCACGTTGGAGGCGATGATCGCGCTGGTCCCCGTGTTCGGATCGACGAGCAGCAGGTTCCTGTCGCCGTCGTCGGCACCGAGCAACTTGCCGATCGAGCTGACGTGGCCCAGCACCGCGCCGGCAGGATCCAGGCTCTGCGCGCTCAGGGGATTGTTGTTGTTCTCGGTGTCGAAATCCGCGTCCCGCGTGACAACCAGGCTGTATTGGCCGCCGCCCGCGATCCGAACATAGTACGTACCCGCTATCGGGGCCACGAAGTTGCTGATCACCGCTTCCAGATTGCTCGCTCCGCCAGTCGCGAGCGCCAGACGAGTGCCGAATGCGTCCTGGAGTTCCAGGTCGACCCGACCGCCCGATCCCTTCACGGCGACCGTCGCACTCTGGCCATTCTCCAGGCTGAACGCATAGAAGTCGGAGTCAGCCTCCGGCGCAGCCCAACCGACCGATTGCCGGATGAGCGGCAAGGACTCCCCGATGGGCTGGTGCCCGGTGGGGTGGAGGCCGAAGTAGACCAGTCTCCCGGAACCAAACCCTCCGGCCAGGGTGCTGGCCAGATCGGTGGAGCTGACGGTCAGGACGTCCATGCCCCCGGTGGCCGTGAACAGCGTATGATAGGAATTACCCCAGTTGGCCAGGCCGGCATTGGTCAGGCCGGCGGTGACCGGGTGCGTGGCCCCTGCGGCGGTCAAGAAGACATCGTCCCCATTAGCCGAAGTCCAGGTCAGGTCGGCCGCATTAGGAACCCAGCTGAAGTCGAAGGCGCCGCCGTTATCGGTGACGAGTCCACCCCCAGTACTGACAAACTCGGAGATATCACTGGCTCGGCTCTGCAAGATGGATAGGCTGTTGGTGTCATCGATTACGATGACCCCGAAATCGCCCAGGCTCTGCGTGGCGAAATCAGAAGGAGTGATCCGAGTGACGTCAAACTCGCCCCCACTCAAGGCGACACTGGATTCAAACCCGACCCAAAGCACCGCGCCACCCAAGGCCTTGCCGAGCACCGCACCGCGCGACTCGCCGCTGCCCAGATCGATGAAACTGGCGTCGATGCTCTGGGCTGAACCCAGATCGTCGTTGGTTGGCCCGCCGTGCGCTTCGTCCTCGACGGCCGCATTGAGGATGATCTGCACCGTGTAGGCGTCTGCGGTCCCGCCTGCTCCACCCACGGTGATCACATAAGTGCCGCCAGTGGCGGCGGCGGCCGTTTGCAGGATGGCCTCCGTACCGGCGCCGCTGGAACCAGAGCTGCCGATCAGGGTGCTGGAGGGGTCGTACAGCTCGATGGTCGGCTGCAATCCGGCGTCCGGCGTCACTCGCACGGTGATCGTCTGGCCGGCATCGACCTCGATCGTAAAGCTGTCGGTGTCTCCCGCCGGCGCGATGTTCGACGTTACCGAGGGGTCGTAAATCAAACTGCCGAGCGGCGCCTTGGCCGTCATTGGCAGAGGATACGGGACCGTGCCGAAATCCAGAATGTAGCTGCCCGCGTAGGCCAGCGCCGGGTTGCCATACGGGTCCGTGATTGCGCCGGCCGCGATGGCCACTGTCAGCGTGCCTTCCTGGCTCAGACCCGAGACCGTGTAATCAACTGAACTTGCGTCACCCGCGACCGGAGTCGCAGCGGTGACCGTGCCCAGGCTCAGAGTCAAGTCCGACGGATCGACGCTGGCAGGATCGACTTCCTCGTTGAAGTGGACCCGCAAGGTCGTCAGCGGCAGTTCGACTACCGAGCCGTCGGCCGGCTCGGTCGAACTGACGGCCAGACGCAACGTGTCGTAACGGAAGCTGGCGTTGAACTCGGCGAGCGCGGGAGTACCGTCGAGTGGCACGACCGAGCCTTCGTTCATGTGCATGGACTGCAGGCCCTGGCTGATGACCGGGCTGCTGAGGTAATGAAACGTCAGCGTATCGGCTACGGTTGTGTCGACCGAATCCGCCGGGATCCCGTTGACCGTCAAATCGTCAGCCGTCACGGTCGCGGGGTCGTAGGCCGAGGAAAGTTGAATGACGAAATCCGAAGGCGTGGTGGTCACGATCTCGCCATTAGCGGGCAGGCTGCTCTTGACAGAGAGCCCGGTCTGGATGATCGCATCGGCATAGCCGATGGTTTCATCGCCGCAGTAGTTGAAGGCCCCGGCGCAGCCCTCAAAGTGGAAGTACCAGCGCTGCAATTCGGGCGACACGGTAAAGACCGCCATGTCCGAAAGGCCGTTGGGAAAATCTGCGACGGCTGAGGTCGCACCGTCCGAGATCCGCGTGCGCACGACACTGGAGCTCTGGAGATACGTCAGGTAGCTGTCCCCACCAAACTCCTCGGCCACGCCCCATTGAGCCCAGTTCTCGGTGCCGTTCATGCTGATGAAAACCGTACCGAGATTCGTGACCGATCCGCTCGCAGTATCGATGGCCGATGCTTCACCCGTGCCGTTGTTCCACAGCACGATTTTGTCGTTCCCGGCAAAGATGCCGGCACCGTACGAGATGCTGATGGGACTCGATAGTGCGACGCTGTTGCCGGTCTGCGATCCGGTGGCGCCGTCGAGTTCGATCAGGTGGGTAACGGTACCGCCTCCGTATCCCATCGGCGACGTCGGACCGGTTCCCAGCGAATAGACCGTCCCTGATCCGATGTCACCGGCGAGCGCATCGTACTGCACGCCGATGCTGAAACCTGAGCCAACCGAGTCAACTGGGAACGCTCCGGTTGAACTGTCCCCGGTATAGAACACGTGCGTATCCGATAGGGCAATGCTGCCGCGATCGTCGCCGGTGATGAAGTTATGCTCGGCGAGCGAGGCATTGTCGACCGTCATGCTCAGGATTTGCAGCTGGGCCAGTACCCGCCGATCCTCCAGAGGCTCCAGGCCAAGCCCGCTGCGGACACTTTTCTTGGCGGACCTCAGGCGGCGGCGGCTTGGGCTGTTGTTGCGAAACCGGGATTTCAACGAGCGAAGTGGCGAGCTGAATGACATGGAATGTTTTCCCGATGAAGAGAGAGAAAGCCCCAGGACTCATGCAATAGGCATCGGAAGTGCACCGATCGCGATGAGCAAGCGGCAATATTCCCGCGTGAGCAAACGATCAAGCCGGGCACAAGGGGCCCGGCGGATCGTCCCCTAAGGGTATTGCCTGCCGATGCCGCTCGGCCTTGACCGGAATTCCCACGAGATTTTTTGAAGGTTGGGAAATTCTGCCGGGTGCCGACCCGGGCTCCTCAGCATTGCACAGAAAAAGCCAGGGGTTTTCCTGCGGTTCTTGTTCCGCGAACGACTTCACGCCGGAGGCGGTCTCTGGAATGAGGGAATCCTGTGGCCACAACGTGGCGGCTCGAAGGGAAGAAATGCGGACCTGCATTCGGTGCCCAGAGGCCCATGCCATGCGCATGTCACCTCCGGACCACCTCCGCGCGCCCTCTCGCCCGCACGCTCGGCGCGGGGCTCCGACGCCGCTGAAGAAGTCCCCACCGACCCCGCGTCGGTGGAAACATGATTGAAAAGCTAGTTCGACGCGGCAGCCCGACCCAGCTCCCCACCGACCCCGCGTCGGTGGGAGCAATGACTACGTGGCTAGAAGTCTCAAAGACCTTTGAATTTTGCCGGTCGCCTGGGGCCGAGCGCCTAGCCCCAGGTCACGACGCCTGGCCAACGTCCCTCACCTTAGCGTGCGATTTGGATTTCTTACATTTTGAACCTCACGCGAAGGCGGGAAGGCGCAGAGTGGCATTTGCGAGTCCGCACAAGTCGCTTGTCGCTGCGGCGGCGTCCGAGCAGCGCCAGCCCACCGGCGCCGCTCAGCAGCAGCGGCAGGGCGGACGGTTCGGGTACGACCCGCGTGACCTCGAAGTATCCGTCGGAGAGCGCGACGCCGATCACGGGATCGGTCTCCGCCGGGGCCGCGCCCAGTTGCGCGGATCGGCACGTCGGCCGAGCCGGGGACACCGCGAAACACGGTTCCCGCCGGGTAGGGCAGGCCGGTAATCGTGCTGTCAAACGTGTACGGCTCACCACTGTAGAGGACCGTGCCGCCGGCCAGGACTTGCTCGAAGCGACCGGTGATCACACGTTGGGCCGATTGCAGACTCGAGGGAGCGCCGGTCGCGTAGCCCGGATCGTTCACGTTTTGAACGATCTGGGAGTAGCTACCGGCAAACGGACCCAACTGCGGCGTCTGCTGGATGCCGGCCAAGATCTGGAAGGGAACCGGAGGGTCGCCAGGAAGTTCGCCCGTGGCCATCGCGCTGACGGCTTCGATGGCCATCGTGTCCCCGACCTGGGTTTGCCAGACTTCGGTGAACGTGCCGCGGCTTTCCACGGGCAAGTCCACCGCGTCGGGACTCGGATTGAACGGCGTTCCCGGGTACAGGCGCGTGGTGAACTTGTTGTAGTACTCGTAAGTCGCGCTCCCGCCCTGAATCGGAGCCGCCCACGCCATCCCTGGCAAGATACACACCGCCCACAGTGCGCTGCCACAAACCCCAAGGTGTCGAAACATGCAGTGAATCCCCAAGTAAGAAGAAAAGTTGTCGGGAGAACCTCACGCCAAGGCGCAATGTGGCGCGGGGCGGGTCAATTCGCAGGCAATTTTTTCGCCTCGGTTGGCTACTTTTTCCCCCTGCCAAACTCGAGTGTCCCGTCGCCCACCCAGGTGTACGCGAACGGAGGAGTGAATCCTTCCGCGGTGGGCACCGGCACAAAGGGTTCGCTGGTGGCGGTCATGGTAAAGCTGCCTCCGGTGACCTGCGCGAAACGTCCGGTGCTGTGCGCGGCATCCGGGGTGAATTCGGCGACGAACACTGCCCGGACTTCGCCGGTCCCCGTCGGATTCAGCGTGAACGTGCCCGGATTGCTGGGGTCGGCGCCGTAATTGAACGCCAGCCGGTCCCCATTGGCGGCCACGAACACGATGCTGCCGCGGAACGTCCCTGACAAGGTTGCGAAGTCGATCGAGAGCAACTCAAACACCCCCTCATCGCCGGTGTACTTGCCAAGATGAGAAGCGATCCCGGTCGCGTTGTACGGTGCCTTGAGCCCAGGAATCACCGGCACGCCGACGGGAGCGGTCCCGCCGCCGTTGACCTTGAACGGGAGAACCTGGGTGCCGGCGTTCGCCGCAGCCATAGCCGCCGTCGCGACGTTCGTCTGGCCACCGGCGTTGTAGGAAATCGAACCGACGAGGTCGACCGTCGATACGCCCGTGCTCGGGTCCGTGGAGATGACGTACGATGCGGTCCCCGTCGCGGACGCGAACCGGCCCGTCCCGCCGTTGAACGTGAGAGTTCCATTCGTGGGCGACGCAGGATAAAGTTGACCGAACACGCTGTCGCCGTTGGCTGCGGTCTTGACGAAGGTACCATCGGGGTACGATTCTGCCGTCAGGTGGCCGAAGTGGGTGGCATGTCCCTCGTAGCTGTACACGCCGTCGCTTGACACGGCAACGATTTTCAGGTGCTCCTTGAAAGGCACTTCATGCCCGGCGGACTTGTCCACGTCGGCGTTGAGTGAAGCCACGAGGGCCGGCGGCGCGTTGGCAGGGCAGGATAGCGGAAAGCTGCTGGCCGTGGCTGGGGCACTCAGGACGCCGGACGCGGCGCTGAGGACGCAGCGATCTTCCAGAGCTTCTAAGCGGGGCCGAATACTTCGAGAGAACGGGCGCTTCATTGAATCTTCCTCCAGCAAGACAGGGTGATGGAAGCCCGGTAAACGGCGAGGCATGACTCAACGGCGGATCATCCCTCCAAGGGATTGCCTGCCAGGACCAACCGGTCTTGACCGCAATTCCGGAAAGATTTCGCGATTCTTTTCAGGAGTCTGCCGTTGCCTGGGCCCGGCCGGCTGAAGCTGAGTCTTCGAAGCCCCGAAAGTGTGAACGTCTGAGAAGACGGTTGAAGTGAGGCAGACGCGCCTCCAGCGCTTCGCAGCTCAGCACGTGGCCGCCCCGACGTCGACGGGTTGAACGTTTTATCGTCAGCCCTCCTCCTGAGACGGCGTCGCGCGCGCCCAACCCGCGCGGAATCGACCGTCAGCCACCGCGAAACGAGAGGGCCGAATGCGGGCCTCGCTTGGGTCCGTCGGCCGTGCGGCTTTCCGATCCGGGCGGTCTTCGCCTGGTCGTCCACGGGTGTGTTGTCGAAGCGTCTCGGACTTCGGTCTCTCCGTGTCCAAATGGGTTCGTCCAGGCCGTCCCGGTCGAGGAGCGTCCGACGCGCTGCGGACCGCCCCGAAACGTGTGCCGAATAAGGTCGGTCTCGCGATGCGGTTGTGCGTCGGTGTCGGAGCTGTGGGTGCGGGACCTCGGGCGAAGCCGTTTGGGTGCGCCACCTCAGCGCGCGACGCGACCAGCGAAACTCGCGTCGGGTTGTCCACCCGCTGCAGATGTGACCAATGCGTCCGTACAGGCGGTGTACTTCACCACCGCGCACTGGTTTGCTCTGCATTCTCAGGTTTACGGGCTTGCAATCTCCTTGCCTAGCGGTGGACCGGCTCTTCAATTGACAGCTGAGGCGTTCCCCACAGAGAGATTTCGGCGACGCGGAGATCGCTTGTATCGCGGTCGGTGTTGTGCAGCGAGAACGCGAGAATGTGCTCGCCCGGATCAAGGGAGCCACTCAACCTGTAAAAACCCACCCACGCTTCAACGTTGCCTTCGACGTTCCGCATCGGGGGCAGTTCGTACGCCTCTTGGCTACCCTCGGCGACGTTGACCCTGCCGACTTTCTTTCCGTCGAGATAGATGATCGCGCCATCGTCCAACTGACACGAGAAGATGAGTTCGTCGGAGGGCTGCTCGGTTGAAAATCGGTGCCGAAAATACGCGGTGTAGTAGAGCCCTTCGAACTCGACTCCGACCGGGGCCCCAAAGCCGAAGCCTCCCTCGGGGCCACGACTGTCGCGACCGGTTGACCACTTCGAGTCGTCATACGTTGCCGCGAACGCGGATTTGTCTACGGCGAGACCGACGATTTCAGCTACAACATCATGGACAAACCGGTGCACATCAACGACCTGAATGCCACCATCCTGCATTGCCTGGGTGTCGATCACACACGGCTGAGCTTCAAGTTCCAGGGTCTGGATCAACGCCTCACAGGAGTCGAGAGTCCGCAAGTCCTGCCCGAGCTGCTGGCCTGAGCAACCCGGGCGAACGGGCCCGGCCAACCACCAGCGGAAGTCCGGACAGCGTGCCCAGCCCACAACAAGGTCCGTGCCATATCCGCGCCGCCGGCCATCGTTTGCGGCGCTGGACCGGTCGTCAACGACCATGGCGCCGCTTCAAACCACCGCAAGCGACAGCAGGAAGCGCAGGAACTCGGACGAGCTGTCGCCCTCGAGGATTCGCCGCTGCGCACCGTTGCTCCGGGAGCCTGCAACCGCTAACCTTAAACGCCTGGGGTCCGGTCATTCTCATTCAACGCCAAGCTCCGTGGTTGTGGCAATCACTCCGCTGGAGGGACGTTTACGAGTCGCGTTCCATGGCGATCTGCTTTCTCATTCCCAGGGTTCTACAACCGCACAGTCGAGGCCAGTCGGAACTCCGGCTCGGCGGCGCTACGGTCCGCGAGGTGCTGGACGAGTTAAAGCGAGAATACCCGGCGCTGCAACGCTGCATCTGCGATGAAACTGGTGCCGTGCGCCTCCACATCAATCTGTTCGTTAACAACGATTTTCTCCGCGACCGTAACGGTCTCGACACCCGCCTGCAACCCGGCGATGTTGTGTCGGTCTTTCAGGCAGTTTCCGGAGGCTGACGATGTCTGAGCGAATCCTGGTGGCGATTGGGACCAAGAAGGGCGTGTTTGTCGCTGAGTCAGGAAGGAATCGGCGCAGTTTTTCGCTGCGGGGTCCTTTTGGACAGGGCGTCGCGGTGTATACGACCATGATTGACACGCGGTCGACGCCGCGCGTTTTCGCGTCCAGTTGCAATCCGTTCTTCGGCATGAAACTGCTCGTCTCCACCGATCTCGGCAACAAGTTCAAGGAGACCAAGTCGGCGCCCGCCTTCCCCGACGGCGACGGTCGAGCCCTGGCGAACATCTGGTCGCTGGAGCCCGGCGCCACGAAAAAGGAACTCTGGTGCGGGGTCGAACCCGCGGCGCTTTTTCACAGCACCGACGGCGGTAACTCGTGGGACTTGGTCGGCGGCATCAGCAACCACGCTCACTCGCGCAAATGGCAGCCGGGCAACGGCGGGCTGTGCCTGCATACGATCGTACGCAGCGGCGAGCGGATGCACCTGGGCATCTCGACGGGCGGGCATTACTTGAGCGAAGACGGTGGCCGCAGCTTCGCGGCTGCCAATTCCGGCGTCGGCGCCGGTTTCGTACCCGATCCCTATCCCGAATTCGGCCAGTGCGTCCACAAGATTGTCGCGCACCCCGCCGCTGCCGGCCGACTTTACATGCAAAATCACGGGGGCTGGGCCGAGTGGCACGGCCCCGGTGGCCCGCGGCCGGACATCGGCGTCTTGCGCAGTGATGATTTTGGCAAGACGTGGCGGTCGATTGCCAAAGGACTGCCCAGCGACTTTGGTTTTCCCATCGTTGTGCATTCGCACGATCCCGATGTGGTATACGTGATGCCGCACGAGCCGATGACGCGGACCTGTCCCGGCGGAGCACCGGCCGTCTGGCGCAGCGCGAACGGCGGGAATTCCTGGCAGAAGCTCGCCACAGGCCTGCCCAGGAAAAACAGCTACTTTACCGTGCTGCGCGACGCCATGACCGTCGACGAAATGAAGTCGCCCGCGTTGTATTTCGGCACGACCAACGGCCAGCTCTGGCTGGGACGCGACGGCGGCGAGGAATGGAGTTGCCTGTTCGATTCGCTGCCGCCGATTTGTTGCGTGAAAGTCGCGGTCGTGTAGCGCTGCGAGCGGTCAATCGTCGAGTCGTCTGGGGGCCACGGGCCAGGCGGGTCGAAGCAACCAGCGCGGGAAGTGTTAGCCCAGAAGTCACCTGATGCACCGCGGCAGGGCCGAGCGGTCAAACCGATAAATCCCGAACTCCCGTCGATCGTCCTGATCCATGGGCAGCACGGTCATCCAACGAATTGAAATGCAACCATGAAGTCTTTGCCGCTGTTTTCCTGCTGTGCTTTAGCCCTTGCCTGTTTGCCGCCGGATTGGACGAGCTCCGGTCCGACGTGCCCTGGCAGCCTGTGGCCCACGGGGTCTGGCAGGCCGAATTGGGGAACATGTCGGCGGAGGTGCGGTACACCGATCTGGCTGCCGCGCCACCGAAGCTCGAGCGTCTGAACTCGCTCCCGGCCACACCGTTCCCGTTTCGTGAACGGCCTATCCGCTACCGCCGGCTGCCGGACCACCGCGTGGCCGTGCACATTCCGACGTCAACAACGGAACAAATCTTCGGCTATGGCCTGCCGTTCGACGGCACGCAAAAAAATGGTCAGATTTTGGAGCTGAAAGTCGACCACTTCAATCGTTCCGGAAGACGCCACGCGCATTGACGCCGGTGGCGGAACAATCATGCCCGGGCTGGTCGAGTCTCATTTTCATGCGACCTGCTTCAATGTCGAGAAACTGGAAGACCTGGACATCAAGTATCCGGTTGAATACGTCACGTTGCAGGCAGCGGTCAATTGCCGTCTGGCGTTGGAATGCGGCTACACGGCGGCGCGCCCGGGCGGGTGCCTGTTCAACTGCGATGTGTGGCTGAAAACCGCCATCGACAACGACCTGATTCCCGGTCCGCGACTGGCGGCCAGCGGGCGCGAAATCTGTTCCGCAGGCGGGCTGATGGACTGGAACCCCGAGTTCCGCAAGATCGGCATGGAAGGCCTGGTCTTCATCGTCAACGGCCCCGACGATGCGCGGAAAGCCGTGCGTGCGTTAGTCAAAGATGGCGTCGAGTGGGTCAAGACGTATCCGACAGGGGATGCCGCTTCGCCCGACATCAACGACCATCATACGCTCTGCATGACGTTTGACGAAATGCACGCGGTCGTGGCTACAGCACATAACCATCGGCTCAAGGTCACCGGTAATTGCCGCGCGACCGAGGGCATCAAGAACGCACTGCGCTCAGGCTACGACACCATCGAGCACGCCACCTTCATGGATGATGAAGCACTCGAGCTGATGCTGCAGCGAGAGGTGCCGGCCGTTCCCGGTCTGTCCTTTGAACACGCCAGTGTCGTGCGCGGCAAGGAGTTCGGGCTATCCGAACACGTCATCGCGGGACACCAGGAGACGCTCGAGGCGGGAGCGGAAAGCTACCGGCGCATCATCCAGTCGGGAGGACGACTCGGTATGGGCGGCGATTTCGGCTTTGGCGGGAACCCGCACGGCGACTACGCGCGGGAACTCAGCTTCTTCGTCGACTACGTTGGGCTCGACCCGCTCACCGTGCTCAAATGCGCCACGCAGACCGGCGCGGAAATCATGGGCGCGCCGACGACTTCGGCACATTGACCGTCGGCAAGCTCGGCGACGTGCTGGTCGTAGCGGGAGACGTTCTAAAGGATATTGCGCTGTTGGAACAGTGACGGAACATCCTCGCCGTGCGGCAAGGCGGCGTGCTCGAGGCCGGCACGTTGGCGCCGCGCTGCGAGGTGCCGTTGCCGCTGCGCAGAGTAGTCGGCACATGCCTGTGCAGTGCCTTGGTGGGCTAGTAAACGTCGCCATGAGAAGTGTCTGTCGAACGTCCTTGTGACTCGCTATTGGCGAAAGAATCTCTTACAGAGTCAACGAGTGGGCTTTCGGGAAGGATATCTCCGATGCGACGAACTATAGATGGCTGCGCGCAAATCGGACAGGACGACCAACCCGAGTCCGCGAACTCTCCGCTTCGCTCGCGGGTGGCGGCACACATCGTGACGAAACGCGGTTGTCCCTCGTCACAGGCCAGACCGTTCAAATGGCAAGCGTCCTCGGCCGAAAAACGCGCCAGGAACGGAGGCTGCCAGATCGGCCGAAAATTGTAGCGCTCGCAGGGGACTGCCAGACAACTGAACCGCGTGTTCACGAACAGAGGATGCCCTTGACCATCGAGAGCGACATCATGCACGTCGATGTCGCCGGTGGTGTACGACCAACGCGGTACAAACAGTCGGTCGTAGGTCCGTTCGAAGATCGAGAGGTGCTCGGCATCGCGGCGTCCGATCAGGAACAGCTTGCCGACCTGGTACGTGCTAAAGGCGAGACTGACTTGGACGGTGGCCAGCCAAGGGGCAAAGCCGGGTGAGGAGGAGATGCGAAACGAAGGGGAAGTTGTGGTGGAGTCGGAAGTCATCATGTCTCCGGTGAGTCGGGTATAACGCAAGGTTTTCGCCTCCACCGACACGGGGTCGGTGGGGAGCTGTTTTGTTTGCGCTAGCCGCCGCCAGCCTGTCAGTCGTCGCTCCACCGACACAGGGTCGGTGGAGGCAGCCACTGCCGACCCCGTGTCGGTGGAAGAGGCCACTGCCGGCCCCGTGCCGGTGGAAGAGGCCACCACCGACCCCGTGTCGGTGGAAGCCATGACTGTTCAGCTGACGACAGCCCGCCTCCGCGCTCCCGCTCCCCACCGACCCTGCGTCGGTGGAAGCAGTGACTGACAGCCAACGGTCATGGGTCCGCTGCAGTCGCACTGACGGCCTTCAGCTCCTGTCGCCACTTGGCGGCTTCGTCCGGTTTGTCCCAGGCTTCGTACAGTCGCACTAGCCGCTCCAGGGCCAGAGGCAGCCGAGACTTCGCTTCCGGCGGGATGGTGGCCTCACGCTGCTTCATTCCCTCATAGCCCGCCGTCAACAGCGGCTCCGCCTCGGCATACTTCTGCTGGCCCGAGAGCGCCTCACCCAGTAAGGATTGCGCGTTGTACGTCTTCCAATCATCCGATGCCAGTTCGGTTCGCTTCGCGAGACACTCCCGTAGTACCGGTTCCGCCTCGACGTATTTTCGTTGGGCAAGCCTGTCTCCCTCGCGCTTGTCGCGCTTTGACAAGGATTCACGGCAAGGACTCCCGGATTTCACACGAAGTCCGTCGGGACAACCGTTCGGCGCTTCCCGATTTTGCGGAGCACTGCACTCGCGCCGAACGCACCCACCGGCGGTCACGTCACTCGCGTTGAATTTCTCCGGTGATCGTTTGGCGACCGGTCACCGCAACGGCGAGATCCGGGTGTGGCACTTGCCAGAGCTGCGCCCCATCGCGACCTTGATCGGGCATCAAGACGACGTTCGCCGACTGGCATTCCATCCAAACGACAAGACGCTCGCATCCGCGTCGAAAGATCGGACAGTTCGTCTGTGGTCCACTCACCTTCTTCGGGAATCGGGTCCTGTCGATCGGACCCACGGTTCACGGAGCCCCTTTGACGTGGCATTTTCGCCGGATGGAAATCGACTGTACGCAGCCAACGACAGCCAGCCTGGATTGGCGATCTTCGCGACGGAAGATGGGATCAAGTCCGATTCTTGTTGCTGCGAGGCGACAAATCACGGACATGATACCGCCACGCAGGAAGATCCCGCGACTGATCGTGCCGGAAACAAAGCGCTGGCCGGCCCCAGTTCAAGGCGGCACTTGATGAGCTCGACTCACGTGCAAAGGAGATCGATCATGACTCAGGAGGAAGCGGGGGATTGTCCTGGGGGTGTCAATCGCAACCTGAGACGCTTGATATTCAGGTTGGCAACTGCAACAATGCGGGCGGTGTCGGGAACATCGGCGAGGCGTCGGTCGACGAAACTTCGCTGGTTGGGGTGCCCGCCTCATGAGGCGGCAGGTCGGGCGATTTGGGGCAAACAACGAAGGTGGCACTTCGCCCGACTTCGGCACGGTTTGGCCTACAGGATCGCAACGAAGACGCGAGGAACTCATCGATGGTCGCTAACCATTCCGATCGCGATCGACATCGTCGCTCCGGGTCCACTCAGGCTTCGCTCGAGCCGCCTGGACATCGCCGACGACAAACGCCCAATCGTCGTCGTGGTCCCTGCTCGCGTCCGCTGGAAACGGGCCACCGCACTCGGCTGTCACGTCGACGAAGATAGCCGCGCCGGACAACGGGACAAGTCGCTCGGCCGGACAAGTCGCTCGGCCGGACAAGTCGCGGGGTCGGAAGGGCGGCCGGACCCGAAGCATCGCCGCAGCGGAAACGGGTCGGATCATTCCGATGCCGAAGACGTGGTGCTCGGTCACGAAATCTCCCGCCGAGATCGAGTTCATAATGAATCGCTTGTGTCAACTCACGCGCCGTGAATTTCGTCAGCGGATGCAGCAGGGCGAGTTGCAGGCGTGCATCTTGCCCGTCGCGGCGGTCGAGCAGCATCTGGAACACCTCGCCATGGAACATGACTGGCGAAGCGTCACCGAGCTTGCTTTCCGCGTCGCAGACCGGCTGTCCCCTCAAGTGGTGGTTGCGGAGGGGTTGATGGTCGGGGTGAGTGAACATCACATGAGCCACCGTGGAACGTTGAGCCTGCGTCCGGGCACATTTCTCGTCGTCTTGAACGACCTGATTCGAAGCCTAATCACGGCCGGATTTCGCCACATCTTGGTGCTGAACGGCCATGGTGGAAACGTGGCGCCTTGCGGAGCCGTATGGGACCAGTACCTGCGAGAGTTTCAGGTCAATCTTCAATTTCTCTCGTACTGGGATGTGCTCACGGCGGACGACGCACGCGAGCTGCTTCGGAGCGGGCATCGTCTTCCGGAGGACTTGCCCGGACACGCTCAAGAATTCGAGACGTCGATCGCGCTGGCTCTGTTCCCGCAGAACGTCCGTCACGAAGCGATGCAGGATCAGTCCGACGGCACGCCGCTGGCCGCCTCGGCTGAGCAAGGATTGGCGTTGGCCGAGCGGATCGTAACGCGCGTGGCCAGTCATCTCGAGGCCATGATCCGGGGCCAGCAGGTGGCCGAGATCCCCGCCTTCTTTCCTTGAGAACCTGTGTTTTTTTCCGACCGAGCCACCGAGCCAGAGTGTGGCGGGAGATTGCCACATAACCAACCTTGACATCTCGGTCCAAATCCGGACAATCCACCCCGACCTTGTGAGGACAACGCAGGCATCGACCCAGGCGATCGCGACGCCAGTATGGCAAGCATCGCAGATGCCAGCAGCTTGAGCCTCGTCAACATCAGGCACCGGTCCCGCGCACCCGCCAGGATGGCATCGGACGCGACGACCCAAATCGCGCGGTTCCCGCCGCACTAGGGCAAGGAGGCCTTAGAGCATGCCGCTTAACGCATCTTTTGCGCGTGGACTTTCGCTGTCGCACGCCATCCCCAACGGTTACTGGCTGGCTGGCCAAGAAACTCGGATCACGTCCTGTTGCTCGGTCGCCGATAAGTGCGAGCCGGGTGATTTGTTCGTCGCCCTGGACGACCGCGAGTTCGTTTCGCAAGAGCAATTACAAATCGCGATCGGTCGCGGAGCCGTCGCCGTTCTGGCGGAGCGGCCGCTGCCCTGTTCGGTGCCGCAATACGTGGTGGACGACTGCCGCGTCGCCTTCGGGCAGTTGTGCCACGGCCTGGCCGGCAGTCCCAGCCATTCGCTGCGGACGATCGGCATCGCGGGCAGTTGCGGAAAATCCACCACCGAGCGGCTGCTGGCGGCGATTCTGCGAGCGGCCGGCCAATCCGCCGAAAGCCTTCCGAGTGATCCGATTGAGCGACACGGGCCGCTCCACATCGCCCGCTGGATGGCGGAAGTTCGATCCCAGGGAGGCACCCACGCCACGCTGGAGGCCTCGAGCCAGGCCCTGGCCCAACACAAAATGCGCGGGCTTCAACTGGACGCCGCCGTGATCACGAATATCCATCGCGAGTATGCGGAGCCTCATGGATCGCTTCGCAATTACCAGAACGCGATCTCAAGCGTCGTCGAGCATCTCAAGCCAGAAGGTTTCACGGTCATCAATGCTGACGATCGCGGCAGCTACAGATTGCTCCGCGATCTGGACGTCCCGACGATCACGATTGGGCTGCGCGAAGAAGGCGAGATCACCGCCAACCTGCTGGAGCGACACCCCAGCGAACAAACCTTCTTGATCGATGCCGGCGACGAGTCGATCGTCGTCCGGACCCAGATCATTGGCGATGCCCACATCTATAACTGCCTGCAAGCCGCCGCCGTCGGCCTCGTGCTGGGACTCGACCCCGGCGCCATCGTGAAGGGCCTCGAGGCAGTGACCTCGGTGCCAGGCTGCCTCCAGCGCCTGGAGTGCGGACAGCCCTACGGCGTCTACATCGACCAGGCCAAGACACCGCACGCGCTGAGCACCGCCCTGCAGACGCTCCGCCGCGTGACCTCCGGGCAGCTCCGCTGCGCGCTGGGAGTCGACCCGTTTGCAAGCGAACAGACTCGCACGCAACTGGGGCAAACCCTCGAGCGGCTGACGGACCGCCTGCGTGCTGACCGGGCCGAAGCTGGACCGAAAACTATCGCTTCGCAACGCCCATGACGTCCTCGACGGGTTCGATCGCCCCGCTCAGGCCCACCTGATGCCCGATCGAGCAAAAGCCATCTGCTGGATGCTGTCTCAGGCCCAACCCGGCGATGTCATCCTGATCGCCGGAGGCGCCGAATCCGTCGGACCCGACCAGGTCCCGCTGCGAGACGAGGACGTCGCACGATATTGGCTGCAAAACGTCCAAGAACCCAGCCATTGCCCCTGGACGCCGGCTTGAACCGACCCAGGCCTCAATGCCCTCGGGATCGCGGTCGCTCTCTCGCTGCTCGCCAGCAGCAACGGCCGCGCGCCCTGCCATCGTCCGCGAAAACGCCACTCCCCGCCGAATCAAGAAATTTTCAGAAAAAGTTACTTGATTGACATTGGCAAGCGTTCACGTCCTGGCTATAAGCCACCCACAGGTTTGACGCGGCGAGAACACAACGCCGCTTCGAACGGAGAAAACCGACCGTGGCCGCGAGTTGTCCCCCCGACTCGCGGTCACGGAGCGAACCATTTGAAAGCTTCGTCGTCCGTATTTGCAATTGCGGGATTGCGATACGACCCTCCCTCCTGGGTTGAAGCAATTAGCTTGTTGGACTTTGCGGTTTCTGGGTCAACCGTGTCTGACGAGTGCTTCGCGACGATGCTTTTACTGGGCACCGGGGTGCGGGGCTGCCCCCGGTGCTCCAGGGAACATGCGGGCGAGATGCGGCAAGGCATCTCGCCCGTTTTTTTTTTGCAAGGTCGTCGGTTTTCTGGCTGGTTCATTGAGCAAGAAATCGGAATTTCGCGGGCGAGTTGACTGCGGCACCTTGCAAACCTGCGGGCGACGGCTTTTGATGAGGACTCGCTGGAACTTGAATTCGACTGCGAGACTTGGCGGATGACCCCTTCTCAACCTGTCGCCATTGTCACGGGCGCGTTGCGCGGGATCGGCCGCGCGATCGCGTGCGAGCTCGCCGCGGACGGCTACGCGGTCGTGGTCAACTACCGTCGGTGCGCCGACGCGGCGGAAGAAGTCGTCGCGGAAATCCGGGATGCGGGCGGCCGCGCGGTGTGCGTCGCGGGTGACGTCGGGAATTTGGCGGATCACGCGACGATCCTCGACGCCGCGCTCTCAAATTGGGGGCGACTCGACGTCCTGGTCAACAACGCGGGGATTACCTCACCGGGCCGCAAGGACGTCTTGGAAGCCACGCCCGAATCCTGGGATCTGGTCCACGCGACGAACCTGAAGGGCCCGTTCTTCCTATCGCAACAGGCGGCCCAGGTGATGCGGGGGTTGAGGCAACAGGAGGTAATCGCGCGGGGCTATTTGGTCAACATTTCATCCGTCTCGGCCTACGCGGTCTCCCTGAATCGTCCTGACTACTGTATCGCCAAAGCCGGGATGCAGATGATGACCTGGCTGTTTGCGGCGCGACTGGCAGAGGAAAACATTCAGGTGTACGAGGTTTGCCCGGGAGTGATTGCCAGTGACATGACCGCACCTGTACGTGAGAAATACGATCGCCTGATCGCCGAAGGTCTCTCCCCGATCCGCCGCTGGGGCCGTCCGGAGGACGTGGCTCAGGCCGTTTCGACCTTAGTGAGCGGACGGTTTCCATTCACGACGGGAGATCGAATCAACGTGGATGGCGGCTACCACATCCGGCAGTTGTAATTCACGCGTGCGTCCGCCCGCCGGGGCCGTCATTGAGCAAGCGGGACCCGAGCGACCTCTCCCGGCCTCGGGAGAGGTGACACGAACCTGTCCCTTCTCCCCTGCGCGGAAGTTGTCCCTTCTCCCCAACGCGGAAGTTGTCCCTTCTCCCCAACGCGGAAGTTGTCCCTTCTCCCTTGGGCGGGAGTTGTCCCTTCTCCCCGACGCGGGAGAAGGTGGCCGAAGGCCGGATGAGGGGGCCCAAGCGAACTGCCACTCCACCGCGTCACGCTGCCACATGCCTAACCCGCGGGCCAGTTCCAGCCATCCGGCAGGACCGCATCTTTGGCCACGATCATGACACCCTCATTGATCGAACATTCGGGCAGATCGGCGTAGGCAGGCGCGTTGGCCGGGATCTCGACCCGTACTCCCTTGCCGATCCGGACGTTCTTGTCGACGATCGCGTTGATGACCGTCGAGTCCGCCCCGATTCCGATTGGAGGTCGGTCGCACCGTTTGTCCTCGCGCAATTCCGAGCGGGTCTCGTATTCGTCAGCCCCCATCAAGATCGAGTTCTTGATCGTCACGTTGGGACCGATCGTGCAACGAAGTCCAACGACGCTGTTTTCGATCTTCGCCCCGGGGCTGATTTGGCAGCCGTCCGCGATCAAGCTCTGCTTGATGTTGGCTCCATCGACGCGTGTCGGGGGCAGAAAGCGGGCGCGGGAGTAGATGGGGGCCTCCGGCGAGTTCAAATCGAATGGTGGATGCTCGCTGGCGAGGGCGAGGTTTGCCTTGTAGAACGCTTGAATTGTCCCGATATCTTCCCAGTAGCCGTCGAACAGGTGGATCGCAACGTGTTTTGGATCAATCAGTGAGGGAAAAACCTCGTTGCCGAAGTCCTGGTGCAAGGACTGTTTGAGAACGTCCACCAGCACGTCGCGGTTGAACAGGTAGATTCCCATGCTGGCCAGGCATTCGCGGCCTCGACTTTGAATGCCACGCTGGTCGATCCAGGCCGGATCCATCAAGACGGGCTTCAACCGTTCCGGGTTGTCCGGCTTCTCGACGAAACCGCGGACGCGCCCATCCTGGTCGACGCGCATGATTCCCAGCGAACGCGCTTCGTCGCGGCGCACGGGGATGGTCGCGATCGTCGCATCCGCATGCGTTTCGCGATGCGTCTTGAGCATCTCCAGGTAATTCATTCGGTAAAGCTGGTCGCCCGAGAGGATCAAGACATATTCGATACCCGCCTGTTCCAGGTAGCGAATATTCTTGCGGACGGCGTCAGCCGTTCCCTCGTACCAATCGGTCGTGGCTTCCATCGTCTGTTGGGCCGCCAGGATTTCGACGAAGCCGGCGCTGAAGGCATCGAAGCGATAGGTCTGGCGAATGTGCCGATGAAGGCTGACCGACATGAACTGCGTCAGCACATAGATCCGGTTCAAACCACTATTGATGCAATTGGAGAGTGGGATGTCGATCAATCGGTATTTGCCGGCCAGCGGCACGGCCGGCTTCGAACGAAGTCGGGTCAACGGCAACAGACGGGTCCCACGGCCCCCACCCAGCACAAGCGTAACGACATTTCGCATCAAACCATGGGCTCCTGAAAAAGAACAACAAGGCGGCGAGTCGTCTCAAAACCGCTTTGCCTTTGGTGGCTTTCGACACGGCACGTCCGACAAGCAGCGTGGATGGCGACCGCAGAATCCAGCGAGCACGGGGCGGTCGAACTGGCAGGATAACAGGAGCCCCCCCTGGCGACAACCCGGCCGCCACGCGCGACGCGGGTGGCCCGCCGCGCAGGTCGACCGCGCGACGCGCGTCGCGCTTTCCGAGCGCGACGCGACGACTCATCTACGTCGCATACTCGGCCCGGTTCAGGCTTGCCATCCGATCGCGCCATTCAGGTTGCCGCTGCAGCAAATCGACCAATCGCTGCCATTCCAGCCGCTCATCCCCGAGTGCCTCGACGATCTGTTCGGCGTGGGCCCAATCGTCTTGGTGCCGCAGTGAAAACCGCAGGTCGCCGCGATCCAGCGCCGTCGGCAGCGCCAGCAAACGCAGCTTGAACTCATCGGAATACGCGCTCACCTGTCCTTCGAATCGATCTCGTTCCGCGCGATTCGTGAGGCGCTCATCCAGCTTACGCAAGGCTTCCACGCCGAAATACTCGACGAATAGTCCCAACTGCGTCTGCAGCAAGGCGCGCAGCCGGTCATCGACCGAGTCCCGTACTGAATGGAACGTCGCATAGTCCACCCACGGCTCCTCCCGAACGGCATTCACCAGGCGATCGAGCAAGTAGGGATCCAGCAGCGGGCAGTCCAGGCGCAGCATCACAATCCCGTCGAGGCCCCCCGTGTCGTGCGTCGAGCTGGTGCCACGGGCGGGCGCGGGGCTGCGGGCCGGGGCGTCGCCGCTCAGCGATTCGACGGCCTCTCTCAGGCGGGACAAGCGATCTTTCCCGGCGGAATGCGGCGAGGACTGAATGACCCGCACGTCGCTCGGCAGCAACTGTCTGAATTCCTCCATCGTCGTTGTCTGAGGTAGCACAACCAAGACCCCGTCCAGTTGCTGTGCTTCAGAAGCGCGCCGGACCACCCAATCGATAAGCGGCTGGCCGCTGAAGGAGCGCTGAGCCAGGGGTCGACGGCCGAAATGAGAAACTGGCCTGGAGGCTTTGACCGTCGACCGACCCGCGGCCGCACGCTCAATCTCAAGGGCACACGCTTCATTCGGTTCAATGAGCAAACAGGCGTAGATTTTACGCATCGATGCACGTCCTTGTAAGAAAGCATCCCTGGAGCGATTCCCACGAGCGAAGCGCTTCGATCGAAGCCGGCCAGCCGTTCAAAAACCGCGGATCGGCCACGTGCCGCAAAGCCCACGTCTTTCTGCCTCGCGCCTCCCCACTCCCCTCGTCCGATGCGGCGAAGTCTAACGCGCTGGGGCGCAACGCGTCAAGTAAATTTAGCCATCTCGCGCCGCAACTTACCCGAGAAGTCCGCTCGAATCGATTCCACGAAGTTGCGCAGCGTAGCCGCCGCGGATCAATTCGTGAACGCGCGGATCCTGCAGCGATTCCGCTCGCAAGTGGATGCCCGGATAGTCGCTGGGATGATTGTGGGCGGCCGGCACGGCCACGGTAATGGCCGCCGCCGCCACGGCCGCCTGACAACCGTGTTCGCTATCTTCCAGAACCAACATGCGAGAGGCGTCAATTCCGAAACAATGTGCCGCCTTGAGATAGATTTCCGGGTGCGGTTTGCCATCGACCACGTCTTCGGCCGTCAGGCAGAAATCAAACACGGACGGCAAATTCGCCAAGGTCAACACGCGTTCCAGATATGAACGCCGACTGCTCGTCGCAATCGCTTTGGGAATCCCCAATCCGTCAAGCAACTCGAGCAAGGGCAGCAGGCCCGGCATGGGAGCGAGAGCGACGGGCAGCAGCGCCTCGAAAATCTCCTGAGTTTCCAGCTCCAACTGCTCGACCGAATCCTCCAAACCATACCAGCGGATCATGAGCGGCAATCCAACCCGCGCGGGGAGTCCCATCATTTGCCGCAGCAATTCCGCGTCAAGGACCCGCCCGCGGCGCAACAGCAAATCCTCCGCCACCTGAGTATAAAGGTCCTCGGTGTTGAACATCAGCCCATCCAAATCAAACGCGACGGCTCGCAACGGGGGCACATGACTCGACATGCATTTGACCTCGGAAGGGGGAGTGCGGTTTGCAGCTTCGACGCAACCGTTCGGCCGAGATCGCTCTCGGCCGCAGCTCAGCATCAGAAGGAATCTCGATGGGCGGTAAGAATCTCGATGGGCGGTAAATTGTGGTCCTTGCAAGCGATCGCGCATGAGCGCTGTGGGCACGTGAATTGGCACTCGGATGATGACTTTTTACCGCCGCGTGAATCGAGCGACAAGTCACGTTTCAAGCGTCGACTCGGTGCCTCCTCGAAACGCGAAAACAAGGTCAAAGCTAAGCTACAGTTAAAACAATTCGGATCGCGAACAACGATTCGAAAGTTACGCGACGACACGATGAAGTGTCCCCCGTGAAACGCACCCCAGAGGCTTTGAACCTCAATGATTGACTGCAAGACCCTCGCCGCTCGTATCCAAACGCTCGAGCCCGGGGCCGACGTGCGGGAGGTCGCCCGCACTTGTTTGCTCCTGACGAACACCCTCGAGTCGCTCGACGCACTCGAGGACGACAAGGCACTCGCGACGGCCTGGCGAGAACTCAGCCTGAAGCTCCAACTGGCGACGGACCAACACGCCGCGATGACGGAGGAACTCGAGCAGTTAGCTCAGTCGAATCCGGGGCAATTCAACAAGGAGCAGGTCTGGGTCCTCGTGCGGGCCATCAAGGTTCAAAGTCAGGTGCTGCAGCTCTACCTGGGCGAACCGGCACTCGACATCTGACTGGGGTTCCGTCATCAAGGCAGGCTCCCTCGGCCGTGTGCGGCTCGGCAGGAGCCTCGCCCCCCTTGGCCCGGGCGCGTCAATCCGCAATCGGGCTCGCGGTCAGACCGTATCGGACCTGGCAATTCAGATCGATCCGATGGCCGGCCATCAGGTGCCGCGCATCGGCCTCGTCATGGGTTAGCGCGGCATTCGCCCAATGCAGCGTTTCGCGGCCTTGGGCCATCAATTGCAAATTCGCGATCCGAGGGCCGTCCAGCGTGAAGTAGCCCTGCCACTGAAGTCGAACCGCGTGGTCCCATTGCCGTCCATCACTCGGAGTGTCTTGCCGCTGCCGACCCGCCACGTCCGACTGACCGGTGATTCGGACTTGAGGGGAATCCGCCTCGCCGGCTGGCAGTTGCCGAGCGAAAAACTTCCACGCGCGGCGATCGTTCTGGCTGCCGGGCACGACGCCGAGCGGATTCACGTCGAGTTGGCCGAGATACGCGGGTTCGACAATCGCCTGGACCAGGGCATCGGGCAACGGGAACTCGTTGCCATCGGCCTCGCGTAAGGCGGCAACGAATTGCTGCTGGACGTGCCCGGGAATCTCAAAGCGAGCTTCCATGTAGTGCTCCTGTCGCCGTGTGTCGGCGATCAGACGCCCCTCATCGTCCAGCGCACGGCCTACGATGCGACCCACGAGTGTATCTCGCGCGATCGGAGGACGGGCGGGGCAACGATCCGTGGCCGCGTGGCTGGCAGGCAGAGCCAGCGCCTCGCCCGTATCCGGAATGTCGGGCAGCCGGTGACTCGGGTACCGCATGAACCGCTCCGTGACGACCGGTCGCGTCGCGTCGGGAAACTGGCGATAGCGCCGCGCCGCGTAGCCGAAAAAGTCGGTGATGCTTTGATCGTCGTCAAACGAGAGAGCCCACACGAGCACCTTGCCGGCTGAGTTGGCCACGCAGATCCCCTGGGGCGCGGGCTTGGTCCGACCGATTTCGGCGTATAACCGGCCTTCCGTGCCGCTCGGCGGTTGGTTCACTTGCCCGGCCTTGAGCGCCACGGGCACGAACTCGTTTTGGATCTGGCGAACAACCTGGGGATTCGAGAAGACCACCTCACGGGCGGCACCTGCGAACACTCAGCAGCGTTCGTCATCCAACGGCCGGTCAATGAAGATCCACAGCACCACGGGCTTTTCTTGCAACCGCGACGTGGCGAGGCCTTCGAGCAGGCAGGATTTCCAGGGGATGTTCCGCCACGGCACCTCGTCATGCGGCAGGGCCACAAGTTCTCGCGAAAGCTCGGTTGGCGACAAGCTGGCCACCGCGGCCGGCAAGTCGTTTTGAGGACTGGGCGGAGAACTGAGTTGCGCGGCAATCTGCCGCTGTTCGGCCGTGAGTTGATTGCGGATCTGGATCATCAGCCGCAGCTGCGCCCGCTTCAGCTCCTGTTCGGCCCCCAATACCTGGCCGAGTTGTTCCAGGGCGGCCTGTTCGTCGACCTGCTCGGCCGAGAGCAGCTTGGCGAGCCTGCCGACCGCGGCTTGCAGCCGTCGTTGGTGCGTCTGCGTTTTCGACCCCAGCTGCTCGTGCCGACCTCGGATCGACGCAACCTGTTCGTCGGTCAAGCCGAGCTCCGCGCGGTGCCGCATCAGCAACTCGGGTGGAAACACCAGTGATGCGAGCGGATCGGGGGCGACGCCTTGCGCCGCGACCTGTCCGACTACCAGAACCGACACGACGACGATCCACGATTTCACAAAACGTCGCATCGCGTGAATCCTCTCAGCAACCGCGACGGGAGGACACGGCTCCCGACGAGCGGTATTGAAGGCAAGTAAAGTAAAGGTTCGGCAAGATCCGAGGTCGATCCGGTTTCCATTCCAAGCCGTTTGCCGAATCTGCGGCTCGGCGAATCCGCGGCTCGGCGGGAGCCTCGCTCTCCCGGTTGACGACCCTGATTCTACGGCTTCCGGATGGCCTTCGAAAGTGATGCCGTCAAGGACGCGTCAACCTCGCTGCGGCGACGTGTGATTCCCGGGTTCCCGGTGGTGAACCGCGATCCCGGCGGATATCCTGAAAGGCGGTAAAGGTAAACAAGTGGACGGCATCCCGCCACACAGCTCACGATCCAACCGATTCAACCGAGCCAGTATGCTGCCAAATCCGTTACGAAAGAAACTGCGCAGGTCAGACGACGTTCGGAATGTGGGTCACACTGGATTGCCCCAACGTCACCGAGGCGGCGGTCACGTTGGGAATCGATTGGATCGTGATCGAGATGGAGCACGGACATTTGGCGTGGGGCGACGTGATCAATCACCTACGGGTGACGTCCGGAACGCCAACTGCGTCGCTCGTCCGGGTCGCCCAGAGCACGCGCGAGAATGTCCAGCGGGCCTTGGACCTGGGCGCTCAGGGAATCATTCTGCCGATGATGAGCGATCAGCAGGACGTCGAGCAGGCATTTCAATTCGGTCGCTATCCTCCCCGGGGCGTCCGCGGTGTGGGCGGGGAACGATGCGTGGCCTGGGGACTGGAGGCTCAAGCCTATCTGGCTCAAGCCAACGACGAAACGATGCTCATTCCGCTGCTCGAGACGCGCTCGGCTGCGGAAAACGTGGATTCAATTCTGAACGTCGCGGGCCTGGAGGCCATTTTCTTCGGTCCCGCCGACATGTCGGCCAGCTACGGACACCTGGGGCAATGGGAGGGCGGCGACGTCGCGGAAATCATGCTCCGAATGCGCCGCGAGGCCGCAGCGCGGGGAATCGCCGCGGGGATCCTGGGTCGCGATCTCGAGGAAGTTGCCCAGCGTCGCCGCGACGGGTTTCAAATGATCGGACTCGGAGCCGACATGAACCTGATGATCCGATCCCTGCAAACATCCCTCGAGGCCGCTCGGAGACCGCAGGTCGTCGACGGAGCTCCCGATCCCCATCCGTAAATCGGCTCACGAAACGAAGCATCGCGAAACTCGAAATTCGAAGTCCCCAAATCGTTTCGGACCGTCACCGGCCAAAATCCAACTCGCCCTCCCGCGACTCAGATGGATGGGATCCCCATGAAACATGCGACGTTTCGTTCCCTGGACCACGTGGCGATTGTGGTCGAAAACACCGCGAATGCGCTCACGATTTGGCGCGACCTTGTGGGGCTCGAGGTCTTGTTCAGCGAAGTCGTCAACGACGGCTCGATTCGCCTGACGCATCTGGACTTGGGCAATGCCCATTTACAGCTCGTGGAACCGTTGACGAACGATCACCCGCTGAAGGCGTGGCTGGCCGAGCACGGTCCGGGGCTGCACCACGTCTGCCTGACCGTCGACGACGTCGGGCAGGCCTTTGCGGACTTGCCAGGTCAGGGTCTGCCTGTGGCACAGGCGATCCATCAGGGAACAAAAGGCAAGCGGGCGCTGTTTCTCGATCGGTCGGCGACGGCGGGTGTCCAGATCGAGATCACGGGCCAGTGAACTGGCGGCGCAGGTCGAACCAGTGATGCGAACAAGGCAAATGCCGTGCAACAAGCGATGCGCCAATCACGCGATCCGGCTCGGTGGGCCATCGTGGCCGACGACCTGAGCGGCGCGTTGGATGCCGGAGTGCAGTTTGTGGCGCGTGGATTTCGCGGCAGCGCGGTGTTCGACCGTCGCGGCGGACCGCCTGGCGACAGCGACGTTATGGCGTTGACGACCAACAGTCGAGACGCGTCGCCGGCCATTGCCCGCCGACAAGTCCGGCAGGCGATTCAGTGGCTGAGGCGCCATTGCGCCGACCGGGTGTTCAAGAAAATCGATTCCACCGGTCAGGGAAACCTGGTGGACGAAGGGGACGCAGCGCTCGAGTCGCTCGATTTGCGAACGGCCGTGATTTGCCCGGCCAACCCCTCCCAGCAACGCGTGGCAGTCATCGGTGGCGGCTTCGGCTTTGGCTCTCAAACCGCCAAGGCAATCTTGTCAGACCTTGCGGCTCAACCCATCCGGCAGGCGATCGTCCCGGTGACGGACGGGATCCCGCCGGAAGTGGCCCAGCTGCCGTATGCCTTGCTCACCTCGCTCGTTTCCAATCACCTCGATTTGCGACGCTGGTTCGGCGGCGAAATCGAGACGCGAAATCGAGACGGTCCACTCGGTCCTGCAAGGGCATTCCGCGAGACATCCGCACGGCGTCACGCTGCTGACCGAGTCGGTCGGCGGAACCGTGGGCAGCATCAGTGCCACTTGGCGACCGGGGCAACAGCGGACGGTGGAGTGGATGCGATTGGTGACCGACGAGCAAGTGATGACGATCGAGGACGTCCAGCGGCAGGTCACCGTGTGGCACGAATCACCCGACCGCGCGCAGCAGTTTTGCCCCAACTATTTCGAAGCAGGCAATCAGTTCTACGACACCGTCGGCGCGCCCTGCAAGCCTTCCTGCGCGCGATGGCAACCGGCCAGGAACCGCCCGTGACGGGCGTGGACGGCTGCGCCACCCGAAAAAGGGCGTCCTCGAAAAGGGCATCCTCGAAAAGGGGGTCAGGACGATTTTCCGTCCGATCCGCAGGCTCGACAACCGAACGCGGGTCCGCCTAAGATACGAATCGTGAGCTTGATCCACCTGGAGGAGGGAATTGCGTGATGCCTTCTCGCATTTCAACCGGCGATCGCTTTCGCGGATGGCAACTGACGCGGCGACAGACGTGGGGATTGGCGATCCTGGCGGCCGCCGCAATTCCGTCGCTCGCATGGAGTTCTGAGTCGCTCTCGTTCAACCAGGACGTGATTCCGATTCTGACACGTTTCGGCTGCAATTCCGGTGGTTGCCATGGCAAGTTGGCGGGGCAAAACGGATTTCGACTTTCGCTGCGGGGATATGCCCCGGAAGACGACTACGAATCGATTACGCGCGAGAGCCTTGGACGCCGCGTGTTCGCGTCCGCTCCTGAGCGAAGCCTGTTGATCCGCAAAGCGATGGGAGCCGTTCCGCATGGGGGTGGCCCCCGCTTCGCAATGGATTCTCAGGCGGCGCGCGATCTGATCACGTGGGTGAGCCAGGGGATGCCCGGCCCAGAGTACGACGAACCGGGTCTTGAACGATTGCACGTCTCGCCGGAACAAGCGACGGTCACGGTCGGCGCGACGATCCCTCTGCAGATCACGGCGACCTATGCGGACGGCCGTGAGCGGGATGTGACCTGGTTAACCCGCTTTGACTCGAGCGATCCCGCGACGGTCGACGTGACCGAATCGGGGCTCGTGACCGTTAAGCAAGCTGGTGAAACGGTGGTCCGCGCCACGTTTGGCGGCCTGATTCAGATCGTGACGGTCACGATTCCGCGTGACCGCGACGTCGAACGCGCACCAATACGCCGAGCGTGACAACGCGGTTGACGATCCCGTATTCGACAAGTTGGCGGCGCTACGCATCGATCCGTCGCCTCGATGTGACGACCTGACGTTCCTGCGACGGGCTTCCTTGGATGCGATCGGGACGCTGCCCACGCCGGAGGAAATCCGCGCGTTTGCCGACGACGGTCGGACCGACAAACGTCAGCGTCTGGTCGACAACTTGCTTGAGCGGCCGGAATTCGTCGACCATTGGACGCATTGGTTCGCCGATTTGCTGCAGAATCGCCGGGAACGAGACCACGACGTGCGGGGTGTCAAAGGCGTGCGCAGCTTCCATGCCTGGCTCCGCACCCAGGTGGCGGCTAACCGACCATGGGATCAGATCGCTGCGGACGTATTGACCGCGACAGGGTCTTGTACGGAGCAGCCACCGGTGGGTTATTTCGTGGTCACCGTGGGCGAAAACGAAGCGGAGAAGTCCGACGTGGCAGACTCCGTTGCACAAGCCTTTCTGGGCACCCGGATTGGGTGCGCACGTTGCCACAATCATCCGCTGGAAAAATACACGCAGGACGACTACTACCATTTCGTCAGTTTCTTTTCGCGCGTGGCGCTCGAACGGCGTCAGCCCGAGCAGGGTCCAACCGAATTGGTGGTCGGGACGCGTCATCTGCTGAATCTGCGTAAGCAACACCGCGAGCAAACGAGCCGGCTGAGCGAAATGCAGGCGGCCAATGCCGAGCCGGCTCAATTGGAAGGCGTCCAGCGTCGGATTGCCGAGTTGGAAGAACAGATGGCCGAGGCGGCGCGGCAGCCCGTCGAGGTACGGCACCCCCGTACTGGCGAAATGCTCAAGCCCCAGCCGTTGGACCGTTCCCGCGTCGAGATTCCGCCCGGCAGTGATCCGCGTGGCGCGCTGGTGACTTGGCTGACGGCTCCCGAAAACGAGTCTTTCTCAGCGCCATGGTCAACCGACTGTGGAAGCATTTTCTGGGAATTGGATTGGTCGAGCCCGTGGATGACCTGCGTGCGACGAATCCCCCCTCCAACCGCGCACTCTGGGAGGTATTAAACCGCGAATTCATCGCCAGCGGCTTCAATGTGAAGCACCTGATGCGGTTGATCATGACGTCGCGCACCTATCAGCTCACTGCAGAAACCACGGCCTCGAATTTTCGAGATCGTCGCTTCTATTCTCATTTTTACGCGCGTCGTTTACCCGCCGAAGTACTGCTCGACGCGATTTGCGCCGCCACGAATCAACCCGAATCGTTCGCTGGCTATCCGCAGGGAATGCGAGCCGTACAGATTCCGGATCCGTTCGCCGAGTCGTACTTTCTCACGATGTTCGGTCGTCCCGCACGCACGACGGCTTGTGCCTGCGAGCGGGCGGACGAGGTGACGCTACCCCAACTGCTGCATCTGCAGAATAGCGACGAGCTGTTTCAAAAACTGAAATCGCCCGAGGGACGGCTGGTCCGGCTGCTGCGCGAGTTTCCCGACGACGGGCCCGTGATCGACGAAATTTTTCTCGCCACCGTCAGCCGGTTCCCGTCGGACGACGAGCGACAGCAAGTCCTGACTTACTTGACGGAGTCGAATCGAGAGGAGGTGATGCAGGATCTCTTTTGGGCGCTGCTGAACAGCTCCGCGTTCACTTTCAACCGTTGAGCTCACCGACAATCAAACCGCTTATTCGAATTGATACGACCATGTTCGATCTACGATTTCCGTCGCGGCGCGACTTTCTCCGCGTGGGCGGACTTGCTCCCTTGGGGATGAGCCTCCCGATGCTGCTTCGTTCCCAAGCCTGCGCCGAATTGACCCGTACGCGGCGGGCCAAATCGGTGATTCTGGTGTATCTGGGTGGAGGGCTTTCGCACCATGACAGTTTCGATCTGAAACCCGCTGCGAGCGAGGAGATCCGAGGCAAGTATCGGCCGATCCGATCCAGTGTGCCGGGTGTGGAAGTGGGTGAGCTATTGCCCATGATGGCCCAGACGATGAACCAGGTCTGTCTGGTTCGCAGCGGATGCCACAACAACGATCATCACGAAACGGCCACCAATTGGGTGCTCTCGGGTCGCTTCGGATCGGCGTTCGGAGACTGGCCGGCGATGGGAGCCGTCGCGGCTCACGAGAGCGGTTTCCCAGGGACGCTGCCTCCTTATGTGGCCATTCCGAGGAATCCATCCTTCACCTGGGAGTTGGGCAAAAGCGCCTTCTTGGGCGGACGCTTCGAGTCGTTCAAGGCCGGCGACCCGAACCAGGCCGACTTTCGCGTCCGCGACGTTTCGCGATCTGAGCCCATCTCGCAAATCCGCGTCGACCGACGTCAGTCGCTGCTTCAAACGGTCGATGGTCTCGCCCGCAGGATCGAAGGCAACGATCAATTGCTGGCGTACAACCAGTTTCAGCAACGAGCCACGGAGATGGTCCTTTCGGGCGAGGCCCGCGAGGCGTTTGCCGTTGAGCAAGAGCCATCGACGCTGCGCGATCGGTATGGACGGACCACATTTGGGCAGAGTTGTCTGTTAGCACGCCGGCTGGTCGAGCGAGGCGTGACGTTCGTGACGGTCAACTTCGGTGGCTGGGATCATCATGCCAAAATCTGGGACGGGCTGGAACAAAAATTGCCCGACTTCGATCGCGGTTTTTCGGCCCTCGTCACGGACCTCCACGAGCGGGGCTTGGTCAACGAAACGCTTGTGGTCGCGATGGGCGAATTCGGTCGGACTCCGAAGCTGAACAAAGACGTCGGACGCGATCACTGGGCACCGGCGGCTTCCCTGCTGTTCACGGGAGCCGGCGTGCGGACCGGCCAAGTCATCGGCGCGACCGATCGCGAGGGGGCGCAAGTCACCGACCATCCCGTTCGCCCCGCCGACGTCGCCTTCACAATCCTCAGCTCGCTGGGCATCGATCCACGCCGGGAACTCGTGACGCCCGATGGGCGACCGGTCGCGATTCTGGATGAGGGTCAGACCATCGAGGCACTTTATGCGTGAAACCTTGCGGCGGCGTGATTGGGTTCTGGTGGGACTCCTGGCGTTGTCGTCGGCCACGGCCCGAGGCGAAGAGGCGCCAACCGAGTCGCCCCGGATCGCGCTCTGCAATCCCCTGGGCGTGCAGCCGGGTGCCACGACGAAGCTGGTGATGCGTGGCTGGAAGCTCGATCAGGCGCAGCAGGTTCGCTGCCGTCTCGAAGGCGCGACGGTGAAGTTACTCAACCAAAGCAACGCGCCAATCCCCGGCGGGCAGGACGCCAGCCAGATCGGCGACACTCAGGTCGAGATCGAGCTGCACGTGCCGGACGAGCTGCCGGCCGGAGCCGAGATTGCTTTGGTGGTCTGCTCGCCGGCGGGCGAAAGCGCGCCGTTTACGGTCTTGGCGGAAAGCTCGTCGTCGCTGGTGATCGAGCAAGAGCCCAATGACGGCTTTCGGCAGGCCCAGGCGATTCAGCCCTTGCCCGAGATGCAGGGCGAGCTCACGATTCAGGGCGAGATCCACGCCGATCGCAACGTGGACGTGTTTGCATTCCCAGCCCTCGCGGGACAGACGGTGCGGGCCGAGGTCTTCGCTCGCCGGCATGGCTCGGCCCTGGACAGTCTCCTGACGCTGTACGACGAGCAGGGCCAGATACTGATTTGCGTTGACGACTTCGACCGACTCGATTCACGGCTCGAATACGAAATTCCGGTCACGGGCCGCTATTTTCTGGCGCTCCAGGATGCCCACGACCATGGCGGCCCCGCCCACCCCTATCGGCTTGTGGTCACGCTCCGCTGATTGAAAAAAGGGGTCAGGTCCCAAAAGCCGGAACGGCCCTTCGGGTGCTTCGCACTTTTGGGACCTGACCCCTTTTCCCAACCACAGCACTAGCTGAGCAGCAGAATTGCCACCCGGACGTAGATCACGATTCCCACGATATCGATAATCCCCGCCACAAAGGGATTGCTCATCAGGGCCGGGTCCTGGCCCAATTGTCGAAAGACCAACGGGAGGACCGATCCGACGAGGGTTCCGCAGAGTACAACCAGCACGAGCGTCAGGGGGACCACCAGCACCGATTCCGGCGCGAACATGATCCCCACCGGGAGAAAGACGATTCCCAGCAAACCGCCGAGCAGCAGGCCCATCAGCAACTCGCGGGTCACGACGCGGACCCAATCCTTCAGCTGGATGTCACCGGTCGTGAGCGCGGTAATGATCAGCGTGGCCGATTGATTTCCGGAATTGCCACCGCTGGAGATGATTAGCGGCAGAAACCAGATCAGGAATCCCCACCGGCTGAGATGTTCCTCGTAGCGATGAATCGCGCCGGCGGTCAAGAGCGCCGCGAAAAAGAGCGGCGCCAGCCAAACACCGCGATTCCAGCAGAGCCGCCCGAGCGCCGTCTGCAGGTAGCCGGTCGCCAACGGCTCGACGCCCGCGATGCGATGAGCGTCTTCCGTGGCCTCCTCCCGGACGACGTCGATCACATCGTCGTGCGTGATGATGCCCAGCATCTGATGCTGTTCATCGACGACGGGAATCGCCAACAGGTCGTAAAAGGCGACTTTGTGAGCGACCTCTTCCTGATCGTCATGGACATCGACCGAGATCACCTGGGTATCCATGATCTCTCGGAGCGGCTTGTGGGGCGTCGACAGCGACGAGATCAGATCGCGTGTGGAGAGCACGCCGCGGAGATGATTCGAGTCATCGACAACATACAAGTAGTAGATCGTCTCGACTTCGTCCGAACGCTTCGAAAGCTCCTGCAACGCCTCGTTGACCGTCAACGTCTCGGCCAATTTGACGACCTCGGTGGTCATCACCGCGCCCGCCGTGCCCTCGGGATAGGATTGCAGGCGGAGCGTCTCACGGCGGTCGGCCTTCGGGAGTTGCCCGATCAATTCCTCGGCCAGGCCCGGATCCAAATCGTTCAACAAGTCGACTCGGTCATCGACCGCCATTTCCGAGAGCAGCAGGACCGCGTCCTTTCGGTCTTGCTGAGTCAATATTTCAATCTGCCTGGGGCGGTCGAAATAGTGGAAGATTTCGGTCCGCACTTCGGGCGAGGCGTAATGCAGTACTTCCCAGGACTCTTGCGAAGTCAACCCTGACATGAAGTCGGCCGTCGCCGCCGGATGAAGTGCCTGACAAAACTCGCAGAGCTCCGTCCGATTTTGTGACGCCAGCATCTCGCGAAGTTCGGGAACGAAGAGTGTATTGACCATCGATCGGGCAGGATCTCAAAGGGCAGGGCAGGGCAGGGCCGCCAATGCCTCGTTGTATGGCAACCCGACGTCCCTCACAAGTGAGAACGCGCGGCCTTGACGGACCCGAATATTCAGCTGTGACACAGCGCTAGGCCGATCGCGGCGAAACAAACGACTTCAGCAAGCCGGGCTGCGCGGCAAAATGAAGATGAATCCGGCTGCCGATCACAGGTCCATCTCCGATCAAACTTACCGGACAATCGGACTGGGCCGAGAAATCGGTGACGCCCTGATCCGTCTCGATCGCCCAGCAAGGATTCAGATAACCGCGCACACATTGACGTCCCAGCCACGGATCACCGACCAGCTGCATTTCGACGGGTCGGGAGTCCGAAGGCACGAAGAGCGCCGCGCGGCCAGTAGGCCCGCCATCGGGTAACAACCTTGCTCCCACGACAGACTTTCGCAGATGTAAGCCAGCCCACCGCCCTCGGCGTAGACCCGTCCGCCCGCTCGAACGTGCGCATGGAGCGATTGCCGTAAACAGACGTTGCGCGTGAGTCGCTCGGCGTACTGTTCGGGATGACCGCAACCCAGCCAAACCAGATCCGTTTCCGCCGGGATGGACTCGCTCTTGAGCGGCGAAAAATCCGTCAGCTGCGTCCCCATTCGCTCTAACGCGTCCAAGGTATCCCGAAAATAGCAATGAAACGCCTCGTCATACGCAACCGCTACTCGTAATGCCCGGGCAGGGCTGTCTTCGACGCCGGCATGCGGATCCACGTGCAGCGGTGGGGCCGCGCGAGCCAACTCGAGGAGGCGGTCGAGCCTCAGGTAAGGGGCCAGATGGCCTCCCAGTTCGGCACAACGTGCGCGCTGAGTCGTTTCGGACTGGACCGGCATTTGCCAGCGAACCCGCATTTCCCGTGGCGCAAAGCCCGCCGAGCACGGGGATTCCCCAGAGGGATTCCAACCGGGTCTGCCAACGGGCCAATTGCGTCGGGTCTTCACAGCCGTCGAGCAAGATTCCGGCCGTCCCGTCCGGCAAATCGACCAGGCGACAGGGATCCAGCAAGGACACGTCAATCCAGACAATCCGCGGCAAATCCAACCAGGACGCCAGCTGATCGAGCGACCCGCCCACGGGCGTTCGAGTCGAGTCGTCGTGCCATGCCGGCCTTCGCAAGCGGCCCACGACCAGCGAGAGGTCGTGGGCGAGCCCGCCCTGGGCCAGACTGGTGCCGCTTCTTTCACACGTCATCAGCCAGCTGTCAAGATGCCGTAACTGGTGGCCGGGCGGGACCACCAATCCGTTCCAGACGTCGAAGCGGGACTGGGACGAAAACACCTGGGGGTCGATCCCGGACTGTCGAAACGCCGCGAAGAGCGCCCACAACGGGCGCCTTAACGGAACTTCCGGCTGGACCGTGCCGAGAGCCAAACGAGGTAATTCCACCATGCCTTCCGCGACTCCGTCTCAGACCGTCTCTCCCGCCCCGCCGGATCGAGACCAGCCCGACCCGGCATCTGGTAATTTCCAATACGCCGAAGTCTTCGCGAGCGTCCCCGATGACTCGCAGGCTCTCCGTGCGTCTCAACCAACGTACCACGTCGGATTCGTCAGATCTCACGGATCGAGCTGGAACGCATTCTTCGTTATCGGGGGTTGTGGGTCAAGCGATCGGCAAGTCAGCCCGTCGCCCGTTTGCCGGGTTACCTCCGAGATCGATTGACATTCGCGAAACCGCTCGTTAGAGTGGGACCGCAGGGTCCCGTCGGAGGCGACGAGGTGCCCGGCGGTCGCTGCGGCGTGCAAAGAATCCGCATTCGACCGGCGGACACACACCGTAGCGTGTCCGCCCCTTCTTGCGACGGGCCCATTTCGATGACTCGAGGAACCGCACCCAAGGCGTCTCGATTCGCTCGGCAGATGCGATTGGAACGGGTCCCGCGCGGGGCTGCAGAAAAGGTCCTGAGCGATCGCGATTCCGTCTCGTGCTTGCGTGCCAGCGCGACGCGTCACGCCGTTTGGTGCGGCCGAATCGGAGACCGAAGGCGTGTCGCATGGATTTGGGTGCTGAAAATTCGACCGAGCTTGCGGATCGATTGCAGGCTTGCGAGCAAATCATCGGGTACCGCTTTCGCGATCCCATGCTGCTTCGCAGCGCGTTGACGCACGCCTCCGGCGCGCAACATCGGCTGGCGTCCAATGAACGACTGGAATTCCTCGGCGATGCGATTCTCGGCGCGATCGTCTGCGAGTTGCTGTTTGAGCAGTTTCCCGACCTGCTGGAAGGCCATCTCACCAAGATCAAGTCGGTCGTCGTCAGTCGGCAAACGTGTGCCAAGATCAGCAACGACCTGGGACTCGAGCCGGTATTGATCGTGGGCAAGGGAATTTCGACGGGCAAGCCAGTTCCCAGCTCGTTGTTGGCCGACGTTTTCGAGTCACTCGTCGCTGCCGTCTACCTGGACGGAGGACTCACGGCCGCGCGCGAGTTCGTCGGACGATGCGTGCAGCCGGAAATCGACCTCGCCGCCTCCGGAACCTCCGATGACAACTTTAAGTCACTATTGCAACAAGTCGTGCAGCGTGACTTCGGAGATACTCCGACCTACCTGCTGCTGAACGAGCGGGGCCCCGACCACGACAAGTTCTTTCACGTGGCCGCGCAATTCGCGGGTCGCGAATTCACGCCGGCCTGGGGTCGCAACAAGAAGGAAGCCGAGCAACGAGCCGCCGGCAACGCCCTGGCCGAACTCGACGGCGAGCCGGCCCCGTTCAGCGGCAAACTCGAATGGGATGCGCCACCCGAGTGAGCGTCGGGAAAAGGGGTCCGTCGGGAAAAGGGGTCAGGTCCCGAAAGCCGGAACGGCCCTCCGGGTGCTTCGCACTTTCGGGACCTGACCCCTTTTCCCGACCTCAAGCTTGAGCTGCGACGCAGCTCTAAATCACCCAGGGAGCCCGCATCGCGGGCATCAGCAGCCCGTTGGCCTCTTCGTCATCTACCGCGACCTCGTTGACGGGGTCCCAGTGGATGCTTCGCCCCAACTTCATGGCGATGTTATTGAGGTGACAGATCGAGCCCGTGCGATGTCCGATTTCGGCTGACGCCAGGGGTTCTTCCCGCGACTTGATGCAATCCAAGAAATTGCGATGATGGCCCGGGCTGCGTCCCAGGTGGATTTCTCGGCTTCCGATTGTCGATTCCAGGATCCGAGGATCACTCGCCTCGACCTTGGGGTCGTGCACGTGAATAAAGATCCAGCCTTCGTCCCCCTCAAACTTGACGCCTCGCGGCCCTTGCGTCGATCCAATCATCTTCAGTCCGTCGTCGTAGATATTGATGAACACATAGTCCATGAAGGCGTCGAAAAGCCCGGACGCGTTGCGGGATCCCTTCGCGATGTACTCGACCGGGCCCGTGCCGTCTTTCCCCGCTCCCAGCTGCGCCAGGTCGATGACGTGGGCGCCGCGGTCGGTCATTTCTCCGCCGCCGTAAGCGAGAATGAAACGCCACCAGAAATGACAACGCTTTTCGGTGTAGGGCACCGCCGCCGTGTGACCGAGCCAGCGATCCCAGTCCAAGTAGTCCGGCACCGGCATTTCCGGTTGGGGCTCGGTCCACTGCTTCACCTGCTGATGATGGGAATCATCCGTCGGCAAGTTGATCCGAATCGTATGCAGCTTGCCGATCCGCCCGTTGCGGACCAACTCGCAGGCGGCTCGCCTGCCATCCCCCGACCGCTCGTGGCTGCCGGTCTGCACGATTCGCCCCGCCCGCGCCGCCGCGCGACAAATCGCTCGGCCTTCGCCGACGGAATTCGCCAGCGGTTTTTCGCAATACACGTCCTTGCCCGAATTCAAGGCGGCGATCGTCGCCAGGGCGTGCCAGTGGTCCGGCGTGGAAACACAAATTGCATCCAGGTCATCGCGTCCGGCGAGCTCGCGAAAATCCGCGACCGACGCGCAGTCTTGGTTCCCGTACTTCTGATCAACCTGTTCCTTCGCCGCCCGGCAATGGTTGGCGTCCACATCGCAGACCCCGAGGACCTGGCACTCGGCGTCGTCTTGGAAGATCCCCAAATTGTGGCGTCCCTTGCCACCGGTCCCAATAAATCCCATCGTGATGCGATTGCTCGGCGCCGTCCTGCCGTCACGTCCCAGAGCCGCCGCCGGAACGATGGTGGGCAGGCCGATCGTGGCGGCCAACAGGGAGCCTTGCTTCAGGAACGAACGTCGTGTCGAGGCCGGAACAGTTGACATGCACTAGGTCTCCGTAAACGGGAATCTTCAACGGCGTGAATGCCCCGATTCTAGACCAAGCGAAACCGCAGCGGAACCAGTTTTTCCCAGCCGACGCGTTTCGCCAGATGCTCAGCCCTCACCCGCCCGGGCCCCGCGAGCGGGCCCCGGTCGACCTCTCCCGGCCGCGGGAGAGGTGACACGAGAATGTCCCTTCTCCCCAACGCGGGAGAAGGTGGCCGAAGGCCGGATGAGGGGGCCCGGCGGGGTGCCAGATGCTCAGCCCTCACCCGCCCGGGCCCCGCGAGCGGGCCCCGGTCGACCTCTCCCGGCCGCGGGAGAGGTGACACGAGAATGTCCCTTCTCCCCACGCGTGAGAAGGTGGCCGAAGGCCGGATGAGGGGGCCCGGCGGGGTGCCGGATGCTCAGCCCTCACCCGCCCGGGCCCCGCGAGCGGGCCCCGGTCGACCTCTCCCGGCCGCGGGAGAGGTGACACCCCCCTGTCCCTTCTCCTCAACGCGTGAGAAGGTGGCCGAAGGCCGGATGAGGGGGCCCGGCGGGGTGCCAGATGCTCAGCCCTCACCCGCCCGGGCCCCGCGAGCGGGCCCCGGTCGACCTCTCCCGGCCTCGGGAGAGGTGACACGAGAATGTCCCTTCTCCCCAACGCGGGAGAAGGTGGCCGAAGGCCGGATGAGGGGGCCGGATGAGGGGGCCTGATGAGGGGGCCGGATGAGCGGGGCCGGTTCGAGAAGGGTGACAGGCGGGCGTCTACTTGGCCGCCTCCAAGAACGCCAATAGGTCCGCCAGATCCTGTTCGGCCAACAGTTGGTCGAGGCCGCTGGGCATGATGGACTGCTGAGCTGGGCGGAGTTCTTCGATCTCACCCCGGTCGACTTCGACGGCCTGTCGTTGGCCATCCACGAGCACAATCCGATTTGCCCGTTCGTCTTTGACGATCCCGCTCAGAACCCGGCCATCGCGCGTGACCAGGCTGACGGGTTCGAAGCTCCGCACGAAACTCGCACTGGGATACACGATGGCCTCTAAGAGATCGCGGCGGGCTCGAATCCGGCCGATCCGTGTCAGGTCGGGCCCCAGATCCCCGCCCCGATAGCCCATCGCATGACACGTAAAGCAGGCCGCTTTCGCGCTGTGGAACACCTGCTGACCGCGACGCACGTCGCCGGCAGGAAGTTCGGCGAGCAGAGTTTCGACGCGCGCGGTCTGCTCGGCTCCCGTCGGCCGACGAGTGGCCAGTTGATGCTGGGCTTGCTGCCGAATCGCCGGGCTGAACTGGCCCAGCGATTCGCTCAATTCCTCCCAGGGAATTACGATGCTGGCGGGCGACTGAGCCAGGGCGGCCAGCAGCGCCTGCCCTAGCGGGTCACTTGCCTGCCTGCGAAAGGCCGGCAACACGGCCCGCAGCTCAATCGGCCCCAGCTGCGGCAATTCCCCGAGCAGTTGCTGCATTTGCTCGGACGTAAGCGGATTGCGGGCCAGCGCCGTGGTCGCCCACCGGCGATGCGCGAAGTCTTCCGGATCGTTGGCGGCCCGTAGCAACCGCTGAACCAGCTCGTCCGACAACCCTCCCGGCACCATGTCCAAGGACGCGACCGCTTGAAGTCGCAACGCAGGGTCGGCGTCGGTCCGTTCGGCCCAGCGGGCCAATTCGGCGACCAACGCGTGCTGAGTTGCCGGCCGCGGCAACGCGGCGAGGGTCGTAATCATGTCGCCGGCGATTTCGGCACGGGCGGTTCGCAGGGTGCTGGCCAGCGTCGCCTGCAGCGATTCGCTCAGCACCTCCGTTTGCGACCGTCGCAACAGTGCCAGCAAGACCTGTTGGGACGCCTCGGGGGCGTCGCCGACGGCCAAGCCGGCCATCAATCGATCTTGCATTTCCGGCAGTCGGATCAACTCCGCCACTCGCTGCTCCAACTCGGCACGGCGCCCCGACGCCCCGTCCGGATCCGCTCGCCACTCGACCAGCCAATGGTCGATCATATCGGCAGCCCATTCGGGGTGCCGCGCCAGAATCCAGCCGCTCGTCTCGCGAACAGCGCGATCCGCGTCGTCGACCAAGCGAAGTACCTCTTGGGCTTGCGGTTTACCGCCTGGGATCTGGTCCAACGCGAGCAAGATGACGCGTTGTGCTTGCGGCGAGGCGTCGCGAAGCGCCGACCGTAGCGACTCGACCGATCGAAGTTCGATCAGTGCATAGACCGCGGAATGCTCCAGCGCGCGTCCTTGTGCCGTGACCGCCTGGTGCACCAGCGGCCCGACGGCGGCGAGGTTTCCCAGCCGGCCGGCCGCCTCGGCGGCAGCTCGACGTACGCTCGGTGCCGGGTCGGACAGGAGGCCCACGACCGCTTCGGCAAGCGATCGCTCGCGACGCACGCTCACGCCGTGCAACGCCGCCTGCCGGACCGATTCCGACGCGTCTTGCAGGCCCTGCTTGAGGACCTGGCGGGAGTCGTCGTCCCGACTGCGAGTGGCCACCCAGATCAATTCCCGCCGTTGCCGCTCGGACGTGTGTTGGGGCATCGCCGCGGCCAGCGCCCCCCAGTCGACCTCGTCCTGTTGTGCGAGTTGGTCGACGGCACGAGCACGCACCGCGAACCGGGCATCGCCCAGACGTTCCACGAGCTGGCTCGGGGAGAATTGATTCCATGGCAATTGGCGGCCCCGAGGATCTTCCAACGGCGGCATGTCCCGACGACGCACGCGATAGATCCCGCCCAGCACATCCGGCTTGTGCAGCTGCGATGTGGGACAGCACAGCTTGTACCAGCCACCGGTGTCGACAATCAGCACACTGCCGTCGGCGTCTTCCAGTACGTCCGTGGGGTGAAAATCCAGATCGGGACTGGAGACCCAGGCCGCATCCTCGGTGCGCCAGCTGGCACCGTCCGGAACCAAGACGTGGCGGGATACTTGATGCAGGTTGAAGCAGGCCGCGAGTAAATTGCCGGCGTAGGCGGGACCGAGGCTCGACATTTCCAGGTAGGCGAGCCCGCTGGGCGCCGCCGGCCCCAGGTGCGTCATCGGCGGCATCAGCTCACCCGTGCGAGCGTGTCCGTCCAACACGCCGTGTGACTTGCCGTAAACGCCGCCGTAAATGGCATGGATCAAACCATCTCGCAAACCACCTGCCGGATGCTGCAGGAAAGTCGTCGTGAAGATTCGCTCGCCCCGGTCCGTAAAGACGACTTCGACCGGGTTGTCCATGCCTCCGGTCATGATCACATCGATCGGCCCGCCTTCGGGGCGTCGTCGAAACACATGAGCCGCACGCGACGTCCAGGGGTCGCCCGTGACCAGCGTGTGTGTCTGTTCGGCGAACGCTCCTTTACACCAATACAACCAGCCATCGCGTCCCAGGTAGGGACCGTGCAAGTCGTTGGCACAACCTGTCAAGGTCTGGCCATCGAACCAGACGTCGCGCTGGTCCGCGACGCCATCCTGGTCGGAGTCGGTTAGCTTCCAGATCTGCGGCGGCGCTGCGACGAAGACCGAACCGCGATAGCAGAGCACTCCTTCGGGGAACATCATCTGGTCGGCAAACACGACTTGCGAGTCGAAACGACCATCGCCATCCTCGTCGCGGAGCCGGACGATGCGGTGCGGTCGCTCGCGTAGCTGAGTCTGCACATCGTCATTCGAGCCACTCGAATCGGCCACATACAGATCGCCGGCCTGGTCGAAGTCCGCCACAATGGGCCGCGGGACGAGTTCCGGTCCTGCCACCTGCTCAATCACAAACCCATCGGGAATTGTCCATTCGCGCTCCGCCACGACGACGGTTTCCGACAACGCAGGGAACGGGCCGAGCAGTGCCAGGGCCAGCAGGGTGTTTCGGCAACGGGAGAGACTGAAACTCAGGTCGTTCCACATGGATCATCTCAACCTTTCGCAAAAGCGCTGTTGCCAGAGCGGCAGCGCGAGGGATCGCCGAACCGAACGGGGACGGCGCCTGCCTGGCGACCGCAGCCCACACACGTTGATTCTCGTCGACGGATGCGTCATCATCAATCGTCAGTCGAGAGTTTGAAAACGCCGCCCGTCGAATTGCTGGGTTGTCCGGTCGACGCGCGCTCAGATCCCTTCGGAAGTAGCGAGGTGCAAGATGTCAGAACCCAGCGGACGTCGTGGATTCCTGAAGGGAGTCTCGGCAGCGGGTCTCGTCACCGCCACGGCTTGGGCATCGCCTGCGGCCCGCGGCGAAGAAGACGAGACGCGGCGTTTGATCGTGGGCGTGATGGGACTGAACCGGGGCCGCAGTTTGGCGCAGCTCTTTGCCAAACAACCCCAGGTCGAGGTCCGCTATGCGTGCGACGCCGACCGTGAACGGGCGGACGCGTGTGCCGCGGGTCTGCGCGAGAGTTTTTCTAAGGAGACACAAGGCATCGTCGATTTCCGACGGATCCTGGACGATCCGCAGGTCGATGTGTTGGTCTGTGCGGCGCCGAATCATTGGCACGCTCCGGCCACGATTCTGGCCTGTGCGGCGGGCAAACACGTGTATGTCGAAAAGCCCTGCAGCCACAATCCCTGGGAGGGGGAGGCGATGGTCGCCGCCGCGCGTCAACATCGGCGTCTGGTCCAATTGGGAACCCAACGGCGGAGCAGTCCGGGAACGCGGCTTGCCATGGAGCGACTTCACGCGGGGGCGATTGGCCGAGCCTATCTGGCGCGAGCCTGGTACGCGAGTGCCCGAGGTTCGATTGGGGTCGGCAAGCCCGCCGCCGTCCCCGCTCAGCTCGACTACGAACTCTGGCAAGGCCCCGCCCCACGTCGCCCCTATCGGGACAACGTCGTCCACTACAACTGGCATTGGCGATGGCACTGGGGTAACGGCGAATTGGGCAACAACGGCATCCATACGCTCGATCTCTGCCGCTGGGGTCTGGACGTCGAGTATCCTCGCCGAGTCACGTCCAGTGGTGGCAGGTACGCCTACCAGGACGACCAGGAGACGCCGGATACGCAAGTGGTGGCGTTTGAGTTTCCCGATCAGAAGGCGATCACCTGGCAAGGACTCAGCTGCAACCGCCATGGATCCGACTTCGTTGTCTTTTATGGAACGGACGGCACGCTGCGGTTGGAGGAAAACGGAAACTTCCAGATCCTCGACCGGCAGGACGCCGTTCAGGAAACGCACGAAGGAAGCCGAAGCGGCGAGTCGGAGCACGTCGCGAATTTCGTGGACGCGATCCGAAAAAACGACGCGGAATCGCTCCACGCGGACATTCTGGAAGGACACCGCAGCACGCTGTTGTGCCACCTGGGAAACATTTCGCAGCGCTCCGGTCACACGCTCAACTGCCGACCAAGCGACGGGCACATTCAAGACGATCCCCAGGCGGAAACTTTGTGGAAGCGGACCTACGAGGCCGGATGGGAACCGCAGGTGTGAATGAGCCGCTGCGCAGCCAGTTTCCACCCGAGCCGTCGCCAGGCGCGCCCGAGATCCTGGCCCAGTTCACCTCGCCGGTGGACCGTTGCGCTTACTTGCCGAACGAACGGGCTTCCTTGGAATACCATCAGATCTGGACGCTGACGGAACGGCAATACTTCGAATACCTGCGGCGGGGCTGGCGGCGGCACGGGATCGTGTTTTTTCGCCCCGTCTGTCCGGCCTGTTCGAAATGCCGCAGTCTGCGAGTCGACGTGGCTCGCTTTCGGACCAGCAAGAGTCAGCGACGTTGTTGGCAGCGCAACGCGCAGGTCGAAGTTGAACTGACGCGTCCGGGCGTGACCGACGATCATCTGGCAATCTTTAACCGCTATCACGCCGAGATGGCGCGGCTCCGTAATTGGCCAGCGCGAGAGATCGACCGCGACGAGTACGTGAACTCGTTCCTTCTGGGTGAATTCGAATTCGCGGCGGAGCTGCGTTACTTTCGCGCGGACCGGCTGGCCGGCGTCGGCTTGATCGATATCACGCGTTGGGGCATGTCGAGCGTCTACTTTTACCACGATCCAGAGTGGCGGCCGGAGGGCCCGGGAACGTATTCGATGTTGACCGAACTGCGTTTGGCGGCGGCCTACGAGCTGCCTCACCACTACCTGGGCTATTGGATCGCCCAATGCGGTTCGATGGCCTACAAATCGCGGTACCGACCGCATGAGGTCTTGCGCGAATCGGCCGACTCGCCGGCGCCTCCCGTTTGGGATCCGGTGGAGCCCGAATTGACATGATTTCCTGGACCACCTTGAACGACGAATTGGAAGCGTGTGAGCGATGCGAACGTCTGCGAAGTTATTGCCGACAAATTGGACAACAAAAGCGACGCGCCTATGTCGATTGGGATTATTGGGCGCGCCCGGTGCCCAACTTCGGGGATCCTCGCGCCCAATTGTTGATCGTGGGCCTGGCTCCCGGCGCTCACGGCGCGAACCGCACGGGGCGGATGTTTACGGGGGACCGCAGCGGCGACTGGCTCTATCGCGCCTTGCACCGCGCCGGCTTCGCCAACCAGGCGAGTTCACGTTCACGGGAGGATGACTTGCAACTGGTCAACTGCGCGATAACCGCCGTCTGTCATTGCGCGCCGCCCGACAATCGACCGACGGCGGCCGAACGCGAGGCTTGCCAGGCGTGGCTCCACCAAACCCTCGACATCGTTCCCGCGCGAGTCTTCCTCGCCCTCGGACGAATCGCCTGGGACGGAATCTGGCCGGCGCTCTGCGCCCGTTTTCCCTGGAGCGGCCCGCGTCCGAAGTTTCGGCACGGAGCGTCGGTCGCTTTGGATGAAGGTCACTGGCTGCTGGGCTGCTATCACCCGAGCCAACAGAATACGTTTACCGGACGCTTGACCGAAGCGATGTTGGACGACGTCGTCGAGGCGGCCCGTCAGCGACTTGTGAGCTGAGCCTGTGCGGCCGGACGCGATCGATTACACTACGGGCCAACAGGCGATGCCGTCTCCGAGACCTTGAGGACCTAGCAGGTGAGTGCCGCAAGCGAACTCTATGAAAAACTGAGCGTCTTCTATCTCGGCAAGGAGTACGACCTCGACCAGAAACGACGCACCGACGACCTGCTGCTCTATGACTCAAAGGATCTCGTGACGCACGCCGTGATCGTCGGCATGACCGGCAGCGGCAAGACGGGCCTGGGGATTTGCCTCTTGGAAGAGGCGGCCATCGATGGAATTCCCGCGCTGATCATCGATCCCAAAGGGGACCTGAGCAATCTGCTGCTGCAGTTCCCCGAGTTACGTGGGGCGGACTTCGAGCCCTGGCTGCATGCGGACGACGCCGCGCGGCGCGGGATGTCCGTCGCCGATTACGCCGCTCAAGTGGCAACTCAGTGGAAGCAGGGCCTGGCCGACTGGGGTCAAGACGCCGCACGGATCGCGAAGCTGAGTGAATCGGCGGAATTCACGATCTACACGCCTGGAAGCGACGCGGGGCGACCCGTTTCGATCCTCGCCTCCTTCGCGGCGCCCCCACCGGCCATTCGCGAGGACGGCGATTGGCTGCGGGACCGAGTCTCGACCACCGCCACCAGCCTCTTGGCCCTGCTCGGGATCACCGCCGATCCCCTGCGGTCGCGCGAACATATCCTGCTGACGAACCTGTTTCACCAGGCCTGGAGCCAGGGTCAGGACCTGGACTTGGGATCGATCATCCAGTCGGTCCAGAATCCTCCCTTCACCCGCGTCGGAGTGATGGAGATGGAGTCGTTTTTCCCGGCCGCCGATCGCTTTCAGCTGGCGATGGCGTTGAACAACCTGCTGGCGGCGCCCGGTTTCGCCACCTGGTTGTCTGGCGAACCCCTGGACATCGATCGGCTGCTCTATACGGACCAAGGCAAACCGCGGCACGCGATATTCTCGATCGCGCATCTTTCCGAATCCGAACGGATGTTCTTCGTGTCGCTGCTGCTCAATCAAACCCTGGGCTGGATGCGCAGTCGCCCCGGGACCACCAGCCTGCGAGCTCTGCTGTACATCGACGAAATCTTTGGCTATCTGCCACCCGTCAAGGAACCGCCCTCGAAAAGACCCCTGTTGACGCTCCTGAAACAGGCGCGTGCCTTTGGGCTGGGCGTCATTGTCGCCACGCAAAATCCGGTCGATCTGGATTACAAGGGCCTTTCGAATACGGGCACCTGGTTCTTGGGACGTTTGCAAACCGAGCGCGACAAGCAGCGCGTCCTGGAAGGCCTCGAAGGGGCCTCGGCAGAGGCCGGCGGACCGCTGGACCGGGCCGCGTTGGCCGATCTTCTGTCGCAACTCGGGCAGCGCGTCTTCTTGATGCACAACGTGCACGAGGACCGTCCCGCGATTTTTGAAAGCCGCTGGGTGCTCTCCTATCTCGCTGGGCCGATGACTCGGCACCAAATTCGCCAGTTGACCCAACGCGGCCAGCCGTCCGATCCGCCGACCCCGGAAACCGCCCCGGCCGATCGGCCCACCCACTCGGCACCGCGGGATGCCGCCTCCACCCGCCCCCTTCTTCCGCCCGAGGTCCCCGAAGTGTTTCTTCCGCCCGACCGACCGGTTGGCAAGGCCGAGCTGACTTACGAGGCCGCCGTGCTCGCCGCCGCGACGGTCCACTTCGTCGACTCGCGACGCGGTCTGGCAGCGGACGAATCGCTGCTCTTGCTGGCGGACATCGAGGACGGAACCGGGCAGGTCGATTGGTCGCGGGCTGCGCGCTGACCCTGACCTTGGACGATCTGGGGCAAGAACCGCTGGAACCCTGCCGATTCGCCGCGCTGCCGCCGTCCGCCGGCCAGGCAAGCCAGCTCCGCAGTTGGCAGCGCCGGTTGAGCGAGCACCTCTACCGCTCGCGACGCTACGAGTTATTTCAAAGCAAGGTGCTCGGCGAGTATTCCCAGCCGGGCGAGAGCGAGCGTGATTTCCGAATTCGCTTGACCGAACGCGCTCGGGAGCAGCGAGATCGCGAACTCGAGCAATTGCGGCGCCGGTATGCCACGAAGTTGCAAGCCCTCGAGGACCGTATTCGGCGGGCGGAACACACGGTCGAGAAAGAGATCCAGGAGGCCGAATCGGCCAAAATGCAAACCGCGATTTCGTTCGGAGCCACAATTCTGGGGGCGGTTTTGGGACGCAAGGCCGTCAGCTCGACCAGCCTCGGCCGTGCGACCACGACCGCCCGCGGCTACGGGCGATTGACCAAGCAGTCGGACGACGTGCGCCGCGCGCAGGAGAAGTTGATGGCCTACCGGGAACAGATCGTGGAAATGGAGGCAAACATCCAGGCCGAGGCGGATCAAATCCGCGCCCAGTTCGACCCCCTCACGGCTTCCCTCGAAACGATCGCACTGAAGCCCCGCAAGACCGACGTGGATCTGCGTCTCGTCGCCATCGCCTGGGTTCCGGGCCTGACGACCGAGTCCGGGCAGATCTTGCCCCTGGTTCAGACCTCGCCTGGCTCCGAGCCATCCGCTGCGTGAAAAAAATCGCTCACGGTCCGGTTGCGACCTCCGTTGGGCGCACCATAGAATCCGAGCTTTAACGCTTGACCATCTCAGATCTTGATGGCCCCCGTCCAGCCGAGTTGCACGCCCCAGGGCCCCAAACGGAGAGTTCGCGCATGGCATCGAAAATCCCCGCCGGAATCATTGGCACTGGCTTCATCGGGCCAGCCCACGTCGAGGCCGCACGGCGTCTGGGCAATGTGGAAATCGTGGCACTCGCCGAAGCCAACGCAGGGCTCGCCAAGGACAAGGCGGAGGCCATGTCGATTCCCAAGGCCTACGGCAACTATCAGGATCTGCTGGCGGACGACGAGATTCAGGTGGTTCACAATTGCACGCCGAATCATCTGCATTTCCAGGTCAACAAGGATATTCTGGCCGCCGGCAAACATGTCATCAGTGAAAAGCCGCTGGCCATGACGACGCAGGAAAGTCGCGAGCTGGTGCGGCTCGCACAGCAGTCCGGGAAGATCCACGCCGTCGACTTCAACTACCGCTTTTATCCGCTGATCCAGCATGCCCGCGAAATGGTCAACCTGGGCGATGTGGGGGAGGTTTTTTCGATCCACGGCTCGTACCTGCAGGATTGGCTGTTCCTGCCGACGGATTGGAACTGGCGACTCCAGCCCGAAATGTCGGGAGAGAGCCGGGCGATCGCGGACATTGGTAGTCATTGGTGCGATCTGTTGCAGTTCATCACGGGCCAGTCGATCACCAAGGTGTGCGCCGACCTCCGGACGATCCACCCGACGCGGATGAAGCCGAAGAAAGAGGTTGAGACCTACGCCGGCAAAACACTCTCGCCGTCGGATTACGAGCCTCAGGAAATCAAGACCGAAGACTACGCCTCGGTGCTGATCGAGCTCTCCGGCGGCGCTCATGGCGTGTTCACGGTGAGCCAGGTCTCGGCTGGCCGCAAGAACCGACTGTACTTCGAGATCGACGGTTCGAAATGCGCGATGGCTTGGGACCAAGAAAATCCCAACGAAATGTGGCTCGGGTACCGCGACAAGGCCAACGAGATCCTGGCCAAGGACCCGGCCTTGTTGCATGCCAAGGTGCGCGAGTTTGCTCATTATCCAGGCGGGCATTCCGAAGGATATCCAGATGGTCCGAAGAATCTTTTCCGCAACGTCTACCGCGCGGTCGCCAGCGGAAAGGTCCCGGCTGAGCCGGATTGGAGCACGTTCGAGGACGGCCACAAAGAGGTCGCGATCTGCGAGGCGATTCTGGCCAGCCACAAGGCCAGGGGTTGGGTCGACGTGAGCTATTGAGCGGAACCTAAGGACGTTGACAAAGTGAGAGGGGGAGCTGAAATGCCAGGCGAATCGTGCAATATCGCCCTTGTGGGCACCAAGTTCATGGGACGTGCGCATTCGAATGCGTATCTGAAGGTGTCGAAATTCTTCGACCTGCCGATCCAACCCGTGATGCACACGGTGGCCGCACGCAATCAGGCGGAAACGACCGAGTTTGCGCAGCGTTGGGGTTGGCGGAACGCCAGCAACGATTGGAAGGCCACGGTGGCCATTCCCGAGATCGATCTGGTCGACGTGGTCACGCCCAACAACGTGCACGCGGAGCATTCGATCGCGGCCTTGGAGGCTGGCAAGCATGTCGCGTGTGAAAAGCCACTGGCCAACACACTGGACGGCGCCCGGCAGATGGTCGAGGCGGCGGCCAAAGCGACGGGAAAGACCTTCGTCTGGTACAACTATCGACGTTGTCCGGCGGTGGCTTTTGCACACCAGCTATGTCAGCAGGGAAAGCTGGGACGGATTTATCAGATCCGCGGCAGTTACATGCAGGATTGGGCCGGACCGGACACGCCCTTGATGTGGCGATTTGACGGCGAGGTCTCCGGCACCGGTTCGCTGGGAGATCTCTGTGCTCATACGATCGATATGGCTCGCTTCATTACCGGCGATGAAGTCAGCGAAGTGATCGGCGCCGCGATGGAGACCGTGATCAAGGAGCGGGCGATTCTCGAAACCGGCGGGGGCGAGATCTCGGGACGGGGCGCGGCGACAAGCCAGCGCACCGGGCGGAGCACGGTCGATGACATCGTACTGTTCCTCGCTCGGATGGGAAGCGGCGCCCTGGCCTCGTTCGAAGCCACCCGGCTCTCGACCGGCTATAAGAATGCGAATCGATTGGAGATCCACGGCGATCAGGGCGCCATTCGCTTCAATTTCGAGCGAATGAACGAGTTGGATTGGTATGACGCGACGCTGCCGGAGGACCTGCAGGGTTGGTCGACGATCAACGTGACCAACGGCAACGCGGGCCACCCGTATGCCAGTGCCTGGTGGCCCGTGGCTCACGTCCTGGGCTACGAGCACAGCTTTATCAACCAGGCAGCCGACATGCTCGAGGTGCTGGGCGGTCGGCAGGCCGTCGTCCCGCTCCCCGATTTCGCCGACGCGTTCCAGGTCCAACGTGTCTTGGCTGCGGTCGTGCTATCCGATCAGAATCGAACGCCCATCCGCCTGGACGAGGTCACGTAATGAGTGAGGCAGGGCGGCAGCGCGAAATCACCCAGGCGAGGGCGCCGATGACCGGTGCGTCATCGCCGCAAATGGAAAACTCGATAACGCCCTTGTCGCGGAAGCCATCCAGGGCGTGGCGCAGATAGGACTCTTCGGCCCGCTGCCGGTAGGCATCTCGCACGTCGGCCGCCAGATCGCACACACCGCCACCGATCACCAGCCGATCGTAGTCACCCAAGTAGTTGACACTCAGCAGCGCGATACCGAGGGCCCGCGCTTGGTCGTCGAACAGTTGCCTGGCCAGCGGATCTCCGGCGGCGGCGAGGCCGCGGAGCCGCTTGGCCTTATCACGCGTTGAACCGGGAAGGGCGTTCAGTTCATGATCGCGCCACTGCTGCAGGCTCAGACGATGCTCCAATTGATGGCTGAGTCCTGTCAGCGAGATCGTGGACTCGGCAGTACAGTAGCTGTTTCCCACCAGTAGCCGGCGATCGTGTTCTTCGCGAAACGCATAAACCGGCAGCAGAATGTGCCCCACGTGCCCGGCGCGGCCTCCCATCCCGCGGACGGGGACACCTTCGCGGACGGCCCCTCCGCCCAAGCCGGTCCCGACGATCACCATGAACAGGGACGAAATTGATTCGGGCGCGTGACTGGCCGCCACGCGACTCCAGGAAACGCTCCCGCTGCGAAGCGCGAATTCACCCAGGGCCGCGGCCTGCCCGTCCCCGATGTAGTGGACACGAAGCTGCGGCTGATGCTGCTGAAATGCCCGCTCCAATTCGGCTCGAATCGGAAAGCGGTCCCACCGTTGGGGATCCAGGTTGGGAGTCTTGAGCAGCACGCCGTCGAGCGTGGCGGGACCGGGCGTTGCCAGGCCCACCGCCTCCACGTCGTGAATCGCGCACCCGGCCTGCTTGGCACCCTTGAGGGCTTCATGGACGATCGCCGCGACCGTGGCGTGGGGGCCTTCGTCGGAGCGAGTTTCGAATTGGTCCGAGACGTAGCACACTTCGCGCCGTTCATTGCCGACGCAGATCGTGCTGGTCGTGCCGCCAACATCCACACCAATGAAATGGGCCACGGCCAATTCCTTCGCTGACACGGTGTTCCTGGGCAGAATGCGCCGCATTCCGCAGAAGCGTGGGGATTATCCCGCAGAATTCGGTTTCATGCAACGTGGCGGCACGAGCTCCGTCTCCTCCAGCGCCCACGCCTCCGGCTCTGCCTGAGCTGCACAACCCGGTGAGTTACCCGGCGTGAGTCCGGTGATGGGGGCCTCCCACCACGCTTGAGCGGCACTCTAGCGGAAGCGCATTGATTGAGCCGGTTGGGTGACGCGCAACGATTGCCCCGCGCCCGCCGTCTCGGCTCGGATTTATGGCTCCACCCGCCGAAGAGAAGAAAGACAAGAGTCCGAGGAACGACGCGCCTGCGCTGTTTCGAGGAACTGTTGCCCACACGCTTCAACTGACTCGCCAGACGGAATGGGCATGCGGCACACGGACGGCATCCGAGTTTTCCTACCGCGCCGGAGGCTGACCTCACGGTGGCGACTGAGTGCGCTGTCCCTCCTGGGATTGGCCACGCTTTCCCTGGCGAGTCGGGCACAACCGCCGCAAATTCGGGCCCCTTTGGCAGCGGATCGGGAGCAGTCGGACATCGGGCCGCCGCCCCAGACTGCCGCGGCCCGCGGGGCCATCCGCCGTCTGGCCGCCGTCGATTCGCCCGCCGCTTTCGAGCAAGATGACGACCAGCGCGATTTACGGCGGATCCGGGCGTTGCCCCCCGAGGCGAACTCGTCCGGACAACGTTCCGAGGAGCTGCCGTCTCCGGGCGAACCGAGCCCACCGCAACCCGAGCCGGCCGCGGAGACGATTTGGTGGAAGCAATCCATCTACGCACCCTTGCGAGCGTCCGACAGCGCGATTCCGATCACGCTGGAGCAGTTGTTGACGTCCGCGCTGCAGCACTCGCCTGACGTCCAGGTCATCAAGGAGATCCCGCTGATCCGCCAAACGTCAATCATGGAGGCCGACGCCCAGTTCGACTGGATCACGTTCGTCGAGTCGCAGTGGGCCGATTTGAGCCAACCGGTAGGGAACGTCTTGACGACGGGCGGTCCGAATCGGTTCCGCGACGACAACTTCACGTCACGCACCGGCGTGCGCCGGCGCAATACCTGGGGTGGCCAAGTCGAGGTCGGCCAGGAAATCGGCCACCAGAACACGAACTCGGACTTCTTCACGCCCAAGAACCAGGGCACGTCGCAGCTGACGATCAACTACACGCAGCCGCTGTGGCGGAATGCGGGACGAGCGTACAACACCGCCCTGACGGTCCTCGCTGAAATCGAGACGGAAGTCGGGATGAACGAATTCAGCAAGTTACTGCAAGACCAACTCGTCGCCGTCTCACGAACCTATTGGCAACTTTACCTGAAGCGGGGCGAGCTGTTGCAGAAACGTCGCTTATTGGCGCAGGCCGAAGAAGTCCTCGACCAATTAGAGCAGCGGCAAGAAATCGACGCCCTGCTCAGCCAGATCCTCAAAGCCCGTTCGGCCGTGAGGTCACGCCGAGCGGAAATTTTTCGAGCCGAAACGGAGGTCAAGAGCGCGGAAACGCGTTTGCGAGCCCTGGTCAATGACCCCGCGCTGGGTGACTCGCTCGCCCAGGAACTGATTCCCACGGACGTCCCCACCGATCAGGCCCGCGAGGTGGATTTGGATGCGTCCGTGGATCTCGCGCTCCAGGCGCGTCCGGAAATCTCGCAAGCACTCCAGCAGATCAAAGCCGCCGGCGTGCGGCTGTCAGTCGCCAAGAACGAGAAGCGCCCGGCGCTAAATCTGGTAATGGAAACGTACGCCAGCGGCCTCCGCGGCAACAGTGATATCGGCGGGGCGATCATCAACCAGTACAGCGTGGGTGAGCCCAGCTACACGATTGGCCTGGTGTACGAGTATGCGCCCTGGAACCGAGCGGCCAAAGCACGGTACGATCGGCGCCGCCACGAGTTGAAGCAACTGGAGGAAAGGCTGCGGTCCACCATGCTGCAGGTGCAGGCCGAGGTGGTCGAGGCCGTGTTGGACGTCGCGACCACCTATCAGGAGATGCGGGCGAACTACGAGTCGGTCGAGGCGGCGAAAGCGGAGGTGGATTACATTTACGATCGCTGGCAGTGGCTTCCGAGCTCCGATCGTTCGGCAAGTCTCCTGCTGGAGGACCTCCTGGAGGCTCAGAAGCGGTTGAACGACGCGGAATTCGCCTACCTGAACGCGCAGCGCGAATTCAGTGTGTCGCAGTTCGAGTACTTGCGCGTGGTCGGCACGCTGCTGCAATCCGAGCGGATCTCGCTGGAACGATACTGTGAATCCTACCTGCCGGGTTTCCGGTTATATCGCAGTGGGGCTCGATCCCGGCTGGTACGAGAACCGCCTGCCGAGGAACCCAAGGGGGAAGCATCCGTGGGTCACTCCAGCGCCGGCGATGAGTCGCCCGAACGCCCCGCCGGCTAACGGGCCAGCTCGACCGCGAGGCATAACGTGACGAGGATTGAACCTCCCTTGCGAATTCGAAAGCACGCCGGCCGCGCGTTCATCTAGGAAGTGCGCAGTTTACGTCGAATCCAGCGCTGGGCCGTTTTCCAGAGGTGGCCCCCGATCGATTCGCCGGCCGCACCCAGCCGAACGCGGGCGAGTTCGCCCGCCCTCAGACTGCGGGCGGCTTCGGCCGGCAAGGCAACCGTCGCCTGAAAATGCGGTTCGACCAGTTCGAACGCGTCGTCGGCGCCTGACGGGGCGGAGCTGGCGGCGACGACGGCCAGCGGCCCTCCGTTCTGAGCGGCCAGCGCGGGGTGAGGCAAGCGTTTCGTGGCTCGGGGGTTGATCTTCGCCAGTTGAGCGCCCGACACGGGGCGGCCACGTCCTTTGATCCGAATCCTTGGCTGGCGGCCGACCTGGCGCAGAAAAAAGTCCACGTTTTGCTGGGAGACGGCGACCCGAATCGCCTTGTGCTCTTCGCGGCCGATCGCCAGCACCGCTTCGCCCGCGTGCTGGTACTGGTCCAATTCATGCGTCAGCTCGCGGCTTAAGACACGGCCCTCACACGGCGCGACGAGGTCCAGCGCGTGACACTGGGCGGCCAATTCCGCCTGCCGACGTCGCAACGAATCGCAGTGCTTTGCTTCCACCTTATACTCCGCGTAACGCGCCGCCCCCTGATACATTTGCATCAACGTCTCGGATTTCTTGACGGCGAACTGCGCTGCGGCCAATTCCAGCTCCAGGTTCCGATTCTCAATCCTGGCCAGCGGCTGCCCGGGAACGACGTCCGCCCCGGGACGGACGCTGATCTCGCGGAGGAACCCCGGGCTGGAGGCGCGGAGCACGGCAAGCGGTTCGTAGTCAACGACGCCCGTGGCAACGATTCCGCCGGGCCACGGCAGGAGCACCAGTCCGCCGATCACGGCGGCAATTCCGCCGGCGACAACGGCAAAGTGGCGCCGGTTCGGTTGCTCCGGTCCGTGCCCACGATACAGGTAGAGCCCGAAGCGGCAGGCCGGCAAAAGAATCCAGAGCAGCCCGACGCCCAACGAAATCACGATGCCCGCGCCGCGAAACATCGTCGCGGCCGTCAGCACGATCCCACAGTAGAACACGATCCGCCAGACGAGCGACGCGACGCCATACACCCTGACGAACCACTTGAAGGCGGCTTCGCGGGGCGGTAGTCCCAGCAGGTACCGACGGGTCAGATAGCGGACGTATTGTTGTCCCGATCCGTAGAGGTTCTGCATCTCGAGGCAGTCCGAGACAATGTAGTAGCCGTCGAAACGCATCAGGAAGTTGCTGTTGAACAACAACGTCGAAACACTCGCCATCGTGACCAGATTGTGACACAACTGATTCCAGATGCCAGGATCGCTTCGCACCCACGCCTGAACGGCCAGCGCGGCAACAAACAGCTCGGCGTACATGCCGCCGGCGGCGGTGTAGATGCGACGCCACTTTGAGCGAAAACGCCAACTGGAGGTGACGTCGACGAAGGCCACGGGGGAGAAGAGGATGAACACCAGGCCGCAGCTGGGGACCTCCCCGCCGAACTTCCTGCAAATCAACCCATGGTAAAATTCGTGGACCGCCTTCAGTGCGATCCAGACGAACAGCAGGTAGAGCCAATTGTCCGGAGCCAGGATGTTGGCGATCGGGGCCGTGAACTCTTCCCAGTGCACCGCGACCTGGTATCCGGCTGCGAGGCACGTGGCCAACCACCCGACTGTGGCGAGCGGCGTCAAGGTCCAGCCGAACCACGGCAGGCACCACGCGAGGAGTCGGTCGGGATTGAACAGTGGCACGCGGAGAAAGACCGGGTTGAGCCAGCCAGGCAGCTTCGAGCGCGCGGAAGACGTGGGAGCGAACAGGGGGTGGCGCCGATTTCCCACGACGGTTGCGAGCTGGTTTTGCAGGAGCCAGCGGGCGGTCGAAACGGCCTGTTCGGCAGTCACGCCGGGCGGATCCGTCGCCGGTCGGGGCGCCGCCAGGACCTGGCCCAGCGTGCGGGTTCCGTCCAGGAGTCGCACGACGGCCCATTCTCGACACCCCATGCGATAGAAACGCCCGGTGAGCGGATCTTCAAGCTGGTAATAGGGCGTGCCGGCGGAGGTCTGCAGCGCGCAGCGAACGTCCGGTCGGAGGCGAAGCCGTACTTCAAATAATTCGGCAGTCTGCATCGTGCGGCTCGCTTCCAGGTCACCAACCGAGTCGAAACCCGAGCTGTTCGACGGCGCGGTGGAACAGCACCCAGCCCAGCGGCCGGGTCGGGGCGGTCAGTTTTGCTTTGCCTCGCATTCCGGGGCGAAGCGGGTCCGAGGGGCCTTCGAGCTGAATCTCACCGATGAACACGTTGTGCCCGTTACGTTGCTCTGAGCGAGGATGGATGCGAACCAGGGTTCCGTAAAACGATCGCAAGGGCATCGACTCCAGCCGCAATTTCGCCGCGGCGCCCTCGTGGGCATGGGCGATATCCTCATCCGCAATGGCGACCTCGATCACCATTTCCCCCAGCGGCGCGACCTCCAGCAGCGTTTGGCCAATCGTCATTCGCGCGCCCTCGAGTTTCTTCGGATCTCCGCTGATCACAACTCCCGCCGTCGGGCTGCGGACTTCCAAGTGATCTCGCTTGTCTTCGCATTGTTCGATCCTGCCCTCCAAGGTGTGCATATCCCAGAGTCGAATCTGGGCGGCCGCCGTGTCCCCGTTGACGACGGCCGCGTCCCGCTCGGCGGAAAACTTTTCCCAGTCGGAGCGAAGACTATCCAGTTCCATCCGGATCTCGCTGCCATCCATTCGGGCCAGCACCTGCCCCTCCGTGACATCGTCGCCGGGCTCGACCAGGGCCGCCTCCAAGCGTCCCTCGTAGGGTGCCGCGACATAGCGGCGCGTCACCGGTTGGACTTCACAGGAGCAGGAAAGTCGATGGGGCACGGGCAGGACGCACAAGACGGTCGCGATCAGGCCGGCAACGATCCACCCGGCCCGGCGCACCTCGGCGGGTAACTGGCGATAGCCTTGCCGCAACTGAACCGTTGGCGAGCGGCGCACCTGACGTAGCAGCCCCAGGCGCGGCCCCAGGCAAGCGATCGACCGTTGAAATTCGGCCCGCGTCGGCTCCTCCCAGCGCTGGTCCGAGACCACCACGCAGGCACCGATCGGTTGACCCTCGCTGTCACGCAGGGCGGCGGCGTAGGTATGTTCCGTTTCAACCAAGCGGCGCAACTGAGTCCACGCGTCGGTCGCTCGAATCGCACCGCCGTCGGCTGGCTCGTCGTGGTCTGCACCGGGCAGCAGCAGGATCTCGCTGGAAGCGGCTTCCAGGGCGGCGACGAGCGGCGTCCCGCGTTGGAACTGATAGGGCGAGGACATCGAGCGCAGCCGACAAAGCCCACCGGCGCGGCGGGTACTGATCGCGACCCAACGGGCCGACAAACGCTCCGTCAGGAAATCGGCCACGATTTGACCGGCGCGGCCAAGTTCGCCGGCCGCATCCGTTTGGGCCAGGACGCCGAGCAGATGTTGTTGAGATCGGAACTCGTCGCTCGTTGCCCGCTCGGCTTTTGCGCCTCGCCACTGCCCCGCATACGCGGCGACGAAGTGCAACATCAAGACCAGCCCTGACAATCGACGGCGATCGTCGCCGCCGAAGTTCACGACCGTGACTAGCACTTCGACCGTCCCGTCGCGGCGCAGAACCGGCACCGCGACGGCCAGTCGGGACTCACCGTCCCGGCCCTCCGCCAGTTGGATCGAGCGGAGGTCATGCGTTCGAGCGGCGAGCACATGCAGCTGATTCAATGCGGTCTGAGCGACTTGCTCGGGATCATGAAAGCTCGGATCGGCCGCAAGTTGGCCCGTCGAATCCGCGACGTACCAGAGAATCGCCGCTGCTCCGGTCGACTGCCGGACGAGCTCCACCAGCTGCTGCGTCGCGGCGTCATCGGTGGGTCCGCTCGAGGCGAGGTTCTCAAGCTGTTGTGCCAATTGGCGAAGATCAATCTGCCGCGTCTCTTCGACCGCCGAACCTCCGGGAGTCGCCGCCTCGCCCAGGGCTCCGGACGGAATCTGACCGATCGGCGACGCAGACTCACCGTTGGAGGGTGCGGGCGTCATCGTCAGAAGTTTCCTCCGCAAGAGTTCCCACCTGACGCCGCTCGATGATCGCCCCACGGTCGGCGCGGCACGGCGACGAAATCATGAAGCGGCGCTGAATTTCGTGGCTCGGCCTTGGCACTTAGTCGCGCTGCTTGGCCGACGTATAGCGAGTCGCTTTGCCGGGTTGCTTTGTTTCGGCCGAATCGATTCGCAAGCGGCAACGCGAGCCGCTCGCGAGGTTGGCCTGGCGATTGTCGATCTGAATCGTCACTTGGACCGTCGAGCTTTTCGCGTCCCGGACGGGAGAAACGACTTCGACGGTCCCCTCCACGACCTGCGGTGGCGCGCTGAGTTCCAGCCGCACCAGCTGGCCGGCCTGCAGCGACCGCGCATCCTGGGGCTCGACCGCGAACTTGGCCCGCAGCTGATCCAACTGAACGACGGTCACCACCCGGGGGTCGTTGGCCAGCACCGATTCACCGATCTGCTGGTACACATGGCTGACAATCCCGTCAATGGGACTTCGAATCTGCCGGCGGGCAATCTGGGCCTCGATCCGTTTGCACTCCAACCGCTGCATTTTCAGCTCGTCCTCGGCCATCGTCAGCCGCGCTTGGGCCACTTTCAGGTCGGTCTCGGCTCGCAAGATCTCCCGCTGGGTGGCGTGCCCTCGGTCCCGCAGCTGGCCCAATTGCTCGAGATGGGTCTGACGGAGCAAGAGCTCCGCTTCCGCCGCCTGGCATGCCCCGCGGGCGACGGCCCGCTCGCGCGCGATCTCCAGCATCGCTTCCAGAACGGCATTGTCCAGTTCGCCCAGGACTTGCCCGGCGGTGACACGGTCCCCCTCCTGAACTGCCAGCTGGGCCACGACTCCCGGTTCGCCCGCGGCCAACTCGATCTGGCGGTACGGCTCGGTGAATCCTTCCACCCAGACGTCGGCCGCCAGCGGGGAAGTCATCAGAACCACGGCCGCGAAGTTGGCAATCCAGGCCAAGACGGCAGGTCGTAAGTCAGCGGCTCGCATTGTCTTCGCTCCTCCCCGGGGCGGACCGACCGACCGCCTTCTTCGGGCTCGCGCAGGCGTCTCGGAAGAGCACCCGCTGATTCTCGAGAACAACCAAGATTTCATCCCGGCCAAGCTTACCTCATCGGGCTTTGACGCCGGCTAGATTAGCCCTTGTCGTCATGCTCCGGTTGGCGAGCCGCCCGAACGGGTCCGCGTTTCAACCACTTTACGAACCGCTCACGATCTGGCAAAATCGGGAAACTCGGAGTTTTTTTCGGGTACGAATGAGCCGGTACCTATTTATGATGTGGGTTGTGGCTCGCACCAGTCGGCGTTTTCGGAGCATTCAACATGGAGACGGGCAGGAGATTCGCGGGATTGGTCCGAGCAGCCGTGATGGGTCTGCTGTGGTGCAATTCGGCGTTGATCGCCGACGCCGCGGTCGTTCTGGGCGGGACGCCAAGTACCGATGTCGTGTATCAGGTGCCGCTCAATACGATCGGCGTGAGGAATCCCAGCTTCACGTTTCAGAACGTGCCCGAAGTGGGCGACTTGACGGTCAGCTTTGGCACCCATTTTGTCGGCCAAGTCCCCGGCAGCATGCCGAATTCGCTGATCGACTCCACCCCCACCCCGCCGCTCCAACTGGCCTCCAACGGCACTTACGTCCAAACGATGTTCGACTTCAGCCATCCCAATCACGTGGCTCTGGGAGGCGTGCAGGGGACGTCGCTGTATACGACCCCCCTGGCGATCCTCTTCGACGAACCGGTCAATTTCGTGAGCTTCAACTTGGGTCATTTGGATGCCGCGAGCCCCACGCAGATCCAGGCCTTTGATGCCAATGGCGCCAGTCTGGGAATTTTTGGCGGCCTGCCGATGGGTCACAACTCGCTCACCCTGGTCGAGACCAACGAAACAAACGTGATTTCGGGGATTTCCATCTACATCCCGGGTGAGGGGATGGACTGGGAGGGCTTTGGAATCAGCGACGTTTCGTTTGGTCTGGACGACGGCGACACGGATGGCGGAGGGAACCCGGTGGTGCCCGAACCGGCGACGCTGGTCGTCTGGTCGGTTCTGGGTGTCGCGGGCACCGCGAGTGTCTGGTTTTCCCGCCGCCGCAAACGGGGAATTCCCAGCGAGATAGCCTGACTCGGGGCGATCCTCAGGCCAGTCGGGCCCCCCATTGAAGGTCGCCACGCCGGAAATTCGGCCCTCCGATGTTGGAGTCTGCGGGTTCTGCAAACTTCAACGAAATTTCTGCATGTTGGGGCTCTTCTGTAAATGATCGACGTGAGGTTCACAGCGGTCGATCCAGTTATCAGCAGGGATCAAACCATTCCAGGCCAGGTAACTGCCGGCACCGCCCCCACTCAACCATCTCGTCTTGGGGTCGGACCGGTTCCTTTCCCACCATTCCCTGGCCGACCTGAATCAGGGGAACTCAAGGATGAGAATTTCTACATTAAGCTTGTCGCTCGTCATGGCGTTCGCGTGCTTGGGCAGTCTGTCCATCGCGGGAGAGATCATTTCCAAGGAGCCCGCCTGCGGATGTGGCGTGAAGCATGAAGCGCCGGCGTCGCTGTCCGACTTGACGGGCTGCGCTTCACCGGCGGCGGCGTTGAGCAACGGCTGTGCCGCACCCGGTTGTGATCGCGACTGTGCGACCTGTGGCGTTGCCGATTGCGGTGTCGCGGCCTGTGACACCGCCCCGTGCACGGGCGAGTGCGGCTGCACTTGCCTTCGCTGCTGCAACCAGTGGACGGTCCTGGCCGAAGTCATGTTCTTGCGACGATCGGATGCGGGAGCGACGCCGTTGATTTTAGGTCAGGACACCGGCGCGACGCTGTTCCGGACCGATGACCTGGATTTCAACCACGTCGGAGCGCTGCGACTGGGCCTGATCCGCGACTTGTGCTCGTGCTGGGGTTGGGAAATCGGTTACTTGGGAACGGACGCCTGGAATAGCTCGGTCCAGAACGGCGACGATGTCTCGCCGATTTTGGTGGGCCCGGGACTTCCGTTCGGCTCAACCGCGCCCGGAACCGTGTTTCGTGTCGACTATGGAACGGAGCTCTACAGCGCGGAATTCAACCTTCGCCATCGCTGCCACGAATGTGTCACCTTGTTGGCGGGCTTTCGCTGGGTCGAGTTGGGCGACACGCTGCACGCCTACTCCGTGGCACCGACCGTGACCGACTTTTACACGCTGGACGCCACGAACCATCTTTATGGCTTCCAGATCGGGGCGTATGCAACGCTGTTTGAGACCGCGCCGAGCCGATTTCGGATCGACAGCATTTCCCAGGTGGGCATCATGGGCCGGCATACCGATTTCAATGCCAGCTCCCCGCTGCTCGGCGGAGGGGGCACCGTGTCGAGCCTTTCAGCCAACGACAACGGGACCGGATTCTTTGGTCAATTCGGCCTTCGGGGTGTCCTGCAGCTGACCGACTCGCTGGCGGTCACGGGAGGCTATAACCTGTTCTGGCTCGATGGCGTCGTGTTGGCGGCCGATCAGCTGTCGTCCACCTCGCTGATCGCCCCAGGTTCGACCTCGTTCAACTCGAGCACGGTGTTCTTCCACGGAGCGACGGTGGGAATTCAGGCCACGTTCTAGGCGATCGAAGCCCTCATCGCATCCGCCCCTGCCCGCCCCTTGCCGAAGCCTGCAACGGGGCGGGAGGTCGAACGATCGGGGAGCCTGGGAGATTCGAACTCCGAGGTCCGATGCAAGCACCGAATCGATCAGGCGTAAGTTCAAAACGAGCGGGCGGCAAGGTGTTCCCGGACCGCCCGATACTTGGGAGCGTCGGCCAGCGGCTGCCCTTCGTATTCCATCAACCCCCAGCTTCCCGCGGCACTTGGTTCACTGACGGAATGGTAGAGGCACATCAAACCGCCGTCCGTTTCGTGCTCCCAGAGTTGCAGGTAGTCGCGGTAGAGCTCCTCCATCGCCGGGTGCCGATTGGCCGCAATCAACAACGCGACGACTTCGGGGTTATTGCGTTGCGGATAGGCCGCTACTAAATGCTGGCCGCCTTCGTACGCCAGCAACTTCAGTCCGCTTCGCCCTGCCAACTCCCGTTGGGCCTGAATCTCCTGACGGCGGACCTCAAGGTCTTCTCGGCAGGCGTCGATGACATACTCGACCCCTCCGCTCAGCGCCCGCTCGAGCATTGCTGCGTCGCGACCGATCTGACCTCCGAAATAGGGTGCGATCGCCGTCGCGTCGATTCCCTCGGGCAGGCCACGTTTCAACAATTCACTGGCCGCCCAGCGATTGACCGACTGCAGTCCCAGAACGCTCGTGACCTCGAGGCCCTCGGACCGAAAAACCTCGCCGAGCCGACTCGTGCGTCGCGCGTGGTACTCCAGAAAATCGTCGCTTTGAGCGCGGCAGAACGCATGTTGAGCGAAACTGCGGTTCCAGACCTCATTGGAGTGCTCGACGTAGACCGAGGCTTCCGCGGGCAAGCGGTCCTTCATCCAACGAGCCGTCTGGCGGACATAGTCATCGTCGGCGCGGTGATGGACGCAATACCACAGCCCGCAGCTCGTTTGCTGGCACAGCTTCACGATGTGTTCCAGGGCCACTTCGCGATCGGCTTGCGTGTAATAGGACTCGGTCACTCGATCTTCCCAGCGCAGCGGGCGGTCCACGTTGATGTTCGACCAATCCATGAACCGCAGCACTTGAAATTGCTGGCAGCGTTGGATAAATGCGGAGGCAAAGGTTGCTTGGTCGCGGTGGCCGCGTTCTTTGACCACAACCTCAGCAATGGGACGCTGCATCCGCACGACCATGCGGGCGTCGTCCGTGCGTTTCGCGAATTCATGTCCCTGGCCGCCGAGGATTCGGATTGCCCCCGGGTCGCCGCGATAGGACACTCGATAGACGGAATTGGGGTGTCCGCGTTTGAGGTCGACCAGAAAGGCGGCTTGTTGCCCAGGCTTGAACTGTCGGATCCAGCCGTTGGTGTCCAGACTCAATTCACCCCCATCATTCCAGGTGCCACCTTCCTTGAGCGGCACGTGCGGACTTGAGGTGAGAAACAAGTTATTGAAGGGTCGCTCGGACATCCAGTAGCGAACCGGAGCCAGATTCAGCCCCAGGGCGGGCCGCGCGCCGCGGCTCGCCTGGCGCGGCTGGATGCCGGGGCAAGCCCGCAGCCAACCGCTGCCAGCGAGCTCTTTAGCACCGTCCTTCGGTTGACCGGCGCACGCGTTGATCGATCGGTCCCGCGCGGCGGCTGGAACATCACCTTTCCTCCATCCATTTCGCTGGCGTCTGAGGAGTCAAGACTACCTTGGGATCAAGGCCGAGTCGGCGACGACATTCAGAGAACGCAGCCACGCGATGCAGTCCGTCGTCCAACCCGACGTCCCGGGAAGATTTCGAGCCAGGCCGACGCCATGCCTCCCATGCTGAAAAACATGCAGCTCGGCCGGAACTCCCGCACGGCGGAGCGCGGCGTAAAACACAAGGCTATTCTCCGCTGGCACCACCTCATCTTCGTTCGTGTGGAACAGGAACGTGGGCGGGCAGTTTGAGGCGACTTGCTTTTCGTTGGAAAGTGATTTCAAGAGCGCAGGATCCGGATTGTCTCCCAGCAGATTACGTTGCGAACCGCGATGCGCGAACGGCTCATCGAGCGCGATCACCGGGTAGCACAAGATCGCAAAATCAGGCCGGCAGCTCGCCTGCTCAATCGGATCCTGATGGTCGGCGCGGCCGGCATCGAAGTGCGTCGCCAGCGTCGACGCAAGATGCCCGCCGGCAGAAAACCCCATCACTCCGATCCGCTCCGGGTCCAGTTTCCAGGAAGCGGCCCGCGCCCGAATCATGCGAAGCGCGCGCTGAGCGTCAAGCAACGGGGCCGGATGGCCGTATCCCTTGCCGCGGTGGCGGTAGTTCAAGACAAAGGCCGCCACTCCCAGCTCGTTGTACCAAGTTGCGATCTCATGCCCTTCGTGTCCCATCGCAAGCCCCCCGTAGCCGCCACCCGGACACACCAGAACCGCCGCCGACGTCACAGGCTTGCCATCCACATCGGGAGGCAAGTAGAGCTGCATCGTCGGGATATCCGCCGCCGAATCGCCGACGGCAAGCGGCGCCTCACCGGCCCAAAGTCGCTCAATTGGCGGTTCGGCCGCGCGCAGTGCCCCAGGGAGCAAAACTGCGGCAACGATCAGACTCCAGCACGGCCGGCGGCGTCCACCGGCAGGCACAACCCAACTTGCGAAACGGCGTAGCAACGAAGTGACCATCGATCATGACCCTCGAGAAGGCGATAAAACAGCAGAGATCAATCCGGCCGGAAGCCCTGTTCGGTGACGTGCCGGCCCAAAACGCGTGGTCAAGTTTACCGGAGCGAAAAGCCGTTTAACAACGGAAACCGCCAACCGGACTGGGGTGGTAGTGTGATCATGCCCGCAATCATCGCGTGAGTGGGCCGCCGGCGGTTAACCCCCGTGCAACCTTTGGTAATCGTCGGCGTCACGCCCCATCGTGGGAGGTTTCTCGGCCCTTCGACAACAACATGGCAATTCGGCATTCCACGACATTGCGACGGACGCCACTGAAGACACTAAGCAGGTAGCCAAAAGTTCTGTTACAGAAGCGATTTCAACCAGAAATCGTTGGAGAGGATACCGGAAGTGTAGCGGGTCTCCCAGTCAGTCAGAAATTCCAGATATTCGATGAACGCATGAAGGTGGTCGTCAATGCTCGGATATTGCAGGTTGGCGCTGACGATATCTTTGGCTTGTCCCCAGAGTTCATCCATGGGGTTGAGTTCGGGTGACCGCTTTGGCAGCCACAGGAACTCGATCTTCAGGTCGTCGGCAAGTTGTTGTGACCGGTGGGCGGTATGACTTGGATTCTCATCCAACAGAAGTGCCATGTGCCTGCCCCGATAATGTTGGTGGATCACTTCCAGGAATGCTTGAAAGTCATGTTGCCGCTGATGCTGACGGACGAGAAACAGCCGCTTGCCGCTGCGGAGGTTCATTGCGCCGAAAACAACACGACGAGCGTTCCAGCCCGAGATTCCCACTCGGGCTGGTTCGCCGCGCCGGCTCCAGTTGGCCCGAAGCGGCGGAAAGAGAAGCAAATCGGTCTCGTCTTCTACCAACAACACGCTGCGAGGCGGCAAGTGCCGAATTCTACGGCGAATTCGTCGTTTTGTTCTCGCGCTCGGGATCGGGCGCCAGCACAAAGCGTGGTCGCTTCCATACGTAATCGAGACCGCTCAGCGCACGACGGATCGTGTGATCCGAGAATCGCTTCCCCAGACACATTTCCAAGGGGTCCCGCAGTAGCGGCACGGTCCAGTTCACAGCATAGTAGCCGAGTTCAGCCGGAGATCGCCTCAAGAGGCCGTGCAGGCATTCTGAACATTCTTCCGTCCACGCCGGGGGGCGTCCCAAGCGATCTTCATCGCGCAACGACTCGGGATCAGAAGACTCGCGGTATCGTTCGATCCAGCGATAGACACTCGGGCGGCTCACCCATAAGGTACGCGAGATCTCCGTCACCGATCGTCCGCGATCATATTCCAGAACCGCCAGCGTCCGTCGATACAGTCGAGCATCCCGGGAACGCTTCAGTTGCTTTTCCAATTGACGACGCTCGCGGGATGACAATTCCAATCCGAGGGCTATAGTGCATCCTCGGCAGGAACATCTGGAACGAGTCAAGGCAATTCACCAGCAGAATGTGGCCGATGGCTACGGCCGCGTGGAGCTGCCGCACGCTCTGGCCCGGAAGTACCCCAGCGCGAACCGGGAATGGTGTTGGCAGTTTGTGTTCCCACAGGAACGCCGCTGGCGGAACTTCAAGACCGGAGAACAGGGCCGTCATCACATCGACGACTCGTTGTTTCAACGATCGTTGAAGACCGCTGTCCGCGAAGCGGGCCTCACCAAGCGCGTCACGAGCCACACGTTTCGTCACAATGCCGACTCGCGAATCATGCCGACTTGATTGAGCGGTCTGACACGAGGTCGGGCGAATCCCTTGGGTTCGTTACTGCACGACGCGGCATAATCAAAGGTTCTCCAGGAAGGCCAACAGCTTGTCGTCAGGCTGGTATCGGCCTGGTTTGACAGCTAGAGCGCCGAAACGGGAAAGTGCTTTTTCTTTCAGCCTCAGATCGGCGTGTAGATCAAATATGCTGCAGCACATTTGATCTACACGCATGTGCTCAACCGTGGCGGCCGCGGCGTTCGCAGCTAGGCCGACGGTCTGGCCCGAAGGGGCGATGAGCGCTAGGCGGAAACAGCCTATCACGCAGCGAGAAAATTGATAGAGACGCAACCAACGGCTACATTGTGACTTACGAGGATCAGCGACCTGCGCGTTAGGCTGCGAACTTGCAGCCTACAGGTAATACGCCGATCATCCTAAAACCAAGTTCGTCGATCGCGGGAGTCGAGTACCGATGTTGCCTCGAATTGAAAGGTCGGGATGTCGGTGGTTTTGCACATTTGTGATCGGAGCTTGTTTTTTTGCTTCTGGCATTTACGGTGTGATCGCCCAACCAACCGCGAGGGGAATTTATTCGCACGGCTCATCCGGTGTTATGTTGATACTGCTCGGTTGCGCAATATGTGCTTCGAGTGTTCTGGGCCTGCTGCGGCACTGGGGTCAGCTGATTTCAACGTTTCTCATGACTGCATTTATAGGGATCGTTTTGCTACCGGCGACGAACAGTCGTCGATTGGATGCTATCCTCGCCGCATCCGTGTTAGGATTGGCGTTACTGGTCGCCATTGTCGTTGATCTACTTGCCTCGAGCGGAACTCAGATCCACAACAAGAAAGCCGACCGGCTCGGAGGTTCAGAAGATCAACAATGATACGATTCTGATGGTCGCCTATGCTATTTCTGATGGTGGCTCCTGATGTGGCAATATGGAGAATCTCTTCCTCGAACGGCGACGAACCAACGGTTGCAGTGGAGCGGCGTAATGAGCCGGTTGACGATGGTTCGTCAAGTTCCGCCGCCCACTGAACCGAATCGTTAATCGGCCTAAGTCCACATGCAATCACAGACCCGTGAGCGCCGCGTTTTGTCATCCATGTTGCGTGTGACTGTCGTGGGTGCAATTGCCATTGTCCTACTGCCTCTGGTTCCGCTTTTGATTGCGACCTACCTTGCATACGCCAGCGTGCTGCAAATGGTGATATGGATCTGTTGGTGTACTCGCGGTGTCAACGTGCTACTCGTATACTCCGACAGCCCGATCTGGCACGAATACATTGAAACCAACATCATTCCAAGATTGCCCGAATCGGCGATCGTGATAAACTGGTCTGGTCGCCGCAATTGGAAACGGTTGTCGCTCCCGGTGATTGCGGCCCGATTCTTTGGTGGGTCGCGCGAATTCAATCCAATGGTTGTAGTGTTCCGTCCGTTACACTGGGCAAAGACTTATCGTTTCTGGAAGCCGTTCAAGGACTACCAACACGGAAAGACGGAACCGCTTCATGCACTCGAGACAGAGCTGTTCAACGATTTGTCGCGTGCCGGAATCGGAACGGCCAATTAACAAGTAAGGATTGATAGCTTCCAGACACCCTACTTTTCTCCGCCCTGCGTTTCGTACGTCGGATTCGCTTGGCTGTGCTCGTTGGCATACCTTTCGGCGGGATCTTTGCCGCGCCCTGAACCGGGTCTCTGGCCTGGGACCGGGGCTTGTCCGTGACGGTGCCCTTCAGAGAGCAAACTCTCAGGCCGTTTGACGTGCTTGCGTCGCGAGCGCGATACAGGCGTCTTTCATTCGCCGCGGCTCTGGTCGAAGGAGACGTCGCATGCCGTCGTGTGCTCGTGCGGAGATTGTCCGGCCCGAGGAGGTCGCGGTCTATCATTGCTGGAATCGGTGCGTGCGGAGGGCGTTTCTCTGTGGCGAGGACCCGGCCACCGGGATCGACTACGGATATCGGCGGGATTGGATTCGCGACATGGAGGAGCGCCTGGCCGGGCTGTTTGCGATCGAGATCGGCTTTCGAGCCGAGTTGAGCAACCATCTCCATCTGGTGCTGCGAACCCGGCCGGATGTGGCGTCCACATTGTCGGATGAGGACGTCGTGCGCCGCTGGCTGGCGGTGAGCAAGCTGGCCAAGAGCCGCGACGGGCAGCTCCGGGAACCGAACCCGGCGCGGGTCACCCTGGAACTGGCGATCCCGGGCCGCGTCGCCGTGTTGCGGAAGCGGCTCTCGGATCCGTCCTGGTTCATGGCCACCCTGTGCGAATACGTCGCCCGACGCAGTAACCGCGAGGACGACTGCCGAGGTTGCTTCTGGGAGGATCGCTACCACTGTCGCGAACTGGTGGATGACGCGGCAATCCTGGTTTGCGGGATCTATGTGGATCTGAATCAAATCCGGGCCGGCGAGGCCCTGACGCCCGAAAGCTCGAACCACACCTCCGCCTACGATCGGATCCAGTCGCGGCAACAGCGGGAATCGGCGAGCGACCGGCAAGACGAAGGAACGCCCTCGGCCGACAAGTCACCCGACGGCTGGCTCTGCGAACTGACGCTGGATGAACAGGCCGCGGTCGATGCCCCGGGAATGCTGCATAGCGCGACGCAACGCCGCGCGTCGGACAAGGGCCTGATCCCCGTTTCGCTGGACGATTATCTCCAACTGCTCGACGCCAGCGGGCGGATCGTCCGGTCGGGCCAAGCCGGCGCGATTCCGGATCATCTCGCCCCGATTCTCGACCGGCTGGGAATTCGCCGCGCGATGTGGATCGACCTGGTCACTCGCTTCGACTCGATGTTTGGGCACGTCGTGGGCGCGGCCGGCCAGGTGGCCCAACGGGCCGTCCAGGCAGGCCGCCGCTGGTATCGGGGCATCACCCGCTGCGCGGCCGCCTTCGGCTGAGCCACCCGCGGCGGCCCGTGTGCTGCCGGCTCGCGTGTGCTGCCAGGCCCCTTCTTGCCAGGGGCTTCTGCCCGAGCGGACCTGCCGCCCGGCGGACGGCCTTCCAGTCTCCCTCGCGCACGTCGCGCTTCCACCAGGGTTCACGGCGAGGACGCCCGGATTTCGAATAACGTCCGCCGGGAGAACCGCTCGGCGCCCCCGATCTCGCGGCGCACTGCTCTCGCGCCGAACGCACCCACCGGCGGACACGTCGCCCCCGCGATCCATTGTTTCTGAGAGTCATCCACCGCTGGAATGCAGCGATTCGCGAGGTCGATCGTCCCTGCTCGATCAAGGTTGAGAGAAAAGTTGGGTGTCTGGATCTTTTCTGAGAGCATAGTTGGGTGTCTGGATCTTCCCCGGTGGATCTTCCTCTGTCGAGCAGCGCGTTACTCGAGATGGGCAGTGGTGCTGCTGGGAGCAACGATCGGCTAGGAGTCTCGCGTCGGTGTCAGTCGGCAGGGGAAAGACGTCAACCTCGACCGCGGTTTGGTCTTTCCCTGGCAGGAACAACCGGCAGCGAAAGAAGCGATCGCAACCATGGATCGAGAGCACTGCCAGGCGCTCCGCATCGACCGCTGGTATGCCTACGGCATTTATGACTCGGGGTCTTCGGCTCATTTGTTTCCTGGAGACGGGCGCTGACTTGACCTATATTGCGCGGCAATTTCACAAGCCGCTTGTTCATTCTCTCTCATAGGCTCGGCGCACCGGCTATGCCGCCTTACTTGACGCAGGCAGCATTGTTGGTCGTCCAAAAAAAACGAGACGTGAGAGCGGCGTTCAGATACAGCGCGGCGATCGCCGAGACCGTGAAATCGCGGGTTGTATTACAACCGGGACGGCGATTTTCGCCGATTTTGCAAGACGGTCCGAACTGAGCAATGGCCTAGAAAACTAGCGTTGTCCCGCTGAACCTTGGATAGCCTTCGATCCTTCATACTGATACAGTCTAATGGCTGCGGGGGGAGCGGCAACCAGGGACGACCGGCTGGCAGTCGTCCCCTTGGGCAGTCAGGAATCTGAGCCATGACGATCGACAACGCCACCGAAGCTCGGATCCGCAAGCTGAGGCAGGCGATTCGCAAAGCGGGTGTGCCGGCCTTGCTGGTGACCAAGCCAGTCAACGTGACCTACCTGACGGGGTTTACCGGTGACGACAGTTACCTGCTCGTGACGGCGGATGACCAAATCGTACTCAGCGATTTCCGCTTCACCACGCAGTTGGCGGAGGAATGTCCAGGCTGTGCCATCGAGATCCGCGGGCAGGGCGTTTCTCTCGTTGATCTGGTCGCCCGCACGATGCAGGCCACGCGTCTGGATCATCTGGCGATCGAGGCCGAATCGATCTCCCTGGCACTTTACGAGCAACTCGATGCACGACTTCCGAACGTGACCTTGGTGGCCAAGTCGGGTCTGGTTGAACACTTGCGTGAAATCAAGGACCGCCATGAGGTCGACGCGATTCGCTTGGCCGTTGCGCAGGCTCAACGAGCTTTCGAAGTCATTCGGGCGGGGTTGCGCGGGGCCCAGACCGAAAAAGAGGTGGCCGCGGAACTTGAGTATCAGATTCGAAAATTTGGTGGCTCTGGCTGCAGTTTCCCTCCGATCGTGGCCGTCGGTCCCCGTGCTGCGCTGCCCCATGCCGTACCGACGGAGCGACGAATTGAGGAACAGGACTTCGTGCTTGTCGACTGGGGAGCCAGAGCCAAGGGGTATGCGAGCGACTTGACGCGTGTTGTAGTGACCGGTAAAATTTCGCCGAAACTTGAACGTGTGTATGGAGTTGTGTTGAACGCTCAGCGTCAGGCAATCGAGGCGATTCGGCCCGGAGCCGTGATGTCGGAAATCGACGCCATCGCCCGCCAGGCGATTGCCGAAGCAGGCTATGGGAAGAATTTTGGGCACGGGTTGGGGCACGGAATCGGTCTGGAAATCCACGAATCGCCCCGCTTGGCGGTTCAGCAAAGCCAGACGCTCAAGCCGGGGATGGTGGTCACGGTCGAACCGGGCGTCTACTTGCCTGGTTGGGGTGGTGTCCGAATCGAAGACGACATCCTGGTGACGCGCGACGGGCATGAGGTCTTGTCCGATCTCCCGAAGGAACTCGCCAATTGTGTTGTCCGCTAACACTCGGTGTCGGGCAGGTTCTTCCCACGCACAACGGCAAGACGACGTACCGACGCCAGCCTTGAACGCGGCAAGGGAGCATTTCCATGACGGACTCAGAGCCCAATCCGGAACCGGAGGAAGTTTTCGACTTCGGTCGGATTCGGCAATTGATGGAATTGATGGAACAACACGGGCTCTCGGAAATCGATCTGAGGCGAGATAAACAGCGGATCCGACTTCGGCGGGGAGGGCAGCTTGCGGATGCGCCGGCGGAAGTCATTCGTGCGCCCGAGATGCCGGTACCCGCGGCGACGTCGACTCCCGCGCCACGCACGGAGGACGATCCGAACTTGGTGCTCATCCGCAGCCCGATGGTGGGCACGTACTACAGCCGGCCGAACCCTGAGTCCGAGTCGTTCGTCAAGGTAGGGGACCGCGTTTCCGCCGATCAAACGATCTGCATTATTGAAGCCATGAAGGTGTTCAACGAAATCCCGGCCGAGGTGTCTGGTCGAATCGTGGCGATTCTGGTCGACGACGAAGAGCCGGTCGAATATGGCAAGCCGCTGTTCAAGGTGGACACGAGCAAATAGCGAATGTACACGAGAATCCTGGTTGCCAACCGAGGCGAGATCGCCCTTCGAATCATCCGAGCCTGCCGCGAGCTGGGCATTGAGACGGTTGCTATTTTTAGTGAGGCCGATCGCGGTAGCGCCTACCTGGATCTGGCCGACGAAGCGATCTGCGTCGGGCCCGCCAAGTCGTCCGAAAGCTATCTCAAAATCGCCAACGTGATCAGCGCGGCCGAGGTGGGCAATGTCGAGGCGATTCACCCGGGATATGGATTCCTGGCCGAGAATTCGCACTTCAACGAAATTTGTCGCAGCTGCCGGATTGACTTCATTGGCCCGACGCCGGAGGCAATGGAGCAATTGGGCGACAAGAATCGCGCTCGCGAGCTGGCCCGCGCCGCCGAAGTGCCAGTCGTTCCCGGCAGTGACGGCCTGATCGAAGACGAAGCCGCGGCCGTACGAACGGCTCATGAATTGGGCTTCCCCGTGCTGATTAAGGCGACGGCGGGCGGAGGCGGCAAGGGCATGCGTGTCGCTTCGAACGATCTGGCGCTCAAGTCAGCCCTGCAACACGCGCGGAAAGAGGCTGAAGCCGCGTTTGGGAACGCCGGAGTCTATTTAGAGAAATACATCGAGAACCCGCGTCACGTCGAGGTGCAAATCCTGGCGGATCAGCACGGCAATGTGGTTCATCTCTGGGAACGCGACTGTTCGACGCAGCGCCGCCATCAAAAACTGATCGAGGAAAGCCCCGCTCCTAATCTCCCGGCCGACGTCCGCGAAAAGATGTGCGCTGCGGCCGTCCGGTTGATTCGCCGGGCGAACTACACGAACGCCGGTACGGTCGAGTTCATCGTGGACAAGGAAAATAAATTCTATTTCATTGAGGTCAATGCCCGAATCCAGGTGGAGCACCCCGTGACGGAGATGGTCACGGGTATCGATCTGATTAAATCGCAAATCGCGGTGGCCGCGGGCGAGCCTTTGCCGCTAGACCAAAGCGAGATCATCACCCGTGGCGTCGCCATCGAGTGTCGCATTAATGCGGAGAACGTCCAGCGAAACTTCCAACCGTGCGCCGGCACCATCACGAAACTGATTGTCCCGGGGGGGTTCGGCGTTCGCTTTGATTCGCATGCCCATGCTGGCTACACCGTGCCCCCCTATTATGATTCGATGATCGGCAAGTTGATCGTCTACCAGCCGACGCGAGCCGAGGCCATCGAATGCATGTACCGAGCCTTGGACGAACTGCGGGTGGAGGGAATCGAGACGACCGTTCCATTTCACAAACAGATCTTGCGGGATTCGACCTTCGTCGATGGCTGGATCGATACGACGTACGTGGAACGCGTCATTCTCGCGTAATCTTCTCGTGTAATCTTCTCGAGGGGCGTCCTTGGAAAGATGCGGCCGGATCGGTAAAATCCGGCCAGCGGGACGGCGGCTTCTCGCCGGGACGCGGGTTGGGGTAACCCCAGGCGAACGGTGCCCTGGTCACGTTCCTCGTAAGGACACGAGTTTCAAACACTTGGGAACCGTCATATGAATGCCTCTGCTTCCAGCACGAGTGACAAAAAGACTTCCATCCGCCGCGTCGGTATCCTGTTCGCCGGCGGCCCGGCCCCAGCGGCCAATGCCGTGATTTCCACCGCCGCGGTTTCATTTCTCCGCCAGGGTATCGAAGTTTGCGGAATTCTGCATGGCTACTCGAATCTCGTGGAGTACGGCCCGGACCACCCGATGCAAGTCGGGCTTCACTACAAGGTGCTCGACGCGGCTGCTCTGAAACGAACCCGGAATTCTCAGGGCATCATGTTAGGCACTGCCCGCACCAACCCGGGCAAGGACGTCACCGCGCCCGAACACCTCGACGACCCGGAACGTTCGGCGCCGCTGCGTCGAGTCTACGAGGCGCTGCGATCGCTCGAAATTGACGCCCTGATCTCGATCGGCGGTGATGACACGCTGAAGACCGCCAACAAGTTCAAGATGTTCCAGGATCGATTGCCGCCGGGTTCCGCTCGGATCCCGATCGTTCACCTGCCCAAGACGATCGACAATGACTACATGGGGATCGATTTCACGTTTGGGTATTTTACCGCCGTCGAATTCCTGGCCAGCGAGATCCGGAATTTGATTTTCGACGCGGAGGCCTCGCGATCTTATTTCCTCTGCGAAACGATGGGTCGCAGTGCCGGCTGGCTTTCTTATGGAGCTGCGATTGCGGGCGAGGCGAGCTTGGTGATCAGTGTCGAGGATATCTCGGACAACTACGAAGCTGAAGAGACCTATACGGATTCCGAAGGCAACTCACACGCGCGTCGTGTGATGAACATGGACAAGGTGATTGGCCGGATGGTCAAGGTCATGCAAGTCCGTGAAGAGGAGGGGAAGCACTATGGCGTGTTTGTCTTGGCAGAGGGCTTGGCCGAACTGTTGCCAAGTGCCTATCTCCAGGGTATCTCCCGCGACGATCACGGTCATATCTCCATCGCTGATGTGAGCCTCGGGCCGTTGTTCGCCAAGCACCTGATGAAGGCCTACGAGAAGTCGACCGGGAAGATCCGGAAAGTGACGGGGGTCCAACTGGGTTACGAATCCCGGTGCGCCAAGCCGCATGCTTTCGACGTCATGCTGGGCAGTCAGTTGGGCGTCGGCGCGTATCGGCGCTGGTCGAGGAGGGGCTGGATGGCGTCATGGTTTCGGTCTCCGGACAGCTGGATTTGCACTACGTTCATTTCGCTGAGCTAGTCAATCCGGAAACGCTGGTGACGGTGGTTCGTTACATCAAACCGAAGAGCGACTTCCACCGCTTGGCGCGATTTATGGAAACCTACGTCAATACTTAGGCGCTGCAATCAAGCGAGATCCGCCGCGTCTGATCGGCACCAGCACCACGCGTCCGGGGACGCGGTTGTTGGTCCCGGACAGGCCACGCAGGCATCCTTCGCGATCGGCTGCGGGCAAGGAAAGGAAGTCGACTTCGCGACCGCCGGGCCCGCTGACCCCGATCCGCCGCCGCGAATCGGAGCGATCCCACGCCGGACTCCCGACGGCAATCGCCCGTTGATTGGATTGACTTTCTGGCAACGCACGCGCCTTTCGGCTACGATGGGTTCTTCCAACCAATCGTCGGGGCGGCAAGGCTCCCTGTCGACGGGCTGAGCCTTAATTCGGGGCCAGCGACGGCCACCGTGATGTGCGTCGTCGCTCGCCGAACGCTCGCCCGGCGATCGCCATTCGGTCGCAGCACCTGTTGGATCGCATTGTGGGTTGCCGTCATTCGAGGAACCGCGTGTCCGGCCATTCGATGAACGACGAAATGCGATCGGCACGCTGCGTCGGAGCCGCCGCCACGCTATCACGGGCGACGGACTCGATCAAAAATGAATCACAGCGGGCAGCGGATTTGTCGGGAGTTTTGCGGTCTGGACGGGCGAAGTCGTGGTGGGAGACCGGACCGAGGTCGGAAAACGGCTCGGTCCGGACTGAGTCTCCGGCGCGGACTGGGTCTCCGGCGCGGGTTCGTCGAGGGCCTGGAGTCGCGCGAATTGCTGGCCGCGGACCTGATTGGGCATTGGGCCGCGGAGGACTTGACGGCACTGTACTCCGCCGGCGACTCGGTGGCGACGTGGGCCGATGCCACACAGTCGATCGCGGCGACGGCCAGCGGAACTCCGACCCTGATCCAGGACGCTCGCAGCGGACGAGCGATGGTCCGCTTCGATCCCGCCGATGGCCCGGACTCGCTCACGATCTCCCGCGACGACAGTCCGATGTCTTATCGCGATGACTTCAGCTTGGTCGCCGTCTTTTCCAGCGAGGGAGTCCCGACGACGGGCGACGGCGGAGAGTGGTATCAACATGCGGGGATCGTCGATTCGAACAGCCTCGGATTGGCCACGGATTGGGGGTTGAGTCTGAACGCGAGCGGGCAGGTCGCCGTGGGAATGGGGGACGGCTTCGGCAAGCCTTCGAAAACCCTCTATTCGGCCGCTGAGGGATTGAGTGATGGGGAGCTGCATTTCGTGACGTTCACCCGCCAGGGCGACCGGATGTCGATCTACGTGGATGACCAGCCCGTGGACACCGTCACCGGGGCCAGCAGCGCGATGCGCGGCAAGTTTGAAATGGTCATTGGACGGCTTCGTTCCGGCGACGGTCCCTTCGCGGGTGACTTGGCCGAGGTGCGTGTTTACGACGGGGCGCTCAGCGACTCGGAGGTGGCCCAGCTCTATAGTGAACTGGACGCGTTCTATCGCAATTCGCCTCCCCAACCGCTGGACGATACCTTTGTCACGGACGAAGATTTCACCTTCTTCGTGGTCCCGGCGCCGGGTGTGCTTGCCAATGATTTCGATGCGGACGGTGACCCGCTCACCGCCGAGCTGGTCGATCTCCCGGCACACGGCAGTCTGGCCCTACAAGCCAATGGTTCATTCTTCTACAGCCCCCAGCGGAACTACTTCGGGACCGATACGTTCACCTATCGCGTCCGCGATTATCGCGACTCCGAAGTTCTGGGGACCGTGACGATCGAAATTCGTCCGAAGTATGATCCGCCCTCCGCGATCGCCGACACTTACAAGGCGGTGCCCTCGGAGCTGCTATCGGTTTCCAGCACGGACGGCTTGTTGAAAAACGACACGAACATCGATCAGGTTGAGCTGACGGTCGAACTGGAACAGGATGTCGCCTCGGGGCACTTGATTTTGAATCCCGATGGCTCCTTCGAGTATGACGCCCAGGGATTTGCCGGCACGACGACCTTTACCTACCGGGTGAACGATCAAACGACGCTCACGGCGCCCGCCACGGTGACGCTAGTCGTGAACACGCCGCCGATCCCCGCCGCGGACGAGTTTCGCGCGACGGAGGATGTGCCGCTCGTGAAATCCGCCCTCAATGGTGTGCTCGCCAATGATCTTGACGCCGATGGCGACTCGCTCACCGCCACTCTCGACGTGCCACCGCTTCACGGGCAATTAACCTTTTCCGATGACGGGTCATTCTCCTATCTGCCGGATGAGGACTATGCGGGCGATGATCTGTTTTCGTATCGGATCAGCGATGGCGTGGATACGTCGACGGTCGCGTTCGTGCAGATTGTCGTTGAGGCAGTGAACGACGTGCCGATCGCGGCGGAGGACTTTTATTTCGCGCTGCCTGCCGAGACGCTAACGGTAACCCCCGACATCGGGTTGCTGGTCAACGACCGCGACGTCGAGAGCCCGACCCTGAGCGCCGAATTGGTCCGTGGGGCGAGCAACGGCGTGGTCAATCTGGCTCGGGATGGCTCGTTTACCTATCGACCGGCCGTGGGGTTCATCGGGACGGATTCGTTCACCTATCGCGCGACCGACGGCGAGGACCTGTCCCTGCCAACGACCGTCACCTTCACCGTGACCGACCGTCCGGTTTCGATCAGCGAATTCATGGCCTCGAATGCCGAAACGGTGAGCACGCGGGTGCGAGCCTCCGCGGCTGTCGAATTCGTGGGGCCCGTCCTCTCGCCCGATTGGATCGAACTGCACAATCTGATTTCTGCCCCTGTGGATTTGGGCGGACTCTATCTGACCGACGATTCGGGCAACCTCGCCAAATGGCAATTTCCCCAGGGCACGGTGATTGAGCCGAATGGTTTCCTGGTTGTGTTTGCGTCCGGGCTGGACGTCACGGAGACGGCGTTGGATGAACACGGCTGGTTGCATACGAATTTCCAGCTGGGCCAGAGTGGCGACTATTTGGCATTGGTCGGAGCCGAGGGAAAGCTGCTGGATGGTTTCGAGGGTGGCTATCCGCCGCAGCAGACGCATGTGTCCTACGGCCGCGTCGACGACGGGGCAGGGCAGTACTTTGTGACTCCGACGCCCGGCGCCGCGAACGCGAACGCGCGAACCGGTTTGGCTGCCAGCACTCAGTTCAGCGTCGAGCGAGGACTTTATTCGGCGCCATTCCAGCTGGCGATCACGACGGCGACGCCCTCGGCCGAAATTCGCTACACCACCGACGGCTCGCTGCCTACGGAAACAAACGGAATTCCGTACGAGCTTCCCCTGACGATCGATCGGACGAGCACGATTCGAGCCCGCGCGTTTGGCGACGGCTTGGTGCCGTCGGAGACGACAACTCACTCCTATTTCTTCCTGACCGACGTGGTGGAGCAGGACACTCAGGCCGCGCTCGCCGCCGGCTTTCCCGCCAGGTGGGGAAGCAATGCCGCGGACTACGGCCTGGATGCGGAAAGCCAGTTTCCCCTGATCGCCGGCGACCGCAACCTGTCAGTGGACCAGGCGAAGCAGATCATCCAGCAGTCGCTCACGGCGATCCCCACGCTGTCGCTGGTGATGAATATCGACGACATGTTTGGGACCCGCGGGATCTACGCGAATCCGACAAGTTCCGGGTCCAACTGGGAGCGACCGACGTCGGTTGAACTGATTCGTCCCGACGAAACCGAGGGATTCCACATCGATGCCGGAATCCGGATCCAGGGCGGTGCTTTCCGCGGCTTTGGGCTAACACCCAAAAAGTCCTTTCGATTGTTGTTTAAGTCCACCTACGGCGAGGGCAAGCTGAACTATCCGCTGTTTGGCGACGACGCGGTGCAGCAGTTCGATACGCTCACGCTGCGAATGGAGTCGAACGACGGCTGGCAGTGGGGTGATGCCGGTGGGCAGCCGCAATATGCGCGACGAGTTTTTGCGGCGGACGCAATTGGCGATGGGCCAACCGGCGCCGCACGGAACGCATGTGCATCTCTATATCAACGGCTTTTACTGGGGACTCTACAACGTCGTCGAACGCCCCGATGAAACGTTCGGCGCCGCCTACTTTGGTTCGGAACCCTACGCCTGGGATGGGCAGAATTCGGGCACCGCCATCAATTCCGAAGGCGACTCGTATCGCGCGCGACGTTCGCTCGATTCCTGGCGGACCACGACAAGACTGGCGAACGACATCCGCTCGGGGGACACCGAGGAAGAGAAAACGGCCGCCTATATGGCGATCTTAGGGCGACGACCTGACGGCACGGACGATCCCGACTTGCCAGCGTATCTGGATGCGGTCAACTACGCGGACTACCTGATTACGAACTACTACGGGGGCAACAATGATTGGCCCTTCAAGAATTACTACTTCGGCCGCGAGAACAGTCCCGATAGCGAGGGGTTCAAGTTCTTCTTGTGGGACGCGGAATGGTCGCTTCTGCTGCGAAGTCAGCAAGGCGTGGGTCTGATTAACAACTATCAAGGTGTGGCAGCGCTGATGCGCGGCCTGCGGGATAGCGCCGAGTTTCGATTGATGTTCGCCGACCGAGTTCACGAGCATCTGTTCAATGGCGGCGCGTTGTACGTCGATCCGGATCATCCCGCATGGGATCCGGAACACCCTGAACGGAATGTGCCGGCGGCCCGCTACGTCGAGCTGACCAACGCGATCTATGATGCCTTGATCGGCGAGAGTGCTCGCTGGGGTGACCAGCATCGGTCGACGCCCTACACGCGTGATGCGGAATGGCAGCGCGAGTTTGATCGGCTGATGACGACTTGGTTCCCACGGCGAACGGCCGAGTTGCTGAATCTGTTCAAGCAAGTTGACCTTTATCCGGATACGGAGGTTCCCCGCTTCGGGCAACGCGGGGGCACGATCGGCTCCGGGGACCGAGTGACGCTATCGGCGGCCGGTGGCACCATCTACTACACTCTCGACGGCAGCGATCCGCGCCGCATCGGCGGCGGGTTGAGTGCTTCCGCGCGGGAGTATATTGGCGAGTTTCCGGTCAGCGGCGTGACGACCGTCACCGTGCGAGCCCTGAATGGAGAAGACTGGAGTGCGATTGACCGCGCGACATTCTTCGTCGATCTTGTTGCGGCGGGAAGCGATAACCTTCGCGTTTCGGAACTCCACTACCATCCCGCAGCGCCAAGTCCGGCTGAGATTGCGGCGGGGTTCAACGATCAAGACGATTTCGAGTTTATCGAGCTGGTAAACATTTCGTCGCAGACCATTGATCTGTCGGAGATCGCGTTTGAGCGTCTGATCGTCGGAGCAGAGGAAAACGGTATCGACTTTCGTTTTGCTGACGGCGATGTGACCTGGCTGCTGCCCGGACAGCGTGTCGTCGTCGTCGAAGAGGTCGAGGCGTTCGGCCACCGTTACGGCAGCGGGATCTTGGTGGCCGGTCAGTGGTCGGGCGGATTGTCGAACAGTTCGGAAACGATCACGCTGGTCTCAGGTACGGATGTCATCCAGCAGTTTCGCTACCAGGATGATTGGTATCCCGCGACGGACGGAGCCGGGATGTCGCTGGAGATCGTCGACGCGTCGCTCGTTGATCTGGAGCGTTGGAATGATCCGTCCAGTTGGCAGGCAAGCCGCGTGATTGGCGGCACGCCCGGAAGCCTTGAGGGGCCGCTTCGCGTGGGCGATGTGGACGGCGATGGGGTTTTCGGGACCAGTGACCTGGTGGCGGTTTTTCAGGCCGGCGAGTACGAAGATGGTGTTCCCGGCAACTCGACGTACCAAGAAGGCGATTGGGATGGGGACGGCGACTTCACTTCGCTTGACCTCGTTTACGCCTTCCAACAGGGAGGCTACGTGGCGGCGGCGATCCCCGCCCCGCGCCTGGATTCGCAGCGGATTGCGGCAGCGCTGAACTCGCGGCAAGAACGGACCCCCGACGATGGAAGCGCGGACACCTGGGTCGATGCGAAGGAGTCCCCCGCGGCAGAGTCACGCAAGCGCAGCCTGCTGTTGCTCGAGCGCGATCTGATCTTTTCAGAACTCTCAACCGAGCCGCTTAATGCCGTGCTGGTCGCGGCGGAGGCGGACGGCATGGATTTAGACACCGACATGTCTGAATAAGAAAACTCCCGAGTCCCTTCCGCTGCCTGTCTCGGACATTCCCTTGTGGCGCCCTGGCGGAATCAACCGAGCGTCCCCTTGGTGCTGGGAATGCCCATCTGACGCGGATCTCGTTCGACGGCTTGCCGCAACGCGCGGGCCGTCGCCTTGAAGATCGCTTCGCTGATGTGGTGGCTGTTCTGACCGTGGTGCAGGATCACATGGAGATTCAACTGTCCGTGGCTGGCGAACGCCTGCCAGAATTCTTGGACCAATTCGGTGTCGAAATCGCCAACTTTCGATGACGGGAACGCCGCCTGAAACACCAGGAAGGGACGACCGCTGAGATCGAGGGCCGAGGTCACTAACGTCTCATCCATGGGAAGCGTACACGCCCCGTAACGACGAATTCCGGCCTTGTCGCCGACCGCCTGTTTCACCGCCTGCCCGAGGCAAATGCCGACGTCTTCTACCGTGTGGTGCGAGTCGACGTTCAGGTCACCCTGGGCCTGGATCGTTAAGTCGACAACCGCATGTCGGCAGAACAGGTCGAGCATATGATTCAAAAATCCCACGCCCGTTTCGATGCGACTTGTTCCCTGACCGTCGAGGTTCAACGCCAATTGAATTGACGTTTCTCCCGTGCGGCGGTCGATTTGTGTTTGTCGAGCGGTCATGGGCGCTGGGTTGCTCGCTGGCGGTTTGTGGTGGAGGTCCGAGTCAGGATCCCGTTGTCGGCGAGTTTCTGTCGGCGAGTTTCTGTCGGCGAGTTTCTGTCGGCGAGTTGCGTTTTCGCGCGGGACGCGACTTGCATTCAAATCATGCGCTGGATGAGGGCGAGGCAGGCGGCGATTTGATCGTCCGTTCCGACCGAGATCCTCAGGCCGTCGCCCCATTCAGGATACTGCATGTATCGGACCAGGATTCGCTGCTCTTTCAGTCCTTCGTAGATTGGGCGAAGCGGTTGGCTCGCATGGGTGCACCAAACGAAATTCGCCTGCGACGGTTGTACGGAGAATCCGAGCTCTTGCATCGAGCGGGTCAACAGGTCGCGCGTGGCGAGGATTCGCCGGCGATTGTCGATCAGCCATTCCTGGTCATCGAGAGCCGCCGTCGCTCCGGCGATCGAGAGCGAGTCGCAGTTGTAGGAATCCTTGACCTTGGCCAATTCCGCGATCAGATTTGGCGGCGCGATCACGTAGCCGAATCGCAACCCTGCCAGCCCGTAGGCCTTGCTCAGCGACCGAGTGACCAGGATGTTGTCGTGTCGCGTCACCAGCGACACGCAGTTCTGATCCGCAAAGTCCGCATAGGCCTCGTCAACCACCAAAGGGCAGGGGAGTGCCTCGGCCAGCCGCAGAACGCGATCCGGCGGCAAAATGGTTCCGGAGGGACTGTTGGGGTTGGGTAGAAACGCGAGCTTCAGGTTCGCCGTGGCTCGTTCGAAGTCATCGCCCAACGTCCAATCGGGCTGGAAATGAACCTCCTCGAAGCGGGCGCCCTGGATCTCAGCCAGCGTTCGATACAACACGTAGCTGGGATAAGGCAGCCTCAACGATTGCTCGGACCCAACAAAGGCGCGGGTCAGGATGGTGAGGATGTCGTCGCTTCCATTGCCGCACAAGATCCAGTCCTTTTCGACTCCCCACAAGGCGGCGGCGCAGGATTCGAAACGCATCGGCCAGCGAGTCCGGGTAGCGGGTCAACTGGGTCGCGGCGTGCTGGATCGCCTGAACGGCACGCGTCGACGGAGGGTACGGGTTCTCGTTCGTATTGAGCTTGATAAATTTACCCGCCTGTGGCTGTTCTCCAGGGACGTAGCCGGCCATGCGGGCGATTTCAGGACGCACAAAGCTCATGGGGAGTTGCCTTGGGTAGACCAGGAAATAAAAAGTCGGCGGGAGCCAGTTCACCGAGCGGGGATCGCGTCATGGATCCAGACGGACGTCAATACTGGCTCGATGCGCGGTCAGGCCCTCCTTGTCGGCCATCAACTGAACGTCGGCTGCGATTTCGCCAAGCGCCCGAGCGGAGTATTCAATCACGCTGCCGGACCGGAGAAAGTCGTTCGCCGAGAGCCCGCTGGCCCATCGGGCGGTTCCGCCGGTGGGTAGAACGTGAGACGGCCCCGCCGCGTAGTCTCCCAATGCGACCGGTGAATAGTATCCCAAGAACGTGGCGCCCGCATTGCGAATCCGACCGGCCAAGTCCGCCGCATCCGCCGTGGCGATGTGCAAATGCTCGGGGGCGATCAAATCGGTCACCTCACACGCCTCTCGGGAATCCTTGGTCCGGATCAAGGCGCCGAATTCCTGAAGGCTCTGAATCGTCAATTCGCTGCGCGAGAGCGTGGCGACTTGTCGTTCCAGTTCATGCTGCAAGCGTTCGATCACACCGTCTTGCCAAGCGATCAAGACACTGGCCCCGGGCGCATGTTCGGCCTGAGCCAGGAGATCGGCGGCAAGGAACTTGGAGGGCGCGTCCTGATCGGCCAGGACCACGACCTCGCTCGGGCCCGCGATTGAGTCGATGTCGACGACCCCGTAGACGAATTGCTTCGCGAGGGCCACGAACAGATTCCCCGGGCCCACGATTTTGTCAACACCCGGAAGATTTTCGACGCCGTAGGCCAAGGCCGCCACGGCTTGCGCCCCTCCGATTCGGTAGACCTCCTTGATCCCCAACTCGTGGCATGTCGCCAGCAGGTCGGGATTGAATCCGCCGAAAGGTGTCGGCGGCGCCACGACGACGATCTCGGACACGCCGGCTGCTTGGGCCGGAACGGCCGTCATCAGAACCGTCGAGGGATAGGCGGCGGCCCCCCCCGGCACACAGACTCCGATCCGTCGCAGGGGGACGTCGCGCTGTCGCAACACGACGCCCTCGCGTTTCAGCTCGACGTTCTTGTGAAGAATCGCCTGCTGGAACTCCAGGATGTTCTGCCGAATTCTCCGCAGCGTCTCGAGAAACTCGGGTGCTGCCTGGTCGTGGGCGGCCCGCAGCTCCTCGGCGCTCACCCGCATGGTCTCGGCTGTCAGATCAACTCGATCCAATCGCTGGGTGTAGCGAAGCACCGCGGGCAACCCGTCTTCGCGTACCTCACCGCAAATCCGCTGGACAACTTCTTGGGGAGTCAGCGGCGCGCCGAAGACTTCGACCGTCCGTTGCCGCCCGGCGGCACTGACGACGTTGCCGCGCGGACTCAGTCGCTCGCGGAGGTCCCTGAGCGCCCTTTCGACGTCCCCCTGACGCGTGTCAATCCGTTGGATCTGAAGCGGGTGAGTATTCATCGACGTCATTGTGGTCCGTAGGCATTCCAGCGGCTAGACGGGGTTGAACGACTCGTGGAATTTCCGGGTCCTGGAATCCCCGGGAACGCCTTGGTACCTTGCAGCTGGCGATGGAACGGGGTGTTGTGTTCCATCGCGCTTACGCCCGGAGCCGTCGATCCCGCCAATCGTTAACGAGATCGTCCGACCCGTGCTCAGTCGGCGAGGCAGTTTGCCTTGGGACCGTGGACCTTGCGAAGGGGACGTCTTGATGACTGGTCGAACCGAGATTGACCTGCGAAGCGACACCGTGACCCGGCCCACGCCGGCCATGCGTCGTGCGATGGCCGAGGCCGAAGTGGGCGATGACGTGCTGGGGGCTGACCCCACCACACAGCGGCTGGAGCAGCGGATCGCGGAACGCCTGGGAATGGAAGCGGCGATCTTCATGCCGTCGGGGACGATGGCCAATCAGGTCGCGATTCGGCTCCACTGCGCCGCGGGGGACGAGTTGATTTGCGAGCAGGACTGCCACATCTACAACTACGAACAAGGTGCCTTCTCCCAACTGAGCGGCGTGGTGGCTCGAACCGTCGTCGGACAGCAAGGCGTGTTGCAGGTGAAGCAGCTCGAGGGACTGATTCGACCCGACAACGAGCATATGGTTCGCACGCGGCTGCTGTGCCTGGAGAACACGCATAACCGTGGCGGAGGGAAAGTGTGGCCGTGGGAGACGATCGAGACGATTTCCGCGTGGGCCCGAGGGCACGGTTTGCGATTGCACTTGGATGGGGCTCGTCTATTCAACGCGGTCGTCGCATCCGGGATCAATGCGGCCGACTGGGCGTCGCTGTTCGACACGGTCAGCGTCTGCTTCAGCAAAGGGCTCGGGGCGCCGGTCGGCAGCGCCCTGGTCGGACCTCGGGACTTGATTCGTCAAGCCCGGCGTCACCGGAAGGTTTTGGGCGGAGGCATGCGGCAATGTGGCATTATCGCCGCCGGAGCCCTGTACGCGCTCGATCACCATCTCGACCGTCTCGCGGAAGACCACGAATTGGCGAAACAACTGGCGGAGCAGATCCGCCCCATTCCCGGCCTGACGCTCGCCCATGATCCCGTTGAAACCAACATCGTTTATTTTGATGTCGCCCCCGAACTGGGAACGGCCCCGGAACTGGTCCGGGACCTGGCCGAGGCCGGCGTCCTGATGCTGGCCGAGTCATCCGCGTGCATTCGCGCGCTGACCCACCTGGACGTCGACACGGACGCGATCGCGAGCGCCGGCCGGATTCTTCACGAGGTCGCCTCGCGCCGGTTCACAAGCTTGGTCTAACCGCCGCCGCTGGTACACTGGAGGCAGGGGCCGCGCGGCCCCGTTCCGGTGATCCGGCTCGCACTTCGATCTCCCCGCACTGTCGCTGCCATGTCGTTGTCTGCTGACCAGTTCTGGCGATTGGCTGCTGACAGCCAGCTTGCGGACGAGCGTGAGTGGTCGAATTGGCGGGCCGAGTGCCAGGCCGGATTCGCGCAAGAGCGTGGTCCCACGGCCCAGCAGGCGGCCGAATGGCTCGTCAAGCAGCGGCATTTGACGTCCTACCAAGCGCGGAGGCTGTTGGCGGGGAAATCCGGGCCATTTCAATTTGGCGAATATCGGATCCTGCAGAGTCGCCCGTTCCTGTCGCTCGACACACGACGCTTCGAAGGCGTGCACGTCTCGACGCACCATCGGCTGTTGCTCTGGTTCTGGCTCGGATCTGAGCTGCACGATTGGGCACCTGCGCGTGAGCAAGCCGAACGCAGTCGGCGGTTCCGTCATCCGCATTTGGCACGCTGCTACGAGGCGGTTGAGTTGGGCCCGCAGCGTTTCGCAGTCGGCGAGTGGCCCGAGGGGGTGACGATCGAGGAAATCCTTCGGCAGCGGAAGCGGTTGGGAGCGGGTCAGGCCTGTCTCCTGGCATCGCAAGTCGCGGCCGGGCTGGCTCACCTGCACGCCTTGGGAGGAATCCACGGAGCGATCCACGCGCGAGAGGTGGTCGTCCAAACCGGCGGACATGTGCGGCTCCTCTGCTCGCCCTTCGGACCTTCCACATGCGAATCCACCGATCCCAGCACGCACCCCAACCTCCGACCGGCTGCCGACTACTGGGCCCCCGAACTCATCCAACGCGAAACGCGACCGGACCGTTTGACCGACATCTACGCCCTGGGATGCCTGCTGTACCAGTTGCTCGCCGGTCAGCCCCCGTTCGGCGGCGCCACGGTTCAAGACGTGATGCGTGAGCACGCGACGCGGCGAATCGAGACACTGACGCGGTTTCCCAATGTGTCCCAGGGGCTTCAGGAAATCGTGGCATTCATGATGGCCAAGCGGCGAGATCTCCGTTACCAAGATCTCGCCGAGGTCATGGATAAGCTCGAACCCTTTGTGCCCTCCGGCGTCCGGCAAACGACGCCCCGGGGACGCGCCACGGAACCCTACTTTCTCTCGCACTTGGATCGGATTGCTGAGGCCAAGCCAGAGCACCTTGCGGTGACCAAGAGCGACTTGGCCCGCACGACGGATGTCGAGGCTGCGCCGCCTGCGACGGACGCCGTTCAGGTCGCTCCCGTCCTCCGGGATCACGGTCCCAACGAAGCGATCGTAACCGCCCAGCCGCCTCTGCTGGCCGAGTTGTCGGCCCTTGAAGCCGACGATCGCGGTCCGCGCCGCGCGGCACGAAAGCGTTCCGCCCCGCCACTCTGGCTCTTGGTTACGCTGGCGTGCGCGACTCTGGCGGCGCCCGTGATGTGGTGGCGCCCCTGGGCCTCGACGCCGACCGCGTCTCGCTCCGGCGCGTCCAGCTCAGGAAAGCGGTCCGGCGCCGCAATCGAACGCAACCGCGCAGCTTCGACCCACGCTGGCTCGGCCGACGGCGAAGGGGACGCGGCGGCCGTGACGCGAACCGAAAGCAATCTGGTCGATGACGATGGGGATTCACTCTGGCAGGCCCCGACGTCCGGGCCGCCGCTCGATCTCCGCTACACGCCCGCCGGGGCCCAGTTCTTTCTGCATGTTCGTTTGGCGGAGCTGTGCGCGACGGTCGAAGGTGCCGCCGCACTGGACGCTTTGGGGCCGGAGCTGAGTGGATTTCGTCGCCAGGCAGAAGCGGACTGGGGAATCGCCTTCAGCGCGATCCAGACGCTGCTGGTGTCCCTGGTACCCCAAGACGTCGGGCCGCCTCGTGCCGCGCTCGTGCTACGGGGGCCCGCGGAGGCGTTGGCGCCGGCGGTCCAGCGAATGACGCAACGGCAGTCCGGCCCCGCAGGGGACCAGGGACGACTGGGATCCTGGGCGGTCTGGCTACCTGACGCGAGCGGTGAGACGCTGGTGTTGGCTTCTGACGATCTGCTGAGCGAACTGGTGGCGAGTCCGCCAGAGCCTCTGCTGCGTCGTCAAATCGAGCAGCTGCGTCGCCAGAGCGATCAAACTCGGGAGTTCACGCTGTTGTTCACTCCGAACTTTTTGGCCGCCGATGGACGCGACCTGCTCGCCGGGAGCCGCGGGGTCATTCGCGACCCGCTGTTGCGGTTTTTTGGGGATGCCGCACAAGCCGTCTGTGTCAGCGCTCACCTGAGTGACACCCTGTATCTCGAGCTACGGTGGCTGACCCCTGTCGAAGAGTCACCTCTGCGGGTTGCCGCGGATCGTCGGCGGCAATTGGTCGACTTGCCCGAGCGAGTCAACGACTACCTGGGTCAGATTCGGATCGATCCTTACTGGCAGCCGCTGGCGATTCGTTACCCGCTGATGGTCAGTTTTCTGTCGCAACAGGCCCGTGTTGGCGTCGAAGGACGGTGTGCGGTGATCAACGCGGTGCTGCCGGCCGCGGCCGCGCATAACCTGCTGCTGGCCAGTGAACTCGCGCTGGCCAGCTCCGTTAATGCCGACGTCCCCGTCTCGAACTCCCCCCGCCCGCGGCGGGTCTGTCCCTGGACGAAATACTCGCACGGCCCATCCGCTTAACCATCGAACAGCAGTCGCTCGAGGCCGCCGTTTCGGAACTGGCCGGTCTGATTCGCGAGCAATTTACGTGTCCTGAGTTTCAACTACGCATCATCGGGGGCGATCTCCAGCTGGACGGAATCACGCGGAACCAGCAGATTCGCGACGTACGGCTGGAAGATCAAACGCTCCGGCAGGTGCTGACCGAGTTGGTGCGCCGCGCCAACCCGATCGCCGTCGAGTCGACGAAGTTGGCCGAGCAGAAGCTGATTTGGGTCGTTGCACCCCCGGAAGCCGGGTTCGGCGAATGGACGGTGTTGATTACAACCCGCACGGCGGCGAAGCAAAAAGGCTATCAAGTCCCGCCGGAGTTTGTGGCGGAATGAGGGGGAGTCACGTTAGACTAGAGGTTTGGGAAGCTTATCACGAGATTGGGGCCGGACCGACGTGCCCGATGGCTCAAGGATCCCCCGTCTCGGTTGGCAGTCGGGAGCGAGCCGATCGCCGCTCTGGAATCTGATCCGTATCATGCGGGGAATCGCTGCGTGGACGCCTTTTCGATGATTTGTACGACCTGCCGGGCCCGCTTGCGGGTACGTGATCGGCGTCTTGTCGGGCAAATCGTGCCGTGTCCCAAGTGTGGCAGCATGGTGTTGATCGATCCGCCGGCGGTCGCCGCGCCGAGTCTCGATGCGAATCATCCGTCCGACTCTCCTGCGGCCGAGATCGTGACGCGCGTTCCGCGATCCGATTCTTTCGACAATATCGACCGCTTGCTGGACGAGCCTTGGCGGCGGCCGGTCGCCCGTCGTGCCATCGAGTCCCGCTGGAGGCAACCTTCCTCGGGACGTGCGCCGAATGTGACGGGCGACCCCGAGTTGACGGGGGCTGAGGCGCCAGGTTCCGGCAGACCGATGTCCCCGAGCCAACCCGTGGACGAGCCCGTTCCCACGTCGGAGATGGCAAATCCGGCCCCGCCTTCTCCGTTTCGCTCCATCGCACTCATCGGCGGTGGCGTTGTGGTCGGCATCGCGATGGCCGTCGGATTCGTCGGCTGGATGCTGACCTCGAATCGCAGCCTCCCCAGCCCGACAGGGACTTCAACCTTGGGCTCTCCGGTGCGAGACGACGACCCGATCGCGTCGGTCGCCGGCCCGCTTGATCTATCGAAGAGCCATCAAGAGACCCTCATCCCCGCGTCGTCGGACGCCGGCGATGAATCGCTCGAGCTGACGAGACCGGTTGATTCTGAGGTCGGGCAAGACACCGTGTCGACTCAAAAGCAGGCGGCTCGCGGTGCGGATACAGACCAGGACCTTGCGGTTCAAGTCGCCGAGGAACCCGAGGGTCTTCCGGAACCCATCGGTGACGTGGCCGCCGCAACGGACCGAGTTGCGTCAATGGGTTCACATTCAAACGACGCAGCTCCAGCTCTCACCAACGAAGGTCCCAGGGACCAATCGCTAAATGAACTGGCGGGGCAGCAGCTGACCGACTCGGCGCCGACTGAGGTTTTCACGAGCGACGACGAGCTGGCCAGTTTCGCTCGCTGGCTTCAAGACGCGGAGTCGTCGCAGCCGGCCACTTCGAAAAAGGAGGTCGACCAACCGATCGCGAATTCCCCCGCGCCGTCGATATGGCAACCCGAGGAGGGTCTCGTCCAGCCCACGCGTTCCCCACCGCGACCGGTCGAGGTGTCCGCGAGACTCGAGGAGCCAATTTCTGGGTTGCAGTTCAAGGACGTTTCACTGTGCCAGGCGTTGCGAACACTAACGGATCTGAGCACGATTCCGATTCGCTTGGATCCGGACGCCCTCGGACGCCGCAACCTCCGCGCCGACCGGCGGGTAAATGCCCTGATCAAGAACGGAACGATCCGCGACTCGTTGGTCGAAACGCTTGCCAAGACGGGACTCAGTTATCGAATCGACGAAGGCCAATTGACCGTCACGACGAGACCTGAGGCCGCTGGGCAGTGGGTGACGATCCGCCACGATGTTTCGGATCTATGCCAACAAGACCCGGCTCGCGTCGTTGCCCTGGCCGAGTGGATTAAGCAACTGATCGCCTATGGGACGTGGGAGGGCCACGCCACCGTGAATGATCCCGAGGTGGCTCAGGCAGGGCGCGTCAGCGTGGAGGATTCGACTTTGGTCGTCGAACATTCGGACCTGGTTCAGTATCGAGTCCTCGTATTCTGCGAGCGGCTTCGAGCGGCACGTGGGCTGGCGACCCGAACTTCGGTTTATCCCGACCGAATCTCGTTCGAAACACGCGATGCGTCATTTCGTGCTTGGGAAGATCCAGTGACCGTTCGAATCTGGAATGACAGCAGTCTGACTCAGATCGTTTCTCGGATCGAATCGCAAGTCGCCGCAGAAATTCTGATTGACTGGCCCGCTCTGGATGCTGCGGGATGGTCGCCGCAAGATCGATGCACGTTCTCTTGCGACGGGCAACCGTTGCGCGAGGTACTTGGACTGCTGTTGAAAGACAAGGGGCTGGCGTATCGAGTCATTGATGGGCAGACCGTCGAGATCACAACCGTCCCGGCGATCCTGGCGCAGCACGAGGTGGTTTTCTATCGCTTGGGATCCGCGGCGTCTGCGGAAGCGGCGAATTGGATCGGCCAGCAGATTGTTCAGCGACTGGGGCCGGCACGAGTCCAGCCGGATGGTGACGGAGCGGTCGCGTATGATGCGGCCAGTCAAACCTTGATCGTCTCGGCGTCACAACTCGAGCAAGAGCAGGTGGGCCAGATCATCACCCGCTGGAGGAACCAAGGGTTGGCTCAGAGCGAAAGCTCGCCTTAAGCACGGAGCTGGGGTCCACGATGCTCCGTGCCGGACGTACCCAATCCCAACTCCCCGTCCGGGTTCGCGCCTAAGGTTGGGTCTCGATTTTTACCAGCTCACCTTCCTGGTCCATCTTCCGAATTTCTTCGGTAATCTTCATCGAGCAGTATTTTGGACCGCACATACTGCAGAAGTGGGCACTCTTGAAGGTGTCCTGCGGCAGCGTTTGGTCGTGGTAGGCTCGAGCGGTGTCTGGATCGAGCGAGAGGTTGAACTGGGATTCCCAGTCGAATTCGAAACGCGCTTTGCTAAGTGCGTCATCTCGATCACGAGCACCGGGTCGACGGCGTGCGACATCTGCCGCGTGGGCGGCGATCTTGTACGCAATCACGCCTTGCTTCACGTCTTCGCGGTCGGGCAACCCTAGGTGTTCTTTCGGCGTTACGTAGCAAAGCATCGCCGCGCCGCTCCAACCTGCCACTGCGGCACCGATGGCGCTCGTGATGTGATCGTAGCCGGGAGCGATATCCGTGACCAAAGGGCCCAGCACATAGAAAGGGGCTCCTTTGCAGATCTCGATTTGCTTGGTGACGTTCATTTCGATTTGGTCGAGCGGGATGTGCCCCGGTCCTTCAACCATCACTTGGGTGCCGTTGGCCCAGCTTTGTTCAACCAATCTGCCGAGCACCTCGAGTTCGGCAAACTGCGCGTCGTCGCTGGCATCGGCCAAGGACCCAGGACGCAGGCCATCGCCCAGACTCCACGTGACGTCATACTGTTTCATGATCGCGCACAGATCGTCGAAGTGCTCAAAAAGCGGGTTTTGCTTGCGATGAGCCATCATCCATTTCGCGATTAGCGAGCCGCCTCGGCTGACGATGCCCGTGACTCGCCGCGTCGTCAGGTGCAGGTGCTCCAGCAACACGCCGCAGTGGATCGTCATGTAGTCGACACCCTGCTGGGCCTGATGCTCGACCATGTCGAGGAAATGCTGGGGACGCATGTCTTCGATGTCGCCGCCCAGTTCTTCCAGCATCTGGTAGATTGGCACGGTTCCGATCGGCACGGGCGACTTTTGAATGATCAGGCTGCGAATCTCGTCGATCGACTTCCCCGTCGAGAGATCCATCACCGTGTCGGCTCCGAAGTGCACCGCCGTATGCAATTTCTCCATTTCCTGGTCGAGATTGCTGGTGACGGCCGAGTTACCGATATTCGCGTTGATCTTGCATCGTGCGGCGACGCCAATGCACATCGGCTCAAGGCCAAACCCCAAGTGGACGCGATTGGCCGGGATTACCATCCGGCCTTCGGCGACCTCCTGACGAACCACGTCCGGGGTGAGCCCCTCACGCTGAGCTACAAATTCCATCTCGGGAGTGATTCTGCCGGCACGAGCTTCGACGAGTTGCGTCATCTTTCTAGGGAGCCTTTCGGAGCAAATAGGATCAAGTCGACCGTTCCTTGGACCTTATCGTATCACTGCCCACGGGAAGCGACTAGTGCTGTGTCACAGCTAAGACTAGAGCGTCTTGAGATATTCCAACACGGCCTGCTTTTCATCCGGCGTCAGTCGATCGGGGTACCGATGCCCAGCATTCCCCTTGCCAAACCGGCCGGTGTCGAAGAACTCGATCCGTTCCGATTTCGAAGTCGCCGAAGGAGGTAGCGCAGCGAAAGAGTCAACACTCAGACCGACGCGGGTCTGATCGTAGTCACCTGTGTTTCGCCGCCAGACGACAGGGCGGGAATCTGGGTGAAGCACATGCCAAACGGTGGGAACGGACCCGTTGTGGAAGTAGGGCGCTGAGGCCCATAGGCCATCCAAAGGGGGCGCTACGTAACCATCAGGATCGGTCACGACGGCGGCCCGATGGCCCTCCGCGAACCAACTCGACGCATAGTGTTGACGCTGCGGCGCCGTGAGTGCCCTCAGACGCACAGGATCGGTGCCGATCTCCTCCCACGGGATGGATCGCTCCGGATAAGTTGAGTGGCCCCCGTACGTTCCATGGCATTCCGCGCAATTCGCATCAAAAACTGCCTCGCCACGTTGGGCGAGTGCGGCGTCGACCGGAAACGGATAGGGCGGTGGCTCCAGCGAACTCAGGTAGGCGTAAATATGCTCGAAGTCCCGCTCCCAAGCGGCAAACTGGTCAGGGCCGTTTTGTTCGACCAGCATGAACTGCATGAGCGGCCGAGTCGCCTTGGGAGCGAATCCGTCAATGTACAAATGTTGCTTCTTTCGAAAATGCCACCAGGGCGGTGCATCCATATCGTGATGCGTCATCGACGGTGGAATGCGAGTCGGTAGGAGATTCAAGTCGGAGTCGCGGTTCGCCAGCAGTGCCACGCCAAACATGACCGCGTTTGTCGTGCCTCGCGTCGTTCCCAGCGGCATGAAGAGCGACCCCAAATCCATGTGACTCATCGATTTCCGCATGCCCAGCTTAGTCAGCCGCACGTCGGCCGTAAGTAGTTCGAGTGCAAACCGTCGATTCGGGGCACCGGGGTAGGCCTCGCCCAGGACTTCACCTCCGTGGCAGGCGAAACAATTCATGCTCCATCCACCCGACTCGGAAACCACATATTGCAAGGGACGCGCGGCATCCTCGCCGGGTGCGGTGGTCAAACCGTATCGTTCAAACGCCATTTGCCGACGCTCGGACTGGCTCGCCTCGGCCGCCTGCGAGCGAAGGGCGCCGGCCAGACTTTCCAGAGGTTGTCGAACGTTTCCTGGTCGAAATCGGGCGGAAGATAGGCCTTCTGGGTGAGCAGCCGGTAGCCCTCGGATGGATCGCCCTCCGCTTGATCCGCGTCGCCGTGAGCCGGGACCGTGACAGCCAGGACGATCGCTCCAAAAACGACCTTCGCTAGTCCCAACCTGGCTCGGTGGCAGAGCGAAGGGGAGTGCCCTTCGGTCGAGCGATGCACCGATCGCGAAATCGTGGGCCCAGTTCGGGCCGATCTCGAAGCTTGAAGATTGATCGTTCGCATGGGGACCACCAACGTGGGGACGACGCGAGTCAACGGCTTCGCACCGTCCTGGGCTGAACCGCATCTCGAACTGCAGATTAACCGATCTTGTCCTGCCGCTGCAACGATTGCCTCCGACGTTGCACAAGTCGGTGCCATGCGTGGCCCCAGCACGGTCGCGAGGGGTCGCCTTCGGGAACTAACCTGGATCGTAGCCCAGGTTCGGCGCTAACCACCGTTCGATCTCCTTCAAGCTCATTTGCTTGCGAGCTGCGTAGGCTTGGGCCTGGTCGCGGGTAATCCGATCGACCGCGAAATAGCGTGCTTCGGGATGGGCGAAATAGAAGCCGCTGACGCTTGCCGGCGGCAGCATCGCGAAGCTTTCGGTCAATTCCACACCGATCTGCCGCGTGGCGTGCAGCAGGTCGAAGAGCGTTTGTTTCTCGGTGTGATCCGGACAGGCGGGGTAGCCCGGAGCGGGGCGGATTCCCCGATAGCACTCGTCGATCATCTCGGCCTGCGTCAACCTTTCGTCCGCTCCGAATCCCCAATCCCGACGTGCCTGGGCGTGTAACCATTCGGCGAAGGCCTCGGCCAGGCGGTCGGCGAGGGACTTCACCATAATCGACGTGTAATCATCGTGTTGGGCCGCGTGGCGCTGCGCCAATTCCTCGGCCCCGACGCCGGTCGTGCACACAAACGCGCCGAGGTAGTCTTTTCGTCCCGAGTCGAGCGGAGCGACGTAGTCAGCCAAGCAACGAAAGTCGGATTGCCCGGGACGTTCCCATTGTTGTCGAAGGAAATGAAATCGGGTCAGCATCTCGGTGCGCTGGTCGTCCGTGTACAGGATAATGTCGTCGCCCTGCGAAGCCGCCGGCCAGAAACCATAAACCGCATGCGCCGTGATTTGCTGCTGTTGGATCATTTCCGCGAGTCGGTCTTGGGCATCGGCGAAGAGCTGTCGGGCCTCCTTGCCGTAGGTTGCATCCTCCAGGATCGCGGGATACTTCCCTTTCAGCTCCCACGCCATGAAGAAGGGGGACCAATCGATGTACTTCACGAGTTTCTGTAAGTCGAAATCACGCAAGACGCGTGGGCCCAGGAAGGCGGGCTGATCGATTCGGACGGTCGACCAGTCGGTTGCGAATCGTTTTTGGCAGGCTTCGGCGTAGGGCGTCAACTTGACCTGCCGTTGACGGTACGAGGCAACGAGCTGGGATTGAAGCTTGCGATTCTCCGCGACCATCTCCGGGTAAAGATTCTCGCTCAGTAGTCGATCGACCACACCGACGCACCGAGAGGCATCCAAGACGTGGACGACGGGCTGTGAAAATGCCGGCGCAATTCTCACCGCGGTGTGCTTCGCACTGGTGGTCGCTCCTCCGATTAGCAGCGGCGTCTGAAGTCCCTCCCGTTCCATCTCGCTCGCGACGTGGGCCATCTGGTCCAGGCTTGGCGTGATCAGCCCTGAGAGGCCGATGATGTCCACGCCGTGCCGCTTGGCCTCCAGCAGAATCTTTTCGCAAGGTACCATCACGCCCAGATCGATGACCTCGTAGTTATTACAACCTAAGACAACGCCCACGATATTCTTGCCAATGTCGTGTACATCGCCTTTGACCGTCGCCAGCAAGATCTTGCCACGCGCCGATTGATTTTCTTTGCCCTCGGCGACCTTTTCGGCCTCCATGAAAGGCAGCAGATAGGCGACGGCCTTTTTCATGACGCGGGCCGACTTGACCACCTGCGGCAAGAACATTTTGCCTTCACCGAACAGATCGCCGACAATGGTCATTCCATCCATCAGAGGGCCTTCGATAATCCGCAGACAACGGTCGTATTTCTGGCGCGCCTCTTCCACGTCCGTCTCGACGAACTTGTCGATTCCCTTGATTAACGCATGCGCCAACCGCTTCTCGACGGCCTCTTCTCGCCAGGCAAGATCCTCCTGCGAGGCGATGCCTTTCTTGCCGCGAAATCCCTCGGCATAGCTCAACAATCGGTCGGTCGCATCGGGGCGACGATTGAGTAGGACGTCTTCCACGTGCTGCAACAATTCGGCGGGGATTTCCTCGTAGACCGCCAGCTGGCCCGCATTCACGATCCCCATGTCCATCCCGGCCTTCACCGCGTGATACAGGAACGCGGCATGCATGGCTTCGCGAACCACGTCGTTGCCTCGGAACGAAAACGAGATGTTGCTGACTCCACCGGAGACCTTGACCCCAGGCAAGATCGCCTTGATTCGACGAATCGCTTCAATGAAGTTCAGAGCGTAATCGTCATGCTCCGAGATTCCCGTGGCCACCGTCAGGATGTTGGGATCGAAGATAATGTCCTGCGGGGGAAAGCCGGCTTGCTCGGTCAGCAGTCGATAGGCCCGCTGGCAAATTCGGACTTTGTCGTCCACCTCGGTTGCCTGCCCCTGTTCGTCAAAGGCCATCACGACCACCGCCGCGCCGTACCTCCGGATGATCCGCGCCTTCTCCAGAAAATCGGCTTCCCCATCTTTGAGACTGATCGAATTGACGATCGCCTTGCCCTGAACGCATTTCAGACCGGCTTCCAGGATCGACCACTTCGAGCTGTCGATCATCACCGGGACGGCGCTGATCTCGACCTCGCCGGCGATCAGATTCAGAAAACGCGTCATGGCCGCCTCGCCGTCCAGCAAGGCGTCATCCATATTGATATCGATAATGCTCGCCCCGTTCACGACCTGCTGCCGTGCGACTTCGACCGCCTCTTCGTATTGATCGTTCCGTATCAGCGCGCGAAAAGCCGCGAACCGGTTACGTTTGTCCGTTCGCCGATCATCGTAAAATTGTCTTCGGGACGTAGCGTCAAGGGCGCGTCCCGCTCAGCCGCGTCAGCGGTGCGCAGGGATGCCGACGATGCGGCGATAGCTTGCGCACCGCCTGACTGATCGCGCGAATGTGAGCCGGCGTCGTGCCGCAACATCCGCCAACGATATTCAGCCAGCCCTCCCGCGCGAACTCGGCCATCAGGTCGGCCATCCGCTGGGGACCCATGTCGTATTGTCCCATTTCGTTTGGCAGGCCGGCGTTGGGGTGGCAGCTGATGTAGATGTCGGAAATTTGCGCGAGTTCGGCAAGATGGGGCCGCATCAGTTCCGGCCCCAGCGCGCAGTTCATCCCAATGGAAAGCAGCGGGAAGTGAGATACCGAGTTCCACATCGCCTCGACCGTCTGCGATGAGACGAAGGTGACGCCGGCTTCGTTGAAGGTCGCCGAGACCATGACCGGAACCGAGACGCCGTTCTCGTCGAAGTACTTCTGGATCGCGAAGAGGCAGGCCTTCAAATTCAGCGTGTCGATGACCGTTTCGGGCATCAAAATGTCGACACCCGCCTCGACAAGACTCGCGACCTGTTGGTAATACGAGGCGGACATTTGGTCGAACGTGGCCCCGCGATACCCGGGGTCCTCGACCTTCGTGGAAATGGCCGTTTGCTTGGTCGTCGGGCCGATGGAGCCGGCCACAAACCGAGGCCGACTCGGATCCTCGGCCTCCGCCCGCTCGACGGCACGACGGGCACAGTTGACCGCGGCCATGTTGATTTCACGCATGACGGCGTCGGATAGGCGAAATTCCTCGACACCGACCGGGCTGGTCCCGAAGGTATTGGTCGTGACGATATCCGCGCCAGCCTGTAAATACTTCCAGTGAATCTCCGTGATCGCCTCGGGCTGGGTCAGGCAGAGGATATCGGCAAAGTTTTTGAGGTCGACAGGGTGGTCCGCGAATCGCTCGCCCCGCACAGCGGCTTCGTCGAGATTCAGCGCCTGAACCATCGTCCCCATGGCGCCGTCCAGGAGCAGAATCCGATCGTCCAGGAGCGAGCGTAGGGTGGTTTCGCAATCGCGGACTTGAGTAATCGCAGTCATATCGGTTTCGATTTCCCAACGCCAAATGTTAGCAGTGACACGCTACTAGGTCTTTCGTGTATTCAGGGCTGGCATCAACCGGATGCCACGTCGCGCGACGCGGCTGGCGTCCGGATCGAGAGGACTGGCAGAATGGGAAAAATCCTCCTAATCCTCAAGATCTGACTGGGTCTACCCGATACCAACCGTGTTCGTGCCGTCTCGGCAACGTCGCTCACCAAGTCAAAGCTTAACTATCTAAGTTACAACTGGACAAGGACCTATGACGAGGATCACGCGAACACAAAGTGAATCGGAGCTCCGTCCAGTCAAGACTCCCCCCAGAGCTTCCCGGCTCTTGGTGATTCCCGATTTCTCCGCGGCGGGGCGGCCTGCCGAAACGGCCGACAGAAATCCGCTGCCCCACGCGGCGACGTCGGCTTCCGAGCCGGTTGTGGCGACCGTGTTGCGGGCCGAGCGGCTCCGGGTTGAGTCATCCGAGCCGGCCGGTCCGGCTTCCCCGCCAGTCGGGGGCGGGACGCACCTGGGGCGCGCTGAAAGAATCAAAACGGCCGTCGTGGCCTCGGGGCTGCCGTCGATGGGGCGACGCGCCGCCGGTGCTTGGCAGCGACTTGCAACGGCCCAGGGACGTCGGATCTTTGTCGTTGGCATCGGCGTTCTGGCCGTTGTTTACGGCTTGCTTCAAACCTTCCCGTCCGGCGGTGGCGACACCGATGGCGATTTGTTGCTATCAGACGGCAATTCGGGCGTCCAAACACCTGCGAATATCCAGCGGATGTCTCAGGCTCCCTTGCGAATCGGTCGTTCGTCGGCCTCAACGGAGTCCTCCTCGGCCACGGCGGCCGAAAATGCGGCGGATGCGGATGCGGAGATTTTCGAGGTTCGTTCGTTGCAGCGTGGTTCAGGAAGCTCGCCAGCCGACCCCCAAGCGGTCGCCGCTCGACGACCCCGCGAAGTTTTCGATCTGGAGGGTGACCGGACGCCGGTCCGTGTGGCGCAGCGTTCCAACCCGGATCCCTTACCCGACCCGGCGCGGATCCAGCAAGCTTGGACACGTGACGTTCCGTTGCGTGATGATCTGAATCGTCAGGTGACTCGCGACCAACGTCGCGCCGCAACTCCGATGGTGCCCGAGCGAGAATCCATTTTTGCCGGGAGTCCGACGCCCTCCGAAGCTCCCCTGGGCGACGCCGGGGTCGGCGAACCCGAGCCACCCCGATATCGATCGACGGACCCTGCGACCTATCGCGATCCGTTGTACGAAGTGCCCTCGATTGCGGACCGACGTCGATCTCCGAATCGCTAAGATCTTGTCGTAAAGTCCCCCTGAATTGGAACGAAGCATGACATCGATCGATCAGGCCTTGCTGAAGGCATATGAACGTCGCCGGAAAGTCTCAGGCGGCGGGGTAACAAGCCAGGAGACCCGGCGTTTGGCGGATCCAAGTACCGACGCCTCGCGTCTGAGGGAACTTTACGTCCACACGCCACAGCCGAAACCAAGTCCGTTGGCAGAGCAGGCGGGCGATCGGCCGACGAGCGATCAGCCGACGAGTGATCAGCCGACGAGTGATCAGCCGACGACGGGCACTCCGGACCTGGCCGACCTCCGACTCGAGCCGATTGCGGCGTTCGACTCGACGCACGAGTACTTTTCGACCGTGGTAGGGCGTGGGGCCCCGCCAGAACCGGCTCCGAATCGCGATCCGCTTCCCGTTGCCAACAAGTCACAACTCGTGAATTTCTATCGTTACGAGTACTCCACCGAATCGCCGAGCTTACGCGTCTGGGAGACGACGGTTCAAACCCCGAGTCTCGCGCCGACGAGCGAAGCCACGGCGGCCCACACCGAACCGCGCGACGCGGCATCCATTTCGATCGCGGTGGGCGAGTCGCCATCAGACGCTGGCGGATTTGAACCGGCGATCGAACGTCCGCCGATGGATGCTCGGGCGGACGAATCAACGGTGGACGCACGCGTGGAGCCCGATTCACGGTTTCGGCCGGCGTGGGAGGTTGATTACTTTACCTTGCCACACGCGTGCCGTCAGGCCGAGAAGACGCTTCAAGAGAGACTCCAGGTTGCGGTCACCGAACTAGTCGACGATTGTATGCCGACGCGACCCGTGATCGCGATTACGAGCGACGCGCGTGGCGAAGGGCGGACGACCGTCTCGGTCTTACTCGCACGTGCCCTTGCCAAGGCCGGTCTCCGCGTCTTGCTGATGGAAGGTGATTTCGAAGCCCCCTCCCTGGCGGAACGGCTGGGAGTGGATCTGCGCGATGGTTGGGATCCTTCGAAGCGAGATTTGGCGGATCTGTCGGAATGCTGTATCCACTCGGCCGAAGATCGGTTTGTAATTCTTCCGCTGAGCGTGTCGATTTCCAGCCAGGCAGGCGAGGCGTCACGCGCTTGGTCGGGCGCGGTCGCTGAAATGGCCACTCATTTTCAGTGCGTCGTGCTTGACTGCGGACCGGGAATCGCTGCGTGGGCCAGCGCCGGCACTGCCTTGGGAGCTCAGGTGATCGTCCGCGATTCGCGCCGGACCTCCGACGAAGCGCTGCAGGAGCTGATTCAGACGAGCGGGTCGCGACCGGGCGTGCCAATTCGCTGGATCGACAATTTTGCGGAGCTCGACCAGGCCGATGCCGCGTCACTGCGACGCTATTCCGCTTAGTCCAAGAAATTCAGTCCAAGAAATTCAGTCCAAGAAATTCACATCACTTACCCGTTCGGTTTGAGGAACTTCGATCCATGTACGAAGCACACTGGGGGCTGCAGTGGAAGCCATTTGAGAATACGACGGACGCTCGGTTCTACTACCCCAGCGAGTCCCACCAGGCGGCCTTGCTCAAACTGCGATACGTCGTGGAGAACGCGCGCCAAGGCGCGGTTTTGACCGGTGCCCCTGGGCTAGGGAAGTCGCTGTTGGTGCAGACGCTCTTTCGGATGCTGCCCCAGGAAGTCGCGCCGCAGGTCCACTTGGTCTTTCCGCAGATGCCGGCCGATCAACTGCTGGCCTACCTGGCTCACGAATTGACAGGGGCGGAGCCCGGGCGTGACCGTCCGTGCATCGAAGAATCCGTGCGGCGCATCCAGTTCGCCTTGCGGGAGAATCTGCGGGCGAGTCGTCGGGCGATCGTCGTGATCGACGAGGCCCATTTGATCGGTGAGGGCGAAACCTTCGAAACACTGCGACTGCTGCTGAATTTCGAGACGGACGGCGTGAATGGACTGACGCTGATTTTCGTCGGCCAGCCCTCGTTACTGCCCCTGCTGGACCGGCACCGGGACTTGGAGGAACGCTTGGCGGTCAAGTGTCTGCTGCGACCGCTCGATGTCGACGAGACCATGGCCTATGTCGGTCATCGTCTTCAAGAAGCAGGGAGAAAGCAAGCGATTTTCACCGATCGGGCCCTGGAACTGTTGCACGGTCTTGCCCACGGGATTCCGCGACAGATCAACCGCCTTTGCGACCTCGCCTTGCTGATCGGCTATGCCGACGAGCAGGAGCAGATTGACGCAGCGGCGATCGAAGCGGTGGCCAACGAGCTGGTATCGGTCACGCCCGAGTAGCTGGCGACGCATGCCGCTCATTCGCTCATGCGGCACCCCGACTTGGTGGCGGGTCGCGTTTCGCCCGGCGGAAAGCGTCATGACGCGCCGGTCGCGTTGCCAGACCGAGCTGGGCACCGTAAGCTAACGGGGAGGTCGCGGTGAGACCTCAAGAGCCGGCGCGAGCGTGATGTTCGCGGGTCGCGTCGAGCTGGCCTCCCGAGCTGGCCTCCGAGCTGGCCTCCGAGCTGAACAGGACAACGCGTCCGATGGAATACGTCGTGCCCCCTTCCACGCCCCAGCGAAGCACGTCGTGGTCGCCAGGCTGGTTGCTGGTTCTGCTGTTTCTGGCGGGTTTTGCCGCGGCCAATTATCTGAACTATCTGCGGACACAGCCTTTGCACGACCCGCAGGCGAAGCCGCGTCCCACCGTGCCGCGGGGCGATCTTGCTCAAGATGAAACGGCGACGGTCGAGCTTTTTCGCGATCATTCGCCTGCGGTTGTCTTCATCACCACCGCTCGGATTGGCTTCGATCGACGAACGTTCGACGAGCGGCTGTTGAGCCAGGGGACGGGCTCGGGATTCATTTGGAGTTCCGATGGCTACGTGGTGACCAACGACCATGTCATTTCCGACGCCAGCGTCGCCCAAGTCACGCTATTCGACCAATCCGTCTGGAATGCCGAAGTCGTCGGACGGGCGTCCGGCAAGGACCTTGCAGTCCTGAAGATCGAGGCTCCGCCCGATCGTCTGCAGGAAATACTCGTCGGTCGATCCAACGACCTGCTGGTGGGTCAAAAGGTGTTTGCAATCGGCAATCCATTTGGCCTGGACCAATCTCTGACGACCGGAATCATCAGTGCGCTGGATCGCCAGATCACGGCTCAAGAGGAATCGTCCAACCTTCAGGCTCGTCGGAAGATCGATGGGGTGATTCAAACCGATGCGGCAATTAACCCCGGAAACTCGGGTGGACCGTTGCTGGACAGTCAAGGTCGACTGATCGGAGTGAACACTGCGATCTATAGTCCCTCAGCGCCTACGCCGGTGTGGGATTCGCAATTCCCGTCGATGCAGTCAACCGCATCGTGCCGCAATTGATCCAACACGGTCGTTTGATCCGTCCGGGAATCGGCATTGTCCCGTTCCGCGATCAGAGGACCCGGCAATTTCAGCTGACGGGACTGTTGGTGCGTGAAGTGCAGCCGAATTCGCCCGCCAGCGAGATCGGCATCCGTCCGACCCAGATGGTGGAGTACTCCCGCGGGTTTCGCACCTTTCTTCGGATCCAATACGGGGATCTGATTGTGGCGGGAAACGGCGAACCGATTGAAGACTTGGACGCCTGGTTCTCGTTTTTGGAAAAGCACAAGGCGGGCGACCAAGTGACGTTGACGCTCATCCGTGATCTACGGACGCCCGACCAACAGAAGATCGACGTCGAGATCAAGTTGGCGCCGTCGGACGAGTAGACGAGGGGCGACGAGATGGGCGACGAGATGGGCGAATTCCAGTTCGCGGCACGTCGGGACAGGGGAGTGGAGCCATGAAAGTGTGGTTATTTGACATCGACGGGACGTTGATCGCGAGCGGCGGCGCGGGCCAGGCGGCGACCTTCGCGGCCATCGGCCAGGAGTTTGGAATCTCGGTACGAGGCGAGGGGATTCCGTTCGCGGGGCGAACCGATCGCGCCATCGCGGGGGACGTGTTTCGAGCCAATGAGATTCCGAACACGCCCCAGAATTGGGAACGGTTTCGCCGCGCCTACCTTCAGCAGCTGCGCCAGCAGTTGGCAGAGCGGCAAGGTCAGATTCTGGCCGGCGTCCGACAGCTACTCGATGCGCTCGGCGCCATCCAAGACGTCCACCTCGGGTTGCTGACGGGCAACATCCAAGCCGGTGCGCAGGAAAAGCTTTGTCACTATGCGTTATGGGATCACTTTGCCTTTGGCGGGTTCGGCGACAGTCACGAGTCACGCGACCAAGTCGCCGCGCAGGCCCTGGACGCGGCTCAAGAGTTTCTCGGGCATGCCGTTCGCGGCAATGATGTCTGGGTGATTGGAGATACGGTCCATGACATTCGTTGTGCGCGAGCTATCGGTGCGAACGTGATTGCCGTCGCCACGGGAGGTACGGATGCCGAGATGCTGGAATCCGAGGAGCCCGATGTGTTGCTGACTGACCTGCAACCGTCCGAAGGCCTGCAAGGCGTGCTCGACGCAATGGCGAGTTGATGTCCGCACAGGTGCGGTTCACGTGCCAGAAATAAAAAGGTTGCCGCGGCCCCGTGTCGCTCACTCTTTGACCGGCACGAGATACGAATCAAAGACTCGGACCTTGATCCATAACTGCTTATTCTCATCGATGAACTGAAGGTGCCGCGGATGAGTCTGATACTTGTCGTGGGCCGCCTTGTTCGCGAACACCAGGTGGAGTGCCACTTGGAAGGTCATGTCATTGACTTCCCGATCCAAGTCCTCGGCGATCGTCCCGGCCGAAAAGTAGACCGACCCCTCATGATTTGAGAGGTGCTTGTTGCAGCCGTCGACCAGTTTCTGTCGATTCTGTGGCGTGTCCTCCTTGAGAGTAAAGAACACCATGTGTGCGACGGGCCGGTCTTCGGCCACAGCCACGGCGGCCGTGCTGGCCACGAAGCCGATCCCGAGCAACAGGATCGCGATGGTCTTGCCATCGATCGTTGAATTCAAATTCGCTGTCGACATCATTGCACACCTCGCGAGAAAACCGCATCAAGAACCCGACTCGACGGGCATTGTCCCACTTCACGCACGGATTGCAACTGGTGAAATACCCAGTCGTTCGCGTTTAGGAAGCCTTGCCGCCGCGGCCAGAGAGTCGCGTGGCGAAGTGATCGAGCTGGCCCTTGAGGTCGTTCAGCAACGCCTCTGGATCGGCCCGTTCGGAGGGAGTCGACGGGCGAAGCTCGGTTCCGGCCGCACGGCTCGGATGCCCGCTCGCGGCGAAATTGGACTGGATGCGATAATCCAGATGTTCGACCATGCAGTTCGTCTGCTGGCTTTGCTGCCAAATCACGTCCAACTGCAGCACAAGCCCGATCAGAAACGCCACCTGGCCGAATAGCGCCAGGGGAGCGCCGATGTTCCACAGCCCCTGATTGTCTTGGCGAAACGACCATCCAATCAACGCTGCCCCGGCGGTGAACAGGCCGACTCCAAGTGCCAAAATGGTCCACTGGATCCAGGGCCAACGCCCACGTCGCGTGATGGGGTGCCGTTGAAACTGCTCGCCCGAATGGGGCGGATCGACGCGGCGTGCCGTGGCGGAGACAAGGGATCCCGACCGGCTGCGAGTGGCTCCTCGACGGGGCTCGTACAATTCGTCCCAGTCGTCATCCTCGGCGACTAACGGAGGTGGCTCCAGCGTGGCCAACTTGGCCGTTGCCGAGTCGTCCACCGATCGCAGATGCGGCGGGTCAAGGCGTCCGACGGATCGTGCCGAAGCCGACCACGTGAAGGTGCCGCGGCAGCGAGGGCAGCTCGCGGCATCGGGGTCTTCCGCCGTTGGAATGATCGGGACATCTTGTCCGCAGATGCGACACGACATGAGAGACTCGACGGGAAATCGCGCAGGGCGCGGGCGGCATCAATGGATTAGCTAACAGGAAAATCGGTCGCCGCCGTGGAGGAGCTGTAACGATTCTGACGGAATCGAACCGTTACGCTGTCGCGGCGCGTCGGGCGATCTCTGAATCCGACACGATGGCCTAAGGAGATGCCGGAGCGAGGTAGGGAGGGATTCCAGTGGTTGGGTAATCGCCCGTGAGGTACCTCACCAGTAGGCTGAGTTCGCGTGCGGACAGCTTGTCGGCGTAACCGGGCATCTTGTTCTTTTCGCCGTAGAACTGCTCGTGGCCGGGATTCTGAATCAGGGCGGTCAACCAGGCCTGCGACCCGTAACCATTGAGCTCGGGAATCCCACCATTCTCGGCGCCCGCGACAAACTCGCCGCCGATCTCGGCATGACAGTTGTCGCAGGACATAAACGCGCCAGCGGAAAGTTCGCCGCTCGAAAGTATCTCCGCGCCGCGTTCGGCAAGTTCCGTGTCGACCTGCAAGGCGTCGCGTCCGCTTTGGGCGACGAAGTATTCGATCAAGGCCTTTACGTCTTCCTGATTTGCCGCGTCGCGCATCGCCGGGCCGCTTTCGCGGAACCACGAGATCATGCCGTCCTGGGCCGACTGCTCGAGGTCATATCCGCTCGCGGCGACGGGCGCAAAAAACGATTCGAAGTTTGTCAGGATTTCGCGCCACCAAGCGCGGGTGCCGAATTGGCCCAGATCCGGCGCGGTCTCCGGAGCCAGAATGGCGTTGCCGGTCTCTGGATCCTTCTCCGCGACAAGCCGTCCTCGCCCATCGTGCCCGTCGAACCGATGGCAGGAGCTGCAATACTTGGCGAACAAACGGGGACCTTGCGTAAAGGGGTCATCACGCAACAGCTCGCCTGCCCCCGCCACCGGAATCTTACCGGGCAGCTGAGCTAACTCGACGACGCGCTCCGCATCGCGTTCGGCCTCGGCGACGGCCGTTTGGTAATCCGGATCACGGCCATCCTCGATCAGGGCCAGGACGGTCAAGCCCGCGACGCCGATCGCCAACGCACTCATGAAAATCACGTTGAAGAGATGGCCACCTTTGACAAGGGCAATCAACGGCATCAACAAGATGACCCCCAACACCGCGCTGGGAAGGTAGATCGCCCCGAACGCCAGGCCATAGTGTTCGATCGCCTCGAACCGGAGGAAGCGGAAGAGCGACAGGAAGTACCATTCCGGACGCGCGGCCGAATAGGCTTCGGACGGGTTGGCCGGCGCACTCAGCTCGGCGCCTTTGTAGACCGCCAGCAGCAAGACGACGGCCAGCACGCCCAGGCAGGCGACGGCATCTCGCAGAACCTGATCCGGCCAAAACGCCACGGTCGGCGCTCGGTCGGGATTGGCGACCGTCACGCCGTGGCGGCGGAAGACCATGATGTGCAAGGCCAGAAGTGCGATCAGCAGACCGGGGAGCAGCCCCGCATGCAAGGCGAAGAACCGCGTCAGCGTGTGATGCCCGTATTCGGGCCCTCCCTGGATCAATTCCTGCACCTGAGGTCCGATGACCGGTGCCGCTCCCACGATTTTCGTGCTGACCTGGGTCGCGTAATAGCCCTTTTGATCCCAAGGAAGGAGATAGCCCGTGAGTGAAAGCGCGAGAACGATCTGAGCCAGGACCATGCCCAACCAAAAATTGATCTCACGAGGAGCTCGGTAGGCACCGTCAATGATGACCTGCATCAGATGCAAGGCCAGCAGCACGATCATCGCCTGAGCGGCATAATGGTGCATGCCACGCACCACCGAGCCCAGCACCATTTCGTGTTCGATGTAGTAGACGCTTTCCCAAGCCGTTTGAGCGCTCGGACTATAGGACGCCCACAGGAACAGGCCCGTGATCACCTGCATCATGAATGCGAAAACAAGCGTGCTGCCCCACACATAACGCCATCGCGCTCCGCCTGGCACGGGTTCGTCCAACGTTTCGCGCAGCACGTGCCGGTAGCCGGTCCGATCGTCCAACCAGTTGCAAAACCAGTTCATGAGATCTCGATCTTGTCTTGCGTCCCGGCACGAAAATTCTGGTACTTCAGCCAGATCACGTTACCGGTCTCGGGTTTGATTCGAGTTTCCAAGTGGTCCATCCCACGCGGCGGAATTCGGTTCGTCCGCTCGCCGTCCAAGTTGAATGAACTGGTGTGGCAGGGACAAAAGAAATCGCCCTCACCGCCACGGAAGTCGACGGCGCAGCCCAGGTGGGGGCAGATGGCGTTCAGCGCCAAGACTTGATTCCCGTCAACGCGGCGCAGCCAGACGGTCCCGACCTCGACGTTGCGAAAACGATTCCAGGCATCGGTTCGGTCGGCGTGAACCTTGTAGGCCAGCGGAGACCCGTCGTCCGGCAAAGAGTCGACGGTAATGTCCAGCCGAATGAACCCCTCCGGGTCGACGCCGGGGTCTTCTGAGTCACCCGCCGAGGTTCCGCGTTTGCGGAGCAGGGGATCGAGGAAAAAACCGAGTCCCAACCCGGTCGGGACCAAGACCAAGACTGCGCCGAGTGCCCCCGTGAGGAATCGCACGAAAAAACCTCGCCGCGCCCTGGCTTCCAACGGAACGCTCGCGGGGACGGACGACGGGGACGGATCATTCATGGGTCGTGGACTCCACCCGTGATCGGTCGTCACGGTACGAGGTTCGACATCGGAATGCTTGCCTCTTGGCGGCCCGCCTAGGTCAAGCACGCTGGCCAGGGACAGCTCGGCGTTCAGCAATTATCCTTGTTGCATCAGCACGATTGTAACTTCCCGCGGATGTAATCCAAGACGTGAGCGCGAGCGGACTCGAACGGCTCGTTGATAAACCCTCCGGCCGCGGCCTTGTGGCCGCCTCCACCAAAGTGAGCGGCGATCTGGCTGCAATCCAGAGCGCATCGACTCCGAAAGCTCAATTTGAATCCGCCCGTGGCTTGTTCGACCAGGATCACGGCGAACTCCGTGCCCGAAACACTGAGCGACAGGTTAATGGCATCTTCCGTGTCTTGAGGGACCGCTCCCGCCTGGGCGAAGTCCGCGTGACGGACGTACGTATGCACAAATCGTCCCTCGAGCTCCGTGACTAGACGCGACAAGATCATGCCCCGCAGACGCATCCGCCCGACGGTCTCTTGCTCGTAGAGATCGCGATAAATTCGCGGCGGACTCGCACCGCACTCCATCAGTTTGGCCGCCAAACGATACGTCCCGGGCGAGGTGGATGGAAATCGATACCAACCCGTGTCGGTGGCCAGGGCGGCGAATAACGCATCGGACGCGGGAGCCTGCAAGGTCACGCCCAAGTGCTCCGCCGCTTCCATCACCAGCCGCCCCGTTGCTTCGGCCGAAGTGTTCTTGAATAGCGTGGCCCCCAATTCGTCTTCGCCCAGGTGATGGTCAAGGACGAGTTTCAGGGCCGGGAGCGTTTTGATGACCTCGCCCATCGGACCCAGTTGAGCCCAGGCGCTGGTGTCCAGAATCATCAGCACTTGGCGGTCGTTGAGCTCCTCGGGACGCACCTCCTGATGGATCGCCTGAATCCGATGTTCCGGGTCGAGAAACGCGAGGTTGGGCGGCGTTGCCTGGCCATTGACGACCCGCACGTCTTTACCGAGCTGCTCGAGCACCCAGGCCATCCCCAGTTCGCTGCCCAGCGCATCGCAGTCCGGACGAATGTGACTCGTTAACAAGAAGCGTTCGTGGTTGCGCACGATTTCCACAAACGCGGGCCAATCAATCGACATCGGGCTTCCTTCAATCGGCAAGGCAGGATTCAGGGGGCATCAGAATGATTTGCGGCGCCGCCCGGGCAACTGCGTGAATCCTTGACACTTCAAGGCCAGGTGAACGCGCGGGAAGACCTGGTTAACGCGAGGGCCGAGACTGACATGTGCTCAAGGTCGCTGCGAGGTCCGCCTGCAACTGCAGTTTCAATTGATCGACGCCTGCGAACGTTTGAATGTCGCGCAACCGGGCCAGAAAGTCAACCTCAAGCGGCTCGCCGTAGAGCGAACCGGAAAAACCGATGAGGTGGACTTCCAGTTTCATCGCCCGCTCCTGGAACGTGGGGTTGGGGCCGATATTGATGGCCGCGGGCCAGCGGCCCGCGACCGTATGGCCCCAGCCGGCGTACACTCCCTCGCTGGGTATCAACGTATCGACCGCATCCAGGTTGGCAGTGGGAAATCCCAGCTGGCTTCCCCGCCGTGCTCCGTGGGTCACCAACCCTCGGATCCGGTAGGGCCGCGTCAGCATCTCGGTTGCCTCGTCGACCCTGCCGGCGGCGAGCAATTGGCGAATGCGGCTGCTCGAGATCGTCGTGTCCCCCCGCACGACCGGCTCCACGACCTCCAACTCACAGCCGGCTGCGGTGCACAGTCGCTGCAGGGTTTCCACATTTCCCGAGCGGTCGCGACCGAAGAAAAAATTGGGTCCCTCGACCAGCACACGGGCGGCCAAGCATTCGATCACAATGCGCTGAAAAAACTCGTCGGGGCGGAGCGACAGGAGCGCCTCGTCGGTCGGATAGGCAACCAGCGCGTCGACGCCAAGTTCGCCTAGAAGCAACGCCTTGCGCTCGGTCCACGTCAACGGGGGAGGGGCCAGGTGGGGGCGGAGGAGGCGGACCGGGTGCGGTTCAAATGTGAAAACGACGGCAGGCCCAGGAATCTCGCGGGCGTGACGGACGAGGCGTTCGGCGAGCCGCGCGTGGCCGCGGTGAACCCCGTCGAAATTGCCGATCGCCACCGCACCACCCCGACACGTTTCGGGCACGTTGTTCAAATCTCGTAACAACTTCACCGGGGCTTCTTTTTCACCTGCAGCAAAACGGGCGGAAGGTCGGGGTCGCCCCGCACGGTTCAGGCTTGCCAGGCGATCGGTGCCAAGCCAGAAGGGAGTTCATCGAACGGTGGGCTTCACCTCTGCGTCACGGTATCCGGAACCGGTACGCCTGAACAGGCCACTCACCCAGGTCGACCCGCGCCCCAACTTGCATCCGCGACTCGCGGGGCGCAACGGTCAATTCGCGAGTGCCGCCCACGCGGCGGGCAACTCAGCCAAGAGATCCCGGGCGATGAGGCCAATCTGGCCGAGCCGTTGAGCGGCGAGGTCTCCGGCCAGGCCGTGCACATAGACGCCCAGCTGGGCCGCGTCGAACGGCGTGAGCCCTTGGCCCATGAGAGCGGCGATCACCCCGCTGAGAATATCGCCCGATCCACCGGTTGCCATGCCGGGGTTGCCGGTCGAGTTCGTGTAACAAAGCCGCCCATCGGTCACCAAGGTCTGGTGTCCCTTCAGCACCAGGACGACCCCCTGCCGATCGGCCCAGGCGGGAGCGGCCGCTCGCAATTCGGCGACCGAGTCGTCCGTTCGGGCCACAAGGCGACGGAACTCGCCCACGTGGGGCGTAAGGACTCGCGGGCCTCCCCACGACCGAAGAATACTCGGGTCTTCGGCCAGCGCATTCAGTCCGTCGGCGTCCACGACCATGGGCTGAGTCACCTGGCGGTAAAGGTCCGCCACGAAGCGTGTGACGCTCGCATTCCGGCCCAGTCCCGGCCCACAACCCCACACGTCGCACGGGTGTTGACGCACCCTCGCCAGCGCCTCGGACTGCAATTCACCGGATTCGTCGATCGGAAGCGCCAGCGTCATATAGCAAGGCTCGAAGCCGGCGACGATCGGGACGCACGGAGCAGGGGTGGCGATCGTGACCAATCCTGCGCCCGAGCGGAGTGCGGCCTGACCGCTCAGCGAGATCGACCCCGCCATGCCGGGCGATCCACCCACGAACAGGCAACGACCAAAGTTGCCTTTGTGAGCATCCACGGGCCGTGGCGCTGAGCGGGGCAGGGGGGGATCCGTGTGAGACATGGGATTTTGGCGTCGACTCTCGTGGGTTTGACTCGCTTGGCGGCCGCGGCAACGAGCGCGGATGGCCGCTACGAGCGGGCGTGGCTTCGGTGAGCAATCAGTCCGGCGACGTAGCCTCCCTTAAATCCCGCGTCGATGTTCACCACCGTGACATTCGCGGCGCAGCTGTTGAGCATGCCCAGCAGGGCGGCAACTCCCTGAAAACTGGCGCCGTAGCCGACACTGGTTGGCACCCCGATGACCGGTCGCGACAGATAGCCCCCAACGATGCTCGGGAGTGCTCCTTCCATTCCCGCGACGACGACCACGGCGTCGGCCTCACGCAAGGTCTCGACGTAGGCCGGTAATCGATGCGGGCCGGCCACGCCGACGTCGTCGACCGCCAACACTTCGACATTCATCCACCGCAACGTCTCCTGGGCTTCCAGCGAAACGGGCAGATCACTGGTGCCGGCGGTAACGACCGCCACCTTGCCCACGGGAGGCACCGACTTGCTGTCCTCGGCCGCGAGCCGAAACGTGCCGGCCAGGGAATTCCAGATCGCATCGGGATAGGCGGCCACGAGCACATTCGCTTGCGACTCCGAGACCCGCGTGGCCAATACGGGCTGCCCATGACGATGGAGGGTCGCGACGATTTCCAGCAGCGAAGCCAGCGGCTTACCGGCGGCGTAGACCACCTCGGGAAAACCACACCGGCGCGCCCGATGCACGTCAACTTCCGCCGCCGCCGCGCGGGCCGAAGTCAATTGGAGGCAACGCTGCAGGAAGTCCTCGCTGTTGACGCTACCGGAGAGGAACGTTTCGCACAGGATCTTCAAATTGCCGTCCATCGCCTCGTTCCCCCCGCCTCGTTCCTCGATCGCGATTCGTGCAATCGCCTGACTGCATGGCTTGTCAGCCTGGTCCGACCGTCCCAAAATACCGGTTCGTGAACGCGTGTCGCGCGGAGCCGGGACGGCCACTCGCGCGGAGCCGGGACGGCCAATCGCGCGGAGCCGGGACGGCCACGAACTCCCACGCACTTGTTTTGTCGTTCTTGATTTACAGGTCTCAATTATTATGCCTAGCTGCGTGCTTGCCTATTCGGGAGGGCTGGATACCTCGGTCATTTTGGGGTGGCTCCAGGACCAGGGTTATGAAGTTCATGCGGTCTACGTCGATTTGGGGCAACCCTGCGAGGACCGACCCGCAATTCTGAATAAGGCCAAGCAGGCGGGCGCGGCTGACGCGCACGGATTATCGACGCCCAGGAAGCGTTGTGTCGGGACTTCGCCTTTCCCGTACTGCAGTGGCAGGCCAAGTACGAATCGATTTATTTACTGGGTACGTCGATCGCTAGACCTCTCATCTCGAAAGTCTGTCTGCAGGTCGCCGAAGAGGTCGGAGCCGACGCTTACGCTCACGGGGCGACTGGGAAGGGCAACGATCAATGCCGATTCCAATTGGCCGCCGAGGCACTCAATCCCAGCGTCAAAGTGATCGCCCCTTGGCGGATGGAATCCTTTCGGCAAGCGTTCCCGGGACGCCGCGAGATGATTGATTTCTGTCAATCGCATCAGATTCCCGTCAAGGCCTCTGCCTCAAAACCCTACAGTTCGGACGAAAACTGTCTGCATATCAGTTACGAAGCCGGCGACTTGGAAGATCTCGAGGTTAACGGCGTTGAGCTGGTCGAGTTTGGGATGACCGTATCTCCTCAGCAAGCACCGGACGCGGTGGAAACCGTCACGATCGATTTCGACGGTGGGTTGCCCGTGGCCGTCAACGGACAATCGCTCAGTCCGCTGGCGATTGTCCAGCAGCTGAACGAGATCGGGGGACGCAACGGCATCGGTCGAATCGACATGGTCGAGAATCGATTCGTGGGGATGAAGAGTCGCGGCGTGTACGAGGCGCCAGGCATGACGATTCTCTATGACGCGCTCCTGGTGCTCGAACAGTTGACGCTGGATCGCGATCTGATTCACTTGCGAAACCGCCTCGCCCCCGAAGTCGCCGAGCTCGTGTATTACGGGTTTTGGTACTCGCCGAAGATGGACGCCCTGTTGGCCTTCATTCGCCAGGCGACTCAGCCGGTGACGGGCCAAGTTCGCTTGAAACTCTACAAGGGGAACGTGATGGTCGATGGGCGGCGGAGTCCCCACAGCCTGTACGATGAGGGGATCGCGACGATGGAGGGTGGGGGGTCCTACAATCAGACCGATGCCGAGGGTTTCTTGCGTATTGTCGGGCTTCCCTCACGCGTCCAGGGGCGCGTTCGACCCCGGCGCGATTGAGTTGGCGGGGCGGGAATCCGGCCGGCAAGATCCGCAATCAAAAGCGAAGTCTCTGCGATGTATTTGCTCGAAAACCCCGTGATGCAGCGCGAGCTGGTCGTTAACCTGCGGATGAAGCGGGCATTTGTTTTGTTGCTGGTCTATCAGGTCGTACTGGCCGCCGTCGTGTTCTTTGCCTGGCCTCGACAGACGCGGCTGGAGGCCAACGCCGATCAGGCCCGCGATCTGGTCAACATGTTTTTCTTCGGCCAATACATTCTGGCGTCGCTGATGGCGCCCAGTTTCGCGGCTGGCACGATCACGGGTGAAAAGGAGCGAAAAACCTACGAGATGCTCTTGGCCAGTCCCTTGCGCCCGGCGGCGATCTGCCTGGGGAAGCTGCTCTCGTCGCTTGCCCATCTGGCCCTGCTGATCTTCGCTTCTTTGCCGATCGTGATGTTGTGCCTGCCGCTCGGGGGTGTCTCGATCTACGAAGTCCTTGCCGCCTATCTCGGCCTGATTCTGTCCGTGGTCGTATTTGGCATGATCAGCATCACGTGCAGCAGCTACTTTCAAAGGACCTCGGCGGCCCTCGTTGCTTCCTATCTCTTGATCTTGCCCCTGGCTCTGTTCGGTGTGCTGATTTGGAAAAGCTTTGAAGGGCAGGGGGAGTTTCGATTGCTGTTGACCACCACCGTGCTGCCGGCTGGCACGGGCCTGATTTGCTGGGCGCTTTTCCGCACCACGACGGTGCGTCTGCTGCATCCGCCCGATGTGGGCAGCGAGGGGAAGGAAGTCGTGGACTTGGAGCAAGAGGCCAAGGACGTGGTGGGGCTGGTGATCCGCCGGGATCAGTTTCCAGACATGCTGTTTGCGCCGCCGAAACGCGAGACGCTGATGGACGATCAGGCGAATCCCGTCTACGACAAGGAGATTCACAGCGAGATCTTCAGTCAAGGCACGCTCATGCTGCGACTGGTGATTCAAATCAGCATGTTTCTGGCGATCCCGATCATGGCCGTGTCGTTATTCATTGCTCCTTTCCTGGCGGCATGGTACGTCAGCTATGTCCTGCTGTTTAATGTGCTGGTCGGTCCGGTTTTTTCCGCCGGAAGCATGACCAGCGAACGAGAACGCCAGACGCTGGACCTGCTGTTGACGACGACGATTACTCCCTGGCGAATCCTGCAGGGAAAGCTCCTGGCCGGCCTGCGAGTTTCCAGCGTGTTGACGTTGTTCCTGGTCTGGCCACTTTTCCTGGCAGTCTTGATGGTTTCCTATTACTGGGGGAACCTGCTTTCCGTCTTGGCCTTCATGGGAATCATCGCGCTGACCTGTGTGACCAGCGCTCTGCTGGCGTTGTTTTTTTCCGTACTCTTTCAAAAGACGGCCACAAGTCTGATGACAACGTACGTCGGCATCCTGGTCTTGTTTTGTGCTCCGGTGGCCATGACGGTTTTCGCCAAGAGTTTTATGGCCGGACCCGATCAATCGCCCGCGACCTTAAACGCAGTCAACGCCATCCAGTATCTCGCCGTGACCAGCCCGTTTGCGGCGGCGTTTTCGGTGCCCCTGTCGACTGACCCCTTGGCGTACGGCAACTACGCCAGCTTCAGCCAAGGGCGTTTCTTCCCCGACGACTGGCGGCTTGTGGGGATTTATCACGTCGTGACCCTCTTGCTCGACGGCGGCCTTTTGGGAGCGATGGTCTGGTTGCTGAAAACGCGTTGGCGCGTCGCGCAATAAATGACGTTTTAGCGATGGCTGAGCACCGGTCCCAAGAGCGATCCGAACAAGTCGTCCAGCGTATCCGATTTCCCCTCGCCAATGACGATCCGGTCGCCGGGCAGGACGGCATAGTCGAATTCCAAGCTGATGCGACGCGATTTGCGGTCGAACTGGCAGGCAAGCTTGAGCGCGGGATCAGTGCTCTCGGGCGTGGGACGCAGAACGTAGACCTCGGGATTCCGAAACCGCCGCGAGGCTCGACAGGCATCCAGGACGTCCTGGACACGTGTATCGGTCGCCAGCGGGACCTCGATCAACTTGGGGCGCCGAGACATCGTGCGGACTTCGACCGTGCAAGTCGATACCGGATCACTCGACTCGGCGCTCTCCGCGGACTTCCCCAAGAAGGGCAACGTGCCGGCGTGCGGCAAGGTCGAGCAACCCGTGGTCGCGGTCAAAGCCAGGCCGCAGGCCGCCAGCAAGATTCGAGTTCGAAAGGAAACGAGGGACATACGTGGCCTCCTTGCCGACGATTCGCCAATCGATTAGTTCTGTCCGACACGCGCAAGCCGTCCCCCCAGGCTCGTGCTGCGGATGTCGATATGTGCCGTATCGGCAGGCTGTGCGGCCGGCTTGAGTTTTTCTCAAGTTTCGGTTCGCTTTGACGATTGGGGCTTCGACGATGGGGGCGAGGACGAACCGGACGCGTCGGGTAGCCAGCCCAAGGCCTGTGTTCGCGAGAGCTGCTTGGCGGCTTGCAGTGATATCGCTGCTGCCGAAAACACCTCGGATGCGCAGCCGCGGTCGTCGGCCGGCACGATCACAAAGCCGACGCTCAAGGTGGTACGCGGCAGGTGGAGCGCCGCGAGTTTCTCGGTCACGATTTGGCGGAGCCGTTCGAGCACGTGGGCCGCCAAGCCTCGGTCGAGGTCCTGCAGGACGATCCCGAATTCGTCACCTCCCACTCGAGCGACCAGGTCCCGTCGGCGTAGTCGGCCACGCATCACGCGGCCGACTTCGCGGAGGACTTGGTCGCCCACGCCTTGCCCGCCTTGGTCGTTAATCTGCTTGAACCGATCCACGTCGACCAGGGCCACACAGAGCGGCTGGCGCCCCGCCAATTGCTCGGCCAAATGGAGATCCCAGGCCCGCCGATTTGGGAGGCCGGTCAAGGGGTCCTGCATGGCCAATTCAATCCAACGCTGGCACTCCTGTCGCTCCTCGTCATGGCGCCGACGCAGCTCCGCGATCTCGCGTACCAGCCCCGCCACGGTCACCAGTTCGCGGCCCGTGACGTCGGCCGACAGCCGCGCGTCCGGATACCGCATCTTCCCGGCGGCCCAGATGCAGCCGGTTCCCAAGGTAATCATTCCGATCGCGTCCAGGCCCAACGCGGATTCGTTGCCCGCCGTCTCCGGCAGTTCCAACGACTGATCCGTGATGATCAGCGCGGGCGTCCCTGTCCGGCCTCCCCAGGCATAGTCGCGGACCTCGTAACCGACGTCTGCGAGGTACTCGGCCAAGTCGCTTCGGGCTTCGGAGAAGTGGACCAGAATGGTGGGTGCAGTCACGGACATGGTTTTGGAAATTGGCACGAACAGGGGCGAAGTTTTGAGGGCACCCGCCGTCCGATCCCTTGGCGGCCGGCGACGCAGAGGCCGCTGAATCGCGACTGGCCCCGGCCCATGGGTGCCTCCCTCATCATAGTCGGGGTTCCCGGGCGTGCACGCGATTTGCGGCGGGGATTCTCAACGCGATCTTGGTGGGCGGGAGTTGCGGTGTTTCGCCGGGCTGCTAGGATTGGGACCATTTGGTCGACCTTGGGCGTCGACAACGTGTCTCCGTTTTCCCCACTTTCTTCTTCGTCCGAGCCAGGATGTCCAACGAGCCGCACGCGAGTCCGATCGAGCCGGGGGTTTGGAGCCGTCGGCATCTTCTGGATCTGGAGTGTCTGACCGTCGCCGAATTGACCACGCTGCTGGATGCGGCGGATTGGTTTCGTGCCAATGCATTGTCAAGTCGGCGCAAGTCGAGCCTGCTTCAGGGCCGAACAATCGCCAACCTGTTCTTCGAGAACTCGACTCGGACGCGAACCAGCTTTTCGCTGGCGGCACGCCGTTTGGGAGCTGATACGGTTGAGTTTTCGGCCTCGGGTAGCAGTTTGTCCAAGGGCGAATCGTTCATCGATACGGCGCGGAACATCGAGGCCATGGGGGTGGATGTCGTGGTCGTCCGCCATCAGACGCCCGGGACACCTCATTTGTTGTCCGAACGCCTGGGCTGCTCGGTCCTGAATGCAGGTGATGGTCCCCACGAGCATCCAACTCAGGGTTTACTCGACATCCTCACCATCCGCCAACACTGCGGGTCGCTCGAGGGTTTGACGGTGGCGCTCGTGGGTGACATCGCCCACAGCCGAACGGCGCGATCGAACATCTGGGGTTTGAAGAAGTTGGGAGCGCATCCGATCGTGTGCGGTCCTTCGACGCTCGTGTCCCAGCGCTGGGCAGAGATGGGCGTTGAGGTGGCTCACGATTTGGATGAGATTCTCCCGCGTTGCGACGTGTTGAACCTGTTGCGGATCCAATTCGAACGCCAGCACACCCGCCCCTTTCCATCGGTGCGCGAATACGCCCTGCTCTATGCGATGAACCGCAAGCGGATGGCGCGGGCCAAGCGAGACATCTTGATCATGGCGCCCGGCCCGATCAATCGAGGCGTGGAAATCACGACGGAAGTCGCGGACGGGCCGCACTCGGTGATTCTGGACCAGGTCACCAATGGGTTGGCCGTTCGCATGGCCGCGCTCTGGTTGGTTTGCGGAACCGGGACGGAGTGAGAACGGGACGATGACAACGATCTTGATCCGTAATGGCCGAGTGATGGATCCCAGTCAGGGGATCGACCGGATTACCGATGTGCGCGTGGTGGAGGGGCGAATCGATTCGCTCGAACCCCAATCGTCGGCCAAGGCCGATCTGGTACTCGACGCCCGTGACCGCATCGTGGCGCCAGGCTTAATCGACATTGGCGCCGAACTGCGCGAGCCTGGCTTTGAGGAGGATGAAACGATTGCCACGGGGGCCGCGGCGGCCGTGGCCGGAGGCTACACGACGCTCGCGTGTCTGCCCAACACCGATCCGCCCATCGACAGTCAAGCGGGGGTCGAGTTCTTGCAGCACCAAGCCGCCCGAGCAGGGCAGTGTCACGTGGTGGTCTTGGCCTGCATCAGCAAGAACCGGGAAGGGCACCAACTGGCCGAAATGGGGTTATTGGCCGAGGCGGGCGCGGTGGGGTTTACCGACGCTTCGGCGCCCGTGGCGAACGCGGAGCTGATGCGGCGGGCCCTGGAATACGCTCAGATGTTCGGCCGACCGATCCTGAATCGCCCGGAAGTCCCCGAATTGAATCGGGACGGGGTGATGCACGAGGGCTTGGTCTCGACGCTGCTGGGACTGGCCGGGATGCCCGCCGAAGCCGAGGATGTGATGACGGCTCGAGATATTCGTCTCGCGGAAGCGACCGGCGGACGTCTTCATCTACTGCACATTTCGAGCGCCGGCAGCATCGAGATCCTGCGCCGAGCGCGAGCCCGCGGGGTCGACGTCACCGCGGGGATTGCCGCCGCAAATTTTGCCTTGGACGATGAGCACTTGCGTCGCTTTGATTCCAACTGCAAGGTCAACCCGCCCCTGCGATCAGCCGACCATGTCGCGGCCTGTATCGAGGGACTCGTGGACGGCACGATTGACGTGATCGCGTCGGGCCATACGCCGCGGGCGGCGGAAAAAAAAATGGATGTGATCGACGCGGCGCCCCATGGAATGGTCGGGCTCGAGACGACCCTCGGCCTGGTGGGCACCAAGCTCGTCACGGCCGGCCACCTGTCCTGGTATCAGGTGCTGGCAAAGCTCAGTTGCAATCCGGCCCGCATCCTCGGACTGGCCGACAAAGGAACGCTCCGGCCCGGGGCCGATGCCGATGTGGTAATCATCGATCCGGAAGCGACCTGGGTCGTCGATCCGTCTCGCTTCGCGTCACTTGGCCGCAACACGCCGCTGGTCGGCTGGACCCTGCACGGCCGTGCGACGGACGTGATTGTGGGCGGGTGCCTCAAACGGCGTGACGAGTCGCGGCGCTAGGACCGCCGGCCGGCCACCGTCCAAGCGTCACGCCGACGACTCCGAGCGGCGACGGGCCGTCGGACGGAGCTGCTTCGCAAGCTGAAAGAAGAGCTGCTCCAGCACGAATCGACCACGCGAGGGAGTGGCATGGCTGCCCTTCAGGGCGAGGTCCGCGTCGAGCAGCCAGCGATACAGCTGACCGCTTCGGTGACGTGTCATTTGCTTCAATTGAGCCGCCGCCCGATCCAGTGCGTTGGGGGGCCACTGGCGGAAGCCGGCGCGCACCAGTGCCTCCTTGAGATCGATTCGCTGCCCCCGTCGTTCCCCCTCCTGCACGATCCGGGTGGCGGCCGCGTAGCGGCGTAGTGACCACGCGATCGATCCGAAAAGCGCCTGCGGCGGCTCGCCCGCTTGCAAAAGATGGTCCAGCTGCAGCAACGCCTCGGCCGTGTTGCCGTCCGCCGCCGCGTCCAGCAAATCCCAGGTGGTTTGAGTTCGCCAACCGCCCACAACGCGTTGGACCAGTGCGGCATCCACCTGGGCTCCCGGAAGAACAAATAAAGCCAGCTTGGCCAACTCCTGATCCAGCATGCCCAGATCCCAGCCAACCAAGTCGACCAGGAGTTCGGCCGCCTCGCGCAACAGCTTGACCCCGTGATGATGGACCGACCAAGTTTCCAACCACTTCTTGAGTCGCGCGGTTTCGGCCGATTTCGCCTGGCCAGCGGCCTGCGGGACACGGCATTCGATGATCCACCCCTCGGCCGCGATCTGCTTGTAAAGTCGCGTATTGCCAGGCAAACTCTGCAAGTCCAAGATCAAGATCCCTTGCCCACGCTGCGCGTATCTCTCGAGGTCGCTTCGATGCCGAGTGACAAAATCGTCCGCCTCAGTCACCAACACGCGACGCGGACCGGTGCCAAATAGTGAGCGGGTCGCCAACTCGTCCGCCACGTCTTGCCACGTGCACTGTCCGCCGGCGTACCGCTCGAGTTCGTCGTCCTCCGCCACGAATCGGTTTAGCACCAATCGCTTCAGGAAACGTTCGTCACCGACGATGGCGACAATGCGCGGAAGGGGACCGGTCTCCGCACGACCGAGCAAATCGAAGGCAGGTTGAGGTTGGTTCGGATTCGGCATCCGCGCATCGTAGTCGGATGGTTCCGTCCAAGAAAGAGGGGCGCGGACGTTCGTGGGGCTGGCGGATTCAGGGCGTCTTGCCCACGGGTTCGAATCGCCGAATGATCGCCCTCGGTTCACGCGAGGTATCGCTGACCGGCGCGGTCGACTGGTCGGTTGCGAGGTTCCCGGCACGGTCGGTCACTTCCAGCCGAATGTAGGTCTGTCTCGGCAACGGCGTTTCGGGCGTCCAGTCATAGGCGCCCCGATTGTCCAAGGCGTCGACAAAGTACGACCAGGGGCCGGTGGGCCGAGGCGCGTAGCTGAGTCGAACCGGTCGCTCCGCCAGATTCGGATCCTCCGCCCGCCAGCGAATTCGAACACGGGGCGGGGTCGAGTCGCTCAACAACTCGGTGGCGATCAACTTGACCGCCGGGGGTGTCGTGTCGATGCCCAGCATCAAATCCGCTTGGTCGCCCGATTTGGGCGGCGGCGCCGACAGCCCGGCGCGATTGTGGATCAAGAGCCGAAATCCAAAAATGCCCTCACGATCCATTTCCACGAAGAAAGGACTCACCCGATCGTCATCGGTACCATAGGGCTTCCACGAGCCGCCGTAATCGTCCGTGACCCAAAGCTCCACTCGCTCCACGCCGCCGTCCTCGACGTCGCGGATTTCGTAGTCCAGATTGAATTGACGCGAGTTGGTCAGCGGGACGTCGGAACGCGACGGCGTCGGCAGGTCTTGCCCCCGACTTGCGACCGGCGGCTGATAGCCCGCGGCCGATGACTCAACGGGCCGTGTCGGGTCGTCCGGCGAATCGGGACGCCACGTTCCGTCGCTCGGAGGCGACCCATTCGATTTGCCCGTGGAACTTGGATCGTCTTGCGAGCCGGGACGGACGACCTCCGGCAATCCCGCCTCTTGCGGTGGATCGGGGGCCGGCTGACCGGGCGAGCGCCAGCCGGCTTCGAGCGCCCCGCCGTTCGGACTGGACGCACGACTCTGCCAGGGCGCTACGGGATCCGCCGTCTCTTGCCGAAACGCCTCGTCCCGCCAGCTGGGAATCTCGTCCACGAGCGTGGGCTTGTCCTTGGCGACCGCGGCCGACGACAGGTCGACTTCTTGCTCGGCCTCGCGCGAATTGCCTGCCCGGTCAAAAATCTCCGCTCGAACTTTCACTCTTCCCGATTGCTGCGCAACGGCCCAGCTGACCTGGTCCTGGTACCGAGGGCTGGGATCTGATTCGTCGATCACGCGACGTTGGTGACTCACAGGCTGCCAGGGATCGTTCGAACTGATCTGGTACTGCAGCCGAAATGAATTCGGTTCCAGATTCGTATCCATCGCCTCCCAAGCGGCAATCAACTCACCCGTCGACCCGACAGTGACGCGCAGAGAAAGTTCGGGCTGCTGTCGGTCGACACGGATGATTTTCTCGGGCGGTGTCGTGCTGGGCGTGGGGGGACGGTCCGCGCTCGTGCGGACGGCGAACCAGTATTCTCCATCATCGCCCGCATGAAAATCGAAATGACCTTCGTTCGGCAGACGCTGCTGATATAGCTGCCACGTCTGCCCGAGATCTCCGGAAACATAGAGCCGCACCGCCGAGGGGAGTGCCGACTTCGGGTTCAGATAGAACTGAATCGAAAACAGCGGCTGTCGAGTGACGGTGATCTCGGGACGCGACCGAGGCGGAACACGCGGCGAGGGCTCCTGGCCCTGAACCGAGGCGGCCATCAGCAGACTCAAGCTGAGCAGGTGGGTAACGAGCAGTTTCGCCGAGCTCACGATGAATCACTCCCTGTCGCTGAACGAGGACACGCACGGGTCCCTGATACCCCCGTTTCGGCTTCGTTGGGCCAGGGCGGGCCGGGGGTCGACACTTCGCCGTGATCCGCTTATCGGTCGGCCACTCGATGCGGCTTGAGTTGGCTTTGCGGAACGGGCAGGGCGGGTGGAATGCAGCGTCTGGTGAAGGCGTGTGCCTGCGCGTGGCGCGGTCGGAACGCACGGTTCGACCGATTGCTTGCGGTGCGGTCTATCGCGAGGGGGTCAAATAGATCCCCGTCGAAATGTCGTTCTCCGCGATCGTCGCCAGGGCGTGTAACGCGTCGGGACCGGTGGCGTCGTTCAGCCAGTGGACCGAACCGTCGGCCGTGCCCACCGCCGCGGCTCCATCGGCGTGAAGGCCTCCTGACACGCCGCGGCTGGTCACGGTAAGCCCTTGACTGAGTTGGGTCGCGGTGACGTCCTGGGGCGCCATCCAGTTGATCCCCGATTCAGCCCGCTCGACCACCAGGATCGTGTTCGAGAGTCCATCGGTGATCTGGTCGAGACGAGTGGTTTGGCCTTGGTGAAAGGCGTACCGCGGACCGGTGACCACGCAATAACTAGTGTCTCCGCTGAGCAAACGCTTGGTCTTCGGGACAGGCGAAAACGTTGGGCATTTTGGCCGCGAACCCCAGATTGTAGGGACTGTCCCAAGGCTCATCCAAATGGATTTGCAATCCCAACGAGTGCGACTTCCGGGCCCAGGTAGGGCAGCAGCAGCACGCGCCAACTGTGTAAGGGTTGTCCGTCCTGGTCTTGGCTGTAGGCCGGCGGCAAATGCCCGTGCTTCTGGTGGTACGCCTGCATGGCGGCGAGAATTCGCTCCAGATTCGCCGCGCATTGTGTTTGACGGGCCTGCTGGCGCGTTGCCTGAACGACCGGTGCCAGCAGACGGGTGACACCCCATCCACCCAGAGTCAGGAACAGGCCGGCAAAGGCCACAACCCCCGCCCGCCCGAGCCATCGAAGCCACGCGCGGCGGCGTGGCCGCAGGTCGGCAACCCCCGGGAGGCTCGATACGGCGACCGGGATGGTGACCGGCTTGCCGCAGCCGGCGCAGGGGCCTGTTCGACCGCCGTACTTCGGATCGACCTGCGTTTCCAGTCCGCAATGGGGGCAGCGGAACGGAATCATGGCGTCATTCTCCCTGTTTTGGCTCGTATCGTACCACAGAACCGTCGGGTGGTCGCGCGCCCGCCGTGGCCGTCCGAGCGTGTCGGAACGTTGCGGGCGGATCGGAGCGGACCCTCAGCCACGCGGTCGGCGTGATAAGACGGAGAGGGGGCGAGGGTGGTGGGAAAGGGTTGATTGGCCGCAATCGAGACTTCGGGAAATTTGGGTGGAGTCGGCTTGTTTCTAGACGCGGGGGAGCCGGTATGCATAATGGCGAAAGGGTCCCGGCGGGCGGCGTCCTTGCTCGACTTCGCGAGGCAAACGGGCGCCGCCTTCTCCGATGAAGTGACCGTCCGCCGGCAATGACCTGAGCGAGCTTGGGTGTGGGAGCCGGGCGCGATCTGGCATGAGATCCGGCATGAGATTCGGCTTGCGTCGGTGAACGGCATAGCGTCTATTCGCGGCAGCGCGAGAATTGAAATCTTGACGCGTCGAACGAACGGGACGCAGATCGTGGCGAGTGGTTTAGGAAGTAGTTCGAAGGTCGATCGAGGTGCAGTTTCGAGAGATGGGTAGTCTCGTGGATTTTCTGCAGACGCCGGTCGCGCGATTGGTGGTCTCGGCGGCTACTTTGTTGATCCTGTCGGTCGTCGGGTTCTACGTGGTGCGAAGCTATCGCGATAGCACCGAAGAGACCGAAACGTCCAGCACTCTACTGACGAAATTTCGAGAATCGCGGCACCGGGGTGAGCTAAGCGAGGCGGAATTCCGAACTATAAAAACGATCTTAGCTGACCGCATGCAAGCTGAGATAAAACAAGAGGATGTTTCAAGTTAAGTCAGGGCGTGAGGGTTGGAGCAACTGCTACACCGGATCGCCCGCGAGGTGCCAGGGATCGCCGTTTGGTCGGAGAAGCGTTGAAGTTTCCGACAGAACTGCATGGGCAATGATTTCGTAGTTCAGCTCGAGGTAGACGCGCGGCTAGGATGCCCGAACTTGGGTTTGGCAGAGGTCGAAAAAACCGCTGACCGCCCGATCGAGCGACACCAGGGATAACAACCAGGTCGGCCCGCGCACAGACCTTTGGGCTGTGTGGCCGCTGAAAAGCCCAAAAGGAGTATTCAATGCCCGCAGGTAAGGACGGTCCTACCAATCGCCGTGGAGGCGGAACGACGAAGAAAAATGCGTTTTGCTCATTCTGTCGAAAGAGCTATCGCGACGTGGGCCCGTTGGTCGAAGGCCCGGGTGACGTGTACATTTGTGGCGAATGTATTGACCTTTGCCAATCGATCTTGGAGCAGGAGCAGCGTCGACGGGGCAGCACGAAGCAGCTGTTCAGTGAGATCCCGCCTCCGCGAGAGATTGTCGCTCATCTGGACGAATATGTGATCGGCCAGACAGCGGCCAAACGGGTCCTGGCGGTGGCGGTCCACAACCACTACAAGCGTCTGGCCCTCGGCTGGGAGGGGTCGGACGTGGAGATCGAGAAATCGAACATCCTCTTGCTCGGCCCGACCGGGTCCGGCAAGACCTTGTTGGCACGGACGCTGGCTCGAATCCTGAACGTGCCGTTCGCGATCGGAGATGCGACGACTCTGACCGAGGCCGGGTACGTGGGAGAAGACGTCGAAAACCTGCTGCTGAAGCTGTTGCATGCGGCTGATTTCGACATCGAGGCCGCCCAGCGAGGCGTGCTTTACATCGACGAAATCGATAAGATCGGGAAGACGTCCCAAAATGTCTCGATCACCCGGGACGTGTCCGGGGAAGGCGTCCAACAGGCGCTGCTCAAAATGCTCGAGGGCACGACCGCGAACGTGCCTCCCCAGGGAGGGCGAAAGCATCCCGAGCAGCAGTACATTCAGATGGACACCAGCAACATCCTGTTCATCTGCGGCGGCACGTTTGTCGGCATCGACGACATCCTTCGCAAACGACTCGGAAAACGTTCGATCGGCTTTGGCCAGTCGGGCACCGACAACGACGAGCACGAGTTGGCGGAATTGCTGCCGCAAGTCACCAGTGACGACATCCTCGAATTCGGGTTGATCCCCGAACTCGTCGGTCGTTTGCCCGTGACGTGTGCCCTCACTCCTTTGGACGAGGAAGGCCTGGTTCGCGTCTTGACCGAGCCCAAGAACGCCTTGGTCAAACAGTATCAGAGTCTCTTTCAGATGGAGCACGCCGAGCTGAAGTTCACGGACGGGGCCTTGCGGGCGATCGCCCATCGGGCGAAGGCAAAGGACACGGGGGCGCGTGGGCTGCGTTCAATCATCGAAGAAGTGATGCTGGACATCATGTACGATTTGCCCGATCAGGAAGCAGGCAGCACCTATGTCATTACCGAAGAGATCGTGACCGGCCGCGACAAGCTGCTCAAGATTCAACCCCAATCGAAAAGTGCGTAAGGAGCGCTCCAGCCCGCGGCGGGTCGGTCAGACGCCGCCGGAAGAGCGATCGGAGCAACACGTCGACAGCAGTCGACTCGAGGTTCGTGCCAACGGCCGATTACGGGCGAGAGCACTGGCCACTGGGTGTTCGACTGAATGTCGGTTAGAGTACGACGACGCCGAGTGGAGCCGTCGATCCAGGGTTGGGTCGACGGCTCCTTCGTTTGCCGAGACGAGATATTTCTCGTCGCCGGTGATCAGGTAGGTTTCGGCCAACAGAAAGACACTGAAGCTGTTGTAACTGGACTCCTGCAATTTGACGTTTCAAGTTCAATTTCCGAAGACAACTAGCTGGCCAGTACCAGATCGTGTGTCGCTCGCATCGCAGCTATCGCACGGCGTTGTGGGTCGAGTTTGCCCCTCTGGACTTTCTTGTGAAGCCGAGTTCTGATTGGAGATGGCTCGCCAGAATCAGAGGAGGTTCTGCCGCCGCTCAGCCGCTTACACCTAGTTCGCAGTTGTGAATCCTCAGAATGGGCTGACGCGAGTGTGAGGGAGCGCAGGGGTCAGATCCGTTTTTTGGTGTCAGGTTGGAAGTCGGCTCGGATCGCAACCGTTCGCGATCAGACGAGCCACCGAGGTCGAGCGAGATCAACACGGGAGGAAATCAAGACCAACCGTCGACGCCCCGCGGAATGGGTTGCCCTGCGCCGGCCGCCCACATTGTGTTGCAAGACAGGGCGAATCCATGCGAGGCGTTGAAATCGCCGATCCCGTCGGCTGGAGCCTGCGGCGGAAGACACGGGCACGTCATGGGGAGAAAAGGCGGGTGCTGGGGGGGGGCGGCAAGAAGGTCCTGCAGGGCCCTGATGTCGTCCTGCAGCGTGCGGTCGTGAGCACGCTGTTGATCAACGCGCCGCGTCAGGTTGCGCACGCTGTCCGGCCGAGTCAGGCCAAAGGACGGCGCCAGTCTCCGAGTAAGCGTTCTCTGAATTACGTCCAGGAAATCGACAAGATCACGTCGTGACAGGATGCCGTCGAGGTTCGTATCGCCTGGGCGTAGCAGGACTCGACTTGGAGATGCGGGGCGGCTGTGGAGTTGGCCAGCGATCGGGCAGCAGGTTGCGCAGGTACGGACGGTTGAGTTCCAGGTCTTGCGGGTGGTTCTGCTTGGCATCCGCCAAGTGTCGTAGTACGTCAGACAGATACTCTTCAATGATCAGGGGATGACGTTGCGCACTGCTGACAATACTCAGCAGTTGCATTCTGCCCGGCGCCGCTTGCGGATGCCCCAGGAAGAGCCCGTTGCGTCTGCCTACCGTCAAGGGTCGAATCGTTTGCTCGGCCTGATCATTCAACATTGCGCCGAACTACGGACCATGTGACGAATCAACAGGTCCGAGTGACGCACCCGTTCCACCCGTTCAGTGGCCAGCAGCTACCGGTTGTCTACTTCGGCTCGACATCCGCCGATCAGGTCGTGGTGGTGCAGCAACCTGATGAAACATTACTGCGAATCCCTCTGCAATGGACGGATTTAGCGCGCGTGGATGACTACTCGGTGCTCGGTGAGGGATGTTCGCGATTTCGTCTTTCGGACCTTCAGGCGCTCGGCTCACTGGTGCGTCGTCTTGTGTTGAAGCACTCCAAGTGACGCAGGTCAGCGCCCAGGAAATTATGCCCATGCGCCCAAAGAATTACGCCGTACTCGACGGTTCGGGTTCGGACGCAACCACTCGTTATTCAGTATATTATCGCCTCAGCCGTACATTTTGTGCTGTGACAGCCATTGACAACACACGCGGGATGGGCATAATTGTCGTTACACATTTACAGAAGGGTGCTGGCGGTGACTTTGCCCGGAAGTCCTCAGGACAAACGCGATCGGCTCGCAGCCCGTGGTGGACTGCATCCACACCCGGAGCAGGTGCAAGACGCGCTGTTTCACGAATCCGACTTCTTCGATCCTCGCGACCTGGCACAGGTTCGCTACGAAATGCTCCGTCGTCATGTGGTCGAAGGCCGGCCTGTGACGGAGATCGTGCGCTCCTTCGGAGTCAGCCGTCAGCTGTTTTACGTGGTCACGCGGCTTTTCCAGCAACAAGGATTCTGGGGGCTCCTGCCGAAAAAACGCGGCCCCCAAGCGGCCAGCAAGTGCAGCGAGGAGCTCCTAAGCTATGTCGACCAACGTCGCGCCGAAAACCCTCAGTACACGCTCCGGCAATTGATCGACGAGATCGAGGCCAAATTCGACATTCACCTGCATCGCCGGACCCTCGAACGCGGCCTGGCTCGCCGGGAAAAAAAACGACATCGTCGTCGCGACTCGCGGTAGAGAGTGCGGAGATGCCACGAGACATCGTGGCACGTTACGAAAAGCTGCGACGAAGCGCTGTCGACTTTGGATTGACGGCTTCGTATGAACTGACGATCTTGCGTCACGACGGGATCCCAGGATGGCTGGAGTTTGTCCGGCGATACTTTCTTTCCCCCCCTAGGTATCACGTCACGGAACCAGCACGCGACGTGAGGAATAGAGGCCCGCTTGGCAACGTTCAGCAAGCCGTTGTGCGTACCACACCTGATGAAGTCGTTCGTGTCCTGTCCTCGATCGTATCGAATTGTTTAGGAGGTTCACAATGAATACGATTCAGAAAATCCGAGCGTCACATCTGCAGCGGAAAGCTTATCTCTACATTCGCCAATCCACTCTGTTTCAGACGGAGCACAACACCGAAAGCACCGACCGGCAGTATCAATTTCAGAATCAAGCGATTGATCTCGGATGGCACCAAGATCAACTCACCGTCATTGACGAGGATCTCGGGCTATCCGGCGCCGATGCAGTGAGCCGCACCGGATTTCAACGGCTCATCGCCGACGTCACACTGGGCCAAGTCGGCATTGTTCTTAGCCTGGAGGCATCACGACTGGCACGTAACAGTTCCGATTGGCACCGCCTCCTGGAGTTGTGCGCTCTGACAGAAACCCTGTTGCTCGATGAAGATGGGATTTATGATCCGAACCAATTCAACGATCGCCTGCTGTTGGGCCTGCGCGGGACCATGAGTGAGGCCGAGTTGCATTTTCTGCGCACGAATGGAGGGCGGCAAACTCAATAAGGCGAAGCGCGGAGAGCTTCGATCCATGCTTCCGGCAGGGCTGATTTATCAGGAGAGCCGGATCACCATTGATCCAGACCGCCAAGTGCAGGATGCGATTCGCTGCATTTTCCAGACTTTCCAGAGCACGGGATCTGCGTGGGGCACCGTACGTCAGCTCAGTGAACTGAATCTCACTCTACCTGTGCGGCGGCGTAGCGGTCCACAAGCAGGGACGATTCAGTGGGTACCTCCCTCGCTGAGTCGCGTACTGCATGTCATCAAGAACCCACGTTATGCGGGCGTCTACTTCTACGGAAGGACGCGACAGAAAAAGGGGCTGACGTTCAAAGAGCTTCCGCAAGACGACTGGAAGGTCTTTATCAAGGATTCGCACCCGGGTTATATCTCCTGGGAACAATACGAACAGAACTTGGCTCTCTTGCGAGCTAATGGATTGCCAGCTCGCAAGAGTGGCACTCGATTGCCACCACGCGAAGGGCCAGCACTGCTTCAAGGGATTATCGTCTGTGGAAAATGCGGTCGTCGAATGAGCCTGTGCTATCACCACAGCAAGAGCAAAGTCAGATGGTCATACTATTGCCAGCGGAACGCAACTGAGCATGGAGGTAAACTCTGTCAACAAATGCCCGGAGTGGAAATCGATCAGGCCGTTAGCGAATTGATCGTCGCCGCATTTACGCACAATGAAGTCGAAGTGGCCCTAGCAGTACACGAACGGATTCGGCAGCAACACGAGCAAGTCGCTTCCCTTCATCGTAGCCAGATTGACCGAGCCCGCTACGAAGCGGAACTCGCAGAGCGGCAGTTCTTGTTGGCAAATCCGGAGAACCGATTGGTCGTTGACACGCTAGAGGATCGCTGGAACGATGCGCCGAGAGCGCTGGCAACCGCGGAACAGGCCTTCGATCAATGGCGGCAAGATCACGACCAACCCGTGAGCGCTCAAGTTCGCGATGAGATCGTTCAGCTACTCGAGGATTTTCCCCGTGTCTGGAATCACCCGCACACCAGCGCTCGCGACCGCAAACAGATACTGCGTTTGTTGATTGAAGACGTGACCCTACTACGGCAAGGCGAGATCCAAATCTCCATTCGCTGGCGCGGCGGTGCTCTGAATCAACTGCAGATTCCCATACCTCTCAATGCTTATCAAGCGCGGACCACTGACTCGGCCCTGTTGCAACGAATTCGCGAGCTTGCAGAAAACTATCCCGACGTGGAGATTGCACAGCAACTGCAGAGTGAAGGCAAGTGGCGGTCAGGCATGGGCTTGCCCTTGACAGGCCGTCTTGTTAGTCGATTGCGTCACGCCAAAAAGATTCCAGGATACGGCGAGCATCTGCGGGCACGCGGTATGCTTACGGCCGACGAAATCGCGCAGCAAACCGGTTGCTCTGAATCCAACTTGCACGCTTGTGCAAAGCCGGCCTAGTCCAAGCGATCCGCTTTGATCGCAAGCAGTGGCTCTTTGAGTTTCCATCAACAGAATTGCTGCAAACTGCCGAAAAACACCGAGAGACAAGCCGTCTCAAGGGTGATTCCTCTCGCCATCTTTCGCATGAGGTGTAGTATGAAGCTATCTCGTTGTCGATCGGCAATCGTGGGTCATCGAGATAGCGACGGAGCGCCGTCCATTGATTCTTCAGGTAGTTGACTGCTTTGCCAAAGCGACTCTTGGGTAAGCGCCGCCAGACGTACGTCGGGTTGTTCCAGCCAAGACGCGATCCGACTCCCAAATCCGTGTCGACTTCCTGTTGACGCAGTGCGAGTCGGTCCGCCAGTGACATCGACTTGCCACGCTCTTCGATCTCGTACGACTGCCGATACAACGACTGGATCTGCGAACAGAGAATCGGCTCGTAAGTTTCCGCCTCGACAAACTCACGGCGCGCGTGCACGTTATCTTGCCCCCAAGATAAGGCGCATTGTCCCGAGTGTGGATTTATCTCGAGTGTCTTGTCCAATAATGAGAGTATCTGGGGTTTTCTTCAACGCCGGGAGAAAATCGCTCCAGATAATTCTCAAGATGAAACGAGAGGTGGTTCACGCGTTCTGGTGTCGCGCCGGCCCTCAACGGACGAGCCGCACCGCACGCTGGCAGCCATCTCCGAAACCTCTGGCGTTTCTCGACTCCCTTTGAAGGGCTGCAATTATCTGGAGTCTCCGTCTTCTTATGCCGTCCCAAATGCTACGCAGACCTCTGTTTGGCGTTGTCTCTCCAGATAAAACCAAACTCCGGATAATGCACGTTGCAACTGGCATGCACGATGCGTCCCTGGAAGCGACGTTCAATTTCCGTGTAGGCATCATGGGCATCGGCCACGACCGTGCCGCGAAACGAAGGCAAGCAGCGCGTCGATCGTCGTCGCCTCACGCGTCAAAGACCAGTGAAACACGTTGAAAGGTGCAAGTCCATCCAGTCCCAGCAGCAGCCAGGCATAACTGGTGACCGAACCGACTCGGTCCGGCTGGTTATCCACCGTCATCTGCCGCGTCGTGGATTTCTTCCGCTTACGCAGCTGAGCAAGTTGTTCTTCCGTCAACGCACCGCGCGTCAACAGCAGCAGAGTGGTCTCATCGGCTAGCATCACATTTTGCTGCAAGAGTTCGTGATGCAGTTGGGCGTACAAAGGGGCCGTTGTCTCCACGCCCAGTTGGATTATGTCATTGATCGTCGACCGGCGGGGAGTCCAACCGCACTGGGCGAACCAGTCCTGCTGCCGATAGGTCGGCTGATGGAACGCATACTTGAGTGCGATCATCGACGGCGATCACGTCGAAGCCATACTTGGTGCCCTCCACGATCCCCAGCGGCACGGGGGGAGCGAACACGCCCGCGGTTCGATCTTCGGACTGCACATCCTGGCGTCGCACGATGCGATCGACATAAACCTTGGGCCGTTCCAACTCCAAGCGTTCGGTCACCGCATCGCCGATGTAGGTCAATCCGGCTTTCTTTTCGTCCGCGAGATCCAGCACGCGTTCGCGTCGTTCGATGTGAGCCGGAATCTCTTCGCTGCGTGGCTGCTTCTGGCGTTTTGCTTGACGTGCTCGGTAAGCCGCAATGATGTCTTCGTCAAGCTTCTCCTGAAGCTGTTCTGTCGCCGTGATCACTGCCGGATCTTGAGGTTCTTCGAACTGACTGACGAACTCCGGAAGCAGACGATCGCGTGAGTCACCAGACCGTCGTTCGGACTTGCGACCCCACAGCATGTGCGTCAACTGCTTGTTGGTCGCTCGTAGTTCTTCGACTTGCTGTTTGAGCTGATCGCGCTCGTCGACCATTTGCTGAGTGGCCGCACGCAACGCTTCGTAGTCGCAACGAAGTACCTCGCAGTCGCGACGAAGCTGTTCGTTGAGCTTCATGACTTCCTGCAACTGGGCGGCTGAGAGATTGACATCCATGATGAGCGTGATTATGTCATCGCTTCGAGTTTTGAAAAGAGAAGAGCTGAAAGAAACGACAAGCAGATGTCTCTTTCAGCTCATCCGTTGCGATGATCATCGTCGACGTGATTTGCGACGAGATGCAAGCCGTGGTGATCGCTGGTGATGAAGCCGTCGGTACATCGCGTGGTGAGTGTTGCATGTCACTCTTCGTCGACGAGAATCGCTTGCGACGCTTGGCAGTACGCAGATCAATGCAATTGAGAATCAGCGACAGCGTGACGGCATCGACTTCGCGAGAGAGCGCGTCGCCGGTAGGCGACGGCAATTGAAAGCGGCCCGATTCTAACCGCTTTGCCCAAATCGAAAATCCATCACCTTCCCATCGCAGCACCTTGCAGAGTGTGCAGACGCGATTGAAAAAGACGAAGTAATTGCCGGCGAACACATCTTGCGACATGGCATGCTTCACCAAGGCCGCCAAACCATCGAACTGGCGACGCATATCCGCGGGAACGCTGTAGACGAACACGCGCGTCATGGGCGAAAGGTTAAGCGTGACGCGTCTCCGATTCGTGACAGCGAACTCGGTTCATGACCGCCTGCAGCGTCAACTCCCAAGCCGCCGGATAGCGCGCCGGCACGCGAAGTCGCGTTGCGTCAGCCAAGATCACTTCCAGACAGCACGATCCACCGTCGGACTCCAGAGGAATGCGAATGAAGCTGCCGGCGAATGTCCGTGTCGAATGGCTCGTGTGAGGCACCAACTCACGACAACCCCTGTCGACCTGCCTGGCTGGCTGGCTGGCTGGCTGGCTGACTGATCTCCTTGCGGTAACTCACTCAGTCGCCGGCGCCACCGATAGAAACTATGCTCAGAAACGCCGGCCTGATTACAAAACGCGGACACCGTCAAGCCACTCGCAGCTTGCTGCGCAATCTGCACACGCCAAGCCTCGTGCAACGCGGCGTTCACGATACGTCCCATGATCGTCTCCTCATCGCAAAGGGATTGGAATCCAACCAATCCCCAGGCTACCGGTGGCGACAAGACTGGTTGTGCCGGGCGCTTACTCTTGAATCGTGAGAGCGACAAGAAGGGCGATGTGTCTACTGAGCGCACGCCTCCTGTGCGTATGAGCGGACACGCACAAGCGACGCGGCCCTATTCTCTGTAAGACGGCATTGATATTGCCTGTGAGCCGGAATTAATGCGTACAAAGTTAGTTAAGACGGGATGACCCGGTTCAACATTCGCCGCCCACTGCAATGACGGTTCAATCGACTTACTGAGATGTGAACTTTCGCCGCACGGACAACTCATATATGCGGCACGCAACGTGCACACTCACGCTAATACCCACCAGTTGATCCACCTGCCCTAGGTGAGCCTAATACGCGCAGAAGCGTTTGGCTCGTAAGGATCCGCCGTTACGTAGTCGCAGTAGCACTACCAAAGATGGCTACGTCACCTTGTCTTTTAGAATATTCCGCATAGGGAGAACTTGTTCTTCACGCCTAAACGCAAGCTGACGGGGAAGTGTTCGTTTGTACCAGTCAGTAGTCTCGAGATGATGGGAGTTGCCTGCGATGTTTGCTACAAGTTCATTCAATTGTTCCCCGCCTTTTTTGAATATCAGCAAGTCGCGTCGTCATTTAGCGGTGAGGAAGTATTTGAGAAGGCTACTCGTGGAATCCCTTGAGGACAGGCGAGTGCTAAGTACTCTTAGCCCACCTCTTAGCCCACAGTTTCAAGTTGCTCCTTCCCAATCATTTGAGGAGAGCCCCCCTGCGATTGCTGTCGTCATTGAGACGGGCCTGGACGACACGGCAGAGGACGCGTCACTTGAAGGCAAGCCCTACTTCATGGCGGCTTGGCAGTCTTGGGAAGAGGATGGCAGCGGTTTCGGGATTCACGCTCGCGCGTTTGATGCCGAGGGACAGCCCATCAGCGAAGCTGTCACGGTCAACATTGCTTGGCTGGGCAACCAACAGGCTCCAGCGATTGCAACAGATGGACAAGGCAACTTCGCGATCGCGTGGCAATCTGAAAATCAGGTGACTGGCGGCTACGATGTGATTTTCCGCACAGGCAGGATGGAGTTTGTCGACAACCTGCTCTCAATGACTTTGGACGATGGCGAGTCGACCGTTGGTCAGGGAGTTGCACCTGCGGCGGCCATGGGCCGCGACGGTCGATCGGTAATCGCCTGGACAAGCATGTCTCAGGTTACTGGCTATGACATTCAGGCTGCGGTGGTAACCACAGAGGGAATTGAAACAGTAACGTTGTGCAACCAAGACGGGGACCAGTTAGCCCCGACCGTGGCCTCAGATACAAGAGATGGTTTCGTTATTGCTTGGAGCGGTCCGACGGAAAGCGTGGCGACCGCTGACGAGGGCGAGGATGAAGAAAGCGTTGCAATCCACGGACGGGTGATGACACTGGACGGAGGAGGCTTGCCAGAACTCACATCCACATTTTTAGTCAGCGCCACAACATATCATGACGTGACTGCACCGACGGCAGCCATCAACAAGCGAGGACGCATTGCAGTGGCCTGGCAGGTAGAGGGCCAGCAGGGCAGCGGCTCCGATATTTTCATGACCGTGTTTGGCGATACCGCAGACGCTTTGGCGTCAAATCCATTAATCGGCGATCAACTCGTCAACGATACGACCATGCGTCCGCAGCGAGCGCCATCGCTGGGCCTGGATAGAGATGGCAGCGCGCTCGTCACTTGGCAAACCCAAAATGAGGACGGTTTTAGCTGGGGAATCTTAGGCAAGCACTACCAGATCAAAGAGTTGGGCAAACCGGGTAGTCCACCGACTGTCGACACTACGGCTGCTTTTTTGGTGAATGAGACTGTAAGGGGGCCAGAGACGCACCCGAGCGTTGCGATGCTACGATCTGGAAAGGCCCTTGTAGGCTGGCTCGGTCCTGAAGTGCCAAACCATGGCCACGGTGTCGAAGAGGGAGAAGGCGGCCATAAGCCGGCCGTTTTCGTGCGGTGGACCGACTACATTCGGACGCAGGGGCCCAACAAGGATTACGGCGTCTACGGACCAGAACTGGTTTTGACCAATTACGTTTCTGTTGAGGACAACGGGACCGCCGCCGCGATGGATGATCGGGGCATATCGCTCGTGGCTTGGGAAAGCTGGCAAGAACCCTCAGATACCAGTAGCAATGGCATCTACGCTGCCTTGATTGTGCCTGGAACAGAGACTCCCAGCAGCATTCCTCTTGGTTTGATTAACAGCGTCGCTGTCGGCAATCAGAGCGCACCCGATGTGGCAGTCGGGCGCAGCAGCCAAGAAGGCCATACTCCATTCGTGATCGTCTGGCAGAGCGACCATGCTGTGTGGAATGATTCAGCCAGCAGCGAATTAGGCTACGGCATTTATGCAATGCTCGGAAGCTTTGATGAGGCAGGCTTCCGAGAAAACGAGACTTCGATCATCACGGTGACTGAGACGCTGGGGGATGAAGTCGCTCCGGCCGTAGCCATGGATGACGAAGGAAATTTTGTAGTTGTGTGGCAGTCTGCTGACGACTCCGGACAAGGAATCTACGCTCAGCATTTCAGTGCAGATGGAACGGCGATTTTGCCGCAGCCACTTTCGGTGAACGTGCACACTTACTTGGATCAAGTGTCCCCGACTGTCTCCATGAACGAAGACGAACAATACGTCGTCGCGTGGGTCAGCGATCACAATGTATTGAACAACCCGGAGGACACCGAAAAAAGTATTTTCGCGCGGTGGTTCAGCCACCAAGATACAGGCCAGTCAGAAGAGTTCTTAGTCAATGAATACACCAAGGACGCACAAGAGCACCCGGACGTGGCCATCGACGGAGCAGGCAACTTTATCGCGGTCTGGCAGAGTATCAATCAAGAGGTACCAAAAGTGGAGGAAGAGCCTCCCGTCGTGCCGGGTGTGAGTTGGGGTGTGTATGCGCGCCGTTACGTTGTCGAGCCATCGGAGAACGGTGGATTCAGCGTGAGTCCACAGGACTCGACAGAGTTCTTAGTGAATGACACGCTCGAGCGACCACAGCGATTCGCCAGTGTCGGCATGGATCATGAAGGTGATTTCGCAATCGCCTGGCAGACGATCGGCCAGGACGGCAGTAGCTGGGGAGTCTATGCCAAGCAATTCTCTTCGCTTTACGACCCCGAAGATAACTCTGGCAATCCTGCTACAGAATTTCTAGTTAATAGCCACACCAAGGGTCCACAGGTTCTGCCAGTCGTCGCACGCAGCAATTTGTCCAATGCCATGGACAGCCACGGAATCTACTGGTCGGGACAAGGACCGGGACATACCGAAGGTGTTTTCGGTCGGCTTGCGTTCGCTACGACACCGCCGGTGAGCGTTGACGCGGTAGCCGCGGATTTCCTGTTCGGCCGGCCGGAAAGCGAGTAGTTGGGTGTGTCTCCCGATTGGCTCGACGAACCGCTTCACAGCTTTAAGGAAGGAGGTGGAATGCGAAAGATAAGAGTGTAGTTGTTGACAGGTCGTCGCCCGCGGTGATCACCGTGGCCGACGACGACGTGCTGTAACCCCCGTAAGCAAGAACAGAGGTGTAAGATGAAACTCGTGAAACTAACAGTGACAATCGTGCTGCTGGCGACTCTAAGCGTGGCCGGTTCAGCGTTTGGGCAAGGTCGTGGCAACGGCAATGGGGGCGGCAACGGGGGCGGCAACGGAGGCGGCAATGGAGGTGGGCCCGGGGAAGAAACAACGTCCAACAACCTGTCGGTGCCGGCAATCTTCGTCCCTTTCATTGAAGAAGCTCCGATCGATTTTCAAACCGAACTGAAATTGTTCTTCCCGATTGGTGCATTTGTCAAACCTGAGGACCTACTCGGACAGGTCCCCTACAGAGAAGAGACTTTCGTAGTGGACGGATTGTACTATGTGCAGGGCGTCCACCGATGGCAAGCAGATAGCTTCGTCAGTGAAATGGTCGAACCGGTATTTGCTGCCTGGGGCGACAATCTTGCTGAGGGCGAAGCTAAATTGAAGACGGGCAGTCCAATTCGGGTAGAGGTTGGACTATTGGCGAACGCACCTCCGCAAATGACCGGCTGGAACGTCATCAAACTTGAAAACCTAGCCGATAGGTTGTCCTATTATGGAACGTTGGCGGGAGAAAACGAAAATGGGTACTTCTCACTGAGAGAGACACCATACCCCGAGGTGCGGGTCTATGATGCACACGCTTGGTTGACGATTTACAACGTAGCAGATCCAGAGAATCCCATCGTTGACGAGTCTGCATCGGCCGAGGTCAACTCTACAGGCCGAATCGTTTACGGCTATAACTTGCGAGTACCGACTGCCGGATCGTACACCATCGAATTCTACGCGCCCAACGTATCGATCGAAGATTCCAATGCTGGGGAATTCGAAGCTAATAAAGTTACGCTCACAATAGAAGTGGCGCCAGGAGGCGGCAAAGGTGGTCGCAAGTAAGGTGGTCGCGCTGACGTCCCTCCGGGCCAGCAATAACCAATTGCTTTAGGCGGCTACGGATTCGAGCAACACACGTTGAGGGAGGCGCTAATTGGCAGCCTCCCTCGATTGCTAGGTGTCCTTGAAGCAAGCGTGCAAGTTCTGAGGCAGCCCGCTCAGCATCATCGGAATTGCGGTCCCTGACGCGGCTCGATTGGGAATCGGGTGCACGGATCTCTTCGCAGGAGGGTCTGCTCGGCGCTGGAGGGATCCGCTTTGTTCCGTTGTCCCAAGTTGCCGTGGCGTAGCCCGGCAGAGAGAGGCATACTGCTCCCAGTGGTAGCAAGGTGGCTCACTAGGAGAGTAGTGTGATGGAACTTGGGAATGTGGTGCGATTCTGTTCCGCGACATTTCCATCGACGGCAAGTTCCGTCAGAAATTCTCTGATCTTGTTTTCGTTTACATTGGCGAGGTCGGCGGGGCCGCAGTGGGGGATGAATCGTCGGACCCATGCGAGATAGGCCTTTTCGGTTTCGTATTGATAGTGACGAAGTCGCAGTTCGGCGCGCATGCCATAAATGACCTTGGGTTCTTGATCATGGGGAAGTTAGAGCGGTGCTGTAGTCGGATCGTTCGCTGGCACAGATCGCTCCACATGGACGCTCTCTCCCGATATTTCGCAGTCCTTGCTGTGTCGTTGCTCGTTGGATGTGAGCCGACACCCACCGCATCGAATACGGATTCAAAAAGCCCAATGGCTGCTTCCCCCTCAACGTTCAAGATTCCCCGTCCGGCATCCGATGACAATCTCGCCTTTGACGTACTGGATGTGATCTGGCAGCAAGCCGACTTTTACTCCGATGAAACTACATTCCACCGCTCAGTAAAGCCTGCCACAAAAGGCCAACTCGGAATCTACGCCGCAACGTGGTACATATCCGAGGTCAACAATGGCGGCCATCATCAATTCTTCTACAACAGTACTGGCATGGTGTGGCAACAAGCACTCGATGGCTTCACGATGCTCGAGGCCGAGAAACACAAGGCAATTCTGCAGCAGGCCATCGCCTTGTTTCCCAACGGGAAACCGTCAACGGATCGGCAACATCGTTCCGAGCAACTTGACGCAATAGACAGTGGCAAATTTGATCCACTGGATGAAAAACTCTATGACCTCACGGAAGATTTTGACGCGATAGCGATCAAGTACATCAACGCCCATCCTGATGAATTCTTCGCCGATCCGTAGCGCGGCTACAAACTTGCCAACCACGTGAGTATCCTGTGGATGCCAACCGAGTGCCGTGGCTCGCTCACACAACGCGTATTGCATGCGTTGGCTTTCTTTGTTGGACCGCAGGGCGCGGCGGGGTCAGATCCGTTTTCTGGTGTCAAGTTCGCGTGTGACGCGGGATTACCGGCAGTGGAAAACAAAACAACGGCCTCGCTGGACCGAACGTGTCGGCGCGCAACGTCATCAACGGCGAGACTCGAGAAAGTCCAGCGGGACAATTGCTGTTCAATTGCCGCAACCTAATTCGCCGACCGAACACCGTACGTTCGACCAAGCCAAATCACGCTCGAAGGGCGAACGCCGCCGGCGAGACCTGCCAAACACCAGATACCCGATCTGACCCCGAAGCATCCCCGTCCAACGCGGAATGGATGCGCGGACGACGGGAATCGGTGCTGACGATGGCGGACGGCGGCGGGGAAGAATGCTTGGCGTGCAGTCGCGGATGTGCTACGTTGCGTGAAGTTCGGTTGGAGTGGCCCGGTCGTCTCGGCGAACCCCAACGAACCAACGAACCAACGAACCAACGAACCAACGAACCAACGAACCAACGGATGAACGCGAGCCGGATTAGGCCGGTCGGCTCGCTTCGCTCGGCAACGTCAACTTCCGGCCGCGTTATCCGAAACGTTCGGCGAGAGAATCGATTTAATTTCGACAAGGACTAACTGACGGGAAGACTCCTCGTTCTTGATAAGACAATGCACGCTATCGCACACCCCACCCGCCAGCGTGTGGGTTTCAATTCCTGGCGGGGCAACAAAACGAATGGAAAGTTATGAAAACGCAGATGCGCATCCACCGCTGGATGCCCGCCCCTCCGGTTGCGGCACTGCTGGCAGCCTGTCTGATGGCTGTCGGCTCCACCGCACAAGCGCAGGAGAAAAAGCCGAACATCATGTTCATCATGGCGGATGACATCGGCTGGATGCAGCCGAGTTGTTATCATCGAGGCCTGATGGTGGGAGAGACTCCCAATATCGACCGGCTCGCCAGCGAGGGTGGCATCTTCATGCACTACTACGCCCAACAAAGCTGCACGGCCGGGCGCACGGCGTTTATCACTGGCATGAATCCAATGCGAGCCGGGATGCTCATGCCGCAGTTGCCAGGTGCCATCTCGTACCTGCGCCCGGCACTCCGAACCTTGCGAAGTTCCTTTTAGATCAGGGTTACAGCACCGGTGAGTTCGGTAAGAACCACCTTGGCGATCATCCGGATTCCCTGCCGACCGCACATGGGTTCCAGGAATTCTGGGGTTACCTCTACCACCTCGATGCGATGCAAGGGGTCAGCTTCCCGGACATCAACAAGAGTCCGACCGATCAATCCGTCGTGCCTCCGATGAAGATGGTGCCGATCCCCGGCATTCCAGAAACACCCGGTGCCATCACCCCCGAAGAAGGCGTTTGCATGGCCGCCCCGCGGCCCATTCTCTGGATGAAATCGTCCGATGGCACGGCGAAGAATCAGACCGGCAAGGACGAAGGTCCGCTCACCCTAGAACGCTCGAAGACTGTTGACGAGGAAATTTCCGCCAAGGTGGTGGACTGGCTTGATCGCGCAAGATCCCGAGAAGACGGACAAGCCCTTCTTCTGCTGGTACAACCCGGCCCGTATGCATATCACCACGATGTTTTCGCCCAAGTATGAAGCCATGCTCGGTGTGAAAGGCGGCAAGGATTGGGGAATCAACGAAGTCGGCATGAAGCAACTCGACGACAACATCGGAGTGGTCCTCAAGAAGCTCGAAGACATGGGTGAACTCGACAATACCATCATCGTCTTCACGACCGACAACGGCGCGGAAGTCATCACCTTCCCTGATGGAGGCACGACCCCATTCAAAGGCGGCAAGCTCACCACCTGGGAGGGCGGCATGCGTGCTCCCTGCGTCGTCCGCTGGCCTGGCAAGATTAAGCCGGGCACTGTCTTTAAGGAAATCTTCGCCTCCCAGGACTGGCTGCCCACGTTTGTCGAAATCGCTGGCGGTGCCAAGGGTAACGACCTCAACAAGCAAATCATGTCGGGCGAATACCCCGGCATCGTTAAGACCAAGCTCGATGGCGTCAATCAGATCGAATACCTGACGGGTAAGTCCAAAGAATCCGCCCGGGACACGTTCTTCTACTACACCGGCGCGCAACCCTCGGCGGTGCGATACAAGAACTGGAAGTTCTACTACACAATGGTCGGTGCCGGTGCCATGGACGGGCTGATGGGGGCCCAAACCTACCACTGGACGCAGCTTGCCAACATCATGCGCGATCCGTTCGAGATCAGCGTCGGTGCGGATACTAAGTCGCTCCTCAGCTACGCCGGAGCACTCGCAGCACCTAGCACTGCGTACGTCTACGACTGGAACCTCCTGCCGATCGGCCAGCTTCTGTGGGAGAAGGAGCTGATGTCATACAAGGAGTTCCCGCCTCTGCAGATGGCGGCCAGCTATAACCTCGACCAGATCCTCGAGTCGTTGAAGCACCAGAGTGGCTCCCACTCGGACTAGGCCATTCCCGTTTGATCGTAAACCGCGCGGGCCGCTTTTCGTGAGCGGCCCGCGATTTTGGGCCTGAAAATCAAGCGTCGGACTGCGTGAACGCCGAACCGATAAGGCTTTGGCTTCGCGAGGAACGAGCCGAAGAGCAAGGCCTCTTCTCGGGACTTTGATTTGAGACGGCAAAATGGGACTCGGCCTGAAGAACTTACGGTAAAATGCGGCTGCCGCGTCGCTTCTTGCGGCAAAGGAAGGTTGACCTGTTCGGTCGAGGGGAGGAGAACTGGGGTGCTGACCACGGCCAATTGGACGCCGATGCAAAAAGTCAAGCTCGATCCGTTCGAGCAGACGGTCGGCACGGATCAAAAGACGGCGCTGTCCATGGGAGGCTCATTCGCCTCACCCATCCACAGCCTATATTCATCACCGGACCATCCTGCGCATTGGCCAGGGGATCGTTCTGTGTCGGACGGGTGCGCAAGTCAACCGCTAATCTGATCTTGGACTCACTGCCTCGGAAGTTACTGAAGTGCTGCGGCTGGTTCCGTGACCGGCAGAGTGTCGTTTAAGGAGAAGACTGACCGTGGAGAATGAACAGCATGTAGCACTGCCGAAAAGTCGGAGTCGCCGTGTGCGGATCGCACAGCTCGTTGTTGGTTTTCTTCTCATATGGCTGGTTGCGGCCTACTTGGTCGTTCCCTTCGTTTGGGAGAGATATGCGCGGCACCATCCTAAGTTTGATGATGATCCGCGTGTCACACAGACCGGCGACCATCACCCGGGCGATCCGCTGAACGTGGCGCTGATTGGTACCGAGGCTCAATTGGAGAGCATCATGAAGTTGGCCAAGTGGTACCCGGCCACGGCACTGGGTTTGAAGAGTGATCTGAAGATCGCGGCCGACACGGTCTTGTCGCGCCCGGATGAGGAGGCCCCAGTCAGTAGTCTCTACCTATTTGGGCGGAAAGAGGATTTGGCGTTCGAACAGCCGGTGGGTGACAATCCACGGCATCGGCACCACGTCCGACTCTGGAAGACCGACACCGTGGGTCGAGATGGACGACCGGAGTGGATCGGTTCAGCCGTCTACGACGAGCGAGTCGGCCTCAGCCGCACGACAGGCCAGATTACCCACGTCACGGCCGCCGATGTCGATACCGAGCGGGATTACCTTTTCGGGTGCCTTGAGAAAACCGGTGGTCTGGCCGAGCATTATTCCATCAATGGTTTTCATAAACATCTCGAAGGACGCAACGGCGGCGGCGACCCCTGGCACACTGACGGTGCGCTGTATGTCGGTGTGATCGCGGAAAAAACTCCCTGACGGCCGCTGGCTACTGACAAGTGAGTGTGTCGTTTATCAACCGATTGCTCGGACTGCGAGGTCTGCCGTCTCCAACGCAGAAGCCGCTTGGGTCGCCCACCCCACGGCACAATATGCGATACGCTATCTCCACCAGGTCACATCGACCTGGTGCACGAAGTCCCAACTGACCATCGCCGCTGGCGTCATCAAGATGATGACTCGCGGCCGCTGGTGGCGGGATGGATTGCTGTCACAATCCTGGCCGCGGTCGGTGTGCAAGACCGATCGCAGTTTGCCTCTACGCAAACTCGCGTCGATTGCATCGCCCGCCGGCAGAAACTTAGCTTCTCAGTCTTGGGCTGCGTCAGTCGTGCCGCGACGACGGCGAACCATGAGGGTCAGGACAACACCTGCAATGAGACCGACGACGCCAGCGATCCCCGCCGCTGTATACGATGCGCCCTTAACGGCAGCCGCGACGAACGAGTTTGTGATTGGGTCCATTGAGCCGTGAATGCGAACGATCTCCCATTCGCCATCTTCTTTTCGACAGACGGCAGTCCAGCGGCCCGAAAAACGGTATTCCTTCCCCGCCGACGTAATCGCAACGTCCTCGGTAGTACCATGGGCGAAGGCGATGTCGCCGACTATCTCAGCTGGCTGGGGAATGTTGACTTTGACGCTGTACGTGCCCCCGTTTCCAAGAAGACCTTGAATCTTCTTCCAATAGGCATCCAAAGATTGAAAGCTATCGACTTCCTCGGCAGTTACCATGACCCCGGTAAAATCGTCCGAGAGGTGTGGTTTCAACAACTCAGGCTTCGCCTCTTTAATTGTCTTTTCATAAATGTCCGCGAGCTTACGCAAGGCATCGTGATCGTCCTGTTCATCAGCCATTGTTGATGAAACGAGGGACGAGCCTGCAAGTGCGAGCAGCAAAAGCGTACGGCTGAGAAGATTACGCATGGGAGCCCTCCATGTTGAAACGGGTTGTGCGGGTGTGACGACCACCAGCAAAGCGACCAAACGGCGCGAGGGGACGCGCAGCGGGCGTCTGCTCATTGGAAGCGACCTCGACACCAGCAGGCAACAATGTGCAACCACCGATCAAGACATCGTGGCCGATACAAATCGGCGCAAGGAAGAGGTCGGTTTCATTGTCTTGCATCCTCGTGAGAAAGTGAGCGTAGAGCTTAGTATCAAGCCCAATGACAGTGCGGTCTCCAATTTCAACCAATGGCCTATCGGAAATCCGCAGACCAGGAGACCAATAAACGAACCTGCCGATCTTGGCCCCCCAAATCCGCAGCCATACAGAATAAAGCCCCGGAACGAGTCGTAGGATTTCTTCCAGAAACGGCAATCGGTTGAACACGACCTGCCATTGCGCCGAGTACCACCAGAGCAGGAACTGCGTTGAATGTAACGGACAACGCGAACCGCTGATCCTACTCTTCAGGCGAAGTGGTAGAACTGCAATTGGCGGCAGCAGGTACAACACCCCAATGGCTGCCATGATTAGCCAAGGCATTCCGGTCCCGTAGAATGACGCAACGGCCAGCCCTACTACCACGGCGCAGTGAAGTAGTGGAATATAACCCAAGGCGACCATCTTCAGGCGATGGCTCGCAGGAATCTCGATCGCGGGACTCGATTGTGTGTCACCGGATGATTCGACCGGCATACCGATTCTCCACATGTTCTTTCGTATGGCGTGGCCCCCGCCACATCCGCACGTAATGCCAAATCAGGAACTCTCGTTTCGCTCCTTGCTCGCGGGAAAGACGAGGGAGGTAAACCCAAGGAACGGTCGGATGTTGATGATGAGTATGATGCCAGTTGTGATGAAGCCAAATCCAGTCGATCGGCGCGAACAGCCAAAGGTTTCGGGAACCGTCAATAATGTCTCGCTGCGTGCCGAAATGATGGACGTACTGCATCGCCGACCAAGTCACCCCGAAGGCGAGATAAACTACGGCGTAGTTGGCGAGTGGAATCTTGAGCGCACAGATCAGAGTTGCATGTAGGGTAATCGCCGCCAATGCCTCGGCCCTAACCGGCCACCATGAATTCGGATTGAGCGAGTCCATGTATGCTGTTGAGGGACGATCAAAGCGAAAATACTTACTGTTGAAAATGAAGGGAACCAGCAGGACGGCAAAGTTGGAAACTACGATGACAAGCCAGAACAAGCCTGTCAGGATTCCGTAGAGTTGCAGCCACTTCCAGACAGGGTTTTCGCCGTCAAAGTAAAAGTCGAACGCCTCGTCGTCCGACCGATTCCTAGAATGGTGTCCCAAATGGCTCTGACGTAGCAAATGGAACGATGCCGGGAACAGAAGCATCATGGTCGAGCCGACGAAGTCATTGGCGCGTCGATTCGAGAAGAGGATGCCGTGTTCCGCTTCATGGGCGACGGCGTAGATTGAGTTGCCCAAGATGGCAAATGCAAACGACAGTGAAAACACGTGGGTCCAGCTTGCGGCTTGAGAGGCCAGCCAAATGACCACAGCGAACAATACGATCAGTATGTAAACGATCGCCGCGTTCAATCCATTCGGTATGGGGTGCTTGCTCATTGTTCAGATTCCTCGTATTCACTGCGAGGCAATCGCGTGAGCCAGTGAAAATACTCGATCAGTTCCTTGTCTTGATCGATGAGACCTTGCGGCTGATACCTTACGCCGCTTAGCCGATCAATGTCATAGCGCATAAACTCCTTTGTGAAAAGACGGCGCACACGCAGGCTTAGGCCGTCGGCCACATTGCCGCCGAGATGCCTTGGCGCACGACGAGCAAATACAATCACCTCTGAGAGCGTGCGATCCGTCCCCAATGGCTGGCTTGCCACGAGCAACCGGCTATATGCTCGTCCAAACCGCCCTTCGACAAGCACATGGGGTCCGCCCCAGGTCGTGATGGATACTTCGACTTCCTTCCCCACGAACCATCTCAACAGGCGGTCGCAGATCGTCGTGCCCATCACATCCGCCTTGAATCGCATGCGCCGGGCAAACGGATCGGGGCAATCAATGATTGGCGTACTGATCAGTTTCCGGTCATGCACGGACTGAAAATGTTGGCCGTCGAAGCCGTTGGCAACGAGCATGAACCAGGGACAGTCCATCTCGAACCGAAAGGGAACGCTCGCTGCAAAGTCGTCTTCCTCGCAGTCGGGAAAGAACGGCAGTTGAAATAACGGTTCGGGGCCATTGAAGAAGAAAACGTAGCCATGTCGTTCGACTGTCGGATACGACCGCAGCCTCGCGGATTCCGGCACTCGATCGCAGCCTGGAATGGCGGCGCATTGCCCATCAGCAGAAAATCGCCAATGATGGAACGGGCAGCGAATCGTTTCTTCTACGATCTTGCCTCGCCCCAGATCGGCCCCCAAATGGGCGCAGTGGGCGTCCAAGACGTTTGCTCCACCGCTTGCGGTACGATAGGCGACGAGTCGCCTGCCGAGGATTTCCTTCGACCTTGGCCTCGTTTTCAGATCGGACGAAGGACAGAAAATGTACCAAGTAGCTGGCTCTCGCGGGAATCTGCTAACATCTGGTAGACTAGCTCCCACCGATTCAGGGTGACCGTCGGAAAGCACAGGCACAGCATCACTCCTCCTTGACGTAACTCGGTTGGCGGCAGCATTATAGCATTAGAAACTCCAATACCGTCGCCATAAGGCACTGAAACGCAGGAGAATCGCTCAGTTTGCGATGGCCCACTCCAACTCTGTGGTCAGTTTTTCTCGCGCGCGGTGCATTGCTTGTACTTCTGTGGATCGTCGTCTACGGCGGCGCAGACTTCCTTGCCGTGCAGCACGCCTACCGGGTCCGACTGCATTTCGATTTTGAGCTTAGGATCCCACTCTGGCCGCAGTTTGCAGCAGTCTATCTCTCCCTTTTTCCGATGCTCTGGCTATCGCCATTCGTCCTCCACGAAGAAGACCAACTGCGTCAATTCGCCACCTCCTTGGGCTGGTTGATCGCCATCTCAGGGATTGGCTTCGTGCTGATACCATCAAAACCGGCCTACGACACCCCGGTTGTCACGGGGCGATCGCAGGCGGTTTTCGGTCTTGCCGACTACCTCAACCTCGATTTCAACATGCTCCCCTCGTTGCATGTTGGAATGGCCGTTCTTTGCGCGGCGACGTACAGCAGAGGGACAGGCAGAACGGCCATGGTCTGCTTTTGGACCTGGGCAATCGCGATCAGCGCGTCGACGCTGGTGACCCATCAGCACCATATTGCTGACGTTGTCACTGGTGCGGCGTTGGCAGTCTGTGTCAATCACGTAACCGCTCGACTCTATTTCTGACTTGTTGCGAGAACCAGAAACCCGGTCCGACCTTGATGACACGAGTGATCGAACCCTCTTGGTAGGGCGCGGCGGGGCGGGGTCAGATCCGTTTTCTGGTGTCAAGTTCGCGTGCGACGCGGGATTACCGGCAGTGGAAAACAAAACAACGGGCTCGCTGGACCGAACGTGTCGGCGCGCAACGTCATCAACGGCGAGACTCGAGAAACTCCAGCGGGACAATTGCTGTTCAATTGCCGCAACCTAATTCGCCGACCGAACACCGTACGTTCGACCAAGCCAAATCACGCTCGAAGGGCGAACGCCGCCGGCGAGACCTGCCAAACACCAGATACCCGATCTGACCCCGAAGCATCCCCTGGTATGTCAACAATGGGTTGACAGTGACTCCGGACATCCAATACATCAATCGGCCGGGTGGAACTGGTGCCGTCGATGACGCGCTGCTGTTGGGCCTGCTTTTGTATTTCACGTACTAACACGGCGCGGCCTTTGCCGCAGCCAGACTGCGACGGACTGGGACTTCGCGCGAAGCGAAGTAAAACCGATCGTTTGCGGTGCAAGGCGAGCGTGGAAGATGAGAATTTGCCAACCGATCAGCGTTCGAGGTCATCAGCCGCAGGGCGCCAGCCCAATGCCATCTACTTTGACGTGCGGCTAAGAATTACGTAGCTCCAACGCATGAGTAGGCAATTCCTAGATGGATTTAGAAGATATAAGCGGGCGAGCAGCGAAGCCTACGCCACAGATTCGAACACCGTTTCCGGCAGCATCAGCAGCGATCCCACGAGGAATCCAATCGCTCCCAACAGCGTGAACACGATGGAGAGCGTGACTCTGTCGGCACTGGATGGACCAGGTAAGGACATGGCAAACACGGCAGAGACTATGAATCCGCAAACAGCAGCGAGCCGAGCGCGAAGATGATGCCGATCCACCAGTTCAGTTGCCCCGGCATCCAGAGGCACCGCAGCAAGATCGAACCCAACTTCTCGCCCACGGCGACACCGCGGACCGGCAAGTTCTTGCGATGATGACGCGAACTCCAAACGTACTCGCGCCCCTCGGCCGTGCGGAAGACTCGCCGCGTGACGAAGGGCCAGGGACCACGCTGTTCAATCAAGTCGGCCGGTTGATCGGGCTTATTTAGATCGTTCATGGGTCGCCAGTTTGTCGATCTGACTCACTGAGGCGAGAACGATTGGATCGTCGTTTGGCCATCTTCGACTAGGAGCGACGATGATTCCGGGACCTCTTCCCAATGTTCGGTCAACTCGTCCAGCGGTTCGGACAGCACAATCACCGCACCCTCGGCAAGCGGCTCATACGCCCCATGGATGTCGCGCAGCGCGTGAATGTGTTTGCTGTGATACTGCGTTCGCGATTGCCCATTGCTCGAGTAGCGAACCGTCCAAATCCGCGAACCGTCCGTCACGCAGGCGCTGAACTGAATCGGTTGTTCGATGCCTGCCGACTGCCGCGCCCGTTCGACGTGGCCGATCGTCCGAGCCAGCGCTGCGGGTGGATCATCGCGCAGGCCAAACGTTAATGCCAGGAAAAACAGCATCTCCGAATCGGTCGAGCCTTCAATCGAGGGGAACAACTCGGGATCAACGTCGAACATCATTTGCCGCTTCAGCTTGCGGAATTGCGGCACGGAACCATTGTGCTGAAACAACCAGTTTTCGAAAGGAAACGGGTGGCAGTTCGTGTTTTGCACCGGCGTCCCGGTCGCCGCACGGACATGTGACAAAAAGAGTCGCGAGTGGACATGATTCGCCAGATGCTGAAAGTTCACGTCATTCCAGGCAGGATGCGTTTCGCGATACACGCCTGGCGCGCGATCTTCGCCATACCAACCGACGCCATGTCCGTCGCCATTGGTTGTTTCGACATTTTGCGTGGCGTGCCGACTCTGGTCGATCAGCGAATGATCGGGACGCGTCAACAAGGCACTCAGTGGCAGCGGCGGTCCGCAGTAGGCAAGCCAACGGCACATGGGGCCAAGTCTCCTCTGGCGATTCGTCTGAGTCCGTATTGCGAGAAAACTGAAACGATGTGAAAAAAAGCGGTACTGGTTTATTGTCACCCTCCCAACTGGGAGGGCCGAGCGACAGCGAGAGGAGGTTTCTTTTCACCGGCACAAAGTCGAACTCTTTACAATCCGGTTTGCCCGGTCTCATCGCTTAGCAAAAACGCCGAGTTAATTTTCGGCGAACGAGCAGGAATTCTCGGCTTTTCTGCGACGGTTCAGCCGCCAGCGGGGAGCAATGTCCCCCACCTTTCTGATGATACGTCGGTCGATGGAAGTCAACAATGACGCGTTGATCGGGCGACTCGAGCGCCGCGACGAGTCGTTCGCGGCAAGCGTTCAGGTCAAGGGCGTCCGCGAAAAAGGTTTCAACTTGAACTTCCAGGGCAGACAAAAGACTGGCGAGTTGTTCGAGCGTGTTGCCCCTCTTCCTCTGGCATTTGACTCCCTAGTGATGAAATCCCGAGGCTTCGGCCGCGGTCATAGGGGTCTGAACGGGGTGCTGTTTGAAGTAATCCATTGCTCGCTTCATGTCGTCGATCAAAAGCGAACCGAGATCGCGGCTCACGCCGTGTCGCACCAGGATGCGCTGGATTGGCAGGTCCTGACAATTCGCCGGCAGCGAATACGCGGGCACTTGCCAACCGCGCGTCCGCAACCGATCGGCCAAATCGTAGAGGCTGAAGCCCGGATCCACTCCGTCTTTCATTTTCCAACAAAGCGCTGGTATTCCTGATCCCATCTCCCCACCGTAAATGATCTCGAACGGTCCCAACTTCTCAATTTCATTCGCAATGAAGTTCGCCGTCTCGTAGCAAGCGGTGTGGATCTTGCGGTAACCTTCCTTGCCGAGCCTGAGAAAGTTGTAGTACTGACAAACGATCTGGCCGCCCGGTCGCGAGAAGTTCAACGCGATGTCGCGCATGTTTCCGCCGAGGTAATTGACCCAGAAGACTTCTTCTTCCGGCAGATCGGTTTCCTCTCGCCAGATCACCCAGCCGACGCCCAAAGGCGATAAGCCGAACTTGTGTCCTGATGCGTTGATCGACTTGACTCGCGGAAGGCGGAAGTCCCAAACGAGATCGGGGGCACAGAACGGCGCCAGAAAACCGCCGCTGGCGCCATCAATGTGCATGCGTATATCCAAGCCCTTGTCCTGCTGCAGTTGGTCCAACGCATCCGCCACCGCTTTGACGGGCTCGTATTGGCAGGTGAACGTTACGCCCAGCGTGGGAACCACTCCGATCGTGTTCTCGTCGCAGCGGCTGATGACTTCTTCGGGCGTCATCAGCATGCGGCCATGGTCCATCGGGATTTCCCGATGCTCGATGTCCCAGTAGCGGGTGAACTTGTGCCAGCAGATCTGCACGGGGCCAGTGATCAAGTTGGGCTTGTCGATCGGTTTGCCCGCGGCCTTGCGTTTTTTCTCCCACGCTCGCTTCATCGCCATGCCACCCAGCATGGCGGCCTCGCTGGAGCCGGTGGTCGAGCAACCGATGGTGTTGGCCGCTTCCGGCGAGTTCCACAAGTCGGCGAGCATGTGGACGCAGCGAGCCTCGATTTCCGCGGTTTGCGGATACTCGTCCTTGTCAATCATATTCTTGTCCATGCACTCGTCCATCAGCTCGTGGACCTCGGGCTCCGACCAGGTTTGACAAAATGTTGCCAGATTTTGCCGCGAATTGCCGTCCAACATCAGTTCATCGTGCACGACCGAGTATGCATGCCGAGGATTTTGTTCCACGTCGGGAAACTTGTACTTCGGCATGCTGACCGAAAGATCCGCCGAGGCGTAGACCTCATCGTCAAGCATCTGTCGAACCGAGTTTTTGTCGTGCAGGGGCATTTTTTTCCTCTTGTGATCGACCCAAGTGAGTTTTGAGATGCCGTAGCAGTTTATCAGCCATGTAACGTGAAAAGGAACCGGGGTGATGAGGAGTCGGCCTCCAAGGGCATTGGTTTCCACCCATCTCCGCCTGGACGAATTTACCCGCCCTCTGGGAGGGTCGAGCCTAAGCGAGGGGAGGGTTCGCCGCGACACGGTCGACGCGTTTCGGCCGGCGAATTGGCTCGCAAAGCTCACGCGATTCCCACTTGTCATCTGACGACCGACTGCTTCGCCCGCCAGTCCCGAACACGCCCATCGCGCCTTCCAGCAGTAGCTGTCCAGTTCTTGGGGTCCAGCTCAGGCGTTGCCCTGCGGGCCGGGCTGCTCTGGGCTCCTCATTCGCTCGGCCTGCCGGTACGACGCCGGCAGACTGCGACGCACCCGGCACATCGCTAACGCGTTTTGCTTCACGGGCGCGTATCGCTGATGCAGCTTCACGGGCCTCCGAATCCTCCTATTCACCGAACGAGGCCTTCGTTCGACGTTTCTTCGGCTCGTCTCCCGGTAATCGTCAGTGAGCCAACCGACGAAGAATCTCAATGCCGCGGTCCAAAGTCGCGTCCTCCGCGGCGTATGAGATCCGGAAGTGCGAGTCGTGCTGGCTAAAGATCTTGCCGGGAATGATTAACAGATTGTTTTCAATCGCTCGCGCGACGAATTCCGTGCCGGTTCCGTGCGGAACCTTGGGGAAGGCATAGAAAGCGCCCCCTGGCATGACCAATTCATAGTGGTCGCGGAGCCCCTCCACGATGCGGTTCCGCTTTTGCCGATAGGCGGCCATCAGACTCGACACATCGAAGTCTCGCGCGACGATGCCGGCCCACTGGGCGGGCTGAGGTGCGCAGACGAACGTGTACTGCTGCAGTTTGATCATCGTCTCAATGATCTCGCCTGGACCATGCACGAATCCCAGGCGCCAGCCTGTCATCGCGTGGCTCTTCGAAAATCCGTCGATCACCAGCGTACGATCGTTGTATTCGGCGGGCGAGATAAACGGTTCGTCGTAGCAAAACGCGCTGTAAATCTCATCCGAAATCAGGGCAATTTCGTGTCGCGCTGCCAGCTGGGCGAGGGCTTCGACCTCCGCCCGCCGGGCAACCACGCCCGTCGGATTCGCGGGGCTGTTGAAAAGGATCAGCTTTGTCCGTGGGGTCAGCGCCGCTTCGACGCGAGCGACGTCGACGTGGAAGTCCGGGTAGGTGTCGATCAGGACCGGCACGCCGCTCACCAGTTTGACCAAGGGCTCGTACATCACGAAAAACGGATCGAAGATGATCACCTCATCGCCGGGGTTGACGAGCGAGAGGATGGCCAGCACCAGTCCGCCGCTGGTCCCCGACGAGATGAAAAGCTTCCGATCCGTGTGGCCGTAGCTCGCATCGACTTCGGCCTGAAGTTTTTCTCGCAGCTGCGGAAGTCCCTGCGACGGCGAGTAGCTGTTCTTGCCCTGGTTGATCGCGTCGATACATGCCTGTCGAATCGGCTGGGGCACGTCGAAGTCGGGCTGGCCAATCGACAAATTGACGGGGTCCTTCAGCTTGGCCGCCAAATCGAAGACCTTGCGAATTCCACTGCTATCGAAGACACGGGTACGATCGGCGATCCAACGGTCCATGAACGGGCAACTCCAACGGGATGAATCAGTCAGCGAACCCTGCCGTCACGACTCACGGGCAACGGCAGGTCCAGGCGGTGCGGCGGGCCAAGTCGCCGGACGTCGTTGCGGATCGAGCCCCGGTTCGGGCGAGGATGCGCGTCGCGCTGCCGGGGCAGGGCAGGGCGTGCCGCCAGCGCGGAGGACCGTTATGATAGCACAACCGGCGACGCGGGACGGCGTTCCGAACGCAGGTCTGCGGCGCAGATTCAACGCGCGTCAGCGGACTCGGCAGCGGAAGCGGATAATGCCGCCATCGCCGGGACGGATTGGGTCGCGTATTTCCCAACGCAGGGCAAGCGATTCGCCCTGGTTATCCTCGACGAAGAAATCGGCTTTCCGGCTGCACTCGGCCGAGTCGTCGACGTATTCCAGGCGAGTGGTCAAGTTGTCCATGATCGTGACGTTGCCGATCGCCTGTTCTCCTGTATTGTCGAACCGCAGCGTAAACGTCACCTCCTCGCCGGGAAGAGCGGCTCCGGTGGAGGCGAGTTTAATCACACGCAGGCGGGGTGAGCCTTCCAAGCCGATGTGGTATTCGGTACCGATCTTTTCGACGGTGACATCCACCTCGGCAGGTTCGGCGTCAAGCATCACCTCCGGCGCAAGATTGTCGGTCCATACCAGAGCCGCTTCGGCATATCGCTCGACTTCGGCACGTTGGGATCGCTGGTGAATGCCCAGCCGCACAATCTGGAAGTCTTCATGGACCGCGAAATCTCGGACGAGCTCAACCACAGGCAGCGCGTTCTGCAGATCGATACCTCGCGTCCGATGACGGACCGCGATCGGGCCTTGCAGGCCGACGTCTCGCAGCGGCGGTAAAGGCTGATCCACCAGTGCCGCGCGACGGGTTGCGTCATCGATGATGGCCGGAACCGGTGCGTTGATCGCTTGCATCGTCAACAGCAGCGCGTCCTCCGAAGCCAGCACGACTTGCCGGACGGCCGCGAAGCGCGGTGCGTAGATGCAGACGCTATTGGAAGGCGTCACAATCGTCCGTCCGTCAAGCGTGTCGTAGTGGGCGACCGTATCTTCAAGGTCCAGTCCGGACACTTCCCAGTTGCGATTGACGCGGACCTGGGTCTGCTGATCCCCCCCGTCGCACAGGTACTCATCCGAGGGTCGGAAGTCGGATTCCATTGCCGGTGCGCAAAGGGAATCCACCTCGGAGGCCGGGAAGCAATCCGCGGCAAGGGGCACGTTCACAGAGAATCCCCGACGGGGAGCGACATGCGGATGTGACATGCGAATGTCACTCGACCCGAGTACCGTTTGCGTCACGACATCGGGGATGTCGCTGAATGCGCGAGTCTCGGACGCCTGACGCGCCGAGTCGGACTCGCGGATGGGAGCCAGGCCGTCATGAACCGCGGCTGGTGCGGCGACGGGCGGTGGGGTGTCCCGCGTGGTTGCCGTCTCCAACGGGTTGACTTGGCTCGCGATACTTGGCCCGGTGTCCATCAGCCAGAAAGCGGTTCCCCCAGGGGAATTCAGCGATTGGCACGCGCAGAGCAGACAGAGAGGAGTTGAGACCAGGGCCAGTTGTCGCCAATTGCCGGGCCGCGGTTGGGACTTCCAAGTGGACATGATCGTGTCAACTCCGCATCGTTGGAGACGTGAATCGTGCATCGCACGGGCCAGTTTCAGGCCGTGGCTGGCCGGCGAATCGTGGGTTTTCAGTCGGTGCAATCAAACCGCTTTGAAGTTCCGTGAGCGGTTCATTCCAATTCGGAATCATCCAGAAAGGGATTGTCCAGTTCCGGACCAGGCAGACTCGGGAACTCGGCCCCTGTCCGCCGTTTCTGCACCTCCGGTGTCATGGTGTCCGAAGGTTCGCTCGGTAAGTCCTGTGTCGAGGGCGACTCGAAGGGGACCGGGTCCGTCGGCCAAGTCTCGGTCGTTGTCGAATCGGCCTGGATCGGGTCAATCCATTCGACCGGTGGCGAGCCGAACAAGAAGGCGCTGTCGATCTCGGCTTCCGTTGGAATGCGCGAACCCAGCCGCAAGATCGCCATCGGCCTTCCTAACTGATCGGCCACCTCGAGCGGATCTTCGGCCGGGAGGACGTTCAGGTAGCGTTGTTCGTCTCCCTCCGGCTTGGGGAACGCGTCAAGTGGGTTTTCGAGATAGATCACACGGACCACCATGCTGCCGGACAGCGCGAGTTCCAGGTCTTCCTGGGAAACCTCGACGGGGATGGGGAAACGATCCTTTTGTCCGGCGGGTGGCCGCAGGCGATCGATCACTTCCAGGCTAGGATAAACGACCCGGTCTTCGTGTCTGGGGATATTGGTGATCCGGAGTCGGTAGGGGGATCCCACCAGGAAACCCGCTCGTAATCTCGTCGTGTCGTATTGGAACACGCCCTCCGCGGCGACACCCACGATCGCGCCGCTGGGCACAATCACTTCGACGGGCTGCAGATAACCGCGCCGGGCGGGGTCTCGGGCCAGTTGCACGCGCCAATCGCCCCGGGCGGGAAATTGCTGCGATATATCGTGTGGACAGGACGCTGCGCGAGCACCTGGCCGGTCACCCCTCCAACGAGGACGATGAAGATCGCTGCACGAAGCAGGCGGTCGCGGCGATGTAGTTTCGCACTCATGATCCAGGCGAGCTCTCGCGGTTAAGAGTAACAAGGCGCGTGGCGGCGAGCACCGCGATCCGACTCGATCCGACGCGGTGCTCACCCTGGTCCGACATGTCGTGCTTAGTAGCCCGGCACTCCGTGGCCGAGGCCTTGGTGTCCCGTGTTGTACTGCACCTGGCCGCTCGAGGGAGGCGCGAAGTGGTGCCCGAAATGCACGCTCGGGTGAACCGTATCTTCGGTGATCCAAGCACGCGAAGCAGGCTGCGGGTAGCTCTGGCCCGGGCGTTGCTTGACGTTGATTTTCAGCTTGCGCGACGGGCTCCGGGATGTGCATCTTGGTGTGGTTGCGCATCACGTGTTTCTGCAAGCCGGCGGGGACGCCGAGCGGAATGTGCGGAGGACCCGGCAGGCCGATGGGTGTCCCCGAGATGGGCATCCCATATTGCGGTGCGTTCATCCCGGCGACCAGTCCCGGAGGCATGCCGCCGGGCGGCATCGACATGGTGGCCGGACTGTTGCCGCCGATCTGACAGTTGCCGCCGAAGCAGCCCCCGCCCTGTCCGCAGCCACAGGCCGCTCCCCCGGCATAGCTCTCGCCGCCGCCCATTCCGCTCAGGTAGCTGGCCGGAATGATCTGGCCGGACATGTCTTCGCCCGGGATCTCCATGTCCTTGTTTCCGATCCGCAGGACGGCCAGGATGGCTCCCTTGCGACTGGCCTCTTCAATTGGGTCGAGGCCGGGATCAAGCCGTGTGCTGACCAGGGTTTGCACATCGGCGACGGCGAGCCCTTGGAATTCCGGATCCGGCAGGTAGATGACCTTGGTGACAAAGTTGCCCGCCAAAACCTGGTCGAAATCCTCTTCCGTGAACTGAATCGGAACCGCGTTGTGGGCCAGGTAAGCCAGCGTGCGATACGCGGGCGGGCCGATTTCCAACGTCGGATACAGCTCGACCCCCTCACGTCCCGCTCCGGGAACACTTGTGAGCTTCAGCCGATAGATACCGCCCTGCTGAAAGTTCTGGCGACCGGGTGTGACGAGCGGCGCCGAATCGAACTGGCCGACTCCGCCGACGTCCCATTGGACCTGCATCGCTTCAGGTTTTCCGAACAGAACCTGGACTTGCTGGCCTCCTGTCCCTCCCGTGATGCACTCGCCACCCCCATACCCGGCGTCCGAATACCCACCTTCGACGTAACCGCCGTCGGCATAGCCGCCGCCCCCGATCATTTCCATGGCCGAGGCGGGTGCGACGGGGGGCATCGGTGGTGTCAGGACACCGGGGCCCGGGCCACCCACGCCCGGCCCCGGATGAGCCAATTGAGCGGCGGGGGGCAGATTGTGGCCACCCGTCAGTTCGCATCCGACAGCCCCGACTGTCGAAAACAAGAGCAACGTCAACATCCATCGACGTATCTTCATGATCTCCCCCCTAGTATGCGCGACTGCCGTCAGTTCCCAACCGACGAGCTCACTCACTCAGCCGCAGGCAGACAAATGCTTAGTCATCACGTGACCCGGTTGGTCTCACTTTGTTTGAGCCTGCCGGACACACACCCCGTTGGAACTCAAGTAGACCCGTTTCGGTCACATCCGTAGAATGGCTCCCACACTTGCGACGCACGGGCTGGCCCCTGGTCGCGCCGGACGGCCGAACCGCGCCCTCGCAGAACGCGGGTCTAGGGGTATTTGGTCGGATATCGCTGGACCTAATCTTTGGCAAAACCGTCAGAATCGGCACATGGATCACAGATTCACTGTCCTAACTTGGCTCGTGCTGGCTCTGCTACCGACCGCGTTTTCCCCCGTGGCCCAGGAGCTACCGCGCGTTTCGCTGACGCCGATTCCCCCGGCAGCGATTCCCTCGGTCCGCACGGCGCGGAATTGCTCGACCAGATCGTCCGTCAGATTTCCAATCACGACGCGGTTTCGGCGAAGGTTCGCCATCGGGCGGACCTGTTCGGCCAGAAGCTGGTTGGATCCGGGGTCTATCTCCAGCGACGCAGCGACGCAGGGACCCAGATCCGTTTTTCTTTGTCGGTGCAGACCGACGATCGTCTGGTCAGCGTGCTGCACATCTGCGACGGGCGCTATCTCTGGATGCACGACAATCTCGATGGGCGGGCCAAGGTGAGCCGTGTCGATCTGAATCGACTGCAGCGCGCCAGGGCAGGGCAGGGCAGAGAGCCACTGCCGATGCTCATGGGCGGCGGGTTGCCTCAGCTGTTGGCGAGTTTGCAGCAGAACTTTGAAGTGTCTCCGCCGCAGGCCGTCGTCTTTCAGGAACTGCCCGTCTGGGCCCTCGCGTTGCGTTGGAAGCCCTCGCGGCTGGCCCAATTACTTCCCGACGCGAAGGGACTGGTGGACGCCGCCGGCAACGTGCGCTCCGAGGAATTGCCCGAGCAGATGCCGGATCGCGTCTTCTTGCTGGTCGGTCAGGATGATCTCTTTCCGTATCACATCGACTTCCGGCGGACCCGCTCGGACGAAAACCCGTCCGATGCGAAGCCGTCCGAGGCGGTGCCTTCCCGATCATTGACCACGATGGAACTGTTCGAGGTTCAGTTCGACGCGCCCTTGAATCCGATGTTGTTCGTCTACAAGCCGACGAACATTGAGATCAATGACCGAACGGACGATTATCTCTGCGCGGAAATGTGGATTGATCCGGTCCGCGGGCGAGGTTCGACCCAACGGCAAGCCATCATTCCAGGTGGAAGACGGAATTGATCGTGATGACCTTGGCCTGTTCGTCACGGAATCGCAGTAGATTGATGCCGCAGTTTTCTTGGGCGATCCCGCGAGCGCGGGCGAGCGGCAAGTGAATGGCCTCGGCCAAGTAGACACGATTGACAACATTGTGTCCGATGATCGCGATCCGCTCGCCCAGATGCGACCGCATAATGGCGTCGATCGCCGGAACAACGCGGTCGCGGACCTGCGCCAGGTTTTCGCCCTGGCGGTAGCCGTGCGTGGCAGGATCACGCTGGAATTTCTCGTAGGCATCCGTTTCGGTTTCGCGGATCTCGACCCAGCTGCGGCGTTCCCAGGCACCGACATCCGCCTCTGTGATTTCGGCGACCGTACGGACGGTCAACCGGTGGGCTAGGGCGATCCGCTGCGCGGTTTCTTGCGCCCGCAGCAACGGACTGCTGTACACGGCAGCAAGGGGCTCAGCCGCCAGGCACTGTGCCGCGCGATCGGCCTGTCGCTGGCCCTCTCGGGACAGCGGGCCGTCGATCCCGCGTCCTTGTAGGATCGGCGGGTCGGCCAGATTCGAGTCGGTTGCGCCATGGCGAATCAGGAAGGCATCGCAGCAATTCGAGTCCATGTCGGGTGCTCTGTGATCTAGGCGCCTCGGTGGTGAAATATCGCCCGCTCGAATCGGCCGACTCGCCTTACATACCCGATTTGCCCCTACGAAAACAGGCCGACCTGAGCGGCCGGCCTGGATGGGATTTTCGCGAGATCGCGGGACCTGACGCGGCGGACGGTCCCTTAGCGTCGACGACGGACGACGGCCAACAGGCCCAGTACGAGCAGGGCCAGGCTGGAAGGCTCGGGCACCGCCGATACGGCCGGTCGCGGGCCGAGCTCAAAGCCGCCATCGGCAAAGGCCGCCACCAGGTCACCGCTGTCGAAGACCATGTCGCCGGTCCAATCGCCCTCGGCCCAAACGGCCATCTGCTGCGTCTCGTATTTTCCCGCAGCGAAGACCGTCACGAGGTCATCCGTCGTAAACGATCCATCGAAGTTGGCATCGCCGAACCACGTTTTGGCACGATCCGCGACCCAAATGACGCGGTCGTCCCCATTGACGACCCCATCGTTGTTCTCGTCGAAAATATCCAGGTTCTCAGTCGGCGTCGTCATGGCCACGGCCTGCAGATCAATATCCGCGACGTCGACGGCACCGTCCTTGTTGTAGTCACCGGGTAAGCCGCCGATGGCGGTTGGGAGATGGATTCCCGGCTTGAAGCCAAAGAAATCGACATCGAACACGCCACTCTGGGGAGTCGAGTGCGGGCCCATTCCCAGATACGAACCGAACGAGCCGTCATTCCCCGCGCCTCCGCTGACCACAAAGGACTCGGGCGAGGTCGCACCGTTGGCGTAGATGTCCACGTTGAACAAATTGATGTCGTCGCCTTCGCGGATCGTAATCCAGAACTCGTTCCACGCCGTGGGGTTGGCCAGGCCAACTCGTTGTGGTCGCCAGCTCCTTGCGTATCGACGTCCGTTCCGCCGGCGGGATCCAGATTATTCATCAGCAGGCCGCCGGGACTGTTGATCGCCTCGTCGTCTCCGTTATCGGTCGAGAGTACAAACGAGACGACCGCTCCTTCGCCGTTTCTTGCGAACGGAGAACGAATTCCAAAGCCGCCTTTGCCTCCATCGCGGATGTAGTAGCCATCGCCAGACACCGGGACCGTCCCATCCAAAAGGCCGCTGGTCGCCAGGCGAGTGCGGAACGTCAGCGTCACGCCCGTCAACAGTAATTCGCCATCGGGGTCGTCGTCGGTGATGTCGTGAGTCACGTAGATCTTGCGATTACTGGGGTCCGCGAATCCGTCATCCCGCGGATCGCCAACGTCTTGAAATCGCACGAAATTCACGCCGTCTTCGGCGAGTGCCGAGACGCCGCCGGGCGCGCTTCCCGCCTCGCCGATCGCCGAACTGTCCCAGGCATCCGAGCCATTGTCGTGGTCCCATGTCCCGTCGAGTGCGGCGAAATCGTCTCCGTCGGCATCCTCACCCGTGAATAGGTAACTCCAACCGCCGTCCGGATCGTCGTAAACGACGCCGGCCTGAGCGACGCTCAGCGGCAGGATCAATGCGACCCACGTCGCAAACCATGCTTGCTTCTTCATCAGAAACGTCTCCAAATGATTCCCTGCGTCACGATACCAAGAACATCGCACCTGCCTCTTATCCGATTTCCGATCGAGACCCTCCGCGAGACGAGGCTGTGTGCGTAAAAGGGGGCTGAGCGTCTTCGAGTCAAGTCAAACTTCGGAAGAACAACTTGGCCTCGAAACGGGGCCGACCTCTTTTCGAGCAAGCTTTGTCCGTTGGCACACAGTGGGCTCGCGAATCCATCGTCGAAACACACGTCGCGAGACGAGTTTTCGCCACGGGAATGGCTCCGGAACCGGGCCTCCCAGTGGCTGATCTCCCCAGATGATCTCCCCAGACAGTCTAATCGCAATCTGGGACGATTAAAAGCTTTTTAACGCCAGTTCGGGCATCCGTACCCTGGCTCTCGCACGGCTCGGCCGACTAAAATACGACCTCTTGACCAATCAATCCCGCCCCCGACAGCGCGTGAAGACGCGCGGGCAATCTCCGTTCAGATTCCTTCCCGCCGTGTCTCGAATCTTTATCGTTCTCTGCTCGGTATCCGTGACGCTCTTGGTCCTGACGATCGTGTTTGGACTGCGAATTGGACGTTACAACGAAGACTATTACCAACTGATGCAGCTGCAGGGACGCCTGCGGGACGCGCAGGCGTCACGCATTGAATCCGAAGTTGTCGAATTGCAGGCCGAAGCCGACGCGTTGTACGGAAGTCTGGCGGTTCCGCGGCAGCGCGCCCGTTGGCACATCCTGATTGGGATCGTTGCCAGCCTGGTGGCCGTCCTGGTCAACAGCCTCTCGGTGACCTACTTCATCGGAACGAGTCGTTGGTGCAAGGAGGTCGTCGAAACGTATCAGTTGGATGCCCAATTGACACAGCGCAGCGTGCAGCTCAAGCGTCGGAGCTTTCCCTGGGCCCTGATGGGCATTCTTATGATCCTGACCATCGTGGCGTTGGGCGCTGCGTCAGATCCAGGCACGTTACGTGAAACAACGATCCGCTGGGTCCTGCCGCACTACACCGCCGCGCTGGGCGGCGCTGCCTTGCTGTCAATCTCCTTTTTCATGCAGGCGAGCTACATTCGACAGAACTCGGACCTTGTCGAATCGATTCTTCAGCGAGTCCGCGAGATCCGGCTCGCGCGGGGTCTGGAGATCGAGGCTTAATCATTCGACGCAAGAGGCGAATGGGATGCGCGCATGTGTTCAACGAGTAAATCGTGCCTCGGTGACCGTCGACGAGCAGGTGGTGGGCGCGATCGAGCTTGGGCTGCTGGTCCTGTTGGGCGTTGCTGCCTCGGACACCGATCAGGAAGCGCGTTATCTGGCCGAAAAGATCGTCTCGCTGAGGATCTTTGAAGATGACGCCGGGAAGATGAACCGCTCTCTGGTCGATCTTTCGGGCCAGATGCTGGCAGTCAGCCAGTTTACGCTCTTCGGCGATTGTCGCCGTGGACGTCGGCCCAGTTTTACGGAGGCTGCTGAGCCGGTTCTGGCGGAACGGCTTTACGAGCAATTCGTCACGTGCGTACAGTCAGCCGGCATTCAGGTCGCCCGAGGACGTTTTCGCGCTCATATGCATGTCGAATTGGTCAATGACGGGCCCGTGACGCTGTTGCTCGACAGCGGCAAGCAGTTCTGAGCAAAGCGGGGACTCTCATGCGAGCCCTCACCCGCCGCTCCGCGGCGACCTCTCCCGGCCACGGGAGAGGTGACCACATCTGTGTCCCTTCCCCCCCTTGCGGCATAAGGCGGCCGGAGGCCGGATGAGGGGCTCGGCTGGGCGGTGGCCCTCGCAATCAACCCTCACCCGCGGCTGCGCCGCGACCTCTCCCAAGCTTGGGAGAGGCGACAGCCGTCTTGGGAGAGGTGACTACTCGGGAGTGTCGCTGGGCGTCGCGTCGTTCTCGGTCAGCGTCGTTCGAGCGGCCGGAGGTCGATGTCGTAGGATGGCCGCACCGCTTCCCGGGGTGCCGACATGAGCGGGCGTTTGGTTTCGAAACCGCGCCCGCGGACGACGGGGTCCTGCAACGTGAGGTAAACCAGCGCGCAGAGTTTGGCGAAGACGGCGAGGTTAGCCCAGAGGTCCTGTCCCCACAACTTCATGGCCGTGCCGAATGATTTCTTTAGTCGCACTCGACCGCGGTACAGCTGGATGCTGTACAGTTCGTCGAGACTCAGGTGAATCAAGTACCCGAGCATCACCGCCGCGACCTTGAAGAACCGCTCGGTCGGCTCGTCACAGCCACAGATCAGCGAGGTCGTGAGCCCCGCGACTAGCGCGGCGGGAATGCTATGCCACATTCCGCGGTGCACGGTGTAGCGTTTGAGGATCTCGCCCAGTCCGAAACGAATCGCGATGTAAACGCAACCGCCGGCCAAGACCAGGCCGTCATGGCTCAGGCCGAACTGTCGGAGTTGATCGATCAGCAGGAGCGGCACGACGGCGGCGGCGAAACCCATCACCTCGCGCACGGTCTGCCCGGAATCGCTGTCCACGTCGGGCAGGATCCCTCCGATGCCGCAAAGACCTGCGGCCACGGCCGCCGTCGCGGGTGGCATCTGAAGCCAGGCGAGACCCGCAACTCCGTAACCAACCCCGACGACGGTGCTGACGGTGAGATGGGTCTTGAAATCGGCCATGGCCGGCGGCTTCCTTTCGTGCGGAAAACGATCGAGGCTCGGACGTCACCGTGGCGTCGATGGCGACTGTAGGCGATTCGAGCGTTTTGCCTCAAGCCATCTTTCTAAATGCTAGCGAAGCCGCCGTCGTGTCATGAACAGGGCAGGGCAGGGCAGGGGACGCCGTCGATTGAGGGGAGCGACGCTTCAACGTCGCGGATGCCCGGATTGCGGTGCGGCCCCCCCTGCTACGTCGATCGAGAAACGTGGACAGGATTGTAAATCGTCAATTCGCGACGATCAGGGACGTTGACCTGTCCAAGAAATCTGGAAAGTCGGCGAATCACGAGTCGAGTTGCGTGCGGAATCCGGGAATGGACTTTGAGCCCGTCGGCGAAACGGATATACTCCCGGCCCGCTCCTGGCGTTCTGACCAAGGGGTCGATCGAGACGCCTGGGTCTTCGCTGGCCTTCATTTATTTCTGAGTCAACATGCAAGCATATGACATCATCATGTTGATCGTGCTGGGCGCGACAACGTTCATCGGATTTCGAAAAGGATTGGTTTGGCAGATCGCTTCCGTGGCGGCGATCGTGTTGAGCTATTTAGTGGCGGTGCAATTCCGTGACGTGATTGCTCAGCGGATTGATGCGCAGCCGCCCTGGAACACGTTTCTGGCGATGTTGATTTTATATGTCGCGACGTCCTTCGTTATCTGGCTCGTGTTCCAGTTGGTGCGTGGCGTGATCGACAAGGCGAAGCTGAAAGATTTCGATCGGCAGCTAGGTGCCGTGTTCGGTTTAGCGAAAGGCGCGTTGCTATGCGTGATCATCACCCTGTTTGCCGTGACGCTTCTGGATGACAACCTGCGTCAGCAAGTGATTCGATCCAGGTCCGGGCTCTATATCGCTCAGCTCTTGGACAAAGCCGATTCGGTGATGCCTACCGAGCTCCATGATTTTCTGCACCCCTACCTGGACCGACTTGACGAAGGTTTAAAGGGAGGCCCGGAGACGGCTCCCGAGTCGGACGAATTCCGCGAGCTGGAGCGGTGGTTGGAAAACGGGCAGGGGGGTGAGACCCGATTGGGCGCCGGCAGCGGAGCCAGGATTTCGGGCGACGCACCGGCCGCGGATCCTTTCTATCAGCCGCCGCGCGAGGCGACTCCGTATCGCGCCGATGCGGACCGGCAGTCCCGTTATCGCGTCTTGGAGCGACGTTGATGCGTGGGGGCGAGCGGGGGCGATGGCGGGGCGTAAGCCGCTGGTTGGGTGCGGGCTCGTCCGGGCGTTCCTTCGCGTGCAAGCTGGGCGAGTCGGCCTGGGGTCCCATCGGGGCGAATCTGCGAAAACCTCGGGAAAAACCCAGGTACTAACCGAACATAAGAAACATTATCGGACGTTGGGCGGAGCTGGGAAACGAGCCCCTTTTCTGGCTTGGCATGACTCCCGCGCGTGGCCCTAGGCGGGCGTCTCGGCGTCGATGGCTTCCAGGAAAACTCCCATCCGGCGGAACTTCTCGTAGCGCTGCTGCAGCAGTTCCTCGGTCGGGATACGGGTCAACTCGCGGAGCGTCCGCAAGAGATAGATCTTCAGGCGACTGGCAATCTGATGATGGTCGCGGTGAGCGCCCCCGAGCGGTTCTTCGATCACGTCGTCGATCACGCCGAACTCGAAGCAAATGCGGCGACGTGAACCGCAACGCCTCGGCCGCCTGCTCGGCAAACTCGTGGCTCTTCCACAGAATGCCCGCACATCCTTCCGGGCTGATGACCGAATAGTAGGCGTACTGCAGCATCGCCGATTCGATCGCCGACGCCAATTCCCAGCGCGCCGCCGCTGCCGCCTTCGCCGATCACGACGCAGATGATGGGAGTCGGCAAGCGAGACATCTCGTACATGTTCTCGGCGATCGCCTGCGCCTGGCCACGTTCTTCGGCGCCGACGCCCGGGTAGGCGCCGGGCGTATCGATGAAGCAGATGACCGGCACGCGAAATTTGGCGGCCAGCTTCATCTTGGCCAGCGCCTTGCGATAGCCCTCCGGATGGGCGCAGCCGAAGATAGCAAGCCGTCCGCTCCTTCGTCGTACGTCCCTTTTGGTGCCCGACGACCATGACCTTGCAGCTGGTCCAATTTGGCGAATCCCGTGAGCAAGGCCGGGTCGTCGCCGAAGAGTTTGTCGCCGTGCAATTCCACGAATTCATCGAACACCAGCGACAAGTAATCGAGCGTGTGAGGACGATCCTTGTGACGGGCCACCTGGACCATCTGCCATGGGGTGAGGTTGTCGTAAATCCGGCGCGTTGTCTCGGCGATCTCCGCCCGCAGTTGGCGAATCGTTTCTTCGGTATCCGAACGGCCAATCTGCTTCAGCTTCTCGAGCCGATTCTGGAGTTCGTAGATCGGGGTCTCAAAGGATATTCCGGGATTCGTTGCATCCATCGTGCTTCGGTCCTCGCGTTCTATCAGGTTCGGCAAAACGGATCGCTTGCGGTTGCCGGGGTATCATTCGGACATCAATTCAACGGCGCTGGGCTCGCGTGATCCGCGTCGTGTCAAGGCTGTCGAGGAACTGCTGCATCGAGGCGGGACGCTCGTCGCGATTCTTGCTCATCATCTCGGCGATCAACTTGGCGAATTCGGGACTGACCTCGCCATTATTCGCGATGACCGACGGCACGGGTGATTTCAGATGCTTCTGCAGCAGGTCGTCGGGGCTGCCGCCGGTGAACGGGGGTCGGCCGCACAGCAACTCGAACAACATGCAGCCAAAGCTGTACACATCGCTTCGGGCGTCCAGCGACTCGCCGCGAATTTGTTCCGGCGACATGTAGCTGCGCGTTCCCTGGATCTTGGATCGTCCCGGCAGCAAGCGGGCCAGACCCTTTTTGATTTTCTCGGCGATCGCAAAGTCGATCAACTTGACTTCGGCATCGTCGTTCACGAGGAAGTTGTCGGGCTTCACGTCGCGATGCACCCATCCCTGCTGGTGCAGATAGTTGAGCCCCTCGGCCGAGCGTCGAATGATCAGCGGCAGTTGCGCTCGGACTTGATCCGGATCCGTCACCTGACGAATCCACTGTTTCAGGTTGTTCGATTCGAAGTACTCCAACGCGAGAAATGGAATTCCACGCACGATGTCGAACTCGAAAATCTCGATCACATGCGGATGTTGCAACGTATGCCCGACGAAGTATTCATGTTTCAGCAGTGCGATTTCGTCTTTGTTGCTCCGATGTTCGTCTTGCAGCGTCTTGAGCGCGCAACGGCGATTGTCGTATTCGCTGATGGCCTCCCAAATTTGACAACTTGCACCGGCCCGTACAAGCTTCAGCAGTCGGTACGAGCCGATGTAATTGCGATCTCGAGCCACGAGCGATTCCGTTTCTTGTAACATCAGCGGGCGGCGGCTGAGCCAGGACGAGACGGAGGCAGCGCGCTCGGACATCGGTTCGGTCCGTCGCGAAACAACCTTTCCCATCTTCCCAGTGTATAAGAAGGCGCGCTGTCGAAAAAGGTCAGCCATTCGGCAGGGCCCAACGAACTGGCTTATCCTCTCGCGGTCCCCGGCATCTCGGATCCCCCCTCGCCGGACGCCGCGGCTCGGATCCTACGACCGACCCTCGGTCGACGAGGGACGCGCCGAGGAGTCCGCGGGCGGCGCGTCAAGCGGTGGATACGCGACAAACACCAGGGTCAAGCCGCGGGCCGGTGCCGTGGGTCCGGCCTGGCGACGGTCCCTCGAATTCAGGACGTGCCCTACCCATTCGGCGGGCTGCCGGCCCCGCCCGACCTCGACGAGGGAACCGACGATGTTGCGGACCATGTTGTAAAGGAAGCCGTTCGCTTCGATCTCGATTTGGACGCCGTCGACCAACTCGGTTCGAAACAGGTCCACGGTCAGTCGACGGACGTTACGGACCGTATTGCGACGAGGCGAGCCGCTGGCCTGAAACGCGGCGAAGTCATGTTCGCCGACGAGCGAACCGGCGGCTTCACGCATCGCAGCCGAGTCAAGCCTTTGCGGGATGAACCAGGCGTATCGTTGCTCAAAAATGTCGGGGTGAGATCCCATCTGAATCCGATAGCGATACCGCTTCCAGCACGCATCTCGGGTCGCATGAAAGCCGATCGTCGCTTCGGCAACCTCGCGCACGCGGATATCATCCGGCAGATTGGCATTCAGGGCCCGGCGCAGCGTTTCGGGCGTCAGCGAGGTCGCCGTCTGCAGGCTCACGACCTGCCCGACTGCATGAACTCCCGCGTCGGTTCGACCGCTCGCCGCGACCCGCACCTGTTCCCGCGTGACGCGGCACCACGCCAGCTCAAAGGTGTCCTGGATGGACCGGCCGACCGCCTGGGACTGCCAGCCGCAGTACGCCGTGCCATCGTAGGCAAGCTCAATTCGAAGCGACCGCATGGCGGCCCCTAGCGAGCGGCTTGGTGGGCCACCAGCAATTCTGCGATTTGAACCGCGTTGGTCGCAGCGCCCTTTCGCAGATTGTCGCTGACACACCAGAACGAAAGACCGTTGGGACTGGAGAGGTCTTTGCGAATTCGACCGACGTAGACGCCATCCTTCCCGCTGCAGACCTCAGGCATCGGGTAGACGCCCTGCCCCAGTTCATCCATCAAGACAATGCCGTCAGTCGCGGCGAACAGTTCCCGCGCTTCCGCGACGGAAAGCGGTTTTTCCGTTTCCACAAGTATGCTCTCACTATGGCAGTTCGTGACGGGGACCCGAACGCACGTGGGACAGACCAGGATCGAGTCGTCTCCAAAAATCTTGTGCGTTTCCCAGACCATCTTCATCTCTTCTGACGTGTAACCCTCGTATTTTGGGGAACCAATCTGGGGGATCAGGTTGAATGCGATCGGATGCTTGAACACCTGATACTGATACTCGGAATTCGCCAGCCGCGCACGCGTGCCTGATATCAGGTCGGCTTCGCCCGAGACCCCCGCGCCACTGGTGGCCTGATACGTGCTGACGATGACCCGCTTAATCCGCGCCGCATCATGAAGCGGCTTCATGGCAACGACCATTTGTGTCGTGGAACAGTTCGGGCTGGCAATAATTCCTTGATGCGTCGCAATCGCTTCGGGATTCACCTCCGTCACCACCAGCGGAACCTTGGGATCCATCCGCCAGTAGCCACTCTCGTCGACGACGACCGTGCCCCGCTCAACTGCCCAAGGGACGAACATCTGCGCGACGTCATCGGGAGTGCTTGCGATGCACAAATCGAGGTCCTCGAAGGCCTCGGGCCGCAGTTCCTCGACCGGAATCATTTCCCCGCGGAATTCCAGTTGTGTTCCGGCGGAGCGGGCGGAGGCAAGGAACTTGACCCGTCGAATCGGGAAGTCGCGCTCGGCCAGGAGTTGACGGATGATCCGACCCACGGCGCCCGTCGCGCCGACAATGCCAAGACTTTCAAACACGGGGCTGGCTCCACCTGCTTTGGGAACTCGAAACAAGTCCGACGGCGGTCGACGCCCGCCGCCGGTTAACCTCGTAGTATAGGCCCGCTCGGATGCAAACTGAAGAGGCGGGCACCCCGGTTCGCCTCGCGCCCCAGCTCAGGTCGACGTGTAGATCCGAATCGATTGCGGCTCGGCCGGCTCGCGGCAGAATCGGACGAGGACCCTGCGAGTCAGACTCGGCGGTAAGAACGCCATGTTGCCCACCAACATGATCAGGCCGAACGTGATCATCCCCATGCAGATCGCGATCCCCAAGTGAAGCGGGATTGCGAGCGCCAAGACAAGCGGCCGCGTCAGTCGTGGCCAGACCAACGCCGCGTACGAGATCTCCCAGAAGAGGATCACTTGCGTGATCAGATTGACCAGGATCGGGTGCCATGCGACCCAGGTCATGTCGAGAGTCTGGTACTCGAAGTTTGCGAAGGCACCCCACAATGCGGTGCCGGCCCACCAGGACGGCCCCAGTAGTTTCCCGAGCCCGGCAAACAGATAGACGACGCACATGTGCACTTGGATCAACCGAATCGCCAAGTTCGCCGTGACGCTGGGACCCGGATCGTCTCGTCCCTGCCGCCGCTGAAGCCAGCGGTCAATGGAGCACAGGTCGCCGGAGGGGCCGACCGCGAGATACAACGCCAGGAAACCATTGATTTGGTCCAGTCCGAACAAGGCCCCAATGGCTCGATGCGCATAGGAAACGGTGACCAGGAACGCCAGGATGGAGGTCCAGCGGGTCCAGAGGCCAAGGGCGAACATTGCCAGGATGCCCAGCGCCGCGAAGTGCACGATCCACAGCAGCCACGGGGATTGGACCGAGTAAAGATGACTCCAGGCGAAGGCCGTCCCGTGCATTCGCTGAGCGAATGAGGCGGGGAGTCGGCCCTCCGCGCCAAAAAAACCGACCAGGTCCCAGGACCACACGGCGTGCGTGTAGAACAACATGCTTCCGGCCAGGATTCGAATCAGGCAAAGCGTGGCGGGGTCCGCCGGAGTGAACCAGAAGCGATTCCAACCCGCTGCGGTTGCCTCGCAAAGCTCCGCCGCATAGGCGCACCTCCCTGACCAAGGAGTTCATTCCTGTGCCCTCTCGTACTGCCCTAACTCGGCAAGCTCCGAGTACAGCTCCGGATCGTCGAGACGGCGCCCTTGCTGCACATCCTCGGGGTAAGGAATTGAATGCTCTTCCAGAAACAGTCGCACGGATTTCGCCCCACGCTGCTCCAGCAACTGCTGTGCGATCCCCTGGGATAACTGTTGGACAAGGCCTCGAGCAAAGTTGTTCCGGTGCTCGATCAACTGCCGGTCCGCCGCAGGGATCGGGGCGTCGGGCGGAATCTCCTCGATTCGTGACCAGGCGTTGAACAGCGATTCGGTCATCATGAAGAATCGGTGGTAGAGCAGGCGTGGCTGGTGGCGCTCCGGGTCCGGAATTCGGCCCGTCTCGAGTTGCCCGTCGGGCAGCGTCAACGCGTATCGGATGATATGACTCGGACCCGGATCCGGCGCGAAGAATCGATAGCCGTGATTCAAGTAAGCCGCGACCTGATAGGGCGCGAACCACGCCGAAATTCGCTCGGCCACGAGCGGTGCCGGGGGCGGTGACGACCAGGGCGCAGCGACGACCGCCGCGAGGTGAGCCAGCAAAAGCGCGCTGGCAAGCCGCTTCTGGTTGACGGTCCAACCGCCTCGGTTCGATTGCTGCTTGCGTCCCATGCGTCTGTTATCGACCGCCCTGCCCTTCGCCCCCAGTCCGCTGAAACCCGCCGCGCCGAGCTTGCCCAATGAAAAAGACCCTCGCAACACCCACAGGTATTGCAAGGGCCTCAAAATCAGAAACCACGTCGATCCGCATCGCAAGCCTAGTTGGCCGCCGCGAGCTCCGTCTGATCGAAATCAAACTCCAGGTTCCGCTGCTCTCCACCCGAAAGCGTCACCCGTTGCTCCTTCGTCAGCGTTTGCCCGTTCCGCTCGACACTGACCTGGACAACGTACTCGTCCCACTTCTCGCCTTCCTGGATTTTGGTCGTCGAGAATCGCCGCACGGGACCGGTTGTTTGCGTCGGATTGCCCGACAGCAAGACCTGTGCGTCTTCCGGCACGTTCAGCGTCAGGCTGGTTCGGACCACGTTGCGATCCAGGTCGAAGTCCAGCCGGGCGACTTGGCCGGCACGCAAGATGGCCGTCTTCGTCTCTTCGACCAGCTTGCCATCGTGCTCGACCATTGCCTTGACCTCGTAGCGATAGCTGTGGCCGGGCTTGAGGCCATGCGAGACGTACCGGCGGTTGGCACCCTCGCTCGTGGTCGACATCCCGTTGACGACCACCTGCGCGGAATCGGGAACATTCACCATCAGGACCCCCTTCGTTCGGCTCCGGCGAGCTTCGCTGGGGACCTCCTCGATCGGGGCCGTCGGCATGCCGGAATCGGTCTCATGATCCTCGATGATCACGTCGCCGCTAGTCGTGGTTCCGCCGCAATCGCTGCAGCTATCCGTGATGATGGCACTGCCCCAGCTACCGGAGGACGCACCCGTGCTGGCGTATCCGCTGGAGGCATAGCCCCCCGAGCTCCCCCCAGCTGCCATTGGATCCGCCGCTTGATCCACCCCACGACCCGTTCGAGGCGTAATAGCTCGCTCGCCACGCCCGTCGGGCCGCATGCTTCGCATGCATGTTTGCCTTCATGCGGTGAAAGAGGCCCACGCGTTGAGTATAACCGCCATAGCTTCCGCCCGAGCTCGCGTAGCCCCCCCAGCTGCCGCTGGAGGCCATGCCGCTTGAGCCACCCCAAGATCCGCCCGTCGATCCCATCGAGCTGTAAGATCCGTAGGAGGCACCGTGCGAACCCAGGGAACCCCCGGACCCGTACGAGCCGCCGTAGCTGCCATAGGAGGCGCCCCACGAGCCCCAGCCCGCGTTGGCGTTAACCGTAATGCCCAGCATGAGCAGACTGACTGTGAACGAAACAGCGATTCTCTTGATCATTTGGAGATGGCCCCCCCTTGGACAAAATCTTGAAACGTATCCACACGGTGCTTGTGCAAGCATACAAACCGTAGTTCACAATTCAAGATGGCTACGCGGGATTTTATGGTCGCGTAAAAGGCGTGGCTAGGGTGGTTTGGAGTAGGAAGTGGGATGTTCGCGGGACGTGGTTGCTCGGGGCGGGCGTCTCGCGAACCGGCGCCGGGGCATCCCCCCGGCGAGTTGGGCAACGCCGCGAGCCCGACGGCCATCCGATCAGGGCGCCTCGGACGCTCGCGGGCGTTCATCCCAGGAAACAATCAACAGCTTCTCTGAGGACCACCGTTTCTTTTTGGCCTCCTGTGCGAGCTTGTAGATCACGTGCAGGGCCTCGGCGGCCTTCAGCTTGCCGCGGTAGGTCCGAGGCTCTTTTCGATCGTCAAAGCCCAAATAGAAACAGTGCCGTCCCGACGCCTCCTTGGCCGGTAGGATGTCACCGATCCGCTTGCCGCGGTAATAGACGGCAAAGCCGGTCTCGGTCGGGTCGAATCGATAAATGTTGCTCATCTGCTTGGTACCCCGCCGCCTCTTGGGTCGAACTGACAGGAAACAATCGTAGGCGACAGCAAGTCGTGCCCCGCGGAAGATTCTACCCAGGCTGACACGGAATCGGCAGTCCCTCTTGCTGAGATTCTCTCCAATAAAACGTTAGGGGACGGCTTCCAGCTGAAGGTCATCGAACGAAGCGGTTCCGGTTGCCCCGAAAAGCCCGATCCGCACGATCGCCTCGCGTGTGGTGCCGGGGACGGGAATCACCTTGGCGACGTGTTGCCAAGCGGAGTTGCCGCGCCACGGTCCGAGCCATCGGATCCCCAATTCGCGACGATTCTGATCGTAGAACGAGATCACGACGCGTGGACCATCCTGATCGGGCGAATGCAATTCGACGCCATCCGTTTTGACGGACCCACCGAGCCGCACGCGACGCACGTGACGGCCGTCGAGGCCGAGACCTTGCATCAGGTGTGAATCCTGGCCGGGCGTTGCATTTTCGAACCGCACATAGCGGCTGCCTTCGGGTGCGTCCGCGCCGGATTGCTGCGCGGCTTGACGCTGGTAGTACCATCCCGGAATGAACCCTGCCTCGTTGGCGGGTTCTTCGAACGACGCGTTCAAAAGTTGCGGTCGGGACGGATCGGGTTGGATGTCGCGTTCCGCCTCGGCTCGCCCGGTCATGGGGACGAACAAGGTCGGGCGGAGGGACTCCTGGATCAACTCGCCGTTTTCCTTCCGAAACAGGTACATCGTCTGTTGATATCGTTGCCCGACCGGGATCACCATTCGGCCCCCATCCTTTAACTGGTCGACGAGGGTTGGCGGGACGTTTTCGGGCGAGCAAGTGACGACGATCTTGTCGAACGGCGCGAACTCGGGCCAACCCTCAAAGCCATCGCCGATCTTGACTGAAACATTCGTTAGCCGCAGCTCGCGTAGCGTCCGTCTTGCCTGTATCCCGAGTGACTCGACAATCTCGATCGTGTAGACATGGGTCACCAGAGGACTCAGGATGGCAGCCTGATAGCCACTTCCCGTCCCGATTTCGAGCACGCGATCGCTTACCTGCGGATCGAGGCACTCGGTCATAAAGGCCACGATAAACGGGGAGGAGATGGTTTGCTGGGCGCCGATTGGCAACGCGGCGTCACTGTAGGCCCGATGTCGCAACTGGCGAGCGACGAACAAGTGCCGTGGCGTGGCACGCATCGACTCCAGCACCCGTTCGTTGCGAATTCCTGCCGCGATCAGGCTCTCCTGCACCATTTTCTCTCTCTCGATCTGCCAGCGGTCGCGGCCCTGAGCCGAAATCTCGCTCGCGATGACGACCCACAGGACCACGGCAAGCGCTTTGCAGCCCGGCGATCGAGACGACCTCCCAACCCGCGTCATGAGGCGCATCGACTAGATCCCTTTCGTAAGCATCATGAAGGCGGCCTCCAGGCTGGGCAGATCCTCGCGGAACTCGGACAGCCGAAAGCCGTTCTGGACCAGCGTCGCGGCGAGATCGCTGTAGTCCGTGGCGCCCTCCACCAAGGTGACGATCAGGCGGGAGCGGTCGCGATCGACTTGGCTGACAAGGCGACTGGCGGCAAGCAGCGTCGCGGCGGCCTCAGGATTTTCCCGGACGGAAACGTGCAGCACAGGGGACTTTCGCACCTGTTTCATCACGTCCGAAACGGCCGCGTTGACTTTCATCTGGCCGCGGTGAATGATTCCGATCTTGTTGCACACGTCCGCCAGTTCCGGGAGAATGTGGCTCGAGACGATGATCGTTTTGCCGGAATCTCCCAATCGCTTCAGCAGGTTCCGCATGTCGATCCGAGCACGCGGGTCCAGTCCGCTCAAAGGCTCATCCAGCAGTAGGACTTGCGGGTCGTGAATCAGGACTCTCGCCAATCCGAGTCTTTGAGTTTGGCCTCGCGAAAGCGTATTGGCAAACGCGTCTCGCTTGAACGCCAGGTCGACGATCTCGAGCATTTCTTCGCAGACTTTTCTTCTTGGGGGGCCGTTGATCCGATAAGCGGCCGCGAAGAATTCCAGGTACTCGATCACCTTCATGTCGTCATAGACGCCAAAGAAGTCCGGCATGTATCCGACCAGCCGCCGAATTTCCTTGGGGTGCGTATAAATCGAGTAGCCATCGACGTAGGCCTCACCCCAGCTGGGTGACAGCAGGGTGGCAAGGATCCGCATGGTCGTCGTCTTGCCGGCTCCATTGGGACCGATGAAGCCGAACAAGTCCCCGCGCTGGAGATTCAACTCGATCGATTGGATCGCCACGAACTCGCCGTATTTCTTGGTAAGGTCTCGGGTTTCAATCACGGTGGATCATTCTCCCTGGGCGCGGACCGGAATCAGGAGCCGGCAATAGGTCCCGTCTTGCGGCCGTTCGATCGGCTGGCCATCCAGCAGCAGCTCCGACCCCGACTGTCGACTTCGTCCCCAGAGGACGGCATGGCCCGCCGTGAGATGGTCGCTCCAATCCAACGTTCGCTGGAAGCGATGCTCCAACTGCGTGTAGGCCTGCCCCTTGGCCGCGGCGAAGTACATCATCAGAGACACAATCCGTTCCACGTCCGTGCTCTCGCGGTCCCACGGCGTCACGACGCTTCGTCCCTTCACCACGCGGCGTCGCGTCAGCAAGGTCTGCAGATCCTGACCTCCTGAACCGTCGACTTGCACGACGGCATTTCTGGGGAATGAGCCGAGCTTGTAGGCCCATCGCTCGAAGACGAGATAGGCCTCGTCCAGATCATAGGGCGTCGGATTGGTCAGGGTTCCCGCGAGTCCTCCCTGGTTTGCCGCCTCGAGCGACGGGCGGCTGGCCGGCCAGCGAACACGACCCCACCATTGACCGGCGAAACTCCGGCTCGACCAGATCGCGATTGGGAAGTCGAGCATTTGGACGTCGGCAATATCCGGCTCGGGCAACGTGACGTCGACGCGGTAGGGGTGCGCGAATGATTCGGACTGCTCGTCGCGTTCCAGCCCGCCCAACCCGTCTCCGGGTAATCCTTGCCACGTCGTGGTTTGCGAGGGCGGCGTTTCGTAGTCGAAATCAGCCATCGGCCGGGTTGCCACGCGGAATTTTGCCGTGCGAGGACTGTAGACGTGAGCCCAGGTCGTGCCGCGGACGATGCCACTGGTCAAATCCATATCCACCACCGAGACCTGATTGACTCGCAGGGCGTTGCCCTTCCACGCCCATGTGCAGGCCACGGCGAGGGTCGTGAAACCCACGACTGCGATCGGAAAAGTGGCCCACGTCCATTCCGGACGGTCCCAGCGTTTCAACAACCAGTAATCCAGGGGACCGATCAGTAAGATGTACACGGCCACCAACGTCGCGATCCAGGAAAATGGAATCAGCCGCACTTGGGGAAACTGGTCGAGCGCACTTCGCAGTTGGCCGACCAGGTCGCGGTAGCCGACATGAGTGATGGGGCCAAGCTCCGATCGGCGCTGCGCATCGTCGGCCGGCTCATCCAAGCACAAGTCGAGCAGTTTGGCCAGCATGCGCGGCAGGTCCACCCAATGCGTGAACACGTCTTGATCCAGGTCCACGGCGACAAACAGGGTTTTTCCCAGTCCGCTCGTCGAACGGATGATAACGGGCAGGCGATTGTTGCCGAAACCCTCCTCCGCCTCGACGACGCCCTGTGGATTGCCGACGAGCGTCATTGGGATCGAAAACACGCTGCCACCGGGCGGCGTCTGATCCAAGCGCCGAGTCGCCGCGGTAAACTGCTCGATTCCAGCCGTTTGGCGTTGGGCAATGACCGAGTCGAATCGCCCGGGGATCAGCCAGTGCAGCGGACCTGTGGGCCGCAGCAGCACCTCGGCCTGGTCAGCTGCCGACCAAATCAGTGTGCCGCCAAGCTCCAGCCAGGCTCGCAGCGCGGCCCACTGAGCCGGTTCGTAGTCGGCGAACGCTTCTAGCTTGCTGGTTGTCAGGACCAACGCGTCGATGCCAGCATAACCCAGCCAGTGCCGAGGCAGCTCGTCGGCCATCGCGATGTGCTGATGCGCGATTCTTTCCATCCGTGAGCCGCTTCGCATGGCCAGCGCCGCATCAAGCGGAAGTTCGCCGCCTAGGCTCAGCACAACTTGCTGCCCCGCAGCCACGGCCGTTGGCAGCTCGGAAGGTTGCCACAGGCGAGTGCAGATCGGCTGCTCCGAGACGCGCACCGTGACGCGTAGGTCGCTCGACCGACGACCCACTTTGACCAGCATCCGCTGAACCGACATCGTGCCCGCGGGCAGTTCGAATTTCGCGGACCGATACTCCGTCGGCACGCCATCCGGATCGACCATCCGGACCATCAGGTCGACGTCGCTCAAGTTTCCCGAGCCCGATGACAATTCGATTCTGAGCGGTGTCCATTGTCCAAGCTTGTAGACGCCCTGGATACCGAGCCGCACGTCAACGAGCTCGACGCTCGCCTTCGGAGCCGGTCCGTCTTGCGAAAAGGCGGCTGGGCCTGCATGGACCAGGAAGGTCAGCAATCCGAGAAAACGCAGGACAACGCCGCTCGCTCGGAAGAATTCGTTCGGCGCCGCCATGTCAAATTCGCTTCTTGTAAACGCAGGGTGCCAGGGGGCCGATGTTGCGCACTCGCGTCTCTTTCGTGAGCATCGTGACGTCGGTTTTCCGCGGATGACGTACGGATCCTGGACGCGCGGGGAGTCCGTTGGAAGGTTGAACAGTCAAGGCTTTCCCTCGTCGGGGCAGACACAAACGAACTGGTCACAGCCTGGGCAGCCAGAGCCGTATTTCTGAACGACGGCCGAAGTCAAGTCGACGCCGGCGACGTTCGCGATCGTCGTGAGCCAAGCCAGCACATCGGCAAATTCCTCGACGCAGTTCGCATGGTTTCCCTCCCGCAGCGCCGCGGCAAGCTCGCCGATTTCTTCCATCAGCCACATGAACGTGCCTTCCACGCCGCGAGCCTGATCCTTCGCAAAGTACATCTCGCGGATCAGCTGTTGAAATTCGGACAACGTGACTTGTCGGGAAGTTGATACGGCTTCGGGCTCGGATTTCATGGGATAGCGTCGTGGCGGAGGATGGTTTGAAAAGCTGGATTGGAGCTCGGACGTGATCTACTTCAGAGTGGACATCGATCGCAATTGAATTTCGGCGCGGACCTGTTCCTTTTCGAGATAACCGCGGCCGTATTTGACGTTCACGTGGTCCCAAGGCAAACGATCCGTCAATTGATAGGGGTGGTGGAGCACCGCATCGATGTCGATCCCTGCGTCGCGGAAGGCCTGCCACCAACGGTCGGCGTCCAGATGCTCTTGCCAGCTGTCCAGACGGGCTCCGCGCCGCCACGCCAACTCGATCGCGTCGCCGACCCGCCGATCACCCCGGCTGAGGACTCCTTCCAACAGGCTGGTCTCGACATCGTGGCACTTGACCTGGACGCTTCGCAGCGAGCACCTGTGCTTCAGATAACGATGTGCCGTATGAAAGTACTCACGCGACTGCATGGCATTCCACTGATAAGGCGTATGTGCCTTGGGAACGAAGTTCGAGACGCTGGCCGTCACTTTGGCATACCGGCCTCGTTCCTCCTTGCCAATTCGAGCGATCGTCTCTGCCATCTCGATGATGCCGTCCAAATCCACGGTCCGCTCGCCAGGCAAGCCGCACATAAAGTACAGCTTGACGCTTTCGAAGTTCCGCCGGAAGGCCTCGCGACACCCCTCATACAGGTCCTCGTTCTTAATCTTCTTGCGAATTTGTTCGCGCATGTCATCTCGAGCGACTTCCGGGGCCAGCGTCAGGCTCGATCGACGACGGTTGCCGATTAATTCCGCGATCGACCGCAGTTGTTCGTTGACGCGCAGGCTGGGTACTGAAAGGTTGATGCCCAGCGGCGCGAAGACTTCCTTCAGACGCAGGACGAGCTCCTCGAAATGTGGATAGTCGCTGCTGGAAAGCGAAAGGATCGAAACCTCGTTGAATCCCGTATTCTGATAGCTCTCGAGGGCGGCCTGAACGATGGTCTCGACCGAGCGGAAGCGGAGCGGGCGTTTGATCACGGTGCTTTGGCAAAATCGGCATTGCCACGGGCAGCCACGCATGATCTCAATCGCAATCCGGTCATGCACACATTCCACGTGAGGAACCAGGGGGGCCGTTGGAAGCGGGATCGACTCCAGGTCCGAAATCACCGACGGGGCGATGAATTCCGGCACGTCGGGTCGAGTCCGGTTGAGTCCGACTTGGCGGCCTGCGTGGTACTCCGGCTGGTAGAAGCGAGGGACATAGCAGAAGTCCAGCCGCTGCGCGAGCTCGGCGAGCACGTCGTCTCGCTGGCGACGCCCGGCAGATCCCTCGGCCAGTCCGTCCGTCGCCGCCTGCTGGCAGCGCAGCTGTAACCACAAATCGCAGACTTGCGGTAGGCTGGGTTCACCGTCCCCCGTGACGAACAGATCGATAAAGGCTGCCATTGGCTCCGGGTTCTGGGTACACGGGCCACCGGCGATGACCAGCGGATCGCTGAGTGACCGTTGGTTGGCATGCAGCGGGATGCCGCCCAAGTCAAGCATGGTCAGGACGTTCGTGGCCGCCACTTCGTACTGCAGCGAAAAGCCCACGACGTCAAACTTGGACAGCGGCGTGAAGGTTTCCAAGGAGTAAAGCGGAAGGCCGTGTGCGCGGAGTTCCCGCTCCATGTCGTCCCACGGCGTGAAGACCCGCTCGCAAGCCCAGGCCGGACGGCGATTCATCAGGCTGTAGAGGACTTGCAGGCCGTGATGGCTCATGCCCAGCGCATAGGTGTCCGGAAAGGCCAGGCAAAGCTTGCCCGCGACTCGCCCGTGATCCTTGCGGATCTGATTCAGCTCGCCCCCGACATACTGCGCCGGCTGTTTGACCTTGGGCAGGATCTGCCGGACAACCTGATCCTTCAGACGTGTGTTCAACATCTTGGCTGCCTTTTCGTTCGACTTTCGTGGCGTCGTTCTCTGGGGCCAGCAGGCGGCGCGCTGCCGCCTCAATTCAAACGTGAACGCGGCACCGAACCGCTGCGCGATTATCGCAAGATTCGCCGACGCTTCCCAGGGTAGATCGCCCTCCCCTCCCCTGCTCTGCCCAAATCGCCATTCGTCGGCTAAAATCAAGTTGCCCCGCGGCACTCTGACGCGGGCCGGGTCGAGTCCGTGAGTGAGACAGAATTCGAGTGATGAGTGAACTGACCTACGTAACCGTGGCCCAACTCGGCTCGATTCCCGAGGGAACCGGCCGGGCCTTCCCCGTCCAGGGCCGTATCGTCGCGATCTTTAACGACGGCGGAGTGTACCACGCCATCGACGATCTCTGCCCGCATATGGGAGCATCTCTGGCCGAGGGGTACGTCGAAGAAGGCGTGGTCAGCTGTCCTTGGCACGCTTGGCGGTTTCGAATCAGTGATGGGACGTGGTGTGACAACCCGCGAATCAAGATCGATCACTTCCCGGTCCGGATCCAAGGCGATGCGATTCAAGTGGGTTTGAGCCCGCCGAAAAAAAAACCGCGCGAGGCGCCGCCTGGCGACGTGGATTCAAGCGACTCGCCGTCGAACGGTGGTTAAGTGGTGGTTAAGTGGTGGTTAAGTGATCGACCATCGGCTGGCGTGACCGCGCCGTCAGCGCCTCAGAGCGTCTGCGCCTCAGAGCGTCAGCGCCTCACCAGGGCGAAGTACGCAAGGTTCCGCCTTGGTCTCAAGTTCAACACGCTTGGCCCAGGCGATTGCGTCCTGTTCGATCGGCGGCCATGTGTTGTAATGAGCTGGGAGCACGCGTCGGGGCTCAATCATTCGAATTGCCTCGATCGAATCATCGGGTCCCATCGTGAACAGATCGCCGATCGGAACCACGGCCAAGTCAATGCCCTGCTTACCAAATGCGCACCATCTCGTCGAACAGTCCCGTATCGCACGCAAAGTAGATCCGGCAATCGGGCAAGCTCACGACATAGCCAATCGGGGTCCCACCGTAACTGCCATCGGGAAGCTGTGAGCTGTGCCAAGCGGGGGTTGCCTTCACGTGGCCAAACGGCAACTGCACACCGCCGCCCACGTTCATCCCGAGCGTGTTTTCGACACCCTGCGAGGTCCGAAACCACTCGGCGATCTCGAAGACTCCGACCACGGTGGCCGCGCAGCGATTGGCGATCGAAGCGACGTCCGCGACATGATCGAAGTGGCCGTGCGATACGAGAATAAAGTCCGCTTGCAACTCGGCCGCCTTGCAGGGTGCCGTCGGAGACTGATCGAGAAATGGATCCAGAAGGATCTTGTGGTCCTTTGTTGTGAGCAGCCAACTACCGTGCCCGAGCCACTTCACTTCAACACTCATCGACTTCGATCCTTGTATTCGATGGAACAAGCGACGCCCCGGGCGGGACGCCGGCTCAGACCATACCGAGCTCGTTCTTCATATTAATTTTGTAAGCTTCGACGCCCGGTTGACCGTACGGATTGATGCCCAGCAGACGACCTTCGACCACCGTGGCGAGCATCATCATTTGCAGGAATTGGCCCAGGTTTGCTTCATCGACGCACGGCAGACGCAAATCGGCGGTGGGACGGTTGTCGTCGTTATAGGCCTTGTTGGTCCCCGCGATCGCTGCGTTCATGACGTCGACGAGCGACTTGCCCTCGAGCTGATTCAAGCCGTCCTGATTCAGCTCACTCAACTGAATCCCGACGGGATCATTTCGCCATCGATCCACGATGAGATTCGTATAGGCCTTGTCACGTCGGCCTTCCTGATGCTGTTGGGCGCGAGAGTGCAGGTTGCGCGTGTTCACGACGGTAAGTGGCGTCGCCCCCGTGTCAGGCGTCTTGCCGAGGCTCTCGGCCAACAGCTGATCGTACCACAGGCCCAGGCTCTCGAGCGTCTTGCTCCAGACCTGCAGCACACGGATCTGAGCACCCCGCGAACGTTCCAGCAAATGGCTGACCGCGGTGTACTGCAAGATCAAGTTGTGAGCGGCCGGAGCGGTTCGGAAGTGTTCCGTCATCGCGACGGCGCCTGCGCAGCAACTGCACGACGTCCAGGCCCAGGATCGCCGCTGGCAGAAGCCCGACGGCGGACAGCACGGAAAAGCGACCGCCGACCCCCTCGGGCACGCGAAAAACATCCTGGCAGCCCAAGGACTGTGCCAAGTCGAAGAGCTTGCCGCTGGTCCCTGTGACGGGGACGACGAGTTTCGGGACGGCGCCCGAATCGTCGGCCTCCGCCGTATTCAACGCGTCGAGGAAAATTCGAAATGCGGCGGCCGTTTCCAGCGTCCCTCCGCTCTTGCTGATCACCACGATTCCCCATCGGTCCTGCGGGGCCTTGCCAGCCTTTTCGGGAAGCAGGTCCAATAAGCCCCGAACCGCATCGTTGTCGACGTTGTTACCCTCGAAGTAAATTCGCGGACGTCCGCCACGCCGCCCCCGGTCCAATTCGTTGTGGTACGGGTGGCAACACGCGTCCATCAGGGCTCGCGCCCCCATGTACGACCCTCCGATTCCGAGCACGACGATACGATCCACGGAATCGCTCAAACGCTTGGCCGTCGCCAGAATTCTGCCCAGCTCGCTTTGCTGACGTTGTTGCTCGTATTCCGCCAGAATGCGTTGGGGGAGTGTCACAAAACCCGTGTCCAAGGGATTCTTGCCCGGCAAGTCGCGCCCCTCGGCAAAGGCCGGCAGGTCTTCGTTGAAGATTTCGTCTCGCTTGGCCTCCAGCGTCGCGGCAAGAGCTTCCACTTCCGCAGGCGTCAGCCCGCCGTGCGCCAAGAAGACGTTCGAGCTGTCGTACCGAAGCGGAGAAATTGGGGGAGTTGCCATGAAAAGACTGCCCGCCGGATCGAGTTCGCATGCCCTGCAGAAATGCTCACGACGCGAACGCCTCGCGACATCGCGCCGAGGATAACGCGCCGGACTTTGGTTGAACAGACGCGATCATCGCCCTCAGAATGCCGCATGACGACCTCTTTGGCATCTTGCTGGGACCGCCCTTTTCGTATCCACTAGGCACTTGTGTTCCATTTCGTTTTGGCGACGCTGCCACGAGTGCGTAATCGTTGGGCAGTGTCGTCCTGGGCGTCGACAAGTTTGGAAGGACCGGGCCACATGGATATTCATGATCTGACACGTTCGCTCCATGTGAAAAACAGCACGAAGATCGTGATGTTGGTTGCGGACGGCTTGGGCGGACTGCCGCAGACCGCCCACGGCTTGACCGAATTAGAGACCGCAAAGACCCCCAACCTGGACGAACTGGCCAAACGGGGAGTTCAAGGGGCTTCGATCCCGGTGCTGCCGGGAATCAGCCCCGGCAGCGGCCCCGGACATTTGGGGTTGTTCGGCTACGATCCACTGCAGTATCTCATCGGGCGCGGGCGCTCGAGGCAACCGGAATCGGCATCGAATTGCGGCCCGGTGACGTGGCGGTGCGGTGCAATTTCTGCACGTTGAATTCACAGGGACAGATCGTCGACCGCCGGGCTGGGAGGATCGCGACCGATCAAAGCGCTCCGCTGGCACGGCGCCTGAATGAAATTCGACTGGACGGTGCCGAAGTGTTGGTCGAGCCCGTCAAGGAACATCGTTTCGTCGTCGTGTTTCGTGGAGTCGGGCTCGGTGGTAACGTGGCCGACACGGATCCCCAGGCAACGGGCGTGCCTCCCCTCAAGCCGCAGGCCCATGACGCGAACAGCCAGAAGACGGCGGCCTTGGCCGAGGACTTCGTCGCACAGGCCACCCAGATGTTGGCCAACGAGAAGCAGGCGAATGGTCTGACCATGCGAGGGTTCGCCGCCCGTCCCAATTTGCCTACCTATGAAGAAGTCTACGGACTGCGCGCGGCCGCGATCGCGGTTTATCCGATGTACAAGGGACTCGCCAGCCTGGTTGGAATGCAAGTGGTCGGCGCGGCGCAGACGCTGGAGCAGGAAGTGGAACTGCTGGAGAAGCACTGGAAGGAATTTGATTTCTTTTTCCTCCATTTCAAGTACACCGACAGCACAGGCGAGGATGGAGACTTTGAAGCCAAGGTGAAACGCACGGAAGAGTTTGACTCGGTCATTCCACGCGTAACGGACCTCAAGCCCGACGTCCTCCTTGTGACCGGCGACCATAGCACGCCCAGCTTTCTCAAGAGCCATAGTTGGCACCCCGTGCCGACGCTGCTGGTGTCGGATCGTTGCCGGCCGGATGGCAAGCAGGCCTTTGGTGAGCGCGAGTGCATCAGCGGGGGCTTGGGGCATTTTCAAGCGAAACACCTCATGACGCTTGCGCTCGCAAATGCCGGACGGCTCGGGAAATTTGGGGCCTGAACCTTCAGACGAAAGGGTGCGGAAAATGAAGACCCTCCTGCGCGTCCTCCTCGGATTCGTTTCTCTGCTGGTCGTGCTCTTGTTGGTCGGGCTGTTCCTGCCGCGACAGGTCCACGTCGAAAGACAGCTGACGATGAAGGTTCCTCCCGAGGTGGTGTTCGATCGCGTCAATCACTTGCCAACCTGGTCTGAATGGTCGCCCTGGTTCGCTGCTGAGCCCGACGCGGTTTATACCTTTTCGGGTCCGGAGCAGGGTGTGGGTGCCACAATGCAGTGGAAAGGCCAAGTTGTCGGCGAAGGGTCCCAGAGGATTGCCGTCGCCAATCGCCCGGGAGAAATTGAAACCGAGCTGGACTTCGGGCAGCAGGGACTTGCCAAGGCCGGGTGGCGATTTGCCGCGAGCGAATTGGGAACCGACGTCACTTGGACGCTGGACACCGATATGGGATTCAATCCGATTTCGCGTTACTTCGGGTTGCTGATGGATCGGATGTTGGGACCTGACTATGAAAAGGGACTGGCCAAGCTGAAGGAAGTCTGCGAGGCCCAGGTCGCCGCCGCAGCCGAAATCGATTCCACTTCGCCAAACGTCGGTTCAAGCAACAGCGCGGAATGAGTGAGCCGAATGTTCGAACCGAAGGCGACATTCCCCGGACAAGGCGCGTCGAGGCTCAGGTTTGCTGTGCATACCCTTCGAGATATCGCCCGGCGTGAAACACGGCGAATCCGAATACCATGATCAACAGCAGCTCGGCAACGCCTCGCCGGCCTAGTCGACCGGTGATCTCAAGGACCACTCCCAAAGGGAGAATGGCGAGGCCGAGCCACTGCATGCCTCTTCCGAACGTTTTCAAAATGCTCATGTTGGATGAATCGTTCGCTGGTTAAAATGCAAACCCAGGCAGATTGGTCAGACTTCGAAGACAATGTCTTGTCTGGGGTCGACCATCTTGCAGTGGAAATGGATCATCGAAAGGCATTTTCGTGCGATTACTTCGAACGGTCTCCCGCAGTGTCCGGCTGCGCTGTCCTGCCTGCGGCGAGGGTCGCTTGTATCGCGGCTTTGTGCAGATGAATGCCCACTGCTCGCACTGCGGCCTGTCATTTCAGCGTGAGCCCGGTTTCTTTCTGGGTGCGATTTATTTCAATTACGGCCTTACGGCCTTGGTCGTCAGCGCCGCCTATCCTCTGTTGGTGCTCACTCGAACGCTATCGTCCACTTCGTCGCTGGCCGTCTGCATGGCCTTCGTCGTGCTTTTTCCGCTCCTGTTCTTTCGCTTCGCTCGCAGTCTCTGGCTTGGGTTTGACGAGTTGATCGATCCCCAAGCACGGAGTGGACCTCCGAGCGGTCGGTGAGCAAGCACGCTGGAAGCTTGCGACGTGACGGGGACTGGAAGCTCAGGACGTGACTGAGTGCGCCGGTTCCGGACACACGCGTCTTGGTGTATCGTTGTCAACCGTTTGAGGTAACCGTTTCCGGAGTCGCGGCCAAATCGGCTGCTTCGGCAAAACGCTGGCTTCCACGTGCTCGCTGAACTTGCAGATAGAAGTACGCCGCCAAACTCCCGAAAATCAGGAACGGCATCGACATCATGAACAAGATGCTCCAGAAGTAGCCTCGAATCAGGTTCGCATGATTCGGCCCCTCGGCGACCGCGTTCTTGCACGTCGGGCACGCCTGGAGAACGCCCGCTGAGCAACAACATCAGGCCGAACGTAAGCATCGTCCGAACGAGAGTCGTCAAAGTTCGTTCCGAAGGGGTCAGCCGTTGCATCGCAACCTCATCTCTAGGGATGCCGCGAAAGCGAAACTCGCTTCAACACGTCGGATCGGAATCCAAAGCACGCCGGGAGACTCGTGTCGGCCCCGCACTCGCACCTCCCCAATTCTAGCCGGCTCTCTCGCGGCGGGGTAGAGCTGGTACAGCATCAGGTAGACGATCACGCCCGTGATCGAAACGTAAAGCCAGATCGGAAAGGTCCAGCGAGCCAGTCGGCGGTGAGCCACGCGTCGGTCTCGGAGCCCCAAGACGATGGTGGCGAGCGCCAAGAAGGGCACCAGGGCGGCCAAAATGATGTGCGAGAAAAGGATCGTGCGGTAGACATATTTTACGATTGTCGGAGGATAATCCGGAAATCGCACGCTGCCGACCTGTGCGTGGTACACCAGGTAGGACACGAGGAACAGCACGGAAACGGCAAAACAGGCCAGCATCACCCGCTTGTGGGCTCGCTCTCGACGCAACCGGATCAGACGATATCCGACAACCAAGAGAACGGTCGCGATTGCATTCAGCGAGGCGTTAACGTGCGGGAGATAATGTGCCCATCCCACGGTCCAAGATCCTTCAATCGAATCAACTTGCGTCAACCGCGGGGCTCAGCGAGCCATCCGCCTCCGAGGCACGTTCGCCCGATGCTTCGTCATTTTCACTCGCGGGCTGAGCCAACAATTCGCCGATCAGCTGGTCGAGTTCCCGGAACTGAGCGACTTTCAAAACACTGTAGGCGCCGTGCATCTTCCCGTCACGGTCAAACAGCACGACTCGGTCCGTGTGTGTCTCTTCTGCGACCGCGACCTGAAAGAAATCATTGCCGATGCGACGAACGTATGCCATGTCCGCATCGGGCGGCGTGAGAAATTTCCAGGTCTTGGGATCGGCATTGAATCGTGCCGCGTATCCGGCCAAAGCAACGGGTGTGTCGTTGCCCGGGTCGCACGTGATGCTGACCAGTTGCAGGCCCGCTGCGGCGTACTTCGCGTGAAGCTGCTGCAATTTCATATTCTGTTGGTAGCACGTCCCCGGACACGCTGCGAAGAAGAAACTTCCCGCCCAGACCTTTCCTCGCAAATCATGCGAATTAATCCGACCTCCCGTTTGATCGAGCAATTCGAATTCGGTGAGGCGCGGCTTTGCGGCAGCCGTCTCGTCTGCCACCTGCAGCGTCCCGACCGCGTTGGCCTGGTGGTGCCGGTAGGCGAACCAAACGATCATCCCGCCGCTGAACATCAGCAGGACTGCCAGCCAGAAGGCAAGAATCGATTTCATCGCAAGTCTCCTTGAGTTGTGCGCCGCGAAATCCCGGTTGCCGCCCAGAACATCAGCAACATGAATGCAATCGTGACTGTCCAGCAAGTTCCCTGTCTGGGTGTCCAAAGGCCTCCGGTGTCGATCACGGCCAGTTTGTCCGACGAGCTATTCAGCAGATGCCGCAACCCGCCGACTGCGTATGTCACGGGATTGCACCGCATCACCCAATGCAAAACGTTCTCGCCCACGCTGGCTGTCGGCAATAATCGCGGAATTGGAAAGAATGCGCCGGACAGCAGCCACATCGGCATGAGCATCAAATTCATGATCGCGTGAAATCCCTGCGTCGAGTCCAGTCGCCAAGCGAGGCAGAAACCCAAGCAGTTGAAGCTCACGGCGATCAGACTCATCAGAACCAGCGCCGCAAGCGTGGTCCACCAGGTCAGCTGAATGTCCATGGTGAGCGTCAAGCTGAGGAATACGAGACTTTGTCCGACGGCCAAGACGGAGCCGCCGAGCGTTTTTCCGAGCACGAAGGACCACCGTGGAAGTGGGGCGACCAAAACGGATTGTAAGAATCCCTCTTGGCGGTCCTCGATGATCGAAATCGTGGCGAAGATCGCGGTGAACAACAAGATCAGCACGAGCGTTCCGGGCACGAAGTACTCACTGAATTTTTGGCCAGGAACTTGGAATGTTTGATTCATTCCCGCACCAAACAGCAACCAGAACACAATCGGCTGTCCGACCGCTCCGATCACGCGATTTCGCTGTCGCACGAAGCGCAGGATTTCACGCCAACCCATCACGCTTGCGGTGCGCCAGGGTGATGCGAGGGGCAACGAGGGGCCGATCGAGATGGGGTCAACGGTGGACATGGATTATGGATTGTGGCCGCTTGGTCCGACATGCCTGTTGCTGATCGGAAGTCGCGGTTGGTTCGAATCTCCCGGCTCTTGCCAAAAACGGTGTCCGGTTCGCCGAATGAACAAGTCCTCCAGAGTCGGCTTGCCGAGTTTGAGGGACCGGATCTTGTCGGGATACTCGTCCATCAGCTGGCTCCACCAGCTGACGCCGTCCGGGCACGCAAATCGGAGATCCCCGTCGACCACGAACGCGCCACAGTCGCGTTGCGCGTTCAATTCGTCACGCAGTGATTCGGGATCTTCTGTCTCAATTGTAACCGTATCGCCGCCGAGCTCGGCTCGAAGCACGCCCGGATTCCCCTCTGCGACAATTTGTCCTTCATGCAAGATCGCAATTCGGTCAGCCCGGTCGGCTTCCTCGAGCAAATGGGACGTGAGGACAATCGTCATGCCCCACTCGTCCCGCAGCCGCCGCAGGTACCGCCACAGATCGCTGCGTGCGTTCGGGTCGAGTCCGGTCGTTGGTTCGTCCATTAACAGGAGTTGCGGACGATGAATCAGGGTTTTCGCCAAGTCGGTTCGCCTTCGAAGTCCGCCCGATAGCGTCTCGACCAGATCTCGTCGGCGATCGGTCAGGCCTAGCTGCGCCAAGACCTCGCCTCGACGCTCTTTCAACAGCCGCCCATGGATCCCGTACAGAGCCCCCTGCTGGGCGAGGTTTTCGTCGACTGTCAATTTCTTGTCGAGGCTCGGATTTTGGAACACCACTCCAAGGTGTCGGCGAACTTGAAAGAGGTCTCGGCGTACGCAAGCACCGAAGATTTCGACGTGGCCGGACTGAGGTGGGATCAGTGTCGACAAGAGCCGAAAGAGGGTTGTCTTGCCGCCGCCATTCGGACCCAGGAACGCAAAGACCTCGCCGGCCTTGACCTGGAAGGAAACCGACCTCAACGCGATTCGCTCGCCATACCGGTGCGTTAAATCTTGGGCGTCAATCGCGAGCGGCAGGGCCATGTGAGGTCTACTTCTCGGACCGCGCCCCGTCCGAAGGGTCTCGACTCCCGAGAACTCAATGCGCGCCGGTTGGCGATGACTCGTGCTCGCCCGAGTGCTCGCTCGTGGAGGTTGGCGAGGTGGGAGCGGCCGAAGCGGCGTGGATCACTCGTTCTTCCGAGTACTTCCGCTGGCGCATTCCCACGTCGGGGATCAGCATGCAGACGAGGAAAACTGACATCATGATCGACGGGATCGTCAGCACATACTTCCAATTCGCCTCCCATTTGAGGTGCATGAAAAACAGGATAACGAGCATCGCCTTGCCGCACGAGACGGCCATCATTCCGGCCCAAACGGTGGCCGGCATCGTGTGTTTGAGGGACGAGTTACCGAGCATGAACGAGATTCCGGTCAGCACGATCAAGCCACCAAAAACCGCCATGTAGGTTCCGAATGTGCCGTGGCCGTGATCGTCACTCGCCGCACGGGAAAGGCCGGTCTCAGACATCAATAATCCTCGATTAAAACAGGTATAGCAGCGGGAAGAGGAAGATCCAGACCAAGTCGACGAAGTGCCAGTACAAGCCCGCGTTCTCGATGAAGTTGGCCATCGACCGGTCGAGTCGGCGCGTCAGGGCCACGGTAAAGATGATCAAGCCGACCAGCACGTGGAGGGCATGGAATCCGGTGAGCAGGAAGTAGGTGCTCGCCCACATGTTGCCTCCCGGGATCATCATGGGCAATGTCAGCCAGGGCCACAGGGAAGAGCCTTCCGCGAATTTCTCGTTGAGCCCCCCCTGGGCTTCTTTGATCAGATTGAGGCTCTTGATGCGGTTGCTCACAAGCGAGATCTGGTCCGGAAGCAAGGCAAGTTCGCTGCCGACTTCTTGAAGCGACGCGCCCGCATCGGCATCACCGGTCGCCGCCTGCTCTTGAAAGCGAGCCTGATCTCGCAGCAGCGCTTCCTGTTTCGCCTCCAGCGTTTTCTGTTCATCCTTTCGCTCGGACAGCTCGCCATCCACGACGGCCAGATCCGGGCCATGGCCGTGTTCCGGATAGATTGCGGTCGCCATCTGCGCGATGGCTTCCGGGTTGCCCGACGCCGCTTGTTCCTCGGACCATCGCGCCAGTCCGATCTCAAGCACGTTCAATTCGCTCAATCGATCCAGTTCGACGTCTGAGAGACTGCCCCCGTCTTCTTCGATTTTCTGTCGCTTGGCGGTCAGCGCTTCCTGTTCGTTCTTTAGCTTGCGATGCACGGCGGCGGCGTAGTACACGTCCGGCTTGTCATAAATCAGACTATGCGGCTTACGCGGATACAGACCATGCGCGAACTTCTCTTTGTACTCGTATGCCTTCACTCCCAGAAATAACGCACCCAGCGCCAGGGTCAGTGCCACGAACACCCTGGCGGCCCCCGTACGATTTAGCTTCGCTGCCTCGAAGGCCAAGACAATGGTCACGCTCGAGCAAATCAGGACGAAGGTGTTGGCCGCTCCGATCCATTCGACGAGGTGCACATCGTGCGGCGCTGGCCATTGGGGCGAACCGAATCGAAGCACAATGTAGGTGCCGATCAGGCCCGCGAAAAACATGATCTCCGTGGAGAGAAACAACCACATGCAAAGTTTGCCGTTGGGCAACGGCAAGGCGGGTTGGTACTCAAGGTGGAGGTGACCATGAGCGTGGCTGTCTTGCTGACCACTATCGTGCGCCATGGTGGAACTTGCCTTATGCTAACGTCCGTTGAGAAAGTGATTAAATCAGGCCGAGATTCAGCAGCGTAATCAAAATCAGTTGCAGTGGCAGGTAGATCAGCGAGGCGCGAAGCAAGCGACGAGCTCGCGCGTCGTCCCGACGGACCGCGAACAGCACGGCACAGGCCAGTTGTGCGGTGCCCAGGATCAGGCTTGCCACGAGATACATCACCGAAACGTGCATCATCAGCGTGGCCGGTACGAGGCTCACCATCAAAACGGAAAATCCAGCCACACAGGCCTGAACGCCCGCCCGTCTCCCTGTGGGATCGACGACCGTTAACATCTGCATTCCTGCCGCGGCATATTGATGACGGTACAGCCAGGCAATCGCCATGAAGTGAGGAAACTGCCAAAGGAAGACCAGCAGGAAGAGGCAGACGCCGCGTGTATCGATCGAGCCCCCGGCACCCGTCCAGCCGATTAAGACCGGGAGTGCTCCTGGAATCGCACCGACCAACGTATTCAGCCACGTCCGCGTCTTCAGCGGTGTATAGACCCCGACATACAGCAACCACGTTGCTCCAGCCCAAAACGCCGCGGCGGGACTGCTGAAGTTGACGAGGTATGCCAAGCCAAAGAGGACGCCGCAGCTGCCCAGCACGATCGTTTCTCGCTGCGTCAGGCGACCGGACGCAAGGGGCCGATTCTGCGTGCGTCGCATCCGACCGTCCGCGGCCCGCTCCAGCCACTGGTTAAAGACACTGGCACTTCCTGCGACCAGTGTTATTCCGAGCAGGGTGTGAACCAAGCTCAAGACATCCGGATGTCCCCACGTCGCAATCACCCCGGACAGCGATACCGTGACCAAAACCATCGTCAGGATGCGGGGCTTGAGTAACTCGACATAGTCGGCCAGCCTGCCTGCAATTCCTGCATTCCTTGTCTCGCGAACCTGAACCAGAGTCGAAGTGCTCATCCCACAACCTCCATCACTCCGGCTCGGGTGGCGAAGGTACGAACCTCGGCGCCTCGAGACATCAAACGTGAAACTCGAATGGTGCAGCAGCAGGGCCGTTACCAGGACGAGTGACCCCAGAGCGACGTGTGCCGTGAGCGTTAGACTCTGTACCATGCTTTCCGCCTGGACCGTATAGCCGCGCAAGAATTTCGGCTGGGGCAGCCACACGGGCCAATCGTACTTGAGACGCCACGCGGCCGCACCCAACAGGAGTTGAAATGCGAGCAGTCCGCTCAGGGCCGTCGCCGGCCAGCGGACGAGGCGAAGCTTCGACAGGGACGGTGAGCGGAACACAGTCCAGCTGGCCGCACCCACGTGGACCGTCAGCGCGAGAGCCCCCGCCAAATGGCCGAGGACCATGGCCTGGAACGTTTGAGGCGACCACGTCGCTGGCACGTGCCGCAGGTGGGCTCCCAAAATCAGTTGGAGGTAAGCGACCCCAACCGTCGCCCAGAGCAGCCGTACGAGTCCGCCCGGCACGCCTTCAAGCGGACCCTCGTTCGCACGTCGCCACCAAGTCGAGGTCATCGCCGCAGCGGCCGTAGCGGAACAAAAGAATAATGGGCCCAGACAACCATGCCACCGAGCCAGCACGGTTTCGTCAAGCAACACCCGCAGTCCGCCCAACACGCCTTGCGCGACAACCAAGCCGAGGCAAAGCAAGGAGTACCATCGAAACCAGCGCCGAGGCTCGCTACGCCAAGTGAGGACAACGAAAACAAGCGTCAGCAAGCCTACACCGGATGCAAGCAATCGGTGACCGTGCTCAATGAAGAGATCCCAAGGCCCTCCGACCCACGTGGAAACCGGGTAGAGGAACATGTTGTAGCCATACGTATTCGGCCAATCAGGAACGGCCATCCCGGCTTCGTAAGTCGTGACGAGTCCGCCCACCCAGATCAATGGGAACGTGACCACAACGAGCAGGACCGCAAGGCGGTGGGGCCAGCGGTTCGCGGATTCCATGGTCATCGAGGAGGAGTTCACGAGGGACAACTTCACAACGGGCGGTTCGGATCGAAACAGTGATCGCTTGCAAGGCGTCGGCCCAGGCACGTCACGCTCCCGTCGCCCGCACGACTACGATCGGACCGTCCTGGGATAGTCACGCTCATGCCGGCGACGTACCCGCCTCCGGCGGCTCGGTCTGAGGAAAATAATCCTTCCCGGATTCGGGGGCACCATACTCGTACGGGCCCCGATAGACGATTGGCTGGAAATCAAAATTTCCGTGCCCGGGCGGACTGGGGGCCATCCATTCCAGGCCGTTGGCTCGCCAGGGGTTTCTTCCGGCGACCTTCCCGAAAAACATGCTGTAAATGAAATTGAAGGCGAAGAAGATCTGAGAGGCGACCATCAAGATCGCACACCAGGTCATGAATTTATTCATCGGCAGCAGGTGGCGAAACGTCTCGTAGTGATACGGATCTGCCAGCCGACGAGGGAAACCGACTGCTCCCAGAATGTGCATCGTAAAGAACGTGCCATTCATGAAAATAAACGTCAGGAAGAAGTGCAGTTTCCCGAGCGGCTCGTTCATCATGCGCCCAAACATCTTTGGATACCAGAAGTAGATCGCTCCGAAGACCGCCATGGCCGTTCCAGCGAAGAGCACATAGTGGAAGTGGGCGACGATGAAATAGGTGTCGTGGATGAAAATGTCCACCGGCGTCGCCGCCATGAAGATCCCGGAGAGGCCACCAATCACGAACATCGACACGAACGACAGCGCGAACAGCATCGGCGTCGTGAACTCAATGCGGCCTCCCCAGATCGTTCCCAGCCAGTTGAAAACCTTGACGGCACTGGGGAGCGCAATCATCATCGTGGACACCATGAAGGTCATCCCCAGAATCGGATTCATCCCCGAGACAAACATGTGATGCCCCCAGACGATAAACCCAAGCCCGGCGATCGCGGAAATCGAATAGACCATAGGCTTGTAGCCGAAGATCGGCTTGCGGGCGAAACACGAGAGGATATCAGAGACCATCCCCATCGCCGGCAGGATCATGATGTAGACGGCCGGGTGCGAATAAAACCAGAACAAGTGTTGCCAAAGTAGGGGCTGTCCGCCGCCGCTGGCCGGGTCGGAATTGTTGACGATCAGGCCTTCCGGAAGGAAGAATCCCGTTCCGATCGTGCGGTCGAGCAGCAGCATGAAACCGGCCGCGGTGAGTACCGGCAAGGCGAAGGCCTGCAGCACGGCGGTGATGAACATGCCCCAGATGGTCAACGGCATCCGAAACATCGTCATGCCCGGGGCCCGCATCTGGATGATCGTCGTCATGTAGTTGACCGAACCCATCATCGACGAGACGCCGACGAAAGTGATTCCCAGCAGCCACAGCGTCTGGGCCGGCCCGCTTCCAGGTGCGGCCTGATTCACCGCGGAGAGCGGAGGATAGGAAGTCCAACCTCCCGCCGCCCCATAGCCTGGCGCAAAGAAACTGAGGCCGATGCAAATAAAGGCCGGCCACATGAACCAGTAGCTGAGCATGTTCAGCGTCGGGAATGCCATGTCGTCAGCGCCAATCATGAGCGGGATCAGAAAGTTTCCGAACGCGCCGGCCAGAATGGGGATGATCACGAAGAAAATCATGACGGTCGCATGCATCGTGAACAGCACCGTGTAGTACTCCGGTGCAATCTGCCCACCTTCCGTCGGAAACAGCAAACTGCCGATCACGGGCATGTTCGACCACGGATAGGCCAACTGCCAGCGAATCCCGAGTGCCAACAGGCCGCCGATCAGGAACCAGAGCAGCGTGGAGAACAGGAACTGTAGTCCAATGATCTTGTGATCGCGCGAAAAGACGTAGGTTGAAATAAACGAACCGACCGTCATGGTCTGGGCGTGACCGGCAGATTCGATCGAGTGAGACCCAGCGGGTATGCTGCTCATGCCTTATTCATCTCCATCGCTTAGCGCGAACGAATCGGTTTCTTGCTCTAGACGCGTCTTGCTCAGCCAGCGTTCGAAATCCCCACGGGGTTCGACGGTCAGCCGTCCTTTCATCTTGTAGTGGCCCCAGCCACAAAGCTCGGCGCACACAATATCGAACTGTCCGGTCTTAATGGGTCGGAACCAGACATATTGCTTCATTCCGGGTACTACATCCTGCTTGATCCGGACGTTGGGCAGAAAAAAACTGTGCAACACATCCATGCTCTTGATCTGCAAGACCGCCTCTTCCTGGGCCGGCAGGTGCAGTTCGTTGACCGTGTGAATGTCATCTTCCGTGCCAATCACCTGGTCCGGACCGGCGTAGCGAATCCGCCATTCGAATTGCCGACCCGTCACTTCCGCCAGGGGCGGCAGAGGAACACCGTTTTCATCGGTGGGCCGCAGCAGCTTCACGTCGGCCCAAGCGTTCATCTGGTAGATCGCAATAAATAGCAGCGTGGCCGCTGGCAAAATCGACCAGACCACCTCCAAAGTGTGGCTGCCGTGCGTGTATTTCACCGGCTCGGTTGCCTTGGCCGCATCGTACTTCCACAAGAACCAGAACATGGCCAGTCCGGTCGCCACAAAGATGAAGCCGGTCAAGTACATGATCGTATTAAACAGATTGTCGATAATGTACCCGTGATCGGAGATGTCCTCGGGAAACCAATAGCCAACCAGAGGACCAGCGTCGGTGGCCATCGCGCTGACGAACACGGCAACTCCCAGGACGGGCACCAACAGAAACAGCAGGCTCCAAAACCGACCCACAGTGCATGTCTCCTTCAACTTGGGGTTCCGCCAAAGCTCGAACCGCTCAACGTCTGACGTTAATTGACTTGGCGCTCATTCGTGACGTAGCTCACCCCAGGGTGGCTTACCGGCTCATAAGGCAGTGCCAGCACGTAATTGACGAGGTCCCAGATCTTGTCGTTGTCCAGGGCCGCCTTGTTTGCTGCAGGCATGGGCGATCCATCGATTCCATTATGAACTCGCCAAAAAATATCGATCGGACGCCGACCGCCCCGATAAATGCCGCCTCGCAAATTTCGTGGCAGGATGTTGCGTGGGGGTAGGCCGCCCAGATCGAGGTATTCATTCATTTTGGCCGCATAATTCTCGTCGTTCTTCTTGGTCCAATCGAAGAACTCCTTGGTCCATTGATCGTAATCGGTCACTTGGCCGTCACCCAACTGCACGGGCCCGTGACAGCTATAGCAATTGGCGACGCTGGTATAGTAGAGTGCTCGGCCGCGTTCGACCGATTCCGCCAGCGCTTCGGGATCAAACTCCTCGCTGTCCCGATTGTATTCGGCCGGTCGTTCAGGCACCTCGGTGACGTTCTCTTCCGCGTCGACCCAGCTGGCCACGACGTCGGAGAGCACTTCGTCGACGAGTACCTCACGACTTTCGAATTCCTGCCGAAGCTCCTCATTCTTCTCGGGGGACTCGCTATCGAAGAAGTCGGGGTTGATTTCAATCAGTCGCCGCTCGGTTTCACCACGGATCGCCAAATACTTTACGTATTGCACCAGTGACTCAACCTCGCCCTCCGAAAGCAGGGCAAACGAGGGCATCGCGGTGCCTGCGATTCCGTTGAGTAAGATTCGGCGGAGGTCGTCATGGGTTGGCTTGTAGCCGATTGGCGTTGATTTGAACTTGAACGTTCCCTTGGTGAAGTCCCGCGGATACGGGTTCAAGAACCGCGCCGTCGGGCCTCGGCCGTTTCCCGTAATACCGTGGCAATGAACGCAGTGTTGCCGATACAGTCCCGCTCCGTCGCCGTAGCGATCGCTGTGCACGGGCCCGGCAGCTGCTTGAATCCGCTCGATCTCGAGTACCTGTTTGGTATTTTCGGTCTCGACCAGGTGGGGCTGATCGGGCGAACCGAACAGGGAGTAAACGGCGTTCACGATGTCTTGCTTCTGCTCCGGAGCATAAACCGAACTGGTTTGGTCTTCCTGCATCCGCAGGTAGATCAGGTTGGTCGCGAATTGCGCTTTTGGTTCCCCACATCCGGTCAACGTGATCAAGCTGACGGCGAAAAGGGCGGGGGCGAGCCATCCCCAGTCGTTTCGGAAGATATCAACCGGTCGCGTCATCGGGTCAACCTTGTTTCGCATCGGGGTTTGTGAGACAGATTTTCGGGAGAGTCGTTCGTCAGGAAAGTGACTCGTGAGGCGGGCGAGTTGCGCTGCGGCCAAAGGTCGGCCGGATCGCCGGCTATTGAAATAACGACGCGTCGAGTGTCACGTTCCACTCGACGTCACTGTCTGCCGGGAGCGTCACCGTTGCTTTGCCCTTCGACCAAGTTGTCGGCGACCCATTGAGAGTCACGTCGCTCACCGCATTGATCTTTTCTTGCCAAACCCTCAATTCCAGCTCGACCCCAGCTGGAAGATTGGGGATTTCGAATGAGCCATCGGGGCCAGAGACCGCGAAATACGAGTTGTCGCGATTGAGCAGCCAAGCCTTCATCCAGGGATGCACCGAGCAGCTCATCTCGACCGGCGACCTTTGTTCCTTTAAAGGCTCGTAAATCGCGTAGCCGCCAGCCGGAATGGTTTGATTGAACGAGGCCACGGCGAGATTGTGGCCGACGGGATCACTGTTGAGAACTCGTAGTTTTTGGGAGGTCTGGATTGCGACCACGTGAGTCAGAAAAACGCATTCTTTCTGGTCGAAAAGGACCTCATCATCCTTGCCGGGTCGCGCATCGGCGTGGACCCATTCGGGCGGGACTTTCTCGGCGTAAATTACGACGTTCGCGATTCCGCGAGACGCGGGATCAACGACCAGTTGTTGCCCGAAGACCTGCTTGCCGCCGGGGGCACAAATCGACACATCTTTCGTGATTTGAAGTGGTTGAGGCGGCGGGGCATCGCCCTCCAAAACAAAACGGCCTCGGAGCGTTGCGAAACCCGTTGGCTCGCTTCCGCTCGCTCCCGCCGCCGCTTCGTCGCCGGCGTCGGCTGACTTCAGCCCCTGGCGAATTCGCTCGACCGCCTCCAAGTCGGGCCGCAGCTCGGACATTGAACGGCGGCCGCAACCGGGCAGAGCCGCGACTGTGATCAGCAGCAGAACAAGTTGGACAAGGACGCGACGTCGACGCATGGACTGAGCCCCACAATTCAAGAAACCGAACCAATCCCGCTCGCTACTTGGAGAAGACCGCGGGGGCAAGCTTGATCTGGCCGAGATCGTTTTCGCCGGCCTTGATCTTTTGCTCGAATCGACCCTTGCTCCACTTCGTCTTCTTTCCGCCCAGCTCTACCGCCTGAATGTAGCCGGCCTTTTCATGCCAGGCTTGGAACTCGAATTCGCCCTCGGGAAGATTCGCGATCGTGAATTTTCCGTCCGCATCGGTCACCGCCATGTAAGGCGTGTCCTTAATCACCAAAATCGCATTCATCCAAGGGTGAATCGAGCAGCTGACTTTGGTCGGGAGGCGCTCTTCCTTGGGGAATTTCTGTTTGATTTCGCCGCCCGCCGGAATGATCGGATTGATGGGCACGTTGGCCAGAGCGTCCACCTTCGTGTTGTGGCCGATCGGATCTTTGTTGCCGATGACCAAGGTCTGACTCGTTCGCAGCAGTTGGACATGCGGCTCATAACGGCAATTCAAGTTGTCGAAGTGAACTTCGGCTTCGGCCGTATCGGCATAGGACGGATGAGCCTTCGGTTCCTTCGAACCGCGGCCCACATACAGGTAAAGGACGATTCCCCCCACTCCTTTGTTTTCTGGATTAACAACAACACCCTCGTCCACTAGATCGTGTTTGCCGCAAACGGCCTGGTCTTTTGTGACCACAATTGGGGCGGGCGAAGGCGGCGCACCGTCGTAGATAAATTGCCCGGTGAGATTTCCCCAATCCGCATGAGCCGAGCTCGAAAGCAGAAACATCGCGACCATCAACGCGGCGCAACTCGATTTCAAAATCATCCAGAAATCCTCCTCGAAGTGCAGGGTGCTTATTCAGACGGACCGTCGCTGGTCGGATCGCCCGCGTCCGGTTCATCTTCTGGCAGAGTGACCGTGGGAACTTCCGGGTTGGAATCGCCTTCGGCCTGAATTGCGGGTGCCGCGTTGTCGCCTTTTCCGCAGCCGACCGCGAGAAGACAGGTGCCTGCCAGTCCCAAAACAGTATACGCGGTGAGGCGTTGTCGTAACACGTGGGGCGCTCCTTTCTTTAGGGGTGACAAAATGTCGCAGGCGGCGCGGCGCGACGCCCGACCGGCTCGCGACTGCCGCTCGATGTACGGCTCTGGCTCACGGATCAATTCCCCGCTTCCGCGGACACTCCCCCTGTGTCGGACCCCTCTGTGTCGGACCCCTCTGTGTCGGTAGCCCCTGCCGCCGGTCCGGTCTTCACCAAGCTGGAAACTTCCGCTCGACTCTTGGCATAGCGCGGATAGTTCATGAGCAGTTCGACCAGGCCATCGAGTTGCTCGAGGCTCGAGCCGTGGTAGAGCGACTGCGCGACGCCGCCGAGCTGCGGAGCATCCGCATCGTACTTGACATTGACGGGCATGGGGGTGTAGGGCAGCAACTGTTTGGGGTTGGCAAGCCAACGTTTTAAATAGTTCGGGCGAAGCCGCGTGTTGACCACTGACAGGTCCGGAGCCATCGCGCGAGCGCTCGTCTTCGGAACAAAGTCTGCCACCATGTGACATTGCACGCAGTAGTCGTTGCTGGTCACGATATTCATCACATGGTCGAATCGCGTTTCGCCCGCAGGACGCTCGTCCTTGGGCACTTCCTGCAGCGCAGCTTCGTATGACGCATCTTCCGCGTCCAGCCGGTCGTTCTGCATTGCCGCCGAGAACTCGTACGGATAATCGACGTTCTCCTTCGCAGCGAAGTAGTTCACCAGCGCCGTCGCCTCATGGGGAGCGAGGTTGAATTTGGGCATCCGCATCAGGACCGCGGGCCGAATTGGGAAAGGCTCCAGCAAGAAGCCGTACAGCCATTCCGTTTGGACCTTCTCACCTTCATTCACCAGCGGAGGGGGCAACCAGCCGTAGGCCTGCTTGCCGTCGGCCTGCGGATTGGCTTGCTTTTCCAGCTCGACGGCTCGTGGCAGCAACCAGTGGGTCAGGTCGCCACCGAAGGTCGCCGATCGCTGCTTGATCCAAGTTGCCTCGATCTCCAGCGGGGTCACACCAACCTGATACGGGTTTCCATCGATCAACGCGGGCTGCCAAATTTCGAAGGGATAGATCAGCGTCGCGGGATCGTAAGTCAGATCCTCTTCGATGGGGTCTCCCTCCTCGTCCAAGATCCGCGGCGTCCCCGATTCGCTGCTGATTTCGGGCATCCCGTGGAGGGTGACACTGACGGTTCCTCGCAAGGGATCCGGTTTCTCCGATGCGACGATTTCGTCGGTGGTGAACTGATGCGGCATGAAAGGGAACGTCTGTGACGGATTCGAGGGCTGGGGTTCGAAATAGCCCTTCGGAATTTCGAGTGTCCACTTCTCGGCGTTGACGATGTGGCAGCCGACGCAGTTGAATTTCTGCAACGCCTGGTGGCCGGCAATCAACGCGGCTTTTCGCTCGTCGGGATGGTAGACAAATTCATAGGCGGGCGGTTCCGCCACCAAACCCAGCACGAACGTGACCACCGCCTCTCGTTCCACGTCGTTCAAGGGGAAATGCGGCATTCGCAGGCGGTCGTTGAACGAATCCTTGTTCCGCGCTTTGCCGTAATCATAGCTTCGAGGCTCCTTCAGCTTCTGCCAGATAAAGCCGGTGCGGTCGTGTTCCATCAGGCGGTCGCGATAGAATCGTTCGTCGATTTCGGTGGCGATGCCCGCGTCTTGGGGACTGGCCGTCGCCATTGCCATCGGAGAAGCAACCTCGGCAGGTGAGGAACGATGGTGGTCTTGGTTTGTCTCTGACGCCCCGTGACTGTTTCCGTTTCCATTTCCGGGACCGTGTCCATGACCGTGGGTCAAGTATTCCGCGATGTGTTCGAACGCAAGTTTCGAGGGATCCTTGCGGCCCCAGTCGGCCAAAGCAGTGCCGATGGGCTTCGCCTTTTCGAAGCCCGGGATGTCGTGACAGGCGTAGCAACCGTATTTCGAAATGGTCCTTTGGCCGATGTAGAGCAGCTTTTTCTCTTCGGTCATTTCACCGGCCAGCATTCCTTCGGCTCCGCCCAAGCTGGCTGCCAGGGCGGATGGCATCTGCCCGCTTTGCATGGCCTCTTCGGCGTCTTGGGCATACATCCGAGACTTCAGGTGTTCCAGGACCAACGCGTCCAGGTTGGCCTGATTCGGAGTCAAGCGATCCGCCGTATCTTCGAGCGGCTTCCATTGGTTCGAGCTCTCGAGCAGGTACAGGGCGATGTCGGCGGCGGGATCGGTCATCGTGCCGTCGGCCGACGTGATCGGCTCGAGGTACAAATTCGGCATTTTGGTTCGAGGGTGATACAGCATCGGGTTCTTCAGCCAGCTGTAGAGCCAGCTTCTGGCATCCGGAGTGTCGTCCAACGCGAATTTATCACCCAGATTGGTTAGCTCGGGGCCTTGCGTGGCTCGGGCGTGCGGAAAGTCCTGGTGCTGGTGGCACGCCAAACAGCCTCGCGTCTCAAACAACAACTTGCCCCGCGCGATCTGCTCCGCCGTGTCGTTGCTGAAGGCACCGTCGCCGGGCTCGAGGCGTTCCCCGGGCTGGCTGTTGTTGGTCAGGTAAGTCACGATCCCCAAGATCTCAATCGGCTCGTACCGCTCCGAAACTGACCGTTCGGTGTCGTCCAGGTGGTCCCACTGTCCGAAGAACCGTGGCATGCGGGTCGAGGGACGGAAATGCGTTGGGTCACGCAGCCAGTCGTAAAGGAAGGTGGGGCCGACTTTCTCGGCAACGTGTCGCAAGCTAGGGCCCGCTTTTCGTTCCGTGCCCGGTGTCTCCACATCGGCTAAGGCGCCAATCAAGTCGTGGGAATCCTTGGTTAACTGAGGTGTGTCCGACTGGGCATCCTCGCGCAGAAACTCAAGTAGCTGTTGCCGAATCGGATCACGATCGGGCTGAAAGATCAGTTGTTCGACCCACGCATGCTGGTCCGCATTCAGCGATTCGTAGTTGGGGTCAATCTTCAGTTGCGCCGCCGCCGCGGAGTAGTTTGGCTCGAGGCGCATGTCGGGCCCGATTCGCTCGTCTGCCGTCTTGTAGCCGTTGATCTCGTGACATCCGTAGCAGCCATACTGGCGGATCAAGTGATATCCTGCGACCAATTTGGGAGCGGGCGGCTCGTCGAATTGCGTTGCCAGCTCTAATTCCGAGACGTTGTGGTGGCACTTGAGGCAGGTGCTCTCCGAGAAACGCGCGGGCGTCATCGGGTAAATCCAGTGGTGGTTATTAAACCATCCATATTTCCGCACCCACTCGTCCTGTTGCTCGGGCGTATTCGGCGTGTGTGACGTCCACCTAAAATCGGTGGCGCTGCCCTGCCCTTCATGGCAGACCGAGCAACCAAACTTGGCGACCGTGTGCGGACTGAGCGAACCGACGAAGAGATCCAGACGCGGGTGGGAGCTGTAGGGTTGAGGCAATCCGCGGACGACGGTGACTTTCACGGGCTTGCCCCACTCCACGTCCCTCAGCAGGTAGCGTGTTGCTTCCCCGACGGACAGAACCTTGTCATTGCGTACGTAAGCAATCACGTCGCCCACCATCAAGCCGTCACGGTGGTCGCCCGAGGATGCGCGCGCCAGCGCGGCCAGGCTTTCAGGAAGGACTTGGCGAATCGTCACGTCATTCGGATCGATCAGTCCCTCTCCGGCCAGATCGATCCCGTAGACGGAAAATAAGCTGGGCTGTGCTGCCGAATCGCCGGCGTTGGAATCTTCGACCGTGGGTTCTTCGTCGGGCGTCATGAGCTCGAGTTCAACGACATGGGCCGTTTCGTAGAGCGGATCGACCGCTGATCCGGGTGCGGTGCGGTCGATGGCCCGATGGCACGTCGTGCAGCGATCGAAGCGGCGGACCGAGCCAAAGCTGCCGTTCGGGATCGTCAGATTCTGAGTCCAGAGATTGTCGACCTTCAGCGGCGAATTGAAGGCGTCCAGAATCGGAAGCTCCAGCAACCGCTTGCCGAGGAAGGGTGGCGTCGACGTGAAATAGGTCGCCTGCCGATCTTCCAAGGCGGTCGAGAGCCGCGTGTAGTCGGTCTTCAGGTCGGCGAGTTGCTTTTGGATGTCGTCGGTTCGAGCGGTGAGCTCCCGATAGGCCGATTCGAGTCGCTTCCGGTAATCCGCAGCCGCCTGATACTCCCGCGTCAGCTCGTCTCGCGCCGTCCTCGCCTGATCGACTGCCTGCTGCAATTCGTCCATCACCTCCCGGGGCTTGGAGTCCCGGATACCGAGGTCGTAAACCGCTCGCATCTCGTCGTAATCCGCTGCCTTGAACTTGCGCTTGCTCAGCAGATTGTCTTCTTCGAAGCGAGCCCGGCGAAGAAGGCGTTCCATTTCGCTCTGCAGCTTACTTCGCAATCGCCGCCGCGTCTCTTCGTCGGCCGCCGGATCGGCAAGCTGCGCATAAGTCTCGCGCAACTCCTCGCCCTTCGCAACGTCGTCCAAGCGGGCCAGGAAGCCGTCCAGCACCGCTGGGTTCGGGACGCTGGCCAGTTCCGCTTTCAGATCCTTCTCGTACTCCGACTGCTGTGTGGCATTCGCCTGTGTCTCGGTTGCACGCAAACGCCACTGCGTGAGTCGAACATCGACCTCGCGCATCGTGCGTTGAAAGCCTTTCCACTGCCGCGAGTGGTCGGCGGCGAACATCCAGACAGTGGCGACAAGCATGAGCAAACCCGTACAACCAAACACGACGTGCAGGGTCTTTTGGTCGCGCCAGGTTTTCTCCGAGGCAGGCATAGGTACAGCTCCAAGCGTCCAGCGAATAAAAACGAGGTAGGTGCGAAGGCTAGAGATTCAAGAAGTATTCAGGAATGCTGATGATGTACTTCAGGTTCCAGACCCAACGCAGGACCATCTTCATCGGCAGCAGTGCCATGAACAGCAGCAGGTTGGACATCACCATGTAGCGAACAAATCCCATTTTCAGGAAATAGCCGCGAAAGAACGGCGTGACGGCCATCAGGGGTGGAAGCAGCAGGAAATATCCCGCCATCACCACGATCCCGGGCAGCTCGCGATAAATGATGTATCCCAGTTTGACCAACAGGTCGGCCTCCTGCGGCGCTCGCGGCAGCGCCTGGTTCAACCATTTGATCCAAAAGATCTGCGACAAATCAACGTTATTGAGCGCCTCGACTTTGTGCACGTCCCAAAACTCGTACGGCCCGAAAAAGTTCCAGTTCGGACCTCTCAGGAACGTCCCCAAAATGATCAAGGTGACCCACAGTTCCAAGAAACCAACCTGGAAGATGATGTAGGCGAATTTGCGTTCTCGGATCGTGTAGTAGCCATTCCCCGCCTTGTTGAAGTCCAGGAAGGGAATCGCCATCAGGCCCACGACGATCAGACTGGGCAAGACCACGCCCGCCATCCAAGGATCGAAGTAGACCAGCATTTCCTGCAAGCCCAGGAAGTACCACGGGGCCTTGGACGGATTCGGCGTCTTGACGCTGCTGGCCGGTTCTTCCAGAGGTGCCTTCAGGGCAATCGCCCACAAGATCAGGATCGCCGTGAGGGCCACCATGCAGATCATTTCGGTGTAGACCAGGTCGGGCCAGACCAGCACCTTTTCGCTGTCCTCGGCTTCCAGCGGCGGCAGGCCCGCCGCCGTACGCTCGTCATTCTGGACGGCTCGATACGTGGCGAGCCAGGTGAAGAGACCGAGCAAGAAGACCATCGCCACAATCGGGACGTTGTCCGGCTTGGTGACGATGCCCGCAAACTCGGGGTCAACAATCGACATCCCCATGAAAATCAGCGCCGCGTTCAGTCCCAGCCAGGCGACCACGGGCTTGACGAAAAACTTGCGAAATACGAACAGCACCACGAGTGCCAACGTCGTGCCCACCGTGTAGCTCACCGCATTGGCCAGCTGACCGTCCACGAAGTTTCGGAAAAACTCGGGCATCCCGATCAGCTTCATGGTACGCGGATTTCCGGTCAGCCCGCTGTAAGCAAACGGCGACATGATCAGCACCACCAGGGCCACGGCCATCCAAGCGAAGGCGAGGTCACGTCGTTTGAGCCGCTGCCAGCAGTAGAAGGCGGCAATGCCATTCATCACCGCCAGGCTGAGAAAATAGGTTCCCAGAAACGGCGAGATTTGTTGCAAAAAATGATCTTCGTTTCCGTGCATGCCGAGGGTTTCCTGCCGTGATGATCCCGAGTTAAACGGGGCAATCCAAGCTCGCTGAATCGCGGCTTCACTCTACAGAGGGCCGCTGATCCCGCCGTCCTTACGAACTCGCCAAAAGTGAATCGCGAGCAACAACGCAACGGCCAGTGGAATTGCGATGCAGTGCAAAATGTAGAAGCGGTTGAGCGTCTCTTCGCCCACGAAACGGGCTCCCAAGAGGCCGTAGCGGGCGTCGGAGCCCATCGTAATCATGTCGATCCCGCCAATGTTGAGCAGCTGGGCTCCTGGGCCCTCCGACCCGAGAAACGGGGTCGCGCGGGCCATGTTGGACCCCACCGTGATCGCCCAGATTGCCAGCTGATCCCAGGGCAGCAGGTACCCCGTGAACGAGAGCAAGAGGGTAAGCAGCAACAGGATGACGCCCACAACCCAGTTAAACTCGCGCGGCGGTTTGTAGCTGCCGGTGAGAAACACGCGGTACATGTGCAACCAGACCGCGATCACCATGGCGTGAGCTCCCCAGCGGTGAATTTCGCGCAGTATCCCCAGCGACGTCACGTCACGCAGCGCGAGAATGTCGCTGTAGGCCCATTCCAGCGTCGGTCGGTAGTAGAACATCAAGAGCACACCTGTGACCGTCTCGACGAGAAACAGAAAGAAGGTCACGCCTCCCATGCACCAGGTGTAGCTGAGCGCGATCCCTTGCTTCTTGATCGAGACCGGATGCAGGTGCAGGAAAAAATTGGTCAACATCACCACGACGCGATTGCGGCGGTCGACCGGCATCGGGTGCCGAAAGATGCTTTTCCAAATCTGCGAATTTCGGATTACTTCGCCAATTGACGCCATGAAACTATCTTTTCCGTTGGTGAGCTTGAGTGGACCAAAATCGTCGCAACCATCGCCCCGGTGGAATGCCCGTGGCGAAAGTCGTCGCCGAGCGGAACTGTGTGGCACCAAGGTGACGATCGCACGCGATGCGACCGCACGCGATGGTAGCCCGGTGCTGCGGGAGTGTTTTTAAACGGGAACCCATCACGCTAGACGGGCACAGCGCAAGCCGGATCAGACCACTGACCCATCTCTTGCTGAAACGTCTTGCTCTTGTCGACTGCCAATTGGCCATCGTCCGCCAGTTGAATCGCGTAACGCTCCAGCGGTCGAGGGGCGGGACCTTCGAAGTTGATTCCGTCTTTGTAGAACCCACTGCCATGACAAGGGCACTTGAACTTCTGCTCGGCTTCCAACCAGTTGGGCGTGCATCCGAGATGGGTGCAGACGGTCTTCAGGGCCACGATCTCCTGCTGGCCTTCATACTCGACATTCACGATCCAGACCCCGAACTGAGCCTTGAACTTCGTCTCGACCGTCCCCGGTGCGAAGTCGCTCGGGAATCCAACCTTGAACCGACTTGGCGGCTCAATCAGGATGTTGGGGAACATGAAACGCGCGAGTCCCAGCGTCCAACCAACGCTGGTCAACCCAAGCGTTGTGAATCCCAACGCTAGGAAAGAACCCAGGAACACAGCAAAAAAGCCGCGACGGTCCGCCTGCTCGGCCGCCTTGGCCGACGGCTTGGCAAATGCGGGCTTGGCCGGCATCGGCGGCGCCGAGGGTTTGGTTTTCGCGGTGGCGGGAGCCGCGGGCTTGGCTTGGGCTGCCGCTTCCGCCTTCGAGATCGGTCCGGGTTTGGATCCTGTCCGCGCTGCCGCCAGAATGCTCGAGGTGTCCATCGGACCGGAGGGCTTGCCGGCACCCGCCTTGGCGGTCGCTTTCGCCCCAGTTCCCGCAGCCGGCTTTGCCGCCGCGGGCTTTGCCGCAGCCGGTTTCGCTGCGGCGGGTTTCGGACTGGCGGCTTTGGCGGCACTCCCCTCGCCACGTGCGGCCGCCAGGATGTCGGCCATGCTCATCTCGCCCGCCTTCTTGACCCCGGCCGGCTTCGCGGCGTCGGCGGATTTGGGAGCCGAAGCCTTGGGCGCGGCAGCGGCTTTCGGGGCCGTGCCCCCATCGGCCGATCGAGCCGCTGCCAGAATCTCGTTGAGACTCATCTGGCCAGCCGGCTTCGGCGGCGCAGAACTCGTCGGACCCGGCTCTGGGACGCCTGATTCTGCGGCGCTTGTTGCCCCCACTTCGGGCGTTTCATCTGCCCCACCCGAGTCTGCGGGTTGCGACGGAGCTTTGGTTGGTTTTTCTTCCGACGACGAAAGACCTGCGTCGGTCCCTCGGCACGCCGCCAAAATGTCCGCCACGGACATTTTTCTCTGTTCTGACATTACAAAAGACCACCTGAGAGAAACGGAACGAGCGAGCGCACGTTCACGCGACGGATCTGTGAGATTTTTCACGAACTTGACCCAAGTTGTAGCCAAGCGCTCTCTTTTGTCAAGCCGATCAAATGATTGAAGTTGCGCCTCTCGAGCCGGTCCAATAAGGCGACCTTTCGGGTTGCGGGGGGATGACACCTCGCGGGCGGCGCGCGGAGAGTGGCCGCAAACGGCCGCGGGTACTAATTTCGCCGGATCACTGGTGATTCCCGGGGGCCCGCCCTTTGACGTAGAATCGGCTCTCAAGGGTCCCGTCGTTGGTGCACTTGCGTTCCGCACGCCCCCGTTCCCTTCGACCCAAGGATTGAGCGATTGTCATGAACGTGCTAGTTGTCGGAAATGGCGGCCGGGAGCATGCGTTGGCGTGGAAGCTCTCGCAGAGCTCGCGTGTCGACCGCGTTTTCGTCGCGCCGGGAAACGCGGGAACCGCCGTCGACGCGGAGAACGTGACCATTGCCCCGGATGACTTTGCGGGCCTGATCCGCTTTGCCAAGAAAAACGCCGTTGGACTCACCGTCGTCGGCCCCGAGGGACCGCTTGCCGGTGGAATTGTGGATGCGTTTCAGTCCGAGCATCTGAAGGTGTTCGGACCCAACAAGGCGGCGGCGGAGTTGGAAGCCAGCAAAGTCTTCTGCAAAAATCTGTTGCGGCAGGCCGACGTGCCCACCGCCGAATATCGGGCCTTTCGCGATGCGGCCGCCGCCAAGCACTTCATCAACGATCGATATCGCGACGCCGTGGAAGTCCCGGTGGTTGTCAAAGCGGACGGTTTGGCCGCTGGCAAGGGAGTCGTCGTCTGTCGAACTCGTCAGGAGGCACTCGATGCGATCGACCGCATTGCGGAACAGCGGGAATTCGGCGCGGCCGGTAATCAGCTCGTGATCGAAGATCGTCTCGAGGGAGACGAGGCCAGCGTCATCGCAATCACCGACGGTCGCTCGATTATCAGCCTGCCACCCGCTCAGGATCACAAGCAAGCATACGAAGGCGACGAGGGCCCTAATACGGGTGGTATGGGGGCGTACTGTCCTGCGGCACTCATTAGCACGGCGATGTTGTCGCAAATCGAAGCGCAAGTCCTGGTTCCGACCATCCACACGATGAAACGACAGCGACGTCCGTTCCAGGGGGCGCTTTACGCCGGGATCATGGTCACGCCGCAAGGCCCGAAGGTGCTGGAGTACAACGTCCGTTTCGGCGATCCGGAGTGCCAGCCGCTGCTCATGCGACTGCAAAGCGATTTACTGGATGTTCTGGAAGCGACGGCGGACGGGCGTTTGGATGAAATCGACACGCTGCGCTGGGATCCCCGCCCGTCCGTTTGTGTCGTGATGGCCAGCGAAGGCTATCCCGGGGACTACGAAAAAGGTCGGCCGATTCGGGGGCTGGCCGAGGCCGAGTCCTTGGCCGACGTCAAAGTGTTTCATGCGGGGACGCGACAGCTCGGAGGCCAAGTCGTGACCGACGGAGGCCGAGTCCTCGGAATCACCGCCTTGGGCAATTCGATTGCCTCGGCGAAACTGCAGGCGTACAAGGCCGTCAAGTGCATCCGCTGGGATGGTGCCTGGTGCCGTAAGGATATCTCAGACAAGGCCCGTCGCTATCAGGAACCCGGCGTCACCTAGTGCTTTGTCACAGCTGAAATTGAGGGTTGGGTGGCCGGGGTCGAACGAAGTGAGCCCCCGGAAAATTGCGATCTGGGGGCTCACTTCGTTCGACCCCAGGCACCCCAAAATCAAGCTGTGACAAAGCACTAGTTCTGCACCGGATGCCCCCGACGAACCCGCCGGCCGGGACGTTGATCCTGCGAGCGCCATCTCTTCGACTCGGTCCTACGCGCCCGGCCAGAGATCATCTCCGTAGCCTGGCGGAAACGGACCCCAGTCGAAATCGGCCTCGGAACGCGTTGCCTCGGAATGCGTCGCGTCTTCGTGGGAGCGTCGCGCCCCGTCCGCCGACGCGCTTTCCGGGGCAGGCGGCGGGGGCGATGGCGCGGGCTTGGACGGGTCTTCGATGGCTGGGGCCGACGCCTCGGCCTCGGGTGAGGACACGTCGTGAGAGATCTCGAATTCGGCGAGCCAGTGATCCACTTCGTCGCGGTCCAAGCCAATCCGGCGCGGCGAGGGCATTGGCTCGGTCACGGCGTCACCCCGCCGGCGTTCCTCTTCCCGTCGCTCGCGTTGACGCCATTCCAATGCGTCGAGCCAATCGTCGCTCGAGACAACCTGTGCGCGTCGCCGTCGAGCCGCGCGTTGCAGCCGAAGGTCGCTCGTCACCAACACCAAGCGGTGAGGGACCGAGTCGCTGTAAATCAGTTCTTCGATCAGTTCGTCGGCCTCGTCGTATTCCCGCGCGAACAGGACCCGAATGCCGTCGTGCCATCGTTCGGCCTCAGCCCCCGGAGGCGCTTCTTTTGCGTCGAAAACCACGACGGTTTCCTGTCGCTCCTTCATCGTCAGAGACTCCGCCAGGAACCGCAACAAGGCGTGCCGGGCCCGCTCGAGGGTTCCCGGCCCAAGATGGCGCAGCTCCATCCCCGCGGTGAACAACAGATTGTAGCCATCAACGACCAGCGACATCGACTCTCCTTCAACGTGGATCCTGAATCGACGCTACGGATCCACCTTGGTATCGTAGGCGGATCGCAGAACGCGGGCGAGATCGATTCCCGTTGGTCTCAGCTCGAGGGAACCAAGCGACGAGCGGGAGCGAGCCGGGCACCGAGAACTTCCTGATGCAAATCTTCGATCGGATTGTCCTGGGCGTCGGAGGCGTTGGCAGCGCGGCCCTCTATCATTTGGCTCGCCGCGGAATTCGCGTCGTGGGCCTGGAACAATTCGGCGTCTCCCACGATCGAGGAAGTTCGCATGGCCAATCGCGAATCATTCGCCAGGCCTATTTCGAACACCCCAGCTACGTTCCGTTGCTGCTGCGAGCCTACGAACTGTGGGACCAGTTGGAGGCCGCCAGCCAGCAGCGACTGTTCGAGCGGGTGGGGTTGCTGGAAGTCGGGATGCCCCAGGGCGTCGTGCTGGCGGGAATCCAACACAGCGCAGCGGCGTATCAATTGACCGTCGAGCATCCGGATGAGCGCGAGCTTCGTGAGCGGTTCGGCGCCTTCACGATTCCCGCGGGGATGCAAGCCCTGTTCGAGCCGACGGCGGGCATCTTGCATGTCGAGCGATGCGTCACGGCGCATGTCCGGCAGGCCGTTGACGCCGGAGCCGCGTTGGAGGTCGAAAGCCGCGTCCGGCAGATCACCTGGCACGGAGATGAGGTCATCGTACAGACCGACCGGCAAGCGTACCGGGCGGGCGGACTGATTTGCTGTGCTGGCGCCTGGGCTCGCGATCTGCTGGCCGGCGTCTATCCCCTCCGCGTCGTCCGCAAGCACCTGCATTGGTTTCCGACGGCGGACATCCGGCTGCATCTGCAGGCCCCCTGCCCTGCTTTTTTTTATGAGCTTTCACACGGTTGCTTCTACGGGTTTCCCCAGCTCGACCCGCTTGGTGTCAAGGTTGCCGAGCACAGTGGCGGCGAGTCGGTCGTCGATCCGTCGATTGTGGACCGTTCGCCTGATCCCGTCGATGATGTTCGCATTCAGGCGTTTCTGGCCGACTGTCTCCCGGCACTCGACCGACGGCGGGCGGCCCATGCGGTCTGCATGTACACGCTGACGTCAGATGAGCACTTTCTGATCGATCGACATCCGCAGCATCGTACGCTCTGGTTCGCCGCCGGATTGTCCGGACATGGGTTTAAATTCGCGCCGGTCCTGGGCGAGATTCTGGCCGATCTGTCGCTGGAGGGATCGACGCCGCGGCCGATCGACTTCCTGCGATTGCCCCGCGCTGCGGAGACATGATGTTGTCACCTCTCCCGAGGCCGGGAGAGGTCGCTCGGGTCCCGCGGGCGGGACTCGAGCGGGTGAGGGTCGAGCGTCTGGCAGGTGGCGGGCCCCCTCATCCGGCCTTCGGCCACCTTCTCCCGCGAGGGGAGAAGGGACGTGGTGCGGAGACATGATGTTGTCACCTCTCCCGAGGCCGGGAGAGGTCGCTCGGGTCCCGCGGGCGGGACTCGAGCGGGTGAGGGTCGAGCGTCTGGGGCAGGTGGCGGGCCCCCTCATCCGGCCTTCGGCCAGCTTCTCCCGCGAGGGGAGAAGGGACGTGGTGCGGAGACATGATGTTGTCACCTCTCCCGAGGCCGGGAGAGGTCGCTCGGGTCCCGCGGGCGGGACTCGAGCGGGTGAGGGTCGAGCGTCTGGCAGGTGGCGGGCCCCCTCATCCGGCCTTCGGCCACCTTCTCCCGCGAGGGGAGAAGGGACGTGGTGCGGAGACATGATGTTGTCACCTCTCCCGAGGCCGGGAGAGGTCGCTCGGGTCCCGCGGGCGGGACTCGAGCGGGTGAGGGTCGAGCGTCTGGGGCAGGTGGCGGGCCCCCTCATCCGGCCTTCGGCCAGCTTCTCCCGCGAGGGGAGAAGGGACGTGGTGCGGAGACATGATGTTGTCACCTCTCCCGAGGCCGGGAGAGGTCGCTCGGGTCCCGCGGGCGGGACTCGAGCGGGTGAGGGTTGAGCGTCTGGCAGGTGGCGGGCCCCCTCATCCGGCCTTCGGCCAGCTTCTCCCGCGAGGGGAGAAGGGACGTGGTGCGGAGACATGATGTTGTCACCTCTCCCGAGGCCGGGAGAGGTCGCTCGGGTCCCGCGGGCGGGACTCGAGCGGGTGAGGGTTGAGCGTCTGGCAGGTGGCGGGCCCCCTCATCCGGCCTTCGGCCACCTTCTCCCGCGAGGGGAGAAGGGACGTGGTGCGGAGACATGATGTTGTCACCTCTCCCGAGGCCGGGAGAGGTCGCTCGGGTCCCGCGGGCGGGACTCGAGCGGGTGAGGGTTGAGCGTCTGGCAGGTGGCGGGCCCCCTCATCCGGCCTTCGGCCAGCTTCTCCCGCGAGGGGAGAAGGGACGTGGTGCGGAGACATGATGTTGTCACCTCTCCCGAGGCCGGGAGAGGTCGCTCGGGTCCCGCGGGCGGGACTCGAGCGGGTGAGGGTTGAGCGTCTGGCAGGTGGCGGGCCCCCTCATCCGGCCTTCGGCCAGCTTCTCCCGCGAGGGGAGAAGGGACGTGGTGCGAAGACATGATGTTGTCACCTCTCCCGAGGCCGGGAGAGGTCGCTCGGGGCCCGCGGGCGGGACCCGAGCGGGTGAGGGTCGAGCTTCTGGCAGGTGGCGAGCCTAGGGCGTCGAGCGGAGAAACTCCGCCAAGCCTCGCAGGTCGTCCGTGTTAATCAGATCCACGCCGACTGCATGCAGTTGCCGCCAAGCCTCGGGCGTGTCGGGAATTGCCCAGAAGCGCAAGCGTCGGCCTTGCGAGTGCGTCTGCTTGACAATTCGCTGCAATTCGTCCAGTTCGTCGGGCGGGATCGGACCGTCGCCGCGCCAGCGGAAATGGTCTCCCCAGCGATCGCTGATCAAAGGCATCCAGGCGGCGGACGTCGCGTCGTCTAAGTCAGGCAGCCGGCCGTCGATCATCGCCAGCCGAGTTGTCGCCCGGGCCACCTCCATCAGAGGTCGGTCGCCACTGATCACGACCTGAACGGCGCCGGGCTGTGACTGGCCGTCCGTTTCGTGGGCCAGAATCGACGCGTACTTCTCCAGTAATTCCTCTAAAACCGGATAGGTTTTCTCGGCGGATGTCTTGAAGTCGATCAGAAGCGTAAACGGAGGTCCGTCGGGGTAAACGCGTCCCCCGTTACGTTCGACTCGCTCGCGGAGCGGGTCGAGATACAATCGCGTCAGTGTGCGCTCCGGCGTCAGTTCCCCACGATCATGTCCGACAAGCAATTGACCGTCGACCACGAACACGTCCGCCTCGACGCTGCAAAAGCCTTGGTCCAGTGCGTCCAATAAGGGGCGAGGATGGTGGTAGTCGTTGTGTGCATGGGCCTGCATCAGTGGCCGCGGTGATTCTTCGGCGCCGAGCCCGGGTGTCCCGAGCGAGCTGGTCAATAGCAGCATCGCGACGAACCGCGAACGGGGTAACGGCTTTCCAGGCATGATACGTGAGGCCTTACGGGCAAGGACGAGTCGCGCCGGATGGGCTTACCAGTCAATCTCAGCCGGAAAGAACGCTGCGATCAGATCTTCGTAATACGGTCGCAACGCTTTGACGTCCGGCCGCACGACGCTCTTGGTGTACAGGTCGTACGGGTTGAATTTTCGCACCCAGTGAAACATCTCGCGGTCCTGATCGTTCATCAGGTACTCATACTCCCGCTCGCGGTGAGCTGGATAAAACGAGTGGTACCGAATCATGTACTGGGCCTCGAGGGGGACGTAATCGCGCGTCACGTAGTAGAGATACTCGTCGTGACCCCATGACATGAGGACTTGGTCAAGTCCGCAGCCCGCCTTGTAAATGCCCGTCGCCGTTTGATACTCGGGCACGTCGATGTCGGGATTGGCCGCAAAGAATTCCGAAAAGACAATCTTCTCCGAAAACTTACAGCCGACTGGAAACGTGTCGCCCACGACCGCCCACTGCGGCTCGCCATAAAGGCACAGCACCTTGCCTAGATCGTGAATCAAGCCGGCCAAAATGAACCAGCGAGGATGACCGTCCGCTCGAATCGCTTCGGCCGTTTGCATGAGATGTTCGATTTGCGGCAGATCAATGTCGGGATCGCTGTCGTCGACCAACGTGTTGAGGTACTCCATCGCGTCCCAGATTCCCATCCGCTTGGTTCGCAGCGGCAGAAACTGGGCCCGTTTCTCACGCACGAAATCAACGCATTGATGCTCGTGGTTCAGGCGATAGAACTCCCGCACGCTCGGACGAGTCGTATGCTCATAGTCGCGAAATTGATCGTGCGGCTTGTCGGGCTCGGGGTACCTTCGAACCAGGTCTTCTTCCCACAAGTCAAGGTCTTCCAGCGGTTTGCGGACGGATTCGGAACTCACGTCGATATCTCCGTGGGGCGGGGAGGTTCGGGACACGCTCCCGGGATCGGTAACCGAAGTCGGAGCTCCGTATTGTAATCTTCGCGGTCGATCGTCGGCCAGATCGGCCCGCTGCGGAATCGTCGGAAATTGCCGGCCGGCCGCGTGCGTCTTTGCGCCCGGCGATTTTCAGGGGGCCCGGATTCAAATGGCGAAAAAAAAAGGCCCGCGTCATCGTGACGCAGGCCTTGTGGAATCGCGCTGAAAAATTCGGGAGTTTGGAAATCGTTCAGCCGTGTCGACGACGGAGGAACCCGACGCCTAACAGGCTTGCTGCCGCCAGAGCCAGACTCGACGGTTCAGGCACTTGGACGAAGACTTGGTCAAAAAACGACATGGTGACCGCTCCCGCGTTGCCCGTCGCGCGAAGGATCAAGTCCTTCTGAACCGGAAGCGTGCGGTATCCGGCGTCGAGCGTCACCGAGTCGACCAAGTCGAAGTCACCGTCGCCGAAGTCGTAGATCACCAGCTTCTTGTTGTCGATGTCGGGCACGAACGTCTCGGTGACGGATGCCAAGCCGGGGCCGTTGAAGACGGCGGGGTTGGCCGACAGCGTCACGCCCGAGATGACCTGGTCACTGTCCGGAGAGACGCTGACGTTGAAGGTCACCAGTGCATCGGATGAATCCCCGCCCGGCAGGTCGATGAATCCGCCAAAGAACCGAATTCCGTACTGTCCGTTCTGGTCGATCGTCTCGACCGTGACGTTCTCAACGGCGGGCATATCGCCGTTCTTGGTGTACGTGAAATCCGAAAAAATCTTGTCACCGGATTGGATCGACCCTCCGTTGACGAGGTCCGACAAAAGCATTTGGGCGGCGTGTCCCGTACTACACCCCAGTACAGCGACGGTCGCAGCCGATAAGAACCAGCCGAGAAAACGTCTCTTCATAGTTTACAGCTCCCGTTTATCAGCGCACGAAATATCCAAGTTGTCTGTTTGAGGTCTACCCAAAAGGCCACAGGCGCAGACCAAGCCCGAATTGAAACCATGGAACCGCCTCGCGTGAATCAATGGCGAGTGACGGGGAGTGCCTGAATGCGAAGCCAGCCGAATCAGGACGCGAAACGTCCTCAGCTCTGCAAATCGGGGTTAACGGAGGTCGAGAGTGTTTCCTGACGCTCCCAGGCGGGAACGCCGGCCTACCGCACATCCTCTAACTCGACTCGCAACCGGTCATGTCCGGCAATCGCGATTCAAGACAGCTTAGTGCAGTAGGACCCTCCGTTCGGAGAAATAAAGCCCAGCGGTGTTCGTAAATGCGTCGTCTACAACTGGAAGGCTCGTTTGGACCCGGATTCCCGGGCCTCAAGCTCCACGACGTTCGCCCGCCGCGGTATTCCCGAGCCAGGACGAGCGTCTTCGCAGTGCTACACGCCTCATGCTAACAAGCCCAGATGAGTTTGCAAGGCATTTGTATGACTTTTTTTGGTTTTGGGTAACTTGGAGCCCAAGTGGGCTTCAGCCTCCGGCTTTGCCCAGTCTCGCTGTTAATTCCTGTAGACGTCGGAGCGTCGAAGGGCTGACGTGATGTTCAATCCCTTCAGCATCGATCGCCGCGGTGACTTGGTCGACGCCGATTGCCCGCAGGAATCGATACACCGCCTCGTGCCGCTCGCGGCACTTGCCCGCCAGTCGCCGGCCTTTCCCTGTCAGCGTAATCGGACGGTAAGGCTCAGTCGCGAGCAGCCCCTCGTTTTGCAGGCGGGCGACGATCCGCGTCACGGTGACGTGGCTCACGCCGAATCGAGTCGCCAAGTCGACCACTCGACAAACGCCGCGCTGCGTCTGGATTTCGGCAACGGCCTCCACGTAGTCCTCGGCCGTCTCCATTGTATGGTCCCGGCGTGTTCGTCGATGCGGCGCCGATTGCTGAATGGCCTCAGTCACCATCGTCCCCCCTGCCCTTGCGGTCGACATTGGCCGGGATCGCCCCGTCCGGAACCATCCTACCCCGTTGACAGGAGCGTAGCAATGGCTACATTGAGGGCCGGAGTGTAGCCATTGCTACAGGTCGGGCGGGCTTGGCCAGGCGATTCGGAGTAACCAGCAGGAGGGGTTGGCGATGCGACACACAGGGCTCTTGCTGCCGATGCTGATTTGGATCGGGTGCGGCGGTTCAGCTTCTGGACCGCAGCCGGGCCAAGCAATCAAAGCAAGCGAGTCGGCCGGCACGCTCGACCGCCGAACTCCGATCCAGGCCGTTGCGACGACCGGCATGGTGGCCGACTTGGTCCGCCACGTGGGTCAGCAGCACGTCGACTTGACGCAGTTGCTTGGCGCGGGAGTCGATCCCCATCTGTACAAGGCGACACGAGACGACGTGCAGACCATCCTTTCGGGCGAGATCGTGTTCTACTCGGGCCTCATGCTGGAGGGGAAGATGTCTGACACCCTGGTGAAGATCGCCCGTTCCAAGCCCGTCGTGGCCGTGACCGAGAGGGTCGCCGAGACGGAGTTGCTCGAGCCGGAAGACTTTCGGGGGCACTTGGATCCCCACGTCTGGATGGACGTCTCGGCCTGGTCCCAGTGCGTCGACGTCGTGGCCAAGTCGCTTGCGGAGTTCGACCCGTCCCACGAGGCGGACTACATCGCGAACGCGGCGGCCTACCGGGTGCAGTTGGAGCAGCTGCATCAATATGGTCTGAAGTCTCTGGGCTCGATTCCGCAGGATAGTCGGGTGCTCATTACGTCTCATGACGCATTTAACTACTTTGGTCGGGCCTACGGCTTGGACGTACGCGGGGTCCAGGGTATTTCGACCGAGTCCGAAGCAGGACTGCAACGGATTAACGAGCTGGTTGAGCTCTTGGTCGCGCGGCGCGTCAAAGCGGTGTTTGTGGAGAGCAGTGTCCCCCGCAAGAACATCGACGCCCTGATTGAGGGTGTGCGTTCAAGGGGCCACGAGATCGTTGTCGGCGGCGAGTTATACTCGGACGCAATGGGCGAGACGGGAACGTACGAGGGGACGTATTTCGGCATGCTCGATCACAACATCACGCTCGTGACGCGGGCCCTGGGGGGCGACGCGCCGGCGGCCGGCCTGAAGGGCTTGCTGTCGACGCCTACCGGGAAGGCGCAGCCATGAGCTCGGTTTCGGCAACTCGTGGGGACTCCGCGGACGACGTCGTGGGTCGCCCCGAGGCTCGTACCGCTGATCCGCGCGTTCCGCTGTCCGTTTACGATCTCACGGTGGCATATCATCGTAAGCCGGTGATCTGGGATATCGGATTTGACGTGCCACCAGGTTCGTTGGTCGGTATTATCGGGCCGAACGGGGCGGGCAAGAGCACGCTTTTGAAGGCCGTGATGGACCTGACGCCGCGGGCCTCCGGGCGAGTTCGAGTTTTTGGCGAAAGCTACCGTCAGAATCGGCATCGAGTCGGCTACGTTCCGCAGCGCGAGAGCGTGGATTGGGACTTCCCCGTGGACGCCCTGGACGTCGTCACCATGGGGCTCTACAGCAAGATTGGCTGGTGTCTTCCGGTTCGCAAAAAGCACCGTCGAATCGCCATCGAGGCGCTCGATCGGGTGGGGATTGCGGACCTGGCCCATCGCCAGATCAGTCAACTTTCGGGCGGACAGCAGCAGCGGACGTTTTTGGCGCGGGCCCTGGTTCAGGATGCGGACCTCTATCTGATGGACGAGCCCTTCGCGGCGGTGGATGCGGCGACGGAACGGGCGGTGGTGCAGATTCTGCACCAGATGAAGCAGAGCGGCAAAACGGCGGTGGTGATTCATCACGACCTGCAAACCGTACCCGAGTACTTTGACTATGTCGTGCTCTTGAACATGCGGATTGTGGCCCATGGTCCGGTCGCGGACGTTTTCACGCCCGAGAACCTGCACAAGACCTATGGCGGCCGATTGACGCTCTTGGACGAGGTGACCGAGGCGATGCGGCGGCGGGAGCGGTCGCTATGAACGGCAATGCCGCTCGGTCCTGGTGGCTCACGGCCGCGCTGGCGTTCTGCTTGGGTGCGTCCAGCTCGGTGACGGTTTGGCGCAATCGGAGGCCGATTCCAGGACGCAGCGGTCGATCACCGATCGATCCGTGGGCTGGCCCTCCTGGACGCAGTGGCGCCGGGTGATGTTGCTGGAAGATTACAACTCGCGCGTCGTGATTCTCGGAACGAGCTTGCTCGGCTGCGCCGCCGGGCTGGTCGGCAGCTTTACCTTGTTGCGTAAGCGGGCCTTGATGGGCGACGCGCTGAGCCACGCCACACTGCCAGGGATTTGCCTGGCATTTATGATCGCCCCGGCTTTCGGGGCCGACGGCAAGTCGCTCCCGCTGCTGTTGGTCGGGGCCGCGGTCACCGGGCTGATTGGAGTGGGCGCCATCTTGTGCATCCGCAACCTGACGCGTTTGAAAGAGGACGCGGCGCTGGGCATCGTGCTGAGTGTGTTTTTTGGCGCTGGGATCTCGCTGTTGGGCGTGATCCAGCAGATGCAGAGTGGTCATGCGGCGGGCTTGGAGGCCTTCATTTACGGCAAGACGGCGTCCATGGGCGCCAATGACGCACGGCTGATCGCCGTCGCGGCGGCCGCCGCCGCGGTGACTTGCGTGCTGCTGTTCAAAGAGTTCAAGTTGTTATGCTTTGACGAGGGCTTTGCGGCGTCCCGCGGCTGGCCGGTTGTGGCTTTGGACCTGGCCCTGATGGCGCTGGTCGTCATCGTGGCCATCGTGGGGCTGCAGGCGGTTGGGTTAATCCTGATGATCGCCCTGCTGGTGATCCCGGCTGCCGCGGCGCGATTTTGGACGGAGGACATGCGCCGCATGGCGTGGATTTCCGCCGGGCTGGGGGCCGTGGGCGGGATGCTGGGGGCCGCCATGAGCGCGCTGTTCTCGAAACTGCCCTCCGGCGCCATGATCGTCCTGGTCTGCACGTTTTTCTTTCTCGTCAGCCTCGTGGGCGGCACGGCGAGAGGTGTCCTGGTTCGATGGCTCCGCCGGAGGTGGCTCAACCGCTCCGTCGATCGCCAGCACCTGCTGCGTGCGATTTACGAGATTCTGGAGGCCCATCCCGGACCCCTCAATCAGGACGCCGGCCCTCTGGTCGTCTCGGCACACAAGCTATCTCAGAAACGGAGTTGGTCGCTGCATCGATTGCGACAGGAGTTGCGTCGAGCCGAACGCGCGAACCTGGTTGTGGTGGCGGACGATCAGGTGCACCTGACCCGACACGGACTGCTCGAGGCAACTCGCTTGACCCGCCAGCATCGATTGTGGGAGCTGTACCTGATTACCCACGCTGACTTGGCGCCCAGTCGCGTTGATCGGGACGCGGACGCCATCGAACATGTGCTCGAGCCCGAATTGGTGGCGCGCCTCGAAGCCCTCTTGGAACCGAGCCGTCCCGACTTGGGCGTGCCGGCGAGTCCGCACGAGCTGGGAACGGAACCCGCTGCAAGCGTCTCGTTGGATGGCCGAGGGAATTGACCATGCAAGCCCTGGCAGGTTGGAACTGGGCGTTGGACGGATGGATCGTGGCGGCGGGCGTCCTGTGTGCCGTGGCAGCGGCGCTGTTGGGTAATTTCCTTGTGCTGCGCCGGATGAGCATGTTGGGGGACGCGATCAGCCACGCCGTGCTGCCCGGCTTGGCGGTGGCCTTTTTCCTGAGCGGCAGCCGCAGCAGCTTGCCGATGTTTCTTGGGGCCGTGCTGCTGGGCATTCTGACGGCACTGCTGACCGAGTGGATCCGCGGCAGCGGGGACGTCGATGAGGGGGCGTCGATGGGTGTCGTGTTTACGTCGCTTTTCGCGCTGGGCCTGGTGCTGGTCGTCCAGGCGGCCGACTTCGTCGATCTCGATCCCGGCTGTGTCTTGTACGGGGCGATCGAATTAACTCCCTTGGATACCGTCTCGGTTGCCGGGTTCGAGATCCCTCGCGCCGTCGTGACGCTGGGGACGGTGGCCGTCTTGAATCTGGCGTTCGTGCTGTTGTTCCTTAAGGAGCTGAAGATCAGTTCGTTTGATCCGTCGCTGGCGACGACGACGGGCTTCAGCGCCAGCCTGATGCACCATCTGCTGATGATGCTGGTCGCCGTGACGGCGGTTGCGAGTTTCGAAAGCGTGGGCAACATCCTGGTGGTCGCCATGTTGATTGTGCCTCCGGCCGCCGCCTACCTGTTGACGGATCGCCTCGCCTGGATGATTGTCTTGAGCGTGGTGATTGGCGCGACAGCCGCGGTCGCCGGCCATCTCGGGGCCCTCGTGGTGCCGACGTGGTTTGGGTATCGAAGCACGACCACCGCCGGATCGATGGCCGTCGCCGCCGGTTTGATCTTCGTGGTTGCGGCGACGCTGGGACCCCGCCACGGCATTCTGGTCAAACTCGTCCGGCGGCGCGTGATGGGGTGGGGCATCCTGGCCGAAGACGTCATCGCCTTGCTCTACCGTCTGGAAGAACGCTCGGATGCGGGCCAGGCATCCCGCGAAACCCTGCAAGACATGCTGCTCGCCGATCACTTCTCGCTGCGCCTGGTGCTGGCCTGGCTACGGCACCGCGGGGACCTGGCGTGCGAGCGCCATGACTTCTCGTACACGCTCACGCCGCAGGGACGCATCGTCGCGTCGGGGCTCGTCCGTTCGCACCGCTTGTGGGAGCAGTATTTGGTCTCGCAGGTGGGCGTCCCGACGGATCGAATTCACGACAAGGCGGAGCAGCTCGAGCACTTCACCGACCCGAAACTACGCGAGCGACTGGACGCCGAAACGGATCAGCCTCGGATCGACCCCCACGGCTCCATCATTCCCGACGAGCAATCCGGAGATCGCTGAGCACCGTCAAAAAGGGGTCAGGACTTTTTATTTGGCTCATCGGCGCTGCCTGCGGAGAATGGGGGCTTCGGGCGACCACGTGAGCGCAGGGTGGAGTCAAGCTTGAGTCGCTGTGCGGTCGATTCGACCCAAGTCGGTACTCCCAGCGGACGACCTCGCTGCGCGGATCGCCGCACGGCCGCAAGTTCCGCCGCGGTCAGCGGCTCGTTCACGCGCTCGACCCAGTCATCGGGACGTATCAGCGGCCAAGACGAAAGCAATTTCAGAGACGGCGCGGGGAGTTGGAGGTGACGCCAGAGCGATCCCCACTGCCAATCCTCGGCTCGTGCCACAAGTCCCGCGCAGCGCATTCCGCTCGACGTAACGGCAGACGACGAGAAAGTGATCGTCATCCTGAATCGGAAAGCTCTTGAAACGCTGTTGGTAGATATGGCCTTGCCCGGTCGTCCCGTAGTGAGCGTGATATCGCATGGTGTGCGTGCCGCCGACCCAACGCATGAACCGGCTCATTTCACCGTCCAATAAGGGTCTCAGGACGAGGTGGAAATGGTTGGGCATCAACTCGTAGCTGTAGAGCTCGATCTCATGGATGAGCAGTGCCTCGTGCATGACCCGCTCGAACGCCAAATAGTCATACGGCTTCTGGAAGATCGTCGACCGCAGATTAGCGCGGTTCAGGGCGTGATACAATCCGCCCGCTTCGTCAGCACGAGGAGGTCTGGGCATCTCCCAACTGTAAAAGCCCTCCCGACACTTAAACAACGGGTGCGGTGACTTTGATCCCTTTCCAAACCTTCCCAGCTTACGCAACAAAAAGTCCTGACCCCTTTTTTTCTTATGGATCGGGCGTCTCTCGCCGGCCACGACGCAGGCTTGGCCCAACCTGCGGAAGCTGGTATTATTCGGTGCTGCGCCGTACATCTGCGGTCGTAGAAACGGTGGTCGTCGCGTCGTTCGGGGCGTCGCGAGGCTGCTGCTTGTTGACGTAAGTCCTTATGCCAGCGTAGCTTCAATCGGCAGAGCACCGCATTCGTAATGCGGGGGTTAAGGGTTCGACTCCCTTCGCTGGCTCTTGGTTGGATCTGTTTCGATCCGCGGCAGTGTGCCTCGGAGCGGCTCAGGTCGACAACGGTCTTCCCCCATGGACAACCCGCAGGGCAGGTGCGCATAAGATGACTCAGTTGTTGGATTATGACGTCCGCGACGTCGTGCTTTCGGATGGCTCGTTCGGCCCTCAGGAGATCGAACGAATCTTGCAGACGGTGAGCCAGGACGCGGCACGGTTGGCGGCGTTTCGCGACGCGGTTTCCGAGCTGTCGATGCGCGAGGATCACACGCCCGCCTCGGCGGTTCGATTGGGCGTTTGCCAATATCTGTTGGGGAGATACAACCAGGCCATCGCGACCTTGCAGAGTGGGGATGGTGGGGCGCTCGCGCACTTCTACATGGCGCTGGCTCATCAGTCCCTCGGTCACTTTGACCAGGCTATTCAGAGTTTCCAGTCTGCCAAGCGGGCAGGCTACGATCCGGGCCAGTGCGAGCTGGGAGTTGCCGAGACCCATCGGTCTGCCGGCGACGCGGAGGCGGCGCTGCGGACCCTCGACGCGCTGTCGGGTGCGGTGGAGCAGACGGCCGGCTATCTTTATCAACGTGGGGCAACCGTGGCGGTGATGGGCGGCAATCCCGAGGAGGTGTGTGCGCTCTACGAGCGTGCCGTCGGGACGGATGGCAATCACGCGGGGGCCCTGTTTGGGTTGGCGCTGGAAAATGACCGTCGTGGGAACGACGACACCGCTCTGGAGCTCTACCAGCGTGCGGCCGCTCGCTACCCCGGACACGTTGGTTCGCTGATCAATCTTGGCCTGCTGTACGAGGACCGCGAGCAGTACGATCGCGCCCAGAGGTGTTACCTGCGGGTGCTCGACTCGTTTCCGGATCACCCGCGAGCACGACTGTTCTTGCTCGACGCTCAGGCCTCCGGAGACATGTACTACGACGAGGAGGCCCAGAAGAAGCGAGACCGTCTCTCGCAAGTACTCGGCATCCCCGTATCGGACTTCGAGTTGTCCGTCCGCAGCCGGAATTGCCTACAGAAGATGGGGATTGCGACGCTCGGCGATTTGACGCGTTGCACGGAGCAGGAGTTGCTGGCGAGCAAGAATTTTGGCGAGACGTCGCTGGTCGAAATTCGGGACATGCTTCGTTCCAAGGGGCTGGAACTCGGTCAATTCTCACATGAAAAATCCGAACCGGAACCGGCGATCGATTACGAAAACATGTCGCCCGACGAGCAGGCCTTGCTGGAGCGGCCGATTTCGGACCTGAATCTTTCGGTGCGTGCTCGCAAGTGCATGGTCCGGCTGGGGATCAGCACCGTGGGTGAGCTGATTCGCCGTACTGGCGATGACCTGTTGGAGTGCAAGAACTTCGGTGTCACCAGCCTGAACGAAGTGCGCGAAAAGCTGACGCAGCACGGCCTGAAGCTGCGCGGCGATTGACTTGGCGCCGGTGTTGGAATCGCTGCCCACCTCCGGCTTCGAGTTTGGTCTTCGGCACCAGGATCGAAGTTCGGCCGCCCGATCCGGAACGTTCGTCACGCCTCACGGTTCGGTTGCCACGCCGTCGTTCATGCCGGTTGGCACGCAGGCAACCGTCAAGGGGTTAGCGCCCAGTCAGCTCGCCCAGACCGGCGCGGAGATGGTGCTCTGCAACACGTACCACCTCGCCCTTCGACCGGGCCACGAGTTGGTTGCCGAACTGGGCGGACTTCACCAGTTCATGGGCTGGCCCGGGCCGATTCTGACCGATAGTGGCGGCTTTCAGATCTTCAGCTTGGCGGAACGCACCCAAGTCACGGAAAACTCCGCCGTTTTCCGCTCGCACATCGATGGCAGTCGGGTGGAGTTATCGCCCGAGCGGGCGATGCGGATTCAGCAGACGCTGGGCAGTGATGTCGCGATGGTGCTGGACCACGTCGTGGCCTTGCCGAATGATCCGGCTCTCGTGGACGAGGCCTGCTGGCGGTCGGTGCGTTGGGCCGAGCGATGCCGACGGATGTCCGTCCCGGGGCAAGCCCAATTCGGGATCGTTCAGGGTGGCTTGGATGCCGATCTGCGGCAGCGATGCGCCGAAGCCCTACGGCAACTGGACTTCGACGGCTACGCGGTGGGCGGCTTGAGTGTCGGGGAGGATCCGCGCGAGATGTATCGGATCCTATCGGCGGTCTGTCCGGCGCTGCCAACCGGACGTCCCCGCTATTTGATGGGTGTGGGGCGGCCCATCGATCTGCTGGAGGGGATCCGTCGGGGAGTTGACCTGTTCGACTGCGTGATACCCACTCGCAACGGACGCAACGCCCTGGCCTTTACCGACCAGGGCGTGCTGCGGTTGCGTAATCTGAGCCATCAACGCGACGAGCGGCCGCTGGAGCCCGATTGCGGATGTGCGGCATGTCAACGAAGTCGGGGCTATCTGCGGCACCTGTTCCAAGCCGGCGAGATGCTGGGGCCGATTCTGCTGTCGGTGCATAATTTGACCTATTATCTTCGGCTGATGCGGCGTGCCCGGATGGCGATCGAACGGAACGAATTCGAGGACTTCTACCAGGCGCGCTTGGCGGGATGGGCACAGGCCGAAAGTGCCTCGCAAGCGGATGGGTCCAATTGAGTCTTGCTCGTTGCCACGCAAGGGTTTAACATAAACCACCCGACTCGTTCGAAGCCGGCCCGATGTGCGTGCATGTCGGGCTGTTTTTCTTCTGACGCCGGGGCGGAACGACGGGAGAGTTTTGACTCAACTTGAAGCGGCATCCAGTCGCCGGGGGCTGACGAGGCGGGCCGCGTGCGTCCACCCGCGAAGCGCCTCGCGAGTCCAATCGAAGAGGGATCGGTTCGATTTTGCTTATGACCACGTTCTGCGAATCTTGGTGTCTCTTGGCTCAGGAAGGCGGCGGAGCTGGCGGGATCAACTCGCTGCTGCCTCTGGCCCCTTGGATCTTAATCGGTGTCCTGTTCTACATGATGCTGGTCCGGCCCGAACGGCGAAAGCGCGCCGAATTGGATACGATGCTCAAGAACCTCAAGAAGAACGACCGGGTGGTGACGATCGGTGGCATCTTCGGAACGATTGTCCAGGCGTCCGCGGACTCGGATGAAGTGATGCTGAAGGTCGACGAAAATACCAACACGCGCCTGCGGATTCTCCGCAGCTCGATTTCACGCGTGCTGACGACGGACGGGGCGGCGGAGTCCAAGGGAGCCTAGTGCGGTGTGACCCCTTTTCCCGACGCTTTTTTCCCCAACGCACGATGGCTCGTGCGACGAGACTCAAACTGCGGCGCGTCGCCGACCATACGAAATTGAAAACGTTCGTCATTTAACCAGGCAGATGTTAGGACGGAAATAACGATGGCTCTGTATTTGTTTGTGTTGTGCTTGGTCTTGCTGGCCCTCGCCGGAATCATTGCGATCGCCTCGCGCAACTACGTCTATCTGATTGCCGGTGCCGTGTTGTTGGCCAGCACCGTCGTCGCGTGGTCGTACTTTCCCCCAACCCCGTCGCTCGTGTTGCTGGTGCTCGCCGCGACCGGCTTCTTATCGGCACTGACCGGCAATTATGTCGCCAAGTCGCTTCGCATGCCGGATAGCGCCTGGAAATCCAGCTTGATTGTTGCCGTGATCGGCATCGCCGCCTTGATCCTGGTCACCAGTTGGCCTCCGAAGCAGGGAATCGATTTAAAGGGCGGTGTGATTTTGATCTATGAGGTGGACGAGAACCTGACGCGCCAATCCGCACGACGAAGGCAGGCGGCGGCCGGTGACGAAGCTGCGAATGAGGAAGCGGAGGTTGGGGATGTGGATATGCCTGGGCTGATCCAAGCCCTCAGCCGCCGCATCAACCCAGGCGGCGTGCAGGAAATTGTCGTTCGCGCTTATGGGGACAAGCAGGTCGAGATCATCATCCCGGACGTTTCGAGCGCCGAGGTGGAACGGATCAAGAAGCTGATCACGACCGGCGGGTTCTTGAAGTTTCAGATCGTCGCCAATCGGCGAGATCACAGCCACATCCTGAGTCTTGCAGACGAGGCGGATCAGGCGGGCCAATACGAAGTCCGCGATGCGAACGGGCAAGTGGTTGGCCAGTGGGCCAGGTTGAGTATCGAGCCTGGGACCGAGGGGGCGTCGCCGGTCTATCGTGTCGACCCGCCCGGCGGGAAGACGCGCACGGTTCGCGGTCGCAAGGAAGTGCTGATGGTGGTCGATCCCAACTTCAACTTGCAGGGCAGCCATTTGTCTTCGGTACGCAAGGGCTACCAGGACGTGACGCCCGCCGTGTTCTTCGAGACGACCGTCACGGGGGCGGCCTTGATGGGTGGCTTAACCGAAAGCAACCTCCCCGATCCCCAATCCGGGCACTATTCGCTGTTGGGAATTGTGATGGACGGCGAACTGATTTCCGCGCCGCGGATCAACTCGACCATCACCAGCAGTGGGGTCATCGAAGGGAGCTTCACGGACGAGGAAGTCGATCTGCTGGTCAACGTGCTCCGCGCCGGTCGGCTGCCGGCCGTGTTGCGCTCGGAACCGATCAGCCAGAACGAAATCAGCCCGTTGCTCGGCAGCGACACGATTCGCCAAGGACGGATCGCGATTGGCGTCTCGCTGGTCGCCGTTCTGGTATTCATGCTGGTCTATTATCGCTTCGCCGGCTTCGTGGCTTGTTTAGCGCTGATGCTGAACCTCACGTTGATTCTGGCATTGATGATCTTCGTCGGGGCAGCCTTCTCGTTGCCCGGGATGGCCGCGCTGGTCTTGACCGTGGGCATGTCGGTCGATGCCAGCGTGCTGATTTACGAGCGCATCCGCGAAGAACTTCTCCATGGGGCCGCCCTGCGCATGGCGATCCGCAACGGATTCGGTCGCGCGACGCGGACGATCGTGGACGCCAACCTGACGACCCTGATTACGGCCGTGGTGCTTTACTTGATTGGAACCGAACAACTACGGGCGTTCGCGGTGGCCCTGATTCTCGGCATTCTGATGACGCTGTTCTCAGCCATCTTCTTCTCGCGCGTGGTCTTCGAGTTGGTTGAGAAGGTCGGGCGGTTGAAGACCCTGACGATGATGCAAATGTTTGCGGTGACGCACTGGGATCTGTTCGAGAAACGGAGAATCGCCGGCGCGTGCTCGCTGCTGGCGATTCTGGTCGGAGTCGGGGCGGTCTCCATCCGGCAAAACAAGATTTTCGATATCGATTTCCTCGGCGGAACTTCGGTGCAATTCCTGCTCAAGGAACCGATGCCCGTCAAGGAAGTGCGCCAGCGGGTCGATCAGCTGCGGGCCGATGGAATTGCTCAGGACGTTGCCGTGACGGAGGTCAAGTCGCAAGACTACGGCGATGAACGGATCTACCGAGTGGATACGTCGTTGCCGAACCTGGACAGCAATCAAGCTTCTTCCGAGGAAATCGGTTCGGCCATTACCCGGGTCCAAGCGGCGCTCGTTGAGGAATTCAGCGACGCGGAAGGCCGACTGCTGCTGCAAACCCATTCCTTGTCGTTTCAGACACCCGTCGCGATCGCGCAAGCTCCCGGTGTGACACCGCCCCCAAGCGACTTGCCTTCCCTCAACAGCCCCCCCGATGAAGCACGCGGCGGCGCCGATGACGCAAGCGATCAGGATGCGTCCAGCGAGTCAGGTGCGGCGACTGGCGGTGACGACGCGACGTCCTCGGAAACGGATTCCGACCCGAGCGCGAGCGAAGACGCCTCGACGTCGAATCAAGGTGCGGCAGGCAATCGGCCGAGCGACACACTGCTCGCATTCGCCTCCGAGTCGCTCGTCGCACAGGCCGCCTTGGGACAAGCCGAATTCGAGCCTGCTTCGACGTCTCCGGCAAGCGGCTCGCCCGCCAACGCCTCGACCGACGCGAGCTCGAGCGCCTTTGATTCCAGCTCGTTGCGAAGCCAATCGGACCTGAGCTTTGACGAGCCGATCAATGCCGAGACCTTGGAAGAAATGATCAAGGAAGCGGCGCGTAAGCTGCGTGTGGTCGAGCCCGACGTCCTGCTGGGCGACGAGAATGGCGAGGAACGGAGCGCGAAGGAGTACCAAAAAACGTGGAGCGTCAAGCTCTCCAGCGGCCCGGAAGTGGCCGGCCAGATTCTTGGCTCGCTGAAAGCAACCTTCGATTCAACGCCCGTTTGGTTGGCCGCCAACCAGATCGGCGGTTCGGTCGCGGGCGACAAGACCCGGATGGCGATCGCGGCCGTGCTCGGGAGCCTGATCGGAATCATCGCGTACATCTGGCTGCGATTCCAACACGTGATGTACGGCCTGGCCGCCGTAATCGCGTTGGTTCACGACGTCCTGATTACCTTGGGCGCCATCGCGCTGAGCTATTGGCTGAAGGACTTTCTGGGCTTCTTGCAAATCGACGAGTTCAAAATCAGTCTGCCGGTCGTGGCCGCCTTCTTGACCATCATCGGTTACTCGCTGAACGACACAATTGTGGTGTTCGACCGGATTCGCGAAGTCAAAGGGAAGAGTCCCCATCTGACGTCCAAGATGGTCAACGAGAGCATTAACCAGACGCTGAGTCGAACCATCTTGACGTCTTTGACGACCTTGATCGCCGTCTTGATCCTCTACGCGATCGGGGGGCAAGGCATCCATGCGTTTGCCTTTGCCCTCATGGTTGGGATCATCGTCGGAACCTACAGTTCGATCTTCATCGCCGCTCCGACCTTGCTCTGGATGAGCACGTCCGGAGAAGCCAAAAACGCCAAGCCGGAGAAAGTGACGGCCTAGGTCGTTCATTGGGTTTCCCCCTCACCCGCCGCCGACCCGCAAGCGGGTAGGCCGGGCGACCTCTCCCGCCCCCGGGGAGAGGTGACACGATTGTGTCCCTTCTCCCCGTGGGGGAGAAGGTGGCCGAAGGCCGGATGAGGGGCGCCGCAGGGTTCGTACCCTCACCCGCCGCTACGCGTCGACCTCTCCCGGTCGCGGGAGAGGTGACCTGCTGCCGTCGGATCTTCCCGTACGTGACAAGATGACACAACCCCTGTCCCTTCTTCCCGTACGTGACAAGATGACACAACCCCTGTCCCTTCTCCCCGTGCGGGAGAAGGTGGCCGAAGGCCGGATGAGGGGACGTTTCGCTGCCCGCAGCGTTTCGCTAACCCGTGTGTCCCGGGCTCAGTCAGATGGAATCCCTGAAGTGTATCGATTTTCAATCCCCGCAGCGGCCAATCGCGGTCGATGAAATCTGCGGGAAGTTCTGCAGGGATGAGAACCGATTTCTCTAGGGAAGGCTTGGCACGTGAGACTCGGTGAACAGCAGCCGCATGGTCAACCCGCTTCGATTCCCAATCGTCTTGGTCACGGTGATCGCCGGCATGATGCTGTTCGTGCATCTGCACCGTGATCGTGATTCGATCTCGGAAGCGGATTCATCCGACCAGCACGAATTGCTAACATTGCGCAAGGATCCACTGTCCTTTCCATCGTCGGACGTCCGAACCGACGAGGTATTGCAGCCGGACGACGCCGTTTTGGCGAGCCCCGCACTACCGGCGCCGGAAAACGCCGCTCAGCGGACCCTCCGCCCTCCCCTTGCGCTGTTCGCGCCTGAACCCAATCTGACCGCTTCAGGGGGACAAATCGCTCGGACCGAAGTTCCGCCACCGCGGGAGCCGCCGCGAAAAGCGCCGCCCCGCGAGCCGCTTTTTTCTCGTCCTCCTGCCGACCCCGCGACCGTACCAGCGGCGGCTGCAAGTCGCGTTCACCGTCCGGAGTTGGAACGTGAGCCGGTGGTTCGCATGCACCGAATTGTCGACGGGGATACGCTGCGTCGCTTGTCCGAGACCTATCTGGGCAACGGCTCGCGCGAACTCGAGATTTTTGAGTTGAATCGCGATGTCCTGCTGCGACCCGATCTGCTGCCCCTGGGCCAGAAAATCAAAATCCCGCCGGAATGACGTGTGGCCGGACTGCCGTCGCGCCGGTTTTCGGGCAAGATTGGCGGTTTTCGACGGAATACGACACCAGCACCAAGGCCCGCTCGACGACACAACTCGTCCGCCGAAACGGGCGTCGCGCGGCGCGTCGTTGTCACATGAGGAGAACGGTTTGATGGTCCAAGAGAAACGTGTTCGTCCCATTTCGGGTTGGGGGCCTCTGCTCGGCTGCCTGGCACTTGTCGTCGGGGCCGCTGCCGCGATCTACACGGCCGCCGCGTCACGCGGCAATCCCGCCTGGGCGATTCTGTTGGCCGCGGCCATGGTTGTGTCGGCGATTGTCGTCCTGGTCGGGTTCCAAGCCGTCGCCCCGAACGACGCCCGCGTCTTGCTGTTGTTTGGAGAGTACCGAGGTTCGATCACCGAATCGGGTTTCTTTTGGGTGAATCCTTTCTATTCCAAGAAAGCCATCACGTTGCGGGTGCGGAATTTTGAGACCGGCTCGATTACCACACCGGAAACCAAGGACGCGGCGGGCAAGGTCCTGCAGCACAAGTCACGCTCGGTGGGCAGGCCCTCGAAGGTGAACGATCAGGATGGCAATCCGATCGAAATCTCGGCCGTGGTCGTCTGGAAGGTCGTCAACACCGCCGAAGCGTTGTTTGAGGTCGACGACTATGAGGACTTCGTTGCCGTGCAGAGCGAAGCGGCGCTCCGTAACCTCGCGAGTCGACATCCGTACGACAGCCCGGACCACGAGGTATCGCTGCGCGGGAACACCTCGGGGATTTCCGAGCAATTGCAGCAGGACATTCAAGAACGCCTGGACAAGGCCGGGGTCGAAGTGATCGAGGCACGGATCAGTCATCTGGCGTACGCCCCCGAGATCGCCGCCGCGATGCTCCAGCGCCAACAAGCGCAGGCCGTTGTCGCCGCTCGAACCAAAATCGTCGAAGGGGCCGTGGGCATGGTGCAAATGGCGCTCGAACATCTGGCGAAGGACAAGGTCGTCGAGTTTGACGAAGAGCGGCGGGCCGCGATGGTTTCCAACCTGCTCGTCGTCTTGTGCAGCGATCGTCACACTCAGCCCGTGATCAATACCGGGACCAGCTACGGATAAAACCGGCCGGCAGGCGGCATGGTCGACGCCAAATTCGGTGCGGCAGGTGTGCTAAATTGTGGGCTCCGCTGCGAACATGTACGGGCCGCGATCGCTCGCGGTCGGTCCGGCGGGGAACTGTCTTGCCAACCGAGGAGCCTGAACCATGCCAAGACGTTTGATTCTGTTGTTGCTGTTGACGCTGATCGCCCTCCCGTCAACCGCCCGCGGCGCCGAGAAGCTGGCGGCACTGATCATCGATGGGCAGAATAACCACGGAATGTGGCCCAAGACCACGTTCATGATGAAGCAGTATCTGGAACAGTCGGGACGCTTCACCGTCGAGATCGCACGCACCGCCTTCACCTGGCAAGGCCAGGATCTACTCGAAAAGTACCCGCTCGAAGGCGTCACGACGACCGCGGTGGATCAGCCTCGGAGCGACCCGAACTTCAAGCCCGATTTTTCGAAGTACGACGTGGTGATTTCGAACTTTGGATTCGGCGCAGCCCCTTGGCCTGAGGAGACGCAGCAGGCGTTTGACGCCTACGTGCGCGGCGGAGGCGGCTTCGTCGTGGTCCACGCGGCGGATAACTCGTTCGGCGATTGGGCGGCGTACAACCGCATGATCGGGATCGGCGGCTGGGGCGGCCGAAACGAGAAGAGCGGCCCCTACATTTATTTGGACGACCAAGGCCAGCTGGTCCGCAACGACACGCCCGGGGCCGGTGGCCATCATGGGCCCCAGCATCCGTTTCAGATCGTCGTACGCGATGCGGATCATCCGATCACACGCGGCATGCCCCGAGCGTGGATGCACGCCCAGGACGAACTCTACGATCTACTTCGCGGCCCGGGCGAGCAAATGCAGATCTTGGCCACGGCCTACGCCGATCCGGCCAAAGGCGGCAGCGGGCGTCATGAACCGATGATCCTGACCGTAGATTACGGGGACGGACGCGTGTTTCATACGCCGATGGGCCACGCCGATTACTCGTTCGAGTGCGTCGGTTTTATCGTGACGCTGCTTCGAGGCACCGAGTGGGCTGCGACCGGCGAAGTCACACTGACTGACATCCCCTCGGACTTCCCGTCCGCCACCGAACCCAGTCAGCGCCCGTTTGCTGACTGAGTGGGGCGTTACACCACAGAGGCACAGAGAACACCGAGAGTTTAACTCTGTGCCGCTGTGGTAACAATAACGCAACTAGCGGCGTCGGCGGACCAACGCCAGGCAGCCGAGCACGAGCAACACGAGGCTCGAGGGCTCGGGCACGGCGGCAACGGCTTGGCGCGGGCCAAGTTCGAAACCTCCGTCGGAGAAGGCCGCGACCAGGTCACCGCTGTCGAAGACCATGTCGCCCGACCAGTCGCCTTCGGCCCAGGTTGCCATCTGCTCGGTCTCGTACTTGCCCGCCGCAAAGACGGCGACCAAGTCATCCGTGCTGAAGACACCGTCAAAGTTGGCATCGCCAAACCACGTTTTGGCGTGAGTTTGGACCCAGATCACGCGGTCGTCATCATTGATCGTCCCGTCCCCGTTCTCGTCAAACGTGGCCAGGTTGTCCATCGGAGTCTTCATCGCGACGGCCTGCAGGTCGATATCGGCGGTGTCCACGACGCCGTCCGAATTGTAGTCACCCGGAAGACCTTCCACTTCGGGCACGAGTAGGAAGCCAATGTTCCGGGCGAACGTCGTGCCCTGGCCGCCTGGCAAGACCAACGGAGAGAACTCGTCCGGGTTCGGATCAAACAGGAAATCTCCGTTAGCGAACAACACTTGCATACCGGCGTCGCCGCCGTTTTCGACGTGGTAGGCCTCGAAGTTGTACTCGACTCCTTCGGTCAGCGTAATCAGCCCCGAGTAATTCGTATTGCACACATCGATATCCGCAAACATCACTTCGTCACCGTCGACGTCGAACAGCTCGTTCGCACTGATGTCGTCAAAGCTCTCGCCAATGATCCGGAACATCGAGCGATCGTCCGAATCGACGTGGACCGTGACTTCCAGCGTCTCGCCGCCCTCGGCGTCACCGTCGTCCAGCACGAAGGTGCCAAAAATGGCCGTCGAAAAGTTGTCGAGATTTCCGTTCGTGTTCGGGAACTGGACGACGTTTCCGTCATGCGGGAAGTTGCCGAACGGACATCCGTTGGTCACGATGTTGTTGTCGTCGATGACGAAGATCTCGCCGTCATCTGAGGACGCTGTCGTCGTGCCGTCCGCGATCGCTTCGAGAATGTCTTCGCGGAGAAGTTCGAGTCCATCGGCGGGCACAATGTTGTTCAGGTTGTAGATCTCCAACGGCCGAGTCAGGCTGGCAAAGCCCGCTTCCGGGTTGACGGTCCGCTGGGGTAGCTCCGATGGATCACCCACCGCCAGCCACTGGGCCTGGGTTCCGGCTGCGCCACCGACGAAATTGCCCTTGGCCGCGGTCACTTCATAGAAAGCCCCACCGCCTCGCTCCCAGCTCATGAATTCCACGTTGTACTCACCGGCTGCCAACGTCGTGACGGCTTGGGTGTTACTATCGCCCGTGTTGGCCGCGTGCTGCATCGTGTTGCGGCTGATTGGGTCGAGCGAACCGTTGCCCTGGACGTCGCTGAATTCGGCGCCGAAGATGCGCAAGCCAAAGCCGTCATCCGAGTGCACATTGAAGGTGTACTCGCCCGGTTCCTGAACACGAATCCGGGCGTGAGCAACGCTGATGATGTCGTCATCGTCCAGGCCCGGCGTATCCGACGGATACGGGATGGGCGGCGTGGTAATGATCCCGCCGCCGTTGGCATTCGTATCCGGGTCCGTAATATCCAGGTACGGGACATCCAGGGTATAAACTTCGGCGTCCAGGTCACCCGATTGAATGTCCTGGATCTGTCGCACGACGTTCAAAGCAGGCTCTGTCGCGGTCCCGAACGCGCGATACTCGATGATACTCCAATTGCCGGCGGTCCCCAGCGGGCCGGCCAGTCGTTCGGCAGGAAACACGGTGGGCGGTCCGGGGTTCTCGATCCCAGGAAACGGCGAACCGGCCTGCGTGTTGTACTCAATGACGTACTTGAACAGCGGTCCCGCCAGCTCGTCGGTCGACGTGCCGGGTTGCAGCGTCGGCGCGATCGGGTCGTCGAAACCGAGGCCACTCTTGTGGTCATTCCACATCCCGTCGCCGCGAATATGGGCGACGTCTTCGCCGCCGGAGTCATTCGGTTCACCGCCGCCCCAATTCTGGAACGTAAACGGCTCGCCACTGGTCCAGGCCCAGCCTTGCGTGAACGGATCCGGCAGGGTGTTGGCCTCTTGCGGGGCGGGAAGGCCGCCGCTCATGCCGGCCGGCGCCATGCCCTCGCGGTCGGTCAGACCAAGCCAGACATCACCACCGCCGGCGATGCTCTGCACAAACACGTTTTCTTCCAAGGAGTGCAGCGAAACGAGATTGCCGCTCACACCCTCTTGAATCCGCCCTTGCGCGTCCTCGAGCGCATCGACCCAGAGCAGCGTGTCGGGCACCACTTCATAAATGTTCCATGTGCCTCCGGCACCGTACGGGCCCTGGAACAACTGAGCTTCCGCGCGGCTTGCCCCTAAAGCAAACAACGCGACGAAGCACCACCTCAGGCTCTTCTTCATCGCTAGTAACCTCATGAACGACACGACCAATTAATGAATGCGCAGGCGCACTCCGTCTGCGCAAACGTTGCTGGATAAGGGCCGAACTGGTGAGAACCACCGGACCCGGTCGAATTGGCGTGCCTCCGCCTCTGTCGGCATCGAGTATACGATACATTCCGGTACAATGTAACTGAATTTTTGGACGAATCATCAGATTCGATGCTTCCGCGCAAAGCCGCATTTACTTCACGCGAAGCCAACCTGGCACAGCTCACCAGGTCCGGTTCCTGCGTGACCTCTGTGCCTCGGTGTTGTTCCCAAAGACCGCTTCAACGGCGGCAATCAAATCGAGTGGAACCGGGCGGGCTGCCGCGGAGTAACCTCCGTCCTGAAAGGCCAGCACAAGATCCCCGGTGTCGAACTCCCCGTCGCAGTTCCAATCCCCCGTCTGCCAGGTGGAATTGCCCACGACGCCGTCCTCGTACTCGCCCGCCTGGAACACGATGATCAGATCGGACGAGTCAAAGACGCCATTCAGATCCGCGTCCCCGAACGACGTGCGGAGGATGTCACGAATCAGAAACTCCATGTCGTCAAAGCCAATCACCGAATCGCGATTCAGATCGAATCGGGAATCACTCCCCTGCCCTCGCACTGCAAGGCAAAGCAAGTTGACGTCGCTGATGTCGACTTGCCCGTCTCCATTGAAATCGCCGGGAATGCTGACGGACTCACCCCTTCCGGGCGAAGGTGTCGCCGCAACCCAGCTCGCGGGAAAATCCCCGTAGGCGTCGGCCGCTTGTCGGTTGAGCGATTGTCCGTTTTCCGAAACGTCGGGCCAGGGCGAGGTCGGGGCGTAGTCCACGCGGTCGACCAGCACGTATCCCAGCCCCAACTGCATTACGTCTTCGGGGCGTTCCAACTCGAGCCGCTCGCCAGCGTTGTCCAGGACACCGTCAAACGGACCGAAGATCCGGGCGTTTGTATCCATCCCGTAAAGCGTTCGAAATGCGGCCGCCTTGGCGGGTTGGGCGACGGGATCGAATGCCACCACGACCACGCGCTCGCCGGGCGCGAGCCGTGTTCCCGGGGGAAACGCAAAGTCGGCGGCTCGATCCAGACGCCAATGATCGACGTCTTGTGACGCCGCGCTCGGATTCCACAACTCGACGAATTCACGTTCTGAGGTCGTGAGCGGATCTGCCTCGCCGGCTTCCTGCGGCGCGTAGTGCACCTCACTGACGACGATGGCGGGCACAAGTGGACCTGAATTGGCGAAGCCAAACGTCACGGTCTCCATCGGGAAAAGATCTCCCTGGCCGTTTGGCCAGCGCCCCAGCGAGACGCCATTCTGGGCGGCGCCGAATTCCACGTGATCGGCGAATCGGACCGGGTGGCCAGCCGCGTCCGCCTCGATCAACCAGGCGTCATCGGACGACTCACCTCGGAAGCCAAACCCCAGCTGAATTTCATCCAGCACCAGGTAACCGCCGGCGGCAAGTGTCGGCTGATTCGCCGCAATCCTGTAGCGAAAGTAGTCGTCGCTGCCATCGCTCACATACCAGTTCGCAATCGGGATCGCCTGACCGGTCGGATTGAACAGCTCAATCGCATCGATTTGCGGCAGATCGGTATGCGTGAGCAGTTCGTTAATGACGACGCTGCCGACGGCTCCCGTGCCAGCTTGGCCCGGTGAGCCTCCGAATTCGTTGCTGTTCCGATAGTTCGAGGCACGGGCGTAGTCTCCCAACACGTCGACGACCTCCAGCGAACTGCCGCCGCCGTCAGCGCGTCCGGGCCAATTGCCTGTGTCGTCGTAGTCGAATTGCTGAATCGTGACGTCCGTTGCATCGACCAGAGTCAGCCGTTCGCCGGCGTTGCGAAGCGAACCGGCAAACGTGCCCGTGCCCAACGCCGCGTCGGCCGCTTCGGCAATGCGGATTTCTGTACCGTAACGTGACGCGAAGGCGGCGCGGTTCTTCACCACCACGATTCGCTCGCCGGGCTCGAGCGTCTGGGTGGCAAAGCGGAACACAATCCCTTCGTCGGATCCTTCGACCGGCACCTGCACGAATTGGACGTCGGTCAGGTCGATCGTCTCGTTGGCGATGTTCATGAGTTCGACGAATTCGAACTCGTCGGCCGAGACGTCCGCTTCGCCAAATTGCGGAAGGGCGTCGTGGGGATGGTAATTGATTTCCGTGATTCGCAACGTGTCCGCGTCGGCGGGCGGATCGAGCAAGAACCGGGCCTGCCGAACCGGACTCCACTGGCCGCCGTCGAGGGCCCGGGCCGTGAGTGTCCGCGAGCCGGGAAGTTGAAAGGGAACGCCGTCGTAGAGGACCGCCGTGGAGCTGGGCTGACCGCCCTGGGCGCGCGGATCGGTGCCGTCCAGTGTGTAGTAGATCGTGCCTGCGCCGGGCGTCAGGCTGCCGCCGGACAACGCGAGGTCGAAACTCACGTCCGAGCTGTTGACGCTCTGTTGATGCAATTCGACGGCCAAGACGTTGCGTCCGGCCCTGAGCAGACGCGCATCGACCTCAAAATCAAAGAACGTGGACTCATCGCCGCCACCGACCACGGCGCTGGCTGCGTCGTTGTAGCCGGCGTTGGAAGCCAGGTTACTGCGCGCGATCTCTTGACCATTCAGGTAAACTGCCGCCCCGTCATCGCGCTGTAAGCTGACCTTCAACACGGGAAAGCTGGCGGGATTGGCGACCGTGAACTCGTGGCGAAAATAGCTGGTGATGTAACGGTTGCCGCTGCAATTGGGCGCGGTCGGGCCACAGGGGATCACCGTGGATTCATCTCCGTCACCGTAACCCAATTGCGCTGGCCCGCTGGACCAGGTGGCGTCGGAGAAATCGGGATCGCGCCAGGCCGTCCCCTGATTCGATCCGTCCGCGAGGTACTTCCACGTCGAGCCCGCCGGGACGATCGGCTGGAAAATCGTGGAGGCCTCGGAGAACATGCCGATCGCGTCGTTCGGTTCGATGACCGCGCCGGAGGAGGGGGCGCCGTTGACCGTGAACTGAGCCGGTTTCGCGTCGGTATACCAACCTTGGCTGCGAAACTGCTGCAGCACCTGGTCGGACCGGCCCTGCAGGAAACGACGCGCGGAGTTCACGGCGCTCTGCCAGTTATTCTTGGTAAAGGGCGTCCCCTGCTTGGCGTCGCCCCACCGCGCCGATTCGGCAATGATCGCCATGTCGAATTCGGCGGCCCGCTGGTCGATCAGCCGCGTCGCGTTGGCCTCGGTCAACGGCCCGTCGTCGAAGAAGTGCTGGTACACGCGATCCGAGAATCGCTGACGGTACTCCGAGTTCGTGGCGGCCAATCGTTCGTGCATCCAGTGCGGATTGAAATACGTAAAGTTGTTGCCGCCGCTGGAGAGCGGAGTCACCATATTGGAATCGCCCGTGTCCAACGAATGCTCGCTGTCGTGCTCGAAGAACTTGAAGCCGTCGGGGTTCTCGCGGTTGAAGATCGCAAAGTAATTGTTCACGCGTCCGGTGACAAAACGAGATGCCGGTCCATCTCGGTCTCCGGTGTAATACGTGATGATCATGTAGTCGATCAGGTTATCGACGTCCAACAGCCGTTCATAATCCGCGTTGCGCGTCCCATCGGGATTCATTCCCTGGGCCTTCCAGTAGTCGGACATCCGCGAATCGCTCAGGCCACCGCTTTGATAGAAGTAATCCGCCAGCCGTTCATAGGCGTTCATGTCGCCGTCGGTGGCCTCGTTCTGGTAACCTCCGCTGCTACCGGCGGACTTCACGACGTCATAATCTTCGGGATCTCCGCCGAAATAGCTTGCCGCGTAGCTGGCCTCCGATCGTTCCTGCGTCTGATAAAGTCCCCAGTATTGGCCATTGATGTAAAGGTGGTAGTATCGACTTCGCGTGTAGGGCTGGCCCATCTCACGCTGAAGATCGCGTGAAAAGACGTCCCGCACAAACGCGTTTTGACCGCTACCCTGGAAGGCCCACGAGTAGTTCTGCGTGGTTCGGAGATCGATGCCGTCAAATTCGTCCACGCCTTCGTCGCCGAACAGCGGCGCGTTCAGCTTGCCTTCACCGTATTCATTGCGGAAAAACAAGCGGAAGGCGTGTTTGGGATTGTCATTGCTACGGCTGAAGCCGCCACGGATTCGCAGCCCGGCGTTGATCTGGAATCCCTCCGATCCATCCGGTTGGATTAACTCGAGCGAGATGGGCCGCTCCCACGCCCGTCCATGATTTCCCGCGTGCGTGTAGATACCGGTCGAGCTGCTGAGCAGATCGTCGATGTCCATCACGATCGACATCGAGGGAACCTGGGTGAGCGCGGCGGTCAGCTGTGGCCCCCAGGTGGCGCTGTTGACGATGTCCGGATCCATGCCGTAATCCAGCAGCTGACCGTTGATGTTCCGAGACGTGGGAAAACCCTCGGGGGCGGTGCCGGTCGGCGATTGGCGAACGATATCGTCCAGGAACAAGTAGGTCGCGGTCGCCACGTTGGAGGGACTGACGTTGTCCTTGAAGGCCCGCGCTCGAACGGTCGTTGTGCTGCCGATCGAGATCGGTGCGCTATAAATCGATCCGTGGTTTGCGGTCGGCTCTGTCCCATCCGTCGTGTAGCGAATCGTGGTGCCTGCGGTCAGCGAATTCAGGTTCAGGTCGAACGCCGCTTCGTAGAATCCGTGCGGCTGACTGAAGCTGATTTCGTCCAGCAAGAAACCTTCGACGCCGGTCGCCGCGTTGAACGTTCCAGGTGTCGGGTCGGTAAAGTAGACCGCGGTCTCATCCGTTACCGTGATTTCGGCCAGCTCCGCGACGAGCAGAAACTCGTCGCTGTCGATCGAATCGTTCAGCGCATGCACGGCGAGCAGGTTGGCTCCGGGCTGAAGCAGATCCAGATGCGCCGACACATCGATGTTCTCGGTCAACCGGGCCGATTCCTCAACGCGATCTTGGAGAGCAGTTGAGCTAAAGGTGGGCGTTTCGGGTGCATTCCGCCGCGCGATCTCGACGCCATTCAAGTAAGCGACGAAACCGTCGTCGTAGTTCATCCGCAGCGACAGCGACGACCAGGCGTTCGGGTCGAAAACGACGAAAGGAACACGCACGTACGCGGAGGTTGCCTGGCCCAGCATCGCGTCCCCGACGTCCGTGTCGAACAGCGGACCGAACGCGCCGGCGGTGTTGTCTCCGGCGCCCGGAATGGTTTCCACGGCGAGCCCACCGCTGGCCGTATCGCCGACCAGTTGGAACGCGTTGCGGTTGAAGGTCGTGTAACGGCCGAACGCCGCGAACAATTCAACCTCGGCCCCGCCACCCCGCTCGAAGAACACCAGCTCGATGCGGTGGGGGCCCTCGGTAAGCGTCACCTGTCCGAAGCGATTATCCGGGCCGTGCAGCGCGTCGTCATTGATCACCATCGTGTCGCCGACCCACAGCCTCAGACCGTCGTCGCTGTTGGTCCCGAATGTCCAGGTTCCCGCGGAAGGAATGAAGACCGTGCCCGTTGCCCGAATTGCGAAATCGTTGTCATCTCCGGCCGAATCGTTGGGAAATGCCGACGGGTTTCCAAAGTTCCCGGTACTCCCTCCTCCCCCCGCGTCCCAGAAATTGACCACCGGCGTGATCGCCACGGTCTCGCTCGCCCTTCCGACGCCTGACAGGACCGACGTGGCCTGAGCGATGTTCGAGATCGTGCCGCTCGACTTGGCGTCCTGGACCGTGAAGCCTGGCACGGACGACTCGTATCCGAGGGCGCTGGTGCCAAGCATCCACGCGGTATCATCAAAGCCGGGCTCGGTCCAGGCCGTTCCCAACGAATCGTCTGTCGGGAAAAAGAGCCGCGCGTCGCGACCCGCCGGAAGCACGGTTTCGATCTCGACGCTCTGACCGATGCCGTACGAAACGTCAGCGACTTGTTGCGGATAACTGGGGGCGTACTCGGATACGATCTCAATCAAGTTGGGGTCATCGGCGTCAGGGACGCGCCGCGTCAACGCCAGGTAGTCGCCATCCGCATTCAGACCAAAGTTGGTATGCAGCGGCTGTCCGGCGACGGCGCGGTCCTTGCCCGAAGCGCGCACCAGCAGGAAACTTCCGCCGCTCAGGCTTTCGTTCGGAAACGACCACTTGTCGAGCTCATCCGGATCGTCGGTCAAGTACCAACCTTGCAGCGACTCGTCGTCCGAGCCTCGATTGAAGATCTCGATCCAGTCGGAATACTCGCCGTCTTCGTCGGCCAAATAGCCGTCGTTGTCGGCCATGAACTCCGAGATCACGAGATCCGATGCCAACAGCAATCGCCCCTCGTACGTTTCGAAATGGCCACGCCGCAAGGACGCTCGCCCGCCTCTTCGATTCCGCTTCATGGATTTGCTTTTCTGTCGTGACGTGAAAACGCGTCCGCCCCAGCGCGATCGTCGCATCATCGACAATCACCCTGCCCAGAGACGCCAATTCGGAAAAGGATTATTGACCCGCGAGGAGTCGTTAGCCCCGTACGCGCACGTTGCGCCGAAGCCTCAGGCAGGTTGCGGTTGCGAGTGAACCGACTCGAGGTATCGCTACTTCTCTGCCCTTCTTAACCAGATCATCATAATCAGAAAACGTCAATCGTTCAGCGCAATCTGATCCGAAATGCGGCAGACCACGAGCAGCGCGGCCGATGTCTGGGCGAACCGACCCGGTCGCGACGAGACGACCCGCCGTCGGTTGCGTGCCGCGGCAGAATTTGCGGTTTTGGCGCTGCGCGGGGCCCTAGCGACGCGACCTGAGCCTGAATAGCACGAGGGGGACTGCCCACCACACGAGGTGCATGGGTTCCGGGACGGGGACGACGTCCACGACGCCCAGTCCGCTGCCGTCCCGAAACGTGACGTCCAGTTTCAGGTCCGCGATGACGAACTCGGGGGAGAGACCGGGAGCCAGAACGTGGCCCAAATTCACGTAGCCGAACCCGTCCCGATCCTGTTTCAGAATCCGAAACGGCGAATGTTGGTCGTACGAGCCCTCGAGATTTTGGGCGTCGGGCCCTGTGAAGATGCCGCTTTCGGAACGCAGGTCGAGCGTCGTGAGCAAGAGGGCCTTTTCCGCGGGAATCGCCCCGGTCGGGACGGCCAAGTCACTCAGTTCGGAAGCGTTGATGGCCAACTCGCCGTTCGACTCGTCGTACTCCAAGGTTAACGCGGCTTTCCTGCGCCACCACTTTCGGGACATTGCTGGATCGGCACTGTTCCCGCATCGGGATAGGCGTAATCCAACTCGGCAATGCCGCCACCCAGCCAGGCCCCATACACGCAGATGTCCTCGAGCAGTTCGTGGTTGCGAAGTCCGGGCTGAACAACGGGCCCGTAATCGACTTCGACGAATCCGGAGTTCCAAAGCTTAAACAGTTTGTCGGGTCGGGCGACGTCAAAAAAATTAAGGAATTCCGCCTCGTTCGGGGTCCCCGTAAACCACCGCTGCTGCGAGCGGATTTCAAGGGCCGTGATCGGAGTCTGAGACCGCAAACGTAAATCTCCGGTCAGCGAGTCATACTGCAGGATTCCCGACCGCTCACCCGAAAACGGAGGAAGTTCGCGCGGCGGACGTTCGCACACCGCAGGTTCCGAGTGAAGGACTTGGCCGTTGAGCAGGACCGGGTCAAAGAAATTGTTTCGCAAGCCATTGGGGCCCGGATCTTTGATGGCCGTCACGCACAAATCCTGCATCAACAGGTCGACGGGCACGTTCGGCTCGAACACGGGACCCATGACCAGCGGCTGATCGGCGTCCGAACGGAGGACTCGGAGGAAATGGACGTAGTAATCTTCAATCCCGATCGTGGGCAATTGGGTCAGCAGGCCGGCCGGAGAGGTGATCCGCAGATCATGCGGTGTCGGGTTTGACGTCAACGAGCCGGTGGAGGCGTCGTAGCTCAGTTCCAACGTCCCGGCCGCTTGCAGGAAGCGACCTCCCAACATGACGCCACCCGCTAACACACAAGCGACGATCCCGAGGCGTGAATGAAACGATCGATCCATACAACTCCCTTCCCTAACTTGGAACTACTTCACCACCGACCGGTCTCGCCAGGGATAAACGTCTTGCTGGCTGCTCAACCGTCGCTTGACGAATTCCGCGATCCGGTCAGGGACCTGTAAGGCAGCGGGTTCAAGCAGCCGCGTCCCCGAGAGGCTCGTATCGAGTTCGACCAGGAACAGATCTTGAAATCGTTCCGCGTCCTGAGGATTCGCGGGGACGGGACGATGCGATCTCTTGAGGGTATTGTGGATCCGCCGTCCGGAGGCGGCGCTGGGGTCGCCTTGACCGACGATAATCATTGCCGACAGGTCGCTTCGGACCGCGTCGTTAGCGAGGGCCGATCGAGCGGTAAGTCCCTTCCAAGTTTGTTCCGGCGATACCAAGACAAAGCCCTTCACGTCCTGCCCTTGCTTGAGCGTGGGAAAGGACGGGACGCTCCAGTCGTAGTCAATCCAGTTCAGTGCGACGATTGATCCTAGCTCGAACCCGACGACGCAAAGCAGATTCAGATTCAGCCGGCCCGCGTTGTTCTCCTCGACCAAGAACGAGCGCGTCGCCTCGATATCCAGCGCCATATCGCGCAGGTCCCCGGGGCGAAATTTGTCTCGGTCCAGTTTGACCGTCGATTCGTTTGCCAGTTCGCGCTCGACACTATCCCCGTGTCCGCGCAGGTCGGTCACCACGACGGCGTGTCCGGCCTGTTGCAGTTCTTCCGCCAGCGGCAATAGATCGCGCCGCGAGCCGGCACCCAGCGGGCCGGACCAGCCATGGATCAAGATGATGGGAATCGCTTCGCGACCTCGATTGCTTCCGAAATAGCTGCAATGAATCAGCACCCCATCTTTGGTGATCAGCTGCAGGTCGCGCCGTGGAGGAAGCGGCTTGGTCTCTGCAGCTTGCGGTGGTGTCGACGCTTTGGCTGGCAGCTCCTGAGCCGAACTGTCGCGGACGCCGACTGCGAAAAATCCCAGCATCAACGCGATAACGATCCCGCCGACGCGCGTGAGGTGTCGGCGCAAGGGGTGGCGACGAGGGCCCGAGCCATTGCGCGGCTGGACTTGGTTTGACGGAGCGAATACGAACGAAACCATGCGAGCTCCAGCGCGGTCTGCTGGGGTTGTCTGCCGGTTGGAGTTGGGCGGGGCCGACCGTAATCCACCGGGCCGCAATGACAAGAAGGGGCGGACAATCAACGAGTCGATACAGGACCATGACCCCCCTTACTCTAAATGGTCCTGTGGAAAGGGTCAACGAAGTGAACGACGCATGCCGTCCGCTTCGCCCCCGCCCGATAGGGGTGTGAGAGTGAGTTGCCGCCCTTGACCGTCGTCTGCGGCGTTTCCTTGGAGAAGCGATGCCAAGTGGTTTTTGACACCGAATCTTTGACCAAACGGTCGCGTTTTGGCAAAAGAGTGAGATCAGGAGTACTTTCCGATCTCTCAGCCGTTTTTGAGATGGGAGGAAGCTCGCCAAGTCGTGCCGGTCCGCGCCGAAGACGACTTGTCGGATGAGTCAGCCAAACGACAATGGAGTGCAGATGTCGAACCGCGTCGGGGGCCGGGAAGGCCCTGCGGGATCGGTTTTCCCTGTTCCCCAGGACTGTGGACCGCGGGATCGAGTTTTTATGTCGGACCGTCAGCCTGCCAGCTCAGAAACGAGGAATTCGACCGATCGAAGTGTTGGCGAAGCTTCGCCCTGGCTGGTTAGTCTGTTGCTGCACTTCGCGTTTCTGATCGCGATCAGCATTCTTTCGATTCAAGTGCAGAAACACGTTCCGGCGCTGGTCTTGGTCTCGCCCCTGCCCGACGAGGCCACGCTCGAACAGGTCGTGCCCGAAGAGTTCCATTTTGATCCGACGCCCCGCGAGGACATTGGCGCGACGTCGCTCGGCGGCATCGACGATCGCCAGGTGGCAGCCCAGTTGGTGATGCCGGATTCACCCCAAATTCCCTCGCTGGAATTGGAACCTCAGCCGACCGGCCAGCTGGAAGTGCGCGAGTTCATCGAAGTCACGACGGGGCCACAGGCCAGCCTCAATCAGGCGATCAAAGGTACGGCGGGCGTCGGGGTGGCCGGTGCGGACGGTGCGATTGATCGTATCACGCAGGAAATCTTGCTTTCTCTCGAGGAGCAGCCGACGTTGGTCGTCTGGTTTTTCGATCGTTCGGGCAGTCTGCAAATGCAGCGCGCGGAGATCAACCAGCGATTCCATCGCGTCTACGACGAACTGGGCGTGATCGAGGCCAGTGGCGATGCGGCGTTCGTGCGGCATGCCGACAAGCCGCTGCTAACGTCGGTCGTTTCGTTTGGGTCACGGGTGGACTTTCCCGTTGACCAACCTACGGACGACCTGCCGATGATCCAAGAGGCCGTGGCGGAAATCGAGCCGGATGACAGTGGGGTCGAGCGTGTTTTTACGGCCTTTCAAGAAGCGGCTCAGCGCTATCGCAAGTACCGGACGACGCTCCACCGTAACGTGATGTTCGTGGCCTTTACCGATGAGGCGGGCGACGACCAAGAGGGGCTGGACTCGACCGTGGCGATCTGTCGTCGCTTGGCAATCCCCGTTTATATCGTCGGTGTGCCCGCTCCCTTCGGTCGCCGCGAGACGCTGGTGAAGTGGGTCGACCCCGATCCGACTTACGACCAATCGCCGCAGTGGGGACGTGTCGACCAAGGCCCCGAATCGCTGCTGACCGAACGGATCAAGCTGCAACTCTCGGGTTTTCGTGAGGACGAGGCGCCGATCGACTCGGGTTTCGGCCCGTTTGCGTTGACGCGATTGTGTTACGAGACGGGCGGGATCTACTTCACGGTCCATCCGAATCGCCAGCTGGAACGCCGCGTCAGCCGCCGCGAGACAAACGCGTACACCGCCTATTTCGCGGCCTTTTTCGATCCGGACGTGATGCGTCGTTATCGGCCCGAGTACGTGTCGGCGCAGGAGTATTCCGAACGAGTTCGGAAGCGACCGCTGCGGGCCGCGCTGCTGCGGGCGGCCGAATCCTCCTGGTTGCAGCCGCTCGAGACGCCCCGACGGCGGTTTGTCGTACGAAACGAAGCGACTCTGGCCAACGAACTGACCGAAGCCCAGAAAGCGGCCGCCCGTCTGGAGCCGGCGCTGCAGCAGCTGGCTGAAATTCTGAAATCCGGCGAGGCCGATCGCGTGAACGAAATCGTGCCGCGCTGGCAAGCCGGGTACGACCTGGCACTCGGGCGGGTCTTGGCCAACAAGGTACGGGCTGAGAGCTACAACTCGATGCTCGCCCAGGCCAAACGTGGCATGAAATTCCAAGACGACCGGAACAATACCTGGCAGTTGCAGCCCGCCGACCAGATCTCGGTCGGAAGTCGGCTCGAACGAGAAGCCGAATTGGCCCTTGAGCTACTTCAGCGCGTCGTCCGCGAGCACCAGGGGACCCCTTGGGCCTTACTGGCCGAGCGCGAACTCAAGCAACCGATGGGCTGGCGGTGGGAGGAAGACCGCACCGAACTGGAGCCGCCGCGCGATCAACTGGCGGCCAACAACAATAACAACCCCAACCAGGCGCCGCAGAACGATCGTCCCGTCGTCGTTCAGCCGCCCGTCAAGCGTCGCCCACCGCCCAAGCTTTGATCGCTCCCGCCAGGCGTGTGATCGCCGACGCCCGACGGCCCACTTCAACCCGGCTTACGAAGCTCGCCGGCCGATTGGGTTCGGCGGCTTGCGGACCGCCTGGGCTCAACGGGCCCGGATAATCGACGAATCGCGGGCGAAGTCTTCTTTCATATCGTAGGCGTAGAACTGCCGCGCAATCCGGCTGGCCACGACGCTCAGAAAATCGTTCCGGAACGCTCGCTCGGTCATATCCGTGGTGGGATGTCCCGTGTTCTCCGGGTATTGAATCTGCGGTGGGGCGTACGTGAACACCTCTTCACCGCCCTTCGTCATGTCGTAAACCACGACCTGCACATCGGCGCGACCTTTGTACAGCGTTTTGCCCTCGTGCAAGCTGAAACCGTCCAGGTCGATCGCCACGACCATTTCCGCTTCAACGCCCTGTCCCACTGCCTGATAGTCGGTATAGTCCCAATCGTTGCGGTCAATCCACTCGTCGATTTGACGCTGCTCGATGATCGTTACTTCCGAAACGTTCTTCTGAATCAACTTCCCCACGTGTTTGGCCAGTGCCATGGAGGCTTCGGCGGGGCCGAAGGCTTCGGAATTCGACACGCAAACAACGGCAATCCGCTTGCCCTTTAATCCGGTGTAGTTGGGGGGATTGACATTTCCTTTGGCGACGTGGACCAAATTGGCAAACGTGCCGATGCAGCCGCTGAGTGTCCCCACTAACAACAGGACGACCGCCCACAAAGTGGCCCGCGCGAAGGTCCCGTGTAACACGCCGGTGTGAAAATGGCGCGACGGGGCGAGTCGATGGATGCGACGCATACCAAAACTTCCTTGTTTGGACTTGCTTGGAAAAGGCATCTCAAGTCGGGCGGTCGCCGAAGTCTCGGGCAAGGCGGAACCTTAGCGGCGCGGGCCTTCCCCAGCAAGGCGAATTTCAGGGAAATCGCTTCCGCGGCCCCCAGTTTCGGCCGGAGCCGTTACTCGCTATCATCGTCACTCCCGGGACAGGGAGTGTCCCCGATCTCGGGTGCTTCACCGAGGAAGCCGCGGCTGGTTCGTCGTGGGCGAATTGGCCGACCATCTCTCCCAGGTAGGTTCTGTTCAGGAAGGGCTACGTCATGAGTTACTTGACCAACGACAAACTGGTGATTCTGGGGGCTGCCGGCGCTATTGGCTCGAATATGATGCAGTCGGCGCTGACGATGCAGCTGACGCCGAATGTGTGCGGCTATGATCCATTTGCCGCCGGCCTTGAGGGGGCCGCAGAGGAGATGTATCACTGCGCATTTCCGGGTGCGAATTTGACCTGGACCACCGAGATCAAGGAAGCGCTGGCCGACGCCGACTTCGTGATCTCGTCGGGAGGAGCTCCGCGAAAAGAAGGGATGACCCGCGAGGACCTGCTCAAAGGCAATGCGGAAATCGCCGCTCAGCTAGGACAGGACATTCGGGCCCATTGCCCCAAGGTCAAGTTGGTTGTCGTCATTTTCAATCCGGCGGACATCACCGGGCTGGCGACGCTGGTCCATTCCGGGCTCGCGAAGGGACGCGTAGCCACTCTCGCAGCGCTCGATAGCACGCGCCTGCAGACCGCTCTGAGCCAACACTTTAAGGTGCCGCAGGATGCCGTGACAGGTTGCCGGACTTACGGCGGCCACGGCGAGCAGATGGCGGTCTTTGCGAGCACGGCGAAAGTCAACGGCAAGCCCCTTGATGAATTGATTGGAACGGATGCCTTGCCGGAAACTCGCTGGCAAGAAATCAAGCAGCACGTCTGCCAGGGCGGCAAACGCATTATCCAATTGCGCGGCCGCAGCTCCTTTCAAAGTCCTGCTCACCAATCCGTCTTGATGGTTCGCTGCGCGGTCACGGGCGAAACCTATCCCTGGCCCGTCGGGACCTACGTGAATGAGCCCGGTATGGGACAGATCATGATGGCCATGGAAACGACGCTTGGCCCGGACGGGGTCAGCTATAAGGTGCCGCAAGGGACGGCAACGGAACAGGCTGAATTGAAGGAATCCTACGCCCATCTTTGCAAACTTCGCGACGAGGTGATCGGCATGGGGATTCTTCCTCCGCTGGACCAGTGGGGCTCCGCCAATCCCAACCTCGGTTGAACCCACGCTCGCCGGCGACGAGTCGCGTCAAGGCGTCTGTGAATCCTGCGGCGGCGTGCGAGTGTCGTCCGGGTCGGCTTCGAACGGGCCGTTTGTTTGTGGCCACCGGTCGGGTTCCAAGGGGACGGATCGGTCACGGCGCCAGCGCGCGAATTGCTGATCGGCCGGGGCATACCACCAGCGAGCGGCCAGGGCGGCGGCGACGCCACCGAAGACCACGAGGCACAGGACGGCGACGGGCCAAGGGTTGCGCGTCGTCGTTGGCTGCGGAAGCTGGACATTGGCCGCGATCAGCAGCGGGGCCAGCTGTCGCCGTGGGACGGTCGATGCGGCCTCAGATTCAGTTCCTGAAGTAAAGCGGCTGCGATAGGACCAGACTTTGAAAAAGAAGGCGTCGACGTCCACCAATTGGCGGATTTCGTCCCCGAGGGGCATTTCACGCGGGAGCTCCATCGCGCAGAAAGTAACCGGAAAGTTTTGGTATTCCAGCTCGCGCCCGTCCCGCGGATCCCGCAGCTTCAGGGGCTGCGGCAGCGGCATGAAGAGCTCGACTTCATAATAGTGATCGATCCCGAAACGTTCCTGAATGTCGGGGTCAGCGACTCGAATCAGGATCGCGCGTCGAGCGAGTCCGCGAATTCGAGAGCGTTGGCCGGCGAGCCGCTGAGGCTCTTGGAGGGCCGCGACCACATCGAAGGCGGCGACGGGCGGCGAAGTGGCAAGACGTTGGGGGTCGAATCGGCGGACCGACCACAACAGCTGATAGAAGGCTTCGCGGTCGGCATTACCTAGCGGGCGGCCTTGGTCCAATGAATCCAAGCGGCTGAGATCCATCCCGACCGAACCCAACAGGGCGGCCCCAGCCGATACGCCAAGGTGGGTGTCCACGCGATCCGGATACCAGCCGATCCGGTCGGTGGCGAAGACGAGCGAGGCTTGCTCGCCAACATCGGCCCCGCGCTTCAAGAACAGGCCATCGCATCGGATCGGCCAGCCCTCGAGGGGTGGGATATGATCTCCCGCGAGCCAGGCGGCAGGCAGGTGACGTGCATAGACCACCAGGGGGCGGCCATCGATCAGGCTTTGGACATCCAGTTGATAAATCCGGTCGTAGCGAAAACGTCGTGCCGTCTCGGGCGGAAGCAGGATCGTCGTGCGGGTCCGGACATGGCCGGCTACCGAGAACAGCTCACCACGGGCCGAGTCCGGGTCAGCTTCCAGACGCGACCAGTCCGTTGGAACGGTCCGCCAGCGATGTCGTTGAACTTCGTCCAGCCGTGGCAGCAGGTCAAGGAGCCGATAGGTCGGCTCGAATTCTCCCGCTTCCAGCGCCCGGCCATCCTGAAAGTAGCTCCATTCGCTGGTGCCAAAGTCAAACAGACGCAGCACGTCGCGTGGCGTGTCGGCGACCAACGGCTCGGCCGGGTCTTCGGCCACCGTCGCTCCCGCCGAGGGTGGCGTGTCGCTCCGACCCCCAACCTGGGCCACGGCGTACGACGTCGACAAGGCGAGCCAGACGATCGCTGCGAAATGCGCTGGGAAGTCGGCCAAGAGGGCGACGCATCGCCGGCGGGAACGGGTCAACGGGGGCATCAGCTGGGGTCCTCCACCGCGTCGTGACCGTGCGAGATGTGGCGTCACTGACAATGTAAGTCCGGAAGTTTGGATTTCGGATTTAACCGGGCGCAATCGTCGCCTCACGGGCTCAGTCGCGCGCTGGGGGACTCTCTTCCGGCGGGCCGATTGGCGCGTTGGGTAACTCGCGCGAATTGTACGCTGCGCTGCGACGCGAGGTGTAGCGGTACAGCAACCAGGTGACGACGATGGCGGCAACTCCGGTCCCGAGTAGCATGCCCGGCGTCGGGCGTGTCTTGTCTGGCGTGTCACTGGCCGTTTCTGCCGTCGCGGACCGCTCGGGCGTGGCGGTCCTGGCCATAATAACGGGGGCCACCGCCAAACCCTCCGCGGATCGGTAGCTCCAACGCTTGTACACAAACCCCGTTAATTGAACTCGTTCGTCCAATTTCATCCCGGTGCGAAGTGACGCCGGGAAATCGAGCAGATAGACGACAATCGGGTGTTGAGCCGCCCGATCGGGGAACAGCCAGCAGACCCAGTAGCCGTCGACACCCAGGTCGTTCTCCGGCGCGGACACCCGGTGGGCTCGGCGGATCGTGCCGCGCAGGTCGACCAACCGGCCGCGATAAGCTGGCGTTTGACGATAGATCTGGAGGAAACTGACCGGACCCAGACTCAGGTCTTGCAGCTGCTTGTCAGGCGTCGATTTGAGCAGCGCGATCAGATGCCACCAGACGTCGTGCTCGGCGTCGCGAAAATACGTGTCATCCCGAATACGGTCCAATTCGGCTTGCCGCAACTCGGGATGCCACCGGTCCACATTCCATCGCTTCGCCCCGGAATCCGTCGCTGCGCCAACGGGTAGGGGCGGCAGCAGGCCCCGGTCGGCGGGCGGCGGGACGGGTTGCCCTGTCAATTTCCAAACCCAAGTCCAGCTGTCCGGACGGGCTGCCTGCCGTGTCAGACACAGGATCAGAATCAGCATCCCGCACATCGCCAGGAGACGGCGCTGGACGCCTGCGCAAGGTAATTCGGAGGTCGGCGCCGGCGACTCGGTTGCGTCCAATCAAAGGTCATGTCGGTTCCTGAGCGAAGTCCGCTCGGCGGTCGGGCGGCGGCGCGGGGCGGATCGCATCGCCCTTACACGCCCGGCAACCTCCCTGAAATGATACAAGTCGGGTCCGCGGCGAACAACGTCGGGCGCTTGGCGACCTGGAAGCCCGCGCGTTCTGGGCAGGATTCGTGGACCGGCAATCGGCGGCTCACGTCGATTCGCCGGCAAGATGCCTTAAAAGAGGGGCCGCAAAGTCTCGCAGTAATTGCCTCGTCGGACGAAACCAAATAAGTTGGAGGTAGAGGCGAGTTCCGTGTTCACCGCTGCGTGAGCGTCAGTGCCGGAACCTGACGTTCGCAGATGCCCCGTCGCGAGCTGATTTGGCCCCGGCGGCCCGGTCCGATGTCGGTCCGAACGACCGTCCGATCCCAACGTGTCGTTGCTGCCCCGAGTCGTCGTGACTTGCCGCCGTCCGCGGCTTGGTCCCAGAGCTTGTCGCCGCACGATCGATCCCCAAGCGCGGTCACTCGGCCGCACTGGTCTGAATAACGCATGTCTCGTTCGTTCCACGCCCGATGCCTGACCATTGCAGGGGCTTTCGTTTTGACGTTGCGCGCGAGGGATGCGAGCGATCGGTCCGAATTCTCGGCACAGGTCGGCCGCACTGCTGCCGCTGCTGCTACTTGGCTGTGGCGTTTTCGCGGGAGGTTTTCTGACCGAGCAGCCGTTAATGGGGCGCGTTTCGGGTGCGGAGCCGGCCGAACCGTTCTTGCGCGAATTGGCGGCGCGTGGATATTTTGACTTGGCCCTGGACTATTTGACTCGGCTTGAGGGAAAGGCGTTGGCGTCGAGCGAGTTCTTGGAGACGTTGGACTTCCACCGCGGCGAGGTGCTGATTCAGGCGGCGTTGGCCCAGCGAAATCTGGCACCCAAGCAAACTTACTTGGATCAGGCCCAGGAGGCATTCGAGCGGTTTGAAGCGCAGCACGCCGATCATTCGTTGGCCTTGACCGCGCGGGGTCGTTTGGGAGACATCCAGATTGAACGCGCGCGTTCGACGGTGGCGCAGGCCAATCAGCCCACGGTGGATTCCTCGCGTAAACAGCAGCTGCAGGATTCCGCCAGGCGGTTGTTTTCGGCGGCGCGCGAGACGTTTGCGGCCAACAAAGCCGACATTCGCTCACGTTTGGAAGCGCAGCCCAAAGCCCTGGACCCGGAGCGGGATGCGAGTTTGATCGAAGAGCGGGATCGGCTTCGCGGCGACTACGTGCAGGCACAATTCGTGGCCGCGATGTTGCTCTACGAGGAGGCCTGGAGTTACGACGAGTCGAGTCCCCAGCGGCGGCAGAAGTTCCTGGAGGCGGAAACCGCATTCGGAGAAGTGGCCAAGAAGTATCGTCGACGGTTGGCGGGTCTCTCGGCGGTGCTGTTCCAGGGGCGCTGCCAACAGCAATTGGGCGAACTGCGAAAGGCCCTGTCGGACTTTGAGGATTTGCTGACCTTACCGGACGGGGAAACGGTCTTGCGGCCGCTGAAGACCAAAGCCCTGCGGGGGGCGATGGAATGCTGGCTGGATCCCAAGGTCCAGCAATACGAGGCGGCCCGGCAGCGCGCCGAGGCGTGGTTGGAGCAGCAGCGGCCCAACGAGCGTGGCGACGACGATTGGTTGGCCGTCGCCTTCTTGCTGGCCAAGACCTATCACTTGGCGGCTCAAGGTGAGGCGGCCGGACGGGACCAGGCGGCCTTGTTGCGTGAGGCGCGTCGGTTGGCGATTGAGGTCGCGAAGTATCGCGGGGAATCCCAGGAAGGGGCACAGGCGCTCTTGGCGGATTTGGGCCATTCGACACAGCCCGTCGCCGAGACCGTCCAGGCGAAGACGTTTGCCGAGGCCGTTGATGCGGCGAGGGACGCCCTCTCGCGGCGGCAGGTTGCCGCGCAAACCGTTCGTTTGATTGAGCAACGGCAAGCCCAACTGGCCGACGCGGCAGCGGGCGCGGAAGCAGAGCAGCGGCTGAGCGAAGCTCGAGCTCAAGTCTCTCAGGCGGATGCGAAGCGGTCGCGCTGCTGCGCCAGGCTCAAGAACTTGTCACAGAAGAGACTCCGATCGAGCAGATCAATCAGGTTCGCTACTACTTGTGTACGCTGTATTACTACCAGGAAGATTTCTTCGCGGCGGCCGTGTTGGCCGACTTCCTCGCCTCACGCTTTCCCGCGACCGAGGAAGGCCGCCGCGCGACCGCCGTGGCGCTGGCGGCTCTGGTCCGACTGTACGGAGACGGCCAAACTCCTGGGGCGGCCACGCTGACGGCGCGGATCGGTCGGACGGCGGAACGGATTGCGACGCAATGGAAGGGACAGCCCGAAGCCGACGACGCCCTGGCGACGCTCGTCTCGCTCGCCGTCCAGCAGGGCCAGACCGAACAGGCCCTGGCCTATTTGGAACAGATGGCGCCGGAATCGCCGAAACGCGCCGCGGCGGAATTGGCCGTGGGCCAATCCTTGTGGTCGCAGAGTCAATCGTTGCTGGCCGACCAGGGCGATCCCGCCGAGATCGAGGCCCGACAACGCAGCGGAATTCAGCTGATCACCAAAGGACTGCGCCGCGGGGCGGCGTCCGAACCGAGCGCCACGACGCTTGCCGCAACTCTTTTGGTGGCGGAGTACAACCTTCGGCACGCTCAACCACAAGAGGCCATCGGATTGCTGGAAGATCCCAAGATTGGCCCGAAGATGCTGGCCGATCAGCTCGATCCGTTGCTGCCGAGCAGCGAATCTCGACAGCGGGTTTATCAACTGGCGCTGCTCGCCTACGTCGCCGCCTTGCCCGACGCCGCCGATCCCGATGCGCTGCTGGCCAAGGCGCTCGCTACGCTGGAGCAAATCAAGCAGTTGGCCGAGCAAACCGGGGGGTCGACCAACCTGGCCGCGACTTACCTCCTGCTGGCCCGCAGTCTGGAAAAGGAGCTCGAAGCGGCGCCCGCGAACCGGCGAGATGCGCTCGTCGCGGCCTTTCAACAGTTCTTGGAACGGGCCGCTGGGACGACGAAGGAACTGAGCGTTCTCAGCTGGGTCGCCGATTCGTATGCGAACCTCGGCAAAGCCCTGCGCGGAGCCAATGGCGAGGCGACGGCGGCCAGCCGACCCTTTTTCACGAAGTCGATCGACGCCTATCGCGAAATCCTGGAACGTAGCGATCGCAATGAATTGACGCTCACGGTCCAGGAACGGCTACTGCTTGAGACCCGATTGGCGATTGTCTATCGCGAGCGAGGCGATCATGCGGCGGCGATGGCGCAGTTCGAGCGGATCCTGCGAGCGGAAAACAATCAGATCTTTGTTCAGGTCGAGGCGGCTCGGACATTGCAAAGCTGGGGGAACGCGGGCGAGACCGCCGCGTATCTCAAGGCGATTCTAGGGGACCAGCTCGACCCCAAAACCCAACGCAACTTCGTCTGGGGGTACGGACGAATCGCCCGACTCGTCGCCGGGAAGGCCCAGTTCGACGAGTTGTTCTATGAAGCCCGCTACGAACTGGCGGTTTGCCGCTACCAATACGCCCTGCGGCAGCCGACCCACGAACGGAAGGAGGTCCTGGCGCAGGCCGAATCCGATGTCTTAATGACCGCCAAGCTCTATCCTCAACTCGGTGGACCCCAGCGGAAGTCGCAGTACGATACCTTGCTCAGCGACATCCAACAGTCGCTTGGAAAACGTCTCACAGGACTCCCATGATCTTACTCGCCAACGACCCGCGACAACGACCGCCGTTTCACTGCCTGGCCGCCTTGCTGCTCGGCGTCCTGGCCGCCGGCGCGCTGCCGGCCCAGGATACGGTGACGCTCGAACGAAGCACGCGCCGCGGCTCGAAGCTGCTCGGCAAGGTGACGGCCGTCAGCCCCACCGAGGTCTCACTCGAAAGTTCCGGAACGGAACGTAAGATTCCAGTGAATGAAATTCAGCGCATCAATTTCGCCGGAGAGCCAACGCCGCTGCGTCAGGCGAGGACCGCGGTCATGGCGGGGCAATACGAACAGGCGCTCGAAACGTTGGCGGAGCTTGAGCTGCCTGATGCGACCGATGTGTTGATTCGGCAAGAGGCCGGATTCTATCGCATTCTGGCCTTGGGACGATTGGCCCTTCGCGGAGGCGGAGATCCTCAACAGGCGGGACAGGAGGTGCTGGACTTCTTGCGCAGGGAGCGGAATACGTATCACTTTTTCGAAGCGGTCGAGCTGCTGGGGAACCTCTCGGCGGCCGCCGGCAACTACGACGATGCAGCCCGCTATTATCAACAACTTGCCAAGGCTCCCTGGCCCGAATACGAGCTGCGCACGTATGTCTTGACCGGCGGTGCCTTGCGGGCGCAGGGAAAGTTCGCCGAGGCGGCCGAACAGTATGCCCGCGCCTTGCAAAACGGCGCGGGAGATTCCGCCGCCATTCGCCAACAAGCACTGGCGCGAATCGGGCAGGCTGCGTGTCAGGCTGAGTCGGGAGAGACGGACGCGGCCATTGCGGCGCTCGAGGAAGTGATCGCAAAAAATGATCCGGCCGATGAGACGCTTTTCACGCAGGCATACTTGGCGCTGGGCGCGGCCTACCGCAAGGCGTCGCGGCCACTCGAGGCGGTCCTGGCGTACCTGCACGTGGACCTCTTGTTTTACGGTCAACGCGAGGCGCATGCCGAAGCACTCTACTATCTGACGGTCCTGTGGCCGCAAGTCGAGCAGCCGGCTCGTGCCGTCGATGCTCGGCAACTATTACAGTCACGCTATGCGGGAACCATTTGGGCCAAACGCGCCAGCGAATGACGTGGTCTCGGTTGCCCGCTGACTTACGGCAATTCGGTTCGCTGATTAGAATAGGAAGTGCGTCACAAGACCGGAAGCCGCGCCGTCCCGAAGCCCCCCCAAGCCTCGCCCGCTCGTTGCGGTTGGCTCGACCAAGTTCCGGAGTCGTTGAGTTCAGGAGTGGTTTATGAAGATGCGTCGAAACGAAACTCGTGACGAGGTCCATGGTCGCGGGTTGGGACTTTGGGCGTTGGTGTTGGGGGGCGTCTTGCTGGTTGCCGGGTCGTCGTCCGCTCCGCTGAGGGCTCAGGAGGAACCCGGTGGCGCGGCGATCGAGGCGGCCCCGGCCGCCGCCGGCCGCCGCGCCGGCCGCCGCCGATTCCCCCGCGACCAACGGGGATCCGCCCTCGTATCTGGAATGGGCGTTTGGGGCGCTCGGCTGGGGCTATTCGCTGATCTTTCTTTTCTTGTCGTTCACCTTGGTCGCTTTGATCGTGATGAATCTGCTCACGGCCCGGCGCGACAATGTCTGCCCTTTGCCGCTGGTGGAGGCCTTTGAGGCGAATTTGAACGAGCGAAAGTATCAGGAGGCCTACGAGTTGGCCAAGAGTGATGAGTCGTTCCTCGGCCAAGTCCTTTCGGCGGGGCTGGCCAAGCTCTCGACCGGCTATCCGCAGGCGATCGAGGCGATGCAAGAGGTCGGCGAAGAGGAGAATATGAAGCTCGAGCACCGCTTGAGCTATATGGCGCTGATCGGAACCATCAGTCCGATGATCGGCCTGTTCGGCACGGTCCACGGCATGATTAGCTCGTTTCAGGTGATCGCCAACACCGCGACCAGTCCGAAGCCCGCCGAACTGGCCCAGGGAATTTCGACCGCACTCTTTACGACGTTGATCGGGCTGTTCATCGCCATCCCGGCCATCGCCGCTTACAACCTGTTGCGAAACCGGGTTGCCCGCTTGGTTCTGGAAGTGGGAATCCTGAGCGATAACTTGATGAGTCGATTCGACAGTAAGAAGAAGTGATTGGGTCCGGGCGGCTGGGGTGTGGGGCGTGAGCGAACCGAAACGACCGCGACGGAGTCGCAGACTGAGGAATTCTTGCCGTGCGTTTTCAGAAACACCTGCCACCTCGGGCCGAAGGCGATCTGACGCCGATGATCGACATGACGTTTCAGTTGATTGCGTTTTTTATGGTCTTGATCAACTTCACCGAGGCCGATCAGAACGAACTGATACAATTGCCGACCAGCGAGTTGGCCAAGCCGCCTGACGCCCCCTTTGAACACCCCGTTTTCGTTCAATTGACGAAAGAGGGTAACGTGATTCTGAGCGGTCAAGAGGTGTCTCTTACGGGTCTAAAGCCCTACATGATCCGGGAAGGCGAGTTTCTGAAGCTGCGAAAAAAGTCGCCCCGCGAAGCGACGGTGATTATCCGAGCGGACGCCGACGCCGCGATGGGGGCGGTTCAAGAAGTGATCCAGATTTGCCAGGATGCGAAGTTCGAAACCTTCGCGTTGCGTGCTGAAGAGAAAATCGAATGACCCTCAAGGTGCGTGGCCGTCACGGTCGTACGAGGTCGCGGCGTGTGACGTCGGTCCGCGCTGAAATGGTGGCGCTGGATCGCCTCCGCGTTTCATTCCGGGTGCCCGCGTCATGAAGTTCCGACATCGAGTTAGCGAGGAGGTGGGGATCGAGCTGCAGATGACCCCCATGATCGATATTGTCTTTCAATTGCTCGTGTTCTTCATCATGACGTTCAAGATTGTGGCTCAAGAAGGAGACTTCAATATCAAGATGCCTCTGGCGGCGCCGAATGCCGGCGCTGTCGACGATTCGGTGCTCCCTCCGTTAAAACTAAAACTCGTCGCCGACGCAGCCGGCAATCTGGCAACCGATGGGATCCGGCTCAATGACCAGATTTTTCCTGACTTCCGCTCCCTCCACGCGCACATTCGGAGTTTGATTGGGGACGAGGCGGGGCCGGGCAGCGTGGGAGAGGCCGAAATCGAAATCGACTGCGATTACCAGCTGCGATATGCCCATGCGATCGATGCCGTCACCGCCGTCTCCGGATACGTCGATCCCGATGGGAATGTGATCAAGTTAATTGACAAGATCACGTTTGCCCCCCCGGTCCCGCCGGCGAGCTGAACCGGCACTGGGAACGCGCGGCGCTCGCGGCCTGGGCAGGATCCCGTTGCGGTAGCTGGAAGGGTGGCTCAGCTGGTAAACTGAGATGGCCGCCCGCGCGCGTTCCTCGGCCTGTCCCCTGCCCTCTGCCTTTCGATTTGATCCATGCGGTTGCTCGTTCGCCTGTTTCTGATTTTCGCAGTCCTGCTGGGGATGATCGCCGCCGTCCGGTTCCCCGTTCAGGCCTATCTGAAGAAACGGCGCCAGCCGGAGTTTCGTTTGGAATCGCTTTCGAGCGGGACGATCCGGGCGACGCGAAGCGCAACGGGGCGTGTCGAGCCGAAACTGAAGGTGCAAATCGGAGCCTTTGTTTCCGGACCGATCGTGGAGTTGAATGTCGATTTCAACGACGAGGTCAAGCGAGGCGACGTGCTGGCTCAAATCGATCCCGCGCTATACGAGGCGTCCGTGCGTCGCGATGAAGCGGCGCTGGCCACCGCGTGCGCGGAAGTTCGACGCGTGACGGCTGTTTTGCAGCAAGCCAAGAACGACGAGCGGCGAGGTTTCGAGCTCGAGAAAGAAGATCCGGACTTCGTGTCGGACGCCGAACTGGATCGGCTTCGTTTCGGCCGCATGTCGTTGGAGGCCCAACTCACCCTGGCCGAGTCCTCGGTGGCGCAGGCCGAAGCCAACCTCCAAAATTCGAAGACGAACCTCCGCTACACGACCATCTCTGCGCCGGCCGACGGGATGGTGATCGACCGCAAGATTGACCCGGGCCAAACGCTCGCCTCGCAATTTCAGACGCCGGAACTATTCATCTTAGGCGTGGGGATGCAAGAAGAGATGTACGTCTATGCCTCGGTCGACGAAATGGACATCGGCCAAATCAAGCGGGCTCAGGCGGCCGAGCAGCCCGTACGGTTCCGCGTTGACGCGTATCAGGATGAGTTCTTCGTGGGGAAGATCAAGGAGATTCGGCTCAGCTCCACCGAGATTCAGAATGTGATTACCTATCCGGTCGTAGTGGCGGTTCCCAACCCGGAACTGAAGTTGCTGCCCGGGATGACGGCTAATCTGACCTTTCAAATTGAGGAGAAATCAGACGTCCTCCGCATCCCTTGGTCGGCCGTCCGTTTCTTTCCGAAGACGGAGTATGTTCGGCCGGAAGACCGGCACCTGATCGAAGGACGCGCGGATCAGGCAACCGACGAGGAGGATAAGACGCAGACGCCGGCGGCGATGGACGTGGAAGAATTGGTCGAAGCTCGACGACAACAACGTCGCCACGTTTGGCTGAAAGACGGCGACTTGCTTCGTGCTGTCGAAGTCCAATTGGGGATCAGCGATTATCGGCACGCCGAATTGGTGTCGGGCGATCTCAAGCCCGGCGATTCCGTCGTCGTGGCCGTTCAGGTCAAGAAATAAGGAACTGCGAAGATGGATCTGACGCTCACAATTCGAGTCGCTCTGAGGGCGTTGGCGAAGAACAAGTTGTGCGCTGGATTGACGGTGTTGGGGGTGGTGATTGGGATCGCCGCCGTCACCACGATGGTCTCGGTGGGCCAAAGTGCCAGCCAATTGGTGATGGGGCAGTTCGAGTCGTTGGGGACGAACGTGATCGTGATTTACCCCGAGATGCGGCGCCGATCGGGCGTGCAACAGGAACGTTCCGTCACCCTCACGGCGTCCGACGCGTCAGCCATCGGGCGCGAGTGCGAGAGCGTGATTGCCAGTTCGCCGTTGGTCGGTGCGGGCGGCCAGGTGATTTACGGGAACAACAATTGGTGCCGCGCGAAATGATGGGTGTGGGTGTCGAGTATCTGACGGTGCGCAACTGGCAGATTCAGGACGGCGGTTTTTTTACCGAGCGAGATATCGCCAGCGCGTCCAAGGTGTGTGTCGTGGGCCGCACGATTGTGGCTCGCCTGTTTCAAACCATCAATCCGCTAGGGCAAACCGTGCGGATTCGTAATATCCCGTTTCGGATCATCGGAGTTCTGAACGAGAAGGGAGCGAACATTGTCGGGGACGATCAGGACAACATTGTGCTCTTGCCGTACACGACCGTTCGCAAGCGACTCTGGGGCTCAAGTTTTGACAACGTCAATTTGATCATGGCATCAGCTCGGTCGGCAGAGCGGATGGCGGAAGCCACACGCGAGATCGAACAGATTCTGCTCGACCGACATCAGATCGCGCCGGGCGAAGTCGCGGACTTTGGCGTTCAGAGTACGACGGAAATCTCGAATATGTTGCAAACCGTGACCGGGATTCTGACGCTTCTGCTGTCGTCGATCGCAGGGATATCCTTGCTCGTGGGAGGCGTCGGGATTATGAATATCATGTTGGTCTCGGTCACCGAGCGAACTCGCGAAATCGGCATCCGCATGGCCGTTGGGGCGCGAGGACGCGACATCTTGCGCCAGTTTCTCGTTGAGTCGGTGATTCTTTCATGCGTCGGTGGCTTGATCGGTTTGTTGCTGGGCGTGGCGGCCTCAACCGGCATCACGCTGGCGATTAATTCCTGGACCAAGGGCACTCCCTGGCCCGTCGTGATTTCACTTCCCGCCGCGTTTCTGGCGATCGGCTTCGCGGCATTGGTGGGCATTTTTTTCGGCTACTACCCGGCCCGCCGCGCGAGTCGTCTCGATCCGATCGAAGCGCTGCGGTACGAATAGCGCCGGCGGCCACGGGCGAAGCCCTAGCGTTCGGGCGGCGTGGGTTCTGGCGGCGGCAGCGGCATCGGTTCGGGTGACGCCTTGTTGAGCGATCGACTGCGGCGATCGAGCAGCTCTTCGGGCGCATCTTGGCGGAAGATCGCGTCGACGGGTTGGTCGGAATTTTCGTATCGCGGCAGATTGTCGGAGGGACGCAGGTCCCGCGGGAAGGGACGCGTTCCGCCCAAGATGCCCAACGGGCCGAGCGATCGGTAGCGCTCTTCATAGAATCGAATCCCGTGAGACTCAAGCAGCGTGCCGGTTTGCTGCTCGAGATTGGCAAGCTCGACGTTGTATTGCGCCAAGGCGGCCGCCTCGTTGCTCACCGAATTGCCCCAGTCGGTGAGCGCTTGCAAGACGTTGATGAAGTCGATGCTCCCGTTGTTGAATCCTGCCAACTGTTGCTCCAAGTTGTCAATCGCCGCCATTCGCGTCTGCGTGAAGGCTTCATAGCGACTGAAGAGCCGGTCGATTCGCCGCAAATTGCTGGCCAGGTCGTGGACGACTTGCAACATCGCCTGGTCGAGATTGACGCGATCTCGCGAGATGATCAATTCTTGTTCGCGAAGCTGGGCGCGCGACTGTCGCAGCCCCAGCGGGACCGAGAAATTCACGCCGAGTTGCCAGTCGGTGAACGCGCCCGGCTCCGTGCGGACATTGGATCCTACCGGCAATTCGCCCTCCAGACCGTTCCAACGGTAGAGCATCACCGCATCGAATTGAGGCAGCGCCCGGTTCGTTGCTTGCAGCAGCAGTTGGTAGTCCGCCTCGAGGATCAGTTTCAGTTCAATGATATCGGGACGGTAACGCTCGGCCAGCTGAAGCAGTCCCTCCCAATCGAATTCGTAGCGGGTTGTGACCGGTGCGGTGAGCGGAATCAAGGCGTCGGGCGACGTCGGCGGCAAGCCGAGGATTCCCCGCAACGAAGCCTCGCGATCGAGGACCGTCGAGCGGGCGGCGATCAAATTGGCGCGGAAGTTCGTGAGGGCCAGCAGCGCCTGAGAATACTGCGCCTTGTTGGATGATCCGATTTGCATGCTCATCGTTTCGCGTCGCACGGCGAACTCGGCCTGTTTGACCTGCTGTTCGATGGCCCAGACGTTGGTCCGGGCCGCGACGAGGTCCCAGTAGCCTTGAATGACGCCGCGCACCGTCTCCTGGACCGAGTCTTTGAGGCGGAAATAGGACGTCTCGGCGTCGATCCGGGCCAGCAGGATTGGCACGCGGTTCACGGCCACTCCGGCACCCCGCAGCAAGGGCTGCGTGACGCTGAGATCCAGCGACGACCTCGAGTCGGGATTGAGGTCGCCCAATCGCGGGGTCCTCCGGATTCGATCGACGTTGGTCTGCAGCGTCGTGCGCCCGCCCGTCTGCAGTTGCTTGCTAACGCCCAGTGACGTGTCATAGATGTCGCTGCGGGTGCCTTCAAAAATAGCGCGACTGGGATCGAGGGGATCGACCAGCGGCAGCGGCGTTTCGTTACGGAAAAAGTCGTGCCGCATCTCGAACGTCGGGTCGAATATCGCCTGCCGTTGATCGATGCGCGTGGTGACGATCGCCGGGTCGTAAATCGTCTGCCCGGTGCTCGCGGCGCCGTTCGCCGAAAGCACACGAATCGCGTCGGCGTTGCGCAGGGCCTGGCGGATGGCCTCATCCAAGTAGAACGGTTCTTCGGGAGGCTGCTCGGCGCGCGTCGAGACCGTCGGCGGCGGCGCGATGTCGCTCGGAATCCTGGCGGCCGGCAGTGTCGCGGGGTCGCGAATGGGAACACGGCGCTGAGGCGGGAAGATTCCGAGGACGGCACGCTGGGCGACGAGGGCGGAGTTTGCGGAGGGCGCAAGGACTGCCGCCACGAGGCTGAGGGTGAGAACGGTTCGGCGGGTCATACCTACTTAGGTTCGGATTCCGCCCGATTTGCCATCAGCCAAAGGCGGCGGTTTTCGCCAATCCCGTCGCAACCCACGACGAAAACGGCCCCGGGCAAATGACGGCTCGCGGTGGCCCGTGGCCGCCCTGCCGTTGGCCTTTCAGTTTAACTCGTCAAGCGTAACCAGGCCGTCTTTGAGGGTTACGGTACGTTTGGCGTTGACGGCGATTTCGCGGTCATGGGTCACGAGGATGATCGTGATGTTCTGCTGCGAATTGAGCTCGCGAAACAGGCGAATGATGTCATCGCTCGTTCGTGAGTCGAGGTTGCCCGTGGGTTCGTCGGCCATCAGGATCGACGGGCGATTGACCAGGGCCCGGGCAATGGCCACCCGCTGCTGCTGGCCACCGGAAAGCTGTCCAGGATGATGGTCCATGCGATCACTCAGGCCGACCATCTCGAGCAATTCCTGTGCTCGACGTTGGCGCTCGCGGCGCGAGATGTTGCGCGAGTAGAGCAAGGGCAGCTCGACGTTCTCCAGGGCGGAGGTTCGATTCAAGAGATTGAAGTTCTGGAAGACGAAACCGATCTGCGTGTTCCGCAGGCGAGCTCGCGCGTCGGCGGACATCTGCATGACTTCCTCGCCGGCCAAATGGTAGCTGCCCGAGGTCGGGCGATCGAGGCAGCCGAGCGTATTCATCAGGGTGGACTTGCCGGACCCCGATTGACCGACGAGGGAGACGTATTCGCCCTGCTGGATATCGAGGCTCACGCCGGCCAGGGCCTGCACTTCGACCTCGCCGCGTTGGTAAATTTTGCGAATGTCGCGGAGTTCGATCAGGGCCATGATGGTTCGGAGTTCGCCGGAGGGATGGCTTCGGTCGTCGGCCCGGTGGCGCTCGGTATTGAATCCTGAGCGAGTCGGTCCAACATGCCTTGCAGCGTCGTTTCGATCTGGATCATGATCGGGTCGACAGCGGCCTTTCGATCTCGTTGTCCGTCGACCGCGATGGCCTCACCCACTTCAATCGTCGCGTGCAAGCGACCGTGAACGCGCACCCGGTCCGTCAAATCCTCTTCGTAGCGTTCGACGGTTTCCAGCAGGCGATCGATGGAAGGCGACATTGTCAAGTAATCCGGCGGATAACTGACGACCTGCTGACTCAAGTAGATGTCGGCCAATTGTTCCCAGCGCCGGGCTCGCTCCTCCGGCGACACGTCACCCTGGATCATGTCGGGCAGGATCTTCATGCGGAGATTCTTGATGCGAGGCACCACGGGCCCTTCCTGGGTCGTGCCCAGCCACTCTTGCTCGATCGGGTGGAGCAGTCGATCGGTCAGTCGGCGGAGCCGTTCGGAAAGTTTTCCGGGTCGGGGCTGGCCGAAGTATTCGATTTCCTTGAGCGCCAACAGGCCGAAGCCGACCGTGCGGATTCGTTCCAGTAAGGGGCGATTGGATTGGGGCCGCCAAGAGAAACGTGCCTCGATCTCGGAAAGCACGGGATCCAACGTCTGGGCTAAGTCACCGCGAAAACGATACTTGATCGCCACCGGGTGGATAACCACCTGGCCGTTCGGCACGAGCTTCTGGCGTCGGGCGCACCGGAGCGTGCGATGAAAGCCACGCCGTCCAACAGTGCGCTCAGCTTGTCATTGGTGCGAGTGACAGCGCCCTCGGGAAAAAGAATCAGCGGACGCTCAGCCCGGGCCAAAATGTCGATGGCCGTTTCGATCGCCTTGCGGTCCATCCCTTCCCGGTAGACGCTGAAGGCGCCCATTTTCTGAATGGCCCAGGCCGTGAAGCGATCCTGGTTAAACAAATGCCAACTGGCCATGGCGTAGACGTGCGTGTTGGTTTCTCGCGCCAACCAACCCAGCGTGACGGGATCACCAGGACGACAATGGTTCGGTGTCAGCAAAATGCCGTGACCGGACGCCAGCGAGGCCCGCAGGCGATCGGCGTGGCGAACCTCATAGGATTCGATTCCCTCGTTTCGTTTGAGATAGCGATCAATCAGTCGAAAACGCTGGATGAAATTCGGCCACCAGTTACCGCGATGCGGCGGTATGAAGCGGTACGGCTTTTCGATAATGATCTTTTGCATCGTGGATGTGCCGCGGCCGAGCGATGCGCTCCACGCGACCAGGTGGGGCATCTGTCAGGCGAGGCATGGACTCCGTGAGCTTCTGACCTCAAGGGCCGAATCCGTTTGGATGCGTGCGATGCCACCGCCACGCCGTCTCGACGATCGCGTCAATCTCGGTGTAGGCGGGCGACCACTCGAGCAACTCTCGCGCTTTGGTCGCGTCGGCCACAAGTTCCGGCGGATCGCCGGGGCGGCGTGGCGCGATGATTTCGGGGATTGCATGCCCTGTGACGCGACGGCAAGCGTCGATGATTTCACGGACGCTGTGCCCTTTTCCCGTACCCAAGTTGACCTTCAGGCCCTGACCGGCTTGAAGACGCGGCAGGGCCTGCAGGTGGGCCTGCCCCAGATCATCGACATGCACGTAGTCGCGGATGCAGGTTCCATCAGCCGTCGGATAGTCGTCGCCGAAAACCGAGATTCGATCCCGTTGGCCGAGGGCGACTTGCAGCACGATCGGGATCAAATGCGATTCGGGGTCATGATCTTCACCCAGGTCACCGGCAGGTGAGGCACCGGCCGCGTTGAAGTATCGCAGGGCCGCATACGCGAAGTCGTACGCGACGGCGTAGTCCTCCAGGGCCCGCTCGATCACCAGCTTGGTAAAACCGTAAGGGTTGATTGGGTCCTGCCGCTCGTCCTCCTTGATCGGGATGCGGCTCGGCACGCCGTAGGTCGCGGTGGTGCTTGAGAACACCATCTTCCGCACGCCGGATTCTCGCATCGCTTCCAGTAAATTCAACGTGCAAACCACGTTATTGTGGTAGTACCGATCCGGATGTGCGACGGACTCGCCCACCAAAGCGAACGCCGCGAAATGAAAAACGGCCTCAATTTCCTTCTGACGAAGCACGTCGAGCAACGCGGCGCGATCACTCAGCTGGCCTTCAATCAGTCGGCCTGGAAGGGCGGCCTCGCGGTGACCGGTCACCAGATTGTCGTAAATCCAAACCCGGTGGCCTGCCTGGTCCAAGAGCCGGGCCGTGTGAGACCCGACGTAACCCGCGCCACCGGATACCAAGATGTTCATGGCGAATCTTTCCCCCAGATCAATCAATTCGGTGTTGCTTCGACAGTGAATCGCTTCGCATGCTGCCGCGAGTGCGTCGGGAAAAGGGGGCAGGTCCCCTGTTCCCAACCTGACCCCTATTCCCAACCCCGGATTTTAGCTGTGACACAGCACGAGTTTGCCGAGACGACCACAGGATCGGCACGCCCCCTGCCGAGAATAAACTCTATCATCAGATGCGTGCCCGCCGCGGTGGAAGCGAATCCGGGGTGTCCTGGTGAGTGGCCCCACTATGACGACTTGGCCGGCAAGTGGCAATCCGGCCGGACGGCGAGGAGCCTCGCCCTCCCGAAATAGCGACTCGCCCTCCCGAACCGCGTCCCGGAAAGGAATCGGCGCCCATGCCTCCACGCAAGATTGTCAAACCTCGGCGGCTTGAAGTGCGTCAGGATCGGGCCGAACGCTGGATCGATGCATTCGTTGACTACCTGCGAAACGAGTGTCATCTGGCCGACAATACGGTTCTGGCCTACGGGCGAGACATGCGGGCCTTCCAGCGCTGGCTGGACGGCCGCGCCGTCACACGGATCACGATTCAGGATTTATCCGATTACGCCGCCTGGCTTCACCGACAGGATCTGGCGGCGGCCAGTATTGCGCGGAACCTGGTGGCGGTGAAGATCTTTTTCCGTTACCTGCAGTTAGAAGGAGCGATCGTCGAAAGCGCTGCGGAACTGCTCGGGTCCCAAAAACTCTGGCAGCGCGTGCCCCACGTACTCACCGCGGGGCAAGTGGATCGCTTCTTGCAGGCACCGAATCCGCGTGACAAGTACTGGCGACGAGACCGAGCCGTGCTCGAATTGCTCTACGCCACGGGTTGCCGGGCGTCGGAGTTGTCCAACTTGCGGCTCGAGGACTTGCACCTTGACGAGGCGTACTGTCGTTGCCACGGCAAGGGCGACAAACAGCGACTCGTTCCGCTTGGCCAGCAAGCCATTCAGGCAGCGCGTGACTACCTCGAGGCGGAGCGGCCGGTCTTGGTTGGACCGCGCCAGCCCGCACCTTCGTGGGTGATCCTTTCACGGCGGGCGCGTTGCTTTCGGCGGGAGGCGATTTGGGAGCTCGTTAAGAAATACGCCCTCCGGGTCGGATTTTCCCAGACCGTTAGCCCTCATACGATGCGGCACAGCTTCGCCACGCATTTGCTGAGCCGGCGGAGCCGATCTGCGCCAAGTCCAAGAAATGCTTGGACATGCCAACATCACGACCACCCAAATCTACACGCACGTCGATCCCTCGCGATTGCAGCGCATCCACCGCCAATTTCATCCGCGTGCCTGACCCGTGCGCGGCCGGGGAGGGTCCTTCGCGATCCGACAGCGGTCGTGTTGGTGAAGGTCGGACGCGGTCGATTCGCTACCAAGGTGGCTGAGGGTGATCCTGGGACCAGAGTCCAAGCTGCCTTTTCCGCGCCTCATCCTCGCGGCTGGAAAGCAGCCACTCATGATCGGTCGGCTTGTCATGCCATGCCAAGCCAAGTTCGATCAATTTCAGACTCAGCCAGTGAAAGTCAGACGTAAAGAGATGGGCTCGGCGAGGTTGGCTGGGAGGATCATCGAAGATCTTCACCAGGACGGGCCGCCCATCCACTAACGCCCGCACTTGATCGGCGGCTTCTTGCCCAAACGGCGCCTCAAGCTCGGGGCACACGATTCCCGCCAAGCGGATCGTCTCAGGCTTGCCCGCGTGCTGGATGACGAGCGTATCGGCGCGGAGCACGTCTTGGAGCTTGCCCCAATAAATCTCATCGGGGAGGAACTCCGAGACCCCGGGGTGATTCGAAAGGGTGTAGACCTGACCGGCGATGCGCAGCCGTTCCTCGGGCGCCGCCGCGACGGTCAGCCGGACGCGGGGATGAGCCGAGACTCCATCCATCTGCAGATCTTCGAGCTGAAGTTCACGCCCATCGTCATTGAGCGTCCAATGTCCCGCCACGCGATAGACGACCGCCGGGAGCTCGCAGAATTCATGCAAGAGCGACTCCGGCAGCGGCGTTTCCCAGCTTTCCAGCACAAACTCGGTGGCGGTGAATCGCCATCGCAGGGGCGCTCCTTCTGCCAGCAGGAAGCCATCCATGAGAGCCGTGGGAGAAAGGACCAGAGGAGCGTCAGCAGCGGGTCGGACCTGGCGGGCGGTCGAACCGGGCTCGGACATCGACCGCTGGCACCCGCCGAGGCTCAAGACGACGACCACAAGGCTCAAGCGGAACCAGGGCGACAAGGCAAGAGGCATGGTCAGACCACGGATTCGTTCAACGCGGCTTGCCGTCGGTAACTCCACCAGATCGAAAGCGGTAGCCAACCGGCCGCGACCACGATCAGGTGGGCGGCCACGGCGATCGCCAATGTCCGCAAACGTCCTTCGGTAAAGCCATAACTGTGTAAGCCAACTCCCAATTCGTTGACACCGAACCAGGACCAGGCGGTCACAATGTTTCCGGCGACCGACAGCACCGCCAAGCCTCGATCGCGAATCATGCGATCCCAGCGGGCGTGCAGGATCAGCGCGTTCCACAACACGATGATCAGTGCTCCGTTTTCCTTTGGATCCCAGCCCCAGAACCGACCCCAGGAGTCGTCCGCCCAGAGTCCGCCCAGTACGGTGCCGACGAAGCTGAAGAAGATGGCGAAGCAAAGCGTGCCATAGATCATCCGCGCGAGTTCGTTGCTGGTCTGTTTCGTCAACGTGGGCGTCACCAGACCTCGAATGACGTAGAGCATGCCAAGCCCACCCGCCAGGAACGTTGTCGCGTATCCAAAGGTGATGCACACGACGTGGGTCGCCAGCCAGAACTGCGTGTCCAGCACCGCCTGGAGGACCTCAAACGTATCGCCGTCGCCAGCCAGCTTATGGGCGATCAGCAGCGTGACAAAGCCGGCCGCGGCAGCCGCCAGGCTGGCCAACCCCGTGCGAAAGAAGACTTCGATCAACAGTGCCAGTAACACGACACCCCAACCAATGAACACGGCGGAGGAATACAAATTCGTAACCGGCGGTCGCCCCGAGATATAGATCCGCGCGATCAGGGCCAGCGTGTGGATGAGGAACGTCCCGGCGATCAGCCAAAAGGCGATCCGGTTCATTGTGACACGGTACTTCAGCCAGCCGAAGCAGAGGATGGCAAAAGCGGCAATGTAGAGGAAAGAACAGATGAAGAAAGGTGCGATGTGATTGAAGTAGCTTTCGAAGCGATAAAACGCGCCGAAACGCGACTCAATCAGCGAGTTAATCGCGGATGGCTTCGCTTGCAATTCCTTGGGCGGGTCGTTGCGCAGTTGACGGTGATACTGCGCGACTTTCGCGTTGAATTCAGCCGGTTTTTCGTCCAGGTAGGCCAGCATGATCTCATTGAGCGACTTGAACGAAGGCTGAGGCTCGCGGCCGAGCATCTGAACGGTCAGGACCTGCATGGGCCAAGCCGCGGCGTACGCCTCCCAGGGGCGCCCTCCTCGGTGGGCGCCACGGCCAAGGGTGGCTGCAGCGCGGCCAACGCCGCCTGTTGTTGCTGGATCGCTTGCCGGAAGGCGTCCAGCTTGCCCATCGCCGCCGTGCGATCGTTTTGAATCTCACCGGGCGTTGGCAGCGCGGGAAGATCGGGCGGACTGAACGCTCGATGCAGCAGCAAGATCGTGCGGATCTTGCGGTCGACTTCCAGGACTTTCTTTTGATAGAGGCTTAACTGCTCCACATCGTCTCGCCGGACACGATCGGCTTGCTGGACCTGTTCCTGGAAGGCGTCGATCTTGGCCATGATCTCTTCCAACGAGTAACGGTAGTACTTTCGTCGCTGGAGATCCAACACGTCGAGAATTTGCGGGTGGTAGATCCGAATCACTTTGTGACGTCGTGCTTGCTCCGAGCCGGTGATCACGTCCAGCAACCAGCGCACCGCGGGCTGTCTTTGGAAAAGGCGTGATTCGACTTCCTGAGTGACCGCGTAGGTGTCGGCACCCGTCTTTTCTTCAATCAAATGGATCAGCCCGTTGGTGTCGCCTGTTTTGAATTTCGACAGGTCTTCGCTCTCGATCGCTGGATACTTCGCCTTCAGTTCTTGTTCGACTTTCGGCCAAGCCTCGGCAAGTTGCCTGGCGGGCAGAATGCCCTTAAACGTTTCGGCGTCCGAGATCACGCGGAGAGTATTGCGCGCCAGTGTGTCGAACGGCTTGACGCGGCCTTGGTACACCAGCGGAAGTTCGCCAAACTGATAGAGGTCCATTTCGGGAGGACTTGCCTGCCCGCTCGAAGCAGCCGGCGGGGTTCCGAGGCGGGCGAAGAGCAGTGCCAGACAGGCGGCAACGGTCAAAGGAATGATGGCTCGCCGCCAAAGCGGACGTGGTGCGCGCGAAATCGAAGCGCCGGACTCGGCAGGGCCGCCGTCGGAGACGATCCGCGTTTGCCGATCCAGGAATCGCAATAGCACGAGCGAGAAGTGATAGAGCATCCCGATGGCGGCGATCATGCAGGCCACGTAGGGAATCATCCAGCCCCGATTCCGCACGACTTGGAGTGTCGTGTACTCGGTGCCCGTCGGATCCTGCTGCCAGCCGCTCTGGTAAAACGTCTCACCGGCGTACCGGCGCGGGTTATTCATCCAAATCTTGAGCTCTTGGTCGATCCCGCGCTTCTCATCCTGCAGGCGGACGTCCGACGAATAATTCCTGGGAATGTTGGTTCCCAAGTAGTCGTCTTTGCGAACATCGATCAATTGCAGCGAGTAGTCCTTGTAGTTCCGAACGAACCGAAGCTGCAAGTCATATTCGACGCCAGCGACCTTGACTGTCTCGGTATCGAACGAGCGAATCTGACCTCGGCCCGTCATCAGTGTTTCTTGCGACAGCAGAAACGTCCCGCTCGGTTCACCGGAATTCGGGTCCTGAACCTGAAAGTAGCCCGACGCTACGTCCACGGACGAGCCCATCGCGCCGGCCGCAGGCTTCGCCTGGACCAATTTGAAGGACTTGTTCCGACCCTGGTCGGCCGGGCTCGCCTCGCCGCCGGCGTTCATTTCGACGCTTGAACTTTTTTCGTAGTCGAGAATCCGAATCTCAAACGGCAGCAATTCATCCCGCACCCGACCTTCCTTTAAGAAACGCGTGGGGTGACCGTTGGTTGTCAGCGGAATCACGCGCACGTCATCCTGGCCGGGAAACTCAGATGCATTACGTCGAATCACCGCCAATTCGACGCTGCGGATGTCTTGGCCGTAGTTGAGCGTTTGGCCTTCCCGAATCGTCATTTGTTCCTCGACGTCGTATTGGCCCACGAACCACTGCCCGAACATCATCAGCCCAACGCCGGCGTGGAGTACCACGACGCCAGCACGTTGACGAAACAGGGTCACGCTGCCGGCCAGCAAGACGCTGCCTGCCAAGGTGGCCAGGATCAGCTGCCAAAGAACACGCATTCCCGAGTCGCCCAGGTAGGTCGCCTCGCCCGTCGCCCAAAGCCAAACCGAAATCGCCCCCAGAAGCGCGCCGATTCCTCCACTGAGCGGACGGAGAAATCTTGAACGCGTTCTTCCGAGGATGGCGAACAGCGCCAGACCGATTGCCGTGCAGGAGAGGCCCGCCTTGACCCATTGCCAAAGACTCGTCCACGCGAACGGGGGCTCGCCTTGGAAACCGTCGGCGTTGTGACCGCTGGCGATTACGAGCCACGTGATCAACAGCCCGACGCCAGTCACCGCAAGCCCCGCCCAGCGACGTGCTCCTTTCGCTTGCAGTTGGTACCGAGTCAGGTGGGCGGCCAGGAGATTGACGCCCATCACGGCGCCGATGAGTGCCCCACCGGGAAACCAAAATCCCTGCGTGAGCAGCGCCGAGAGACTTAGAGCGATCCCACCGACGAGGAACAAGACCGACAGGACACGAGCCGGCCGGACCCGTGATTCATTGAACCAGGTCAATCCGGCCGCCAACAAACTCGAGCCAATCACGGCGATGACGAACATTCGCACGGCCGTCACGGGCGCAAGCTGTGGAAACCATGAGCGTGGAAAGAAAATCGGCACGTCCACCCAGGCGAACCAGACCTTGAAGTAAACCTCCAGTACTTCCCAGATGTCGCGATTGACTTGCGCGAGTGTCCCGATCAGGATCAAGACGATCGCCAGGGCGAAAGACACGACGGCGATCTTGAGCGAACCAAGCGGTTTGACGACGGTGTCGATGGCGCGAAACGCGGTCCAGGCGGGCGGGGTAGCGTGGATACGGGGCGTCGCAGAGCGAGCGGCGGGTAGCGTGGACATGATTGGCTTGATCAGTTCGGAGGAGCGAAACGAAGGGACTCCGCGAAGGCGACGAAATTCGCCTTCTCGGTCAGCACGAGGTCGCGGGGGCCGAGCAACTTAATAAACAACGTCTGATTGGACATCGGAACGATGGCGGCGAGGATGGCTTGGTCTTCGGGGCGTTCACGGTCGTCGCCGATCGAAATCAACTGGCCCGGCGTGCCGTCGACCACGATCGGCTGGATGCTCGCAGCAAGCGCCTCCGCCGAGATGGGGCCAAGGTCGATCTGACTTCGCCAACGGTTGACGTTGTCCAGCACGCTGCCGGCGGCGGGGCCGAGGCCAATCACCGTGATTTCTCCCTGGTGGCCATCGCGGCTGACGTTAAACGCTGCCATCCGAAAACCGCCCGCGCGGCCAGGCTGCCAGCCATCAGGTGTGATGAATTGCAGCCGTTCGTTGCCGGAGGAAGGGGACGGCGGAGTCGAGGGGATTTCAGTTGGATTCCCAACCGTGGGTCGCGGGCCGACCCCGCTCCTCATCGGCGGTCCGCTCTCGGTCGCGGTGCCGACTAAGTCCACCAGGATCGCCGATCGGCCGCCGACATCCAGTGATTCGGTTGTCGGTTCTAGCTGAGCCAGCTCAATCGGCGCCAATTGGAGCTGATCGCGCCACCGATTGACGTTCGACAAAAAGTATTCGGCCGAGGCTCCGCCGTTGGGCACGGGCAGCGACGAGACGGTCACTTCCAGCCCCTCGGCGACCAACGTGGCAAAACGAAACTGATTCCCAGGCTGCTGCTGCCAGCCTTGCGGCAGGGTCCACGTCGGAGGGTTGTCCGGGTCGGCAAAGCGAACCGAAGCGAGCAAAGAACGAAACGGCGCGGTGATCTCGGAGATGGGTCCGGACGGCCCCATGACCTTGAAGAACCAGGCCTGAGATTCGGTTGGGACGATGGCCGCCAGCATCCGCTGAGAGACGGTCGGGGACGCCTCGACCGCCGTCGTCGGTGTGGCTTCCGTGGGCACTTGGTAACGCTTGACCTGAGCCCGACTTTCGCAGCTCACACAGATCGCCATCGCGACCAGAATCGTCCACCGCGGACAGACCCACGCGTTCCTCCGCGACCGCCTGACACGCTCGAGTTGTGGGGTGACCAGCATGAGGTTCGCCATCCTAAGGGAGGAGCCGGCCGTCGAGATCAGTTCGATGCCGAGGTGGGATCGAAGGCACAACCGATCGCGAAGATAGTCGCTCAAGCGTGGAGGGTCCCCCGCTCCCGTCCGACGGTGGCAATGCTGGATTATAGGGTCGGCCCGTCGCAAAAGTACAGCAGGCTTGGCCGATCCGGTCATGCCGGGTCTGCGGCAGATCGTCGCGGAACCAAGTCAGCGGTCGAAGGCTTGACGGTACCTCGGCGTGGCCTCGACCGTCCAAATGGGCCGCGGCCATGTCAGTCAACTCGGCAGCGCGCTCTTGTGCCGCGAATCACTTAGCCCGGCAGCATGCCGAGGATGGCATCCATGATCGTGCTATTGAAGGAATACGTTCCGCCCCAGCTCCAGATGTTGTTAATCAGGTCCAGCATCAAGATCCCGGTGAAGCCGAGGAGTAAGACAATGCTGAAGAGGCTCAACACGTTCCAAATCGAGTAATTTGCGTCTTCGTCGTCTCCCCGCGGGCCCACGGGCATCGCGCCTGCGACCGGGCTGACCGCGCCGAGTCCCTCGTCGTCGGGCATGAACTCGGCGTGCTCGCCTTCCAGCGACTCGGCGTCGTCATCACTCAGCATGCTCACGGCCGACTCGTCGAATTCTTCGCCGTCCAGGGCGATCACTTGCGAGCCGCTGTCGGACTCCTCATCCAGGCCGTCTTCGACGGGGGTCAGCATGAAGTCGTCGTCCGCGTGATCGACCTGTCCGACCAGGGACTCGTCCAAGTCCAGCATATCGTCTTCCCCGAGCTCAAGCCCATCGACGCCGGATCCGGCGGAGAGTTCCAGTGGCTCTTCCAGAGACAGTCCGCTGTCGGACGGGTTCCCGAGATTGATGCCGCTATCGCCGGCACCCAGGGTGACATCACTGCCGGTTCCGCTCCCCAGTACCAGTTCATCGTCGTCCAAGCCCAGATCGATCGCCGAACCGAAACCGCTGGAACTGGCTTTGGCGTCGTCGTCGACAAGCTCGATCCGGCTGCTCGCCTCGCTGATCTCGTCAAGGCTCATATCAAGCGAGCCGCTGTCGGACTGAAGATTCAGCTCGTCGCCGCTGGCCGCGGTGACTTCGATATTTGCGGTGTCGGAAGCCGAGGCGGGTTTATCACCCAGGTCGCCCAAGACGTCGGATGCTTCCAAGGACAATTCCAGGTCGCTTTCGCCACCCAAGGCATCGCCACTGCCGCGCGAGTCGCCGTCGTCGAGCGCCAGATCGTCCGCCTCGCCAATGATCGTGCTGGCCGTGTTCTCGTCCGATTGTCCGAGCTCTTCTTCGCTGACCAGAATCGAATCGGAGTCATCGTTATCGTCGAGATCCAGGATTCCGTCGGCCTCCGCGTCGAGTGACAGATCATCCAGGGAAATGTCGTCCAGCGACAGGCTGCCCGAGCCTTCGCCCTCCATTTCGCCACTCTCGAGATCGAGGCCCTTCAAACCGGAAAGGTCGTCGAGCGTGTCACTGAGTTCCGGAGCTGGCTGCGTGCCGGTACCCAACTGAGCCTTGACTCGCTCCAGCTCCGCCATTTTGAACTTCCAGGTTGAGCCGTCACGGTAGCCGGAAATCTCATTTCGATTTCGCATCTCCGTTAACGCTTCCGGGCTGATCCCTAGAATCTGAGCCGCTTCGTCGAGTTTGATGAGCTTGGCCATCCACCACTCCAGCTAGGTCGCTGCGACCCGGCCCTGACCCTCACCCATCCGGACGGAAAGTTCCGGCCGCTGCGAGGGGCAGTATTATCTTGGCTGCAGCAACGCTTGTATCTTTTCGGGGGTGGGCTCCGTCCCGTTGAATGTCTCCAGTTGCAAATCCCAGCGAATATTTCGTACGGAACGAAGGGCGATCTGGCCAGAACGCGTGTCCACCAGATAGCTGCCGAGCGTCCGTTCTTGGGGATCGATCAGGACGATCAATTGTTGACCGTCAATTGCCGACCCCTGAATCGCAAACAGCTCGCCCCCAGCCCGAAAGCCTCGATCCCTTTCGGTAACTCGCTGTCCCTCCGCGGTCTTCGGACGTGCGTCCGACCCGAGCGCCAGCCAAGTGATACCGATTCCAATCACGAGCCCCATCAATGTCATTCGCATTGCTCACCTTGAACCAAAAGGGGTGTGTCAAGCGAATCGAGCGCGGGACGGTTCGACTTCCATTCTAAAAGCCCCGTGCCTCGATTCAAGTCCTAACTTGCGGAAATACCTCACTGGACTCGACTTACGATCAGGAATGCGCCACAATCAAGGACCGCGTCGAGTGCGCGTCCGCGGGAGACGCGGGGCGGAGTGTAGTCCGAGGCCGCGGGCGAGGCAAGATCGGCGGGTCGGTGGCCGATTCCGCACCGGCGGCTACCGCGCCACCAAGTGCTGCCACGCGAGTTCTGGGAGCGATGACGCTTATGTTTCGAGTGACCCGCCAGATTGACTTCTGCTATGGCCACCGGCTGCTGAACTACGATGGCAAATGCAAGTTCTTGCATGGCCACAATGGACGGGCCGTCATCGCCATCGAATCGGACCATTTGGATCACCGCGGAATGGTGCTCGACTTCTCAGAAATCAAGCAAGTCGTGAGTGCCTGGATCGACGAGAACCTGGACCATCGGATGATTCTCAACCGGGAGGATCCAGCTGTCCCTTCGCTCCGAGCGCTGGGTGAGCCGTTGTATCTGATTGACGAGAATCCGACCGCCGAAAACATCGCCAAACTGATCTACGATTTCGCTGCGGGGAAGGACTTTCCGGTCGTCCGAGTCGACCTGTGGGAGACCCGCCGCTGTTATGCCAGCTTTGGCACCTCATCGGCCAAGTAACCGATTGGGTGGGTGAAATCCGGGGGCGCAAAAAATGGTCCGGCCGGCCCTCTTCGGGCCGTAGCCGGACTTAATCCCCCCCTGGGAAACTCATCAATGATTCGTGGGCTCGATGGGCTGGTGAGGTAGCTGTGCCTGAGAGGTGGAGCGGCACGCCATCGGGCAGCGCCTGACCGTCGACGCAGATGTTATCGGTCCGCATCGTTCCGAAGATTGAGGCTTCTTGTTCAGAAGCGTCAAGGCGTGGGCGCGGGAGCTCGCGGGTCGCGCGGCACGCCTCTCGCATCGCACCATTCGAAATCGGAGGGCCCTGCGGTTACCACTTCAGCATCACGTCACTTCCAGGCCGGATCCCCAGGAACGCTTGGACACTATCGCCGACCAGCGTCAGCTCCAGATACCCGCTCGTCCCCTGCAGGGCCAAGAATGTCATGGCCGGCTGATCGTGTTCGGCCGGGAAGATACAGCTGGTGACGTGGCCTTCACAATGGATGGACACGGACTCGTCGAGGGGAACCCCTTGCAGGCTCTCGACCGCAATATCGGTGATGGCATCACCTTGCTCGCTAATCGACACCACTTTGCCTCGAAGCTTGCTGGCCAAAACGTGTCTCCCCCGGGCAGCGAGTTAATAACGGGGGCCTATTGTAAAGTCTTGGCCCCCCATTGCCCACCCGCAACTGCCCGCTCGACTCTTGGTGCCTCCGCGGTCAACCCTCTCCCTTGATCAGCTCCAGGCAGATCCGCCGTACCTGGGCTGGATCGACGTTCGGATTCGACTGCCTTGCCTGGCCGATCAAGGCCCCAATTGCTTGCTGCTTTCCCGTCCGAACGTCCGCGACGACTCTCGGGTTCGCGGCAAGAAGCCGCTCGCAAAGTGCGATCATCTCGCGGTCGTCGACTTCTTCGATTCCCAGGGCCTTCATCGCTTCGGCAACTGTTTGGGCCCCCGTCAGCATTTGCGAAAAGACTTCGACTGCCCGACTGCTGGGCAGGTCTCCGTCATTCACAACTCGAATCAATTCGGCCAGGCCGGCGGCGGGCACCCGAATCGCCTCGATCGTCTCGCCGGTCTCGTTCAAGATCCGCATCACGTCGCGTTGGATCCAGTTGCTGGCCTTCTTGGGATCACCACTGAGGCGGGCGGTTTCCACGAAATAGTCGACGACACTGGATCCTTGGTTGACCAGGACGTCGGCATCGTAAGCGGGTAGCTCGTATTCCGCTTGCAGGCGAGCTCGAAGGGCGGCAGGCAACTCGCCAAGCCCGAGGCGGGCGGACTCGACCTGCTCCCGCGTGATTCGGACGGGAACCAGATCGGGGTCGGGAAAATAGCGATAGTCGCTGGACTCTTCTTTGCTCCGTTGGGCGCGTGTCACTTGAGCCTGGTCGTCCCAGCCGCGCGTCTGCTTCGGGACATCGCCCAGTCGCTGTCCGCGCTCACGCCAGCTCCCCAGTTGCCGCTCGGACTCAAAGGCCAATGCCCGTTCGACAGCCCGGAAGCTGTTCATATTCTTAACCTCGACAATCGGCGTTGGAACGATGCCGTCGGCGGTCGAGATGTGGAGGTTCACGTTTGCGTCGACGCGGAGACTTCCTTCCTGCATATTGCAGTCGGACACGCCCAAATAAGTCAAGAGAAGCTTAAGCTCGTTCAGGTACGCCTTGGCCTCCAACGGCGAGCGAATGTCCGGCTGACTGACGATTTCCAGAAGTGGCGTGCCGGTCCGATTGAGGTCAATCCGGCTGTCGGCTTGCCCGGCAACCTCATCATGCATGCTCTTGCCCGCATCTTCTTCAAGGTGTGCCCGGATGATCCCGATCCGCTTCGTGGCAAATCGACCCTGGGGATCGCTGATTTCCAGCCAGCCGTCCTGCGACATGGGCAAGTCGAACTGGCTGATCTGGTAGCCTTTCGGGAGATCAGGATAGTAGTACTGCTTGCGATCCCATTTCGTGGCGGGTGGGATCTCGCAGTTCAAAGCCACGGCCGTCGACAGGGCCAGCTCGAGGGCGCGCTGGTTCATCACCGGCAGCGAGCCTGGCATGCCGATGCAGACGGGGCAGGTCTGCGTGTTGGGTGGGGCGCCAAACTGCGTGCTGCAGCGGCAAAAGAGCTTGGTTTGAGTCGCAAGTTGGACATGGACTTCCAAACCCACGATCAATTCGAAAGGGGGCGAGCTCATGACAAAGCCGGTCTCCGTGAGTGCCAGTCGGTTGCTTCCTGGTACATCTGGGCCGCACGCAAGAGACGTTCCTCCTGAAACGGGGGACTCTGAAGCTGGAGGCCCACCGGGAGGCCCGCGCTGGTAAAGCCACAGGGAATGGCAATACTGGCAATCCCGGCCAGGTTGGCACTGACCGTGTAGAGATCTTGGAGGTAGAGCGCCAGCGGGTCGTCGGTCATCGCGCCCAAGGCAAAGGCGGGCGTTGGCGTGACCGGTCCGACCAGGAAATCGACGTCTTGAAACGCCCGATCGAAGTCCTGGCGAATCAATCTTCGGACCTTGAGGGCCTTCAGATAGTAGGCGTCGTAATAGCCCGCGCTGAGGGCGTACGTGCCGAGCATCACGCGACGCTTGACCTCGGGCCCAAAACCTTCGGCCCGAGTTCGACAATACATCCGGACCAGGGGGCTTGCCTGGCGATCCAAGCCGACCTCGTCGTGCGCGGCTGACAGCGCCGCCCGCTCGGACTCCCATTCGGTCAACATCGCCGCCTCGTCGGTTCGATATCCGTAGTGGACCCCGTCATAGCGAGCCAGATTGCTGGAGGCCTCGCTGGGCGCGATGATGTAATAGGCGGCGATCGCGTAGCGGCTGTGTTCCAACGAGACCTCGCGAATTTCCGCGCCCAGTCCTCGGTAGACCTCAATCGCCGACCGCGTCAATTCCGCCACCTCGGAATCCAGCCCTTCGTCGAAGTGCTCTCGCGCCACTCCCAGTTTCAGCCCGCTGAGCGGCTGCCCAACCGTCTGGCTGTAGGCGGGAACCGGCACGTCGGCCGACGTCGAATCGGCCGGATCATGGCCGGCGATCGCCTCCAGCAGCAACGCAACATCCGAGACATTCCAGGCCAAAGGGCCGATTTGGTCAAGGCTGCTGGCAAACGCAACCAGCCCGTACCGGCTGACGCGACCATAGGTCGGCTTCAAGCCGACGACGCCGCAGTAGGCGGCCGGTTGGCGAATCGAGCCGCCCGTGTCCGTCCCGATCGAGAGAGGTGCCAACGAAGCGGCGATGCACGCCGCCGCACCCCCGCTTGAGCCGCCGGGAACCCGCCCGAGATCCCAGGGATTTCGTGTTTCTTGAAAGGCCGAGTTTTCCGTCGAGCCACCCATCGCGAATTCGTCCAGGTTCGTCTTGCCCAGCAAGACGCCATCGGCCGCTTTCAGCTTCTGGACCACGGTCGCATCGTAGGGCGGGACGAAGTGCTCCAGCATCCGCGAGGCGCAGGTCGTTGGCAACCCGCGCGTACAGAGTAGATCCTTCACGGCGAAAGGCAGGCCCGCGAGGCAACCCAGCGCCTCGCCCAGGGCACGCCGTCGATCAAGCTCGCGCGCCGCCTGACGCGTGCCATCTGGATCGGTCCACAGGAATGCACGGACGTCTGGGTCCAGCCGCTCAATCCGCTCGAGGTACGCGTCGGCGATCTCCAGGCACGAGACCGATCCCTGGTCTAATTCCCGCTTTAATTCGGTCGCCGAAAGTTGCGTCAAAGACATCTTGGCCGCTCACGCTGCTCATGGGGCTTTGTCACGGCTTAGTTTTGGGGTAGGTCGAACCGGGAGGGCGAGGCTTCTGCCGAGCCGAACGTGCGTTGTGCGCCGTCCTTCGCCACGACTCAGCAGGAGCTTCGCCCTCCCGACGAGCTTCGCCCTTCCAGGACGATCCCAATTCTTTCCTTTGACAATGCACTAACCTGATGAAGTAGGAAAACGCGGTCGGTCACGAATCACCGAGCACGGCCGGGACGCGATAGCATTCGTGATCGCGCTTGGGAGCGTTCTGCAGGGCCTCGTCGCGAGGCAAGCTGGGGTGGAGCGTATCGGCGGCCATCACATTGGTCAGCTCAACCGCGTGAGCCATCGGCTCAATCCTTTCGGTATCCAATTCTCCCAGCTGGTCAACGTAATCCAGGATCTTGCCCAGCTGCTCCGTCATCCGGTCCAGCTCGGCCTGGGTGAGCTCCAAACGGGCCAGCAGCGCCACGCGTTGGACCTCGTCTCGTGTCAGGCTCATCCGGCGATCTCCCTTCCCTTCCGTCGGAAATTGGGCAACGACGGCCCCCCTGCGGCCCACTCGGGATTTGTGTCTCGCGCCGTCTCCGGACCCATTCCCTTCCAGCCGGAAGGTGAAATGTCAGCTCCCCGAGACGGGTCGAGACAAATGACTCCCGCGAAGCGGCAAAGATCGGAGTGACAAAGCACGAGGATTACTTCGCACCGGAAGTTTGACTCGCTCTGCCGCTCAACCCGATCCAGGGGCGCAAGGTGTTCAGCTCCGGACAGGTTCGCCGTCGCCACCTCGGGCCCATCGGCTGGAGGACCTGGACCGTCCGGCGGAGGGCGTCGAGTCCGGGGGAAAGTGCTAGGGCATGGCCTTCGCATCGGCCGGCGTCAGCCGGAAGGGCGGCCGTTTGACCGCCTTTCGGACGACGCCGCTGCGAATGCATTGCGTACAAACACGAACGGACTTCTCGCCGCCACCCGTCAAGGCCACCTTCACTTTTTGCAAGTTGGGCTTGAATTGTCGCCGCGTGATCCCGGTCACCTTCGTGCCGACCCCGCCAAGATACTTGGCTTTTCCTCGCGTTTCGATGCGATTGCCCACTTGGGCCCGTTTCCCGCAAACCTCACACTCGCGCGCCATCACATATCCTCTGTGCAAAATCGCCCTCAAGCCAAACCGACAGTATATCGGGTCTGACGCTCGTCGCAACGCCAACCGGACGCCGAACGACGGCGGCACACCGGCTCAGGACGGCTTCCGGGCGAAAGGACGGGTTATTTGCAGGACTTGGTCGAGGACACGGGAATTGGTTCCCAGTCCCTCGCCCGAATCGACCGAGGGAACTCCCGACCAATCGGTATAGGTCCCGCCGGCCTCGGTCAGGATCGGCAGCAAAGCGGCTGCATCCCAAAGATTCATCACCGGGTCGACCATCACCGCAGCTCGCCCGGTTGCGACCAAGAAATAGCCGTAGCAATCGCCCCAGGTCCGAGCGTACCAGGCGGCTGACTCCAATTGGTGGTGAACATCAATGGCTCCACGATCGCCAAAGGACCCCACCTCGGACGTCAGGTACACCGCGTCTCGGAGCTGCTCGACGTTCGAAACTCGCGCGGGCCGGAACTCGTCCTGGCCGCGCTGCCACCAGGCACCCTGGCCCTGCGCGGCGGCGATCCGACAGTCCAAAGCCGGCAGTTCGATGACGCCCGCCACGCTTTCCTCGTCCCGCTGAATGCCGATCAACGTCCCGAACAAGGGGACGCCTGCGATGAACGACTTCGTTCCATCGATCGGATCCAAAATCCAGCGGTAGGGCGACGAGCCCATCTTCGGAGGATGTTCTTCGCCGACGATGCTGTCGTTTGGAAAAGCGGACTCGATCTCTCGCCGTAACAGCAATTCCGCTTCACGATCTGCAATGGTCACCGGGGAATCGTCCGATTTCCGCTGGACCGCCACCTCTTGCGAAAAATATTGCATCACGAATTCGCCCGCGCGCGAGCAATCTCGCGGGCGACCGTCCAGCGCTGCGACAGTTCGTGGTCACTCATCGGTCGATCCTTGATTTGCATGAGCCTTTGGAGGCAGCAGAGAAGTCGCTAACGGGTTCCCATCGCCTCGGGGTGAACGATCTGCGACAGCTTAATTGACTCTAGCTGCTGCCGCGCCGTCAACGCGACTTCCCGAAGCGCGGACTGCAGCCGCGCCCGGCGCCCTCGTTCAATCCCTCACCCGCGGGGAGGTTCGAGGCGAGTGGCCCATCGATCGCCTCGATGATTTCCAGCAACGAAATCTGCTCGGGGGACCGCACGAGCGTGTAACCCCCTCCACGCCGCGCGTCGACTGAAGAATCCCGTGCGTCACGAGGTTTCGGAGGATTTGCAGTAGGAACCGTTCGGGCATCGACCCCGCAGCCGCCAGTTTGCTGCAGGGCGTCGGGCCGCTCGCATTGGCCTCGGCAAGTTGCAGAGTGGCCTGCAGCGCATAGGCAACAGTTCGAGACAGTTTCATGATCGGGATTGGCCTTCTCGAAGCGTGTCCACGTGAGAGCCGGGAACGACGGAACGCCGACCGGGACCCAAGCTCCCTCGAAGAAGCTCGCGTTGGTCTTCCGGTGGTGAACTCACGCTCGCTGGCTGGTTACCCTGATCCCGGTATCGACTGCCGCGCCCCTCACGCAGCTCGGGAGTTCCCGATCGGCAGTGCCCCCTTGCGAGGCTCACCTGAAAACCCTCGCGAGAGCCCGGTCGGCAACGCTCGCGACAGCGATCCGCTCCGACCCATCGCCCCGCCATGCTTCTCCCTACGATCGTACGATTTCCCGCGATCCCGCCTCGACGGCTGGGCAATATAAGGGCATCAATTGCTCATGTCAAACAAAATCGGGCGGGGCTTTGCGGCTGGGCACGCGTCGGCGATCCCCGATTCAGGCTCGCGTGGAAGGGCTTTTTTCCGCACGGCGGCCCGCCGATTGCTCGGCCGACAACTCATGAGGATGGCGGAAGGAGCACCAAATCAGCCATGCCGCGGAGCCGACCAGAAGCGAGTCGGCGATGTTGAAGTTAGGCCACACGTATTGGCCGTAGCTGACCCGGATCCAATCGCGGACGGCGTAGATCGCAGGCTCACCGGCCGGCCCGATTGACCAGAGGCCGAGCCGATCATAGAGATTGCCGAGGATTCCGCCCGCGACGCAACCGAGCACGACGGTCATCGAGCGGCTCTGTCCGGCGCGGCCGAAGACGAACCAGAGGATCAGTCCCAGGAAGGCGACCGCGGAGAGCCCGGCAAACCAGAGAACGCGATTGTGGCCCAGGCCAAACAAGGCTCCCGTGTTGAGCGACGTTTCAACACCAAAGAAGCCATCCCAGAGCCACCAAATCGGCTGCTCGCCCGGCATCCCACGCCATTGAAACACCCAACGTTTCGTCGCGAGATCAAGCCAGCATCCGATCCCGGCGAGGACCGAAAAAAGCAGGAAATGACGTGCCGGCACGACGCGGCGGGAAACGGGGGAGAGGAGCGATCGAGAGTCGGACATGGTCATGCGTCAGCTCGAGGACACTCCGCTCGGTGTGCCCGTAAGCGCCACCGCCGTGAAGTTCAGCTCAAGCCAGCCGACGCATTGATTCAGCACCGGCTGCTAACGCTGGTTTTTCGAGGCACACTTCACGCAGAACGGAGTGTAGGGGATTGCATTGAGCCGCATCTTGGGGATCGCGACCTCGCATTCTTCGCACAAACCATACGTGCCGTCTTCGATTCGTTCAAGAGCAGCTTCAATTCTTTGGAGCGTATCTTCTTCGTTCGCCATCAGGCTGAGCGTAAACTCTTGCTCAAAATTGTCGCTCCCGATGTCAGCCATGTGGAGCGGCATGGTAGACTGTTCCCCGTGGGCTTCCCGCAGTGCGCTTTCAGCCATCGCCGAAACGTCGCCACGCAATCGGCTGCGGAGCTGCACGAGGCGATCGCGATAGACTTTGAGCTCTGGTTTCTTCATTAAGCGCTTGACCATGGAAATCGGCAACGCTCCTGCGGCGGAAAAGGGCGATCTGAGTAAAATAACAGGGTCGAATGGGGGAGCCGTTCGGCTGTAAAGTGCACCGTCGCACTAGAATTTGTTCCCCAGAGCCTTCTCAGTGTATTCAGTGCGCCAGAAATTGTCAAACAAATAGCAACTCAGATTCCTCCTGCAGGCGAGTTGCGCGAGCTGATTGGCTCAGTCGGGACCCGCCGCGGGGTGATTTCCCATGCGCAGCGGGCGGGCGTCAGCGAACGCAAGTACGGGCTTGATGCTGATCCTCGGCTTTCGCTAGACTACGGCCGGCTCGACGGCGGCCGGCTCGGCGGGCCACCACCCGCCCCAACCGCCCGGATGCGCGCATCGTCCGCCAAGATGAAACTCCCTTCACCTCCATAAGCCTTGTGAAACGTGCCCTCCACCGAAGTCGCATTTCAACGGTGTATCGATCCAGGCTGCGAGGCAACCTTTGGCGTTGAGGAGGTGCTCGTGGCCTGTCCGCGTTGCGGCAACCTCTTGGATGTCGCCTACGATTGGAACCGGACGCCACTCCCACGCACGCTACGCGAGCTGGAGGGGAAATGGACCCGACGGCATGAGCCGTTGGATTTCAGCGGCGTGTGGCGTTTTCGACAGTTGCTCCCCTTCGCGTCTGACCGCTTCGTCGTGTCGGTGGGTGAGGGACAAACGCTGCTCCAGCGGGCCGATGCCGTCGCAGCCTTCGCCAAGATGCGCCCCGGCCAGCTGCTGCTCCAATACGAAGGGATGAACCCGTCGGGCAGCTTCAAGGACAACGGCATGTCGGCGGCCTTCACGCATGCCCGCATGATTGGTGCCGAGCGGGCCGCCTGTGCGTCGACTGGAAACACCAGTGCTTCGCTGGCCATGTATTGCGCGGTGACGCGACGGATGCGGGCCATTATTTTCGTCGGTTCCGGGAAGATCGCCTACGGCAAGCTCTCCCAGGCACTCGACTACGGGGCGCTTGACGGTACAGATCAGCGGTGACTTCGACGATGCGATGCAGCGTGTGAAGGAGGTCTCGCGGGACCTGGGGATCTACCTGGTCAACAGCGTCAACCCCTTCCGGCTGGAAGGCCAGAAGACGATCATGTACCGGGTCCTCGAGGCGCTTCGCTGGGAAGTGCCGGACTGGATTGTGGTTCCCGGCGGCAATCTGGGAAACTCCAGTGCCTTCGGCAAGGCCTTCAGCGAGCTCTGCGAGCTCGGCTTGATTCGACCGCATCCCCGCCTGGCAGTCATCAACGCCGCCGGGGCGGATACGCTGTACGAACTGTACGAACGGCGCGGGCTCCGCTGGAAAGGGGCCGCGACCGATGTGGCGATGGCATGTCACTACTATGACGAGCTCGACGCGGAAAACCGCAAGGCGTCGACGATTGCCAGTGCGATTGAGATCAACCGGCCAGTCAACCTGAACAAGTGTCTGCGAGCGCTGTCGTTTTGCGACGGAGTGGTCCGACGCGTGACCGATCAGGAGATCCTGGACGCGAAAGCGCAGGTGGGCGCCGGCGGCTTTGGCTGCGAACCGGCCAGTGCGGCCAGCGTGGCGGAGCGCGAACTCTTCGAGAAGAGGGAGTCATCGGCGCGGACGAGCGAGTCGTCTGCATTCTGACCGGCCATCAACTGAAGGATCCGACGGCGACCGTCGCCTACCACACGACGGATCAAGAGAAGTTCAACGAGGTGCTGGGCAGCCGCGGCGTCCAACGCGCGTCGTATGCAAATCGGGCAGTCGCCGTTCCCAACGATTTGTCCGAGATTATCAAGGCGATTCAACTCTACGGCTAGTGCTGTGCCACAGCTTAATTTCGAGGTGCGTTGGGAAAAGGGGTCAGGTCGCCAAAGTGCGAGGCATCCGAAGGGCCGTTCCGGCGCTTGGGACCTGACCCCTTTTTTTTCCCAACCTTTCGGTCGCGAAGGAGGGGCGGGATGTCGAGTACGGCGCGGATCAAGATTGGGATTCACGGGGGCGCGGGGCGCATGGGCCGTCGACTGATCGCCCTTGGCGCGGAAGATCCGGCATTGCAGATTGTGGCTGCGCTGGAGCAGGCGGCCCACGCCGAACTGGGGCGCGATGCCGGCGTGGCGGCTGGCCTGGGGCCGATCGGCATTACGCTCACGACCCAATTGAGCGAGGGCGTGCAGCCGGATGTGATGATCGACTTCTCTGAACCCGAGGCGGCACTGGCGATTTTGAGCGTCTGCCGATCCCGGTCAATTCCGCTCGTCCTGGCCACGACGGGTCTCTCCGAGGCTCAGCATGAAGACGTCTCGCGGTCCAGCCGAGAGATACCGATTGTCTGGGCCCCGAGCATGAGTCTCGCCGTCAATTTGACCATGAAGCTCGTAGGCATCGCGGCCGAACATCTCAAGGAATATGGCCCGGGGGCGGACGCCGAAATCATCGAACGCCACCATCGATTCAAAGAGGACGCTCCGAGTGGAACGGCACTGCGGTTCGGCGAAATCATTGCGGAACGCATGGGGCAACAGCGACATGTGCACGGGCGTCACGGTCGACCGGGGCGCCGGCTGCACGAGGAAATCGGCTACCATGCCCTGCGCACCGGCGACAACCCGGGCGAACACACGGTGGTCTTTGGCATGCTGGGTGAGACAATTGAATTGACGGTGAAGGCGACCAATCGAGATTGCTACGCGCTGGGGGCGCTTGCGGCGGCCAAGTTCGTATACGACAAGTCTCCCGGACTCTTCTCGATGAATGACGTCTATGGGCTCTAGCGCTGTGTCATAGCTTAATATTGGGGTGCGCTGGAAAAGGGGCAGGTCCCAAAAGCGCGAAGCACCCGAAGGCCCCTTCCGGCTTTTGGGACCTGACCCCTTTTTCCAACCCTGACCCCTTTTTCCAACCCCTTGTGTGTGATGAGCGAAGCCATGGCGAAATGCGAAGAAGGCTATCTCTGCGACATCTGCGGGCGGGACGTCGAAGAACTCACTGACAGCCAGCTCTATCTGAGTTACGTGATCGGTGAGTTGGATCCGGAACTGCTGCATACGACCGCGGAACGACACCTCCGTTGCAACCCCGTGCTGGCGCAATTCATTGTCGATCCCGAGTTCGAGCGGGTCTGGGCGGAGGGAGAATTCGACAAGCGAGAGCTGGATCCGTCTTTCGTGAAGGCGCGGGAAATCCTCGTCACGCGCGGCTATCGCCGGCTGGTCGAACTTCGAGGGCGGGAACTGCCGATCCTGGAGTATCCCTTGCCGGAGGTCCGGGCGGAGCTGCAGAGGCGTGCCGAGTCATGCTGAGGGCGGCCGACACGTGAACGCTCCCTCTCGACGGCGTGGGCAGCCCACCGCCCAATCACCCCGCGGTCGGGGCGATCAACGAGTGGGCCAGGAGACAGGCGCCGTAGAGCACCACGTCCTCGCCGAGCGCCGAGGCGGTCAGATCGCACTCGTTGCGGAGCGGGGGGAAAACGAATTGTTCCCAGGCCCGTCGAACCGCCAGGTGAAAGGTCGGCCCGATCAACGAGACACCGCCGCCGACAACAATTCGCTCGGGGGACATCAGGGTCGTGGCCTGAGCCAGCGCCCACCCCAGGACCTCGGCGGCGTGGTCCAGCAGCGCGGTGGCCAGGGGGTCCCCGTTTCGCGCCGCTTCGGCTGAGCCCGCGGGTCGAAATCGGATCACCCAGTTGGAGGCGGAGCGCCGCCGCGTCGGCCTTCGAAAAACCCCAAGCGTCGGGGTCCGCCAGGGCCTGCTCGGCCGTCCGTTCCAGGCCAAGCCCGCTGGCCATTGACTCGACCGTTTGCTGTGGCCCAGCGCAGTTCAAGCCGGGCCGCAGGTGGCCGATTTCAGCGCTGGCCGGTCGCTGCTCGGCGTCCACCCGTCCATCCACGACCAACCCGCCGCCGATCCCCGTGCCGACGGTGACGTACAGCATGCGACGCGTGCCCTGTCCGGCACCCAACTGCGCCTCGGCCAGCGCCGCGACGTTGCAGTCGTTTCCCAAGGCGATGGGAACGGGCCACCGCGACCGACACCAGTCACCCAGAGCGAACTGATCCCAACCCGCCACCTGATGGCTGGTAATCACCCGCGACTCGCCCTGCTGGACCGGTCCACCAAAACCGATCCCGATGGCCGCCAGCGGCTGGTCGCCGAGCAATTCGTCGAGACCTAACTCGAGTTGCGCGAGGATGCCGGCCGCTCCGCGAGCCCGTTCGACCGGCCAGCGACAGGTTGTCAACAAACGCTGCGGTGTGTTCGTTTCGGCCAGCGTGACCTGCAGCTTGGTGCCCCCGATCTCGATCCCGGCAATCATATGACCTCGACTTGGTGTCTCCCCAATTGATTGATCCGCGCGTGCAGATCATTCAGGACCCAGTGAAAAACGCACAAGTGAATGCTTTCCACCATGCCCATATCTGCCAGGTCCAGATGCAGTCCGTCGCGCTGAATGGCTTTCAGCCGTCCGCCGTCGAAACCCGTCAATCCGAAGGTCTGCAGGCCATGTCGATTCGCCCAGTCGACCGCCTTGAGGATATTGGGGCTATTGCCCGATCCGCTGATCGCAATCACCAGGTCGCCCGATCGCCCGTAGTTCATTAACTGTTGCAGAAAAATGTCCTCGTAGCCGACGTCGTTCGCAATTGCCAAGATCCAGCCGAGATTATCGGTCAAACTCATGATCTTCAGGCGACGCCGTGTTTCATCATGAAGTTGATCCTCGGGCAGTGTGCTCTTCCCCAGGTCCTCGGAAATATGGGTCGCCGTGGTCGCGGAACCGCCGTTACCGATGACGTACACGAAGCGGTCGTCCTGCCACGCCTGAAACAAGTAGTCGGACCAGCGCTCGAGCGATTTAAGGTCCAGCCGGCTCAACTCGGCTTGCAGACGTGCGACGTACGACGGGGGATCGAGCGTTACTCCGAGCATGGCGTGAAAACTCCTGGAAGAACCTCAGAGACATCGCTGCGGCGCGACCTGAACCCGATATCGGGGCGTTCAGTACAACGCTCAAAGGCAGCACTGGCAACGACCTATTCAAACTTCGGATGATAGAACGCCAGAACCGGCACGACGATGGCCGCCATCATGGCAAAGATCGGACTGCGAGGCCAATCCCAGGTCGTCACGATCTGATCGAAGATTCCGTAAACGACGCCCGAAAGCAGAATGGCCAAGAAGTTCGCCTGATTCATCACCGCGATCATCCGCCCCTTTTGTGCCTCAGGAGGTCGCGACTGGACGAAGACCTGCAGCGGGATCGCAAAGAAGGCGGCGCCGATCCCCAGCAGGGCCAGCACGGGCAACGAGCCCGCGAAGCCCAACAGATGTCGGTAGCGGATCTGACTGCCCGGCCTCGAGTCGGCGGCGTCGGCTGCCGCCGCTGATTCACGTGCCGCGGCGCCGGCTTCCGTGGCGCCATCTGCGTTGCGTTCGTTGGCGATCGAAGCGGTCAGCTGCGGCTCTTGCCCCGTTCGACGAGTCTCGGAGCCGGCGTCGGACGAGAGCGGGAGCGAGATGGAAAGCAGCAAGAGCATCGCGACGATTCCCCACAGACCGGCCCGCGTGACGCGCGGGTTGGCCCGACCATGAGAAAGCCGTCCCGCGATCACGCCGCCAAAGGCGATCCCCAGTCCGATCGTCGCCGCCATGATACTGGTTCGTGTCTTGGTCAGTCCCAGCTGGACTAACCCAAGGGAGTTCACGGACTGGATCGCGATCCCACAAACCATCCAGAAGACGCTGGAGGCCAAAATGGCTGCCATTAAGGGGCCGTCCGACCATAAGACGACACGCGTGTCCCGCGGAATGGCCCACGAGCCAGCCTCGAGTCGAAGGTTGGGTTGCGCTGGCCGAACGGTACGAATCAAAAGACTGGTCAGGGTCCCGACCACGGCAATCCCCACGCAGATCGCCGACCCGATCCAGAGGTTCGGAGCACTGACCTCCAACGATTGCGTGTCGTCGATCAGCTGATCACCCAGCAGCCCAGCCGAAACGGTCCCGAATAGAATCGCCAGAAAGGTTGTCATTAAAATGATGCCATTGGCGCGGGGCAAATCGCGGGCTCGAAACAATTCGGGCAAGATTCCGTATTTGCTGGGTCCAAAAAACGTGCTCTGCATCCCCATCAAGAACAGGACGACCATCAAGCCCGTGTACCCGGTTCGGCCGTAAGACAAGAACGCCAGCATGCCGAGCCCCATGGCGAGGATCTCGGCCACCTTGGACCAGACGATGATTCGCGACTTGCGAAATCGATCGGCCAAGTAGCCCGCGATACCCGAGAAGAGCACAAACGGCAAGGAAAAGACGATCGTGGCGATGTCTTGTTGATCTTCCGGTGCGGTTGCCGCGATCGCTGCCGCTCCGGTCGGAATTGCCAGCAACAACATGAGCTGTTTGTACAGGTTGTCGTTGAACGCACCCAGGAACTGCGTGATCGTCATTCCCCAGAAGGCGCGGTCCTTGCCCAGACGCGGAAGGAGTTCGTGCTCGTCTTGCAGGGAGGTCGACTCGGGCATGTGACGCATTATCCACGCCAGGAACTTTGGCACAAGCCGAACCTGACGCGGCGGAACTGGCCCCGCTGCCCCTGGGAATCGCCCGACTACAGTTGTTTGTCGACGGCCTCGGCCACTCGTCGGCAGCGCGCCATCGTCTGTTCGAATTGAGCGAAATTCAAGGACTGATACCCGTCACTCATCGCCTTTTCCGGGTCCGGATGGACCTCCAGGATGATGCCGTCTGCCCCGGCTGCGATCGCCGCCAGAGTCATGTCCGGGACCATGTACGCGTGTCCGGTTCCATGAGACGGGTCCACGACGACCGGAAGGTGCGTCTTGTGGTGCAGGTAAGTGACACTGGCCAGCGGCAGAGTGAACCGCGTGTGCGTCTCGAACGTGCGGATGCCCCGCTCGCAGAGCATCACTTGGGAATTTCCCTCGTTCAAGATGTACTCGGCGGCCAGCAGTAGTTCGTCCATTGTTGCCGAGGGACCTCGCTTGAGCAGCACGGCCCGGTTCGTATTGCCCACCGCCTCCAGCAAGCGATAATTCTGCATGTTGCGGGCTCCGATCTGCAACACGTCGACATACTCGGCGACCAACGCCACATCTTCCGACGCGACAACTTCCGTAACGGTCGCCAAGCCGGTTTCTTGGCTGGCGGCACGAAGCAACTTGAGTCCATCTTCCTTGAGACCTTGGAAGCTGTAGGGACTGGTACGGGGCTTGAATGCGCCGCCCCGCAGCGCCGTCGCCCCCGCCGCCCTGACGGCACGGGCCGTGCTTAGGATTTGCGATTCGCTTTCGATGCTGCAGGGACCCGCGATGATTCCAACATGATTGCCTCCGACCCGAAGACTGCCCGCCGTGACCACCGTGGGCTCCGGCTTGAGTTCTCGGCTGGCGACCTTGTAGGGTGCCAGGATGGGGACCACTTCGGATACTCCCGGACCGCTTTCAAGCGAGGCTCGAAACTCCTCTCGTTCAGCACCGACGGCAGCGATCACCGTCCGTTCGGTGCCGATGATGACATGGGCTTTCAGCCCGAGACTCTCGACCCGCTCGACCATGTGCTTAACTTGGTCTTCGGGCGCTTCGCGTTGCATCACAACAATCATGTTTCAGGTCTCCGCAAAAAGAGAACAGGGTTGCGTTGGATCGTAAGTAACTCGGACACCGGGCGGACTTTACCAAGGAACGTCAGATGCTTGGGACGTTCGACGTGCGCCTGCCGATGGATGGCTTGTGCCAAGGTCGGGGAAAAAAAAAGGCCCTGACGACCACGCTTGGTCTCAGGGCCCGCATTGGATTCGAGTTGGCAGTGGGACTACACAACACCTCCGGCCCCGTGACCTCGACGGGTAAAAAAGCACTTAAACCGGAAACGTCGCCAAGCACCTGTCATACGCCTTATTATGTTCGGGCTCCAAGGGAATTCAAGAGATCGGCGAGAAATCGCGGCCGAGCTTGGCCGAATTCGCGCGCGGCTCGCGGCTCGATCCGAGGCGGAATCGCCCTTTGGCTACCGCGACCGTGAGCCTCCGCGGGCGATCGACTTCCACCAAGATGCGATTAGTTCGTCTTGCGTCGCCCCGTAGGTGCTGGTCAGTGCCGACTCCCAGTTCGTGCCGGACGAGACGGCGCTCAGCAAGCGTGGGAACCGGCGACTGTTTCGCATCAGGAACTGAACGAAGCTACAAGCCGCCGCCTGGTTCACGTCGGTGGGGGCTTTTTGGGACAGGAATTCGTCCGGCTCGGCCAGGGTGGCCGGAAGGTTCAGTATTTGGCTCTCAAGCCGCTGGCAGCGAGGTAGGCCCGGCGACAGCTTCAACGCCACGGCGTCGGCAAGGCCGAACTCAAACCAGCTGGGGTAACCACCGCGCGATGCCACCCAAAGGCCGGCCAGGCCTCGGTATAAGGGGGACGTCTTCGGATCTTGCTCCGATTCCAGCCGGACTGCCAGATAGCCGTCTGTCCCGGCGACCTTCCAAAAAGACTCGTTCGGAGGCCGCGGTAACGCCCGGTTCTCGACCATTCGCGCAAATTCGCTGAGATCGTAGTACTGGGTGACGACGTAGAGCGTTAGACGACCCTTCGGCGTCGCGTCGTCGCTCTGACGGAGCGCTCGACCCAGTTGGGCCCAAAGGGACTCGGCTTGTTGCGCGGTTTCCTTTAACGCCGCCTCCCCGGCGATGCCCAGCACCAGGAAATGCTCGGTTTCCACCACGCTCGGCGCCGTGTCGGGAAAGGCCAATCGCCAATTTGCCTCAGCCAGCTGCCGTCGCTCTCCGTTCAGCTCCTCCGCGGTCGCCGACTCGAGTCGCTGTGCGTCAATCAACGACCGCAGCGAACTCGTCTCACTGCCCCCATCGTTGATGGCTCCCGCCAAGATCCAACGCTCAAACAATTCCACTTCTGCCTCCGACAGCGGAGCGGCTTCAAGCGGCATCCGTTGGCCTTCGGCGGTTCCCTTCAGCTTCCCGATGAGGAGACTCCTGGCCGGATCTCCGACCACGAACACGGAACCTGAATCGCCGCCACGGCGTAGCTCCTCGAAGGTCGCCAAGGACAATCCCGAACGTCGCTCAGACGAATTGTGGCAGCCGATGCACCTGGCAACCAAGATCGGGGCAATCTGCGACGTGAATCGGACCGCATCCGTTAAGCCCGCTGGGGGCTCGGTCTTGGGCTCGGGACGTGAACTTGCACCCGGACTCGGCTTGCGAGGGGGCGCCACGGAGATCCCCTGAAGCTCCAACGCCACGCGCGCCTTCGCGAGCGATCGATTCAGCGCGGCTAACTCGTCCCGCTGGCGGTTGTCGGCCGGTTGCCAAGCTTCAATTCGCCGACCGACTTGACTGATGAATTCGGCCGCTCCGCGAAAATCGCCGTCGCGAAATCGCTGACCCGCCTGCCGGACCGCGCGACGTGCCTCCGTTAATTCGGCGTCCGATGGGATTTGCTGAGCCTGCCCGGTAATCGGGAATACGGTGGCGAGCAACCATCCGGCACTGGCCAATCTCAGTCGCCGCCACGCCGAGGCCCCGCGTGTTAACTCACGTGGCATGGTGACGTCGCACAACTCGGTCCGGCTGCTTTCGCTGCATCGCAAGCAGGTCTTCCCGCTCGCTGCGGCGGTAACCATGCTCGATCGCAAACCACTCCGCATACCGTTCGCGATCCATGTAGGTCCGATTGCGATTGTCCAAGAGATGACCCAACTCGTGAATCAAGATATTGTTCAGGTAGTAGTCCCGAATCGCCGCCTCGGTCCAGACCAGCTGCCAGTCGTCATGCGAGGTGTGCACCCAGCGGCCTCCAAACATTCTCGCTTCGTTCAACTGCGAGGGACGCGGCGGACGGCCATAGAATTCGATCAGGCTCTCCTCAATCGGGTAAAGATAGAGCGTCGATCCCCATTGCATCCCGTAGCAGGGAAAACTTCGTTTCTTGCGCGTCATTTGGCTCAGCTGAATCACTTCCAGTGGCTCCAGCATCTGGCGTGGCAATTCCGCGAGTCGGTCACGTATCTGTTGGGGACTTAAGACATGTCGGTAGCCTTCGCCAGCCGGTTGCTGCACGATTCGATAAGTGCAGTTGACCTGCTCGCTATCGGTCGGCTCATACCAACTCTCAGGCGGTGCGAACGGAGACTGCTCGTTCTTGTCCAAGCCACGGGCGCGCTGACTTAACGCGGCACCATGACGAAACCGTTTGCTCGTCATCACGTTTTGCTGAACACGAACCGATCGATTTGCAAGCTTCGGATAATTGCGATGAGACATGGGAGGAGCTCGTTAAAAAATCGCCTTGGGTCGGTCCCTTGTATTGTACCGCAGGACCACTGCGAGCGGTCTCCCTCATGCTAGATGGCGGGCGGAACAAAATTCAAGAGCCCTGTCGTAAGATCTTTTCTCGCATAGGTTTATGGGGATTAACCTGGGCCCCCCGGTGGACCGGGTGAGAGGTCGGTGACCCTCATTAGAGTGGAATGAATGACGACGCTTCCGAGATGATTGCTGCCCATAGAGTTAGGTGCTTCCGATGAGCTCGGATGGCAAGGCGAAATAGCTCTGTGGGGTGGTTCGTGTGTGGCTAGTTGTGGTGTATTTGTCCGTGTGCGACAGCTGGGATAATTCGAGCTCGACCGGCCGAGCGACATGGTGCCACGCCCCGTCGGCCGGCACCGGATTCGAGCAGTGCCCCCCCTCTTGTGAGCTGGAAGATGAATCGGATCGTCCTTTACACGCGCTCGGGATGCCACCTGTGCGACGATGCGTTGGCGTTGTTACGTCGTTACCAGACGGAGCCCACGGTCGTGGACATCGACGCGGACCCTGAGCTTCAAGCTCGTTGGACCCGTTGTGTTCCAGTGGTTGAAATCGACGGCAAGGTTCGCTTTCGCGGTCGAATCAACGAGGTCCTACTGCGGCGTCTATTGGAGCGTCCGTAGATGGATGAATTGGTCGTATTCGCAAAGCACTGGCGGCCGGGCACGGTCAAGACTCGGCTCGCTTCATCGATTGGTCATTCGCTCGCAAGTGCGGTCTATCGCAGCTTGCTTGAGACCACGCTGTGGCGTTTTTCGAGCGTTGCGGATCGGCGGCGGGTTGCGTTTACACCGCGCGAGGCGCTCGACGAGTTCACGGCGATGTCCGGCGCGGCGGCATGGGAACTTGGTTCGCAATGTGCTGGCGATCTAGGAACCCGAATCCACCATGAAATTAAGGGTCGGCTCCGGCGAGCCGATGCCGTGGTGGTCATGGGCGCGGACAGTCCGAACGTTCCACGGGCCTACGTGGAACGGGCGTTCGCTTTGTTGCGTCACGTGGATGCCGTGCTTGGGCCGACCGATGACGGGGGGTATTACCTGCTCGGTCTTCGCCAGGACCGGCCAGGACTGTTCAATGGAATTGCCTGGGGCACCGATCGAGTCTTGGGAGAAACACTCGATCGGCTACAGCATGCTGAACCCGCGGCGCGTTACGAGCTCTTGCCAGCATGGTATGACATCGATGATGTGTCGGACCTTGCCCGGTTGCGCAGCGATCTGGAGGCGACGACCCAAGACCCCTTCCTTCGTGCTCTGCGAGAACAGTTGCAGCGGACGTTGGGCTAAGCGAGATCGTACGGAGCGTCGTGCGGAGATCGACGCAATCGCTTGGCCCCGAATCGAGTTGCCAATGTCCGAATGGGTCGCAAGGCGAGGCATTCGCTGGCATTTTGCGGGGTCCAGGTAGCCTCGGTTTGGCTTGTCGATTGTGCGGCGCAGCGCGACGTTTCTTTCCGTAGCGATTTGGTTAGTCGATAGATCAAACGGACGATAGGTTCAGTCCGAATTGGAAGCATCAGATCGGGGGTGCGAAATCGTGGGGCAGGCAGGTTGGTCGATCGTGTGGTTGTGGTCCAAGATCGATGGCGATGCAGGGACCAGCGGGTCCTTGGGATCGGCGAATCCCTGGCTATTAGCCGGCTTTCTGTCGCTTATCCTGGCGGTTCTGACTGGGCTTCGACTGCGAGGGGTTGGCCAACCGGCGGCTTGGCGACAGAGGTGAGCACGGTGTCATGGATCCGGATCACGGTTCTCTTGATGTTCCCGTTGTTGCAAGTGGGGGTCGCCTCACGGATTGCCCATGCCGACGAATTCACCCGCGCCGCGGGGTACTACGCGAGTGCCCAATGGGAGGCTGCCAGCGAGGCGTTCGAGCGACTGATTGGCAACGACCCTCCGCATCCACGGCAGGCCGAGTGCGAGTTCTACCAAGCGGAGTCCTGGGTGCAGCTCGCCCGCTATCGCCAGGCGGCGGTTCGCTACCAGCAGTTCTTGGAGCAGCATGAAGGGCATCCGTTGCGTGCTCGCGCCATGTTTCGATTGGGCGAGTGCTTGTACTTTTCTGGCCAGTTGGAGGCTGCGGCACGACGACTGCGGGAATTCATGGCCACCTACCCTTCCGATACCCTGGTGCAGACCGCCCTGCCCTACCTGGCGTTTCTGTCGCTCGATCGGGGCGATCGCACGGCGGGAAAGCAGTTGTTGGACGAGTCGATTTCCCAGTATCCGTCCGGCCCATTGGCAGCGGCGTGTCGCTACCGATTGATCGAGATCGCTTTCCGGGACCGCCGGGCGCCGGAGATGTTCACGCAACTGGGTGCCTTGGAGCAGGACGTGACGGAAAGTCAACGCACGTCGCGTTGGCGTTATTGGCACGGTCTGGCTCAGTGGCAAGCTGGACAGGCACACGCTGCCCTGCGTGACTTGGAAGGCGTGGTCCAACAGAACGACGATCCCCGGCGAACCGCTTTGGCGAGCTATCATGCCGCGGTGATCTACGCCGAACTGAACCAGCCCGAGGCAGCTCGGCCCCGTTTAGAGGCCGTGATTCGAACTGGGGCTGCTCCCGAACTGGTCCAGGACAGTCGCCTGGTCTTGGGACGACTTGCTATCGAAGCCGGGCGAATCGACGAGGCCCTCTGGCAGCTTGCCAGGATTCGTGAAGGCGAGCTCTCGCACGAACGTCGCCGGGAGGCTGAGCGGATGGAAGGGGAGCTATGTCTTCGGCGGCACGAGTTCTCCCGCGCGCTGGAAATCTTCAAGCGTCTGGCCTATCCTGATTCCGGCGAGCTCTCGGATTTGGACCGGGCGACGACCTTGTACTCGCTCGCTCAGGCCTATCACGGCGAGGGACAATTTAACGAGTCCCTCGACGTGCTCAACCAGATCCAGACGACGGATCTGAGATCCGAGTTTGTCGGGCGGGTCGCCTATGCGCAGTCACTCGCTGCGGCCGAGCTGGGCGACGCGGGCGCAGCCGAGACGCACTTGGTGCGTGCGTTACAGGCGGTGACGGACGGCGTATTCCGCGACCGCGTCCGCGGCAGGTTGGTGTCACTCTTGATTCGGCAGCAACGGCCGGACGACGCCTGGCGCGTGATCTTGGACTGGCAACCGTCTTCACAGGGCGACTGGTACTTTCGCCGGGCCACGACCGGGTATGCCAAGGCGGCGATCCGCGATGGTCAGTTTGCGCGAGCCATCGCGAGCTACCAGCGGCAATTGTCCGTCCTGACGGCAAGATCCGATCGGCTTGCGGCACTATCGGGACTCGCCTGGTGCCATCTGCGCCGCGAGGATTTGACGGAGGCTGTCAGCCGATTCGAGCAGTTATTCGCGAGCCTGTCCGTCTCGGAGCGTCGGCCTGAGGACGTGCTGGCCTACGCGTCGGCTTGCGAGCGGACCGGCCGGGGCGAGACGGCACGGGAGGCGTACGGACGCTTTATTGTGGACTATCCCACTCATTCCGACCGGTGGCGCGCCGATCTGAAGGTGGCCGATTCGCTTTGTGACGCGCATCAGCTCGGGAGGGCGATTGATCTTCTGGAGCAGGCACGGGGACGCGCGACGGACGCTGCCGCGGTCGATGCCCTGACCTACCGGCTTGCTTGGACGTGTTCCGAGGCCGATCGGCTGGCCGACGCGCGGAAGTATTTCCTGGAACTGCACGCGCGGGGATCGGGACATCCCTACTGGGCGGACGTCACGTATCGGCTTGCCCGACTCGCTTTTGAGCACGACGAGCTCGATGCCGCGCAGCAATGGGTGGACGAGCTACTGACGCGGTCTCCGGCCGAACCGGAATTGCGAGTGCGACCGCATGTGCTGTTTTTGAAGGCCCAGATCGCCGTGGTTCAGCAAGACGGGCAGGCGGCCTTGCGGACCTTGGATGAGCTCTTGGCAGGCTATCCTGCGTCCTCCTTATTTATTCCCGCTTGTCTCGCTTCGGCAGAGGTCTTGACCCAAATTGGCGATTACGACAGTGCCGTTTACCGTCTGGAGGCGGTGCGGGACGGCACGGCGACCCTCACCGTCTCCGACCGACAGAGGATTCATTTGCGACTCGCCCAGATCTGGGGCGACCAGCAGCAGTGGCAGCGTGCGCTCGATGCGACAACTTCGCTGTTGGCCGAGCCGCTCGCGGACCATCTCCGGTCGCAGGCCCAAGCATTTGCGGCCACGTGCCAGGAGCACTTGAGCGACACCGACCACGCCCCTGGGCTGGGGCAACCATTTGGCGAAGCGAGTGCCGACAAAGAGGGCCGAACGTCCTCGGACGATGGGTCGGCACTCCGACTCGACGAGCGATCCGGCGAACGCGCGACAACGGAACTGGATCGGCTGCCGGTGTCGATCCAAGCTGCCGATACGCTTCCGACTGCGCCGCTAACGAAAGGGAAAGAATGAAGGCAACGTTCCGAGACCCAGTCCGCGTGTTGGCGGGAGTGCTATTGCTGCTTGTCGTCGGGTCGAGCAAGCCCGGATTGACTTGGGCTCAGGCGGACCCCGTTGCCGATTCGGTCATGGCTCGTTCAGGGCTGGCAAACGCGCCGCAGACGCCGACCAGCGAACAACGAATCGCGACACGAAGTCTTCTGCAGATGCTCCGCGATGGCGGTCCCATGATGGTTCCGATCGGCATCTGCTCATTCGTTCTGTTCATCTTTGTTTTTGAGAGAGCGATTTTCCTGCGGGCGGGCCGCGTGATCCCGGGACCGTTCGTCAAACGGTTCATCCATCAATTGCGGGAGGACGAGTTGGAAGCCGCCGAGGCACTGCAATTGTGCGAAGACAACCGCAGCCCGGTGGCTGAAGTCTTCGGGGCGGCCGTCCGCAAATGGGGACGGCCATCGGTCGAGGTTGAGCAAGCGGTCCTGGATGCGGGAGAGCGAGTTGCCAATCGGTTGCGGAAATACCTCCGGTTGTTTCACGGGATTTCAACGATCAGTCCACTGCTCGGGCTGCTCGGGACTGTGCTGGGGATGATCACGGCTTTCAATGCCATCGCGACGTCGGATGCGATGGGGCGGCCCGAACTCCTGGCAGCGGGGATCAGCCAGGCCTTGCTGACCACCGCCAGCGGCCTCAGCGTCGCCATACCGGCCATCATGGCTCACCTCTACTTTGTGGGACGCGTGGACCGGCTAGTGATTGAAATCGATGCGCTGGGACAGGACGTTGTCAACGCCATCTCGGCAGATGGTTGGCGAGGGCAGCCCGCAAAGAAGCCGGCCAAGTCAGCCCGCGCCGCCTAGGGGCCACGGTCGGCACGACCTTAAGCGCCGGATCCAACGGAGCCGGCCAATCCCACGCCGGGTGCGGCCTCGTGAAAGGAACACATCACCATGCCACTGAAGACCTACCAAGACCAGGGACCCGAATTGAATCTGACGCCGATGATCGACATCGTGTTCCTGCTGATCATCTTCTTCATGGTCGGGACGAAGTTTGCCGAACTCGAGCGGACCGTCACGCTGGACGTGCCGCACGTCAGCCAGCTGGGCGCCTTGACGAGCGTCACGACGCGTCGTGTCGTCAATGTCTTTCAGGATGGATCGATCTACTTGGACCAACAGCCCGTGACGGTGGGGCAATTGCAAACGGAGCTGCGACAGGCCCTGGCGCTAACCCCGGAACTTGGAGTCGTCGTGCGAGGCGACGCCGCCGGTCCGTTCCAATCCGTTGCGACGGTGCTGAACGCATGCCGGCAGTCGGGTATCCGCGATCTCGGCATCTCGGTTCAACTGGACGGGCCGGCACCGTGAGACGCCCGTGGCACGTCATCCTCATCGCCTCACTTGCGAAGTCGGGTCCGCCATCATGAGTGTCGCCCTGGATCACCCCGCGTTCAGTCCGCTGATGCCGCTCGCGGCAATCCGCTCGGGTCCCTGGTTGGTTCTGGGCGGAGCCGTGATTTCGCTTTCCGCGACGCTGATCTTTTTAATGCTGTCCCGCCGCGGCGAGGCGAAACCGCTCAGCAAATGCATTCTCCTCTCGGTTTGGGCTCATATGATCTTGCTGGGGTGCGCTTCGTTGACCAATTGGTTTCCCGACCCCGTGGGCCATTCGGCTGGGACCGCGAGCATCCGTGTCCATTGGATTGATGAGTTGGACGCGGCGAGTGCGGTTGACGCCCGGTCCTCGCCCGAGGCCATGCAATCGGCGACCGCGGACGCCGATGGGCTGTTGGCTGCACGAGCCGTAACCTCCGAGCCGTTGCCGTTGGAGTCCGCCGATCAGGAGGCGGCTTCATTGCGCGCTCCGCCGGTCGATTCCAGCGGAGATATCCCGGCCGATGAGGCATTTGCCGACGACTTGGCCAGTTCGCCCGAAGCGGTGACGTCACGGCCGCTACCGGAGGCACTGTCCGGATCGGGGGAAGACTCTGGTCTGCCCGATCCAACGCGCGACGAAACTCCCGCCGAATCGCTCGCGCTGACGACCCCGGACCGGTCGGACGGCGAGGCGGAGGTATCGCCGGGCGCCGCCGCGGCGAGTCCATCGCCCGATCGCATGGATTCCGACGCCGAAGATCTCTTGAAATCAACCGAGACAACGACGGATCCTGCGTCGCCCTTGCCCGACGATCGCTGGACCGCCGTGACACCCGCCGAGGCATCGTCCGCGATCTCCGAAGCCGGTTTGGCGGCGGCCGGCGCCTTGGCGGCGTCGCTGACGGAGGTCTCGCCTCCCGTTGGCGCCGTGGCCTTGCCGGCGCGATACCGAGGACGGTCGCCGGAACGACGCTCGGAACTGGCAGTCTCGCGGGGCGGATCCCTCGAGACCGAGGCTGCGGTTCAAGCGGCCCTCGCTTGGCTGGCAGCGTCCCAGGATCGGCAGGACGGTCGCTGGCAGACCAGTGTCTGGGGAGGTGGTCGTGAGATCCGCGAGTTTGCGGACCAGGATCGCGCGATTCGGGCAGACAATGCCGTGACGGGGCTGGCCCTGCTGGCCTTCTTGGGTGCCGGGCAAACACATTTCAGTGGCGATTATCAGGAGGCGGTCCGCCGTGGCCTGCAGTTCCTGTTGGACAGCCAGGCCGCAGGCAGCGGAAGCTTGGCGGGAGATGCGAGTCGCTATACGGCGATGTATTGCCATGGGATAGCGACCCTCGCGCTCAGCGAAGCGTTGATCATGACGAGCGATCCGCGACTTCGGCCGGCCCTGGAAAGAGCGATCGGCTTTACGCTCCGCAGTCAGCATCCGACGACGGGTGGCTGGCGGTACCAAGCCGGCGATTGGGGAGATACGAGTCAACTGGGATGGCAGGTCATGGCGCTCGTCAGTGCCCAAGCGGCCGGCGTGCCGATCCAGGAACGCGTTTGGCGAGGTGCCGACCGATGGCTCGATCGCGTCGCCCTCGGTGAGTACGGCGGGTTGGCCTGCTATACGCCCGACCGCCGGCTCCCCTCGGCAAGTATGACGGCGGAGGCGATGGTATGTCGGGCCTTCCTTGGCAATCGAACTGGCTCGCCCGCGCAGACGGAGGCCGCCGATTACGTCGCCCGACATGGCGCCCGGCCGGATTCGACTCAGGACCTGTATTTCGCCTACTACGCGACGCTCGCCCTGTATCCGCTCCAGGACGAACGTTGGACGGCGTGGAACCAGAGGCTCACGTCGGACCTGCTGCGAGAACAGCAATCACAGGGGCAATTGGCGGGCAGCTGGGACCCAACAACCAAGTGGGGCGCGACGGGAGGTCGAGTCTACACGACCGCCATGGCCTGCTTGTGCCTCGAAACCTACTACCGCTACCTCCCGGTGTTTGAATTGGCCGCATCGGGATCCCACTCGCCGCGTCGACGCTAAGGGGACCAAGCGGAGGAACGCCGCCCAGGGATGCCGCCACAGGCCGTCCCCGCCGAGCTGCCTACGCCACGAAGTGCGACGGCCGAATCAGTTTGTGGCCCACGAAGGCCCCCAAGACGGTCAGGGCGGTCGTGACCACCACGCCGATCAGGTAAACCGGGATCGATTCCGGCGCGAAAATCAGCAGGATGATCAGCGGAAACACCAGGACGCCCAAACCGACGCCGAGTCCCTGAGGGATCCAGTTGACGGACCATGCGCCCGCGACGGCTCCTCCCGCGAGCGACGCGGAGACGTAGAGCAGGGCTGTGTAAACAAAAAGGTACGCCGCCTGGGCCGACGTCTCGACGCTTGTTCGTGACCCAATCAGAAGCAACAGGATCCGCGTCCCCCAGCGCGAGACGGCAAAGAATACGAAAATGCCGGTCCCAATCTGGGCCAGGCGAACCGCCAGTGGCAGCTCGAGCGCCTCGCCACTTGGAACGGGTTCCACAGGCTCCGGCTCCGGTTCGTCCGAAGCAGTTAACTTAAGGCCCGCCGGAGGAAGCGTCGTCAATCGCATGTTCGCCGCACATTCCGGGCATTCCGTCATGGAGAGATCAACACTGTAGAATTCGCACTCGGAACAGATCTTGTGCATGAGTCGAGTTCGGGCAGGGTGTGACTTGATGCGGGCGAGAGTGCCCGGCTGCTCGGGATTGGCAACGCGTCGGGCTGACCGCGTGGCTCGCCGACCGCGCCGGCCGCGGCAGGCCTAAAGAAGCCTACCCTACGAATTCGCAGCTCCCATGGATGCAGGCTCGCGGCCCGGCTCGCGGCGAGTCCGACCTCAAGCCGGGAATTCGTTCCGTTCGTGGGGCGTCCCGGGGGCCGTTTGACATTGATGGCGTTACGTGGATAGAATCATTTCGAAGAAGATGCGTTCTTCCCCGCCTCAGGCTGCCTGCTCCAGACACGCGCCCGCTTGCCGAAAGATCAGGAAATCCGAAGGCCACGAGAATGGACGCGGACGCTTACCCGTCGGTTCTGGCGTAGCCCACTCGGGCCCCCGCCCGCTTTCGCCGCACATGGGTCCGTTTTTCTTGCCAATCTCATTCACGTTTTGCGCGAGGACGAATCTGATGTCCGGTTTGTTTGCGTTTATCGGCATGCCAGGTCCCCTGGAAATGATGATCGTGATGGCAATTCTGCTGTTGCTCTTCGGTCATCGTCTCCCAAGTGTCATGCGATCGCTCGGACGCGGAGTGGTCGAGTTCAAGAAGGGGGTTCAGGGAATCGATGACGACTTCGAAGAAGCCGGTCGCTCGATTCGGAACGACACCACGAAGAAGATTGACGAGTGAGTGGTGAATTCGTGATCGGGTGGCGTGTCCCGGGGTGAGGTGATCCGCAGGGAAACGGCCCGCGAGTGTCGCATTATTTGCGTCCAAGTCGGCTTAATCGCGATCGTTTTGATCGCGGGTCAAACTCCGTTCCCTGTTTCCAATGGCGGGATGAAACGATGTTTGGATTAGGCTTTCAAGAAGTCATCGTGCTTGGCGTTGTTGCCGTGTTGCTGTTCGGTAAACGGTTGCCCGATGTGGCTCGCTCGCTGGGGTCCAGCTATCGCGACTTCCGCCGCGGCCTGACCGACCTGCAGTCCCAAATGGACTTCCGCGATACGATCTATTCGGCGCCCCGCGGGCGGTCCTCGGCGTCGAGCACGAGCTCATACGCGTACGGCGAGGATGACCGAGATGAAACCGATCAGCCGACGGCCCCCAAGTTCGAACTGCCGGGTCCACACGACTCACCTTCCGACGCCGCTTCAAATTCGGTAAACTCGTGATCCCGATGCGGCGGCCACGCAATCGACGCAAGTCGATGGCCGCCCTGACAACTTGGGCGATTGGCTCAGCTGGTTAGAGCGCCGCATTCACATTGCGGAGGTCACTGGTTCAAATCCAGTATCGCCCACTCGGTCCTAAGTCTCGCCGAATTCTAGGTTTAGATTACCTGCCCGTAAGACGTTCGCCCACCCGATGTTTAACAATCACTGGTCTCGGGGGAGTTGTGGGGGGGGATTCGAGGCCGTCATGAACGGTCAGCTGTTGGAACGGATTCCGGCTCATGATCAAGCGGGATGGCTGGAGTTCGTCCAGAACCTGCAGCAGGAAGTTCTCGTGCTGCGCAGAAAGTGTCCGATTTGCGGCGCGAAATCTCGAGTTGCGTCAGCAGGCGGGCTACTGGAAAGCGGAGCATGCCCGGGCGGTGGGACGCATCGGGAATCTGGGAGCCAATGTCGAGCAGCTGCGGGGTGAGAATCGGCAGTTGAAGGCGCGGTTTTTTTTCTACTTCGGTTCTGGCTCCCTGTCCAGTGTCCGCCTGCCGCGATGATGTTCTCGAACTTGGCCACGCTCGAGCGGGATCAACTCAACTCGCGCATTTGGCTGACCTCGTTCCTCGACTGCTGTGCCGAGTGCGACAGCCAAGCTCCGGCCGACACCCGACCTTGCTTGGCCAAGGTTTAGCGGACGAATTCTTTTCTTAACCGGATGAGGTCAGGAGATATTTCAAGACGTAGGACTCGCGATTCGAGAAACGTTGCGGGGCGCCGCGCCGCCGCATGGATCGCCGCCGCTCAATGGTGCTCCCGTACAAATGGTGCTCCCGCAAAAATCGTGCTCCCGTAAAAATGGTGCTCCCGCAAAAATGGTGCTCCCGCAAATATGACTGGTCCTCCTCGGAGAGCTGATCCTTGCGAATTCGCAAGACCCGCTCGTCGTCGGTCCGGCGTAAACTGATCAGCGGGCCTTCGACGCCCACGCGGATCGCCTCGGCGGTACGTCCAGCCCGATCGGTCCAGCAGCGTGGCCGCTCAGCCGCAGCCCCGTTGATCGGTCGCGGCGTGTCTCGGGAATCGACGCGATTTGCCTGAGCTTGTGTCGTGTGATGGCAACCAGTAGCGGCGCGGCGACGCTTGTCGCGGCAGATTCGAAGGCAACGGAGACGCATTCCTGTTCAGGACGCGGATTTTCCAATGTGAGACGATACAGTCTGAGACGACGGGGAAACAGGCGCAATTCGTACTTGCGTGAGGCCTGGTTATCTCCCGTCCAGACGAGCTCGCCGTTGGTGACGGGACGCGACCCATCCGAATTCCAGCAATCGCGCACATCGACTCCGTAACGGATCGGGATCTCTACTGTTTCCCCGTCGTCGTAATCGTGACAAACGTTCCCATGGGCACTTGCTTGGAATCGCTCAGGAACACGAAGAACCCATGACCGGTGGCCGCGATAATCCGGCGACGGTCAGGCGAGAACCAGACGTCATCGAGACTATCACGCTTGCGATCGTATCCGCGCACCGACAACAGTTCGTGCCTGCTTTGCGTACACCAGATGACCATCACCCCGTCGCGTCCCCAACTCACGAGGCGTCTTCCATCGGGACTGAAGGAAAAGCCCTTGAATTGGTCCTCATGTCCCGTAAGTGTCGCCACGGGTTCGCCGCGTTGGACATCCCAAATCGTGGCGTTCATGCCTTTGATGGTGAGTTTCCCGCCGACAAACCGGCGCGTGGAATCTATTTCAGCTACCACGATCTTGCCACCCCTCGGGGCTCAACTCAAAGCTGGACGCCCGAATGTCCTCAATCTGGCTGACGATCCGCCCGTGATGCAGATCTCGAACCTCCAACGTTTCGGCCATTCTCGCAAATCGATTTCCCTCGGCGCTGAACTTAATGTGCGTCGGTGATGCCGATTTTAATCAGTCGTTGACAGTGCCGTCTTCGAGATTCCATACGATGAAGGTGCCTTCTTGCTCTCGTGTTTCGTATCTGGTTCGTCGTAACTGACCAAGCGATTCCCCACTGGGCTGAGGAATAGTCCGCCGACCCGCGTTTTGATGCTCGCATGCTTGAACGCCTTAAGCAAGGCTCGCGTGGTCGCATCCCAGACGCGAATCGAATGATCGGCATGTGTAGACGACGAACTCTCCGCCCAGAGAGCGTCCGTTCACGACCAGGGCGTTCCGTCCCGCAGCCTCCAAAGTGCTCCAGCGTCGGACCGTGCCAGACGTTGCCGCAACGACATGGTGGCCATTCGACGTAAACACCAACTCTTCGGCAGGTGGCAGATCTGCGATCGCAAACAGCAACTCGCCTGTGTTCCCATCCGTGACGCCATTGCCGGCCACGATGCGTTTCAGGTCAGGGCTCGAGAATACCAAACCGCTTTCTGGCGTCACCACCGCGATCTGTTCAGTTCCCGTCGCCAATTCACGGACGGTCAACGTGTCATTGGTACGCGCCAGCAGCACAACGCCACCGGATCGTGCGATCCGAACCGACATCACGTCGTCGCTGCTCCAGAGAGACTTCCAGGACTGTGTGTCGCGAACATCAACGGAACCCCGATCATCCGCCACCAACAACTGGGATCCAGGCACGCTGAAAGCAACCTGTTGGAGATTCCCTTGCCCCATCTTGAACGTTGTGACCGGCTGCCCCGTGTGTCCCTCGATGATCTTCACTGAAGGGCCGTGCGCGATCGCGATCGCTCGGATCGACCAGCGCCTCGGACGAGTTGTTGCGATGCCAGATCAGTCGAACCGCTTGTCTGGTCTTCCCAGACTTCCGGCGTGCGAAGTCCTGACCCCTTAGTCTTCCGATTGAAAACCGCTTGTCACGATTGATCGTTCCACTATGATGCCTTCCCTGTGCAGCGATGCGATCGTTCGTACCGCTTGCTTGCGATGCATGCAAGCGGTGCTGTGGGCAGCTGGCAGAATCGACTGCTCGAAATCCTGCCTCGTCGGTTCGCTCCGAGATCCGGTGGGTCGACCGTCAAGCGAGTGCATTGTCAAAGTAAGGAATAGGGATCGTCTCGGGAGGGCGAAGCTCCTGCTGAGCCTTGCGAAGGGCGGCACGCAACGCAAGTTCGGCTCGGCAGCAGCCTCGCCGCCGTTGCACCTCGCCCCCGTTGCACCTCGCCCAAGACGAAGCCCGGACAAAACACGAGTTCCATTAACCCGGAATTGCCTCACGGAAGAGTGTATGTTCCACGCGTCGGTTCGAGTTCACATCGCGTTTGCGGTCCTGCTTGGCTACGTCCCCCTGGATGCGAGGGCCGAGGGAGAGTCACGATTGGGATCCAGCGGAGAAGCTCGCTGGGCGATGCTCCCAACCGATCGAACGCTCCGAGCCGACGCCGGTGTGGAACCGCTGGACCTTAGCGAGCCGTTGTGGGATCGACCCTCGGAGGTTGGGCGGGACGAGCAACCGCTGGAATCGGCGGAAAGCGAGACGATGGACTTCAAGAAGCTGATTCGGCCGCAGATCGAGATCTTTTCGGAATGGGAGCCGGAGTCGGATGGCTTGGCGATCGACTCTTACGATCTGAGTGCCAAGATGCCACTGTATCCCGTCTTCGGACCGCCACCTCCATTTCTCACAGCCGGCTACTCTTTTACTCAAATCGTGGCGCCCGGTGAGCTGGATTTTCCTGAACGACTGCACGACATTTCGCTGGGACTGGCGTGGATGCGGCGGATCAGTGACCGATGGATGGCGCGGTTCATGCTGAATGGTGCCTTCGCGTCCGATATGGACAACACGGGTAGCGAGGCCTGGCAGATTCGCGGCGGGGGCTTTGCTCTCTTTCGACCGAATGAACAGTGGAGCTGGGCGTTCGGCGCATTGGCGACGGGAAGAGTTGATCTTCCGGTGATTCCCGCGATTGGCGTGGTTTGGGAGCCGTCGCCGAAACTTCGAATCGATCTGATGATGCCCAATCCCCGGGTTTCCTTCTTGCTGACCGAAAACGAGACTCGGCAACAATGGGGCTATGTCGGTGGGGGTATCTCGGGCGGGACCTGGGCCTACGATCGGGCGAGTGGCGCGGGGGAACGGCTTTCGTACCGCGAGTTCCGTCTCGTCTTGGGTTGGGAGTCAATGCCTCCACGCCCCCCCGGCGTCTTTCGTGCCCAGGGCACCCGACTGATGGCTGAGATTGGATATGTGTTCGGCAGAGAATTTGAGTTCGATCGGTTTGAGGGCGGCTTCTCGCCTGAAGATGCGTTGTTGCTTCGGACAGGGATCCGTTTTTGATCCGCCCGCGTCTGACGTCTGCTGGAGATTGCCGGGGCCCGTGCGCCTTCAGTTGTTGGCGCCGACGAGTGAACGCTTCATCCGGCGCATGTGATCGGCGACCCGGTGATACGCGAGGTGAGCGGCACCTTGCAAGGTGGGAGACGCGACGTGATAGCTGACGCAGGCGACGCGGTGGGCCCCCCAGTGTTGCTTGTAGTCTTCGTCGCCCCGAAGAAAATCAAGGCGCGTGAAACCTTGGTCAATCGCATCACGGACCAGCGCCAAGATTGACAGGTTGCCGTATCCGTCACGCCCTTCCGACGTTGTCATGCCGCTCTGATAACAAAAGACCGTACCCTGTCGAAACAGAACGTATTCCGCAGCCTTCAGTTGGCCATCGATCCGCAGCCGGCGTATCTCGGCTCTCCCGTCGGCGAAAAGGCTCGGCAACGTGGCTCGATGGAACCGATCGAATCCCGCGTCATCGAACGCGGAGCGGTCCCCGAAATCTCGACGTCGATCCTGATTTAATCGAGCCAGATCCTGCCAAGCATCGGCCAAGCTGTCGCAAGTTGAATGCACCACTTCGGCCCGCGCGGAATCGAAGTACGTGCGTTGCCAACGTCGGCACCGCTTTCGACAGTTCTTCGATAGGCTCGCCAAAAACTCGTCCCAGGTAGCGGGAAGTTCAACGACCCAAGTCCCGACGGTGTCGCGAAGATGCCGTTCACATCCGCCTTCACCCAGCCGCCGCACAAGTCGGGACACGGCCGGATCATCTTGGGCAACCGATTCGAAGTCGATAGCATGCCAAGTTGTCGACGCCTCGTGCAAGAGCCAACGTGTCAGCAGCTCGAGGACCGACTGCCGATGGCCGTCTTGGATGAGGATCGTTGCGTGATCGCTGCAGGCGGTCCCGTCGCCGAGAAATCGCAAGCATGCGCTTCCGGTCCAGGCGCGACTCACGTACCAAGGTGCCGCGGCAATCAGCTGCTCATCGTCAAAGACCAGCAGCACGTTCAGCTGGTCACGCGAAGCCTGCCCAAATGCTTGCCACCAGTGGATTAGCCACTCGGCGGATTGCATTGGGGACGGCATCGGCAGTTGATTCCACTGTGCCCGAACCGAATCACTTAGCTGATTCACATCTCGAATTCGTTCGATACGCATTGCCGTTTGGGTTCCCGAAGCATCTGGTGAGTGAAAGCGAACGTGGTTTTCCTGCGGCTGGTGTCGGCAGGGTCCCGCAGAATCGCGCGAGACGCGTTGAGCTTGACTCGATGGGAATTCCGGAAAATCCCCCCTGCCCGATCGAGTTGCTCAGCGACATCCTTGAAATGATCAGACTGCGACCAACTCGTGCTCAAGATGGGGCGCAACGAGCGAGTTGTTGTCGTTGTTGAGCAATCGGAATCCGCGTGGTTCGTTGGGATCGACGATGAAGGACTTGGGGTAGACGAATTGTCCCTGCTGTTTGTTGAGCAGTCGGGAAGAATAGCGGATCGTGCGAGCGAGCGCTTGCTTGAAATGGGAAGTTAGGCCGTCGATGTGACATGTGGAGGGTGCGATTCCGCAGCGGCTACGCAAGAAGTGGTTGGCCTGATACACATTCAATCGGCGCCGCGCTCGCGGATTCTTGTGCTCCGTCGACAGCGAGACGTTGAGACCCTCCAAGTTCGTGACGCGATGCGGCGTCAACTGGGGCCAAGTGATCATGTGGCCCGGCTCGGCATCGAAAACCAAGGCATACCGATCCCACTCGGCGCGGTAGGGAACGTCCTCCGACCATGCGCCGCGCAGACTTTCTCAAGCACCGGATCGCTCGCGAAACGCGCGTCGAAGTGAGGGTAGACCCATACCCGTTTCCGTCCCCGCAAATGCCATAACATGTTGACCGGCATGTCGACGTGGTAGTGCACGATCGCGCTGGGCGACGAGATCAAAAGGTTCGCGGTGCGGTCCTCCGCGCGAAACCCTGGCCGTCCCGCCTCGAGCTCGTCATAGACCTGATGCACCAGCCGAGCCAACTCGGGCTGGTGCCGTAAGACGTCGCGGCAATTGATCCAGAGATGACCTTTCTTGACAGTCTCCACCAGCTGGGTGCCGGAAACGCCGTTCCGATCGCCGTCGCGCCATTGGAACGTATGGCTGTCACGGCCCATGGTCGAGAGCGTCAATGCGGAGTCCGGTTGACGGTCGAGAATTTGGGCCAAACCTTCGTCGGAAAACAATCCGGTCGCGGCAAGTGCGTGTTGGGCGACGAGGACGCCTTGTTCGAGCGCGGCGAAATCCCGCGAATTCCAGTCAATCAGGAGCGGCATGTCGTGACCTTTCAAAGGGGACGGAAGCGGTGACGGTCGTGGACATAGCAAGAAGCTTGCCAAACTATCGAAGAGGCCCCGAGCTCGAAAAAAAGCACCTCGGGACCGGTTCAGATGTTGCCCGAACGCGACCGGCCTGTCCTGTTTCGGCTGCATCTTGATTTGGCTGCAGGAGTTGACGAGATCGGACGCACCCCGTCAGTGGCCCGCTCGGTCACCGCTGCCGCTTGGACAAGATTTTTGTCGCGGGAAGCGTCGGGTTTCGATAGAATCTCCAGGACGCCGGGTGATGCGACGTGGGAGGGATCGAGCACATGGATGATTTCTGTCTGCTGAAGATCAGAAGAACCACTTCGGGATACGTCGTTCACTTGGAAGGTCGCGGGACGATGAGGGAAAGTCCGACTTTGCGCGATTTCGCAAGCGGGGCGTTGGAGGACGGCGCCGACATCTGGGTCGACCTTTCCGCCTGTGAATACCTCGACAGCACATTTCTGGGTTGCTTGGCCGTACTCCAGCGTCGCGCCAAAATGGGCCGCGGATCGTTCGCCGTCGTGGCGGATGCGTCGACCTCCAAGCGATTGCTGGCAGGGGTTCATCTCGACCGGATACTTGACATCCAAGAAGATGGTCCGCCCGTGTTCGGAGACGCGGTTGCGCTGCCGACCGCCGCGATCGAGCGTCGTGAGTTCGCTCGGCACTTGATCGAATCGCACGATCGTTTGGCCGAACTGGGCGGACCCGCGGCCGAATCCTTTCGCCGGATCGCCGCGCAACTGCAAGAAGAAATCGACCGAAGCGATTGAATCGGCGACCGGATGGACGACAGTGTCGCCTGGGGCGCCCGACCCATCATGCGTGCCACTCATCAGCGGCGAGAACTCCGTCCGGACCAGGTGGATTGGAACCGTCCGGCCCCGAGGGAGACAGAGCCGAATGTGATGTCGTGGAGCTCCTGCCGGGCACACGCCAAACGGAGCCCCAACGATCCATGCCCACTTCGTCGGCAATCGCGGGATAACCGCATGTCAAGAAATCGGTACATCGTCCGCAGCCCACGTGCGTGCCGCCGAAAACTGTCGTTGGGGCCCCGGCCCGACGAAATTCACAGTGCACCTAGGGACATTCGACCGGTCAAGGGGCGAGGAGGCCCGAGCGAAATTGCGGCTCGCGATCACCCCGCTGCAACACGAAAGAAGGGCCATCTCGCGCTTGGCCAGCGCCGGGCAACAGATACCTGTCAGACCCGTAGTTCGGCCGATTCCGTCGATCGCTCTGACCGCGATTCCCGGAGCGGATCGATGAATTCGCGCAGGAACAGAACGACTTGTTCGGGTGCGCACCCGATGAAATCGCGTGGATCCATTGCTTGGCGAAGGTCCACCGCCGCAAACTCCGGATCGCCAGCGAGCCGTTCCAGGAGATCGTTCGGACGCCCGTACCGCTTGACCTGCTCGCCTGCCGCCTGACTATGCCGCCGGATTCGCTCGTGGAGTTCCTGGCGATCGCCCCCGGCGGCGACGGCTGCCATCAGGATATTTTCACTGGCCATAAAGGGAAGTTCTTCCCGCAGGTTCCTGGCCACAACCTCCGGGTAGGCGACCAGGCCTTCGGCAACATTTCGGTAAATCAGCAAGATCGAGTCGATCGCCAGAAAGGATTGTGGAATGACCAAGCGGCGATTGGCGCTGTCATCGAGGGTACGTTCCATCCATTGGGTTGCTGCGGTCTGAGGAGGGCTTGTCTGGAGACTCATGACGAATCGTGCGAGCCCGCAGATCCGCTCGCTCCGCATCGGATTCCGCTTGTAGGGCATCGCGGACGAGCCGATCTGATCCACCTCGAAGGGTTCCTCAACCTCCTTTCGATGGGCCAGCAGCCGCAGGTCAGAAGCGGCCTTATGAGCGCTTTGAGCGATCCCCGAGAGGGCGTCGATCGTCTGACTGTCCACTTTGCGTGGGTAGGTTTGCCCGGTCACGGGATAGGCGGATTCGAAGCCAAGCTTGCGGGCGACCCGTTGCTCCAGCTGTTCGACCTTTTGGGAATCCCCGGCGAAGAGCTTGAGAAAGCTGGCCTGCGTGCCGGTGGTTCCTTTCACGCTGCGGGCCCGAAGCGTCGTCAGGCGATGGTCGATTTCGGCCAGATCCAGCAGCAGGTCTTGCATCCAGAGGGTGCAACGTTTTCCCAGGGTTGTCGGCTGAGCGGGCTGAAGGTGGGTAAAGGCCAAGCAAGGGAGCTCACGATGTTGATCTGCAAAATCTGCCAGTGCCAGCAGGACGCCCACGAGTCGATCGCGGACGAGCTGCAGGGCTTCGCGTATCAGGATCAGATCGGTGTTGTCGGTGACGTAGCAACTGGTCGCTCCCAGATGAATGATGGCTCGGGCATCCGGACAAACGTCGCCGTAGGCATGGACATGTGCCATGACATCGTGCCGCAGCTTTCGCTCGTATTCCTCGGCGGCTTTGAAATCAACATTCTCCACCTGATCTCGCAACTGCTGCAGCTGCGTGGGCGAGATCTCCAGGCCCAGCTCCGCCTCCGCTTCCGCCAGGGCGACCCAAAGTCGTCGCCAGGTCACGAACTTCCGTCGCGGACTCCAAAGCTGACTCATTTCCCGAGAGGCGTAGCGGGAATTCAGCGGATTCTGATACTCGTCGTAGCTCATGCCCGTCCCCTTCTTTGCACTGACTGGCTCGGCGAGAACCAGCCTCCCGCATCCTCGATGCTTACATATTCGTCAGGTCATCCAGACCCTGGTTGCCAAGCAAGGCGTCCAGTGCCCGCGCGACGTCCGCGGCGTGGGTCAAGCTCCGTGTGTAAACCCGGCAGATCCGATGACTCACCGGAAGGTGTCGGAAGAGCTGATGGTCCGTGAGCGGCCGAACCCGCTCCTGCGCCGAATCAAACAGAAAGTTCTGGTGCCGGGCGGGGCCTTGTGTGTGAGGCCGATAAATATGGCGGGCGATATCCACCCGCAGCGGCGCGTCGCCCCAGCTGGCTCCCAATTCGGCCCGCAGGCTCTGCTCGACCAAGGGCGCATGGCTAAAGATACTCGCTCGCTCCGCCTCCCCCTCTCGGAAAACCAGATTTCGCTGGCAAGCCATCACCCAGGGAATTTTCCGCTGCAGCAATGCCTGCCATCGCTGTCCCAAGGACCGCAGACGGGGCTGGCCGGAATCGGCCCACTGGACCACGTTGACGAGCAAGGAAAACTCAGTGAAATTTCGATACGCGGAGAGGTGCTCCAGGGGGGATCCCGGGAACAGGTCGTCACGGCTTTCCGCGAACAGGTCAGCCAGCGTCAAGTCGATCGCACGCACCGTGCGGTGAAAGTAGATCGTGCGGAACAATTCGGCCCGAGCGGCCATGAAACGGATCAACGATTCGATCCCGCGGTCATGAATCGTCAGGCCCTGGGGTGTGAATTCGGTGTAGTGCAACAGCCGATCCAGATCGTAAGCGCGTTGGCTGTAGCCTGACATGTAGGCGTCGCGCAGCACGAAATCCAAGTTGTCGATCGTATAGATTCCACTCAAAAGGCTTCGTAGCAGACGCAACCACGGGGGCGGTGCAGGCGAACCGGGATCCTGGGGGAGGTCGGAAGGCCGCTGGATCAGCCAGGCGACCTGTTGCGGATCGATCTGTTCGCCCGGTTCGAGCTGGCTGTTCGGATTGCCGCGGAGCCCACGAAGCAGCTCTCCTAGCTCGACGGTGATGATATGAGCCCCCAGCGTCTCGTGAGTCAACCCATAGGATGACAAGAAATGGGCATCGAAAAAGTGCCCAAACGGTCCGTGTCCCACATCGTGAAGGAGACCGGCCATCCGCATCAACGTCTCAACGTAGCCCCGACTCGGAATGGGATCCTCCCCCCCGGAGCAAGCGCGACAAAGACTCGGGTAAAGCCGGTCCGTGACGCGGCTGCCCAAATGCATGACCCCCAAAACATGCTGAAACCGCGTGTGTTCGGCGGACGGAAACACCCACCAGGCGGTTTGCAATTGGTGAATTTGCCGCAGCCGCTGGACCCAGGGGTGGTCGATAATGTCCCGCTCCGACACGCCGCTGTCCCTCCCGGGGGAGGTGAAGGCGATGTAACCATGAATCGGGTCGTGGGTCAGGCTTTCTCGATCGCGGGAACTCATGGGCCAATTATGTCGCAGCCTCGCAGGTCCCGTCTACCGCTGCTCGAATCGGCCGTTTTTTACCAGAGTTCCTAGACCGCAGGGCTTAATCTCGGTAGGCTTTTCGTTTTACCCCTGACCCGCTGAATCAACGTGGCTTGGCCGGGATTTGCCTGATTGGCGGCAAGAGATTCGTCTGTTTCAGGCCTCGCCGCCGATAACATCTAGGACTTCGTCGAGGCGATGAGCTGCTGAGCTCGTGATCAATCTGCATGGCGGCAACTGAGGATCGCGGTGAACGAAGCTCGCGGGCGTTCGAGCTCGCGGGAACAATCCAGTGGGGGGCGGGAGTTGGACTCAAACGGCGTAAGGAGCTTCGTTGTGAACCGTGTGTTCGCCTTTGTGATCGTGATGGGTTGTACCCTACCGGCGTCGCCGGCTTGGGCGGCACCTGAGACGGATCAATTGCTGCCTGCGACAACCAAGGGGTATCTGTCCGTCCCCGATGTGACCGACTTTCGACAACGTTGGCAGCAAATGCAGCTGGGCAAGCTGGCGGCCGACCCGATCATGAAGCCCTTCGCGGAGGACCTCCAGCGACAGTTGCGCGAGCAGGTGATCCAGGATAGTTTTCACGTCTCGCTGGACTGGAACGATTTGGTCACGATCTGCAGCGGCGAGCTGTGCTTAGCAACAATCCAGCCGGAGGGCGACGAAAAGCAGCATGCCTCGGTGATGATTGTCGACGTCCACGGTCGCGTGGCGGAAACCGAACGGCTTTTGCAGGGGGCTGCGGGCGAACTCGAGACGCAGGGTGCCAAACGGACGATCAAGAACGTGGCCGGTCACAACCTGGTGATATTCGATTTGCCGCGGAAGCGGGGTGAGCTGTTGGCCGATCGCGTCGTCCGATTCTTGGTCAACGAGACACTCGTCTTCGGGGACAACGAGGAAGTCTGCGTCGAAATCCTGCAGCGGCTGCTTTCCGGATCCGATGCCCCGGCGCTGAATTCGGTGACGGCTTTCCAGCGCATTATGCAGCGAGTCGAGGCGCAGTCGGGCCCGGCGAAACCGCAGGTCCGTTGGTATCTGGACCCGGTCGGCTACGCCGAGACGATTCGGGCGGCTCGAGGTGGGCCGCGAAAACGCCGCAAAGACATGCTGGCCATTCTGAAAGTCCAGGGTTTCGAAGCGATCGAGGCGGTCGGCGGTTGGATTCATCTCGCCACGGGGGAACAGGAATTGTTGCATCGTACGTTCGTCTACGCGCCCGGCCGGCCGGCCGGAGAAGAGCGGTTCGAGCTCGCCGCGCGGATGCTTGACTTCCCGAACGACGAAGTCTGGAAGTGGCCGTCCTGGGTTCCCCGCGAGCTGGCTTCGGCGACAAGCTTTCGCTGGAACGTCCCCACTGCCTTCGAGTACTCAAAGACGTTGGTCGATGCGATTGCCGGCGACGAGGACTTCTTCGAGGATCTGCTGGCCAGTATCCGGGACGATCCGAACGGTCCGCAGATTGACGTGCGTAGCGATTTCGTCGCGCATTTAGGGCACCGTCTAACCGTGGTTTCTGATCATGTATTCCCCATCACCCCGCAAAGCGAGCGTGCAATGGTCGCGATCGAGGTGACCAATGAAGAGGCGGTCCGCCAGACGGTCCACAAAGCGTTGGTCAGCGATCCCGATGCCCGCCAGTTGGAAATTGAGGGCGTGACGGTTTGGGAGATCATTGATCAGGGTCACGAATCAGGGCCCGACTTGGATCTGAGCATTGATGGGATCGACCCCATTGGCGACCAACCGGCGGAGGTAGTGGACGAGGAAGAACGAATTCTCCGGAACTCGGCAATTGCCGTCGCACGCGGGCACTTCATCGTGGCGACACATGTCGATTTCTTGCGACGGATTTTGGTCGAGCGGGCGGACGACGACCAGCTGTCCGCCTGTGAGGACTTCGAAATGGTCAAGGCCCATCTCGATCGAATCGGGGCCAGTGCCGATTGCCTGCGAACCTTCTCGCGGACCGACGAGGCGTACCGCCCGACGTTTGAGCTGCTCCGCCAGGGCAAGATGCCCGAGTCGGAGTCGCTGCTGGGTCGACTCTTGAACCGAATACTCGGGCCGGATGAAAAGGACGTGTTGCGCAAACAGTCGATCGACGGGAGGCGTTTGCCGGACTTCCAGGCCGTGCGCCGCTACCTCGGACCGACCGGGAACTTCATGCGAACGGAAGAGGATGGTTGGTACGTGGGCGGCGTGTTGTTGGACAAGCACGCGCTCTATGTCGACCAAACGCCGACTCCGATCGCCAGTTCGGCGCCAGTCGACGCTCACGAAGCCGGGGCCCTACCGGATCTGAACGCCGCCCGCTAGTCCTTTGTCACAGCTGAAATTGAGGGTTGGGTGGCCGGGGTCGAACGAAGTGAGCCCCCGGAAAATTGAGGTCTGGGGGCTCACTTCGTTCGACCCCAGGCACCCCAAAATCAAGCTGTGACAAAGCACTAGTGCGGCGTTTCAGCTGAAGGTCGGGGTCGGTGCGACGAGCGGGCGAAGCTCCCGCCGAGCCGTACGAGGGATCGCGGCGTCTAACGGTCGTCGGACTCGGGTGGACGCCAGATTTCTGTCAGCAGGCGCCACATCGGCTTGACTTTTCCCCCCGCGTGAAACATGCCGGCGGGCCAACCCGGTCGGTCGCTGACCTGCCCCCAGACAATTCCCTGCACGTTGGGTTTCTGTTGGAGCACATTCGCGATGTCTCGCATGTTGCGGACCAACAATTTCTGGCGGGCGGCATTGCCGTTGGTTGGGAACGACAGCACGACGACCAGCGGCAGGCCGAACGTCGACCAGCGATCCAACAGGCGATTCAGCTCGAGCAAGTCACGCGGCATCGTGCGATCGGGAGCACACGCGAAGTTCATTTCCAGCACGAATCCAGAGACGCCGAGTCGAGAGCGAACCACGATGTCGGCGAACTGCCAGGGCGAGAGATCGAGGGCCGTGTGCCCCAGGTAGTCGCCCCACGGTTGGCGGATGCCGACCAATACCGGGGTCTGAGGGTCGGCTTGGCGGAGTACTTCCAACGCGGACAGAGTCAGCCGGAGACGATGTTCCTCACCCAGATGAAGTTCACTTTCGATATTCGTGCCGGCCGTGAGATACCACAGGTGGACGTCTTGCTTGAGGGTCCTCACCGCCGCATGCACGTAGCTGGTCACGTAGGACCGCAGGGCCTCAAAATCATCGTCCCAAAGGTAGAGCCAATCCGGCAACTCTTGACGATCCAAGCGGAACAGCGGGCCGCAGGCGACGCGACGCCCGGCGGCCTGAATTTCCCGCAGTCCGGTCAGCCACGCATCCCACGTCCACTCGCCCGGATTCGGTTCGGTGTCGCGCAGGAGCGCTTGAAGAAAATCGCGTTGCCTGGCCACTCGGGACGCAGTCGTAGACGCACGAGATCGTCCGGCAGGGCCACTTGAAAGCCAGTTAGCCTGGAGGAGAACACCGGCGGAGTCGCCGTGCCCCGCGCGGTCAGGCACAAACCCTGGCGAATCAAATTCAGGCAAAGCGTCAGACAGGTTTCGGCTTCCGCCGCGCTCCGCTCGACGTCATTCTGCGTCAGTGCCGCGCGAATGAAATGGTCCTCCGCAGCGCGCAAGGACTTGCGGACGATCTCCTGGTCCAGCAGGGAGCCGCCGAACTGGGTCAGGATCCGTGCAAGCGTTCCGCGACACAATTCCAGTGCCAAATGGTATGGGGCTTCTCTCGGAATCAAGCTTGCCGTCGCCAGTGCGACCGAACCGAAACCCTCGACGGACCAAGGAGCCACCAAACGCCCCGATTCCCGCGCGTCCCGGCGAATCGTCAGACGGTCCCCGTCCAGCTGCACTTGGCTCTTCCAAGGGAAACCGTCATTGCCCACCAGATACGCGCAGTCGGCAACGACCTGAGCCAGACCTTCGCGGCGGGGAAGCAGAAACTGCATCGATCCCATGCTGGACCGTGGGCTCCAATAAGATCAGATTGAACATATCCCCGGCGGCGGTGCACCAAAGTCAGATCGAAGTCTAAACCACCGGAGGGTTTGCATCAACTCGAGTCCGCCCAACGGGGCGGCAACGTAGCCACCCGCCGCGCTCCCCTGGTATACTCCTGCCGACGCCAGCGGGCGGGTCTGATTCCGCGCTGCATGGCCCTTGGTCGAGGGTGCATCCCAGGAGGACGAGTCGATGGGTAGCGAGGTCCTGCAAGAGTCCAAGCTGGGCGATTTGCCCGTCAAGCGAGGCAAGGTGCGCGACGTTTACGACCTCGGCGAGACCCTCTTGATGGTCAGTACCGATCGGATCAGTGCCTTCGACTATATCCTGCCGAACGGGATCCCCGACAAAGGACGTGTATTGACCCAGCTAAGCGGCTTTTGGTTCGAGCGCTTATCGCCGGCCAATCATCTGATTTCGCTGGACATCGACCAGATGCCCCTTCCCGAGAACACCGATCGGCCATCGCTGGCGGGTCGCACCATGTGGGTCCGAAAGACACGCGTCGTCCCGATTGAGTGCGTTGTCCGCGGCTATCTCGCCGGTTCCGGCTGGAAAGAGTACCGCGCCCGCCAAGCGGTCTGTGGGATTCCGTTGCCGGGCGGCCTGTTCGAGGCGGCCGAGTTACCTGAGCCCATTTTCACGCCGGCCACGAAGGCCGAGTCGGGACACGATCAGAACATTTCGTACGCGGAACTGGTAAACGTCGTCGGTGCCGCGACGGCTGAGCTCTTGCAGCGGCTGAGTCTGGAGATTTACCGCGAGGGCGCCGAATTTGCGCGGGAACGCGGCATCATCATCGCCGATACGAAGTTCGAGTGGGGTTGGGACGGGGATCGTCTGATCTTGATTGACGAAGTCTTGACGCCCGACAGCTCCCGCTTTTGGCCATCCGACCAGTACACGGCCGGCCGCAACCCACCGTCATTTGATAAGCAGTTCGTGCGCGATTGGCTGGAGTCGACCGACTGGGACAAGAACAGCCCCCCGCCCCGCTTACCCGACGAGGTCGTGGCGAAGACGCGTGAAAAATATCTCGAGGCGTTCCAACGGCTTACCGGACAGTCACTCTAGCCGCGCCGGCACACGAGGCGCGCCGGAGTCCGGCCCGCTGGATTCCGGCCCGCTGGAGTCCGGCTCGCTGGAGTCCGGCCCGGAATCGTCAAGCGAGTCGCCTTCGCCCTCCTCCGGCATCGCCTCCTCGTCGGGCACGGTCGGATCCCCGGGACGCGTCTCCGCCGGACTCAGACGCGCCTTGAGGTGTCGCGCGCGCCACTGGGATCCGGCGGCGAATCCATCGTCGAGTACGGCTTCGTAGGCGGCAATGGCCTCGCGCATCCGTTCCTCGTTGGATTCGAGTCGGCCGAGCGCCTCGTAGGCTCGCCCCAGATTGTATTGTGCACCTGACTTCCAAGACGTCGTCGCGTCCTGCTCCAAGACGCGTTTCGCCAGGTAGTCGATCGCGACGCTGTATTGGCCCTGGTCGAAGGCGATCAGCCCCAGCCAGTAAGTTGCGTTCTGCTTTGTGCGGCGCATCAGGTACTGCAGATTGGCCAATCGCTGGGCATGCGCCTCCTGCGCCTCAGGCGAAGGCGCTTCTTGCTCGGGGCCCGGGCTGGTCGGCAGCGGGATTTGCGTGAGCTGCCGAATCTGTTCATCCGGAGCTCGGCATTCCAGGTACAGCGTGCGTGCTCCCGGTCGGTCCTCCGTATTTTCCAGCTGGCCACGGAACTGCATGACGCGGGCCGGCAGGAGGGGCGTCCGGCGGTCGAATAGGCTGTGCTCCAGCGCCAGTGCAACGACTCCAGTCGGGTTGGCCTGCAACTGACTTCGGATGGCGAAGCCCTGGTAAGGAAGCGTCCAGATGGCCACGGCTTGGATTCCGTCGCAGCCGCGCAGCGTGCTGGCCAGCGGCGTGGGAGAGGTGGTCAATACGGTTTTCTGGTCTCCCACCAGGCCCCCTTCCAGGATTTGCATTCGTTCCGAGAGGAAGGCGGGCGTTGCGTCGATCAGGGCCACCACGTGGTTCAAGTCATCCGCGTCCACGGGGTACAGAAAATCCGGAAAGACCTCCAGCGAATCAAGCAGCGTCGGGTCGGCAAGGACCTCCGACAGACACGCGATGCCACGCTCCACCGGACCTGGTACCGGGATGCCCAGCCGCATGTCGAATAAATACAGTTCACCCTGATGAAGCAGCGCGGGAAGCCAGGGGCGAGCCGGTTCGTCGTCATCCGGGCGGTCGATCGCGAGGATGACCACGGGAAGTCCGAGTTGCCTCGCCAGCAGGAGGAATACCCGCGACTTTTCGGCCATCGTCCCCCGGCCCATCATCAGGTTTTCCCACGCGTACAGGATGACGTTCGAATTCAGCCGCGGCAGACCATTGAGACTCACCTCATTGTCCAGCTGCAGATGGCGCACGGTCCAGTCGAACAAGACCAAGGCATGTTGAAGCTCGGAGCTCAGTGCGTCGATTGAGACGTCTTGTGACTCCGCTTCGCCTGCCAAAACCTCCTCCAGGTCGGGCGCGATCTCGTGCCGCTGCACGATGCCGCGAGCAATCTCGCGCATCCAAGTCGACTCCTGAAGCATCTGCGCGTCATAGGGCTCGAGCACGAGTTGCTGCAGCCGCTCCTGCTCGACCATCTTGCGAAACTCGATCGGCAAGTCTCGGGCCAAGGGATCGGCGGCCCAGCCCTCAATTGGGGACTGCTTGGAGAGCCACTGCTGAAGGTGATACAAGATCTTCTGATAGACCTGGCTCGGTTCGAACTCATCGACTCGCTCAAGGAAGTCCAGGCCTTGTCGCAAATCGTTGCTTCCCTGTGAGTCGGACATCAGCATTGGATTGGGCCGCGTACTGACCGGCTGCGATTCGCGGCAGCCCACCACGCTCAGCATTCCCAAGCTTAGAAGTGCCAAACCGAATCGCGTCGACTCCGACCGATTGCGCTGCATCGTCGATGGGTCCTTATTCGGTGAATTCCGCCGAATGGCAGTCTAATTGAGCGGCTCGGATCGCGAGAATCTGACGCAGAAAGGCCTCCGCCGACTCCAGCGGGACCATGTTTTGCCCGTCGCTGGGCGAGGATTCGGGATCCGGGTGGGTTTCGAAAAACAATCCGTCGATCCCCACGGCGGCAGCCGCGCGGGCCAGCGGAGCGACCATTCGTCGATTGCCTCCCGTTGCGCCATCCAGACCGCCGGGATGCTGCACGCTGTGCGTCGCATCGAACACGACCGGAACCCCCAGATCTCGCATCTCAACCAGGGCTCGCATATCGTTGACCAGATTGCCGTAGCCAAAAAAAGTTCCTCGCTCGCAGAGCATGATCTCGTGGCAGCCGGCGGCACGAAGTTTGGCGACCACGTGTCGCATTTCTCGGGGGGCCATGAATTGGCCCTTTTTCACATGCACCGCGCGGCCAGTCGCCGCGGCGGCGTTCAGCAAATCGGTTTGCCGAGCCAGAAAGGCCGGGACCTGCAGTAAATCGCAGATCGCACCCACGGGTGCCGCCTGGCAACTTTCATGGATGTCGGTCGTAACGCACAGCCCCGTCGCCCGCTTGATCCGCTGCAGGATTTCCAGCCCCGGGACTAAACCCGGCCCCCGATACGACGTCGCGCTGGTTCGGTTCGCTTTGTCAAAGGACGCCTTGAAAACCAGCTGAATCGGCAACCGCTCGGCCAACCCCCGCAGGTGGTCGGCGATGCTCAACGTGAGCGCTTCATTTTCGATAACGCACGGGCCGGCGATCACGAGCAACGGTTGCCCGGGGCCCACGCGCAAGGGACCGATGGTGACAGGTCTACAAGTCAACTTGTCCTGGCCTTTCGTCAACTAGGCGTCGAGATTGCAGACGCGTTCCTCCGTCGACCGAAGCGAGCCGACTCGGGCTGCCAACGGCACCGACTTCGTTCGCTCCGATGAGCTTCTTTCAGGGTACCCTGGTCGCGCCCGCAGACCAAGATGCCGGCACCACGACACTCAAACGCTGCGGCTCGACACTGACCTCGACCGGCAGCAAACCGCCAGGGTCGCCGTCCAACTGGTAGGGAACTTCGGTTTCGGAACTGATCCGAAAAATCGCCGCTCGCTCCGTCTCGACACTGCGACTCTGCCGTTGGCGACCCAAGACGACGGTCGCGATATGCTTGAGTCCCTGCCAAAGGGATCCGCCTCGAAACGTCGTTATGTCCAAGTGACCGTCGAAAGGATTCGCATGCGGGCAAATGGTCAAGCCGATCGCGTACGACGGGGTATTGAAAACGAATACCCAGTGAGCCGTGATCGTGCGGAAAGCATCGGCATCCGCACTTGCATGGCACGTCACGCGAAGCGCTGGATACCGGTACTTACGAATCGACTCGAGAATCGGTTTGGCATAGGACAGATGCGTGATGTTTCCGTCTCGCTGCTCGTGTAAACGGTGGATCACGTCGGCGTCAAAGCCACATCCCATCATCAGTAAGAAAAGTCGCGTCTGCCCCGCGCCGTCTCGGACACGTCCCGCGTCCAACCGGACGACCCGACCTTCCACAATCGCGTCCGCCACCCTCTCGGGTTCGGATCCGAGGTGCAGATATTTGGCTAACAGGTTTTCGGTCCCGAGTGGAAACACGGTCAGGGGCGTTTCGGGAGGTGTCAGATTCGCGACCAGCTCGGCGGTCCCGTCGCCACCGGCCGCCACGACCGTCCGTAGCTGCCCCGAAGACTCCAGTTCGGCGGCGCGGGACGAGAACCGACTCAATTCCGTGAGCTCCTCGATCTGCAGGCCACGTTGCGTCAGTGCTTCAACCAGCAGGGACAGGCGAGCGGCACCGACCCCAGAACCGGCTCGAGGATTACTGAGTATCAGAATTCGATCCGCGCGGGCGGGCAAACGGGTTTCCTGCGGAGTCTGGTTGGAGGTGATCGGGGCGTCCCATCGTTCCACAGGTCATCGTCGTCGTGCGTGCGGTCTCGCCATCCCGACGGCCGCGCAGGTCGGATTATAGCCCGTCGTAGAACCAGCACTCCATGGGGGGAGATCCGCGTGAGCTTGGATCGCGTCTCGATTTGGGACCGAAGAAACGAGCCCAAGCGCTGCCTCGGTGCGATTGACCCGGCTCGCTACGTCAATTCCGTGCAGGCAGCGACGGGTTGGTGGAAAACGAAGGCGTCTTGCCTCCAGAGTGGGGTCTCAGGATGAGAAAAATTGACGGTAGTCGTAGTCGAAAGTCTTTTCCCAAAAAAGAGTTGTGTCGTTTGTTGGGTGCCCGGCTTTTCTCAATATGAGACTCGGCATCCCAGCTGCATAGGACATCAGTCGCGGTCGACAGTGTAGTTGACCGCAGCTGGCCCGCGGGGCCTTCGCACGAATGTTCGATGGACCGGTTGAATTGCCCCTGACCGCTTCATTGCGCCAAAGCGTACTTGGCACGTCGAAGGCCCCCTTTTTTCCCCCCCTCACCCGCTCGTCTCCCGCTCGCGGGACTCGAGCGACCTCTCCCGGCCTCGGGCGAGGTGACAAGTGCATGTCCCTTCTCCCCAGCGCGGGAGAAGGTGGCCGCAGGCCGGATGAGGGGGCCGCGGCCCTGGCAAGCGCTCCGTCCGAAATCGCTCGGCTCCCGCTCACGGGACCCGAGCGACCTCTCCGCAGACCGGGAGAGGTGACAACACCTTGATAGCGAAACTCCAGACGGTCTATCAAAGAAAACTCCAGACGGTCTACGAAAACTCCAGACGGTCTACGAAAACTCCAGACGGTCTATCAAAGAAAGCTCCAGACCCGCCACTCGATGCCCCTCACATCACCTTCTGCGCATTTGCCGTAAGTCGCCTCGAAAAAGAGACCTGACCCTTTTTCGCGCGGTCGACCTCTCCCGGCCTCGGGCGAGGTGACAAGTGCATGTCCCTTCTCCCCAGCGCGGGAGAAGGTGGCCGCAGGCCGGATGAGGGGGCCGCGGCCCTGGCAATCGCTCCGTCCGAAATCGCTCGGCTCCCGCTCACGGGACCCGAGCGACCTCTCCGCAGACCGGGAGAGGTGACAACACCTTGATAGAGAAGTACTCAAGAGCCGTACGATCTGACGGATTCAGCATGCGACGCGCTGAAGTGCGAACTCGTGCGTCGGAAGTGCAATCCTACCTCGACCCCATCAAGTACTCGGGTCAGTACGGATCGTGACCAAGACGATCGGGCGCCCCGAGGTGGCAAGTCGCCAAGGCGACGGGCTGGTTTTTTCGGACGCGGGCGTCACCCGACTTAGCTCAGGCTCCCAGACCAGTTCCGGGATTACCACTCGATTGGGCTGCTGCGCGTCCGCGAGTGGCCTCGCGAACTGACACGGGCCGGACATCGAATCGGCTGCCTCGCGTCGGATCAGCTGATATTCCGCCTCGGCGGCCAGAAAAATGAAACCGGCGACGAGGATCAGCATGGGGTTGACCCACACCCCCACCAGCACGAAGAGCAGGGCGACGGCTTGCCCGACGCCCTTGGCCCATCGCGTTGCGGTGACGTAGTCAGTCATCATCGCCAGCGTCGCTCGAAACAGTCGGCCGCCGTCCATGGGGAAAGCCGGGAGTAGATTGAAGACGACCAAGCCGACGTTGACCCACAGCAGGCGGTGGAGAAAGCCCGCACCCAGCTCGAACGAAGATCCGAGGGACGCGGAGCCGTGTAGGACGGAGACCAGCGGAAAAAGGGTCCCGACAATGAGCAGATTCACGGCCGGGCCGGCGAGTGCGATAACCCACTCTTGCTGCGGATTCCTTGGGATTCGGTCCAGCTCCGCCACCCCGCCGATTGGAAGCAATGTAATCCCGTGCGTTGGGATCCCAAACAGGCGCACCGCCATCGCGTGACCCAACTCGTGCAACAACACGCATCCAAACAGCGCGATGAGGAACATCAATTCACTGAGACCCTGGCCAAGCCCCAGCGTGCCCAGACGGGAAACGAAGACCCAAAGCAACAACAACCCGAAAGACCAATGGATCGATACATCAATTCCCGCGATCCGAGCGATACGCCACGAACGTCCCATCTGCCGCCCCCACTTTTTGCTGACGCCTGACTCCGCCGAAATGCCGTGGCGCCGCCCCCAAACGAACGAGCCGATCACGTCGAAAACATGACGTATCGGCAGCGCGCCGGCGAAAGCTCTCAACGTTTACGGCCGAACGGAGTCGGGAGTTCGACAGGGCGTTTGAAATCTTGCCGGTCCCGCATGCGCTCGACGCCTGACGGAGCGCCCGGTTTCTGCCTTGGTCGCCCTGACTCGCGAGATGCCTGTTTTCTCGAACACCGTCCGTTGTCGCATGGTAAGATGCCAATCCGGTCTCGCTCAGTCGATACCCTCTGGGCAGACAGGGTCCGTGCTTCGGTTTGCGTTGCCTGTCAGGCACCCTCAATCAAATGATTCAGGTGCGAGAGAGAAAAAATGAATCCTGCCGATAACTTCCGAGATCTGCTGTTGATGGCCGCGTCCGATGGCCAAGTGGACGAGGCGGAATTGCGACTGCTTGCGGACCGCGCCGCCCAATGGGGGGTGGGGGATGACGAGTTTGAGGCGGCGATCCAGGACGCGATCGCAGGACGTGCGGAACTTGTGCTGCCGCCAGATCCCCAAGAGCGAATTGAAATTCTCAAGGACTTGATTCGCATGATGGCGGCCGACGGTCGGATGGCAGAGCCTGAGATGCGTCTCTTTGCGATCGCAAGCACGGCCATCGGCATCGAGGGCGACGAACTTGATCGGCTGATCGATGACGTGGTGAAGACGAATCCCGGCGATTGAGAATTCGTCGACGTCCTTGCTCCGCTCCGACAAGATTCGCCAACGTGCCGGCGTCCCTCTTCAACGGTTCGATTGGATGATTCCTCCAAGTCCCGTGGAACGTGCTCTATAGTTGGGTGGAGGTAGTGACCATGACGGTAGAAGATTCGGCCGACAACGCGCTTCATCAAGATCAAGATCAAGTTCAACCCGTTCCCTGTTCATCGTTCAATGAGCGGCGAACTTCGATGCGATTTCCGCGCGAGCCGGGAATGGATTTCTGCACGGTTGTTGGGCCTGGTGAAACGTCCAGTAAGGTCGAACTGGTCGACGAGTCGCTCGGGGGGTTTGGACTTTTGGTCGACGACGACACCGACTGGGCGGTCGGCGACGTCCTCACGGTGGAATACGCCAGCGAGCTGATCCGGTGTACGGTCCTCCATGTCACTCCCCGGCCCGATGGACGGTTCCTGCTGGGCGTCTCGAGCTCAGCATAAGTTGGCTGCTCGGCGCGGCGGTGCCGCTTGCGAACGGCCGAGGGGCGTTTCGGCCCGGACTCCCGCCTCGGTCCCGCGTCGCCAAGTCGCGCGTCCGAGAGCCTCCATTTGGCAAGACTTCAGTAGAGCAAGAACGGCCGCACGTCTTGCCACCATTGCTCGGAATCGACCTGGCAGACGTCCTCGAGCTGACGCGGGTCTGTTGTTCCAGCGTCGCTCGAATCGATCCACCGTCGCAAGATGGAACTGCCGCTGAGAATGTCGATTGGCGGTTTCTCGAGCTCGTATTCGTAGGGTGGCGGAGACCATTGGAAATCGCCGGGCCAGAGTTGCCGAATCGCGCGTAGAATACCGACGGTGACCGCGTAGGAACGAACCGCGTCGGCCGACGGCCAATGCCAGGCGAGGCCTCCGCAGGACTGGCCCTCCCATTTGTCAGACGTCGGTCGGAAGTAAATCGGGCGCAGCCAAACACCCATCGGATGCGTGTCCGGCAGTTTCGAGAGCAGCTGGAAAGGATCCACGTAGGGGGCTCCGACGACCTGGAACGGAAAGGTCGTGCCGCGCCCTTCGGACAGGTTCGTGCCTTCTAGCAGCACTTGGCCGGGGTAGGCGACCGCGGTTTCGAAACGCGGCATATTGGGCGACGGCGCGACCCAGGGCAGACCGGTGTCTGGGAACATCATGTCGCGCTGCCAGCCGCGTAGCGGCACGACTTCCAGTTCGCATTCGATCCCCAGCCATCGGTTGCACAGGCGCGCGAGCTCGGCCAGTGTGAGGCCATGTCGCATGGGGATCGGCGCCAATCCAACGAAGCTCCGAAATTGCAGGTCGAGCCGTGGTCCCTCGAGGACGACGCCTCCGAGCGGATTGGGACGATCCAGGATCAGTACCTTCACGCCCGCCTTGGCACATGCTTCCAGACAGTGGACGACGGTCCAAATGTAGGTGTAGACTCGCGTGCCAACATCCTGCAAATCGATCACCAAGACGTCGAGCTCGCGGAGCATCTCTGGCGTTGGCTGCCGACGGTCGCTGTACAGACTATAGATCGGGACGCTCCGACGCCGGTCAAAGCCGTGCGGCGTCTCGACCATGTTCGCCTGCTGCTCCCCCCAAATCCCGTGTTGAGGTGAAAAAAGGGCGCGCAGCGGCGGGTCGCCGGAGCGCTTCGCGGTAAACCGATCGGCAAAAAGATCGCACGCATAGCGGTACTGGCGATCGACGCTGGCCTGATGCAGTAGCAGTCCAAATCGCGCGCCGTCCAGTAACGCAGGAGGATCTTCCAAGCAGATCTCCAGTCCCGTGGCGACCTCGGCGGGGGCGAGTTGGGGCATGGCGTTGTTCACTCCTGGGATGTCTGCTCGGGGAGTTCAACGCGCGACTTGCCGGCAGGTGCCCGCTGCGAACTCAGCCAATCGGCTCCGACGGCATGCGCGAGACAACCGCTGGCGAAGGTGGTGATCGAGCCGATCACCGGGTACCAGGGCCATGCGACGACCCATGCTGGATCATGGAGCGGCGCAGCATACTTGACGGCGAGCAGGCAGACCAGGCCGGCGATCAAACCCAGCGCGGCCGACCATTCCCCGACACGCCGGGTCAGAATGCCGAGAGCGAAAACGCCAAGCAGGAGGCCCGCAGAGAAACCGGCGATCGCCAGCACGTCCTCGACCACGCTCAGGCTGAGGTTCTGCGCGCCGATTCCCACTCCGATTTGAATCAGGCCAAACACGACGGTCAGGCCGCGCGTGACACGTAGTTGATGGTTGCCGCTGGGTTGCTTCGCGCCGAATAGCGGCAGATAGATGTCATTGACCGCAGCGGCCGCCGAGGAATTGATCGAACTGGACAAGGTCGACATCGCGGCGGCGAACACGGCCGCCAGAACGATGCCAATCAGTCCCTGGCCTGCGGGGAGCTCTTCCACAATGAAGGTCGCAAACACGCGGTCGTTTCGCTCGAACGGGACGCTGGGCGGATGCGCATTGTAGAACGCCGCCAAGCCAACGCCGAGCAACAGGAATAGACCGAATTGCGCAAGCACGACGAAACCGCTCGCCACCAGAGCCTTGGCGGCGTCGGCTTGCGAGCGGGCCGACAGGTACCGCTGCACCATCATCTGGTCCGTCCCGTGTGTGCCGAGTGTCAGGAACATGCCCCCGACAACCGCCGCCCAGAAGGTGTACGGATCAGGCAGGGACCAGGAAAAATCGAACAGGCGAAAACGTCCCGTTTGCCGGCCGAAGTCCAGGTACGCTTGCCACCCACCCGGCAACCCACGCAAGATCACCCAGGCGGCGATCAAACCGCCCAGCATATAGACGACGAACTGGATGCAGTCATTCCAGACGACCGCTTTCATCCCGCCCAAGAGCGTGTAAGCCATCGTGATCAAGCCCAACACCACGATGCAGGTGGGAAGCGGAATACTCGCGACCTGCTCCAGCACGATCGCGGTCAAAAACAACCGCAGCCCGTCGCTCAGATTGCGGGTCACGAGAAAGATCAGCGAGGCGGTGCGCTTCGTTGCGCCGCCAAAGCGTTTTGCCAGTACTTCGTAGGCCGTAAAGATCTCGCCTTGAAAATACAAAGGCAGCAACAGGAAGACGATCAGTGTCCGGCCGATCAGATAACCGAACGACAGCTGCAAGAATCGCATGTCTCCCTGCCGAGCGTAGGCCAACCCGGGTACGCTAAGGAAGGTCGCGGTGCTGGTTTCCGTGGCGACGATCGAGCCCAAAATGGCCCACCACGGCAGGTGGCGATCGCCCAGCAGGTAGCCTGCGAGATCCTTCGTGCCACGTCCGACACGAATCCCCAACCACGCCACGCCGGCGAGATACACCGTCAGGACCAGCAAGTCGATGCGGTCAATCGCGAGCGTCACGCGAAGGGTTCCTGGGCGGCTGCCGACCGCTCAGGCCGAGCCGGTCGTGGGGTCGATTGGGATTGCGGTGGAGGCCTTGGCGACGACCGGACGAGTTGCCATTAGAAACCAGCTCGGGTTTGCCAGCAACCGACGCACTTCGGGGTGCGACCGCCTGCCGTGCGGCGACGTGCTGGCCCGACGTGGCGCGCGGTCGTCGATTCGCGGCAGGCGGGGCTGTTCGGAGTCGCACCGAGTGGGCTATGCTGGGTGCGTTGCAGTGAGGGCTTTTGGAGCCGCCTTTCGCGGCCGGAAGCAGTCGGCAAGCAGAGACGCCGCGGGCCGAAACGTGGATCGGGGAGGACGGGTCTTGCAAGTGGAGCTGGTCAAGACGAGGACGGCGGACGGTCTGCGGCTGGATGGCGTCTATCAGCTACCGGCCGAAAAATCTCGCGCGGCCGATTCAGTGGAGGCCGTCGTCTGCGTGCACGGAGTCGGCAGCAATTTTTATGGGTCGACGATGATGGAGTCCGTGTGTGACGCCTTGTTGGAGCACGGCATGGGCGCGCTGCGCGTCAATACGCGAGGCCACGACGGAGTCAGCACGGCCGCGACCGACTCGGGCGGGAAATTGCAGGGTGCCGCTTACGAGCAGGTTGATGAGTGCCGATTGGATGTGGCGGCCTGGGTCGACTATCTCGTGGAACGCGGCGTTTCTCGGATCGGCTTGCTGGGGCATAGTCTGGGGGCAATCAAGATTCTGTATGCCCAGGCCCATCAACCGCAACCGCAGGTCACGCGTTTGGTCACCATCTCCCCGCCTCGTCTTGCCTATTCCCGCTTTGTGCGCGGCGAGGCGGCAGCTGACTTTCGAGCTTCGCTGGAAACGGCGGAGCATTGGATTGCGGCCGGGCAACCCAAGATGCTCTTTCAGTCCACCTTTCCCTTCCCGCTCGTCTTGGCCGCCGCCACGTTTTTGGATAAGTACGGGCCTGAGGAACGTTACAATTTTCTCAAGTTGGCAGATCGCGTGACGGCGCCGGTGAGTTTTATTTATGGAGGCGACGAGCTGCTCAAGGGAGGATCCGCGTTTGCCGGAATCGTGGACGAAATTGCGTCCGCCGCGTGGCCAAACCATCCCCCGCGCGTGACTGTCGTGCCGCACGCGAATCACTTCTATGCGGGTTGTCTGCCAGCACTCCGCGACGCGGTGCTGCAAGCGGTCCTATGAAACGCGAGATGTCCCTGGAAGGGATCCCCGCAGACGCTCGGCGAGGCCGATCATGAATGAGGTAAAATCGAAGTCGATCCGGGACCCCGTTGAGATTCGCTTGCGGACGCTCGAGCGGAAGATCGACAATCTGTCCTGGATCGTGGGAGCTCAGACCGTCCTGCTCGGCGTGGTCACGGCCGCGTACCTGCTGAAAATGGCGCAGAGTTTCGTCCTGCTGGCGGTGATCCTGGTGCCCCTGCTGGTGCTCTTCCGTCGACAACTACCTGGATTGGCACGTCGACTGGGGTCGCTCGTGGCGTTCTTGTCTCGTCGTTTTCGGACAGATTCGCCGCTTTAAACCATCGATTGTGCAGCCGATGCCGGGGTCAGGCTGCCGCGGAGTCCTACGTGACCCGTCAGGCCCGTCTCCGTGCCCCGCCATCGAGGCCATTCCTCAGGTTGATCAGGTGCTCAGTATGCCAGACTCGATCAAGGCAAGTCGAACGGTGAGATTGGTTTCACTGATCCTCGTGCCGCTGTACCTGTTCTACGTGAGCCATGTCTTGTGCCTCGTGACGGAAGCGCCGCTTTGGCTCTGTGTGTGCTGTGTCGCGTTGGCCGCCACGGTGATCATGGGAGTCCTGACGGTGTTCGGAGTCAAGGCTCTCGAGAATCACCGCCAGGGATCGCGATTCTCAATTGCGACTCTCATGCTGGTCGTGGTTCCCTTGTCCATCTACCTGACGGCGGCACGTTATCTGTTGGGGGGAGTCTTGAACGATCCCAAGGTGCCGCTTATGGCTTGGGTCGTCCTGATTGGCTTCGCCTTGTTCGTGTGCGGTTTTACGACGGTCGTCTTGCTGTACTTTGCGGAGGCGTTGATGTGGGTCGGTCTATTGGGACTGCAGCTCGTCAGACGCTTGGCGGCCAGGACAACCCGCAAGCCTTGACGGTGCCGCATCACAGGGGGGCGGTCGCCGATCGTCAGGCTTCGACTTCTCGCACGACGCCCGACAGGCGCACGAAGCTCGACAGCGGGCCTCGTCTCATGGCTCGAATGACTCGTACGGATTGGCGGCGGGTCCCGAAACCGCGGCCGCGAATTTCCAAGTCGCATGTCCCATGACGCCCAGGGCCAGCAGTCCAGCCAAGCCCCAAGTCAAAACGGATTGGCGAGCTGACGCACGCGCCCAGTTGCCGACGAGTGTGGACGCGATGGCCGCGAAGAGCAACACGCCGCTCAAGGCAGGAAGCTCTGCGAAGAAGTAGCCAAGCATCAGCAGCGCGCCGCAGAGCATCAAACACAGGTGCGGAGCGGCCGTATCCTCCCGACGCTGGCTTGGAAACGCCCCGACCAGCTTGCTTGCCGAGATGGCACCGGCTGCGGTCAAGCCCAACATGCCATAGACCTTGCTGCCGGTGCAAAAAAGCGTGATGGCCTCGGCGACAAGCACAATTCCCAGCACGCCAGTTTGTATTCGAGCCTCACGCTGGGAATGTCCAACCGGCGAGCGGTCGACGAGAGTGGGAAGCCAGAGCGGAATTCCCAGAGCGGCGTATCCGGCGAGGTGAGCCCAGGTCCAGCTGTCGTGCGGTAGGTAAATGCTGCCCCACAGTAGCCGCAGCGGGACGAGCAGCGCGAGTATCAGCCACAGCGTCGGACCGGCCCTGTCGCGAAGTCGAATGGACGCAGACGCGGCGGCGGAATGACTCCTGGGCAGAACAAGTGCCAAGACGATTCCCGCGATCAGTAGCAGCGGAATCCAGTCATGCGCCACGTGTGGCCGGGTCAGCTGGCGCAGCGCCGCGGACAGTCCCCGCGTCCAGGACGAACCGGCGGAATGTCCCAAGGCAACCTGCGCCGCGGTTTCGGAGCGGACCGCTAACAAGAAGTGCCCCGCGATGTATCCAAGGGCGGCGCTCAGGTCGCTCGAGTGCTTCGCCTCCGACAGCCACCGCAGAAAACGATCGGCAGCGAATGCCACCAGTGCCGCGCCGCCCACTCCGAGCAGCAGTTCGAGTGGATCCAACATGCGGCTATTGCTTGATGCCCTCGAAGCTCATCAGCACCGAGACATCATCGCCGATGGGGCCCAGCATGTTGTTCATCCCGAAGTCGCTGCGTTTGAGTGAGAACTGACTCAAGAAGCCGATCCGATCCTTTCCGTAAGGTCCCTTTCCTTCCCCCAGCATTTTCAACGGGATTGTGATCTGTTTGGTGACGCCATGCATTGTGAAGTTACCGGTCAGTTGCAGGCCTTCCGGCGTCGTACGGACGGCCGTGCTGCGAAACTGCATGCTGGGGAACTGTCGCACGTTGAAAAAGTCCGCTCCCCTCAGGTGCTCGTCTCGTTTGGCGTCGTTCGTGTCCACTGAACTCGGATCAATATCAATTGCGAATTCCGCCGCGGACGGGCTGTCGCTCTCGAACCGAAGCTGGCCGCCTACCTTGTTAAAGCGACCGTACGTGTAGCTGTACCCCAAATGATTAATCGCGAAGACAACGGAAGTATGTGCCGGCTCCAGTACGAACTCGGCCGAATCGACCCTCGTCGCAACCAGCCCGAGCAGTAGCAGGCCGGCGACAACTTGCCTCGACCGCGATCGAAAAGCTTGCATGATCTCTGTCTCCCTCAGGTGCTCAGAACGTTACGAATGCCCACTCCAGGCACGCCACGTCGATCCGTGCCGCGGCCTGGCGGCGGCGAGCCGCCCGGCGAGTGTCGGGGATTGTAGCGATTTCGTAACGTGAGGCAACAGACATCGTGCGGGTGTCGTGGTGTGCGGCCGGCGGATTTGGGGTGGGTTGACAAGGTGAGGGCGATCGCGTTCCGGACAATACCGTGCGAAATCGCCCGTTTTTGGCTGCGTTGTTGCCGTTTTTGGAGGAGTGTCGACGGCTTTCATCGATCGGCACGCGGCTTGCCGTCTAGCTATCGGCTTGCGCGCTGCCGGTTCGAGAAGGAGGCCTTCCTGCCGGGATCTCGCTCTTTCAAGGAGCATCATGCGATGAACATTCATTTCTTGAGACTCGGCCGCGAAGCGAAAGCTTGGGGGGTGAGTCGACCTGGGATTTGCGTGGGGATCGTCCTGACTGGATTCTGCCTCGGCGCGGCAAGCGATCTCTGGGGCCAGCAGGATCGCCGCCCGGCGAAGGGCTCGACTCGTTGTGTGATTGTCGAAGTCTATGTGCAGGGGGACGAGGTGCTCGGCCGCGAGGTGGCGGAGCAAGTCGAGCAACTCCGCGCGACACGAGGTGGGCTCGTGATTGCCCGCCGAGATATCTCGGCGAGCGCGGAAAATCGAGCTCGCTTCGACCGCGTCGTCGGCCACTATCGCGACGCGTCGCGGACAACGCCCCTCGTTTACGTCTGCAATCGCGTGATCTCGGGGCTGGAACGCAAGGAAGAATTCGCGGTTCAGCTGGAAGCCGCGCTTCGATTGGAAGTCTTCGTCCGCACGGGTTGTCCACGCTGCGCGTCGGCCAAGGCCTTCTTGCCGAATTTCGTGAAGCATTACCCCGGCTTGGAATTGGTCTACCGCGACGTGGCCGCGGACGCCTCTTCCCTCACGGAAATGCAGCGGCTGATCAGACTACATCGCACGCAGGCGGCTGAGCGTCCCTGTCTTTCACCTCTGCAATCGTCTGATTGTCGGCTTTACCAGCGAGTCCCTGACACGGCAGCGGCTGGATGGGGCGCTGCAGCTTTGGACGATCCCCTGCCCTGCCCCGACGACGAACCAATCCCGTCGTGACGGCGGTCTGCGGACCGGTCAATCGGACGATCGACGATCAGTCGCCTGGGCGGCCGCCGCTCGTCGTTCGGCCGCTGCCCTGGCCGTGTGGATCGGGTCGGGCGGACCGCCCTTGCTCAGCGCACAAATTCAATCGGAGCCCCCCCCGATCGACGGGTCGCCCGAGGTCGGTCCGCGGACGGAATCGCCACCCGAGGCGGAGCCATTCGCGCTGCCGTTGCCTCCCGAGCCGCTGCCTCCCGAGCCGCTGCCGGTGGACGAGGAGGGTTTGCCGGCGGCCGTGTACGAGCCTCCCGGTGTGCCCGGACCGCCGAGCGGCGAACCTGAATTGGAATCGCTCGATCTTCCCATCTTTGGCCGGCTGGACCTGCGTCGACTGAGTCTACCGGCCGTTACCTTGGCCATCGGACTGGTCGATGGTTTCAATCCCTGCGCGATGTGGGTCCTGCTGTTTCTGCTCTCGCTGCTAGTCAACCTCAAGGATCGCGTGCGGATTGTGGCCATTGCCGGGACGTTCATTTTTGTCAGTGGCCTGGCCTACTTTGCCTTCATGGCGGCGTGGCTGAATGTGTTCCTGTTCGTCGGTTATCTCAGGCCGATTCAAATTGGCCTCGGTGTCCTGGCACTCGTCGTGGGCAGCGTGCACATAAAGGACTTCTTCGCGTTTCATCGCGGCATCAGCCTTTCAATCCCCGAAGCGGCGAAGCCGGGCATCTACGCACGGACGCGTCGGATCGTCTTGGCTGAAAACCTGGTGGGGGCGATGATTGCGGCGACGGTCTTGGCGTTCCTGGTGAATGTCGTCGAGCTCTTGTGCACGGCCGGTTTGCCGGCGTTGTACACAGAGATTCTGACGATGAGGCAATTGCCCGCTTGGCAGAATTATGCCTATCTGCTGCTCTACAACGCGGCCTACATGTTCGACGATACGCTGATGGTGGGGCTGGTCGTGATCACGCTGAGCAAGCGAAAGCTGCAGGAACACGAGGGACGCTGGCTGAAGTTGATCAGCGGCGCGACGATCGCGTCGCTGGGCGCGATCATGATTCTGAAACCGCAATGGCTGCTTTAGTTGGCGGAGACCCGGCGGAACTATTTTGTCTTTTCGACCTCGATCGTTTGGCCGCCTTGACGATGCGTGGCCTTGGTGACGGTTCCCTGGTCGTCGACCGAGAAGCTGATTTCGTGCGCGCACGACCTTCCAGAAAAAGTCGGTTTCCGATTTCGGATAGATCTCGAATTCAGGTTGGCCGGACATTTGCGCCAGCAGCCGTCCATCCTGTCGCCTGACTTTGAGGACTCCGATGCCGGGATAGGTATACTCGCCGGTGTAGCGGTCGAGCAGTTCGGTCGCGACCTTGATTTCCTGAACTGGCTTTATCTTCTCCGCTCGAAAACTGCGACCGCCTTGCGTGTGCTGGACCGCGGTCACCTGCCCTTGTTCGTTCGGCAGGAACTCGACTTGAGCGTCGACGACCTTCCAGAAGAATCGTGTAGAGCTCGCCGGAAAGATCTCGAATCGTGGCTGTCCGGTCAGCTGTGCGAACCATCGTTCACCATCGCGCGTCACGTTCAGAATCGCGGATTGGTAGTCGTACTGGCCAGGGAACTGATCCCACAGGCTGCGATCAAGCTGGTCGCTTGCCAAGGCCTCGCTGCGCGGCGCCATGTCCTGCCAGAGGTACAACTCGGCGATTTCGTCTGCTAACGCGGACGTTACCATTTCCGGAACGGGCGGTGATGCGTTGTGCAGGACAATCACCGACGTAGTCTGATCCGGATAGTACGACAACTGGCTGAGGAAGCCGTGGAGACCTCCCGAATGGCTGATCCGTTTCAGCTTTCGGTGGTCATCCATCACCCAGCCGAAACCGTAAGGCATCGGCGCGCTGGTTCCCTCGGGCAATGCAACCGGAGTCCAGGCGGCGGCGAGCGACGCTTCGCTCAGCACCTTCCCCCCGAACACGGCGCGATTCCAGCGGAGCAAATCGCGGACGGTCGAGTACAACGCACCGGCCCCGCCTGCATGCGACATGTCCCAGTTAAGTGCTTTCGTCACTTCGCCCGCGTTGAAGGCGTAGCCGGTTGCTTCGTGCTTCAACACCGCCTGGGGCGTATGGACGCCCGTATCGGACATGCCCAAGGGATCGAAGAAGGTCGTCTCTAGAAACTCAGCGTACGACTTTCCGGAAACCTTCGCGACAATTTCGCCGAGCAGGAAGTAACCCGAATTGCTGTACGCCCAGCTCGTGCCCGGAGGGAAGTCGAACGGATCATCTTGAAATGAGGCGATCACGTCGTGCGGTGTGATCGCGGACGCGGCGGTCTCCAGGAAGTTTGGATGGGAGGTGTAGCTGTGGATGCCTGACGTGTGCGTCAACAACTGGGCGAGGGTCACTTCATCGCCCCGAGGAAAGTCCGGGAAGAACTTGTCCAGTCGGTCGTCGGTGCTCAGTTGCCCCGCCTCTTGCAGCTTGAGAATCGCGGCCGCGGTGAACTGCTTGGTCACGGAACCGATTCGAAATTTGGTGTGGGGCGAAATCGGGACGTCATGTTCGAGGCTGGCCATCCCGAATCCTTCCTCGAACAAAATCGTGTCATCGCGTGCCACAAGAATCGCCACGCCTGGTCGCGTTGCGGAAGCCTCTCGCCCAACGATGGATCGGATCGTGGCGGCCGGATCGAACTCGGTAATGGGCCGAGCCCCTTGTTCTTCCAACAGCCGTGCGGTGCTTCGATGGCCATGAATCGCTGCTGCCAACCAGGGACTCATTCCATCCTGATTCATTCCGTTGACGTCGGTTTTCGCCGCCAGCAGCGTTTTCAACTCCGCAACCGCGCCCTCCCCGGCGGCGCGAATCATTCGATCCACCTGACTTTGGGGCGATAGTCGCCGACATGCGAAGCCCCAGTCCGCTGTTTGGTTGAAAATCTTGAGCAGCAGCCGATTGGGTCCCTTCGGCAGCGTCACCTCAATCAGATCCTGATCGCGGACGACGGGGCGGCTAACCCAATGGTCGTGCACCAATTCGCCATTCAGCCAAACTCGGACCCCGTCGTCGCTGCCCAATCCGATCAGGAACGATTGCGCCTCGCTGGCCTCGACCAGGGCGGCGGCGTAGGCCGCGCTGGAGGGTTCGCTGGATAAGTGCTCTCCGAGATCCACGACGTCCTCGGTCGACTCGATCGTCTTCCAGGCGAACTCCCGATCGTCCCAACGGACCGTCTCGGCGCCGCCCGGAACGAATTTGACCTCGCCCCCGACGGTCGCGAGAAAATCCTGCTCGAACCACGCACGCGTGGCGTCCCGATTCGCGGCCGATCCATCTTCGCTGACGGTTTCGCCATCCGGCACGGGCTCAGCCTCAGACGCCGTCGGAGTGATGGGACCCAGGACCCACCAATGTCGCATGAATTCGTCCGGTGCCAGCTGATCGTAACGCCCGTCCTGGCCCCAGGTGGTTGTCGCGAACAGCATTCCCAACATCATCACGACACAAATTCTCAAGGTCCCATCCTTTCGTGCGAGAGGAATCGATTCGGGCACGTTGAAACAGCTCGGGCAAGTCAACTCAGGTTGCCTGTTGATTCGTCAGAGAATAACAGATCTTGGCCTGTGCCGACGGAAACGGCCCGCCGAATTCTCCGAGCTCAGGGTGGTCGCAAACATCCATCGCGCGCCCGGAAGTCACGCCTCAGTTGACATTGGCAAGCAGCGCTACGGCGAGCTGAGCTGCAGGTCGAAACAACCCGCGGGGTTGGGCTATACTGACGTCTCGTCTCGCGTTCTGCCCCGCGTTGGGCCGTGAATCCCAACGGAGGAAATCGGAGGCCCGTTCGATGGCCAAGTTGATCCAAGTGTTTCCCCTCTCGATCTACCGCGACCAGCTGGGAATGTCTTTGGCGGAGCGTAGCGCGCTGGTTCGTTTGATCTTCGAGATGGAACAGGCGAGCCGCCCGGTCAACAAGCCGGCGCATAGCGCGTGGTTGGGCGATACCGAGGGTCACGAATTTCTGTTTCAGCTGCCGCCGTTCGCGGAGCTGTACCGCCGTATCGCCGCGCAGGTACGCACGTACACCGAAGAGTTGGGACTGAACCACGACAACATCGCGTTCTATTTTCAGCGCTCCTGGGCCACCATCACGCGTCGGGGGGAAAAGATCAGCGAGCACTCGCACGAGCAATCGAACATTAGTGTGGCCTACTATCTGCTCAAGCCCGAGGGCAGCGGGGGCATTCACTTCCGGACGGAGCACCATCCAAACGAGTTTTCACGTGGGATTTTCACGCCGTCGAAGGCCGAGCTGGGCTTTATCCGTCGGCCGGGAGTGGCCACCTGGAACACCGTTTGCCTCGAGCCGACGGAGGACGACATCGTGATTTTCCCCTCCAAGACACTCCATTTCACGGCTCCGAACGCCACCGACCAGGCCCGCATCTCGATCTCCGCGGATGTGACGACGATGCTCAAGGACAGCCGCGGACACGAAACGATGATGCCGCATTTCTCGAATTGGCGTACCTTCGATCCCTGACGCTTGACGGGATTGGTTTCGACTGCTTTGATTTGGGACGGGGACGTTGGACTGCGTCGTTTCAGTGACGCAAGCGGACTCGCTGAACTGGTCGACTCGCCGCTTCACCTCAGGAGTCATGTGATGCTAACGCAGCAGGATTTGGATGTCCCCTCGCTGGGGCCAGCGAACGTGCCTTCGCCTCTCGAACTCTCGACGATTTCCGGAGATGGGCTGGGCGATTTTGTGGTCGACTCGTCGCGCGTTCGATATCAATGGGACACGTCGCCCGAGGCCCCGTACCAGGATGTGTCATTCAAGCGAGCTGGCCCGCGAGCTCGGATTTTTTTTGATCCGGCTCGCACGACGGCCGCGATCGTGACCTGCGGCGGACTCTGCCCCGGATTGAACAATGTGATCCGCTCGGTCTACTTGGAGCTCAGTCACAATTATGGGGTCAATCGAGTCCTGGGGATCCGAAATGGCTATTTGGGTCTGAATCCGGCCGAGGGACTCGAGCCAATGCAGTTCGACGATGAGAACACCTCACACGTTCACGAACTGGGCGGGACGATCCTGGGAAGTTCGCGAGGTCCGCAGGATCCGGCGGTCATGGTCGACTTTCTGCTGGCCAATCGGATCGATATCCTGTTTTGTGTTGGCGGCGACGGGACGCAACAGGGTGCGCATCGTCTTCACGAAGAGGTAACGCGTCGGGGTTTAAAGATCGGCATCGTCGGAATTCCGAAGACGATCGACAACGATATCAAGTACGTTCATCGCACGTTCGGGTTTGCGACGGCGTTGGAAATCGCGAGCGCCTCGCTGTCCTGCGCCCATGTCGAAGCCAAGGGCGCTGTGAACGGAATCGGTCTCGTGAAACTCATGGGCGCGACGCCGGCTTCATCACCGCCGGGGCGACGCTCGCCAGCCAAGAAGTCAACTTCTGTCTGGTCCCGGAGGTGGCGTTTCAGTTGGAGGGTTCCAACGGCCTGCTGCCCGTGTTGAAACGACGGCTCGAAAAGCGACGACACGCGGTGATCGCGGTTTCCGAGGGAGCGGGCCAGCACCTGTTTGCCGACCGGACGGATTCCCGCGACGCCTCGGGCAATCGCCGGTACGAGGACATCGGCCTGTTTCTCAAAGCGCGGATTTCCGACTACTTGCGGGCGGAGGGCGTGCGATTTGCGCTCAAGTACATTGATCCCAGCTATCTGATTCGCAGCGTACCGGCGAACACGACGGACCGCTTGTTAAGCGACCAGATGGCTCGCTATGCCGTCCACGCGGCCATGGCGGGTGATACCGACGTCTTAATTGGATTTTGGAACAATCGATTCATCCACGTCCCGATCTGTGCCGTTGTTGCCCATCGAAAGCGAATGGATGTGACGGGTGATTTGTGGACGAGCGTCTTGCTGGCGACGGGGCAGCCTCGTTGGCCGGCCGCCTAGCTGGCTTGCAGTGCTTGCCCTGCGGGTGTCGCTTAATTTTGTCGGGTCGAGTCGAGAAACTTTATTCACTGGGTTTTTGTCACGTGCCGAAACTTCTTGAGTGCCCTGTGAGTTCTCAGGAGGTATCGCCGTGACGCGGCAACTGTCCTTCGTCCAAGTCGCCGAACCCGGGAATCGAGATGCGCGGTCAGCGCACGAGGTGGGTCCCATTCGCACCGACTTGGAAGAAACGCTCAACGCCATGACGCATGGCTTCGGATGTGTCGTGAGTCTCGCGGCCAGCCTGCCACTGCTCCGTCCCGTCATCGGTGACGGCGCCAGCATGCTGGTGCTCAGTCTGCTGGCGTATTGTGGATCGTTGAGCGCCGTTTACGCTGCCTCCACGCTGTCGCATTGGGTGCAGTCGGCACCTGCCCGGCGTCTGGCCCGAAGTTGGGACCAGGGATTGATCTACGTCTTGATCACCGCAACCTACACGCCGCTGGCCGTGATCTATTTGAGCAGCTGGTGGCACGTGTTGACGATTCTGATGTGGGGCATTGCGGGGTTTGGCTTCTTTTCCAAAGTGGCGCTGGCACACCAGGTTGACCGCATCGAAATGTGGCTGTACCTGTTGCTAGGTTGGCTGCCCGCACTCGCGTTACCGGCCCTGCTTTCGGCTGCGCCGTGGCGCGTGGTGGCACTGGTTCTGGTCGGCGGGGTCACCTACACCGTCGGCGCCGTGCTGCTGATATTTGACGAGCGGGCCCGCTTTCTGCACACGGGATGGCACTTGTTCGTGCTGATTGGCAGCTGGTGCCACTATCTGGCCATCTATTTCGCCCTGCGATCTTGAGTCGCCTCGCCGGCCCAACGGCGACTCATCGGGAATTCGCTGAGCGGGGACGAAAACGCTAGTAATCGCGCGAGCCAAACGATATGCTCATGCGCGTGGGCGACGTTCCGAGTTTGCCATCGATTGAGTTGGGGGGAGAGCGGATCATGAGCGGGAGATACTCATTGCGAGCGGTTTGCGTTGCTGGGCTGATGACGATCATGTCGGCTCCGCTCAGTGCGCAGTACTTGCTGGAAGACGAATTCACAAGTTTTGAGTTGGGCACGGTCTGGCAGGCCCTCGGCGGGGCCGCCCCCGACCTGAGCCTGGGTGTCGCGGGCGTGGGAGCGGACGGAGCTTCGTTGCGTGTCGGCAGTTCGCCGGGTGCCGCGGGCGAGATCGTCGGCATTGAAACGATCAGCCCCATCTCGCTGCTCGGCGTCCCCTCGCTCCGCGTCGAAGCCTTGGTGCGGCCGCTGAATCAGACCGGCGCTGGCGACGGAGGGGCTTCGGACGCCTCCGTTGGCATCGCCGTCATCGGCAGCTCCGGGGCATATGCCCAAGCCTCGGCCGGGGCGAATCGTCCGGAGGCACCGGATTGGGGCGACTTCTACCAGGACAGCGAAGGCAGCCAGAACGCGGCCTCCGTTGCGTTCCTCCATTTTCCGCCGAACGATCCCAGCGGAGGCGCCGAGGCCTTTCGGACCTTCGTGCTTGAGATCGGGTCCGAAGGGACGCGTCTCACGACGCTGGGGACCGACGGGACGCCGTTGGCCGATCCCGCATTTGACATTTTCAATCCCAGCTTGACGCTCGAAAATTTCGGCGACACGGCGACGATCGCCCTCTTCCAAGAACGATCCGACAGCACTTTGTCAGGGACCTCGTTTCCCGAAAACGTCTTCGGCGATATCGACCGCGTGACGGTCCAGGCCGTTCCTGAGCCGACCAGCTGGGTGCTGCTGTTCACTCCCGCGTTGGGTTGGGCGGCCTTGCGGAAACGCAGGCAGTGAACCCCGTTGTGATGTAGTCGTCCGCTCTTCCATTGTCTTTACGGAGTTTGAAACGATGACCCAATTACAGCGCCAGATGCTTTCTGTCTGCCTCGGAGTTGGCATGATATGGGGAGGTCATCACACGGTGGCCGAGGAGATTCTGCTGGAGGACACCTTCGAATTTTTCGAGCTGGGGGAAACCTGGCAGGAGCACGAGGCGGGTGCGCCGGACGTTGCGTTGGATGTCATTTTCGCCAACGACTCCGAGGTGCTGCAGATGATCAGCAGCGGATTTGCGGATGAGTTCTACGGGATTGAAACGATCTCGCCGATTTCGCTCGCCGGAATCGCAGATTTGACCGTCAACGCCCGACTTCGCCCGATCAATCAAGGCGTGGAGGGGTCGATTGCGGCGGCGGAAGTCGCACTGATCGGTAGCTCGGGAGAACTCATTCGGGCCTATGCCAGTAACAATGCGGGACCGGACCCCGAAAGCACGAACGACTGGGCCGATGGCTACGAAGACAGTTTCGGTAACATCCTTTCAAGCGGTCCCTGGCCTCACTGCGATGCAGCCTGCGATGCGATGCGCGACTTCGTGCTTGTGATTACCGCGGATGGAACCACGATCAAGGCCTTTGACGATTTGGATGACCCCGAGGTCCCGACCTGGGAAGCGATGGTCCCCGATTTCACGCTCGCCGATTTGGGACCGTCCGTGACCATCGCGTTGCGCCAACTTGCCGTTGAAAACGGGGATAACGTTGCGGGGTTTTTCGATAACATTCTGGTGACGACGTCCGGCGCCGTGGTGCTTGCCGGAGATTTCGATGGCAACGGCGTTCTGGATGCCGCCGACATCAATGCGCTGGTCGCCGAATCGGCCAGCGGAATGAACAAGCTGCAATACGACGTGACCGGCGATGACCTGGTCAATGGCGACGATGTCGTCTTTTGGGCCAAGGATCTGAAAAAGACCTGGATTGGCGATGCGACCCTGGATGGCGAGTTCACTTCGTCGGATCTTGTGGAAGTGTTTCAGCCGGGCAAGTTCGAACAGGAACTCGACGCGGTTTGGACGGAGGGCGATTGGACCGGCGACCTTCGTTTTGATTCCTCGGATCTCGTGGCCGCATTTCAGGATGGAGGATTCGAGCTGGGTCCGTTGGCAGCTGTCAGCAGCGTCCCGGAACCGATCTCCCTTTCACCCGTGCTGCTGGGTGGACTGCTGCTGATCCGCCGCCGACGCTGATCCGATCCCGACGTCTGGCGACTCGCTTCCGTTTTTGCCCACGAAGGCCACCTCATGCTATGGGCACGTAGAGGGTTCGTTTCGCATGTGAGCTCGTCGTCCGATTCGTGGCGACTCCGTCTCGAGCGGCTTGAGCGGCGCGAGTTGCTGGCTGCGGACGTCGCGATCACCGAGTTCATGGCCAGCAATCGTGGAACGCTGGATGACGGTTTCGGAGAGTCCTCCGATTGGATCGAGATCCACAACTCAAGCGGTGCCGCCGTCGACCTGCAGGGCTGGCATCTCACGGACGATTCGCGGAACTTGACGAAGTGGTCGTTTCCAAGTGTCACGATCGAGGCGGGGCAGTTTCTCGTGGTGTTCGCGTCCGGCCGCGATGTTGTCGATGACACGGGGGCCTTGCATACGAATTTCAAGATCTCGAAGGATGGCGAGTTCCTGGCGTTGGTTCGGCCTGATGGCACGTCACTGGCCACGCAACTTGCGACGTTTCCCGAACAGTTGACGGATGTCTCGTACGGGATCCCGATGGATGAATTCGGCGATCCATTGAGCCAGGAGTTTGGCTATTTCGACCAGCCGACGCCAGGAGCGGCCAATCCGCCAACCCACTCGCTTGGCCCTCAAATCGACGCGGTCGACCACAGCCCACGCGTCGTGTCGTCGGTCGACGATCTGATCGTGACGGCCGAGGTGCTTCCGAGGCTGGGCGCGGTGGCGAGCGTTTCGGCGACCTACCGCGTGATGTATCGAGATGAGGTCGCGATCGAGATGTTCGACGACGGCTTGGGGGCGGACGTCCTGGCGGGAGATCGCATTTACACCGCGACGATTCCCGCGGGAGCGGCCGCACCGGGCGAGATGCTCAGGTACTCGGTCCTGGCGCGGGATGACGCGGGCAGCGCGACTCGCTGGCCGCGGATCTTGGATACGACCGGAGACGATCAATCCCCCGAATACGCGGGAACGGTGATTGAAGACCCGTCAGCAGTCGGCCAGCTGCCCCTCTTCTCCTGGTTCACAAGTAACCTGGCGGGGGCTCACAGCCCCTCAGGGGCGCGGGCATCGGTCTATTTTGATGGCCAATTCTACGACAACGTTCTCGCCCGGCAGCGCGGCGCCTTCACCAACGCCGACTCTCAGAAGTTTGAATTCAATGACTCCCAGCCGTTTTACGTGAACCCGACGTTGGGTCGTGTGCCCGAGATCAATCTCAACGCGCAAGGAGACGATGGCTCGTTCCTGCGCCAGACGCTCGCCTTCGAATCGTACGCGTGGGCCGGTGCGGCCGCGTCGGATTCGTTCCTGATGCAAATGCGAGTCAACGGCCGCTTTGATCGGGTGGGAATCTTCATTGAGCAAGTCGACGAGGGCTTTCTCGAGCGTCACGGTCTGGATCCTGCAGGGGCACTTTATAAATTTGTTCAGCGCGAAAACAACGTGAGCTCGGGCCCTGCTCTGGGGGATTTGCTGACCGGAGTCGAAAAGAAGACACGACAGTTTGAGGATTTATCCGATCTTCAGCAATTGATCGACGCCCTGAATCTGCCCACGCCCGAAGACCGGCGGGCGTTTGTTTTTGATAACTTGAACCTGCCGCAAATCATCAATTACTTGGCGGTCCGGACGGTAATCGCCGAGGCGGATGATACCGCCAAGAACTTCTATCTGTATCGTGACACGACCGGCAACGGAGAGTGGTCGATTTTTCCCTGGGACAAGGATCGCAGCTTCGGCGAGCCCACCGAGGCCGTGACGAATCGCCTGTTCATGACGCACCCTTACCTGGGACAGGGCGGTAATCAGCTCTATCGAGCAATCTTTGAAGATCCGACCACGCGTGAAATGTATCTTCGCCGCTTGCGAAGCGTCATGGACGACCTGCTTCAGCCATCCGATCCGGCAAGTGACTCGCTTCGCTACGAAACTCGCATCGATCAATTGGCCGCGTCCGCCGCCGACCTGCTGGGACCCGAAGTGGCCGCCGAAGTATTGACGCTGAAGAGCTTTTTTCCTCCGCATCGCGAAAACCTCTACGTTACGCAGAGCATCGACCGGCGCACGAATTACGATCAGATCGAGACGCTTGTGCCTGAGTTCGTCGACTCGGTCCAGTACTTTGTGCCGACGGACAATTCATTGGGACCAACGTGGACCGATCTTGCACCGCCTGCCAACGTCGGTCAATGGACGATGGGCGCCGCGGGACTTGGATTTGAGCGCGAGCCGGAAGCTTTTCAGGGGCTGATCCGAACCGAGGTCAATCCCTCCGATGCGTGCGCGGCCTGCACGTCGATTTTGCTGCGGATTCCCTTTGTCGTTGAGGATCTCGCCGCAATTCAGGAGCTGACACTGCGGATGAAGTATGACGACGGCTTTGTGGCTTATTTGAACGGGGTGGAAGTTGCCCGGCGGAATGTCGAAGGCGAACCTTCGTTTGACACCCGCGCGAAAGGGCACCTGGACACGCAGGCCGTCGTATTCGAGAACATCGTGATTTCCGACTATCTCGAGGCTTTGCGTCCGGGTGACAATCTGTTGGCCATCCAGGCCATGAACATCAATCCGACGAATTCGGATATGTTGATCTCTCCTGAGCTCGTGACCGGTGTCTTCGGCGACGACAGCGCTGCCGGCATTCCCCATCGCCAGATCGACCGTCCCTCGGTGACGTTCGGTGCTTTCGAGGATCTCTCCGCCAGCGGCCGGCCGGATGAGTCGTTTCTTGAGCTGACCAATCCGAGCGACACGGCGGTTGATCTCTCGGATTGGCGGTTGGTCGGTGATGTCGAGTACCGGTTTCAGCCAGGGACCGTTGTACCCGCGAGTGGAAGGATTTTTGTATCCCCGAACGCGTCGGCATTCCGCCAGCGGCCAGCCGCTCCCACCGGCGGCATGGGACTTCTCGTACAAGGCGACTATCGCGGGACGCTGGCTGGTTCGACGGGGACGGTCTCCTTACTCAGTTCGGCAGGGGAAGTGATCGACGTGCTGGAAATCTCCAGTCGTGTGACCGGAGACTTCAACCAGGATGGGCAGGTCGATCTCGTCGACGTCGAACAGTTGTGCGCGGCGATTCAGTCGGGGGATCCGAGTTTCGATCTCACCGGCGATGGGGCGTCGGACCAAACGGACCTTGCGCGACTCGTGCAGTCGATCCTGGGAACTCAGTTCGGAGACGCCAACCTGGACGGTGTGTTCGATTCGGGCGATCTGGTTCAGAGTTTTCAGGCGGGAGAGTATGAGGATTTGGTTGCCGGAAACTCGTCCTGGTCCGAAGGGGATTGGGACTGCGATGGCGATTTCGGTAGCTCGGATCTCGTGTTGGCGTTTCAGGCAGGCGGGTATGTCACTTCAGTACCGGCCCAGCAGCTGGCCAGCGACGCGGCGGCGGCGATCGTCCATTTCCGAGCCCGTCATCCCTGGCGCGGTTCTCCCGGTGACGCCGACGCGACGCTCGGCGCGGGACGGTCTCGACGCCAAGTCGCGTCACCAGAACGCTCGTCGATGGGGAACGCTCGATGCAACCGTCGATTCGATTTTTGGGGATGCGAATTTCGACTTGCTCCCTTCATTCGGGCAGCCGGCGGACGAGGCCGGGGACGAGGGCGGCGACGGGCGGCGAGTTGATTTTCTCGGTGGCTTCTGCCATAACAGATTAGCCGGGGGGGATGATGGCGGCTCGGCAGTAGCCTCGCCCTCCCGAAGACCTGGCCTCCCTTGGATTGCCCTCCCTTGAATTTGCCCGCCTGATGTCGCCTGCCCCGCCGTTTTGCCTCGTATGAGGTGCTGATCGCATGCTTAATCGAGCCGCAGTGATATTGCGCCCGGTGTCGCTCACGATGGTGCGGCTGGGGTCGATTGCCGGGTTACTGTGGGCCGTGGAAGCGGCCGTGTCCGTGGCGCTGGCGGCCGACGGGCCGACGGGCGCAGGCTCAGGCTGAGGTGACGTTTGAGAATGACATTCAGCCGCTGCTGACCCGCTTCGGCTGCAACTCGGGCCCCTGCCATGGCAAGTCGCGAGGGCAAAACGGGTTTGCGCTGTCCCTGTTAGGTTTCGACCCGGAGGTCGATTTCGACGCGCTGACTCGCGAGGGGCGCGGGCGACGTGTGCTGCCGGCGGCGCCGGAGGCCAGCCTTTTGCTGCGCAAGGCGACGGGGCAGCTTCCGCACGGAGGCGGTGTTCGATTCGATGTGGCGAGCCCCGCCTATCAGTTGCTGGCGGAATGGATTCAAGCCGGGTCGCCACGCACGCCCGCCGATGCTCCTCGCTTGGCGGGCGTGCGGGTCGAGCCGGCCAACCGCAGTCTCGCGCCGCAGGAAGCGTTTTCGATCCGCGTGATCGCGGAATACACCGATGGCAGCCTGCGAGATGTCACCGATGCGAGCGCCTTCCAATCGAATGACAAGACGATTGCGGCGGTCAGTCCCGAGGGCGTCGTGCTGGCCGGTCCCGTACCGGGCGAAGCGGCGATCATGATTCGCTACATGAATCAGATTGCGGTGTGTGGAGTCACGATTCCGCTTCCGGGCACGGTTCCCAACGAGATCTATGCCCGTTTGCCGCGGGACCACAAGCTTGATGAGTTGGTCTGGGACAAGTTGCAGTTGCTCGGAATGTTGCCCTCCCAGCCGGCGAGCGACGCCACGTTCCACCGTCGCGCTTTCCTGCGCGATCGGCCGATTGCCCACGCCCGGACGAGACTCGCCGCTTTCTGGCTGATTCAAGTACCGACAAGCGGCAACGGTTGGTGGATTACCTGCTGGAACGGCCCGAGTACGTTGATTTCTGGGCGAATAAGTGGGCGGACCTGCTGCGTCCGAATCCCTATCGTGTGGGAATGAAAGCCGTGTGGATGCTCGATTCCTGGCTACGGGACGCGTTTCGCGAGAATCGCCCGTACGACCAGTTCGTGCGGGAGCTGCTCACGGCCCGCGGCAGCACCTGGCAAAACGGCGCGACGGTTGTCTTTCGAGACCGCCCGGACGTCGTCGAGATTGGCGCGTCGGTAAGCCAACTGTTCCTGGGCGTTCGCCTGGAGTGCGCCAAGTGCCATCATCACCCGTTCGAGGTTTGGAGTCAGGATGACTTCTACGGATTCGCGGCGTTCTTTTCGCGCGTGGGGCATCACGGCGGATTGTCGCCTCCCATCTCGGGTGGCGAGGAACTGATCTTTGCGGCGCAAGGTGGCCAACTGGCACATGGTCGGACCGGCGCGAGCGTGGCGCCGAAGACGCTCACGGGCTCGGACCTTGCGTTCGGTCCCGATGACGATCCGCGTGAAGCGTTGGTCGACTGGATGACGGACCCCGCCAATCCGTATTTTGCCAAGGTGATGGCCAACCGCGTGTGGGCCGAGATCATGGGGCAGGGAATCGTCGAGCCGGTGGACGATCTTCGGGCCACGAATCCGGCCTCCAACGAACCCCTGCTTGAATACCTGGCCGACGAGTTTCGCGATCATGGCTACGACATCAAGCACCTGATCCGCACGGTGATGAATTCCCACGTGTTCGGTTTGAGTTCGGTGCCGGGCGAGCGGAACGTTTCGGACCTGAGAAACTTTTCGCGCTACTATCGCCAGCGGCTCCGCGCCGAGGTGCTCTTCGACGCGGTGCATGACGTCTTGGGTGAGGAGGAAGAGTTTGCAGCAATGCCTCCGGGTTCCCGCGCCACGCAACTCTGGACGCATCGAGCCGACTCGCTTTTTTTGGATACCTTTGGTCGGCCGGACCCAAATCAGGATCCACCTTGCGAGCGGACCTCGGACTCGACCACTCCCCAGGTCTTGCACTTGATGAACTCACCGGATCTGAACCACAAGCTGTCGCTCGATTCTGCGCTGCCGGCGAAACTGGCCAGCAGCGAGATGACAAACGAGGCGATTGTGGAGGAGATTTTTCTGCGGGCCTACTGCCGATATCCGACGAGCGACGAGGCAGCCAAGGCGTTGGCGGTGCTCTCCGCGAGCGACCCGCGTCGGCGGGCCGTGGAAGATTTGATCTGGGCCGTCTTGAATACTCCGGAGTTCCTGTTTATCGATTGATCGAAAGGGATGCGCATGACGATCTATCGCAATTGCGAGGGGATCAAGCGAAGGGACTGCCTCAAGCTGGGACTCGGGGCACTGCTCGGCGGCGGCTTGGTCGAGGCGTTGAACCAACGCGCGATCGCCGGTATTCCCTCGGCGTCGAAGACCAGTTGCATTTTGATCTGGCTCGACGGCGGGCCAAGCCATTTCGAGTCGTTCGACCCGAAACCCGATGCTCCCAGCGAAATTCGCGGGGAGTTCGGCGCGATTCCGACGAAGGTGCCGGGCATGATGTTCTCCGAGAATATGGAACGGCTGGCAGCGATCAGTGACAAACTTGCCATCGTCCGCTCGGTCCGCCACGACCAGAACAACCACGGGGCGGGAAATCACTACATGATGACGGGCGCACCCACTCGAATTCCCGTAAGCTGCGGGGCGTTCGTCAGTTTCCATCCGAGCATGGGGTCGGTTGTTTCCGCCGAACGCGGTGCCGCGGATGGGCTGCCACCCTATTTTTCAATTCCCTCGATGACACGCTCGGGTGGGCCGAATTTTCTGGGAGCTCGGCACGCTCCGTTCGTGATTGGCGACGATCCGAATCGCGCTTCGTTCCGGGTGCGTGACGTGACGATTCCGCCTGGCCTGGAGGACGTGCGAGCCTTGAGCCGGCGACAATTGCGTCAGCAAATGGACAGCCTGGTGCGGTTTCGGGATCAAGCCGCTGCGGATCCCGTGCTGGGGATGGACGAGAACTTTCAGCAAGCGGTCTCGCTGATCACGTCCGACGTCGCCCAGCGGGCCTTCGAGATTCAGCGCGAGCCGGAACAGGTTCGCGACGCCTTCGGGCGAACCGCCTTCGGTCAGCGTGCCTTGCTGGCCCGGCGCCTGGTCGAAGCCGGAGTGCCCTTCGTCACGCTCAACAATGGCGGCTGGGATCATCACTCGAACATCTTTCCCGCGTTCCGCAAGCAAGGTCGCGAGCTCGATTCGGTGGTGGCCGCGCTGATTGAGGATCTTGACCAGCGCGGTTTGCTCGAGTCGACCCTCGTCCTGGTCATGGGCGAATTTGGCCGGACTCCGAAAATCTCGACCCTTTCCGGTCGAGATTCACCCGGGCGGGACCACTGGTCCAATGCGATGTCGATCCTTGTCGCTGGCTGCGGAACACCTCGCGGACAAATCGTGGGGGCGACGGATCGCAATGGATACGCGGCCATCGAAAGCGTCTATGCGCCCGAGAATCTCGTGTCGAGCGTCTACTTGAAGCTGGGCATCGACCCTCAGAAGATTCTGCATAATCGTGCCGGACGGCCGACTCACCTCGTCAGCGATCCCCATCCGATCGCGGAAATCATGGGATGACCAGCGCCGAAACTCGCCCTGTTGCTCTTGAGTTCCGGCCACACAGCATCACCTGGGCGGCGGTGGTTCTTGTTTGCATCCAAGGGCACGCCTGCGCCACGTGGGGCGCGGCACCCACGTTGAAGTTCGTGTTTCCCGCCGGCGCGGCGCGTGGATCCGAAGTCGTGACGACCTGCTCGGGGGAATTCTCGTGGCCGGTCAAGGTCTGGGCACCGGGCGTGACGGTTGCGGTTCTGGAGGAGTCGGGAAAGCTGCAGGTCACGGTGCCCGCTGACTTGCCAGTTGACCGCGTCTGGATTCGATTGTTCGACGACGAAGGAAGCTCGGCGGCGGTTCCGTTTCTGATTGGCAGTTTGCCCGAGATTCAGGAAGAGGAACCCAATAATTCGCGCGGCGATGCTCAGGCCATCCAGCATCCTTCGGTGACGATCAATGGGGTCCTGCACAAGAATGGCGAAGTTGACGCCTACACGGTCGAACTCGAGTCGGGGCAAACGTTGGTTGCCGATGTCGACGCAAACCGTCGCTTGGGATCGCCGATGGATGCAGTTCTGCAGGTCGTCGCACCGGATGGCAGCGTGCTTGCCGAGAATCACGATAACGTTGGGCTGGATCCACGTCTGGCCTATACGGCGAACGTATCCGGAGCTCACATCGTGCGGTTGTTTGCCTTTCCGGCAGAACCCGATACGACGATCGCTTTCCGGGGTGGTGCCAACTATATCTACCGATTGACGCTCACGACGGGACCTTTTATCTCGCACGGCGTGCCGCTTGCGATTTCGTGCGGCGGACCTGGTGACGTTCGTTTAGTCGGCTGGAACCTTGCGCCCGGCTCGCGTCTGCCGGTGGTCTCCTATGGCGGCCCGTCGATGAGCCGGTTTCAGGAGTTTGAATCGGAGGGCGACACGACGCTGTTGAAGGCGACCCAGCTCGGATTCGTGTTCGCGCCCGAGCTGGCGGGTTCGGCCCGGATTCGCATTGTCTCGGAGTCCGTGACGGTGGGCGATCGAACCGACGCGGGCGACGCGGTGTGTCCCCTTGTGGTTCCGGCCGCGATGACGGGATGCCTGCACGCCCCGAATCAGGTGGACGCGTACCGACTTCCTTTGACCAAGGGACAGCAAGTTGTCATTGCGGTCGAATCTCAACGTCTGGGTCTGCCGACCGTTCCGGGCGTGCGGCTGCTGGATCCAACGGGTGAACTGGCTGCAGAAGTGGCCGAAGGCCTACCGAGACAGGATGTGGTGATTCGTCATACGGCCAGTCAGGATGGCGACTATTCGCTACTAATTCGAGATCGTTTCGGACATGGAGGCCCTCGTTACTTCTACCGCCTGATGGTGGATTGGGAGCAAGTCGGCTTCGACCTTTCCTTGGAGTCGGATGCGGTCATCGTGACCTCCGATCAAGCGGCGGATCTGCCGGTGACCGTCGTGCGCCGCGCGGGACCCGAGGGGGCAGTCGGTCCGATTACGATCGAAGCGGTCGATCTGCCGGAGGGAATTGACGCACCGGCCGTCGTGTCCGAGTCGGAAGGTCCCACGGCCGAGAAGGTAACGGTGCGCCTTTCAACTTCCGGTAAGGCGTTCGCCGGATCGATTCGGATTCGCGGGACGGCGCACGAGCCGATCGAGCGAGTCGGCTACGCCCGCACTCCACCGACGCTCGGCGCGAGCTTCGAGGCGATCTGGCTAACGGCGGTCGCGCTGCCCGCCGCGGAGCCGGACTCAGAGGCCGCGTCATCGCCCGGGCCGTGAGTGAAGGCGGGGCCGACTGGAGGTCGGTCTGACGGATGCGCCGCCACGCTGTCTCTGGCGTCCTGGCAGTCAAGGAAGTAGAATGCGGGTCACGCCAAGGCCACTCATGGCCGTTCGAAATAATCCCGCCTCTGCTGCAAGGTACGCACCCGGATGATGCCTGACACCGATCTGAGCTGGGTTGGAGCCCCCATTCGTGCGGCTCGGTTCTCGAGCGTTAAGTTGCTCGCGAGCTTCGTGGATTCGACGCGATCGCGGCCACGGACCTTTAAAGTTTGTGGAATGAACCGCCGGGTGCTCCGAGTTGCGCTCGCCACCGCGTGCTTGTGGCTAATGATTCCCCTGGCCTCGTCCGGCCAGGAACGAAGCGTGGATTTCAATAAGGATGTGCTCCCGCTTCTTTCGAATACGTGCTTTGAATGTCACGGTCCTGACGAAGCCAGACGCGAAGCCGGATTGCGACTCGACCAGCGCGAGGGGGTGTTCGCTCCGTTGGACTCCGGCGAACGGGCGATTGTCGCCGGCGATAGTCAAGCGAGCGCCCTCTATCAGCGGATCACGTCGACCGATCCGGATCTGCAAATGCCCCCTGCCGATTCCGGGAAGTCGCTCTCGGCCCGCGAGATCGCGACGCTCAAGAATTGGATCGATACGGGAGCCCCCTGGGCAATCCATTGGGCGTTTCACAGCCCGACGAAGCCAAGCGTTCCTCCGGCGGTCGAGGGCTGGGCGAGTGAGCAGACCATCGATCGTTTCGTTCAGGCTCGGCTACAGCGCGAGCAGTTGAGTCCCGAGGGCCAAGCCGACAAGGAGACCCTTCTTCGACGCGTCACTTTGGACTTGACGGGTCTGCCCCCCACGATTTCCGAGTTGGACGCATTCCTGGCGGACGATTCCCCCGATGCCTACGAGCGGGTTGTGGATCGATTGCTGAACTCGGCGCGGTATGGTGAGCACTTGGCTCGGATTTGGCTGGACGCGGCTCGGTACGCCGACACGCATGGACTGCATTTGGACAACGAACGATCCATTTGGCCGTACCGCGATTGGGTGATTGCGGCCTTCAACCGCAACCTTCCCTTCGACCAATTCACGATTGAACAACTTGCGGGAGACCTCTTGCCCAACCCCAGCCTTGACCAACGCGTCGCCACGGGATTCAACCGTTGCAACGTGACAACCAGCGAAGGGGGCTCGATCGACGACGAGTATTACGTCCGCTACGCCGTGGATCGCGTCGAGACAACCTCGACGGTCTGGCTTGGACTCACTGCAGGTTGTGCCGCCTGCCATGATCACAAATTCGATCCGCTCACGCAAAAAGAGTTCTATCAGCTGTTCTCGTACTTTTTCAGCCTGACGGAAAAAGCGATGGACGGCAACGCGCTGCTACCGCCGCCGAGCGTCAAGGTGCCCGGGCCGATTCATCTTGTGACCAAGCATCGTTTGGAACAGCAGTTGGCGTCCGTGGGCAGCGAGTTGGAACAGGCACTCGGTGAGTTGCAGTATTCCGATCCCCTGGCGGGCGAACCGCTGGCCGAGGTCGAACGAGCCGACGTCGTGTGGTTCGACGACGAGTTGCCCGCCGGCGCGCAGCCCAGTGGCGACGGCGAGACGCCGTGGCAGTTTGTCACACCGCCGGACGCTCCGGTTTACAGCGGAAAGAATTCATCCAAACGAACTGCGGACGGGTTGAGTCAGCAGGTCTTCACGCAGGCCAGCGAGCCGCTTGAAGTGGGTCCCCATGACGGGCTGTTCGCCTACGTCTACTTGGACCCGGCCAATCCACCGGAGACGATCCAGCTCCAATTCAACGACGGTTCCTGGGAGCATCGTGCGTTTTGGGGCGCGGACAAAGGACATGCATCCGGGCGGAACAACGACTCGAATCGGCGGATCGGGGATCTGCCCGAGACGGGCAAGTGGGTCCGCCTGGAAGTTCCCGCGGGGGCGGTCGGTTTAAACGCCGGGGCCAAGCTCAACGGCTGGGCGTTCACGCAATTCAAGGGGACGGTGTACTGGGACCAGGCGGGACTCGTCTCCGTCGCACCGCTGGAGTCCGCGCACCAGGAGTCTCTGTCGCAGTGGGAGCAGTTTCGGCGAGAGATCAAGTACCCGACCGTGCCTGACGACATTCAGACGGTTTTGGATCTTGATCCGGAAACGCGTTCGGCCGAGCAGTCAAGCCAGCTCGAAGCGTATTTTCTCCAAGTCGTGAATCCGGCGACGCGCGGGCGGTTTATGGAGCCACTGCGGCGGCGAGACGAGTTGCGAGCAGCGCTGGGAGAACTGGAGAAGTCGATTCCTGCTTCGCTGGTCATGGAAGAACTGAAGGAACCGCGTCAGGCGCATCTTCTGGAACGCGGCCAATACACGATGAAGCGGGATGCGGTCTCGTCCCGTGTCCCGGAATGGCTCTTGCCGCTGCCCGAAAACGCGCCCGGAAACCGCCTCGGTCTGGCTCAGTGGCTGGTCGACCCGCGTCACCCGTTAACGTCGCGAGTCACGGTGAATCGTTTCTGGCAACAGCTGTTCGGCACGGGGCTGGTCAAAACCGCCGAAGATTTCGGACTGCAAGGCGAGCGGCCGTCGCATCCCGAGTTGCTCGACTGGCTGGCGACGGATTTCGTCGAGTCGGGCTGGGATGTCAAGCGATTCTTCAAGATGCTGGTGATGTCCGCCACGTACCGGCAGTCATCGCGAGTGACACCGGAAAAGTGGGCCGCCGACCCCGAGAATCGCCTGCTGGCACGGGGACCGCGCTTTCGACTGGATGCCGAGGTGATACGAGATCAGGCCCTGGCGGTCAGCGGACTGCTGGTCGATACCGTCGGGGGCGAAAGCGTACGCCCTTACCAGCCCGCCGGACTTTGGGAGCCGGTTGGATTCGGGGGCAGCAACACGGCCGTCTTCAAGCAGGATACTGGGCCGAAGCTCTATCGGCGCAGCATGTACACGTTTTGGAAACGGACGTCACCTCCGCCCACGATGTCGACCTTCGACGCGCCGGATCGCGAGACGTGTCAGGTCCGACGGGCTCGGACCAACACGCCGCTGCAGGCCCTGGCGCTAATGAACGATGTGCAGTTTTTCGAGGCGGCGCGAAAGTTCGCGGAACGAGTTCTGCGGGACGGAGGAGGCGACGACTCGCAACGCTTGGAATACGCCTTTCGGTCGATTACGGCGCGCCATCCGAATTCGACCGAGTTGGCCGCCTTGACGAGCACGCTGAATGACTGCCTGCAGGAGTTCGAGCAAAATCCCCAGGATGCGGTGAAACTTATTTCCGCCGGGGAGTCTCCTCGGAACGAGTCGCTTCACGCGCCGCAACTCGCCGCCTGGACCATGGTGGTGCACTTGCTGATGAATTTGAATGAGACGATCACAAAGGGTTAGCTGACCGCCACCGAGCGGAGTTGGTACTGCCGCTGCCCGACCCCTCACGCGTCACGGAGTGTTTCGATCGACTGTTTTTTTTCCACCGCCCTGACCTTGTGACAAGGGCATGGCGCCACAATCAGGATCTGACCAAGATGCATCCACTGCGCGAATCCGAGCTGATCGAAACTCGGCGTCATTTTTTCGGCCGCGCCGCGACGGGGCTCGGTGTCGCCGCACTGGGATCGCTGTTGAATCCCGAGTTGTTCGCCGCCACGGCGGCGGGGACCGTGCCCGTCCCGGGTGGCGGTTTACCCGGGCTCCCGCACGTTGCTCCGAAAGCCAAACGTGTCATTTACTTGTTCATGTCGGGAGCCCCTTCGCAAATCGATATGTGGGACTACAAGCCGAAGATGGCGGACTGGTTCGACAAGGACTTGCCCGATTCCGTGCGAAACGGGCAGCGCATCACCACCATGACGTCGGGACAGTCGCGGTTTCCGATCGCTCCGTCGATGTTCAAATTCAAGCAGCATGGAAAACACGGCGCCTGGGTGAGCGAGTTGTTGCCCCACACGGCGAGTGTCGTCGACGATCTGGCCGTCATCAAGACCGTCAACACGGAGGCGATCAACCACGATCCGGCGATCACATATATTCAGACCGGCAGTCAGCTCCCGGGGCGACCGAGTACGGGTGCCTGGCTCTCGTACGGCTTGGGCAGCATGAACGAGAATTTGCCGACGTTTGTCGTTCTCCATTCGACCGTGAATGGCGGATTTGGCGGACAGGCGCTGTATGCACGGCTCTGGGGCGCCGGCTTTCTCTCGACGCGGCATCAGGGCGTGAGTCTGCGTTCGACGGGTGATCCGGTCTTGTATCTCTCGAACCCGGATGGCATGAGCCAAGGGATGCGGCGCCGGATGTTGGACGAGCTGGCGACACTCAATCGCGAGCGATATCAGGAGGTTGGCGATCCCGAAATTCAAGCTCGAATCGCCCAGTACGAAATGGCCTACCGAATGCAGACCTCGGTGCCCGATCTAACCGACATCTCGGACGAGTCTCCGAGTGTCCTGGAAATGTACGGCCCGGATGTGAAAACGCCGGGAACGTTCGCCGCGAACTGTCTCTTGGCACGTCGTCTGGCCGAACGGAATGTGCGTTTCACGCAGGTCTTCATTCGACAATGGGACCAGCATGGGAATCTGCCGAACGACATTCGCCGACAATGCGGCATCATCGACCAGCCCTGTGCGGCCTTGATTCAGGACTTGAAGCAACGCGGCATGCTCGATGACACGCTCGTGATCTGGGGCGGCGAATTTGGACGGACCATCTATTGCCAGGGTGGTTTGACAAAAACCAACTACGGGCGAGACCATCATCCGCGGTGCTATACGAAGTGGATGGCGGGCGGAGGGATTCGGCCCGGCATCGTGTACGGCGAAACCGACGACTTTAGCTACAACGTGCTGGAGAATCCCGTTCACATCCATGATCTGAACGCGACGATTCTGCATTGTCTCGGCATCAATCACGAGCGCCTGACATTTCGTCATCAGGGACGCGATTTTCGTCTGACCGATGTGCACGGAAATGCTGTCAGCGGGATCCTCGCGTGATCAACACCCACCACGGGCGCTCGCCGACCTGATACGTGGCGAATCGCTTGAGCGAGCCCGACGTGGGGTCGATCGAGAAGGCCGCCAGCTTTCCGGAAGACTGCCCCGCCGCGTAAAGAAATCGACCCGTGGGGTCGATCCCAAATCCGCGAGGTGTGGGCTCGGTCGACGTCTGACCCAAGGATGTCAGTTGGCCGGTGTCCGCATCAACGCGATAGCCGGCCAGGCTGTCGTGGCCGCGATTGGCGACGTAGACGAAGCGCCCGTCGGGTGTGATTTCGATTCGCGCGTTACTGTTCGCTTCCGTCCACCCGGCCGGCAGCGTGCTCATCCGTTCGCGGAAGCTCAGCTGTCCCGTGGCGACGTTCAGGTCAAAGGTTGCGATCGCACTGCCTTGCTCGTAGTCGAAATAGACCACGTCTCGCGAAGCGTGAAACGCCAATTGGCGTGGGCCGGTCTGCGGACCCGTGTCTAGGCGGAGCGGTTCGTTCGGTGTGAGCATCCCAGTCTGAGCGTCAAAACAAAACTGGAAAATCGCGTTGGGACCCGTGTGCGGGACGAAGGCAAATCGGTTGGTGCGATCGGTCAAGATGGCATGGGCCTTGTCAGCGGTCGGCACGGTCTGCAAAGGCAATTGGCCGAGCGATCCGTCCGAGTTGATCGCGTGGACGGTTACCTTGGCCGCGACGTAATAGGCCGTCAGCAGGAAGCGACCGCTGCGGTCGGTCGCCACAAAGGCGGGGTCGTCGCCGGCCGGAACCACACTTCGCAGCGAGAGACCGCCCGTCGCCGGGTCAACACGAAAGCTGGCCAACTGGCCCAGCGATCGAACCGAAGCGAACATGAATTCTCGCGATGGTGAAACGCAAAGCGCGCCCGGAGCCCCAGCCAGCGAAATTTCGGCGCCCTTCGTCAGCGTCCCGTCGGATTCGTCCACTTCGTAGATCGCGATCCGGTTCTCGCCGTCAAGCGAGACATAGGTGAAGGTCTTGGCGGCGAGCGTTTCGGGAAAAACAATTGCCAGTAGCAGAATCCAGCGTCGCATGATCCGTATTCCTCGAAGGAAACCAGGTGCCGTAACCCGGGCGAATGGGAGGTCGCTCGGACTGCCTGACAGGTTACCCGAACGCGCTGGCCGGACAAGCCGCGTCGGGAGCGACCCCGGCTGAATCCATTGCCCAGCGACTCGATCTGCGAGGTCAGTTCGGGACGCGGTTCGGGCTGCTTTTCGTTCGGTTTTGCCGCGACAAGCGGTCACCGCCGTGATACCCTGAAGTGGCCTCGCAGATGCCAAGATCGACGGGGTCGCGACGAACTACCGTTGGTTCGAGCAGGTCCGACAAGGAAGGCGATAAGAAATGTCAATGTTTTTCATGTTGTGCGCGTTGATCGGCGGCACGTTTCTGGTTTGCCAGTTCGCCATGACGCTGATCGGGCTGGGCCACGAGGGGTTCGACGTGGACGCGGCACATGCCCCGTCGGACTCGCTGCTCGGACATGGCGGCGACTCGTTGCACGCGGATGTCGACCACGATGGGCAAGGGACCGACCACCACGGCTCATCGTGGCTTTTTGGCATCATTTCGTTTCGTACCTTGGTGGCCGCGACGACCATGTTTGGACTTGCCGGGATGACCGCCCGTAGCGGCCGGCTCTCGCTGCCAGTCCAGTTGGTAATCGCCATCGTCAGTGGTGGAGCGGCCATGTTCGCCGTCCACTGGCTGATGCGTTTGATGTACCAACTGGGACAAAGCGGCACCTTGCGGGTCACAAACGCCATCGGCAAAATCGGAACCGTTTCGATTTCCATCCCGGGCAACAGCGCGGGAGCGGGTAAGGTACGGTTGACGGTCCAGGGACGCCTGGAAGAGTTGGCCGCCGTGAATTCGACGGAGGAGACGCTGGCCACTGGTTCGCAAGTGATCGTCGTCGACGTGGTAAGCGGGAATGTGCTTGATGTCGCGCCTTGGCGTGAACCCAGCTAGTGCAGCGTTCCGGCTTTTGGGGCCTGACCCCTGTTTCCAACGCGACGCGTGACCCAGGTGCGACATCACAATCTCGGGAGTAGGGCGCATGTTTACCGAAGTTCTGTTGGGGCAATCCTTGAGCGACAGTCCGCTCGTCTGGGCGGGTGGCATCGTGGTGACCGTCGTCGTCATCGCGTTCATGTTTATCACCTTGCTGGCGAAACAGTACAAACGCTGTCCCAGTAACCGCGTGCTGGTGATCTATGGCCGGACCGGGAAGGGGAAAGCGGCCACGACCGTCCACGGTGGCGCCGCCTTTGTGATTCCCTTGATCCAAGACTACGCGTACATGAGTCTCGAGCCGATTCAGATCGAGATTCCCCTGCGAGGCGCGCTGTCGATCGAAAATATCCGAGTCAACGTGCCGAGCGTGTTTACGGTGGCGATCAGTACCGAGCCGGCCGTGATGCAGCAAGCTTCCATCCGCCTGCTGGGCCTGTCGACCGAGCAAATTCGCAAGCAAGCCGAGGAGATCATCTTCGGTATCTTGCGCCAGGTGATCGCCGGAATGGGGATCGAAGAGATCAATCGGGACCGGGACAAATTCCTGCAGCAGATCCAGATGCACTTGGAGTCCGAGCTGAACAAGATCGGACTCCAGTTGATCAACGTCAACATCACCGATATCACGGACGAATCGGGGTACATCGACGCGATCGGACAGAAAGCCGCCTCGGAAGCCGTTCAAAAAGCCCGCGGGGACGTGGCGGAAAACGTACGGATGGGCGAAACCCGAGTGGCCGGCGCGGAGCGTGACAAGGCAATTCAGGTGGCCAACGCGACGCGCGACCAATCGATCGGCACCCGCGAAGCCCAGCGCGACCAGGCCGTCCGCGTGGCCGAGTTGGAAAAGGATCAGTCCATCGGCGAGAAGGCGGCTTCGTTCGAACGCGAATCCCAGGTCAAGGACGCCGAACGCGCAATGCGGATTCGCGTCGCCGAAGCGGACGCGTCGGCCATCGAGGGCGAAAACAGCGCACAGGCCACCATCGCCGCCTCGGAAGCGGCCTTGGCCGTGAAGCGAGCCGAAGCGTATCAGCTGGGCGAGGGGAAGAAGAAAGAAGCTCAGGCGGCCGTGCTGGAAATTCAAAACCGCGCCATGGCGAAAGCCGCCTTGGCCGAGGCCGAGCGTGTTGAAGCGGAACAACGGCGCAGCTTGAGGCTCCGGCGAAGGCCCAGAAATCGAAGATCGTCGTTGACGCCGAAGCCGAAGCCGAACGCATTCGGATCAACGCCCAGGCCCAAGCCGATGCGATCTACGCCAAACTCGAAGCGGAGGCGCGGGGCAACTACGAGATCCTGGCCAAGAAAGGCGAGGGGTTGAAGCAAATCGTGGCGGCTTGCGGTGGCTCCAAAGACGCCTTCCAGATGCTGATGCTCGAACATCTCGATAACTTGGCCGAGGCCTCTTCCAAGGCGATCTCGAACATCAAGTTTGACAAGATCGTCGTCTGGGAGAACGGCGGCAAGAACGGTCGGACCAATACGGCCGATTTTATCAGCGGGATGGCCAAGACCTTGCCGCCGATGATGCAAGTCATGAAGGATATCGGCGGCATCGAGTTGCCCGAGGCACTGATCCGCTTCGCCGATGAACCCTCGGCGTCCGAACCCAACGTCGCCCCGAAAGTCCCGGCTGAAACGGCAGCCGAATCTGCCCGCGACGACTGATCGGGTCGATTGCGGAAAAGGGGGTTGGAGAAGGGGACGGGCAAGGTTCCCGCCGAGCCGTAAACGCATTGGACGCTGCGCTTCAAGCGGCTCAGCGTGTACTTCGCCCTCCCGTCGCGACCCCAAGTCTTCGCTGGGGCACGGCACTAGTGCTTTGTCACAGCTTGATTTTGGGGTGCCTGGGGTCGAACGAAGTGAGCCCCCAGACCGCAATTTTCCGGGGGCTCACTTCGTTCGACCCCGGCCACCCAACCCCTCAATTTCAGCTGTGACAAAGCACTACGAACCCTGGGGGGCTGCGGCCGGCGTTTGCGAATCGTCCTGGTCGTCTTTCTTGATCCGCACCAATACCCATTGTTCCGTTCGGTCTTTGCCAAAATGAACCAGGATGGGAGCTTCGTCTTTGGTCAGATTGTAGATTCCCGTCTCAATCACGTTGTCCTTGTTGTCGCCGATCGTCCAGGCCGCCTTCTGCGTCTTCTTGTCGACGGACCCGGTGACCGGCTGGGTATCATTCGTCAGAGGTGGCCGTGTAATTTCCGCGAATGATTCCCTCCTTGTTGACGGCCAGTTGCAGAATCAAATTGGCTTTGGTCTGTTGATCGTGGGTCATCGCGAAGACGCCCAATGACAGCCATTGCTCGGTGTCGTCGGCTGCCGCGTTCTGATCGCCAGCCGCCGCGTTCTGATCGCCAGCCGCCGCGGTTTGACCCGTGCTCGCCAAGTCCTGGGCTTGTTGGTAGTACTGACCCGACGTGCCGACGTCTTGGCCATCCACGTAAACCGAGTCGTCTTGGTAAGTCACGTTATTGCCGTAGTCGTAGTACGTCGGCTGGGCGTTGGCATAGCCCAACCATTCACCCATCGAAGCCCAACTGGTGGCGGCCCAAAGATCGTCGCGGGCCCAAACCCTCGGGTACCACGCGCCAGGGTAACGCCGGTACCAGTCGCGAGTGTAGATATCGCGATCGTGGAAGTCCCGACGGACGTCGTCCCCGTGGCGGCGTAGATCGTCGTCAGAGAAGCGGTTCAGGCCTCGAGTATCGCGGCCAAGCCGGTTTCCGGCCGCTGCGGCGTGCATCCCGCCATCTGAGGGTAAGCCCAGGAAGTTGCCGAGCTGCCCCCGTCCGGCCCGATCGCCGACGCCCGCCTCCGGTCCGCGACGAAGTCCGGCTGCGCCGGCGTCCCGTCGGTTTCCACCGAATCCCGCCGCTCCGCCGCCCGGAAAACGGTCGTTGCCCGCAACGCCCATCCGCGACCGGTCCGCATTTGCTCCGCCGGCACCAAGCCCACCCAAGTTTCCCGCACCCCGTTGGTTCGCGCCGAGGTTTCCGCCTCCGGGACGCATCCCCTGCCCGCCGCGCATGCCACCCGGCATGCCTCCCATGCCGCCACGCATGCCACCCGGCATCCCTCCCATGCCACCGCGCATGCCACCCGGCATGCCTCCCATACCGCCGCGCATGCCACCCGGCATGCCTCCCATACCGCCGCGCATGCCACTCGGCATGCCTCCCATACCGCCGCGCATGCCACCCGACATGCCTCCCATGCCGCCTCGCATGCCACCCGCCTCCATGCCTCCGTGCATGCCTCCAAAGCCGCGGGCCCAGCCGTCGGATGGGAGTGCGGCAGCCAGAGAGGTGATGAGGACCAGTGTCAACGGCAGCTGAGTTTTCGTCATGACAGGATTCCGTCTGTTCGCGTGTGAAGTGTCGATTCGGGGCGGGACGCCGGCGCGGTCTATCGGCGTTTCAGGGTGACTTCTGGGAGATCCGGTAGCAAGTCGTCGCCGAGCGTACGATCAACCGACTTCCAGGTCAGGGTGTCTTGATCTTGGCGCGAAAGAATCTGGACGGCACCGGTTTCGGTCCCGTCTTGGACGGCGCCGGAGGACTGGATGACCCAGCCCGTTTGATGCGGCGACCAGATACCGACCGCATGTCCTCCGTCACTGGCGAAGGTCCAGGAGGTGATTCTCCCGGTGGACGGATCGAGGCCAATGATTTGCAGTCCCGTGGACGTTTCTTTTCCACCCTCGGTCACCGAGTACGAGCGGGCGAGGAAGTGTTGGTTTTCGATCCAGCGGCACCTGGAGATGACGTGATTCTCCTTGGTACCTCCCGTCCAGGTCCCGACGAGCCACTCGAGGTCCTCAACCTGGCCCGCGTCCGGCGGCAGTTCCACGCGTGTGTCGCGGACGTCGGCCATGAACCATTCGTCACCCTGCTTGACGTGCACCGCCGTGTAGCGGCTCATCACGCGGAAGTCTCCGGTCGGCTGCGGAGTCAAGGCGGCTCGGCCCTCTTCGATCGCCGTGTCCGAGCTGACCAGCCGAATCGAATCGATCTCCAACTTCAGTTCCACGTCATCCGTGATGTTCTTGAACAAGGTTTCGTATTCGGACTGCAGGGCCTTTCGGCCTTCGAATCTTTCACCGTCCTCGTTGGTGTAGACCCCGTCGGGCAGCCAATGAGCGGCGATGGCCGCCGCGTCTCGCTTGCGAAACGACTCGGCAAAGGACTCGGCCGAAGCCCGGATCGAGGTGTCCGCTGCTTGTCGTTCCGCGGCTGAGGGAGGGTCGGCCGCAGCACGACTTGCGCCGATCAGGCAGATCGCAATGAGAGACATGCTGGTGAATTGCTTCATTTTAGGGTTTCCTGACAGGTCGATGTTCAAGGCGCTCGAACGGGCTCATTGCCGAACTTCCACAGCTCGGCTAGCGGGATAAGCCTCCGCCAGTTGCCGGATGTGTGTCGTGGCCGAATCCAAAATGAATGACGCGCCCTTTTCGCGTTGGCGGGAGATCAATTGGCGTTTGGGTCGACGTGGCGACTTTCGTGGGTACCCATCGCGAAATCGAGGTCCGCTGCCGGTTCGATAGGACGATGTCGCGAGCCGTGGATCCGCTTTCGACGTAACTTGGAATTGACCCCTGACCAACGATCGGGATGATCGATGAACACTCATGTCCGATCACGGAGGTGCACGGCGATTTTCGTTGATTCACGAAAGTACTTCTCGTCTTGCCGTTCGCTCCTGACGCCCCGGGTCGCAGCAGCGACTTCATCGTAATCATCCAGCGGCTCCTTAGCCAGGACCCCTGGGGGCCTTTCACGCTCGGAAAACTCGGCGCTTTGCCATTCGGTGGAGTGACCGCGGTGAATGCTTACGCGCATCACATTCCCGATGACGGTACGGCGCTGATCGTCGATGGCCCGCATCTCGGCGTGACCCGGGAAGGCGTGCTTGGCCGGATGAAGCGGTCTGGTCCGTCAGCGGAATCAACTTCGTGTGGCGACTCAATGGCAGCCCTCGAGCTGCATCGCGTGAGGTTGTGAAGAAGTAGGGGGAATCACCACCGAGGCACAGAGAATCCACGGCGAAACGCGACGATGATGAACCTGTCGGCATATTCTCGGTGCCGCCGTGGCGAAATTCGTGCGTCCGCTTGGCGCTTCCCGCCGTGTTGTGCCGCTGTCGCAGACTGCGCTCGGACATTTGGGCCACACAGCGTGACGTGACGAAGGACGCCCTGTCGAGATGCGGGGGACATGCTGGTGGTCGCAAGCGGACGTCTCTGGTCGGATCATCGCCGCGCTCGCCGACCCGTTCAACGACCGTTTTTCAATCGATCTTTTCCTGACGGGCCACGGGTTCATCAGGACCGGCTACAATTGAAGCCAACTTCGCGAATCAGCGAGAGCTTCGTCGATCCGATGAGACGGCCAACTCTCTTTCTTTCTTTCTTTCTTTCAGCGAGCTCCCGGAACGATGAAACCAAGTGCAAGAACCGTGATCCTACTGGGTTGTCTGCTTGCTGGCTCGCACGCCCAGGCTGAACGGCTCGTCTTGGTCAGCGCCTCCTACGGCAAGAACATCCTCGCCATCTGCGATCAGGAGGGCAAAGTACTGTGGTCGCACCATACGGGCGGACCAACTCAGGGCCACGCAGGCCACCACGACGTACAACTCCTTCCCGACGCGAACATACTATACCACGACAGCTGGACGAAGCTCACCGAAATCAACTTGGCAAAGGACGTGGTTTGGACGTATGACTCTGCCACCATGAATGGCAATCGCGGGCGGCAGGTGGAAGTCCACGCTTTCGCGAGATTGCCCTCCGGCCTCACGATGATCGCCGAGAGCGGTGTGGGCCGCATCCTCGAGGTGAATCGTGATGGGAAGATCATTCACCAGATCCCGCTGAAGAAAGGTGGGACGCAGTCCACGAGGCTAGTCCGCATCACGCCGGAGGGCAACTACCTCGTGTGCGCGGAATACCCAGGTGTCGTTACCGAATATGCCCCGAGCGGTGATGTCGTCTGGGACTACCAGGTCGATACGCGGGTTTACGGTGCCATCCGACTAAGCAACGGCAACACGCTTATTGCCTCAGGAAGCGGAAGCAGCGTGCTGGAAGTGACGCCGGATCGACAAGTCGTCTGGACAATCGAACGTCAAGTACCGGGCACGGACGTCGAATTGGGTTGGACAACCTGCTTGGCGGAGTTGGCGAACGGTCACTTTATTGTCGGGAACTGTCACGCGGGACCGAACAACCCACAAATTTTCGAGATTGACCGCGACAAGCATATTGTCTGGGAGTTCGACGAATTCGAGCTCGTGGGAAACGGTCTCGCTTGCTGGCAGATCCTCGACCACGACCAGTCCCTTCTCGTGCGCAAAAAGCTGGCCGGGCTTGAGCAATGACGCTATTCGACAAACGAAGGCACAGAGTGCGCAGGGGTCAGATCTGGTTTCTGGTGTTTGACATCTGTGCGTCAGGGGTCAGATCTGGTTTCTGGTGTTTGACAGGTCTCGCCTGGCGGGGGTGCGCAGGGGTCAGATCTGGTTTCTGGTGTTTGACAGGTCTCGCCTGGCGTGTTTGCCCTACAAGCGTGATTCAGGACGGCATCGAACGTACGGTGTTCGGTCGGCGAATTCGTGTTCGGTCGGCGAATGCAGTTGCGGCAATTGAGCAGCCCGTGTCGAGCTGGACTTGCCCGGATCTGGCCCCTGCGTTCCCTCGGGTTTTCGAGACAACCTCAGTCTGCCTATCAGCGGTAGAACCAGAGTCAGCACGGTAAGTGATGTCGGCTCTGGCACGGCGCGAGCTGCAGTATGGGGGCCTTGCTCGTAGCCGCCGTCCTGGAAGGCGAGCACAAGATCGCTGGTCGTGAATTCGCCGTCGCCGTCCCAGTCGCCGGATCTCCAGGTTGCATTGCCGACCACGGCATCCTCGTACTTGCCCTCTGCGAAGACCTGCACCAGATCCGTGGTGTTGAACTCGCCATCGAGATTGGCGTCTCCAACATAGGTGCGGGCGTAGTACCGCACCCAGAAGCGATGGTCGCTCCAATCGACGAAGGCGTCGCTGTTGAGGTCGTAGAGCGCTCGATCGTCCGAGCCAGCGCGAAGTGCGGCGGCTAGACTATCCACATCGCTGACGTCAAACTGCTGATTGCCATTGTAGTCACCGCGCGTAATGGGGATCGTAAGTGTGCCATTCTGGATATTCGCCGGCAGGCCCGCAAAGTTCGTCGCATAGGGACCTCCGAAGATGTCAAACGGCAACACGTTATCCAATTGCAGGTTCCATGTTCCGCCAAAGAACCCCGTCGTGTCGATCCGAACCTTCGCCAATTTACCCTGCGCGGGTACCGTGGGAGCAGCGCCGACCAGGGACAGTGTGAACACGGCGGTCTGTGGCAGCTGCGTCGAACCGACATCGGTCGGCAGGTCACTGACACCTTGAAAGATCGTACCTGCCTTCAGTTCGACGCCCGTGATCGCCGGGCCTGCCTTGCCCGGCGGCAAACCAAAATCGGCCAATTGAGGACCGCCGTCGCCCACTTGAACGAACAGGTCAACGCCCGCCACGAAATCGCCGCCCGTCACGGTGACGTCAATCCATTGATCGGGTTGATTGGCGATCAGTTGGACATGGCCCACGCTGATCGAGGCTCCCCAGATGGCCGAGGTTAGCCACGCCGACACGGCCACACTCACCAGCAGGGTCCGCTTGTGTGTTCGTCGCATCATGGCTTGACCCTCGACTCCGCTGCTTGGAACGCGGCGACTAAATCGTCGAAATCGAAGTCGTGATCGCCATCCCAGTCACCCTCAGACCATGTGGCGTCCCGCGCCAGTTGATTGACATTGTACTTGCCCCGTTGAAACACCGCGACCAAATCGCCGCTATCAAATCGTCCATCGAAATTGACGTCACCCAGAGGATGGCCGAGTCCATCGGGTAACAGGTCCGGTTGCTCGTCCGCTTGCCACACCGCATCGTCGGCCAAGGGTTTCGGTCCCACGGTGTCTACCACGCAGGCTCTGGCTTCTGCTTGATTCAAGCGGCCCAACAGAACGGCGGCAGCAACCGCCGGCACCGGCAACGTGGGCGGCCGGATCAGCGGGAGGGCCAACAGGAGACCGACCTGATGATCGCGCGCCAGAATGACGTCGGTCGCAGTGACCAAGCGGTCACGATTAAAATCGTACGGATCCTCTAGCGCAGCTCGATTGAACGGTCCGCGCTGATTGTCTCGAGTGGCAATCACGTCGATGGAATTGACCAACGTATTCAACTGCGAGTTTCCCGATTCGCCGATGGCGTTTCCAAAATAGAATCGGTCCGCGTGTGGCAAGAAGTTTCGAGCACTGGGGCTCAGCTGGACCTCCAGCCACTGTTGCTGAATCGCTCCATCGGCCCAAACGAGCGTGATGCGGTCCGAACCGTCCTTTCCGGCGCCAGCCCGAACGGAAAGCTGCGGTGTGGGTGCGAGGGCCCAGCGAGACGGATCATTTGAGCGCCCGACTCGGAAGGTAAAATCCTGAACGGCGACCGTATCGGTCGCCGGCAGATTCGCCACGTCGAGCATGATGCCGTTGATTCCTCGGCTGTAGCTGGAATAGTTGCTGAACGAGGCCGTCTGGCCCGCCATCAGCGGCAGCTTGTCGGGAGCGATCGCCAGATCGTCGCTGGGACTGGCGCCCGCGCTATTTCCGTCCCATGCCGAGTTGTTGTAAAACAAATACCGGCCGACAACTTGCACCGCATCGATTGTGATTGAGCCGTTCTCGACGTGCGCCAGCGCTCCGGCAAAACCGGTGTCAAACGGTCCGAAGCTGTGTGCCGGTAGAATGCCACCGAATGCCAGGGACCAAGTTCCCTCCAGGAACCCGGTGGTATCGATCGTCAGCGTAGCAAATAGGCCGTCGGCCGCGACCGTACCGCCGCCCGTGGCCGCAATGGTCCAATTGGCAACTTGCGGAATCGACCCGAGGTCACGAGCTTCGTCGGGCAACGAGGAAAAGATCGTGCCCGTCTTCAGGTCGACCTGAGTGATGGACGGTCCATCCGCTCCGGGCGCGAGCCCCAACTGCGTGAGTTCGGGTCCGCCGTCGCCAATCATCGCGTACAGATCGGCACCCGACACGGCGTGCCCACCCTGCACGAAGATCTGAATCGACTGATTCGCCAAGTTCGGACGCAAATGATGCACGCCAACCACAATTCGCGGCAGATCCGCCTGCAGAGTGACCGTTACCAGCTCGGACGATAACCTCCCATCGGTGACCTGATACACAAATTGGTCAATGAGTCGAAATGCTTCGCCGGCGCGATAGTCGAACGAGCCATCGGGACGCAGCACGAGCGAACCGGTGGCGGGTCCCGACACAAGCACGACCGTGAGTGGGTCGCCGTCGGCGTCCGTGTCATTGGCCAGCACACCACCCGCACCGGCCACGACGAGAGTTCCGGATACCGGTACGCGATATTGGTCGTCTTGGCCACGTGGCGGATCGTCCACCGACTGGACGAGGATCTCGACGGCAACCACATTCGAGAGGGCGTCTCCTTGGCGGGCCTGGTACGTAAAGCGATCGCTACCCGCATAGTCGGCTGCCGGACGGTAGGTGAAACTTCCACCGGGTTGCAACTCGAGTTGGCCGTGCTGGACATTGTCGACGAGTTCAGCGTTTAACGGCCCTCCCACGAACTCCAGGTCGTTCGCTAGTACGCCGGAGACGGCTGGCGGTTCGCCATGGGCAGCGACTTCCAGCAGTTCATCCTCGGCGACAACGTACTGATCGGCAACTGCCACAGGGGGCGGCGGTGGCACAACGGATAACCGCACCGTGGCGGTGTTCGAATCGAAGGTGCCGTCCGTAGCTCGATAGGTGAACTGATCAGCTCCCAAGAAACCGGGCGCGGGTACATATTGGAGGGAACCGTCCTCGTTGAGAAGAAGCTGACCGTGCGAAGGTCCTGTCACCAGCACTGCCGCGAGCCGGTCGCCGTCGGAATCGTGGTCGTTCGACAACACTCCGAGAGCGGGATCGATGCTACGCAGCTGATTCTGAATGACCTCGAACAGGTCATCGACTGCGTCGGGCGCGTCCGGGACCGGATCGACGAGGATCGACACCGTTGCCAGGTTTGACACCTGATTGCCGGCTCTTCGCTGGTACTGAAACAGGTCGACGCCAAAGAACTGGCCCTCGGGCACGTAAACAAACGCCCCGTCCGGCATCACGGTCACTGTCCCGTGAAACGGTCCACGGGTTACATCAAGCGTTGCAGGCGGTGCCAGAGGAGCACCATCGTTGACCAGGATTCCACCGCTCGAATCGACGACCAGCGACTGGTCCTCGACCGCCTGATACGCGTCGTCGCTCGAGACGGGCGACCCAGGAGCCATCACGCGAATCGTGGCGACTTCGGCACCAGGTTGATGATCAACCGCGAACGCCATGCCACTCAATACCGATGCTTCGGGACCAATCGTCACGACTTCGGCGACGGTCGCATATCCCACGGCGACGGGATCATAGCGATAGAAACCCTGTGCCTGCGGGCTCAACAGGTAGAGCTGATCACCGACAAAAACGGCGTCGTTGACGCTGACGCCCGGTGGATAGGACTCGCCGATGTGCTGCAGGCTGGGCGGATTGAAACCAAGCACATACGTCTGGATGGCAACACCTTCGGCGAAGCGATGGGCCAGCAGGCGACCTTGCGAATCGGTTGCCAGGGCGTCCCAGTCGTGACTGAACCCGCCGTCGAGGTCGCGGTAGTTGACCAGCTCGGTAATCTGGCCGGTTGTCGGATTAAGCCGTCCCAGGACATGGGCCGCGCCGCACGCATCGCCGCAATACCCCGCCGAGTGCGAAAAGATCACATACAGTTGACCGTCGACGGCCGTAATCCCCTTGACTGTCTTGAGTGTCTGATTGAAGCGCAGTGGCACCGCGGACAGCAGCGCCCCAGTCGCTGGGTCGAGCGTCAGCAGCTCGAACGTCTGGCCGCGCGTGTTGATCGCGAACAAAGTCTGGTTGTCGTAGACCAGATCCACGTCCCCCATATTGTGCCCAATCGCTCCGACAGTCGTCACGACACCTGTCGTGCTGTCGATCTTTACCAGTGAATCACTGGCGGTATCCACGGAGTAAATGCCAAGGCCCGACGTATCGTCGACGGGCAAGTAGGAAAACGCATCTTCTCCGGTAAAACCTGGCTCCGGTTCGTAGTGAAATGACCCGTCACGCCGCAATTCGATCTGGCCGTGTTGCGGTGCTGCGATCAATAACGGACGATGCGGACCGGCCACCGGAAACATGTCGTTCGCCAGCACACCGAATGGCTCGCCCGAAATCTGCCAATTGTCGACGAAATGATGAGCCGTGCGGCTCGAGCTGGTTGTGCTCGCGCGCGTGATCTGCAACCGCAGCTCATGCCAACCGGGTGTTAATCCTGTGACCGTCGCCGCCAGTGGGTGCCGTTTAAACTCACCTGCACCCAACGCACCAAAGTCATGTTGAGCCACCATTTGGTTATCGACCCAAAGCTCAACAACTCCGGCGTCTGGTTCCGCGGCAAGTGCCGTAACCGCCACGTCGACACTGACCTGAGTTGTGGACTCCGTCAACAACACGGTCTGCCGAATTCCACCCCCGCCACTGGCCACGCGAAACTGCGCAGCTCGCGACGTCGACCCGTTACCGTTCGTGTCCTGTAACACGACGTTGGGAAAGCCCGCGCTGCCGATCGAGCCGCCGGGCGTCGTGTAGCTCGTCCATGGCGCCATGCTGCCGGTTTCAAACGTGCCGTTCACAAGACCGGCATCCAGCGCCGTGTTGGCGGGCGTTGAATAGACGTCGGCGCTCAATACGCGACGCCATTCCAACAACTCGCCCCACAACCGCCGGTCTCGCTGCGGCGCGCGACGACCTGACCGCGACCAGGCTCGTGACGAAGTCAACGTCGTCATGGCCATGCAGTCTTTCATAGGGGTTCTCCAAGGTAAGAGTCGATTCTTGGACAAGCCGTTGCCTGCCCGTCGTCATCGGCGAAGGTTCGTTCGATCAACTTGCCATATCCGCACGGTCGCGTCGTCGGAGACTGACACAATCGTGTCGCCGTCGGGTGTAAAACACACTGCGTTAACGCACTGTAAGTGGCCGCGAAAACAACATCGCTCTTGACCCTCGACCAGATTCCACAGCCGCACGGTCGTATCGGCGCTCGCGGAGACAAGCAACTGGTCATCGGCTGATACGTCGAACTGGCGCACCGGCCCTGAGTGGCCCTCCAAGGTTGCCAGCAATCGTCCGTCGTGAGTGTCCCAGACGCGCAAGCGGTCGTCGTAACCGGCGGATATCAGCCGCTGGCCATCCGACGTGTATTTGACCATCGTCACGGGTGCCGTGTGGCCAACGTATCGTTGGATAATCGCACCCGTCGCCAAGTCCCACGTGGCAATCAGCGCTTCGTTTCCGCCCGACGTGAGGCAATCTCCACGCGGGGCGAACGCCAGGGTGCGAATCCACGTGATGTGCCCCCGCAGTGCTTGGAGGTCTTCTAATTGTCTGGGGGTGGGAACATCATCCAAATCGCTATAGCCGTCCAGAAGGTGGCGTGTTCCGTCTTCCGCATTCCAAAGGATGATACGCGCGTCGCAACCAGCCGATGCCGCATACGTTTCGTCCGGCGACCAAGTCACGGCAAGCACCGGCCCGGTATGGCCCGTTAGCTGGCGAGTCAGCGTCCCCGTGGCAACATTCCAAATCCGCACGGTTTGATCATCGCCGCCACTCAATAGGCGTTCGCCGTGATCCGAGAAGGCCAGTCCCCACACGGGTCCTTCATGACCTCGTAAAGCCCGACGGGGCTCGCCCGTCCAGCGATCACACAACTGAATCACCCCCGACTCGTCCGCCGTTGCCACCAGATTACCCGAGGAAGCGACACTCAGGGACAAGATGGGGAGACCCGTTGCGGACCGCCAATCCGCCTGACGGGTCGGATTCCGCTCCTCAACAATTGCCGATTGAACCGAGTCCGTGTCAGCGGCTGATGGATCCATCGCGCGAGATCGATCTGCAATCTTGGCGCTGGACGACGGGGAACGAACCACGTACGCGACCAGAACCGCGACGAGCCCCAGCACGACGCACGCCGTCATCAAGAGTGCCGCGAACCCGCGGGGGCGTGTCGCCGCGCCGGACACTTGCTTATCGGGGCGCGTGACCTGCTTTGGCCCTGAGCCGTGCACCTTGTCAGGACTCGACGTTGCGTCGCACATCATGGCGGCCAAATCGGCGTGATGTGTAAAGGCCCTCAGTGCCTCAATCACGTCGCACGGACGGGCGAATCGCTCGCTCGGTTCTGGAGCCAACATCCGCAGAATTACACTGATCAGTTCCGCTGGGATGTCGCGCTGATCCGCTTGCAGCCGGCTCGTGATGGCTTCCGGCCAGGGCACTGGGCGAGTATTCCAGGTTTGGTTGTGCTCGACGTTCCAGGGAGTCTGCCCCGTCAACAAGAAGAACAGCGTGCCTCCCAAACTGTAGATATCGGTGCGAATGTCGCTCGTGGCGAGTTCGTCGAACTGCTCAGGGGCCATAAAAGATACAGTGCCCATCAACGTGGGCCGACCGCCAACGGCATCGTCCGTAGCCTCCCGCAGCTCGTGGCCTCGAAGGAGCGCGATTCCCAAGTCGAGCACTTTCACTCGGCCATCAACGGTCAGCATCAAATTCGCTGGTTTGATATCGCGGTGAACAAGACCATGCTCATGGGCGTGCTGCAGACCGTGCGCCGCCTGAACAATGATTTCGCAAGCGTTGGCAGATCGAAGGGGCCCGTGCCGCTCTACCCATTGCGCCAGATCCATTCCGTCGACGAACTCCATAGCCAAATAGGGGATTCCGTCGACCTCGCCGGCGTCGGTTGCGCGCACGATGTTCGGATGATCCAACTGCCCAGCGGCGCGCATCTCTTGTTCGAAGCGGGCAATGCGCGGGCTCCCACCTTCCAGGTGTGTATTTATCAACTTGATGGCCACGATGCGGTCGAGCTTGCGGTGGCGTGCTCGGTAAACGGTGCCCATTCCACCCCGTCCAAGCATTTCCCCCAATTCATAATCACGCAGTTCGTGCAGCCTGCTGCTCTCAACCGATGGCTCGGCTGTGGCTGTCGGTCCGGTCGTTGGGACAGAATGGCCGAACAACGCCCCTAGCTCCATCGCGCGTGCCAGACCTTGACGACAACTGAGTTCCTCCGCGAATGGCGCGGAATCTGGAGCGGAGCGCATCGCTTCGACGAGCGCGTCCTCTGAATCGCCACGCTCGAGCAACCATGTGACGCATGGTTGGCACTGATCCAAATGCCGGTCCAATTCAGCCGTCTCCGCAGCAGACAGTGTACCGAGACTGTAGGCCTGCAACGTTGCCAAACTAGGGCAGACGGTTCGCATTAGGAGTTCTCCACGGTCAGGTCACCGTCACCGCCAACCAATTCCCACTCCGCCAAGGTTTCACGCAGTCGCCGCAACACGCGTGTCTTGGCTTTGTAGACCGCATTGGGCGTCACGCGCAGTCGTCGTGCGACGTCGGCCACAGATTCTCCCTGAATCAATACGCAACACGCTGCCTGCCAAGTTTGTTCATGGACCTCACCGCGAACCCACTCGAGCGCCCGCCGCACGAGTAGCCCCAGCTCGTCCCTAGGTGCCTCACTGGGTTCCGTTCTGGATCCCGCGTCACGGCCGAGATCGCGTCCAAGGCCGCCGTCCCTCCCGGCGCCAACTCGCGCTTTTGTCGTGCTCGCCAGAAATCCTGCAGCTTGTGGAGCGTGATTCCTCGCAACCAACCACGAAGCGAATCTTGAGGGCGGTCCCGGCGAAATCTTGCCAGTATCTACCGTCACGGCGAGAAACGTTTCCTGGACGACGTCCGCCGCATCATGTTCCTGCAGTCCAGAGCGGCGGCACCATCCGTAAACCAAGGGGTAATAAAGCTCTACGAATCGACGCCACGCGTGCCCATCCCCCAGACGGATCCGCTCGACCAGTGTCAGTGAAGTCGTGGGACCGGCACGCGTCATATACTGATCTACAAACTTGATCGCGGTCATTAGCCATCGCCATCACGAGGGTCGCCGTTTCGCGAGTCGCAGGGGCGAGTTTTAGCCCAATGTGCGACGAGACTTAACGATCTTCGGTGCTCTTTTTTAAGGTGGCAAAATTTTTGCGTCGCGGTCCCGCGAGGCGATCGATTACGCACCAGCCGCCCAGCCGCTGGGTTCCGGACCGTGCCGAGGGCCACCCGCGGTGCCCGGTTGAATGGGAAGACGGCGACGATGTCAGCCGGCGGAAAAACACCGCCGCCGCGCCAATCGCCCGTTCCCCCCTCCGACGCCAACACCGTCGCCGATCTCGTTGTCGCCAATTGTAAGCGCTGGCACATGAAATCTGAACTGAATTGAGCGCATCATGGACCGGCCAGCACCCGTCTGAAACTCCTCCACAGCCAGGCGCCCGGTTCCCGTCGATTCCGGCCAACAGTCCCGGCTGTGTTTAAATCGGAACGATTAGCCACGAATCGACTACATTCGGGGGGGTATCGGCCGTCGCCCGCTTGGCGCTCGGAAGCGCCGACTTCAATACGAACCGTCGCCGCGGCCGGGGTAGGGTAAGACTCCGAGACACGTCAACACACAATGAGTTCAGGCAGGCTTCTCACGAGTCTTCGGGATGACATGCAACTAAGCAACGAACGCCCGGCCACTTCTTGGCTCATTGCCGTGGGTGAACAGCCAGTCGACGGCAGCGGCGATATGGCTCTCTCGCGGCATCGCCGGGGTATCGTAGTGTCCGGATTGGAAAGCGAGGACGAGGTCGCTGGAGTCAAAGTCCCCGTCCTGATTCCAGTCGCCTTCGGACCAAGTTGAGTTGTGTGAAATGGAATCCTCGAATTCGCCGAATTGAAAAATCTGCACAAGGTCGTCCGAATCGAATACACCATCTCCGTTGGCATCGCCAGGTCGCAGAAAAACTGCCGGTGTCGCCGCGGGTGCGGCGCATTGTTGGGGAAATCAGTGGCAGCGCTGTCAAAGGTCCGACCTGATGGTCACGCGCGATGATCACGTCGATGGAGGACACAAGTCGGTCGCGATTGATGTCGAATACGTCGTCGATGGGAGCGAGCGAAAACGGTCCACGCTGATGGTCGCGTATCGCGATGACATCGACGGATGTTACCAGCGTATTGCGAGCCGTATTCTCTGTCTCTCCGATCGCGTTGCCAAAAAAGAAAACGTCGCTCCTCGCGAGAGCTGTATGGCTGGATGCCAATACGGTGACTTCCAACCACTCTTGCTGTATCGCATGATCAGGCCAAATCAAGGTCAGGCGGTCTGATCCGTTGATGCCGGCTGCCGTCCGCACGCTCAATTGGGGCGTTGGCGCGGCCTGCCAGCTCGAAAGATCATTCGAGCGCCCTACACGAAACCGAAAATCATCGACTGTCAGTGTGTTCGCGGCGGGCAGACCCGCGATATCGATGATAATCCCATTGATCCCGCGGCTATAGTTGGTGTAATTCGCCGACGTCGCGGTCTGGCCGGGCATGAGCGGCGACTTTTCTGTGGCAATCGCAGCGTCGTCCATCGGTCCACTGTTCGGGTCATTCCCATCCCATGCGGAATGATTGTAAAAGACGTGACGCCCAACGACCTGCGTCGGAACGATGTTAATCGTTCCATTGCTGATGTGCGCCAATTCGTTGGCAAACGTCGAAGTCAGGGGGCCAAACGGATGATCAGGCAGCACGTCCGTCAGGCTCAGATTCCACGTTCCTTCAAAGAGCCCCGTCGTATCGACGGTGATTGTTGCCAAGAGTCCTTCCGCGGAAACGTTGCCGCCCCCGCTCAGCGAAACGGACCAATTTGCAACTTGTGGCAGTGAGCCAAGGTCGATTGGCTGGTCCGGAATCGCACGAAAGATCGTATCGGTCTTCAAATCCACTCCCGCAATGACGGGGCCGCGGGTCCCCGGCGGCAGTCCTAGATTGACGAGTTCTGGTCCGCCGTCGCCGATTTGCGCGAACAGATCCAAACCGGATACGGATTGCCCGCCCGTGACATAGATCATCAACTTCTGCCCGGCCAGATTGGGTTTCAACGGATGATCTCCCACCTCGATCGTGGGCCCGTCGAATGTTAACCTAACCGTGACAATTTCTGATCGAGCGCTGCCATCCGTTGCCCGATAAGAAAACTGATCACTGAGCACGAAGGAAGCATCCGAACGGTAATCAAAGGAACCATCGGGACGGAGGGTAACCGTTCCATGTTCGGGCGAGCTGACCTGAATGGCCGTGAGTCGATCTTCCTCAATGTCGCGATCATTCTGGAGGACACCGTCACCTACGGCGACGATCAGCGAACCAGCTCGCGGTACGACGTAGGCATCCGGCGAAGCGATGGGCGCGTCGTTGATCGATTGGACGAGTAAGGTGACCGACACCGTATCAGAATCCGTCGCACCGTCACTGGCACGATACTGAAAGCTGTCCTCACCGTGAAAATCAGCGTCAGGGCGGTAGTCGAACGTACCATCGTCCCGCAGCGTCAGCATCCCATGTGAAACGTCCGATACCAAGACGGCCCGCAAAGGGTCCTGATCCGCATCGGTGTCGTTGCCAAGGACACTTGCATGTGCCGCAAGTTCTCTACCGGCGGCCAAGGCGGTAATCTCTTCGCCATTCAGAGGACGATCGTAGATCCGCAGATCATCGATTAATCCGTTCCACGAGCCTAGGTCGTTACCCGCGTCCTGGTTGTGTCCGATGATCCATGCCTCCCTCGCTATGCCTCTTGATACGTTATCCGAGGCGACCTCACGTCCGTCGCGATAAATGCGGGCAAATGAATTCTCCTGGTCGAAACTGACGACGTAGTGCTCCCACTGGCCGATCGCAGGCGGCTCGAGCGCTGAGCGCTGGTTTGCCCGTGATTGTAATAGAATCCAATCCCACGGCCAAATTCGCTACTTTGCTCGACCCATTCATCTCCCACAGGTGAAATGATTCGTGGATTCAGTTCTGGCGTCGTGTCCAGCCGCAGCCAAAAGGCGAAAGTGTAATGATCAAGAACGGTGACGGACTCGGTGCGAATGTAGTTGTTCCGATCGCCGAAATCCAACGCTCCACCCAATCGACCATCCACCCATTTCGTCTCGGTGACGCCCCAGTTGAACAACGTGCCATCGTTGCCGCCAACGTCATCTGCCGCACGATTGCCGGATGTCTCGTCGAAGCGCCATCGGTTGATGAGTCCTGCGGCGGTATCGCTTTGACGGCCAACAATCAAAACGTCATCCTCGGTCAAAGCATATGCGTCCGCAACGGCGATGGGAGCGGAATTCAGCAGCGCTCGAAGCTCCAAGGCTTCAAGCCGCAGAGTACACCCGAGCGCCCGCCGTCCTGTTTGACAACGATGACTCGATGTACCCGATCGCCGACCAAATCTGAGCCTCACCTCCGTCGCCCCTTCCATTAGCCAGTGCCCAAGAGCTGGAAACCAATACGTCATTAAAATCGGAAATTGGCAGCAACACGAGCAGATTGTCGCAAGTTTGCGACGGACCGGTGCGAACTGGGCTTGGACGACTGTCACGCGGGGCTGCCTGTTAATCTGCCGGTAGCTACGCCGGGATCCAGATCTTCCTGGCTGAGCACAACCTCAGTGCTCCTTGGGAGGTTCATTGGAACGTGCCGGCTTCGTGTAGAACGCTAATCCTATGTAACTCGTTTAGCATTATTAGGTTGTGTTAAAGAAGCCACCTGTCGCGTGGACCACCAGCGGCACTTCCTGTCGGTCGAGAATCCCGAGGAAGGTATTGGGCTTGACTCGAACGATTACTCGCGACGCCTTCGTGGCCAGGGTGATTGCCGCTGCTGAGGCAAATCGTCCGAATCGTTCGATCGTTCGGGGACATTTCTTTATTTCGCGGGAGGCTGTAGAGACCGGCGGGAGTTTCAAGGAAAATCCACAGGTCGCAGGCAGGGCTTTCGGAGAGCCCGCTACGTCGCTCGCCGAGGGCCGATGGTGACCCGCCCCGTTCCGGGATCCACCCACGTACTGGTCGACAATACATCTCAGCCTCTCCTTACGGCGCAGATCAAGGAACGTCCCCGATTGGCTTGATTCGTGAATTCGATTTGAGCACAATCGCAATTTAATTTCGGCTCGGGCATTCCCCGAGCGCAGGACTTGGACGCAACGCGTCGTGTCCTCAACCCCGAGATGAGCAGAAATGTAGCCGCTCCCGATAACCCGGCGCATTTGGGCTCAGGGACCGAAATCGTCGCGCCAGGGCGAAATCCGTGTTCGTAATGGCCAGACGTTAGCGCGGCAATGAGATCAGATGAGGCGAACTCAGCGTCCCCATCCCAATCACCCGTCACCCACGAGGAATTGCCAGCGACATCGTCGTCATACTCACCTTTCTCCAATACGGCGATGAGCGGCTGGACTATCCCAACGTGGGCGGGCCGTCGCCGAAGGTCAACGTCGTGGTGACCGGTGAGCAGCTGAAATACTTCCGTTTCCATCCGTTGACCGTCTCGGGCGCAGGTCTGAACTGGGTCGCGGCCTCGGGCGTGGAAGGCGTGGCATCGATCCGGATCCCGGTCGACGCGGGAGCCGGTGACCCGCAAGAGATTCCCGAGCGTCGCTACACCGTGCGTCTGTATTTCTGCGAGCCGGGCAGCGCCGCGCCGGGGGTGCGCGTGTTCGATGTTCGCGTCCAGGGCCAGCTTGTCGTCGAGGACCTCGACGTTGCTCAGGAGGCGGGTGCCGCCAGGCGATCCGTGGTCAAAGAGTTCCGCGGCATCCTGGCCACGGAGGCGATCGACATCGCGTTTGAGCCCTCGACAGGTGCCGCTGTCGTTTCGGGGGTGGAGGTGTTGCTGGAGGAGTAGCAGCCATCAAGCAGGTCGTCGTGTTGGCGTTCCACGTCGGCAAGCGATCCGTCATGCTCGCAGCCCCAAAAGGCTACGGGCACATGGCGAAAACGATTGCCAGCGGCGTGGGACTGAACAACGCCTGGTTGCAAGCAACAAGGACTGCTCAGCATGAAGACACTCTGGGCAAACTTGCTCCGCTTCGTCGAACCGCCTAGTGCGGACCCGCACGCTAGGTGGTGTGGGGAGGGCGGTCAGCGATGGCCGCCCTTACCCGATTACCCGCCGTTTGACCGCACTACAGTGATCTCAATCCGAGGTGGTACGCGCCTGCTTTCTTTCTCGGTTGGTTGCGGCAAGGAGTATTGAAGTTCCCGAACCTGTGCATCATCCATTACCTTGAATTCTCCAGATGGAAAGTCAATGCTGTAAGCACGATCAGTGTTTGGAATTCAATGTTCGTCGGGATAAGCTCAACCGCGATTTCTCACAGCCTTAGTATCTTTGTGCCGCCGACTGGAAGCTTCATTCTCTTCTCAAGCAGCTGAAGTGATTTTCCAGGAAGACTCGATAACTGACTTTGTCTCCCGCGAGAAGGACGTTGAGTTCTGGGAGTTCGTCCTGGGGCAGGTTAGTGGCGAGCGTACAAATCGATAGACTTCTGTTCGGTTTTCTTACCGTTCACGCTCAATATGTGTTCGACGGCTCGGCCATCAGGGCGGCATGCGCTACCGGCCGGCCGAGCGTGGTCACGAAATCTTGCGGCGATGGGACGCGGACGTCGCCCGGACCGCGGGCTCACCCCGCTCGACGGCTTGCTCCAGACACTCGACCTGCCTAGACTGTAAGGCTGAGGTGCTATCGTGAAACGGTCGTCGATTTTTGAGTCGCTCGAAGTGCGCCGCGTGTTGGCAGCGCCCGTCGCCATTGAAGACTCGTTCACTCTGGACGAAGACTCAGCGCTTGGCAACGATCAATTGAATGCTTGGACGGAGGCCGTCCAGGCAGCCGGGCCGCTGCATTGGTGGCGTTTTGAGGAAGGTCCGCAACCGACGACGACTCGCGATTACGGCTCAACCCCGCGCGACGGCCTGATCGTAGGATTGATGGATTTCGGGCAGCAGGGGCTCGTCGGTCGCGCGGCCCGCCTCGAGGGCCAAGGGTACGTGCGTCTCGAGTTGCCGGGACTGCCTGGTGATTGGACGCTGGAATCGGTGGTGGGAATTGAGCTGCAATCGACAGATGTTCAGGGCCTGATCGGCACTTCGTCCGACGGCACGCAGCGCGGCGCGGTGTCAATTCGCCCCGAGATGCTCGTCAACCAGGAATCGTGGGGGATCACACAGTTTGGTAACCCCGAGACAGATTACAGCTTTGGAGTTCGGCCGTCTGCCGGGTTAACGTATGTGGTGATGGTCGGGACGTCGGCGGGAATCGACCTGTATTTGGATGGCGTCCACGCTTCGCATGTGGATCACGTGATTGACCTGCCGCGCTATGCGATTGGCGTGGGCCATGCCGATTCGTACTCGCATGCGGCTGTCGAACTGATGGTCGGTCTGTTGGACGAAGTCGTGATTTACGATCATGCATTTACGGCCATCGAGGTCGCGTCGCACCGGAAAGCGATACAAGACACGATAAGTGGGCGAGCTGAATTGGGCACGGGCGTCTTGCGTAACGACACCGATGCCGACGGCGATGTTTTGACCGCGCTGCTGGTGAACTCCACGGCACACGGCGCGATCAATTTCTTCCCAGACGGTAAGTTCACTTATGTTCCCCAGGCCGACTTCTCTGGGACCGATTCGTTTACGTACCGCGTCAGCGACGGCGCGCTGCAGTCGCCACCGGTTACGGTCACGCTGACAGTTCGCCCGCTGCCCGACGCGCCGCAGGCGGTCGACGATCGCGGCTATGTCACGGAGCGGGGTAAGGCTCTGACGGTCTCCGCCGCGGCCGGAGTGCTGGCGAACGATCGGGACGTCGATGGCGACCCATTGACGTTAATCCTGCGCGACCCGCCGCAACACGGGTCACTGAACTTGCGGCCGGACGGCTCGTTCACCTATACACCGCATGCGGGTAGAGCCGGTGTCGACGTGTTCACCTACGAAATCCGCGACTCCAGCCAGCGGAGCGCAACGGGTCGCGTGACGTTACAGGTGCGGAAAAACTCGGCTGGCGGCGCTCAGGACGATGCGTATCAAGTGGCCGAGGATGGTGAATTATCGATCGAACCCGTGCCGTGGCTGTCGATCGAGGCCGTACCGATCGCGGCGGGCGCGATGGCGTACGACGCGGCCGGAGACCGCTTGTTCGCTGCGATTGTCCCCGGGAATGGTCCGAGAGCGGGCACATTGACCGAGATCGATCCCTACACCGGCGCGCTCGGAATCTCACTACCAGTGCCCGGCGTACGTCACCGAGATTGTGATTACTGACGACGGCACGCGCATGTATGCCGCCGTTTCCGGTGCGCGCACCATCCAAGTCGTGGACCTGGTCAGCATGACGTTGGAATCGACGATCTCGCTGCCGGGCTCGCAAGTTTCCTTCGGCATGTTCACGTTGCCCGGTCGGCCGGACTCGCTGCTGGTAACGACCTGGGACATCGGCAGTCGACAGCCCGCCGGCATTGTCCTCTATGAAAATGGAATTGCACTGCCCCATTCCGGCCTGGGTACTGTTGTCAGCGTGGATGAATCGGGACAGCATGTCTACGGTTACGACAACTCCAGCGTTTTCTGGATTCATGAAATCGAACCGTACGGCCTGCGCGTGATCGAAACGCATGCCGGAGGGAGCATGCTTGGCGGCAGCTTCGAACAGTTTCAATTCGCGCGGGGAAACCTGTACGTCAGCGGGGGTCTCGGCAGTGTGGTCAACGTTGCCAACCGCGAAATCCTGACGAACTACGCTGGCGGTTGGATCTTCCGAGTCATGTCCGACGAGGACACACTCTACGCGTTCGATGATGGGACTCACATTCTCTACGCCTACGACCTGAACCCATTTCAAGAACGCACTGCCTTGCAGTTGCCAAACTTGGGAGCGATGAATCACCTTTTGAAGCGATTTGGCCCGGACGGACTGGCGATGACCAACGACCGGGAACTGACGTTGATTCGCAGTGACGAGGTGTTCGGCATCCAGCAATTCGGCGTCTTGCGCAATGACGGGCCCGGCCACGCGAACGCACACCCGACGGTCGTCGACGATGTCGAACATGGCTCACTGCAAATGTATCCGGACGGCACGTTCGTCTACCGGCCCGAGCCCGACTATGTGGGATTGGACCAGTTTCGCTATCGTGTCACCGACACGAACGGCGTAGCCAGCACCGCGCTGGTCACGATCAACGTCACTCCCCGCAACGACGCACCAACAGCGGTCGGCGATGAGTACACAATGCCGACGGTGGCACCCTTGTCGATCGACGTAGATTCCAGTGTTCTCGGGAATGATGCGGACCTGGACGGCGACGCGCTGACCGCAATTATGGTCGATCCGCCGCAGCACGGTACGGTCAATCTGCGGCCCGATGGTTCGTTTCGCTATCTCCCAAATGCCACGTTCACGGTCAGCGATTCGTTCACGTATCAAGCGCGACGATGGCTCGACGACTTCAACTCCCCAGTCAGTGACCATTCGCCTTGATGTTCCGGTGATCAGCGTCGGGCATTACACTCTGCGTCCTAACACGCCCAACCAGCGAATCGAACTCTACGTGACCGGCGGCCACCGCGTATCGGGCCTTGACCTCTACGCGCTGGTCGGCGACGGCGGGCCGGAACGAGCGTTACTCGACTTGCCGGCCGGCGAGGACGGGCCGGCGATCACGTCGGTGGAATTGAAGCAGAACACAATCTTCGCCTCGCTGCCGGATGTGCCCACGAATCTGCAATCGTTGCCGCAAATTGCCAATTGGTCGATCGCCGCCAGCGGCAACGGTTCCACTGTGGTCGCGGAAGGACTGCTCGCAACGCTGGTGATCGATACCACGGGCTTCTTCGAAGGCGACTGGTCCTTGTCTCTGGTAGGAGTCCTGCCTGAACATCCGCTGGGCCCGTTCCAAACACGCTTTGCCGACAGCCTGGCGTTCGTCACCAACGGGTCGATCACGGTGGTTCCGACGCAAGTGCTGAGTCGCCAGGTTTTCTACAACAATTCGGCGTGGGACGGCAACGATGCGAACGCTTCGTCGGCCGACGATCAGGCGGTGGCCACCGACAAACGGGCGTTGCTACCCGGTCAAACGGCAACGTTCGCCAATTACACCAGTTACATTCACGGGATTAACGGCGTACAGCTAGATCTGTTGGGAATTCCCGGCAACATCACGCTGACCGCGGCCGATTTCACATTCCGCATGGGGCGCAGTCGCAAACACCGCGACTTGGCCTGAGGCACCGGTCCCCAGCGTTCAGACGCGGCGGGGCGCCGGCGTGAACGGTTCGGATCGTGTGTCACTGATTTGGCCCGACGATACGATCCGCAACACCTGGCTCCAGGTCACACTCAAGGCTGGCGAGCGGACCTGGCTGGCACGAGACGAAGTGTTCTATTTCGGCAATGCCCTGGGCGAAACCGGCTCGACTCCGGGCAATACCCTGGTGACGTCAATCGATATCATCGCCGTTCGAGATCATCAGCGCGGTCCGTTTGACCTGGCTCCGATTGACGATCCCTACGACTTCAATCGCGATCGACTCGTATCGTCCATCGATGTGATCCTGGCCCGAGACCATCAAGTCGGCCTGCTGATCGCACTGCCGTTGATCAGCCCGAGTGCTCCAACGGCGTTGGCGGCGCGGCCGAGTGCATTGGTTCCCGGAGACGCCAACGGTGATGGAGCGTTTGATAGTGCCGATCTGCTGAGCGTGTTTCAAGCCGGCGAATACGAGGATTCGATTGAGCAGAACTCCGACTGGGTTGAAGGGGATTGGAACGCCGATGGCGATTTCGATTCACACGATTTGATCCTGGCGCTGCAGGCTGGTTATTACGAGTCCCAGCGGCGGACAACGTCGAGCGACCTGGCGGCCGCCGTCGACGACCTGTTTGCCAGCGGCACGTCCGGACGACGCAGGGGGTAGTAGATACCGTAACCGACGCTAAGTTCACCGCGGGGCAGTACCTGATGTGGCTTAAGTGTTGTCAATGCGGTCAGCGCTTTGAAGTCCACGGCGAGCTGGAAGAAAAGCTGCGGGCGTTCTATGCCATGTTCCGAGATCACACGCCGGACAAGGAAGTGGGCGTATGTGACTCGTGCTGGGAGGAAGCTCGCTCGGCCAGCCGCTGGACCCGCCTGCGCCGTCGCCTCCGCTACTGGCGGCTGGACTGCTGGCAATGGCTGGGGTTCGGCAGGCATTGATCCTGGGTCGTTTGGCTGCGAGCCGGCCGGTATATTGACGAATTCTTCGGAATTGCCATCGAGGTTTGTGACGCTGCAATCCAATATGTGGAAGAACACCTGGATGAGGTCGGTAATTCGACTCGTCCCGGCCTACACTGGTGCCCGTGGTCGTCTCAACTGGTCGATGAGATCGCCGCCGACAAAACGTGAGATGAGGACCCGCAGGAGCTCAACCGACTTGACGTTCCATTTCGGCATCGTCAGGTCCGGCCCAAAACCGTTCGTTTTGTTAAGGCGCTGTCACTTTCCGCCGTGCCCCGTGTCACGAGCTTCGCGTTCGAATGGATTGTCACGGTATGGTTGACGACCGACGATCCAAAGCGCGAGAGACGACAAGTAATACGCAGGTCCCATGAAAGGCCCCCAGCGTTCGAACTGGCGGACATGAACCATTTCATGCTCCCGTGAGATATCTAGTGACGCGTCGGATTGGCCAAGAATCGTGTGCCCCAAGGTGATAGCTAGAGTGAATTGGCCGTGCGGCAGGTGAGTGACAAACCAAGTTGCGAAGCCACCCCAGAACTCGATTGTACGCCCCCGCACACGAGCGCGACCACCGGTGCACAACCCGACGCCTCCGATCAGCAGTCCAATAAGCGTGTAGGGTGATGCCCAAATAAAGCCAAGCCACCGCATTCGAAATACCATGATGCCTTTGAAGGGATTGTATTCTCAGCGGTGGCACGTTTTGTCTTACCTTGACCCACACGTACGATCACGACCGTCACTCAAGACAGTGAATCGATCCCAAGAGTCGGTGGTTTGGTCGGGCGCGAGCCGTGCCGCAGCGTTGCGCTAAGCCGGTTCTAGTCCAATCCCGCCTTGCCCGCAAGTTGTTTGCTCACTGAGGCCAAGTGGGACTCCTCGGCGTTGATGTGCACGGCCACGGGTTCCTCACGGACGAGGGTGTCTAGCACGCGTTTCAATGCAGTCGCCTGCGACGGCGTTAGCGATTCCATAAGTTCTTGCTTGTCGATGTGAAGCAAAAACTGGTTGAGGAAATCATTTGCATGGTCTAGCACGAGACGCACCAGTCCGGGCATCAAGTAGTGCAACGCCGCGGAGGATGCAGCACAGAGAGGATCCCAAAATGTATTGTTAAGTTCCTCGAGCGGAAGTTCTAACGGATCCCAGTGGGCCATGGTGTCATTGTGTTCAAGACACTCTTCGCACGAGCACGTCCCCCGGATGAACATGGCCGGTCGCGACGTCGTCCCGAATGTCAAATCAACGGCACGTAACACTTCGTCGCGGCGCATGCACTGGTTCCTGCTAAATCAAGACGGCTCAAGGGCATGGACGCTTTGTTTCGTAATACGGTCGTTATTCAGGACCTGTCCAACGAGAGAACGTCACTCATTGTCGCGATGCTCCTCTCGCGCGGCAACTGATTTATCACTCGCCCACCTACGCCACGCAGCAGTATCCCAGAAGAAGTTGACGGCGAAGCGACGCTGAATCATCGCAATTGCCCCTGGATGAACTGACGCTGCTTCACTCGGCTCTGATTGGTCAATCAAGCCAATTGCCACGTCAACAGCTGGCGGGGAGTCCGTAAAGGCGAGCAGCGCTTGACAAGCCCAATATCTTACCTGGGGCTTCTTCGATTCGAGCATGAATTCATAGATTGGTATGCAATCGTCCGGAATATAGCCCAATTGGTAGGGCACAATCCTCCGTAGAAGCGCGATGTTCTCGATCAGGTCGGGGTGATCGACTATTGCGCTGAGGATGTCTCTAAGCATGACGACACTTGGCGATTCCTTCTCGTACCAGGCACGCCATTCTTGACTTGTCGTGAGGTCGCGATTTTGTGACAGAATTCGAAGGCTGTCGAGCGACAGCTGAGAAGACCGTTGACGAATTGCAACGACTTGAGGTTCCGCTTGAGCACCTAAACCCGGTAAAAAGTAAGACGGGTCGAGACCATTGATCAACTCGCTCCACAATTCAGGACCGTTTTGGTCGATGATTTTCGCACGCTCGCTGGTCAGGAATTGCTTGCTATCCGTGCCAAGCAGTTCGCTGAGTGTTTGCAACGACGTTGGATCAGTGCATGCGTCTGTAAGTTGATTGATTCCCCCCACGGTCTGCACGAGTTGTTCAACGGCCTTGCGGCGTAATTGTCTCGGATGCGTCGCGTCAAGTGAGAATTCCACAAGGACATTGCGTCCCGTCGGGGTCTGTGCCAGTACGTCGAATTCCAGTGCGCCGTCAGCGATAGTTGGGTCGAGAATCCAACGTTGCACATGTGGGAGCATTCCAGACCAGATGATCTTGCGAAACTGAGAATTGTAGATGGCCGAAAATTGGTTCTCGTCGAGAGTATCGGCAAATTGAAGCAGCAGCACGGTCTCATCCCTACCGCCAATTGACTCCAAGACGGCAATCCAAGCGACTCGCTCATAGCCGCTTGCGGCAACTGCAGCAGCACGGATGCGACCTCTTTCTTTCATTGTTGCACCGGTTGATGGAATCCAATCCGCGATGTTTTCGGCGATTAAGGTTGCGAGTGGCGATGGAGTCTGTTCGGTGCATGCCAGGTCGATGAGTTGGGGCAGTAGCTTTTTGCGAATGTCGAACGAACCCGATCTAGCGGAAAGTACACGCAGTGTTTTAATGGCGTTCGCTCGACGTAGGTCGTCGTTGGACTGTGCAATCTCGAGCAGGCGATTTGCGACTCGCTCATAGTCGCTGAGCAAGTAGGCACGGTCGTCACTTCTGCCAGAGGAACTCGGTTTAAATCCCCGATAGACATCAGGTCCCGTGGCTACTGTACGCTCCAATGCGGAGTTGACCTGAAATCGCCACCACAACCGGGGTCCAGCTGTGAGAAGAACGGCGCTGGCAGCGACCGCCAGCAGAAGTGTGCGGACTCGAAATCGAAAGAGCATTCTCATCGGAGACCAAAAACTCGGGCTTCCCAGGCCATTCAATTCGGGCCATGGCGTGCCAGTCATGTCGCGATGCCGTCAAAAGGTTCGTTTAATCCTGTGCCTCAATCGCTTTATTTTAGCCGTTCATCTGGCGGGGCAAGGGGCTGTCTTACGCACGGTCGATTCTCGGGACAGCGACGAGCCCTCAGTGCTCCTCGCGCAGTTGCGTTGCGCCAGTTGCCTCGAGAAGACAGTTCAATCGACGACTAAGTTGCAAGTCAGCGGGTAGTCTCCACAACATCGGGAGTCGCCGCAACCAAGCTGCGAGGGAAAAGCTGCGAGGGGTCAGATCAATTTCTTAGTTGCTCGCGGGACGCGCGAAAGCGGGGAGTTGTGCGGGGGCAGATCAATGCCGGCTAAGCCGCTCGCCGGAAAATCAAGAATTGATCTGACCCCGCGCACTGTTCTCCAGTTCGCTGACATGTTCTCCTGGAGCCGTCGGTTGGTCACGGGGCCGCTGCTCGTTGCCAGGGTGTCGGAGTGCGGGCATAATCCTGGTATGAGCAGCAATTATTCACAAGTATTCGACGCGGCACTTGGCTTGACCGATGAGGACCGCGCAAGCCTTGCCTATCGCCTCCTTCAGAGCTTACGGCCACCCGGTGTTTGCAGTGACAGTGATCCTGGGTTCGAGCTTGAATTGGAACGACGGGTTGCCGACTACGATTCAGGAACAACACAAGCTTCTGACTGGGATGACGTGGCGTCGCGGTTGCGTAAAGCCCTGGACCAGAAAGACTTGTCGTGAAGATTCGCGTCCTTGCGGAAGCGGAAGTCGAACTGCGGTCGGCGGTGCTGTACTACGAAGAGTGCCAAATGGGTCTTGGGAAAGACCTTTACGACCGCGTGACCAAGGCAATTTACGCGATCGCCGGAGATCCGTTGCGGTTTCCACTTTACGAAGGTAAGCAGCTGACGCGAAGTTTTCGGCGAGCAACCGTTGAGCGGTTCCCTTACCTGTTGGTCTACGAAGTACGCGACGACGAAGTCCTGATTGTGGCCGTGGCTCATTCGGGTCGCCAGCCTGGCTACTGGGATCATCGGGACACGACCTGACCGTGCAACGAGCAATACCTGCCGAGCGAGGTGAAGGAAGCCCACAAGGCCACGGACATTGTTCCAAATTATCGACCCTGCATGACGCAGTCCCATGCCCCGTTAGAGGGCCAATCCGCCAGCACGTGATCGGTCGGCGATCGTCGGCTAGAATGAGGCCGGTGAAGCACCCCGACAAAGAAAGCAATTGCGGTTGGCTGGCCGTAACTGTCGAGAAGTAATTGCGGCATAGCGCGGCGTCCGGTGCGGTATAGCATGGCGGTCCAACCAGCGACCGCCTCACCACCATCCCGCCCCACCGGCTTGAAGCTCCCGTTGCCCAATGAGATAGAATTCGCAAGGCGAACTTCCTCGTCCGCCCAAACGATGAAGTTCAACTCGCGATCTATCCGTCGGCATGCCGCCACGGGATAGATCGCAATTCGTTAGGCTGCCTGCGCCACATCACTTGGGTCTACATGGTCTAAAGTCATGCAATTACCCAAACTTAAGATTTGCCGAGTCGTCATCGGTTGTGTGATTGCATTCGTTTCCGCAATCGCCATAACGGAACGTGTTGTGGTGTTCAAAGTTAATCAGATAACGCATCCGATCCATGCCGATCAGTACACGATGATGGATGACGCCGGTCAGCCATTCCAGCAAGTCGCGCTCAGGACCTCCGATGGCCTAAAGTTGATCGGATGGTATATCCCTCCCCAAAACGGCGCAACGATCATCCTCCAACATGGCTATAGCGCCAACAGCGCAGATGTTGCCGGTAGCCCATATGCTGAAACGCCACGGATATGGCGCATTGGTATTTGATTTTCGTGGTCACGGCAAGAGCGAAGGAGAACGAGTCACGTTGGGATTGCACGAAGTCAAGGATACGGACGCCGCTGTAACTTTCCTTAAGCAGCAACCCGAAGTAAACTCCAAAATCGGATTACTCGGCAATTCGATGGGTGGAGCAACGGGTGTTTTGGCTGCGGCGGACAACCAGCAGGTCGAAGCTATCGTGATAGAGGGCGTCTTTGCTGAACTCAAAGATGAAGTGGGCATCGGTATTCAAGTTCAAACGCCACTCCCGCCGAGCCCGTTCAATGCGATTTTCATTTTCTTTGCCGAATGGCAAACTGGCTGTAGCTTCAGCGACATTGCGCCGGTGAAGAGAATTGGCAGAATCAGCCCGCGTCCGATTCTGATAATTCAAAGCGGGAACGACAATCGAGTATTGACCGAAAGTGGCGAGCGGCTTTTTGCGGCTGCCGGTGAGCCCAAGGAATACTGGTATGAACCTTTAGCCGCTCACGTTGGTGTGTACACATCCGTGCCGGAAGAATATGAGCAACGTGTCGCGTCATTCTTTGACAAATATCTACTGGGTGTCGGGAATCTCAAGAAGAGTGACAGCCCAACAACTATCGTGCCCACCGAATTTACCAACTTGCCTTAACATGAAGCCGTACGGACGAACGATTCGAAGCACTCGATTGATTGGACGCGCCAAATCACGAACGATTTCTGAACCACGGCGGACGAGTTGTTCGCAATCACACGGACGACCTGAGCACCCCGCTTCGGAGTAGTGAAATGTCACTTGTGCTTAAGCTGATGGCCTAGGTCGTTCCGTACGCGGTCATGCTGTTGGCTGCCGACGGCAGAGGTGAAGAAGCGAAACCGGACGACGTCTTGATTCAGGGCAAGTGGAAAGTCGTTTCCATGGTACGATCGGGCGAAGTCGTGAGGCCCGAAGACAATAATCTAACGCACTTCGAGTTCGCAGCCGAGAAGCTGTCGCTTTGGGGTACGGAGGACGGTATTGGTAAGCCGGCCTCCATAACGATCAAGTTTGAGCTGGATGCGAGCAAGCACCCGAGGAGAATGGATACAAGCCACGAACTTGATAAGGGCAAGCCGATCGTGCAATTGGCGATCTATGCATTGGACGGCGACGAGCTCAAGCTGTCATTGGCACCAGCCGGCAAGCCGTATCCGACCAAGCTCGATAGCAAGTTGGGGGACGAGTGGTCGTTCTTTGTTCTCGAGCGAGTCAAGAACGACTAGTGCGTTCAATGGGGCGATGATCGCCACGGTATTGATTGTTCCGAGAACTCGTCGGGACCCGTTTTTGAATTATCGGATGCGTCAAGAACCGACCCTTAAAGAAATGGCGTCGAGTACCGCGAAGTGGGGAGGCAGGTTTGCCGTGAAGGGTGAAAAAAGGAGCGGTGCGACAATGAGGTTGGCGCTCCTGTGAACAGGATCATTTGCCATCAGCAAGTCCTGACGCCCCGGGGCAAAGACCTCTTCCCGGTACATGGACTCGTCGTCACCGCTCAACAGTACAGGTTACTGTCGTCGCTGTAGAATTTCAATGCCCGGACGGCGTTCCCACCGCCGTTCAAATAGGGCGAATGGCCGTTGGCCGGACGCCAGCTGGAGATCGCTGGGTTTGGCAGGGCGATGCGCCAAGAATGCGTGAGACAGACCCATGCCTCTACAGAGGGAGCGTCGGCCCAGCGCGTGATCCAGGGGCGCTGACCGCCTAGAATGGGGCCGCCCGAGCGCTCGATCAATGGAACGAGGCTGGGACGTGCTCAGGCCTCCGGCCTAGGCCCGACCTGGCGCCCGCCACAGCGAGCGGTCGTCGCCAGGTGCCACGAAGATCCGTGGACTGCATTCGGAGTGAATTCCTCCCAACAATCCACCGATTGTGGCATTGCGACCGTCCAGCTCAGAGTTCCGCTGTCGTCCAACTTGGTGTTTCCGATGAATCCACATTCAGCGAACCCATATGAACCACCGCACGCCGGCGGTCATTCTGGAGTGCCTTCAGAGGATCCGGGATCCAGTCATGGAAGCTTGTTGATCACTGCACTTGGGACGGCGATTGGAGCGTTAACCGGTTACATGTCACTTCCAATTCAATATGCACAGCGTCTCGACCAAGCTGCGAAGGGATCGCGCACCGTCTGCCCTAAAGCGACCTCGGCTTGTTGGCCAGGTTGCGTCCCAAGGACCAGGCACGTCGGGCCGCGGCTGTATGACATTGCATCTGCCTGTTTTGTCTTGGGCGTAGCCCCGAAACTCGAGGATCTCATTGATCGGTAACGACGACGTACAGCCGAGCCGAGGCTTCCATTCTGACACCCCCATCGAAACAACGCAGTTTGGTGCCGGTGGTCGCATACTACTTGTCGCGTTTAGAGCATCCAGTGGCATCGACCGAGGCCCACGAACGAGCGCGAATCTCATGCGACATTTGACGTACTGGTAGTTCGAAAGATCCGACTGCCAAGGCGCAGAGGTCGAAATCACCGACCGCAGATTCAACCGTCCCTCCGGTGCAGCGGTTGGACCAACCTCCCGCAGGAAGCAGTGTAGGCTTCCTGCTGGCGGTGGCGGAGACCGCTGAAGTTGCGGCATCAGATCGATGACGGAACCCTACTGTGGTCGAAGGGCGATTCCGACGAGCCCGAACTGCGTCATGAGGGCGTGACATTTGTCGTCATTTGCACACGAGTCTGCCGGTCGGCTCTCGTTGCTTCAGAGATTGTCCGACACCAAAGTGAACAATTCCGCAGGACTCATTCCGCTTTCTTCGGCGATGTCCTCGATGGTGCTATCCGGCCCAGCGTTAATGCCACGTTGCTTCAGAATCGCCACTACCTGCTCGACAGGAATGTCAACTTCAGCGCATAGACTCTTCAATGATCGCTTTCCCAGCAAAGCCGCTGGCTCCGCCGGTTCAAATACGTTAGCGGCCATCTCAACCTTACCGTCAGACGTGTTGGCGATCGTATCGGAGTGGAACAAACAGCCCACTACTGTGCTCGCGATCAGACCCGGCTCCAGCGCAACCGCGTTCTTCCGCGGCGCGGCGATCAAGCTGGCCAGCGACCGCGAAAAATCACATTGACTTAGAATCAATCGTCCATTGGTTGCGCGTACGCAAGGAGCCCCCTGGCCAGGCAGATCCCAATCACTGAAGTGGCAGGCGTTCAGGATCACGGTTCCTGATCCTTCGTTGACCACCTGCTCGCGTGTTTCCCTTACCACCCAGAAACCACTATTTGAGATTTTCACTGGCCCCGTGTTCTGCGGTCCAATTTTGACGGTCGACATGAACTGACAATTCGCAAACTGCACACCCGCATGCTTCTGCGTTTTGTTGACCTGAACCGCCACCGGACCCAAATCCGATCCAGATTGTGTGACGAGCGAGTTTCCGGGGCCATGGCCAAAATCGTCAAAAATGAATCCTTGCTTGGCGAAAATCACGAAGCAGTTGGTGACGTATTCCCAATCAGTACGGCCAATTTTGAATCCAACCAGATTCTCTCTTAGGTACGGCTGTAGAATGCCATTCCAGTAGGCGTCCTCTCCTGCGCTGAACCCTTTCGGCGGAGCTGGAAGTTGGGGCTCCAGACCGATGCGTTTCCACAAGTTCGGGTTGAAGTGAACATTTTCCAGACGGCCCACATCCGTACATCGATCGACGTAGATCCCAATATTCAACGGGCAGGCATATACGTCGCGGATCAAATGCAACTCGTTTGCATGGGTGCCCGCGTCAATCGCCCGATAGGGATTGGTCATGGCCACTTCGACCACCTGGCACATCTGGCCGCGGATCTGAATAGTCCAAGGATACGATCGAGCAACTTCTTTTCTGTAAATTCGGTTGATCTTCTTTTCGGTTAGGAATTAAGCGGAGCGGCTTCGCCGCCTTTTTTCTTGGCGTTCACGCAGACCAGGGGGCTCATTGCCGCCCCCTTGGATCCCCGCTGAGCCTTTCCCTGTGTTCCGCTGGCGGCCGGTTGCTTTGGCATGGTCAAATAGGACCAACTGCGAGGGGTCAGATCAATTTCTTAGTTGCTCGCGGGACGCGCGAAAGCGGGGAGTTGTGCGGGGGCAGATCAATGCCGGCTAAGCCGCTCGCCGGAAACTCAAGAATTGATCTGACCCCGCGCACCGTTCTTTACCGGCCCCTCGTCCTTGCGTCCATTGTAAAGACTTCTTGATCCCGACTTGGGTCTATTTCCGACATGACTCCTGCGCAGGATCAGTTCGACCAATTCGGCCAAAGGCGACGCGACCAAGCCAAAGCGTGATTGGAATCGCAGCGAACGGATAACACAGCATCCACACCGCCTTGTACCACCAAGGATTGGCCGATTGCCAATAGGAGACGTACATACGGCACGTCACAACGACAAAAAGGATGGCGAAGGCCGCACAAGCAACCCTGACGATCGGTTGCCGGAGGGCAGAAATCATGGATAAGCGGAACTGATGCTCAATACTGTGTTGATCCATAGTTACCATGTCATCAATGGGTGGTTTCTCGAAGCAAGTCAAAAGCAAAGGACCTTTCGACGGGTTCTCGAGAAAGGCTTCTTGGTGTCGGCGTCTGCCAAATACGCCACGCCATGCCTCACGCAGGGACAACGGATAGTCTGGAGGTCGTCACTCCCTGCACGCCGATACGCACGACCAGACGCGTCGGCGATCCGTCCGTTCTACTGGTCGTGTAAACTTGTTTCTGTAAATTGTCAGGGACTGTCCAACGTATTTTAGCCGGACAATTCCTGGAAATAGGCTTGAAAAGTGTGGGCCGATGTTGATCTTCTTTACGCAGTATTCCACGAATGCGAAAGGAGACTTCCATGACCCACGACGACCAATCTACCCTTTTCGGCGAGCTTCTCCAACTGTTGAGCGAACAGGGCTTTGATGGAATGGCCGAAGCGATCCAGATTCTGATGAACGAGGCGATGAAGCTGGAGCGTGCCGAGGCGTTGGCGGCCGTGCCGTATCAACGGACCGAAGCGCGACGGGGATACGCCAACGGCTTCAAGCCCAAGACGGTCAACAGCCGGCTGGGCCGACTGCAACTGCAGGTGCCTCAGACGCGTGACGTCGAGTTCTATCCTTCGGCGCTGGAACGCGGGGAACGTAGCGAACGCGCTCTCAAGTTGGCGGTGGCTGAAATGTATGTCCAGGGCGTCTCCACGCGGAAGGTGGCTGAGATTACGCAACAACTCTGCGGCTTGGACGTCAGCAGCACTCAGGTGAGTCGAGCGGCGGCTTTGCTGGACGAAGAGCTGGAAGCCTGGCGTCAACGTCCTTTGGCAACGGCTCCTTATGTGATCTTGGATGCGCGCTACGAAAAGGTTCGTCATGGTGGCAGCGTGCGTGATTGCGCCGTGCTGATCGCGATCGGGATCTTGGAAAATGGTCAACGAAGCATCTTGGGCGTGAGCGTTTCGCTCTCGGAAGCCGAAGTCCATTGGCGCACTTTTCTGAAGAGTCTGATCGATCGCGGTCTGCATGGCGTTCAACTGATTGTCTCGGACGACCACTCGGGGCTCAAGCAGGCGCGTCGGGCCTGCTTTCCAGGCGTCGCCTGGCAACGCTGCCAGTTTCATCTGATGCAGAACGCGTTGCACTACGTTCCCAAGGTTTCGATGCGCGGGGAAGTCAGCCAAGATCTGCGGAACGTCTTCAACGCGCCGGACCGTCATGAAGCCGACCGGCTCCTCACGCAACGGGTCAGTAAGTACCAGAGCAGCGCGCCGGATCTGGCCACTTGGATGGAGACGAACGTCCCTGAAGGACTCACGGTTTTCGATCTTCCAGCCACTCACCGGCGTCGCTTGCGGACGACCAACATGCTGGAGCGACTTAACCAAGAAATCAAACGACGGACCCGTGTGGCCACGCTGTTTCCCCACGAAGCATCGCTGTTGCGTTTGGTGAGCGCCATCCTCAGCGAGTTCAGCGACGACTGGGAAACGGGCAAGACCTATTTGACCATGCCAAAGCAACCGGCCGCCAGCGGAACACAGGGAAAGGCTGAGCGGGGATCCAAGGGGGCGGCAATGAGCCCCCTGGTCTGCGTGAACGCCAAGAAAAAAGGCGGCGAAGCCGCTCCACTTAATTCCTAACCGAAAAGAAGATCAACCGAATTTACAGAAAAGAAGTTGCTCGATCTGCGTTGCGGTCCAGCGACAGGTGCGTGCGGCAGTCATGATAATAGTTCAAGTATTTCTGAACGATCCGTTGCAAGTGTTGCTCAGACAACACGATCACATGCTTCAAGCATTCTCGACGGATCGACCCGATGAATCTTTCGCAATAAGAATTCTGCCAGGGGGCTCCGGGCGACGTCTGCGTGTCCTCAATTCCCATGCTCGTGATGCGGTGGAGCACGGCCTCCCCATACTTCCCATCGCCATCGCGGATGAGGAAACGGGGAGATTCGTCAAAAGGGAATGCCTCGATCAGCTGCTGCGAAATCCACATTGCATGTGGATGAGCGGTCACATTGAAATGCAGTACTCGTCGCCGGTCGTGATGCAGCACGACGAAGCAATGCAGCAGACGAAATGTGGCCGTTGGAACGGTGAAGAAATCAATGGCGACGGTCTCGCGTAGGTGGTTCCGAAGAAACGTATTCCAGGTCGCGGACGGCCGAGGAGGGCGCGCTGGCATGTACTTGGCAACCGTCGCTTCAGATACCGAATAGCCCAGCAACGTCAATTCCGATTGAATCCGGGGCGCTCCCCAAATTGGATTCTCACGGCCCAGTCGGCGAATCAGCATCCGCAGCTCTTGGTCGATCGATTGCCGACGCCCTTGGGCCTTGATTTCCAGCGCCAGTAATGGCGGAAGCCTGCACGATGCCACCGGACCACGGTCTCCGGTTGAACGATCAGCAAGGACTCACGCCAGCGCGGCCAAAGCCGTTTTAGCAGAATCCAAAACAGGCGGTCCCAATCGTGAAGCTGGGGGGGCATCGCCCTGCCAAACCCAGCGATCTCCAGCTGGCGTCCGGCCAAAGGCCATTCGCCCTATTTGAACCGTGGTGGGAACGCCGTCCGGGCATTGAAATTCTACAGCGACGACAGTAACCTGTACTGTTGAGCGGTGACGACGAGTCCATGTACCGGGAAGAGGTCTTTGCCCCGGGGCGTCAGGACTTGCTGACGGCAAATGATCCTGTTCACAGGAGCGCCAACCTCATTGTCGCACCGCTCCTTTTTTCACCCTTCACGGCAAACCTGCCTCCCCACTTCGCGGTACTCGACGCCGTTTCAAAATGGGTCGAATATCGAGACACCATGTACGTAGAACCGACAACCATCTCTGGTCGTAACCAAACGACGACAATCAGGCACCAGAACGCCCCGCATCAGCGGGTGCGAGGGGGACACGAAATTACAGGAAACGGTGGATCGAGCACTCCGCTGTATGCGATGGCTATGAAATCACTTTGTTTCGTTCGCCGCTTCCTCCTCTTTTCGCATCTGTTCCAGAAGTCTTTCCATCCGTTTACGTTGCTCTGCTGGAAGCCACCCTTGGTCGGAGGTGATTCTTAACGACCATTGCGATTCCCAGTTCTCAAGAAACGCTCTGAACTCGCGCATCTTCCGTATTTCGTCAAGCGTCTCCTTCGGCGTGTTCTTCGATGGATCAGGGACCTTGTACTCATCAAGGAGCCCGGAGTAGCCCCCTTGCGCCCTGTAGGTACCCGCTGGCAAGACGCCAGTCTCTAGTGGGCCAATGCCATCTAGGTCCTCCTTTACGTATAACTCTATCGTGAGTTTGTCATTGGGCGCAGTTGCATACTTCTCGGACGACCGGAATCCAAAGTAGGTTTCACCTGCTTTTGGATGGACAACCTGAGTTATCGGCTCCCACCCTTTCGACATGTGCCCATTCTCGAAGACTACGATTTCGGTCGTTTCCCCATTTCGGCTGATGCTGAGCACGAGTTTCCCCGCCAAGAGATCCTCTTTGCTTTGAAACGTCCAATGAAACACTGGCTGACGCAGAGGTAATTTCAGAGAAATTCTCCGCATTTGGGGCTCAGCGATAGTCGTCTGCAGTTCTTTAGGCATCTTGGTCATGCGAAGTGCGTACGCGGAAGACGCTGACGCCAAAACAATGGCGAGTACTAGGATGCAAGTCTTATGTGTCAGTGACCTGAACCTGCTATGACTCTCCATCTTTCTGTCATTCATATCTTGCAGTTCTACGGTCCGCATAACGTCGTACTCCGTAGGTTTAACATCGGGGGTAAACCGAATGAAACACTCGGGCCAGCAGCCGCTAAGTCGGATTGCGGCAACAGATTGATCGATGTGACTGGTCAGCAGGAAACCAAATTATCCGGCCACACGGACGTGCCGATAACGTTCGTTTAATGGTTCGTCCGGCACCGCTTTCATGCCCCACGGGGCATTCGCACGGCTCCGACTCCCCCGATTGGACACGGTCGTCGAACGGGAAGCAAGTAAACCTCCGCAAAAACCGCGAAGCGGTTCCTTGGCCGCAGCATGCTCGTCGCAACTTGAAGCAGGGCAATGGCTTGGGAGTCGTTGTCTTAGATTGCCATCTTGTAAAACAAGAACCCGAGAAGTCGTGGGAGTTGTAAGCGTCAATTCTATCCAGCCGATAGAGTCGTCGGTGCCACGAATGACGGGGGCGGGTGGAAGGCGAGCAGAGGCTATTTGCAGCGGGCGCGGCGATGTGCCCGGCGTGCGCGAGTACGGACAGCCTTGGTGCGCGATTCTTCTAGCCGGTGGTCGAGGATCGCTTCCGGATGAGCTGCAGCCCAGCGGTCGGGTAACATCTCCTCCAGGCTGGAGTCATCTGCGTGGAGGCGGAGCAGGAGGTCGTGGACGTAAGCCCAGGGCTCGATGCGATGACGCTTGGCTCCCGCGAGGATCGTGTACAACACGGCCGCTCTCGGGCCCGCAGCTTCATTACCCAAGAAGAGCCAATTTTTGCGGTTATGCGAAGCTTCACATAACCGCAATTATGTGAACATGATGATTATGCTGACTGCGTCGTGCGGTTGAGTCAGTAGGGGCCGTACGTGTCACTGTTTTTGGCCGCTCGGCCCGAAGATTACTTCGCATAATCATGCCTTTCTTCCCCTCTCCCGTTGGAAAGGAAGGCGTCGATGTTCGAGGACCTATTTCGCCGGCCCCGCGTTCGGCAACGAATCCGCCAGAATCCTCTAGGATCAGTTCTGCCACAGTTTGCTGAGTATCTAAGTGCCCGCGGGCACGGTCTCGACACCGTGCATCAGTACGTTTTCGCGGTCGAGCATTTCGGCCGCTGGTTGGGGCGACGAACGTTCAACCGCCGCGCCGCCAAACAGTTCGTCAACGTCCATCTGCCCGAGTGCCAGTGTGAGTCGCCGGCCTCACGGACTGAGAACACCGTGCGTGCAGCGCTCAATCGACTTTTTGAAATGGTTGGCGACGACGCCGCTGTAACCGCCGTCAGGTCGCCTGCAGATCGGCTGCTTCAGCGGTATGCGAACCATCTGAATCAAGTCCAGGGGCTCGCTCCTGCCACAGTGCATTATCGCCTTCGTTATGCGCCACTTTGGTTCTGCACCTACGCGTCCGGCGTTTGGAGGATTTGAAGAGGTGGTCAATCGATCAGATCCGAGGCTTTGTGGTCAGCCAGGGGCAACGTAGCCGCCCGAGCAGCGGCCAAGTGATCGCCTCCTCGATTCGTTCATTTCTTCGCTTCCTTCTACTGCATCGTCTGATCGATCAGGACCTCGCGTCGGCCGTGCCTTCATTCGCGAATTGGCGTTTGGCAACGCTGCCGGAGACGGTCGAAGCGAATGAACTGAAACGCTTGATCGGCGCTGCCAAGCGCTCAGCCTCGCCGGTCGGTCTGCGAGATCGTGCGATTCTCCTCTGTTTGGTGGAACTCGGTCTTCGGGCATCGGATGTGGCCGGCCTCGAACTCGACGGCCTGGACCTAGACAACCGCGTGCTGTGGCTGAAGCGTCAGAAGCAGCGGGAGTCGACCGGCGTGCCATTGAGTCGGCCTCTGGCCGCCGCGCTGGAGGCCTACTTGCGTCGTGGGCGGCCGGCTTGTTCCACGTCATTCTTGTTCGTACTGCATCGCGCGCCTCGAGGCAAAGCGATGACGCCAAACGCTATTCGTGGAGTACTGCGGCGTTTGGCCGCCAAGGCGGGATTGGCGGATCGTATCCGCGGCACCCATGTCATCCGCCATAGTGTTGCCAGTTGTTGGATCCAGGCAGGCGCTACGCTGAAGCAGATTGCCGACCTGCTAGGGCACCGGTCCATCGATACCACCGCCATCTATGCCAAGGTCGATCTGCAGGCACTGACGCAAGTTGCCCTTCCGTGGCCCACCGCGAAGGAGGCGACGCGATGAAAGGACATCGAACTATGGTCAATCGAGCTCAGGAATACCTCACACAACGTCGAGCATTGGGTTTCGCCCTGGATATCAGCGGGAAATTACTGCTTCAGTTCGCTCGTTTCGCAGATCGATCCAAGCACCGCGGCCCGCTGACGACGGACTTGGCTTTGCGATGGGCCACTTTACCGCAAACGGCCTCGCCGAGGTATCGTGCAGAGCGGCTCTCGATTGTTCGGGGCTTTGCACGACACCTGGCTGGGCAAGATGGTCGAAGCCAAGTCCCAGATCGCGGCCTGTTGAGCGGGAATCACAATCGCTTACAACCACATATCTACAGCGAACGGCAACTGCGAGAGCTAGTTCGTGCAGCTGCGCAACTTCCGCCCACCTATCGTCTTCGGCCGTCCACGTACAGTACGTTGTTCGGTTTGCTCGCATGCGCCGGCTTACGGATCTCAGAGGCGCTGAACCTGACCAACGGACACGTTGATCTTACCAGAGGGATCCTGCGCATCGAAGAGACGAAGTTTCGCAAGTCTCGCCTCGTACCGCTTCACGCCACTGCCGCGCGGGCACTGCGGCGATATGCCGCCCAGCGCGATCGTTATGGAATTCCCCGCGACTCCGACGCTTTCTTCGTTGTGCGCATGGACAGACGTTGCCCTATAGCACGGTACGGGGCACGTTCCGTCGCATCTCTGCTCAATTGGATTGGCGCAGCAATGGCATGTTGCCGCAACCGCGCATGCACGACTTGCGTCACAGCTTCGCTTGCCGACGGCTGCTTCGCTGGTATCAGGAAGGCGTCGACGTAGATCATGCCATTGCGTCGCTCTCGACGTACCTGGGGCATGCCAAGGTGACCGATACATACTGGTATCTGACAGGCACGGCCCCGTTGCTGGCGACGGCGGGCATGCGATTCGAGCAGTTCTCCCACGCAACGCAAGGAGGCGATCATGAAGTCGTCTAACCTCCTAGCGCAGAGCAACCCGTTAGGACCCGTGTTGCAGCGATACTTCTGCCAATACCTCATTACGCAACGCAACCTCAGCCCTCAAACGATTGCCGCCTACCGAGACACGTTCAAGTTACTCATTCGCTTTCTGGAGAAACGGTATCGCAAGCAGGCTGAGGAACTGTCCGTCGTCGACCTGTCCGCTCCGCGGATCTTGGCGTTCTTGGACGATTTGGAGCGTCGTCGGGGCAATTGCGCTCGTAGCCGCAATGCACGGCTGGCTGCGATTCGTTCGTTTATCCGCTACGCCGTGTCGGACGAACCGCTGCTATTGCCCCTTGCACAACGCCTTCTGGCAATTCCGGCAAAGCGATTTGAACGCGGAGATGTACGGTATCTGAGTCGGGAGCAGATGCAATCGCTGCTCAACGCGCCGGACGCGTCGACGAAGACTGGACTACGCGACCGGGTTTTGTTGATGCTGATGTACAACACCGGTGCACGAGCGTCCGAGATTGCATCGCTACGTATTGCCGACGTGCACTTGAACGATGGCGGCGCAGTCCACATCCGAGGCAAAGGACGGAAGCAGCGGGCCATCCCTTTGTGGCGGACGACAGTTCGGCTCTTGCGATCATGGCTCAAACAGATCGACAATTCGTCAGAACGTCCGCTCTTGCCCAATGCGCACGGCAGCGCGATGACCCGCGCCGGCGTAGCCCAACGCCTACGGCACGCAACGGCGATTGCAGTCCAACAAGACGGGTCGCTTCACCATCAGCGAATCTCGCCTCACACGATTCGCCACACCACCGCCATGCATATGCTCCAATCGGGCGTCGACCTTTCGGTCATTGCGATGTGGCTTGGACACGAAAGCATTCAGACGACTCATCAGTACTTACAGGCAGACCTGGAGACAAAGAAACAAGCTCTCTCCTCGGTCAAGTCGCCGAAGTCGGCTCGCTCGCGTCGAGCGGCCTCGCGACCGCTAATACAGTTCTTGGAAGGACTCTGATTATGCGAACCTCTCGACCGCGGCCACCCCCTCGACCTTCGGGAAGTCGGCGAGGCGATGAACATAATCCTGTAGTTCACATAATTGCGGTTATGCGAAGCTTCACATAACCGCAAGAACTACCTGTTCCTGGGAAGTGAAGCGGCGGGTCCACGCGCTGCGGTGTTGTATACGATCCTGGCCGGTGCCAAACGTCATCGTATTGAACCTTGGGCCTACGTCCGTGATTTACTGCTTCGCCTACACACGGACGATGTGCGACTCGAAGAGATGCTTCCCGACCGCTGGGCAGCCGCCCATCCGGAAACCATACTCACGCATCGCCTCGAAGAATCTCGCGACAAAGCCGCCCGCCAACGAGACAAGCGGCAACGCCGAAGAATCCAGCAGAAGAAACGCCCACGCTAGAGGCAGTCAGGTATGGGCAGACCAGACGCTTACGCATATCGTCGTTTTTGAAACACGTCGTCAAAAGACCGGTTTGTGGCACAGCTTTGCCTATGGACGACGGCACAGCGTATGGGAACGATTCGAAACGAGAGCATGGACCGCGACGAAGTTATTCATGTCGTTGACGCGGCGTTTGGGAAGATGCCACGACCGGCGATGTTTATCAGCGGACGTGTTCCTGTGATGAGTGCCTTGAGCACAATGAGACAATGCTCCGTTGGAACCCATCGGAGCTGCCGCTTGAAGACCTCAACAATCCTGGATGGGACCCTATCTGTTTTGCGTCCGTCGTTGCGCATGCAATACCTGATGCCTGGACTGGTGCGCCTGGTCCTTGAGCATTCTGATGAGTACGTTGACCAGTTTCTATTTCACTTGGGACAATCATATCGCTTGGCAGCCCTCACGCCTGCTCAAGCGAGTGCGTTGAAGAATGTACTGGAGACGCTGGCTCTCGAGGAACCAGAGGCGGTGTACAACAATGCTGCTGCAGCTCACCTTGAGATGCGCTGACGCAGTCTCAAGGTGTGTCGGACCGAGTGCAGGTTAGGACCGGTGATTTGTGCACTCAGGACACGCCCTTCTATGCCCTTTGAGGGCTGAGAGCCGAGCGTGCCACTTCGGTAATGTCGCAATCAGCACAGCGAGTGTCTTTCTGTGTGCGTGGTACAGGCCTAATTTGCGGGTAGAGTGCTATCCTGCTGCGTTGGGCGACTGCCGTGCCTACAATGGTGCCTATGGAATCCGGCGGCCGTCGGAGGATTAGCCACCTCGCCGGTTTGCCGAATCCCCGTTGAGGCATGGACTTTTGAGTCAATCGTGTTGGCCTCACGTCATGATCGACAGCTTTACCCGTGTCATGAGCGATTAAAAGCCAGAGCCAGTTTAGCAACACGATTAAACTATCCGAGGTGTACATGTGCGGGGAGCAAACGTGATGGCGTTCCCGCTAACGAAGCAAACTCACGCCGGTCCCGGCCTTATTGGCGAATTTCGCCAACTGCCTCAGCGTGTCGGACCGAAGCAGTTGGCAACATGCTCTTTCGCAGTCGCGGAGGCAGTTTCTGCCGCATTCAAACGGAGCCCCAAAGCGATTCTGCCGATGAAGCCGAAGCAGTTTCGGACCGGACGCTTGGTGCCGCACGGTTTGTCACTCCACCGCAGATTGCGAGAAGCTCGAATCTGCTGAAGTTGTCGCCACCTATCTATGCCGGGGGATCCATATTCGTCGTTGAACCTTTCGATTAGTGCGTGCGTCCTGCCACTAGTCACCCCTCACAAGATCGATGACCAATAAGAGATGTCGCCGTGCCGCCCGACAGAATGTTGCTGGAATCAGAGCTCCTCATCACACAATTTCAGAGAGGCAATCGGGCTGCCTTCGAACGAATCGTGCGACTTTGGGAGCGGTCGCTTTTCTACTATCTGCGGCGGTTAACTCGATCAGAAGCTGATGCGTGGGACTTCCTCCAGGAGACGTGGCTAAGAGTCTTTCGTTCGATCGACTCGTTACGTGATCCTCGTGCGTTTCCTGCGTTTCTCTACGCGACGGCCCGAAATGTCGCCATCAGCAAACAACGGCTCAAGTACACCAAGGAATTGCAACTGGAAGTCGAAGACATGTCCATCTGCGACAGCACTCTGACCGCATTCGAAGATGCCGAGCAGGTGCACATCGCGTTAGACCAACTGCCACTTCCTCAGCGCGAAGCACTTACCTTATTCTTCCTTAGTGACCTTTCCATCGACGACATCTCGCGAGTACTCGGCGTGCCGATCGGAACGGTTAAATCTCGTTTGCACTATGCCAAGCAGGCACTTCGGACAATCATTCTCAACGGAGACAATCATGAAGAATAAACCCTCGAACTTTCGCGACCGTTTGCTCGACTCGCAATCCGTCACGCCAGAACTACGCGAGGAGTACCGACGCGAATTGGACTCCATTTTGAACCATCGTTTGACGCCACGGTCGAAACTGGCATTTTTGGGCGGGATGATTGTAGCCTTGGTGTTTATTGTCCTGTGCTTACGATCGTTTACCTCAAATCGCGCAACGACGGACTCGATGGTCGTGGCTGGCGCGGTTGCCGTCGCGAGTATCCTATTCACGGTCTGGAGCATTCGTGCATTAAGACAAGGAGGTTTCTCTCGGTCAAGTTCTTTCGCCGTCACGGAGGTGCTGGGGAGCATCGTAACGGGAACTGTAATCTCCGCGACACTGCTTACGGGAATGGCCAAGCCGTCAGATCCTGCATCTACCTACTGGACACTGTGGGGTCTGATGCTGCTAATTGTGGGGTTTGCCTGGGGCACAGGCAACCGGATCTCGGCGGCTCGACTAGATACTCGCGAACAATTGCTTCGCCTCGAATCTCGCCTTGCGGATCTTTCCGATCGGCTGAGGTTGCCCGCCAATGACTAACGCAGTTTCTGCCAGGCCTTCGCTCGAAGAGGTCCGCCGCATCGGGGTCTGTTGAGATGCGGTCACGGGCTGTCCCAAAATTGGACCGTCGTGACACAGTCGCACCGCCCGTTGGCAAATGGGCGATCCGGGCGAGCCTCACACAGGCCGGAGCAACGTTTTTCGGCACAGCAAATCGATTCCATCTACTCATCCTGGGCGATTCGTTAGCTGGCCGCCGGATTTCTTTGTAAACTATGCCATCAATCGAACGGTTTCCCAGACAGCCTAGTTTCACGTGGAAGAATCCGCGGCACAGGACTGCACGTTCGGCAAAGGCCACGATGCCATGGTCGATCATAGCTGCTCCGGCAGCCTGCGACCTCGGTCGTTCATTTTGGCTAATCGCGGCTCCAAGCCGTTTCCTTAGCGAGCGTCGTCTCCCGCCAGCGTTTTCGCATCTGTTGCACCTCGTGCTCGCTGGCGGCGTGCCATTGCTCGAACGCATCATGCTTGCCAGCCGTAAATATGGTGCGCGAGTCAGGGGTGACGGCCAGGAATCGCACTCCGTCTCTTTCGGTGTCGATTGAGAATTGCAGCGTATAATCGCTTCGATCCCATATGTTTATGTTGTGAACATCACCCGAGAAAAACCATCGGCCATCCTGCGAGAAGTAAACCGAATGGACCGCACCCTGACGCCGTGTCAGCCTTTGCTGTTCCCCTTTGTGATTAACGTCCCACAACAACACTTCCCCGTCTTTGGTGCCTATCGCGAATGATTTGCCGTCTGTGGAAAAGGCCATCGTTTGTATCGATTCGTCGGGAGTACGCACTCCCGGGAAGCAATGCTCCACCTCTGCCGTTAACGGATTCCAGAGTGTTACATTTGATCGTTCCCGCCCGTCTGAATAGTAATTGTTGTTGTAATTGGTCGACGAGGCCAGGAGGGTACCATCGGGCGAAAACAGCAGATACTGTTCGTTATTGCCTGGATCATGAGAGCGAATTATCCTTCGCTCTGGACGTTCAAATCTCACATCCCAAATTGATATGGTGCCGTCCAACGAACCGGCGGCCAACAGATTTGTTTGAGGCGAGAAAGCCAGTGAACAAAATTTCTCGTCGTGTGACAAACTTTTGGTCTTTTTGCCCATGTCGAGATTCCAAATGTTGACCTTTCCGTCGTTACCGGCGGAAGCGATTTGCCGTAGACCGATCCAAGTAATCGATTTGACGGCCGCTCCGTGTGAGAACTTGGCGATGGTCGTATCCGTCGTAACGTCCCAAACCTCCATCTTTCCCTTGGCAGTCGCCATCGCGGCTGCAGCGAAATCGGGAGATATCGCACTCGCGCAATAGTCGTCCGGCAGTCGATGAACGTGAGGCTTCTTCAGCAGCCAAGCCCGAATCACGGGTTTTTGACATTCGATCAGCATCGAACGATCCGGTGAAAACAATAGTCCACTTCCCGGCCCACCGCCCCTGGAGATCGCTGGTAGGCTTTCAATATTCTGACCACTTTCGACGTTCCACAGATGAATTGTGCTTCCGGCTGACGCGAGCACCTTGCCATCATTGGAAAAAGCAAGGCGGTTGACGAAGGATTTGTGTCGACCGAACGTCTGCAGGAGACTTTGATTGGCGACATCAAACAAGAGTACGAGGTTGTCCCCACTTGTCCCCATCGCCAG
>CAWGYT010000009.1:0-716079 GCA_963826795.1 uncultured Planctomycetales bacterium | reverse complement strand
CCGTCTTCGCCGCCTCAAGTAGCTTGGCGTACAGTTCGTCCGCCGTGGACGGCCGCGTGAATTCGCGGAACGCCAGATAGCCGATCCATCCCGCGGCCAGCAGCAACACGAAGCTGGCCGCCGCCTGCCAACGCCGCGAGGTCGGCTCGCGAGTCGCCCGTTCGTCATCGACCAGCGTGAAATGATTCGGCCCGCTTCCGCCTCGGACTCGCGCGTGGTGACCGTGACGCGGTTCAGCTGATCTTCGGCGTGCTGGGCGTGGTCGTCCAGCCGAACGGTCGGCTGGCCAGTGGTCTTGTCGGCGTGGGTCAGATCGCTGGCGGGTGGCCGTGACACGGAGGTGTCGATGTCATCGGCGTCGGACTGGGGGGCGGGCGGACCGAAAGGGCGTGTTCCATGGCCCGCAGCCGGTAGAGGCGGCGAGTGCCGTGGGAATTCGCTTCTGCGGATTCTTTTCCAGCAACTGATCGATCAAATGTTCCAGTTCGACGGGCACGTCGCTGGCGAGCCGGCCGATTGGAATCGGCGACTCGAACCGGACCTTGTGGACGACTTCGGGGACCGATTTGCCCGAGAAAGGAGGTCGACCCGCGAGCAGGGCGTACATCACGCATCCCAGGCTGTACAGATCCGTGCGGGGGCCGACGGGCTTGCCCTCGGCCTGCTCGGGCGCCATGTAGTCGGCCGTTCCCATCACACTGCCCGTCGTGATGCCCGTGTTGCCGAACAGTTTCGCGATGCCGAAGTCCAGTAGCTTGACCGACTCGTCCCGCGAGTACAGCAGGTTGGCCGGCTTCAAGTCGCGGTGGATGATTCCATGATCATGGGCGTGCTTCAACGCGGCGCACACCTCGACGGCGATTTGCGTGACCTCTCGCCAAGTAAACCGGCGGCCATGCTGCAATTCGCCCTGGAGGCTGTTGCCGACGATTAATTCCATGGCGTAGAAAAGCTGCCCGTCCTGCTCGCCATACCCGTAGAGCTGCACGATATTCGGGTGGCGAAGTTTCTTCAGCGACTCGATTTCGGCGATGAACCGCTCACGAAAACTCTCATCCGTCGCGAGCACGGGCGAAAGCAGTTTGACGGCGGCGATTTTTCCGAGTTGTTCGTCGCGGGCCGCGTAGACCGTGCCCATCCCTCCCCGGCCGACGACGTGCTGCAGGCGGTAGGGGCCGAGCTGCCGGTTGAAATTGGGATCGTTCATGGGGGCTGTGACTTGGGCGGTGTGGTGGCGACGTGCAAGACATCTTCTGATCGTCGCGGCAGCTCCGCGACTCCCACGTTGGGTGTCAAAAGGTGTCAGGCGGGGAATGGCAAGGCAGCGCCTCGCTGGCGCACTGGACCCTTTATTGTGTTCCCGGGGGCACCGGGAACGAAAGTAGCTCGCCCGACCTCCGGCCACACGGGCGGTCGTCGCCGCCCATCTCTTCGGAGGCACGTCGCTCAAAAAGCGAAAGTTGAGCTACGTTTGAGCGGAATCGCGATCGTGGTTCCGCTCCTTTCTCCTGTCTTGTCTGTTTTCGAACCCCCCCTTTTCAACAGCGAGATCGGCCGACTCTTGTGGGCATCGTGGACCCGAGTTCCCGTGCCGCCGAACTGGATGGCACCGGATCCGTAGGGAAGAAACTACTCCTTTTCCGACCATTCGCTAGATTCGTTCAGGGCGACTTCAATTCTGGCGTTTTGCGCGATCAAGGCACGGCGACGTGCTTGACGGCGAGTCCGTCGATTTGTTACCCATCGTTTCGAGTACCATCGAGTTGGCGACGGACCGGCCGGCATTTTCTCTTGTGAGCTTTCGTTCGGAAGTCGAAAGAGAGAGCGAGACCATGTTCTGGTTCATGAACTCCGGGTTGAATGTCGCCGCTTCGTCGGTCTCATTTCGATCACTCAGCCCAATTCCGCTGCGGTCCTTGGCCTTCGTCGCCCGTCGTGGCCTTCGTGCGCGGGTTCTGGCGATCGTGGTGGCGACGTGCGGGGGTGGCATGGCCGACTGGGACGGCAACTCCTCGCGAACTTGCCACGCCCAGACGGGCGAAGCGACCGCTCGGACCGTGAGGAAGCTACCGACGCCCGCCGGGCCGACGGCGCGGTCGACCGAACCGGTCGACTGGATCGGGCCGGTCGACTGGATGGGGCCCGTCCGCCGGATGGCGTCCGTCCGCCGGATGGGGCGGGTTCGCTGCAAACCGTCCTCACGATGGCGATGGACAGTTTTGACCAGTTCAGCAGCGAAGTTCGGGACTACACCTGTGTCATGGTTCGCCGCGAACGGGTCGAGGGACGTTTGCGGCCGCACGAATTCATTTATGCCAAAGTGCCGGCATCGACGGCAGGAAGGTGAGCAGGTCCTGGTCCCGCTCAGCATCTACCTGAAGTTCCTCAAGCCCGATTCGGTGGGCGGGCGAGAAGTGCTTTACGTGGAAGCGCCCACCAGGGGCAAATGCTCACGCGTCGGGGCGGCACTCGCTTTGCCTTCGTCACGACTCGCGTCGATCCGTTCGGCGAACTGGCGATGCGTGGCAACCGTTATCCGATTACGGAATTTGGAATCGAAAATCTCCTCTATCGCTTGATCGAAACGGTCCGCAGCAATCTCACGGCCTCGTGCGCCGTGGAATTCTTGCCCGACGCGAAGATCGCCGACCGCCCCGCACTGGGGATCATCGTCACGCATGGCTCGCAAGAGGTCAGCCCGGACTTCTATCAGGCACGAGTTTTCGTGGATCGGGAGCTGAACCTGCCGGTCCATTTCGAGTCGTATGGCTGGCCACCGGAACCGGGGCTTGAGCCGCTGCTGTTGGAACAGTACGGCGCAAGCTGCAGCTGAATCCGGGCCTGACCGACGCCGACTTTATGCGGACAATCCACAGTACCAGCTGAAGTGACCGCACCGGATGTGAACGGCGACCAACGCGTGTCCCTTCTCCCCCGTGCGGGAGAAGGTGGCCGCAGGCAATCCTGTTCGGCACACTTTTTGCTCGACTTATTTTCGCTTGAACTCTGGCACGGCAATTGCGCTTCGAAGCGCCCCTGGTGCGTCAAGGCGTGTCGTTTTGGCAGGAAGCGGTCCATGTCGTCTCCGCGGAAGCGAAAAGCTCGCAAGCAGATCGCGTCTCAGAACATCCAAGGTCTTAAGTATTTCGACAAGTTGATGCCGCTGCTGAGTCCAACAAGTCCAAGACAACAAGCAACAAGTCCAAGACGGTCTACAGGCTCCAGAGTCATTCGGCAGCACAAGGTAGCCGCAGGCGTGACCGGCGGCGATGAGGGCACGGAAGTAGACCGTCTTAGATTGGCTTTTATTGGCTTAGATTGGCTTCGTGGCCCCCGTCGCGCCGTAGCCCCCGTCGCGCAGACGGGGGGCGAACCCGTCCCCCAGCCGATCTCGCCATGCAGGCCTCGCATCCACGCCGCGCACCCCCGCTCTCCGCGAGCGGGGCTACGCAACGGAAGAAACAGGATTGAGACGGTCTGACACAAGTCCAAAAAACTCCAGACAAAAAACTCCAGACGGTCTATCAAAGAAAGCTCCAGACCCGCCACTCGATGCCCCTCACATCACCTTCTGCGCATTTGCCGTAAGTCGCCTCGAAAAAGAGACCTGACCCAATACTGTTCGGCACGAGATTTGCGCCTGAAAACTAGGCAAGCGACGCAGAATAGTCAGCCTTGCGTCCCTGCTGACATTGCGCATAATCCACCGCATGCCAGCTGAAGAGAAGAAGATCAAGGAATCGGATATCACGGGGTTGAAATTCTTCGACCGTCTTACGCCCCTGCTCCAGCGACTTCATGACGATGGATGCGAACGAGACCGAGCCGGCAACCGCCAGTTGCACTTCGACCAGTACTGCATGTTGATCTTGCTGTATCTCTTCAATCCAGTGGTTACTTCGCTACGCGGCATTCAGCAGGCAAGTGAGCTGAAGAAAGTCCAGCGGAAGCTAAATTGTCCACGTGCCTCACTGGGATCGTTATCCGAAGCCACCCGTGTATTCGATCCGGAACGTCTCAAAGAGATCATTGCCGAGCTTGGCGAGCGACTGCAACCAATCGCTGGCGATGCTCGGCTAACGGATATTCAGCAGACGATCACACTCGTCGATGGTTCGTTGATCGCGGCACTTCCTAGCATTATGGAAGCATCGTGGCGGAAAGAAGAGACGGGCAGTGGGATGGTCAAATGGCGTCTCCATACGCACTTCGAAGTGACTCGTGGGGTGCCAACGCGGGTCGACGTCACACCAGACGCTGGGGGCGAGCATGACGAAAAAGCTGTGCTTGAGAAGACGATTGAAGCGGATCGGCTGTACGTGATGGACCGCGGTTACGCAAAGTTCACGCTCTTCAACAACATTGTCAATGCGAAGAGCAGCTATGTTTGCCGGCTGAGGGACAATAGCTCATGGAAAACGGTCGAAGAGAGATATCGCAACAATGACGCGAAGATCGGCGAGATCATATCGGACGAGATCGTTCGCTTTACTAACGGCGAGGTGCAATGTCGGCCCGATCACAAGATTCGTGTAATCTGCGTGCGCATTAATCCTCACACTAGCCGTGGCAAATACCGCGGGGGATCAACCGGAGCCAATAGTGACGGCATCTTACGAATTGCCACGAACTTGCTCGATGTGCCGGCTGAAATCGTCGCCTTGATATTCTCCCATCGATGGGCCATTGAAATCTTTTTTCGATTTTTCAAACACATCTTGGGATGCCGTCACCTGCTCAGCCACGACGTTGAGGGCATTGAGATTCAAACGTACTGCGCGATCATCGCGTGCATGCTGATCAGTCTCTGGACCGGCAAGAAACCAACGCTGCGTACCTACGAGATGATCTGCTTTTACTTCTGCGGCTTAGCCGACGAAGACGAGCTTATGGCGCACATCGAAAAACTGAACTCACAAGACTCGTAGGGAATTCGCATCACGCCCCCGCTACGGCGTTTCATGCTGCGCCGATACGACGTTTTGAAGCTCGATCTCGCGGTCACCAGCCAGCTCAGCGAGGCCCTCCCCTGACCAATAAATCTCAACCTGAGTCTGATCAACGCACCACAGCAAAACCAGTGCCGAACACTATTGGACCTGACCCCTTTTCGCGCGGGCGACGAAGCGAACCTGCGAAATGATCTGCTATTACCTGAACGGCTGGGCCGACGACGAGGAACTGCTGGCGCATCTGGAAAAACTCAAGCGGCACGACGCTTAAGAACCGCCCTGCCCAATGGCAGTCGACGGCCGTTGCTGCTGCGCTCAACCGATCCCCTCGCCTCGACAACCATCTCTCCACCTTACCCTCACTCGCTCTCAACCCCTTCCGCCGAATTTTCCACTCACGCGGACCTATCGAGCAACCTGAGTGCCGAACAGGATTGGGCCGAAGGCCGGATGAGGGGGCCGGCGCCAAGCGAATCGCTCGGTTCTCACCCGCTCGCGGGACCCCAGCGATCCGTCCGAAGGGAACGTGAAGCCGGGATCGGCGAGACCCCCGCCCGCGAGGTTGAGAACGCCGCGGGCGGACGCGGTCAGATGCCAAACAGCATCCGCGAGTTTTGGCGGGTCAGACGTGCGAAATCCAGCAGGGATTCGCCGCGGGCGAGGGCCAGGCATTCCGCCGTGTGCACGATCAATGCGGGCTGGTTGGGGCGGACCGACCGACGCGGCTCGGGCGACAGGTAGGGTGAATCGGTTTCGATCAGGATCCGGTCGGCCGGGACGGCGGCGGCGACGTCCCGCAATTCCTGAGATTTCTTGTAGGTCACCATCCCGGCAAAGCTGAGATGAAGTCCCAGTTCAAGGCATGCTTCGGCACCCCCCCGATCTCCCGTGAACGAATGCATCACTCCCCGGAGAGGGCTCTGCTGGCGGGCCTCGCGCAGCATCGTGACCACGTCATCCTGGCAATCCCGCATGTGGACGATGAACGGTAAGCCCGTCGTACGCGACAGTTCCAGGTGCCGGTCGAAATAATCCTGTTGAATCTCGAATGGGCAGTCATCCCAATAGCGATCCAGGCCGGTCTCTCCCAGTGCCACGACTTTGGCGTGCCGTGCAAGTTCGACGATCTGATCCCAGTCACCTGCGCGGACCTCGGCGCAATAGTTGGGCTGAATTCCGACCGCGGCGAAAACGCAGGGATATTGGACGGCGAGTTGGACCGCGTTGCGACTGGAGTTGGCCGTCGTCCCCACGGCGATCATCGCCACGACGCCGGCCTGTTGCGCGGCGGCCACGACCTGGTCGAGTTGGGGCAGCAGCCGCTCGTCGTCCAGGTGGGCGTGCGTATCCACGAGTTCCATGGGGTCGATTTCCGTCGCTCCTTCGGCTCCGCGCGGCGGCCGGCGAAGGCTCCCCTAACTGACGCGAAGTCCGGGCTGCGTCAAATCCCGCAGGTTATCTAGATGAGCTCGAGCGGCTCCGAGTGCCTCCTCGGCGATGGCGCGGGCGCCGGGGCGTCCTGCAACTGATCGATGCACTGACGGATGTCAACGATGTCATCTTCCAGGGATTGCCTTACGAGCTGGAGCAGATAGTCGATGGAAAGATCGTTCAGATCCGTGAACTCCATTGGGAATTCACTTGACTGAATCGTCCCGCCATGCTCAAGAATCACAGCACCGAGTCGATTGGCCATGATTCGTTGATCCTCGGCGATATGACGCAGCGCGTTTTCAGCGGGCGAATCGGCCGAGGCAAACCAGGGCTGAGCACTGGACAGATAGGCCGGCAGCGACCGCAAATGGAGCCCCATCAGGCGGTTCAAAATAGCAAGTGGATTCTGCGCCATTCCCGCGTCCTTAGAAGAGGTGCCGCGTGGCGGCCCTCGTCCATTCGTTCAGCGTATCGGGGTAAACCATGAGCGTTGCGATCGGGACGACCAACACTGCGAGGAAGGTCCCGCAGAGCACCGAGATCAGAGACGTTGCGGCGGGGCTGGCATCCGATTCCGGATCGATCGTCATGACTTTCACGACACGCAAGTAGTAGTACAGGCTGACGGCCGTATTGAGCCCGCCGAGAATCAACAAGGTCAGCAGGTAGCCATTGCCCGTCGCGGTCCAACCGTCCGCAAGAGCCGCAAAGATCGCGAACTTGCCGAGGAAGCCGGCCAGTGGCGGAAGTCCGACCAAGCTGAACAGGATCAGCGTGAACATCACCACCGTGATGGGCGAGCGGCGAATGAGCCCCGCGTAGGCGGACAACTCTTCGGTTCCCAGCGAATTTCGGTAAAAGGCAATGACGGCAAAGGCCCCCACGTTCATGAGCAGGTAAATGGCGACGTACAGCGCCAAGGCCGCGATCGCCTCTTGGGCGACTTCGGGGTGCGTCCCGGCCACGGCGACGGCCGCTGCCACGGCCAACATCATGTAGCCGGCATGGGCGATCGTCGAATAGGCCATGAGCCGCTTCAAATTTGTCTGCCCGTACGCCGCTAAATTCCCGAACGTGCAGGTGACAACCGCGATCACACCGATCACGAGTGCCATAAACTGGCGAACGGGCGCCAACGCATCCGTCCCGTAGGGCGACGAGGGCGATTGGCTGAGTTCGGCCGAGGGTCCACCCAATGGATCGGCCAAGGCGGTCTGATACGTCACCTGGGCGACCGAGGTTGGCGTCGCTGCCACGCCGGTTTCGCCAACATAGCCGCTGGGAAGGATCCCGAGACCGAGTGCCACGCGGACGAGCAGTGCCAGGGCGCCTGCCTTCGAGGCGACCGACAGGAATGCGTCCACTTCGGCGCTGGCTCCCTCGAATACGTCCGGACACCAGAAATGGAACGGGACGGCCGAGAGTTTAAACGCCAAGCCAACCATCACCATCAGGCCCCCTAGCATCAGAACCAGCTTCTGCTCGGCGGGCAAGATCGGCATCATCTCGTGCAGCTGAATGGCCATCGTGGGCAGGTGGGCCGTGTTCAGGACACCGGCGAGCAAGCTAATTCCGTACAGCATAATCCCCGCAGCGCCCGCTCCGTAAACCGAGTACTTCAGAGCCGCTTCGCTGCTCAATCGCCGCTGTTTCAGATGACCCGCCAGGGCGTAGGAGGGGACGCTGGCCATTTCGACTGCCATGAAAACCATCAGCAGATGATTCGCGGAGGCCATCAGGCACAAGCCGACCGTCGCTCCCAGGACGAGGCAATAGAAATCCACCGCGTCTTCTTTTTCGGGACTTCTCGAGAGGCGAGTGAACACCGCGAACACAATCGCGAACAAGATCAGGAAGGCACGCATGAACACGGTGAAGCCGTCATAGACGAGCATCCCGGTGAACAGTTCGCTGCGCTGCAGGACCTGGCCCTCGCCGCCCAGATGGATCCAGGGGGCGGCATAGTAGAGTGCCGCTCCCGAGCCGATCATTGCCATCAGAAATCCCGGCACGTACTGGCCGCCGCGGACGACGCGGACGAGCAGCATCACCATGATCGTGAGGCAAAGCACGAGTTCGGGTGCAAACGCCGGCCACAGCGACGCCTGAGTGTCGAGAATCGAACGGGTGGCGATTTCGTGGAGCTGCACTTTCAATTGCTTTCAGTTAATGCGTTCGAGCGGAAACCTTCCAGGCCAGGTCGCGCCTCACGGCCCGGCCAAACCCGGTGTCTTTCGAACCCGGGCGTCTCCCCGCCGCGTCGCGCCAATCCTCGCCGGGGGAAGGACTTCGGATGCGGCTCCGAACCGAGACGAACTCGCGGGCAGGCCCAACACCAGGGCCGAAGGATCTTCGATCCGCGTTCGATCCCGAACAGCGATCGCCTGCTCGGCAGCCTCCTCACGCAGACTGGGCTCCTTCACCTCCTTCGTCCAGGCCGTCAGACCCTCCACTTGTTCGTCGATCGTGGCGTCCATGTAACGCAGCACCGTCGAATAAGGAAAGACACCCAACAAGACCGCAAACACTGCCAACGTCGAGGCCACGAGCAGTTCCCGCGGCGTGATCGGCGTGAGGGCGTCGCCATGCGGCCCTTTGTACTCGGCTCCCAAGTAAACGCGTTGAATGGCCCAGAGGATATAACCGGCCGTCAAAACCACCACGCTAGCCGAAACGACCGCCAGCCAGGTACTGAACTGCCAGACCGAAAGCACGACGAAGACCTCGCCAATGAAGCCACACAGGCCGGGGAGGCCAAGACCCGCAAAGAAAATAATCGTGGCCAGCGCGGTGTAGACCGGCATCCGACCATACAGACCCCCGAACTCGTTCAAATTCCGGTGGTGCACGCGGTCGTACACAACGCCCACCATAAAGAACATCCCCGCGGAGCTGATCCCGTGGCCGATCATCTGGAACATCGCTCCCTTGATGCCCATGTTCCAGGATTGGGGATCGAACCCCGTCGCCGCGGTTGCCGACCAAACGCCGAGTCCCAGCACGACGTAGCCCATATGACTGACCGAGCTGTAGGCAACCATTCGCTTGAAGTCAGTCTGGGCCAGCGCCGCGAAGGCCCCATAGACCATGCTGATGACGCCCAGCAAACAGACGAACCACGCAAAGTCGTAGCCCGCGTGAGGACACATCGGATAACAAATCCGAATGATCCCGTAACCGCCCATCTTAAGGAGCACGCCCGCCAGAATCATGGAGATCGGTGTCGGGGCCTCGACGTGGGCGTCCGGGAGCCAAGTGTGGACGGGGACGGAGGGGACCTTAATGACAAAACCGATAAAGAGCAACAAGAATGCCCAATGCTGAACCGACCAGCCGTCCAGAACCAGCTCCGTCGTCGAGAACAGATCCGTTTTCTGACCGATTGCGGCGAGGGCAAGCATGTTGAAGGTGTGGATCGGCGGCGCTTGCTCGCCCATTTCTGACACCGATGCGCTGACCTTCTCGATGGTGGCGGCGCTGACATGAAGCGGCTCGAGCGGTACACCGCGTCGTGCCAACTCGTTCAGGTCGCTGGCGAAATACAACATCAGGATCGCCACCAACATCAGCACGCTGCCCAGCAACGTGTAGAGAAAAAACTTAATCGCCGCGTACTCTTTTCGAGGTCCACCCCAAACCCCAATCAAGAAGTACATCGGCAGCAACATGACTTCCCAGAAGACGTAAAACAGAAAGAAGTCCAGCGCCATGAAGACGCCCAACATCCCCGTCTCCAGCACCAGGAAGAGCATGCAGTAGGCTTTGACGTTCTTGGTGATCGACCAACTCGCAATCATCGCAATCAAACTGATAAATGCCGTCAACACAATCAGCGGCAGGCTAATCCCGTCAACGCCCATCAAGTAGTCAATGTCGAAGGACGGAATCCAACTGAGACTCGCAACCTGCTGCATCGAGCCCAACTCGATTTCGAACGGCATCAAGATCAGCCCGATCGCCAACCCGAAGGTGATGATGGTCGTAATCAGTGAAATCAACTTGATCAGCTCATCGCTGCCCTTGGGGACGAAGGAGAGGAGCAACGCGATTAGCGTGGGCAAGAAAATGACCAGGCTCAGCGCAAGGGCCGGCGAAAGAAAAGGGGCTGGTTCCATCGTTTCAGCTTTCAGGGAGTTCCAGAAATCTTGATGAATCGTTTCCGTGATGGAGACCGCCCATCCGGGCAGCCCACCGCTCACGGCCAATAATCAGTAAGCCAAGGCGTGTCGCCAGAAGCTGGCAATTGCAAACACAACCACCGTGCCGATCACAATGAACATCACGTATTGCCGCAGGTTGCCAGTTTCCGCCCGGCGCAGCTGCAGTCCCGCTCCGTAAGTGCGGGCGGCGAACGCATTCACAAAACCGTCAACCAAGCTCCGATCCGCGAGTCGCTCCCAGAACACGGCAAAAGACCGAGTACACCAAGCGGCCCCATCGATCACCCCGTCAATCACACGCCGATCGAAACCCGAGATCCAGTTGGAGATCGTCAAGACGGGATTCACGAACAGATACTGGTACAACTCGTCAAACCACCATTTATTCAGCAGCAAACGATACACGGGTGCAAACGCTCGCTGAGATTCAGCGGCGTCCAATTTGCGTAAGCCGTAAAACATCGTCGCCAGGAAGAAACCGGCGAAGGCGGTTGAAAATGCAATCAGCGTCGCGGGGACCTTGATCGCCGCCGCGTGGCTGTCGTGCTCATTGGGCCAGACCATCGCCATCAACGTCGCCCGCTCCGTCGGCAAGGTGCCCGCCGGCCGAGCCTGCTCAAGGAGGTTTCCCAAGGTCACGTTGCTGAACGGCAGCCAGACGACTCCCAGCAAGAGGACGACCAGGCAAATCCCCATCGCGGCCGTCAACGGATCCCAACCGGCAGCGTGCCCGTGCGAGTCGTGCCCGTGCGAGTCGTGGCTTGCCCCATGGACGGGCTCGTGGCTTGCAGCCGCGTTACGTCGCAGCCTCAGAACGGCAAAAATTGCAAGTGCGATCAGGGCGCCCAAAATGGCCTCATTCGGACCCCAGGCAACCGCGACGGCCAGCGTCGCGAGGACCACGAGCGGACGGTACATCACCGGCGGCGACTCGTGAGCGTGGTCATAACGAGCCTGATTCCGTGGCGTGCCGGCAAAGGTCAGGTACCACAGTCGGAACATGTAAAACGCCGTGATCGCGGCGCCGCCGGCCGCGGCGACGAAGAAGAACGTCCCCCAGCCTGGGTTTGCATGGCGAAACGAGAGCGCCTGCTCCAGAATCGCATCCTTGCTGTAGTAGCCGCTGAAGCCGATCAGGAAGGGAAACCCCGCACCGGCAATCGCCAGGCAGCCGACCAGCATGGTCGAAGCGGTCCAGGGCATCTTTTTGCGGAGGCCGCCCATTTCCGTCATTTCGTTCGTGTGCACCGCATGGATGACCGATCCGCTGCACATGAACAAAAGACTCTTAAAAAACGCGTGCGTAAACAGGTGCATCACACCCGCCAGCCATCCGCCGACCCCGAGGGCGAGCATCATGTAGCCGAGCTGGCTGACGGTGGAGTAGGCGAGCACGCGTTTGATGTCGGTCGCAACGATGGCAATGGTCGCCGCCAGGAACAGCGTGAGCGTTCCGACGATCGCAATCACCAGCAACACTTCGGGGCAAAAAACAGGATAGAACCTGCCCACGAGAAACACGCCCGCCGCGACCATGGTCGCCGAATGCACGAGCGCCGAGACGGGGGTTGGCCCTTCCATCGCGTCCGGCAGCCAGACGTGCAACGGAAACTGGGCACTCTTGCCGACGCAGCCGCAAAAAATTCCCAGCCCTGCGACGATCAACAGCCAGCGTCCGCCGCGCCCCGGCTCGCCGGGTTCCATCGCCTCGCGCCAAACCGGAATTTGATCCGCGATGGCCGCCTCGATCTCCTCGCCCGTCGCCTCCGGTCCCAGCTCGCCCACCAATCGAGCGACCTCCGAACCCGCGGCGGCCTTGATCATCCCGTCCGGAACGATCAAAGCGTGTGTCTCGCCCGGTCGCACCTGAGCAAAAATGCCGTCGTCGCCGCCGAACGAAAAAGTTCCCAGACTGCTCCACAATGCCATCAGACCGATAATCATCCCGAAATCGCCCACTCGATTCACGATGAAGGCCTTGTTGGCCGCATTGCACGCACTTTTGCGCTCGATGTAAAACCCGATCAGAAAGTACGAGCAAATCCCGACCAGTTCCCAAAAAACGAAGGTCATCGCGATGTTGCCCGACAGGACCAAACCCAACATGCTGAAGCAAAACAGGGACAGGGCCTGAAAGAAGCGATGAAAACGGCCGGGTCGATGCAGGTGTGACCCGTCCGGCATCGTGACCTCGTGATCGACATAGTCCTCGACCAGCTCGTCGTGCATGTAACCGAGGGCGTAAAAATGAATGCACGTGGCGATGAGGGTCACCATCATGAACATGCAGACCGTCAACGCATCGACGTACACGCTGATCGACATCCGTCCGCGAAAGAACCGCCCGAGCGTGTAAACCTCGTAGAAGTAGTGCGGCGATTCGGCGGCGTGAGCCTCAGACCCGTGCTCCGCATCACCGTGCTCCGCATCACCGTGCTCCGCATCACCGTGCTCCGCCGCCGATGCTCGACGCTGCCACCGTGCCGCCCGATCATGATCCTCGCCGTCATGATCCTCGCCGTCATGATCCTCGCCGTCATGATCTTCGTGAGTGGGCTGGTCCGTGGCATGGGCCGCTTCGTGGTGCGAGCCATGTGATTCGGCGATGGGTGCGTGATTGGCCAACCAGATCGACAAGGCGATCAGGGACAGGACGAACGACGTGAGGATTGCCCCGGTCGCACAAATCCCTGCCTGGCGGCCACCCTTTCCCATCACGGGCCCGAACAGCAAAATCAGCAGGAACGACGCCAACGGCACCAAGACGGCGATACCAAGTAACCAGGAAAGCAGAGTACCAGTATCCATCAGCCCTTCAACTCGTCGGCTTGGTCCACGTCAATCGTGGTGTGGTTGTTATAGAAGTTCAAGGCGATCGCCAACGCGACGGCGGCCTCGGCCGCTGCCAGCACGATCACGAACAGCGCCATCAACTGACCGTCCAGGCCCAGCGAAGCCTTGCGCAGCAGGGGACTGCCGAACGCGATGAAATTGATGTTCGCGCCGTTCAGCACCAGCTCAATCCCCATCAGCACTCCCAACGCGTTTCGCTTGGTCGCCATGCAGAGCGCCCCGGTGACAAACATGACGGCTCCCACGACCAGGAAATGCGCCACTCCGACGGGTTCCGTAAGCAGATTCATCAAAGCGCCTCCGCCGTACCCGTCAAGCGGGTCGTGACCTTGCGTCGCGTTCGAGCCAAGTAAGCAGCTCCGATCAATACGACCAGCAGATGGATCGAAACAATCTCAAACGGCAGCAGGTATCCCGACATTCCGTCACGCAGAATCGGGTCTGCCTGCCGCGACTGATCGACGCGCACACCAATCAGCCCCCAGCCCAACTCGGTCGCCGATTCACTGTCGGCCAATGTCACTGCAGCGCGGTCGACATTCGGCACCCGCCAGTCGGGGACCGAGAAGGCGGCGACGATCAGGAGCGAAAACAAGGCACCACCGCCGATGGCGGCCAGGACCCAGTCGCTACTGCGGGTCTTCATCGAGACGAAAGCTGCCTGAGCGGTCAACATGACGCCGAAAATCAGCAGCACCAGCGTGCCGCCGACGTAGATCATGATCTGCATGGCCCCCACGAACTTGGCCCCCGCCAGCACGAACAGGCCAGCGGTCGCGGTCAGGCAAACGATCAGGTAGAAGGCCATCCGCACGATGTTACTGCTGAGCAGCACGCCCAAGGAAAAAGCGCAGGCCAACAGGCCAAAAAGCAGGAAGAAAAAAGAGTGCCAATTGATTGCGGCAAGCATTACGGGCCCACTCCCCCTGAGGCATTCCCCGTGGCCGGTGCCGGGGGCGAAGGCACCCCGCGGATTGGATCGTCATCGGGACGCGACGCTGCGAACAGTTCGCGTGCGGCAACGGACCCGATCGCGATGTCAGGCGGCGACTCCCACACCCCAGCCGCCTCCGCGTCCGCGCCGGTCGCCTCCGTCGCTTGGGCGGCGGACTCACGCTGCTGTTCGGCAATCACCCATCCCTCACGCACTCCCGAGCGATCTCGAGTTGCCGGAGTCCAGAGACCGTAGGCCTGCCAGAAAAGCGCCCCGACAAAACAGACCGCCGCGATCGGAACGCAGTACTTCCAGCACATGGTGATCACTTGGTCGATTCGCAGCCGAGGCAATGTCCAACGGATCCACATCATCACCGTGACCCAGAGCACCGACTTGACAATAAAATTCAGGCAACCGGCCAGGTTCGCCACGTAACCCATGAGACGCCAATCCGTCTCGCCGGGCTGGTACGCGAACGCCTCAAACAGCGGAATGGGGCCGTGCCAACCTCCGAAAAACAGAATCGCGGCCAAGCCACTGACGACGAACATCGAGCCATATTCGGCCATGAAGAAAATGCTCCAGCGGAGCCCCGAGTATTCGGTATGGAACCCGGCGACCAGTTCGCTCTCGGCCTCCGCCAGATCAAACGGCGCACGATTCACACTCGCCAGCGCGCACGTGAAGTAGACCCAAAACAAAACGAAGGTGAAGGGGTCGTGAAAGATCAGCCAATTGTTGAACCAGCCCGCCTGCATGTTCGCGATCGTCGTCAGATTCATCGTCCCGCAGATCATCACCGGGACGATGACACACAAGCCCAAGGGAACCTCGTAGCTGACGACCTGAGCTGCTTCACGCATCCCGCCGAACAAGGACCACTTCGATCCGGACGCGTAGCCTGCCAGGATCACGCCGAACACCTCGAGGCCCAAGACGGCGAGCACGAAAAAGACGGCGGTATTGATATCCTGCGCGACCCAACCGCTGGCGAACGGGAGACCGATGTAGGCCGCAAAGCTTGCCGAGAAGCTCAGATACGGCGCCAGCTTGAACAGCAACGGGTCGGCCGTCGCCGGCATCAAATCTTCTTTGGTAAGCAGTTTCAGGCCGTCGGCCAACGTCTGCAACCAGCCGAACTTGCCGCCCACTCGCGTCGGGCCCAGGCGATCCTGAATGCGCCCCGAGACCTTTCGCTCCATCCAGATAAAGAGCAACGCACCGACGGCGACCACATTCAGGATCAGCACGCAGTGGACCAGTGCGGCGGTGGTCAGGCCCAGCCAGTGATCGGCGGGTATCTCCACGCCAAACAGGCCCAGGAGCCAACCGTAAATCAAGGTGTTGATTTTTTCGGCCACGGCGGTTTCCGTCCGTCAGCGACCCTCGAGGGAGATTCGGAGCGAACGCTTCCCGGGTCATCTCGAGGGCATTGTGTCACAGGATCGTGAAATCTTGCACAATGTCCGGCGGGTCTACAAGCCCCGATCGGAGAGAAATTCCAGCTTAGCGATCGATTTCCCCCATCACGACATCCAGCGAACCGACGATCGCGGGAATATCCGCAATCGGCACGCCGCGGCAGATCTCGTGCGTGACCGAAAGGTTGCAGAACGAGCTGCTGCGAGCGCGGACTCGCCACGGAATCGAATTGCCGTCGCTCACCAGATAAAAGCCCATCTGGCCTCTCGGGCATTCCGTCTCGAGATAGGCGTCGCCCTTGGGTAGTTTCGCCGTCAACTTGATGGGCTCGCCGTGGTTCCCCGTGGCCGTGCTATACCGATCCATCGCCTGGCGGACGAGGTCGATCGCTTGCATCACCTCGAGCATCCGGACGTAGAATCGATGCCAGCAGTCCCCCAGCACCGCGTCGCCAGGGACGGGTGGATAGTCGTGGTCCGTCGGATAACGGCCGTCCCGTTCAACGATCACTTCGAAGGCGTAACCATCGTACAAATCGGTGTACCGCTCTTCCCCGTCACGCCGGAGATCATAGTCCACCCCGCTGCCACGCAGCACGGGGCCGGTGCAACCATAGTCGATCGCCATCGCGGCCGGCAAGACGCCGATGTTGCAGGTTCGCTTCACGAAAATCGCGTTGGACGTCAGCAGCGTGTGATACTCGCGGATTATCGGCTCGAGCTCGCACAGAAACGTCTCGCACCTCTGCAGCCAGCCCTTGGGGAGATCCGCCGTGCAGCCGCCCGGGGTGATATAGCTGTAAGTCAAGCGAGCTCCGCAAGCTTCCTCAAACAAGTCCAGGATCTTTTCGCGCTCTCGAAAGGCGTATAAAAAGGGACTGAACGAGCCGAGGTCCAGGCCGTAGGCGCCCATCCCGACCAGGTGGCTGGCAATTCGCCCCATCTCCGCAATCATCACGCGCAGATGCTTGGCCTTGTCGGGGAGTTCATGTCCGAGCAACTTCTCGACACACATCGACCAGCCCAAGTTCATGTTCATCCCGGCCAGGTAGTCCATCCGATCGGTGTAGGGAATGAACTGCCGCGGCGTCAGATTCTCGCCAATCTTCTCCGCGCACCGGTGCAGGTAGCCAATGTGCGGAGTCACTTCCGAAACGATTTCCCCGTCGGTTCGCAACACCAAACGCAACACGCCGTGCGTGCTGGGATGCTGCGGCCCCATGTTGACGAGCATCTCGTCCGTTCGAACGTCAAACTCAATGATTTTTTCGCCGTCAAGCTGCGTGGCCATAACGCGTCGAGTCCTCTACCGGCGAACGCCGGAACAAGTAGCAGGCTGCGATCAATTCGAGATGTTCTCGGCATCCCGCGCGAGAACGCGTCACTTCATTTCGAGCTCGCGACGGTGGAGTCTGGATCGGCCGCCGCGAGCTCAATCCGTTACCTAGCTGAGTCCGTCACCCGGCTCATCCCTTACCGGCCACGGATCCCGTGATACTCCAGCGGCATCTCGTAGTCTTTCCTCAGCGGATGTCCTACCCAGTCCTCGGGGCACAGAATTCGCCGCAAGTTCGGATGCCCCAGAAAAAAAACCCCCGACAGGTCATAGACCTCCCGCTCGTGCCAATCGGCCGTGGACCAGACGCCGCTCACGGTTGGGACCTCGGGAAGCTGGCCCGGCTGGTCGTTTTGCCAGCGAGGGATCTTCATCTTCATGACCAGGGTATGTTTGAGCGAAATGCTGGACAGATGATAGACCAGCTCCAGGTGCGGCTCCCATCCTGTTTTGGCCGCCTTTTTCGGATCCGGTTCGAAGTAATCGACGGCGGTAATGCAGTTCAGCATGTCAAACCGCAGGGCAGGATCGTCCCGCAGGAATGTCCCCACCTCGACCACACCCTCGGGGGAAACCTCGATCCACGGGTCAACGGCAGACAAGTTCGCCCCCGTTAATCGCTCGCCAAATCGCTGCTTCAGTTGATTGAGGAACTGCTCGCCCGACATCGCGTGGTTTCTCCCGGATTCGCGAAGCTAAAAAGGAAGGACGGCTGGTACGGCAAGCTCGACCGGCGCTCAAATCTCGCGGGGGACTTTACGCCGTCAGCACCGACTCCTGACGCCTCTCTCTGATCGAATGCACGCGAGGCTGGGGCGCCGTCGGCTTGACCTTGGTCATCGCACGCACCCAATCCAACGCTCCCGTCCGCCATTCGTAGGCAAAGCCAACCAACAGGACGACAAAAAACACGAGCGCGGCGAGCGCGGCCAGTGCGACGATCTGTCGCAAGCCGGCAAACTCCAGCGAGCCGGCCGCATAGCTGCCAATCCCATCTCGCAAGGCGGTTTCGGTCTGAGCGACAGACGTTCCGGCCGACGTGACCGCCTCGCCCAACTCGCGATAGACCCCCGCAGCCACCGGCGTCAGTTGCGACTGTCCGTCCACCACCTCCACCAGGGCCACCTGCTCGTTCACGAGGGACGTCGTTTTTCCGAACACCGTTGCCCAAGGGAAAAGGAAGGCAACCTCTACGTCGAAAATGATGAAAACTAACGCCACCACATAAAATCGAAGGTCGAACTGGACGAAGCTCGAACCAATGGCCGGCTCGCCGCACTCGTAGATTTCCTTCTTCTCGACGCTTGGATTGTCGGGGCGTACAAAACGCCCGATCAGCAGATTGACGAAAACAAATGCAAGCCCGACGCCTGCGAAAAGCGCGAGGTAGGCGACGATTCCCAGCGAGCTTTCAAACGCCGACTCCATGGTCATGTCCTGCTGTAAGCCTGAGGGCTGAGATTGAAAAAACGAACGCCAAACCTGAATGTGCGGTGGGCTTCACGCCCCCCGACTTTCAGGCATCGCGATCACCGCGACCGATAGCCGAACCCCTGGCGGCTCGATTGTAGTGGGGCCGTGACGCTTTGCAAAGTACACTCGGATTCGAGCCCCAACGACCTGAGAATTTGACGGTCGTGCGTTAGGAAAAGGGGGCACGTCCCAAAAGCCGGATCGGCCTTTCGGGTGCTTTGCACGTTTGGGACCTGACCCCTTTTTTTCCCAACCCGAAATCTTAGCTGTGACACAGCACTAGCCGAGTGAATTGCCGCTGATCGACTCCACTCCCTCGTCGCCATCGGCCTGGGGCGAGCGCGAGGGGAGAGGCTTGCGGGCGGAGAAACCGCCCTCTAAATCATGCCAAAACATCACTTCCGGCTCGCCCAGCTTCCAGCAGAGATAGGCACGGCGGCCTCCAATCACGGCGGGGAAATCCACCAACCCGTCATCCCCCTTGGCCTCAACCCCGAGTTGCCGCAGCTCCTCGACGTACTCACGCAGGCGTTGTGTGTCCCGCAGCAAGCCTCGCTCGGCATCGGCCAGCTCAGCTTGGTACAGATCCGTGGGCTCGTGATCGCGTCCCGACATCAGGTAGTTCAGACGATGCCGGCGATCCGTCACATCGTGTGCCAGTTCAACGAGATCTGAGACAATTGCGCGGACCAGCGGCAGCATCCGGTTGGCATCGGCAACGGAAAAGGTCTTCCCGGGCTGGTCGGAGGCCTGACTCATCGTGTTCCACCCTTGGTTAGGTCAACAGCCACAAACGCCGCGGCTTCTTGCCACAACCCAACTAGCCGCTGACCGAGTCGCTTAAACGACACGCGTCGGTACGACAAAACCCTCGTACCGCTTTCTCAACTCTACTCTAACCGCAGTTTGAAATAGCACCAAGCGAAACGGCCGAATTGTGCGGCGATCGGCTGCTTCGTCTACTGAACACCCCGGACAACGGTCTCACGTTAACGCGTCCGGTTCGAGGGATCTCCTCGAGCGACTTCGCTAAGTGGGGCGAGCGACTCGACGACCCGTGGCGCTCATCCGCCTCGGCGGCCATGACTTCTTACTGATTCGGGCCGCCATGGACCGGTTCGGCAATCACCTTGGACTGAGCGACGGCCGTTGGGTTGAGTGTGGCTCGACCCCAGGCCACATCGACCGGCAGCCGCGAAAAATCGACGATACATCCGTCGCGACTGTAGCAACTCAGGTCGTGCGTTGCTCCCATGAAGATACAGTCGACGGGACACGGCTCAACACAGAGCGCACAGAACATGCACTTGGAATAGTCAATCGCGTACCCCGTGATGCGAAAACCCTTCCCGTTCTCAACTCGTTCCTTGCCAATGTAAATGCAGTCGACCGGACAGGCCTTCGCACACTGGTCGCATGCGATGCATGTCGTCAAATCGAACCGGTGAAACCCACGGTACCGAGCCGCGACCGGGACAGGCTTCTCGGGATATTCGAACTTCTGGGTGAATGTTCCGCGGTCTGAACGATAGGTGATCAGCCAGTAACGCAGGGTGACCCAGAGTCCCTGCAGAACCGTGCCAACGGCTGACAATACGTTCTTGATCCAACTGATCATGGCCCTGCCGCGCTACTGTTCCTTGTGGATGCCGAACGCCCGACTCAAGATTGCGCTCGCGCTCCCGTGGATTATAGGCAGTCCATCCACGGCCGCAACCGGAGGTCGATCGATCGTGAAACAAGCTTCGCGGGCGGATGAGGGCGGTTACCTCTTCACGCATTGGGAAAAGGAACGTTCACGCATTGGGAAAAGGAACGTTCACGCATTGGGAAAAGGAACGTTCACGCATTGGGAAAAGGAACGCGTGTTGGGGAGAAGGAACCGTGTGTGGTCACCTCTCCCGGGACCGGGAGAGGTCGGCTGGTCCCCGCCTGCGGGGACCGGGCGGGTGAGGGCTGGCCTCTTGGCCGCCGCGTGCCCCCTCATCCGGCCTTCGGCCACCTTCTCCCGCGTTGGGGAGAAGGACCGTGGCTTTCCGGGGTCGGGAGAAGGAACGCGGTGCCCAGACGTCGTGCTCTCACCTTCCCCGAGGGAGCGGAACGTCATTCCCCGCCCAGCCACGACTTAAAAGCGGGGCGATCTCATGCACCGGGGGGGGGGAGGGCTTTGATTCATTGTTTTAAGTGTCCAGCAACAGTCTCCCAGCGTGCTCACGGCCTTGAAGGCAAGCCGCGCCGCCCCGAACTGTCAAGAAAGTTGACGGCGTTCAGCTGTCAGTGTTCAGCTATCAGACCGATCGCCGTCTTCCACGATGCTTGTCTCGCCAAGCTTGCCGACGGCACTCCGAACCAGGGCAAGAAAGGGCCTTTCCTGGGTTGTCGCCTCAACTACTGCCCAGGCCGCACCGGACCCCGCGGCTCCAGTGGCCGTAGCAAGGATCGAGCGGCGGCGATTCGGAGCGACGGCCCGTAGCTCCCGCGATCTTTCGATCACCCCACTAACAGGTGCTGTAGGTGTCGAGTTGTCAAGACGGGTAGATTGAGGTGGCGGCACAGGTCGGACGCAGGCACGGCAGCAAATGTGATTCCATCTGCCTGAATTCTTGACTGTTGCCCGAGAGTACGTAGAGTGAGTAGAAGGATATCTCGTGATCCGCGACAAACTTGGCGCTTGCAACGTCGAGTTCGGGCACAGCAGTGAAGAGGTTGAGAGGAATAATTCAGAACGGGTCCCGGGCGCTGAGTGTTGGGATGGCGGAGCTCTTACTGCGAAGGAATGGAATATGCTTGTTTTGTCTCGTAAGAAAAATGAAAGCATCGTGATCAACAACGACATCACGGTGGTTATCGTTGAGATTCGCGGTGACAAGGTGCGACTGGGTGTCGAAGCCCCGAAGGAAGTGCCGGTCCACCGCCGCGAGGTTTACGACGCGATTAAGAGAAATGCTGCGGAAAGCTCACAGGCCGCTCAGGATGTTGACGCGGACGTTTCCGAGTGAGATCAGCTCGACTGCCGATCGATACACGTCTCATCTGAAGATCGGCAGGTCGTCGTTCGTTTCGGTCGCGAATCCGAAGTTAATTCGAGACGCCAAACCGCAGTTCTTGCTTACACGTTCCGGCGTCGTCCATCCTTGGCGATTCGAGTGTACTTGACGCCCCCCGGGATTGGCCGTTACATTCGCCCCTTCACCAGCGTCGCGGTACGGCCCCGTCGTCTAGCGGTCTAGGACTCCGGCCTTTCACGCCGGCAACACGGGTTCGAGTCCCGTCGGGGTCACTTTTCTTCACGCTTCTTTTCGCCGCCGCGGTCGCTGCGCTCGCGGCCGGTCGTCAATCGAACGAGCTTCGGGCGGTGCCGATTTGGCCCAAGAGTGGCCCGACGAAACCGGTCGTTGAGTGTCCCATGGATTCGCCTGACGCGGCAGGACAGGGGGCGGCCGGGCTCTCGACCTGCGAGGCGTCCAACTGTCTTCTGGGGATTTTGGGCCTCATCGGCTGGTTTGCCTTGGTTCAGATTCCTGAATCCGATGGGCCTCTGCGTCCGTGGAGGCCTGACGGTGCCTCTTCGAGGCGAGCGTCTGCTCAAGGGCTTTCTCGAGTCAAGACTTGTCCATGTCCGGACTTGGGGCGATAAGGTAGGATAAGAAGTACTTGAGGCGGCGGCTGGCCGTTGACGGAGATGGCCATGATTCGGAACGGACTGATCTGACGACGAGGTGCCAGATGAACGGACGAGGGCTTGGTTGCCGGCAGGCGTCATGGTGTTGGTTGGTAAGTTGTCTCATGTTGGGATTGGTCTGCATCGGATGCGGGACGTCGCCATCAAGTTCCGCGGATCGGGTCGACTACCATTTCTCTCGCGGTGAATTCCAAGAGGCTCTGGCGGCCGTTGACCAGGAGCTGACCAAGTCCCCCACCCCGGAGCGGCGAGCCGAGCTGGAAACGATGCGGGGGCGCTGCTTCTGGGAGTTGACGGCTCAGACGTCCCAGGCCGACGAAGTCGATCGTTTACTGCGGTCCGCCGTCGAGGCATTGACCCGGTCGATCTCGACTTTCGACAACGCCGAGGCGCGTCACTTGCGCAGCCTGGTGTTTGACGAGCTGGGTGAGGACGAACGAGCGGCCGTGGATCAGGCCGAATGGCGCAAGTTGGACGCCACGTATCGAAGTGCCTATTTGAACGAGCGACCGGAGGAAATCCTGTTACTGACCGAGACCGACCGGACCTCCGCGGATCGGTCCGAGGCCACGCAGCCATCGGGCAGCGACAGCCTGGCTCCGCGCGCCGACGATCTGTCGTTCGGCGATGAGAACCCGGAGGACGCCGTGGCAACGGAGCAACGTTTCGGTTCGGCCGTCTTGTCGGCTCCGACAGCTGACGATAGCTCATCGGACTCGCCAACGAGCCAAGCGGGTCGGCGTTCCAGCGGCCGTCCGAGCCAAGCGGATCGCGAGGGGGGCGAATCGAGCGGCCGAGCAGAAACTCGATCGAGCGGCGAGGACCCCGCGTCAACGGCGGGTGACGACAAGCCCGCCGAGCCCACCGCTGCGTCCCGCTCGCCGCAACTGCCCGGTTCGACCTGGCAACCCATTTCACCTTTTGGCTCGGTAGATCCTCCCGACTCCGAGAGCGGCTCGACGGATTGGCCGAGCGCCGTGCCGACCACGGGAATCACCGGGCCGTCCGCGCCCGCGATTCCGGCGCCCGCGATTCCGTCAGGTCCGCGGGGTGCCCCCTCGTCGTCCTGGGCGACCGCCCCCACAACGGGAATTACGGGACCGCCGGGCGCTGCGTCGGGTCTGGTCTCACCCAGCGCCCCGTTCGGGATGCCTTCGGCCGGAATGCCCTCGACCGGAATCGGAGCCCAACCGTCCGCTCCGAATTACTCTGCCGGTCTTCCCGGGCCCTTTGCTCCGTTTGACCGCAATTCAGGCTTATCCGCGATGCCGCGTCTGCCCTACACCGGAGCACTCCCGGCTTCCGCCCAGCAAGGCCTGCCAGGTTCGCAGCTGGGCAATCTCTCGACCCAAGGTCCGAACTACAGCCCCTTGCGCCCGTCCCCTTTGACGGCGCCGCAAGGCCCAGCACTCGGGTTGCAGAGCGGCGTTCCGAACCTGTCGACGAGTCCGCTGCGATGGCCGACCCCGAATAAGCCCGTGCGTCCCACAAGCTCGCTGCCGAACGTACCGGGCGCAGGATCAGTCGCCGCACCTCGTTAGGAACCGAAGGTTTGCCGACCCGCCGACTCGGAAACTCAGAGATCCACGTTTCGTCGGTTGCGCTGGGCTGCTGGCCGATCGCGGGCATGACCAGTCTGGGCATCAACTCCACGGACAGTCAGCGCACGGTGCTTGGTGCGCTCGACCAGGGCGTGAATTTCTTCGACACCGCGTACGCCTACGGGCGCGACGGAGAGAGCGAACGCCTGCTGGGGAAACTGCTCAGGGACCGCCGCGAGCAGTGCGTCATCGCGACCAAAGGCGGCCTGCACTGGGATCAGACCGGTGCACGCGTGCTGGACGCCTCACCCGCGCGTCTGAGATGGGAGTGTGAAGCGAGTCTTCGGCGTCTCGGGTTCGACCATGTGGATCTGCTGTATCTCCATGCTCCCGACCCTAACTGTCCGTTGGAAGAATCTGCCCAGGAGCTTCGGCGAATTCAGCAGGCGGGGATGACCCGCAGCGTTGGCGTATCGAACGTCACGCTGGACCAATTGCAGGCCTTTCACCGGATCTGCCCGGTGACCGCGGTCCAGCCTCCGTACAATCTGCTGATGCGGCAGGCCGAGAACGACCTCATCCCGTGGTGCCAATCACAACGCATCGCGGTCGTGCCCTACTGGTCTCTGATGAAAGGCCTGCTCGCCGGGCGACTCACGCGGGACCATCAATTTCAGCCGGGGGACGGACGAGCCAAGTATCCCATGTTCCAGGGAACGGAATGGCAGCGGAACCAGGATCTGCTGGAAGCGCTTCGGCCCATCGCGGTGGATCTCGACTGTACGGTGGCCCAGCTGGCCGTGGCCTGGGTCATTGCTCAGCCCGGGATCACGTCGGCCCTGTGTGGCGCCAAGCGAGCGGACCAAATCGAAGAGACGGCCCAGGCGATGTGTTTGCGAATTCCGCCGGCCCAGCTCAAGCAAATCGCCGCCGCTCTCGATCGCCGCGGCGTGCCCGACTCGGTCAGCGCCGTCTAAAGCAGCGGCGAAAGATCTGTCGATACGAACGCCTCGTCCCCGGTTAACGTCAGACGCCTCTGGAGACACGGACTTGGTGGAGCCCGACCCTACGGCGTCGGTTCGAGCGTGATTTTCGCACCGAGTTCGCGGAGCTTTGAGACCTGAGTGGTCCGAGCTTCCTCGCTGAGCGGATTTCCCCCGAGGAACAAATTCCAGAAGGGAGCGAAACGTTGGGGGCCGGCGGCGTCCTTTTCCGCCATTTGGACCAACACGGCCAGGTCCTGGATCTCGTTGTGGTCCAGCATCAGGAACCGGATCTCGGTCAACCCTTCCAACGGCGAGAGATCGGACAGTCCGTTGCCGCGCAGGTCGAGCGAGCTGAGCCACTTCAGGCCCGTCAGCGGTTTCAGGTCGCGGACCTGATTGCCATCGACATAGAGCGACCAGATCTTCGAGAGGCCGGCGATCGGGCTGAGGTCCTGGAGCTGGTTGTCCGACAGGTACAGCGACCTCATGTTCTCCATTTTTTCCAGCGGCTTGAGGTCCGAGATTTGGTTGCCCGCCAGATGCAAATATTGCAGCTTCGTCAGCTCGCTCAGCGGTCCCAGGTCGCTGAGTTTGTTCTTGGCCAGATTCAGCGACTGCAGATTGCTCAGTTTCTGCACCGCTGCGGCATCGGAAATCTCGTTGCCTTCCAGATCCAGCAGCGCCAAGCTGTAGCACTTCTCCAGGCCCGTCAGATCACGGATGCCTTGCCCTTTGCCCTCAATCGTGGAGATCCTTTCCACGTCCTTGTCCGTCAGCGGCTCGTCGTTGTTCCGCTTTTCGAAAACGTATTTGCGGACCACCGCTTCGAGTTGCTTATCGGGAAAGATACTTTCGTCGGCCCGCGCCGATGGCAGGCCCCACAGCAACACACCGCAGGCCAATCCCCAAGTTGCTCGCCGCCAGGCGATCCGTGTCGATGCCCATTGCTGTGTCCGTTGTGCGATAAAAGCCGTCATGGAAAATCACCTCTTCGCGGGAAGTCTCAGGGGGATGTGTTGGAGTCGTGGCCGAACGGGGGCGTCGGGCCGCACGCCAGGGGATTCTTAATGTAATTGACCTCGCTGGAGATTTCAAAATCCCTCGCCCGACTTTGCGCGACCGGAGTCGGGGCCTGAGCCGCGGGGACGCGCCTGGGCGGAACTTGCGTGACAGGTGCCGTCAGAGCTACGATTGCGGTGGCCGATTCCACTCCCGGGCCGCGAATCGACACGTTTTTCGAAAATCGAATCGGATCGGAATAGCGACGATGACCCGCGTCTTAATCACGGCGTTCGAACCCTATGACGTCTGGTCCGAAAACGCCAGTTGGCTCGCGTTGGTCGAGTTGACGCGCGAGCTGCCGGACGAGCCCGAGATCACCACCCGGAGATACCCGGTCGACTATGCGGCCCTCGCCGAGCGACTCGAGCACGACTTGGCGGCAGGATACGACTATGTGATCCTGACCGGGCAGGCGCCAGGTCGGCCGCGTCTGGAAATCGAGACCACGGCGCTCAATATGCGTGCTCCCGGGCCGCGTGATCACGAGAGTTGTCAGCCCCTGATTCCGACCGGGCCGTTGGCCTATGCCAGCGACCTGCCCGCCGCGGAAATCTGTCAGCGAATTCGAGCTGCCGGGATTCCGATCTCGGTTTCCCGACATGCGGGCACTTTCCTTTGCAATGCGGCGCTCTATTTCACGCTTCACCAGATCGCGACGGAGCACCATTCCACGCGGGCTCTGTTCTTGCACCTGCCGATCGATCCAAGGCAAGCCGCGGCCCACCGCGAGCCCATCGCGTCGCTTCCGTCGGCGCTCACGGCCGATGCGATTCGGATTCTGCTGCACTGCCTGCCCAGGAAGGTCGAATGGGTCTGAGTCGCCCTCCCGCGATGCCCGCGATGCCCGCGATGCCCGCGATGCTCTAGGCCACGACCGCTTCACGCTTCAAAGCGGCCTGGACACCCACAAATCCGTAGTGGGCTTTCAGGCAGACCTGTCGAAACCCTTCCGGGCGCGAGACCCCCTCTAACTGGAACTTTTCGATGTTCCCTTGGCGAAAAACCAGATCGCCGGCGTGATACCATTCCTGGCCGGGTCGAATCACGACTTCGATGCTGTCAAACTGGTCGAGAGCCAGCGAGCGTTCTTCCTTCGAGCTCATTCCCCGCTCAACCACGATTCGACGATTGGTCACTCGATACCGCGTCGCCACGAATGGGCCGATGCGTTTGAAGTAGAGCACCAGGGCGATGGGAATGGAGAGCAGGCACAAAAAATTACCCACGGTAAAGATATAAAATCCCGCCGTGATCGAGTAGAGTCGCCCGAGCACCAGCCCGAGGGGAATCCCGGCAAGAGACATCGCCGCAACCGACGGCCAGACGGTCATCACCGTGGCCTCACGCACATCGGGGGTGGTGACACCGGCAATGGCTTGTTTCATCGAAAGCACTCCGCCAAACGCGTACTCTTACCCACGCGGTTCCTCACCCGGCCGGCGACAACTCAAGCCCGGTCCCGGATCGGCCGTACCAACTGGATCAAGCTCGGCAGCGTACCAAACCCACTCGGTAACGGCCAGCCCCCACGCCCGAGCACGATCCGCGGAAAGTTCCGTGCGGGACGCGGTGCGACGACGAATGGCGCGGAATGCGAAGCACCGTGCGGGTAGCGCCCCCGGGCGGCCGCCGCTGGGGCGTTACTTCATCGCGAAGAACTGTGAGATCTGGACCAGCCCGGTCGGGAGGTACCAGGCGGCGGAGTAGTGATTGGCGTTCCACCAGTGGATCTCGGGCTCTCCCATGGCCCGCCATAGCTGCTCCGTACAGCTGGGTGGCACGACGGTATCGAATCTTGCGTTGAACATCAGCACCCGTCGTTCCTTCAATTGCGCCGCGTACGAAAGGGGGTCGACGCGTCGCAGGACCGTGGCCACTTGATTCGGGTCAAACGCCCGTCCCGACCAAACCGCGCGGATCTCGCGAGTCTCCTCCGACTCGCGGATGATTTGCTCCAGATTGCCGCCGGCCAAGACCAGACAGACTCGTTGCAGACGCGGCTCGGCCGCCGCCGCCAGGGCGCCCACAATTCCGCCCAGGCTGATGCCGGTAATCCCGAGACGTGTTTCGTCGATCTCCTCGCGGGACGCCAGCCAGGCCGTGGCGCGGCGAATGTCGAGTACGGCCTGGGTCATGGCATGGACCGTATGATCCAGGTCCGCCGAGACCATCCGCACGTCGCTCTGGGCCGGGCGCCGGGGCCCGTAATACGGCATCTTGACAAACAAGGCCCCCACACCGTGCAGGGCCAGGCTGCGGCAGCAGACGCGAGATAGCTCGAAATCACCGCCCAGAATGTGCAGCACGATCACGCCCGGATGATCGCCGTCACCTCGTGGTAGGAAGTACTCGCAATGCACGCGGTTGTTGCATTCATGAACCGTTTCCACCGGCGAGGGAAACGTCAGATCGAAGTGCGGTCCCAGATTCAAACGCGAGCCAGTTCGGGCCTGCAGGTCAAACGGGAATGCGTGGTCGGCCAGTTGGAACTCGCAGGGAACTTGAGCTTCGGCCGGCAGCACGCGAAATTCGACCCGCTCCTCCTCCGCCAGCCCGGCCTGGGGAAGAAGCCACGCGGTGGCGACGCCCAGGCCGCCGAGCGCTCAGCCAGGACAGCACCCCAACGGACCAGGGCCTAGTTCCCCACATAGCGCGCGTGGACCGATTTTGCTTCTGCCACATCGTCCGTTCCTCCTACAATCACCCGGCCGTCGCGAAACACGGTCAGTCGGTAGCCGTCGACTTCCAACCGCAGCAGGTAGGGATTCTGCGTCACCTGGCCGACCTGACTCAGTTTCTCGGCCAGCAATGGCAGCGAGACGTCGCCTCGCTCCGGAAAACTCAGCTGAACCGCGTTGCGGCCGCACAAGACCGCGGACTGCCCACCTCGCTCGCCCGCCAGCCAGGGATGCACTCGCCCCACGCAACAGGGACAGTCCTGAGCCTCCAGCAGTGAGTCCAGTTTGATTTGCCGAACGCGGTTCTCCCACATCTCGAAGACCGACAGGGTCGGGTTAATCGCCGCCAGATTCCCACTGAGGATCTTCAGTGCCTCGCAGGCCTGGAACGAGGCGATCACATTCACGATCGGGGCCAGAATCCCGGCCGTATCGCAGGTCGGAGTCGTGCCCGGCGGCGGCGATTCCCGCATCAGGCAGCGCAAGCACGCCGTCTGGCCGGGCACGATTGTCATCGTCTGGCCTTCGCTGCCAATACAACCCCCATAGATCCAGGGGATCCGGTAGTGAATCGCGGCATCATTCAGCAGGAAACGGGTCTCGAAGTTGTCCGTGCCGTCCACGATCACCTGCATCCCGTCGATCAGCGAGGCAACGTTGCGATAGTCCACATCCGCCACGACCGCCTCAATCGTGATCTCCGAGTTGATCCGTTCGAGTTTCTTCTGAGCCGTAATTGCCTTGGGGAGCCCGGCCGCCACGTCGGCTTCGTCATAGAGGACCTGCCGCTGGAGATTATTCAATTCCAAGAAATCGCGATCGACCAGACGGACGCGGCCCACCCCGGCCCGGACCAGGGTGTTGGCAATCACCGACCCCAGCGCACCGCAACCACAGACCAGTGCCGAGCTCGAAAGCAAGCGGGCCTGGCCCTCGTCACCGAGCGGAGCGAACAGACTCTGGCGAACGTAGCGTGTAGTCATTCCTGGCTCGGGCATTCCTGGCTTGGATAATCTCGCCTGCGGTCGCGGCCCTGCGCGTCAAGGCGCACCAACTTTTCCTCGCGACGGTCTTCGCTCAGCTTACCAAGTAACCGCTCAGGTTAAACTCCGGAGCCAGTCGCTGTTGTAGCAATTCGCACGCGCACCGCGCCGCGGCGGGCCCTTGCAACGCGCCGACCTGGGCCGCTGCCATCAGGACTTTGCTCGGATAGACCTGCTGGATTTCAGCAAGCCGATCCGGCAGCGCGGGGCTGAGAATCGCGTCGGCCCAGGCGGGGACACTCATCGGATCGCCCAGGTCAAGCTCGGCCGCCAAGATCAAGTTTGGCGTGAGCTGCTTGATTTCGTCTCGCGCTGCGGAAAGGGTCGCCGGCAGGATGGCCATCAGGCACGCGGGCCAGGCCGACACGGTCCGGCAAGCCGCCGGCCACTCGGCGGAGGAAATCCGAGCCGCCAAGGGGACTCCCTGCAGGGCACACGCAGCGGCCAGCTCGGTGTCGCCCGGCTCCACTACCCAGCTGAGCAACGAATCGCGACACGCGTCCAGATTTCGCCCCGCGACGCAGTTGGCCGCCGCGGCTCGCAGCACCCATCGTCGCCCTCGCAGCCAAAGATGACCTCCCTGGGCGACCCAGCCCCGAATTGCGAATTCGCTGGGACCAATCGCCGTGGACCACGACGCACCCTTCCCGTGCAGGCGATACCGAGCGGGCGAATCGGGCGACCAGACGCACGGATCCACGACCGTTGTCCACCAAACACCGGGTGACGCCAGACGCATCGGAAACGTCGCCGGCAGCGTTCGACCCAGTTCGCTGTACGGGCCCCTAATCGACAACTGAACTTGATCGTCTGCCGGCGGTCGGCCACGTTGCCAGCGAGCGAATACCTCGACCGACGACTCGGTCGCGGGATGATGAAAAATCTGCAGCACCAGCCTCCCCTTCGTGCGAACCACCGGCGTTCGCGCGAGCGACGCCCACCGCGCCAAATGATCGCCCAATCCGGGCGCATCTTATCGGCGTCGCCGCTTTTCGACCAGTTGCACGTCCATGAACGGAAAATCCACGGAACCCTGTTGGGGCCGTCGCGAGATTCGACGACCTAGGGCCGCGGCGATGCGGCGACCCAGAAGCCCGGGCCTCGGCGCGAGGCCGCGTCGGCGCCCGGCCGCCCCTCGGTCGGAATCGCCCTCGGAAAAGGGAAAATCGAAGGGACGAGAAACCTCCCTCGGGCGTCGAGATGCATACGTCAAGAGGCAGGCAATCCCCAAGAGCACGGCCCCGCCGAGTGCAACGGCCAGGGGCCACCTCGAGACCGCCGACGATTCAGGATCCGTCGACATCGGCGTGGCGACTGAGCGATCCGTCCTCTCCGCGGGGCGGACCGAATCTGCGGGGCGGACCGAAGGATCGCTTTCTTGCCCGCTGACCGGCGACGTCCGCCTTCCAACGCTCGCCGACGCGGAATCGTCGCTCGTCGAGAACCGATTCAGGATTCGGCTTCCCGCAGGCGCGTCGGAACGCTGGGCGGCTGCCCTGCTCGCGGTCTCCGAGGCGACGATGGCGATCGCCACGATGCCGATAAATTGTCCCAGGCGCCTTCTCGCGAAGTATTGCATGGCCCGACTCCATTTCGCCCGCGGCCTTGATGCGGTTCACGGCCCGGTCCCAACCAACTCGCCGTCGTGATTCATTTCTTAAACTACCGCGATTCATTTGCGAAACAAGATGCAGTCGGATACTCTGCGGAAAACCCTGTGGCCGAACGCGATTGGGGTGCGACCGATTTCGCTTCGGACAAAGACGGATTCTGTCGCGTTAGATCCCAGGGGATCTTGCCCCTCGCGGAATCATTGGAATCGACGGGGACACCTGTCGGCCTTGATCCGCTTTCCTGCTTCATTCGTCTGGGGCCCAAACACAGGCTTGCGGAATTTCACTGTCCAGTACAACCTAGAGATTTAGACCATTGCGCCAACAAAAACAGATCGGGACACGTCGGGGATCTCGGGGCGTGCTGTGTCGCGACGAGGACGAGGCAAGCGTAATGACCGAGAACGCAGAACGATCGCGCGCGCCGGTCCCTGCCGAGCGCGAGGTTCGGTACGAGCACTCGGAGGATCTGGCGCACGTTCTGGCGGAGGCACGCCTAACCGTCTTGATCTCGACGTACCAGGCGGGAAAAATCGTGGTGCTCGGCACGCAACAGCAATCACTGGCGCTCAGCTTTCATAACTTCGACCGACCGATGGGGATCGCCGCGGCCGCCCAAGGCGAGACGCTGGCGGTGGCGGCAAGGGATCGGATCTGGTTCCTGAGAAATCACCCCGACGTCGCTCGGCAAATGCCGCCGGCGGGCGGATACGAGGCGTGTTGGCTGACCTGCTCGGCCCAGGTGACGGGTGAGATCCAGGCCCACGAGATGGAATGGTCGGGGTCCGAATTGTGGGTTGTCAATACCCTCTTCTCCTGCCTTTGCACGCCCGACTCGCGTTACAGTTTTGTGCCGCGCTGGCAGCCTCCGTTCATCAGTCGTCTGGCACCGGAAGATCGCTGTCATCTAAACGGGTTGGCGATGGCCGGCGGGCGGCCGGCTTACGTCACCGCGATGGCCGAGACGGATTCGGCAGGCGGTTGGCGCGAGAACAAAATTCGAACCGGCTGCGTCATGGAGGTGAACACGGGCCAAACCGTCGCGCGCGGCTTTGCCATGCCTCATTCGCCGCGGGTCCACGCCGGACGCCTTTGGTTGCTCGATTCCGGCCGTGGCTCGCTGGTGCGAATCGACCCGCGCAACGGCCAGGCGGACGTGGTGGCACGCTTCCCCGGTTACGCGCGTGGGCTGGCCATTGCGGGAAACTTGGCCCTGGTGGGCCTCTCAAAGATTCGCGAAACGTCGACCTTCGGCGGTGTGCCGATCGCGGAGGATCGCGAGCGACTGAAATGCGGGGTGGCCCTGGTCGATTTGGACCGCGGAAAACTTGTCGGACAATTTGAATTCCTCTCGGGCGTGGATGAAATCTTTGACGTCTCGGTGCTAACAAACACGCGAATGGCGGCGCTCCGCGGTCCCTACGCCCTGGACGATGGTCACCCCACCATCTGGGTCGTGCCCGAATCGGGGAAACCACCCGGCTAACGACGAACAACTCCGGCCTAGGGCATGTGCGAAATCAAACCGTGGATAGGCATCGATCGAACCGAGGCAAAATGAACATGAAGCGTTCGCAACGAGCTCCGTTATTTCTCAAGTCAGGCCGTATCGGTCGCCGTCGCCACAAGTCGCGGGCCGTCCGATTCGCAGCCAGACGCGACCTGCTGCTGGAGGCGTTCGAGCCGCGAATCGTGTTGACGGGCATTCCCGAATTGATCGATCTGAATCCAACGGGTGCCTCGAATCCGGCCGATTTCGTGCAGGTCGGCGCAACGGTCTTTTTCGCCGCGGAAGATGGCGTGGCGGGACGGGAGTTGTGGAAAACCGACGGCACTCCCGGCGGGACCGCGCGTGTCCGCGACATTCGCCCTGGCGCCGAACCGTCGAACCCGACGGAACTCGTCGCATTTAACGGCGTGCTGTACTTCGTCGCCGACGACGGCGAAGTCGGTCAGGAACTGTGGCGGTCGGATGGGACGGAGTCCGGGACGGTCCTGGTTCGCGATCTGAATCCGGGGGAAGGCTATCAGTATCCCTACGGCGAGGGCCAACTCCGGTCCAAGCCAGCCGGACTGGTCGTCGTGAACGGGCAGCTTGTGTTCAGCGCGGAGGACTCGATCAGCGGGAATGAACTGTGGGGCAGCGAGGGCACCGCCTCGGGGACTCAACTGATCCGCGACATCGCCGAGGGAACGTTCACCAACTCGTTTGGAACTTACCCCTATGGTTCCGATCCCCGAGACCTGACGGTCAGCAACGGGACCCTGTTTTTCTCCGCCGATGACGGCGTGAATGGACGTGAACTGTGGAAGTCCGACGGGACGGCGGCCGGCACGGTTCTGGTGAAAGATGTCTTCACGGGTTCGTCTCCCTACTACTACGACGGCAATTACTACGGCGACTATCCGAACTCGTCGAATCCGACGCAGTTGACGGCCGCCAATGGCATGTTGTTCTTTGCCGCCAACAACGGCACCCTGGGTCGGGAATTGTGGAAGTCGGACGGCACCGAAGCGGGGACGGTCCTCGTGAAGGACATCGAGCCGGGTGGCGGCGATAGTCTGTACGGCGACAATTCTCTAGTTGCCGCCAACGGGAAACTCTTCTTTGCGGCCGAAACGAGTACGCAAGGAAAAGAGCTTTGGTCTTCTGACGGTACGGGCACCGGGACCGTCCTGGTGCGCGACATTCGCCCCGGAACCGTGGGGAGTCTGACCGACGCCTATTTGACCGAACTGAACGGCGAGCTGTTTTTCGCCGCCGACGATGGCGTCAACGGCACGGAGCTTTGGAAGTCGGACGGGACGCAAGCCGGAACGGTCCTGGTCAGCAATCTCGACGGCACCAGCGTTGCCTCGGCGCCCCGGTATTTGACGACGGTAAATGGCCTGTTGTATTTTTCAGCGTTCGATTCGGCCCATGGGCGAGAATTGTGGGAAAGTGACGGAACCGCCGCGGGCACGCAGCTCGTCGCCGACGTTCTGCCGGGCACGAGTGGATCGGCCCCCCGTGACTTGTTCGGCTTCGAGCAAACCTTGCTCTATTCTGCCGACAACGGGACCGCCGGACGAGAACTCTTCGCGGCCGCCGCGATCGGAGATTCGCTTTCGGCGCGTTTGACGATCTACGTCGACGGACAACCGATCACGATCCCCGCCAACATCGGCGTGGACGCCGGCGGCACGCCGATTTCGCAAGTCCGAACGGTCGGAGCCAACGGCACGCTGCTGGTGGAACCGATCGCGGATGAACCGCTGTCGGCGATCACGTTGGACGACTTCTTCACAACCTGGCGAACTAACGCCGGCCAGGCCGGCAACAATCCCGACGCGACGTTCGACGCGACGGAGCTCTTTGGCAATTCCGTCGACATGACGAACTCGATCCAGATGTTCGTCAATGGCGAGATCTCCAGCGCCTACGAAGACTATCAACTCCGCGACGGCGACGAGATCATCCTCGTGTACGGCGAAAACCCGGTCGTTTCGCTGAATACGAATTTCGGAGCGCTCGTGATCGAGCTCTTCGCAGGGGCGACCCCCGGGACCGTCGATAATTTTCTGAACTACGTCAACGATGGCCGCTATCTGAATTCGTTTTTCCATCGATCCGATCCGGGCTTCGTGATTCAGGGGGGTGGATTCAAGACGACGTCGACCACGTTTACCAGTACGAGCCAATTTTCGTCGGTCCCGACGGACCCGCCGATCCAGAACGAGCCCGGCATCTCGAACCTGCGCGGGACGGTGGCCATGGCCAAGCTGGGAGGTAATCCCAACAGCGCCACCAGTCAGTTCTTCGTGAACTTGAGCGATGACAATGACTTTCTTGATTTGCCCCAGAACAATGCGTTCACGGCGTTCGGGCAAGTCCTCGACATGACCGTCCCCGATCGCATCGCCGATCTGCCGGTCGACAAGACGAATCCGAGTCCCTACAACGAGCTTCCGGTGTCGACCGACGACCAATTGGTTGTGGTTCAATCGTTGGCGGGCGTGGGGCACGTCAGCGGGACGAAGTTCTTTGATGCGAATTCCAACGGCGCGCTGGATGCCAGCGACGTACTGCTCGCGGGCATCACCGTCTACGTCGACCAAAATGAGAATGGCAACTTCGACGTCGGTGAGATGTTCACCACGACGGATACCGCTGGCCAGTATCGGTTGCAGCTCGAACCAGGGACGTATTCCTTGCGATCCCTCGTGACCGACGGGCGTCTCGAAAGCGTGCCCTCCGCCACGGACGGCTACGAGATTGATGTCCAGATCGGACGCGAGCTCGATGCGCGGGATTTCGGGGAGGCTGTCCTCGCTCCGCCGACGTCGATCGACCTGGCTGCCGCGTTCGATACGGGAGTGGCGGACGATGACGACTTGACGAATCGGAATAATGCAACGGCCGCATCGGCGCTCCAGTTCGTGGCCGGCGGCGTGATCGACGGAGCCACCGTGCGAATCTTCGCGGATGGCGTCCTGATCGGTCAAGCCACTGCCGTTGGGTCCACCGCCACGGTCACAACCGATGGAACGACCGTGCTGGCCGACGGGCTCCGAAGCGTGACCGCCACTCAGGTCTTCGAGGGATCAGAAAGTCAGCCGTCGGCGGCGATTTCGATCACGATCGATACCGCGATTCCCCCTGGCATCACGAACTCAACATCGTATGTCACCCGCTTCGGCGAGCCGTTCACGGTCGATTTCGACAGCCCGGACGAAGGCCAGGTCACGTACGCCGTGACCAACGCGCCGACGGGAGTCACGATCGACGGCCAGACCGGAGTCCTCAGCTGGACGCCGACCTTGCAACAGGCCGTGCCCAACACGTTCGACGTCGTCGTGCGTAACGCTGCCGGTAACACCAAGGCCACGGCACTCGAGGTGACCGTGCTGGGAACGATCCCCGCACAGCCCGACGTATATCAGGTCAACGAAGATAGCGCTCTGAATGTCTCCGCCGCGGAGGGCGTGTTGACCAACGATGGTCAGGCCGGGACAGGCGCTTTGAGCGCCGTGTTGATTGATGACGTGAGTCACGGCACGCTGTCGTTCAACGCCGACGGCTCATTCAGCTACACTCCCGCCGCGAATTTCTTCGGGACCGATCGATTTACTTACCAGGCTGGCGATGGAGTTATCGAGACGAATGTCGCTCAAGTCACGATCACGGTGAATGAAGTCGACGACCCCGTGACGCCCGTCGAGGACAGCTATACGATCGCCGAAGATTCCGTGCTGACGGTTAGCGCCGAAGCAGGGGTGCTGGCCAATGACTTGGATCCCGACAGTGACGAACTGGTGGTCAGCCTCGCGAATCAACCCACCTCTGGCACGCTGCAACTGAACGCGGACGGCTCGTTCAGCTATACCCCGAATTTGAACTTCGCCGGCATGGATTCGTTTGCCTATCGCGTCTCCGACGGGACGACCACCTCCGAACCGGTGGCCGTCGAGATCACGGTGACGGCCGTTGACGACGTGCCGACTGCCGCGGATGACACCTACACGGTCAATGAGGACAGCGTCCTGAGCGTCACCGTGGCCAATGGCGTCTTGGCGAATGATTCCGATCCGGATGGAACCTTGAGCGCCTCGTTAAGTGTTTCGCCGAGTCATGGAGCCGTGACGCTCAACGCGGACGGGTCGTTCACTTACACGCCCAGCGCGAATTTCGCAGGGACGGATCAGTTTGGTTACACGGTGACGGACGGCACCAATAGTTCGACGGCCCAAGCAACGATCACGGTGGTCGGTCAGCCCGATCCGCCGCAAGCCGTCGACGACAACTTCGAGGCACCCGACGACGGCGCGGTCCAGACCTTCAATGTGTTGGCCAATGACATCGTGGCCCCCGATCTGTCAGATACACTCGAGATCATCTCGGTCACGCAGGGAACGCAAGGGGGGACCGTCCAGATCGTGGGCGGCGTGATTAACTACGCCGCGCCCGTCGGCCTTTCGGGAACCGACACGTTCACCTACACCGTCGAAGACACAGACGGACTGACCGACACCGCCACCGTGACCGTCACGTTGACGGACTCCGTCGGCAACAGCATCTCGGGTTTCGTCTATTTGGATTCCGACGGCGATCGTCTGAAAGATGCCGGCGAGAGCGGTGTCCCCGGAACGCTGATCACGCTGACGGGTACGAGCAATACGGGCGAGTCGATCAGCCGCTCGGTGATTACGACGAATTCAGGACTCTACCGTTTCGACAACCTTGCGGCGGGAACCTACGTGGTGACCGAGTCTCAACCCGCAGCGCTCGCCGACGGTCAGGAATCGAGTGGTCTGACCAGCGCGACGGTCGGCAATGACCGGATCTCCAACCTCGTCGTCGCGGGCGGGCAATCGCTGTCGGATAATAATTTCGGGGAGTCAAGAATTCACGTTGAGTACGTCTCGATCATGTGGTTCTTCGCGTCGTCCACGGCGCCCAGCACCGTCTTCCGCGAGATGGTGGCCATCGGTGAGGAACGTGCCGGTAACATGGAACTGGCACAGGCGATCCGTGCGGAATCGGAATCGCCTGTTCCCGAACCGGGTAACTCGGCGCCGCTCGCGTCGGCCGACGCCTATTCGATCGGAGAGGCGACGACCTTGAACGTCTCTGCCGCCAACGGCGTGTTGGCCAACGATACGGATGCGGACCAGGACTCGCTCTCCGCGGCACTCGTTTCGACCACGACCCACGGCACGCTGATTCTCAATAGCGATGGCTCATTCAGCTACACACCGGACAACGGCTTCGTCGGGAGCGACTCCTTCTCGTATACCGCCAGTGACGGCACCGAACTTTCGAATACCGCGAATGTGACGCTGACCGTGGAAGACACGGCCAACACGTTCAGCATTCAGGAGAACTCCGCCACCGGGTCGGTCGTGGGGCAAGTCCAGCTGGGCGCATCCGGCACGCTCAGCTTCGCACTGAACGACACCAGCCTGCCTGCGGACCTGTCCCTGAGACCGGATGACCACTTGACGGGGGATCCGGCCGCTCCGCTCGTCCTGATCGAATATGTCGACTTTCAGTGCCCCATTTGCAAGACATTCGAACCCTTGGTCGAGGGCCTCAAAGAGGAGTTCACCGAGGAACTGCTGATCGTTCGCCGACATCTCCCGATCAATCCGCCGCATACGAACGCGCTCGCGGCTGCCGTGGCCAGCGAGGCCGCCGCGCTGCAGGGCAAATTCGACGAAATGGGCGCGTTGCTGTTCGAGAAGCAAGACGAGTGGGGCATCGACGCCGACCCGACTCCGTTCTTCGTTAGCTATGCGGACCAGCTGGACCTGGATGTCACGCAATTCTTGCAGGACTTTTCCAACCCGGCTCTGACGACTCGGGTGCAACGGGACGCTGATGCCGCCGCTCGACTGGGAGCCACCGCGACGCCGACTTTCTATCTGAACGGCAGCCGTCTCGACAACGGCGAGGCTCAGGCGGATTTCGAGGCGGTGATTGACGAGGCGCTCGCCGACTTCGATGAACCCTTCTTGATCGATCGCACGACCGGTCAGATCATCGTCGCCAATGGCAATCGACTGGATTTCGAATCCCAGTCACGTTACGAGTTGACCGTCGCCGGCACGAACTCGGCGGGCGTCACCAGTACCGTGGAGGTTGTGATCAATCTGGTCAACGTCAATGAGGCGGCCCCCGTCGCGTTCGCGGATTCCTATACGGTCGCCGAGAATACGACGTTGACCATCAATGTCGCCAGCGGGCTGCTAAGCAACGACTCGGATGCCGATGGAGATTCTCTGATCGCGGTTCGCCAAACCGATCCGACGCATGGCGCGCTCGCTCTGAACGCCGATGGCTCGTTTACGTATCAGCCCGATGCGGGCTTTAGCGGCACCGACTCCTTCACGTATCAGGCCAGCGACAGCACACGCACCTCCAGCACGGCGACGGTGACGCTCACGGTCACAGGGCAAAACGATCCGCCCGTGGCGACGAACGACACGTATTTGGTGACCGAGGGCACGCCGCTTACGATCCCGGTTGCTGGCGGCGTCCTGGACAACGACCAGGATCCGGACGGCGACGCGATCACGGCAGAACTGGCCACGACGACTTCCCACGGAACGCTTCAGCTCAACGCGGACGGCAGCTTCAGCTATACGCCCGACGCCGAGTTCAACGGAAATGACAGCTTCACCTACCGGGCGTCCGACGGCAGCCTCACGTCAGCCCTGGCCACCGTGGCATTGACCGTCAGCGCCGTGAATGATCCGCCTCAAGCCGTGAATGACAGCTATGCCACCAGCGAGAACACGGCTCTTGTCGTGCCTCTCGCCGAAGGCGTCCTGGCGAACGATGATGATCTCGATGGCGACTCCTTGACGACGCAGCTGATCACGGGACCGGCGCACGGAACCTTGACGCTTGAGCCCGATGGCTCGTTCACCTACACGCCCGATTCAGATTTCAGCGGAACCGACAGCTTTACCTACCAGGCTCGCGATGCGGCGTCGAGTTCGAATACGGCCACCGCGACCGTTGCGGTTGCGGCCGTCAATGACTTGCCGCAAGCGGTCGGAAAAAGCTACGTGACGACTCAAGGCGCGACGCTCGAAGTCGCCGCGGCCGACGGGGTCCTGAGCAATGATGTCGATCCCGATAACGATCCACTCACGGCGACACTGGTCGGCGACGTGAGCCACGGAACGCTGACGCTGAACCCAGACGGATCGTTTCGTTACATTCCGGCCACGGGTTTCAGCGGCTCGGACTCGTTCACTTACGAGGCCAGCGACGGGACGGGAGCTTCGAATGTTGCGACGATCACGTTGACCGTCAATCCGGCGAACACGTTCAGCCTGCTGGAAAACGCGGCCAACGGCAGCCTGGTCGGTCAGTTGCAGCTGCTCAATGCGGATCTGAACGGCGAGTTGATCTTCGAAGTCGTCGATCCTGCTCTGCCTTCGGAATTGAAGCTGACAGCCGATGACCACCTGGCAGGCGACCTCGCCGCACCTGTCGTGCTGATTGAATACCTCGATTTTGAATGCCCACCCTGCGCTGTCTATCATCCGATCGTGCAGCAATTGCGGGACGATTTCGCCGGCGAACTGCTCGTGGTGAGGCGCCACTTCCCGCTGACTTCGATCCATCCGAATGCCTTCGCTGCGGGCGTGGCGGCTGAGGCGGCGGGGCGGCAGGGTAAGTTCGACGAGATGGCCGATCTGTTGTTCCAGAATCAAGCCGACTGGTCGTCTGAGGCCCAACCGACGCCGAAGTTTGAAAGCTACGCAAACGATTTGGGGCTCGATCCCACGCAATTCGCCACCGACCTGGCCGACCCGTCACTCGCGGCCCGTGTCCAGCGCGATTCGGACGCCGCCACGTCGCTGGGACTGACCGGGACGCCTTCCTTCTATCTTCAGGGCGAGCGGCTGACGAATCTGCCCGCGACGCAGGCAGCGTTCGACAGTGTCATCCAAGCCGCCGTCGATCAAGTCGATGACCCGTTCGCGGTGAATCGCCGCACGGGTCAGATCGATGTCCGCAACAACCAAGACCTTGAATTCGACAACAACCCGTCGTTTACGCGAAATGTCCGCGTCACGGATCTCGACGGCGATACGGAGACATTGCTGGCGACGATCAATTTGATTCGCGTGAATGAGCACCAACCTGTCGCACTTCTCGACACGTACCAGGTCGATGAGGATTCGCAACTGACGGTAGTGACGAGCGAGGGGATCCTGGCAAATGACACCGACGCCGACGGAGATCTTCTGTTCCCACGCGTCGAAACGAATCCCCAGAACGGGACACTCGTGCTGAATATGGATGGGTCGTTTACCTACACGCCCAATGGTAACTTCAGCGGATCCGACAGCTTCACGTACCAGGCCGCCGATGGGGACTTCCTGTCGGAGACCGCGGTGGTCACGATCAAGGTCAACAATCTCAACGATCCCCCCGTCGCCGTCGACGACAGCTTTACCGTCGAGGAGAGCGCGATCCTGCGTCCCGAGGCGTCCACGGGCGTTTTGGCCAATGACCAGGATCTCGACGGTGACTCGCTGCAAGCCGAGGTCGTCGCGCCGCCCACCAACGGCTCACTCGTGCTCAATCCCGATGGCTCGTTCACCTACGTCCCGGTCGCCTCGTTCAGCGGGTCCGATTCTTTTACCTATCGAGCGATCGATCCGGCGGGAACGTCCAGCGATATCGCCACAGTTTCGCTGACCGTGACCGACGTCAACCAGGCCCCCGTCGCCGCGGATGACGCTTACGTTCTCCAAGCCAACAACACCCTGGCGGTCGCCGCCGTGGAAGGAGTGCTCGCCAACGACACCGACCCCGATGGCGACTCGCTGGTGCCGATCGTGATGACACAGCCCGCCCACGGGACCCTGTTACTGGCCGCGGACGGGACGCTGTCGTACACGCCGGAAAACGACTTTGACGGGTCTGATAGCTTTACCTATCGAGTCAACGACGGGATCCTCGATTCCGCGATCGCGACGGTGAGGTTCACCATCAATCCCGCCAACACCTTTAATCTCGACGAGAATTCAATTGCCGGAACGTCGGTTGGCGTGGTTCAACCCAAGTCGGCACAGGTGGGGAGTCCACGGGTCTTCGAGTTCGCGGACGCAAATCTCGATCCGCTCCTTCAACTGGTTCCCGACGATCATCTTTCCGGAGACGTGCAGGCCCCGGTCGTGCTGATCGAGTATTTGGATTTCCAGTGCCCGGCGTGTCGCGCGTATCATCCCCTTGTTCAACAGTTGAAGCAGGACTTTGCCGGAGAACTGCTCGTCGTCTCACGCCACTTCCCGCTCACGCAGGTTCACCCCAAGGCGATCGAGGCGGGCATTGCGGCTGAGGCAGCGGGCCGACAGGGTCAGTTCGACGCGATGGGCGATTTGCTGTTCCAGAATCAGGATGAGTGGAAAGCAGCCGAGAACTCTCAGGCTCTGTTCGTAAGCTACGCCGGCCAGCTGGGACTCGATACAACTCAGTTCGTCAGCGACCTGGCGGACCCCGCGCTCGCCGCCCGAGTCCAACGAGATCTGGACGCGACGGTGTCGCTCGGCCTCTCGGCAACGCCCTCGTTCTTCCTCGATGGAACCCAACTGACCGACCTGCCCGGGAACCTCGCGGAGTTCCAAAATGTGATTCAGGCACAGGTCGATCAGGTGGATCACGTCTTCACCCTGGATCGGCTGACCGGCGAGCTGACGGTTCGCGATTCGGACGCTCTCGATTTCGAGTCGACCCCCGTGTTCACACTCGATGTCCGAGCGACGGACCTCGAAGGAGATACCGAGACATTCGAGGTGACCGTCAAACTCAACAATCTGGTCGATCAGCCCGAAGGGGCCGTGCTATCGTCGCCTTGGATCGACGAGGCCATCGCCAACCACGAGGATTGGCGACTGCCTTCCTGATCGGCGGAACTAGAAATTGTACTCGAGACCCAAACGAAGACCCTGGGCCCAGAAATCAACGGTCTCCGCCGGATAGCTTGGACTCGGCTCCCCTTGGAGCGTCCCGGGGGGGATTTGCGTGACGTTGACCGACGTGTCAATTTGTTCGCCGGCCCGCACGACATCCGTCCAGAAAAAGAACGTGTAGCCGAACGTACCCGACCAGCCCGCACCGAACTGACGCCGAAGCGTCACTGCCGCTTCGCCGAGCGCGCTGAACTCACTTGTGTTGAATGTACCTCGGTTTGTGGATTGAACCAGCAGTCCCGCCGGTTGCGTCGTCGTTTCGCCGGTCGGGGCCGTTACGTTGGTGATTCCTGCGAGCGTCGCCTGCGAGCTGGTATTGCCGAGCGCGAATTTTCCCAAGAACTCTATGGACATCAACGGCGACGAGCATCGCGTGACCCGGACACCCGCCTCTGCTCCGTGAAATTCGTTCCGTGTCGAGAACTCATCGGACAGCTGAAAACTCGTGCCTGCGATTGGCCCCGACAACGAACGGGTTGATTCCGTGATGCGGACGGCATCCTGAAGCTCGGCATACCGGTAGCCAACGTAGACGTCAACGCTCGACCAGATTGGACTCGACACGGAACGCCGAGCGAGCACTTCGGCGGTCTGGAACTCCGTCGTAACGTCGATTGCCAAGGCCCCGTCGACCAGATTTGGAAAATCAATCAAGCGCGCGTCTTGGGCGTTGGTTTGCGTGTTGAAAAAGGGCCGAGCAAGAATTGAGAAGTCATCGCCAGAGGCCGTGAACGTTTGACTCTTGTCTTCAAGACCAAGATAAGTCAGCTCGAAACCACGTGACTGAATCGCGTCGATCCAGTATCCGAGCGTCACACGCCCGCCGCTTCGTGAACCGTCGTTGAGCTGCCCGTCGCCAAAGAGGATCGACGTGCTACGAACGCCCAACACGCCCGCTTCGTCTTGCGGCGTTCCCGGCGGGCTGGTTGTCGCGAGCGCCGGAACGTTCATGCCCTTGGTCCACCACAACAGGTACTCGCCCTGTGCCCAGAGGATCGGCCTCGCGCAATCCGTCCACGGGTCGCCGCACGCCATCGTGTCGGCCAAGACCACCTCGTCCTCTCCGCTTACCATCAACGATGGGTCCGATGATTCAAGCAGCATGGCCGCGGTTTCGTAGTCCGCCGCCGCCACGCCGTCGGGAGCCGCCGGGTCGGAAGCGACCGCCGAACCCATCAACTCCGGGCCGCGCGGGTGCTGCCCCGTGGTTTCGTCGGCGGAACGTGAACGCGGCCGTACCGCGGTGCGAAACTGATCTGGCGGCCACGATATTGGCCACCCGTCAATCCGGTCGCCGGTGCCGTCGACTGTCCGCGAGTCGACGTCCCGAACAACGCGATGCTGAGCATCACAAGGACCACGTTTCTGCTTGGCATGGCGACTCATCTCCCCTGGGAGACGGCGGATCGCTTGGCCGGATTGCCAGCGATAGCGTCTTCCTTATCCCGAATAATCGGTAAAGTCGCACGCCATCGTTAGTTTTTCCCCAACCGGAACCGCCAACCTTGGCCGCCTGGCCGCCAACCAGAAGCCAATGCGCCGCGAGTGTCGCGGTACCGACACCGGCATCATTCCGGTTCGAAACCCACCTTGGCTCGGGATCCCTCAGGATTGACCCGCGAGCACGGGCTCAAGCGAGCCCGATTCGTCGCGATACGCGACGGGAGAAACGCCGTTCCACCGCTTGAAGGCGTTGGTGAACGAAGACGGGGACTCGTAGCCGACCAGGCCTGCAATCTGTTTCACACCGAGGTCCGAACGCGCCAAAAGTTCGCATGCACGCCCCATTCGAACTTGAGTGAGATATTGCAGCGGAGGTTTGCCCACGACCTCCCGAAACCGCTCCGAGAACGCGGAACGGGACATGTTGACCCACCGGGCCAAGCTCGCGACCGTCCACGGTTTCTCAGGCTGGGAGTGCAAGAGACCGACCACTAAACCGATAATCGGGTCGGTCACCAGCGACGCCTGGTTGCCGTGAGCCGCCGCCGAGCCATTTGCATGCTGTGAAGCGAAGGCGCGAAGCCCTTGGCAAAAGAGAGTCTGAATCAGCTGGTTCACGATCGCGTGCCAGCCCGGTCGTCGATTCCTCTGCTCCAGTTCAATGGCATCCAAGAGCGGTTCGGATTGAGCCAACCCTTCGTAGTCCGCCATGTGCAAGTGGACAAATGCCAGCAGATGGCCATTCAAGGGGTTCGCGCCACCCGCCTGCCTCGGCAAGTGTCCAAAGATCAAGCGAGTCTCACCCTCCCGCGAATCGTTGCCGAACCGAGAGCAGCGACCGATCGCCCTCAATGATCTCGTCGGAACGAACCATCGAGCCGTTCAATGAACTCCTCACGCGATGGGCGTCGCCGTGCGGGAAAAGCAGCAGGTCCCCTGGCCTTGCCTCGATGGGATCCGGCAGCTGACGTGAGGAAACCCAGCAGCTTCCTTGACGGACGACGTAGCAGCCTATCTGGCCCTCAGGAACGTCGATGCCCCAGGGTTCCGACCCCGCGATTCGACCAGAATTCCAACTCGCCCACGAAAGGCTCGCCAAAGTCAGCGAGAGAGGGTCTGACGCAAGTGTTCGTTCGTCCACAATGCTGTTCCGTATCTCACCAGAATGATCTAAACCGTGCGAATTCGCAGTTGGCACGCATCGACGGACAATTAACCCAGGAATTGACCAAAGGGTGCGGCGGGTCGAGAACTTTTTTCATCCACGCGAAGCTTGCGCGAACCTAACTCACGGATGTCGAAACTCGTGGCGACCGCCGGGGTTGATCGACCGACACCCCACGCCGTCCGCAAAACTTCGCGAGCTCGGGCGTGCGGGCCGCTTCGTAGCTTCGTGACTTCGCTGCGAAGCCATTCCTGATTCGGAATCCAGACCCAGGGAGACAATCCGATGCGAAATCAACGAGCCATGCTGGCAACAGGGGCCCTCGTCGTCGTGATGTTGGTTGCTCCAACCAACGCCCAGCCGCCGGGGCGCGAACCCGGTGGAGGCCGAGGAGACCGGCCCTTTGGCAGGGGAACGATGCGCGGCCTGCCCCTGATGACCGCCCTCGATAAAAACCAGGACGGCGAACTGTCGACCGAAGAAATCGCCGGTGCCGTCGAGGCGCTGCGAACACTCGACAAGAACCAGGATGGCAAATTGTCGGCCGACGAGCTCCGCCCTCCGGCCGGGCGTGGCGGTGGACTGGGAGGTCCGGCGGGTTTGGGTCGACCTCAGGACCCCCACGCGATGGTGGCCCGTTGGATGCGGATGGATAAGAACGGCGACGAAAAACTGAGCGAGGATGAGCTGCCCGAGCGATTGAAGCGGATGTTTGCCGACATCGACGCGAATCAGGACGGGGCAGCGTCGGAGGCCGAACTCACAAAATTCGCCGAGCAACGGGGCCCGCAAGCGGATCGGCCACCCCGCCAACGAGGGGCGAACGGTGACGAGACGCCGCCGCGACCCCGTCGACCGCGCAGGCCCGAGGAAATCTGAGCGCCCGCGGCGGGGCCAAATTTTCGTTGAGTCGCGGCCTGCGTTACGGACCCAATCGGGAATGTTACAATCAGCGAGTGAGGCCCCGCGCCCAGAAACGAATTACGCAGCGGGACCGGAACCGGCTTATCCGGCAGGCGAAACCGGCGGTGACTGTGAACGATTCTTTCGATCCGTTACGCTCGATGCGAGGTGGCCCGTCCGCGCGACAGTCCTCACGAGATGACGTTGTGATGCGTTTGCCGGTGGCCGACGAGGATGACATGTCGTTCACGCTTGAACCGCTGGATCCGGAAACCGAGGCGGCGCGACAGCGGATGCGTGAAGCCGAAACGCCGTTGAGCCGCAGGGTCGTTCCGCCCCCCGAGTCGCCGCGTCTGCAGTTTTCGATTCGGCAAGTCTTGATCGCCAATGCCATGCTTGCGGTAGCTCTGGCGCTGCTGCAGGCGGTGGCTCCCCAGCTGATTGCCGGAGCCCTGGGTCTGGTCGCTTTCGGCGTGTTTATCGGCGTCCATTATTACCAGCCGGCGCGGGGCGAACCGTACGCGGTATCCTGGGGACTGATTATCCTTTACATCGTGATGGCGTCGGTCGCGCTCGCCCGCGCTTGATCGACATCCATTCCCGCGGCCGGCGGATCCGCGCTGCCGTACGTCCTCTCGTTTCGTCGTTCATCGCGTCATCGCGTCATCGCGTCTTCGCGGCTCGGCCCCTCGCATTCTCTCGGGCTATCCCGCCGGGAGCGGAATCGCCAATTGGTCGGGCGCCGGATTCACGGTTTCCAAGTGTTGCTGAATCAGCTGCTGCAGTTGCTGGACGACGTCGGGTCGTTTCTCCGCGAGGTCATACTGTTCGCTGGGATCCTGTTCGAGATCGAACAGCAGCGGGGGATCCTGAACGACGGGCGGACGTCCGTAGTGCACCGCGTCGCGGGTCAAGACGTGAAGCTTAAACGCGCCATGCCGCACCGCGTGGAGGACGCCGCGCGTGTAGAAAAACATGGTTTGCCGCGGGCTGGGCCCGGTTCCGCGGAGCGCCGGCGAGAGGTCCAGGCTATCGAGTTGTCGATCGTCGGGCAACGCGGCGCCCGCCAGCGTACAGAGCGTGCTCATCAGATCGAGCGTGCTGCCCAAATCCGAGACGGTGGATCCCGCGGCGATCGTGCCGGGCCACCAAAAGATTGTCGGAACCCGCATTCCGCCTTCGAACGTCGTGCCTTTGCCAGCTCGCAACAATCCAGCGCTGCCGCCGTTCTGGCGCTGAACCAGCCACGGGCCATTGTCGCTGGTGAAGACCACCAACGTGCGCTCGGCCAGCCCTTGGTCCCGCAGCGTGCGCAGGATTCGGCCTACCGAGTTGTCGATTTCTTGAACCACATCGCCATACAATCCGCGCCGGCTGGTTCCACGAAACGACTCCGACGCATGCAGCGGCACATGCGGCATGGTGTGTGCCAAGTAAAGGAAGAAGCGATCCGCCTGGTGCGCCTCAATGAATCGCACCGCCTCGTCCGTGTAGCGTTTCGTCAATGTCGTCTGGTCGACGGGACGTTCGACGATGCGGGTACCTCGCATGAGCGGAACGCCACCGCCGGCATGCATATCGTTGGAGTAGGGAACACCGTAATACGAGTCGAAACCTTGCGACGTCGGCAGAAACGCGGGCAGGTGCCCGAGGTGCCACTTACCAATGCAGGCGGTTGCGTAGCCCGCGTTACCCAAACATTCCGCCAGGGTGATCTCTGCCGGGGGCAGTCCGCCTCCCGAATCCGGAAACAAGACGACCCGCTGCGGCGACGTCATGCCGTTGCGGATCGGCAGACGCCCTGTCAGCAGTCCGGCTCGGCTAGGCGTGCAGACCGGTGCCGCACAATAGAAACTGGTCCACTTCTGCCCTGCCGCCGCCATCGTATCCAGTTGCGGCGTCTCGATCGTCGGATGGCCAAAGCAACCAAGATCGCCGTAGCCAAGATCATCGCAGAAAATGATCACCACGTTGGGCGGTTCTGCGGTAGTCGCCGTCAACGGTCGCGCGGCGACCAGGGTGGCTAACAAGGCACTCGCACGAATCAGGCGTTTCCCAACTGTCACCATAATTGACCTCACGAATTCAAATGCCGCCCACGAAAACCCTCACCCGCCCGGGTCCCGCAAGCGGTCCCCGGTCGACCTCTCCCGGTCCCGGGAGAGGTGACACCCCAATGTCCCTTCTCCCCAGCGCGGGAGAAGGTGGCCGCAGGCCGGATGAGGGGCCCGGCCGTGAGCCCTGCGCCGCCGCTCAACCCTCACCCGCTCGGCTCCCGCGGGCGGGACCCGAGCGACCTCTCCCGGCCTCGGGAGAGGTGACACCCCAATGTCCCTTCTCCCCAGCGCGGGAGAAGGTGACTCGATTCTGTCCCTTCTCCCCAACGCGGGAGAAGGTGGCCGCAGGCCGGATGAGGGGGCCCGGCGCGACCCCACGCCTCACCCGCCGCTCTCCCACCGTAACTCGTCAACGATTTCTGGGTATCGCTGAGCGACGTCGGATTGCTCTTCGGGATCAGTGATCAGGTGATAGAGTTGCACCGATTCGTCCGCCACTCGCTCGGGGTTGGGCACGATTAACTTCCAGGGCATGCGGATCGTCCACCGGTATCGGAGACTCGCCTCCGGACGTTCGACGTCTACCACGTCATGCTCGAAGATCTCGCCGTGGAGCGTCTTACGGGACGCGCGGGCCTGTGCGTCCAGCAGATCGATTCCTGGCATCGCTGAAGTGGGCATGAGGCCGCAGGCCCGCAGCAGCGTGGGTACGATGTCCAGGCTGCTGGCGAGCGTCAGGTCATCGATTTGCGGAGTCATGTGACCGGGATAGCGAATCATGATGGGCGTGCGGATTCCGCCTTCGTAGGGCGACCGCTTTGAGCGTGGAGCGTACGCGGACCGGTCGGCCCGATTGATCCATCCATTGTCGGTGATATAGACCACGATCGTGTTGTCCCGCAATTGATGCTGATCCAGGTAGTCGAGTAATTCTCCACATGTCTCGTCAAACCAGCTGCACATCGCCCAGTACTTGGCGATCGCTTCGGATGTCGTCGGATCTCGGTATCGATCCAGCAGTCGCCCCGGTGGGTTATGCGGCGTGTGAGGCAGTAGCGGGGCGTACCAGACGAGAAATGGCTGCTCATTCGCCTGGGCTTGTTCGATGAAATCAAAAATCGGCTGCAGCCCCTCGCGGCCGATTTTCAGGCCCTCGTCGCCGTGGCGGCCTCCAGGCTCCGGAAATCCGCGCGTCATGCCCGCCGTGAAACCGCCCCGACGAAAACTCCCTTCCCACCACTTGCCGCTCTGAAACGAAGCGTAACGTCGCGCGCCCAGCAGCTTGGGCAACGTGTCCACCCGATCCAAATGGTCGATCAGGTGCTGCCGTCGCGCGAGGTAGGCCGGCTGCGTCTGACTCGCCGCTGCGCTGAGGCCAGGTAGTGGCGCCGGATCGTTGCCGACGATCCGATGCTGATGCGGATACAGCCCCGTCACGATCGACGCCAGACTCGGGCGGCAAAGACTCGAAGGCACATAGCCCCGTGTGAACGTCAGGCTCTGCTCGGCCAAGCGATCCAGGTGCGGCGTCAGAATCTGTGAATGCCCCATGAAACCGTAGTCGGTCCACGCCTGGTCGTCCGAGATGATCAGCAGAATGTTGGGCGGTTCCGCGAACATCGGCGCGGCCAGCAGCAGCCATACCGCCACGATCCAACGGGTTCCAGCAACCCGGTCGTCCCCCTTCCACAATGGATCTAACACGCTCATCATCGATCGCTGTTTCCTGCGGTTGCGCTTCCCGTCGACCGGCCACGCGAATCGGTGCCTCGCGTGGTCTGTGTACCGGCGTGCCCCGTGTAGGAGTTTAGCGGCTCGAACGAACGGTTTCGAGCAGTGCGAGTCGTTTCGACGATCAGATGTGCCGGGCCGGCCCGGCCGTTGCACGTCGCTTCAGACGGTACTCGATCGTGCGAGTCCGGCCGCGCAGATGACAAAAAAAGGCATTGCGAGCTTCCCACGGTAGCCGCGAATGCCAGCTTCGACGGGGAGATCTCCAATCCCTCTTCGACAACGTATGAATCGAGATTTCTGTCCGGGACACTAGCGTCACCTCCCAAGTCGAGCTTTCTTGTAAAATGCACAGACTTCCCTGCCTACCATGACGCAGTCTAATTACCGGTTCCCCCAAGTCAACGGAGTGACATTGCCAGTTCGCCTGCGGTTAGAAAAAATAAACGTTTCAGCGGAAGCGAGGTTCGAAATGGTTCAACAAATTAAACGCAATCCCACTCGCGCCGTACGCATCGGCCAGATCCAGATCGGGGCTGGGTTCCCGATCGCGGTCCAAAGCATGACCGCGACGCACACCCAGGACGTCGACGCGACGGTCCAGCAGGTGCAGGCCCTGCATACGGCGGGCGCAGACGTGGTTCGGATTGCGGTGGACAACCGACAAGACGCCGAGGCGTTGGCGTTGATTCGTAGTCGGACCACGGCGAATTTGTCGGTGGATCTGCAGGAAAACTACCGCCTAGCCGAGTTGGTGGCCCCCCACGTCGACAAACTGCGATACAACCCGGGGCATCTTTATCATCACGAACGAGCGAAGCCCTGGCAGGACAAGGTTCGTTACTTGGCCGACATCGCATCGCGTCATGACTGCGCGATGCGTGTCGGAGTGAATTGTGGAAGTGTCGATCCTGCAAAAAAGGATAAGTTCGACCCTCACGACTCGATTTCACCGATGCTCGAAAGCGCCTTGGAGCATTGCGAGCTGCTGGATTCGCTTGGGTTTACGCGTTACTGTGTTTCGCTGAAGGACTCCGATCCGCAAAACGTGATCGAAGTGAATCGTCGCTTTGCCGAGCAGCGGTCGGACGTGCCGCTGCATCTGGGCGTGACCGAGGCAGGGCTGCCCCCGGATGGCATCATCAAGACGCGCATTGCCTTCGAGCAATTGATCAGTCGCGGGATTGGCGACACGATCCGCGTCTCGCTCACCGTCCCGAACTCACGAAAGCCGGAGGAAATCGCGGCGGGGCGACAGATCCTGGCGGACATTGCGGCGGGACGCGTGCGGTCCGTGGTCGACTATGGTTTGACGTCGCTGAACATCATTGCCTGCCCGAGTTGCTCGCGTGTCGAGAACGAGGCTTTTATCGAGCTGGCAGGGCAAGTCAAGGAAATGACGCGTTATGCGGAGGCGTACGCGATCACGATTGCCGTGATGGGATGTCGCGTGAACGGACCGGGCGAGACGGACGACGCGGATTTGGGGCTGTGGTGCGGGCCGAATTTCGTGAATCTCAAGCGGGGCCCCGAATCACTCGGCGCGTTTCCCTACGACAAAATTCTGGATCGGCTGAAGCAAGAGCTGGACCAATTGATCGAAGCCCGTCAAATCGCGACTTCGGTAACCTAAGCGATCCCTTCAATTAATTCGCTCGCCGGGCCCATCTCCGTCAAACCTCGCACGGCCTTGGCAAGAAGCTCGGTCGGGCGGTGGTTGCTTGATTCGCCGGGTGCTGGAAGGAGAGTCAGCCGATGCAAGTGAGATGGTTGAACGGCTGGCTGGGGGTGCGTAGGTCGACGACACGCCTCCCGTTTCGCTACGGTCGGGCCTGTCTGACGTGGTGTCCGCAAGCGATCTATCGTGCCACGGTTGAGATTGGCGGAGTCGCCTGGCAGGGTTTCAGCGGCGACTGCTTTCCGCCCAGTTGGTTCGACAAATCGCCGGAGAAGTCGTTCGAGTCGCAGCAGCAGGACATGATCGCGGCGGCTCGGCTGGCGACGGACGCGTTCCGCGAATCGTTTGCCCGCCCGGTTTCCTTCTTTGACGGCTGGTGGACCGCACTCGAGGCGGTTCAGGCGGAGGCAAAGGAGCGCGGTTGGCCGAATCTGCTGGGCAGCTTTGGCGTCAGCCTTCCCGAACGCGCGACGATCGACGCGATGGCTCGCGCCGCGGGCATGAGTTTCGCCGAGCTCGTGCAGGCGAATTTGTTGGGCATCGACCCGGCCCGCTGGGATTCCCGCCTCGCCGGCCTTGTCCCCCGGGACTGGCTCCCGCCAACGCCTCGCCGACAAGTCTTCGTCCGCCACACTGTGGGCCTTACCGATCCACTCACGTCGAGCGAAATTCCGCCCGCCGATCGCCTGCAGGATGGTCAACCGCAGGCCTTGGAAGAGTACGTTCAGCAGAGCGGTGTGCGTTACCTCAAAATCAAGGTGGTCAATCAACTTGACCGCGACCTCGACCGGCTGGAGATCATCGCCCGCCTCATGCAGCGGCTGCGCGGGGGAGACTATCGGGTGACCTTGGATGGCAACGAGCAGTATCAGGATGCGGCCGAGTTCGATCGGCTGATCGCGGCGATCAAGTCGCGGTCGTCGCTGGGCGAGCTTTGGCAGAGAACGCTGCTGATTGAGCAGCCCTTGCCGCGCGACCTGGCGCTGGTGCGTAAGGCGACCGAGGGAATCCGGTCGCTCGCGAGCGAAAAACCGGTCATCATTGACGAATCGGACCAAACCTTGACAAGTTATCGCGAGGCAGTCGAACTGGGCTATCGCGGTGTCAGCAGCAAGAGCTGCAAGGGACCACTCAAGAGTCTACTCAACGCCGGCTTGACCTGGTGGCTCAACCAGCCCGGCAACTCGGCGGAGAGGGGTCCGCGCGCCGCGATCGACGTCGCCTCACAGGGGCCGGCGTATTTGATGTCGGGCGAGGACCTGTGCTGTGTGGGCATCGTCCCCGTCCAAACCGACCTCTGCCTGGCAGCGACGCTGGGGTTAGAACACGTCGAGCGAAACGGGCATCATTATCATCCCGGACTGGCGTACCTGCCCGCCGCCCAGCAGCACGCCGCCTGGGAGGCTCATCCGGACCTGTACGATCAACGTGCGGGAATCGTCCGTCCGATCGTGCGTGACGGTCAATTCCACATTGGATCCTTGCAGTGTGTCGGTTTTGGTTTTAAGGTCTTGCCTGACGTCCACGACTACGACGTTTGTTTCTAGAGCACCGTCACATCTCGAGGATCGATATGCTCACCACGGTTGTTGGAAGTTATCCCGTCCCGATGTGGTTGCGTGTGGTCAGCAATCGCGAGAGCTTGCGGGACGCGATTTTGGCGGTCTTGAAGACGCAGGAGCTCGCGGGAATCGACTTGGTAGCCGACGGCGAGCTGTACCGTTGGGATATCAACCATGCGGAAACGAACGGCATGATTGACTATTTCGTACGGCCGCTCGCAGGAATCCGCACGGACCTTTCGCGCAAGCAACTGTCGGCCTGGAGGGCGCAGGAAGTCACGCGATTCCGAGCGAAACCGCCGGGCGTCGTGGTGAGCGAGCTGGGGTCCGGCCAGCTTGACCTCGAGTCCGACTATCAGCTGTACCGTGATTTGACCGATCGCCCCAAGAAGTTCACGCTCACCAGCCCCTACATGTTAGCGCGGACGCTGGCCGACGAATACTATCCTGACCTGGAGGCTCTGGTGATGGCGCTGGCCGAGGTGTTGAAAACACAAATCGAGGGGATCGACGCCGATGTGATTCAGGTCGACGAGGCGAATGTGACGGGGCGTCCCGACGACGGCCCGCTCGCGGCGCGGGGGATCAATCGCGTCTTGCAGGGCGCCACCGGCCAGCGTGCCGTCCATCTCTGTTTCGGCAACTACGGCGGCCAGCGAATTCAGCAGGGCACCTACGACAAACTGGTGGCCTTTCTGAATGAGCTGCAGGTCGATCATCTCGTGCTCGAGATGGCGCGACGTCCGTCGGACGAACTGAGCGTATTGCGCGCGGTCGAGGCGCGTATCGGGCTTGGTCTGGGAGTCATTGACATCAAGGACAACGAAGTGGAATCGCCCGAGCACGTCGCGCGGCGGATCGAAACGGCGGCCCGCGTACTGGGGCCCGAGCGGATTAAGTACGTGCATCCGGATTGCGGATTCTGGATGCTGCCGCGCAGCGTGGCCGACGCCAAGATGAGATCGCTCGTGGCAGGTCGGAATCTGTATCAAGGACGTTCCGACGGCCGCGGCACGCCGAATTGAGTCCTCCCAATGCCCGTCGAGAGCGCCCGCGGGCGAGGGCGATTCGCAAGCCGGTCCATGGTGATCGCCCAGCCGAGCCCGTCCGCCGTCAATCGTTCGCGATCAATCGTCGGCGATCAATCGTCGGCGATCAGCAGCGGATCGCCGGCGGATGGCAGGTCTTTCGCGAAGTGGATCCCCTGGCGGAGTTCGCCGAAGCCGAGTCGTTGCAGCAGGCGCAGGCGCCTGTTCATTGTCGGCGCCGGTTTGGACTTCGATGCGAGGGATCCCCGAATTTTGCAGGTGCTTGAGTGATTCCGTGGCGAGAAACGTCCCCAGGCCTTGGCCTCGAGCGGACACGTCAATCGACCAGGAAATGATGCCCATCCCACAGTATTGTGCTCGGGTCGAGAGCGGGCCCATATCCCAATACGTGATTTCCCCGCAGGGACCTCCTCCGGTCTTCGACTCCAGCAGGAAGCGAATCCGGTCCGCCGGGCCAAACACGCAGGCATCCCACCACGGCAAGTTGGGAGGATTGACCTGGGGAATTAACCGATACGTTCGTCGGTGCTGCATGAGTCGCCGGTCGACGGGCACACGGAACCGATGCAGCGTTCGCTCAAAGGCGTGCCAACGTCCGATTTCCCGGTAACCGGCCTCGGCAAACAACTGTTCCATCTCGGTGTCTTTCGTGCTGACACCGGGCAGATCGCTGCCGCCGTGAAGGCCCAGATAAAACGGGCTGAACGGAAACGTGCTGCCGATGCAAATCTTCCGTGCCCCTCGATCCTGCAGGTAGCTTTCAGCCCGTGCGAGCAAACCACGGAGAATCTCGCCGCGTTGCTCGTGGGCTCGGACGGCCAGCACGCAGACGACCCCCAGCTCGTTCGACAATTGGGTTCGCGTGGGGTCGGGCCCGAAGCCCGCATGCACAAACCCAACCACCCCGTTGTCGTCGACGGCGACGATCAACCCGTGACGGTCGAAGTAGGGTTTCGAGAGGACGAACATCTCCAACAGCAGATGGGAAATGGGCTGCATCAATCCCTGAGTCGGCGGCTGCTCGCGCCACACCCGCAGAAGGGCCGGAGGATCGCAGTTCAGGAAGGAGCGGTAGCGAATCACGGGGTCAACCACCTTTGACCCGAGCGATTCGACTTCGCTTGCCACCTGCCAACTTGTTTCGCGTTCGTGCTTCGCATTCCTCGCCGGCCTCTTATTCCTCGGCCAGATCCGCTCGTCGCACCCGAACTTGGTTCCCGTCCACGTGGATCGGAATTCGTGGCTGGCAGATCGACGGAGTAATCTGATTCTCACCGGATCGCACGTCAAATTGCCAACCGTGCCAGGGACACGTGACAATGTGACCCGAAAGCTCGCCTTTGCCAAGTGGTCCACCCTGATGAGGGCAGACTCCATCGAGAGCAAAGAAGTGCCCGTCGACGTTAAATAACGCGATCATTCGCCCGCCCGCCACCACTTCCAGGCCAGTGCCCGGCGGACAGTCCTGCGTTTGGGCCAGTACGAGCCACTGCGAATCGTTCATGGGCAGTCATCTCCCTCGATCGAAATCGGGTCGGCGCATCGCGCGAGTCATCGGAGTCAGCGCGGGCCGACGAAGCCTGGGCCGACGACCGTCACCCCCGCCAGTTGTCGCCGACCGCAGGCATCGACCGACTAAGACCGAGACCGTTGCGGCGCGGACTCCGCCGGGGTCGGCTTGCGCGGACCAACGGCGGACGGGACGTGGCCGGTATCGAGTCTCCGGGCCGCCGTTTTCGACGCCCGGGCCGGCTTGCTCTTCCAGCGATTGTGCAGCCACCAATACTGATCGGGCGCCGTCCGAATCGTAAGCTCCAAATGCTTGTTGTACCACTGGGTCAACTCGCGGACGCCACCGCTTGGATCCCGCAGCGGATCGAATTCCGCGGAAACCCCGATGACGAATCGCATCGGACGTTCCCTCCGGCTGTAACCCAGCAACAGGGGCGCGCAGATTGACCAGCGAGAACAAGGCGACGGCTTTGTGGCAGGAAGCCGGACGTCCAAAGAACTCGACCCAGCAACCCTTCGGGCCGGCCGCTTGATCGCCCAGCAAGACCATGGTTCCGCCGGCCTGCAGGATGGCGTCCAATTGGGCGGCGCTGCCGCGTTTGGGCAACATGAACTGCCCCGTCGCCTCGCGGAATCGGGTCACGAATCGGTGGAGGTAGGGATTGTCCAGTGGACGAGCGACGGTGAAGGTGGGAAATCCCAGCAACCCGGCCACAATGCCCCCGACCTCGAAATTGCCAAAATGCCCGGACACGATCACGACCGGCCGCGGGCTCAAGAGGTGCTTCAGCAGCAATTGCATGTCCGCGTCCGACATCCGCACGTAGTCGCGCCAATTTGTGTCGTGGAGCTTGCGCGGGACATGTGCCAGCTCGCAGACCATCAGGATCACGTGTTCCCACATGCCCAGCGCGACACGACGAATCTGAGCCGGCGATTGGTCCGGAAAGGCATGCCTGAGGTTATCGTCGATGACCGGCCGCCGCAGGCGCAGCACATCATAGGCGAGGTGGGCGAGCCAGCGCGAGAGCGTCTGGCAGGTCTCGATCCGCATCGCTTGGACAAGGCAGAGCGCCAGCCGCGCCCCCACATAGATCATCCAGTGCCCGAACATTGCACCCGTTCGCTTGGGGTAGGAATTACAGCTTCAGCAGCCGGCCGGTCTTGGCGGACTTGTACACCGCCGTGATGATCTCGACGGACCGCCGGCCTTCGAGGCCGTCAATCGCCGGCCGCGTCCCCTGTTTGATCGCCTTGAGGACATCCTTGAATTGAGCGGCATGACCGTGGTGACCGATCGCGGAAGGATCCGCTGCACCGCCACCTGTCTGCGTCTTGCCCGCCATCCGCTGACGCAACGCAACGTCGCTCTTGGTTTCCTTCGCGAAGTCCCAAACCTTGATGTCCTCTTCCTCCAGGACCGCGGAGCCCTCGGACCCGTGAATCTCGATCCGCTTGAGGTATCCCGGGTAGGCCGCCGTCGTGGCCTCCAGCACGCCCAAGGCCCCATTGGCGAACCTTAGCGAAGCGACCGCCACGTCCTCGACCTCGATGCCCGTGTGAGCCAGCGTGGCGGTTTGCGCCGAGATCGCGTCCACGGGCCCCATCAGCCAGGTCAGGAGATCCACGCTGTGAATCGCCTGGTTCATCAGCGCACCTCCCCCGTCGAGTTTCCAGGTTCCACGCCAGGCGCCGCTGTCGTAGTAGGCCTGTGTTCGAAACCACTTCACGTAGGCGTCGCCCATCGTCAGGCGGCCAAAGCGACCCTTCTCGATCGCCTGCTTCAACAGCTGCGAGGATTCGTGGAACCGCGACGGAAAAATCGTCGAGAGCACCACACCCCGCTGCTCGCACTCCTTAATGATGCGATCACAACGCGAAACCGTCACCTCCAACGGTTTTTCCACAATCACGTGCTTGCCGGCCCGCGCGGCAGCCAAGGCCGGTTCGAGATGTGCCCCGCTGGGCGTGCAGATCGTGACGATGTCCAGCCGCGTGTCCGCCAACAGGTCGCCCAACTCGGCATGGGCTTGGCAACCGTTCTGCTCCGCGAACCGCTCCGCTGCCGGTCCGTAGGCGTCGTAGCATCCCACGATCTCCGCTCCGCGGATCTCGGCAATCGCCTTGGCGTGAAAATCTGAGATCATTCCGCAGCCGATGATTCCGAAGCCGTACGCCATCCTGCCATCTCCTCGCGGTCGCGTGATTTGCCTGCCATCGCCGAAGGCCGCAGATTATAGCCCGATTGAAGGCCGGCGTCACAGGGCAGAACGCCATCACGGCATTTGCTTCGCGACTTCCAGTCCCAGTTGCAGCACCGCAATCGAATTCACGAGAAAATGGACCGTCACGCAGGGCAGGATCCGATGCGTGCGCTGGTACAAGTAACCCAGGCCCAGCGCCAGCCCGAACAGGGAAATCGGCGCCGGCCCTTGCCCCACATGCGCAACCGCAAAGCAAGACGCACTGAGCAGGATCGGCAGCCAACGCCTCCAAGGCGCCACCGGCAGCACCTGGATTGACTCGCTCGGCAACTCGGCCGGTATTTCGGCCAACGCTTCGGGCGATTCTTCAGGCGCGTCTTCGGTCGGACGGGCCGCTGCGGGCTCGCTCGCGCCGCACTCGCCCCGCCCGCAGACTGCCTCGAGCCAGCCTTGCAGCAACACGCGAAAGAACGTTTCTTCCACCAACGGGGCAATCACGACGGCGGCCAGCGCGATGGGAATCAAGTACCGAGCCTGGGGATCGCCTAAGATAATCTCGATGAAAGGATGCGTTTCGTCGCCCGGAATCAGACGCTGGGCAATCAAATGGACCGTCAGCATGGGCACGACCAGCATCACGAACGCGGTGACACCGAGTCGCAGGTCGCGGCCGGCCTGGTTCAGATTCAACCCCAGATCTTGCCAGCTGGCCAAGGCACGTCCTCGGCACACGGCCAAGGCAAGGGCCCACACCACGAGGCTTGTGACCGAAAAAGAAAGCAACAGCCCGATCCGCTGATCCGGCGCCAGATCGCTCAATTCCCACTCGCCCGCCGGAAGATCATAACGCCGTAGATTCAGCCACTGCGAGATCAGGACCAAGGAAAACCCCAGCCCAGCGATCACCAGCAGATCGACGAGTGTCCAGGGAACCGGTCGCCTGGGTTCCGCTTCCAGAATCGGCTGCCCATGCATCACCCGGTCGGCTGCCAGCAGCCAGAGCAGGAGGCTGGTGGGAATGGTCACCCAGGCCAAGGCAATTCAGCGCCGACTCGACAAGACTCACCATCGTCAATGCTTTTTCCAAGGCCTGGGTTGGGAAAGGGGGGCCGGTCGGGGAAAAGAGGGCAGGTCCCCCAAGGGCCAGGCATCCGCAGGGCCGTTCCGGCTTTTGGGACCTGACCCCCTTTCCCACCCCAAATCTTATCGCTGTGGCAAAGCACCTAGGCGGCATCCGGTCGAAAAAGTCGCGTCGCAGAGCGGACGTACCCAATCCCCGAGTAGACCGTGGAAATCACAGCCAGCCAGACGGCCACGGTTGTCGAGGGCCCCAGCCAATCCGGTGCGGCCAAGGTGCCGCAACCGAGCAAATAGAGGCTGAGGGCCGCGGCCGCGCATTGAAAGACCATCTTGAGCTTGCCGGCCATGTTGGCCGAAAAATCCGCGCCCTTCTCCTCGAGGAAACTGCGCAGCGCGGTCACGAGCAATTCACGCCCAACGACCAGCACCGCCATCCAGGCCGCGATCCTGGAATCGGGCTCCGCCGCCAGCAGGATAAACGTGCCACAGATCAAGATCTTGTCGGCGAACGGGTCGAGAATCCGACCCAATTGGGTCACCAGGTTGTACTTTCGTGCCCAGTAGCCATCCAGCCAATCGGTGCCGGCGGCGAGTAAGAAGAAGACGAGCGCCGCGAAAAACATGCGCAAAGGAATCAACACGAACACGGCCAGCGATACGACGAGCCGAGCGATCGTGATCTGATTGGGAATGTTGAGCGACATGCCGCGGATCACCGTCAACGGGTAACTGACAACCGACCAGGACGCGAGGCCGTCCTCTAAACTGCGACTCCGATGAGGTCGTAATCTTGCGTTGCGACGATCTCGCAGGTCACAATCTGCCCGACATGCAGGCCGTCACCCGTCACGTACACCAGCCCGTCGACATCGGGCGCATCGGCCTGAGAGCGGCCCTGCCAGGCGTGGGTTTCGCCGGGCACGCGCGCGTCGAGGATGACGTCCAGCTGTCGTCCGATCTGTCGCTGATTCCACTCGAACGCGATCTGTTGCTGTACGGCCATCAGCCGATCGCGACGGGCGTGGCTGATTTCCTCGGGAACGCGATCGGGCAGGGCGGCCGCCGGGGTGTCCGATTCCAACGAATAGACAAACACGCCGGCTCGTTCGAAACGCTGCTCCTGGACAAACTGCACCAGCTCTTCGAACTGGTCCTCCGTTTCCCCGGGAAATCCCGTGATGAAAGTGGTTCGCATCACGAGCCCGGGGATCCGTTGTCGCAGCTCTTGCACAAGGGCTTCGGTTTCCTCACGGGTCACGCGGCGGGCCATTCGCCGCAGCATCGTGTCGTTGATATGCTGCAGCGGCATGTCGAGGTAGGGCACGATCCGACGGCTCTGGGCCAGCGTCTCGATCAGTTGGTCATCGATGTACATCGGATAGAAGTACATCAGCCGAATCCACTCGAGCCCCTCGACCTGATCCAACTGTTGCAGCAGTTCCGCCAGCCGGGGCCGGCCATATAAATCCATCCCGTAATAGGTGGTATCCTGCGCGACAACGATCAGCTCTCGCACGCCGTCGCCCACCAACTGCTGGGCCTCGGCAATCACTTGCTCCATCGGCTTGGTGACATGCTTGCCGCGCATCTTCGGAATCGCGCAAAACGTGCAAAGTCGATCGCAGCCCTCCGAGATCTTCAGGTACGCAAAGTGGCGGGGCGTAATCCGGAGGCGGTCCGTGTCCGGCAGGGCTCGGATCGGTGCGGGACGGAAGACGGTGCGCTGCTCCTGCAGATCTCCGACCAGCCGATCGGCGACCTTGGTGATCTCCTCGCGCCCGAAGACGCCGACCAAATGGTCGATCTCGGGGCAGGTTTCCAGCAGTGCTTCCTTTTGCCGTTCGGCCAGACAGCCCGAGACGATCACGCCGCGCGTCTTGCCCTGCCGTTTCAGGTCGAGCATCTCGTCGATCGCGCTGAACGATTCCTGCCGCGCGGCCTCGATGAAGCCGCACGTGTTGACGACCACGAAGTCCGTTCCCGATGGATCCGCGACCAGCTGGTAGCCGTCCAGCTGCAACAGCCCCAGCATCCGCTCGCTGTCGACCGGGTTCTTGGGGCAACCGAGGCTGACGAAGGCATAGGTCCCTTTCGCGGCGAGTTCGGATTCGGTCGAAGGCTTGCGTTTCAAGGTCGAGGTCTCGTTTCGGGGTTCGGCTCGCAATGCGTGGTACCGGCTGCGTTGCCGAACATCACGGGGGACGCACCGGCATCGTAGCAAATCCCGTTGCGGGCGACGAGTCCCGCTGGCGGTGACGGCGGTCGAAACTCGCCTGAGCGAAGGAGCCCGAGCCGATTGCGGTCGCGGCCCAAGCCCGTCTCCATCACGGCCGAGGCACGTCGGCGATGGCAACGGCAGCCTCCGCAAGGCAGGTGTAAAGGTCGTCGTTGAGAAAGGGTTTTCCCAGGACGCGATGTGCGCTCCCCAGGCGGAAAACTGTGCAATCTCGTCCGGCCGTGGAAAGCTGACCAAGGCGACGCAGGGCGACGGAAGATGTCGTTCCGTGAGTCTCCGCAGATCGCGTTCCGCGCGCGAGCGGTCGGCCACGACATCATACAGAACGGCGGTTGGATGCGAGGCCCAGGCGATGTTGTCCGGAGGGTGACACAGGGTGGCCCAGCCTGCCGCTTGGCAAACGTCGGACAGATAGCCGAGGCTGTCGTCGGTTTCCGCGCAAACCACGATCAACCCGGTGCGCGGTCCCGCACTCGATCTGGCGTTCGGTCCCGTCTGCGGCCGATCGTCTTTCGGCACGTCCAACAGCCAGTGCTCGTCGGCCGTCAGCGTTGCGGGTCGCCACGTGACCGCGGGCTCATGCCTTGCCAGAAGCCGCGTCCGCTCGGCCTCCAGCCGCGGGACCAATTGCGAAACGTACCAGCGGGGAATGCCCGGCCAGGGCCGACCGCTGCGCGTCTCGCCCTCGCACCAACTGCCGACGACCATCGTGATTTCTGCCAGCGGGCAGATTGCCGTCAGCCGATCAATCTCCCGCTCGCGAAACTCCCCGCGAAACGACGGGGCGAGAAAGATCCGCGTGACCTGCAGCAACCGCTCGGGATCCTGCAGCGCGCGGGCCAGATCCGGTTCGAGCCACAGACCGCCTTGCCGCTCTAAATAGTGAATCGCCGCCACGAACTCGGCGCGGTCCGGATCGCCGACCCAAAGAACGCGCTCCGCTCTCATCCCGTTGGCTCCGGCTGGCAAGACTTGTGCGTGGGCGGTCGGGCAGGCGCGCGGCGAAGGCGCCGTCCCGCGCGGTATCAATGCAGGTTCCGCTCCGCCTCCACGAACAACTCGTGGACCGCCGCGTTATCGGGCGCAGAGCGGATCGCGGGCAAGAAATCTTCGTCGCACAAGAGGCGGCTCAGGCGAGCCAGCGTGCGAAGGTGTCCGCGATCGTCGCAGGAACAAATCAACAAGAAAACGTCGGTCAGACGGGAACTGCCGCCGAAGGGGATCCCCTGGGGCGAAATCCCGACGGCGAGGACCGGTTCGGCCAAGATATTGGAGAGGGGCCGCCGCGGATGCAGCAGCGCCACGCCACTGTCCATCGCGGTCGACTGCAGATCTTCCCGCGCGCGAACCGAATCGGCCATTGCCTCCGGGTCCCACAAGTGTCCGGTCGCCGAGGCGAGACGCGTCATTTCGTTGACCACCGAGTTTCGAGTGCGGCCTTTGAGGCTGATGTCGATCCCTTCGGGGTACAGCATGGACGCCAGCAAGACATCATCGGTCGGCATGTTATCAGCACGGGCCAGAGCACCCTCGACCTGCGCGAGTTCGGTGTCCTCCAACAGGCCCATTCGTTCCTCCATCCAATGATGAATCTCGGCCGGTGAGAATCGCCATTTGCCGGCGACGCGGCGTGCCGGGACATTCCCGCGAGAAACGAGACGCTCGACCTGCTGCGGCGTCAGGTGCAGGTAACGAGCGAGTCCATCGATGTCGAAATCATTGTCGGCCATCATCGCAATCCGTAACCGGCCAGCGTGCTCCGCAACTTCGCCTTCCCCGCTTCGTCCAAGGGCGTCATTGGTAGTCGAATCTCGCCCGTATCTCGTCCCAGCATCTGCATCGCGGCCTTGATCGGAATGGGATTGGTGGCCAAGGAAAGCAGGTCCCGACACAACATGAAAAGCTTGGCATGCCACTGCTGAGCCGTCGCCAAATCGCCCGCTTGAAAAGCGCCGAGCAAGGCCAACATGTCACGCGGAACCAGATTGCCCACCACCGAGATCACCCCTTCGCCCCCAACCGACAACAGCGGCAACGTCATGCTGTCGTCGCCGCTCAGCACCGTCAGATCCGTGGTGGCCAGGATTTGTGAGGCCTGGTCCATCGACCCGCTGGCTTCCTTGACCATGGTGATGTTCGCTAATTCCGACATGCGGGCAATCGTCTCCGGCTCGATGTTCTTGCCAGTCCGCCCCGGGATATTGTAGACGCACAGGGGAATCTCCACGGCCTCCGCCACCGCCTTGTAGTGCTGATAGAAGCCCTCCTGTGTCGGCTTGTTGTAATAAGGTGCCACGAGCAACGCCGCGTCCGCTCCCTCTTTCGCGGCCCAACGCGTTAAACGCAAGGCCTCGCTCGTGCTGTTCGATCCCGTCCCCGGCATCACCTTGACCCGACCCGCCGCGGCCTGCACGACCTCTGAGATCACGCGTTCGTGCTCTTCATGCGACAGGGTCGGTGACTCGCCCGTCGTCCCGACCGGGCACAAACACTGCGTGCCCGCCTCGATCTGGAACCGGACCTGATCACGCAACGCCTGCACATCCAACTGGTTGTCCCGCAGCGGCGTGATGATCGCCACCGACAAGCCTGCAAACTCGGAACCTTTTCTGGCCATTCCTCCGACCTTTCGCGGGCACGTTGGCCCAGCTGCTCAACACCGCGATTGTCTGCGACACAAACGCCCCACGTTTTGACCGTGGCCCGAACCCTGGCCACATCATATGAAACGATCGAGGCCCGAGCAAAGGGGACGACAATTGGAGAGAGTGCGTGATTGGTCGTGCACTTCAAATTCGAATTCTCGATGCTGCGGAATTCGAAGTTCGGATTTCCCGTCTAAGACCATGCTCCCGACGAATCGAATGACTCCAAAGCGCCGCGGGCGGCGATCCGACTTACGCTCAGCTGAACCCGATGCAACGTTTCCAGGTCTCGGCGGAACCAAGCGACGGTTTCCGACGCGGTTTCGACATCGGGCAAAAAGGCAAACAACGTCGGTCCCCAACTACTTTGGCCGACACCCAGAATTCCGCGGCGTCGCAAGGCGGCGGACCAGTCGGCAAGCTGCGAGCTGACGAAGACGCCGCCCTGCTCGGCCGCAAAGCAACAGCCCGCTTGGACGCCGTATTGGTAAACCGCCTCGCCGAACGCATCCAGATCTCCCTGGCGAGCGGCCGGCAGAAGGTCTTCCTCGACCCACTTCCGTAACCGCTGCGTGACGTCCCGCGGGACGGCGGGCAATTGGCCAAAGGCCTTCCGCTCCGACTCGCCCGACAATCCAGCTCGATCGAGCGGGCAGATTTGCAGTACTCGCCAGGACTCGGGCAACGCCACCCGCGACGCCAACTCGCCAATCGCCTCCTCGGGTCGCTTGCCTCGCTCGTAAATCAGCCCGCCATGGTAGAAGCCATAGGTTCCCACGGCCGAGCGTCGGCCCCGCGCGACCGAAGCCGCCAGCTCGGCCGGTGCGGGCACGTCTCGCCCGGTCAGCCGTCCCAAGAGTGTGGCGACCGACAGCCCGAGTTGCGTCCCGGTCCCCAGGCCGACGTGCTGAGGCGCCAGACGCGTGATGCACAGATGGCAAGCCGGCGGCGTGGGAAGCTCGTAATACGCCGCCCAACGTTGCGCAAATTCGACGACCCGGTCGGCACCAGGCCCGCTGGCCTCGAATCGATCTGCCGCGGAGGCCTCCAGCTGAAGTCCCGGGCTTGCGACCATCACTCCCACGCCGCCGTATTGTCGGACGTTTTCGTGACCAAACGAGAGTAGCCCAAAATGCAACCGACTCGCGGCCTCGATTCGCAGCATCGGGGGCTTCATAACGAACGCAGCCTGGGAAACCCAAAGGCTGGGCAGGTGTGAGTGCTTGAGGACGATTCTGAACAGGGTGGCCGGGAGCCTACGCCGCGGACGGCAACGGGCGGCGCGGAACGCTCGAGGCATCGCTGACCACTTTAGCAGAAAACGGTGCGGCAGCATCCCGTAGGCACGGGTCTCCACTTCATCGGAATTGACCGTATTTCACCCTCGCTCTGGAGTGCGTGCGGCTTTGAAGGTGCTGCTTGGCGGGGAGTTACTTCTCGTTCTCGGGAGAGGTGACCCGACGATGTCCCTTCTCCCCAGCGCGGGAGAAGGTGGCCGCAGGCCGGATGAGGGGCGGCGCCCCGCGCCGCTCAGCCGCTCAACCCTCACCCGCTCGGCTCCCGCCCGCGGGACCCGAGCGACCTCTCCCGGCCTCGGGCGAGGTGACACGAGGATGTCCCTTCTCCCCAGCGCGGGAGAAGGTGGCCGAAGGCCGGATGAGGGGGCCGCGCGTCCCTGCGCCGCTCCGCCGCTCAACCCTCACCCGCCCGGCTCCCGCCCGCGGGACCCGAGCGACCTCTCCCGGCCTCGGGCGAGGTGACACGAGGATGTCCCTTCTCCCCAGCGCGGGAGAAGGTGGCCGCAGGCCGGATGAGGGGGCTCGGCCTGGGCCCGCTCCGCCGCTCAACCCTCACCCGCTCGGCTCCCGCCCGCGGGATCCGAGCGACCTCTCCCGGCCTCGGGCGAGGTGACACGAGGATGTCCCTTCTCCCCAGCGCGGGAGAAGGTGGCCGCAGGCCGGATGAGGGGTGCAGCCGGCCACCGCTCACCCGCTCGGCTCCCGCCCGCGGGACCCGAGCGACCTCTCCCGGCCTCGGGCGAGGTGACACGAGGATGTCCCTTCTCCCCAGCGCGGGAGAAGGTGGCCGCAGGCCGGATGAGGGGGCGTGCGCGCTCCGCCGCTCGGCCGCTCAACCCTCACCCGCTCGGCTCCCGCCCGCGGGATCCGAGCGACCTCTCCCGGCCTCGGGCGAGGTGACACGAGGATGTCCCTTCTCCCCACGCGGGAGAAGGTGGCCGCAGGCCGGATGAGGGGCCGCGCGTCCTGCCGCCGCTCCGCGCCGCTCAACCCTCACCCGCTCGGCTCCCGCCCGCGGGATCCGAGCGACCTCTCCCGGCCTCGGGACGAGGTGACCACGAGGATGTCCCTTCTCCCCAGCGCGGGAGAAGGTGGCCGCAGGCCGGATGAGGGGGCGGCGCCCTGCGCCGCTCGGCCGCTCAACCCTCACCCGCTCGGCTCCCGCCCGCGGGACCCGAGCGACCTCTCCCGGCCTCGGGCGAGGTGACCCGAGGATGTCCCTTCTCCCCAGCGGGAGAAGGTGGCCGAAGGCCGGATGAGGGGGCCGCGCGGCGAGTTGACAACGGCACGAACTTCCGGAGAGCGGGCATCCAGAAGCACGCGGTGGGTGGCGCCAAAATCTCTCAGGCCGTTTCGATCAGTCCCGATTCATCACCGCCCGAACGTGCTGCTTGAGCAGCTCGAAGGCCCGTCGTTCCTGATCGCCGGCGGTCTTCTGGACGAGGATCTCCAGTTCCGAGAACTGCCGCTGGATCTCGGTCCCATCCAGCCACGCCAGACGCGTGGCAAGGATGGCCGCCTCGACGACGGCGTGCTTGGCCCGATTAAATCCGAAGAAGTCCCGCAGCCGACCCGAGTCAACGATGTCGCAGTCCATCGTGGTCCGTGGCTGTCGATCGTCCACTCGCACGACTCGGAAGGCGTACCAGCGGCACGCGTCGCAGAGGATTTCGCCCTCGATCGACTCGGCTGAAAACGTGGCAGGTTGGGGATCCAATCCGCCGATGGCGCACCGCGCGAGCAGCTCGACATCGTCGGTGACGTGGAATACCCCTTGGGGTCGCGCGAGGAGGTTCTGATACGTCCGCGAGGTTTGATACGGTCGCAATTGCAGCCGCGTGATGGCTCGGTCAACGATCGGGCCCATCGGCGAGATGTTGGTCGATCCATCGGCGTTCTGGGTGGTGAGGATGCCTTCCAGGATCATGGGGCGGCTTTAAAACGAGATGGGAACGTGCGGCCAGTTCGCCTCGGCAGGCACCTGCGGTGTCGCATCCGCATCCGTCCGCGGAAGCGGGACCGGAATCGGATGCCCCGTCCGGCGCAAGAAATTGGCCAGGATCTGCAAGCCGCCTTGGGTCAGGATCGACTCGGGATGAAACTGGACGCCGACCAGCGGTAGCTCGCCGTGCTCAAGGGCCATCAGCGTCCCATCTTCGGCAAGCGCCGTCGGAACGAGTTCACTCGGCAAGCTCGGCGGATCGACGACCAATGAATGGTAGCGGCCGACGCGGAGCGGACTGGGCAGGCCGGCAAAGATCCCGTCGCCCCGGTGCGTCATCCAACTGGCTCGCCCATGCACGGGCTCGGCCGCACGCACGACGCGTCCCCCAAACGCCGCGGCCAATGTCTGGTGCCCAAGGCAGACCCCCAGCACCGGCAGCTCGTCGGCGAGTGACCGAATCAGCTCCAGACTTCGTCCGGCTTGCCAGGGTGTGCCCGGACCTGGCGATAGAATCAGGGCAGACGGTTGCCAGGAACGAATCTGCGCGAGGGTGACGGCGTCGTTTCGCACGACGTGCGTGGTTTGGCCGAGCCGCCGAAAATAGCGGGCCAGATTGTGCACAAAACTGTCGTAGTTGTCGATCACCAACAGCATCGCGTCGACCTTGTTTCCGGATTCAGCGGGAGGCAGCCGTGTCGCGTCCCCGTAGCAGCCCCTCGGCCTTGTGCCACGTTTCTTCGTATTCTCGCCGGGGATCCGATTGCGCGACGATGCCGCCTCCGACCGGAAACTGCCACCACCCTTTCCCCGCGGTAATGGTCCGGATCAGGATACTCAGATCTAACGACCCATTCCAGTTCAGGTAGCCCAGCGAGCCGCAGTACGCGCCGCGGGCATGCGGTTCGAGCTCGGCGATGATCTCCATCGCGCGAATCTTCGGGGCTCCGGTGATCGAGCCGCCGGGAAACGCGGCGCGGAGCAGATCCACGCTCGAGGCCTCGGGCACTAAGACTCCGGTGATCGCCGAGACCAGGTGCTGCACATATTGATAGCTCTCGACTTGGCACAATTGGGTCACCTGGACCGATTCGGGCTCACAGACGCGAGACAGGTCGTTCCGCATCAGGTCCACGATCATCACATTCTCCGCCCGGTCCTTTTCGCTCTGCCGCAATTCGTCGCCCGCGAACAAGTCCGCCTCGGCGTGCCGCCGTCGCGGACGAGTGCCCTTGATGGGGCGCGTCTCGACCTGGCGATCGTGAACCTCCAAGAATCGCTCGGGCGAGGCACTCAGGACTTGAAATTCTCCCAGATCGAAATAGCCGCCGAAAGGAGCTGGGTTTCGTTGGCGAAGATCCAGATACGATTGCCAGGCACACGCGCGGGCCGGATGGACGAGTCGCTGCGCGAGATTGACCTGAAAGATGTCCCCGGCGCGAATGTACTCGATCGCCCGTTCGATCGCCCGAAGGTAGCCGTCGGCCGTGAAGTTGCTGAACAGCTGACCGTGTCCCGGCACCTCGAAATGAGGACTCAGCGCGGGCAAGTTCCGGGGCGGCACGGTCCCCGCTTGTCCCGCCGCGGCTCGATCCGCCGGACGAGTCCGCTGCTGAATGCGTTCGCGCCACTGTCGCATCCGTGCTTCCGCCCGCCGATGCCGGGCGGCGCCTGAAGCGGGCCAACCTTGCGAGATGATCCACGCCCGTTGGGGAATGTGGTCGAAAGCAACGACCAGGTCGTACCAACCGAGCGCCAAGGCCGGCACGCCGAACTCGTCAAGCCGGGCGGCTGGCAGGGTTTCGATCGAGCGGCCTAGCTCGTACGCGAAGAGGCCCGCCGCGCCTCCCTGAAACGGAGGCAGCTCGCCAATCAGGTTGGAGGTCAGCAACTGGAGCGAGGCCGGCAACTCGTGCCACACCGAGCCATCGCCCACGGCCCGCTGCTCGAACCGCCACGGGTCGGCCGCGATGAACGAGTACCTCCCGAGCCGAGCATGAACCAGGGCACTGTCCAGGAAAACGCAATGCGGCAGCTCACACAGCGCACGAAACACCTCCTCCGGTTGCGGCGCCGGAAGAAGCTCACAAACCACGGGAAGCCCCACCACCGGTTCTAGCGCTGCGCGTGACATGAAGTGGCTAATCGGGGGCTGGCGAGTGGGTGTTTGTGGACCGCGTTCCGACCGAGTTGCGCACTCGGAATGCGACAAGGGACGTCCCGTCAACACCGCGTTCGGTCATTTAGGGACCGGTTCGCCGGTGCTTTTCTGCAACCGTCAGGAATCCCCAGTCGAGTGCCTCATCCTGACGATATTGCTTATGCAGCGTCAAGGCCGTGTGGGCCTTACTCAGTTCATATCCAAGGTAGAACACGTGGGAAAGATCCAAGTTCTTGGGATGCGTGGCCATCAGCTGCTCGAACAGTTGGTAAGGGTCGGGGTCGTGCAGATGTTGGCGAGCGGCCAGCAGATGCAACTCGCCGCGCTGAGCAAACAGGCGGTAGTTCGCGTCGCGAATGGTCGTGGCCAACTCCTGAAAGTCGTCGTCCTCCAGCTCGTACAGCCGTTCGTCGCGAAGCAGGATCAGCTGCGTTTCCAGGTGCTTGGGCAACACGCGATGCTGGACCGCATGGTGCACCAGACGGCGAGCCAAGTCACATTCACGCACGCTGCTGCGGGCCCAGTTGATCACTTGCGTGGTCAACACGCTGTGAATCCGCCACTCGGCGCACAGCGCCAGCAACAGGACATTCAGGCCGGCCGAGTCGACGTCGGTCAGCTCCGTGACGTTTCCAATGCCCATCATCATGGGGAGTCCGGGATAGCGCTGCCGCGTCTGGGCGTAGCGCAACAGGCTGGCCCCAAACCCGTATCCGATCGGTTCCAGAATGGGGTCCAGCCGGACGGCGACCTGGCGCGAAACCAAGAACTCGACCGTCTCGTCGAGGCTTGCCAGGTCACTCGGCTCGTCCGGAATCACCACCACCTCGCAGCCCCAGTCCAGCGCCGCTTCGCGATTCGTCCGATTGACCGAAAGCACAAGCTCCGCGCCACCCCGGACCGCCCGCTGGACCTCGCGCGGTTCGAAGCTGTCGATCGAGACTCGGTAGCCTGCTTCGCGCAGCGACCGGACCACGTCCTCGACGTCGCCCCAGATTTCGCCCGGCTGGCAGCCCAAATCGATCAAGTCGGCTCCGGCCGCCGACAAACGCCCGGCCTCAGCCAAAATCTCCTGCCGCGTTCGCCGCGGGGCATGATTGATTTCCGCGATAATTTCCACGCGGTACTGGCCATAGCCTTCGTGCTGAACCGCCCGCTGTCCAAAAAACTCGGGCAAAGCTCGCAGGTCGCGCGGGCCGACGACGATCGGAATCGACGTCAGGGCCGTCAGACAACTTAGATCTCCGTCGCAGTATCCCGGCAGAATAATCTGAGTCGCTTCGGGCCGAACCTGAAGTCGACGTGCGATCCAGGCCGGCGTCATCAGGGCTGCCACCGTGATCGGCAGCACCTCGATCGAATAGGCAAAGCCGAGCTGTTCGGCCAACGCGGCCACCGTTCGCTGCAGGGCAGGGGCCGCCAGCCGACCGGTGACGAATTGCAGATGAGCGGAGTCATTCATCAAGCGTCACTCGGGGGACGGGGTTGCCGCGAGCCTGCGGACCAGCGGTCGTAACCGGCCAGCCCGCCATCGACGGGAAGGATGTGCCCCGTCAAAAAGTCTGCCGCGGGCGAAACCAGAAAGACGGCTACCTGCGCCACGTCTTGGGGCGTGCCCCAGCGACCGCGCAGCGATTCAAGTTCGGCGCGGCGTTGCCAGTACGGCGAAGCCTGTTCGCCCCACTCGGTCCGGATCCAGCCCGGAGCCAGGCAATTGACTCGCACGCGCGGCGCGAGTGACTTGGCCAGACTGCGCGTGAAGGCCATGATCGCCCCCTTGGTCGTCCCAAATAACTCGCCGCTGTCACCCGCCATCCCCGTTTCCGCTTGATCCCATCCCATATTCAAGATCACCCCGCCCCGGGTCCGCATCCGCTCGCCCGCCAGACGCGAGAGTCGGACCGTGCCGAGCACATCCAGTTGCCACAGCCGCTCCAACTTGGTTTCGAACGGTTCATTCGCCGCAACGCCGGTCAATACGTCCGCGCCGGCGTTGTTGACCCAGATGTCGACCTGACCCTGCCAGGCCCAGCAACGGGCCACAAACGCCTCCAGCTGCTCGGGCTCGGCCAGATTCGACGTTTCGACCCGCACCTCACTCCCCGTCCCCCGCAGCTCCTCTGCCACTCGCTCGGCGGCGCGTCGGTGGCGATGGGCATGTAATATCGTCCGGGCGCCCGCCAGGGCCAGCTGCCGGGCGATCTCGCGGCCAATCCCCCGCGATGCTCCCGTCACGACGGCGATTTGTCCGGTCAATCGAAACGAATTCGGGTTGGTTGGCGTGTTCGTGATGGACACCTCACAATTCGAGAATCGCTGGACGCCCGTGCAATCCGCGTCCAGCCGGCGTTCCTCGTCGCTGGCGGGGAAACTTCCGGGAAAGGGTCGAGCCCTTCTCTCGTTTTAGTCGCGGCTCGGAAGCGCTACAAGCGGCCGGCCGGGAGTAGAATGAAGAGGAGCCGAGGCGACCTGTCGTGGCCTGAGAGCCGGTTCCAGCGGAGTGCGTGACGCCCACGCGTCGGACGCAACCCGTCGAAAACCTTTCCTTAGCGGCCTCCGTCCCTTCAGCGACTCCCCGGCATGAATCTCAAACCCCTCATGGCGAACTCCGCGATCGCGTTTCGCGGCTATAACGTCACCAATCTCGGCCGGAGCTACGAACTGCTGCAGCATCCGGATTACGGCGCGACCGTTCGACAGTACTTGCGTTCCGCCGGTCATGTCTGCCAGGAAATCACCGGCAAACCGGTCAACCTGGTCGAGCGAGTTGAACAACAACGTGAAGCGGGCCTGGAGGAATACGCCGAGGCGATTTCGCTGGTCGTCGCGATGGAGCACGCGCAGCTCCAATTGCTGGCCGAATTCCACGATGTGGACTATCACGCGGCGCGTGTCTGTTTCGGATTCAGTCTGGGTGAGATCAGTTCGCTCGTCGCGGGCGGGACATTTACGATGCGGGATGCGATGCGCGTTCCGCTAGCAATGTCGGCCGACTGCGTCGCATTGGCCCACGACGTGACCATGGGTGTTGTGTTTTCCAAGGCGGACGCGATTCCGATGGACCGCGTGCGAACTCTCTGCCTGCGGATCAACGCCGAGGGCAGGGGGGTAATCGGCATCTCGGCCCATCTCTCGCCAAACTCGTTCCTGGTGCTCGGCAGCGCCGACACCGTCGCCCGCTTGCGGGACCGACTGGACGAAATCACTTCGAAACGACTTTATGTGCGAATCAACGAGCACCGTTGGCCGCCGCTTCACACGCCGATCATGTGGGAGAAATGCATTCCCAACCGCGCCGCCTGCATGCTGCACACGGTTCCGGGAGGACTGCAGAAGCCGAAGCCGGACGTTCTTTCACTGGTGACCGGGACCCTCTCGTATGACGACACCAATGCGCGCGACTTGATTGTCCGCTGGATCGACCATCCACAGCGATTGTGGGACGCGGTGAATGAGCTGCTGGTGATGGGCGTCGAAACGGTGATCCACGTGGGCCCGGAACCCAATATCATCCCGGCGACCTTTCAGCGTCTCGCAGCGAACGTGGAACTTCAGACACGGGGAAGCCGCCGGATCCGCGCCGTCTCCGCGGCCGTTCGACGCCCCTGGCTCCAGAATCTGTTGCCACGCCGCGCGTCTCTGCTGCTGCGCCCCGTTGGTCCAGCACGTGGTGCTTGAGGATTGGCTGCTTGAAACCGCACCGACGCGGGTCGTTCAACTTTGAGATCGATCACGGCGTGGGGGACTCGCTAAAGCGGCGGCGCATCGTGCGGATTGCCTCCAGATCGACTCCGTCCGGGGCGGTGCTCAGAAACCAGTCCAGGTCGGACAGCGCGGCTTCCCGGCGGCCCGTTTGCTGCCTAACCACCGCCCGCATGCCACGATAGGACGGCTCATCCGGTTCCAAGGCCACCATCGCTTCGAGATAACGCAACAACGCCTCCGGTTCCTGCTGACGCTGGGCGATGCCCTGGAGATTCCTGAGCATGCGGAGCACCATCTCACGTGGGCCCACCGGGGCGAAATCTGCGTCGCTTAGCGGCTCGCCCGTCATCATCCGAGCCCGCCGCTCGGCCTGTTCGCGGCTAAGCCGAACACCGCCCTCAAACACGTCGATCAGTTCCGGGGCGCCCTCCGCAGGCACGTAGCGCACCACGAAGTGCCCTGGCAGACCGACGCCTTCCATGGGGATCTCCAGTCGACGCCCGAGCTCAAGGTACAGGACCGACAGCGTGATTGGCAGCCCTTCGCGATCGTCCAGCACGCGATCCAGATAGCTGTTGGCCGCCTGATAGTAGTTCGTCCGACTGCCATGAAACCCGTTTTCGGCGAACAGATACTGGTTGAGCGCCTGCAACCGATCGACCGCGGGGGCCGTCGGATCCAGCGTCGCGCGGATCTCTTCCGCAATTCGATCGAACATCGTCAGATACGCCGCCACTTCCAGCTCGCGGTTGTCCAAACACGAGACGAGCAAGGCGGCGTGGGTCAGATTGATGGGGTCCTGCCGGGGATCGAGCTGGGCGATCAGTTGCTGGCAGATCGTTTGCACGTGGAGATCTTCGGCCAGACGCCGCAAATGCGCCGCTTCGGCTTCCAGTTCCTCCGCGCGTTCTTGCAGAGCGGTGCCACCGGCGATCGGGTCCGCGACAAACGCAGGCGAGAGCGGGGCCGACCTGGCGCCCTCGAGCGACAATGTCTTGAGCTCTTCGCGAACGAGGGCCAGCCGTTCCGCGGACAGCCGGGAGGGTTCCAGGTGGGCTCCCAGTTGAAACCGCTTGAATTGAGCCTCCGTATCGCGAAACTTGGCCAACCCGACACGGCCCGATGGCGACTCACTCAGCTGGCGACTCAGCACCGCTTGGTCGTTCACGAAACAAGTCAGCCGATCGTCCGAGAGGTGTACTTTCAGGTGGTTCCAGTCGCCGGGCAGGTAGTGCGGTGTGGCAAGCTCGTCGAGGATCTGCCAGGAATAAACCGTGGGACCGTCAAACCGAGTCAGTCTCAGTCGTCCGGACGAGACATAAAATCCATAGTGGCGGTCACCGCCATCGGCCCCGAACACCAACCCCGCCGCGCCGGATTCACGATCCATTCGGACGAACACGCCCACTTCAAAGTCGCCCTCGGGTTGCTCCCGATTCCACAAACAAAGCGTTCGTCCACCAAAGCTGATCCCGGCGTCTTGCGCGACGATTCGCCCCGAGCGTTGTCGCCAGCGTGCGCCGAAGAGCGGTGTCCAGTCGGCCGGGTTCAGCGCCCCAATGGTCTCCCAACGCGACATCGCGATCGGGTTGGGCCGAGCGAGCAGGGTTTTCAGTTCCGAGGCCTGGATTGCGAATCCCAGATTGGCGGTGAGCGCGGACTTGAGCGTCACGATGCCCAGAACTTGGCCAGCTTGATCGATCACCGGCCCCCCGCTATTGCCAGGCTCGATCGGGATTGCGATTTGAAGCATCTGCCGTCCGTCGATCTCGCGGTGTCCCGAAATCACCCCGCTGACGACGCTGTGTCGCAGACCCATCGGGTTGCCCAAGGCCAGAATGGGTTGACCTTGTTCGACCTCTTGTTCGTCCGCGACCAGGGGCAACGGCGAAAGGCCTTCGGCCGCAATCCGAATCAGCGCGAGGTCCAGGTGCTGGTCCGAGGCGTAAATCTCCGTCACCGGGTACTGCCGTCCATCCCGGAAACGCACCTTGATTGGCCTTGCCTCCCCAATCACGTGCAGGTTCGTTGCAATCAATCCATCCGCCGCGACGACAAACCCGGTCCCCAGCCCCGCCTGGCCACCGTCCCGCCCCTCGACCGTTACGAGAACGACCGACCCGTTGGCCGCGGCGACGCGCTGTTGGACCCAGTCCGGCGCCGCGGCTGGCCCAACCTCGTCGGCCGCAACCGAGGCCTGTGACACGACGATAATCAAGAGGCCCGCGATGGTGTCCAGTCGCGAGGGACGAGCGGGGAGGGAAGCAACGAGCCGAACGGCCACGTCTCGCATTGAGTCGCTGACTAAGTTCTTCATCAACCTGGCGTTGCCCTCCCCTCGCTGTCGCTCGAACCTCCCAGGTGGAGGGTCAGGTTAACCAGCGAAACATGTGTAGATACCGGTGTGGCTGAACGAGCCAGGAATGCCCTATCGAGCGCCGAGGACCGCGGCCAGAAACAACCGTGGTGCATTGACGCCAATTCGGACGACCCATCACCGAATCCGCCTGCGCGACGATGGAATTCCTCCGCCCCAGACCTTAAATTCATGGATGTGCAATCCGTCCGCTCCGCCGGACTGCCCTCAACGACCTCGTCATTAGACTCGGCGCCCGTCGCCGCGAAAAGACGCTTGAGACCACAATCGACCTACGTGTCGCCCGGTCGAGGGTCGGACAGGATTGCTTCCCCTCAGATTCGGCTCTGGTTTCCGCGAGGATGCTCATTATGTTTAGTAGGGTGTGGGGCGTGATTGTCGTTTTGATTGGCTGGGGATGCGGCGGGAGCACGCAGCCGGTGAGTGCCGAGCCGCCGGCGCTGGATTTTCAGCGGATCCAGCTGGACGCGAAATTTCGCAGTGAGGGCGTGGCGGTGGGTGATTTCAATCACGACGGCCTTCCCGACATCGCGGCGGGATACGTCTGGTACGAAGCGCCCGACTGGAAGCGACACGACCTTTTGGAGACCGCACCCGAGTACGAACCCAAAGGCTACTCGAATTCGTTTGTCAACGCCGCCGCCGATCTGAATGGAGATGATTGGACGGATCTCATGGTGGTCGACTTTCCGGGAACGCCGACGTGGTGGTTCCAGAACCCCGGCGAAGCAGGTGGCCCCTGGCAGCGGCACCAACTCACTTCCGTCTCGAACAACGAGAGTCCGCAATTCGTCGACTTGACTGGGGATGGTCAGTCCGAATGGGTGATGGGCGTATCGCCCGACCCACAACAACCGGACGGCGAGCAGCGATACCTGGCATTTCTGACGCCGGCGGCAGATCCGCAAGCCGAGTGGCCGATTCACCGAATCTCAGGCAATGCGGCACCGGGGACGCTCAAGTATGACCACGGCCTGGGAATTGGCGACGTCAACGGCGACGGACGAAACGACGTCGTGGTCACGGGAGGATGGTGGGAGGCCCCCGAAGACCGGATGCAGGGTCCGTGGCCCTTTCATCCCGCCTCATTCGGCGGCCCCGCCGCGCAGATGTACGTCTTCGACTTTGACGGAGACGGCGACCAGGACATCGTCAGCAGCAGCGCCCACAACTACGGAATCTGGTGGCACGAACAGACCGCCCCGAATCAATGGGTGACTCACGAAATTGACCGTTCGTTTTCGCAGACGCACGGGCTTTGCCTGGTCGATATGGACGCCGATGGCCTGCCGGATTTGGTCACCGGCAAACGTTGGTGGGCGCACGGAGGAAATGACCCGGGCGGCAACGATCCGGCCGTTTTCTACTGGTACCGACTCACACGCGTGGATGGTCGACCGGTTTGGACGCCGTACCTTTTTGACCACGATAGCGGCCCGGGCACCCAGTTCGAGGTGGCGGATGTCAACCTGGACGGGCGGCCGGACGTCGTTGCGTCCAACAAGAAAGGCGTCCACCTTTTCCTCCAGACGCGCTAGGTACGGGGCTCGACGCAGCTCGAGACACACCTCGAGTCAGAGTACTTAAGCCTGCCTCCGGGAGGGTCGCTTCAGCCGCTCAACCCTCACCCGCTCGGCTCCCGCGGGCGGGACCCGAGCGACCTCTCCCGGCGTCGGGAGAGGTGACATGAGGATGTCCCTTCTCCCCAGCGCGGGAGAAGGTGACTCGATTCTGTCCCTTCTCCCCAGCGCGGGAGAAGGTGGCCGCAGGCCGGATGCAGCCCTCACCCGCTCGGCTCCCGCGGGCGGGACCCGAGCGACCTCTCCCGGCGTCGGGAGAGGTGACACGAGGATGTCCCTTCTCCCCAGCGCGGGAGAAGGTGGCCGCAGGCCGGATGAGGGGGCCTCGCGTCCTGCGCCGCCGCTAACCCTCACCCGCTCGGCTCCCGCGGGCGGGACCCGAGCGACCTCTCCCGGCGTCGGGAGAGGTGACATGAGGATGTCCCTTCTCCCCAGCGCGGGAGAAGGTGGCCGCAGGCCGGATGAGGGGGCCTCGCGTCCTGCGCGCTGCGCAACCCTCACCCGCTCGGCTCCCGCGGGCGGGACCCGAGCGACCTCTCCCGGCGTCGGGAGAGGTGACACGAGGATGTCCCTTCTCCCCAGCGCGGGAGAAGGTGGCCGCAGGCCGGATGAGGGGGCCTCGCGTCCTGCGCCAGCCGCTCAACCCTCACCCGCTCGGCTCCCTCGGGCGGGACCCGAGCGACCTCTCCCGGCGTCGGGAGAGGTGACACGAGGATGTCCCTTCTCCCCAGCGCGGGAGAAGGTGGCCGCAGGCCGGATGAGGGGGCCTCGCGTCCTGCGCGGCCGCAACCCTCACCCGCTCGGCTCCCGCGGGCGGGACCCGAGCGACCTCTCCCGGCGTCGGGAGAGGTGACACGAGGATGTCCCTTCTCCCCAGCGCGGGAGAAGGTGGCCGCAGGCCGGATGAGGGGGCCTCGCGTCCTGCGCGCCGCTCAACCCTCACCCGCTCGGCTCCCGCGGGCGGGACCCGAGCGACCTCTCCCGGCGTCGGGAGAGGTGACACGAGGATGTCCCTTCTCCCCAGCGCGGGAGAAGGTGGCCGCAGGCCGGATGAGGGGGCCTCGCGCCGTGCGCGCCGCTCAACCCTCACCCGCTCGGCTCCCGCGGGCGGGACCCGAGCGACCTCTCCCGGCGTCGGGAGAGGTGACATGAGGATGTCCCTTCTCCCCAACGCGGGAGGGAATTCCCCGCCAGACAGCAGCGCCGCGAGCGAACAAGCGACGAACGGCCAACGAAAACGGCTCACGAAAAATCTACCGGCATCGGCACCCAGGCGGCGGTTGCTTCCTCGCAATCCATGATTTGATCCGTGCGCAACCTATACTCAGCTAAGGCAAGGCCAATACGTCCGCAGAAAAGCCCCCAGGAGTCGAATCGTCAATGTCCACGTTAATCGGCGAATCTTCGCCCGACGTCATTGCGTCCTTCATGCAGCAGGTCATCCTGGAATATGTCAACTACGGCCGAGATCATCGTCGATCCGAGCCGCGCGAGGCGGTTGCGATTCCCGTCCAAGTCCAACCGCTGGACAACCAGTTGCAGCCAACGGGTGAAGGTTTCTCTGCGATCACCCGAGATATTTCTTACGCCGGGATTGGGCTCTTTCACAGGTTCCCAATCGATCAGGGACTCCTGCAAATCTCGATGTCAGCTCCCGAGACCCACGAGGAAATGAGGCTTTTGGCGCGGATCGAACATTGCACACGCTGCGGCCAGTTCTTCATCATTGGCTGCAATTTCACGGGCTTGAACACGCCAGACGCGGCGGCGACTGAGACATCTTGACGTGTCCCGCGTGTGCGGACTGAGTGGCCGCGATCTTGGGCCCGCTTGTTCACCGCGAGTCGTCGCTCGCTGATTCGCCGTGTCGACAGATCACCGCGGACCCTTCATCCGGCCTTCGGCCACCTTCTCCCGCGTTGGGGAGAAGGGACAGGTTCGTGTCACCTCTTCCGAGGCCGGGAGCGGTCGGTCGGGGCCCGCGGGTGGCCCCGCCGCGTCGATCAGGGCGATCCCTCTGCCAATCGGTTCCGCAGCGCCGCGAGAACCGATGCGCCCTGTGAGCCGCCGGCTCGGATCGTGAATTGACGCCGTCCCTCGTCCAATACTTCGATCTCGATTTCGAGTCGCTCGATCGGCAGCAGCTCTGTAAACCGATCGCCCCACTCGACGAACGTCAGGCTAGGACTTGAGAAGTATTCCTCGACACCCAGTTCCAACAATTCGTCCTCGTCCCTGACCCGGTAAAGATCCAAGTGATCGATTCGCCGTGTGCCGAGGTACTCGTGGCAGAGCGTGTAGGTCGGACTGACGACCTGCTCACGCGGCACTCCACAGGCCGTGGCGATGGCCTGCACCAAGCGTGTTTTCCCGGCGCCCAGTGTTCCGACGAGGCTGACGGTCATACCCTCTGGCAGGATCTCGGCGAGCGCCTCGCCCAGTCGCTCGGTGGCGGCGAGGGAATCCGCCAGATACACAACCGATGGCATCGATCCGGTTCTCCGGAGTGAGTTGGACGGGGTCGAAGCAACGGCCCGCTCGGCGTCAGACGAACCAACCGCTGACAGGGTGATTTCTCAATCCGCGGTGTCCGTCGCTCAATGCAAATAGCCGCGCACCGGCAGCGAAACACGCCGGCCGTCGGCTGTCCGTTGCCACAGCCCGGGCTGATCGACGATCGTGCCGACGCGAGTCATTTCCAGACTGCCCGCCGAACGGTCGCTCAACAGGCGATCCGCCTCGTCGGCCGCGAGCGTCAACAGCAACTCGAAATCCTCCCCGTCGGCCAACGCATGGTCGACGGGGTCCCGCCCCGTTTGCCGGCTGACTGTCCAGGCGGCATCCGACAACGGGATGTCGCTCAGCGTCAATTCGGCACCAACACGACTGGCGCGAGTCAAGCGGTCGAGATCCAGTGAGAGTCCATCCGTGAGATCCATGCCCGCATGCAGCGTGTAATTCTGGTGCAGCTCCAGCGCCTCCCGCACCCGGGGCTCAAACGTCAGATGATGTCCCAGCAAACTGCCTCCCAGCCGGCCCGTGACGATGACCGCATCGCCCGGTTGGGCGCCGCGTCGCGTGAGCACGCCGCGCGGCGTCGGAACCCCCATCAACGCGACGCTGAGCACCAATCGACCATTCCACCGATTCGTATCGCCGCCGACCAACGCAACGTCGTACTCGGCTGCCAAGTCGAGCAATCCCTGATAGATCGCCTGGGCGGTGACCAAGGACAGCTCGCGCGGCCAAACCACCGAGACGACGGCGGAATGAGGACGGGCCGCCATCGCCGCCAGATCACTCAAGTTGACAGCCAACGCCTTCCGGCCAACCAGCTGCGGCGCCGTTTGCTCCAGCTGAAAGTGCGTTCCATCGCAAATCAGGTCGGTCGTTACCACCAGCTCGCTGGCGCCCATACGCACGACGGCCGCGTCGTCACCGACGCCGAGTGGCACCGAGTCGCGCGGTGGAATCTGTTGGCTCAACCATTCAACAAATTCGGCTTCCATATTCGGTCAGCTTAGGGCGTCGCCAGGCGGGTGGCAAGCGATGTCGATCGCCGGCGGCCGGGCAGAGAATCATCGCCGCCAGCGGACGGGAAGATGTCCGAACAGGGTTTCACTGCCGCGGAGGATATAGAACTTCACCGCCTGGTTTTGTAGCAGCTTGCCGGACGAAAAAACGTAGGCCAAGTCGTCCGGCGAGGTCGTGACCCATTCGTGCATCCCGACCAGGATATCGCCGGCGACGACGCCTTCTCGAGCTGCCGGACTGTCCGCTCGCACTTCCACGACACGCAGCCCGCCGTGAAACTGGGGATGGACGATCACGGGGCTACTGTTGGACAGCTCTTCCAGCCGCATCCCGAACGCCTCCCAGGCCCGTTGGAACACCGGATCGTCCACGCCCGCCCCGCGCCCGCTGGCGGCCGCGAGCTGCACGCGAACCTGCTGTGTCTGGTCCCGACGCAAGACCTCGAAGCGGACTTCCTGGCCGGGTCGCAAGCCCAACATGGCGCGTTCCAGATCGAGCGTGCGACGGACCGGCAGCGAATTAACGCGCGTGATGACGTCACCGACCGTGATTCCCGCTTCGGCCGCCGGACTGCCTTGCTGGACGGAACGCGTGTACACGCCCTCGACAATCCCGTCCGGTGTCGCCGGTATGATCCCGTGCCAGACACCTCCCACGCGTTCCGAGCTCAGCAGCCGCGCCGCCACCTCCATCGCCCGGTCGACCGGAATCGCAAAGCCAATGCCCTGAGCCCCCACGCGAACCGCGACATTGATGCCGATCATTTCGCCGTCAATATTCAACAGGGGCCCCCCCGAGTTACCCGGGTTGATACTCGCGTCCGTCTGAATCAGGTCCACATATTGTTGACTGTCGGTGACCTCCACGGTGCGGTGCAGGGCGCTGATGATACCTCGCGTCACCGTGTGCTCGTAGCCATAGGCGTTGCCCACCGCAATCACCTCTTCGCCTTCCATCAAATCCCGCGACGTTCCGATCGTGATCAGAGGCATCGAGTCGCGGACTGGAATCTTGATGATGGCCAAATCTGTTTGAGGGTCGTGGGCGACAAGTCGTGCCACGTAGGACTTGCCATCGGCAAGGTTCACCTTGATTTCCCGGACACCTTCCACCACATGGTAGTTCGTGATCACATAACCCCGCTCGTCAACCACCACGCCCGTGCCCATCCCGTTCACCTTGCGAGGTGCTTCGGTAGAGGCGTACGTCGTGCTGCTGACGGTGATCGTCTTGTGGCCGTGAATATTGACGACCGACGGCCTCGCCTGGGCCACCGCGCGAACGATCGCGGAATGGCGGAGCGGCGAGGCGAAGGTTGCCGACCGGCCCGGGCCGATGCACAGGCAGACGGCAGGCAGGACCAGCTTCAGGGAATTCCAGAGCAGGGGCGATTTCATCATGAGGCGGGCCAACTGGAGGGTGATTGGGGGCGGGGAGGACTCCGGCAGGCCGACGGATCCGGCGAGCCCTCTTGTTGGGGTCAGCCTTCAGGATCGGACAGATTCGTTCCCCCGCTTCAACCCTCACCTTCACAGCCGCATACTCCCCCTAGATCGCCAGCCAAATCAGGCCTCCGCCCCCATGGTCGTGGCTTCGTTACGTGTTTGCCGGACCGGGAGATTTTCGCTATCCTGCCAAGCAACCAACACCTCGAGAAAAGGCCCCGATGCCGCCGACTTCCCCACTTCATCGCCGTGAACTGCTTGCCGGACTGGCCGCCTTGGGGGTCTCGTCCTCGGTTTGGCAGCGGGCCGTCGCGCAGCAGCTGGCCGACCAGGGTCGGATTACACTCGCCCAACTCGAACAAGCCGAATGGATCGCCGGTTTGGAGCTGACGTCTGACGAGCGTCAGGCGATCCACGATCGGATTCAGAACCAACTCGTGCGGTTGGATGAATTGCGTGCGACGACGATCTCGTACTCCACCCCACCCGCCGTTCAGTTCGCGGTGGCCACCGCGACGCCGCCCCTGCAAGGCGCGCCTCAGCGCACCGCCCAGCCACGTCGGGCGAGTTCCGGTCAACGGCCAGCTGACAATGAGGACTTGGCATTTTTGCCCGTGACGGAGTTGGCGGCACTGATTCGTACGCGTCAAGTGACCTCCACCGAATTGACCGAGTTGTACCTGGCGCGACTTGAACGATACGACCCGCTGCTGCGATGCGTCGTGACCCGGACGGATGAACTGGCGCGTCGTCAGGCAGAACGAGCGGATCGGGAACTGAGCCGAGGGATCTACCGCGGACCGCTTCACGGGATCCCCTGGGGGGCGAAGGACCTGATCGCCTATCCCGGTTATCCCACCACTTGGGGCGCGACACCCTTTCGCGAACGGATCCTGGACGAGAAGGCAACCGTCGCCGCGCGGCTGGAGTCGGCCGGAGCGGTCTTGGTGGCAAAGCTCTCGCTCGGGGCCCTGGCCATGGGCGACCGCTGGTTTGGACAGATGACCCGCAACCCATGGAACCCGACCGAAGGTTCAAGCGGTTCCAGCGCCGGCTCGGCGGCAGCAACGGCGGCGGGACTCGTCGGCTTTAGTCTCGGCAGCGAAACCCTGGGCAGCATCATCTCGCCCTGCCGCCGCTGTGGCGCGACGGGACTGCGTCCGACCTTTGGGCGCGTCAGTCGCTTCGGCTGCATGACCTTGTCGTGGAGTATGGACAAGATCGGACCGATCACGCGTTCGGTGGAAGATGCCGCGTTGATATTCGACGCAATTCACGGCGCGGATTCGCGAGACCCGGCGGCGGTGACCCATCCGTTTTGCTGGCCCTCGACGGCCACACTGCCGCCCCTCCGCGTCGGGTATGTCGCGGACGAAGCCGAGCGGTACGCCACCGAAATCGAGATCCTGCGTGACTTGGGCTTGGGGCTCGTGCCCCTTCACTTGCCCAGCCAGTTTCCCACCCAAGCCGTCTCGCTGATGTTGGACGTCGAGGCGGCGACCGTATTCGATGAACTGACCCGCGGGAAGGTCACTCAGGATCTCAACGACTGGCCTGATATTTTTCGGGCGGCCGAGTTCGTGCCGGCCATTGAATACCTGCGAGCCAACCGGATCCGGACTCAAATGATGCAGGCCATCGAGGCTGAGGTATTCCAGCACGTTGATCTCTACCTGGGAGGCGAAGACCTGGCGTTCACCAACCTGACCGGCCATCCTTCGCTGGTCATTCCCAACGGGCTCACCACCCGCGACGAGCAACCGGTGCCGAAGTCCCTCAAGATGACCGGACAGTTGTTCGGCGAAGAAACGTTGCTCGCCGTCGCGGACGCCTATCAGCTGGCGACAGGTCACCATCTGCAGCGTCCACCGCTCGCGAAGCTGGAGTAGTCGGCGACGCGACTAACGGTTTTCCGTCAACTCGACGTTCGACGTCAGCGGCAAGTGCAGATGTGGGGGATGGATGGGCGGCCCGTCCGAGGTGAACCCGACTAGAGACCGAGCCTGCAACTGCTGACGGGTCCGCCCCACGTCGCCTAGTGCCAACCGCAGAATGCCGGCGATCTGTTCGACATCTCGCGGCTCAACGGCCAGTCCAGTCGGGAGTGTCACGACGCGAGCCAGAATGGATTCGGTCACCTCCATCGGACCGCGGGGCGCATCCGCGTACGCCTCGAAGCGATGGCAACCTGGTGAGAAATAGCGGCGTGCCAGCACGTTTTCGGCACGTAGGACCGCGAGTAATTCGTCGCGCGTCAACCCCGCCTCCTCCTCGATCACCTCCAGAACGACGTACTGGAAATTGGACGGTTCATCGGCATTGAACGACTTGATCCGCAGGCCCCGCAAGGGATTCAGCAAGGCCCGATACGCCAGGTCGTTGCAGCGATTGACCGCGATGATTTCGTCGGCGAATTCCAAGGACGTGAGGCCAATCGCGGCCGAAATCTCGGACATTTTCGCGTTGGTGCCGATCCAGGGCACCTGGCCGGGTTCGGAGAAGCCGAAATTTCGCAACTGTCGCAGCCGCGCTGCCAGCTTTTCGTCGTTGGTCAAAACCGCGCCGCCTTCCGCCGCATTGACAAACTTCGTCGCGTGAAAACTCAGCGTTTCCGCCTCGCCGAAATTTCCGACACGACGGCCTCCTTGGGCACATCCCAACGCATGGCTCGCGTCGAACATCAACCGCAGACCATGCCGCTCAGCCAAGTCCGATAAGGGCCCCGTGGCACAGACTTGCCCCCACAGGTGCACCCCTACAAGGCCGCGCGTCCGGGGAGTGATCAAACGCGCGGCGGCAACCGGATCGAGCGTCCAGGTGAGGGGATCGCAGTCGGCAAAGACCGGCTGGATCCGCTGCCAAGCCAGCGCGTGCGGCGTGGCAACAAACGTTAGCGACGGCACGATCACCTCTCCGTCCAGCTCAAGTCCGCGAGCGGCCAACTGCAGCGCGACCGTCCCGCTGGACGTCGCGACGCAATGGGCCACTCCGGCGTAATCGGCCACGGCTTGCTCGAACTGACGGACCACCTCGCCGTCGTTCGTCAGCCAGGCACGATCGAAAATCTCGCCGATTCGCGCCATGATCTGCGCGGCCCACAATATTCGGGCGACCCACATGCAAGGGCTGTGCGAACGCGGGCGTGCCGCCGAAGATCGCCAAGTCAGAAAGCCGTGACTTGCCGGCGAATGAGCCTGGGAGACATGCCGCGTCCATGCGCAAACCTTGTCCTGTCGGGTTGAATCAATTCAGAAACGAGGCTCGGCCTCATGTCATGGCGGACCTGCCCGCCGCTAGCAAGCTGTCGCCACGGCGCGTCGCTGAAATCCGCGTAATCCTGTTCTCGGCGATTCGAAGGCCGCAATCGAGTGAATCGCCTCGGAATTCGGCGTGGCGTTCAGGCACGCCTTTGCGGTAATCTTCCGCCGGCATCTGGGAAAGAGGTGACGTAACGGGCCGTCGGGCCGTCGGGCCGTCGGGAGAGCAGTCACACCGCTTGAGGAGTTCGGTTTAATGCGATTTGACTTTCTGTTGTGTTCGGAACGTTCCGGCAGCCACTTGATCACCCGCTTGGTCAATGCGCACTCGCAGGTCTGCGGCCCCGCCACCACGCACCTTTTCCGTCTGCTGAGCGAGAACGTTGAGCGGTACGGTGACCTGTCGGTTGACGCAAACTGGAATGCGCTGCTGCAAGACGCTTTGGATTTGCTGGAAGCGAAACTCGGTGACTGGTGCACGCAATGGTCGCTGGGTGAATTGCGCCGCCAAGTCGAGTCGCGGTCGTTGGAGTCGCTGCTCCAGCACATCCATCGAGTTGAGGCGATCGCCAACGGGAAGGGCCAGTTGTTCATCAAGGAAATCGAGGTCTTCCGTTACTCGTCCTTCCTCGATCAAGGTTTCCCGGAAGCCCGTTACGTCTATATGGTCCGGGATCCGCGTGACATGGCGTTCTCGTGGAAGCGGTCCGCGGCGATTCGCGGAGGCGTGGTGCGCGCGGCTCATGCATGGCTTCGCGATCAAACACATTTCATGACGATGGCGGACCAGCTGCGCCCTGAGCGACGGGTTTGGCAGACGACGTACGAGTCGCTTGTGACGCGTCCGACGCAGGTGCTGCGTGAGGTCATGAAGTTTCTGGGAGTCGAGTTCGAACCGCAACAATTAACGTTCTATCAGCAGTCGGACACGCATCAGATCGCCAACGCCGCCGCGGATTTTGCGAACCTTCGGCAGCCTGTCATGCAGGATAACCGGCAGAAGTATCGAGTCGGGCTGACCGAGGCGGAAGTGGCCTACATTGAAGCAAAATGCGGAGCGGTCATGGAGCGTCTGGGGTATGTCCGCGAGCTGAATGACGGTCGGTCCGCCGACGAGCTGGAGCGACTGCTGCTGCCGCGCGAGCCGTACGAGAAGTTGGCTTACGAGCGTGTGACGCCGGAAGAGCGTGCGACCCGGTCTCGCTGGGTTCGCGTCAGTGAACGAATTCGCAACCGGGTCCCGATTCAGATGACCACGGACGTCGTGGCCTCGACCGCGATCCAGACAAGTCGCTAGTGCGGTGTGACAGCTGAGAATTGGGGTTGGTGCGTGGGGAAAGCGAGGCGACTGCCGAGCCGTAAACGCATTGGACGTCAATTCTTCGAGCGGCTCAGCGGGAGCTTCGCCCTCCCGAAATAACTCGGGTTAAAAAAGGCGTCAGGTCCCAAAAGTGCAAAGCATCCGAAGAGCCGTTCCGGCTTTTGGGACCTGACCCCTTTTTTCAACCCCCCTGCGCCTGGGGAACCTCGGATGACGCTCGCTTTGATGCAGCCCTACTTCTTTCCGTACCTGGGCTATTTTGACCTCATTTGCCAGACGGACCTGTGGGTCGTGTTCGATACCGCTCAATACATCCGACGCGGGTGGATGCATCGAAATCGCATCTTGCATCCTCAAGCCGGTTGGCAGTATGTGAGCGTACCGATCTCCAAACAGCCCCGTGCCACGCCGATCGATCGGATCCGCATCGCGGAAGATTCCAGCTGGCGTGAGCGAATCCCTCGCCAGCTGCAGCATTATCACAAGCACGCCCCGTTCTACGCCGATACGGTTGCTTTGGTCACTCGTTGCCTCCAGCAACACAATCCCCTTCTGGCGCGGTTGAACGTCGGGATCCTCGCCGAGATATGCTGCGAGCTAGGGCTGCGATTCGACTATGTCTACCTGTCGGAATTGAACCTTCCCTTGGGCCCGATCCACGAGCCCGGTGACTGGGCCCTGCACGTGGCGGAGGCACTTGGCGCCGATCGCTACCTGAATCCGCCGGGCGGGCACGATCTGTACTCGGCCGAGCGATTCGAGCAACATGGAATCCAGCTCGCCCTGCAATCGCCGCTGCAATTCTCGTACGCGTGTCCTCCCTACGAGTTTGTCGCGAGTCTCTCGATTATTGACGTCCTGATGTGGAATTCGCGCGACGAATTGCGAGCTCGCTGGAACCGGCTGCCGGATCCGTTCGACGACCGGGGCAGGTCTGGCAACGCGGCCACGGCCGAACCGAACCGCGCCGTAACTCGGGGCAACGGAGTGCGATACCGACACGCGACCTAAGCCGCGTGCTGAGCGCAGTAACGGCGCCACAGGTCACGGAAAGCGGCTTCCAACTGCTGCGTAAATCGCGAAGCATCGCAGATCGTATTCAGCAACTGCGGACGCAGCGTTTGACGCAGCTCGCGAAGCCGCCGAGGCGAATGGGCGAGGCGGGTCGCGAGTTCGACGTATTCCGTGGGCGTGGTGGCGATCAGATCCGGAAGTCCCGCGTAATGCAGCGTGGCGGCGGTGCCCCGCGCCTGCGCCGCGTTCCGAGGAGGCCGATGACGGCGGCGCCCATCCACAGTGCCTCACGCGTCGTGGTGCCACCGTTCCAGGGAAAGACGTCCAGGGCGATGTCGATTTCTCGATAGAGCTCCAAATAGTGCGACGCATTCGTCTTTCGTCGTACTTCAAATCGATCCGGAGTGAGACCTCGGGCCGACAATTGTCGCGTCGCCTGTTCTGTCGAGGCGCGATCGAACCTCGTGTTGAAGAGCAGTAACCGTGCGTTCGGATTGGCGTGCATCACATCGGCCCAGAGGTCGTAAACCGCGGGCGAAATCTTGTCGGGACGGTGCAGCGAACCGAACGTGATCCAGCCGACTCGGTCGACGGGCAAGGGACCGATCGGGGGCGATTCGGTAGGCGGCGCGTAACAGTTCGTGCCGCCTGGAAGCCGCACCAGTCGCTCCGTATGAAACGCTTCTTCCCCCGGCGGATCCTGGACCTCGCTGGTCAACCGGTAATCCATCGCCGGCAGGCCCGTCGTATTCGGGTAGCCAAGCCACGTGAGTTGGACGGGCGCGGGGCGGTACGCGAACGAGACGAGGCGGTTTCCGGCCGTGTGCCCGGCCAAATCGACAAGCAGATCGATTCGGTCCCGATGAATCATTTCCGCGACTTGACGATAGGAATGCCCGCAAGTTGGCCGCCAATGGTCGGCGCGGCTCCTGAGCCGCTCGGTAACATGATCGGGATCCTGAACCTGCGCGTAACAAAACGTTTCGACTTGGCTGGAATCGTGGTGATTCAAGACCGGTTCAAAAAAACGTGCCACCGCGTGTTCCCGCAGGTCTGGGGAAACGTAGCCGATGCGTAACCGACGGTCCGGGTCGCGCGTCTGGGGGTAGTCGACGAAGACTTCGGAAACCGTTCCATGCCGCTCACCCCAACGAACGTGCTCGTCGTACAGCTCGCGCGGCGTCACTCGATCATCGCCACTCAGAATAAACAGCAAATTGCTATGAGTTTCGTGTAGATCGGGGCGCAACTGCAAGGCCTGTCGAAACAACTGAATCGCCTCGTCGCTCTGTCCGCGTCGCAAGCGGGCGGAGCCGAGCGCGCTGTGTCCATGCGCGTAGTCAGGATCCAGCGAGATTGACTTTTCAAACGCGGCCATTGCTTCGTCATGTCGCTGGGCAAGCTCCAAGGCGTGGCCCAGGTGATGATGGCACGCGGCGGAGTCCGGACGCCGAACGATCAGCTGCTGGAAACACTCGATCGCCTCATCCAGCCGGGCCAGGCTGACGAGCGTGCGTCCCAGGTTGATCTGCACCTCCTCGGCATTCGGCATGAGCTCATGAGCACGCTGAAACGCTTCCAGCGCAGCGTCGTAGCGGCGCTGCGAGCGGAGACAAATCCCGATGTTGTTGAGCGCTTTGGCGTCTTGCGGGTTGAGTTCCAGGGCCCGCTCATGGCAAGCCTGGGCCTCGAGGTAGCGACGTTGGTGCTGAAGGCTGGTGCCGAGATTCGTGTGGGCATTCACGTGGGTCGCGCAGAGTTCAAGCGTCTTCCGGAAACATGTTTCCGCCTGAGCGTACTCACGCGATTCCAGCAAGACCGTTCCCAGATTGTTCCAGGCATTGGACAGCGTCGGCTGGTCGGATACCGCGCGCTGCAGGGCATCGCGAGCCGACTCCAGGTCGCCCAATGAGCGATGCACCAGCCCGAGATTGCTTAGCAGCTCGGCCGGTGGTGACGTCGTCGCCGCGAGGGCGTGATTCAAGCATTCGAGCGCGGCGGGGCCATCACCCGCCTGAAACATGACCATCCCCAAGAGGTGCCAGGCGTCCAGATGTTGCGGCTGTTGCTTGAGGACGCGACAAAACCCGTCGTGCGCGGCTTCCAAGCGTCCCGACTGGTAGTGGCGAATCGCTTCGGCGAAGTCCCGCTCGATCGGGCCAACTTCGCGAACGCTGGATGTCGGAGAGGCCGGCTGCCGCTGACGCAGCTTTTGCTTTCGGCGGCGGAGATCTCGCTTGCTCATTGCGAAAACCGTTCCGTGGCGTGGGACGTTCGTTCCCTTAAACTGAACTCATGGCGATTCGATTCGCCAGGATGAACGCGATCGAGCCGCTCAGTGCCCGACCTCAACCTCGTCTTGGATGTACGTTCGCTCTCGATACAAGATGCCGACTGGGACGAACAGGATCGCCGTCGCCAGAATGCATTGGGTCCAGAACCAGAAGTAGGCCGCTCCCTCCAACAGCGTACGACCTCCGACCGTCAAGCTCCGGCTGAGCTTCGTGTCCTTCCCGGCCCCGCGGGCTTGCAGGATCTCTTGCCGCACAACGGCAGCCCGAGTTTCATCACCGTCGCTTCGCAATTCAATAATCCGTCGGTCCAGCCAGCTGAAGTAGGCAGTGTCGCCGGACGATTGAGCATTGCCGGAGGATTCAGCGCTCCGAGCCACGGTGCCGGTGAGGACCAGGTCCCACTGAGTCGTCGGCTCGCGATCGGCTCCGTTTGAGATTAGTTGATAGCTGTCGCGCGATTGCAGCTTGTAGACGATTGGGTTGCCGAACTGATCGACCAGGCCGCCGATCAGCGCATTGCCGTCTGCGTCCGAGGCCAGGGAACGCTCGGCGTCGACATCGGACGAGGCGAAGAAGGCGTCCTCAATCCGTTGAGCGGCCTGGTTGAAGGCGGCATCCGATCCTGTCCGGACCTCAGCGATCTGACCCTCGGAGTTCAGTGCCACGATCACATCGTCGCTCGTTTCGAATTGGCCATCCGCGCCTGCCTCGCGAATGGTGGGACTCCCGTCGATCTGTTCGAAACGCGGCTTCCAGCGCGAGCTTGCCAGCAACGCTCCCGGCTTGAGTTCGCCCAGCTCCAAGTCGGCCGCCACGGAGGTGATCGCCGGCGTCTGGATGTAGTTATTAACGACGGCAGTGAACACGTTACCGGCCGAGATCGAAAACAGGTAAAGGGCCATCACGACCGACTTCATGTTTTTCGGCGCTTGCGTGTAGGCGAACTCCAGGCAGGTGATGGAGACCATCACTTCCGAGGCGGTCAGTACCATGTAGGCCATGAACTGCCAGGCGATCGAAGGCCGAAGTCCCGCATCCACTCGGTTCTGCAAGATCGACACGATCGCAAAGCCACCGACCATCACGAACAGGCCAATGCCGATCTTGCGAATCGGGGTCACGCGACAGACCGTGCCCACGGCGGGATAAATGACCAGCTGAAACAGCGGAATCAGGATCAGGACCAAAATCGGATTAACGGCCTGAATCTGGGATTCGAGCCAATTGATCCCAAGCCAGTTGCGATCGAGGTCCTTGGCCTGTAGGACCCATGACGAACCCGTTTGATCAAACAAGGCCCAGAAGACAGCCACGAAGGCGAACAAGATGGCCAGCTTCAGCAAGGCCGAAATGCCTTCCCAGCTGAACGACTCTTTCAGAAATCGCGTGCCTCCCGGGGGGATGTGGACGAATACGTTTCTGCCCATCCAGAACAGCAGCGTGGCCAAGGCCATCAGAATCCCGGGGACCCCAAACGCCAAATGAGGTCCGTAGTGTTCCAGCAGCCACGGCGTGAGCAGTGTGGAGACGAACGAGCCGAGATTGATCGAAAAATAGAACCACTGAAATACTTTGCTGAGCAAATGTTGATTCGTCTTGCCGAATTGGTCTCCCACGTGGGCCGAGACACAGGGCTTGATTCCGCCCGAGCCGACTCCGATCAAGACCAACCCTGACATCAGCCACATCGCGGCGCTCATCGGCGGGGCACCGATGAAGGCCAGCGCCAGGTGGCCCAGGCAATAGACGATCGAGAGCGAGAGAATCGTGCGATATTTCCCCAAAACCGTGTCGGACAGAAGCGCTCCGGCGATCGGCGTGAAGTACACGAAGGCCGTAAACATGTGGTACTTCTCGGTGGCCTCCGAGTTGGTCATCCCCGTCTCTTGGAACGAGTTGTTCATGAGATGAAGGTAGTCGACCATGAAGATCGTCAGGATCGCCTTCATCCCGTAAAAACTGAATCGCTCGGCGGCTTCGTTCCCGATGATGTAGGGAACGCCCTTGGGCATCTCCGAACTGGCGACGGGCGCGGTGAGATATTTGTGGTTCGTCATGCGCTGCGAAATGTCTCTGAGGGGGTCCGGATCCGCGTGCCCCGGCGACAGCCGCCCGGACGCTTGATTTGCCGTCCGCCGGCGACAAGTCGGCCCCATTGTAGAACGGACGAGGATTGGAGCATAGCCGAGCTTGCAGCCGGCCGCCGATGCCTCGCCAGTTGGCAGCTCACGCATCTTGTGGCGTGAGGCCCTTCGCAAGCGATCATTCACGAGGCGCGGAGCCTATCTCCAGCGCTTGAGCATCGTCAATTCATTGCCCCGTTCGTTGAACGTGACTTCGTCCATGAAATTCTTGATCAGTACCAAGCCTCGGCCTTGCTCGGCTTCGATCGCGTCCGGATCGCCGGAGGCGGGAATGGAAGTCGTTTCGAAACCCTGGCCCGCGTCGCGAATGATGATGCGGCCAAACTCGCGATTTAACTTGTAACCAAGAAAGATCGTGCGGTTGCGGATCGCGTCCTGCTCGCATCGCTGCGCCACCAAGTCACACATGTCGCCTTGCAGCGTCACCGCGCGGACGCTCTGAGCCTCCTCGGGCGTCAATTCCAGATTGCCGTGCAGGAACGCGTTGAGCATGGCTTCTTCCATTGCCACGGCAATACAGCGTCGAGTGGCCGGATCACAGAGTTTCATGCCGGCGATCTGCCAAACGACATGTTCCACCGAGCGTTCGATCAAGGCGGGGTCATTGGGGATCTCGAAGGAGGCTTCGGAGTGAAACATGCGTTCGAGCAATCGAGCGTAAACACGATCGTCGCCGGACAGCGCCAGGACCTGGCGGGCCGTATCCATCAACTTGGCCTTGAGCTGCGATTTCGGAACGTAGCTGGCGGCGCCTCGTTCCAAGGCTTCGACCGCCAGCGTTTCGCTACCGTGTGCGGTGATCAGAATCACGGGAACCTGGGGATACCGTTCGCGGACTTCGGTGACAAGTTGCAGCCCGTCCATTTCAGGCATCATGAGGTCGGTGATCAACAGATCGGGAAGCGAAAGCTGCATGCTGGTCAGGGCCTCGGTGCCGCTGCTGGCATGCTCGACCAGCCAATCGAGTTCTTTTTGCATCAGCCCACCGACCAGCTTCCGTTCGACGGGCGAGTCATCGACTAACAAGACAAATGGCATGGACGTGACTCCTGATCGGGGCGGATGACGTTGCCGACCTTCGGGCGCCCGGTCAGGGGCACTGCCAGAAACCATGGCGTCGCAGTTCGTTCAGGTTTCCAGACACCTCCCGGGAACTCGGCAGGTCGACCAAGTCCGTATTCTAGGCGAGAGAAAAGTTGCGAGGCAACTCCGGAGTTCGACTTCCAGCGCGCGAATGCGATAAAATCCTCGACACCCCGGCCGCTACCGCATCGAAAACCTACCCGCCCCGCCCCGCCACGCCCCGATCCGTCGGGAGCCCTGAACATGCCCGTATGTCGGCGAGCCGCGCGGAAGAAGGCCGGCCGCCGTAAAAAGTGCTCGAATCTTGAACGGGCGATCGCGCGATCAGAAAATCTCAAACCCGACCAGGCTTCGAATTGACACCTCGCCGGGCCAGCCTAGGTTTCAAGGTGTGTACCGGAGACGATCGACTTCTCCGAACTCGGCCCCTTAGTTCGTATCCTGTGAGAGAAGAACATGCTGGGATTTGTCATTTGCTATGCCTTGATGGGCGAAGTTGCCGCCGTGGACGTGCCGACGACGACGGTGTCCAGCCAAGAGGTGGAGACGCTGGCCCGCCACTACCGGATTCAGATCTACAACGTCTATCGCACTGACCGTCCCACGTACGACGAGCTCTTCACGGAAGGCCAGGAGGTGCTGGGACTGTCCCGCCGCCTGCCGGCCAAGTCCCCGCAACAGGAAAATCTCGCCGAGTGGTTCCAGACCGCCAGGCAGACGACCGTGGAAGCCAAGCCTGAGCTGCCGCCCCGTCCGGACGTCAATCTGGACCTGTCGGAAGTCGTCAACGACACGCGACCCCACTCAGAATACTCGTCTCGCGGCGCCGACACCGAATCATCAACTCCGACGGTCACGTCACGCCCGTGGAACTCGTCGACATCCAGCGAAGGGGCCTCGTCGACGAAGCCGGCCGGCAGCACGGCCACGGCCGAAATTGGCGAAGGAACTCTGCCGCTGAGCACCTTGGGCCGCCTTTTCTTTGGGCGGGGATCGCAACCGGCATCCCGATCGGCTGCCCCCAAAACGGACCGCACGAGATCGGCCTATACGACCTTGCCCAGCAGCGCGCCCGCGGACAGTAGCTCGTCCGAAAACAAGGCTCAGGACCAACCCCGGAATCTGGACGAAGCGACCGAAGCGGCGTTGAAGGCCTGGGAGAACGTCGAAAAGGATCTGGAGGGCGCCGCCGCCGAATTTGAAACGCGTCAAGCCGAGCTTGCCGGCGCGACCGAGAAAACCTCGCAGGAGTTGGCCCGCGAACGCCAGAAAATTGAATCGGAATTGAATCAGTCCGGTCCGCTCGGCCCAACCGAGGCGATGGAACTGTTCGTGCGAATCACGATGTTGGACGTCGGAAACCTCAGCCTGGGACTCGGCATGGCCTTCACGGGCCAGGACGATGGCAGCCAGACCGAGCAGCAATTCAAGGCCACGACCGGGCTGCTGGAGCAACTTCGCAATCGTGTCACGAGCAAGGAGTTCGTGGGCGACGCGCGAGAGCGCAACGAGCTCTTGAAGCAGATCGACGACGTGCTTCTGGCCCGGCAGAAACGGTCCGAGGGATCGTCGAAAGACACGCGGCCTTAATCGAGCCGCTTCACGCGAATCTTGCGGTACCAAACGGGCCGACCGTGATCCTGTAGTCCCACGTAGCCCGTTCGCGAAAAATCCTTCAAGGCCGTGGCAAACTTGTTGCGACTTCCGTCGGGATTTTCGTGCGGTGTTGACCAGTCGTCCAAATTCAGGTCCACCACTCGCTGCCCGTTGAGCGTCACCCGAACTCGCGGACCCTCGCAGCGAACCACACACTGATTCCATTCGCCAGGTGGCTTGAGCGCGTTGGCCGAGGGCGCCAACGCGTCGTAAATGGCTCCGGCCGTCCCCGTTCGGCTCAACTCCGTGCGCCCGTGCGAATTGGCAACCTGGATCTCAATTCCCGTGTACACCGGATCCTTCAGGTCCGAGGTCCGAATGAAGATCCCGCTGTTCGTGTTCTCGGCGACTTTGAATTCCAACTCCAAGACGAAATCCCCGTAGGTCTCCGTCGTCCACAAATAGTCCTGGTTGTGTTCCTGGCCGTCAAACTCGCGACGAACGGTCAGCTCGCCGTTTTCGACGACCCACGCGTTGTCCGGACCTGTTTTCCAGCCGCTCAGATCCCGCCCGTTCGTCAGTGAAACGAATCCCGCGTCATCCTGAGCTTCGACGGGTGCGGCCAGTACTCCTAGCACGACCGTGCCGATTACCGCGGATCCCACCACAACGCTTCCCAATCCAACAGACCATTTCATGATGCCAGCTCGACAAAGTCCAAAACGAGAAACAATCGACACGTGTTCTTCGAGCGAGCATTATAACGCGAACCGGTGCCGTGTCGGCGCCTGCGGTAAAAACGCCAAACACCGAAAAAAGGACGCCTCCGACCTTCAAATCTCGCCCTGACGAGTCCTGGATCGACGGCGATGGAGGACTCCGGTCGTCATTGCCGGGGAAACACGAGTTGCAGCAATTGCAGGCCCAGAAAAATCGCCAGCGGGGCAAACAGCAGCAGCGGCCAAAGCCCCCACACGGCGGTTTCGCGGAGCGGCAAATTTAGGCCTTCGACCACCCCCGCGATCATCAACAACACAACGACCCATAGCAGCATCGCACAGCCGCCAGCGGCCATCACGCTCTTGAACGTTTCCTGCTCGGTCACCTGCTCATGGTACAACTCAATCGTGCGCCGCTTCTGAATGCTGCGCTGGACCGCATCCGTAATTTCCAACGTGCGGCAGACTTCGTTCCAGGTGGCCGGCGAGCCCGTCTCGTGGACCGCGGACGCGGGTGCGTGTGACGAACCCCTGAGCTGACGCGTGACGGTGCGCATGAAATCAAGGGCGGGATTCCAATCAGGATCGTCCGCGGCGTCGTCAAGTCCCGTGACCGAGATCGGGTGCCCGGCGGCGGGAAATCGGACCGTCACGTCCCGCTCGGATCCGACCAGGGTCAGCGTCGCGCCAGCGCTGGAACGCATCGGCCCCATCGTCCAACGGGCAAACCGGTCGTTGGGCCCCGTCAAGTGGATTCCCAAATTGCCGTAGTTCGTGCCGTCAGCCGACACGCCAACGGCCGACACGAGTGTCACGTCGCCCAGCAATCGACGAATGATCAGGCTGTCTTGCGCGACGAACCGCAAAACCGCCGCCTTCGTCCGTTCCTGATCGCCGCAGAGTCGTTCCCAAATCACCTGTTCCAACTGCCCTAGCGGCGAGCTCGACCGGCTGATCATCTCGCTCAAGTTGCGCAGCACCGAATGACTGATGCTCGCCACGTAGGGAAACAAGGGGCAATTGTTGTCGCTGCGAATCATTTCCAACTCGTAAGCGGCCAGCATTCCACACGGCGGCTGGACGAGGACCAGCGGGATGCCGGCCTGGACCAGTCGCTTGAGTTGTTCTTCGCGTCTCTCCAAATCCGCTTGTTCAGCCGGCGCGGCGGAGACGAGCACCAGATCGGCGAGCGACTGGCTGAGCAAGGCTTCCCAGTCGGGATCCAGCTGCGATGCCGGCGGAAGTCGGCGCAGCAGCGCTTCGGCTACGGCCTTCGGGGTCTCCTGCGCACCGTAAGCGGCGACGTAGTGAACCCCGCCAAGTTCGCCGGCCGCCGCGACCAATTCATCCAACGCCGCATCACCGCCCAAGGTCGCGATTCGAATCGGAGCTACCACGTTCACGGGCAATCAAACCTTCCTGTTGGCGCGTCGGTCCTCTCGCCCCATGCATCTCACGCAGGCCGCGGCTCACCCGCGACGATCAGGGCTCATCTGAATATATCGCTTGCCCACGCGGTGACGAGTGGTTCGGGCCAAACGACGCATCATGCTGGCTCTCGAAGACTTCGCATTCATGCTCCGCTTCGGCTATAATGCCGGCGCCGCGGGCAGACCGAAGCCGGGGATCGACCTGAGTATCCGTTCCGAAATCGGCCTGAACGTCGGAGCACCTCCCGCTCGACTCGTGCCGATGCCGCCTGCCGTCGCCCTTTTTCATGACAAGGAGCTAACCCCCATGGCTCGAATCAATCGTCGACGCTTCCTCAAGACCACCGCCGCGGCCAGCGCCGCTTTTTCGACGTTTACCATCTCCGGCACCCGGGCCTCGGGGCAGGTCCTGGGGGCGAACGACCGAATACGGGTCGGCGTCTGCGGGATACACGGGCGCGGGACGTCGCACATGGAGGGCTTCACGGAACAAGAAAACGTCGAAGTCAGCTATTTGGTCGATCCGGACAGCCGACTTTTTGAATCGCGATCCGCCATGATTCAGGAGCGCGCCGGAAACACGCCCCGCTGCGTCCAAGATGTGCGGCAGGCACTGGAGGATCCTGAACTGAATGCCGTCTCGATTGCGACCTGCAATCACTGGCATTCGCTGATTGGGATCTGGGCCTGCCAAGCTGGCAAGGACGTTTACGTCGAAAAGCCCCTGTCGCACAACGTCTTTGAGGGCGGCCAGCTCGCGGCGGCCGCGAAGAAGTATCAGCGAGTCGTTCAGCATGGGACGCAGCAACGGTCCAGTCAGTCGCGGGCGAACGAGATCGCGGCCGTCCAGTCGGGCAATTACGGTCGGTTGTTGGTTTCCAAGGGATACTGCTGCAAGCCGCGCTGGAGCATCGGCTGGAAGCAAGTCGAGACGCCTCCCGCCGAGTTGGACTGGAATCTCTGGCTCGGTCCGGCCCCGATGCAGGACTATCACGGCAATCTGGTGCATTACAACTGGCACTGGTTCTGGGACACCGGTAACGGCGATACCGGCAACCAAGGCGTGCACGAGATGGATGTCGCACGGTGGGCCATTCCCGGAGCCACGATGCCGACGGAAATCTGGAGTCTGGGTGGCCGATTCGGCTATGAAGATCAAGGCCAGACGCCGAACACTCAGTTGTCCGGCTATGTCTTTGGCGACGTGTTGCTGTTGTTCGAGACCCGGGGACTGGTCGATCAACACGACGGCTTTCCTCGCCTGGTGCGAAACGAGTTCTATACGACCGAAGGCGTGATCCGGGATGGGAAGTTCTATCCTCACAAGGGCGGAGAACCGGAACGTGTCCGTGGAGGGACACCGCGGCAAGTCGCCAGTGGCGGCCCCTTTGGATCGTTCATTCTCGCCATGCGGTCCCGCAATCCGGAGGACAATAATTGCGATGCGGAAGTGGGACACCACTCCAGCGCGCTCTGCCATCTGGCGAACGTCTCGTACCGACTCGGCGAAAAGGCGCCATTCGATCGAGCTCGCCAGTCAGTCGGCGACAACAAGCAAGTCGTCGAATCGCTGGAGAAAGTCGCCGACAACTGCCGTGTCGTTGGCATGCGGCTCGAGGACTCGGTCTACACGGTGGGGCGCCACTTGCGTTTCGACCCACCGACCGAACGTTTCGTGGGCGACGACGAAGCCAACCAGCTGCTGACGCGGGCCTATCGCGAACCGTTTGTGGTTCCCCAAACCGTTTAGATCGGCCCTTCGATCCGGGACTTCTGACCGAACCGCGGGGCGCACGGGTTTTTCGCCGGCGCCGCGCCGTTCATGCCGCTTCGAGGGCGATCGCCGCACGGGGATTGTCGCGGGTCAGCAAACGAATCTGGTCTTCGGCCAGCCCCAGGCTCGTGCGGAGGTTCTCGGCGGTGCGCGGCATCGTACCGGCCGACCCCATCAGATGCGAGCCGTCAGCGGCCCAGGTGGCCAGCTGCGCGTCCACGACGACCTGCTGATCGCCCAGCCTGAACACGCCCGGGCCTTGGCCAGCGGCCGAGATCGCGTCCGTCACCACAAAACAGCGCCGCAGGTCGGCAGCACGCAGATAATTCCGCAACGCGAAGAACGGAACGTGGACGCCGTCGGCAATGAATCCGATCCAGAGCCGATCGGCACGGCTCAAGACGCGTTGAATGACGTTGTCGTGGCGGTGCATGTTGAGCGGGCAGCCGTTGCCGAGATGCGTGAACATCGACAATCCCGCGTCCAGGGCGGCATCCAGTTGATCGAGTGTCGGGTCGCAGTGCCCCGCCGACACGATCACTCCCTGGGAACGCAAGTAGCGCGTCACCTCAAGCTTCGCGTCTCGCTCGGGGGCCAGCGTGACAACTCGCGTAAGTCCTGCTGCGGCATCCAGTAATCGCTGCATCACGGCAATTTCGGCGGGCCGTGCGGCAGCCACCGGATGGGCGCCGATAAAGCCGGCCTGTTCATTCAGGAAGGGGCCTTCCAGGTGAAAGCCCTGAATGATCGCTGCGATCTCCGGGACGCGCTGGCGGGCCAGCACCAATCGCTGAAGGCGGGCGCAGATCGCGTCGATGTCGTCCGTGATGACCGTCGCCAGAATTCCCTCGACACCATCCGCTCGCAGACGCTCGCAAGCCACTCGAAGGTCGTCCTCGCTCCAATCGTCGCCGTTAAAGTCGACACCGGCGTAGCCGTTCACTTGCAGATCAAAGTACGACATGGCCGCTTGTTGGAGTTTCCTTAGGACGGGTGGCGATCGGCACTCCGACGTGCCTCGGCCAGATAGCCGACCGCCGGAAATAGCCCGAATTCGTGCAGCCATTGCGCCACCTGGGCCAGCGTCCTGGCGGGCAGCGTCTGCCCGTCGCAAAGGACAGGAGGCGGAGCCGATTCGGCGGCGGCACCATGCGCCATGAAATGATCAAGGGCCTTGTTGGCGTTGGTAAACGCGTTTCCAAAGGGTAATTCGGCAACCAGCTCAAAAACGCGCGGCACGATTTCTTCGACCGGCCGGATCTGCTGCTCCGCCAGCTCGACACGCTCATGCTGCAAATCCGCGATCATCGTCGCTAATTGCTGGGCGAATACGTTGGCCGTACTGAGCAGCAAACCGTCGTATCCGCCCTCGCGGGGGCATAGCCATCGGGCGTAATTCCCTTCGGCTCCTCGGACGCGGAAGACGCCCTGCAGGTCGACCCCCGATCGCAGCACTTGGTCCGTTCCACTGGTGTCCTTGAAAAGCAAGAAATTCGGGAACTCGCTGGCCAGCCCGGCCACCGTTTCAGGTGACATTTCGTTGTTCGTCACCTGGGGCAATTGATACAGCGCGATCGGCCATCCGGTCTGGAGCACTCGCCGCAGGCCTTCGCGAATCGCCTTCTGCGTCAAGCTCGCCCCGGCGGGTGGACAGACGGTAAAGCCGCACACGTGAGACGTTTGCAACGCCAGTTCGCGGGAGTCGGTATGGGATCGCTTGCACAACCACCCTCCCAAGGAATCCAGCAGGGACAGCATTTCGTCGGGATCTTGCCGCAGAATCCCGATCAGCACCCGCGTCCGACAACCCTGGGCCACGTCCAACACGTGATTCAACAAGCGAACGACTTGCGAGTCGGTCAGCTGCCAGCCTTCGCCCGTCGAACCGGGCACGAGCCAACCGCGGGCGTGCGGGGCGAGGTGTGCCAGATGCGCGGTGATCCGGTCGAAATCGAGTGTCCGATCGGGTCGGAAATGCGTCAACGTGGGACACCAGAGCGTCGGGACTCCGTCGGGCCATAGGCGGGTCGTCGCGGCCGACCGGGTTTGCCAGATCGCGTTCTCAACCATGCCTGCCGTTACCTTTCGCGCACTCCCTTGATCGCCCGATTCGAGTCACTCTTCGGACTTGGATGAGTCATCATGCGGGACCGCTTGATAGTGAGCCTTCAGCAGATCGGCTCCGAAGTCGTTCTGAAAGTCGCGCCAGACGACATGGATGTGGTTCGCCATGTTTTGGGTGTTGTCATATTCCATGATGAAGGTGGGCCCCTGGATTCGATAATAGTGACCTTCCCCCACCTGATCGCTGCCGGCCCAAGCGAAGTGAATCTGATCGATGCCGGCCTGGCGGATCTTTTGCATGTCCTGCCGGGCCATCTCCGGCCGGAAGTTGTGGACGTATTCGCGGATCAACGTCATCAGCATCTTCCGCTGGCTCGCTGACAACTCGGCGGCAGCCAGCCCCGCCGGTTCTAACGGCGAAGCTTCGCGGCCGGGACCGTTAATGACATCCGCGGGCGCCTCGACGGCGATCACGGCCGACTCACGCTGTTTCGGCTCGAGACTTTGCAGAAGTGCGCGGCCCAAGTCCTCCTCCGCGTGCAGGACGCGCAGGCCGGCATGGGGACCTTGCCGCACATGCCCCGGATTCGCGCCGAAAAAGGCCGGCGTGGAAGCCAGTTTTTGACCGTCCACCAAAGTGACACTGACGGACAGATGATGCCCTTCGACTCGCCAACTCCATGTCTTTTCCGTGGAAGGCTCGCCGAAAATATAAAAATGATACCGGCTCGGATCGCGGCCTGGGTTGTTGTTCTCCAACTCATGCAGGATCTGCTCCAGCGCCATGATATTCAGCGCCTTCGAAAATCCTTGATGGCTGAGCGCGGTGTGCAGCAGATTGTAGGCGCGCTGCTGCTGATGCGGTTGCATCGCTTTCAACGATAATCCCGCGCGCTCCATCGGAACGAAGTTCCAATTCAGTCGCTCGTCATCGGAAAACGAGAACTGAGCGACGGAGCGCTGCGCTTCCGTCAAACTCTCGAGGAAGTGTCCGGCCGCTTCCGCCATGGCCTCCGCGGGAGTATGAGCCCACGTGGAGTTGACAGAAACCAGCCATACCAGGCACACCGCCACGGAACACGCTCGAAGCACTCGCACAGGGACGCCCATTCCGGATACCTCGCAAATCATTCAAGTAACAGTCAGCCGTGATCGATCAGCAGGGATATTAACCGCGCGGACATCGGCTGTCGAGTCTCAGGTTGGGAATTGATTCCACCGTCCGACCGACTCCCGGTACCCTTGCGACCCGCGTATGATGTCTGAGCGACGCACGGGTCCGGCCATCGTGCGCCACTTGCCCATCGCTTGAGTTGAACAGGATTGATCAGTTATGCCAGCCGCCGAGGTCGAAGACCGCTACCGTGTGCTCAGCCCGGAACGAATCACGGAAACGATCGAACTGCTGAAGAAGCGGATCGAGGAACGATTTCCGGGTTCAGGATTGGGTCGCGTGTGCGGGCAATTGCTGCATATCAGCCGTCAGGCCCAGGAGCGTGCCCGCTGGATCGCCAAGCCGATCCGAAGTGTGCGGATCGCCGTGTGGGTACTGGTGACGCTATTCTTGCTGATCGCGATCTGGAGTTTCTCGACGCTGAAGATCCATGTCAGGCGATTCCAGCCGATCGAGGAGATGAACACGTCGGACCTGATCCAAGCCCTCGACGCGGGAACCAGCGAACTGCTCGTGGTAGGGGCCGGAGTCTACTCCCTCGTCTCGCTCGAAAAACGGATCAAGCGCAACCGGGCCTTGGTTGCGATCCACGAGATTCGAGCCATCGCGCACATTATCGACATGCATCAGCTGACCAAAGATCCGGAACGCCTACTGAAGCGCTGGATCGTGACCGAGCATTCGCCGCCGGCGAAGCTGTCGGCGTTCGAGTTGGCCCGCTACCTGGACTATTGCAGCGAAATGATGTCCTTGACCGGTAAAGTCGCGGCGCTTTACGTGCAAGAGTTCGACGACTCGGTCGCGATCACTTCGGTGAACGAAGTCGAAAATCTCACGACCGGCCTGTCTCGCAAGATCTGGCAGAAGATCATGCTCGTCAACCACCTGGAACTGTAGCGGCGGCCAACTGGCATGGCACAAATCCGGGAGCCTCGCCCTGGCGACGACTCAGTCCGGTTTCTTGGTCAGCTGCGCGATAGCTCGATCGTCACCCAGCGCAAACAGGTCGTCACCGGGCTCAATCACGGTCGACCCCGTCGGGGGCAAGAACACTTTGCCGTTCGCCCGGCGGATGCCCACGATAATGATGCCCCGCTCGCGAAAGCCCGCCTCCGCCAGCGGCTTGCCGGCAAACGCTGCGTCGGGCGAGACCTGGATTTCAGCCAGGTCCAGCGTCAGACCTCCCTCAGCCACGATCTCGAAAAAGTCGCTCAACCGCGGATTGGTCAGTAGCTGAGCCATCTTGGTGGCGCCGCTGGCATAGAGGCTCACAACCTGGTCCGCCCCCGCGCGCTGCATCTTTTCGACGCCCTTTTCGTCATAGGCACGCGCGATCACCCGCACCTGCTTGGAGATCAATTTGGCGGACAGAACCACGTACAGATTGTCGGCGTCGGAGGTGAGGACAGCGGCCAGTCCGCGAGCTCGCTGAACTCCCGCATCAATCAGGGTGCGGTCGTCGGTGGCGTCCCCGCTGACGGCGAGCCAGTTGTGCTGCTGGCACAGTTCCAGCGTCTCCTCATCCCGATCAATCGCGACGAAGGGATGCCCCGCGTCCGCCAGGTGGCGGCACAGCATCTGCCCCATCCGGCCGAAACCGCACACGATGAAGTGGTCCTTTAAGGTCTTCAATTCCTGATCCATATTCTTCTTTCTCCACCATTCGCGCAATTCAGCTCGAATCACCAATTCGCCGATTTCCACTGCTCCGTACAAGAAAACGCCGATCCCCGTGATCAGAAAGAAGATCAAGAACAGCTGCGTGATCGGCTGCGGCGGCGCGATCTCGCGGTAGCCGACCGTCGTTAGCGTGATGACGGTCATGTAAAGCGAGTCGATCAAGCCCCAGCCCTCGACCAGGACGAACCAGACCGTCCCGACCAGCGTGAGGGTGAACAGCATCAGGATGATCCGCACAAGCTTCTGCATGGCACCTGGATGGGGTGGGTTTCGAAACGAACGGAAGCGGTATTTGCCGCGACGAGGCCTATCTGTTAGTATCGCCCACAGCTGGGAGTCGCGACATGTTAGATCGCTTCTGCGACGGAAAATCCGGCCCCGCTTGGCCGATTGCCATCGCGGATCGAGCGCGACGCGGTGCCCCACCGCGTCGAGGTTTCTGCCGGGACACCTCCTTTCTTGCGAAAGCCCAACCCGGGGGCGACGGGGCCAGATCGACGGGGCCGATCCCGCCGGCTTGTGAACCCGGACGCAGCAGGACACAATTCCAGACGAAGCTGACCCTAGGAGAGCGAGACGATGACGGCCACGCACTCAACAAGCGAGTCCGAGACGATTTTTTCGAGCACGTTCAGCGCTGAAGAGCGGCGCGCTCTGTTGGAGGAAGATCGGCAGGCTCAGCTGAGCATTTCGGCCATTCTGAGCTTCGTCATCGCGATAGGGATGCTGCTCGGCATCTTTTCGGTCCTCTTGATTTCGCGCTTGGGATTTTGACGCCGGCTGGAGGCTCGAATCCCACGCCGGCCGGTGTCGCAAGGCGCCGGCACCGGGCGGGAGCGCCGGTTTCCCATACGCGTCCCCACCGCCGCGATTTGCTACGTCGGTTCAGCACACGTCGAACCATCCGGCATTTCGGGGGCGAATTTGACCACGACGGCGGTCATGTCATCCTGATAGGCCGTTTCGCTCGAAAAACCGTGCACGCGCGTGAAGATCGCGTTGATCGTCTCGCGACTTGAATGCTGGGACATCCGGGCGATCGTGTCGACCAATCGGGCATCTCCGAATTGCTCATCTTGATCGTTAAACGACTCCACGATTCCGTCGGTATAGAGCAGCACCGAGTCGCCGGGCTGGAGCGGTCCGAGTTCATGCGTTGCAAACGCGCGGTCCTCGATCACGCCCAGGGGCGGATCGGCGGACTCAATCCGACCTCGCATCGAGCCGTGCGCGTCGAACAGCAAGCCCGGGTGCCCCGCGCTGGCGAATTCGGCGATTCGCCGTTGGCAATCGAGGCGAACCAGGATCAAGGCGACGAAGACGTTATTGTGCAGGTCTTCCGAAAGCACGCGGTTTGCCCGGGTCAAAATCTCGCCGACATCGACGTACGTGGTGGCCAACGAGCGCAGGATCGCGCGCGTTTCGGACATGATGATGGCCGAACCGATCCCGTGACCTGCCACGTCGGCCACGACGATTCCCCAGCTGTCGTTCTGCATCGGAAAATAGTCAAAGTAGTCGCCTCCGGCCGAATTCGCCGGCTCGCAGCGCCCGTAGATATCGAAGCCATGCAGCCGGGGCGAACGTTGGGGAAAAAGACGTCGCTGGATCTCGCCGGCGGCCGTCAGTTCCTGCTCGGCCCGCTGGCGGCGCGCGCGCTCGATCGCATACCGGATCGAACGGGCCAAGGAGCTGCGGTTGGCTTCACCCTTGGGGAGGTAATCCTGAGCTCCGAGGGCAACGGCGTCCACGGCCAGGTCGACGTCCTCATGGCCGCTCAGAACGACGATCGGGACCTGCAAGGCGTGTCGATAGAGTGCCCGAAACGTATCCAGTCCCGAGCTGTCAGGCAGGTTGAGATCCAACAGAATTACATCCGCCTCGCCACGGCCGACTTGCTGGATTCCGTCCTCGAGCCGAACTTCGCGACGGACCAGGAAGGAGGCGTCCGCCTTTTTGAGATGGGCCTGAATCAGCAGCGCATCCGTGTTGCTGTCTTCGATCAGCAGGATGCGTGTGGGCGGACATGGCGTGGGATTCGACGGCATGGATTCGTACTGAGCGAAGGACCGTTGGAAGTCAGTGATTCGGGCGCTTCGGACTTGGTTGTCGAGCGGATTCGCGGGGTCGCCCCACCGTAAAGTAAAACGTGCTTCCCTGTCCGAGTTCCGATTCTACCCAAATCTGGCCTCCATGACGCTGGACGATCTGCTGACAAATGGCCAATCCCAGTCCGGTTCCCTGGAAGTCTTCGCGCGAGTGGAGTCGTTGGAAGATCGTGAAGATTCGATTGTAATCTTTCGGATCGATCCCGATGCCGTTGTCGGCGACGGAAAACGTGACTTTCTCCTCATCCTCCACGGCTCGAACCAGGATCGCTGGCGGCTTGTTCGGGCAGAACTTGATCGCATTGCTGATCAGATTCTGAAACAGCTGAGTCAGCTGGCTTTGGTCGGCCAGCACGTCTCCCAATCCCTCGGCCGTCACGACGGCCCCCTGCGTTTCGATCGTGGAACTCAGATTCTCCAGGGCATGGTTCAGCGCCTGCTGGCTGCTGGTCTTCTTGAGGGGGGCCCCTTGCGAGCGGACGCGGGAGTATTCCAGCAGGTTGTCGATCAAGAGCTTCATCCGCTGCGCCATCGAGGACAAAGTCCAGATACTCCTGGCTTTGTGGCGACGCGTCGCCACCGGGTTGATCCCGCAGCAAGCGGGCGAATCCCGTAATGGCCCGGAGCGGCTCCTGGAGATCGTGGGACGCGACATAGGCGAATTGTTCCAGTTCGCGATTGGACCGAGCAAGCTCCTGATTGGCCCGCGACAGCTCGTCCGTCCGCGCGGCGACTCGTTGTTCCAACTCTTCGTAGGACGCTTCCAACTGTTCCGCCATCTCGTTCAGGGCGCGGCTGAGTGCGCCAATTTCATCGGTCTCGCCGGCCGGAACGCGGTGCTTCAAATTCCCCTTGGCGAAGATCGCCGCCGATTCGGCCAATTGCATGATCGGCCGGGCGTAGCGGCTGCCCAGCCAGTAGGCACTCAGCAAGGCGGGAATCAGCAGCAGCAGGCCCAGCGGCAACACGATGCGACGCAGGTTATCCAGCGGCGTGAAGGCCTCGGCGGCCGTAATCTTGACCACCAGCCCCCAGGCCTGGAATCCGGGCTGATAGGCCACCGGCTCGAACGCAATCAGCACGTCTTCGTTGTCGTACATGGTCCGTTCAAAGCCATGCAGACCCGCCAGGGCGCGAAGCATCGAAGAGGCTTTATCGGCATCGATCTGGTGCGCGTTGCCACGTCGAGTTGGCAGCAGGTACCGCACGCGATGCTTGCCATCCTTGCGGCCAATTAAGGCCTCGCCGGTCTGCCCCAGCCCGACCGGATTGGCGATCACTTCAATCAGCGACGAGGATTTCAGCGTCACGAAAATCACACCCAGCAACTGGCTGGCTTCGTCCTGGGCCGGCGCGGCCAACAGCGTCAGATACTCGTCGTTCACACGATTGAACTCGCTCAGGAACGGCGCCGACTGAGCCTGATGGAAACTCAATTCCTCCGCCATGTCCACGCCGATGACGCCCGGCGAAGTTGCCGCCACGATCCGTCCCGAGAGATCGGCGAGGGCAATCTGCGTAAAGTCTTCGGAACCCGCGAGGGCATCCAACAGGATTTGGCTCGCTTCGCTCTGCAACTCCTCCGAGACAATCTCCTGATGCATCCAGCGTCGGAGCAGTTGGCGAAGTCGCGTGCGGCTGGCGATCAGCCGCACGCGTTCGTGCTGTTGCCGCACGTACATCTCGATGGCTTGTGCCCGTTGCGCCGCGGCCAGGTTGAGACGCTGTTCGACTTGCTGGCGGATAATGTGTCGAGCCGCAAAGTAGCTGACGCCCGTGAGCGTAGTCACGGTTGTCGCCGAGGTCACAAACACAAACGCCGCGACGCGAAAAAAAAGGGACAAGCCTTTGGCTTGCAACTGCGAGCTCAGCGGCGATTTGCTCAGAGCGGCCAAGCTCGCGATCCTTCTTGTGGAAAGCCGGGTCCGTACGAGGAAGCGGCGGACGCCGCGGGGACAACAATTCGGCGCACGCCGCCCCGCGGTTTCGGCACGCCCCGTGGAACACTGCTCTCAAACGGCCGACTCGCGCCATCGGTTCGCCAGCCCGGGCTCGCTTCAATCCTCCATGACCTCCCGTTCGCTATCATCGACCAGGAGGCGGGCGCTGACTGCCTGTTCGACCGTGTCGAATACCGGGAGGCGAGAGCCGGTCAGATTTAACGTCCGGTAGACCTCGGCGATCGGAATCGAGACGCGGCACAACCGCAATTGCCCGCCGTGCGCTTGAAGCCAGCCGCGAATCTTCAGCAGAACACCGATCGTCGACGAGGACACCATGCGGACGTTGACCAGATCCAGCACCAAGAGCGTCGGATAGGCTTGCTGGATCACCTGCCGCAGCTCGTTCTCGAGCATCTCCGCGACAATCCCCGTGCACAGATGCGGCTCCTTCACCTGCACCACCACGGCCGGTGTCTCTTGCGTCAATTCGATCAGCTGAAACGTCGACATGCCGTCTTCCTCGCCCATCCTGCCAACCCCGTGCTCGGCAAATCACCGGCGCACTGACACGATCCCGCGCCGCTCGATCGCGACCGGAAACCATCACAGGATAAAGCGACTCAAGTTCTCGTCCTCGGCCACGGAATCCAACCGCCGCTTGACGTAGCTCGCGTCAATCGACACCTCACGCACATCCAGATCCGAGGCGTCAAAGCTGAGCTCTTCCAACAACCGTTCGAGAATCGTGTACAGTCGCCTGGCACCGATATTCTGAGTCGTTTGATTCACGCGATGAGCGTACGAGGCCAACTCGTCGATGGCCTCGGGCGTAAACTCAAGCCGCACGCCTTCGGTGTCCATCAGCGCGGCGTACTGCTGAGTCAACGAGCTCTTCGGCTCGGTCAAGATTCGGATAAAGTCGTCTTTGGAAAGATCCTTCAGTTCGACACGAATCGGAAACCGCCCCTGCAACTCGGGCATCAGGTCGCTGGGATGGGCCCGGTGGAAGGCGCCCGCCGCAATGAACAGAATGTGATCCGTCGCGACGTGACCGTATCGTGTCTGAACCGTCGTGCCTTCCACAATCGGCAGCAGGTCGCGCTGGACGCCTTGCCGCGAGACATCGGTTCCCTTGGCGTCGCTGGCGACGACCTTGTCGATTTCGTCGACAAAGATGATGCCCGCATTTTCCGCCAGTTGGATCGCGGCGGCGTGAATTTTTTCGGGGTCGAGCAGCGCTTCGCAGGCCTGCTCGAACAGCACTCGGCGGGCCTCGCCCACGGTCATTTCCCGGCGGACCGTGTGTTTGGGAAGAAACTTCTCGAACATTCCTTCCAGATCGACGTGCTCCATTCCGGCCCCGCCAAACACCACGGGGCTCGACTTCTGCTCGATCGTGACCTCCACTTCGCGGTGCTCCAATTCGCCGGCCAACAGCATGATGCGCATCCGCTGCCGCGACCGCTCATAGTGCTCGGCCGAATTGGTGTCGTCGCCGCCCACGTCGACGCTGATCGGCGGCGGGACGAGCAAGTCGAGGAGTCGATCTTCGACCCGCTTATGGGCTTCTTCCTCGACGTGTCGAGATTCCCGCGCCCGGACCAGCGTGATCGCGTTTTCGACCAGGTCCCGGACCATGCTTTCGACGTCACGTCCGTAATAGCCCACTTCCGTGTATTTCGTCGCCTCGACCTTAATGAATGGGGCGGCGGTCAACTTGGCCAGCCGCCTGGCAATCTCGGTCTTTCCGACGCCCGTTGGGCCGATCATCAGGATATTCTTGGGAGCGACTTCGTGCCGCATTTCGTCCGACAATTGTTGACGCCGCCATCGATTGCGAATCGCGATGGCAACGGCCCGCTTCGCGTCCCGCTGACCCACAATGTGGCGGTCCAACTCCGCGACGATTTCACGCGGATTCAACGCACGTTCGGCTTCCGGAAGGGGCGAGGGAGACGCCATCAGTTTGAGCACTCCAGCTCTCGCACGAGGATCTGGTCATTCGTATAAATGTCGATGTCAGCCGCGATCGCCAACGCGGCTTGAACGATCTGGCTGGCTGTCATTTCGGTGTGAGCCAACAGGGCGCGGGCTGCCGCCAGCGCGAAATTGCCGCCCGAACCGATGGCCAGTACTCCGTCCGTTGGCTGGATCACGTCGCCCGTGCCGCTGACCAAGAGCGTGTTCTGGCCATCGACCACGACCATCAAGGCCTCCAGCCGCCGCAATGCTCGATCCATTCGCCAGTCCTTCGCCAGCTCCGTCGCGGCCCGCGGCAGGTTTTCGGGGTAGTCCTTCAGCTTGGTGTCGAACCGCTCCAATAAGGCGAACGCGTCGGCACCCGAGCCCGCGAAACCGCACAGCACCTTCCCATTTTGCAGCGATCGGATCTTGACCGAATCCGCCTTCAAAATCGCCGTATCCAGCGTGACTTGGCCGTCCCCACCGATCGCCACCTGGCTTCCCCGGCGGACGGTCAGAATCGTGGTCGAACGGATCTTCATCGGCAATCTCTCGCGGAGGGCGTTCAGCCTGTTTCTGCATTTTGGCGCAATTCCGGTGGGAGCACCAGTACGACGGGCGCCGCAGCTCCCCATCTGCCGGTACCCACGCTGCCCTGCCCGCGGCCGGCTTCTATAATAGGCCGGGTCCGCCCGTCCGCGTGGATTCGATCAACTCGCGGCGGCGCGGCGCGTGTCCGGCGCGTGCCTGCTTTCGTCCCCCGACCCCGAATGCGAGTCGACCGTTGAGCCAATCGTCTGCCCGCTGGGCCACATTTCGCGTGCCGGACCTGGATTGTCCGCAGGAATTGGGCCTGATCGAGAGCGGGTTGGCGCCGCTGCCCGGCGTGGGGCAACTCCACCCGGACTACCTGGCTCGCTCTCTGCGCATCCAATACGACGCCAATCGGGTCGGACCCGAGCAGATCCGGCACCAGCTTCAACAGATCGGGTTTCCGGTTCTCTCGGACGAATTGCCGGTCATCCCCCGTCCAACCACCGGAATTTGGGCCGAGCTATTGCGGTCGCCCGAGACCGTCGCGTCCGGCGTTTTTTTGGTGATCGCCCTGACGCTGCATCTGGCCAAAGCTCCGGAGTCCTGGGTCGCAATCGGCGCTCTGGCGGCGGTCGTCAGCGGGCTTCGCCTGATTGCCGAACGGGCCGGGCGATCGGTTCGCCTGCGGCGGCTCGACATGCACACCCTGATCTTATTGGCGACGTTAGGTGCCGTCTTGACCGGCGAATGGCTGGAAGCGGCGGCCTTGGTCGCGCTCTTCCGACTGTCGCTCTTGATCGAAGAAACCAGCCAGCGGCGCGCGGAGGGCGGGATCCGCGCGCTCCTTCAATTGACGCCCCAGACGTCCCATCGGCTCGGCGGCGACGGGACGCTGGAGACGACCGACGTCCCCGTTTGTCACCTCCAGGTCGGCGATCGAATCCTTGTCCGGCCCGGCGAACGCGTGCCCAGCGACGGGAAGGTGATCTTCGGGAGCTCCAGCGTCGACGAGTCGCCGATTACTGGCGAGAGCGTTCCGGTCGAAAAAACCAGCGGAGATTTGCTGTTCGCGGGCTCGCTCTGCGGCGAGGCCGCCTTGGGTGTCGAGCTGACCCGCGCGCCCGAGGCGAGCACGTTGGCCCGCATCTCGCGGCTCATCGAGCAAGCTCGGTCCCAGCCCTCGCCGACCGAACGGCTGGTTGACCGCTTCGCCCGCGCGTACACTCCGCTCGTGATCGGGGTTGCCTTCGTTGCGGCGACGGTTCCCCCCCTGATCGCGGCGAGCCAAGCGGGCTGGCAGCTGGACGCCGCCTGGCGGGAATTGGCCCATGGCTGGTTCTTCCGAGCTCTGGTGATTCTGGTCGTGGCCTGTCCTTGCGCTCTGGTGCTGTCGACCCCAATCACGATCGTATCGGGGCTCTATCGCGCGGGGCGACTCGGTGCCTTGATCAAGGGAGGAGTCTTTCTGGAGGCAATCGGCCAACTCCGCTGGCTCGCGTTGGACAAGACCGGAACGGTCACGGCGGGACGACCGCACGTCGTCGCGGTCGAATCGATCAGCGAGCTTGATTCTCCGGAGATTCTCCGCCGAGCGGCGTCGTTGGAACGCGTCAGCGAACACCCGCTTGCCCGCGCGATCGTGGCGGCCGCAGCGGGTGAATTGCCGGCCTGCGAGCGGTTCGAGGTGCTGCGTGGGTTCGGGGTGACCGGCGAAATCGAGGGCCAGACGCACCTTGTGGCCAGCCCGCGTTATTTTCAAGAACGGGAATCCATGGATCTTGGGATTTCGGCACCTCAGCTTCTGGCCAACCCGGGCGCTACGTTGGCCGTGCTGGCGAAGCGGGCCGCCGGGACCGGCGCGATCCAGTTGCTGGGCGTGATCTATTTGCGCGACGAGCCTCGCGCCGACGCGGCCCGGGCGCTGGCCCGCTTGCGTTCGCTGGGCATTACACGACAGATCATGCTGACCGGCGACCATGCGAGTGCGGCGGAACCGATCGCGTCGCGTTTGGGTTTCGACACGTACTACGCGGACCTGCTTCCAGAGGATAAGATCTCCCATATCCGCCGGCTGGCCCAGCAAGAGCCTCGACTGGCGTTGATCGGCGATGGTGTCAACGATGCGCCGCGCTGGCCGCCGCTCCCATCGGAATCGCGCTGGGCTCGGCCGCCAGCGATGTGGCCCTCGAAACGGCGGACGTCGCGATCCTGACGCCCCATTTGGACCGCGTCGCCGATCTGATCCAATTGAGTCGCCAGGTGCGACGCGTGCTCGTCCAGAACATCACGCTGGCCGTCGGGATCAAACTGGCCGTCCTCGTGCTGGCCCTCCTCGGCTTTGCCTCGATGTGGCTGGCCGTGATGTCGGATGTGGGCGCGAGTTTGTTGGTCATCGCCAACGGCATGCGACTGCTGCGGGACGTGACACCGGTGCACTCGTCCCTGACATCTCCTGCGCGTCAAGCGTGGGAATTCGCCCGCGGATGCCAACCGGAAAGGACAGGTTAAGCCATGCCCGCCGACCTTCAGCGCAGCCCGCTGCTGATGTCCGCAGCCCAGTCGCTCCTGCTGATCGTGGACGCTCAGGAGAAACTGCTGGCCCTGATTCCCAGCCGGGCATCGCTGGTCTGGAACCTGGAGCGATTGGCGGCCGCGGCCCAGGTGCTGGATGTGCCCTGTCTGGCGACGGAGCAGTACCCGGAGAAATTGGGCCCGACGCATGCACGCTTGCGGCCCTTCGTGTCGCCGGCGGGCCTGGCGAACGTCTCGGCGGAGGCAATTCCCGCCAAACTATCGTTCAGCTGCGCGGGCTGCCGCGAAGTCCGTGACCAACTGCAAGCGCTGGGCCGGCGGCAAGTCCTGCTGGCCGGCGTCGAAACCCATGTGTGCATCCAGCAATCCGCCTTCGACCTGCTGGCCGCCGGCTACGACGTCTTCCTGGCAGTCGATGCGATCGGCGCGAGGTTTGCCATCGACCACGACGTGGCGCTGCGGCGGATGGAGGTCGCCGGCGTGACGTTGACCACCACCGAGTCGGCCTTGTTCGAATGGTGTGAGCGAGCCGGAACATCGGAATTCAAACAGATCTCGGCGATTGTCCGGCAGCCGATGCCGGTCAACTAACATCGCCTGCCCACGAAAGGGAACGCAATGAAAGTCGCCGTAACCGGTGCGACAGGATTTCTCGGACGCTATCTTGTGGACGAGCTCCTCAACCAAGGGCATACCTGCCGCTGCTGGTTTCGACCCACGAGTGATCGCAGCGGGATTTCCAGCGAAGGCGTCGAATGGGTCCCGGGCCAATTAAACGATCCGGAATCTTCCCGCGCGCTGGTGCAAGGCTGCGACGCAATCATTCACGCCGCACTGGATCGACCCGGGGTTGGCTTTCGCGGCGCTGAGGGCGATCTGCTCGAGTTTGCCACCCGCAACATCATTGGAACGCTGCGCCTGATCGAAGCCGCCCGAACCTGCGATGTGTCGCGTTTTGTCTTGATCTCGACCTGTGCCGTCCACGAGCGGATCTTGGAAGACCGTCCGCTCGATGAACAGCATCCGACCTGGCCCCAGTCGCACTACGGGGCCCATAAAGCCGCCTTGGAAAAATTCGTCCACAGCTTCGGCTGGGGCGAAGGTTATCCCATCTGTGCCTTACGTCCCACCGGCATTTACGGCGTCGCTCGGCCAGTGACACACAGTAAGTGGTATCCGTTGGTTGCCGATGTGGTCGAAGGACGGAGTGTCGATTGCCGTCGCGGGGGGAAGGAAGTGCACGTCGCCGACGTCGCCCGAGCCGCCGAGCTGTTGCTGCGCCGATGGGATCGCGGGCGAATGCTTCAATTGCTACGACCGATATGTGTCCGAGTTTGAAGTGGCGACGCTGGCCAAGACACTCTCCGGGAGTTCCGCGGAGATTCAGGGCAGCGTCACGAACCCTAAGAACCAGATCGAAACGGCAAAACTTCGCGGCCGCGGTCTGGAATTTGGCGGAAAACCACGGCTGCGTGAAACCGTTGCGGCGCTGGTGGCTTACGCACAGCAAACCGGTCCGCATTCAAGGAGCGCGAATGTCAGATCCTGACTCGAGCTTGTCGGCAGCCGATCCACTTCCCGCAGTCGCACTACCGTCATTGGATCCGGCCCTCTTGTCCCAACTCGGACTCGAAGGCTCGAAGGTCGGGATCGTGATCGTGGATCACGGTTCACGGCGTCCGGAAAGCAATGAACTACTGCTGCAGGTCGTCGAGCTGTTTCGGACGACGACAAGGCTGCCAATCGTCGAGCCCGCGCATATGGAATTGGCCGAACCGTCGATCGATCAAGCGTTTCAACGCGTGGTCCAGCAGGGCGCCGAACTGGTCGTGGTTCATCCCTACTTCTTGGCCCCGGGACGGCACTGGCGGCGGGACATTCCGCAACTGGCGGCCGAGGCGGCCGAACGGCACCCAGGGATTCGATATTTGGTCACGGCGCCGTTGGGTCTTCATCCCTTGATCCAGCAGGTGATGCAGCACCGCATTCTGCATTGTCTCCGCCATGCCATGGGGAAAGTCTCGGCATGCGACGTCTGCGAATCGACCCCCGAGTGTCAGTTTCGACTCTCGGGACAGGCCCCTTGATCGACTCCGTCAACCCTTGGCGACACCCTATCCTCCCGAGATCTCAGTCGACCTATGCCCAACGATTCCTGGCGGAGATTGTATCCCTTCCAGTCGCATTGGAGGCAATGTGACGCGGGGCGGTATCACTACCTGGACGAAGGGCAGGGCGAGCCGTTGCTGATGGTGCACGGCAACCCGACCTGGTCGTTCTATTGGCGGCGATTGATCGCCGCGTTTTCGGATCAGTATCGCGCGGTCGTGCCGGACCACTTGGGGTGCGGACTGAGTGACAAGCCTCAAGCGTACACTTATCGTTTGCAGGACCACATTGACAATTTGGTGGCCTTGATCGACGAGTTGGATCTGCGGCAAATCACGCTGCTTGGCCACGACTGGGGCGGTGCCATTGGACTGGGCGCCGCGCTGGCTCGTCCCGCACGGTTCGCGCGTTTCGTCCTGTTCAACACGGGTGCCTTTCCACCCCCGTTTATTCCCTGGCGAATCCGCGTCTGTCGCTTCCCCGTCCTGGGACGAATTGCGGTGCAGGGCCTGAATTTGTTCTCGCGGGCGGCCTTGCGAATGGCCGTCGAAGACCCGACGGCATTGACCGCAGAAGTTCGAGCTGGCCTGCTCGCACCCTATGATTCCTGGGCCCATCGCGTGGCGGTTGATCGCTTCGTGCGCAACATCCCCGCGTCTCCCGCTCACCCGACGTGGCAGACGCTCGCCGAGCTGGAAGCTGGCCTCGTGACCCTTCAAGATCGACCTTGCCAATTGATTTGGGGAATGCGCGACTGGTGCTTCCGTCCCGAGTGCCTGACGCGTTTTGAAACGCACTTCCCCGCCGCGGCCGTCTTGCGAGTGCCCCACGCCGGACATTGGGTCGTTGAGGAAGCGCACGAAACGATCGTGGCTTGCCTGCGGGCGTTTCTCGAGTCACGGCCTGTCGAGTTGGGCGAAATGAGATAAGCGAGAATTCCCGACATGTTGTTTCACGCCGCTTGCGATCGAGGTGCGGTGCAATCCCGATGACACTTAGCCTCGGTCAATGCGCCACGCTTGCCTGCCTGCTGGAAGTCACTGCGCCCAAGCCCGGCAATGTGCATCGAGCCGCCGACTTCTCCGATACGACCTTCTCGGATTTCGTGGCGAGCGCCGTCGCGATCGGTCCTGTTTTTGAGGATGCGTCCCGGCGACGGGTCGGGCGAACCGTGCTCGAGGCGGTCCAGGCGACGCGGCAGGTGACGTCGGTCAACACGAACTTGGGACTGATCTTGCTGCTGGCGCCGCTGGCGGCGGGCGCGGCCCATCGCAGTCTGGCTGCGGGCGTTGAGCGCGTTTTGGCCAATCTGCAACCCGACGACGCACGAGACGTTTTTGAAGCGATTCGACTGGCCGGACCTGGCGGGATCGCGCCGCGCGATCAGCCGGTTCCCCAGCACGACGTGGCGGAATCTCCGCCTTCGGATTTGAGGGAGGCCATGCGCTGTGCCGCCGATTGGGACCTGGTCGCTCGGCAATACGCCTTCGGTTTTCGAGAAGTCCTGGATCAGGTGCTGCCCTGGCTCATTGAAAACGAAGGCCATCGCTTGACCGATCGAATCATTTACACTCACGTCCGGACGATGAGCATGCATCCGGACAGCCTGATCGCCCGCAAGTGCGGGCGCGACGTCGCCCAGGAAGCCGCGGCCCGCGCCGGTGCCGCCCTGGCGGCCGGGCCGGTGGGAAGCGAGAATTATGAACGAGCCATCGCCGATCTCGACTTTTGGCTGCGCAGCGATGGAAATCGTCGTAATCCAGGCACGACCGCCGACCTGATCGGAGCGGCCCTGTTCGTCGCCATCCGCCAGGGTCTGGTGCGGCCGCCGTACCACTGAAACTGAAATACCCCGAAGATCCTCCTCCCCCCCGATCCTCGACCCCCGACACCCCGATGCCACGCGAAACCTACTACGTCCGCCTGACCAAAGACTATCTGGTGTTTAGCGCCGCGCATTTCATCACCTTTGCCGGCACGATTTGTGAACGCATTCACGGCCACAATTACCGCGTCGAAGTCGAGGTGCACGGTGCGCTGGATGAAAATCACTACGTCGTGGACTTCATCGCGCTGCGCAATGCGCTGAAGCGCCGCGTTGACGCCTGGGATCATCACGTTCTGTTGCCGACCGAGCATCCGCAGATCCAGGTTACCTGCGAGGCGGAGGAAGTCGTGGCCCGTTTTGAGCAACGTCGCTGGGTTTTTCCGCGCGAGGACTGCATTCTGCTTGCTGTGCCTAACACGACGGCCGAACAACTGGCGAAATGCCTCGGACTGGGGCTGATGGACGAGATGGCCAAGCTGGGTTGCCCGATGCCGCAAGCGTTGAAAGTCGGAGTGGACGAAAACCACGGTCAGTGGGGCTTTTGGACGTGGGCTGCTCAGGAGGACTGAACTTGAGGTCCGATCCCGCCGATAACCGTGTTGGCCCGATCTCGCACGGAAAGGCGGTGGCACGTGAACTCGGACGAATCGCTGCAAAACGTCGCGTGGTTGATTGCTTGCCTGCCCGGGGCGGATGCAGCGCTGTTGCTGCAACGCTTGCCCGACAAGCAAGCGGCGGTGCTGCGGTCACAGATTCGGCCGACCGACGGATCGATGCCCCCGGAACGTGCCGCGCCCCCGGGACGTGTGGCCATCCTCCGGCAATTCGTCTTTGAATTGTCGAGTCGGGTGCACGATTCTGCGCACCCGGCACGACAGCCGCGACCTCGGCACCGGGCCGGTCGACTTTCTGATCCGCCAGCTCCCGTCACAGCTTGCCGCCGTGTTGGAGAACGAATTGCCCCAGACGATCGCGGCCGCCTTACTGGGACTGCCGGCCAACCAGGCGGCCGACGTGCTGGCGCACCTCTCGTTCGAGCAGCAGGATGCCGTGGCGTGTCGCTTGGCCGAGATGGGCTGCGTCTCGGATGACACACTTCAGTACCTGGCCGAGTCGCTTGCCGAACAGGTCGCGGCCGCAGCCCAGACGCCCGTCGAGCGCGGCGACGGTCCGCAGCATTTACGAGCGATTCTGGACTACAGCGATCAAGCAACGCGCGACCGGCTGACCGTAACGGTCCAAGCTTCAGGCTTGCCATGGACCCAATCCGCGCGGGACTTGCGAGAATCCGCCTGAGGGCCCAGGGATTCCGCTGATTGCCGCATGCGCTGGGACAGATCGCCTGGCTGGCGTCCCCTATTCCGGCCCATCACAGCGCGGTAAATTTCCAGCCATGGCACCCACCCCGATGATGCAGCAGTACATGGAGGCGAAAGCGGCATGCGGCGATGCGCTGTTGCTGTTTCGCATGGGCGACTTCTATGAATTGTTTTTCGAGGACGCCCGAGTTGCCGCCGAGCAGGTTGGCCTCACCCTGACCACGCGAGACCGCAACAGTGACAATCCGGTTCCCATGGCCGGATTTCCACATCATCAAATCGAAAGTTACCTGGCCAAGTTGATCGGCCGCGGAATGCGGGTCGCGATTTGCGAGCAAGTGGAGGATCCGAAGCAGGCCAAGGGGCTGGTCAAACGCGACATTACCCGCGTCGTCACGCCGGGCACGTTGACCGATGACGCGCTGTTGGATCCGCGCGAAAACAACTATCTGGCCGCGGTGGCGCTCGAGCGACCAGGTAAGTCTCCCGCCACGCAGGCCGGAATCGCCTGGGTCGAACTGTCGACGGGCCGGTTTTGGGCGGCTTCGATTCCTCTGGAGCGACTTGCGGACGAGCTGGGCCGCATCCAGCCCTCCGAATGTCTCGTCCTGGAAGACGCCCCGCCGATTCCTGCCCTCGACCGTGATTCGATGATGGTCACCTCCCGACCGGCTTGGGAATTCGCCTTCGACGCTGGCCAACAGGCGTTGGCCAAACACTTTGGGACGGCAACGCTGGAAGGGTTTGGATTCGATGAGTCCGATACGCTGGCGATTCGCGCTGCCGGTGCGGTCATCGCCTACCTCTACGAGACGCAACGCGCAGTCGCTCGACCACATTGACCGACTGGTGGCCTACCGTGCAGGCGATTGCCTGGAAATCGATCAGGCCACGCGCCGGAGTCTGGAGATCACCAAGACGCTCCGTGAAGGGCGCCGCGAAGGCTCGCTGCTGTCGGTCATCGACCGCACGGTGTCGGCCATGGGATCACGCTTGCTGGCCGACTGGATTGCCAATCCCTTGACGGATGTCGCGGCAATTGAGCAGCGTTTGGATGCGGTGGAAGAGTTTGTGGACGAGGCTGCTTTCGCGCACGATCTTCACGACCAGCTCAAAGGGATCTATGACCTACCACGATTGCTGGCGCGAGTCGCGACGGGAAGGACCAACCCACGTGACCTAAGCTACATCGCGCGAACATTGGAAAAACTTCCCGAAATCAAACAGCGACTGGCGAACGCTCGGTGCGAACTCCTCCAGCAGCAAATGTCCCATCTGGATCTCTGCGCCGACCTGCGTGACGAACTCGTGGCCGCGTTGCAAGACGAATGCCCACTCACGTCGCGCGAGGGCGGATTCGTCCGCACCGGATTCCACCCGCCCCTGGACGAGCTGCGCCAGTTGGCAGCCGGCGGCAAGGAATGGATCGCCCGCTACCAGGCGCGGCAATTGGACGAGACGGGCATTCCCAACCTGAAGGTCGGCTTTAACAAGGTGTTCGGATACTATTTGGAAATCACGAATGCGCATTGCGCGAAAGTTCCGGCCGAATTCATTCGCAAACAGACGCTGAAGAATGCCGAACGGTACATTACGCCTGAGCTGAAAGAGTATGAAGAAAAGGTGCTCTCCGCCGACGATCAGGCCAAGGAAATCGAGTACGACCTGTTCCAGCAACTGCGCGACCGCGTGCAAGCAGCGGCCCGGCGACTGCAATCTTCGGCCGATGTGTTGGCTCACTTGGACGTCCTCATTTCCATGGCCGAACTGGCGCGCCGACAGGGATACTGCCGGCCGCAGGTTGTCGCCCAGCCCGTCCTGAAAATCGTCGACGGGCGACATCCCGTGCTGGATATCGTCGAGCCTCAGGGGACCTTCGTGCCGAACGATACGGTGGCGGATTGCGAGTCCGGTTTCATCCTCTTGATCACCGGACCGAACATGGCCGGTAAGAGCACTTACATCCGGCAAGTGGCCTTGCTGACGCTGCTGGCGCAGGCCGGAAGCTTCGTGCCCGCGCGGGAGGCCGTCATCGGGATTGCCGATCGCGTTTTCGCGCGCGTGGGCGCCAGCGATGAACTGTCGAAGGGGCAAAGTACGTTCATGGTCGAGATGACGGAAACCGCCCGGATCCTGAACACGGCGACCGACCGGAGCCTGGTCATTCTGGACGAAATCGGGCGGGGAACCAGCACCTATGATGGCCTCTCCTTGGCCTGGGCCATTGTCGAACACTTGCATGACCAGATCGGATGCCGCACGTTGTTCGCCACGCACTATCACGAATTGACCGACCTGCACAAATCACTACCGTCCCTCCGGAATCTGAATGTGGCCGTGAAAGAGTGGCAGGACGAGGTCGTGTTCCTCCACAAGATCGTCGAGGGCGCGGCGGACAAGAGCTACGGGATCCATGTTTCCCGCTTGGCGGGAGTCCCCAGCAGTGTGAACGAACGAGCCAAGCAGATTCTGGCAAGATTGGAGGCGGAGCATTTGGACGGCGAAGGACGCCCCAAGATTCGCCCGCCTCATTTTCAACGCCCGCAAGGTGACATCCAGCTGACCCTGTTCGGCCCGGCTGAACACCCGCTCTTGGACGAAGTCCGGGAACTGGACGTCAACCAGTTGACGCCCGTCGAAGCCCTGATGCGGATCCAGGCTTGGAAAAGCCAGCTGGAGTCGTAGCGTGGGAATCGTCGCAGCCTGTCCCTTCTCGCAGCCTGTCCCTTCTCGCAGCCTGCCCCTTCTCGCAGCCTGTCCCTTCTCTGCGTGCGAGAGAGGGTGACACACCCCTGTCCCTTCTCCCCTTGCGGGAGAAGGTGGCCGAAGGCCGGATGAGGGGTCGCGGCGGGGTGCTGGCCCTCACCCGCCGCTGCGCGTCGACCTCTCCCGGTCGCGGGAGAGGTGACATCCTGCTGTCTCTTCTCTGCGTGCGAGAGAGGGTGCCACACCCCTGTCCCTTCTCCCCTTGCGGGAGAAGGTGGCCGAAGGCCGGATGAGGGGTCGCGGCGGGGTGCTGGCCCTCACCCGCCGCTGCGCGTCGACCTCTCCCGGTCGCGGGAGAGGTGACATCCTGCCGTCCCTTCTCCCCGTGCGTGCGAGGGTGACACACTCCTGTCCCTTCTCCCCTTGCGGGAGAAGGTGGCCGAAGGCCGGATGAGGGGTCGCGGCGGGGTGCTGGCCCTCACCCGCCGCTGCGCGTCGACCTCTCCCGGTCGCGGGAGAGGTGACATCCTGCCGTCCCTTCTCCCCGTGCGTGCGAGGGTGACACACCCTTGTCCCTTCTCCCCTTGCGGGAGAAGGTGGCCGAAGGCCGGATGAGGGGTCGCGGCGGGGTGCTGGCCCTCACCCGCCGCTGCGCGTCGACCTCTCCCGGTCGCGGGAGAGGTGACATCCTGCCGTCCCTTCTCCCCGTGCGTGCGAGTGTGACACACCCTTGTCCCTTCTCCCCTTGCGGGAGAAGGTGGCCGAAGGCCGGATGAGGGGCGTCACACAGGTCGTCCCCCTCACCCGCCGCTGCGCGTCGACCTCTCCCGGTCGCGGGAGAGGTGACATCCTGCCGGATGAGCGGCGTCGCGTATGTCTGCGACCTGACTCGCCCTATGTCGTCTCGAACTTGCCCCCGCTCTACCGCTGAGGCGGCGCGACCTCGCGCACGGTGGCTCCCGACTCGTCGCTCAGGATCAAGACCGCAAAGCGATCCACCGTATCCAGCATGTTGGTGCTGAGTGTGGCGTAGTCGAAACGGCCTCGCAGGTCCGTGTAGCCATCCTTGTAAAAGATCGTCTGGCCGTCCTTGGTCCGAGCGTAAACTTTGCAGTAAACGGTCGAAAGCGGAGCGTCATCTTTCGGGCTGGTCACGCGAAGCTGACCGTAGTTCTCGATTAGCTGGACGGATAACGCATTTGAGTAATAGGGCCGTGATTGCCGTTTGCCGGCCCCTTCGATCTCGATCAGGATATTCTGGTTCTGAAGCTCGGCCGGCAGTTCATGTTCCAGGCGTCCCGAAGTTGGATCCAACTCCAACGTCTCGACCGCATTGGGCGCGATGTAGGAAAACTGCCCTTGGTGCTGCTGGACGAATGGGTTTCGGCTGAAGAGTAACTCGATGTCCATCAGATAGTAGCGAACCTCGACGCGTTCAAGTTGCCGTGAATTCAACTTGATCGTCTTGGCGTCGATCTCGAAATCGAAACTGGCCTCCGTGGCCGCCATGCGGTCCTGGATTTGGTTGCGGTCCGACGGATCGATCAGGACACCATTCTTGCCCTCGATCTCATCCAGTTGGCTCGTTAGAACCGCGAAGGCATTCCGCCAGCGGTCGACCTGATAGTCGGTGTACCGGTTCGCGATCGCCCGTGCCGTCTCCATGTCACTTTGACTCAGGCTGAGGTACGCGAGGCAATAATCGTATTGCAGCCGGGTGTGCAGCCGATTGGCGTCGATCTGTTGGAATTGTCCCAAGGCCTCGCCGATTCGATCCTGCAGCAACAGGTAGTAGGTCGCCACCAACCGATCCTGGTCGGCCAGACTTCGCTGGTAGCTCACCAAATTCAGCCACCGCTCGTATTGCTCGAAGAAACGATCGTTCAAGATTTGGCGTTGCTGTCCGACCTGGTGGGCGCGGGCGTTGACAAGCGGATGATATTCCAAGTGTTCGTAGGACTCACGAACCACGGGATCGATGACCAGCCACGGACTGTCGAGCTGCACGCCGCACTGTTGAACAAAGGCGTCGGCGTGTTCCAGAAACTCGCGAATGGCTTCCGCCCGCTGATGTTTGACGGCATAGGACCAGATCGTTTGATCGTAGTAGTGCCGTTGCCGAAGCGTACGAACGACTTGCTCGAAGAACTCAGGATCCGACAGGCGGAATGCGATTCGTTCCAGCCGGACGGTCTGCAGATTCTGAGCTTCGAGATAGGCGAGCACGTCGTCGTTGCTCCCACGTTGGGAGACGTAATCCCACGATTCGCGGTCAATCTGTGACAGTTCGTCAACCACGCGGAACGTCATCGGTGGCGCTGCGGCAACGAGCTCGTCTCCTTGCGTCACTTGGGCCGGCAATTGGGCGAACTCACCGGCGACGGGGAAGTAAAAATAGTACTCCAACTTCTGCGTGTTGTACGCCTCGAGCTGAACACGAATGGATTGCGTCGACTTGCCGTTGGCCACCGGGATGGCACCCACCGGCAGTTGGATCAGAATATCCAGCTTTTGCGAGCTCGAGGTCGGATTGGTGACGACCAGTTCGCCGCCGTAGACCGTAAGCGGCAGAAACTCAGCCGTGACAAACAGGTCAACCTGTTGACCATTCACCATTCGATACCGCTCGCCGTTCCGGAAGAAATTCTGGCTGATCAGAATCGGCGTCGGCTCGGCGTTTTCGCTTGCCGGCTGGATCTGCTCACGCATCACGATCGCCGGACCCGCCGTCCGGATCTTGATGGTTTGTTCCACCAAGGTGACCTCGTGTTTCGGCGACTCGAACGGCAGGTCGAGCAGGGCCAGGGAGAACATGGCTTCGGTGAAATTCTGAGAAGCCTGGGCGAAGTGACTCGAACGGAACGGAGTCTGGGGATCGTGCTGGGCCCAGTCCAGCCAGAAGTCATTCACGTCGACCAATTCGGCGTGTTGTTCGCCAATCGGCAAACGATAGTAGTTGTTTTCGGCCCACTCTTTCGTTCGATCCAGTGTCTGAAAGAACGCCTTGGTACTTGCCTCTTTGCGAGCTAGAAAGTCACGCGAAATCCCACTGTCGAAGTGGTAAAGCTTCTCGCTATCTCCGTCGGAAGCCGCTTCGTTGCGACTCATCGTGCGCGCCCGCGGCTTGCCGTCTGGCCCGCGGGACGACCCGCCGCGACACCGGCGCGCAGCTGAGGCTTCGCGAATCGGCCCGGAGAAAACTGAACAGCGGCGTCGAGCTCAAGGGCCTCTTGGAGAACTCTTTCCTCCGCAGCAGGGACCGCCAGTGCCTGGCCGAGCAGTCCGGAGTCGAACAGGCGATTGAGATTCTCTTGGTCCGTTGGATACTGGTCCCATTGATTCTTGAGAAATGTCAGGGTGCGGCTCAATTCGCCGTCGATGCGTCGTGCCAGCAACAGTCGCTCGACCGCATTCAGTCGCTCGTAGTCCCACGGCGAGAGATAGCCGGACAGATCGCCTTCCAGCAGATAGTGGTCCAGGAACGTCTTGTGCAGCTTGTGGCTCAAGTACGGCCGAACTACCGCCGCGAAGAACTCAGGGTCTTTTCGCGAGATGAAGAAATTCAGCTCGTGGCAGGCGTACTTCGTATACAGCTCCCGCTTTTCGTCTTCCGAGAGCGTCGGCCACTTCATCACGAAGCGGAATTCCGGCAGGTGGGATTCCGGCAACAGCGTTTCGTAAAGTTGATAGACGCGCGGCAGGCTGTCGTACAACTGGTAACGGCCGTTGCCGAGATTGTCGATCTCGAGCGTCTGGTCCGCCTCGTAGACCGAGATCTGCTTTTGAAGTGCGAAGTGGCGTTGCGGATCAAGCCCTCGCGCCAGCCGGAGATCCAAATGCCTTCGCTCCTGGGGCTCCAGCGTGACCGTCTTTTGCTGCAGGTGGTTCAAGTCGACGGCGACGACGTACAGCCGGTTCTGACCGCCCAGGTCCTTGAGTTCGACGACCACCCGGCCGTCCGCGTCCGGCCTGAGATTCAGTTCAAGAAAGGATTCGGCCGCCAAGAAGTCGAGGTTCTCGAAGCCGACGAGTTGCCGCCCTTCTGCCTCGGCCTTGTCGGAAGCCAGGGCCGGCGCGGGCGACGTCGGGGCTTGCGCGGCGAATTCATCGCCTTCGGCCAGTTGCTCGCGTGCCGTGCTGGTGTCACGTATATCCCAAGGATTCAAGAGCAACTCCGGCCGTTGCAGCATGTTGCCGGGAAACTTCGTCGCGTATTTGCGTTCGAGGATATAGCGGAATTCATCCCCCAGCTGTCGTCCCTGGACATACAGCGTGGGTAGAGTCCGCCGAGGGATCCAGGAGGGGTCGCGGTGCACGACGCGGCTAAGATGGTCGTAGGCATCCAGCGTCGGCTGGAACGTGTTCGCCAGGACGTGGACACGGGTCGTCGAGGTGACATGCTCCAGCTGGACGATCGCCTTGCCGTCCTGGATGACGACCGATTCGATCTGCAGGGCGGGCTCGGGGCCGAGTTCAAGGGCGCGTGCGGAGCCGATGGCGTAGCGATTCTGCACCTTCCCCTGGGTGACTCGCAGGCGGATCGCCGTCCCGCTCTCCTTGATTCTCAGCTCGTAATCGCCGGCGGGAAGATCCGTGACACGCAGCGTTTGGTGGTCCAACGAGAGGCACTCGAGGAAGTCTTCGACCAACGTCTCGCCCCGCACTTCCAGCAACGAGAAAGCGTCGCTCGCAACTTTCGTGGCTTCGCCCACATACGGGATCTCAATCGGTTCCCCCGCCGCCGCGTGCAGGACGGTGTGATACGAAAAATGATTGGTGTCCAAATTCCAGCTTGCGGCAGGTGCGCCGTCCGTGAGCGTTGCCGTCAACGATGTAATTTGCGGCAGTTGGCCGAGCGTGACGCGGCCATCATCGTCGGTGCGCAGCACCAACTCGATCAGGTCGCGAAAGTCGCGGTGCTTGAGCTGCAGCTGCACCGGCCGCCTCACGCGGGGTTCGCCCGTCTTGCCGAGCACCTCCAGGTGATAGCCCTCGGAATTGCTGACCAGATGCACGCACTCCACCGCATGTGTCTTGTCGATTTGGTTCACCGTGAAATTCTCGCTGGTCTGCAACGCCAGTTTCTGACCGTTGTCCAGCCGCGTCACTTGGGCCTTCAGGCGGAATTCCAGTGAGCTCAGTCGGGGCGGAACGCGGAATTCGTGCACCAAGTCGACGTCGTCCCGCAACTCGAGGTTGGGAACCGTCGACGTCGAGGCAATGCCGTCGTGATCGATCGACGTAATCTCCAGCGTGACGTTTTCGAGTGCTTTGAGGCTGATGGGATTGCCGTGAATCGACAGCTGGGGGCGAATCAGCACCGGCGCGACGCGTCGACTGCGGAGGGCTTCCCGTTCGACGTGGATCCCGGCGCTCAGGTTGTACTCCTCGGTTTGATGCAGGAAGCTGGCCAGACTCGCCAGCGACCCGTGCAGCAGGACGATCGGTTGTTCCTGCGGCTGGCTCGTGAACGGAATCACGATCTCCCCCGCTTCGTTCGCGGAATAGAACTTGCCGGCCAGCCAGATTTGCGCATCCGAGACGACCTGTCGATTTTCGTCCAGGACTGTGAAGGCGTGTCCCGCTGCCCCCACGCGGACGACGTGCGTCAGCTGACCTTTGTGAATCAACGCCCGGCTGCTCTTCCCGTTCCCGATCAAGTCGACCACATAGACGCCGGGTTCGACGATTTCGGGAAAGGTAAACCGGCGGCTCACGCGCAAGAACGGCGAGGAGTCCAGCTGCTGCGTCGACTCGTGATTCGCAATCAAGCCATCCAGATTGAGATTGGTGCTGATTTGAGTCGCTTGGTCCTGGTAATAATTCAAGGCGTTGATGCGATACACCTTGACGATCAGCGTGGGCACATTTTTGACGAAGACGTCCAGAGCGACGTCGTCCGACGACGAAAAGCTGGCGGGGTTCGTCGCGGCAAAGTCCAGATCGACTCGTTCGCGCAAGGCTTGATACTTCGCCGGGGGCAACAGCGAATACCACTGTTCCGGATTTCCCAGCCCGTTGACAATTTTTGTTTCGGCAAATAGCTCTTTCAGGTAGTCGTCGCGCACCAACTCTTCGTACTCGCGATAGCTGGTTGCTTCCACAAAATAGTGTTGCAGGTAGGGACGCACCACCGCCTCGTCATTCTGGACGGCGGGCAGTCGCGTGACCGCGCTGAAGTCTTCGCCAAGATTCGCCAACGCATTGCGATTGGACGGCAACTGCAAGTAGCGAGGGTTCACGTAGCCCGTGTTTCGCGGCAGCTTCAGATAGGTCAGCAGTCGCGATTTATCGAACGTCCCCAGCCGCAGATCCAGGGCAAGTCGATGATAAAGCACGTGGGCCTTCAGCGAGTTATGAGCATCGGGCAGCCGCGAGATGAATCGCCAAAGCGAATCCAGATAGTCGCGCTGCGTATTCAGATTCGCCCGCCAGTCGATGTCGGCCTGCGGCTGCAACTTGCTGAGGTAGACGTTGACGAACGCGGTTTCGTTGAGCAGCGACGGACGACGCTCGAGCAACTGATCGAGTTGCGTTCGCAGTAATTGCTGGTGGATCGGATGGCTGCCGAACGTGACGCCACCTCGCCCGTCCAGGTCGGCTGCGACCAACGCAACCAGTCCCGCGACGTCCGGGCGGCTCAACCGCTGCAGCAGCTCACGCCGCTGCTCTTCGGTCAGCTGGGTTTCAGCCAGCCACGGCAGCGCGGTATCTTCGAATCCGTTCAATCGGTTCCGATGTCGCTGCAGCGCCGCAGCTTGCAAGCGGTCGCGGGAGATCAAGCTTGCGTTCAGACTGGTTGGCAGATCGGCCGCCTGATCGATCGTCTCACGCTGGTGGTCAAACCTTAAGCCCAGCGTGGCGATCAGATAGTCGAGACTTTGGCGGGGATTCTGATCGGCGGTCAAAAGGGCCTGCCGATTGCGGATTTGCTGCACGCGAGCCGTCACGTTGTGCCGCTCGACCCACTTTGCCAACAATTCCTCGACGCGGTCGAATTGCTGCAGGTTCTGGTAGTGGAGGCAGAAATAGAAGTAGTACTCTTCGGTTCCCGGAATCAGCTCGGCCAACGGCACCGTGCGATCCGAAGCCAAGGCGAATCGCTCGCTAAATCCAAGCTCGCCACCACGCGCCATCTTCACAGGTCCTCCTCGGAATCCTCCCCCTATCGTCGCCCAAAATCCCAACACCAGACAAGTGGACCACCAACCAGATCGCTTGGGAACCATAGTTTTGACCTTCTCGCTCCAATGTTCCGCCTGAACCGACCAACCACCTCGTCGCGTCGGCAAGGACCGTTAAGCTGAACCACGCTGCTCGTATAGACGTTGCCCGAGGTCCTATAGTTTCCCTCGCGATTCAACTTTTTCAAAAGTCGATCCAGGGAAGGCCGATCGGGGAACCATCGACATCGTGGCAGGTCGAAGGCTGGCAATTCGCACGGAGTCTGTCAAAATACTCGCACAACCTCGCCCCGATTCTGCATGAATAGGACTCCGGAAGACACCGGCAGTTTACCCGATGGAGGAGAATCAACGTGCTTGCTTGGGTCTTGATGATGTCGCTGGTCCCCTCCGCGGAGTCCACCATGAAGAAATATGTCATCATCCACGCCGATGATGCGGGGATGTCACACTCGGTCAATCGCGCGACCCAGGACGCAATGCAGCAGGGTCTCGTATCGTCGGCCAGTATCATGGTCCCGTGCCCCTGGTTTCCCGAGTTTGCGCGATTCGCGAGGGAAAACCCCAAGCTGGATTACGGGATCCACCTGACACTCAATGCGGAATGGAATCTTTACCGTTGGCGTCCTGTCGAAAACCCACAGTCCGTGCCCAGCCTGGTGGATGAGCACGGCTTTCTGTGGGACAACGTCGAACAAGTTGCCGCGCATGTGAAGGTGGAGGAGGCCGAGCGGGAATTGCGAGCCCAAATCGAGCGGGCACGGCAGTTCGGCGTGCCGCTGAGTCACCTCGATACCCACATGGGCTCGGCCTTCTGCCGTCCCGATCTCGCCCGGCTGTACGTCAAGCTGGGCTTGGAATACGACTTACCCGTGCTGGCCGTTCGGCCAACGTCCCGCAATAAACTCGAAGCGGACTTCCCCGAGGCCCTGCGGATCCTCGGTCCGCTCCAGGAAGCCTCGCTGCCGATTCTGGACGAGGTCTTTCAGTACTACGAACGCGGTTCGTACGAGCAGCGAAAATCGAAGTACATCGAGGTGCTTCGAGGCCTCGAACCGGGAGTCACGGAGATCATCATTCATTGCGGATACGATGATCCCGAGCTGCGAGCGATCACCAGCAGCGTCGACATCCGCGACAGCGACCGCCGGATCTTTATGGACCCGGAAATTCAGGCCGTGATCGAGCAGGAAGGCGTCGAGATCCTGACCTGGAAGAAGTTCCGCGAGCGTCAGCAGGGCCCACCGAGGCAGCGCTAGTCGACCGACTCGTCCGCTAGTCCTGCACTTTTCGTTTTCGCAGGCGGTTTTCCTGCTGGCAGCAACTGCACGGCCCGGCCTCGTACATCGCGATCGAACAGATGTCGCACCAGTAATCCACTTGCCACTTGCCTTCTTCGGTGACCTCGTAAATCCTGAGAATCTGAACGGCCGGAGTGGCCTGGTACCGGCGGACGAGCAACTCAACCCGCATCTGACGCAAGCGAGGGTCGACGCGAAAGGAGTGGCCGCGCAGATCCTCGATCAGCGGCAGGATTTCACCACGGGCGGTGCGGAGCGCTAGCAGACTCTCGCGGGCACTGGGAACCAGTTGGACGCCAAGCTGCTGCTGGAGCGCGTCGGCGAACCAGACGACCTGCCCTTCCAACGAGATGACCTCGAACAAGGGAGCGTCGGCTTGCGACGACTCCTCGCCTTGGTCCGCCGAGTCATCCTTCGGCGCGGGCTCGTCGGCGCGCATCGCGTGGCCCGCGAAGGCGACCAGCAGGGTCAGCACCGAGATCATTTTGACCGGGACGGGCGCCGACCCGAGACGCGCGGCCTCGCTATTCTTGCGCATGTCCGACGACCACCAAGTCCAGGGGCAACTGACCACCGGCCTCGCCCGCCATGCTGCTCAGACGCAACACCCACCAGTCCGGACCCTCCAGATGGCGCAGCGCCGGATCGGCCGATTCGTCCGCTGTTTTCTGCAGGCACAGCATGGCGGGATGACTGGATCCCGCCGCCGCGGCGCTCAGCTTGACGAGCTGCTCGGGTGACATGTTCTCCGGTGAAGTATCTTCGTCGGCCGCGACCATCAGCAGGAAGTCGCGGGTGGGCGACGTGCCGACGTGATTTCCATCGACCGGCTGAAGCGCATATCGCAGCGTGTAGACGCCTCGCGAAATATCCTGCTCGCGGAAATCGCTCCCTCGCCGGCGAAGTCGCACCGCCCCCATCAATTGACCCGGCTCAAAGGGATAGAGTCGCTCCAAAGTCGCCTGGAAGTCGGCGGCCACCTTCCACTGTTTGCAGGGCCAAATCTCATAGATCGTGCGATTCTCGCCCTCGACCACTCGCACTCCAGTCGGCGCAAGCTGGGCGGCAATTTCGGGTGCGAGCTCATCGGCCGGGGCGGCCTCCTTCAGCGGCTCGACACGATACTCCTCCGCCGCGAGATGCGCAACCAGCGACCCTCCCATCAGGAAAACGACGAGCGCAGAGACTATTCGCATGCGATTCACCTCATTTTTGCTTTCAAAGTTGCGGTTCGTGTCCGGGTGGGCGCTTATTCTATTCCGCAGCGAACGTACCGAGGTAGGCGGTACGCGTGTCGGGAATGGACCAGCGTGTCCCCAGCGAGCGGGCGCGGACATCGCCTTCCTGCGTGACGCCCGGCACGAATCCTGCCAAACGTGTCAGCGGCGGATAGAACGCCGACTCGTTGCTGCAAATGCAGTCGTCCGGACGCGCCTTGCGCGCCTTCAGCGTCACTTGTTCCCCAACCTGCAGCTCGCCCGTCAGATCAGCCAGGTCCAACGACATGCGAATCGGGGCGGCTTCGACCCGCGTTAAGTCCACCGTCGCCGTTCCCGTTTGCTCCCGCACAAACTCAATCAACGCGCTCCGCTGCAACTCGTTGGCCGCCTCGTCCACGAAGATCAGCGAGCGGATTGAGCGGGCGTTCTCGAAACCCTGATGTCCCAGCGTATGCGAAGCCCGTACGATCAAGGCGACCGACAGGCCGCTCAGGTCCACCCCATGACGTTGTCCCTGCTGCACTTTCCAGGCCAGGACCGCGTCCTTCCCGGCCATTCCCATCTCGCCGTTCGCGAAGCAAGGACCCGTGTAAACCTGGCACGTGCGGGCCTCCAGATAGTGCCCCTTCAGCGCCGAGTCGGGCTGACCCCCGAGGCAGTTTAAGGCGAGCCCCGGGGCGAAGCTGACGAGAACAAGGGCCGTCGTGGCAATGCGTTTCGAAGAGCGAAGCATTTTGCGAGTCTCCTGAGGGGCGGCGAGCGATCAATTCCTTCGTATTCTAAGGGCCCGGCCGGCGAGGGTCTATCCGGACGGGGCCCGCGGTGGCGAACCGTCCAGCCGGCCACTGCCCCGCCGCCAATCGGCGATACTCCTCGGGCTCGTCCACGTCCGCCAGCTCCTCGACCGCCGACACCGGCAGCTCGCGACATTCAAATTGGGTCCGCAAAGCATTCAGCCCCTGGTCGGGCGGAAGTCGATCCACTTCGGTTGCCAGACTCCACGGGAACAGTACCGGATGGCCCCGCCGACCGCCCGCCGTCGGAATCAGGATCGCGGGTCGAGCCGGATCGTGTGCCTCGAGCAACGCCTCAATCGTTGCGGTGCGAAGAAAAGGCAGGTCGGCTGGAGCCACAAGCCAAACGTCCGAATCATCCGCGACATCTCGCTGCGCAAGTCGATTCAGGCCGCAACGGACCGACTCTTTCATCTCGGCCGTCGCCGCGGGCGGCACCACGAGCTCAATCGGCCAGTCGGCCAGCCGACGCTGCAGCGCCCGATCGTCCGGCCGCACGACGACCACCACCCGGTCGATTCGGCTCGCCAACCAACGCCGCAAAACCGCCTCGATCAGCGTCTCGCCCTGCCACGGCAGAAGGAGTTTCGCCGTTCCCATCCGAGCGGAGACGCCCGCCGCAGGAATAATGGCAAAACTGGAGAATCGTGGGCGTCTGGGAGGTTTTGTTTCGATGGGCATCGCATCGTGCATCGGGGATTGGATATCAAGTATCGGGGATCGGGTTCACGAACGATCGAATCGGAGTGCCGCGTGATCGGGGTCGCGGTGCGCGAGGGGGACGTCCAACTGCGGCAGGCAACGCCACGAGTGTTGATTATGATAGGGTCAAGGCGGGGAGGGCAAACGGGATCATGACCGCGTTCGAATTAAGGTTGAGTGCCGCTTGGAGTGACGCGTTGAGCCGCTTTCGAGCGCGTGCGGGGCGCTTGGTCGTCTTAACCGGGGCCGGGATTTCGGCGGAAAGCGGGATTCCAACGTTTCGCGGCGCGGAGGGCTACTGGACGATTGGCTCACGGAACTATGTGGCTCAAGAATTGGCGACCGAGGCCATGTTTCGCCGCCAGCCCGAGCTTGTGTGGTCGTTCTATCTCGATCGTATCCGGACGTACCGTCACGCTCAGCCGAACCCCGCGCATTTGAGCGTCGCGGACTTGGAGAGCGCTTTGGGAGACCGGTTTCAACTGATCACCCAAAACGTCGACGGCCTGCATCTGATGGCCGGCAATGATCCGGCGAGAGTCTACCAGATCCACGGGAATCTGCGCCAGGCGAGGTGCGCCGAGGCGTGTGGCAAGCCGCCTTGGCCACTGCCGCGAGAGGCCTTGTTGACCCTTTCCCGAGACCGTGACCAACCGATGTCGGAAGTTGAGCGGTCGGCGCTCCGCTGTCCGGCGTGTGGTGGCTGGGCGCGACCGCACGTGCTGTGGTTCGACGAATACTACGACGAGGAGAACTTCCACTTCGATTCGTCGCTCCGCGCGGCTGAGCGAGCGGACCTGCTGCTGGTGGTCGGCACGTCCGGCGCGACGAATTTGCCGAATCTGATCGCCCAGCAGGCCGCCCGCCAAGGAAGCGTGATTTTCGAAGTCAACCCGGAGCCAACCCGTTTCACGGCGCTGGCGGAGGGCACCGGCGGGGGCTTGCTGGCGGGCCGGGCCACGGAGGTACTTCCGCCGCTGGTCCCGCACCTCACGGGCGTCCCCCGACCACCCCACGCGGCCGCCTCTCGCGCCCCCAAAGGCCCCGATTGACATCCCACAGGGGGGACCAGTAGATTACCAGACCGAATGTTTCGGGGGCGATTAGCTCAGTTGGTTAGAGCGCCACGCTTACAACGTGGATGTCGGGGGTTCGAGTCCCTCATCGCCCACTGATCTGTAAGTCATTGCCGCGAAACGACTTATCGCTCGCCCAGTGAGTGGCGGCACCTGCTTCCCGGAGGTCAAGAACCGTGGTAGTCCTACCGCGAGACCCCGGAAGTGCCTTCTATGCCGCGATCCCCCGTCCCTCAATCCATCTTGCACCGTGCCACGGGCCGAGCGCGTGTCCGAATCAATGGCAAGGACCACGACCTAGGTAATTACGGCACGGCGGAGTCGAAGAACCGCGATGCCCGATTGATCGCGGAGTGGCGCGTCACGCACGTCGATCCGACGCCGCTCCGACCGCAGGCTCGCAACGTCAGCATGGTCGAGCTGCTGGCGGCGTACTGGGACCACTGCGTCGAGTACGACGGGGCCACCGGGACGCGGCGATGCGCGGCCAACAATCTCAAGCCGACGCTCAGGGATGTTCGTCAACTCTACGGCGAAATCCAGGCGAACGACTTCAGCCCTCTGAAGCTGAGGTCGCTGATGGAACGCTGGGTTGATCGTGGCCACAGCCGGACCTCCATCAACGACCAGGCTGGCGTGGTGAAGCGGATGTTCAAGTGGGCCGTGTCCGTCGAACTGGTGGACGCGAGTGTCTACCACGCGATCCAAACGGTCCCCAATCTCAGGGCAGGCCGGAGCAAGGCGCGGGGTCGCGCCGTAGCCCCGCTCGCGCCGTAGCCCCGCTCACCGCCGTAGCCCCGCTCGCGCCGTAGCGCCGCTAGCGCCGTAGCCCCGCTCGCGGAGAGCGGGGGTGGCGCGGCGTGGATGCGAGGCCTGCCTGGCGAGGTCGGCTGGGGGACGGGTTCGCCCCCCGTCTGCGCGACGGGGGCTACGGCGTAACGGGGGCTACGGCCTGACGGAGCGGTACGGGGTCAGGCGCAGCCGACAAGGCTTCGATTTTGCAGGGGGGCAAGGGGGGGCGGGGTCAGATCCGTTTTTTGGTGTCAAGTTCGCACGGCGCGGGATCTAAAGGGGTCAGGACTTTTTACGTCGGAATTCTAGGAAGATCAGGGAAGCGACTCGCGTCGCCAGTCGCGGCCACGATCTATCCGATTTCCTGATCAACGTTGGCAATAACAAGCGGCTCCCCTCGGGACGTGATGAAAACCTTCGCTAATTCCCCCGGTTTCCAAAATAAAAAGACCTGAGAAAGCGCCGGGATAAACCGGCTTGGAGTTGAGAATGAAAGAGTCTTACAGCGAAGCCCTAGCCCGGCACGCTGGCCCTGAGTCGTACGCTGATCGTGGCAACACGGTGGGTGTAGCAACGGCAGGGGTACACGCAGGCCCAGTATTGAGCTCCGAAAGATTTTCATCTCGCGTGCCGACGTCGTTCAGGTGGCGGAAGGCAACACCGTTGGGTGCGCTCGCTGGCGAGCACCCCGCGGACGCGACGGAGTCGAAGACCTGGTGCATGTATGGAAACTCCAAGCGCGAGAACCGGGAGATCCCATCGGCTCCTTGGCGGCGACGTCGAGGACGGTCAGCGAACCTCACTGAGGGCACGGCTGGCATGGACGTGGATGGGAAGTCAGATGACTTCGTATTACTGACGACGCGGGCGAACGAAACTGCATCCGCAGTGGCGGAGTCCGTCGAGGAAAGGGAGTCACCGAAGGGAACTGTTGTCGATCTGCCGTGGACATGCCGGACACAGTGCCGGATTTCGTGTCACTCACATGGCACGGCAATGACGACTGGTAGCGAAACTCGTTTCGTGATCGTTTGACCTGACGGAGGAGCCGTATGAGGTAGTTCTTCACGTACGGATCTGTGCGGGGGGCGACCGGTAACGGTCGTCCCTACCGCGATCCCTTTTGTCTTGGTCACGGAACGGCGGGGAAACGCGTAAAGTCACTATATTTCCTTTCGGCCGCGTTGTATGATGAACGCAGGTCGGCGTGCCCGACCCTTTTCAAGGGCGACCTACTCGATGTCCCGTTCCAACGATTTCAGCGAAACGGTGCGTCGTATCCGAGGCGGCGATCAAGAAGCGGCGGCCGAGCTGGTGCGGAAGTATGAACCGCTCATTCGCCGGGAGGTACGGTTGCATCTCGAAGATCGGCGTCTGCTGCGGACGTTCGATTCGGTGGACATCTCGCAATCGGTGCTCGCCAGCTTTTTCCTTCGCACTGCCGCCGGACAATACGACCTGGACAGCCCAGCGCAACTGACGCAGCTACTGGTTCGCATGACGCGTAACAAGTTGGCATCGGCAGCGAGGAAAGCATACCAATTCTGTCGTGACACTCGAAAAACCGAGTACGATGACGGGGTCTTGCAGCAGATCGCTGCCGACGACTCCACGCCGAGCGCCAATTTCGCCACCGCGGAGATGCTGGAGGCGTTGCGCGAGCGCTTGACCGTTGACGAACGGCAGCTCGCCAATCTTCGCCGAGACGGGCTCTCCTGGAACGACATTGCCGGACGGTTGGGCGGATTGGCCCAGGTGCGCCGCATGCAGCTGACGCGCGGGATTGAACGGGCAGCCAGGAAACTGGGGCTCGCGGAATTCTATGGATAATGTCACCAGCCTGGAAAACGAGTTCGCCTGGCTTTGGAGCAACGGGTCAATCTCAACGCCTGACTTAGATCTGTTCTTGGCTAGGGCGGGTCCAGTCAACGCCGTACAGCTATCTCGACTTGCGCGCATTGATCAGTCAGAGCGATGGCGGCGCGGGGACCGTCGCTCGGCCGAGGAATACCTGGATCGCTATCCTGCCTTGCAAGCCGACGCAGAGAACTCCGTCGATCTGATCTACCACGAATACTTGTTGCGGGAAGAACTTTCCGAGCAGCCGACGCTGGAGGAATTCTCAAGTAGATTCCCTCAGCACGCGTCGACGCTAACCGAGCAAGTTGACCTTCACGTGGCGCTGGCGAACGTGACGGAGGACGTGAATCATGCTTCGACAGTCCCTGCAAAATCGGCTGGCATCACGACGCTCAGTCCGCCCCTGCTGCCAAATTTGCCGGCAGAATTCGGCCGCTATCGCGTACTCAAGCTACTGGGTCGCGGCGGCATGGGAACTGTTTACTTGGCGGAAGATGTCGAGCTCGGCCGACAGGTCGCCCTCAAATTGCCACGCTTCGATCAGGATGTCTCACGGGAAGTTGTCGACCGCTTTCGGCGCGAGGCGCAGATCGCCGCTACCTTTCATCATCCTAATCTGTGCCCCGTGTATGACTTTGGCGAGTTTGAAGGCACGCTGTATTTGACGATGCCGTGGATCAGCGGGCAGCCGCTTTCAGCTCGACTTCAGGCGGGGCCGCTGCCCGCGAAGGAAGCTGTCCAGATTGCACAGAAGATTGCCCGCGCGATGTCCGTGGCACATCGAGCGGGCGTCGTGCACCGCGATTTGAAGCCATCGAACATCTTGCTGCGTGAGGACGAAGAGCCGATCGTGATGGATTTTGGTCTGGCACGGCGCAGCCTGGAACTCGACCCCAAGCTGACGGGTTCGGGCACGCTGCTGGGAACGCTTGCCTACATGGCCCCCGAACGCATCCGTTCTTCGAACGACGAGGCGAGCCGGGCAAGTGACGTTTATGGCTTGGGTGTCATTCTTTATGAAATGCTCAGCGGTCGGCGACCGTTCGAGGGCAGTTGGCAGGAAGTCTGGGACCAGATTCATTCGCAGCCGCCGCCGCCACTGACGGAGCATGTTGCGGGCTTGTCGGCCGGCCTCGATTCCATCTGCCGACGTGCTTTGGCCAAGGATCCGCGTGATCGCTATGCCTCGATGGACGCGCTGGCCGATGCGCTCTCGCAGCTTGGCAAGCAGCCAGCGGCAGCGGTCATGCCTCGTGGCCTGGTCCGGCAATGGGAGACGCTGCGCTGGACACGCCGTTTGAACCTAGCCGTGGTGACGACTGCGGCCCTTTTCGTTTGCGTCGGCTGGTCGACCTGGCGATTGACGGCGTTGCGCTGGGCGCGGCGGCAAGTTCCGGTCGTCGAACGGTTGGCGACGGAGCAACGCTACTTCGAGGCTTACGATCTAGCGGGACGCGTTCGCCGCTACCTGCGGAATGAACCCACCGTAAGTCGACTGATGCCGCTCATCTCGGACACGTTGACCGTGACGTCGAAACCTTCGGGGCGCGGGTTTACACCCAGCGATTCATCGCCGGTCCGGAAGCGGCTGACAGCGGACCTACCTTCATCGGTACCACACCGATTTCCGATGTCCAGATTGCCCGCGGCGACTATCTCGTCCGCGTTGAAAAAGCCGGATATACGCCGTTTCAGCGAACTTGGTCGGGCTTGGTCGCTGGCGATGCTGCCGCGCCCATTATTCTCGAGTCGGCTGCCGTGGACGCGCCCTTGACGGCCGCGTCCGAGACGCCGCCGGGAATGGCTTTCGTGCCGGGCGGCGCTTACCGACTGGTTGCCTGGAGCGCGGTGACGACCGATGAGGTTGAGCTGGACGGCTTCTTTATCGACCAATGCGAGGTGACCAATCACGAGTATCAGGAGTTCATTACGAGTGGCGGGTACCACGATCCGCGTTTCTGGACTCAGCCGTTTCTGAAAGACGGCCGCGCGCTCTCGCGGGACGACGCAATGCAAGAGTTGACCGACAAGACGCGTCTACCTGGGCCGCGCGAGTGGTCGGAGCAAACGTACCCTGAAGGACAGGCGGAGCATCCCGTTACGGGCATCACGTGGTACGAGGCCATGGCCTACGCCAACTTTCGCGGGAAGACGCTCCCCACAATCTTTCAATGGGAAAAAGCAGCTCGAAATGGCAACACGACGCCGATCGCCATGACGATGCCCTGGGGAATATCCACCGGAATCGCAGGCCGAGCGAACCTTGCCGGTCCCGGTCGTGGGACGATTCCGGTCGGCAGCCTCAAGTTCGGCATGAGTCCCTTCGGGTGCTTCGATATGGCCGGCAATGTCGCCGAATGGTGTTTGAATGGAACGTCCCAGGGATACCTCGCCCCCGGAGCCTCGTGGGCGTCCCGCGCCTACGAGTTTGCCTACTACGGCGCGTATCCAGGCGATCACCATTCAAACCGCATCGGATTCCGCTGCGTCAAGAACCTGGGGGCTGAAGGCAGTAATCCGAGCGACCTGTGGCTTGATCTCGAGGAAGATGTCCCTGAATTCATTCCTGCGCCCGAAGCGGAGGTCGAGACTTGGCTCACGAAGTACGCATACGACAATGTCGCACCGCTCGACGCGCGAGTCGACGAGCGGATCGAGACCGACCAGTGGACCCGCGAAAAGATTACCTTTGCGGGAGTGGACGGAGCGAGGGTGATCGCGTACCTCTACTTACCGAAGCATTTTCCCACACCCTATCAAGTCATCCATCTGGTGCCTGCCGGCGACGTCGGGCTCGGCTGTCGCACAGTGCCGCAGTCGGTCGAAAACGACTACTACGCGTCCTTTGTCCGTTCGGGCCGAGCGCTCTTCGTCGTGGTGCTGAAGGGGTACCTGGGGCGGGAGTGGCCCCTCGGGCGACCGGCGCCAGCGCCGGACTCCCCCGAGTATGTCGCCGAGGTGGTGGGGCATATCCACGACCTGCGGCGGGGCCTGGACTATCTGGAAGGCCGCCACGATCTGGATACGGGCAAGATCGCCTTTCTGCAGGTGAGCGCTGGGGGCACGATCGCCGGCCTGCCCGCGATCGACAACCGTTATCGCGCCGTGATCCTGCAAGGCGCCGGCCTCAGTGGCCGCTGGGAGAAACGGGTGCTTCCGGAATTGAGTCTGGTTCACCTCGCGCCGCTGATCCACGTCCCGAAGCTACTCGTGAACGGTCGCTACGACGAAACAAAACGGTACGCGACCGAGTTTCAGCCTTTGTACAACCTCCTAACAGATCCCAAAGAAAAAAAGATCTATCTAGGAGGACATCGACCGGATCCGGATGAATTCGTGCCGCCGATCAGCGCGTTCCTGGATCAACAACTGGGCCGCTTCAGGACGCAACCGGAAGACTGATCGCCTGTCGGCGGGACGCCACGTTGCGCTGAGGGCGGGGTCGTCGTACTTGCCGGCCGTAAGTGCTTCCCCCAGGTCGCCGCTGTCAAATTGGCCGTCCAGGTCGGCGTCGCAGATCCAGCTGTGGAACAAGTCTTTGACCCTTAGTCTAATGGCTGCAGCGTTGACGGGTACGTCGGCGTCAAGGTGGCCCGCGGTCCGAGTGTGCGCGAAACGACACGCCATCCGACCTGCCGATCGTTGCTTTGGCGCCTCAACTAAAAAGAGCGACAGCATTCTGCTGCCGCTCTCTGGCGCCAAATGGCCAAGGTTACTTCCCATTGGGAATCACGATGGTACCGCCGAACGAACCGGACGTGACGCTAGTGCCCGTGTTAAGCAATCGCTCCACGGTGAAGCTCCCGGTCGCGTCAGCAAACCGACCCGTGCCACCCGTAATGGTGTAGGTTTCGGCAATAGAGAGGACGTCGGGATTCTCCGTGGGAGTAGCCTGTCCGATAACCTCAGTGAAGAGGCTGTCTCCGTTGGCCGCGATGAAGTGAGCAGAACCGCTTCCGGCAAGCGTCAGGAGGTCCACCTCAGACTCATAAGTCACCGTCAAGCGACCAAGGTGTGTCGCGTTTCCGGACCCGCTCCCCTCCACAAACAACGTAGTGCCCTGGACGTCGTTGGATTCAACTGCTTGCAGGGAGCCTTTGAAAGGAACCGCTTTCTCTGCAGCCGCAGCGCCGAGAGAATACGTTCCTTGTTGAAAAGCGAAAACCAGATCGGAGCTATCGAAATCTCCGTCGCCGTTCCAGTCGCCCTCGGCCCATGCCGAGTTGCCCAGAATGGCGTCTTCGTACTCGCCGGCTTGAAAGACTAAGGCCAGATCGCTCGAATCGAACACCCCGTCCCGGTTGGCATCGCCGGCGATGGCCTGCGTGTTGAACCAGATTCGGTTGTCCTGCCCGATATTCCCGATGAATGCGTCAAGGTCGCCGTCTTTGTCGATATCGCCCAGAGCGACCCGATAGCTGGCAGCGTCGCCTAGTAGTTGACCGAGCGTGAAGAAGCCAGATCCATCGTTCAACCAGATTTCATTCGGCTGTTCGAGATTACTTCCCCGGGTGATCCCGCCATTGGCGACGAAGGCATCGATATCGCCGTCGCTGTCCAAGTCCGCTAACTTGACCGAATTGCTAATCGCGAGGCCGAGACTTTGGCCGCTATCGGTGAAGTTGCCTTGACCGTCGTTGAAATAGACACGATTAGGCTGGCTGACGCCCGCGAGTTCGTCTCCGTTGACCAGAAAGACATCCAGGTCACCGTCGGAGTCAAGGTCCGCGAGCTGCGCCGCGACGGTAAAACTCGCGTCCAGTCGTTGGCGACTGTCAGTGAAGTTCCCCTGACCGTCGTTGAGATAGAGCAAGTCCACCGGACTATCGACGCCTCGCGCGAAATATGCGTCGATATCGTTGTCGCCATCGACGTCTCCCAAGGCAATATCCAACGTCCACCGGGCGGTTGCCAACCGCTGTCCGCTGTCGGCGAAGTTTCCGGAGCCGTCGTTCAGCAAGACTCGGCTGGCACCTACCGGGTGGGCTGTCACGGCATCCAAGTCACCATCGTTGTCCACGTCCCCAAGAGTCACCGCGAAGGCGCCGTCGTTGGGGGCGTAACGATCCAGCCGCTGCCCACTGTCCTGGAATCGCCCCTGGCCGTCGTTGAACCAGACCTTGCTGTAGCTGTCACGCTCGCCAAACGTCGGGTTGTCCGGGGCAGCTGGCGAAGCCTTGGCAACGTACGCATCCAGGTCACCATCGCCGTCCAAGTCACCCAGGGCGAATCGGCCGACATTTGTCTCGGCAACGCTCCAACCCTTGGAAAACTGTCCGTTACCGTCGTTCAGCCAGACCTGCGTTTCGGCACAAGCAGGCCCGCCCGGCCAGTCGCGGCAGCCCACCAAGGCATCCAGGTCGCCATCGCCGTCTAAGTCGCCGAATTCGGCTCCATCGGTGTTCGTTCCCAGCGACTGCCCGCTATCAACGAACCACAAGTTCGCGGCGGTCAGCAATTGTCGCTGTTCAAGTTGTTCCAGAACTAAACGGAGTTTTTTCGTAGCCATGGGTTTCCTTTTGGATAGAGGTGAAGTGCAGAATGGCTCACAGGGCACGGTCTTCGCGAAGCCTTCCCACACCTGACAGATCGCCCAAGGTGGGGAAAACGCACGGTGTTTTTGTTTTTTCTTTTCGGCGGCAGGACAAAATGGCTTTTCACGTGCCGGCCCCGCGGTTGGAGCCTGTGTTTCGTGAAGTGAGCCGTGAAATGCCACCCGCCAAAGATTTCCGCGAAGCGATTCGCCGCGTTCGGGCCGGTGACCCGGACGCGGCAGCCGACCTCGTGCGGAGGTACGTGTCGGATTGAAGCGACCTCTATTGAAGCGACCTCTGCCTCCCATTTTCGGGGACTGGGCAAGATCTCAGGTGCGAAGCGACCTCTGCCTCCCATTTTCGGGGACTGGGTGCGAAGCGACCTCTGCCTCCCATTTTCGGGGACTGGGCAAGATGTCAAGTGGAAACGGCGAGGTACCTACCGGCCGGGCGGCAAAGAGGATTTGTGCGAGGGCGATTTGCGGGGGCGGGGCGGGGTCAGATCCGTTTTCTGGTGTCAAGTTCGCGTGCGACGCGGGATTACGGGCGGTGGAAAAACGAAACAACGGCCTCGCTGGACCGAACGTGTCGGCGTTCAACGTCATCAATGGCGAGACTCGAGCAAGTCCAGCGGGACACTCGCTGTTCAATTGCCGCAACCTCATTCGCCGACCGAACACCCTACGTTCGATGCCAAGCTAAATCACGCTCGAAGGGCGAACGCCGCGGGCGAGACCTGCCAGACACCAGATACCCGATCTGACCCCGAAGCATACCCGAGGTGCTGAGGAATCATGGATCGATCGCCGTCGAAGAATCGAGATTCCCATCAAACTGGTCGCGAGCATCAGAAACGAGGCGGGCTCTGGCACGGTGACCGCTGCAGGGCGCAGTCCCTGTTCGTATCCACCGTCTTGGAAGGCGGTCACGAGATCCGCCGTGCCGAACTCGCCGTCGCCGTTCCAGTCACCGGTGGCCCAGCCTGAGTTGGACGCAACCGCGTCCTCATATTCACCGGCTTGGAAGACGTTCACCAGATCGTTTGAGCTAAACTCGCCGTCCAGGTCGGAGTCACCGAACCACGTTCCGAGCTTGTCGGTGATTAGGTTTCGCAGGTCGTTCGAGTTCACTTGTCCCGAACCGTCCATGTCGTAAAGGTATTTCGTTTCGCCGGCGCGAAGGGCTGCTGCAAGTAGATCGAGATCGGCAACGTCGGTGCGAAAGTCGCCGTCGAAGTCGGGATCGAGATCGATCAACACGGCTTCGTAATCGCCGTTGGGATTTGTGGCACCCACAGCAAGGTGAAGTCCATTGGCCGAGATGTCTTGGACGGATCGGAACTCCCAACCTTCGTTGGCGGGTGCCAGTCCATAGTGGTTTGCAAGGTAATCTGACAAGTCTTGAAACCCTGTAACCTCCGTCCAGATGAACGCTACCGGAGCTAAGTTCCCGACACTTCCCTGATACGCGAACCCGACAACCGCAGTGCCGTCGCCGTTGATGCCTCGAATAGCGGAGCCTCCCGCCGGAGCTCCCCGCGTGCCGATTGTGCGGGCCCCCGTTGCCTCGTTCCAGAGCACGAGTTCAAGCGCCCCTCCGCCCGGCCAACTGGCGTCAATCGCAATCGTCGAGCCGTCGGCGGAAATTGCTTCTGCCTCGCCGGGCACGCCCAACGTTTCGAGGCCCAACGCCTCGGTCCAGCGATACGCCTCGCCGCTTCCGAGTCCTGTCCCTAATCCCCCAACAACAACGGAACCATCGCGGGAAACTCCGGTCACGGTGTTGGCGGCGACACTTCGGTTATTGGTCGAGGGAAGGGTAACGATGGTCAATTCGCCAGCGACGGAACGATACATGTCCGCGCCGTGAGCCGTCAAAGGATCCGCAACGGCCTGTCCGACGATGGTCGTTCCGTCGCTTGAAACGGCGGTGGCCGAATAGGTTTCGTTTCCGAGGTACGTCAGCCCGGTATCGGCTGTCCACATGAAAGCGTTGTGGGCATCCCAACCCTGCAGTTCAAAGTCGGTCCATGTAGGATCTAACGTACGTCCAACGACGACTGAGCCATCGGCGGACACGTCGAACGCCAACGCAGACGCGGCTCCATTGGGTCGCGGAGTCGGTTGTTCCAGCCAAACCGTGTCAGCGTCACGTCTCCAAATGAAGGCCTCAGAGGGCGCCTCCCTATATCGCTGGCCAACCACGGTGTTCCCGTCATCCGATACTGCGCGGGGGATGTTCGAAATGTCTCGGCCTGGCAGATCTCCCAATGGGATGAATTCAGCGGCGTAGCTAATCGTTACCGACACTGTGAAAGCGGCGATCGCGAACAAGCAACGCATCCGAAGTGGTTCCTCTCGAAACGAACCCGCTGCGAAAGCCATAACACTAGCTCCGCGCCACAAGCATTGTATCGCAACATGTCGATTCCAAATCGACGGCTGTTTGGCTACCCCAACCGACAAAGTGGCCGAACTCGCGTCTCTATTTTTTCGATTCATGGGTTTATTTCTGTCCAACCGTGTTCGTTCTGGACGTCGCCTATCTAGGGCAGTTCAGGGGTGAGGATGAAGAAACGCGTTTCGTACGTGGTCGTTTGCTTCCTGCCTTTTCCGGTAGTAACGGCAACTTGGGCGCGGATGAAGACTTGCCCGTATCCCGTCGCGCCGCGATCGTTCATCTCGCCTTTTCCAAAATTGGTCGATGCCAGCCAAAAGTTCACGTCGTCCTGGTCACCCGTCACTACCTCGTCCAGATAAATCAGATTCGAGTCGTGGACTAGAAACTGAGCCTCGCGTGACCCGTCATAAGTGACAATCGTGCCCAGAACATCACGGGAGTTATTGATGTTCCAGCTCCGGGCTTCGGACGTTAGTGGAAAGAAGTCGTAGCCCTGGTCATCAAAACGAATCCCACGCCAACTTAAGATTGTCTTACCTCTACGACCTGATCCGGTCACAGCTACCTGCGCCTCTCCGGCTATTTCTCCGAGGTCGTTCATGTCTCGGATATAGGCGCTCCTGAATTGGGTCATTGAGGGGAGTCAACAGCATCTCGTTACCCCGCGTTAGTCGGAACCCTTGGGAAACGTAGTATGCTCCCGAGACTCCTCCGGTTAGGATGTTGCCCGAGACTTGCCCCCAATTGTTGAGACGCAGGAGATCTGGAGCAGTAACGGCAATTGGTATTCCAGTGGTCGGATCGTTCAAGACTTCTGGATCTGCTTCTGGGTCGGTGGTATCCAGTAGAAAAACGTTCCTTTCGCCTGACACATCGCTTACAAATGTGCCCGCGACCTGACCCAAGTCATTTAGTCGTGTCGCGTAAGACAAGGAGCTGGATGCCGGAACGGCGAGATATCGCCAAGTGGGTGAGAGGCTGCCGCTGACGTCAAATAAGTTGACCAGGATGCTTTCACGGGTGCCATCTTCGCGCTTCAGAGTGGCGACGAACTGCCCGGAATCGTTGATATCCAGGATCGAAGTACTCGAAAACTCGGCCGGCACTTCGATAAGATCCTCAAGTGACCAAGTCGATCTGGGAACACCGAAAACCCCATCATGGTCGTAGAGTACGACGGTTGCCCCGTCAGTGAAACGTGAGTGGCCGACCACCAAGTTCTGGTTGTTGAAATCGTTGACATAGAACCCTTCCGGAATCGGTACTTGCTCCAAGCGATATTGGACGATGGCTTGCCCGCTGGCGAAGCTGACTGTGAACATGGCGAGCAAAATCGCCGCGCAAGTCGATAAAAGGGTTTGAATTGGCCGCTTCATATGAGTTTCCCCGTTTTTCTGTCTGGCATCAGTGAGTCGTGCCGAATAGCGCGCTCGCGATGTCGCCGATTCACAGTCGTCTCGATCATCGCTGCAAGACAGTGCGGATTCGGCGGGGAAATCGGCTCAGATAAACTCGAAGATTAGCTCGAAAAGAAAGACCGCGGAGTCTCAGTCATCGCCAGCGGGGCGCAGGAGTTGCTCGTGCGTAGCCTGTTTGGCAACAACGGCAGCGGCTTCATCTTGGAGTAACTGCAACACAATTTGTTGATGCCAGCGGTAGTTGGAATCATCTGACTTGGCCGTTTCGCCCACTTCAATTCCACGAGCCAGCCAATGTTGGGCCTGAGGCTCGTCGCCATTTTCGGCAGAGATCATCGCCAGGAAGAAGTAGCAGTAGGGAGGCCACTGGGAAACATGATTGAACCGCAACGCCGCCGATTGAAGTCGGGGCAAAGCCTCGTCTTTCCGACCTGCACGATAGAGCAATGCTCCCAGAATCTGCTCACGAATCCAAACATCACCTACGTCGCCCGGGTCTGACGACCACCATGTATCCCGTTTTAGTGAGTGTTCAAGGAATCGCTCCGCCGCCGCGATGACGATGGTGAAGTCGTCAACTGACTGAGGCACCAGGGCATAGGTCCAGGCCCCATAGTCCGGCCACGCTCCCTCGCCATTCAGCCGCTCCATTTGAGGAATTAGCTGCATGCATAGTTCTCGAAAGCCTGCGTGGTCCTGTCGCTCAAGTTGAGACACTGCAAGTAGATGCCAGCCCCAAGTGACAAACGGCTCTTCCTTCATCGACAACCGACAATCTGCTTCTCCCTGGTCCCGTTGCCCCCAAGCAAAATACAGCGACGCCCGATCCGCGTAAGCCCAGGCCCGGTGTTGGCGTTGTCCCGGTGAAAGACGGGTAAGTAACTGATCTGCGAAACCAATTAGCCGCTGCCTCTGATCCTCGGTGGCTTTCGTTATCCATAAGCGTGGTGGTATCCACCTCAGGGCGCTTGGGTCCTGCGGGTTCAGTTCCAATGCTTGGGCGATGTCATCGAGAGCCCCGTCGACGTCGCCGAGATGAATTCTGGCAACGGCGCGCCTCTTGTACACATGAGCTTCGTCAGCAAACTTAGACAGAAAGGCGTCCAAATCTCGAATCGCCTCTTCATACTTGCCTAAATCAATTAAGACGGCGGCGCGTTGTTCGCGTTTCCATAGATTGCGGGGCTGATCGGCGACCATCTGGTTCAAATCGTGCAGTGATTCCTCCAGCAAGCCCTGCTGCGTACGCAGTTCCGCACGGCGTGCGTAGGAAGCGGGAAATGAGGGGACGACCCGTTGGGCCGAATCCAAATCTCGCATCGCCTGCTTCAAATCGCCGGTTTTTCTAAACAACTCCGCTCGGCCCAAATAGCTCACCGGATCAACGGGATCAAGGCTGATGGCCCTGTTGAAAGCTTCCATCGCTTCGTCGTCGCGGCCTTCGGCAAACAGCATCTGAGCACGAAAGGCCATTGCCGCCGCGTATTCCGGATCGAGTTCCAAAGTCATATTGATGTCTTGCAATGCTTGCTCGGGTTCCTTGCGGTCCCAAAAGAGCATTGCGCGTCCCAGATACGCATCTGGCCGACTCGGGTTCTCATTCAATACTTGGTTGAGAATATTCATCGCCGCCGTGGGCTGGCTCTCCCTTAAGAGTTTCGCTTGTAGGACTTTGAAGTCAGCATTCTGCGGAGACCTCGCGACCGCCACATTTACGTGCTCAATCGCTTGTCCAGGTTTGCGAAAACGCGGATCCAGATTATTACCTAAAAACCTTGCCAGCTCGGCGTGCACGTTAGCATCCTCGGGAGCGATACGGAGCGCCAAATCAAAGTCGCGTTGGGCTTCGTTCGGTTTGAGTAGATGCGCGTAGACTCGCGCTCGCTGCAACAATACGTCCACGTTGTCGGGATCATATTTCAGCAGCCGATCAAATAAAGCTTCGGCGTCTTCGAGCAACCGGTTGCGGGCCGACACGGGAACTCGGGCGACGCGATCATCAACCAGCCTCAGCAACATCGATTGGACGGTGCCCAGTGCCACGTCAAAGTTCTCTTGTGCGTCGTTCTGTGCTCGCTCCTTTTGACGCGACTCGAGATGCGTCTGACGGGCATAACTAAGGCTGGTAACGGTCGAGGCTATTAAGGCGACACCAATCAGCGAAGTAGTTACAAGTACCGCCATGTGGCGACGCGCCCATTTCCGTAGATGGTAGAGCTTTGATGGCGGGCACGCCCGCACGGCTTCTCCATCCAAATATCGTTGAACATCTGCCGCGAGTGCGCTGGCTGATTCAAACCGTCGGGCCCGATCCTTTTCCAGCGACTTCATGACAATCCAATCGAGTTCGCCACGGATTACGGAAGTCAGTCCACGTGGATCAACTCGCCGCGTGTGTGACACCGTCGATAGCTGCTCCGCAGCCAAAGTACTGACGCGCTGACTCGGTCGCGGTGGATCGTCTTCGCGAATAATTCGCCGCATTTCGTCACTGCCGACACGCCGCATCGCATCGTCAAATGGAGTCTCGCCCACAAGAAGCTCGTAGAGGATGACACCCAAAGAATAGACGTCACTGCGAGTGTCGACATCGAGTCCGCTCAAGTGAGCCTGCTCAGGACTCATGTAGAGCGGCGTACCAATCATCTGTGAAAACCCCGTGTGCAGAGCACGTTCGGTAAGTGTTTGATTGGTGGCTTTTGCGACGCCAAAGTCGATGATCTTCGGTACGTGTCGAACGTCATGTAGCTCAACCAAGACGTTGGTGGGCTTCAGGTCGCGATGTATCAATCCCTTTTGGTGAGCGTGCTGCACGGCCAGGCAAACCGTAACGAACAGCTCCAATCTTTCCCGCGTGTCTAAGCGATGTTCGTCGCAGTAATCGGTAATCGGAGTTCCACGCACCAGTTCCATTGCGAAGTACGGAAGGCCATCCTCAGTTGCCCCCGCATCTAGAACTTTGGCAATGTTTGGGTGATTCATCATGGCTAACGCCTGCCGTTCGGCTTCGAAACGAGCGATCACCTGTTCGGTATCCATGCCAGGCTTGATTAGTTTTACGGCAACCGTTCTCTTGACCGGCTCCCGCTGTTCGGCCATGAACACCGTACCCATGCCACCCACGCCAATTCGCTCTAGCAGTTTGTAGGGCCCAATGTCACTTCCCACCCCATAACGGCCGGAAGCTTCCTCAACGATGCATCCGCCGAAGTCCAGTTGGCTTGCGTCCAGCGGGCCTTCGTCTCGGTCATGTGCCCGCAGATACCCGGCGAGACGATCGCGAAGTTCGTGGTCGGGCCCGCACTCGTGGGCCAGAAAGGCAGCTCGCCGGGAGCGCGGCTGTTGCAAGACGGCTTCGAACAGCTCGATTTCATTGGGAAGCGATGGCATTTTATGGTCTCCTCAGAGAACAGTGCGGAATCTGGGACGAAATGAGCTCACCCGACTGCAGAGTTTTTCAAGGATGGCCAGCGGCTTTGGATTAGTCGCTGGTATCGAGCTCTGCATGAAGTCGTGCTCGAGCATAAGTCCAGTTCCGTTTAACGGTGGAAACCGAAATGTTCAGAGCATCCGCAATTTCCTCAATTGTCAGCCCGCAGAAGTACTTGAGTTTGACGACGCTGGCGATTTGAGGGAAATCCTTTTCCAAAACATCAAGAGCCTCGTTGATCGCCTCTAGTTCGGCGAGGTTGTTTTCCTGGGGCGATGCGATTTCTGACAAAGAAATTCGCCTGATTCCACCACCGCGACGCAACGATTGCTTCGTGCGCGCGTGATCAATCAGTATCCGCCGCATCGCCTCGGCAGCCGCAGCGAAGAAATGGCCACGACTGTTCCAGCGCTGAGCTTTCTGTACGTCCACGAGACGCAAGTAGACCTCATGAACCAGGGCCGTACCCTGCAAGGTTTGACCCGGCGGTTCGTGTTTAAGCCGGGTGGCGGCTAGTTTTCGCAGTTCCGCATACACCAACGGCAACAGTTGATCTGCCTCGGATGGATCCCCGTTTTCGAATTGAGACAAAATCTGCGTGGCGTCGGTCATGCAGCCATGATACCTTCGATCGAGCATTCAGCCACTGTAGAAATCGAATTCACGCTGTCGTGAGCGGGCATAACGAGGAGACTCGCCCAATTCCACAAGTGCGACCGCAAATCTTTTGCATGACAAGGTCTCACAAAGTCTCAGACCACAAAGTCTCAGACGGTCTACTTTCCGCTTCGCCCGTGCAAAGTCTCAGACGGTCTACTTTCCGCTTCGCCCGTGGAGGGTCCGGGGGCCTCTTGACGACGAGTGCGGCCGCATCAGGCGACGCGGTCGCTTATGTGTCGGACCGAAGAGACGCCCGGCAAGCGAGGATCCAAGTTGCACGGTGGGTTGCGGCGTGGGAATCGAGATGGGGATACTGCCGGGTGTTCCAGGAGGTTGTCTGCTTGCCAGGAGGGGTCCCATGCCGAGCTCTTCGCGCCGCACCGTGGTCGAGAAAGGAGAAGTGGGGGTCTATCATTGCTGGAATCGCTGCGTGCAGCGGGCCTGGCTCTGCGGTCAGGATCCGGTGACGGGGATCGACTATGGCTACCGCCGCGAGGTGATCGAGGAGGTCGAGCGGCAGCTGGCCGGGTTGTTCGCGATCGACATTGGCTTTCACGCCGAACAGGCGAACCATCTCCATCTGATCCTGCGCACGCGTCCGGATCTGGCGGCGACCTATCTCGATGACGAGGTGCGGCGGCGCTGGTGGATTCTGGTTCGACTGAAGCGGACGGGAAACGGACGAATCGAGGAACCCACCGCCGAGGAACTCGAGCGGGAACGCCGCCGCTGGCCGGACGTCGACGTCCTGCGGCAGCGTTTGGCCGATGTCTCGTGGTTCATGGGAACGCTGTGCGAGCATCTCGCGCGGCGTTTCAACCGCGAGTCGGGCACGAGCGGGACGTTCTGGGAGCATCGCTTCGGGTGCCGAAGCCTCGAAGACGAGGCGGCGATTCTGCTGTGCGGGATCTATGTGGATCTGAATCCCATCCGGGCCGGAGAAGCCACGGTCCCCGAAGAGGCGCGTCACACGTCCGCCTACAACCGGATCCAGGGCATGCCGCAGCGCGCCTCCCGGCCGGTGGCGGAAGGCACCGCCGGTCCGGACGACTGGCTCTGTCCGCTCACGATTCCGGAAGACGATCCCCGTCAACTCGGCGCCGTGCGTGCCCAACTTCCCTGCGCGCGTCCGACAAAGGACTCTTGCCGATCCGCCTGGAAACGTATCTGGAACTGCTCGACTGGACGGGCCGGCAGATCGGCTCGAAGCGTCAGGGCTCGATTCCCTCGTCGCTGGCACCGATCCTGGAGCGACTGGGGATCCAGGCGGAGCACTGGCTGGAGGCGGTCCGAGGGTTCGACCGCCGGTTCGGCCAGGTCGTCGGCTCGCTCGCTCGGTTACGGGCGGCGGCGAGTCGCGCGGGCCGGCGCTGGTTTCGCGGCGCGACCGCCTGCGCCACGATTTTCGCTTGATCGACGATCGAACTCGCGGTCTCCTGGCCGATTTCTGACCGGTCCGCTCCGCCAACGAAGGTGACCTCCGCGGTGCGACGGCTTAGGGCTGCCCCCGCCGGCACGGCAGGCTAGATTCGCCGCTTGACGCGACCGTGCGATCGTCGCCCCGCCACGCACTGCGCCCACGCCGCCTCCCTCTGCACGTCCCGCCCAATCGGCTTTCCCAGATTAGACGGCCCATCGTGGCCGCCCGACGTCGCTGACGGGCGTATCGTCTCGTCCATCCCGTTAGGCCAACATCGCCAGCGCAAACGTAGACCGTCTGGACCTGTCGGCCAGCGCAAACGTAGACCGTCTGGACCTGTCGGTCTGGACCTGTCGATGCACGGCGTGACTTGACTTGCGATCATCGCCTCGCGCCCATCCTGCCTTCGACCGCACGTCGCGGCAAGCGATCCCCCCCGACACGACAAGCGACGTCATGCGCACCTCGACTGTCCGACGTCGCCAGCGGAAGAATAGACCGTCTGGGCTCTGTTCTGGGGCTACTGTTGCCCTTGTGGTGCTACTTCTTGGGTTACGGTCAGCGGGAGAATAGACCGTCTGGGATTCTTTTGGGATTCTTTTAGACCGTCTGGGATTCTTGTGACGGTCAGCGGGAGAATAGACCGTCTGGGATTCTTTTGGGATTCTTTTAGACCGTTTGGGATTCTTGGTCTGGGATTCTTGCTTTTGTCGGGAATTCTTTTGTCGGGAATTCTTGTCTGGGATTCTTTTGTCTGGGATTCTTTTGTCTGGGATTCTTTTGTCTGGGATTCTTTTGTCTGGGATTCTTTTGTCTGGGATTCTTTTGTCTGGGATTCTTTTGTCTGGGATTCTTTTTCGATCCTCAGCCGCATTCAGAACATTGGCTACGAGATGGCTGAGAACAACCGGACGGCGTGGTATCGGGCGAATCACAGGACGCCTTGGGTGGCTGCAGGGGTGGAAACGGCTGAACACGGGAGCTTACGTTAGTCGTCTGCCGCCAAGTCGCCAGAGGCGAGATCTGTGCGACTAGCGTGCGGGATCGCACGCGCCACGTGCCACGCTGCCATCGGTCGCCAGAGTGGCACAGCTTCTATCGTTGCAAAATATCGCCATTCGCGTTTCGGCACGAGAATTGCAAATGTTCAAATATTCAAAGATTTGAATCTATGTCGCGGGAGTCATGAGCACGCTTCGCGCGCGACTTGCCGAGCCTCACTGAAGGAGGTCTACGAATGCCATATCGCCTGCTTGCTGCCAGTGAGCTAGCCGAGTTTCTGAGAGCCTTAGCTCACCCACGGCGAATTCAGATTTTGGAGGAGCTAAGAAGAGGCGAGCGCGATGTAGCCTCGCTGGCAAGTGCCACGGAGCTCGCCCATTCGAGCGTGTCACAACACCTCATGGTCTTGCGAGCACATCGACTTGTCGCTGAACGCCGTGAAGGGAGAAGCGTGTTTTATCGACTTCGGGCGGAAGAGCTGGCGGATTGGTTGGTGCAAGGAATGGACTTCTTGCCACCCATGGATCAACGAACAGAGGAAGTGCGTAAGGCAATCAAGAAAGCAAAGTCCAAATGGTCCGATTGATCAACGATTGATGCGGCCGTGCCGACCGGGAGGGCACTTCCATGAAACGGTTTAGAAAGATCTTCGTGGGCGTCGACTTGTCGTGGGCTGATCGCGTTATGTCCGTGCTCGTTGCTCGCCGTAACGCCGCCCGGGTTCGAATCGCCGGTCGCACTTGGATAAGCGTGTTGTTCTTGGAAAGCGCGTAGCGCCGGAGGAACGTTACTTAGACAAAGGGACATACAGATGGATCAACAGTCGCAACAGGTTCAGGCGTGGCAATCGCTCGACTTGCCGTTGCTGGAGAAATCGTAGGACCTGAAGCCGCGTGGTGTCAGTTGCGCTGGAGACATTGATAGAAAGGAAGAAGCACATGCCTTGGACCCGATTTAACCTTCCCGAAGAAGCCTTGCGAATCGTTTCTACTGCCCCCAGCCTGACGTTGGCGAGGAGTGTCCAAGACCTGGTCGATCTGGCTGTATGCGACGCCATCCACGGCTGGCATGAGGTGAGCTATGACGTGATCGGTAAAGGCAACGTCGCTGAGGCTCGTGTTTGCCGCACTCGGAACGGCGTTTCCGCCAACTACTTGGAACCATACATGCGACGTCGGGACCCCGATTGCATGTGCATCGGTGACGAACGTCCTACCAATAAGGTCCGGTTTCGCGAACGCTTTGGCACGCCATTTCAGGGTATTCGCGAGGAAACATTCACCTGGCTCAGCCAGCAGCATCTGGCCATGTTTCCGTTTGTGGCCGGAGTAAACGACGAAGGGATCGACGCCGTCGTCATCTGTCCGGCCAATGCAGGGTTCTTCGCGATGGGACTGGCGCTGCTGCAAGGCATGCTGGACTACGAAACAATCCGCGAAGACTTCAACCCTCGAGCCATCATCTATGTTGCGCCGCCATTTCGCCACACGCACTTCGACGGAAAGCAGGTCGTTGTGCATCATCGCACTGAAGGGTTGCACGAACTGTTCAGTTACAACCTCTATCCCGGCCCGAGTGCCAAAAAGGGCGTGTACGGCATGCTCATCGCCCGCGGGGAAGAAGAGGGTTGGGTGACCGCCCACTGTTCCACGGTGCGAGTCGTCACGCCTTACGACAATCATGTCACGATCATGCACGAAGGGGCCAGCGGGGGCGGCAAGAGCGAGATGCTCGAACACATTCACCGCGAAGACGATGGTCGGCTGTTGCTGGGCGAAAACGTGCTCAGCGGTGAACGCCGACATCTGATCTTGCCTCGGGCCTGCGAACTGCGACCGGTGACGGACGACATGGCTCTCTGTCCACCATCGCTGCGCCTCGAAAATTCCGGCAAGTTGTCGCTGATCGACGCCGAAGATGCCTGGTTCGTGCGCGTCAATCACATCAACGAGTACGGCGTGGACCCGCATCTCGAACGCTTGACGATGAATCCGCCTGAGCCGCTGCTGTTCTTGAACGTCGATGCCGTGCCGGACAGCCGGGCGTTGATCTGGGAGCACATTCAGGACGAACCGGGACAGCCGTGCCCAAATCCACGGGTGGTGATTCCGCGCCGAATCGTGCCCGGCATTGTCCAGGAACCGGTCGAAGTGGACATCCGCAGCTTTGGCGTGCGGACCCCACCATGCACAAGCGAACGGCCGACGTACGGCATTCTCGGGCTGTTTCACGTTCTTCCGCCCGCGTTGGCATGGCTGTGGCGACTGGTCGCACCGCGCGGTCACGGCAACCCCAGCATCGTTGACACCGAGGGCATGACGAGCGAAGGCGTCGGTTCGTACTGGCCGTTCGCGACCGGCCGCCGTGTGGATCAGGCTAACCTGCTGCTGCAACAAATCATCGACACCCCGGACACGCTGTTCGTCTTGTGCCCCAATCAACATATCGGCGCCTGGCGCGTGGGTTTCATGCCGCAATGGCTAACTCGTGAGTACCTTGCCCGCCGCGGCAATGCGCCGTTTCGCCCCGAACAACTGGCACCGTCGCGATGCCCACTGCTCGGGTATTCCCTGCGGCATCTCCAAGTCGAAGGAGCGGTGATGGCGCATTGGTTCCTGCAGGTTGAAACGCAACCGGAAGTGGGCGAGTCAGGCTACGACGCGGGCGCCGAAATGCTCTTTCAGTTCTTCGCGCGGCAGTTGGCAGAATTCGACGTTCCCGATTTGACTCCGTTGGGACGTCGCATCATTGACGCATGTTTGAACCGGGCGCCGATCGAGACATATGCGAAACTGATATCCGCACAACAGTCGCATGATCGAAAGTAGTGTTGTCAGTTCTCTGTTGCACGGGTCCACAAAGAGAAAGATCATGACCGAGAACATCGTCAAAGACCAAACGAGCCAATTAACCTCGGCGGACGATTCCGTTGCCGACCCCGGTGCGACCGTGACGCTGACCGGCGAACACGGGCGCGAAGCAACGTGCCTCTCGAATCAGCAACCCGCCGATGCCTGCGAAGAGACGATTCGGGCTGTCGCTTACAGCAAATGGGAAGCGGCAGGGTGCCCGGCGGGAGACGGATTCGACTTCTGGCTGGAGGCCGAACGGGAAGTCATCGCGGAACGGAACGGGTCAAGCTCGGCTCCAGGATAGGAAGCACTTGTCACGGCTGATTGTCGAAGGGGAAGTCGCATGAAACGATTCAAAAAGATCTTGGTGGGCGTCGATTTGTCGTGGATCGAGTCGTCTGGTACTGAAGATCTTTCGGCGCCCAACGCGGAAGCCGTCCGCCAAGCACTGTGGCTAGCGAAGCTGAATTCTGCGTCCGTGCATTTTCTCTTCGCTTTGGAATTGTCGGCTAGCGCTCAGCAATTGCTCTCCGGAAGCAGCGCAGACGAGTCCCAGGGAAACGATCCAGAGAAGCGGTTTGCTGAACTGGTGGCAAAGGCTGGGGAAACAGGTGCTGTGGCGGAAAGCCGCGGCGTTATCGAAGAGAGTCGGGTGGAGCTAATTCGCCAAGTAGTTCGCAAACAACAGAACCGGTTGGACGGACTGGTGACAAAGGCTCGAGAAGAGGGAATCACAGCGAACAGCCACGTGGTTGTCGGCACGAGTTGGTTAGAGCTGATTCGCCAGGTCCTTCGGAAACAACATGACCTGGTGCTTGTGGGGACTCGTCACATGGGCGCCATCAAGGGTTTCTTCCTGGGAAGCACGGGAATCAAGCTCTTACGGAAATGTCCTTGCGCCGTGTGGGTTACGCAGCCACGGACCGGACAAGCCTTTGATTCAATTCTCGTTGCCCACGACTTACGGGCGGTCGGTGACCTGGCAATGGAACTCGGCTGCTCAATGGCCAAGCTCCAGAACGCTCAACTTCATGTGGTTCATGCCTCCGATGTTGGCGAGTTTGTTGAACACCTTTTCCCTCTGCAGATGGTGGCAGAACAAATGCGAGAACATCGTGACGAAGCATTAAAGCACATCGAAACGCAACTCGCCGGAGTCGCTTTGCCTCTGCCTGCCAAGGTGCATTTCGTGACCGAACCACCTGAGGTCGCCATCATGAACTGCATCGAGCAGCACGACATTGACTTGCTCGTGATGGGAACGGTGGGACGCACAGGCATTTCCGGATTCATAACAGGCAACACGGCGGAGCGGCTACTGCCTCGAATCCCGTGCTCGTTGCTGGCCGTGAAACCGCCGGGCTTCAAATCGCCAGTCGCACTTGAAAGGAGCTCATGATGAAACGATTCAAAAGCATCCTCGTGGCAGTGGATACGCGTTTCGAAGAACATCCAGCACTGCACTGGGCCGTCCGGCTCGCTGAGCATAATCAGGCGAAATCAAAAAATCGTGGATGTCGTGCCCGAATTCTCGTGGATCTCACGACTGGCGATGCCGGATCGCGACCGCACACAGCAAGTGCTGGCGGACGACAAACGCCAAAACCTTGAGGCCATTGCCGGGCCGCTGCGCGAACGGGGTTCGATGTTACGACCAGGGTTCTCCTCGGAAAAACTTCATTCGGGATCATGCACGAGGTGCTGAGTTCGAATCACGATTTGGTGCTACGGGTGACTAAAGGTGCCCATAGCCGTCGAACGGGGTTCTTCGGTACGACGAGTATGCGTTTGCTGCGCAAGTGCCCTTGTGCTGTGTGGCTCGTTCGGGCCGACGCACCGCCGCGTTTTTCCCGCGTATTGGCCGCGGTCGATCCCGCCCCTCACGACGTCGCGCAGGAGATCATGAACAAGACGATCATGGAGTTGGGTCAGTCCATCGCTGAGTACGAGAATGGCCAGTTTCACGTCGTTCACGCTTGGGAGCTAATCGGGGCGAGCGTAGATGAATCATGGTCACTCCCCGGTAAGCTTGAGGAGACAGTGCGGAAAGCGGAGATGGAGGTGGCCGCAGCGCTCGACAACTTTTTGTCACCCTACAAACTTAGTCACCGCAGCGATAGCGTGCACCTGCTCCACGACGAAATCGGGCCCGGTCACGCAATATCCGAGTTGGCGAAGAAACAGGACATCGACCTGATCGTGATGGGAACCATCGCTCGGACGGGCGTAGTCGGGGCATTGATGGGCAACACGGCTGAGCAAGTGCTTGATCGGGCCACATGTTCGGTCCTGACCATCAAGCCCAACGACTTCATTTCGCCCGTGACTTTGCCAGACGAAACGATTGAGGCGAGACCATGAACGACGCGAAACCGCATTCGGACCGAACTCGTCGCAGCGGGTCGAACTGAGGAAACGCGAAAGGTCAGAGGAGACGAATGGAAACGATTCTCAGCAGACACTGGCATCATCTTCCGGAGTCCGAGATTCTCGATCTCGTGGAAACCGATCTGGACCGCGGATTGGATCTCTTTGCGGTCGAGAACCGGCAGGAACGTTTTGGACCGAACGCAATTACGCAAAGAAAAGGCCAAGGGCCGTTGATTCGCTTCCTGCTGGAGTTCCATCAACCCCTGATTTACATCCTGTTAGCCGCCGCGCTGATTACGGCTCTTTTACAAGAATGGGTGGACTCCGGTGTGATCCTGGGAGTCGTCCTGGTGAATGCCATCATCGGATTTGTGCAGGAGTCGAAAGCACTAAAAGCGATCGATGCTCTTGCCAGAGCGATGACCAGCGAAGCCACCGTGCTGCGCGCCGGAGAGAAGAAACGCATTTCATCTGCGGAACTTGTGCCAGGTGACGTCGTTTTCCTGCAATCGGGCGACAAGGTTCCCGCAGATCTTAGACTGCTTGTATGTCGTGAATTGCAGACTGATGAGTCCACCCTGACGGGTGAATCCGTGCCGATCGAAAAGCATGCCGAGACTCTTGAGCACGACACGGTTCTGGCAGATCGCCGCAACATGGTTTATTCATCAACGCTCGTCACCTACGGAACGGCCACAGGAATCGTGGTGGGCACCGGCGATAACACGGAGATCGGCCGCATTTCGGAGTTGATCTCTTCGGCCGAGGTTTTGGCCACTCCGTTGACCCGCAAGATTGCTTATTTCAGCGGCATACTTCTGTACGTGATTCTCGGCATGGCCGCCGTGACGTTTTTCGTCGGCATTATCCGCGGCGAGTCGGCGTTGCACATGTTTATGGCGGCGGTCGCTCTTGCCGTGGGCGCGATTCCAGAAGGCTTGCCGGCCGCGGTGACCATCACTTTGGCGATTGGCGTCGGCAAAATGGCAAAGCGTAATGCGATCATTCGCAAACTTCCGGCGGTGGAAACTCTCGGCAGCACGACGGTCATCTGTTCCGACAAAACGGGCACACTGACCCAAAACCAGATGACCGTTCGGGAAGTGTTTGCGGGAGGCGAATTGTTTGCTGTTTCTGGCGTCGGTTATGCACCGGAAGGAGAGTTTTCGCGTGACGGAGAAACGATGGATGCCCGCCAGCGTCCGCTCCTCATCGAATGCCTGAAGGCTGGGCTGCTCTGCAACGACTCGGCGCTTGCGCTAACCGAAGAGGGCTGGCAGGCCGAAGGTGATCCCACGGAAGCCGCCTTGATTGTCTCTGCCCGTAAAGCCGGTTTCTCTCCTGAAACCATGAAGCAAGAGCATCCGCGGTTGGACGCCATCCCCTTCGAGTCGCAGCATCAGTACATGGCGACGTTGCACAATGTGGGGCCGGACGGCTCTCCGGTGGCCTATCTGAAAGGCTCGGTCGAAAGCATTCTTCAGCGTTGCGACAACGTGTTTGGCGATGCCGACAGTCGCACGGCGTTGGACTCCGACTCCGTGCATCGACGTGTCGAGGAAATGGCTTCCGACGGCTTACGAGTCCTGGCGTTGGCTCGTGCTGAATTTCCGGCTGGGACAACGTCGATCCAGCACCAGGACGTGGCGAGCGGACTCAGCTTTCTAGGGCTACAGGGAATGATCGACCCGCCGCGACCTGAAGCCGTTCAAGCTGTCCACGCCTGCCAAGCCGCCGGGATTCGAGTGAAGATGATTACGGGGGATCACGCTGGAACCGCTGCCGCGATTGCAGCGCAAATCGGCTTAGGCGGTGCCGAACGGAACGGCGCAGCAGACAATGTGATTACGGGCAAAATGCTGGCCGAGTTGTCCGACACAGAGCTTCTCGACGCCGTCGAGAAGACGGCGGTCTTCGCCCGTGTTGCGCCGGAACAGAAACTACGCCTGGTCAAGGCACTGCAACACCGAGGCCACGTGGTGGCTATGACCGGCGACGGTGTGAACGATGCCCCCGCCTTGCGTCGGGCCGACATCGGCGTAGCGATGGGAATTACCGGCACGGAAGTCGTCGAAGGAAGCCGCGGACATGGTGCTGACGGACGATAATTTTTCCTCCATCGAAGCGGCTATCGAAGAAGGCCGGGGAGTGTTTGACAATCTCGTCAAGTTTATCACTTGGACGCTGCCGACAAACATCGGCGAGGGGCTGGTCATTCTCGTGGCGGTTTTCGTCGGCGCGGCGCTGCCCATCCTGCCCGTACAGATTCTGTGGATCAATATGACCACCGCCGTCCTCCTGGGATTGATGCTGGCGTTTGAACCGAAAGAGCCTGGCATCATGCGCCGGTTGCCGCGCGACCCGGCAAGCCCGATACTCTCGCGAACGCTGATGTCCCGAATTCTTCTCGTCGGTTTCCTGCTGCTGGTCGGCGCATTTGGCCTGTTCGAGTGGGAGCTGTCTCACGGTGAGAGCGAAGCGGCGGCGCGAACGGCCGCCGTGAACGTGTTCGTGATCGGAGAACTGTTTTACCTGTTCAACTGCCGGTCCCTCACCATGTCCATGTTCGCGCTCGGGGTGTTCAGCAACCGGTGGCTGCTGGCCGGCGTCGGCATGATGGCGGCTCTCCAGGTTGCTTTCACGTACGTACCCGCCATGAACCGCGCCTTCAGCAGCGAGCCAATTGGAGCAACCGAATGGTTTCTTATCCTTGGAGTTGGAGCGTTGATCTACGGCATCGTCGGTATTGAAAAGTGGTTGCGTCGGCGAGTTTCAGGTGCGTCGGCCGGGACAGTCTCGTAACAACCTGCGATGTACGGAGGATTTACAATGAAACGGTTTAAGAAGATTCTGGTAGCTACGGATACTCGGCTAGACGACCACCCCATCGTCGACGAAGCGGCGGAGATTGCCCAGCATAATGGCGCGACGCTTAAGATCGTGGACGTCGTGCCGCAGTTTCCCTGGACCATTCGGTTGTCAATGAAAGACCATGAGCACATGCGTGAGTTGATCGGGCAGGAGAAACGAGAGAAGCTCGACGCGTTGGCCGCCCCAATTCGCGAACAGGGAATCGAAGTAGAAACCAAAGTGCTGGAGGGCAAGACCTCGGTAGAAATCATTCGCGAAGTGTTGCGGGGCGAACACGACCTTTTGCTCCGCGTGGCGAAGGGGAGCGATAGCCGCCATCGGGGATTCTTCGGCAACACAGGAATCCGACTGCTGCGAAAATGCCCCTGTGCCGTCTGGCTGGTCACACCTGCAACCACGCCGCAGTTCAAGCACGTGCTGGGTTGCGTCGATACGTCGACCGGCGAGCAACTCGATGCAGAACTGAATGACAACGTGTTCGAATTAGCGTCGTCGATTAGCCAGTACCATGGCGGCCGTTTCTCGATTGTCCATGCCTGGTCGATCTGGAACGAGCAGATGATTAAACGCAGGATGCAACCGGCTGAGTTTGAGGAAATGGAAATGAAGAATCGCGATCAGATCGTGAACCTGCTGGACCAGTTCCTGGAAAAGCACGACAGCAATGTCCGCGAGACAACATCCACCTGCTCAAGGGCGAGGCACCGTCTGCGATTCCTCAGTTCGTACAAGAGAACGGAGTGGATCTTGTCGTCATGGGCACAGTCGCCCGATCCGGATTGTCGGGGATGATTATGGGAAATACGGCCGAGCAGATTCTAAACGGTATCTGGTGTTCGGTACTCGCATTGAAACCATCCGGTTTCGTGTGCCCCATTCACCTGGAAGATTGATCGCGACGTGTCGTCGCCAAAGAGGTGACCGATGGCAGTAACGCCGCTGCACCCTAACGACATGGAGTACCCGATGAAATCCCAGACACGTTTCTGGATGATGGTTATCCTGGCCAGTGCCTCCGCCGGCGCTTTCCTGCTCTGGACTGCCAGTTGATCTGGCATCGCGCCGGCGAGCTCGACCGCAATCCAAGCCGATTCGGAGTCAAGAGTCAGCTTATGCGTCGCAAGTCAGAGGCGATGCATGACATCCTGGATGAGATGGTTGCGGGGAACCTGGGACGCGTGCATTCGGCAGCGAAACGAATGGAACGCTACGGCGAAACGATTGACGGGTATCTGGCAAGCGAACTTTACGACAAGTACGGCGCGGATTTTCACCAGGCCGTGGCCGACCTGACCGCTGCGGCCGCTCAAGAGGACGTCAACAACGCTAAGGAAGCTGCTCTGCGCCTGGAACAGTCGTGTATCGAATGCCACATGTTACTGAATACCCGTCGAGCGGAGCGCGAATAACGAGGCAACGGTCCCCCGGACAATTCAACGCGGCAAAGCGGCAGCGGTGAAAGGAGAACCACGATGCAACAGTCATATTGGCGAAGCAGCACGAGGCCGAGCTGACCGGAGTCACCGTCCTCGACGCACGGTCGCAATCGCCACCATTTTCTACTTCTGCGAAGTAAGGATGTTAATTAATTATGGAACGGATCAACCTGCCGAAACATGTCCGTACGTTGGCGACCTTACCTGTCACCGATGCACCCGTTATCAGTTGTTACCAGAGTTTAGCCGCGGGGCGTCTGACGGATCGAAGTGCATTCGACGATCGTGTGCAGTCGCTTCGGCGGGGATTGAGCATCCAGGAGCAAGCACTCCTTCGACGCCGCTTTGGCTCGTATCGAGGAAGTGTTGGCAACGGAATTGTTGCCCAATTCCAAGGGTCTCGCCGCCTTCTCCGCGCGGGTGAGCAGCCGTTTTTTCTGCCGCTGCAGTTTCAAGTTCCGCTTCCAAACTGGATTGCCGTGGACAGTACGCCCAACATCTATCATTTGGTCGAACTGAAGGATACCTATCATCGGTACGTCGTCATGCTTGTGACGGAAGACAGCATGCGGATTCTGCAAGTCAATCTGGGAGCAGTCACCGCACAGATTTGGAAGGAGCGGCCGGATTTGCGGCAGCGTGTGGGACGCGAATGGACGAAGAACCATTATCAACGCCACCGCCAGGAACGCACTCGCAAGTTTTTCAAGAATGCGATCGAGGTTTTGAATCAACTCATGTCCGCCGGCGGGTACAGGCATTTGATCCTCGCGGGCCAGCCTGCCATGACTTCGCTGATAAGAAAGAACTTACCCAAACACTTGCAAAAGCAGTTGCTTGATATTGTCCCGGCATCCGGCGCGACGCGGCTGTCTGATGTGGTGGAATCCACTCTGAGTTCGTTTATTGAAGCGGAGGAACAAGAATCTCGCACAACCGTCCGCAATCTTATTCATCAACTGCGCACCGGCGGCCTTGCTGTCGTGGGAACGGGGCCGAGTTTCCGAGCACTGCGGTGTGGCCGCGTGGACGTGCTCGTGCTGTCCAAAGAGTACGATCCTCGCCCAGGTTGGTCGTGTGATCACTGCGGGCACATTGACGTCGAGTCCGAAGTACCTGATGCCTGCCCCAACTGCAATGCACGGGCATTCCGCCGATTCATCATAAAGGAAGAAATGGTGCGCATGGCGGAAGAGTGTGACTGTACGGTTGAAGTCGTAAACCAGAGCGACGAGTTGATTCACCTGGGCGGCGTTGGTTGCCTGCTGAGCTACCGACTACCAGATGACTACTTGTAGCCAACCCCCAAGCAGACGCAGTGTCCGTTTCAACGGTTCCAAGAGGAGGAACGATCATGTTGGTGCTCAGTCGCAAAGTCGGTGAACAGATCTGTGTGCCGCAGTTCGACATTGTGCTTACGGTGTTAGAGGTCAAAGGACGGACGGTCCGACTTGGTATCGCAGCCCCCAAGGAGATTGCCGTCGTCCGGAAAGAGTTGCAGGAGCGTTCGCCACAAAACAGTGCTCAGGCGGTCACTTCCGGGACCGACTCAAAATCCGTGTCGGACGGCTAGGCCCGGTGACACACCGACCAGAACATCATCGGAGAAATACGATGCGACGATTCAAGAACATTCTGGTATACGTCAATCTGGCGTTGGACGAGCACCCGGCCCTGGCACGTGGCGTTCGCCTTGCTCGACATAACAACGCAAACCTCACAGCGATGACAGTGATTGAGGAGCATCCGGCGCAGGCGCACGCGGTACTGCGCTCGATTCACCTGGAGGACGCATTAGAGACGATCGAACGCGAGTATCGCGAACAGTTGGAACAGCTCGTGCAGCCAGTTCGCGACGCCGGTCTCGCCGTCGAAACGGTCGTCGCACACGGCCCATTGCGTAGCCCCGCTCGCGGAGAGCGGGTGTGGCGCGGCGTGGATGCGAGGCCTGCATGGCGAGGTCGGCTGGGGGACGGGTTCGCCCCCCGTCTGCGCGACGGGGGCTACGGCGCGACGGGGCAGGGACGGGGCGGGGGACGGGGCGGGGTCAGATCCGTTTTCTGGTGTCAAGTTCGCGTGCGACGCGGGATTACCGGCAGTGGAAAACAAAACAACGGCCTCGCTGGATCGAACGTGTCGGCGCAACGTCATCAACGGCGAGGCTCGAGCAAGTCCATCGGGACGATTGCTGTTCAATTGCCGCAATCTGATTCGCCGACCGAACACGGTACGTTCGACCAAGCCAAATCACGCTCGAAGGGCGAACGCCGCGGGCGAGACCTGCCAAACACCAGATACCCGATCTGACCCCGAAGCCGACCCCGACGCGCCGCAGTCCCCATTGCGTAGCCCCGCTCGCGGAGAGCGGGTGTGGCGCGGCGTGGATGCGAGGCCTGCATGGCGAGGTCGGCTGGGGGACGGGTTCGCCCCCCGTCTGCGCGACGGGGGCTACGGCGCGACGGGGCAGGGACGGGGCGGGGTCAGATCCGGGGGACGGGGCGGGGACGGGGCGGGGTCAGATCCGTTTTCTGGTGTCAAGTTCGCGTGCGACGCGGGATTACCGGCAGTGGAAAACAAAACAACGGCCTCGGTGGATCGAACGTGTCGGCGCGAACGTCATCAACGGCGAGACTCGAGCAAGTCCAGCGGGACGATTGCTGTTCAATTGCCGCAATCTGATTCGCCGACCGAACACCGTACGTTCGACCAAGCCAAATCACGCTCGAAGGGCGAACGCCGCGGGCGAGACCTGCCAAACACCAGATACCCGATCTGACCCCGAAGCCGACCGATCTGACCCCGAAGCCGACCCCGACGCGCCGCAGTCCCCATTGCGTATCCCCGCTCGCGGAGAGCGGGGGTGGCGCGGCGTGGATGCGAGGCCTGCATGGCGAGGTCGGCTGGGGGACGGGTTCGCCCCCCGTCTGCGCGACGGGGGCTACGGCGCGACGGGGCAGGGACGGGGCGGGGTCAGATCCGGGGGACGGGGCGGGGTCAGATCCGTTTTCTGGTGTCAAGTTCGCGTGCGACGCGGGATTACCGGCAGTGGAAAACAAAACAACGGCCTCGCTAGATCGAACGTGTCGGCGCACAACGTCATCAACGGCGAGGCTCGAGCAAGTCCATCGGGACGATTGCTGTTCAATTGCCGCAATCTGATTCGCCGACCGAACACGGTACGTTCGACCAAGCCAAATCACGCTCGAAGGGCGAACGCCGCGGGCGAGACCTGCCAAACACCAGATACCCGATCTGACCCCGAAGCCCTGACCAGATACCCGATCTGACCCCGAAGCCGACCCCAAGGCGTCATCCGTCCGCCGGTTGACCGCGCTAAAGGAGATGAATCATTCGCTTAAACAATCGTCAGTCGGAGAAGGTTTTCGCGGCAAACGCGCGCGGTGGGATGAGCCACTCCCAGTGACGCCTCGAGGATCGCGAGTGCCTGTTGGTAGTGTCGTTGGGCCTGTTCCGCCTGGCCCTGTTCCGCCTCGTGCATTGCCAAGTTATTGAGAGTTCGGGCGACGTCCGGGTGGTTTCTCCCCAACACCTTTCGCTTGATCGCCAACGATTCCTCGTAGCACTTTCGCGCCTGTCGCGGCTTCCCGCACGCGTCATGCACGGCAGCCAGATTGTTGAGGGTAACGGCGACCTCGTAATGCGAGCCACCCAGCGTGCGACGAAAGATGGTGAGGGCCCTGCGATATAAAGCCTTGGCCTCGCCAAACTTATCCTGCCCATCCAGCAAGCCGGCCAGGGCAGCCATGTCGGCGGCGACGTCCGGGTGGTTTCGTCCCAGCCACCGGCGACGGATCTCCACGGCCCGGCGAGCGAAGGGCTCGCCGCGCGCATAACGGCCCCGCGCGTGCTCCAGCCCGCCCAGGTTGTGGTAGAGGGTCGCCAGTTGAAGGTGGTCGGGTCCGTACGTCCGCTCCAGGATCTTCAGCGCCCGGCGGTAAAGAGGTGCCGCCTCGGCGAACCGTCCCTGATACTTGTGGACGACGGCAAGCCCATTCAGCACCGTGGCGATGTCCAGGTCGGACGGGGCGGGGTCAGATCCGTTTTCTGGTGTCAAGTTCGCGTGCGAAGCGGGATTACCGGCAGTGGAAAACAAAACAACGGCCTCGCTGGATCGAACGAGTCGGCGCACAACGTCATCAACGGCGAGACTCGAGCAAGTCCAGCGGGACGATTGCTGTTCAATTGCCGCAACCTAATTCGCCGACCGAACACCGTACGTTCGACCAAGCCAAATCACGCTCGAAGGGCGAACGCCGCGGGCGAGACCTGCCAAACACCAGATACCCGATCTGACCCCGAAGCCGACCCCTGACCCCGAAGCCGACCCCAAGGCGTCATCTGTCCGCCGGTTGACCGCGCTAAAGGAGATGAATTATTCGCTTAAACAATCGTCAGTTGGAGAAGGTTTTCGCGGCAAACTCGCGCGGCTGGGATGAGCCACTCCCAGTGAGGCCTCGAGGATCGCGAGCGCCTGTTGGTAGTGTCGTTGGGCCTGTTCCGCCTGACCCTGTTCCGCCTGACCCTGTTCCGCCTCGTGCAGGGGGGACGGGGCGGGGTCAGATCCGTTTTCTGGTGTCAAGTTCGCGTGCGACGCGGGATTACCGGCAGTGGAAAACAAAACAACGGCCTCGCTGGATCGAACGTGTCGGCGCGCAACGTCATCAACGGCGAGGCTCGAGCAAGTCCATCGGGACGATTGCTGTTCAATTGCCGCAATCTGATTCGCCGACCGAACACGGTACGTTCGACCAAGCCAAATCACGCTCGAAGGGCGAACGCCGCGGGCGAGACCTGCCAAACACCAGATACCCGATCTGACCCCGAAGCCGACCCCGACGCGCCGCAGTCCCCATTGCGTAGCCCCGCTCGCGGAGAGCGGGGGTGGCGCGGCGTGGATGCGAGGCCTGCATGGCGAGGTCGGCTGGGGGACGGGTTCGCCCCCCGTCTGCGCGACGGGGGCTACGGCGCGACGGGGCAGGGACGGGGCGGGGTCAGGCAGGGACGGGGCGGGGTCAGGCAGGGACGGGGCGGGGTCAGGCGGGACGGGGCGGGGTCAGATCCGTTTTCTGGTGTCAAGTTCGCGTGCGACGCGGGATTACCGGCAGTGGAAAACAAAACAACGGCCTCGCTGGATCGAACGTGTCGGCGCGCAACGTCATCAACGGCGAAGCTCGAGCAAGTCCAGCGGGACGATTGCTGTTCGATTGCCGCAACCTAATTCGCCGACCGAACACCGTACGTTCGACCAAGCCAAATCAGGCTCGAAGGGCGAACGCCGCGGGCGAGACCTGCCAAACACCAGATACCCGATCTGACCCCGAAGCCGATGGCTGACCCCGAAGCCGATGGCAGGTGCGGGTACTCCGTCCACAACCACAGCGAACTGACGTCGGGATTGGCTGACACTTCCACTGCCACGTACGCCTGTTGATCGCGCCGAAATTGTTGACCTCCGACGTCCCAGTCCAGATTGCCGGCCAAGCCAATCCAGTGCAAGTACGTGGGGTACTCAGGATCGTCCGGGAAGAGATCATCTGTCGCAGCGGTGTCATACGTGAAAGCGCCAACCTCCTCATCCCCGATTTGAAATGGCAAGATCGCCAAGAAGGCAGCCGACAGGACGGTCGTTCCATTTGTAGCCCAAACCTCATCAATGGTGCCCGTAAACTGGCAACGAATGGGACTTGCCAATACGGGCCCGACAATGAACCAACAGGGAAACACCAATGTGGATACCACGATCGATGGAATTCGCAATTGATCTCCTCCGCGGTCCATGGCCGTTTGGGTTCGTTCTTCACCACGGGGACGCTCAGCATTCCTCAGCGCGAAATCGAGCGGCAAAACGGCTCACATCTTCTGCAGAATTTTCTGCGGAAGGGGACCATCCCAGATCACCTATCCTCCGAAAATGAGAGCAGCGTCCAGACCGTTCAAAACACAACCTCCCCCGGCGACACGCTTGCCGCCAGGGGAGGTTCAAGGACGGTTTTGGATTTTGCTAGTTGGTGGTCGCGCCAGGCGGCGGTGTCGACGGTTCGCTCCACCGGCTGGCAGTCTTTTCTCAACTAGCTGCTGGCGATAGCGTCACGCAAGAGTTTGGGTTACCGATCAAGATCGCACTGCTACCCTCATCGCCAACTGGCTTGTCCGTGCCAGCGTCGCAGCAAGGGCGGTGCAGCGAGCAGCAGAAAGCTCGCTTTGCACAGCACGTTGGCGTTGCGGTGCTACTCGCCTCCGTGGGTACGGTTGCAATCGCGCCGTTGTCCGCGGCGGTCTCGCAACAGCGGTCTTGGATCAAGCAACAGTAGGCTTCCTCCAGACAACAGGTCGGCTTGGCCTTTGGCTCGTGATCGACCAGGAAGGGAACGCCCAACAAGACGGAAAAGGTTGTGAGTAAGCGAATCATCGTAGATTCCTTTTGTGATCGTGTTAATGGCGAAAGTCACCGGGCGGATTACGGAAACCGTCCGGTAAAGAGACGAAACGACTGCGGTGCTTTGAGTCGACGCCGCAGGAGCCATTAACACCGCCAGATACAAAAGAGAACCTGAACTGATCGCTGGCGACAATATGAAGACACAGGCTCCACCGCCACACTCGTTCCGAGTCGGGCAAGCTCGGAGCCAACGGGAGCAGAAACGACGAGCGGCGCCGGCGGGAAGGACTCCCTCGTGTCGGTGCGAATCATCACCGCGTGCTGGCAGCAGCAATCATCGACCGACGGGGGTGCCGGATTGTGAGGACGATCCTTTTCGCAGCAAGACGCAGGATGCACTTCGTCCGACGGCGTTTCCGATCGGCAACACCAGCCACGCGGGGGCACCATCACCCCTAGGGCGATGAGAACCAGAATCGTCTTGGCAACAAGGTGAGTGGTCATCACAGGAATCTTACGCTGTCCCCGTCAATCGTCGAGGGCCCAGCCGCCGGTACGTGGCCAGGTACGAAACGCTGGCAAGCCCGCTGATGCATGTCCAAATGCTTCTCACGTATTCCAGAACTGCAACCCTTGTGCCAGCGACGTTCGTGTGTTTTTCGATGTTTTCACCGAGCTGAATGGCACGCGAACTCGATTGCTTGTCCAATGATTGGACAAAGAGGACAAACGTTGTCCAGATAGCGTCCATGGTCGACCAACCCAGACCAACCCACACCAACCCAGACAAACCCCAGACAAACCGAGACAAACCCAGACGACAACAAACCCAAACAAACCCAGACGGTCTAAACGACGACGACGACAAACCCAGACGACAAACCCAGACGGTCTAAACCGAGACGACGACAAACCCAGACGGTCTAAACCGAGACAAACCCAGATGCACGATTGTCTCTGCCTCCAATTTTTGGGGGATAGGTAAATTGTCAATCCAAATCTTCTCGTAATAGTCCCAGCGCGAAGCAACGTGGTCTGGTCGGTCGACTTGGATTTCGTGAGCGCATTTCGGGAACTGAAAGGTGCATGGGCGGAGCTGTCCGTTTCAACAAGTTTCGCGTGTTCGCCCCCCCCGGCGAAGCGCGGCGATCTCGGAAAATCGAGGATCAATTGGGGCGGCGTTCGCTGTCAAAAAACTTCGCCTTGCCGACTGTCCAAAAACCCGTGACAGAGGTCCTGCTAACGGTCTCCAAACTGCCAAGAAACGAACAACTTCAGCTCGCGGCGAGCCTGCCGGAACGTAGACCGTCTTGGTCCTGGTCGTCGTCTTGGCCTCGTCTTGGTCCTGGTCATTCGTCGCAGACGGCACTTGCGAGAAGCAAGATCACGCGCTGCTGTGTCGGCTTCATGCCCGCGCCCTGGCGCTGGTCCGAGGTCATCGGGAAGCTCGTCGTCTCTCAACGGGCAAGGACCACAGCGGGCGGCGCCGGTGTCAGGACTCATTGAAGTGGGCCAATCAAAGCCACCTGCCCCCGGGTCACCGTCGGACCTCGTTCTCGCCGTCCTCGGACTTGACCACGCCAGCTGGAAGAAAATCTTTCCACGCCGCGCGGTCAATTTGCCGTGCCGTGACGCCATCTTAATAAGGGGCCGATTGAGGCCGAATCTAGACCCAAGTCAACAACGCAAGCGAAGGAACACGACGATGAAAGTCAAAACGAATGTGAAGTCAGGCAAGGGTGGGGGCTGGTGGACCGGTTGACTCCCGGGAGTCGGCGCTTGGCCGGCTCTTTGAATTGCCTCGGGTGGCGATCCCCAAGGGTTGCCACTCGAGGCCTTACTTAATTCGCGGAGGTGGTGTGCCTAAGGGCGGGACGCGACACATGGAGCCTCCTGTGGGGAATTCGTCAGAAAAAGGCGTCGAAGCGCAGCAAGGGCTTCAGGTCATGCCCTGGGTGATGATTCGGTCACCTATTCGCTCGTGTCGGCATTTCTTTAATTTCGCCGACGCGCCGGACTCGCAAAGCATCCTGCGTGACACGTTCGCAGAGCCGTTTGTGAACAAGGCTCTGAAGATCCATAGCGAGGTCCTTCATCGGGCGTTCGACCGTTGTGTGGCCGAGAAAACGGAACTTACCGACGAGCTCGATCGAACCCTGTACAGATATTTCGCTAGGTTCACCACCCGTGCGACTCCTCTGGCCTCGTTCGCGGGGGTCGGCACCGCGCGCGTGGGCAACTACAGGCAGGTGGTGCTGTCGCCCCCGTCGGCCTGGCGGCTCGGCGTCTTTCCGTCCTGGTCCAATATGTCGGTCGTGGCGCGTGGGTTTCTCGACCGGCCCGGGCTGAGGGGGGCGGCTCGGTTCCGCCTCAACGAGACGTGCAACCCTCGAGGAGGCGTGATCTGCTATTTCACGGAGAAAGAGGTCGAGCCGTTCAAGAACCTCGCCACCCAATATCAGCTCGTTTCGATGAGGTACGACAAACAGCTCCGGCCACTGATCGAAGCGATGGGCCGCTGGTGGAGTTGGGACGAGCTCTCGCAGATCATCACACGCGAGGTACCGGAGGCCACCCCGGAGATGGTTGAGGAGTACCTCTTCTCCATGGTCGACGGCGGCATTTTGCACGACAGTCTGCAGCCTCCGACGATCGGCCCCAGGCCCGAGAGATTTCTGTACGACCTGAGCGTCGGCTCGGATCAGGCGAGCGATCTGAAGCGGGAGAGCGAGCGGCTACTCGCCTTATGCGATCAGCCTCAACCGATCGCGGATGACTCCTTCGAGCCATGGTGGGACGCGCTGAACCGGCACCCGTGGGTCGCCGTGGGGAACTCAACGAGGTCTGGGGCTAACAAAGACGAGCGGTCGGCGATCCCACTCCAACTCATTTTGCAGATCGACTCCGTCGACGGCGGTGTGCCTGAAGATCTCTTAGTCGAGCTCGGTCGATGCGTCAGTGCGTTCCCGTTTCTCTGGGAACCGAACGAAGGATTCGCGGCCATCCGAGCGGCAATCGTGCGGACGATGAGCGGCGGTACCACAGGGAGCCACGTCCCGCTGCTCGACCTCGTCTTCCGCGTGCTTAAAGGGCCTGAGTTACAGAACATGGTCGATGCCGAGCAACGCGTCCCGGTCCGACATGACCCAAGCGCCGCGCGGTGGAAGGTCATTGCCTCGTACTTGAGCAAGAAGGCGTTCGAGGCCGAGGCCAGGGGACTGACGGAGGTCGAGCTGGACCCGGCCGAGTGGACGGGAGAGTTCGAGAGGCAGGCGGTCGCAAGGGTCGCCGAGGAACGAGGCAGATACTTGGAGACGTTCTGCCAGGCAATCCGCTTCGGGGGAGAACCTGCACTCCACGTGTACCAAGCCAACGCCACTCCCGGCTACCTCTCGAATCGATTCTTGCACTGGGATCAGCACGATCCCCTCCTCGAACAGCTTCGCACGATCTGGGACGGGCAGTCTCGGGACGTCGCACCGGCCGTGATTGCCGAGATCACCTGCGGGGGGTGCGGCCGCCTGAAGGACCTGACGCAGCGTCCGCTCACTTATCCCTATCAGATCGTGGTGAACGGCCAGCCAAGCGTCCCGGCCGACCGTCAGATCCATTTGGCGGAGTTGAGTGTCTACAACGACCGCGGCCGGCCGATGCTCTGGTGGGACCGCAAGGGCGTACCGGTCATCGCGAGGCAACTCTCAGCTCTGGACCGCGAGTCGCTTTCGCCCGTCGGCAAGGTTTTGCTCGCGCTCGACCCGCTTGCGAGACGGTGGAGCTTTCCACGTTCGGTTCCCGAACTCCCCGTGGGTTGCCCTCGGTTTCGTTGGAAAAGGATCCTGCTCGCTCCGCGCTCCTGGCTCGTCCCACCGCACGTCGCCGAGCGACTGCGAAGGCCCAAGAAAGAATGGAAAGAGGCCGAATTGTGCGGCCTTCTGGAAGGCTGGCGCGCACCGCTACAACGTACCACGTTTTGTCAGGTTGGGGGATCAGGAGAACAACTCGCTTGACCTCGAGAGCCGGCACGCTTTGAGGGAATTGGCAGGGATGGTCAGCAATGGCAAGACGCGTGTCCAGGAGGAGCTTCTAACCGAGGGTACGTTCTTCGTGGGTGACGACGGGCCGCTCATGGGCGAACTTGTCGCCTATTTTAACACGGGTCAAACTGTACCCAGCGGCGAGTGGCCGCGAGCAAACGACGGTGACAGAGGCCGCGCGGCGTAACCGGCGAGATGGCGACGGACGTGGCCGAGTGCCGGATCCCCAGTGGTTCGCGCAGGACTCGATCCTCCTCGAAGAGAGAAGACTGCGCAACGAGCACCGCTTTACTCCTGGGTCGCCCTGGCTCTACCTCAAGCTGTACTATGGGGCCGGGCTCGGAACCGAGGAACGCACTAGAACGTTCCTCGACGAGGACTTGCTGGGCAGGTGGACCGCTCCCTTCGTTCGAGAGCTCGAGGAGCGTGGACTCTTGGAGGAATTCCACTTCGTGCGCTCCGCTGACCCGGAAGCGCATCTGCGACTCCGTCTCCGACCGCGGGGCCGGACGGGTCTCGAACTTCTTGAGCAAGTGCGATGCCACCTGGATGCAGAGGCGGACAGCTATGCCGTCGACCGTTGGGAGGTCGCCACTTACGAGCGGGAAGTTGACAGGTACGGCGGGCCCGCCCTCATCGCTGCCGCCGAGCAGCTTTTCACTGCCGACTCGCGACTCGCCCTACACCACTTCGCTGCGCGGTACCGCGACGAGCTCGAGGACGAATTCGAAGCCCCGGTACTCTGGCCGATCAGGTTCATCCAGACACTGCTGCGCAGCTTTTGGCCATGACTTGGCACAAGGCTTAAGTTTCTCACCCGACTTCGAAACGATTGGGAGGCGGAGTTCCCCGTCACGGGAGAAAGGAAGGAGTCGTTGGACAACGAGTTTCGCCGGCGGGCGGATTCGATCCAATCGATGCTGCTCGACTTCGATTCGCTTATGCTTCCCGGGATACCCGCCTTCGAGGATGCGAGTGAGCATGCGGCGCAGTTTGCGCGATTCGAGGCCACGGCGCGGAGCGTGGCCGCCACCTTTGCGAACTGCCAGGGCAAGCCCGGAGTCACGAGAACAGTCGACCAGGTGCTCAGCTCTCTGATCCACATGCACTGCAACCGACTACTCGGAGATCGAGAGCAGGAGTTCCACGTCCACTACATGAACCAAAGAGCCACCGAGGGCTTGGCAGCGCACCTCCGCAGGTTGCAGCACGCGGCGTCACCGGAGTGCCGCGCGGCTCGATGACCATCAGGGCACATCACCGACAAACCCAGACAGACCCCACAAACCCACACACAAACCCACACAAACCCAGACGGTCTACACACAAACCCATAAACCACAAACCCAGACGGTCTACACAAACCCATAAACAAAACCACAAACCCAGACGGTCTACACAAACCCATAAACAAACCCAGACGGTCTACACACAAACCCAGACGGTCTGACAAACCCAGACGGTCTAAACGACAAACCCAGACAAACCCAGACGGTCTAAACGACGAGGGACGGCAATCCCATCACATGCACGATTGTCTCTGCCTCCAATTTTTGGGGGATAGGTAAATTGTCAATCCGAATCTTCTCGTAATAGTCCCAGCGCGACAACAAGCCCAGACGACAACAAACCCAGACGGTCTAAACGACCAACACAAACCCAGACGGTCTAAACGACGACGACGACAGATCGCAAATGGCATCACGTCCTCGTGCGTCGGAAGCTGGAGGGAGTACGAGAAGCCTGGGGCTAATGCACGATTGTCTCTGCCTCCAATTTTTGGGGGATAGGTAAATTGTCAATCCAAATCTTCTCGTAATAGTCCCAGCGCGAAGCAACCTGGTCTGGTCGGTCGACTTGGATTTCGTGAGCGCATTTCGGGAACTGAAAGGTGCATGGGCGGAGCTGTCCGTTTCAACAAGTTTCGCGTGTTCGGCCCCCCCCGGCGAAGCGCGGCGATCTCGGAAAATCGGGGATCAATTGGGGCGGCGTTCGCTGTCCAAAACTTCGTCTTGCCGACTGCCCAAAAACCCGTGACAGAGATCCGGCTGAGCGGTCGCCAAACTGCCAAGAAACGCACAACTTCAGTTCGCGGCGAGCCTACTCGAACGTAGACCGTCTTGGTACTGGTTTTGGTACTGGTTCGACACATAAGCGACCGCGTTCGCCGGATGCGGCCGCACTCGTCGTCAAGAGGCCCCCGGACCCTCCACGGGCGAAGCGGAAAGTAGACCGTCTGGTAGTCGTCGTCTGGTCGCGGCGAGCCTGCCGGAACGTAGACCGTCTTGGTCCTGGTCTGGTAGACCGTCTTGGTCCTGGTGCATTGGTACTGGTGGAGCGTAGACCGTCTTGGTCCTGGTAGGTCGGGGCGGCGTTCGCTGTCCAAAACTTCGTCTTGCCGACTGTCCAAAAACCCGTGACAGAGATCCTGCTAACGGTCTCCAAACTGCCAAGAAACGAACAACTTCAGCTCGCGGCGAGCCTGCCGGAACGTAGACCGTCTTGGTCCTGGTCTTGGTCCTGGTCTGGTAGACCGTCTTGGTCCTGGTCTTGGTCCTGGTCTTCTGGTAGACCGTCTTGGTCCTGGTTGGTAGACCGTCTTGGTCCTGGTTGTCGGTTTTGGTCCTGGTTGTCTTGGTCCTGGTTGGTACTGTGCGCAGGAGGCTTATTTGTTGCGCTCGCAGCATGGACCACCCGCGGGAGCGCATTCAGCGGGGTTTCTCAGGGGTGGGCGACGACCAGGACGGTCGGTGTCTGCTGGAGCACGTAGGTGAGCGTGAGTTGCAGGTTTTGCGGGTCGAGTGCCGCGAAGCTTTCGTCCAGGATCGTCAGGTCGGCACGTTGCAACAGCGCGCGGGCGATATACACGCGACTCTTCTCGCCATGACTCAGTTGCCAACCCGTCTCGCCGACCATCTGCCAGAGGCCACCCGGCATCCGCTCCAGCAGCGGTCCCAGTCCGAGTTCACGACAGGTGGTCTGCGCCTCGTCCAGGTCGGCGGGTGTGGGTGGCCAGCGGCGACCCATCAAGAGGTTAAAACCCAGGGTCCCCATCAGCACATGGTTTTCGTGGAATTGAGGCGCCACCACCACCCGCCGACGCCAGTTCGCCGCGCCCCACGTTTCGCGGTCCAGGCCATGCAAGAGCAACAGCCCCGACTCGGGCAGCCGTGAACCGGCCAGCAGCGACGCGAGTGTCGATTTGCCTCCGCCGGAAGCACCTTGCAGCAGCAGTCGATCGCCCGCTCGCACCGCCAGGTCGACTCCCTGCAAGACCGGTTGACCGCGGCCGGGGTAGCGAAATACCAGGTCGCGTGCCGAGACGAGCGGACGGCCGTCGACTGGCGTTAATTGGGCGGCGTGGGGCCGTCCGACCGGTTCAGCTCGACCGGCGGCGTCGATCAGGAACTGAATCCGTCGCCAAGCAATCGCGGCGCTGGCCAATCGCAGGCCGCCTTCGATCAATTGGCGGAGGGCCTGGTACGCCAGCACAACGCCCCCGAGTCCAACGGCGAGCGACACGGTCGATCGCCCTCCCGTCAGAAAGCTGGGTGCCAGTCCCAACAGCCCGACAACTAACCAGCCTCGCGGCACGAGGGCGGCCAGCGCGACGGCCCGTGCGTCCATTTGCCGAGAACTCGTCAGATACCGTTCCAGTGCTTCATCCTCGCCCCGATTCCATTGGCTCGACGGCTGCTGGGCCAGTCGCGTCCGATGACCGATCATGTGTTCCACCAAGTCGTTGGTCATATCCAACCGCTGTTGGGTCCACGCGAGTTGGGAACGATAGAATCGCACACCCAGCGCAGCAGCGATACCGAGCGTGACCAGCAGCAAGATCACGTGCAACCCACTGCCAGCTCCCACACCCAGGACCGCGATCGTCAACAGCAATTCGACAACGGACGTCAACGCCAGAAATCCGCCGCTGACGGCCAGTGACTCGACCGCCTCCGACTCGATCACGCGACCCAGCAACTGCCCAATGCCCCACTGACGCACCTCCTGGGGTTCCAAGCGAAGGGCGCCGGCCAGCATGCGGCGTTTGAGCAGCGTTCCGGCGCGAATCGCAAACGTTCCGCCCGCGGCATCTCCCAGGACACGCAAGGGGATCATCGACAGCAGCAACAGCATCCAGGCCCAAAACAGCCCCGCATCAAACCGTCCTCGGACGGACATCCAACCCAACAGCCACCAGGCCAGAATCCAAAGTGCGTATTGAATCAGATGCAGCACGGCGACCGATCCGAGCAAACGCCCCAGTCCCGCTTCTCGCGCTAATGTGCTCAGCCCGGCGCCCGTCGTGAGTCGAATCAGCCAGCAGTGGCCCAGCACCTTGTCCGCATGAAATTCGCGAAACAACGCGGTTCGTGCGCTCCGACGACGTGCGCCCTGCAGCCCCACCGCTTTCAGAATCTGGTCGATCGGCGCGGCAACCGCTGCGTTGTCTTCCAACGGCAGACGAAGTCGATCGGCGATGGCCTGAGTCGACACGAGGCACGGCCCATGATCGGGCGAAAGCAGCGTCACACGCCTCTTACCGCCCGCGATTAACACCAAGAAGCGCGCCTCACCCGGTCCGGGCAAGCGCAACAATGCGGGTGCCGACGACAACAGCAATTGCTCGACGTTGCCGTATGTCGCCTCGACGGCGAGGGCTTCCAGGTCCAGGTTCGTGGCGACCGATTCGAGCCAGAGGCCGACCGGGTCTGGCTCCGATTCGACGGGCGCCGATCCCCGCGGAAAAGGCGGCGGCGACTCGGCGATACGCTGGCGTGGGCCGCCCAGCCGATCCGCCACGTATCCGAGCGACTCGGCAACTTGCGAAGATGGCCAGGTCAACGAGTCGAGCGAGTGTGCGCGGTCGATCATGGGGCGTCTCCTTCGCCCACGGCGGTGGGTTCCAACCGCCCGGCGCCGAGCTGCATTCGCCGCCAGATGCTGCTGCCCCACAGTCCAGTGCGTACCGCGTCTTCGGCGGCGAGCAAACTCCGGTAGAGCGAATCGGGGCGCCCAACCAGTTGCCGGGGCGAAGCGTCTTCGACCAAGCGGCCGGCGTCCAGCACGAGCACGCGCGGAAACTCGAGCGTTTCGCTCACATCATGCGTGATGCAAATCAGGGTGGCGGCTTTCCAACGCAGCCGCGCACGCTCCAGCAACGCTCGGCGCCGCGGACGCTCCAAGCCGCGAAACGGCTCGTCCAGAATTACCAACTGGGGATCGCGGCGGGCGAATCCCCGACCCAACTTGACCCGCTGACCTTCGCCCCCGGACAACAATCCGCCGCTCTCGCCCAGCCGCGTCTGCAGCCCAGCGGGTAGGCGTTGGAGCACATCGTAAAGGTCCGCTTGTTGCAGGACGTCGCCGACTTGATCCAAGCCCGTGGCGAGATTGCCATACAACAAATTTTCCAATAACGACCGATTCCAAAGTTGTACTGCCGGATCGACCCAAACCGTTGCCGCTCGCAAGGCGGCCAATCGCGCGGCGTCCAACGGCAGGCCGTCGACCCTGACTTGGCCGGAGGTGGCGTGATGCCAACCCAGCAACAATCCGACGAGGCTTGATTTGCCGGCGCCGGACGGGCCGACAATGGCCACGTGGCTTTGGGGTGGGAGCTCCAGATCGAGTGATTCCAGGATCGTGTGTCCCGCGGCGCGGACGTGGACATTTTCCAGGTGAACGGATGTTGCCTTCGTGGCCTTCGCGCGATAGCCCGATGGCGCCGCGCCGGCCAATGTCGCCGAAACGTCGGTTGCCTTGTCCCTCGGGGGTTGACTGGCGTCGTCCGGCGTCACGTCGGTTGGGCGTTCTCTCGCTTCGTCCGCCGCCACGAGCAAATCCTGCTCGGGAGCACCAAGGGGTTCCAACAGACGCAAGGTCACGTTCCGGTAACTCGGATACTGATGGACCAGCAGCGCCATCTCGTTTCCCAGCGCGGGAATATTCAAGGCCCAGTACGCCAGCAGCAGGATCCCCGTGGCATCGGTCGCGTGGCTGGCGTGAATCATCAGCAGGCCGGCCGCCATGGCAATCCCCGTCAAGGACTGGAGTCCGTCGACAATCAGCCGCCAGCGCAAGAGCCGATAGCTGGCTTGCGACCATTCAACCAGCAGGCCTTCGTGCTCGATGGTCAAAGCCGGTTGACCGCCATGGGCGCGCACCGCAGCCAGACCTAGCAGCGCATCGAACGAAAATCGCGTCAGTGCACCGACGTGCGTACGGACGCGCAGATCGAGGCCTTGCAGGACGGGCAGGAAAAGCACGGGCAGCAGGATGGCGACACCCGCGGCGAGAAACGCCAGCCACATGCAGGCGGGCTCAACCCAAGCGATGGCCGCGGCGGTGATCAGCAGGGTGGCTGCGGCACGCAGAAACTGGCCCGCGCACTGCGGGACCAAGCGAACTCGCTGCAGCGCGTGCCCGCGCTCGGCCATGTCCGACGTGGGTCGGCTCTGAAAATACCGATCGTGCAGCCGAGGGATCTTGCTCAGAAACGCCACTCGCAGCGACGTCTCGAGACGACGTCCCAGTCGATACAAGCCCGATCCAATGCGATACTCCAGCAGCAACACCCCGGCGCCTAACGCCACGAAGCAGGCGATCGCCTCAAGACGTTGTGGCACGAGCGCCAAGTCCCGCCCCAGGTCCAGGATGCCGCGCAACAACAACGCTTCCAACACGGTGCAGATGGAAGCCAGTCCCAAGCAGACGATCAATGACAAGAGGCTGACCCAGCCCGCGCCGCGCAGGAAACGCCAAACGGTCGACAGCGGCCGACTCTCCGGCTCGGCCAAGGCTGCCGTCAGTTCCGCGCCGAGTGGAGTCAAGATTTCCGTGGCGACTTCGGCAGGCTGCGTTTCCACACGCTGGATATCCGGTGAACGAACATCCGCTGGCTGGGCTTGGGAGGTTGGGTCCGACTCCGTGTTCGGCAGTTCGCGACCGAGGAACCGGCCGGCGACGCGGATCAATACCGCGCCGCTCAACATCAAATGTTCTTCGTTTGCAGCGGAATCCGGGCAGGGCCGGACGGACCAGAAGCGGTCGGGGATGAGCGTGCCATGGGCGGCAGCTTCGTTGGCTTGGTCCAGCAGGGAAGAAAGGGTCCGACGGGCGGTGGCACCGCGCGACAAGCCGCCCGCCTGCACCAGCGACTCGACGGTACGAATCGCCGCGTCAAGTTGGGCCATGGGCTGCCAGCTTCGTTTGTCGGACGTCGCATTGATGAGCGGCGTGGCCTGTCCGCCGAGGCCTAGCCGGTGTAGGCGAGCATCCAGCAGCGATTTCATTTCATTCGATCGCGCCCACTCGCTCCAAGCGTCGGCCGGCACACGCTGGCGATGCAAGTGCATTTCGCCAACCAATTGTCGGCAGGTCATCCAGCGACGGCCCAGGCTGGGGTCCATCACTTGCACCAGGGGCCCATGTCGGCGCCAGACGAGCACAAAATGGGTCGATCCGTTGGGAAGTCGAACGACCAGGATGGCCGGCAACGCGCGGGCTTGCGGCAGCAGCACCTGGTCCGGCGGCAACATCACCTGTTCGGCGCTCAACCCCAAGCGATTGGCAACCTCTTCCAGGGTGTCGATCGAAGTTCCGTCGAGATCGGTTTGACAGGCTTCGCGCAGACGACCGTAGTGCACCGGAATACCAAAGCCAGCCAGCAGACATTTGAGCACGGCAGGGCCGCAGTCCATGGCGGACGTCTGGACAACTTCGGGGACCAGCCAGCGTCGCTTGCGTGAGAGCCTCATGTGCATCGTTGAAACCGTTACGAACCCGCCGCCGGTCGATGAGTCATGAGATACTCGCCCGCCGCGCGCAGAAACAAGATTGCGGGCGAAGTGCGTTCCACGGCAATTTCCACGATACCGGTTTGCCCGTGTTGCAGGGGGATCCGCGAATCGCGGTCGGACTTCACTGCCAGGTCGACGCGAATCGTGCCCTGGCTGGCTTCGCTGCCCACGCCCGAGACGGTCGCCGCAAGCGTGCCGTATTGCGTCCACGGAAAGCCATCCAGCCGCAATCGTGCGGACTGGCCGGGGTGGATTCGTCCGACGGCGACAACCGGAACAAAGGCGACAATTCGCGGATCACCCGGCGGCACGATGGTGCCCAATTTCTCGCCCGGCGCGCGACCGCGCCGACTCGGATCGGTACGACTTCCTCAACGCGACCGGCGACGTTCGCACGTACCGTACGCCGTTCCAAGTCGTACTCCAACCGCTTGATCGTCGCTTCATCAACGGCGACATCCCCGTCTAATTCGACGGCTTCGCGGCGGAGTCTTGCCAGTTCGGCCTGTCGCTGTTTTTCGTCGGCCAACCGATCTTGTTCGCCGCGTGTGATCGTCAGTTGCGCGGCCTGCACCAGCGCGGCCGCCGAGTCCGCCTCGGCACGCTTCTTCTCCAACTCGTCCTCGGCCACCGCTTTCTGGCGAGACAGGATCAGCGACCGCTCCAGACTTTGTCGGGCGTATTGCGAGCGTGCCACGGCGGCGACGAGCTGCGCTTCAGCCTCCTGGAAAGCCAGGCCTCGAGCTTTCGCCAACGACTCGAGCGCCTGAACCGCCGCCTCGATCTCCACGGACAACGCGGTCCGGCGCGATCGTAACGCGGTGATGTGCTGCCGCCGCTCTTCCATCGCGCGCTGCACTGCCTCGCCATCCAGCACCATCAAGATATCGCCCGGCGCGGTCTGTAAGCCGACCTGCAGGTTCGTGAGGACAACGCGTCCTTCGACTTCTGTCGCAACACTCGACGGGGCTCCTTGAACCTCCAATCGCGCCGATGACGACACCTCGTACAGCGTGATTTCGGCGAAGATCATCCAGGCCAGTGCGGCTGGCAGCACGAGTAACGACGTCAGCCCCGCCAGCTTCCAGGGGAGCCGGTCCGCCTGCAGCGCGCGAAGTGTCCCAGAAAACGCCACGGCCATCGACGTAACCCACCCGCGTGCCAATCTCAAGAGATGACGCAGCCCCGTGCTCGGTGCCGCATGGTCAACAACCTGTGAGTGTAACCTCGCCCCAGTTTTGTCTCCATCTCTAATCCACACGGAATCAGCAAAAGGGATCACCGAGGACAGGTAAGCGGACGCAGCTCAATGGGTGATCCGCAGGGCGTTTGAGGTGCGTGTCATTGACCAGCACGAAAGGGTCTGACCCCTTTAGCGGACTCGCTTGCGACGCGCCTCGCCGAATTCGTCGAATCGCCCGAAGATCGCATCGACAAGAGGTGGTGAAGCGGGGCGAGCCGCGGGCACGTAGGAACCCGCCTGAAAAGCGGCGACCAAGTCACTGGTGGTGAAGTCTCCGTCGCCGTCCCAGTCTCCGGCGGCCCAGCCCGAATTGCCTGGGACATCGTCTTCGAACTGCCCCGCGACAAAAATCATGACGAGGTCGGACGAATCGAAGACTCCGTCCAAGTTGGAGTCGCCAACCGTCGTGTTCAGCGAGACCGTAAGCAGAAACGCACGGTCCGCCTCATCGGTCACTCCATCCGCATTCAGATCGTACGCAAGGTCGCCACGGCGGATCCCGGCGAACACCCAGTCGATCTCGTCCGCGTCGACGTCGCCATCGCCGTCAAGATCGAGCTGCACGGTTGGCATATCCGCCGCGCCAGGAGATCCGCCCCGCTGGAGACTTGGACGCCACCCACTGCCTTGTCCCCAGTTCGCAAGCGAGCCGTTTGCATCGCGAATCACCAGCGAGTACCCGTCGCCGTCCGTCGTTGCGTGCCACGACTCCTCGCCAATCCCGTCGCCGTCTTCGTATCGAAACTCCAAAACCGTACTATTCATTCGATCCTCGACCTTGATCGTTTCGCCACCATTGCTGAGAGCACCTTCGAAGGTACCGGCAATGATCGCGGCGTCAACCATCGGATACGCTGACGCAAACGCTTCGAGATCACTTACGACCAAGACGTAAGCGCCGGGGGCAAGTGTTGTGACGTTGCTCCCCGAAAAGTCGAACGGCGTGCTCGGCCCATCCGTGATGCGGACTCCGTCGAGGGCTAACGTTGTGGTTGTGCTGATGTTCTGCAATTCGAGAAACTCAAGCGACTCCGTCGCATCGGCTGGATTGTATTGAATCTCCGTCACCCGGAGATAGTTCTGTACATCGCTCGCCACGTTCGGAGTTGTCAGCGAGGTGATGACGGCTCCGTGTCGATCCACCAGCTGAACCGTCTCTCCGCGATTCGACAAGTGCCCCTGAATTCCATCCTGCACAAACAGCCCGTCTTCGCGGTGAAGTCCCGTCGCGCGATTGCGAAACGCCAAGGAACTGGGCGTCACGAACAGTGATTCACCCGCGGGGATCACGGTCCCACCCCGAAAGGTGTGTGTCAGTCCGCCTTGCAACTGCCAGCCGGAAATGTCGAACGCCCGATCGGTTGTATTTTTCAGCTCGAGATACTCTTCATCTTGGTTGCCACTTGACGGATTATTGTCGAAGTCGGCAAATGCGATCGCGGCTGCGTTGGGTCCCTGTTCATTGGGAATCCCAACCGCCGTTGTGTTGGGGATAAAGCCGTCGACCAGCTCCAGCGACAGCAGCAGGTCGTTACTAGTGGTCGCCGCATTCATCAGATGAATTGCCAGTATATTCTCCGACTCCAGATTCATTTGCGGCAGCAATGACGTTAAGTCAAAATTCACGAACTCGACCGCGTCGCGATCTGGGTGAGAGCGACCCAGCGAATCAAAACCATTCACTTCGCTACGCGTGTTCGCGCGGGTCACTTCGACGCCATTAACGTACGCGACAAAGCCATCGTCGTACTTCATCCGTAGCGTCAGGTGCTCGATCGCGGACGGGTCGGGCACCGTGAATGGTACTCTGGCAAACACCGAAGTACACGTTTCGCACGATTCGGAGGGTTTCACCCGCGTATTGATCAGGTCGGCGTAGTCGGCGGGGCTGTCCTCGAAGCCGAGACCCATTTGACCAACCTGCCACTGCTCCGCGTTGCCCGGTGTGGCTCGGTTTGTCCATGTCGAACCCAGACTGTTATCCATCGGGACGAAATACTCCACGTTCTCCGCCGACTCGGGAATCAAGACCTTGATGTCACCGAAGTCGAGTCGCGAAATATTATGGGTCTCGAACAAGTGAACTCGTCGGGGTACCAGGTATTCGTCCTTAATGCGTGTCGCGGCTTCCTCCAGCGTGTATTGTCGGCCGGGGAAAGAAGCACTGGCTCCCCACTTTTCCTTGTCCAGCAACACGTCCGGGCCGAGCAATTCGACCAGTTCGTCGATGCGATTTTCGAAATAGCGCTGTTCAAGAGGCGTTTCTGCGGACGCCATGAATTCGTCCATGAGTGACCGCACGCGGCGCAGAAACATTTGATTCGTGCGCGGTGAATTCACAATCGCGTCGAAAAGATGGTTCTTCCGACCGTAAAACGGATAAGCGAGGGTGCCCATGTAGGGGTGACTGGTGTGTGCCGGCGGCAAGTCATCCGAGGTGGAGAAGCTATCCGTGTTCAGCGCGTTCGGGCCAAGGACCAGGTCCAGATCCCACGGCAACATCTTCCATTCCTGGTTGCCTTCCGTGTCGCGATAGATGTAGTAATTCTTGTCGGTCGCATCCAAGTTTTGAAGGATGACATTGACGGCCATCAGATTGACTTGTGCGGGCAGGTCGACATTGTCAAAGAGAAACGTTTCCAGCTCTTCACCATCAAGAGCCAGGCCATCAATCAGCGCTTGCAGGTCCGAATAGTCTTCCTCGTTCCGCGTCTTCTTTTCGAAGAATCCATCGGCGCGAGCCGTGAGGCCGTTCAAGCGATCGGCCATCGATTTGTACATCGCTCCGTCGGGATCTAGATTGTTGCGACGAAGGAAGTCGCGATCCGGTTGTTCGACGAAGTGCGAGAGGTTCCAGAATTCACCATTCTGCTGAACGCGCATCGGAAACGTGATTGGAGCTATCCCACCGGAGTCACGATAAAGCTCGTACGCTAGGATCGCGCGAACATACGATTTGTCGGTGTAGGTGGTGTTCAAATTGAACTCGTCGACACGCGGCAGGCTTTCGTCGAAGCGAAAGTTGTAATCGTCGTTAAACTCGATCTTATAGCCTTTTTTCGGCCATGACCGAGCGGTCCCGCCGCGAATTCGAATGAACACATTGTCGTAGAACTCGCCCTTGAAATACACCGAAGCGCGCGTGCCCGTGCCGGTTTCCGCGCGGCTCGGTGATGCGATGAAGCGATGCAGTACGGGCACGGCAGTGTCAATCGTTGGATCTTCAACGATCGTGCCGAAGTACTCGGGCGAATTGTCTTCCGTCACGAAGCGAGGCATGCGTGCTGGGATCCCCTGCGCATCGGTGACGATGACCGCATACCGAATCATTTCCCCGGGCCCGGCCGTCTGTCCCGGGATTTCCGCCGTGTACCGCCCGTCGCCGCCAACTGCATCCTGCCCCGTGCCGTCATCCGTCATCACGACGGTCAACTCATCCTCGAACATCGACCGGTAGACCAGCCTGACTTCCGTGACGTCCAACAAGGCCCCGTCGACCTGTACTGACACAACCAGTGGGCTGTTGGTGTCATCTGGGTTGGCGAATCCGTGGACCGGCGGAGCGATCGTGGGAACCACGGGGAAATTCGAATCCGCGGGACTGGGGGTCTGAAGCGTTCCGAATTGGGTGCCGAAGTAACCGGTCGAGACGTCCGAATACGAGGCAACCAGGTTACTTTCGAGCTGTTCGACGATCGATCCCTCGGGTGCGACGAGCAGTAACGGTTCGCCGTCGGCACTCAGAGAAAAATTCGTATGTCGGATCCCCAGTTCGTCCAAATCAGGATGCTTGATGTCGATGCCCGACGCAAAGAAAACGATCGAGCCTTGGGCCGGAATGGTGGTTCCCTCGGGCACTTGCCATCGCTGCGGTTGATCGATCGAATCCGAAAGGTAGTACCCGCTCAGGTCGAACAGATCCCCCGTCGAATTCTGAATTTCGAACCAGTCGTACGAGTTCATGGGGCCACTAAAGGCGTCGTCAATGCTGAGCCGGTGCCGAGTCGGTAGTGTGCTCGCATTGGCGGACATTACCTCGCTAATGCGCACGGGAGGAACTGAAACGGTCGAAAGTTGCTGCGCTGCGCTCCAAGATATTCCACCCGCATTCGTTGCCCTAAGGCGGACGAAATAAGTGGCGCCCGGAACAAGATTGGAAATACGTGCTGAAAAGTCGCCTTCGCTGGCGACCAACTGCATCGAATGCTGCCATGCGGCCGCCTCGTTGCCACCGTTGACGGTGCCGTAATAAAGCGTGGCGGAGTCGAGAGTTCCCCTTCCGTCGATCGAACCGTTCACAATCGCGGATGTGTCACCAATCACCGAAACGGGTTCCAAGTCGACCGTCGCCGTCGGAACCGAGGCCGTGGTAAAATGGAGCGAGCTATCGGTCCAGCGCGCGCCGTCGCTCAACGTGAGCGCAAACGCGCGGAAGAAGTATTCCGTCCCTGCCGACAAGCCGTCCACCACCGTCGTGTGTTGCCCCACCGGGCGATTCCCAAGATTGGCGACACGGTCCCACAAGCGTACGTCCGTGCCTCCATCTTCATCCCCCCAGTAAATGGAAACGGTCGGGCTGGAGTCGGCTTCGACGATCTCGACGCCGATCGTCGCCATCTCGAACGTGACATCGGTCGCTGGCAGATTGAGCACCGTCAGGGCCAGAAGTTGGCGCGGCTCCAATGGTTCGACCGAGAAGTTACGTGGTAAACGCCGTTCCTGTGATCGGACCCGCGTGTTTCGCAATCGATGCCAAGTCGCCATTCGCACCCGATCCTCAAGCCAAGATTGCTCACGCACCGATCCGTCACGGGGCCGCGTCAACACGGGGCCGCTTCACAGGGCGCTCAACATGGGGCCGCTACAACATGGGGCCGCTACAACGTCGACGGCGGGAAAGGGAGGGTATGCTCCCACACCTCCAATTCGATGGGGTCCCGATCCGTTCCCGCGTTGAATCCTGCGCCATCCCCCTGTGTGACGAAGATGCTCAATGTGTCGGCGGCGCCCTGACCCAAACCGAAATGGAACTGGCCGACGATGGAGCCACCCCAGTTCTTGACTAGGCTGGCCCACGTGGGAGCATCGTTGGCGAATCCCCAGATCGACACCGACAAGGCGGCTTCTGCAAGTGGCATCTCGGGCACGCTAACGAAGTCGTCGATTCTGTCGAACGCATAGTAACCCACCAAGCCGTCCATCAAATCAGCACCCGCCATTCCTTGCGAAGCGAGAATGGCCGACAAGATCCACGCGGCCAACATCAACCGGCTGATATTCGAACCTCCTCAAGGCGCCATGTGGACAAGTATCCGACGGACAGCCACACTCGCGTATTCTTCGTGAACGTGCGTCTTGACTGACGGTCCTGGCTACTGCGCGGTCTTCGCACCGCGTCGACGTCGCGATCCGAGTGCACTCAAACAACCAAGCAACGCCAGTACGGAACTCGATGGTTCGGGAACGATGCTGATTCCGTTGACTCCATTCGTATAAATGTCCATCACTTCCGCTTCCGACAAGGCACCGTCCCAGAAACCGAACTCGTCAAACGATCCCTGCCAAAACCCCGGTGCTCCCGGATCGGGGGCCAAGCCGTCGTCGCCGGTCTTGACACCAAAGCCAACCACACCGCTCGCTGGTTGTTGCGCCAGCGGGTAGTTCAGCCCACCGGCAAACGCGCCTTCGGTGATTTTGGTCCCGTTCCTGAACAACTTGTGGGACGTTCCGTCGTAGGTGAACGCGACATGAACCCATTCGCCAGTCGGGAAGGCCGTTGATTGCCGCACGTTGCTCACGCCGCCGGCATCATTCGAAAGAAAGTTGCTCAGGTCCTGGTCGCCGGATTGGAGACCGAAATGAAATTGGCCGGCCTGAGCGCCGCCCCAGTTCTTGACGATGGAACCCCAGACGGGAAGCGCTTCTGCATTCACCCAACCGGAGAACGACATCGCAGTCGCTCCGTTCGCAATCGGATTTGCAGCCGAAAGCCAACCATCAACTCCGTCCACGCGAACGCCACCGCCAATGGCACCCGCCACCCATGTCGTCCCACCCAAGGCCGTGGCGTCACCGGCGATGCCACGGATCGCATCCGAAGCCGTCGTGCCACCTGTTTCGTCGAAGGTGTAGGCAGAGACAAGTTCGGCAGCCGGCGCCACCGCTCCAAGACAGAACACCACAAGGGCCGCGAAAACCGGCGTGACAACTTTCATGATCCCGTTACTCCTCAAGGTTGCGAGCGTCGAAAGCAATTGACAATCCGCGATCGTAGCCGTCCGGCGTGCGGATAGACAGCAAAAAATTGCGAATAATTCGCCGGAATCGTTGTTTTTGCGTCGATCGGGGACGAAAGTCGCCGCGACCGACGTGGCTTCCGGCAGTTGAGTCCATTTAAGAGGTCAGGACGTTCCACGCCGAAAGTTTGGGAAGACCAGTCAAATGATTCGCGCGGTCACGTCGGGCGACGATCAATCCGAGGCCTCGATCGACCTGAGAAGCGACGAACGACTCACTTCGGGTTGACGAGCTGAGTTTGACAGCTTCTGCGGCCATGTCAGGCGGTCATTCGAAACCGAGCGCCGTCGACGTGTCGCGTGTCTCCCGCCAAATGATCGCCTGCATCCCGACCGGTCCACGTTGCGGCTGGCGATCCGTCGACGCGACCCGCCCTGGTGATACAACGTCCATCTTGATAACGACTTAGCCATCCTCAGCCGATTCGCTTCGGCCCGTGCTTTCGTGCTGCTGTGCGTTCGGGCAGGAAGCTTGCCTGACGACAAGGGCAATTCTCAACGTGGCTGCATGTGAAGCGTCTCAAAGTGGCTGTATTTGGCCGTGCGCTGGCACCGCGTCGTCGTGACCACGCCCGCCGGCTGCTATGATGATGCCGCCAGCGCACTCGAGGATGGCATTCGGTCAACGGTCAACGGTCAACGGTCAACGGTCAACGGTCAACGGTCAACGGTCAACGGTCAACAACCTATTCGCCTAGCTGAGGGAGAGATCGATGAGAGTTCGTTACGGGAACCGGCGTCATGGGACGCAACTGCTGCTGTGGGTGTGTTTGCTGACGGTGACTACTCAAGCTGGTGCAGACCAGAGGGTTTTGACCGATGGAGTGTCAGGCGACGGTCATATGGAGCTCCGCGGAGACCAATACGGGGCTTTCGGTCCGTTTTCGGTCGCGGATCCGGGCTGGGCGAACTACGACCCGGATGGCCCCGTCGGCCTCAGACCGTGGTCGTTTTGGTCGGCCATCATGCTGACCGACGGGGAGGCGTGGCAGTGGCTGATGGACGCCGACGATTGGCCTGGCGATTTTGGCGCACGGATGTTGGACGACGACGTGATCTCGGATGCGTCCACCGGTTCGACGCGAACCAGCAGCTTCGACGTGCCGCTCTACGGTGACCTGCAGGTCGACCTGGTGCAGGAATTGTCGAGATACAACATCGTGCAGACGTACACGTTCAAGAACCAGGGAAATAGTCCGCTGGAACTGAAGGCACTCTGGGAGACGGACGTCGACATGGAGTTTGCCCAGGGCGCGCTGGACAACCTAGCCGGGTTCGTGCTGGACGACGATCCACGCGTCTACTTTATCGAGGAGTCGGACGTGGCGGGCGACGGCCACCCGGGGATCGCGGATCGTGATCGCCGCATTTCCGTCATTGCGCACGCCGGTGACAACGTTACGCTCGAAGGTGTCTTGGCGCAACGCACCCCCGTTGGAACTGGCGGCGCCACGCACCTGCATTTTTACGCCCAGAGAATGAACGGGATCGAAGAAGACTATCTCAATAGCGTGCAAGAAATCATCGGGGGTGGGAATGGACAGCCCATGTTCGATATCGACGAGGACGGCGACGGCTTGATGGACGAACCCGGCGATGTCGGGGGGGCGATGCAGTTCGCGTTGAACCTGCCGGCCAATGGGAGCGCTACTCTGACTCTCAATTTTGTGGGAGGCAGTCTGCGGAACGCCGTTATCGGGGGCCCCTCGACCCCCGGTGACTACAACGCCAACGGTGAGCTGGACGCGGGAGACTTGGACCTGCAGGCGATTCAGATCGTCGCCCAACCCGGCGACTTGGCCTACGACCTGAACGATGATGGCCTGGTCGATTTCAAAGATCGCCAGGTATGGGTCAACGAGCTGAAGAATACGTGGATCGGGGATGCCGACTTGGACGGTGAGTTCAATAGCACCGATTTGGTCCAGGTGTTTCAGGAGGGAACGTACGAATCGGATACGGCAGCGGGTTGGACGCAAGGAGACTGGAGCGGCGATCAACGGTTTGACAGCGGCGACCTCGTCGTTGCCTTCCAAGACGGAGGCTTCGAAACGGGTCCGCGCCCGGCGGTCAACGCGGTTCCAGAGCCGATGTCGTTGATGATGTTGTTGGTTGGCGGACTCGGCATTGTGATCCGTCGGCAGCACGCTCGTCGCTGAGGCGTTTTCCCTCTCAACACGCGAGCTTGGTTAGACTCCCCGTGTCATCCAAGGCACGTTGAGTTTTGAATCGACTTGGAATTGAGGTTTGCGTTGCGATTCTCATCAAACGAGTCGACACGAATCCGAGACAACACGAATCCAAGTCGACACGAATCCGAGACAACACGAATCCAAGGCAATGCACGCGCCGAGACAGGACCACCCACGTGAGAGAGGAGAAGAATCAGATGCCGCGTTACACACCGCATCGCCTTCTAAGCGGTGCCAGTCTGGCTCTGCTGGTTCTTACGGTGCTCGGGATCAGGGATGACGCTTCGGCCGCCCCGTCGGGCGGTCGGCCCAACATTGTCCTCATCATGGCGGACGACATGGGCTATGGCGATCCGGGCTGCTTCAATCCGGAATCGAAGATCCCGACGCCCCATATCGACGCGCTTGCGAAGGCGGGCATGCGTTTCACCGACGCGCATGCGCCCGCCTCGCTTTGCGTGCCGTCACGGTATGGTCTGCTCACAGGCCGGTATCCGTTCCGAACCAGAATCCGGTGGAACTTGCCCGGCAGCTCGATCGAACCGGAGCGTCTGACGCTGGGAAGGATGCTCCAGGCCAAGGGATATCGCACCGCTTGCGTCGGCAAGTGGCACCTGGGGTTCGAGTGCGATCACCCGACCGAAGCGGGAACTCGCATGCCAGGAGGGCCTCTCGATCGCGGGTTCGATCACTACTTCGGGATTTGGGCGTCGCTGGACATTCCCCCATACTACTACATCGAGGACGATCATTGCGTGCTTCCGCCAACAGGTCGCGTCGGGGCGAGTTCAACTGAGGGATGGACGAACATTCAAGGCGCCTTCTGGCGTGAAGGAGGGATCTCGTCCGATTTCCGACATGCGGACGTATTGCCGATCTTTTCGAGAAGAGCGGTCCGCGTCATCGACGAACATGCGGCGAGCGCAACCGACGATCCGCTGTTCCTCTACTTCGCGCTGCCTGCCCCGCATACGCCGTGGCTACCGACCGAGGCGAATGTCGGGAAAAGCGAGGCGGACCTTTACGGCGATTTCACGCATCAGGTGGACGCCGTCGTTGGCCAAGTGCTCGACGCGCTAGAACGAGGCGGCATGACGGACGACACGCTCGTCATCTTTACGAGCGACAATGGGCCGGTCTGGTATCCGGAGGATGTCCGACGACTTGGCCATGCAAGTGTCGGTCCGCTGCGCGGCATGAAGGGCGATCTATGGGAAGGCGGACATCGGATCCCGTTCATCGTGCGATGGCCGGGCGCATTGAGGCGGGAAAGGTGAGCGGACAGACGATCTGCTTCACCGACGTGCTGCCTACATTAGCCTCGCTGCTAGGCGTGACGATTGGCGACGGCGTAGCGGAAGACGGAATCGATGTGTCGCCGGTGCTGCTTGGAAAGGCGGAGACCATCGCGCCGGATCGTGTGTTGATTCATTCCAATTCGGACGTTTTTGCCGTGCGTCGCGGGCCGTGGAAACTGATCCCGCAGTTAGGTTCTGGAGGTTTTTCGAAACCGAAGCGCGAGGAGGCGACGCCGGGCGGACCGACCGGGCAGCTCTACAACTTGATCGACGATCCGGGTGAGTCGACCAACCTTTGGCTGGAGCGACCATCGCTCGTGCAGGAATTGACCGCGGTACTAGAGGCCGCGAAATCACGGGACTGAGTGTCGCGTTTGCCTTACCATTGTCTTTGCGTTTGCCTTTGCGTTTCTTTGCCTTTGATTGATTGCGAGTTGCGATGTCGATGATACGATTCCTACTCAAGCGACACTCCACGTTGGGTGGCACCTGCGCTGGCTGCCTCATTTTCCTCATGGGTTTGCCATCCAACTTGGCAGCGGCCGAGAGCTATACCGAGAATCCTGGTGCGGAAGGCAACGGCAACGTCGTCATCGGCCCCGAATACCGCATCGATCCCGACCTCACCGACCAGGACAATCCCAAGGGAAGAAGTTTCGAGTTGTCGATGCGACTGGCGGACAGCAAGATCTTCCGCGGCGATGATCGTACCCTGGATCCCAGCAAAGCGGTGCGCGAAGAGCGAAAGATATTCGTCTATATTCCGGCCGCATACAAAGATGGCACGAAGGCTCCCATTTTGGTCATGCATGACGGACCAAGTCACCTCAATCTTGTTCGAAACGCTCTGGACAATTTGACAGTTTCGAAGGATCCGGGCCGTCGGTTGCCCGCGTTCATCGCGATTGCCGTGGAGAACGGCGGGAGCGATAGCAAGGGGAGTGAGCGAGGTCTCGAATACGACACGATGTCGGACCGCTTGGCCCGCTTTATCAATGACGAAGTGTTGCCGACCGTGCTCGAAAATGAGGAGATCAAAGCGGCATATCCGAACATCGCCTTCACGGAGAATCCTTGGGGTAAGGCCGTGATGGGGTGCAGCTCGGGCGGTGCGGCCGCGCTGACCATGGGCTGGTTTCGTCCGGACTTGTTTCGCCGCTTGATCACGTATTCCGGGACATTCGTCGACCAGCAAGATGATGATGCGCCAGAAGAAGCCGATTATCCACTCGGCGCGTGGGAATACCATTCGAGTATGAAACTCATCGAGAGCCAGGAGAAGAAAGCCGCTCCGCATCTTCACGCACGTCTCCGAGAATGACCTTCGCGCCAGCGATCCGGAAGAAACGCATCACAATTGGGTGATGGCCAACCAGCGTACCGCCTCGGCCCTGGAAACCAAAGGATACGACTATCGGTACGTATTCAGTCGTGCAACAAGGCACTGCGATGGCAAGGTATTCGAACAAACGCTCGCCGATACACTCGTATGGATGTGGCGCGGCTACCACGAGGACTAAGTCGCAACCGCGTGCGGCAAAAGGGGTCAGGTCTTTTAATTTCGGAAGCTGGGCGAAGTGGGAATGGCCTCGGTCGGAGTTTCACAAAGTGCCAGACCAAAGTTCCAGACGACCAACAAAGTCTCACAACAAAGTCTCCACAAAGTCTCAGACCGTCTAATTCTCCAGCAAGTCCAAAGTCGTAAAGTCCATTAGTTCCAACGCAACGGGCCCAAAGTCTAAGTCTCAGACGGTCTAAGTCTAAAGTCTCAGACGGTCTACTTTCCGCTTGGCCCGCGGAGGGTCCGGGGGGCTCTTGACGACGAGTGCATCCGCATCAGGCGACGCGGGCTCTTATGTGTCGGGCCGAAGAGTCGCCGGGCGACCCTGGGGCCTGGGACGTCAGAATCTGGGTCACATGCTGCGAGTCTCACAAAGTCACAAAGTCTCAGACCACAAAGTCTCAGACGGTCTACTTTCCGCTTGGCCCGCGGAGGGTCCGGGGGGCCCTCTGTGCCAAAATGATTGAGACAACTACCTCCTCATTAATTACTGTAGAGGGCGAGGAGGTAATTGATGTCGAACGCGAAAGATACGAATCCGAATCCAGAGGTTCCCGAGAAGGCCATTCGTCGCCGATTTACGGCCGCCTACAAGCTGCGGATCTTGGCCGGGGCCGAGCGTTGCCAGGAAGTGGGCATGTTGGGTGAACTGCTTCGCCGTGAGGGACTGTACTCGTCGCATCTGACGACCTGGCGTCGGCAGCGAGACGAGGGGGTGTTGTCGGCGCTCGAGCCGAAGAAGCGTGGGCGCAAGTCCAAGGCGCAGGATCCTGGCGTGCAAGAAGCGGAACGACTGCGGCGGGAGAATCAGCGTCTGACCGAACGACTGCGCCAAGCGGAGCTGATCATCGAGGCTCAAAAAAAAGTCTCGGAGATCTTGGGGACAGGTCCAGACGGTCTACGTTTGCGCTGGCGATGTTGGCCTAACGGGATGGACGAGACGATATGCCCGTCAGCGACGTCGGGCGGCCACGATGGGCCGTCTAATCTGGGAAAGCCGGTTGGCGGGACGTGCAGAGGGAGGCGGCGTGGTGCAGTGCGTGGCGGGGCGACGATCGCACGGTCGCGTCAAGCGGCGAATCTAGCCTGCCGTGCCGGCGGGGGCAGCCGTAAGCCGTCGCACCGCGGAGGTCACCTTCGTTGGCGGAGCGGACCGGTCAGAAATCGGCCAGGAGACCGCGAGTTCGATCGTCGATCAAGCGAAAATCGTGGCGCAGGCGGTCGCGCCGCGGAACCAGCGCCGGCCCGCGCAACGCGCCGCCTCGCGTAACCGAGCGAGCGAGCCGACGACCTGGCCGAACCGGCGGTCGAACCCTCGGACCGCTTCCAGCCAGTGCTCCGTCTGGATCCCCAGTCGCTCCAGGATCGGTGCCAGCGACGAGGGAATCGAGCCCTGACGCTTCGAGCCGATCTGCCGGCCCGTCCAGTCGAGCAGTTCCAGATACGTTTCCAGGCGGATCGGCAAGAGTCCTTTGTCGGACGCGCGCCAGGGAAGTTGGGCACGCACGGCGCCGAGTCGACGGGGGTCGTCTTCCGGAATCGTGAGCGGACAGAGCCAGTCGTCCGGACCGGCGATGCCTTCCGCCGCCGGCCGGGAGGCGTGCTGCGGCATGCCCTGGATCCGGTTGTAGGCGGACGTGTGACGTGCCTCTTCGGGGACCGTGGCTTCTCCGGCCCGGATGGGATTCAGATCCACATAGATCCCGCACAGCAGAATCGCCGCCTCGTCTTCGAGGCTTCGGCACCCGAAGCGATGCTCCCAGAACGTCCCGCTGGAGCCCGACTCGCGGTTGAAACGCCGCGCGAGATGCTCGCACAGCGTTCCCATGAACCACGAGACATCGGCCAGACGCTGCCGCAGGACGCCGACGTCCGGCCAGCGGCGGCGTTCCCGCTCGAGTTCCTCGGCGGTGGGTTCCTCGATTCGTCCGTTTCCCGTCCGCTTCAGTCGAACCAGAATCCACCACCGCCGCCGCACCTCGTCATCGAGGTAGGTCGCCGCCAGATCCGGACGCGTGCGCAGGATCAGATGGAGATGGTTCGCCTGTTCGGCGTGAAAGCCAATGTCGATCGCGAACAACCCGGCCAGTTGCCGTTCCACCTCTTCGATCACCTCGCGGCGGTAGCCATAGTCGATCCCCGTCACGGGATCCTGACCGCAGAGCCAGGCCCGCTGCACGCAGCGATTCCAGCAATGATAGACTCCCACTTCTTCTTTCTCGACCACGGTGCGGCGCGAAGAGCTCGGCATGGGACCCCTCCTGGCAAGCAAACGACCTCCTGGAACACCCGGCAGTATCCCCACCCCGATTCTTGCGCCGCAACCCACCGTGCAACTTGGATCCTCGCTTGCCGCGCCACCTTTCGGCCTGCACGTAGGAACCCGGGTCGCCTGATGCGGATCTACTCGGCGTCTGAAGCCCCGCGGGCCCTCAACGTGCGGAGCGGAAGATAGACCGTCTGAGACTTTGGTCGAAAGTAGACCGTCTGAGACTTTCGTCGTCTGAGACTTTCGTCGTCCCATCGTGTCCCTCGTGAGTTTCACGCGAAGGGTGGGCAGAGGCGTGGCGGGCGCGGACGGGAGATGGAATGTAGACCGTCTCAATCCTGTCGAATGTAGACTGTCTCAATCCTGTCCTGTCTTCGAATGTAGACCGTCTCAATCCTGGTGTGAGACTTTGGTCGAAAGTAGACCGTCTGAGACTTTCGTCGGTCGAAAGTAGACCGTCTGAGACTTTCGTCGGTCGAAAGTAGACCGTCTGAGACTTTCGTCAAAGCACGGATATTCTCGACGATTCGTGACACGCAGCGGGTCGCCAAGCCGGCCGCTCAGCTGTTCGGGACCACAACGATCGTGGATTGCAGCAAGCCGTCTAAATGGCTGACCGAGCACCAGCGCCAATCGCTTCTATGTCTCGGCCGGCGGGATGAGATAGTTCCAGACGGTCTACGATTTCCGCTGGCGACTTCGGGCGGGGAAATGGTAATGCCGTCCCATCGTGTCCCTCGTGAGTTTCACGCGAAGGGTCGGCAGAGGCGTGGCGGGCGCGGACGGGAGATGGAATGTAGACCGTCTCAACCCTGTCGAATGTAGACCGTCTCAATCCTGTCGAATGTAGACCGTCTCAATCCTGTCTCCTGTCCTGTCCGAATGTAGACCGTCTCAATCCTGTGCGAATGTAGACCGTCTCAATCCTGTGGTCCGAGTGGTACTGCTTGAACATAGCAAGCGCAACTGGGCCGCGTACATGAGCACGAATGCTTCGATGAGCGTCGAGATGATCTTGAAGACGGTGTCGGATCGGTGGACAATCGAAGAGCATTTTCACGATGTCAAAGAAATTTGGGGCGCAGGTGAACAACAAGTTCGTAGCGTGTGGTCGAGCATCGGATGCTGGAACTTGTGCGGCTGGCTGTATTCATTGGTCGAACTGGAATGCTGGGACTGCGCGAATGATCAGCTGGTGGACCGGAGCGATCGTCCATGGGACAATCCATGTCGGCGGCCATCCCACAACGACCGCCGCCGCTCAATCGCCCGAAAAATGCTGCGAGAAGCATTTTTGCAAGATCTACCATCAGCCTCCGATCAATCAAAAATCCGAGACCGATTCGAAAGACTGCTGGCCCTCGCGGCATAAAGCGAAAGGGCTAATCAGCCAATCGCCTAAAGTGCAGTTGATCTTGTGTCACCCAGAAAAAAGCCGAGCGTCGAGGCTTCACCCAGCGAGAAGACTGTGGCGAACAAGTCAGTCCGCGCGAAAGAATAGTCGTCAGAATAGTCGTCGGCGATTTGGGACAAATCACCGCAGTTGCTCACCGGCTGCACGGCAGGCCTCCCCGTGAAGCTTGAGATCGCGTTCAGGCTCACTCGGGACGCAGCGCGCCGAGTTGTCGTGCTGAATACCTACAACCCGCGTCCTTTCCTCGGAGCGACACAGATTGCGATGCTGGCAGCGGATGGGGAGGGATTCGAACCCCCGGTACGGTTACCCGTACTGCAGTTTTCAAGACTGCCGCCTTCGTCCACTCGGCCACCCATCCGGACCTGGAAAACCAGCGATGCTCGCCAGCCAGGCCGGCTCCGTTGCGTCCGACTCCGATTGCTTATCGCGCGGCACGGGCATCGAAGCCGTGCGTCGGCTCGCCGATGGAGCGCGCTCGATCTCGCGTTCGTCCGCACCTCCGTCCGCTGACTGCCAAGTCTATCAAGTCGTACGAAGTCGGCAAGCCCGACATGGCATACCCGGACGTGCCGCAGCCGCCTCGCGTGTCCGGGAATTCTCGCTTGTCCAGGACGTGGCGCACCCAGCGTCGACGGAAGCTCGTCCCGTGCCCGTTCTGGCCGGGGGCGGCCGACCGTCCGCGTGTTCAATTCGGTGCGTCCTGGCCGGGTGGGAGGCCGCGTGCGGCGGTATCCCGTCCATCGCGGGCCTGATTCTCGGGCGAGGATTATCCGTACGATGCCGCGGATAGTGGCCGAAGGGGTCGGGCAGTTTGGTCCAATCGAGCTGAACCCATGCCATGATCCTAGCCGATGTGGGTCGAAGCCGATCACGTTCTTCGCTGATGGGCATCTCTTTGGGATAGATTTCCTCGGATGCCGGCGCCCTTCCTCCTTTCTGCACCCGACTCTCGCAATGGTTCGTCCAATCGATCACTTACCGCTCCATTTTTTCCTGTCGGCTGGCCGTACGGGGACGGTGTTTCTGGCGAATTTGCTCTCTCGTGCCCTGCCCGGTGGAGTGGTGGAACATGAGCCGTTTCCTAGTCGCTGCGAACATCTGCTGGGAAACCTCAGCAATGAGTTGCGGGTCGGCCGGGGGATTGCTCGGAGTGTTTTTCTATCGGCAAGGCAACGGCGGCTTGGTTCTCTGGAAGAGGGGCAACGGTACATCGAGATCAACCCGCTGCTCTGTCCGATTATCGAATTCCTGCCCGAGCTCAAGCGGCCGCTACACGTTGTCCATCTGGTGCGCGAGCCCTTGGACTGGGCAAAATCCATTTCGGCGTTCAGGGCATCAAAATATATCCGGCCGTTCTTCGGGATAATCCCGTTCAATCGTCCTTTTCCGACGCCACGTCCCTCGGGTTGGCGCGGACTTTCTGAACTTGAGCGTCAACTTTGGCGCTGGCGATTCTGCAACGAGTCGATTCTCAAGTTTCGCGAGTCGTTCGCGACGTACAGCCTTGTCCGCTACGAGGACCTTTTCAGCCAAGAGAAATCGACGCATGAGAAGGCTTTGAAAACCGTCATGAACGCCCTTCAGATATCCGACTTCCCGGCCCATCAGGATGTATCCACGCGCGTCAACGCGGCACCTCACAGCAAGCGTCCCGCCGACGTAGCTCCAGCTACGGTGCGCGAGATTTGTGGGGAATTGATGGGCGAATTTGGCTATGCGTGATGGTTGCCAAAAAACTCGGACTCGACGACGTCGCGGTGGATTTCGAGCGGTACTCCTGGGGCTCGGCTCTTTCGTCTTCCTGGCGATGCTGGCCCTGAATGTCGATCGCGGAGTGCTGACGCAACAGGTGATGCAATTGCAGCTCCGCTGGGGCCTGGCAGCGGCTCTTTTGTTTTCGCTGAACCTCGGGATTCGAGGTTGGCGCCTGCAATGGCTTGACGGCAGCCACCGCTCGAGTGGCTCGCTGGCGCAATGGATTCGGATCGCCGCCTTGCATCAGTTGTTGTTCACGATCTTGCCGTCGGGCGTGGGCGATGTTGGATTTCCGATGATTGCCCGGCGAGTCGCAGGGATCCCGACCCCTGCCGCCACGCGACTGATCGGAATCTATCGGCTCCAGGATATTTGGGCCCTTGCGATTCTGCTCGTGCTGGGTCTCATCGGTTCGTTTCAGCTTGTCGCGTTGAGCTCGCTGGCGGCGGCGACCGTACTCGTTGCCGCCGCTTGTGCCTTGATCTGGTCGGACTGGCTGACGTGCATTGTGTTACGGGGAGTTGAGCGGATACTGGCAAGGCTGGACCGATGGCGATTTGCAGCCTGCCTTGACCGGCTTCGCCGTCTGCTGGACCTCGCTGCCGAATCGTGCCACATGGCAACTGCGATGCGCCTCGCATCGTGGCCGCCGTCCTGACGTTGGTCTGTTGGTGTCTGGCAGCAGCGGCTTATGGTTGCCTGTTTGTGATGGCAGGTCTTCCCTTGCCTCCCTTCAAGATCGCCTTTGTTGTGGGCGGACTGAATCTTTTCGGCGCATTGACGGCCTTTTCGATCGGAGGCCTGGGGATCGGCGAAACGACACTGGCGGGAATTCTCATGGCGATTCGCGTTCCACCGGACCAAGCGATTGCCACGGCGCTGATTGTTCGCCCCTCGGCGCTGGCCAACGTACTGGTCTGCGGCGGGCTGATCGCCGGGGCTATCTCGCGGAGAGCGCCTCGCGTGGCACTCGGGCTGACCAGACCGAGAGGCTGAAGAGCTTTAGTGCGGGAAAGATCGTCAAGCCGTCCCGACGCTCCAAAAATTGTGTCGCGGCTCGTTCGATATCGTAGATGTTGGCCGCGTGATAGTCGCCGGTAAAACCTGCGACTTTACGGCCCAACCGATAAAGCTGATTTTCGGTGGGGCCCGACAGAATCAGAATCCCCACGGGGGTCAGTTTATGGGCGATTTGTTCGAGCAATTCAGCGTAATTCTCGTTGTGCTCAAGAGAGTCGATTGCAAAGACCCAATCGTACGAATCGTCGGGAGCCTGTTCTAAAGTCTGCCTTGTGGCCGTGGGCAATTGCGACGCAAGGTAGCTGGCTGCTTGCGGGTCTTGTTCAATGAACTCGTAGGTCGCGTTTTCGTCACGCAGAAGTTGTCCAAGTTCTCCCACGGACGAGCCAAAGTCGAGGATACGGCGGGGCTGAGGGTGATTCTTCTTCGCCAACTCGACCGCCTTGAACAATCGCTGCCAACTCACATAGGCGGCCAGCCAGTTCGGATGGCAGTACGACGGCACGCAACTTTCTTCCCACTGCTCGAAAGTAGCCTTCAGGTCGATTTCGCTCTTCAAGGTGGCGCGTCGCCCACGGATGTAATTCAGTTGGTCAAGCATGATTGGTCTTCGACTATCCTCGGTTCGTGCTTGTCAGGCGTTCTACCGCGTCGCGGCATCAGCAATTGGATTGTGGCGAGTCGTTGCTGCAGCGGTTCTCGTGGAGACATCGAGATATCAATCGCCAGGAAACTTAACAGCAGCTGCACACCTAGAATCACCGGGAGAGCTGCGGTCATCACCGTACCGGCGGAAGCGACACGACCGGTTTGGGCGCTCGCCAACCAGTGCTCGATCCCGAAGACCAGGCCGAAAGTGGTGAGCAAGAGACCCAATAACAGGTTGACGGAGGCGATGGAAAACGTGTGCAGGAAATGATGATAAACGATTCGCTTGAAGCAGTTTCGTAAATGGAGCCCAGGAAAGGTCACCAGACAGTGCCACACGTTCAGGTTGCTCGTCTCGTCCGCATAAAGGCTCTCAAGCGGCAGGTCGACGACCCGCGCCCGGATCACACCCAGACGAAACAGCAGGTCGGACTCGAAAAAGTACCTGCGGTGCAGCTTGTCGAGCGGGAGTGTTTGAGCGACCTTCGCGTGAATCGCCGTGTACCCGTTTGTGGGGTCAAAGATGTCCCAGTAGCCCGTCGATAGTTTGGTCAAGAAGGAAAGGCCGGCGTTTCCCACGAGCCGAATCCAGGGCATCGAGCGAACGCTCTCGACGAAGAAGAATCGGTTTCCCTTGACGTAGTCGGCGGTGCCGTTCAGGATCGGCTCGCAGAATCGCGGGATCAGCACGGGATCGGTTTGTCCGTCTCCGTCGACCTTCACGATCACTTCAGCACCCTCGTCGATCGCGGCACGGTAACCGTCGAGTACCGCCGCACCGACGCCTCCGTTTGCGGGTCGGCGAATCAAGCGGATTCGCTCGTCGCAGTGGCACATCTGTTCGATCACTTCCGCGCTATCGTCCGTGCTGGCGTCGTCCACACAGTAGATCCGACTGACCTCGGGCCCAATGCTCCGTAAGACGTCGAGGATGTAACGTTCCACCTGATAACACGGGATCACGACGGCGATGTTCCGTTGCGTGATTTCATCCCCGTATCGATCTCCCTGTCCGTTCATCAGGCACCCTCGTGAAGTTCAAATACCCGCAGCGAGCCGATCGTTGGGAGCTCGCGATACTGGCTCCAAAGCTTCCGAAATGTAGGATCTTCCTGATAGAACTCGAGAATGTCGAATGTCGATTTTCCAATTCCATGCTGTTTCTGCCGCCGATCGACAAGCACGACGGCTGGCTTTTCCCGGAGATCCCTCAGGACGTATTGCCTTTCTGTTGACTCCGCCAAGCGGAGGGTTGGCGACTCCTGGCCAACGCCGGCCGCTCGCATTCTCGCAATGGCGGGTACGAAAATACGACTGTTCGTGCGGCTTGCCCATCTCGGCTTGACATAAAGTGCGGTCGGAAATCCCGGATAGGGGTGCGTGGAAAGCGCGAGAAACGAGTCCGTCTTGGATCGCTGATTCAAGAGGTTGATGAGCGAATCGAGCTCCCGCGGCTCGCCACTGGAATCGGCGGTCACGGTGGTTTGCTGGAGAACTCGACCGTTTTTCAGATACCAGCTCGAAGTCCGAGCGAAACCCACCAGTACCAGACCCAGGAGAGCCGAGCCGACCAGCCATGACGCGAGTGCTACGCCCTTGTGCTGAGTTCTTCCATGCCACTGTAAATTTCCCAGCAAATAGCCTAGCGATATCAACACGAGGCTTCGAAACGGAAACGCGTGGTACGAGTACCCCTTCCGCTGAGAAACGTAGGCGAGAAAGAATCCCGCGGCAGCTGCGATCAGGATCGGCAATAAGGGCGAGAGCCGAGGCCTTCTTATCAGCATCACCGCCAACACCAGAAATCCTGAAGTTTCGAACCGAAGTTTGTAGATGATGCGAGGCAGGTCCTGATTGAATCCCCAGTAAGTCTTTCTGCAGATCGGGACGATGGTGAAGATATAATCGGGCACGAAGAGCGTAAGAAAGACGGCGTATCCGGTGATCACGAGAAGACCGCAAATTACCTCGGGGCGAACAAACACAGTGGCGCGGCGAGCATAAAGCATCGCCGTGAGCTCGACCAACAGCGGCACGCCGAGGAAGTGCGGTTTAAGCGAGATCGCAATGCCGGCAAGCAAACCGATGAAGATCGCCTCGAAGCGATTTGCGGCGTAGCCAGAGAGTCGGGCGGCGGTCAGGAGCAGGTAGGGAAGAACCAGCAGCAGGGTCAGGTATTCACGCTGTCCGAAGTCACGATAACTGCATACGAAAAACGCCGCTGCCGCGACGACGAGCAGAAGCTCGCCGCCCGCACGAACTTGCCGTGGCGATCGCCGGAGCAGCGATCCGCACCAAGTCAAAATAGAAACGGACAGCAAGCCGATATAGATGCGGAACGTGTCGGCCGGATTCGCTCCGCTCATCTCGGCACAAATTACAGCCGGATAGGACAGGTACCACGCCAGTGGAGGATTGGCCGCGATCACATCTCTGCCGAAAACGCCCCCATCCAGCAGCTGTGCCGCAGAGTAAAGGATCCAGGCAACATCGTGGTTCAAGTACGTGGTGTATTGAATCCACAGTCCTGCCGTCACAAACGTGACAATCGCGCACCCGCCAACAAGTGTTGAAAGAGTTGACCAGGCGAGTTCACGGCTGACGAATTCTTTGAGTCTGGACTGCCGATTCGATTGGTTTGCTTGAATCGATGCGTCAAGCTCGCGCGTGATCCCCGGAAGTAACCCTGGCATCGTGGATGTTTAGCTCTGGTGTTGGGTGGTTGCTCGTCCCGTCCTCCCTTCGCATGCAAAGTCCGTAGCCAAGGTGAATTGCGGCACCGGGAGGCACGGACGTCGGCGTGGGAATCATAGCATTTCCCTCGTGGCGGCGAACTTTCGCACTCTGCGCGCGAATCCGCGCCCTGAGCATCCACATGCAGGAATTCAGGAACGACCTCGAAGCTTCGGCTCAGTCGGCGAATCGATTCAAGAGCTTCGACCCGAGGGAGCCATCGTCGTCCTGCCACACTGCGTCGATTAATCTTGCTCGTACATTTCCTGGTCGGGTGTCCAAGACATGGCGGGCGGCAAATTCTCGCGTGTGCGATTCGGGATGTGACGACGGCCGGAAACGCCGCCGGAAAGGGAGCAGACGATCCACGGTGGGACTCTGATTCGATACGGGATCGTTTGTCGGTTTCGGGCTCGATTGGCGGTCCCCGAAAACGGCAGCGGCGAGGTCCGGACCAAGTTCGGCCGTCTGGAGGGCCGTTCCGTTGACCGTGGTCGCAGTCAGCATGAGATTGTCGAACCTGGCAACCGCGTTCTGCGTCCCGACGCCCACGGTCCCGTCGGTCAGCAGATCACCAAACGTGTGGCTAACCTTCGCGACGCCCCCGACGCGCAGTTCGATGTCGCTTCCCTCGATGACCACTTGGAGATCGTAGTTGGCAAACGAGTTGATCGTCTCGGAAACTTCAGCATCCTCGACCCAACCCGTTGGCGTCCGTCGTCCAATCACCCATCGGTTTCCACCGACATAGGCGCCGGCGAACTTAAAGTCCGTGGGACTCTGATAGTCGAACAGCACCAGGGCGTTGTGATAATAACCCGAGACCGACTCCCCATAGACCGTCGCATGCATCTCAAGGTTGGCGGGCAAGGGCTGGTCGAGACGGATCGTACTGAGGGCATCCGCGCCCTTGACCGGCACGACTCGGTACCGCCCGGCGCTGACGGTCCAGGTCCCGGACTGAACGTCGAAAAAGTCGGCCACTCCGTCCGCGAAATCCTCGATATAGGGCAATGTCGCAGCGGGTGGGGGCGGGGGCGGAACGTAGGCCTCGACCACCACGTTGTCGTACCTTGCCACGGCGTTCTGCGTCCCCAGTCCGATCGTGCCATCGGTTAAGATGTCGCCGAATGTGTGACTTACCTTGGGGACTCCGCCCACTCGCAGCTCGATGTCATTTCCCTGAATCAGCAACTGCACGTCATAGTTCGTGGAGGAGTTAATCGTCTCGGAAACCTCCGCGTCCTCGACCCAACCGGTCGCGGTCCGGCGGCCAATCACCCAACGGTTCCCGCCGACGTAGGCCCCGGCGAACTTGAAATCGGTAGCGCTCTGATAATCGAATACGATCAGCACGTTGTGGTAGTAGCCAGTCGTGGGCTCTCCATAAACGGTCGCCTGAATCGCAAGGTCGGCGGGCAGTGGCTGATCGAGTCGAAGCGTCGTGAGGCCATCCGTTCCTTGGGTCGGCACAACTCGGTATCGCCCTGAACTGACGGTCCAGATCCCGGACCGAACTTCAAAGAAATCGGCGGTCCCATCGGCGAAGTCCTCGCCGTAGGGCAGCGTCGCGGCGGGTGGAGGCGGCGGTGGAACGTATGCCTGGACCACCACCTTGTCGAACTCGGCAACGGCGTTTTGCGTCCCTAAACCGATCGTCCCATCCGTCAATAGATCGCCGAACGTGTGGCTGACCTTGGTCGTGCCTTCCACTCTTAGCTCGACGTCGCTGCCTTGAATCACCAGCTGTAAGTCGTAATTCGTGAAGGAGTCAATCGTTTCGGAAACCTCTGCGTCCTCGAACCAGCCGGCTTCGGTCCGCCGTCCGATGACCCAACGGTTCCCGCCGACATAGGCCCCGGCGAACTTGAAATCAGTCTCGCTTTGGTAGTCGAACAACACCAGCACATTGTGATAGTACCCCGCCACCGATTCCCCATTCACGGTGGCCTGAATCTCAATCTCGGCGGGCATGGGTTGCTCGAGGCGGATCGTACTGATCGCGTCACTGCCTGGAGTTGGCACAACGCGATAGCGGCCGGCGTCGATCGTCCAGGCCCCGGATTGGACCTCGAAAAAGTCGGCCACGCCGTCGCCAAAATCCTCGAGAAAAGGCACTGTCGTGGCGGGCGGCGGCGGGGGCGGAAGGTAAGCCTGAACGATCACGTTGTCGAACTGGGCCACGGCATTCTGCGTCCCGAGCCCGACGGCGCCGTCGCTCAGCGGATCGCCAAATGTGTAGCTGACCTTGGTCGCTCCCCCGACTCGCAGTTGGGCACGATCGCCTTCAATCACAACTTGGACATCGTGGTCGGCGAAGGAGTCGATCGTATCGGTGATTTCCGCGTCCTCAATCCAGCCGGTTGGGGTCCGACGTCCGATCACCCATTTGTCACCGCCGACATAGGCCCCGGCGAATTTGAAGTCGGTCGAGTTCTGGTAGTCGAATAAGACGAGCGCATTGTGATAGTAACCCGACACCGACTCTCCCATGACGGTCGCCTGAATTTCGAAGCTCGCAGGCAATGATTCGTCGAGCAGGAGGAGGCTCGCTGCATCGTCACCGTTATCGGGAACCAGTCGATAACGGCCGCCATTCGTATACCACGCGCCAGTCGCTTCGAGAAAGTGATCGGCCGTCCCGTCGTCGAAATCCTCGACGACCGGTAGCACGGTGGGAGTGGGGGCGTAGTGCTGCTCAACCAGGATATTGTCGAATCGCGTGGTGCTGTCGCGCATCGCCACGCCTAGTTCCCCATCCGTGACGGGCGAGGCGTACTGATAGCTTGCCTTCGCGATACCTTCGGAAAAGAGCGTCACTTCTGTGTCGTTTTCAATCAACAGACGCAGTCGGTAGTCCGTGTCCGCATTGATGACCTCCGGCAGCACCGCGTCGACGTGCCAACCGCCCGCATCACGATGCCCAATGACCCAGCGGTCGTCAGCCATGTTGGCCCCCGCGAACTTGAAATCTTCCGGCCCGTGGTAATCAAACGCGAGATATCCATTCGTTAAGTGGTCACTGAAGACGAAACCGAGGAATTGAAACACTCCTTCGTCGGCGTTGACGGTCGCTTGGAGCTCGACATTCGAAGGGAGTGGAGAATCCAGGTCAACCGTGCTGATGGCAAACAGATCGTGGTTCTGAGTCATCGGCGTCGCTTGGTATTTTCCACTGGCGACGGTCCAGCCGCCAACCTGCGGCCGGAGGTAGTCGACGAATGAATCCGCGAAGCCTTCGAACATCGGCAGGGAGCCGGGCGGAAGTGGCGGCGGCGGCGGCTCCGGGTTGCCGACGGCACTGGCCGCATTCAGCCGGCCTGAGGTGGATAACACGCCGTACAACTGCGGAATCGGATCCACACTGCCCAGGACCTGTTGAATTACCTGCGCATAACTCCACAGCGGATTCAAATCCTTCACAAGCGACACTACACCGGCAACGTGCGGGGTGGCCATCGACGTGCCGGAGTTGTATCCGTAGCTCGAATTGCGAGTCGTGCTCAAAATGTCGACACCCGGAGCGGCCAGGTCGACGCTCGACGTGCCGTAATTCGAAAACGTGGCAAGTTGATCGTTATGATCCGTTGCGGCAACGGCGATGATGTTGTCCAAATCGTAACTGGCGGGGTAGAACGGAGTCGCGTCGTTATCGATCCCATTCCCAAAGATGTCGCCATTGCCTGCCGCGGTGACAAAAATGTGGCCTGCATCGCGGGCCGTCGAGATCGCGTCGAAAAGTGCCTGAGAGTATGGGTCGCCGCCCCAGCTGTTGTTGGAAATCGTGGCCCCATTTAATACGGCATAGTGGATCGCTTCAATCGCGTCGCTCGTTGTCCCGGATCCATCGGCGCCCAAAAACTTCAGGGCCATGATCTGCACGTTCCAATTGATGCCTGCCACGCCGAATCCGTTGTCGCCCAAAGCACCGATCGTACCGGCAACGTGCGTCCCGTGCCCTTGATCATCCATCGGGTTTCCATCACGATTCGCGAAGTCGTAACCGTGGATATCGTCGATGTAGCCGTTGTTGTCGTTGTCGATATTGTCCCCGGGAATCTCATCCGAATTGACCCAGATATTGGCGGCCAGGTCAGGATGCAAGTAGTCCACGCCAGTGTCGATGACCGCGAGCACGGTTGAACCGCTGCCCTGCGTCACGTCCCAGGCAGAGGGTGCATCGATGTCGGCGTCCAACTGGCCACCCGTCTGCCCCGTGTTGTTCAGGGCCCACATGTCATCAAAACGCGTATCGCTTGGAATCGTCTCCGTAATTCGAACGCGGTAGTTCGGCTCCGCATACAGCACCATCGGGTTGTGATCGAAGGCCGCAAGTGCGTCTGCCACGCCCACGGCTTGCGTGAGATGAACCTCGTGAAGTCCCGGAATGAAACCAACTTGCGAGCCGACAGTTGTGCCGGGCAAGATGACTTCGGAAAGCTGAGGATACGCAGCAACCGCGCTTCGATACTCCTCCCGAAAGCGCACCAGGATGCTCAGTTCGTCGTACGAGTCAGGATCGACATCGAGGCTGACTTGGTCGAACGGAATGTACGACGCTTCAGCTGTCAACAAGCATCTTGATTCGAGACGCTCCAAGCGAAGATTGAATCGACACTGACGATTCAATGGCATATGTCGTCTAAACACCGAATGGGGCATCTTGGCGTCTCCTGGGAATCGCTTTGCGTGGAAGCGAATATCGCGGTCGATAGGATTATCTTAAATAGCGAAGAGAGGCTTGGGGATCATGCGAACGCGAAGTTCCGGAAATTCAGTCGCGAAAGGCAAAGTTAAAAGATTCCCGGTGACGACTCGCGCTCACGTTCTTGACGCTTTCGTGTGTCGTGAAACGAGGCGCACCGATTTGTGATCCTGAGAAGCGTGGATGTTCAAGCAGAATGGGGCGCGAAGATGCGTTATCAAGAGTGACTTTGACGGCTCACTCGATCCGTTTAAGGAAACTCAGCGCGCGGGTTGTATCGACGTCAGCGTGTCCGGCGAGGGAGGTGCGCTTTATCGATCAGCCCGTTGTTGTCGATCAGGCAAGATGGGGAGTTTCTGGAGAGCGTACGCATCAGGGGAAATGCATTGACGCCGGCCGAGAGTCAGCGAGTGGTGGCATTCATCTGAACGACACGGACTGACGTGATTATGTCACAGTTGGTCGTGACCCGAAGCACGCACCAACGGCGTGCCGGCGATCGGAGCCAGAAAGATTAACCAGCAACGCGTTGATTGAGCGGCCTCACTCTTTTTAGACCTGACCCCTTTTCCCAACACGAGATTGGATGATCGCGAGCAGCCCGATTGTCAGTAGCAAAAGGCAACCCGGTTCGGGAACAGTGCTCACGGCGCCGCGGGCCCAATTCGTAGCCGCCATCGGAAAACGCTTTGACCAGGTCGCCGCTGTCGAACGTCAGGTTCCCGTCCCAGTCGCCTTCAGCCCAACCTGCTTCCGTATTGGTTTCATATTTGCCGGCGGAGAATACGCTGACGAGATCCGAGCTGTCGAAGGCGCCATCGAGATTCGAGTCGCCATACCAGGTACCCAACACGCCGATCACCATTTCGTCTCGGTCGTCGTCATTCACGGCTCCGTCCTGGTTGAGATCAAAACTCGGATCCTGACCGCCCAGGATTTCGCGATTCAAGAGGTCAATGTCTGCCGCATCGACCATCCCATTGTTGTCGAAATCGCCGAGTACCCCGCTGGCGAAAAAGTCCAACCGAAACGCGAAGCCGCCTGCGGGTGAGTTTTCAACGAACGGATTGCGGACTGCCAGGACGATTTCGTTTTCGCCCATCAGCCAACCGTCGTACGAGGCCGCCGCCGACTCAAACTTCGTGGACTCGATGGTTCCGTCGCTGGCGAACGATACCGAGGGAAGGGGGAGACCCCAATTTTCGACCAGAAACGAGGTCTCCGTTGCGATCAGTTCGCCATTGATGAAGACCTGAGCGCCGTTGTCAATCGCAAGTCGCAGCTCCGCGTTGACGCCCGCCGTTCGATCGAGTTCAAACGTTGTTCGATAATAGTGCGTGTCGTTGTCCGCGATGATCCCTTCCACATCCAGGATGTCCGCGGCGGCGTTGATATGTCCGATGACTCCGGCCTCGGTCGGCAGGGGTTCGAGTGTGAACGTTTCGGGGCCCGGGGGCAACGGATCGCCGCTGGGATCCCAATCGCCAGCCTCGCCGCCGTCGATCGAGTCCGTGCTGAGTTTCCAGGTGTCAACGCTGGAGATCACGGAAAGGAACGGTTCCGGCGGCGGCGGCGGAGGATCGGGAGGTGAGATTTCCAGCGGGGTTTTCGCGCCTGTGGCCAGCTCGGCAATCGCCGAGTCCGGAAGCGCGACGTCCCACAAGGCGACGTCATCCATGATGCCGAAAAAACCTTCCACATCGTTCCACCGGTTGCCAATGTGCATGAAGCCGCTGGGCGCTGCCGCGAATCCGGCGGGTCCAAATACCGATTCGCCGTCCAAGAAGACGGTCATCGATTCGCCATCGGCGACGTACGCCAGATGATGCCAGGTTTCGAGTTCGGGAATCGTGCCCGTTCTGACCCAGCCCGCTGACGGGCTGTAATACGAAATCGAATCCGTCCCGAACACCTTGTCGATGCCCGTTTCGAAAGTGTCCGATTCACGACTTGTGAAGCGGTCGATTCCATCCAATTGCTCTTGATCGTTGATGAACATCGACAACGTGAAAACGTTCGAATTCAGACTGCTGTGTTCCTCGATAAAGACGTGGTCCAGGGGATCCTCAAAGCTGAGCGCCTGGCCTCCCGTCAAGACCGGGGGAACATCGTCGACGAAGGTTCCACCCATGAGTTCGCCGTGATTCTCCAGACCGGACACATCGAACACGTCTCCGTCGAAGGGCCAATAGCCCACCAGTCCGGCCGTCGATGATTGCGATAAGAGCACGCAGGCCATGATTGTTAATGAAGCACGCCTCATCGTAATGTCTCCCGTTCAGGTAGCGCCGCTCGCAAGTCAACGTCGGCGGTGGCTCGAGTTTAGCCGTGACGGAGCGACGATACAAACGGTTTCGGCCAAGAATCGGACATCCGGGAAAGATGCGGTGGCCTCGGTGCGGCCGAGAAAATCTCCGAAATTCGACTTGCGTCTCGCCGTCACGTCGCTCCTAATTGGAGGTTTTCCGCAGAATCTCCCGGGATGCTTGTTCCGGTTACGGCACGAATCGAGACCCGGTACCGACCGCCAAGGCCAGTCGATCCATGGGACACCGCGGATCGACGGTCGGGCAAGCTGAAGCCATTCGTTGCGGGTCGGTCGCCAGGTCGGTCGCCAGGGCGCAGGTCATCGCACGGCTTCCAAACAGGGGATTAGACGATGGGATTGTTTTGCCGCTCGAAGAACCCGCTGTTGCACGCAGCACTTGTTCTGTTGCTTCCGCCCATGGCCGCATGGTGCGCTGGAGCCGTTCCCAGCGATCCGGTCACGCATTCTTTCCTGGGAGTGGGGATCTCCAATGGGGCGGTCATCGTCGGTGAGGATGGGCAGGTGGAGTGGCAACTCGACATGCCCGCCAGTGATGGATGGGTCTTGCCCAACGGCAATGTCCTGCTGGCCCTCTACGCGACCGATGGGTTCCCGCATGGCGGTGTCGTCGAAGTCGAACGAGATACAAAGCAGATCGTGTTTCAGTACCAGGGGCAGCAGAAAGAGACGAGCACAGTCCAGGCTCTTGCGGGCGACCGATACGTTGTCGCCGAGTTGGGGCCCGAACCTCGCGCCCTCGTCATCGATCGCGCGGCAGGTGTCGTGAGCAAGACTCCCTTCCAGTGCCAGACCGACAATGACCACATGCAGACCAGGATGCTGCGAGTTCTGCCCAATGGAAACTATCTTGTTCCCCATTTGCTCGACTTCGCGGTCAGGGAGTACGAACCGATCACGGGCCGAGTCGTTCGGACGTTTGCGACCGACGATCGCGGCCGCGAAAAACGCGACTGGCCGTTTACCGCGATTCGGCTGGCAGACGGAAACACGCTGATTGCCTGCACCAATGGCAACCGCGTCATCGAAGTGGATGGCGAAGGGAAGATCGTCTGGAGCGTCACGAATGATGATTTGGGTGAAGCGCTCTTCGACGACGCCTGTGGTGCCCAGCGTCTGCCGAACGGAAACACTGTGATTTCCAGCTATCACAGTACCGGGGATCGGGTGAAGTTGTTCGAAGTGACGCGAGACAAGAAAGTGGTCTGGCGATACTCCGGTATGCAACACGGCTTCCACCATTTCCAGATCCTGACAACCAATGGAAAGCCGGTCGCGGAGAACACCTGGAAGTAGCGGCGTGGCCGCTCAGCTTTGGCCGACAAAGTGCTGATTCAATCGTCTGAACCGGCGAACTTGGACGGCGACGATTCCTCCCAAAATGAAGAGCACGGCTTCGTGCATGACAGCGTAGTGCGGCCGTTCCGACAACTCGGGCCGCATCAACGCAAGAACCAGAAACGCCAGGCCGCACGCGAACGTGGTTACAACCACCAGGCGGACTCGGACGAAAAGCCCGGCGGCGGCGATCAGCAGCGGGTATCCAATCAGCAGCGTCCCGAGCGGCGGCGAGGCCAGCGTGAGCAGCGTTGTAAACAGCACGACGTCCGCCAGTGCCCAGGCCGAGGCCGCCATCTCCGCGAGTTCCGGTTGGTTCATGATCCGCTGCAGCAGAAAAGAAATCAGCATCCAGACGACCAAGAGGCCGCTATGTTTCAAGTGATATGGCAGATCCGTGCCGATCCGCAGGTAGGTCAATTGAACGGTCAAGAAGATCGTCATCAGGCCGACCAGGTGGGCCACCAAAGGTGACTCGCGGCGACTCCAGCGGCGGATGCGTTGCCAAACGTCGGCCGGCCGTGCCTCGATCGGCTCTTCTCGCAGGAACCGCCCGAGGTCGTCTGCCAGGGCCGTGGCCGAGGGATAGCGAGCGGCCGGTTGTTTCTCCAAGCACTTCATGCAGATCGAATCGAGGGGCTTCGGCAGCGTTGGGCATCGCTTCGAAGGCAAGGTCGGTTCGCTTTCCAAGACCTGCATCAAGGTGTCGATCGGACGAGGGCCCTCAAAGGGCGGCCGACCGGTCAGCAGGGCGTACAGAATCGCGCCGAGTGAATAAACGTCCGCGGCTTCCCCCACTTCATGGATTTTGCCGGCCGCTTGCTCGGGCGGCATGTAGCCGGGCGTTCCAAGAATCTGTCCGGTCGACGTCAGCCCGGAATCGGACTCCACCCGCTTCGCCAGTCCAAAGTCCGTGACGCGCGGCTCGCCCATGCGATCGAGGAGAACATTGCCCGGCTTGAGATCGCGATGGATGACGCCTTGCTGATGTGCATAGGCCACCGCTTCGGCCACCTTTTGCACGGTTTCGGCCGCCTGCCTGGGCGGGAAGGGACCTTGGCGAAGACGTTCGGAGAGATTGCCTCCGTCGATATACCCCATCGAAAAATAATGCTGCCCGTCGCGCTCACCGACCTCGTAGACCGGTACGATCCGGGGATGATCCAAGTGAGCCGCCGCCTCGGCCTCCGCTCGAAAACGTCGGACGTCGGACTCGCTGGCCAACTGTCCCGTCAGGATCATTTTCAGCGCCACGATTCGGTTCAAGCTGAGTTGCCGCGCACGGTACACGATCCCCATTCCGCCGTGCGCGATCTCTTCCAACAACTGGTAGTCGCCAAAGTCGCCGAGCCGCGCTGTGATCGAACGCGTTGAGTCCGAATCGTCGGCGGATGCGTTGTCGCGGTCGCTTCCACCGTCAGCGGGGGCGATCGTCGGTTCGTCGGGTGGCGACGGAGTATCGCGGAGCGGATTTGCCTTCACGCGGGCCGCCGCTTCTTGCATTTGAACGTGAGTTCTCCAGAATGCGAGGAACGATTGGGCCACCTCGGGGTGATCCGCCAAGATCTGAGCGACGTCCACCTGGCCGCCCGCCGCAACGACCTCCAAACGCTCGGCGATCACCTGCTGAAGTTGAAGATCCTTCGTCGAATCGATTTGTGAATCGTCACGCATCAGAGATTACCTGACCCCTTTTCACAGCCCCCAATTTTAGCTGCGACACCGCACGAGGAACGTGCCCATCACTGCCACCGCCTCGTCAAGATTGTCGTCCAGGGACCTTCCCGAGGCCACCCGCGGCTTGAAGCTGTGATCGCCGTCGCTTAGCCAATGCAGCTGAATCTGCGGGGATAGACCGAAACCAGCGACTTCGTCTCGGTTCCCCAACGCGTCTCGCTCGCCCTGGATAATCAGTGTGGGCGTTTGAATCGACTTGCCTCCAATCACGATCGGGCTGGTTTGCAGTCGTGTGATGACATTTCGCCAGGTCTCGCGCAAGACGGGTTCCCGGTCCGGTGGTCGCCGTTTGCCGGTGGTGCGGTGCTGGGCCATGTAGGGGAATTCGAAGCGGACGACGCGGACTCCGCGCGCGGCGATTGCCAGGGCGATGACGTTCATAAAGTCCGAATCCATGGCCGCGCCTGCGCCATGGGCGAGGATCAAGGTCTGGGCGGCGTGATGCGGGCCGTCGACGAGCAATTCGGGGTGGTTCGGCTCGGGGTGGTTCGGCATGGAACGCTTCTCACCAGGGATTGAACGTGCGGTAGACGCGGTAGCCAACCCCCCCCGCGAAAGGGAATTTTCCGCCCCGGCTTGTTATTCGTGGGCCGTGCCTTTCGCTTCGGCCGTCAAACGCTGCCGCTCGGCCGCCTTCGCAAATGGAAAGTAAACAACCATCGCGATCACGATCGAGATCGCGCCCCAGACGGCCGCCTTCCAGTCGCCACCCGACACCAAGTAGTGGCCGATGATCGGCGGTGTGGTCCAAGGTACGTTGACGAACGGCTTGTGAATGACGTTCCAATGCATCAAGAGAAACGTGCCGGTCGTCAGAATCAAGGCGTTCAGAATGTAAGGAATCATGAAAATGGGGTTCAGTACAATCGGAAACCCGAAGAAAATCGGTTCGTTGATCTGGAAGATCTGAGTCGGCAGTGAGATCCGGCTGACCTTGCGGAATCCGGGTTCCTTCGAATTGAGCATGATCAGCGCCAGGGCGATTGTCGCTCCGGTCCCGCCGACGTTCACAAACGTTGTGAAAAAACCGTAGGCCGTCACGTATACCAAAGGTTCACCTCGTGTCGTTGCCTCGACATTCGCCGCAAGATACTGCAGGAAGATGGGGGCGACGAGGGCATCCATGGCATTGTCACCATTAATTCCCACGGACCACAGCAAGGTGACGAGGAAGGCGTAGACAAGGATGCCTGGCAAGGTATTCAGCGCAAACACGAGTGGCTGAAACACGGTCTGAATCAGTCGGTCGATATCCACCCCCAGCACGAACCGGACCAGCCAGAAGACAACCACGAGGAAGAAGAGCGGCACCAGCGACAGGAACGACTCGTACACGACAGGCGGTACGTTGTCCGGCATCCGAATCACCAAGTTCTTGTCGGTAAAGTACTTCTGGACGCGAACCGAAACCAGGGCGACCACAATCGCCGTGAACAGGCCTTGGGATCCCAATCCTGCCATCGAGAATTGTTGATCCTCAAGCCGCAGTTGAATCATCAAGAAAATCAGCGTGGCCATCGAGGCACTGACGATGGCCTCCTGCTTGAATTGTTTTCCCAGGTCGTAACCGATCGAGAAGCAAGCAAAGATGGCCAGCAGCCCGAAGGTGGCCGACACCGGAATCTCCAACAGCGGCAGGTAAGGTTCGACCCGCTGGTCCCAACCCGCGATCGGCAGATAAGAGACGATCATGAACACGCCGCCGATGATCGTCAGGGGAACGATCGATACCATGCCCGCGCGAATGGCGGACAAGTACGTGTTTTCACTCAGCACCATCAAAGCGGGCACGAGATGTTTGTTCAGTAGCCGAGTCGCCTGATCCACCTCGTGGCCCTCATGAAATGATTGAGCGCGAGCTGCCCATCTCACGCCGCACCATGTGAAGGTCGATGCCCGCCGCTCCGCGCACGCTCAGGCTCAATCCTGCCGCTACAAGCCGCTCTGCAAACGATACAGCAAGGCGGCGAAGAGCCCCCCTCCGATCGGGCCGACAACCGGAATCCACGAGTATGACCAATCACTGTCACGCTTGCCCGGAACGGGCAGCAGAGCGTGGGCCAGGCGTGGACTCAAGTCCCTGGCCGGATTGATCGCATAACCGGTGGGCCCACCCAACGAGAGACCAATCGCGAAAACGATCAGTCCGACGGGCAGCGCGCCGATCGCGCCGAGCCCGAGGTTGATCTCTTCTAACTTGATTCCGACGGGCAGTTTGAACGAGGGTTCGGCGATCAGGAGCACCGCGTAAACCAGGATAAAAGTGGCCATGATTTCACAAAAAAGATTCCGGGGAAACGATCGAATGCTGGGAGAGTTGCAGAACGTTGCCAGCTTCACGTCCGCATCGTCGGTCTCCAGGTAGTGGGCCGAGTAGAACGCAAAGACCAGCCCGGCGCCCAGCAGACCACCCAGCATCTGCGCCCCAACGTAGCCGGGAACAAGTTGCCAGTCGAACTCGCCGGCCGCCGCCAGGCCGATCGAGACCGCCGGGTTCAGGTGCGCACCGCTGATATCGGACACGCACAGTACCGCCGTATAAACCGCCAGGCCCCACCCGGCGCAAATCACGATCCATCCCCCCGCATGGCCTTTGGTGCGCTGCAAGAGCACGTTGGCCACGACGGAGTTGCCCATGAAGACGAGGATCGACGTTCCGATAAACTCGGCAAGATAAATTGTCATTGTGACTCGAACCAACGTGGAAATTCGCCCGCGTCCCCCAATTGACCAACGGGGCAGCAGCGAGGTGAGCAGGTGCTTCGACGAATCGGACTGGCGAATCGACCGTCGGCTTCGCCAGTTCTGCGTAGTGTAGCGTAACGACTGCCCGTCCCCAACTAGTGCGGTGCTCCAGCTGAGAGTTGGGGCCGGTGCGACGGGAGGGCGAGGCTCCCGCCGAGCCGTAAACACATTCGGGACCTGACCCCTTTTCCCAAACCCGATTTGTGATCGTTGGCTTGGCCCGGTTGCCATGCCCTGCTTTGGTGCGAGAATAGAATAGGAGAGAGGGGATCACTTCGACCACGCTTGAAGGGAGGTGCACCGATGTTGCCAAAACCACTCGAGCAGAAGACGCTCGCTTGGCTTCAAGAGCTGCTAGAACTGGATTTCGCGGGTCGTGATGAGCTCTACGCGGTTGCGGATTCCCTCGAGAACGAGGACTGCCGTGAGATTTGCCGCCGTTTGGCGGAGTTCCTGGCCGGCCATGCAGCGGAGCTGCAACAAATCGTTGTCGGCAGCGGAAACGATCCAGCCGGGCCGCTCGACCTGGACGAAATTGCCCACGCCTTGATCGAAGGCATCAAAAGTCATCGAGGCAACTCGGGGGTCCTGGGGGTTGCGGAAACGGTTGAACGAGAGGTCCGACAAGAGTACGATCGCGCGATTCGATCGACGGACGATCGCGACGCCGAGGGAATGCTGCAACGACAACGCCAGGAGATCGAGTTTGCCGAACGCGTGCTGCGAACCATCAAAGGAGTGGCCGAGCCGCCGAAGGATGGGAAACGGGACTGACATCGTGTGCATGCAGCGCTTGCCGCGCGGCCGCACTCGAATCGCGCGGTGAGTTCGTTGGGTGGAGATGGCGTGGTGACCAAGTTGCCGGTCCTTTGCGGACACCCAGACGGTCCTCCGTATTTCGACCGCACTTGAGTCCCCCCGGGAGATGGACGTGAAGCTGGTCGGGCTCGCCCTGTTGCTCGTCGCGCAGTCCACTCTCGGACAAACGGCAGCGATCGGCCGTTACGACGCGGAGGGCCAACTGCGGCAAGTCTACTCGTCCGATCGCTTGGACGAGGCGCTGGCGGATCTGACGGTTCGAGGACGGTTGGAGCTCGCGCCCGGCGTCGTGTTCGTCACCGAAGGCGGGTCATACCGCGCAGCAAGTGCGAATCACAATCGCAACCACGTCAACGCGAAGGGGCCGATCACGATCAACGGTGGCTATGGGGGCCGCGTTACCGTTCACGCCAACCGAAACCGGATTCATTGGGACGCGCACGGCCGAGTCGATGGCGACCGAATCAGCTTCTGGGGGGGAGTACCAGTCGGGCTTGCCGAGGCAGACGTTTACTTCATCGTCAATTCTCGCCGCGACGACTTTCAGATTGCCCGCCGCCTTGGCGGGCCGCCGGTCCGAATTCAATCGGCGGAAAAAGGACTCTTGTTCGCGGGGCATGCCGCGACAATCAAGGCCTCGGGCAACGTGGATTTTGACTGGTTGCTGCGCGTCAGCAATTGTCGCGATATCACCCTGAGCCATCTGGTCCTCGATGGCGGCCTGCATCCAAACGTCTCGGGCGACGGGACGTTGTTATTCGTCAAGGGCGACCGTGGCACAGACCGTATCAACCGCGTGCACGTCATGGCCAACCGCGGGAAGTCGTCAGGCACAACGCCTTCGATGACGGCGCACGGGATCTCGTTGCAGGACTGCCAGTCGGTGATTGCATCAAACTGTACGGCTGAAAACACGGGTTACACTGCATTTCGAAGCCGCAACGTCGACCAGCTCGTTTGGGAGGCGTGTTCTTCCCGAGATCCGATGCATCGGAGTTTCATGGACCAGACCGGGGTCGGGGAAAGTGTGACGAATCTCGCGATCCGAAATTGCGAGTCGGTCTCAAAGACTCCCTTTGGCCAAACGGTTCATTACGTCCGCTGTGCGATCAACATCAACTCGCTGGCGATGATCGATTTCCTTGAGATTGCCGACACCACGATCGATTGGTCAGACGCGGAGGGTCCGGGGTACAGCTGGCATTACACGGGGGCGTTTGCCTGTCCACTGGTCAAGATCCAAAACGCGAAGACAGTTGAGTTTCGGAAATGCGAGTTCCTTCACGGTGGGAACAAGGAAGATACGGATAAAGAGTGCTATACGCTGAAGACGGATCGCATTCGGCCTGAAAATCTCGCGCGCGGAGCGGCGGATGGATCCGTGACCAACTTGAATATTCTCGATTGCGAGTTTTCCGGACCCGTGCTGCTCGCATACGAGCCGCACGAACTGGAATGGCTGCGCGTGAAAGGCTCGGCAATTCAGAAACATGGCAACTTCAATGCTCCGTACGCCTTCAACTGCGTGAATTATCGCAACGTCTATGTAACGGACTCAGATCAGGCCCCGGCGATTCGCACCACGGTCGACCATGTTCGCGACGGCGGCGGCGTCATTCGACTGTATGACCAATCGTGGTCTGCGGACTGGAAGCCGCAATGGGAATTCAATCGAATGGTCGTCTCGGCTGAAGCGGCTGCGACGCGCGGATGCTTCTTCATCCGTGGTGGACCGGGGATCGAAACACCGAGGTTGTCCGACTTGAAGCATCACGCTGGGTTTCGTCGCAGCAACACCTGTTTGAATCCCAGCGGCAGCTTCTGGTTTTCCGATTCGGACCCAACTCGCATTGATTGAGCAGCTTGGGGGCGGGGCGGGATCAGGCTTGCCGTCCGGCTAAGTCACTTCGGCCGGCGAACGCTCGCGTCGGAATTGCTGCAGCCACGCCAGAATCCGATCAGCGGGATCCCGCCAATCGTCTTCCAGCATCAACGAGTGCCCCAGGTCGGGAAGGATCACGGCCGGCCTCTCGATTTCGGCGGCGACTCGCCTGACGAAAGCCGGTGGCACGATCACGTCTTGGCCACCTCCCATCACCAAAAAAGGCAGGTCGCTCGGAATCCGGAATGGTCGGAAACGCCAAACCATCTCCGACATTGCCCGGAAGGACTCGTGCTGCAAGCGAGGAAATATCCGCTCGACGGTCTCGAGGGATGAAGCGTCCGACAGCATCAATCGACGCATCTCGCCGGGCGAGACCGCGAATCGCCAGACCAGTTTCGGGAGCGAGTTCATAAGGCTCATTTTCCAGCAGAGCCACGGATGATCGAGCATCATCCGAAGAGCCACACCGAAGTGGACCGCAGGCGAGGTGGGCGAGAGCAGCACGACGCCCGCCAGATCAAGCAACTCGCGGTCGAGCAAGCGTTGTACGACAAAAGTACCCAAGGAGTGGGCGATCACCACCGGGCGGGAAGGCATTTGCTGCAACGCGTACGCGAGATCGCGCACATATTCGTCAATCCCAAACATCCACAATCGCGCGTAGCCGGGGCTGCCCCCGTGACCTCGAAAGCTGAGCGCGAAGCAATCGAAGCCGTGGGATTGAAAAAAAGGAAGGAAGTTCAACTCCCAGCACCACGCCCCGGCGAAGGCCCCATGGACGAATAACAGCGGAGGGTAGTCTGTCTCGGTCCCGGATCGACGCGTCAACAGCTCGGGTCGCACGAATCACACTCGCGAGAAAGAACTGATTTGACCTGGCCGAAACATCGGTTCGTGAGCTGGCGATTGCCTATTTGGGTTTGACGCCATTCGAGAGTTCCGGCTTCGAGAAGGTCCCCATAGGTCTCTCCGGACGCGGCCTTCTGTTGAGCGACCAACTCCAACGCCTTCAGGAACTCGTCCTCGACCTGTTGCGTCACGGCTTGCCGCTGGGGATGCTCGGTGGGCAAGCGTTTGACGGATTCAAGCTGTTCCGTCAATTTCTTGTCCGCCAGAAGTTCCTTAAGCGACTTCCCGAATTCGTTGAAGTACGCTCGGGCGTTCTTGCGATATGCCTCGTGCTCCTCCTCCGGAACTTCCGACTTGCGGGCATGGCACGCGTAACAGGTCACGGACTTCAGGTCGTAATGCGATTTCAGTGCCTTACCCAGTTCGGATTGAGCGAATCCCGCGGACCCAGGCCCAACGACGAGTAAACCACAGCAGAGAAGTACGAGCGGATGCTTCATCTGTGATTCCCTTGATTGGGGGAAAGAAACGGCGGATGGCCCAAGCAGGACCATCGGACGACAATCGCACCAAGGGACGGTCGGACGCGACTTGTGTGCGAGGCATGACAACCCAGGGCGAACCTTGCGAGAAACGCCGACCGGCCGTTCATGGCCCGGATTTTATCGCGCCAAATCGCACGGCGAAAGCCCGCACGTCGGGCACAAGGTTTTGCTCCGCATGGGCGGACCGAGCTTTTCAGACGCCGAGCACTGCGCGTGCCAAGGGGCTTAGCGTCGTCTCCGCCGTCGGCGGATCCGGTTTCCCAGCAGACCGAGGCCCAGGGCGAACAGCCAGCCGCTGGTCGGTTCGGGAATCAAGAACACGTTCTGCGGCAGCGACTCGATTTCGGTGTTAAGCAGGATGATCTCGGAAAGGTGCAACTGATTGAGCCAGTCCAGCGCCGAGCCTTGAAAACCGGGGACGGGCGCGGCCCATTCCGCCAAGAGAGGATCGCGCGTGTAGAACAGCCGATCCGCTTTGCGAAGCCGTTCGAACTGGTCCGCGAGAATCGCCTCCGTGAGTTCGCCCATCGAAGAATCAACCAGGGGATCCTCGGACAGGGCACCCACCCACAAGTCGATTTCGTCCACGGAACCGTAAAGACTCGCCAGCTTCGCCGCGAGGTCGGCGTCGCTTGTGATCTCGCTAAAGTCCGTGACCGGGGCGAGCCCATAGGCCACTCGCGTCGAATTGTAGTCGCTTAAGCCGTGGTCACGTCCGCGCTGAATATTCAAGGCCGCCAGATCCGTGCCATTGGCGACGGGGCCGCCGGCAGGAAAACCCGTGAACAATAGATTTCGCAGGCCGTCCGACATCAGTGTATCCGTGGACTCCTGGACCTGAGCCGCGAGGCCACGCAGCAAGGGTTCGATTCCGCCTTCGTCGGTCAGCTTGGACGGGTCGAAGAAACCGGCGAACAGATCGAGCGGGCCTTCCGCGATCGGTGTGCCGTCTTCATTCAGCCGCAGCGAGCGGCCATTGATCTGACTATGTCCCATCCGGTAGGCCGCCGTTGCGAATTCGTTCGAAATGGCGGGATTCAGAAAAGCATCGTAGGTCGAGGTCAATGGCAGCGAGATGCCGAGTGTCGGAAGGAACTCGCGATAGGTCACCGCCTGGAGCTGGGCCCCGACGATTTTCCGGGCGCGTTGATAAATCTCTTCGTCTCGCAGCGCGGGGTCCGAGGGCAGATCCGTGTGCGTCGTCGCGATCAGATCCGCAAGCCGATTGTGCTCGCGAACAAATAGGGTGTGCATACTGGTCAACGCGGCGTGTTCGTTCGCCCGCACGTCACCGGCCACGAACGCCGTGGGCCCGATCATCATGTCCATGGCCATTGCGGGCGCGTCCGGGTCGCGCACGCCGTTGCCGTCCCAGTCCTGAGTCGGCAAGAGATCGCCGAGGATCGGATCCGTGGTGACTTTCATCCGACCTCCGGAAAACGTCCGCAGCCAGTCGGTTCGCCCTTGCCCGGCGTTCGCCTCGGAAGCCCGACCCCCGTAGACGGTACCGGCGTCAATCCAGGCGGTGATATTGTTGAGCTGTTGTCGTGGGTTGCCGATGGCCGTGCCGGTCGCGGGGTCGAAGACCGATCGATCGACAGGGATCAACGCCCCGGGAGCAAAGACGGGATCGTCCGCTGGAATGGTCACGTCAATCCGCTCTCCGCCGCTCTGCAGCAGCGTATGGTCGATGTCGTGGTCCAGAAATTGGCCCCAAACCCACACGTACTCGGTCAAGCCACGGGGGTCGAGCCGTGGACTTAGCTGGTCAAAGATCGTGTTGCTGATCTCGCGCGGATTCGGAAACGAGGGATGGGCCGGCTGAGAGATCCCATCGGCGTATGCGGCCGGAGCGTGGCGCGTCAGCGGTTGGCCCAATTGGCCGTAGTCCGTAAAAAGTGGATTGTTGCTGCTGCCATCCAGCGTGCGGTATTCGGCCCGCAGCGTGGGGCAGACACTCCCGATCACGGCGGCAAGTAGAAGGGTGCCGCAGGCGCGGTAGGAGGCAGACGGGCGAATTTTCATCGGGATTCTCATGGGGAGTTCAACGATCCGATTGGCCTGACCGGGCGCGAAGATAAGAACTTTGGATGGGCCCATGCGCGGTCGCATGACCGTCTTGGCGATTCCGAGGCGTGTGGGATGGATCACGTGCCGTGGCCGCAGATGGTCATCGGCCAGCCGTTGGAAAGCACGCATAGTTTGACGCTATTTAGAATCACGAAGAGAATCAATAAAATGCGAGTTCGATCTGCTACAAATGAGTCAACCGCGGTCAGGAATCCGCCGTGTATGCCGTCTGTGATGGCCCCGCCATGGACTCGCCCCGCGGTCGGTTCCCCGGATGACCGGAGCGTGATTTGAAAACGCCACTGATTGAAACCGCGATGACGCTTCTGCTGGCAAGTCATCTCTGGGCCATGAATCTCAGCGCTTCCGCTCCGCTATTCGGAGCTTTGGCCCTCGCGTTAGGAAGGCGTACGGACTGCGAACCGCTGCTTCGACAGGCTCGGCGACTCGGCTGGCTCGGCCTGGGCAATTTGTTGCTGGGAGCCTTGCTGGGATTGGGGCTGGCGGGCGCGATGTGGCTCGGCCGAGACCGAGGACTGTTCGAAGTTCTGCCCCAGTTCACGTACAAGATCAGTTGGGCGGTCGCCGAGTTAGCCTTTTACGTCGTCTGCATGTCGGCGTATCTGGCGCTGCTTGCGGGGCGAGCGTCGATCGGTCGTGGGAGGTTTGCCGCCGTACTGGTTCTGACGCTGTTGGCTGCGACCAACTTGCTGTACCATTTCCCGCCCCTGTTTGGCGTGATGGCGCTCGCGTCGCACCGACCCGGCGTGCTGACGGGGCCCGTCGGTCCCAGCGAGTTTCGTCGGCTGATGATGTTGGGCCCAACACTTGCCCTGACCGCCCATTTCGCGCTCGCATCGTTGGCGGTCGGCGGCGTCAGCTGGCTTCGCCATCTGGTCGGCTCGGCGTCGGCGCCGGATGACACGACGTCGCCGCGCGCGGTGGCTCTGCACACGGCCGCTCGATCGGCGGCCGGTGTTGCGTTGGCGGCGACCGCGGCACAGCTGTTGGTGGGCACGTGGGTCCTGGTTGAACTCGATCCATCCAGCCAAAACCGGTTGCTGGGCGGCGATCTGATCGGCACCGCCAGCTTTGGAATCTCGGTGTTCGCAGCCTTTTGGCTGATGCACCACTTGGCACACGCCACGTTTCACGTCGCCTCGTTTCGCGAGGCTCAACGGACGCTGCTCTGGCTGGCCCTGATCGTCGCGCTCATGACGCTGAGCCTTCGACGCGCGGAATCGCCGCAGCGCGCCGAGTCGACCGGCACGCCGCCTTACTTGGCCTCGGCTCGCTGCTTGCCGTCTTCGTCGACGATCCGCACGACGCTGTCGTGGCCGCCAAAGGCGACCTGCTTTCCGAGTCGATCCACCGTGGCGACGTAGAGAAAATCATCGCCCCGCCCGATCGACTTGCGCTCACCGCCCACCTCGCAGCGGTAGAGGTTTTGGTCGCCACACGCCGCGAAGAAGCGGTCTTGAGCTCCCGCGAAAATCAGCGAGGTGACTTCCTTGCCGAAACCTTGAATCGTGCGGATCTGGGAACCGTCACTGACATTCCACAGCTTGACCAGTTTGTCGGCCCCGCCCGATACGAGCACGCGACCGTCCGCTCTCCAAGCGACACTCAACACGTGATGGGTGTGGCCCTCGAAGGTGCGGACGTGCGAGCCATCGTCAACACGAAACAGCTTCATGAACCGATCGGCTCCTCCCGTGGCCAGCAAGGTTCCATCGGGTGAAAACGCCACAGCCAACACCGTATCGCTGTGGGCGTTTTCGATCTCACGTACAAGCTGTCCGTCTTCCGCGTTGTAAAGCTTTAACTCACCTCCCCGCGACGGCTCGCCTCCGCCAACGGCCAGCAGCCGATCGTCGGGACTGAACGCCAGGGCGGTGACGCGATCGGACAGCGAAGAAGTCTCGTCGGGGGATCCGATGACGCGTTCCAGTTGCCAGCGCGTGTCCAGCCGATATCGCCGGAGCGTGGCATCCTCGCCGAGCGACTCGATGACCTCGGAATTCACGAATGACAACCCGGTGACATCAAGCATCGCCGCGCTCAGGGGCGCAACCAACTTGCCGTCGTCGCTGTTCCAGATCAGCACCGTGCCTTGCGTATCACCGGTGGCCAGCAGCGATCCATCGGGCGTAAATGAGGCCAATCGAGCGGCCGGTCGATCGGCTTGCTGTCGTTCGGTCGCCTGTTTCGTGGCCATCTCGGCCGCTTGGTGATGATCCTGAGCCTGCTTCAGTTGCGGATCGAGCGCGACCGATTGCGTTTGGGCATCGGCCAGCGCACGCTCGGATGTTTCAACCGATCGCTTGGCCGAATCCAGCGTTTGCTCCTTCGCGATTCGATCCGTCTCCGCCTTTTCGGCCGCTTCACGCTTGGGCTTGAGCGCTTCCTCGGCCGCCTTGACAGCTTGCTGGGCTTCCTCCAGCGCCTTTTGGGCGGTTGCCTTGTCGTCATCGGAGGCGGCATCCGCCAGCTTGGCCTCGGTCAGCTTGGCCTGTTCCTGCGCGGTCGCGAGTGCCTGCTGAGCCGCGTCGCGCTCCGCGACCGCCTTACTTGCGGCCTCGACGGCGGCGTCAGACTCCTGCTGGGCTTTGTCACGCGCCTCCTGAGTCTTCTTCAGGTTCGCTTCCTCGTCCGTGACGCGCTTCTTCGCTGCGTCCAGGTCGGCCGTCAAATTGTCAACTTGGCGTTTGGCGATTTGTTCTTCCAGCTGTCGCTGATCCACCTCCCACTGCAAGGCAGGATTTCCCGCCAGATCGGCAATCAACTTGCCCTGGGACAGGTCCCATAGTTTGGCGGGAGCAGCGGGGCCCAGCGAGACCAGATGCTGCGCGTCGTCGGACAGAACCAGCGCCGACACAGGACCTGCCTGATCGAATTCGCGTTCCAGCTTGCTCTGGGCGAGATCCCAAACGCGAATCTTGCCCGCCACATCTCCGACGGCGACCCGATGGTCCGCCAGCGCGGCCAGACTAGAGACTGCACCGCCGTCGCTCGCCACCACCGCGACATCACCCGGCATGGAATCCGCGTCGACCTTCCAAACTCGCAGCGCGGCGTCCTGGCCGCTGGCCACGAGATCGCCAGCCGGGGTCCAGACCAGGCGGTTCAATGCATCCGTAATCGCCGTCGTGCTCAGCAGTTGACCGTCGACCCGCTTCGAAATCCGCAAGTGCTGGTCGTCGCCAATCGTCGCGATCGATTGCCCGTCGGGCGAGACCGCCGCGGCGAGAAGGGTGGGTTGAGGTTCGGCCAAGTGGATGACGATGGGGTCGCTGTTGCCTTCCTGTGACTGCACGGTTGCGTCCGCGAAGACTCGAATCTGCAGTTCGCCGCGACGAGCTTGGCAGACGACCGGGCTCGAGGGCAACGATTGCGTCTGAAACATTGGGCTCGTCTGCCGCCACAGCTTGACGGTGCGGTAGCCCCCTGAGGCGATCCGCTGTCCATCGTGGCTGAACGCGAGGGACTGAACCAGGTCCAGATGAGCGATCGTTCTGTCCTGTCCGGCCGGCGAGCGGCTGAGATCCGGATCGATCAGGCGATCCACGTAGCGGCCCAACAAGACGTCGTAGATCCAGATTTGATTGGCCCGACCAATCGCGACGAATCGGCCGTTGTCGGGTTGAGCGGCGGCGAACACGGGATTCACGCCCGGCGGCAACGGCTGCCACTCGATTGCCTTCGCCGGCGCGGCGACGTCTCCTTTCGCGCCTTGCTCGATCCACAATTTGAGCAGAGCCAGTTCGGATGGCTCGAACGGCGCGGCACCCACGTCGTTGTCGGCCGGAGGCATGATCGGCTCTTGGACATGCCCAGCCAACAGAAAGAGCAAGCTCTCATCGGGCTGGCCTGCCACCACGGCGGGACCCTCGAGACCGCCCTGAAGGATCGATGCCGGTGTCTCCAGGATCAAATCGCTCTCGGAATCGGTGGCATTGTGACAGGCGAGACACTTCTTGCGGAGAATCGGCAACAATTCGCGCTGAAAGTCGACAGGGTCCGGATGGTCGATGGTCGCGACCTCGATCTCCTCCGCCCTTAGCATGCCGCCCAACGGCAGCGCATTCGCGAGCGCGACGAGCAGGATGATCCATTGACGAGCCGATGCTAACGGTGGCAAATACATGAAAAGACCTCGTTCATGTGAGCAAACCCTCGTCACCGATTACCGACGAAGTGTGACGCGTGGGAATTGATGGCCGCGTGGAAATTGATGGCGTGGCAATTCTGTGAACGTCCGGGCGTTGTGGTTGGAGCGACCGGATTCGATTATTCGGAAATTTGGACTACGAGCGGAACCTTTTCGGTGATGTCGACGCCATTGAATTTCAACGCCACGTTCAGGTTGACGCGATGTTGTCCCAAGCTCGCGTTCCCGCCCGCCTTGAGTTGCAGACTGGCCGAGGTTGCCTCCGGGCCCACCGTCTGCGTCTCGGCACCGAGTTCCGCGACGCCCTGGGGGACGTCGAGCGTCAGGGTGACTGCGTCGCTGAAGCCAAAGCGACGTGTCACGTCCAGCGTCACGGGTGCGGTTTCGCCGCGCTTCAGCGTGACCATTTCGTCAGGCACGTTGATTGTCACGGGCGAACTGTGGATCTCGAGCGTAATTGCCGGCGAGTTGATGTAGGTGTCGATATCTTTTGGCCCCAGGTTCTTACGGGCCTCCTCCAAACGCTTGTCGAGCTCCTGGCGATACGCGTCAGCGCGTTGCTTCTTCTGTTCCAGCGCTTGCTGTTCGGCTTCTACCTTTGCCTGTTCGGCCTTGAGTGTTTCAATCTGGCTTTGTGTCTGCGCCCATTGATCACGGACCTGGGCGAGCGACGTTTGCACCGTCTGCAGCTGCTCGCCGGCCTTGCCGGCTGCCAATGTGGCCTGGTCAAGCAGTTCTTGGATCTCGCCGGCCTGCGCGGCTTGAGTCGACGTGGTGCTTTGCATCAGGCCTGCGAGCTGTTGCGAGGCCTGGCTGAGCTGCGCCGACGCCGCTTGGAAGGCCTGAACCACGCCGTCCTGGGTCGTCTGCAGCTGGGCGAATTGCTCCGTTTTCTCGATCGCCGACTGCTTCGCTGCCGCTACGGCCTGGGCGGCGGCCGCGAGTTGTTGCGCGATTTGCTCGGTGGTTGCGTCGAACTGGCCGCGGGCGGCTTCCAGGGCCGCGATGGCATCGGGGTTCCGACCGTAGCTGGTCTTGAGTTTGCCGCGGAGGATCACCGAGTAGCGCCCGGGCTTGATTTCCGGGCTGTCCAAGACCACTTCAAGTTGCCCCTCGGTCGCATCGGACTTGAGCGTCACGCCCTGGATCTTCACCTTGTCGGGAACTTCCAGCGGGGCCAGCGCCAGTTCGCTCTTCAGTTCTCCATGAGCCACCATCCGCAGCGGGATCGAGATCTTGCCACCACGGGAGGTCTCGAAAACAGAAGGCGATCCTTCCGCTGTAAGGGCGATGTCAGCCGAGGCCGTCTCATTGGCGACGACCGCGAGCATCATCTGACGAGCAAGGCGTGCGGTCGGGCGCGATTGCTCGACGTTGCCCGTGGCGGACGTCAAAACCGCTTCCCGCGCACGGCGAACGCGCGGGACGTTCTCAATCGACGCCGTGCCCGTGATTTCAATCGGTCCGCACCACGAATCGAGCTCGGTTGCCGCGGAGAGAACCAGGACGGCCTGCGTCGCTCCCGCCGGGACATAGCAGGGCGGGGCCTCGACCCCGGCCGGAAGTCCGTGGGCGGTCAGTTCCACCGGGCCTTCGAACCCGCCTTCGCGAAACAGATCGACCAAGATCGGCAGTCGCTCGCCGCTGCGAATCACCATGCCGCCTCGCTCGATTTTCTTGTCATCGTCCGCCGCAGGGACCTGCGTCCAGGCCAGCAACTCGAAGTCGGGCTCCACCGGTTCCACGACAAGTCGATAGGTGAGCCGCGGATCGTCGATTGAGCTGCCGTTGAGATCACGCAGCCCGACGCGATAATCGGCATCTTGATCGGCGGTGAAGCGGGCGGTTGGATCACGGTGGTCCAGTTCCAGCCCTCGTCGCAGTCCCTGGCGATAGCGTTTGCCGTCGGCACGAAAGTCGTCATCGGTCGCAATCTGCGAAGTTTGCTCTTGGCCATCGCTGGTCTTCAATACCCGTTGAACAAAGATTTCCGGATCGGTCGGGTGGCCGCCCCGATGGCTGATGACAAGGATCTGAAATTGCTGGCCCTTGGTCGCTGAGAACTGGACCCAATCCTGATCACGCCGGGGATAAAACCGACCGGAAACTTCGCACGGAGCGTCGACTCGCTGTGCCTGCTCGGGCAGGTTGTTCGGCTCTGCCTCAACCACGACCGGTTGCGTGGCCATCCCGATCACGACCGGATTCGAGTTGCCTGCGGGCGTCGACCAGCGAAATGAAAAGCCTTCGGCATCCGCTGCCACCGGATCGACGATCGCCGGTGTCGGATCGGTCGCAGCAGGTGGGACGAAGATCCGGACTTGCACCTGTTCGAGCGGCGCGTTATCCAAGTGCAAGTCCGTGGTTGGCGTGCCTCCGGGCAGGTTCCGACCGATCACTGTAAAGACCGAACTGGTGCCCGGCAGGGCGACGTGCGGCGCGACACTGACAAGGTAAGGACCCGTATGCAACTGCAGAGCGTACGCGTGTGACGCCCCGCCCCCGTAGATGTGGTCGTGAACGCCCAGCAAGTAATCGGAGGACTCCGGCGAAGTCCACACCAGGATCGGGTCATTCAGACGCCGGCTGCGAGACAGCTGACGGCCGTTCGCATCCCAAATGGTTAGCACCGGCAAGAGGCTCGAGTCGAGCTGCTGGGCAAGGCATTCGACGACAACCGTCTCGTCTTTTTCTGCATGGAAGCGATAATAGTCGACGGCGCCGCCGTCCGCCCGACCGTGGATCAGGGTCTCCGGCTGCAGCTCCAATGCTGCTTCGGGTTGTCGATGATCGCCCTCTTCTTGCCGCTGAGGAACGCTGGTGATCAGGAACGTGCGCGGGTGGAGACACCGAACCGCCCGACAACGCGGACATCGTACTTGCCCGGTGGGAGATTCACGGGGACTTCGATGCGGAACTGGTTCGGCACGATTTGGTCGCCCGACTCGAATTCACCCGCGGGGCGAGTTACCGGGACACCGACGAAACCGGGGTGCGAAAAGACCAACTGCCGCGCCTCGTCCAAATCCCGGCCACCAACTTCGACGACCACGGTCGTGCCGACCTGGGCGCCAGCGGGGTAGACAAAGTCGAGTGCGGGGGCGGGAAGCTGGGCAACGGACAACGAGGGCAGCAGCAAGAGGGTGGTTAAACCCAGCAGCACGCGAATCGACATCGGCAGGTTGCTCTTCGCAAGAGGAGGGCGATTGTGGGATGGATTCGCGCCGCCGTCGGCGCCCCAGCGGGTGAGGCGCCGTCGTTTTGCGGCGCGGCGGCGGTCAGTTCGATTAATGGTTGAACAAGAACTCCTTGGTATTCATCAGAGCCCACACAATGTCTTCAAAGGCCTCGCGCGGGGACTCCTTAGCGGCCAGGTAATCCTTGGCAATTGTCAGTTCCTCGGTATCCGGACGACGGGAGAAGGCCAGCAGGTACAACTCCTCGATGCGATCCTCCAGCGGACGCGGGTCCGCGGCAAACCGAGCGGCTAAGCCGTTGTCCGCCGAGACCTTGCCCAGGATGTCCTTCGAATTGAGCAGATGAAGACTCTGAGCCAAGCTGGCATCCGTCGATCGCTCACACTCGCAGGCACTGCTTGCCTCGGGACGCCCGAAAACGGTCAAAAAGTACGAGTTGAATCCATTGTCGGGCAGTTGGATTGCATGCGTCCCGACCGGAACCCCCGCGAACTGCGTTGGCATCGCGGTCACCTGATCGATCGCGTCCAGCAGCGTCTCGGCATCCAGTCGCCGTGGATAGTACCGGGAATAGTTCTGCTTGTCGTTTTGATTGAACTCGTTCGGCTCGGCGCTCAACTGGAACGTGGTTGAGGTCGCGATCGTTCGCACGAGATACTTCAGATCGAAACCATGGTCGATGAAGTCTTGAGCGAGCGCGTCGAGCAATTCCGGATTCGAGGCGGGATTGGTAACCCGCATGTCATCCTCCGGGTCGACAAGTCCTCGGCCGAAAAAGTGCTTCCAGTACCGATTGACCAGCGCCTTCGCAAAGAAGGGGTTGTCCGGACGCGTCATCCAATCCACCAACAGGTCCCGTGGGTCATCCAGCGGTGAGATCTGAAGCGGCTCGCTGTCCAGGCCGGCGGGGATCAGTTTTTCACCCGTCTTGGGATTCTGAGCCGTCGCTTCACCGCGTTGATGGAAGATCTGATCGCCGCTCAGCCCGTCAACTCGCTTGCGTCCAATCCGCGAGTAGAAAGCCGAGAAACTGTGGTAATCCCGCTGGCTCCATTTTTCGAACGGATGGTGATGGCAGCGTGCACACTGAATCCGCATGCCGAGAAACAGTTGCGCCGTGTCCTCGACCAATGCGGACGGTTCCCGCAGTTCGCGGTACCAGGCAACCGGCGGATGGAGACTCACATCGCCCGTGGCGGTCACGACGTCGCGGACAAATTCATCGTAAGGCTCGTTTTCGTGGAGTCGGTCACGGATCCAATTGTAAAACGCAAACGTCGCCTGCTTGTCGCCGTCGTTGGAACGCTTGTTGCGAAGGATCGCGGCCCACTTCGTTCCAAAGTTGTCGGCGTAGTCCGTGCTGTCCACCAAGTCGTTGACCAACCGCGTGCGCTTGTCGGGCGACGTGTCCGCCGCGAACGAGCGGGCTTCCTCCAGCGTCGGGATGCGACCGGCGATCGTGATCGTGGCGCGGCGCAGGAAGGTGGCATCGTCACAAATCGGCGAAGGTGGCAATCCCAATCGGATTAATTGATCGTTCACCAGGTGATCGACATAGTTGGACGGCTCGGGCAAGTTGGTGATTTCCTGGCCCAAGGGCAGCGTCGCGCGAAACACATCGACGTGGCCTTGGAAAATGCACATCACCGCGACCGTGCCAGTCTGCTCGTGCGTCGACACCAAACCCGTCGTCGAGACTTCCGCCATTTCGGCGTCGTTCGAGTTCAACTGCGCCATCCGCGTCACGTCGCGTGTCGTCCCGTCTGAATAGTGAGCGATCACGACCAATTGTTGCTCGCTGCCAGGACGCATCACACGCGTCTTTGGAAAGACCTCGATGCCCGTCGCGACCGGGTCCGAGTCACTTCCATAAGGCATGCCTTGGCTGATCCAGCGATGGATCACCCGATAAGGGGCCGAGTCGATCTCCAGCCGGGCGCCTCCGCCATGCGGCAACGTCGCGGTTCCTTTCATCAAGAGCAAGCTTCGCTCAGGTGCTGCCGGAAACAGACGCCGACCACGTGATTCCTTGGTCAAGAACTCGTAGTCCTCGCGCGGTTCGAACCCCAACAGCGACAGACGAAAGCCGTTCTGGCCGCTCGACTTGCCGTGGCATCCACCTCCATTGCAACCGTGCTTCGTGAACAGCGGGACGACCTCGTTCGGAAAATTAACAGGAAGATCCTCGTCGAAATGAGTGATCTGCACTCGCGTCGTCGCCGACAGTCCGCTCGCGTGAAGCGCCGAAATCGTGACCTCGCCCTCGGACTTGGGTGTCACTTGGCCGCTTGGGTCGATCGACACGATCTCCGCCGGCGTCGCCTCGTAGACCACCTCGCGCGTCACGTCTTGTTCGGAGCCGTCGTCGGCGTGAAGCGTCACAATCAGCTGTTGCATCCCATCACGCCCGGCGATGATCGCGAGCGGCTGGTCGTCGCGTCCCGTGTTGATCGAAAGCGAACTGCCGGCCGCGCACGGAGCGCTCATCAAATAAATCGCAGCCAAGCCGAATGTGAACCACAAAGAGCAACGGGAAACTTGCATGAGGTTTCCTTCCTCACTAGGCGTGATTGATAGAGGCGTGTTGTGGGGCGGGTGGGCCGCGCCGTGGAGGGCGGGCCGGTGAGGGTCTGACGGTTGGGCCACGAACCGCGACCGGATTATCTCATTTCAGTCCTGGCATTTCAAGCAATCCGCCCCCAAACGGCTGGAGTTTGCCCGAGCCGCGCTCCCCACGTACCTGGGTTCACTAAAGTCACGTGAAAAAACTTGACTCGCGCCGACCAAGATGCCCGCCGCTTGCCGGCGGGAGTCTCACGCTTGCGGCTACATCGGCCACGGCCGCGCACCGACCAAGATGCCCGCCGCTTGCCGGCGGGAGTCTCACGCTCGCGGCTACAGAACTGCTCACAAATTTCAGTCATTTCGGCGGGATAACGCGTTCCGGGACGGCGTTTTTCGCATCCGATGCATCCGGTTGGGGTGGCGGCGGATCGTTGTTGACCGGCCGAGGCCAATGTCTATAATCATGAGCCAGTGCTAAGGAGGGCACACTGCTGTTTGACCCGCAGCCGGCGTAACGGAAGGGACCTCATGGATGATGAGTTCCGAGCCGTGGTCAGCGCAGGGGTTATTCCCCTCCCGCCGTTTTGACCAAGGAGTCGCTGGTGTTCTCGGGTTCGCAAGACGCGAAAGAACGGATTCGGCAGGTCGTCGATATTGTCGACTTGGTGGGCGAGCAGATTGAGCTGCGTCGTCAGGGCCGACTGTTCGTGGGGCTCTGCCCGTGGCACGCGGACTCCAAGCCGAGTCTTCAGGTCAATCCGGATCGGCAATCTTGGAAGTGCTGGGTTTGCGACCTGGGCGGCGACATCTTCAGCTTCGTGATGCAACGCGAGGGCGTCGGATTCCGCGAGGCCGTCACGATGTTGGCGGAGCGGGCAGGGGTGACGCTTACCCCGGGTCCGTCCTCGAAATCCGCGCCGGCCGGCAGCCCGGATGACAAGCAGACCTTATATCGGGCGATGGCTTGGGCCTGCCAGCAGTTTCATCAGTGTTTGCGGGAGGATGCCGAGGGGGAATTGGGGCGAGACTATTTGCAGCGACGCCGGATCGATGCCGAGAGTATCGAGCGGTTTCAGCTGGGGTTCGTGCCGAATTCGTGGACTTGGCTCTTGGATCGTGCTCAGCGTGAATCGTTCTCGCCGGAAGTCCTCAACGCGATCGGTTTGATCTTACGAAGTGAGCGGACGAACGGCTGGTTTGATCGTTTCCGCGGTCGCGTGATGTTCCCCATTTGCGACCCTCAGCGCCGGCCGATCGCAGTGGGAGGGCGGATTCTTCCCGAGCTGGCCGATGACAAGTCGGCGAAATACATCAATTCGCCTGAAACACGCTTGTTTTCCAAGAGCGAGCAGCTTTATGGGCTGCATTTGGCGCACGATTTCGTGTCGCGCGAGCGGGAAGTGATCGTGATGGAGGGCTATACGGACGTTGTGATTGCACGGCAGCATGGCATCGAACAGGCGGTGGCGGTCCTGGGGACGGCATTGGGACCGCGGCACATTCAATTATTGCGACGATTTGCCGACCGAATCACCTTGTTGTTGGATGGCGATTCCGCGGGGCAGCGCCGCGCGAGCGAGATTCTCGAGTTATTCATTGCGAACCAGGTTGATCTCCGGATCGTAACGCTGCCAGAGAACTTGGATCCCTGTGATTTCCTGCTGCAGCACGGAAAGGACGCCTTGCTGAACCTCGTCGCCACCGCTCCCGATGCCTGGGAATACAAGATTCAACTCGAGACGCGCAGGATTGGATCCGTTGCGGGATACGCACCGTGCGAACCAGGCGCTCGAGAATCTCGTCGCGGCGCTGTCCAAAGCGCCGCGTCACAGCCACGGCGACTCGAGTGCCCAGCGGCTCCGGGAGCAGCAAGTGCTCAACCGGCTCGCCCGGGAGTTCCGACTCGACGAAGGTCAACTGAGGCAGCGTCTGACGGCGGCTCGTCGAGACCGACCGACCGGATTCGCCTCGCCGTTGCCGGGTGCGAGGTTGGCGCGTGGCAACGAGTCCTTGCGGCTGGAGCCGATGGAGCGTGACCTGTTCGAATTGCTGATCCAATATCCTGAGTTTGTGCCGCCCGCGCTGGAGCAAATCCATGTCACGCAGCTCAAGTCGCCCACGGCAAGGCAGTTGTACCAGCACTTCGCCCAAGTGATGGAAGAGGGAGCGACGCCGAATTTTGCGACGATCCTGCTGCGGATCGATGAACCGGCGCTCAAGAGCCTGCTGGTCGAACTGGACGAAGCCGGCCAACAGAAAAGCGTCGACGACTGCCAAACCGTCTTGACCGAACTGTTGCAGACCTTCAGCCGAAGGCAAACGGAGGAGCAGCTGCAGCGTCAGCAAGCAGCGCTGGAGAGTCCTGACCTGAACGAACAGCAGCAGCTGGAGATGCTGCTCGACATCTTTCGAACCCGGAAGGAATTGATCGACAACTAACCGTTGATCGTCCCGGCAGCGGCATGCCGCTGCCGGCTTCAACGGTGACCCACAACGTACCCGCAATCACAGGTCGTTTGCGACTCATGGACGAGGAGCAGGCCTGGCCCCGGTCGAACGCCCGTTCAACAGCCCGCAAGTTGGGGGGCGGATTCGCGTTCGCGGCATCGCTGTCCTTGTGACGCGCAGGAAAGCGCAGGAGGATGTGACCGATGACTTATCTCGATACCGACCTGGATGCCATCATCATCAAAGGACGAGCCCAAGGGTACCTGACTTATGAGCAGGTGAATCAGTATCTTCCCGACGAAGACGTCAACCCCGAGAAGCTCGACAATCTACTGCTGGCGCTTGACGAGCGAGGCATCAAGCTGCTGGACAAGCCGCCAATCTTGTCTTTCGAAGAGGCTCGACCCAAGGGCAACTCGCGTGACAGCTCAGCCATGGCAGACGCCGACGCGGGGCCTGAAGTCGGGGAGCTGGTACTCGGTCCGCCGCCTGCCGAAGAACTGCGGAAAGTCGACAGCGACCCGATTCGGATGTACTTGAACCAAATGGCCAACATCCCGCTGCTGAGTCGCACCGAGGAAATTTCCCTGGCGAAGAAAATCGAGGTCACGCGAAAGCGGTTCCGCCGCACCGTATTGAGCACGCATTTGGCGATGCGGCAGACGGTTGAAACCCTGGAACGCGTCTATCGCGGCGAGCTTCCCTTCGATCGCACGATCAAGGTCTCGCTGACGGAGAGGCTGACCAAAGAGCAAATCCTGGCTCGCATGCCGCACAACCTGAAAACGCTGAACGCCCTCCTGCACCAGAACGAACTGGACTTTGGGCGTTTGATTTCCAGGTCGACACCCGCCGAGCAACGTGAACGGATTCGCAGCCGGTATTTGCGGCGCCGACGGAAGTGCTTGCAACTGGTGGAAGAGCTAAGTCTGCGGACTCGACGCGTCCACCCGTTCATGCGGCCTCTGGAAGACGCGTCTCGGCGGATGGATCAGATCCAACAGCGTCTGAACGCCCTTGCGCACGACGAGCGTTTCCGCGAAGAACGAAGCAAGCTGCGCCGCGAATTGTATCAGCTGATGGTCAAGACGCAGGAAAGCCCTCGCAGCCTGCGAGAGAAGACCGAGCGGTTTCACGAGGAGTTCAAGCTGTATGAGCACGTCAAACGCGAGCTCTCCAATGGCAACTTGCGGCTGGTCGTCTCAATCGCCAAGAAGTATCGCAATCGAGGCCTGAGCTTCCTGGATTTGATTCAGGAGGGAAATACCGGCTTAATGCGGGCCGTCGACAAGTACGAATACCGCCGCGGCTTTAAGTTTTCGACCTACGCCACCTGGTGGATTCGACAAGCCATTACGCGCGCCATCGCGGATCAGGCTCGAACGATTCGAATCCCAGTCCATATGATCGACGTCCTCTCCAAGCTGCGCAACGTCCAGAAGCAGCTGGTTCAAGAGAAGCGACGCGAGCCGACCACGTGCGAGATTGCGGAGCGTGCGGGGATGAGCATCGAAGAGGTTCGCCGCGTGCTCGACATCGGCCGACACCCGGTCAGCCTTGATCGCCCCGTGGGCGATAACGAAGACGCGGCCTTCGGCGAATTCATCGAAGACCACAGTTCGGACAACCCCGTGCGGAACGCGACGAACGAAATCTTGCGAGAAAAGATCGAGCGGTTGCTGAAGACGTTGACCTATCGCGAACGCGAGATCATCCGCCTGCGCTACGGGCTGGGCGACGGTTACACCTACACGCTGGAAGAGGTCGGCCGAATCTTCAAAGTCACGCGGGAACGGGTCCGGCAAATTGAGGCCAAGGCCGTCCGCAAACTTCAGCATCCGGTTCGCAGCGAACAACTCGCGGGCTTCTTGCGCGAGGCGGCCTGAGCCGGACGGTCCGAGTGGCCGAGCGGGTTCTTGGCCCAGGCGGGTGTCACACGACATCCGCCTGGGCGTTTTTTTTTCGCCATTCGGGGCGCGACGGTGTCGGGTGATGCGGTCCGCGGCCGGGCGGCCATGCGCCCCAGGACGCTCCTGGACACACCGCCTGGCACACATCCCTTGCGAAAACGCCTCGGCGAGTGTGCTGCGAGACTGGCCGACCCAGGAATTCCGCCGAGCCCGGGACTGGCGGTTGTGTTTCGGCGCCGTTTATAATGATTGGTCTCGCGGCGTCGTGTTTGACAGGCGTATTGAGGTTCCGAACAAACCGTAACCTTTCGGGGCTGTCTCGCGAACAGGCGACGGTCAGACGAGTGCTGTGTCACAGCCTAATATTGGGGTGCGTTGGGAAAAGGGGGCAGCTCCCAGATGCCGGAACGGCCTTTTGGGTGCTTCGCACTCTTGGGACCTGACCCCTTTTCCCAACCCCGATAGAAAGTGATTCGGAACGCCACACCATCGCCTTGCCGCGTTCGCTTCGAGAGAGGGAGTTCTTGGCACATGATCGTAACCTCCGCCACGTTGAACGAGCTGCACCGAATCCATCGGCAGCTGAGTGATCTGAGGTCTCGGCTCGAGCGGGGGCCGCGGCAGATCAAGGCCGCCGAGGCCAATGTCCGCAACCTGGAGGAGGAGTTGGTTTCGGCCAAGGAAGGCGTCAAGCGGTCGCGGATGACGGCCGATCAAAAAGAACTCCAGCTGCGCGAACGCGAGGCGCGGATCGCCGACGTGAAGGCCAAGCTGAATGCGTGCAGCACGAACCGCGAGTACCAGGCCTTCATGGAGCAAATTGCAGCCGATGAGCAGGCCAACAGCGTTCTGTCCGATGAAATCCTTGAGCTGTTCGACAAGGTGGCGGATTTGGAAGCGCACGTCAAAGTCGTCATTGGCCAGAAGGAGCTCGTGGAACAGGATCTTGCCGCGACGCGTCAGCGCGTGGTGGAAGCACGCGACGCTTTGGAGGTCGACGTGGCCCGCCTGTCAGCGGATCTCGCCGTGGCCGAGGCAAAGCTGCCCGCCGATTTTCGCAGGGACTACGATCGCGTCGTCAAGAGCCGAGGCGCCGAAGCCCTCGCGCCGGTCGACGGCGAATGCTGCGGGGGGTGCTACCAAACACTGACGCCGCAGACCATGAACGAACTGATGCTGTCGAAACTCCGGTTCTGTAAATCGTGCGGCTGCATCTTGTATTTGCCCGAATCGACCTTGGGCGAGCGATCGTAGGTTCCGAGGGAGGGCCGTTGACGACACGCACGGCTCGTTTCTTGGTTGCGAGCTCCACGCCGCCGCTTGGCCGCACGAAGTGGGCAAAACAACTTCGCCGTCCACCTCCCCCGGTTCCCGGCCAACCGCTTCGCTCGGACTCGATTAACCGCTCCGTGATGCGTCGACTCACGCTGATCTTGGACTTTACATGGTCGAAAAACTCCCCCAGAATAGAGACACGTCGGCGGTGATCGCCCCGCGACAAGACCCATTCGGATCGTCATCATGAGGACGGCCTTGGCTTCTTCCCAGGCCGTCCGACTTTTTCTGCGAGGACCTTGCGATGTCAGAGATGATCCCCATGACCCGCGAGGGGTACAATAAGATCAAGGCACAAGTTGATCGGCTGGAAAATGAAGAAATGCCCGTGATCCTGAAACGCCTCGCCGACGCGCGCGCCGAAGGTGACTTGAAGGAGAACGCCGAATATCACGGCGCTCGCGAATCGCAGGGCATGCTGCAAGCCAAGATCAACCAGCTGCGAGGCAAGCTGGCCAACGCCACGATCATTGACCCCTCCAAAATGCCCAAGGACGAAGTCGCGTTTGGGGCGACCGTGGTCGTCAAAGATCTGGACTATGGCGATGAAGAGAAGTACACCTTGGTCGGCGCCGGCGAGGAGGACTACGATACGGGTAAGATCCTTTGTACCAGTCCGGTCGGGCAGGGCCTGATCGGCAAGAAGCTGGGCGACACGGTCGAGATTCCGGTCCCGCGCGGAACGCTCAAGTACGAAGTGCTCGAGATTCGCTACGAGCTGGAGTAGGGGGCCGCCGCGTACCAGTCGGGATTCCGGAGCGGCATCAGGGCCATGATGGCGGCGTGTTGGTACAGTTGCTGACGGTCGATCACTTGATGAGACAAGAGCCCGATCGCCCCTTCGTGCTGTTTGCAATTTTCTTTCTCGTACAGCAAATCGCAGGCCTTGCCCAGTTCGATCCCGTCGCGGACCAGCTTCGCCATCGGCGGAGGTAATGGAAAACTCGCCGTGCGGGCCTCGCCGCCGCGACCGTCCGCTTGGATGATGATCCAGGCGAGTCCGAACATGCCCTGCGGATCGTCTTCGATGCCTCCTTCCACGGCAGCCCAGAAGTCGCACGTGGGCCGGGCCTGCCGCGCGGCCGCCACGCGATTTCGCGCCCCTTGCCGCGTCTCGGCATCCGTCATCGGTTGGTCGGCGACACCGGAGGCAACCGAGACCGTCACCATCTCCCAGGTCTGATGCGGAAACACCTGCTCGAATGCCGCGCGAATCGCGTTGGCCTTGACGGGATTCTGGGAAGCAACTGCGACGACCGGCATGAGGGCTCCGAGTTGGCAAGCAAGTGAGTTGTTGCGTATGGCCGGCCAGTGCGGCGTGCGGAATCGGTACGGTCGGCGCCGGTTCAATCGCCGACGACGGGGGTGAAATCGCGCACGGTCGCATCGATCCCGCGCTGAATTAAGTCGACGTCGCTTGCGATGCTGAACAGTTGGCAGCCGAGGTCTCGACAGCGGCTCGCGTGTTCCGGCGAACGCGACAGCGTACCCCAGGGCTTTCCCGCCTCACGGCACGCCCGCGAAACCGCGGTCAATGCTTCCAGGCACTTCGGGTGGAGGACTTGACCCGGTACCCCCAACGCCGCGGAAAGGTCGGCAGGGCCCACGAACAAGAGGTCCACGCCGTCAATCCTCGCAAGCTCGTCGACGCACGCGATGGCTTCTGTCGTCTCGATCTGGATGGCCAGCCATCGCTGGTCATTGGCGGTTTGCACGTGAGTCGCTGCCGAAATCTTTCCGTACTCGCACTCCGCGTTGCCCAGAAACAGGCCGCGGGTCCCCCGCGGGGGAAACTTCGTCCATTGCAGTGCCGTTTGGACTTCGCGCGCACTTCGGATCTGGGCCACCATCACGCCGCTGCAGCCCGTTTCGTACGGACGCATCAACGTCGTGTAATCCGTCAAGGGAACGCGGGCGAACGCGTCCAGGCCCGAAGCGCGACAGGCCATCAACATCAATTCCATCTGGGCGTGGGCCACATACGCGTGCTCCTGGTCAATCCAGATGCCGTGGACATCACTCAGCGTTCCAATGATCTCGACCAGTTTGGGCGACGGCAAGGCGCCGATCGACATCACACGCACGATCTGGCCTGCCGCGAGTCGAGCACGAATCGAATGAGCCATCGAGACCTCAGGTAAATTGGTCGGGTGAGAGAGGAGATCAACACCGTCGTGCGCACCGATTCCAGCGGTTCACGGCTCGTCGCGGTTCTACGTCGTGCTCGCACCGGCCAATTGAAGTTGACTCAAGCGAACCTGACGATCGTAGTGCACCGTGGCGACTTGCGTTCCCTCGGGATGCAAATCCATATCGAGCGCCGTGTTGGGTAGTTTAAATTGCGAGACCGTTTGCTCGTTGTTGGGTTCCCAGAAAAGCAGAAACCCACCGCTGCTGCCCCCCGAGACGCCGATCAAGGGACCCGCCGGATGGTAAATCGCTCGCCAGGCGATACCGCCGGTGATCTTGTCGGCCACCAGCGATTTCAGCTTGTCGCCGCTCTCCCAATCGAACACCAGAACCAACGGCTCCTGAACGGCCCCGAAAGGATTCGTCGCCTTGTGGAGACCGCTGGCCGCCAAGAACCGACCGTCCGGACTGAGCGTCATGCTGCGAACGCCGCCGTAGTGGGCTCCCTGGCCACCGTTGTAGTCATGCAGGTCCTCGCCGTTGAAACTTCGAACTCGACTACCGCTGGCCAGATCCCATTGATGAATTTTTCCCAACAGATCACCGGACAGCAGCCACGTTCCGGACGGGTGAAACAACGTGCTGTAGACATGTGCCTCGTGGCCCGCGAAAGTTTGCACCAGCTGACCGTCGTCCGCACGCCAGAGTTTGACCAGCTGATCGTTTCCGCCCGTGGCCAGCAGTTGTCCGTCGGGACTGACGGAAAGCCACCGGACCCAGCCGTCGTGGGCGGTGATCGACCGAAACGGTTCGGGTTGAGGATCGTGCAGTTTCCAGCAGCACAGCAGCCCATCGTAGCCCGCTGAATAGAGCGTCTGTCCATCCGGCGAAAAATCGATCGCCCGCAACCAGCTTTGGTGACCAAGCAGCGGCGTCATTTCGCCGCTGGCCAGATCCCAGCGCTGGAGCTGGCGATCTTGAGCCGAGCTGACCAGAATTTTTCCGGTCGGGTCGAAGCGGCAGGCCATCAACGGACTGGTGTACTTCCAAGTCTGGACGATCTGGGTCGCGGCGTAGTCCAGCGCGGCCGGCGCGTCGGTGGTTGCGGGGGAGGCGGCAGGTTCGCTCACGCCAACAGCTCCTCGATGGGGCCGGCGGACGGGTCGGCCATGGGCAGGTCGCGACCTGCCACGTGGAATTCACCGGTCGAGTCCACGCCGACGGCGCGCAGGTAGGTGTGAAACAAATGACGATGGTCGACCTCGCGATCGACCACTTCCGTGCCTGTGTCGTTGGTTTTTCCGATGACCGCGCCATTCTGGATGCCGCATCCGGCAAGTGCGACGGACCAGGATTTTCCCCAGTGATCGCGTCCATAATACTGATTGATCTGCGGTGTCCGACCGAACTCGGACATCACGACGACCAGGGTGGATTCCAGCATTCCACGCTCGGCCAGATCATCCAGCAGGGCGGCGTAGGCCTGATCGAATTCCCCCAGCTGTTCCAGGTGGAAGTTGAAGTTCTCGTTGTGCGTATCGTAGTTCGAGTGCGACACCTGCACGAACGTGATTCCGTTTTCCAACAGTCGGCGGGCCAGCAAGCATTGTCGTCCGAGATCGTGATTGCCGTACTTTTCCAGAAACGACGCCGGCTCTTTCGTGACGTCGAAGATTTCGCGTCGCTGCATCAGCTGCAGGGCTTGTTCATAGCTTTGCGTGTAGGCATCCATCTCGGCCGTTCGCCGCTGCCCGACGAAATGATGGTTCACCAGCCGGCGGAAATCCTGCCGTCGCTGATCTCGATCGTCGGAGAGCGACTTCGGACGCTCGCTGTTGCGCAAGCCTTTGCCATCGGCGCCGACCACGATACTGCCGTACTTGGGGCCCAGGTAAGCGGCGTCATTGCGCCGCGAACCACCGCCGCTGGCGGCCACGTGGATGTGACCGGGCAAGGGTGACTGATCGTCCGTCAGGGCCTTGGCCGTGACCGCTCCCAGATGTGGGTAGTCCGCAGCGGGGCTTTGCGGGCGACCGGTTTCCATCTTGTAGCGTCCCTTGCCATGGTCGTTTTCGTTCGTGTTGATGCTCCGAATCAAGGCCATCCGGTGCATCTGCTGAGCCGTCTTGGGCAGCAGCTCGCTGAGATGAATCCCTGGCACCGTCGTCGGGATGGCTCGGAACGGCCCGCCGGTCTCCGTCTGGGGCTTCGGGTCCCACGTCTCCAGCTGGCTCGATCCGCCGGCCAGAAACAGCACCAGGATCCGCTTTTGCTGGGACTGCAATTGGGCTGCCGCGGCGGGGCGAACCAGGCTGCTGAACCCTCCCAATCCCGTGGCCGCGCCCACGCCCGCGCCGAGCCTCCCCAGAAAGTGGCGACGCGCCAGGCGATGCTCAGGTGAGCGGCAAGCGTAGGAACATTTCATGGGATTCCTCCTCGATGAAAGATGGAAACGTCCAGATCGAACCTCGCACAACTCGCACTTGAACCGGGGCTCAATGATTAAAGCGAAACTCGACGCTGGTCAAAAGACTCCAAATGATTTCCTGGACGGCTGATTTCCGATCGTCCTGCATTCCCGCCAGGTACTCGGCCACAGCGGCTTGCTCCTCGTCGTTCGGGTGACGCGACAGGATGCTCAGGTACGTCTCGCGTGCCAACTGGCCGACGTCGTCGATGCCCAGCAATCGCTCCGCCAGATTACCGCGACTTGGCGCGACCCAGCTCTGGATTCTTCCGTCGTTCGTCAGAAAGAGGGCCTGATCGACGGTGGCGCTGAAGGCGTCTTGGGGACTTCCCGGCGAGGCCGCGAAGAGCGAGACGAAGGAGGCTTCCAGCTGCTCCCGCCGCTTGGCAACCAGCTCGGCGATTTGCTGGTCGCGCTGCGGCATCTCAATCTCTTCGGGCTTCTCTTCGGGCTTCTCTTCGGGCTTCGCCTCTTTGTGACTATTTTGCCATTCGGCTTCGGCTTCGGCTTGGAAACGCGGGGCCAATTCCAGGGCCTCGAAGACGCTCGCGGCCAATTGTTCGGGAGTGAGTCCCTGAACGCCGGCGACGACGAATCGCTCGGTCAGTGATTTTCGGAAACGGTCCTGGCGACGATCCAAATCGACCTCGGTTTCGTCGCGTTGCTGTTGGAGCCTGACTTTCGCGGCCGCGAGCTCGGCGAGCTGAGCGGTCGTCGCTTCCAGCTCGGCTTCGATCGTCACCCGTTCTTGCGTGCGCCAACTTGTCGGCCGCGTCAGCCCGTGCGATCGTCTCGCTCAGTTCGGTGCGCTCCTCCCGCAGGCCCGCCGCTTGCTCGTCGAGCGTTGCCAGCCGAGATTGCAGTCGGTCGTGGATGGCGGACAGTTCGACATCGCCCGGCAGCAAGGCAGTCGAGGCAGCCAACTGCTCCGCCGCGGCGCGGATTCCTTCGCTCAACTGTTGCAGCGACATCAGTTGTTGGTCCTTTTCAACGGCCGCTTGGGTCCCAGCCGCTCGCTGACCGACCGCGGTTTCCTGTTGCGTCTGAGTCTGGAGAAGTCGGTCGGCGAGCAAACGCTGCTCGTCCTGCAGCGCCGGCTCGGTCGCCTCCAGTTCCGCTTTCTGTTGGGTCAGCGTGACGAGCGTTTCGCGTCCTGCTTGCAGTTCGATCAGGTCTTGGGCGAGCGCAATCTCATGGTCGAGTCGGAGGGCGCGGGCCTGTTCGGATTGAAGTTGCCGAAACAGGGCGCGTCGCGCGCCGCTGAGCTGCTTGGTCGCCGCAACGCGGTGTTCAAGTTCCTTCCGAGCCGGCTCGATTTCCCGGTCCGCGGTGGCGATCGCTTCCGTGGCCTGTTCTCTCGCCTGGGTCTGCGCGGCGATCTCGGCCTGCAGTTTCTCGATCTCGGCCGTGAGCGCCTCGGTGCGTTGTGCGAGCAGCGCGGTCGCCTCGGTCAACTGCGGGTCGCTGGTCAGTTGCGCTGCGGCACGCTGGGCGGGTTCCAGCGCGAGACGCAGGTTGGCCAGGATCTCTGACTTTTGCCGCTGAGTTTCCCGCGCGGGCCCCAGCTTGCCGTCCGCCTCGGATCGCTGCTGGACCGACTTGGATCGCTCGGCAAGTTGTTGTTGCACGCGGTTGCGAACCGCCATCAGTTCTTGGCGACTCGCCTCCAACGCCTCGTCAGCCGCCGAAAAATCCTGCTTGAGGCGTTCGACGACGCCTTGCTGATACTCGCGTTCCTGCTGCCAGCTCGGCAATCGCCGCTCCGCGACTTCAAAGGAGGCGGCCAAATCGGTGGGAATCAAGTAGCTTCGCTGATACGCCTGGCTGAGCGCCACTTCGCGGAGGAATCGCTTGATGTCGTACCTCATCTCGGCAAAGGCGTCGGCCAGGTCGTTCAGCAGCACGGGGTAGATCGCGTGATTGTCCGAATGAATAAAATCCGGCGGCTCGACCAAACCCTGTTTCATTAACAGCCGCCAAAGCCGATTGGCGGCATTGCGATTGAATAGATCGTTTTGACGCTCGGTCGCCAGTTCCGCCAATTGGTGTCGCCGACTGAAGCGAGGCACGGGGGCCGTATTCTTGTCGGGCGTCACCTGATAGGCTTCCTCCAACGCCCAGACGGGCTCGTCGTCGACCGCGATGCCGCTGGGAAACCCCGGCAGGGCACTTCGCTTGTCTGAGCCGGGTTCGAACACGGAGGCGAAACTTACCTCGCCCTCGGCCTTCTCCGCGACGAGCGACACTTTTTCGTTCTTGTCATTCGTTTTCTCGAAGCGGTAACTTCGGGTGAGGAAGGCCAGCAGGCCGTGGTATTCGGCCTGCGAATAGTCTGCGACCAGCGGGTGGTCATGGCACTGGGCACACTGAATGTCTCGCCCCAGAAACATGCGGCTCACATCCCGCGTCAGGGCGTGTGATTCGACGTCTCGATCCAAGTAAAACTTCGCCGCGGCTCGCAACGTGGGGTCCTCGCCATCGGCCGAGAGAACCTCGGCGACCAGCCGGTCGTACGGTTTGTTTTCCGCGAACGATTGGGCCAGGTAGTCCCGCCACGCCGTTGTTGTCACGTGCTGGTCGGCCCGCCGTTCCATCCACATCACGTCGAACACCACGGCAAGGTGCCGATTGCATTCCTCCGACTGCAACAGATGGTCGATCAGCTCGACACGACGATCGGGCGACGTATTCGTCAGGAATGCCCGTGCCTCTTCGGTTGAAGGAATTCGCCCCGCGAGATCCAGGTAGATCCTTCGCAGGAATTCCGAGTCGCTGGCCAATTCCGCCTGCGGACCGACGTGAGCCTCCGCGATCGCCCGATCGATCCGCTCGTTAAGCCGTGGCGGTTCGGACCAGCCCGATTGTGCGAACGTCAGCGCGAACGTCGACAATAGAGCGAGCAACCGGGGTTGAAATACCCCACGCGATTCGGCTATGCGTGCGGTTAGCATCACATCTCCTCGCGATGAAAGCGTCGGTGGGTCAAGGCGGGACGTCGAGCGGCGGAGCTGGTGGCGTGGACCCAAATGCACAGGACGGTCGTCGGGGGTTTGGATGCACGCAGATCGTTGTGGGACGTTAGCGTACCGGATTCGATGCCTGGGGTCAACGAAAGCGGTTGTGCCGATTGACTTTCGGCGCCTTCCCAACCGTCGGGCCAAGTTCGTGGCTTTCGCGCGCCCGGTCGGCTATGCTACGCTGACCAGAAGCCGACTGCGCCGCTCGATCTCGCGCTGCTCGTCGATCTGCGCGGGACGGGAATTCGCGCCCCCCAGGCTTCGCAACCCCTTCTCCGACAACGCCTCGTTGCCTGGAACGTGCATCGGAACCCGAAATCGAAATAAGGATCAACGCTTGATGTCCGGACCCACTTTTCGTGGCATTATTCCGCCGTTGGTGACACCGCTGGACGACCAGCGAGACCTCGATCTTGCCGGTCTCGAGCGCCTGGTTGAACGCGTCGTGGCCGGTGGAGTCCACGGCGTGTTTGCGCTGGGCACCACCGGCGAGGGACCGTCCTTGCCCATGCCGCTCCGACAGCAGGCGATCGCCGCGGTCTGTGATCAGGTGGCCGGCCGCGTGCCCGTGCTGGTGGGCGTGACCGACACAATCTTCGGTGCGTCGTGCGAGTTGGCGGATGCGGCATTCGCGGCCGGGGCGGCTGCCGCCGTCGTCGCGCCGCCCTACTACCTGCCCATGAATCAGGCCGAGTTGACCGGGTATACGGTCCGGCTGGCGGACCGTTTGCCGCTGCCGCTGATGCTCTACAACATGCCAAGTTGCTGCAAGACGTGGTTCGAGCCGCAGACGGTTCTGGAACTGAGTCGGCACGAGAACATTGCCGGGTTGAAAGACAGTTCGGGAGACCTCAGTTACCTGCGTCGCGTGGTCGACGGGCTGAGTGCCCTGGGTGCTCGGGACGATTTTTCTCTGTTCGTGGGGCCGGAAGAGATGTTGGTCGAGGCCCTTGATGCCGGAGCGCACGGTGGCGTCCACGGCGGGGCCAATATGTTCCCAACGCTCTACGTCGAAATGTACGAGGCCACGATGCGGGGTGACCGGCAGCGAGCTGCGGAAGCTCAACAACTGGTGCGTCAGATTTCGGCCAAGGTCTATCACGCCAGCGATGGAGCGTCACGAATCATCAAGGGCACCAAGACAATCCTCCGCCTGCTGAACGTCTGCGGCGATCAATTGGCCGAGCCGTTCGAGCGACACACCGATGCGGCACGACACGAACTTCAGCGCGAACTGGAGCGGCTCCTGCCGGAGCTGACGCCGTTCATGACCGAGCCGGCATCCCCCGAACCGGAACGAGCGCGGCCCTAGTGCTTTGTCACAGCTGAAATTGAAGGTTGGGTGGCCGGGGTCGAACGAAGTGAGCCCCCGGAAAATTGCGGTCTGGGGGCTCACTTCGTTCGACCCCAGCCACCCCAAAATCAAGCTGTGTCAAAGCCCTAGGTCGCCCCGATCCGCCAAACCGGGAGGTCGAGGATCGTTTCCTTTTCAAGTGGATGCAATCTCATGACAATTTCCGCTCGTTTCGCGGCTCTTGGTCGAATCGCCCTGACGCTGATTTTCCTGGCTGTTTTTTCGCCGATTCCGGCTCGTGCCGAGCCGCTGCCGGGGACGGAGGAGTTGACCTGGGAGGGCGACCTTGCCGCCCGCCTGGTGGATCACGTCGACCGTTTCCTGCTGGCGGAGTTGGACCGATCGATTTCGCGGCGCGCGGAGCACTGGCAACGAGACTTTTCGTCGGCTGACGCGTACGACCGATCCGTGGCGCCGCAGCGCGAGCGTTTGGCGCATCTGCTCGGAGTCCGCGATCCGCGTGCGTCCGAGGTGGCTCTCGAAGTGATCTTGCCGGCGGGCGAAGCTGGCCGCCTCACCGATTCGGAGGGGCTTGAGAGTCGCGTGGGCGCGGGCGACGGGTTTGACATCTACGCCGTGCGTTGGCCGGCCTTTGGTCAGGTGGATGGCGAGGGCCTGCTGCTGCTCCCGCGTGGTCGCGAGCCGATTGCCAATGTGGTCGCGATTCCCGATTGCGAGGTGCTGCCGGAACAATTGGCGGGCTTGCTGCCGGGCGTGCCGCCCGCAAGTCAGTACGCTCGCCGTCTCGCGGAGGCGGGTTGTCGCGTGATCGTGCCCCTGCTGGTGAATCGCGCGCGCGGACAGTTCGACTGGGGGCCTCGACCCGCGCCGTCCATCACGAATCGAGAGCTGCTGTACCGCAGTGCCTACGAGTTGGGGCGTGGGCTGGTCGGCTACGAAGTCCAGCAGGTGCTGGCGGCCGTCGACTGGTTCGAACGCGACGGGACGATGGACGCGGTCGGCGTGATGGGTTGGGGGGAAGGCGGGCTGGTGGCGCTCTACAGCGGCGCCCTGGATCCTCGCATTCGATCGATTCTGGTGAGCGGATATTTTGATTCGCGCCAGACGATCTGGAGCGAGCCGATCGACCGGAACGTGTTCGGCTTGCTGGAACAGTTCGGAGACGCCGAACTGGCGACGCTGATCGCGCCGCGCCGACTGGTGATTGAGGCATCGGGCGGGCCGCAGCTTGAGTTGGCGGGGCAGGGGGGCGCCCTGGCGCGGCTTGTCTCGCCGCCGATTGAGCGTGTTCGCGCGGAGGCCGCACGGGCGGCGCAGTTGGTGGCCGAACTGCCCGATCCAGGGTGGATCGACGTCGTCGCGCCGGCGTCCGACCCCGGATCGCCGGGATCGGACGAAGCACTGACATCGTTTCTGGCCGGGTTGGGACGCGCGCCGGAGGCGTTGTCGGCTGCGTTCGCCAAGCATTCCGCGGGAACGCCCCGGCCGCTGAATCCGCTGCAGGACCTGCCGCTTCGCCACCGGCGCCACATGCAGCAATTGGACGGCCACAGCCAGTCGGTGCTGCGAGCCAGTGCCGCCGTCCGCCAGCAATTCATGCAGCGTTTGGACGACCGCAGCGTCCCGGCGTACCAGGAAAGTGTCGAGCCTTACCGGCAGCACTTCTACGACGAGGTGATTGGCCGCTTTCCGTATCCGCTCGCCGCGCCCCGGCCACGGACACGACAGGTTTACGAGACCGAGCATTGGAAAGGCTATGAGGTCGTGCTGGACGTGTTCGACGACGTGTTTGCCTATGGGATCTTGCTCTTGCCGAAGGATCTGCAGCCGGGCGAGCGACGACCGGTGGTCGTCTGCCAACACGGGCTGGAAGGTCGGCCGCAGGACACGGTGGGGATCCAGCGCGCCAGCGCCTATGCGGGGTTCGCGGGGAAACTTGCCGAGCGGGGGTTCATCACGTTCGCTCCGCAGAATCTGTACATCGGCGAGGATCGCTTTCGCACCTTGCAGCGCAAGAGCTATCCGCTCAAGAAGACGCTGTTCTCGACGATCGTGCCACAACATCAACAGATCGTGAATTGGCTGAAATCCCTCGCCATGGTCGATCCCGAACGAATCGCGTTTTACGGACTCAGCTACGGCGGCAAGACCGCGATGCGGGTACCTCCCTTAGTGACGGATTATTGTCTCTCAATTTGTTCCGCCGATTTCAACGAGTGGGTTGACAAAAACGCGTCCACGACAAATCCCCGGAGTTACGTTTGGAGCGGGGAGTACGAGATCTTCGAGTTCGACTTGGGGAGTACCTTTAATTACGCCGAAATGGCCGCCTTGATTGCTCCCCGTCCGTTCATGGTCGAGCGTGGGCACTTCGATGGTGTGGCGGATGATTGGACGGTGGCCTGGGAGTTCGCGAAAGTTCGCTTTCTGTATGCGGCTCGGCTCGGTCTCGCCGACCGGTGCGAGATCGAATGGTTCGTTGGACCGCACACGATTCACGGTCAGCGAACGTATGCGTTCTTGCACGAAAAACTCCAGTGGCCTCTCCCGCCGCAGCGAACGGCTGACACACCTTGAATGACTCCTCCGAAACGCAAACGTTTTCCAACCGCGAGTGGCGGATCATCGGCGTTACGTCCGTCGGCCATGGGCTGTGCCACGTCAGCGAGCTCTCTTTCGCCGCCGTGATTGGGGCGGTGATGGCCGAGTATGGTTTGACTCCCGACCAGGCGGCGGCGCTGGCCGTGCCGGGCTTCGTGCTCTACGGCGTGCTCGCGATTCCTGCCGGTCTCTGGACGGATCGTCGCGGGGCACGCGAAGTGTTGCGGGGCTACTTCGCCCTCGTGACGCTGGCGGCGCTGGTGGTCTGTTTCGCGCAAACCGCCTGGCATCTGGCAGCCGCGCTGACGCTGCTGGGAGCTGCCATCAGCCTCTATCATCCGGCCGGTCTGACAATGGTCGCCCAAGGTTGTCGCCGGCGGGGCAGAGCCATGGGGCTGAATGGTGTCGCGGGCAGCTTGGGTGTCGCGCTGGGACCCGCCTTGGGCCTGTTCTTTGCCAGCCGCGGAAACTGGCGGGCGACCTACGGGGTGATTGCGTTGTGCGGCGGGATCGGGGCGTTGACCACGCGTTGGCTGCCTGCCGACGACGATCCACACCCGAGTCTTGGACACGCGGTCGCCGCTGAAAACGGCCAGGCAGGTCCCCGTTGGCGCGTGCTGGGACTGCTGTTCGCCGCGATGCTGCTGGGAGGCATCAACTACCGCGCGCTGACAACCGCTCTGCCCACGTTTCTGAGCGACCAGGCCAACGCCGCGGCCCCCGTTGAGGCCAATCCGACACCCGCCCCGACCGGGCAGAAGACGCGAACCCGGTCCGGCGGCACCGTGGTGTTCGTGGTCCTCGCCTTGGGTGGGGTAGGGCAACTGGTGGGTGGCCATCTGGCCGATCGCTTCCGTCCTCAAAGCGTGTACGTGATTGCCATCCTGTTGACGGTCCCCTGCGCTCGTGATGGCTCACGCAGCTCCGTTCTCGGTCAGTCTGGCCGCAGGGATTTTGGCGATCTTCATGTTTGCCGAGCAGCCGTTGGAGAATATCATGATCGCCGAGGCGACGCCGCCTCGTTGGCGAAGCACTGTTTACGGTTTCAAGTTCATTCTCACCTTCGGGCTCGCGTCCAGTGGAGCGTACTTGACGGGCTGGATTTGGAAGCAGCGCGGCCTGGCGACCGTGTTCGATGTGTTCGCGGCGATTGCCGTGGCGATGCTGGCGATTGCCGGAACATTCGCCATCCTCACTCGTCAGCCACGCCGATCAGAGCTGACACCTTAGCGAGCCCTCGGCCGCCAGAGCGGTCGGGCTTGAGAGATGACAATCACTGCCATGCGTAATCTTGTCGTGGGCACCGCCCAATTCGAACACCGTGATCACGATCCGGACTACAATTTGGACCGCATCGAGGCGTTGGCCGCTCGTGCCGTGACGCTGGGCGCCGAAATCGTCTGCTTTCACGAGTGTTGCATCTCGGGCTACTCCTGGATCCAGCCGCTCGATAAAGCTCGCTTGTGGGAGGCGGCCGAGCCGGTGCCGGACGGCCCCTCGGTCGCACGTTTGCGATCCATCTCCGCTCGACTGCAGGTCGTGCTCATGGCGGGCCTGCTTGAGCGAACGGATGAGGGACGCGTCTATAACACGTATGTGACCGTCGACTCCGGCGAGTTCGTGACGCGATTTCGGAAGCTGCATCCGTTCGTCAATCCGCATCTCTCGCCGGGAAACGCCTACCAGGTGGTCGAGCTCCGAGGCTGCCAAGTTGGCTTCTTGATCTGCTACGACAACAACCTCCCAGAAAATGTGAGAATCACGGCCATGATGGGGGCCGAGCTAATCGTGATGCCGCACGTCACCGGGTGCCTGCCGTCCGTGATGCCGGGCCGAGGGACAGTCGACCGTTGCGTATGGGACAACCGGCGGCGCGATCCCGCTCGATTGCGACAGGAGTTTCGCGGACCCAAGGGTCGCGAGTGGTTGATGCGTTGGCTTCCGGCACGCGCCTACGAAAATGGCGTCTACGTTGCGTTTTCCAACCCAATCGGTTGGGACTACGACACGGTGAAACCCGGTTTGGCGATGATTCTGGATCCGTTCGGCGAAGTGCTGACGGAGTCACACGCCCTGGAGGACGATGTCGTCGTGGGATTGCTCACGCCGGAAAAAATTCCAGTCTCCAGCGGTTACCGCTATCTGCGAGCTCGGCGGCCGGAACTCTACGGCAAGCTGGTCGAGCCGCAGGAATCGGTGACCTTGCCCGGATGGCCGATGAAGCGGGGCGAACCTGGCGAGTAAGCGGCGCCGTTGTTCGGTTCTTCGGCCCCCTCATCCGGCCTTCGGCCACCTTCTCCCGCGAGGGGAGAAGGGACGTCGCGCGGTGTCGCGTCTCCCGGGTAGCGGTGTCACTTCTCCCGAATCGTGATGTCACCTCTCCCGGGTCCGGGAGAGGTCGCCGGGGTACCCGCTTGCGGGTCGGCGGGTGAGGGTCGCTGCGTCCGTGAAAGCCCTATCGGCTCATCCGGCCTTCGGCCCCTCATCCGGCCCCCTCATCCGGCCTTCGGCCACCTTCTCCCGCGAGGGGAGAAGGGACGTCGCGCGGTGTCGCGTCTCCCGGGTAGCGGTGTTACTTCTCCCGAATCGTGATGTCACCTCTCCCGGGTCCGGGAGAGGTCGCCGGGGTACCCGCTTGCGGGTCGGCGGGTGAGGGTCGCTGCGTCCGTGAAAGCCCTATCGGCTCATCCGGCCTTCGTGCCCCTCATCCGGCCTTCGGCCACCTTCTCCCGCGAGGGGAGAAGGGACGTTGCGCGGTGTCACGTCTCCCGGGTAGCGGTGTCACTTCTCCCGAATCGTGATGTCACCTCTCCCGGGTCCGGGAGAGGTCGCCGGGGTACCCCGCTTGCGGGTCGGCGGGTGAGGGTCGCTGCGTCCGTGAAAGCCCTATCGGCTCATCCGGCCTTCGGCCCCCTCCCTTCGGCCCCCTCATCCGGCCTTCGGCCACCTTCTCCCGCGAGGGGAGAAGGGACGTCGCGCGGTGTCACGTCTCCCGGGTAGCGGTGTCACTTCTCCCGAATCGTGATGTCACCTCTCCCGGGTCCGGGAGAGGTCGCCGGGGTACCCGCTTGCGGGTCGGCGGGTGAGGGTCGCTGCGTCCGTGAAAGCCCTATCGGCTCATCCGGCCTTCGCCCCCTCATCCGGCCCCCTCATCCGGCCTTCGGCCACCTTCTCCCGCGAGGGGAGAAGGGACATCGCGCGGTGTCGCGGCTGATGTAAGCTTGAGACACCGTCGCCGTTCGAGCCACGCCACGTTCCGGCTCGATTTATCGGCCGACCGGCTGATCCGTCCCGCCGTACTTATTGCTCGACACTTATTGCTCGACACTTATTGCTCGACACTTATTGCTCGACACTTATTGCTCGACACTTATTGCTCGACGAGCCGTCGCTTTGAAGCCCAAAGTCAAGAACGATCGCGCCTACTATCGGTTGCAATACCCGTCCCGCGAGCGGCCGGTGCTGAGGGTTGGTGAGCAGGAGTACCCCGTTTGCGAGTTGTCCGAAGGTGGCTTGCGAATCCAAGGCAGTGGGCTGGGCAAGGCGGTCTTCGGCATCCTCTGCCTTCGTGACGGGCGCCGACTGCCGATCACGGCGGTTGTTGGCCGACGGTACCGCCACGAGATCGTGCTGGTGAATCTCAGCGGCGTGCCCTACCGCGTGATACTCGCCGAACAACAGCGATTGGTGCGTCGGTATCTTCTGATCTGAAGCGACAACTCCGCCCTTACTCGCCCTTCTTGGACCCGGGAGTATAGTGCCCGTAAGTCAGGGCCAGGACGAGATCCGCGGTCGTGAACCGGCGGTCTCCGTCCCAATCACCCTCGGCCCAGCTCGCATTCGCACCCGACGCGTCTTCGAATCGACCCCGCTGCAGCACCTGCACGAGATCCGCCGAATCAAACGTGCCATCCAGATTGGCATCGCCTGCAGTCTGCAGCACACGAGCAAAGAAATCGTCGACCGCGGCCGTGTCCTCCAGGCTGGAAGGATTGTTTGCATCCAAGGGACCTGCATCCAGGTTGACGGACGTCAGCTCATTCAATCGGTTGATCACGAGTAACGCGTCCAGTGCCGACACGTTGCCATCGCCACTGGTGTCGAAGTACGGTAGTTCACTGTCGGCGGAATCGGAGATCTGCCGCACGACGGTTTCCGTTGGGAGAGTGTGAGGGCCCCGCGTCGTCAGCTGGTTGATGATCAAGATGGCATCGTTGGGAGCGACTTCACCATCGCGATTGACGTCCCACGCGTTGAGTGGATTCTGCCACGAGACCGGTGTGCCGGGCGCCGCGAATTCGAATCCGACGACCGACAGATGCGATTCGTTGCCCGTGCTGGTGTATTGATAGTACTGATCGGCGACGCGCACGACCGTTTTCCAGGCTCCTTGATCCCGCTCCAGCACGACCGGCATCACGGCGCCGGCGGCTACGGAAAGCCGCTCAGCGAGATCCTGTTGTGCTGAGCGAAACAGGTCGCCCGGGATCGCGGGCGGCGGATCTACCGGCGTCTCTTCCGGGTCGACCTGTCGCAGATCCGTGGCGCTGGCCAGTATCGTATTCGGATCGTCGACACTCATGACATGCACCGAGTTCTCGGCGATCGAGAACAACATGTCGTCAATGTAACCACTGCGCCGGACGGGCGAGTCGTGGGCGATTTCTCCAACCCAGTCGATTCCCTGCATCGTGCCTGGGGCGGCGTCCACATCGATCCGAAAGACCATCAATTCGTTTTCGGTCACCCAGGTCCGCGTTTCCGCGTAGCCGTCCTGATCTTCGTCCGTCCGCATCACGAACGAGCGTGCCGAAGGGACGGCCAGGATGCCATGTCGTGCGAAGTAGCCGAAGGCGTGGTGGTCGACCGCCGCTTCCGATTGCGAGAAACGATCGAACGTAAATTCGTCGATCAGCCGCGGTTGGGTCAGGTCGCTGACATCGAACAAAGACACTTGGGCCGGTCCCGCGAACCCGTTGGGCGTATTCCGGCCCACGGTCAGCAAGCGATTCGGAGCGATCATCTGCATGTAGCTGGCGAATCCCGGCAGTGTCAAATGGCCGAGCGCCTGAGGTGCCGCCGGATCGCTGACATCCAGCCCGAACAGCGGGTCGACGTTACGGAAGGTGACCAGGAAAGCCTGCGGGCCCATGAAGCGAACGGACTGAGTTGATTCGCCGAGCGCGAGATTCTGCAGGCTGCCGACAAATTCCAGCACGCCGCCGTCGTCGCGCAGAACAAACAAATCGTTCTCGGAGGTGCCCGTCCAATTGCCTGACCCCGAGTGACTGATGGTGGTCACGATTCGCAAGTGGCCTTCGTACTCGTCGGCCGAAAACTGATTCAGCATCCAGCCGGCAACTTGACCCGCCGCCGCGAACTCGACCGCCCCAGTATCCCCGTTCCAGTCGAATTGCAAGACGCGCGTCACGCTCCCGTCCTCGGGTTCGTAACCGTTTTCGAAGACATAGAAGTGTTCCAACGAGGCGTAGACCTGGGTCCCGCCATTGGTGTAAACACCGGAACTACCGGACAATCCCGGCTCGCTGTTTTGCGTATTGATGGAGACCAGCGAGACGAGCGCAGAAGCGCCTTCGGTCAACGGTCGGTAGATATCTTCCGGTTCGTGCAGCAAGCCGGCACGTGTCAGTTCGCCGTCGGCGCCAACGCTCGAGTAATTCGGCAGCGTCTCGTCGATGAACTCGCCCAAGTTCGCCCGTACTCGCTCCAAATATGCTTCCTTCGTCTCGTACGTCCCTCCTCGGAACACGTCGGACTCCGCGCCCTCATCGGGAATCACACGAGGCGGAGGTGGGACGGCCTGATTCGATACCGCGACGTAGACATAGTCGCTGATTCCGCGGGATTGGACGTAGCGCCCCTCGAGGGTCGATTGCTGCACGAGGGCCGGCACGTGTCGATCGCTCACGTCGAACACCGTGACGATGGTTTCGTACGTGGGCGGCGTGTAAGGGAGCCAGAACCCCGGCCGCGCGATATCACCGGCCACGTCAGGAATGCCCAGCAGCGGCCCGTCCAGCCACGGCTCGGCCACGAGCGGAGGGATCTCGAACTTCACGCGCTCGGAAATCACCGTGAGCCGATCGCCGCTGAGGTACATTCCCACCGCATTGCCATCGATGTCGGCGCGACCTACCTCGTGCAACTCGGTCGCGGGCCAGGCATCCAGAATCACAAGGTCGTTCCCCGTTAACTGGTACACGTAATCCGCATCAAACTCGACAATGTCGGCTTCGTCGATCCCGGCCACTTGCACGTTGGTTTCCGAATGGTCACGGCTGCCATCGTCCGCGATCGGTGCACCAAATTCGAAATCTGCCTCTTGAGGATAAGGGAAATACGAGTAAGCCGGTTGGCCGAACAATCCTTCGTATCGCGAGACGGCGTCGTCGATCAGAAATTGCTCGAACTCGGCCGACGACTCGAACTGTGGAAAGAGACTCGTTCCGTCGGCCTGCACGATGACGTCAACCTCCGCCTTTAGTTTTCCGTCGACGGTGTAGGTGAGCGTGTCATGGCCCGCCACGTCGGCCGGCGCCGAATAACTGAGGCTGCGTCCGTCTGCGGAAATGGAAACCGTCGCGCCGAGCCGCGACGCCGTCACGTCGGTGATCTGTTGAGCTCCTTGGTAATCGGCGCCGAACAGATCGTTGACAAGCACGGCCAGCGAATCCGCTTCGCCGGGCGCGACGCGGACCTGGTCGTCACGCACGCGTCGGACGACGCTGACACTGGAGGTGACTTCCATTGTCCCGTCGACGATGTACGTAAACCGATCCATGCCGTAAAAATCCGTCGGCGGCTCGTAAAGCACCGTCTTGCCATCGCTGCTGACGATGACGGTACCTCCTTCGTCACTGCCGCTGACTCCCGTGATTCGCCGAAGACCCGTGTAGCGGCTGGAGGGACAATCGCCGTAGCGGATGTCGAAGTCGTTTGCCAGCACATCGAGCGTCGTCGCGTCCGCATTCTGATCCACGACGAATTGGTCGTACGCCAGATGGTTCTGTCGCGAGACCGACACCTCGGCCGTGTACTTGCCATCGACCGTGTACGTGATCTGGTCCCACGTCTGGGAACCGGGCCGGTACTGGAGACTCTGGCCATCCGACGTAATCGTGACCTCGCCTTCCTCGCCCTGAACGGCCGCCGACGTAATTCTTCCGGGGCCGAGATAGCCCGCTCGAAAATGGTCGTTCGCCAGAACATTCAGCGAGTAGCTTGAAACGCCGGTCGAGCAAAAGTAATAGTAGTCGCTTTGGGCCAGCGGGACGACGCTCAGTCGGACTTCCGCCTCCAGCTCGCCGTCGACAACGTACGTGAAGTAGTCGCCTCCGGTGTATCCTGCGGGAGGCGTGTATCGCACGGCGGATCCGTCCAGCTGCAGCTGCGCCCCTTGTTGGCTCTCGCTCAGGCCGCTCAACTGCTTGGGGCCGGTGTATCCGTTGCCGACAAAATCATTCTGAAGCACCGGTAGCCGCTGGGCAGGCGTGTCCTGGAAGACGCTCAAGTAGTCATTCCGAACGGGACGGGTCACCTGGACGGTCACGCGGGCCGGATATCGCCCATCGGCGCGGTAGGTGAACGTATCCGTGCCACTGAAATCGGCTGGCGGCGTGTAGGCAATCGACTGGCCGTCCGGCCCGATCGAGACGGTTCCGCCGGCCTCCGTTGGTTCGACGGACGTGACCCGCTGGACGACGTCCACATAGGTCTGACGGCGAACGCTCCAGTACTGATCGTTGCCGGTCACTTGCAGCGGATGGTCCGTGCTGTTGGTGTCGATCTCAAAGTAATCGTCCTGGGCGGGTTTGACGACGTAGACCGAAACATTGGCTTCGAAGCGACCGTCGACGGCATACCAGAAGCTGTCGTAGCCCGTGAAATCCGCGGCCGGCGAATAAACCAGCGCGCGGCCATCGCCGGCAATCGTGATCGCGGCTCCCGATTCACTTCGAGAGGGACTGACATACGTGATCTGCTTGGCCCCAGCATAGCCTGTCCAAAACGGATCGTTGGCCAAGACCGTCAGCCGCTCATCGCTCGCGTTTTGGAGGATCTCGAAGTCATCCGCCCGCAGCGTCTCGGGGATCTCGATCGTGACCCGTGCGGCGTACCGCTCATCAACGATGTAGACGAACTGTTCTTGCCCCGCCGAGAGAGGATCCGGGCGGTAGATCGCTGCGTTTCCGTCATCGGCGATCTCGACTTCACCCAACCCGCTGGTCACGCTGACCAACGAGATCTTGCGCGGCCCCTCGTAGCCTGCCCAAAAGGGATCATTCGCTAACAGATTCAGCCGGTGCGGTTGACCGTCCGGCGGAATCCGGAAATTATCGGGCCGCAGGGGCGACGTGATCTCGACTGAAACCGTCGTCAGCAGCTGGCCGTCGACAAAATAGCTGAACGTTTCGGTGCCCGAAAAGTCCGCTGGCGGCGCATAGACCAGCGACGTGTGGTCCGGTCCAATCTCGATCCGCCCCCCCTCGCTGCCAAAACTGACCGCCGTGATCTGCCGCGCCCCGGGGTAATCGTCGGCAAACAGGTCGTTGGCCAGGACGTCCATTTCCCCGGGCCCGCTGTTCTGACGCACCGTGAACTCGTCCGCGACCAGGATGGTTGTGTCGCCTGCCAGCAAGCGGCGGAATTCGAGCGACTCAAGTCTCAGTCCGCGCGCTTTACTGACACGCACTGACCGGTTTCGATTACGAGTTTTCATGGGATCCGCCCTTTGCCAATGTCCAGACAAAGCCCGCTTTGTCTGCTTCCACTATTCTAGTGATTCCACCCCACGCGGGGAATCAAATGCTTCGCAATGCGAGCGATCGGTTCCGGATTTGAGACACCTCAAGGCGGTTCGCTCTCCACCAAAAGGATTAACGCTGGCCCATTTCCGGGTCGCCTGTCGACGGTCGCCCGATTACCTTTGGGCGGGCGCTTCGCCCCGTAGCGGAGCGTGCTATCCTGGGGCGTGAAATCTCGCAAACGGATCCAATTTGGGCACGGCACCATACTTCGCGGGGGACGAGATGACGAGACTCACCTTTCTCCATCTTGCCAAGACGGCGTTGCTCAGTGGCCTGGTAATCCTCCGGATGAACGGCTCGGCGGCAGCGCAGGGCGAATACGATTTGGTCGTTTACGGCGGGACGTCGGCCGGAGTCACGGCGGCTCTGCAAGGGGCTCGGATGGGCGGTCGCGTCGTGCTGATCGAGCCGACGCCCTACCTCGGGGGTCTGACGACCAGTGGGCTGGGATTCACCGACACGGGAGACAAGCGGCTCATCGGCGGCTTGGCCCGTGAGTTCTATCAGCGGATCAAGCGGCACTATGGCCGCCCCGAGGCCTGGCGGTACGAGCGCCCCGAGCAGTACGCGCGCTACCGGCCGGCCGACGATGCGATGTGGACCTTCGAACCGCACGTCGCGACCGCTGTCGTGCGGCAGATGTTGGGCGAGTCGGCGGTCGAGGTTGCCACGGGCCAGCGGCTGGACCGGCTGAACGGCGTCCAGCGTGAAGCGAATCGGCTCACCTCCCTCCGCATGGAGTCGGGCGAACTGTATCGCGGACGGATGTTCGTCGATGCGACCTACGAGGGCGACTTGATGGCCGCCGCGGGCGTCTCCTACACGGTCGGGAGGGAATCGAATGCGCAGTACCGCGAGATGCTGAACGGCGTTCAGAAAACCCTGAACCTTTACAACCATCGTTTTCTGAAACCGGTCGACCCCTTCGTGACGCCCGGCGATCCGTCCAGCGGATTGGTCTGGGGCGTGCATCCGGATGACCCGGGTGAGGACGGTCAGGGCGACCACCGGATTCAGGCATATTGCTATCGCATGTGCATGACGACGGTGCCTGAGAATCGAGTGCCGTTTCCGAAGCCCGCGGACTACGACGAGGCGCGGTACGAGCTGCTGTTTCGAATTTTTGAAGCCGGGGATCTGAGGTTTCCGATGAGCCCGGACATGATGCCCAACGGCAAGTCGGACACCAATAATCTGGGCGCCTTTTCGACGGACAACATTGGGATGAACTACGACTATCCGGAGGCGAGCTACGTTGAGCGGGCGCGGATTGTGGCGGACCACCTGTCGTATCAGCAAGGTTTCATGTGGACCCTCGCCAACCATCCTCGGGTCCCCCTGTCGATTCGGCAACAGATGGCCCGCTGGGGCTTGGCGGGCGATGAATTTGTCGATAACGGGCACTGGCCGCATCTGCTGTACATTCGCGAATCGCGACGCATGGTCGGCGGTTACGTGATGACCGAGCACGATTGTCGTCGCATCCGCCAAGTGGACGATTCGATCGGCCTGGGCAGCTACAACATGGACTCGCACAACGTCCAACGTTACGTCAAGCCCGACGGCACCGCGGCGAACGAAGGCGATGTGCAAGTCTCGCCCGGCGGGCCGTATCGGATCAGTTACCGAGCCATCATCCCGCAGCAGGGGGAGGTCGCGAATCTGCTCGTTCCCGTTTGCCTATCCGCGTCGCACATCGCCTACGGTTCGATCCGCATGGAACCGGTGTTCATGATTCTGGGCCAATCCGCCGCGACCGCCGCGATGCTGGCGATCGAGCGTCAGGAAACGGCTCAGGATCTGCCCTATCCGGTACTTCGAGCGCGACTTCTGGCCGACGGCCAAGTCCTGGTCGCGACGGATGCGCGGTAGTTGGCCGCCCAAGGCCAACCTCGCGCTCGCTCGCATTCGGCCACCGACTCGCGTCCGGTCAGACGCTCCAGGCCGGTCGCGGGGCCGTGAAGCGGACGGGCTTGTCGTCCGCCGGATGCCGAAACGCCAGTTGCCATGCGTGCAGGCAGAGCGGCGGATCGGTAGGCCCAAGCGTCGGCAGCGATTGGGCAACGGGTGAGCCGTCGGATTCGACCGCACGTGGTCCGTAGAGCGGGTCTCCCTGAATCGGGAATCCGAGGTGCGCCAGATGCAGCCGGATCTGATTGGTCCGCCCGGTAAGCGGACGAACCTCGAGCAACGCGGTTTGATCGGCGTCGCGGCGAAGCACGTGAAACTCGGTTCGCGCGATCTGGCCTTCGGGCGAAACTTCGCGGCGACCGAGCGGTCGTGGTTGGTCACCGATCGCGGCGGTGCAGATATACTCCTCCCATTCTGGATGGCCGACAACGCGGGCCAGGTATCGCTTGGACACTTCGCCTCGCTCAAACTGCGGTTGAACCAGGCGCGCGATCGGACGGCTGCGGGAAAGGGCCACAACGCCCGTCGTGTTGGCATCCAAGCGATGAGCGACTCGGAGTCGGAACGGGTGGTAGACCTGGTCGAGAATCGAAATCAGCGTGTTGCGGTTGAACCGGCCGCAGGGATGCATCGGCAGCGGTGCGGGCTTGTTGACAACGATCAACATCTCGTCCTCATGCAGGATCTCGATGTTGGCATTGACGTCAGGTTCGACTGTGGAGGGAATCACATTTTCAATTCGCTCACCTGCGGCGACCACGGTTTCCGCCGTCACCGGACATCCGCCGCGTTGCAGTCGCCCGTGGGCAATCGCCTCATGCCACTGGGCCGGATCGGCGTGCGGGTGAAGTTCGGTAATCAAGTGCCAGACGCTCAGACCGTGGCACCGCTGCGGAACCGTCATCGGGCGCCGATTCTCGTAGGGGATGCTGCCGGGCAAGGGCGTCACATGCTGTCGCAACGAGGCCTGCCGTCGTTCGATCGTCTGCTGCATCGTCTCGTCGGGCGATTGGTAGCAGAACGGGCACGACTTGCCGAGGACATACCAGGGCGAGGCCTGATCGTTGGCGGTCAGCGGGGCCTGACAAGCGAAGCACATCGTGGTCTCGGTTTCCTCCAAGGCCGCGTTCAAGGCGACGCGTTGGTCGAACACGAAGCACTCGCCTCGATAGTGCTCGCCCCCACATTCTTCGAAGTACTTCAGGATGCCTCCGTCCAATTGATAAACGTGCTCGAATCCCGCGCGCTGCATGTAGGGCCCGGCCTTCTCGCAACGGATCCCGCCGGTACAGAACATCACCACGGGGCGCTGTTTGAGATCTTCAGGCAAGGTCGACACTTTCGCGGGAAAGTCACGAAAATGATCGATCCCAATCGGGATGGCCTGGTCAAATGTGCCCAACTTGACTTCATACTGATTGCGGACATCCAGCAGCGTGATCGGCTTTCCTTGATCCAACCACTGCTTGAGAACGTGCGGCGCCAATTTGGGAGCGGGATGATCGGCCGGTCGAATGTCCGGAATGTCGAACGAGATGATTTCGCGCTTGATCTTGACCAGCAGCCGGCGAAAGGGCACACGGTCGCTGAAACTTACCTTGGGCTCGAGCTCCGCGAACCGTGCCTCCTGCCGCAGCTCGTCGAGAAAGAGGTCGATTGACTCGGGTCGCCCGGCCAGAAAAAGGTTGATCCCCTCGCGACTCAAGAGAATTGTGCCGCGCAGGTCAAGCTCGCGTCCGCGCGCCCGCAGCCGCTTTCGGCGTTCCGTAAGTCGATCGAGGTCGACGAACTGATACGCGGCGATATTCTTGATGGGCAACACGCTCTCGGTCATGGCGCTCGGTTCACCTCGCGCACACGATGGTTTTCACTGTCGCCGATAATGATGTGACCTTGTGCATCGACGCAGATGCCATGCGGGCGATTGAGTTGAGCGGCCCGCGCGGGTCCTCCGTCGCCCGCGGATCCCCGTTGCTCCGGGCCACTTCCGGCAAGGGTCGTGATGATGCCCGTCTGGCGATCGATCTGCCGGATGACTTGATTTTCGGTGTCGGCGAGGAACACGTCGCCCGCGGGTCCGATCGCAACCCCTTTGGGGCCATTCAGCGTTGCCGCCAACGCGGGGCCTCCATCGCCCGAGTAGCCGCGCTGTCCGCTCCCGGCGACCGGCTGCCAGCTGCCTTCGTCCAAATCCAGGCGCCAGAGCGAGTGGCCTTCGCGCAGCGCCACCCACAACGTCCGGTCCGTCACAAATAAGGCTCGGGGTCCAAGCACGGGGCGACCCCGCGCCGTCTCGCCGGCGACCGGCAATTGCTTTTCACCGTTGCCCGCCAGCGTGGTGATCGTCCCGGTTCGCAAATCGACGGCGCGAATCCGATGATTTCCAATGTCCGCGATGAACAGCTGGCCGCGGTCGTCCAAGGCAATGCTGTGCGGTTGATTCAACGTGGCCTGGACCGCCGGCCCACCGTCGCCGCTGAAACCCGCCTGGCCCGTTCCCGCGACCGTCGAGATGATTCCCCGGCGATCAATTTTGCGCACGACGTGGTTCTGCATTTCGACTACATACAGGTTGCCGTCGCGATCGAATCGCACTTCGTACGGCTCGCGCATCAACGCCTCGACGGCGGGGCCGCCATCTCCCGAGTAGCCGGCCTGCCCGCTGCCGGCGACGATGGTCAAGCGGCCCTCATTCCGCGCGAGACGCCAGAGGCGATGGTTGCTGACCTCGCAAACATAGAGTCCACCGTCGGGGCCGATCTCCACGCCGAACGGATTGCCCACGTTGGTCGCCAGCGGTTGGCCCAGCGGACCGGGCTCGGATTGACCTGTGCCCAAGATCGTCTCGATTCGCGCGTCACTCGCGTTGACGCGGGCAGGCGGTCTTCCATTCCCAAGCAACACGGCGAGCAGCAGGACGAAGCCAGTCCGCCCCGAACGGATCCTCGAAAAAAACATCGTCCACTCACTTCGGGCCCAAGGTCATGCATGAAATGCCATTTGGCTTGGGTTATCATAACGCGAAGTCCACGCCAAACCCACGCCACCCTCCCGAGCGAAATCCGGTGAACTTGCCGCTCCTGCGTCTGATGATCCTCCTGGCCGTTGCCGCGTCGGCGGGCCGTGCTGCGCGGGCGGACGGAGTGCTTGCACGATCCGATGCGGAGCGATTGTTGGTGACGCAGATCGAGCCCTTGTTGGCGGCCAAATGCTACGCCTGCCATGGTGACGATCCGGGGGAACTGGGCGGCGGACTGGACCTGAAGACGCCGCAGGGCCGAGCCGCCGGCGGAGAATCGGGCGAGCCGCTCTGGCAGGCAGGCGACCCCGCCAGCAGTCGACTCTGGCAGGCGGTTCGTTGGGACAACGATGAGTTGCAGATGCCGCCCAAGGAAGCGGATCGTCTGACGGAAGACCAAGTGGGCTGGCTGGCCGACTGGATTCGGGCCGGCGCGCCTTGGCCCGATCCGGATCGGTTTCAGGCACTGACCGAGGCAGCTCGCGCCGACGCGTCCGGGATTACCGTGGCCACACGCCCTGGGTTGACCTCCGCCTGGGACGAACGCCGGTACGATCCGGCGGACCTTTGGGCGTATCAACGCGTGATCGAGCCGGCGATTCCCGGCCGAATCGCTCGTTTGGATGTATCGGGAGCGAATGACTCGGGCGCGAATGGCTCGGCTTCGCCGGTCGATGCGTTCATTAACGAAGCCCTGCAGCGATCGGCGATCCAGCCCGCCTCACGTGCGGACCGCGTGACGCTGATCCGGCGGGCCACGTTCGACTTGCTTGGACTTCCGCCCTCGCCCGAAGAGGTCGCGGCCTTCGTCGGGGATCCACGCCCGGACGTCGCGGCGTTCGCGGGGTTGGTCGATCGACTGCTGGCGAGTCCGCACTACGGCGAACAGATGGCACGCCACTGGTTGGATTTGACGCGGTATGCCGATACCGCCGGGTTGGCCAACGATTTCGAACGTCCCAATGCGTGGCGCTACCGGGATTACGTCATTCGGGCGTTCAATGCGGATTTGCCCTATTCGCGGTTTGTCGTGCAGCAACTGGCCGGCGACGAACTGGATCCGAGCCAAACCGACCATCTCGTGGCCGTCGGGTTTTTGCGGATGGGCCCCTGGGAACAAACGGCGATGAGTGTCGCCCGGATCACTCGCCAACAGTTCTTGGATGACGTGACGGACAGCGTCGGCCAGGTATTTCTCGCTCAGCCGCTGCAGTGTTGTCGGTGCCACGACCATAAATTCGATCCCATCCCAACACGCGACTACTACGCGATGCAGGCGGTTTTTGCGACGACTCAGTTCGCCGAACGCCCGGCGCCGTTCCAAGCGACGGAGAACTTGGCTGGCTTTCCGCAAGAGAAGGCGTACCTTGAGCAGCGGATCGAGCGGTTCGAGAACGAGCTGGCACGCATTGATGCCAAGCACGCGGAGGCGGCGCGTCGCTGGTATGCGGAGCGAGGGCGTGCCCATGCGTCACCTCAGGAATTACGACGTCAGGGCGTCTCAGAGGATCAGATCGTTCCCCGGCACCTGGGTTTGACCACCGAGGACTTCGGACTCCAGCGAATCGCGTCGAAGAACCTGGAGCGACATCGTTGGGAGTTGGACCGTTTTCGACCGCTCGCGTTTTCGGTCTATAGCGGCACGACCCGCCCGCTGCGCTCGGTCCAAAAACGCTTGGATCTGCCCGTCGACCCCGCCGACGGACAGCGTGAGGAGACCGCGATTCTGATCGGCGGCGATCCGTTTGCGCCAGGGGACTCCGTGCGCCCGGCGCGCTGAGCTGTTTGGAATGGACCGATTGGTTTCGTCCCGCCGAAATCCCCGAGACGCTTGCCGGACGGCGCTTGGCGCTGGCACGCTGGATTGCCGACCTGGACAATCCTTTGACCTCACGCGTCATCGTCAATCGGATTTGGCAATGGCACTTTGGTGTCGGTCTGGTTCCGACGTCCAACAATTTCGGAGTCTCGGGCGCCCGGCCCTCGCACCCGGAACTGCTGGATTGGCTGGCGTCGACGTTTCGGCAGCAAGGCGGATCGCTAAAACAACTGCACCGCGTGATCATGCTGTCGGACACCTACGCACGCGCCTCACAGTACCGACGTGACGACGCGCCGGCAAGTGAAGAGGGTGCCGGCCGCTATGCGCGTTTCCTGCCGCGGCGCCTGGCGGCGGAGGAATTGCGAGACGCGATGCTGAGCGTGACGGGGGAACTGAATTGCGAGTTCGGGGGACTTCCTGTCCGACCGGAACTGAATCCCGACGTCGCGCTGCAACCGCGACAAATCATGGGCACCTTCGCGCCCGCCTACCAGCCCTCGCCCTGGCCCGCGCAGCGGCACCGTCGCAGCGTCTATGCCGTTCGCATTCGTGGCCTCCGCGATCCATGGATGGAGGTTTTCAACCAGCCGTCATCCGATAAGTCGTGTGAGCGGCGCGAGACGTCAATCGTGGCGCCGCAGGCGTTGACCCTGATCAACAGTCCCCAGGTGTTCGACCGGGCCGTCGCCTTGGCACAACGCCTGCAACGGGACGTGGCCTACCAAGACGTCACGGACGCGAGCTCGGACAGGGCGACGGAAACCGCCACCCTTCGGCGCGTGTTTCAATTGTGCTTTTCGCGCGAACCGACCGGCCTCGAACTCGATGCGTGTCGGGAGCATTGGCGGCGGATGACGGATCGTCACCAGCGGTTGACGATCGAACCCGAGACCTTGCCGCGAAGCGTGGTGCGGCAGGCAATCGAAGAGATGAACGGCGAGCCTTTTGAATTCGTTGAGCGGTTGGAAGTAGCCGACGACTTTGTGCCGGACTGCAAACCGTGGCACGTGTCGGCGCAGACTCGGGGGCTGGCCGAATTGTGTTTGGTGCTGCTCAATACCAACGAATTCGTTTACGTGCCATGAACGGGCGCGGCCGTCTGGCCGAACCGAAGGAACGCGATCGGCAGGACGAAGAGGTTGAGCAGCGTGGAGCTTGCGATTCCTCCCAGAATCACGAAGGCCATCGGGTATTCGATCTCTTGGCCCGAGATATTGCCCGTCACGACCAGCGGGACGAGTGCCAGGCCTGTGGTGAGGGCGGTCATCAGGATCGGCGCGAGTCGTTCCTCCGCCCCGCGAATGACGAGCTCGAGCCCGAAAGGGACGTCCTCCTCAAATTGCAAGTGACGATAGTGGCTGACCAGCATAATGGCATTCCGCGCGGCGATTCCCAGCACCGTTACGAAGCCGACCAGCGAACCGAGTGAAATCACGCCGCCTGCCAGCGTCGCGCCGACGACTCCGCCCAGGAGCGCCAACGGAAAGACGGTCGCCATCAGCAACACCAAGCGAACCGACTGGAAATCGACGTAGAGAATCAGCAGGATCGCCACGATCGCGATCAGCGACAGCGCGAGGATCGTCCGCCGCGACGCCTGCGATTCAGCGTACTCACCCAGAAACTCCGGATGGTACTCGGTCGGAAAGTTGACATTCGCCAGCACTTGTCGCTCGATGTCTCGCGCGACGCTGCCCAAGTCCCGTTCGGCGACGTTGCAGGTCACGTCGATTCGACGCGATGCACTTTCGCGATTGATCACATTCGGGGCCGGCACGACGGCGATGTCGGCCAGATCTCGCAGCGGAACTTGGGCTCCCGACGGGGTGTCGATCATCAGCTCCGCCAAGGACGCGACGTCGGGATGCAGCCGCTTTTCGCCACGGACGACGACGCCGAAGATCTTTTGCTCCTCGTAGATTTCGCCAACGCGCGTCCCATTGACGAGTGTCGTTACGGCGCGCATGAGTGCCCCGGGTGTCACGCCGAATCGAGCGGCCGCCTCGGGATTCAATTGGATTGCGATCTGGGGCACCAGGACTTGCGGTTCAACTTTCAGGGTCGTGACCCCTTCGATGTCCCGCATGGCCAGCGCGATGTCCTGCGCGGTCGTCTCGAAGCTGCTCGAGATTTGGCCCGTAGGTGCGGACAACGATCGAAGCGCTGGTGCCCGTCAAGACCTCCTTGATTCGCTCCGTCAAGTAGGTCAACAGATCGCGGTAGAGGCCGGGATATCCATCGACGATGTCCTGGACTTCGGCAACCGTCACGTCGTAGTCGGCCGCCGGATCGATACTGATCCAGAGTTCAGTAAAATTAGGCCCGACGACCTCGTCAGCCACCTCGGCCCGACCGATGTGGGAGCCGAAGTTGCGAACGCCCTCGACGGCCATCAGCTCCTCGCTGGCGCGGATCGTGATGCGATCCATCGCATCAATGCCGATGCCAGGCTTTTCGACCCAGTGCATCAGGAAATCGGTCTCCTTGAACTTCGGCATCAGCTCTTCGCCCAACTGTGGGATCAGCAGCGCCAGACAAGCCAAGACTCCCAGGCTCGCCCCAAGAGTGGCTCGGGGGCGGGTGACCAGCGGAGGAAGCAGCCGGCGGTAGATCGACTTGAGTCCTCCGACCAGCGGGCCATCTTGGTGTCGTCGCTCGGCGACACTTGGCAGCAGCAGCAAGCACAGCGCGGGCGTCACCGTCAGGGCGACGACCAGCGACGCGAGAATGGCCAGGATATAGGACGTTGCCAGCGGGCGAAAAAACGAGCCCGCCAGCCCCTTCAGGAAGAAGACGGGTAGAAAGGCGAAGATCACGATCATGGTGGCGTAGACCACCGCGCTTCGGACCTCAAGCGATGCAGCCAGGACCACCGAAAACGCGTCGCGTGGTTGAGCCGCCTGACGATTGAGTCTGAGCCGCCGGACGATATTCTCGACATCAATGATGGCGTCGTCCACGACCTCACCCAGCGCGATCACAAGGCCGGCGAGCACCATCGTGTTAATGGTTCCGCCACGCCAATAAAGCACCATGACGGCCGCGATCAGCGACAGCGGAATGGCGGTCGCGCTGATCAGCGCGGATCGCCAATCGAAGAGGAACAGCACGAGGACCAGGATCACAAGGACGCAGCCGACCAGCATCGAGTGGCCGAGATTGGCGATCGCCCGCTCGATAAACGTGGCGGGGCGAAAGATCGTCGTGTCATACTGGATGTCACCCAGCGCGGGTTCCATTTCCCGAATCGCCGCCTCGACACCTCGTGTCACGGCCAAGGTGTTGGCCCAGGGCTGTTTTTCGACAATCAGCAGCAGTCCCGGACGACTATTGATAATGGCGTTGCCAATCGGCGGCGGGTGGTCGATCACCACATCGGCCACGTCGCGAATTCGCAGCGGCGCTCCGCCACGAAACGTGATCACGACTTCGCCCAGGCCTTCGGGAGAGTAAACCGGCGGAATATGGCGAATCGCCAAACGTTGATTCGCGGTATCCACGAAGCCGCCCGCGCCGACGGCGGTTGCGTCGCGCACGGTTTGCAGTACCAAATCCAATGTCACTTGGTTGGCACGCAGCCGATCAGGATCAACGACGACCTGCAGTTGCGGATCTTTCTCGCCCCAGATCGCCACGTTGGCCACGCCCGGCACGGCCATCAACCGAGGTCGCAGAGTCCATCGCGCGATGACGGTCATGTCCATCTGAGCTTGCACGCCGTTGTCGGCGGCGGCTTCCTCTTTCCACAGTCCGATTTTGAGGCAGCGGCTGAGCGACGAAAGCGGCGGTAGAATCCGGGGCGGCAGCGAACTGGCAGGCAACGTCGCTGCGACGGTCGCGAGCCGCTCTTGGACCAGCTGCCGCGCCGTCAACAGATCGGTTCCCTCGGCGAAGATCAGCCGCACCGACGACAAGCCTAAAACCGACTTGGACCGGACGGTCTTGAGATAGGGGATTCCATTCAGCGAACTTTCAATCGGAACCGTCACCAGGCTTTCGACTTCTTCAGTCGAGATCCCCGGCACTTCCGTTTGGATTTCGACGACCGGCGGAGCGAATTCGGGAAAAACATCCAGCGGCACCCGATCCGCCGTTCGAAGGCCGACGAAGATCAAGGCGAGCGCCAAGGCCACCACGATCACACGCAATCGCAACGACGATTCAATCAGCCAACTCATTTCCCGGTTCCGAATTCCGTGCCGTACAGCTCCGCGGCACCCTCAACGACAACCGGAGTTCCGACGGGTGGACCTTGGTCCAGCACGGCCCGACCACCCTCGGTATAGCGAACAAGCACGCGTTGCCGTTGAAAGGCATGCTCGCCCGTCTGGATGTAGACCCACGTACCGCCATGGATGTCGTACAGGATGGCTTGGGCCGAAACGAGCAGACTCTCCTCGGCGCCGCGGAGTTTGAGGCTCACACCGACACGTTCGCCGGGCCGATACCGGTTCTGGGAATTGTCCACTTCATAGTACAGGTCGGCCGTCGTGCTCAGCGGATCCGCCGACGGAGGCGCAGACGACGGAGTGCGCGATCGTTCGGCGCGCCGAACGGCGTGTCGTCTGCCGGCCGGTCGGCCGCCGGGTTTGGCGCCCGTGCTCCGAGTGCGACGACGATTGCGTCGGATTGAATGTCGATCTCGGGAATCAGATCGACATAGACGGGTGTGCGAATCCACATCGACCGCGTGTCGACGACTTCGAACAAGGCCGCACCGGTGGCGACGGTTTGTCCCTGCGACACGGACAAAGTGCGGATGACGCCTGATTGGGGCGATCCCATTACCAGCGGCGACGCCTTGCCCTGGGAGACGCCTGTATCCAGTTCCGCCAACAACGCCTCGAACTGCTGCTGACGGTCTTGGGCAGCCTCGAGCGAAGAGACGGCAATATTCAAAATAGCTTGAGCGTCGTCGACTGCTTTCGCGCTGCCGACCTTATCGGCCAATAGCTGCTCGGCTCGCGTTAACGCAATCTTGGCCGCGTCGACCTCCGCCTGACTCCGCTCGACATCGCCGTGAGCGACGGTTACCGCCGAAAGGAGCGTTCCCCGCGCATTGGCCATCTGAATCCGCTCGGCCGGGGTCGGTACGTATCGCTCTGGCGTCAGCAAGGGAACCAGGGAAAGCACGGGTTCGCCGACTTGAACGGACTGTCCCGGCAAGGGAATCGAGTTCTTTTCGGGCGCGCGATCGTCCCGGTCACGGGCGCCGAGACGATAATCGACTTGCCTCCCGGAATCATCACTTCACCGCCGAACGTGCGTCGCCGATCAATCTTCTCGCGCGTGATGGCGGCGACTGAAATGCCCAGCCGCTCAGCGGCTTGCGGTGTGAGCGTAAGACGCGAGATCTCCGTTTCCAGCGGCAGCTTCTCGACTTTGGCAGGCGGGCCTGCCTTGGGCTGCGACGTTTTCGCATCTCGCCCGCACGCGGGGCAAAGGATCGCGACGGCCAGAGCGATCCATCCGGGCAGCTGACGCACGAAGCGAATCCTCGCGGCAACAACGGGGCTGCCTGTCAGGGCGTGGGTTCCGCCAAGAGGCGTCGGAAGCGTCGAGGCGAAGCGCACGGTGTCGATCATCTGGTGCATCGTACCACGCCGCCTTCTCCTGTGTCACCGATCAGGTCCGGGCTTGGAAAAAGGGGTCAGGTCCCAAAAGTGCGAAGCACCCGAAGGGCCGTTCCGGGCTTGGAAAAAGGGGTCAGGTCCCAAAAGTGCGAAGCACCCGAAGGGCCGTTCCGGCTTTTGGGACCTGACCCCTTTTTCCAAGCCCTTTTTCCAACCTAATCGTCGCGCAGCGGACCCTCGTTGGGAAGGGGGGCCTCGCTGGGCTCGACAGCGTCCGGCAACCGCGGCGGCGGCAATTCCTCGGGCAGCGTTTCCAGCCGACCGCCGATGCCGCGTTCCAGTTCCGCACGGGCGCGAAGCAGCGCGGCCCATTGGTCCAGGATTCGCGCACGCGCGTCCAGGTATTGAGACGTCGTGAGCAGGACGAGCAGGTAGTCCGTCCCTCCGTCGGCGAAGCCCTGTTCGGCGATCTTCGTCGCTTCTTGCAGGGAGGGCGCGACCTGGCGTTCCAGAATCGACAGCTGCAGCTTCGCCTGGGTCCACTGGGCCGCCGCGTTGCGAACCTCTTGCGCGATCAGATCATGGATCGCGTCGCGATTGTGCTGTGCCTGAGCCAACTCGGCCTCGGCCCGCACCACGCCGCCTTGATTGAGATTGAAAATGGGAACGTCAAAACGAAGGCCAGGTCCGGCTTCATATCCCTTTTCGCCTTTTGAGTTGGCATCGGCCACTGCCTCGAACCTGAGGAATTGCCAGCGAGCCAGGCGGAGGCGATGAGCGGCTGCGGTGACGGCCCATTGCGCTGCCTGGGCGTCCGGACGCGAAGCGAGCGCGGCGTCGATCAGCGTCGGAACGTCCAGTTCGGCCACCAGAGAGGGCTGCTCCAGCTCGGCATGCAGCTTGATGTCTCCCGGAGGAAGCCCCATCAGCCACTCCAATTTGCTGCGGGCCACGACGACGTTCTGCTCAAGCAGCGCCGCGTTGGCCACGGCGTTCAGCGCGTCGATCTTCGCCGTCATCGTTTCCAACTCGCTGATGTCGCCACGATTCAATCGCTTGACCGTCAGGTCCGAAATGCTCTGCCGCAGCTCAACCCCCTCCAGGGCCAAGTCCCATTGCGCAATGGCCAACGCCAGGTCCGCATGCGCGACACGTACATCGCGGATGAGCGTTAGTCCGTTTTGGACCAGCTGACTGGCGATGTTTTCGTACTGGCTATCGGCCTGTGCCAGTCGCCGCGGCCGCAAGACAACGGCTTCGAGTGGAGCAAACAAGCCCCATTCCCATTGCTTGACGCCCACGGGAAAAAAATTGAGCAAGTTGGGATTGGTCAAGAGCCCGGCTTGAATCAAGTCGCCCGCCGCCATTCCCAATTGCGTGAGCGTCGCTTGAAACGCCGAATTGTTCGCGAGAGCCGTCTCGATGGCCTCCTCGTCCGTCACTCCGTCGTCAAGGTTCACGTCCGGAGGCAAGATGAATTGGCCCGGCGGTAGACAACTCCCATGGTAAGACGTGGCGCGCGACCAGTTCGTCGCTGACCGTGCCGGGCGGCTTCGGACACCGTGGCCGATGCCAGGAACAGCTCGAGCACGCCAGCAGCAGCAACACCAGCACCCAGGGCAGCCGTCGCACCACCGCCTTGAAAGCACCTCCGGCGCGGCAATCCAAGACGTGCGCATCCACGTTCGCGGCGCGACCATTCGGAGTTGTCACGGATCGATTGGACAAGGGAAGCTCCATGGCACCCAGATCGGGTTAGTGGTTTCCGGTGTGCAGCGCAAGCAACGAGCCTGCGGGCCTGTCTCTCCCTATCGACTGCCAGAAACGCCCAACCAGTAGAAAAATCATAGACCGGGCGGGCGAGGCTCCTGCCGAGCCGAATCCATGCCGCGGCTCGGAAGGAGCCTCGCGCTCGCGGAACCTCGCCGGCCCGCCCAATGCATTCACGCGCCGACCCTTGATCTCGCGCAATACATTCGTTGACACGTACCCCGGACACCGATAACGTTCCCATCGGACTCGGAATTTCACCAGCAAGGGTAGCCCATGCGGATTTGCTTCGCCCTGTTCGCGTTGCTGGCGCTACCCGGTTGTGCCGGACTGCCTCGTGCGGTGCGCCCGTCGCGGCAGGAATCTTCGGCCATTGCGGACGACGGCACGGAACCGCTCAGCCCAAATCAAGCGGATGCAATCAAGCTGGTCAACCATACGCAAGCAGCTTCGTCGCCGTCCGATTTCCTGCCTTCCGATCATTTCCCGTCCGACACCTTCGTCGCCCGAGCGCAGTCCGACACGAGCGGCCTGTCCTCGAACACTCGCGACACGGGGGATCCCATCGTTTTTGGAGCTGGCATCGCTGGCAATTCGATTGCGCGGCTACCACCGGTCGACCGGCTGCAAATCGACATGTTGAACGATCTGACACGCGCCGACTCGGTGGGAAATGACATCACTTACGCCGCGTTGATGAAGGAACAGGCGTCCGGCATTGTCGAGGACTGGCGAGAGTTCTATTCCCTCGAGGGGTTGACCTGGCTGGCGGGAGGAATCTCGGCGGGGGCGCTGATGGCAAACACGGGGTTCGACGAGCATTTTGTTCGCGACTCGTATGTGGACAGTGTCGTGCTGGCGCCGAGCCATGAATTCTTTGAGAAGCTGCATCAACCCAAGTTTCTGGGCGACGGGATCTACACGATTCCGGCCTTTGTGGTCACCGCGGTGGCCGAACCGCTGATCGACGATCTGCCACTGGGTCGTGAAACGGCCGAGTGGGGACAGCGGTCGTTGCGCACGATTTTGGTCGGCGGACCACCGATGTTGGCCGCGCAACTGCTCACCGGCGGATCTCGTCCGGGCGAGACAACGGCGCACTCGAAATGGAAGCCGCTGCAGGATGACAACGGGGTCAGCGGCCACAGCTTCATGGGAGCGATCCCGTTCATGTCCGCGGCGAAGATGACGGACAATCTGGCCTGGAAGGGAGGATTGTACGTCGCCTCCGCGATGCCGGCGCTTTCGCGAATCAACGACGATAGCCACTATTTTTCGCAGGCCTTCCTGGGCTGGTGGTTCGCCTACGTGGCGTCCAGTGCCGTCGATCGTGCGCATCATCAGCACGAGAACCACGAGTGGTACGTTTATCCGCAGTCCGACGGGCTGGGCGTTGCCGTCGAGTCGCGCTGGTAAGGCAACCGTTGGGAAAAGGGGTCCCACGGCACTAGTGGGCGGCCAGGACACCGACCCAAAGATCTCCGTCGGTCGTCCAGAGGTCGCCGCCGCCATTTCGCCCTGAGCGTTCCTGATGAAAGCCCCGGACCTTGTAGGTTTCCGTCAGGGCGTCGGTCTGCTGCAGCGTCGCCAAGACATGGTCCCTTTCGACGTCGACATTGGCATCGATATGGTGCGTGATTTGGCCGGTCGTGTGACTGAGGCCGACTCGCTTGTCATAGCTGGCCGATCCGATCCAAAGTGGGCGGCCGTCGGCCGCGGCCTGGCCACTGTGCCAGAAACGAACGTGGTGGCGGTGTCGCGGATTGTCTCCCACGGGCTGCTCGAACGCGAGGTCTTCCCGGCGCCCGAAAAGGAACAGACTGCTGACGGGAGCCTCGTCGTACGACCGATTCAGAACCGTATCGGCGCCGATCTCGAAGTCGCTTTTTAAACCCAGCGGGTCTGCGGCGTACCACTTGGCGGCCCGCATCGCCTGTTTGACTTCCACCTCCGTTCCCGCCAGCCCCACGTTCAACGGATCGCCGGGATGGCCATCGCCCGTGACCGTGACTCGAGGATTGTCGTCGAACGAGGCATGACGCCGGGCGTAACGTTCCCATGCGAACGGTATAAGCAGATACGCGACGACCAGGTAAATGACCAGAAACAGGGCGACGCGAAATGCAATCCGCCGCCAGCGGTGCGAGGGCCGGGCAGACGATGATGGAAGGTGGGACACGCCTTGTTTCCTCACTTCGCTCAATCGGACGCCCCCGCGCTTGAATTAACTCGCCGGAACGGGTCCTTACGGTGCAGCAGTTGGAGGATGTACGTCAAGCCAATGAAGTTCGAGACAGCGGCCGGCGCCCTACGGCCGAATGACGGCCACGCGGCTGCCGGAAACGCCGTGTCGCTTGACGACCAGAATCATCACGGGAACGGCACCGCCCCGATCGATGATCCGCTCCACAGTGTACATCGAATCGAGCAGCTTGGGAGTCGCTCCGGCCGCACCGGTTGCTTCCACGACCCGCATATTCCCCCCTTCGACGCTTTGTGCGCGATACGATTCGACCACGGCGACATGGCCGGGGCCGCGCTTGACCGTATTGCCCGTCATCCAGACCAGTAAATCACCCTGGCGGACGGCCGTCGGATCGTTGACCGCTTTGCTGGCCGAATAATAGGAAGCCGCACTCGTGTTGCGGCGGACCGTCGCGGTGTCTGCCTTTTTCCCGTTGGCAATCAGGTAGTTCGTCACGAACCCCGAACAATCGATTCCCAGCCGATCGTCGCAAAACGTTTGAATCGTCGACTCGGATGGATTTCGGATTTTTTGAGAAATCACGGCCCATTCGAGCGCCAACTCGTAATCGCGAGGCGCCCCTTTTCCCATGGCGGCGTTCTGGATCTGTTCCCGGTTGGTGCGAAACCAAGTATTTCCGCGTCCGCCCCCTGTGACAAGATTGTAGTCGGTCAGCTCCTCGGTTCCTGCGTCCCAGTCCATCATGAAGTATTTGCGCAGCTGAATCGTGGCCCGCGCCTCGCGGCATACGCGGCCCGTATCCTGGACGTACGGAACCGAAAGATTTCGATACAGTCGCATGAATTCGACAGGGCTTGGCATCGATGAATCCTCCCTTTGACTCTGTTGGCGATCGGCGCGAACCGCGCCCTGAACCCATTTTCGGAAGATCCCCGGCTCGGTTGCGGTCGAAATCGAGACAAATGTAAAACAACTTGGTCGAACCTCGCGAATGCGGGTTGCCCATGTTCCCAGGAAGTTTGATCCACCGTGGTCAACACGTCAATTCCTGTAAACCTCAACGTGAAGAATTCGCGACGCTCAAGAAAAATTTAAAGCCTTGATCCAGAACTCGGGTTGGTCGCATGCTGAATGGAATTGCGACGGCGAGTTTGACAGCGGCGATTTGTGCGAGACTTACTGTTCGATTCCTGGGATCCGGCCGAATCGCCGCTCGGTCGGATGGAGCAAGCGACGTTCGACGACGCTGCCGGCGGGGAATCCGACGCATGGGAGCTTCCGCGGCGGACTCGTTAAGGGAGCACTCAAGGCGTTTAGCGAAAGGCCGCTACCAGCCGACCTCGCAACGCAGTATATCGATGGTCCGTGTCGGCGCGATGCACGGCCATGCCGAGTGCTTTCTTCGTACCCACAATGACCACAAGCCGCTTGCCTCGCGTGACGGCCGTATAGAGCAGGTTGCGTTGCAACATCAAATAGTGCTGCGAGTGGAGTGGGATCACGACGCAGGGGAACTCCGACCCCTGACTCTTGTGGATCGAGAGCACGTAGGCGAGCGCCAATTCGTCCAAGTCGTCGAAATCGTACTCGACCGGCCGACCCTCGAAATTGACCGTCACCGTCAGCTCGATGCGGTTGATCTTGTCGACGGTCCCCAGGTCGCCGTTAAAGACGTCGCGATCGTAGTTGTTCTGGGTTTGGATGACGCGGTCGCCGACCCGAAACGTCCAACCGAATCGCTGGACTTCCGCGCCGCCGTTGGCAGGATTCAGTGCGGTTTGAAGAACTTGGTTCAGGTTCCGCGCTCCCAGCAGCGAGCGATTCATGGGCGTGAGCACTTGGATCTCGGACTTCGGGTCGCAGCCAAAGCGAGTCGGGATCCGTTCCTTCACCAAACGGACCACCATGTCCTGGATCGCCTCCGGTTCCGAGCACTCGACGAAATAGAAGTCGGTCAGTTCCTCGGACGCGGACAGATTCGGCATCTCGGCGTGGTTGATCGCGTAGGCGGTCGTGATGATTCGACTCTCACGGGCTTGTCGAAAAATCTCGGTCAGTCGCACGACCGGGACGACCTTCGATTCGATCAGATCGGCCAGCACTGAGCCGGGTCCGACGGACGGCAGTTGGTCCACGTCGCCCACCAGAATCAGGCAGGCCTGGTTGGGGATGGCTCGCAAGATTTGATTTCCCAGGACCACATCGACCATTGACGTCTCGTCCAGCACAAACAGGTCGCCCGCCAAGGGATGATGTTGATTGCGTTTGAAATCGCCGTGAGCGGGTTCAAATTCAAGCAGTCGATGGATTGTCTTGGCGGCGCGACCGGTCGTTTCGGCCAATCGTTTGGCGGCGCGACCGGTCGGTGCCGCCAGCACGCAGAGTTTCTTTTTGGCCGAGAAGATTTCGAGGATGCTGCGGACCAGGGTTGTTTTCCCAACTCCCGGACCACCTGTGATCACGAGTACCTTGTGCCGGCAGGCCTGGCGAATTGCTTCCTGCTGGCCCTCGGCCAATTGGATTCCAAGCTGCTGCTCGACCCAGACAATCGCTTTCTCGATGTCAATCTCGGGCAAGGGATGGCGTCGTGAGGAGGCGAGCCGCTGAATCGATTCCGCCAGGCCCACTTCCGCGCGATGCAAGCTAACCAGGTAGAGCCACGGCTCACCTTCGATCACTTCACGGATCACGCTCCCGTCGTTGACGACGTCACGAATCGCATCTTCCACAAGGGTGCGCTCGATCTCGACGAGTTTGACCGCATGTTCCCCCACGCCGGACTCCGGAAAGCCAACATGGCCCTGGCCCGCCAGTTCATGCAGCGTGTGTTTGACCGCTGCCCGCGCTCGATACGGGCTGTTGCGCTCGATCCCCAGCCGTGCCGCCAACTGGTCGGCGCTCTTGAAGCCGATGCCTCGAATGTCATCGGCCAACTGAAACGGGTTCTCCTTGATCTTGGCAATCGCCTCGTGACCGTAGGTGCGATAGATTCGGACCGCCCGGCCCGTGGTAATGTCATGCTCGGTCAGAAAGAGCATGATCTTGCGGACCTCTTTCTGCTCCCGCCAGCTCTGACGAATCCGCTTCAGCCGCTCGGCGCCGATTCCCTTGACGTGCAGCAGCAGATCGGCGTAGTTTTCGAAGATGTCGAGCGTCCGCTCTTTGTAAGTACCGACAATCCTTTCCGCCAGTTTTGGACCGATACTGCGGACGGCCCCGGAAGCGAGGTATTTTTCGATGCCCTCGGCCGAGGCTGGATGCGTCGTTGTCAGCTCGTCGGCCTTGAACTGTTGCCCGTGTTGGCGGTCGATGACCCAGCGACCCGTCGCCTGCACATGCTCGCCAGCGGTGGCCGAAGGGGTACTGCCGACGACCGTCACGGGATCGTCGCGCCCTTTGACTTTGACGCGGAGAACGGCAAAGCCATTTTCAGGGTTATGGTACGTCACCCGCTCGATGAATCCGTCGAGAGCTTCGGCCATGGTGTGGTTCTGCGATCGTCGACCTCGTCCTGCCTCCTGCCCAGCGCGAATTGTCGGCGATCCAGCAATCGGACGCAAGTTGAGCCGAATGCGCGGGAGTTGTGAAAAGGGGGCAGGTCCCAAAAGCCGGAACGGCCCTTCGGGTGCTTCGCACTTTTGGGACCTGGCCCCTTTTTTCCAGCCCGGCAATCTCTCGCAATCTCTGGTAAACTCGACGGGTCCTGCTCACGAAGATCCCGAATAGGAGCCCGATTCATGCTGTGGTCACGACCCGCCATGTTGTGCTTGTTGACGATGGGCGGTTGGTTCGCCGGAACCGTCTCGACACGCGCGAGCGAAGTAATTCCTCCGGACGATGGAAAGCTGCGAATCATTTGTTTCGGCGCTCATCCGGATGATGCGGAATTCAAGGACGGGGGCACGGCGGCCAAATGGGCGAAACTCGGACACCACGTCAAACTCGTGTCGGTCACCAATGGAGATATCGGCCATTGGCGGATGGCCGGAGGGCCGCTGGCGCAGCGCCGCTCGGAGGAAGTACACGAAGCGGCCAAGATCCTCGGCACCACCGCTCAGGTACTGGACATCCATGACGGCGAGCTCTTGCCCACGCTGGAACACCGCCGCACGATCGTGCGGCTGATTCGCCAATGGAAGGCCGATGTCGTGATCGCTCATCGCCCCTGGGACTACCATCCGGATCACCGTTATGTCGGCGTGCTGGTCCAAGACGCGGCCTTCATGGTGACCGTTCCGTTCTTCTGCCCCGATACGCCGCACCTGGAGAAGAATCCCGTCTTCCTTTATTCGAGCGATCGGTTTCAGAAGCCGTACCCGTTTCGAGCGGATGTGGCCGTCTCGCTGGACGATGTGTTTGAGCAGAAATTGAAGGCCGTCTCGATGCTGGAATCGCAGGTCTTCGAAGGAGGTGCCTCGGGCAGTCCCGCTTTTGAGTCGGACGTGCCGCCCGCGTCGCAGCCCGAATTGCGATTGGCTTGGTTGCGCGACCGCTGGGCCGGCCGGCAGGCCGACGAGGCCGATCGTTTTCGTGCCGCGCTGGTGCAGTGGTACGGCGACGAACGTGGTCAGCGCGTGAAGTTCGCCGAGGCGTTTGAAATCTGCGAGTATGGACGCCAACCTTCCCCGCAGGAAATCAAACAACTGTTCCCGTTCGACGATGGCCCGCAGTGAGCCGTTTTGTCAGGGCTTGGCCTTGGGGGAGTTGCACCGCGAGGGCGAGCCGCCCTCCGAGCCGATCTTGATGCCGTCCTTGAACCAGGCACTAGTGCTTTGTCACAGCTGAAATTGAGGGTTGGGTGGCCGGGGTCGAACGAAGTGAGCCCCCGGAAAATTGCGGTCTGGGGGCTCACTTCGTTCGACCCCAGGCACCCCAAAATCAAGCTGTGACAAAGCATTAGGGCCCGCGCATGATCAGCGGCGGATCGTCGTGGCGCCGGAGTTCGACGGGCTTCTCCGCCGCGTGCCGAGGGGCCGCCGGGGGCGGAGGAAGCGGGGCGCCTGCTTCCGAGTCGACGGACTCGCTTTGAATTCGCGCCCTCGCCCGCTCGTACTGCAACTGTTGCCAGCGGACTTGGACGGGACTTATCCAGTAGTCGCCGACGACGGGAACCAGGCCCGTCACAAAAGGCGTTTGGACGGTGTTCGCAAAGTATCCCATTCCGCCGTTGGGCAACATGATCGACGGCGCCTGCACCGAGAGCGAACGACTGCTTCCTTGACTTGCGGTGATGCCAAGATTCCATTCAAAGCCGCCGCCGCGGCCGCCTAAGTTCAGGCTTGCAGGATTCCCCGGCGCCAAGCCGAAGGGTGGCGGAGCCGGAGCTCCGTTGCGAAAAAAGAAGCCTCCCTGCGGGCCGACTTGTCGAATGCCCCAGCCGATGCCAATTTGCTCATCATAGCCGCCGCCGAATCGTTGTCCCGGCAGCGTGACGCCGACCATCCCCTGGGCGGCGGCGGGCGTCGTCCGAACGAACGGAGTTGCGCCGCATGCCACCAGGATCGCCAACAACGCAGCGCGACAATTCCGATGTACCATGAGTTCGCTCCTTCAACCTCGCTCCTTCAATCTCGCTCTTTCAACCTCGCTCTTTCAACTTCGCTCTTTCACCCTAGCAAATTCAGACGCTTCGGGCGAGGCTTTGGACCGCTGGCGGTGGACATAGCCGCAGGCGAAACAAAGTCCGGCGAATAAGCCATATCCGGCGACGATTCCCCAGGGCCGGTACGCGAGCGCATCGCGGGCGGGTGAACTGAACACGAACAAGAAATCCACGTTGTTGCCGGCCAGTTGATAGGCGTGTGTCATTCCGATCGCGGCGAGCGCGGCCGCGGCCAGTGCCCAGAGCGTTGCCTTGAAAAACTCTTGCTCGATCAGCCAGGTGGCAATCGCCGACAGCAACATACACGTAAAGATGTAGCCTCGCTCCATCGTGACCAATCCATGGAGCATGAAGCCATTCACCTCCGCGGTGGGATTCTGGACGAGCAGCGACTGCATGGTGGCCGCTCCCACTTGGCCCAGTCCGGCCAGGATGAACGCCCCTTGAGTCACCGTTGCACCCCAGGCGGCAATCGCCGGGAACAAACCAATGGCCACCGCCGGGGCGTGGGCCGGAGGAGTCGTCTGGAAGGCCTGCGCCGTGATCATAATGCCGATCCAAAGGACAATCGCAATTCCCGCCTCAAGCGGAACGATCTGGCTGACGAACGTGACCGTACCGGACAAGCAAATCACGGCGATCGCGATGCCGTTCAGGGTCGAATAGGCGGCGCGGGCACCCAGTTCCTTCCAGCCTGGATGCCCAATATAGATCGTGGTGGGAAAGCAACTCCCCAACATCGCGGCGACGATCGTTCCGATGCCATTGACGGCCAACGAGGGTCCGGTCGCGTAGCGGTCTCCGGCGGCCTCCGCCGATTCGACGTTTTGCAGACTGCCGATGACGTTGAACAGCCCCATCGGCACGATGACCGAGAGATGCCCGAGCCACTCGGCGGGATGACCGAGTGCCTCCCAGATCGCTCCCCCGGCGAACGTGGGCAGGTACCAGCCGCGAACCGCCCAGGCCTGTGCGGCAGCCGGGACGCTCATGGCCGGGCCCGCGATCGTTAGCGGAAGAAACGTCGGCAAGAGCCAGGCACAGGCCGTGCCCAGCACGACCGCGACGAATCCACCCGGCAATCCCCAGGGAAACGAAAAACGGGCGAAGTAGGTCACCAAGACGACGGCCAGCGGTAACATCGCCACCAGCGGGCGCTGAAAGATCTGCAGCGCAAAGGTCATCGAAATGAAGCCGATGGCGATCCCGGCCAACGTCGACAGCATGCGCGCGCGCGGTGTGTGCCGCCGAATTCTTTCCGCGACGAGCGAACCCGCCAGCTCGATGAGCCCACTGCCCAGGCAGGCGACTAAACCCATCTGCCAGGCTGCCCTCGGGTCACCCGTCCTCGCGTAGGTGGGCAACATGACGAAGAAGATGTACACCAGCAATGACGGCGTGTTGATCCCATAGGGTAACGCCGTGACATCACCGCGCCCTTCACGTCGCCCGAGTTGCCGGGCTTGCCAAGCATAGAAGATGTTCCCCAGCAAGATACTGATCGCCGCCCCTGGCAAAATGTAGTCAAGCAGCAGCGGATCGTTCGCGGCGATCCCGCACATGGCCGTCAACTGCACAATCAGCAAGAGCTGTACCAGGTTGTCGACAAACAGGCCGAAGAAACCATCCAGATCACCGCGGCAGAAGAAGGGAAGCCTTGCGTTCGACATCCCCGCACGGTACTGCTTGAGCCCCTCGGTCGTCAACCCGACCCGCGCCGGCCGCAGCGATCGAGGCGACGCGTTACGAACGAGGCGCGGCGTTACGATCGAGGCGACGCGTTACGAACGAGGCAATCACTGGCGTCGATCGTCGATCAGCCGTGGCAACCAATCGCACGTCCTCAAGTGCGGAGCGCTTCGATCGGCTGAAATTCGCCACCGAGAATCGATTCGCTCGGGCAACCCAGCCACTGTTGCAGGATCGTCGCGTAGACCTGACGGAAGTCGACCGAATGCTTCAGGTCGCCGTCCTGCAAGTCGCCCACGTCGGGGTGCGCGCTCAGCAAGCCCGCCTTGACGCGTCCACCGGCCAGAAAGACCGGGCCTGCCGTCCCGTGGTCCGTGCCACCGCTGGCGTTTTCGGCAACGCGCCGGCCGAACTCGCTGAAACTCATCAGCAACACCCGTTCCGCGTGGCCATGATCGGTCAGGTCTCCCAGCAAGGCCCCCACCGCATCGCCGAACTCACGCAACAGAGCCGCATGCGCGTCGGCCTGCTTCGCATGGGTGTCGAATCCATCCAAGGTGACGTAATAGACCGGCGTCTTCAGGCCGGCGTCAATCAGCTGAGCCACGGTCTGGAGTTTTTGTCCGAGCGATGTCTCCGGATACGGCTTGGCCGGGCGATAGTCACGCCGCGCCAGTTCCACCCGCTCGCTCGCAGCCAGCGCAGCCGTCGTACTTCCGTCCAGAAACTCTAGCAATCCGCCTTCGTCGTCGGAGGGCTCAGTCTCCGCGGTTGAATTCGGCAATTCACTCAGCAGCTTGCGCAGGTCGTCACCGTCCCGATCGTTCAGACGAAATCGATCCAGGGAGGCGATCGAGGGCACGCGGGCCTGCTTCGCGACCAGCGCCAGCGGCAATTGTTCGGCTCCCAGATGCACGCTCGGAGCGTCCCATGACGACCGATCTTCTTCGTGAAGGTCCAAGTAGCGTCCCAGCCAGCCTTCTTGACGACGTTGCGGGTCGCGGCGGCAGGTGTGCCAAATATCCATCGACTCGAAATGCGAACGATTCGGGTTCGGATAGCCAACTCCCTGCACAATCCCACACTGCCCGCTCTGCAGCAATTCCGCGATCCCGCGCAACGAAGGATGCAGTCCGACTCGATCGTCGATCGACAAAACATCGTGCGGGGCGATCCGCAGCGTCGGTCGATCGCGTCGGTAGTCGTCGTCGCTGAAGGGGACCACCGTATTCAAGCCGTCGTTGCCGCCGGACAACTGCACGACGACGAGAATCCGGTCACCATGTTCCGACTCGGCAGCCCGAGCCGCACGTGCCAGCAAAGGGGGCATCGCGGCTCCAAGGGAGATCGCGGAAGTCGCACGCAACGATTGCAGCAAGAACTGACGTCGACTCGTGGGACGGGTGGTCAACATAAGTGAAACTCCGGTGTGGAACAGAGTGCATGTGCCAGGCTGATCGCGCGTTGGTTCGGCGACTGCGTTGATTGCGAACCTAGCTGGATCAACTTCTCACGAGTCGCGGAGCGCAACGGCACGGCCAACCATAACTCCGCCATTTGATCCACGAGTTCCGCGGGACTCTGCCAGCCTTGCGCCAGGCAGTAGTCCGAGAGCGACGTCTGACCGAAGCGAGTCGACTCGTCGCGCAAGACCCGGCCGATGGCGTTGGCACGGTCCAAGAGTCGCGAGGCATTGATCCAGGCTCGACCGCCGTCCCAGCCCTTGACGTTGGGTGGATAGAAAAGTCCTTGTCCCAGCTGTTCGAGATCGTCAGCCAACTTTCGAGTGTTCGTCGTGCCCTCCAGCGCGACGAGCAGCCCGAGTAAGAGATCGACGGGCGAGCGGATTTTTCTTCCGATCGCGAACTCCGAGAAGAACAATTCGCTCTTGAAAATGCGACGCAGCACGTGGCTGATGTCCCAATCCTTCGATCTCAATTCCTCCGCCAGGGGTGCGGCTAACTCGGGTCTTTCCAGCCCCTCGTCCGAGACGAAGAAGCGGATCAGTTTTCCCACGACAAAACCGGCCGTCGCCGGATGATCGACAACCACGTCAATCGCCTCGCCGTTGGGAAACCGAGCCGATTGACCGAGAAACGTTTTTTCACCCGAGTCGTGTTGATAGCGATTGAAGTGAAATCGACCCTGGCGGATCTCCCAACCCGTGAAGCAGCGGGCCAATTCTTGAATGTCTCGTTCGGTGTAGTTGCCTTCCCCCAAACAGAAAAGCTCCATCAGCTCACGGGCAAAATTCTCGTTGGGATGGGACTTGCGATTCACGGCGGAATCAAGGTAAATCAACATCGCCGGATCGCGGGATACCTGTTGCGTAAGTTCCCGGAAGCTGCCGAGAGCATGCTTGCGGAACAGCCGATGTTGCCGCAACATCGCCGCGGCATCCTTTACCTTTTCGGCACTGGTCGCAAAATGCCCGTGCCAGAATAGGGTCATCTTTTGCAGCAGCGGCTGCGATCCATACAACATCGTGTACACCCACCACGCCGCCAATTGTCGGGGATCCCCGGACGCGAGCAGCGTGTCGGCCAGCTGATCGAATCGCTCGGCACTCGGGTCAAGCGAGTCGGCCACGAGGCGCTCGACGACCTCGTCGGGGTCGCGCTGCAAGTTCTGATTGACGGCGTCTGAGTGAATCGCGAAACCGGCGCGTCGATACAAATGCGTGATCCGGCGTCGATCCCAAGGACACTCGTCCGTGGGTCGATACGGGCGCCAGGCCCAGTCCGGGTCGATCAAGACATCCCGGGACATGTTCCGTCTCCCTCCCGTAGCGTTATTTCGCCGACTCAGCCGATTCCCCGGCGGTCGCCAACCGGAGCGTAAGACGAAGCGTTAGCCTGTCAACCGGCTGATTCAAAACCAACTCCGCTCCGCTCAGTAACGGCAGCAAGTCGAACAAGTCCGCAATGTCCCTCTCCGCCTCGTCACGTGAATGTCCTTCGCTGACCATGTTCTGCGCGATCAACTGCTCGCGATTGTCCTCGAGCGATTTCAGGACGGACGAGGTCGTGGCGGTCACGGCTGTATTCAAGCGGGGCTGCGGGTTGTCAGCTTCAGGTTCTGACTGATCCCGAATCGATTGGATCAGGTCACGGGCAAGGTTGCGAGTGCTGGACAGGGCGAAATAGTCGTTCATGAACAGTATCGTGGGCGAAAAGTTGAAGTTGATCGGTAATTGCTCTGTTTCGGACTGATTCGAATCGACCAGATACGAAGCCGACACGATTTCCACACCGGACGGCCGCTGGATGTCCAGATCCAGCTGCGGCTGACCCTCGTTCGCGCCGATGACATTCAGGAACCCGACGAGGCTCTGAAACGTGCGCCGCAAGTTCGGTCGCATCGTCTCCGTGTCACGTAATCTGCCAATCAGGGCGAAACTCGGTAGTTTCAACTTAGGCTGCGGATCGTTCGGGGCAAACATCTGTCGCGCCACCACGAACTGAATCTCCGGATGAAGCGCCCCGAGAATATCTTCGCCGAAATTCCGGCCTCCGAAGAGTGTTGTCAGCGTGCTGTCGGCCTTGGCAAGTTCGTCGACGTGCTTCTCGTCAAACAGATCGCCGGAATGGAGCCACATCTGCGTCAGGTTGCGGTAGGCGCTTAACGAGAGGATCTCGTTGTCCAGGTGGATCGGCTTCGGCGCGATCCCTTCACTGTCGGGACCGAAGAAATGCTGACGCTCCTCACCCATCCACGCCGGGTCGTAAGGCGTCGCCAATTCGAGCGTGATGGAGTCCGCGGTCCAATCCAGCGCCGCCGTCAACTGAGACGTCTCCTTCAGCGTTCCCAAAATGCCACCCAGAAGCACCTCGCCCACGATATTTTCAGCTCGACCGGTGTACAGCCCTGGGGCAACGCCTGCCGCTCGCAGCGTCGCCAGGTCAACATAGGCCCAGCCCGTTTTCGTTCCCGCGGACGCTGCCAATTGCGCTTGAAAATCGGTGCGTGCGGCGAGTGATTCTCCGTCTTGATCCAGGTGCTGGTCGAGAATCGCTTTGCCAAGCTCGGGTTTGTTCGTCATCACCAACCAATCGGAGAACGTCCCGAGTCGCGCGTCCCCGACCTGATACACACGGCAGCCTCGATACGTGTCTTCCCGCACTGGATCGGCGTTTCCCTTGCTGGTCGCGTCGGCCCGAACCAGCGCGACGAGCGCGTTCACCAGATTCGGTAAGGTTTCCGCATCGCCGGCATGGACCAGCAGCGCAATCCCTTCCGTCTTGCCATCGATGGCCAGCGTCACTCCGCGCGTCGCCGCTGTCTGCACGATTTTGGGCCAAGTCCGTCCCAGACGCGCTTCCACAATCGCAACGGCGGCGCGGAACTCCAGGAACTGCTTGGACTCCATCGCCTGCTTGATGCCGCGCAGGCGCAGTATCCGTGGCGCGAATCGCTCATCCTGCACGTTCATCACGAAACCGATCGGATCTCGCAGTTCGGCATAGATGACGGTTGTCTTCGGTAAAAACTGAGCCGCCGAGCTCGATTCATCGGCCCACGCCCGTGCCGTCAGGACCGTCAGCAAACATCCAAGAACGACGTTCAATCGAATTTCGAGCGACTTCATGTTTAGCCTTACCTTCGTCTGTCGAAGCGTTGGGGGCGACGTGTTGCAGTCGAAACGAACGATTATACCCTTATACCCTTTCGGTCGCCGTCGAGTTTCATTGACTGCTGAATTTCAAATTGTCCCGAACCATCCACCCGGGAGACACGTGGGGCCTGGGTCCCGACCGTTGGGCGTCGTTTTTCTTGAACATTCGACCGATGTCTCGTCACGGGAATCGATTGATCGGGACCGCGGCGCCAACTAAACTAGTGCTGTGTCACAGCTAAGATTTTGGGTTGGGAAAAGGGGTCAGGGTTGGAAAAAGGGGTCAGGTCCCAAAAGTGCGAAGCACCCGAAGGGCCGTTCCGGCTTTTGGGACCTGACCCCTTTTGCCAACCATTCGCCACGCGAGACTTGGAAGGCTGATCGCCGTGCAGCAGCGGTTTTGGGTTGATCGACCGCTGGAAATCGTGGTGACGGGTCCCACGGCGCGGCAGTCGCTCGCGCTGCCCCAACCCTTCGCACTGATTGGCTCGCACGCGGACTGCGATGTGGTGGTCCCCGACCCGGCGCTCCCTCGGCGGTGTTTCGCGATCTGCCTGACGGCCGTTGGCCTGGTGGGTGCGGCGGTTGCTGAGTGCAGTTCACCGCAGCGTTTTCGTCGCTTGGACCGTCGACGCGGGATTCGCCTGGGATCGCACCGGATTACCTTTCCCGATCCGATTGCCGAGGACGAGTCCGGAGCAGCGGCTGGACCCGGTCGTTCGTTGAGGATCGCTTGGGATGGCCAGGACGGGTCGTCGTCTGCCAAGCTGCGAGCGGGCAGGGCGATTCTCTTCGGACGCCGCAGTCCGAGCGTGATCACGATCGATGACCGGTCGGTTTCGACCGTGCACGGGTTCCTGTATCCCGATCAGGAATCATTGTGGGTGATCGACTTGTCAAGTACCAATGGCACCCGCGTCGACGGGAAACCGGTGCGCTGCGGAAGGATTCCGGCGGGCGGCTGCTTTCAGGTCGGAACCAAGCAAATCGAATTTCGATGCGATCCTGCGCGTCGACCGCGTTCAATCGTCGTTCCACCAGCGGAGGCACTGCCGAACCCGGAACTTGAGCGCTGGATCGAACGTTGCACGCTCGCCGAACAGCAGGCGGAGCAACTCGGACAACAACTTGCGTCCGCCCAACAGGATCGGCAGCAGCTGACCGATCACATCCACACGTTCGAAAGCCAGCTGCGGGACTTCGGTGCTCAGCAACTCGCCCTCGGGCGACAGCAGGACACGCTTCATCAAGAGATGATTGCCGGCGTCGAGTCGCAGGGTGAATGGCTGGATCAAGTCACCCGGTGCGAACGAATGCTGTCGGAACGTCAGGCACAGCTCGAGTCGGAGGCAACCAAGCTGGACGACGAGCGGGCTGCCTGGAAGCGTGAATTGCAGGCGGCCCAAAACGAATGGACGGAGCAGCGCGAGCGGGAACAGCAAGACCTGGAGATGCAGCGGCAGGATCTTGCGCAGCATTACGCCCACGTGAACGAAGCGCTCGATCGACGAGACGCCGAGCTGAAAGTAACGGCCGAACAACTTCGGGGTCAGGGAGAATCAATCGAGGCTGATCGCGAATCGCTGCGGCGTGACCAGGAATTATTGGTCGTCGGCCGCATTCGTGTTCAGCGATTCCTTCGCCGTCGAGAACATGAACTCCAGGCGCGGGAAACGGCGCTGGACCAATTGCAGCAGTCGCTGGAGTCGGATGCGGAACGCCTTGAGCAATTGCGTCGGTCGATCGAGAAAATGCGTCAGCCATCGAAGCCGAAGGCGAGCCACGTTTCCAAGACCGACCCGGATCGCCCGCGAAAGATGCCGCACGCGGCTCAGGCCGCTACCGCGCAAGCCCCAGATCCTCCGGTCCCAACGCATTCCTCCGTGGAATTAGCCAGTCCCCTTTTCGAGTCTCCGGAATTCACGCATCTGGTCAATCAGGTGATTGGACGCGGCGCGATCAACCCTTCGCCGTGCATCGACGGCGAAGCCGGCCTCGATTCCAGGACGATCCGTTCCAAGCCGGTCGACCACCCTGGCACGTAGGCGAGCGCTTTCCAAGCCGGGTGGATGGGCTTGTTCTCGGTCGCCCGGAGTAGGGCCCTCACCCGTCCGGGCCCCGCCGGCGGGGCCCGGACGACCTCTCCCGGCCTCGGGAGAGGTGACATCCGCATGACATCCGCATGACATCCGCGTGACACCCGCATGACATCCGCATGACATCCGCATGACATCCGCGTGCCATCCGCGTGACATCCGCATGACATCCGCATGACATCCGCGTGCCATCCGCGTGCCATCCGCGTGACATCTGCATGACGCCATCTGCATGACGCCATCTGCATGACGCCATTTGCATGACGCCATTTGCATGTCCCTTCTCCCCAACGCGGGAGAAGGTGGCCGAAGGCCGGATGAGGGGGCCGCAGATAAGCGGCAGGCCCGGTGCGTTTCAGCCGGCCACGTCGTCCACGCAAACCGCGCGTCCGCCCTGAATCATTCACGGTTGTCGAATGATTTCAACTCCGCTGATCACCGGCTCGCCTTGTTTCGGCTTGAGCGTAATTGAAAGCTCGTCGACGAGCATCACGTTTGCGTACTCCCTCACGATCGTGTTTCGTGAGCCGCCGGCGAGCTTGGCGACATCAAAGTCGGTCTCGACAGGCTGGTCTTGGATCAAGATGTCAAACACGCGTTCGCCCGGCGCCATCTCCTCGCCCTCCGCGAAATACAACTTGACCGTGTGCGGCGACGGACGTTCGGTCGCATCTCGTTCGGCGGGGACTCGGACGACCAGTTCAGGCGCCAGCGACGCACCTCCGTCGAACGACTTGGCGACGCGACTTCCCACGCCGCTGACGATGAAGGCCACGGCATTCCCTTCGTTCCAGTCCGCGCGCTGAATGATCTGTTCGACCAGAGCGGTGACCTCGGGCGAGCGTTCGGGTTGCTCGGCCCTGCCGACTTTTTCCCAGACCGGAACGTTCCAGCGGATCCTGTTGGGCAGCAGGGATCGGGCGGAAATATTATGAGCGGCCGCTCGGAACGGCAAGGCGTGGGCGCTGTCTTCGATGGCCAGTTCCAATCCGGTGGTGATCGCGGTGGCTTCGTCGCACGTGAACTGCAGATAGGCGCTCTCGATCTTCTGTCCCCGCAGTAACGAAACGCCGTCGAAACGCACGCCGACCGTTTGTTCGCCTTGGTCGGTGACCAGTTCCAGGTCGGTGCTGGTCAGTGAGACCTGGCCGTTGATCTGTTCTTCGGCGTCATCTTCGGAGCGTTGGACGCGGAACCGCAGTTCATTGGCCGCACCTTTGACGGAGAGCGGGATCGCGATCTTGCGAGCTCGCTCCATCGCGGACGCTCCAATCCATGGAATCGCGGGACCCGTGAATCCGAGTGAATTCCGTTGCGAAAACACCGGGTCACCCTCCACCTTGACGTCGATTTCCAGCGACTCGCCTCCGACCGGTGGGTAATCGATCCACAACGTCCCGTCGGGATGCATCCGGTCGCCGGGCGCGCCGAAATTGATGCCGATCCGTTGGATACGATCACCGGGCTTACTGAACTGGGCCGTATGGTTGATCGTCCACATCTCCATTTCCGGCATATGGACGAGTGCCAGCGAGGTTTGGTTTTGGTAACCGCAACTACATGTACGCGTGTAGTCCGGTGCATTCAGCACTCCATTGGCGACGACCAGATTGGACGTGCAACCGGACTTGAAGCCGCCGAGGTTTCCCGTTCCGCCGAGGGTTTCCATGTCGTAGAAGCCCGCGGCGCCGGAGCGAAACGTGAGCAGATTTTCGCTGGCGATAATGTTATTGCAGCCGTAAGCTCGGCACAATTGCCAGGTCTGCTCTTCGTTCGTCACCGGGTTGCGAATCAGACTGGGCGAGCCATCCAGCAGATTGAAGGCACCCGAAGATATCTGGTACGCGTTGGCGTTGGTCAAAATGGTGTCGTGATGCAGGATGCAGGGGCCCGAGTACTGGCGGTCATCGACTCGCCATGCGAGTTGGCCATCGCCACCTCGGTAGACGGCCATTCCTTGTCCGACTTCGGATTTGAGCCGGTCGGACGCGGCGGCCCCGGCGTGCAGCAACAGGTCACGGGAGTCCGAGTAGCCGAGCCAAGTCCCAAAGATGTTGCCGGTCTGTTCCCACAACAAGTCACCGGTCTGCGCATCGAGGCTGATGATGCGGTAAGTGTCGGGTGCGCTTCGTCCGCGTCGCCGCAGGCGGTCCTCGATGGGTTGTGGGAGTTTGTCCAGGCAAAAAACCTTCCCGTTTCCAGCCACGATTCCGTTATGGAGAAAGCTGTGTCGGGCATCGACTTGCCAGAGGACGTCACCATGGTGTCGATCGTACGCGACCAGCGAAAGACTGGCCGACGAATCCAGGCTCTGTAAGCCATACCCCTTTTCGTTTCCCGAGAGTTCCTCTTGGGTGGCATCGCTCGCCAGCTTGTGGTTCTGCCTGTAATTTGCGAAACCGGCTCCGCCCAGTAGCACGTTCTCGTAGACGCCCACAAAGGCCCACTGCCGGCCCTCCGCACGGGCTTGCTCGGGCAAGCGAAACTGCTGTCGCGTTTCGCCCGTCTCGGGGTCAATCACGTGGCAGATGTCTTTCTCGACCAGATAGACGGCGTCTTTGGTGGCGACGTAGTTCGTTCCCCGACCATTTGCGCCGGGGATGTGAACCTGGTTATAGGCCGGATCGAGCGGTGTATCCTTATACGTGTCGTCGAAATAAATCTCGAACGTGCCGAGATCGTCGAACGTTCGCTTCCAGAGGACTCGGCCGGTATAGACGTCACGGCAGCTGAGCGAGTTCATGCCTTCGATGAATAACCGTCCCTCGACGACCTGTTCGGGCGGACCGTGTCCATGGCGTGGCAAGACGTCCAGATTCGAACTGCCGCCGAACCAGAGCAGCCCCAGCGGGAGACGCACGCGCGCGTCGTTGGATTTAAGCGTATTCGCGATATCGCCATATTGATGCGTCCAGTCCGCGGCGCCGGGCAGGGCCCCGACGCGCCGGGCGACCACGAAGTCACTTTCCACCTGGACCTCGGCCTGCTCGAGTCCCTCGGCCTGCAGCAACTCGGCCAACTTGACGGGCTCCAATCCTGAACCCGACGCTGCCGACGGGTTGCGATCGAACGGCTGAGCGAATGCGACGAGGCATCCACCATACGGCCGGACCGATTCGTAGGCTCGACGAAGCAGTTCCCGATCTGCCACCGCGGCGCCGGTCACGACCGAATCAAGGACGACCAGATTCGCCACGTAGGGCGGCGCTTGGAACGTCTTGCTGTTGCCGACCTGCACGCTGATCCGCCGGCCATACTTGCCCGCGGCATCGTAGTGTCGGCGAAGTTGTGCGGCCCGCGCCGGGTCCTCGACCACCATAACCAATTCGAACCCGGTGTGCTCCAACGCGGAGTCGACAAGCTCACTGGGGAAATCGCCGAACGCGAGCACGAGGCCATCGCGCGTGCCGGCCAACCGGACGAGCTCTTCCGCGGCTGCGGAATCGACCCCGCCCGTGGGCCGAACGGGCTCGTGCCGAATCACAATCGGTTCAGAGCTCCCCTGTGCATAGCAAAGGATCTGGCCATCCAAAGTCACCGCGAACAACCGGTCGGCCGCTGCAATCAATCGCTGAATGTCGGCCGGTGCCGGCGTCTGCCACGCAACGCTCGGCTGCGCAGCCGGGTCGGTGAATTCGAGCGCCGTGAGCTGGCCACCGCCGGCCGCATACAATCGAGATCCGGCCTGAATCATATCGCCGCTGCCGTCGACACCCTGAACCTCCCACACCAATTGCTTGTCCGCGCCGTAGGCTCGAATCACGGGAATCTCGGTCGCCTGGTCTGCGGGCAACGACTCCGCCGCGAACACCAAGGAGTCGTACAGGACGGGCTCGTTGGTCATGAACGCTGTCTTATTGCCCGACTCGAGATCGAACGCCCGCACGCCTCGGAGTCGAGTATGAACATAGAACTCGCTTCCCTTGGCCAGCACCAGCGAGCCGCCGTTCCCCTTGCCTCCTTCGTTAAACAAAAAGTGCTTCAGCTGACCCGTGTGTCGATCAAGCGCCGCTGGCACGCTCCGTCCGCCGGGGACCAATAGCGTGTCACCACTCAGGGTGAAACAACCTTGAGGGGCAACGCCCGCGAACGACGGGGCACTGTGAGGCTGTTTAATGTACTGCGACGCCGTTCCGTCATTGACCCAAACAACTTGTCCGCTCGCCGCGTCCAGGCAATAGATAAACGTTCCCATGAAAGGCCAGATGCTGGCCGCGAAATAGAGCTTCTCGTCGTTTTCGTCGAGCACGGGTCCGCCGCGCGCCGGCCACGCGGAAATCAGGCGCTGGTTTCCGATCACCTTCCGAGCGCCCGGGGCCCCCTGAAACTTCCACTTCAACGTGCCATCGGCCGCATTGACGCAATAGAGATGGCCGTCGTCGCTGCTGAAGAAAACCACATCCCTCCACGCCACCGCCGGAAAGCGTACCGGCCCATCGGTGTAGAAAGTCCAGGCGACATCTCCTGTGGCGACGTCAATCGCCACGACCTTGTCGGCGTCGTTAAAATTCACAAACAGGCGGCCATCCTTGACGACCGGCTCGAAAATCCGGTCATACTGCATCAAGTCGTTGTTGAGCGGGTCATCCCAAACCTGCTGCCGGGCGGAGAACTGATGAGTCCATTGCAACGCCAACCGGTCGGGCAACGCGCTGGGTGCACTCGCGGTATGCCCGGCATCGTATCGCCACTGAGGCCAATCCGCCCCGCGGACAGAACCCCCAAGACAGGCCACGATGAAGCCGACGAGAAGAAGCAAAAGGACCCGCATTGAACAGCACTCCTGATCGATTCCGAGGGCGACAGATCTCCGCTCTGAGTGTAATGGATTTTCTGACGGACCGCAGCGTCCCGCCCGTGGTTTCCGGGCGTTGGCGTTTCGTCCAACCGGAACGGCGCCGAGGTGCCGCTCGGCCGACGCCTCCGAATCACGCCGACCGCCGATCCGCGACCCGAAGAATCGGCCCAAGAATCGACCGAATCGGGGGGCCAGCCAAGCGAGTTCAGGGGGCCCCGGAGTGTCCGGCCCCTGGCCGCTCGGTCCGTGTGCTGGTACCTGCCCCAGCGCGTGTCCGGAGACAGGACCGACGCCGCTTTATGCGGTGCGCTCGACGGAAAGACTCATGCCGATGACGTCCGTCGAGTTGATCCTCCGCTGGAGCGTTCGGCTCGCCGTCGGATGCTACTTCGCTCGTGTGCTGCTGGACGTGCGACGGCCTTTGCCCAGCGAGGTGGGCCCGACGCGGACTTGGGCGAGGCGGTTCTGGACGATAGGCTGCTTGCTCTACCTGGTCCATGTGATCGCCGCTTTTGGCGGGGTGCATCACTGGAGCCATGCGCAGGCCTACCGGCACACGGCCATGACCACCGCCGCCACGACGGGGATCGCTTGGGGAGGCGGGCTGTACGTCAACTACGCCTTCTCGCTCGTATGGATGGTTGACGTCGCGGCCTGGTGGATTCGCGGCGTGGATTTTCCGTACCGCCACGTGGTCTATTCGCGAGCGGTTCAGAGTCTGTTCGCGTTCATGATGATCAACGCGACCGTCGTCTTCGGACCTCGCTTCTGGATCCCGCTGGCGGTCTTCGTCGCGTTCCCGCTCCTGCTGCTTGCGTATCGCCAACGGCTTGGACAGGGCACCGGTGCTTAGTATCGCGGCATGATGGCTCCGTCGGCGCGATTGCCCAGGAGCTGCAGGATTTCGGGCGAGATGTCTCGTGAGATGGCCTTGGCCGAACCGTCGGCAAAGGCGAAGTTCGCCACGCCGCCAGCATGAGCGCTGCTGAAGCCGCCGACATGCAGGGGGTCTTCCACGACTTCCGCCTCCCCGGCGCCGGCCGGTTGCCAGCGGGACTGGTCCATCGGCTCAATCGCGCTCGTGTTCCGCAACGTGGCCCGCGTGCCGGAAACCCAGCCCAGATCGTTTTCGCTCGGGACCGCTTCGCCCAACAAAATCGTCTTTGAACTCCCGTCGGCGATCTCGGAGTAGCGAATCGCACTGTTGAGAAACAGCAGACCGTTGTTGTTTTCGTCGATCGGAGCCTCGGAGTCATGATGACAGCCGACGTAGCTGCTCAGAGCCACCTCGCCCTCTTCGGTGCCTACGGCCGGATCACTCGGACACTCCAGCGTGGTCACCGCGGCTCGCCGCACCGCGTCGTTTCCCGGCCCGTAGGCGCCCTCCTGCTGATCGTACCGAGCATAGAGGGTGTTCTCTTCCAAGTACGGCAAGATCTGAACAATCCAGCTCGTGTGATTTCCTTCCGCCACGTTGCGAATCGGCCCGTCCGGATTGATCACGCCGGGAGGTAAGTGTTCGAAATGGTACTCGTAGTTGTGGACGGCAAGTCCCAGCTGCGTGATGTTATTCAGGCACGTCGTGCGCCGCGCCGCCTCGCGCGCGGCATTCACCGCAGGCAGCAACAACAGGACCAGAATGCTGATGATCGCGATGACGACCAGCAACTCGACCAAGGTGAATCCAGGTCGGGTCCGGCGGTCGGCCGTTTGCGGGTCGCGTTCCCGGGAAATGTGCGTTGGAAATGACACGAGATGATCTCCTGAGTTTAGGCTTTGTCGTAAGAAGAAGTCTGCCCCAATGGTGTCCGGCAAAATGGTCGTTGTCGAAGCAGTTCTGCCCAATGCCCGTCGCGTGCCGGCGGGAGTGTTTTGGGCTCGGGGGTGTGCGCCTGGGTAGCGACGAGCGTGAGACTCCCGCCGGCAAGCGGCGGGCATCTTTGGGGCTCGGGGGCGTGCGTCTGGGTAGCGGCGAGCGTGAGACTCCCGCCGGCAAGCGGCGGGCATCTCTTGGGCTCGGGGGCGTGCGTCTGTGTAGCGACGAGCGTGAGACTCCCGCCGGCAAGCGGCGGGCATCTTTGGGGCTCGGGGGCGTGTGCCTGGGTAGCGACGAGCGTGAGACTCCCGCCGGCAAGCGGCGGGGCATCTTTGGGGCTCGGGGGTGTGCGCCTGGGTAGCGACGAGCGTGAGACTCCCGCCGGCAAGCGGCGGGGCATCTTTGGGGCTTGGGGGCGTGGGCCTGGGTAGCGGCGAGCGTGAGACTCCCGCCGGCAAGCGGCGGGCATCTTTGGGGCTCGGGGGCGTGCGCCTGGGTAGCGGCGAGCGTGAGACTCCCGCCGGCAAGCGGCGGGCGTCTTTTGGGCTCGGGGGCGTGTGCCTGGGTAGCGGCGAGCGTGAGACTCCCGCCGGCAAGCGGCGGGCATCTTTTGGGCTCGGGGCGTGCGTCTGTGTAGCGACGAGCGTGAGACTCCCGCCGGCAAGCGGCGGGCATCTTTGGGGTTGGGCGGCGTGTGCCTGGGTAGCGACGAGCGTGAGACTCCCGCCGGCAAGCGGCGGGCATCGGGTCTCATTGTGGAAGAGCCGTGCCGAACGGTTTTGCGTCGGATCCGCGTTTTCAGCGTCGATTCGAAAGGTTTGAGTGCGGCGGACCGAATGGGCGCCGTCGCGTGGGTAATTGGCGACCACGACGACCTGCCGTGCCGACGTGGTCGAGGCCTCGACATGGATCACGACTCGTCCCGCATCGGGCTGCCCCAGCGCTTCCGGGGACAACTCCCAAGTTTCACCTGCATAGTCGGGCTCATCGCGCAACCGAAAGGCGGCGCGCTCCAATCCGGCTTGGACGAGCCACTCGGCCTGGAGACGGTGGAACTCGACACGCTGCTGTCGGCGCGTAACGAGCGTGGTCTTTGTCATGCCGGCCAGCAGCGTGGTGACGACCGCCAGACAAATCAGAACGGAAATCAAGGCGGCGCCACGCTGGGCCTGCACGCGCTGGGCCTGCATGCGCGGGGCCTGCAAGTGCTGACCCTGCAAAGGATTCTCTGACAGGGTGTTCGTGGAAGCATGCCCTTGTTGCAAGGCCGCGTTCGGAAGGTTCGTTGTACGGTTCATTCCTCGGTCCTCTGACTCTCCTCGACCGGCTCGGCCGCATCGGGTGGCTCCGCCTCTGTTTCGAAATCGCCTTCGGCAGCGGCACGCGGCTCATCCGGGGGCGCCGCGAAGCGCAGGTCGAAGCCGATGGCGGCGTCCACATGCGCGATCAAGCGAGATCCCGATTCCTCGAGCGGTGGCAGTGCGGATCCCGCTGTCGCAACCGCTCCTTGCTCGGGACCGCGACTTCTCGGATCTGCCTCCACGATCGTCAACCGGAGGTGATTCCGCGGTTCGTCGGCTGCGATTTGCACCTGAATGCCGGAGGGCAAGTCGAACTCTTCACGCTGCACAACCTCGGTCGAACGCGTCAGGGTGCGGCGGACCTGTTGGCCGCGGATTCGATAGACCACGGATTCGTTCGCATCCAAGTTCAATTGAACGGCAACGTCGGAATCGGCATCTTCCAGCAGCCATGCCCAGGACCTTGTTTGATGCACGTCCGCTCGAAATTGAGCGGCTAAGTCGGTTGGCAACTCGGTGCAGGTACAGTTGTACGCTCGACCGTTTCTGTTCGTGCATTGCACGGTGCACCAAGGCCACTCCGGTCGTCATGACGAAACTCAGCAGACTCATCGTCACGAGCAGTTCTGCGAACGAAAAAGCGTGGCGGCGACGATGATTCATTCGGACACCTCCGTGTGCGGGTAGACCCACGTCACAAGCCGAATTGGCCTCGTCCGTTGTCCCGGCGAATTCCAATCGAGCTGGACGGTCAGTCTCAGCCCCTCTTCCTGTTCCGAGATCTCGCCGGTCAACTGAGCGTCGGGGAGGGATTCGATCGCACGTGCGGAAAGGGCGAGTGCATCGACGGCCGCTGGCAGCTGGTCAAACGGCAGGCTTTGCAGCCTCTCCAACTGGTTCGCGAGTTCGTCGTGAGCGATCTGCCGCCTCCACATTCCACGCTGAATGCGTTGATTGCTCACGACCGTGGGGACGAAGACCGCCATCAAACTGGCGAGTAACGTGCAGGCCACGATCGTCTCGGTGATCGTCACGCCCTGGCGGCGAGGCGACTTGTCGCGGCGTGAGCGAGCGGATCGAATGGAGGTGAAGAGAGTCAAGAGAGTCATCGGCGTTTTGCCTCACTTGATGTCGAGGATGATCTGAACGACAGGCGTGAACACGGCGCGCGCGATCAAGAGCAGGATTCCGCCGAACACGAACACGATGGCTGGCAAGCCCAATTCCGACGCGGCGCGAGCGAATTTGCGGAAGCGCCGTTGTCGCCGCGCGGCCAAGGTCGTCAGCATCCAGGGTTGGTTTTCGACTCGGCCGGCCGCTTCGCAGGCGACCAATTCGGCGTCGTTCAGGAAATGGGCGTCACGCAGTCCTTTCCAGGGCGCCGTGCCTTGCTCGATTTCATTGCGGACGAATAACAGCCGGTGACGCACCGACGGGTTGTAGTGATAGCGAGCCAAAGTGGACACGGCGCCGGTGATGGGGCGGCCCTCGGCCAGGGCGACACTCAGATACCGCAGCACTTCCGCGCCGCGCCGTCCGGTCAACGGCTGAAACAATCTTCCCAGCCATCCGCGGCGTAATGACCTGGCGATGCGACCGGTCCACAACGCCCACAGAAATAGCAGCAACAGGGCCAGCAGCGGCCAAAAGTACCTTGCGATCCACATCCCCAGCCCCACAAACCGCGTGAACGCGGGGGGGACCTGCGTGCCAAAATCCGTCATGATTTGCGCGAACGTCGGCAGGATCTTCACGAGTAAGAAACTTGCGCCGAACGCGAAGACGATTGTCAGCATCACGAGATAGGCAGTCTTTCGACCGGCGTGTGAACCGTGGTCCGCGGCCAGGTCCGTCTCGGTTTGTTGCAGCACGTCCCTCAGCGTGGGACCCAGTGTCCCCGTTTGGCATCCGAAGCGGACGGCCAGTACGCCTTCGTCGGACAACACGCCGGGGACCTGTTCGACTGCGTCCGGCAGCGATACGCCGGCGTCCAAGCAGTCCGCGAGTTGTTTCAGCCGATCGCGCTGACGGCCCCTGTGGTCCTGGGCGAATGCGGAAACCAGAGGCCCCAACGTCAAGCGATAGTCGTAAGCGATTAGGAGCAATTGCAGCAAGCCCAACGACTGTGATGCGGTCGCCATGCCCGACGGGAAGGGAGTGCGCGAGCTCAATCGGCCTCGCAATCGGCGAAAGGTGGGAAATAACTCGTTCATTTGCGTTTGCGGCGCTTACTGGGAGAGGTTTGTAACGAGACTGATCAGCGGTAGAAACAGCGACATCACCGTAAAGGCAACGACCGTTCCCACAAGAATCATGCTGACGGGTTCGACGATCGCCAGCACCCACACCTGCGATCGACGCTGCTCACGATCGAACATCGATGCCAGCGCGCGGAGCACCTGACTACGGACTTCCAGCGGCTGGTCTCCACGGACGACATACTGCACGGTGCGCGGCAGGCTTGGTTCGAACGCTTCGAAAGCCTCGCCCTGGCCCGACGCGATCTGTGCGGCGAGCGCTTCCGCACCCGCTTGCACGCTGGGTCTCCCGGCGACACTTCCCGCCAGTCGTAACGCTTCCACCATCGGTACTTGGGCTTCGAACAATTCAGCAAGTGTTTGAGCGAATCGGGCGTAAGCGGCCAGAAGCAAACTCCGACCGAGAACGGGCACAGTGTCGAACCAGCGGGTCTTCAGCAGTCTGTCGAGTGTGAAGTAACCTCCGAGTGCCAGCAGCAGCACCGCGAGCATGGCGTACACCGCGTTTTCGCGTACGATCCGGCAGATGCCAAACACCAATCGCGTCGATGTCGGAATTTCCGTATCGAAATCCAGGATGACCTGTTCGAACGTGGGCACGACGAGCCAGCTGATGACAGTCAAGACAGCCAGCGCGAGCACGAACGCAATCAGCGGATAGCCCACCGTCCGAAGCAACTTGCGGACGTATTCGCGACTTCGAATCGACTCGTCCATCACGTCGTTCAGGACGTTCGTTAACTTGCCCGACTTCGCCGCCGCGGCGAGCATCGGGAGCCAGCGGGGAGAGACCTTGTTGGAGGAGAGCACGATCCACGGATCGTTGCCCGCGGCCAACTGGGCCGAAATGGAGCCGAGTTCGCGCCGCGTCCGTCCTGGCGGCAGCTCCTCCGCGCAGGCCGCCAAGGCAGCCGGGATGCTTGGATTGCCGCGGAGCAACTCGGTGAGGTGTTGTCGCGCGACCCTGTTGTCGTCCTGCGGATTCGACGTCGGGCCGACGTTTCCGGTCGCAGTCGCGGGCGACGGTTCAGGCACCGATGCCAACTCCGCCAGCACCAGCGACTCATCCGCCCGTGCCGGACGAATCGAGCGGACCGAAAGGCCCTGCGACTCGACCGCCGCCATAGCGGCTTGCACGTCGTCGGCTTCGATTTGATCGACCACCGATCGCCCGTCCGGCGCGGTGGCTCGATAGGTAAACTTGGGCATCGTCCGACTTTCCTAGTTCATTTGGTACAAGAGCTGGACCAGCGGAAGGAACACCGAAAGGGCATACAACAGGGTCGCGCCTCCGGCGAGAACCACGCAAGTCACCAACGGAAACATCGTTCGCAAACGCTCGAATCGCTGTGCGGCCCGCAAGCTATAGGTCTCGGCGGCCATGCGTAGCACGCTGACGCGTTCTTCGCGTTGTGCATCGTGCGTCAAGGCCCATCGCAACAAGGGAGGCAATCGTTCCACGAGATCACGGGACGAGGTATCCTTGCCCGGCACGGGGCGCGTCGAGGACCGCAACGCGCGTTCTTCGCCGGCTGCGTCCAGAGCCAGCGGGACGGCTTCGTTCAGCGGTACGTCGTGCTCCACCAGCAAGGCGATCAGCTTCGCGCTCACCGCATGGGTCTCGTCCTGCTCGATTCGCCGCACGCCCGGAATCAAGGACCAGAGCCAATCGCCGATCGGCGACCTCCGTCCCTGTCGCTTCGCGTACCACGACGAGGCGACCCACGAGAGCGTCAGGACCGGAGGGACGGCGGCCCAAATCGGAAGCGCCGCACGGAACGCGTGCAAGACATTCAGTCCCGACGTCGAGTCCAATTCCATCGACGCTTGAAATGCCTCGAATTGAGGTTCCAAATAGAGGCACAAACCGATGAACAGCAGAAACGCAAGCGTACACAACATCAACGGATAGATCAGCGTCAGCGCGAGTTGCTGTCGTACGGCGAGAATGATTCCCGCGTTGTCTTGGCGACACTCAAACGCGGTCGGCAGACGACCACAACGCAGGCCAGCCTGAACCGTTTGGCGATAGGCCGCCGGGAGCTTTGAGTCCGCGCCGGCGAGTGCGTCGGAAAGGGAGACGCCTCGGGACAGATCGCGGGTCATCAGGGCGTTAATTCGTCCGATGGCCTCCTGAGCGTCCGGGTCAACCTCGGACAGGCCCAGGCCGACAGGGCAACCCGCTCGGGTCAGTGCCAATAACTCGTCATTGAAGGCGACGAGTTCGTCAAGCTGGGACATGCTTCGCGCCTCGAACGATGGCAGGTGATCGATCCGCGGGCCCTGATTCGCCAAGGGCCTCTCGCCGGATCGCTCTGCCCAGAGGATGCGCGGCGGCTGCCGGTTTGTCTAAAGAATCTTCGGGAATCGCGCAAGCTTTTCGGGAGGCGGAAGCTTCTGCCGAGCCTTACGCAGCACTAGCGAATCCAGCGCAGTTGCCGCTGACGCAATTCCTGAAATGCGTCCACCAGACGCCAGTCCGCGTCACTGCGCGTGCGTTGCGCCGCTCTGGCGTCCGCAATCGCGAATAGCTCGTCCGAGTTGGAAAGAAAGATCGGGTGGGTCGTCTGCACCTGACTGGGTGGTGGAAAACGAACAACTAGCGAGCTGCCCGCCAGCATCAGCAGCAACGACAACGTCGCGATCCACGACAGGCGGATCCGCGCCCAGCGTTCGCGGCAAGCCGCGCGAGCGGCCTCGATCGTGGCAGGCCGCAGATCGTCGGAGACCTCCAAGTAGTTGCCGGCGGCTCCGATGAGGGCTTCGATGCCTTCGTGATCGAATTGTGATTCAACGAAGTCACGCACGCTCCACCTCACTCTGCAAACCGCGCAGCGTCCCGGACAACTTCTTGATGCCATACTGGTAGCGACTGGCTGCTGTGTTGGGCGAGATGTCGAGCACCGTGGCGATTTGGGAGAACGTCATCGCTTCCCAGATTTTCAACACGATCACCTCCGCCTGCTCCGTCGGCAGCCGCCGCAAAGCTCGCCACACCGAGCGATACGTTTCCTCCATTTCCAACTCGTCCACTCGACAACGGGTTAGCAGGTCAGAAAGGCCGTCCAGCAGGCCGGTCCGTCGCCGTCGACGCAGGGTCACGAGCGACTCGTTACGGACCATCTTCAGCAGGTACGCCCAGGGGCACTCCGCCGCGGCCAAACGGTCGGGGCGAGCGGCCACACGAGCCAGGACGGCCTGGACCGCATCCTCCGCATCGTGTTGGTGACGCGTGACCGATGTCGCGAATCGAACCAGGCGTTGGGACGTCCGATCGAATAACGCTCCCAGCGCACCGACGCCCAACTGGGCCACCTGGTCGGCCAGTTGTTGAACCTCGTCAGCGAAAGCGCGCCCCTGTGTCATGCCCTTAGGATGCGCTTCCGCCGCCGATTTGTCTAAGTTTTTCTGAAACTTGGGGGGATCTCCCGGGCCGCGGGGACGTGCTTGAGGAAACGGGGCATGAAAGCCAGCCTTCGAACCCTAGGAATCGCTGGAAGCAATTCCGAATCTGGCTTATTCTGGGTTGGGAAAGGGGCAGGCCCCAAAAGCCGTGGGTTGGAAAAGGGGTCAGGCCCCAAAAGTGCGAAGCACCCGAAGGGCCGTTCCGGCTTTTGGGGCCTGACCCCTTTTCCCAACCCCGAATCTTAGCGGTGACAAAACACGAGTCATGTTGCGACGCGAATTTCTGTATGGTCTGACGGCCAGTTTGGGCAGTGTGGCACTGACCGATCTGTTGGCTCGCGAGCAGCCAACACCGGCCGCCGATGCGCGTCCCGGGGCTCCGCGTTCCGGGGCTCATCATCGACCGCGAGCCAAGGCTTGTATTTTCCTGATGATGGAAGGCGGCCCGAGCCACATCGACACGTTTGATCCGAAGCCGAAACTGAGCGAGCTCCATTTGCGCGAGTTTCGCCGCGAGGGAGCGGACAAATCGGCGATGGAGAGCGGAACGCGTTATTACGTCGAGAGTCCCTTTCGGTTCCGGCGGCAGGGCCAATCGGGCGCGGCCATGGCCGAGAACTGGCGGTGGTTGGCCCAAGTCGCCGACGACATCTGTTTCTATCGGGGTTGCCAGGCGGAATCGGTGAATCACCCCACGGCGATGTACCAGATGAACACCGGCAATCGATTCGGCGGCGATCCGGCCGTTGGAGCGTGGGTGAACTATGGGCTGGGCAGTGAAAACGAGGACCTGCCAGGATTTGTGGTCTTGCCCGAGCGGGCGTATCCGCAGGGTGGGGCTGCCAACTGGGGGCCGGGATTCTTGCCCGCCCGCTTTCAAGGCACCCCGCTGCGGGCCACTGGCAGTCCGATCCTGAATCTACGGCCGCCGCCCCACGTCACGCTCGAACATCAGCGTCAGAATCTCGACTTGCTGCGGGCGATGAACCTCGACCACTCCGCTCGCTACCCCGCCGCGGACGAATTGCTTGCCCGCCTGCAGAGCTATGAGCTGGCGTACCGAATGCAGATGCAAGTGCCGGAGTTGCTGAGTTTGGAAGACGAAACTGCGGCGACGTGGCGCATGTACGGGGCGGACGACCCCCACTCGGCCGAGTTCGGGCGGAAGTGCCTGCTGGCGCGGCGTCTGGTGGAACGCGGTGTGCGATTCGTCCAGCTCTATGCCGGGACTTGGGACTCGCACGACTACATCGCCAGGGCACACGGCCAATTGATCCAGGCCGTGGATCGACCCATCGCGGGCCTGATTCAAGACCTCAAGCAGCGGGGAATGCTGGACGAAACCCTGCTCGTCTGGTGCGGCGAATTCGGTCGCAGTCCCGACAACGGAGTCCGCGGAGGAACCGCGTACGGTCGCGACCACAACGCCCAGGCGATGACGATCTGGTTCGCCGGGGGCGGCGTCCGGGCAGGGCATACGATCGGGGCCACGGACGAATTGGGCGCCACCGCCGTGGACGTGGTTCATCCGATCCGTGACCTGCACGTCACCCTGCTGCATTTGCTGGGGCTGGACGACAACCGACTGACGTTTTTTCATGCCGGCCGCTTCAAGCAGCTCTCGCAATTTGGCGGTCAAGTGATCGAGCCGCTGTTGGCTTAGCGGGGTCGGTGCCCTTCGTCGGCATCGTTCCTCGTCAACGATTCGGTTGAATCCGAACTTCCAGCGGCTATAATCCTCGCTACGGCAACCGGCCTTGGCTCGGCGCGGGCGACCCCGCCGCGGGGCCGTGGGGTCGGCCGCGTCGCACATTTCTTCAGTGAAGGGAACGCCATGGCAAATCCGCCCTCGGACAATTTCAGTCGGCGAGCTTTCTTGAAAGGGTCGGGTGCGGCGGCGGCGGCAACGGCCCTCACGCCGCAAGGCGCCGACGCCCAGGCTCAAGCGACCGAAGCCACGGTCATCCGTGATTGGACGACGATCCGCCTCAACGTGAATGGCGCGGACCAGGAAGTGAAGGTCGAGCCACGCACCACGTTGCTGGACGTGCTGCGTTATCAGCTGAATCTCACCGGGGCCAAACCGGTCAGCTTGGATGGTAGCAGCGGGGCGAGCACCGTGTTGATCGATGGCAAGCCGGCCGCGGCGTCGACGACGCTCGCCTTGAGCCTGCGTGGTCGAAAAGTCGAGACCGTCGAAAGCTTGAAAGATGACGCCGTCCCGAAGTCCTTCGTCGCTCACGACGCGCAGCAGTGCGGCTTTTGCACGCCCGGGTTTGTGGTGGCGGTCCGAGCGTTCTTGAATCAGAACCCGCAGGCGACGGAAGCGCAGATCCTGGCCGGCTTGAACGGCAATATTTGTCGCTGCGGCACCTATGCCAACATTATTCAAGCGGCGTTGGCGGTCGTCAAAGGAGGCGGAAATGGCTGACGTGATCTATGCCTGGCCCAAGCGTGACGAGACACAGGTCGTGGGACAGCGACACACGCGGATCGACGGGCTGGCCAAGTCCACCGGGCTGGCCAAGTACACCTACGACGTGAATCTGCCCAAGCAATTGATCGCCGTGGGGCTCAGTTGCCCCCATGCCCATTGCCGAATCAAGTCGATTCGAGACGAGGATGCGCGGAAAGTCTCGGGCGTGGTGCATGTTCATCTGCTGCGAGCGCCGACCCAAGACGACGCAGGGAATTTGACCTTTCCGGAAGTCCGAACGGAAGGCGAATTGCTGGCCGTCGTTGCCGCCGAGACGGAAGGAGCGGCCCGCGAGGGGGCGTCGCGATTGGTCGTCGAGTACGAATTGCTGGACGTCTTCGTGCGCGACGAGGATCTCGAGGCCGCCGAGGCTGCGGGACGGACGAAGCGTGCCGGCGGCAAGGTGGAGTTGGTCAACGAACCGCCTGACGACGTGGACGAAGAGGAGTTCGAAGCACAAGAGATCGAACGTCTGCTGAAGGAATCCAAGTATACGGTCGAGGGCTACTACGGCGTGGACGCGATCACTCACTGTTGCCTCGAGCCGCACGGCACGACGCTCCAGTGGAACGGCAGCAAGCTGGACGCGTACCTCTCGACGCAAAACGTCTCGCGGACCGACGACGGGTTTGCCGATGCGCTGAAGATCACGGCCGACGACGTGGACGTGCACTGCGAGTATATCGGCGGCGGCTTTGGCAGCAAATTCAAGCCGGACTACTGGGGGATTGCGGCCGCGGAGATTTCGCGGGCGACCGGGCGCCCCGTCAAGCTGATGCTCCAGCGCGACCAGGAACTGAAAATCGGCGGAAATCGGCCCTCGGGATACATCAAGGTCCGCCTGGCGCGGATCAGGACGGGGTGGTCCAGGTCTGGGATTCGCTCCACTGGGGAACCACGGGCTACAACGGGGGCGCCGTCAGCGTCAACAACGTGCCGTACGTGTTTCTGCCCCCGAACAATCGTCGCGTCGCCACCGGCATCGAGACGAACAACGAACCGTCCGTCGCCTGGCGAGCACCGAACCATCCCCAGGCATGTTGCTTGACTCAGACTGCTTATGATGATCTCGCCGCCAAGATGGGAGCCGACAGTCTCGACATCTTCCGGCGGAATTTGAAGCACATTTCGTCGTCCGACAAGGCGCCGCTGTATCGCGCCGAGCTCGATGTGGCGGCGGAGCTGATGGATTGGAAAGCCAAGTGGCATCCGCACGGAAAAGGACCCCGACAAGGCGCGATCGTCGAGGGCCTGGGCATTGGGCTGCACGAATGGGGCGGAGGCGCCAACAGCTCGACTTGCCAGCTGAAGATTCATCCCGACGGCGGCATCGAGTCGTATTGCGGGACGCAGGATCTGGGGACGGGAACACGCACGGTTTGTGCCATGGTGTTGGCCGAAACATTCGGCTTGCCGGTCGAAGCGATCAAGGTCCATATCGGGCACTCGACATATCCCTTCAGTGGAGCATCGGGCGGAAGCACGACCGTTGGCGCCGTTTCCGAATCGCATCGCCGCGCGGGGCAGGATGCGTTGCAAAGCCTCTTCGAATTGGTCGCTAAGAAGCTTGAGGTGGACGCCGCGACATTGGTTGCGGCGAAGGGACGGATCGGCGTTCGCGGAAATGCGGATTCGAGTTTGAGCTGGAAAGAGGCCTGCAGCCTGATCGGAATTCGGCCGCTCGAAGTCACGGCGAGTTACCAGTCCGGGACGCCGTCTCCGCTTTCCTCCAGCGGTGTGGGCGGCGTTCAGATGGCCCACGTTGCGGTCGACACCGAGACGGGCGTGGTCAGAATGAAGCGGCTGGTGGCGGTTCAGGACATGGGCCTGATCGTCAATCCCAAGCTGGCTGAGAGTCAGGTGTATGGCGCCGTCATTATGGAAATCGCCTATTCGCTCTTCGAACAGCGGATTAACGACCCCGTGTCCGGCGTGTTCTTGAACTCCGAACTGAGTGACTATCGGCTGCCGCGTTTGGGTGACATCGGCGAGATCGTCGTGCGATTGTTCGAACCGGACGATCAGCGTGCCCGCGGCGTGATCGGGTTGGGCGAGCCGCCCGTGATCAGCGGTGGGGCGGCGATCTCCAACGCCGTGTGTAACGCCCTGGGCGTCCGCGTGCCCGTCTTGCCGCTGACGCCGAATCGAGTTCTGGAAGCGTTACAGAAAGCAAAGGCCTGAACCATGAAGAATTTCGAATACGCTCAACCCACTAGCGAAGCCGAAGTCTTGGATTTGCTCGCCGCCGCTTCCGGCTCGACCGAACTCCTGGCCGGTGGGACCGACCTGATTGGACTGATGAAGCAGATGGTCGTTAACCCCGATCGGGTGATCGACGTCACACGGGTGGCCGCGTGGCAATCGATCGAATTCGACTCCTTGGGGCAGCTCTGGGTCGGTGGCGGCGTCCACTTGGACGATTTCCTCTCAAGTCCGCTGACGGATCCCTACCCAGCCGTGAAGCAAGTCATTCAGGGGATCGCCAGCCCTCAACTGCAATCGCAGGGGACCTTGGCGGGAGAACTGTTGCGGCGTCCCCGCTGCTGGTATTTCCGCAACGGGCAGGGACTCTTGGCCGATCACGGACGACGGGTCGTCGAAGGCGACAACCGGTTTCACGCCATTCTCGGCAATCGCGGACCCGCGAAGTTCGTGAGCGCGTTGCGACTGGCGCCGGCGTTGATTTCGCTGCGAGCCCAAGTGCGGGTTGTCGGTCCTGCGGCGGAGGACGAGCAGTTCTGGCCGCTGGAGCGTTTGTATCAGGCACCGGGCCAGGTCGCCCAGCGCGAAAATACGCTGGCTCGCGGGCAGGTCGTGACGCACGTGATCTTGCCGCCCGACCAGGGGTTCTTGAGTGCCGCGTACGAAGTGCGACACGGCGTGGGACCCGACATGCCCCTGGCCGCGGCCGCGGCCACACTGCAGGTCGTCACGGGTGTCGTCCGCAAGGCCTGCGTCGTCCTGGGCCAAGTCGCGCCGATCCCCTGGATTTCCGGCGAGGCCGAGCGCGTCCTGCTGGGGAACGTCGTCACCGAAGGCTTGGCCAAAGAAGCAGGGCTCGCGGCCGTCGTCGATGCGAGACCCTTGTCGCATAACGGCTACAAAGTGCAACTGGCCCAAGTCGCCGTCAAACGCGCGATCCTGCGAGCCCTTGGTTCGGAGACTGGAGGCTTTTGAACCGCGACCGAAGCGATTGCGGAGAGTCTCCAGGATGTCCCATCCCGTTTTCTCGTGCACAGGTGGTTTCTCGATATGGCTCATCAGCGTTCCTTCGGACAGCCCGAATTGATTTCCGATCCGCCTTGCATGCATTTGCGGAGCAAGGCGATCTACGTGACCGGCAACCCCGATCCGGTGGATCCGAGTGAAATTGGCAGCCATCGCTACAATTGCTGGTGCAACAAGACTCAACGCGTGATCGGACCGGACGACCAACTGGTGGATCGTTTCGCCTGCATCACCGGCCGAGCCTGTTTCGCCGCCCGCGGGTAATTCGCCCGCGGATAAGCCGCCCGCGGATAAGCCGATCGCGGATAAGCCGATCGCGGATAAGCCGATCGCGGATAAGCCGATCGCGGATAAGGCGATCGCGGATAAGCCGATCGCTGCAGCCTGCGAACCACCCCCGCATGTCCCTTCTCCCCTCGCGGGAGAAGGTGGCCGAAGGCCGGATGAGGGGGCGTGCCGGCTGCCGGGCGCGAAACCCTCACCCGCCCAGGCCCCGCAAGCGGGTCCCGGTCGACCTCTCCCGGAGTCGGGAGAGGTGACAAATGGCGTCGGAAGACGTAACTAATGGCGTCTGAAGACGTGACAAATGGCGTCGGAAGACGTAACTAATGGCGTCTGAAGAGGTGACAAATGGCGTTGGGAGAAGTGACCCCCGCATGTCCCTTCTCCCCTCGCGGGAGAAGGTGGCCGAAGGCCGGATGAGGGGGTGGGACGTGGGAGGGGGAGAGGACGTCCGTCACCCGCACGATTGCAGTACAATTCGACGCCACACGAATCACCGCGACCACCACCACTCGCAATCCCGACCAGGAGCATCTCGATGACGTCTGCTGTCGCTCTTTTTGTGCTGTTGATCCTGGCGGATTTGGCCCTCTGGCTCGCCGCCGCCCTAATGCCGCTCGGTGAAACCGGGCGCTTCCGAGCTCGTGCGGCCGCCGCGGTGCTCCTGTTTGTCTTACTCGGGAGCGTCGTTGGCTGGCAGCGTGCCACGATCCTGGGGATGATCGGATTGTGGGTCGCGGCGATTGTGGTCAGCAGTCTACCGGGCAAGGCCAGCCCGGCGTAAAGACCTTTCCCACCGTTCCGCGCACGTCAGCAGGCGCACGTCAGCAGCGCGCACCTCGGCAGCGCGCGTCGGATCGACGCAGCCGCCGAACTCAACGCTTGAGTTCGAAGACGCGATCCATATTCGAAGCGATCTCGCGAAGTCGGTCGGGACCGCCGCCGCCCACTTCCGCCGCCGCCCAGCCGGTGTAACCGATTTCGTCGAGTGCCTTACGGACGTCGGGCCAATCGAGGTCGCCCTCGCCGATTTTCGTGAACTGGTTCTTGGCTCGTGAAAAGCCTTTCAAGTCCAGTTTGACAATCCGTCGATTGAGCTGGCGAATCCAGTCTCCCATCGAGCCGTACTTCCAGTGGTTGCCGATATCGAACTGCATGCCAACCCAGGGCGAGTTGAATTCGTCGACGTAACGCACATACTTTTCGGCCGACTGATCCGCGGCACCATCATGATCGTAGAGAAACTGATTCCACACGTTCTCGATCGCGATCATGACTCCCAATTCGGCTGCCAACGGGAGGGCCTGCGAAATGTTGCGGATCGATCGCTCCCAGCACTCCGACTCGGAACCGTCTTTCCCGTGTCCGACGACGAGCAGCGTGGTATTGCCGCCGACGGCATGCGTATCGCGCAGCGCCGTCTGCAGATCCTTCAGCGCCTGAGCTCGCTCGTCGGCGTTGGGACTGGTATGGCGAATTGACCAATGGGTCGAGCACACGGTGCCATCGACCGGAAGTCCCGACTCGGCAATCGCGCGTTTCGTTTCCTCCACGTTCATGCCCGGCGAATCCATTTCGATCCCATCAAAGCCGGCTTGCTTGACCGCCCGAAATTTGTCCGTCAGCGAGCCGTCGACGGAGACCATTCCGATCTTCAGTGTCTTGTAGATTGGGCGGCGGACCGGAGCGGCGGCATGCGCCCAACCCAGTCCCCATAGCGGCTGGGAGGTGACCAATGCGGCCGTACCTTGCAGGAAGCGGCGACGAGAAACGGACGGGCGGATCGATCGAGACATGGCAGGCGCGCTCCTGAGACTCCGGGGAACAAAACTCGCGGTAAGCGTCAGTTTACCGAGTTTGTCCCGTGATGGCACTCCGGCGCCGATGGAATCCGGCGCCGATGGAATCCGGCGCCGATGGAATCCGGGGTCGATGGACGCTCACGGCGTCTGGCTACGAGCGGGCGAGGCAGGGCTTGTCTGAGTTGTCGACGACCACCCGGTTCCGGCCGCCGCGTTTTGCGGCGTAGAGCGCGTTGTCGGCGCGTTGGAGCAGCGCGCTGCTTGACTCGCGGTTGGTGGCGTCCGAGCAGGCGACGCCGATACTGGCGGTGATGCTCAACGTACTGTCCTGCAATTCAATCCGAGTCCGCTCAATGGCCGCCCGAAATCGCTCCGCCACGGATGACGCCTCGGCGGTCCCGGCGTTGGTCAGGACGACGCAGAATTCCTCACCACCATATCGGGCGACAAAGTCGGTGGCGCGGGCACATTGGGACAACGTCTCGCTCACCGATCTCAGGACGTCGTCCCCCGCGGGGTGGCCGTAGGTGTCATTGACGTTTTTGAAATGGTCCACGTCGATCATCATAATCGAGTAGGCGGGAGCTTGCGTCGCCTTCGCGCGCGCCCGTTCCAATGCGGCCAGCTCGTTGTTCAGGGCCGATCGGTTACCGAGACCCGTCAGGCCGTCACGGACCGTCGCCTCCGCCAATTGACGGTTTTGTTCGATCAAGCTGGAGGTATTGTCTTGGGCCGCATTCAGGTCGGCGATCAATCCCAGGCTGACGTTGACGAGTTGTTGTCGCGCTCGTTCCATGACTGCTTCGCAGTCGATCGATTCCGAAAATGGCAAGTCAAAGATTGCCAGTGTTTCCTGGATGTCCTGGCCGCAGCCCGCGAACATGCGATCGACCTCTCCGTCGCTCGCTCCGAGTTCGGCCGCTGCAATTTCGTGAATCCGGTCCAATTCGGTGGCCTTGTCCGCGTCGAAAACTAACTCGGCCAGCGCATCACTGACGGTGACGATCGAGGCTCAGCTGTTTCACCGCGTCAGGCACGTCGCGCGTTCGTTCGGGTTGTCCCCAGCTGGAAACGGCCAGGTGGATCGCACTCGGGAGTCCCCATTTCTGCAGCAGCAGTCCGCCGGCTTCGTGGTGCGTCATCCCCAGCATCTGCCGCTCAATCTCGGCCGAGGGCAATTTCCCGGCCGCCGCGGAAAGCACTTCGCCGTATTCGCGGGGAGCGATCGAGTACAGCAAGAGCTGACCGATACGTGACATCAGGCCGCACAGGAAGGCCATCTCGTGGTCGGGGACACGGATGAGTCGCGCGAGCCCACGCGCCGTCACCGCCGTGGCGACATTGTGACGCCATAACAGGCTGTCGGTCATGCCCGAATCATGTTCCCACGCGGGGACGGCCGACTTCAGCGAGAAACCAAGGGCGACAATGCTGATATTCCGCGCCCCGAGAGTCATGATGGCCTGGGGCAAGCTCGTGACCTCGCGTCCGCGCGAATAGGCCGCTGAGTTTGAGATCCGGAGGACCCGGGCGGCCAGGGCGGCGTCCAGGGCCAGCACCTTGCCCAATTCCTGCAGGCTGATGTTAGGATCTTGGCACAGCTCCAGGATCTGCACGGCGACATTCGGCGGGCTGGGCAGGGAGTCGACGCGGCGGACTTCGTCCAGGAAGGACTGCGGGTTCGACATGTTCGGTATCTTTCTGAAGATAAGGCACGGAGTCTCGAGTGCCATTCGGCCGGTCCCAATCCCGTTTTTTTTGTCACCTGAAAAGCTAGCATCACGTGGAGCCGCACGTCGGTTTCTGCCGATCTGAAAAGAAGGATGTGCGGGCGAATTTACGGTAACAAGTCGTTGATCCGCCCGCTCAATAGGTTAAGCAACGCTCACTTAGCCTGAATGGAGCCGACCGATGCCAGACGGACGACGTAAACGACGGCACTCGACCAACCAGACAAAGCGACTGTGGTACGCTCACTATCGTGCACAGCGTTTCTCACGCCGATTTGGTCTCAATCGCGGCGGACGCTGAACCAAGGAGGGCGATCTTGGCAGAAGATCGCCCTCCTTGGTTTTTCTCGGCAGGATTTTTGCCGCTGAATTCGGGCGGCGCCCCCTCATCCGGCCTTCGGCCACCTTCTCCCGCGTTGGGGAGAAGGGACGTGCGGCTGTCACCTCTCCCGTTCCGGGAGAGGTCGCCCGGGTCCCGCGGGCGGGAGCCGGGCGGGTGAGGGCTGCGCGTCTGGCAGCAAGTCTGGCAGAGTGGGCCCCCTCATCCGGCCTTCGGCCACCTTCTCCCGCGTTGGGGAGAAGGGACGTGCGGCGGGTGAGGGCTGCGCGCGTCTGGCAGCAAGTCTGGCAGCATGTGTGGCAGCAAGTCTGGCAGAGTGGTGCCCCCTCATCCGGCCTTCGGCCACCTTCTCCCGCGTTGGGGAGAAGGGACGTGCGGCTGTCACCTCTCCCGTTCCGGGAGAGGTCGCCCGGGTCCCGCGGGCGGGAGCCGGGCGGGTGAGGGCTGCGCACGTCTGACAGCAAGTCTGGCAGCATGTCTGGCAGAGTGGCGCCCCCTCATCCGGCCTTCGGCCACCAGCTCCCGCGTTGGGGAGAAGGGACGTGCGGCTGTCACCTCTCCCGTTCCGGGAGAGGTCGCCCGGGTCCCGCGGGCGGGAGCCGGGCGGGTGAGGGCTGCGCGCGTCTGGCAGCATGTCTGGCAGCAAGTCTGGCAGAGTGGCGCCCGCTCATCCGGCCTTCGGCCACCAGCTCCCACGTTGGGGAGAAGGGACGTGGTGCGGAGACGTTCGGCCGCCGGCCTTGACGAAAGCGGATCGGGCGAGCTACCGTCAATCGCTTCCGTCCACCTTCGTCGCCCCGCCAATTTGCAGAATGGCGCTGTATGAACTGGGAAGCATGGCTGACCCTGTCGGTCGTCGGCGCCATCTTTGTTGCCCTCGCTCGAAATTGGGCGCCGACGGACGCCGTCTTGCTGACAGCGCTGTCGGTATTGGTCGGCGTCGGCGAGATTGCGGGCAGCCCGCGGCTGCCGTCGGCGGCGGCTGCGGTTGCCAACCTGGGTAATTCCGGCCTGGTTTCGGTTGCGGTGCTGTTTGTCGTGGTGGCGGGTTTGGTGCAGACTGGATCCATGACCCTGATCTCGGCTCCGCTCATCGGCCGTCCGCAAAGTGTGTTTCAGGCCCAGCTCCGCCTGATGGGGCCGGTCACGGTCTTGAGTAGTTTCTTGAACAACACGCCCGTGGTGGCGATGTTCATGCCGGTCGTTGACGACATCTGTAAACGAACTCGGATCAGTCCGTCGAAGTTGTATCTACCCATGGCCTACGCCGCGACGTTTGGGGGCGTTTGCACGTTGGTGGGGACCAGTACGAACCTGATCGTGCATGGGATGCTGGTCGAATCGACGGGGCGCGGGCTGCAGATGTTCGATCTTGCCTGGGTAGGGATTCCCTGCGCGGCGATGGCGTTTGCCTTTCTGTTACTGGCGGGACCGCTGCTGCTTCCCGACCGCCGACCCGCCATCGCAGTGGATGAGGATCCGCGCCAGTATACGGTCGAAATGCTGGTGCAGGATGACGGTCCGCTGGTCGGCAAGCGGGTCGACGAGGCCGGGCTGCGCAACCTGCCCGGTCTGTTCCTGGTGGAAATCGAGCGCCAAGGCGAGGTCATTGCCGCGGTGTCGTCGTTGCAGCGGTTGCATTCGAGCGATCGTCTCGTGTTCGTTGGCGTCGTCGAATCGGTGGTGGACCTGCAGAATGTTCGGGGTTTGTCACGGGCTCCCGACGTGCCTTCGCCGCTCGGGACACCCCATACACAGCGGCGGTTAATTGAGGCTGTCGTGTCGAATCGATGCCCGTTGATCGGGACCACGATTCGCGAAGGTCAGTTCCGCACGACCTACAACGCCGCGGTCGTCGCGGTGGCGCGGGGCAGCCAACGCGTCGCGGGAAAGATCGGGGACATCGTGCTCCAGGTCGGCGACACGTTGCTGCTGGAAACCGACGAGGACTTCGTTCGCCGCCTGCGGAACTCCAGCCACTTCTATCTGATCAGTCACGTCGAGAATTCGATTTTGATGCGGCACGATCGAGCGTGGATTGCCTTGGCGATTCTGGTCGTGATGGTCGTCGTGATCGCCTCAGGCTGGCTCGATTTGCTGACCGCCGCGCTGTTATCCGCGGTCCTGATGGTGGCAACGCAATGTTGCTCGATCAATCAGGCGCGGCAGAGCGTCGACTGGTCGTTGCTGGTCGCGATCGCCGCCTCACTCGGCGTGGGAAAGGCGATGGAGATGAGCGGACTGGCGAGCGTCGTTTCGTCCGAACTGATCGCGCTGGGCGGAAGCCATCCTCGCTGGGTTCTGCTTTCGGTCTATTTCGTCACGATGCTGTTCACGGAGCTGATCACGAACAACGCCGCGGCGGTGCTGGTTTTTCCGATCGCGATCGCTTCGGCCCAGTCCCTCCAAGTCAATCCCATGCCCTTCATGATCGCCGTGTGTGTTGGTGCGTCAGCCGGATTCGCGACTCCCTTTGGCTACCAAACCAACTTGATGGTTTACGGTCCCGGCGGATATCGTTTTACCGACTACCTGCGGCTTGGCATTCCGCTCGACCTTCTCTTCCTGGTGATCACGGTCCTGCTGGCCCCTGTGTTTTGGCCTTTCTGAGCCGCCGGCGGGGGCTCCCCGGCGGGCCGACGTTCGCGATTTAGTATCGAAGCAGTGCGGCCAAGGGCGAGTTGGTCGACAGCTGCAAACCCTGCATGGAATACAGTTGGCCGCCTTGATGAAGCGTTTCGATGGCGGCCAGATCGACCAGGTCTTCGTCATCGGGCTGACCGCTGCGCGAAACGGTGTCGGAAACGAGGTCGATCGTCCCGAAGACCTCGGCCTGAGGATCATAAAACAGCTGATCGACGCGGCCCCGAACCGCCGCCAAAACAACACCTGAAACGTCATCGCTGGCCCGCTCGCTGGCGCGTTGATGCTCATATCGAGCGGCCACATCCGCGACCTGCTTGTTGACCATCGGCTCGACAATCCTGAGTGCGTGTGCGTGAAGTACGGCCAGGCTTTCGTCGTCGTGACTTCCCGCCAGGGTTTCGCGCATCAGGTGCGGGTAGGTGTTCTCCTCGCGGTAAATCGGCGCGAGGGAATCGACGCATCCGAGCAGCAGGGGCCGAGTTGAGGCGCGGAGTCGGCCGACGATCGCACGGTTGATCTCGCGACTGTAGGTCTCGAGGTCCTGTTTGGCCGAATCGGGTTCACCCCCTTGACCGTGAAATACGGCGGCTTGTTTGCCGGTCGTGCCGCCTCGCGTTGCGGAATGGACCTGACTGCCGCGATCGACGGAGGTGTAATTGAGCGTCCGCTTGAGATTCCGCGGCAGGCCGGGGACCTCCAACTGCTCAATGTAGTATCGGGTCGCACGGTACAACGCCACCGCGTTCTGGCTAATCGTCAACAGATAGAAGTCGAACTCTCGCTCCAACAAGGGAAGCAGCGGGCGCAGTCGAAATCGATCGGCGGTCACCACGTTCAACGGCAACGTGACAGGCACTCGGTAGGCCGCAAAGTAACCGGGTGCGACGAAAACGGCCAATCCTTGATCGCGATGGCCCCAGAAATCCATCTCCTGAGGCAGCGCCGCGGCTCGACTGAGCGTCGCCCGCGCCTCGACCGGACGCATTCCGTGATCGACCAGCTGCGACTCCGCCGCCGAGATCAGATTTTTCAGCCGAACCTCATCTTCCTCCGCACGAGGCCCTGCGACATGCGTTTCAAGGAAGATTGAGACGCAGGGGCGCCTCGAAAACTCGAAATCCGCTCCAGCTCGACGCGATCAAATCGGTCCATGGCTCGACTCCTCAGGCAAGGGGCTGACGCCTGGCAAGGCCCGTCGAGACCTCGACGGTGTGGGCGCAGAAATTGCCAGGACGTCGCTCGCACCGGATCTCATTGCTGGTGCAACTCCCGCGCCACCGACCGATTTGGGGATTTCACGGGCGGGTTCCGCTGGCTGGGGCCGTCGAGCGATGCGCCGCGACTCACGCGTCGGCCTCGCGGGATGGCCCGGTCACACGGCCGGCGAGGTCACGCGGTCGCCCGCGGGGAGGCGTGCGGGAGTCATCGAAATCGCGACAAAAAATTGCTCCGACTGTGCGGCACCGCGCATCCTGGTACCATTTGAGGCGGCAACCTCCAACCTCCACCGCTGTTCCGCACAGTCGCTCGGATCCCGTCCGATCCGAACGAATCTGATAGAATCCGGGTCGGACTCGTCCATCGTTGATCGCCGTTGCACGCCCCGAACCGTCGCGGGACCTTCCATGAACGTTGTCGAGATTGAGAACGTCACCAAGACCTTCGGCGACTACGCGGCGGTGGATCAGCTCTCGTTGTCGGTTCCGCCCGGATCGATCTACGGGTTTATTGGCCCGAACGGGTCGGGCAAGACCACGACCTTGCGGATGATCATGCGGATCCTTCATCCCGACACGGGAAACATCCGCGTCTTAGGGGAAGACGCTTACGGAGCGGCCCACGATCGGATCGGCTATCTGCCTGAGGAACGCGGTCTTTACAAAAAGATGAGTGTTCGAGACCTCCTGCGCTTCTACGCCGAACTCAAAGGAATCCGCAACTGGAAGTCCGCCGCGGCAAGCTGGCTGGATCGGCTCGAGCTGGCCGACTGGGCCGATAAGAAAGTCGAAGCGCTTTCCAAGGGTATGGCTCAAAAAATCCAATTCATTTCGGCGGTGATCGCCGAACCCGAACTTGTGATACTGGACGAGCCGTTTTCGGGGTTGGATCCGGTCAACACGGATGTAATACGGATGTCCATCCTGGAACTCCGGCGGCAGGGCGCGACCATCATCTTTTCGACGCACGATATGGACGTTGCCGAGCAGCTTTGCGACTTTATTTTCATGATCCATCAGGGGCGTAAAGTCCTGGACGGGACCTTGGCTGAAATTCAAGGGAACTACGGACAGGATATTGTCCGAGTGAAGTTGGAAAAGTCTTCCGGCGACTTGAATGGTCTGCCAGGGGTCGAGTGCGTGACGGACTTCGGGCAGCGTCAAGAGCTTCGGGTGGGTCCCGAGGCGGATACACAGGCAGTGCTGGAGGCGTTGATGGAACGTGGGCGTGTGGCGCACTTCGAAATCGTGCGCCCCTCGCTCCACGATATTTTTGTGAGAATTGCGGGCCCTGAGTCGAGAGATCGTTCGGCGGCCGTCGCGAGCTAGTGTGGGTTCACGGCCATTTGAGAGTCATGGGCGAGCTGGCCGCTCTTATGCGATTGGGGTAACGGATGCGTAAAACGGTCGTTGTGGCGATTCGTGAGTATCGGGCGGCTGTTCAGACGAAGGCGTTCGTGGTGACACTCGTGGCGATGCCAGTTCTGATGGGGGCGAGTATCTTTGCGCAGGTGCTGCTCCAGGACAAGGTCGATGTGACCGACCGGACCGTCGCGATTGTCGACTCCACCGGTGTGATCTACCCGGCGATTGCCCAAGCAGCTCGTGCGCGAAACGAGACGCAGATCTTTGCGACGCATGGTGAAACGCGCACGCAGCAACGGCCTCGGTTCCTCGTCGAGGAAGTTCGATCCAGCCCCGAGCAGTTGGATCAGGATCGCTTCCAGCTTTCCGAGCGGGTTCGGTCCGAAAAGCTGTTTGCCTTTGTAATCATTTCCGGCGACGTGATCGATTCGAGCAACTCGACGGCGGATGCGCGGATCGAATACTATTCCAACAACCCGACTTACTCGGATCTAAGTTCCTGGCTCAGGGAGACGATCAACGCCGAAATCCAGCGGCAGCGATTCGCGACCTTGGGACTTGAGCCGATCGTGGTGCAGCAGGCGACGCGTCGGGTTCCCCTCGAATCGTTCGGCCTTGTCACCCTGGACCAGTCGGGACAGATCAACAAGGCCGAAAGGACGAACCAAGCGGCCAGCATAGGCGTGCCCATTGCGATGACGATGCTGATGCTGATGGTGGTCATGGTGGGAGCGAGCCCCCTCGTGCAAAGCGTGCTTGAGGAGAAGATGCAGCGGATCGCGGAAGTCCTGCTGGGCTCGATTCCCCCTTTTCAGTTGATGATGGGCAAGTTGCTGGGAACGGTCGGCGTGTCGCTGACCATCTCGGCGGTCTACCTCGTTGGGGCCTACGCGGGACTCGCCTATCTCGGCTATGCCGACGTGTTTCCCACGCACCTGCTCTGCTGGTTCGTTCTGTATCAGGCCTTGGCGGTGCTCATGTTCGGGTCGATGTTTATCGCGGTTGGCGCGGCCTGCAGTGATCTCAAGGAATCGCAAAGTATGTTGATGCCCGTGATGGTCTTCATCATGCTGCCGTTTTTTCTTTGGACGAGTGTCTTGAGCTCCCCGAATTCCACATTTTCGCTCGCGATTTCCCTTTTTCCTCCGGCCACCCCGATGCTGATGTTGCTCCGTCAAGCGATTCCGCCGGGTGTCCCTCTCTGGCAACCGCTGGTCGGCGTGGTGGGCGTGCTGCTGACGACCCTGCTATTCGTGTTCGCCGCCGGGCGCATCTTTCGTGTTGGCATCCTGATGCAGGGGAAAGGAGCCAAGTTGGCCGAGATGGTCCGCTGGGCGTTGCGCGGTTAAACCTCGTCGCGGTCGCCCCTCACCCGGCGCTTCACGAGAAGGCGATGGCTGGATCGGAAAGTTCCCGCGGAGGCGAGGCAACTTGCGGCACATGTTCCGGGACTGGCGTTTGCCTGACCGTTTGGTTCGGAACCTCGTCGGGCAAGACCATCCACGTGATCGCTGGCACGACAGCCGAGAACGCTAACCCAACCACCAGCAGGTTGTACCGCTCATTTGCGATCGGTTCCGCATGGCCTGGACGATGACTCCCGCCAGCAGCGCCAGCGCCGCGAACTGCCACACCGGATGCGCCAGCACCCGCTCCACCCGCTCGACGATCCTCGGTGAAACGGGAAACGTATTCATGACTGTTTCCCCTCGAATTGATCGAGCCTTCGGCGGACTTCATCGAGTCTTTCTCTTGTGGCCGGGACCGAAGAGAGCGTCTGCAGCGCCGGGCTCATCGCCGCCCCGTCGTAGACCATCTCGATCGAATCGCTCAGCCATCGCTTGCCCGCTGCTTCGCGAGTCAGCTTGGGCCGATAGATCGGGGGCGACGCCTGTTCATCGCGCCGGGCCAAGTCCTTTGCCAACATGACCGACAGCATCTTCACCGTCGTCGAAGGGTTGGTGCCCTGTTCCGCGCTCAAGCGCGCATGAATTTTCCGCACGGGACTCGGATCAAGATCCCAGAGGATTCTCAAGATTGGCAGCTCAACTTCTGTCCGCTGGTATCCTCGCGCCTTGGCCACGATCCCCCCTCCAAATTCGCAGCTTGGAGTCGCCACCGCGGGACGGTCGCGAAAGTGTTCGCCATCGATCCTGGCGAACGCCTACGCTTCGGCAAGAGCATTTAGCGAGAGGTTTCGCCATTTCGTTCGTTGGGCGGATCGATTTTGCGGTACAGGTCCAACAACGCGCTGACACGCTGAACTCGCAACACGGCTGCTTCGTATTCTCGGTTCGCTTTGTCGAAGGTGTCTTCGCTGAACGTCGATGGCACCGCCTTGTTGGCTTGTTTCATTCGATCAAGATTTCTGCCAGCCAACTCGGTAGCCGACTGGACTTCAATCAGATGCAGTTCCAGCAGTCTAATCCGTACGGCGAGTTCGTCGCGATGAACCTGAAGATTCCGGCGAAGCGTTTCCAGCCGTCTGGTGATTCCGCCGATGTCGTCGTGCCGCGGGTTTTGTTTGATGATTGCCTCGCCTGCGGCAACGTCAGCGACAAGCTTGGCGATCGTGTTGCGCAGCTCCGTGGCCTTTTGGATTTGCGATTGTTCGGAGTCCGTCATGTTGTCCGGTGGAACGGCATTCGGTTTCTGCGAAATGGCCCGCTGCGTGGTCAGAACTCGAAGTCGGTCTTCAACCTCCTCCAGCTTGCTCTTTACCGCGTCAATTACTTGGGCTCTCTTCCGCGCCTTTGCGACGGCCTCGGCTGTCTGATCTTCGTGCTCGCCGTCGTCAGCCGTATCGGGATTAGCCGATTCCAATTCCTCAAGTTCCTGCACAAGCGTTTTCCGTACTTCCAATGTCAGATCAAGTTCGTAGTCCAAACGCCTCTGCGCATCGGCCTCGAAGGGCGGCTTTTCGGGCACCGGTGGTGATGTCGTTGGGGTCTCCAGCCAGTCGACGAACGCGCGACGAGTCTCCTTGCCTCGGACGAAAGTGACCTGCCGAGCACGTTCCCCGCCAGAGTCTTGCCATGCTTGCAAGGCAGATTTCACGTGACTAATTTCACCAACGGATCGAATGTCGATGATGACGACGATATCGCCGGCGCGTAGCCCAGCATTTTGCGCGGGGCCGCTTGGGCGTAATTCCACGATCTGCAATCCAGCGGGGTGGAATGGATACTCCGCCAGCTCATCGACGACTTTCCGAAACTTCGCCCCGAACAGTTCCCAACACACAAACTCGTCCGGAAGTGTTTGAATGCTAATTCGAGGCGAAACGTCGTGCGGTCGGCTCGTCGGAGGCACGACTTCCGGCGGCACAGGGCGACTCGATAACCGCAGGATGGCCACCACGACACCGAGCTTCTCCACTTCGTCAATCTGAGTGGAGCCTGGTTCCGACGGTGAGCTATCCATGGTACTGAAGAGCGACTCGTCAGCGGTGCTTAAGTCGTGCGGAAGATAGATCCATTTGGTAACGAACTCGCCGCTGAGAACCCGATCGCGATCTTCGTCCGTGATTTGAAGCGGGATGGCGTTATGTGCCAGAAGCTCGGCGGGATTCAGGCTTCCCTTGTGTGAATCTTCGTTCGACGGAAGGGCCACGATTTGCAGGCTAACGAACATCGCGGCGTTGTCCCTGCCGGGGAGATCCGTCAAGCGGAGACTTGTCGTCGAACCGATCGGTGTGACGATGTGGCCTTTGCCGAATCCATCGACGGTCAAGCTTCCGGGCCCGGCGAGCCAGTCGATCTTCCCGAGTTGGTGTTTATCGAACGCGATTCGAACGACCGAATTGAGCGGCTTTCCTGCAGCGTGGTGACTCGATGGCTGGCCGGCTGGAGGATTGGACTGTGGCAGGTTTCCGGGCGTGACGTGGTCGTCGTCACGAACAGGAGGAGCCTGGTTGTCACCGACGATTGCGGCGGCATTCCATTTTAGATTCGGGTCAAGCAGTTCTTGCACGCGGCGATCGATGATCTGCTGGCTGATGCGGTCCCGCATTTCGATCGATTGCTGGATACCTCTCAGCCGCTGGGAGAATTCCGCGAGTTCGGCGCGTTGTAGCTTCTGCCGTGCTTCGAACGCCTGCTTCACGGTGTCACGCAGTTCGTCGTTGAGACGGTCGCCCGTGGCAGGATTGGGCAAAGGATCACGCAGCCGCGCCGCCAGTTCCCGCGTCCGCTGTTCGAGCTCGTTATAGAGCTGGCGGAGGTCGTCGACCGATTGCGCCGGCTGTGGCAAAGCGAATTTGTTCGCTGCTGGCAATTCGATGGCTTGGAGCAGCTCCCTGACTCGATTGACAGTCAATGGATCGTCACTGGCAACGATCAGCGAATTGGTACGCGTTTCAACCGCCGGGTTCACTTTGCCGCCGAAAAATTGTCGCACGATACGGGCGGCTTCGGCGGCTTCGACGTTTTTCAAATAGAAGACGACAAACTCCTGCGCGGTCTTGTCGTCAGGCTGGCTGGCCGCGGCCGCGCTACGTTGTGCCCGCAGGTGCTCCGCAACGCCGCCCGCCTTGATTTCATCCGCGGAAAACCATTTCCCCCAGGAATTCTTGAAGACAAAGTCTCCCTGGCTCGCGGAATGAACACCGATGCCCTCCTCACTTACCGCGGGAATTGCCACTTCGCCGGGAGGAAGCTTCAAAACGTCCCACGTGCCCAGCGTTGTACTGTAGGCGTAACAATAATTTCCATGGCGAACAGCCAGCGAATCATCACCCACAACCGGCACCGCCACGGCTCCCGAAACCGGTTTCAGTTCCTGAGACGCCCAACGAGGTTGTTGTTCGCTGTAAGCGAAGACCTGTTGCCCATCGTCCGAAAATGCGACGATGACCTTGGCCCCGGCCACCCACTTGCGGCCCGGAATGGCGCTGGCCGGTAGCCCCATCGCAACGCTGCCGGCGCCGCCGAGGCCAGCGCCGCCGAAGCCGAAGCCATAGCCGAAACCACCGCCGCCGAGTCCCCCGCCCAAACCGCCTGCGTCGACAGGACCCGCAAGGGGCTGCGAGAGCGCGGGATCTGCAGGAGCAGTTGCCGACGATGGCGCATCGCCGGACGTCGACTCCCCCGTAACAGCCGCCGGTTCGTCACCACGCACAACAGCAACCATCACGAACAGACACGCGAATTTCATGGAGAGGGCCAACTTGGACATGGCGTTTATTCCTGTTTCGATGAGGGCGTCGCGTCCCAAAATCGTCGGGAACGTATTTCAAACGGAGTGATGGCTCCACGATAGGTTTCGATGTCGTTGGCGGTGGCGTCCCAGACGGTGGCCGGGTCGGGCTCGTTGGCTTGGCCGCTCGAAGCGGTCGGGGTTGGCGGATCGCTCGGCGCGGCGTGTTCTGGCCGGTTGCTTTCGCCGGTGAAGAAGTGAGAGCCGGCAACGAGGAGGCTGATGACCGCAACGGACGTCAGCGCCATTAATGCTGGGCGTGCGAATCGTGCATCGTCGTCTTGCGTTTTGCGAAAAGGCGACTGTCCGACAACTCGCTGGCAAGGGGACGGTCGTTGGCTGCTGGACATGAGCGAGGCATTGTTCCAGCAGTTGATGAACGTCTTCAGCCGAATCGAAGCGATCGCTGGGCGACTTGGCGTGCAACCTCGCGACAACGTCGTCCAGCCACTCGGGAATCGCCGGGTTGATCTCGCGGATCGCACGCGGTTCGTTGTCGGTGATCCGCCGGAGGATGCCGTAGCTGGTTTCCGCGCGAAACGGCGGGCGGCCGGTACACATCGCGTAGATCACGCTGCCCAGGCTGAACAGATCGCTGCGGGCATCGACGGATTCACCGCGGGCTTGTTCGGGCGACATGTACTGGGGCGTACCCGGGTGATAACCGGTGTGTGTCAGGCTGGCGTCATCGCTGGCTCGGGCCAGGCCGAAGTCGGTCAGCAGTGCGCGTTCGATGCCCTGTTCCAGCAGTACGTTCGACGGTTTGACGTCGCGATGAACCAGACCCTGAGCATGAGCCGCCGCCAACCCGGCCGCTGTCTGCAACGCGATGCGCAGGATTTCACACAGCTCCAACGGTCCTTCGCGGTCCAACCGTTGCTGCAACGACTCGCCCGCGACATACTGCATCACCAGAAACGGCGACTCGCCGTCGGTCTCGACGTTGTGAATGGCCACGACATGCTCATGTACCACGGCTGCCGCCGCACGGGCTTCGCGGGAAAACCGTTTCCGAGCCGCGCCGCTGCCGGCCAGGTAAGGTGCAAGCACTTTTACGGCGACCGGCCGATTCAGCTCCGTATCGAAGGCCTTGAAGACGACCCCCATGCCGCCCGCGCCAATCAGCCGCTCGACTTCATAACGTCCGATGCGGCCCAGCATTTCCGGATGCGACGGCGGCGCGAGAAGCTGTCGAGCCATCGACTCGGTCCAAGCCGTCGGTCGCCGGTTCCATCGCGACGGTCGCCAGGGAGATTCGACGCCGGCCGCAACTCGCTGATCGCAACCTTCCGCAGTGAGCACGGCCTGTGCCTCCTGCCAGACCTGCCGGTCGGCGGCCAGTTGCTCGAGTCGCGCCTGACAGCGAGCACACTCGTCGACGTGCTGCATCGCCAGACGATATTCGTGGCTGTCGTCCTCCGCTTGCAACAGCAGCCGCAAACGATCGTCACAGCAGGCGGACTCCGCGCGATTCATTCCACCACCTCGTATTGCTTCACCAGTTCCTGTAACCGGTTCATCACGCGACTACGGGCGACGTAGACGTTGCCGACGCTCACGCCGAGTTGCCGGGCTGCGTCCCCAATCGCCAGTCCCTCGACATGCGTCAGCCAGAATGCCTGCCAGGTCGAATCGGCGACCGACTCACGAACTTGCCCGGCCGCCCAGGCAAACACTTCGCGGCGGTATTCCAGATCGAACTCGCCCGACAGGTCCGATCCTGCCGCGGGCACGTCGGCCAGCATCTCCGCGGCTTCCTCGCCGCCGGTCGCCAGGGGCCGATGCAAGCGGCGAGTCAGAAAATTCACCGCCGTGTTGCGGGCAATCCGCAGCAGCCACGCTCGAAACGAGCCCCGATCCGGCCGATCCAGCCATTGCGACACCGACCGGGCGATCGCCGCGAACACCTCCTGCGCCAGGTCGTCGGCATCGGCCGGTTGCAGCCCCTGCCGCACCGCCAACCGAAACACCAGCGGCTCGTAAATCGCCACCAGTTCATCCCACGCCGCCACGTCGGCCGCATTCGGCAGCCGAAGGATCAAGCTGGCGCGGGTTTCTGGGGGACTGGGGACCATCGAATTTCCCGTTGGTTTCGTGCTCGATACCTATTAGACACAGGTCGAGCTGGTTTCTTGCACGGGAGGAAAGTTTTTTTCTAGCGAATTGGAATGGCGAGCACTCCCTGGCTATTCGGGCGTCGTTGCGGGCCGAGCACTTCGAGGGGAGACAGGCGGTTGTCGAAGAACCCGAACATCAGGCCGTCCTACAGATAATTCCATCGGCCGTTAGGGAAATCGTCGGCCGTTCCGACGCGGCGATCAGCTTCGCCGTAGGCCGTAGGTCTTGAGCACTTCGTCCGGTGTGGCACGCATGCGGAATCCTTTGTCGGTCCGCCCCGTAGACGCTCGGGCGCGATCATCGAGTTGACCGGCGCCCCAGCAGCCGATGGATTCGACTCCAACACTCGCGGCCACGAAGATCCGGAAGCCGCGGGCGTCGTATATCAATTCGTCGCCCAGCCTGTTTCCGCTGGTCTCTGCTTTTCCGAAACGTCCACCGGGACGTCTCAGGAAGTGAAGAACGAAACTTTCCGACATGGCAATCGCTAGGATCGATCTTCAGGGGATGCGTTCTGGCGTTGACTGGCTGCACTGGCGGAGTCCCCGCAATTCGCGTTGAGATGGCACACGGTCGAGCCCGGTGTGTTTCGCTCTTATTCTTGGAGACAATTACTTGCGCGGGCCTTGCTGTGGCGTTTCTTTCGCCCATGTGGTTTGCGGCACCCGTCCTGGTGCGGACGACCATCTCGCTCTTCTCGGCGTACCGCTCGGTCGGAAACCCTTTTGTCGGCACGGAGTCGGTGATCGGTCGAAACTGGCTCTTCTACGGGGGCGCCGCTGCGCTCGTCGGTGCGACGGTCATGTCGAGTGACACCCTGTTTAACTGCCGAGAGATTACACATCGGCGGAGCAGCCAACACCGATTGCCGCGTCTACGGCTTCCATGATCTGCCTCGTATTTTCGCCACCCACAATGCGAAACGGTCCTCCAGCCAAGTGCTGCGGTAGTTGATGAGGCATTCGTCTTTCGAGACGACCAAGCGATAGATCAACTACGCACGTAGTCTGGAGCGAACTAGTGCTTTGTCACAGCTGAAATTGAGGGTTGGGTGGCCGGGGTCGAACGAAGTGAGCCCCCGGAAAATTGCGGTCTGGGGGCTCACTTCGTTCGACCCCAGGCACCCCAAAATCAAGCTGTGACAAAAAGCACTCGCCAGCGGCTGTTTGTCCCAACCTTGCCGCAGCAGAAGAACGCCTGAGCAAGCGACTGCTGCAGGTTGAGTCGTGAAAGGCTGGCCGTTTCACGCAGCTCGAGAGGGGGTCTTCGAACGAAATGGCCAGCTTGAGAAACCATGTGCGACCGCCGGTCGCATGGGCGATTACGTCCGACGCTGGTTGGTCTGGGGTGAAAAATGTTGCAAAGGAATTCAGCTCTCACGCGTACAAGGAATCCGACTTAGCCGTCGTAGGCCCATCGCACCAACACCAACCAAACCGATGCACAAGAATGCACTAGGCTCCGGGACAGAGGCGACGACCAATGGTGAAACTGCCGGGGAGGATTGGGAGAAATCGGGGGTGGCCAAGGAGTCGGTTAACGTTTGCCTTGCGATTACAGGTGGATCGGTTCTCGCCCCATTGAAGACTATTTGCTGGCTATCAATTCCAGTGACCCTAGAAAAAAAGATCGCGCTTGCCAGTGGATCGGTCGTGGGGATTGTCAATTGTATTCCGTCAAAATTCGCCATGGACGCACTGGGCATAAAGACGGTGTCGCCCAGCGCGCTGCTGATCGTGTATGAATCGACTGGACTCGTAAAGCTTAAGTCGAATGCGACGATCGCCGTCGCCACGTTCCCGGAAGTGATGGTGCCAGTAAAACCATCCGCCATACGGATTGTGCCCCCGTCGAAACTCCACCCTGCGTCGAAACCGATGAATGGTTCTGCCGTTAAGACAACGTCGGCCCTGGCGGGCGCGACGAGAGAAACACACAACGCGATGGAACTGATAAGCAAGGTCCGCATTCTTGTATGCCTCCCGGTAAGGTGAGCGAAACGAATCGAGATCCGGATTGCCGTTTTCCAAATGCACCCACGACCCCCAGCTTATCAGTTGCAAGAGCGGCTACAAGAACGCAAACGGCCACGCACACTTTTTTGACAGAACTGCACACGCTTTGTTTCAAAGTGGCAGCCAGCGACAGATTCGCCGGGCCAGGGACGGGAAGGCTGCCTCAGACGGCAGCCTTGCCTTTCAACGTTCATCCCGGGAAGCGGCCGGTTGGCTCCGGCAGTCCTGGGACAATCCTGGGAAAGAAAACAGCAGTCGCCGTAAGTCCAATACGCCCAGCAGGATTCGAACCTGCGACCTACGGATTAGAAGTCCGTTGCTCTATCCAGCTGAGCTATGGGCGCGTGCCTTGCCGCCAAGAACTCACCCTATCTTAGCCGAAGGTTCCCTCACAGAGCGAGACCCGCTCTCGTACCGGAAGTCAAGCTGGGCAGTCCTGGGATGGATCTTCGTCGCTCGCGAAACTAAGTCGTGAAGCTCCATCGTCCCGCCGTCGGGAAACGAGTTGAGCGGGGGCAATCCGCCATTTTTTTTTGCCATCCCGAGACGAGTTCAGGAATTCCAAAACACGAGAAAGAACCTAGCTGATGCGGGTTTCGCCCGACGTGACGGCGTTCGGGGCAGCAAGACCTTACCCAGATTACCGCATCGAGGCAGTAAAGAGGACCCTTTTTCGGGCACATAAACGTTTAGGCCATTAGACGGCAGGGTCGACATTGATACATACGGGTCGCTCGGAAGCAGCAAGAGCATCGAGACGCGAGCCAAACGGAACGGCGTCGCGGCGTAGGCCGCGTTCCACTCAGGAACGTCTTCAGGGCATTCAACAAGGTGCTCGAGAAGCCGACGGATCGGCACTCCCAGGCACATCAAGGTCGGTTGTGGTCAACCCGGCGTGGGACCAAGTGACCTCGTCCTCGCCCACGTCCGCAATTCGACGTTCGAAGCTCCTGACCGAACGCAACTCAACCTCACGAGCCGCGCTTTCCAGGGGTTACACCGTAGCGTTGCGAAACGGGGTATACAACGTCTTGTTGTGGGAATCCTGCGAGCAAGTCGAGAATTGAACAACTCGGGTCATGTGTCACGCACCGAGGTGACTGCGCCATGGCGTCCAATAGTATTTTTCCCAACCTTGGCTCACTCCAGCAAAGTCGTCGTCCGGGACGTTGACATGCACCAACTCGATACGTGCCCCGTCTGCCTCTTGCCAGAATGAAAGGGTCAAAACGGAATCGATGGCATCGGCGGGCCAGTTGGCAGATCGCCATGTCTGGACAATAAGCCGCTTCGGGTCGACGTGGAGCATCGTGCCGGTCAACATCCCATCAAAGGCTCGGAATGCGGTCCCCGGCCGCGGCTCAATCGTAACCGGGTGCCCCGTCAAAGCAGCGTGCGACGGTGCGTCCAGGTACATCTCGTAGAGCACGTCCGGGGCCACTGGAAATGACGCTGCGAGAATCACGTTTCTTGGCATCGGGACATACTCCTGGACTGCGGGAATCGCTGCGGGAATCGCTGTCGGAATCGCAGCGGGAATCGCAGCGGGAAGTTAGAATGTTGTCGTGTGAGTGTTGAAAGCGCTCTTGTTGAATCAGGCACGCTTCATTTCACCTGCCGCCACTGGAATGACGAAAGGTCCAACTCGAACTCGGCGTCATTCGGAACGAGTTCCAGATTGTCGGTCGAACCGGCGACCAGGTGACTTCCGCCTTCGACCCGTATCGCATTTTGCCGTGCCTCGTATCTCGCACGATGACGATGCAGCCAGCTGGGCATCTCCCCGAAAGTCGGGACCGTTTCGATCCTCCACGATTCTAATTCCAAACGATAGACCGGTGTGCGTCCCAAGGCTCGCTGATCCGGATAGCCGAGACATCCAATGACGTAGATCGAGCGGCCGACTAATGTCGCGGTGTGAAAGTCGGTTGGTGGAAAGACCTCTTTGGGATAGCCATAGATCTGACACCCGCCCTGACCGTCGTGCACGACGACGTCGTTGTAGATATAGAAGTCCGGATCGTAATGATCCTCATGTTCACCCGCGACCTGAACGAATCGCCCGTCCGCGAGTTGGGTAATCGACGACCCGAACCGATCATTGCACCAGACGGGCCCCGAGCCTTGGCATGGACCCGTGTCATGGAAGTGCGTCTTGGCCGAATACGCGCTGACACCCAACCGGATCATGTCACTCCAAAAGGGATTGTCCATTCGTTCGGGATTGCGAGTCCCGTAGCGCGGTGATTTGTGCTTGCGGTAGTCCTCGAAAGTCGACTGGAACGAGCCGTCGTCGTCAATTCCCATGTAGGCGCGAGACATGTCTCCAGGTGCCAGACTCAGGTCATCACCCGCTTCGAGAAACAGCCTGAGGACATCCAGGCTTGCGACTTCGGAAATTATGGGAACCACGGTCGGACGTTGGCCTGCTTCCGACAGACTCTGGTGAGCGCTTTCAATTGATTGCTTCCACTCGTCCTCGGACATGAATTCGCTGAGTTCCTTCGGAAAATCCAGGGCAGGCCAATTGCGATCGTCGTTGATCGACTTCAGGGGATACTTCGGGTGATGCCCTCGATCCACACCAAGCGTCAGGAGAAACTGCACGCCATCGGCGAAATCGCAACTCACGGCGTGCCTGAGTGCAGTGGCATTGAATTCATCCGTAAGCTCAGGGTCGGCCCCATGGTCGATCAAGAGCTTCATCTTCTCCAAATCTCCGGCGGCGATGGCGGCCATCAACGGTGTCTGCTGGATCCGTCCGGGCGCATTGACATCGGCACCGCGCCGCAGTGCCTCGCGAAGCTGTTCCAATGACCCTTGCTCGATTAGGCGATGGAGATTCATGTATTCCTCGCATACCGGTTTCCAAGCGACCCAGACGCTCAACCCTCACCCGCTCGGCTCCCGCTTGCGGGACCCGAGCGACCTCTCCCGGCCTCGGGAGAGGTGACAATCGCATGTCCCTTCTCCCCAACGCGGGAGAAGATCGCATGTCCCTTCTCCCCAGCGCGGGAGAAGATCGCATGTCCCTTCTCCCCAACGCGGGAGAAGGTGGCCGCAGGCCGGATGAGGGGGCCTCACCCCAGGCCAGACGTTCAACCCTCACCCGCTCGGCTCCCGCTTGCGGGACCCGAGCGACCTCTCCCGGCCTCGGGAGAGGTGACAATCGCATGTCCCTTCTCCCCAACGCGGGAGAAGATCGCATGTCCATTCTCCCCAACGCTGGAGAAGATCGCATGTCCCTTCTCCCCAGCGCGGGAGAAGATCGCATGTCCCTTCTCCCCAACGCGGGAGAAGGTGGCCGCAGGCCGGATGAGGGGGCCTCACCCCAGGCCAGACGCTCAACCCTCACCCGCTCGGCTCCCGCTTGCGGGACCCGAGCGACCTCTCCCGGCCTCGGGAGAGGTGACAACACCAGGTCTCCGCACCGCGTTTGGAACCGCTCCCGCATGAGATCCGCCGACCATGGTTCAAGGCCTGAAATTCCAAGGCCTGAAATTCTCGGCCCGAGTCCGGGCGGGCGGTACCAAACCCCTCCACAGTTCATCATAATGGACGAAGGATCACCATCCCTTTGCCTGGAGAACGCAATGACCCGCACCGGTTTGATTCTGGCCCTGGTTTCGCTGACACACCATGCGTGCGCCGCCGACAACCCGCTGACCGCTCCCGCGGAGTCTCCCGCGATGCGAAGTCTATTCAATGGGAAAGATCTGACAGGCTGGGACGGCGACCCGCGGCTTTGGTCGGTACACGACGGAGCGATTCGAGGAGAGACGACCGCCGAAAACGCGGCTCAAGGCAACACGTTCCTCATCTGGAAGGATGGCGCCACGAAGGACTTCGAACTGCGATTGTCGTTTCGCTGCAGCGCGACAAATAACTCGGGGATTCAGTACCGGTCTCGACATATCACGACGGGAAATGTACGAAACAATTGGGTCGTCCGCGGATACCAGCACGAGATTCGAAATGAGACGAAGCTGCCCAGTGTGGCCGGGTTTATCTACGACGAAGGAGGCAAACGCGGCCGCATCTGTCTGGTCGGCGAGAAGGCGACGTGGGGCGCCGAAGGGAAGCAGGTCACGGCGAGCTTGATCGATCAGGCAGGTTTCGAACGACTGTTCAAGCTGGATGACTGGAACGAAGTTGTGATTATTGCTCGTGGAAACCATATTCAGCACTTCATGAACCAACAGCTGATCTTGGACTTCGTCGACGAAGATCCCGAACTGGCACTTCGCGAGGGCGTACTGGCCCTGCAACTGCATGCCGGCAGCCCGATGTGGGTCGAGTTCAAGGACCTGCGAATCAAGGACCTGAACTGAGTTCGGGCGTGTGCGAGAGACGTCGAGATTGGCGAAAGACCAGCGCTTGGAATGGTTGACGTGGCCGAGTCGGCGCGAGCCCCTCAGACCTACGGGCTTCGTCATTCGCCTCGGATTTCCTTGACCCCGCTGTCACATCGGCTTAGGATCTGGGAATATGAAGATTCGGAGACGGGCCCTGGACACTGGGGGGGTGCCGATGGACTCGATCGCCCGCCGGTCGGCCCGTCCGATTTATCAACGACTGATCGGCGATTATAGATAGGTAGGTGTCATGTCTTGGAATCGAACGGCTTTGTTGACTGCCCTTGTTGGCCTCGTGACCACTATCGCTCGGGCGGAATTATTCGTACCGGACCTGCCCTCTGGATCGAGTTATCATCTCGCGTTTCTAACCGATGGCACCTACAGCGCCGTGCTCGAATTCAACGCGGACTACGATGCTTTGGTCACGGAGGAGGTCAAGTCCGATCCCGATCTCTCTCAGGTCGAATGGCGCGCCATCGGATCAACAGCCCACAGCAGCGCAACCAGTTACCTTGACATTTCGGGTCCGATTTATCGCCTGGACGGGGTACAAATTGCCTCACGGAAGTCCGACCTTTGGGATGGCTCGCTCGACGCGCCCTTGAACGTGACTCCGAGCGGCGCGAGCAACCAAGACGTCCGCGTTTGGACGGGGTCGAATCGCAGCGGCGGGTCCGCAAGTTGCGCGTGGCAGGGTACGACGCGGGAGTGCGTGCTGGGATTGCCGGATCCGTCCAGCGATGTGATGGCCGGCATGAGTGGCGCGACGAACTCGGACTGGATTACGGGAACCGAGCAGCGGTGGACTCAGCAAAGCCGGTTGTACGCGATCAGTTTGGAATTGACGGTCCCCGAAAGTGCCCTGCCAGGTGATTTCGACGGAAACGGAGTGCTGGACGCCAATGACATCAACCTGCTGACGACGCAGGTCAAGACGGGCGTCTATTCGTCCGAGTATGATCTGAATACCGATCTTAAAGTGGACGGTCTCGACCGTGACGTCTGGGTCGAAGATCTCAAGTCGACCTATTACGGCGACTCGACATTAGACGGCGTGTTCACCACCGACGACTTGGTGTCAGTCTTCGCTGCCGGCGAGTATGAAGACACCGTTGTTGGCAATTCGGTTTGGGAGACAGGCGACTGGTCCGGGGACATGGAATTCGACACTTCCGACATGGTGCTCGCTTTTCAGAAGGGCGGCTACGAGCTCGGCCCGAGGTCGGCGGTCAGTGCGGTTCCCGAACCGGCAGGCGTGTTGTCGCTGCTCCTCGGATTTGCCAGCCTGGTTCCCTTCCGAGCCATTCGCCATCAAAATCAACGGCAGGGGAACCGAGCATAGACGGCCCAACGCCCACCTGAAATCCGCTCCAGTCGCTGCCTTCTGTGCCTCGGTGGTTATTTGCGCGTCCGCGATTGCGCGGCGGTGCTTCAGATCGAGGAGGGCAATGTGATGCATCGAATCGGGTTTCTCGCCGTCTTCACCTTCTGCCTGCTGCTGTCGGGCTGTTCACGCAGTCACTTTGTGCTCGAGCTGACGCCCGACGGCGAATGCTTCCAGCGCGAGCTCACTGCGTGGACCGAAACGTACGACGATCCACCGAAGCTGTCTGAGCTATCTTCCGCGGAAGTGCAGCGGATCGCGGAGCTCTATCAAGCTCAACCGCCGCGTCGCGACGGCGAAAAAGCCGTCTTCTCCAGCCGCTTTTGCGGCGACACGCCCGCCGATGTCGGAGGTGCTGGCCGACTTGAGTATTTCACATCGCCTCTGGGTGCCGTGTCGTTCTATTCCGAGCGGTTTCGCGGGCAGGACGACGCGGATGCCGAATTGGCGAAACGCCGCGCCGCGATTGATCGCACGATTGAGCTCTTGATGGGCTGGGCACAGACCGAGATCGACGACGCCTCCGTCAACCAGCGTGTCCAGCGATTTCTGGACCGGCAGCTTCGGGGGGATCTGAAAAATCTTGCGATCTACCTCTGGACCTACGATGCGCTCCCACCACTGGAGTCGCAAAACCAAGACGAGCTCGCCGTCCGACTGCTGCAGTATCTGGGCGAGCGGGATTATTTCGCGATGAGCGAGCTTCCCCAGCTCTATTCGGTGATCACACAGGAAGATCCGAACCAGTCGGCTGCCCTGGTTCAACGTCTGGTCGCACGCAAGATCGGCGTCGGCGCGGACGAGCCCGTGCCTGAGTCGCTGGACTTCTTGGGGGATTGGCAGCGGCTCGAAACGTCGCTCGGCGCGTATCTTGCCGAGACCGATGCGTATCGCGCGAAGCTTGCCCAGTGGGAGGCTCAGCGTGCCAGCGGCTCCGATGCGAACGCCAAACGTCCCCAGCCGATCGAGGTCCTGGGTGATGAAATCGGGGCCGCGCTGTTCGAATTCCAAAAGAGTTCGTCCGACGCGATCGATGTGCGGCTGCATCTCAAGTTTGAACCGTTCGCCACTAACGGCCACTGGGACAACGAGGCCCAGATGGTCCAGTGGTCGGAGTCGTTGGCCCAACACCGCGCCCTGCCCATGCTGGTGTATGCGGCCTGGAGTGTCCCTCTCGAGGAAACCCAGCTCAAACACTTTGGGCAAGTTTTGCTCAAGGGAGCGGATCTGGCAACGTACGTGATGTGGTATCGCGGCTTGTCGGCGCAAGCAGCGGGCGAATGGGACACGTTCCTGGCCGAGCTTACGCCGCAGACGGACTACGTCCCGAAGTTAGCCGCGTTTCGCTTCCGTACCGACGCGCCCCCCGCCGGCGAAGCGAATGAAGATCGGCAACCGGGAGATCGCGCGAAACCGGCCAGAGAGCTGATTCTCGGGAAGCTGGCAGAGATGCAAAATCCGCAATGAAATGAGATGGATCGGAACGCCGTGGCGCATTGCGCGACGGCGGACTTCGACTGCTTGAACAAGCCTGGAGGTTCACCGTGCGTTGTCACAAGTTGCTTCTTCTTTTCTTGGCGATGGGCTGGATTTCGCTTGGCTCGCTTGGGGCGGCGAAGGCCGGAACGCCCAGCGACGTTGAGCAGCTCTGGCTGCAGCTGATCAATCGCTTTCGGGCCGATCCGGCGGGTGAGTTGGATCGCTTGGTCAACTACCGCCAGCCTGGCACCGGAACGGAGCTGGCCGACCCCATCGCCGACTCGCCGGCAGTGGCACTCGCGATCGAGTTCTTCGACGTCGATCCGGCCGAGTTGAGACGCCAGTTTCAGAGCTTGCAGCCCGCCCCGCCACTCGCCTGGAACGAACAGCTTCACGATTCCGCGCGGTATTATTCGAACGTCATGATTCAGCAAGACGAGCAATCACACGAGCTGGATCAATACAAGGGCCCCACGGGGCTCCTTGATCGTCTCCGGCGAGAGGGCGGCTATGATTTTGCCGGCGGAGGCACGGCGGGCGAAAACCTCTTTGCGTACGCTGAGGATGTTCTGAGCGGGCACGCTGGATTCATCCTGGACTGGGGCAACTCGCCAACAGGAATCCAAATTCCTCCCGGCCACCGCGACAGCCTGCTGAACCCCATCTTTCAGGAAATTGGAATCGCGGCGATTGTTGAGAACGATCCCTCGACGGACGTCGGGCCGTTGGTCACAACGCAGCATCTGGCGGCAGATTTTTCCAACGGGCCCGTGATGGCGGGTGTGATTTATGAGGATGCCGACGACGACGAATTCTACTCGCCCGGCGAAGGACTGGGAAATCTGGCAATTGAGTTGCGGCCAGAGTCAGGTGAGGTGGCACTCGCACAGGCGACGACTTACGCCAGTGGTGGCTTTCGCCTCGACCTGACAGAGGCGACGCCCGGGCTCTATCGAGTCGTCGTGAAGGATCCGGACCCGGTTTACTGGTCCGAACCGATCGACCTCACCGACCGCAGTCAGAATCTTGCGGCCGAACTGATCGATCCGCAATATGACATCGATTCCCTGTCCCGAGTCTTGCGCGAAGGGCGCAGCTGGTCACGCTACGACCTGAATCGAGACGGTGAATTCAACTCGCGGGATCGCACCTATCTGATCGAGGAGGTCCGCGGCACGTACCTCGGTGATTCAAATCTGGATGGTGAGTTCGACAGCGCGGACCTGGTGGTTGCCTTTCAGGCGGGGCAGTACGAGGACGACGTGGCCCTGAACTCCGTCTGGGAAACTGGCGATTGGGATGGCGACGGTGAATTCTTAACGAGCGACGTGGTCGCGGCGTTTCAGGGCGGCGGTTACAACGCCGGACCCCGCCCCGCTGTGGCGAGGTCCGTTCCGGAACCCTCCAGTTGGTTGGCGGCCTTGATCGGATCGGCGTGCGGGATGTGGTTTCGGAATGCCGTTCGGGGCAGACGAGCGACCTGGAGTTGCTAAGATAGGGGCTGCCGAGACTCGCGACTCGGTTCAATCGACCGTCGCCGGCGTGTCCGCTTGCCCCTGGAATCGAAACAACATCATGCACAGCGTCAACCTGGGATCGACAGGGTGGCAGCGCGGCGTTGGCTGCCTGCTGCTGGTTTTGGTAGGGCTCTCTCGCGATAACGTTCCAGCGGCCGACTGGCCGACCTATCAGCACGATCAGGCCCGCAGTGGGGCGACCGAAGAATCGCCTCCGGCCGACCCTGCGGAGGCGTGGGTGTATCATGCCCCCGCGAGGCCCGTGCCAGCTTGGGACGAGCCTGCTCTGTGGGACGGCTGGTCGAAGATCCACAACTTGACCAACCGCCAGGTTTTTGACAAAGCGATGCACGTGGCCGTCGTCGGAGATGCGGCCTATTTCGGATCGTCGGTGGACGACCAAGTGTATTGCCTGGAGCTCGCGACCGGAGAGCGTCGCTGGACGTTCTACACGGAAGGCCCCGTCCGACTGGCACCCACCGTCGTGGGCGAACGAGTCTATGTCGGCAGTGACGATGGCTACGTGTACTGCTTGCAAGCCCGGGACGGAGAGCTGATCTGGAAACATCGTCCCGGTCCCACCGATCGCCGCATCCCGGGCAATGGCCGCGTGATCTCGCCTTGGGCGATCCGTACGGGCGTCGTCGTCGTCGGAGATCGTGCCTATTTCGGGGCGGGCGTCATTCCGTCCGAACAAGTCTTCGTCGGCGCCGTTAATGCCACGACGGGTGACGAGATCTGGCAGACGTCGATCAACGATCTGCCCGCCCAGGGGTATTTGCTCGCCTCGGCCACGCGGCTGTATGTCGTCACGGGTCGCGACCGACCGCTGGTGTTCGACGCCGCGACCGGCCAGCGTCTCCATCAGGTCGCGGGTGGGACGGGCGGGACCTACGCGCTGCTGACCGGCGACACGTTGCTCTACGGTCCCGACAAGACAGGTCAGGTGACGATGGTCGGCGGCGAGCAGGAAGAAGACGTCCTGGCAAGTTTCGCGGGCAATCACATGATCATTGCCAATCCCTGGTCGTATCTGCATAGCGGCAACGAGTTGTCGGCCTTGGATCGGACGACCTACGTCCAGTTGTACGCCCGTCGCAAACAAGTTGCCAATCAGAAAGCAGCGCTGTCCAAACAGTTGAAGGATGCAGATGCGAATCAGGCAGAACAGCTGAAGCGAGCGGTTGCGGAGATCGACGAGCAGCTGAACCATTTGACACAGCAAATTGCGGAGTGTGTGAAGTGGAAGACTGCTTGTGACTGCCCCTTGTCGCTTGTCCTGGCCGGCAACGTCTTGCTGGCGGGCGGTGAGGGGAAGGTCGTGGCCGTAGACGCGACGACCGGGCAGCAACGGTGGAGCCGCGCCGTCGAAGGCAAAGCGTACGGACTGGCGGTTGCCCAAGGACGGCTGATCGTGAGCACGGACGAAGGCACGATCCACTGTTTCGCGGCGGCTGATTCGGAGACCCGCGCATCGCAGCCTTCCGCGGAGCCAACTCCCGATTTGGAGCTCGTGCGGTTGCAGGAATACGTCGGTCCCCCGGCACTCTCGCGTCCAGCGCCGCTGGAAATTCACGGACCGTTCGCCGAGTTCATTGCTCCCGGCCAGGTTCGCATCACGTGGGATACCACCGAACCCGCGACGACGGAACTGCAATTCGGCGTGAATCTGGATCGGCCGCGTGAGTTCGTCGACGAAAAGCCAAAGACTCGGCACGAAGTCCTGGTCGACGACGTCCAACGCGAGATCGTCTTTCAATTGCGGATTTCCGCCTCGTTCGCCGACGGCCGGCGTGTTGAGACCGAGCCTTACCTGTTCGACGCGCACTTCGATTATCTTCCCAGCCGGGCGCCGGATCGTCCCGCTCCGTTTCCCGACGACGAAGTCGATCGCAGGTACGCCGCGATGGCCGAGCGAATGATCGAAGCCGCCGACGTGCGTCGCGGGTACGTCTTGATCGTTGGCGCCGTCGACGGGCGTCTTGCCTACCATTTGGCGCGCCTCTCGGAACTGCAGATCGTCGTCGTCGAGCCGGATCCCGACGCCGTGGCTCGGGTGCGAAAGAATCTCAGCCAGGCCGAATACTACGGGACTCGCGTTACCGTGCATCAGCGCGATCTGAAAGAGTTGCCATACGGGCCCTATCTTGCCAATTTGATTGTTTCCGAGCGGATGCTGGTCGAGGGAAAACTACCCTGCGAGTTGCATGACCTGTATCCTTGTCTGCGGCCGGCTGGAGGGACGTTGTGTTTGGCGACCTGGGACACGGCCTCCCTGGACGAATCGACTCAGCTCAACACGTGGCGAGCGTCCGCGCCCAAAGCCGAAACGTGGCAGACCGAGCGATCAGAAATGGCGACCACCTGGGTTCACCAGCGGGGCAAACTTCCCGGGGCCGGCGAGTGGACGCACCAATACGGCTCGGCGGACAACTCGTCTTGCAGCCAGGACGATCGCGTTCGCGGCGAACTGATGGTTCAGTGGTGGGGACGTCCGGGAGCACGACCGATGCCCGATCGCGGAAATCGCAATCCGCCGCCCGTCTCGGCCAATGGCCGACTTTACGTGCAGGGAAATCGCACACTGTTCGGGATCGACGCGTACAACGGGGCCATTCTCTGGGCGAAGCAGATCCCGACCATGCGCCGCGCGAATATGCCACGTGACGGTTCCAATATGGTCGCGAGCGACGATCGGTTGTGGGTCTCGATGGGACCCTACTGCGTCGCCTTTGATGGTCAAACGGGCGAACGTGTGTTTGATCGCGAAGTGCCGGACGTGATGCAAGGCCGTGCTCACGACTGGGGATACGTCGCGCGAGTAGGCGAAAAACTACTCGGAAGCGGCGTGCGTCATGGATCGCACTACTCAGGGGACAAGGGCGAGTGGTACGAGGGATCCGCGGAACGAGACATCGCGCGGGTGACAAGCGACTTCTTGTTCGCAACGCAGTGGTACGGCGGCCCACCCGTGTGGCTCTACAAGCAAGGCGTCGTGCTAAACTCGACGATCACCATTGGGGACCGCTTCTTCTTTTTTATCGAAAGTCGCAACCAAGCGGCCCAGACCACGGCGTCGGGACGGATGCTGGACGAGGTCCTGCAGGATCAGGTGCTGGTGGCCCTCGATCTGAATTCGGGCAAACTGGTTTGGGAAAAACCGTATGACTTCAGCAAGTGTCGCTACGTCACGTACGTCACCTACGGCGAAGGGACCTTGCTGGTCAGCGGCACCGATTCCGAAAGTCGATTTCACGCGTACGCATTCGATGCCGAAACCGGCGAGGAGCTGTGGCAACACGAGGCTCCCGATAAGAAAGGACATCATACAGGCCAGTTGGCCCACCCGACCATCGTGAACGGACGAGTGTACTTCAACAAGCACACCTACGATTTGCGATCCGGCGACGTGCTGGAAGTGGAGGACTTCAACTGGCACGGATGTGGCGTGATGTCGGCTTCGAAACATACGATCTTCAGCCGCTACGAGTACCACGGCATGTACGACTTGTTAACGAAGAACCGAACCGAGTTTTTCGGGCTCCGAAGCGGTTGCTGGTTGAGTCTGATTCCCAGCGGAGGATTGCTGCTGGCGCCGGAGACCAGCGCCGGATGCTCGTGCGGTCATTCGCTGCAAACGTCAATCGCCTATGTTCCCAAGTGGGCGGTACTCGACGAACAAGATCAGCCAGCGTCGCCGCCGGCCGGGAACTGACGAAAACCCAAGCCTGGTCAAGGCATGCACTTGGGGCACGCGATTCGCACCAAACCCTGTAGTTGCATAAAGGATTCTTTGCGAGTGTGAGTTGGACTGAGAAAACCAGGGGTCTTCGAACTTGCCATCGCTTGTTCTCACATCCGGTGAGATCCAGGCACCGGGAGGGCGAGGTCCTGCCGAGCCGCAGGAGCGGAAGACGCTGTCAAAGAAGGCTCAGCAGGAGCTTCGCCCTCCCGAAGGCTTGGCCACAAAGCAGTTTTTCTGCAACGCTGGGTCAATTGGGTCGGCAAGCATGCTGTCCGGCCGAGCATTCGGCCGGGCCACGCTACTCGTTGAACGTGACGGTTGAATTTGCTGAGGTGCGAACGATGCGCTGCCGTCTTCCAAGCGTGACACCTTATTGTCTTGTCTTGCTGAGCTTCGTCGCGACGGCCGGGGCGAAACCTGCGTCCGGGGAAACTGAATCGGGGCTTGTCTTCCAGTCTCGCAGGGATGACGGGAACCTGGTTCGTCGCGTGGTGGATCGTCCCGTCTTTGGTCCTCAAAACGTTTCGACTTACCTCAAATCGCGGACCGGCGGGATTGCGGCCAACTGGACGGGATTCGTTGAATCCGAGCAACCAGGCGAGTACCAACTGCACGCGTATGTCATGGGTGAAGTTCGCATCACCTTGGCGGACAAGACGGTTTTGGAAGCCGCCACGTCCGTCCCCGAATGGGTTGCGAGTCAGCCGCTGACGCTCGAGTTTGACCAACATCCGTTGCGAATCGAGTATCGAGGTGAATGGCCCGCGGCCCAGTTCTCACTTTTCTGGCAGGGCCCGGGGTTCGCGCTCGAGCCAATCCCGACACGACGACTGTTTCACAGCACTGAATTGGCCGAGGACGCTCGTGACGCGGAAGGTGAAGTTCTGTACCGAGCGTTGCGTTGTGGCAGTTGTCACGACCTGCCAAACGAGCCACCCGCCCTGGTCTCACCCGCACTCGATCGCTTGGCGGGAAATCTGCGGCGCGATTGGCTATTTCAATGGCTGCGGGCTGACGGAGTTGACGCAGAAGGCAACGCCGCCTGGGAACGCCGCATGCCGTATTTCGAGCTTTCCGAAGCGGATGCCCACGCGCTGACTGATTTTCTCCTGGATACGGACGCTGCAGAGCTCGATCTTGAAGAACGGAATTCGGATCAGCAGGAGATTGCGGCGGGCCAACGGCTCTTCAGTTCGGTTGGCTGCGTGGCCTGCCACACCGTCGCTGACAAGAAGCCACGAACGCCCTTCGACGGGCCTCGCCTGACGCGCGTCGCCGAAAAGCGAACTCCTGAGTTTTTCGAAGCGTGGTTGAGCGACCCCGCCCGCCTGAATCGCAAGCATCGAATGCCGGTTTTCGAGTTGACTGCGGTCGAACGGCGACAGCTGAGCGCCTATCTCGGCTCACTTCGATCGACGGTGGATCGGGAATTGAAGCGGGGCGAGACGAATGAAGGTCGAAGCCAAGGAGATCGCGGACGTGAGCTTTACGTCCAGCGACGTTGTCACCAATGTCACGGGGGCGTTGAGATTGAAGCGGCCCAAGGATTGACTCGCCGAATGACCTTCCCCGAGGATCGAGCCTGGAACAATGCGTGCTGGAGCGCAGAACGCGGGGCAGGACAGCCCGTGTACCATTTGGCAGCGCAGCAACAACGGTCGCTGCGAGCGTATCTCGAAGCGCGAGTCGGCCCAGCGACGAATGACACGGCGACGAATGACACGGCGACGACATGACACGGCGACGACTTCTGCGCCGTTGCCCGGTGTCCAGATTTTCGAAGAACTCAATTGCAGCGGCTGTCACGCGCGCGACCAAGCGACCGGAATGCGGGGGCGTCTGGATGAAGCCGTCATGCTTGCTCTCGGATCGAAAGTTCACCCCGATGCGATCGTGCCACCCAGTTTGACGAGCGTTGGTGATAAATTGACTCCTGACAAGTTGCATCGAGCGATCCAGCGACTCGATCCGCCTCGGCGCCCGTGGCTGACCGTGAGGATGCCACGATTTTCGCTCCGCGATTCAGAACGGACAGCGCTGGTTGAATTCCTGATTCAAGCCGATCGGATTCCCTCTCGCCCGTCCTCGGATAAGTCGGTCGATGCGGATCCTCTGACACGGCGTCTGGCTGGTTCGAGACTTGTGACGAGCGACGGGTTCGGGTGTGTGAGCTGCCACAAGATTGGCACCGTCCAGCCGACACGCGTCGAGCCGGGAGTTCGCGGACCGGATTTGAGCATGCTGTCGCACGAAATTCGTCGTCCTTGGTTCGACCGTTTCCTGCGGAATCCCGCGAGAATGACCACGAGTCTCGAGATGCCCTCCATTCAGACTGCGGTCCGTGGGGTTCTCGACGACCGACTTGATCATCAATTGAGCGCGCTCTGGGATACCCTGAATCAAACTGGCTTTGAGCCGCCTCGGCCTGGCGCGATCCGGACCGTTCGGCAAACTGGGAGTGATGGCCAGCAGGAGTCGGCGATTGTTATGACGGACGTGTTGCGGGCGGACGCGTTGACGTACACCAAACCTTTTTACATCAGTCTGCCGAATCGTCACAACGTGCTCTACGATCTGGAAACGGCCCGACTTGCGTCTTGGAGCGTGGGTGACGCGGCTCGGCAACGGACGGATGGAAAAACCTGGTACTGGGAGGTGGCCGGCGAACCGATTGCCCGCGCATCGGGGGACGAAAGTGAGTTGACACTGGGGATGAGTGAACAAGTCGTCAAACCGCGGCGACAAGGTCAGTTCGTGACGGAATTTGATTGGTTGCAGCACGTTGCCGGCGGGGTCCGAATGCGTCATCGCGTGACCTTCGCGGGCGACACCCAGAAACCCGTGACGCTGGGACTCATTCAGACTTGGACCGCGGCTGAGCGATGAGCTTGGCAGTGGCTTCGATCGCACCGTCGAATTCAATGGATTGCCCGAAGACGATTCGTTGCGACTCCAAGCTTTGCCAGCAAATTCTGCGGCCGCATCGGATTTGTCCGCCGACGGCAGGGTCTGGACAGTCAACGTCCAGCCGGCGACCACCGTTTCGATCGCCGAGCCCGACCACGCAAGGTTTGACGCGCGGGGCGGCGTCACGATCCCCGCGGCCAGTCAGTTGTCGCTCGTAAATCGGTCACGCGTCGCGCGGCTTAAATTCAAGTACCGCACAGCCGTTGAGGTTGACCGGATTGCCGTATCGGAGCAGCCCCTCGCGCCGGGCAGGCCCGTCGAGCTCACGGGCGTGCCGGGTTTTCGAACACTTCGACTGAGTTTTCCCGAGGAAGTCTTACCGACGGCGATGGCCTGGAACGCCGCTGGGACAGTTGTTCGTGGCCTCGCTGAAAGGACGCGTTTGGATCGCGTCCGATACGGATGGTGACGGCATCGAGGATATGTTCCGTCCGTTCAGCGATGAGTTGGCGACGCCCTACGGACTGTCGGCAGGCGAAGGCCACGTCGACGTCGTCTGCAAGTTCGCCTTGCTGCGGTTGATCGACGCGGACTCGGATGGACGTGCCGAACGAATCGTGACGTTGGCCTCTGGTTGGGGCCACACGGCCGACTATCATGACTGGGCGGTCGGCTTGCCCCAGGACGATGACGGATGCTACTACGTGGGACTTCCGTGTCAACAAGATGATCGTTCCGTGGCCGCGGCACACCTTCGAGGACGCATTTTGAGGCTTGTCCCGCGTGAGCCCACCGATGATGATCCCCAGCGATTTCAACTGCATGAATACGCCCTTGGCCAACGCTTCCCGATGGGATTGGCGATCAATCGCCGTCAGCAATTGGTGGGGACGGACAATCAGGGAAACTACAATCCGTTCAATGAGCTCAATCATCTGCTGTCAGGACATCACTACGGATTCATCAATCGCCTGGAGCTTGCGACGGACCGCCGAGCGGCCTTGACCGAGCCGGCCATCAACATTCCTCACCCATGGACCCGAAGCGTCAACGGGATTTGTTTTCTCGAGATGCCGAACCCGGCCCGTTTCGGCGATCAGTTGGAATCGGTCGAAGCAAAAGCGTTCGGTCCGTTCGCGGGCCATTTGATCGGCTGCGAGTACGACACACGGCGGCTTGTTCGGATGAGTTTGCAGGAAGTCGACGGCAAGTTGCAGGGGGCTGTCTATCCCCTGAGTTCGAACGCACCGGAAGAAACGCCGACATTTCTGGGCCCCATCGCCTGTGCGGTCGCTCCCGACGGGGCGATCTACGTCGGCAGTTTTCGAGAAAGCGGCTGGGGAGGCGCCAACAACGTCGGAGAAATCGTGCGGCTGGAACTGCAACCCAACCAGCTACCGTGTGGAATTCGCGAGATTACGGCGATCCCCGCTGGTTTTCGGATTCGATTTACCCGTCCGGTGGACGTGCCGTTGGCCAGCGATCCCCAGCATTACTCGGTCGCGTCGTCGTATCGCATCTCCACACCGGCTTACGGTGGCGAGGATCAGGATCGTCGGACCGAAGCCGTGCAGCGTGTCGAGGTTGCTGCCGATGGAAGTTACGTTGATTTGATCTTCAGCCCGCTGAGCGAGGGACGCGTATACGAGTTTCGTTTGCAGCGCCTGATTGAGCGGGAGCGGCCTTTCTTTCCGGCTGAGGCGTTCTACACACTTCGCGCCATACCGGACTCTTAAGGATCTCCTCACCGTGCGCCGCACTCACGATCTCGGCGCCTCCAGGATCTCCGAGACATCCAGACACGGGCGGACTCCGGGCAGTCCGGCGAAAAGTCATTGCATTCGCGTTCCGACATGCGTACGCTCTTGAGGGGATAGGACGAGTCAATTACTGGCCCTTCGCCGAGAATCAACAGGCGATCGGTCCTGAACCGCAAAAAATGAGGCGCGAACAATGCAGTGGCAAACGAGGATGCGGACGGTTCTTTACGGGCTGATGTGGTCGGCCCTGGCAATGACGACAGCGGGCCATGCCAATGACACGGATTGGACCGGCAGCACCAACAGCGATTTCTTTAACGCCACCAACTGGACCGATGGCGTGCCGAGTTCGTTCGACGATTTGGCGACCGTCGATGGTGGCAACAATCTTCCCATCCAGATCGCGGTTGGAACGGGAACGGTGAATCTCGGGGCGGTGCGTCTCGGCAGCGACGATCAAGGCGGATCGATCGTCCAGCTTGGCGGGATCGTGGTGATTGATGGCAGTGATTTAGCCGTCGAGAGCGCTGTCGGAGATCTTGGGACGGACAACTCGAGCTGGGTTTTGCGGAACGACGCGTCGGTCCTGTACGGCGATCCCTATGCCGAGGCAGGAACCGGGCTTGGGACGGACGGGAATGGTCAGGACTTTGACGTCGGCAAGAGCACGCCGGAGGGTGCGCTTGGCTCGCTGGAACTGCACGACAACGCGGCGTTCCGGATCGGCGACGACCTCAAGCTGGCGGACGGCTCCGGGGGGCACGCGTCGCTGCTGATGGATGGGAACTCGCAATTTACCGTCGGTAGCGGAATCAGCGTTTCGGGTGTCACCAACGTGCGGGTCGCCGGGAACGCCCTTTTGGTGACGGGAAACAGCGCCGGGCCCGGGGATTCGGAAATTGGGCGCACCAACGAAGGCTATCTGACGCTCAGCACGGGCGGTGGCGAAGAAGCGACCGTGGATGTTCTCGAGAATGGCAAGATCTATGCTCGAACGCTGCAGCAGCGTGGCGGCGTAAGCACGATGACGTTACGCGACAATGGCGAGTTTCACGTGTTCGATGTATTTGAGTACGCCGAACCCAACCTGGGGAATGCGACCGTTGTTGGCTCGGCGCAAGGTTCGGCTCCCCAGCGCACCAGTCACTTGTCCCAAAGCGTCGGCGCCGAGTCCATTGTCCAACTATTCGACCAAGCCACCATGACCGTCGATTCAAATATCGACGACGCGGAATGGTCGGGGCTCGCTATTTCGGGCGGGGACAATCGTGGAGCAAGTTCGGACGGGGGCTACACGCTGATCGAGGTGAATGACCAGGCGACCTTTGCGGTCGCGCAGGACCTTAACATGACGCTCGGCATCTCGGACGCGGCCGAATCGATTCTCAAGGTTCGCGGCCCCGACGCGACCGTCATCGTGGGCGGCGATTTGCGAATGGCGTTAAGCACGTTGGGCGACGAGAATCCGGGAGCCGCAACCTTGCAGGCGGTGATCACGGGCGCGACTCACAGCACAATCAGTGTTGGCGGAACTGCGTTGATCGGCAACGGGCAACTGCTGGTCCAACTGGATGGCTACTCGCCTGTCGGCGGCGAGATCTATCAGCTGATCACCGCCGAAGCGATCGAAGGGTCGGAGTTTCTCTCGCAGAGTCTGCCCAATTTGCCCCCAGGGCTGAACTGGGACTTGGCGATCGACTCGACCAGTGTGACACTCCTGGTGCTTCAGCCAGGTGACTTCAATCGCAACGGCGTACTCGATGCCAACGATATGGACTTACTTACGACGCAGGTGAGGGGCGAAATGAACCCTTCAACCTATGACTTGAACGGCGACGGCGTCGTCAACGATCAAGATCGTGAATATTGGATCAACGACCTCAAGAAAAGCTATTTTGGCGATTCGAATCTGGACGGGGAGTTCAGCAGCACCGATCTGGTGGATGTGTTCCAGGCAGGGGAGTACGAAGATGGAGTGCCCGACAACTCGATCTGGGCCACCGGCGACTGGGATGGCGATGGTGAATTCGACAGTGCCGATTTCGTGTTGGCGTTCGCCGAGGGCGGGTACGAGCTAGGTCCTCGGACCGCGGTATCGGCCGTTCCAGAGCCCGCGACGATCTGGCTTGCCGTGATCGTGGTCGGATGTCTGGCGTGCACACGGCGTCGAATGAAGTCTTGACCTCTGCCGGGTCGACTCGGTCGATCATGCTCGGGGGCGTGCGGCCAATCGCGGCACTGAGCCGAGCCCGGAGAGTCTGTCGTCATACCACAGTGCTGCCTCGAGGACATCCAAGTCAAACAATCGATTTCCGTCTTGTTCTTCCCAAGCCTGAAGAGTTAACCGCGAAACGCGAAATGCGTACGGTTCCGGCCAAGCGACAATGAACGCGAAGCTCGCTATCGCGGCTATGCTGCCCCAGAAACAAACTGACACTGGGCGGGAGACCTCGCCGGAGCGGTGTTTTTCGCAGATCGCCTTGTTCGGCCAGATCCCGGCGCCGAGCATGCAGAAGTTCGCCATGCCCAATTGGACGCACGTCATTTGAGTCGAGTATCATCAGCGCGATAGTTGTCCCGTCTCCATCAACGAATTCGACTTCGTACGCCGCACCTTCTCGGTAGACGTGAACAACCGCGCCAACGTCACCGGTGTGCAGCCCTGATTCTGGGGCATCACGAGTCAGAACGACAAGCGAGTGTTCAGCGAGCATTCTTGTTATCCCGGATACGCTGTTACGAATCGGGGTGATTTGTCTTCTTCGACGATCGAAACGGAAACCACGACGCCTGGCCGAAGTCCCAAACGGACAAGTTCACCTGACACTTCGTATTTTACGCCAAACGGCGACGGTTTGGCCACGAAGTCGTCACTGGTTCTCGCCAGCTGCAATATGTCGTTGGCCAGTGCTTCCCAGTTGTTGAGCGTGTACCTGATGGGGGCGAGCCAAACAGCCTTGGAAACACCTACCGGGCTGAGCCTTCTTTGACAGCGTCTTCCGCTCCTGCGGCTCGGCAGGAGCCTCGCCCTCCCGGTGCGCCTGGATCTCACCGGATGTGAGATCCAGCAACAAGCGATGGCAAGTTCGAAGACCCCTGGTTTTCTCAGTCCAACTCACACTCGCAAAGAATCCTTTATGCAACTACAGGGTAAACATACGTACACTGCACTTTCTGAGAATCGATGTACGCTACGCAGCCAGCGCCACGAGGCTTTTGGTCAGTTGAATTATTTTTCGCGGCAGCGACCAGTCGGTGGTGATCGCCAATAATTCATGACGCAGGATCTGTTTTCTCAGGGCTTTGCGGCGGTTGGCATGCGAAGGACGTCGCGTCGCGTCGTCCCAAGGCGAGTCGTGGCGGTCGACTAATTGCCGTTCGGTTTTTTTCCAGGCCCAGATTTCGACGAGCGTATGCATCCAGAGATTCAGGTTGTAGACGGCCAAGTTGGTCCAGATGTTACGCACTTGCTGTTGACCCGAACCCCACGCTTCGTTCACAGCATGAAAATCGTGTTCAATGGTCGCGTGATCGGAGAACCCCTCGAGCATCTCTGCCACGTTGACATCGCTCTTGGTGCAGAAGAAGGCGTACCAATCATGCTCTTCCTTTACGAGTACCACGCGAATCACACCGCCCGTCGGCGCGTAGGTAGCCAGCAACGTCTTGCAGGTCTTGACGGTTGCTTCGCCATACACCGTGCACGGGACGCTTTGCCAGCCACGCTGCTGTCCGTCACGCTTGGCCAGACTGATTCGGTGCCTGCTGTACTTGCGTGGCCGACCTCGACCCCGTCGCGCTTTCAGCTTCGGCGCCATAAGGCACCAGCGGCGATCGCCTTTCTTCGCTCCCGGCACTGATTACAATAGAATCGGATGGATGATCATCCAGTCGGACGGGGCACGATCGTACAGGAGCGCGTTGGCCATGAGTGCACTCGCGAGATGTTGTGGAGTCGTACTATTTGCGGTCTCGGTCGTTCGCTGTGTCTTCGGCGACGATTCCGCCTTACGCTATACGCTCAGTTCGCCCAACGGTGAATTGCAAGTAAAGTTTCAGCTCGACCATCGATCGCGGGGCACGTTCGTCGTATCGCAAGGCGCGGTGCAACTACTCAACGGAATGCTGGGCCTCGTGTTCGCAGACTCGGGGGTGCTCGCCGAAAACCTCTCCATCGTTGGCACGCATCGCCAGAGTTGCGATGCGACCTATGCCATCCCAATTGGCAAAGCCTCGTCGGCCCGTGACCGACATCGACAACTTACTGTATCGCTGCAAGAACGTCGCGAGCCTCTTCGCAAAATAGATATTCAGCTGCGAGTATTCGACGACGGCGTTGCTGTCCGTTACCTGATTCCGCAACAACCGAACGTCGGGAAGTTCGTGCTGACCGACGAACTTACGAGGTTGACTTTCGGGAACAATCCCGTCGCGCGGTTTCTTCCGTTGAGCGGATATCGTACGTCGTACGAGAACTATTACGAAACACTCCCGGTTTCGCAAATCAGTTCGGAGTTGCTGATTGGCCTGCCAATGCTGCTCGAGGGACCCATCGATGTGAAGACCCGGTGGCTCGCATTGACGGAGGCGAGTCTTACGAACTATGCGGGAATGTACGTGTCGACCGTTGACGGTGCCCCCGGCACGTTCGCCGTGAAACTCTCTCCACTGCCGGATCGCGAAGACGAAGCGAAAGTCGTTGGTGCCGCCCCTTTTGCTACGCCGTGGCGCGTGGTGATCCTTGCGGACGATCCGGGTCGATTGATCGAGTCGAACATTATCTTTCACCTCAATGAGGCATCCAAGCTTCCGGACGCGTCGTGGATCCGACCGGGAACGACAACCTTCCCGTGGTGGAACCATTACGTCATACAAGACGTCGACTTCGAGCCGGGCGTTAACACGGCGACGATGAAATACTACATCGACTTTTGTGCCGAACAGGGGATTTCGTATCACTCGCTCGATGGCCTGGATGTGGCGTGGTACGGCGGGCCCATCGAGCCGGACGGGCCCACGGACGTGACAACGGCAGGCCCTGCGATCGACATGCCCGAGTTGCTAGGTTATGCGAGAGAAAAGGGCGTTCGACTGCGTCTCTGGCTGCACTGGAAGGCCCTCAAGCCGCAACTTGACGAGGCGTTTGCGACCTATGAGCGATGGGGCATTGAAGGAGTGATGATCGACTTCATGGACCGCGACGACCAGGAGATGGTGAATTGGTATCACGAAGTCGCAGAGAAAGCTGCCCAGCATCATTTGACAGTGACTTGGCACGGCGCTTACAAACCGACCGGGATGGAACGGACATGGCCGAACGTGTTGAGCTACGAAGGTGTGCTCAACCAAGAGTACAACAAATGGTCGTCGAAGGGGACTCCGCCAGACCACAATCTCAACGTGGCTTTTATCCGGATGCTTGCCGGTCCGCTCGACTATCATCAGGGTGGAATGCGGAATGTGCTACCTGATCAATTTCACGCTCAGGATCTGGCGCCGCTGGTGCAAGGCACACGCGGCCATCAATTGGCAATGTACATCGTCTATCAGAATCACTTGCCGATGTTGGTCGATTATCCGTCCGCATATCGGGATCAATCGGGGCTTGAGTTTCTCATGCGGGCACCCGCGAATTGGGACGAAACACGTGTGCTGCATGCTGAAATCGGGAAATGCCTCGTAATTGCCCGTCGACGTGGCACCGATTGGTATCTCGGCGGCATGACATCCGACAAATCTCGCAAGCTGGATCTGCCCTTGCAGTTCATCGGCACGGGTGCATTTACTGCGGTCAGGTACCTCGACGATGAAGTTCATGGACCCACCGTCGTATCACGTCACGAAGAGTCCGTTTCCAGGACGGATTCCCTGCCGATTGTCATGCCGGCAGCGGGTGGTTTCGTCGCACATATACGGAAGAACGCACAGTGAAACAACAGGCTATGTCTAATCCGTCGGGAAACGGAGGCCGTTGCCTTGGACGGAGCTCGAAACGCACCAGGACCGTGGTTTCTTGATGCGATTGAACTGTTCGATGGCAAGCCGTGCTGAATCTATCCGTTGGGTTTGACCGTGCGCCTTGCCTTCCATTCCGTATAAATGATTGAGCGTCGCTTTGCGAGACTGCGTGGAAAGTCAACAACGGAAATCAACGAACAGACAATGCACACAACCAGCCACGCGATGAACGTTCTGCCTGGACCGGAAAGTACAGCGGACAAGACGCCGAATCCAAGGGAGAAGAACGCAATAAACGGCGGAAGTAATAGCCGCCAATTCGTCAAATAGTACTCGCGTCTGGTCGCTCGAAGGCGCCGATGGATCTGAATGTAGTCGCCCCATAAGAGTCGCTCTTCGTGATGATCTGACATGCCTTCAAGTCCCGTAGATCCGTGAACCACGACCACCCACTCCACCGAAACGATTGCGGCCACGGCCGCTGCAAGTCGCAAGAACTTGCTAAGGCCAATTGACTGGATTGTCATTATTGCCACGACTTGGCTGCATGTCAAATTCGTGATTGACGCTCTCGTCCGAGTGACCATTTCATGGCCTCAATTCCTTCGATTGATGCCGAATACCGGCTAATGACCAAGACGCGAGACGTCCGTCGTCGGCAGGGGTGCGGATGCCGCGAGTCTGAACGTTTCGTCGCTAACTCGGTATGCGATTGACGGTCCCCTGGGTAGGAGTGCGTTTCATGGTCACTTCTCTCGAATAGAAGAAAGTAGCGATTGCTCCCGGAATATCTTGGATTGGGATGCCGGTCCGCTTGTCGACAAACGTCGCGTCAGCTTTCGAGAACTTGCACCCGGTGGAGGGAAACTGTAGTGTGAGCATTCGGCCGGAGATAGGTCGCTGCTGTAGGTTCGCGGAAAAACGTTTTGGATAGCGACGATTCGGGGCCGCAGACATCTCGAGACTGCCTCCGACAACGGTTTCCTGGTTGGCTCGTGACGCTTGACACTCGTCGAGGCAATCTGATCGAAAATGCGTGACCTTCTAGATTGAGAGAGATTCATGGATCGGCCGCTTGCGGATAAGCACATCCTGATGTTGGTGGGCGACATCTACGAGGACCTCGAGCTGTGGTACCCGAAGCTTCGCCTGATTGAAGCCGGAGCGCACGTGGCGCTTGCGGGTCCCGAGGCCAAGCACCTGTATCTTGGCAAGAACGGATATCCCTGCACTTCTGACATGAGCATTTCAGACGTTCACACCGACGGATTTGACGGCTTGGTGATCCCAGGTGGTTTTATGCCCGACAAGTTGCGGCGCGATCCTCTGGTGTTGGAGATCGTCCGCCAGTTCGATGCGGCGGGCAAGTTGATTGCCGCCATATGCCACGGCGGCTGGATTCCGATTTCAGCAGGTGTCTATCGAGGCGTACGCGTCACCGGATCGCCAGGAATTAAGGACGATCTGGTTAATGCCGGGGCAAGTTGGGAGGACAAAGCCGTGGTGGTCGACCGCCACTTTGTTTCGAGTCGAAAGCCTGACGATCTCCCGGAGTTTTGCCGCGGTATTCTCACCGTGTTGATTTCGTGAGAACATGAGCCTGCGAAACAGATTGGGTCCGAGAACTATTTGCCCCGGAACCGCTGGGGCAACTCGTCCCTTGGCGGGTCGCCCTGAAGCTCAATCCTCTTGCATTTCGCCATTGAGCATGTTCGGGCGGATATTTTCGGCTCGAATCACCGCCACATCGACTAGAATCGGCAGCGTCGTTGAGGCCCAAACCCGTTCCACTCCGTCTTGCAGGGAGCCATCACATGACCAGAACGATGCTGATTGTGTCCGTCGCCTTGATGTTCTGCCATCTTTCGTCCCGGTCCGGTTATGCGAGCGAACCGGGACACCACCCCGGAGTCTCAGCGATCGTGTTTGAAGCCGAGGCTGCCGTGAAGATGAAAGAGCTGGAACTCAAGATCGCAGAGCTTGAAGTAGTTGAAGCAACATTCGAAGTTAAAAAATTCAAGCTGCACCTCGGTGCGGTAAGCGAGCAGGGCGAATCACGTGAGATGGAGCACCTTAAGTTGGCAATTGATCAAGCGGCAACTCGCGTGGAGATGCGTCGAGTCCAGTCCGAGATCGTACGTCTACAACTCGCGCTGGCAAAAGCCGCACTCGAATACGAAGTCGCAGCGCAGTCGAAGAGCCCGGCAGAACAATCTCAAGTGCGATTGGAGTACAAAGATGACTCCGATGTAGTCGTGATGCGAGGCAAGAAAAGTGACGTGGAGAAGACCAAGGCACTTTTGGAGGATGAGATCGTGCGAACGCGGCGTCCGCCCTCCAATTTGGAAATCAAGATCTTCTCGATTGCGAATGGGAACGCGCGAGATTTGACGGATGCACTTGAAGACTTGTTTGGTGAGGATCCTGCCAGCCCGATTTACGTCGCCTGCGATCCACGCACGAATTCCGTGATCGTGCGAGGCCCACCGAAGGAGCTTGCCATGGTCGAAGCCATGATGTTGCGGCTCGATCGCGAATGATTGTAATCTAAGGAGAGCGAGAATCGAACTTTCGGTCCGAGGATCTCCCGACAACATCGCTCGAATCAGCGACTGCGGAAATAGACGAGGCTCATACCGATTGCGACGAGCCGGTACCCACTGGGCTGCGGGACGGATGCGGTCGGTTCACCTGATCCAAGCTCGTAGCCACCATTCTGCAGTGCCAGGATCAAATCGCCCGACGTGAATTCAAGATCAGCGTCCCAGTCGCCGGTCCCCCAACCCGAGTTGCCAAGGATACCATCCTCATATTCTCCCGCGGCGAGCACGCCCACGAGATCGCCGCGATTAAACAGGCCGTCCAAATTGGCGTCGCCGGGCCCGGCAACCGTGTAGCGGATTAACTCCTCGTAATTCGGATTTGCCGCTTGCGGACTCGTTGCCACGACTGTGAGCCGAAGTTCGTGTGTCCCGAGACGGTGTGAGTCGAGCGAAATGCGATGCTCCACTCGGCTCGCCCCCGGGACATCCGACACGACTCACGATTCGCCAAAGTAGGAAATCTCGTAGTCCAGCTCGTCCACCGCGCGACTGCTAATTCCGTTGTTGGTGACAACAACGCGCCCCGTGTCGGCGGCCCGATTGACGGCGATGACCGGCGGGATCAGGATCCGGCGATGTAGTCCAGGCCTTCGGAGTCGAGTAGTTCCGCAGTCACGAGCCGGAAGTCGAAGCGATCGTCCACTCCACCAAGGGTCTGACCAGGAAAGCGTTGCCTGTTGACCGCGCTTTGTGTATGGATTTGCCGAAATCTGGCGTCATCGTGCCACATTCCGGGCGAATCGATCGGATCAAAGGCTTGTCTCGGGCCGTCGATGAGGAGATGCTGATACATCGCCTCCTCGCTGCTCCGGATATTGACATCGCCGGCGTAGATTATGGGGGCCATCCCGAGCGTATCGGAGTCAGCGCGAATCGCCTCGGCTTCGACGAGACGACGCATTTGGTCCTGACGGCTCGACCCGGCCTTGTAATGACTGTTGTAGATGTGGAGTAGATTTTTCGGGTCAATTTCGGACGAGTCACGCTCGGCCCTTTGAGTCGATCGTCGAAACGCGGCAACCGCGCAGGGATGACTTTTCGAATTTTTCCGGGATTTGCTTGCAACCGGATTGGCGAGAGAGTCCAATCGGGGGCGTGAACTGCCCCCTGCGGCACGACGTGTGACGGCTGCGGCTGGTCGCCTCAGGCTCGCATGGCCGTACATCTATCGTCTGTTTGGAAATGAGCCGTTGATCGTAAAGCGTCGATTCAGCTTCGAGAGGATCTACACGATGAGGTCGTCATCCGGTTTCCTTGTTCTTGGTTTGGCCTTCGTCGCGCTCTTGAGCCAGCCGGCCAAGGGCGGACTTGTCGCACATTACAACTTCGACGGCAACTCGCTCGACCAGTCCGGAAGCGGCAACGACGGGACGTTGATCAATGGCGCCAGCTATGTCGCGGATTCGCCGCTTGGTGGGCAGTCGTTAGCTCTGCAGAACGATGGCACGGTAGAAAACCAAGGGATGAACGTTCCGGGCAGTGCGACTCTGGGTGCGAATCCGTTTACGTTGGCTTATTGGATCAAGCCGACGTCGGCTCAGGGCAACGCCGGACTCGACCGACTTACGAGCCGGGAGGGCGACCGTTTCGAAACAGCGATCGGCGACGCGAACGCCGTCGGTGGGACCACGTCGGCGACCGGGGTGACGTTGAGCTACTACCAGGGTGGTTGGAACGTCACCAATGTCGAAATTTCCACGGATGCCTGGACTCACGTCGCCTGGGTCAATAGCGGGCCAGGTGCGAGCGACATGGAACTCTATTTGAACGGCACTTCGGCGTTCAGCGGGATTGGCGTCGATGGCTCCATCGACCGCCCGGGAACCGGGTTTATGAATGTCGGCACGCGACATAACGAAGTCGAAGGATTCGAAGGATATCTTGATGACTTTCGGCTCTACGACACGGCTCTGTCCGGAGACGAAATCAGGAGTCTGATACCTGAGCCGAGTTCGTTCACCCTTGCGCTACTTGGTTTGCTGATCGGTGTCTCACGTCACCGCCGACAATCGAAATAGCAGCCGTGAAGGTGACCGCGGCGTCCGGAGCTCCGGGATTCGCTTTGACCGCCGTCTTTGATGGCCCAATCGATGACGTGGGTGCCGACCGATTGGATCAATCGATTCACGAGGACGAGGCGAGACTCCGGAAGACATGACTTCGGAAAGGACCGCGGGGACTCAGCTTCACCGACTCCAACGAGGCGACCGTTTTTGGTGGAGCGTCCGCCGGGGCGGTCCCGTCGTCCATCTCGTCGTCGCGGATACTGCGCGTTTCCCTTCTAGTGCTTTGTCACAGCTTGATTTTGGGGTGCCTGGGGTCGAACGAAGTGAGCCCCCAGACCGCAATTTTCCGGGGGCTCACTTCGTTCGACCCCGGCCACCCAACCCTCAATTTCAGCTGTGACAAAGCACTAGGTGTCATGCTGTGTGAAAGCTTCATCTCGGGATGCGGGCACGAACGAGATGGTAACGACGAGTGACGACTACACTTCGGCGACCTTCACACACTGAATGGGTGGCAGCGAATCAAACAGGCACTCCCATTCCTCGCCTCCGTCGCGCCCCATCCACAACTGGCCCGTCGTTGTGCCGAAATAGAGAGCAGCGGACTTAAGCGGGTCCATATCCATCGCATCTCGGAGGACCGTGAAGTAGCTCTCCTTCTTCGGCAGGCCTTTGGCCAACCGCTTCCACTTGCCGCCGCCATTCTCGCTCCGCCAGACGGCCGGAGCTCCACCGGGACAGGTCCGTGTCACTGGTTCGAGCGGGACCACATAGACGACGTCCGGGTCGTGCGGATGGACGACAATCGGAAAGCCGAAATCCGACGGCAACCCGTCGGTGATCGAGTGCCAGGAATGCCCGTGGTCGTCGCTGCGCAAGACACCGATTCCCGGACGATCCTCCCATCCCCCATGGTTCTGCATGTACAGTCGCCCGGGAACGGCGGGGTGGGTCGCGATCTTGTGGACGCACTGGCCGAATTCGGGGTTGGGGTCGGGCACGAAACCAGCGCCCACGCCGTCGTTGCCCGCCGCGAACGTCTCGCCCCCGTCCTCGCTCAAATAGTGGCCGCCCATCGAGATCCCCAAATGCACTCGATTCGCGTCGCGCACGATGGTGTGCAGACACAGCCCCCCGTTTCCGGGGTGCCACTGCCGCGCGTGCGCGTGGTTGCTGATGCCCGGAACCATCTCCCAGGAATTCCCTCCGTCGCGGCTGCGAAAAAGCGACGCCGGTTCGACGCCGCACCAGAGGTCCTGCTTGCCATCGCCAACCTCCAGCGACCAGATATTGGCGAGCGCACGACCGTCGTCCTAGGGAAAGGCGGGAGCCGACTTCGTCTCTTTGAAACGCTTGCCCAGATCGGTTGACGCTAGAATCTTCATGCCGAAGAATGGGTTGCAGCTCGAAGCATGGATTCGCACCGAGCGGCGCGTATCGACCCGCGCGGCGTAAACCGAGACACCGGAACCGAAGGGCCCCCGCAGCTCGAACTTGCGTCGCGATTTCGACGCCTCGGCCACAAACAAACCCTTTTTCGTGCCGATATCGAGTACAACACGCGATCCCATGTTCGGCCTCCTGAAACGGCGGGCATGATCGTCAGGATGTCGCCGGGCGAGAATCCGGTTGCGAACGACTCGCGATTGCGACACAAATCATTGTTCACGAACAGGTTGACATGTTGACGCACCGCGCCCGTCTCGTCGCAGACGCGACCGTAAAGTGCCGGGAAGTTGTGCTCGAGCTGTTCCAACGCATCGCGCAGCGTCGATGCCGTCAGTCGAAGCTCCGCGGCCCCGCCGCAATCCGGGCGCAACGCACGAGGAATGTGGATCACGATGGGCGCCATAAGGTCGATGCGTCCCGTTCAAGCCATCCGGTCCAAGCCATCCGGTCCAAGCCATGCCGTGGGCAGCGGAGCCGCAACCCTTTTGTCCGTGGCCCCTGAAATTACCAGACCGGTTTGTGCAACGCCAGGGATTTCTTTCGGATGCGGGCATTGCCGGTCGGTCACGGGCATTGCTGGTCGGTCACTTGCTGTCGGCAATCGTCTGAACTGGTATCATCAACGGCCTGAAGGACAACCGGGTCGAGACGCGTGTCATCGGCCCAGACTCCCCCATTTTTCTTTCGCTCGGAGATCGCCATGAACCTCCCGATTCGCTCGCTGGGTACACTGGCCCTTTCGCTCCTGGCCGCCTTTGCTACCGGACTGGACGCCAAGGAAGTCACCACCTTGGAGCTCGGTTCGCCGGCGCCCGAGTTGGGTCTCCCGGCCGTTGATGGCAAGACGTACCGCTTGGAAGATTTCGCGGATGCAAAGATCCTCGTTGTCGTCTTCATTTGCAATCACTGCCCCACGGCGCAGGCCTACGAATCGCGCATTGTGCAGCTGCACTCGGACTATCGGGACAAGGGAGTCGCACTGGTCGCGATCTCGCCCAATGATCCGCTGGCGGTTCGGCTGGACGAACTGGGTTACACGGATCTGGGGGATTCGTTTCCCGAAATGAAGCAACATGCCGCTCGGCGCGGATTTACGTTTCCCTATCTCTACGATGGTGAGACACAACGGGTCTCGACCGCCTTCGGTGTGCTTGCGACCCCGCATGTCTTCATCTTTGACCGTGATCGAAAACTGCGATACAACGGTCGCATCGACGACTCCGAGATCCAAACGCCCAAGTCGAACGACGCCCGCAACGCGATTGACGATCTGCTGGCCGATCGCCCTGTCCGCATCGCCAAGACACGCGTCTTCGGCTGCTCGACAAAGTGGTCCGACAAACGCGAAGACGCTCGCCGAGCGATCGAACGATGGAACGCCGAGCCGGTGGACGTGACGTTGATTTCGGAGCAGCAGCTTCGTGACCTCGCGGCGAATCAGAGTGAGAACTATCGGCTGGTCAATCTCTGGTCCACCACCTGCGTTCCTTGCATCGTCGAATTGCCAGAGCTTGTCACGGTCAATCGCATGTACCGCGGTCGCCAATTCGAACTGCACACGCTGGCCATTGATCCTCCCGAGCAGCGGGAAGACGTCCTGAAGCTGCTGCAGAAGTATCACGTCTCCTGCGCGAACCACATTTTCCACACCGCCGACCGAGACAAGCTGGCCGAAGCGTTGGATCCTAGCTGGGAAGGCCCTGTCCCCTATACGATACTGATCGCGCCGGGCGGCGAAATCGTCCGACGCTGGAAAGACGCCGTGGACCCGGCCGATTTGAAGAGCGAGATTTCACAGCGGCTGGGGAAGACCTATGCGAGCCGTAAGGGGAGCTGACCGGCATCGAGCCGTCGAAAGCTCAATCGCAGCCGCGTCGCCAATGTCGCCAAGAAGGCCATCACAAAGCAGCCACGGCTTACAAATCAGAGCTCGGCTCATCCGCTGCAAAAGGCGACCGGTCCCCGGTCCCACCGTCAATTTTCAATGGAAGCTTGCCGAATCGGCGTCGAATGCGATTGACCCGACGCAGGACCGTCGGATGACCGATTAGCTTGCGTTCCCATTGACGTTTGCCAGGAAAATCGAGCAGCATCAAGCCAATCACGATCGTGAGCAGTCCTTGGCCGGGAATTCCGGGCAGTGAGAGCACCAGTCCGGCGATCACAATGCAGCAGCCTGTTGCATTCTTGAGCAACCGCAAGCCGAGCCGAATCGCGGGATGCCGTTCCGCCCAAAGCGGTCGCGCGTGCTCGCCGGCGAAGTGGTCCGGGGGCAGCCAGACGATCACGGCGACGACCAGCGACAGGCTCAATACCAGGGTCAGGAGGAAAACCACTGCCCCCAGGAGGAGCGTTGAATCCGACAGTTGACTCGGAGGCATTAACAACGGCGGATGTCCCAGGCCACAGATTTCGCACGCCGAACGGTCGCGGCGCTTCGGCGATAAAAAAGGCACGCGCCGCTGAATTGTCAACCAAATGGGAGCCGCTGTCGAGCCGAGTTGAGTTGCGTTACTTTGACTCCTCGGAGTCGATTCCGATGCGCCGACTCCGCTGCGGGGACACGCCGTCCAGGTGCCGCCCCGAACTTCCCCAACACTTTTTCGGCGGCGCGGGGGTACGCAGGTCCGTTCCAATATCGCACAATGAGGGTACTTCACAAGTTCTTGGCAAGCGAGTCCGGAACGAATCATGCGTGCGCGGATAACGCCATCCCGGCATCACTGGAGGTCACTGACGTTTTTTTTCGTCATCGTGCCGTTGGCGATGGCCGCCGATGACGCGCCCGCCCAGGGACCTCGGTCATTCGATGAACAGGTGGCGCCGATTCTGCAAAAGTGCATCGGCTGCCACGGTCCCGACCAACCGGCGCCGATCTGGATCTGACGCAGCGCAGCTCGGCCGTCGAACACGCGGCCCTTGTTCCGCACGACGCAGAGGCGAGCTCGCTAATTCAGCGCGTCAGTTCGCTCGACGAAGACGTCCGCATGCCGCCGGACGGCCCGCTCGGCAGGATCGAGCTTGAGGTCTTGCGCGATTGGATCGAAAGCGGCGCCGTGTGGCCAAGCCATTGGGCTTATCGCGAGTTGTCGAAGCCCTCACTGCCGAATCTTGCCGCGGAAACGCCGACCGACTGGTGTCGCAATCCGATTGACCGCTTTGTTGCTGCACGCTTGGCCAGCGTGAAACTCCCGCCATCGCCCCAGGCCGATCGACGCCGCTTGCTGCGTCGCGTGTACTACGACCTGCTGGGTGTCCCGCCGTCGACCGATGAGTTTCTGCGATTTCTCGAGGACGAACACTCGGATGCGTACGAGCGAGTGGTCGATCGGCTGCTGAGCAGTCCGCGGTACGGCGAGCGATGGGCGCGGCACTGGATGGATCTCGTTCACTTCGCCGAAACGCATGGGCACGATCAGGATCGGCCCCGTGAACACGCCTGGCCATATCGAGATTATCTCGTGCGACGGCTGAATGAAGATGTGCCCTATCAGCAATTCGTGCGCGAGCAAGTTGCCGGAGACGTGACGTTCGCGGATGATCCGTGGGCGATCGCCGGAACGGGTTTCCTTGCGGCCGGCCCTTGGGACGAGAGCTCCTTGCGTGATATCCAGGAAGACTCGCTCGATCGGCTCGTCGGTCAATACCTTGATCGCGATGAGATTGTGACCACGGTCATGTCGACCTTTGCCAGCACAAGCGTTCACTGCGCGCGTTGTCATCACCATAAATTTGACCCGATCTCACAGGACGAGTACTACGGCTTACAGGCCGTGTTCGCTGGAATCGACAAGGCGAATCGGCGGTATGACCCGGACCCCGCCGTGGCCCGACGACGGAAGCAGCTGGAGCGAGAACAAGAAGAGATCCGCACCTGGGCCGCTGAGGAGAATCGGAAGCTGCTGGATCATGACATCCAAGTCGAGGTCGACGCCTGGGAGGAAACGTACCGCAAGCTCCAGTCGATTTGGCGGCCCGTGACGCTGCTGAATTGCAGCTCGCGTGCCGGCGCGACGATGACTCAGCAGCCCGATCAGTCGATCTATGTGGATGGAGAGCTTCCCGAGACGGACCGGTATACCGTCCTGGCGGAAACCACGCTGCCACGGGTGTCGGCGATTCGCCTTGACGTCCTGCCAGATCCGCGTCTGCCGAACAACGGGCCGGGGCGCCAATCGAACGGAAACTTTCACCTGAACCAGATTCGTATTTTTTCCGTTGATCCCGCTCACCCCGAATCGGGACAAGCCGTTGCCATCACAAGGACGCTTGCTGACTTCAATCAAGCGGGATGGGACGTCGGCCTGGCGGTGGACAACGATCCTCGCTCCGCCTGGGGGATCTACCCGGAAGTTGGCAAACATCACGCCGCGATTTTTCAGTTCGATGTCCCGCTCACAACTGCTTCAAATGAGCCCCTATTGATGCGTGTGGAACTTGAGCAGTCGCATGGCGAAGGGCATTTGATTGGGCGCTTCCAATTGACGGCTACGGGCGATCGCAATCCAACTTTGGACACATTCTTACTGCCGGATGAGATCGAACGAATTCTTGCCATGCCAAAGGCTTCACCGACTCTTGCCGAACTTCCGCTCCGTACGGATTCCCAGCGGATGCAGGTAGCCGCGTTCGTGATCGAGCAACGCATTCGAACGGAATTGGACCAGTTGCCTGAGTCGGCGATGGTCTATTGCGGAACAAACCGATTCGAGGCCGATGGCTCGTTTCGTCCGGCGGTTGAGCCCCGCGTGGTTCAAGTGCTTGATCGAGGCGAGATCTCCAAGCCGCTTCGTCCGGCCAAAGCCACTGCTTTGTCATGCGTCGATGGACTGCCGGCCGATTCGTTTCGATTTGACGCGGCGACCGAAGGCGAGCGCCGAGTGGCCTTGGCCGATTGGCTTAGCCATCCAAAAAACGGGCTGGTGTGGCGTTCCATCGCGAACCGAGTCTGGCAATACCATTTCGGCGAGCCCCTCGTTGCAACGCCCAACGATTTTGGCCACGCCGGAAGCCCGCCAACTCACCCCGAACTGCTCGACTGGCTGGCCGTGACCTTGCAGGAGCAAAGCGGTTCACTGAAGGCCCTTCATCGCCTGATTGTGACGAGCGCCACGTATCAGCAGTCCTCGGCGTATCGCGATCAGGCGGCGCGAATTGACGCCAGTAACCGTTGGCTATGGCGGATGAATCGCAAGCGACTTGACGCCGAATCGTTTCGTGATTCGCTGCTCGCGATTTCTGAGTCGCTTGACAATCGCATGGGCGGACCGTCCGATCGCCAGTTCGTCGAGAGCCCCGGAGTTCATGTCACTCCCGTCGTCAACTATCAGGACTTCGACGTCGATCGCCGTTCAAATTATCGGCGCAGTATCTATCGTTTTATTTTCCGGACCGTCCCAGATCCGTTCATGGAGGCACTCGATTGCCCCGACGCCTCACAGCTCGCTCCTCGTCGAAACGAATCGCTCACCGCCGTGCAGGCCTTGGCGACCATGAACGATAAGTTTGTGGTTCGACAGAGCGAACTCCTGGCCGATCGGATTGCCTCCGAGTTCGGTTCGCCCTGCGAACAAGTCGCCACCCTATTTTGGCGAATACTCGGCCGCTCAGCCACGTCCCAAGAGCAAGCGGCAGTGACGGAGTACGTTTCGCGTCACGGACTTGCGAACGCGTGCCGTCTGCTTTTTAACACGAATGAGTTCATGTTTGTGGACTAACTAGAACTAAAGGGTGCAGATCCAGACGAAAGGGGTCAAGATCCATTTTCCGACCGACAAGGTGCCCATCCATGCCAGTTCCGCGTTCGACGTTTTTTGACCGGACCCCGTTTTTTGGACGGCGGGAGTTCTTGGGCCAAGTGGTGCTTGCCATCTTGTTGGGCGAGCTGGGTGAAGCGACGCCGAGCGACGGGTTGAACGGCGGTCTCCATCATCCGGCCAAGGTGCGTCGCGTAATTCAGCTGTTCATGAATGGCGGCGTGAGCCAGATGGATACGTTTGACTACAAGCCTGAGTTAGAAAGGCAGCACGGCAAGGAAGCCAGTTTTGGCTTGAAGACGGCGGTGACCAGTAAGCCCGGCGCGATCATGAAGTCGCCGTTCCGTTTCAGCCAGCACGGCCAGTCAGGCCGCTGGGTCAGCGACGTGTTTCCGCACCTCGCCAACCACGTCGATGACCTGGCATTTCTGATGAGTATGCAGTCCAAGACCAATGTCCATGGGCCGGCCAGCTACATGCAAAATACCGGATTCCTGTCGGGGGGATTTCCGGCTCTGGGTGCCTGGATTTCGTATGGGCTCGGACGGCTTTCCGACGAGCTGCCGACGTTCGTTGTTTTGCCGGATCATCGCGGATATCCGTACAACAACACGGGTAATTTCTCATCCGGATTCCTTCCGGCCGCTCACGGTGCCACGGTGATTAAGCCCAACTCGCCGACGCCCATTGGAAACCTTCAACCTCCCAAGTCAGCGGAGCAAATCACCACGGCGAGCGAGACCGACGGCTTGGCGCTGCTCAATCAGCTGAACCTTGCTCACCTGGCGGATCACCCGGGCGACTCGCGTTTGGAGGCCCGAATCGCTTCGTTTGAGCTTGCCGCCCGAATGCAATTGAGCGCACCCGAAGCGCTGGATATTTCGCAGGAAACCGCAGCCACTCATGCGGCGTACGGCCTCACTCAGACCGAGACGGAACCCTTCGGACGCAATTGTCTCGTCGCGCGTCGATTGATCGAGCGCGATGTCCGGTTCGTGCAAGTTTGGAGTGGCATGGGCGGGCCAAAAAACAATTGGGACAATCACACGGATATCGTCACCGAGCTACCCGCGATTGCGAAGACCGTGGACCAACCCATCAGCGCCTTGCTCACCGACCTCGACCAGCGTGGCCTGCTGTCCGACACGTTGGTCGTGTGGACGACCGAGTTCGGGCGCATGCCCTTCACACAAGGGGCGACGGGGCGCGACCATAATGGCGGCACCTTTGTGACGTGGTTGGCCGGCGCCGGGATCAAGGCGGGCGTTGCTTTTGGCCAGAGCGACGATTTCGCGTATCAAGCGGCGGAAAACGGGACGTATTGCTATGACCTCCACGCCACGATCCTGCACTTGATGGGAATCGACCATCGTCGCCTTACGTTTCGGCACAACGGAATCGAGAGGCGACTGACGGACGTGCACGGACACGTAATTGGACCGATCCTCGCGTAGCGTGCAGACCGTCTTCGGGCCACCGCGCGAAAGCTGGGGCACGCGCGCCTCCATTTGCGGCGAATCAGTCCACTGCCTCGCCGCCGGCGCGGGTCAATTGCGCGGAGCACCATTGCGTCGACCTCATTGGGCAAGAATCGGACAGATCCATCACAGAATGCGGCGACGAAGCCCGTCCGGTCTGGCCGCACGACACCTTCCCGAGGCCGATCAAGGTTGACCTGCCAATCTTCGGGCTTCGTCCAGACGACCGCCCGCTCGGGGAGGACTTCCACAAGCAAGATCGTCTTGGATGTCCCATCGGTGACATCTCGAATCCTCAGCGGTTCACCGTCGGGAAGCGCCGAACGCGGCGGAAACAGTGTCTCGGCCGCGACCGGCGCGACATAGGTCGTGCGCCCGGCGCCTAGGGCACGGCGCAACTCGGCATTCGGATCCGAAAAGACCTCCGGCATCCGCTCGATCAGTTGTCGATTGTGCGGGCTGTCCCATGGCTCTTCTAGGTGAAATTCATCGTACAGCGCCTGTTCGTCCAGGTAAGGCAACAATTGTACTCGCCAGCTCAACAGCGGCTTCCCGGTTTCGTCATAAATCGCCTGTGCAACCAACGCCCGATGCGCGGACTCGTAATTCCAAAACGCGAGGGCGAGCTGCTTGAACTGGTTGAGCCGCTGATTGCGATCGGCCGCTTCTCGGGTCGCGACGATCGACGGCGCGAGCAACTGACTTAGCCGGGTCAGCGCCGCCGCGTCGTCTCCCAGCTGCAGTCTCAGCGCAGAACCCTCGGTTTTAGGCTGTAGTGAATCGAATGCCGTCTGTATGCTGGCAGCCGGCAACGGCAAGGGAGACGGAGACGGAGCATCGGACTTCTTTGGCACGAGCAGTTCTCGGGCGAACGCCAACCCCTGAACGGCGGCTTGCTGCAGCTCGGCTGCGATTCTTGGGCTGGAGGTTTCCACGTGGACTGCGAGACGCGGCTGAGGCAGGAAGTCCAGCGTGAGGCCGCCCCACAGCAGGTCTTCCGCGATCATCCGTCCGTCGATCCGTTCCAGCGGCGGCTGCAGACGGGGAAACATCTCGCGCAGAACCCGTCGGCTGTCGGCGTCGCCCAGGACCACCAACCCTGCGTTGCTGCCACCCAACTTCTCGAGGGCTGCAACCGCCTCTTCCCGTGGCGGGCCGGATTGTTCCGCGACCATTCGCGCCATCTGTTCCTCGTTCATCGCCGCCAGCACGGAACCGTCCACGACCTGAATCTCGTTCGGGAAGAACGCGGGCCGCTGGGGACCTTCCCCCAGACCCTTTAACAATCCGATTAAGGCGTCCGCGTTCGCATCTTTGGTCAAAGACAGCACCCAGGTCGGCCCCCGATACTCGAGGTCCGAGGTCCGCAGAAGTGCATAAAGATGCGAGGCGCCGTGGCGGACGAAGTCGTCGAACAGCTGTTGGGCCGGTGCGACCGAGTGCGCCGCATCGTCCGTCAAACCCGGCGGCAGAACGCCCAGCTTTCGGAATTCGGTCTGCCAAGCGGCTAAGTCAATGGCCGTTAAGTCGACGTACGCGATCGCGACGACGTCATCGGCCAGGAAGGGTATCACCGACGCGGGGTCCGCAGCCCGCGCGCCGCTTTCGCTAAACAAGCCAATCAACACCAGAGACAAGAGACCGAATTGTGTTTTCATGGATCTTTCCTTTTCGTCAGTTGCCATCGGACAACGTGATTTCAAACCGATACGCCACTCCGGTGAAGCCGTCCTGAAACGGCAGCTCCAGGACGCCCGTCGCACCCTCCAGTCGATACTGGTACGCCTGGTTCGTGGCCGGATTCAAGGGGAGGGGAACGACCTTGATCTCATCCAGCGAGGAGGGAAGCGTGCCAGCCTGGGCGGCGTGCATGCGGATGGCCTCGATGATCTGCAGCGCCCGCGTTTGCCAGTCGAGACGAGCCTCAGCCGCGCGAGCTGCCTCGACCGCAGGCAGCAACAAAGCCGCCAGGACGTATCCGTAGCCGCGCGTCGCCACCCCCGTCGCGCCATGAGCATCAAAAAGCTCCGTCGAGTCACGCTGACGCGCGAGGTAGTACGGAACGTATGCCCATTTCTCAATCTCATCCGCAACCCGGCGGTACTCACGAGCGGCATCGACGACAACGACTTGCCCCACGGGCATCGCCTCGACCTGCTCCGCGGCCATGCCGCCAGCGATCAGACGCTGCTTTGCGCCCGGGTAAAAGAATATCGACATGCCAGCCACGGCCGCCTGCCGCGCTTCGAGCGATGCGAGATTAAAGTTGTTCGATCCCTCGCTCGTCAATTGGCCGAACTCGGATAAACCGTTGGCGAGGATCCGAGCCCATTCTTCGGGCGAGTGACTGGCCGTTTCGGCGTCAATCAGAAACGGGAAAATCCTCACTCCCAGCGACATTTCGAATTGCACCGCCCGACGAATATCGACCAGCGGCTGCGGCAACTCGGCCAAGGCCCAGTACAGATTCGGCGAGTCTTTCGCAGCCAACAGCTCAATGACTTGCTGGTGACCGAGATTGGCCTCGGCAATCCCGATCAGCCCGCAAATCAGGAACGGCACGCGTCCGACGTTTCGGGCCAACCGATAATTCATCCGCAGCTGATCGATCGCGCGATCGTAGTCCCCTTCGGCGATCGCCACCCGTGCGCGTAACGCCAGCACTCGCGACACCGTTCGTGACGCAGTGAACTCTGGCAACAGCATTTGGATGATTGTCGGGCCACGCATCTCCTCGATCCCCAGGCCCCAATCACACTCGCGGCGAAGCGAAGCCGGCGCGATGAAATGGTCGACCACCGAATCGAAGGAGGCCACGGCTTCACGTGCCTTCTCCAGCGGAAACTCCGTCAGCGGAATCTCGCTGGAGTTGATCCAGTCGTAGAACTCTTCGCCATGTTGATCCACCAGACTCTTGACGCGCGACTCAAAACCGGACTCAGGAAACGCTCGCAGATAATGCGTGGCCGCATTCCCAGGCATCAACTCGATTTCCCGAACGGCCAAACGGTGCCGCAGCGGAGGGATGGGCTCAGGCGCCGGCGTGACGGTCATCCGATAGACGAGCAAGGTACCGGCGTCCGATTCTTCAACACCGACGGCCAACTCGGCCTGAGCCGTTGGATGGGGGCCGAGGAGGAATGCCACCAGGCACCCCAACGTGGCGGTGAACAGCTTCCGGTGAGATTTCCTGAGGGTTTCTCGATTCATGTCGTCTCTCCCAAGCGAAAGCTTTTCCAAAGCGAGCGAGGTGAGCTTCGCCTCGGACCAACAATGGACGTTTCGTTCACGGATGGCTTCGGAAGGAACTCCTGCAGCATCTCCCGCGACGTCTTCGGAACTGCCACCTCTCGGTCATTGACCCGCGATCCCCTGATCGGCCCATTCTCGAAGCTCCATCGCTCGTTCCACGCCTGTTGTAGCGCACGATCACGCATCGTCAACAGCGGCGAGTTCCAGACGACCCAGGTTCCACGCTGAAATCGGTCGGGACTCGAACGAACGAGGCGTTTCCGTTCCGGCTTGGACTCGCGGTCAACCGTGGGCGGGGCCTGGCTCGCCGACTCCTCGGCGACAACGGTTGGCGGATCCGCAAGGTTCGCACCCGCGGGCAGGAGCCGCACCGTGATCGCGACGGCGACCGACGCCGCAACGGCGGCACTCAATGCGGACCATGCAAGCGCCGTACGAATGGCCGTGCCGCGCCCTGCGGACCCGTCCGACGCGGAATGCGGCTGGCCGTGCACTTCGGCTGCCGCCCAACCGGCACGATAGAGCAGTTCGTCCCGCTTCAGCCGCGGCTGCGGCAGCGACCTTCGAGCGAGCAACGACTCGCACCGCGCCATGTCGTCGGGCAGCTGCGTGTCTATGTGCGGCTGGTTGGTAGACTGGTCGGACATGTCAAGGGCTCCAAATGATTCCGCAATTTTTCCAATGCTTGGACGTAACTCCGGTGGACAGCGCTGCGAGAACGGCCCACAACGTCGCTGACCTCTTGCCAAGACAGCTGTCCCCAAATACGCAGGAATACGATCTCCCGCTGTCGTTCGCTGAGCAGGCACAGCAAGTCGGATATGGCCGCCGCATCCTCGGGGCCTGTCGTGCGACGGCTTGTGGCCTGCCGGTGCGCGGCCTGATCTTCATGATCCGCGCGCGGCGCTCGGCCCGAGCTGCGTTGAGAGACCGGTTACGCACGACGCGAAACAGCCAGGCCGCGGTATCCACCGGAGGGACCGCTTGCCGAGCCAACTCCAGAAACGCTTCTTGAACACAATCCGGCGCCGCAGCCGTGCGCTGCGCCGCATAGAATTCCAACGCGGCCGCGTACCGGTCGAACATTTCCGCGATCAATGCTGCATTCGCCGGTCCGGGCATCACGGCTCCTCTTGGCTTGTGTCATAAAGACACCGGTCGGACGGTGATTTTCCCAGTTTAGTTGAAAAAAAAAGCGAACCGGGGGTTTACCACCGAGCCAAAGAGGGCACAGAGGGCACAGAGGGCACAGAGAACAGCGGGTTTAGGCAAGCACCATTCCTCCTCTTGAAGCTGCTGAACTACCTTCTCGTTTTTCTGATCGCTCAGGACCGTCGGTGGTTGACCCCGCGTCCTGTTCGGCTTGCCAGCAGCCCCAGGGCACCGGCCAGCAGAGGCCATACGCCTCCGGGTTCGGGGACGAACGACACGAGTTCTACTCGGCCCACTTGCGTGCCCGATTCGTCGAAGTCCAACTCCAGCACCGGGCCCACGCCAGGGGCGTACGATTTGTGTCCGAACTGCGGGAACAAAGTACTTGAATCGAGGATCCGCAGCGTCTTGTCGAAATCGCCCGCCGCAACCATCACCGATTCGCCCAGTGCCAGGACGGTGCCTTCGTCCACGGCGTTCCCCACGTAGTACTCCTGGTAATAATTGTCCCCAACCTGCGGGCTGGCCTTCATGATATATCCCGGCAACGCGCCATCAACTCCCGTTTCCCACTGTCCGGGATGACTCGTCCCGATTAAGTTCCCGTCGTCGTCATACTCGAAATCCGTCACCTCCTCGCCGAGGTACCAGAGATTGCCACTGTCGTCCTGGGCATACCAGTCAAACGTGTCTTCGATCAAGAGACCTTCCAGATAGACGCGATCACGAACCACGCGCGCTTCGATTCCAGCGACGACGCGTGTTTCGTTTAAGACTTGCACGAGCGTTGATTCCGTTTCACTTTCACCAGTCTCTGGGTCCACCGACACTCCTTCATAGGACCATTCGGTTCCTGGAGCCATGGGCCAATACAGGTTGTCAATTCGCAATGGGTTGCTGAAACTCGCCTGAGAAAAGTCAGGTAATACGGTCTGAGCCAACAGCGATTGACCAGCGCACGGACTTACAAAGATCGCCAGACAAACAACAAGGATCTCGTTTCGCTTTCGCATGGTACTTCTCCAGATTTTGAGACTCACAGCCATTCGCCGAACGTCGGCTCGCTGATGGTCCGATCATGATGCCTGGCAGATTAGAGGACGATGAAAAGGCAGTGAGAGGGCTGTGATAGCTCTCGTCATCACGTTCTCATCAAATCTTCATTCTTCGTCAGGTACGATGTTCAAAGCCGGCAACGGAGATGATGCCACGGATATCGGCTTCGAGCTTCACAAGTACCAGGGAATCATTCGTAAGGAGTCTTGACATGTTAACTCGAACCTTTCCTAAATTGGTCAGCCTGACGGTCGCCATGGTGGCCGGAATGGCTTCAGCGGCATGGAGCAACCACGACGCAGCAATTAAACTGAAAGACTGTCCCGAAGCCGTACAGCAGACGCTGAAGCGCGAGGCCACAGGCGGATCGATTGAAGAAGTTGAAAAGAAAAGCGAGGGCGACCAGGTCCACTACGCGGCGGAGATCGAGATTGGTGACGAGGACTACGATCTGGAAGTCCTGCCGAATGGAACCTTGCTGAAGAAAGTGCTCCAAGTCGACGACGAGGACGAAGATCAGAATGAAGACCAGGATGATGGCGAAGAACAAGACGAGGAAGACGCCCATCAGGGTGAGGGCGAGAAAGGCGTCAAGCTTGAGGATTGTCCCACCGCCGTACGAAAAACCTTGAACCGTGAGGCCACCGGTGGATCGATCGAGGAGATCGAACGAAAACGCGACGGCGACCGAGTCGTCTATGAGGCCGAGATTGAGATCGGTGGCAAGGACTATGAAGCCGAGGTCCTCGCCGACGGCACGCTGGTGAAGAAGACTCTCGATGACGATGACAACGCCGGCGATGAGAACGGTGACGACGACGGTGACGACGATGACTCGAACGACGAGGAATGACACGCAGCGTGACGCGGCGACGCCGCTGCGGGCAAGGGCGCAAGTGTCTCGCAACGGAGGCCACCTGGACCAGGTCACCTGCCCCGCTTTACGTCGGCACCTAGCCCTTGGGAATTGAGATGCGCGTCCTGATCGTTGAGGATTATGCTCCCGTTCGGTCGGCGCTGGCCCAGGGGCTGGCCGAAGCGGGATTTGCCGTGGACATCGCGGCGACGGGCGACGAAGGACTGCACCTGGCGCTAACCAATGATCTGGACGTCGTCGTCCTCGATCTGATGTTGCCGGGACTCGACGGATTCTCCGTACTAAGTAAGCTGCGCGAGTCGGGCAGTCAGACGCATGTCTTGATTCTGACCGCCAGAGACCAGGTCCAGGATCGCATCGAAGGCCTGAATCTGGGAGCGGACGACTACCTGACAAAACCATTCGTCTTCGGCGAGCTTTTGGCGCGTGTCCGCGCGATGGTCCGTCGCAAGTACGGCGAGAAGAATCCATTGGTCGAAGTCGGCGACCTTCAAATTAACACGTCCAGCCGCGAAGTGCGTCGTTCCGGCGACCGGATCGACTTGACGGCTCGTGAGTACGCCTTGCTCGAGTTCCTCGCCTTACGCGCCGGTCAGGTCGTGACGCGAACCGAGATCTGGAATCATGTGTACGATTTTCTGTCAGAGACGCAGAGCAATGTGGTGGACGTCTACATCGGCTACCTGCGTCGAAAGCTCGAGCGGCCCGAGTGGCCCCGACTGATCCACACACGCCGCGGACAGGGCTACATGCTGGGAGATCCGTTGTAATGCGCTCGCTGCGGATTCGCTTGCTACTGGGGACGGGTGCGGTCGTTGCATTCGGTCTGACCCTTTCCAGTGTGATCGTCTACTCGTTCGCCGCATCACGGCTCTACCGCGAATGTGACAACGCGCTGTTGGGCAAGGCACAAGTGCTTGCGGCATTGACCGAGTACACGGAAGACGGATTGGAGTTCGATTTTGTCCCGTCGGACTTCGCGGAATACAGCGACGACGCCCAGCCGCAGTACTTTCAGCTGTGGCGGGGCCCGACGACGATCTTGGGCCGATCACCCAGCCTGCGCGAAGAGGACCTCACGCGGATTGCATCGACTCCGGCGTCGCTCTCGCAGGGCCGTTTTGATGCCGTGGTTCTGCCCGATGGGCGCACCGGTCGGCAGGTGACCTGGGCCTTCGCGCCCAAGACCGAGATCGAAGTCACTGCCGACGAGTTGAGCCCGCGGGCGGAAGCGGCCGAGAATTCGTACGTGCCAAGCACCGAACACGCCGGCCAGGAAGACGTGACCGTATCGGTGGCGATGGCCACAACGGATATCGAACGCTCGTTGGTCTGGTTAGGCGGATTGCTAACCTGCGTCAGTGGCGGCTCCGTCCTCGCCTGTCTCGCCGGGCTTGGCTTGGTCGTGCGAAGCGTCCTGGCTCCGCTCAACCGTATCTCGTCCCAGATCGCGCGGATCAACGAGCGGACCTTGGACGCGCGACTTGATCTGGCAACCGTGCCTGACGAAATCGCCCCGCTGGTCGAACGATTGAATATGCTAATTGCCCGACTGGAATCGGCGTTCGACCGCGAGCGGGCCTTTTCCTCCGACGTGGCTCACGAAATGCGGACTCCACTGAGCGGACTTCGCTCAACCATCGAAGTGTGCCGCGCGAAACCACGTTCCGCTCGCGAATATCAGGAATCGCTCGACACGTGTCACCAAATCTGCGACCAAGCCCAGCGCATGATCGAGGCACTGCTTGCCATTTCGCGAGTCGAAGGCGGTCGCGAGAAGATACGTACGGAACTCGTTCAGCTAGATGACTTGCTCCACGAATGTTGGGAGCCGCTGGCGGAAAGCGCCAGGAGCAAAGGGTTGTGCGACCGCTGGCAGTTGGTCGACCCCTGTGACCTCGAGATCGACCGCGATAAGCTCTCCGTCGTGATCCGCAATCTTCTCGAAAACGCGGTGGCTCACAGCAATCAAGGCGGTGACGTTCAGATCTCCGCCCAGGCCCAGCGTGGCACTGTCCGACTGTGTGTCGAAAACTCGGGCAATCGCTTAAGAACCAATCAGGTCGCACACGTGTTCGAACGTTTTTGGCGAGGCGACGTGGCGCGGGCTGATACCGGCCACCATGCGGGACTTGGGCTTTCTCTGGCAGAACGGCTGACCGAGCTGCTGGGCGGCCACATCCACGTCGAAGTCGATGGAGCCCGCTTTCGCGTCCGGCTGGAGTTTCCGCAGCCGCCGACCGTCCAGCAGAGCGACCCGGGGGCAATCGCGTCGCAAGCGTCGCCTGGGTGACCTCGAAACAAACAGTCCCGATTTTCGCCCGTTAAAGAGAGCTAACCCCTCTTTCGTCAATCAGCAGGCGACGCGATTGGGGATGCGGCCGCACTTGGCGCGTCGTGCCGTCGGGCCAGTGGATGTCCAGCTGCAGGACGGTCCCGGTTTCGCCTAGGCCGAATACGAGATCGGAACTGGATTGCGACAAGTATCCGCCGCCCGAATACACTTCGGCGGTCATCACGTGGCCGTCATCACGCTGCACGCGGACCCGTGCCCCGGTCGCGTGTCGATTGCCCGGCTTGCCTTGCAGGCGAATTTGCAGGACGCGCCGGTCCTCCCTGCCGCGATGCTCGTAGGCCAACACGGGACCATCGTTCATGGCAACCACCAAGTCGGGCCAAGCGTCATGGTTCAGATCGGCCGAGGTCAGGCTCGCCCCGTCTCCGGCCAGCACAATTCCCGTCTCGTCCGGCCAAGCCGGTGTCCATCGGGGCTTCCCCTCGGCCGAGATACCGCCCCGCAGTAAGATGCCCACACCGCCGTCGAAATTGCCGGTTTCGGGTTGCGGACCAAAAAAATTCTGAGCCAGGAACAGATCGACGTACCCGTCGCCATCCAGTTCCGTCGCAACCACGCCAAAGCCGGGCGACGCCTGCGCGAGTCGCGGCAACGGGAGAAACTCGAATCGGCCCGTCCCGTCGTTGATCAAACAACCCGACTCCAAGGTGTTGATCGATCGCTGGAGGGCCTGATCCAAGCATGACTGGGAATAGATATCCTCGAGCGACGCCAAGGCGAAACTTTCAAACGTCGGAAACCGCTCCGACAGCGATGGCATGGCGCGCGTGGAACAACTCTTCCCGCGAACCGGATAGAGGACGCCGTTCTCGTATTCCGCCTCGAGGATTTGGTTCCGGCCACTGCCGTCGACGTCTCCATAAAATAGACGCTGCGGCTGCTCGACCGAGGCGTGGTATTTCGTGTTGAGGCCAAAATTCGTCACCACGTAATCGATGTCGCCGTCGCAATCGAGATCCGCACCGGTAATGGCGTTCCACCAGCCCGTGCGGTCCGAAAGCCCCGCCTCGCGCGTGGCATCCACCAGGCGTCCCTGCCGGTTGAGAAACAATTTGATCGGTCCCCATTCGTGCGTCACCAGCAGGTCGATCCAGCCATCCTGGTCGACGTCAGACCAGAGCGCACTGGTCACCAATCCTGTCTCCCTCAGAGCGGGCGCAACCTGGTCAGTCGCGTCTGTGAAGCGAACCACCTGCTCCCCGGAATCGTTTCGCAAGAGTCGGCTGCGCGGCGTTTCGGGATAGCTGCCAGCGACAAAACGACCACCTACCAATACGTCCAGATCGCCGTCGCGATCGAAGTCAGCCGCCGCCACGACGCTACCGCTGTCCTGATCCGGCGGCAGGCTATCGCGCGGGGCCAGGCGCAGCAAGCCGCGCCCGTCGTTTAAGTACAAGCGATCGGCCAGCGGATCGACGGTCGTGCCGGACGCCGGGTTGGCCGTTACCGTCCCGCCACTCACGACATACAAGTCCAGATCGCCGTCGCGTTCGACGTCCAGCCAGAGGGCCCCCATGTCTTCGCACGCCGCATCACCGGCGAATCCCGCTCCGTTCTCGCTTCCACGCTTCTGCGGGCTAGGAACCCAGATTTCACCGGATCGCAGCAGCAGAGTCCCAGGCTGGCCCGCGGCGCCACCCACGTAGAGATCGTCCTGACCGTCGCCATTGGCATCTCCCCAGGCCATGCCGGGTCCGAGCCGCGACAACCGGTTGGGAAGCAGCGGCTGATCGGCGAAGTCGTCGAAGGCGTCCTCCTGGTGAATGATCGCAGGTACTTTCTTCGATCGGGCAAACATCAACGGGCCGATCTCGGGTACCGTCCGCGGCGGAGGTTCACGCTTCGGTTCCGTAATGACGTAGTGCCGGTCCGCCGCCAGATCTCGAAACGTCTGCCGATGTCCGCTGGGCCACTGGACGTCCAATTGCTCAACTCGCGGATCCGATCCCAGTCCAAAATGAAGCACGGGCGGTGACGATGACATGTAGCCGTGCGAGAGCCAGGCCTGACGGACTTGTTGGCCCGCGATCGTCTTGATGCGCACCGTGCTGCCGACCCCAAAGCGGTTGCTGCGAGTGCCGCGCAAGGCGACCGTGATCGAGTGGCCTTCGCGGCTTTGGTTGCGATACACGCGTACCGGTTGCTCAAAGTCGTTCACGACGAGGTCCAGCGCGCCGTCGTCGTCCAGATCGGCGACCGCCGCGCCAAAACTAACGCTCAAATCACTCAGGCCCCATTGCGCACCCACTTCGACGAAATTCAACTCACCCAGATTCTGAAACGCCAGGTTACGTTCTTTCAACTCGGGAGTGTTCAGCCAAAACTGCCGACCGCCTTCATTCCAGTCACCAATCTCGCGCACCTGGTTCCTCAGATCGCTATGAAACCAGTCGCGAGTCATTCCGTTCGATACAAAAAGGTCGATCCGCGAATCATTGTCGAAGTCCGCAAAATTCACGGACCAGGTCCAGTTCGTATCGGCCAAACCGGCCAGATAGGCCACTTCCAGACAGCGGCCCGTGCCGGAGTTCAAATACAATGCGTTCCGCATGTACTGCCTGGGCGTCGGATAGTTGAGAAACCAGCCGCTTTCGCCCATCTCGCCCATCGCCACTTTCTGCTTGAAGTGACTCGTGCCCGACATATCGGTGGCGAGGAAATCCAGGCGGCCGTCATTGTTGATGTCGGCTGCGTCGGTTCCCATCGAGAACCACGGCGTATGGGGTAGCGCGAATCGAGCGACGTCGCTGAAGGTCCCGTTGCCGTTGTTGCGGTAGAGATGATCGGGGCCGAAGAAATCGTTCGACACATAGAGATCCGGCCAGCCGTCGTCGTCAAAGTCCCACCACGTTGCGGACAAGCCGAACTCGTTGCCCTGAATCCGCGCCTCGGCACTCACATCCTGAAACCGCGGGAGCCCATCCCGACCCAGACCTTCGTTGCGAAACAGATGGTCGTACTGGCCGGCGTCGATCGGAAACGGCGTTCCGTCCGGCTTGATTAATAAGTCCTTGTACTGGCGGATTTCTTCCGGCACGACCCACTGGCCGTCTCGGCGCACCGCTTTGACCTGCAGTCGTTCGGGGGGCGACATCCGATTGGTCAACAGGTATCCGTCCAGATCGCCGTCGCCATCGTAGTCGGCGAACGACATCATGACGCTGGCACCGCGAAATGCCAATCCACAGAGCTGTGCGCGCTCGACGTAGGTCCCGTCGCCCTGGTTAACATAGAGCCGATTGGGGCAATCGAAGCCGCAAACGTAGAGGTCCAGATCGCCGTCGTTGTCCAGATCGGCCAGCGTCGCCCCCGTGCCCCAAAGCGAACCGTCCTCAAGCCCCACGCGCTGAGTGACGTCTTGGAAGCGAAACTGACCGAGGTTGCGATAGAGACGACAGCCTCCCTGCGGCCGGGTGAGAAAGATATCGATCCTGCCATCACCATCGTAATCCCCGAGGGCCACCCCGCCGCCCGACAAACCGTTGGCGATTTCTCGGTCATGCTCGCGGGGCGGATCCCAGCGATGTACAAAATCAACGCCCGTCTCGCGCACCGCCAGTCGCAGAAATCGCGTCGTCCCCGTCGCTGCCGCTCGCGGCTGCAGAGGGTAATCCGACAATGGCCCGGACGCGGATGAGGTGGCCGGACGGTCCTTCGACCGGGATGCGTTCTTCGCGCCCGGCGGATCGCTCGAAGGCACCTGGCCCTGGCAGCCGATTACTACGATTGCCAGTACGACGACTCGTCGCGAGGCACCGAGGGGCGAAGGCGTCATGGCATGAGAGCTTGAATCGAGAAGTCCAGATCGAGAATTCGGCGGAGTTGTAACAATTCATCAAGGTTGGCGTGCGAGGGTTGAACCACGGCCCCTCATCACCCCCCGGCCACCTCCTCCCCGAAGGCGAGAGATCTCGCCACACACCGCCAGCTCGGCGTCAACGAAGCCGCCTCCGATGGCACTCCACCGGCTCGTCGCCGGACGGCAAACCATCCCAGTCCACCCAGGCAAAGCAGCGTCAGACCCGTGGGCTCCGGCACGGAAGCCAGGGCAATATGGTTCTCGATCTCGGCGGCCGTCAGGGCTCGAGGATAAATCGCCGCTTCGTCAAGCAGTCCCTTCCAAGCAAAACCGCTATCGGGACCGCGGGTCCGGCCCAGGTACCAGGCCCCGTCGTCTCCCCCGGCATTCTGCAGCACACCGCCGATCGTCTCCGTACCTCCTTCCACGCCATCCAGAAATACCCGCGCCGTGCCATCCGTGCTGTCGAAGATTCCAACCAAGTGGTGCCACTCGCCGCGCGTCATGGCGCTCGTCGACGGCGCATTGCCGAAGGCGTTCGTATCGTTGCGGACCACGAAGTTGACGAGGTCCCCCGTGGTGGCATTGATGTCCAGCTCGTAGCTGCCGTCCCAGCGGGCGATGACGGGCGAAAAGCTGGCGGTGGCGTCGGCGTCGAGATTGACCCAGGCTTCGACCGTCATCGAATCACCGGGATGTTGAGGTGTGCCGAGCGCGATGTGCGTGCCATTTTCACCTCCCAGTCGGACCGCGCTGCCGGAACCGAGTCCGGCACCCGGCTGACCAAGAGTCACGTTTCCGGCATAGATACCTGGATTGTTGTTTTGCCCCGGGATCCCAGAGATTTCATCCTTCGCCGGTTCGCTCGTTAACGACTCTTCAAATCGCCAATAGTGAATCGCGCCGTCCGCAATCACTTGGTCAGAGTACGCGGAGGCGTTCGCGAGCGAATGCAGCCCCGTGGCGGGAATCAACAAGGTCGTGGCTGCAACCAGTCGGATCAGGCGCCAGTTGGTTCGCCGTAAAGGCCGCCCAGGTTTGCACATCATGATCCCACTCTCCCTGTCATTGCGGTGAACCGTCGAAAGAGCTCGCAGGTTAAGGCCTCCGCGACGCAAAAGCAAGCAACTTTTTCGGACATTCCCCCTGTCCCCGGAGCGTTGGGGAGCCCGAATCCAGAGAGTTTGCCACGGGCCGCCCCGGCCGCCGACGCGAGTGCCCCAGACGAGTAAAAGCATGTGGTTTTGTTCGGGAACGTGTATAACGTGTATGATGACATCGCACTTGCGATGGAGGATGCCAACTGCCGCCTTTCCGTTCGAGAGCGTTCGCAGGCGACCCATCAACCGCAGAACGTGTTCGCGCGTGCAAGTCGCCCGTGCGTCACCGTCGGGCTGACCTTGCTGGTTTGGACGCGCTGCGTTCTTCGTGCGGCAGGCGGTGACACGAGCCGAGGTTCGCCATGGCAAGGCTCGGACAACCGATGGCCGGCCGCTTCGGTCTCGATCAGAAGGACGGTAACCGATGAAGCTTTGGGAAAAGTCGCCCCATCGCGGAGACGCAACGCGGCGACGGGCGGTCGCGCTACGTTGGGAACGGCTGGAGCCGCGTGCCTTGCTGGCAGGCGACGTTGTGATCAGCGAAATCATGGCGGCGAATGCGGAAACGCTACTCGATGCCGACCAGGAAGCCTCGGATTGGCTCGAGCTGCACAACCGTGCCGATGAACCGCTGGACCTCACGGGCTGGTACTTGACCGACGATCGCAGGGAGTTGACCAAGTGGCAATTTCCCTCGGTCATTTTGCAGCCGGACGAGTATCGAGTGGTGTTCGCATCCGACAAGGATCGGCAGTTCGACGCGGGCGAGCTGCACACGAATTTCCGAATGCAGCGCAGCGGCGAGTATCTGGCGCTGGTTCGCCCGGATGGAAAAACGATCGAGGACGCGTTCGACCCGTCATTTCCCGAGCAGGCGAGCGACGTGGCCTACGGACGCGGCTCACCGACGCAGCAAATCGTGGTCGACGCGACGAATTCGTTTCAGTTCCTGGTGCCGGCCGACGGCAGCCTTGACGCACCGGTCGATGGCAATCCTCCAGCCTGGGCGTCGCCGGATTTTGACGCCGCGGAGTGGACAGCCGCCGCGGCGGGGTTCGGCTTCGACACGGAGACGCAAGTTGCCACGGTCATTACGCCCTTTACCGTGCAAATCATTGGGCCTGGTGCCACCGTCAGCGGCAGCGCGTCCCACCTGATCAATCAAGCGCCGCCCTTTTTGAGTTCCCTGCCGATTTCTGCCGCCACGACTCACTCGAGTGTGTCCGAAAGCCAGGGGAGTTGGTTAGGAAGTCAGCCGACCACGCTCTTGTTCGATCTCGTGTTCCCGACCACGTTGGATCACGTGTTGCTTTGGAACTACTCCTTCTACGATCCCGTTCTGGCAGCCGATACGCAGCAGGAACTGGGCACGAAAGAGTTTGCGGTCTCGTTTTCGACGAATGGCTCGGACTTTACGGCGGAGCAAGTTTTCACGACGTCGACGCCGGCGGGTTTCGGCGAACCTGTGCCGGTCGAGCAATTCTCCGTGGGGCAACAAGCCGCGCGGTATGTCCGACTCCGTCAAATCAGCTCCCATTCCGAGTCGCTCTCCGGATTGGGCGAAATCGCGTTTTCACGTGGCGGGCTGCTGGATCCCGATACGCGGTACGACGAGCAAGTCGTCGCGACGGATCTCACTTCGTGGATGCACGATGCGGATCGAACTTCACTCTATGTGCGCACCTCCTTTGACGTTTCTCGCCCCGAGTCGGTGACAGAAATGCGGCTGAGGATGCGTTTCGACGACGGTTTTGTCGCCTACCTGAATGGCGTGCCGGTGGCGTCCGCCAACGCGCCGGTTTCGCCCGGCTGGTCGTCCGCCGCCACCGCGACCCATCCGGATCGTGAGGCCCTTGAGTTCGTCGAGTTCGATATTTCGCCGCAGCAGGGCTTGTTGCGCGCTTCGGGCAACGTGCTGGCCATCCAGGGACTCAACGCGGCGGGGGATCGCCAGGATTTTCTGCTCCAACCCGAATTGGTGCTGTTGGGTGACGATCCGGTAACACATGGATTTCTCGAAACTCCCACACCGGGACAGCCCAACAGCCCACGCATCGGCTCACCGGTCCGCTTCTCGCAATCAGGCGGCTTACTGACGAGCGAAATCTCGGTCGCGCTGTCGGTCGATAATCCATTCGACACGATCCGATATACGCTCGATGGCCGCGAGCCGGACGAAAACTCCGATTTGTATCTCGCGCCGATTCAGATCTCGGCGACGAGTCAGCTTCTCGTTCGCTCGTTCTCACCCAGCGGCGGTGCCGGCCTGGTACAACGCGAGGCGTACCTGCAATTGGCCCCTGACCTCCAGGATTTCAGTTCGAACCTGCCGATCTTTGTAATTGAGTCATTCGGGCAACGGATCAGCCTCAGCACCACCCTGCGGAGCACCTATTCGCTGGTATTCGACGTGTCGAACGAAACCGGTCGTGCGGCCGTGACGGACACACCACACTACGCGGGACGATCGGGGATGCGGCAGAGGGGTCGGTCGAGCACAGCTTTCCCCAGCAGCAGTACAAATACGAGACCTGGGATGCAGAGGGCAATGACCGGGACGTGGGACTGCTGGGACTACCAGCCGAATCCGATTGGGTCCTCAACGGGCCCTATACGGACAAGTCGCTGATGCGGAACGTCGTGACGTTCGAGTGGTGGGAGCAGCTAGGACACTACTCTCCGCGGACGCGTTTCGTGGAAGTATTCCTCAACGCCGACGGGGATCGCGAGCTCTCGTACCAGGACGATTATGTGGGCGTTTATGTGCTGATCGAGAGTATCAAGCGCGGCAACAATCGCCTTGACATCCCCACTCCCGAAGACACGACGGACGTCGGCCAGATCACGGGCGGATACGTCGTTGAGTCAGGAAATCCCGGACAATTTTCGACTCGTACCAGCGGACGCAATGTGGGCTTTCAGTACGAAGATCCGGCGCCAAACGAGTTGAATTCGGCCCAGCGAGCGTGGATCAAGAACTATATCGAGGAATTCGAAACGGCGCTTTACAGTCCCGACTTCACGCATCCCGAGACGGGGAAACACTACACCCAGTACATCGACGTCCCGTCGTTCGTGGACTATCAAATCATGCGTGAGTTCACCCGCGATTTTGACGGCGGCAGCACTTATTTTTGGATCGATCGCGGGGGTAAATTAGTGATGGGGCCCATGTGGGACATGAATTGGGCCCTGGGAAATGTTGACTATGCCGAGCCCCGTTCCGTGGACCGATGTGGTTGCGACGTCGACGGCTGGAATTATTCGTATACGACGGCCACGATCCAGGAGTGGCCGCCCTGGTCACTGAGGCTGCAGCAGGATCCGGATCACTGGCAGCGTGTCATTGACCGGTGGCACGAGTTGCGGCAATCGGTTTTTGCCGATGACAACTTCCTGGCCGATATCCAAACGCACTTCAACTTACTCAGCGCCGAAGCCGCCGATCGGAATTTTGCTCGCTGGAGAACACTTGGGCAAAAAACCGTAATTTCACCGCCCGGTTTTCGTGAGCGCGACACGTACGCCAAGGAGGTTGAATACCTGAAAGACTGGCTGGTTCAGCACGCCGCCTGGATCGATCGCCAGTTCTTGCCGGCCCCGCGCCTCAGTCGGCCCGAGGGAATCGTGCCGGCCGGCGTCGAACTACAACTCGACGCGGAGCTGGCTCCCCCGGGTCAGAAGCTCGTCCGGCGGGGCGCGGAGTCCCTGATTCACGTTCCCAGCGACGATGCCCTTGGGACGACGTGGACACATCTCGATTTCCAGCCCGCCGACAACTGGATCGAGGGCCGAACGGGAATCGGCTTCGACAACTCGGAAGGCTACGCCAGCATCACGAGCACGGACGTGCGGAGCCGCATGAGTCGCAGCACGTCGGCGCTCATCCGCACGGAGTTCCAACTTGACGCGGACCCCCAGTCGGTCGAGTCGCTGACGCTGAACATCAAGTACGACGACGGGTTTGTCGCCTACCTGAACGGCACCGAGGTCGCTCGAAGCCAAACCGTGACGAATGACACACCCGGCCGGGCGCGGGCGAGCACGCACGAAGCCTACAACTTCGAGCCGTTTGAAATCAGCGACGCTCGAGGTCTGTTGCGCGCCGGGGCCAACATCCTTGCCATCCACGGGATCAATGCTTCGACGGCAAGCAGTGACTTCCTAATCATTCCTGAATTGGTCGCCGTGTATCAGGGAACCGTTCCTAGCCGCTTCCCCGTCTACTACACCACCGATGGCAGCGACCCGAGGTTGCCCGGCGGCGCGATCAGTCCCGCAGCCCAGCGCTACGCCACTCCGCTGCGAATCAGTCGGGAAACGGAGGTCTTGTCCCGTGTCCTCGGCGAAGATGGCTGGTCGGCCTTGGAGAGCGCCAGCTACCTGGTGGACGTGATACCCGCCGACGCGTCGAACCTGAGGATCACGGAAGTGCACTACCATCCCGCCGATGCGAACCCGGCGGCGGGCGAGCTGGACGTGGACCACGATGAGTTCGAGTTTGTTGAGCTGCAAAACATCGGGGCTCAGGGAATCAGCCTCGCCGCCGTGCGACTGGTGGAAGTTGACGTCGACGGGAACTCGGAAGGCATCGCGGCGATCTTCGACGCCGTTTCGCTCGCTCCGGGTGAACGTCTCGTGGTTGTCGAAAATCGGGAAGCTTTCGCATCTCGCTACGGCAATGGGATCCGGATTGGCGGGCAGTACACCGGCAAGTTAGCCGACGGAGGCGAGCGGCTCACGCTGCTGGCCGCCGACGGAACGGTCATTCAGACGTTCAGCTACTCTGTTCAAAATGGCTGGCCGGAGACGCCCGACGGCGAAGGCCCCTCGCTGCAAGTGATCGACGCTTCCGGGAATTCCAGCTTGGCCGGAAACTGGCGCGGCAGCGGACCCCGCGGTGGAACTCCGGGTGCCGCCGAGTTCCCCGTGGGCGATTCAAATCTGGACGGCCTGTTCGATTCCAGCGATCTGGTCACGATCTTCCAGGCCGGCGAGTATGAAGACGCGCTGCAAGACAATTCCACGTGGGCCGAAGGCGACTGGAACGGCGATCGGGAATTCACGTCGGAGGACCTGGTGCTGGCCTTCCAGGCCGGGTCCTACGAAGCGTTCCTCGAAAGCCACAGAGAACGGATCGAGTCCGCTTAGCCCTGTGACCTCGGGTGCCCCGGTGATCGCTTCCACCGACGGAAACAACCGAGACACAGCGTCAAGGTCAGAAGCCACGTCGACGGCTCCGGGACGGCGACCACCGCCGGTCGTTCGCCCATTTCGAATCCGCCATCCTGGAAGGCTGCGACTAAGTCTCCCGTATCGAAACGTGAGGAGGCGTTCCAGTCACCCGCTTCCCAACCTGCCTCCTCATTGAGCTCATACTTACCGAGCTGAAACACGCCGACCAGATCGCTCGTATTAAAGAAACCATCCAGATTGGCGTCCCCGAACCAGGTCTTCTTCAAATCGTGTACCCACACTTCGTGGTCCTGATTGTCCACCAGCGTGTCGCCGTTCAGATCAAAACCGAGATCATTCGTTCCGGCCCGAATCTCGGCCGATAGCAGGTCGATGTCACTGGCTGTCAATTGGCCGTCCAGATCAAAATCGCCGGGGATTCCCACGGCCTCCATGGCCAAGTCGAGGTGGTTGTTGATCTGCTCTTCGCTCAGAGCATATGGATAAATCGCAACTTCGTCGATCAGTCCCAGCCAAGCGAAACCACTTTGGGGACCTCGCGTTCGACCGATGTACCACGAGCCGTCGTCACCGCCGGCATCCTGGAGGTCACCGCCCAGCTCGACGTCGATTTGCCGTTCACCGTCTAAATAAACAATTCCAGTCCCGCTCCCACCATCACTTTCGCCTTCAAAAATGCCGACAACATGGTGCCACTCATCCGTGGTCATCGGTCCATCCGAATGCGGATCGAGGAACGCGTTCTCATTGTTGCGGATCACGAAGTCCAACTCACCACCTTGTCCGGCGTGGTTGACATCCAGCTCGTAGCTGCCATCCCAGCGGGCAACAATGGGTGAAAATCCGACCGTAAAATTCCCGTCCAACAAAACCCAGGCTTCGATACTAATTGAGGGGCCCGGATGCTGGGGAGCACCAAGGAAAACGTGTGTCCCGTTCTGTTCATCGAAATGCGCCGCTTTGCCGAGGGCGGGGAAAGCACTTTCCTGCTGGAGTTCAATGCCCCCTTCGTAGACGCCCGGGTTATTAACCTGTCCGGGGATCCCCGAAACTTCATCGGCAGCAGGTTGGTCCACCGACGTTTCTTCGAAACGCCAATAGTGAATGGCGCCGTCAGCAATGATCTGCTCCGGGTAAGTGGCTGCCTGCACGCTCGCAGACAGCAGCAAACCCGCCGCCCAAGCGCTCCAACAGACCGAAACCCAAACCGACCGAGTCAATCGCTGCCAACTGCCGTTCATTTTGAGTCTCCGCGCAAACTGTGTAGCAACCAACGTGAAACTCCCGCCGGCAAGCGGCGGGCATCTTCCAGAACATCCTCGGTTGCAATTCTCGGCGCCGAACACGATTGCAATCATCTCTACCGCGAGCCCATGCTGAGAGAACGTCGGAGACGGCAAGCTTGCAGTCGACGGTCGATTGAGACCTACCGGCGCACTCACCCGCTCAGGCGAACCGAGCACCAGGATAGAGCTTGATCTTGACCGGGGCAAGAAAAATCCTGAAAGCAAAAGGTCCGTGCAGACCTCGGCGGATGACTGTCTCTCGGGTGACGTCCTCGCCCCACGGGTTCCACGCCAGCCGTTACGGCGAAGACTTCGAGATCGTCCAACCGGGGTCGATCTGGGCCGTGTGCGTCGTCTCGTTTCCGTCTCGCCCTTGTATTCGGGCTCCACCAGCCTCTTCTGCCCACCGCCATCGAAGTCGCCGTCCTGATCGAGATCACCGGCGGCAATTCCGTTCCACAATCCGCGCAGTTCGCCGAGCCCGGCCTGCGGCGTGGCATCGACTAGGTGTCCTTGTCGATTCAAATCGAGGCTGACGGTTCCCCATTCGTGGGTCACGAGCAGATCCAGCCAGCCAGCCATCATCATCATTGGCATCCGACCAAAGGGCGCTGGACACCAGTCCCGACTGGCGCAGGCCCAACGCATTTTGTTCGGTCACTTCCGTCAGGCGAAGCTCGCCTGCCGTCGAATCGTTTCGATCAACCCCAGCGTTGCAGAAGAACTGCTTTGTGGCCAAGCAACAAGCGATGGCAAGTTCGAAGACCCCTGGTTTTCTCAGTCCAACTCACACTCGCAAAGAATCCTTTATGCAACTACAGGGTCAAGGCGGCTGGCCGGAGCCAAAGGGTATTGTCCGGCGATTACGCGTCCGCCGCCGAACAGGTCGAGATCGCCGTCACCGTCGTTGTCGATGTCCACAAACGAAACTCCGCCGCCCCAAAAACCCGTCAGCTTCGATTCCGACCCGAGCCGTCACGTCCTGGAAACGCAAGTCACCTAAGTTGCGGTACAGCCGGTTGCCACCATACGGACGAGCCAGATAGATGTCCGGCAAACGATCATTGTCGTAATCGCCAATGGCCACGCCGCCACCGGCCATCATTGTCTCCAAGTCGTGCGGATACCTTTTGGGCGGCACCCATTGATGAACAAAATCCACCCCCGACGCACTCGGGAGAATCCTTTGGAACAATGTTTCGCCGTGACCGCCGGAAGCGCTTCGCAACTCCGCAACCTGAAGATTGCGATACGAATATCAGGTCTGTGGCTCGGCCTGGGGTTCGTTTTGCCTCCGGCGACACGACGTCGCGGCGGCGATCGTCATCAGTAAGGCGATCCGACAGGCAAGAATCAACCGCGAACGTTCTGTCATGGCCTGCAGAGTTAGGGAATAACGAGTGGCCGCCGTTGGGCGAGAATGACACGATTCGATTCTCCACGCTGAAGATCCCGCGTGCAAGCGACTTGAGCCAGGCGACGCTGCCGGCTGCTCCAGCGGACGAAACGCAGGCGTTGTCCATCGAGGCCTCTGAAGCACAGGCGCCCACACGTTCGTGGCCGTCAAGACGGGCGTCGCGTTGCGGGAAAGAGGAACCTGGCGGATTTCCACTGGCACTGGACACCCACTGAGGGGTACAACGTGTCGGACCCCGATGCGGGCGGAATTCCCGCTCGCGCGGACCACCGTGCGGCCGTGTCGCCGCGGCGGGAAGTGAGCGCGGCGGAGGCAACGCAACGAATTCCGCGCCACCGCGACGCGTGTCACGTTCCACCGCAGTGTCCGCGCAGGACACCGCTACTTGACCCTGTCGTCGAGAGTGCGTTAACCTGTTCCGTGCAAGTGCATTCCGATCCACTGCGGGAGGCTGCGGGATGAAAGTTGGCATCGACAGCTATTGTTATCATCGTTTCTTCGGTGAAGTTTATCCCCAGCAGACCGAACCAACCCGGCGAATGACGCTGGAGGATTTTCTGGATCGAGCACGGGAGCTTGCAGTCGACGGTGTCTCACTTGAGTCTTGCTTCGTCGAACGGAAAGACGATGCGGGATATTTGGGCTCGATCAAGGCTCGCTTGGATGACGCTGGTTTCGATCGCGTCTGGGCCTGGGGCCATCCCGATGGTCTCGAAGGCGGGACCAATCCGAGTGAGTATCAGCAGATGCTGCACGCGCTGAAGCACGCGGAGCAAACCGGTGCCCAAGTCATGCGCGTCGTCGGCTCTTCCTTGCAGTTTCGCTTTGAAGATCACCAACAACAGATCCAGCGACTGGTCAAGATCTTTCGGGAAGCGGTTCACGTCGCCGCCGATCACGACGTGAAGCTGGCGATTGAGAATCATATCGACTTTACCGGCGCCGAGATTTTGCAATTGCTCGAAGAAGTCGACTCGCCTTACCTGGGTCTGAATTTTGACACGGGCAATTTCGCTCGGCTGCTGGACGATCCCGTCAAGGCGATGCAGAAACTGGCGCCTTACGTCTTGGCGACGCATTTTAAGGACCTGAAGATCAACTCCAGCGCTTCGGTGGACGACTGGTATTTTTTCTCCACGGCACCGGTGGGCGATGGTTTCATCGACAATCTGGCACTGGCGCGGATGCTCAAGCGGGCCAGTTATCAGGGCTTTCTGGCAATGGAGCTGGATTTTCTCCATCCTGATTACGAGGGAGATGAGGACGGCGCCGTGGCCAAGAGCGTGAAGGTTTTGCGAGAGATTGCGGCTCAAGTTGATGCCGAGGACCCAAAATGAAGCCACGCTTAGTGCCGCTCTACTTCGACCCCGGCCGCGACGAGGGGTTTGATATCCAGCTTGAGCATCTACGACGCCTGTTGGGTGATGACGCCGAACTGCTGGAACCCGTCGCGCTGGGACAGCCGCTGCCGGAAGCCGAGGCCGTGGTGTTTCCGCAGATCCTCGGCCAGGCCTATCGCTGCCTGGATGCGTTCCGCGCGATCCGGCTGCCGATTTTGATTGTGACCAGCGAGTTTGGCACGATTGCGATGTGGGATTGGGAGATCATCGAGTACCTGCGCTCCGAAGGCGTTGGCACGCTGGCCCCTTACACGCTCGAGCAGACTCGCAAGCTCATCGCTGCGCTGCGCGTCAGACGCGAGTTGGCACGGGCCAAGTTCCTCGTGTTCCAGGATGATCCGGGCGAAGGGGCGCAGGCCCCCATCTTTAAGCGATTCTACTGGTGGGAAGACGAATGCACTCAGCGGATGATCGAAAAATTCGGCATCACGCTCGACAAGAGAAGCTTCCGGGATCTCGGGGCCGAAGCTGCGGCGATTCCCGATGACCAGGCCGACGCGGAATGGCAGTCGTGGCAGTGGCACGACGAAACCGTCGGCGGTTCACCGCTCCGCAGCGCCGTCAAATTGTACCTGGCCATCAAGCGACATCTCGACGCGGACCCGGACGTCCGCAGCGTCGGTATCAACTGCCTGAACGAATCTCACTTTTGCGACACGACTCCCTGTCTGGCGTGGGCCCGCTTGTACGAGGAGCGGCGATTGATCTGGGGCTGTGAAGCAGACACCGTCTCGATGTTAACCAAGTATCTGCTGCACGAATCACTCGACACGCCGATCCTGATGACGAATCTGTATCCGTTTATCCTCGGGCAGGCAGCACTCAAGCACGAACGGATCCCGGATTTTCCCCAGGTGGAAGGTGATCCAGCCAACCACATCTTGATCGCCCACTGCGGGTTTATGGGTGTGATCCCAAGGCCGTTCGCCTCGCGCTGGACACTCAAGCCCAAGGTCTTGGCAATCGTCGACGAGAACGCGACGGCGATCGATGCCGACCTGCCCGTCGGTCCCATCACGCTGGCCAAACTCCACCCCACCATGGACCGGATGACGGTGGCCGAAGGGACCCTGACGGGTTACGCCCAGTTCCCGGGCTCGGACTGCCTGAACGGGGGTGTGGTCCGCGTCGGCGACGGGCATCGGTTGATGCGGACCCTGGCATCGCATCACTACTTGCTGACGCTGGGACACAATCTCAATGACCTGCGGATGATCAGCGGAGTGTTTGGGCTCGAGATTGAGGAAATCCCCAGATGAATCGGGTCTTGAATGTCGCCCTGATCGGCTACAACTTCATGGGCAGGGCCCACTCCCAGGCCTGGCGCAACGCGCCGCTCTATTTTGATCTCGATGCCCGGCCCGTGCTGAAGCTGGCCTGCGGTCGCACGCCCGACGCGCTTCAGGCGTTCGCCGCCCGGTGGGGTTGGGAGGCGACAACCACGGATTGGCGGGAGGTGGTCACACGCGACGACATCGACATTGTGGATGTGGCCACGCCGACCGTATTGCACCCGGAGATCGCGATCGCGGCGTTGGAGGCCGGCAAGCACGTCTTCTGCGAAAAACCGTTTGCCCTGAATGTCGCACAGGCTGAACGGATGCTGGCGGCCGCCAAGGCGGCGGGCACGGTGCATTACGTGAACCACAACTACCGGCGTTGCCCGGCGGTGATGCTGGCGCGTCAAATGATTGATGCGGGCGCGATCGGCAACATCTACCACTGGCGCGGAGCCTACCTGCAGTCCTGGATCTTGGATCCTCAATTTCCCCTGACCTGGCAACTGCAGAGCGATCAAGCCGGCGCCGGCCCCCACTGGGATCTCAACTCGCACAGCGTCGATCTGGCGCGCTTCCTGGTCGGCGAAATCGAATCGGTCACCGCGATGACGGCTCAATTCGTCGCGGAACGCCCCCTGCCCACCGCCGGTGCCGTGGCTTTCTCGACAGCCTCGGGTGAAAGCGTCGCGAAGGCCCGCGTGACCGTGGAAGACGCCGCCTTCATGCTGGCCCGCTTTGAATGCGGGGCGCTGGGATCCTTCGAATCCTCACGATTTGCTGCCGGTCGGAAGAACTACCACACGTTTGAAATCTACGGGTCGCAGGGGGCACTGGCGTTTAATTTGGAACGTCTGAACGAACTTCAGCATTTCAGTGGATCGGATCCCGAAAACGCCCAGGGATTCAAGACCATTTTGGCGACCGAGGCATGCCACCCGTATATTGCCCACTGGTGGCCACCGGGACACACGATTGGGTACGAACACGAATTCACCCACGCCGTGGTCGATTTCGTCAACGCGATCACGCGCGGCACACCGATTCGGCCCGATTTCGAAGATGGCCTGCAATGCATTCGCGTGCTCCAGGCGGGGCTCGAATCCGCGCAGTCGGGCCAGCGCGTCGATTTGTAGTCGCTCGCGTCACGCCAGCGGCGTCCAGTCGCCATCATTTCACGTCAACCCGGAACCTCATCGTGGTCGCTCGTCCGATTGGAATTTGCATCGTGGGCAGCGGCCGAGCCGGGATGATTCACGGCCACAACTTCGCGGGCGGACGCGTTCCTGGGCGCGTTTGGTCGCGATCGTAGATCCCGTCGAAAAATCGCGCCAACAGGCCTGCCAAACGCTGTCAATTGACCGCGCTTACGACAACTTGTCCCAAGGGCTGGACGACCCGGACGTTGCTGCCATCGTCGTCGCAACGCCCACGAAGTACCACTGCCAGATCGTCGAGGCTGCCGCTCAGGCCGGCAAGCACGTGCTGTGTGAAAAACCAATGGCGATCACGGCCGACGAATGCGACCAAATGATTTCCGCAGCCGAGCTGGCGGGCGTCAAACTGCAAATCGGCTTCATGAGACGATTCGACGCCAGCTTTGTGGCCGCCCGCGAGCGGATCGAGGCCGGCGACATCGGCCAGGTCGTACTGGTCAAGTCGCACACTTACGGCCCCACCGAACCCAAGCCGTGGATGTACGACATTCGCCAGAGCAACGGTCCGCTCGCCGAAGTCAACAGCCACGACATCGATACCTTACGCTGGTTCACCCAAAGTGAGTTTGACGAAGTGTACGCCATCGGGGGTAACTTTCGGTCTCCCGGTGCCCGCGATTCAAATCCTGACTTTTACGACAACGTGACCCTCGCGGCAAGATTCAAGAACGGCATGCAGGGTTCCATCACGGTGCGCAAGGAGTCCAATTCGGATACGATGCCCGGTGTGAGATCCTGGGCGAAAAAGGACTGATTACCGTCGGGCGGCTGGCTGACAACTCCGTCGCCACACACACGTGTTCGGGCACGAACACGCCCGTGGTTCAAAGTTGGACGAATTTGTTCCGGGACGCCTATCGCGCGGAAGACGAAGACTTCGTACGCTGTATCTTGGAGGATCGTCAGCCGCGAGCCACCGGATATGATGGCAAGGCGGCGGTTGCCGTCGTCAACGCGGGCAATCGTTCAATCGTCGAGCAACGACCGATTCGGCTGGACGCATGACTTTTTCGTGAGCGCACGCATGCTTGCTGCAACGTACACGCAGGACGGCACTTTTGCCGTTCAAGAAATCGCTCGGCCACCGATCGCTCGCGACGAGATCCTGCTGCGCGTCTGCGCCACGTCGGTCTGCGGGACCGATGTGAAGATCATCCGCCACGGCCACCGCAAACTCACGCCCGGACAACGCATCGTGCTCGGTCACGAATTCGTGGGCGTGGTCCAGGAGTTCGGTGCGGAAGTCGCAGGTTTTCCGCTCGGAACACGTGTTGGCGTCGTACCCAACGCAGGTTGCGGAACCTGCGACGCATGCCAGCGCGGCCAGTCAAACTACTGTCCCGATTACACCGCGTTTGGTATTGACCGCGACGGTTCGCACACAACTTATGTCGGCATTTCCCAAAAGTTCATCTCGCAGGGAAACCTCATTCCCCTGCCCGATTCGGTGTCGGACGAAGAAGCGTCGCTCCTGGAACCGCTTTCGTGCGTCGTCAATGGCGTCCGTGTCGCGCGGGTCGAACTGGGAGACACCGTCTTGGTCTACGGAGCGGGTCCGATGGGCCTGCTGCACGTCATGCTCTGCCGAATTGCCGGCGCGGCGAAGCTGGTCGTGGTCGATCCGCAGGACGACCGATTGCAACGAGCCCTGCAGTTGGGCTGCGACGTCGTGCTCAATCCCACGCGTGTGGAAGTAGCTGAGCGGATCCGGGACGAGACCAACGGTCGCGGCGTGAATGTTGCGATTACAGCCTGCCCGGTCGCGGCCGTCCAGGCCGAAGCCGTCCAACTGCTGGCCCCTTTCGGACGCCTTTGCCTGTTTGGCGGGTTGGCCAAAGGAACTGCTCCCGCACCGCTTGATACGAATCGGATCCACTACCACAATCTACTGATATCGGGGTCGACAGGTGGCTCGGCGGAAGATTATCGAATGGCCGTCAGGCTGGTTGCGAACCGGCGGATCGATCTCACGAGCGTGATCTCGAATGTCTTTGGGCTGCATCAACTCGAGGCCGGTTACCGACTGGCGTTGAGTGGAACGGCCGCCGGGAAAATTACGTTTGTCGACCGCGAGACCGACACCCGATTAAGCGACTCCTGATCAAGCGGGACAACCGCCGAATGAATCGTCCTTCCCAGCAGAATCGGTTGCCGTGGTGAATCGCGAACGCCTCTATCTGATCGGCATCGATATCGGCACACAAGGCATTAAGGCGGCGCTGTTTGACTTACGGGGACGCAAGTACGCCTCGGCCTTCCGGCCCTCGAAACTGCTCCGTCCCGCGGCGGGTGCCGTGGAAGAGGATCCCGAGCGACAGCTCAAATCGGTTTGCCAGTGTGTCCGCGTGTGCGTCGAGCAGGCGGAGATCGATCCCGCGTCCGTGGCGGCCCTCGGGATCGATGGGCAAATGGCCGGCGTGATCGGCATCGGCGCGGATGGCATGCACGTGACGCCGTACGATTCGTGGCTCGACACCCGCTGTGCGCCCTACATCACTCTCATGCAGCAACGAGCGGGCCGGCAGATCATCCAAAGAACGGGCGGGCCGCCCAGCTTTAATCATGGCCCCAAGATTCTCTGGTGGAAGCACGAACGTCCCGACGTCTACCGGCAAATCACGTCCTTCGTGCAACCCGGTGGCTACGTCGCCCTGCGTCTGTGCGGACTCGGGTCCGACGAGGCCTTTATCGACAAGAGCTACCTGCACTTCAGCGGATTCGCGAACAACGCCAAGGGGACGTGGGACGCGGAGTTGTGCGAAACATTCGACGTGGCCCCGGTGAAACTCCCTCGTATTGTCGACTCGCACACGGTGATCGGCACCGTATCTCCCGCCATGGCTCGGCGCTGTCGCCTGCATTCAGGCACCCCGCTCATTGCCGGATGCGGAGACACCGCGGCGTCGTTTCTGGCTTGCGGAGCGACTCGCGAGGGCGTTTGCGTTGACGTGGCGGGAACGGCTTCCGTTTTCGCCGCCACAACCCGCCAGTTCCAAGCGGATACTGAACTGGGAGTGCTGGGCTGGGGTCAATCGGCCACGCCCGGGCTTTGGCACCCCTACGCCTACGTCAACGGCGGTGGCCTCAACCTGGAATGGTTCGCCACCGAACTGGCCGGACGACAGAAGTCAGAGACTTCGAAGACCTTGCGTCAGCTCGAGCGCCGCGCCGCGCGGCTCGAGCCGCAAGGGAGTGATCCGATCTTTATTCCCCACTTGGGCGGACGCAATTCGCCCAGCCGGCCCGACCTGCGAGGCGCTTGGGCCGGCCTCACCTGGAGTCACACGGCAGGCCACTTGTATCGCGCCCTGCTGGAGGGCGTCGCCCTGGAATACTGCATTTATCTGGAAGGCCTCGAGCGACTCAATCCGGAGCTGGAAATCAAGGAAATCCGCGTCACGGGAGGGGGCGAGAAGAGCGAGTTGTGGAACCGCATCAAAGCCGACACGCTGGGCGTGCGTGTGGTCCAGGTTACGCGTCAGGAGGGCGCACCTTTGGGTGCCGCTCTGCTGGCAGGTTTCGGCGTAGGATTATTTTCGTCGCTGGACCGGACGGCCGGACAGTGGATCAAGACCGGCAGCGTCTTCTCCCCCGACGCGCGACTCGGCGAGCATTACGCGTCGCGCCGAAAACGTTACCAGCAATTGCTACAACAACTGCAAGTCTGGAGCGAATCTTGACTCAAAAAAAAACGCACGTGGACGCTTCCGTTCGACCTCCCTGGACGCCCAGTGACAACTATCTGGCCGCCGAGCGGCCCACGATGTACTTCATCGGCGTCACGACGCATCAATCCTCCATCATGCGAGTCTTCCCCCGCTGGGCCGAGTACCTGAAGCTGGGGGACGTCGCCATCCAAGGGATGAATTTCCCACAACATGATCGGCCGGAACACTATCGCCGCGCCGTGGAGTTCATCAAGTCCGACCCGCTTTCACTGGGCGCCCTCGTGACCACCCACAAGCTGGATCTGCTGGAGGCATGCCACGACCAGTTTGACGAGTTGGACGAGTTCGCGACGCTGATGCATGAAGTCAGCAGCATCTCCAAGCGCGACGGTCGATTGGTCGGTCACGCAATCGACCCCATCACCAGCGGATTGGCTCTGGATGCGATCCTGCCAAGCGGCTACTGGTCTGCTTCGGGCGCCGAAGCGCTGGTCCTGGGCGCAGGCGGAGCAGCTGTTGCGATCACGTGGCATTTGCTGCAAACCCGCCACGGCCGCAACCGGCCTGCGCGGATTGTCGTCACCAACCGAAGCACGCCACGCCTCGAGGAGATCAAGAAGCTGCACCTCGCGATCGGAGCGGACCTCCCCGTCAGCTACCATCATACGCCGTCACCCGAGATGACCGACGCCATCCTGGAGGATCTTGCACCAGGCTCGCTCGTGATCAACGCCACGGGCCTCGGCAAAGATGCGCCGGGCTCGCCCTTGACCAACGCGGCACGTTGGCCGCACCAGGCCATCGCGTGGGATTTGAATTATCGCGGAGATCTAGTCTTTCTGCAGCAAGCCCGCACCCAACAGGCCGAACGACAACTGCGCATCGAGGACGGTTGGGTCTATTTCATACTTGGCTGGACGCAGGTCATGGCGGAGGTATTCGGTATCGTGATTCCAACCGAAGGGTCGGAATTCGACGCGTTGTCCCGTCTCGCCGCGGAATCGCGCGGCCCGAGGTGAAGGCGTGATGATGATGATGATGAAGATGATGATGAATGAAGACCTGCCAGGGAGACTGCCGCTGGGAAATGTTCCGCCGGGGACGGATGGTGTATGTGCCGCCCTCCTGGGCTCACCGCTCGATCAATACCGGGGACGTCCCCCTGATCTCATTTTGTGTCTATCCGGCCGAAGCGGGGCACAATTACGGAGATATCCAGACGGAGGGTTTTCTGAAGCGAGCGATTCTCCGCGACGGCACGATTCATGTCACATGAACGACCCGATAATCGGTCACTCCAAGCCACCGTGGGGGAACCCCGATGACGCTCCTACTCACCACGCACTTGCGCCCGGTGATCGCGTTCGCCCTGACATTGAGTGCCCTGTTCGGCGTGCCGTTGTCGACCGCGGCGCCGCCTCCGGATCCCGAACCATCGTCGGCCACGTTCGTCTCGCCGTCAGCCACCGCATCGCCCAGGCGCGAACAACAAAAGGCGAAAGGCCACTGGGGCGAAGATGCGGTCGGCTTCCGGTGGCTCGAAGAGGACTCGCGTGACGCCCGCTGGAATGCGATGGACACGGGCCCGTTTCTCAGTTCGGCCCTGCCCGTTCCGGGCGGGATCGTCAACAAGGCGCTTTCCATTCGGATCGGCGAGAAGGGTCAGGCGGCCGTTTGTTTCGATCTGGCTCAACTCAATCTCGCGTGCGGATGGACGGGCGGATTCCTGGCCTATAACCCAGCTCGTTTTGGAATTATTAGCCCCCCCTCAATCGCCGGACAGATTCGGTTTTCCAATCGGCTCGGCCCGGGCTGGGAAGACGCCTCCACGCGGTATCGAGGGCTTCATGTCCACGGTCAACGCGTCGTGCTGTCGTACACCGTCAACGACACTCAGGTGCTTGACTCACCCTGGTGCGAGCAGCAGGGCGAGTCTCTGCTTTTCACGCGGACCCTCCAGATCGCTCCGACCGATCAACCGCTGACCGTTGCGGTGGCGACGACCGGGACGCAGGTATCGCTCCGCGCCGACGCCGATTCCGGCGCTGACGTGGGGAAACTGACGCAGTCCGAGCGCGGCGTGCAACTGCGCATCCACCCGCACGACACCTGGGCACGGATCCAACTGCAGTTATCCCTCCTGCCTGACGCGAATCAACCCGCGAAGATCGACCTTGAATCGCAGTCCGCCCGGCCGCCGGAAGATCTGACCATGCTCACGCAGCCCGGACTTCCGCGATGGGGCGCGCCACTGGAGACCCGTGGCCGGTTGGGACGCGATCTCGAAGCATATACGATCGATACGATCACGCTTCCGTTCGACAACCCGCACCGGGCGTTGTTGTTTGTCGGCGGCCACGATTTCTTCTCAAAGCCGGGCTCCGCGGCCCTCTGCACATTGCATGGCGATGTCTGGTTGGTCGAGGGTCTGGACGACGATCTCGATTCCATCCGGTGGCGTCGTTACGCAACCGGCCTTTTTCAGCCGCTGGGACTGCGCATCGTCGCCGACCAAGTCTATGTGCTGGGCCGCGATCAGATCACACGGCTGCACGACCTGAACGAAGATGGAGAAGCCGACTTCTATGAGTGCTTTAACGGTCAGGCCAAGACCTCGCCCGGCGGCCACGACTTTTCCACCTGCCTGGAGAGTGACGCGCAAGGCAATTTCTATTATGTGAGCGAGCAGGGAGTGCATCGGATCACACAGGATGGAAGTCAGCATCACATCATCGCGACGGGGCTTCGCAATCCGAACGGAATGTCGATCGGGCCGGATGGCACCATCACCGTCGCGCCGCAGGAGGGCGATTGGACCCCGGCCTCGGCGTTATTCGAGGTCACCGAAGGAGGTTACTACGGCTATGGCGGACCTCGTGTCGCTCCCGATCGACCTCGGGGTTACGACCCGCCGCTGTGTTGGATTCCACGCGCCGTGGACAATTCGACGGGTGGTCAGGTTTGGATTGAAAGCGATCGCTGGGGACCTCTTCGCGGCGGGTTAATCAATCTCTCGTTCGGGCAATGCCGGATGCTCCTGACGCTGCTCGAGCCACGCCAGGATGTGCTGCCGGCGAATTGGCCGATTCAGGGCGGAGCCAGGCGGATCGCCTACGCCGGACCGGCCGTTTCGCCGAAGGCAAAGTACCTGCAAGGTGGCAGCCTGACCTTTCCCTTCAGTTTTGATGCGGGCGTGATGCGGGGTCGATTCAGCCCGCATGACGGACAATTGTATGTCTCGGGCCTGCGCGGTTGGGTCAGCGCCGCCGTCATGGACGGTTGCTTTCAGCGCGTTCGCTTTACGGGCAAGCCGGTTTACATGCCCCGAACGGTTCGCACGCTCCAGAACGGCCTGGTCCTGTCCTTTGCGGTTGCATTGGAACGAGAAGCGGCTGAGGATCCCGGCAGCTTCCAGATCCAACAATGGAACTATCGCTACGGATCGGACTACGGATCGTCGGATTACAAGGTTTCCGACCCGAAGGCAGAGGGTCACGACGACATGGAGGTCCACTCAGCGACCCTACTGGATGATCGCACGGTGTTCCTGGAAACGGAACCCTTGCGTCCCGTGATGCAATTGTCGGTCAATTACGTGCTGACGGCGACTGACGGCACCTCGATCCGCGACGTCTACTACCACACGATTAACGTCGTTCCCGAAGTGGCGATGGATCCCTCGCGACTGACACGCCCCCCTTCGTCTTCGAAGTCCACCGTGGATCTCGCGCAACATGTGCAGCCTGGCCTGAAGTGGCGTTTTGAATCGTCCAACCCGGTACTCAGTCAAGCCGCAGGCGTCGACGGCAATCTGCGCGGAAGGATCGATATTCGCCGATCGCGTCTGGCAGCACTTTATGTTCCGGCAACGGAACCACCGACGCCGTTTCTGCCGCCCGGACCGTTTGTCGCGACGGCCGAAGGCTATCTGGAGGTTCCCCTGCGCGGGACCTATACCTTTGCCGTAGAAGGCCGCGGCGATGTTCGGCTGCGTATCAATCACCGTGATGTGCTCGCCGGTAGCGGCGCGGACCTGCGAAGCGTCGCTCGGCGTACCGCCAAGTTACACAAAGGCTTGAACCATCTCGAGCTGAGCTATCAAAGTCCGTTACAGGGTAAAGCCGCCATTCGATTGTTGTGGAAGGACGAGACGTTCGCCTTCGAAGCGATTCCCCCGAACCACTTGTTCCACGCGGATGATGACAATACAATGTCACACTGGAACGAGCTGCGTACCGGCCGATTGCTGTATGCCAGTTTGCGTTGCCACGCTTGCCACAATGACTCGGGGGGAAAGGACGTCCCGCCGCCGCTTGCGGCCAACTCGGAGGCGCAGCCGCGGGACGGGGCGGACATGCCGGAAATGCGGTTCGACGCACCCAACCTGGTCGATGTCGGACTTCGGCTCAAAACGGATTGGATCGCCCAGTGGCTGGCCGACCCAACGCCGCTTCGCAACCACCGGACCATGCCTTTGATGCTCGACCCTGACGACCCGCAGCGATTCGCGCGGGCGGCCGACCTGGCGGCCTTCCTGGCAACGTGCACGGGGAACGAGGCGGTGGTTGAGGCCAATCCTGAGGGCGCTGTAACGGAGGCATCCCAGGCCGAACAGGGCGGGCAGTTGTTCGAACAATTGGGATGCATTGCCTGCCATCGGTTGACGGAGGTTGACGCCGAGGATGAATTCGACCGGCTGTCGCTGGCGCGGGTCTCGGCGAAATATCGTCCGGCTGCGTTGATCGATTTTCTGCGAGATCCGCAGGTCCGCTTCGCGGCAAGTCGAATGCCGGACTTTCGGCTGAACCAGGACGACGCCTTGGCACTGGCCGCCTATTTGTACCGAGAGTCCTCCGGACAACCGGCGGGTTGGACCAAGGACACTCACGGCGACCCTGAACGTGGCCGAGCGCTATTTACGGCCCAGCGATGCGCGGCCTGCCACGTCGACCTGAAACCAGCACGTCACGCGACCCAGGCTGCTCACGCCGCGAATTCTCCGACGAGCCCCCTGGCGGCGCCCGATCTCGTCGCAGGGACGGATCTCGCCCATGGTTGCGTCGGCGGGAGGCCTCCAACGAACTTGGCACCGCGGCACGGCGGGCCGCGGTACGAGTTGACCGATGAGCAACAGGCAGCCTTGGCGAAGTTTCTGCAGACCGATCGCCATTCCCTGTCGCAACGCTGCGACGCCGAAGCGGCCGAACGTATGATCGAGCGGTTGTCGTGTACCGCGTGTCACGCTCGGGACAACACGCTTCCTGTTTTACGAGCGGTGATTGCGGAAGGTAGCGGCCGCGTTCCCGATCCCCTCCCGAGTCTGACGTGGACCGGGGAGAAGCTACGCGCCGATTGGGTTGTTGAGTTCCTGAGCCGTCCGCTCGACCGCCCGATTCGCCCCTGGCTGAAGGGCGCTCGAATGCCGCGTTTTCGCACGGAAGCGGCTGGACTTGCACGCGGATTGGCTCATCAGCACGGTCTCTCGTCCGAATCGACCGTTCACGTCGAATACGATGCCAAACTCGCGGAGCTCGGGCGGCAACTTTCGCTGGCATCCGGCCTCGACTGCCGCCAGTGCCACGGCGTTGGCAAGGCGGAGCCAAGCGGTGATGCCCAAACACAAATCGCGTTGGGTCCCAATTTTTCGGACATTCGCCAGCGGCTACACTACGATTTCTACCGCCGTTTCGTTTTGGATCCTGCCGCGTTTCGACCTCACAATCAAAATGCCACGTCTCGCGCAGGACGGTGTCTCCACCAAAGTGACAGGCATTCTCCAAGGGAATGCCAGCCAGCAGTTCGACGCCCTCTGGCAATACATCCAGTACTCTGATCGAATGACGGAATCTGACACTTCCGCCGGTTCCGCCGAGGAACGAGTGCAGACCGAGGCGAAATCGAATGGTTGTCATTGAGTCGTCGCGAATCCCCTGTTTTTGCTCGGACAACTGTGAGGGAAATCATGTCAACTCGAATCCCGTCCTGTTTCATCGCGATGTTGTTAGGCAGCTGTCACTTGTGGGTGATGCGAGCTGGCGAGGCAGGGGCGTCCGATCTCCGACTGTTTTCACGCGACAATCTGGTGGCTTGGTGCATCGTCCCCTTCGATGCGACGGGCCGCGGCCCCGAAGCTCGGGCGGAAATGCTGCACAAACTGGGGTTCAAGAAGGTGGCCTACGATTGGCGTGAAGAACACGTCCCGACCTTCGAGGCCGAGATTCTCGCACTTCAACGGGCTGGCATCGAGTTTTTCGCTTTCTGGGAAGAGCATCCTGCGATGTTTCAGCTATTCGAGAAGTACGCCATCCACCCGCAAGTTTGGAAAATGATTCCGGACCCCGGTGAGGGCTCGCAGGACCAGAAGGTTGAAAAAGCCGCCAGGAGTCTCTTGCCCGTCGTGGACCGAACCCGGCAATTGGGCTGCAAACTGGGACTGTACAACCACGGGGGTTGGAGCGGTGAGCCGGTGAACCTGGTGGCGGTGTGTCGGTGGCTACGCGAGCATTCCGATGCCGAGCACGTCGGAATTGTCTACAACTTCCACCACGGTCACGAGCACATTGCAGACTTTGCCGAGTCGCTGGCTCGGATGAAGCCTTACTTGTGGTGCCTGAATATCAATGGAATGAACGTCGACGCAGCACCCAAGATTCTTCCTCTGGGCCAAGGTCAACACGAAGTCGCGATGCTCCAGGCGGTCCTCGATAGCGGCTACGATGGCCCCATCGGGATCTTGGACCATCGAGCCGAGTTGGACGCCGAAGAAAGTCTTCGGCAGAATCTGGAAGGACTCGAGAGCCTGCTGCCCCGCTTGCGCTGAAACGGCCGCACGCCCCCTCATCCGGCCTTCGGCCACCTTCTCCCGCGCTGGGGAGAAGGGACATGCGATCTTCTCCCGCGCTGGGGAGAAGGGACATCGTGTTGTCACCTCTCCCGAGGCCGGGAGAGGTCGCTCGGGTCCCGCGGGCGGGAGCCGAGCGGGTGAGGGTTCACGCCTGCCTTGAGGCCGCACGCCCCCTCATCCGGCCTTCGGCCACCTTCTCCCGCGCTGGGGAGAAGGAACATGCGATCTTCTCCCGCGCTGGGGAGAAGGGACATGCGGTCTTCTCCCGCGCTGGGGAGAAGCGACATCGTGTTGTCACCTCTCCCGAGGCCGGGAGAGGTCGCTCGGGTCCCGCGGGCGGGAGCCGAGCGGGTGAGGGTTCACGCCTGCCTTGAGGCCGCACGCCCCCTCATCCGGCCTTCGGCCACCTTCTCCCGCGCTGGGGAGAAGGGACATGCCACCTTCTCCCGCGCTGGGGAGAAGGGACATGCGGTCTTCTCCCGCGCTGGGGAGAAGGGACATGCGGTCTTCTCCCGCGCTGGGGAGAAGCGACATCGTGTTGTCACCTCTCCCGAGGCCGGGAGAGGTCGCTCGGGTCCCGCGGGCGGGAGCCGAGCGGGTGAGGGTTCACGCCGCCGAGTGGCGAGTGAAAATCTACTTCCTACCGAGCCGCGGTTCGCAATGTTTCAGCGTCGAAATCCGCGTCCGTGAGACCGACGTTGATCTTGATCTTCGTATAGGTGAACTCGGCCAACAACTCGGGTTCGGCGCCTTCGCTTGTCGGCCAATCATAGGCGGCCACTCGGACCGGCAGATGGTACTCGTTGTCGACGAAGAACTCGGCGCGGTGGTACGTCAGGCCGTCGGCGCGAAGCGGATGAGTAATCACCACCGAGGTGCACATGCGATCATTGATCTTCGCTTCTCGCGATAGCCGGACCTGGGTATTACTGCTGGTCGGGTCCGCGGCAATGTCGCTACGGAGGTGCTTTACAATCTCCGATACCATACCATCGAAGCCCAAGTGGCCGATTTGCATCAACGTTTCCGTCCGAGCCAAGTCACTATCCAAAGCCACATTGGTCGTCACATATTCGAACCTGGAACCACCGCGTCTTACGATCATTTCGTTATTGTTCTGACCCTCGACATAGATGACCTCTCGGCCCTTCACCTGCGTCGGTGCCCCGAACGTAAGATGGACCGAGAGCGGTTGCTTCTGCCCATCGATCATCGAGGATGTACGGACCTTCGCCTGAATGAAACGGTTTTCCTGCATCACTCCTTTGATTCGCTCACGCTTGACGATGATGCACGTATAGTCCCGAATCGTATTCTGAATCTCCTTCTCGCGTTGGCTCGCTATGTCCAGCAATTGCTGCATTACGTGCGGCTGGTCTTTCGTCGCAGTAACCGCCGTCGAATCCGCCGCTCGGACAAAGCCTCCCATTGTGAGCATCGCTGGCAAGACCAGGCCCAATTTCATTGCTTGTCGCACAGAATACCTCCTGATTTTTTTCTTCCTGTGTTTTATTCGATCCATCAAAACCGAACACCAAGACAGTGCCTGGGGCGTAAGACCCCAGCGTGCCGTTCGCCGGACAAGTTACCATCTTGTGTGCTCGCCACCTATATCGGATTTGCACAATTCCGACGCTAGCAAGCCAACCACCCAAGAGCCGCCTCCGGCGATCGTAATACCTGTATTCGCCGCGACCTGCCGTCGGGCGGCAGGTGGAATCCGCCAGGAAAACCGCTATGCTGATGTCGGCGTCACGCGTGCGAGTGGACGTAGCTTGCCTCAGGGGGGGGCGAGTTGGACGACGAAAGTTCGGAGGCGAGAAAATGTTGGAAATCCGAGGACGAAGGTACGCGCATTGTGATGGGATGACGCGACGTCACTTTCTGACAGCGGGCTCCTTGGGGGTCAGCAGCCTGACGCTGGCCAGCTTGCTTCGTGCGGAGTCCGAGCAGGGAATCGGTTCGTCGAGCAAGGCGATCATCAACATCCACCTGGATGGTGGTCCGCCTCAGATGGATACGATCGACTTGAAGCCGCAGGCACCCCTGGAGATTCGGGGGGAGTTCCGCCCCATCGCCACGCGAATTCCCGGTTTTCAGATTTGCGAATTGATGCCGCGGATCGCCGGGATCGCAGACCGCTTCGCGTTTATTCGATCACTCGTCGGCGCGGCCGGAAGGCACGACGCGTTCCAGTGCATGTCCGGATTCGATGACACGAGCCTCGCGTCGCTGGGTGGGCGGCCTGCGATGGGCTGCGTCGTGACGAAGTTGCGTGGATCCGCGAATGACACGACTCCCTGCTTCGTCGACCTCATGCAGGGCCGACCGTTGGTCCGCGATAGCGCGCGGCCAGGTTTTCTGGGTCCCTCCTACAAGCCGTTTCGCCCAGACATCTCCCGCGTTTTTCCTCGACCGCTGGAAGACGGAATGAAAAAGGAACTGGCGAACTTGGGTCCCAACCATTCGGCCAGCCTGACGCTGACCGCCGGGCTGGACGTTCGGCGACTGGATGATCGCGCGAAACTGCTGGCCGGACTGGATCGCATCAAGCGGGATCTGGACGCGAGCGGGATGATGGATGCGATGGATCGATTTCACCAGCAAGCTGCTCAGATTCTCACCTCCGGTCGATTGGCGGACGCCTTGGATCTCAGCCAGGTGGACCCGCGAGAATTGCAAAGGTACACCGCACCCGAGCCAACCGTTAGCCGCTTCACGACGGCCGACGATCATCGATCAATGCGCAAGTTGCTGCTTGCTCGACGCCTTGTCGAAGCCGGCGTGCGCTGCGTCAGTGTCTCGTTTGGCGACTTCGATACACACTCCGACAACTTCACGCGGATGCGCTACATGCTGCCCATTCTGGACCTGGGCCTGGAGGCGTTAATCCGCGATCTGGAGGAGCGTGGCATGTTGGACGACGTGACCGTCATCGCTTGGGGCGAATTTGGTCGAACCCCCAAGATCAATCATCAAGGCGGACGTGACCATTGGCCGCGAGTCGGTCCTGCTATCCTTGCGGGAGGCGGAATTCGCGCCGGACAGGTGATCGGTTCCACCGACCGTACCGCCAGCACGGTCGTTTCACGGCCGGTCAGCTACAAAGATGTCTTCGCCACGTTGTACCATAACCTGGGCATCGATCCCCATCGAGTCACCCTCAACGATCCTACCGGGCGACCTCAGTATTTATTAGACGAAGGGCGAGCGTTGGAAGAATTGGTTTAGACCATCTGGTTCCGAAAAAGCGGCACAGAGAACACCGAGGAGGATGTCGGAAATCCCTTCGCGGCTCTGTTGCACGGTGATCGCGGGAGTCCATTCATTCCTCGATGCGGTGTTCGGCCTTGGCGACGCGGGCGAACTCAGCCAGCTCCACGTCCTAGTGAAGACCTTGGACAAACGTGCGCGCGTGATCGACCTGTTACTTGCGAACGAGCGTCGCCACAAACGGCTCCATAAACCGTTCCAATCTCGGCATCACCCGATCAAAGACTTGGACTGAAGACCACTCAATACAAATCGAACAGTCGAATCAATACAGTTCGTGGATCTGTCGCAAGATCTCGCTCGCTAATTTAGAAATCGAATTCGCAAGCGTCCGAAAGCAGGTTGTCCAAGTTGTCGACGGTCGATTCGCGATCGAGATCATCGCTCTCAGAATACTCGCTGAAGAATGCGTCGTGAACCGCCGCGGCAATCGCTGAAAAATCTGCGGGAATCACGTCGTCCACGCCGCGTTCCATTGCCGGTCGAGGATCGGCGATGCCCTGCGGATTGAGGTTCGTCGCCGCCAGAGGCATGGTGACGTTCGCCGGCTGTTCACCGTCAGATCGGCCTGTCGCCCCGTAATATTGATAGATCGAGTGACTATGTGCATCAACGATCCAAATGTCGTTCACATCATGCGGATCAATCGTCAATCCCGTCGGTTCCGAATTCTCGGGATCAATCTGCCAACTTCCCGCAGGGTTCCCCTTAGTGTCGTATCGATAGACCGAGTCGAAATCGTGGCCGTCGTTGACGACCCAGATATACGATCCGTCGGTCACCAAATCCATGGGCCTCCGGTTTCCGCGTGCCAAACGGAAACTTGACGTGGGTTTCGCGTGTCCTGAGCGAAGTGACGCAGCGCCTTCAAAACGGTAAACACGGCCTTCGCCACGATCGACAGCCCACAGGTCATTACCGTCGACGGTAATCCCCTCGAGCTTATCGACTCCTTCAACTTCCCATGAGCCAAGCAGGTCGCCTCGATTGTCGTAAACGAACACTTCGCCCTTTTCGTCGACAACCCAGAAAGTCGAACCATCGGGATTCGCAGCGATGCCGCGCGGCTCTTTGTCTTCAGAATTCAGGGGACTGTCGCCACGCGAGTTGCCGAATTCGTCGTACTTGAATGTGCCATGCGTGCCTCGATCGACAACGAAGAATTTGGTGACGCCCGGCTCCGCTCCCGGCGATACGTGGATCGTAACGATCGCCTCCGTTGATATCGTGGAGCCGTCCGACGCGTGATAGACAAAGTGGTCCTCGCCGCTGAAGCCCGCGTCCGGCGTGTAGCTGAACGAACCATCCACGTTCAGCGTCACCAGGCCATGGCTCGGACCCGAATCCAGCACCGCCTCCAGGGCGTCGCCATCCACATCGCTGTCGTTGGCCAACACGCCCGCCGGGGCCAAAATCGTCAACGGCGTGTCTTCGCTCGTCGCGTACGAATCGTCCGCCGAGATCGGGGCATCGTTCACGGGACTGACCGTCACGAGGACCGTCGCCGGAGCCGAGTCCAACGCACCGTCCGTCGCGTGATAGACAAAGCGATCCTCGCCGCTGAAGCTCGCGTCCGGCGTGTAGCTGAATGAACCATCCACGTTCAGCGTCACCAGGCCATGGCTCGGACCCGAATCCAGCACCGCCTCCAGGGCGTCGCCATCCACATCGCTGTCGTTGGCCAGCACGCCCGCCGGGGCCAAGATCGTCAACGGCGTGTCTTCGCTCGTCGCGTACGCATCGTCCGCCGAGATCGGGGCATCGTTCACGGGACTGACCGTCACGAGAACCGTCGCCGGAGCCGAGTCCACCGCACCGTCCGTCGGCCGTGATAGACAAAGCGGTCCGTCGCCGCTGAAGCCCGCGTCCGGCGTGTAGCTGAACGAACCGTCCGCGTTCAGCGTCACCAGGCCATGGCTCGGACCCGCTGTCCAGCACCGCCGTCCAGCGCGTCGCCGTCCACGTCGCTGTCGTTGGCCAGCACGCCCGCCGGCGCCAAATCGTCAACGGCGTGTCTTCGCTCGATCGCGTACGAATCGTCCGCCGAGATCGGGGCATCGTTCACGGCATTGACCGTCACGAGGACCGTCGCCGGAGCCGAGTCCAACGCACCGTCCGTCGGCCGTGATAGACAAAGCTGATCCGTCGCCGCTGAAGCTCGCGTCCGGCGTGTAGCTGAACGAACCATCCAGGTTCAGCGTCACCACGCCATGGCTCGGACCCGCAATCCAGCACCGCCGTCCAGCGCGTCGCCATCCACATCGCTGTCGTTGGCCAGCACGCCCGCCGCCGCCAAAATCGTCAACGGCGTGTCTTCGTCGGTCGCGTAGGAATCGTCCGCCGAGATCGGGGCATCGTTCACGGGACTGACCGTCACGAGGACCGTCGCCGGAGCCGAGTCCAACGCACCGTCCGTCGCGTGATAGACAAAGCGGTCCTCGCCGCTGAAGCTCGCGTCCGGCGTGTAGCTGAACGAACCATCCACGTTCAGCGTCACCAGGCCATGGCTCGGACCCGAATCCAGCACCGCCTCCAGGGCGTCGCCATCCACATCGCTGTCGTTGGCCAACACGCCCGCCGCGGCCAAAATCGTCAACGGCGTGTCTTCGCTCGTCGCGTACGAATCGTCCGCCGAGATCGGGGCATCGTTCACGGGACTGACCGTCACGAGGACCGTCGCCGGAGCCGAGTCCAACGCACCGTCCGTCGCGTGATAGACAAAGTGGTCCTCGCCGCTGAAGCTCGCGTCCGGCGTGTAGCTGAACGAACCATCCAGGTTCAGCGTCACCAGGCCATGGCTCGGACCCGAATCCAGCACCGCCTCCAGGGCGTCGCCATCCACATCGCTGTCGTTGGCCAACACGCCCGCCGGGGCCAAAATCGTCAACGGCGTGTCTTCGCTCGTCGCGTACGAATCGTCCGCCGAGATCGGGGCATCGTTCACGGGACTGACCGTCACGAGGACCGTCGCCGGAGCCGAGTCCAACGCACCGTCCGTCGCGTGATAGACAAAGCGATCCTCGCCGCTGAAGCTCGCGTCCGGCGTGTAGCTGAACGAACCATCCAGGTTCAGCGTCACCAGGCCATGGCTCGGACCCGAATCCAGCACCGCCTCCAGGGCGTCGCCATCCACATCGCTGTCGTTGGCCAACACGCCCGCCGGGGCCAAAATCGTCAACGGCGTGTCTTCGCTCGTCGCGTACGAATCGTCCGCCGAGATCGGGGCATCGTTCACGGGACTGACCGTCACGAGGACCGTCGCCGGAGCCGAGTCCAACGCACCGTCCGTCGCGTGATAGACAAAGCGATCCTCGCCGCTGAAGCTCGCGTCCGGCGTGTAGCTGAACGAACCATCCAGGTTCAGCGTCACCAGGCCATGGCTCGGACCCGAATCCAGCACCGCCTCCAGGGCGTCGCCATCCACATCGCTGTCGTTGGCCAACACGCCCGCCGGGGCCAAAATCGTCAACGGCGTGTCTTCGCTCGTCGCGTACGAATCGTCCGCCGAGATCGGGGCATCGTTCACGGGACTGACCGTCACGAGGACCGTCGCCGGAGCCGAGTCCAACGCACCGTCCGTCGCGTGATAGACAAAGCGATCCTCGCCGCTGAAGCTCGCGTCCGGCGTGTAGCTGAACGAACCATCCACGTTCAGCGTCACCAGGCCATAGCTCGGACCCGAATCCAGCACCGCCTCCAGGGCGTCGCCATCCACATCGCTGTCGTTGGCCAACACGCCCGCCGGGGCCAAAATCGTCAACGGCGTGTCTTCGCTCGTCGCGTACGAATCGTCCGCCGAGATCGGGGCATCGTTCACGGGACTGACCGTCACGAGGAACATCTGGGGTACGCTCGTGTCGATTCCTCCACCAGCCGTTCCTCCATCATCGTGCAGTTGCACTGTGACGTTGGCCTCTCCAAACGCATCGACAGCAGGTGTGTAAGTAAGTGCGCCCTCGGGAGAGATAGCAGGTTGGCTCTCAAATAGGGCCGGGTTGTCGTTGCTGACAATAAAATCGACCGTTTGGCTCATTTCGGTGCTGGGACCAGGGCTGATGTTCATCGCCCACACACTGACGGTTTGTGCGCCCGAGTCTTCGGTTACGACCTGGTCGGCTCCAATGGTAAAGCTTGCGCGACATTCGGAACGAACCCGTCCAGACGTTGATTCCCAAAGTCGATCCCCTGGCTGTGTTCCCCGTCTTCGCAGTCCTCGAACTCATAGCCGTCTCCCGGAATCGGTGTACTGAGCACGACCGGAATCGACCCTAGCACGACGTCGGTTCCTTCGCGGACGAATTGCAGGTCAAAGCGTCGTGGCCGTCCATCGCCTGTGAACGTGACATCAAATGTGGCCGTTCCTCCGGCTCCCAGTCCGTTGATCACACCGGGGCTGAAGTCGATATGGACGCGCGGATCAGAGGCTCGCAGCGTCACGTTGACGCTCACTGCCGTCACGGCTCCCTCAATCGCCGCGACGATACCGTCCGCGATGTTTAAGACCAGTGGATCACCGCCCGAGCCAATCATGAAGTAGAACGGATCGCCGGGCATGATCTGCTCTGGTGTTCCATTGGGGATCGTGTTCGTCGTTCGGTTGACGGCCCCGGTCAGGGTTGCGAGCGCTTCAAGTCCAATCCGAGGGTCTTGCGTTCTCTGGGGGTTTGTTCCCAATCCAATCACTAGTGCGCCCAGGGCATTCAAACCAGTGATGGTTTCTTGAATTCCCGCGCCACTGTCGAACGGAGTCGTACCACGACCGTTGTACGTGACTTCCGATGCCGGCACAGGAGTCGGATCGACTCCAATGAGATCGGTCTCACCCTTCGATTGGTAGGCAAAACCTGTATCTGTCGCAGTAATGATGATCGGCAATGCGCCCGAGCGGAAGCCTGCTCCTCCGATCGTCCCTGATGCGGGAAGCACACCGTTGGTCGGATCGGCGACGAACGACGAGAAGGGTGGCACATCGCCACTGTCGCCAGGATTAATTTGCGTCGATGCCAAGCCGGCGGGACCACTGTCAAGCAACGAGCCATTGTTGTCTCCATCGAATCCTGCACCAGTCACCATCTGATAAAGGGCCTCGATGACCGTTTCCGGTTGGTCACCACCATAGCCGGGAGCGACCCGGTCAAGTGCCGCTTGAATCGAAGTGGAGAAGTCGGTCACATCGGAAGCAATGATCGGCTGATTCAAGACGAACGGCCGACCTGTCGAGTACTCCGCGGCGAAATTGCCATATTCTTCGAGCCGCCCGACGCCGAAGCCGAGATCAATCCCCGACAATCTCGTTTGCAGTTCCGAAATGATACTGGGAAACGCCGCACGAACGATGGGACTGTTCGATGTGAAGCTTCCCGTATCGTCGAACAACAGAAACACATCGACCATATTCGTCAACGCGCCGGTCGTTGGCAACGTCAAGCTAACGGTTTGCGTGTGGGTTTCTCCTTCGGCCAATGAAATGTCAATCACGGATGGCGTCACCAGGCCGACCGGATCGTTACTTGTCCCTCCCGGACGAAGATCACCACCCACCGTTTGGGGGAACGTCGAAACGTATCCATCGGGAACAACTTCCCGGACGACATACGCTCCGGACTCAAGATCAACGAATGAATAGGAGCCGTCCGTGAGCGTCAATGTCGTCGGCTCGCCGACATCCAGGACGTCGTCCCGATCCAAATCGATAAAAATCGTCACGCCTTCGATCCCGGGCTCGCCGACGTCTCGGACATGATTGCCGTTGAGATCTTCATATTTAATGCCGTGAATCTCGCTAGGCCGGTACTGATTGCCGCTATCGACATCACTCACATCGTCGGCCGGTCCAACCGTGACCAAGTGTTCACGCTCAAGTTCGGGCGTCGAACTCAATTCGGTGGGTACGATTTGGCGAACGATGTAGGTGCCTCCGGCAAGTTTTTCGAACCGATAGCTTCCCGCTTCATCGACGCCGGGCGTGTAGAACAAGTCATCTCTCGTTACGACGCTACGTTCACCGGCGTCAAGTGAGCCGTTGTTGTTGTCGTCGATATAGACGGTGATTCCCGGCAGGCCCTCCTCTCCTGCATCGCGGGTACCATTCTTGTCTCGATCGACATAGACGACCCCGCCGATCGCTGCGTCCGTTCGCTCTTGATTGCCGAAGTTGACGCCGCTTTTCGATCCCGAGTTCGGCGCAATCACGGATTGGAAGCCTGTCACAGGTGACGTGGGTTTGAAGTCGATCTGCTGAACCTCCGCAATCCGCTGGGTCCCGGGCTCCAAACCAAACAAGGAGTAGTTACCACTGCCGCTCGTCGTCGTACTCGGCTCGCCAGCATCCAGCGAGTCGTTGGTATTCAAGTCGGCGTAGATGGTCCAGCCGCTCAATCCCGGTTCGCCGGCGTCAAGCAACCCGTTGCCATTCATGTCATTCCACACGATACCGCTTACACTCGAGATTTCGACCGGCGAGTTGGCAAAGTCATGCACAACTGCCGGAACACCCGGGAGAACGGTCGCCGTGTAGTTCTCCGAGTAACCCGGGGCCGGTTCCCATCCCGGCGTCAACACTTCCTGCACTTCGTAATCTCTGGCTTCGCCGTCGCTACGCAACGGGACTTCCGTGAAGATATAATTTCCATCCCCATCGGTCACTTCAAACGGCTCGTCCGGGTCAAGAATTTGGTCGCCGTTCACATCCAGAAAAATTGTCCAACCCGCCACGCCCGTGTCGTCCGGGTCTTTGATGCCGTTCTGGTTTAGGTCGCGCCATACGTTGCCCTGAATGATACCAGTTGCGGTATTCACTTGATTCAGAAAGTCCACCCTGGTACGCTCACCATCGACGGCGGTCACGTCGACGTAGCCCACCGTCGGATTCGTCAGCGACCAGCCATTTCGTACAACTTCGGCAACGCGATAGTCTCCCGCGGCCACGCCATTAATCGAATACGCCCCATCTGCGTTCGTCAACGCCGACGGCTCTCCAGCATCGAACACTCCGTCCTGATTCAGATCCAGAAAGACGGTCCAATTTCCAAGGCCGTCCTCTCCCTGAGTTCGGACACCATTGCCATCGAGATCGTTGAAAACCGTCCCCACAACGTCTGCCGCCAGTAGTTGCCGCTGTTCAAGCTGTTCGCTTCCCAGCAGGCGGCGATGGTGTCTTCGGCGTGGCGATCGGCGCTTTCGATTCGTAATTCGCGTCCGTACGGAGAATAAAGTGCGCATACTTGGCTCCTGTCGTAAATAGCGAGGTTAGGCGGCGTGTGAATGATGATGTGATTAACAATTTGCCGATCTCTCTTCTGCCGAGCCAGTCGCGCAAAGACAGAGTGGCCGGTCGGGATCGTCGCGAAAATGCAAACCTTGCGAACCAAGGACTCACGAGACGCGATCCAAAGTGAGTTCAGAGCAAAGGAACTCAGGCCGATAAAGGACGGTACGAGATTTCGCCAGTTTCAAGAGCATCACCGAAAGCTGCTTGAAGGTGCGAACATTGCCGCGCAACGAGCTCCCCGAAAGGTAATCGGGCCTCCTGGCCGTCACGGCCTTAGGCTCGTCCACGATCCTCGCCAGCAACCTGCTCGCGGAATCAAACCGACGTCCCACGCCCCAACTTGATTCCGGTTCAGAAGTGATCGGACCATCGGCTTGGTGAACCTGCCGCGACTTGACCGGGGATGATTCCCAGCCATTTGCCGAATCTCCGGTCAGACGTCCGCCAACGCAAACAAAGTGAAAATGCCAGTCGCTCGGAAGATTACATCGAGGCATACCGCAGTGATCCGCGTCCAAGTGAACCTCGAGTTCCTCGGATGCCAGATTGCGTTGGGGATGGCACCAGCGAACCGGCAAGTGCCCAATTGACATACCTAGGAGACAAGAGACAAAGATTCTCAACAACCTGGAATTCATCACAATTTACTTGACTCACAGGGTATGCGGCTGGACTCGGCTTTCGTTACCCATGTGGAGTCCCATCCGGATCGTCGATGCGACCTGAAAATCTGAGAAGGATCGCAAATTTTTCCAGGGCCTGCTTTTCGAAGACGGCGTTTCACGCGATCATCCTTGGAGTCAACCCGGAATCGCCGGGCGGCGCAATCTTCGCAATCTTCGCATCTCATCGCGACAGGCGACGGAGAGTGTCAGTACGGGCCGCCACACCAAAGGAACGGAGGACGCCGTGAGAACCGATGATCTGCGGATTGCCAGAACGCATCCGTTACTGACGCCCGCCTTGCTGATGGAGGAATTTCCGGCGACGAAGGAGACCACCGACTTGGTTTACCGGAGTCGCAAGGCGATCGAGACCATTCTCAATCTCGGGGATGATCGACAGTTGGTGGTTGTCGGTCCCTGCTCGATCCATGATCTGGATGCGGCCCGTGAGTATGCGGAAAAGCTGAAACCGCTGGCGGACGCTCTTTCCGAAAAACTCTTGATCGTGATGCGCGTCTACTTCGAAAAGCCGCGCACCGTGATTGGGTGGAAGGGTCTGATCAACGATCCCGACTTAGACGGTTCGTATCGCATCAACAAAGGGCTGCGACTTGCCCGCCAATTGCTCGTCGAACTGGCCCAACTCGGCCTGCCCGCCGCGACGGAGTTTCTGGATACGACGTTGGGACAGTTCTACGCGGACTTGATCAGTTGGGGTGCGATTGGTGCTCGGACCGTCGAAAGTCAAATCCACCGCGAGCTGGCATCCGGCCTCTCGATGCCAGTTGGCATCAAGAACCGCACGGACGGCAACACGCAAGTGGCGGTGGACGCAATCCTGTCGGCGCGAAGTCGCCACCTTTTTCCGTCGCTTACCAAGGAAGGCTCGCCGGCGATCCTCGAGACGACGGGAAACCCATTTTGCCACCTCGTTTTGCGAGGCGGTTCAGAGACGGGACCGAACTATACTGGGGAACATGTCCTGCGTGCTCGACAAGAGCTACGTGCCGCCGGGCTGCCCGAAGTACTCATGATCGATTGCAGCCACGGAAACAGTCGCAAGCAACCCGAAAGGCAACGTCAGGTTGTCGAATCGATCCAGCTGCAAGTCCGAGAAGGGGAAACCGCGATCCGCGCGTTGATGCTGGAAAGCCATCTCAAAGCGGGTCGCCAGGACCTTGGCGCGTCCCGATTGGAGTATGGCCAAAGCATTACGGACGCCTGCCTTGGCTTCACCGAAACGGCCGCGTTGCTCCGGCAATTGGCAGACGATTGAACCGCGCTACGAAACACGTCTTCGCCGGCAGGCGCAAGTACACCGATCGCCAGCAGGACGGCCGACGAAGGCTCAGGCACCAGCCGATGTGAAAACATCCAATCGTACACTTCGGGTGAATTGTAAACTCGCGGCCAAATACCGTGGCCACCCGTGGGCCATTCGGTGTAGTTCAGCTCAAGCGTATCGCTCACAAACTCGAAGGTAGTGCTACGGTCGTTGTTGGGCGGAAAGGTTAGCGCCGACTCCCCCGCAATCGATAAGATGCGATTGATGACATTGCGGCTGATATTCTTCGAAACAACACCGTCGTCGCGCGCGTGGAAGGCCCAAGTCGGCAGTCCGACGAGGTTGCCGGGATTGAAATCCCCCGCAGGGCTCACACCCGCAATCGGCACGGAGGCAGCAAACCGGTCCGCGTATCGGCTGGCCATGGTCCACGCGCCGCCGCCACCCATCGAGAGACCCGTGACGTACACACGATTCGGATCCACATTCTGTTCCGCCAAGACGCGATCAAGCATCGTCATCACCGTTGTCGTGCGACTGGAATCAGACCAATTATCGATCCTGCCCGCGACCGACGTCGCTTGCGGCGCGTACAAGAAAGCGCCACGTTGCTTGGCAGCGGCCAATAAGTTGTCAATGTTACCGTTGATTTGAGCCCGATTGTCACTTCCAGTCTCGCCGGCGCCGTGCAGAAACAGGATCACCGGGCGGGCAGAATCCTGTGCCTCGGGGGGAACATACAGCCGCCCGGGCAACCCCGGCGTGTCAAAGACAAGAAACTCATTTGGATCGGCAGCGATACCAGGCCGGACGGCCAGCAGCAGTGCGAAACCGAACAAGAGAATTGTGAGCGGCTGAAAGCGAATCATTTGTGGTCCTCTTAATCGATCGTGGCCGCCACGAACCGTCAAAGGCGGCAGCTCGAATTGTCTTGGAGAAAGATCGTGGCGTCAAGCATTTTTCTCGCCTTGCGCACGTCGAAAGCGAGATGAAACAGACTCCCAAAGGGCGTGACGCACTGGGCAACTACGACGCGATCTCGCTATAGTAACGACTTAAGAGCTGCTTCGGACGTCAAACGCGTTCATGGAACGATTGAAATTTATGGAGTAACGATGATGTCACGTCGCATGCACTTCGTGTTGCTTCTCGTCCTCGCCGCGGTGTGCTGGGCCAATCAACCGTCCGGTGCTGCTCCAGGCGATGAAGCCGACTTGAATCAACAGATCGCCGTTTTGAAAGCAGAGCGTCGGGAGACGCTTCGGGCGCGACTCAAGGTCGTCAAGGCAATGCATGAAAGCGGCAACCTACCCTATGAGCGTGTCTTCTCGGCACAAGATGACTTGTTCGGAGCCGAACTCGCTCTTGCAACGTCAAGACCGGACCGGGTGAAGCTCTGCATGCAACGAATCGAGAATCTGCGTTCGCTTGAGAAGGTCATGTCCGAGCGACAACAGCAGGGCCAGGGTGGTGTCACCTCTCCCGCCGGGAGAGGTCGCCGCGCAGCGGCGGGTGAGGGTTGGACTTCGTGAGACATCCGCCCCTCATCCGGCCTTCGGCCACCTTCTCCCGCCGGGGAGAAGGGCCAGGGTGGTGTCACCTCTCCGCAGTCGCGGAGAATGGCCGAGTGGTGTCACCTCTCCCGCGCCGGGGAGAAGGGCCAGGGTGGTGTCACCTCTGCCGAGCCCGGGAGAGGTCGCCGCGCAGCGGCGGGTGAGGGTTGGACTTCGTCAGACATCCGCCCCTCATCCGGCCTTCGGCCACCTTCTCCCGCGCGGGGAGAAGGGCCAGGATGGTGTCACCTCTGCCGAGCCCGGGAGAGGTCGCCGCGCAGCGGCGGGTGAGGGTTGGACTTCGTCAGACAACCGCCCCTCATCCGGCCTTCGGCCACCTTCTCCCGCACCGGGGAGAAGGGCCAGGGTGGTGTCACCTCTGCCGAGCCCGGGAGAGGTCGCCGCGCAGCGGCGGGTGAGGGTTGGACTTCGTGAGACATCTGCCCCTCATCCGGCCTTCGGCCAGCTTCTCCCGCGCGGGGAGAAGGGCCAGGATGGTGTCACCTCTGCCGAGCCCGGGAGAGGTCGCCGCGCAGCGGCGGGTGAGGGTTGGACTTCGTGAGACATCCGCCCCTCATCCGGCCTTCGGCCACCTTCTCCCGCACCGGGGAGAAGGGCCAGGGTGGTGTCACCTCTGCCGAGCCCGGGAGAGGTCGCCGCGCAGCGGCGGGTGAGGGTTGGACTTCGTGAGACAACCGCCCCTCATCCGGCCTTCGGCCACCTTCTCCCGCGCCGGGGAGAAGGGCCAGGGTGGTGTCACCTCTGCCGAGCGCGGGAGAGGTCGCCGCGCAGCGGCGGGTGAGGGTTGGACTTCGTGAGACAACCGCCCCTCATCCGGCCTTCGGCCACCTTCTCCCGCGCCGGGGAGAAGGGCCAGGGTGGTGTCACCTCTGCCGAGCGCGGGAGAGGTCGCCGCGCAGCGGCGGGTGAGGGTTGGACTTCGTGAGACAACCGCCCCTCATCCGGCCTTCGGCCAGCTTCTCCCGCGCCGGGGAGAAGGGCCAGGATGGTGTCACCTCTGCCGAGCCCGGGAGAAGCGGCCCGCCGCAGGCATAAGGGAAACGGCACGAGCCTCCAGATTGAACTGGAACGATGCAAATTCAATGCGTCGTTGCCTTGAGATGTCCCGCTACTCGCGTTCAACTCCCAATGAGATCGAGAGAAACCCATGTTTGCGATGCGTATTGCCAAGTGCCGCATGTTACATTCCCTCGTCGTGATGGGCAGCCTTGCTGCTGCTTCCAAATGCTTTCGTACAGCCTGCCCAGGCGATTGCCGCATTGCCCAGGATCGCGCAAGAATCGCCTGATGCTGACGTGCGAATTGTGTTTCACGCCGGAGTGTATCGCATCGACAAACCCCATCAATTGAACGAGATGAACATCTGAGTATGGCCGGGTCCGAGTGGCAAGTCCACAGCCATCCAAAATAGGAGCAACGCGATCCAGCAGACGCCGAATGTCACGGCGTAGGGGAGCATCAGCGAGATCAACGAGCCAATTCCCGCTCTCGGCTGGTATCGTTGCATGAAGACCAGCACGACCACCACGTAAGGGTTCAGGGGTGCGACGATATTGGTCACCGAGTCGCCGACTCGGTAGGCAGCCTGCGTCAGCTCGGGGCTGATCCCGACTCCGGCGAAGAGCGGCACGAAGACCGTGGAAATTAACGCCCACTTGGCCGACGCCGAGCCGATAAACAAGTTCACGATTCCAGTCAGGATGACAATCGCGATTACCAACAGCCAGACGGGCAAGCTCCAAGACTGAAGGACCAGGACGCCTTTCAGCGCGATCAGTTTACCGAGATTCGATTCGCCAAACCAGCTGACGAATTGGGCGGCAAAAAAGGCCAGTACGATGTACGATCCCATCGAGCTCATCGTGTCGCTCATCATCCTGGCTGCATCGCGATCGCTCTTGATGCTGCCCGTGGCCACTCCGTAGGCAATTCCGGGAATCAGAAACAGCACGAACAGGATCGGGACAATCACGGTAACCCAAGTATCCACTTTCCAGCCCGGCCTTGGTTCGACTTGTCCATGGAGTGGTCCTGAGGGGTGCCAGATCATCGAAAAAATGACGGCGGCGGCAACCGCCAAAGCGACACCGGCCGCCGCTATTCCTCGCACTTCGCGACGCGTGAAGCGATCTGCCGGCGGGACCCCAACGTCCGCTTGCTGAGATCGCGACGGCTCCGGAACGGTTTCTCTGTGCCCACCGAGTCGGCTCGTTTGGCTTTGATTGAGCGATTCGATTTGGGCCGTGATTTCACTCGCGTCGAAACGCGGCTCTACCAGCCAGTGGGTTGTGGCCCAGCCCACGGCCGTGATCATCAGGGTCGACGCAATCATGAAATAGTAGTTGCAGCGAATGTCAACGATGTAGTCCGGCAGCAGCAGTTGGGCGCTTGCCTGGGTGAAGCTCTGCAACAAAGGATCGAGTCCTGTAATCAAGAGATTCGCGCTGAAGCCGGCACCGATTCCGGCGAAAACTGCTCCGAGCCCAACCAAGGGAGCGCGACCAAGACGCGCGAACACGGCGCAGGCGAGCGGCGGCAGGACGATGTAACCGGCATCGAGTGCCATGCTGCTCATGACCCCGACGAAGATGACCGCCGGCGTCAGCAATTTGCCAGGTGTCAGCAAGACCATGCCCTTAAGCAACGAGCTGACGAGGCCACTTTGTTCCGCCACCCCAATCCCGATCATCCCCACGAGGACAACACCCAGCGGCGCGAAACCCGTGAAGTTATCGACCAAGTGTTGCCACACCCAGCGCATTCCGTCGGACGACATTAGGCTCTTGGCCGTTTCCAACTGGCCGGTTTGTGGATTCTCGACCGCCCATCCCGTGCGGGCAGCCCACTCGGAAGCAACGAGTACGAGAATTGCACCCATGACGAAGAGCGAAATCGGATCAGGCAACTTATTGCCCACTCGCTCGATCCAATCCAACAGGCCGCGTGATGAACGTCGGGACGCGTCGTTCGACATCGATTGTTCCTTGGTTCGTCTGATTTGGGCGCAAATACCAGCGACGGTGGGCCTCCGTGCGCTGGGGCGGACGGTCAGTATCGCGCGTGTCATGCTCAGTGACAACTCCCTACAGCGATCTCCATTCTGGTGGAAGCGCGCGGCCGACGCAGCCCCGTCCGAGCAACCTCGTGGGGTTATGGTCCAGCCCAACGGGCACGCGGCCTCTGCCAAGTCTCTCGGCTTATGCTTTGGTCAGCATCCATACCGATCGATCCCTTACTTCTTTCCAGCCTCCGGACTTGAACCGGTCGGCGATCGCCACCGATGAGCTCCTGGTTCGTCGCGGCTGGAGACCAGCTTCACATCGGATCTCATATTCTCAAGTACTTGTCCAACGACGACATCGAGAGACAATATTACGAAACCGTGTACTCGAGGACGACGATCTATTTGCTCGCTTCGGCGGTGAAGAATTCGCGCTGGTGCTGGGAGAATCCGACCTGGACGAGGCCATGGAGTTGGCGGACAGGATTCGACACGCGATCTCCGACCCGCCCTTCGCCACGAACTCGGGTCCCCTGCCGATTATCGTCAGCTTGGGCGTCGCCACCGCGAATGGTTGCCAGGGAATCTCCGCGGTACAGCTCTTGAGTCGATCCGACGAGCAGTTGTACATTTCGAAAAGGACTGGAAGAAATCGAGTCACCGGTGTGTTGTTTCACCCACAGGTCTAGCGGGTCGGATCATTGCACCCCGCGAGGGATCCTATGTACATCCACGTGCCGGATATTCGCGAAATTGAGCTGCTGCCGGGCTTCAAGGCTCGAATGCTTCACTCAGAGCGAATGACGTTCGTCTATTGGGCGATTACTGCCGGCGCTGTGTTGCCGGAACATGCACACGAGCACGAGCAGGTATGCCATGTGCACGAGGGCGAATTTGAACTCGTGATTGCCGGAGTTCACCATCGCCTGAAGGCTGGCGACGTGGCGGTGATCCCTTCACAGGCAATCCACTCGGGACGAGCGTTGACGGACTGCCGAGTCATGGACGTGTTTCAGCCCGTCCGCGATGACTACCGTCTGCCAGATTCCGTCTCCGCGAATTAGTGCTTCGTCACGGCTTCGCGACGGCACCCGGGGCGCGAGTTCGCCCGGCAATTCTGGACTTTGCCAATGCATTAGGGCTCAGTCGCCGCGGGATCGCCCGCCACTTGCTCGAGCCAATCTCGTAATTGGCGCCGGCATCGGCTCGGGCGCAGTGCCCAAGTGTCGCTGTGATCCACGAAGCCTGTTGACGCGAACGTAAAGTCACCGGCCTGGCTTGCGGACTGAAGGAATCTTCTCGTGTCCGACAGTCCACCCGCGAAGTCGCCCGTTTCGCTACAGATGAACTGCGGACGTCCCTGCAGTCGGCGGAGCCGTTGCCGCGCCGCCTGGGCGCCACAATTTGGATAGGGCCACGTCGTGAGAACGCCGTCGTAATGGCTATTGCAGACGAACGCCGCCCAGTGCTGCGAGATCGAGTCGTCGTGGAGACCCAGGTAATTACAGGCGAGCGAACCTCGAGAAAACCCGACTAGGACGACTCGCCGCGGATCACCGCCATAGCGTTCGGCGACCTGGTCGATCGCCGCTTGCCAGTACTCGATCGTCGGATGCACATCGAATTCGGGCGGATCACCCCACCATTGTTTGGTTTCTCGTTCCCCGGCCTGGTCCAGACAAGGCACCGTCAGCCAGATCCAGCCGAAACCGCCTGAGATTCCCAGTCCGAGCGCTGCGTCCGCGACAAGTCCCGAACACCGATCCCCGCGCGCGTTCTGGTACGGCCCGTTGCCCGTGACTTCCACCAGCATCGGCCAGGATCGTTCCGCCGTCCAGTCCGTGGGCAAGTAGAGTGCATGGTAGGCTGGCTGCTGCTCACGACCGGGAAGTTTCAGTCGCACGCGTCGACCGGGACTTGGCCGACCCTCGCGGAGCCAAGGCACGACCAAATCCGGCTCGACGTCGCTCATCTGCTTCGGCGCGTCCTGCACGAGCGTGTTCGTGGACGGCTCCAAACGGATCTGCCGGACGTCCATCACAGCGTCGCGTGTCCGATTTAACACGCGCAGCGAAAGACGAAACGTCGATGCTTCGTCGAGCGTCACCGGACCGAGCGCTCGCCAAACAAAATTCTGGAAGTGCCCGGTCTCCTGCACGTCGAATTCAAGTTGTTGCCGACTGACCGAGAGAGCCACGCGGCTTCCACCTTGCCCGTTGCCGCAACCCTGTAAGATCCAGACCTCGTAGTTGCCCGCCGGCGCAGCAAACTGCCAGTCGACCCAATCCGCAGCGTTCACCCAGTAGCCGACGGTATTCTTGTGGACCTGAGGTTCGAACTGTAGATTCTGGCCATGAACCTCGGCATGCCGTGCGGACAATACGATCGCGCCATCGGGCGAGGGACGGACCACGGGCGTTTGTGACGCGGTCAACGCATCTTGACCGAGCTGCACTTCGACGACCGCAGGGTAAAGCACCTCCTCGGGCAAGTGAACGGTCCAGGTGATTGGATCTTGACTCAGCTGCAACTCGCGCATCTCCGGTCCGAGCTTGAGGGCCACGAATCGGACGACGTTGTACCGCCGAGGAAACCGCACAGCGTCGCCTGCCGGTCGCGCAGGGACAACCAAATACAGCTGAGCGGCCGAATCGCTGCAGTACAACGTTCCGCCTTCGATCTTTTCTGTCTCCCAACGCGAGATGTCCTCGGGTAGTCCCGGCAACAGCGGCGGCGGATCAGCTCGCAGGGAACCCACCGGGGCGAGAATCCCGAACAAGCACAAGAGCCAAAGCGGGATCGGCAACGGGTATTCGTAAAGAGATTTCATGAAACCACGTTCTTGGCTGAGGTGGTCGCCAACTCGGGAACGACCACCCGAGGTTGGCGAGGAGCGTCGATTTGCCGCACAGGTGCGGCGGGGGACTCGTTACATTTTAGCCGAGGTTGATCTAAAATGCCGCGGTGTGACGGGGCTGGAACGTGGATGAAAAGGGACTCTGACAAAATGGCCGAATTGGGTGTCAACATCGATCATGTCGCAACCGTGCGGCAGGCCCGAAAGACCTATGAGCCGGATCCAGTTTGGGCCGCTGCGTTGGCGGAATTGGGTGGGGCCGACTGCATTACACTCCACCTCCGCGAAGATCGCCGCCATATTCAGGAGCGGGATGTTCGCGTCATGCGCGAAACGGTGACCGTCAAGTTGAATTTGGAGCTTGCGTGTGTCGATGAAGTGATTCGAGTCGCCACCGAACTCCGACCGGACCAGGCAACTTTGGTCCCCGAGCGGCGTGAGGAGATCACGACCGAAGGCGGGCTGGAGGTGCTTTCGAATCGCGTCCCGATTGCGGATTCGATTCGCCGACTCCAGGATGCCGGGATGATCGTGAGTCTGTTCTTGGACCCGGATCCGAAGCAGATCGAGGCCGCGGCGGACTTGAGGGCTGACGCCGTCGAACTCCACACCGGCCAATATGCCTTGAGCCGGGGTCCGGAGCGTTCTCGTGAAACGGATCGTCTGATCGCTGAGCGGCGCGCTCGTCCAGCGCCTCGGAATGACACTTCACGCGGGTCACGGATTGACCTATCGCAATGTTCAGCCGGTCGCGGCGATCCCGGGGATGTGCGAACTGAACATCGGTCACAGCATTATCGCCCGCGCGTTGATGGTGGGGATGCAAGCCGCCGTTCGCGAAATGCGCGACCTTATTCAGTCCGCCTCGTAAGTCGACTTTGGCGTTGCGGTCGTTTGCCCTTTCGAATTCGGCCAACGAGAAGCCAACCGACTCCAACTCCAAAACTGATCCCGACGCATGCCGCGAGATAGATCGGAACTGGGCTCGGCCACCACCATGCGGAGGCGGCCGGCCGAGATGCTCGACATCGTCGACGTTGTCGCAGCAACCAATCCAGAGCACGATACTGGCTTAACGCGACCGTCCAGCAGTTGTGCGAATTGGCCCAGACGACGGTCCACACCCCATTTCCACCGTGAGCCGTAAGCCAAGCGCAGTGTTGTGCCACACGGCGACGCAGTCCCGCGTGCCCAGCGGACGATTGGAACGCCCAAGCCGACAAATAACGGAGTTCCGCCGGGGGCTCCGATTTCATCTCACAGGCTCCCATCGGCAAAATGGCCGCGAATCGACCCGGCCACCTGGCGGCATACCACCAGCAACCACTGGCTCCGTCCGAAATCCCAGCCAGATAGATGCGATTCGGATCGATCGATACTTCTCTCTGGACGTCTGCGATCATCGCGTCCAAGCGTTGCGCCGGCGTCAAACCCGAGCGGGGACTCGCCAGCCAGCTGCCGGTTTCGGCGGGGAGTTGTGTGGCGACGAGACAGCAGGGCAAGTCGCGACAATCTCGATCCTGACCCAAGATCAGTTCCAACCACGCGAGCTGGTCGACGTTATCACTCCCGGACTCACCAAAGCCATGCAGCCAGACGACAAGCGGAAGCGGCCGCGCCGCGGATTGCGGAGCGTAGAGTCGGTAGGCGACGATCTGCCCGTCGATTCGGCACCATCGCGGCTGCGTGCGAGCGACGACATCGGGGTGCGCATGTCGGAGGCCCGCCAGGAGCAGTCCGGTCAATAGTAGCGAGTTCATTTGCGGGATCCTCCACGGCGTGCCCAGGCACTCGCACCGTTTTGACGGAGGCCCGATGCGGGTCGGCGGCCAATTCGCGTCCGGCCGTGATCGGCGCGATGTCCCATTGCCTGATGGACAGCTGGATCAATATCGTAGCGAAGGACGCGGACGGATCCGTCGCACATCGCGGCGCGCCAGTTGCTCGGGTGCAGCGCTCCCGAAGGCATTGCGCCAGTCGACGGCCGGTCGGTCTCGGCGAGGCGGATGGCCACTGGACCGTGAGTTGTCATTGTTAAAGCCGGCGTACAGATTCTCGTTGTCGCCCCAGTCCTCGCCCGTGTCGTAGGTGCGTGGATTCACGTATTTCTCCCCGAGCAAGTAGGTTTGGGCGAGCCCATCGCGGATCTGACGATCACGGATCTCAGAGCGGCCAAAAATGACGCCCGTAAACGATTTGGAATCGGGCCATACGAAGCGTGAATCATCTCCTTCGGCCAAAGAACTCGGGCCCGTCCATCGCCAATCGAACTCGACACGTTCACCGTCACCGGAACACGCCGCGTAGTCGCTTTTTGCCGCCCACACGATCGGCTCCCGCAGCGGGCCGCCTTGACTGAGGGGCTGTTGGTTCCAGGTTTGCGGATACGATCTCCAGCCGCGCCGCGTCGGACAATTGAAGACGGACGGTGCTTTCCGACAACGACTCACAAGAGCGCGACTTCGGTCCAGGCCCGTGGTCCCGATGCCAAGCCTGCGAATCCTGTCCTCGCCCAAATCACTTAGCAAATTGAACGCCCAGCTTCCCGGTTGCGATCGCCCCGTTCCTCGCTCGGGTTCGCCGATCCAAGTGAAATGCCAGCCGCCGGATGGATATCGCTGCTGCAGGTCGTGATGGTCTCGAATCGCCGATGCGAGCCGTCGGAGGTGCGCGGCGCATTGAAGCTGGCGGGCCGATTCGCGGAGCCCTTGAACGGCGGGCAGCAGCAACTGCAGTAGCAGCCCGAGAATTCCGATCACAATCAGGGTCTCCAGTAGCGTGGCGCCGGGTCGCTCACGTTTCGGCTCAGCGTTGCTCATTGGGTCGTCTCCTGTTACCGAGGCGGTCGATCACGAATCTCCACCGAAACGCTGCCCAATTTGCGCGTTGGCGATTCGCGGTTCCGGGTCCGGTTCCAGGTCCGGACGCTCGGATCGTAATCGAGGGTGGAGCGAGTTGGCAAACTCTCATGCGACTTCGCGATTTCTTGCCGACCCACCTAGAATTTTCGCTTTCGGATGTCCGGTTAGGCGGCGGAATCTCGACTAACCAGATACCAGCGGTGCTAATCTGTTTCTCTTTTTAGGAGCAAAGTAGAACAACGATGAACGATCACTCGCACCGAGACGACCGAACAAGGCAGCTCGTTAACCTGGACCACGCACGACGCGCTTTGACCCAGGCCAATACAGTTGCCCAAATCAAGGCCGTAAGGGACAAGGCCGAATCCGTAAGGAGCCACGCCCAGCGAGCTTCGCTAGGGATTGAAGTTCAAAACTTCGCCGCTGAACTGAAGTTGCAGGCGGAACGGCTGGGAGGTCAATTCCTGGCTGAGCTAAAACTTCGGGGCGGTGACCGCAAGTCGAAGCCTGGCACGTCAGCTTTGCGACTCAGCGACCTGGGACTCGACAAGAACCAATCAGCCCGATGGCAACTGGAGGCCTCAGTCCCGGAGGCCGTGTTCGGCGATTTCGTCTGCTCCGCGCATGCGGCAGGTCGTGAGATTTCATCGGCTGCCCTGCTGAGACTCGCGAAGAATCTTCGCACGCTTGACCTTGACGACTTGGTCGTCCCGTCGGACACGCAGCTGCATCCGCGTGTCTCGACCAAGTCCCATCTCTTGCGGGTCGACTGGTCGGAACCCGAACCCGATGTCCCCGCGATCTCGAAGTTGAACGAACTTCTGAGCGAGCTTCGTAATCACTACGAGGTGCTCACGAGTCTCGTCGAGTCGGTGTGTCGACGCGCCTCGCTTTCCGACACGTCCACCGACTATCGCGCAATCCAACGGTATCTTGCCGAAATTGATACGCACTTGAGCGAACTGGTCCGGTCACTGCGTCGCATTGACGACGATCCGGTCTATCGAGCGATGGCGAGTCGCACGACACCGAACTGAACGTCGAAACCTAGGTTGCACGGTCCGCTGGAAAACTTGACCTCTTGAAAATCCGCTTGCTAGACTCGCTCCTGCTTCGTCACCAGCGGCCGTGCCTTCCAAGTCTTGGACTTCCCTGGCGACCTGCAACCCAACGCTCCTGCCCGTCGGCGTGCGAAACGCTCACCGACAAAACTCAACCAAGTGACAGCTCGCAACCAAGTGACCGATCCCTGTGAGCTGCTGACCGATTCACGCTTAGGTGGCGCCACGTCACTCGAAACGGAATTCAGAACACGGTACGGAGGACCTCTCATGAACGCGACGGCGATCACAAAGCAATCCAGGGTCGCGCTGGTCATCTTCCTTGTGAACGTCACAGGTGCCTGCAGTCCCACCCCGACGACGTCGACGGACCGTCACCGAGTCGCGACGGACCACTCGGTTTGCCAGGGGACGACAAGTCGTGAAACGATTTTTCATGCCGGAGAGGTCGTAGCGGGGGAAGTGATTCGCCATCGGTTCGCTTGTCGCAACGAGAGCGACTTCGAGTGGAATCTGAGTTCGGACGATGAAATCCGCTCCAGTTGCGGGTGCACTCGCGTCAATTTGGTGAATCGCCGCCTTGAACCTGGCAAGACGACCGTGGTTTCGGTCGAGATCGATACGGCTTCCAAACGCGGAATGCTCTCCGAGCAAGTTGATCTGCGGTGGACCAACCCGGCGGGCGACGTTTTCGAAACGCGTTTCGTTGTCCAAGCTCAGGTCCGGTCCGCACTGGCGCTTGATCCGGCGCAACTTCATTTCTCGCAGGACGACGTCCGCTTGGGAAGAACGAAGCGCGTGCATTGCGATTCCGATCTCGAAGTGGACTTGAGTGACGTGCAGCTGAACAGCTCGGACAGCTACCTGCAAGTTGTCGACCGGCGAGTGACGAATCGGAAGCATCGCCTGGAACTGGAAGTCGCCTGTCAGCCGACGGGGACTGGCGACAGTCGCCAAGGCTCGGTTCAGTTGAGTCTACTGCGTCCCGTTCAGAGTGCGGCCGACCGTCGATCTCGCTGGGTCGTTACCGTCCCCGTCTACTCCGAAGATACGGCGTCACTGCGGGTCTCTCCCAAGTATCCCAGCTTTCATCAAAGAGCCCACTCCGGGCCATGGCAGGGACAACTGATCGTCACCGGCGATGCGATCTCGGGAGGCGCCTCGGTTGGACGTGTGCACTCAGACGTATTCGATACCGACTTTCAAGTCCGCCGAATCGGCCCCGGGATTCTGAGCGTTTGCCTTTCGCTCACTCCCAAGCCGTCGAGTGCGACCGACGCCCCCGAGCAGCTGAAGCTGGAACTTACGAACGGAGAAACCGCTTTCGTTCCGATCCTGCGACTTACGAGTGAATCGCCTGGTCTCTAACTTGATTTATCACAATGAACGCCAATCAATAGTCGAAAGGAGTCCTCCCATGCTTGGTACCCGTCATTATCTGGATCTATTCTCGCTCTCCGTTACGGTGCTCTACGCCCTGCTTGCGCCTCTTTGGGCGCCGCAGCTGCGCTTTGTCGCCCGCTGAGCTGAATCGCACCGTCGGGCAAGTCACGCGACGCTGTTGCCTGCCTGGGCGACGCTGGGGATGTGATCCTGCCAACTTCAACCAGACCGGATGCGTTCGGATTGACCAAGTGTATCCCAACTGTAGTCGCACGAACGTCCTAACCATGAGGTGCACGAAGGCGACGTGCAATCAAGCCGGGCCGGAGGATGTGTGCGATCTGCGCATTCGATCGGTCGGCCAGAACCGCTGCCAGCCACTTGGCTCGAAGACGACAGCCGGATGCCCGGAAGATCATTGGCAATGCAAGGTCAGACTGTACGACTATACGCTTCCCGATGCGCCCCAGATCATCGTCCTCGTCTGTCATCTCGAAGGTTCGACGATCTGTGATTTCGACCATAGCGTTTGCGACTGAGGAGGATCTCATGCGAGAGACGTTCATTGGCCATTTGGCGATCTTATGTTCGATTGTCGTCCTCTCCTGCGAAAGTCGCTGCCTGGCGCAGGACGGTCCTTCGCAGGAGATCATCCGACTGATCCAAGGCGCCGTCGGCCGCTCAAGTGCCGTGACGAGTCTGAAACTGAAGTACCGATACCGAAGCGAAGCCTTTCGCAAACGGGGGGAGGATCCCGTAACGGAACGAATGGACCTGGCCATCACGGTCCGCGGAAACGACTGGATTGTCAAGTACGGTGATTCTGCGAACTTTCGGATGAAGCGCAACCAGGCGAGCGTGAAATACTATGAAGTGCTGAGACGGTACGGAGACGATGAGACATCCCAGGACGAGGGTGTAACGACTCGACAAAGCAGTTTGCATCTGATTGCGGCTGAGACGTATCAGAGCCTAATTCACGAACACGCGTGCCACGCCGGTCCTCGTCTGGGCACTTTTTGGTTCCCCGAACAGGCCGCGTTCATCGAACAGCAGCAGCTCCAAGTGGTCGACAAGGGAACCGAACACCTCGGCCCCATCGAGACCCACGTGCTGGAATGGGATGTCGCCGCGTTGGACCTGGACGCTGCCATGGTGCTGATCCCCGACGAGATTGCCAGGTCCCGCCGCGGAAAACTGCGAATCTACATTGCCCCCAAGCTCGGGTACGCGCTGCCCCGAATCGAGTACGCCACCCTCGAAGGCAAAGTCGTTCAACAATTTGAAGCGAGCCAGTTCGTACCGGTCAACGCATCGCTCTTCTTTCCCCGAGAGGCGTTGTGTCGGACCGTCTATCGAGAGCAAGCGGACGTGAGTCGGTTTGAGATTTCGGAGATCACGGATGTCAATCAGGAGATTTCTGATGGGGAGTTTTCGATCAACGTCCCTGAATTGACCTACGTTCGTGACTCGCGACCCGGTGTGCCAGTGAGTGTCTTTCAGCTGAAGAGCCAAGAGCAACTCGATCAAATCAACGGAGTTCTGGAGAACGCAATGCCAGCTCCGGGCACGACGCAACTGCGACGCGTTCTGCTCTGGCTAAACGCACTGGCGTTGGTAATTGTCCTGGGATACTGGGTCCGAAAGAGATGCCGCAAACACTAACCGTTGCTGTCACCGTTGCGCTGGCCGTCGCGAATCCTGGCTCCTCAGGCGGAAGCGGGCACTCGGGGCGAGTGTTTTCGTGGCAACAAGTCGAACAGCAGATCGCGATCCACCGACAGCGTGTCCGCCAATGCGGTCCCCTCTCGGCCGCTCGTGCCCTCCGACTCTTGGGACACGAGGTGGACTCCAGCACTTGGAATGAGCAGTTTCCGCACCGCAGCCTACGGGGCGTGCCGCTGCGGGATGTGGTCACCGTCTGCCAGCGACTCGAGCCGACAACACGTGCGAGACAGATCTCGCCCAGTTGCATTGGCCAGCTTGGCCTGCCAGCGATCTTAATCGTCAACGATCGCGCCCATTGCCTTGTCCTGGAAGACTGGCGACGCGACACCCAACTGGCCACCGTCTGGGATCCGTCCGACGGCAAGCGAAAGTCGATTCCATTCCAACAGCTTGCCGCGTCGTGGAAAGGAGATGCGATCATCCTTCGCCCGCGCTCGCAGCTGGATCGCGTCGTCTTCCTCGGCAATCTGCTTTTGCTCAACCTGGTAATCGTGCGATTGATCCGCAAAGGCGTTCGGTGGCGATCGCTCACGTCGTCGCGTGACGTCAATCCAGCGACCGACTCACAGAACCACTCGTCGAAGACTCGCTCATGAAGGCCTACCTGGCGCTCGGTGTGATTGCATCGGTACACACCGCGCTAACGATCGGGATTGTGCTGCGGTCAAGTCCAAACGCGGACGAACCGGCCCATCTCGCTGCAGGCCTCTATCACTGGCACACCGGGCGGTTCGACGCGTATCGGGTCAATCCGCCGCTCGTCCGCCTCTGGAGCACTTTACCATTGGCCGTGGGGCCGCTTGCCGTGGCACGCGACTCACCGCCGTGGCACGCTGGCCTCGACTCGAGTCTGACGCGTTTGGAGTGGCAACTCGCCGATCAGCTTCTGGATGCGTGGACGTATGCCGATTTTCGCCGTCGATTGGTCATCGCTCGGATCATGAATCTCCCCTTCGCATTGCTCGGTGGCGTCTACTGCTGGCGCTGGGCCCGAGACCTGTTTGGAGGCCCGTCATCGTGGGCGGCCGTTGCTCTTTGGACGTTTTCACCGAGCCAGCTGGCGTGGTCGGCCACCATCTCCCCGGATATTCCCGCCACGGCGCTCGGCTTTGCCGCCGCTTACCACGCCGACCGCTGGAATCGTAAAGCAGCCTGCCGCGATCTGATGGCTTCCTCCGTTTTGGCCGGATTGGCCATCCTCGCGAAGTCGACGTGGGCGCTGTTCCCACTTCTTTTCCTCGTGTCCGTCAGCATCGGCGTCCCGCGCCGGGCCGCCTGCTCGTTCGACCAGACACAATCTCAGCCTCAGGATCGTCGGCGGAAGATTGAGCGGGTTCGAGTTGGCGGGAGCGTCGCCATCTATTTGGCGGTGGTGCTCTGGGTTGTCAATCTCGGCTACGGCTTCGAACACGCGCTACCCCGGCTGGGAGATCTCCGGTTTCGAAGTTCCGCTTTTTCTGGCCAAGCGGCTGGTGTGGAAGGCAATCGCTGGACTCGCGGTGCGTTGGCGGGAGTTCGCGTCCCCTTACCGGCCGAGTTCCTGCGCGGCTTGGATTGGCAACTCTGTGAATTCCAGCTTGGCAAACGGTCTTACCTTTGCGGCCAATGGAACCACGGAGGTTGGTGGCACTACTACTTGGTCGCCGCAGTGGTCAAATTGCCGGCCGGCTTTCTGGGTCTGCTGGTGATTCGATTCGTCGAATTCGCACGGAGCACGTCGGTCATTACCTGGCGTCGTGACGCCGCGGCGACTTCTCGAGACTGTGGTGGGGACGGCGCGGGTCCGCTGCTGCTGCCGCTGTTGGCATTTGCCTTCCTGGTGAGCAGCCAGACCGGTTTCGGGCACCACTTCCGCTATGCCTTCCCCTGCCTTCCCTTTCTATTCACCTACGTCAGTCAAACCTGCCGCGGTGGGATTCGGGATCGGGTGTCGCTCCTTGCCTGGGGATTGCTGCTCACCGGAGTCACGAGCAGCTTGCTGGTCTGGCCAAGGTGCCATTCGTTCTTTAGCGAGCTCGTAGGTGGACCTCGTCGCGGGTACCACTACTTGGTCGAATCGAATCTTGAGTGGGGAGAAGATCTTGACGAAGCGAGTCGATGGATTGCGAGGCACCCCGACGCAACGCCGGTCTTCCACGCAGTTGTGACTGACAAACTCGCCGCAAAGATGCCGCTTCCTTGGCGCCTTGCGAAGGATCGATCGTCGCCCGGCTGGTACATCGTCAGCGTGCAACGTGTACTTGATCCGACCGACTTTTGCCATTCGTTTCGTCGTCAAGTTCCCAACGACACGCTTGGACATTCCCTCCGTGTCTACCGCCACGTTGGCGGTCCGATTTCGGCGGCGGGCGTAGGTCGCCAGAAATATTTCCCACCCCCTGTTGGCCTTGATTGCCTGGGCGACCGATCGCGAGCTGGCTAAATACGTCGAATATCTCAAGTCGGAGAACGCGATCCTGCGTGCGCGACTGCCGAAACAAGTCCACATGACGGTCGCCGAGCGGCTAAACGTCCGGCGGATTGCGTCCGTGGCTTGCGGGCCCGGACGGGGGAGTGTAGCGCATTCGGCAGACGGCAAGCGGGCGCCGTGTTTGGCGCCATCGGCCCCGGGAGCTTTTGTCAGACGGTGGTTGCCGTGTCGGTGCGAGAGACCGGTGGGACGTGGGGAGTTGCGGGGGTGTCTACGGGCGAGGCCCGCGCGGTTTGGGCGGCCTTCCAGCGGTGGGGCAGAAGGTCGATCCATTGGTCACGTGGCGTGTCGGGCAGGCGGCGCAAGATGTCGACGAGATGCGTGAAAGGCTCGCCGTTGTTCATCTTGCACGAAGCAATGAAGCTGAAATGAATCGCGGCCGCCTCAACTTCGCGATCGCTGCCCACCATCCGCCCGTTCTTCCTGCTATGCGGAGCTCTGCATGGCAGGAAGTCCGCATAATTGCGCCCGGCGTTCTCGTAACGCTTCCATCGCCTTGGCTGGCGAGAAAAGGTCGCCGGTCGTACTCATCCACGGGCGCAAGACACGCTGTGCTTTCGGTCCCAGGGAGACCACGCGACTCTGACCGCGGTGAGCGTTCTTATGCTTCCGCGGTTGATACAAGCAGATCTCGCCGGTCGATTCGATCTCGTTGCCCCGCATGGTGACGACCTCGCCCGGCCTCATCCCGGCGTATCGCTGAAGCTGAATCATCGCCCAGACCGGCGGCAGCACGAACCGCTTAATGGCGTCGATGTGGCTTCCGGGAACGCAAGCGACCCGCTTCGATTCCGGGGCGTCGGTTCGGCCTCGCTTTAATCCGTCGACGGTGCGGAGCGACTCATTGACCCCGTTCGGAATCACTTCGTTGGCCACGGCCCATTCGAACACGCGGCGAATCCGCCGCACTCGCTTGTTGATCCCGCTTCGCGTCAGCCCGTCCACGACCATCGACTCGCGTACCTGCTGAAGTCGCATCGGTCCGAAGTCGATCGCCGGGGTCAACAATGGAACGTCGTCGTGTCATTTCGGGCGGCCTCCGAATTGTGGTAGATCTACCACGATTCCACTCGCCGCACTGCCGACCGTCGACAGGTAAAACCCTCGGTTTTCAGCGTGTTTTTTGCAGTGGAGACGAAGAGGCTCGAACTCTCAACCCCCGGCTTGCAAAGCCGGTGCTCTCCCAATTGAGCTACGTCCCCGGAAGGAAGTCCCTTAATCTAAGTTCTTCCCGTGGTTTGTCAATCGGAGCCTTCCGCGGGACGAGCCCGGCGCGGCGAGCGGCGGTGCGACCCAGCGGCGCGTCACGCAAAAGACCCGCAAGCGATGGGCCTGCGGGTCTCCCCCTGGATTGCGTCGCTGATTCTTCGACGCGTTCTGTTCGCGGTGCTTTGGTTTTCCTGCGGTTGACTCGCGTTCGACGTGTCTTGCCCGTCGTTCCGATCCGACTGCGTCACGCCCGCCCCGGGGTCACATCTGTTGTGGCAAGGAAATGCCGAGGGGCGGTGGGCAGGCCCTAGTAGTTCGAACAGCCGCCGCCGCCGTCCACGTTGCCCACCATGTGCAGGTGGTTGTGGTCGATGTAGATCACCTCGACGGAGTCCTCGTCCGTCAGCGTGTGGGGGACCGGCCAGCCGACTCGCTTCGTACTCGGTGAAGTAGACCGTGCACTTGTAGTGAGCGTGATGCAGTTGGGCGGGACCGATCATCGGATAGAAGCGGGGCGGATCGACGTAGTCGGCGATCAGCTCCTTGCAGATGCGGACGTTGTTGCGCTGCACCTCGTGCAGAAACGGAATGCCGCCTTCCACCGGATGGCTCCGCTCGAGCGCCGCGAATGATCTCGTCGTCACTCGGCGGATCGAGGGCCTGCAGCGGGGCCGCCTGCCGTGATGCGGGCCGAGAATCGGAGCACGGTCGTAGCGCTCGTGCTCCCAGAACTCGTCTTCTTCCTTGTCTTGGAAGTACGGGCTCACCGGGAATCGGCATGGCGAAGATGCCTAAAGCTGGACCCTGGTTCGTTCCGTGCAGCCGGTGCAGGCCACGGTCGCCAACAGCAGGACTCCAGCAGCGATCGTATTGGGCGATTTCCTGGTCATGAATCTAACCTCAAATCATTTTTCCGTTCACTGCGGGGATCGTGAACCGGCCGCTCGGCCTTGCACCGATCCCACCGTGTGCTTCCGTGTTTCTTGGCAGTGTTAGTTATCGCGTTAATCTGGATGAGACTTGCGGGTTTTTTTGCTTGGCACGAAAAATCCGGAAATCCAGACTCTGCGGGTGATTCCGGATCCGACCGGAACGCTCCGCCTTGGTCCACCCAGGGTACGCGACGGCTTGCCAGGCCCAATTCATCCGGGTACGGGCTCTGCGGGTGAGTGGGAGGCCGAGGAAGTAATTCGATCGCGGCGCAACCGGATCGGTGACGGGCAGTAATGAAAAAAAGCTCCCAGCGAAACGACTCGCGGGAGCTTTCCTCGTTGCGCTTCGATGCGACGCGCTCGTCGTGAGACGAGCCGCCGCATCGAGAGGGAAACTATTTCGATTTGAAGTCCAGAAACCACCAGCCGTCGTCCCACTCCAACGTGACCTTCCGCCAACCCAGTGGCACCTGAGGATACGGGTAGAAGGGACCGATGTATGGCCAGGCTGTGGGCGAATACTGATGCGGATAACTCACGGCGGCATAGTTCGGATACGCCGCGTAGCTAGGCCAAGCGTAGCCGGGTACTTGAGGGTTGTCGTAAGTCGCTTGAGCGATCCCGCTGGGGACCGCGTTCATCGGCATCGGCGTAGGATTTCCACCGCCCATGGCGTACTGTGCCGGCATGGCCTGACCGTACTCGGGCGCGGCGTGATAGCTGACAGGGCGAGCGTGCATGCCGGCCGCCGGTGCGAAGGCCAGCGGCTGTTGTGAGGCAGCTCGGGACGGAGTCGCGGCGGCGAGGCCAGGGGCTCCGGCGCCAATCGACGGAGGCATTTGCGGCACAAAACCCGCCTGAGTTCCGCTGATCTGCGGCACGTGAACACCCACGGTGGGCGGCTCCAGGCCCGCGATCGGGCCCGCCGACGGGGCCGACGTCGCGGTCGACTTGGTCGCAACCGGCTGTTCCGCGGCCGTCGGGATGACGGATTGCGGATCAGGATCGGGTGGCGCCGGCCCGCTCGTGGGTTGAACAAACAGGTCGTTCACCACCAACTTGACACCCGGGACGCGGCGTGCCACGTCCAGTGCCATCAGGGCGTGGTCCGATTCGGCCACGGTGCCCATCATCGTGACGGTCCCCTGTTCGACCTGCACGCCGATGTTGAATCCCTCCAATCCGGCGGCCTGCTTTTGCTGCTGCAGCCGCTGAATGATCGTCTTGGCAACTTGCTCGTCGTCGGCCACGGCCGGGCTTCCGGCCAGAACGGCAACCGTGACGGCCAACAGGGCCATGGTCATACGCTTCATTGTCAAACCCCCTCCTGAGTTTTCGCCAGTCACTTGGGTCGTGGACGGCGTGGTCACCGAGGTCACGCCCATCGCGGCGGGAAACCGATTCGTCATTATCGATCTCACCCCGAGACGCGCAGCCTCGTCGCTTCCGATTCGTTGACTGGTTATTTGTTTCGGTTATGCCGGTAGCTCAGGAGAAACGTTTTTTTCCGTTTTCAAGGGGATGTCGGATTTCCCGCCCTGTGACGACGGCCGCGGCCGGCGCCGCCAGCGGCCCGGGCAGCCGTCGCGGCCGACGACGCTAGCGGCCGCTGTCGAGTGTTCCGCCGACGACCATCCCGGCCAGCGTGACTCCGCCCAAAAGCCAGCCGTGGGCGTCCAGCAGGAACGAAGCCATCGTTCCGAGGCCCACCAACAGCAAAATCACAAAAAAGCTCAGCTGGCAGGCTCTGCCCGTGCCCGCCTGGCCCGCGCTTCGACACGCGAGAAAGCCGAGTGGGCCGAGGCAGCAAATCACGATCGATGTCAGACTAATCAGCGATTCAGGCGTCATTCGGCTCTCCCTGCGTGACTTGCCCTCAGTTCGTGGCTTCCTTGCCACGGACCGAAGCCCACCCCTGGAAGGAGTGGGCCTCGCGGGTTGAGCCGAGGAACGGACGCGGCCGAGCGAACTTAAGCGCGACGTCAATCCGATCCCCAGGCGTTACCCGGCGAGACAGACCGCCGCGAGTCGCTCGCCTCGGCCCTCCCGCCGTCGAACTTTACAGAAAAGTGAAATTCTTGTCGATTTCACTAAATTGGTGAGGCCTGTGTCCAAATGACGGCGCACTTCGCAAGTCATTTTATAGTAATGACTTATGTTGAGATCCTTGCGGTTGGGTCTCGGGGGAAGATTGGAATCCACGCGGTCGGAGGATCGATAAGTCTATATCTAGAAGAGAGTTAGAAGTAACGATCTGGCGTTTTCCCTGGTCTGGTGATTCAGGGTAATTCGGGAAGTTTGAGTTGGTCGTGGCGGAGGCGCAGATTGTGGCGCGAAGGAGGACTGGTAAGTCGTTTTCATTGCGGCAGTTAGGAAAAGCCGACCTAGCGGCTCTGAGGATTTTGCCGAATGCACGGCTTCTGGCGCGCTGCTTGCGTCCTCCTTCCACGCGTCGGGTTCACGGGGAACTCGTGGAGGTGCAGGCGCGGCTGGTCCGCAGTCAGAAAAGGTGAAGCCAATGTCGAAGATCGATTACAGCAACGTTGAGCAATTCGCCCAGGAAGAAGCGAAACTGTCCCGCGAGACCTATCGCGTTCGCCGAGCTGCCGCTTCGCGGCAACGAAATCGGAAGAAGGACGCGACGCCGGGAGGGATCCGTCAGCGACGTAACAAGCACTGGAATTGGTAATCGATCTTCGGATCTGCCCGAAGACCGTCCGATGACGGCGGCAACGGGGCCCTCACGGAGCCGGATGCTCGTTGAAACTAGCGACTTAGCGACTTGGCCAAAAAGGGCAGCTCGATCACGTGCTGCCCAGCGGCTTCAGGCGTCGATCTCACTCGAGCCGGCGCCTACCGCTTGCTGCGGCGTTTTTTCAGCTCGGAGTCGAGTTCGGCGATGGTGAGCGAGCGGTTGACGACGCGGCCTTGTTCGTCGACCAGCAGCATTACGGGAAGCGTGAAAATACCCATCTGTTTGGCGAGGGAACTTTCGAGCCCGCCCGCTTCATGAAATTGGGGCCACGTGATCCGGGCCTGCTGCATGAATGCCGAGGCGACGCGCGGGTCGTTATCCAGATTGACGCCGACCACGGCGAATTTCCGGCGGCCGTAGACGGCGAGCATTTCTTTGAGCTGCTGCATGTCCTGCTTGCACGGCTCGCACCACGTGGCCCAATAGTGGATCACGACCAGGTTTCCCCGGAGCTCACTGAGATTCATCGGCGAACCGGTGAGATTCTTGCCTTGCAGCGCCAGTGCCGTTCCGATGCTGTTGAGTCGTCGAGTAGCTCCCTCCGCCTTCTCGGCCATATCCGTCTTGGCATGGTCTCGGACAATCCGGGCGTACCACTGGATCGCCGCCTGATCCTCGCCCGCGAATTCTTCCGAAATCGCCAGTTGCAGCATGGCTTCGGCGGCGGGCCGAGTGCCCCCGAACTCGTCGACGAATTGCTTCAGATCATCGATCCACTGGCTTTGGATTTTCGCGAGATTGGCGTCGGTCTTTTGGAGGCTGTCCGAGTAGTTGGCCGTCAGGAAGGCGAACTTGGCCTGGGCGACGACCTCTTTCGTCGTGGTGGCCTTGGCGACCTCGTTCACAAGCGATTCGAGGGCCTTGATTCCGGAATGATTCTCACCGGATTGTGATGTCACCACGACGCTGTCGATCAGCTGCAGCAACCACATGTCGCGTTCCTCGGTCCGGCTGGCCGCGATCAGCTCGCGAAGGACGCCGATCCGTTGGCCGTAGGCTCGCGTCGTCTCGGCCGGAGTGGTCGCCTTCGCCAATTGCTGGTCCAACTCCTCTAGTTTTTGGACCAGCTGCTGCAGACGCGGATCCACCTCGGAGCCGACGCTAGCAACGGGCAGTGTGCGGCGATCGGCCGCGCGGAAGAAAAAGCCGTTGTCTTCCTGCTCGGGGAGGCCGATCAATCGCCATCGGTCTTGGATGCGAATCAGCGTTCCGACCTGAACTTCGCCGTGCTGTCCGTCGGTTTCGACCATTGCAATCACGTTTTCATAGACGACAAGGTCTTCCTTCGTCTGCTCGCCCCCGCCCGGCACGACGCCTGGCTGCGGGCGCTGAAGTCGACCCAGCGCGACTGCTCGGCGACGGACTTTTGTCGCCCGGCAAATTCGGCGAATTGCTGTCTGGCGGCTTCGACCTGCTTGTCAATCTGTGCAATCAACTCGGCGGAGAGCCCCGACTCGGCTAGCTCCGTGGGTGTGACCAAGAGCTTTGCGAAGCGAGCCGCGTCGCGTGTGGCGAGCGCCCGCACGAGTTCGGAAGTGACTTCCTCGGCCGAAATCCACTTCCACCGGTCGAGTGTTCCGTCTTCGTCATCGTCCAGGCCCCAGCGAAGCCCACCGGTGCCAAACCAGCGATATTGGTCGGCCTTTTCGTTGAAGTCGGCGTCGATGTCCCGGTAGACCTCGACCCCTCCCCGAAAGTAGCACCACTGGTCGATTTTGTTGTCGCCATTGCTGTCCGAGAAGCGTCGCAGCAGGCTGCCGGCCGGACTGACGACGACCCAGGCGCGACTGTCTCCCTCTCGCTCCGGCTTGATAATGCAGGCGTCGATCTCATTTTCGCCAGGCCGTTCGTATTCGACGTCCGGCTGCATCGGCACCAAGCTGAGCGCCTGCCGCACGGACGGCTGAGCGGCCAGTGAGCCGTGGAGGGCAAGCGGGGAAACGAGGAGTCCAAGGCTGACAAGGAGTCGCAAGCGAAGCATGGCGGTGACAACCTCTCTCAGATGAATCGGGTGAAGTCGACTGCGGACGTCGCGGCAGGCGGCGGGGCCGGTCTGCCGTACGTGTCGGGGTGGTCTCCCTGTTTGTTTCGGTTGCCGCCCCGCTCGGCCACCACAAAATCGATACGATCCGAAGTCGGGCGAGCAACCCATCTACTTGGGCGGTTTGCGAGGCCCTTTGACAGTCGGCCGACCGATCGTAAAATAGTGGCCTTCGGTGGGGCGCATAGCTCAGTTGGTTAGAGCGCGTCGCTGATAACGACGAGGTCCGAAGTTCGAATCTTCGTGCGCCCACTGGATCCAGACAAAGCCGTTGAGTTGGCTGTGCTGACACGCGGCGCAAGCACTCGGTTAACGGCTTCTTTTGCGACGTTTGCGGAGTCTCGCCGTTACGGGGGGCCATCGGCCCCAGTGAAACGCCGAGGCCCCGGTGAAACGCCGAGGCCCCGGTGAAACGCCGAGGCCCCGGTGAAACGCCGAGGCCCCGGTGAAACGCCGACGGTCAGGCGACGCCGTCGCGGTGACACGGCAGGGTTTTGTCCGTTACGCGTCTGCCGCGCGTCGGGCACCCATCAGGCCGATCACCAGCCCGAGTGCCAGCAGCAGGGCACTGGCCGGTTCCGGGACGGCGGCCACCGCGGGCCGGGGGCCGAGTTCGAAACCGCCGTCGGAGAAGGCTGCGACCAGGTCGCCGCTGTCGAAGACCAGGTCGCCGCTCCAGTCGCCTTCGGACCAATTCGCCGAGGCGCCCGATTCGTATTTGCCGGCCGAGAAAACCGCCACCAGATCGTCCGTGGTGAAGGACCCATCGAAATTGGCGTCTCCAAACCATGTCTTGGCGTGCTGTTGGACCCAGATCGTCCGGTCCTCGCCATCCACCATCCCGTCACCGTTCTCGTCAAACGTGGTGAGATTGTCCATCGGCGTTTGCATCGCCACGGCCTGCAAGTCGACGTCCGCCGTATCGACCATTCCGTCGCCGTTGTAATCGCCTTCGATATCCGAGGAGTACGGGCCCACGAACAGGAGGTCCGCAAACGCGGCGGAATCACGCCAATCCGCATCCGGCCTTGCCCGATAGGCACAGATGGTATGCGAGCGGCCGACCGTTCCGTCCCCGAAGTTGTCATCGTCCGACAGGCAGGCCGTCCATTTGACCACGGTCTCGTTGGCCACGATCTGCTCGGCGTCGGCCGTCGATGTGCCATCGAACGTCCCGTTGTCCCACATGGGCTCCAGCGAAACGGCGTACTCAACCACATAGTCGCCGTTGACACCCGTCTCCGACGCCACGGCGGCGGCGAAGGCACCGAAGCCCTCGGAATAGAGATCTTCAAGGAACGTTGTCATCACGCCCGTATTGCCCTCGAATTCCGCTTCCCAACGGCTCGCCCCGAATTTCCCATAGGTCTCGGTGCTATCCCACCATTGGTACGTCGGCAAGTCCGTACTTCCCTCCAGGTCGTCGCCGTCCATGAAAAACTCGACTTGATCCATTTCCCAGCGGTTCGCAGGGATGACTTCCATGGCGATGTCATCGGTCACCTCGAACAAGAAGTAGACAGTCCACGGCGCCTGCCACATGGCTCGAAACTGATAACTCAGGTCGCTTGGCCCGCCAAACGGATCTTCCGGGAACGCGGTCCCGGCATCTTCCACGGCAACGCGCAGCGGAGGTCCGGCGGCGTCCCATTCGCCGGCCGTAATTTCACCGTCCAACTGGGGTGCCTGTTCCGTTTGATAGGCGCGAATGAGTGACAGATCCGGCTCCTGGCCGAAGCCGATCCGGGTCATCGCCAGAAAGAGGGTCACCGATGTGATTACCAACCGAGGTCGCGACATCGTCTCATCTCCCAGGAATCTCTTGATATTGATCTGCGGTGCCGACACGGGCGTTGGGCCCGAGAACCGTCCCCAACACCGCTGCACGAGACAAGAATCGCGATGATAAGGGGCGTTGGGACGTAAAGCAAAGATTTTTTCGCAACAACTCTGGACAAATCGGGGTGGCTGGCGTGGCTTCCCGCAAAGGACTTCTCAAAAACGCTGCCTCGATCGCGTCAAGGCTTGTTGCTGGACTTGCCTTCGGCGAGAGCGTACGATCTCGGAATCCTTTTGGGAGCGGGCGATGCGCAAACCAAGATTATGGCGGACAGGAAGTTCGCGGATGCGTTCCGTGGGCGGTGGCGAGTGTCTGGAAGCGAGGCATCTGTTAACCGGCAGCTTCGTGATTAGCGAGTTCATGGCGTCCAATGACAATGGACTCCGTGACGAAGACTACACGCGCCCCGATTGGATCGAGATTCTCAACACGGGTTCCGAGCCGGCGAGCCTCGATGGTTGGTTCTTGACCGACAGCGCCTCGGACCTTGATAAGTGGCGTCTGCCCGACGTCAGCCTCGCTGCCAATCAGCGAATGGTCGTCTTCGCGTCGGGAAAGAACCGCGCCGATCCGGGCGGCGAATTGCACACGAATTTTCGGCTCAACGTCACCAACGACTACCTCGCCTTGGTCGAACCCGACGGACTGACCGTGGCATTTGATTTTGGCTCGTTCTATCCCCCTCAACGACCGGACGTGTCGTTCGGAATCCCGCAACCGATTCGCGAAACAACGCTCATCTCGCCCGAGGCGCCGGTTCAGTTGCTGGTTCCCACCACGGATAACGGGGGTGATGTCTTGGGGGCAAGCTGGACCGCAGAAGAGTTCGACGATTCCAACTGGATCACGGGAGTGAACGCGATCGGCTACGAACGGGGAACCGGCTACGAGCAGCTAATCCGCACGGACGTGGAAGCGGCGATGTACGACGTGAACGCCTCGGCGTTTGTGCGAATGCCTTTTGTGTTGGAGAATCCCGATGCCGTGTACTCCCTGACTCTCAGCCTGCAGTACGAGGATGGCTACGTCGCATACCTCAACGGGCAAGAAGTCGCGCGACGTAATGCGCCGAACGACGTGACGTGGAATTCCGCTGCAACGGATGCGCATGTCGATCGCGAAGCGGTCGTGCCGGAAGAGGTCGAAATCGATCCCTACGATTTCCACAATCTCTTAAACGCGGGTGACAACATCCTGGCCATTCACGCCTTGAATGATGTAGTGACCAGCAGCGATTTCTTGCTGGTGGCAGGTCTCAGGGCCCGCCTGTTCGAGGGCCTGAGGTCGCAGGACCGACAGTATTTCACGGCACCGTCACCCGGGGTTCCCAACGGGGAGGGTACGACGAGTCTGATCACGGAGGTCAGTCATCAGCCCAATGTTCCCGGCGAGGAAGGCGAACTCACGGTGAGCGCGACGGTGGTTTCCACCGGAGCTAGTCTGCCGACGGCCACGCTCCATTACCGAGTCATGTATGGCGACGAGACATCGGTGCCGATGTTCGACGATGGTCTGCATGGAGATCGAACGGCGGGTGACGGCATCTTTGGCGCGGCGATTCCCGCGGGCGTCGCCGAGTCGGGACAGATGATTCGTTACTACGTCACGGTCGGTGAATCGGAGGGGAATCGGGCCCGCGTGCCGGTGTTTGCGGATCCGCTTAACTCCGAGCAGTATTTCGGCACGGTCGTGCGTGACCCGACCCTCGAGTCGAATCTGCGCGTGCTGCATTTGTTTCTCGAGGATCCCGACGCGTCCGAGACCGATGCCGGCACGCACGGTTCGCTCTTTCACGACGGCATCTTCTACGACAATATCGAGGTGGACACGACAGGACGCTCGGTGGGCCTGAGCGGGCCGAAGAAGAGCCACGATGTCTTTTTTACTTCCGATCACTGGTTCGAGCTCACCGACCCGCCGTTGCGAATGAACGATTTCGACCTGATCACGGACTTCTGGAACCGAGCCAAGGTGCGCATTCCGCTCGGCTACCAGACATTTCTCGATCTCGGGACGCCCGCCCATCTGTCGTTTCCGGTGCGTGTGCAGCGTAACGGCGAATTCTTTGGCACCTACTCGTTTGTCGACGGCGGCAACGAGCGGTTTCTGGAACTCGCGGGACTTGATCCGCGAGGCGCGTTGTACAAGATGAATCTGGGATTCTCGGTGGGGCGTGGGACGTTCAAGAAGCAAACTCGCACTCAGGAGGATAACTCCGACCTGAGAGCGTTGTTTGATGGTCTGGCCCTGACCGGGGCGGATCGCGTGGAGTATTTGCTGGACCACGTGGACATCGCGGCCGTCGTGAACTATCTGGTGGGCCTGGTCGTGATGGGGCACGGCGACTGCTGCGACAAGAATCTCTATATTTATCGCGACACTGAGGGAACCGGGCTGTGGCAGGCCTTGCCGTGGGACGTCGATTCCGCCTTTGGTCGCGGGGGCGTGGCGCTGGCCCAATCGATTTTTCCCCAGGCCGCCGGCATCTTTACCGGACGCGACAACAAGTTGTTTGCCGCCCTGCTGGACGATGTTCCCGGTTTTCGTGAGATGTATCTCCGCCGACTCCGGACGTTGATGGACGAGTTCATTCAGCCACCCGGAACTCCCCCCGACGAATTGCATTTCGAGCGGCGCGTCGACGAGCTTGTCGCGCAGCTGGCCCCCGACGCGTTGCTGGACTTCCAGAAATGGGGCAGCTGGCGAACCGATCCCGTCACCGACGTCATTTCCTATGGCCAAGAAGGTGTGCCGACCTGGCAAGAAGAAGTTGACATCCTACGCAATCAATACTTCCCCGCGCGACGGACATACCTGTATAGCGCCCTGACTCAAGCCAATGGCGGCCAAGTCTTGTTACCCCAGGCGGCGGCGCCGCCAATCCGCTTCGGGGAAATCGAATTCAACCCGAGCTCAGGCAATCAGGACGAGGAGTACATCACACTGACCAACCCGAATGAAATCGCGGTGGATATTTCGGCTTGGCAACTGACGGGCGGTGTGCAACATACCTTCCATCCCGGTACGGTGATTCCGGCCGGAGGTACGCTTTATCTAACCCCTGACTTAAACGTTTTCCGCACGCGCGAAAGCGGACCGTCGGGCGGGCAGAGTTTGTTCGTGCAAGGCAACTACGTCGGACATATTTCCAACCACGGCGCCTCGATCCGTCTGGTCGCTCCGGACCTGACCGTCGTCGACGAGGCCGTCACGCCGTCCGACCCTTCGCCGGAGCAAAACTCCCTGAGGATCAGCGAAGTGATGTACCATCCTCGCGATCCCGAGCCGGGAAGTCGCTTTGAAGATGGCGACTTCGAGTTCATCGAACTGGTCAACACGTCGGATACGGAGACGCTGGACCTCGAACACGTCGCTCTCAGGCAAGGCATCGACTTTGTGTTTCCGCCGATGTTACTTGCACCCGGTCAACGGGTGGTCGTTGTCCGTGATCGCGGGGCGTTCGAGGCGCGATATGGACCGGATGTTTTGATTGCCGGACAGTATGGCGGCACGTTCGAGGACCCGAAACTTGCCAACGAAGGTGAGGCGATTCGTCTGGAGATCGCGACGGGTGACCTCATCCAGGAATTCACCTATGATGATGCCTGGCTGCCGGCCACCGACGGTGTCGGCTTTTCGTTGACCGTGATCGATCCTCGCATGGACTTGGCACGCTGGAACACACCGGACGGTTGGCAAGTCAGCCGGCAGCTGGACGGTTCACCGGGAACAACCGACGTCACCGGTGGCGACTTCAACGGTGATGGTCGCGTGGATGTGGTCGACGTGGACTTGCTGTGCGCCGCCCACCGAATTAACGACGCGCGATTCGATCTGACATCGGACGGAAGCGTCGATCACCGTGACGTGGCGCTGCTGATCCAGGATCTGCTGGGCACGAATTTCGGCGACGCGGACTTGGATGGCACGTTTGACTCCGGCGACCTGGTCCGCGTTTTTCAGGCCGGCGAATATGAGGACGACCGCGACGGCAATTCGACTTGGAGCGACGGCGACTGGGACTGCGACGGGGATTTTCTGACGTCGGATCTGGTTCTCGCCTTGCAGGCCGGCGGCTTTTCGGCCGCCGCGACCGCTTCGCTGCGACGCCCGCCCCGCGTGACGCTTGCGTCGTGGGCTGCCGGCGCGGTCGCGGACCAGGACACTCGGCTACCACCGTTCCGCCGACTGCCGGAACTTGCCGCCAAGCCGCGACGGCTCGCGGCCGAAGTGCCCGCAGCGAACTCCCGACGATTCATGGACGCGATTGTCGTCAACCCGCTGCAGAACAATGAAGTGCGCGACCGACTGTTCGAGAAGCTGCCTGCGCAGTTCGATGGCTTGCTGCTCAGGGAAGTCGCGGACAATCTGGCGAGTGTGTTAAATCGAAAGGTCGGCCCCGCGCCGTTCGAAGATTAGACCTCGATGGCAACTCACTCCCAGTCCAAGCTTCAAGGTCGCGGTCGGGACTGTGAGTTTAGCAGATTCAGGGCATGGTCCAGATTGCCACGGGCGTTTGCGTTCTCTGGGTCAAGCTTTAAGGCGTTTCGATAGTGCTTGATCGCCTGAGCGAGATTTCCCTGTCGCGCAAACATCGTGCCTAAATTGCTGTGGGCGTCAACATACGTCGGATCGATTTCGATGGCCCGCTCGTATTGCGAGATCGCCCGGGGCAGGTCGTCACGGGCCGCGTAGACACTGCCCAGGTTCGTGTGAGCCTCGGCGAAATTGTCGTCGATCTTGACGGCTTGCGCAAAGCAGCGGCCCGCTGCCTCAAGCTGTCCTTGACCGGCCAGGATCGTGCCGAGATTGTTATGAGCTTCGGCGAAGCGGGGATCCAGCCGGATTGCTTCTTGGAGGCACGCAATCGCTTGCGCGGAGTCTCCCAAGCCGGAATGCACGAGTCCCATGGTGTTTTGGATCCGTGCGTTGCGGGGATCGAGTTCCAACGCGCGTTGGCCATACTCCGCGGCTTTGGTCCCTTGGTTTTCGTTCAGGTAGAGCTTGGCCAAATGGCGCAGCGGAAGCGCCCAGGACGGGTCAAATCGAGCGAGTTCTTCGAAGTGGCTCAGCGCGTCACGATACCGACCGCTCTCCTCAAGCCACGCCGCCACGCGATAGCGAAGCTGCAGGTCGGCTCGCCGAGCGACCGCCTGGACCCGCGCATGATTCAGGGGCTGTCCCGGCAGACAGGCCGCATCTCGCGAGGACTCCAGGTAACCGCCCGCCGGTCGAGCCGCGTCTTCCAGTAACTGCTCCACCGAAACCGCTCCGCGGTAGATCACCGACAAGCGACCGTGATCATCCACCAGCAGGCTGGACGGCAAAGGCAGAGGCCGCCGCAGAAAAAAGAACTGGTTGTGCAACTCCTGCAGCAGGTCCATCTGCTGCTCGTTGAGGTATCCCCATGGATAGGGATAGTCCAGGCGGCGGATCAGCTTGACCACCTCGTCGACTGAAGTCGGTTGCGCGCCAAGCTGGTCGACCGAGAGCGAGACGACCTTGACCCCCGCATTTTCCAGCTGCCGTTGCTTGGCGGTGAACTCGGTCAGCTCTTCCACGCAGGGACTGCACCAGCTGGCCCAGAGATTCACGAGCGTGGGGCTGGCGGACTCGAACCGTTCGATGATCCGTGTGCCATCGGGCGACGTGTAGGTGAGCGACGGCATGGGAACGCGTGTGACTAAAGCGATGCGAGCGGTCTGCGTCGGGGCAGGTAAGACTTGTTCGGATGCTGCGAGCGTGACAGGCTTGGAATTCTCGTCCAGCGGAAGCGGATCAACTTCGTCTTGCGTGAGAAGGTAGTGTCGATTCGGCCGGAGTCCAACAAATGTTTGCAGGTTGCCACCCGGCCAATGGACAATCACTCGCTCGATCGAGGTGGCGGCGCCGAGCCCGAAGTGCAACCGCTTGCTCGATTGAGATAGAAATCCTTCGCCCGCCCGTAACGTTTGTACCAGGCGCGCCTCCGGCTGCGCGAATACCTCGACGCGAGCCCCGATGGCGTCCCGGTTTGTGGTCGAGCCGTTGCCGGCGAGCTTTAGCGAAACAAATTGGTTTCGTGAGGGTGTGTCGTTCCGCAGGAATCGCAACCGCGGCGCGTTCCGATTCGAGATCCACAGATCCTGGTCGCCATCCAGGTCCCAATCGGTCACGGCGATTGACCGACCGTCGTCGGGGAAATCCAATCCGGACAGCGCCGAGATCGTGGCAAAGCGTTCCTGTCCGGTATTCAAGAAGCAGCAGTTCCGCTCACGACCACTGAAGGACCGCCCCTCCATGATCATTCTGAACAGTTGATTGCGCGCCTGGGACCAGCCCTGGTCAGGATTGGATTCTTCGTCGTTGGCGGTTCGCGACACGACCTGTCGCCAGAAGAAACTTCACAAATCGCTGGTGTCGGTGGAAGTAATGTAACCATTGGCCACGGCGATGTCTTGCCAACCGTCGTTATTGATGTCCAGGAAGTTGGAACTCCACGCCCAGCGGCCGACCGTCACGGCTGCCTGTTCACTGATATCTTGAAAACCCGACGTGCCCAGATTGCGAAACAGCGTGCTGCCCCGGGCGAATCGCTGCAAACGGCTCCGCACATCCTCTGTCGCCTCTTGCTTGAATGTCGGCTGATGCGTGATGCGACTGCCCGCCGAGGAGAACATATTGGCCACGTAAAGATCCATCCAGCCATCGCGGTCGACGTCGGTCCACGCGGCTGACATCCCCGAGGCACTATCCTCGACGCCCGCCTTCCCCGCCAGATCCGTAAAGCGACCTCCGTCGTTCACATAAAGGTTGTTCCGGCCGAAGTCGTTGGCCACATACAGGTCCTGGTCGCCGTCGTTGTCGTAGTCTTCCCAACACGCCGCCCAGCTGAAGCGTCGATTGTTCTGATCGAGGCCGACGTCGGCGGTCGCGTCGACGAAACTCCACGCGCCCGTGGACGCGATGTCATTCCGAAACAGCGTGTTGCGGCCGGCCTGATTCGCGTCGTGGTAAATGCGGTTGGCGGCGCCGCCCTGGACCAGGACCTCGCTGGAGGATGCGAAGAAGTCGTTGGGGTAGTCGACGCAGACGTAGAGATCCAGGTCGCCGTCCAAGTCAACGTCGGCCGCCGAAAGTGAGGTGGTATCGTCATCCGTGGCCAGCACATCTCGCAACACAAAATGATCACCTTCGTTGGATGCAATCGCGACACCGCCCAGAATGGCAACGGCCAGATCCTGGTCGCCGTCATTATCCAAGTCGACCAGCAGCGCGCTGCGGGATCCTTCGAGCCAATCGACGTGCCAGGTTGCGGACACCTCGCGCCGATCCGTCGGGCTGTCGCAAGAACAATCGATTGGGCAGGTTCGCTTCTTGGCACACAAACAGATCGTCCAGCCCGTCGCCGTTCACGTCACCCACGGCCTGTCCCGGGTTTCCCAGGGGCGAGAAGTATCGCATATCCTGGTTGCGTTCCAGCCAATGATTCATGCCCCGCAAGAACTGCGAACGATAGCAGTCGTTCGAGCCTAACACCGACTCGGTGCAATCGCTGAACAGGGGCTTGCCTGTACGGCTGGTGGTTTGTTCAAAGTCGAGCAGCCGTAGCGAGCGAAGCTTGAGGGCGTCCGAACCCGGCGCGATGACCCATTGAGCCATCCACGTGGCATGTTGCTCAACGAGCTGTCCGTCGGCACGGCCGCTCGCCGCCACCAACTGGCGTGTTTCCAGTTGCTGGTTTTGCTCGCTGGCCTGAATCACCTTGAATTCGAGTCGCTTGTCGGTGCGGGTTGACCATCCGGTCGTCCAGTCGCGCACGGCGGCTTCGAAACCGGCGGCACCGTGAACTGTGGCTTCAAACTCAGAGTCCGTTTCCGATGACGGCGACCCTCGTTCGACGTGCAGCACGCCGTCTTGAAAGGCGGTCACGAGATCCTTGGGCCGCAGCGGTCCCCCTTGATAATCGGCATCGCAAAATTGCCGCAGCGATTCTGACGAGGGCCGACGATCGCTCAGCAGCAGTTGGCCAAGCTGATCCAGTGCTTGTTTGGCTTGCTCGGCGCGCGCCTCGATTGCCCAACCGTCGCGCACCGGATCGTCGACTTGCTCCCACGGGGCATGGGATTCGACGGGAAGTACGGCCTCGCGCGGCGTGTGTCCAACCGAGTCGCGGGATGTTCTTCCCGTCGGTGCGGGAGTGTCTCTGGCCGGCCAGCGAGTGATGACGACCCAGACGAGCGCGAGTCCCGTGAAAAAAACGGCGATTCCGAGGCGCACCACCAATTTTCGCGACCTGTTCCGGATCGGTTGCACGGCGTTTGGACGGACCCGGGCCGCCGGTTTGGATTTTCGCTTGGCGTTCATGGAGCATTGAAGATCCGCGTCGCAGGAGAATTTCACTCAGGTTAAACGACGTTGCATGCGTCCGCCAGAGCCGCGCCGTGGTCACCCAACGTGACTCATCTTTTTTTCTTGCTTGGCGCATCAATTCGTTACACTCACGGAACGCCGCCGACGGGGCATTCGCACCTGCGGCGGGCGTACCTTGTACGGCGAGCGGTGACTCGTAGCACAACGTCAGGCGGTCTCATTTAACAAACTCTGGAGGAAACGTGATGCGAGCTTCTTTCGTGGTCGGTGTGGCCGCTGTCGGCATAGCATTAACGAGTGGCGTCAATAGGTCGGCCGCGCAGCCGCTTGTCACCGGGGATTTGTCCGTCTACTACAGCTTTGATGAATTAGACGAAAACGGCCTGTTCTTTGATGGGTCGGGCAACGAACTTCATGGGCTCGTGACGTTGGGCTTCGACGACGCGAATCTCGATGACATGGACGATATTCGGCTGGAGACAACCGATACGAAACGCGGTGGCGGAGCGGTTTTTTTCGATACGGATCCGAACATCAAGGAAGACTATATCGCCGTTTGTGACCCCACCAATCAGCCGGAGCATAACGAGGGATGTGGTGAGCCCCTGGATGATCGTCCCTCATACGTGCCCTCGCGGGGGTTCACCGTGGCCGCCTGGGTCAAGGTTGAAGATGTCGGCCAAGATCAGGCGATCTGGCAGAGCCGAGCGGGCGGGGGTGGCTTCATTCACACCCAGGTTCAGGGTAATGGCAATGTGCGGATGCAGTTGCGAGGCGATCTGAACAGCGACAACATCGTGGCCTATAACGAACCGCCTGGCGGCAACCCGGTCCCGTTTGAAGAATGGTTTCACTGGGCTGGCACCTACGAAAAGGGCCCTGATCCGGACGGTTTCGGAGAATGGGCCTTTTACTTCAATGGCGACCTCGTGGCCGCTGGGGAAGGCAATGGGTCGGTCGCCGGAACGGAGTTTGACGTGCTGGGCGACTGGTTGCAGGGCGGCTTCATCGGTCTGGTGCCCGACTTTGCGCGCAATATGTGGGCCTCATGGACGAGTTCTACCTCTTCACTCGCTCGCTTTCAGCCGACGAGATCGGAACGCTTTACGCCTTGAATTCTCCCACCGAGCCCGGTGACTACAACGGCGACGGTGTGATCGATGCGGCGGACGTGGATCTGCAAGCACAGGCCATGAAGGATGCCAATCCGGACCTTTCGATCTTCGACGAGAACATGGACGGCCTGGTCAACACGGACGATCGATTGATCTGGGTGAAGGATCACGCCAAGACATGGATCGGCGACGCGAATTTGGACCACGAGTTTACGAGTGGTGACCTGGTCGAGGTCTTTGCCGCCGGAAAATACGAGACGGGCGACATGGCCCTTTGGGGGGAAGGCGACTGGGACGGCAACATGCTGTTCGACAGCGGCGACTTGGTCGCGGCGTTTTCTGACGGGGGTTACGAGCTAGGCCCGCCACCGGCCGTGGCGGCCGTGCCCGAACCGTCGGCGGCCGTGCTGGCGTGGTTGCTGCTGCCGGCGTTGTTTGCCTACGGACGTCGTCGGGTCGTTGGCGGTTGAAGCGGATCGTCTTTGTGCGTCCAACGGGGCGCGTTCAGGTTCCCATTTCACGGACCGGGCGGCGCCCGCATCGGCCGAGCTTGATCGAGACCCGCTGCCGTGGATGCGTCCGCGTCTGCCGGCTCATCTCATCTGCTGGCGAAAGCCGAACGGCTTTATTCTTCTTCGACTTCGCCCAAGGCGATGGCCGTGGCCGTTGCATGGCAGCGGCAATGCGAGATCGAGATCAGGATCTGGGCGATTCGCTGCTTTTCACACGCTTCGCGAGCGCCACCCGCCAGCGCGATCAACGGCTTTCCGCTCGGCTGATTGCGGACCTCCACGTCGCGCCACGTGATCCCCCGAATCCAACCGGTGCCGATCGCCTTCAAGACGGCCTCTTTTGCCGCCCATCGTCCGGCGAAGTGCTGAGTCGCGGACTTGCGAGAACTGCAGTATTCGATCTCGTGCGGCGTGTAGACGCGGGTCACAAACAATTCGCCATGCCGCTCGATCATCTGTGCGATTCTCAGACATTCGACGATGTCGGTTCCCAGTCCCAGGATGTTCATGTGGGTCGTCCTTAGGTTGCCGTTTGCGTACTGCGGCGAGTGAGCTTGGATGCGCCTGGGTCGGTCCGGCCCCTCATCCGGCCTTCGGCCACCTTCTCCCGCGCGGGGAGAAGGGACAGGGGGCTTGTCACCTCTCCCGTGGCCGGGGGCTTGTTATGTCTCCCGTGGCCAGGGGCTTGTCACCTCTCCCGTGGCCGGGGGCTTGTCACCTCTCCCGTGACAGCGGGCTTGTCACCTCTCCCGTGGCCGGGAGAGGTCGCCTCGCAGAGGCGGGTGAGGGTTTGCATGTGCCGCGTGTCGGTCGGCCCCTCATCCGGCCTTCGGCCACCTTCTCCCGCGCGGGGAGAAGGGACAGGGGGCTTTTTATGTCTCCCGTGACAGCGGGCTTGTCACCTCTCCCATGGCCGGGGGCTTGTTATGTCTCCCGTGGCCGGGGGCTTGTTATGTCTCCCGTGGCCGGGGGCTTGTTACTGTCTCCCGTGGCCGGGGGCTTGTTATGTCTCCCGTGACAGCGGGCTTGTCACCTCTCCCGTGGCCGGGAGAGGTCGCCTCGCAGAGGCGGGTGAGGGTTTGCATGTGCCGCCTGTCGGACGGCCCCTCATCCGGCCTTCGGCCACCTTCTCCCGCGCGGGGAGAAGGGACAGGGGGGGTGGCTTCGGCCAGCTTCTTCGGCGCGACGTTGGTCTTTCCACATCGTCGTGTTCCGTGACGTTGCCCTCCGCGAGAGCATCGATTCTACCTGAGGGAGCAACATCACGATGCGGGACCATCTTGGGACCGTTGAAACGAATGGCGGGCGGAAATCTGAAGTCGCCCATTGATTGGCGAGCAGGGGTTATTACGGGCGCGTCAGGCCGCACGCGTGCTTGGCCCGCTGGAGGACCGAGGCGGCTTTCGCTCGAGCTCGAAGGGCGCCGGTTTCCAGAATCTTGGCGACCCGCTCAGGGTGGCCCGCGAACTCGGCGCGTCGCTCACGGGCGGGCGCGAAATACGACTCGGCGGCATCCGCCAGCAACTTCTTTACCGTTCCATAACCGAAACCGCCGCGGCGATAAATTTCCGCCAACTCCTCGCGTGCCGGTTCGTCCGCGAACAGGGAATAGAGCTGGTAGAGGTGATCTGTTTCCGGCGCTTTGGGCTCCTCCATGGGGCGGGAGTCCGTGGTAATTCGCATGATTTGTTTTCGCTGGGATTTGGGATCCGCGAAGATCTCGAGCGTGTTGTCGTAGCTCTTCGACATCTTCTGCCCGTCGGTTCCGGGGACCTTGGCCGATTGGTCCAGAAGTTTGGCGTTGGGCAAGACGAAGGTCTCTCCGAAGTGATGATTGAAGCTGCCGGCCAGGTCGCGGGTCACCTCGATGTGCTGAACTTGATCCTCGCCGACGGGAACGATGTTCGCATCGTAGGCCAGAATGTCGGCGGCCATCAGCACGGGATAGGTAAAGAGGCCGGCGTCCGCGCGGAGTCCCTTCGCCTTCTTTTCCTTGTAGGCATGGCAACGCTCGAGTAAGCCCATGGGCGTGCCGGTCATCAGCAGCCAACACAGTTCCGAGACCTCGGGGACGTCCGACTGCACGAACAAGATCGCTCGCTGCGGGTCCAATCCGAGCGACAGCAGATCAATCGCCGCGTCCAGTGTATTTTGCCAGAGGCGTTGTTTGTCGCGGACCGTCGTCAGGGCGTGGAGATTGGCGATGAAGTAGTAGGATTCGTCTTCGTCTTGGAGCTGAATGTATTGGCGGATCGCGCCGAAGTAGTTGCCCCAGTGAAAGCGTCCGGTGGGCTGGATTCCCGAAAGAACTCGCATGTGGCTAGGTCATCCTATGAATCGTGGGTCGAACCGGGATCAGTTCGTGCGTGGCTGAGAAGATCCCGACGCGGGGGCGGAGGAGGCAACGGACGGCAATTCCAGTGTCCCGACAATGTCGCGGACCCGCGTTGCTTTGAGTTGTGCGACGGCGGCCCCGAGCTGATCCATGATCTGCATCGAGACCTGAGGATCGTAGAAATTCGCGGTACCAATCTGCACGGCCGAGGCACCCGTCACCAAGAACTGCATCACGTCGTCCAGCGTCGCGATGCCGCCGACTCCGACGATCGGAATGTCGACCTGCTGCGCCACCTGATGCACGCAGCGCAGCGCGATCGGCTTGATGGCCGGCCCGCTAAGTCCGCCCAGGACATTTCCCAACATCGGGCGCCGCGTCTTCCAATTGACGGCCATCCCGAGCAACGTGTTGATCAGCGTCAATGCGTCCGCGCCGGCCTCGCGAGCGGCCTGTGCAATCGGGACAATTCGAGTCACGTTCGGGCTTAGCTTGGCCAGAATGGGCAAGCTCGTCGCACCGCAAACCCCCCGAACAACCCGGGCACAGCTGTCCGGGTCGGTTCCGAAATCGACCCCGCCCGAAACGTTCGGGCAGGAGATGTTTAGCTCCAAAGCCGCAACGCCCTCCAGACCATCCAACCGAGCGGCGAGCGATACGAAATCGTCGTAGCTCGCCCCCGCCACACTCACGATCACCGGACATCCGATCCGGCTCAGGTACGGTAGATGATGCGACACAAAGGTCTCGATCCCATCGTTGTCCAGCCCGATCGAGTTGAGCAGCCCGGCCGCGGTTTCGACGGTCCGCCAGGGCCGATTGCCGGGCCTCGGCAAGCGCGTGATCGTCTTCGGAATCATTCCACCCAAACGCTCAAGCTGGACCATCCCTGCCATCTCACGCGCGTAGCCGAACGTGCCCGAAGCGACCAGGATTGGATTCGGCAATTGAAGTCGACCCAGTCGGACCGTCAGGTCGACTGGCGCTTGCCCGGAAAGGTCGGCGGAATGCGACATGGACTTCGCCGGTTGCTCGGCAGATAGGCGATCGGGGTGGCGAGGCAGAATGGCGAGGCAGCGTGGCGAGCAGATCCCCCGCAAGCGATCTCTGGCCGTTCGCCTAATCTATCGGGCAAGTTCGGGCGGGGCAACGGGCGGCATTCGAAGCGCGAGGTACGCCTCAGCCTGGCAGTGCCTTGGACTCCATCAAGACTTCGATCAGCTCGAAATCGCCCTCCCTTCGCTTTCGCTCGACCGTCCCGGGGGGAGGGTGAAGTTGAGAGCGGTCGCGCGGCCGGAACGTGTCGTCGGATTAAAGCAGTCCGCCGTGCGTGCGGTAGGGCGTCATGTGATCCGGTTGGTCAAGAAACCAAATCCGCTGCCATTCGTCCAAGATCGCCCGCATGTTTTCGGACGTGAAAAGCATTTGTCGAGCACGACGAACTGGGTCGCCCGAGTAGATGGGTACGAAACAACCGGTGGAGCTGGTCAAGGCTGCTGCCAGCAAGAGGCCGCAAAGCAAGCGTCGCATGGATACTCCTCCCTGAGTATGTTGGCCCTGAATATTTTGGCCCTGAGTATTTTGGCCCTGAGTATTTCGGCTGGTCCCGTCCAGCTTAGGTTCCGGGATTACTCTCAAATTCGCTCGCCATCTTCGACGCGACTCCGGCACTGTCCGGTCCGGGCGAAGACGGCTCGTGGCGGAGGGGACGGCTGCCGGAAGCCGAGGACGGCGGGGCGGGCGAAGCTGCCTTCGCATCGCGACTCAGCTGAGCCGCTCGCTCAGCCGCCGCCTTTTCTTCCAGCTTTCGGACTCGCTCCTCCATCTCCTTGCCCGGCTTGAAGGTGACCACAAACTTCTCGGGAACGTGAACCTTGTCGCCGGTCCGAGGATTTCTGGCCTTCCGGGCCGCTCGTTTCTTAACCTCAAAGACTCCAAAATTCCGCAGCTCGATCCGACCTTCCTCCACCAACGTCTCGACGATGGCATCGAACGTCTTTTGAACGATCTCTTTCGTCTTGAGCTGCGTCATTCCAATTTCGTCTGAAATTGTTTTGACGATCTCTTTCTTGGTCACAGCCATGCTCCAGGGCGGCATCCGGAACGAAACGACCGGTGTCTGGAGTCGGTCCCGAGGTACCGAATCGTGCTCCAAGTGTATATGTCACAAGCACTAGTGTCAACCCAGCCGGTTTTCGTCCCGGCCCGCTCGACCCCTGGCCGCCGTTTCGATCCCGCGCTGGCATCACCCTCCCAGCAGTCCGTTCTAACTCGGTCATTCTGATGGAAATTCGCCGTAAGTATCGAATTTCAAATAGGTTGTGTCCGTCACGGGGCAGGCCGGTGGCCGCCAGGATTGTGCTAAATCACGTTGCCACAAAGGATTACGTGATGATCCCCGGCTTAACCCGCCGCTGACTCCCATACCGAAGATCGACGGTACAATCGGCAAACTTGAACTAAATGGAATCAATTCCGCAGAACGTCAAGTCGTCGCCACATCGACCGCCGGTCGACTCGGGGGCCGAACGTGTCGAGGGCTTGAAGAGTCGACCCGTCGCTTTGTCGCGGGGCTTGGGGTCGGTGGATCTAGATCCGCATCACGGAGCGCTGCGACTCGATCTTTTCGATCTGATGCAGTTGCCCGCGCCCGCTTCCTGGGCAAACCTCACAGGTCGTCGCCCACGTCTCAGGGGTGCGGAGATTGGAATCCCAGAAGGGCCACGTCCGACATTGGCGGGGGCGGGCGTCATAGACGGTGCACTTCCGCGACTGGCCGTCGAAGAACACGCAATCGCCGTTGGGACGTTCCTTCAGGCTCAGGCGAATGCCGATTTTCCGCGCGTACTTGTCTTTGAATTCCTCCAGCTCGTCAATCCCCAGGGCGGCCGCGAGGCCTGCCATTTCTTCCTTGTTGACCCACACATACCCGGGGGCGCCGGTGCAGCAATCGCCACATTGCGAGCATTGAAACCGCAGTCCGTTTTGGTACCAAGGGGCGTCAGGCATCTGAACGATTCTCGAGGCGTGGGGGGGAATGAAAACGCGTTGGTTCGCAGGCTTCGGGCCGCTCAGCCAAGCTCGCCAAGTGCTTGGATCAGGCGGTCCACGTCGCTGAGCTGATTGAAGGAACCCAGACTAACTCGTACGGTACCGCCCAAGGCGTCGGATTGCAACGCGCGATGCATCAGCGGTGCGCACTGGAAGCCTGCGCGGACGTTGATCGACGCGACTTGATCGAGCAGCAGCGCGACTTCCTGGGGGTCGTGGTCGGACAGATTGAAGCTGATCACACCCAGGCGGCGGGGATCACCGGCGCCCGGTCCGTAGACCTTTGCCGAGTTGAGTTGGGCGAGGCCCTGGAGCAAGCATTGCGTCAATCGCGACTCATGCTCCGTGATCGCTTCGACGGTTCGCTGCTGGAGGTATTCCAGTCCGGCAGCGAGACCCAGCAGGCCGGCGGCGTTGAGGTTGCCAGCTTCGTAGCCCGTCGGGCAATCTCTCGGCGGCAGGTCCGATTCGCTGTGCGTACCGGTTCCGCCCAGCCGTACCGGTACGACTTGGGACTCGACACCGGGGCGAAGGTACAAGAACCCGGTTCCGGTGGGGCCCAGCAGTCCCTTGTGACCGGGCGCGGCCAGGAGGTCACAGCCGAGCTGTTGGACGCTCAGCGGCACGTGACCGATGGTCTGTGCCGCATCGACCAGCAGCACGCGGGGTGGTGGCGACAACGCTCGGCGATCTCGGCGACGGGCTGGATGGCGCCTGTCACGTTGGATGCGTGAATCACGGCGACGAGCCGCGTGGACGGGGTGAGGGCCGCTTCGATCTGCGCGGGGTCAACGAACCCGTCGGCGTCGCAGCCGACGCGGGTCACGGCGAGCTCGCCGCGGTCCTCCAAGAACCGAAGCGTGCGCAAGACCGCGTTGTGCTCGCACACGGTGGTGACGACGTGATCTCCGGGCCGGAGGAGTCCGCGGAGGGCCAGGGTGAGCGAATCCGTGCCGCTGTAGGTGAAGATGACTCGATCGGACCGCGGCGCATCGATCAGTCGGGCCAACGCAAACCGCGCTTGCTCGATCCGACGATCCACCTCGATCGCCTCGCGGTAGACACCTCGACCGGCCGGTGCGCCGAGATTGCGCTGATAGTGATCCATGGCCGCATAGACGGCCTCGGGTTTCGGCCAGCTTGTGGCGGCGTTGTCCAGATAGATCCGCGTCATTCTCAAGCCAAGCGTTAGCCACCGATCTGGTACATCGCGCGCTCCGGGCGTTCGAAGGTTGGGGTGTCAATCCCGTGAGACGGCTTTTTGTGCCACACGCATTGCCGCACAAGTTGGCGAATGTCGTCGTCCGAGCCATCCTGCCGGAGAAGTTCACGGACATCCCATTCGGCGGTCGAGAACAGACAATTTCGCAGCTTTCCTTCCGCGGTAATTCGAAGTCGATTGCAGGCTTCGCAGAACGGTTGGCTCACCGGGTCAATGAAGCCCACTCGTCCTTTGCCATCGGCGTATTCAAAGTCGACCGCCGGTTGACTCGGGTCGGGACGCGGGCAGGGGCGAAGTGGGGCGATCTCGGCGGCGAGCAATCGGCGCAGCGATTCGCCGTCGAGGACCTGATCCGACTGCCAATGGGCTTCGGCGTCCAAGGGCATGAATTCGATGAACCGCAACTCCAGTCCATGGTCGCGGGCGAACCGAGCCAGCGGGACGGCCTCGTGTTCCGTGATGCCACGAATTGCCACCGTGTTCAGTCGAATCCGCCGAAAGCCAGCCGCTTGTGCCGCCGCGAGGCCTGCCAACACCCGGTCGAGCCCGCGTCGGCGAGCGATCCGCTCGAAATTCGCCTCGCTCAGCGCGTCCAGGCTCACATTCAAGCGATGAAGACCCGCCTGCATCAGCGCCTCGGCCTGCTCGGCCAACAACAGCCCGTTGGTGGTCAGCGCCAGATCGCGGATTCCCGGAATGTGCGCCAGCCGCGCGAGCAGCGACGGCAGTTCGGACCGAACCAACGGCTCGCCACCCGTGATTCGCAAGCGATCGATTCCCAGGGGGACGAGGGAACGCACCAACCGCTCGATCTCCTCAAACGTCAGCAGCTCCTCCCGCGGTTTGAACTGCACGTTCTCGATCGGCATGCAGTAGAAACAGCGGATGTTGCAGCGATCCGTCACGCTCACCCGAAGGCTCGTGTGCACCCGGCCCAGACGGTCGACCAGCGGTTCAGCTTGCGGCTTGGAACCTGTGCCGTCTGGCGGCGCCGGGTGGCGGGCCGCCGGCGGATTGGTGGATGAAGGAGGATCAATCATCGCGATTTATTTCCGATGAATCGTCGGGGGGCGGCGGGGTTGGACTGGACGAGGCATTCAGATTGGTTCCCGGGTGCACCCATTCGGTGCTCCCGTCGGCCCAGTGTTCCTGCTTCCAGATCGGGACCTCTTGCTTCAAGGTATTCATCAGCCATTCCGCCGATTCGAAAGCGGACTTCCGATGCGGGGTGCTGACGGCGACCAGCACGCTCGCTTCTCCTAAATCGACGCGTCCCAAACGGTGGATCACGACGCATTCGACGAGCGGCCAGCGGCGACGCGCTTCGGACTCCAGTTCCGAGAGCTTTTGTTGTGCCATCGAGGGATAGCATTCGTAATCCAGCCAGCGCGTCTGCCGACCGTTTGTCAATTCACGCGTCGTGCCCAGAAACATGACAGTCGCCCCGGCCGCGCACGATTGTACTCGGCTCAGGGCCCGATCCGGCTCGATCCGCTCGTAAGTCAGTTCAATCATGAGTGCCAGCAATCATGCGGGGCCGAGCATCGGGTTCCGTCGCGCGTTCCGGGACGGGTTGTTGCTCTCATTGTAGAAAGCCCCCACCGCAATCGGAATCGGCCCACCGTGGTTTTCGGGCCGCCGTGGGACAGGGGCGAGGCCCTGGATGGAACGCTCACTCAGCCTCCGCTGACGGGCGGGATGCAGGCGATTTCGTCGTCCGGATTCGCGATGGCGGAATCGGCGACGTAGGCGGCGTTAATCGCGAATCGGACGTGCGGCAAGATTTCGGACAGCTGCGGGGCGTTGGCCAGGATCAGCGCGCGCAGCTGTCCGACCGTGAGGGACTCCGGGCCTTCGAATTCGAGGAGGTCCTGCTGGGCGAGTTGGCGGGCGACGGCGAAAAGTCGAACCTGGTATTTCATCGAGCGACGAGATCCTCACCGTTGGCTTGAAGTTGATGCGCGATCTCCGGGACCATCCCGTAGGCGAGGGCGAGCAATTTCAATGGATGCAGCGTGACCTTGCTGGTCCCTTGTTCCATCTGCAATTTACAGCAACTGCATTCTGTGGTGCCAACCTGGAGATTGGGAGATCGCATGGCGGAGATCAAAGGCCATCCCGCGCGGAGACTGCTGCGGTAGTTCTCACGCTTCATGCCGTAGGTGCCAGCCATTCCGGAGCAACCCGCGTCGATGTTGCGGACGGTGATCCCCGGAATCAATCGCAGCAGGTTGGCTCCCGGCGAGCCTCCCTGCAGGGCCCGGACATGGCACGGTTCGTGATAGCCGACGGACAGATTGATCGGCTTGAGGTCGAGTTCCAGCTGCCCGGCTTGATGCAATTTCCAAAGGTAGCTGCAGGCTTCGCTGGAGTTGTCGGCGACGAGTCGCGCGTCTTCATCGTCGATCAGGCTCGGGTATTCGCGCACGAGCGCCAACGCGGCGGACGGTTCCGTCGCGACCACGTGATGGCCTTGGCGAACGGCATCGGCCAGGATTCCGACATTGTGCGTCGCGACTCGACGAGCCCGCTCCAGGGCTCCCAGCGAAATCAGGGGCATCCCGGCTGACCGTTGATCGGGATGCACGAAGACCGAGATTCCGTTGTGTTCCAGGATGGCCAGAAATGCGTCGGCCAGCGACGGGTCGAACCAATTCGCGTAGGTGTCGACAAAATAGGCCACCTTGTGTCCGGTACGGCGGGGTGGACGCGTCAGGCGTCGCCGGGCGGCTTGTCGCAGAAAGCTGCGGGGGGCGACGCGGGGCAGCTTCCGCCCCTGGGCCAGCCCGACGGTTTTTTCGAGGAGCCAGCGGGCGGAACGATTGCCGAGGGCCCAGTTGGCCAGGGGGCGAATCAGGCTGGCCCAGGCCGCCGCGCGATCCAGACGCGTGAGAAACCAATCGGGCGTTGTCAATCCGTTGTCGGCCACGAATTGGGCCTTGCACTCGATCATCAGGCGGGGGATATCGACGTTGGCCGGGCATTCCAGACGACACTGGTGGCAATTCACACACAGATCGGCGATTCGTTTCAGCGCGTCCGACTTGAGCAAGGTGGGGTCCAGGTGGCCGGTGAGAATGGCGCGCATCAGGTTGGCCTTGGCACGTGGCGAGGCCTCTTCCGTCGGAAGGAAACGAAAAATGGGGCACATTCGCTCACCCGCGGCCTGCGAGCGACAACCACCACAGCCATTGCAAGCGCGGGCCACTTGCAAGATCTCCGCATGATCCCACGCCAGTTCCAGCGGGATCAGCTGCGGATTTCGGGACGAGGCAACCTGCATGATGCCATCAGGCTCGCTCGAGTCCGTCAGCTCAGCCGTATTCGCGGCGGCCGGGGCAACGGGCCGCAGGTTCTGCATCAACGATTGTGCCCCCTCGTCGATGATCTTGCCGGGATTCAAGATGTTCTGCGGATCGAAGATCTTCTTGAGCTCGACAAAAACGCGGTACAGCGGGCCGAACTGCTCGCGAAGGAACCAGGTGCGACTCAGCCCGTCTCCGTGTTCGCCACTGGTCGAACCGCCGACCGCGAGTACTTCGTGGTAGAGGTCACGCGCCAGATGCTGCATCCTCCTGACGTGCTCGGGATCCGACAAATCCAGGAATGGACGAACGTGCAGCTGGCCGTGGCCCACGTGGCCGAACAACGAGGCGGTGACCTGGTGCTTTTTCAGAATGTTTTGGATCGTCACGAGAAACGACGGCAGCTCGGTCGGCGGGACGACGATATCTTCGACAAACGGAAGCGGTCGCGTCGAGCCTTTCAGTCGGTACAAAGAGGGAACGACGCGCTGCGGCAGACGCCAAAAAAAATCAATGTCTTCCGGTTCCAACGCGATTCGGGCGTCGAATGCCAGCCGGCGCCGCCTTCGAATCAGATGCACGATCTGGGCCAGCCCTTCGCGGACCTCGGCGGCCGTCTCGCCGACCTTCTCCACCAACAACACCGCTTCCGTTCCTGCGGGCAGCAGCAAGTCGTAGTTGACGTCCGATTCGCACGCCAGGCGCAGGAGGCGGCGATCCAGCAGGTCGCAGGCGCTCGCACCCAGTCGCGGAATCTCGATGGCCGCATTGGCCGCGTTTTCGAGACGATCAAACAGCAACAGCACCAAGCCTCGATGCCGAGGCAGTTCTTGCGTCGCCACGGTCGCTTCGGTGATCAGTCCGAGCGTTCCTTCGGAGCCGACCAGCAGTCGTGCCAGATCGATTCGGTCGCCGTCCAGGAGGTCGTCCAGTCGATAGCCGCTTCGGTGAAGGGGAGCCCGCGGTTTGTATTGGGCGATCAGTTCCGCGTTGTCCCGAACCAGCCTCGCGACCTGCTCGGCCAAACGAGCCTCCGTCCGGCCGGACTCCAGAGAGCCGCTCGACGCGAGATCGTCGACCGTACCGGAAGCGAGCCCCGTCCCAGCTGACGCGAGCGTGTGCTGCCCCAGTCGGACCACTTCGCCGTTGGCCAGGACGACCTTCAGGCTTTCGACGTGCCGCCGGGCCGAACCGTACTTCAGCCAGTGACTGCCTCCCGCATCAATCGCAATCACACTTCCCATCGTGGTCACCGACCGGTTCGCCGGATCCGGACCGAAGCACCGCCCGAACCCTGCCAGCTGGTCGTTCAGCTGACCCAGGATGACGCCGGGCTGGACTTGGACGCGATCGGAGCTGACGTGGACCACACGCCGCATGGCGTAGGAAAAATCGAGCACCAGCCCGGGGCCGATGGATTCGCCGGCCAGTCCAGTGCCCGCACCGCGGGCGTGAATCGGGATCTGGTTTTCGGCGGCATACTGAACGCAGGCCACGACATCGGCGGTTCCCCGCGGGCGGACGACCCCCAAGGGCTTGATCTCGAAAATGCTCGCGTCGCTGGCGTACATCTGGACGACGACATCGTCGCAGTCCACCTCGCCCTCCAACAGGCCTCGCAGGTCCGCTTGAACTCGATCACGTTCTTGATCCATGCCAGCTCACGTTATTCCGGCGAAATGTCCGCACAGGGCCTAATGCGACGAACGGGGGTCCGCCGGAGCATCCGGCGGGGCCGTTGCCGCCGCTGACTGCTTCATCCGGGCCGCCTGTTGTCGATACCGTTCGTGAACTTCCAAGTTGAAGCCTTCGTGGCCCTCCAGCGACGTCAGCCCGCGATACTGAGCATGGCAGCGGTAACATTCCAGGACATTGCCCATCACCAAGTACAGTATCACATCGACCAGCGCCGTCGCGAACAGGATCGCGAAGGTCAGCACGATCTGGTGCTGGTACCACGCCCAACTGCTGGCGGCGAAGCCAGTGACCACAATTCCAACCCCCAGGCGTTGCGGGAAATCCTTGCGGACGAACAGCTCTTGGCTCGGACAAACCAGACAACTCGTCGGCCCATGCGGCTCGCAGGTTGGGCACGCGGGCTGAAGTACTTTTCGGCATTCGGGGCACGCCAGGGTGGCCCCGACTTCGAGTTCGGCGCGAAACGTGTGTTCGCAATAGGGACAGCTTGCGGTCAGGTTGGCCATCTCTCGATCATACGGGATGCGGCGGCTCGGCCAACAGCAATTGCGAGGTGAGCTCACCCAGGAAAACAAAAATCACGGCGACGTAGAGAATTCCCGTCGCACTTTGCGTGTTCGGAATTTTGAGTGTTTGCCAAGTCATGCCCGTGAGTCCCAGGACTCCCACCAGGCCGGCGAGCCAACGGAGGGCGAGGAAGGCGAAGTAGGTCGAGGAATTCGCCTCGATCGGAACCCCGGCCATCCCCATCTCGCCCACGGCGATGATCGACCGAATCACGACCGCGATGCCCATCAGCACGATCAATCGCTGCAGCGGTGCGAGTTTCATCGTGGGCGTATTCAGGTACCAGTGTCCCAAGAGCATTGCGGCGAACGTGGTCCCGAGCAGCAGCATGGCGGTAAGCGTGTCGAGCGTGACCGCGAGCGTCGGCCATCCCACGGCCGACTCGGATGTCGTGAACAGGGCGCCTCCCAAATTGACCGCCGCGACCAGGCTCAGCAAGATCCGACCAGGGCGGCGCAATTCGTACAACCAGATCACGGCCCCCGCGTAACTTGTTGCGACGGCGAGCCCGGCGATGGCGACGACGCCCATCCGCTGGGGGAAATCCGGCAACATCAGCACGACGGCGACCACGAACGTACTGAGCCCCATCGCCACCCAAAGATGGACTCGAAAAAAACCGGCCGTCACCGACTTTGGCGAGGTGAGTGCCATCGCCGCGGCGAGGCCGCCGGCGAGGCGAAAGGTGAATTGAACCAGGATTTGCCACAGCATCCTACGGGACCCTCACGTGCGGGAATGACCGTAAATCAGCTGCATGATTTCGCTGCGAGAGGAAAGGTCGGCGCGAAAGACGCCCTTCATGGCCGACGTGACGCAGAGGCTGCCCGGCTTTCGAACTCCGCGGATCGTCATGCACGAATGCGACGCCTCGACCACCACGGCGACGCCTTTCGCGTCCAGTTCGTCGACCAATAGATTCGCGATCTGCTCGGTCATTCGTTCCTGAACCTGCGGCCGCCGCGAAACCACCTCCACCACCCGGGCCAGCTTGCTCAGCCCGAGCACTTTGCCGTTGGGCACGTAGCCGATGTGCGCGAGTCCCGTGAACGGCAACAGATGATGCTCGCACATGCTGCAAAAACTAATGTCGCGAACCAACACCACTTCGTCATAACACTCGGTAAAGAACTTTTGCAGATGAGTTCGCGGCTCCTGGTGCAGTCCCTGAAACAGCTCGGCATACATCCGTGCGACGCGGGCCGGCGTTTCCAAAAGTCCCTCGCGGTCGGGATCTTCACCGACGGCAATCAGGATTTCGCGGACCGCCCGCGCGATTCGCTCGAGATCGACGTGGGCCGACCCGCCCGAGGAAGACCGATCTGGCCGGGCGTCGGAGCGGGTGGGCTCAAGGCCCGACGAGCCTGCGGAGGAATCCGACATGGGTACCTGACTTTCGCGCTCGAGAGAGACAAATCCAAGCCGTATCCTATGCCATCCCGCGGGACTCGGGGAGTGCCCCTCCGACCGGCGCCACTCGGCTCAACGATGTGCACCAAGTCGTGCCACGGGCGCGCGTGGTCTCGCGACATGTGTCTCGGACGGCGGCTTTCTTGGGGTGAGTCGCCGGATGGCCCTCAATCGTTCAGTTATCGCTGAACTCGGGCGGAAAAGGCACCGGCGGGTGCAGCTGGGTGCTGCCGGTCAATTGACGCAGCTGCTCGATCAGCGTTTGAGCCCGCCGATCGACGTCCGCGACCGCCAGCAGCTGAAGCTTGTCCGTGAGCCGCAGCGGGACGGCGTAGGCAATCACATCCGTCAACATTCCCAGCGGCACTTCGTCCCTGAGCAACGCCTGGATGCTGGGATCGGACGCGACTCCGGACGGGTTCAGCTGGTGAAAGGCCTCGAGCAACTTCAGGCGGAGGGCCGGGGATCCGAGCGGTGCTGAGTTGCGATATCGGTCGGCGACCAACTGAACGTGGGCCTCGCGGTATCCTCGTTCGGTCACCCGTTCCTGCTGGACTGTTCCCCGCCGACCGCCGGCGAAAAGCAAGTTGTAGCAACCGTCGGGCTGACGAGTTTGCGAAATTACCCGTCCAACGCAAACCGTCGGATAGATTGGCGGGGCGCCGTCGTAGTCTCTTTCCCAGCCAGGTTGGAGGAGTGCCATCCCCAGCAATTGGTCGTCGGCCAGCACATCTTCCAACAGGGCGATGTACCGCGGCTCGAAGATCCGCAGCGGCTGGACGACGTGGGGAAACAAGACCAAGTCGGGGAGCGGAAAGAGCCGGACGCGACCCGAGAAGTCGGCGGGAATCAGGGGAGATCCGGTCATCGTGGCGGGAGTCCTGTCGAGGGTCGAAGCTGCCGGTCCTGGCTGCCTGGGCCGTAAAGTCTGGCCGTGCGACGCGGAGGCAATCCGGTTCGCCGCGGCGCCTTGCTAGACGGATTCGCCCATCCCTTCGGGAGTGGGCTGCAGGTGAATCTCTGGGATTCGCTCCGGGTCGATCTCGATCCGAGGGTATTCTTCCTGGCTCGCCAGGATCTCAGCGCAACAGCTCTCGAGTTGGCCCAATAGCTGGCCGACGTCGACTCCCAGGTAGTGAGGTTCGTAGTCGACCAGGTAGCCGCGACAGCTGTGATAAAGCTTCTTCGCTCCGCGAATGTTCCCGTTGCCGAAGTGGTGCAGGCAGACCGCGACCTGAATCAAGCCCTGATAGAAGCGGCGTGCAGGACCTTGAATGTCCGCCCACAACTCCTCCCAGATCTCATGAGCTTCGAAGAATTCGCAGTCATTGAAATAGTCGATCCCCTTCAGATATCGCGGATCGTAGACGCCGTCCTCGCTCACGGGTTGAGTCCTCTCACGGCCAGACGAAGGAGGGTTGCCGCCGAGCATCGGCCCCCAACTCCGTTCGGGCCCGTCGCCTGTTGGGTAAATCGTGTCGGCCCGATCCGACTATAGCCGATCACCTGGAACGCGACAATGAAGCCCGGGCAGGTTCTGCATTGGGTCGCCGAACGCTCCCCGAGACTCTATAATCGGCCCCGTGATCGACGAGAGGCGACAGATCGAATTGGTGTCGAGCCGAGGTGTTCGTGGCGAGCCAGACCCAAAATGAGGACGTGCGACCGATCGTTCGCGCGTTGAAACGCTGGTACCCGGAGGCGGAGTGTGCGCTGCGTTTCCGGACGCCCGAGCAATTGTTGGTGGCCACGATCCTTTCGGCCCAGTGCACGGACGAGCGGGTGAATCAGGTGACGGCCGAGCTGTTTGCGCGTTATCCGACGCCACACGAGTTAGCCGACGTCCCGCTGCCTGAACTTGAGAAACTGGTGCAAAGCACCGGTTTCTTTCGCAGCAAAGCCAAGAACATCAAGGCCTGTTGTCAGCGACTTGTGTCGGATCACGGCGGGCAAGTTCCCCGAGACATGGCCCAACTGGTTGGCTTGCCGGGTGTCGGGCGGAAGACCGCCAATGTCGTCCTCGGCACGGCTTTCGGTCTGGCGACCGGTGTGGTCGTCGACACGCATGTGGGGCGATTAAGCCGGCGACTGGGACTGACAAAGTCCGCCGATCCGGTCCAGATTGAGCGGGACCTGATGGCTCTGCTTCCGAAACGCCAATGGATTCTGTTTTCGCACCGATTGATCCACCATGGACGTCGGATTTGTAAAGCGAGGAATCCGGCCTGCGATCGTTGTTGCCTTGCGACTTGGTGCCCGCGGATCGGAGTCTCCCGTTGAAACTCATGAACCCACTCAGAACTGACCGCTGTGCTGCTTCGCTGCAGCGCGGGCCGGATTCCGCCCGGCCGACCTGGTGGCGCCCCGCTCGGGCGACACGCCCGTTGAACTTCAAGGAGGCGACAGAGCGAACATGATTTTGACGGGCGACGAAATCCATAAGAACCTAGGCCGGGATATCGTGATCGATCCGTTCGACGCGTCGCGGCTCAACCCCAACAGCTACAACCTGACGCTCCACGACGAAATCATGACGTACGAGGAGGTCGTGCTGGATATGCGGAAGCCCAATCGCGTGCGGCGGCTCGGCATCCCACCCGAAGGACTCGTGCTCAGCCCAAATCAGCTCTACCTGGGACGTACGGCCGAACGAACGGAGACCCATAACCTGGTTCCCATGATCGAGGGTCGTTCGTCGATCGGCCGCCTGGGCCTCTTTGTGCACGTCACGGCGGGATTCGGCGACGTGGGCTTTTGCGGCTTCTGGACGCTCGAAATGTTCGCCGTGCAGCCGGTTCGCATTTATCCCGGCGTGCCCATTTGCCAGATTTTTTATCACACCCTGGTGGGCCAGATCACCGAATACCGTAGCGACAAATACCAGCACAACCGGGATATCCAGCCCAGTCTGCTGTACCGGGAACTCAATCCCGGGGTGGAGCACGAAGACCCGCAGCTTCGTCTTCAGTTCGGGACCCCGGGCTGAGTTTCCTGGGCGCTGAGTGCCCTGGGGCGCTGAGTGCCCTGGGCGCCGAGTGCCCTGGGGCGCTGAGTGCCGCCAAGCACGGCGGCGACCGGCAAGTTCGTCGGTGATCACCCCGCCCGACCGCGTTGAAACGGCCGATGGCGTCGCGCCGATTACATGACGGCGAAGTAGTTCTCGACGGCGAAATCCAGTCGCGTCTTGGACAGTTCGGGCGGGACTCCTTCGAACAGGCAAAGGTTTTTGACCTGGAGCAGAATGTCGCGCGGCTGGCAACAGCGATAGGGCGCTCGATCGGTTTGTAGTGCGTTTCGATCAAGTACGTTACGGCGGCCTCATCGTAGGTAAAACCCAAGATCGGAGACATGATTTTGAACAGCTCCCGGAATTCGGTTTCCGATGGGTTTTCGACCTCGATCTTGTAGGGAATTCGCCGTAGAAATGCGTCGTCGACCAGGTCCTTGGGTTCGAGGTTGGTCGAAAACACGACCAATTGATCGAACGGAACCTGAATCGACTTCCCACTTGGGAGATTGAGAAAATCGTAGCGCTTTTCCAAGGGGACAATCCAGCGATTCAAGAGCTCGTCCGTCCGCATTTTCTGGCGACCAAAGTCGTCGATGACGAGTGTTCCGCAGTTACTCTTGAGTTGAATCGGGGCCTCGTTGACGTTCGTGTTCTTGTTCAGACGCAGCTCCAAGTGATCCATGGTCAATTCACCACCGACAATGATCGTCGGACGGCGAATCCGCACCCACCGACGATCGTACGGCGCGTCGTTCAAAAGTCCTTTTTGCCCATCGTTCACGGGTACTTCTTCGTGGTGATTGGGATCAAAAACGCGAATGATCTCGCCGTCCATTCCAATCGCTCTTGGAATCCAGATGTGGTCCCCGAAGCACTTCGTCACGCGTTCGGCGATACTGGTCTTGCCGTTGCCCGGGTATCCGAACAGGAACATTCCACGACCGGAATTGATCGCAGGTCCCAGGCGATGGAGCATGCGGGGGTTGATCAGCAAGTCACCGAACGCGCGCTCCAGGTCCTTGGCGGTGGGCCGTTGCTGGGTGAGCGACTGGGCCTTTACCGATTCGATGTAGGCCCGCAGCGTGACGGGGGCGGAGCCGTAATAGCTGCATTCGCGCGTGTAGCGTCGGGCTCGTTCGCGTCCCAGGTCGGTCAGCTGATACTGGTAGTCGTTGACGTGCGCCGCGTCGCGGTAAACCACCAGCTGTTCTTGCTTCAGTCGTCGCAGAATGCCGTCGATCAGGTTAAACGGCAAGCGGATTTGATCCGCGGCCTGCCGGCCTTGCGCGTCCCCCCGAGCGAGAAGGTACTTCAGCAGGAGTTCTTCGACCTGAGTTTCCGTCAGGCCCGCTTGGCCAAACGTCTTCGGCTCCGGCGGCTGAAACTCGCCTCCTGCTTCCAACTTGCCGAGGAACTCTTCCTCCTCGTCGGTCTCGACATCGGCCGGCTTTCCCGCGGCGATATTGTTGATTCGACTCAGCAGGCCTTCAAGCCGCGCTTCCGGAGGACCAGCACGCTCGGGCCGCTGTGGGGACGGGGCACGTGGCGGAGCGACCACGGGGTGGGATGCGGTTTCTGGCGAAGACGCGGCCGGGGGCGTGGGAGACAAGGGATTGTGCATAGCGGTGGGTTGAGAGTCGCAGGAGGACGAGAGATCAGGAAAGAGCCATTCGGACAGTCAACAAATAGGTCCAGCTCCCCTCAGGGTCAAACAAATCGCCTCGCAAGCACTGCCAGCCCGGCCAACCTCGACCCGATTGCCGACCGATGCGGGGTTGGGTTGCGACCCGAAGTGCCCCACCGGCTGGGAGGCATCCAAAACGCGGTCAAGCACCTGACGAACGAGCGGCTTCTGGGCTAAAATCGCGGGAGTGCGAGCCGCTGATGGCCGCTCGGATCAACCCCCGAGTGCCCTTCCAGGCTCGCGCGGTTCCCTTGGCTGGCCGCCGCTCATTCCTTAGGAAATAAGTGCTTGTCATGAACGCGATGCCTCACGATCCCTTCCACGCCCGTGATACGTTCGAAACCGGTCAGGGACCGGCGACGCTGTACCGTTTGAGCCGTCTGGAAGATGCCGGGCTAGGAAACGTCACAAGCTTGCCATACTCCGTCCGCGTCCTGCTGGAATCTGTACTCCGGGGATGTGACGGATTTGTCGTTCGCGAGGAGGACGTGCGAGAATTGGCGGGTTGGCAAGCGGCGTCTCCGGCCAAGTCCGAGATCCCGTTCATGCCGGCGCGCGTCGTCCTGCAGGATTTCACCGGTGTCCCGGCCGTCGTGGATTTGGCCGCCATGCGTTCCGCGATGCACCGACTGGGGGGAGACCCCGAGAAGATCAATCCGCTGATTCCGGTCGATCTGGTGATTGATCACTCCGTTCAGGTCGACCGATTCGGCTCGTCCGCCGCCCTGGAAGCCAACGTCGATCTGGAATTTGAGCGGAACAAGGAGCGATACGAATTTCTCCGCTGGGGCCAGAAGACACTGGCGAACTTCCGAGCCGTTCCGCCGAATGTGGGGATCGTTCACCAGGTCAATTTGGAATTCCTGGCCAAAGGCGTGTTTCTGCGGCCCGATGGCCACGGTCTGGTCGCACTGCCGGACAGCCTGGTGGGGACCGACAGTCATACGACGATGATCAACGGCTTGGGTGTCGTCGGCTGGGGCGTTGGCGGGATTGAAGCCGAGGCCGTGATGCTCGGTCAACCGCTCTACATGCTCCTGCCCGAAGTGGTTGGATTCGAGTTGACCGGCCGCCTTGCTCCGGGAGCTACCGCGACGGACTTGGTGCTGACGGTGACCGAAGTGCTGCGGAAGCAGGGCGTTGTCGGTAAATTCGTGGAATTCTATGGCCCGGGCGTGTCGACCATGTCGCTTGCCGATCGGGCGACGATCGCCAACATGGCCCCCGAATATGGGGCGACGATGGGGTTCTTTCCAATTGATGCCGAGACGCTTCGCTATCTGAGGCGGACAGGCCGTAGCGCGGCCGAAGTCGAGCTGGTTGAGCGTTACACGAAAGAGCAGGGTCTGTTCCGCACGGACGATTCTCCCGTGTCAAGCTACACGACGACGCTGGCGCTGGACATGGGCACGATTGAGCCGTCGTTAGCCGGCCCCAAGCGGCCGCAAGACCGCGTCCCACTGCCGCGGATGAAGTCGAATTTCGACCGTGCGCTGCGGGCGCCGCTGAGCGAGCGCGGCTTTGCGCTGGCAGGCGCCGATCTCACTCGTACCGCCACCGTTCGGGATAACGGATCCGCCCTCGAGATCGGTCACGGCGCCGTCGTCATCGCGGCCATCACCAGCTGCACGAATACAAGCAACCCCTCCGTGATGCTCGCCGCCGGCCTCCTGGCCCAGAAGGCAGCAGCACGGGGCCTGCGTGTGCCACCCTACGTCAAGACCAGCCTGGCGCCGGGATCCCGGGTGGTCACGGATTATCTGGATAAAGCAGGCCTGACCGAGTCCCTTCAGCAGCTGGGGTTCTACACCGTTGGATACGGTTGCACGACCTGCATCGGCAACAGTGGGCCGCTGCCCGATCACGTGGCGACGGCCGTTCGAGAGGGCGACTTGGTCGCCGCCGCGGTCCTGAGCGGAAACCGAAACTTCGAAGGCCGCGTCAATCCACTGGTCAAAGCGAATTACCTCGCCAGTCCTCCCTTGGTCGTGGCCTACGCGCTGGCGGGGCGAGCGGACATCGATCTGACCAAGGAACCACTGGGGAAGGACTCGGCCGGCAACGACGTCATGCTGTCCGAACTCTGGCCGACCCGCCAAGAGATCGACGAATTGATCGAGCGGGTCGTTCAGCCGGAAATGTTCGTGGCGCAGTATGCGAGCGCGTTCGAATCGAATCCACGCTGGAATCAGATCCAGGTCGGCGAAGGCAAAATCTATCAGTGGGATCCGGAAAGCACCTACATCCAAGAACCTCCCTTTCTAGTCGATCTGACCGTCGATCCGTTGCCGATCGAGGCAATCACGGGCGCTCGCGTCCTGGCTCTCCTGGGCGACTCGGTCACCACCGACCACATTTCACCGGCCGGCTCGATTGCCAAGGACAGCCCGGCGGGACGGTACCTGATCGAACACGGCGTGCCGCCCCAGGACTTCAACAGCTACGGATCTCGGCGCGGCAACGACCGAGTCATGCTGCGAGGCACGTTCGCCAACATCCGAATCCGAAATCAATTGGCGCCGGGAACCGAAGGCGGCTGGACTCGCCACTTGCCGGATGGCGAGACCATGACGATTTACGATGCCGCGATGAACTACCAGTCCGAGCGGATTCCGCTGCTGGTGCTGGCGGGGCATGAATATGGGACCGGCAGCAGCCGGGACTGGGCCGCCAAAGGGACGTATCTGCTGGGCGTTCGGGCGGTCATCGCGTCCAGCTACGAACGGATCCACCGCAGCAATCTGGTGGGCATGGGCGTGCTTCCGTTGCAGTTCGAAAACGGCCAGACATGGCAGTCGCTGGGCCTCAGCGGGGAAGAAACGTTCGACGTGCCGCTCAGCGACGAATTGGAACCGCGGGGGAGGATCGAGGTCACGGCGACTTCCGCCGACGGCACGGTACGCAGGTTTTTCGCGAACGTGCGTATCGATACGCCCGTTGAGTTGGATTACTATCGAAACGGAGGCATCCTCCAGGCCGTGCTGCGAAAGCTCCTCAAGCCGTCGCGGTAGCTTTATCCGTGCGGCTTCGACTGAGTTGCTCACGCCCGCCCGCGTGAAGCCGCTCGCCCACCAGACGCTGAACCGATCTCGGGCGAACGACTCCCTTCGATTCGTTCGAGCGGAGCTATCGAGGAAACGCCCATGCCTGTCAAAGTTGCCGTGATCCCGGTCGCGGGCCGCGGGACACGCCTGATTCCGCTGACCAAGAGCCAGCCGAAGGAAATGCTGCCGTTGGGCCGCAAGCCCACTGTCCAGCACGTCGTGGAGGAGCTGTATCGGTCCGGGATCGGTGAAATGCTGTTTATCACCGGTCCGGGCAAGTCGGCGATCGAAAATCACTTCGATATCGACGAGCAGATGGTGCAGCATCTCCGGACGACGGGCAAGGAAGATCTGCTCGCGGATCTCGACTTCGAACGACAGCGAATCGATTACTTCTACACCCGCCAGCGCCGCCAGCTCGGTCTGGGGCACGCGGTGCTTTGCGCGCGTCCGTTCGTCGGGCAACGGCCGTTTCTGATTGCCTTAGGGGATTCCCTCATCGGGCTGAACAGCCAGTCGGACGTTTGTCGCCGCATGATCGAGACCTTCGATCGCGAAGGAGCCGATGCGGTGATCGCGTTTCAGAAAGTGCCCCGAGAGGAAGTCGTGCACTACGGGATCGCCCAGCCACGCCTGGAACACGGGGGTGACGTGGGGGACGTCTTTGAGTTGGCGGATCTGGTGGAAAAGCCAACGGTGGAAGCGGCGCCAAGTCACCTGGCCGTCGCGGCGCGTTACATCTGTCGGCCCAATATCTTTGATCGACTGACCCGTACGGCTCCCGGAAAGGGTGACGAAATCCAGCTGACCGACGCCCTCCGACTCCTCCTACGGGAAGGCGGCCGCGTCCTGGGCGTGCAGCTTGCCCCCGGGGAGAAGCGTTACGATGTGGGGAACTTTGAGTCCTACTTTCAAGCCTTCTTGGAAGCGGCACTCTCCGACTCGCAATACGGCGCGATCGTCGCCCGCTCCATGCGACGTCTGCTGGCTGACGTGCCCGAGGACTAACCATGCAGTTGCTCCGCCGTCGCGCCTACGCCCGGGCCGGCCTGATCGGAAATCCGTCGGACGGCTACCACGGAAAGACCATCTCGTTCAGTGTTCGCGATTACTGGGCCGAGGTGGTTCTCTACGAATGGGACGAGCTGGAAATTGTCCTCAGTCAAGAGGATCGAAGCTGTTTCCGAAATATCGGGGAACTCAGTCGCGATGTGACGCTGCACGGGTACTATGGCGGCGCTCGGCTGGTCAAGGCGACGATCAAGAAATTCGTCGAATACTGCGAGCGTCGCGGTCAGTGGCTGCACACGCAAAATTTTGCGATCCGCTACGCCTCGAATATTCCGCGTCAAGTCGGCATGGCCGGGTCCAGCGCCATCATCGTGGCGACGCTTCGATGCTTGATGGACTTTTATCAGATCGGGATCGACCGTCGCGTTCAGCCATCGCTGGCGCTATCGGTCGAGAAGGAAGAGCTGGGGATCGGGGCCGGTTTGCAGGACCGCGTGGTTCAGGTCTACGAGGGTCTGGTTGCGATGGACTTCAGCCTCGACCGCATGGAGCGAATCGACGGTTACGAATGCGGACAATATCGTTGGCTCGACCCAGGCTCGCTGCCGCCGCTGTACGTCGCGTTCTGCGCGGATGTGAGCGAACCGACCGAGGTTTTCCACAACAATCTCCTGCGCCCGTTATGATGCGGGCGAACCGGAGGTCGTCGACGCGATGCGTCGTTTTGCGGGTCTGACCGACGAGGCGCTCGCGGCCATCGAGTCGCGCCGGACGAGCGATCTGGCCCGCGCCATTGACGCCAATTTCGACCAGCGACAGGCGATCTGCCAACTTCATCCGGGCCACGTGGAAATGATCCATCGAGCCCGCGGGGTCGGAGCGTCCGCCAAGTTCGCGGGCTCCGGGGGCGCGATCGTCGGCACCTACCAGGACGCGACGATGTATGCCCAGCTGTCGCAAACGCTGGGCGAAATAGGCTGCCACGTCTTTCGACCGCGAATCACCAATCAAGCGTCCTTTCCCGAGTGGCTGGGCGAAGACGGCGACTCGAACTCAGCGCCGCGTCACAGCCAAGTCCTGGCGCTGGGAAAAGGGGTCAGGACTATTTTCCGTCGTCGGCTGCGAGTGATGGGCGCTTGCGCGGCCTCGGGGACGCATAACGGAATCGACGTACACACGAAACGACTTGGTTTCGTTACCGAGTCTTCCTATTCCTCCGCCAGAAATCGACCTGACCCCTTTTCCCAGCGTGTCCCCCCGCTATTCGACCCGCTCCAGTTCGTGCTCATAGAACTGGATTGCCTCGAGCGGATTCAGGTTGAAAATCGCACGTCCGTCGGTGCTCCAGACGCCGTCGCGGTAGCGAAACAAGGCGGTCGCTGCCTTCTGATTGGCGACCGCCTCAACGTCTTCCATGCCGCCGCCCTCGATCGCACGGAAACGAATTCCAACCGCCACCAACGCCGTCAGCTCGCCCGAGCGCCGATCGCGAGCGAAGGAGATTTCGTTGCCGAAGTCGCAGTCCACCCATTCCAGCCCTCGCGGCGTCCCGCGTCCGGCCGCTGTCTTGAGAAACTTCGCTTCCAGCCATTCGCGCCGTCTTGAGAACTCGCCCCGTTGCCGCGCAGTTTCCAACTCGCGACGTTGCCTCAGATAGCGTCGCACACCCCAGCCCGTGGTGAAGATCAGTACGGTTGCCAGGGCGACACCGCCCAGCGCGGTCCAGAGCATGAATCTCGACTCCTCTCCCTCTGATCGAGCAATGCAGTTCGGCAAGCCGCCGCGCTGCCGTCCGTCAGCCAGCCCGGCGCCTGATTCTACCGTGGCGGTGCCAACGCCCGCAATCAACGCGTCTTCGATCCGCCTGCGAATTGCCGCTGAACTGCTTACGGCGGTCCCTTTTTCCCGACCCCGACAACAATCGCTGCGGGCGGAACTCGGGCAGCGGCGACAGCAGTTGGCTTCGATCGAAGCGTGTATCGCAAGTCACGAGCGCGACCAGGAAAAAAACGGATCGAGGCGGTGGTTCGCCGCCAGTTTGAGGGGGCGTTGCGGGCGTCCCGTCAACGGCACATACTGCTCCACGGCTCGGAGTTGAATTTACCCCGGGGCGCCTCCCAACACTCAGGGCCTCCCTCGGCCGTCAGCCTACCCTCTCCGGCGCCGTCCGACGGTCGCCGGCCGAATTGCAAGACGCGCGCAACCCAGAAAAGGCTCGATTCAAGTGACCCGTCCCTCGTATCCCCAGCTTGGGGCCCACATGTCGGCGGCGGGCGGATTCGAGCGGGCGGTCGAGCGTGCGGCGGCGGAGACCTGCGACGTCGTGCAGCTCTTCGTCGCCTCGCCGCGGCAATGGGTCGGCCCGAAATCAGGATCCACGCGGTCCGGACCGGGGCCGAGTGAGCGGACGGAAGAGACCGACGGCCCCGCGACGTCGAACCCGCTGAGCGACGAACAGGTGACTCGTTTTCAGGCGGCCCTTGAATCGCTTCAAATTCGGGCGCCGTTGTCGCACAGCTCGTACTTGATTAACCTGGCGTCCCCTGACGCCAATCTCTGGAAGAAGTCGCTCGAGTCGCTGATTGTCGAGTTGCGACGGGCTGATCAGCTCGGGATCGTGGGCGTCGTGCTCCATCCCGGATCGTATACGACGAGTTCCGAGGAGGCGGGGCTGCGGCGAGTGGCCGAGGCCCTGGCCGAAGTGGAGCGGCAAACGTCCGACGCCAACGTCTTGTGCTTGCTGGAAACCACGGCCGGCCAGGGAACCAATCTGGGAGCCCGCTTTGAGCATCTGGCGACCCTCTTGGATCGACTCCAGAATCCCCGCCGCTTCGCTGTTTGTCTCGACACGTGCCATCTGTTCGCTGCCGGATATCCGTTGCACCCTCGCAAGGAATACTTGCGGACGATGCGGCAACTCGAACAGACCGTCGGGATCACGGCCGTTCGGGCCATTCATTTGAATGACAGCAAGCACCCGCTGGGGTCTCGGAAAGATCGGCACGAGCACATTGGCCGCGGTGAAATGGGACTCGAGCCGTTCCGTTACCTGCTGAATGATCGCCGCTTGCGACGCGTGCCGATGTACCTGGAAACCCCGAAAGGAATGCACGGGAAACAGTCCTGGGACCGACTCAATTTGCGGCGTCTCCGGCAGCTCGTCGAAGTCTGAACTGAGCGTCAGCTTGGCGGTGGTCGCGGGACGAGATTCGCGCCGTCACGGTACCAAGACCGCCTTGACGATCTTGCCGCCGTGCATCGTCTCAAAGGCTTCCTGCCAATGGGGCAGCTGCCATTGACCGCCAATCACGGGAGCGACGTCCAGCTGTCCCGTGGCGAGCAGGCGGATCACGCGTTCCCAAATGGGCCAGTTGTGGCTGAAGCTGCCTTGTAACCGAATGTTTTTCTGGACGAGCGGGTCCAGCGAGAAGCCCAGCGGTTGTGGCCCCCATCCGACCTTGGAGATCCAACCGGCCGGTCGCACCAGCTCCATCGCGACTTGCAGTGCCGCCGACGCACCGGTCGCGTCAATCACGCCGTCGACTCCGAGTCCGTCGACTTCGGTGGCCCATGAGCGGGCGTCGGCGATCAAGGGAACGCAGCCGTAGTGGCGTGTGACCTCCAGACGGTCTCGATCCCGCTCCAGTCCCAGCACCGCGACTTCGGCTCCGCACAACCGAGCCATCGCGGCGGACAAGATTCCAATCGGACCGGGGCCGAGCACGAGAATCCGATCCCCCGGGCAGATTCGGGCGTTCATCACGGTTGCGTTATAGGCCACGCAGCAGGGTTCCGTCAGGGCGGCGATCTGGAACGTCAGCGTCTCGGGCATCCGATGAAGGATTCGCGTCGGCACCCGCACGAAGTGCGTCATGGCCCCGTCGACCACCGCACCAAATCCCCCGCGGTTGGGATCCAGATTGTAGAGTCCGCGTCGCGACAGCGGGCTCTCGGGGTCGATTCGCGCGTGCGTTTCACTGACCACGCGCTCGCCAGTCTGCCAGCCCGTGACCTGGTCCCCCAGTTGGTGAATCACGCCGGCAAACTCGTGGCCCAGCACCATGGGGTACTCCACCTTCCAGCTCTGATCGCCCGTCCACATGTGCAGATCACTCCCGCAAACCCCGACCGCCTTGACCTGCAGGATCACGTCGTGCGGACCGGGCTCCGGGTAGCCGATCTCGCGAAGTTCCACGCTATGAGGGTCCGAAGCGAAATTCACGACCGCGGGCTGGTTCATGGTTCGAAGCCTTTCCTGGAAGGGCCGGGATGATGTCATGCGAGGGCGACGTCGAAGCGTGAAGACTCCCAAATGTACTCGCTTCCGGCTCCTTGCAAAGGCGGCGCGGGCGGGAACAGGTGGCGTTGGCCAGGGCGAACCGTGGCGTGTCGCGTGCCTCGGCTCTTCCTCTGAACCCAAGGCGACATTGACGGAAGTTTCCCTACAGCTGCTCCGGGGGCCCACGCAAGGGCGGATTCGATTCGGTTGTTCGTGGATGGGACGGGGCGAGATGTGATGTACGGTTGTGCTGTGGGGGGGCGACCCAGAGGTCGAGTCGCGTTCCAAGGTTCAATGGCTGGTTGACGCTCGGGAATTTTTCATGACGCATCTCGAATCCGTGACTTACGACGATCCACATCTCACCTCCAGCGAAGATTCCGCAGAACCCGTGCTTGACCTTCGTGACTTGCGGGAACGGTGCTTGGGCAGCGAGCCGCTCATGCTCCAAATCCTGGAAATGCTCCGCGGGACCTTGAACGAGGAGCTCGAGAGGATTCGCCAGGCGATTTTTGGTGGGGACTTTCTCGGACTCGCCGGCCACGCGCATCGACTCAAGGGTACTGCGGCGAACGTGGGGGCCCGCCGAATGGGCCAGGCGGCGCAACAACTTGAGGCCTTCGCGAGGCATCAGTGCCAGAACGAGACGTTGGTTTGCTACGAACGACTTCAGCTGGAATGTCAGCAGCTTTGCGACACGGTCTCCGACTGCCTTGAGCACGCGGCCGTCTAGGTGCGCCCCGAGAGAGGAACGTCGTGAAAGTCCTTGTCGTTGAAGACGATGCGATCGCCGCCCAGCTGCTGGAACATGCCCTGAATCAATTCGGCTGTCAGGTGACCACGGCGGCCGACGGCGCCGAGGCCTTGCGATTTCTGCGAGCCAACGACTATCGACTTGTGATCTCGGACTGGGAAATGCCGGAAATGTCGGGGATCGAGTTGTGCCGACGCTTACGTTCCGACTTCGCCGGACGGTATATCTACATCATCCTGCTTACATCGCGTAAGGGATCAGATAACGTGATCGAGGGGCTCAGCGCAGGTGCCGATGAGTTCCTGTCGAAGCCTTTTCATGCCGAGGAGCTTCTCGTGCGGCTTCGCGTGGCGCAGCGAATTTTGTCGCTCGAAAGCCGCGAGATGACGATCTTCAGCCTGGCCAAGTTGGCCGAATCGCGCGACCCGGACACGGGCGTCCACTTGGAGCGGATGCGCGAATACTGTCGGGTTCTGGCCCGTCAGCTCGCCAAGAGCGAGGTGTATGCCGGCGAAATGAAGGGCGACTACGTCGAGCTGATCTACCTCACCAGTCCCTTGCACGACATCGGCAAGGTCGGAATCCCCGACGCCGTGCTGCTCAAGCCAGGCAAGCTGACGGCGGACGAGTTTGAGGTCATGAAGACGCATGCCGAGATTGGTGCCCGAACGCTGGGCGTACTCGTCGATGCCAGCCCGGACGCGGCCTACCTGAGGATGGCTCGTGACATCGCCTGGAGTCATCACGAAAAATACGACGGCAGCGGTTATCCGCGCGGCCTCGCCGGCGCGCAGATTCCGCTTTGCGGGCGGATCGTGGCGGTGGCGGATGTCTACGACGCGCTGACCACTCGACGTGTCTATAAGCCCGCCTTCTCCCACGAGACGGCCCGCGACATTATTCTTGCCGGAAGCGGTCCGCATTTTGACCCCGATATCGTCCAGGCCTTCTTGGACGTCGAGCCGGAGCTCATTCGAATTCGAGCGCGATTCGATGAAGCACCCTCTGGTGTGACCGGGCTTGAGCCGATTCCCTGGGTGCCGAGTCCGGTTGGCTGAGTCGCGTCAGCCGAGGTGAATCGGGGGCCTTTCCGTTTGTCGTTTCAGGAACCAGCCATGTCGATCGAAGCGAGCGGGCGACGCGAACCCGCCGGGGGCTCGAACTGCGACGAATTTGTCGGCCAGACTCTTGGCGGAACCTATCGCGTGACACGCTGTCTCCGGGGCGGGACGGATGCGGCGACGCTGTTGGCAGTCGATGCCGTCGACGAAACCCAGGTCATCATTCAGGTTGTCGCTCAGCATCGCGTCTCGGTCGGTGCGCAGATGCGTCTGGAGCATGAGGCGCGGCGGTTGCACTATGTGAGGACTCCCTGGTTTCAGCCGCCACGCGACTTTGGGCAAGAAGGTTCCTGGTTGTACGTGGTGACGCCGTTTGTCGTGGGCGAGACCTTGGCCGATCGAAACCGACGTGGACCACGCTCGGTCAGCGAAACGCTGGCGGTTGCCTCCGGCGTGTTGGCCGCCTTAATCGATATCCATCGGGTCGGAGCCGTGCATCGGGCGGTTAGCCCCAACCACGTGGTCTTCGATGCCTCGGGTCCGTCGTCGCGGGTCAAGCTGACGGGGTTTGGCTTGACCGCCGCCGCGATGGCGATTTCCGCCGACGAATTTGCGGACGCGGTTCACTATTTTTCTCCTGAGCAGGCGGGCCTGATCGATCGTGATCTCGGACCGGCGTCCGATCTCTATGCAACCGGGGTCGTGTTGTTCGAATGCCTGGCGGGTCGGCCCCCCTTCGAGGACCCGGCGCTGAGCAAACTGCTGCTGAAGCAAATGACGGCCCCGGCCCCTAAACTGAGAAGCGCTGGCGTGGAAGTCCCGCGGGCGCTGGACGAGATGATCCAACGGCTGCTGCGGAAGGACCCTCGGGATCGCTATCAATCGGCCGAGGCCGTGCTGGCCGATGTGCGCAGCCTCCGGCAAGCGATTCGCCAGGGAATCCCCGAACCGAAGATCGTGGTCGGCAGTCGCGACAAACGAACCACGCTGACCGAACCTTCGTTTGTCGGCCGTGAACGGGAACTTGAGCTGCTGGATCGACAACTGCTGCGAGCTCGCGAAGGGACGGGCAGCCTGGTGTTTCTCGAAAGCGACTCCGGCGGTGGGAAGACCCAGTTCCTGTCGGAGTTGTCCTTGCGGGCCACGGGGCAGGGATTCTGGGTCTTGCGTGGAAAGGTTGCCAATGACGGCGGCATGCGGCCCGCTGAGGTGTTGGATGGAATCGTGCAGCAGTGCGTGGCGGCCGCCGCGTCAGATCCGGCACTGGCCGAGGAGCTCGGGCAGCGTCTGGGCGACCATCGGCCAGCGCTCGATCGCGGCGCGACCTGACCTTGCCCGATCGTTCGGTTGGTCGCCCGGCGACTCGCTCGGCGTCGAGCCGCCCGGCGAGTCCTTCACGGTGGACGCGCTGGTTCGGTTTCTCGATGCGCTGGGAACGGCCGATCGCCCGGCCGTGGTGCTGCTGGACGACGGCCAGTGGATTGATGAACTGACCCTGAAGGTTCTGGTGCGATGGTATGCCGGTTTGGAACAGGGCTGCAACGTCGGACGCCACGTCTTGATTGTCGTCGCGTTTCGCTCGGAAGAGGTCGGCAGCGAGTCCTTGCTGAGCGGGATCCGTCCGGTGATTCAGCTGCAGCTCCACCCATTCAAGATGCCCGACGTCCGCCGCTTGGCCGAATCAATGGCTGGGCCGCTGCCGGACGAGGCCGTGGAGATTATCGACCGACTGTCGCGCGGGAGTCCCTTCATGGCCTCGGCCGTATTGCGGGGCTTGATTGAGTCCAAGTCGCTGATCCGCGAACCGGATGGGTGGCGGATCGACTCCGTCGCCGTACCGGACCTGCAGTCGCCGGCTCCGGCGGCCGAATTCCTGTCGCGCCGGTTGGATCTGTTACCTGAACGCGTCACGCAATTGTTGAGTGTAGGGGCGATCCTGGGGCGCGAATTCAATCTGCGCTTGGCGGCGGACCTGGCCGGGCATCCGTCCGCCGAGGCGATTTCCGCTCTGGACGAAGCTCGTAGCCGACATCTCTTGTGGGTTCGTCCGGACGGGACCACATGCGTCTTCGTGCATGACCGGATCCGCACGGCGCTGCTGGAGCGGGTATCCAGTGACGAACGTCGGCGGCTGCACTATCAGGCGGCACTCCATCGGCAGCAGGCACAACCGGACGCCCATTTCGACCTGGCGTATCACTTTGATGCGGCCGGGAAGAGCGACCTGGCGCTCGACCACGCCTTGAAGGCGGCCGAGGAGGCTCGTCGACGTCACGCGATGGAGATTGCCGAAGAGCAATATCGGATCGCCCAACGCGGCTCGCTCCAAGCCGCACCGGCCGTGCGCTTTCGAATCGCCGAAGGCCTCGGTGACGTGATGATGATGCGTGGTTGCTACGACGAGGCGGCGTCGTTGTTCGAGAAGGCGGCCCTGCTGGCCGAAGGCCATTTTGCCCAGGCCACCAGTCTCGGCAAGCTGGGTGAACTTGCCTTCAAACGCGGCGATATCGAAAAGGCGATTCGCTGCTTCGAGGATGCGCTGCGGCTGCTGGGACGGCGAATTCCGCGGACGCGACCTGGACTTGCCCTGGCCGCGGGCTGGGAGATCCTCGTACAGCTTTTGCATACCGTGGCGCCCGGCTGGTTGGTCGCTCGTGCCCGCCGAGAGCCAAGCGGTGAGGAGCTGCTGAGCTGGCGGTTGTTCAGCCGCTTGGCACATGGATATTGGTTTGCTCGGCATCGCGTCCATGTGCTGTGGGCTCACCTGCGCGGGATGAATTCGGCCGAATGCTATGCTCCCACGCTTGAACTCGCTCAGCTCTACTCCGAGCACGCGCCGGCGATGACCCTTCTCTCGCGTAATCAACGCGGCATCCGCTACGCCCAAAAATCGCTCAAGATCCGCACCGAGCTGGGAGACGTCTGGGGGCAAGGGCAGTCGTTGCACTGCCACAGCGTCGTGCTCTATGCCAACGGACAGTTCAAGGAAGCGATCGAGAAGGGGCGTGAGGCGGTTCGGCTGCTGCAGAAGACGGGAGATTTCTGGGAGGTCCACACCGCCCGAAATCAGCTGGCGACTGCGCTCTATCGACATGGGGATTTGCGGGCGGCAGTGGAAGAAACCCGCGTGATTCATTTTTCGGGGCGACAACTTGGGGACGAGCGAGCGGCGGCGATCAGCCTGTGCGTCTGGTCGCGGGCGACCGGTGGCAATCTGCCGCGTGGGTCGATTTCAACCGAGTTGCAGCGGGGGCGGAAGGATGCCGATAGCGCGGCCCAGTTGCTGCTGGCCGAAGGCGTCGCCTTGCTGCACGAAGAACGTCACGAACAGGCGGCCGATTCCTTCGAACGAGCGATCGTCGCGGTGCGGCAGGCGGGCGTGATGAATCCCTACGTCAGCCCGAATTTCGCGTGGCACGTCACCGCGATCCGGCGGATCCTGGAGAACTGCTCGGCCTATCAGCCGGCGCAACGCGTCGAACTGGTTCGCCGCGCTCGACGCTCGGCTCGGGCGGCCTTGCGGATGGCTCGCCGGTTTCCCAACGACTTGCCGCATGTGCAGCGAGAAATGGCGCTCCTGGCGGCGTTGATGGGGCGGCCACGGTGCGCTCGCAAATGGATCGATCAGAGCCTTCGCACGGCGGAACGGCAACATGCTCAATACGAGACGGCGCTCTCGCTGCAGACCTACGGTCGCCTCGGAGCCCTCTTTGGATGGCGCGAGGCCGGACCGCTTCGCGAGCAAGCGGAGGCCAGACTACGGCAATTGGAATTGCCACCGGGCGGCGACGAAGGCCTCGCCGACGCCGCCGAAGGATCCACGCTGTCGTTGGCCGATCGTTTCGAAAACGTACTGGAAACCGGCCGCAGGATCGCCTCGGCCCTGTCCGAAGAAAACGTATTTCATGAGGTTCACGAGGCGGCGCTCCGCCTGCTGCGGGGCGAGCGCTGCTTGATTCTCCGCGTGGTCCCCCACGGCACCACATCCGAATTCGTGCCCGTGGCGGGCGACCTCGAAATGAGATTTCGTCGCGCGATGGTACTGGAAGCCGTCGAGTTGGGACGGGGCTTTTCCTTTACCGAAGAAACCACGAATCAAACCAGCAGCGACGTGTTCGCCAATGAATTGTCCGTGGTCTGTGCCCCGATTTTCGTTCGAGGAACCCCCAAAGCGTGCCTCTACGTGACGCAGGGCCTGGTGAGCGGATTCTTTGGCCATCATGAGGAACGTTTGGCCGGCTTCATCGCCACGCTGGCCGGTGCCGCGCTGGAAAACGCCGACGGATTTCAGCAGCTCCATCGACTGAACGAAAGTCTCGAGCAGCGAGTGGCTGAGCGAACGGCGGCCGCGGAAGCCCGGGCCCAGCAACTGGCCGTTTCGAACCAGGAACTCGAGCGGACCGCCGCCGAACTTCGTGCCGCTCAGTCCGAACTTCGGACCGCCAAGGATGCCGCCGAAGCGGCGAGTGAGGCCAAGAGCCAGTTTCTGGCCATGGTCAGTCATGAAATTCGGACGCCCATGAACGGAATCATTGGGATGACCGAATTGGCACTTGCCACAACGCTCAGTCAACAGCAGCGCGGCTACATGGAGATCGTCCGGCAATCGGCGGATTCCTTGCTCCGTCTGATTAACGACGTCCTGGATTTCTCCAAGATCGAGGCCGGCAAGTTGGAGCTGGAACGGATCGAATTTGAGCTGAGCAGGATTGTCAGCGGAGCGCTGCAAGTGGCGGCTGGTACCGCGGCAGAGAAACAGATCGAGCTGGTCCACGATGTGCAGTCGGACGTGCCGAGACGTGTCTGGGGTGATCCGGGCAGGCTGCGGCAGGTGCTGGTCAATCTGGTCGGCAACGCCGTCAAATTCACAGCAAGGGGTGAGGTCTTCGTCGACGTTCGCGTTGTCGCTCCGAAGCCGGATCGAATCACGCTCGAATTCGCCGTGCATGATACGGGCTTGGGCGTGCCTGCCGAGAAACGCGCGTCGATTTTCGAATCCTTTCAGCAAGCCGATACGTCGACCACCCGACGATTCGGTGGCACCGGACTGGGGCTGGCGATTTCGTCGCAGCTGGTCCGCCTGATGGAGGGGCAAATCTGGGTGGAAAGCGAATTGGGCCACGGAAGCATCTTCCGATTCACGGCCGATTTTGATCTGGTCGGTGCCGCGGAGAGCGAAACGCCCCCGAATCTAGGCGGACGAAGGCTCTTGATCGTCGACGCGAATCAGCGGCGACGCGACATTCATGCGTCGTGGCTTCGTGGTTGCGACGCCCGCGTTGAAATCGCCGAGTCGCAGTCCGACGCGCTGGTCGAACTGTCGCGTGGGGCGGCGCGAGGCGATTCCTACGAGGGTGCGATTATTGACGGGCAATCGTATCACGGGGCCGGATGGACTCTCGTCTCCGCCATTCGCCAGGATCCGGAGCTGGGCGAGTGCCAAGTTCATCTGTTGATTCCCGCCATCCACGACCCCGAAGTGGAACACTGCTTGTCCCTGTCCCATGTTCATTGCCTCAGCAAGCCGACTGCCCGAGAACATTTGTTGCAGTCGCTGCAAGTGGGCTGGGATCATGCCGGTCCGCCCCGCCGTGCCGCTCGACCAAATCAGCCAACCGCCGCCGCCGTCTCCCGGCCAATGCGGGTGCTCTTGGCCGAAGATGGCGAGGTGAATCAGATGGTGGCGATGGGACTTCTGACGATGGAAGGCCACGAGGTCGAGGTGGTGGGCAATGGTCTCGCGGCGGTCGAGGCCTGGGAGCAAAACCGCTACGACGTGATTCTGATGGATCTCGAGATGCCGGAAATGGATGGGATGGAGGCCGCTCAACAAATTCGAGCGCGCGAGCGGGGGCGATCCCCCGAGGAATACACACCCATCTTGGCGATGACGGCACACGCGGTGACCGGATTTCGAGAACGTTGCCTCGCCGCGGGAATGGACGATTTCATCACGAAACCGATTCAGCCCGAACGGTTATTCGAAGCCCTGCGGCAGATCCGGCAATCGCACCCCGACCACGCGACGCCCAGCTGAAACCCCTCCCGGGCGTCAATCCGGGAACGCCGATCGCCTCGGCCAGCGTCCCGACGTAGGTTGCTACTCGTTCCGTTCCGGGTGAACCACCAAGATCGACGCATTGGCCTGCAGGAGAAGCCCTTCGGTCGTGCTGCCGAGCCATCGCGACAAACGACCTCGCTGCTGACCCCCGACGACGACCAGGTCGGCCTGTTCGCTCTCCACGAGCTTGACGAGCTGCTCGACGACGTGGCCAATCGCAATCAGGGGCTCATGACCCTGAAAAACCGTCGGCAACTTCTGTTGGTAGTTCTTGAGCGATTCCAGCACCCGAGATCGCTCGCCGCTGAGTTCCTGATCGTAGGCCTCGGTCCAGATCGTCGCGACGTCCGAGTCCGAGTCGATGATCCAATTCCGCAGTCGCTCATCTTCGACGTAGTCGATCACGTGGACGATCCGTCCCACGGAGCCCTTCGGCCAATGCAGCTGGCCCAATAACTCGACGGTCGCCTGCCACGGCTCGTTCGGATCGACGGCCAGCAAGATTCGCCGTGGGCCGGAAGTGCGGGCGGTCGGTCGGCAGGCAAGGACCGGCCGGTCCGCCTCGTGAATCACCTTCCGCGCGACACCGCCGACAAAGTAACGGAGGCGTTGCGAACTGCGTCCCGCTCCCACCACGATCAGGTCGGCCCCGGTCTCGGCTGCGGTCTGGAGCAGCCCTTGAGCGGGAGACACCGGCTGGGGCTCGCTGACCGACTTGCCTTGCAGCGGCGTCGGAATCGCCGCGCGGGCCTGCTGAATTACGTCCCGCGCAAAGGCCTCGATCATGCGATGTCGAGCCTCGGAAGGGACTTCCAGATACGACGTCCAGCTCCGGCGCGGCGGTGCGAAGTAGAGATGGATGCGATCGGTCTGCTCCGAAACCAAACTCGCGACGAATCGCAGCGCGACCAGACTGCGTTCCGTCCCGTCAACTCCGACGAGAATATTCATCCGAGATTTCCGCGATGGGAGCTTTTCTGGCTGCCAAAATCATTCCTCGACGGCCGCGACCATCGCCGCCACCAGATCGAGGGAACTGACCATCCCGACCGGCCGTTCATCCTCATCGATGATCACCAATCGATGGATGTGCTCGCGGCACATCACGCGAGCCGCATTGACCAGCGACGCCATGTGATTAATCGTCTGCACCGCAGGCGACATGTGCTCGCGCACTAAATCCTCCGCGATCGTCCGAATGTGAATCGACTCGTCTGGTCCATCTTGGGCAACGGTATGTTCCCAGCCCATCGACCTTTGTTCGCGGGCGGTTGCCAAGCGATGCTCGCGCATCGCAAAATCCGTCGTGCTGATCATCCCGATACAACGCCCCGCCACATCGACGACCGGTGCACCGGTAATTTCGTGCGTTGCGAACAGCTTGGCGGCTTCCGCCAGCGACGCGTTCTCGGAGACCGAGGCGACGGGGGAGTTCATCACATCGCAAACCCTGAGACCGAGTAGACGCTCGATTGCACTATTCATTTTTCCGCTCCGATTTTGAAATAGTCCTGTTCCCTGGCCGGCGTCCACCGTTGACCATCCCGAGCTCAGCGAACTGAACGACATCGCCGAGAGGGACGCGACCCAAGACCGCCATCGCTTATTTCGAGGGTTCAGCGGGTACCGCGGCTGGCACCTTGACCGTCAGCACGGGGCATTCCGCCCGCCGCACCACGGCCTCTGCAATGCTGCCCATCAACAAGCGAGCCACACCCGTCCGGCCGTGTGTCCCCATCACAATCAGGTCGATTGCATTTTGGCGAGCGAACTCGACCACCGCATCGGCCGGATGTCCGAACAACAACTCATGCTGATATTCGACATTCGGCAACGTGGGACGCTGTTCAACCAACCGCTCACGCAACGCCTCGGGATTGCTCGGAGGCGCCACATAGGCGGCATACCCGGCATCGTAAGGGACTTGGCTGTCGTCAACGTGGACCAGGTAAAGTCTGGCGTGCGATTCCTGCGCTAAGCTGGATGCGTAGCTGAGGGCCGCCTCGCTGAACTCCGAAAAGTCGATCGGGCACAGTATTCGCTTGGCGTTCATGATTCTCTCCTTTCCGCTTGAAAAGAACGTGAATCCACCGAAACGATCCACCGGCGCTATAAAGCTTAGACGATGGCTTTCACCTCGGCGCCGCTACCACTCGGCGCTCCGCGACGTTGTGTTGAGATTGCAAATGATATGCCACACCTGACGCATTCAATTCCCTCATCCAACGCCAGAATGACGATCGGTTGTCGCCGCGAGACCGGTGGCGATGGGATCGAGGCGAAGGACGGTGAAAACCCCGCCAGGCAGCGACCGCGACCGCGGGCCTTGCCCATCGCCGAAGCCCCGTCCGCTGCGCTTCGGGCGACCTTGGAGACACCCGCGAACGATCCGGGCGCTCTCGGAACTGTGTGCCGAAGCCCAGTCCGTGCTTAATCGCACATGCAGAGTGTGCCGTGTCGTGATGTTTAGTGCTGCAATCGCTTCTCCAGCTGTTCAAACACCTGTTCGACCTGCTGGACGACGGGCAGTTCGGAGTCGATCCGCAGCAGTTCAGGTCCGTCCACAGGCGGCTCCCAAAGGGCCGCTTGGCGATCGTACAGCTCGCGTCTCGCTTCCGACGCGGACTCCCGTCCAGCTCGACGCTGTTCGATTCGCTGCAGCGCGACCTCACGAGGGCACTCGCATTGGACGAGCAGGAAATCGGCATCGAAGGCCGCCGCCAGTTCGCGGATTCGCTGTCGATGGGCGGCGGAGGTGAACGTCGCATCCAGAATCACCGTTGCGCCGGACTGCAAGAGGTGCCCGCTGCACTCGAAGAGTTGTCGGTAGACGTCCTCCCGCATCTCCGGGCGATAGATTCCGGCATTGAAATTTGCGGGGCTCGAGCTGGTCCCGAATTTCTGGCGGCGGATCTGGTCGCTTTGCAAGAGCGTGGCCCCGAGCATATCGGCGAGTGCCGAGGCGAGGGTCGTCTTGCCCGTTCCCATCAGGCCCGCCACGGCGACGAGCAGGCCTCGACCGAGGTGACGGAGGTATTGCTCGGCCGACTCCAAATACTCCCCGGCTCGTTTCAGTGAGCCGACGCGGGCCTGCCCGTTGGACTGCGTGGCCCGCAAGGCGTGCACCTTGGCCCGGACGCAGGCCCGATAGGCTTTGTAGAACGCCAGCAGCGATGTCGGTGGCCGATCCCCCGTGACCTCGGCGTACCGCGCCAGGATCTGCTCGCCGACTGCCGATTGCTTCAGCAGATCGCATTCCATCGCGAGGAAACTGAGCTCGTCCGCGATATCCAGCTGTCGCAGCGGGGCTGAAAATTCAAGACAGTCAATGATGGCCGGACGCGGCGTCAAATAGATGTGTTCCGGACGCAGATCCCCATGGCCCTCCACAAAGCGGCCATCACAGACACGTCCATCGAGCAACTCCTTGTGGGTCGTGACATAACGCAGCTGAGCGGCGTGGAGGAGGTTAATTCGGTTGATCTGCTGCGGGAGGAACTCGCACAGATCGCTCTGATTCGAGCGGATTTGCGCGACGATTCGATTTCGGACCTGTTCAGGGATTAACGTCAACGGCGGCTGCTGGGCGTAGAAATCGGCCAGATAGTCCGCCAGGATGTCCAGTTCGCGCGGAGTGAGGCGATCCTGAGTCAGACGAAAATGAAGGCATGCTTCTTCAGGTAATCGTCGCATTTTGACCATCCAATCCGTAGGGACCCCGGCGTCGCTCCAACTCAATCGGCCGTTGGCCGCCAATCGAACCGGCACCGCCTCCAAATAGATGTCCGGCGCCAGCCGTCGGTTCAAACGGACTTCGTCCAAGCAGGCCTGATGCCGTTTCTCCGGCGTCGAGAAATCCAAGAAGGAATAGCGGACTGGCTTCTTGAGCTTGTAGGCGAAGCGATCCGTCAAAAAAACCCACGAGATATGGGTTTCGATGCAGTCAACACTTCGCGGGCGGTCAAGATAGTTGGCCGGATGTTGGAGGTACTCGACAATCGCCGGTTGCCGCGCGCCGACAGTGGTCAACATGATTTGCGCTCCCGCCTCAACTCAGCTGTCGATCGAGCCAACGCGATCCTCACGGCAGGGGAATCCGTCCCACGCGAACCTGGTTCTCGACCCGCTCGACACCGGGCAGACCTCGCATTATCGTCTGCAGGACTTGCTTCAGATAAAATGAGGGAAGGTGTCCCGACAGGACGAGTGCTCCGTCGTGAAACGTCACCTGCAGGTGGCCCCGCCATGCTCGCAGCGGGCTCGCTTGGATCCGCAGCAGTGCCATGACGACCGGACCTTCGTCGCCAGAAGGTTTCGCGTGAGATACCTCGGGCGCTTGTAGCCTTGGACCTTCCATCGCGATTCTCCCTCTGCTAAACGTCGGTAACCTGTCACGCTCCCTGCTAAATGACCGGGCGACGCAAGATACGTGCCAAAGCACGCGACGGTCGGTCGATGCAGCGAATTGTTGAGAATCGGAACAGATTACAATCATCGTACGGCCCGAAACGGCACAGACTGCGTCAGCCGGGCACATGCGCCAACGTCACAGCAGACGAGAAGCCTGCGTCGCGCCATCGCATGGCGTGAGAGGGGCCTCGCGTCGCAGGCCGCCGTACCAGATCATTAACCTCGTATCGTCTCGTCTCGCTCGCCCGACCGACGCGGTGAGCTCGCTTGAATTGCGATTCGGAAGACGACCCGCCACGTCCGAACGTCCCGACATCCCCGCCGAGCCAACCGCCGTGCAGCCCGAGAAGTTATTCGATCGCTATCGTGATCTGCAAAGTTACCTGGATTGGTCCGAGGACGATCCGCGCCGGATGATCGAGGCCGCGAAACTGGTCGAGCCGGTGCTGGACGAGATCGTGGCCGACTTCTATCGCGAAATCGAGCGGCACCCGGACGCCAGTCAGGTGCTCAATCAGGGGCCCGTTCAAGTCGAGCGACTGCGCAAGAGCCTGCGACGCTGGCTGGAGCAGCTGTTCGAAGGTAATTACGACCGGCAATACGTCTTGGGACGCTGGCAAGTCGGTCTGCGTCACGCCGAGATCGGGCTCCAGCAGGTTTACACCAACATGGCCCTGTCTCGCATGCGGCGAGGCATCCATCGGGCCATTCGCGCCGCCGGCTTGTCGGACGAGCAATCGTGGCCGCTCGTGGAAACCGTCAATAAGGTCCTGGATCTGGACCTGGCGATCATCGCAGACTCCTACGAATCCCATCGGTTGCAGCTGGAGACGCGGGCCGAGCGGGAGCGAAGCGAGCGGAAGTTCCGCAATTTGGTCGAGGCCGCGGCATGCATGATCATGATCCTGCGAGAGGACCTGCGAATTGCCTACTTTAGTCCCTACGCCGAACGGCTCACCGGCTACGAGGCAGACGAGGTGCAACAGGCGTCGTTCCTGGACGTCTTCGTCCGCGATCCCTGCCTGCCCGTCGGCCGGGCCGATTGGGAAACCGCATTGGCCGAGCTGCCCTTGAACGACGTCGAGATGCCCATCCGGGCCCGGGATGGATCCTGCCGCTGGCTGGTCTGGAATGCAATCCGCCTGGAGGAATTCGACGGCGCCAGCGCGACGCTGGCCGTGGGCCATGACGTGACCGAAAAACGTCGCTCGGCCGAACGCCTGCTGCAGGCCGAACGTCTCGCGGCAATCGGCCAGACCATCACCGGATTGGCTCACGAAAGCCGCAACGCGCTGCAACGCATCAACTCGTGTACCGAAATGCTGGAGTTTGAGGTCGAGGAAAACGCCGAAGCGATGCAGCTGATTCGCCGCTCTCAACAGGCGCAAGACGACCTGACTCGCTTGTTCGACGAGGTTCGCAACTTTGCGGCGCCGATCAGCCTCGAACGCTGCCGCTGCTCGCTGGTTCACGTCTGGCGGGAGGCATGGCAACTGATTCAGCCGGAGCGGAACGGGCGCGAGGCGGTTCTGCAAGAGGAAATCGAGCCGGGTTTGGAACGTCTGGAGTTGAGCGTCGACCGGTTTCGGCTCGTCCAGGTCTTCCGTAATCTCTTCGAAAACTCGTTGGCCGCTTGCGCCGATCCCGTCCTGATCCGGATCCAGTTCCAACGCCTCTCGTCCGCCGGTCGCGCCCCGCGCCGAGACCGTCGACCTCCACCGAGCTGCCCCGCGAAGCTGGCCCCCATCCAGGGCCCAACGGTGAATGGTTCGAGGTTCGCGTCGAAGACAATGGGCCCGGACTCGATCCCCGCGCTCAACGGGAGGTCTTCGAGCCTTTCTTTACGACGAAGACAAAAGGCACTGGGCTTGGCATGGCGATTGCACACCGGGTGCTCGCCGCACACGGCGGAGGCATCTCGCTGGGGGAGACTCGCCGCCGCGGCGCCGAGTTTGTGATCACCTTGCCGCGAGAATGATGGCATGACCAGGCGTCTTCGAATTGCCGTGGCGGACGACGAGCCCGACATGCGTGATTACCTCAAGAAAGTGCTCGAGCGGCTGGGCCACGACGTGCTGGACCCGGTCGAAAACGGGTTGATGCTCGTCCAGCTGTGCCTCGAAAAGCTGCCCGAGCTGGTGATCACCGATATTCGGATGCCTCTGCTCGATGGCGATCAAGCCCTTCGTCAGATACACTCAGTGCATCCGGTGCCGTGCATCATGCTCTCGGCCGCCGGAGACTCGGAACAAAGGGCCTCGGTGTCGGGAAGCCCGCCTTGGGCGTTTCTCGATAAACCGTTTCGCAAAAACGACTTGCATGAAGCCATTTCGCGATTGATGTCTTCCATCACGTCCTAGCGACGTGCTCAACCTCGGCGCGGAAACACGACGCGGAAGGGCCCATGGGTCGATCGAAGACAGCAAGGCGGGCGCGACGGCGCGCTATCCCGCACGCCACGTGACGGGGTCGCACAGCACTCCCGGAGACAGATTCACATGGCGGAAGCCAACTCGGAAAAAAAAGCCATTCGACTCCTGCTCGTGGATGATGATCAGGAACTCCGCCAAGATATGGCCGCTTTCTTCCAACGCAGCGGCTACAGCGTCGCCGATTGCGGCTCCGCTCAGGAGGCCCTCGAGCTGACTGACCGACAGCACTTTGACGTTGTGATCCTGGACATGGTCATCCCCGGCGTCTCGGGCCTGGAACTGCTCGAAAAGCTCAAGTCGCGCGGCTGCGACTCCGAAATCGTGATGCTCACCGGCGAAGGCACCATCGAGTCGGCGGTCGAGGCGATCAAGAAGGGGGCCCGCGAATACCTGACGAAGCCCATTCGCCTGAAGGAGCTGGATCGGCTCGTCCAAAAGGCCTATTCAGCCGGCCAGCTCGTGAAAGAAAACCGGCAGCTCAAAGAGGTCCTCAAGCAACATCAACGACCGCCGCAGATCATTGGCGAGTCCGAATCGATGCGGGATGTGTACCGGTTAATCGAACGGACGGCGGCCTCGAATAAGCCGATTCTGATTCAGGGCGAAAGCGGGACGGGCAAAGAGCTAGTGGCCCGCGCGCTGCATCAGGCGAGCCCCCTGGCGGAAAAGCCGCTGGTGGTGATTAACTGCGCCGCGCTGCCCGAGACGCTGCTGGAAAGCGAACTGTTTGGCCACGAGAAAGGTGCCTTCACGGGTGCGGTCAGTGCCAAGCCCGGCTTATTCGAGGTCGCCGACGGGGGAACCCTGTTCATCGACGAGATCGGGGAATTGGCCGGTTCGCTGCAGGCCAAGCTGCTGCGCGTCCTGGAAGACGGTTCGCTGCGCCGACTGGGCTCCGTCAAGGAGCGACACGTGCACGTCCGGTTGCTGGCCGCCACCAACCGGGATATGTCCAAAGAGGTCGATGAGAAGCGATTTCGAGAGGATCTGTACTACCGGATCAATGTGCTCACGATCAACCTTCCGCCGTTGCGCGAGCGAGTCGGCGACGTGAAGCTGCTGGCGGAATATTTCGCCGGCGATGACTGGCAGATCGACCCCGAGGTCGTGCGGGTCCTCGAACAATACAGCTGGCCGGGCAACATTCGGCAATTGCAGAACGCAATCGAGCGGGCCAAGATCCTGGCCGAGGACGACTGGATTCGGCTGGAGAATATGCCGCCCGAGATCGCCCGCGGCATGACCCCGACCACCGCCCCCCAGGCCGGCGGCAAGTGCGATCTGGAAACGCTCAATAAGTTACACATCGCGGAAACCTATCGCCGCCACAAAGGCAACAAGGCACGCACCGCGCGGGCCCTCGGCATTGGACGACGGACGCTCTACCGTCTGCTCGAAAAATACGAAATCGAAGACGTGGCCGGCAACGCCTGACGGATAATCGCCGGAGCGACGTCCATCAGCGCGGCAGCGGATAGCAGCGCTCGCCCGCCACGACGCCCACTCGCCCTCACAATCGACCCCGTAGGCAGTGAATCGGTCATCGAACACGAAGTAACGGCCCGGATCGTCAGGCTGGACGATGCGATAGCGAAAGGGCTGCTGAGTGATCGGATCGGTGAACAAGACGCCGACGACCGTGTGCCAGTGGGACGAGGGAACCTGATTCAGAATCGTCGTCGGCAGCGAGTCGTCTTCCGCCAGGACCGGGTACTCGCCGAACCGCAGGCGATGCGCGACCAGCCGCAGCCGCAGTTCCGTCGCCCAGCGATGCGACTCCGCCTCGAGGTTCGTCTGGAGGAGACCCTGAAACCATTCGGCGCCAAGGAACTGGTAGATGGGCGTCGTTGCGATCCACTGCCCGGCATCTGATTTGTCCACGCCGGTTCGGTACCGATTCAGTGGACTCGCGAACGGCAGGTCACGTTGGGCCTCGTCCATCGCCTTGAGGTAGGGCGCAAAACGATTGCTCAAGAGACGGCGAACACGTTGCTGCTCGCCCGGCATCAGCAGCGTCGGGTAAAAGACTTGGCTGGCCGCCGTTCCCGCCATCCCTTGGTCCGCGAACGCGTCGAGCGACTCGGGCAATTCGTCGACCAGTCGCTGGCGGAGGATATAATCGACGCACATCGGTTCCGTCCAGGCAGGCTGAGCGTGCCAATACGCGATCAGCCAATCGACCAGGCTGTCTAGCCGTTTTGCGTCCTGCTCGGGATGTGCGGCCCACAGAACCAGTCCGTCGAGAATCGCCTGCTCGGCCTGCTGAGCTTCTATCCATTCGTAGGGCGAGCCGAATTGACGCAATTGGCCGCACAGCTTCAGTGCCGCCTGGTAGTCGACTTCGGCCCCATCCAGTTCGTCTTGCGTTAGGCGGACCTGAGCGTGCATCGAGAGGGCGCAGATCAAGCGGGCGACAGCCACGCTGTCCGCATTCTTGCTGGACCCCCACTGCCGATTCGTGAGGCAGTGGAGGCCGTGGGCGTCCTCAATCGCTTGCCTCAATTCGGGCGCAAGCAGCTTGGCGAAAAGCGTTCGCACTGACTCGACTTCGGGCGCCGCCGATTCGACTTCTTCGGCCAGCGGCGCGATTCGCTTCAGCCGCTCGTAGGCAAGGTCTCGCCAGCGCGTCGCGTGCTGCGGCTGCGATTCGATGTCGTCAAGCGCGTTGGCTCGCCGCGTTGAATCGGAATCAAAATAACCGGAAGCGATCAGCCCCACCGCCGCCTCGCGCGAGGTCGCCAGAATCTTGGCAGCCGCACTGGCGTCGTAATGGGCCGTCGCGGTCTCGACGAAGTTGGAGACGTCAAACCCTGGACCTTCCCGGGGAATCTCCATGACACGATGGGCGTAAAGCGCTGCGTACGTCAGGGACAGACCCAACAAGGGCAACGCGATCGGCCCGGCCCAATGGCGAATCGAATGTCGATCCAGCAGCCAGTCACGGGCCCGCAGCCACCCGCCGCACCAGAAACTGACGGCAGGCAAGACGGCAATCCAGGCCGGGATCGCGTAGCCCGTCGCCAAGTGACTCCAGAGCACTGCGAATACGGCCAGTAGCGTCGTGAAGGTCAGCGAAACCAACTGGCTGCGAATGCAAAGTGAAGCGAATTGACCCGCGGCGAAGGCCAGCACGGCGTACGTGACGAAGCCCCGAGGCACCCCGGGCCAATGGCCTGCAATCGCTTCACGGACGGCGGACGACCAGGCCAGCGCCGTCAAGCAAAAGGCGATCCACACGACCAGTCCCAGCGTTTGCCGCAGCCGCCAGATTTGCCGCCCGTCGGCTCCGTGTTCCAGCAAGAATTGACGGTGCGTCGGCGCCTGCTCCGACGCGAACAGCGTTCCACCCAGCAAGGGCGGCCAGACGAAGCAAAAGAGAACGAGTGACGCGTAGATCCCGTTTTGAGCCTGATCGGTGACGCTGGCAAACAGGATGGGCACGAGGCTCAGCATCGCACCGCCTAACAGGATCGGCGCCTGATGGCGAAGCATCGTCCAGGTCAGCCGACGCAGGACCGCCAGGCCCGTCGTCACGCGATTCCGCGCGTCCCGCAAAGGTATCCCTCGGGCGATCTCGGAGCGACGCCGAGAGCCGAAGATCCGACTCAGATCCAGTCGCAGCTGATCTCGCTGCCAACTTCCCGTCAGTGGAAAACTGATCGCCAGCGACAAGCAGCCAATCCCGAGTACATAGATCGAAGCCTGGAGATTCTGGCTGAGTGGCACGGAGTTGGACAACAGGACGGCGACAAAGAACACTCCAAAGCCGGCGAGAAATGTCGCGACAAGTGCACGTCGAATCAGCTGCGAGCAGACCAGCCCGACGCCGGTCACCAATACGAGCCACTGCAGCCAGATAACAAGCCACGTGCCCAGTGAGGGCCATTTGGACGAAGGCTGTATCAGGCGGAGGAATCCGAGCACGCACGCGTGCACGACCAGCAGGAGGCACGCGCCGAGAATGACGAACAAGATCTTGCTTATCCAGATCTCACGGGGGCGCAGCGGCAGCGACGTCAGTTGCGAGAAGGTGCCCGCCTCATGCTCGCGACCAAACGACGTGCCGGCTGCTCCCAAAGCGAAGACCAACGGCATCGCGAGCGCAATCGCCGTGATCGGGTCCTCTAAATCAAGCCGCCAGACGGAATTGAGGAAAAGCCAGATGATTTGCAGCGTCACCGACAATGCCAAGATCGCGAGCCAAAAAGGGCGACCTGCACGGTACTCGCGCCAAAGGCATCGCCACGTTACCGCCCCATTCATCGCTCGACCTCCTGAGATACGTCCAACGCGACCTGCAACTCGGGATCTGCGGCACGCATGAACGCGACGAAAATGTCCTCCAACGAAGGCCGCCGCGTCTCGAATTGCTCGATGCGGGGCAGTTGACGCGCCAGCCGAGCGGCTTCCTCCTCGTTGGCCCGCAGCATCAGTCGGTGCTGCCGCCCTCGCGATTCGCAGGTCAGGCAGCCAGCCGGCGCTTCGAATGACGCTTCGGTGTCACTCCGCGTGAGGATCAATTCGGTCGTGTGGTCCTTCAGCCAGTCGAGCGGCTGGCAGACGAGGATCCGCCCGTTTCGCACGATGGCCACCAGGTCCGCGACCCGCTCCACTTCGTGAATCTGGTGGCTGGAAAGCAGCACCGTCTTGCCGTCGCTGGTAAAGTCGACCATGCTCTCCAGAAACTCACGCCGCACCATCGCGTCGAGCCCCGAAGTGGGTTCGTCGAGGATCAACAGCGGTGGCTCGTGCGCCAGGGCCAAGGACAACGCGACCTTGGATCGCATGCCTTTCGAGAGCTGCTTGATCTTGCGGTCCGTCGGCACTCCCAATCGCTCGACCTCGGCGCCATATCGCGCCTCGTAGCCGGGCGGAAAAAAGCCAGCTGTAAACCAGCCCACCTGTCCCACGGTCATCCACTCGTCCAGGGCGGGCCGCTCCGAGACGTAGCCTACGCAGCGGCGAATCGTCAGGCCCTCGGTGCGGCTGTCCAGTCCCAAGACGCGGCAGCTTCCCGAATCCGCCTGCGCAAGGCCAAGCATGGTGCGAATCGCGGTCGTCTTGCCGGCGCCGTTCTCTCCCAACAACGCGAACACGACCCCCGGCGGAACCCTGAGCGAAACCTGATCCAACGCGACCTGGTGCCCAAACGATTTGGAGACCGAGTCCAGCTTAATCACGGCATCAAGACTCATCTTCGTTTCCTCTTTCGCTGCCGGCTCGTAAGGCGTCCAGCCACCCGGCCCATTGGGTTTTCTTGCGGTAATCTGCGATTCACGATTCAAGAACGAGAACGAGAACGAATCCAGACATGTCCTGCGCGGGTCGCCCACGAACTCGCCGGCGCCACGTGCCGAACCCGTTTGTGGCTCAGCCAAGTACCCGGATTTCCTCCGCGACCAAACGCTCGATCTCGTCCCGCGACAGTCCGCTCCGCTGGGCCTCGGCCAGGGCCTCGCGCAGCCGAATGCGGATCAAATCCTGCCGGTCCGCCCGGCATTTTTGCTCGGCCTGGGGCGTGACCTGCAAACCAAGTCCCCGGACGGCCTCCAGGATCGCTTCGTCCTGCAGCAGGCGGTACGCGCGGGCGACCGTGTTGGGGTTGATCGTCAATTGCCTGGCCAACTCGCGCACGGAAGGGACTCGTTCGCCGCTTCGGATCAGTCCCTGCGCAACGCCGAATTTGATTTGCCGGACGACCTGGTCGTAGATCGCCAAGCCGTTACTCGTCTGAATGGGAAAAAACACCCTGCCTGCCTCACTGTAGTAGTTAACTAGTACAGTAGCGATATCGCGAGACGGTGTCAAGCACGAGGCAGGGAAAGCGGCGCGTTTTTTCCTGGCACAAGGCCGGCGCGCCGCTGTGAGATGCCCGCCGCTTGCCGGCGGGAGCTTCACGTTTGCCGCTACAAAGCAGGCCGGCGCGCCGCTGTGAGATGCCCGCCGCTTGCCGGCGGGAGCTTCACGTTTGCCGCTAAAAGCAGGTCGCCCGCGCCGCGAGGATAATCAGAAGTCCAGCGTTCCTTCGAACGGATGTTTCGGCTTTTCCTCGGGAGTCGGCGGAAGCTCGGGGCTCACATCCTTGGCTTGACCGTGCAGTGTTTCGGTCAACCCGTCGGCCGGTTGAACGTGTTCAGGCGTCGCGTGTTCAGGCCGGCCGGGCTCGCCGGGCTCGCCGGGCTCGCCGGGCGGCTGAGCGGCCGCATCCTGTTTGCCAACGCGGGATGTGCCCCGTGGCGGGGCGGTCTTGGGGGGGCCCTGGTCGCTCGGATTCGACTTGGCGCTTGAATTGGATTTTGCAGCAGCCATCGCTCGCTCTCCTAGCTCAAGGTCAACCTCCCTCATCGTTAGTGCCGCAGCACCAGAACCGGGCAATGGGCCAAGCGGACGACGCGCTCGGCGACAGATCCGAGCAACAGCCGCTTGACACCCGTTCGGCCGTGGGAGGGGATCACGATCAGGTCGGCCTCAACTTCCTGCGCCAGGTCGGTGATCACGTGACCGGGGTCGCCGAAACCCACATTCAGCTGGGCACCCGGAAAGTCTTTCAATCGCTCCTCCATCGCTTCGCGAGCATGTGTCATTCGGCTGGCGTCATCGATCGTGGACCAGATCACACCCGGTTCCGTCGCGGTCAGCTCGGGTAGGACGTGAACGACGTGCAGCGCCGACGTGTCCTCGACCAACTGGCGTCCCAATTTGACTGCCCCGAGGGACTCTTCCGAAAAGTCGTACGGAACAATCACACGTTTGCGAGGTAGCCAACTCATGGAAAGCCTCCGATTTCGTAACGAGACATGGGTCGAGGGAAAGGGTGGCAGTTCGATTGCCCGAAAGCCCGCGAGCGTGCAATTTCCGCGCCGAGAGGATCGGACCGCCGTCTCGGCGGATGTCTTGACCCGACGGAGACCGCGGAGCGTGCTGTTTCGAGTCGGTAACGCGCGCTGCGGCAGTTAGCTGTGTCAAAAAAGCGCGCTGGCAGGTCACTCTTCGGATTTCCGACCGGCGGGCCCATGGTGTCGTTTGCGCGACGACGGGTGGACGCCGAAGCGACCGAAGTGCGGGTTTGGGCCGTGTGGGAGTCGGCTCCGTCGTTTTTGCGTGAGAGTCGGCTGGGTTTGCCCGTTCGCCTCTGAATTCGGCACAGACTGTGCATGCAGAGAGAGTTCGCTGAGTGGCGGGTCGACGAAGGCGAGCGGATCGTCGATCCGAGTGGCCCGCGTGATTGGGCGGATCCTGGCAGGAACGCCTGCTTTGAGAAAGGGGCGTGAGATGGAAACGTGCTATAAACATCTGCTGTTGCCGTTGGATTTCACCGAGCAAAACCAGCGAGCGCTCGAGGTTGCCAAGCGACTGGCCGACCCCGGCGTCACGAAAGTGACCCTGCTGCACGTCATTGAAACGATCGACTACGTCGCCGACGAGGAGATCGAGCAGTTTTACAAGATGCTGACGCAACGAGCCAAGAATAAACTCGAAGAATTCAGTGCCGCGTTTCGAGCCGGCGGATACGAGGTGCAGGGCAAGGTGGTCATGGGCAAGCGGTCCCGCGGCGTGGTCACTTTTGTGATCCAGAACGCCGTTGATCTGATCGTCCTGAGCTCCCACCGGGTCAACTTAAACGAGGCGCCCGAAAGGGCTCGGGACGCTCAGTCACCAGGTCTCGATCTTGAGCCCTTGCGATGTGCTGCTGGTCAAATAAGTGGTGGTGCCGTCGCGGGCAGACGAGATCATTCGTCGTGGGCGTTGTACAATGCGGACGAGTTCCCGGATCGTTTCAACGTCCACCGCGGGTCAGCGGAGTGGGAGATCGATGGTGAAGAAAAGTCTGCAAGAAGCGTTAACCGAACTCCAGGCAACACTCGGCGACGTCGAACGGGTGGACGAAGAGACGAGAACGATGGTGGAGTCGCTGACCGACGATTTAAATCGCCTGCTCGGCTCGGACGCGGAATTGTCGGCACAGGAAGTGCAGCCAGTTTCGAACCGATTGCAGGAATTGCTCTTACGTTTCGAGACCCAGCATCCCCAGGTGACGGGAATTCTAGGCCGTTTGGCGGATATCCTCTCGAACGTGGGGATTTAGGGTCGGCGAAGCGTCCCGCGGGGCCAGGGCCAGGTCCGGCACGAGGGGCGATTTCGGATCCTTTCGAGGGAGCCGATGGCAGTGGGTTACGAATCGGATCACGATGCGGATCTCGAGCTTCAGCGACAGCGCATGCTCGAAAAAGACCTCCGCGGACGGGGTATCCATGATCCTCGCGTGCTGCGGGCGATGGCCGAGGTGCCGCGAGAGGCGTTCGTGCCTGCCGACGCACGGCGCGCCGCCTACGCCGACCGCGCCCTGCCGCTCGCATGCGGACAGACGATTTCGCAGCCGTTCACCGTCGCGTTCATGTGTCAGGCGTGCCAATTAACCGGCGGCGAAAAAGTTCTCGAGATCGGAACGGGCTCAGGCTACGCCGCAGCGGTCCTTTCGCGACTTGTTCAGCACGTCCACACGGTGGAGCGGATTCCGTCGTTGGCGGAGTCGGCTCGCCTCCGCCTGCAGACGCTCCATTACGACAACGTGACCGTCCACTGCGGCGACGGGACGCTCGGACTGCCGCAAGAGGCTCCGTTCGACGTGATTGTGGTGACCGCAGGCGGCAGCCGACTGCCGCCCGCTTATCCATCTCAGATTACCCCAGGTGGCCGGATTGTCATTCCGCTGGAGTCGGGCCTGGGCGGGCAGTCGATGCGGCGGTTCACCCGAGACTCCACCGGTCTGCGCGAAGAGGATCTGGGCCGTTTTGCCTTTGTCCCGTTGATTGGACGATTTGGCTGGCAGCAGGCAGACTCCGAATGGAACGACCCGGATTGGGACGAATAAGCCGCCGCGCGGGCCTCGTTTTGCCTTGCTAGACCTCGCATTCCGCGTCGAAATCGGAACCGAGCTGGAAGCCCGGGATCATGGGAGGGCACCAGGGTTCCTCGCGCGGAAGTCCGGCCCGCTTGCGACGCTCGTTATCGCTCCAGTTCGACTGGATCTCCCGACACGCGCTGCGGATCGCGTGGCGCGAAGGTGAATTTTGTTCGAGCGATGAAGTCAGTTTTCGTCTCATAGCCTTTGCTCCGTTCCACGTCTTCGCCATTTTCTGCCCCGAGCAGATGCCTGTTCTGAGAGCAATACGAGCGTTTTCGCCGGTTGGTTCGGATTTCCGGCGTGGAGAGCGATGGAGGAGCGAGATGGCGCCGAATAAAAAAGAACGCGATCCTGCCAACGGATCGCGTGCGGCGAAGCGATCCCAAGCCACGGCGCACGACGACGTCGAGTGGGTTGCTCGGGGCGTGGGGGGAGGTCGAACTCGCGACGTAGGCGAGCGGCCGGCGGTTGCTCGAGTCGTCGCTACTCTTGGCGGGTCAAGCGGACCAAGATCGCGCCCCGGTGATCGGCAACGAGTTGCCAACGATCAAAGCACCGCAGGTACAAATGTCCCGGGTCCGTCACCTTGAGCGTGGTCGCTCGGCCGAGGACCCGTGGTTCCGAGAGTTGATAGTCGTTAAGAACGACCGCCTCCAGCTGTCCCCATCCCTCGACGGTTCCATCCGCATCGACTTGTTTCCCAGAGGGACTCAACTGCCAGCTGCCGATCGCGTCGATCGAGTAGGACTGGTCGGCGAGCAGCGCGACGTGGGCGGCCTGAAAGCCGCGGCACGCCTGTAGTCGAACCACGGTCGACTGGCCGATGTCCAGTTCTCGGGCGTCATGTTTCCATTGCCATCGGCAGAGGTCGAATCGGTAGCCGAGTTCGACGTTTTCGATGAACTGCTGCAACTCGAAGTCGATCGCGGCGGTCGCCGGACCGAATGCCTGTTCAAACCGCAGCGGATTGCCGCTCAGGACGTGCTGTCCCCAGGCCTGAAACCGCTGGCGGTAGCTGGGATTGTGGTACAGCAGGTAGCAAAGGGCCCAGCTTTGGGCGTAGCCAATCCGCGCGCTGCTGAGGTTATCCTCGTCGGCTTTTCCCCAGCTGCGGGGCGCTGCGGGTTGGGGTGCGGCCAGGGCGGAGGGGGAGTCTTCGACGCCCAGGATCGATGCCTTCAGCGAGGCGGTGAATTGGCGATTATCCAGGACCTGCGCCAGTCGCGGCGACGCCGCCCGACGGAGATCCGTGACGGTCTCGGGTCGGCAGGGCTTCATTTCGCGTGTCAGCTCACGAGCTTCGTGAGCCAAGACTTCTGCGATTCCCTCGCGATACCAATCAGGGCCGCCGCGGCCGAAGGTCTGAAAACAGTAAGCGTGAATCACCTCGTGTTCCAAGATGCCGGGTTCCGTGGTTGCGTAGATCACGGCCTGGCGGACCGCGCGAGGATGTTCGCCGCGGGCTTCCAGGTCCGTCCCCCCGCCGACTCGTCGCAACACGCGGCGCGCGTGACGCGCGGGCAGGTCTGGCTCCGACCAGTTCTTCAGATCCGCGATCAAGTAGCAGCGGATCTGACCGGGTAACTTTCGTCCCCAATAGTTGGAGGCCACGGCAAGTCCGCGCTCCATGCGCTTCAACTGGGGCGAAACCTCCGAGACGGTCAGGTCGGTGTGCAGTTCGAAGTGGGACGTCTGGTACTTTCGGATCGTCTCGTCTGCCTGGGAATTTCCCGCGGCAGCTGCCACAAGCCCGCAGCAGACCGCGGCCCAGCCAAGCGAGCTTGGCAGGCCGCCCCAGCGATCGCGGGGCCTCCGGACCGCTTGCGATGCCGACGAGCGAGACTTTCTGAACCGCATTCCCTGCGTCTGATTCCTCGGCATCCGCCCCGATTCCTGTCTGCCCCGCAGGGCGGTTTTCGTTCGTTCCCGGTCACGAGGGCCGCCGATGCAAATTCGCCGCGAAGCGGGTTGGATGACCCGCCCTTGGGGCGAAAAGCCGTAACGGAGAGAAACACACCTGTTGGCTTACCGGCCTTCCGGCGTGTGAGCAGGGAGGACGAGATTTTCAAGCCTGCGAAAAGCTTGGTTTCGCCGTATGATAAGGGCAGTGACGAGGTTCTCTGTTCCCGAACGTGTGACCTGAGTCTAGTTGAGTGGCCCTCGGAAAGCAACGCTTGTCGCGTTCCGATTGTTTGGCGCCGGCCCCCGGGTCGGGGCGACGATCGCCGAGGAACTGGGGCGAAGCGAGGGGAAGGGGATGCGATGAGCGGTCAGGAGTCTCACGAGGCCGGGTTCTACGCCCGCGAGGAGTCCGAGTCGATCCGGGAAGAGGCGCGGCGTCAACGCCGCAAGGACGAGCGAGTGACGCCTCGGGCCGGCTACCTCGTCGAGTTGTCGGGCGAGCCGATCGAGTTGGGGATCGTCGAATATCGAATCTTGAACTTCCTCTCGAATCGGCCCTACAAGGCCTTCACGCGGCGCCAGATCGTGGCCGCAGTCAGTACCGACTCCCATCCGGTGACGGAAGAATCGCTGGATGGCTTCGTGATGTCCCTGCGTGACAAACTGGGACTGTTCAGCGACTATGTCCAGTCGGTTCCCTACGTCGGGTATCGCTTCAAAGAGTGAGTCGTGCTTTCGAGAGTCGTGCGCGACGCGACCTGGCGTTCTCCGGACTGTGCCTGTCCGAACTGGCCTCGATTCGTGTTGGCGACCTGCGTCGGGATGGAGAGAAGCCTCAACTGACGCTCAGCGTCGGGACCGAGAAGTCTCGCAGAGGAACTCAAATCACCATCCGCCGCGATCTGGCATACGCCGGCCTCGCGAAGAGTGACGATCGAGGGCGGACGATCGACGTCCATGCACTGAGGCATACTCTGAGGCATCGATTTGGGACGCTGCGGGCCCAGTCGGGCGCGACGCCCAAGGAAGCCATGCTGGCGATGCGTCACTCCAAGCTGGAGCTCACCCTGAGCACTTACGCGGACGCTCGGCTGGTCGACGTGATATTGTCAAGAGTTGTGGCCTAGCGAATTCGATCAGGCGGCTTCCTGCAACACTCCGTCTTTAAAAACTCTTCCTTGGAGAAGGTAAGAGATCTGCTCCGATCCGTTGAGTTTGCGTCATCCTTTCTGTGCGGATTGAGCCAGTTTTAACATCATTGTCAGGCTTGCCCGGCGTGTCCCAGAGCTCTTCGTTTTACGTTGCCTCAAACGTATCGAGGCGAACGTGGATTCGATTGGATTGGTGGTTCTCAAGTGCATCCAGTGCTCGGCTGGGAATTTATAGAATGACAAGAGCACGTCACGATCCTTGTCGAGACAGGCTGTCGCGCCCGAGTACTTGGCCTGATACTTCTCCAGGAATGCATCGAAGGCTTTGGTCGCGCTATCTCGTGTCTCCGCCATCCAGATCTCATGGAGATCGGCTTTTGCCTTGGGCTGAACTCTTTTGGGCTTGTTATTGAGCACGTTAGCGGTCTTGTGGACCCAGCAGCGTTGTTCGCGTGTGGCTGGAAAGACCTTGCGTAGGGCGGCCCAGAAGCCCAGTGCTCCATCTCCGATGGCGATCTCCGGGGCAACCGCGAGACCGTGTTGCTTGAGGCTAAACAGCAGCTCATACCAACTCTGCTCACTCTCCCGATAGCCGTCCATGATGGCGATGATTTCCTTGTGCCCATCCGCTGTGGCGCCCATCAGCACCAGAATACATTGACGTTTATCGGCATCATCCTCCAAGCGTACATTGACGTGGATGCCGTCGGCCCACACGTAGACATACCGTTTCGCGGATAGATCGCGTCGGCTCCACTCATCGTACTCCTTGCTCCACGTTTCCTTGAGGCGTACGACCACGTTCGCGCTCAGGTTGGGGCAATCGATGCCGAGGAGCGATTGCAGGGCCTCGTGAAAGTCACCCGTCGAGATCCCCTTGAGGTACAACCAAGGGATCAACTCATCAATCGACTTCGTGCGACGCAAGTAGGGCGGCGGAATCGATGAGCTGAAGTGGACGCGCCCTTCCTTGTCAGCAGATCGATCGCGAACATGCGGCTGCGATACTTCGATCCGTCCGGCGCCAGTGATCAACTCACGCGCCGGCAGGTGCCCGTTGCGAACCACCTGGCGGCGACCAGCGGCATCACACCGATCCGCGTGAGTCTCCAGAAAGTGATCAACTTCGGCTTCAATCGCGGCTTGCAGCATCGTCTGAGCTGCTGCGCGCACGATCTCGTCGAGCACACTGCGACAATCGAAGGCCGCTCGAAACTGAACAACTTCCGATTCGTCCGACGCAACCTCTGGCTTTTCCCGTTAGACTTTCGTAACTTGAGTCATGGCGTATCCTGGTGCCCGCGTTGGGCCGCTAGTGGACGTGAGAATCAACCAGCAGGGTACGCCACCGTTTCTACTTCAGCGAGGCCACAACATCTGACAATATCTCCTGGTCGACGTGCTGGCCGAGATCGCAACCATACGGTCTCGACATGGGTGTCCCAGACGGACCGTCTCCCGTAAGCGGACACCAGCACCACCCTTGGCGCGTCGTGTAGTCTTAAACTCGTATTGCAACCTGGGTGACGATATGGCGAACAACTCGATCGTGCTTTCCTTGATGATTGTCCTTTGCTGCAAATCTGCCTCTTGCCAGACCATCGTCTTCGACGACGGACAAGACCACGTCCTCACAGAAGACGCTGAGACTGTGAGCGTTTCTAATCAGAGCAATCTGGATCTGCAAGCTAACGCTGTGGATGTGAGCGTGGATAACGCCACGCTTGTACAGAACGGAGGCGAGATTGGGGGCGTACCCGGGCCAGATTCCGGATTAACGGTGCTCAACGGATCCAACGTCTTTCTGAATTCCGGGAAGGCCTATAACGTTACAGTCGACGCCGCGACTCTGTCGCTTGCTGGCGCGGAAATCCATGGTTGGGATGATGTCACGATGAGCCTTGCCAACGGGGCAAACGTGTCGCTGCAGTCGGGCACGGTTGATTCCGTTGACCCCGCGGCAAGTGCTCTGGTCTCCGTGGACTCGATCGTTCACATCGACGGTGCGACGCTTGTTGGAAGAGCGAAATTCGAAGGGACATCCACTGCGGTGGTTAAAGCCGGCATAGTTGGCGGAGGTGACCAGGGTATCGTCGCATCAGACACCTCAGTAGTAACAATAACGGGTGGGGTAATTACTGGACGTGATAGTGCGGTCTCTCTGATGGGAGAATCGCAAGTGAGTGTTCACGGAGGACAACTCGAAGGTCTCGAAGACCCAACGATTCGCGCCTTGCAAGACTCGGCCATTACCATATACGGAGGAGACTTCAACTTTCCACTCTTTGAACCAATTGAGCCGCTCACAGGTGTACTTACCGGAACACTTAGCGACGGAAGTTCGTTTGAGTGGAGTTTTGAGCGTGAGTCGTCTGCATCGATAGTTTTGGTGCCCGAGCCATCGGCCACTTTGCTGTTCGCTCTCGCTGCAGCGTTCACTGTGTTAAGAACTCGTCGGGAGCGGGTTTGCAATTGAAGCGCCTCGAGAAATGACCGTCGCCGAGACGGTCGCATGCCCCTGCAGAGGGTCCATTGATCGGGAGCATGATCCAGGGACGCTGACCGCGTAGAATCAAGGCGTCGAAAGCGCCCGATCAAAGGCACGATTCTGACACGGCTGCGCTGCCTTGGCCCCGGTACTGCATGTCTCAAGTAGTGTGTTGATCATTCAAAGATTGGCGAACCGAGAGTCGAACTGACTGAAGAGCCGCCGGAAGCTGGATGCCACTGTCGGGGGACAATTGAGCTGCTCAGCGATCCGAATACGAGCGGAATTGTTCTTCACGTTCAGGCGACGTTGTCGTGTGCACAGGTCTCTGTTAGAAACAGCCATCCAAGGCGGTTTCCCTCTAGTTCGGGAGAGATCAATGCATTTGAAGAACCGATCAATTGCGATCTTGTTAACGTTTGCCACGACGCTCGCAGTTGTCCCTCGTGCGATCGCACAAGGTGTTTTGACCACTGACGCGCGGTCAGATCCACATGACGACGCGGCGACTCGCTTACCAACGGTGGCTCAGCCCGTGTACTCTCGTCCCGACTCGAACACAGTCGCTGCTTCTGAGCACAGTGATGCGGGGAACAGGAATCGAACAAAACTGAGCATTTACGCGAGCGCTGCCAAACATTTGAAGGCAGCAGGAAAGACCGTCTTGGCAAGACAACTCACCAACGAGGCGGCTGCTCGAGGAAAAACTCGAACAGATTCGAAGACTTCAGGCCGAGGTAGCAGAACTTCGAACAGCAACGGCGACCGACCGGGCCGTGACGCTACACGTGAAGATCATGGAGCTTCAGGTAACCAGGATGAGGAAGTTGGGATTTGACTTTCAAATCTCTGACGGGATTGTAATTGACCGTATCACTGCGCGACACGCCAGGCAAGGCGGGGCTGCTCAATGGATTGTTGTCGGCCTTACAAGCAAACGCCCTGATCAAGGTGTTGGCAGAGCCAACATTAGTCACACGTCAGCGGCCACCCCGCCTCAGTCCAGAGCGGCGGAGAGTTTCCGATCGTCGTGCCCCAGGGGGACGGTGACGTAGCCGTCGAATACCGCCAATTCGGAACGCGCTTGGATTGTGTGGCCGAAGTTCTAGATAGCGGGCGGATTCGCCTTGAGCTTCGCCCGAGCGTCTCGGAGATCGACGCATCACGAAGCGTCATGGTTCAAGGCACGTCGGTTCCCGGCCTGCGCACACGTTGGGTCGACACGGCCGTCGAAATGGAAGCTGGACAGACATTGGTTTTGAGCGGGCTCACGCAATCACGCCCAAAGGCGGCAGGTGATTCTGCCGAAATCGAGGAAACAGCTCTTCTCGTGTCGGTTACGGCCAATTTCGATGAACCGGTCATGCAGGCAGAGATGCAGCGTGCAAACGAACGTCGCTAGACCAGGCTCCGTCGCGGAGATTCGCCCCAATGCGCTTCTCCTCCGTCACTCGACTCGATTCTCAGCCGGACCGGGGTGACTGTCATGACACGTTCGGCGGCCGAAACAAAGGTGCCATACGCCCAGGCTGCCAGTTTTGCCAGTCTGTTGCGGTCAACCGCCCCGTGTGAGACAGCTGAAGTCCCGGCGGACCGTCCGATCGATGTGATGACAACTGGCTAAAATGGATTGCCGGAGCACCCGATCAAACCTCCGATTTTTGAGCCGTCGCCACAGAGGGGCATTGATATGCGATTGATTGCTGCATCGGCGTGCACGGCAGCGTCCGTGGCGTGCTTTGCCCTGACATGGCTAGTCGTGCAGAATACCGCAATGAAAGCGGACGGATTCATGGTATTCGGACACTATCGAGACGCAGTCTATCTCCTCCTGTTCTTGGCCGGAACCACGTTTCTCGGTTTTGGAAAACTCCAGACGGTCTATCAAAGAAAGCTCCAGACCTAGCACTCGATGCCCCTCACATCACCTTCTGCGCATTTGCCGTAATTTGCCTCGAAAAAGAGACCTGAGAGAAGCGCCGGGATAAACCGGCTTGGAGTTGAGACGAAAACTCCAGACGGTCTATCGAAGAAAGCTCCAGACCCAGCACTCGATGCCCCTCACATCACCTTCTGCGCATTTGCCGTAATTTGCCTCGAAAAAGAGACCTGACCCCTTTTCGCGCGGGTCGTCGACTTCGAGCCAACCCAACACGTACGTAAGCGCAGCCGCGATATAGCAACGTCCAGAGGTCCGATTCCCAAGTCGAGCCACCGCTGCTCCGGAGTCAATCTTCCCCGAGGTTCCCATTTGTCGAATGTCTTAACTGACGGTCGAGTCTTGGAACTCCGTAGGCCAACTCGTCATTCGTATCAATGCTTGCTCGACAATTGATTTGTGCGCTATTGCGGTGGAGCTATCGACTTCCTGAAAAGCGGGACTCCGCGTCGACGGCGACGAGACCGATGCGTTTCGAGCCCTTTTCTGCGAATAACGTTAACACACGTTCGCGTCCTTCATTGTCAAACTGAGGATACCAGATCTTGACAGTTTCTTGTGGCTTCATGTCGATCCAATGAAGCCCAACACCGCACGCGCCACTGTCCTTCCACTTTCTCCATTTGCCGCCTTGAAACAACTCCCAATACAATGGCACATCCTGCACCTTTGACTTGTGGTAAGCCATGTATTGCAGAGTCGTACGACCCACGTTCCGGAAAATGACGTAGCGTCCGTCGCTGATCGCGGAACTGTAGGGGTGTGGGCAGCTTCCACTGCCAACAATCTGCGGAAAGTTGTCGAGCGGTTCCGCCGATTTCCTGAAGGTCTCTCGCCAGGCTTCATCCGGAGGTTGATCACGATTCAGCCAAGCATTGAGCGACACGGCCAGCACAACAATGCCGGCCATCATCGCACCGAGACTAAAACGACGTGGTATATACACGGACTAGTTCGCTATAACGACCGTCTTTCCGGTCGAATTCACTCGATCAAGTACTTTGGCGCATCAATTCTAGTCGGCAAGCGCCGGCGGTAGCATTGACGTCGGTAACCCGGCTGTCTCGACGACCTTCCCTTGATCGGGCGCTTTTGACGTCTCGATTCTAACAGGTCAACGCCCTTGGATCACGCGCCGGGCCAACGGACCCTCCACCGGGGCATGCGATGTCTCAATGATCTCGGTCGTTTGCTGGGGCATTGGGTCAGTTGCCGCTATCGCTTTTCCGAATCTGTCGCTTCTTTTGGCGGACGACCCAGGCTATCGGGGCAACCACGATTAGACCCAAAACAAGCCAGGGGAATGCGAATACGATAGCCACGGTCACGGCTTCGCCAAAGCTCCTTAGCAACAACAGAGAGCTTTCCCAGGCATGACGGATTCGGGCCGCCAAGGTAGGCGACGCGGGGGGTACGTAGTCGCGTTGCTCTCGTGCGATAATGTCGACCGTTGTAAGTTGAGTCCGGTTCGCAAGATATCTGAGACGCCCTTGCATTTGCTCGATTTCACCGCGGACGCGGCCTAATTCCTGCTCGACTTCAATGACGTCCTTGATACTTCCTTCCGCTCGCTCAAGCAGGCTTAAGATGCGTTCCTCGAGCCGCTGTTTGTTTGCGATTCTCGCTTCCAGATTTACGTACTCCTCGGTCACATCATGGGCAGTCTGGCTGCGGTTCTCCGGTATGCCTAAGTCGTGTCGCCCAACGGCCGGGCCGTTGGCCCTCGAGGGGTTGCATCCGCCTCGTTTCCCAGCCCTGCAGGCTGGGCTAGGCAAACTCCTGGGCCTTCGGCCCGACCCGGTCGGACGCTACCATGGCCTTCCGGCATTTCAACACTCAACAATCGCCATTCGACAATCGTCAATCAACCCCTTTGCAACCAACCTTCGATGTGTCGGTCAAACAGACCGAGGGCTCCGAACAACGCCGTTTTGTGCTGGACAAATCAGGATTCGGTAGTTTCTCGGCGTAGTTCAAAAATCCAGCGTAAGTCGCACGAGTTTACGGAGTGCCGCCGGCAACTCGACATCGGCGCAGCAAGAGGCCCGCACCTCGATTGGCTGCGGGCCTTTCGGTCGGCTCTGAGATCACCACGCCCTATCGCCGCTGCCGCAGACGACAGATGACCGTCATCCCAATCAATAGAAGGACAGCCGACGCGGGTTCGGGCACGGCGCTGACAGCGGCACGGGCTCCTAGCTCGTAACCGCCATCCTGGAATGCGGCGACCAAATCACTGCTGTCAAACCGTTGGTCGCCCGTCCAATCTCCTTCCGACCAACTTGCCGTGGTATCCAGTTCGTACTTTCCTGCCTGGAAGACACTGACCAGATCGTCGCTTTCAAACCTTCCGTCCAGGTTTGCGTCTCCCCTCACGTATGGTGACTCGATGCCGTTTGTCTTGGCGGCTTCCGAAAGCCACGTTCGGAGGTCGTTCTGATCCACTCGCCCGTCGCCGCTGATGTCGTACTCCAAGATATCGGATTCGTTTTCGCTACCCTCCGTGAGGTTCACGCTGAACAGCGCACTTCGTGAAAGGTCGTCAACATTGCATGATCCGTCTCCGTTGATGTCGCAAAGCTCGGCGGGGGAAGTTTCCCAAATCCCCCATCCAGATTGCAGCCCCGCTCGATTGGAATCAAAGTAGATCGTCTCCCCATCCGTCGAAACGTCAGGCGACATCGCGGCGTGCGAAGCGGAGTTCGTGTTCGGTGGTTCGCCCAATTCGACTGTGTCGCCAAAATCCTCGTCGCGCGAAGCCCGCGTCCTGAGAAGCAAAGAGTGCGAATTGGGAAATCGAGTCGGCTCAAATAAGTCTAATGCGGCGCGCTCCCCGTCGCTAAAATAGAGCTGCAAACCATCCGGCGAAATCCCGGGCACCCAGGCGGCGGGCTCAACTAACTGAGGTTCACCCCAAGTATCCGCGCGAGACGATCGCTTGGAAACATAGATGCTGGAAGATCGTCCCCCGCAACGGTTGCCGTCAAAGGGGTCTGCCCCGGCGAAATACAATTCTAGACCATCACCCGTCACCGTCGGCCAGGCCACACATGGGAAGCTGTCGTTGATCATGGCCGGCAAGGGCGTCGGTGCGCCCGATTCCTCGTCGGTCGAGGTACGCGTTGAGACGACTAAGATATCTTCGGTCGTCCAGTAGTCGTAGTTGCGTACGACGTTGGTTGCTCGAAAGAACAACTCTAATCCATCGCTTGTAACATCCGGTTCGAGTTGACGGGTGTATGCGTGGACGGCATCGCTGAGCTGTTCCGAGGTTTCCCAATCCGCCTCGATCGACGGTCGCGTAGCTTGCCAGAGTTTTGCCCGTTTCGAGAGGTCAGGATAGCCGGTGTAGTACATGGTCAGGCCATCGCCAGAGATGCTGGGGTTATCAGCACCGTCAGGCAGATTGTTGACGACGTTGGGCGATACGAGGGTAGGTTGTTCATACCGAGGTATGCCACCAAATGGTTGTTGGGCGCGAAGGTTGTGAGTCTGGATGGTGAGCAGGGTACAGACCATGAAACCTAATGACGATTTGACCAGCGACGGACAACGTATTCGCAACATTACTAGCTCCTATCGGTTCGGAAACGAAAAGCAGTGATTGGGGCGTCGTTCTCGATTGGGGGCTACACGACGTCGAGTCTTCTGTCCCCGGTTCTGGGACTCCGTACGAATGGTGAAGCGGCCGCTCTAGAGCCCTGGCGTAGTGCGAGTTCTGCACGAATGACTTCAACTCTGGCCGCGCTAAAGTACAATGCGACTTCGCGATCGCTTTTTCCAAGAATTCCGAATTAAAGTCGGGAGGACAGTTTGGTGAGTGCCGTCACGCGGATCATCGAGCAGATGGAGGCCGGCAATGCTGCGTCTTCCGAACAACTATTGCCGATCGTGTACCAAGAGCTTCGGTCACTGGCCGGCCAACGTTTGGCCAAGGACGGCGAACAGAGTCTGCAGGCGACCGAGTTGGTGCACGAGGCGTACTTGCGGCTGATCGGTTCGGATCAGAAGTGGAAGGGGCGTGCCCACTTCTTTGCTGCGGCTGCCGAGGCAATGCGACGCGTGCTGGTTGACCGTGCTCGCCGGCGCAAGCGGCAGAAACACGGAGCCGATCGACAACGCATCGAACTCCACGATTCTGCTGTGTCGGCGGGCTGTCCACCGGACGAGATTCTTGTTGTGCACGAGCTCTTCGATCGCTTGGCCGCGAAACATCCGGCGGAAGGGGAGGTGGCAAAACTACGTTATTTTGCCGGTTTCAACCATCGTGAAGCCGCAGAAGCACTTGAGATTCCGGTGAGCACGGCGCACAGCCACTGGACGTTTGCCAAGGCCTGGCTTTTCAGGGAATATCGGAAGTCCGACTCGATTTTGGATCCAAAGACGGATTAATCCGGAAAAAGCACGCGGAAAGTCGCATTAGTCTTTTGGATTCGTGCTCGCGGACCGTTATGTTCCTCCGTGGAGTTTCTGTACATGGGCCACGCTTCCAGCGACGACAATGAGAAAGCCATTTTTCATGCGGCCCGCGCAATACGGGATCCCCTCCAGCGGGAAGTCTATTTGGAAGCTGCCTGTGCCGACGACCGCCCGCTGCGATTGCGAGTGGATTCCTTAATCTCCGCTTTAGCGGATGCCGGAGAGTTTCTCGAATCTCCGCCGATCGAGGCCGAAGACAGCTCCGTCGATGCGGAAGCGTTTGAAGCCCCTGGGTCAACGATCGGTCCCTATAGGCTACTTGAGGTCATCGGCGAAGGTGGCTTCGGGTCGGTGTATATGGCCGATCAGCTTGAACCGATCCGGCGAAGAGTGGCGCTCAAGATCATCAAGGCCGGGATGGATACCACGCAGGTGATTGCCCGTTTTGAGGCCGAACGGCAGGCTCTTGCGCTCATGGATCATCCTTATATCGCCAAGATCTTAGACGCCGGGGCAACGGAAAATGGACGTCCATACTTCGTCATGGAGCTCGTTCGGGGTATCCCTGTGACGGAATATTGTGACGATCGAAACTTGACCCCGGAGGAGCGTTTGAGTCTGTTTATGCAGATTTGCTCGGCCGTCCAGCACGCGCATCAGAAAGGGATCATCCACCGCGACATCAAGCCGAGTAACATTTTGGTGGCCACCGATGGCGATCGTCCCGTTCCTAAAGTCATCGACTTCGGCATCGCCAAGGCAACACAGGGCCGGCTGACGGACAAGACGCTCTTCACCCAATTCCGTCAATTCATCGGTACGCCGGCTTACATGAGCCCCGAGCAGGCCCAAATAAGTGCAGTCGACGTGGACACTCGCAGCGACATCTATTCGCTGGGTGTGCTGCTGTATGAACTACTGACTGGCAAGACACCGCTTGACACACAGGACCTGGTCCAGGCCGGATACGACGAAATATGCCGCCGTATTCGGCACGAGGAGGCGCTGCTACCCTCCAAGCGTATCAGTTCCCTGGAGGGTGAGGAGCTGAAGACGCTGGCGAAAAACCGACAGCTCGAAGTGTCGCAATTCCCCACTTCCGTTCGCGGCGACCTGGACTGGATCGTCATGAAGGCGGTTGAGAAGGATCGCGCGCGGCGCTACTCAACGGCTGAATCGCTGGCGGAGGACGTCCAGCGGCACCTGAGCCGGCAGCCCGTGTCGGCCGCGCCGCCCAGCGCCATGTATCGGTTGCGGAGGCTGGCGAGTCGAAATCGGGGGCTGTTCGTCACCACGGGCGCCGTCGCGGCGGCGCTAGTCATCGGAACGGCGATTGCAATCTGGCAGGCCGTACGTGCCACGGAGGCCTATTCGATCGCACAAGCGGAAACCGAGCGAGCGAGCCACGCGGAATCGGTCGCACTTGACCAACGCGACCGGCTCGCCCAGGCTGAGCGACAAGCCCGTGCGGCACAAGCGACGGCCGAAGAAAGCGAACAGACGGTTCGCCGCCATCTTTACGTCAGCCAGATGGGAAATGCAAAGCGGCACTTCGATGAGCTCAACACTTCGCGCACGCTGGAACTGCTGCAGCCATGGATTCCGGAGGCGGACGAGGCGGATCTTCGCGGCTTCGAATGGCGGTGGCTGTGGAATCAATGTCATCAAGAGGTGTTCACCCTGCGAGGCCACACCGACTTGCTGCGTGACATCGGCTTTTCTCGCGATGGCAGGTGGCTGGTCACCGGCGCGACCGACGGTTACGTCCGACTGTGGGATATGCAGACGCTCGAGGAGGTCTGGAGCCATCAGGGCGGCCGGCACTGCAACGGCGTAGACATCTCGCCAGACAACAAGCGGTTGGTCGCCCATTTTTGGCAGCCGGTCGAGCCGCTGGCTGGCACAATGTGGAACGTCGAAGATCCCTCGGCTCCCAAGCTGATCACTCGGTTTGGCGGCAGCGGCGGCAAACTGCGGTTTGCTCCCGACGGCACGATGTGGACGGGAGGCAGACACCTCGATCAATCCGGGAAAATTCTGCGGGAATTGATTCCCGAGCAGGAGTACAACACAGGTCAAGCCCTCTCGAAGGACGGAAAGACCTTAGCATGGTTCGATTGGAGCGGCGCGGGGAGAATCATCGACATTCCCAGCCAGGAAGTCGTGGGCGAGTTGCCGTCCCACATCGGATATAACGACCTGCCGACTAAGGGAGTTGCAATCTCCCCGATCGACGACGATGTGATCGTCACGGGCTGCCTTTCACTGGGAGTCTGCATCTGGAACCGATCCGGCGATCTGGTGCGGAAGCTGCCCGGCTTTGACGAGCGGATGCCGATTGCGATGATCAGCTTCTCCAAGGATGGAGATTTGTTGGCCGTGCGGCAATTCTTGGGCGCGATCCATGTGTTTGACACCGAAACGTGGCAGCGTATCGCCATCCTGCGGCCGCCGAGCGCCGGCAACACGGTTGCGTTTACTCCCGGCGAGAACAATCTGCTCGTCGCTGGAGGAGAAGACGGGACGATTCGCGGCTGGCGCGTGCGCCCCAACCGACCGGCCGATGTAACGCTGGACCAACCCGCCAATGTCCAGTTGCTGCGGTTCTCGCCCGACGGACACACGTTGGCCGTTGGACTCGACGACGGGAGCGTCTGGTTCCGCAGCGTCGAGACAGGAGAAAAGGTCTTTGCGACGCCTTCCACGTGGCAGCGGTCGCCAGGCACCCTCGGCGCCGCTCATAGCTACACCTCGGACTTCATCGCCTTCTCGCCGGACAACCGGTTTGCGGCCGTGATCGGACCCGAAACAGCGGTTGGGATCTGGGACTTGCAGCGCGAGCACGATGTCGCGCAAGTAACGTTGCCGCCAGAATCGGAGTCCCAGCCGCGGGCCGTCTATTGGTCGCTGGAATTTTCGTCCGAGGGAGACCGCTTATACGCCGGCGTGCGCGTCTCTGCAGCGGGCGGCCGTCTGGACGTCTTGCAGTGGCAGCCAGAAATCCCTCGACTGGCAAAGCTTTCCGAACATCCCGTCGAGTTGTCCGAGGTGAACCGGAGTCTGGCCGTTTCGCCGGATGGTAGCGTCTTGGCCAGCGTACCAACATTCGAACTGACAACGTTTCTCTTTCGCACGCCCGAACTGGAGCGGTTGCACGTGCTTCGGTCGGACGTAAGCAGGGAAGGATTCATCAACCTGGCGTTCTCGCGGGACGGTTCGCAACTCGCCGTCGCGGGAGACGGCGTGCATGTTTGGAATGTCAAAACGGGGGAGTCGGTGCTCACGCTGCCCAATATGGGGCCATCTGCGCACCACGTGTCGTGGTCGGAAGACGGCCGCCGATTGGCGGTCTCGGATTCCCTGCCGATGACTCGGCTTTGGGATTTGAGCACTCAACAAGTGGTGGCCACTTTTCCCGGAGCCGTTTCCGCGTTTTCGCCAGACGGAACCATTCTGGCTGTCGGCCATCAAGGCTCGGAGTTTTGGGCCAAGGATCAAGCTGGCCGTGTCACGCTCTACCACGCGCCGCCGCTGGCAGAGATCGAAGGAGACCTCGTTGGGAACCGGATCGTCGTTTTCCTACAGAAGCCGTGAGCACCCCCCTGTTGTGCGCGGGTCTCCGACCCCGCACAAGCATCGACCGCAAGGTCTCCCGACCCATCGCAAACCGGCGGGGCGGGGTCAGATCCGTTTTCTGGTGTCAAGTTTGCGTGCGACGCGGGATTACGGGCAGTGGAAAACAGCGGCCTCGCTGGATCGAACGTATCGGCGCGAAAGTTATCAACGGCGAGACCCGAGCAAGTCCAGCGGGACAATTGCTGTTCAATTGCCGCAACCTAATTCGCCGAGCGAACACCGTACGTTCGATGCCAAGCTAAATCACGCTCGAAGGGCGAACGCCGCGGGCGAGACCTGCTAAACACCAGATACCCGATCTGACCCCGAAGCATGACCCGCCGTGTTGCCTGCCAATCGCCACAGTTTGGCACGATCGGCCTATCATCATCGTCCTGAATCGAACCGGATGCCGAGTTCGACGAACGCGGCCTGCGATTTGAAGGTCCGAAAGCTACCCCTCCAAGTTGGTATTTCCACCCCTCGTCGACGGCGCGACGCCTGTGTCAGGTAGCGAGGTTCCGACTGTCCAGGACTCGTTGCTTACGTCGACCTTAATGCCTAATTGCGCTGACCGGGCTTCGGGTAACTGGCAGCCCGAAGAATTTTTGGACGTTGGTGCGGACGAAGGCGTGGCATTCACTCATCTGGCCCAGATCGGCCACCCGTTGTGTCGGCCCTTCGGGCCTGGCCGATAGGAACCTTCTTACCACCGGGGCCTCGCGGCCCCGGCAGAGGTTGTGCCGGGCCTTCGGCCCTGTGGCCGTATCTCTCGGCCCCGGTGCGCTATTCGAGCAGTGCCAAGATCTCAGCTTTCTCAGCGGTAAGAAATTAAACCGCGGAGTGCGCCGAGAACGCAGAGAGGGGCTCTCTTGCTCGGGCCATGCCGCTCCGCGCTGCGTGGTCCAGGTCCCAAGAGGCGCTCCCTCGAGAAGCAGACTCCGTGCCGAACAGCATTGGGGGAATCCCTTTTCTCGGAGGTCGGCCGTCGTTGCCGAAGTCTCTCCGGCAGTCCCGAACGCCGGCAGCCGGTGCATGGGTGCCCTCTGCCGCGACCTGCCACCACTGGACATTTGCCGAGGGAGGGTTATCCTGCCAGTTGATGGTTTTTCGTCTTCCAAAATCGGCGCCGCCGCCTTACGACGCTCGTTTCAAACTCGCTGTGCCTCCCTCGTGCCGGCAGGGGCACAGCCAAGCCGGGAGTGGCCATGTCCTTTGAGCGAATCGTTGTCCCGACAGATGGTGAAAAGATCACGATCGAAAACGACCGTTTAAGGGTTCCTGACAATCCGATCATTCCCTTCATCGAGGGGGATGGGATCGGCCCCGACATCACTCGGGCCAGTCAAAGGATCCTGGACGCGGCGGTGAAGACCGCCTACGGCGGCCAGCGCAAAATCACCTGGATGGAGATCTACGCCGGCGAAAAAGCGGCTCAAGTATACGGCGGCAACTACATGCCGGACGAGACGTTTGACGCCGTGAAGGAGTACATCGTGGCGATCAAAGGCCCGCTTACGACTCCCATTGGTGGGGGTTTTCGTAGCCTGAACGTCACGCTACGTCAGGTGCTGGACCTCTACGCCTGCGTCCGACCCGTGCGGTGGTACAAGGGCGTTCCCAGTCCGCATCGACACCCTGAGCACGTGAACATGGTCGTCTTTCGCGAGAACACCGAGGACGTCTATGCGGGAATTGAATACGAATCGGGGACGCCGGAAAATGAGAAGTTGGCGAAATTCCTGCGCGAGGAGATGGGAGCTCAGTTCTTCGAAGGCGCCGGGATCGGCATCAAACCGATCAGCCCGTTCGCCACGAAGCGGCTGGTCGCCAAGGCGATTCAGCACGCGCTGGATCAAGGCTATTCCAGCGTGACGCTGGTCCACAAAGGCAATATCCAGAAATTCACGGAAGGGGCGTTCCGCCGCTGGGGCTACGAGGTGGCCAAGGAGAACTTCGGGGATGTCACGATCACCGAATCCGAGTTGTGGGACGAGTACGACGGACAAACACCGGAGGGCAAAGTGGTGATCAAGGATCGGATCGCCGACATCGTCTTCCAACTGATTCAGCTCCGGCCGCGAGAATTCGGAGTGCTGGCCATGCCCAATTTGAACGGAGACTACATGAGTGACGCGCTGGCCGCCTTGGTCGGCGGCATCGGGATTGCGCCGGGAGCCAACATCGGCGACCATGTCGCGTTGTTCGAGGCCACGCACGGGACGGCTCCCAAGTATGCCAACCAGGACAAAGTCAACCCGGGCAGTCTGCTCTTCTCCGGAGTCATGATGTTGGAGTACCTCGGCTGGCAAGAGGCGGCTCAGCGAATTCATGCCGCTTTCGAACAGACGGTCTGCGACAAGATCGTGACCTATGACTTCGCACGGCAGATGGAGGACGCCCAGGAGGTCAAGACCAGCGAGTTCGCGACGGCCGTGATCGAGCGATTGTAGGCCGCGCCAGAAGACGCACGTTCGCCCGGAATCAGAGAGGAGTGCGGTCGGTTCGTCCGCATCGCCAAACGGAGTCATGCCCACGACACTGACCGACAGCCGGCTCGCCAGCCTGGGCGCCGCGCTGATCGCGAAAAGCTACGCCAGGTACCAGCAGAAGCGACGGGAGATCGACCAGCGTGCCAAGATGCGTTTTGAAAAACGCCAGTGGCGGGGCTCGCACGCCGATGCGGTCGAGAAGCTGGAACTGTACCGAATTGTCATCGGCGACGTGGTCACTCAGCTTCACGAGTTAACGAGAAATCGGATTCACGACGCACCGCTGTGGACCGGAATCAAGGCCGTTTTCTCCAGCCAAATCGCCGAACGGCACGACTGGGAACTGGCCGAAACGTTTTTTAATTCCGTCACGCGGCGGATCTTCACCACCGTCGGCGTCGATCCCCATATCGAATTCGTCGACACCGATTTTAAGACTCCCCCGACCGAGGCCAGTAGCGCCGAGTATTCGATTTATCAGGGGATCGCATCGCTGCGGGAACTGGTCGAGGTCATTCTGGGCGACTATCCGTTTGACATCGAGTACGAGAATCGGCAGCGCGACATTGGTCTGATCGTGACGCGGCTTGAACAGCGTCTGGCCGAGCTTGAGCTTCCCGCGCAAGTGGACCGCGCGTTGATGCTCAAAGCGGTTTTCTACCGCGGACGCGCCGCCTATCTGGTCGGGCAGATCTTCGTCGGGCAGAAAATGCTTCCGCTGATCATCGGCCTGGATAATCCACACGGCGGGATTGTGGTCGACGCGGTGATTCTGGACGAGAACCTGGCCAGCATCCTGTTCAGCTTCGCCTATTCGTATTTCCGCGTGCTCACCGATCGTCCGCATGACGTCGTGACTTTCTTGCGAGGCATCATGCCACTCAAGAAGCCGGCGGAACTCTACATTTCGCTGGGCTACAACAAGCACGGCAAGACCGAACTCTATCGAGATCTGCTGTACCACTTGGCGCACTCCGGCGACCGCTTCGAAATCGCCGAGGGCGTACCGGGGATGGTCATGATCGTCTTTACGATGCCTGGCTACGACCTGGTGTTCAAGGTCATTCGCGATCGCTTCGCCAAGCCCAAGGACGTCACACGCCGGGAAGTGATGGAAAAGTACCGTCTGGTCTTCCGGCACGACCGGGCCGGGCGACTGATCGATGCGCAAGAATTCGAGCATCTGAAGTTTCGTCGCGAGCGATTCTCCGAAGAACTGCTGGACGATCTGTCCCGCGAGGCGGCAAAAACGGTCGAGATTACCGATGAAGATGTGATCATCCGGCACGCCTACATCGAACGTCGCCTGGTGCCGCTCAACTTGTATATCAGTCGCGTCGATCAGGAGGCGGCCCGGGCCGCGATACGGGACTACGGACAAGCCATAAAGGACCTGATGGCGACCAATATCTTTCCGGGCGATCTGCTGTTGAAGAATTTTGGAGTCACCCGGCATGGGCGCGTCGTCTTTTACGACTACGACGAACTCTGCCTGCTGACCGACTGCAAGTTTCGTCGTATCCCACCCGCCGATTCGGTGGAAGATCAGATGTTCGCCGAGACCTGGTTCTCGGTGGGCGATGACGACGTGTTTCCTGAGCTATTTCCGAAATTCCTCGGGCTCAGCGGTTACTTACGCGAAGAGTTTGTGGCCCACCATAGCGACCTGTTTGATGTCAGCCTCTGGCGGAACGTGCAAAAAAGTCACCGAGACGGCAACTTGATCCGGATCTATCCCTATCCACAAGGCGCCCGCTTGCGGCAAGACGACGACGAACCCTTGCGGGAACGCCGCTGACTCGAAGCGAGTTCGACGATACGACGCCTCACGGTAAGAACGACTGGCCCAACCCAAGACGACGCACGCCGCAGACAAGCAGAGGAGCCGAAAAGGGGGCGGGGCGGGGGGGGGCGGGGCGGGGCGGGGTCAGATCCGTTTTCTGGTGTCAAGTTCGCGTGCGACGCGGGATTACGGGCAGTGGAAAACAGCGGCCTCGCTGGATCGAACGTATCGGCGCGCAAGTTATCAACGGCGAGACCCGAGCAAGTCCAGCGGGACACTTGCTGTTCAATTGCCGCAACCTAATTCGCCGACCGAACACCGTACGTTCGATGCCAAGCTAAATCACGCTCGAAGGGCGAACGCCGCGGGCGAGACCTGCGAAACACCAGATACCCGATCTGACCCCGAAGCACCCTTTGACCCCGAAGCACCCTTTTCAACTAGCCCTCGCCGGGGGCGCGGGGGCCAAATGACGCGAGGCGTTTGTCAATCGCGCCTTCAATTCGATTCCGCACGCCCGCTGGGTCACGGAGCGCCTCGAAACCGAGGATCCGGATCACCTCGTAACCTAGGTCCGCCAAGAACTGGTCTCGATCAAGATCACGTCGACGCCCCGCATCCGTTTGGTGGTGCGCACCATCCACTTCCAGGATCAACTTGAGTGCGACGCAGCAGAAGTCGGTGGTGTAGGGCGGAATCGGATACTCGCGACGAAATTTCTGACCGCGGCATCCTCGGTTACGTATAATCTCCCAAACCTCGCGCGAGAACTCGTTCGCGCAGGCGCGCTGCTCCCGCGCGAAGGCAATTGCTTCGGGATCACGTCGACGTCGTGCTGAGCGAGATCGCTTGTTCATGACCTGTCCCTGAGTTCCAAATCGAGCAGCTACCCCTCACCCCCGGCCCCTCTCCCCAAACAAGTTTGGGGAGAGGGGAGCCAGAATCAACCGGTTTGCAACTCTACGTCTTGAGGACAGAATGTCTCCCGAGGAACCACTTACGAAGACTTCTCAGCGCACCAATCACCCACCGGACGGTCAAGAAGGCCCACTTTATCAAAGCACGGCGGGGCGGGGGGCGGGGCGGGGTCAGATCCGTTTTCTGGTGTCACGTTCGCGTGCGACGCGGGATTACGGGCAGTGGAAAACAGCGGCCTCGCTGGATCGAACGTATCGGCGCAAAGTTATCAACGGCGAGACCCGAGCAAGTCCAGCGGGACACTTGCTGTTCAATTGCCGCAACCTAATTCGCCGACCGAACACGGTACGTTCGACCAAGCCAAATCACGCTCGAAGGGCGAACGCCGCGGGCGAGACCTGCGAAACACCAGATACCCGATCTGCCCCCGAAGCACCCTTGAAATCGTCCTTCGAAGAGACTTCGGTTTCCCTAATCCTATTTCGCGCCAATTGCTTCGTTGGCAATTGAGGATGAGTCCGCCCAGAATGATCATCAGAGCGTAGCCCGAATTAATGATCGCCCCACCGCCCAACGTGCTCAGCCCGACTCCGTTTCCCACCACGCCCAGCAAAACGATCGGGCAGCCGACGATGAGAATGTCACCCAAGGCATTTGGTCGGGCAAAGCCACCCTCAGTTTCTGGATCACATTGTGGTTCGCTGTTAGCCATTCATTTCGCTTCGCTGAGATTGCTGGTGCCCGTCCAGCCTAAATTATTGCAGAACGACCATGGTCACCGGGCGGACGTCGATTGAATCGTATTCTCGAGGCAGCTGGCGCAACGCAACTACGCGAGGTGGATTGAGGTCTCGTCACTGTTCCGAGAATCGACCGATTTGTGAGCCATCGCCACAGAGGGGCATTGATATGCGATTGATTGCTGCATCGGCGTGCGCGGCAGCGTCCGTGGCGTGCGTTGCCCTGACATGGCTAGTCGTGCAGAATACAGCAACGAAGGCGGACGGATTCATGGTATTCGGACACTATCAAGACGCAGTCTACCTCCTGCTGTTCTTGGCCGGAACCACGTTTCTCGCTTTCGCCTGCTCCGTACTGAGCATCGTCTTGATCCTCCAATGGCATCTCAGGCGCAAGAAAACGTCCCTTGCGCTAAAGCGGTACTACTCGTGACAAACCGGGCGCTTCATTCAGCAGGGGATCGCCGAACCCCACTGTGTGTCCCGTCGCCGACCGTGTGTGCCAATCGCTCGAATCCGCCGGGTCGCTCCCGGAATCCCCGATCCGAAGGCCGACCGCTTTCCCCCAGGCCTGAGGCTTGGCACGGGGCGTGACGATTCGCCAAGTTGCGTCACACGATCTAATCGTAGATCCGATCTCGTCGTTCCTAAATGGCAACCCGAACTTAGCTCCTTCGCCATTCAGCCGCGCTCCGCAAATTTCGTAGTTCCCGGACGCAACTCGCTCTCAGTCTTCGACGTCCCACAAGATTTGCTGATCGATTTCACCGGCGCCGGGTAAATCGCGTCCCGTTTCGAAGAGATCACCTTGGCATCGCGTGATCGGGATCTTGCGCATGTGGGACCTGAGCTGGTGATCAGCGATAAGAACCGACTCGGGAAGATCGAATAGCGTCATCTGGCCTGGTGAAGGAGTGATAGGCTGTGGTCGATCACTTTCGGCTAAGTCGCGGATCGGTTTTTGTTTCGCCATTGCCCAAGCTCCTGTGTCGGTTGAAAAAAAAGTGTAAAGACAACGCTTGAAAAGTCGGTCATGATCGGCATCATAAAGAGAGTGACACTAGCACGTCATTTGAGGGATCGAATGGACCGTTTTCGGGCCGTCTATTGTCGCGTGTCGTCGATAGTCGCGTGTCGACCAAGAGGCAGGACACGAGAAGCCAAGTACTCGAACTGGAAAGATGGGCTGACTCATGCCCCCGCACCGTACAATGGTATCGTGTTGAGTTTTCCGGAACAACAATGAATCGGCCCGCTTGGAGCCGTCTATTGGCCAATGGGCTGGCCGCGGTCGCTCAGTTTGAGACCGAGGTGCGGGTCGAGCGGATTCTCGTCGGCCAGGCCGCCGCCAAGGCGAAGGGCAAGTGCTGGGGCGGCTCTCGCAAGGGCGAACGGAGGAAAATCACCAACGAGCAGATCAGCGTCATCCGCAACATGGGCTTTGATCGAAAGTCCATCTCGTCGATTGCACGAGCCACGGGACTTTCCCGGCCGACCGTCTACGCGGTGCTGCGAGACGCGTCTCTGATGGTCCCGGCGGAGTCGCCCGCGGGTGCGCGTTGCAAAATCGCGTTCACGAAGCCCTGGGCCTCCCGAATTCTTACCAGACCCCCGCGCCCGTTTCGAGCCAAGGGACGTTACTAGGTACTCGGACGACGATGCAGATTTGAAGTGGCAGTTTCAGTAGTCGTCGCATCCCGTGACAAAGTTCGGACGCGGCTCCGGCGAAACGAAAACACGATCCGTTTCCGTTTCGAGAGTTGGCAGAAATCCGTGACGAGTGACAACCTGGTGGCCTCCGTACCGATCGTCGGGTAGAACGGGTGCGAGGACCGGGACAAACACCGGAGGCGCCCTTGAGGTCTTCGCGAGCCCGTCACGCTCGCTTGACGAAACCGCGATCGACACGGCGGCACCGCGATGACAGCCTCGATCGAGCTCAGCTTTTTGACGTCAGGACTTGCGATGGGCTCGCCGGCAGGGTCGCCTTCGTCGTGACGGTATTCGGCGTCCTATTGTGAAATTCCTCGGGCGGGGTCTGCGCCTGAAAAAGCGTGGGAATCCAGTCTTCATTCATCTGAGGCGTAGCGACCTATCGCGCATTTCGCCGTCGCCAATTCAGAAAGGCCGGGGCCAGCCAAAGCAGGAGACAGCCGGCCGCGAGCGTGATTGAGATCGGCGATCCGACAAAGGCCGTCACATCCCGGGACTTCGTCAGGCACTGAATCAGCTTGTGCTCAAGCTGCCCGCCGAGAATGATCCCCAACACGACTGGGCCCAGCGGGATGCGGAACATTTCCAGCACAAAGCCCAGGCAGCCCATGCCAAGCATCACCAGGACATCGAAGTAACTGGCGTTGAGCGCGAACGAGCCAACGATACAGAAGACGACGATTCCGGGCAGCATGATTGCGCGGGGGATTCGAATCAGCCAGGATCCGGTTCGAATCGCGACGAAGCCCAGGGGGATCAGCATCAGGTTGGCGACGACGAAGGTGACGTAGATACTGTAAACCAGCGCCGCCTGTTCCAGATTCTTGCTCGCATCGAAGATGTCGGGTCCCGGCTGGATGTTTTTCATCAGCAGCACGCCAATCGCAATCGCGGTCACGGAATCGCCCGGAACGCCGAACACGAGCGCCGGAATCCAGGCCCCGCCCAGCGCGGCGTTGTTGGCGCCGGTTGCGTCGGCGAGTCCTTCGGCGGATCCCTTGCCGTATTCCTCCGGGTGGCTGGAGAACCGCTTGCTCAACGCATAAGCGATCCAGGCCGCGATGTCCGCGCCGGCACCGGGCAGCATTCCCATCAGCGAACCCACGACGCTGCTCCGCAGTAACGGAAGGCTGCGGCGGCCGGCCATCGGGACCACCTCGCGCATGATCTCGGCCACGGTCGCGTCCCGGGTTGCCGGCACCGCAACCGCCTCCGAGTCGGCATCGGAAGCGGGAACAACCACGCCGGCGCGGCCCGCAGTCAGCGCGATGCGCAGCACTTCCGAAATCCCGAACAGGCCGATCATCGCCGGGATGAAATTGATTTCGTTGATGAGCTCGTCGATCCCGAACGTCATCCGCGGGACGCTGTAATCGATTCCCAATCCAACCGTGGAAAACAGCAGGCCCAGCAGCAGGGCAAACGCGCCTTTCCAACGAGAATCGTCCGACACAATGGCCGCACAAGTCAGTCCCAGCACGTAGAGCCAAAAGTATTCGTAACTGGTGAACAACGTGGCCAGCCGCGCCAGCTGGGGAGCGGCCAGAGCCAGCACGAGCGTTCCAAACAGTCCGCCCAACACGCTGAAGACGAGTGAGATTCCTAAGGCAAACCCGGTTCGGCCTTGGCGGGTCAGCGCGTAGGCGTCGTTGGCGTAGGCTGCCGACGCCGGCGTGCCGGGGATCCGGACCAGCGTCGCGGGGATATCCCCGGCAAAAATGCTGCAGGTGACCGTCGTGACAATCGCCGCCACCGCCTGAACGTCGGTCAGAAAGAACGTCAGCGGGACGATCAAGGCGACGGCCATCGTGGCCGTCAAGCCGGGAATCGCGCCCACGAAAATGCCGTAGGCTGCCGACAAGGCAATGACCATGATCGTCTTGGGCTCTTGCAAGACGTGGCCGATTGCCAACTGAAGCGCGTCGTTCATGTCACCATCCTAACCATCCCTGAGGCAGCGGGACTCGCAAGACATGAGCGAAGATCTGAAAGATCACCAAAGGGAATATTAGCGACAGGCCGAGCGAACCGCGCCAACCGGCTCCCATCCAGCGTGTCAGCACCATCAGAATCACGAAGCTGACCAGGATAAACCCCGCCGCTTCCGCCGCCACGATGTAGAACAGGATGGAGCCGACCACCAGCCCGAATCCGAGGTACGACCCGCCGCCTTGCGCGGACGTCGAGACCGACGCGGCATCCGTCGCGGAGCTCGGGGCGACGGCCCGTGGCAACTCTCGCCGAGTCGACACCAAGCCGGTCAGGAGGGTGACGCCCAGCAAGCCGATCAGCAACCAGGGAAAGGCCATCGGCGGGAAGGGATCTCGATTGACCGATCGCATCGCGTCACTGGTCAGCAGCTTGCCGAACTTGCGGTCCGTCTCCTCCAGAAATTCACGCAGTTCCGCGCCGGAGCGAAACGTGTGATCGAAGCCCGATTGCTCCATAAACTCAGGAAATGTCGTGTCGGCCACGCGCGTTTTTCCCTCGACGATGTGAGCCAGTGCGGTTTCGACTTTTGTCTGGATCTTCTCCGGGGTCCGCAGCGGCAGGACGATCGCGCACAGCCACCCAGCGACCAAGGCGAACCCTGTTCGGCAAACGTGGGGACGGTCTCGTAGCCAACGGCCCGTTTGGGAGCCATGACGCCCAACGCCCGGATCTGCCCCGCTGCCAAGAGCGAATCGGCCTCGGGCAAACTGCAGCAAACCATATCCAGTCCGCCGCTGATCAGCTCCTGCAGCGACGGTGCCGATCCGGTCGACGAAATCCACGTCACCGCCTCGGCCTCCATCCCCGTTTCGAGCAGCCAGCCGGCTAGCGCCAAGTGCCATGCACCGCCGTTGGTCGTGCCCGAGGCTTGGAGCTTACCGGGCTCCGCCCGAATCGCCTGTTCTAATTCCGCCAGCGACTGCCAGGGCGCGTCCTGCCGAACGAACAACGCGGCGTAATCTTCGTTCAGCGACATCAGGGGAATGCAATCCGAAACGGTCAGCGACGTGAGACCGCTCCAATGCATCATGTTCAACTCCAGCGTGGCCATGGTCAGCGTGTAACCGTCGGGTCGCGCCGAGAGTCCGCGATTGTGGCCTGTCACTCCCTTGCCGCCAATCGCATTGATGACGTTGACCGGGACGCCCAACTCCTGCTCCAAATGAGCCGCGACGGTTCGCGACACGCGGTCGGTCCCGCCACCTTGGGCCCAAGGGCAAACCAGCAAGATGGGACGGCGCGGATAGATACGTTCTCGACGACATCCGAGTCCCGCCACCCACACGAAACCCATCAGCAGCGCCAGCGCGGCAACCCGAAAACCATGACCGCCTGGCACCGGCATGACGGGAGGGCAGGCCACGTCTCGAACTCCCATTTTCATGCGATGCCCCCCGTGCTCAGGCCATGTTGGTTTCGAAACGCGAGGGATGTGCTGGGGCGCCAAACGTTTCGGATCACGGATACAATTCACTGATACAATTCGTGGTCGGGATTTCCGCCGGCGATCAGGTAGGCGAGCAGATCCAGGACGTCGTTCGTATCGATCAGCGTATTGAGCAATTTTTCCGGCATGGGGGAGAGTTTCGAGCGGGTGAGTTGGTCGACCTCGTCTTTGGGAATCCGCTGGGGCTCGCAGGACGCCAAGGGATTCTCGTTGATGGTCAGCTCGGTTTCGGATTCTCCGATCAACACCCCGCGGATGATCTGGCCGCTTGAGGTTTCCACAATGACGGTGGCGTAGTTGGGTTCGACCTTCTCGGAGGGGGTCATGATGTGCCGCAGGATCTCGGCGGCCGTCTTGTACTTTTCGGAGATCCCGGTCAATTCGGGGCCAATCCGACCGCCTTGTTGGCGGACTTGGTGGCAGGAAAAGCAAGACGCCTTGAGAAAATTCTTCTGGCCGTTTTCGAACGAACGCTGGTGGTTCAAGTCGGGCAGCTTCGCCAACAGTTGGTCGTAGGTCCATTCGACGGTCTTGATGCCCAGTAAATCGTCGGCGCGAGGCAAAGGCGTATTGGCGGCCCGATAGGCGGCGACGTCATCCACCACGACCAGGGCCCCATACATTTTGCTCCAATGCCCGGGGAAGGTACACAGGTAGGCATAGGTTCCAGGCGATTGCGGGGCCTCGAACGTCAACGTCTCGTGTTGCTGCGGATAGAGTAATCGTGTGGCGTACAGGATGTGATCGGACGGGGGCAGGTAGCCCTTGGCGAGTGCGTCGGGCTGGTTCTGCATCTGGTCGGCGGCGATCCCGACTTCCTCACGCGCGTCGGGAGAGTCGACGATCACGAGATTATGGGGCATGATGTCTTCGTTGTGAAACTGAATCTGGACGCCCTGTCCGGCCTGGACGATCAGGACGGTGACGTCGTAGGCCATCTGTTCCTCAAGCGTCTGGATACGAATCTCGCGGACCGTGACGGCTTCCAGATCTCGCAGCAATGGGGCGGCCTGATCCGAGGGCATGACGTCGGCCAGTGTCCTGACCAACTTGAGGGACTGCTTGATTTCAGGCGACGTGCGCTCGGCCAGGGGCGTCGCGCGAATGTAACGCAACAGTCCAGCGGCCAGAGGCTGGCGGCGATCCGGCGTCCAAAACTCCTTCGAAATATTGCAGATCGACGCGACACAGGCCTGCGGCAGGACGTCTTCCGCCACGAAGTCGGCCAAGGTCTCGAAGGTCTCGCGTGGTTGGGTTCCCAACTGCCCGATCATCGCGATCGCGGCCTCGCGGATCTCGACGGACGGCGCCTCCTGCAGCAATGGCCTCAATCGCTGATCGACATCCGCCCGGCGCGCATCGGGAGGTAACCAGCGCAGGCCTTGCACGAAATCCAGGAGAAGGGAGGGTTGATCATGAGTCAGGGTCCAGGCAGGAGCCACGTCCTGATCCGCCCCGATCAAGCTCATCAGTGCCGCTTCTCGGACAACGGCATGGATGCCTTCGGCGCCAATTGTTCAAGTTCGGCGCGATGTGCCGCCAGCGCTTCTTGCGTTTGTTCGGGTGCCAGGCTCGACAGGTCTTCCAACACCGTGCCTCGCCCAGCGGGTTTCCCGTTGTCGGTCCCCGTCCCCGGCCCCGCTGCCGTCCCCCCTGTCGTCGCATCCTTGGCGGGCGTCAGTTCCTGGTCCCAGTGCCGAATCCAGGGCAGCAATTCCGTCAATGGATCATGGTCGCGAAGCTCGGCTAATTTCATCAGCGCCTCGACCCGCACGTGACGCGGCACGTTCGGGCGTTTCACGAGTTGCAAGCAAACCGCCTCGACCCGCTCGAATCCCATCACCTCTTCGATGTCGCGCGTCCCGAGATAGCGATCCGCGATGACCGCGCTGCGGAGGAACTTGGGCAAGGGTTTCAAGTCACGCAGGTCCTGGGCAACGATCCGCCCTCGCAGGGGCCCGTACGAGGCGGGCAGGAGTGCCAACGTGCCGATAACGAGCCCGCCGATCAGCCAAGCGCTGACGCGGGAATGTTGACCGCTTCGATGACTCATCGTGTTTACTGGAGATACGGGTCAAGCGTATCCATCGTTTCCTTGAGGGTGTATTCGAGGTAATAATCCGTGGGCTTTTCGAGCGAGGAGAGAGCGACCTCGGCAGCCCGCGCGGCCGAGTCGTTCTGTTTGCTCCCGAAGAAGCTGCAGGCCCGAATCGCTTCCAGGCGGACGCGCGGGTGCACATCGGTGGCACGATCGGCGAGCAATTGAAGCGGATCGTCCAGTTGGTCGCGCCAGTAGCAGACGACGCGCGTCGCCGCGGCCCTTGCGCGGGGCTCAGGGGACTCCAAGACCCGCGCGAGCAGGGTTCGGTTCACGCGATTGTGATGCTGATGCACCCAGAGCGCTTCCAGCAGATGGTGCTCGTAGTTGGGATCCGTCTGGTCGAGGTTTTCGACCCATTTGCCGAGTTCGGCCACCACCTCGTCGCTCGGATGTCGACGCAACTCTCGGCGGACTCGGTAACGCGTCCGATCTTCGGGCGCCTTGAGCAACTCCAGCAGTTTGGCGATGGGCTCGCCTGCGATGGCCGCTGGCGGCACCAGCGGCCGGCCCGCGTACGTGACCCGCCAGATCCGGCCGTGCGTGTGATCGCGGCTGGGATCACGGATTGAGTGCTGCATGTGCCCGACCAGCGCATTCTGCCAGTCGCAGACGTACAGGGCTCCGTCCGGACCGAACTGCAGATCGACCGGACGGAAGTTGCGATCCGTGCTGCGGACGATCGGTTCGATCTCCTTGGCGACAAACCCGGAACCATCTTCTTCGACCACATGCTGGTAGACGCCCTGTTCGCCGATGCAGTTGTTCAGCAAGAAGTTGCCCTGCGCGGCGTCGGGGAAGTGACGACTGGAGACGAATTCGCAGCCGGCCGTGGGCCGAAATCGCTTGGTGATGAACTGTTCCATCCCGCGATGTTTGCGCTCGTAGCCGACCTGTCCCGAGAAGGCCGTGCCGAAGTAGTTGGCGCCGCCGGAGGCATCCGCGACGAAGTTCTGTCCCCACGCGTCGAACATGTGGCCCCAGGGGTTGGCGAAGTTGTAGGAGACGAACACATCCAGTTTTTCGGTCGTCGGTTCGTAGCGAAAGATGCCGGCGTTCTTCAACCGAACCGCGCCGTACGGCGTCTCGATCTGCGAGTGATGAAACGTGCCCTCCTGGAAATACAGCGCGCCGCCCGGGCACCAGGTGAAGGCGCTGATCGCGTGATGCGTGTCGGCCGAATCGAAGCCGCGCAGGCGCCGGATTCGCACGTCCGCCACGTCGTCGCCATCGGTGTCCTGCAGGAACATCAGGTCGGGTTGCTGAGCGACGTATGCGCCGCCGTCGCCCAGCTCGATTCCCGTCGGAACGTGCAGCTTGTCGGCAAACACCGTGCATTTGTCGGCTCGCCCGTCACCATCCGTGTCTTCCAGAATCAGCACCTTATCGTTCACCTCACGCTTGGGTTGATACTGCGGATAGGACGGCATGCAGGCGACCCACAACCGGCCTTTGGCGTCGAACGTGAACTGCACCGGGTTGGCCAGTTCCGGAAAGTCCTGCTCCGACGCAAAACAGTTGATCTGATAGCCGTCGCCGAGTTCGAACTGCTGCATGGCCTGTTCGGGCGACAGGTACTCGAGCTGGCCGGTCTTGCCTTGCTGCTCAAGATCGAAATTGGTTTTGACTTGAATGAAGTCCGGCGTGTTGCGATCGTCAATCGTGGCGGCCACGTCTTTGCCCTGGCGACGGCCCAGATGCGCTGGTCGCGGTTGGCGACCATCACGTCCAGAATCGGCCGCTCCCGTTCCATCACGTCCTGGTTCGAAATCGACTTGTCGGGCTCGAATCGCAGCGTGCTGCGACCGCCGTAGATGTAGAATCCGTCCACCGCTCGGTAACGATGCCACCACTGGAAATTCTTCTCGGCGATCTCGGCGTGAAGTGCCGCACGGTCGATTCCCTCGTTCTCCTCCGCAGGTGCGCCGGCGTCTCCAAACAACGCGCGGTCCAAGATCGATGCGAACTCGCGATGACCGTAGTCGTTCAGGTGGATGCCGTTCAGCGTCCAGGGGATCGAATCGGCAAAGGCCGTCTGCGTCGGAGTAAAAACATCGGCGAAGGCGACACCGGTCTCTTCGGCGATCTCGCGCATCGCATCGGTGTACAACGCCAGATTCTTGTTATGAGCTTCGCCGTCCGGAAGATTGGGGTTCCGCAAATTCTCGTGGGCGATGGGTGAAACCAGCGCGATGCGAGGCGCTCCGTGGCCGCTGTAATCCTGCTGCTTGGTTTCGGCGATGACTTTGGTCAGGTCGGCCTGGAACTTTGGCAGACCCTCCACACCGGCGAATGCCTCGTTCCCGCCGAAAAAGAACAGCACGACGGTCGCACCACTGTGCCGGAGATGGTCGTGGGGCGAACCGAAGTCCTGAGAACGCGGACGTAACTCAGGCTCGTCCGCCGGAAAACAGAGGTTTCTTACGACGAGCTCGTGATTGGGGAAACGCTGATAAAGCAGCGTCTCCCAATCGTTGGAGTGCTGCAGGGACTCGCCCAGTCCGTTACCAACCAGGCAAATGTGGTCGCCCGGTTGCAACTCGAGCGTGGCCGCCGGCGCCAGGGGCACGAACAGCAGCGAGAGCAGGCTTGCCCCAAGCGGGCTGAGGATCCAACGGAGCGTGCGAATCATGGTTTCTCCATCTTCGATTTGACATGGATGTTCAGGAGGCCAGCGCCGGATTTGCCGGCGTCTTCGAGGTCGGTCTTGCTGATCGATAACTCAAGCTCGAGATAGGCAGAGTTCAACGCGGGCAGGGTGACGCGGGCGGGGCGGAACCAGGACAGGTGCCACGCACTCAAGGCGACCCCAATATAACGTATTCTCGCCGTCCTGCCGAACCGAACTGGCCCTGGTTCCCGACAAACTCGCCGACGCCTCGGCAGAGCCTGGTTTCCCCCCGGAATTGCGGGAGGCGGTTGCGGGATGAACTTCTGGGAGGCGGTTGTGGGATGAGGTTGGCTGGGAAGCCTTGGAGGCCTCGAGGCGAGTTTACAGTGCGAAGGGACTCGCGTACCATCGGGTCAGCGGCTGAATGAGCCCCCTTGTTACAAGCCCGCTCGGATGTTGGCAGAGCGGCGATTTCTTGGGAGATGAAAACGTGCAGGGTCGAGACGTGACGCAACCGCGCGAGACGGCGGTCGGGGATTTTCGTAAAGATCAACGAACTCAAGAGCCCAGCCGCCGCCGTTTTCTGGCCGCGGCGGGGACAACGGCCCTGGGGCTGAGTCTGGCGACGACGCCAACGCGGGGCGATGAATCGGTCGTGAGTCCCCCGCGGCGCCGCAACCCGATCGCCGTCTCGTCGTATTCATTTTGGCGGTACAACGAGGCCACGAAGCTTTCGATCGAGGATTGTATCGATCTGGCCTCGGACATGGGTTTCGATGGGTTCGAAATTCTGCACGTCCAGATGACGGACGAATCCAATGGCTACTTGCAGATGCTCAAGCGTCGAGCCTTCGTGCGAGGCCTGGCGCTGTGTGGCTTCTCGACCCACCAGGGCTTTGTGACCCCGGACGCGGACGAGCGGAAAAAGGAGATCGAGCACACCCTCCACTGCCTGCAGCTGGCCCATGAATTGGGAATCCCGACGATGCGCGTCAACACCGGGCGATGGCGGACCACCAAAAGTTTCGACGAACTGATGGCGAATAAGGGAATCGAACCTCGATTGGAGGGCTACAGCGACGACGACGGCTTTGGATGGGTCATCGAAAGCTTCGAGAGTTTGCTCCCGCACGCCGAGAAATATGGCGTGCTGATGGGCCTGGAGAATCACTGGGGACTGGGCCGAACCGCCGCCGGCGTATTGCGCATCGTCGACGCGATCAACTCACCCTGGCTGCAAGTGACGCTCGACACCGGTAACTTTCTGGAAGACCAGTACGAGCAGTACGCTCAGCTTGCCCCCAAAGCGATTTTCGTGCAGGCCAAGACGTATCACGGCGGCGGCAAATGGTACACGCTGCCGATCGACTACGGACGCGTGGCCGAGATCTTGCGCGGGGTCGATTATCGCGGTTTCATTTCACTCGAGTTTGAAGGCAAGGAAGACTATCTGACGGCGATTCCCAAGAGTCTGACCACCCTTCGGGCCGAGTTTGGCGGATGAGCGTCCCGGAACCGAAAGTCCGGGACCAGCGTGACCCGCGGCGAATCCAGGATCGCTATCGCGAGATCCGAGCCTTCACGCGCTGGCTGTGTGAACCTCTGCAGCCGGAGGACTGCGTCATCCAGTCGATGCCTGACGCAAGCCCGATTCGCTGGCACCTCGCCCACACCACCTGGTTCTTCGAGACGTTCGTCTTGCAACCGCTCGTCCCCGGCTACGACACGTTTCGGCCGGAGTTCAACTATCTGTTCAACTCGTACTATAACTCGGTGGGCCAGCAATTCCCGCGGGCGATGCGAGGGCTGATTTCGCGGCCCACCGTGGCCGAGATCTGGCAGTACCGGGACCACGTGGATCGGCACCTCGAGCGCGAGCTGGCGCGGATGGACGATTCGCAGCCGCTGGCCGATTGGGTGTCGGTCGTGGAGCTGGGCTTACAGCACGAGCAACAGCACCAAGAACTGATGCTGACCGACCTCAAGCATCTCTTTTCGTGCAATCCGCTCTGGCCAGAATACCGGCCACCCGTGACCCGGGCGGCCGATGGATGCGGCGAAGCCTCCGGTGCCCTGTCAATGACCACGCATCCGCGACAGATCGTGGACATCGGGGTTGACCGTCACCAGCAGCAATTCGCGTTCGACAACGAGTCCCCACGTCACGAACAACTCGTGCCTGCCTACCGGCTCGGCGATCGCCTGGTCACGAACGACGAGTATCTTGAATTCATGCAGGACGGTGGGTATGAAACGCCAACCCTCTGGCTGTCGCTCGGCTGGCACACCGTCCAACAAGAGCGCTGGTGTGCGCCGCTGTACTGGGTCGAGCGGGACGGCGAGTGGTTCGAGTTTACGCTGCACGGTCTGCGGCCGCTGGACGGCCGATCGCCGGTCTGTCACGTGAGCTTGTTCGAGGCGGATGCCTTCGCCCGCTGGCGGGGACAACGTCTGCCCACCGAATTCGAGTGGGAGCAGGCGGCAGCCCACGTGCCGATCGCGGGCCATTTCGTTGAGTCGCTGGACCTGCACCCGCGCTCGGTCGGGTCCGCCGCAGGCCAGCCTTCGGCCCAGCTGTTCGGCGATGTCTGGGAATGGACCAACAGTGCTTATCTTCCCTATCCGGGATATCGCGCCGACGCGGGTGCCCTCGGCGAATACAACGGCAAGTTCATGTGCAATCAATTCGTGTTGCGCGGCGGCTCGTGCGCGACGTCTGAAAGTCACATTCGGACCACTTATCGCAACTTTTTCCCGCCCGAAGCACGCTGGCAGTTTACGGGCATCCGGCTCGCCGACGCCGCGAATTGATTCACTCCGAAGCGTGTCTCAATCCATCAGCGCGGTGAAGTGGTACAGAAAGATGCCGGTGGACGTCGCGACATTCAATGAGTCGGTTTCGTTTCGCATCGGCAACGTGACGCGGCGCTCGCTTAGCCGAGTCCAAACTTCATCCAGCCCGCAATCTTCGCTTCCGAACAGAAGTGACATCCTCGCCGGCCTCGACTTGAAAGCCGAGATCGGATCAGATTCGTCCAAGACGGTTGCGTAATGGACGTAGCTATACCTATTCCGGAGCTCCTCAAGATCCTGCTGAAGGTCGGGCGAGACGCGAACCGGCAGACGAAAAACGGTCCCCATCGAAACACGGACCACGCGCCGCGAGTAGACGTCGGCGCACCGAGGTCCCAGCAGCAAGCCGTCCACGCCGAAGGCGGCGCAATTGCGGACGACACCGGCCAGGTTGGTAGGGTCCGCCAGCTGCGGACACACGACGATCGTCGAGCGGCCGCTGTCCGAGTTCGGAATGAGTGCCTGCAGGTCGGGGTTCAAAGGACGAAGTCCGCAGGCCAACATGCCGCGGTGAAACTTGAACCCCACGATCTCACTTAGCTGGTTGCGACGCACGACGTAGATAGGGAGGGCGGCGTCGACGAGTGACACAAACTTGTCGCACGTCGCATCGCTGCAAAGAATGGACTCCGTCCGGAACGAGCTCGCCAGCAGCCGCTCGACGAGCAGCTGGCTTTCCGCAATAAACCGCCCGGAATCGCGCGTCAGATTCGAGCCAGGAAGGTCGCGATAAACGTTGAGCCGCGAATCCTGAAGATCGTCGATCCGAATCACCGCCATGGTCGATCGCCGTCAATATCGGGAGGGCGAGGCTCCTGCCGAGCCGTGAACAATATCGGGAGGGCGAGGCTCCTGCCGAGCCGTGAACGAGAGAAATCATCAGGCGAAAAACGTCCGCCAGCGGCTCAGCGGGAGCTTCGCCCTCCGGGTCCGGACGGCGGCTCAGATCCCGGTTGGGCGATCGCCTGGTCGAGGTAGCTTGTGAACAGGGCGCGCTGCTCACGCAGCCGGTCGGCCACCTCGTCTGGGTTCACTTGACCGTGAGCCTCCAGCAGAACCCAGCCGCGGTAGCCGGTCGCCACGAACAGCTCAATCAGCTTGGGCCAGGGGTACCCTGCCGAATCCAACTGGCGGACGTGGGCCGTGTCGCCGAAGAAATCGCGCACGAGATGAAAATTCGCCTCCAAGCCCGCCCCGGCGAGATCCTGTTGGTTCGAGTTCCAGCAGGTGCGGACTTGCAGCGTGCTGGGTGCGCTGCATGATTTCGTGATGAACCGGCAAATCCTGGAACCCACCGTGGACTTCAAGCCGAACTTGCTGATTCAAGTTGGCCGCAAAGTCCCCCAGTTCCCGCAGTGCCGAAGCAACCTGATCCAACGTCTGCTCGCGGGGAATACCCGCATGAAACTGGTCTCCCTTGACCTTCACACCCGTCGAACCCAGGTCGTGGCTCAACTGGAGAAACGCTTTGCTTCGATCGATTGCAGCCTTGAGTTGCTCGGGCTCGACATGATCAAATCGCTCATTGCTTCCTAGTCCGACGAGCGCGACGGGACAGTCTTCAAAACGCATTCGGACGTCGCGCCGCTCGGCTTGGCTCAATTCAGGCTCGACGCCGTGACGATGCGTGGTCCGCAGCTCGACCCCCAGGACCTCGCTGGCCTCACAGGCGGTCAGCAACTGAGGCAGGGTGAGGTCCTTGCCCCACAGGTACGTCACCAGTCCGAATCGGCACGTCGAGGATTCCGCGCGGTTCTGGCCCAAGGCCCACCGCGTCAGATAGCCCGAGGCCAATGCGGCGGCACCTGCTTGCGCCAGGAATTCACGTCGCGGGAGAAACGATTCACGTCGCGGGAGAAACATCGTCCGACCGGCCATCACGAGTCGAGAACACGGTAAAGCGGGCACGCCGGACGCATTCTAACGTTCCGGTCAGGGCAAGAAAAGCGACTTGCCCGCGCGATGCCGTACCTCGATCCCGGTTGGCCACACCGCCCCGGTTGGCGACACCGCCCGGGTTGGCCACGCCACGCGGACCAAGGGATTCGATCGATTCCACGCTTCAGGCGGCCATCCGCCGAGGTCCCGATTCGGAGAACAGATTGGCCCGCCTCAGCATATTTCCTTCCGCATCGTAAAACTGAAGGATGCCAAGGTCGATCATCCACATGGCCATCAAATCCTCGACTCGGTACGAACGAGCGCGAATACGGCCCTCGTCGACGAGAATCGTCTCCGAAAGATCGAACATCGTCTTGGGTTCTACCCCGAGGTCACCAAAAATGCGGCGCACAATCGCGCGAACCTCACCGACGTCTGGGCTAATTAGCATCGCAACCTCCTGTTGCTTTGAAACCTGTCTCCCTACGAGCCGCCAATTTAGTCCGCTTCGGCGACCATGCAAAGGTGAATTGAGCTGGCTCTTCGGTCCCCCTCCTGGTTGCGAACCAAAGGTCGCGGCGACCGCATTGCTGAGCATGGCGCGCGGTTGGCTGCTGGTCGAGTCCTTTTCCTGCATCGACCGGATCGATCACGGGGATAAACCCAATCGAGTTCAGCGTGGCCAGCTTACGTAACCGGACCCGTGACGGACCTGCGTGGGGGCGCACCACCGGCTGGTCGCCTGGGTCGGCCGATTGGCTCAACGCGGTTTCGATCGCGTCGGCGAGGGATCCTGCCTGAGAGCTATTCCAAACGACCCGGCCCGCGGGACCGACAACCAGGGATGACGGGACGGAGACAGCGCCCAGGGCCTGAATCGCGTCGCCCGCTCCATAGCCGTTGGTCCACTCAATCTTCTGATGAGCCAAGTGGGCGCGAATTTCCTCCAGTTCCGAGGGACCCTCGGCGGTCAATCCAATGAAGATCACGCCCCGATCGCGATACTGTTGGAACAACCGCACATATTCCGGAACTGCCCGGCGACAGGGTTCGCACCAGGAGGCCCAGCTGCAGATCACGACCACGTGACCTCGGAGCGACTCGACACGAGGCGAGGGTCCATTCAGCCACCCGGTTGCGACCAGCGGAGGTAATTCCCGACCCGGGGCCAACAGCTCCGGCTCGGCCGGCCGGCGCGGCGCGGGTCGGCAGCCGGTGGCGAGTACGGCCCACACTCCGCAAACGGCGACGCAGTGGTGAATCGCGTGTAAACTCATGAACGACCCGTTCGGCAATTGCCCAGGGCGACCCGTTTCGGGAGACGGCATGTGAGTGACGGGGCCGTCGCTGTCCGCGCTACAATTGGGGGCGATAGGCGGGAGCCGTCACGACCTCACTATAGCCCGGATAGGTCACGGCGTGTGGGAACTCCGCGGTGCCGGCGGCCCCGAAGCGCCCCTGTTTGTCGAGGGCGAGGAAGCTAATGCCGAGCTCACGGCCGGCGGGCTCCGAGGCCGCGATTCGATCGATCACCTTTTGGCAGGCGGCGGTTGGGTCGAGTCCTCCACGCATCAATTCCACGATCAAGAAGGTCGCGCAGTAGCGCATCACGTTCTCGCCGATTCCCGTGGCGCCGGCCGCTCCCACTTCGTTGTCCACATACAAGCCGCCGCCGATGATGGGCGAGTCGCCGATGCGCCCCGGCAGCTTCTGGGCCAACCCGCTGGTCGAGCAACCACCGGAAATCGTTCCATCCTGGGCCAACACGAGCAACGTAATCGTATCGTGATTGTCGGCGTTGACGTCCTGCGGTACGACCGGTTCGGACGCTCGCGTTTGCCACCACGCCTCGTTCTTGCGCGTGCTCGCTGATGTCGACGGATGCGAAGCCCTCGCGGAGGGCGAACGAGCGGGCGCTGTGGCCGGCCAGCATGACGTGCGGCGTCGTTTCCATCACGCGTCGGGCAACGGAGATGGGATGCACGATCCCTTCCAGCGCTGCCACGCTGCCGGCGCGGTGGCCGGGGCCATGCATGATGCAGGCGTCCAATTGGGCAAAGCCCGCCGCGTTAGGCTTTCCGCTGAGCCCGACTGAGAGATTTCCGGAATCTTCGGTGACGCGAATCCCTTGCTCGACGGCGTCCAGCGTTGAGCCACCTTGCTGAAGGACCTCGAGGGCCCGATCGTTCGCCGGCTTGCCAAAGGGCCAGGTGGAAAGGATCAACGGTCGCCGATGCGCGTCGGCGGCGGAGGTCGAACGGGCAGCGAGCATGGTTCCTGCGGTCAGGGCGAGCGATTGCTGGAGAAACTGGCGTCGATGCGGCATCGTAGTCGTTCCTTGGAGAAACAGCGAGCGGGCGGGGCGACGTAGGCCCGGCGGACCGCCGGCGCGGGGGACGCGATCCGAACGGCCCTGGAATCAGAGCTTACGGTGTCCGTGTCGAAAAGGAAACAAGGGACGAACTCGGGACACGAAGGTCGACGTAACGGGTCCCGCGAATCCTCCGCCCCCGCGGCTTTCCCAGCCCATTCGACCTCGGGGAGACGGGTGCAAGCCGGACCGAGGTGGGGCGGCGAGGATCGGACATGATTGACGGTTCTGAACCGATTATCTCACCCAGCGAGGGGAATCGAGCGGCGAGCCGAGTGGATTCCCGCGCTGTTTGGCGAATGACCTAATTGATAATGGGTCTTATCAACCGTTCAGAACCCGGAAGTGAGCCAATTCGCCACGTGACCGTTCCTTCGCAACTTGAAATGCGGTCGACTTCGGTCTCGACGTTGTCGACTGAGCGACCGTTGCGCGAGCGAGTGCTGAGCAGCCTGAGCTGGGAGATTGGCGGGCAGCTGGGGATGCAGTTCTGGCGGTTCGTGGGGAACATGGTCCTGACCCGGCTGGTGGCGCCGGAAGCCTTCGGGATGATGGGGCTGGCGCAGGTCTTTCTGATGGCCCTGACCATGTTGTCCGACGTCGGTCTGGTGGCGAGCGTCATTCACCACCCTCGTGGCAAGGATCCGCGTTTTCTCGATACCGTCTGGACCGTCTCAATTCTCCGGGGTTGGATGCTGTGGGGCGTGGCCTGCCTGGGCGCGATTCCATTTGCGAGCTTCTACGAGCTGCCGCAATTGACTTGGATCTTACCCGTGGCTGGTTTTTCGTCCGTGATTCGCGGCTTCGCGTCGACCAGCCTCTTGATTGCCAAACGCGAGCTCCGAAATCATCGACTGGTGATGGTGGATTGCGGTTCTCAGGTTGTCGGGACGACGTTGACGGTCGTGTTCGCCTTTTTCGTCCCCTCGGTCGCGGCACTGGCCTTTGGCTGGCTGGCGGCGGCTTCGGCGTACACGGCGTTTTCCTACGCCCTGTGTGACCATCGCCGCAACTGGTTTTGCTGGGATCCGGAGGCCGTCCGCAGTCTCGTTTCGTTCGGGCGGTGGGCCATGGCCAGCAGTGGCGTCACGGTGCTGCAGGAGCGTGGCGACCGCTTGGCACTGGGCAAGGTGATCTCGGCCACGCAGCTGGGAAGCTATGTGATCGGAGCGAATCTCGCGGCTTTGCCGATGACTCTATATTGGCGGATTCAGCTCGGGATCGCTCATCCCTTCTACGCTCGAATCCGCCACGAGCCGCCGGAGATGGTGCGGGCCAAGATTCGCCGGTTGCGTTTGGGAATCGTCCTGACGGTTGGTCCCGCCCTGGTCACGCTGGTGATCCTCGGCCAGCCGCTGGTGAGTTTGATCTACAGCCAGCAATATCTACGCGCCGGCTGGTACTGCCAGCTTGCGGCGTTGGCGGCGTTGATCCGCATGGCGACGGACTTGGGACCGATCTTCATGGCCTACGGGGAAGCGCACACGCACTTCCGGATCACGCTGGCGCATACCCTGAGTGCGCTCGGCGGGATGTTGGCTGGTTACGGCTTGGGTTTCGTGATGGGGAATCCCGCTGACGGTCTGCTTTACGGTTTCGCCGTGGCACCGCTGCTGGCGTACCCGTATCAGGCCAGGTTGTATCGTCGCATCAACGCCTGGTTTCCGGAAATCGACATTCTGGGTGTCACCGCGGCCGCCTTATTGGTCGTGGCGCAGCAGGCTCAGCTCATTTAAAAGGCGAAGGGGCGGCCAGCGGCGGAACTCCCAGTGGAAACGGCGCAATTGGCCTGTCAGTTGCTTTGGGTTCGAGACTGACTTGATCCAAAGTGTTTTTCGAGTGCCCCGCTTCGACGGTCGCTGATGAGTTCGGTCCGGCCCTGGCGAGCGTCGCGAACGGCCCGCGCGGGGGCTGGTTTCAAGGACTGACGAGTATGGAGCTACTTGTACCGGTTGCCCTTTACGGCTGGCTGCCCGTCGTGCTCGTCATTTTTCGTGACTGGAAGGGGCATCGCGCGTTGGTGGTGGCCTACGTGACGGCCTGGTTGTTCCTACCTTCCAGCGGGATCGAATTCGCGGGTTTGCCGGACTATACGAAGGTCTCAGCCACCTCGTTGGGCATGATGTTGGCGGTGTGGTTATCCGAGCCGCGGCGGATCATGCGGTTTCGCTTGCATCCGGCCGACCTGCTGATGATTGTCTATTGCCTTTCGCCGATCCCTTCAGCGCTCAGCAACTCGCTCGGTCTGTGGGACGGGTGCTCGAACACGCTCGACGCGATACTGCTGTGGGGAACTCCGTATTTTCTGGGACGGCTGTACTTTGATTCGTTCGAGAAAATCAAGACGTTGGCGACGGGGATTTTTGTGGGCGGTCTGGTCTATGTTCCGTTCTGCCTGTTCGAGATTCGGATGAGCCCTCAGCTGTACAACTGGATCTATGGCTATCGCCTGAACACGCTGCATTCGCACCGCTATGGGGGCTGGCGACCCGTGGTGTTCCTTTCCACCGGCTTGGAGCTGGGGATGTGGATGACAGCTGCTTCGCTCATGGGCTTTGCCCTGTGGTACAGCGGTGCCTTGCGACGACTTGCGGGCGTCTCGACAGGGATGCTTTTACTGCCGTTGGCGGGCACGGCGGTGCTTTGCAAATCGACCGGTGCTCTGCTGTTGCTGGCTGGTGGCGTTGCCATTTTGGTGGCCGTCAGGATGTTGCGTAGCCCGTGGCCGGTTTTGTGCGTGGTCTTCGTTCCGCTGCTCTACCTTCCGATTCGGGGAGCCGATTTAAACGATGGCCAGAGTCTGGTCGAGGTCGCCTCACGCCTATTCGGTCCCGACCGGGCACAGTCGTTGGAGTTTCGTTTCCGCAACGAGAAGCTGCTGGCGGCGCGGGCGCTGGAAGCCCCTTGGCTGGGTTGGGGAGGGTGGGGACGCGAGAAGGTTCAAGACGAGTACGGCGAGGACCAGACCATTTGCGATGGCCTTTGGATCATCTTGTGGGGCAAGCAGGGTTTGCTGGGCCTGTTGCCTTTCTTTGGTAGTTTCCTCCTAGCTCCGACACTAGCCATTTGGCGGTTCGGTCGAGGCGACTGGCCCGCAGCCGAAGTCGGTCCGGTGCTGGGCATTGCGCTGTTGCTACTGCTGTACATGATCGATTGTTTGCTGAATGCCATGGCCAACCCGCTTTACGCCCTATGCTTGGGGGCCGTGACGACGCTGGCGTTCTTACCGCTTCGCCGGCTAGGCATTGATCCGTATTCGATCGCGACCGAAGCGTTCCCGGTGTCGGTTGTGCCGCGTCGCCGGGTCTGGCCTCCGCCACGGCGTCGAAGCGAGCTTCGCGAGCCGCTCGTGAGCGCGTTGTCATCGAGGGGGACGTGAGGCCAACGGAAGACGGCTCCGGTCAGCGCGGCGTGGCCCGGGCAGGTTGAAATCATCGCCACAATTGAAATGGGTCAGACCCCTTTGAGGCCAAACCGAGAATGAGCGAACCGACGCGCGTCGATTCACGAACTTTGGCGACTTGCGACTGCGGATGAACCTTAACCATGACGCACGGCAACCTGCAACTTGCTCCCCAAGATTCTCTGGACAAGCGCGTGATCACGATCTCGCGCTCGCAACCGGTCGATCCGCGTGATGACGTCGATGACCCGTTGTTGGTCAGCGTGGTGCGTCGACGTGGGCTGCTGCTGGCGATCTGTATTGGACTGAGCGGTTTGGCCGGGCTCTTGGTCGCCGGTCGATTCTCCATGCCCAAGGCAATCACCACCGGCCAGCTGCGCTATGTCGCCTTGCCGCCCTCGCTGCAAAAGATCTATCAGGCTCCGCAGACTCCTGAGCTCGTAGAAATCATGCGGTCCAACGAGAGTATGCTGGAACTGGCAGGGCGGACTGGCTTGCAGTCTGATCCCAAAGAGTTGCGCGAGCAGTTCAAGATCACCGCATCTCGCTATTCGAACATCATCGATGTCGAGTTGCGCTGGAACGAGGGGGCACAGGCCATCGAACTGGTCAATACCCTGATGCGCGTAGCGTGCGAGGTGACGGCCGCGAGTCGAAAAGAAACGCTGTCCCAATATCGCGTGGAAACGGAACTGCAATACGAGGCCGCCCATCAACGCGTGGCGTCGCTACGCGACCAGCTCGTTCAGTTACGGCAGGAGCGAGCTTCACGCCTGGAGGGCGACGAGACGTTGGGCAGTGAGGCGGAGCGACTGCTCAATCAGTTGACGCGAGCCGAGGAAGCGCTCGACGACCTGACGCTCCGCCGTGCCTCGCTCAACCGCCAGCTGGCGACACTGCGATCCGACGTGGAGACGCTTCGCAATCAGGTTCGCCAGGAGCTCCTGCTGGGACGACGGCAACAAATGGAAACTCGACAGCGCCTGTTCAATGCCAATTCCGAGCGGCATGCGGAGTTGACCCAGATTGGGCGAGACCTCGATCAGTTTGAAGAGAGCAATCAGGGCTTTGACGATTTGACGTGGCGCGCCAAGCTGGAGACGATCGGCGCGACGGTGCTAGGCGAACTCGACGCCGCGAGCCTCGCGGCCGTCACGGTGCTGGAACGGCAGTTGACATTCAAAGAAGCCAAGATCCAGCAGATCGAATTCGACTTGCTGCCGATCGAGGGTGAACTGAGTCTGCTCGAAAACCGGCGTGCCTCGCTCGAGCGACGCCTGTCCGATGCCGTCGGATCGGTCGATTTGAATTCGACCGCAGAGGAAGAAGCGGAGGCTCAATTGGACGAGGCCGTCCTGGGCAGGTCTCGGTTACTCGAGCAGCTGAACGGCATCCGCCGCGGCGAGACGACCGAGTTCAGCGAGATGACGGTTCTCACACCTGCTTCCTGGCAGACGACGGAAACAAGCCAAGGGAAGGCCAAACTGTTCGTGTTTACATGTGGCGGCTGCCTGATCGCGTTGGTGTTGCCGATCTTTGCCCTGGAACACTTCTTTCCCTCCGGCGATCCCGCCGATCAGGCCGCCAGGGCGCTGGGTATTCCGCGGGTCAGTCGCGGGACCTTTCTGATGCCCGCCTCGAATCGAGACCCGAAGCGACCGCCATCGATCAATTCCGAAGGGATTCGGCTGCTTGCCCTTCGGATTCAACAGAGTGCCCACGGGCCAGGTTCGCTGGTCCTGTTTAGCGGGCTCGATCACGATCGGTCCTCGATTCCGACGATCAGTCATCTCGCCGAGTGCCTCGCCCGCCGAGAAGAACGCGTGCTGATGATTGACGCCTGTGATCGACCCCGGGATTCTCAGCATCGCTCGACGAACGAGGACATCGTCAGCAGCGTGATCGCGCGCGTTCCGAGTAACGGTCGGGCGGCGAGCAACGGGAACCGGCAGTCCAGTTCGGGCAGGCAAATTGAGTCGGAATTTGCGTCGCACGCGTCGCCAGTCGAACGGCCCGAATCGGTCGGCCTGGCCGATTTCTTGCAGGGTCTTGAGCTTGGGCTGGACGACCTGATTCGGCCGACGTCGATTGCGGGAGTCGACATCATCCCTTGCGGGAGCCGTCGTTTCCCTCGCGAGGGACTGGCCGCCAGTCGCCTGACGACGTTGCTGGAGGTGTGCCGGCAACGATATACGATGATTCTGGTGGCCGGTCCGTCCACGAATCAGCCCTCCGACCTGCAGATGCTCTCGGCGCGAGCCGACGGGATTCTGCTCACCGTTCTCCCGACGGGGAGGTTGTCCGGATCGGGAGCAGAGGTGGTTCGCGACCTGTTGGACCTGGGGGCCCTCGTGATTGGAATTGTCAGCTAAATGACCGAGCACGCGATGTCGATCCTCTATGTCGGAGCCCGCCTGCCCGCTCGGTCGGAGACCTTCGTCTACCACGAGGTGTTCGAACTGCAACGCCGCGGCGTGTCGGTGATCACGGCGTCCGTCCGATCTCCCGAGCCTGAGCTGGGTTCGGCGGAGCTGGACAAGATGGGCCGCGAATCGATCCCGATCTATGGCGCCGGATGGGGGCGCTCGTACGTGATGGATGGTGGTCGCTATGGCGTCGTCCGAGGGCCACGTTGGGCGTGGTGGCAACCGCCCTTGGGGATGCCTTGTGCGGTGCTCACGTACCCCTGTCGCGGCGGCCCAAGCTGCTGCTCCAGTGCCTGGGTGCGCTGGCGCTCGATACCCGGCTGGCAGGTCGGCAAGTGGATCATGTTCACGCGCACCTGGCGCACGTCCCCACCAGCATTGCGATGTACTTCGCGATGCTGCGAAAGATCCCGTTCAGCTTTACGGGACACGCCGCGGATCTGTTTCGCGACTACTCACTTCTTCCCGCCAAAGCGCGACGAGCGGCGTTTGTGGCTTGCATCAGCCACTGGCATCGGCATTACTACCAAACATGCGTTCCTGAGCTGTCCGTGACGCGGCTGCCAATTGTGCGGTGCGGCGTCGCGCCGGCTGGCCAACTCCCTGACGGGAATCAGGACACACGTGAGAACTCGCCGCCAACTCGCCTGCTGGCAGTTGGTCGCTTGGTCGAAAAAAAAGGCTTCGATCTGCTGATTCGAGCGCTGGGCGCGCTTCGGCGACAGGGAGTTGCCTTCCATTGCCAAGTGATTGGCGAGGGGCCTGAGCGCTCGGCCTTGAAACGCTTGAGCGACGAGGAAAACCTGGGAGCCTCGCTCGAGTTCCTGGGCGCTCGTGATCATCATGACGTGCTGCTGGCGATGCAACACGGCGACCTGCTGGTCTTGCCCTGCCGCCCGACCGCTTCGGGGGACCGCGATGGAATTCCGGTGGTTTTGATGGAGGCGATGGCACGGGGGATCGCCGTGGTTGCCGGCGACCTCCCCACGATTCGGGAGTTAATCCGGCACGGCGAGACGGGCTGGCTGGTGCCGCCGGGAAATGTTCCCGAATTGAGCCGGGCATTGACGACGCTGATCGCGGATCCGGATGGTCGACGGCGTTTAGGTGCCTCGGGACGGGGGCGAATCGCGGCAGAATTCTCGCTCTCGAGAAACGTCGACCGGCTGCTCGACGCCGTCACTGCCGCGCGGCAGATGTCCGCCGAAAGCCCCCCTGCTTTGCCTTGCTTTACGAGGGCCTCGTGATGTCACGCAGATATTGTCTCGTAAGCCCATGTCGGAACGAAGCGAAGTACATCCGTCGGACGCTGGACAGCGTGTTGGGCCAGTCCGAACTGCCGGAACGCTGGGTGATTGTCGATGATGGTTCGTCCGACGAAACCCCGCAGATTCTGCGTGAGTATGCCGCTCGGAATCGGCGCCTTCAAATCGTTTCGCGTCGCGACCGCGGCTGTCGCGCCGTGGGGAGCGGGGTAATTGAGGCCTTTCAGGACGGCTTGGCCGAGATCGATCTGGGGCAGTGCGACTATGTCTGCAAGCTGGACGTTGATCTGGTGTTGCCACCGAACTACTTTGCCACGTTAATGGATCGGATGGAATCGGACCCGCGACTGGGGACCTGCAGTGGCAAACCCTACTACCCTGGGGCGGGCAATGAGGAGGCCTTGTGGACGGGCGGCCCTCATCAGCGAGGGCGTGGGGGATGACGTGTCGGTCGGTGCCGCCAAGTTTTATCGCGTCGCGTGTTTTCAGGAAATTGGCGGGTTTGTTCCTCAGGTGATGTGGGACGGAATCGATTGTCATCGCTGCCGCATGCTGGGCTGGTCGGCTGTAAGTTGGGACGATCCGGAGTTGCGATTGATTCACTTGCGCGCCATGGGCTCGAGCGAGCGCGGGATTTTGACGGGCCGAGCTCGTCACGGTTTCGGGCAATATTTCATGGGAACCAGTCCGTTTTACATGGCGGCCAGCGTCGTTTACCGCCTTTCGCATCCGCCCCGGGTCCGGGGCGCCTTGGCCATGGGATGGGGGTACCTGACAAGTTGGTTGCAAGGCCAGCCTCGCTACGATGACTTGGAATTTCGGCGATTCCTGCGGAACTATCATTGGCTATGTCTGACGCGCGGAAAATCACACGCGATGGCACAGGCTCTGGGCGGCGATCCGCGGCGACAGGAATTGACAGGAGGTGGTGCGCCGGCGAGAACTAGCGGGCGGGGCTACTGCACCGCCGCAACGGCCAACCTCCGCAAATGAACCATGCGAACTCGTGTCGCAGGAAACGTAAGGGGGACCTTGAATGAAGACGTTGCTGGTCACCGGTGGAGCCGGATTCATCGGTGGAACGTTCGTGCGCCACTGCGTCCGCTCAAAGACTTGCCGGGTCGTCAATTTAGACAAACTGACCTACGCTGGCAATCTCGCGTCGCTACGTGCGATCGAGGGCGACGAGCGGCACGTTTTTGTGCGCGGCGAGATCGGTGACGGCCCGCTTGTGCGGCGATTGCTCCGCGAGTACCGACCCGAGGCAATCGTGCATTTCGCGGCCGAGTCCCACGTTGACCGATCGATCAGCGCTCCGGCGGCGTTTATCGAAACCAACGTGGTCGGGACGCAGATCCTGTTGGAAGCGGCCCGTGACTACTGGAGTGAACTCGCGCCGTCCGAGGAGCGCTCGGCGTTTCGCTTCTTGCACGTGTCGACGGACGAAGTGTACGGCTCGCTTGGCCCCACCGGACGCTTTACGGAGGAATCGCCCTACAAACCCAACTCACCGTATTCGGCTTCCAAAGCGGCCTCCGACCATCTCGTGCGAGCGTACTTTCATACGTACGGATTGCCCGTCTTCATTTCCAATTGCTCGAACAACTACGGTCCTTTTCAGTTTCCCGAGAAACTCATCCCGCTGATGATCCTCAACTCGCTCGAGGGAAAGCCCTTGCCGGTTTACGGGGACGGGGCGAACGTTCGGGACTGGCTGCACGTTGAGGATCACTGCGAAGCACTGCGTGAGATTCTGCAGCGCGGCCGGCCTGGCGAGGTCTACAACATTGGAGGCGATGCGGAACGGACGAACTTGGAGGTCGTCGAGGCCATCTGTCGCGCGGTGGATGAACTGCAACCCAAGCCGACCCGTCGGCCTTCCAAGAGCTTGGTTCAATTCGTGGAGGATCGGCCTGGGCACGATCGGCGATACGCGATTGACGCCACCAAGATCCGGAGCGAACTTGGATGGCGGCCTCGTCACGATTTCGACGCCGGAATCCGCGCCACGGTGGCGTGGTACATCGAACACCAGGAGTGGGTGCGCGAGGTGACCGAGGGAACGTACCAGCGGGAGCGATTGGGCGTGCTGGCCGCGGAACACGCTGGCCACGTTCGAAACCTGGGTTCGCGACCGGCCCAGGAATATCGCGAGGGGCCGATCGAGGGCGTCGAGATTCGCGCGATTCAGCGACATGAGGATGCACGGGGATGGCTGGCCGAACTGTTTCGGAACGATGAATTGCCGCGCGACCTGCAGCCGGCGATGGCGTACGTCAGCGAGACGAAGCCGGGGGTGACCCGAGGACCGCACGAACACGTGGAGCAGACCGATTATTTTGGCTTTGTGGGGCCGAGTCGATTTGCGATTCATCTCTGGGACTCTCGGCCGGAGTCGCCGACCTATGGTAACTACATCTGCTGCGAAGGCGGCACGGAATCTCCCATCACGCTCACAGTGCCTCCCGGGGTCGTCCATGCGTATCGTAACGTGGGGCACGAGAACGGCTGGGTATTCAACGCGCCCAATCGCCTCTTTGCGGGGCACGGAAAACGTTTCCCGGTCGACGAGATAAGGCATGAAGAAGCGACAAATTCTCCGTACAAGGTTGTCTGAAGCATGACTTCCATACTGCCCCTGCCGCCGGACTCAAGCACGGACCCGACCAACCGCACGCGCAAAGGCATCATTCTCGCGGGAGGCAGTGGGACGCGTCTGTACCCGATGACGCGGGCCGTCAGCAAGCAACTGCTGCCGATCTATGACAAGCCCTTGGTGTACTATCCGCTGGCGACGCTCATGCTGGGCGGGATCCGTGAGATCCTCGTGATTTCGACTCCCCACGACATCGGCGGCTTCCAGCAGTTACTGGGCGACGGCAGTCATCTCGGGATCCGGCTGGACTATGCGGTTCAGCCCGCTCCGGAGGGCCTGGCCCAGGCGTTCCTCATTGGCGCAGAGTTTGTGGCTGGCGATCGAGTTGCGTTGGTACTGGGGGACAATATTTTTTACGGACACGGTTTTGGTCGGGTCCTGGCGGAGGCGGCGAGCCGTGTGTCGGGGGCGACGATTTTCGCGTACCCCGTGAAGGACCCAGAGCGGTATGGCGTGATCGAGTTTGATTCGCAGGGAATCGCCATTTCCCTGGACGAAAAGCCCGCCCGGCCGCGGTCACGATTCGCCGTGCCAGGTCTCTACTTCTATGATGAGCAAGTCGTGACGCTGGCCGCGTCACTCCGGCCTTCGGCACGTGGCGAGCTTGAAATTACGGACCTCAATCGGATCTATCTGGAGCGCGGCCAACTGCACGTGCACGAACTGGGGCGAGGTCTTGCCTGGCTCGATACGGGAACCCCCGAATCGCTGATGCAGGCCGCGAACTACGTCGAGACGATCGAGAAGCGGCAGGGGCTGAAGGTTTCGTGCATTGAGGAAATTGCGTTTCGGATGGGGTTTATCGACCAGCAACAGCTACTCGCTCTTGCACGCGAGCAGAAAAATACCTACGGCGATTATCTCGCCGAAATCGCGGCCGGCGAGTGAATTCTACACCGGGAGGGCGAGGCTCCTGCCGAGCCGAACTTGCGTTGTGCGTCGCCCTGCGCACGGCTCAGCAGGAGCTTCGCCCTCCCGAGCCGTCCTTGTATTCGATGAGACGCATTCGTCGTCCGCGCCAGCGATGAACCCAGTACTGGCACTGCCCGATCAGTTGTGGCCATTTGGCGAGCACGCAGGCGATTCCGTAGAGCACACCGGTCGAAAGGCGATCTGCCCGGGCACGAATTTGCCAAGCGGTCTTGCAAACCTGGACGGCGTAAACGGATAACCCAAGCAGGCTCCAGGGACCGATCGACAGGCTGGCGAGCCACAGCAGAAGCGGCCAAACGAGCGCCCACAGCCAAATTCGGCGAGTTTCTCGGACGCAATGCCGTTCTGGCGGCGACCCGTGCAGGGCGGCGCCTTCCGCGTAGGCATGACCGGCGCGTCGAGCCCGCCGAAACCATTGACCGAAGCGAGTGATCGCGGCATCGTGCCACGTCATGTCGGCGTCCAGTCGCTCAATCGTCCAGCCCTGCGTGCGAAGGCGGAGGCACAGTTCAGGCTCCTCCCCCGCAATCAAACTGTCGTTGTATCCGCCCACCTGCTCAACCGCCGACAGACGCATCAACGCATCGCCACCGCAGGCGCGGGCCTTACCGAGCGGCGTGTTCCACTCGAGATCGCAAAGTCGGTTGTAGATCGATCGATCCGGATGACGTTCTCGCCGGCGCCCGCAGACGACTCCGCGGGTTGGCACGGCGGCGAATGCCTCCAAGGCGGTTTCCAGCCAACCGGCGATCAGCTCGCAATCACCGTCCAGAAATTGAACGAAGCCGACCTCCGGGAATTCCTGCTGCAACCGCCGCCAACCGGCATTGCGGGCCCGAGCCGCTGTGAACGCTTTTTCAGCGTCCAGTTCCTCCACGACGATTCCCCGTTTTCGCGCCCATTCGACACTTCGGTCGGTCGATCCCGAGTCGACGTAGACGATGCGGGGGTGGATCGCTTGCAGGGAGTCGAAACAGCGGATGAGACGGTCCCCTTCATTGCGACCGATGGCAACTGCACCGACCATCGACAGTGGAAAGGCAATCTGGCTCACCGGGAGGTTGCTCACCTGAACTGCTTCGGAAAAATGAGCGGTTTCGTGGCCAATTCTGGCGGCCCTAATTATCATCAAACGGGGAGCCAGGGACCGTTGGTCCGATGTTCTCGCTCCGCGCTAACTTCTTGAACTTGCACCAACGACGATCTGTGTCGGCTAAGTCAACCATGGGTCAAGTGCTCCCACATGGACCTGCGGATTCGGTCTCGCTCTCGAGCGGCGTGAATCTCGCCTTTCTGGCCCAGGTTGGGCAACTGGAGTTGGATGCTTCGCGGCACCGGGACGACCCGCAAGCGTCGCGCGAATTTGCGTCAAGATCCGTTGCGGATGACGAATCACTCGTCGCCCGAGGCGAATTGGCCGCCCGTCCCGGCCTTGGCGATGGCTCTGATCCGCCGGCCTGGCAAGTATCGATACCTTCGATCAAAACTCCCTTGGGGTACGCGGTGCCCAAACGCGGTCTGGACCTGGTAGGGGCACTGCTGGGATTGGTCTTGCTCAGCCCGGTCATGGCCGTGTGCGCGATCTTGATCAAGGTGTTTGACGGGGGGCCGGTTCTATTTTGGCAAACTCGCGTTGGTGAGCGAGGCAAGCAATTCGAGATCGTGAAGTTTCGCTCGATGGTGGTCAATGCGGAAGAGCTAAAGTTCGACCTCGCAGTATTCAATCAGCATGCCGATGATCGGACGTTCAAAATTTTTCACGATCCCCGGATTACGACGATCGGGCGCGTCATGCGGCGCCTGAGTCTGGACGAGCTGCCGCAATTCTGGAACCTGCTGTGCGGGCAGATGAGCTTGGTGGGGCCGCGTCCCGCCTTGGCAGAGGAAGTGGCGAAGTACCAGGACGCGGATCGGGTGCGGCTTTCAGTTCGCCCTGGCTTAACTTGCATCTGGCAGGTTTCCGGACGCAGCCAGCTGGACTTTCGACGCCAAAGGGAAGTCGATCGAGAGTACCTCGAGCGGCGAGGGCTTGGGGTCGATCTCAAATTAATCCTGAGGACGATCCCGGCCGTCGTGCGCGGCGACGGGGCGGCCTGAATCCGTTCGCGCCAAGGATGCCGCCCTCGGACCGAGTTCGCCAAGCGGCCAAAAAGTCCCGGTGCGTTTAATCCGGCCCGTTCCTGCCGCAGGTCGGAAATGTATCGCTCGGCGAGTGACTCGTCGACTGGCCGAGACTTCCGAGATAAGTTTCGAGTGCTTGCAAGCAAGGCGACATCGGAGGCCCACTCGTGCGGCGGTACTTCTCAATTCCGAGGGCGCTGAAGTGGGGCCTGGGGGCCGCGGCCCCGTACTCTTCGGAGCGAATGGGTACGGCCGTGCAAGCAAGTCGCATGATGCGAAAAATGTGTTGCGTGAACTCGAACCAGGAGACGGCACCTGGGTTGACGACGTGGAAGAGTCCCCGTTGGCGAGTTTCCACCAAATGACCAATCGCCGCCGCCAACTCGGCAACCCAAGTGGGACTGCAGACTTGGTCCGCGACAACTTTCACTTGGCGGTTCGCCTTTCCCAGACGCAGCATCGTATGGACGAAATTTCCACCCGAATTTCCACGCGATGGATCCGTGGGAGGGCCGTAAATCCCACAGGTTCGGATGATCAGGTGATTTGGATGCTGGCAGGCGGCCTGCTCGCCCAGGGCTTTGGATTGGGCATAAATCCCGATTGGATCGATGGGATCGTCTTCAGCCAGAGGCGTGGTGCGGTTTCCCACGCGACCGAACACGTAGTCCGTACTGAGCTGCACCAGCACGCAGTCGGTCTCCGCCGTCACGTCGGCCAGAGTCCGCACGGCCTCGTGGTTGACCGCGAAGCAGCGTTGGGCATCCGTCTGAGCGGCGTCGACGGCGGTATACGCCGCGGCGTTGATTAGAACGTCGGGCCGGAGTGCTCTTACGGTGGCGACAATCTCAGCGGGCTGAGTCAAATCCATCCCTTGGGAATCCAACGGCAATGCCCGTGGTCCCAAAAGCCGGCACAGCTCCGCTCCAAGCTGTCCGCTGGAACCCGTGATCGCGATCCGGGACTGTCCTGATTTGTCGTTCAACTCAGCCTGATCCGTTGAGGAGTACATCATGGGCTGCCGTGCAGCCCAAAGTGAGTATAAGCGTATAAACCTTGGGAAACACTCCGCTCGACAGAAACCGTCTGAGATGGCGCGCTGCGGAAACCCCGATGGGGCGCTGGGAGATTTTTTTCACTGGGCATCTAGACGAGCTGCGGCGGCATCCGATACACTGCCGGGATCCAGTCGATAAGGAATCGAAACGAGGAGCCGACCTGACGCCCCGAGCCCGCTTGGAGCTGCAGGGCGGGTCAACTCTCAGGAGGTTCCGAAGTCGCATTTCACTGCTGGGACTTGTTTCCAAGCGGAGATTCGCGACTTCCCAGAGGCGCTTCCCAGAGGTGGCTGCCGAGTCACATTTGGGACAGTCACGTTTGGGAGTCAGTATTCGAGCTCAAAATCAGCGGTTGGAATCATTTCCAGAGATTTTGAGTTTCGGGGCTAACGGTTGTTGACGGGGTTCCCTGGAGTCGATAGAATTCGGGGCTTTGACGGAGAGCCAAGCGTTCTCAGTCAGAAAACAAAATTGAGGCTTCGGCCTGCCGCTCAGTGCGGCTTGATCTTTGGCAATTTGGTTGTGGTAATTGGCATCTGAAAATGTTGCGATGGCAGGGCGTTAAGTTCTGCTGTGGCGGCATACCACGAGCGCCTGGGTGTGTTGTAAGCAGTGGCTTCGCTGCGGCTTGTGAGGCACTCAGGAGATTTCGTAAATAATCGTTGCGACGTCCCGGGCAGGCGAAAGTCTGAGCCGGGGCGGGTAGTGGAAGCCACTTCAGTTCAGTCCTGGCTTGGGCTAGGTCTGGGCGAGCTCGGTGAATGCTGAGCGTTGGATCTTGGTGGTCAAGCTATTAAGGGCGCACGGGGGATGTCTTGGTGTCAGGAGGCTATGAAGGGCGTGGAAGTCTGCGATAAGTCCGGGGGAGTTGACAAACGAGCGTTGATCCCGGAATTCCCGAACAAACTCACACTGAATACATAGGTGTGAGTCGCAAACCCGGTGAACTGAAACATCTAAGTAACCGGTGGAGAAGAAAGAAAAATCGATTCCGTCAGTAGCGGCGAGCGAACGCGGAACAGCCCAAACCGTGGGGATTTTCCCCGCGGGGTTGTAGGGCTTCTTGTTGGAGTTACAAAACGGTCGACTAGCAGAATGTTCTGGAAAGTTCAACCATAGAAGGTGACAGTCCTGTATGCGGCAGTTGAACCGTCTCCGTTTGCAAGAGGTACCTGAGTAGGTTGGGGCACGTGAAACCCCGACTGAATCGACGGGGACCATCCCGTAAGGCTAAATACTCCCTGACGACCGATAGTGAACTCAGTATGGCGACTGAAAGATGGGAAGAACCCCTGCTAGGGGAGGTTACTGAACCTGAAACCGTGTGCCTACAAGCGGTCGGAGCACCATGTCTTCGGACGGTGTGACGGCGTGCCTTTTGCATAATGATCCGGCGAGTTACCGTCACTGGCTTGGTTAAGGCCTTCCGGGCTGGAGCCGTAGGGAAACCGAGTGTTAATAGCGCACATGTCAGCGGTGGTAGACGCGAAACCGGGTGATCTACCCATGGGCAGGGTGAAGCGCGGGTTATACTGCGTGGAGGCCCGAACTCACTTGGGTTGAAAACCGAGGGGATGACCTGTGGGGAGGAGTGAAAGTCTAATCAAACCCGGAGATAGCTCGTTCTCTCCGAAATAGCTTTAGGGCTAGCCTTGAGCCACTACGCACTGGGGGTAGAGATACTGAATCGGATGGGGGCCCTTTCCCGGGTACCTCACTGAACCAAACTCCGAATACCAGTGCGACTATCTCAGGAGTCAGTCCACGTGGGATAAGCTGCGTGGTCGAGAGGGAAACAACCCAGATCGTCAGTTAAGGTCCCAAAGTCATGCTCAGTCACTAAGGAAGTTGGGTTGCAGTGACAGCCAGGATGTTGGCTTAGAAGCAGCCACCATTTAAAAAGTGCGTAACAGCTTACTGGTCGAGCAATCCTGCGCCGATAATGAACGGGAGTAAGCATGACACCGAAACTGCGGGCTCAACTTTGTTGAGCGGTAGGAGAGCGCTGTACGCCAGATACAAGCCGTACCGTAAGGAACGGTGTCGGGGCGTACAGGTGATTATGCCGGAATGAGTAACGATAAAGCAGGTGAGAATCCTGCTCGCCGAAAGCCTAAGGTTTCCTGGGGAAGGTAAATCCGCCCAGGGTTAGCCGGTCCCTTAGTCGAGGCCGAAAGGCGTAGACGATGGATAGCAGGTCAACATTCCTGCGCCACGAGTGTGGACTGATGGAGGGACGGCGTCTGAATGGTAAGCGGTACGAATAGAAATGTCCGTGGACTCTCTGGAAGCAGGGGATTGGTAAATCCGCCCCGTACGTGGAAGGAGGGGACCGACTGCGTTTATGTTCAGGAAGTTATCTGAAGGACGTCCAAGAAAAGCTTCTAAAGGTTGAAGCACTTGTGACCGTACTAAAACTGACACAGGTAGGCGAGACGAGAAGTCTAAGGCGCTCGGGAGAACGGTGGTTAAGGAACTCTGCAAAATGGCCCCGTAAGTTCGCGATAAGGGGTACCCTTGGCGGTGAATAGCTGCCGGGGGTCACAGTAAATCGGTAGCTGCGACTGTTTATCAAAAACACAGGTCTCTGCTAACACGTAAGTGGATGTATAGAGACTGACGCCTGCCCGGTGCCGGTAGGTTAAGGAAGCGGGTTAGCTCTTCGGAGTGAAGCTCTCAACCGAAGCCCCGGTAAACGGCGGCCGTAACTATGACGGTCCTAAGGTAGCGAAGTTCCTTGTCGGGTAAGTTCCGACCTGCATGAAAGGCGTAACGACAGCTACACTGTCTCAACCACCGACCCGGTGAAATTGTAGTCGTGGTGAAGATGCCACGTACCCGCGGTTAGACGGAAAGACCCCGTGAACCTTTACTGTAGGCTGATATTGGTCTGAGGTATGTTTTGTGTAGGATAGGTGGGAGGCTGTGATCCGGGAGCGCCAGCTCTCGAGGAGCCGTCCTTGAAATACCACCCTGAATATGCTTTAGCTCTAACGCTGATCCCGTGAATCCGGGCAGCGGACAGTGTCAGTTGGGCAGTTTGACTGGGGCGGTCTCCTCCCAAAAAGTAACGGAGGAGTGCAAAGGTACCCTCAGCCTGGTTGGCAATCAGGCGTAGAGCGCAAAGGTAGAAGGGTGCTTGACTGCGAGACTCATCAGTCGAGCAGGTGCGAAAGCAGGTCTTAGTGATCCGGTGATTCCGAATGGAAGGGTCATCGCTCATCAGATAAAAGGTACTCCGGGGATAACAGGCTTATCGCTTCCGAGCGTCCATAGCGGCGAAGCGGTTTGGCACCTCGATGTCGGCTCATCACATCCTGGGGGTGAAGAAGCTCCCAAGGGTTTGGCTGTTCGCCAATGAAAGTGGTACGTGAGCTGGGTTCAGACCGTCGTGAGACAGGTCGGTCCCTATCTGCCGTGGGCGTACGAAACTTGAGGAGGTTCATTTTTAGTACGAGAGGATTTAGATGGACGAACCTCTGGTGTACCAGTTGTCACGCTAGTGGCACGGCTGGATAGCTAAGTTCGGAAAGGATAAACGCTGAAAGCATATAAGCGTGAAGCCCGCTCCAAGATTAAGTTTCGTAAGTGCGTTAGCACGAGAGTCCCCTGGAAGACGACCAGGTTGATAGGCCGGATGTGTAAGCACGGCAACGTGTTCAGCTAACCGGTACTAACGGACGAAAGCTTGACCACTTATATTCAACGTTCAAGCGAAATACTCGTGACGGACTTCGGTCCGTGATGCCAAGAGCCACAACTGAAAATAGGAAGGCCGTGTCGTCGACAGGCGACACGGTCTTTTTCCGGTGAACATATCTCAGTGGTCACACCTGTTCCCATCCCGAACACAGAAGTTAAGCACTGAGAGCCGATGATAGTGCCAAAAGTGCGAAAGTAGGTATCGCCGGATTTTTTAAAAGCCCTGTTCGGTTCGTCCGAGCAGGGCTTTTTCGTTGGTCAACCAGTCAACCACCGCGTTATTCCGCTTGCCTCGAACCGTGATCGTCGAGATTCGCCACAACCTTTCGTGCCTCGTTCGTCCCCTGAGTTCCTCGCGCTGACGCGGTGAACCTCCCGTCGTGAATCGCATCGAACCCCCTACTTCTGACGCGATCAAAGCCGCCGCTCGCCATCTTCAGGCAGGGGGAGTCGTGGCATTTCCGACCGAAACCGTCTATGGACTGGGTGCCAACGCGCTTGATCCGCTGGCGGTGGCTCGCATCTTCGAACTCAAGGGCGCCCTCGGTTTGATCCCCTGATCGTCCATCTTGGCGACGCGGGACAGCTCGCGCAAGTTGCACGTGAAGTTTCCAGCGCCGCACACGCACTGATCGATCAATTTTGGCCTGGGCCGCTAACGCTCGTGCTTCCGAAGACATCGAACGTGCCTGAAATCGTGACTTCGGGACTGTCCAGCGTCGCGATACGCTGCCCGGCGCACCCGGTGGCGCGGCAACTCATTCAGGCCGCCGGCTTTCCCTTAGCCGCCCCCAGCGCCAATCGCTTCGGGAAATTGAGTCCGACGACGGCACGCCACGTGGTCGAGAGTTTTGGGGAGGAGGTTCCGCTCGTGCTGGACGGGGGGCCGTGCAGCGTGGGCGTGGAATCAACGATTGTCTCGCTCATCCATGATCCTCCCCTGCTTCTCAGGCCGGGCGGGATTTCACGCGAACAATTGGTCGCCGTTCTGGGGAACCTGGTTGACTCGGTGCCGCCCCAAGCGGGGCCCTGTCTGGCTCCCGGCACGTTGCGATCGCACTACGCGCCCCACACCCCGCTCGAAATCCACGCGTCCGTTCCCGCCCCGCCGCCTCCCGGACAACGTGTCGGGTTGCTTTGCGTCGGTCCCCCGATCGATGACGAAGGATTCGCCGCGAAGGAAATCTTGTCTCGCTCGGGAAATCTGACCGAGGCAGCCGCCAATTTGTTCGCCGCACTCCGGCGGCTCGATCATCTCAACCTGGATCGCATCGTGGCGGTCGCCTGCGCCCGGAAGGACTTGGGCTGGCCATTATGGACCGACTGACACGGGCCGCGTCGCCGCGGGACGAATGACAATCGCACCCGGTTGGGGAAAAGGGTGCAGGTCCGATAGTATTCGGCTCGACTCTTGCCCGTCGCGGCATGATGCCCGCCGCTTGCCGGCGGATGTGCCACGCTCGTCGCTATCTCGGAGCGGCCGTACGGTCAAGAAAGATCCCAAAAAAAGTAGATTCCCGACGACAAATGATCCCCGACGAACGATCCCAGACGATCCCAGACGGTCTCCCACCAGACGATCCCAGACGGTCTACCAACAACAACGAATGATCCCAGAGCGAACTCAGACGAGCGAACTCAGACGGTCTACTTCCGGATCAGCGAACTCAGACGACCAGCGAACCTAAGCGAACTTAGACAAGCGAACTTAGACGGTCTACTTCCGTGCCCTCGTCGGCGCCGGTCACGCCTGGGGCTTGCCAGTGCTTCCGAATGACTCTGGAGCCTGTTGGCCGTCTCGAACTTACGTACACCGGCTTGGACTTTCGTGATTACGCGGCGATTCGGGAGCAGGTGCCGATTCGCCGCGTGCTTGAGCTCTTGGACTGGCAGCCCACCCTTCACTGCGGTCCCCAATGGCGTGTCCCTTGTCCGCTGAGCGGCAGCCCGTCCTTCGGTCCGCCAGCAACTCGCTGCTTCTCAGTTCACGTACCGCGCAGCCTCTTGCGTTGCTTTAACTGTCGCCGCGGTGGCAATCAGCTCGATCTCTGGGCGGCCGCCACCAACCAGCCGCTTCACCCAACCACGCTGAATCTCTGCGAACAGGATTGAGACGGTCTGGGTTTGCTGTCGCCCGTAGCCCCCGTCGCGCCGTAGCCCCCGTCGCGCCGTAGCCCCCGTCGCGAGACGGGGGGCGAACCCGTCCCCCAGCCGACCTCGCCATGCAGGCCTCGCATCCACGCCGCGCCACCCCCGCTCTCCGCGAGCGGGGCTACGCAATGGGGACTGCGGCGCGTCGGACGCGACACAGCAGGCCCATCAAGCCGAGCGTGAGGGACGGCGCGGACGAGGGTTCCGGTACGCTCGCGAACGCCATGCGCAGGCCGTTCTCAAAACCGCTGTCCTGACTACCAACGATCCCAGACGGTCTACGACGACAACTACGGTTCCGACAACGATCCCAGACAACAACGATGCCAGACGGTCTACGATAGGCACAACGGTCGGCCGAACTCAGACGGTCTACTTTCGTGCCCTCATCGCCGCCGGCCACGCCTTCGGCTCCCCTGTGCTGCCGAATGACTCTGGAGCCTGTAGACCGTCTTGGACTTGTTGTCCCAGTGCTGCCGAATGACTCTGGAGCCCATAGGCCGTCTCGGACTTCCGCTTGCGTAGACCGTCTTGGACTTGCGGACCGCCCTGATAGCTGACTTCCCGTTCGCTCGACCGCTGGCGTCGGCGCGGAGTCGCTTACTCTCCCTCGGGAGAGGTGACAGCGCCACGTCTCCGCACCGCGTTCCTTCTTCGTTCCTACTCCAACCGCGCAAAAGAGCAACCGCACCCCGTCCCTTCTCCCCAGCGCGGGAGAAGGTGGCCGAAGGCCGGATGAGGGGGCCCCACCCCCTGCTCAGCAGCTCGCCGGCCAAACTCAGGCCGAACTCAGACGAGGCCGAACTCAGACGGTCTACTTTCGTGCCCTCATCGCCGCCGGCCACGCCTTCGGCTCCCCTGTGCTGCCGAATGACTCTGGAGCCTGTAGACCGTCTTGGACTTGTTGTCTTGGACTTGTTTGGTCTTGGACTTGTTTGTAGACCTGTTGGACTTGCGGACTGGGGCTGGCGTTTGTAGACCGTCTTGAGTTTGGTCTTACCTCGTTAACAGTGACATGGACATGCCATGACGAAATGGCGATTGAGCATTGATAAGTGGCCAGGTCCTGACCGAAAGAAGTGGCGGAACCTGCGCGACGTTGTTCGACCGGCACCCGGAGGAGAACATGTTGCCGTCGTTTATTCCTGTGGCGAAGTGGGGATTTGCAAGGACGTCGGTTTGTTCGCGCTGCTTCGTGGACCCAACGAATCTCCTCAACTTGTGCTTCGCCCTCGCGGATTCAAGTGCTGCGTCTTCTTCGACGATGGTAAAACAATTCGATGGATCGGCAATCGCTTTTGCGCAGTGACGCCGTTTCATAAGGCACTGGACGGCACCATGTACTTTGATGTGGAGAAACACATGGTCGCGTTCTTCGCATCCGGTCGCCAGCATCCATCCGAATCGGAATTACCGAGCGGCCTGAAATGGAGTCGTTGGAAATGGCTGGCACTTGGGCCGACCCCGTTTCGGTTTTACCTGACTCTCCGGCGTATTTCCGCAAAACTGACGGGTTATTAGCCGACGCCGATGCCGTTAGCCGCGATCTAACATATGAAGTTTCTGCACTACGAAAGTCGAACGAGAGCCCATTCCAGACTCTCTGGACAGGCCTTGAGAGGAATCTCGATGCCCGGGTGCATGACGGAGCAGTAAGTACGATCGACCTGGAAGACCGGGATCAGTGTGCGATCTGCTAGTTTGTACCAGCCGAGAAGGTGGTCGCGTGCGAGCGCGGACTGCTGCGCTCGCGTGTGGCGGTGCCCTACGACAGCCAACATAAGCAGAACTAAGCACGTCGTTGCTCTCTTCTTCTTCGTGGTCCTCTGTCGCATTTATCCACTCGACACCGCGAAGCAATCAGCGTGCCGAACACACGGGAGAATCGAGCCGAACAGGATTGGGTCAGGTCACAAGCGTCCGCAGCACCCGAAGGGCCGTTCTGGCTTTCGGGACCTGCCCCCTTTTCCAAACGCATCCCAACATATCGCGATGACACATCGGCTATTGCGAATCTGTTGCGTCCGGGATCTCCTGAACCGTGTACCAGGCCTCGTTATGGATAAGTTCGTCGCCCTCGGCGGACGTTAACTTGCCGAGGTTGATCTCGTAGACCATTCCGATCGGATACGTTTCGACGGGAAATGTCAACGTGATTGTGGTGAGGTCCGCTGACAGGTCCACCTGCTGCACCGACACGATTGTCTCATCTGCCTGGGGCGAGCCATAATTTCCCGTGTACAAGTAGTGATAGCGCTTGACCCGAAATTGAGTCGTGCTGAGTTGCGTGTCCGCGTCGAGGGGGCGTGTCAGATGGACGACAAAACCCTGTCCGGCCGGCCGGATCCGTACGGAATGGATGCTCAAAGGCGTTTGGCCGTCAAAGCTCATGCGCGTCAAGCCACTTGTCAATGACGCCAAATAGAGTTGACCGTCCGGTCCAAACCGCATCCGTTCACATCCGAACGGCTGTCCGTCGATGAAACGGAAACACGCGCCCTGATATTGCCCCTTCACATTCTCCAGCGCCACACGCATCACTCCCGGGTTGGCGCCGTATCCCACGTCACCGACAAACAGCTGGTCGGAGAAGGGCCCAAACCGACCCTCGGTCGCGTCGTAGGCTGGCCCTGACACACTTCGACAGCGATCGTAGGGAAACCAGATGGCACTGCGTCCATTTGGATACGTGCCCTGTTCCAAGGCGTCTTGGGTCGTTTCCGGATGTCCGTAAAACCTGCCCGGAACGACATTCGTCAGCTTGCAGGATTGGATCCAATCGCCCTGATTGTCGGTGAAAAAAATATTGCCGTCCGGCCCCAGCGCGATCCCATTCGGAACGCGGCAACCGGTTGCAATGACGTCCAACCGTTCCGTCTCATGCGTGACTCGCAGGATTCCTCCTCGCCAACGTCCTGGATTGACGTAGCCCGGGTTGGTCCAAAAGTAGCCGGTATTCAAGGCGAACCAGAGATTCGCTTGCCGATCGACGGCCAGTCCGAAGCAGTACTCGTGCCAACCCGTGGAGAGGCCCCATCCCGTCGCGACCGTCCGAAAATATTCGGCAGTGCCATCGCCGTCCCGGTCGATCAGTTCGGTGATCTCCGGCTTCTGGGCCACGTAGACGCGGCCGTCCACGATAGCCAGACCGATTGGGTGATAGAGTCCGGTCGCGTAGCGGTGCCATTTGACAAGCTCTGGCCGGCCCTGCGGAGGTATCCGCGAACGCCAGACCTGTCCTTCGGTCATCGCGATCGCGTACATGGAGCCGTCGTCTCCGAATGCGATATCCGAAGGACGCCAGGTCGGAAACGGTCCCGGGACCGCTTCCATGACATATCCGGGAGACGCATCACGACGCAGCGCAACGGGAGGTCCGCCCCAGGCCGCCCGACCGCTTTCGTCGCCCACGGTCCGCCAGTTCTGCCGGTCGTCGGACACCTCAATCCGATACCCAATGGCCAGTCGATCCGCGCAGTCTCCAATTCGATCGCGAGCCCAGACGATCCGATTCATCTCAACCGGTTCAGGAAATTCGATCTCGGCCCATCCGCCTCCTGGTTCGGAACTGATCCAGCTGTGTTGATTCCCGAGTTCGCCGTCGTTCAAATGCGCGATCTGATGAATTGGAAAACCGCGGATGACCGAGGAGGCGTGGGCCTTTCCCGTGAGCGCCAGATTCGCGTCCGAGTTCGGACCGTAGACCTCCAGCTCATCAATGCCCGGTTCGGAGTCGTCGTTGGTCCGAGTGACGACAAAGCGAATGAACCGCCCCCGGACCGGCGTGAACTCGTCGACGTTCTCCCGCGCCTGAACCGCCGGGCGACTCGCCGGAGTGGGCGGCGCCAGTTCGGGTTCGACAACCGGCGGGAGAGGCCGCGGCGGTTGCCTTGGCCGATCGAACGAATCATCGATCATGCGTGGATGGTTTGCGAGCGAACTCAGTTCCGACGCGGTCGGCTCAGCACCGCTTCCCGTGAATCTCCAGACCTCGACCCGCAGGCGAATCGGTTCCCCGGCGTTCGCCTTGCGGGAGACCAGTCGCCAGGGACCAGCGGCCGATTCGTGTTCGGGCTGCCACGTTGCCTTGTCCGCGGCGCGGCCTTGGGCGACGCAGACCGCACCGTCCGACAGAAACTTCAACAACACCCCGGAATCCTGGGCGGCGTCGGCTGAAACCACATCGCCGCTTGCGGTGCAAAATTGGCCTCCCGCGCTTGCCGCGGGCAGGGCCAGGGCAGCCTGGCCACCGGACGGAAGCCCCGTCAAGCGAAACTCGCGGATCACTCCTTGCCATGCCGGTCGGCTCTCCACACGAACATCTTCGGTCACGCCGATCCGAAATTGTCCCGCTAACACGCGGTAATGAAGCCGAACGGCCGACTCACCGATTTGATAACCGTCGAAGCGAGTTCCGACGTTGGGATCGCTTGTCGTCGGGGGTTCGAAGGACTGCCAGCCGTCTTGATGCGGGAGTCGAAAATGAAGCGGGTTGGGCCCGTCCGCCAAGGCGTTTGCCGGCGTGCCGTCTCGATGCCAGAAAAGGCCGAAGTAATTCTGCGGAGATGGCTTGACGAAGCCGTCCTGCCAGACCGAGACGATGCTCAGCTGATCGGCGTCGAAAATCGCGGTGCCGCCCACGAAACCCAGCGCCACCGCTCGCGGATATTTGACGTTGGATTCCACTTCGACTTCACCCCGCTGGACGACGGGTCTCCAAGGCAACGGTGAATCGGGTAGTTGCTCGGCGACGGGGTCCGGCGGCGGCTGCAACTGACGAGCTCGCTCGGCACCGCCCTCCCGCAGATCGATCAAGTACCTCACCAAGTCCAGGAAGTGGCGTCGCTCGCCCAACTGATTCACTTGTCCGGTGGGCATGATCGACTCACTTGTCTCCCGACGGTCTTCGATCTCCTGTTTCGCGACGGTTATCAACTTGTCCGGCTGTGAAGCACTGCGCAGCACAAGTTGCTCGTCGGTGTCCTCGACGGGCACACCGGTCAGCTGTTGCCCATCGACCGTGTGGACGGTCACGGTGGCGTAGCCTGAAGCGATTTGCTTCGAGGGCTGCAGCAGAGATTCCACCAACATTGCGTCGCTGGATTTCGGATCCACCTTGGTCAAGTCGGGTCCGATTGTCTCCAGCCGGTCGCCCACGCTATGGCAGGACGAGCAGGCCAGCAGGCGCGAGTAGAACACCCTCGCACCGCGAATCGGGTCGCCCTCGCGCCGCGCCTGGGCCGCCAGTGAAGCCGGTGCCTCCGAGTTCAGCCGCTCTTCCAATGTTTGCGCACCAATCGGCTGATTCAAGCAGGCGACTACCACCACGCACAGGGCGGTGCCGGGAAGCATCCTTCGGAGCCAAGGCCGGAGATCGCTCCCTGTGGCAGCGAGAGCATCACGATGGCGGGAGTTTGTTCGCATTGTCTTCCCCACATTGATTGACCTCAAGTCTCGCCTGGCGACAGGTCGCGGCGGGCACCCGTATGGTATCCGATCGAAGGCTTGTCTGTCGAAGAAACACACGTTTCATTTTCGAATCGAAGTTACCCGGTAACACGGCCGTGGATCCACTCGCGAGGCAGGTCGGCCCGGCGAGATTCTCTAATCGTCACCTGCCACCAAGGCGCTCTTCGGTTCTCCGCCTTTTAGTTTCTTCGAGGTGCGGTCGCAACGCGGTCGAAAGCCTTGCTGCTGGTGAAGCCTGGAACGGCCCTCCAGCCAGAATCGTCGCTAAGGTTTGCGTGACCTCGCCCCCTATGTCTTTCCTAACTGGTCAAGTCGTCTGCCCGAAAGTGACACGCGATTGTCAGCTCCTTCCTGGCGTCTCGCCAGCCTTCCAAATTCGCCACGAAAGCGATTTTCAATTCGCAGAAATGCGATACCGTTGAGTTCACTTCCGGCAATAGCGTCGTCGCAAACCGACTTTCCCGAACGAATGTGTGCAAGGGCGTTGGCATCGTTCGAGCAGTCGCCGGAGGTGGCGGGGCAGGCCTCGCAGCGGGAACGGGATGAGCTCGTTTCGGATCGAGGATGAACTTTAGGAGACGCCTCCATGGCTTGGAGTAAGCGGGGTCGCAAGCGGAAGTTCCAGGGACGTTCGGGTCGAAGAAAGCAGCGGCGGGCGGGACAGGAAAAGTTCGAACGTCTGGAGGAAAGGCAGCTCTTAGCAAGCGATTTTCCCCAGCTCGATCTTTCCACTCCTTGGCCGCGCGCGACGGCTCCGGACCTGCTGCCTGAACAGCTCTTCGCCATCGGACCGAGCGCCGTGTTGCAGCGCGTCACGCCGTTGCTGACTCCAAGCGTGAGGACGACGAACCCGCGGTACGAGTCGACAATCGTGTTGGTTGACTCACGAGTTGACGACTACGAGTCGTTGCTCAAGGGGCGTCTGCCCGCTGACCCGTCCGGGATGCTCGTCCAGGTGCTCGATCCCGATCGCGATGGGATCGAGCAGATCACTGAGATTCTGCAGCAACATACGGACGTTACGGCGATCCACCTTGTGTCGCACGGTGACCAGGCGTCGCTCGAACTTGGAGCGTCCCGGCTGGATCCGCAGAATCTGGATCCGTATACGCTCCAGTTACGTGAGTGGGATCGATTCTTGTCCGACGATGCCGACTTGTTTCTTTACGGTTGCAACGTGGCCATGGGGACGAGTGGAATTCGCTTCGTGGACGATCTTGCTCGGCTGACGGGCGCGGACGTGGCTGCTTCGACCGATTTGACGGGAGCGGCGGCGCTCGGTGGCAACTGGGCGCTCGAGTACACGACGGGGCAGGTCGCCGACGTCAACCTCTTCGCGGCGCAGCCGCCCATGTATGCCGGGCTGCTGGTGACGGAAGACGTGGCGGCCCACAAGGCCACCGCGCAGGGCTCCGACCTCAGCTCGACTCAGACGATTCATCTGACTGCCGGAATTCATACGCTGGATCTGTCGGCGATTGATAAAGATCTGCTCGTCACCGTCCGTGCCGATAATACGAAGCACAATCGCATCGTCGTCCAGGAGATGAATGGGGCAGGGACAGGTGTCGGCAGTGTGGTGACCTACGAAGTACAGAACGACGCCGGCGGAGTCGACAACCTGATTGCCGGGAAGCCCGATCGAAAGGTCAAACTCGTATTGGAATCCGAGCTGGCGTCGTTATCGTTCACGTCCGTCAATGCCGGCCAGTTGGCGATCGGTCGCAAAGCGGCAACGCTCGGCTGGCTGACCGGCCCGAACTCAATCGCCGTGCTCGTGCAGAACAACGGAGCCCTCAAGGAACTGACGTTCGGGAAGGCGAGTGACAGCTCGTTGGCTGAGCTTCTCGTTGGACGCGATATTCAAGTCGACTCGCTGGTGAAAGGCTCGGGCTTCGCTGGCAAGTTGAAAGTGAGCTACCCCGAAGCTGACGATAATTCGTTACTCACCCAGGTCCTCGATCTGAGTGTCGGAACACCACGACTGCGAAGTTTCGGCCGACTTCAGGGGTTCACGGCCGCTGATATTCGAGAAGTCCAAGTTGCGGGAGGTCGACAGGAGATTCGGATTGGCAGTCAAACGCCGGTCGATGTGCGCGGCGGCGCTGGCGATGACGTGTTGATTGCCCAGGGGGCAGCCCAAACATTGGAAGGCGAGGCCGGCAATGACGTCCTGGAGGGCGGCGCCGGGGCGGATATCTTGCGGGGCGGACTGGGCAACGATGTTCTGAAAGGAGGTCCCGATAGCGACACGCTGGACGGCGGTGCGGATCAGGATACGTATGTCTTTGAGCAGATCGCGTGGGGAGCCGCGGATTCGATTGTTGATGCCGGCGGAAACGACACGCTCGATTTCCAAATCGTCGAGGGAAAGCTCACGTTTTCACTCGGCAATTCGGGATTGACGGTATCGGCCGACCGCGAGATTTCGCCCACCCTGGCCGATGACGTGAGTCTCGGCTCGGACGACGATGCGGTCAGCGTTGCCGTGGCGAACTTGCCTGCGGCAACGATTGCGGCCGGTGCGATTCAGGCGGTCGCGAATACGTCATTCAGCTTCAATCTCGCGGTTGGGGCCGCCCGCCAGTCGGTCAGTGTCAACGGTCCGTCCGCGGTTGAACTCGAGGCCGCGCTGGCCGATTCCGCCTCCAGCCAGGGATCGGCCGGAATTTCCATACGCCGCGTCGGCTCCGACGTGCGTCTGCAAGTGCGCGACAAGGCGATTGCCTATCACAATGGTCTTAGCTGGACGCGGATCGCGCCCAGCCGCGGCGTCTCGGAGCTTCGGCTCACCCCGTTGCTGGCAGAATTGACACAGCAAGACCCCAGCCTGGCATTGGACAATCCTGCCAATCAATGGACGGTGGCCGCGACCACCTTGCGGCTTGCGATCGGTGAGTTTTCCGCGAACTCGAACCCCGCCGACTTTGAAGCGGCGAGTTTTGAAGTGTCGCTGTTCGATACAACTCCCTGGACGACCGGTTATGTTGGCAGCTATGGCGAAGCCGTCGACCAATGGCGAGCCTATGTCGATGGATCGATGGAGGGCGCGATCGAGGCCGCGGCGGCTCGTCGTGGATTGCTCGGTCAACCCGCGCACGTCGATCGTCTGGCGCAGGAGTTGTGGTTGGAGGCAATCGCGAGCCAGATCAGCACGGCCTTCTCGATTCCAACCAGCGACGTGCTGGTTGACACGATTTCGACGGACGGAGCGACTCTGCTCTCGATCTCGCTCGCGAATCATGTGGGTGACATTGCCGCGGCTCCCAGCGGAACGACGATTCCCGCTGCACTCTCCAGCAGTCTCACGCAGCAACAGCGTGTCACGACGACCGCGCCGATGGAACGCTTCATCGCTCCGACAAGCGACCAGGCCGAAGTGCTGTATGACATCGACGCTCTTGATCACGATCTGACAATCGAGTTCTCGGGAACGCAAGCGAAATCGACGCTGGACTTGAGCGGCCTCGGCAAGGACCTGGAACTTCGCTTCGTTAAGCCGGGCCAAGTCGAGGTCGATGTCGTCGAAACTGGGGCAGTGACTGCGACACTCACCGCCGGCGGAATCGCGAAGGTGATCGTCGGGGATGGAGATCATACGTTTGTTGTGAACGAGGCCAGTGCGGCGGGGAAGTTTTCCATCGAAGGACAGGGGAGCGGTGAACGGCACCTGGTTCTCGGAGAAGGCTTCGCCGGTGCGACCGTTGTCCTGAACAACAGTGATTCCGACTTCGTCGTCGAAAGCGAGACCTACACGGCGCGAAGTTGGCACTATTCCGCGGGAATGCTGGCACAGCCGGAGCTGACCGGGATCTCGTTCGATTCCGTCACGGCCGACGATTCCTTTCTCGGGACCCTTTATGTCAAAGGTGTTCCGTCGGTTCGTTCCGGTCGTGGTGGCGACCGGGTCTACCTGACGGAGGCGACGCCGGCGGGACAAACCATTTCGACCGGACAAGGCGACGATCGGGTCGAGGGCAGCGGCCAGCAGGATGTGGTGGATGCGGGGGCCGGAAGTGATGTCGTCCAAGGTTTCGCGGGCAACGATCAGCTAACCGGCGGACCGGGCGACGACGTAATTGTCGGGGGCGCGGGCGACGATACCTTGATCGGCGGCGGCGACAACGACACCTATCGCTTCGACTCGACAGGCTGGGGAGTTGATTCGGTCGAGGAGGAAACGGGGCAAGGCGACCGAGACCGAATCGACTTCGCCGCCGTTAACGCCGCGATGGTGCACGTCATTTCCGGGAACGACTATCACGCCTTCACGGGCGCCAACTCGCTGGTGGACTCTCAGAATCGACTCTCGGGAAGTCAGCGATCGTTGGGCGAAGTGAAGATCTACGATCCCAACAATGAAACGTGGAATGATTTCGATCCCACCAATCCCAATCACGTTGACGCCTCGGCAGACCGCGTTTCGGTCACCGGCCAGCAGTTTCAGAATATCGAACAGATCGCGGTGTCCCAGGGCGACAATACGTTCTATTTCGGAAACGACTGGGGCCCGGATGCCTTTCTGACCTCCGCCGCCAGCCAACTCGGTGGCGCCGCGGCGCCTGGCTGGCGTCGACTGCGACCAGCTTGCTGTCAGCCAATAAAGATTCAAAAGACCGCGAGTTGGAGATCGATACCACGAACGCCGCCCACCTCGTGCTCGACTTCCGGCAGGTGACCGACGCGCTCAGTTTCACGTTCACACGCGAGGACGACGGGACAACCTCCCTGACGGTCGCTAAGTCTGATGGCGTGACGATCCCGTTCGTGGATGCGGAACTGATCGGTGACGGGGACCTGGAGTTCAACAAGATCAAGTTCACGCAGGTCGGCGAGAATACGACGGTTTATGGCGGTCGCGAGTCGAACACGTTCAAGCTCGAAGGTGAGGCCACGTTTGCCGGGACGCTCGTGGGCGGTGAGGGTTTTCGAAATTGGGTGTCCGACCTGATCGATCCCTCCGGTCCGGATGTCTCGGCTGATCAGAACTGGGCACAGAAGGGCGTGCAATGGCTCAGTTGGCTGGTCGACCAGATCAGCAACGTCCACAGTCTGATCGGAGGCGATTTGCCGGACTTGTTCGTCAGCAACACGGTCGACAATACCGAGTCTGCCGTGCTGCAGGTCGAAGGAGATACGCTTTGGGCCAAGGCCAAGAGCGGCGCGCAAAGCCTGTTTAAGGCCAGCTCGCTACGTGAGACCGGTTCCCAGCAAGTGGGCGTTGTCCGACTTGAAAAGGGCGCAATTGATACGGATGTCGGCACCCAGTTTCTCACGCTAAACGACTCGGTGGCGTCATTTCGACTCCGACTGGGCGACGTCGAAACCGACTTGATCGACGTGGCGGCCGCCCGGTTGGACACCGCGGTGATCGATGACGCGCTGGCGGCGGAAACGATCGATTTCGAGGTGACCGGCGGCAGTGGCACGGCGGTCGATCCCTGGGTGATTTCGTACACGGGTGGTGCGACTGCCGAACGATTGCAGGCGCTTGCGTATAGCGACGCGGCCGGCACGACCGAGTTGACGCGTTTCGGAATCCTCCACGCCCAACGGACTCGATCGGCAGAAATTCAGTCGTTGGAATTGGTCGACCGCGCCTTAATCGAATCCCTTGAGCTCAGTCTGGCAGGGCAGACGGTGACGTGGACCAAGAGCGGCGGGCAGTTCGTGATCGCGGATTTTCACGCGGCGAACGAAACCGCGACTTCGCCCAAACTGCCGATCGTGGAAGTGACGGGGCAGGGAACGTCGCAGGATCCATGGCAGTTCCGCTTCAATGACGCGGTGGGCGACGCGCCCCGCATGTCGGTAGTGGCGCGTGACGGCTCGAACGCGGTGATCAGCGACAACGCACAGCTACGTGTGTTGCAGGATGGGCAGTCGCCGTGCGCTGAATTGCAGGCGGTCGCCTCGCCAGGATACACGTTCCGGTTTAGTTTGGCCGGTGGGCGAACGGCTGCCCTCTCGCCTACCACCACGGCCAGCGAAGTGGCCGGCGCCCTGCGACAACTCACAACGCTTCCACTCGCGGTACAGCAGCGGATAGCGGTATCTGGCGACGGCCAGCCCTTGTCGCCTTGGGTGATCAACTTTGGGGAGCCCGGAGCTCGACCCTTGTTGGTCGTCGAGCCCGCTTGGCTGCAAATCGAGCAGGCACCCACGGCGGCGAATGGGCAGACGGCGAAGTTGAGCTTGAATCTCGACGCCGCGACCAGCGGCACGTTTCGATTTAGCGATGACGGAATAATGTCATCTCCCGTCGGATCGCGACCCACGGCTGCGGCCGTTCAGACGGCACTCGCTGCGCTGCTTGGCAACGGCGTCGACCAGGTTGAAGTGAACGTTGTCGGTAGGCACGTCCCTGTGGTGGGTGGTGGGGCGCGATTGAGCATTACGCTCAGCGGCGTGAATCCGGTCGCCGTCGACCTGGAGTTGTTGAGTATCGATGCCGCGTCGCTCAACGTGATGCCGGCCCCGACAGTGGCTCAGTTGGTGGCAGGGACGACTTACGACCCTGGCCAACCGGGCAGTCCACAAGAGCACCAGCAGGTCCGCTCGAAGCTCACCAGCGGAACGTTTCAGCTGGTCGTCGGAAATCGGCGGACGGCCAACTTGGCCTTCGATGCGTCCGGCTCGGCCGTGCAGCAGGCGTTGATCGACGTCCTGGGCCACGACCGTGTCACCGTTGACGATCCGGTGGTCGCGAGTGACGTCCGTACTTGGAACGTTCGTTTTGCGGCCGAGTTGGGTGAGCAGCCGTTGTTGCAGGCCATTACCGAAGCAGACCGTACGCAGCGCATTAGCGGCTTCACCGGGACCGTACGGAATGTTGACGGCATCAACTATGGTCCGGGCATCAATGTGCTGATTGGATCCAACACGGACCTGGAGACTGCGCAAGGAAGTTTCCAGGACCTGATGTCCGGTTCAGCCAGCTTCGGCGACTTCGTCGAGGGATTCTTTGGAAGCGGACTTCAGGCCGGTAACGACACGTTCGAAGTTGGCGGCAACTTGCTGAACCTGGCGAAGGATTGGTTGATTTCCCAGTCGGAAACCGCGAGTGGCTTGCAGGAGAAACTGGAGAATAATTATCCGTTCGTCAACAGCCTGGTGGATTCCATGCTGGGGCCGTGGTTCGGCGGTACGGTTGCGCCAGGTGCCCATCTGCTGGCCGGATTGAGCGGCGGCGATACGTATCGATTCTCCGGTATCTGGGGTGCGGCCGCGGTCCTGGAACTGCCCGATGTGGAAGTCGTGGGAGTTTCCGTACCGGAGGGTTTTGATACGCTCGACCTTTCCGAAGCCGAGGCGGATGTGACGATCGACGTCTATCGCTTGTCGCTCTCGGACCTGCCAGGCTACGAAGACCTGCTCCGGCACTTCGGCGACTTCCTTGAAGAATTCCCTCCGCTGGACGTCGTGGCCAACATCATGGTCGTGCGAGACGATTCCATCTCTCAGCTACTAAGCGGCTATTCGCTGGGGGCGGTCGACCCGTCCGAGATTTTCGGGGGCGAGGCCGGCAATGTGTTGCTGGCCCTTGACATCGAAAACCTCGTGCTCGGCAAAGGAAAAACAACGCTTCGCTTTCACGGAGATGCCGAAATCCAGGGCACCGTGGCCGCCAACGACGATGGAACGGTCGTGCTGGACTATCGCGAATCAACGCGTGAACTGGACGTCGACGGCCAAGGCGGGATCCAGTGGGAGATTATTCCCAGTGTCGAGTTGATTCCCGAATTCCAGCTTGGCGATTTGACCATCAACGCCGTGGAGTACCCGGGTGTTTCGTTCGAGTTCGCGCGGGCCAGCGGGATCCAGGGTAATCGCCTGATGGGGCTCACGCAATTCGTCGATCTGCTGGGCGAGTGGGGTGTTGATACGTCGCCGCTCGCGGGATTTCGACCAAGCGACAATGCCATTACGTCGATCGACGAAGTTGTCCTGCCCAACGAGACGCTCATCGTTGACCTGGATGCCGGAAACCTCCAGCCAGGCGGCACCGCTTGGCACGCTGCTACGGCGGGGACCGCGACCGTCGCCTCGCAGCACGCCAACACACGTCAATCGATTGAATTGAATGCGAACGCGGGTGTCTGGCAACTGCGTTATGCCAGCGAACGTTCGGCGCCGCTGGCCGCCAACGCCACCGCCGAGCAAGTCGAGGATGCCCTCAACACGCTGCTCGACGGACCTGGTGACTTTGTCGTTCGTGGAAGCGGGACCGCGAACGAACCCTGGGTGATCGAGCGTGCGATCGAGCCCTTAACGCTTACCAGCGTGGGCGTGACTTCCGCGGCACTTTTTCCGTTGGACCGCATCAATTCGCAATATCGGCTTTCCTTCCAGGCGACCGGCGTGGTTGAACTGAGTCAAGGGCAAGCAACGGAAACGTTCGCGGTTCAGGATGGCAACGCCGTGGCCGCGGCCGTCGCCAGCCTTTCGGGACTTGAGGCGACGGCGGTCGATGACAATGGTGCATGGCTGATCACGCTCGCACTTCCTGGACTGACGTCGAGTCAACCGAACGATCTTGTGCTGGTCACCGAGACGCCCAACTATGCCGAATACACGCTTGATCTGACCAACTCCGCCACTTTGACGTTCGCCGGGGACGGGGGCGACACCTTGGCCGTGACACTCGCGTCGACGGCGAATGAAGTTCAGCAATGGATCACCAACCACGCGGCGAATTCGGGTTTCCCGGTTCAGGTCATCGACGAGGGATCGAGCTTTCGTGTGCAGCTGAGCCGGGTTGCTTCGAACGTGCTCACTGCGCGTACGGCACAAGTCGATCTTGTGGGGCTGACCGAGCTGCAATTGACCGCTGGCGAGGCGGAGCTGGAAACGTTGAATTGGTCACGCGACCGATACGCTCTGACCGCGGGAGCGGTTCCTGGCGTGGTGACGTTCCGGCTTGGCGCTGCACAAGCAAATGTCGACCTGCTGGCAGCCGATCCGATTGACGAAATCCAGACGCAGCTCGCTGCATTGACTCAACTTGATGTGACGGTCGTCAGCGGCGACGGGACGTCCGGTGATCCATGGCAGATCTCGCTTCAGATCCCGACACTCGCCGCGTCGCCGGCCATCACGCTCGCACAAGCCGTTGACGAATATCAACGCGCCATCTACTCGTTTGAAGCTCCGGTCGCGGGTTCGGTCAGCTTTACGTTCCGCGGCGCGACGACGGACACGGTGGATGCGGCATCGCTGGACTCGACTTGGCTGGAGACGCAGTTCGCGGCCCTCACGGGTTCCGCCTATCGGGCTTCGGTCGCCGGCGACGGCAGCGGCGGGAATCCCTGGCGGATCGAAATCAATCCGGCCATGTGGCCAGGGATTGAGTCGGGGTTGCAGCTTGTCACGCTGCCGACTGCCGCGCCGAATCGCGGCTTGAAAAACGTCTCGACGATCCAGCTGGGTCAGGCTGACCAATTGATTTTTGGCAGCAGCGGCGAGGAGCAAGACGACGAACGCACGATCGTGGTTGGGCGTGAGCTCGAACGAAGCCAGTTGGTCGGCGCGGCGGATGCGGCACTGCAGTTGTTGTTGGACGACAGCCTGCTCGACGAAAACGGGGATCCATCGATTTCGGCGCGTCACTATGGCGGCGTGAGCCTTTACTGGATTGACGCCGAGCATTATCTGTTGGCACTTCAAACCGAGCTCACGTCGGCCGACGAAGAGGGGCTGAATGCCGATTTGCTTGGCAACTGGAGCAGCTCGGCCATTGAAGTCGGACTGCAAGCGCTGGGCGGCGTCCTGGGTGGACTTGAAACCAGCGAACCGGGCGATCAGGCGCCAGCGACACTAACGGACATCCAGGCTCAGCCCCGTGTTGGCGAAGGCGATCGAGCTGTGGACCAACGCGGGCGGCAATTCGGCGGCGCTCGCCAGCTTCGACGTTTCGAAGCTCGTCATCGAAGCCTTGCCGGACACTGAGCTGGCTTATTTCGACAGTGCGACCGGGATGATCCATTTGGATGAAACGGCAGCAGGCTGGGGATGGTTCGTCAGTTCCAACGAATCCGACTCGGTGCCCGCGAACCAGCTGGATCTATTGACCGCGTTGGTACACGAGCTGGGGCATGCGTTGGGACTGCAACATGCGGCGGGCGACGGACTGATGGGCACGAGCCTCAGTCCGGGAACGCGCACGATCGATGGTTTGGCCGGCCGGTTGCAATCCCAGCAGGGGAGCGAGGCTTCGAAGCTGATCGACGGGCTGGACGCGTTTGGGCAATGGACGACCAATCTCGATCAGTACCTCTTGGACGAGCTGCTGAGCATCGATTTGCCCTTTGGTTCGGTCAGCCTCCCTGCCGCTGTTCCGGATTTGGGTGTGACCGACTTGCTGAAGTCGAAGGTTGATCAGCTGGAGCAGTCGGTCCGCAGCTATCTCGACGCGGCCGAGGCGCCCACGGTCGACGGCCTGATTGACCATCTGGCAGCCGACCTGTCGGGTGATGGGATCTCCGTGCAACGCACGGGCGGGGCTGCAGCAGTTCGCCGTGCAGATTGACGTTGCCAGCTTCGCAACGACGCTCGCGCTGGATCTGGGCAGTTGGAACTTCGACGATCGGGGACTCGGTGACCTGCCCTTTGATCTGGGACTGAGCGTCACGAGCGACTATGACTTGCCGATTACGGGCGGCATCTCGCTGTCCTTTGAGTTCGGGCTCGATAGCTACAGCAATTTCTTTATCGCGGACCCCTTTGTCCGAGCCGACCTTTCAATCGGCGATGACGGATTTCAGGTCGCCGTCAACGAGGACCCGGGAACGGGTGACATGAGTCTGGCATGGGACTCGGCGACCGGAGAGGTGTATCTGTCGGGCAACGCCGCCGGGTTGCTGGCAGTCGACGATGCTGTTGTGATCATGGACGACCAGGGCGAATTGAGTTCCTGGATCGTCGTCGCCGTCGACCCCTATGACGTGGGGAGCGATCGCACGCGTCTCGTGCTCGGTCCCGAAGACGGCGAGTCGATGCTCAGCGAGAACGCGTTTTCGGCCACGGTTCGACGCGGCTTCGATGTGGCGATCAACTTGGGCATCTTCGGGCTGACGGTCAACAATGGTTTCGTGGACTTTGACGCAGGGCTGGAGTTTGGCTTGGACGGCAAGCTCAATACGGCCGGGCTCAACAGCGGCGGTGGGCTCGACCAGATCGATCCACGTGTCGGCGGAGATTTCGAGTACGCTGTGTATCTGCCGGTCGAGTTGGGCGGGGTCCTGGCCGGACTGAACGATAACCAGGGTTTCATCACCGCCTTTTCCCAGGAATTGCCGGGTGACGCGGGACTGAAAGAACTGATCTTCTCGATTCCCCAGACCGTACGAGTCACGGGACTCGCCGAGTTGCTCGAGATGCGGGGGATCTCGCTCGACATGATCCTCGCGGCGCTCGAGCTGGCGCTGGACGACCTGGTGGGCGTCGACGCGCAGCTGTTTGGTCGGCTCGTTGGCGGGCAGCAGTTGGAAACGTTTCAACAGGCTTGGGTGCCCACGAATACGACTGCGACGGGTTACGCCCCCGTTCTGGATCCCGTCACGTTGTTGCCACAATCGCAGGTGGTGTTGATTGACCAAGTCAAGAGTCTGCGGCTTTACCTGTGGGACGACAATGGAACTCAAGTTTGGGGCCATGAAACCGGGCCGGAGAGCTCGGAGGTATTGCAGGTTTACGCGCAACGATGGCAATCCACCGGAGTCTACGATACCGATGACTTTACGACGATTAACGGTGCGCCCACGCAAACGGGCGTGACACTCGCCGATGGAACGACGGGCGTCGACCTCGTCGCGTATCGACTCCAAACCGGTTCGTTGTACGACGACGTTCCGCTGATTGGCGTCAGCGTCGCGGACGTGTTGGGGAATGGCGCTGTCAGCTTCGCAGCGGGACTGCGCAACGCGATACAAACCGTACGCAGCACGGCCAGCAATCTGGATGAGCTTTCGGCCGACTTGAATCAACAGCTGCGGACGTTTTTGGGGCTGGCCGCCGACGTGGAAGTGGTCCAGATGCAATACGCCGACTCGGCGTTCCAATTCGATTTCAACCTGGGCCTCGAAAAATTCGTCACTTACGATCTGAATCTGGATGTCGAGCAACTGGGCCTCGACACGTGGCTGGGGTTCAATCCCGCCGATCTCGTCAATCTGGATATCGAGGCCGAGCTAAGTCTGCAGGCACTGGCGTCACTGAATCTAGGCTTTGGTTTTGACTTGAGCGATGTGACGGAGCCGTTATTCCACGTTGATCCGGATACCGGCGTGTCGGGCGAGTTGATCGGGCAGGTCGACGATCTGCAGTTTAACTTGGGGTTTGACCTGGGAGGTCCGACCCTGGGTCTGGTGGCGGATGGCGGAACGGCCACGGTGGACCTGGGTTTCTACGCCAACCTGGGTGACCCGGCGGCCGATACGGATGGCGACGGCTACCTTGAGCTGTCCGAACTGGGCGGTGCGTTTCAGGCCCAGGCGTATGGTTCGGCCACGATCGACCTGCCTTTGTATTTTCCAATCCGGGCACTGCCCCTGGGCGGGACGGAGGCCGACGGCGATGGAGATGGCATCGGCGACAACGTATTGCATGCGGAGGCAGAATTCTCGGTCAACCAGCAACTCGACTTCACGACCAGCTATGCCTACGTGCTCCCCGATTTCAGCTTTGATCTGGATGTGGCGACGGCGCTGATTGCCCTGCTGAACGACCCCGCCACGCTCTTGTCAGGCCTGGAAGGCTTCTTTACAGGCATCGATCGTGTTGCCAGCGGAATCGACTCCATCGAGTTGCCGCTGATTGGCGGCGGACCGTTTGATGATCTGGCGGACAGCCTGCGAAGCCTTCGCACGAGCGTTCTGGGCGACAAGTCGGGCAGTACGTACAGCAACGGCCTTGGCAAGTGGCTCCAAGACGCCGACGCGAGCGGTGATCAAACGTTTGACGCGATCCTGAACGAAGTCCGGACCGCGCTGTTCAACGGACTTAGTCCGCTGAACGATCCGATGTTCGGATTCGTCGTGCCCGATTACGACGAGTATGGCGCGCTGCAGTACGACGACAATGGCAAGCTGGTGACACGATTGCCCCAGAGTCCCGATGACATCGAACTGCTGCTCTCCACCAATGGCCTGCTCACGTTCAATCTGAAGTTCGGGGGAACGCTGGTAGACGGCGAGATTCCGATCGACTTCAGCGCCGGCATCCCGGGCGTCAATCTGGACATTGACGCGGCGCTGCAGGCCGAGATCGACTACGTCATGGGGCTGGGGCTGGGCATCGGTAATCTTGCGGCACCGGGTGGAACGCCGTCGTTGGGTGTGTTCCTGGACACCAGCGGAATCAACACGGCCGGAGAAGAGATCGCGTTGGATATCGACGCCGGATTGGTGGCCGGCTCTACCGCCGTGGGAACACTGGGCTTCCTCAAGATGTCGTTTACGGACGTCAACGAGAATGGCGGAAGCGGGATCCACGGCCACTTGGGGCTGGACATCGCGGATGCCAGTGGCGATGGAAAATGGCGGATCGGCGAGGGGATCGAGCTGGCGATGAATGCGTCCGCCTATGCCGAAGCCGATCTCTACGCCGTAATCGATACGGTGGCGGGCGAATACCTGCCGTCGGTCAGCACCACGATCCGCTACGACCAGCAACTGGCGGATATCACGATCTCGACCGAGGGTCCCTCCAAGATCGACGTCGGCTCGCCGCAGGTCGTACTCGAGCAAGTGACGCTCGACGTCGGATCGTTGTTCGACAGCTTTCTCGGTGATACGTTCTCGACGATCTACGATATTGTCAAACCGATCAAGCCGGTCGTGGATTTGCTGCTGATGGACATCGATCTGGGCGTGCTCAAGGTTCAGTTCATCGACATCGCCTACCTCCGACTGCCGGCCAAGGTGGTCGATACCGCGAAGAAAGTGTTGGAGGTGCTGAAAGCCACCATCGATTTCCTGGAGCAGGTCAACACGCTGTCGGATGCCGGCTCGATCAACTTTGGCGACTTCAACCTGACGGAACGAACTCTGGAAGATCCCCACGCCGCGACCAGTGAGTCGGACGTGGCGGGAGCTCAGTCGTCGAGTGGACTGAGCCCCGAGCATGCGAATCTGTTGAAAGGCCCCAGTCAGAAGGGATTGGACAACCGGTCGACCACCAAGTCCGGTCGTTTTGGTGTCAAGAAGACCACGGGCAAGCGATTCCAGATCCCCGTGTTGGAAGATCCCATCTCGCTGGTCAACTTCATCCTGGGCCGTGGCGACGCCGATCTGTTTTGGTATGACCTGCCCGACTTGGAACTTGACTTTGAATATCGCAAGTCGCAACCGATTTTCGCCGGCCTCAACGGCGTCTTCTATGGAAAAATCTCAGCGTTCACCAACTTTGATTTTGGCTTTGATACCCGTGGTTTACGACAGTGGATGGACCAAGACTTCGATCTCGCTGAAAGCTGGCGGATCTTCAATGGGTTTTATCTGGACGACCACGGGCAAGAGAATACACCGGACGACCTTGATGAAGTCGTGATCCAGGCCGGCATCGGGGCGGGTGCGAGTCTGGGCATCGGCGGTCTGGTCGAGGCGGGCGTGATCGGCGGGATTGAGGCGAACATCGGCTTCAATCTGAACGACAAAGAAACCGACTTCTTGAACGACCTGCCGATCGGTGACGGCAAGTTGTACGGCTCGGAGCTGGTCGAGCGGATTACGCAAGGTCCCGAGTGCCTGTTCGACGTCCACGGTCAGCTCAAGGCGTTTCTCGAAGCATTTCTGTGGGTCGGAATCGATATCGGCTTCAGCACGATCACGATTTTCGAGGCCAGCAAGCGGTTTGTCGATGAAGTGCTTGCCGAATTCAGCTGGGAGTGTACGCTCGACGCGCCGCACGATATCGCGGATCAAGTCGGGGACGAGCTCACGCTGCGTTACCAGGGCGGCCCGAGTAGCGCTTACAACTACAAAGTGGACGTCTTGCCAATTGACCATGATCTGACGCTCGCGAACCTGGTCAAAGAGGGCTATCTCGACACGGAGTACTACGACCGAGATGGCGAGCTTGAGCTTCGCAATCAACTGGCGACGCTTCGATCGGCCTACCCGAACAACACGGGCGAAGTCATCCTCGTTTCGACTGGCCTCAAGGCGGAGGTGTTCCTGGCCAGCAGCGTTAACAAAGTGATCGTGACCGGCACGAACATGAACGACCGCTATTCGCTCAAGCGCTTGAACGGTCGGGTGGCGGAAATCGAGATCGAAACGGGGGAAGGCGATGATGTCGTGCAACTGTTTGCCGATGCCGAGATCTTGGACGACCCCAACGCCGTTGGGCAGGGGTTGCTTTCGAGTTTGACGATCGACACCTTCGGTGGAAGTGACTATGTGGACGTCGACAGCATGCTGCTGGGCACGCCCCTTCCCACGAAAACGTACCGAATCGACGGCGGCGCTGGCAACGATCGACTGCAAGTGGCCGGCGTGAACGACTTGTATGAAGGACTCGTGTTCGTGGGTGGCACGGGAGACGATGTGATCTTCGGCGGTCGCGGCATCGAGTCCGTCTACGGCGATGCCGGCTTCGACGTGATCGCCACTTACGAAGGCGCCGATACGATTTACGGTGGCGACGAAGATCAGGACACGGAGATCGCGACCTATTTCGACAGCGCAGGAAAACTGCAAGTGTCGGAGATCTACAAAGCCAACGGGCGCCCGTTTCCTGGCTACGATCAGTACGGGCGTCCGCTGGATGAGAACGGGAATCCGGAACCGTTGCCGCAGGGAAGTTACATGCTGCGTTCGTTCCACGGAGATGTCATCGACGCCGGGGACGGGGATGACTATATCGACGGCGGAGAGGGGTTCGATGAGATCGTCGGGGGAGAAGGATTCAATCAGATCTTTGGGCGCGACGGGAACGATGTCATCGACGCAGGGACGGGCGCTTCATCGGTCGACGCCGGCGCCGGGGACGACACGATCCTGTGGGTCTACGAAGATCTGAACGGAACGCTTTCGATCAGCGGCAACAGCGGCGACAACGACACGCTGCAAGTCACGCTGAATACCGATCCCAACACGGTCGAGTTGACCGAAGGCACCGCCGTTGGGCCGAGTTCTCCGGGTGAAATGCACGCCAACCTGAGAATCGTCAAGCCTAACTCGGGCCAAGGTGGCGTGATCGACGATATGCTCGTGATGAGCGGTATCGAGAATCTCAAGCTGGATGTCAGCCAGGAGGCGGACTCTGTCGATATCGGCGATCTGATGCCGACCGCGTTGCGAACCGTCGACCTGCAACTTGGCTCGCGTAAAGCCACCATGTGGCAGCCCGAGCGAGGCGGCGGATGGCAGCTACCTTGTCTACCCGACGGGGACGTCGTCATTGGCAGGTGTTGAGCGAGTGACGAGCGACGTCACTGGCACCTACTATTCGTATCGCTTGGACGAGCGTGGCATCCAGCTATTCAACCGCGACGGATCTCCGCAGCTGGCGACGGCGGCAGTCGCGGCAGAGATCGACTCGCGCTGGGCCGATCGCCGCGGGCAAACCATCTCGCGGATTCAAGGTTTGGGCGAAGTGACTCTTTTTTACGGCTACCATGAAGGCGTTCAAGATGGCGGACTGACGCCAAGCAACAGCGTCGTGATCTCGGCGGGCATGGATGGGGCAGCCATTGCGGCAGCCATCGAGCAAGACATTGTGGGCTTTGATCCCGGCGACGTGACCGTCACCGGCAGCGGGTTGGCTGAAGACCCGTGGCAGATCACGTTGAGCAGCGCGCCGACGGATCCGTCGGGGCGCTACCTGCAGTTTGGCTATGCGTTTACGTCGCAGGCATATCTCGGCAACTTGGCACTCCGAGATGATGCGCGAATTGCGCAGTACTTCTATCGTTACGATCTGGACGAAGGAGGTGAATACCTGTTCCAGCAGGACGGCTCTCCGCGCCTCACGCCGATCGTGAACCCGGCTGAGCTTGACCAGGTCGCTGCGGCCAATGGCGTCCAGCGATTTTGGCTGGCCGATGGGATCGAACGAGTCAATCTGTTCTACGGTTACTCCGAGACGGAGCTTGCCCATGGACGGACGCCCGATAACAGCGTCGCGATCCACTCGGGGATGACCGCCGAGAATCTCGAAGCGGCGCTGGAATCGCTGCCGGACGTCGTGCGCGTCATGGTGCTGGGGGCCGGGACGGCCGCGGATCCCTGGGAAGTGATCATCCAAGAAGCGACGAGCGACTCGAACGGTGACTACTTGCAGTTTGCTTCGCACTATGACGTGCAGGAGTTTGTGGGGCGGTTGACGCCGCGAGAGGATACGCGCGTTTTCGAGCGTCATTATCGGCTGACCGATCCCGCCGCGGAGTTCCTGTTCGAGAACGACGGGAGCCCGGACGTCGTGACGCAATCGGACACCGTGGCCGCTGTCGCGAACAATTCGGTTCAGCTGCTGGCCCGCAGCGGGCTGGATTCCGCCGGTCTGCTTTGGTACGGCGATAGCGCGATCACCGTCACCGCAGACACGACCAGCGAAGAGCTGGAAACGCGGCTGAAGTCCCTGAGCGAAATCAGCAATGTGCGCATTACGGGCGCCGGTACGCAGGCAGATCCCTGGCAGTTCCGCTTCCTCGCCACGAAGACCGCCACACTCAGTGGCTCGGTTTCCGTGGGCGACGTCTGGGAGCTGCAAGTGGAACGCGATGGACTGGCGGAGTTCTCGATCAGCTACGAAGTCACCGATGCCGACACCCAGATTGCGGATGTCGTACGCGGACTGGCCGAGGCCGCGCGGAATGTGGCTGCGCCCGCCGCGGCGGCGTACTTGTTCACGGCCGAAGACGACTCGCTGGTGATCGAGCGTACCGATGGAGGTCTCTTTGATCTCCATAATGTCCCCGTGGTGCCGGCGGGTGGATCGATCGCGGAGACCGAAAAATTGAACGTCCTGGATCCCGGGACGAATGCCTATCGCGTGCTGCAGCTCGTGGGCGGGGCAACCGCTCAGGCGGCAGATCAAGTCACGACACGAACCGTCCGGCAGGCGACCGAAGCGGCGGCTTTGGCCAATGATCGGCAAGTCGTCCAGTTCCCGGTCAATGCGCTGCAAGCGACGTTCTACTACGACAATGATTCGGTCGAAGTTCAGCTCGACGGAAAGTCGGAAACACTGCGGACCGCGCTGCAATCGCTGGACGGAATCAACGAAGTCGCCGTTCTGCCGGGCGCCACGCCGGCAGACCCCTGGACGATCGTCTTGCTAGACGCCGCCGTCAACGGCAATGGCTATCTGCCGCTGCAGTACGCGACAACCGTGCAGGTCGGACCGAATCAGCTTGCCAGCAGCAATTCCAGCGAGAACCTGACCCAGTCGATCGGGATCCCGGCCGGTTCGGATGCCCTGGTCTGGTATGGAACCGACGCCGTCTCCGTCAGCAATACGATGGACGTCGCGGATGTGGCGCTGGAGCTGGCCAAGCTGAGTGGTCTGCGCGACAGCAACGTCGCCGTCACTGGCGTGGGATCCGTCGCGAATCCGTGGCTGATTTCGCTCAGTCCCAAGGACGGAGGCGCGGCCAGCTACGACCGCTTTGTGTTCAATCTGAAACAGCCGGTCGCCGCCCCCGTGATGCAGGAAGGCGAAGTGTTAACGCCGCCACGGCGAATGCAGGAATTGCCGTTCAGCGCCGAGTCACTGGCGTTGTGGTACGGCGACCAGTCCGTCGATACGACGTTCAGTTCGGCGGCCGAGGTCGAGTCGGCTCTCAAGTCGCTGGTTGCCGTCAACGACGTGCGGGTGATCGCGATCGCGGGCGGATGGAGGATCCAATTCATCGACGCGGCGCTTGACGCGGACGGCGGATTCGCGACTCTGCGAACCGAAATCTATCAATGGGACGACCCGAACGACCAGTTGGGCCCGCTTAATCTTCACGAGCCTGGGACGTCTGCCAAGCGGCTCTCGCTCGTTGCCTCCGTCGCCGATCATGCCCTTCGGTTAGAAGACTGGCAGGATCATGCCCGATTCGAGTATGGCGAGGACTCCGTTGAACTCACGTCGGAGATGGAGTTGGCCCAAGTTACCTCGGCACTCGAATCGATGGCGAGCGTCGTCGATGTTTGGGTTGCGGGGCAAGGAACCGTGGAAGAGCCGTGGCATGTTGTCTGGCGAGATGCGAACCGAGATCCCAACGGTGCCCCTCTCACGCCAGCACGTGTCGTGCAAGCGCAGAGAATGGCTCGCAGTCTGGACGTCGTGCAGAACGAGAACCCACGCACGCAATGGATCCCCGCGACGTCGGTCAAGGCGAACACCGAGTTCTTCTATGGCGGAGCGTCGGTTACGCTAAACGCCGGTGACATCGACGGGGCCGATCCGGCTCATCAGGCGCAACTGCTGCAAGCGAAATTGCGACTGATCAACGATTTGAATACCGTCGTCGTGACCTTCGAGTCGGGACCGTCCAAGTATCGGTTGGCATTTCCGGCGGTTCCCCAGGAAATCACGTTTACTCCGTCGGGCGGTTTGCAAACCGCCTCGACCAGATTGGGTGACGAGTTGCAGTCACAGTGGATTCCGGCCTTGGCAATCGCGGAAAACACGCAGATCCAGTACGACGGACAGCAGCTCACACTGCAACTTGTCGATCTCGACCTGAACGACACGGACCAGCAAGCCGTCCTCCTGCAAAATAAACTACGAACCTCTCCTTCGCTGGCGGGCGTGGTCGTGGAATACGACGCCGAGACGCTCTCGTACCAGATTTCTTTCCCGACGGTCCCTGACACGCTGCTCTACAACGACGGGCAAGCTGCCAGTGAGGCGGAAGTTGCGATCGAGGTGCGCGGATCACTCACCCTGCCGGTCGGACTCACGTCGGTCGCACTCCAGTTCGACAACTCGAGCGTCCTGGTGGATCTCACGCAGGATACGGTCGCGCCCCTGGGTGTGCTCGATGCAGCCGATCTGCTCGACGCGCTATCCGGATTCACTTACCTGCCGGGCAGCGTTGTGTTGGTGGACGGTAACGGAACACTGAACGAGCCGTGGACGATCACGATCGAAGGGTATGACGAACTGCAACCCGTCGTCGTGAGCTATGTCGAAGGTTACTTCGCGGCCCTGGCTCTGGGACAGGGTTCCAGTTTTCAGACGATCGAGCGACAGGATGAGGCGGGTAGCTGGTCGATCGAGACGAGCGGGGGCGACTTCGCCGTCTTTTCGCTGGATGGCGATACCGGTGGTGAAGTGTACCTGCGTCCGTATCAGACGGTCGAGCGTGAATCTCCGCGGCTGGTCGAGAAGCCGGTTTGGGCCGATCTAAACGGCGACGGACAGGTCGAGATGACGGGCGAGACCGATTGGTTCGAGGACCCGACGTGGGTCAACGATCATCGTTCGGACTCCGTCGTGATTGGCGGCTCGGCACTCGCGGACTATTTCTTGATCGGTCATGAAGTACTGAACGCTGACACTCCGCTCGAGGAAAAGCAGACCGATACGGTTCAGGTTTCGCAATATCGGGCCGATGCGAACGGCCAGCCGCTCACGTCGGACAGCGTGATCTTCACGATTCGCGGAATCGATCTTCAAGGCGAGGCAACGGGCAATGCCAGCTACGACCGTCTGACAATCAACGGAAACGCGGGGAACGACCAGCTGATCGCGGGATTCCTGCCGAATTCGACGGAGATTACGGATGAGCAAATCATTACCGCGCGAGCCGTTGACTTTCTTCGGCTGGAGGGCGGCGAAGGTCACGATCGGCTTGTGGGAACTCCTTACGCCGATGTACTCGACGGCGGCGCCGGCGACGACGTGGTCACCGGCAGCGCCGGCGTGGATACGTTCGTCGACACCGGCGGTACCGATACCCTGATCGAATCGCGAGATCTGAACTTCAGCCTTAGCACGGTGATCTCGCTGGATGCCCAGCAGCAGCCCGTTTCAAATGACTACTTGGACGTGACCGGCAATGCAACCCTCGACAAGCGACGCGGCGCTGATTGAGTCGATTGACGAGCGAGAGCTGGTCACCGTCTTCGAGCGGTTTGAACTGTATGGCGGTGCACGGGCGAATCAGTTCTCGATCGCGAACTTCGTGAAGTACGCCCAATTTGATGGGACCGAAGGAAGCGACACCTACGTGCTGACACTTTCCGGCTTGATCTCCGGGCAATCCGAGGTGCACGTTGTCGATAGCGGAACGGGCGGGACGGATTCGGATACGGTGCAGATTTGGGGCGGCGATGGTGCCGATACGATGCACCTGGACGCCGACACGTCGCGGCAACAGATCGTCCACGACGACCCCGGAGCTGGTTTCACGCTGAATTATCACGGCGAGGAGACGGCCTGGATCGATCCCGCCCAAGTGGATGCCGCGTTGATCGAGACTCGCCTGGAGGACTTGGCCACCATCGACGACGTGGAGGTGACCGGTTCGGGAACAGCCGGGGATCCGTGGCAGATCCGAATGCTGACTGCCGATCGAACGGCCGAAGAACAAAAGTTCTACCGGATCACGACGACCTACGTGGATGAGGTCACCACGAAGGTCGCCCGCGCCACCGTGACGCGCATCGACGCCGATCTCGTGCAGGCCCTGCTCGATGGGCAGCCCGATCTGGACGCGATCTTCGAGCGGCCTGCCAATGAAACTCAGCTTTTCAATCGGATTGAGGAACAGGTCGGGACGTTCCGTCTGTCCTACCACGGACTTGTCACGGATCCCTTGTCGACTTCCTCCACGAACGAACAATTGAGCGCAGCGCTTTCGGCTCTGGTGCCAACCGACCCGAACTCGACGCTGGACTACGAATTCGAGGTGACTGGTGAGGGCTCGCTGAAGAAGCCCTGGTTGATCAAGGTGATTCAGGCCGAGCAGGACGAGCGGGGCAATTATTTCCCGATCATCGTCACCGACCAGACCCGCACGGCCGGTAACGCCGCCATCACGGAAGTCGTAAGTCAGCCGATCGACCTGGCCGATGCCGCGGCCACCGTTCGTCCCTCCGTGGCGCTGGGCAATCCGGCCAGCTATCAGCGCGTCTACTACGACTTCACGGCGGAAACGGTCGAAATCCATGGCGGAGCCGGCGGTGATACCTTCATTTCCGACGACAGTATGGCGGCGACGCGAGTCTACGGCGATGCGGGCGACGACAATTTCCTGATTGGTCGAGTGCTGGCGACGAAAGCCGTCCAAGTCGACTCGGACGGAGACTCGCAGCCCGACACGTGGATCGACGTGGTCGCAGGATTCGACGGGATCACACCGGGTGTCAGCTACAACGGCTATTTCTACGGCGGTGCCGGAGACGACTATTTCGAAGTGAACCACAACATCGGCGAACTTCAGCTGTTCGGCGAGTCGGGCGACGATACCTTCTTCCTCAAGGCCATGCTCCAGGACACGGGGCAGGAACTGAATGGCGGCCAGATCACCGCCGGAGCCGGTGACTCGCAAGGAAACATCGACGAAGGTGACGAAGACACGCTGATCGACTACGTTGAAAATAATCGCGTCGAAATCTTCGGCGGAAGCGGCTTCGACACGGTCGTCGTGGCGGGTACCGCGCTGGGCGATCAGTTCTATATCTTTACCGACAACCAAGGAACTCAATATCTCTACGGTGCCGGCCTCAAGCTGGAAAACATCGACGGGATCGAACGACTCGCCCTCGTCACGGGTGCGGGTGACGACACGGTCTACCTGTACGGACTGGACGCCGGATTGAGCCTCTTGATCAATCTGGGTTCGGGCAACGACCGCCTGATTGTCGGAGGCGAGGAAGAGACCTTCGAGGTCACCTACCCGGCTGCGAACGCGGTGTACACCGTCGAGCACGACTTGCTGGAAGACGTGATTCAGCCGATTAATCCCGGCGCGAATCCCAATGCGTACCAGTATGACGACAAAGTCTACAACGACGTCGTTTTCGAAAAACGAAATATGGGGATTGCCGACAAGCAGAAGGCGTTTGCCGAACTGTACAAAAAGTGGATCAAGAACAAAGACGTATCGATCAGCGATGCGCATTGGAACCTGCTGGAAAATAACCTCTCTCTCGCCCTCAAGCTGTTCGCGCAGGGGATCGAAAAAGCCGTCTACGCGCCGGTTCATGGCACGTCGTTGTGGCGGTCGTGGTCATGGTGGTCGGGTTGGGGTGGATACTACGCGGCCGTACTGGACCGGCAGAACTATATCAATCAGGTGAATCAGTTTGAGCAGGCATTGCTCACCACGCCCAATCAGGAGTTCGGCCAATCGTACTATGATGGTGACTACGAAGTCGCCTTCTGGTCTGGTGGTAGGCACGCGATTCTGCCCAGCACGATTGACTTCCAAACGATGGCGAACTTCGCCCCACGAAGCGGCTTTTACGCCGGCAATCGACCGCTCGACGAAGTCTTCTTCTATGAATATCTGCGTCCGATTCTGGCCTACACCGTCTGGGGCGATTTCGTCCACTCGGATCAGGTTCGAATGGGGACGGCACTCAATAGTCCCAGGCTGGACAACTGGGGATATGAACCCGATCTCTACAAGGGCGACCTCTATTCCGATCAAATCGTCACCGGTCGACGGAGTGGCTGGTTTTGGTCTCGGACTTACTACATGCCGCACATTACGGGCGAAGAAGGCGTGTGGATCCCCGGCGAAAAATATGCAGCGGGGCGCGGCGCCGAGCTGTTCTGGGATCTGCTGAATCTGTTCTACGACGTCGACGCACCGCATTCGATCAACGAGATCAACGTCACGAACTATTACACCGCGGAAGTCGTTCGAGGGGCGGCGTCGTATCGCTTCGACGATCTTCCGGAGCGGACGGTCGACAAAATCCTGCCCGAAAACTACGACTTGAGCAGGATCGCCGGCGTGGTGCGGCTTGGCGGTGGCACCGGAAGTGACGTGATCGAGATCAACGCGCGTGACAACGACGGCCTGGATGCCGTCGTTCAGACTCAAACTCTCGAGCTGGGAGAGTATGAATTCGATTCAGGCGTGTCCTTGACGCTCGAGTCAGGGATTACCGGTGAGGATGTGCAGTCGGCCTTGATTCGGGCCAACAAAGAATCGCAAATTGGTGTCTTGAACCAACTTCTGGACGGCTCGCTCAGTTCGGCAACCGTGGAAATCTCGAAAGATGATGTGCTCCTTGCTTACAGCCTGCGCACGCCCCTCGAAGATCTGCAAACCGCGGTCAATGCTCTGAAGAACGTGCCCTTCTCCGAAACCGAACGCGTCGCTTACCGGAATGATGTCGAGAAGTTCACGCTGCGCGGGCTCCAGTTGCTCGGCGACGGCGTGACGAGTACCGCGAACTTCTCGCTGGATTCGCTTGATGCGCTGCTGAATCACCATCTCCTGCTGGCAATGGTCGCCGAGAATCTCGCCGAGGCGATTTCGGTTCGAGATCAATTAAGTGAATTGAGGGAATTTTTGACACTCGTTTCGGTATCCAATTCGCTGCGAGCAGAGAACTACAGCTGGAGTGGATCAGGGGCGCTGACCGTCTACAAGCAGAACTCGCCCAATCTGGACGCGCGGACCGTCAAATACGAGTATTCGCAGGATATCTGGGAGCCGAGCGAGCTGCAGGATGCGGAGAACTACAACACGCTGGCCGGCCGCTATTCAGGGCGACTCGACTCCCTCCGCGAAGAAGACGAGATCGAGCCACTTGCAAGCAACGATCTGAATAACGAATTAGGAACCCGCAGCCTGCGTGACATCAAGTACACGATTGGAAACCAGGAGTTTTCAGTCGCTGCGAGCCATCCGAATGCGGTTGGCAATCAGATCGAGATGGAAAAGGCGTACGTCGCGGACCGTGATAACTTCGATCACGCCTACTACACCTATTCGTACTACGGCGTGAACGGCCTCGGGCAACGAGTTCTCGAAAGCGTGGCGATTCGGCGCTTGAACGAACTCGATACCGGCGTGCTTGTGGACCAGCGACAGGAGCTGGATGACAACACCTATCTGACCGCAGCCAACTGGGATGACTACGTGACCGCGGTGCTGGGCGCGGGAAACAGCTTTATCGGGCGAGAGTTCACGGATGCGAATGTGCGCGATTTCATTCAAACCGCGTTCAATCAATCCGTCCGCAGCAATGTCGACTCCGTCGTCATCGATGGATTGCGGATCGCCCATGGCAGCGGAAACATGGACACAATCGATTTGAAGAGTTTGCAGGACGACAGCGGCTTCTATCTGCCGGAAAAGATCGAGATTCTGCGGGAAGTGAACGCCTCCGTTCTGGTCCCCGCTGCGTACGTGTCGAGGATCACGCCAGCTACGGATTACACGGTCACCTATGACAGCGTCTTGGGATTGAATCCGGCCGGGCTCTGGTTTGGTGGATTCGAACAGACCGACTTGAACGTCAACTCCGATGACGCGGCCGAGCGAGTTGACCGCGTGCGAGTCGATAGCACGTACCACATGGTCGAGCTGAATCTCAATACAGGAGGCGGGGACGACGTTTTCGACATCGGACGACAGGCAGATGCGACGTGGAATCTAAACGGGATCTGGTCCAACATCTACGTGACGGGTGGCGCAGGATTCGATACGGTCAACATTAGCAACGCCAACGACCCGTCCGAAGGCGTGTCGACCGTGATCAGCAACGGCGGACTTCGAAGTAGCGCGACGATTTCGGGCAACGATACGATACGGATTTTCGAGAAAGCTTCAACCAACGTGACCGTTGAGGCGGTCAACGTGACACTCGGTGCGGGGGCCGATACGCTGGACGTGCAAGACACGGCCAAGTTTCCCGTGGCGCTCAATATCTTTACGACCGGCGGTGCCGATGTCGTGGAACTTGCGGAGATCAATCCCGCAACCGTGCTCCTCCTGGACACCGGCGCCGGCTACGACCGAGTGACGGTCCATTCGATGGCTGGTTCCGCGGAGATTCGCACGCAAGAGGGTACGGATACGATCGATATCGAAACGACGGCCGCTCCGTTGACCGTGCGTGCGGGGACGGAGGACGACACGATCAATGTGACCGACGGCGGAGTCGTGGCGGGAATCCAGGGAAATCTGACGATCCACGGCGACGCGGGCGCGGACACGCTCAATGTCGTCAACTCGGCAGCCTCAGGTGACTTCAATAGCACGCTGACCCGCGATCTGATCAGCGGACTGGCTCCGGCGACGATTGCGTACTGGACGACCGAAACGCTCAATGTGGATCTTGGTGTCGGGACGGACGACGTCACGGTACGCAGTACTTCGGCGGAAACGACGATCGTCGATCAGGGCGGCGACAGCGATTTCCAGATCGGAAACACGGATGATCAACTGAACGATCTCGCGGGTCGGTTGACGCTCGATGCCCGGGGCGGTGCAGACGTCCTGACGCTCAACGATCAAGGGGATGGGACCCCGAATCAAGGCGTTCTGGAAGCGACCCAGATCACGCAATTGGGCATGGCCGCCGGGATCGCCTACGCCGGCTTCAGTCTGCTGAACGTCCGACTGGGAAGCGGCTCCGATAACCTGTTTGTCGATTCGACCCACAGTTCTGCGACGAATCTGGATCTGGGACCCGGCAATGACGTGTTGAACATTCAAGCCATCGCCGGGCAGACGATCGTCTCGGCCGGAACGGGCCGAGATATCCTTCGCGTCAACTACCTGCAAAATGGTCGGCAGTCGTTCGCTGACGGAATCGATGCGGAATTGACGCTACACGGTCAACAGGAGTCGGACCTGTACGAGATTGGACTATCGGGGTCTGGTTCCTCGCTAATTCACGTGTTGGATGATGAAAACACGTCGGACCAAACCGTCTACAGCGGCGAGGACTTTCTGAATATCTACGGTACGAATCAGGCCGACTTCTTCCTCTTCCGCCCCTACGCCATTTCGTCGATTGAACTGGACGAGAATCGGGAACCCTTGCCCGGTGGAGGAATCGAGCGGGTCAATTACGACGAGAACCTGAACGGCGGAGTCAACGTCTATGGCCGCGACGGGGACGACACCTTCGTATTCGACGATACGAGCGCGAAAATCACCGTGTTTGGCGATGCCGGAAACGATGCGTTTCAGGTCGGTCAAATGTTTCAGTCACCGCGCGACGCGACCAATCCGGGCAATGGATTGGCGCCCGCAGATCAGTTTCCGACGATTCCGACTACCCAGGGATTCTTGAGCCACGGCATCAGCTTTTCCGCGACCCTGTTCGGCGGGACGGGAGAAGACAGCTTCACGGTTTACCACACCGAAGCCGAGATCTTCTTGTTTGGTGAGGAAGATGACGACACGTTCCGGATTCGCGCCTTCGTGAAGGTCGATCCCGACGATCCGAAGGCGCCGGTGACCAACGTGAACGGCGGCCAGGGAGCTGACTTTATCGAGTACGCCGTGAACGCGCCGATCAATATCGAAGGCGGGGATGGATTCGACACCATGACGGTCGTGGGCACCGAGTTTGGCGACGATTTTGTCGTCACGAAATCCGGCGTCTATGGCGCCGGATTGCCCGTTCGGTACGGCGGGATCGAGAAAGTGACATTGGACGGAATGGAGGGCAACGACACGTTCTTCATCGAGAGCACCGACGAGGACGTACAGGTCGAAATCTTCGGCGGGCGGGGGAGCGACACGTTCGATGTGGCGGGAGGGACGGACGGACCGATCTCGGTCGTCGCCAAGGATCTGGAGGGGCATAGCGGGCTGGTGAAACACGCGGTCTCGCAAGCCAATGGCGAATACGCGACGATCCCCGATCGAGACTTGAGGATCGTCGTGGCCGACAACGATGAGGCCGGTGTGGCCGTCGTGGGCGGCAGCCAGACCCTGCTGGTGGACGAGAGCGGTCGCTTGATGGTCAGCTACCAGATCGTGCTCACCATGCCGCCCGTCGAGGACGTGCGCGTGACCGCGGCGCCCACACGGCCTCGCAAGGCGGAGGAGGACGCGGGAGGCGAAGGCGTCCTGCTGAACGGGAACCTCGACGGCGTCACACTTCTGTTTACCCAGGAAAACTGGTACGAGCCGCAACCTGTCTTCGTGACGGCCGCCAACGATGAACTGGCCGAAGGGGATCGGTTCGTCTTGATTCAACACAGCGTCATCCAGGGCGGCGATCCCAAAGACGGTGGTGCCTACGATGGTCTGGCGGTGCCGACCGTGGTCGCCAAGGTCCTCGACAACGATGCCGCAACGGTATCGATCGAGCAAACGCAAGGCGAAACGATGGTCTCGGAAGACGCCGCGTTTGCGCAAACCGATCAGTACCAGGTCGTGTTGACGAAGCGGCCCACAGGAACGGTCGTGGTGAACCTCGAGGTCGAGAACGATTCGACCGAGCAGGTCACCGTGACACCGACTACGTTGACCTTCGAGCCGGGAAATTATGACGTCCCGCGGACCGTCGTCGTGCGAGCCGTCAGCGACGCCGTGACCGAGGGTGTGCATTACTCACGTGTCAGCCACAGCTTGTCGGCCGGCTCGATTGACAATTTCTACGGAGTGACGGTCGAGGACGTGGCCAAGGGCTTCGCGGCGCTTCTGAATGGCGATACGGCCTCCGGTTTCGTGGCGAATGTGACCACCGCTGCCGATACCGCGACGCTGATTGTCGAGCGGGCGGACGGGCGAGGTTTCACCTCCGAATTTCTGGGCGCCGCCGTAATTACGCCTTCGATGGGCGGCCAGGCGGCCGAAGACGTGTGGACCGCGGCCCAAATCGATCTGGCTGAAGTCGAGCCGATCGAGGCCGGCGACATCTGGCTGATCGCTCTGAATGGCACGGCGTACGGGTACGAGGTTGCTGGGGGTGATGATATTTCCGCCATCGCCGCCGGCTTGCTGGGACAGATCACGTCGGGGCCGTTCGACGCGACACGCGTTGGAAGTCGCTTGAACATTACGCCGATGAGTGATCAAACGTTCCCGCTGAACGGACCCGTCAATGATGGGCAAGTCTTCAGCGTCAACGTGAAGGGGATCGAGTTCTCGTACGTGGCGGGGGTCAATGGCGATCCGTTAACCCTGGACGCCGTGGCAGCGGGACTTCAGACCGCGATCGAATTGGGGCCGTACGAGGCCGAGTTCTCAGGCGGGACCCTGACGGTCCGACCGGACTTTACCGCCTTCTCCGTCGATGTGCTGGGCGAGGCGATTCAAGCCGGAGCGGCGACCATCAGCGGCACCAATAGCCTGGCGCACTATGCGCGGGTCGAAGTGTCACTCAGTGTGCCTCCCTCGACCGTGATTTCGGCCGACGATCAATGGACCTTGCGACTCAATGGAACTGACTTCGAGTATCGTGTCGGACGCCAAGGCGAGTCCCTCAGCATCGGGTCGGTCGACGTCAAGATCACCGATAACGAAGCCGCCGACATTCTGGTGACCCAGGTCGGGGGTGATACCAAGGTGACGGAACCGACCAGCCGCGTGCTGATGGGCGACGGCCAGGTGACGGGCAACGGTACCGTGGTCGACAACCTGACTCAGTTCCAGGCGGACTTCGGGCAGGCCGTCATGTACGAGACGGACGAGCACGATTCGGTTTTCACCGCTCAAAGCCTGGACAGCGGCAGCTGGAGCTTGAATGCGAATGACGAGATCAAGGATGCCGAGTCGCTGCCCCACATCACGGTGAAGGGAACCGGTGACGGCAATCTTGACTTCTATTCGTTCACCGTGACCGAAACGATGCTGCAGAATGCGGGGCCTGGCGGCGTGGACGTGGTTCTGGATATCGATCATGGGTTCGAGCTAAGCGATCGCCTCTGGTGGGCAAGTCAGCTGCTGCTCCTGGGACCCGTGCCGCAGCAAACATCCGTTACGCTTAGCGGCGACGTTGTCACCGACGAGGAATGGACCGTCACCATCGATGGGACCGCGTATCCATACACCGTCGCATCCGAGGCCGATTTGTCGGAATTGGCAGCGTCGCTGGCGGGCGAGATCAACGCGGGTGGGCAGTTCCACGCGGAGGCGGTCAGCAACCAATTGACGATTCGCATCGCCGATGGTTTGGAGCTGGACGAGTTCGCCGTGACGACGGAGGCCCCGGTCGGCGCGGGACTCGCCGCTCAGAAGCTGACCTCTTTCAACGCCAATGGCGTCGTGTACGACGATGGTCGTTACTGGTCGTATCCTGACAACTATCCGTGGCATGCTCCGGAAGGCGGTACCGGGAGCGACTCGTTTTGGGACGACTATCTGGAATATACGATCGATCGGCCGGGAACGTACTTCGTTCGCGTTGATAACTGGCTCAAGTACTACACCTACCTGCAAACGGGTCGCATCGAAGGAATTCCTGAGGGTGTTGATTATGACCTTCACGTTTCGATCGAAAGCCACGAGGTCGACAAATTCCAGTTCTCGCCCGATCCGGTGCTCGAAAACGAGCTGCTGAACAACGCCTCTCAAAGCATCGAGGACAACGCCAATTGGTTCTTGTTCTACGACGCGGAAATCGGAAACCAGGACTACCCGAACGGGCTGATCACCTCGGGCACTCCGTATGCGAAGATTCTCGGTGCCGGAGATGGCAGCTGGGATATCTATGAATTTGAAGTGACCGACAGCATGCTCAACCCGAATGCGGGAAGCTTGTCGGGGATTCGTGATACGGTAAATACCTACTACAGCTCGGCAACCATTCAGCTATCGGGAAGCTATCGAAGCGGGGACATTTGGAGTCTGACTCTCAACGGTCAAACTTACTCGTATGAGGCGGGAACGGCGGTAGCAGGATTTGCCGGCGACCTGAACTCGTTGGACGGCGTTGCCGCAGGTCTTTCCGCGGCGCTTCCGAGTAGTTTTGAAGTCGTCCGTACCGGAACTCAGCTGCAGATCTCCGACAGCATCGGTTTTCGGGTCGACGATATCCGTCAGGACGCCAAAACGGCGGGAAGCGCAACGACTCTCCAGCAAGCGCTCAATGGTGTCACTCCGATCGCGTTTTACAGCAGCCAGATCAAGCTCGCGGGATCACCTCGAATTGGCGACGTGGTGTCGGCGGTGCTGAACGGCGTTCGGTATCCAGCTCCCGCATCCGCTGGCAACGATCTGGACACCGTGGGGGCGAATCTCGCCGCGGCGATTCCGGCAGAGTACAACGCCGTCTACGATCCGGCGACCGATACGCTGACGCTCAGTCGCCTATCCAGCTACACCTTGGAGGTCGAAGTCGCCAGTGTGAATACGGGCACGGCCGGCGTGGCGGCGACTTCCAGCGTGTTGGCCACCCTCAGTGGCACCCCCGAACAGCCGCCCGTCGATACAGCGACGACTCGCACCTGGGAGCCCGGCAACCTTTGGAAGCAAGCGGTGATCGACTTCAGCGGAACCACGGCTCAGAACCAGTCCTGGACGCTGCGGATGACGAACGACCAGGGGGTCCTGCGAACTCGGACGTACACGCCGATTGCCGGTGCGACGCCGGAACAAGTGGCAACCGGCTTGGCAGCGAACGCACCTGCTGGGTATACGCTGACACCCAGCGGCAGCCAACTGACGATTGAGAATACCAGCAACACGTTTTCGATCGAGCTGGAACTGTCTAAGGCAGCGACCAACGGCAGTATCTCGACAACGGGTGTTGCCAGTCACTATGCGACGGCCGTTGTCGCGCTCAGCGGCTCGGCACACGAGGGAGAGGTCTGGACGGTGAACTTGACGCGTCTGGATGGCACGACCGAAGTGCCTCAGACATTCTCGGTCACCGCCGCCGATCAGGGTGCTAATGGAGTGGACGTGGACGATGTCGGGGCACAACTTGTCGCTCGGATCGAACTGCTCGCGCCCGGTGAGTACAGTCCCAGCTACGATTCGGCGACTAATCGTCTGACGGTGAGCGACCCCGGTGGAATCTTGATCAGTCTCGATCCGGTGCAGCAAGCGGCCGTGCAAGGATCGATGCAACAGGATCTGCCGAATAGCCAGCGGGCGGTGACGCGATTGGAAGTCGATCTCAGCAGCACGACGGTGGATGCCGCCAGTGAATCCTGGCAGCTGACACTCGACGGTCAGAATTACACGTACGTCGCTCAGGAAACAATCGACGACGTCGGTGCCGCGCTGGCGGCCGACGGGCACGGCGTCGGCGGATTCTCGGCTGCCTACAGCGCTGCCAACGACCAACTCACGCTGCGACATGCGTCCTCGCACAACGTGACCTTGTCCGTTGGAGGCTCGGGAACGGTCGCGACAACACGCAGCGTCGAAATTGATCTTTCGGCAGAAGCGGACGGCACGCAGGCGGAGACGTGGGTCTTGACGATCGACGGTGTCGCGCACACCTACAATGCCACCGCGAGCAATACGGTGAATCAGGTCGGCAGTAAATTCGACACGTCCGCCGGATCCGGCGGTGTCGCGCCGAGCATTTCCAACTCGTACGTCGTGGACTACGACACCGGCACCAAGTTGATGACGATTCATCGCACCAACCAGGCGGCGCTAACCGCGAGCCTGACGCGAGCCGGATCAGCGATTACGGCCAAGGAAAGCGTCACGGTGATCGATTTAACCGGTTCCAGCGTCGATGCGCTGGGGGAGACCTGGAGCCTGAATCTGAATGGAACGCCGGTCGATTACACCACGGCGATCGATATCGACGAGGTCGGGCAGGGTCTGGAGGGACTGGCGGGCATCCCCGTCGCGTTTTCCGTTGCTTACGATGATTCGACGGACAACCTTGTCGTCACGAAATCGGGAAATGCCGACTTCGGCGGAACCCTGACCCGCGACGCGGCCTCCGTCGGCACGGTGACTCGAACCGAGACGGCCGACACCTGGTCAAACGTCGAGTTGGACCTGACCGGACCGGCGCTGGAAGATGAGCAATGGACGCTGACGCTGGGTGGAACGACAAAGACCGCGACCATTGGAACGACTCAATTGAACGACTTGTCTCTGATCGACACCGTGGACGAGGTGGCGACTTACTTCAAACAGCAATTTCAGCCCGGGGGAGCTCCGGTCTATAGCGTGGTCAAGACGGGCACGACGTTAACGATTACCCGCCAGGATGGCACGCCGTTTACGATTTCGCACTCGATCGACGCTCCGACTGTCACCGGTGCGATGGCGGTCCACGGATCGAGCGTCCCGAGCCACTGGACGTCGGGCACGACATCCTTGCTGGGCACGGTCCACGCGGACGAGACGTGGACGCTGACGCTGACACCCTGGAATGGTGCGGCTCAGGCGATTCCGTTCGTGGCACGCGATTTCGACGCCGACTTGGATGTTGACCTGGCAGACATTGCGGCGGGCCTGGCAGACCAATTGGCGGGACTGACCGCGACGAATGATCAGCTGACGTTGCCCGCCGGGCAGAATCTCGCCGCCGTGCTCAGCGTCGTGCCGGCTCCGCTGGCTGCGGCCGGTCAGATTTCCGGCGAGCTGCCGGCCGCGCAGTCGAGTCGCGTTACGTTACTGGACGACGATGGAACGTTTTCGACGGGCGATCGCTGGCAGCTGACGCTCGACGGGCAGACGCCTTACGAGTACGTCGCGTCCGATACCGATACGTTGCAGGAAATCGCCGAGGGACTTCAGACGGCAATTGGCAGCGATTATGTCGTCTCGCTGCTCGATACGGACGCCGACACGGTCAGCGAGACCTTGGTGGTGTACGGCAACGGCGGCGCGGCGGTGGTCGTGGACTCCATCGAACAGCGGCGTGTGGCGGGCACATCCAGCGGCACGATGTTGCCGACGGACCAACGTCCGTACGATCTGAATTTGGACGCCCTCGACATCACGCTCCAGATGACGGCCGGCAACAGCTTCCCCTTCGGTGAGACCTGGTCCATCGTGCTGAACGGGACACGCTATTCCTATCGAGTTCCGAATCCGGACGAGATTGCCGAGACCGACAGGAATCTGAGTTTCATCGCGGGCCAGCTCGCAAACGAAATTGATGAAGCGACCTACGACGGCGCCGACCTGTTCGATGTGACGTCCACCGGCAATACCATCTCGATCAGTCGGATTAAGGCGAGTCCTTACGACCGCGTCACGCCCGAGGTGGCTCGGGGCGACGGAACGGTGAAAGCCGTCTTCGACGTGGACCACAGCAGCGGGATCGAGGGTAGCCGACCGCACAATGTCTCGCAGATCGTGGCCAACACGGGCTACTACTGGTGGGACCTTGAACGTCTCTATCCGTACACGTATTACACGACCGTGACGACGACGGAGTACCACGAATTTGCGCAAAACGCGTTCCTCGAGCTTTGGCACCAGCCGCTCGGAGAAACGACATGGACGCTGCTGGACTCCAGTGGCGGTTCGTCCGTTGTCGATCACGGCAGCACCAGCGTGGCCGAGCCGTTCCTGGATACCAACTTGCTGGATGCGGGGCATTACCAGATCCGAGTCGGGTCCTTCCGGGATTACGTTGATAACAGTGTATTTGCGGACGAGGCAGCCGGCGTCGTGCCCGGAATCTCTTATCAGTTGAATGTTTCACTGCAGCGACACGGCACGAACCAGGATGCGATTGATTTGGTCGGCAAGACCGTGACGCTCACGAGCGGCAATGGAATCGGCCAGTCGGCCGAAATTCGCAAGTACAATCCGGAGACCAAGACGTTCTCCGTCGGCGTTTGGAATTCTGTCTCGAGCGAATACGAGCCGCTGCCGATCACTCCTCTGTTGGGTGACAAACTCGAAGTCAGCTTCGACCCGCTCGAAGAGTACACCGACTATCCAGTCAGTGAGGATACCTATACGGTCGTGTTGACCCGAGCTCCCGGGGATGATGAAGTCGTCGTCGTTGATGTCTTGCCTCAGGTGACGCGAACCTACAACTCGACTTTGGCCTTTGACGCCAACGCGGGCTTCGGCGAGAACGCCGCCATTCAGGTCATGGTGGCGACTTCGCGTGCCACGGTGGAGATGGGCGGTGTTCCAGCGGACAACGAAACCTGGACGATTGTTCTGGATGGGATCCCTTACAGCGTCTCGGCAAGTGGCAAATCGCTGGAACAGATCGTCAGTGCGCTGCAAGTCGCGATCGACAACTCCACGGCCGGCGATGGAACGATTTATCGGGCTTCGCTTGCGGGGGCCAGCTCGCTTCAAATCACGGCAACGAACGGATCGAATCCGGAGAACTTCTTTGCTGAGTTCGCGATTACACCGGACACCGACGGGAGTTTCGAGGTCTCGGGGACGCAGGGTGCATCGCCCGGGAATTGGCAACAGGCGTTGATCGAGATGACGGGAACACCTGCGGTCAATGAAACCTGGACGCTCGCGCTCGGCGGCGACAGCTACGCCTATGACGTGTCGTTCCGCGAGGACCTGGCCAGCATTGCGCGCGGCCTTGCGGCGCTGATCGACCCCGCGATTTACCATGTTTCGGTCTTGGGTCGAGTCATCACGGTTTCGCGGATTGATGCCGCAGACCTGTCCGCCACGGTCACGATCGCGCCCCGCAGCGAGGGCTTCGCGGTGGTCAAGCCGCAGGTGGTGTTCCTTGGTCCCGTCACGGGCGATCCGAGTGGCGCCACTTGGGACGTGCCACAAACCGTACATGTCCGGGCGATCGACGATCCGCTGGTCGACGGACGCGACGCGATTGTGTTCCCGGCGATGGAAGAACGCATCAACGAGATTCGCGGGCCTCTGACGGTCAACGGCGGAATTCAAGTGGGGGAGGAACGGTTCCTGGAGAATCCCTTCATGCTGCCGGCCGAAAGCAATTGGCCCATGGCAGATGGTTTTCTTACCGGATTCGGTTCCGTCACGATTGACGGCGTGCAGTACGTCACTTTAAGCGATGCGAACGCGACACACGTCGACCCCGAACTGGGCGAGCAAGCGGGCTTTGATCCGCGTCTGAACGACGCCCCCTATGAATTCATTTTGATCGACGGAGATGCTCGCGGTTTGACGCTGGACGTGCGGGGACGGGACGAGCTCGATCCCAATACGGTCATTTTCAATACCCGTCTCGAGGACGTGGCGACTCTGCCTCGCTTCAATTCGGTCGAATCACTCGCGGACCACTATTTCTTCTCGCCCGTAAATCCCAACTTCAACGTCGTCGAAGAAGATCAGGTCGACGTGTTGAACGTCTTCAACGGGAACAGCGTCTCCGACGATACGGGCGTGTTGACCGAGAATCGGCTCTACGGATTCGGGATGGGCCCGGATACCGTGATTGGCGAGACGCCGCTTCGCGGTGGCATCAGCTATTCGATGTTGGAGGTCGTGAATCTTGAACTCGGGCGCGGTTCGGATACTTTGACGATCGAATCGACTCATGCAGGTCTCACGAACGTGACCGCGGGCCTGGGCGGAGACGAGCTATTTGTCAACTCGGTAGGCGGACATACGAATGTGTCGGCCGGCGGCGGGGACGACCGGGTGACGGTCGTCAGCCAGGTCGCGATCGCCGATTCCCGCGTTGATCAGATGGGCGGTTTGCTGACGATTGACGGTGGCCCAGGCGCCGACATCGTTAATGTGGACGACACGGGTGACTCTGCCGACAACACCGGCGAATTGACCTCCAGCACGCTCCGCGGTTTGGGAATGCCGCGCGTGAGTGAGCGACAACGGGTCCGCGTGCAGGCGCGGTCTGGATCGTACACCCTGGGGGCGGACGGCTACGGTCAGACGACGCTGTCCTTCGAGATGACGGTCTCGCAGGTTCGCGATGCCTTGAATACGCTGTTCGGTTCCGCCGACAACGAAGTTCAGGTTGACGAGACGGTGGAGATTCGCCGAGGCGACGTCCGTGCGCGTACCTATGAGATCACATTCAACGGCCTGCTCGCCGGTAGCGACCTTCCCCAATTGACGTGGACCGACTCGAAAACACCTCAGCTTACTGCTTTCGACGACGCGTCGGCCGGAGTCGAAATCGAGACGGTTCGTGACGGGACGACGGCCCCCGGCCTCAATACCGTGCAAACGCTGCGACTCGATGCGACGTCGGGCAGCGTCGACCTGCGGGTTGCGGAGCAGGTCTTGACCGTGCCTTTCGATAGCGACGCAGCGGCCTTGACGGCCTTGCTCGAGCCGGTGCTGAATCCGAACAACGCGTTTCTTAACAAGCCGCACACCGATAATTTTTCGGTGGCCGAGTTCGACGGAACGCTTCACATCATGTTCCGAGGCGAGCATGCACATGCCGCTCTGGAAGTCGTCGATATCGCGAATCTGGTTGGTTCTCTGGAACTCGTCACGCGAGTTGACGGGATCAATTACTACGACGTCGATACGCTGAATATCAAGCTGGGTTCTGGCAACGATCAATTCAATGTCAGGTCGACGCACGTGGCGACGGTCACGAATTTGGCGACAGGTGCGGGTGACGACCGCGTCTACGTGACCTCCGACGCCGCCAGCGATCTTTCGAATCAGCCCGTGGCTCATGGAACGCTGGACGGCATCCAGGGCTTACTGAACGTCGACGCTCAGGCGGGAGCCAACGGCCTGTTCGTCAGCGACTACGAGTCTCCGAACGCCGACGTCAACGCCGTGCTCACGGATTCGACGCTCACCGGCCTGGCACCCGCCGCGCTACAGTATCAAGCCACTGGCGGAAGTTTTGACCAGGGGATTGTGATCTGGGCCGGTACCGGTGACGACGCGGTGACGGTTAACAGTGTCGAGGTGAGCGGTATTACGATTACAACGTTGTACGCGAACGTCGGGGATGACTTGATTTCGATCGACGCATCAGACCCTGGAAATCTTGGGCTCTGCCCAGTGTCGAGCTGCGTCGACTGGAAGTTTTTGGCCAGGTCGGCAACGATTCGATCGAAGCATCACGGGCCAGCCTGGGCGTCAGGGCTCACGGGAATCAAGGCCACGATCTTCTGAAAGGCGGTAGCGGAAGCGATGTGCTTTTTGGCAGCGAGGACTCGGACGTTCTATTTGGCGGTGGCGATTCGGACGAACTGTTCGGTGAGGGAGCCGACCTGCCGCTGGGGTCAAGTGATGACATCCTGTTCGGCGATCATGGCTACGTCACGTTTCAGCTTGCCAGCGGAACCCACGACGTTCACAGTCTGGATCTCACCGCCAGTGATCCCTACCGCGTGAGCGCAGGCGATGTCGTCATTGTGGCGCACAGCCAGAGCGGAGCGGGAGATGCAGCGGATACGATTCACGGCGGGGACGGGCACAATCTCCTCTTTGGTGGCGGGGATGGCGACATCATCAGCGCGGGTCCCGGAAACGACGAGATCTTTGGCGACCATGGCCGCATTTCACGGGACGCCGTGACCGGGGACTCAGTCGAGCTGCTGAGCTACGAGCCGAGCCTGGGTGGAAACGACCAGATCAATCCGGGCGACGGTTTCAACCTGGTAATCGGAGGCTCGGAGACGGATACCATCACGGGCGGGCAGCACCGCGACGTGGTCGTCGGAGATCACGGACTCGCGCTGTTCACCGACGGAGTGCTCACGACGATCGCTTCTGCTCACGATGCCTTCGGGGCGCGCGACATCATCGACTCCGGAGAAGGCGACAACGAAGTGATCGGCGGTTTCGGAAACGATTCACTTCGGACGCGCACCGGGCGCGACATCGTGCTGGGTGACAACGGCGAAATCCACTATCTGAATTCCGGAATTCCCGAATCTGTCGCGGCCGATGACTTGGATGAGACGACGGGCGCCGATGACGTGATTACGGCCGGAACGGGTGAGAACTATGTGTTCGGCGGAGTTGGGGGAGATACGATCACCACGGGAAGCGGTGTTGATCATGTGGTCGGAGACAATGGCGCTGCCACGTTCACGGACAATATCTTGACGCACCTCACCAGCACGGACCTGCTCTTAGGGGCAGCAGACATCATCAGCGCGGGACCCGGAGTGAATCGTGTCCTCGGCGGTTACGGATCCGATGAAATCACAACGGGTGATGATGCCGATCTGATTCTGGGTGACAACGGCGAGATTCACTTCCAGGCCAATGGCGTCATCGAAGTGGCGCGCAGCATTGATCTCGGCGACCTGGCGGAGGCCGACGATCTGATTCTGGCGGGCGAGGGCATCAACGAGGTGATCGGGGGCGCCGGCAGTGACAACATTTCAACGGGGGACGATCTCGACCTCGTTGTGGGTGATAACGCCGAGTTCACTTATCATCCCAGCGGGGTGTTGCAGCAAGCTCAGACGATCCTCCCGATCCTGCTTGCGGTGGCCGACGACGTGATTGCGGTCGGCGAGGGACTCAACCGTGTGCTCGGAGGAGTCGGCAGCGATACCGTCACCTCGGGTAGTGGCGTCGACCTGATCGTGGGCGACAATGGCCAGCTTCGATATCGCGCCGATACGACGCTCGAGTTGCTTCGGACCACGGATCTTGCCGAATTGTCCAGCTCGGACGACATCGTCTCGGCGGGCGACGGTCAGAATCAGATCCTTGGCGGCGTAGGGCAAGATACGTTGACGACCGGAAGCGACGGCGACCTGATTCTGGGTGACAACGGCGAGTTCACGTACGACTTGAACGGCCTGATCAGCGTGGCGGAAAGCACGGACCAGACGACGCTGGCAGCTACGGACGATGTGGTTCTGTCGGGCGACGGGCTAAATCAGATTGTCGGCGGCTTGGGAACCGACACGATTACGACTGGCATTCACGCCGACCTGGTATTGGGTGACAACGCGCGGCTAACGTATCTGGCGGGTGTCTTGACGCTGGCCGAAACCGTGTCACCCGAACTGGGCGCTGGCGACGTATTGGACGGCGACGAGGGTGACGACACGTTGATCGGCGGGTTCGGTGCCGATACGGTGCGTGGCCGGGCCGGAAACGATCTGATCCTGGGTGACGCGGCTCGAGTCGAGTATGACAACGCCGGGATCATCACGCGAGCCATCAGCCGCGACCTTGTTGCGGCCAACGCCGGCGACGATATTCTTTCCGCGGGAACGGGCAACAACCAGGTCGTCGGCGGGGGTGGCGCCGATACGATTACGGCCGGTATGGGAAGTGACGTCATCGTCGGTGACAATGCTCAAGCCACGTATGACAACGGCGTCCTGATGTTCGTCTCCTCCAGCAATACATGGGAGTCGACGCCAGGTGGGGTCGAAACCGAACAAGCCGACGTTGCTGGGGACGACTCGATTGCCGCGGGGGATGGCAGCAATCTCGTTTTGGGTGGCGGCGCCGCGGATACCATTTTTGGGGCCTTGGTCAACTCAACTCAAGTCGGTGGCGCGGACCGCGATATCTTCGTCGGCGACCACGGACTCGTCATGCTGGACCCGCTGACGGGCTATCCCTTGCAAGTGCGAACGCAATTGCCCGACGTTGGAGGCAACGACACGTTGATTGGCGGCACGGGTGGTGACCATCTGCTGGGTGGCGCGGGGAATGACGCCGTGTTTGGCGATAGTGGGAGTGATCTGATCGTCGGTGGCAATGGGATCGCGACTTATAGTGACAACATCCTGCGCGAGATGCGGACGACCGATCCTGAGATCGTGATGAGCGACGACGACACGATCGATGCCGGCAGTGACGCGGACGTTGTTCTGGCCGGAAACGGCATGGATCAAGTCTTCGGCGGAGACGGCTCGTTCGCCGATGTCGTGATCGGTGATAACGGCACGGCGACGTTCGACACGGCCGGTGTCCTGCGAACGGTCGAGACATTCGATCCGGACTTTGGTGCGGATGATACGATCACGCTGGGCGATGGGCAGAATGTCGCGATGGGTGGTGCGGGCAACGATCGCGTGACCGGTGGTCAAGAACGAGACGTGATTTTGGGAGACCATGGACGGGCTATTTTCGATGCGAATCGAGTCCTGACCTCGGTCAACACCACGATCCCCAGCGAAGGTGGCGACGACGATCTGTTGTTGGGGGAGGGAGATGATCTCGCTTTCGGCGGCGTCGGGTCGGATTACATCAACCTGGATCGGTCCAGCGGCGCGCTGCTGGGTACGGACCAGGGAGTCGATGTCGTGCTGGGTGACAATGGAGCGGCGATCTTCGACGCCTCGCCGACGGGCTCCGTGCTCCGTGAGGTCGTCACGTCGGACCTGGGCGATGCGGGAGCGGATTTCATCTTCACGGACGCCGGCGCGGACGTCGTGATCGGCGGTTCTCAGGGCGACTCGATCTGGAGCGGTGCGGACGACGATCGGATTCTGGGGGACAATGGTGTCGCGCACTTCGACGCTTCAGAGCGACTCGTGGACTTTTCAGCGACCGATCCGAACCAGGGTGGCGCCGATGTGGTTTACGCCGGAGCGGGCGCTGACGTCGTCGTAGGCGGCGCGGATGCGGATTCTCTGTATGGCGAGTCCGGCGACGACCTGCTGTTTGGCGATCACGCCGACGTCGACTATGTGGCGGATGACGTCGACCCCGATACCCTCGACTTGCTCACGTCCACGTTCCCGCTGATGGGTGGCGATGATCAGCTATTCGGTGGCGACGACAATGATGTGGCCATCGGCGGCACGGGTAATGATCAGATCTCGGGCGGAACCGATCACGACATCTTGCTGGGCGATCATGCTCGGTTGGACCTGGGACTCCCGCGAAACCAGTTCTTCGAATCGATCTTCACGAGCGATTCGGACGGTGCGGGTGCGGATACGATTCATGGCGACGCGGGGGACGATTTTCTGCTGGGCCAGCAGGGCGGAGATCTCCTGTTCGGAGACGCGGGCGAGGATGACATCACGGGCGGTCACAACGTGCGCTTCGGCGAGGACGGCGATGACCAGATCGACGGGGGATCGGAGGCGGATGTGATCCTGGGCGACAACGGACGGATCACGCGAAGTTTGCTCGAAAACCAAAGCGACGCGTGGGAACGTTATCCGGCGCCCTTCGCGGATGTGATCCGGCACGTCGAGCGCTATGACGACATTGATGGGGTCGAGGGACACGATACGATTCTCGGGCAAGGCGGAGACGATATTGTCCACGGCCAGCGTGGTAACGACACGATCGATGGTGGCAGTGGCGACGACGAATTGCTCGGCGAACTAGGAGACGACACAATCGTTGGCGGCGATGGTCACGACGTCCTACTGGCGGATGTGGGACGCGTCGTGCGCGACCTGAACGACAATGGAACGCCGCGCCGAAACGAGAACGGTTGGTGGCACCGCGATGTGTTTTTGGAGGACGTCGCGACGATTGCGGGATCGATTGACCTGGATCAGACGCCGTTGCGCTCGTTCGACCCTGAGCTGGCCGAGAAGATGCTGCGAGCGGATCTGATCGTCGTGACCGGGGCCTTCGACGCGGTGGGTCAGAAAGTCGTGAATTCCGACAACGGCGCGTGGGACACCGAATTGCTGCTAATCAATGTTGCGCCCGCCAACAACGATGAGCTCTCGGGCGGAAACGGGGACGACCTGCTTTTCGGCCAGCGCGGCGATGATCTGCTACGCGGTGGTGATGGAAACGACTGGATCGTCGGTGATTCCGCCTCGAATCAGGTTCCGTTCAAGACCGAATTGCCGCACGTGGTCCATGGCCTGCGACTGATTGGCCTCGACGCGGGTGTCACGGTTCCCATCGAGCTGGCGGAAGGCGGGTCGGTCATTGTGCCGCCGGCGACACTCCGGCCCGAGGAGATCTCGCTCAACGATCCCTTCGGACTGCCCGCGATGTTTGGCAATGTGGTCTCGCACCTGGTTGGAGGTCTGATGCAAGAGGCCGGCGCGGGGCCGCTGCTGCGAAGCGACGGCGCCGTCTTGACGCCGTATGCGACCGTGATTTCGGACGTGGCCAATCATGCCGATGTGTTGCCGGGGAACGACGCGATCTACGGCGACGGTGGCGATGACTTTCTGATCGGTGACAATGCCGAAATTTACGCTCCGCTGCTGACCGGTCTACAGAGCATTGACGACGCGGTCACCTCGGTACGTGATACGTTCAAGCAAACGATGCATACGGCCGGATCGTTGGCGATTGATTTCGACCAGTTGGAGCATCAGCAGGGCGGCACGACGACGCCGCACACCATCCGAGTCGGCAGTGACCGACTGGAAGGAGGCGCGGGCAACGACCAATTGATGGCCGACGACAGTCTGATCATCGGCTCGTTCACACTTGGCCTGCCCGTTCCGGAGGATCGCTTCGTGGGGGCCGCACGCGACGTTTTGAACTTCCTGTTGGATCTGCAGTACGTCGCGACCGATCTTGAGCATGTGTTGTTCGAGGCGCATCACCGCGTCATTGCCGATTTGATCTCGGGAGGGCAGGGGGCCGCCGGTCACGTCGATCCCAATTTGCACGACCTGCAAATCAGCAACGACATTGTCGTGGCTGGCGCGGGCAACGATGCCGTGGCTGGCGACGACGCGACGTTGATCACTCCGTTGGTGAACGGTATCCATTTCGATCTGATTCAGCAGAGTTCCAGCATCGGATCGTCGACGTGGACGACCGCCATCAATGAACTGCAGAATCTGGAGACAAGCCGTTCCGCGCAGTTGGTCTCGCACATCGCGAACCACCACGATCGGCTGAATCGCAGCTTTGGCCCGGCAGCACTCAACTCGATCAATTGGGACTATGAATACGAATTGTCAATTGGCAATGACGAGCTTCAAGGGAACGCGGGGAAAGACCTGATGATCGGTGACTTCAGCATCGTGGCGATCCCGGCGGCAACGCGGACTCCGGCCAACTTTACCGAGGAAGTGCAATTGCAGCAGGACGTGCGCGATCTCGCCGAAAACGTGGCGCGTTTCCTGGAACGCGGGCACCATGAACAAGACGACCTGCCGATTCATGCCCTCTACACGCACAGCCATTACGGGGAACGAGGCGGGGCGAATCAAGAAGTTCGGATTCTGGCCGGAAGCGACACGATCGACGGCGGGCCGGACGACGACTACTTGCTCGGCGATAGCCAGTCGATATCCGTCGTCTACAACCTGAGCGACGCGGCGCACCCTCTGAGTCAAACGGACTTCTTGTTCAAGGTCAGCTACTTGGACCGCAGCAAATTCGAAATGCGGAACCATTATGATCGGATTGGGGGCGGATCACGGCTGAACGAAGATGCGCTGAGCGGCGGCGATGGCAACGACGTGCTGTACGGTCAGATCAACAACGACAGCCTGCTGGGCGGGCCGGGTAATGACCTCCTGTACGGGGGCACCGGCCTGAATACCGCCAGCGGCGGAACCGGGGTGAATGACGTTCGACCGGGCAGCGACGATGATCCCGTCGGAGCGAATCTGGATTTGGTCGAGGAATACGCCTTCGCCGGCGTTCCGACTTGGGGCGGACCCTTGCTGCGCGATATGGCGGCGGATCCTCAGCCTGCGGCCAACGAGCTGCCGTTCGATCCGATCGCTGGAAATCTGATGCTGGCCTACGTCATGACGGGCCCGATTCAAGGCACGGGTGTCGAAATCGCAGGACGGGCCAATGGCATCTGGTCCGTGCTCCTGTCGGATGGGACCGAAGTCTACAATCAGGCGTGGGGGACCTGGTCCACCGCCATCAACTGGCAACACGTCCAGGTCGCCGACTTTGACGGTGACGGACTGCAAGACATCGTGGGACGAGCCAATAACGGGAGCTGGTGGGTCGCCCGCTCCCAAGCAACCGAGTTCGTCAGCGAGCGCTGGGGAGCCTGGTCCAGCGCGGTCAATTGGACTAGTGTGTTGGCCGGAGACTTTGACGGGGACGGACGGGACGACCTTGTGGGTCGAGCAGCCAACGGGAGCTGGTGGGTCGCTCGCTCGACCGGCTCGGCCTTCTCAAACCAACTGTGGGGCAACTGGTCCAATCAGATTACTTGGCGGGACATTCAGGTGGCGGACGTCAATGGCGACGGCCGCGACGACTTGGTGGGCCGCGACGCCAACGGTGTCTGGTGGGTTGCCCGCTCGGATGGAACCCAGTTCGTAAACGAAACCTGGGGCAGCTGGTCCAGTGCGATCAACTGGACTCAGGTGTTGGCCGCCGACTTCGACGGCGACGGCCGCGACGACGTCGTGGGTCGAGCCAGCACCGGGGCCTGGTGGGTCGCCCGCTCGACCGGTTCGGCGTTCGTCAACACGAATTGGGGACTGTGGTCCAGCGCAATCGCCTGGCAGGATATCCAAATCGCCGACTTGAACGGCGATGGACGCAGCGACCTCGTGGGCCGAACCAGCAACGGGGCCTGGTGGGTCGCCGAGTCGACCGGGCAGGCCTTCGCGAACAAACAGGTCACGAAGTGGTCCGGCAGCGTCACGTGGCAGGACGTCCTGGTTGCCGATGTCGATGGCGACGGCCGGGACGATCTCCTGGGACGCGTCAATGGGACCTGGTGGGTCGCTCACTGGAACGGACAGGCCTACGTGACCGAGGCCTGGGCCAGTTGGTCGAATGCGTACCCCTGGCTCGACGTGCTGGTCGGACAGTTCAGCTAGGCGCAACCGCTGGCACCCAATTCGTCGTCGGCTCTCGCATTTGCGCTGGCGTCATTGTAAGCTCAGGGGCGCTGAAACTGCGTTCTCGAACCCCAATGATCCACCCTGATTGAGCGGAGATTTTATGGCCATCCACCGTCTGCTTCCCGCCCGACTCCTGGCCGCCTGTTTTGCGATGGCCGCCGGCGTGGGGCCCGTGTTGTCCGTCGCGGCCCAAGAGAACAATCAGCCGCCTGCCGGGTACGAGGCCCTTTTTAATGGCAAGGACCTCAGCGGCTGGCACGGCATGGGCCACTTCGATCCGCGTCAGCTGGCCGCCATGTCGGCGGAGCAGCGGGCTGCCAAACGGGCCGAGGACATGCAGGATGTCGAGCAGCACTGGACCGTGGACGACGGTCAGTTGGTCAACGATGGCAACGGCGTTTACCTGACCACGGATCGAGACTTTGAGAACATCGATTTTTGGATCGACTACAAGACGGTCGCCAAGGCGGACAGCGGGATCTATTTGCGGGCGACTCCTCAGGTACAGATCTGGGACTACACCGAGGAAGGCGGCAAGTGGAGCCTGGGTGCCGATAAAGGATCGGGCGGACTCTGGAACAACGCTCCCGGTAGCCCTGGCAAGGACCCGACCGTACTGGCCGATAAACCGTTTGGGGAGTGGAATCGATTTCGGATCAAGCAGATCGGCGCGCGGACCTGGGTTTGGCTCAACGGTCAGCTGGTCGTTGACGCCGCGCCGATGCAGAACTTCTGGGATCGCAGCCAGCCGCTGTTGCGATCCGGGCCGATTCAACTGCAGACGCACGGAGGGGAGATTCGCTGGCGAAACGTTTTTCTGCGCGAGATCCCCTGGGAGGAAGCGCTCGCCGAACTGCGCCGCCAGGACTCGGACGGATTCACTCCCGTGTTCAACGGGAAGGACTTCACGGGGTGGCAGGGACCCACCGCGAATTACGAGGTCGTGGACGGGAGCATCGTCTGCAAACCGGGCGAAGGCGGCACGATTTATACGACGGAGGAGTATGGTGATTTCGTCGCGCGCGTCGAATTCAAACTTCCTCCCGGAGGCAATAACGGCTTGGCCATTCGCTACCCTGGCCAGGGCGATCCCGCCTACGTCGCGATGTGTGAGCTGCAGGTACTGGATTCGGAACATCCCAAATATGCCCAGCTCGATCCGCGCCAGTATCACGGCTCGGCCTATGGCATGGTCGCCGCCGCGCGCGGTTACCTGCGTCCCGCGGGCCAATGGAATTTCCAAGAAGTCACGGTCCAAGGTTCCACCCTTCGCGTGGAACTCAATGGCTACCTGATCCTGGACGCGGATCTGAGCCAGGTGGACGAGTACATGGCCAATTCGGCACACCCGGGCAAGGACCTTCGCCAAGGCTATTTTGGCTTCGCTGGGCATTCGGACCCGGTGCAGTTCCGAAATGTCGCGATCAAGCGTTTGGATTAGCGGTGCGCGGGGTGACGCTGACATCGCGTTCTCCACTTCCGGGGGGGCCGAACGCGTGTGCGGATTTGACACCCTTTGCGACCATTCGGCTGCGCCAATGCTTGCGGCTTGGATGCTGGCTTGCTATCCTGCGAGGCGTGCAGGTGGGTCCAGAGGTCGACGAGGCGACGTTCAAGTGCAGCGAAGGAATGGTTTATGCTTGTCTTAAGTCGCAAGGTCGGCGAGCGGATTGTCGTGGCGAACGACATTCGAATCACCGTGGTGCGGGTCACCAACGGCGGTGTCCGGTTGGGGATCGAAGCGCCGGACGGAACTCCCGTGGTCCGCGAGGAGCTGCTGATCCAGCAGCTGGCTCGCCAGGCGGCCGAAGCGGGGAGCGGCGATCCCGAGTAGGGGCGAGAACGCCCCGGATTCGGTTTTTCCGACGCGCCTGCCTCGCGTTTCAGCGTTCGTCAGCGTTTCACCCGCGTGTCAGCGTTTCAGCCGTTCTTTCTGAAGGAGTTCCGACACGTTCGGGGCATCGGGCTCGTCCCAGACATCCAGCGGGCCGCGCTGTTCCGCGAAGGCCTTCAGCCCGTCGGCTTTCTCGCGCGCGGTCGCTTGTCCCCGGGCTTCTTTGCCTGGAGCCGGGCCCCATTGAAAGCGTCGCCGCTGCCGGGTGATCAGGACGTAATCGGACGTCGCCTCCAGTTCGGCGCTGGATGGCATCGGTGGAACTTCAATCTTGTACAACTCCAACTTTTCCCAGGCTTCCTGCAAGAGGCTGACGATTTGGACCGCCTCGACGACGCGCGGATCGCCCCAGGGACTGCCCGGGGGCCCGGACGGAGAAGAATCGACGCCGGCGATCTTGGGGAAGCCGTGGGATTCTTCGGCCGTCAGTTCCACGGGCAGCAGGTAACCTTCGTCGTCGACCGGTACCAGACCTTCGTAGTTGTAGGGCGGAAACGTGCCGGCCGGGACCTCCACCAGGGCGACGGGGCGACGATATTCCAGTTCGATTTCGACGGTCGACGGGTACTGCTTGTTCACACGCAGCACGCGTTTCACCCACGGCTGGACGCCGAACGCCTGTTTGACCTGGAGCACGAGTTCTCGGTCCAGCATATTGGCTTCATGCAGCCGCCCGTGGGTCACGGCGCTTTGTTTGACGTCCGAGCGAATCCATTCGGGCTGGGGAGTGACCCGCATGAGGTCTGTCTTGAGGCGATATTCAGGATGTCCGAGGATGCGATCGCCGTGAATTCTCCACAGGTGATACGCCATCATTCCCACGATCAAGCTGAACGCGATCGTCCCGCTGACCAGCCACGCGCTGCCGTCGAGCGGCCGAAACAGCCGGGCGCGATCGCCTTCACGATTCCATTCGCGCGTCGAGTGGGACCCATCCTCGCACCTCCTTGTGCCGATCGGGAAAGCTTCCGCTACCAGATCTCAAGTTCACACTCTAATTCGACACCGAGCGACGCGGCAACCTTGGATTTCATGAGGTCGATCAGTTGCAGCACGTCGTCGCTCGTGGCTCCCGATTCCACTTCGATGAAGTTCGCCGAGGTTTCGCAGACCTTGGCGCGGCCGATCGCATGGCCCCGCAGCCCAACTTGCTCGACCAATTCGGCGGCAGACAGCCCGTGCGGATCCTTGAAAACGCGGCCGATCCCCTGACCGCTGGGCGGCTGCGTGGTCCGACGCACGATCCAGGCCTTTTGCATCCGCCGTGTCAGCTCGGCCGGATCACTTGGTTCGAGTGCGAAGGTACCGGCCAGAATAACGAGCTCATCCAGATTGCTGTCGCCGTAGGAGAACCGCAGCTCGTCGCGGGGGCGTGTGCGGATTTCGCCCTGGTGCGTCATCACGGTGGCCTCCGTCGCCCATTGGCCGATCGAGGACCCGCTGCTGTCAGCGTTTCCCCGGAGTGCTCCGGCGACCGAGCCGGGGATGCCGACCAGGTTCTCCAGACCCGCCAGTCCCTCTCGGGCGGCAGTCGAGACGAGATGTCCCAACTTGACACCGCCTCCCGCACGAATTTGATGGCCGATGACCTCGATTTGACAGAACACGGGCGCGGACAGCTGAATCACCAGGCCCCGAACGCCGGCGTCTGAAACGAGGACCCGAGATCCGCCCCCGATCACGCGCACCGGCAGCTCCTCCGCGTGGCATTGGCGAACCAGTCCGGTCAACTCCTCGACGCTCGTTGGCTCGGCGAAATACTCGGCGGGCCCGCCAATCCGAAACCAGGTGAGGGCCGCCATCGGCTCCTGCGCTCGGACGAGATGCGCGAATCCCTCAAACGCTGTCATTGCCAAGTCCTTCCAACTGACCGCTTTTGACGGCCTACCGACCGACCGTGGTGTTCCCAGGAACAGTTCACCGCCGATAATAGGCCGTTCTTCCAGACGGTGTCAACGTGAAGCAGCGGACTGATCAGAAGGAAACGCAAGCGATGCAGGCAGAGGTGATGGCGATCGGCGACGAGCTGACGTCGGGACAGCGTCTGGATACGAACAGTCAGTGGCTCAGCCAGCAGCTCGGCGACATCGGCGTCTGCGTCCAATATCACACCACGGTGGGGGATGAATTGGGGGCGCTGACCCAGGCCTTGAAGTCGGCGTCGGCAAGAGTTCCACTGGTGGTGATTAGCGGAGGGCTGGGGCCGACCGCCGATGATCTGACACGCCAAGCGATGGCCGACGCGGCCGGCGTGCCGCTTGAGATGCGAACGGAGATCCTCGCGGAGATCGAGGCCAAGTTTGCACGGTTTGGCCGAGTCATGCCTCCGCAGAACCAGGTGCAGGCCTTGTTTCCAGTTGGCAGCCAAGTCATCCCGAATCCCCATGGCACCGCGCCCGGGATTGATCTCGTGATCCCGGGCCAATCGCATGCCAGCCGCCTGTTTGCCTTGCCGGGAGTTCCGGCCGAGATGAAGGATATGTGGTCGCAGACCGTCCGGCCCGCCATCGAGGCACTGCGGGGCGGGGCCGGGCTGATCCACCATCATCGCATCAAGTGCTTTGGTGTCGGCGAGAGCCAATTGGAGGAAATGCTGCCGGATTTGATTAATCGGGACCGAACTCCGCGAGTTGGAATCACGGTCCATCGGGCGACGATCACGCTTCGGATCACGACCTCCGGGGCCGATCTCGCGTCGTGCGAGAGCCAGTTGAAGCCGACGCGGGAGCTGATTCGTCGGTCGTTAGGGAATTTGGTGTTTGGCGAGGAAGACGAGGAACTGGAGCATGCCGTCGTGCGCTTGTTGCAGCAGCGGGGACGAACGCTCGCGATCTGCGAAGCAGGTACCGACGGTCTCGTCTCTCAATGGACCGCCGCAGCCGATCATTCGGGGCGGATCAAGGCCGGACTGGTCGTTCGCGAGCTGTCGTCCTTGGCGGCCTTGCTGGGCGAGGGCTCCGACGACGTCCCGCCCGCCGCGCCGGACGACTTGGTTCGTTGGATGGCCGAGCGAATCCAGCGTCGCAGCGGCGCCGACTATGGGTTGGCCGTCGGACCTCGGCCCGAGGAAAATTCAACGCAGCCACGGATCTACCTCGCCCTGGCGGGAACAACGGGCACCCGCATCGCCCGTCCGACGTACGCCGGCCATCCCGACGTGGTCCTTGAGCGGGCCGCCAAGCTGGCCCTGGACCTCGTCCGGATCGAGCTGTTAGGTTAGCCCCCTCGCCTTCGCGCTGTTTGATGCCTCGTGAATAGGATTCCCCCAATGACACCGCACGTCGTGACACTATTGGACCCCGCGACGGAATCGCGCGCCCGAATTCTGATCGGACGCGGGTTCAATTGTGATCACTTCTCCACACGACTACGTGGCCAAACGATCGACGCAATCTGGGCCGCGCCGGGGTTCGCCGCGGGAACCGAACACGCGTCGGGCAGCGGAATTCCGATTTTGTTTCCGTTTCCGGGGCGGATCCAGGGGACGGAATTCCGCTGGCAGGGGCGGGCCTATCCGCTGTCGGAAGGCGATGGCCGCGGAAACGCGATTCACGGGTTTGTGCACGAGCGGCCCTGGCGGGTGACGAGTCAATCGGAGCGGCACGTGACCGGCGAATTTCAGGCCTCGATCGACGATCCGGCCCTCCTCGATCATTGGCCCGCGGATTTTCGCCTGGTGGCCACCTATCGCCTTGAAGGACATCAACTCCTGTCGCAATTCACCGCTCACAATCCGGGCGACCAGCCGCTCCCCTGTGGCCTGGGAACCCATCCCTATTTTCGGACCCCGCTGGGTACGCGCGGCAGCGCAGCGGAATGCCGACTTGAGTTGCCCGTCAGCGGTCAGTGGGAACTTCACGAAATGAACGCCACCGGCCGGCGATTCGAATTGGAGGATGCGGCGAGTTACCAGCAGGGATTCGCCTTGGGCCCGCTACGTTTCGACAATGTCTTTACCGGGCTGGTCGCCACCGACGGATGGTGCCGAGCGCGCGTCGTGGACCCGCCCAACCAGTGCGCTTTGGAAATCGCATTCCAAGACGTGTTCCGCGAATGCGTGGTGTATACGCCCGGCCATCGCGAGTCGGTCTGCATCGAACCCTACAGCTGTGTTCCCGACGCGGCTCGCTTGCAGGCCATGGGGGTTGACGCGGGACTGTGGGTACTCGCCCCGGGCGCCGAGCGTCGGGCCGAGGTGAACCTGACGGTCTTGCCGCGAGACGCCGCATCATGATTTAGCCGCGACCACTGTGCCGACGATTCGTGAGCCTGACCCGCCCGACGCAACAAAAAAAACACCGATCCGCATTTCGTTCGGATCGGTGTGATCGGGGCATTCCACACGCGGTTCCGGTCAACTGATTCGTCGTCGGCGTGGCGATGTTGATCGGTTCGGCGTCGCCGCGGGAAAGTTGGCGGAGGAAAGTCGCCGGAGGAACGACGGCTGCTATTCCGACGCGACGGGTAATTGACCCGACTTGATCAATTCGCCGTACACCTGCCCGCTGGCGTTTTTCATTTTGGCGACTTCGTCAAAGGCTTTCTCAAGTTCGGTGACGACCTTTTCCGTCTCCGCTTTCTTCGCCTCGGGACTCTCTTTGCCCGCTTCATTGATGCGGGCGTTGGCGTCACCCTCAATCAGCTTGGCAAGTTCCTCGCCGTATTCGTTTCTTGCCTCCTTCTTCTTGCCCTTCACGTGGCACGTGTTGCAGCTTACCTTCTTAAAAGCAGCTTTCAGTTCCTCACTGTCGCTCTTGTCGACATACTTTTCCTGAAACGCTTTCTTGAACGGAGCCAGCGCCTGGGCGGCGGGGGACATCCAACCGAGGACGGTCAAACACAAGACACAGAGCGTCGCGAGTTTCTTCATTCATTTCTCCTTTGTGGGTGCAAATCAACCCGGTTTCACGATGAGGCTTTGAGACAAAGCCTAGCTCGGGATGGTTCGACGCGGGTCGACTGGGAGTCGATGGGTTCGCACACGGGCAATCCTCGCGATCCACATCTTAAGTGGCGATCACGTCGGTCGCGTGCTGCACTTCTGGCATGCCCTGTCCGTCAGCTGTCGTCGGTAGCGGGCAGGCTGTTGGGAGCTCTACCGCGATCGATCGACCACGTCCCGGACAGGTCTTGGGTGGGGTTCCTCGCTACTAACCGATAGTAGACTGAGGCCCTCGTCCAATGTCAAGCAAGGTCCGGCCGCGGGGCCGCTGCCCGATTTCATACGTTTCGGTTCTTGAACGGTTCGGCGAATCGACGGGGAACCGGGGACGAGGACTGAAAGTAGGGCCGCGTCTTGCGCGGCGCAAGCGTTCGGGCTCGGGTAAACGCGGCAGACTTGTTTGGATGAAGCCGAGCGTCGCGGGCGTGTCGGCGGTTTTCGTGCCATTGGCTTCAATCTGCCCCAGCGCGTAGTCGGCGATTCGGTGTTCGTGAATGGGCCGATTCTTATCTACCGCGTAACGCCAACGCACCTGCTGCCAAATCGGGCCCGTCTCGTTCCAGTGCGCTTGCCATCGCTCGAAATCAAAACTCTCGGGCGGCGAACCGTCTTGCGAGTTGATTTTCCAGAGCGAATCCATGCCTTCGTAGGCGTTATGATTTCCCTGGTAGTGCAATTGATTCATCCAATCCGCCAAACTGTGTGGTCCGGTTTGGGTAATCAAGGGGGACCAGCGCTGCGTGACCCAGATGCAGTCCTGGCTGACGATGTGGACCGGCAACAGGTTCGGTCGTGCGGCGCTGCTCGTCAATTCCGCGAGTCCCTGATCGACGACGGCCGTGACCTGTTGCAGGTTCAAACTGACTTGTTCGCCGGCACGTGGGATGTCGCCGCGGCCGCCGAGCCGGGCGAGCGTCTCGCTGGTCACGAGCAGGCCGTTGGTCCAGGTCAGGTTAAGCGGGGCGGTCTCCTTCGATCGCAAGAGCGTGGCTTCGCATCGTACGACGCAATCGGCAAGTTCGATTTTGGTAGTGGCCCGAGGTTGCCCCATGTCCGGATCGAGCATCTGGTTACGATCGGGCGGCACGAGATGAAACACGGCGACGTTGTCCAGGTTGCTGTAACGACCGCCGTACGAATTGTGGATCGTGATTGTGCTTTGTCGGATGGATGTCGCTTCGTTGTCCTCCAGCTCGAACAGGGACCATTCTCCATCGAGCGTATCGTCGGGCACGGTCATTTCGAGGTGGAGCCCTTGGATGGTCAGACGTCCTCCCTGCACGCGAATCATGCCTTCGCGGTCGTAATCGGTGACGCTCAGCCCGGTGCGGAAGCTCAGGATCGGCGCGTATCCGGTTCCCGCCACGAGTCGAAGCGAGCGGCCTTCCAAGCGGAGCAGCAACGGGCCGAGTTCGATGCGGCCGTTCTGACGGACTTCGATCGTGTCGATTCCGAGATTCTGCAGCGCGACGCGGCAGGCCTCCGTCAAATTGCCAACCACCAGCTCGCCGTCGCTGGGCAGCAGGCTGGGCGAGTCGTCGACGATCACACGCCGTGCGGCCATGACCGGGTTGGGGCGCGCGTTTCGAGGGTCACGAGTTTCGGCGACAACGCTCGCCGCGTCCGCTCCGTTGGCCGTTGTCCGCTCTTCGGCGAGTTGTGGCGAGCCGCCCGGGCTGCTGTCCGGATTGATCCGCGGCGTCTGGTCGCCCTCCCGTGCCGGCTCGCCTGAGACGGTGGCCAAGGATTCGGGATCGGCGTCGGTCCGGTCCTCTTCCGCAGCCGCAGCCGCGGCGCCTGGGGACGGAGTCACGGCGGAATCGGCTTCCGACGCGACCGTGAGCGGCCATGTCGGTGGATCGGTCTCCTCGACAGGCGGGCGCACCGCCTGGAGCGGGCGGGGTGTGATCGACTGGTCAACGCTCCCGTCCAGCCAGGCCGGGTCGAAGAACAGGGCCAGCAACAGGAGCGTTGCCACGGGCACGAACCAGGGGAGATGCATCTGCAGCCGATGCCACCATTTCGTCGCGGGAGTCACCCAGATCGTATTGGTTCGAACCGCCGTCGCGATGCCCAGTCGTTCGGCCAATAGCAGCAGGTCCGCGATCAGGTCGATCGGCTGCTGGTACCGTTCGCTCGGTTTCTTTGCCAGCATCTTGTTCATGACCGGGATCAATTCCGGAGGCAAATCGTCGCGATGTTGACGCGGGTCGGGGGCGGCCTCGCCGCTGTGGCTGAGCAGCTTCTGGAGGACGGTCCCGCCCGGAAACGGGGGCTGGCCGGTGAGCATGAAGTACAGCGTGCAACCGAGCGAGTAAATGTCGCTGCGGACGTCGGCGGTCCGCGGATCACGCGCCTGCTCGGGTGAGATGTAGTCGAACGTCCCGAGGGTCACCCCGCTGGCCGTCAGATCGTCCTCGCCGGCTCGCATCGGTTTGAGTCGTGCCAATCCCATGTCCACGAGCTTCGCTCTGCCTTGGGGCGTGAGCAGGACGTTGGAGGGTTTGATGTCCCGATGCACCACCTCGCGTTTGGCGGAGTGATCGAGTGCATCGGCGACCTGCAGCGTCACCTGCAGCGCCTGCTCGACGGCCATGGGCCCCTGCTCGTTGACCAATTCACGCAGATTCCGACCTTCGATGAACTCGAAGACAATGAAGTACCAACCGTCCTCCTCGCCCACGAAGTAGACCCGCGCGATGTTCTCATGGTCCAAACGAGCCGCACTTTGCGCCTCGTTCTGAAATCGTTTGACGGTTTCCTCGTCCTGCCCCTGGTCGCGCGAGAGCACCTTGACCGCGACGGTTCGATTAAGCATCGTGTCGGAGGCGCGAAACACGGCCCCCATGCCACCGCCGCCCACGAATTCGGTGAGATGGAAATGTGCCAAGCGGCGCCCCACGAGCGTTTGTCCCAATTCGCGCGCCGGCAGGGGCGAATGGAGCAAGCCCGTGTGCAGGGGAGGACGCTGAGAGATCACCGTGGGCGCGTTGTCCAGCAAGCGGTCCGAAGCCTCCCCGGCCGATGGCGACCGCGACTCGGATCGGACCGTCAGCGGCGCCGCCGGAGCGGGCTCGGTCGGAGCGGGCTCGGTCGGAGCGGGCTCGGTCGGAATTAGCGCGTCGGGTTCCGTAGGGCGCGGACACGCGGTGGTCAGGTCGGAGTCCGGCGGCGGTTGAGCCGGCAGCGGCCGGGGACGGCGAGACGCCGCGTCGTCAGTCATGAGGGCATCAATGCAAGTCGGGTCGAGAATTGCCAAGCATCGCAAGTGCAATTCTAGTAACGACTTGTCGACGGGTCAAATCAGCGGCTTAGGCGGCCCGTCGCAGCGGCTGGCCGGCTCGACGCAGTCGCCCCACCTGAATCTGTCGCAGAATTCGCTCCGCCAAGTCAACGGCTCGGGCTCCTTGAACGCCGTCGACGCGGGGCGCACGGCCTTGCCGGATGCTATCCACGAAGTCCTGCAGCTCATCTCGCAAAGGGTTGGCATCGGGGATGGCCAATTCCGTCGTCGGCAGCAACGTTTCGAACACCTGGTCCTTCAGCGACTCGATTTCGTCGGCCGGTAGTTGTTCGACGTGCAGCGTTCCGGCCTGCAAGCCGGAATTGCGTTGCAGAACGCGTGCGTGACGCTGACCGAAATCGATGAAATAGTGCGCCTCGCGATCGTAGACGGTCATCACGCGTTGCGCGACGGGGCTGGTCCGCGAGGCCTTGAGGACTGCCACGCAGCCGTTAGAAAAAACGAGCCGTGCCTCGGCGAAATCTTCGTGGGCCGTCACGACCGGGGCACCGCAGGCGGAGATTTCGGCGACTCGGCCCGGCACCATTGCCAGGATCAATTCCAGGTCGTGAATCATCAGGTCCATGACCACACCGACATCCAGCGAGCGGAAGGTGAAGCCGCCGGTGCGGGTCGCCTCCAGATACAGCGGTTGATCGACGCGCTGTTGGACGGCGACAAAGGCGGGGTTGAACCGTTCGACGTGACCGACGGCGAGCACCAGGCCTTGGGCGGCCGCTCGGTGGGCCAGCGTTTTGGCCGCGGCGTGCTCGGCCGCGAGCGGTTTTTCGACCAGCAGGTGGACACCGGCATCGAGCAACTCGGCGGCCATCGCCGCATGGAAGCAAGTCGGGGTGGCCAGGACCGCGGCATCGATCTGCCCGCGCAGTGCGCGATAGTCCTCCAGGGCGGGAACTCCCAGCTTGGCCGCGACGCTCGCCCGGGCCTCTGGGTTGGGATCCACGACCGCCACCAACTCGACGTGGTCCAATCCCGCGAGCAACTGGGCGTGGATTCTGCCGAGGTGCCCACATCCGATCACGGCGCTACGCAAGGGGCTCACGCTGCTCTCCTTTGATCTCGGCCGCGGCCGAATCGGCCTTCGTGTTGTTGTTGGATGAAGCTCAATAACTGATTCACTTGCGGCAGCAGCTTGTCTTCGCTGCGAAGGATCTCGCGGGCATGATCCAAGCCCACTTTGGCGCGGTAGAGCAGGCGGTGTGCGTCGGCCAGGGCATCAATCACGTCGGCCGAAAAACCCCGTCGCTTGAGCGCCACCGCGTTAATGCAACGGGGTCGGCTAGGCGTTCCCTCCAGCAACATAAACGGAGGCACGTCATGAATCACGCGGCTCAAGCCGCCGATAAAAGCGTAGCTGCCGATGGTCGTGTAGTGATGGACCGCCACGGCACCCGACAGGGAGGCGAAGTCCTGCACGTGGACGTGCCCGCCCAACAACGCGCCGTTGGCCAGGATCACGTGATCGCCCAAACGACAGTCGTGTGCGACGTGGCTGCAGGCCATCAGGTAGCAATGGCTGCCGACCGACGTAATGCCGTCTTCCTTTTCGGTGGCTCGGTTGATCGTGACGCCTTCGCGAATGATGTTGTGGTCCCCGATGACGACCCGCGTCGGGCCCCCGCGGAAACTAAGATCCTGAGGCTCACCGCCAATCACCGCGTTGGCATGAATTCGATTCCCGGCGCCGATTTCGACGTGGCCCGTCACCGTGACGTGGCTGTCCAACTGGGTCCCGCGATCGATCTTGACGTCCGGGCCGACCAAGCAAAAGGGACCGACCCTCACATCCTCCGCCAATTCGGCGCGGGGGTCGACCACGGCCAAGCGCGAGATCTGTGTCGACATGGAAGACTCCGTTGAACGAGTTGAAAATCAAGAAAGGGATGTCAGGCCGAGACTTTCCATTCGTGAGTGATTCGGAACTCGGTTCGCAACGCCTCGACCATCAGGGCGTTGAGCCGATGGCCACTGCGATGTGCGACGAATTGTCCGATCAGGTCGCAACCGGACAGCGACAAGTCGCCGATCATATCCAAGACCTTGTGGGCCACGCACTCGTTTTCCAATCGCAGTTCGTTGTCCATGAGGCCCCGGTCGTCAAAGATCAGGACGTCTTGCGGGGAAACACGCTGGGCCAGACCTTGTGCGCGGAGCCACTCGGCTTCGTCCCGCTGGATGAAAGTCCGAGCGGGGGCAACTTCTCGTAGGAAACGTTCGGGGGTGACCGCCAGCCGCAGCGTTTCGCGGCCGATCGGATGATCGGGCCCATAGTCCAGTCGGTACTGGATCGACATCGCGCGGTCGCGGACCGGGCGGGCCTCGATCCACGCGTCGTCGTCACCCACGCGCAGCACTTCGCTCACAATCAGGTAAGGACGCATCGCCGCTTGGCTGACGGTTCCCGCGTCACGCAGCGCCGTCACGAACGGGAGACTGGATCCATCCACGCCGGGCATTTCCGGAGCGTCGACCCAGACCTCGCAATTGTCGATCTGCAGGCCCGCCAGGGCGGCTAACACGTGTTCTACCATCGCGACCTCAACGCTGCCGTTTCGCAGGGTCGTGCGGCGCGGCGACTCGACGCGATGCTGCACGGCAGCTGGGATCCGCACCGCGGGATGCCGGTCATGCCGAACAAAGACAATTCCCGAGTTCTCGGGGGCGGGGCGGAATTCGACCTGGACGTCTTGCCCGCTCCAGAATCCGAATCCGTCCACGCGGGTGGGACAGGCGAGTGTCCGCTGTTGGCGATGTGGTCCGTTCAAGGCTGTACTTCCCAGGAAAGGGAGAGCGGCGGCGCGGGCATGTGGGAGCGCACTCGCCGCGGTGGGTCGAGGGAATCGGCTGCGGGATGACGCGCGATCCGCGCTTACCGCGTCGGACGCGCGGGATTGCGAGCGGCCCGCGGAGCACGGTTCAGGCGATCCAGAATCTCGCGCGTGATGTCCAGATTGCGGTGATAAACGAGCGCCCGATTCACGCCTTGCAGCACGGAAGCGCGATCATCCGGATCAATCTGGTCGCCGTTGTAACGCAAGACAAGGTCGATTCGCTTTTGCTCGGCGAAATCGCGAACCGCCGCGGAAACCTCCTGATAGACCTGAAAATACACTTTGGATTCGCGCTGCAGAAATTCCTTCTTCTTCATCTGCGTGTCGATCTGCAACTTGCCGACCTTTTCCGCCAACGCCCGCTCCAGTCGCTCATAGTCCGGGCTGCCCGGGCGGAACTGACTCAGCTGGTCCTTCTCCTTCTGGAGCGCTTGATGGCGTGCTCGCAGTTCCTCCTCATAGGCCTGGACCTCCTTCTTCATGTCCTCCATCGTGGCCTTGAAGCCCGCATGGTTCTTAAAGATGTAGCTGATGTCCACGACCGCGACGGCTCCTCCCGCGGGCGCGGCCGGGGAAATGGCCTGGCGAGTTGTGGGAGGCGCGGTCGAACGTTGGGCCGTTCGCTGCGGAACGCGGGAGTTTGATCCGACTTGAGCATCCGCGACGCGTGGCGCGAGCGTGACAGCGGATCCAACGAGCAGAAGAAAGAGAGACGAATGAGCTGCAGCTTTCACGTTCAGCACTCCTTGCTGGGTTCGGTCGTCCATGACCTCGTGTTCGAATCGTTACCTGGGTCCTTACGAGGTGGGCTGGCGATTGGTTCACCTTGAGCGAGGTGATTTCTGCCAAGCTGTCCGGGGCGACATTGTGCCGTCCCAACGAAATTCGGTAAAGACCAGAAAACAAAAAAAACGAGGCCATCTGTGCATGCGATTCCAAGCGGGCTCGCCCCACCTGTGTTGACGCAGCTCACGCGGCGACTGATGTCACAGCGGTCAATGCTGGCGCGGGTCGACGGGGCGCCCTTAAGTGAAAGATATCGGGGGACGCGTGCGGCAAACTTTATCGATTACTCGGGTTTCAACGACAAGCCTGCCGATTGGGGGCCGCCGAATTCCCGTTGCCTTCGCCAAAGCAATCGATTACTTACCGCCCCGTCTCGCGTTGATTCGCGCCGACAAGCCGACAAACAGTCCGCCGGTTTTCCCGGCGCGTTTCACGTTTTCCCGGCGCGTTTCGCTTCGGACGCTCACGCTGCTTTGCCCCTCACGCGGATGACCCCACGATGGAACACGACCTGCCGTCGACTTTCGCCTCGCGCCGGGTGCTGATTATCGATCGCTCCGACGAAAACCGCGCCGTGCTCCGTACGCTGCTTGAACGGCGCGGCGCGGAAATCCTTGAATCGCGCGAAGCGCCGAGGGCCATGGCGCGGCGCACACCTGTCACCTCGATTTGATCGTGATGGATCTGGAGACGCTGCCCCCGCCAGGGGACGATCCCGCCGTCGCTTACGAACTGCCAGCCCAATCGGCTCAAACCCCTATGGTCTTCCTGGGAACCGTGCCTCAGACGTGGCGCGGCGACACGCGGCGCACGCTTGCCAAGCCCTATCATTACGCTCGGCTGATACGTACAATCGAGGAATTGATCGGGCCCAACGCCGAGCCGACGCCAAGGGGCCAATGAGGCAGGCCCGATGTCGGAGGTAGGAAGTGCCCTCGCTGTTCGTGATTCAAGGGCGGGATCAGGGAAAGCGATTCGAGCTGCACGATCGCGTGCTCGGCCTCGGACGCGATCCCTCGAGTCGTGTCCGGTTGCACGACACGGAAGTCTCGCGGCGACATGCGGAACTGCATCGCACCGAAGAGGGCTACGAACTGCGCGATCTGCGCAGCTCCAACGGCTCTTTCGTCAACAGCGTCCGCATTGATGCGCAGCCCCTGCGAAGCGGCGATCGGATCCAGATCGGTCGCACCCTCATGATCTTCACGGACTCGTCAGATCAGCCGCCGGTCGTTTCGGATCGCGAAGTGGACATCGTCGGACAGGCGGATGGCCTGCCGGATTCGCATATCGTCAGCGCCGTCAGTCAGGAAGAAGGAAGTCAACTGCTGGCTACCTTAGATGGGCAGCTCAGTCCCTGGCTGGCCCGCGCTCGCAGCAATCTGCAGGTGATGTACCGCACGGCACTGGCGGTCAGTCACACGATGGACATCGACCAGTTGCTGCACCGCATTATGGAGCTGATCTTCGAGTGGGTTGAGGCGGATCGGGGCTGCATCATGCTGGTTGATCGCGAGAGCGATGAACTCGTGCCCAAGGTTCGCCGCGACCGGCAGCGCCGCGGCGCTGAAGAGCGGATGGCGATCAGCCGCACGATCCTGGACTACGTGCGGGATCACCAGGAAGGCGTTCTGACCAGCGATGCGCGCGACGACGAACGTTGGGACCCGGCGGCGAGCATTCTGAAGCTGGGTGTGCATGAGGCCATCTGCGTGCCGATGCAGGGACGCTACGGGATCGTGGGCGTGATCTACATCGATACCTTCACGACGCCCGGTCAACTGCTGCAGCAAGCCGGGCCGACCAAGCGGTTCAGCGACGAACACCTGAAGCTGATGGTCGCCATCGGCCACCAGGCGGCCCTGGCCGTCGAGGATACGTCCTATTACTCCGCCATGGTTCAGGCCGAACGCCTTGCCGCCATGGGACAAACGATCGCCGGGCTCTCCCACCACATCAAGAATATTCTGCAGGGCATCCGGGGAGGCAGCTTCCTGATTCAAGAAGGTCTCAAGACGCAGGACTGGGATGTCACTCGGAAAGGGTGGAGCATCGTGGAGAAAAACCAGGAGCGCATCTCGAACCTGGTGATGGACATGTTGACCTTCAGCAAGGAACGCGAACCCGAGTTGATGCCGAGCGATTTGAATCGCGTGGTGGGCGACGTCCTGGAACTGATGCAGGTCCGGGCCGCCGAACTGGGCGTGAAGTTGGTGGATCAAAGGGATCCGGCGATCCCGACCGCGACGTTCGATCCCGAAGCCCTCCATCGGGCCGTGCTAAACGTCGTAACCAATGCCCTGGATGCCGCGGCCCCCAAGCCGGTCGACGAACTGGCCGGTTGGGACGCATCCGAGGCCGCGGAGGCCGATGGCCGGGGCCAGCCGGCGCCGCCGCCCCGCGTCGACGTCCAGACCACCTACGATCCCGCGTCCCATAAGTTGACGGTGATCGTGCGGGACAATGGTCCGGGGATTGCCGAAGACCAGCGAAAACGGATCTTCAATGTCTTCGTCTCCAGCAAAGGACAGCGCGGGACCGGGCTGGGCCTTCCGGTCAGCCAAAAGATCCTGGAGGAGCATGGGGGCCGGATCCTGGTCGAAAGCGAGCTCGGTCAGGGCAGTTGCTTCCGCCTGGAATTGCCCGCCCTCGCCGTCGACGCCACCGGCCCGCTCCCGGAGATTGCCTGGGACGATCCCGCCACTCCCCCGCGGACGTGATCGCCCCCTCAGGCGGATCGCCCGCTCGGACGCTCACGCGGATGCGACCGACGGGTAGGCACAAAAAAGGAAAACCGATTGGACGAATTCCTGCGGCGTTGGCTAGAATGCGTTCACGCCGACACTCGAGGGCATCGAAGGGCTTCCGGCCTTTCGCGGTTTCACGAGTTGAGCCATTTCATGCGTTTCGTAAGGTACCGAACGAAGGCAATGGGGATGTCTGGGTGAGCGTGGGCGAGGACCGCTTCCTCCATCGGGAGGGTTCCCGTCCGGGATCGCACAGCCTGCACTTCAAAAGGGGTTCGGCCCGCACGAGGTTTGGGACCGGCAGCGCCCGGCCTCGCCCGGCTCGTCGCCTGGCGAGGTGCTCCGATCGGCCCAAAACAGCGACTGAATCGCTTGCGATTGAAAATCGTTTGTGTTACGCTGCTGGCACTGACATCGGACGTTTTGTATCTTTTTATTCATTCTTGTACTGATTGGGAGAGGGAGGATACATGAGAGCGCCAAACCGCAAAGCCTTCACGCTCGTGGAATTGCTAGTGGTGATCGCCATCATTGCAATTCTGGTGTTGCTGCTGTTGCCGGCCATCAATGCGGCCCGCGAAGCAGCTCGTCGTGCCCAGTGCATCAACAAAGTGAAGCAATTGGCACTGGCAATGGTCAATTACGAGAGCACGTTCGGGGCGTTTCCCGCTGCCGTGCCGAATTGCACGGAATCGAACCACTGGATCTCGACTGGCACCCAGACGGGCTTCCATTGCGCTGGCCCCAACTGGGCCTCGCAGATCATGGGGCAGATCGAAGAGGATCAGCTTCAGCGGTTTGTCGTCCAGTGCATGGAGACCCAGTGGAGTGCTCAGGACGACTGCGAGCATGAAGCGCCCGGTTATGTGGGTTCCTTCAACTACTTGGGAACGCCCGAGTTCATGATCTGCCCGAGTGCCCCGGCAGCGGTGAAGCCCCACGACACGGGTACGACGGCGTTGGAAAATCTCGCCAAGGGGAACTATGCCGCTTGCCTCGGGTCGGGGACCTACCTCGAATCGATCGACAACAGCAGCGCGGTGGATGACATCCTCGAAGCGACCCAGTTGGTGACGCATCCGGAGACTCAGGTCCAGATGGTTCGCAAACTGCTTCGCGGTGTCGTGACGGTGGCCGTCGTTCCCTCGCGGGCTCAGGGTGAAAACACCGCGGCCAATAAGGGGATGTGGAAGTTCGGCCACGGCAAGGGAACGAAAATCCGACGAATCAAGGATGGTACCTCGAAGACCGTGGTGGTCAGTGAGGTGTTGACGGTGGACGGTCGCTCGGGAAGCGACACCACAAAGTCCGAAGACATTCGTGGGACCTGGGTCAGCCCGAGCATGGGTGGCAGCACCTACAGTCACTGGACTCGACCTAATGCGACGGTGCCCGACGTGATCAATGCTTGCGAAGACGATCCGACCGATATCCCGGCAGGGAGTCTTCTGGTCTGCACCGAGCAACCGCCACGTGGTCAGTCGGCCGGCAACACGTATGCCGCGGCACGCAGCCAACACAACGGTGGCGTTGTGGCAGGGCGGGCGGACGGGTCGGTTGGCTTCTACGCCAACGACGTCGACATGATCGTCTGGCTGGCACTCGGCACCCGCGCCTATGGGGACCGCGTCGAGGAATAGCGGGCGGCTCATTGAGTCTTGGCCTGCTACCGTATTTCGACTTGGCACGCCTTCCCGAGAGTGGCTGGGTGGTGATCGAAATCGTGATTGTCAATTGTGCCCGGGCGCCGCTATGGCGGCGTCCGGGAGTTTTCATTTCTAGGGGAAAGATGGATGATGATGGACGCTTGGATGACGACCATGGGCCGACGGCAAACGATGGGGTTGTGCGCCTTTGCGGCGCTGCTGGCGCTCCCTTTGGGCTGCGGCGGTGGCGCTGCCAAAAGCACGGTCGCCGACATGACAGACGACCAAAAGGCAGTCTCCGCACTGGTAGGCGGCGTCTCGGATTATTCGACCGAGTTGGCACGTCTGCGTGAGGTGTTCACCAAGGACGGGGCACCCTCCTCGGCCGATCGCAAGAAATACGCGGACAATGGCTTTGAGATTGACGGCGACATCAATGTGGCGGGCAGCTCGGCAACCGTCCAAGTCAAAATTATGAACTACGCGACGGGTGACACGAGGTCGGCCACTTGGAAGCTGGTCAAGGAAGGCGACAAGTGGCTCCTGAGCGAAGCGCCCGTCCCTTAGTCGACAGGTTGTGGTGAATGACTGAGATGACCCGGGCGAATGATCCACGACGCTGGATCATTTCGCCCGCTTTTGATCTGTGCTTCGTGATCAACGTCTGGTGGCTGCTCGCGCTCTTGCCCCAATCCCGCTCCGTCGGCATCATTCAGTCGACTCCGGTCGAATTCTGGCAGATCTACTTCATTACAACGCCGCATCGCTGGATCACGTTGTTTCTCGTAGCGCTGGATCCCGATCGGCGAGAGGGGCGCGGCGGACTGTTTCTGGGGATGGCGATTGTCGCGGCGATCGCCGTCGTTGGCGTCTACCTCGGCTGGAAGTCGTTTAGCTGCCTGGTCCTGGCTGACTTCATCTGGAACGCTTGGCATTTTGCCTCGCAGCACGGCGGGATCCTTCGGATCTACGGTCGGATGGGCGGCGGCGGACGTCCCGTCCTTGAGCGGTGGGGGTTCCGCATCTTCGTCACCTACACGGCGCTCCGCACGGCCGGCTGGCTGACCGGTCTGACCGAAACGTCTCCGCTGGCCCGGAGCACGATGTATACGCTGGACTACGTGATCCTGATCCTGCCCATCCTGCTGGTGGGACTCGAGCTGGTCGATCGACCTTGGGAGCGACGCGGCAAGGTGTTGTACCTGATCAGCGTGGTCAGCATGTACGTCGTGCTGCTGTTCGCCATTCGCTCGGGTAACCACTACCTGGTGATTGCCATGTCGGCCGCGTCGGCGGCGTTTCACGCGGTGGAGTACATGGCGATCGTGACCTTCTACGCTTGGCGGCGACAGGAGACGGGCAGTGAGGCGGGGCCGTTTCGCAAAATGACCCGGCACTGGCTTCGTATCCTCGCGGTTTACATGATCACGTTGGGGATCATCGCTCAATACTCCGACCGCAACCTGAAGGAGTTCTACATGGGCATCAATTTGTGGGCCGCCTTCCTGCACTATGCCTACGATGGCATGATCTGGAAGCTTCGTCGACCCGGAACTGCCCAGGCTCTCAACGTCCAGCTCAATCCCGGTGGTGCTGGGCCGGCCATGCGCACGTCTTCATGATTCAAACGACCACCAACTCAGAACCGACGGGGCGAGTCCGATGGGCGGTCTTGGTGGGAGCGATCTGTTTGTCTCTCGCGGTGCCCTGGTTGGCGCTTACGCTCCCCAGCGCCGGGCAGTTCGCACGGTGGCCCGCGGCGGTCTCACCGTTTGCCCTCAATCAAGTCCTGATCGTCCACTTGATTGGTGTCCTGCCGTTATGCCTTTGGTCGGCCTGGCAGACCGTCCGCTGGTTGGGAGCGGGCGGACCATGGCTCGCGGGCGGCGTGGGCGGCGGACTCATCGTGGCCGCCGTCTCCGCGGCGCTTGCGCCCAGCGTTTCGGCCGCTGCCGGTCAGCTCACGCCGCACGAAACGGTGGTCGCGCGGCTCGTGTGGTGCGGTCTGCTGGAGCTGCCCTGGTGCCTGGCCGGCATGGCTTGGGTTGTCCGCCATTTCGATTTTCGAGGTTTCTTTTGGGTCGACGGCCTCATTTGCCTGCTCTTCGCACTCCTGCCCTGGTTGCACGTGCAGCAGACGATTGAGCGGGAATCGCAGCTGGTCGCGGACGCCACAATCAATCAGCAGTATCTGACGGCGTTGGGGATCACCGAGCAACTCGTGGCGCTGGGAAGCAGCCAGATCGCTGGCCAACCGGCTCGGGAGTTGGAAACGGGGCTGGCCGCCCAAGTCCAGCGGCTGCGGCAGGCGACGTCCGTCGGGTTGTCGGTCGACGCATCGGTCGAGCAGCGGCTGGAGCGCGCCAGGATGCTGTACAGTCTGGCCGATTTCGAAGCCGTTCACCGCGTGCTCGATGGCCTGGACAAGGTGAACCCACGTGCCGCGGTCCAGCTGGCCATGGCGGAGGAAGTGCAGGGTCATTGGTCCGCGGCAGCAGAAGGTTACGGTGGGGCGATTCAGCAGCTGACGGCCGCCGCGCCGCTGTCGGCCGATCAACTGCGCGTGCTGCGGATCGCATTTGAACGCCGCGTCAATAATCTGCGGCGCCTGGGCGAAAGCCCTCAGGCGGAACGTGAACTCCGCGCGGGAATGGAAGCCTGGCCGGCGGCCCGTGATGCGTTTCTGATGCAGTTGGGCTACCACTACGTCATGGCCGGGCGGACCGCCGAGGCGATGGAGTTTTTTCGCCAGGCCGCCCAGGCCAACTCGCGGCTCAAGCCGATCGTGGAGGTGGAGCTGGCGAAGCTCAGCCAGCAGGCCCAAGGATGCCTCCTGCGCTCCACCCGGGGCGCCGCCCGCTAACGGTCAAGTCCGCCATCGCCCACGAACGGATTCGACTGGCGCTCATACCCGACCGTCGTCGCCTCGCCGTGGCCCGGTAAGACGATCGTCTCGTTGGGCAGCGTGAAGAGTTTCTTTCGAATCGACAACGTCAAAGCCCGCATGTCGCCATCCGGAAAGTCGGTCCGCCCGACGCTGCCGCGGAATAACACGTCTCCTCCAAACACGATCCAGGGCTCCTGGCCTCGATACAGAAACACGACATGACCACAGCTGTGGCCCGGCGTATCGAAGACTTCCAGCGAAATCCCGCCCAGCTCCAGTCGATCGCCCTCTCGAACCGTCTGGTCCGCCGGGGGGCTGATCAGTTCGATCCCGAACGGGGCCGAGAGATTCAAGTTGGCATCGGTCAATTTAGGCGCGTCACCTGCCCCGATGATCAGGGGGCAGTCGGGCCAGCGCGCTTTCATCGCGGCATTGCCGGCGATGTGGTCGCTGTGCCCGTGCGTGTTGAGAATCGCCACGGGACTCAATTTTTTCTCAGTGATTTTTTCGATGACCGCCTCGGGATCAAAACCGGGGTCGATGATCAGGCACTGCGACGATCCAGCAAGATGGGCGATGAAGGTGTTTTCTGCAAACGGCGCGGAGACGATACAGTCCAGTTGTAAGAGCGATTCTGGCACCAGGTGATCTCCCTCTAGCCGCGATTCTTGGGTAGAATGGGCAAGAGTTAAGGGCAACGAACAGGGAAGATTGCGGGTTCGGTAAACTAGCCGGTTATGCAGCTGAAGGCTAGTTGAGCGCTGCATTTTAATCGCGGCAAGACGCGATGGCGATACAAGGTAACGCTGGCTTCGGCGCACGGGAGGCTCCGGAGCGGGCCGGTAGCTCATCGAAACGGAACCGCGAATTGCTGCCTGCTGCTTTGCCGCTCTACGGAGCGCGGCGATCGGGTGTACAGCCGGACGTGGAAAAAGGAGTCACACGCATGGTCAAAGAGCGGGTTGTGGATGTCGCGAGTCAGACGGAGCAGGCGATCTGGCTGGCCGCCGCGGGATTATTCGTGGGATGGCTGTTGAGCGTTCCCGTTTCGGGGCAGCAGCTCGGCCTCGGCGAACAACCGCTGATCGAACGCGCGGGCGATGCGGACCGTTCGCGGCTGCATGAACCGATCTATCGGATTTCGAAGACAACCAATTCGGCCGTGACCGCTCAGCAGCTGGCCGCCACCGCGACTCGTGACGCGATCACGGGCGAGATTGGTTTGCCAGGTCCGAAAACCGAGCGAACCGACCACCATCCTCTGGATCCCGGTCTGGCGCTGGCCCGCGAGTCGCTCGTCAATATCGAGCAAAACATCATGGATTACACCTGCACGCTGGTCAAACGGGAACGCGTGCACGGCGAGTTGCTTGAGCACGAGTTCATTGCCTGCAAGGTCCGGCACCCGCGGAATGACGAAGGCGAGGTCGTGCCGTTTGGAGTCTATCTCGGATTTCGTAAGCCGGACTCAATGCGAGGGCGGGAGGTGATCTACGTTGAGGGCCGTCATGACGGGAAGATCATCGCTCATGAAGGCGGCATTAAGGGGCGATTCTTGCCGACTGTCCACCTGCTGCCGACCAGCGCCTTGGCGTTGCGAGGCAATCGCTACCCGATTACCGAAATCGGGATCATGACCCTCACCCGCCGGCTGATCGAAAAAGGAGAGCGAGACCGCAGCTTGGGCGAGTGCCGGGTGCGGCTGATCGAGGGGGCGAAGGTCAAGGATCGCGTTTGCACGATGCTGGAAGTCGTCCACGACGAGCGGCGCCCCCAGCACGACTTTCATCTGGCACGCGTGTTTCTCGACAGTGAGCTGAAGATCCCGATTCGCTACGAGGCCTACGGCTGGCCCGAGGTCGCCGATGGTCGCCCGCAACTGCTCGAGGAATACACCTACATGGATCTGAAGGTCAACGTGGGTCTGAACGACGCCGACTTCGACCCGCAAAATCCAGATTATCGTTTTTGAGGTTGTGCTAGCGTCGCAGGCGATTGCGGCCCAGGGAAAGCGGACCGACCGCTGCGGCAGGGCAACGAAATTGACCGTTCATCTGCCGGTAATGCTGAATGAGGTCTTGGCGTGGCTGGACCCGCAGCCCGGCCAGCATGTCGTCGATGGAACGGCGGGCGGCGGCGGACATCTTCGAGCTCTGGCCGAGCGAGTCGGACCGGATGGCTGGGTGTTGGGCATTGACCGCGATCCGGCCGCGATCGAGCGGCTGGAGGCGTCGTTGGCGGGCCGGCCCGTCAAGCTGGCCTGGGGCGGCTACGAAGAACTGCCCACGTTTCTGGACGAGATCGGGATCGATCAAGTGGATGGGATCTTGCTGGATCTGGGGCTTTCCAGCGACCAGCTCGCAGATTCCCAGCGGGGTTTCAGTTTTCACATTGACGGCCCGCTGGACTTACGCTTCAATCCGCAGTCCGGTGAACCCGCGTGGCGATTGCTCGAACGATGCAGCGCGGAACACCTGGCCGATCTGATCTATCGATATGGCGAGGAACGATTCAGCCGCCGCATCGCCCGGGCGATCGTGGCGGCCCGTCGGGACCACCCGGTTCGCTCCTCGCTCGAACTTGCGGAACTCGTACGACGTTGTGTCCCGGCCCATACGCGAGACAAGATTCACCCCGCGACACGGACGTTTCAGGCCCTCCGAATCGCGGTGAACCAGGAGCTGGACAAGTTGAGTCGGGCCCTAGCCAAGTTTCCCGCGCGGCTCAGGCCAGGCGGGCGACTGGCGGTGATTAGTTTTCATTCGCTCGAGGATCGTGCGGTCAAGGAGTCGTTTCAGGGAGATACACGCTGGGAGCGGTTGACGCGTAAGCCCGTTCGCCCGAGCGACGCGGAAGTCAGTGAGAATCCGCGGAGTCGCAGCGCCAAACTGCGGGTGGCTCAGCGGGTCGCCGAGTCGCGAGACGTCGGCCGCCAGTCGTAAGCGCGCGGACCGCCGCCTGCCGTCGGACCGAGTCCTAACTCGCGTCGCAGTTGGCCGACCGTCTATTTCGTCCCGGCCTCAAGGAGGAGGCTCAGCCATGTCAATCCGCCAACCGTTGCGTACGCTTTCGTCGGCCCTGGTGTTCATCGTCGGTCTTGTATTGATCCGCGGCGTGATCGAACGCGAGCCGCCGCCGGTTCCGGCCGACGACGAGTTCGGTCCGCCGGCGATTCGTGTGGCCCGTGACACCTTGCCGACGATTGTCGAACCGAACGAGAACTGGTTGAATTCGGCCGCGCTGGCTCCGGGTGAAGACGCGGAGGGCGGACTGACCCCCGACCAAGGCCCTTACCTGCCCACGCCGCGGGTATCCGATAGCGAAGTCATCCGGCGCTGATCGAAGGCGGCCGGCGATGTGTTACGATGTCTCGATGGGCGAGGCAGTGGACATCGGCTTAACGCGGATCGTGTCAGGAGGGCAGACGGGCGTCGATCAAGCAGCGCTCCAGACCGCGATCGACCTCGGCATTCCTCACGGCGGTTGGTGCCCTCGCGGGCGTCTGAGCGAGGCCGGACGCATTCCGGCCCGATTTCGACTCACCGAAACCGAGTCGGCGAAGTACTGGGTTCGGACCGAGCGAAACGTGCTGGATTCCGATGGGACGCTCCTGCTCTACTGCGATCGGATGTACGGCGGGACCGCCTTGACCTACCGGATGACACGCAAGCATCGCCGCCCCGCCCTGCAAATCGACTTGATGGACTCGCCCGACCCGCGGCGGGTCCAGCGCTGGCTCGCCGTGACCGGTATCTCGGTGCTGAACGTAGCCGGTCCAAGGGAAAGTTCGTCGGTCGGGGTGTACGATCAAGCCCGATCATTTTTGCGCGGTCTTTCGCGGCTGAGCCGTGGCGCGTACAATCGCAAGTTGTGCAGGCGCGCTGCGATGCGACTTCGTGGGCTCGCCGACGGCCGTTCCTCGATTCGAGAGCAAATACCATGAAGCTGCAAATTGCCGCCGCCTTGGCGATCGTCGCGCTGGCCGATACGGTCGCCTCGGCCCATCCTGGCCACGGAGCTACGGAAGCCACGTCCTGGTCGCACTATCTGGCCGAGCCGATCCATGTGACGCCGTGGGCCGCCGCGTTGCTGGCCGCCGCCGCCAGCGTTCTCGCCTGGCGATGGCTGCGGACTCGCCTCGTACCCTAGGGATGCGAAAAAAGAAAAGGCTACCTGGGTACATCCGTGCACCCAGATAGTGATCAATCGGTACCTCGTCGCTGCGGGATGACGAGGTACTTGGGTTCGCAGTTGGGACGAATCCGTGTCCCAGCTCGCGGTCATTGCCTCGGTGTAACTTGAAAGAGCACCGAGGCTGGCGATAGGTCAGTGGCCGCGACCCATTCGCCTCCGTTACCGCGCGAGGGCGAACCAACGGACGGACGTTTTCATCAAAAAGTACTGGTTTGTGGAGTAAGCGGTTCCGTTCAACAAGCGGTTCGGGTGGCTGACGTCTTTGAGGGTTCGGAGTCGGCAAAGCTCGTGTCGCAATTAAGGTCGGGGTGGCAAGAACGCACGCTCTGCAAGTTGGTCGTATTGAGTCTGTTGTTGATCGAGGTAGGCTTCCCAGCGAGTTCGATCCCAAAGCTCGAGGTGGTCCCTCACGCCAACCAGGACCACTTCTTTTTCCAGGCCGGCCAGCTTCACCAGATCAGGCGGGATCCGCACTCGGCCTGCTCGATCGATCTCAAGCCGCTGCGCCTGAGAGTAGAACAAGCGGCTGAAGGCACGGACGTCCTGGCCGGTTGGGGGGCTGGCCGAGAGCTGCTCGGCAAGTCGTTGGAAAGATTCCTCCGTGTAAATCGCTCAGCGAACCGTCCGTCCCTGGGGCGACATAAAGCACCCCCGATTCTTCCTCGCCGTCTGCTCGCGGGTCCTCGGAGCCGTGTTCCTTTTTTCCGCCGGGCGGCTTTCCGCGTTCGGTTCCCGGCGCGGACTTGGCAAGGGCTTCGCGAAGTCGTTTGGGAATGGCCAGTCGCTGTTTTTCGTCGATGGTCCTGGGAAAGGTCCCGGTCAACAGCATCTTTTTACCACTCGTTCCCACTGACTCCCATTTAGGCCCAAGCATATCCACATTTGCTCCTGCGTCAACACGATTTGATGCCGCGAGCGCGATCCCGACTCTCAGAAACGACGCAAGTCGCAGTAAATTCAGCAGTTTCTGCGTGGGAAAATTTTTGCGACGTGGGCAAAATTTGGCGCACGCGTGTCGCCACCGCCCACGCTGCATTTTGGTCGTCTGCGCCACGGACTCGACCGGTCGGCGACGGCGGGCGTGACTTGCCGATTCCGCGTCGCCGCACGATAAAGAAGCAGGCGCGGCCGATACGACGTGAGTCGCGGTAACGGGAGATGCAACAGGCGGTATGGACGAGCTCCAACAGTACGATTACGAGTTGCCGAAGGAACTCATTGCGCAGCAACCGCTCCCGAATCGAAGTGACGCGCGGCTGCTACTTGTGCATCGTCGCAGCGGCGAGCTTGAGCATGCGCATGTGCGGGACCTGGGCGATCACCTCGCGCCGGGTGACTGCCTGGTTGTGAACGACTCGCGCGTCGTTCCCGCTCGATTGATCGGTTATCGTCAGTCGACACGAGGTCGTTGGCAGGGCCTGTTTCTTTCGTCCGACGGGGCCGGCAACTGGCTGCTGTTGGCCAAGACACGGGGCAAGGTCGTTCCCGGCGAGCGCATCACGTTGCTGGATCGTCAGGCGGCCGCGAGCGTTACGTTGCGAATGTTGGCTCAATTGGAGGGCGGAGTCTGGGCGGCGCGGGTCGAATCGGCCGAGCCCACGTGGGAGTTGTTGGACCGCGTCGGCCGGGTGCCGCTGCCGCCGTACATTCGCGGGGGCGAAATGATGGAGGACGATCGGCGGTGGTACCAGACGGTCTACGCCGATCGTCCCGGGTCGGTCGCGGCCCCGACCGCCGGCCTGCATCTGACCACGTCCCTGCTGGCTCGGCTGGAGCAACGGGGGATCCGTCTGGCTCGGCTCACACTGCACGTCGGCGCCGGCACGTTCCGGCCCATTTCGGCGTCTCGTCTGGACGAGCACACGATGCATCGCGAGTGGGGTGAGCTGTCCGCGGCCACCTGCGAGATCCTGCGGCAGACTCGGGCCGAAGGCAAGCGGATCGTGGCCCTCGGGACGACGTCGATGCGCGTGCTGGAATCCGCCGCTCGCAGCGGAAGCCTCGTCCCCTGGTGTGGTGAAACTGACCTGTTCATTCGGCCCCCGTTCCAGTTCCACGCCTCGGATGCCCTGATGACCAACTTTCACCTGCCCCGCTCGACGCTCCTGGTCCTCGTCCGCACCTTTGGCGGTGATTCGCTGATTCGGGCTGCTTATGACGAGGCGATTCGCGAGCGGTATCGGTTCTACAGCTACGGGGATGCGATGCTCATTCTGTAGATCGTCCCCGTCCGCCCGCGGTCCGCGCCCCCAGACCACTCGTCTGAAACTGGCTACAATACCGGCTTTCGGATTCGCCTTTGTGAGAAAGGAAGCTGCATGTCGCTTGTCGAAACCGAACACGTCTTGGTCGTGCCCGCCGCAGAATTTCACCGACTGGGACACTTTCAGGGGGTCTCGACCGAGGTGTCTCGCTACCTGGAACACCTGCTCGATCCCGCTCTGGTCAGTTATCGGCCGCGCGGCGAAATGGAACAGGATCCGAGTTACAAGCAATTGATCCCCTATGTGATCTTTCAATACGACGATCCGGATGGCCTGCGCTGGCTGTTTCAGTACACCCGCGGATCGGGCCAGGGCGAGTCCCGGTTGCATCGCAAGATCAGCATCGGCATCGGGGGGCATATCTCGCAGGAAGATCTCGGCGCGGAAGGACAAACCAATCCTTACCACGAGGGAATGCGGCGCGAACTGGAGGAGGAAGTGATCATCGAAACCGAGTTTGACGATCGTTGCGTCGGGATGATCAACGACGACGAAACCGAGGTCGGACGCGTCCATCTGGGGATTGTGCATCTCCTGCGCGTCGAACAACCCCAGGTGCGGCCCCGAGAAAGCGAAATCCACGAGGCGGGTTTTCGAACCGTGCAGGCCCTGTACGATGATCGCGAGGCGATGGAAAGTTGGTCGCGGATTTGCCTTGAGGCTTTGTTTCCAGTCGCTGGAGCTGAGGAGTAGGGGGAACTCGCGGATGGCGGCGGCGATCTACCTGGACAACCACGCCACGACCCGCGTCGATCCCCGCGTCGTCGAGGCGATGCATCCGTTTTGCACCGAGCACTACGGGAACGCCGGCAGCACCAGCCACGCTTTCGGACGGGAGGCCAGAGAGGCGGTCGAGCAGGCGCGTGTTTCGATCGCGTCGGCCATCGGAGCCCAGGCCGAAGAAATGGTTTTCACCAGCGGGGCCACCGAGAGCAACAATCTGGCGCTTCGCGGGACCATGGAGCGGCGGCAACGCCGCGGTCGCCATCTGGTTAGTGTTCAGACGGAGCACCGCGCGGTGCTCGATCCGCTCGAACGCCTTGCTCGACGCGACTGCGAGGTGACTTACTTGGGGGTGCAACCCAACCACAGCGGCCCGCAAGCCGGGCGGATTCGGCTGGAGGAATTCGCCGATGCGCTTCGCCCGGATACGGAACTGGTCAGCGTGATGCTGGCCAACAACGAGATCGGGGTCATTCAGCCGCTGGCCGAAATCGCCGAAATCTGTCACGAGCGTGGTGTCTTGGTGCACTGCGACGCGACCCAGGCGGTGGGGAAGATGGAGGTCGACGTCCACCGACTCGATGTCGACCTGCTGAGCTTTTCCGCTCACAAACTCTACGGTCCCAAGGGAATCGGCGCCCTGTTCATCCGACGGAAGTCACCCCCGATTCGCCTGCTTCCCCAGATCGATGGCGGCGGGCACGAACGGGGGCGACGCAGCGGCACGCTGGCGGTGCCCCTGATCGTGGGGTTCTCGCACGCCGTGAAGCTTTGCGTCGCGCGGCTTCCAGAGGAAAATCTGCGACTCGCCGAACTGCGTGGCCAGCTCTGGGACGGGTTGGCTCGCTCAATCGACGGTTGCGAACTGAACGGGCCGCCCCTCCCGCCCATCGGGCATCCCGATCCGAACCGATTGGCGAATAATTTGAACGTCCGATTCGCCGGCCTCGAGGGCGAGGCCTTGATGATGCACGCCGCGGAAGTCGCCGTCTCCAGTGGAAGTGCCTGCACTTCCGCCAGTCCCGAGCCGAGTCACGTCCTGCGGTCGCTCGGTCTGAGCGACGACGAAGTCCGCTGCAGTCTGCGGTTCGGCCTCGGACGTTTCAACGATGCCGCTCAGATCGATCGGGCCGTGCAGGTTCTGGCCGACGCTGCCGCGCGGCTCCGAAAACTCGGATCGCCTCGTTAACCCCTCCCTGGGCCGCCGGTTGACGCGCTCGTCGGACGAATCAGGAGTTGGCTCGCGTCGACCGGCCGCCTTGCACCCGAGGCCAGGATTGGGTCGTGCAGGCGGTGCCGGCGAAAATATTCTGAGTGAATCCACTTCCCTTCGAAGCCCGATTTCTATAATTTAGACAGTCTGGGATGCTGAAAATAAGTTCAGGGAACCCACACACCTACATGGGAGTGTTATGACGATGGCGATTACGTTGACCGAGCGAGCCGCCGAGGAAGTCAAGCGGATTATCGTTGACCAAAAGCTGGGCGAAGAAACCGTGCTCCGAGTTGGCGTCAGCGGAGGCGGTTGCAGCGGCTTCATGTACAAGCTGGCGTTCGACAAGAATTTCGACGACACGGTTGACTCGCGGTACGATCAACACGGCGTACCGGTCGTGATCGACAAGAAGAGCGCCCTCTACCTGGACGGGACGACGGTGGACTTCTTTGACGGTCTGGAAAAGCGTGGCTTTACGTTTGAAAATCCCAACGCGGTGAAAAGCTGCGGTTGCGGCAGCTCTTTCCAGGCCTAGCGCCCGCGAATCGGTCAAGACGTCCCACGTGTCTGGTTCGGGTCTTCCGCCCCCTCGGAGAGCTCGGCTGCTTGCCATCTGATCACGGTTCGAAGGTCGGCCCGTCGACAACCTTGTGTCGTCGACGGGCGCAGCGTCATGATGTGGCCAGTCGTGGCTGAGGGCGCCTCGCGACGCGCGAACCGACGCCAGCTTGATAGGGTCTCTGGACCGGAGGGGACGAATTTGGACGGCAGCCAGCGGGTCTATATCATTGGCGTGGGCGATGACGGAGTCGAGGGACTAACTCAAGCGGCCCGTCAGATTCTTCAGCGGGCGACCCACGTGATCGGTTCGCCATCGATCCTCAAGCGGCTGAACCTCGGGGACCGAGGATTGGACGTCGGTCCCAATCTGGACGAGCTAGTGGCTCAAGTCCGCGAGCATCTCGAAGAACCGCTGGTGGTGCTGACCACGGGCGACCCGTTGTTCTATGGTGTCGCACGCTATCTCTGCGATCGCCTCGGGAAAGACCGCTTCGAGGTGGTGCCTCACGTCAGCACGATGCAGCTGGCTTTTGCCCGCGTCAAGGAGAGCTGGGACGATGCTTATCTGGCGAGCCTTGCGACGCAGCCGTTGAGTCAGGTGCTGGGCAAGGTCACGTTGGCCGAGAAGATCGGCCTGTTCACGACGGACGAGGTCACGCCGCGTCACGTCGCGGCAGCCCTCGTGGCTCAGCAGATCGACTACTTCGTCGCTTATGTGTGCGAGAACTTGGGGTCGCCGGACGAACGGGTGACTCAAGCGGAGCTGGCGGATATTGCGGAGCAGGATTTCGCGCCGCTGAACGTGATGGTCCTCGTCCGCAAGCCGATGGTGCCCGATCGGCCGGCGGAAATGAGCGGCATGCGAGCCTTTGGGAACCCGGACGAGCGGTTCCTGCAAGCGGTTCCGAAACGCGGCCTGCTGACGCCGATGGAGGTTCGCGTGATGGCCCTGGCCGAGATGGACCTGGGACCGGCCAGCATCGTCTGGGATGTGGGTGCCGGCAGCGGAGCCGTTTCGATCGAGGCCGCGCGGCTGACTCCGCAGGGCAAGGTTTATGCGATCGAGATGGATCCGGAGGATCATCAGCTGATCCGAGCGAACGCCGAGCGGTTTCAGGTGGGGGCCGCCCTCGTGCCGGTGCTGGGATGTGCGCCCGAGGCGTGGCAGGATCTGCCCGACCCCGACGCCATTTTCGTCGGCGGGACGGGCCGCGCGGTCGGCCAGATCGTCGCGATGGCGCTCGATCGGCTGAAAATCGGCGGGCGACTGGTGGTCAACGTCGGCAGTCTGGAAAACGTGTTGGCCGTCCGAGCCGCATTCCAGGCCGTCCCCGGCGAGTCCCGCGTCCGAATGATCCAGCTTTCCCTCGGGACCGATCAATTCGACCGCCTGGGTCTGGAAGCGATGAACCCGACGTTCCTGCTGAGCTTCCTGAAGTTGAGACGCTAGAGATCTTGCTTGATTTGACCACAGAGGCACAGAGGGCACAGAGGGCACAGGTGAGTTCTCTGTGCCCTCTGTGCCTCTGTGGTCAATCTCAAGCGGTCCCAACCTAGCCGCGCCCGGAACCGCTTCTTACAATCGGGCGATGCAATTCCAGACCTGGCCTTTCTTTGTCTTCTTCTTGATCGTCTATGCGATCTATCTGGCACTGCGGCCGACGCGTTTCTGGATTCCCTGGTTGTTGGCGGCCTCTTACTTTTTCTACGGCTGGTGGAATCCGCTCTATCTGATCCTGATTGTTTACTCGACGGCGCTGGACTACGGCTGCGTCGCGATGATGCGGCGTAGCGGCCGGCGCCGATTTTGGTTGGCGGTCAGCTTGATCAACAACCTCGGCTTATTGGGGTTCTACAAATATGCCGGCTTCGTGACCGAAAACCTCAATTCGCTGCTGGCGGCTTTGGATCTGGGCTATGCCGTGCGAGCACCGGATGTTCTGCTGCCGGTCGGGATCTCATTCTTTACGTTTCAGTCAATGAGTTACACGATCGACTACTATCGGGGCGAATTGGACCACGAGCCGAGCTTCATTCGCTTCGCGACGTTTGTGGCGTTTTTTCCGCAACTGGTCGCGGGGCCCATCGAGCGGGCCAGTTCGCTTTTGCCGCAGTTCCATCGCGTCCCTCGGATCACGCGCGATTCACCTGACCGATGGCTGCTCGTTGTTTCTGGCCGGACTCACCAAGAAAGTCGCCCTGGCCAACTACCTGGCGGGCTACGTCGATCCGATTTACGCCAACCCGGGCGCCCAAACGGCGTCGGCCTTGCTTGCGGCGACGTGCGCGTTCGCCTGGGAGATCTACTTCGACTTCAGTGGCTACACGGACATGGCGCGAGGCATCGCGCGGCTGATGGGCTTCGACCTGATGCTGAACTTCAACCATCCTTACCTGGCGACCGGGATGCGCGACTTCTGGTCGCGTTGGCACATGAGCCTCTCGACGTGGTTTCGGGACTACGTTTATATCCCGCTGGGAGGCAGTCGACGTGGTCGCTGGGTGACGTACCGCAATCTGTTCTTGACGATGGTGATTTCCGGGATTTGGCACGGAGCGGCGTGGACCTATGTGATTTGGGGTGTGTTGCATGGGCTGGCCTATGTCGTGCTCCGGCCCTTGGAAGATTCCAGCTTCTATCGCAATCAGTTACCGACCTGGATCAAGCGTGCGGCGGTGTTTTCGTTTGTCTGCCTGACGTGGATTTTCTTTCGCGCCGCGACCCTGCCCGACGCCTTGTTGATTGTCCGCCGGATTGCGGAGGCCAGTTGGACCGATCCGGCCGTTCCGATGCTCGCACTCGGGCTTGTCGGCGGCGTGTGGATTTACCAGTGGTACGTCGAAACGGAGTTCCACGCGTCGTCCCTGGGCGTCTGGGGTCGCACGGTGTGCTACACGGCCGTCGTGCTGTACCTGAGTCTGGCGGCGGGCCGGGCCGAGCAGCCGTTTATCTACTTTCAATTTTGACGACGGGGTGCAAGCGATGCCGCGCTTTCCAACCACGGAGACTAACCACCAGGGTGCCGCGCACCTGTTGATGACCTGTCCCAGGTTGCAGGGGCGCGAACCGTTCGTGGTGGCGGCACTGGTGGTCTCGGTTTGGATCATCGCGCCGAAGTGGGCCACCTGGATTAGTCGACCGGATTTTCCCGAGCACTACCGGACGCCGTATTGGGCGAGCGAGGACTATTGGCGATATCGACAGCTGACCTCCGTCGCACGGCAACGGGACCAAATCCTGGTGGTGGGCGACTCGGTGATTTGGGGCGAGTATGTGGACGTCGAACAGACGCTTTCCGCCGCACTGAACCGTCGACTGGAAGCGGATCGATTCGTCAACGGGGGCGTGAACGGATTGCATCCGCTGGCGATGCAAGGGTTGCTGCGTCACTATGGACAACCGCTACGGGGTCGGGCCGTGTTGGTCCACTGCAATCTGTTGTGGCTCACGTCCGCCGAACGCGACTTGAGCGAGGATCGGGGGCTCTCGTTCAACCACCCGCGGCTGGTGCCCCAGTTCCGACGGACGTTGGGTGGGTATCAGGCGGACTCCCAAGATCGCGTGTCCGTGTTCGTCGAACAGCATGTGCCGTTCCGCCAGTGGGTGCGGCATCTTTGGATCGAGTATCTGGACGGGCAGGACTTGCCCACGTGGACGCTCGAACACCCTTATGCAATTCCCTCACGTCACGCGTCGAGCGATACCGATCGCACCACGCGCCAACGCCCCGTGTCGTGGGAAGAGCGACGCATTCCGGCTCAATCGTTTGCCTGGATCGACGCCTCCACCTCCCAACAATGGCGGGCGCTGCGCGAGACGATCGGGGAGCTTCAGCGACAAGAGGCCCGCGTATTCGTGTTGGTTGGGCCCTTCAACGCGCACTTGCTGACCGAGTCCAGTCGGGCCAGCTGGCTGGAACTGCGGTCGGAGGTCACGCGTTGGCTCAGCGAGCACATGATCCCCCATGCGTCCCCCGCGGTTCTGCCAAGCGCGTTGTATGCCGACGCAAGCCATCCATTGGCCGAGGGCTACCAGCAATTGGCCGCGGCCCTGCAGGCCGATCCCGCCTTCACGACCTGGGCTCGCAGCGAACCGACCGGGCGCTGAGCCTGACGTGAGAGGGGGAAACAACCGGGAGGGCGAGGTTTCGGGAGGGCGAGGTTTCGGCAGGAGCCTCGCCCTCCCGGGGCGCTCGGGGGTCACTTTTTTGCGGCGAAGAAGGGGGCTGGCTGCGGTTTTGTTTCGGCGGCATAGACGCGGATGTTCGTCACTCGGCCGGTGTCGTCAAAGCTGCCGAAGCCGACGTAGCCCCAGCCGTGGGTTTGGTCTTTGGCCTGCATGATGGGCGTCTCCATGTTGTCGACGTAAACCTGAATCGTGCCCGCGTCCAGGTCGCGCAGAATTCGCACGTGGTGCCAGCTATCCACCGGTCCCCAGTCGAACCCCTCGGTTCCAGCCAAGGTAATCTTCGTGCGCGGAGCGTCGTTGACGGTAAAGATCTGATGAGCGTGAGGATCGCTGTGGGTCGCGATATGGGTGTAGTAGTAGTGCGTTGGGTCGACGAAGTTGAAGAACACGCAGGCGTCGCGATGTCCGTACTCACGGCCCGTCTGCTGGGCATCGAACTCCAGGGCGAAGCTGCCGAATTGGTGCGCGGCGATCAGGGCGATGTTGTGAGGTGATCGATAGGCGGGCTGGTAGGCGGATCCGGCATCCGTATGTTCCAGTGCGAATCGCTCGCCCACTTGGATCCGTTGCCAATTCGCGGGCGAGCTGAAGACGAATCGTGAGAGCGAAGCCGGATCATGGAAGTCTTCCTGGAAGACGAGTTTTCCCTCCTTGCCGACCCAGTCTCGCGGCGTTGAAGACGAGGACTGGACGACAGGCTCGTCTGTCTCGGCGGCGCCGACCGCGACTTGGCTGGCGGTCCACACGATCACGCTCAGAAGGACGATCGGATTGAGTTCGAGCCGCATGCGGTTTGCTCCTAGATAGCTTTGGATCGACGGGATGGAACGCTCAATTCTCGATCCTCCATGATACGCCAAATTGGTCGGGGGTGCCTCACGTCCGCGTGCCTGCAGTCCGGGGGCACGGCCTTGCACAAACGCCAGGTGGGCGGAATGATGGCGACCATGGATTCGCCCGACCCCTACGCCGCGCTTTGCTGTGCTCCCTACCGACGATACTTTCTGGGCAACTTCCTCTCGATCACGGGGGTTCAGATGCAAACCACCGCGGTCGGCTGGGATCTCTACATCCGCACCGGGGACGAGTTCGCTTTGGGACTTGCCGGGCTGGTGCAGTTCTTGCCAATCGTCACCCTGTTTTTGTTGTCTGGTCACGTGGCCGACCGCTTGCCTCGTCGCTGGATTATCTTCATCGCGCAATCAGCCATCGCGACGGCTTCCAGCTGCTTGGCTCTGATTGCCTGGTGGACGGCGGACTACCGTCTGATTTACGCCTGTCTGCTGGCGGTTGGCATCGCGCGGGCCTTTCAGCAACCGGCCAAGGCGGCGTTGCTGCCGTTACTGGTTCCGACTGAGCATTTCGGCAATGCGGTCACCTGGAACAGCACGGGTTTTCAATTGGCCTCCGTGCTGGGGCCGGCGGCGGCAGGTCTCACGATCAAGTGGGCCGAATCGCCGGTCGCGGTCTACTTGCTCGACGCCGCAGCGGCAGGTTGCTTTATGTTGACGCTTTTTTTCCTGCCGGTGCGGCAGGCCAAACGCGTGCCGCGCGCCTTGTCGTTCGACGAACTGGCAGCCGGCTTTCGGTTTCTTTGGAAGCATCAGGTGATTCTAGGGGCCTTGTCACTGGACTTGTTTGCCGTCTTGCTGGGCGGAGCGGTGACGCTGTTGCCCGTTTACGCGGAAACGATCCTGCATGTCGGACCGTCCGGTTTGGGTTGGCTGCGCACTGCGCCGGCGATCGGGGCCCTGGTCATGGCGATCTTCCTGGCTCATCGCCCGCCGTTGGCCAACGCGGGCTGGTTACTGCTGGGGTCGGTTGCCGGTTTCGGAATCGCGACGATCGGTTTCGGGCTGTCCACCAGTTTCGGGTTCTCGATGGCCATGCTGATCCTGACTGGTGCGCTGGATAACATCAGCGTCGTGATTCGCAATACGTTGGTTCAGATGCTCACGCCCGACGAGTTGCGCGGACGCGTCTCGGCAGTCAACAGCCTGTTCATTGGCGCCTCGAACGAACTCGGGGGTTTCGAATCGGGGACGGTCGCTCATTTCTTCGGGCCAGTCGTGTCGGTGGTGAGCGGTGGGATCGGCACGATTGGGGTGGTTGTCATGACGGGAGCCATGCTGCCCAAGCTGCGGCGCTATGGACGGCCAGATGACGAAGCGGTGGCCGAATGAGCGCGTCTCGTGACCGAATCAGGGCGGTCACCGAGGCTGGCCAGTTCGCCGGTCGGCGACTAGAACATAGGGACGGTGACGCCCCGATTTCTCGCTGAGGACCCGATTTCGCATGTATGACGCCATTTTGCTTGTTTCCTTCGGAGGACCGGAGGGGCCGGACGACGTGATGCCCTTCCTGGAAAACGTGCTGCGAGGCCGAAATGTGCCGCGCGAGCGGATGCTGGAAGTGGCGGAGCACTACCAGCATTTCGGCGGCGTGAGTCCGATCAACGCACAGAATCGGGCCCTGATCGCGGCGCTGGAAGAGGAACTTCGCCGATCGGGTCCGCACCTGCCGATTTACTGGGGCAATCGCAACTGGCACCCCTACTTGACGGACACGCTGCGGGAAATGAAGGCGGACGGGATTCAGCACGCGCTGGCGTTCTTTACGTCGGCGTTCAGTTCGTATTCCGGTTGCCGCCAGTATCGCGAAGACATCATCCGGGCACGTGAGGCGGTGGGCGAGGGCGCGCCGACGGTCGACAAGCTGCGGGTCTTTTTCAACCACCCCGGCTACATCGAAACGATGGTCGAATGCACCCGCCAGGCGCTCGACAAGATTCCCGCCGACCGACGCAGGGCGGCTCGCGTGCTGTTCACCGCACATAGCATTCCGCAAGGCATGGCCGACAACTGCCGCTACGTGGCTCAGCTGACCGAAAGTTGTCGCCTCGTGGCAGAATCGCTGGGATTGGAGACCTGGAAGCTGGTCTACCAGAGCCGCAGCGGGCCACCCATCCCAGCCTTGGTTGGAACCCGACATCTGCGACTATCTTTCAGAACTGAAGCAAGTCGACGACGTGCAGGACGTGGTGATCGTCCCGATCGGATTCATCTCGGATCACATGGAGGTCTTGTTCGACTTGGATACCGAGGCAGCCGATCGCTGTCGGGAATTGGGAATCCACCTGCAGCGTGCCGCCACCGCCGGTAGCCATCCTCGCTTCGTGCGGATGATCCGCGAGCTGATTGTGGAGCGGATGACGGACGGCGCCGACCGACCGGCGCTCGGCACGATGGGGCCGAGTCACGACGTTTGCCCCGTGGACTGCTGCCTCTCGGGAAGGCCCGCCGGCGCCCCGGCGGGACGGCCGTCTGCTTCCACCTGAGGGCAAACTGGGAGCACTCGCCGAGCTGCGGACTTGTCATTGCGCCTCGGCAGGAGCCTCGCCCTCCCGGTTAGGCGAAGCCGCGACAAGGGATTACCTTTGATCCCTCGCGGCGGTCAGCGTTTCGCGCGCCGCAAGAACTCGTTGTTCCGCCTCGGACACCGTCGTCGCCGTGGCCGTCAAGTGACCCATCTTGCGGCCCGGTCTCGGTTGCAGCTTGCCGTACAGGTGGAGCTTGACATCGGGGCAGGCGAGTGCCGCACACCAATCGAGGGTTGGGACGGTCCAGAGGTCACCCAACAGGTTCGCCATGGCAGCGGGGCGGAGCGGGGCGGGCGAACCGAGCGGTAGGCCGCAGATCCCGCGAACCTGCTGTTCAAACTGGCTCGTGACGTGTGCGTCCAGCGTCAAGTGTCCGGAATTGTGGGGGCGGGGGGCAATTTCGTTGATCAAGAGTCGCTGGTCATCGGTCAGGAAAAACTCGAGGCAGAAGACGCCCTCGAGTTGGAAATCCTGGGCGACGGCGCGGGTGATTTCAACCGCCTCGGCCGCCACCTGCGGGGCGACGTGCGCCGGGCAAATCGAGACGTCCAGGATGTGATTCCAGTGTCGGTTTTGGATGGGACCATAGGTGACCAGCTGTCCCTGGGGCGAGCGGGCCGCGACGACGGACAGCTCGCATTGGAACGCGACAAGCTCTTCCAGAATCATGCGGGGTTCGGGACCACTTCGATTCGCCTCGGTGGCAGGCGCGTCGTGTCGCTGGGCCTGATACTGTCTCCAGGCCGTCAGGATCTGCGACGCGCTGGTGACAATCTGTTGGCCTTTGCCGTCATAGCCACCCGTGGCGGTTTTTAGAACTCCGCTGCCGACCAAACCGCCGGCGGCTTGCTGCGCCTCGGTGTCCGATCGGATCGGCTGAAACTTGGGAACCGGATAGCCGTTTTGGGCGAGCCGCGTTTTTTCGTGGATCCGATCCTGGGCAGTACTCAGGAGCGACTGACTCGGGCGCGTTGGCACACGCGCCTCGCAGTGCTGGAGTGCCTCCAGCGGGATGTTTTCGGTTTCGAAGGTGACCACGGCGACGCGTTGCAGAAAATCGTCCAGGGCATCGAGGTCGGTCAGCGGGGCGATTTGAGCGCGGTCGCACACCTGGGCGGTGGGCGAGTCGGTGAGGGCGGTGAAGACATGGACTCGGTATCCCATTTTTCGGGCGGCCAACGCCATCATTCGTCCAAGCTGACCGCCGCCCAAGACCCCAATCGTGGCGCCGGGAAGAATGGCCTGCGCCGTCGGTCGCTGACTCATAGGATGGAGTCCTTTTCCACCTGCTCCGCCTGGACACGCTGGAACTCGCGCATTCGCTCGCGCAGTTCGGGCCGCGTCAGGGCGAGGCAGCGGATCGCCAACAGGGCGGCGTTGCGGGCACCGGCCGTGCCGATGGCGAGCGTTCCGACGGGGACGCCGCCGGGCATCTGGACGATCGAGAGGAGCGAATCGAGTCCGGACAGGGCACGGCTTTGAACCGGCACGCCGAAGACGGGCAGGAGGGTTTGAGCGGCGACCATGCCCGGCAAATGCGCGGCCCCGCCGGCTCCCGCAATGATGATCTCCAGCCCTCGTTCTTCCGCGGTCCGCGCGTACTCGACCAGCCAGGCCGGCGTTCGATGCGCCGACACGATCCGGCACTCATGCGGCACCTGGAACTCGTCCAGCGTCTGCGCCGCGTGCTGCATGGTTTCCCAATCGCTGCGGCTGCCCATGATCACGCCGACACACACGGGCGGATGCGCCGTCCCCGAATCCCGATCGCTGGAATCGTTCCCTGACACGTGTTCCTCCCGAGACACAGCAAGTCCCCACTTTACCGCGGGCCATCTCGCCGATCATACTCGCTGCGCCGCGGTTCGTAAAACGGGCATCGCCGATGGAACCGTGTCAACTGCGGACGGGCAGCACGCTGGGGTCGGCCCCCAGCGTGCCTTGCAGATGTTCCAGGTAGCTGTTGGCCTGGACTCGGCGCAAATTCCGTTGGGCTTGTTCCAGCCGCGCCTTGATCGTCTGAATCTCGGCCTCGGCACGATGATTGGGCTGAGCCAGGCTTTGCGTCAGGTAGTTCACGTGGCGCTTCCACAGCGCGGTCTCGACTCGCTGCTGAGTCGCGAGTCGCCGCCGATACCAGTCGCTGGCCAGCAGATTGTCACGCGTGAACAACTGGCGAATCTCGGGGTCGTGCACGGTCCGTCCTCGAAAGTCCCCATGGGCCATGATGTGCAGCAAGGCCTCCAGGGGAGGACACGCCAGTGCCACCGTTCCGTCGTCAAAGTAGGTTTTCGCGATTCGCCGCTGCGTGTTGACGACATTCTGGATCCCGGCCACGAAGTCGTCCATGCTCTGCTCCTCCGGTCGCAGCATGTCGGACTGGAACACCGAGACCGGTTCACTGAAGATCCGGCCGAAGAAGATGTTAACGAAGCGTTCTGTAATGCGGTATCCCAGGCGGCTGGCCAGGACCTTCGTGCCCTGAAACTCGAAGTCCCTGAGCGGCTCGAGGTAGCCCTGCTCGATCAGGTACTGCGGATCGCGTTCGTGGATGAACATCCGCGACCAGACCTCGGGGATCAGCAAACTGATGTCGTGGTCGAAGCGATACTTGGGACCAATGAAACCTGCCGAGGTGGTGTAGCACGGGTTGCCGGTCAGCAGATAACTCACCAGCGTGTTGTTCAAATCGATGATGGCCGGCAGGGGGTTGAAGGGACCTTTCGTCAGCGCGCCTTCCGAGCCGGCACCCGTCGTGGACGGCGAACGGCCTGTCAGACTGGAAATGAATTCCATGAACAGCTCGGGCAGTTCCTGATAGTGAATCGGGTTGTAGACCGCCAGCGGCGGGATCCCGGCTTCATGGTCCGCCGGATTGTTACGGCGTCCAGGCAGGACGGAGTTGATGGGGAAAGGGACGCTCGTGCCCAGCGGGACGCGGCGCGAGAGGCGGGCGCCGACCTCCGCCAGATACCACTCGCGGGGCCGTTCCAGATCGGGGCGATTTTGCAAATATCGCGGGTTCTTGCTCGCCACTCCGTTGACCAGCCGAGGGTTGGACGTGGAGACGCAGAAGCGAGGTTTGCCTTCGCGGACGAACTGGCGAATCACCTTCCGAATCGGCTTGCTGAACTGCTCGAACAGAATCGTGTCCTCAATCATGTGTCGAGCGTCACCGAGCGTAAGCGGTTCGTAGTTCGAGAAGAAATTGCCTTGTCGCGAGAAATCCAACTCGGCCGTCTTATCGTATCCACGCACGATCGCCTCATCGGGTCGTTGAAACAGCCGGTACTCGCAGTTGGTCGCGAACTTATAGGCGAACTGGTTGAGGTCCGGGTGGACATGGGGCACGTATCGAGCGGGCACGACGAGGGAGGCGGTGATATCGTCTTCCGTTTGCAGTTTCTGCGCGGCATAGAAGTCCTTGCGAAGTGCAAACGTGCGCCACGATTCGTCCTCGGAAAACCCGACGCGAATCAGCAGCGAAAGCAGTTTCTGGTTGCGAAACTTTAATTCGTAGCCGGGGCGGCCATTGATCAGGTCGACGCTGAACCGCCGCCGCCAATCGGTCCAGTGCGGCTTGTGAAATCGCTTGACCATCAAGACAAGGTCTCGAATATGGCGCGGGATGGCGGCGACCCAGGTATTGTATTCCTCGGTGAATTCGGGACTGGGCGTCAGGAGACGGACCGCCGAACCCAGCGATCGAAATTCACTCAGCAACGGGCGGCTTTCGAGTCCGGTCGCGGGGGGATTCTGGTAACGCCGACTGTAGTCATGGTGGATAATCGCCTCGACCTGATCAAAGTCCGCCTTCAGATCGTACGTGACAATGGGTCCGGCGAGCATCGAATCGGTGATCGGCTTGGAGATCTCCGACTTTCCGCCCCCCGAGACCGTCGAAGGCTTGTGGCAAAACGTCCCTTCGGGGTTGGTGCCAACCAGACGCCAGCGGACCCCCGCCGCTGGCTTGTGCATTTCGACTCGATATCCTGAAGGCATCACGTACGATCGCGCGGGCTGCAACCGCATGGCCTGCGGTTGTCCGTGGTGCAGCCAGGTGATGTTCTGCTTGCGAAGGTCGATCCGCGCGTCTTCGGGTAGGTAGATGATGTCCGCATATTGGCGGTCGATCGCATAACCATTGGGCTGCAAGTCCAGCATCTCGCCAAACTGCTCGACAACATCCAGGAAACGATACTTGAGATTCGTCTGAAACGAACTCTGTTCGAAGTCTTCTCCCAGATCGAACGAAGGAAAGGCCAGCGCGCCGCCGGCATGTTCCTCTTCGCACATCCCCATCAGATTCGCGGCGTAGCTCAGTTGCGACTTGACTTCCTTCTTGCAGTAGCCGAAGTAGTTGTCGGCGATCAAGGTCACGATGACTCCGCGGTGGTCCCGGCAGGTCAGTTTGAAGGCCGAGCCGTCGTTGTAACGCTCGTCTTCGTTCTGCCAACACATCCCATCGCGCTTCTGCGCGCGGGTGGCCTGGTCGACGTGGGGCAGGCCCACATCCCGCTTGGTCAACTGGGTCAGATGCGGGGCCAGGATCACGCATCCGGTGTGGCCGCTCCAGTGTTCGATGTCGACGCGCGCATCATGTTCGGGCTGACAGGGATCACCCGCGTTGCCAAAGATCGATTCCACGAAATCCAGGTTGGCGACGAGTCCGCCGGGTGCAAAGAATCGAACCTCGATCGACTTGCGCGGCGTGAACCCGGGGACCTCCGGACAGACGGTCGGTCGGAGCAGCAAGGAGACGAACGTTTCCGCCTGCCGCTCCTGCGACGAGGTGAACGGCAACCGCATCAGTTCTTGGGGCGGCCGCTGCGCCGCGCAGCATCGCGGCGAACGTTTGACGCGGAACCTCCCGCTTGTCGGCCGGGACGGGATACCCGCCTTCCACGATGTGGAACACGCCCTGCGTCGTGCGACGATCCTTGGCGGGGTTGTGGCAAACGCCCTGGTAGGTACGAAACGAGCTGAGAATCTCGGAACGAAATTCATCTTGGTTGGCCGGCAAGGAAAGCGTGCGGGCCAATCCATGTCGTTCCAAAATCAAGGAATTTGTCGGAATCCAACGCGCCGCTTCGCCCGGACTGTACTCGTGCAGATACTCGCACAAAAAATCATCAATCGCCTGGTCGACCGGGCAAAGGTGATCCGCGAGATATCGATTTTGGACGCGTACCCGATCCAGTAACGCGTGGCCGAGTTTCAGGATCGGGTAGTCCTCCTGGCGACCGTAAATCGGAAGCCCATGAGCCGCCAGCTTGAGATTGAGATACTGCAGAATGTCATTCGAATTGACCTGCGGCTGACGCGGGTCGCGGTAGCCAATGGCAAGTTTTGCCTCAATGAGTGCGTTCATGGGGATGCGCTCTTTCTGTCACGACGGGAAATTAATCGCACAGCGTACCGCATCAAGGCACCGAATTGAAGGACCAGTGGCTGCCGCGCCGCGTCGGACGGGCAATTGTCGTGCCTCAAGACGTCAATGCGTTAACGCCCACTGACGGATGTCCATCGGCGTGTCGTCGTCGCGGTTCATGGTGGGCATGATTTCCACGAGGTGATCGCCATGGCACAAATTCGCGACCGAATCGACTATGAGTTCCGGGCGGTAGCCATAATGTTTCAAGTCCTTCCGCGAGGTTCCACCCGAAAGCGCCAAAATGGTGTAATAACCCAGTTGGACGCCGCCGAGGATGTCGGTTTCCATCGTGTCGCCGATCATGATGGTTTCCGACGCCTGAAGTCCAAGTTCCTTCCGCGCAGCGCGCATCATCACCGGGCTTGGTTTGCCGACGCTAAACGCCTTCACGCCCGTGGCGGCCTCCAGCAAGGCGACGATCGCCCCGCAACCCGGACGCGTTCCTCCGTTGCTCGTGGGACAGTTGGGATCCAAGTTCGTGGCAATCAGCTTGGCACCGTCCTGAATCATCTGCACCGCGGTCTCGAGCATTTCGAACGTCAGCGTCCGACCCTCTCCCACGACGACATAGTCCGGTGACTTGTCGACGATGGCGTACCCGTTGCGGTGCAGCGCCGTCAGCAGCCCGCCTTCGCCGATCACGAACGCGGTCCCTCCCGGTTTCTGCTTCGCCAAGAAGCGGGCCGTCGCCATCGCACACGTGAACACCTGCCGCTCGCTGATCGGAATGCCCATCCGATTGACCTTGGTGGCCACGTCGCGTCGTGTCCTTTGGCTATTGTTGGTGAGAAACAAGAAGGGGATGTCATGCTCCAAGAGAATCCGAATGAATTTGTCCGCGCCCGGAATCAATTCTCCGCCGCGATAAATCACGCCATCCATGTCGATTAAGAAACCCCGACGCATCTGCATCACTCCGTATCCAGGGGAAGCCTCTCAAGCTGTACCGTGCCAGCATCGCCAGCGGTAATGCGGACCCACGGGGGAAAGGCAAGTTATGTGCCAAGACGACTGGCGCGCGATCGCCCCGCGGCGAAAACTTGAATCTACCGCGAAAAGGTGCCAATCGACTCGGTCTGTGTCGACTCGTGATTCATCGAAAGACGAGGCCGAAGCGTGCGTTGCCGCATTCCTAGGCAGGCGTCGCTTATCCAAGACGCGGCCGGCCTTGTCAGAAAAACCGTGGCGAAAGTCGAATCGGGGAGTTACGCGGGCGCGTCCGCTTGCCGAACGACAATCCGGTTTCCGCGTACATCGATCACTTGCACCCACTGGCCCGCGTCGATGAAGGTCCCGTCCGAGACGACGTCGATGTAGTCATTTCCAATTCGGATGCGGCCGGCCGGGCGGAGGGGCGACTGCGCTTGACCTCGCTCACCCAAACGGACCCAGCGGTCATTGACGAATGTCTCGGTGAGTCGACTCCCGTTGGCCGATCCGGACGACATCTGCATCGCGGGCGTGGGAGGCGTCAAGAGCAAGCGGCTGAGGCCGGGAATCTGACCCAGTCGGCGGGTGAGGACCCCGGCCGCGACGACGAAGGCGGCCATCGAAATCAGGATCACCGAGACGGCGCGGGTCAGCAGCTGCAGTTCTTCTCGCGTGCGCGGGACCAGGAACGACTGGCTGGCCAACACGAGGGCGCTCAGGATGAGCAGAATTCCCGTCCCGCCCCAGATTCCGAAGCCGGGAATCACGAAAAACTCGACGAGCAACAGCACGATCCCTGCGGCGAACAGGATCAGGTCCAACCATTCCGCGGTTCCGCCCAAGAACCGGCTCCAAAAGAACAGGGCAAAGCACACCAGCGCGGTGATGCCTCCCAGCCCCAATCCGGGGGCGGCCAATTCCAGGTAGAGGGCGACGAGTCCCACGACCAACAGGATCCCGGTGGCGATCGGGTGATTCAGGACCAGCACGAGCGTGTCGAACGAGCTCCACTTGAGTTCCGTCCAGGCCTCAAGCGGTTCGTAGCGTGTCTTCAATTGGCTCAGGCTGTCCACGGTGGCGTCGGCCAGTTTCAATTCAACCGCGCGCTTCCCGCTGACTTCCAGAAAGTGCTCCGCTCGAGATTCCAGCACGGGCTTGCCACGTTCCCAATCCTCCGGATCTTGGCTGGCATCGATTTCTGCTTGGGACTTGTACGTGACCTGTCCCGTGGTCCGATTCGTGACCTGGAACACGACGAGATTCATATCGACCATCGCCTCGGCCAGCGCCGTCGGGCGACCTTTCGACTCGGCGAGATCGCGGACCTGACGCGCCAGGTGCGAGCGGTATTTTTCTGAGGCGTGTTGAAACAGGAAGTTCTCATCGAGAAAAATCGGTCCCGCGTCGCCGAAGACGGCGGATGGATGCATCACGATCTCGTCGCATCCCAACGCAAAGATTGCGGCGCCGCTGAGGGCCTCGGTGGGGACGTAAGCGACGGTTCGAGCCCAACCCAGATCGCGGAGCCGCTGACCCATGCGGATCGAAGCTTCGGCGTCGCCCCCTTTGCTCTCGATGTCGAGAATGACCAGATCGACATTCAACTTGCGTGCCGCGTCGAGTTTGCGGTACAGGTACTGTTCGCTCAACGCGTGGATGTCGCCTCGAAACTCGATCAGCGCCGCTCGTCGCGCCGGGCGAGCGATGGCCTGAGCGATTTGTTGATCGTCGCGCCGGGCGTCGTCACTCTTGGCCAAGGGCGACGTGAGTACCCCGCACGCGATCCAGGCGAGGATTCCGACGCAGCGGCACGCGCGCGTGGCAGCCTGGGGCCCGGCGCGTCGGATCGCAATCGGTTTTCGCGGCGACGGTGAACGGTCGCCCAGCCTGTCATTTCCCACGCGCCCTTTCCCTTCTTGGTCTCCCGAGCCCACGACAGTGCGCAGGCTTATTGGCTCGAGTCGTCCGCCGCCAGGTCGCCCAGCACATATTGGATTCCCGCCAGGTAGTGTTGGAGGACCGTTGGGTTCCAGAAGATGTAGTCGTTGTGTCCCAGCACGGAGTAGAAGACGCGCCCCTCACCGACGGGATGGATCCAGCTGATGGCATAGTCGTGGTCGTCCCGCGCGCCGGCGGAGACATCGAACTTGCGGGTGTCCAGGCTCAGCAACACGCGCAGCTTCTCGCGAGAGTACGGCTGATAGCCACCGAAGGAGGCTCCCGAGCCGCGAGGTGCGAACTGGTAAATTTCGTCGCGAACCACAAACCCCTGTTCGGCATCAAACATGGCTGTCAATGGATGGTGGGGCGAGTCGACCTTGAGCGGAACTTCGGTGTGCCAGGGATGGCCCGTGAACCAGCCGCCAATCAGATCACCGTACTCCTTGGAACTGTACATCGTATCCGTCGCGGAGTGGATTCCCAACAACCCCTTGCCCTGACGCACGAATCGCGCCAGGTTGTCCTTGCGGCGATTGACGACTTCCGTCGGCGAATTCGCTTCGTCTTGCGTGCTGGCCAGCGCTTCGCCCGTCGTGTTCAGCATGATCACGGCGTCGAATTGATCGAGCTGCTCGGCGTCGAACATCGCGCCGTCTTCGCTATGGACCGCCGTAAACGCCCGAGTCCGCTCGCCCAGCATCTGAATCGCTTTGGCGCCGGCCGGGATCGAACTGTGCCGGAATCCCCAGGTGCGACTATAGACCAGCAGATGGCGAGGTCGCGCGGGTTGGGCCGGCGCGGCGTCCGGCAACGCGTCGGCGATTTTGGCCGTCACGTCGGGTGCGACTTCCAGGTCCGCGCGGGCGGGGAGCGTGGACCAGGGAGTGAGGCTGAGCAGGAGCGGAAACCAGGCGAACACCCACCGTCGTCGTAAAAGCTGTGTCATGATGTTTCATCTTTCAAAGAAATCGTGAATCGCGAACCCCACGCGCGTCGAACGGTCAGTTGGCTCGATTATAGCCGCACTGGCGAGCTCGCGAGGGGGCCGGTCGTCAAGTCCTCCCGAGCGAACCTCGGGCGGCCAATTCCAAGTAGATCGCCTCCAGTTGATCGAGACGGGCGCGGTAGCTGAGTGACTGTTCGACCCGGGTTCGGGCGCGGGCGACTCGCTGAGCCGTTGCCGCCGGGTCATCCAGCGTCCGCTCGATCGCCGCCGCGAGCTGATCCGGTTGTCGGCGGGGGACAAGCAATCCATGCTCTTCGTGCGTGATCAGTTGGCTCGTGCCCCCGACGTCCGTCGCCACAATGGGGACGCACATCGCCATCGCTTCCACCACGACGGTGGGCGTGCCTTCGTAATCCGAGGATTGGACCAGCAAATCCAGCCCTTCGTACAAGGTCTTGATCTGGGGGCAGTGTCCGCAAAGCCGAACGTGGCTTTCGAGCCCGCGTCGAGCGACGTCGCGACGCAGCGCAGGCAGTTGACTCCCATCGCCGGCGATCAACAACCGCAGCTCGGGCCGGTGAGGCATCAGCCGCTGGAAGGCGGACAGCAGGAGGTCGAATCGCTTCTGATGCTCAACGCGCCCAATCGCGCCCAAGACAATCGCCTGCGGACCGTATCCCAGCTCGTCGCGCACCGTCGCTCGTTGACCCGGCTGGCACTGGAACTCGGCCGGGTCCACGCCGTTCAAGAGCACACGCACTCGTTCGGGCGCCGCCCCGTACCGTAAGAGCGTGTCGCGAATCTGATTGGAAACCGCGATCACGCCCGGGAAGCGGCGGAGCAGCAGCTTGTCGGCCGGGTAGTAGACCCATCGCTCCCTCCGCGTATCGCCGGTCCAGCCGTGAGAGGTCGCGAGCCGGACCAGCGGTATCTGTCGCGCGAGCATCGTGGCATAGAAATTGGCTTTGTAGTCGTGCGAATGAATGATTTGCGGCTGCAGCTCTCGGGCCAGACCGACCAGCTGCGGAAGGACGCGCCGGTCGAACGGGCCACGATGCAGGATCTCGCGGTACTCCAGCCCGACGTCAGCCGACCGCCGATCGAAATCGAAATCCGGATCGCCTTGCCGACGCAGAAAACAAACCGTCATCTGGACGCGATGACGGTCAATCAGCGTGGCATTTCGCAGAATGATCTGATCCGCACCTCCCCCCGCCCCATCGACCGCACGCAGCACGAGGACCCGCACGGGAAGTGGCGCGGCGGCGCCGCTTGCGATCCTCGTCGAGGAAGCTGAACGTGTCATCGCCGCGGGGTCCTTGCCCAGTGCGCGGATCGAGGGCCAATCAAAGCCCACAGTGAAATCGTGCACAGTCGCAGCAGCACGCCCGGCGATCTGAGGAGATGTCCAGCCCGCGTTCGATTCATCCCCAGACTGACAATTCCGCTGATCAGGTAGGCCCCGTAGAGCGGAACCAACGCCAACGTGAGCCCGGCCAGCATGCCGCTCAGCCGCGGGGGAACCCACCGCGGCAGCAGCAGCAGCCCGACCGCGAGCGTGGCCGCCAAATGCAGCAGCACCAAGGGCCGGCTCAGCAAGAGCAGGGTCCAGGCGAAGTCGGCCAGCAGGAGGTTCCGTTCTCGGATGCCGCGCCACAACAGACGCAGGGCGTGTCGTTGGCCCAACGGCAAATTGCCGGCGGCCCAGCGCCCGCGCTGGATCCGCAATGCCTCGGCCGATTCGACGCTCGCCACACGCACGTGCGCGTTGGCGACGAACCGAACCGGCTGTCGCTGCTCGGCCAGGCGCTGGGTGTACTCCGTGTCTTCGGCACAAGACGTCGAGGACCACGGCGTTCGTTCGAGCGTTTCCCGGTGAAGCACCATCCCCGTTCCGACCAGCATGACGGAGAGACCGAGCCGCGACTTCGGCGCAAAAAACAGATCGTACTCCAAAGTCCTTCCCACGCCCGCCGCATAGCTGATCGGGCTCGCATCCGGATTGCAGACCGCGTGATTCAGTTGCAGGACCCGGTCCCCCGCCTGCAAGAACGCGTCCACAATCCGCAAGGCCTCCGACGCAAGCTGGCAGTCAGCATCCAGGACAAGGAAGGCATCGGCCGAGCCCTGCAAGAGCCGCTGAAAGGCCCAGCCCAGCGCGGGGCCCTTGCCCGGTGATGCCGGGTCATCGCGTTCCCAACACGTGACGCCCATCTCCCGCGCCAACTCGGCCGTCGCGTCGTCACAGTTGTCGGCCAAGACCACGATCTGGTACCGGTCGGGTGGATAATCGAGCGCCAGGCACGAGCGGATCGTGGCGGCGATTCCCAGCGCCTCGTTGTGGGCCGGAATCAGAATCGCAAGCTGCGTCCGAGGCTCGGAACTTGCCGGGCGCTGGTCAACGCAGCCGTACCAGCGAGCGGCGACGAGCGCCAGGTAGTACGTTCCCGCCGCGAAGGACGGCACGAGTCCCAGCACGAGAAATAGGCAGACGGCCAGGATCATGGCGAATTCTCGGGTCTCGTCACCGCGTAACAGATCCATGGGAGGCCTCCTGCCTGCCTGCCGTGCCTCGACGTGACCCTCCCGACGCACGAAGGATCGCTAATGCGGCATCTCGCCTTGCCACCGGACGAACCCTTCAATCGCCTCGTATTCGGCCAGCCCCAGGGCGTCGTACAGTCGCGCGGTCTCGGCGTTGCGCGCTTCGGCACGCTGCCAGAATTCGCGCATGTCCGGTCCGGGAAACAAGGCTCGGTCCTTTTGCGACTCATGCTTGAAAATCGCCGCTCGCTTACGAGCCACCTCGTGGGGACTGAGCGGGACGGCCATCTCGATCTGGTCGGGTCCCCATTCCTGCCACGCTCCGCGATACAGCCAGACAACACAGTCCGCGAACCAGTTCTCGTGCTTGACTCGCTCGCACGCCTGAAGGACGGCCGAGAGACACGTGCGATGCGTTCCGTGCGGATCGCTCAAATCGCCTGCGGCGTAAATCTGATGGGGCTGAATGCGGCGGATGAGGTCCACCGTGAGCTGGAGATCTTCCTCGCCTAGCGGCTTTTTCTTGACGCGTCCGGTTTCATAGAAGGGCATCTCCATGAAATGCAGGCGGGTTCCTGGAACGCCGCAGCATCGAGCCCCGGCAATGGCTTCACAGCGCCGAATCAAGGCCTTGATCTGCTGCACCACCGAACTGTCGACCTGTCCCGCCTTCTTGTTCTTCAGGAACTCATCGATGTGGTCTTCGATCTCCTGAGTCGCTTCCAAATTGAGGTTGAAATGGTGATTGAATTCCGACACGAATTCCACGAACCGAATCGCATCGTCGTCAAAGACCGCGATGTTCCCCGACGTTTGATAGGCGATATGGACCTCGTGCCCCTGCTCGCAGAGGCGAATCAGCGTGCCTCCCATCGAGATCACGTCGTCGTCTGGATGCGGTGAAAAAATCAGCACGCGCTTGGGGAAGATCGAATCAAAGGGCCGATCCAAGTCACCTGGCCGTTTGGCATGAACCGGTTTGCCGCCGGGCCAGCCCGTGATGGTCGTTTGAAGATGGCGGAAGACGGACAGGTTGATGTTGTAGGCCGGCCCTTTCTCGGCGAGCAGGTCCTGCAGGCCGTCTTCGTTGTAATCCTGGTCGGTCAGCTTCAGCAGCGGTTTGCTCAACAGTCTGGCGAGCCAAATGACGGCGTTCCGGGTCAGCGATTCGGTCCATTGGACCGGTCCGACCAGCCAGGGCGTCTTGAACCGCGTCAGCTCGCTGGCGGCGGCCGTGTCGAGAACGACCTGAGCATGCGGATGCGTCTGCAGAAAACTCGCGGCCACCGAGGCGGTGACGTCGCCTTCCACGGCCCGGCCGACGATCGGCGCTTTGTGCTCGCCAAATGCCAACAGGATCACTCGCCGCGCATCCATGATGGTGCCGACACCCATCGTGATCGCGCGCCGCGGGACGTTCTCCTCCCCAAAAAAATCGCTGGCCGCGTCGATTCGCGTCACGCGGTCCAGCGTGATCAAACGCGTGCGGCTCTCCTTCCCCGAACCCGGCTCGTTAAAACCAATGTGGCCGGTCCGACCGATTCCGAGTATCTGGATATCAATCCCTCCGGCTTCGCGAATCTGCCGCTCGTAAAGATCGCAGTAATCGTGAACCGCGTCGACCGGAAGCGTTCCATCCGGCAGATGGATGTTTTCCCGCGGCAGGTCGACCAGGTCGAACAAGTGTTCGTTCATGAACCGCACGTAACTCTGCAGTTCCTCCGCTTGCATCGGGAAGTATTCGTCCAGGTTAAAGGTGATGACGTTGGCGAACGAAAGGCCCTCGTCGCGGTGCATCCGTACCAATTCGTCATAGATCCCGACGGGCGTCGAGCCGGTGGCGAGACCCAGCACGCAGGTTCGCTGCTCAGCCGCCCGCTCGCGAATCAGGTCGGCAATCTGTTGCGCGACCGCCTGGCAGGCCTCGCGCATCGAGTCGAAAACAACGCAGGGAATTCGTTCGCGGATCGTCAGTTTGCGTTGGTATTGGCTTGGCATGGTCGTTCGTCTGCTTTCCTTACGCGGCTGGTTCCGGCCTTCTGAAAACGTGCGGTCTGCGTTCCGTGGTTTGATGTCCCCGCGCCCGCGCGTTGGCCGCCGCGAGCAGCTTGGGGGCGGCAACCGCAACGCTGTCCGTCCAAACTCACGGCCCCGAACGGTCAGGTGGACTGGGAGAAACAGGTCGGGGGGCTAAAAAACGAGCCAAAAAACGAGCCGGTCTGGAATCGCCTTCGGCCCAGTCGCGTGCGGGCGGCAGATTCCGGCGCGGAGCGGTTCACCGCATCGGGCGTCTCCGTCAGGCCTCCCCAAACCGGCCCGATTATAACCAGTTGACCGTTGCCTCGTCAGGTGCTGAGCTCGTCCGCTACCTCGCGAAAATCACGAACGTCGGCGTTCCCAGCGTTCGCAAATCCGTACATCAGGATATGATGAATCGGGCACGGTCCCTCCTCCCCGAAGGTGTCGCTGGAATTCTGGCCCTGGGTCTTGTCCTGTGTGGAGCTGAACAAGTTGTTTGCCATACCGACTGTTGGAAATTGTACGAGACACGTTCCGAGAGCGGATTGCCGCCGCCCACATTCGTCGGCCCGCCGGGTTGTCCGCCGGGTTGTCCACGGGGTTGTCCACCGCGGCGACCCTCCGTTCGTCGAGAACGAACATGCGGCGTCCGCGCGAACCGGGGGGCGAGTTTCGGCGCGGTCCGGCGGATTTACGCTGGTCGAGTTGTTGATCGTGATCGCGATCATCGCGATTTTGATTTCGCTGTTGATGCCCGCAATTCAGGCGGCCCGCGAGGCGGCGCGGAGGGCGCAGTGTGTCAATAACCAGAGGCAGGTCGCGCTGGCGATCCTCGCCTATGAATCGAACAAGGGGCGGCTCCCGCCCAGCGGCATCGTGGCTCAAAACTCCGATCCGAATCTGGCCTTTGGAACGTTTGATCCCAAGTCCGGCAAGATGATCAGTTGGGCCGTCCTGATCCTGCCGCAGCTGGAAGAGCAAAACCTCTACGATCGCTTTGATCTGTCGCGGTCGATCCTCGAGCAACCCAACCTCCCGCAAGCGACGCATGTCGCCACGTATCACTGTCCCAGCGACGCGGCCGAAGATCGCTATTTTGAACATCCCCAGCTGACGGGCGGAGTCCGCTTCGCCAAAGGCAACTATGCCGCGTACGTGAGCCCGTTTCATGTGGACGAGCAGATTTGGTATCCCGGGGCCTTGGGCGGTGGACGTTGGACGGACGACGGTAAGAACGTTCTGGGTCAGAAGCTCGCTCGCGTCAAGGATGGGCTCTCTAAGACGATCATGATTTCCGAGGTGAGGACCAGCCAAAATCCCCTGGATCAACGCGGAGCCTGGGCTTTGCCGTGGAGCGGCTCGAGTCTGCTGGCGCTGGACGTCCACCCGATTCCGGTCGTGTTCGGTCGTTCGCAGATCCGGAGCGAGCGACTTCTGCCCTACGATCCCTGGCTGCGGACGATCGAAGGCGTCCAGCGACCCAATAATCGTGGGTTCAATGTGGACATGCTGTACGACTGCCAGGAACCGGACAAAGCCCAACTCGATGGGTTGCCCTGTGCGACTTGGACGGCCAATCAAGACGAATTTCATTACCTGTCGGCTGCTCCGAGAAGCCGGCACCTGGGCGGTGTCGTGGCCGCCGGGATGGATGGGCACGTTCGCTTCCTCGTCGACGAAATCGACCCGCTCGTGATGGCCTTCATGGTCAGCATCAACGATGGCAAGTCGAATTCGATCCCGGATTGAGCGAGTCTTCGCGGCGGTTTCTGTCTTGCCGTAGGACGAAGTCGTCGCGCGTGGAATCCACACCCATCACCACCTGCCCGGCTGGCGCGGTAAGATCTTGTTCTTGCCCGAGCCGGTCGCTGCAGGCCGCGCCTGGATCGTTCCTTCCCAACCGACGCGATTCTGCAATGATCAAGAGCCAAGGCTTGTCCGTGACGTGTGTCTTACTCGGTACGGTCCTGGCCGCCAGTGCCGGACTGCTGCCGCGCCTCCTGCCACAAGAAATGTTCTGGAACGAAGAACAGGCAAAAGAGCAGTCGACGGCTTCGTCAAGGCTCCATCAGATGACATACGAGGCGGCTCAGGCTGAGATCTCGACACGCAACAGTCAGGCCGACAAGATTCAAGCCCAGCAGCAGTTGGAGGCGGCCCAGGCTCGGTTCGACCAGTCCCGCGCGGCGTTGGAAAAAGCCCAATTCTGGCGGAGACGCGTGCCCGCCATGCTGCGCTGGGCGGGCGGCGGGATCGCCCTGGTCGGCGTCGTGATCTATCTGTCCGTTAAAGGATCCCAAGGCTAAGCCCGCACACCGACCGCCCGAGTGACCGCCCGAGTGACCGCCCGAGTGACCGCCCGAGTGACCGCACTGGGCCAACGCAATCCACCGCGCCCCATCCTCCTCCAACTGAAAGGATCTCTCGCATGAATGACCCGATTCCCCGCACCAGCCATCGGACTTTGACGTTCGACAACGGCACCGCGATCGGGATGAGTCATCGCTGGCACCACGGCCAATATTGTTCGATCTTGACCAAGGCTGGCATCGTCGGTTGCGGGATCTACGATTTGGAGACGCCGGCCGAGTTCGGGCAAGCGATCGCCATCGCCAAAGGAACGCCCGAACATCCTCTGTGCGAGCCCGAAGACCTCTATGACGCCCCCATCGTCGGTCTCACGCCCCAGGCCGCCGCGTACGGAATCTCGCTGGGAATGTCCGGCCGCGACGCGGTCGAACAGATGTTAAAGGCCAGCTCGCAGCTCCCGGACTGACCCTTGCCCGCTACTCGATTTGCAGGACGTAGGCCTCGATCCGCGCCGATTCCGGATCGTCGCTGGCCCGCTGCAAGAGGCCTCCCACGCGGCCCTCGTCGGTGATCGTGTTGGCGGTGCTCATTTCGACGTCCGCCGGCAGGCCGAGAGGTTGCAGGCGCCCGGATTGCCACAAGAACGCGGACATGACACCTTCCGGCCCGGGCGGATCCTCCGCCACGCCCACGACTTGGCCGTGCTGGTTCACGTCGGTCGCATACGAACTGACGCGGCCCTCAGGCAACGGCAGCAGTTGCTCCGGTTCGTCGACCGCGGCGACAAACGCCCGCCGTTGGCCTCGCTCCAAGACCCGACCGACGACCAGCCCCTGGTTATTGATGTCGCCCAGGTGGACCGCGCGATCCGTTCGCTGCCGCCGTTGCCAGCTTTCATCGGCCTGCCGCTGCCAGGTAAAAAGGCCATATCGCCGCTGCCCTGCAGCATTCAGTTCTGTCACGAGGGAGGCGGCCAGCCAGCGCCCGTCGTCACTGATCGCGACCTGGGCAGAGCTAAGCAGCGGGTTGTACTCATAGGGGCTCTCGAGTTCTGCGCAGGACCATGTCTCGTCCGCCCGGTCCCACCGACACGGTTTCAGCCGCGCCGGATCGCGGCCCAATAAGAAGCCGACCGCATGACAGCCGTCCTGGCTGATGTCAAACGCGCAACTTCCGCGGTAGCCATCGGCCAAGGGCAGCAGGACGGAACTCGCCGAATTGGCATCCCAGACCACGGCCCGCTGATTTCCTTGCGGATGACCCAGCGGACGCGTTGCAAAGCCCACCAGATGGCCCGAGTCGCTCAGCCCGAGCACTTCGACGTTCGTAAAGTCGTCCGGAATGGGAATCGATTCGTCCCGACCGTCTTTTCGCAAAAAGGGGGTCAGCGTCAGGGTTCCTGGGCCCGCCATCTCACGCCGGCCAAGGACCCATCCCGCGCGATTCAGCCCCGTGACTTCGCAGAACCCGGGGGAATTGGTGAACATCTCGAGTTTTGTCGCCGGCTCGGACGCCGATAGTGCGGTGGCGCAGCAGCCGACCAAGAGGGGCAGCGGCCAGAGGATCGCGCGCGACATCGCAGGGACTCTCGATTCTTGTCTGAAAAAGCCGCCCTCGCTCATTGGTAGCTTCCCGCTTGGAAGGCCGCCACCAGGTCGTCCGTTGTGAACTCCCCATCGCAATTCCAGTCGCCGGTCGCCCAGCCGGAGTTGCCGCCGACCGTGTCTTCGTACTGTCCGGCCTGGAAGACAAGCACCAGGTCGCTCGAGTCGAAAATTCCATCCAGATTGGCGTCGCCCCGGGTCGTTTTCAGAAGATCGGTCAACATCGTGTCCAGATCCGACTCGTCAACGGTTCCACTTTGATTCAGATCGAAGGCGGCCTCGGGCGCGCTGGCGCCGATCGCGGCGCAGAGGAGATCCAGGTCCGCGGCGTCGATCTGGCCGTCGCCATTGAAGTCGCCGAGCGGACCGCTTGCCTCCGAATAGGGCCGGTACCCGAGGTCGGGACGAGTGCCATCCGCGTCCCAGGGCGATTCCGGATCGCCCGCGTCGATCGCCAATGAGCCTGGCCGCAGGCGGTAATCATTTTGGGGCAGGTCGGCGAACTCCGGCTCGCTCAGCAGATTCCCCGTGCCGCTGCCCGCATGCTCCCAAGGCTCGGCGACCCAGGTGTAATTGACGTGGAGGTCGGCCGGATCGTAATCGGTGAATAACGCATCACCTCCGGGGGAAACGTGCAAAATCGAATTGCGAATGTCGTACGTGATCTGGACGTCGGGATCCGGTGATCCCTTGTCGTGGGCTCGGATCGCCCAGTTCACGTTCGCGATCGTCGTTTGATCGACGACGGTTCTGGCAGTGCTCGTCCCCGCCCCCTTCGTTTCGATTCCGATGTCGGCGTTCACAAGCAGACTGCGTTGGACGGTGGTTTCCCCGTTAAAGACGCTGATCGCCTTGTCCGTCACATCGCGAATGATGACGTCCTGAAGCAACACGTCCGAACCCAGCGTGTCGATGCCGTCGTCTTGAACGCCTGCCACGACACTGTGCCGCATCTGGATGAGTTGGCCCGCCCGCTGTTCATGCAGATAGATGCCGTCGTTGTCGTCGACGGTTCCGTTGTGGTGATAGATCCCCGCCATCTCGATGATCCAGCTATTTTCGAAGTCCAGCGAGGTGTTGCTAATCTCGGGTCCCATCACCGCGCGCGACAAGAGCGAGTCGTGGATCGTTAACTGTCCGCCACTGCCCTGCAAAATCTTGCCGTTGATATCGGTGATGCTGCTGGACTCGATGACCAGTGACCCATTGCTGGCCAAACGCAGCGCCGGCCCCGTGCTCGTGTGTCCTCCGCGTGGCGAATTGCCCGCACGTGTGAGGATCGTGTTCAACAGCGAAACCTCGCCCCCGTCGACGTGGATTTCGCCCCACGGCTGCTGAGGATCCGTGGCCGTCACCGTGACCGGATCGGCCGGTGTCCCTTCGGCCCGCAGGGTACCCTGGACCTGAATCCGAGCACCCAACTGGACCTGTGGCGTTTGCGGCACGCCGTCAACCAGGACCAAGGTCCCAGGGTCGATGGTCAGCACGTGATCGACGGGGACCAACACGTCGCCCGTGACACGAATCACATTGTTCCAATGAGACGACGCACCGGGCAGCGTTCCGCTCACGGTCGGAATCGCGTCGATCTCCCAGGGCGTGAGCTGCCGTAGATCGCGCACGCCGTTCCAATCCGCAGCCAACTCGAAGGGCTCGCTCGCGGCGACGGTGACCAGCACGCTGCCGAGGCCGTTGACCAGCGTCAGATTTTGAGTGGCGAGGACGACGTTGGGGTTCTGGCTGGTCAGAGAGACCTCGGACTGCCAGACGTCGCGGTCGACGTCACCTTGCGGGTCCTCGACCTGGACTCGGACCAGAAAGGGGATCCCGGGAAGAAACCGCTGCGGTGTGATCAACCGCAGCGTCGTGCCCTCGAGCGCCTCGGCCGCCAGGGGGATCTCACTGTCCGCGGGGGTCTCAACGTCCACGGGGGACTCGACCCAGCAAGCCGTATCGCCGGCCAACAGGCGGCGGGGTTCGAGGACATCAAATGCTTCTGGGCCCAGGCAAAGTCGCCGCCGTTTTCGCATCACCCCATTACCTCCGCATGTGCTTCCTGGTCGCTCCCGCGCGTCTCGCCTTCCAAGCGTCAAGCGGTTTCGACCCTTCATTGTACTCAGGGGGCCCGCGCAAATTGGTGGGCACGGGCGGCGCATCCGGCGAACGCTCGCCGGCGTTGGCCGAGCGTGCTCGCTCGATTGGGTCACTTGACGCTGCCGGACGGGATGGCGCCCGAGTCCCGTTGCCGCGCGATCCACGCCTCGACCTGCGCGGTGAGGACGTCCAGCGGGATCGAGCCGTTTGCGAGCACGACTTCGTGAAACTCACGCACATCGAACTGGTCGCCCAACGCCTGCTCGGCGGCCCGCCGCAGCTCGCGGATCTTGAGTTCGCCGATCTTGTAGGCGAGGGCTTGCCCGGGCCAGGCGATGTAACGATCCACTTCCGCGCGAATGTTGTGCAACGAGAGCGCCGTGTTCTGGGCCATGAAGTCGATTGCCTGCTCGCGCGTCCAACCGAGATAGTGAATGCCCGTATCGACGACCAGTCGACACGCGCGCCACATTTCGTAGGTTAATCGCCCGAAGTCGACATACGGGTCCTGATAAAAGCCAACCTCAAGCCCCAGTCGCTCGGCGTACAGCGCCCATCCCTCGATAAAGACCGTGAAGTCGGCGAAGCGCCGGTACGGCGGCAACTCACTCAGCTCCTGCTGCAATGCCAGTTGCAGGTGGTGGCCGGGAACGGCTTCATGGAGGGACAAGGCCTCCAGTCCGTACAGGGGTCGGCTCTTGAGGTCGTACGTGTTCAGGTAGTAGTACCCGGCCCGACTCCCGTCGCCCGGCGGCGGCATGTAGTAGGCCGCGGTGGTTTGGGGCGCGATGTAGTCGGGGATCTGCTTAAGGCCATAGGGTGTACGGGGCAGCGTTCGAAACAGTCGCGGAAGTTCGCCGTCCATGCGTTTGAGGATCAAGGCGGCCTCCTTCAGCAGCTGCTCGGGCGAACTCGCCTGAAACCGGACGTCTTGTCGCAGCGTATCGGCAAACGCGGGAATCTCACCCTCGAACCCGACCCGCTGCATGACCTGTTCCATCTCTCGCCGGATCCGTGCAACCTCGGACTGGCCCAACTGATGGACTTCTTCCGGAGTCATGGCCAGTGTTGTGAAGCGCTGAACACGGTGCCGATAAAACTCGCGTCCGTCCGGGAGCGCCGATGCCCCCAGCGAGCCGCGCGCGCCCGGCACATACTCGCGTTCCATGAATTCCAAAAAACGGCGATACCCCGGCACGACGCTCTCGCGAATCGCCTGCACGGCGGCCTCCCGCAGGACGGCTTGCTGCGACGCCGGGATTGACGCGGGAATCGTCCGCAACGGCTCATACATCAGGCTTTGCGTCGGATCGTCAACGACATGCGTTTCAATCGGCGGACGATACTGCTCCAAGACAACCGAAGGCAGGGTGCGGCCTTGCTTCAGTCCGCTCCGCATCACCTCGACGTGCTCCGCGACGTAACGGTCGAAGGCCGCCAGGCGCGCGATGTAGTTCCGAAAATCCTCGGCCGTATTGAAAGGCATCTGATTCCGTAAGTCGGGAAACGAGATGTGAAAGCCTTCACGATTGGTGATCGGAATCAGGTACGACTTGAAACGCGACTCGGCCAGCTCGTTGTCCAACATTCGCCGTACGATGTCGTAATTGACTTGGTTTTCCGGCGAAAGCTCGTCGACCGGGATCGACGCGAGCTCTTGGCGAAACGTCGCCCACTTCGCGGACCGGTCCAGCGCCTCGGCCTCCGTGACCGTCGGCAGCTGATCGTCAACCGATGATCGCCCGTCGAAGTTGCGAACAGCGGGTCTCGCTGCATCGACTCCTCCCACCAGGCGTCCGCCAAGGATTGGAATCGATGGTCCGCAGTCTGGGCCGCGGCCCACGGGGCGACCCAAAGGACCGACAGCCAAGTCAAAAAAAACAAACGCACAACCATGGTCACGTCGGGGTGTCAGGTGATTCTTGGAGCTGGAGGTTGCCCGCCAGGCGATGAAACGCGTTTCGATCGAGTCGTGTCCCGGAGACGTAGTCGTAGTTGTACGCGATTCCGCCCGGTTCGCTCAAGCGACCATCCGATTCCGCCCGGTTCGCTCAGCGACCATCCGATTCCGCCCGGACTTGGCGTCAGCGGATCAGTCCAACATCTCGTACACGACACTAACCGTCGCCGAAATCTCCTGCTCGCCGGTCGCCATCGGAACGGCCGCCTCGGCTGCCATCGCACGAATTGCATAACGTGGCTGCGGAAAGGAGCTCGACACCTCCTGGATCGAAAGGACCTGGCCTACCTTGACGCCGGCGGCGTGGGCGAATAGCTCGGCGCGGGCTCGGGCGTCCGACATCGCGCGGTTGCGAGCTTGATTCAGAACCCCGGTCTTATCGTCCAGGTCGAATCGAATCCCAGAGATCTGATTGCTGCCTGATTCGATCAAGTCGTCCAGGACTTTACCCAATTGCGGCAGATTGCGGACTCGGACGTGGACCTGATTGCTCGCGGTGTAGCCGACGATCTTGGGAGCCCGGCCGTTGCGTGTGTTCTCGTAAAGTGGGCTCAGATCAAAACGTGATGTTTGGATGTCCTTGTCCGCGATCTTCAATCCCCGCAGCACCTCGAGCATCTTGGCGACGGCGGCACTGTTGGATTCCAATGCGGCGGCGGCGGATTCACCTTGTGTGACGACCGCGGCGTCGAATTCTGCCAGATCCGGGGGGCTCGTCGCCGTGCCCTGTCCGGAAACGGAAATCGTTCGCTCGCCGCCAATCGCCAACGGGGCGCTCGCCAGTCCGGCCATGAGTAAAGTCGCGATTCGAATCGGGCGTGAAATCTGCATCGTGATCCTCATCTGCTCAGTTTTGCTCGTAGTCAGTGATCCTTGGACAAAGCCGTACTTCCGACCCGCCGTTCCGCGTGGGGGAATTGGCGCCGTCGGACGGCTCGAAAGCCGCGGTCTTGGACGACGTGCGGGAGCGGCCAGTTCCCGACGCCGCTTGGAAACTTCGGCTGGCCGCAGCGACTCGATTCGACGGCACGTTGAATCCCCGCTCGCCGGGTCCCGCCGCGGCGGCACTCTTGCGGGGCTTGGCATGATAACCGAAATCCGAGTTAGAACCCTCGCGTTGGTTTCCCAGTCGCGCGGGATTCATCTTGACGGGTGTTGGCCGACGGATTAACCGTGTGGGGGCAGAGGTGCGACGATCGGCGGCCTCCCCGCCCCGGCTGCCGCCCCGAGAATCGCCCCTCCTGCGATCCCCAATCCACGGTTGCCAGCCTGCCGAAGCGGCCACGGCTCGGCTTCGTGGCGACGGCTTGGTTTGCTGGGGTTGCGTTAAGTTGGGTTGCTGTGGCTATTTCGGTTGAAATCGCGAACGCGGTTGTTGCAACCTTGGGGGCTTCAAATAAACTGGGTGTCGTATGGAGATTCGTCGATTGGCCAACGTTGTCAAAAGGAAACGCTAATGAGCTGGAAACAACCTGTTGCATTTTTCCTGGCAGTGGCCGCTTGTTTGGCGGTAACTTCTCAAGCGCGGACCGCTCCGATCCCGCTGACGCCTGCCTCTTCTCCTGTGCCGGATGGTCTCTCGGTCGTCTATGACCGCATGACCGGCCGCGTGACGGCGACGGCACCGACCGGAACTTCCTTGACGGCACTCGAATTGCGCAGCGGCACGTCGAGTTTCTTGACTGCCGGCTGTGAGGGGCTGACCGAGATGTTTGAGGTTTGCGACCCGGACAAGGTATTTGCGCTGGATACGAATGGGTTTACTTCGGTCGATTACGGCGCGATTTTGCCGACCGGCTGGACGGTGGACGAAATGGCCGCAGACCTGGTGATGGACGGAGCGACGGTGGGAGGTGGCTTTAACACGGGGTCTGGTGCGTTTGTGGTGGTTACCCCACCGGTACCCGAGCCGACCTCGGCCTGTTTGCTCGCAACGAGCGTGGGGATGCTGTGCATGGCGTTTCGCCGCCGCTCTTGATTGTCCTGGCAGCAGACGATGTCGTTGCGTTTGGGAGTAAGGGCCGTCTCCATCGTGTTCGGCCCGATTTGTTGACGCGACGATGCGAGATGCCCGACGCTCGGCGGGGGGCATCGGGTGGGCGCGGCCTCCCTCAACGTGGTCGTGGTTTCGGAGGCGCCATGGAAGAACGACTCGCTGAGCCGCTGCTTGAATGTCGCCGGCTGGGCCGACGTGATCCGCGGGGCGATCGTTGGTTGGTTCGCGAGATTTCGCTCCAGGTGTTGTCGGGCGATCGGTTGGCCTTGCTGGGGCCGTCGGGCGCAGGCAAATCTGTGCTGCTGCGACTGATGGCCTTATTGGACGATCCGGACGAGGGTGAAGTGTGCTGGCGCGGCTCGACCGTCTTACCTCGGGAGGTGCCATCTTATCGGCGTCAGGTGATGTACGTCTCGCAACGTCCGCACTTGGTGGAGGGAACCGTCCGAGAAAACCTGGAAGTTCCCTTTCGCTTGCGGATTCATCGTGATCGGAGCTTTTCGTATCCCGAGACCGTCTCGCGCTTGGAGCGACTCCGACGATCGGCCGATTTCTTGCAGTTGGCCGCGGCCGATCTCTCGGGCGGCGAGGCCCAGTTGGTCGCGTTATTGCGGACGCTGCAGCTCGGACCTCAGGTCTTGCTCTTGGACGAGCCGACGGCATCCGCCGACGCGGCGACGGCGCGCATGATTGAGACGCTTGTCGACGAGTGGGCCCGTGCCGACTGCGACCGCGCCCTGGTTTGTGTGACGCATCAGCTGGATCAGGCGGAGCGATGGACGCGGCGTCAGCTGTCTCTGGTTGACGGGCGCTTGGAGAGGGAGACGCGTGTCGGATGGGAAGCTTCACAAGCCTAAGTTACGTTCAGGTGGCCATCGCCACGACGTTGATCCTGGTCAACGGACTCGTGTCATGGCTGCTCCAACTGGGGTTGGGGCGCCAAATCTTGCTGGCCGCCGTGCGGACGGTCGCGCAGTTGTTGTTGGTCGGACTGGTGCTTGCGCGCGTGTTTGCCCTCGAAAGTCCGGCGTCCGTGATTGGGCTGATGACGCTGATGACAGTGATCGCCGCGTACTCCGCCGTTCGTCGTACGCGCCGTCGTTACCGCGGAATCTGGACGGCCGGAATGCTGGCGACCGCGATCAGCAGTTGGACGACGACGCTGATCGCGCTGGCGTGCATCGTCCAAGTTCATCCGTGGTATCGTCCGCAATATGCAATTCCCCTACTGGGCATGGTCTTGGGAAACGCTCTCAATGGGATCTCGCTGGGTCTGGATCGGTTCGCGGAGGACTTGGTTCGCCGGCGTGGCGAGGTCGAAACGTTATTGGCCCTGGGCGCGACGCGTTGGGAGGCGGCCCATGCGGTGGTGGTCTCGGCGGTCCGCACCGGAATGATTCCGATTCTGAATACGATGATGGTCGTCGGCATCGTGAGTTTACCGGGCATGATGACGGGGCAATTGCTGGCCGGGATCGAGCCCGTGCAGGCGGTCCGCTATCAAGTCGTGATTATGTTCGTAATCGCGGCGGCGACCGCGCTCGGCACGGTGCTGGCGGTTTTGTTGGCGTATCGTCGACTGTTTAACGGGCGGCATCAGTTTCAATTCGAGCGGATTCGGGGCTGAGTCTCGGCCGATCATCCGCCCGACGGGGGTCGGGTCGACGGTCGCGATTGCCCCGTTTCGCGGGCCTCAACGCAGGTGGCAAAACGATGGACTTGGGACTTGCCGGAGAAGGCGTCGTCGTGATCGGGGCCGCGGGCGGAATTGGCCAGGCCATCGCGGCTGGGTTTGCCGCCGAGCACTGCCGTCTGACGCTCGTTGATCGAGATCCTGCCGTGCATGAAGTAGCGCAGCGGCTGGCGGCGACCCAGGGCGTAGCGGCCCAGGCCTGGACGGCTGATGCGGCGGAGGAGTCTCCGATGCGCGCGGTGGCGGAGCAGGCGATGGAGCGGCTGGGCACGCCTCGGCACATTGTCGTTGCCGTGGGCGTCGGGTCAGGCAAGTTTGGCTCGCCGTTTTGGAATCTCTGTCCCGCCGATTGGGAGGCCGTGCTGCGGATCAACATTCTGGCGTGCGTCCAAGCCGCGCACGTGTTTACGCCGCCGTTGCTCGCTCAGCGAGCCGGCTCGTTCTGCTTCCTGGCCTCGGTCGCCGGTCAGATCGGCTCGTCGACGGATCCGCCCTACAGCGCCGCCAAGGCAGCCGTCTTGAACTTTACCCAGTGCGCGGCGCGTGACCTTGCGCCGTATGGAATCCGAGCCAATGCCATCTGCCCGGGCATGGTCCGGACGGAGCTAAATCGCAGCGTATGGCGGGCTTGGGCTGCGACTGTCCCGCCGGAGGAGCAAACGGATTACGAATCGTGGGCGGAAGCCAAACTGCGCCGCGTGACTCCGCTGGGATGTTGGCAGACGGCCGACGAAGTGGCCGCCGTGGCGGTATTTCTGGCGTCTCGACAAGCCGCCAACATCACCGGCCAGACGCTGAACGTCGACGGCGGACAGGTCATGCATTTCTGAGGTCCGATCGAGTAAACTGTGGGGTAACGACTCTACTGGAAGGGCAGGGTGCGGGAGGCTTTCTGCTCACTGCATCCAGGGCAACCGGCACCATCAACGAGCAATCGCGACCATGAATCGAGTTGGGCGAACCGCAAGTTTTCTGAGGCCAGCCGTCGGGGGCGTTGTGTGCGGGGGCGCCGCCTGCGGGGGCTTTGCATTCGGGACGCTTGCCATCTGGGTCTTTGCCTGCTGCGGCTGGGGAAGTCGCGTTCTCGCCGCCGAGGGCGAGGTGGACTATGCGCAAGACGTGATGCCGATTCTGCGAGCGCACTGTTACGAATGCCACGATGGAGCCAAGCGGACGGCGGAGCTGCGTTTGGACGTGCGCGGCGCAGGCGCTGCAAGGCGGTGAGTCGGGCCAGGCGGCGATCGTTCCCGGCGACGTGGGACGCAGCGCCCTGCTGGAACGCGTGCGGGAGTCCGACGAGTCGTTGCGGATGCCGCCCGAGGGCCCGGGTTTGACGGAGGCGGAAATTGACATCCTGGTCCGGTGGATTGAGCGGGGTGCCGATTGGCCGGACGACTTGGCCGGGCAAGAGGCCGATCCGCGTCGCCATTGGGCCTTCCAGCCCGTCGTGCAACCGGAACCCCCATCGGTGCAGCGGGTCGAGTGGCCGCGCAACGCGATCGATGAATTCGTGCTGGCTCGTCTCGAGCAAGAGATGCTACCGCCTTCGCCACCGGCCGATCCGGTGACCTTGATTCGCCGCGTGTCGCTCGACTTGATCGGCCTGCCTCCCACGCCCGAAGAGATCGATGCGTTCGTGCTCGACAACCGTCCCGACGCCTACGCCCGGCTGGTCGAACGTCTGTTGCGGTCGCCTCATTACGGTGAACGTTGGGGCAGGACGTGGCTGGACGCGGCCCGCTATGCCGATTCCGATGGCTACGAAAAGGACAAAGCACGCGAGGTTTGGTTTTATCGGGATTGGGTCATCGGAGCGTTCAATCATGATCTGCCCTACGATCAATTCGTGATTGAGCAGCTGGCCGGCGACTTGCTGCCCGACGCCACTCAGGATCAGCGCGTCGCCACCGGTTTTCTGCGAAACTCGATGATCAATGAAGAAGGCGGCATTGACCCGGAACAGTTTCGGATGACGGCGATGTTTGACCGCCTGGATGCGATTGGCAAAAGCATCTTGGGACTGACGATTCAATGTGCCCAGTGTCACAACCATAAATTCGATCCGCTGACGCAGGAGGAGTATTACCGACTCTTCGCCTTCCTCAACAACGACCACGAGGCGAACATGCCGGTCTACACGCCTTCCCAGCAACAGGAGCGGGCCGCGATTCTGGCGGAAATTGCCCGGATCGAGGCGGACCTGCAGCATCAAACGCCCGATTGGTGCGCTCAGATGTGGGCCTGGGAGGATCAGCTCGTAACGGCTCAGCCGACCTGGCACGTGTTGCGGCCGGAAGTCGACGAGGATTCCAGTGGCGGACAGAAGTACCTGCTGCAAGAGGACGGATCATTTCTCGCACAGGGATACGCCCCCACGAAGCACACGGTGCTCATGACGGTGGGCACCGCGTTGCAGGGGATCACGGGAGTCCGACTCGAGCTGCTGACCGATCCGAACTTGCCGTGTCGTGGTCCGGGCCGCTCGGTCATGGGGACCGCCGCGCTCACGGAGATCAAACTGCAAGTTGCACCGCTCTCAGGCAACGGCGAGCTGCAGTCGGTCGCATGGGCCAACGCCACGGCCGATCTGAATCCGCTCGCAAAACCACTCTTGCCCATTTTCGACGATCGCAGCGGGCGACGCCGCGTGACCGGGCCGATCGGGTACGCGATTGACGGAGACGACTCGACGGCTTGGAGTACCGATGCGGGGCCGGGACGCCGCAATCAATCGCGCCAAGCCGTGTTTCAGCTGGCCGAGCCGATTTCGATTGAGGGAGGAGCGCGGTTGATTTTCCATCTTCAGCAGGCGCACGGCGGCTGGAATAGCGATGACAATCAGAACCACAACCTGGGGCGTTTTCGCCTTGCGATTACGACCTCACCCGAGCCCACGGCGGATCCCTTGCCCGGCCCCGTCCGTGCCGCGTTGGCGACTCCCCGGGAAGAACGAACCGCGGCCCAGGAGCAGGCCCTGTTCGGCGTTTGGCGCCCGACGGTCGCCGCTTGGTCGGCCGAAAACGAGCGGATTGAAGCGCTCTGGCGGCGTCATCCCGAGCCGAGCACGCAGCTGGTGTTGGCGGCCCGGGACCGACCGCGCGAGACGCATGTGCTGACCCGCGGCGATTTTCTCCAGCCAGCCGAGGCGATCGGCCCCGGTACGCCCGCCTTCCTGCACGACTTGCCGGCCGACGCCCCACCCACGCGATTGACGTTGGCCCGCTGGCTGGTGGATCGGCAATCTCCCACGGTCGCTCGCTCGATCGTGAATCGCATCTGGCAGGCTTATTTCGGGATCGGGCTGGTCGAGACGGCCGAGGATCTGGGAACGCGGTCGGCCGAGCCGTCTCATCCGCAATTGCTGGACTGGCTGGCGGCGGAGCTGATGGACCAGGGATGGAGCCTCAAGCATCTGCATCGGTTGATCGTGAACTCGGCGACCTATCGCCAGTCGTCGCGCGTTTCGGAGTCGCTCTGGCAACGCGACCCGTACAATCGATGGCTGGCGCGGGCCTCGATTTCGCGTGGATGCGGAGATTGTCCGTGACATTGCCTTGTCCGTGAGCGGGCTGCTGAATCCCGCCGTCGGTGGTCCCAGCGTCTATCCACCGGTTCCCGAATTCATGCTGCAGCCGCCGGTCAGTTATGGGCCCAAGCCGTGGCCCGAGTCTCAGGGGGCCGATCGCTACCGACGAGCGATCTACACCTTCCGCTTCCGGTCGGTTCCCTATCCGGTGCTCGAGATTTTCGACGCTCCCAACGGCGATGTCGCGTGTGTGCGCCGATCACGCTCAAATACGCCGCTGCAGGCGCTGACGACGTTGAACGAGCCGTTGTTTGTCGAGTCGGCGCAGGCGCTGGCGGCGCGCATGCTGCGCGAGTCGCCGCCCGATCCCGCCGCCCGCGTGACGCGCGGGTTTCGCCTGTGTGTCGGCCGCGTTCCCGACTCGAGGGAGTTGGCTGAATTGATCGCCCTCTACGAACGGCAGGTGGCGCATCAGGGCCAGACGTTGGGTGAGCCGACAGACGCGGGCCGTCGATCCGAATCGGGCGAGGCCGCGGATCCGTCGCTCGAGGAGACGAGCCAAATGTCGTTGGCGGCCTGGACCACCGTTGCCCGGGTGCTCCTCAACTTGGACGAAACCGTGACGAAGGAGTGATCGACCCATGACGCCGACGCCACCGTTCATCGACGCCGCGGCGCAAGGCCAAGCTGTCTCGCGACGCTGGTTTCTCAACCAATGCCGTGTCGGACTGGGCAGCATCGCGCTGGCGCAGCTGCTGGCGAAGGCCTCGCCACGCAGTGCCTGCGCCGCCGAGTCGCCCGAAGGTGGGCAGAATCCACTGGCGGCTGACGTGCCGCATTTTGCCGGCCGTGCCAAGAATGTGATTTTCTTGTTCATGGCCGGCGCGCGAAGTCACCTGGAGCTGTTCGATTACAAGCCACAATTGGCCCGCTTCGACGGCCAACTTCCGCCGTCGGAACTGATCGCCAATTACCGCGCCGCCTTCATTAAGCCGAACTCGAAGTTGCTGGGACCGAAGTTCGCGTTTCAGCGGCATGGCCAGTGCGGCGCGGAACTGTCCGAACTGTTACCCCACCTGGCCGGCGTCGCGGATGATCTGACGATCGTGAAGTCGATGGTCACCGATGCCTTCAATCACGCTCCAGCTCAAATCCTCATGAATACCGGCTCGACGCAATTTGGGCGGCCGAGCTTTGGGTCGTGGGTGACCTATGGCCTGGGCAGCGAATCGCAAGACCTGCCGGGCTTCATCGTGTTCAGCTCCGGCAAGAAAGGGCCCAGCGGTGGGAATTCGAATTGGGGCAGTGGCTTTCTGCCGACGGTCTATCAAGGCGTGCCGTTTCGCAGTAGTGGCGACCCGGTCTTGTATCTGTCAAACCCCGCCGGTGTGGACGACGTCTCCCAAGCCGATTCGTTGCGGACCTTGGGCCGCTTGAATCGTCTGCGACTCGCAACGACTGGCGATCCCGAGATCGCCACTCGGATCAACTCGTTCGAAATGGCGTTTCGAATGCAGGCCAGTGCGCCGGAATTGATGGACTTGAGTTCCGAACCCGAGCATATTCTGCGGCTCTATGGCGCTGAACCGGGGAAGGCCTCGTTCGCCAACAACTGCCTGCTTGCCCGACGCCTGGTCGAGCGAGGTGTGCGGTTCGTGCAATTGTTTCACGAAGCGTGGGACCAACATGGCAACTTGAAACACGATCTGAAGAAGAATTGCCAAGATACCGATCAAGCCTCCGCCGCACTCGTCGCAGACCTCAAGCAACGTGGGTTGTTGGGCGAAACGATCGTGATTTGGGGCGGTGAGTTCGGACGGACGCCGATGGTTCAAGGTGGCGGCGATGACGGGCGAGATCACCATCCGAACGCGTTTACGATGTGGTTGTCCGGCGGTGGGACTCGACCCGGTCTGACCTGGGGCGAAACCGATGAGTTCGGCTTTAATGTCAGTCGAGATCCGGTGCACGTGCACGACCTGCACGCCACCTTACTCCATCTGCTGGGATTCGATCATACGCGACTGACGTACCGTTTTCAGGGCCGCGACTTTCGGTTAACGGATGTCCACGGCAACGTCGTCGAATCACTCCTCAGCTGACGTTTTCGCGGGCACGCCGCCCCTCGCAGGTGATCGGCGAGTCGCCCGGCGAACCCTGTGTCGGGCAGCCACCGGATGGGTCCACGGAGCGACCACGATGAACACAGATCGGGCAGACAACCAGCCCGCAGAGCGATCGAGCACCGCGGGTGGCCGCTGGCGGCGGACCCTTCAGCGCGCCTCGTGGGTCGGCGTTCGCTGGCTGTTGCTTCGGCGGTATCGTGTGCGGGTTGAAGGGGCGGAAGACATCGTCGGTGTCGCGGGGTCGATCTTGGTCTTGCCCAATCATCCGGCCTATATCGATCCCGCGCTGGTGATGGGATTCTTGCCGGTTGAGCGGCCGATTCGCCCGCTCGTTTACGCCGACACGTACCGGCATCCCGTGCTCTCGCCGTGGTTGCGTTGCCTGGCGGCGCTGGAGGTGCCGGAGTTACGACGTGAGCGACGGTTGGCACGGAAGCAGATGGTATCCGTGTTGGCGGAGGTGGCCGCCGGCTTGGAACGCGGTGAAAACTTTTTGCTGTATCCTTCGGGGCGGCTGCAGCGCGACGACCTTGAGATTCTGAGTACCGCTCGGTCGGCACACGAAATTGTCCAGCGCGTACCGCAATCGCGGCTGCTGTTGGTCCGTTCGCGGGGCGTGTGGGGGAGCATGTTCAGCTGTGCCGGCACGGGCGAAGTTCCCCCGCTCAGCCGGCGAATGTGGCAGGCGGGCGGCTGGTTGATTTGCGGAGCGTTGTTCTGGCTTCCCAAGCGCGATGTGACATTGACCTGTCAGCTCGTGCCAGCGGATTCGGTCCAGGGGAAGACGCGGAGCGAATTCAATCGCTGGTTGGAGGACTGGTACAACGCCGACGGCGGTGAGATGCCGCGGTACGTCCCGTATCATCCCTGGCTGCGATCGCGCGAGCCGGTCTGGGATCAGGCGGTGTCGGCGACCATTTTCGCCGGCCCCGCCTTCCGCTCGGCCCCTGCCGCGCTGGGTTGGCGCTCGGCCGCGGCCGTCGCCAGCCGCCGCGTGCGACACGCCGCGCGGGTTCGCCTCGGCCGGATCCGCAACCGCACGCGGGCTCGCGCGGTAAGTCCTCCGGTCAGAGGCGAGCCGTTGCCGGGGCGTCCGTCGCCGATCGGGCTCGCCCCCTCCGATTCAGAGGACGCGGATGATTGAACTTGACCAGGTCAGCAAGAGCTGGGACCGGGGCCGAACCTACGCGGTCCGCGAAGTCAGCTTCCGAGTGTCCGAGGCAGAAGTCCTCGCCCTGTTGGGTGGCTCCGGGAGTGGGAAGAGCACGACGGTCAAGATGGTCAATCGGCTAATCGAACCCAGCGGCGGAACGGTACGCGTCGCGGGGGAAGACGTCGCGGGCCTGGACCCCGTCGCCCTGCGTCGGCGAATCGGCTATGTGTTTCAGGCGGTAGGGCTCTTTCCGCACATGACCGTTGCCCAGAACGTAGGGCTGGTCCTCCGGCTTCAGGGCCAGACGGTCGAGACGACTCAGACTCGGGTTGCCGAACTAATGGATCTCGTCCATATGCCCGCGTCGGAGTTTGCGGCGCGATTTCCGAGTCAGCTTTCGGGAGGCCAACGACAGCGGGTCGGATTCGCACGAGCGTTGGCGGCTTCGCCGCGCGTGATGCTCCTGGACGAACCCTTCGGGGCGCTCGACCCGGTGACTCGCGATGCGTTGCAGGTGGAATTCCAACAGTTGCAGCGCAGCTTGGGATTCACCGCGATTCTGGTGACTCACGACATGGCGGAGGCCTTATTATTGGCCGATCGGATTGCCGTCATGCGGGCCGGCCGCGTGGTGCGCATGGGCACGCCAGTCGACTTGTTGCGGGATCCCGGCAGCGACTATGTGGCCGCGTTGCTGGAAACGCCACGCCGCCAAGGTCAGTTGTTCGAATCACTGATCCGATCGGCCGCGGAGTCGTCGGGGGAGCGGCCGGATGGATCGTAGGATCTGGGAACAGCTGGGGCAGCAGTTTGGGACGCTGCCCGAGCGGCTGGGTGGGCACATTCTGCTGACGGTCGCGGCCCTCGCGGTGGGAATCGCGGCGAGCCTCCCGCTGGGGATTCTGGCGACCCGTCGGCCTCGCTTGGAACGTGTCGCTTTGCTGCTGGCCAGTATTGTCCAGACGATTCCTGGGCTGGCCCTGCTGGCGTTGATGGTTTTCGTGTGGGGGACGATCGGCTGGATTCCCGCTCTGATCGCGCTAATTCTGTACAGCCTCCTCCCCATCCTGCGGAATACCATCGCCGGACTGAAGGGACTCGATCCGGCCCTGTTGGAAGCCGCTCGCGGGGTCGGCATGAACGACCGGCAAATGCTCTGGTTGGTCCAGCTTCCGTTGGCACTGCCCATCATCGTGGCCGGCATTCGGACGGCGAGCGTTTGGGTCGTCGGAGCGGCGACGATCGCCCAACCCGTGGGCGCCACGAGTCTCGGTAACTATATCTTCGTGGGGTTGCAAACCTCGAACCCGGTCTCACTGGCGTTCGGTTGTTTGCTGTCTGCCGGCCTGGCGCTGGTCCTGGATGGATTGTGGCGCGGGATGGAAGTTGCGTTGGAACGGCGGAGCGTTGCGCGCGGGGCGGGGATGGCCGCTGGCATGGCCTTGCTGATCGTCTCGCCGCTGCTCATTGCCTGCTTGCCTTGGACCGGAGAGCTCCGACTTGCGGACTGGGGCCCGCGTGGACAGGGGCCCGAATCGGGCCGGTTCGTGATCGGCAGCAAGGCGTTTACCGAGCAATACATCTGGGCCGACGTGTTTCGGCAACGCTTGGAATCGCAGGGCTTGGAAGTGCAAGTGCTGGACGGCATGGGTTCGGCGACCGTCTTTGAGGCCTTGGCCAAGGGACAGATCGACTGCTACGTCGACTACACCGGCACGATTTGGTCGAACTACATGCGGCGCACGGAGACGGTTCCTCCGGTGGAAATGTTGCTGGATGTGACGACCTATCTCAAGCAGGAGCGCCAGATCTATTGCCTCGGCTCGCTGGGCTTCAGCAACGACTATGCTTTCGCCACGCGTCGCGAGCTGGCGGACCGATATGAGTTGAAGTCATTGGTCGATCTGGCACGAGTCGCGGATCAGCTTACCAGTGGCATGGACATCGAATTTCTTGATCGGCCGGAGTGGGCGGCGGTCCGCCGTGCGTACGGCTTCGATTTTCGACGAAAGCTGACGATGGACGCGACCCTGATGTACGGCGCGATGGCGTCGGGGCAATTGGATGTGATTGTCGCCTTCAACTCCGATGGCCGTCTGGAACGCAACGATCTGGTGGTCCTGGAGGATCCCGCGTACGCCTTGCCGCCCTACGACGCCGTGCTGCTGGTTTCTCCCCGTCTGGCGCGTCATCCGGCCGCGATGAAGGCACTCCGACCGTTGATTCAATCGACCAACGTGCGGCAGATGCGGCTGGCCAACGGGATGGTCGACATTGACGGGCGCTCGATTTCTGAGGCGAGCGGATACCTGCTGCGCGGGATGTCAGCGGGGCATCAGTCGGCCGAGTTGAGATCGGGGTCAGGAAACCGCTGAGCCGACTAAAGCGATTCCAGGAAGTACCACCCGATCGCGTACCAACCCTCGCCGAAAGTGTCGCACCAGCGGGCTTCGGCCCGCACCTTGGCGGGATCGCCGTGCAGGCTATGGACTTCCAGAATCGCAATCATACCTGCTTGGATTGGGTGGGAGAGCACGATCGAAATTCCGTTCCGGGAGATGTCTCGCGAAAAACCTTGCCGAGCGGTCTCGCCGCGGAGCGAGAGGATTTTGACGGGACGGACGAACGGTTGCCGATCGGAGGACCTGCGTTCGCGGAGGATCGAGGCTTGATGTTCCTTCAACAAGGTATCGATGGCGGTCACAGTCATTTCGGGTCTCACCTGGCGGGTTGATGACAATCGCGGGGCGCTGCTTGGGTGCAGCCGGCTGCGAACGGCCGCTCTTCAGGACTTGGTGTCTTGCGAATTTCGAAACGGCTTGTGGAGGTGGTAACGCGCGACCCGAGCGGCACCGGCGGATTCGCCCCGGCGGTTTCATAACGGCGCGTGCCCAGCCAGCTGACAAGACCGTTTGCAAGTGCGAGCAGGACAACGTGACGCGGGTTGATGTCAGGCCCACAGATGGGAACCGAGTGGGCATCGATGAAATGACGGGATTCTAGGGAGGGACGCAGGCCATGATTCGAAGGGTTGCTTGCAGCGCCTCGTCCTTAGCCATCTCTATCGTACTCCATGATCGATTCGAAAGCCGCGATCGTCGAAAATAACTGGCGCGCGTTGTCTCCGCGCGGCGCTTGCGCGCCATTCGCGAACTCAAGATCATTGCGAGGGAACGTGAACTATAGTTGACTCCGGATCGATGCATTTCCGGAATTTTCCGGCTTCGAAACGACCTCGGGTCGACTTGCCTCTCCGCCCAATGTCAATCACAAAGGTTTCGTGATGTCCCCTCCCAAAGTACTGGTAGTGGATGATAGTCGCACGGTACGTGCGATCGTAGCCCGCACCCTGACCGCTGCGGGCTACGAGATTGTCCTGGCAGCCGACGGACTCGAATCGCTTGAAATGGTTCAAAAAGAGCAACCGGAGCTGGCGATTCTGGACATTCAGATGCCGCATCTCGATGGCTATGGCGTTTGTCAGGAACTCCAGAAGATGGGTCCGCCGTTCTGCGAAATGCCGATCGTATTTCTCACGACGGTCGAGTCACACGCGCTCGAGTTGCTGGGAGACGAACTGGGAGCGTATTTGCAGAAGCCAGTGCGACCCCAACAATTGTTGGAGACGGTCGCCCGATTGCTGCCTCCTCCCGAACCGATTGATCTCGATACTTCGAAATTGTCGGCCTAGCCGTGGAGGAAATGGCGGTGAGCGAGCGACCTGTGGACTATCCCGACGAATCTGACGCCGGCTCATCTCGGATGCAGCAATGGCATGCAGAAATTACTGATTTCTATACAAGGGTTGTCTCGGAGCTCGACCGCGTGGCGAAGTCCTTGGACAGCCTTGGGGTCGATACCCCGACGAATCAATATCGGTCGCCTCGGGAAGTGAATCCGGCCGACGTGCTGACTTCTTTACCGGCGACTCCCGAACGGGACGTGGCTCAGGACCGCTTGGCCAATCTCAAGCGGGAACTGGCTGCCAAGCTCTCGAACCAAGGGAAGACTGAATTCGGCTTGAAGTCGCGGGGGAGTCATGAATAGCGTTACCCAAGGGACACTGGCAACACGAGCTGCGTTCGCGGCCAACCACGATCAGGCCAGCGAAAAATACTGTGTTTTCCAGCGAGGTGATTCGGTCTACGCCATTCTGGCGACCGCGGTGCGAGAAGTCGGTCTGCGGCCCAAAGTCGCACGCGTTCCCGACTCGCACGGCATGTTGGCCGGCTTGGGGCACTTGCGAAATGAGTTTTTCCCGTTGTTGCGAGATCGCGATTCGGACCACGGGATACTGGTCGAGGATGACCACGAAGCGCAGGTGGTGGTCTTGTCCGGGGACCAAGGGCCGTGGGGAATGTTGGTGGATCGTGTGATCGGCCTGTTCCCGCTGGATGTCTCTCTGTGCGGCGAGGTGCAAGGCGCTCAGGGATGGTCTGCGGCGGCGATGGGAGCGGCGACGCTCGACCGTCGTGTCGTCCGTGTGCTTGACGAACGCGCGCTGTATCGCGCGGTTGCCGATGCCTTCAGCCGTTACTGGTCGTGTGAGCCAGCAGAGGCAGCATGTTGATTCTCTTCGCGGCCTCCGCCAGCGGAAAACCGAGCCAGGTTTCTGGGAGGCGAACGCAGCGATAAACCAGCAGTCGAAACCAGCAGTCGAAACCAGCAATCGAAACCAAGAATCGAAGACTCGAAACGGAATTATGAAATTACACAATCTCTTGATGGCGTCCCATCTTGCAACGGCGGTCGGCAGCGGACTGGTGATTGGCATCGTGAGCCAATACGCCTCAGGACCACCGACGTGGTTCGTGGCGGCGACTGTCGTCTCGCTGGGCGGCCTGTGCGCTGGCTTCGCTCTGTCGAGCAAGCTGCAGGGTGGAGTTTCGATTTTGGACCGAGTTTTGTCGGCCAACGACGTGCATTCGATTCAGTCCACGGGTATCGAGGAACTTGACCGGTTCGGCGATCGGCTGGTAGCGCTCATGCATCGTTGGCTGGAGGCCGCGGGGAACAGCCGGGAGCAGTCTCGGGAAGTCGAACAATTGATCCAGCGCCTGGATCGAAGATCAGGACGCGCGGCCGTCGCACGCGGCCAAGGCTGGGGCCTTGTGCTCCGACAACAACTGGGAGACATCGCGATTGCCGCGACGACCGAGTTGAACCAGATCCTCGCTTGTGCGAAGGACCTCGAGCGGCACACGCGCGAGATTGCCCTCGGGGCACAGGACCAGTCGGACGTGGTGAGTAAGACGACGACATATGTCGAACAGATGTCGGGGAACATCGATTCGGTGGCCCACAACGCGGGGGCCGCGCAGCAGGCCGCGGTCAGTACTCGCGACTCGGCCTCGGCCGCGCTGAAGCTCGTGCGGGAACTCGTGGGTGGCATGAATCGCATCCGGACGCACGTCGAGGCGAGTGAGTCGCGACTGCGATCGCTGGGCGACCACTCGCAGGAGATCGGGTCGATCGTCGAGATGATTGGCGCGATTTCGTCGCGCACCGACATGCTGGCCCTCAACGCGTCGATCGAGTCGGTTCGGGCGGGCGAGCACGGTCGCGGCTTCGCCGTTGTGGCCGAAGAGGTCCGTAAGTTGGCCGAACAAGCCGCTCAAGCCACACGTGAGGTGGCCGGGCTGATCGAGTCGATTCAACTGGAAACACAGGAATCGATTGCGTTGATGGCGGAGGAACGGGAGGAGGTCGAGGCCGAGGTGTCGCGCGTGAATTCCGCGGGCGACGCGCTGGAACGCATCAGCCAAATCTCGTCGGACTCGGCCGCGCAAGTCGCGGAGATCACGCAAGCCACGCAATTGCAGCTGCAACTGACCCAGGACGTGGTCCTGGCGGTCGAGCGAATCTCGGACGTGGCTCGGGCAAGTCGCAAACGGGCCGAGGAAGCGATCTGGGCGACCAAGACCTTGGGAAAACTCGCCCAACAGTTCGACGGGTCATTGCGTCCGCTCCGCGAATGTGGACCAGCCGGCGAAGAATTGGTTCCGCCTCAAACGGCCTTTGAGTCGAATCGACGGCCTCTGCCGCTCGAAGACCCGCGTTCCATCGAGCCGCTTGCCGCCGCTCTTCCTACCGCCTGAAAGGTGACCCGTGGAGCAGACGACATCTATTCATGATGCACTTGAGCAGATCCGCCAATGCTGTGCGGCCGTCCAAGGCGATGCCGCACACGCGGAAGAAGCTCGAGAGCTGTTTCGATCGATTGCACAAGCCGCACGAGACGCTTCCCGTCCCGACCTGGCAGGCCTGGCCGACCTGTTGGCTGACCTCGCGCCGTTGATTCAGAGTCTGGCGGACGCGGAGTCGCCCGCGGAAGAACTCCAAAGCCTCGGCGACTTCTTGCAGGAAGGTGTGGACTGTCTGGCCCAAGGCCTGCAGGACGACCCGGCAGCCCCCGAGTTGATGGCCCAGCTGCGGCAGCGGGCCGAGAGCCGATGGGGCGAGTGCCTGCGCCTGTTGTCCAGTCCGGGGGACGAAGAATTCGCTGCCGATTTGGCCTGGGAGGGCGGTGAGCCCGCGGAGCTGGACGAGGTCCCGGTCCCGGATGAGAGCCAATTAGGACTGATCCTGAATTCGCTCGCCACGTCCGTCATCGAGGATGCGGATGCCGCCCAGGATCCGGGCGAAGGTTCCCAGGCCACCGAAAACCGACCCTCCACGTGCGTCCTGGACGATCCTGAGATTCGGGAGGCCTACGTGGACGACGCTCAGTGCGGGCTCTCGTCGATCGAAGCGGCCCTGCTCGCCTATGAGTCCGATCCGTCCAACTCCTTGCCGCTCAAACAAGTCTGCCGCGAACTCCACACGCTCAAAGGCGCCTCGGCCAGCGTCGGACTGGAGGAGCTCGCCAGCTTCTTGCACCGTGTGGAGGATGACCTGCAGGGCGCCTGCGAGGGCGGCGGTTCGGTCGACCTGCAACCGCTCTTCCAAGCCGTGGACGCGGTGCGCGATCAGACAAATCGCTGCCGCTCGCCCGTCGGGCCGGAGCTCGCACCGGCTCGAGCCAGTACTCCTGTGCCCAAACCCAAGCCGTTTGTCGATGCTGGAGCCGGATCGCAGGACTCGGTCCGTGTCAAAGCCGCTCAATTGGATCGGCTGATGGACATGTTGGCCGAGCTGGTCATGCTGCGGAATCGTCGCGAGTCGCGTGTCGAACAACTCAAGTCGGTCCACGGCGAACTGGTGCGATGCGTCTCGCGACTGCGGGCTTACGAAGAGAATTTCTCCGCCGCCTCCGTGTTGGCGGCGGCCAGTCAACCGACCAGCGACGGGACGACACATCGGCCGACGCTGCCGAAACAACGCGTCAGTTCGTTGACCGAAATCGCCAACGATCTGCTCGAACTGGGCGGGAATCTTCGCGAATTGTACGAGCCCGTGGCGGAAGAAAACCACTCGATTTCCCGATTCATCCGACAGTTTCGCCAAGAGCTGATCCAGCTGCGGCGCGTGCCGATCGGGGGATTGTTCCAACGGTTGCAGCGGTCGGCCCGTGATGCGGCGCGGGCGGAGGGGAAAAAAGTGCGACTGCAGCTGGTCGGTGAAGACGTCGGTCTCGAGACGTCGCTGCAGCAGCAATTGTACGAGCCCTTATTGCACATCGTGCGGAATGCCGTGAGCCACGGAATTGAGGCGGAGCCGCAACGTGCTGGCAGTGGCAAGAATCCCACCGGGACCGTGACGTTGGAGGCTCACGGAGGTGCGAATCTGCTCGTGATCACGGTCCGCGACGACGGCCGGGGACTCGACTATGACGCCCTCCGACGGCGCGGTTTGGAGATGGGACTGATCGCGTCAGACCGGCCGACCTCGCGAGCGGACTTGGCGCGCCTGATTTTTCATCCGGGTTTCTCGACACGAACGGATACCACCGAAATCTCCGGACGTGGCGTGGGGATGGACGTCGTCGCGACGGCGTTGGAGCGGATGCACAGTTGGATCGAGGTCGACTCGGTTCCGGGACAGGGAACAACCGTGCGATTGCTGATCCCCTTGCACTCGGTCATCGAGCACGTGATGGTGTTTCGCGCCGGCGGACAGGAGTTCGCAGTGCCAACCCAATTCGTCCGCTTCGCTGGCGATCCCGCCTCGGCCGATACCTCGGACTTCCCTCTGACCCACCTCTCGAACCTGTTCGCCAACCTGCAAGGCGCCCGGTCTCACAACCCGCACCTGCTGGTGCTGTCGTGCCACGATTCGGCTCAAGAAACTTCGTCGGAAGCCGCCACACGCCGCTTCGGTCTGCTGGTCGATGAAATCGTCGGTCCGGAAGAGGTCGTCGTGCGCCCGCTGCCGAACCTGCTGGCTCCCCATCGGCTGTTCTCGGGCGTCACGCTTTCGGGAACCGGCGACATCATGCTTCTGTTTGACAGTCAGCACTTGCTGCAGTTCGGCATGGATTTCGCCGCCGATCCACTGCATCGACCGACGCTGCCGAATGCCGCGGAGTTGCCAGCTGAGTCGGCCGGAAAGCGGGTCTTAGTGGTCGATGATTCACGTACCGCACGACGGACCCTGACACGATTCTTACGCGCGCACCATTGCCAGGTCGAGGAAGCGGCGGACGGTGTCGAGGCGCTCCGTCGATTGAAGGATCAATCCTTCGACCTGATCTTCACCGATCTAGAAATGCCGCAGATGGGCGGAATGGAACTCCTCCGCGAGGTCCGAGCGACCTCGCGCGTTCGTACGACCCCCGTGATCATCGTCACAAGCCGGGGCGAGGAGATTTTTCGCAAGCAGGCTAGGGAACTTGGCGTCAACGAGTACCTGACCAAACCCGTCTCTGAGGCGACTATTCATCAGACTATGGAACGACTGCAGCAGCAACCAGAAGGGCAACTCGCATGACCCAAAAGACCGTCTTAGTGATCGACGACAGCGCCACAATTCGACGCCTCGTCGACACCACCCTGAGTCCCGTCGGCTACGCCGTGATCCTCGCGCCGAATGCCGAAGATGGCATTCGCCGCGCCACGGAAGTTGTCCCGGATCTGATCATTCTGGACCATCAACTACCGGGAACGACGGGAATTGAAGTTTGTCGCCAGTTGTTGGCCAACGAGGCGCTGCGGAATATCCCCGTGATTGCGAGTTCGACCTTGCGCAAAAAGGCGTACATGGAGTACGCCGACTGCCCGAACGTCGTCGACATGTTGCCCAAGCCTTACACCGGCGAGTTACTGGTCACAACCGTGGCGAATACGCTCGATACGGCACGCTTGGTCGTCGATTCGCAACGCGACGGGACAGCGGTGCCCGAAGTCATCCACGAACTTAGTGAAGTGGCGCTGGCGGGCGATCTGCGGCAGTTTTCATTGCGATCCGTGCTGGACTTCCTCAATAACGGACATCAGGACGGTGTGCTCGAGGTCGAAGGGGGCACGCAGCGGGTTTGGATTTTCGTCAAGGGCGGTCGAATTCAGGCCGTCACCGCCAGCGGCGCCAATCGCGACCACTTGATCGAACGGCTGCCCGAGTCGCTGCGCGATCTGGGGCCCGTGTTGCGACTGACAGTTGGCGGCGGCTCCTGCACGCAAGTGGACGGACTTGTCCAACTGCTCGACAACAAGGTCCTCGATCCACGTCTCCTGAAAAAGCTACTCCGGTTCCAGGCCGCGTTACTGATCTTCGATTCCCTGACGGGGCAGGTGAGTTCGTTCCGATTCGAAGCGGGTCAACGGCCTCCTTCGCTGCATTCTCGCCTGCCGCTCGATATCAGCCTCGTCGCGCTGCTGGTCGAAGCGAGTCTCGCTGCCGACGAGTCGTGTCTGCCCGAGTTCGGTGAGCACCACGTGTTCACGCGGAAGGCGATCCGGGGACAGAACCTGGATCGCGCCGGCTTGTCGGCCGCTCACCAGAAATTGATGACGCAGCTGAATGAACCGCTGACGGCAGCGGACCTGGCCGGATGTTTGCAAGGGAACCTGGATGAAACGCGCCGCGTGTTGCACGCCTTGACCTTGGCGGATCTGGCGGAAGTCCGCGAAGTGAGCGTCCATCAGAAAGTGGTGGTCCTGGAGCCCGATCCGCAGATGACAGTCCAACTTCGGCAAGCCGCACAGGACGCAGAATGCCCTTTCAGTCTGAAGGTCGTGCGGGATCGCCTTTCGCTTCAGTTGCTGCTGAAGCGTCAGCGCCCCGAAGTCATCGTGGTTGCCCTGGATAGCGAAGTCGGGCAGCAGGTCGTCGAGGAATCAGCGCAGGCACTGGCGGAAACTCGCTGGATCGGAATCGTAAGTGACGAATCCGAGGCGGCCGGCGTGCGAGATCGTTGCGAGCGTCTCCTGACACGTCCGTATTCGATCGACGAGTTGTTTCTTGCGGTCGCGGAGGTTCTGACCACACGACACGAAGCCGCCTGTGCCGATCTGTAATGATGCGCCGCGGTAAACGGAAGGAAAATCATGTCAAACGTCTGTGAAGCAGCAAAGGTCGACCGCGTCCGCCTGTCGGTCAGCAACGAACAGGGCCACGTCCGCGACCAATTGTTGGCCGAAGGCAATTCGGTGATGATCGGCAGCGGCGCAAACTGTGGCTTGCGGATGGCCGATCCGGGAATCTCGTCGATCCACTGCCTGGTTCGATTCGAAAACGGAGAACTCCGTCTGCAAGATTGGTGTTCGAAACTCGGGACTTATGTCGATCAGCAGTTGGTCGAAGACGAAGTGGTCGTCGCGATCGGCGCGATGATTCAGATCGGCCGCTTCCAGATTCGGGTCGAGCCTGCGCAAGCAAACGCGAGAAATTCGTCGGCCGCGTCCAGACCCGAACCCACGCCGACGCGCGCAACCGAACAAGTTTCACGTTCGACGCCGACTTCGGACCCGGCGGTGAGCTCGGAAACGGAGCTGGCGGTGGAATCGGTCGTGACCGAGTCGGAAGATTCCACCGAGCCGGAGTCCAAGACGGAGGCAGACGTGATGGCGATTGAGCAGACGGTGGCTGCCGCGTTGCCGGCCCCCGCGCTGCCGCCCGCGACCTCGCCGCGGTCGACCGTCCCACGCCCCGACCCGAAGCCCGCACGCTCCGCCCCGACGACGCGACCCGCTCCGACGGTGCCGTCCCGGTCGGAGATCGATCCCGAGACAGTCAACCTGTTGCGCGCAGAGATTGAATGTTTGCAGAGCGAGCTGGCCGAACGTGACCGGCATTTGTTGGAGCTGAGCGAACTCGCGACACTCGGCACCGACGCTTGTGAGTCCGCGGCCGATCCCCAAGAAGTCGATCGACTCGTGGGACGCCTCGAAGACCTGCTCGACGAACTATCCCGGGGCGACCAACGGATTAGCGCGTTGGAGGAGTTGCTGTGCGCCGAACAGGAGTTGTCGCGCAATCAGGACGAGGAGAAGCGTCAAGTCGAAGCCTGGCTCGGCGATCTTGAACAGCGCGTGACGGGCCGCGAGTCGGAGTGGAAGGCGGAGCGGGACGTGTTGCTGAAACGCATCGAGCAGCTGACGGCAGAACGAGACCAAATCGATCGGCATTTCCAAGAGGCCCATCAGCAGAATTCCGGGGCCGTTTCCGAACGTCTGATGCAGGAACTGAGGTCAGAAGTTGACCGCCTGCAAGCCGAACTCACCGAGTCGGCTCGGCGATGCGCAGTGGCCGAAGCCGAAGCGGAGCGCGCGAGCGGACGAACGATGGAAGAAACCGTCCAGTCCCACGTCGACGAAGCAATTCGGGCGGAGCGGTTAGCGCTGCGCAGGAGCGAGCAGCACTCTCGCGCGAGCGTGCTGAATTTGCTCGGCGTGTCACGGATACCGAGCCGGTTCGTTCTCCCGAACATCAAACCAACCCGGCCGACGAACGATTCCAAGCACTGCGTCAAACGTTGAAGGAGCTGCACGAACAGGAACGCGTGACAGGTCATGGCGGCGAGCGCAAGTCGCTCGGAAGTCGAATCGCCGACCTCTGGCGCCGACTGGATGGCCCAACCGATACAGACTAACCCGCGGTCACTTGAGAGTATCCCTTTGTGACTCGACTGCCAAGGAACGGTCCCGAAGCAGGAAACGTTTTGAGCGCCCGCATTTCCCTTCATATCCACGTAGGACCGCGCCATGTTGACATCACCAATTAAAAACAACGCTTCGGCGTTGGACTATAAAGAAACCGTGCGCCTGCCACCGGAATGGCGCTTGCCGGTAATGACGCCGCCTCGCCCGCTCGACAAAATGCGGAACTGCTCCGCCAACTCGCGCTCCAGATGGAGTCGTTTCTGACGGAACAGATTGAACGACTTAAGTCTGAGCTGCGCGGGACGTTCCCTCGACCGATCGCGATGCGATGGAGCGAGAGATGGCTGAGTTACAGGAGGCGCGTGAAGCATGGGAAGAGGACCGGCAGCAGGAATGCCGGCGGATGCAGGAGGACTCACAACGCTTGATCGATGCCTGGGAAAAGCTGGAAGCGGAGCAGCGCGAGATGCTGAAACACCGCGTTGCCATGCGCGGCGCTCCGTCCGGACCGCCGATCACGGGAAAAAGTCCACCGACTTCCGCCCCGCGATCAGAATCCCCATCGGCAATTAGCCAACCGCCCACACTCAGTGCGGCTCCCGCCGCAGGTGCGGTCGCGCATAAGAACCAGCTCCAGTTCCAGCAACTCCGGCGCGAAATGCTCGAACATGCGCGGCAGAGAAGAAAACGCTAAGCTGACTATGGAGAGATTTGAAAACGGCAGATAACGAAACCGAGTCCGAGCCACGCCATGGGGGCGCGTTCGGGGAATTCCAGGAACGAGAGGAAACGCAGGTGACACTGATATCCAGGTTTACACGTAAAGCCGATCCGCGCGACGTTGAGACGCACGGGACGCTTGCCCCGGCCCCGACCGCCGACGTCGATTCCGTGGCCCACAACTACTGTCGACTCTTGACCTGCCCGTTGGGACAGGTCGCTTCGTCGGAGATCGAGACGGCCTGGAAGATTCTGCGCCAAGAGATGGCCCTTGTACCCGAGGGAGACGTGTTGGTGGCAGCAACCGACTCGGAGTCCCTCTCAGACGTCTCGACCCTGAATGCTTATAGCTCGGTCTGGGTGGAGAGCTTCTACATGGACAGGGCTTGCGTCACAAACGAACAGTTTGCACAGTTCGTCGCAGCGGGAGGTTATGCCCAGGAGAATCTCTGGCCGCCCGAGATCCTCTCGAACGTGTTGCAGTTTGTCGATTCCACAGGCTGTGCGGGACCGGCCGATTGGGTGGACGGTCACCCGCCACGAGGAAAGGCCAAGCATCCCGTGACAGGGATTTGTTGGTACGAGGCGAACGCTTACGCTCATTGGCGTGGAAAACGTCTGGCCAGCCCAGCCGAATGGCAATGGGCCGCGACCTGGGCGGGAGGGCAGAAGTCGGGTGTCGCCCATCGCAAGTACCCCTGGGGCGACTCGTTCGATCCGCAACGCTGTAACACCTGGAACAGCGGCCTGGGAGCGACCGTCCCCGTCGACGAATACTACAGCGGCTGTACGCCCAACGGAATCTATCAGCTGATCGGTAACGTCTGGGAATGGACCTCCGCACTCTTCGAATGCGAGGAAAGTGCGAACGGAGACCAGGTGTTGACGGAATGCCCGGTGGCGGAAGTCCGCGGTGGCGCCTTCGATACGTACTTCGCCAGCCAATGTACCGCTCAATTTCGAACCTGCCAGACACTGCTGTTTCGCGGCGCAAACGTCGGCTTTCGTTGCTGCGTTAGCGGCGATCAGCTCGCGCCGTCTTCCGATCCCTATTCCTTCCTTGACGACGAATCAAAATCATGAGCAACGCGACAGAACAGGTCATCCAAACGACTCGCTTCCTGGAAGGTACGGGACGCGTCACGTGTGTCTGCTGTTTGCAGGAATCGTTCAACAACAGCGGATATTGCAGTCAATGTCGCGCGCCCTTGGACCTTTCAAGGACCGCGGAAAAACGGGGCACTCCCGTCAACTTTGTTTCCGTCATGGGTGCCAGTGGAGCCGGCAAGACCGTTTTTATCGGGATGCTGCTCGACATCCTCAGCAAGGGGAATCGAGGAATTCAGGGGTTGCCGAACAACTCCTTTAGCGTCGCGATTCAACAGCATACGATTGGAGCGCTCGAGAGCCGGCGCTTCCCGGAAAAGACTCCCTCGGAAGCGGAAGGATGGCAATGGGTTCACTGCGAAGTCTCGCCGGCTGGCAAACGCAAGAACTTCCTGGACATCGTGACGCCCGACTTCGCCGGAGAAGCGATTGCCACGGAACTCGAACACCCGGGGACTCATCGCGCCATCAGTTGCGTTGTGTTTCAGTCGAAAGCGATCATCTTGCTGATCGATTCCTTGGGCGTCAGGGATGCCGGGCGAGATGAGGACTTTTTCGGGATGAAAATGGCTTCCTATATCCACAACCTGCGCAACTCCAAATCCAACTTCGTCGGTCGCAAGAAGGCCAAAGTGCCGCTGGCCATTGTCCTGACGAAGACGGACGGTTGTCGGGAAGCGACCGAGAATCCTGAGCAATTCGCGAATGACAACATGCCTGGATTCGGCAAGTTCCTGGAACGTAACTTCTCGACGTATCACTTCTTCGCGGCAAGTGTCGTGGGCGCCACGGCCATGTTGGCCGACCATCGAGGCTACTTGATGGAAATGCCAATGCACGTCGAGCCGCGTGGCATTACCGAACCGTTGGAGTGGATCATTCAGCAAAAGTAAAGGCCGTGACGGTGCAAGTCGAACAAGCCGTATTCACGTCGGTCCGGACCAAGCGATCGCAAGGCTATCACTTGGTTGCCATGTCGCCCGGAATCGATGAGCAATTGGCCCGGTCGCTCTCGATTTGGGGCCCGTCCCACGCGTCGCTCATGTCCGACGATCCGACCGCACACAGCTTTAATTTCCACCCGGTGGTCGATAGCTGGTACGCTGTTTCGCGGACTGTGCACGGTGGACCCGAGTACAGCCGCCGGGGCGGCTTGCAGGTCTTCACTCACTTCCTGTTGGTTCAGAAACGCCAGTTTGAGTCCTACGACTATAATCCGCTTTGCCTGGCGCGCACCGCACAATCGCTCGGCTGCCTTCGGCTGATTTCGCTTCGCTTCGATCAGCTGCCCGCCGTTGACTTGCCTGAGCGGACGCTCTTGCCACCCCCGCGTTTGAAGCACGAGGCCTCGGTGCCGCTCGGCGATATCCTGCGAATCCTGAGGCTCAAACAGCGAATCGCGATCCTTGGACCCGAAAACCCGTTGCCCGTGATGGGCCGGATCTTGCAGGATATCCCCCGAGACGAACGCCTCGCGATCAGCTTCAGCACGGGTCTGAGACCCTCAGTCGATCGCAGCTTCCGCGTCCTTTTCGCACAACGTGCCGATTCTGCCCTGCATGGCCAATTGGCGGCTCAGGGAATCGATTACGTCTCGATGGCCTAGTGCTGTGACACGGCACTAAACTCTCCGCTTCCTCGCGACCGCTGGCACGCATGAACCCCGTCGCGGGGCTCGAGTCCACCTTGGTGAATGCCCCTTGGAAAGGTTATCATCAGGGCAGGGCAGCACAATGGCTGCGCCGACGGTGATTGCCTCGCGTCCCATAGGCGGGATCCATGAAGGAAGTCTTCTTTACATTCGTCGCGATCTCCCTCCCCCTGCTCGCATTGGGTGGCGTGATCTATATGCTGCTTCACGGACTCTATACCGTCTACGGCGATTGGCGACTTCGGCGTGAACTCCAGCAATTGAAAGCAGACGCAAAGCAGCTTCGACGCGACCATCCGCCAAAAAGCCCCCCGAAGGACTTCGATCCCCTGATCGCATTCTCGGATGAACCCCCGCGCGCCGAATCCAAGGGACTATTAACAATCCCACTCGAGCCACTTTCGGCACGCGCCCCAACTCCCCCAGCGCCCGATTGGGTGACGGACGATCCTTCGGCCGATTCCCAATCAACCGCGATTCCCCCTGATCTCCCACACGATCGTCAAGCCCTCCCAGCGAACCGTCCACGCGCCGCCGCATCATTTGGCCCGGAGACCGCGCTGAATCATCCACTCCAGGTTCAGCCGGTTGAGTCGGAGCCGGTTGAGTCGGAGCCGGTTGAGTCGGAGCCGGTTGAGTCGGAGCCGGTTGAGTCGGAGCCGGGTCAGGAGGAGTCCGCGGAGGACATGGTCCGTTCGCGGGTGTCGGCCGTCGAAACGGACGTTGAGCAGCAGCCCAACGACGAATCGCCTTCCGACGTAGTTGCGCACGATCGATCTGTCGATCCAGCGGTTGGGTCGACCGACCCGCATCCGCAGGAGGACGTCGACGTGCGATCGTTGTCTGATCCGGTGAGGACGGACAAACCGGCCAGTCTCTTGTCGGAGGCGGACGATCGCGACGCGGACGCCGCTCAGCCTGACGACCCAGTGACAGATCACCGGCCGACGAACGTCACGATGCCCCATGGACTGACCTTTGACCCGCATCAAATCTCGGGTGTGATCGAGTTGTCGGACGAGCAACCGCGGGGGCCCTCGCAACGCGGCAATCCGGCGACGCAGCAAGCGGCCCCTGATGATCCCGTGGCTGCCAAGCTCGATTCCCATGCATCCCGCTCGGATGTCGTGGAAGAGGATCTTGGCAAGGGTGCAGCACGCACCGACGAAGCCGAGCACCTTGAGGGGGCACAGGAAGACTCAACGGGCGGACCGGGCGACGTGGATCGGGCGGACCGCACCTGAGCTTTGATTGGTAGCACGTATCCCGCGCGGCACCGCCGCGATCGATCAATCGATCAATCAATCGGTCGGCGCCGCAGTTGCCTCGTTTGTTTGATTCTACGAAAGAGGCGAGGTTCTAGAGAAAAGCAGGGTTCTCCTGATCCCAAATTCAAGACGGCGTAGCCTTCGGCTCGTCAAAGACTCAGGACACAGCGGACCCTCAACCCGAACAGCCCGTGTTTGATTGCGGCAGCTCGCGTCGGAATGCCCAGTTTCAACTTCTCTGCTGGCTGGCGGGAGTGAAACGGAAGCAGGACGTGGAAACGGGCGAGGACAAGCTCTGGGGATTGAAAGATCTTCGAAGAACGTGCGCGACGTACTACGACGCTCACATGCCGGAATCTTCGATCGAAATCCCGGATCACTCGGTTGGCGGCGTGACCTATCGCCACTACGTACAGCGCGATCCACTCGCGTTCAAGGCGATCTGGTCGCTTCCCCAACCGACCGCGTTCAGCGCGCTGCTGCGTGGATTCGACGGCGAATGTCCCTGGTTGATTCGTGAAATGAGTCGGCGCCTCCGGCCAGGCCCCCCTTCCGCGGCTCTCTGCGGGTGAATGAATCCTTTTTCGCCCGGTTGTCGTATAAAGGTGCGGCTCGCTCGGGAAGAGGGACGATTGGGGGACACGATGGACTTACCGGAAACGAGGCATCCGCCTGACCAGCGGCCGATAGCCGTCGAGGATGCTGAGATTCTCGCCGAGATCGCCCGGGGCGACCTGCGTCGCTTCGATGCCCTCGTAGACCGGTACAAGTGTCGGCTGCTGAGCTATATCGGCCATCGCGTGGCAGACCGACACCACGCCGAGGACCTCACCCAGGAGTCGTTCCTCCGTTTGTTTCGGGCTGCGCGGAGCGGCGGTTACTCGGGCCAAGCAAGCGTTTCCACTTGGCTGTTCACCATCGCTGAGAACTGTGCCACGGACTATCTGCGGGCCTCGGGCCGGCGCCCCCTGACGCTGGCAACCGACACGGCCGGAGGAAACACCGACGGCTCGCCGAGTATGCTCGACCGCCGTCCCACGACCGACCTCGATCCGGCGGAAGCGGCTGCGCGTCGCGAGAGCCAACGCCGCGCGGAGGCACTGCTCGACGGTCTGCCTGACGAGCAACGTCGCGTGGTGGCTCTGAAAGTGCTAGGCGACCTGACGCTGGCCGAGATCGCCGCGGTGGTTGAGTGCCCCCTTGGCACTGTCAAATCACGACTGCTTTACGGCCTGCGCAAGATCGAAGCATCGCTTAGCCGCTTGGGGAGGCATAACCATGAACGATGACCATCTGCCCGATGACGATGTGCTGCGACTGGTCTTCGGCGAGTTGGACGCGGAACGTCAGGCCGCCGTGCGGAAAGCCGTTGCGGAGGACGCGGAGTTGGCTGCCACTGCCCGCGGGCTGGAAGCGGCCGTGGTGGCCCTGCGCGCCGAGAACGTGGGCCAGGTCAGCGACGATTTCAACGACCGGCTCCGACGGCGGATGCCGGACATTTTCGATTGTACACAAGTAGAGTCAGCTCGCCCAACGTTTCATACGCGTTCCCTAGACACGTGGACGTGGATCATGCGTTCCCCAGTTTCCCGCGTTGCGGCGGCGGTTATCTTTGTTCTGGCCGCTACAGGAGTCGTCGTGTGGTTCCACGGAAGCGGCGCTACACCGGCCTTCGCCGACTTCCTCGAACCGATCCTCGAAGCGAAGACTGTCAGGTACAAGGTGACCACCGAAATGAAGGGTCCACCCGCGACAAATGCAACGACCGTGGTCATGATGCTGGATGCCACTCGGTCGCGTTCGGAGATGGAGGTGGAGATGCCGGACAAATCCAAGTTCATGACGGTGCATATTAGGGATGGGGGCCTGGGAAAGACACTCGTGCTGCAACCGGCGGAGAAGCGGGCCACGGTCTACAATTACGCCAACATGCCCGAAGACAGGAAGGCCAAGCCCGACGATCCCTTTTGGTTTCGCTCGCTACTGCTCGATGCCCGGGACAAACCGGACGTCAAACGTGAGCCGCTCGGCGAGAAGGACATCGACGGACGCCGAGTCGTCGGAATCCGTCTCAGTCTCCCTGCCGCGGTGTTTCGTGTGTGGGGCGATCCCAAAACCGGCCTGCCAGCCCGCATAGAAGCGACCGTGGCGATAATGCCCAATGTGAAGATGACGATGAGCGACTTCGCGTTCAACGTGGACATGGACGAGTCGCTGTTCAGCGTCGAGCCGCCGGCCGGTTATGAAGTAGTACAGGTACAGAAAACCGCGACTGACGAATCCCCCTCGGAGGAGAAGGACCTGGTCGAAATGTTCCGCTTCTACAGCGAATTGAGCGGCGGGGCGTTTTCCGGACTTGCTGGACATGATGTGGCTTAACCAGACGGTCAGGATGCAGAGGTGGCTTGCCGATCATCTAGTGCAGCCGCGGAAGCCGATGGCAAAGCGGAACGAGGAGGGGTCGGAAGCCCAGGCAAAGCTTCAGCGAGGCATGATGTTTACCGTCCTACTGCCGAAGGAAGCCGACTCGCACTATGCGGGCAGGGGCGTTTCGCTCGGCGCGGCCGACACGCCCATCTTCTGGTACCGCCCCAAGGATGCAAGGAAGTACCGGGTCATCTACGCCGATCTCTCGGTCCGTGAAGTCGACACGCCGCCCAGCGTGCCCGTCGTGCCGACACGCAGTTGGAGAAGGACCTGATCGAGATGTTTCGCTGCTACAGCGAATTGAGCGACGGGCCTTTCCCGGACGCGTTGGACGTGGCGTCGCTTCTGACGATGGTCATGACGAAGAAGCATGCTTTCGATGCTCTAGAGGAGCCGCCTAAGCCGAGTGCGAAGCAGGAGCAGGAGTCTGGCGGAAGCCCTGGTAAAGCTTCACCGAGGCTTGATGTTTACCGACCTACTGCCGCCGGAAGCCGACTCGCACTACGCGGGCAAAGGCGTCTCGCTCGGCGCGGCCGACACGCCCATCTTCTGGTACCGCCCGAAGGATGCGAAGAAGTACCGGGTCATCTACGCCGATCTCTCGGTCCGTGAAGCCGAAACGCCGCCCAGCGTGCCCGACGCGCAGCCGGAGGAGGACCTGATCGACACGTTCCGGTACTACAGCGAATTGAGCGGCGGGCCGCTGCCGGACTCGCTCGACCTGCAGACGATGTCGCAGATGATTGGGTGGGAGTTCTCGATGCGGATCTTCTTGGAGTTAGCTCCTGGGAAGGAGGAGAGGCACAAGATCGAGGAGCTGAGGCAAAAGGCCATGGATTTACAGAAGCTCGCTCCAGGGAAGGGGAAGCCGAATAAGGAGCAGATGGACAAGATCCAGGAGCAGATGTTCGATCTCGTGGATTGGGAGAAGCTCGCTCCAGGGAAGGGGAAGCCGAATAAGGAGCAGATGGCCAAGATCATGGAAGCCGAGATGCAGAAGTTCATGAAAGCCCAGATGCCAAAGATCATGGCAGCCACGACTCGGTTTCAGCGAGGTTTGATGTTTACCGGCCTACTGCCGCCGGAAGCCGACGCACATTACGCGGGCAAAGGCGTCTCGCTCGGCGCGGCCGACACGCCCATCTTCTGGTACCGCCCGAAGGATGGGAAGCGGTACCGGGTCATCGACGCCGATCTCTCAGTCCGTGAAGCCGAAACGCCGCCCAGCGTGCCCGACGCGCAACCGGTGCCTGCCCCATCCAGTCCGAAGAAATAGTCTACGAGCGGCGGTCGCCCAGGTACCGCAAGAAGAATCGCCGACGGTTAGCCGGCCAACGAACCGGCGTCGATCATATCGGCCGCCGACACTTCGCCGCACGCCCTTTGGCGCGGCGGGTGGCATCGTCCGAAGCGTCGAAGCCGTGCTCGCCAACCTGCTGAGGTTGCCCCCTCCGCTTGCTTGAGATGAAACGCCTTCGTTTGGCGCGTAGGTGTCCACGACCGACGGCAAGCGGTGTTTTCAGAGTCAGCCGATCTCTGCAGATAAGCCACCGCAAAACCCGTATCGGCTTGGCCCGACCAATACAAGCTGCCTACAGCATTTGCCGCTTGGAGGTTTCAGGCGACACGAATACCTTCGTAAGATTCTTATTCTCGCGCAGTTCGTTCAGGGCCGATTCGAGTTCCTCAAGCGGCACGATCATGGAAAACAGCGGGCTTGGATCGACCCGGCCGTATTGCAGCAGCGCAATGGCATCGGTCCAATCGGTGCCTACTCCGGCGCAGGAGCTAACCACGTTTTTCTCCCCCAACACCAGATCGAAGGGATTCACGGCTATCGTGTCGTCAGCACCGGTCAGACCAAAGGCGGCCACGGTTCCGCCAGGCCGCACCATCCGGAATGCTTGCTCGTAGGTCTGGGGCGTGCCGACCGATTCGATGACGTAATCCGCCCCTCGCCCCTCCGTCAGTTCCTTGATCACGGCGACAGGATCCTCCACCTTGTCGGCGCTGATGACATGGTCTGCGCCAAGTGTCTTGGCGATTTCCAGCCGCTTTGAACTCTGACCGACAACGATGATTGGGGCCGCGCCGGAAAGTCTGGCGACGGCCGCGTGCAGGAGACCTAGCCGCGCTCCGATGACCGCTACGCTGCTGCCGATCTGGATCTTCATGGCCTTGGACGAATGGATGATGCAGGAGGTGGGTTCGATAAACGCACCTTGCAACATATCAAGGTTGCCGGGCAATTTGTGCACCAGTTCCCATCGGGCCTTAACGTATTCCGCGAAGGCACCGTTGGTATGAATACCCAGCTGCGTAAACTCGGGGCACATGAGCTTGTTGCCCTTCCTGCAGTAGAAACACGTGCCGCAACTCATGTTGATGTCTGCGGTCACCGCATCGCCTTCCTCGAGCCCTCTGGCCTTCTTTCCCAATCGGACGATCCACCCGGAAAACTCGTGGCCCGGAATCAGAGGTAATTTGTCGGCGGAATACTTTCCAGTGTAGATGCTCCAGTCTGTGCCGCAGATGCCGGAGTACTTGACCTTGATCAGGACTTCGTCCTCCGCAATTTCGGGCACGGGAACCTGTTTCACCGCCAGCTGGTTAGGTTTCTCCAGCACGGCCGCTTTCATTGTCGTTTTCATAGTCTCGTTTCAGACTTTGGGTTTGAGTACCTGCACGATGTCCAAGTAAGCGTTGTCGTAAAAGGCCCCCACCTCCGGCGTCGCGTAGCCGTGCTCGGCCATGAACTGAGCAAATGGAACCTATCGCGTAAGAGGCAGTACTGGCCTCTTCCATTCGGTAATCTAACCTGAATTGTCGCCGTAGCCCGCGTGAATTGACGTCGGACCACTGCCGATCCCCAGACCCAGCAGGCGCGGGGGTTGCACCTGCTGCGCTTCAGCGGTCTTTTTCCCCGCCCGCAATTAGCCGGGCAACCGTCAAGACGCTCTGGCAACCCACTGATTCTCCTGAAGAGCCAGTAAAAAGGGCTGGTGTCAATACTTACGGCACCTGACCCGGACTCGGCACCACCCACACGTCACTACCACCATCCTGTTGCGGAAAAGGCCCGGTCAACGACACACAGCGGACATGGGGCAATACCTCGACCGCGAAGATTTCTTCCACGCCCGTTTCGAATTCCAGGTAGGCGACGCTCTGACCGCTGCGCAGGTCGACCACACACACGCCGCATTTGAGCTCGTCGCGGCTCTCGGCGATCGGCACGCCGCCAAAGACGGCGGTCTCGCGGATCTTCGACAATCCCACAAAGGCGAAGGGGCCGCAGAAGGCCAGCCCGCGCGTGTAACCGGGCATGATGGCCACCGTGTCGCGCTGCCCGGTACTCACATCGACCGTCTCCAGGGCGCCCAGGCCGGAATTCAGCACGAACAGCCGGTCCTGGTAGACACGCGGCGAATGGGGCATGGCCATGCCACGCGAAACCACCTGGCCGCTGTCGATATCCATCAGGCAGCCGCTAGTCGACTTGGTGGGTCGCCAACCCGCCGGCTCGTCCGACTCGGCCATCATCGTCACGTACCGCGGCCGGCCGTGTTCCATCGCCAGACCGTTCAGGTGACAACGATCCTGCCCCTGAAATGCGCTGATGAAGGGTGGCTGCCAACGGGGCACGAAGCTGAAGTCCTCGCTTAAGGTGCAAAGACAGGAAAACAGCGTGTTCACCACCCACAGCTCGGGGAAGTTGGAAGGGTGAAGCGTGACGTGTGAAAGCGGTTCGGCGTTTTCGCTTGCGCGTTCCCGTTCGCGTTCCCTTTCGCTTTCGCATTCGATCTTCACGCGTCCAACCTCACTCTTTCTTCCCCAGGCCATTTCATGCACGTGGATGTTGCCGGTGATCAGGGAAGAGCGGGCCATGTAACAGGCGTCGTATCGTCCGGCCGGCTCGATCCGCCCCGCCAACTCGCCGCCGTCTTTCAAGAACCAGATCTGGCCCCGATGCCCACGGCCAGGCAACCGGGCCGGGGGTCGGGGGGCGGGGTCGGGGGGCGGGGTCAGATCCGTTTTCTGGTGTCAAGTTCGCGTGCGACGCGGGAATACGGGTAGTGGAAAACAACCGCCTCGCTGGACCCAACGTGTCGGCGCGTAACGTCATCAACGGCGAGACTCGAGCAAGTCCAGCGGGACACTTGCTGTTCAATTGCCGCAACCTAATTCGCCGACCGAACACCGTACGTTCGACCAAGCCAAATCACGCTCGAAGAGCGAACGCCGCGGGCGAGACCTGCTAAACACCAGATACCCGATCTGACCCCGAAGCACCCGACACCAGATACCCGATCTGACCCCGAAGCACCGCCCCCGAAGCACCGCACATTAGATTTCGCCCAGAACGCAACAGAGACCATCGTATGGCACCACTCCATCCCTCCGGATCGCACAAGTCGATTCACTATTGCTCCTCAGCTGAACCATCCGCGTGAATGACAATAGTTCGCTTTCCGTCTCCAAGCAGTATTATTTTCTCACCGATCTGCAGCTCGCGACCCTCGTCCTGGACTCGTAGCGTGTAGTTCCCTAACGTTACTGTGTTGACGCCCCCTGAATAGGAGTTAGGACCTTGCCGGAAATAACTTACCGGATTGGTATTGGTCGATTGCTGGGATTGGTGAATACTTGGATGCATGCCGGATGCACACGTAGTTGAATGGATTCGCGAGAAGTTTGTCAACCTTGCGGAGTCGTTGGATGAGCGCGGCCGCAGGCGCTGGGCCGCGATTGAAGCAAGATCGTTGGGGCACGGTGGTATTGCCGCGGTCACGGAAGCGACCGGAATGTCCGATCGCACCATTCGTACTGGAATCAAAGAACTCGAATCCGGCCAATCTCCTCCGCTGGGGCGACAACGTCGACAAGGGGCGGGTCGACGATCACGAAAGGCGGAGCAACCGTCGCTGCTTGCTGCATTGGACAAGATGATTGCGCCAACGACTCGAGGTGAGCCGACCAATCCGCTGCGATGGACATGCAAGAGCACTCGGACGCTCGCGGAGGAACTACGAAGACAAGGGTTTGAGGTAGGTGCATCGACTGTTCGTGGCCTGTTAGTCGACTTGGGGTATAGCCTGCAGGGCAACCGCAAGACACGTGAGGGAAGGCAGCATCCGGACCGCGACGCCCAGTTTGAGCACATCAATGTGCGCGTGAAGGCGAGAAAACATCGTGGCGAACCGGCATTGTCTGTGGACACGAAAAAGAAAGAAACCCTTGGAAACAAGAGCAATGTCGGCAAAGAGTACGAACCGAAGCGTCAGCCGCGAGAGACAGATACGCACGATTTTCCAGACAAGACCAAAGGCAAGGTCGTGCCCTACGGCGTGTATGACATTCACCGTGATGAAGCCGTCGTGTCAGTCGGCATCAGTCACGACACCGCAGAGTTTGCAGTTGCGGCAATTCGTTTGTGGTGGAAGAAGCTTGGCAAGAAACGGTACCCGTCCTGCAAACGTTTGTTGATCACTGCCGACAGCGGAGGCAGTAATAGCTCACGAAGTCGACTTTGGAAGTTAGAGCTTCAGCGTCTGGCCGATCAAACGGGATTGATCATCGAAGTTTGCCACTACCCACCTGGGACGAGCAAATGGAACAAGATCGAGCACCGGTTGTTCTGTCACATCACAAGGAATTGGCGAGGCGTGCCGCTTGAGACGCACGAAGTCGTCGTGTCGAGCATCGGTAACACACGTACCGCTTCCGGCCTGGAGATTCACGCTTGGCTTGATGGCAAGAACTACAGCAAGGGCATCAAGGTATCCGATGATGTCCTCTCAGAGTGTGTCATCAAACGCAACGAATTCCACGGCGAATGGAACTATGAGATCCATCCGAGAGAAGCATTCAAATCCGGTAAATAATAGTCGCGCGGTTCCTTAATCGCCACTGACCGAGCCAGCCCCTCGTCCTCGCCGAGATAAACGGTCCCGAAGCCGCCTTCGCCCAGGCGGCGCCGCACCACGTACCGGCCGATCCGCTGCGGCGCGGGCTCATCCGACGCATCGCCTGCCGATTGGCCGGCCGGTGCCGGACCGTTCGAGACAACGTGCACGGCGCTGAGGAAAAGAGCCTCTTCGATCGCGGAGAGATCGTTCGACGCCACTGGCAAGTAGTCGCGGATGCTCGGTACCTCACCCAGCTTGCGCCGCGAGGACGCATCCAGGCGGATCAGGGCCACCAGCAGTCGCCGCCGCGGTTCGCCCTGCAGCCCGGTCAGGTAATCGCCCAGAGGGGGACGTGTTGTCTGCGGATCGGATCGCTCGAGCCACGCCGCCCACGCCGCCTGCAACCGCTGGCAGCGCGATTCCGAATCGTCGGCGTCCGTGCTTGCCGGGTCCGGCTCAGGATGGTCTTGACTCATGGAAATGTCCCTGGCCGCGCGAGGAAAGCGTGGCGGTTATCAAGGGGAGATCTGCCAACCCCACCAGCGTAGTCCCGATCCAGGCCGGCCACAACGCGCGGCTGCCCTTCCACTGAGAACCAAGCTGAGGCGGGTTCTCTGCGCTTTCTATTTGATTCTTCCCGCAAGGTCTCCCACGTCGAATCCGGGACAGCCAACGAGGCGACCCTCCGCGGCTCCGTGCTGGATTGGAGAGTCGCACCGCGCCGAGAACCGACGTCGCCCCACGCCTCTTCAGCCGAACAGGATTTCTCTGCCTTGCAGCGCAGAGAATCACTTCGGGCTCGGTCATGTCACGGGACAGGTCAATTCAGTCACTCAAACCGACAGGAGCCCACGAGATGACCAACGTCAGGACGACTCGCCATGCAACCCAACGACGACAGATGATCCAGGACACGGAGCACTTCCTGGCAAGACATCTTCCCGTTCGTCGTACCCCGTCGCGACAGCAAGAGACGCCGGTGAACGGAAATGACACGCGTCCGCTGGACACGTCGACGAGGCGCGTGCCAGGCCGGCGCGACACCCGCGGGGATTTGTCGTCCGCTCGTCCCGGGTCGTGGATTGAACCGGCGGTGAACGCCGACGGCGAGTTGGACGAGGAGCACTTGGGGATCCTTTCCGTGCAACTCTACGGGAGTGCCCGCTTCCGCGACGGTGATCTCCTCGTGGACCTCACCGACGTCCGCACGGTGACACCTGGCTTCTGGAACATGATCCATGCCATGGAGCGATACCTCGCCGAGCAGAACCGCCGATTGTTCGTCCTGGGAGCGAACCAGTTGCCACGCGCAGCGGCAGCGAGCACGACGAATCTTGACTAGGCAATTGGACGAACCGGAACCGTTAGGGACATTCCTGGGTTCCGCACTTCGGCCGCGATCAGGACCTTCGTTGGCCAAATTGGGGTTTGTCCTGATCGCGGCGTCGTCCAGCAGGGCGGCGATGACCAGGGCCTTGGAGTCGTTGCCCGCCGAACGTAGTCGAAGGCGTAATAACGGACGCCGGACATCGTCGCTGGCGTCCGTTGACGGATCTGGACGAAGGACTGCTGAACTCAGCGAACGCGCAAGCAGACAAGTCCCGCAGCGAGTGCCACGAGCAAGCACGCGCCAGGCTCGGGCACAGCGGCGGGCGAACGCGGCCCCAGCTCATAACCGCCGTCCTGAAACGCCGTCACAAGATCGCCCGAAGTGAAGTCGCCGTCACCATCGAAATCCCCTTCGGCCCAGCCGGAGTTGAGGGCGATCGCGTCTTCGTACTCGCCGGCCGTAAACACATCCACCAAGTCTCCGCTGTTGAATTCGCCGTCGAGGTTGGCGTCGCCGAAGTACGTTTTCATGATGTCACTTATCCAAGACACGCGGTCAGCTTGGTCTAGCACCCGATCTCCGTTGACGTCGTACGACAGATCACGTCCAACTCGGATCGCTGCTGACAACCGGTCGACATCCTCGATCTCCAGCATTCCGTCGACGTCGAAATCGCCGTCATTTCGGTAGGGATCAGCCAACCTGATCTGGCCGACGGTATAAAGTTGTGATACGTCCCAAGCCCCTGCTGGAAGTTCAAGACGCGAGAAGACATTGTCGGGTTCTAGCGGAGTTCGCCATTCAAATAGATCGAAAACGCGCAGTAAGCCCAAAGACGCATCACTGTGCTCCAACACAACTCGCAACAATCCTCCAAGCTCCACTGGGATTCTGGCTGCTACTGCGAGAGGGGAGCGATTTGAGAAACCCACACCGGTGGAGATACCGAATTCAAGAGTTCCACCATCGGCAATTGCGAACGAATCAACGACTATCTTGAAGTCTTTTTTTTCAGGAAGAGACAAGTGCTCGCCCGCACGGACTTCCAGCCCGCGCATTTGGCCGTTAGTCCAAATCATATTTCGAGTTATCGTCGAGGCGTCTGGTGAGAAACCGCTGGCGCCGCGCAAATCTACGCCGAATAGATTCGCATTAGAAAAATCAACTCCACTCAAATTCGCCAGAGACAGGGACGCGCCTGTGAGATCCTGGCCGCTAAAGTCCCACGACCGCAGGTTGTTACCGTCAAGCACAATTCCCTTCATATTCCTGTCTTGGTAGCTCGCAGTGGAATACAGCTGCTCCTTTGTGAAGCCACTGCGCGTAGCATTTTTAAAACTCGCTCCTGTCACCACCGCGCCTGTCAGGTTTGCGTCCGTGAGTATTCCGCTGAGGGAAACGTTTGTGAGGTTGGCTCCCGCAAAGTTGGCGTTCTCGAGGAGTGTCCCGAGGGAAGCGTTCGTGAGATCCTGACCGCTAAAGTCCCACGACCTCAGACTGTTGTCAGTAAGGTCTATACGTTTCAGATTCTTGTTTTGGTAGCTTGCGGTGGAATACAGCTGCTCTTTAGTGAAGCCACCGCTAAAAAAGTTTCCGATAGTAGTATCCCGAAGGCTCGCTCCCGTCAGCACCGCACCTGTCAGATTCGCGTCCTTCAGCGTCGTCGAGTCTAGTGAAGCGTTCATAAGATCCTGACCGCTAAAGTCCCACGATGACAGGTTATTGTCGTCAAGCACCATTCCCTGAAGATTCTTGTTTTGGTAGCTTGCGGTGGAATACAGCTGCTCTTTTGTGAAGCCACTGAGCGTAGTGTTTCTAAGGTTCGCTCCCGTCAGCACCGCACCTGTCAGATTCGCGTCCTTCAGCGTCGTCGAGTCTAGTGAAGCGTTCGTAAGATCCTGACCGCTAAAGTCCCACGATGACAGGTTATTGTCGTCAAGCACCATTCCCTGAAGATTCTTGTCTTGGTAGCTTGCGGTGGAATACAGCTGCTCTTTTGTGAAGCCACTGAGCGTAGTGTTTCTAAGGTTCGCTCCCGTTAGCACGGCGCCTGACAAACTGGCGTTCGACAGCCGAGCTTCACGCAGTGAAACGTTCGTGAGGTCGGCCCCCGCCAAGCTGGCATTCGTCAGATTCGTTTCCGTAACGGCTGGGCTCTTTGAACCGAGAGAAGCGCCCGTGAGGTCTTGACCACTGAAGTCCCAGGATGACAAGTCGTTACCGTCAAGTCCAATTCCCTGCAGGCTCTTGTTTTGGTAACTAGCTGTGGAATACAAATGCTCCCTTGTGAAGCCGTGCGAGGTGGTACTCACAAAGCCGGCGTCTCTGATGACTGCTCCTGTAAGGTCGACATTCTCTAGCGTCGCGAGCGCGAGATCGGCATGAGTGAGATCGGCGTTCACTAGGCTGGCGTTCGTCAGATCAGCGCTCCGCAGCCCGGCTCCGCTCAGAGAAGCATCCGCGAGGTTGGCTCCACTCAGGTTGGCGGCAATCAGTGTGGCCGAATCAAGGGAAGCATTCGCCAGAATCGTTGACTTCAAGAAAGCGTTCGAGAGGTCCTGGCCGCTAAGGTCCCACGATGTCAAGTCGTTACTCTCAAGCCGTATGCTTTGCAGATTCTTGCTTTGGTAGCTGGCCGTGGTATACAACTGCTCCTTGGTCAACCCCGTCCCAAAGCTCGCGAAACTGACGTCGACCCTCGTTAAGTTAGTTCTCGTAAGCGTCGCTCGCCTCAGGTCAGCGTTGCGAAGGTTGCCACCCATGAGATCTTGGTTGGTGAAGTCCCATTGTGACAGGTCGTTACCCCCAAGCTGTATGCCTTGCAGATTCTTGCTTTGGTAGCTGGCCGTGGAATACAGTTGCTCCTTAGTGAATCCTCGCGAAACCGTACTTCCAAAGCCGGCGTCTCTGACGACTGCTCCTGTAAGGTCGACATTCTCTAGCGTCGCGAGCGCGAGATTGGCATGAGTGAGATCGGCGTTCGCTAGGCTGGCGTTCGTCAGATCAGCGCTCTGCAGCTCGGCTCCGCTCAGAGAAGCATTTGCGAGGTTGGCTCCGGTCAAGCTCGCTGAGATTAGGGAAGCATCCTGAAGGATTGCGTTTGCCATGTTGGCTTCTGTCAGCGTCGCAGAATCTAGAATAACGTCATCCAGGTTGGCGTTTGTGAGGTCCGCCCTCGTCAGGTTCGCATTCGTCAGATCTGCGTCCCTCAGCCGCGCCCCATTCAGGGAAACGTCTGTGAGATTGGCACCGGTTAGCCTTGCCCCAACAAGAAAAGCGTCTGTGAGTCTCGCCGAAATCAGGACCGCGTTCGTGAGGCTGGCAAAGCTCAGGTCCGCATTTGTGAGTATCGCTGATTGTAGGGAAGCGTCCGTTAGGTTTGACCGCCAGAAATGTGAATTATCGAGCCAGCTACGATCAAAACTTGCAGCCGTAAGGTCCACCTGACTGAAGACGGCAAATCGAAGGTTTCGCTCCCCATTGTTCCAATCGGACAGCTGAATGCCAGGCCCGAGAGTGACGCTTTCTGTTCCCGCAATCGTTTCTCCAGTCTGCCAATGCTTGATATCTCCATGGGCCAGCCCACAGCAGCAGACGAACGCACCGCTTAGAATCACTTTTAAAAGCATCGCTGATCGTCCCTTGACTCTTTCCGACTAATAGCCATGCGGCGAGCAGCGGATAAGTTTTACCATCGCTGCGTGGGAGAACCGTAGGTATCTTAACAGGTTCTCATGGCAATTTCAGTAACAGTTCTCGCTCATCCCCCCCCCCGAAAGCTCGATGCTCGTGATTTAATTGTCGAACACCCGGAGCGTCTGCAGGTTGGTCAGCTATCCAGAATCTTGACCTGAACTCGCATTAGTCACCACGAGCCACCCCGGCGCCATCAGTTGGACTGCATACGGGCGCGGCGGGGTCAGATCCGTTTTCTGGTGTCAACTTCGCGTGCGACGCGGGATTACGGGCAGTGGAAAACAGCGGCCTCGCTGGATCGAACGTGTCGGCGCAAAGTTATCAACGGCGAGACTCGAGCAAGTCCAGCGGGACACTTGCTGTTCAATTGCCGCAACCTAATTCGCCGACCGAACACCGTACGTTCGATGCCAAGCTAAATCACGCTCGAAGGGCGAACGCCGCGGGCGAGACCTGCTAAACACCAGATACCCGATCTGACCCCGAAGCACATGGGAAGCGGTACCGGGTCATCGACGCCGATCTCTCAGTGCGTGAAGCCGAAACGACCCCCAGTGTACCCGACGCACAGCCGGTGCCTGCCCCATCCAGTCCGTAGAAATAGTCTACGAGCGGCGGTCGCCCAGGTACCGCAAGAAGAATCGCCGACGGTTAGCCGGGCAACGAACCGGCGTCGATCATATCGGCCGCCGACACTTCGCCGCACGCCCTTTGGCGCGGCGGGTGGCATCGTCCGAAGCGTCGAAGCCGTGCTCGTACAGGGATCAAGGAGTTATAAAAAGATCCAGACACCCAACTTTGCTCTCAACCTTGATTGCGCATGGAACAGGATTGAACAGGATTGAGACGGTCTACATTCCATCTCCCGTCCGCGCCCGCCAGGCCTCTGCCCACCCTTCGCGTGAAACTCACGAGGGGCACGATGGGACGGCATTCCCGTTTCCCCGCCCGAAGTCGCCAGCGGAAATCGTAGACCGTCTGGAACTATCTGGAACTATCAATCATCGCTTCCACCGACCCCGGGTCGGTGGGGAGCCGCGACGACTCACGCGGTGTCGCCAGTGACCGCTTCCACTGACCCTGACTCGGTTCGGAGCCGCCTCCACCGACCCCGCGTCGGTGGAGCAATGACTGACAAGCTGCGGGGCCGACCCGCCCTCGGCACTGCCTCCAGCGACCCTCCGTCGCCAGTGACTGCCTCCACCGACCCCGCGTCGGTGGAAGCGATGACTGGCCAGCTAACCGCCGCCGCGCACGCCCCCCAGGTCCCCGCCGACCCCGTGTCGGTCGAAGCGATGACTGGTCAGCTAAGGGCTTTTCCCGCCCCCCATCGCCGCCCCACGAAAAAAATCCTTTTTTCCGCGCATCGTGCTTCGGGGTCAGATCGGGTATCTGGTGTTTAGCAGGTCTCGCCCGCGGCGTTCGCCCTGCGAGCGTGATTTAGCTTGGCATCGAACGTACGGTGTTCGGTCGGCGAATTAGGTTGCGGCAATTGAGCAGCAATTGTCCCGCTGGACTTGCTCGGGTCTCGCCGTTGATAACTTTGCCGCACCGACACGTTCGATCCAGCGAGGCCGCTGTTTTCCACTGCCCGTAATCCCGCGTCGCACGCGAAGTTGACACCAGAAAACGGATCTGACCCCGCCGCGCCCCGTGTGGGCGTTTGATTTGTCGCCGTTTTGTCCTCGAACGGATGATTGTTCGCTGGCTTCGTTGCCTGAAGAAACTCAGAGCACCGTACGCCAAGAGCAGTAGCTCCAGTTCCAAGTTGGCGGCGCTCCTGGCGCTCCGTCGGGCTACGGATTTCAACGGTGTGATGCTTCGCGGTGTGCCCCAGTAGCTGGCTCGCATTCTGCCGCAGCGGGGGTCGGTGCAAGGGGAGGTCTGGCGACAAAATCGTTTTGAAAAAACTTAGGCAAAGTGCCCTCGACGTAAGTTGAGAAATTCTCGACTTACGTCGAGGGCGTTCGTCGTAAGTGGCGCAGCGGATTTGTTTTGTGCCGAGATGCGCTTCTCGCTCGACGGCCAATCCGATATATCGGTGGCCATGAGCAAACGCAAGAAGACACACGACGCGAAAACCAACGAGGGATATTTTGCCGAGTCGGACGGTGTCACGCTACGCACCTGGACGGTCGGCTCGCTTCCCGTTGTCAATCGAATTCTGGACGAGATGCGACTCGAGGAGATCCTTCAGACCCATCTCCCGGCGGACGGGCCGAGAATGAAGATCCCGACGTCACGCGGTTTGATGTTACTGGTGCGCAATATCTTGCTTTCGCGAGAACCCGTTTACGGTTTGGGCGAGTGGGCCCAGCGACACGCCCCGGATCTGATCGAGATTTCGTCTACCAAGATGAAGCATCTCAATGATGATCGACTGGGGCGGTGTTTGGATCGGTTGTTCGCAGGCATCGACCGTTCGCTGATTATGGAACTGGTCAAGCACGTGATTCGACATTTCGATCTCAGTTTGGACGAACTGCACAACGACTCGACCACCGTCACATTCCACGGTGCCTATGACGACGCGTTGGTACCTGGGTTGCGTCAGGGCTTGCCCACGCTGGGGATTACCTGGGGCCACAACAAGGATCATCGTCCTGATCTGAAACAGTTGTTGTATATCTTGACGGTCACGGACGACGGCGGTGTGCCGATTTACTTTACGACGGCCAGTGGTAACACCGCCGATGATCGAACTCATCTGGAGACCTGGGAATTGCTGCGGGAATTGACCCAGCGCGACGGACTTCTTGTATGTCGCGGATTGTAAGTTAGCGTCCACGGCGAACCTCAAAGCGATCCACCAACGGGGTGGCCGGTTCATCACGGTGCTGCCTCGCACGCGACGTGAAGACAAACAGTTTCGCCAGCGCCTGTTGGACGAGACGAACGCAATCAGCTGGACGGATCTCTATCAGGAAGTGAACGATGACGGGCAAATTGTCGACCACTTGCGTGTGGCCAGTGAACCGTTCCGGACCTCTGACGGCTTTCGTTTGTTGTGGTTTGACAGCCTTCGCAAGTCGCAGCAAGACGCGGCAACTCGGATTCGCAACCTGGACAAGCTGAAGCAGGAACTAGATGATTTGCAACATCGGTTGCAATCTCCCAAAACTCGTTTTCGAACACGTCCCAAAGTCGAAGAGGCTCTCGAGAAGATACTTGCGACATCCACGGTACGCGACTTCGTACGGGTCGAGGTCCAAGAGGAAGAGCAAGAGACCTTCACGCAAACTTCGCGGGGTCGGCCCAGCAAGAACACGCAGTACGTACGTCGCGTTGAGATACGGTATCGGCTGGTCGTGAAGCCAAACACGAAGGAGGTCATCCAAGCCACGAAAGGCGATGGCAAGTTCCCGTTGATCACCAACCAGGACGAGATGTCCGCCGACGAGATCTTGCAGGCCTACAAACGCCAGCCCTTAGTCGAGAAGCGGTTCTCTCAGTTTAAGAATGACTTTGAAGTGGCGCCTGTGTTCTTGAAGAGCGTGAGCCGCATTCAGGCACTCTTGGCGGTCTACTTCTTCGTCTTGGTCGCGCAGACGTTGCTCGAGCGTCGGCTGCGACGCGCGATGGAGCAACATCAGATCGAAGATCTACCGCTCTATCCGGAAGGCCGCCGGTGTTCGGCTCCAACCACCAAGCGAATCATCGATCTGTTCGAACCGATTCAACGTCACGAGCTAAAACAGAACGGCAGCCGCCAGGTGTTTGTGACGAAGTTGTCATCCGTCCACCGGTCGGTGCTCAAGCTGCTAGGAATCAGTTCTCGACAATACGGAAAGTAGCTCCGGTTGATGAAGGCGTTCGTCCCAGCGCGGCGACATGCCGTGTTCTGCTTCAGTGCATTCGCAACGAGAGACGAGGCTGCGAGCGAGGCCATTTCCGATACAAGTTACTCGTCACCTAAACAACATTTCGTATCGCCGGTTGCAGCAACGACAACATCCACGGCATCGGATGCTGAAGAACGCTCGGCCGTTTCCAAGCTGGGCTTGGCAACCGCCCTTCCACGCCGCCCCGCAGGAGAACCGCTCACTCGACCGCCCACCAGCGCCACCCATGTCATTAAGGACCGACACGTCACGCGGACAACGCGGGCTGCAAAAAATCGACGGCCGCCAACAAATTCCGGGATATTGATTTTTGGAACTGCGGAAAGAGAGACGTAGACTTGGCATTTGCCTTTTTTGTAGTCCTATCGAGAAATCCGCGAATCAGCTTCGCGATTTCTTGGCCATCTTCTTCCAGAGCAAAGTGACCTGTGTCAAACAAGTGAAACTCAAGGTTCTTTAGGTCTCGCTTGTAAGGCTCAGCGCCCGCGGCTGGAAAAATTGCATCGTTTGCTCCCCACACGATCAATGCCGGTGGTTGATGCTTGCGGAAGTACTCTTGCCACTGAGGGTACAACGGTGGGTTCGTTCCGTAGCTATAGAACAACTGCAACTGAATTTCCTGATTGCCTTCGCGATCAAGCAAAGGCTGCACGTGCCCCCAGGTGTCAGGGCTGATCGCTTCGACGTTGCGAACGCCGTTGGTGTATTGCCATTTCGTCGCTCCGAGCGTGAAAACAAATCGCAGCGCGTCCTCGTTGGGTAAGTTCGGGTTGTTGTACGCGGCTTTGACGTTTTTCCAAAATGCATTGTCGAGGCCCTTATTGACTGCACGGCGATCTTTCCAGTATTCCTTGATTGGTTCCCAGAAAATGTTGTCGATCCCTTCGTCATATGCATTTCCGTTTTGAATAATCAATGCCTCGATACGTTCAGGATGCTTGGCCGCAATCCGAAAGCCAATCGGAGCTCCGTAGTCCATCAAGTAAAGTGAATACTTGGTCAGGCCGACCTGCTCTGTGAACTTCTCGACGACGCTAGCCAAGTTGTCGAAACTGTAATCGTACTCGTCGACTTTCGGCATCGAGCTATATCCGAATCCTGGATAGTCGGGAGCAACCACGTGATATTTGTCCGCCAGGGCAGGGATCAGGTCGCGGAACATGTGCGACGACGTCGGGAAGCCATGCAGCAACAGTAGCGTCGGAGCGGTCTTGGGGCCTGCTTCGCGATAGAAGATGTCAAGACCGTCAACGGCGACACTCTTATAAGCCACAGCCGATACCGCTGAATGCTGTGAAGTCGGGCTGGGCGCCTGCGCAAGTGAAGTTCGGCTGGAGACGATGGTGGAGGATATCGCTGCCAATGCAGCGACAATTAGGTTCAAGTGAACGTTACGTTTCATGATAGTGTCCTGATTGGTGTTAGATTTGTCGAGAGGTTCTTCGTTTACTTGACGTCGACGATTCCGACGTGGTTCAAAGGGCGGGGGCCTGGCGCATCCCAGAAGAACTTGCGTTCGTGTTCCGTGATTGCCACATCGTTGATGCTCGCTTCTCGGCGACGCATCAAGCCGTTGTCATCGAACTCCCAGTTTTCGTTGCCATAAGCACGAAACCAGTTGCCAGCAGCATCATGCCACTCGTACTGAAAGCGAACCGCGATCCGCGTGTCGGTGTACGCCCAGAGCGATTTCACTAAGCGATAGTCGAGTTCACGGTTCCATTTGTCCGCCAAGAACTCGCGTATCTGGTTCCGACCGGTAATGAACACGCTGCGGTTTCTCCACACCGAGTCGTCCGAGTACGCCAGCGAAACACGGTTCGGATCGCGTGAGTTCCAAGCGTTCTCGGCGGCGCGGACTTTTTCCGTCGCCGTTTCGAGAGTAAAGGGTGGGCGAAGATCAGTTAGTATTGCCACGATTGGGTTCCTTAGCTTGTGTTTTTCAATTCGAGGATGGTCGAGTTTGCAGAGTCTACTAGGCGTGCGCTTCGAAGCTGCCTTCGCGCCAGTGTTTGTCGGCAGCAGCGCGACGTTCCGCTTCGTTCTCGTTCCATTGCGGAAGCGTGTCACCACCAGCCCCGCGATAGAACAGAGCGAGCCGATTGTCACCAGTGATCTTGAAGTTCGTGGGATCGACTCCAAAAAGCTTTCCTTCACTGGCCGCCGTCGCGCAGTAACCGCCGTAGAGCGGAATGTATCGTTCCGGATCCGCGTCGAATTTCTGCTTGTTGGCTTCACTTGAGAAGAGATACAAGCTGTCGTTGTGAACCGAACTAAACGCCGGATCACCGGCAATCGCTTGGTTATCAAAGTAAGCCACAGCGTCGTACCCACTGACCGCAACTTGAAGTTGTTTCACTTGATTCGTCATGATTCTTATTCCTTCAATGGAGATTGATTTGATGGATGGTTTCTCGGGACTAGTTCACAGCACAGGCTTGATGCGCGTCACAAGTGTCGTGTGCATCATTGATGGCCTCGGCGCGAGAAAAGTCGATTTCGGTTTCGGCGACGTGGTTGAAGTAGTTGGTGAAGATGTTGAGTGCGACATTGGCGACGATCTCTGCAATCGCACCGTCGTTCAAACCTGCACTGCGAACTGCCTCCAAGTCGGCATCGCTCACCAAGCCGCGCTTGTCGACCAGTTGCCTTGCAAAGCGAAGCACCGCGTTGGTGGTTGGTTCGGATGAGGATCCGCGACGGCTGTCGAGGATCTGATCAGCGCTGAGTCCTACCATCTTGCCGATGGCGGAATGAGCGCTGAGGCAATAGTCACAGGAGTTGGCTTGCCCTACCGTGAGCGCGATTTGCTCGCGAGTCTTCGCCGGCAAGTCACCACTGCCCAGGGTGCCGCTGAACTTCAGGTACGCATCCAGCACAGCGGGTGAATTGGCCATGACGCGCATCAGGTTGGGTGTCATCCCCAGCTTGGACTTCACGCCGTCCAGAAGTTCTTTGGCTTTGCCCGTTGCTTGTGCTGGGTTTACGGTTTCGATTCGGGACATGATTGGACTCCGATGCTTTCAAATGGTTTTCTTTAGTTGTCAGCACCAATTGCTGATCATTTCTCTTGTAAATGCATTTGCAGTGCCAAACTTGCTTGAAGTTATAAGTCGTGTTCTATGAAACGACTTATGAGGTGTTTGTATCGCACGAACAAAGAACGAGATTTCGTGAAAGCACGAAAACCCGTTGCGGAGGCACGAGATGTCGTGTATTCCTATCAAGATGATCGAACAGCATCTGCCCTTGATTCCTGATCCGAAATCTCTGTTGTTGGCGATGGCCCAGCAGCGAAGCGTGGATGAAGTGTTGAAGCTGGTCGTTGCGGAACTGGCGAGTTCACAAGTGGTCGCTCTGGCCCGCATCTGGCTAATCCGACCGGGGGCTGGCTGCGAGACGTGCCCGATGCGTTCGCAGTGCCCGGACCAAACGAACTGTCTTCACTTGGTAGCGAGCGCTGGGACGTCTGTGGTCGGCTCAAGCGACGCTTTGCAACGCATTGATGGATCGTTTCGCCGCTTCCCGCTGGGTGTTCGCAAGGTGGGGCGCATTGCATTGACTGGCGAGCCGCTGGAGATTCAAAACATTGACGGTGAACCTGATTGGCTTGCCAATCCCAAATGGGCCAAAGACGAAGGCATCCGTGGCTTCGGAGGGCAACCGCTGGTCCACCGTGGCCATGTGCTGGGAGTGCTCGGTGTCTTTAGCCGCACAACGATTGGTGACCAGTGTCTCGATTGGCTGCGGATGATTGCCGACCACGTAGCTTCCGCCATCGCCAATGCCCAGGCGTGGGAGGAAATCGAATCGCTTCGCAACCGGCTGGAACTCGAAAACGATTATCTGCAAGAAGAGTTGCGTGGCGAGTCGTTCGGCGAGATGATCGGCCAAAGCGCAGCGCTGCAAATGGTCGCGCAGCAAATTAGGCTAGTTGCCCCAACCGACTCAACAGTTTTGGTGATGGGCGAAAGTGGAACAGGCAAGGAGTTGGTTGCCCGCGAGATTCATGCCCGCTCATCACGACACGCGAGACCATTGATCAAGGTCAACTGCGCCGCGATTCCACGTGAACTCTACGAGAGCGAATTTTTCGGGCACACCAAAGGTAGCTTTACCGGTGCGCTACGAGATCGGGTTGGCCGATTCGAATTAGCCGATGGCGGCACTTTGTTTCTTGATGAGGTCGGCGAGATCCCACTTGATCTGCAAAGTAAGCTCTTGCGAGTTTTGCAAGAGGGAGAACTTGAAAGAGTTGGCGAGGAACGAACTCGCAAAGTCGATGTCCGCATCATCGCCGCCACCAATCGCAATCTGAAATCCGAAGCGGAAGCCGGGAAGTTCCGAATCGACTTGTATTATCGCTTAAGTGTGTTTCCCATCGAATTGCCGCCGCTGCGAAAACGCAAAGAAGATATTGCGCTGCTCGCGGAGCACTTGCTCGGAATTCTATCCCGGCGTCTTGGAAAACAGCCGCCGCGATTGACACAAGCCAATGTGGCCGAACTTGGGCGATACGATTGGCCCGGCAATATCCGAGAACTGCAACATGTGCTTGAGCGTGCTTTAATTACTTCGCCGAAAGGCAAGTTGCGTCTTGAGCTTAACTCTGCCGGGTCCGCCCAGGCAACAGCAACGAGTTCCACAACGATTTCGAACGAGGACATCTTGTCCGCGTCACAGCTACGATCCTTTGAAGCCGCGAACATTCGTCGCGCGCTGCAAGCATGCGACGGTAAAATCTATGGTGATAAAGGCGCGGCAGCTTTGCTCGGCATGAAGCCCACCACACTATCGTCTCGCATAAAAAGCCTCGGAATTGCAATCAGAGATTAAGCAATGAGGCAGCCGGAACGTCCCAGCGTCTGAGTGGGGCCAGCATTGCGTCTCAGCATGCTTTGGTGATTCACCGATTGAATTTCCGTTTGGCTTCAATGCACTTTGGCTGGACAGCCCTCCGCAGCTGCCATTCCCTGCTGTGTGTCTCCATTCATTACCAAAACAGGAAAATCAGCCCGCGAAAATTATCGGGGCACTTCAAAGTGTCGTCGCTCTGACTGCGCAGGGCTGCCGATCGCAGACCCGATTGCGGTTGCCGTTGGTGCATAAGGACGAACCCGACATGGTGCAATTGAGAGTCTGCTCGAACCTGCGTTCGGATTCATCGTCCGACGCGGATTCGTGCAATCCCGTCATCTCGTGGAAGTGTGCACAACCACCTAGAAGCGGACGGAGTCAGCGGGCTCATCGCACGCCAGGTGAATCAGTGAATCGTCTGAACTGACGCCTTCGGCGCACCGGTCTGCCCAAACCCAAGGCATGAACGCTCGCAGAGAGGAAGTGCAAAGAAAGCCCAACGAAAGTCTATCTAGCTTGACACCCATCGCGACGTCCTAACTGCGGTATTCCCTCCGCTGTCACTTCACCCTTGCGCTAACGCTTAGGCTTAACGCTTAGGCCAACGCTTCGTTCAAGTCGCGGAGGCTGCATCATCCGCCTGCTCGAAGAGATTTTGCCAAGGCAGAAGCGGTGTCTTTCTTGGGGAGACACCGCTCCAGGTAGAATGAGTCCCCACCTGCAGGAGAGTTGTCTAACCGAAGAACCCTGCGAACACGTCGTCCCAGTCGCCGTCGGGCCAACTACCCCATAGCGATGTCGTGAACCGAGAACCATTGGACCGACCGACCCACCAGTCGCTACCAACCCGGCCGATCAAGTCCAACCATCCATCGCCGTTCAGGTCGGTCATTTGGACGTCTTCCCAATTCGCGTTCGGATTCCAGCTGCCCCAGGATTCATTGACCAGCTCGACATCTTGGGTGCGCGTCACCCACCACTGGCCATTGGCTCGGCCCAGCAGGTCATCGCGTCCATCGCCATCGACATCGCCGACCTGAAGATTTTCCCACGGCACGCTGTCCGACCATACGGTCCACAGCCGGTTGACGAACGACGAACCGGTGGATTCGGCAAGCCACCAGGCACGGCCCGCTCGGCCAATCACCTCGTCACGTCCATCGCCGTTGAAATCGCCCACGTCGATGCCCGTCCAGGTGATTTGGGTTGACCAGGCTCCCCATCGTTCCATCGAGAAGCCGCTACCGGTCGAGCGAGCGACCCACCAGCTGCCATTTTGAGCTCGACCCAGCACGTCGTCTTTGCCGTTGCCGTCAAAGTCTCCGATTTGCACATTGTCCCAGCGGATGCGAGAGGACCAATTTCCCCAGTTTTCGCTGTCGAAGGACGAGCCGTTGGAGAGTCCGACCCACCACGATCCATTGCCCGCGCGCCCGATCAAATCGTCACGGCCATCGCCGTTGAAATCGCCCACACTCACATCACGCCACGTGACGCGGGTTGACCAGGAGGCCCACGATTCGTTCACAAATTCCAGGCCGTTCGATCGGGCGACCCACCAACGGCCATTGGTCCGACCCACGACGTCTTGATCTCCGTCTCCGTCGACGTCGGCGATCTGGACGTCCTCCCAGTTGGCGTGGCTGGACCATGAGCCCCAAACTTGATTGACGAGATTGACGCCGGTTGAGGCGGCTCCCCACCAGACGCCATTTCGGCGCCCGATGATGGCCATTCCGTTCGTGGTGACTTCTCCCTCGGCCTGGGGTGGCGTTCCCTCGGTGGTCACGACGTCGACTTTGACGTTGATTCCCGAGACGATGACGCCCGTGTGCGTCACCTGCCCGTCGATTTCGCCTCCGAGGGCCGTCACCGTGTAGGTTCCGTTTGGCACCTGCAGGGTGTAACCTCCGGAGCCACCCGAGGTGACCGAGTAGCTCGATCCGGTCGCATCGTTCGTGGCGGTAATCAGAATGCCACCGGCGCCTTCTCCCACGGTGTAGAAGTTGTCGTCGACGATGGCGTCACTGTAGGCAACACCGGTGATAAACGGGTTTCCCGCTCGGTTCGCAAAGACCTCCGTCACCATGCTCGCGTTGTAGTTCGTCCCGGAGGTGAAAACACCGTAGCGAACCCCGGTCCCGACCTCTTCGTGGGTGCTATTCATCAGGTTCTGGCGGTGTCCCGGGCTCGCCAACAGGGCCGCATGACGCTGGAAGACGTGGTCGATCTGGTTAATCGAACCCGTCGATCCACCCCAGGCAATGTTTTCTGCCACCGAGCCGGGAAATCCCGCCGCGTTGGCCCGCGCGGTCGGGGATTGCCCTTCGGGATTGACGTGACTGAAATAGTCCCGCGCCAGCATATCCGCGGAATGGGCGCGGCGGCATTGATCAGGGCTTGATGCGGTGCCAGCGGCTGCTTCGGCGTATTGCTGATCGGGTTCCCAGCCAGGCCGTCATTCAGGGCCACGCCCGCGAAGCGGCTGACTTCGGCGGCCGGATTCGCTCGAGCTGCGTTGATCAGCTCGAGTAACAGCTGTTCGTTGGCAGTCATATTGACAGCCGACAGGGCCAAGCGTGGCTCAAGTGACTCGCCCCGAACTCGATGACGCCTCAGCGGCCGAGACCACGAACGAGGGCGAGTGGGCGATGCGGGACGGGTCGAGACAAGCCGCCACAGCAGTTCGAGAGAACGATTCATGCCTGAACTCAATCAAGGGAGGAAGTTTCAAGGGTGTCAATACGTTCAGTGCATTAGAAAATTACGCCAGTTCCCGACCGATGGCAAATCAAGCCCGCGTGGCCACACCGCGCGAATCGGGAATTTGAAGGCAGAAGTCGCGGCCGCAACCACTGTTCGTCCGCACGATTTATGGC
>CAWGYT010000008.1:0-579960 GCA_963826795.1 uncultured Planctomycetales bacterium | reverse complement strand
AGGACGGATTCGGGTCGTCCGCGATCGGCCAGTCCCAACTGCCAGTCATCGCCCTCCGCCGAATCGACCGGACGGTCGGTCTCGCCCGTCGTCCCCGTCGGGGCAGTCTCGCCCGTCGTCCCCGTCGCGGACCGCGGCGTTTCAGGCATCGAGCCGAAGGTCGATTCCCAGGCGGCTGGTACAGGGGATCAACGGCAGAGCGGGTGACCAGTTGAGTCGCTCGGCGGTAAATTGCGTCCCGCAGTGGGGGCACTTCACCCGCCATGCCGACGAGTCAGCGGCGGGCTGGACCCAGCCGTCGCATTCCGGGCATTGGCCAAGTACGCTCATGAACCACCGCCGGGCGTCGAGGAAAGAAACAGCCGAGCGCCGGTCTTTATTGTAATTCCCTCGGTCGAGAAAGGGGAGCAACCGTGAGTCCGCACAGGGCCACGTCGGCTGCTCGTCGACATAACCGATCCAATCGCGGCCGGTGGTGGGTTGGCGGCTGAGCGGGCCGACGTCGCGGAACGCGATCCACAGAGCCGGTCGCTTAGAATGCAATGCCGGTCCGCAGCATCAGCGTGCTGGACAGCGTCGTTCGCTCCGCCGGAACCAGGCGCGCGTCCGTACAGTTCGCGGTCGAAGACATAGCCGAGCTCAAGAAAGCTATGGCAGCGGTTGAGGTTCTGCGACTCGATCCCCACGAAAACGCGAATGTCGTTGATGTCGACCCGATCTGCGGCACCGATGTCGGATTGACCTCCCGTTCATACGTCCAGGCGCCACCGCCGTACTCCCCGCCAAGGTACCACCACACTTGCTGATTGTTGATCGTGTTGAGATAGCACGACAACCTCGGTGCAGGGAAATAGATGTCCCAGCGAGTTTGGAGTGGGCTTCCAGAGAATCCCGCCTGCGGGCAGAATCTTGATATTGTTCCGATCGAGGTACGTTACGCCCAGCTTCAGCGAGGTGGTCGGTGACAGGCGGATCACCCCCAGCCCCGTGCCCATAAAACGCCAACTATTCGTGGTCACCGAACTGAAGTCGCTGTAGACACCCGTACGGAAGTCGATGTCCGCGCAAACGCCGGCCCGAATTGAGGCGCCCGTCGAAATCGACGTACGCGGCGTACGGCGCGGACGTCGTGGCGACCGAAGGCGGGCTGGGCCCAGTCAACAAGTAAAACGCAAAGCCCGGCTTCACTCGCAAGGGGCCCGCCCCGCCCATAAAGTTCGGACAATACAGTGACGTGCTGATATCGAACTCGTTGATCTGCATGTTGTTTCCGGTCCCGCCTCGGAAGCCACGCATACGTGAACCCCGTGTCCTGAAACAATCGCTGTAAAGGCAGTCCGTGCTTCCGGGGGGCGCAGGTCGGCCAGTCCCCGGCGCGGCATGGGCTCGCATACGGCGAAGCCCCGGTCGGCGCTCCGCTGTAGGGCGGTGGTCCGTAGGGTGCGGCGCCGTAGGGTGCAGCACCGTAGGGAGCAGCACCGTAAGGAGCCACTCCGGGAGGTGGTGGATACGCGGGAGCCCCGTAGGGAGTCGGGGCGGAGATGCCGGGTGCCGGCCACGTAAGCGGGGCGGCGCCGGTCGGAGGGGCGGCGTAGCCGGGGGTCGTTGGCGCTGGAAAACCCAGCGACGGCGGTGGTGTCGTGGGCATGGCATAGGGGTCGAATGGCTGGATTCCAGGGCTCAGTCCTGCCCCTGCACCCGGAGCCGTCGGCGGAATCATGCCGCACCGTGCTGCCGATCGGCACCCGTAGTTCGGCGGGACTTGGACCTGTTGACCGAAACCCGACACGCCGATCAGGCTCGCCGTCAGCAGGGCCATCAGCCGTCGGCAGATGCGTTTTTCAATTGACAACACGCGAGCCTCGAATGCTCAGGGCACGTTGGATACGAAGCCGACCCGTGATCCGGCCGGGCCCGGGATCCGGCCGGGGAAGTGGAATACCAATCGGTACACCAGGTCAAGCTGACTTGGGCCGATTCGTGCCCGCTTCTCTACGCTGCTCAGGTAGCCGCCCGAGAGACGGCCCGCGCGCGCCTCCCACGACGGCACGTCGATCGGCCCGTCCGCAGATTCCCAAAAACGAACGGAACGGGCTTGACTGTCAAATTTTATTTCTCTAAAAGCCTCCCACTTGTCTCCGGACTCGCGTCCGCCGGTTCGTTTCCCATTTGCTTGAGCAGTCAAAACATCATGATCAAATGCTCGCCATCACGTTTCGCTGCATGGGCAGCGGTTACCGTTATGTTCTGGAGCTGAATCGGAGGTGATCCGGCCCCAAGAGATCGCTCGCCAGCCCACCGCTGCCTCGAGTCGGCTCGTGACGGTGGGGCGTTTGATCCGCGCTGGAAAAGCTCGTAACGGCACGCCTCGATTTGCCCTGTTGGGTGACGATGGATCGATCACGGCCTATGTCGTGCCGTCGGCGGGTTTGAGCCTGGGCGGGTATGTGAGTGAAAACGTTGCCGTGACAGCGAGAACGCGTCTCTCGCGGGAACGACGGGATGGCCTATTTGTTCGGCGCAACAAGTCTCGCCAGTTCCAGGTAACGGCACTTCCCTTGACAGCGACGGGCCGTTGCGGCACCAAGTTCTCCGTCTCAGCCGGCTCCGTCTCAGCCGGACTCACAACCTTTGAACGAGCCGCGAATTCTGCCGGACGTTGCGGACGATGCCTCGGTGCGTGAAGCGACCGGGACGGGTGCTCGTGCCGTGGGCGGGAAAGCACCGAGGCGGACGACCTGGAGGCCCTTTTTGGGGTGACGAGCCGGAGAGCGGGTCAGGCGTTGTGCCAGCGGGCTACCAAGTCAGCGACGAGCTGATGCCCGTTCCAATGGAGTCGATTCCGGCCGACGGGGCCGAAATGCCGCTGGATGAATACTACGCGGATTTCGAGATGGCGCGTCGGCAGAAGGGTGTGGTCGCCCGGGGTGTGATTCCTGTTCGAACTCGGGCGTCTGCAGCAGCAGCTGTTGCCCATGTGGCCCGAGTGGCAGATTTTGGTTACGGGCGGAGTATCTCGCCTGGTGGGCGACCGGAATGTCGGTACCGGCGCTGGTCACGACCAGCCCGGGGACTCCTCCGGCGGACACTGCGGGCGTCTTGGGAACAAGCGGGGCGAACGTGATCTACGGCAACGGCGACCTGTTGGATGGCGAGTCGCAACGGCGGTCGATTTCGCTTTGGCGGCTGGATCGATCCCTGTCAGTGGCGTGGCTTTAAGCTCGACTATTTCTACCTCGAGGGCAAGACCGAGCCTTATTCGCAAACCTCGGACGGGGCACCCATTCTGGCGCGGCCTTTCTTCAACACGCAGCTCAATTCGCAGGATTCGGAGCTGGTGGCGTACCCCGGAATTGTGAGCGGTACGGTGGCGGTCGACGCGACGTCGAAATTTCGAGCCTTCTCACCGCGATATCGCCGCAATCTCCGATGCCAAAACTTCCTGCCGGATCCGGCCTGCGGGTGTGGGGCGTGCAATGCGTGTGGGGATACGTACTGTCTTCCGATGGGTGGCGCTGAGTGGATTTCACGCTGGGCTACCGCTACATGAAACTGGAGGACGGCTTGAGCATTTCGGAGAACCTCACCTCGGCCGCGACCGACGTCCCCGCCAGCTTCGCCTTGGTGGACAACTTTCAAACGCAGAATGAATTCAACGGTGTCGAATTGGGACTGGTTTGGGAAACGTATCGCGGTCCCTGGTCGCTGGAATTCCTCTCGCCCTCTCGCGCTGGCAACAATCGACGGACGATCGCGATCCAGGGAAGAACCACCTCAGCCGTCCAAGGGGCGACCTTCACCAACGTCGGTGGGCTATGGCGTTGCCAGCAACATCGGCGTCTACCAGGACGATGAATTTGTGGTCGTTCCTGAACTTGGCCTCAATCTCGGCTATCAGATTGCGCCGAGCATGCGGTTCGTAGTCGGTTACACCTTTCATTACTGGGGCAACAGGCGCGGTCGGGCGAGCAGATCGACCTGATGTCAATCCTGATCTTCTGCCGCCGGCGATCGACACGACCGGTCTCGACGCTCGGGCGTTGTCTTGAACGATTCCGGTTACTGGCTGCAAGATTTGAACGTCGGATTGGATTGGCGCTGGTAATTGGATGGCGTGGTAACTGGATTGGCGCGGTAATTGGATTGGCGCTGTAAGCAGCGTCACGATGCGCGTGCGTTGGTCGACGATGTCGAGTGCATCGTCGAGTCGGCGACGTCGTGAACTTGACGGTTATCCACCGAACGTGTGTTCCATCGAGCCTTTGGTCCCAAGGTGGTCAACTCTGCTTCCACTCCCGAGACCGATCTGACGATCACGAAGTCCGATGGCCGTGCGACCGCGGTTCCGGGCGAGACGCTGAACGACATCGCGACGGTGACGAATGTCGGGCCCAGCGACGTGCGGGACGATCATTACCGACAATCTCCCGCGGCAGCTTCTGGCGGCGACCTACACGATCACCGTGACGAACGACGGCCCGAGCGACGTGGCAGGCGCTTGATCGTTGACGCGGTTCCGATTGGTCAACAACGCGGCGTATGTGAGGAGTCGTCGGCGGGGCCACGGCATCACGAGCGGATCGGGCAGCATCAACGACGTACTCAATTTCCGACTGGCAGTCGAGTGAACCACACGTTGACCGGCACGGTTTCGGGCGCGGCCTCCGACAGCTTGACGAAATAGCAACGGCGTGTTTGATTCGGGCGAATCCCGACTTCCGACGTCGCCATCTCCTTAAGCGGTAGCGACGGCTTGGGGGAGACGTCAGTCGTACGTGACGACCGCTGCGTCGGGTATGTATCAGTTCTGGACCTTTCGACGGGGACTTATAACGTCCGGGAGACTCAGCCGGTGCTGTTGGAGCAGGGCAGCGAAACGGTCGGGACCGGATCGGCGACGAACGTGGTGGCAATCGACAACGTGTTTGCCAACATCGGACTCGGCCCCACTCAAAATGCCGTGGCTTCGAACTTCGGCGAGCAGCGTCCCGACGCTTCCTGTCACAGCGTGATCTGTTGGCACAAAGGGCGTTTCCGCTAACGGCGACGGCGACACGCCGCGAGGGGCTGACCGGCGGCTTAAGGAGCGAAGTCGTCTACCCCACGCGCCGGCGAATGGTTCTCCTGGGTGTCGACTTCCCCCTCTTAGTTCTGCCGAACCTTGCTCTGGGTTCGCGTCTAGAGAAACCAGCTTGTCGAGAGATTCTGTAACGATTGGGTTGGCGTGTCGTGTTACACGCAGCGCGACGGACTGGAGTTAACCGCGACGCGTTGTCTCTGGCATTAAGCGCGGCGAGGGAATCAGGTAAAAGGAGGTCTTCTGAATTATTTCTGTAGAAGCGCAGCGAGTGGTCTCGCCTGAGTGGGCCGGCGGGCTGCCTGAGGCAGCCACTTGCTCGAGTGGCTTGCTTAGTCCGCTTGACTCATGGGAGCTTGGTCTCGATCCTCGGGGCCAAGCTCTTTTTTTGCCCCCTTAGCAGAATCCATGGGTGAACCCTGTAATGGCATAAGGATTCTTTGCGAGTGTGAGTTGGACTGAAAAACGCAGGGGTCTTCGAACTTGCCATCGCTTGTTGCTGGATCTCACATCCGGTGAGATCCACGTGACACCGGGAGGGCGAGGCTCCTGCCGAGCCGCAGGAGCGGAAGACGCTGTCAAAGAAGGCTCAGCAGGAGCTTCGCCCTCCCGAAGGCTTGGCCACAAAGCAGTTTTTCTGCAACGCTGGGGTGAATTCTGGCTCGAGTAGGGCTCCGCGGCACCAGAGGAACCGGGCAAACAAGTTCACATTATTCTCGAAGTGACCGACGACGGCACGCCACCACTCATTGGCTATCAACGCGTCGTCTGCAATATCAAAGGCAATTGAGATGACAATCGAAGATGTACGACAAGTCGTTTTCGCATCGATTGCCTTCCTGTGCTTCTCCAGTCTCGCGTACTCGCAACAAGTCGCCTTGCCGACGGCTGAAACGTCACCCGCAGCCACCGCCGATTTCGTCGTTGCCGCCGATGGCAGCGGTGACTTTCTGAGAGTTCAGGATGCAATCGAAGCCGCGCCTCCAAACAGCTCAACACGCCGTGATTTTCCTCAAGCCCGGCATCTACAAAGAAACACTTCGCGTGCCATCGAGCAGGAAGAACTTGTCGCTGATTGGCGAATCGTAAGAAACCACAATCCTAACTTTCGACGACTATGCAGGGAAAATGTCCGACTACGCCAGTACGCGAATTTTGGCCGATGACTGTTCTGCTCGCAATCTGACGTTCCAGAACACTATCGACAGTCGTTCCAGTATCGATGGCGGCCAGGCTGCTGCGTTGCGAGTCGATGGCAATCGAGCAGCGTTCATTCAGTGTCGAATCATGGGTTTTCAGGACACGTACCACACTGGTCGCAACAAGCGGTCGTATCACAAACAGTGCATCATCGAAGGCACAACCGATTTCATTTACGGAGATGGAATTGCGTTGTTTGAAGACTGCACGATCGTCAATTGCCACAATTCTCATATCACCGCACATAGCCAGAAACTCAAGGACGGTAAACACGTCTACCGAATCGGTTACGTCTTTCAGAACTGCGTCATCAAGAAGCATCCCGACGAAGACGTATCTAAAGTCGCCGCTGGAATGTCGAAAGGCAAGTACCGCGGCGCCCTTTAACGATGGTGACTTCTATAAATGGATGGAAGCGGTCTCTGCGCGTACAGGCAACCGAGCCTGCCCCCAAATTGGGATGCGCGTCTGGACAAAAATCATCGCGATCATTGGGAAGGCACAGCGAGCGGACGGTTACATCCATACTCCCGTGCTGATCGCCAAGCGCAACGGCGACAAGACGGTCATGCCATTCGGCGATCGATTCAACTTTGAGATGTACAACATGGGCCACCTGATGACGGCCGCTTGTGTGCATCATGAAGTCACGGGAAAAGACAGTTTACTGACTATCGCTCGGAAAGCAGCCGACTTTCTTGACGACGCTTATCGCAATCCGAAGCTCGAACAGGCGGGACATGCGATCTGCCCGTCGCACGACATGGGCCTGCTTGATCTGTATCGAGGACAAGGATCTGGTCTCGCATTCTCGACGATTCATCACCACTTCCAACGATAGCCTGTCGTAGTCAGGATCCCGGCGATGAAAACTCCCGAAGAAAGACGTTATCACGCTGACTGCACCCCTAAGGAGCAAGTAGAATGGTCACGAAGAAGAGCGACGATCTCGATGGTTCCTCGGCGATAGGCTTTAAACGCCGTAGAGAAATGCTTCTGTAAACGCTAACTCACAAATGGCTTTCGAGCATCAAAAGTTGAACGACGACAAAGACGAACCCCAAAGAAATCGTGCGTGGTTTCACTTGCGACGGCGGACAGTTGTCCTGTTACTGTTAGGCATCGCATTGGGCGGATGGTTCGTGCGCTTGATGATACAAGCGGACAACAACCCCTTCGACGATTCATTGACCTGGATGGTATTGTGTTTGCTGACGGCATGGGCAAATGTGTATGGCTACTGCATGCGATACAGCCGGTGCCCATCATGCGGTAAGTATGCGCTGGGCGAAGAAGGAATTTATTTCATCAACTTTTTGAAACGGATATTTTCTCTTTCCGGAGAACCCGGCCACTGGGACCTCTGTCGGAACTGTGGATATCAGGAGTGGCAGGAAGGAGGCCCCGTTGACTGACGACCCTCGAAAACGTGGACTCCGGCGGGGCCAACGGCCTGATATTCGATGGCCAGCGGCGATTGCTCGCAGCTGAGCAAAATACCCAATACCCGGCAGTTGACTCGCAAACACGGCGACAGTGTCGAAATCCTTGCGGACTCGTGGGATGACAAACGCTTAAACAGTCCGAATGACGTAGCACTTGATTCGCTTGGCGGCACTAACTTTACCCAAAAGGAATCGACGAACACCTTTGGGAAAGTCCACCCTCATTCCTGCTAACACTGAGGTCGTCCGGAGTGGACGTCCGGAATAGGGAATGATTCGGAACGGCTGAAAGCTCTTGACAATCAGTCATAAGTGAAGGGAAACGTTCATGAGAGTCGCAAGACACACCAGTTCTCAAGCGATGTTCCGAAAGAGCAGCGGTCCGCTGTTGGGTGGATATACGTCGAAACCGACGTCGCGATTCCGTTTTCAGAAGCCTCGTCAGGATGCACCGTCATGGCTTTGGCTGCGGTGCTAAAGTCGGATTGGAATAGGTCGCATTGTCACACAAATGTGTCGCAGTCAGGCAAGCCGCTAAAAGTATCGACAGCATCGACTAGGACTAGGTTGAACCAAGGAACCCTTGGCGGTTGATGGAATCGGTTTGCGGGGGAGGAATCAAGCCGTGAGTCGCAAGTCTCGCAAACGTAGAAAGAGAAACAAGAAATTGCGACGGCTGGCCACGATTGACGCGGACACCGCGCAAGCTTCGTCGTCGTTGGAATCTCCTACCAAGGCCGACGCGAACAACGACCAGCGAATTCGAGCCTTCTTTTCCGCCGTCACGTTCGCCATCGGATTCGGGCTCCTAGTTCTGCGCCAGGTCACGCTCAGCGGTATCGAATCGGCGCGGAACTGGGAGCCGAAGCCCTGCGTTATTGAGCAAGCTGAGTTCGTGCGCGACGACGACACCGGAGAGCGAATCCTTAACATGCTGTTCAGCTACGAATACGAAGGCCAGCGTTATACGTCTGACCGAATCGATATGCTGCCGGGACGCATGGGAGACGATAGAGATTGGGAAGCTGCCTTGAAGGACCGCCACCCCGTTGGTTCCGAGTCGATTTGCTACGTTGATCCCGCGAATCCAGGGCACGCAGTACTTGATCGCGAGCACGGCGGATCGGGCGCCGGAAACTTGGTCCTTTTGGCCTTTCCGTTCCTGGCGATTGGCGCCGCGTTGGGCTACAGCTGTTGGCACGACTGGACGAAGGCACAAGCTGTTGGCGAACTATCAGAGGTGGCGTTGTCCCCGCCGCCCCGGCGTGTATCGCCTGTTACCGCCATGGCTTTTCTGCTGTCGCTGCCGTCGTCGATACAGGTCGCCTGGGCCTTTCTAGTGGGTTTTACGTTCTGGTTTTCGATGATGGACGGCCCCGAATGGATCGCAGATATGTCGGCTGGCGAAGGCCAGGTCGTAGAGGCAGTGATCGTAAGTGTGTCGCCGATGGACCAATACACTTTCGGTGAGCAGGTCTACGAGTGCCAAATGCGGTACCAAGTCGGCAACCGCACGTACTCGATTGCGAGCTACGAACTGGGCCAACAGCACACTGTCGACGACTCCGTGGAAGTCGTTCATTACCCAGCCCGCCCCGACGCCAGTCATCTCAAGGGAGTGCGGCGGAGATCCACGCCAAGCTGGGTCGTGTGGATCCCGCTTGGAGTGATGCTGGTGCTTGCATTTGGAATCGTTGCTCACTATTGGTTCAACCTGCGCTCAATGCAGTTGTTACGTATCGGTCAACTGGCTGCTGCCACACGAGACAGTCAACACGATGTTCCGAGCTTCGAGGTCAATGGTGTCAATTACTTCCTCGATCAACGTTCGCCAAGTGGAACCAAGAACCAGGACACGATGGTGCTTTACGATCCTCGTCGTCCGTCGCGCAACATTGGCCTCAGCTCAACGCAGCAGTCGGTGATCAGCGGACGCGGGACATGGTCTGCTGTCACCAAGGAGCTAATCGTGCCTTGCCTGTGTCTGGCTGCGGTGATCTGGCTGTGCGGTTGGGCTCGCGTCGGCTGAGCAAGACGACTTAACCTCGTGCAATTGGGCACTCCCCGAACTGCACGAGCACATCAACCTCCTTCAGTTTGCTGCGAGCGGAACGGACAATCGCGATGCTTGCCGCAGCGTCAATTGAGCCGACGTCTGACGAGAAACAGCCCAAGCAAGAGTAACCCCACGCTATCTGGCTCGGGAACACTCGCCAAGTCAGCCTCGCCGAAGTTAGAAGACAGTAGCAGGAAGTCCGCGAAATCCACTATGCGATCCCCGGTGAAGTCACCGTCATTCCATCCCTTTGTGTGTGTGCCATCGGGTTCGAAGTTTACGGAGACAACAAACCCAGACGACAACAAACCCGACAACAAACCCAGACGGTCTACAGTTTCCGCTGGCAACTTCGGGTGGGGAAATGGGAATGTCGTCCTGTCGTGTCCCGCGTGAGTTTCACGCGAAGGGTGGGCAGAGGCGTGGCGGGCGCGGACGGGAGATGGAATGTAGACCGTCTGGGTTTGTCCGGCGTGAAAGCCAATGTCGATCGCGAACAACCCGGCCAGTTGCCGTTCCACCTCCTCGATCACCTCGCGGCGGTAGCCGTAGTCGATCCCCGTCACGGGATCCTGACCGCAGAGCCAGGCCCGCTGCACGCAGCGATTCCAGCAATGATAGACCCCCACTTCTCCCTTATCGACCACGGTGCGGCGCGAAGAGCTCGGCATGGGACCCCTCCTGGCAAGCAGACGACCTTCTGGAGCACTCGGCAGTATCCCTCTCGCGATTCCCACGCCGCAACCCACCGTGCAACTTGGATCCTCGCTTGCCGCGCGTCCCCTGGGGCCTGAGACGTCAGAACCTGGGTCACATGCTGCGGATGCACACGTCGTCGAAAGCCCCGCGGGCCCTCAGCGGGCGGAGCGGAAAATAGACCGTCTGGACTCGTCGTAGACTCGGGACGGTCCTGCCCATCCGTTCTGAAATCTCTGGAAAGGTCAGTCGCTCGATGTAGTGGAGGACAACGACTTCGTGGTAGTCGGCTGGCAGTTGCTCCAACGCTTCCGCGAGCAACACGCCGCACTCTTTCTGAGCCAACCGTTCGCTCGGGGACGGCGACTCGTCGATGAGCGCAGTATGGATGAAGCTGGAAGCGTCCACGAGCTGTTGCTGGAGGTTACGTTCCAAACGCACGTCCCGTCGCTTCGTTCCCTGGTATTTGCGCACGTGGTTGGCGAGGACAGTGGCCAGAATCTGGCGAAGCCAAGCGAGAAACTCAGGCTCGCTGGTACCACGAAATTGCAGGAAGCCACGTGACGCCTGGAGAAAGACTTCTTGAACGATATCCGAGGCGTCGAATTTTCCCGCGAGTCGCTGACCAACCTGAGCACGAGCCAGCAGTCGGACGTAACTGCGGTAGAGCTCAAGCAGCCCATTCAAGTCACCATTTTCGTGGGCCTGGCACAGCAGTTCAGCTGGATTCGAACGCGAATAATCCGACATGGTGCGACTCCTAAAGTCATAGTCACGAAGAAACCCATCATCGCACCGCGCAATTTCGCAAATGTTAAAAAAACGTTAGATTTCACGGAATCCTGACCGCCTACGGGTGGCTTGAAAACGTTCGTTTCTCCGAGCTTCGCCGGCTCCACTCTGGCCGGGCTGCGACCGCGACCCACACGTTGACCTTCCGGACCCTCTAGCGGGTCATTCGTCGCGGTCGTTTGACGGGATGAATTCACTCCGCATGGCAGCCGACGGCGCCTAGGTGGCACTTGGCATTGCCGCCCACCGCGGCGGGCGCCGTTTTTCGGTTGGGCAGAGGCCGAAGGCTAGAGAAAGTCGCCACTTCCGTCTTTTGATATGACGAACCCCCCTCATCAACTGTCCGAACCTCGCACCCACCGAGCAGACGGCACGGATCAGACATCCTGAGCAACGATCGGCGGATCGGTTCTGGCACGCTGCTCCGACAAGACACTTGAATGTCCCACGACGGTCGTTTGACGAAGGAAACCGAAAATCAAGAGTACGTACCGGCGGGTTTTCGAGACAACCTCAATGTGGCCATCAGTACTAGAACCATGCTGAACACGGTAACTGACGTTGGCTCCGGCACTGCAGCTACGGCCGTCCGCAGTCCCTGTTCGTAGCCGCCGTCGGCTAGGGCGACTATGAGATCTGCACTGGTGAATTTGGCGTCAGCGTTCCAGTCGCCGTCCTCCCAGCCTGCGTCGACATTGATTTCATACTTGCCTTTCTGCGACACATCAACGAGATCGGTCGAATTGAATTCCCCGTCGAGATTGGCGTCGCCGAACCAGGTTGTCTTCAAATCCTTGACCCAGATCCGAAGATCCTCCCCGTCGACCAACAGGTCCGAGTTTAAATCAAAGCCGGAGTCATGCGTGTTCGCGGCAATTTCGCCAGCCAGCAGGTTGATGTCCGCTTGGTCGAGGAGCCCGCTGGCGTCGAAGTCGCCGAACGGGATAACCACGGCATTGAAATAGCGAAAAATCGCCTCACTTGGACCCCGGTTGTCGTTGTTGTTGACATAGAGGGCCACGGTACCGTCGAGGAGGTCTTGAGTCGCTGGGGCCGTGACAAGCGGCTCATCCGGCCTTGTCGTGTCAGCGGGCCAGGCCCAAAGACTCAATTCGTCGCGCACAACCTGCAGACGCATCGCAACATCCTGCTCCGACGGGTCAACATCGATCCTAGCAGACGGGCTGAGGGCTATCACGCCACAGCGGAAGAGAGCGACGTTGGTGGACGATTGAGCGAAATCGGCAAAGTCGCAAACCCAGTTTGGAACATCCGTATCCAGCCTCACGACGATCCCTGCGTCGGTGCCTTGCAGAATCCGAAACTGCGTCTCGATCGCAACATCTTTCGCGCTAAAGTTTTTCACGGCAGCAGAACTCAATCCCGTGCCCCGGACGTTGAGACCATCGTTTTCGATCGTCAGAACTCCCCCAAGCCTTCTCCATGTGACGGGGCTTCGCCCAGCATCGGTTACACTAGAATTCGTGAAGTCATCGTAAAAACTTTCGCTGGCTTGGACCGTGCCGAACAGGCATGACGCGAGCCAGACACCAGCAGCAATGCGCCAAATCACAGCCGAAGTGCTGTGTCTCGTCTTCATCATCTAGCTCCTTGAGTTATTGAGAGGAACCACACGAACGCTTCGAGAGAAGTAGGTCATGCTTCGCACGATGCAATCCGATGTCCACTGCCATATCTCGTTTGCCCGCCGATATTCAACCGGCGCAGGCTAAGGCTGGACCATGCATCGTTTGCGAACCGGCAATTCAGGGCGTCACGCGAAACGTGACCTACTTGCCTGTCTATTGTTCAGTGCGAGATTCCAAGACGGGGTACCCAAGGAAAAACGTGCGCTGGTCCGCAGAATCTCAAAGAAAAGGAGAGATCACTGCTCGATCGCCGAGTGTCCTGAAACTTGGCCCAACAATTCGGCTGCTTCGGCGTGGAGCCGCCGGAACCCTAGGGCGCCGATGTCGAGATAGAGAATCGGGCTGCCCTTTGAAATTGCCGTTTCTGCGCGCGCATACGACGCCTCGGCAGCCGCCCGCTGACCCAACTGCCATTGAATCATCGCCACCAGCATCCAGTCCAACGGATCCCCTCCCGCACGTAGCTCCATCGAACGGTCGATTGATGTTTTGGCGTCCGCCCAGGCTTTTGATCGGTACTGAGCGAGGGCAAGGTAGCGCCATAACAGTCCATCGGAGGCGGACTTCACGCGTTGAGCAAGCTCCACCGCCCGGCGAGGGTCGCGAAGTTCCAGGCTCGGACAATGAACAAACCCAGACGGTCTGCAGTTTCCGCTGGCGACTTCGGGTGGGGAAATGGGAATGTCGTCCTGTCGTGTCCCGAGTGAGTTTCACGCGAAGGTTGGGCAGAGGCGTGGCGGGCGCGGACGGGAGATGGAATGTAGACCGTCTGGGTTTGTCGTCGCTTAACACAATGCTGGAGCAGAACTTCGGTTGCGTACGCAGCTGGCGGTCCTGATAACGAATCTCGAAATTCCGCGTATCGAAGCTGCTGACGAGACAGATCCGTTATTTGTGCCCGATCCGACCGAAGCTTGTCAGACGCCAACACACTGGGACGCAACTCGCACTAATAGGCAGTTTGGTGATTCACAAATTGGTACAGCACAGACCGAGACCTGCGGGCAATTGAGGTCGGATTGTCGATGGGGGCTAGAAAGGTTGGCAGGTGGTGCACGTACGGCGACTCAAGTCAGTCCATCGGTGCGATCTTGGGAGTTAGGGACTCGGTCGATATCGACGCAACTCGGGTATGAGATCGAAGTGCGGATCGGTCGAGTAGACGGCGGTGCCAGTTCTCGTGGCGATAGCCGCGACGACGAGGTCGGTGATCGGGACCGCATGGCCCTTCGCTGCGAGTTCTCGACCGATTTCCGCCGCCGACTTCCAATCGTCCCAGGCCGCCTCGAAAAAGTGGGCTGATCGAAGGCGCGAGGCGACCCAGTCGGCTTGTGCCTTCCGACGGAATCCGAGCAGCACCTCGGCGAGAATTGGACCGATCAACACCAAACGGTCGGCATCAATGAGATCATCGATGGCACGTTTCTCTGGCGAGTCAGGCTTGGAGAAAAACGAAGCCCAAATGACCGTGTCGGCGAGTACCCAGTATTCCATCGTCGCCATCCACTAGCCACTACTTGGGAAGCTCGACCTCGCCCAATTCCAGCGACTCCAGTTGAGAAGAATCGTCGACATAGTCGACTTTTCCTGAGATCGCCTTCAGCTCGCGAAGGCGACTCAGCCGCAAATACTCCCTCACGGCCTTCGTCACGGCGGCCGTATCGTCTTGCACTTGAGTAATCTCTTTGACTTGCGCCACTTCTTCACTCGTGAGATCGATGCTTAAGCTCATGCCGACTCCCCCTCGCTCTAGGACTCATTTTATGTCTTCCCATATTAATCGACGACCAACGCGAATGGCAGTTGGTATCCCAAATTATTCCGCCGAGGCAGAGCCGTGAAGGGCAATCTCCGCCCGGAATCTGCGCCAGTCTAAGCCACGAACGGCACGTTGGCCCCCGCCGTAAGTTGCGTCGGTTGATGCATCAACTCCGCGCACTCCAACCCGAGGCAAACTCGCGCAATTCCCCGAGGACTTGGCTATTCTGAGTCGAAGTGCGCAGCTTGCGCAGGTTGCGAAAGATTAACAAAAGCGGCGGAGGCAACAAGCCCAGGCAACAAGCCCAGACCAACAAGCCCAGACGGTCTACAGTTTCCGCTGGCGACTTCGGGTGGGGAAATAGGAATGTCGTCCTGTCGTGTCCCGCGTGAGTTTCACGCGAAGGGTGGGCAGAGGCGTGGCGGGCGCGGACGGGAGATGGAATGTAGACCTTCTGGTTTTGTCGTCTGGTTTTGTCGTCGTCTGGTTTTGTCGTCTGGTTTTGTCGTCAAGACAAGAACCTGGGCAAGGTCATTCCTTACGGCGTTTACGACATTGCGAACAATCAGGGCTGGGTGAGCGTGGGCATCGGGCTGAAGCTGCATGTCCGACACTTCCCGCCGGGTACCAGTAAGTGGAACAAGATTGAGCATCGGTTGTTTTGCCATTTCACGCAAAACTGGCGAGGTAAGCCGTTGGTCAGTCATGAGGTCATCGTGAATCCCATCGCAAATACAACCACGCGAGCTGGGTTGAAAGTAAAGGCGGCCCTCGATAAGAACAGCTACGAGACCGGAATCAAAGTCGCTGACGTCGAATTGGCCAAACTGAAACTCAAGCCTGCCAAGTTCCACGGCGATTGGAATTATTCGATCACACCTCACACGTAAAAGTGCTCAAGTTGTTTTTGCGCGGCTCCTAAGTGATGTCGGTACTCCATGTCTGATCCTTGCGCGTGATCGCCAAATCTCGCAATAAATACGGAAATACACGGTGTTCCAGGTTGCGAAGCGTCGTCCGTCGTCGAGGGTCAATGGCCTTGATTCTCATGGTTCGCATCAACCGTTGCATGCGCTTGCGATTCACCGGTTCGTCCCGGTGGCGGCCCAGCCAGGTCGCCGTTTGACGCGAACCGAAAAACGGTGTCCGCAGGTATTGTTCATCGATGAATCGCATCAGGCGAAGATTCTCCGTGGACTCCACGGCCGGATCGTAATGGTACGACGACCGGTTCAGTCCCAATCGATCGCACTGGCGACGGACACTGAGTTCGGCGTGGCCCGGTTCCACCAGAAGACGCTTCTTGTTAGTCGAACATGGAAGCTTTTTTAACCGACGAGGCCACGACTCCTGACAATGCCTTGCCGCTGCGTTCGCAGGACGCGCGGGCGGCGGGTCAGATCGTCCGCGAACGAGGGCGTTGTGAGCTGCGCGTGGCGCGCGACGAAACGCCGCAGGTCATCCGCTTGCGGAGGGCTGAATTCGCTGAGCAGCCAGCCGCCGGGCGCGAGCCGTTCGGCGGCGGCGGCGATCAGCCGTTCGAGCACGTCCAGGCCTTGCTCACCGGCGAAGAGTGCCTCGTGCGGCTCGTGCCCCACGACGTCAGGAGGCAGCGATGCCTGTTCCGCCAACCCGATGTAGGGCGGGTTGGCGATGATGTAATCGAATCGGCGCGATGCCGCGACTTCGGTGAACAGGTCGCTTTGCTGAAACTCGATGCGATCGACGACGCCGTGGTGTTGCGCGTTGCGGCGGGCGATTTCCAGGGCCCCGGGACTGACGTCGAGGGCCAAAATCTCCGCGGCGGCGAGTTCCAGCGCCGCACAAATCGCCAGGTTGCCGCTTCCGGTTCCCACATCGACGATTTTCAGAGGCGTGGCGGCGGTCGGCCGCGTTTTGACGAGATCGAGGAGGGCGATCAACACGAACTCGGTTTCGGGACGCGGAATCAGGACGGCCGGCGAGACCTCGAACTGTCGTGAATAGAATTCGCGACGACCGACCAGGTACGCGACGGGTGTTCCGGCGGCGCGCTGTTGGACGAGGCCTCGAAAACGATTTCGCAGATCGTCATCGGCAATCGTGTCGAAGCTGGTATAGAGGTCAATCCGTGGACAACTGCGGGCGTGAGCCAGCAGCACTTCGGCGTCCAAACGGGGCGTGTCGGCGCCGTGCTGCTTGAGATAATTCGCGGTCCAACTGAGCAGCCGGCCGATCGTCCAGGTCTCGGCATCGGTCATCGGTACATCCCCGCGGTTAATCGAGTTGGCCCATGGAGCTTCGAAGCTGTTGGCGATCGTAATCGATCAAGGCATCCGTGACGGGCTGCAGCAGGCCCGCTGTGACTTGATCGAGCTTGTAGAGCGTGAAATTGATGCGATGGTCGGTGATTCGATTCTCGGGGAAGTTGTACGTTCGAATCCGCTGGCTGCGGTCCCCCGAGCCGATCAGGGATTTCCGTTGGTCGGAGCGTTTTTGATCTTCTTCCTGTCGTTTGCGATCGTAGACGCGGGCCTTTAATTCGCGGAGTGCCTTGGCGAGATTCTTATGCTGGCTTTTCTCGTCCTGGCACTGCACGACGATCCCTGTTTCCAGGTGGGTCAACCGAATGGCCGATTCCGTTTTGTTGACGTGTTGCCCGCCGGGTCCGCTGGCGTTGAACTTGTCGATGCGGTAATCCTCCGGTTTCAGATTCACGTCGACATCCTCGGGCTCGGGCATCACCGCGACCGTCGCGGCCGACGTATGGATACGCCCCTTGGCCTCGGTTTCAGGTACCCGTTGGACGCGATGGCCGCCGCTCTCGTACTGCAGTTCGCGATAGACCCCTTCGCCCTCGAAGGCCAAGATAATCTCCTTGAAGCCACCCAGCTCGGTGGGACTGGTGCTCGAAGATCTCGACCTTCCACCCCTTGGCTTCGGCGTGCTTCTTGTACATCTGAAAGAGGTTGCCGGCAAACAACGCGGCTTCATCCCCGCCGGTCCCCGACCGGATTTCCATGACGCATCGCGTCCGATTCGCGTCCTCGCCGCCGATCGTCAGGTCGAGCAGATCCTGCCAGAGTTTTTCACGCCGCTTCTTGAGTTCCGTCAGTTCCGCCTCCGCCAGTTCCGCGATTTCCGCATCGTCGTCCTCGGCCATTTGACGCGCACTATCGATCTCGTCGCTGACCCCCAAGAAGCGGCGATATTTTGCGGCGAGTCGAGCCAATCCACCGTGTTCGCGGGCGATGGCCGCCATTTTCTGAGAGTCCGACAGCACGGCGGGGTCACTGAGCTGCTTCTCGAGCAGCTCGAAACGGGCCAACTTCTCGTCGAGCATCTTGCGCATGAGGACATCCGATCTGCCAAAAAAGCGAGACGAAGAGGCGGTCCCTGCGGGACGTGAGGCAGGGTCGCTTCGGGGATTCCCGCCGGGGTTCGCCGAGCGACGTGCAGGGCCGCAAACGAGAGGCCGCCGATGCAAATCGCGGCGGCCTACGAATCAGATGCGTGGCGAGAACGCGCTGAAGACTTGGTCTTCTTCTTCGCGGTCTTCTGCAGGCTTGCGTAGCTGCCTGAGGCGAACTTCGTTTGGAATTTCTCGATCCGGCCCGCCGTATCCACGTACTTCAGCTTGCCCGTATAGAACGGGTGGCAGTTGTTGCAAATGTCGACCTTCAGCTCCTTGCGCGTGCTACGCGTATGGAAGCTGTTGCCACAACCACACGTGACCGTGGTCTCATAATATTCTGGATGAACATCTTTTTTCATCGTGCCATTCCTAACGACGAACGCCCGTGATCCCCGATGCTCAGGAGCCGCCGCTCCTGGAAAGCCCCGTATTCTACTCGGCCGCAATTGGGTGAGCAAGGCCGGCACGATGCACCCTCACGATGCACGCGGCGAAGGGGAGGGGCCGCGAAAAAAAAGGGGGGCCTCGATCTGAGCGAGGCCCCCGGAGCGGCGCGTCGGGACAACGTGACGCTTGGAAAACGCAGGCCGGGTCACCGAGCCATTGCCGGTCGACCGCGGAATCGGGTGCTAGTCGTCCTCGTGATGGGCCCGAATCGTGCTGGTCAGCGCCTCAATCGCTTCGCGTAGTTCGCGGACTTCCGTCCGCAGGGCTTTGAGTTCCTCCAGGGGAGCGGGTCGGTCCATCATGCGAGGACCTCGGGGTCCTGGGCCTTGGCCCTCGCCCCGTGCTGCTCCGCCCCGTCCTGTTCCGTCCCGACGACCTGCGGAGGGTCCTCCGCGTCCCGGACGTGCCATGTCACCCCAGGGCGGGCCTCCGCGTCGCCCTTCCGCTCGCGGCCCTGCGCCTTGGCCCGGGCCACGAAATGCCGATCCCGGTGGAGGTCCGAACCCACGACCCGGACCCCACTGTCCTTCGGGTCCCCGTCCTTCGGGTCCCAGTCCTTCGGGTCCCCGTCCGGCTGGGCCAAAACCTCCCGCTCGCCCGCGACGGCGCGGCCTGTCTTCGTTCGCCTCGTCACGTTTCGCTTCATCATCATCATCATCATCATCATCATCGTCGACGGCTGGTGTACCCGGACGTGGTGGACCGTCGGCCCATCGGCCGCGGCCCGGACCGGGAGGCCCGCCTGCACCGCGTCCCAAACGTCCTTGTCCGCCCCGCGGACCTCGCTCCGAAGGGCCGCGACGGGGACGTGCCGATTCGGTGGCGTTGGCCTCATCATCTTCGTCGTCTTCATCGTCTTCGTCCGCCACCGGGTACGTCCGCACGGCGTCGTCCACGACAAGGTTCTCGACTGCGGTTGAGTGCTCGAGTTGCGCCGCGTTCTCAGAAGACGCGTTCGCGTCGGATGTTTCGTCCGCGTATGTCGCCGCGCACGCGGCAAGTAAGGTTCCGAATGTCAGGCAAAGCCACGTGCTGCCTGACGGAAGGCGTAGAAGTTTCATGGTCGACTCCTTGGATTGCCGATTGGCTGTCGATGGGTTTGAAGCTGTTTCATGTTCCGATTCGTGTCGCGACGAGCCAACTAACCCTTTGCGTCGAGGTGAGTTTCGCAGCAATTTGAATTCGCCGCTGTTTCACAATTCATACAGCGCGCGTTGAGCGAGTCGATTTCGTCGAGCTTGTCCACAGCGACAACGAACGAGCGCCGATGTTTCAGCGGCGCAGTGGTGCGGCGCGTGCGACGGCCCATGGCACCATGATCAAGACGGGTGACCAGGCCGCTTGGGCGGGGCCAATTAAGTAGTTCATGCCCAGCGTATGGGAACCCAGGACGACGAGATAGTAAACGGCGACAATCAAGACGCAGGAGCCAGCGGAAACAAAGACGTTCCGACTCTCACGCGATAACACCACCGGAATTCCCAAGAAGAACAGCGTCACGTCCAAGATCGGCTGCAAGATTCGTGCGTGGACGGCCACGCGCACATCGGCGCCGAAGTTCATGCTGGGATTCGCCAGTCCTGCGATCAGGTCGGCGGTTGAGGCGAATTGTCGCCAAGCGCGGCCGCCGAGTAACTGTCCGAAGGTGACGTAGCTGACGACAAAGCATTGTCCGGGCTTGAGCCAGGGGGCGGATTTCGGCGTGTAAATCACCGGGCTGCCCTCCAGACTGACCGCATCCAGGCGGTCGATCTCGGGCGGAGTCGAGACGTTCTCCAAGAGGTAACCGTTCGGATGATCGACCGTGGCCGGGCGGCGTTCGGCGAATTCGGCGCTCAGTTGCGGTCCGAAATGAACCATCGACTCGGGCAAACGGAACACCGGGTTGATAATGCGTTTGTCGCGCGCGAGCTTCCTGGCCATCCAACAGAATGTCCGTCATGTAATCGTATTGCGGCGACAGCGGCGAGGCCTGGTTGCCGGACCAATCGCGAATGCTTTGACTCAGCTCTTCGCGAAACTGCGGAATCACCAGTTCGCGATTGACGGCTGCGAGGCAACTCACCGCGACCACGGCAATGACCAGGGGCTTAATGATCCGCCAGCGGGAAATCCCGGCGGCCATCAGGGCCGTCATTTCGTTGTTCCGTTGGAGCCATGTCACGGCGAAAACCCCGGCGATCAACGCGGCGACACGTCCGGCGATATCCATGAACCAAGGAATCCGTCCGGCGTAGTACATCGCCATCACGCGGAACAGGCCGCCATGCTGCTCACCTGCATCGATGAACTCGTTCAGGTTCTCGATAAAATCGCCAACGATGTAGATCCCGCTCAGGCAGGCACCGCAGATAATGAAGACTCGCAGAAAGAGCGCAACGACATAACGATCAATGACCCGCATGGGCATCCATCCCCCTCGCATCGCGGAGTTCGCACGTGCAGGTTAACGCCTAGCCGCGGTTGGACATCACGCTCGAGATGGCGTCGCCAAGCGCGGCGATCCCCGCCTCGATCGCGGCGATCTCTGGCGCGCCGAAACTCAGTCGAATCGTGTTGGCTTGGCGAGCAACTCCTTCGTCGGGAAAACAGTACTCGCCCGGCACGTACAAAACACCTCGTTCCACCGCCGCTCGAAACAACGCCTGGTCCGGCCCGGTGCCGAGTCCCTCCGGCAGTTCCAGCCAGACGTAGAGGCCGCCGTCGGGATGAATCCAACGCACGCCAGGTTGCCCTGCTAGCGACGCTTCCAAGGCATCGAGCGTGGCCTGCAGTTTCCGGCCGTACGTCGCACGCAGCCGCTCAACGTGGCTTTCGAAGCATCCTAGCTGAAGCACGCGATGCATCAAATGCTGATTCAGATTGGGCGAGCCGAAATCGATGTTGCCCTTCAGATTCGCGACGGGAGCGACCAATTGCGGCGGAAGAATGCCCCAGCCGACACGCAGGCCCGGCGAAAATGATTTCGAGAAAGTACCCGCGACGATCGTGTGATCACCTGTGGGGTCGAAGCTGAACAGGCTTGGGGGGACCTCTTGGCCCAGGTGCAAGGGGCGGTAGGCCATGTCCTCGATCACGTAGATCGGCGGGCGATGACTCGTGCCGACACAGATCCGCATCACGTCCTCACGCCGCGTGGTCGGCATCGTGAGCCCCCGCGGGTTGTCGCAATAACTGACCAGATAGATCGCCTTGACACGCGCCAGTTCACGCCGCCGCGCCAGCGCGTCGAGCGTTGCCTCCAGCGCCGGGGGGGAAATTCCCTCCTGATCACATTCCACACCGATGGCCCGGACCCCCAGATTCTTCAGAAGGCCCAAGAAAACAAAATAGGTGGGGGCGGCACAGAGCACGATATCGCCCGGATCGAACAGGCATTCCGCGACCAGCTGCAGCAATTGATTGCTACCGGCCGTCAGCATCACGCGATCGAGCGTGGGTGGTATGGCACCTTGGATTCCTTCGGACAAGAAACGCTGCAAAATCGCGTCGCGCAGCGGCGAATAGCCCAGCGTCGTCCCGTACTGCAGCGCCTGACGCGCCTCGGTCAGCGCGTGCATCAGACCGTGCACCGCCTGCTCCGTCTCCGTCGTCGGCAGGGTCAACGGATCGACGAATCCGGCCGCCAGCGAAATCAGACGCGGGTTGCCAATCGCCCGCGCCATCAGTTCGCTGATCGGCGATGCCGTAGCGACCCGGGCGCGGCAACTGAGCGAGGGCTGCATGGGGACGATCCGTGAATGGAGGGAACGAGTTGAGCGCCGAGTCCAAGCTGAGCGGACGAGGGCCTCTTTCAAAGTCGATCGCAATCTCGACGTGACAACGCGTCGGCCGGTATCATAAGGAGAATCATGAACGGGCAAAAGGTTCCGATCGATCCGCTGGGCTGGCTGAAATCCGTTTGGCTACCGTTTCGGTTGCCCCGCAGGCCCTTCGTCCGAATCGCGCCGCAGACCGCCCGAGAACCTTGGCCCCGCTGGCGTGAGCCCGCTCTGGACTTGCTTTTCCCGCCGGTTTGTGTGGACTGCGGAGCCGATCTTGACGCACCCCGCGGCCACGTGCCGCTCTGCGAGTGTTGCCTTCGAGAGCTGACGTGCGATGACGAGGTGGCAACGTGTATGGGCTGCGGGATGCCCCGTCCGCCCGGCGATGAATCGGCAAGCCGGGAGGCGCGAAACCAAGTGTCTGGAGTGCCGCCGCCGCAAGTTCCGGTTCGATTCCGTGGTGATCGTGGGGGGGTATCAAAGTCGGCTACGGCAAGCGGTGATTCGCATGAAACGCTTCCACGAATATCCCCTGGCCTCCGCGATGGGCCGACTCCTGGCCGATCGAGTCGCGTCGAGACTGTCGACGGCGCGACCCGACGCGGTCGTTCCGGTTCCGAAATTCTGGGTCAAGCGGGTGCTGCGCGGTAATAATGCGGCGGAATGGCTGGGCACGGCGATCGGCAAGCAGCTTGACCTTCCGGTGCGACCCGCCCTCCGCAGCCGACGCCCAACTCGCAAGCAAAGTCTGTTGGGACACGACGAACGGCGACGCAATGCGGCCGGCTCCCTGCGGATTGCAAAAGGCTACGATTTGAGCAAGTCCCACCTGCTGCTGGTCGACGACATAATGACGACCGGCGCGACGGCCAGCGAAGCGGTGCGCGTCTTGCGTCGGGCCGGGGCGTCTCAAGTGACCGTTGCCGTGGTGGCTCGGGCTTGGCGCGGCTCGCCAAATGGACCTCGGCCCGAGGGCTTCCAGGGGGCGGCAAACGCCCGCGAGCCGGGATTGAGCGGATGAGGGGGCGGAGGCCGCCCGATTTTTTGGATCCGAATCGACCGAGTCAGTAAGCAGCAAGCCATGGAACGCAGCATCGCCCAGACCGCAAAATCCTATATGCAACTTCCCTTTCGACGCGCCGTTTTTCGTGGTCTGGGGGTCGTCCTGCCACCCTTACTGACGCTGGTCATCCTCGGCTGGATCCTCACCACGATCCAGGACTATGCGCTGGCGCCGATTGAATCCGCGGCCCAGCACGTCGTGACGTGGATGATCGACGAGACGCTGGTCGCGATCCCCGCCGATGCCGAGCGGATTGATCCGATTGACGGTCCGGAACGCCAGTTTCGATGGCAGGGCGAGGACTACATTGCGATCAATAGCGATCAATGGATCCCGACCTCCGTGTACGAACGCGTCCGCCGGAATCCAGGGCTGGATCCCCCACGGACCAGTCAGGCGTATTACCACCGTTACGTGGAACTCACCTATCTGAAGCGGTTCGTCGTCCTCCCGCTGTTTCTGGCACTGTTTATCCTCGTCTTGTACCTGCTGGGACGGTTTCTGGCCTACGGGATCGGGCGAGTGCTGTACAACGCGATGGAAGGCATCATCAATCAATTGCCGATCATTCGGACCGTGTATACCTCCGTCAAGCAGGTCACGGACTTTGTTTTTAGCGACAACGAGATGGAGTTCACGCGGGTGGTTGCCGTCGAGTATCCGCGCAAGGGGATTTGGTCGCTGGGTTTCGTGACCGGCGAAGGGATGCGGAATGTCGCTGAGGCGGCTGGCGAGCCCGTGCTGAGTGTCTTGATTGCGACCTCGCCGATGCCCGCAACGGGTTTTACGGTGACCGTGCGGCGAAGCGAAGCGGTCGATTTGGACATCACGGTCGATCAGGCCTTTCAATTCATCGTCAGCTGCGGCGTGGTTGTGCCCATGTCTCAACAGTATCACCCGGTTGGCGGTCATCTGCAGGCGGCGCTGGGCCAGCACCTTCGGTCGGGGGCCGTTGGCGGAGCGGCCATTGCCGAATAGGCTGGGGCCAATTGCACGCTGATTTGCCGCGGCGGCCGTTCGATTCGCCTCGGATCGTCAGCCACCCTTGGGTCGTGCCGACACGTGATGGAAGGCTCCGAGCAGAAAGCGCCCGCGGTGAATTCTCAACTCGTTGCGATTGCCACGTTGTGCCTGGGGTTGGGGGCAGCCGTCCAGGCCACCCTGGGGTTCGGCATGGGATTGGTGGCGATTCCCCTGCTTGTGTGGGGCGGTTTTTCGCTACCTCAGGCGATCGGCGTCCTGATTCCCAATGTGCTGGTGCAAACCGCATTCGGTTGCTGGCGATTTCGACGTGAGCTGCCATGGTCGGACGTGGGGCCGATCAGCGTGGTTCGACTGCTGGCTCTGCCAATCGGCGTGTTGCTCTTGGGGCTCGTGGCCGAACAAGGCCAAGCCATGACCCGCGGTGTGTTGGGGGCGGGGCTCCTGGGAGCTCTGCTGTTTCAGCCTCCGCGCCCAACCGCCAGCCGGCCACCGCCCGGAAGGCTGGCAACCTTGGCGGCAGGTTCGGCCAGTGGGCTGTTGGCCGGATTGATCGGAATGGGCGGCCCGCCGCTGGTCGTCTGGGTCATGAGGCACGACTGGGACAGTGTCCGGCAGCGATGCTTTTTGTGGCTTTCGATCCTGTTGGTGATGCCAGTTCAGATCCTCCTGATGAGCCTCCGCTTCGGCCGCGTTTGGCTCGGGGCGGTCCAGATCGGATGCTGCGTCGTGCCGCTCACGGTGTTGATCGCTTGGCAAGCGGGAATCTGGGCCGATCGGTGGTCTAAACAGCGATTGCGTTTCGCCATGCGTCTGTTTCTACTGTTGATTGCCGTGCGCCTGGTACTCCAGGTCGGATGGCCGTGGGCGCGTTTTTGGAACGCATGAAGAAGGAGGCATCACCCGGGGAGACATGACCGTGGCGGATTCGAACTGTTTGAGACTCGGGACACGCGGCAGTCCCCTGGCTCGCTGGCAGGCCGAGTGGGTGAAGCACCGGCTCGAGGAATTCGGCGCGCAAGTGCGGCTCGTCTTGATCCAAACCACGGGAGATGTGAAGTCGGGACCCATTGGCAAGCTGGCGATACAGGGTGTTTTCACGAAGGAGATCCAGCGGGCTCTGTTGAGTGACCAGATCGATCTGGCGGTCCACAGCCTCAAAGACTTGCCGACCGAGCCCGTGCCAGGGCTGCAATTGGCGGCGGTACCGGTTCGGGCCGCGGTGGGAGACGCCCTGTTGACGCATCAAGCGGCGTCATTCGATGAACTTCCGGCCGGAGCCCGCGTTGCAACGGGAAGTCATCGCCGCCGGGCTCAATTGCTGGCGGCACGGCCCGATCTGGTACTCGTCGACGTTCGAGGAAACATCGAGACGCGGCTTGAAAAACTGCGTCTCGGCGATTTTGACGCCCTGGTACTCGCGCAGGCAGGCCTCCATCGCCTGCAGCTCGATGCCGAGATCGTCCAGGTCTTTGAGCCGGAGGTGATGCTTCCCGCGGTCGGTCAGGGTGCGCTGGGACTCGAGATCCGTGCCGACGACGACGAAACCCGCCAGTGGGTTGCCCGTTTGGATGATCCCCCATCGCATCAGGCGGTCCGGGCAGAACGAGCGTTACTGGCCCGGTTGCGCGGGGGCTGTCTGGCACCCGTCGGCGCCTGGGGACGCGTCACGCATGACGCCATGACGCTGGATGGAGCCGTGTTGAGTGTCGACGGCCGCGTCCGTGTCCGTGTCCAGGTTCAGGGGCGAGCTGACAGCGCCGCCGCTCTGGGACAGGAAGCGGCCGATCAGTTGCTTGGCCAGGGCGCCGGCGAGTTGATTGCCGCGAGTCGACGGCCGGATCTGCTGCGAGATGACTAGGGCAGTGTCTCAGCGATGAATTTGGGGTTGGCTCCGGAACGCGACGCCTCCCGCTGAGCTTCCGGAACGCAACGCCTCCCGCTCAGCTTCCGGACCGGGCGAAGCTCCCGCTGAGCCGCTTGACAGCAGTCACTTCCAGTGCGTTTGCGACTCGGCGGGCGCCTTGGCTCTCCCATCGCCCTTTTCCCAACGTCGGCGTTTCGAAGCCGTAGATTCGCTACAGTCAGCCAATCAGCCGAGTCGAACTTGGAAGGGGGGAGCGACGTACGCCGCGGTAGGGACGTTTCTTGGACCGCTGAGCAAGGATGTGAATTATGGAACTGCGAACTTCAAAGTTTGGGTCGATCGTCTATCACGCGCACGAGGTGATCCATTTCGAAACGGGAATCGACGGTCAGGGTGGCTCCCAGCCATGGCTCCTCCTGGCTGACGCGGCTCACCCGCATCTTTTCTGGCTCCAGAGCCTCGAAGATGCGGAGCGTGCGATCCCGGTCGTGGGGATGTCGCAGTCGGGTGCTGGCGAGAGTCTCGTTTGTCGCGCTGCAGCGGCACCGCAAGACCTGGGCCCTCGGCCAGCGTTGGTTGTGCTCAATCAACTTGACGTGACGCCCGCGGGGCTCGCGTTTCAAATGGACAGCCCAATCCTCATTGACCCACGCTCAGGCCGCGGCGCTCGAATGCCCCAAGGCAGTGCTCAGACGGTGCAACGTGCACGCTCGGAGAAGGTGGCGCCGCTGCGAGAATGTGCGTAGTAGAAACACGGTGGTGAGAAAAATCTCAGTGGCCGCAAGCGTCCTGTCATTTTAGGCAAGCTACGTTACCGATAGTTGTTCATGATCCCACGCTTGGCGTAGCATGCCAGCTGAAACTGCAGGCGTTGCTGTAACGAAGCTCGGGATCGTCGGTAATTGTCATCGAACGCTCGCCCTCCCGGACCTGGGCGTCGATATTCCCCGCCTCGGTTATTCATTTGCACCGCGGTTTCGACTGCGGGCCGCCCTGAGAAGGAAGGAGCCAACCATGCTGGTCCTTTCACGCCATCGTGACGAGAGCATCATGATCGGTGACAACATTGTGATCACCGTTGTTGACGTTCGCGGTGATAAAGTTCGCCTGGGGATTGATGCCCCAACGGACATTCCTGTTCACCGCCAGGAAGTGTACGAAGCCATCCAGCGCGAGAAAAATTCGAAGAAGGATGCGAGCGCCGTCAGCGACAGCGACTCGGCGAAATGAGTCCTTGCCAGGCAGGCTGTCCCGGACGAAGCCGCCCTCGGTCCTCGACTTTCCGAGCGGACGGGGCGAGTTGAACGGGCGGCCTCTCGAGCTTTGAGGCGTTACCGGAGTGGAGCGAGTGCAGCGTGCTCGAATGCCCGAGTATTGAAGGGGTTCGAGGACCGACGTCGCGATTCAGGCGAGACCTGTGTCAGAGCGGGCTCTTGCATCTCTGGGCCAGTTCTGGCTAGGCTTTGTCTCAACAGGGGTCTGACTCACTCCGGGCAAAGCTAAACCTGGGTAGAACGCTTTGCCCTCAAAGGGTCACACCCTGATTGAGACAAAGCCTCGTCTACGAGGGTCACCCTGGCTTGACTTGGTGGCTTGTCGTGGGACCGCGGGTCGACCCCCTGCTCCCGCGCCAGTTGCCAGCGGCCCGTGATGGCTCCGTCGACTCTTGCCTGCGGGACAAAACGCCATGAATCGCACTTCGAATGCCGACGCGAGTCGCCGCTCATCCCTTCCGGTCTTCATGGCCGCCGTCATCCTGCTGGCGGCCCTTGCAGCCCTCTCCTTGCTGACGCTCGGGTTCGTCGGCGTCATCGTGGCACTGACGCTGTTACTGGCCGCCTTTATCGGCTTCCAGTATTTGCTCTGGGGTTGGTGGCTCGGGCCACTGTTGCTTGCCCAGGAGCGAGTTCGCGAGGAGTCGTCTCTGCGCGAGCCAGAGTCCGAAGCGAACTGAGTCGGAACCGAACGGTGCGAAGTCGGCACGGTTCGAAACGACCGTTCCCGTCGCCGTCAGTTTGCGAAGTAGTCGGGTTCGTTACCCGCTTTCCACTTGATGTTGCATCCCAAGCTGGGTTTCTGCTCGGTCGCGACCGGCTGTCCTGCCAAGAGAGCGTCCAGCGCCGCCCGCAAGTCGCGGCCGGTCACGGGGATCTCCGATCCGGGACGGCTGTCATCCAACTGTCCGCGATAGACCAGCTTCTGGTCGGCGTCGAACAGGAAGAAGTCCGGCGTGCAGGCGGCGTGGTAGGACTTCGCCACGTCCTGGGTCTCGTCGAAAAGATAGAAGAACGTGTAGCCGCGCTGTTCTACCTCGTGAATCATCTGCTCGGGTGAATCCTGCGGATGCGTTGCCGGGTCGTTTGCGTTGATGGCCACGACCGCGACTCCGCGCCGCTGGTATTCCGCCGCGAGGCGGGCCAATTCGGGGGCCACGTGAATTACGAAGGGGCAATGGTTGCACATGAAGATCACCAGCAGCGCAGGCGCACCGGCCAAGTCGCCGAGCGAAATCGGCTGACCATCGACGTTGATCAAGCAGAAGTCGGGGGCCTGTGTTCCGATTGGAAGCATTGTGCTGGCGGTCTTGACCATCGCGGGCTGGGCTCACTGGATGTCGTCGAATGGTAAGGCCACATTATGCTTCGCCCGAGAACGAGTCGCAACCCGGCGAGATGACGTAAACGGCTCAAGATGAGGGACTTACGCGCCCAGTTGCGAGGTGCGTTCGGGCACCCAGCGCCGCGCGATCGTCTCGGGCGATTTAGTTTTTCGAGTAAGTTTTTTATTGAGAGAACAAAAAGCTTGCTTGATCGTCAGGCTTGCTTTGAGTTTCCCGCCTTACCACTTGTGCGCCAGCCGAATGTTGCTAACTTGGCTTCATCGTCGCCGGAAGGATGCTCGGCAAATCACATCACGAGGACGCGAGGTTCTGCTTACGACGAGCAGATCGGATCAGTCGTGTCGCATGGAGCAGAGCAAAGGGCTGCTGGTTAGGTGGCCCTACTCGCACAAGAGTGGATGGAGGTTTTCATGCAAGTACTTTTCGTAGCTGTCATCGCAATCGCGAGCTTCGCCGTTTCGACGACATCGGAACTGAAGTGGTCGAACCACTACGCGCAGGCGAAGACCAGTGCGGCCCAGCAGCAGCGGCCCTTGTTGGTCGTCTTGGAGAACTCGACAGATCCGGCCGGAAAGCTGGATCAGGAGCGGCTGTCGTCGCAAGCCGATTTGTTGAAGCAGTACGAGTTATGCCGGATGGACGTCAATACGGCTTACGGCAAGAAAGTTGCCGCGGCGTTTGGAGCGACTGACTTCCCCTTTACCGCGATTACCGACAAGTCGGCGAAGTTCATCACCTATCGTGGGGACGGGAATCTCAGCACGGAGCAGTTGCAGCAAGTGCTGACCCCGGTCAGTGCACAGCGCGTGCAGACTTCGAAGATCATCACCGACTGGCCGACCAGTTCGACGCCTGGGAGCAGCTACTGCCCGAGCTGCGTTCGCAACCAGTATTATCAGTAACTCGTTGTCGCCTTCGATTTTCATGGCGTCGAGTTGTTCGCTCGCCAGGGACATTCGTGCGATTGTGGTCAAAACAACGGCCGTCCTGTTATGGATGGCCGTTGTGTTTTGGCAGCGACCGAAGCTCACGCGTCTGCATTGCCCAGACAGGTGCGAGTCGTCGTGCGGGCGGCGGGGGCGATTGTCTGGCCATCTTCTGCCATGCCAGGACCCCGTGGCCTAGATTTTGTGGCCTAGATTTTTGGTTTTTCGGTGAAGGTGCCCAGCGGTCCGGCGATCTTGACCGGCTCGAACGTCGCGGCCTCGACAGCTTCCCAGATCGCTTTGGGTGAGGGATTCTTCGATTTCTGCGGAACGATTATCGCCAAGCCCTTTTTCAGGTCCGTGGTGACCTTGACGACACCAGGGACGGTGTACAGCTTGCTTGCGATTTTCTTGGCGCACGTCTGACAGTGCATGTCCTTGACGTAGATCGCAGTGACAGGTGGGTCTGCCGCTTGGGCGACGGACCAGGAGAGGGACACCGCGGTCAGCGCGGCAACGAACGTTCGACGCGACATTTGCATGCTTGCAATTCCTCCGGCCAGGACATTGAGAATCAACGGAATTCTGTCCGTGGTATCGGTTGTTCCCCAAGTGAGCTTCAGCGGTTTTTTTCTCAAGTACGAGAGGGGTGGCCCACGCCGCGGATCATCCTGAACCGGCCGGGCCGAGCACGATTGCCGGGTCGGTGCTGTCAGGTTGGGTTGCGCGTCAACGTGGCGACTTGCTTTGCCAGTACGAAACCCGTTAGACTCGTGGTCGCTCAAAAGGGGGAGTGACGAAGTGGCACCAGTTCGCAAAGTCGGTCGAGTTCTCGCATCGATACTTGCCTTCGGGACCCTGTTTGGCGTGGCGGTCCCCTGGTATTGGTCCGCCGCGGGCTTGCCCGAGGATCGCTTGATGATCGGCGTGCCCCTGTGGTTCTTCGTCGCCGTCTCGGGTTCCGTCCTCATCTCGTTGCTGGCCGCTTGGATCCTGCGAACACCCTGGCCCGCGGAACTCGATGCGCTCGAAGAAGATGGGGAATCGTGAACGATCGCTTGATTCCCTTCGGCCCCGGGGCACAGCTCTTCATCGTTGTGTACCTCGTCTCGCTCGTGGTCGTCGGCGCGGTCGCTTACCGCGCCCGTCGCGACAATTCTTTGCAGGACTTTTATCTGGCGGGGCGGGGCGTCGGATTCGTGACGCTGCTGTTGACGCTTTACTCGACTCAATACAGCGGCAACACTCTGTTTGGATTCACGGGCAAGACCTACCGAATCGGATTTTCCTGGGCGATCTGCATTCACTTCATGACAGCGATTGTGGTTGTCTATCTGGCGTTCGCGCCGCAACTGTACCGGCTCGCCAAACAACATCAGTTCATCACGCCCGTGGACTATCTGGTCTACCGCTTCGGTGACCGGCGTCTCTCGATCCTATCGACGCTAGTGATGGTCGGTGCCATCGCGAACTACCTCTTGGCCCAGCTGATGGCGATGGGCCGAGCGTTGCAGGGGCTGACCGATGCCGATCCGTTTCGGGCCTACGTGACGGGCGTCGTCGTCCTGGCAATCATCATTGTGATCTACGAGACACTCGGTGGGTTTCGAGCGGTTGCCTGGACGGACGTGATCCAGGGTAGCGTGTTGATGATCGGTTTTTTGCTCTTGATGGGTGTCGTATTTTATGAGTTTGGCAACATCTCGGCGGCGACTGAGCGGTTGGCGACGATGGCGCCCGAAAAGATCCGACCTCCCAACCCGGCGTTAATTCGCGAGTGGTTCAGTTACATCGTCGTTGTCGGCTTGGGAGGGGCGCTCTATCCCCAATCCGTGCAGCGGATTTATGCCGCCCGGTCCGCCAAAGCGCTCCGCCAGAGTCTGCAGGTGCTGGCGTTCTTGCCGCTGACGACGACACTGATCGCGGTACTGGTCGGGATTTACGGCGCGGCCTACTTTCCAGGCCTGATCAACGAGCAGTCGGACACGATTCTGACGGTCGTCTGCCGCCATATTCAACAGCAATCGCTGTTCGGCTATTGGCTGGTCGTGGTGCTCTTCTCCGCCGTCCTCGCGGCCATCATGTCAACTGCGGATTCGGTGCTGCTTTCCATTTCCTCGATGCTGACGAAGGATCTCTATGCGACCTATTTCGCGAAATCACCCACCCAAAAACAGCTCACTTGGTTTGGCAAGTCGTGCTCGTGGATCCTGATGCTGGTCGTGATCGTTGCTGCCATTGAATTGCGTGACACGTCGCTTGTCAGGCTGCTGGACTACAAATTCGACCTGCTCGTCCAATTGTCGCCGGCGTTCATCCTGAGCATCCATTGGCCCAGGATGTCATCGGGAGCGACCTTTTGGGGATTGGCCGTCGGCGTCACGATCGCGGTTTCGCTCGCCGCGCTGGGAATGGGCAAGGTGGCCGGGATCCATGCGGGAATCTTCGGCTTGATCGCGAATCTGGCGATCGTCGTCATCGGGACATGCCGAACCGTGAATCGCACCGCCGCGTTTCCCCTTTGACGCGAATCGGTCAAGATCCGCGGCGGAGTCAATCGGATGTTGCGACCGAGTCGCCACGCCGCGGGTCGCGATGGCGCTGCACGGTCAGCTAAGCCGAACTAAGCCTTCGTCAACCCAACTGCGTCCGTCACAGATCGGAATCGAAGACCCGGACCTGGGCCCAATTGTCTTTGTTTTCCGCAATGAATGTTTGATGGGTTTCGGCCGCCTGGTAGGCGTCGTGAGACGCGCGACTGTCAAACACGAGGTGCAGCGCGACGTGGAACGCACGATCGTTGACGGGTCGTGCCGTGTCCGCCAACGTGCCGGACGAAAAATGGATGACCCCCGGGTGCTGCGATAGGTAGGTATGGCACGACTTGACCAATCGCTGCTGTGCCTCCGGTGAGTCGTCCCGCAGGGTGAAAAACACCATGTGCCCGAATGGGCGGGAAGCGGTCCCAGCTGACATCGTTGTGGTTCTCCAAGTGAATCCATCACCAGCGCGGGTGACTCAGGACAGCGACCCTTGTTCTGCAGCAGCTGCGGCATTCGGTTGTCGACATCCGAGCTTCGCGAGATTGCGATCGGTCGTCTAGATGGGATCGTTCGGATCCTTGAATCGACCGCCCTGATCTCGCTTCAAATCGTAACGCTTTGGGGTGTCTCGATCTCCGACGTTGCGATCCAAGCCGGCCCGCTCGAGTAACGAGCGTCCCAGAATCTCATCGGACGTATCCGTCTCGTCCGGAGGTGGTGGGCCCACGGCGCCCAGGTCGGCGGGCGAATAGATGAACTCGTACAAGTGTTTGGCCACCGCCAACGAGTCGCCCGAATCGATTCGCTTTTCCGTGACTCGCTTGCCGTTGACCTTCGTCCCGTTTCGGCTGCCCAGGTCCTTCACATACCAGTAACCGGCGCGGCACGTCAGCTGACAATGATGAGCCGAAACGTTCGCGAAGCGAAGGCAGATGTCGCAGCTTTCGCGGCGTCCGACGAGCAGGTCCTTTTTCAGCAGGGGAATCGGGTCACCGCCGCCGACAGGGATCATCTCTCCGTACATCGTGCTCAGCCTTGTGGTTAAGGATTGAGGAACCTATCATCAGGGTAATATGGCAAGAATCGACGGTGAGGCAAGCCCGCGTTTCTCCCTTCAAGATAATTTCGTGCAAACTTGACGTCAATCAATCGAGACAACCTCGCGGGCAATCGAGACAACCTCGCGGGTTTACGCCGGCAACTGGACTGGCGTGGCAGTGGGCTGCGCTATTTCTCCTATAGCTATTTCCTGCGGCAGGCGTACGGTCGGCGGATCCAGAAGGTGAGTGTGGACGCGGGATTTACGTGTCCCAACGTCGACGGCACGGTGGCCGTGGGTGGCTGTACGTTTTGCGACAATCGCAGTTTCAGTCCGAGCCGGCGGCTTCCGCGGCAGGCGATCCGTGACCAGATTGAGGAGGGGATTCGGCGTCTGAAACGACGCTATGATTGCGATCGTTTCACGGCCTACTTCCAGCCTGCCACCAACACCTATGCCCCGGTGGATCGGCTGCGGACGGTCTATGAGTCCGCCCTGAGCCATCCGCAGGTGGTGGGCCTCGCCATCGGAACGCGTCCGGATTGCGTTCCGGATGAGGTGTTAGATTTGCTGCAGGAATTCGGCCAACGGACCACCTTGTCGGTCGAATACGGAATGCAGACGATCCACAATCGTTCGCTGGATTGGATGAATCGGGGCCACCATCACGATGCGTTCCTGGATGCCATGGAACGCAGTCAAGGGAGAGACTTCGAGATCTGCGTCCACGTCATTCTCGGACTGCCGGGTGAGAGCGCCGATGACATGTTGGCGACGGCCCATGAGATCGCTCGTCTGCCAATCGATTCGGTCAAGTTGCACAACTTGTACGCCGTGAAGGGGACGCCGCTGGCCGATCAAGTTGTCACGGGAGCAGTGCAGTTGATGTCGCGAGATGACTACGTGCGGATGGTGGTGGATTTTCTGGAGGTGCTGCCGCCCACGATGGTTGTCGAGCGGATCAGCGGGGATGCGCCGCCGGACTATTTCGTAGGCCCGCATTGGTGTCTGGACAAGCCCGCGATCTTGGCCGCCTTGCGGCACGAGTTCGCGGTGCGCAACACGTACCAGGGACGACGCTTTGCGGGCGGTTTGAGCCGCGATTGATGCGTCGGCTTGCGACGGACTTAGGCGGAGGGTTCGGGTTGGGTCTGCAGCCAAGCGGCATAGATCGTATTGGCGTGGATCTCGACAACGTCCTCAACTTTCCGCGCGTACCCTCCTCCCATCGCGATCGCGATCGGGAGTCCTTGGTCGCGGCAACGGGTGAGGACCAGGCGATCCCGAGCCAGCAGTCCGGCCTTGCTCAGATGCAGACGCCCCAGTCGGTCACCAACGAACGGATCGGCGCCGGCGATGTAGAGCACCAGTTGGCACTGGCTGACCTCGAGGGCCTGGTCAAGCGCCCGGTCGAGCCGCTTGAGATACTCGACGTCTTCCGTTCCATCGGGCAAGGCGAGATCGAGGTCGGCTGGGAACTTGCGAAAAGGAAAGTTTTTTTCGCCGTGCATCGAAAATGTGGTGACGCTCGGGTCTTGCGCGAAGATGGCAGCCGTACCGTTTCCCTGGTGGACATCCAGGTCGACAATCAGGACGCGTTCGACGAGCCGTTCGTGTTGCATTTGACGCGCGGCGACCGCCGTGTCATTGAACACGCAGTAGCCCTGGCCGCTTTCGGCGGAAGCGTGATGGGTCCCACCGGCCAGGTTGACGGCGATTCCGTCTCCCAAAGCCGCTCGCGACGCCGCCAGCGTGGCCCCGACGGATCGGCGCGAGCGTTCGACGAGTTGGGGCGACCAGGGGAAGCCGATGCGCCTGATTTCGAGTGCCGACAGTTCTCCGTGAATCACGCGTCGGACGTAGTCCGGGTCGTGGACGCGTGTCAGTTCGTCGTCGCGCGCCGCGGGAGGCACCCGAAATTCGTTGCTTTGACACCAGTCGCAGCGGCGAAGATATTGCCGTAGCCTATAGTACTTCTCCATCGGGAAGCGATGCCCGGGCGGCAGCGGCAACTCAAACTGATCCGTGTAAAACAGCTTCACAAGAAGGTCTCGGGTTCACGATGCGTACACTCTTGTTTCTCTTGTTCGGTGGAATCTTTCTCGCCATGGTGGCAATCACGGGCTACGCGACCTGGGACCGGGGAATGTGGGATGCGGGCCGCGAGCTGGTACAGTTTCCCTGGTTCGTCGCCACGTTGGCCGACGCCTACTTCGCCTTCTTGACGGTCTATGTCTGGATCGCCTGGCGGGAACCGACGTGGACCGGCCGTGTGGTGTGGTTTGTACTCGTGATCTGTCTGGGAAGCATCGCGATTTCCGCGTATATCTTGAGGCAGCTCGTGCAGCTTCGATCGCGACCGCTGGGCGAATTATGGCAGTAGCCGATTCGAGTCGGGGTCTGCCGTGGGTATCTCGCGGGTCTGCCGCGGTTCAGCCGTCTTGCGGGATGACTTGTTCCATGGCGCGCTGGTCGGCCTGCAGCGCGGCGGCCAGAAATTGGCCGGTGGCCGAGTCTTGACACATCGCGACCTCTTCGGGCGTGCCGTAGGCGATGACTTGACCTCCCTCATCCGATGCCCCCGGCCCCAGATCGACGACGTAGTCGGCCGCCTTCATCAGCTGCAGATTGTGCTCGACAACAATCAACGAATGTCCGACGCTCAACAGCGCGTCGAAGCAGTCGAGCAGTTGGACGACGTCCGAAAAATGGAGGCCCGTGGTCGGTTCGTCCAGTAGGAACAGGGTGCGCTGTCGTTTGGCCGAGGCGAGGTAGCCCGCCAGCTTCAGCCGTTGGGCTTCGCCCGCCGAGAGCGTATTGGCGGGCTGGCCCAGTCTCAGGTAATCCAGGCCGACGTCGATCAACCGCTTCAGCCGCTTTTGAACTTTATCCTGACCGCGAAAGAAGGTGAACGCCTTGCGGACGCTCATTTCCAGCACTTCGGCGATGTTCTTTCCTCGGTAGGTGACATCCAGGATTTCCTTGCGATAGCGACGCCCTTGGCACTGCGAGCAGCGCATATAAACGTCCGCGAGGAACTGCATGTCGATTTGGACAAACCCGTCTCCCTCGCAGGCGCTGCAGCGGCCGCCATCGACGTTAAAGCTGAAGTGGCCCGCCGTATAATTGTGCGTGCGGGCCTCAAGCGTCTCGGCGAAAACCGCTCGAATCGCGTCGAATGCCTTGATATACGTCACAGGATTGCTGCGAGGCGATCGCCCAATCGGGCTTTGATCGACGAGGATCAGGTCGTCGATCTGGCCATCGCCCAGCACGTCGTCGTACGGGAGTGGTTTGCCGGCGTCCTTCCGCTTGCGGCTGCACAGGGCGGGGTAGAGCGTATCTTGGATCAGCGTGCTCTTGCCCGCGCCGCTGACGCCCGTGACAACGCAGAGCACGCCGAGCGGAAGGTCGACCGCGATGTTCTTCAGATTGTTGCCGCGGGCTCCCGTCAGGCGGATCCAGCCATGGGAGGTCGGACGACGCGCCTCCGGAACGCTGGTTCCGCGACGTCCCGTCAGATAGTCGCCGCTGAGGCTCTCGCCCGAGCTGAGCATTTCGGCGGGGGTCCCCTGAAACACGATTTGACCGCCATGATCCCCCGCTCCAGGGCCCGTCTCGATGATATGATCCGCGCCGCGAAGAAACGTCTCTTCGTGTTCCACGACGACCACCGAGTTGCCACGGTCGCGGAGCTGCTTGACGGCCTGAAACAGCCGATCCGTATCCTTCGGATGAAGTCCCACCGACGGCTCGTCCAACACGTACAACATGTTCACCAGGCTGGAGCCGAGTGCCGAGGTGAGCGCCACACGCTGCATTTCTCCGCCACTGAGCGTCTTGAGTGGGCGATCGAGCGTCAGATACCCCACGCCCACCGTGACCAGGAAATGCAGACGCGATTCGACCTGCTCGAGCATCATCCGGCCGACTGTCCGCTGGCGTTCGGTCAGCGACAGCTGGCGGAAGAAATCCAACGCTTCGGCGATCTTCATGCACGAAATTCCGGCGATGTTCTTTCCGCCCAGTTGAATCGCGAGCGCTTCGGGGCGCAGCCGCGCGCCGGCACACGCGGGACAGGGCCGAGGACTTCGCCAACGACTCAGGAAAACGCGCAAGTGCATTTTGTACTTGCGACGCTCCAACCATGCGAAGAAGCCCTCCAAGCCACCGAACTTTCGCTCCGGAACGCCCTCCCGAATCAGCCGACGATGCCGATCATCCAAATCGCGGTAGGGAACGTCAGTCGGAATGCCAAAGTCGGGGGCGAGCGCCAATAACTCGTTCAATTCGTGCGCATAGGCGGGTGTATTCCAAGGCGCGATCGCTCCGTCTTGCAGCGACTTCCGCGGGTCCGGCACGATCAAGTCCAAATCCAGATCGATCAAGTTGCCGAAACCCTCGCAGGTCGGGCAAGCGCCCAGCGGGCTATTGAAGCTGAACAACTGCGGCTCGGGGTTTGCATACTCGCGACCGCACGCCTCGCAGGCGAACCTCCAGCTGAAACCAATCCGTCGAAACTCGCGGTTGTCGATCACGCACGTTGAACTGGCATTCATCCGCTGCGCCACCGCCGGCGGGAGTTCGGCCGAGTCGTTCGGCGGCACCTGCACATAAGCGAAACAGCGCCCGTCGCCGCTGCGCATCGCCGTCTCGAGCGAGTCCCGAATTCTGATCAGCGGCATCCCGGCAGTCAGGCGGTCGATCACGATCTGCAGCCAATCGGGCGCCGCCGTGGGCACTCGGTCGAGTCGCCCGGCGAGTTCATCGAGCGTGACGGTGGAGCCGGAAACAATCCCCCGCACGTAACCGTCCGCCTGCAGCGCCGCCAAGGCCTCAGCGGCTGGCTCGTCGGGCTCCGTAGCTGGGACAAACGTCAGCAGGTAGCGAGTCCCCTCCGGTAGCTGATTCAACCATTCCGCCGCGCTCTCGGCCGTGTCCCGGTGGACCGGCTGGCCACACGGATGGCAGATCACGGTGCCAACACGGGCGAACAGCAGTCGCAAATACTCGTGGGTCTCGGTCGCCGTTCCAATCGTCGATCGACTCGATCGCGACGGGGCCCGATGCGTGACGGCGATCGAGGGAGGAATGCCGTCGATTCGATCGGCTGCCGGCTTGTCCAGCCGCTCGAGGAACTGCCGCGTGTAGGCCGAGAAGCTCTCGATATATCGCCGCTGCCCCTCGGCATAGAGCGTGTCCAGCGCGAGGCTCGTCTTGCCACTGCCGCTGACGCCGCAGATCACGACGAGCTGCCGGTGGGGAACGTCCAGATCCACGTGCTTAAGATTGTGGACTTCGACGCCGCGCAGAGTAATGTGCCGGGCGGACAAGAAATCACTTCCTTTCTGCCGGGGAACCGCCTCAGATGAGAATCTTGTATCATAGTCCGCGGGCTGAAAATTCACCAGCGCCCCTGCCCAGTGCTGTGTCACAGCTTAAGATTGCAGTGCGTTGGGAAAAGGGGTCAGGTCCCAAAAGCCGGAACGGCCCTTCGGGTGCTTCGCACTTTTGGGACCTGACCCCTTTTCCCAACCCCAAATCTGAGCTGTGAAACAGCACGAGGGCGTCAACGAAACGAGTCGTCCATGCTATAATCCGGTCGTTCGAGGAAGCCCGCCACCGAGGCGAGTCGAACAGCCAAATTTCGATTATTGGCGTGACTGGCCAGAATTTGAGCGGCCAGAATTTGAGCGGCCAGAATTTGAGCGAGTGATGTTCATGGCGACAGGCAAGAAGCGAGTCAACCCGTTCTACGTCCTGCTGGTGCTGGCCGGCGTCGCGTTTGCCCTCACCGCGTGTGCCTACGGCGTGATGACCGTCAAGGAACTGCATGCCGCACAGGCGGCCATTCACCCCAGCCACGTCGATGGATCGACGGCACAGATGTCGGTGGGGCCTGGCTTTGTCCAATTCATGGACCAGCAGGGGCCCCGGCTGATGCTGTTCGAGCTGATTGCCTTGGCGTTAACCACCTTCGCGGCCATGGGGACCGACCGGTTTTGGTCCGCAGAAGGAGAACGCGCCGCCGCCGCACAAGATCCGATCCCAAGCCAGCCGTCGTCGCAACCGCCAAGTAACGCCTAGCGCTGTGACAAGACACTCGCTCACCCTTCAACAGCAGACACCATCTCATGAAAGTCACTGACACGCGGAACGTGGAATCCAAGACGGTTCAGATGGAGGGCGCGCAAGGTTGTCAGGTGCGCTGGCTGGTCGGCCCGTCCGATGGCGCGCCGAATTTTGCGATGCGACAATTCGAGGTCGCTCCGGGCGGATACACTCCGCGACATCATCATCCTTACGAGCATGAAGTGTTCGTACTCGAGGGCCAAGGCGTTGTCTACGAAGGCAGTGAGCCCCATCCGCTCAAGGCCGGTGACGTCGTCCTGGTTCAGCCCGATGAGATCCACCAGTTTCGCAACACCGGGGACACGCCGCTGAAGTTCCTCTGTTTGATTCCCAATTCTGCCACCGACAAGCAAGTCACGGTGGTGCCGGAATGCGGCCACGAGTCGACCGTGAAATGAACGCGTCGGTGGAGCGCGAGATCGAGTCGCTGCGCCGCGAGATACGCAGGCACGATCATCTGTACTATGTCGCGGCCCGACCGGAGATCTCGGACCTCCAGTACGATCGTTTGCTGGAACGCTTGCGAACGCTCGAGGACAAACACCCCGAGTTGGTGACGCCGGACAGCCCGACCCAGCGAATCGGCGATCAACCCCTGCCGCATCTCGCGCAGCGCGAGCATCAGGTGCCGATGCTCTCGATCGACAACACCTACAGCGAGGCCGACCTGCGGAAATATGGCCAGCGGATCATTGGCTTGCTGGGCGACCAGGCACCCGAATGGGTCGTCGAGCTGAAGATCGACGGGGTGGCGGTCTCGCTGGTTTACGAAGACGGAATGCTGCAATATGGCCTCACACGCGGCAACGGTCGCGTGGGGGATGACGTCACGCATAACTTGCGCACCATCAGTGATGTGCCGCTGCGACTGATCGGGCCGGACGTTCCTCGGCGACTTGAAGTTCGCGGCGAAATCTACATGCGCAATAGTGACCTCGTTCTGCTAAACCAGCAGCAACAGGCCCGTGGCGAATCGCCGTTTGCCAACACCCGTAACGTGACGGCTGGCAGCATTCGCTTGCTCGATCCCCGCCTGTGTGCTCAACGCCCGTTGCACCTGTTTTGCCACGGGATCGGGTTTTCGGAAGGCCTCAAGTCGACCAACCACATGGATTTCCTCGCCGAAATCCGCCGGTACGGGCTGCCAACAACACCGCACGTACGCTCGTTCCCGTCGCTCGACGCCGCAATTCAATTTGGTGACGAGTTGATCGAGCAGTTGCATGAGCTGGACTTCGAAGTCGACGGGCTGGTGATGAAGGTCAACGATTTCGCTCAGCGCGTGGAACTTGGGGCGACATCGAAGAGCCCCCGTTGGATGGTGGCTTACAAGTTCGAGAAGTACGAAGGGAAAACCCGGCTGCTGAATATACGGGTGCAAGTGGGCAAAACGGGAGCGATCACCCCCGTGGCCGACCTGGAGCCGATCGAGCTGGCCGGGACGACGGTCAGCCGAGCCAGCCTGCACAACGCCGACGAAATTCAGCGGAAGGATATCCGCAGGGGCGATTCGGTGATCGTCGAGAAAGCCGGCAAAATTATTCCCCACGTCGTCCGCGTGGAAAAGCACGAGCGGAAGGGCGAGCTGCCCGTTTATGAGTTTCCGACTCGCTGCCCGGAATGCAACACCAAGCTCGTCAAGGATGAGGGTGGCGTCTACATCCGCTGTCCCAACTTGCTTTGCCCAGCTCAGGTCAAAGAGCGGATCCGCTACTTTGCCACCCGCAACGCGATGGACATTGAAGGACTGGGCGACAAGCTTGTCGAGCAGTTGGTGCGCGAAGGCCAGGTGCGCGACTACGCCGACTTGTATCGGTTAACCGTCGACCAACTGTGCCAGCTGGAACGAATGGGAAAAAAGTCGTCCGAAAACTTGATCGAGGCAATCGAGGGGAGCAAAAAACGCGGGCTCGCCCGGCTCTTAAACGCCCTCTCCATTCGACACGTCGGCACCCGCGTTGCCACGATCTTGGCACAGCAATTTCACTCGATCGACCGGCTGGGTGCCGCCACCGTCGAAGAGCTCGCCCAGGTCCGCGACGTCGGCGAGATCATTGCGCAAAGCGTCCACGATTTTCTGCACAGTGACTTTGGACGGCGATCCGTCCGCCAACTGGCTGAAGCGGGAGTGGAGATGGAATCGACCGAGCGTGGTCCTCAGAGCGACCGGTTGGCCGGGAAAACGTTGGTGGTCACCGGGACGTTGAAGAACCGCACTCGCGATGAGGTCCACGCCCTGATCGTCCAGCATGGCGGGCACCCGGCGAGCAGCGTCTCAAAGAAAACCGACTATCTGGTCGCGGGTGAAAAGGCCGGCAGCAAACTCGATAAGGCCCGTAGCCTGGGCGTCCAAGTCGTCACAGAAGAAGAATTCGAGCAGTTGCTTCAATGATCCGAGGATGAACCAGCTGGCAATGAATTCGGCACCCCGTGGATTCCGAGCCCGCAGGCTACGGGGCCTCCGCGGGCGGCGGATGGACCGCGTTCCAGTCGCGGACGAACGCCTGCAGGTTCACCAGGATCGAGTCGCGCAACAACTGCGATTGCGATTCGCTCACGGCGCCAAACTGGGCCTGCGCGCCACGTACCCACGAGTGCCGCCTGGCGATTGGTCGCCAAACGCGCCGCCTGGATCGCCTCGAACCGAGAGATAAACGCGAAAACGTCGGTCGTTTCGTTCGACCTGGTTTGTGGTTTGACATGCCGCGGCTCGGCGGGAGTCTCGCTCTCCCGTTTGCGATTTCGTCGCGCTGCTTGCGGGATTTTTGCTTTGAAGCGTCCAAGGATACCCGATCATGTCCACTTGGCATTGGCTGCTAATCTTGCCGCTGATTCTGCTGCTGTTGCTGATCATCGCCTATGACGTGCTGCAGAGGAAACACGCGATTCTGCACAATTTCCCGATCATCGGCCACTTTCGGTATCTCTTGGAGAGTATCGGGCCGGAGCTGCGCCAGTACATCGTGACGAGTAACAACGAGGAACGTCCTTTTAGTCGAGATCAACGAAGCTGGGTGTACGCCTCGGCCAAGAAGCAGAACAACTATTTTGGCTTTGGGACGGACAACGATCTGGAAATGTCGCCGAATTACCTGATCATTCGCCACGCGACGTTTCCGGTCGGCGAGCCGTTGCCAGGCGACGAGGGATTCGACCCGAACTACTCCCTGGCGTGCGCCAAGGTGATGGGAGCTTCCCGTCAACGTGCCCGGGCATTTCGACCGGCATCGGTCGTCAATTTGTCGGCGATGAGCTTCGGCTCGCTCAGCGCGACGGCCACCGAGGCATTAAATCGGGGCGCTCAGCTGGCAGGATGTCTGCAGAACACGGGCGAAGGCGGCGTTTCGTCACATCATCAACATGGCGGCGAGCTGATTTGGCAAATCGGCACCGGCTATTTCGGCTGTCGAGATGCGCGAGGACGTTTTGACCTCAGCCGCTGCGTGGATGTTGTCGCCGCCAATCCGATTCGGGCGATCGAGCTCAAGTTGAGCCAAGGCGCGAAGCCGGGGCGTGGCGGTCTGTTGCCGGCCGCCAAAGTTACGCCCGAGATTGCGCGAATTCGAGGCGTCCCGCTGGGCCAGGACTGCGTCAGTCCGGCCGCTCACTCTGCCTTTCACAATGCCGATAGCATGTTGGACTTCGTCGAAATGCTGGCCGAGAAAACGGGGCTTCCGGTAGGGATCAAGTCGGCCGTTGGCCAGATGGACTTTTGGCATGACCTGACCCAGCAGATGCTGAGTTCCCCGCGGGCGGTTGACTTTGTGACAATCGATGGCGGTGAGGGCGGAACCGGCGCGGCGCCCCTGGTTTTTTCCGATCACGTCGCCTTGCCGTTCAAGCTGGGGATGAGCAGCGTCTATCGGCTGTTTCGAGAGGCCGGGCTGCACGATCAAATCGTTTTCGTCGGATCGGGAAAGCTCGGCTTCCCCCAAACCGCGCTGTTCGCCTACGGGCTGGGATGCGACCTGATCAATGTTGGACGCGAGGCCATGCTTGCCATCGGCTGTATTCAAGCTCAACGTTGTCACACCGGCCATTGTCCCACCGGCGTTGCGACTCAGTCACGATGGCTCATGAAAGGTCTCGATCCAACCCACAAGGGACATCGTCTGGCCAACTACGTGGTCACGCTGCGTAAGGAAATCCTGCAGCTCTGCCATGCCTGCGGGGTTCATCACCCAAGTCAGATCTCGCTCGATCACTTCGAGATCCTGGACGAGTGCTTCGCGAGTCGGCCCGCCGCCGAGCGGTTCGGCTACGCGAGCCCGGATCCTACGAACTAAACGAACCCTGATCGAATTGTCCGCGCAGCTGCGGGGCTTGATGGCGTTCGGCTACCCGACGCCGCTCCGTGGCATGGCAATTGCAGTGGATGGACGAGCAAGTTCGGCACCCAAGTTGCGGACGAGCGTGTGATGGAAGGGAGCGAGGCGAATGCCGGCGCCTTAACAGTTTCCATTTTCGAAAGGGGAAGGGGCATGTCCATCGGAAGAATCTGTGTACGCGAAGTCGATTTGGCGGGTCCGGACGAAACCGTCCAAGTGGCGGCCGGCCGAATGAATGCACGCAACGTCGGAGCCCTCGTCGTCCTGGACGTGGACTCGCGGCCGATCGGCATTCTGACGGATCGCGACCTGGCACTACGCGTCGTTGGCAAAGGGCTCGATCCCACGACGGTGTCCGTCAGCGAGGTGATGACCCGAGCCCCGGATGCCGTGCGCGAAGACACGCCGATCGAAACCGCCATCTTTCGCATGCGCGTCGGACCGTTTCGTCGCCTTCCCGTCGTGGATGGCCTGGGCAAACTGGTCGGGATCGTCACGCTGGACGATATCCTGGATTTGCTGAGCGAGGAAATCAGCGAAATCGGCCGATTGGTTCAACGCGAAAGTCCGGCAAGTCTGGCAAGCTCCTAGTGCCGCGTCACAGCGACGAATTGGGGTTGCTTCGGGAAAAAGGGGTCAGGTCTCAAAAGCCGGCTTCGGGAAAAAGGGGTCAGGTCTCAAAAGTGCGAAGCACCCGAAGGGCCGTTCCGGCTTTTGAGACCTGACCCCTTTTTCCCGACCGCCCCCCTGGCGCGCCGTAATGTGGCGTGCGTGTGTCAGATTGAGTCATTGACACGGCGGATGCCGATGGGATCGCTAGGGGTTGCGGCTCGAATGTTGCGGCTCGGCGGGAGCCTCGCTGTCGCGGTTGGGTTAGGGGTACTTGCCGTCGGCGTCTTGGTGGGCTTGGCGTTGGCGATAGGCCTCAAGTCGGGTTCGGACAAGTGACTTGAAGGGCGTTTCTTTGGCACCCATCTGTTCCAGCAGGCGGCCGGCAATCGTGACCGCGGTGGCGAAATCGCCGGCTTCGGCATAGGCGGCGGCCAGGATGTCCATCACCAGTGGGTCGGCTGGGTTGCGCAGCGTGGCGAGTCGCTGGGCGAGCTGAACGGCTTGGTCGCCGTTCCGGATGGCAGCCTCGGGACAGGTGGCCTTGAGCCAAGCAAGGCAGAGTGTCGCGCGAACGTCGTCGGGTGATTGGCCGATGACCTGTTCGAATTGTCTTGTGGCGGCGGCGAATTCGCCTTCCTCGGTGAGCGCTCGGCCCAGGCGAGCTCGAAGTTCGACCAGCTCGGGCTGCAGCTCCAGCGCCGCCCGATAATGCTCAGCGGCTTCGGCGAATCGCCCGTGGGCTTCCAAGGCAGCGGCCAGATTCGTGTGAGCCGGCAGCGACGTCGGGTCCTGCGCGACGGCGCGAGTGAGAACCTCGATCGCGGCGTCGATCTGTCGGGTTCGCGCCAGCAGCGCACCCAGGTTGATCATCGCCTCGAAGTGCTCCGGGTCGGCTGCCACGGTGCGCTGGAAATGCTCGATCGCCTCAGGGACGTCACCGCTGGAAGCCAACTCGACACCCAAATTGAAATGCGCCGCCGCGTGCCGCTGGCGCGATCCGCCGGCAGTGGGATCGCCGGCCGATTCGTCCTGCGTTAACGCCATGCCCCGCGCCTCGAGATCAAGGTAGCGCACATAGTCTTCGCGGTAGCCGGCGCGGTCGAAGAAACGCCCGACCGCCGACAGAAGCACCTCGCGGTGCGGCGAACTCCAACGGCCCGCAAAGGGAATCGCCGCATCGCGCCGCTCACGGGGCGGCAGCGACAGGATGTTGATGTCCGTCAGCAACTGCGTCCTGGAGACGGGGCCCTGATAGATCGCTGCCAACCTGCCCTCCGCGTCCAGCAGGTAGCTGGTGGGAACCGCCGTCGGCGGCTGCCGATTGAACAACAGCGTTTGAATCACTTCGAGTTTGTCCAGCATCTCCCGCGAAGCATGTCCGGCCGGAAAGCCAAACTGCAAGCGGTCGAGTGTCCGTTGGCTGGCCTGCGCGTCCGCGGGTCGTGATTGATCGAGGTTGTCGAGCGAGAGGGCCAGCACGTCCACGCCCGAGCGCTCCAGCGCCGCGCGGTCGCTCTCGAGGGCCGCGAGTTCGGCCAGGCAGGACGGACACCAACTCGCCCAGAGCACCACCAGCAGCGGACGTTGCCGGGACTCAACAACGCGTGCTTCCAGACGATCCAGCGGTGTGTAACGCAGGATGGGAATGGGCAGGCGTGTCCCCAGGACGAGGCGCTGGTTGGGATCGGACTCGGCAGCGGGCTGAAACGACGCTTTCAACGCCAGCGCGCGACGTTGCGTCGTCACGTCTCGGGCCTCGCCGGAACCTTCCACCAATCGGTAGCGATGACCGGGCTCGATGCCCGAAAACGTTTCGGCCGCTCCTCCCGGCCAGCGGACCACGACCTGTTGGATTTGCGAAACAGGGCCCAAGCCGAAGTGCAGCCACTTGCTCGATTGCGAAAGATACGCATCGCCTGCCCGCAACGTTTGGATGATCGGAGCGGAATCGTTGAGCGAAATCTCGACACGAGCGCCGATCGCGTCACGATTGGCCCGAACGCCTTGCAACGACAACGCGACGAAATTGGCATTTTGTTCGTCGTCGCGATCCGAAATCGTCTCGTTCCGCATTAACCGCAAACGAGGGCCGGTTCGATTGGCGAACCAGAGGTCCAGGTCGCCGTCCTGATCCCAATCGGTCAGCCCGATGGCCCGGCCGTCGTCGGGAAAGTCCAAGCCGCTGACGGCGGAAACGTTCGCAAACGGGCCGCTGCCGCAATTCAAGAACGCACAATTCCGCTCGCGCCCGCTGAACGATTGTCCGGCCCGCAAGAGCTTCATCGTGGCGAGCCAGCCCGCACGATAGTTCGCGACGGCATCCGAGTCCTCCGACGAACCGGGAGTCTGCGACACGACCTGTCGCCAGACGAAACTTCACAAGTCGTCCGTATCGTCGTTCGTGACATAGCCATTGGCAACGACCAAGTCCAGCCAGCCATCGTTCGTCAGATCGACGAACTTGGACGCCCAGGCCCAGCGCCCCAGCCAAACCTCGGCCTCGTCGCTCACGTCCTGAAAACGAGCGCCGGTCGCGTCGCAGGCGTTTTCGAACAGGGTATTCCCACGAGCCATTCGTCGCAGGTGCGCAACCGTGTCGCCCGGCCGACCTCTTTCGAATCGCCGTTGGGACGTGATGCGGCTTCCGGCAGCCGAGAACATGTTGCCGATGTACAGGTCCATCCGCCCGTCACGATTGTAGTCGCCCCAGTCGACCGACATCCCGGATCCGTGGTCGACGACCTTCGCTTCCGCTGCGATGTCAGTGAACTGCCCGTTGTCGTTGCGATACAAATTGTTAGGACCGAAATCGTTGGCAACATAGAGATCCAGGTCGCCGTCGTTGTCAAAGTCCTCCCACGCCGCGGCCATGCTGAAGCGAGAATTCTTGACGTCCATGCCGACCGCTTGCGTGACATCCTGAAACTCGTATCCCCCGTTATTGCGCAGCAACGCGTTACGGCCCCCGTTGGTCGCATCGTGATACGGCATCGGAAACGGAAGACCGCGACGCGTGGGGTCCTGTTTACGGACGTTGTACCCACAGACGTACAGATCCAGGTCGCCGTCCACGTCATAATCGATCGCCGTCAGTGAAAACGGATCGGTGTTCAGGTCCATCGTTGCCCGCCAGGAAAAGTGGCCGCTGCCGTCGTTTTCCGCGACCTGCAGCCAGGGATCGGTGCCCACGACCAGGTCCTGGTCTCCGTCGTTGTCCAAGTCAATCAGCAAGGCCGCGACCGAGTCCTCCAGCAAGTCGACACCCGCCTCGGCTGAGACGTCCTGGGCCGTACCATCGGCGCGCTGGACGTACAACCGGTTGGGCAACCCGCCCGCATCACAGACGTAGAGATCGTCCAGTCCGTCGCCGTTCACGTCACCCAGGGCGATTCCATGGTGGCCAAATTGCCCCATGAACTCGCGCGAAATGCGTCGAAACCAAAAGCTCAGACCCGGCAGGACCTGCTGCCGATACGATTCGTTGCCGTCCAGGACGGACTGGGTGCAGTCCACGAACAGGCGGCTGGCCGAGTCGGCATCTTCAACTTCCTCGTAAGACTCGAGCACGATCTGCTTCAAACGCGGAGCTTCGTTTCGCGGCGGCAGTGTCCAATCACAGCGCCAAGTCGCTGTCTGTTGGCGGCCCTGTCGGTCATGCTGGTCGCTGGCTTCGTACCGTACCCGTGTCTGAAATCCGTCGGCGCTTTGGGTGATCCGGAATAGCTTGAATTTCAAATGCGGTTCCACTCCCGATCCCAAGCGATCGCGCAGGGCCCGCAGCGCCTCGGCGAAGCCAATTGCGCCGACCTTCGCTCGGGACGCATCGGTCGCCGAGTCCGCGGCAGGTGTTCCCTCGACGCCCGCCCACCGCCGAACCACAAAGCGGCCAAAACGCCCCACTTCCCGAAGCTCGGAAGGCAGGAGTCGCGGGCGTGGAAAGTCGGTTTCGACCACGGCGCTCAACTCCGCCGCGTCGCTCGGTTGGCGGCTTTCGAGCCACGTTCGAATTCGATCCAACTGCTTGCCAGCCGCCTCGCTCAAGACCTCCGTGTCCCAGTCGTCCGATTCCGGGTTCTGCTTCCGCGCCAGACGATCGACGTCACTCGGCTCACGGGATGAGTCGGCCAGCGCGATGAACGACTGGGAGCGATTCGCGTCGTCAAGAACCGAGTCCGGCCTGAGAGGTGAACCGGCAGCCGTGGTGGGGAGCGGGTCTTCGGTGTCGATCGAATCCCGCCCCGCCGCGTCCCGCCCCGCCGCGTCCCGCTTCGCCGCGTCCCGCTTCGCCGTTCCTGGCAACGGCGTCGTCGAGGTATCCGCGCTGTTGCGCCAACGGAGTGCACCGAACAGCAGGACGCTGACCAGCAGCAACATCCTGACCGCGGTCGGCACTGTCCGCCGCGGTCGGCCGCTGGGCGGAGCCGTCGAAACGTCGCGTGCAGGCGACTTCGCGCGCGGCCACCCCGCGGGAACGCGGTGCTCGCCCGGTCGATTTTCTTCGTTTTCCCATTTGTCTGACCGATTCCCGTGGACTGCTCGACGCTGACTTCGGGACCACCGAAGCACGCCGACCCAGCGGGCGCCGGGTCGGTAGCTCGGACGTTCACGCGGCACAACCAAGGCTCGCCGGCGGAAGGCAACCCGTCGACTCCCGGAGAGGATCCGCTAACGTCCGGTGATGAGCTGTCGACGCGGGTTGCCGCAGTCCGCTTCCAGGATCTGCTGATGCCCGCCCGCCAGTTCGAGCCAGCCGTTCGCGCGGGAATCCGTAGGGCGCGACGCTGGTTCTTGACGCGACGCTGATTCTAGCGTCTGGCCCGTCGCGCGGAAAGCTTTTCAGCGGTCTCGCGGTACCCCTGGCACGCCCCCGTAGGTCCCTTATGTACGCCAGACGGGAAGTCGGCCGAGGCAATCTCGCGTGACACGAACATCCTCCGCCGTGCGATCGATCTCTTCCAACGTCCACTTTTTTTGTTGCATCCCACCGGCGGATCGCCTAGCATGTCGACGCTGAATCGGCGGCTGGGACAGGGAAGCGGGGCGAACAGAGAACCTGCAATTACTCAAGACGTGTTCACGTCGTGCAGTTCTCAAGATCGAGTCCTAGTATCCGAGAGGTGACCCATGAAATGGCTTGGGGCGGCTTTATTGCCACCAACGGCTTTGCTCTTGTTGATGTTGGTATCCAACCCGGCGACTGCTCAGGTTGCGGCGGAGCTCCAGAAGACGAGTACACCACCGGTGATCGACGGGCTGGGAACCGACGCGGTCTGGGCTTCCGCGACGCCGCACGGTCTGGACGAGTTCTTCGAATTGCCGGGCGAAGAGGCCAACGATGGCCCGGACGACCTGCAGGTGACGTGGAGGGCACTGTGGGACGATACCAACTTGTACGTCCTGATCGAGCTGACCGATGACGAGATCATCAATGAAGACAGCTGCGACTGGAGGGACGACAGCGTCGAAATCTATATCGATGCCCAGAACCTGGACGAGCCGGAATTTAATCCAGATACGGTTCCGGAGGTTCCCGCCTATCAGTTCACGGCCATGGCCGGCGCGAGTGCCGATAGCTTCTGTGGCCAAAACTTGATTCCCGAAGACAGTACGTCGGTGTTCTCGCACGGAATCAACTCATACGACGCGCCCGATCGATTCGAAACGGAAGGCGACAAGACACAGTATCCGCAGGGTGCTGACGAGAGTAAGTCAGTCATCACCGACAGCAACGCCTGGTCATTCGAAGTCGCATTCCCGTGGGAGGCTCTGGAAGAAACTCCGGCCAATATTCAAGCGCGGGGCGAAATGGGCTTTGGAATCGCCGTCAACGACGACGACAACGAAGGCGAGCGTGACACGCAGTGGATGTGGGCGACGGAGTTGGGTGATCTGTGGCACGTCGCGTCCTCGTTTCCCTCGGTTTCGTTGGTGGGTTCGTCCGCCGAGCCGGGTGATTACAACGCCGACGGCGTAATCGATACGGCGGATGTCGACTTGCAGGCCGCCGCGATGAACGACCCGATGCCCGACTTGGCGATTTTTGACGAAAACGGGGACGGCGCGGTGAACGGCGACGATCGGGTCATCTGGGTGCAGACGCATGCCAAGACCTGGTTCGGCGACGCGAACTTCGATGGTTCGTTCACCACGGACGACTTGGTCACCGTGTTTGCCGCCGGCAAGTACGAGACCACCGACGCCGCGAATTGGGGCGAAGGCGACTGGAACGGGGACTTGATCTTCGACAGCGGCGACCTGGTGGCCGCCTTCTCGGACGGTGGGTTCGAAGTCGGCCCCAGGCCGGCGGTCGCTTCGGTGCCAGAACCCGCGTCGATTGGGTTACTGCTGTTGGGCATGTTCGCGGTCGTGCGAACCGCGCGACGCCGAAATCGGACCTGAGCTTAGCGAGTGGTCGACTCCGATCTTGAGGCGGGATCGGGGTTGACACGCGTTTCGCCAATCAGGCCCCGAACCGCGTTGCGACTCAGTCCCCGGTCGGCCTCCGCCGTGATCGCGATGACGAGCCGCTCGAGGCTCTCGGGCGGCCGGTGACATCCGACCGGCTGGGTCGGTATGATTGGACGGATGAGCATTTCACGCGACCGACCCCTGTTTCGTCCTTTGACGCGGTCCCGAGTTGCCGTGTTGATCGGGTCGCTTCTCTTGAGCGGCTGCGGCGGACCGGCGGACGATCCCAATGGCGGGGACGCATCCGCCGAAAATAAACCAGCAGCTTCGCCACCGGCGGTGATTGCCAAGCCACCCGCGCCGGTCAGCGACGGGGCGTTCCTCGATGCGGCGCTGGAAGGCTCGATCGCGACCATTCGTCAGGCAATCGAGTCGGGGGTGGACGTCAACGCGACCGACGAGGAGGGTCGCACGGCGCTGCTGCTTGCCGCGTTTAACGGGCACACGGAGGTCGTCCGTTTGCTGTTGGGGCGTCAGGCTCAGCTCGAACACCGGGATGCCTCGGGGCGGACGGCCTTGATGTATGCCTCGACGGGGCCGAACAACGAGACCGTCCGCTTGCTGCTCGAGGCCGGTGCCGAGCCGAATTCCGTGGACAGCGGAGAAAAGTTCACGGCCTTGATGCACGCGGCCGCCGAGGGTCAGCATGAGGTCGTGCGATCGCTGCTGGAATTCAAGGCCGATCCCCGAATCCGCGACATCGACGGCGACACGGCTCGCGACTTCGCGGCCCGCAATGGTCACGTCGAGGTGGTGCAGTTGCTGACCCCTCTTCCCAACGCACCCGAATAGTCCGAGAGGTTCACACGCACGGTATGAGCAGGCGGCGAAGTCGTAAGCCACCCACTCCGACATCGCCGTCCGTCGGCATGTCGCCTCGTGCCCGTCGGCGCTGGCTGCCGGTGCTGTTCGCCTTGCTTGCGATGACGGGTCTGGCGTACGGCGCGTGCGCCCTCTGGTGGCCGAGTCGGAAACCCACGCCGGCGATCTCGTTGCCGGAAAACCTTGACGCGTTGGAACCCGATGTTCGGAGGCTCGTCGAGCAGCAGATCGCCGAACTTCGGGCAGCGCCCTTGAACGCCGCTCGCCACGTCGAACTTGCGCTGGTCTACGAGGCGAATGAACTGTGGGCCGAGGCAAGGCGTGCCTACGAGGCGGCCGTCGAGTTGGACGGTAGCAACTCGCTGTGGCGCCTGCATCGGGCGATCACGACGCAAGAGACGGGCGACTTTGAGTCGGCGTGCGAGCTGTTCGAGAATCTCGTGCGCGACGTGCCGTCCCTGGCCCCGGCTCAACAGCGATTGGGCCAGGCCTTGCTGGAGAAGGGCGACCTGGTGGGCGCCGAGGCGGCCTATCAGCAGGTCGTGCGGCTCGCGCCCGAGGCCGCGGAAGGTTATGCCGGACTGGCGGATGTTCGTTTGCGGCAGGGCCAAGTCGATTCCGCGATCGAGCTCCTGCAACGGGCGGTTGAGCTCGACAAAACCTATCGCGTCGCTCACTTCTTGCTCGGCTCGGCCTACCGCCGGCAGCAGCGGCTGGACGACGCGGTGCGCGAATTGCAGCTGGGCCAAAACGGAAAAGTGCGTTACCTGCCCGATTCGCTGACGCGTCGAGCGGAACGTTATGCCGCCACGGTCCGGGCTCGCCACACGCTGGCACTCAAACGCATGGTGGCCGGTGATTTCAAGTCCGCCACCGAACTGCTCGAGGCGGCCGTGAGGGCCGCGCCGAATAACCTGGCGATCATCAACGCGCTCGCTGGCGCCTACATGCAAACCGGCCGGGTCGACGACGCCTATCAATGGTTGTTGAAAGCGAACGAGTTGGATGATCGAAATGCGACCACCCACATCAACCTCGCGTCGTGGTACCTCTACTCCGGCCGTTTGGATGAGTGCTCGAACACGCCGAACGAGCCGTCGATCTCGGCAATTGGGTCGTGTCTGCGCACCGAGTTCGGATCGAGACGTTGATCCGCATGAAACGATTTTCCGAGGCCCGTACCGCAGCCAGCGAAGCGCTCGCGATTGCCCCGCAAGATGCTTCCCTGCAGGAGATTGCGGCCAGGTTGAAGTTGAACCAGCGGGCATCGGAACGCTAGATTGCGATTGAGCATCGCGGCGAGGAAGGTATCATCGATGAATTGCGTACATGCCCCTGGAAGCTGCCAGACGGACACGGTGTTGTCACCTCTCCCGCCCCCGGGAGAGGTCGCCGCAGGGGACCCGCTTGCGGGTCGGTGGCGGGTGAGGGTCGCGCGTGGCGTCGATCTTCTCTTCCGGCTGGTTCCTTTCCGCTTGCTGCCCCTCATCCGGCCTTCGGCCACCTTCTCCCGCACGGGGAGAAGGGACACGATCGTGTCACCTCTCCCGGGTCTTGTGTCACCTCTCCCGGGTCTTGTGTCACCTCTCCCGTCCCCGGGAGAGGTCGCCGCGGAGTACCCGCTTGCGGGTCGGCGGCGGGTGAGGGGTGATGCGGGCCGTCGGCTGCCAACGCTTCAGGCTGGCCGATTCGCGCTCGGGTTGGCCACGCTCACCTTGATCTTGACGACTTCCATCGGCTGCCGGCGTGGCGAGTCCACGGCGGACGCTCCGCCCCATCCGGAAGGCGAAGCTTGGTTCGTGGACCAGACGGCCGTGTCCGGCGTCCAGTGGGTCCACCAGCGAGGGCCTGTCCGGTATTGGCTTCCCGAGATCATGGGAGGCGGCGCCGCCTGGCTGGATTACGATGGCGACGGCGACCTGGATCTCTACTTGGTGCAAGGCGGCGATCACCTGGCGAACGAGGGCCGAGGCGGACCGGCAAACGTGCTCTACCAGAACGTCGGCAAGGGTCAATTCCAGGACGTCACGGATGCGGCCGGAGTGGGTGATACGCACTATGGCATGGGCGCGACGGTGGGGGACTATGACGGCGATGGCCAGTTCGATTTGTACGTCACGAACGTGGGCCCCAACGTCCTCTATCGCAATCGCGGCGATGGGACCTTCGAAGAAGTCGCGGCGGCGGCCGGAGTTGATCATCCTGGCTGGGGAACCGCCGCGGCATTCGTCGACTACGATGCCGACGGCCACGAAGATCTGCTGCTGGTCAACTACATCCACTGGTCTCCCGATCGCGAGATCGACTGTCGAACGGGAAAGAACGTCCGCGATTACTGTTCGCCTTCCGCCTATCAGGCACCCGCGATGGACGTCTTGTATCGTAATCGCGGCGATGGAACCTTCGAGGACGTTACCTCCCAAGTCGGTTTGAACGCAGCCTACGGAAATGGTCTGGGCTTGGTCGTCGCCGACTTCAACGCCGATGGCCGTCTCGATTTTTACGTCGCCAACGATGGGACGCCGAATCAACTTTGGATTCAGGACAGCCCGAACCACTTCCGCGATGACTCGCTGCTGCTTGGATGCTCCGTGAACCGCTTTGGCGTGGCGGAGGCCGGGATGGGAGTTGCCGCTTTGGATGTCGAGAACGACGGCGACCTGGATCTCTTTATGACGCACTTGGCCAGAGAAACCAATACGCTGTACATCAACCAGGACGGCTTTTTCGAGGACCGCACGTCCGTCGCAAAACTGGCCGCGCCCAGTGTCAGCTTTACCGGCTTTGGACTTGGTTTTGCAGATTTCGATCACGATCGGCAACTCGACCTCTTTGTTGCGAACGGCCGAGTCGGACAGGATAGCGCCGAGTTGACTCCCGGAGATGTTTTCGCCGAACCCAATCAGTTGTTCGCTGGCCTGGGTGGCGGTGTGTTCGCCGAACAGCTGCCCCAGGGTGGCACTCGGCCGACCTTGATCGAAAACAGCCGCGCGGCGGCCTTTGCCGATTACGACCGCGATGGGGACGTCGATCTTGTGATTGTCAACAACGGGGGACCCGCCCGATTGCTGAACAACCAGATCGGGAACGGCAAGCCCTGGATTCGCTTTCGCGTTCGAAACTCGCGCGGCCGCGATGCGATCGGCGCGCGTGTCGGGATCGATGTCAACGGTCAAACGCAATGGCGGGTGGTCGGTCGTGTCTCGGGTTACTTGACGAGTAACGAACCCGAAGTGCACTTCGGACTCCAAGACGCCGACGACGTGGACGAAGTCCGAGTGATTTGGCCGGATGGAAGCCTCGAGTCGTTTGGATCGTTCGCGAGCAGGCAGGTCGTCGAGCTGCGACCGAAAAAGACGGCGCCCTGAATTCCCCCACCCCTTCGCGGCGCGTGGGTAAGTGGGGCAGGCATCCCGCCCGCCGAGGGTCGGGTCCTCATCGAGCCTGCCCCATCGGTGCACGGCACAAGATCGCCGGCTGGTGGCCTGCGCCACGGGCTGCGGCCAAGCACCGGTCATTGGGGCGGCTTCGCAACCCTCCGACGCAGGGGGTGGCTGCCCGGCATCCGCCGCGCGGCGAAATGGGGGCCTGCGGTTCTTAGTGCAAATGCGAAAAATGTACCGGTCATGACGGAAATCGGTTGCATTTCGGCGGGAACTCAAATAAATTCAGCAAGCCGTAGCGAAAGAAACGCTCAACGTTAATCAAGTCGTGCGCCCCTCGTTGAGTTGTCTTTTTCGTGCCCCTTGCGGCTTCAAGCGAGTTGAGGCAAAAGTGCTGAGTTCGGGTAACGATCACGGAACGGCGATCGTCTGCTGCGTCCACGAATTTTCTTCATCGAGATACTTGTTGAAAGGTCGAAAGCTTATGCGATTTTGTAGGTTTCTGTTGACGGTAGCCATGTTTTGGCAACTGTGTTTGTCGTCCGCCCAAGCTCAGTTGGGTGACGGCGAGTGCACGGTTTACCTCGAGCCAACCCAGTTTCATGACTTCCTACTGAATGAAGTGGGGATCCAAGATGTCGTCGATTTTGCGATCGCGGCACCTTACATGTCGACCCCACCGGTTACGGACGGTTTACTGGGCGACGGCGAGTATGCCAACAAATGCTATTTCACGTATGCCGAGAATGAAAATCCCGGGCAGTCGTGGCCTGCTCTGGACAACCTGAACGATGGCGATCCGGACCTCACCACGACGCTGCACTTTGCCCATGACGACAATTTCTTGTACGTCGCGTTCGACGTGACGGACGACTTTCTCGACTTGGATAACCCAGCCAACTCGTTCCAGAACGACGGCGTCGAGCTCTTTATTAACCCTGACTTGGACGTAGGCGACGGTTGGGGACTTGGAAAGATCCAGATTTATGTCGATGCCTCGGCCGAGGGTGACATCGAATTCAACAACCGCGGGACAGCGGGCGGTGTGGTTCGCACGATTCCTTTCGATGGGGAAGATCCGGTGCCGGGCGAGTTTTACACCGCCGGACTGGTGAGAGCTGATGAGTCAGGTTACGTGGTCGAAATGCAGATTCCGCTATCGACCTTGGACACGGCCGGCGGCGACGAGGGTGATCCGATTCCGGCGGAGACCGGTGATTTCGTGCTGATCAACACCGCGATCGACGACAACGACGCGACCGACAATCTGGCAGCCCAGACCGGTCACCACCTGATGTGGCATTTCGACGGAGCGGGCTCGCCGTTTGGTGGCGGGGAAGCGATCTGGCCAGTGCCGCTGCAGCTGACGCCCGAAGGGGCGACGGGTCCCGATGGCGACTACAACGGGAATGGCGTATTGGATCCAGGCGATATCGACGAGCAGGCCGTCGCGATGCTGACGCCGACCGATAACTTGGCCAAGTACGACGAAAATGGTGACGGGAGGATCAATAGTCAGGACCGTATCGTCTGGGTCACCGACCTTGCGAAGACCTGGTTTGGAGATGCCAATTTCGACGGTTCGTTCAGCACCGATGACTTGGTCCAGGTTTTCGCTGCGGGCAAATACGAAACGGCCGATTCAGCGACTTGGGAACAAGGCGACTGGGACGGTGACATGAAGTTCGATAGTAGCGACCTCGTCGCCGCCTTCTCCGACGGAGGCTTCGAAGTCGGTCCGCGTCCGTCGGTTTCGGCCGTGCCGGAGCCTTCGAGCGCGGTGTTATTGCTACTCGGCTGCCTGGCATTCGTTCGCCGCCGCAAGTAATTTGAGATCGCTTGAGATAGCGGTCAAGCATTGTGTGAATCAGAACAGGCTCGCGAACGAAAATCGCGGGCCTGTTTTCTTGGGTTACGGAGAAGGCATGGGGTTGACCACAGAGGCACAGAGGGCACAGAGGCACAGAGGGCACAGAGGCAAAGCGGGAGTTCCTTTAGTTTTCGTTACTTGGGGGTGGGATATCATGAAGGGTTGTCCGGATCTTGGTCGCTTCATTCTGCGGGCGATTGTCGCGAGTGTCTTGGCGGTGGGAGCGTCGGTTTACTTGGTGTCGCCGGCTTGCGCGGATGTCTATGCTTGGTGGCCACTGGATGATGGCGTGGGGGATGAGGCACGCGATCTGGGGCCCAGTGCGGAACCCGCGATCATCTTTGACGCCGACGTGGGTGGCCTGGGCCCGAACGGAAGTGTCTGGGTCAATGACCCCCAGCGCGGGACCGTGCTTGGATTGGCGGGCGACACGGCGTGGGCCAGCGCGGGATATCTTCCGATCATGGATCTGGAAAATCAGTTCAGCTGGGCGTTTTGGGCTCGGCAGGATTCCCTGCAGACGTCGCCGGCGAATGACATCATTCTGGGAAATCGCTACGACGACAACGGAGCGGATACAGTGCCGCGCGAATTCATCAAGTTCACGCCCGACCGCTTCGAGTATCACATGAATGGAGTCGGGACCAACGATCTCCAATACGCCACCAATGACATTCCGAGCAACGATCGGTGGATTCATCATGCCGTGGTGAAGCAGGGTGACACGCTGACCTACTATCGTGACGGGGAGTTTGCCAACGACGGTCAAGTCGCGGAGGTGATGCTCAGCGCAAACCCGCTCCCGTTCGCCATGGGAGGACAAAATGGAGTTGAAACATGGCGTGGTTATTTGAGTGACGTGCAGCTTTACGAAGCTGCGTTGACATCGGCTGAAATCCAGGCGGTCATGCCCGGAAGTGTAATCGACGGCAAGAATTTGTACGCGCGTTGGAAGCTCGATGACGGAGCGGCCTCGGCCGACACGGCCAAGGACTCGGGACCGCGGCGCCGATGGGGTCATTCTGGACTGGGATTTTGGCGGCTTGGCCGGAGACGGAAGCGTGTGGGTGGATGATCCCGAGCGTGGAACCGTTCTCGGCCTGGCGGGCGACACGGCCTGGGTCGATGCCGGGGAAATTCCCCTGATGGACTTCGACAACGATTTCACCTGGCTCTTCTGGGCCAAGCAAGACGTCGGCCAGGCATCACCCGCCAACGACATCATCATTGGCAACCGCTATGACGCCTCGGGCGTCGATACCGTGCCACGTGAATTCATCAAGTTCACGCCGAACCAATTCGAATACCACATGAATGGCGCGAGTGCTAACAACGTCCAGTACTCGGAAGGCGACGACAACATTCCCAGTGACGAACAATGGTATCACCACGTCGTGGTCAAAGACGGCGATCGTCTCGCCTACTACCGTGACGGTGAGCTGATGAATGACCGCGTGATCCAAGGCGAGATGCTCAGTCCGGACCCGTTGCCGTTCGCGATGGGAGGGCAAGGCGGAGCGGAAACGTGGCGAGGCTATTTGAGCGATGTTCGCCTGTTCGATCATGCGTTGAGCGATGCCGAGATTGCTCAGATCGTCGGAGGTGGGATCGAGGGCGACTACGACGGCGACGGAGAGTTGACAGCCGCCGACTTGGATCTGCAAGCCGCGGCGATCCTCTCAGGAAACGATCCTCCGGAATTTGACCTCAACCAGGATGGCCGCGTCAATTTCGACGATCGCAAGGCCTGGGTCAACGACTTGAAGGGCACGTGGATCGGCGACGCGGACTTCGATGGAGAGTTCGGCAGCGCGGATTTCGTGGCCGTGTTCCAGGCGGGAAAATTCGAGTTAGACGTGCTGGCCAGCTGGAGCGAGGGAGACTGGGACGGAGATGAACGGTTCAGTTCGAACGACTTTGTCGTGGCGTTCCAGGAGGGCGGGTACGAGTTGGGAGTCCGACCGCCAGGAGCGATTGCCGCCGTGCCTGAACCGTCGAGTTGGTTGCTGATCCTATTCGGGCTGCTGAGCTGCCTTCGAGTATTGCGCGTGGCCGACATTGAAGTCGCGTGACGCCGAACGAGTGCACGCCGCGGTGCGCAGGCCGCAGGCCGGCCCCTCATCCGGCCTTCGGCCACCTTCTCCCGCGAGGGGAGAAGGGACATGATGGTGTCACCTCTCCCGTTCCGGGAGAGGTCGCTGCGAAGCAGCGGGTGAGGGTTCGCGGCGGGCGAGGGCGCGTGTCTGGCAGCAGGACATGCCCCCTCATCCGGCCTTCGGCCACCTTCTCCCGCGAGGGGAGAAGGGACATGATGGTGTCACCTCTCCCGTTCCGGGAGAGGTCGCTGCGAAGCAGCGGGTGAGGGTTCGCGGCGGGCGAGGGCGCGTGTCTGGCAGCGGGACGTGGCCCCCTCATCCGGCCTTCGGCCACCTTCTCCCGCGAGGGGAGAAGGGACATGATGGTGTCACCTCTCCCGTTCCGGGAGAGGTCGCTGCGAAGCAGCGGGTGAGGGTTCGCGGCGGGCGAGGGCGCGTGTCTGGCAGCGGGACGTGGCCCCCTCATCCGGCCTTCGGCCACCTTCTCCCGCGAGGGGAGAAGGGACATGATCGGGAGCGCGCTGCGGGTCGGCGGCGGGTGAGGGTCGGCCCGGTGAGGGTCGGCCCCTGCCGTCATTCGCGCCGCCGGTGTTGCCCCTCGTCCGGCCCTCGTCGACGTTCATTCCTGCACCGCATTCTCCGCGGAACTCTCGTCAGCCGTTTCGACGGCGTCCGTTCCATCCGGATCGAAAAACTCGCGGATGGCATCATCGGTTGCGGCGAACGTCTGCAGTGTCTTGGTATCCTTCGGAAAGGATTCCAAGGGCCGATCCAGCTGTTTGACGGAAATGACGCCGCCGGCCGTCGAGATCAGAAACAATCGCCCTTTGGCAGGCGAATACGTCGAGTCGCCGATCTTGATCTCCTCCGTTCCCTCAGTGCCCAGATCGTATTGCAGTTTGATCTCCGGGCCATCGGGAACCTGTTGGGTCATTTCGTAGTCGGTGCTCCCGCTGCGACTGTCGCTGCTGCCCACGCGATCGATCCAAATCACAAACGTGGGCGATTTCGGCGTCACTTGGCGGAACGTCACAATCTCAACCGAGCCCCTATCAATGCCAGCGATCGCATCATCACTGGCATTGACCCACGAAAATCCCTCGCTGCTTATGCCTCCGGGAACACCGATCCCGCCACAGCCGGTCCAGAGGCAGGTCAGCGTGACGAGCGGTCCAAGCGGGTTTCGAGTGGCAAGCTTCATCGACGCAGTGTCCTTTCGAGAATTGGCCGAGCGGCAACGTTTCTTTCACGCTTTCGCCGCTGCGGTCTGACGCCGGCGGCGGGGAAGGGCGAACAGCCCCAGCGTCAACAGAATCGCCGCGGACGGTTCGGGCACGGCGGCCAACGACGGTCGCGGGCCAAGTTCATAGCCGCCCGCCTGGAACGCCTTCACGAAATCGCCCGAACCAAAATCGCCGTCCCCATCCCAATCGCCGGTCGCCCAGGTCGAGTTGCCGTCGATGGCATCTTCGTATTCGCCCGTCGTGAACACCGCCACGAAGTCGGCGCTGGCAAATTCGCCATCCAAATCGGCATCGCCGAAGTAGGTGTACTTGAGGTCCTCGACCCACACGCGACGGTCCTCCTCATTGACCAGATCGTCGTTGTCCAAATCAAAGGCGAGGTTATTTGAGCCGGCCCGCACCTCAGCTGTCAGCAAGTCGATGTCGACGGCCGTTAGCAATCCGTCTCCATCGAAATCACCCAGCACTTGCCCGGGAATCGGGATGGCCAGGGGCGAGGCGCCATTGGCCAAGGCCGTGATCGCATCCACATCCAGTGCAAAGCTGAAGATCGAGACGTCGTCGATGTTGCCCGTGAAATTGCAGCAATCGGTCGCTCTTAGCACCGAGCCGATCGACGTAATGTCAGCCTCAAAACTCGGATGCGCCGTATAGTCGAACGTCGTATCCTCGACGCCGTCCACATATAACGTGCCGACGTTGTTTACGTCGACCCACAAAATGTGGTGCCACTCGTCATCGAACGGTTCCTCAACCGAATACAAATGTCCCGGCGACGAGCCATTTCGGTAGTAGAAATCGAATCGCCCGTCCAGGCCCTCATTCTGTGTGCCGAGGTTAAATAGCGGGTTGGCGTCGAGGGACGAACCTTCCGAAAAAACGCGGTCATCGATGTTATCGAACGTGCCGTCCGCTTTGACCCACATCGAGATCGTGAAATCCGTATGGGACGTCACGGGCATCATCGAGTTGTGAGTGATTTCGACATGCGTGTCGGGAAATCCATCGAAGTTGGCGGACGTTCCGGATCCGAGCGCTGCCGGGACGTCGCCGTCGAACGTGACTCCGCCGGAAATCGTACCGTGGTTTTCGTGTCCCGATAGATCGTTCGTATTGTTATCGAAATTCCAGTACCCAATCAGATCGGGAATCGAGACGGGCGGATCGGGCGGATCGACGACCGGCGGAGGACCAGGCACTTCGCGCAGTTGGTAGCCGTTGAGGTACTGCGAGCCGGTGTTGGCCGTCGCGATGATCTCCTGAAAGGCGTTGTCCGCGACGAAATAACCCGACGCGAAGCCTCCGATTCCAGGTGGCCCGTCGACGACCGTCACCATGTTTCCGATGCCGTCATCCAACGTCACCGTGCGATTGGCACTGATGTGGTGGTAATAGAATTCGACTTGGTATTGGCTGCCGACCGTCAGATCCGTCAACTCCATGAATTGCTCGCCCACGCCGCTCTGGAAGGCGAGGCCTGCGACGAGTGCCCCCAATCCTTCCTCGTCGATCGTATGTCCATACTCGCCGTGGTCGTACGTCAATCCGCCGAGGAACTGCGGCTGGTCGCCCTGGGTGAAATTCAGCGGCGTGAAGAGCGTCCCGTTGATCGTGAAGGGGTCTTCCAGCGGAAACGTTCCGGCCAGAGCGTTCGTGTCGCGATCGCCGGTGAACGCCACGGCTTCGATTACCGTCCCGAAGTTGCTCACGTCCGTATCCTCGTCCAGCAAGCCCGTGGTCCAAAGGATTTCGGCGCCTTGGATCGCCGGGGGACATGAGGCGAAGGCGATCACGGCGCACATCAGGAATACGGGGTACGGCAGGATTCGCGGGCGCATAGCAACAACTCCGGCAGTGATAGGATGCGGACTCGGTGAATATCGACGGCTGCCTCGTCTGTTCCGAGCGTGATCCATTCCGAGCGGCCCACAGTATAACCTGCTCCCCGGCGCGATGCGAGCATCGCCGCGGCGGAGCGTCAAGGGCGCTTTCCCGTGTCGCGGGCGCGAGAGATGACGTGCTCGACCGTCAGCAACGCCAGACCGGATCGCCCAGCACTTCGAAGCGCGGCCTGATCCCCAGTCCCGGTTCGATCGAGGCGGCCATTCGGCCGTTGATTCGCTGGGGAGCGCCGTCGGCGATCGAGCGGGTCACGTAGCTGTTAAAGTCCGTGGAGGTAAACAAGAACTCCGTCGGCGTGCTGTGCGCCAGACTGCGCGATGGCGGCCGTGACGATGTCGCCTCCCCAGCTGTCTTCCAGCGTCATGGCGATTCCCAAGGCGACGCACAGATCCCGCGCCTGCTTCGCCTTGGTCAATCCGCCAAACTTGCTGATTTTGATGTTCACACAATCCATCGCGTGATCGGCCGCTCCTTGCAGGATCGCGTCGATCGAATCGATGACCTCGTCCAGGATCAAGGGCAACGCCGTCTGGCGACGAATACTGAGGCACTGCGAGTAGCTGGCGCAAGGTTGTTCGATGTAAACGTCCAGATCGCGGACCGCGTTGACAACCCGCATCGCTTCGTGCATCAACCAGCCTGTATTCGCATCGGCGATCAGCTTGTCGCCGGGCTCGAGGATCTCACGCACCGCACGAATCCGCTCGATGTCGTCGTCGGGCCTGCCGCCGACCTTCAACTGAAACCGACGATAGCCCTCGTTGCGGTAGCCTGCCACATTTTCGGCCATCTCGGCGGCGCCCCGCTGTGAAATGGCTCGATACAAGATCACGTCGTCACCGTAACGACCGCCGAGCAAATGCGCGACGGGCATCTCGGCGACCTTGCCCAGCAGGTCCCAGCACGCCATGTCGATCGCCGACTTCACGTAAGGGTGTCCCTTCATGGCCTGGTCCATGCGTCGATTCAGGGCCAACAATTGCGTCGGATCGGCGCCGATCAGTGCCGGCGCCAGCTCCTGAATACCGGTTCGCGCCCCCGCGGCATAGGCTGGCAGGTAAACAGGGCCCAGCGGACAAACCTCGCCGTAGCCCGCCAGGCCCGCATCCGTATCGACCTGGACAACGGTCGAGTCAAACACGTCAACTCGCTTGCCTTCCGACCAGCTGTAGTTGCCTTCGTGCAGAGGTAGATCCACTTGATAGATGCTCAGTCCCGTGATCTTCATCGTTTGCCAGCTGCCTTTCCTGACGAAAGGATTTCGGAGGCCACTGAGCCACGGAGGGCACCGAGTGGACCGACGGCCGACGGTCGTCCGTCGGCTGAAATCCGGAACTTACGAAGGCTCAACTTCATGCGGAGGCGAAATGGGTCTTGTGGCGGCCGAGGACGCATCGGGAAATCGCCGGAAGACTCGGCGGACGATCAGCAGCGCCGTCAGCAGCAGCGCCGAGCCGGCCAGAAACGGAGCCCCCGGCAGCGAAAACGCCTGCGCGGTCCGACGTGAAATAGCTGAACAGCCCGGCCGTAAACAGCAGCGGGGCGATAATGTTCGTCAAGCTCATCAGCGATGTCAGCGCGCCCTGGGTTTTTCCCTGGTCCGAAGGCCGGACCGCCCCGGCCACAATACTCTGAATGGCCGGTCCGGTCACGCCGCCGAATGCCCCGAAGACGATCACACAGGGCACCATCCAGCCCTGCGAGGCCGAGCCGTATCCCAGAAACGCCAGGGTCGAAACGCCCAGGCCTAGCATCACCGTCCTCCGCTCGCCAATCCTCGAAATCGTCGGTCGCACCAGCCCTCCTTGGACGAGGGCCGCCATGACGCCGACTAATCCCAGCACCAGTCCGTTCGTTGTCTCGCTCCATCCGTAACGAAACCCGGTGTAAAGAACCCAGACGTTTTCTAGCCCACGCTGGGCCAACGACATGCAGACAAATGCCGCCGCGAGTCCGGCGACGATCGGGTAGTTGTTCAGTAACTTGAGTGATCCGAACGGATTCGCCTTGGACAGGCGAAAGGAGCTGCGATGTTCCGTTGGCAACGATTCGGGCAAGACGAAAAACCCGTAGCTCCAATTCAAGAGCGCGAGTGCTGCCGCGACGAAGAACGGCAGTCGTAAATGGATCCCGCCCAGCAGCCCGCCGAGCGCGGGGCCGCAAATGAAGCCCAATCCGAACATCACGCCGATCAGTCCGAAGTTTCGAGCCCGCGTTTCCGGCGTCGACACGTCGGCGATGTACGCGTTGGCGGTCGTGATGCTGGCCCCCATGACGCCCGCCAGCGCCCGCCCAAGGAACAGCCAACCGAGACTCGGGGCCAAGCCCTGAATCAGAAAATCGATCCCCAGCCCCAACAGCGAAGCGAGCAGCACCGGGCGTCGTCCGAAGCGGTCCGAGAGTGCTCCCAGCAGGGGTGAAAACAGGAACTGCATCAGGGAATACGTGGCACCGATCGTGCCCACGTATCGCCCGGCCCGCGCCGTGCTCCCTCCCACAAACTCTTTGATCAGCTCGGGCAACACCGGAATCACGATTCCGATGCCCAGAATATCGAGAAACAACGTCAACAAAATGAACGCCATCGCAGCCTGACGTGGGGGACTTTGCGGCTTCATTTCGATTCGTCGCCTTTCATCAAGCCTCGATCCCTTGAGGCGGACCGTTGCGGCCGCGACAGGTCGAGTCGGCTCGGATCGGCCGAGCGGAGGACGACATTGTTCAGCAATCCTGCGGCGTCGCCAAGCGGGGGTGTAGGAAACTTCCCCGGACCTTTTCCCCCGGTCGCCATGCGCCGGATGACCGTTGATCACAGCGGGGAGAAACGTGGCCGACGGTCCCGGTCACGCGACGCCAAATGGATCGGCGAGATCACGGCATTTCCACGAACCGCGGCAACTCGTCACGTGTGATGACAAGCTCGTGATTGTAGACGTGTCGCAGAAAAGCCGCTTCATTCTTGCGAAGATACGGTCCGTGCCAAGTCGTGAACCAGCTCCAGAGAAACTTGCGCTCCCGTAAGACATCGGGGTCCGGGATCACGTCGCATTCCGTCAGGGCAACGGGTTTGCCGCCCGCAATGGAGCTCATCCGGTCGTAGTTGTTTCGTTCGTCCTGCTCGCCGTCGCGATAAATGTCGACACCGATCACGTCCGCGTATTCGACGCCGGGAAACCAATCGGTGCGCATCTGCTGGGACGCCGAATAAACCCAGATCAAATTTCTGAGTTGATGGTGTTCTGTAAAGTACTGGAACACAAATTTCCAAAGTTCCTGAGCCGGTTGTTTGCCCTGCATGCCCCACCAGAACCAACCGCCGCAGATTTCATGCAGGGGACGAAACAGGACGGGGACGTTCGCATCCCGCAGTTCTTTCAAGGCGCGGGCGGTCACATCCAGGTCCTTGAGCATCGCCACGCGTTCCGGAGTTCCCTCCCTGAGTGCAGCTCGAATATCGAAGCCGACTTTCGTGTTAGCGTAGGTGTTTTCCGGCCGGGAGGGATTTCCCCAGTGCCAGCAGACGGCGATCAGCGTACCCTGTTTCCAGAGTTGAATGGCATCTCGGACCAGTTGCTTTTGTGCGTTATCAAAGTCCTTACGATACTTCCGCTCGAAAATTCCGATTTCGAATTCGACGAGAGCGGGATGCTTTCCGGTGGCGGTGATGATGAAATTCAGATCTTGCCGGATCCGACTCCCGTAGACAACGTGATGTCCGGCGAGCATTTGTTTGCCTTGAATCGAGCGGACGTAGTCCAGCACGGCAGTGGCCTCAGGACTTCCCGGTCCCGAGGCCAACTGTACCGCGTCCGAGTCGCTCGCCGGCCGGTCCAGTCGTGCTCCGACGTCCGCCTTGTGCGGCAGGCCAACCGGTGGGACGGCGTCGCGTTCGCGTGCTTTGGCAGGAACGGACATATTGACAGGAACGGGGACATCCACGCACACGAGGGACGTCGCGGTCGGCAAGCCAACCGCAGGGCCAACCGCAGGCGCCGCCCAAATCCAAGCAGCGGGAAGAATCGAGGCCAGCAGCAGGATGCTGAATCGTGCCACGCGGCGGTACTCCTGGATCGGGCTTGACGTCGCACGACGAGACTTACGAAACGGCCCCGCCAACCCTCGCCGGACAACTGCCCCCGAACGAACGGCGCGAGGCTCAGTACGCCTGAGAGGATTCGAACCTCCGACCTACGGTTTAGGAAACCGTTGCTCTATCCCCTGAGCTACAGGCGCAAAGCCAGTCAACTTTATAGGGGCACTTCGCATTTTTCGCAACCTCGCTGCCATCCGTGGTCAATCCCATCTTACAACTGACACGGACGCGGTGGGGAGGAGTTTGCCCGAGCTGGACGTTTCCGTCGTCGCCAAGACAAAAGGGTCAGGTCTCTTTGTTTTGGAAGCCGGGGGAGCTAGCGAAGGTTTTGATCACGTCCCGAGGAGCGCCGCTTGTTATTGCCGACGTTGATCAGGTCATCGGATAGATCTTGGCCGCGACTGGCGACGCGAGTTGTTTCCCTGGTCTTCCCAGGCTGCGGGCGTAAAAAGACCTGACCCCTTTAGATCCACCCTACTCTTTTAACACGAGGTCGATCGTCAATACCGCCGCCAGGATTAACTTGCGAATGGTACTCGATGGCGGAACATCTTCGTTAATTTCAAGAACGTAGTTGTCCGCGCTGGTGAAGAGCTCTTTTCCGATTCCGGCCCACTTCTTGGACACGCGAGCCAACTCGACTCCGTTCGACTGGAATTGAAACTCCCAACCGGTCCACTTGCCCTTGAGCTCGCAAATCGGCTCGCGCCGATCGTTCAGGACCGAGAATTTTCCGCCGATCGAGAACAGCTTCTGCTCAAAACCACCGATGAATTCTCCCGCTTCGTCGTGGGCTTTGACATTCGAAAGAAACAGGGAAGTCCCGCGACTTACGTACAAGAATGGCTCTCCGTCGGGCGTCGTGATGTGGACGTTGAACGGCGTCATTCGCTTGTATTTGGTGAATCGCAGAATCTTTGTAAACCAGCCGATCTGTGGTTCTCGGCATTGCAGGATGATTTCACCCGTGTCCGGATCGAAGACGTCGAAATTGCTCGACGCCTTAAAGAGTCCTGCGTGTTCCTTGACCACGAAGAGGTTTCGGTTGAGGACTTCGTCAGGCAAGGCAGAATCAGCGGCACTAAGCTCGAGCAAATCGGTAGCTGTCGACATTTGGGCGATCCCTGTTGTGGTGAAGGCGGGGAATGGCATCTCGGAAAACGTAGCACGCGCGCCGACACCATGACGAAACCGCCGGAGTGTCGAATAAGACATGCCATCTATGATCTCGGGCAGTTCTTACCGCACAACCGGTGACATGTCGGATTCGTCGACATCAACCCGGGAAAAACGGGATGACTGTCGGTGAAACTTTCCATGGAATGGCCGCGTCGACCAACTTCGTTTCGGCCTCGTGCGTCTACCGACGCCCGTCCCCAACGGTAAGCCCATCAAGCTCGGGCAACTTGTCCGCGAAAAACCTCTGGCAAGTCAGTCCCACCGGGCCTGGTCCGTCGGCCGGATCCGTTGGCGGGGCAAGATGACAATCACGCCCTCGCCACCTTGAGCTCAATTGCAATTGTGCAAACTTGAATCACAATGGCGGGCTTGTTGATGCGATCGTCCGATCAGTAGAAATCCGTCAATCACTCGAAATCCATGGTCGCGAGGCACCCGATGCGAATTCACGCCCACCTTAAAATGCTGTTTGTCACACTGCTCTTGAGCGGCACGCTCGTTCCGGTATTGGAGGCCCAAGGTCCCGTGTACTCGCGACCCAGACAGGCCAGTCAGGATGCAGATTTCAGCATCCAAGGTGAGTACGTTGGCGAAGTCGACGACAGCGGAGAGAAGCTGCCGGTCGGTCTGCAAATTGTCGCTTTGGGGAAAGGTCGGTTCCAAGGCACCGGTTACCTGGGCGGACTGCCAGGTGATGGCTGGAACGGCGAAGAGCCGCTTTCGATGAGCGGCGAGAAAGACGACGACGGAACGATCACGTTCACGACCGAACTGGCAACCGTTGTGTACAAGGACGGATCGGTGTCCGTGCTGGACGACGGCGATCAGATTGGATCCTTGAAGAAGACGCGCAGAAAGAGCCCGACGCTGGGAAAGAAACCACCTGAAGGTGCGATCGTTCTATTCGATGGGACAACCGGTGATGCATGGGATCCCGGAACCATGGAGGGCAAGTTGCTGAAGGAAGGGCAGACGAGCAAGCAGAAGTTTGCTGACCATACGTTGCACGTCGAGTTTCGTGTGCCTTACGCTCCCGAGGCTCGAGGGCAGGGGCGCGGGAACAGCGGATTGTACTTGCAGGGCCGCTACGAAGTGCAGATCCTCGATTCCTTTGGACTCGAAGGGAAAGACAACGAGTGCGGTGGCGTTTACTCGATCAAGAATCCCGACGCCAATCTGTGCTTCCCGCCGCTCACCTGGCAAACCTACGACGTCGAGTTTACCGCCGCGAGGTATGACAGCAGCGGCCAGGTTGTGAAGAATCCCAAGCTGACGGTTCGCCACAACGGCGTGGTGATCCACCAGGATGTCGAGCTTCCCAAAGCGACGACGGCGGCTCCCCTGAAACCGGGTCCCGAACCCGGCCCCGTTTACCTTCAGGACCACGGCAACCCGGTTCGATTTCGAAACGTCTGGGCGGTGGCTTCGTCTGAGGCCGCGAACTGATGCCGCGAACTGATGCCGACGGCGGACGCTGGCCGCGGGTGAATGCGGCGGGATCGCAGCTTTTCGGCTCCGCCGAACTGCCTTGCGCGTCGCGGTGGTCCCACACGCGGAGCTTGTCGAATTCTTCGAGCACCCTTCGCGGCGCAGGATCCGCTTTTGGTTTCACGAACCGGTTTCAGGAACCGATCATGGCGAGCACCAAATACGGGACTAGATTGAGCAAGAAAATGCCAATCTTGAAAATTGCCATTCCCGCGTAATGGATCGAATCAAATGTCTCGACCGACAGATTGAATATCTTGCGATGAAAGTGATGCATCCAATCGTGAGCGAGCCAAAAGCAGAGAAACCACCAGATCAACAGGCCGACATTCAGCAAGGTACACCAACCCAGAAAGCCTCGCGCCATTTCAACGGTCATTTGTCCGCTCTCCATAAGATGGACGGGTTCGCGCGCTCGCAGACCGATTCCATATCGATCTCCGATTCACTCGGTTTTGGAATCAAGGGGACGTTATTCAATGTATCTGACGCTGTGTGCCGCGTCGTGCCCCACACGTCACTTGTCAGATCCGGGCTCAATTGCGATTCTAGCAAGGGCCGAATTGTTCTCGCGTAGTCCGGAAGGGATGGGTGGATGCCAGGAGCTCTCGATGATCGTCGGTCGATGCGACCCTTCAAGCGGCAGCTGCTCAAATGGGTTGGTAACAAGCAGCGTTTTGCTCACGAGATTGTCCGTTATTTTCCGATGGACGGGGGAACGTACTTTGAGCCGTTCATCGGCAGCGGGGCGGTTCTTGCGACGCTTGTGCCTCGGCGAGCGATTGCGTCGGACGGCTTTGGCCCGCTGGTGGACATCTGGCAGACGCTGCGCCGCGATCCCGCGACGCTGAAGCGGTGGTACGGGGATCGTTGGCAAGAAGTGATGAGCGACGACAAGGTGACTGCCTTTGAGCGGATCAAGGCGCGCTACAATGCGGCGCCGAATGGTGCGGATTTGCTATTTCTTTGTCGCGCTTGCTACGGCGGAGTTGTTCGTTTTCGGAAACGCGATGGATACATGTCCACGCCATGCGGTGTTCACCGGCCCATCTCTCCCGGCGCGTTTGCCACCCGCGTCGACGACTGGTACCTGAGGACCCAGGGCACGCAGTTCTTGTGTCTCGATTACGAAGAGGCGATGCAGCGGGCAAGGCGTGGCGACTTCGTCTACTGCGATCCTCCCTACACCCATAGCCAGACGATTCTCTACGGGGCCCAAGCGTTTCGCCTGGAACGGCTTTTCGAACTAATTGCCCAGTGCAAAGCACGCGGTGTCCGAGTGGCCGTCAGTATCGACGGCACCAAAAAATCCGGCGCACGCGCTGTGCCTTGCCGATTCCTGCGGGACTGTTTGCCCAAGAGGTGTTTGTCAATTGCGGCAGATCGATGCTGCGCCGCTTCCAGATGGGCGGCAGGACGCTTGAATCTGAACTGGTTTCCGATCGGCTTCTCTTGACTTACTGATCCGTCATCGGTCTCCCTTGCCGGGCGACGTGCGATTCGATGCGGATCCCGATTGCGACTCGGGTCGGCGTGTCATCAGCGACACCACGATCAACGTGAGGAATCCCAGCGGAATCGTGACGATGCCGGGTTGGCTGAAGGGAACGAGCGCGGCGTCTGCCGAAAGGCCGTACACCTTGGTGAAGGTGTCCCCGCTGAGCAGGATCCAGGCCAGCGAGCTGGTCATGCCCACGACGATCGCGGCGATGATGCCTTGTTTTGTCGTGCCTTTCCAGAACAGCAACATGACCAGCGAGGGCAAATTCGCGGAGGCCGCGACGCTGAACGCCCAGCCCACAAGGTAGCCGACGTTCATGTCTTTGAAGAGAATGCCCAGCACGATCGCGATCGCGCCGACGAAGACCGAAACGAATTTCGCAATTCGAACTTGTTCGTGATCCTTCAATTCGAAGCCCATAAAGCTTGTCAGCAGGTCATGCGTGACGGCTCCGGCGGAAGCCAGAATCAACCCACTGACCGTGCCCAGCACCGTCGTGAAGGCGATCGCTGAAATGATCGCGAACAGCCACTGATTCATGCTCTTGGCCAAGAGCGGAGCTGCCATATTCGTGTCCGTCACGTCCAGCGATCCGCTGGTCATGGCGCCCAGGCCGAGATACAGCGTCAGCACGTAAAAGAAGCCGATACTGGCGATGCCGACGATCGTGCTCTTGCGCGCACTCGCTTCATCCTTGACGGTGTAGTAGCGAATCAGAATGTGCGGCAGGGACGCGGTGCCGCAAAACAGGGCCAACATCAGCGAGAAGAAGTTCAGTTTGTCGATCAGCTTGTTGCTGCGGAGTCCCTTGAACATCGGATGTTCGCCGGGTCGCAGGACGTGGCTGCCGGGCGTCGGCTTTTGATAGTAGACCGTGGCCGTGTTGCCGTCGCTGACTTCAATCGTGTCGTTGCCCCACAGCACGACTTCGCTGTCCTGCAGGGTGCTGAAAAACGAAAGGGGCCCCAGCGGGCCCGTGCGCGTCTTGCCGCCGGGCAGCTTGCTGACGTATCCAATCGGATGCAGTTCGGGCTCGCCCTTTTGCGACCCTTTCGGCTGGCCGTTGACCAATTGCGTGCCGTCGGCCATGTGCTGGACCGTCTGTGCCTCGTGAAGGAAAGCTTCATCTTTCCCGGCGACTTCGACGCTCCAGATCGTGTTGCCCGATTGCAGAAACGTCTGTTTGCTGGTCTGGCCGGCGCGGGCGACCAGCGACTTCGCGGTCATCTCCACTGGCAGCGGCCATTCATCGAACGGAGTGATCGCATCGAAGGGACCGAGCGTTTGAAACAGATGCCCGTCGCCGCCGCCCTGCGCCGTTTCGAATCCGCGATTTAAGATCATGACGGTCAAGATGGCGCTGAACAGAACCAGCAACGAGCCTTTCAGGAACTGAACCCAAGTCGTCGAGACCATCCCCGCCGTGACCACAATCGAGATCACCGTCACGCCGACGATCAAGACGCCGACCCAATGCGGGAATCCCAGCAGCGGCTGGATCAGTGACCCCGCTCCGACCATTTGCGGAATCAAATAGAAGACGCTGACGGCAAGCGTGCTGATGCCGCCCGCGAGTCGGATGCCGCGCGATCCGAACTTGGCGTCGAGCGCGTCGGCAAACGTGAACTTTCCCAGCCGCTTCATCGGCTCGGCAACCACAAACAGCGCGACGACCCAGCCGGCCAGGAATCCGATCGAATAGAGAAACCCGTCGTATCCGTAGAAGGCGATCATCCCGCAGATCCCCAGGAACGACGCGGCGGAGAGATAGTCGCCGGCGAACGCCACGCCGTTGACAAACCAGGGGATCTGGCCGTGTGCCGCGAAGTAGCCCTGCGAAGACTTGGCCTTGCGACCGAAGTAGAAACTGAAGCCCAGCGTGACCGCGACGAACAAGAAGAAGATGGTAACGGCAACCGGCGACGCCTCGTAAATCACTTACGATCCTCCTTCGACGCCGAGACCTCCTCGTCCGATTGACAGACGAGTCCGTAGATCAAGGCCAGGACAAAGGCGGCCACAATCAACCCGAAGCCGTACAAGATCGCGAGATTGACCCCGGCCATCGGCTTCTGATCCATGACATCGGCCGCAAACGCGTTCAGAAAGACAAACCCGCCGTACAAGGCAAGATAAACCACGAACAACGCCATCGCGATCCGCGAGTTGCGAGTTTCCATAAGTCCTCACAACAAAGGGGTCAGGTCGCATTTTGCCGCCGAAAAAAGACCTGACCCCTTTTGTTTTCCGATCGCTATTTGCGACCGCGAACCAGCGCCAGGCAACCGAGCAGCAGCAAGACGCAACTCGTGGGCTCGGGGACGGCGGCGACTGCGGGGGGACGCGGGCCGAGCTCGAATCCACCGTCTGAGAATGCGGCGACCAGGTCCCCGCTGTCGAATACCATGTCGCCGCTCCAATCGCCCTCGGACCAGACGGCCATCTGTCCGGTCTCGTACTGGCCCGCGGCAAAGACCGCGACCAGGTCGTCGGTCGAGAAGTGCCGTCGAAGTTCGCGTCGCCAAACCAGGTCTTGGCGTGGTCTTGCACCCAGATGATCCGGTCGTCGCCGTCGACCACTCCATCGCCGTTCTCGTCAAACGTCGAGAGGTTTTCCGTCGGGGTCTTCATGGCAACGGCCTGCAGGTCGACATCGGCCGTGTTGACCACACCGTCTCCGTTGTAATCGCCGTTTTCGACCGCGACGCCGATTCCCACGTCGTAGTGAGCCCGAATTCTCTCGGGGGATAACAACTTGTTGTAAATCGCCAATTCGTCAATCAGGCCTGGGAAGGGATGAACGAACGAGCCGTTGCTCTGGACGCGCCCGCCGATCGTCGCTTGGGTTGCTTGCCAGAAAATCGGGTCGGAATCCTCCAGGCCGCCCAGCTCCTCGCCATCCAGATACAGGGCGATATCGTCCTGATTGATCGTGGCGACGAAATGATGCCAAACGGGGTCACCGGTCGGCGGAATCGAATCGGATTCGGCCGCGATGATGATCCCCTGGTCGCCCTCGTTGTCCTGCAGTCCCGATCCGACGCCGCCGAAGACCGTTCGCTGGCCGGGAAAACCCGAGTTGTTGTCGCCGACGATGCCGAAGGCGTATTGGCCGGCTTCGCCATTGTTGTAGTGAAAGATGCGATTGAAGAACGAACCCGGCAGCGATTCCTCCACACTCGGCAAGATCTGGAACCATGCTTCCAGCGAAATCGTGGCGTCTTCGTAGGTGCCCAGATCGAGAGCACCGCCCACCGGTACCGAGCCGATCCCGCAATCCCCGCAGCCAAAACCGACCGTGGTGGCAAATTGCACGGAGGTATTTGAGTCACCTACGATGGCGCCGGAAAACCAACCTCAAGCCCCGCGCCGAACGGCTCGAAAAAACCGTCCGACACGTTTCCGGTCAGTTCGACCAGCGGGGCGTCAAGATCCGCCTCGCCCAACCGCCAATAGGCCACCGGGCCGTCGCGCAACACTTCCTCGACGTATCCCGCGTTCAAGGGACTGCCCAGCAGCAAACCAACCACGCCGACCGCCAAGCCGTAATTCAAAGTCTTCATTGTTTCGAGTTCCTCAGCTGACGTTTCTCGCCCCCGAATCAGCCCGTAGTTTAACGCGCTGGTCGCTTGGCGATAGCCCTTCGCCGCCGATGACCTTCCCGCGTATCTCCAAGTTAACGCGGTTTTCGCCCGCAGCACGCTCGGCATCCTACCCGCAGGTCGGACCGGATTCTGCCCAAGTCGCCTTGCGAAAGTCGCCCGGCTAGTGCTTTGTCACAGCTTGATTTTGGGGTGCCTGGGGTCGAACGAAGTGAGCCCCCAGACCGCAATTTTCCGGGGGCTCACTTCGTTCGACCCCGGCCACCCAACCCTCAATTTCAGCTGTGACAAAGCACTAGCCCGACGACCGCGTACCGTCTACGGACTCCGGTTCAAGCGAGTCCTCCTGCGCGATCCCCAAGCGGCTATAATCGCCGCAGACAAACAAGGACCGATGGGGAACGCACATGGCGTTTTGGGGGAGAAAGAAGCGGCTGGTCGACTACGCCAGCTGCGCCGGCTGAGCCGGCAAGCTGCCTCAAGAAGGTACCGCACAGGTCGTGCGGAGCTTGCCGCGGTTTGAAGATCCAAACCTGATCGTCGGTGCCGAAGGCTTCAGCGATGCGGGCGTGTATCGGCTGCGCGATGATTTGCTCATCATCCAGTCGCTCGATTTCTTTCCGCCCCTGGTCGACGATCCCTTCGTGTTCGGACAAATCGCCGCCGCCAACTCGCTCAGCGACATCTACGCCATGGGCGGGCGTCCCGTGACGGCGCTGAATATCGTCGGCTTTCCGGACGACCAACTGGAACTGGCCCTTCTTTCCGAGATCCTGCGCGGGGGAGCCGAACGCGTGCTCCTGGCCGGAGCCGTCGTGGTCGGCGGCCACACGGTGCGTGACCATGAAATCAAATACGGACTTTCCGTCACCGGTGTTGTCGAGCCCGCTCAGTTGATCACCAACCAGAACGCCCGGCCGGGCGATGTCCTGGTGCTGACCAAAGCGCTGGGGACCGGATTCATTACGACCGCCTTCAAGGCCAATCGCTGTCCCGAGCACGTGTTGGATGTGGCCATGGCCAGCATGGCGATGCTGAATGCCGGCAGCAGCGCGGCCGCCGTCGCCGTCGGCGTGCGGGCGGCGACCGATATCACCGGTTTCGGACTGGCCGGACACGCAGGCGAACTGGCCCAGGCCAGCCAGGTCTCGATCGTCCTGGAACTCGGCAAATTGCCGCTGCTGCCTGGCGCCGCCGAGTTGGCTCGACAAGGGAACAAGACGCGGGCCAGCGCCACCAATCGTCACTTCGCTCAGCCGCTGTTGCGCGTCGAGCCGGGTGTCGATCCGCTCCGCCTCGAATTTGCATTCGATGCGCAGACCTCCGGCGGGCTGCTGCTGAGCGTTGCGGAAGAACGCGCCGACGAACTGGTCGATCGAATTCGAGCATCCGGCGCGGAGTCGGCTTGCGTTGTCGGCCACGTCGAATCCAAGTCCGACGTCGCGGTCGTACTGCGGACGTGATTGGCCCGGGGCTACCGCCGCCTGCCCCTCCGCCCGCGGACCCTCACCCGCGGACCCTCACCCGCGGACCCTCACCCGCGGACCCTCACCCGCCTCTGCGAGGCGACCTCTCCCGGCCGCGGGAGAGGTGACATGCCGCAGGAGAGGTGACATGCCGCGGGAGAGGTGACATGCCGCGGGAGCGGTGACATGCCGCGGGAGCGGTGACATGCCGCGGGAGAGGTGACATGCCGCAGGAGAGGTGACATGCCGCGGGAGCGGTGACATGCCGCGGGAGCGGTGACATGCCGCGGGAGAGGTGACATGCCGCGGGAGAGGTGACATGCCGCAGGAGAGGTGACATGCCGCAGGAGAGGTGACATGCCGCGGGAGAGGTGACATGCCGCGGGAGAGGTGACATGCCGCGGGAGAGGTGACATGCCGCGGGAGAGGTGACATGCCGCGGGAGAGGTGACATGCCGCGGGAGAGGTGACATGCCGCGGGAGAGGTGACATGCCGCATGTCCCTTCTCCCCCACGCGGGAGAAGGTGGCCGAAGGCCGGATGAGGGGGCGACCGGCCGCCGCTCGAACCATTCCAACCGCTCGGCGGACCGCTTTGCGAGCTGGGACGAGGTCCTCGTGCGAGTCCCATTGACACCTCGTCGTCTCGCGATATATTGAGAATCGGTACCGGCGGGGTCCTTTCAACGGAAATCGGGTCGGGGGTGACGAACGGTCCTCTCCACCCGGCGCTCAGGGAATTGCCTTTCAGGCAGAAAGTTGACAGGTGAAGTCATGAACCCACGTTGCTTAATCGGCGGTCTCGTCGTCCTGCTCGGCCTTGGCACGACGGCCGCTTGGGCCCGCGAAGAGGCCGACCCCTCCGCACCCCAGCCATCGATCACCCAGCCATCGGCCTCGCCGACGTCCGAAACCAAGCCCGCGGCGGTCACCCCCGAGTCCAGCTGCTGCCCGCAAAATGCATCGGGCAAATGCGCGGCCGGCAAGTGCGCCGGGGGCACGTGCGCGTGCGCCAAGGTCGAGACGACTAAGGCCGGGACGACTGTGAGCGGGACGACTGTGAGCGGGACGACTGAGGCCAGCGGAACGGATGTCCCGGCCGGCTGTCCGCTCTGTGTCCGGCCGCAAGCCGAGCCAGAAGCAGTGGCCGAGGAGACGCAGGCTGCGCAGGCGGGTCCTCCGTTCGGCCCTGGACGCGGCATGGGACGCGGGATGGGACGCGGCATGGGGCGTCGTGCCGGCCGCGCCGCAGATCCTCAGTTTGAAGAAGACCACAACGTGTTTTTCTTCCTGCTCGATCACCGCGATGCGATTCGTCGCACGGTGAAGAACCTCCCCAACGGAATCGAAACGGTGACGGAATCGGACGATCCGGAGGTCGCCGCCAAGATTCAGGAGCACGTGGCGGCGATGTACGATCGCGTTGAGAACGTGAAGCCGATTCACATGCGCGATCCACTTTTCCGCGAGATCTTCGCGCACGCCAAGCAGATTCAGATCGAGTCCGAAGCGACGGACAAGGGGATTCGTGTCCGCGAGGTTTCTGAGAATCCATTTGTGGCGAAGCTGCTGCACGCACATGCCAAGGTGGTGTCGCAGTTCATCCAGAACGGGCGGACCGAACTGCACCGTGACCACGACGTTCCGGGGCGTGAGTGAATCGGATTCGTTTCGCGAGCAGCGCGATGCCCGCCTGCGAGAGTCGACGAGGGCAGCCGCGGCAGGCAGGTGGGCCTGCCGCCGGATGTTGAAATTCCTTTCCGCGCCGTCTACAACGTAACCCGGGTCAACCGTTCCTTGTCTGGGCACTCGATCCGGAGAACTGCCATGTTGCGTTTCACTTTTCTTCTGTTCTGTGTTTCTTGCGCGTCTGTTTTTTGCGCGTCCGGATTCTTGGGGGCCGAATGTCGCGCGCTTGAGCCGCCGGCTGAAACGGAATCAGATGGCCTTGATCGAATGGCCGTGCAGTTGCGTGAGCTGCGCGTTGGCATGGACGTCCTGCCGAAGGTGCTCGCGTCGCCCAGTGGCGACCCGCTGGATCAACTGCTCGAGACCTTGGAAGCTGACGGAGACGTGACGGAGGTGCAGCGAATTCGGCTCACGGCCAACGATCAGCAAGCCGCTCGCGTGCAGTTCGGAAGTCGCACCGCGGTGGTCACCGGCCGAATGAGCGGGGTTCCTGGCGGGCGGGGGCAAACCGTGCAACAGTCGAGTTACGAGAATATCGGAACGATCCTGCAAGTCCAGACGCGTGTGCACGGCGACTGGGTCACGCTGGAATTGGAATTCGAGTCCTCCCGCTTTGCCGAGCAGGCAGCGGATGCGGATCTTCCGCCCAGCATCACGACCGAAACGTTGCAGACGACGCTCGACGTGAAATTCGATGAAAGCATGCTGTTGGCCGGATCACCCTCGGAATCCGGCAGCGTGCTGGTCGTTTCGGTCTCGTCGCTCGGGCGTTCCCCGCGGGCCGAGACGCCGCCTGATGTGGCGTCCGATCGTCCTCGAATTGGCGGGCCGGACCCGGAACGGGAACGGGAAGCGCGAATGATGCAGCTTGCCGTGAGGCTTCTTGAGCGATTCGACCGGGACGGAGATGGCACGCTTGAAGCGACCGAAGTCGACTCAACGCCGTTTCAAGCAAGCATGTCCAAGTGGGACACGAACGGGGACGGCAAGCTCGATCAGGCAGAAATCGCAAAGGGCCTTCACGAGGGGAATCGGCGTCCAGGACGGCAACCCCAGGGCGAGTGACGTAGGTCGGTCAGTTCCGTTCGGGCAGCTCGTAGCAGGCGGCTTCTCGATCGTTGCGGACGACCAGGATGTTGCCCGCCAAGGCGGCGTGATTCCACGTCTTATCGGAGAGTGCCGGCAAGGTCGCCAGTTCGTGATGCGCCTGCGGGTCGGCCGCGACCAAAACCACCTCGCCGGTCTCCGTTTGAATCAGGAGCGTGTCGTCGACCAGCAGCAGCTGGCCGTGTCCGTACCGGCCTCGCTTCCATTGCCGCTCGCCAGTTTGCAGGTCAAGGCAAGTGAGGATTCCGTTGTCGAATCCATAGATGAATCCGTCCCGCACGACGAAGTTGGACATCTTCGATTTCAAGGACTTTGACGTCCACACTTCGCGCACATCCCAGGACTCGCGGTCACGGGAGACTTCCAACAGGGCCATGCCCATCCCGTAACCGGACGAGACGAGTACGTAGCCATGCTCAGGATGGCTGCCCGCGGGTGTGACGACAACCGGCTGGGCGACGTTGACCCGCTGGCGCTCGCCTTGAGTGATCCATTCGTAAAGCCAAAGTGGCTCACCGGACAGGCCGTAGCCCCGAAGTCCGGCGCCGTTGAAGCTGATGTACTGCGTTTGCCCCGCGAACTCGGTGCGAATCGGCGACGCGTAGGCAGCCGGGTCGTCTCCCTCGGACCAGGCGAGTTGCCCATCGGCGAGATGGAAGGCCAGCAGAGATTTTCCTTTGTCGCCGCCGGGACTGACGACCACCAGATCATCGACGACCAGGGGCGAACCAGCCATGCCCCATAGCAGATTTTGTTTCTTTGGATTCGACAGCGTGGCGTGCTGCCAGATCAACTTTCCGTCGGTCCCATCCAGACAATTCAGCAGGCCCGCGCCGCCCATCGTGTAGACTCGGCCATCCGCGATCGTGGGCGTCGCGCGAGGGCCGTCGCCGTGCTCATCTTCGAATCGCAATTCGTCGCTATGAACCCAGAGTTCGTGGCCCGAAACGAGGTCGTATGCCACCACCGTTTCCAGGTTTCCACGCTGTTCTTGGGTCACTGCGACCTGACCGACCACCGCAAAGCCACCCCAACCGAGTCCTACGGGACGTCGCCATCGCTCCAGTGGCGGGCGTTGTGACCAGTCCGGATCGAGTCGAACGCCGTCAATCACGCCATTGCGGTGATGCCCCAGAAAACCAGGATGGTCGTGTCCCGTGGGTGTCAGCTCGCCGGCATCGACGGGATCGAGGACGGCGACCGGTACGGTCTCTTGATAGTTGGAAAAATGCTCCTGAGTCGGAGGGACCCACCGCCAGGTGAGTCTCGGAACCAAGTTTCCGTAATAACTTTCGATCCGAAACAGACTGCAGCAACCCGCAATCAATGCGACCAGGCCGAGTGTCCCGAGGGCGAGTGTGCGGAACGTCGGGCGGCGCCAGATGACGAGTCCCACCAGGACGGCCAAGACGCTCAGGCCCAAGCCGATGGGCTTGCGGAGGCCGTCCAATCCCAAGTAGATGCTGCGGGAATCAATCTGCCGTAAGACCTGCACGACGCTGATCACAATCGCCAGCGTTACGCCGAGCAGCACCGCGCCCGCCACTAGGCCCAGCAACGAGCGGACGGAGGGTGCGGAGTTTTGAGGTAGCGGGGTCGAGTTGGGGGTGGGTTTCGACATGGGAGCTCAGGTGCCAATTGGGTTTGGTGGCCAGTTGGGATGGGTGGCCGGGAGCCTCGCCCTCCCGGTACACTGGCCTCGGTCATTCCCTGCCCGAGGTCGCTTGGTGAAACCATAGCACGTGCCAAGACAGGCCTGCCGTGTGGCCCCAAGGCCGCGATCCGTCGCCGATCCGCTGATCTGCCGATCAACGCGTGAGCTAAGGCGTCCGCCAGGACAGGGGGCCCCCGGGACGGAGGCACTCGCAGTTTTTGATGCGGGGCAGGTCGGTTCCCAGCGCGTGGGCTCCATTGTCAAAGAAGAAGACGGGGGCCGATTGTCGAGTGCCGGCGACCTCGGCCATGGTCTTGGCGTCAAATAAGCGGCCGTTGGCCATGACGAGTTCGATTTGTTGCGAATCGCGAATCTCGCGGGTCGGATCGCAGCCTCGCTCGATCACGACCAGGTCCGCCAGCTTGCCAACCTCGAGCGAACCGAGGTCTTGATCCAGACCGAGGTATTTCGCGCCGTACAGGGTTCCACAGCGGAGGGCTTCCAGCGGAGTCATTCCACCTTGCACGAAACTCCACATCTCCCAGTGGGTGCAAATCCCTGGCAGCTGACCGTGGCCTCCGGCCTGGACCAGGCCACCCTGCTGGACGACCTGGCGGGCGATTTCGGCGACCTTGATATGGTTGTAGTCTTCCAGGGGCGCTTTCTGGCGGCGTCGAGACTTGGGCTGGAGCACGTAGGGCGGCAGAAAATGTTGCAGCCGTGGATGCTCCCAAAGATCATCGACTTCGTACCAGTAGCGTTCACCGGAGATCCCGCCGTAGGCGACGCAGAGTGTGGGGGTGTATCCAACTTCCGTATTTCGCCAGAGGTCCATCACGTCGTCATAGGCCGATTGGACGGGCAACGTGTGTTCAATTCCGGTGTGTCCGTCGACGATCATCGTCAGGTTGTGCATGAAGGTCGAGCCACCCTCGGGAACGACCATCATTTCCAGTTCCCGAGCGGCGGCGACGACTTGTTGACGCTGATCTCGCCGCGGTTGGTTGTAGCTCTTGACGCTAAAGGCCCCGACCGCTTTCATTCTGCGGAGGTGGAACTTGGCATCGTCCAGGCTGTCGATTTCGGCCTTGTAGCTTCCTGTGGCTCCGTACAGGATGGTGCCCGTCGAAAAAGTCCGAGGGGCCGTGATCCGGCCGGCCCGAGTCATTTCGCTCGCCGCGAAGATACTCGAAGTGTCGTTCGACGGGTCATGAATCGTGGTGACGCCGAACGCGAGCCGAGCGTAGTCGATCCAGTTCGCCTGCGGCGTGATTCCCTGAGTGGCTTGCGGGCCATGAGCATGCACGTCGACGAAACCCGGCAGCACGACCAGACCCGGAATGGGAATGACCAGCGCGTCGGGCGGGATCGCAACGTCGTCTTGGGGGCCAATGGCGAGGATGCGATTTTCACGCACCACGATCGTGCCATTCTCGATCAAGCCCGAACCGCTCATCGTCACCAGCCGTCCACCCACCAGCGCGATCGTCGTTTCCGGGTGAGCGTGTGGGACCGACATTCCAATCGCAATCGGCTCCTGCGCGGCGTCGGCCGCGTTCTCAGCTGCTTCGTCGCTGCCGCCGAGAAACTGAAAGGCGGACGTCAAAGGTTTTGTGTACAGCTCGGGACCCAAGGCCCAGTGTAAACGTTGGCTGTCTCCCGAAAAGTGGATCCAGTCGCCCGCTTCGTCGCTAACTTGAGCGGTCGGGAGAGCTGCCGATTTGGGACCGATCTCGATGGCCTTGCCGGTCTGGACGAAGGGGGCCAGGTACACGTGAAAACGCTCGATGAACGCCAGCCACTTGCCGTCCGGCGAGACGCGAAAATCCGTGGCCCAGGTGCTTTGATAATGAGTACGCAGGTCCTTTCCCGCCAGATCGATCGAAGCCAGGCGAAGATTGTCCGCCTCCTTCCCCGGGTTGCTCTCGACAAAGAACACGCGATCGGAATCGGCCGCAAATTGGGGCGACGATCCCGACGGGTGAATCCGCCCTGGCGTCGCCACCTCGGGAGCCGACTTGATAGAGTCCGGTGTCGCGTGAATAGAGGGGTGAGCGGATGTAGCCACCGCTGGATTTTACGTACACGACCGTCGCGCCGTCGGGCGAAAACACGGGCTCCAGATAGTGCCCCGGCTCGGACGTCACCTTCCAGTTTTCCTGGCCGCCCTCGCCGGCCACTGACGCAATTCGGATGCTGCCCAGCTCGTCGTCGTCCCAGGTGGTGTAGACCAAATATCGACCGTCGCGCGAATAGCTTGGGAAAAACTCGAAGTGCTCGTTTTGACTCGTGAGGCGGCGCGGGACGCCATCCGGGAGATCACGCACGTAGATCTGCCCGAGTGCCTGGTAGGCGACTTGATTTCCGGTGGGAGAGGTAACGACCCAGCGAAGCATGCGCACGGGGAACTCCGTCGGCGCGACGGGGACGGTGAACCGGACTCGCTGCGTGAGTTGCCGTTGATCTCGAATCAGGAACGGAATCACCGAGCTGGATCCGTCTTGCGAATTGATGCGACGAATCTTGCCCTTGGCCCAAATGACAAGGTCTTGGCTGTCCGGTGTCCAGGCAAAGCTGGGATAGACGCCATGAATGGCCCACGCCTCTTGCATGTCGCGTTCCAGCTGGTCGTAGATCAGGCGGATGGCGCCGGATTTCAAGTCCAGAATGTGCAGTCCGGTCTTGGCTCCGACGCGGCGGACGAAGGCCAGGCGAGTGCCGTCGGGTGACGGCGTGGGCCGACAGGCTCCGCCAGGGCCCGTCACGAACGACTGCGTCTGTCCTTCGACCAAATCGAGACGCCGAATCACGTAGATCTGCTGATTCGAATCCTTGTCGTATTCGAACGAGTCGCCCGGTGTCGTGTCTTGCGAGTAATACAGATAACGGCCGTCCGGCGAAAAGCTCGGCTCGTTGACGTCCTTCTGGTCATTCGGTCGCTCGGTCAATTGGACGCCGCTCATGGCCTTCGCGTCGGCCGCGGCCCAATGGTAGAGCCACATTTCGCCGGCTCCCAAGGACCGACGGCTGGTAAAGTGCTTGCGGCCCACAAGGTACTGGCCGTCGGGCGACCAGGCGGGGCCATTGACCAAGCGGTAGGTCTCGTTCGTCACCTGCCGCAGTTCGCTGCCCTCGCGACGGATCAGCCAGAGATTGTCGCCCGCCCGCTTGCTGCTGCCGGCACGATCACTGGTAAATGCGATCCAGGCTCCATCCGGGCGGAAGCGCGGCTGCATATCCCAGCTGACGCCTTGAGTCAGCTTGCGCGGATAGTTGCCGCCCGTCCCATCCGCTCCGCTGATCGGCATGACATACAGGTCGCCTAGCAGATCAAACACGACTTCACTGCCGTCGGGACTCACATCAACGTTGATCCAAGTGCCCTCGGTCGTGTCAATCGCTTGCTGAAATTGGGGGCCCGGCGGGTTCTCGATGTCCCAGTCAATTTCCGCCGGCGTGGACGCGGCATCCGCATCGTCCGCATTCGCGAGGCGAGCACGACCCGTGGCCAGCACCAGGGGAATCAAAATCCAGCAGACAAACGCGTGACGGAGAAACATGCGGGAGTACATCAATGCCAGACTTTCGCGAGTGAAGGGTGAAGCGGGTTGCGCTGGTGAACTGGCCGGGCGGTGTCCGGCGTGTGGCATCGTGCCTCAGGTTTCAGGAAACGGAAGCGGTCGGGTTTCGGACGACGCGATGCCGGACTTGAAGTGACGGCGGCAGACGGAAATATAACGGTCGTTGCCCCCGACTTCGACCTGCTCACCGTCGCTCACCGGGACTCCCTTCCGGTCCAGACGGAGCACCATCGTGGCTTTCCGGCCACAATGGCAAATGGTCTTGATCTCGACGAGGGCGTCGGCCAAGGCGAGCAAGTACATGGATCCTTCGAACAGATTGCCTTGAAAGTCGGTGCGCAGGCCGTAGGTTAACACCGGGATGTCAAGCTCGTCCGCGACGTCGGTTAACTGGTGGACTTGTCGCCGCGTCAAGAATTGCACCTCATCGATCAGCATGCAGTGAATCGGCTCGAGCTGACTCGCTTGTTGGCAAGTCTGAAAAAGGTTATCGATCTGACGAAACGCGTGAGCCTCAGCCCGGACGCCGATGCGTGAGGTGACGTAACCTGAACCATCCCGCGTATCGAGTTCGGGAGTCATGACCAGGGTATTCATGCCGCGTTCACGGTAGTTGTAGCTCGACTGAAGCAGGATCGTCGACTTGCCGGCATTCATTGCCGAATAGTAGAAATAGAGCTTCGCCATGATTTCGCCGTCGCGAATCGAGAACAAACCGGCCCCTCGTCAGATTCCAGCGTAATCCACATCTGCGGCGGCGGAAACGTGGGTTGCTGGCGGTCGACATCAATTGGTACTTCTCAGGGGAGCGAATTGGCGCCGCGGATTTGGCCTGCTTCGGGGTTACGTGGCGGAGCCGCCGGGGGCCGTGGAGATCGGCTCAGCAGCCGTGAGCAGTTGGACTTGTCGAATCAGCTGCTGGCGGTTGATCGGCTTGGTCGCGTAGTCCAGGCAACCGGCCTGCAGGCATTTCTCGCGTTCTCCACCCATGGCATGAGCGGTCAGTGCCATGATCGGAATGGAATTGCCTTTCGCTCGCAAGTGGTTCGCGGCCGCATATCCATCCATGATGGGCATCTGCATGTCGAGCAGAATTCCGTCGAACGGGGGCGGTGCGAGCAACTCACCGTCAAGCGTCCCGTCGACGGTGAGTTGTTCGATGGCTTCCTTGCCATTCTCCACGACCGTGACGATCGCCCCTGCCTTGCGGAGGACGAAGGAAATGAGCCGTTGATTGTCGGGACCGTCCTCAGCGAAAAGGACTCGACGGTGGGCCAGTGGTTGTTCCTCTGAGGCCTCATCCGGGTGACCGCGTTCGGGCAGTGCCAGCGGACGTGCGGGTAGCTCGGCCAGGCGAGTGGCGTTCACCTCGCGTTCATCGAGCGGGCCGGTCGCGATCGTGAACGCGAACGTGCTTCCCTCGCCGATCGTGGACGAGGCGGTGATGTCGCCTCCCAGCATTTCGGACAGTCGCTTCGAGATCAACAAGCCGAGGCCCGTCCCTCCAAAACGGCGCGAGGTGGACGTGTCGGCCTGCGCAAATGCTTTGAACAGACGAGCGAGTTGTTCGTCGGTCATGCCGATACCGGTGTCCGAGACGCAGAAACGGATCCGAGGCGGCGAGTCGAGGTCTCGTTCCAGTTCCACGCTCACGGTTACTCCGCCGGTTTCCGTGAATTTGATGGCGTTGCCAATCAGATTCACGAGGATTTGTCGTAGACGGACCGGATCCGTCTGAATCGTCTCGGGCAGCGGCCCCTTGGATTTGGCCTTCAGCACGAGATTCTTCGCGGCCGCTCGGACTTCCATCAGCGAGAGGACATCGGCCACGACCTGGACGACGGAAGTCGGGATGCGTTCGATCGTCATTTTCCCGGCTTCAATTTTCGAGAGATCGAGGATGTCATTAATGATGGCCAACAGGTGTTCGCCGTTGCGCTGGATCGTGCGTACCGCTTCGCTGCGCCGGACCGGGTCGTTCGCGAGCTCACTGTCCTCCAGCTGAAGCTCGGCGTAACCCAGGATGGCCGTGAGCGGTGTCCGGATTTCGTGACTCATATTCGCCAAAAACTCGCTCTTGGCGCGATTTGCCATCTCGGCTGCTTCGGTCGACAGTCGAAGCTCTTCTTCGATCGCCTTACGCGCCTGAATATCGATGTGCTGGCCGATCATTCGTGTCGGGCGTCCATCTGAGTCACGCTCGACGACTCGCCCCGTGCTGCGAATCCAGCGATGCCCGCCGTGGGCTTTCCTGAGTCGGAATTCGACGTCATAGCGGAACGAGTCATCACGATGGGCCAGCTCGATGGCGTCACTGGAACGTTGACGGTCATCGGAGTGCAGATGTTCGAAGAACCATCCAATCGGATGAATCTGATCTTGGCCTTCATAGTCCAGCATGGAATTGAAGTGGTCGTTGGCGAAGAAAAACTGGCCGGGAATATTCCAGTCCCAAATGCCAATCTGAGCCGCATCCAGAACGAGGCTCAGCCGTTCCTGGGCGGTTTTGCGGGCCGTGATATTGAAGCGAATCGCGGTATAGCGAATCACTTTTCCTTCCTTGTTCAGCGTCGGTACGATCGTGGTATCGACCCAGTAGGTCGAGCCGTCTCTGGCGCGATTCAGGATTTCGCCACGCCAGACTTCTCCTCCTGCGATCGTGCGATACATGTCGGCGAAGAACTCGCGATCGTGATGTCCCGAGTTCAGAATTCGGTGGTTGCTACCGAGCAATTCGTGGCGTTTGTAACCGCTTATCTTGCAGAATGCATCGTTCGCGTAGGTAATTCGTCCGCTTACGTCGGTGACGGCAACGATGGCTGCCTGATCGATTGCGAATTGGCGGAACTCGAGCTCGCGGCGTGTTTCCTCTTCATTGAGCAAGCTTTTCTGCAACGCCTTCTGCAGTTCAATTTGCTGCCGCTCCCGCCGCTCGAGGCTGTCAAGCATCGTATTGAGCGTGCGGCTGAGCGAGCCTAATTCGTCGTCGCGGATGATCGGCACGCGGATTTCCCGATCACCCGCTGCCCGATGAGCAAGGACGTCGGTCACGTGCCGCGCGGGCGTAATGACAAGGCGATTGATCAGGATATATGAGATCGTACCGAGGCAAAGCACACAGCCCAGTAGCGTGCCGATTTGCAGAAAGGCCGTATTGCGCAGAGCTCGGCGCATCGGCGCGCCATCCAGATGGACCATCACGGCGCCCCGAGGCAGCAGGACATGATCGCTCATTTCAAGCCGTGAATGAACGGGGCTGCTGTAGTCAAAGGTTCCCAGCGAATCGTGGTGCAGGTCGAAATGCGAACGGCCCGTCGTAATGGCTTGCTCAAGGTCTGAACCGATGTGTTCATGATCCGGAAGTTCTGACGTGAGCTTCCCGACCCACTCCAAGCGAGAACTGGCGTGAATCCGCACGGGATTGCCGCCGGCGACGAGCAGCAGCCGCACATCTTGATCCGTGGCAGTCGCGGTGACAAACCGCTGGAGTTGCGACGGGTGTTCGATGGTTTCGACGGCATGCGCCACGGATTCAGCGAGCAGTCGGCCGCGATCGATCAACTGCTGCTCGGCTTGAATGCGATAGAGGTCGTGCAGCAGCCAACAGCCGATTGCAGCCAGCAGCGAGCCCATGCCGACCAGCGGGACGACAATCCCGGTGCGAAGCGACTTGCTGGGTCGTCGAAGGATGCTGTCGGGAAGATTCACTTTCCACGGGCCCTTGCGGCAATGGTGGCGGAGATCAGACCGTCCGTCGCAAGCGGCTTCGAGAACATCTTCGCAGCACTCATCACGTTCGCAGTCCAGTTCAGCGAATGCTGTAGTCCCTCCGGGGCGGTGAGTTCGGGTAGCTGCTGGTGTCGGTCCAGGATCCGGATTCCTTGCATGGCCGACTGGAATTCTGCACGCGGCATCCCCGTGCGGCGGCACATGATTTCCATCGCGTGTTCGGGTTGATCCAGGTACAGCTGCTGTGCTCGCCCATAGGCCCGCACCAGGCCCTCGAGTAAGTCCGGTTGTGATCGGATCGTCGATTCATTGGCGACCAATACGTCCACGACCGCTTGGGGAATATGCGAGGAATCGTAGAGCGTGTTGAGCTGGCGGCCGGCCATGAGCGATGTGGATACGGGCGGGTAGCATTGAACGGCATCGAGTTCGTTCCTGAGGAAGGCGTCGGTTTTTTCGGCGTCGGGCAAGGGAATCAGTTGCACGTCGCTGAGGGAAAGCCCGGCCGATCGGAGGGCCGCAAAGAGGTGCACCGCGTCCAAGGTCGAGGGTTCGAAGCCGACCCGGCAACCGCGCAAGTCCGACATCGACTTCAGCTCGGGGCGTGCGAGCAAGACATCCGCTCCATTTGAATAGTCCGCGACCAGGAAGGCCTGGGGAGCGCACGTCGCCGCGTGGTGGACCAACAAGAGCTCGATCGCGCTACAAGCCATCACGTCCGCACGCCCCGTTTCGAACGCTCGACGGACGTCGCCCAACGAGGTCAATTCGACCAACTGGAGGGGCACGCCCTCTTGCTCGAAGTATCCCGCCTCTTCGGCCAGGTAAAGAAATGCATAACCCGGCCAAGGATTCACCGCCACCCGCAACGGGCGTGCGGGCGTGTCGCATCCGCCCACGGTCGCCAAGGTGAGAAGCAGGGCGCAGAGGCGATAATGAAACCGTTGGTTGGCAAAGCGCATGAGCAGCTCTCGGGGGCGGATGCGGCGGCGGATGACCAGCGGCCCCGGGACACGCAGCCGAACAGCCGAGAGGTCGATTCACGGGACCCCGCCGCTTGAACGCGGCGGTAATTGCCCTAAATCTAGCTCTCGATGGTCCGTCAGCTGGCGGTTTATCCGCGAGTTTTGCCGAGTTAATCAGACAGGGCATGCCACGACCACTCCCGTCGTCGAGTGCCGCAGATGCCGTTTGGTTTCAGCAAGGTCCGTCCTTGACCGCCATGATCCGAGGCTTGATGCGGTATTGCTGGCGATTGTTCCCGACCGCAAGCTGCACGCACGCACGGAAGGTATCGTATCTTCGAGCTAGTGCTGTGTCGCAGGTTGAGTTTAGGGTTGGGTGCAGGGTCCACGAAGCAAGCCCGAGTCTTGACGACCTGTCGGGTGCTTCGCACGACTGACAGCCTGACCCCTTTTCTCAACCTGACGCCTTTCCCCAACTCAGCGACGATTCCAACGAGGTAATGGCAATGACGATTTCGGCGAAAGACAAGGCGCCCATCTATTCCGAATTTGGCGACGATCCGGATCTTGGCGAACTGGTCGAAATGTTCGTCGGCGAAATGGAGGGCCGGATCGCGGCCCTCCGCCAAGCCTTTGAGCAGGCTGACGACGAGACGCTGGGGATGCTCGCTCATCAGCTCAAGGGAGCCGCTGGCAGCTACGGATTCGACTCGTTGACGGCGGCTGCTTTCGCCTTGGAGCGAACGGTCCGTGAGCAGCGGGGTCAAGTCGAAACGGAAGAGGCGCTCGGGCAGCTGATTGATCTTTGCACGCGCACGCGCGCCGGATCATCGAAATAAGGCCGCCGAGGCGGCCGCCCGCGCGCGGCCGCCCGTCGCGTGATCCCGACCGACGGGTTGGCGCGGGCCCTTAGGCACGCGGCCGACGTCGCAACAACCATGGCAGACCCAGCAGGGCGAGAGTCCAACTGGTGGGCTCGGGCACCTGATTGACGCGAATCCGAGCCAACGGCGTGTCCGCGTTGAGGGCCGCCGCCAACGTCGTGCCGGCCGCGGTCTGGGTGCCCAGAAAGTTATCGAGCCCGGGATGCATCATCACGTCGCCCATCTCGTCCTCGTCAGTTCCGCCGAGCGCCGAGAAGGCGGCTCCCATCGTGGTATTCAGTTCGGAGCCGGCGTCGTAGATGGAACCGCCCACAATCGCGATGTCCAAGGGGCCGAGAAACGTCCCATCCGCGCCAAACACCTCGTACTGCATCGGGTTGCCGTTTCCGAAGAAGGCGTCGTTCGACGGGATGACCATCGACGCCAGGCTCAAGTAGCGATTCGAGGCGGGCAGATCGACGGTCCATGTCTGGGAAATCGACTCACCCGGGTCAAACACCGGGGCCCCCGCGAACCCGCCCGGCGCCGTGATCACGGTCCCGGCGCGGGCCGTCCCATCGCCGTTGGTCATGCTGGAAAACAGGCTTCCGAGGGGGCCCACATCCCCGGTTTCCGCCAACGTGGCCAGCTCGCTGGATGCCGCGGCGCCCATGTCGAAAAGGTCGAACCCGCCATCGTGAAGGCCCAGCCAAACGGGCGTGAAATAGAATCCGTCGGCCGGTTGCAGGTTCTCGACCGTAATCTGCAACTCAACCGCCGCCGCCGGAGCGGCCCAGAGCAAACTCAGTAAACCGCAAGAAACCGTCGCGAACAATCGACTCATGGATGCTCTCCTCGTGAAGGAACCCGTGGCTTGCCGCACCGTGGGCCAGCCGTCGCATCCGTTGGTCGTCCGAGCCTCGAAACGATTACAACAATTTTTTCAAGTCTCATTCGCCGGAGGGTCCCCGGGTCGCTGCCGCAACTGCTCGGCAATTCGTGCTCGGATCGGCGCGGGCAGGGCACGGTCCGTATCGAGGCTTGGGCGCCGAGCGGCGGCGGCTTGAATGAAACGCAGTTGACGTCGGAATCGTCGACATGCCTTGCAACTCAAAAAATGAAGCCGGACCGCCCACCGTTCGACGGGAGTCAGCTGACGCTCCAAGCCGGCCGACATCAGCTGGGTCGACTCTTCGCAGTGGAGCGTCAGGAGCAGGCGGATGGCTTTCCAAACAGACACGCGTTATTCGTCTCCGAACCAGTTTTTTCCCAGACAGTCCCGCAGCGCAAGTCGAGCCCGATGGAGTCGGACCGCAAGGTTAGAGGCGGAAATCCCGAGAGTCTTACAGATGTTTTCCGTATCGAGGCCGTCCAAGACCCGCAACACGAAGGATTCGGCAATCCCGGGCGGCAGTTTGGCCAGGCATTGGTCGAAGGCCTGCCAGAACTCGCGGCGCTGGAGTTCTTCGTCCGGACGACGAGGCCACGGGCCGATCGGAACATTCCAGATCCCGTGCGAGTCGAAGGGCAAGCCGAGGGGCGAGTCGTCACCGGACGAGACCGTTTCACTCCGCCGCCGGGCCCGTTGTCGATAATGGTTAATGATTTTGTTGCGCAGGATGGCGACAAGCCAGGTCTTCGGGGCGGCTCGGCGTTCGAATTTGGCGTAGTTCTGCAACGCCGCCAAAAAAGTTTCCTGGACGATCTCCTCGGCCGCCTGGCTGCTTTCAACCCGGGACACCGCATGGGCGTACATCTCATCGCCGTACTGTTCGAGCCACAAGAGCAGGTCGGCTCGAGTCGCGGGGTCGCCGGTCGGCTCCGATTGGTCGGAGGGATCACTCATGTCGTTCAGGTCCCGGACATCGGAATCCCCCTAGTGGACCGCGCCTGTCAGCGCGAGTCAACGCCGGGCCTTGCAGGCAGGTTGGGTCGTCGAGCTGTCCAGTGTCGCTCAGCCGTGAGGTCGGGGCCAGCGACCCCCCAATTCCTGCTGCTGTCGCTCGGTCAGCTGCCGAATCCCTGCGGACGCAAGCGTCAGCAACTGCGCGAGCTCGCCCTCGCTGAACGTGGCCTCCTCGCCCGTGCCCTGGATCTCGACGTATCGCCCACCGCCGGTCATGACGACATTCATATCGACGGCGGCCGCGAGATCTTCCTGGTAGTCCAGATCCAGGAGTGGGCAACCGCCCACCATCCCCACGCTGACCGCGGCAATGCTGTCACGGATGGGGAAGCGACCTGGATCCGGCAGGGCGTGATCGCGCTGGAGTTGGGAGACGGCATCAAACAGGGCGAGGAAGCCGCCGGTGACACTGGCCGTTCGTGTGCCGCCGTCCGCTTGCAGGACATCGCAATCGACCGTAATCATCTGCTCGCCAAGTGCCTCCAGGTCCATCACGGCCCGCAGGCTTCGGCCGATCAGGCGTTGTATCTCGGTGGTCCGACCATCAATCTTCACACCCCGATCCCGCGCCTTCCGTGGTTGGGTGCTGCCGGGCAGCATGCTGTATTCGGCGGTCACCCAGCCTTTGCCGGCGCCGGCCAGCCACGGCGGCACGCGCGGCTCGAGGCTGGCCGTGCAGAGGACGGACGTTTGCCCGGCGGAGTAGAGATAGCTGCCCGCGGCCATGCGGGTGAAATGGGCCTGAATCGTGATCGCCCGAAGCTGGTCCTCACGGCGTCCATCATGGCGAGGCATGCACGTTACCCTCCAGTAGCCAGACTAACAAAGCCTTTTGCACATGCATCCGATTTTCCGCCTGGTCAATCACACGACTTTGCGGTCCATCGATGATTTCGTCGGTGACTTCCAAACCCCGATGCGCGGGCAAGCAATGCAAGAAAATCGCATCCTTCGGAGCGAATGACATTAAGTTGGCATTGACCTGGTAGGCCGCAAAGTCGCGCTCGCGGCGTTCTGATTCGGCTTCGAATCCCATGCTGGACCAGACATCTGTATAGACCGCCGTCGCATCTTTGAGCGCATCGGAGAGCTCGGTCGTCTGAGTGATCTCGGTCGCGGGGCTTTCTTGCCGGAGCCGATCGAGCAGTTCGGGCTCGAGCTGATACGCCGCGGGGGCCGCCAGGCTGAAGTCGATCCCGAGTCGACTGCAGGCCACCGCCAGGCTGCGCGACACGTTGTTCCCGTCTCCCACGAACGCCAGCTTGGGTCGTCGATCGGAAGGGCCGTATTCGCGCAGCGTCAGCACGTCTGCCAGGGCTTGGCAGGGATGAGCCGAATCGGTCAAGCCGTTGATTACCGGACAGGAGCTGTACTTCGCCAGCTCATGCACTTCTTCGTGAGCGTGAGTGCGGCAGACAATGGCGTCCAGATAGCGACTTACGACGCGCGCGAAATCGGCGATGGATTCACGATTTTTCCAGCCCACATCGCCTCCCAGATAGAGGCTGCTGCCGCCCAATTGAGACATTCCGGCCTGGAAGCTAACGCGAGTCCGCAGCGAGGGCTTCGAGAAGAGCAGCCCCAGAACCTGGCCGGTCAAGCGGGGCCGCCGGATTCCGCGCTGGAATTCGCCCTTCAGCTCGGCGGCCAACGCCAGCAGTTGTTCGATGGCCTGGGTATCGAGATCGTCAAGAGTCAATAAGTGACGCATGGGAATCGCCTTGTTCGAGGACGTCTGCCAGAAGGGACGGTTCGAGATCTCGCGGCGGGCGGCGCACGCCCGGTCAAGCGACCTCGTGCTGCAGGACATCGGCGAGGATTTCGAGTCCTTCCCGCACCTGTTCCGGCGAAATATTCAGCGCGGGTAACAGACGGAGCACGGTCGTCTGGGTGCAGTTGATCAATAATTGGCGTTCCAAGCAGGCCTTTACGAACGGAGCGCCTTCGACCGAAAGCTCAAGGCCGATCATCATGCCCCGCACGCGGACGTCTTGAATCAAGTCGCAGCTGCTCGCCAGTTTAGTAAGTTCCTCGGCGAATAACTGGCTCATGGCCTGACCGTGTTCCAACAAGCCTTCTCGCTCGATCATCTCGATCGCCGCAATTCCCGCTCGCGCCGCGATCGGATTTCCGCCAAACGTGGCGGCGTGCATCCCGGGACGCAGACTGGGCGCGATCTCGTGGGTCGTCAACAAGGCACCTCCCGCGATCCCGCCGCACAGGGACTTGGCCAGCGTCACCACGTCCGGCGTGACTCCAAATCCCTGATAGGCAAACCAGTCCCCGGTCCGACCGCAGCCGGTCTGAACTTCGTCGAACATCAGCAGCAGGTCGAACTCATCCGCGATCTCGCGCAGCCCCGCCAGAAAGCCCGGCGGCGAAATGCGAATCCCTCCCTCGCCTTGGATCGGCTCGACCAGAATCGCACAGGTCTGGTCGTCGACTCGCTCGCGTACCGCCGCCAGGTCGCCGAAGGGAGCGTAAACGAAACCCGCCATCAGCGGGCCGAGGCCTTGGTGGTATTTGGGCTGAGCCGTCGCCGCGGTTGCGCCGAGCGTCCGTCCGTGAAAACCGCCCTCGAACGTGATGATTTTGTAACGGTGCTCGGGCGTGTGGAGCCGAGCCAACTTGATCGCCGCTTCATTCGCTTCCGTGCCTGAATTGCAGAAGAACGCCTGCCCCTGGAAGCTGCGTTCGGACAACAGTTGCGCCCAACGGCCCTGGCTCTCCGTATGCCATGTGTTGGGGACGTGGATCAGGGTCGCGACCTGCTCTTGCACCGCTTCCACGATTGGCGGAGGACAATGTCCCAGCAGATTACAGCCCCAGCCCGGGAAGAAATCCAAGTAGCGCTTGCCGTCGCTGTCCCACACGTAAGATCCCTCGCCGCGGACCAGGCAGACCGGATAGCGGCCATAGTTGGGAATCACGTACTGCTTGAACGTCTGCAGCACGTCCGACGTGGACGTCATACTGTGCGTGCTCATAGCGACTCGTGCAAACCTTGTGTGAGGGTGAGCGGATAAGAGGGGGATCGGAGTCAGGACCTCATCCAGGATAAAACAATGATCGAGGATCACGCCGGACGCAAGCGACACGAAGCGGCCTGGACATGTTCGGCCACGTTGGGAAAAGGGGTCAGGTCCCAAGAGTGCGAAGCACCCGAAGGGCCGTTCCGGCCTTTCCGACCTGACCCCTTTTCCCAACCCCAAATCCTCGCTCTGACATCGCACTAGGCGTCATTGACAATTTCCGTTCCTACGCCTCGGGTGGTGTAGATCTCCAGCAGCAGCGAATGTCGTAGGCCGCCATCAATGATGTGGACTTTGCGGACGCCCCGGTCGAGTGTCTCAAGGCAGGCTTCGACTTTAGGAATCATCCCCGAATGAATGATCCCTTCACGAATCAGTTGCTTCGCCTCGGTCGCGGTTAACGATTGGATATGCGTTTCGGGGTCGTCCTTGTCACGCCGGACGCCGTTGACGTCGCTCACGTAAACCAGTTTTTCGGCGTTCAGACTCTGGGCGATCGCCGTGGCGGCCGTGTCGGCGTTGACGTTGAGCAACTGATCGGAACCCTCTTCCTGGCACAGCGAGGGGATCACGGGAATCCGGCCCTGCTGGCAGACCGCGAGGATCGCGGACGTATCCACATGCGTGATCTCGCCGACCAAGCCGAGGTCCAGAGGGGGGCCGTCGGGTGCGGGAATCGCGATCCGGCGGCCGAAGAGCACTTGTGTGGTTTCGAAGTTCAGCCGCTCGGCCTCGCCCCCAAGTTCACGAATTCGATTGGTCAGGAACTCGCAGACTTCCTTGCCGAGGACGCGTTGGACGATCGCCAGAGTCGCTGGGTCGGTGTACCGTCGGCCCTGGATAAAGCGAGGTTCCAGGCCCGCCTTGTCCATGGCCCGCGAGATCGCGGCGCCGCCTCCGTGGACCAGGACGGGACGCATTCCCACCGTTTCCATGAAAACCATGTCCAGCAGGATGTGCAGCAGCGCCAATTGGTCCTCCATGGCACTGCCGCCCAGCTTGATCACCGTGATCTTGTCACGAAACCTGCGGATCCAACCCAGGGCCTCAATCAGGACATCAGCTTTTTCGATGGCTTCTTGCAAATTACCGCACTCCCCGGACGCCGGTGGCTCGGTGCTGGATCGTGGCACGCTGACCGAAATCGTGCGAGCGTTACGATCCGCGCCGGAATCAACCGGGAAAACCCAACATTTTAGGAGCGGGCAGCGGAAAGTGTCAACGGATCGTGTGCGGTTTGCCTCTCAGACCGAGCGTGGGCAGGATTCGTCCTCCTTCGTCCACCTCATCAGGGACCCGTTCGGGCCTGCGGTCCAGCTTCGCACCGCGTCATCGCCGGGTCGCAACGGGGACCAGGCGGGGGCATCACACGCTAGAATCAAGCAAGGATTTCGGGTCAACTTGGGCCGCTCGCGGCGCCGCTCGCCTGGGTGCGGAGCCGTCTCGGATGCCCGGTCTTTCAGCTTACATTGCATGAGACCACGATTTTCAAGTCAGGGTCGGGAGAGGAACAGGGTGATGACAAGCCGCATTGCTGTCGTGTTGGCCGCTGGGAAAGGGACCCGGATGCAGTCCGACTTGCCGAAGGTCCTGGTGCCCGCCTGCGGCCGGCCGTTGGTGGAATTCGTGCTGGACGCCTTGCAGGACGCAGGGGTGGAACAAGCGGTCGTGGTGGTCGGGTATCGGGGCGCTGACGTGCGAGCCGCCCTGGCGGGGCGTCCCTGGATTCGCTTTGCGGAACAGCGGGAGCAGTTGGGAACGGGACATGCGGTCAAGATGTGCGTCGATCAACTGCGCGGCCACGAGGGAGCCGTGGTTGTCCTGACGGGGGACTCGCCCATGACGCAGGCCTCGTCCCTGAGGGCCCTGTTGGACTTGTACGAGCGAGAGCGGCCGGCATGCGTGCTGGGTTCCCTCGTGAAGGACGATCCCACTGGGCTCGGGCGAATTGTGCGTGATTCGGAGGGCAGGTTTCAGGCCATCGTGGAAGAAAAGGACGCCACCGACGCGCAGCGGACGATTCGCGAAGTGAACATGAGCACCTACGTCTTCGACGGGCCGGCCCTGTTGGGGGCACTGGAACGCCTCACGAACGAGAACCGACAGGGCGAGTATTACATCACGGACTGCCCAGGGATCTTGCAGCGCGACGGCGCCGACGTCCGCGCCCTGGCGGTGCTCCAGCCGTGCGAAGCGCTGAGCGTCAACACGGTCGACGATCTGGAGCGGGTCGAGCAAGAGTTGCGTCGCCGTCGTCCGGAACTCGATTCGCACTGAGTTCGACCTCCTGCGGCTGATGATCGCGGGCTGTTATGCTATCATCGTGCCTTCCGGGAAGCGGTGAAGCGAGCGGCAACTTCTTTCTCCAACGGCCCCGCGGGACGACGGCAGATCACACTCATGCGTGAATTGAAAATCTTCAGCGGGCGGGCCAATCCGACGCTTTCGCGACGTATTTGCCAGTTCCTGAATCTGTCCCTGGGGAAGATCAGCCTGTCGGATTTTCCCGACGGCGAGATCGCCTGCAAGATCGAAGAGGATGTGCGGGGTCGAGATGTGTTCTTGATCCAGCCCACGTGCCCGCCGGTCAACAAGAATCTGATGGAGCTGTTGGTCATGATCGACAGCTGCAAGCGGGCCAGCGCCCAACGGATCACGGCCGTGTTGCCCTATTTTGGCTACGCGCGTCAGGATCGAAAGGACGAGGGGCGGGTGCCGATCACCGCCAAGCTGGTGGCCAACTTGATCACCCGCGCCGGGGCGGACCGCGCGCTGACCATGGATCTCCACGCCGCCCAGATTCAGGGGTTTTTTGACGTTCCGGTCGACCATCTCTACGCCGCCCCGGTGCTGAATGGCTACTTTCTCAGTAAGGGGCTGAAGTCCGACGACATTGCCGTCGTCAGTCCGGACGAAGGCAGCATCAAGCGCGCCGTGGGGCACTCGAAGCGGCTGGGCGGAACGCTCGCGATCGTCGACAAACGTCGGTCCAGCGCCTCGGTGACCCGCCAAGAAAATATCATCGGGGGCCCGATCCGCGGGAAGATCGCCCTGATGTTCGATGACATGATCAGCACCGCGGGCTCGATCTGCGGCGCGGCGAATCTGGTGCACGCGGCGGGGGCCCGTGAGATTTACGTCGCCGCCACGCACGGCGTGCTTTCCGGCGAGGCGGTTGCGCGGCTGCAGTCCGCCCCGATCACCGAAATCGTACTGACCGATACGATTCCACTGCGCCCCGAGCAGGAAATCGACAAGATCAAGATCTTGAGCGTCGCGCCACTGTTGGGCGAAGCCATCAAACGGATCCACCACGACGAATCGATCAGCGAGATCTTTCAGGGGATCTAGTGGCAAAAGGGGGCAGGTCCCAAAAGCCGGCACGGCCCTTCGGGTGCTTCGCACTTTTGGGACCTGACCCCTTTTCTCAATCCGACCCTGTTTTCTCAATCCGACCCCGTTTTCCCAAGCCGGGGATGGCTACTCGGCAGGCGGAGACGAGCTGTCGCGTCGAAAGACGGCCACGATGTCGTCGACCGGCACGACGAACAGCTGATTGTCCGGTTCGAAATCGACGGGAATCGCATTTTTCGGGTGAAACAGGATCTTGTCGTATTGGCGCAGGGGGACGTCTTCGTCGTTTTCAACTTGTGTCGAAATCGTCACGATGCGGCCGGTGATGGTGGGGATTTCGGCCTGATCAGGCAGGGCGATTCCCCCCTTGGTCTCTCGTTTCGGTTCGTCTTTACGAACGACTACGCGCGCTCCGATCGGTTCAACGTACTCAAACGCCGCATTCTTCTTGCTGGCCTTGGTCATGCGCGGAGGGGTTCCTTGTTGTCGCGGCGTGGGCGGCACCAAAGGAGGGCGCACGCCGAGGGTTGTAGGGCATTGAGCCGGCGGCCTGGACGGGGAAGCGACGAGCGACATCCGGTCTGCCGCCTGAGCCCATTATTTGCGTCAGCCGGTCACTTCGCCAAGACGAAAGGTTCAAAAATCGCCAATTCCCGAGCCTGCGTGGATGCCTTCTCGCGGGATTCGGGCCGTCCGCGACTCGGCTCACCCCCTCGGCTGCTCAGCCACGCTCTTCGCCGGGCCGTGGTCGCAAGCGAGCGGGCCGTGGTCGCAAGCGGGTGGTCGCAAGCGGGGTTGTATTTTGGGCTTGATCTGAGACAATTCCGGATTCCCGTTGCCCGATTCAGACCAGTCTGGGTGCAGAAGCAGGTTAACGTTCACGATCCGTGGAAATTGAGTGAGAAGGAATCCGGCTCCGATGACCAATACCGATATCGTTCACGTTCAGGCGCGCGAATCATGCGGCTCACGCAGCGCTCGTAAGCTGCGCTCCAACGGGCTGACGCCGGTGGTCCTCTATGGGCACGGCGAGGCGACCGTGAATCTCGCAATTCCCTCGGAAGAGATCGCGGCGATGTTGCGGCACGGCGGCCGTGTCGTCGAGTTGCAGGGAGCGGCGACGGGCAGTGCCTTCGTACGGGACGTGCAGTGGGATGCACTGGGCAGCGGCGTGCTCCATTTGGATCTGTCGCGGGTCTCGGCTGGCGAATTGATCCAGATGATGGTCCCGATTGAATTGCGGGGAGACGCCCCGGGGACGCACCACGGCGGTGTGGTTCAGCTGCTGCTGCATGAGGTCGAGATCTCCTGCCCGGTTAGTTCGATTCCGGAAAAGCTGCAGCTGAATATCAACGCCTTGGAATTGGACCAGTCGATCACGCTTGCCGACCTGCCGCTGCCTTCCGGCGCCCAGGCTTTGGGCGAGCCGACCGATGTGGTGGTCCAGTGCGTGGAAGCCGCGGCAGAGGAGGAGTTGGAAGCCGTCTCGGGAAGCGAGGCCGAGCCGGAGGTGATTGGACGCAAGGCGGCGCAGGAGGAAGGCGAGGAGTAGTCTGCCGCCGGGCTCTGAATTCTGTCGTTCTGTCATTCGGGTGAGTTCCGCCGGCAGGTGAGTCCCGCCGGCGATTCGAGAGCGGGGCACGGCAAGCGGCCAGCGGGGCACGGCCATGAGTTGGATGGCGTGGTGGTTCCGCTGGGTACGTGGCTCGCTGAGGCATGAATCGGAACCGGGCGCGGCCGGTTCGGAACCTCGAAGCCGGGTCGCGTGGGCGGACGGGGATGGGCCAATGAAGTTGGTGGTGGGCCTGGGGAATCCAGGTCGAAAGTACCAAGGCACGCGGCACAATGTGGGCTTCGATGTGCTGTCGGTTTTGGCGCGATACCATGCGGCCGGACCTGCGGTGAATCGGTTTCAGGGCGAACTCGTCGACTATCCCGGGCCGAACGGGCGGGTCGTCCTGTTGTGCCCGCAGACGTTCATGAATCGCAGCGGCCAAAGCGCGCGGGCTGCGATCGACTTTTATAAATTGCAGCGATCGGACGTGCTGGTCGTTTGCGATGACCTGAATTTGCCCCTGGGGCGACTCCGGTTCCGGCCGGGTGGTTCGGCGGGCGGGCAGAAAGGATTGGCCGACATCATTCAGCATCTTGGCAGCGACGATTTCGCGCGGCTGAGGGTCGGCATCGGTTCGACGCCAGCCGGGTGGGACGCGGCCGATTTCGTGCTTAGCCGCTTTTCGGCTACCGAGCGGGCGGTGATTGACTCGGCGATTGAACGGGCGGCCCAAGGGATTGATGACTGGGTCACCCACGATGTCCCCTATTGCATGAATCAGTACAATACGAGCTTAACCTAGCGGAAAAAACTTGAGTCACGAGGAGAATTCGACTTGGCCACCAACGTTTACGAAGGGATGTTCATCCTGGATTCGAATCGGTACGCCCGAGACGCCAACGCGGTCTCGAGCGGGATCAGCCAAATCGTGGAAAAGTGCGGCGGTGAGATGCTCGTCAGCCGGCTTTGGAACGAGCAGCGATTGGCGTATCCGATCGATGGGCACCGCAAAGGAACCTACTGGCTGACCTATTTCAAGCTGGATAGCACCAAGCAGCCGGAATTGAACCGGGCATGCCAGTTGAACGAGAACATCCTGCGCAGCTTGGTCCTGAAGGTCGACGAGCGACTTGTGGAGGCCCTGGTTGCTCATGCGACCTCCAGCAGCGAATCCCGTCGGCCCGTCGCCGTTGGGGCTGAGGCGGGTGGTGAGGGTGGCGTTGAGGCGAAGAGCGACGCAAAGGAAGATTGATTCACCGCCTGCGAAACGCGGCGCCGGTGCCGTGTCGCCCGCTCAGAATTGACCGCTCAGAATTGACCGATGTGTGCCGATGTCGCGTGAGTTGACCAACAACGGAGGCAGCCATGGCGAGTTATAACCGCGTGATCCTGGTCGGGAATGTGACCCGCGACATCGAACTCCGCTATACCCCCAATGGCATGGCGGTCACCGATCTGGGGATGGCCGTGAACGATCGTCGGAAGTCGCAATCCGGCGAGTGGGTTGACGAGACCACGTTCGTCGATGTGACGCTCTGGGGAAGGACCGCCGAGATCGCGAGTGAATACCTGAGCAAGGGCTCGCCGGTTCTGATTGAAGGACGGCTGAAGTTGGACTCCTGGGAGCAAGACGGCCAAAAACGCTCGAAATTGCGGGTCGTTGGCGAGCGGATGCAGATGCTCGGGACGCGTGGCGGTGGAGGCGGAAGCGGCGGCGGCCGAACCGAAGGCGAGGCGGCCGGCGCCCGGGACTCGCGCGGTGGCGGTGGCGGCGCCGGTGGCGGTGCGGATCATTCGGAGGTCGACGACGATATACCATTTTAGCGAAGCAGGCCCGGGCCTGCTCCGACGGCCGGGCTCGATCACCCGCGACCGCTTGCCGGGTGCTCGGATCGATAAATCCCAACGGTTTGAAACTCAAGGAAAGTAAACCCCTCATGCCTCAGTCAAAAGCCAAACTCCGAAAGTCAGGTCTCCAGCAGAAGCGGTTGCCCAAGGGCGTCAATCGCGGCATCGAGTTGTTGCTGATCCAGACGGTCGCCGACCTGGGGCAACAAGGGGATGTCGTCGAAGTCCGCCCGGGCTACGCCAATAATTATCTGATTCCCCAAGGTCTGGCGACCGTTGCCACGGACCACCACAAGCGCATGGTGGAGAAGCATCGGGCCAAGCTGGAATCGATCGAGAAGGCGCGTCTGGCCGGGATCCAGTCGACGGCCGATTCGATTTCGCGACAGAGTGTGACGATCGAGGCGAACGCCAACGACGAAGGACACCTCTATGGCAGCGTCGGAGCGGTCGAGATTGTCAAGGCTCTGAAGGCTCAGGATCTGGTCCTGTCACCCGATCAAATCAAATTGGACGGTCCACTGAAAGAGCTGGGTCTTTATACCGTCAAAGTCCAGCTCCATGCGTCGGTTCGCGCCGAGCTGAAGGTCTGGGTCGTGCCCGCCGTGGGCGACGACTCCTGAGCGGCCGGACGGGATTTCGGTCGGCTCCCGCTGCCCCGCACTGGAGCTGACCCCTTTTCGCGACCCCACGTCTTCGCTGGGACACAGCGCTAGGTTTATGCGCGTCGCGGTCCGGCCAACGGAACCGCCCACGACCGCCTCGTTGGCACTTGGTGTCAGCGACCCACGTCGGTAAAAGGATTGCAGCATGACAAAGACGCGTCGGATGGATCGAGTGGGCCCGGGGTCGTTGGGATTTGAGCGAATTCTGGACCGGCAACCTCCGTGCAATTTGCAGGCGGAGATGGCGGTGCTGGGCAGCATTCTGTTGCGGCCGGATGTCTGCGACGAGATCGTCATGATCCTCCGTCCGGATGACTTTTACGACGAAGCGCATCGCAAGCTGTTTCAGCAGATCTCGGCGATGCATGATGCGGGGAAACGGATCGACGTGACGCTGCTTGTCGATGAACTCAAACGGCAGGACGCGTTCGATTCGATGGGGGGGGCGTCGTTTCTGGCGCAGGTCGGCAACTCGGTGGCCACGGCCGCGCATGCGACCTACTATGCCGAGGTCGTTCGGCATCACGCCACGTGCCGGTCGCTGATCAATGCGTGCACCGAGATTCTGCAGGAGGCCTACGCGCCGGATGCGAATGCCCCCGCGTTGTTGTCGCGGGCTGAGCAGCGCATCTTCTCGATTCTTGAACGAGGCGAGAGTTCATCGCTGAACGAAATTCGTGAAATTCTGCACGTCGCCATGGATCGAATCGACGCGCGGATGAAGGGCGAGCATCTGGCCGGCGGCGTCGAGACGGGGTTTCGCGAACTCGATAATCTGACCGGTGGTCTCCATAATTCCGAGTTGCTGGTCCTGGCGGCTCGGCCCAGCATGGGCAAGACGGCGCTGGCGATGAACATCGCGGAACATGTGGCCCTGCAGCAGAAAATGCCCGTCTTGTTTATCAGCTTGGAGATGTCGTCGATCGAGTTGGCCGACCGGATGCTCTGTTCCGTGGCCGAAGTCAACGGATCTCGACTTCGCAACGGAACCATTTCGAAGGACGATCGCAAGCGGCTCGTCGAGACGGCGGCCGTGATGAGCGACTGTGCGCTGTATGTCGATGACTCGCCGAGCCGAACGGTCAGTGAAATTGCGGCGGCCGCACGCCGGATCAAGCGGCGTGAAAAGGGGCTCGGATTGGTGGTCATCGATTACTTGCAGCTGATCGAGCCGGACAATCCCTCGGATCCCCGCCAGGAACAGGTGGCCAAAATGGCACGCCGCTTGAAAGGTTTGGCAAGGGAGGTCGAAGTCCCCGTCCTCTGTCTGGCTCAGCTCAATCGCCAGGCCGAGGTGGCCAAAGAAAATCGGCCTCGTCTGAGTCACCTGCGGGAATCTGGGGCGATCGAGCAGGACGCGGATGTCGTGATGTTCGTGCACCGCGAAGAATATTACCGTGCCCCCGATGAGCGCGACCAGGTCGCCGGTCAGGCGGAGATCATTATTGCCAAGCAGCGAAACGGTCCGATCGGCGAGGTCGAGCTTGTCTGGCGCAAGGAGTTTACGCGATTTGCGAATCCGGCCCCGCAGCACTACGACGAGTTCGAACAGTTCAACGCCGAGTTTTAGACGGGGCAAGGGGTCATGGGGACCCGGGTCGCTTTCCGGGCCGGATCGCGTAGAGTGTGACCGAGCCGCTGACCTCGTTGGCCACGGCCAGCAATGGCTCCTGGCTCGGGCTTTGCTCGGCCGAAATGAAATAGAGTCCCTCGGGAGCCACATCCGACGCCGTGCCCGGTGGCGCGTCTCGTTGCTCGGATGGATGCATATAATCGACCAGCTCGGCCGCCTTCGGTTGCGTCACGTCCCAGGTCATGATGCCGCCGTCTCGCTCCAATCCCACGAAAACGTAGGTGCGTTTGCCGAGGCGACCGATAGCCAGGCCTTCGGGTTCTGGGCCCTTCTTCTGAGGTGGCGTCGCCGGAGCGTCGGGATTGGCCTGCCGCTGTCGGAGCGTTCGGGCACCGACTGACTTCTCGATCAGGTTTCCGCTCTCGTACACAGGAGCGCCCTCGGCAGTAAGAATCGAGAGGGACCGGCCGCCGAACGTGAGCAGTTCGTCGAGATCGCCGTCGCCATCAAGGTCCCCCGTCCGACTGACAATCAACTCGCCGTATCGCGCGGGGTCCTGCAGCTCGGCCGCCTGAGGAAAATGTTCGGCGTCAAGCGTTGCATCGCTTAGCTTCACTTCTTCCGAAAAGGCCTCATTGCCCCGTGCGTCGCCTTCGTTGGCCAGCGCGAGGAACGCCTCACTGCCGGCCCGAAACCAAGCCACGTTATCGGGTTGGAAGATCCCGTGTACGGGGCAGGCACGGATCTGATCTAGTCGGCCCGCTCCACTCAGATCCAGCTCGTTTCCCGTTTGGTTATGGTCTTTCAGCCCCAGCCCCAGCAAACGCGTGACTTGGGCCGTGCCGAGGTCGACGACGGCGACGGCATTGTTCTCCTGGAGTGAGACGAAGGCGGTTCGCGAATCGTCCGAGATGGCGATTCCCTCGGGCTCCAGATCCTGGCTCAGCGGAATGTCCCGCTGGACCCGGTGGACGCCCTTCGGCAGTTCCCGGTCGTTCCACGCCCGGAAGTCGGCGTCTCGAACTTCGATCTCGGCAACTGCCTCGCTGGACCCGACGGAGCTTGGTAACGAGATGACGGAAACGCTGCCCTGTCCATCCTGCTGTCCGTCGGCTGAAGGCTCGCCTTCATTGGCGACCACCAGGTAGCGGCCGTTGGGGGAAAAGCTGAGCATGTCCGGATGGTCGCCCACGCGGACGGCGCCCAGCAGCCGGCCGTCCGGCGTGAAAAAAACCGCCTGCCCGGCGCCCGCCGGATTGCTTCCAAGCACCGCGGCGGCCAACACGTCGTCCCGCGCGACGACCGACGTCGGCAGGCTACCATAACCAGCCAGCGGAACGCGTCCGACCCGCGTGGGATGCGTAGGATCCGCGATCGAAATGATGTCGATCGAGCGGTCGACCGTATTGACGGAAAACAGGCGTTGGCTGGGATGATGGTAGGTCACGATCTCGGCCGCACCGCCTCCGATGGTTCCCGTATCGAACCGACCGATCGCAATCAAATGAATCGGCTCGGCGCGCAGCGACGATACCATTCCAACCGCGATGAATGCCGCTCGGTAAATGAAGTTCGCGCGATTCATAAAATGAATTCCTGGCGATGAACACGTGACAAACAACAAGAAACGTCGTCCCGCGGGCAACTCGAGCGTTGCACACAAGGGGGCTGACCTGCTCCGAATCGTGACACGCCGAATCGAAAGTGGCGGTCCTCTTGGGAAACACCGTCGACGCCCTGTGTTGAAACTAGCAGTTCGGCGCAGGAAAGAAGCGGTTGGCTGCCGGGCATGACGCGATTTGCCGCGACAACAAGGGGGGCCCTCCCTCACCCGGCCTGGTCCCGCCTGCGGGACCAGGCCGACCTCTCCCGGGCTCGGGAGAGGTGACTGCCCCACGTTTCTGCGCCATGTCCCTTCCCAACGCGGGAGAAGGTGGCCGCCCGATGTCCCTTCTCCCCAACGCGGGAGAAGGTGGCCGCCCGATGTCCCTTCTCCCCAACGCGGGAGAAGGTGGCCGCCCGATGTCCCTTCTCCCCAACGCGGGAGAAGGTGGCCGAAGGCCGGATGAGGGGGGCCGCCCGCCCTGCCAGGCGCTCCGCCTTAACCCGCCGCGCGAGCCCTCACCCGCCGCTGCGCGGCGACCTCTCCCGGAACGGGAGAGGTGACACAACCCTGTCCCTTCTCCCCAACGCGGGAGAAGGTGGCCGCCCGATGTCCCTTCTCCCCAACGCGGGAGAAGGTGGCCGAAGGCCGGATGAGGGGGGCTCCGCCCCCAGCCAGACGTTCAATCCTCACCCGCCCGCGGGACCCGGGCGACCTCACCCGGGCGCGCATGGAGGAATGCTCAACGCCTTGACAAAAAAGAACTTATAAAGCGGCACGATCCGCTTCGAGCGGAGGGTTCAAAAACCGCTCTTGTCGCGACGTCTCAAAGCTGGTTTGCTAAGGACTCGCTCGAGATCGCGACGGAAGGATTACCGACGGGTATTTTGGCAGGGAGGCGCTGAATGCGCGCGACGTCTCACGGAAGGCTTCTCGGTTCATGGGCCGCTCTGACGGTTGCGGTCGCTCCGGCGCTCGCGTCGTCGGCGACGATTCTCCCGCCGGTTTTCGGCCCCTATCAGATGGTCCAGCCGATCGCGGCCACGGTCCGCGCCAGCGGCGTTCAACGCGCGGCGAATTCCAGTCTGTATGACGGAACGGGCCTGACTCATCGCAATCCGATCCTGGCTCAGCACGGCTCGGATCCGGCCACGATCTGGCAAATGCCGCTTGAGGAATCCGGCTTTCCGATCTCATTGGAGTTTGATCTCGGCAAGGAGTTCCTTGTCAGCGAGATGTGGGTCTGGCAACTACGAGGCGACGGGATGGAGGACTGGGGTATCTCGGAATTCGAGCTCGTGATGCGGGACGGTTCGGGGCGTGAAGTTGGCCAGCTGAGCGGCAATTCCGCGTCGCTCAAGGGAGTTGGGTTGCAGCCCGTCGAGCGTTTTAACGCGTTCGGCGAGTGCGTTTTCTTGCCGATTCCGGACTGTGTGCGTTACATTGAGCTGCGAATCCTCAGTAACCTGGGCAGCCCGGATTGGGTCGGCTTGGCCGAAGTCAGTTTCGCGGGTCGCGAAAAGGTCGCGGCGGTGCCCGAGCCCAGTGCCTGGCCAGGGATCGCGCTGGGCGCCCTGGGACTGGTAAGTGGCCGGCGCTGCCGGCAGCGGCGAAAGCGGCGACCTCGTTGAACGACCCGCGTTGAACGACGCCGCTCACGCGATGCGTGTTTCGAGTGAGCGATCCGTCTGGCGGGAATGGGAATTGGGAAATTATGAAGGGGCCCTACGAACGCCTGAAGTACGAGCTTCGACGCGTCTGGGAGTGCCCGCTCTGCCACCATCGCGAACGGACGACCGGGGAGCGAACGTTCTGTTTATGCTCCTGTCAGTCCAACGTGCCGCGCCTCCAGGCCGTCTGGATGAAGCTGGTCGAAGACGGGGTCCGGAGCCCGAGTTGATGCAGTCGTCGACTCGCTCTGGCCGACGTACCGGCCGGGTCAATCTGGTCAAAACCAGGGACCGAACTCTCAATAAGTAGTGGACTTGCGCCGTCCCATTTGTCATCATGGGAACACGGGCTCGCATACGGCGGCAGCGCGGGCGCCGGCTGGCGGCATCGGTGGCTCAGGTCGGGGCAGGAGACTGGATCACTGGAGACTGGATCACTGGAGACGTTCGTCGCTGGGGATTTCTCCACCGATTAGCGGCTGCCGCAACTGGCCTTTCGAAAACAGACTTTTCGGCACACGACTTTTCGTCAGCGGCGTCGACCGGCAGCTCGTTCTTGCTGGATCTCCGGCGGGCATCGTGGGGCAGCGGGCATCGCGGGGCAGCGGGACCGAACGGGAAGCAGTGAGGAGGTACAGATGTCGGATTTCACCTCGGCAGGTTCGCGACCGCGCGGCCGAGCCGCGTTTACGATTGTTGAGTTGCTGGTCGTGATTGCGATCATTGGCGTGCTCGTGAGCATTCTGCTGCCGGCCGTCAATGGGGTTCGCGATTCGGCTCGAAGAACCGAGAACGCCAACAACCTCAAGCAGATTGGCTTGGCGGTGCAGGCCTACGAAGAGTCGAAGCAGACGTATCCTCCGCTGGCCAAATTTCCCACGGGTGTGAAGCGAAGTACTCAGAACTTGCCCCGCAGCACGTCGTGGGCCTTCGAAATTCTGCCCCATCTGGAGCAGCAGAACATCTACGACCGGTTCGACCCGAAGGTCGAGTGTTCCCATCCGAACAACTTGATTGCGATGGCGACGCCGATTCCGACGTACGCGAATCCCCGCCGCCGTGACGCTCAGCGGGACCGCCCCTTCATCTCGGGGCCGAAGGACTACTCCGGATCCGCCTCGTTCGGCGCGTCGCTGGACTATTCCGCGAACGGTGGCACGATCGTCGACAATCAGGGGCAGGCGATTCCTCTGCCGAACAGTCCGGCGGGTTTGACGCTCGAGAGTCCTTATCAGACGAAATTCAATCCACGCTTTTCGGGTCCGTTCCATTACGAGCTGGCCGTACCTCCGGCGGCGGTCAAGGACGGCTTGGGGAACACGCTGTGCGTCGGCGACCGCTGGATTGGACCTCCGGTCCCGACCTCGGGCATGCTCTGGAATGATCTCGCGGGTCTGGCGGGCGAGTCGCTGCCGACGACGGTGCGCTTCACCAATCCGGACACGATCAGCGGAGCGGGGTTGGGTTTCCCGACCGGCAATAGCGACACCTCGATCTTGAAGTTTGGCAGCGTCAAGGGGACGGATTGTTGTTTCGTCTTTCTCGACGGCCACGTCATCTGGTTGTCGTACGAGGTCGATCCGCTTGTCTATCAAAGCCTCGGTTCGATCAACGACGGGCGCCCCGTTCCTCCGCTGGACTGAGTCTTGGGGAACGTGGTTTTTCAAGGCGTCGCCTTGCGGAACTTGGCCGATCCGGCAGGTCGCTCGAAGGAAGGTCGAGATGAGAGGGGCGATCGCACGGCGATTGGCCGGATGGGAGCGTGTTGCTCGGCGGCTCGCACGATGGCGGCACTGGGTCGGGCGAATCTGGCCGGGGCGAATTTGGCCGGGGCGAATCTGGCCGGGGCGAATCTGGCCGGGGAAAGACGCCTTCGGAGATCGAGGCGAGCGACTGGCGGCCCGATACCTCCGCAAGCAGGGGATGATCCTGATTGCGAGGCAGCAGCGGATGGCGTGGGGAGAAATCGATCTGATCGCCGTGGAGGGCCGGACGGTCGTCTTCGTGGAGGTCAAGACCCGCCGATCGCACCAGGCGGGGCACCCTCTCGAGGCCGTGACGGCTCAGAAGCAGCAACGACTTACCCGGCTGGCACTGGCCTATCTCCGTCGCAACGACCTGTTGCACTGTTCGGCTCGATTCGACGTCGTCGCGATCACTTGGCCGAGCGACCGTCGGCGCCCCGAGATCCAGCATGTGCGCGACGCGTTCGAGGCGACGGGCACTCGGCAGTGGTTCAGCTAATTCGGCGGTTCAGCTAAATCAGTGGTTCCGCCAATTCGGTGTTCACGTCGGATTGGCTTGCGAGTGGACTGCCGAAGTCAAGAAGAGGGATCGTCTCGCGAGGACGAAGCTCTTGTCGGAAAGTCGCAGGACGGCGCACCACACAAGTTCGGCTCGGCAGGAGCCTCGCCCTCCCGGCCGTTGTGCCTTTCTCAACCCAGAATCGTGGTTCGTTACGAACGACGGCGTTCTTTCAGGCGTACGGCCTTGCCGACGCGGTCACGCAGAAAGTACAGCTTGGCGCGTCGCACCACGCTCGATCGCTTGACCTCGACCTTGTCGACCCGCGGGGAGTGCAGCGGGAATTTCCGCTCGACGCCTTCGCCGGCCACGATGCGTCGCACGGTGAACGTCTCGCTGATCCCGGATCCCGCTCGCGCGATGACGGTTCCCGTGAAGACCTGGATCCGCTCTTTTTCGCCCTCGAGGATCTTCGTATGAACGTCGACGGTATCTCCGATTTCGAATTCCGGAGGGCTTGGTTTCAGGCACGTGTGGCTGGCCAGATGGAGCAGTTCATTGCGATTCATGGCGATACGATTCCTTTGTGTGGTGGAGAGGCAAATGCGGTGGCGGTTCATGTGGCGCACGGTTGGCACCGTGCGGTCGCGTGCTCAGGAAACGGGCTTGTCGTTGTCTCCTAGAGGCTTGATTTCGGATTCGGTCGACTCGGTTGCGGACATGGTTTGAGTTTCGCGGGCGGGCGGAACGGGATGGTTTGGGAGCAGGTCCGCCCGGCGATGGGCCGTCCGCTGCAGGCTTTGTTCGGCTCGCCATCGGGCGATTCGTTCGTGGTCTCCGCTCAATAGGACGTCGGGCACTTGGTACCCACGGAACTCGCGGGGCCGGGTGTACTGAGGGCATTCGAGTAGTCGGTTACCGCTGGAAAACGAATCGTCCTGGTGACTCCGCTCGTCGCCAAGCACTCCCGGGACGAGGCGAATCACGGCGTCGATCAAGGCCATGGCCGCCACCTCGCCGCCGTTGAGCACAAAGTCCCCGAGCGAAATTTCGTCGGGGCCCAGGAGGTCCACGACGCGCTGATCGAAGCCCTCGTATCGCCCGCACAGCAGGACGTGTCGGTTGCGCTGAGCCAATTCCTCCACAAGTTGTTGGTTGAGTCGACGCCCTTGGGGCGTGAACAGGATCACGTTACCGGGTTGTTCGTCGTCGGACTGGACGCTTTCGACACAACTCACCACCGTGTCGACCTTGAGCACCATTCCTGGACCGCCGCCGTAGGGGCGATCATCGACCGTTTGGTGTTTGTCTTTGGACCAGTCACGCAGATTGAACAAGTTGATCGCGACGAGGCCTCGTTCCAGGGCCTTGTTCAGCAGGCTTTGACTTAGATAGCCGGCAAACAGGTCGGGGAACAGGGTCACGATGTCGAACCGCATCGAACGCTATTCTTCGTTGGCCGGGGCACTGGCCGCGTCGCCACCTTCCGCTTCGGCTCCCGCCGCAACCGGCTCTTCAGCCGCGGGCGGGGCGGCGGGCGCTTCTTTCTTCGGCAGGACGACCGGAGCGGGCTGGGGTGGCGCCGGTCGTGTCTTGAGGCGGCTGAGCGCCTCGCGCTGAGACTCGAGATGCGTCCCGCCCGTGCCGTACTTGCGAATCAAGACCTTGACCTTGTCACTGGGCTGCGCTCCCACGCCCAGCCAGTAGTCGACGCGTTCTCCGTTCAGGACGGCGCGGGCGTCGGTCTCTTGGACCATCGGATCATAGTATCCCAGCTCTTCGATCACGCGCCCGTCGCGGGGCGAGCGTGCGTCCATCGCGCAGACGCGATAGAACGGCCGATGCGTGCGGCCCATTCGCTTGAGTCGAATTCGTACAGCCACTTGGTAACCTCCTGAACAAACGGTGGATTGGGGACAGAAATGGTGCTTTTCCTAAGTTCAGCTCCCGCGCCGTCGTCGTCGGCGCAGTTCCTTTTCGCGCTGTTTGCGTAGTTTGGCCTTCTCTTCGTTGGACAGGCGCTTGCCGGTTCCCTGCTTCTGGCGCGACAGGCGAGACCCCGGGTCGAGCAGCCCGCCCTGCTGGAGCTCACGCACCATCCGCATGCGATCCCCGGCGCCTTTGCCGGCCATGGATTTCATCATCGAGGCCATGCCATCGAACTGTTTGAGCAAATCATTGACTTCCTGGTACTCGGTCCCTGATCCGGTCGCGATACGCCGTCGTCGGCTGGCATCAATGACCTGCGGATTGCGTCGTTCGGCCGGCGTCATCGCGTCAATGATTCCGAACAGCCGCTTCATATCCGTCTCGGCATTGGCTTGGTCGAGCATCGCCCGCAGTTCGCCCATGCCCGGCATTAAGCCCAGCAGTTTCTGCATCAAGCCCGGCCGAGCCAGTTGTTGCAGCTGAGTCCGAAAATCTTCCAGCGTGAACTCGCCGCGCCGCAGTTTCTCCTCCGCGGCCGCCATCTGATCCTGGTCGAATTCCTGCTGGGCCGTGCGGACCATTTCGACCATGTCGCCCATTCCCAGGATCCGTCCGGCCATTCCTTCGGGGCGAAACGGTTCCAGGGAGTCGAGATGTTCACCGGTGCCGATGAATTTGATCGGCACCCCCGTCACGTGCTTGACCGACAGCAAGGCCCCTCCCCGCGCGTCGCCGTCGAGCTTCGTCATGATGACGCCGTCGAGTTCCAACGCGTCGTTGAAGGCGGCGGCGCTGTGGACGGCGTCCTGGCCCGTCATGCCGTCCACGACCAAATAGGCCTGGTCTGGCTGGACGTCGCGGTCCACCCGCGTCAATTCCGCCATCAGCTCCTGGTCAATTGCCAAACGCCCGGCCGTGTCCAGGATCACAACCTGGATCCCTTCACGCTTGGCCTTGGCCACCGCTTCACGGCAAACTCGCACCGGATCGGTTTGACCCCGCTCGGAGTGCACGGGGATGCCCAGCTGGTCGCCGATCACATGCAATTGATCGATCGCCGCCGGACGCTGCAGGTCCGCCGCGACCAGCATCACGGTTGCCCCGTTCTGCCGGATCAAACGGGCAAGCTTGCCGCAGCTCGTTGTCTTGCCCGAACCCTGCAGCCCGCAAAGCATCAGGACCGACGTGCCGTCCTTGCGCAGGTGGAGCGACGTGTCGACGGGCCCCATGATCTTGACCAGCTCGTCGTGAACGATTCCCACCAACTGCTTGGTGGGGTCCAGCGAATTGAGCACCTGTTGACCGAGCGCCGCCTGCGTCACCTCTCCCATGAAAGTGCGCACTGCGTCAAAGCTGACGTCGGCATCCAACAGCGATTGCTCAACAAGCGCTAAGCCGTCGCGCATGTTCGCCTCGGTCAGCTTGCCTTTGCCGCGAAGCGATCGGAAGGCGGATTTCAGGCCATCCTGGAGGGATTCGAACATCGATTCGGCTGATTCTACGAGCGTGAAGGCTTCAGCGACTGCCCCCGCCGCGGGAGGGATTCAGAGCGAATCCCACATTGTAGCGAAATCGGGGGCCGCTTGTAAATGGACGAGCTGCGATCCCCGGGGCGTCTTGGCATCGCGACGAGGGCCGGCGACAATGCGACAAAGTTGAATAGGCAATTTGCGGCGCGACGTTAAGTTGCCCGTGGGCAGCCGATCTTGCGGAGTCTGCGGTGACCTCTCCGAAAAAAGCTCTTCTCGGACTTGGGATCGAGCCGAATAATCGGACTAAGCGAGCTGAACGAGTGCGCCCACATTTTTTGGCAAGTTTCGGCAAGTGGTGATGTAGGCTTCGAAAGTCTTGGCCTAACTCGTGCCGCTGACAGCGGTTCGGGCCACGTTGGATCTTGTCACGCTCAAAGTTCGTCGCACCGGCGGGGGAGGCTCCGCCGAGTCAGAAAGGGGGAGTGCAGTGTTTCGCAACTTCGTGGTTGCTCCGGTGATCCTCGGCGTCCTGTCGCAGGTGGTCGTCGCTCAGGATTGGGCGGCAAAGATGTTTCAGGAAAGCAGTCATGAATTCGGCACGGTCGCTCGGGCGGCCAAGTCGGAATACGTGTTCGAGATGCAGAACATTTATAAGGAGACGATTCACATCGCAGGCGTCCGCGCCAGTTGCGGCTGTGCGACTCCGAAGATTCTCAAGCCGACGCTTGAGACGTGGGAGAAGGGCGGGATTCTGGTCGAGTTTAACACGCGATCCTTCCTGGGCCAGCGGAAAGCCACGATCACCGTCACGATCGACAAGCCCTACTACGCTGAAGTCCAGTTGATGATTACGGGCTTTATTCGAGGTGACGTCGTCTTCGACCCGGGTACGATCAATTTCGAATCGGTCGACTCGGGCGAGAGCGCGACACAGACCGTTAGTGTCAGCTATGCGGGTCGCAGCGATTGGAAAATCGTCGACGTTCGCAGCGCGAACCAGAATTTGGTTGTTGAGCCGATTGAGAAGCAGCGATTGAGTGGTCGAGTCGGCTACGAGCTGCGGGTCCAGCTCAAGCCCGACGCGCCTCCCGGCTACTTCAATGACCAAATGATTCTGATCACGAACGATCAGCAGCAGCGGCAGATTCCGCTGCGGGTGGAGGGGAACGTGCTCTCGCCGTTGACGGTCAGTCCGGCTTCGCTCGCCCTGGGAGTGATCGAACCGGGGCAATCGGTCTCCCGCAAGATCGTCGTCCAAAGCAAGAAGCCGTTTCGAATCACACGGGTGGTCTGCCCAGACGGTTGTTTTGAATTTCAGCCCAGCGACGAGGCCAAGGCGCTGCATTTGATCCCGGTCAAGTTTACGGCCGGTCAAGATGACGGCGAGATTTCGCGTGAAATTCAGATCGAGACCGACTTGGGCTCGGGGGCGACCGGGGCGGTGCTCGCCACCGCGACGGTGCGACGAACCAACGGAAGCTGAGCGGGTTTCTGCGTCCACGCAGCGGCATGTGCCCGACCTTCCGGCTCGGGTGCTGCACGCTTCGCCCGTCGCGTAAGACACGACGTTTCTAGACGGCCAGGCGCCTGCGGCGATCTCATCGCCGCTTCTTTTTTTTGAGGGGAAACCGCCGCGGGTGCGGGTCCCCCTGACGCTGCGAGGCCGCTTGACGCAGCGCGGCGAATTTCCGGACCGGGCGACGTTTCGAGACGGAGCTGGCCTATATTTACCAAGTACCGAACCGTGATTCTGCGCCGGTCGCTGCCGACCGAAGGCTGTTTGTCTCTCGCGCCCTTTCGGAGTTCGCATTAGCGAGCCGACGAAGGTCAAGGTGTTATGAGTGCGTCGATCTACATTCTGATCTGGCTCTTGCCTTGCATCCTCGTAAGCATCGCGATTGGTGCCTACGTGGGCTACGGCTTCGCGCTGCGTCGCCACGGCGAACAGATTCGTGAAGAGCGACGGAAAACACTCGAGGCACTTCAGAACGTCGTGACGAGCGCGGAGGAATTGACGACCGAGGTCGATACGCACAACACCGAATTGGAATCAGTGGGACGCACGGTCGGTGATCTTTCGACCTACGGCGAATATGAGGTCGTCAAGCAGACGCTCTTGCAGCAGATCTCGCAGGCGGTGGAATCGAACCGGCGCCTGGAACACGATCTGGTCTGCACACGCTATCGACTCGAAGAGCAGGCTCAGGAGTTGGATCGCACGCGTGTCGAGGCCCGCATGGATTCGCTCTCCGGCGTGGGTAACCGCAAGTCACTCGACGAGGCGCTCAAGTTCATGCTTTCGAAGTTGAAACGCCATGGCGAGGCATTCGCGCTGTTGTTAATTGATGTGGATCATTTCAAATGGATCAACGATACGCACGGCCATCACTCGGGCGATCAGGTCGTGCATCGAATTGGCCAAACGCTCAAGTCCGCGATTCGGCCCGGCGACCACATCGCGCGCTATGGGGGTGACGAGTTCGCGGTGCTGCTGAACGGTGTCGATGCGGACATCGGCGTCGCGGTGGCGTCACGAATTCGGGATAAGATCGCGCAATCCAATTTCGACGTCGGCGTCAACGACGCGCGGATTGCCGTGACGCTCAGCATGGGGATGGCCCTGTCCGACACGGACGACAGCGAGGACTCACTGCTGAGGAAAGCCGATCAGGCCCTCTACCACTCCAAAAAAGCAGGCCGCAATCGGCTCAGCCTTTACGAGTCGCCCGATGCCTCGTTCGAGACGGAAATCTCGACGCGGCACTAACCCCGAAGGCGTTACGGCGACTCGCCAAGCGGCAACGGCAGTCCCAGCGTATCTCCGTTTGGCTGGAATCCGTTCGCGTCGACGTCCACAAAAATCGGGTTGGCCACGGCAACCGGCATCTCGCCCTGATGATCGGGTCCGACGACGGGTCCGAGTGTCAGCCCTTCGCCGGCGACCGCGACCACCAGATGCGTGTCCGTCGGAAGCTGCAGCGGGATGGCGGCTTCAAACTTGACGACGCCCGGCTGAAATGCGTGCGGCTGGGTTGCACGACGGAAGTCATACTGCGGGTCGGGCCGACCGTTCAAGAAAAGCTGCACGCGGTTGATGTCCAGCCAATTCGCACATTGCACGCGGACCTGCAGCGTAACTTGACCGTGGTCGGAGACCAGGTCGTCGCCCGGCCATGCCTGGCGCTGTTCGCCCTGCACCTGGCCGGTAGCGTGAACTTCCAAATAGGGGCCATTCGTCATGATGACGTGTCCCGCTTCCGCCGCGTGGATCATCTCGGCGACGCTGATCAGGGCCGGATCGTCGGTCGAGCTCTTCAAGTAGTTCCTCAGCCACCCGGAACCATGGAAGTTGTAGTGCGCGTCCGTGTTGACAACCCCTGGGATCCGATAGCCTTGATTGACCAGTTGCAGCCAGTTGTAGATCACATTCGATCGGTCGCGAGGTGGAATCGGGGCGGAGGGGAAGTTGAAGATATCCTGAGGCGGATGGACTTCGACAACGTCCATCGCCGCCAACATCCGCTCGAAACCGCCGTCCGGCTGCCCGTCCAGGTCGCGATCGCCCAGGACCTGCATCAAATTGGGGTGATTGCCTTGCACGACTTTCTGGGCGCGCCGATCCCAGAACGCAAGTCGCTCGATTTGAACCACCGGATTTTCGTCGGTTTCTGGACCCCCACCGTCCTGCGTTCGCGGCTTGTGCACCAGCGGGAACGCGTTCTGATGATTGACCGGCAGGGGGCGTCCGGTTAGCTCCATCCCGCTGCAGGTCGCCATCATTTGCGTGGCTTGAAAATGCTCCAAATGAGGAACGTAGGTCGAGATCCGGTTGTGCTCGGTGCAAGGAGCGAACTCGAGATGTTCGCTCAGCAAATTCAGCACCCGGCCGCGTTGGCTGCTGGTGTTGTCACCCGAGGGGCTGGAGTGACTGTGGAAATCACTACTGATCCAACCCGGTGTGGTCACGGAATGGGTCAGTTGAGCCTGCAAATCGGCGTCCGCGCCACGCTGCACGGTCAGGGTCGTGAAAACCGCGTCGTACTCGGGGCCGTGACTTACAATCACCTCGTAGGTGCCCGGTTGCAGCTCTTGCCGGAACTGCCCCGTGGCCGAGTAGACCAGATTTTGGATTGTCTCTTCGTAGGTGTTCGGACCGAAAAACGGATCCGGCGTTCCGGCCTGTCCGCGGAACTCAACTTTGCAGGGGATTCGTCGGCCCTGTGAGTCGGTGATGCGGGCGCGGACGTAGCCCGGCTGTTCCAGCGTCACGATCGAGTTGACGGGCCCCTCGACCTGCACGGTGTCCGACCAAACCGGCCGCCCGATCGCTTCGACTTGGCACGCATAGTCGCCGTGTTCAAGTTGGACCTGAAGCTGCCCTGCCGGGTCGGTGCGACCGGTTTCGCGGGAGACTTCGACCCCGATCTTGGCCAATTTGACCAAAGCGTTGGCGACCGGTCCTGCCGCATCTCGTACGGTGAGCGTGACGAGCTCTTGCGCGGCCCCGGCAATCTCGCGCAATCTTCCCCCGAGCTGGGCATGGTTGGCCGCCACCACCAACTTCCGCCGGACGGTGTACTCGGCGCCAGGCGCGTAAAGTGATTTCAGTCGCCGCCTGTGGCGCGGGACGAAGCGCCAGCAACGGGCGACCTCGCTCTAAGGTATCGGCAACCGCGGAATAGGCATGCTCCATCGCCCACACTCCATAAGCCTGATGCCACCACTCGTCACACGCCCAGAATTGTTGCTGATCGGCATGGAACGAATACTCAAAACTTCGATCCGCGCGAATCGCATCCTGCAGAGCGACGACGATCGCCTCGCCATGGACGTTCCGGTAGGTGGTGACGATCTCCAGCCAGGGAGTGCCGTCGGCCAGTTCGTACGCCACCTCCAATTGCGGCCGCCCGGGCTCCACCGTCGACTGACAACGATAAGTCACTTGAGCGGTGTTCGCGTACAGCACTTGCTCGCCGCCGTCCGGATCGCTTCGCAAGGCAAAATCGCCGCCGCCTGGGAAAAAAGCGCTGAGCTGATCGTTCTGGGCGTCACGCTGCGTCAAGTCGATGACCGAGCCACCCACGTTGCGGACCGTCAAGTTCGCGTTACGTCCGGCAATCGGGCGTGCGACCACGGCAACGCAGTGTTCGTTGCGCAGCACGATGTCGCCATAGATGCAATCGACTTCCTTGCCCTGCGGCGCAAATTCGTCCCAATTCTGTTCGGTTAAAACCGCCAGCTCCGCGGCCGGCAAAGTCGGGGACTCAAACGTGAGGCTGACGGTCGTCAACAGCAGGAAACAGCTCGGGATTCGCCAAGTCATGGATTCGCTCGTGGGATACTAAGGAACTCGGAAGATCGCAGGGAAGGGGCCAAGTTGGCGGAGCGGGTCCCGGTTGCCAGGCCTTGCCCGCCGCGACGGATCGCCGCTCGCACACAGGACGCCGCGAACGCCCAGTATGCGCGCTGGAGACGCGCACGGCAAACTGGTCGAGCGAGGCCTCCCGCTTTCAGGAGCTCGGGCCGTCCGATATAAACGAGTCCATGAACGATGCGTCAACCTTTCCCCAGCGACGGATGCGCCGCCTGCGGTATCACCCGGGAGTCCGTCGGCTCTTGCAGACCACGCGTCTGGTCCCGGACCAGATGATTCTGCCGCTGTTCGTTCGGCACGGCGTCGGCGTGCGCCACGCAATCCCGTCCATGCCGGGTCACGCCCAGTTGAGCGTTGACCAGTTGGCGGGCGAGCTCGAGCAGGTTCAGGAATTGGGGTTGGGCGGCGTGCTGCTGTTCGGGATCCCTCCGAAGAAGGATGCACTCGGCAGCGATGCCTACGCGGCGGAGGGGATCGTGCAGCGCGCGATTGGCGAGTGCAAACGCCTGGCCCCCGAGCTGTTGGTGATTTCCGATGTCTGTTTTTGCGAGTACACCGATCATGGGCACTGCGGCGCGTTGACGCTTCGCGGTGCCGAGCGAGATGTGGACAACGATGCGACGCGCGAATTACTTGCCAGGCAGGTCGTCAGTCACGCACAAGCAGGAGTCGATCTCGTGGCACCCAGTGGCATGATTGACGGCATGGTCGGGGCGATTCGCCAGGCCCTTGACGAGGCCGGCTTTCTGCATCTGCCGATTCTCAGTTATGCCGCGAAATACGCCAGTGCCTTCTACGGACCGTTTCGGGACGCCGCCGAGAGCGTCCCGCAGTTTGGCGATCGTCGCACCTACCAGATGGATCCGGCCGCGGCGGCCGAACAAGCCTTGCGAGAAGTCGAGTTGGACCTGGCGGAAGGGGCGGACCTGATCATGATCAAGCCGGTGCTGGCCTATCTGGATATCATTCAGCGCGTCCAGCACGCGTTCCCTGGAACGCCGCTGGCTGCCTACAACGTGTCGGGCGAGTACAGCATGATCAAGGCGGCTGCCGCCCAGGGTTGGTTGGACGAGCGAGCGACCACGCTGGAATCGTTGGTGGCGATGCGCCGTGCGGGCGCATCCATTCTGGTGACCTACGCCGCGAAAGACGTGGCCCGATGGTTAGCCGAATCTTGAGGTGGCGTTGATCCGCGGAAAGCGTTCGTCCGGCTGCTCTGGCAGATTCCGTTCCCAGTCCGGTTGGGGCAAGCCGGCCGAGATGCCCCATTGCGGGCCAGTTTTTTGTCGATGAGGAAATCATGGATCGCAAACACAGCCACGAGATTTTCACGCGGGCACTGGAGTTGATGCCGGGCGGCGTGAACAGTCCCGCCCGAGCCTTTGGAGCCGTCGGCGGTGAGCCGATCGTGTTCGCTCGCGGCGCGGGCGCTTACCTGTACGATGTCGACGGCAACGGCTATCTCGACTACATCGGTTCGTGGGGACCCATGATCTTGGGCCACGCTCATCCGCTGGTCCTGGCCGCGATTCAGGAGGCGGTGCAACACGGGACCAGTTTCGGAGCTCCAACAGCCGCCGAGAACGAACTGGCCGAACTGGTGATCGACGCGGTCCCCTCCGTCGAAAAAATTCGCCTCGTCAACTCAGGAACCGAGGCGACGATGAGCGCCATCCGACTGGCACGCGGCTACACCGGACGGGACCGGATCGTCAAGTTCGCCGGGAACTACCATGGCCATGTCGACAGCCTGCTGGTGGCCGCGGGCAGCGCGGCGGCGACGCTCGCGGTTCCTAACTCGCCGGGCGTGACGACGGGCACCACAAAGGACACGCTTGTGCTGGAATACAACGACGTGGCGGGTATCGAGCGGGCGTTCGACGACCACGCGGGCCAAATCGCGGCGGTGATCCTGGAGCCGGTCGTGGGGAACATGGGGTGCGTGACCCCTTCCCCCGAATTTCTGCAGGCGGTACGCGAGTTGACGCGGCGACAGGGAACCGTCTTGATCTTCGACGAGGTCATGACGGGTTTTCGCGTGGCCTATGGCGGAGCTCAATCGCGACAGCAAATCCGTCCCGACTTGACGACGCTGGGCAAGATCGTCGGCGGCGGTCTGCCGCTGGGGGCTTACGGCGGACGGGCCGACATCATGCAGCACGTGCTGCCGGCCGGCAAGGTTTTTCAGGCCGGGACGCTCAGCGGCAACCCCATCGCCACGGCGGCGGGCATCGCCACGCTCAAGTTGCTCCGCGATCAGCCCCCCTACGAGTATCTGGAGACGATCTCGTCGCGGCTCGCCGCCGGCTTGGCCGCCGCCGCTCAGTCCGCCGGACTGGCACACACGGTCAATCGAGTGGGAAGCATGATGACGCTGTTTTTCCACGACGAGCCGGTGCGGGACTGGACGACCGCCAGCCGCTGTGACACGCAGCGCTTCGGCGCTATTTCTGGGGTCTGGCAGACCATGGGATTTACATGCCATGCAGCCAATACGAGGCCCTGTTCGTCTCCGCGGCGCACACCGAGGCGGACATTGACCAGACGATCCGGGCGGCCCATGACGTGCTCGCGACGCTCGCCTCGTGATCCCGCTCGCGGGACGCTGGCCGGCTACGCGGCTGGGTCGGGATGCGTCGGGCCTCGGCCACGCTTCTCCTCGGCGGCACTCGCACGATGGTATCGCGGCACGAGCTGCAGGCAGTTGTCAGAGGTCCCGGCCGCCAGTTGTGCTGCCGCCATCTGACCCAGCGTCCCCGCGCGCACCTTCCAATCCGTCTCGCTGGCCGTCGTGACGTCCGAGGGCAGCGATGATTCCCAGCCGCGAAGGCCGGTGCCCGTCAGATGACAGCCCGCAGGCCTTGAGAGGATCCACGCCTCCGCGTCCACCACTTGGGTTGCGGTGAGCTCGCGAGGAAGGTCGGCGCCGCATTCAAATTCGGCCACAAACAACTGACGCCGCTGCGCATCCAGCGCCGCCCAAACTCGCGGCGCGAAGGGGCCAGCCTGGCCGGCCAGCACGCAAAGCGTGTTCAGCCCGATCACGTGGCAGCCCGTCGCATAGGCGAACGTCTTGGCCGCGGTCACGCCGATCCGCAGACCCGTGAACGAACCGGGACCCTGACACACCGCGAACAGGTCCACGTCGCTCGGTCGCCATCCGGCTTGCCGCAGGGCACGCGTCAGTTCAACCGCAAAGGTCTGCGTGGTACGCTGTTGCTCAGGCAGCGACGTTTCGTAAATAACCACGGCGTCCTCAAGCAGGGCGAGCGAACCAGGTACCGCGGAGGTTTCGAGCGCAATGGTCTTCATGGGCGAACCGAGTGAGTCATGGATTAGCCGGCAGCGAAACGGCACGCTGCCAGCAGGAGAGTTCGGGCGATGACAGCGTACCCGATCCTTCGACGATCTGCCTACGTCGCGACGCTCTTGGCGGCCGTCGCCATGGCGTTCGGCGGCGCCTGGTTTTGGTATGACTGGAATCTCGTCGAAAAGATGCTCACCCGTCTGGCAATGCCTTGCGGACTGATCGGGTGCGGCCTGGCGGTCAACGCGATGTGGGCAACCGGTGGTTCGAGCCGTGGCAGGGCCTGGCTGGCGTGGGGGCTCCTTCTATTTTACTGGGCCGCCTCAACCACCCTGGTCGGAGATCGTGTCGCGGGACGGCTGGAATCCCGCTATCGACCCGTCGACCCGGGTCAGGTTGAGCCGTTCGATACGGTCATTGTCCTGGGCGGGGCGACGATGTCGGATCCGGACCAAAACGTGTGGTTGGGTGCTGCCGGCGACCGAGTAATGCTTGCCGCGCGACTGTTTCACGCAGGACGCGTCGGGCAACTCGTGACGACGGGCGACTTGCAAGTCTGGTCGCGAGGGCGACTGGTCAGCATGGCCGACGCGACCGAGCGAATTTGGATCGAGCTGGGAATTCCCGCCGAGCGGATCACCAAGGTGGGAGGGATCAACACGTCGCGCGAGCTGCGCGCCATCCGCGACCTGCTGGCCGACCGGGGGGCGGGGCGAATCGGCTTGTTGACCTCCGCGTTTCATCTGCCTCGGACCGAGCGGCTCGCGCGGGAAGTCGGCGTCGACGTGGTGCCGATCCCGGCCGGTTTTCTCGGTCCGCTGGATGAACCCTTCCCCTACGCCCTGATTCCCAATGCTTACGGCCTGTGGATGACGGAGCTTTGCGCGAAGGAATTCCTGGCGGCGATCGTCCGTCGTTAAGCGAGGGCGTTCGCCGACTCTTCGCCGTTTAAACGGGAAACTGCTGCGACCCGACACCAACCTGCCGAAACCACCGGCCTCCCGGTCGCGGGAATTCTGGACAGCCCGGCGAAGTCGATTAGGATACAAGCTCAAGAGCAATCTGCCATCTCAGGCAGGACCGCCGCTCGCATTCCGGGCGGCTGCGCCCGTCTGGCACGACGGTGGGCGCCGTCTGGCACGACGGTGGGCGCCCGTCTGGCACGACGGTGGGCCCGTCGGGCACGGCGGTGGCATGCGGATCGCAAGAGCAGAGGAGCCGAGATGAGATCAACTCATGGGCGTCGCGGTCAGCACGCCATGTTCATGGTGCTAATCATGAGCGGCCTGGCGGCGGCCGACGAGACCCGCAAATTGACGGTGGACACCGCGGCACGCAATGGTCTGCTGGGCTTCGCCGCGTCGGTCTACGGCAACGTGGGGTTTGCCGGCGCCCCGCCGGCCCGGCGCAGCCGGGATTGGGTTACCTGTTTGATGTCACCACGGGCGACAAGGTGTATACGCTCGTCCCGTCGAGGCAAGCCAACGACAGCCTGTTTGGATTCAATTCGAAGATCTACGGGAATCAACTCTTGGTCGGCGATCCCGCCAACCCCTTCGGACGCCCGCCACGTCCGGGTGCCGCCTACGTGTTCGACGTCACGACGGGCACCGAACGGATGCGGCTGCAGCCAGAGGACAGTTATGGGGGTGACGAATTCGGATTTGGCATCAATCTGTTCGAGAATCTGGCGATTGTTGGTGCACCGAATCTCGGGACGGGAATTGGCGCCGCCTATCTGTTTGATCTTGCGACGGGAGACCAGCTCCATCGGCTCCTGGCCCTCGATCCTTTGGCCGGCTCGGAGTTTGGGGCGGATGTCGCGGTGAACTCGGATTATGCAATCGTGGGCGCACCGGCTAACTTCGATACGCTTGGGTTCTATCCGGGTGCGGCTTACGTGTTCGACGTCCAGACGGGCGATCAGAGGTTCAAACTGGAACCGGAAGACGGGTTTGGCGGGGACGAATTCGGATTCGACGTCGCGGTCAGCGGCAACCTCGCGGTCATTGGCGCACCTAATGGGGGGTCGGACATTGGGGCGGCCTATCTGTTCGACTTGACCAGCGGCGAGCAGCTTTTCAAGCTCCAGCCGGATGACATTCGGGCTCAAAGCGATTTCGGGTCGACCGTCGACATCTTCGGCAACTTGGTCGCGATTGGTGCCAGCGGCCTGAGCACGGTGGCCGGATCCGTCTATCTGTTCGACGCGACCACCGGTACCCAATTGGACAAGGTTTCCCCTTCAGACCTGGAAGCGGGGGATGCGTTTGGGATTTCCGTGTCGCTTTTCGAGCAGCGACTGTTCGTCGGGTCGCCGCGTGACGACGATACGAATTTGAATGCCGGAGCCGCTTATCTCTTCGACCTGTCGCTCATCAATCCCCCGCTTGCCGGAGACTTTAATGGGGACCGAGTCCTGGATGCTGGCGACATTGATCTGCTAACCCTGGCGGTTGTCAATTCGAGCTCGGACTTGATATTTGACGTGAGCGGCGATGGGACGGTGGGGCCCGAGGATCGCGTCGTGTGGGTCAATGACCTTTTCGGGTCGTTTTTCGGCGACGCGAATCTCGACTTGGAATTCAATACGGATGACTTGGTTCAGGTCCTCCAATTTGGCGAGTACGAGGACGCCTTCGAAGACAACTCGACCTGGATCGAGGGCGATTTTGACGGCGACCTGGACTTTGGCACCGAGGACCTCGTGCTGGCCTTGCAGGAAGGGGCGTACGAAATGGGCCCCGCGGCCGCGGTTCGATCCGTGCCTGAGCCAGCGAGCGGTCTGCTGTTGCTGACGCTGGGGCCCTGGCTGGGCAGGCTCCGCCGCCGACGGGCGTGGCCGTCGCACGATCGGGTCCGCGCCGCGCGCTGATCCGCTTCGGCGAGGCTCACGCCAACGGGGCCCTCCCCCGCGCGTCGTTTCTCGGCAAACGGTTGCGGGCCGCCTGTTAGGGGCCTTGGATCGTCGCGGTACCGGCAGACGAGCCGCGGGTGAAGACCTCCGAGAAGACGCCCACTCGGAAAATGGAGACCAGGTAACGGGATACGGCCTCGGACGGGGTTTCTTGCAGGACCAGAACGTCGCCTGGCTTGACCAGGATGTTTTCGCGCTGGTCGCGGAGGGCCCGATTGAGGCTGATGCGGATCACCAATTGGCCTCGGTTCGGTGTCTTGCGGATCACGGTCAGCAGGCTGGGACTGGACCGCTCGATGCCGGTCACGAACGAGGCCGTATTTTGGAACGTGCCGATAATGGCACCCCCGCTGATGACCGGGCCTCCGACCCGCAGCACCGCTTCCACAACCCGAATATCATTGTCGCGCGGCAGGGGGACTTCGCGAGCGGGCAGCAGGCCGCCGGTGTAGTACACGTCGGTCTCGCGTGGCGGAACAAAGACGATGTCGCCCGACTTGAGGAAGATGGCCGACTCGTCGAAGGGCTTTTCTTCGCCGGGCTTGATCCGCAAGGGGATCCGTACCGTCTTGGGCTGCGTCTCGGCGTCGCCCGTGGCAATCGAGGTCTTCCATTCGCTCGGGAGGGGGACCCCGTCGACGTTGTCATACCCGCGGTAAATAATCACTTCGTTGGCCGCGGTGGGACCGGGCAAGCCTCCTGAACGGGCCAGGGCGCTCAAGACATCCGCTTCCGCGGCCGGCAATTCCAAAATGCTGCCCGTTCCCTGAGTCGTGTTGCCCAGCGAAGGGGCCGAGCCAAACAGGCGGTACGTCGGATCGTTGATGGACGGCTTCAGGCTCGGAGAGTCCTCCCGAATGATCAGCACCCGGGCCTGGCGCGGGCGGACCAAGGTCACCAGCACGCGGGCCTCTTCGGGGTTCAGGAATTGTTTCTTTCCTTCGCCCGCGCCTTCGGTATAGGCTTTCCGGATCGCCTCTTGGGCTTCCGGCAGCGTCAGGCCCGCAACATGTACCTGATTCACCAGCGGCAAGGGCACGTTCCCATCGTCCCCGACCGGGATCGGAAAGCCGATGGAAGGGGGCAGGTCGGCGACCTGCGGGAAGTTGATCGGTGGCAGTTGGTCCCGGTCCCCCAAGGCCCCCTCCACATAAACGCCGACAATGTCGCCTGTGTCCAACCGGTAAGGCTTCGGTGGCTTGACGCGTAGCCAGTCCAGCGGAACGGGCTCAAGGTCCTCGACCGACTCCGCCAGTAATTCCGGGGGAAGCAGCCGAGCCGGGACGCCGTTGGCGACCGGATTGGTAATCGCGGCGCAGCCGCTCCACACCACGGCACAAGCGACCAACGCGAGTTTACCGACGGGGCCGATCCGCACTTGGTATCTCATGAGGACAAATTCCAAAGCTTTTCGATACGACGCCCGGGCACCGAAGGGCGGAACCAGCCGTTCCGTTCCGGGTTGGCGGTGACCGAGGGGCTACCTGACGCTTTTCCATTCCGAGTTGGGCGTGGAGGGCTTTGCTTGCCAGCCATCGTTACGTGTCTGATCTGACGCAGCGTCGTTGTTCTTCCCCGCGGTACCGATCCGGTCAGGTTGCCGAGACTTCGCGGGTCTCGGCCGCTCAGCGGTCGACTCGGCCGCGATCCGCGCCTCTTGCGGAAACGCCTGGCCACCGGCCGGTTGCAGCGTCTCGCCGCCGACGTGCAGGTGGCTTGAGGAATCGCTTGGCAGCAATTCGAGGAGCTTGACCGGGGGTGTCGCCTCGCTTGGAAACGGCCCGCTCAGCGCCGCGGCGGCGACGTGGTTCGAGTCGATTGGAGCCGACAGCAGCGTGGGTTCACCTGAGTCCGGCCTCGTGCCGACTCCCAGGGCGTGACGCGGCTCCTGCCGGGCGGGCGAGGTCGTGGGCACTTCTTCGGTTGTGGACGGGGCGACTTGGTCGGAGCTCGGTTCCTCCGCCGCGGCGCGCAGCGACGTCGCGAAGGGCGTTCCCTCGAATGGATCGAACTCGACCGGCTCCGTCGCACTGGCGCGCCGGACCTTGCTACGACCCGGCTTCGGCCCGCTCGTGGCGCCGTGCCAGGGAGGGGCGGGGGGCGGATCGTCCGCCGGCTTGGCCGCCAAGGCCGCCGCTCGCTCCTGGAAGTCCACCGGCTTGAACTGGCTCTTGGCTTGGGATGGGGCCTCCCGTGCGGGGGGCGAAATCGGGGCTGGGCGATCGAGCGTCATCGAGGTCGGTCCACCGAGTCCCAGGGGTAATTCCACGTCGTTCTCGAACAGGTCATCCGGTGGCGGCGCGAGCTGCGGAGAGTCGTCCAGGATTTCCTCAGGAGACGGCATTGGCTCGGCCGGCAGGTGCTCATCCGCGGGCCGCGGACCTGGCACTGCCGGCTCCGCTTGAATCGATTCCGCTTCGAGTGGCTCCGCGTCCAAGGGCTCCGCGTTCAGCGCCTCCGAACGGGGCGCTTCCAGTGGGACGGACGAATTCAATGGATCCTCGAACTGAGCGACCTGTTCCGGAGGGTCCAGGAATAAAGACGACGGGATTACGGCGCGATCCCGATAGCCATTGTCCTTGGCGATGCGAGCCCCATGCTCGAAGCCGTTGTACCAGCTCTCGATGGCCCGTCGGCCACGCTCACTTCGGTAACCGATCCGCCAGTATCGGTGAGGCGGCACGGCGGGCGGCTCGACCGAGCCACCGGCGAAGACCTGATCCACGAAGCCTTGGATAAAGCCACTTCCGTAATCGGAGGAATACGTTTCGTCCGGGTTTTCCGCGAGCAACCGCTCCCATTCCTGTTTCGCCCATCGCTGGTATTGCTGACACGCAATCCGCCCATCGGTCACTCTGGGGTATTCGGCTAATTCTCCATACAGCGTGCGACGCGCCAGTTGGTAGGGAGAGCAGCCGGCAAAGCCGACGAGCATCAGCAGTGCAACGCGCCGGACGGTTTTACGGCTCGAGACGCAAACTGGCTTGGAGATCGCGTTGCGGTCGAGGCACCCGACCCGGGACGGCTTCGATTGCGGCGTTGGGTTCTGGCTCAGGGCGGTCATCAGTTTCCTGTGGCGGCACGGCATCGCGAGGCCATCGCCGGTTCAAGGTTCAAACAAGAGTTGGATTGGACGCCTTCGGCAAACACAGCTCGCTTCGCACGTTAGAAGCGGGGCGGAGGGTATCAACGGCCGCGGGTCGAGTCTAGTCGAATTCTTCTGTTTTTTGACTCGGGCCCAGCCGGCTCTCCCTTGCAACCCAGGCCGACTTGGCAGAAGGCATCGATAGACCGTCTTTTCTTGCGGCCAGGCCGACTCGGCAGAAGGCAACGATAGACCGTCTTTCTCTTGCGATGACTGGGGTAAGGCGATGGGGGGGATGGGTGGGATAAATCTGATGACTGGGGTGTCAGCGTAAAATGGCTAGATTTTCGGCGGCCAAGCTTGCAATGATGGCAAGCCGAGTTATTCTGAGACTCAGCCGAGTGGTCGGATGGAGACGCTGCAGGAAGGGAATCCTCGGTCTAGTCACTACATTGTTTGCTGCATCCGAGGAGGAAGCTAATGACTCGCTGGGAAAAAATAGGACTGGCGTTGTGTGCCTGCGTGACACTGTTTACGGCGACTGGCAAGGCCCGTGCGGACCTCATGACGTTTGAGGTCTATCCGGCATTCGCCCCCAAGGGGCCCGAATCGCCCAACTGGAATCACTACGTGACGAATGCGATCTCTGGGATTTTGAACAACATGAATACCGGAGGCAGTCGCGAAACGAATCCGGCCGCGTACGAGCAAGTGTCGGGGAACATTCCCCCAAACGAAATAATCTACACGCAGACCTTCAATTCATGGCGAGGCCAAGCGGATCCGCCCCTTCTTCAGTCCCCGTTCTCTGGCGAGTTTGGTAATCGAGTCCATTTTGGGTTGCGAATCGTGGGCAGCTCGGACTGGCAATTCGCCCTCTCCGATCTGACTTGGGAATTGGACAGCGATGACACTGGGGGGCCGGGTGGAACTGGCTACTTTGACCAAGTCGGGGACTTTTCGGCAGCCAACTATTCCAGCACGCGAGTCGGAATCGACTGGGGTGCCGACGGGGCCCCCGGTGGTGGTGATGACATCACCTACAGTGGCAATCAGTCCGGTAGCTTGCTCGTCAACGAGCTGATCTATGTCGGCGTTGGCGACGGGTTCCTGTCGGACAATCCTGAGGCTCTGAGCGATCAGGCCGACATCAACCTAACGCTTGCAGACATCATGGCCGGATGCGGTGATCCCACCGGGTGTCTGGTGGACTTGACTGCGACCTATACGATTCCTGATCATACCGGACAGCGGGTTTCGGCCACCGGATCCGTCACGATCGAAATCGTGCCTGAGCCGTCCAGCATCCTGTTGGGGATGTGTGGCCTCCTCGGAATGGTGGCCGTCGCACGCCGGCGCCGCTACGCAGCCGAGCGGGACAACTCCCGGGCTCAGCGACTCGGGGCAATGCCCATCGAACGGCCGCAAGATGGCAAAGTGACAAAATCGAAAAATTTGGCCAGCGAAAACATTGAAATGGAAAGCTGGCCAGATTAGACTACCTTTGATGACTTTCAGCAGATGCCAGGTTGAACGAAAGCGACCAGCAGAAACTGCAACATGGAGAATGCTTCGATGAAGAAATCGGGAACACGATCTTTGGTGCAAGGTGCGTGTGTCGTCGCAGTGCTCGCTGCGATCGCCATTCCGCTCTCAAACCTGATGGTCGCTGAAACGACAGCAGAAACGACGAGCCCTAGCGCCTTGAACGCACCGTCCGCCGTGGATGTGGCGGAAGCGGAAGCCTCCGAAACATCGTCCGCCGTGTCCGCCCTGATGGCCGGCAGCGCCGTGGGTCCCTCGCGGGGCGCCTCGATCGCACCGCGTCACCCCGCGAGTGCGTACGTTCCCTAACGGATCGGGCCAAGCTGGCCGCAGTTGGCTGGCCGCAGTTGGCTGGCCGCAGTTGGCTGGCCGCAGTTGGCTGGCCGCAGTTGGCTGGCCGCAGTTGGCTGGGCTGGGCGTTCTTGGCCTGCGTTACGCGGTGCGGCTGGGAATCCTGGACGCAGAATCGCGAGGCGTGACGAGATTGAACAAAGCGTTGTTGAGTTAAAAAGGTGCTCGTTTCGGCGGGCACCTTTTTTCATGCTCGTTCCGGCGAGCTTTTTTTGTTGGCGCGGCGAGAATCGACGTCAGGTCCAGAGACTTCGATCGAGCAGTCGGAAATTGATCGCCTCGCTGATGTGATCGCCACCGATCGCATCGGCTTGTTCTAAATCCGCAATGGTTCGGGCGACGCGCAGTATCTTGTCGTGGGCTCGAGCCGACAGGGCCAACTCGGTGACGCTGGCCCTAAGTCGTTCGCGCCCTCGCGCTCGAGCTGGCAGTGTTGTCGAATCTGGCGGCTGTTCATCTGGCCGTTTTGGCGAGTTCGGGACGATCGAAAGCGATCCGCCTGTGTTTGTCGGGCGGCTTGAACCTGTGCCCGCATCACATCACTATTCAGACCGCCATGTTGAGAGGCAAGTTCGCGAAACGGAACGCTGGCCACCTCGAGGTGGATATCAATCCTGTCGAGTAGCGGGCCGCTGATTTTCGCCATATAGCGTTCCACTTGCGGCGACGTGCAATTGCAGGCTCGGCGCGGGTCGTTGCGATATCCGCACGGGCACGGGTTCATGGCCGCGATCAGCATGAATTCGGCGGGGAAGGTGGTCGAGCGCAGGGCGCGGGAGATCGTGACCGTACCGTCCTCCAAGGGTTGGCGAAGCACTTCCAGCGTCCGCCGATTGAACTCGGGCAGTTCGTCCAGGAAGAGGACGCCGTGATGGGCCAGGCTGATTTCGCCCGGCGCCGGTTGGCTACCTCCGCCGACCAAGCCCGCCTCACTGATGGTATGGTGAGGGGCCCGGAAGGGGCGTCGCGCCATCAGGGGTTGGCCGGGGCGAAGTCGTCCGAGGGCACTGTAAATCCGCGTCGTCTCGATCGACTCGCCGGGCGACAGCATGGGCAGGATCGTCGGGACGCGTGCGGCGAGCATCGTCTTGCCGGTGCCGGGTGGTCCGACCATCAGCAGGTTGTGTGTTCCCGCCGCCGCGATCGTGAGTGCCCGTTTGGCGACTTCCTGGCCGCGGACATCAGCGAAGTCCTCGTCGTACCCTGCGAAGCGATCGAAGAGTTCTTCCAGCCGCGAAGGGGCCGGTGGGATCTCCACTTCGCCGCTCAGAAACGCCACGGCTTGCGTCAGGCTGGTGACGGGGATCACATTCACGTTTTCGACGACGGCGGCCTCGGCGGCGCTCGCCGCGGGCACGACGATCCCCCTCAGTTGCTCGTCCTGAGCGGCCCGCATGGCCATCGAAAGTGCCCCCTTGGCAGGTCGCGTCTGGCCTTGCAAACTAAGCTCACCGACCACCGCGTAACGCTCGTAAATGTCGCTGGCGATTTGTCCACTGGCGGCGAGGATTCCCAAGCTGATCGGTAAATCGAACGAGGCCGCTTGCTTGGGCAGTTCGGCCGGGGCAAGGTTAATCACGATTCGGTCATGGGGACGCATGAATCCCGAGTTGACCAGGGCACGCTCGACGCGGTGCGTGCTCTCCTTGACCGCTTGCTCGGGCAGCCCGACCAAGACGGTTTTGGGTAACGAGCAAGGCGAAACATCCACTTCGACTTCGACCGGCAGGGCCTCAATGCCCAATAGCGAGTAGGTTTTCAGCTTGGCGAGCATCGGAGGGGCCCTTTCCCGCAGCGCGAATCGAATCCGTGGAGACCTGACGGACGCGGCATTCTGATGACGTCGGAAGCCATGTGACAAGGCGTCGTGAGAGACTGGCTCGCGCGCGGCGTGAAATCAAGGAGTCTCCCGGTGACCGTCGTGCAGCGCTTGGGGGATAACCACTCGGGAGACAACGACGCGGCGAGCGCCCGTCCGCGACTGTTGGTCGCGGGGGCATCGGTTCGAGCGGCAGTCGAGGCGGCAGGACGCTGGGGCGTCGTGCGACCTGTCGCCGCCGATCTGTTTCAGGATCAGGACCTGAACCAGGCGGATGCCTGTTGGCTGCTTCGGCCCGGCTATCGAAATCTTCCGAAGCTTGCCCGCGACGACTCCCAGCTTGCGGCCTGGATGTACACCGGCGCTCTGGAAAACTATCCCCAAATCGTCGATCGGGTCCGGCTTCCGCTGTTGGGAAATCCTGCCGACGTCTTGAGGCAGGTACGCGATCCGTTTCAGGTCGTGGCTGCCCTGCGGGACGAGGGGCTTGCGTGTCTGGAGGTGACGCGTGTTCTCACGGGTTCGTCGGCTTCGGGGCGATGGTTAAGCAAGCCCTTGGCGTCCGCGGCAGGACGGGAGATCCGTTTCGCCAACTCCGCTCGCGGGGGCCGAAGTCGGCCAGGCCGTTATTTTCAGCGCTGGACCGCGGGACAAGCATGCGCGGCGGCCTTTGTCGCCTCGCCTCGCGGCTGCCGATTGCTGGGGGTCACTCGACAACTGATCGGTCCCGAGTTCGGTGCCCCTGGTCCTTTTCAGTACGCCGGATCGCTGGGACCCCTTCAGCTCGACCGGGCGACCCACGAGCGCTGGGAGCGAATTGGACAGGTGGTCGCCTCCCGATTTCGGCTGATCGGCCTGTTCGGCATCGACGCGATCGATACCGGGTCCGAACTGATGCCCGTCGAAGTCAATCCCCGTTACGTCGCTTCGCTCGAGGTCCTCGAGCGGGGGTGCGGGTGGAACGCGATCGAGTTGCATTGGCGCGCCTGCTGCGACGATCAATTGCCCACGTCAGCCCCCCTGGGTGACCTCCCCCGAGCCGTCGGCAAGCGAATCGTCTACGCCGCTCGGATGTGCCAGGCCGATGCCGCCTTCGGAGCGTGGGTCCGACGCCAAAACGCCGCGTCGGGCGTGCGGATTGCCGACATCCCCGCGGTCGGAACGGCCTTCAAGGCGGGCGATCCGATCGCCACGGTGATCATTGACTCGTCCCCCGGCACTTCCGCTCAGAATGTCGCTGCGGCGCTGGCCGCAGCAGCCCGCGAAGTCGCCTGTCGAATGACCCCGCCCCCGGCATGAGTGCCTCGCGGGCATGCGGGCCTCGCGGATCTGCGGGCCTCGGGGTGTGCGGGCCTCGGGCGATCACATCAGCATCACCACTCCATCGATCTCGCGGATCCGCTGATAGAGAACCAATACCTCTTCCGCGGAGGCAACCTGCGGCAGGAGCGTCACGGCGACATGCCGCCCATTAGGCGTTTCGCGAGTCGAAAAGGCCGGAGAAGCATCGAGTTCTTGACACAGGCGGACCGTTTCGACGACGCGGGCCACAAACTCTCCGTCCGTGCGTCCGATGACCTTGACCATGAATTCGCAGGGAAAGTCGTGGGTGTTCTCCAGCAATTGCACGGCGTCGACGTGCGCGGGATCGCGAGCTTCGTTCATCGGATGAGCTTGCCTTCGAAAGGATTCGGAATCGTGTGAGATTCGGAATCGTGTGAGAGTGGATTGTGGGAAGCCGTCGACCGACTCCGCCAAAGTTCGCATAGGAAACCCAGGTTTCATATTCTAGGCCCGAGGGCCCATCGGGTAAAATTCAGGGCAGCACCGCGAAAAAACTTGCCTTTGGTTTGGGGGGCGATTAGAACAAAGGTCGATTTCGTTTCGGGACGCGACCAGGTCATTCTCACGGTGCGAGTCGATTGGGTGAGCGATCCGCGTTGCCGGTGATCCGATCCGGCAGGCGGGCCTTAGCGACTCGGAGAAAACACGGAAGCTGCGGGCGCGCGCGTTGTTCCCGATGAGGGTCCTCTCGTGATTGCTTCGCGTGGTGTTCGTTCACGCGGTGTAGGGCGTCAGGACGTCGGCGACCGTTCGTCGATCCGCAGCCCCCAAATCCGGCATCTTTCGATCGAGTGAAACGTTGGCCAGGCGAAAGCCGGGGCCGGCGTTGGCTCGTGTGCACTAATTCAGTCAGGGAAAGTACTACGCATGAAACGATCTTGTTGGAACCCTTCGGCTCGACGCCCGCGTCATCGCAATCGAAGCGGACTTGTTCGCCTGGAGCAACTGGAACCGAGAGTCGTCCTGGCGGGTGATCTGATCCTGGCCGAGGTGATGACCTCCAACAACAACACAATTGACGACGAAGACGGGGTGCCCTCGGATTGGTTCGAGGTCTACAACTCGGGCAACGAAACGATTGACCTGGCCGGTTGGCACGTCACCGACGACACGGCCGACCGGACGAAGTGGACGTTCCCGAGCCTGAGCTTGGCGCCGGGAGAGTCGCGTCTGGTCTTTGCCTCCAACAAAGATCGGCGGGATCCCGCAGGCGAGTTGCATACGAACTTTGCGCTGGCCGAAGGCGAGTATCTGGCGTTGTTCGAGCCCGATGGTCGGACCGTCTCGGATGCCTATCAGGTCCTGCCCGAACAGTACGAAGATGTTTCCTACGGATGGGGGCAGGTCTTGCAGGATCGCGAATTGGTGGCCATCGACGGCCCCGTGTCAGCGTGGCTTCCGACGGCAGCCGACCAGGATGTTCCGACGGCGACCTGGACGGCACCCGGCTATGACGACGCCGGCTGGAACGAGATCTCGTCCGGGGTGGGGTACGACGACGATCCCACCGATGGCGACTTCAATCCGCTGATTTCGGCCAGCGGAAATCTGGCGGCGGCGATGCAGGGGCAGACCGCTTCGGCCTATTTTCGCGCGGAGTTCGACTTGCCTGAAACGTTGCCGACCTTCAAGTCCTTGGACCTGAAGATGAATTACGACGATGGGTTTATCGCTTACCTGAATGGTCGCGAGATTGCACGGGCCAACGCGCCCGACGCCGCGGCCTGGGATTCGACCGCTGCCGCCGAACACGGGGGCATCGCGGCGAATGTCAGCTATGAGGACTTTGCGAGCGCGGATGCGAAGGACGATTACACGTTGCTCGGCAATGCCAGCTGGAACGGAGACCGCCTCGCATTGACCACGCCCGCCGTCAACCAGAACAGTGCCGCCTGGCTGACGCGCCCGATCGCATTCGGATCGGACTACACGTTCAGCGCCTCGATGGTGTACGACATTCACACGCCCGGAGGCACGTTCGCCGACAGCGACGGACTGGGCGGTGAGGGGATGGTGTTCGTGCTCCAGTCCAACGACAACAACGTCCTGGGGCTGGGCGGCGGTGGGCTCGGGATCGACAATACCGGTTCCACCTTTCTGGCGATCGAGTTGGATTCCGTGGCGACCGGCTCGTTCGATCCCGATGACTCGCTTCCCAGTCATCTCGGTGTGACGACCAACGCGCAAGGAAGCGTGGAACGAGTGAGAATCCCGCGGTTCAACGGCAACGCATTTTTCGCCGGACAGCCAGGTCCAGGCGTCAATCTGATTTACCTGTGGGTGGAGTACAACGGACTGTCGCAACAGTTGGACGTTTACATGTCCAGCACCGAGACGCGTCCCGACGACCCCACGTTGACGACGTCGGTTGATCTGACCGAGCTGTTCGGTGGCGATCCGCAACTCTACGCCGGTTGGACCGCATCGACCAGCGACGCGTTCAATGGTCACGACGTGCTAAGTTGGAACATCCTGACGGGCGTCGGCGAATTAGGACGCGAGGCCGAATCGTTTAGCGTATCGGCAGCGGTGGATGCCCTGGTGCCCGGCAAGAACGTGCTGGCGATTCACGCTTTGAATGCTTCCGCATCCGACGAGGACTTCTTGATGGTGCCGCAATTAACGGTCCAGGAAGTCATCCTCGGCGACGTCGGCTACTTCTTGACGCCGAGCCCTGGAGAATTGAATGGGCCAAGCAGCTTGGCACCGTCGGGATCGGTTCGCTTCTCGCGCGACAGTCAGATCTTCGTGGATCCGTTCAATCTTGAGCTGATCGCGCCGACGGCCGGAGCGACGGTGTACTACACGCTGGACGGGACGGTGCCGGACGAGACGTCCGAAGTCTACACCGCGCCGATCTCGATTGAGGGTCCTGTCCGCGTCCGAGCGCGGGCGGTCGAGGCGGGACGCGCACTCGGGCCGGTCACGACGGCGGGCTTTACGCAGCTTTCCGGCGAACTGACGAACTTCGAAGGGCGAGGCGTTTTCGACTCGAACCTGCCGATCATTGTGATGGAGGGTTTTGGGAAGGACCCGCGCCGCCAGTCGGTCCGCCTGCAGCCGACCGTGGGGTATTTCATTCAACCGGGCGCGGACGGCCGTGCCAGCCTGCTGGATGTGCCCCAGTACACCGGCCGTGCCGGCCTGCGGATTCGCGGTCAGAGCTCCGAGGGCTGGGCCAAGACGGCAGTATGCGCTCGAGATGTGGTCGGAGGGGACCGACGATTCGAAGCCGATCCGCGCCTCCGACGCGCCGGACAGAAACGTCGGACTGTTCGGTCTACCCGCCGATTCCGACTGGGTGCTGAATGGTCCTTATTCCGACAAGACCCAGCTGAACAACTTTCTGACCTTCAATTGGTATCGACGAAATCGGGATCTACGCGCCGCGCGCGATGCTGGTCGAAGTCTTCGTGAACGCCGATGGCAGCCAGCTGGACTTCAATGAAGACTACCACGGCACGTACGTTCTGCTGGAGAAGATCAAGATCGACCAGAATCGGGTCGACATCACCCAGATTCAGCCAGGCGACAATCAGGAGCCGGAAATTACGGGCGGCTACATCTGGAAGAAAGACAAGTCGGGGGCGGGGGAACGGCCCTTCAATACGGCTCACAACCGAGACCAGAAGGTCGTGGATCCCCAGGATCCCGTCAGCCGAGACGAGGTTCAGCCCGGCGAAATCTCACCGGAACAGAAGGAGTGGCTGATTAACTACATCGAGGAATTCGAAGACGTCTTGTACGGACCCAACTTCGCGGATCCGAAGGAAGGGTACCAGAAATACATCGATGTCGATTCCTGGATCGACACCTGGCTGATGGTGGAATTCACCAAGAACATCGATGGATTTCGGCTCAGCACCTACTACTACAAGGACCGCGGCGGCAAGATCCAGCAAGGTCCGGCTTGGGACTACAACCTGTCACTTGGCAACGGGAACTACCTGAAAGGTTCCTATCCCGAGGGCTGGTACAAGGACGCGGGGTTGTCGGCCGATCAATATCCCTACTGGGCGCGGTTGTTCGAAGACCCCAACTTTGCGCAGCAGGTGTCGGATCGCTGGACCGAACTCCGGCAAACGATCTTCACGACCGAAAATATGCTGGCCGATATCGACGCTGCGGTCAACTCGTTGTCCGACGGGAATCCGAATCTGACGAACCCGGCGCCGGGCGAGCCGTCGAATCCGATCTCGCGAAACTACGACCGCTGGACGCGAGGCGGCTACGGCGAATCGATCTATCACTGGCCGAACTGCTTTTTCGGCCAGGGGGATTGCCCCGCCTCGCCGCTGCCCGCCGAGATGACGCCCAACGGCCGTCCGAACAGCTATGACGATTACATCTACATCATGAAGTGGTTCGTCGAGAATCGGCTGGCCTGGATGGATAGCCAGTTGGGCATCCCGCTGAACGTCAGTCCGCCCAGTGGCGTGGTGGATCCGGGAACCCAAGTGACGTTGGCGGCCCCGGATGGCTTTGACGTCTTTTACACGCTGGATGGTTCCGATCCACGTCAGCCGCTGATTATCGAAGAGGAGTCCGTCATTCTGCCGGCCGGCTCGCCCGTCCAATACCATGTTCCGACCGACGACACCCTGATCGGATTCTGCGACGATGGGATTCGATTGACGACGCCCGATTCGTGCTTTGTCAACGTCGGCTACCAGTTGGGCACCAACGGCGAGACGTGGTCCGAGGGCACGCTGCCGATCGGCTACGACGCGGACGGAGACTACACTCCGCTGCTCGGCACCGATGTGCAGGCCTCGATGCAAGGCGTCAACTCGTCGATGTACTTGCGAATTCCCTTCACGGTCGACGCCGAGACGCTCGACCGCGCTACGAAGTTGAAGTTGAGTGCTCGCTACGATGACGGATTCGTCGCTTACTTGTGGTACAGTTCCCTAAAAACGCCGATCGAAGTCGCGCGGGCCAACGGCGGAAGTTCCAGTGGGCTGCCGATTCGGGCCTTGTCCTACAATGCGACGGCGACCGAGACGCATCCCGACGAGGAGGCGACGGGCTTCGTTGATTTTGACATCACGTCGGGTCTCAAACGAATCAACGCGGGTGAAACCAACTACCTGGTGATTCAGGCGTTGAACGAGAGCGCCGCGAGCCCCGACTTCTTAATGGATTTCCAATTGACGGTGGGGACAGAACGGGTGGAAGTCGCGCCTGGCGTCAAACGGTACGACGGGCCGTTGCTCATCGACCGTAACTCGCAGGTGATCGCACGGGGCTACAATGCGGCACAAGATGAATGGACTCCCGTGGCGCTGCTCACCTATCTCGTCGATTCGCCAGCCGTAACCGTCACGGAGATTAACTACAACCCGTACGATCCGACGGAGGCAGAAATCGCCGCCGGATTCACGGACAACGAGGCCTTTGAATTCGTCGAGCTGAAGAACGTCGGTTCGGCGACCGCGAGTCTGGTGGGCGTTGAGTTCGACGGCTTCGATCTGGTTCTAGGTGACGTCGAGCTGGCACCGGGTGAATACGGCGTCGTGGTGCGCAACACGGCGGCGTTTACGCAGCGTTACGGTTCGGATGCGAAAATCCTCGGCGAGTTTTTCGGCGGGGCCCTGGATAACGCCGGCGAGACGATCCGCGTGCTGGATACGTTCGGGACGACCTTGGTGGACTTAGCTTACAGCGATGCCGCGATCTGGCCGCAAGCGGCCGACGGTGACGGCGCGACGCTCCAATTGTTGAGCCCCGATACGACGCCGTCCGATCAGTACGGCAAGTACTATAGCTGGGAAGCCAGTGTGGAGTACGGTGGTTCGCCCGGTCGTGCCGGGGCGGTTCGGCCGGGCGTGCTCATCAGCGAGATCCTGGCTCATACCGATCCGCCCGTCGCGCAAACCGACTCGATCGAGCTCTATAACACAACCGATGCGCCGATCGACATCAGCGGGTGGTTCCTGAGTGACGCCGCGGGGAATTTGACGAAGTATCAGATTCCCGCCAACACGATTCTCGCCCCAGGCCAGTACTTGGCCTTTGACGAATCGCAATTCAACGCGGATCCGAACAACGGATTCGCACTCAGTAGCTACAACGGGGATGACGTCTGGCTGACGATTGCCGATGCCGAGCGGAAGCCCGTGTCGATCGTCGATCACGTGCGTTTTCTACCGTCGCTTAACGGCGAATCGTTTGGACGTGACGCGCGCGGCTGGTTGACGCCCGTGCAATCCATTACGCTCGGTGCGGCCAATGCCGATCCTCGGGTGGGTCCGGTGGTGATCAGCGAGGTGAATTACAATCCCAGCGAGCCGACGGCAGCCGATTTGGCGATTCATCCTGAAATGACGTCGGGCGATCTGGAGTTCATTGAGATTCACAACCCGACTGACGCGGAGGTGTCACTGGAAGATTGGCGGATCCGTGGCGGCGTCGACTTTAATTTCGAGCCCTCGGACAAGCTGGCGGCTCGCGAAACGGTGGTGGTGGTCCGCTTCAATCCAGACTCACCTGACAACGCCGCCCGCCTGGCCGCGTTCCGCAACCACTACGGCCTGACCGATGCCGTGCGGCTGTTGGGCGGCTACTCGGGTGGCTTGTCGAATAACGGCGAGCGGATCACGCTGCTCAGCACCGACCTCTCGCTGGTCGGCCAGGGCGTTGAACTGCCGCGAGTGCAGGAAGACGAGGTCGTCTTCGACGATCGCGTGCCGTGGCCCGTCAGTGCCAATGGCGGGGGCGACTCGTTGCATCGACTTGATCCGACGCTTTACGGAAACGCCGTCACGTCCTGGCTTGCCGAGGCGCCGTCGCCGGGGCTCGCCACATTCACGCCGGTGCAAGGTGACTTCGACGGGGACGGCGTGACGAATGTCGCCGACATCACGCTCCTCTACGAACAACTCCAGTCGCCAACGCCCGATTCGGCCTTCGATCTGAACGGCGACGGTTCGATCACGGAAGTCGATCGCGATATTTTGGTCCTCGACATCATTGGGACCACCTACGGCGACGCGGATCTGGATCGCGTTTTCGACTCGGCCGACCTCGTGCGGCTGATGCAACTGGGCGAGTACGAGGACGGGATCCCAGGAAATTCGACCTGGGATGAGGGCGACTTCAATGGCGATGGCGATTTCGACGCCTCGGACCTGATTCTGGCTCAACAGTACATCGGCCGCTACGTTCCGGTCCGAGCTGAACCCGCGCCCGCGATCGCGGGTGATCCGAATCGGGCCGCGATCGCCGCACTGCAAGCCGATCGGCTGTTCTCCGGATCCGAAGCGGACGAGTCGACCGAGGCTGGCAAGCGGATGGCCGTCTCGAGCGACGAGCCTTCGGTGGACTCACGGCAGCTGGAGTTTGCCGAGTTCGACCAGACCGAGACGCGCGAGCTGACGCTGCTGGACCGCGCCGGGGACGGCCCCAGCGAATTGGATGACGAACTGCTCGAGTTGCTGGCGGGTGAGGGTTGAGCGTCGGGCTGGGGTCGGCTGCCCCCTCATCCGGCCTTCGGCCACCTTCTCCCGCGTTGGGGAGAAGGGACATGCGGATCCCGCGTCGGGGAGAAGGGACATGCGGATCCCGCGTTGGGGAGAAGGGACATGCGGATCCCGCGTCGGGGAGGGACATGCGGCTCCCACGTTGGGGAGAAGGGATATGATCTTGTCACCTCTCCCGTGACCTTGTCACCTCTCCCGAGGCCGGGAGAGGTCGCTCGGATCCCGCTCGCGGGAGCCGGGCGGGTGAGGGTCGAGCGTCTGGCAGCGGGCGGCCCCGCGGTCCACTCCGTTTGCCCCGAGCAAGACCCTCAGCTCTTTCGAGGGACGACGCCTCTCGAACCGCTTACTCGCGCGATCGATCCGCGTGGGACAACTGGGCCGCGGCCCAGGGGGCCAATTGCTCGCGAAAGATCTTTGCGTTGTGTCGAATGTCCACGGGCAGAGAAGGATGTAGCAAGAAACAGGCTCGCTCGATTCGCCTCGTGAGTTCGTGCGCTTGAGCGAGTTGATGCAGTTCGTCGAGCAGCGTGATCTTCGCGGCACGGGCTTTCGGGAACCGACCCGGCCAGGGTTCGGCGATCAGCACGGGGCGCTGTTCGCCGCGCGGTCCGATCCCGACCAGGGCAGAGCGATAGATTGCCGGATGCTGATTGAGGATGGCTTCGCAAGGCACCGTGAACATGGTTCCCTCTGCCGTTTCAACTCGATGCGCTTTGCGGCCGCAAAACCAGAAACGGTCCTGATCGTCCAGGTAACCGACGTCGCCGATACGATGCCAGCACGCGTCGCCGTCCGCAATCTTGTGCAGCGCAGTTTTCCTCGGTCCGTGTCACGTACGCCCGCGTGACGGCCGGACCCCTGACGATCAGCTCGCCAATTTCCCCGCAAGGCAGTTCCCTGACGTCGTGGATCGACTCGAGCGGCTCGTCACGAATCTGGATCACGCGCCACTGAATGGCGGAGAACTTTCGTCCGACGCAGGTCCCGGCGCCCTGCGCCGAGCGTGCGGCGGTCTCCGCGAGAACCTCGCTGGCCGCAATCGACGCGACCGGCAACGACTCGGTCGCTCCATAAGGCGTATGCATATCGCCCGTGGGCGCAAGGGCGTTTGTCATCCGCTTCAGCACGTGCGGTGGAACCGGTGCGCCCGCCGAAAGGACGCGGCGAAGGCTAGGCAACTGGATCCGTTCGCGTTCACAGTATTGACCGACGACGTTCCAGATCGCCGGCGACCCGAACGCTTGCGTCACTTCCCAGTCACGAATCGCACGGACGATTCGCGCCGGATCGACCTTGGCCGGGCGACGTGGATCCATGTCGGGAATCACGGTCGTGACGCCCATCGCGCAATTAAACAGGGCGAAGAGCGGAAAACCTGGCAGATCGATTTCACCCGGTTGAATCTCATAGAATTCCTGCAACTGCTGAACTTGCGCGGCGAAGTTGCCATGGGCATACAAGACGCCTTTGGGAGGGCCCGTGCTTCCCGTCGTAAAAATGATGGCGGCGGGATCCTGGGGTCCCACCGGGTACACGCTCAGCGGCGGCTGGGGGTTGCGGCGCAAGGTTTTGAGTGTCACGCCGCCCCAGCCCAACTTGCGACCCACCGTCACCAAAATTTTCGCGTCGGGAAAACGTCGGCGATGAAGCAGGCGCGCCACCTGGGCAATCGGCAGAGCGACAAATCCGGCCGGATCGACGGCCTCAAGGCAGTCCAGCAGATGCTTGCGCCCCATGCCCGGGTCGATCAGGACGACGACCGCTGCCGCTTTGAAAAGTGCGAACGTGAGCGAAATGAAATCGATCCCGGGGCGGACCAGCAACACGATTCGCTGGCCGGGTTGGACCCCCAAGGCTTGCAGTGCGGCCGCGAGCCGGCTGCTATCTTCGTCCAGCTGGCGGAAGGAAACCGGGTCGTAGTCGCGCGTGCCTTGGGGAGGCGTTCGGCGGGGAGCCGCGATCGCCAGGGCATTCGGGCGTGCCTGTGCCGTATGAGTCAATTGCCAGGCGATGTTGTGTTCGACGGCTGTCGATTCCATCACGATCCTTCCGCATGACGAATCTCGGTCCCCAAGACCTGCAGGAACTCGCGGATCCAGGCGGGATGAGCCGGCCAGGCGGGGGCGGTCACCAGGTTGCCATCCACGTGCGCGTTGTCGAACCCTGCGCTGGCCTCGACGTAACGTCCACCGGCTGCCTGGACCTCGAATTTCACGGCCGGATAGGCGCTGCAGGCCTTTCCCTGCAAGACTCCCGCCGCGCTGAGCAGCTGGGCACCGTGACAGATCGCCGCGATTGGCTTGCCGGCGGTGGCGAAGTGTCGCACCATGTCCAAGACGCGGTCGTGCAGACGCAGATATTCGGGCGCCCGCCCGCCGGGAATCAGCAGCGCGTCGTAGTGCGCCGGGTCGATTTCGTCGAACGTCGCGTTGAGTCGAAAATTGTGCCCCCGCTTTTCGCTGTAAGTCTGATTCCCCTCGAAGTCGTGAATCGCCGTCACGACCACATCCCCGGCCCGCTTGTCGGGACACACGGCGTGCACCTCGTGGCCGACCATCAACAACATCTGGAAAGGGACCATGACCTCGTAATCTTCGACGAAATCTCCGACAAGACAGAGGATTTTCTTCGCCATGATGAGACAATCCTTGCGATGAATGGACGCTTGAGCTGACGATCGCGACTCGTCGCGGACTCGCGATCGACCGCCGACTATCGCATATTCCGCGCCGCCGTCAATCGCTGAGGCTGCCGCGCCGGAGTTCTGCCATTTGGACGCCGTTGGGGAATTCACGAACGCGATACCGGGGCGGATACATTTCCTGCTCGGCCATCAGTTCGCCCACGACCGCCTGCGCACGGCTCCAACTGCAGTTCACGCCTTCAATCAGTGGATGATCGAGCGTTTGGTCGTGCGCAGAAAGCAGATGCGGTCCGTCCTGGGCAGGAGCGCTGGTCGCCCCTGCTGCCAGACACAGAAGCTCGTCGGCGGCTGCCTTACGCCGGCCCCGTGTGTTCGGAACTCTGCCGCGTGCACGTCCGATTGGTGTTGTGCGAGCCAGACCTGCAGCAGTTTTCGCTGTTGTTGATAGTCGTGCTGCAGTGTCCGCAGTCCGGTCGACCTGAGTGTCGAGTAGGCAGGATGATCCGGGTCGGGCAGCCACGGCGACCATTCGTCTTCGCGCAGCACGAAGGCAAATCCCGAGACCGGCCGTGGATGAGAAAGCAGTTGTTGGGCCACGAGTGCGACCGTTTCCAATCCCTGCCGATCCTGGCTGCCGGTGACCAACATCCGGTCGCGGTTGGGCAACATCACGACCGGATCACCGATCACCGTCAGTTCGCTGATCAGCTCGGGCAGCAGCATCCGACTGGCGTCGTAATGATCTCCGCTGGACGAGGCGTAAGCGTGGTCGTCAATCGTCGTGAACGTGGCGTCGATCTGCGAGAGGTTTTGCAGCGCCTGTTCATACACTTCATAGAAGCTCACGTCCCACTCCGTCAGCTGCACCGATTGGAGCATCACCATCGCCTCAGGCAGGTCATAGGCCAGTCCAACGCCCAAGTGTTCGGCTAACGGTCTGTAGGGCCAATTGAAATCGGGGTTGCCCGAGACCCAATTGCGGAGCTCAAGCAGGCTGAAATAGGCCCGATGACGCACGGTTGCCAGAATGTCCGAGCGGGCGTCCGCGAATTCATCAGGTAGCGCCTTATGCGATGCCAAAAGCGACCGCACGGCGAACCGAAAGAACGGCTCGCGGTCGCGCGTCGCATGGTTAACGTACTCGGCGTACAAATTGCGAAGATTCGCGTATCCCACGTCCCGCTTGTCGTGTCGGAATCGCAGCTGGAAGCTGACCGCGTCGTACGTCGCCTCACGGACGTCCCCGGCCTGGTGCAGCAGCTCGATCAGCCGCTGAGCGAACTTCTGCTCGGAAAGTGGTCCCAGCCAGGTATCGAACCAACTCATGGCGTTGTGGCGGCGATGAAGAGTCATCAGTCGATCGAACACTCGTCAAAAAAGGGGGCCGGCACTCGCCGGGCAACGCCTCGCCGTCCCGGGCCGATCTCAATTCTTTACTTGGACGACGCCTCGTAGATCAAATACTTCGCGCGTCGACCCAAAAACTCCGCCAGTTCCGCGGCGAATTGGCCGCGGATTTCGGCTCGATTCGCGCCTCGCCCAACCGCCTCCCAGACGGCTTCGTCCGCCAGCAATCGGCGATAGGCCTCGTACTTCCATTGATCGGGATAGACGCGACGAAGCGTGCTGGCGATTTCCCAGCCAAGATCCAGGGGATTGAGCCTCTCGCGGTCAGTGATCAGGATCTGCACGCCGTGGCAAAGCTGATCCGCGTAGACGCTCCCATCCGGAACGAAATCGTGAGCCAGAAAGCGGACGCCGGGCAAACCGGCCTGGTTCAAACGGTCGGCCAAGTCCAACGCATCCAGCCAGGGAGCCCCAATCAATTCAAATGGCGTGTCGGTCCCGCGGCCCACGGAAAGATTCGTGGTTTCCAACAGGCCGATGCCGGGGTACAGCAAGGCCTGATTCAGGTTGCGCATGTTGGGCGACGGGTTAACCCACGGTAGTCCGGTGGCGTCGAAGCAATCCGCGCGATTCCAATCCTCCAGCGGAACCACAATCAGTTCGACCTGCAGATCCAATTCGTCCACGAACATTCGGGCCAGTTCGCCGCCGGTCATCCCGTGACGAACCGGAATCGAGTGAAAGCCGACGAACGACTCCTGGCCCGGGTCGAGCACCGGGCCGTCCACGTCGACGCCGTTGATCGGATTGGGGCGATCCAGGACGACGAACCGCTTGTGCTGTTCGGCGGCTGCCTGCAGGGCAAGGCCCATCGTCGAAACGTACGTGTAAAAGCGCGTGCCGATGTCCTGGATGTCGAATACCAGCGTGTCGATCTCGGCCAATTGCGGCGGTGTTGGCCGACGCGACTCGCCGTAAAGGCTGTAGATCTTCAGACCCGTCGAGGAATCCTCCGAGTCGTCAATCTGAGCCACATCCAGTTTTCCCTCAAACCCGTGCTCGGGGCTGAACAAGGCGACCAGATCGACGTTGCGGGATTCCCGCAGGAGCTGGACGTTGGAAATTCCCCGCCGATTGAGTCCCGTGTGATTCGTGATCAGGCCAACGCGCTGATTCTCGAGTAGCCGGAAGTCCGTTCGCTCAAGCACATCCAGGCCGGTCTTCACGGGGGGTGCCAAGCGTGATGCGGCGGGGGCCACGGCCAGCGTTGGATCGATGGCACTGGCGACGATCGTCGCGATGCGACCCGCGAGCGAATTCACGTTTCCATTCCCGTCCGGATGAACTCGATTGCTCAGAAAGATAAAGAACAGATCCAACTCAGGATCGATCCACAAGACGGTTCCGGTAAAACCTCCGTGGCCAAACGCGTGGGCGGAAAAGTTCTCTCCGCGATTGATCGAGTATACGCTCAGCTTGTCCCAACCCAAGCCGCGTTGCGCGCCCGAGACGTCGTAGGCGCGCGTCATCAGCTCGACGGTCGACGGACTCAGGATGCGCACGCCCGCGTAGATCCCTTGCTGGAGCATCATCTGGGCGTAGACGGCCAGATCTTCGGCCGTCGAAAACAAGCCCGCGTGTCCGGCGACGCCGCCCAAGCGATAGGCCCGCGGGTCGTGTACTTCGCCCTGCATCCAGCGGTCGTCACGCTGTTCGGTCGGAGCGGCTCGTTGCCGCAAGCCGTCGGATGGCAGAAAGCCGGTTTCGCACATCCCGAGCGGCCCAAACAGCTCTCGCTGGGAAAACTCGTTCAAGTCCTCGCCGCTGGCCTGCTGCACGAGTTGGCCGAGTACGATGAAGCCGACGTCGGAGTACACGAACTTCGTTCCCGGCTCGACATGCGTCTCCAGCGCCAGGATCCGCTGCCAGGCCTCCGCGGGGCCCTCGTCGTAGTCGCCAATCTCATTGTCCGGGATCAGACCGCCGTGATGCGTCAGCAATTGGGTGAGCGTGATTTCTTCTTTGCCGTTAACGCCGAAATCGGGAACGTAGTCCGCCACCTCGTCGCGCAACCGCAACTGACCGTGTTCGACCAACATCATCACGCTCGTCGCCGTCGCGACCGGCTTCGTGATCGAGGCCATGTCGAACACCGTGTCCGTCGTCATTGGCACCGGTTCGGGCAGCGTTTGCCGATTGCCGTACGCCTTCAGCCAGGCCAGTTTGCCGTGACGTCCCACCGCGATCACGCAGCCCGGCATCCGAGCCGCCGTCAAACCTTCCTGCACCACGGCGTCGATCCACTGCAATCGATCGGATCGCAAGCCGACGGCCTCGGGCACGGTTTCCGCCAGCCGTGGGGGCTGGCCGGCCAGTGGCCCTGCCAGGCAGAGCAAGGCAAGGGCCCAGGTCCAGCGAGCCTGGCGAGGCAGGCAGGTCAGCGCGGAAGTCATTCAAGGGGCTCCTGGCAGGAATCGCGAAGGGCTGTCAAAATCCAAACGGCACTCGGGCGGATCGCCCCGGCGCCAGGCGGCGCAACACGGGCGGCGCCAACACGGGCGGCGCCAACACGGGCGGCGCCAACAATCGGTCCCCTGGGAGCTCCATTGTTCATCAAGTGGTTTCCAGTGACAATCAAGGGATGCTCGAAAAACTCACCACTGAAGGCCGAAATCCGGCCTCCGAGACGATCGATCAGCTTTCGTCGCGCGAGATCGTTCAATTCATGAATCGCGAAGATGCGACGTTGGCCGGTGCCGTCGGCGCGGAGGCCGATCAGATTGCCGCGGCGATCGATGTGATTGCCGACCGGCTACGGCGGGGCGGCCGTTTGGTCTACGTGGGGGCCGGGACCAGCGGCCGGCTGGGCGTCCTGGACGCGTCGGAGTGTCCGCCCACGTTCAATACGCGACCCGAGCAAGTCATTGGCATTATCGCCGGCGGACCAGCGGCACTGACCCGCGCGATCGAGGGCGCCGAGGACCATCCGGAGCAGGCGGTCCGCGACCTTGAGAGTCATCGAGTGGGTCCGCTGGACTGTGTCGTCGGCATCGCGACCAGTGGCCGCACGCCTTACGTCATTGCCGCTCTGCGTTACGCGCGTCAGCAAGGGGCGTATGCTGTCGGCTTGGCCTGCAATCCCGCCTCGCAATTGGGTGACGTCTCCGATCTGATGATCACGCCCGTCGTGGGGCCCGAGGTGATCAGCGGTTCGACGCGACTCAAGGCCGGCACCGCCACCAAGTTGGTGCTGAACATGCTCACGACGGGCGCCATGGTGCGTCTGGGAAAAACGTATGGCAACTTGATGGTCGATCTGCGGCCACCAACGAAAAGCTGAAACGGCGGACCAACCGAATCGTGTGCGAGCTGACCGGGTTGGGCGAGCCGGCGGCTCAGCAACTGCTCGATGCGTGTCAGGGAGAGCTCAAGACGGCCATCGTGATGCAACTGGCGGGGATTGGGCCCGACCAGGCACGGACGCGGCTCGAACAAGCTCAAGGTCGACTTCGCGATGCGTTGCAACTGCCTTCCTCGCCAGCGGCGTCGCCATCTTCGGCGGCGCCCTCGTCGACGTCGTGACCATGACACGCTACTACCTGGGGATCGACGGAGGCGGCTCAAAAACACTGGCGGTCCTGGCCGAGGGCGACGCATCGGGCTGGCGCGAGATCGGACGCGGAGAAGCGGGGCCGAGCAATCTGGTGGCGGTCGCGGCGGAGCTTGGCCTCGCCCAGCTGGAGCAGGCCGTCCAGTGCGCGTTCCGCCAGGCGAATCGGCCGACGTGCACGGTGGAGGCCGCTTGCCTTGCGATGGCCGGCAGCGACCGGGCGAGCGTCCGCGACGTGCTCGCGGACTGGGCGAACGCAAGGCAGCTGGCCCGCGCGATCGAGGTGGTGCACGATGCGGTCCCCCTGCTGGCTTGGTTCGCCGCGGGATCGGATGCCGTGGCCCTGATTAGCGGGACGGGCTCGCTGGCCTGGGGCCGAACCGCGGCGGGCCAAACCGCGCGGGCCGGGGGATGGGGAGCGCTGTTGGGCGACGAAGGCAGCGGATACTGGCTCGTGCGACGCGCTCTGCAGGCCGTGACCCGACAGCACGATGGCCGCGGCGCGGCGACCGTGCTCGGCGCGGTTCTCCTTCCGGAACTTGGCGTCGCCCAAATCCGCGATCTGCCCGTCGTCGTCGCCCACACCCCGCGCGATCAACTCGCCCGGCTGGCAGGACTCGTCCTGGCGGTGGCCGATCAAGGCGACCCGGTGGCCGAGGCGATCCGAGCGGACGCGGCGACCCAGCTGACGCAACTGGTGCTGGCCGTCCGACAGCAACTCCAAATCGGATCGGGCGGAGTTCACCTGGCGTTGGCCGGGGGCGTGATCTTGACGTCTCCGCCGCTCCGCAGTCAGGTGCTGCAGAGTCTCGAGCAGGCCGGTGCCACGCTCGACTCGACGCGCGATGTGCCCGAGCCCGCTCAGGGGGCCGTCCAACTCGCGTGGGCCGCAGGCTCGCGTTGAGTTCTGTCCGAGTGCCGAGTAGGATGGGCCGAATGCTGGCGAGATTGGGACCAGGACCCGAGATGATGCATCGATGATTTGCCGAGTCGACCCGTTGCCCGAAGTGCGGCTGCCGCTGCTGATTACCGGCGTGGCCGGCGTGGCCGGATACAATGCGCTGGAGTACTTCCAGTGCCGCTATCCGGGGCAAGTCATCGGGATTCGCCCGGCGCGCAATTGGCGTTTGGACGGTCCCGGAATCGTGGCGTGCGATGCCGAAGACCCCGCTGCACTGGATCGCTTGTTCCAGCAACATCAGTTCGCCTCGGTCTTGAATTGTGCGGGCAGTTCGCGCTGAAATCGTGTGAGCTGGATCCGACCATGGCCTGGCGAATCAACGTCGAGGGGATTCGCAATCTGCTCGACGTGCTCCACGGCACCGACACCCGGCTGGTTCACCTCTCAATCGATCTCGTATTTTCCGGAACGCGACAGGGAAATCACCGCGAGTCCGATGTGACCGATCCGGTGACGGTCTACGGCAAAACCATGTCGGTCGCTGAGAACCTGATTCAGCTGGCGCGGCCCGACTCGTGCCAACTGCGGATTTCCTTGCCCATGGGCGTCAGCTTCAACGGGCATGCCGGCGCCATCGACTGGATCCAGTCCCGTTTCAAGCAGCGAAAGCCGGCCACGCTGTATTTCGATGAGGTTCGGACGCCGACCTACACGGATTGCCTGAGCCGAGTTTGCCAGGCCGTCTTGGCGAGCCGACTGAGCGGGCTGTACCACGCCGGCGGACCGCGCCGGTTGAGCCTGTACCAGATCGCGCAAATCGTCAATCGCGTCGGAGGCTATGATCCCAACCACTTGATGGGTTGTCCTCGCATCGAAGCCGGGCCCGTGCCGCCCCGCGCCGGGGATGTCACCATGGATTCGTCGAAGCTCAGCGAAGCCCTGGGGTTCGCGCCCTTTGATCCGTGGCCTTTCCACGCGGAATTCGTCCCCACGGGTCCGCAGTGGCACCACGAGCGGGGCGGAAACCCACCGGGTTCCCCCGATCTTCTGGCCGAGATCCTCTACCGTAATCCGGGACGGAGGCGTGGGCGAGGTCGGCCCGATCCTTGCTGAGGAACAGAGGATGCCCGCCGCTTGCCGGCGGGAGTCCCGCGTGCGCGGCAACGATTGCGCGGCTCGGCGGGAGCCTCGCCCTCCCGGATTGCTCGCCCTCGCGGATTGCTCGCCCTCGCGGATTGCTCGCCCTCGCGGATTGCTCGCCCTCGCGGATTGCTCGCCCTCGCGGATTGCTCGCCCTCGCGGATCGCTCGCCCTCGCGGATCACTCGCCCTCGCGGATCACTCGCCCTCCCGGATTGCTCGCCCTCCGGGATCGCTCGCCCTCGCGCAAGCGTGTTCACGCGGGTTGGGTGGTCCGCGTACGGTCGGCCTGCGAGAGCCATTGGCGGGCGATGGATTCCAGATCGACGTCCGTCAGTTCGGGCTCGAGGAAGTAGTGTCGCTCCAGTTGCTGGATACAGACGTCCAGCTCCTGCTGCTTTTCACGAGAGAGTCCGTTGTTCAAGTGCAGTTGCTTGAGCAGGCCAATCACCGTGAAGGGCGTGATCCGCTCGGGCAATTCGTAAAGACGCGTTTCCTGCGTGATGGCCTTTCGTTTTCCAAGCACGACCGCGCCCGCGATGATGGACGCGACGAGGCCGATGGCAAGGAGTGTCAACCAGAGCCAGGTTCGGGACGGGACGGCATATCGTTGGACCAGGGGAACGGTCGACTCCACCTCCTCCAGGTCGGCGTCCACGTAGCGTTGCCGCGTGATCTCGACGGGCTCGATGAAGGCCGCGGGATAGGTAAACTGCTCTGGCGGCGCGGCGGTGTCGTCCGCTCGATACTCGACGGTCCACATTCGCTCGGAAAGAATCGTCGTGTCGGCGGCCTCCTGCGAGAATTCCTCAATGCTTACGCCCTGGTCGGTGGACTTCACGTGTTCGAAGCCCTCGGCATCCAAGTCCAGCAATTGATCGAGTGGCGGCACGAGCCCCTCGGCGGTCGCCTTGATCTCCAGTAGCAGTTTGCCGTCTGCCGCTTGTCGTTCGTCCAGCGTCTGTACCAGCTTGAGATTTCGGAAGGGGCGATCCCCGGGTGCGGTCGGAAGTGAGTCGACAGGGATCGCGGGGGATTCGATGGGCAGCACGACGTAGCCCGAGGTATCGAGAAAGTCGAGATCCAAACGCAGGGACGGGATCTTGTCTACTTCGGGGCCACGGGACTTGAGCAGCACGTAGGCGTACGGCGTGACGCGCCAGCCGTACGGTTCGATCGATTTGGATTGCGTTTCCGGGTGATTGAACGTAATCGAGAGCACCTCGAATTGTTCCTGCAGGATCTTGGTCGCGGCCTCTTGGAACTTGTCGCGATAGTTTTCTGTCGGGCGTCCGTAGTTGTACGCGTAGTACATGTTGTTTTGATTCTGCAGGTACTTGCCGAATCCGCCCGACTCGCGTTCGATCTCCTTCGTGTGACGCAGATTCACGTAGATTCCAAACGGTTCGCCGTGTCCCACCGTGTTGGAGCCGTCGAGGACGGTGTCCAGTTTGATTTCAGTCACCAGATCGTGATAGTAGTCGAAGACTTTTCGTGCTTCGTGTGCCTGCGGGTGATCGCCAACGATCTCGAAGCCGCCGCTGAGATACCGCATCTTACAGGCAGGATTCACGGCGCTCATCCGCGTAAACAGTGCGTTTGCAAACCGATCCCGGTGACGCCCGGCCGCTTCCCCGGGGAGCGAGTTGAGCGCGTCGGCGATTTTGGGAATCTGCCGCAAGTCGGGTACGGTGTCCTGATTGACGCGTCGCAGATCGGAGGCGCCCAGCGCCGCGTAGAACCAGTGGTCCAGTACGTCGGTGGATTGTTCGTCCTCGTCAAGTTCGGATACGACGGACGCATACCGCGCCGCGGCGTCGGCAAACGTCTGGAACGCGACCTCGCGTCGAGCTGAATACTCGGAGCTGGGATTTAGCGACTGTTCGTAATCGTTGACATCGTGCAAGAGCGTCGCCTTGGCGAGAGTCAATTGCCAGCTTTCGGGATGTTCCCCGAGGGCTCGTTCCAGCACTTCGGTGGCGACGCGATAGCCGTGCGCGACTTCGGCTTGGATGTCCGCTTTCTTTCGCTTCGTGTTGTTCTGTTGCTGCACGGCCGGCTCTTGCCACGTGGACGAAAGATTCGAACGCATCCGCTGAATGAGCGAAGCGATCGTCTCGGGGGCAATTTCCTCCCAGCTGCCAAACACGCTCTCGATCGCTTCCATCCGGTACACTTCGGCCGCACTGTGGCAGGTCGTAAATGCCTCCACGAGCAGACTCTCGTCCAACTCGGCAATTGGCAGTTGCCGCAGGCGAGTGATCCAATCCGATAGCTCGACCAGGTTGCGTTCCTGCTTCGATCGGGTCAGCGGAATGCGGTCAGCTCGCATATCAAAGCCATACATGAACATGTAGTAGTTCGTCCGCTGCTGGCGATCGTTTGGATTGTGGTTGCGAGTCCAGACGCGAAGGAACTCTTCGGCCAGATCATGCGCCTTGTCCGGGTAGGTGCTGGCGAGCCGTTCGATGTAGGGGAAGGCCTCGGCGTCGTCGTTGACTTTGAGCAACAGTTGGCAGAAGAGCATGTAGAAGCGCGGCTTCAGGCCTTCATCGACCAGCTCGAACCACAGTCCCTCGGGTCGCGTCTCCAGCACGTCGCGGACCGCAATCGGAGCGGGCCGATTGCCATTGCGGTTGTTGAAGTTGCCGTAACCCGCTTCCTCGTCCACGTAGAAAATGTTGCCGTACATGTCGCGCTGGATTTGCGGTCCATACTGATTGCTTTCAGAGAACTGCTGCGAGACGTCGGCTTCACGCAGCCAGTTATCGGCCAACAGATTCAAAGTGTGGCGCCACTCGCGGGCAAGCTCAGGGGCGGCGTCCACGAGGGCCTTCACCGAGGATGCCTGTAGCTTCAGGCCTTGCAGGCGACCGGTTGCGTCGTGGGGACTGGTTGCCAAGCGTTGTGCGGCGGTCGAACCGATGGTCGCCAAGATCTCTTGCCCGCGCTCGACTCGCGTCGTGAAGCTCTCTTGCAGCCATGCCGCCCCCAGTTCGTCGCGAATCCGCGAAGCCAGCGAAACCGTGCGCTGGAGTGCCTCTTCTTTTTGCTCGGAAGTAATGTCGCCGGCGGCCAGGGCGGCGAGCGTGACACGCCACGCGCTTTCGAGCAGTGCGTCTTTCTTCTCGGACTGGTGCAGGGCAAGGTAATGGCGCGCCAGGAGATTGAGCGTCTCGCGGTCGTTTGCGCGGATCGCCTCGTCAGCCGTGGACAGAAACTCACCCAGTTCCGCGTCTCGACCGGCGGCGCTCAGCAACAAGGCTGCCTGTCGGCGCGTCAGCAACGCGTCGCCCTGCCGGCGAAGCTCCAGCAGTAACTCGTCGATCACGTTTCCGTCATTCAGGGCGACCCGTACAAGTGGGGCCAGCCGGGTCAGCGTGGGCGCCTTCAATTCGCTGGGAGCGGCCTCGATCAAACCGACGAGATCCTGAATCGCGATCGTGTTGTGCTCGGCGTAGCGCTGTCCCGAGTTGGCCCGCATGTTGTTCGTCAGGTTCTGTAGCAACTCGCGCTGTGACTCGGGGATGCCAGGCAGGTGACTGAAATCGACCGGAGCGGTTTGCGCCAGTCCGACGAGGATCCGCAAGTAAGCCTGGTCGGCTTCTTCGGCCGAGAGCTGTTCGCGATCGGCCAGCCGTGACTTGACCTCAGGCCAATTGCCGAGGGTGACAGCGGATTGCAACGCGTTGAGGTGAGCCGTGAGCGCGGCTTGCTCTCGCTCGGCCTCGGTCGGCTCCGGCTTCGGAGTCGAATCCGGGGTTGCCTCGGCCGGTGCTTCGGGCTCGGGCGTTGACGTCTGAGTCTGCCCGGACCAGCTGCGGAGGATCGTTGAGGGACGCCGGTCGAACTGGAGTGCTTCGATCGCCGCGCGACGCTGTTGCTTCCGCTCGGCCTGCGGATCGGCATTCGCCTGGCCGTCGGCGTCGGCGTTCTCGGTCACGCTCGCGCCATCGGCCGGCGCGGCGTCTCCCGCAGCTTCGACGACGACGGGCTGGGCGCCCGGGACGAGGGTTCCAAGCTGAGCCGTCGCCGGCGTCAGGCGAATCGCCGGCGCCACCGCGGCTTGCGCGACGGCCAGCGCGGCGGGAAGGATCAGGACCAGGGGCCACGCGAGCGTGCAACGTCGAGCGATCATGCGAGGGTCTCGCGAGAAAGATGGAGGAATATACGGGAGGGGACGAACCCGTGGCCGAGATCGGCTTGGCCCTCGCGCCGGTCAGGCGGTGAGCGCGTGAGGCCCCGCAAGTTGCCCCTTGGGCGGCGGGATCCCGTTCGTTGTCGGGCCGCTACGAGCCTGAGCCATCTGGGAGCGGGCCAAGCCCGGCCCCGGCGCCCTTTTTCGGGTTGGGTTTCTGGCTCCTTTTTTTGCCCGGCTTCTTGCACTGTCCGCTGCAGCAGCCCTGACACTGGCTGGGGATCGGCAATCCCTGCAACTCCTTCAGGTCCATCCGGGCGAGTCGAATCGTGGCTTCCAGGTCGTGCTGGTATCGCTCGGTCGACTGCGCGTCGCGCTCGGCCTGTGACGTTTCGGCCAGCAAGCGATAGTGCTGTCGGGCCGCTTCCACTTCGGGCTCCCATTCCGCGGACGGCTTCCCTTCCAATCGCAGCAACCAAGTCATGTGATATTGGGCATTGGCCAGCGTCGCGCGGGCCTCGCGGACCAATTCCTGGGATGGCGTCGTGCTGGGTCTCGAGCTCCAGCAGCAGCTCGTCCAGAGCCAGCCGCGCTTCGGGCAACTGCTGAGCCATCATCTGTGCCTTGGCCATTTCCAGCCGGATTCGAAACGCCTGATCCGCGCGATTCTTGGGCAATTGCGCGAGGGCGGCCGAGTAATGTTGAAACGCCTCGGACCAGCGCTGTTCGTTGACCGCCTGGTTGGCCTGGTTGAGCGTCGCGGCCGCGGCGTCCAGCTGAAGACGCTGCTGGCCTGGGCCAAAATGGTAGGCTCCCACCAGAATCGGCAGTAGCAACCAGAGAGCGATCAGGGACGCGCGCATGGTTCTTCTCCCTTTCGTTGACGAGTGCACCGGATCCGGGAAGCAGGGCCCGCCGGTGATGCATCTGATTATAGAGTCCTCGAGTGCCGTGTCACACCTAAGATTTGGGGTTGGGAAAAGGAGTCAGGTCCAATCCCAACCTGATCCCTTTTCCCAACGCTCGCGAATCCAGCTTCCATGACGACGCCCGGCTGCCAGCCGGTGCCGAATCGATGGAGCAGCCATGGCAGCGTCGCATACAGCAGCCCTCCCAGGCCGATCGCCAGCAGGGCGTACTCGCGGCGAGACCAAGGCTGCCGCTGGTTGGTTTGCCCCATCATCACGATCTCGTCAATTAACTGACTGCTCAAGTGCCGCTCGTTCCCGTTGTGGTAGGTGCCGTTCAGGCGAGTGGCGATTTGGCGGAGCGTGAACACATCCTGGCGTGATTGGCGACCGGCGATGAACGAGCCCTGACGCGTGTCTCCCACACCCACGACCAGGACCTTGCCGATCGATGCGGGCATGGGGGGCATTCCCTGGGCGGGCACCGTGTCGCCGTCGGAGATCAAGATCAGGGTCGTGCTGCGCGGATTCCAGGGTCGGGCGATCTCGGCCGCCTCGCGCAGTCCGTCGAATAACCGGGTCTCGCCGGCATCGAAGGCCTGATAGAGCGGGAGCTCGCCTAGAATCGCGTCGACCACCTCCAGGTCACGCGTCTCGATGACGACGGGTTTGGCGCCGTTGTAGACGGCCACCACTGACAGCCGATATTGCTCCATCGGCACGCGCTCGAAGAACGACCGCATCACATCCCGGGCTCGCGCCTTGCGTGTTTGGTTCTGCGACGGGCCTGCATCTTCCAGTCGCATGCTGGGCGAGACGTCATAGACAATCAAAACGTGTTGCTCATCGCCCTCCGCCGTCCCCTCGGCGCGATAGACCTTCGGTTCGATCTGCGTCAGGGTCACCAGTCCCCAGGCCAGTGCGCTCAGACTCGCGACGCGGATCAGGGGGGCGGCGTGAGCCCAGGTTCGCGGACGGCAGGTGGGTCCGAAGGCCAGCTGAGCCAGTCGGCGCGTTCGCTTCGTGTGCAGGATTTCGGCCAGCGTTGCCAGCAGCAAAACGGTCAGGGCGGTGTATTCGGCTACCAAGGCGTGTACCTCAGGCCGAACAGACCCAGGACGCTGCTGCCGAGCAGCGTCAGGCCGGCAAGGCAATAGGGGGCAAAGCGATCGCGCGTCTCGGCGGCGACTTTTTCCAATCGCGTTTTCTGCATCTGGTCGATCCGCCGAAAAACGCCTTCCAGTCCGCCCGGATCGCCCGGATTGAACACCTCGCCGCCGGTCAGTTGCGTGATATTGACGATCTCGTCCGGTAGTCCGCTATCGGCGACATGAACGCCGTAGACGACAATCCGGTCTTGCTCTAGCTGTTTGGCGATTTCCATATCCCGCCCGCCCGACAGATCCGCGCTGTATCCGTCTGAAATCAAAATGATCATCCGGTCGCCTTCTTCCCGCTCGACCAGCGTCTTGCGGCAGGCATCCAGGGCACTGCCGATCATCGTTCCGCCGCCCAGTCCTTGCGGAAGTGGGCGGCGAGGGTCCATAAACGGGGGCGCACAGGCGAAGGCGGATGTGTCACTCGTTAACGGAACCCATTGGAGGGTAATGTCGCTGAAGAACGTCAACCCGTAGGCGTCGCCCGTACGGTATTCGAGGAAATCGTTGATGGCCTGCATCGAGGCGTCATAGCGAGTCCCTTCGCCAAAGCTGGCCGTCATGCTGCCCGACACGTCCACGCAGAATTCGATGTTGGTCATCACACGTTTCGTCTTCGGGTCGCCTACCTGCTGCGGACCGGCGAGAATCACGATGACGACCGCCAGAATCAGAGGCGGCAGGGACTCCCAGGTGTTGATCAACCGTCGCCAACCGTTTCCCTGCGAGCGATGCCGGTAGTCCAGGGGCAGCGCTACCTCGCGGCCGAGGCGGTTCCAGATGCCAAACAGCAAGCTGACCGGCAGCACCAGCCCTAGCAGGACGGCGGGATAGGCGAACGGGAGCACGTCGGAGAACCCTCCTGTCATTCCTAAGGGATGGATGCCGCATCGCGTGAGGGCACCACGGATTCGTCTTCCGGATGCACGCCAGTCAAGTCGGATTGGTACGGGGCAAGTAGCGCGTCGAGATCGACGGGTTCGGTCGGATCGGGGCAATGCAGCCAAGTTTCAAGTTGTTGAATCATCTTGCCGGCTTCCGGATGGGCTCGCAGGGTTGCCATCGCATGGGCAGGACGCTGCCGCTGAACGCCCAGCTTGCGGCACCAAAAGGCCAGCAAGAGTCGCTCGAGATGCACCCGTTGATCGGGCGAGAGTCGGTGCTCCAAGGCGGCTTGGACCAGGGGGCGAAGTTGATCCGCGACCGTGGTGGGTGGCCGCGCGGGTTCGCTCGTCGACGCGCGGCTGCGCCGAAATCCCCAGAGCAGCCAGGCCAGGCCGGCCAGCCACAGCAGCCCGCCGCCGATCAGCAGCCATCGATAGCCTCCCAGTCGGGGTGGACGCCGCGGCGCGACCGCATGGGGCAGCACCTGTCCGGCCGGGAGCGTCGCCACAATCCGCACCAGCAGCGGCGGCAGACCCTCGGCCATGCGACCGTCGCTCCGCTGCAAGGAGTCACCCAGATCGAACTGGCCCGCTTCCAGCCCGTACACCTCCAAGTCGTACCGGTGGGCGTCACCGTGTGCGTAGCTGGCGACAAGACGGACGACCAGCGGCTGTCCTGACGTGAGGGGTCGGACCTCGAGCAAGCTGCCGGGCAGCACCAACTGCCGGATCACGACAGGCATCCCTACGGAGCTGACCGCGACGGGCTCCGGCTCCGGATCGGGTGCGGCGGCCGTGCCGGGTCGTGCATGCGGCAGGACGGTGCCGAGCAGGAACAGGGCTGCAAGCCATCGATGGTTCATCGAGCACCTCGTCCCAGCAACCCGCGGGAGGCGAAAAAGTAACGCAGGCGATGCGCGAATGGCTGGTCGACGTCGATCGCCAAGTGGTCGATTCCGGCTCGCTTCAGGGCATCGGACAAGCGGGTCGGATCCATCCACGCGGCTCGGCCGTGCGTGACAAATGCCTCGCCCGTCTCGGCCTCGCGCGCCGAAAAAAGCCGGTCCCGCGCAATCCCGTCTCGGCCGGGTCGCGCAGCTGGATCGCGCAGCAATCGTGACGCGGTGCCAGTCGTCGCAACGCCGGCAGCGCGACCGGGTCATGAAAGTCGCTCAAGACGATCAGGAGGACGCGGTCCGGAAGGCTGGGGCCCAACTGCAGCAGTCGCTGACCCAGGCGAGTTCCTTCGTCGTAGCGAAAAGTCCGCAAGCGATGCAGCCATTGCATCACCAGATCCTTGGAAAGCGACGGTCGCACGTGAATCGAACGCTCGCCCACGCCCAGCACGCCGACCGGACTGACGCGATCCAAGCAGGCCAGGGCGAGCCCTCCGGCGAGATGGACCGCGACACTGTACTTGCTGTGCGAGCCCGACCCCAAGGTCATTGAGGCGGACGTGTCGACCAGCAAATAGGCCGGCAAACGTTTCGGGGCCTCGTATTCTTTGACATAGATTTTTCGAGTGCGAGCGGTCACGCGCCAATCGATCGACTTGATCGGGTCGCCCCACACATAGGGCCGCGACTGGACGAATTCGATCCCGGATCCCAGGAAGGGCGAGCGGTCGGTGCCGTAGCTGAGGCTGTCCGCTAATCGCTTGACGGCAATCTTGAATTGTCGCGCGTCGAGCGGGGCGCGTCGGTCGAGTTTCCCCTGCATGCGCGTGGATCCTTGTCTTGCCGGCTGCCGAAGCGCGAAGCGGCTCATTCGGCGTGCGGTGTGGCGTGCCCGATTCCGTGCATGAGATCCTGCAAGATATCGGGCCCGGAAAGTCCGTCCGCCAGCGCCTCGTAGGTTAACCGAATGCGGTGCAGCACGACGTCTTCGGCCAGCGCGAACAGGTCGTCCGGCACCACGTAGTGCCGCCCGTGCACCAGCGCGCGGGCCCGCGACGATTTGATCAACGCAATCCCCGCACGCGGGCTGCAGCCCAGTTCCAGTTGCGGATGATGTCGCGTCTGTTTGACCAGCTCGACAACGTGGTCCGTAAACGTCTCGCTCACATAAACCTGCTGAACGGCCTCCATCGCGGCGACCAGGTCAAGGTCGGTGCCGACCGGCTCGTGACTCAGCACGTCGAATTCGGTCCGCGCCACCGCGCCGGCGCCCTCCCGGCGGATGCCCAGCCGGGCGTTGCGCCGCAGGATCTCTTTCTCATCGGCGGGCGATGGATAGTCCAGCCGATGACAGAGCATGAAACGATCGAGCTGCGCTTCCGGCAATTCGAAGGTGCCCGATTGCTCGACGGGATTTTGCGTCGCGATCACCAGGAACGGCGCGGGCAGCGCGAACGTTTCGTTGCCGATCGTCACCTTGTGCTCCTGCATCGCTTCCAACAGCGCACTTTGCACTTTGGGGGCGGCGCGATTGATTTCATCGGCCAGCAAGAGATTCGTAAAAATCGGACCTCGATGGACGCGGAACTGACTGGTTTGCTGGTCCAGGATCTCCGAGCCCACAATGTCGGAGGGCAGCAGATCGACGGTGAATTGAATCCGGCTGAAATGCAAGTGAATGCTCTTGGCCAATGCCGAAACCAGCAGCGTTTTGGCCAGTCCCGGTACCCCTTGCAGCAGCACGTGCCCGCCGGTGAACAAGGCGATCAACAGTCGTTCGACCACGACGTCTTGTCCCACCACCACCGTTCCGACTCGATCCCGAATCCGCTGGACGAAGTCGAACGTTTCCTGCCAGTGAGCCGGAACGCTCGAAGCAGACGCCGTGGCGGCTTGAGAAGAATTCATGATCTAACCCGGCGTGAAGAAGATAACCCACGTGGACGATGGCGATCCAACCACCAGGACGGCTCGCCCGTTGCCACCGTCACGCGGCGAGCGAGCGTTCTGGGCGAGCATGGAGATGACCGCAGGCTGGTATGATATCACGACCGCGATCAGACTGGCGAGCAACTTTTTCGCGGTGGCTCGTGCCGGTGCGCGATGGGTTAGCGGGCGGCGCCGCAGAAGTTATGGTAAAAGAGCAGCCCGACGATTGTCTTGGCGTCGTGAATTTCGCCGGTTCGGATCATGTTCAGAGCTTGATCCCAGCTGACAATGAAGTTGTCGATTTCCTCGTCCGCCTCGCGAGCCGGAGGCCCCGGCGTCAGGTCGGTCGCGGCGAATACATGCATCTGTTCGTCGAGAATCCCCGGCGCGGCGAAGAACGACGTTAATTCCGTTAACGCCCCGGCTCGATAGCCCGTTTCTTCGATCAATTCCCGAGCTGCGCAGATGTCGGGCGGCTCGTGCGGTTCGAGCGTCCCCGCGGGCAGCTCGATCAAGGTCTTCCCGACCGCTGGGCGAAAGTTCCGAATCAGACAGACGCGATCGGAATCGACACACGGCACCAGCACGACCGAGCCAGGATGGCGAACCACTTCGCGGCTCGTCTGGGTTCCGTCCGGTCGGTCGTGAACGACCCGCACGACGCGGAAACGAGCGGCCTTCAGCAGTAGCTCCTCGCTCATCGTTCAACTCCCCCGTACCGTCCGGAATGAATTTCATGGAAGGACCGCGCGGACCCATCTCGTCCCGCCGGGAGGCTCTCCACTGCGGGCTATCGTAGGCCAGTCGACCGCAAGAGGCCAGCCCGCCACGGACGGAGTTCGCCGCGACGCGTCAAGCGGTTGGTCGGGGCGGAAAAACTGCGAATGATTGATTACCCGAGCGAGCTTGGTTAAAATGTGGAAGCAATTTACGTTGACCCGGTCGGCCTCCAAATTTGCTTGTCTTTGGCGACCGGAGACGAGTTCGTGCTACGTCACGGACGCTGCCATCTTAGCTCGGACCGGGCCATGCGAGATCACGGAATTTGGAGTGTGAGTTTGGGGCGCTGGAACGGAGTCCAGGTCCGGGTCCACATGTTTTTCTTGGTCTTTGCGGCCTTCACGCTGTACCTCAGCTGGCTCGATGCGAATTCTCCGACATCGACCGGCAACGCGTGGCTTGGTGCCACTTGCCTCGCCATCCTCTTGATGAGTGTGGTGGTTCACGAACTGGGACACATCCTCGTTGCGAATCGACTGGGGGCGAGTTTCGACGAGGTCGTGCTCGGCCCGCTGGGAGGCTTGGGGCCGCATCCCACTCCATTGGAGCCGCAGAGCGATTTGGTCACGGTAATCGCCGGACCGTTGGCCAATCTGGGAGTTTGCTTCACGGCGGCCTTCTGCCTGGCTTGGCAAAGCAATCACAGCCTGCTGGGATTAATGAATCCGCTGGCCCCCGAGGCGATTCTGGAAGGAACGCCGCTGGTCGTCGGCATGAAGCTCACGTTCTGGATCAATTGGCTGCTGATCCTGCTGAACTTGATTCCCGCTTATCCGTTTGACGGGGGACGCGCGCTGCGCACCGTCTTGCAGTTGGTCAAGCCCGGGATGGATGGGCCACGCGCCGTTCAGCTCGTGTCACGCGTCGCGAAACTGACCGCCGTCGCGCTCCTGGTTGCGGCCTGGCTGACGGCCGACGCCAATCCGAGCCATACGCTGCAGACCTGGTTTGCCCTGGTTCTGCTTGCGATTTTCGTTTACTTCAGCGCGAAGCGAGAAGATGCGATGGCTCACTTGCCACCGACTGAGGATGCCTTCTTGGGATACGATTTTTCGGCCGGTTACACGAGCCTCGAACAGAGCGGACCCCGCTGCAGCACCAAGCCCGCCGCGAGTCCCTTGATTCGCTGGTGGAAGCGGCGGCAGGAGGTGCGAGCCCAGCGACAGCGCGAAATCGAAACGCTCGAGGACGGACGCGTCGATCAGATCCTGACCCAAGTCCACGAGTCGGGGTTCGATAGCCTTTCTAGCGAAGATCGCGACCTGCTGAAACGAGTCAGCGAACGGTATCGACGACGGCCGCGCTGATCTGGGCGCGCGCTGATCTGGGCTGGGCGGATCTGGGCTGGGCGGATCTGGGCTATCTGGCCGTGGCAAGGTTGAGAGGGGGGGATGGCACGGCAGGAGAGCGACCGCGAGGACCTGTTGCGCGAAGCGACCGCCCTGGTGGACCGGATCGAAGTCCGCTGCCCATGGCACGACGAGTCGGTCGTGATCGGATTTCGCGAGAACGGCGCCCTGAGTCTCTTCGTGGGGCAAGACGAGGCGTATCATTTCGACCGAGAAGGTGCTCTCCGACGTGGCTTCTGGCACGGCCGATTGCTCAAGGCCGAACGGGGACGGCTGGTCGAACTGACCCGCGTGCGACAGCAAGACCAGACTCTCTTGCAACGCCGAGTCCTGAGTCCGCTCGAGCAACAAACGTATCTGACGCGTTTGGCAGAACGGTTCGATCAGTTGCGGGCGACATTCGCGCAGGGAGCCGAGCAGGTCGTGGGGCAGGTAACGCGGGACGCGGCCGACCTGCGGCCGCGGTTTCTCGCTTGGCAGCGACAACTTCCCGCAAGCATTGCCGTCGCCGACATCCCCCGGCTGCGCTGACGATCGACTCGGTTCGCCGCCAGACCCCGCGGATGCTGTACCAGCGTCCCCCGCCAGCGAGATAAAACAGCAGCCCAATTGCTCAGGGTTTGAGCACGTCTCGCGGATCGCTTAGGCAGGCTCGACTTCTTCTTCCTTAGGCGCGCCCGGATCTCATGGTCGTCGCCGCGTAGAAATCGCGTGTCTTTTTGCAAAAAACCGGCATTGCGACGGAGGAAGTCAATTTTTCTTGAGAAACGCGGCTGAGATGGCACAGACCTTGCTAAATCGTCTACCGTGTCAAAGCGATCAGGAACTCAGGAGGAGGGCCTGAGGGACAACCACGGTCGGCTCGGTAGCCAAAGGGAATGCGTGCTGCTGAGCCGTGTATTTTACACGAGCCAGTGCCCACCTTCCCCGGGTTTTCAGGCCGGACAGAGAAGCCGCCGCGTTGTTCCGCCTCCAATGCGGTCGGCTTCTTCTGTCCTTTTTTTATGCGCCGATGGCGTTTGGGATTGGAAAGGGCGCACGGTTCGGCAGGAGCCTCGCCCTCCCAGGTCTCGCCGCCCCGAGGGGACTAGATTACTTTTGTGACTCCGGGCATCGGAATCGCGTAATAGCCGTTCTCGTCGGGTAGCACGGGGGGTTGGTCGTTGAAGCTCGTGAACTGATCGACCGGCGAGACGACCACTTCGGAATTCAGGCGTCGTCCCATTTCAGCATTTGGCCGGAGTAGGTGGCCATCCGTCCGAAGATCGACGTCATCGAGCTCAGTGCGCCGTAGTCGCCTTCGTTCGGCCGCTCGCCTTTGCGAAGGTTGGCGAACAGGTCAAGGTGCTCTTGCTGCCAGCCATTGACGCCGTTGCCGTTGGGGCACTTCCAGGTCGCGTTGCCTTGGAGGTCGTAGAGCGTCGCATCGCTAATGTTGCACGACCCCTGCGTTCCATGCGCGTGCTCCGACACGCTGCTCCAGGTCCGGGGGATGTGCCGGCATTGGCTGAATAGTTTCGAGCCATCGGCGTACGTGAACTCGACGATGTGATGGTCGTAGATTTCACCATTGTCCTTGCCGGTGCGAACCTGGCGACCTCCTTGCCCCTGAGCGGAGACCGGGTAGCCGTTCTTCAACCAGTTAATGACGTCCAGGTTGTGGATATGTTGCTCCACGATGTGGTCGCCACAGAGCCAATTGAAATAGTACCAATTCCGCAGCTGGTACTCCATTTCGGACTGATTCTCACGGCGAGGTCGCACCCAGACGCCGTCGCCGTTCCAGTAGGCGCGGGTCACGGTCACATCGCCGATCGCTCCGTCCTGGAGGCGCTTGATGGTTTCCATGTAGCGCGGTTCATGCCGCCGCTGGAGTCCGACGGCCACGGCGAGATTTAGTTTCTTCGCCTCTTGGTTTGCCTTGAGCACACGCCGCACGCCGGCCGGATCGACCGCGACTGGCTTTTCCATGAACACGTGCTTCTTGGCGTTCACGGCCGCTTCGAAATGGAGCGGGCGGAAGCCTGGCGGAGTTGCCAGAATCACCATGTCGATATCGGAATCCAGCACATGCTTGTAGGCATCCAATCCGATGAACTGACGTTCGGGCGGGACGTCGACCTTGTCCTTGTGTTGTCCCTTGAGTCCACGCAGACAGCGTTGGAGGCTGTCACCAAAGACATCGCCCATCGCGACCAGTCGAGTCGGACCTTCGGAGTTCATCGCGTTGTCAGTCGCTCCGGTGCCCCGGCCGCCACAGCCGATCAGGCCGAGGCGGATTTCATCGCTTCCGAACGCGTGGGCGGAGCGGGCGAAGGCCAGTTGTCCGGCGACGGCGCTTCCGGCCACCAGGAGCGACGAGTTCTGGATGAACTTGCGTCGCGAGGTTTGCTTGCTATTCTTGGAATCAGGCTTTCCGTTCATCGGGGTCTCCAGTCGCTGGGATCAAAGGAGGGACACGTTCAGTGTGTTCGTGTTCCACTTGCGAAATACTGCGAGTCTCACTCAGCCTCGTAGCCGCTGTGTGTCGTGGACGAGGAGTTAACGTACGAGGGGAATCAGGCGGGTTGGTTGATTGAGGCTCATCAGAAAACAATGCTTTGGCGCTCTCATGATACCGTTGTCGCCGCCGCCGCTCAAATCACGCCCCGCGAAAAGCCGCGGACCGGACCAAGTTGGGTTTTCGGGATCGGAGCGAGTTTCGGCGTGCGGCTGGGTCCGGCGGAGCCTGATTGTGTGGATCGCCCTGGGCGGCCTTGTCAGCCTGCTTGCCAAAGCGGTGGCCGATGAGCCCGCTTGGACCCGATACCAGCGGCGCGAGCGGCACATGGGGACGGAGTTCGTCGTCACCGTCTATGCGTCCGATGCCCTGCAGGCTGGCCGCGGCCTGGACGCCGCCTTCGAGCGGATCTCCAGCTTGGACGCCCAGCTGAGTAACTACAAGTCGGACAGCGAATTAAGTCGCCTCAGTGCGACTTCACCACACGCCCGGCCGGTGCCGGTCGGTCAGGATTTGTGGCGCGTGCTGCAGGCCGCCCAGCAGTTGAGCGAGGCGAGTGACGGTGCGTTCGACATCACGATCGGCCCGCTCACCAAACTCTGGCGGCGAGCGCGCCGGACGCATCGGCGGCCGGATGCGGAACGCTTGCGGGAGGCCCGCGAGGCCGTTGGCTATCAACAGCTCGTGCTGAATGCCGATCTCCAGGCGGTGCAGTTGCTGAAGCCGGGAATGCTGCTTGACCCGGGAGGCATCGCGAAAGGAGATGCCCTGGACGAAGCGCTGGCGGAATTGGCGCGGCATGGTTTGAGCCGGGCCCTGATCGATGGCGGGGGCGATGTCCTTGCGGGTGATCCGCCGCCGGGCGAGTCGGCCTGGCGGATCGGCATCGCGGGCCTGACCGACCGGACCCCGATTGACGGTCAGCTGGAACTGGTCAATCAAGCAGTGGCCACGTCAGGGGATCTTTGGCAATTCGTCGAGCTGGACGGCGTCCGATACTCGCATCTGATCGATCCCCGCACCGGCGAGGGACTGACGCGACGCCTCAGTGTGACGGTCGTTGCGCCAACCGGGCGCCTGGCCGATGCGTGGGCGTCTGCCATCTCGGTGCTGGGGCCGGAAGTCGGGCTGGCTCGACTGGCCCGGCACCCGCAGTTGGAAGTTCGCTTCGCCTATCTCGAGGCAGGGGAGGTGCAGGTGCGTCAATCCCCCGGCTTCACGCGACTGATGCGCTCGGATTGACGGACCAGGATCATGCGGCGCGGTCTTCCTCCTCCCGCCCTGAAGGGGCCGCTCCGTGACGCACGCTGCCGCGGCTTAGCTCCTTGTCCAAGGCCGTTTGAGGTTCGGGTTCGGTGGCGATTCCCAGGGGCGGCAGCGAAGGGAGCGTGAGTTCCCGCAGCCGACCTTCCCGCTCGAGCAGCACCGACGCCGGCAAGGCCACGCTTTGCGTCATCTCGTAAAATTCGCGCGAGTCCGCGAATAAACGTCCGTCCAATTGATGAATGCGATCGCCCACTCGGACGCCGGCCTGATCGGCGACTGAATGAGCGAGGACGCGGACCACGGTGACCGTCTCGGGTTCGGCGGGTGTCACTCGCCAACTGATCCCGATCCGAGAGGGTTTGCCGTTGAGCTTGATGGTCAAGCCCCGAGGGTCGGGATCGTCCTCGCGGAGGACCGTCAGCTGCAGTTGGGACGCCACGACCGCGGCTTGTTGCAGCGTCAGCGAGTCTCGCAGCGGAGTCCCGGCGAGCTCGACCAGCTGGTCGCCCGGCCGCAATCCGGCTCGTTCCGCCGCCGAGCCGGCCGCGACGACGCGGAGTGTCAGTCCTGGGCGATCGGGATCGGTGGACGGATCCCAGGAGACGCCGAGGCGGGGTGCCGGCGGCGGCAACGGACGCTCGAAGTCGCGCTGACGGTCGTTGGTCTCGTGTCGAGCCGCGACGCGGTAGCTGCCGAGTTCGTCGGCATCCGCCAGCCGAGTCAGGGTATTGAAGACGAGCCGTGTGGTGGCCTCCAAGCCCTCCGTATCGACGTACTCCGGATCATCTGTCGGGCGATGGTAGTCGTCGTGCAGGCCTGAGTGAAACATCACGATGGGAATTTGTCGGGTGACAAAGGTGTAATGGTCGCTATTTTCTTCGATGGTCCAGGGGAATTTCAGTCGGAGGTCGTTCGGATAATTCGCCTGAGCGACCAGGCTGCGGAGTCCCGGCATGCTGCGAGTTCCCAGGACTTCGAGGGGTCGGCCCTTCAGTCGGCCAATCATGTCCGTATTGATGACACACCTGATTTGGGAGAGCGGAATGGTCGGCTGCTTGGCCCAATGTTCCGAGCCGAGCAAGCCCTTTTCCTCTCCATCCCAAAGGGCGAACAGGATGGATCGGCGCGTCGACAAGTCGGTCGTCCCGAGCGCCTGAACGATCTCCAGAATCGCGGAACAGCCGCTGGCGTTGTCGTCCGCCCCGTTGTGGATCACGCCGATCGGGCCGTTACTATTGCGCGGCGTGCCGTAACCCACGTGATCGTAATGGGCGCCGATTAGAATGTACTCATCACGCAGTCTCGGATCGTGGCCGGGTCGCACCCCCAGCAGATTTCGATACCCGTTTTGGAACAGCTGAAAGTACTGGCCTCCGCCGGCCGCCGGTTCCAGGTGATTTTGGAAATGGCGCACCAGATAGTTGCCTGCCGCATAACCGCCCCGGCTGCCCGCCTCACGGCCTTCCAGCGTGTCGTCGGCCAGCAAGAAGACGTGATCGCGCAGCTCGTCCCGCGTAATGCTCAGGCGTGCCCGGGCCACGGCGTCCAACTCGGCACCCGCGGTCTCCTGGGTGCTGGAAAGCCCACCGGTGATGGTCAAAAGGGCCGCAAACAGTGTCCGGCCGACTCGGTCGGAGGGGTTCGGCCGCGGGACAGAAAGTGAGGGACTTGCGATCGTCAAGCTCATCGGCAACGTCTTTCCCGAGATGGGTTGCAGCAACGGAAAGAATGAATCAAAATGCCTCCCTGAGCGACGTCGGGAGTGTTCGCCACGTTCGCTCCGAAGGTTGTCGTTGGGAGAGGTGGCTGAGTGGTCGAAAGCGCCGGTTTGCTAAATCGGTGACCTGGAAACGGGTCCGCAGGTTCGAATCCTGTCCTCTCCGCTAACAATCGTCGCGTCAACTCACGGGCTGGCGTGAGACATCGCAATTTCTGCCGATTTTCACAGGGCCTTCGATCTCCTGTGCGGGCTGTCGCAATTCTGTGCGGATGGTCTCTGGTCCTTCGGGTCGCGGGTCGACTCGGAATCAACCTCACCGCGTTCCATCGGTCCGGCGCCGTCTTGAACCGATGCATCTTAACTGACCCCTTTTCCCAACGCACCCCAAGATTAAGCTGTCACACCGCACGAGGAGCAACCCACGAGAATGGCGATGCTAAGATCCGCGATCTTCTGCCTGTTTGGGTCACTGGCATTATCGACGCTAGTGCTTTGTCACAGCTTGATTTTGGGGTGCCTGGGGTCGAACGAAGTGAGCCCCCAGACCGCAATTTTCCGGGGGCTCACTTCGTTCGACCCCGGCCACCCAACCCTCAATTTCAGCTGTGACAAAGCACTCGGGGCGGAACTGGCGCCCAATACTCAGGCGGAGTCGATTCGCTTCACCTCGCCCGACGAGGCCCTCTCGCGGATTGATTTGCCGAGCGGGTTTGACGTCTCGGGGTTCGCCGCCGAGCCGATGGTTCAGCAGCCGATCGCGATGGCATTCGACACGCGGGGCCGTTTGTGGGTGGCCGAGTGCTTTACCTACGCCGAGAACGGCAAGTTCGAAACGGAGTTGCGCGACCGGATCGTGATTCTGGAGGATTCCGATCACGATGGGCGGGCGGACCGTCGAACCGTCTTCTGGGACCAGGGACAGCGTTTGACCAGCCTCGAGATCGGCTTCGGTGGCGTGTGGGTGCTGTGTACGCCGCACCTCTTGTTCATTCCCGACCGCGATGGGGACGACCAGCCGGACGCCGAGCCGACCGTCGTTCTGGACGGCTGGGTCTCGGCCGGACATACGCTCGTCAATGGTCTCCGTTGGGGACCCGACGGTTGGCTGTATGGGCGGCACGGGATCCAGGGTACCTCCGAGGTCGGGACCCCTGACGCTCCACCCGAAGATCGCGTTTCGATCAACTGCGGCATCTGGCGGTACCATCCTCAGCGGCGCCGTTTCGAGGTCGTTTGTCACGGAACGACGAACCCTTGGGGAATGGATTGGAACGACCACGGCCAACTGTTCTTCATCAACACCGTGATTGGCCATTTGTGGCAGGTTTTGCCGGGAGCTCACTACCGGCGGATGTACGGTGACGATCTGCGTCCCGAGCTTTATGAGCTGATCGAACAGACGGCCGACCACGTCCATTGGGATGACGGGCATGAGGAGTGGACCGCCCAGCGAAAGGGTGTGAGCACGGGCACGAGTCGGGCCGGCGGAGGCCATGCTCATGTCGGGCTCATGTTTTATCTCGGGGACAACTGGCCGCTGGAGTATCGCGATGAACTATTCACGTTGAACCTGCATGGCCGGCGGATCAATCGGGACCATTTGGAACGCGAGGGTGCCACGTACGTCGGCCGCCACCGGCCGGACTTCGTCACCTGGGGCGACGCCTGGTTTCGCGGGATTGATCTGGCGTACGGTCCGGACGGCGGCGTCTATGTGCTCGACTGGTCCGACATTGGCGAGTGCCACGAGGCCGATGGCGTGCATCGGACTTCGGGCCGCATCTACAAGATTTCTTGGCGGGGGGGCGAACGGAAACCCGCGAATCCGAATCAACGCCAGTCGACGTGGCAACGCTTCCCAGCCGTCAGCTGGTCGCGTTGCAACGGCACCGGAACGAATGGTTTGTCCGGCAAGCTCGACGCGTGCTCCAGGAACGCGCCACGCGGGGTGTGGATTTGGACGAGGCACGCCGCGAGCTGTGGAATCTGTTCGAGCAGCAACCCGAGGTGACTCGCAAGCTGCGTGCCCTGTGGTGCCTGCATGTAAGCGGTGGGGTTCCCCAAGAGCGACTGATCGAGCTGCTAGCGCACCCGGATGAGCAATTACGGGTTTGGGCGGTGCAGCTGTTGGTCGATGATGGCCGCCTCGATTCGCGCGTGCTTGAGGCCTTTCCGAAACGGGCGGAGTCGGAGTCGTCGGGCCTGGTCCTGACCTACCTGGCCTCGGCCCTGCAGCGGATGCCTGGCGAGCGACGTTTCGCGTTGGCCGAGTCGATCGCGGCTCACGGCGAATTCGCTCAGGACCGTGTGCTGCCGTTGATGGTTTGGTATGGCGTCGAATCGGCGGTTCTGGAATACCCGGCCGAATCCCTGCGACTGATTGAACAGTCGCGGATGCCGCGGTTGAGCCGCTGTCTGGCGCGGCGATTGACCGGCGAGATCGACGCTCAGCCCGCCGGTGTCGCGGGCTTGATGCAGATCCTCAACGCGTCCCCGGACGGCGAGCTCCGAAAAGAGATCCTGCGCGGAATGGCGAGCGCACTCCGCGGCTGGAGTCGCGCTGCGGCTCCGCCGGGCTGGGCGGAGTTTGCGAACGATCGGAAACGTAGCGCGGAGGACGCCGAACTGAGCTCCTTGGTGCGTGAGCTCTCGATTGTGTTCGGGGAAGGACTGGACGCACGCGAGGTCATCCAGTTTGTGCTGGATCCCGCGCAGCCGGCCGAGAGTCGCCGGCAGGCGATCCGCTCGCTGGCGGCGACCCGAACTCCGGGTTTGAGCGACGCGCTGGAGCGGTTGCTCGACGACCCCGCCGTCGGCGATGCTGCCGTGCGCGGACTTGCCGCGATCGACCTGCCCCGTTTCGCGTCCCGCTTGGCCGCTGCCTACGAGCGAATGGATGGCCCGGGCAAGGACGCGGCCGTCGAGGTCCTGGCGACGCGGGCCGATACGGCTTCCTTGTTGCTCGACGCCGTCCAACACGACCGGATCCCGCGGAACGAGGTTGATGCTTATCTCTTGCGACAAATGCAGCTTCTGGGCGACGACACAATCCGGAGACGCCTTGCCGAAATCTGGCCGAACCAACGGCTCATCGCGGAAGACAAGCTGCGAAAAATCGGCCGCTATCGAGAATCCTTGAATCCCGCTGTCTTGGCTTCGGCCGACTTGTCCCAGGGGCGGACGCTGTATAACCGCACCTGTGGTCAGTGTCACAAGCTGTTCGGAGAAGGCGGTTCGATCGGACCGGAATTGACGGGCGCCCAGCGGGGTAGTCTCGCCTATTGGCTGGAAAACCTCCTCGACCCTTCGGCCGCCATCCCCGACGAGTATCGAATGTCCCTCGTCCTGCTCGATGACGGGCGCCTGTTGAGCGGCTTGATCGGCGAACGATCCCGCCGCACGCTCACCCTGCAAACGCCCAACGAACGACTTGTGCTCCCGCGCTCGTCCATCGAGTCGATTGAGTCCTCGCCGCTGTCGATGATGCCGGACGGTCAACTCGATGCCATGAGCGAGTCGCAAGTGCGGGATCTGATCGCCTACCTGATGTCGCCCGAGCAGGTCGACTCCAAGGGCGAATCGGGGAGTGCCGTTGATGAATCAACCGGACGTGAGCGCCCCGGGAAAGGCGATTAGGTAGACGCCAGCCATTTGCACGCCGATGCGCTATTCGGGGACGCAGTGACGTCATGATGTCAGCTTCCGGCGGCGATTTTTCGCCCGACGCCTTGAAGGGGTCGAGGCACTTCCTTGGCGAGCGTTCCAAAATCGGTCGATTCCCGGGACGTGTCAAGAATCAAAGCGGCCATCCCACGACTTCTCGGCGCGCCATTGACTAATCCTCGTTCTCTATTTCGCCAGCGTACTTGAGCTGCTCCTTTGCCTGATCAATGGTCAGTCCGTATTTATTCGCGTGAGACTCGATTCGTCTTGCAGCAGCCTCCGCTCGGATGCGTGCCTTGGCTTCGACAGTAGAAACGCCGTGATCTCGAGCGTACTGTTCGATCGATTGGGGAGTCACGCCGATCCCAACGCTTTTCGCACGGCCGCCACCCACGTTCGTAAACGTCGGACCGGAACACCCAAGGACCAAACTAAACAAGACGATGAATACAAGCGAGCGTCTCATGATTTCCTCCATGCCACCCTATTCAACCGCGATGGCTCACCGGCATCCTGGCCGGTGTTGTCGGCCTCACCATCCTTCGTTTAATCGGGCGTTCGGGCAGACCCATTCTAGTCGGTCAGCGCCTCGGGATCACGCGCTCGGCCGACGCCCCACTGCAAGGGCATGGGGCGGGTGTCCGCTTCCTCATTTGCTAAATCCTGAGAACTCATTGAATGCGATAATTTTTGGGGCCGCCCGCCATGATTCACGATGCGGAACACGAGGGCCTCGAAAGGGCGATTGCTGACGGTCGCTCGTCTGGGCCGTTGCGCGCGGCGGGGTGACACATCGCCGCGCCAAACGCGGGTTGGGTTGCCACCGCTCCGAGCGTTTACCAATTCCCGAACGGCACCCCGGCGTGCGAACGGTTGCCGTCCACCGATTAGAGGCTTTCCAGAAACCGCAGCAAGTCGGCCCGCTCGATCTCGCTCAGCGGCGGCCCGCCGGGTGTGGGATGTTGCTTCAGGACGCCTTCCAGCGACGCGCTGCGGGCGTCGTGGAGAAAGCTATGCCGTTGGCTGACACCGCGGAGCGACGGCGGGTTGAAGTAACGCTCGCCTTTTTCGTCAACAAGCCCCACATCGTACACGTCGGCCGTGGTATAAGTTGGCGGCCGGTGACAATCTGAGCAGCCGCGCGACTCAAAGACGTCGCTCCCGCGGAGGACTTCGGCGGTCATGCGCGCCACCTCGTGCCGCGGCGACTGACGGCGGCGGCGCGAGGGATCGAAGGTAACTTTCCAGCGCCTGGACGTCGGTTTCGGCGATGGGTCCCATCTCGTCGGCATGCATCGTCAGGCGCATCGATTTCTCAATTTGGCTGGCCAGATTTGCTTGTCGGCCGTTCCAGCCCCAGGGCGCGGTGTCACCGGTGCCGAGCAGGCTGGGAATCCGTTTTGGGGCGCCGATCGTGTCGTCCCCAAAATTGTCGTTCGACAAGCCGCACGAATGGCCGTCGCTGTGGCAACTGTGGCAACTGAACCAACCGTGCAGGGCAAGACTTGCGTCATAAAACAGTTGCTCGCCGCGCTCTGACGGCGTTGGCGTCGGCGTGGGGCCGAGTGAAAGCGTGTGCATCAACGACGACGCATTCAGATCCACCACCGCCAACGAATCGTCGAATCGATTGGCGACCAGCGCGATCCGTTTGTCGTCCATCAGCTGGATCGCGCTGGGGCGGTATCCCACGGGGATCCGCGTAAACGCACGCGACCCGGCGCGTTGTAGGGCGATCTCTCCGACGCCGGCCAAGGCGATCAGGACATCGCCTTGGGCCGAGACGGCGATTTGTTCCGGGTCGCCGGCCGCGCGTCCTTCGCGACCCAGAGGCAACAAGGTTCCATGAATCTTGACCGCGGTCTCGCGCCTGTGCCGCGATCCTGCAAAAGTGACGCAAGCGGAATCGTCCGCAGCATGTTGGACAGAACGTTTCCCCAAAAGACGTGGTTGCGGATTGTGGGGACGAAGTCGTTGAGCATTTGGTGGGCGACAAGCAGGTGCTGGCCGTCGGCGCTGAGGGCGAGCCCGCGGAGATTGTGGCCGGGAATCTGGACAACTGCGCGAAGCCGAGCCGGCTCGAGTTGCAACACGGCCAGAAACGGGCCGAAGGCGTCCGCGACCAACAGGTGCTGGCCGTCGTTGGCGAGGCACTGCAATCCCGGTGCGAACGGTAAATCGAGGTGCCCGAGAGCGCGAAATCCAGCTTCCGGCCGTTTCAGATCCCAATTCCAAAAGGAAACGCGGGAGGCCCATCTTGAGGAAACCGCCAGACCCGTGGAGCTGCCCAAGTGAACCACGCTCGTCGGCCCCTCCGGAACGGATTGTCGGGCAACCACTCGCAATTCGTTCGAATCAGGATCCACACGGATCAGGAGCAGTTCGTGGGCGCCATCATCGGTTGCGGCGAGCCATCCGGACTGCGGCAGAGCAATCAAGTCGCTCAGTCGCTTGGCAATCGGTGCTTCCGCAACCACACAATCCAGCGCGTTCGAGACCTGCGAAATCGTGCCACTGTCGCGATTGGCAACCCAGATTGCGTCCCCCGACGCGGCAAGTCGGATTGGCCGTCGCAGGCGAGTTGGGTTTAATTCGGCGGCAGGTAGTGTCGTGTGAGCGAGCGACGCGATCCAGAGGACGGGCACAAGATGGACAGCCAGCTGCCGCCAGGTCCAGGCCCGCTGGGGGCTTACAGACGGAAAAGGCGTCGTGAGTGGGATCGAATCGTTCATCATCGCGGGCGACATTCAGGATGCCTGGACGGGAACACGTGGGGACCGGGTCGATGCCGCAGGTCGCACGCCGGCGATCGACGAACCGCAGCTGACCTCCGCTTATCATAGTCCTGCCACGCGGAAGGCTCCAGGCGGCGGTTCGGTGGTTAAATGCTATGTATCCAGGTAGGCCGTTTTGCTTTTCCACCATGAGGCTCGCGCGATGGGAGGCCGTCAAATGCACGTTGACTCGACGGCTCGCCGCAGCGAGGGTCGATTCTTTATCAATAGCGACGCAACGGAGGTCACGGTAAGTTTTGCGGGACCGGACGATGGCGAAGTCACTTATCGAGGCCGTTTGGCTGACCTTTCGCTACGCGGGATGAAGGTTTCGGTGGACGGCCGCATTGACTCGGGGCAGGAGGTCGAGGTTCTAATTGCCGTGCCCGGACTCGGTTTTCAGCTTCAACGGCAAGCCATCGTCCGTTGGCAGCAGCCTCGTGACGCCACGACCTGGTGGATGGGCTGTGAGGTCTGCGAACCGTTTGGACCGGAACTCGTGGAAAAACTCGCCGCTGGCCAGGTGCTGAACCGACGCCGCGATCCACGTTACGAAGTGGACAAGGCCGCCCGCATCCGGTGGGAACTCTCGGACCACAACCCCGATGTCCGACTCGTCAATTTCTCGAAGGGGGGTTTTTGCTTCATCCTGGAGTCACCGTTTGAATTTCCGAGCGATCGCTTGATGCTGGTGATCACTCCGAATGGCGATGAGGTCACCATTCCGGCCCGCGTGATGTGGCAAGGGCCGATCGCCGAAGGCCATGGCGTGGGCTGTTCCTTTTCCACACGCGATGGCTTCTTGAGACTCCGCGAGTTCGTTGAATCGGGCAAAGTGCCCGCTTGGCGAATGTCGAAGTATCGTTCCCGGAAGGTCTCCAAGTGGGTCCTGATCGCGCTGTACGTACTGATTCTTCTCCAGATTATCTCGCTTCTGCCGACCACTCCCGAGCTGTTGGGGACCATGCGAGCGGGCTGGACCGCGCGGGTCGTGGACCCCATCAAGTACGGCCTGAATCGATTGACGGGCGCTACGGAACACGATCCGCCGACCGTCGACGAAACAGGTGATGAAGCCAGCAGCTGAGGCCGGGCAAGCCCGATCGCGAACGGCGTGTCAGCCGGTCCGCGTGCGATTCTGAGTTGACTGCTATTGCGGAATTTAGCGATTATCGCTATCACTGTTCGAGGGCAGCTAGTGCACTGCGCCTGCTCAGCCAAACGCGTTCCAGCCCAAGATCCGGGGCGCGTTAACGGTGCGCGTGCGGTGAAGCGAACGGTTGGCCTGGCGGATGGCGTGCCTCTTCGTCTCAGTCGATTCGGGCGTTTCAAGGGGACGGCTGGAACGGAAGGATTTTTGGAGGGACCCATCATGACAGTGCAGTTCTTGATTGCGTTCATCAGCTTGGCGGTAGTGGTGTTGATCACAGCGGGAGCTCTGGAGCAGCACGATCGCATGCAGCCCTAGGGGTTTCGCATGCAGCCCTAGGGGTTGGAGACCAAGCCTAGTATTCGATGAGCCGAAAGACCTCGCGGGGAGCGATTCGTGCGCGGCCGTTAAGGTCGCGTAGCTCGATCAAGAAGGCGCAGCTCGCCACGGACGCCCCAATCTTTTCGACCAGCTTGCAGCAGGCGTCGATCGTTCCACCGGTTGCCAGCAGGTCGTCGACGACGAGCACGTTTTGACCGGGCTGAATCCCATCGACGTGCATCTCGAGCGAGTCCTGGCCGTATTCCAGTTCGTAGTGAAAGGCGTGCGTCTCGAACGGCAGCTTGCCCGGCTTGCGCACCGGAACGAAGCCCACGTTCAATTCGAGCGCCAAAGGGCTGGCAAAGATAAAGCCGCGGGCCTCGGCGGCCACAATCACGTCGATCGGATTGTTCCCGGTAGTGATCGGCCGAGCTGCTCGAATGGCGCACGCGAAATGCCTCGGGCGACGCCAGCAGCGGGGTAATGTCGCGAAACAGAATGCCCGGCTTGGGGAAATCCGGGATGTCGCGAATGTAGTCCCTCAGGTCGATCGGTTGTAGCGCGGTCACAGGCTCACGTCCCCGAGGACGTCACACGAGTCTGAATCTCTGGCGGAGGATGATCGGCGACGGGGCCTCGACGCAAGCCGCCGACGCGAGGGCCTTTCAGCTGCCCACGCTCGACCTGCCGACGCTCGACGCGGTTCCTTGAGGCCGTCGGACAGTTTGTCGAGGGCTTCGGTTTCGATCTGTCGCACGCGCTCGCGCGTCAGTCCCAGCTGTTCGCCGATTTCCTTCAGCGTGTGCGGCTCCAGGTCGTCCAGTCCGAACCGCATCCGCAGCACGGTGGCCTCGCGCGGATCCATGTGCTCCATCATGTGCAGCACGTGATTGCAGCACGTCATGTTCCAGCAGTTCATCCTCGGGCGTCTTGGTGCGTTCGTCCATCACCATTTCGCCCAGCGACCAGCCGGCTTCCGACTGATCGGTTTGCGGCGTCGAGCTGTAGATGTTGATCGCCTTCTTGATGATCGGCAGCTTTTTCTTGGGCAGTCCCAGCACGCGGGCGATTTCCTCGACCGTCGGTGTCCGTCCCAGTTCTTCGGACAGCCGGGCGTTGGCACGTCGCCACTTGGAAAGCAACTCGACCATGTAGGCGGGAATGCGAATCGTCTTGGCGGAGTTGATCAGGGCCCGCTTGATCGACTGCTTGATCCAGTAGCTGGCGTAGGTGCTGAAACGCGTCCCCATGCTGGGATCGAATCCCTCGACGGCACGCAGCAGGCCCAGATTCCCTTCTTCGATCAAGTCCTGCAGACCGAGTCCCTTGCCGGTGTAGCCGCGTGCGATATTGACGACCAGTCGCAGATTGGCTCGCACCATCTGATCGCGGGCCCGCGTGTCGCCGTCGCCGATTCGACGTGCCAGTTCGCGTTCCTGGGCGGCCGTCAGCAGTGCCGTTTCGTTGATCTCGCGAAGGTAGGTTTCCAGCGGAGTCTGGACGCGAGGCGTCCGAGCCGCCGGAACGCGGTGACTGATTCGGTCGGGGATCGCTGCTGGAGTCATGAGTCAATGGCTCGCAGCTAGAATGATGGGACCCGGATCGAACAGTCAGAACATCGACGCCAAGACGCAGAGTTTCTGTAGCCGTCGCAGGTCGGCGAGCATGTGAAGGGAATGTGATCGCGTTGACGACCGTAGCAGTCGCAACGACCAGGCCGGTTCCAACGGCACGGCCCGGGGTGGAGCGTGTTGTGCGTCGTGCACATGCGCCGGGGCGGCAGGTCTGGCATCGAAGGCTGAGCACAAGCTTGCCAAGACGGGCAGCCGCAGCTGCCCGCTCGGAGCGAAGGAATCTGCCGCGGGCCTTGGCTTCGGGCGAGGTCGACTCGCGGATCGTCACGAGGTTCCGCCTTGGATCGACTAGGGTGCGTGGCGTCAGCCCTCCGATTCGCCCGATTCGTTGCGATCGGTCTTGATCAGCGGTCCGGATTCGCCCAGGCCGCCTTTCAGATCCTTCGGAGCGGCGCGGTCGCGGCGAGACGCGATCGCCTTCCGCGGACCCGCGTTGCGGCCGCTTCGTCTTCCTCGGCCCAGTCGACTCGTTTGCGCGACAGCCCGATCTTGCGATCTTCCGTGTCGACCCGCAGGATCTTGACCTCGATTTCGTCGCCGACTTTGACGACATCCTCCGGATTCTCGACCTTGTGGTCGGCCAACTCCGAAATGTGCAGCAGGCCTTCCAGTCCATCTTCCAGTCCGACAAAGACGCCAAAGTTCGTGATCTTGGTGACGGTGCCCTTCACCAACTCGCCGGGCTGGTAACGGTTGGGGATGTCGTTGGCCCAGGGATCTTCTTCCAGCTGCTTCAGGCCCAAGGCGATGCGTCGGCGGTCCTGATCGACCGACAGCACGCGGCATTCGATCTCCTGGCCCTTTTTCCAGCATCTCGTTGGGATGGCTGATCTTGCGGGTCCAGGACATATCCGAGACGTGCAGCAACCCGTCGATGCCCTCCTCCAATTCGATGAACGCACCGTAATTGGTCAGGTTGCGGACACGGCCCTTGATCAGGCTGCCTTCCGGATATCGTTCGGCGACATCTTCCCAAGGATTCTTCTGGGTCTGTTTCATGCCCAGCGAGATCTCTTGCTTTTCCTTGTCGATTCCCAGCACGACGACGTTGATCTCGTCGCCGATCTGCACCAGTTCGTTGGGATGACTGATTCGTTTGGTCCATGACATCTCGCTGATGTGCACCAGCCCTTCGATGCCTTCTTCCAGCTTGACGAAGGCACCGTAGGACATCACGTTGACGACCTTGCCCTTGACGGTCGAACCGACCTCGTACTTCTCTTCGACGTTGTCCCAGGGGCTGGGCGTCATCTGCTTCATGCCCAGCGCGATCTTTTCGCGTTCGTAGTCGATATTCAGAATCATCACCTCGATCTCCTGATCGATCGAGACCAATTCCGAGGGATGACCGATCCGACCGTGGCTCATGTCGGTGATGTGCAGCAGGCCGTCGATCCCGCCCAAGATCGACGAAGGCGCCGAATTCGGCGATGTTCTTGACCACGCCCTTGCGGATTTGACCGACTTCCAGTTCGCGCAGCAGCTGCTCGCGGTCCTCCTGACGCTGTTTTTCGATCAAGGATCGGCGGCTGACCACGATATTGCGTCGCGCCTCGTCGATCTTCAGGACTTCGCACTGCACGACGCGACCGATGTATTCGCCGATGTCGTGCGGGCGGCGAATGTCGACCTGGCTGGCCGGCAGAAAGACGTTCACGCCGATGTCGACCAACAGGCCGCCCTTGATCTTGCGGGTGCAGGTGCCGGTGACGACCTGGCCCTCCTCGATCGTCTTCATCATCTCCTGCCAGGCCAGGATCTTTTCGGCCTTGCGCTTGCTCAGGCTGATCATCCCGTAGGGGTCGTCGGCCGTCCCGGAGGCATCCTCGACCTCTTCGACCAGGACCTTGATCCGTTCGCCAATCTGGGGCGGCTCCTCTTCGTCCTCCCATTCGGAGAGCGGAATCGTTCCCTCGCTCTTGAAGCCGACGTCGACCAACACGCGATCTTCATCGATGCGAATGACGCGCCCTTCGACGATGCTGTTGACATCGACATCCGTTTCCGACTCGATGGTTGCCAGACCCGTTTCGTCGGCACCCAGCAACGCCTCGTCGATCTCGGCGTACAAATCCTGATCACTGTCCAGACTACGAATTAAATTACGGTCGACCATTACTTACCCAAATTGTGTCATCAGTGCCACGGAATCACTGACCGCTGCCAAGTTTTTCGGCGTTGTATTTCTCAGCGCCGTACGTCCCGACGCTTTGTCGGGAATCGAATGAGTCGTCTCAGATCAGTAAAGCCGTTCCAGTTCGGCGGTTCCGGATCAGCCAGGTCAAAGACGGGCAGGGTCCCTCAGCAAGGCACGAAGAACTAGCGAGAACCTGTTTTACGTTTTCGCCGCGTCGATCCACCGAGGAACGACTAAGAACGGCCATCTCGAAACCCGAGACACTAACAGAAAGCGAGCGCGAAGGCAACCTGGGAACGCGGCACCCTGGGTATTCGGAATTGGCTCGCGGGCAGCGCCGGACTGTTAGGCGGGATGTGGTGGAGGTCGATCTTGGGCCGTGCCGAGGAATATCGACGCTCACACAGAAGTTCGCGCGAACTCCTCCCCGGGCTCAAGTGAGCGCGCTGGCGTCGTAACGTGCTTGCTGCTGGCAAGCGATCAGCGAGCCCGCTAAACGCTCAATCAGGGCCGCGTCGCTGAGCGAATCTAGTTCTGCAGGCAGAATCGGCGGCCCGAATTGAATCCAGATCTTAGCCGGCCGCGGCCAGCGCTGAGATCGCGGCCAGGCGCGATGAGCTCCCACGATGACGACGGGTACGAGAGGCACTTTCGCGCGACGCGCGAGCACGCAGAAGCCGGGCTTGAGTGGCCTGAGCGAGCCATCCGGACTGCGCGTGCCTTCCGGGAAGATCAGGACCATCTCGCCCCGGCGAAGTCGTCGCAGCGTCTCCTTCAGGCCTGACAAGCCAAGGCCGTCCCTTTCAATCGGGATGGCATCATACCACTGGATCAACCATCGAAAGGGAGCATGCCGGAACAGCGTCTGGCGGGCCAGGTAATTGAGCCGCCGGTCGCAGGCCAATCCGATCAGCACCGGATCCAGGAAACTCTGATGATTTGAGCAGACGAGCGCTCCGCCCTGCCGTGGAACGTGCGGCGCGCCCCTCGCACCGGATGCGGCAGATGCCCACGCCTGCCAGCCGAGCGGCCCAGCGAGTCAAGTCGTACGATACTCGCTTGATCCAAGGTCGCTGTGGGGAGGGGGCCGACGTCATAAGTCGCTCCGGTCGGACGAGACGTACCGTGTCGGGTCCGTCAGTCCAGCTTCCTCAAACCCCCGTTTTCGCAGCAGACAGGCGTCACAGTGGCCGCAAGCCTGGCCGTCATCAGCGGGATCATAACAACTTGTCGTTGCCCCGTAATCGACCCCTAATGCGGTTCCCCGCTGGATGATTTGTGCCTTGGTCAGGTCGATCAGGGGCGTGTGAATCCGGATCGGATTCCCTTCGACGCCCGTCTTTGTGGCCAGGTTGGCCATCGTTTCGTAGGCCTGGATGTATTCCGGGCGACAATCCGGATACCCACTGTAATCCAAGGCATTGACCCCGATGAAGATGTCATGAGCGGGCAGCACTTCGGCCCAAGCCAGGGCGAATGAGAGAAAGATCGTATTCCGGGCCGGCACGTACGTGATCGGAATTCCGGGACCGATCTGGTCGGCGCGTTCAAGTTTCGGGACCGCGAGTTCGGAGGTGAGTGCCGAGCCGCCGAAGGTTCGCAAATCGATGTCGACCACGACGTGGCGGGCGATCTGCATCCGTTCGGCAATCACGCGGGCGGCGTCGATCTCCAATTGGTGGCGCTGCCCATAGCGAAAGGTCATCGCGCAAGGCTCGAAGCCTTGCTCTCGGGCGATAGCCAGCGTCGTGGTGGAATCCAGGCCGCCGCTGAGCAGCACAACGGCTTTCTTGGCTGTCACGTCAGCGGCTCCTATCACAGCCTGGGCCACGATGCTCGTCCGTCCAGGCCGGATGATCGACAAAGTCCACCTCAAGTTCCCGATCGGCAAAGCCGAAACCCCAAGAGGGTCCGAACCTCAAACCAGGATGACGGCCGGAAGCGAACGGCTGAAGCGGGGGAGAACGATGCAAGCGACGATCCGACAATTGCTTTTCCTCGGCGGGGGCCTGTGGCTGCTGGCGGGCAGCGGATGCGCCATGTGCGCCAATCCCCACGACTGCAAATTCGCGGCCTACGGCGGCCTGCGAGAACGAACCGACATGGTCCATGGACGAGTCGCATCGGTGTTCGATCCTGCCCCTGAGGTTATCCAGGGCGGGCCAAGCCAGCAATCCCCGACACCCGCCCCGTTGGCACCCGACGGGGAGTTGATCCCGCCGCCGGACAGCGGGGGTGAATTGGGGAATGGCATCCGGCCACCGGCGGATGCATTCCCACCGTCTGCCGAATCGACCGAACGCCCCTCGCAATCGCCCTCTCCGAATCTCCCCGAGTTGCCGGAGGGTGGCACAATCGAACTGCCCGATCTGGATCTGGATCGACCACCGTCGGGGCCGAGTCGCTCCAATGACGACGGGCGTGAGCGGTTGGATGAAATCCTGGACGAGGCGCCTCACAGCGCCCGCCACCCGCTGTACGACATCTTCTCCGAGTTCTCCGAGGGCCGCTAACTCGTCGCCACCACCTCGCCTCACGCGAGACTTACGCGAGATTCACGCGAGATTCACGAACTCGGGCTGAATTTCGCCGCGTCGGCGCGATTCCCAAGGACGCCGGAGTTGGTTAGCCTTGGGCGTGCCGCTCGCTGCGGCACGTCCGCGGGCCGGGAGGCCCGCCGGGCGGATCTAGACCGAGGCGGCGCGGCCAGGATCGGCGAGACGCCCCTCAGTGCCAGGCGGACACGGGGCGGGATCGATGAGTGAAACACCAGCGCCAGTGGTTTCGGTGACCTACGAGCAGCCCGCGCCCGCGGCTTTCTGGGCACGCTGCAACAGCTCGGTCCCGGATTGATCATCGCCGCTTCGATTGTCGGCTCCGGCGAATTGATCGTCACGACGAAGCTGGGCGCCGACGTCGGTTTCACATTGCTCTGGTTCATCGTGCTCGGCTGCCTCATCAAAGTCGGCGTTCAGATCGAGCTGGGACGCTTCGTGATTTCGTCGGGCCAAACGACCTTGCAGGCCCTCGATTCACTTCCCGGCCCGCGCCTGATGTTTGGGTGGATGGTCTACGTTTGGCTCGCCATGTACATCGCGACGTTTTTTCAGCTGGCCGGCATGGTGGGCTCGATCGCGGGCGTGTTTCGCGAAGGTGGAGCGACGTGGACCGACCAGGCCGGAGCGATTGCGGTGACAGTCAGCTGTGCTGGGCTGCTGGTCGTCGGACGCTATCGGCTGATTGAGCGGGTCTCGACCAGCATGGTCGCGCTGTTTACGCTGTTCACGCTGCTGGCCGTGGCGGCGCTGGCGTGGACCGATTATGCGATTCAGTGGAGCGATCTCCAGACCGGCTTCCGTTTTCGGCTGCCCGACGATTTCACGATTGCCTTCGCCGCCTTTGGCATCATCGGCGTGGGCGCGTCCGAGCTGATTTACTACCCCTACTGGTGTCTCGAGAAAGGCTACGCGCGTTCCGTAGGACCCAACGATGGCAGCGATGCGTGGGGCGAACGGGCGCGGGGTTGGATGCGGGTCCTGTCGATCGATGCTTGGGTCTCGATGGTGGTCTACACCGCTGCCACGGTCGCGTTCTACGTCCTCGGCGCCGCGGTCCTTCATAAGAAATCGGTCGAGGTGACTGATGCCGACTTGATTCCCAGTTTGTCGCAGATGTACAGCGAGTCGTTCGGGCCGCTTGGCCTGTGGGTCTTTCTGGCGGGGGCCTTCGTCGTCTTGTATTCGACGGTCTTCATCGCGACGGCATCCAACGGAAGACTCTGTGCCGACTTCCTCACACTCAGCGGGATCGTCCCGAGACCCGACGAGCATCAACGCGGGCGGCTCGTGCGAATCACCTCCGGGCTACTGCCGCTGGTGTACCTCACGATCTTCTTGCTGATGGACAAACCGCTCTCCCTGGTGGTGATCGGTGCGCTGGCCCAGGCCTTGATGCTGCCGCTGCTGTGCCTGGCCTCCCTCTACTTTCATCACTACCGCATGGAACCTCACTTAAGGACCAGTTTCCTCTGGACGCTGTTTCTCTGGTTCGCCTCGCTGCTGATGATCGCAACCGGGCTCTACGATTTGATGGGTCGCATTGCGGCGACCCTGTAACTCTTGACGTCCGCCAAGATGGTTCGTGTTGGGCGGCTGTGCGAATGGGCGGCGGCTGGGCGGCTCGGCGGGAGCCTCGCCCTCCCGTCGTTATGTCCTCCCGGGGGTGATCGGTCTCACGGGCCACGGATTCGGGCTAGAGTTAACGTAAACCGCTCCCTTTCGTGGCACCGCGACCCCATCTTTTCCCTTCCGAGAACCAACGTGACCGATTCGCCGACGTCCGTCGATTTCGACTTTTCGCTCGCCACTTCGCTTGCTTCCCCTCCGCTGGTCAACCCCCAGCCGCCGTCGCAGGAGCCCGCCGAGCCTCGTAATGCCCGGCGACGCGTGCTGCATGTGATCAACGGAGAACACTATTCTGGTGCCGAGCGTGTCCAGGATCTGCTCGCCGCCTGTTTACCGGAGTTCGGGTACGACGTTGGTTTCGCCTGCATCAAGCCCGGTCGGTTTCTGGAGGCCCGGAAAACAACGGAGACACCGGTCCACGCCTGCGCGATGCGTTCGCGATTCGATTTTCGAGCCATCGGCCAGCTTTGTGAATTGGTCGATCGACACGGCTATGAGCTCGTGCACGCCCACACGCCCCGATCCGTGATGGTGGGCAAACTGGTCGCATCGCGGCGGCGTTTACCATTCGTCTATCACGTCCATAGTCCCACCATCAACGATTCAACCAGCTCGTGGCGCAATCGCATCAACTCGATGACGGAACGATTGAGCCTCACCGGCGTTGCGAAGCTGATTACGGTCTCCGACAGTCTGGCGGTGCACATGCGGACGTTGGGTTTCGAATCGGATCAAATTGCGATCGTTCCCAATGGGGTGCCAAGCGTGGCAACGGCGACGCGGCGGGTTCCGTCCACTTCCTGGGTGCTGGGGACGGTCGCCCTGTTTCGCCCGCGGAAGGGAACCGAGATGTTGCTCGAAGCCTTGCGACGACTTCGCGACCAGGGCCACGACGTCCGTCTGCGGGCAGTTGGCGGATTCGAGACCGACGATTACCGCAAGCAGTTGATCCAGCTGGTTGATAAACTGGAGCTGCAGGATGCCGTCGACTGGCTTGGCTTTCAACGAGACGTGAACGCGGAGCTGGCGAAAGTCGACCTATTCGTGTTGCCGAGTCTGTTCGGCGAGGGCATGCCGATGGTCGTCCTGGAAGCCATGGCGACGGGCCTGCCGGTGATTGGCACTTACGTGGAAGGCGTCCCGGAAGTGGTGCGCGACGGATTGGAGGGACGGTTGGTGGATCCCGGCGATCCACGGGGCCTGGCCGACGCGATCGCCACGGTGATCGACGGCGAATTCTGTTGGCAGGCGATGAGCGAGCATGCGCGTGCCCGCCATGCCGCACAGTACTCGGACCGCAGCATGGCCGGGGGCGTGGCTGCCGTTTACGATTCGATCCTGGGCCCCTTGCCATCACGGGCCCCCGGCGAGACGCGGCGTGGCGGCGTCGTCCCAGGTGGGGCGGAGGCGTAAATCGCCCGGACGGTTCCACTCGACCCAAAGCTTACGGGACGGTCATCGCCTGCAGGTCGACGAGTGCCGGCGCGATCTGACGCCGGGTCTGGTAGAGATGGTCGCGGTCAGCGCCCGGAAATCGATCGAGGTACGGCAAAACGACGTTCCATCGCGCCAGGGTCTGACTCGTCAGTTCGCGAATTCGATCCATTCGTTGGCCTGCCAGGATCTCCGCATTCAACTGACGAGCGACGTTTCGAAATTCCTGGGCCGCTTGGACACATTGCGTGCGAAACGCGGCGGGATAGGCCGTGGGCCTGGCCGAGACGGACGACCGAATGTCAAATTCCAGGCGGGCGGCCAGGTTCTCGAGTTCGGCGCCCAGCTGCACGATCCGCTCGCGGTCGACTGATTTCGGTACGGCCAGGATCTCGCGAATCTCGTTGACCGAACGGTCCAGCTGACGATAGACTTGGCGAGCCTCCGTCGGTTCGGCATTCTTCAAAATGTTCGCCACCCGCTGCCAGTTGCTGTCGAGGTAATCGTACAGCTGGGCCATCGTCTCGGGGGTTTCTCCACTCCGAACACATTCTGCGAAGTCGCCGCAGGCCGCGTAGAAGTCGTTCGTGTCGCCAATGATTCGGTCCCGTCCCTGTGTGAGCGCGGTCAGATGGCGGAGCGTCACGCCATCCATCAGTTGATCCAAGTCACGTTGCAGGATTTGCGTCAAGTAAAGCAATTCGGCACGATTCACTTCGACCGGCAGCATCAGAAGCTCCTGCAGCGATCGCTCGGACGCTTCCACCCGCTGCAGTTGGCGATCGACCAGTCGCAGTTGAAGCGGCCTGAGCCGAGCGGCGAGGGGCTCCCAAATCTGTTGAAATTGATCGTACGATCCGCGTACATCCTCGAGCGATGAGGCCTGACTGGCGTCCATCGAAATCCGGCGACTCTGTTGGTACACTCGGCGGCCCTCTAACAGCAGATCGTAACGCGTTCGCGCGTCGGCCACCTCGTAGTCGATCTCCTCCACCAGTCGCAGCACGTCCGTTGCCAGCGCCGCTGCCTGCTGCATCACCTGGTCTCGGTCCAACTGCGGATTCACCCGCAACGTTTGGCCCAGCCGAGCCTGATACTCGTCGGCACGCTGCAGGTATCGCGTGGCCGTGGGACTGAGATTTCGCAATTCGCGAAGTCGAAATGCCAAGAGTCGGTAGGCCTGATCCAAGGCTCGATATTCTTCCGCGATCCAGGTCAAATTCTCCTGCGCAGCGCTTTGTCGGGAGAGCAGCGTGGCGGTCGCGTTGACCTGCAACGCCTCGCCCATCAGGCTGCGGAGGCCGGGTGTGCGATTCACGTCTTGATAAAGCGTTCCCACCAGTTGCGACAACTCCTGGGCAAGTCCCGCCAAGTTGGCGCGGACCTCCCGAATCTGGGCGTCGGTTGCGGCGACGGGAACTCGGCGGTCGGCGGCGGCTGTGCGTGGCGGGTTCGGCACGCGGCTCTCAATTAAAGACCGAACCATTCCATCGAGGACCTCACTGCTGGCCGAACGCGGATTCGTCTGGGCAATCGCGTCCGTTGTGGTCAGCGGGATGGAGCAGCCAAACCAGATCGCGGCCAGTAACCCGCGGCACACGTTCCCTCGATAACCTCGCATTGTCTCGTCCCTCCCCGGCCGCTTCCGCGTCCGACCCACCCGCGTTTGGAGTCGTCCGCCGGATCGTAAATGCTCAGCGCCTCGATTAAACACCTCGATAAAACACCTCACGAACTCCGCAGGCGGGCTGCAGTTTAGTCGAAAGCCGCTGATTCACCCACGCCGATTGGTTCGTCTCGGGGAACCTGCCAAATGACCCAACGTGTCACGGGCGGATGAAATCCTGGAGGCCGGGTGGCCGTGGCGGGGCCGGGCCTGCTAACCTGACCCCTTTTCCCAAACCCAAACTTTGCTGTGACGCAGCACTCGCCTGAAGGACCTAATCACCGGAAGCGGGCGGACCCGTCCGGCGAACCCGCGGGGAAATTTCGGAAGGATCCTCATCATGCAGCGTGTCTTCCTGGGCTGGCAGCAACCGGCATTGGCCTCGGCCGAGGACTTCTTGTGGCGTCGCTATGGTCCGCTTTCGCCTGCGCAACGGCAATGGCAACCGGCACTGGCACCGGCAACGACACCGCCAGCGGCGCCCATGCCGGCGCCGGTGGAGTGTGGGATCTGGCCGACGTGGTTCTGGTTTTGCCGGGAGCGCGGGCGGGACGTCGGTTGGCGGAGCGGCTGGCCGAGCGAGCGGCGCTCACGGAGGTGTCGTTTTTTCCGCCGGAGGTCACAACGGTCGGCCAGTTGCCCGAGTTCCTCTATCCGCGCCGACGTCCGTTCGCGTCCACTCTGGTTCAGCAGTTGGCCTGGGCCCACGCGTTGCGTGGCGCGTCGCGGGAGACGCTGCTTGGATTCCTGACGGATCCGCCGGCCGGGCACGACGACCCGCAATGGTTGGAATTGGGGACACTGCTCTGGCGGCAGCATCGAGAATTGGCCGCGGATGGACTCGATTTTCGCGAGGTTGCCGAGCAAGGGCGTCAGGTTTCGGGATTTCTTGAAACGGCGCGATGGGAAGCGTTGGCCGACGTCCAGCAAGCGTATTTGGCTCAGCTGGATCGACTGGGACTTTGGGATCGGCAAACGGCTCGCCGGGTAGCGCTTCAGCACGGTGAATGCCATTCCGACCGCGAGCTCGTGGTGATTGCCGCGGTGGACATGAGTCGCGCCCTCCGCCAAATGCTCGCCCAAGTTCAGTCCCGCGTGACGGTGCTGACCTTTGCCGAAGAATCATGGGCGGAATACTTCGACCCTGACGGCTGCGTGGTTCCGGCCCGCTGGCAGTCCCAGGAGATTCGGATTCGCGACTCGGATCTGGTCGCGGTCGAGGGGCCCCTGGAACAGGCCCGGGCCTGTGTCCAGGAAATCAGTCGCCTGGACGGGCGTTACGCGGCCGATGAGATTGCGATTGGAGTTCCCGACGAGTCGCTGGTATCGTTGATTCAGCGTGAGCTTGCCGGATCGGGCGTGCCAGCGAGGTTCGGCCCCGGCCGATCAATCGAGTGCACGCGGCCGTTGCGATTCCTACGTGGCCTGGTCGACTATCTGGAATCCCGTACTTTTCGGGACCTCGGCGATTTGCTGCGTCACCCGGACGTCTCGGAGACGCTGCGACGGCAACATCCGGACTGGGACCGGCAGGTCGCGCGTTTCGATATGTTTTGCCGGGAGCATTTACCGCAATCGACCGACCAGTTTTTGGCCGAATGGGACAAGCGCTGTGAGGCGCGCGCCGATGGTCCCACCGCGGCCGGCGGGCTCGATCCATCCCCGCGACCGGAAGTCGACGCCTTGATGGCGTCCGTGGCCCAACTGCTACGCAACCTGGAGGCCTGGTGGGCCGACCTGCGCGGGCCCGCGCGGATTCCCAGTGCATGGGCCGAACCGGTGCTCGCGGTCATCGCCCGCCTGTACGGCGACCGCGAATGCGACTTGGACGATCCCCCGCAGCGGCGTTTGCTGGAGGGCTGCGAGGCGATCCGCGATGGCCTCTTGGCCTTGCGGCAGCTTCCGGCGGAATTAAGCACGCCCCTGACGGCTCCGCACGCGATCTTGTTGGCGCTGACGACCTTATCCCAGCGAAATGTGCCGGCGCCGCCCTCCCGGGACGGCGTCGAATTGCTGGGTTGGTTGGAGTTGCCGTTGGACGATTCCCCGGCGCTGCTGGTGACGAACCTCAACGAAGGACAGGTGCCGACCTCCGCCAATTCCGATCTGTTTCTGCCCAACGCCCTCCGCTCGCGGTTGGGCCTGGATGACAACGCCCGCCGGTATGCCCGCGACGCCTACGCCCTGACCGTTCTAAGTCGCTCCCGACGCGAACTGCGATTGATCCTCGGACGCCGTGACGAACAGGGCAACCCACTCTTGCCGAGTCGTCTGCTCTTCGCGACGAACGACGAAACCCGCATCGCGCGCTGCCTACGACTGTTCGGCGAAGCGCCGATGACGCGCGACCAGGATCGCAGCGCAGCGGACATGAGTGAAACCGGGGAACGAGTGCGCAACGAGCGGGGGAGACCGAGGGAGCATCGATTCGTCGTGCGCAGGCCAGCTAACGCTCCGCGCGTCGAAACCCTGAACGTCACGGACTTCAAGCTCTATCTTGCCTGCCCCTTTCGCTTCTATCTGACGCGCGTGTTGAAGCTGAAATCCGTCTTGCCCCAGCCCGTTGAATTGGACGGCGCGGCGTTTGGGAATCGGCTGCACGAGATCCTCGAGGCGTTCGGCCAATCGCCTTGGCGAGACTCCTGTGACGGAGAGGCGATTGAGCAGTTCTTGCTGGCTCGCCTCCACGACGTTTTTCTCGAGGTCTATGGGCCTCAGCCCCGTCCCACCGTGAAGATTCAGCGAGCCCAATTGGCCGAGCGGCTGCGCGTCTTCGCCCAGCGGCAAGCTCGGTGGCGAGAGATGGGCTGGCAAATCCATGTGACCGAAGGCGAGCGACGAGCGACGTCCGCCGCGTGGCCAGTGGATGGCGAACCCTTCGGGTTGCGTGGGCGGATCGACCGCGTCGATTGGCATCCGGATCGTCAGGTCTACGCCATCCTGGATTACAAGTCATCCGATCAAGGAAGCCGGCCCCGTGCGAGCCATCATGGCGGCGTCCGCAAACCCCTGCGGGCTCAAGACTGGAGCGACTTGCAACTGCCCTTGTATCGTCACTTGGCGGAGGAATGGGGGCTGACCGGACCCGTCGAACTGGGATACATCACGCTTCCGCGGCAAGCGAATGAGGCGGGATTTCACCTGGCCGCTTGGACGCCCGAGGAACTCCAGGCGGCCGACGAGGCGGCGCGCGAGGTGATTCGCCGGATCCGACGAGGTGAATTCTGGCCGCCGCAGGAGACCACCGGCGGCTTTGACCCGGGAGTGGACCGGATCTGCCAAGCGGACGTCTTCGATCGGCATTGGGAGCCCGCCGCGCCGACTTTGCGATCGATCCCGAGCAGTGGGGGGACGCGGCGATGAAGACCCGTCCGGGCGAAGGGGAATCGAGGGACGTCGGGCGCGACGATCTGAGGCCGATCGATGCCGGCGACGCGACCGCGCCTCCCACGCGACTGCCCAACCGAATCATCCGCGCCTCGGCGGGAACGGGCAAGACGTTTCAATTGTCGAACCGGTATCTGGAACTTATTTTGAGTGGCCATTTGCCGGAACGAGTGCTGGCGACGACGTTTACCCGTAAGGCGGCGGGCGAGATTCTGGAGCGGATTCTGTATCGTTTGGCTCGCGCGTCGCAGGGGCCGGACCAGGCCGCGCAACTCGCCGGGGAACTGCAGCTGCCCGAAGTCTCGGCCCACGGGTTGGGTGGGGAAGACTGTCGCCGCGCATTGGAGCGGTTGACGCGGAATCTCCATCGCCTGAGGGTTTCGACGTTGGATAGCTTTTTTCTCCAGGCAACTCAAACGCTCACCCTGGAATTGGGACTCCCTCCGAGTTGGCAGATTGTGGACGAACTGGAAGAGATCTCGATCCGCGAAGCCGCACTCGCGGGCTTGCTGGAGCGAGATCAGGTCGGAGACGTTCTGCGGCTGGTGAACTGGCTTGCCAGAGGCGAAACGCAGCGGGGCGTCTACCGCTTGCTGACCGACACGATCCGGACGATGTATCACTTGTTCGTCGAATCGCCCGCCGACGCGTGGCAGCGGATTCCCAAAGTCTCGGGGCTGGATGCGGCGCAACGGGAATCGCTTTTCGAGCAGTTGTCGGCGTGGACCGCGGAGGGGGCGAACGACGCGCGGTTGCAGTCAGCGGTGCAGAAGATCTTGCTTCTGGCCAGGGAAGAGGATTGGACCGAGCTGGCCCAGCAGGGCGTCGTTCAGAAAATCTTGGCCGATGACACGACCTACTACCGGAAGCCGATGCCGAGCGACTTGGTGACGCTTCTACAGCAACTGGTGGAACACGTTCGGGCTGAGATCCAAAATCAGTTTGCGATCCAGACGCAGGCGAGTTATCAGCTGCTGGAACGATTCCATGCCCAACACGAGACGTTGAAGCTGCAGCGCCGCGCATTGAGGTTCGATGACCTGACGCGACGCCTGGGACAGCTGGGCGAGGCCGCGCAGCTCAAGCAGCTGGCCTTTCGCTTGGACGCCTCGATCGACAGCTTGTTACTGGACGAGTTCCAAGACACGTCGCTCGAGCAATGGCGTGTCATGCGGCCGTTTGCGCAGCACGTCGCCGTGCGCGATCCGCACCGCTCGTTTCTCTGTGTGGGCGATACGAAACAAGCGATTTACGGCTGGCGGGGCGGCAACGCCGAGTTGCTGCAGGCTGTGGCGGAAGAGATTCCGGATGTCGCGGATCAACAGTTGGATTGCAGTTTTCGTTCCTCGCCCGTGGTGATCGAGGCCGTCAACCGCATCAACGAGGGGATGGCCCGGCACGATCACCTGGGGCGGGCCGAGTTGGCGGTGCGGCAATGGTGCGAGGCATTCCCGGTCCATCGCACGAGTCGCCAGGAACTGCCCGGCTATGTTTCGCTCGAATCCCACGCCGCCGGCACGTCGACCGACGACGAACGGACTCAGGCGATTAAGCTGGCGGTCGATCGCGTGCAAGAGCTCCGCGGCCGAGTGCCGCAGCGGTCCATCGCCGTGTTGGTGCGGACGAACGAGCTGGTGGGGCGGGTGATCTACGAACTGCGAAGTCGGGGGATTGCGGCCAGCGAGGAAGGCGGTAACCCGCTGACCGACTCAGCGGCGGTCCAGCTGGTGGTTTCCTTACTGCAGCTGGCCGACTTTCCGCAGGATTCGGCCGCCCGGTATCACCTTGCGACGTCGCCCTGGGCGAGCACGCTGAGGTTTGAGAACGATCGAGATGAGGCCCTCGCCGTTGGGCTCAGCCAGCGCGTCCGAAACCAGTTGGCGGACGAGGGCTACGGCGAGACGATCGCGACTTGGGCCGATCAGCTCCGCCCGTTCACGAACGACCGCGAAGAGCGTCGTCTGGGACAACTGACCCAGCTGGCGCTGCGCTACCAGCGAGCCCTCGAATCCCCCCGCGGGATTGGCCACCATCATCAACAGCGACAGCCGCTGAGTGCGGCGGGCTTCCTCGAGGTGATTCACCAAGAGCGGGTGAGCGATCCGACGGAGGATCCGGTACGAGTCATGACGGTCCATCAATCCAAAGGGCTGCAATTTGACGTCGTGCTCTTGCCCGATTTGAACCGGCGCCTGATTGGTCAGACGCCCAATTGTGTGTTCGACCGGCCTCGAGCGACTGATCCGATCGGACGGATCGTTCGCTATGTGCCCGAGGGACTCCGGACACTCCTGCCAGCTTGGATTCAAACCGTTCACGAGAATCACGAATTGCTGTCCGTCCGCGAGGAGCTGAGTGTGCTGTATGTCGCGTTGACCCGCGCTGTGCACAGTCTGCAGATGATCGTGGCTCCGAGCGAGTACGCAGCGAGCGGCGACGTGGAGGACAAACCGCGCCGCAAGCAGAATCCGGAGCGGCTGGAAGCGACCCTGGCGGGCCTCATTCGGGCGGCCCTGGCCGATGGCGTGACGGTTCCTCCGGAGACGCTCGTCGCCCAGTTTGGCGATCCCGATTGGTGGACACATCTTCCTCCCGCTCGCGAGCCGCTTGGGACCACGCCTGCGATTCCCGCGCGACCGTCCATACGATTCGCCGCCCGTTCGGACCGTGGCCGCGCGCGGAGAGCCGGCCGTGAATCCCTCACAGTTGGAGGGTGGCGGGCGAGTGCGTATTCGCCAGCGCGTCGAACTACCGAATCAAGCGGCGATGTTTCATGGCACGCTGATCCACGCCTTCTATGAGCTGATCGACTGGCTCGAGGGCGGCGTTCCCGAAATCAACCAACTGCGAGCGACGGGCGCGCGCTCGACGCCGATCCGGAGCATCTCGAACGGGCGATCGGTGAGTTCCGCGAACAACTTCAGCGGCCGCAAATCCGGCGGCTTTTGACCCGCGCCAACTATCGCGCTTGGAGCCAGCGATTCTCACACGACGACGGCGGGCCCTGGCACTTGGAAGTGCGCCGAGAGCAGCGATTGTCGGCGGTCGACTCGGACGGTTGGGTCACCGGCAGTATCGACCGGCTGGTCTTGCTGACCTGCGCGGGCAAGCCGATTGCAGCCGAGATTATTGACTTCAAGACGGACCAAATTCCACCCCAGGACACGCTCCAGCGGCTGGCCTCGCATTACCGTCCACAATTGCAGGCCTACGCCCGCGGTGTCATTCGGATGCTGCAACTGCCCCCCACCCAGGTCAGCGCCAAGCTCGCGTTCCTATCGTTGGATCAGGTCGTTTCCGTCACGGAGTGACGCGGAGCCCGCCGCTGCGAGGCGACCTCTCCCGGCCGCGGGAGAGGTGACACACGCATGTCCCTTCTCCCCGTGCGGGAGAAGGTGGCCGAAGGCCGGATGAGGGGGCCGCGTCCCGCTGCCAGACACGCGCCCTCGCCCGCCGCGAGCCCTCACCCGCTGCTTCGCAGCGACCTCTCCCGGAACGGGAGAGGTGACACCATCATGTCCCTTCTCCCCCGCGCGGGAGAAGGTGGCCGAAGGCCGGATGAGGGGGCCACGTCCCGCTGCCAGACACGCGCCCTCGCCCGCCGCGAACCCTCACCCGCTGCTCCGCAGCGACCTCTCCCGGAACGGGAGAGGTGACACCATCATGTCCCTTCTCCCCCGCGCGGGAGAAGGTGGCCGAAGGCCGGATGAGGGGGCCGCGTCCCGCTGCCAGACACGCGCCCTCGCCCGCCGCGAACCCTCACCCGCTGCTTCGCAGCGACCTCTCCCGGAACGGGAGAGGTGACACACTCATGTCCCTTCTCCCCGCGCGGGAGAAGGTGGCCGAAGGCCGGATGAGGGGGCCACGTCCCGCTGCCAGACACGCGCCCCTCGCCCGCCGCGAACCCTCACCCGCTGCTCCGCAGCGACCTTTCCCGGCCGCGGGAGAGGTGACACACGCATGTCTCTTCTCTCCGTGCGGGAGAAGGTGGCCGAAGGCCGGATGAGGGCGCGACCGGTTGAAGGGGTGGTCCGACGCGCGTGCGGCGCTGAGCCAACGGCGCGAGACGGAAACTTGTACTATACTTGAGCGGAACGGCGACACCAGACAGCACGTTCCGTCATCGCAGGCTAAACGGAACGGCGCGATCGTAGACAACCGAGAGCGGAGGCGAGCTTCTCGGTCGAACTACGCCCAATTGCAACATGATTCGGCAACAGAGAGCAATGAACTCATGGACCAGCAAAAGCTGCAAGCGGGCCTTCGTCGCCCACGGCGGCGGGCAGCGGCCCCTCGTCCCCAATCCCTCCCAATTGTTCCGGTAATTCCGCTCGACCTGGACATCCTCGAAAGCCGCACCCTCTACAGCGGCACGCCGCTTGTCCTGGACGCCTTGGATGTCGAGACAACCGAGGATGCTCCGAATACCGACTTAAACCTGCACGACCTGTTCTCGTTAGATGACGGGGGCGGCGTCGTCGAGTTTCAGCTGGTGGAGAACTCTCATCCCGGATTGTTCGCCGGTGTCGCAATCGACGGCTCGGATCACCTGATCCTTGACTTCGGCGACGATGCGCACGGCCTGGCCGATCTCACGCTGCGGGCAACCAATGCGGCGGGGCAGGTCGAAGTGCTGCCGATTCATGTCCACGTGGCCCCGATCAATGATGCGCCGACCGCGATCGATCTGCAGTCGGTAACGGTCACCGACCTGGATCAGGGGCGGACGACCATCGACCTCTTCGCCGCGTTCGACGATTTAGAAGACGCCGACGAGGACTTAACGTACACGATTGCCGAGAACACGAACCCCGGCCTGTTCGCGTCGATCTCGATCGACGAGTCGCGGGGGCTGCTGATTCTGGAACATGCGGCCGGCCAAAGTGGCACGGCCAACCTGACGATCGTCGCGACTGATACCGGGCACCTCTCGGTCGGGATGGAGACTTCACCGGACTTCAAGGTCTACGACGAAATCAACTACTTGGGGCCGGGCGAGCTGCCCAGCGACCAGATTGGACTGTCGGAGCTCTCGCTGTGGACGAGCTGGTACTTCTTCCCTTACGAGAATGGTGAATACCGGTACGACGAGTTGGCCTACGATAAGTTCCTCAACTTCTTGAACACGTTTCCGGACGAGATGGTGGACGAGCCGGTCGTGTTTGACATTGAGAACTCCTTCTTCGAGAATACTCCCGAGGGGCGAGACCGCTTCGCGGAGGTGTTTTCGTTGGCGAAGGAATTGCGACCTGACCTCGAGATCGGGCTGTATCGGTTCATGCCGGAGCGGAGTTGGAGACATGCGGTAAATTGGTATCGAGCCCAAGAACACTTCGAGATGGGAATCGAGTCATGGTATACAAACAACGCGGCGTTGTTTGAGCAAAATCACGAGGATTGGTTAAGCCGCAACGCGTTGTATCGAACCGCGCCGGTCAGCGCCGAGTTTGGTGGCCAGCCGCTCGCGGACTTGGTCGACGCGGTCCATCCGTCGCTGTACACGCCGTACCAAGATGATCCGATGGAGCCGATTTGGCGGCATGTGCATCTCGATCCGTCAGCCGACACGTTAACGGTCGACGGTCCCGCGTATGAATCGGGCGATCTGGTTCGGCTCAAAATCACCACCGGCTCGGTGCTCAACAACGGTTTGGCGCAGTGGACGGACTACTACGTGGCGAATGCCTCGGGTACGACTTTCCAGCTGTCGCAGACGCCTGGAGGGACGCCGATCGACTTTTCGAACAACTTCACGGGTGAGGTTTTCGCGGGCGTGCTCGGCCCAACCTGGGATAATCTCTGGCATGACCCCAATGTTGCCTATTGGAAGGTCTATGCGGAGGAGAACATTGCGGAAGCGCGCAAGTTCGAGAAGCCCGTCTATGCGTGGCTTTCTCCAAGTATCCGGGCAGTGGGCGAGGAAATGCTTGAGCCCGACTTTTTCCGCTATCAGTTAGAGCTCATGCGATCGCTGGCCGATAGTGTCGCGATTTACGAGTTCACGGCCCAAACGGCCGAATTCCACGCCAGCCAGGGCTGGTGGACCGCGCTGAGCGAGTTCATGGAAACCTTGGATCGGCCGGCTGCCTCGGTGGCCATTACGATTCCGTCGGCGGCGGCCGCTCAGTCGCCCATTGCCCATGGAGATTCACTGCGGCTCAATGAGGACCAGCCCCTGACATTCGCCCCGAGCGTACTGCTCGAGAATGACTCCCACGCGGCCGGGACCGAGTTGACCGCGCTGCTCGTCCGCGGGCCCGAGCACGGGACGCTGCAGCAACTGGCCAGTGGACAGTGGCGCTACACGCCCGACGCGAACTTCCATGGCATCGACACGTTGACCTATCGGGCCTTTGACGGGGACCTGTACTCCGGCATCGCAACGGTCCAGATCGAGACGGCTCCGGTCGACGACCTTCCGCTCGCTCAGAACGACGAGTTCGACTTGGAAGAGGATCAACCGCTGAGGCTGGTGGTGGCCAACCTCTTGGCCAATGACACGGATGCTGACGGTGACCCGCTTCAGTTTGCCGTGGTCGAGGGGCCCGAGAACGGAAGTCTTTCGCACAATGCGGACGGCACGCTGTACTATCGCCCACGCGCGAATTTCTCGGGAACGGATCATTTCGTCTACTCGGTGCGGGATGCGGCGGGCCATGTCGCTCAGGCGACGGCGACGTTGAACGTCTTGCCGACGAACGATCGGCCGGTTGCCGTGGCGGATCGTTTGCAGACGCAGGACGACCGTCCGCTACGGATTTCGGCACAGGACCTGCTCGAAAACGACGTGGATGCCGAAGGGGATGCCGTCACGATCCAACTCGTGGCGGGTCCGGTCTATGGCCAACTGGTGGACTTGGGAAATGGCCAGTTCGACTATCTGCCTCCCGCCGACTTCGCGGGGGAGGACCAATTCACGTATCGTGTTTCCGACGGGGCGCTCAATTCCCTGGCCACGGCCGTGGCGATTGACGTGACCCGGACGAATCGACCGCTCGTCGCAGTCCCCGACGCGTTCGTCGTTGCCGAAGACCAACGCTTGGTGTTGCAGGCACGACAGTTGCTGGCCAATGACCCCGGCGTTGACGCGGCGCAGGTGGATCTCCAACTCGTCGACCAGCCGCTGCACGGCAGCGTGCGACGCGGTGCGAACGGCGCGATCATTTACGTGCCGCACCGCGACTTCACGGGCGTTGATCGCTTCGGCTACCAGCTCAGCGACGGCGGAGGTAATTCCGATGTGGTGGCCGTTCAGATTCGCGTGACGCCTCAAAATGACGCTCCGCAGGCAAGCGGCGAGTCCTACCAGATACGCGCGGGCGAAGTCCTGCGGGTGCCGGGTGCGGGCGTGTTGGCGAACGATCTGGATCTGGATGGTGATCGACTCCGAGCGCGGGTCCTGGCGGCTCCGCGTCACGGCAGCCTTGAATTGTCCCCGACCGGTTCGTTCATCTACCGTCCGAATCAGGGATTCAGCGGCGAAGATGCGTTTCGCTACGATGTGATCGACGAATTAGGCGGTCGAGCGGTGGCGCAAGCAACCATTCGCGTTCAAGCGTTGCCGTCCAATGGCAATCGGATCCAGCCCGCGCTGGCCAATGCGGCGCCATTTGTACTGATCGAAGCCAACTCACTTCGTGCCACTTCGCCCGGGATAACGAGTGCGACGAGCGATCGCGACGACGAATTGACCGAGTTATTGTTCAATCCGCCGACCCAATGAGCGTTGTTGAGCAACGAAGCGTCGAGCCGGCGAGGCCGCGGCCTTAGTAAAACGGCCAAGCCCAGGGAATCAGCAGAATCGCGGTACATGCCACCGCCAGCGCCACGGGCGTACCGACCCGCACGTAATCCCCCGGACGATAGCCTCCCGGCCCCATGACCATCAGGTTGGTCTGATAGCCGATCGGAGTGAGAAACGAAAGCGACGCGGCCAGCGCGATGGCCATCACGAACGGACGCGGACTGATCGACGCCTGTTGGGCGACGCCGATTGCCAACGGGAGGAGAATCGTGGCCACCGCGTTGTTCGTAATCATTTCGGTAAAGATGGCCGCCAAGGCGTAGATCACCAGCAGCAGCAGCATCGGGTGCTGTCCAACCTCGGCGACGATCATTTGCGCGACGGTATGAGCCGCCCCGCTTTCCTCCAACGCTTTGCCCAGCCCAAGGGCTCCGACGATCGTGAGCAGAACCTGCAGGTTCAGCGACGCGCGCGCATCGGGAATCGAGATGCAGCGCGTCGCGACCATCAGGACCGCGATGCAAATCCCCGCAACCGCCGGAAAGGACCCTGAGGCGAATAGCGGCACGCTGGCGCGAACGACTTCCAGGTTCGTCAAGGCAAGCCAGACGATCAGGGTCAGCCCCAATCCGCCCGCGAGCCAGGCGCGGCCATGACGGCGTGCCGAGTAGCCTTCGACGCCGCTGACCAGATAGAAATCCGGGTTGTTGCGGTGTTGCGCGACGAAGTCTTCACGGGTTTGGAGCAGAATCGTGTCACCCGGCTCTAATGCGATCTCGCCGATTTTGGAACGTAGTCGTTCGCCGTTGCGATGGACCGCCACAACCGCGGCATTGTATCGGCGACGGAAATTCGCCGCCTTGATCGTCGTGCCGATCAGTGGCGACGAGCGCGACAGCACGGCTTCGATCAGGTGCCGACGCGGATCATTCTGCAGGTGCTCGCCGTAAACCAGGTCGGTTGCGGGCACCAGTCCCGGGATCTTTTCGAGATCGACGATCGTCGATACGACTCCGGCGAACACCAAACGATCACCGGGCCGGACCACATCGTCGGGGCCGACGGGTGTGACGAGATCGCCGTCCCGGTCAATTTCAATCAAATAAAGCCCTGGTAACTCGCGGAGTCCCGCCATCTCGACCGACTGGCCAATGAGTCGACACTCGTTCTGGACCAACATCTCCACGATGTACTCTCTTCGCTGCTCCTCCAGCTGTTCAATCAGTTCCGTTCGGTCGGGTAGCAGACGACGACCGACCACCAGCAAGACCAGCGTGCCGACCACAGCGCAGGGAAGTCCGACACGGCCGATTTCGAAGAGCGCCATGGGACGAATCCCGTCCAGGAATCGCTGGGTCTCGAGCGATGCCTCGGCCAGAGGCGAGACGCGAGACTCGATCGCGACGTGGTGATCGTACTGCTCTTTCAGCATGCCGTTAACGATCAGCGTCGTGCTCGTGCCGATCAGCGTGCAGACGCCGCCCAGGATGGCCAGGTAGCTGACGGGGATCAGGACGCGTGAAGGGGAGACACCTCGGCGGCGGCACCAATCCACCACCACCGGGACCATCATCGCGACGAGAGCGGTGTTCAGCAGAAAGGCGGAGGTCGCGACAAGCGTCAGCGAGAGCCGCCGGATGGCCTTCGGCTCGCCCTGCACATTCCCCAGCAATTTGGCGCCGACCCAGTCCAAGACGCCGGTTGAGCTGAGTGCGGCCGCGACGACCAGCAAGCTGCCGATGGTAATGACGGCAGGATTGGCAAATCCGGCCAGAGCCTCACTGGGCGTGATGACTCCGGCGAGCGTCAGCAGGGTCATTGCCCCGAGGAACAGCAGATCGACCGGAGCGCCGCGACGAATCTGTAGGATCAGAAAAACGGCGGCGGTAACCAGGATCGCGATCCAGCCGTGGGTGGTAAACATGAATGAACTCGGGCGGCGATGGGTTTCCGAGGGAGCAGGATGGGGCCGTCCGTGGAAACCTTCGGTTTCGGCCCAAGTGTCGGGTCGGATGGGCCCCCATTTTCTTTGTGACTCGGGGCCGTGGCCGGCCGGTCGCCGGGTGGTGCGTGGGGGGCCCACCGACGCGTCCAAAGTCGCATCGGACGACCTGGAGCCTGCCTATCATGACGCTTGCTTCCCCAGCGAACAAGAGAGCTTGATTTCGCGCGATCGGGCGGGAGGGCTGGGTTGTGGCGGCCAAGCGATTACAATGTGGACGTCGACCGTTCGGCCGGTAGCTCCGGTCACCCGCGTGGGTAATGCGGTCTCAACAACTTCTTTGGGCGAGGAACCATTCCATCGTGACCGAACGGGATCGAACCAATAGTCTCGTTAATGAACAAGCCGTCTTAGTAGGAGTTTCGCTGGGAAACCAGGCACATCCCGACGCGGAGCTGCAGGAACTGCAGGGACTGGCCGATACGGCCGGTTGTGATACCGTCGGCATTCTCACGCAACGACGTGACCAACCGGATGCACGCTACTACCTGGGACGCGGCAAGGTCGATGAACTCAAGCTGTTGGTCGACGCGACGGATGCCGATGTCGTGATTTTCGACAACGATCTGTCCCCCGCTCAGACGCGCAGCCTTGAACAAGCGACCGAAGTCAAGGTGCTCGATCGAACCGAATTGATCCTCGACATCTTCGCCTCACACGCGCGAACCTACGAGTCTCGTTTGGCGGTCGAATTGGCGCAGCTGGAGTATTCGTTGCCGCGGCTGAAACGCATGTGGACGCACCTTTCCCGTCTCAAGATGGGAGTCGGGATGCGTGGCCCGGGCGAGAAGCAGCTGGAGGTGGACCGCCGTTTGGTCGAGAAGCGGATTTCTGACTTGCGGGCCGAGTTGGCCAAGGTGGAAAAGCGGAAGGAGCGCCAGGTGGCGGCCCGGGCAGACCATATGACGGTCTCGCTCGTGGGCTACACCAACGCGGGCAAAAGCACGCTCATGAATCGGCTAACGTCGGCGGGCGTGCTGTCGGCCGACCAGCTGTTCGCGACCCTCGACACCCGCACACGTCGCTGGCAGCTGCCCAACTGGGGTCCGGTCTTGCTGAGTGATACGGTCGGGTTTATCCGAGATCTTCCCCACCGCTTAATCGCGAGCTTCAAGGCGACTTTGGAGGAGGCTCGTCAGACGGATCTCTTGCTGCACGTTTGCGATGCTTCCAATCCCGCCGTTCTGGATCAGATCTCCGCGGTGTTTCACGTGATGGAAGAACTGGAGATTGAAGCCAAGGATACCATTCTGGTGATCAACAAGATCGACGCAGTGGCCAACCGCATCGGCGTGGAAAGTGTCCTCCGGCGTTATCCCCATGGTGTTCCCGTCAGTGCCCGCACCGGCGAGGGACTCGAGCGACTGGAGGCGCTGGTTAGCGAGGGCTTAAGTCGCACTTTTCGAGACGTGGAGGTGGAGACGGGCGTCTCGGACGGGCGACTGATGGCCTATCTGGCGGCCAGGGGCGAGATCTTGTCGCAGAGCTTTGCGGGGGATCGAGTGACGATTCATTGTCGCCTGCCACAGAAGTGCCTGGGTCGAATTCGAGATCCGGAGGTGCGAATCCGAGAGCGTGACACCGGCCTGCTGCTGTGGGGAGGCGCGGAGGCGGTCGAGGCCGTGCGGGCCGCCGAATCGTCGATACCGGCGAAAACTCACGCCGAGGATGTTGCGTGACGTTCCGGAACTTGGCCGTGCGTCGCTCCGATCGCCGAGTGAACGCGCGCTGCCTTGCGTGGGGACCTGATGCGGGGCATTTTACGGACTTCCTGCCCAGTCACGCGCTCGAATTCAGGACTTCGGCAAACCCACCATGGCACGTCGCACCCTCACTGGCAGCCGAGTTTTGGTCACCGGGGCCTCGAGCGGAATCGGCCGTGCTCTGGCCGTTCGCCTCGGTGCCGCCGGAGCTCATTTGCTGCTCACCGCGCGTCGGATCGAGCGCCTGCGGGAGCTTTCGGATGAGTTGCACTCACGGGGTGTCGAGGTAAGACTTTGCGAGGGAGACCTGACCGTTGCCGAGACGCGGCAGCGCCTGGCCGTGCAGGTTGCTCAGAACTTCCAGGGACTCGACCTTCTGGTCAACTGTGCCGGCCTGGGGGCGATCGGGGCGTTTCAGCAGGCGAACGAGTCGCGGCTGCGGCGCATCATGGAAGTCAATTTCTTCGCCCCGGTCGAGTTGATACGGCAGATGCTGCCCTATCTGAAGCGGGGCCGGAGTCCGCTGATCGTCAACGTCGGCTCGGTCCTGGGACACGTCGCGGTCCCGAAAAAGAGCGAGTATTGCGCGAGCAAGTTTGCGCTGCGGGGGCTGACCGATGCCTTGCGGTGCGAACTTCGATCCGAAGGAATCGAGATTCTGTGGGTGGCCCCGAATACGACCCGCAGCGAGTTCTTTGACCAGCTCTTGGAGCGTGAAGGGCAGGTCGCGGTGAACCCATTGAGTTCGTCACCTGACCAGGTGGCAAGGCACATCGAACGCGCGATTCGTCGCGGACGCATGCAGCGGATCCTGACGCTCAGTGGTCGAAATCTAATTCGCGCTCAGTTTTTTTTCCCGCGGCTCGTTGCCCGCTGCCTCAGCCGCTTTGGTTAGCACGCAACCGCCAGTGAGCGCGCCGCGGCCGGCGGGCGAGCGCGTCAACGAAGCGGGAATGTCGCGATTTTGCTTGGCTGCGCGCTGCGTTCTACGGCCCGATCTGGTAAGCTGGCCGTGTTGTTTCACCCCGTTAGAAGGGCAGCGACTTTGGGTCGCCGCTGGGTTGGTGTCAACCCAACTTGATTACAGAAGACAGGAGCTGGCCATGACACGACGTAATCGACGTCAATTCTTGGAAGATTCGATGTTTGCCGCCGCGGCCGCCGTGGGTGCCAGTGCGGTGTCTCCGCTGCACGCGGAAGAAGAACCAACCGCCAGTCCGAGTGAAACGCTGAGTGTCGCCGTCGTGGGCGTCAACGGCCGCGGAAAATCTCATCTCGGGGCCTTCGTCGGGCGTGGCGATTGCGAAGTGACCCACATCTGTGACGCCGATTTGGCAGTTGCCGAGCGACAGGCGGCACAGGTTGGCGAACGACAAGGTCGCAAGCCGACCGTCGTCCAGGATATTCGCAAGCTCTTGGAAGACACCTCGATCGATGTCGTCACGATTGCCACCCCGAATCACTGGCATGCCCTGGCGGCGATTTGGGCGATGCAGGCCGGCAAGGACGTGTACGTGGAGAAACCGGTCAGCCACAACGTGCTCGAGGGCCGCGTGATCGTGGATGTGGCCCGCAAGACCGGCAGGATCTGCCAGACAGGGACTCAGTGCCGTTCCAATCCCGGCATGAGAGAAGTGATGGAGTTCGTCCATCAGGGCGGAGTCGGTCAGGTCAAAGTGGGCCGCGGCTTGTGTTACAAACGTCGCCCCTCCATCGGCCCGGCGGGAGAGTACCAGGCTCCGGAGTCGGTCGACTACAGCCTCTGGCTGGGTCCCGCTCCCATGGCTCCGGTCACCCGACCTCGCTTCCATTACGACTGGCACTGGCAGTTCCCCTACGGCAACGGAGATCTGGGCAATCAGGGAATTCACCAGATGGATCTCGCCCGCTGGGGGCTGGGCGTGAACCAGCTCAGTCAGGGCGTGATCAGTTACGGCGGGCGGTTCGCTTACGTCGACGCGGGTAACACCGCCAATACGCAGGTCGTCCTGCATGACTACGGCGACAAGGCGCTGGTCTTTGAGGTGCGTGGCTTGCCGACCGAAGGCTACAAGGGGGCCGGCGTGGGCGTGATTTTCGAAGCGACCGAAGGGTACGTCGTGATCCCAAGTTACTCCGGCGGCGCCGCGTTCGATCTGGAAGGGAACAAGATTCGCGAATTCAATGGAGGCGGTGACCAATATCACTACGCGAACTTTGTGCAAGCCGTCCGGAGTCGCAACCACGAAGAATTGAATGCGGATATTGAAGAGGGGCATTTGTCGAGCGCCCTCTGTCATCTCGGCAACATCTCGTATCGTTTGGGCGAAACCGTCAGCACCGGCGAGGCGCTCGAGCGCCTTGAGGCGACCCCGTCACAGGATAATGTCAAGGAGACGCTCGATCGCACGGTCGAGCACCTGCGGGCGAACGACGTCGAGCTGCAAGCGACCCCGTTCCAGGTCGGGCCAATGCTCAGGCTGAATCCGGAAGCCGAAACGTTCGTCGACCGGCCGGATGCCGATGCGATGTTGACGCGGGAGTACCGAGCTCCGTTTGTCGTCCCGAGTCGGGCCCAGGTTTAACGCGGGGCGGGTGTCAAACGGGAGCCGGTCGTCATGTGATTCGAACGGATCGGCCCTTGAGCGGTTCATCAAGAGAAGCGTCGTATCGAGTCGGGTGCGACGCTTCTTTTTCTCGAGCGCCGCGCGTCGGGAGGGGATTGAGTTGGGAAAGGCGTGACGGCGAGGATGAGCGAAATTGACCTGCTGCTGGATGCGCCGCCCTGCCTGGTCGTGAACAAGCCCGGAGGGCTACTCACGCAGTCACCGCCCGGGATCGACAGTCTCGAAGTCCGATTAAGGGAGTTCGAGAAACGTCGCGCCGGGACGACTGGCAATATCTACCTTGGATTGGCTCACCGCCTGGATCGTCCGGCGTCGGGCGCGATCGTGTTTGCACGCAACGTACGTGCGACACGGCGACTTTGTGACCAGTTTGCGCGACGGACCGTTCAGAAGGTCTATTGGGTCCTGGTGGAGGGTCAAGTCGAACCTGCGCAAGGTACCTGGCAAGATTTTCTTCGAAAGATCCCGGGCGTACCTCAAGCCGAAGTTGTGTCGGCGGGCGAAGTGGAGGCGCGGGACGCGGTGTTGCACTATCGCGTGCTTCGTCGCGGTCAATTCGGGTGCTGGCTAGAAGTTCGCCTGGAAACGGGGCGTACCCACCAGATTCGCATCCAGGCCGCCTCACGAGGCCATGTCGTGTTAGGCGACGAGCTGTACGGGGGCTCGACACCCTTTGGTCCGTCGACGGACGATCGGCGAGCTCGTTGGATCGCCTTACACGCCCGGCAGCTCGGCTTTCTCCATCCCGCAACTCGGGAACCCGTTCAAGTCGAGGCGCCCCTTCCGGATGCTTGGCGTGGGTTACCTGAGCTTGCCGACTGGCTTTCGTAGCGGCCGGTCACGTCCTGATTGGGGTGCACCCTTCTTTCTCGCACCGATTTCTCGCACCGACAAGTTTGCCCCTCGAGCGGACTTGAAGTACGTTTCAGTTGGGCCTGACTAGCGGCCCCCATCAGCGCGGGCTTTTGCTTTGCAGGCGGACCCGAGTTGCTCATCACTTGTCAGATTGTCGTCCACATTCGAATCGCCTGGTCAGGCGTGGGTTATCGACCCGGATGTGGAAACCCAGGGGACACATCGCCTGGCGTGAGTCCTTTGTGGAATTCGATCCCGGTGTCCGATTGACTGGCCGTGTCCAGAGATCGATTCCCCGATCGGATCGAGAGTGACGCATTGGGAGCGGGTTGAAACGACCTGGGGCGAACGGAGCGACCGCTTGTGGGGCGGCCGGCTCGATCCTTATTTGTCGCGTGGGCAGCTTCTTCCGGGAGACGAAAGATGAAGACGAGAACGAGCGAACAAGGGGTGCTAGGGCGGTGGCCGAAGCCAGTTAAGCGGCGCGACCGAAAAGGAGCGATCGTTGTGCTGACCGCGTTTCTGCTGATTTTCATCATGTCGTTGCTGGCTTTCTCGATTGACATCGGCTACATCCAAAATGCGAATGTCGAGTTGGATCGGGCGGTCGATGCGGGCGCGTTGGCGGGCGCGGGCGTTTTGGTGCAGGGAGAGGACCTGGCGATCGACGCGGCCCGCGAATTCGCGACGCTCAACACGGTGGCTGGACGGCCGTTGAGTCTCAGTGAATTGTCCGTGGAGGTCGGCGCGTGGAATCGGGAAACTCGTTCGTTTTCGCCTTCGTCTACCTTGCCCTATGCGATCCACCTGCGGGCTGCCAGAGATGACGTTCGGCCCATGTTCTTTGGACGCGTGTTGGGCCGGGATTCGTTTTCGGTCGCCGCCGAGGCCGTCGCCGTTTATCAACCGCGCGACATCGTGCTGGTCTTGGACTACTCGGGATCGATGAACGACGACAGTGAATTCCGCAGCATCGAGACGCTGGGCCGGGAGTCGATCGAAAACAACCTGCGGCTGATCCACAACCAGTTGGGAGCCCCAGGATACGGCAGTTTGGAATTTGCGCCCCAATGGATGACCGTCACGGGGCACGCCCCCGACAACGCAAGTCAGCCGCAGATCACCGTCGAGTACCGATACGAAACCGTGGTCGTGAAGTCGACGAAGCCCTTCGACCGGGTCCGCGTCTACCGTAACGCAACAAGTTACCAGAACTTTGCCGGAGTCGGCAGCTGGAATGCGGCGGAGGGCGTCTACGAGCAGACCTTGACCTACAACGGCTCGGCCCAAGTGACCAAGGTGGAAGTCCGCTCGGGCTACAACGACCTGCCCGAGACGAGCGCGAATCTTTACACGGAATTATTCCTCTTCGATACCGCCGCTCGGATGCGTGCCCACGCCCGCGCCTCGTTCGGGCTGGACGGCGTGACATATCCGTATCCTGGTGGTAGCTGGAACGATTACATCGATTACTGCCGGTCCGGCACGTACAACACGCAGGCTGGCTATCGCTACAAATTCGGCCTAATGAATCTGGTGAATTATTGGTTGGAACGGCAACCCTCGTACGCGGCGGTTCCCGATCTGTGGAAGACGTCGGAGCAGCCGATTACGGCCGTGAAGAACTCGGTCAGCGTCTTCATCTCGTTCTTGCAAGAGATGGATAGCGACGATCAATTGGCGCTGGCCGTCTACAACTCGCCACAGGCCACCGCCTTGGTCGAGCGTCAACTTGGCCTGGACCTTGACGAGGTAGAGACGATCTCGCGGCATCGGCAGGCGGGACACTATCACAACACGACCAACATCGGGGCCGGCCTGCGGGAGGCCTGGATGGAGCTGAATGCCAATGCTCGACCGGGTGCGTTCAAGATGATCGTGCTGATGACCGACGGGATCGCCAACACGCCCAGCAGCGATCCAATCGGTTACGTGATGGAACAGGTTGCCGAATGCCAGGCTCGCGGCTATCCCGTCGTGACGGTTAGTCTGGGGGCGGGGGCGGATACCGACCTGATGGATCAAGTCGCGGAACTTACCGGTGGCACGCACTTCAATGTGCCCGGCGGGCAAACCGTTGCGGAATACGAAGAAGACTTGAAGGAGGCGTTCCGCAAGATCGCCCGCAAGCGCCCCCTGCAACTTGTGCAGTAGCTTCCCGGCCAACGTTGCCAGCAGCGTACCACGCGTGAACTCCGGCTCGAAGTCAAAGCGGGCCGGAGTTCTTTTTGGTTCCGGCGGTCCCCCCGAGTGGGCTGACGGTGGCGCTTGGAACCGCGACCGACGGCCCGTCGCCTCGTCGGATGAGCTAGGTTGTGATATAAGTTCTTGATCGCCGTTGCGCGGACACTGTCGCTCGACCGCAACACTCAAAGGCGTTCCAACCGGGGCTTTAGCGGGGCACGATTGGCGGGCATGCCGCGGGGAGAGGAGCTGGCTCGGGGTCGAGCCGTTTGCTTTCTTCGAAGTCGGCCGGTCGCTCCAGGCGATTTCATGATTCACGTCCGCGAGTTGACAAAGACCTACGCTGATTTGCGCCGTGGGCAATTCGTTGCCCTCGCGGGACTGACATTTGACGCGCTTCCCGGTGAAATTTACGGTCTGCTCGGTCCCAATGGCGCGGGCAAGACGACGGCCCTGCGAATTCTCAGTACCGTGCTGCGACCCAGCGGCGGAACGGCGACCGTGAACGGCTTCAACGTCGTCACCCAACCGTCTCGAGTTCGGCAACAGATCGGGTTTGTGTCGACCAATACGGCCGTTTACGACCGGATGACGGCCGTCGAGATGGTCGAGTACTTCGGTGCCCTGCATGGCTTGACGGGCGATGAGCTCAAGGCGCGTCTGGACGGTATCTTTGCCCGCTTGAAAATGAACGAAATTCGCGATGTCCTGGGCGGAAAGATGTCGTCGGGCATGAAGCAGAAAGTCTCCATCGCTCGGGCCTTGATCCATGACCCGCCGGTCCTCATCTTCGACGAGGCGACGGTGGGGCTGGACGTGCTGGTCGCCCGATCCCTGCTCGAAACAATTGCCGAGCTTCGTGATCAGGGCAAGTGCATCGTCTTCTCGACGCATATCATGCGTGAGGTCGAGCGGTTGTGCGATCGGATCGCGATCTTGCACCGCGGCCATATCCTGTCGGAGGGAAGCCTGGACGAGCTGCGGACGCGGCATGGCGAGGAGGACCTCGAAGAGCTGTTCTTTCAGTTGATTTCTCGGCACGAAGAGCAACGGAAGGCATCATGAACTGGGCGAAAGTCAGATTGATCTTCTTCCGCGAGTTGCGGGATCAACTCCGAGATCGACGCACCGTGTTCATGATCGCTGTCTTGCCCGTCCTGCTCTATCCGTTGATGGGCATGACGTTTTTGCAGATCGCCCAGTTTCTCCAAGAACATCCCACTCGGGTCGCGGTCTTGGGAGCGGATTCGCTGCCGGAGCAACCGGCGTTGTTGCAAGGCGATCGATTCGCCAGCGAATTGTTCTCGAGCCCCGATCGGTCCGGACTGCTGTTGGTCGAGTATCCGGCGTTGACGGTGAATTCCGAAGAGATCGCCGATTGGGCTCAAACCCGCCTGGAGAACAATCTGGACGACGCGGTCGTCTATTTTCCGCCGAATTTCGCCGAGCAGCTGGAGTCGTATGCCGCGGGTTCCCAGGGATCCGGCGGCCGCACGCCACGGCCGCGGATCTTTTTCAGCGGCGCGAAGGATCGTTCACGCGTGGCCTATGATCGGGTCGTCGCCGTCCTGGATCGCTGGCGCGCAGCGCTGGTGGAACGCACTCTGGAGTCGCGCGAGATTCCGGTTGCGGCAGCCGAACCCTTTGTGATCGGCGACCAGGATGTCGCCGAGCTGTCCGGGCGTCGCGCGGCGATCTGGTCGAAAGTCCTACCCTTTGTCTTGATCCTCTGGGCGTTGACGGGCGCGTTTTACCCGGCGATCGACTTGTGCGCGGGCGAAAAAGAACGCGGCACGCTCGAAACACTCCTGTGCTCGCCGGCCGAACGCTGTGAGATCGTCTGGGGAAAGCTGCTCACGGTATCGGCCTTCAGCATGGCGACGTCGTTGCTGAATTTGATCAGCCTCACAACGACCGGATCGCTGATTATGTCCCGGATGAGTTCGCCCCTCGCGCCCGGCGGCCCCATGATCGGACCGCCGCCGGTGAGCGTCATGATCTGGATGGTGGTGGCCCTGATTCCGCTCTCGGCGATGTTCAGTGCCCTGAGTCTCGCCTTGGCGACGATGGCTCGCAGCACAAAAGAAGGTCAGTATTACCTGATGCCGCTGATGTTGATCACGATGCCGTTGGCCATGATTCCCGTCATGCCCACAACCGAAATCGGCTTCGGAAATTCGTTGATCCCCGTCACGGGCGTGATGCTGCTCCTCCGGACGCTGATCGAAGGCGACTATTGGATCGCCCTGAAGTTCCTTTTGCCGACCGCCGTGGTGACCGGGATCTGCTGCCTCCTGGCCATTCGCTGGGCAGTCCACCTGTTCAACGACGAATCCGTCCTGTTCCGTGAGAGCGAGCGATTTGGCCTGGGCATCTGGCTCAAGCATCTCGTGCGGGATCGTGGAGTCACGCCAAGTTTGGCCGAAGGCTTCATGTGCGGGATCGTGCTGATGATGCTGCAATTCTTCGCCCGACTGATGGCGCCCGCCCCCGAGGGCTGGTCGGACTTCGCCATCTCGACGTTGGTTGTCCAGCTGGCATTGATCGCGACGCCCACGATCCTGATGACCATGTTCCTGACGGCAAGTGTTTCGCAAACCCTGCTGCTCAAGCCGGCTCGGCTCACTTCGGTCCTGGCGGCCGTGTTGTTGGCGGTTTTTCTCAATCCTGCCGCCTTGGCCTTGCGGGAGATCGTCCAGTGGCTCTACCCGATCAGTCCGGAAACGATGCAACTGCTGGCCGAGTTTTCCAAGCTGATTGGCGACGCGTCGCTCTGGCAGGTGCTGCTGCTGGTGGCCGTCTTGCCGGCGATTTGCGAGGAGTTGGCATTTCGCGGATTCATCCTCTCAGGGCTCCGGCACCTGGGCAACAAGGGGATGGCCATCTTGATCAGCAGCCTCTTCTTTGGCGTGGTGCATGGACTCCTGCAGCAGTCCATCAACGCGTGTATCCTCGGCATGCTGCTGGGTTACATCGCCGTCCAAACCGGGAGTCTCTTGCCCTGCATCGTTTTTCACGGTTGCCACAACGCGCTGCAAATCGTCACGAGCGCCACGTTTAACGCGGAATTCTTGGCCGACCACCCGGCGATGCGTCTGTTTTTCGCCGAGTCAAACAGTCTGCCGGGGGCCGTCGTGTACCGGATTCCGTTCGTCGTCGGCAGCATTCTCGCCAGCGGCTTGTTGCTCCGCTGGTTCCGATCCTTGCCCTTTACACCGACGCCCGAGGAACGGTTGCAGGATGCGCTGGACCATCAGTCGGTGACGCGCCTTCCCAAGCCCGCACGCTGAGCTGCGTCCCCTCGCAGGGTCTCTTTCGGGCGGTCTCTTTCGGGCGGTCCTCTCTTCGGGCGGTCTCTTTCGGGCGGACACGGTCTCGGTATTTTGTACTGAATGGCGGTGCCGCCGCCCGGACCTCGTGACTTTTGGGCCACGGGTATCTAAGTTGAGGGGGAGCGATGTCCGCCGCCGAACTCGGGGTGGTGGTCTGCGATAGGCGAACCGTGATGGGCGAACTGCGATTGGCGAGGGAGCGAGCCACGTGCGGACGAAGACCAGACAGAGAACGATTCGGGGCGGCTGCGAGGACTTGGAACCTCGGCAGCTGCTCGCGCTGGACAGCCTGGTCATCACCGAGTTCATGGCGGCCAATCAAGCGACCTTGCGGGACGATGACGGCGACTTTAGCGACTGGATCGAACTGCACAACCCGACCGCCCAGGAGATCTCGTTCCAAGGCTGGGCGTTGACGGACGATCCGGAACAACAGCCCGCGCGCTGGACGTTCCCCGCAGGGACGCTCGGGCCAGGGGAGTACCGTGTGGTGTTTGCGTCCGGCAAGGACCGCTCGGATGACCCGCGGGCATGGCATACGAATTTTCGCCTCGATGCCGACGGCGAGGTGCTGGCTTTGGTCGATCCCAGCGGTCAGATTGTCCAGCAATTGGGCAGCGGGTATCCGCCGCAACAGGACGATGTGGCCTACGGGTTGCCGTTGTCGCAGGAGGCCGTGGTGACCGCCGAGACCGAGGGGCGTTGGTGGGTGCCGACGGCGGCCGATGCGGGCTTGGCGAGCGATTGGGCTTCGCCCGACTTCGATGACTCGCAGTGGAATCCGGCTCGGGGCGGTTTGGGGTTCGATCGTCGTTTCGGCTACGTGAATTTCGGATTCGAGCGGGGGGACCTGACGGAGTGGTCGACGTCGGGAGAAATCGCCGTTCAGACAGTCGCCTTCGGCGCGACGCCCAGTCAGGGCAACTATCAGGCCCTGTTGCGCACCAACGAGTCTTCGGTGCCTCGCTTCAGTCTCGAGACGTTTCTGGGGCTGCGTCGCTCGGACCTGAATTCGATCGGCGACGTGCAAGTCACGATTGGTGCCGCGATGAAGCGCGTCGTGTCGGTGGAGGCCGGCGCGGAATTGCAGTTCGATTGGAATTTCCTCACCGATGAGCCGTCGGTCGGCGGCTCACAGGATTTCGCGTTCTTGTCGATCTCGCCGGGTAACGTGGTGATTCCTCTCGCGGGTGTGGGCGATGCCAAGCTGATTTCGGGTACCGATTTGCGCGGGAGAGCGGAGTTCAGACGGCTCGCTATGCGTTCGCCAGCGGCGGCGAGTTCACGCTCGGCCTGGGCGTTGTCAACGAGTCGAATCGCTTTCTCAATTCGGGGCTGCTGCTCGACAACTTTCTGATCGATGGGGTTGGTTCCCTGGAAGACACATTTCAAGCGGTTGTCACGACCGATGTCGCCGCGGCGCTGGCCGACGTCCGCTCGTCACTATGGACAAGGTACGAGTTCGTCGTTGCCGACCCGAGCGGATACGAGGGGGTGCAACTTCGCGTGCGTTTCGATGATGGTTTCGTGGCGTACTTTAACGGGAGGGAGGTCGCACGTGAGAATGTGGCCGACCCCGTCCGCTGGGATTCGCTGGCCAGCACCGATCGACCCGACGAGCTAGCGCTGCGGTACGTCGATTTGACGTTGCCCATTGAACAGTTCGTGGCGGGTAAGAATCTGCTTGCGGTACAAACGTTCAAGTCCGCGACGAGCGATTTGAATCTGCTGTTCCAGCCGCAACTTGTCTTGCTGGGGTCCTATGCCGAATTGCCGGTCTACCTTGCGACGCCAACGCCTGGGCAGCCTAACATCTCGGATGCATTTCGAGTGGTCGAGTCGGTGTCCTTCAGCGTGGAGCATGGATTCTATGACCAGCCCTTCGGACTGCAACTGTCGACGCCCACCAGCGGAGCCGAGATTCGATACACGCTCGACGGATCGGTTCCGACCGCCGAGAATTCAGCGGTGTACCAGGGGCCGATCGAAATCACTTCGACTCAGACCGTGCGGGCGGTGGCATTCAAGCCAGGATTAGAGCCCAGTTTGGTCGGTACCCGCACCTACATTTTCTTAGAAAACGTGATCGACCAGTCGCGCTCGAGCGCCTTGGCGCGAGGATTTCCTTCCGGCTGGGGAGTCTTGCCGGCGGACTACGCGATGGACCAACGGATCGTAGGGCAGAATGGAACCGATATCTTTGATGGGCGCTATGCCGCGACGGTTCGCGATGACCTCAAGTCGCTCCCGACGCTCTCGCTGGTCCTGGACTTCGACGATCTGTTTGGCCCCTCGGGCATTTATTCGAACCCGCAAGGGCGCGGGATCGAATGGGAACGCCCGGTGTCCGTCGAACTCATTTACCCAGATGGGCGGGACGGATTTCAGAGCGACGCGGGGATTCGAATTCAGGGCGGGATTTCTCGCTTTATCTCCAGTAAGCTCTCGCTGCGGCTGTTGTTCAAAGACGAGTACGGCCCCGCGCAGCTCGAGTTCCCGATGTTCGGTCCGGACGCGGCCGCCGTGTTCGATTCCATTTCACTTCGTTCCAGCAGCGGGGAGCATCTGGTCGGGATCCATTTCGTGCGCGACGAGTTTGCTCGGCGTTTGCAGTTGCGGACGGGCAGTGTGGCGTCCCACGGCAACTACATGCACCTCTACATCAACGGGTTGTATTGGGGGATGTACAATCCGGTGGAGCGGATCGATGGTCAATTCGCGGCGAACTATTACGGGGGTGACAAGGAAGACTACGACGTGCTCAACGGGGGCGACCTGGGCAACGAAGGAGTCAGCGCGGTGACGGGATCTCTGAATGCCTGGAATCAATTCGTCGACTTGTCCCGCACCGTCGATCAGGCGTTGACCCAAGACGAGAAGACCGCGGCCTACCTGCGGCTGCAGGGACTCAATCCGGATGGGTCACGCAATCCTGACTGGGAAGTGTATCTCGATCCGCAGAATTACATCGACTATTTGATCACGCAGGTGTATCTTCGCAATCGCGACTGGCCGCAGCGCAATTACTACATGCTGCGCCGTCTCGGCCCGGACAGCACCGGCTTCAAGTTTTACGTTTGGGACGCGGAGTTCACGCTCGACCAGGGCGATCGGACATCGCTCTCGTCGATCACCCGCGAAGGTCCGGGAATCATCTATCAGCTGCTGGACACGAGCGAGGCGTTTCGGGTTGATTTCAGCGACCGAGTCCAGATGCACTTTGCCCCCGGCGGCGCGTTTTATGTGAATCCTGAAAACCGAGCCTGGGATCCGGAGCAGCCGCAGGATAATGTGCCTGCGGCTCTGTACGCCGAGATCGCCAACGAGATCTTCGCGCCGTTGGGACCCGAGACGGCGCGCTGGGGCGATGAACTTGCCCGCAACGGTCGGCTGTTCCTGCGTGATACGGAATGGCAAGCGACGGTCCAGACTAACCTCACCGAGTTCTTTCCCAACCGCTCGCGAGATTTCCTGGCTGATTTGCGTCGCGACGGATTTTATCGCGATGCGCCGAGTGTGAGTCTTCCGAGCGGTTTCGTCGAACCCGGCGTCCGTCTCGAAATCGGCGCGTCATCCGGATCGATCTACTACACGCTCGACGGTAGTGACCCCCGACTCCCGGACGGCGCGGTGTCTGCGGCGGCCTTGGTCTATTCCGAGCCGATCGCGATTGAAGGGCGAACGACGCTTCGCACTCGCAGCTTGGACGGGAATGCCTGGTCGGCAATCGAGGAACGAAGGTTCGTGACCGACGCCCTCCCCGCCGGCGAGGCCTCGCTCCGCATCACCGAGTTGAACTACCACCCGCATGCCGCCTTAACGGACTTTGGCGAGATGGATGTGGACAACGACGAATTCGAGTTTATCGAGCTGATGAACGTCACCGACCGCCCGCTCGACTTGACAGGTGTCCAGCTGGTTCAAGTCGACGGCGAAGGCGTCCAATTTACCTTCGGGCGCCAATTACTTCCGGCGGGCGAGCGGGTTGTGGTCGGACGGAATCCGGTCGCCTTGAACACGCGTTATGGCGATCAGCTTCCCCTGGCTCAAGCGACGGCCGAGAATCCGACCGGCGGCTATGAGGGCCGTTTGGGGAACGGCGGCGAGACCGTCACGCTGCGGACCGCGACCGGGCAGCTGATCGAGCGATTGACCTATGGCGACGACGCTCCCTGGCCGGAGCGGGCCGATGGCAACGGCAGTTCCCTGGAATTGATCGACCTGGCAGGGGCCCGCAATGATCCGGCCAATTATCGGCGCAGCGCCGAGTTTGGGGGCTCGCCGGGGCAGCCAAGTGGACCGGCAACCCCGACCCTCCGCATCAACGAAGTGCTGGCCAATCCGGGGCCCGGCGAATTTGACGCAATCGAATTGGTGAACGTCGCGGACGTGCCCGTCGATGCCAGCGGCTGGTTCCTCTCGGATTCCAACAATGACTACTTCAAGTTTCGAATTCCGAGCCAGACCGTCTTGGCGGCGGGGGATTACGGCGTCTGGGATGCGCGAGAGACGGGAATCGGGCTGAGCGGCTCGGCGGGCGATGAGGTGTACTTGATCGAATCCGACGCGTCGGGCCGTCCGCTGCGTTTCGTGGACGAAGTCCGATTCGACGCGTCCGATCCTGGCGTCACGCTGGGGCGTTGGCCCGACGCGACCGGGCCGCTGTTTCCCATGATCGAGGCGTCGTTGGGAACGGCGAATGCCGGCTTTCGGATCGGCGACGTGATTCTGACGGAAGTCTACTATCAGCCCCGAGACCCCGATGGCGCCGGGTCGCTCCGCCCCGAGGACGTAGAGTTCGTCGAGCTGTTCAATCGATCCGATCGGGAGATCGATCTTGGCGGCTGGCGATTGGATGGCTCGGTGCAGTTCGTTTTCCCGAGTGAGTATCGGCTGGCCGCCGGCGAAACGGTGCTCGTGACCAACTTCGATCGTTCGGCCAATCCGCTCCGGGCCAATCTGTTTCGGCTGGCGCTGAACGTCGATCCACAAGTTGCTTTGCAGGGGCCTTGGCAAGGCATGCTGCCGGACCTCGCCGGCGAAGTCCGCCTCCTGAGGCCTGCGAATCCGACGTTGGCGGAAGGCGTGATTCTGGTCGATGAAGTGACGTATTCATCCGCCGCCCCGTGGCCTGCGGGCGCCAAGGGGACGGGAGCTTCCCTCCAGAGGCGACGCGACGATGCCTTCGCACCGTTCGCCTCCAGCTGGGCAGCCCGACCCGCGACGCCGGGAGCCGTCCGCTTCGAGGTCGGGCCACCCGGAGATGTCACCGAGGACGGGCGCGTCGACGCGGCCGATATCGACCTCGTCTGCCAAGCGATCCGAGAATTGGATTCCCGTGCCGAATTCGATTTGGATCTTGATGGGCTCGTCAATCGCGCGGATTACGACTACTTGATACAAGCGATTCTCCAGACCCGTGCCGGGGACGCCGATCTGAATGGCGTTTTCGATTCGGGAGACCTGGTCGCCGTCTTTATCTCGGCCGAGTACGAAGACGACAGTCCGGAAAACTCCACGTGGGCCGAAGGCGACTGGGACTGCGACGGAGACTTCACTTCCGCCGATCTCGTCGCCGCGTTTATCCAGGGCCAGTACGCACGGGCCAGCGGGCCCGCCGCGCCGATTCGCGACGCGCAGGACGTGTCACGCTCGCCGAACGCATTGCCAACCCGTCGCGAATTCATGGCGGACCTGGACGGGGCGGTCGCCCGTTTGAATTCCACCCGTCCGGGGCCCGACACGCTGGCCTCGTGGACAATCGATGGGCCAGCGCGCCGCCTTATCGCGTGGCACTCCGACTCCCGCCGACGGCAGGGAGACATTGCGAGGCGGCAACGTGACGTCCAGGCGGCGACCGATTCGCTCTTTGCCGTGACTGGCACCCGTGACCCTTGCCTGCCTCGGCAACTGGCGGGAGAGGAAGTTGAACGGGCGTTTTGCGCCGATTTCACACCGGTCGCGCGCCACACATCGAACGAAAGACAACACCGCAGCGGGACAAACTGAGCGAGGCGCGGATGAAGCGACAATTCTCCTTGCGGTGGATGGGTTTGCTCCTGATCGTGGCCGCGCTGAGCTTCGCCGCTTGGGGTGAACACCTGAGAGTCTTGGAGCTGCGGTCGAGGCTGGCCGAGATGACGGCCGAGGTCGAAGGCTATCGGCGAGAGATGGGATATCTGGAGATTCACGACCCAGCCTGTATCCACGCGGTCGGGTTGCGGTCATCTGGCTCACGGCGCTGGAAGTGGCGTGTCTATTTGCCCGAGGGCAGGAAATTCAGACTCTATCAGGTGGCAGGCGCCATCCCGCCTTCGGCCCCGGATGTCTTGGCGCCGGACATCGGGGTTGGCATCAGCACGACCCTCAACCACGCCGGCCAGTTCGTGATCGAGGCGAGCCTGACGGCGGCCGACGCCAATGCCCGATCGAGGTATCACTTCGAGGTGTCGCTCCCACATGGAACCGACCGGGTGAGCGTGGTCGAGTCAACACGTCCTTGGGTCACCGAGGGATGGTATTCCAGTTCGGGCGTCGATGCCGGCGAAGTGGTCCAGCTCTCCGCAGGGCAACCGCTTTGCCTGTTGGCGTTAAAGGCCCAGGACATTGAGCGGGACGCGGAATCACCTGAGATGATCGTGGGGGCGGTCGCTTCGTCCGGTCCCTGTGACGGGGTCATGCTTTGGATTGGCGAGGCCGACGACGCGCTTTGAGCAGGAGGTCCGCCGAGTGGAGTCGCCGGCCGACTCAGAGGGGGGCCAAACGCGGGGAGGCGCAGAATTCTTGCACCATCTTCGCGATCCCGAATATACTCGGGAAAGCGCGCTGACACCGGCGATCCGAGGAAGGCCAGACGCCCACCTCGCGACGATCAAAATTTGTGTCGGCATTCGCTAGACTAACCAATCACTTGCCGTCGCGAGCGGTTCCGCTCTCCGTGAGGCTCATTTCGTTATCCTCTCGTCCTTCGCCCGCGCGATGTGTGGGGGATCGGTGGGTCGCTGAGCGCCCGCGATTCTCGGGTGGGGTAGCGGCCCAATTCGGGAAGCACCCGCCTGTTCGGATGAGGGAGTAGGGAAGCAATATGAGTTTATCTTGGAAACGAGAGCGCCCGCCGCGCCGCCGCTCAAGCCGCCGGCTGGGGCGATTCGAGTCGCTCGAAACCCGAGAATTGTTGGCTGCCGAACCGGTGATCAGCGAGTTTCTGGCACTCAACACGAACGGGCTCGTCGACGAGGACGGCCAGGCGAGCGACTGGTTGGAGCTGGCGAACTGGGGGGATACCCCGATCTCGTTGTCCGGCTGGTATCTCACGGACGATCTGGCCGAACTCACCCAGTGGCCTCTGCCGGATCTGACTCTGGCGGCGGGCGAGCAGCGGTTGATCTTTGCCTCCGGCAAGGACCGCCGGAGCCCGCAAGGCCCACTGCATACGAATTTCCGCTTGAGCGGTGACGGAGAGGCCTTGGCGTTGGTCAAGTCCGATGGTACCTCGATTGCATTCGCGTACCAGCCCACCTTTCCCCCGCAGGTCGCGGATGTCTCCTACGGCGTATTTCAGCCGGATCGATCGGAAGGTTTTTTTTCGATACCGACGCCCGGAGCGGCGAACCCATCTGCTCCGACCCACCTTCCGCCTCAAGCCGTCGTGATCAGCGAAATCATGTATCACCCGGCGAGCGAAGAGGATGCCGACGAGTTCATCGAGCTATTGAACGTCGGCAGCGAACCGGTCGACTTCAGCGGATGGCGGATCAGCGGCGGGATCGATCTGCTGCTACCGGGCATCACGCTGCAGCCCGGACAGGCCGTGGCGATCGCGGCAGACGTCGCTGCGTTTCAGGCCAGCTACGGCGCGGAGCTTCCTGTCATCGGTCCCTGGACCGGTCGGTTGGGGAACCAGAGCGAGACGATCACGCTGCGAAATGAGGCCGATCAGGTCGTCGATCGCGTCACGTATGCCGACGAGGGAGATTGGGCTCGGCGCGGCCGGGGGCCGGACGATCGGGGGCACTTTGGCTGGGTCTGGCTGGATGAACACGACGGCGGCGGCAAGTCGCTTGAACTGGTCAATCCGGCGATGCCGAACGACTTCGGGCAGAATTGGGCCGCCAGCCTCGTCAGCGGAGGGACGCCCGGCGCGACCAATTCCATCGCCGCCGCGAACCTCGCGCCGCTGATCCTGGATGTAATTCAGCAACCCGATCATCCCGCGCCCGTGGAGGCAGTCACCGTCGAGGCGCGGGTGTACGACGAATTGCGGCAGGGGACAATCGTCAATCTGTTTTGGCGACTGGATGGCGCCTCGGAATTCACGTCGACCTCGATGCTTGATACGGGCCTGACAGCCGACCGGCTGGCAGGAGACGGTGTCTACACCGCGACCATCGCGGCGCAGCCCGATGGCACCGTGGTCGAGTACTACGTCGAGGCAACCGATCCCTCGGACCTCGCGCGGACCTGGCCCGCTGCGACGGCGGACGCGGGTCAAGCCACGAACGCGCTCTACCAGGTGATGGACACGTTCGATCCGGCGGCCGTTTGGGTTCCCGGCAGCCCGCCCGTTTACTACCAGATCATGACGGCAGCCGAACGCGAGGAATTCACGGGAATTGACCGACTGAGTGATGCCCAGATGAATGCCACGTTCATCAGTGTCACCAGCCAGGGGATTCAGCAACGACACAATGCCGGCATTCGGATCCGCGGCAGCGGCAGTCGCACGGCGAATCCGCCGAACAATCGCATCAATCTGCCCAGCGACCGACCGTGGCAAGGGGTGACCGCATTGAACTTGAACGTCGTGGCAGTTGGAAACCAAGTCGCAGGCAGCGCCCTGTTTCGACTCGCAGGGCTACCTGCCGCGGAAGCCACGGGGGCCGTCATGTACAGCAATGGCGTCAACCTGATGGGCGATCAGCTCTACGCCCACGTGGAACCGCTCAACAGTGATTTTGCGGACAACCACTTTCCCTTGGACTCCGGTGGAAATCTCTACAAGGGTCGCCGTCCCAACGAGTCGCCACCGGGAGGGCAGGGCGCGGGGTTGGCTTATTTCGGTCCGGATCCCGCCCCGTACGTCAGCTACACGAAGTTGACCAACGAGAGCCAAGCAGACTGGTCCGACGTGATTCGACTCACCGATGTGCTTAATAACTCGCCTGACGACGAGTATCTCGATCAGGTGGCGCAAGTGGCCGACATCGATCAGTGGCTTCGCTTCTTCGCCCTGAACGTCTTGGTAAGCAACACCGAAGGCGGGCTGGTGAATGGCGATCGGCAGGGTGACGACTACGCGATGTATCGAGGGATCGAGGACCCTCGCTTTGTGATGGTTCCCCATGATCTCGACTCGATTCTCTCGCAAGTCACGCGCGGTTTGTTCACGGCCATCAACGTGCCGGCCCTCAATCGCATGTTGCTTCACCCTGAATTGAAGCCGCGATATTACGACCAGCTGCGCGACCTGGTTGACAACGTCTTCCTCGCGGAAGACACCCAAGCCTTCCTGCGCGAGGCGCTCGAAGACGTCGCCAGCGAGCGACAGATTGAAAGCATCCTGTCGTTCCTTGAGCGACGGGCGGAGTTCGTCCGAGCGGCCATTCCCGTGGGAATCGAGTATCGCACTGGCTTGCCCCAGGTGAACGGCCGCGTCAACACGACCGAGTCGGCGCTGGGCTTGTACGGCACCGCGGATTACCGGGCGAGTTCGCTGCGAATCAACGGGCGGCTGGCCTCCTTCGCTCAAAGTTCGAACACGTGGCAGATCGGGTCGTTCAACGCGGACCTGGTTTCCTACGGCGCGAACTGGCAGTACTTGGACAACGGCTCCGACCAGGGTTCCGCCTGGAAGGAGTTGGAGTTTGTACCGGATGCGAGCTGGAATTCGGGACCGGCTGAGCTTGGCTACGGAGACGGCGACGAGGCCACCGTGATAGGCGCGGGTGACGACGAGAACCAGAAGTTCGTGACGACTTATTTTCGCCACGAATTCGAACTGCCCGACGCGGCCCGATACCACTCGCTGGTGTTGCAGCTGATCCGGGACGATGGAGCGGTCGTCTATCTGAACGGCCAGCGAGTTGCCACCAGCAATATGCCAACGGGTGTCGAGATCAACTATCAAACGCTCGCCGCCTCGAACGTCAACGGGGCTGCGGAACGCGCCGCATCGACGTACACGCTCGACCCGGCGTTGCTGCGAGATGGCAACAATGTGCTGGCCGTCGAAGTCCATCAGGTCACGCGCGATAACCCCGATGTGTCTTTCAACGCGCGGCTGTTCGGCCGTTTCAATCCGCCTAACAGCGGCGTGCCGCTGACCCCGGGCGTGAACCATCTGGTGATCCAGGCCTTCCGCGGCGCCGATGGGACGGGCGAGGTGGTCGCGACCGAGATGGTGGACGTTTGGTACGACGACGGCAGCCAGCAAATCATGAATGGTTCGCTGCCGGCAGGCCAGACGACATGGAGCTCGGCGGCCGGTCCCTACCAGATCAGCGGCCAGGTGACGGTGCCCGTCGGCGCGACGTTAGTCATCGAGCCCGGCACGTCGGTTCTCTTCGAACCTGATGCGGAGCTGGTGGTTCGCGGGACGCTGATCGCGCGCGGGAACGCCCAGGGCCGAATTCGATTCACCGCCCTGCCAGGCGTGCCTGACGTGCCCGACTTGCCGGGCCTGCCGGATGGACCCGCTCGCTGGAAAGGGATCCATTTTGTCGAATCACGCTCGCCCGACAACCTGATCGCCTACGCCGATATCGAGTATGCCCAGGATTCAAACGGCGCGATCGGAGTGATCGACAGCGATGCCGTCCTGGAACAGCTCACCTTCAAGGGAACTCATTTGCGGATGGTCTATGGTTCCAACGCGTCGCTGGTGGTGCGCAATTCGGACTTTCCCGATATGTTTGCCGCCGACGAGAATCCCGCGGAGCTGAAACTGGACAACATTTCGGAGCACATCAAGATCGTGGGGCGAACTCCCGCGGGCGGGCAATTAATCATTCAAGGGAATCGATTCGGAACCAACAAGGGCCATAACGACGTGATCGACGCGGACAGCAATCGCGTCAGCCAGGGGCCCATTCTGCAGGTGCTGGACAACGAGTTTTCAGGAGCAGGCGACGAGTTATTGGACTTGGGCGGGGACGTCTATGTGGCCGGCAATCTCTTCCGCGGCGTTAGTAAGGACGATAGCACCAGCGACCGCGGCTATGCCAATGCGATCTCAACGGGGGACGCGGGAGCCAACACGACGATTGTCGTCGCGCGCAACGTGTTCTACGACGTCGATCATGCCATCAATCTCAAGAATCGTGCGGCGACGATCTTCGAGCACAACACGGTCGTGAAGGTCCACCCGGATTTTGTCGATCGCTTCGAGAATCCCAATGTGGGCTCGGCGATCAACTTGTATGTCGATGAGCCCGGGGCGACGCCGGGTGCGGGGGCCTACGCGGCCGGGAATATCTTTTGGGACGCGCCCCGGATCTTTGGCAATGCCGATCTGCCGGGGGACCACTCCAGTGCGCTCCAATTGTTCAATAACGTGATCAGCCCCGAGCTGGCCCAAAGCCGGATTGGCCAGCGGCCGGGCACGGTCCTCGACCTGGGAACCGGAAATGTGATCGAGGATCCGCGGCTGGTCGATCCCGCTGGCCTTGATTTTCGGACCGCGCCCGGCTCCGCGGCGCTGAGTCCCCAATGGCCAGCTCCCTGGGGCAGTACGGCTCCCAGCACGATTTGGGTGAGCGACGAGCCGGCGACGCCGACCACGTCGCGGCAAGCCTCGCTCATGGTGGGAGGCCCTGGACTATTCGCTTTCCGATACCGAGTCAACGGCGGCCCGTGGTCCGACGAACGACCGATCGGCAATGGATTCGATCCCACGGGAACTGTTCGGACCGCGCGCATTGAGCTCGCTGATTTGGCGGATGGAGCGTACTCGGTCGAGGTCATTGGCAAGGACTTCGCCGGCAATTGGCAAGCCACGCCGACCCAATCGGCAAGCTGGACGGTCCAGGGGAATTCCTCGAGAATCCTGATCAGCGAAGTCCTGGCGAACAACCAGGAGACGCTCGATTATTTCGGCGCGCGGCCCGACGCGATCGAATTGCACAATGCGGGCTCGTCATCGCTCAACTTGCGAGGATGGCAGATAAGCGACGATCCGAATCGTCCCGACAAGTTCGTGTTTGCTCAAGATGTGCTGCTCCCGGCCGGAGGCTACCTGGTGCTCTACGCCGACGATCGAAGCACGCCCGGGACGCATCTCGACTTTTCGCTCAGCAGCGAAGGCGAGGGCGTCTACTTGCGGTCGCCCGGTGGCGATCTCGTCGATTCGGTCGAGTTCGGGATGCAGGTCGCCGATCGATCCATCGCACGCGTCGGGCCGGCGCGAATGGCAATTGGCCGAACCGACGCTGGGCCAGGCCAACCTCGCCGCACGCCTCGGTGATCCGGCCGGGCTACGAATCAATGAATGGCTCGCCGGCGGCGTCGACTCCGAAGATTTTCTCGAACTCTATAACCCAGACTCCTTGCCGGTGGCCCTCGGCGGGCTGTTCCTTTCCGACGCCGGCGACGCGACGCCCCGGCGTCATCCGATTGCGCCGCTAAGCTACATCGCGGGAAGGGGCTTCGTCGCGTTTCAAGCCGATGGCGACGCCGCGGCCGGGCCCGACCATTTGCCGTTCCGCCTTTCGCTGCATCAAGAAACGCTCCGCCTGAGCGATGCCGAGGGCGTGGAGCTTGACACCGTGATTTACCAACCTCAGTCGGTGGGCGTCACTCAAGGCCGCGCGCCGGACGGCGCGCCTCTGCTGCAGTATTTCGCGATCCCTTCGCCCGGATGGATCAACGGCGCTGGCACGCCTGGCGACCTGAACCTCGACGGTGTCGTCGATTCCGCCGATGTCGACTCGCTTTGCCGCGCCATCCAGCTCAGCATCTGAGCCGACGGTTGCCATGGACCTGAACCGCGATCAGGCGGTCGATTTGGCCGATCACCGCTATCTGATCGAGTCCATCCTGGGAACGTCGTTCGGCGACGCGAACCTGGATGGCCTGTTCAACTCGAGTGATCTCGTCGTGATCTTCCAGGCCGGACAGTACGAGGACGCGGTCCGAGGGAACTCAACTTGGTCCACCGGAGACTGGAATTGTGACGGAGAATTCGACACGCAGGATCTGGTCCTGGCCTTCCAGGGCGGGCAATACTCGGCCGCCTCGATCCCCGCGGCACGCCAGTCGTCACCTTTGATTGGGGACGCAAGCGAGCCGAAGCTGACCCTTCCGGCGCTCGACCTGATTTTCGCGTCGCTCGCAGACGATTCCAACCGAGACTCCCGCCTCACCGGCCGCGACCGGCAACGCGTGATGTGATTGAGCCCGATTGGACGTTGCTTGGCCCTGAGCGGGAACCCATCTCCATGCTCTAAGTGCTTTCTTAGAAATGACTTTGAACTTTTTAGTGAATTCCAGAATTTTCGTGCCGGGCGCGCGTCCAGGACGCGTGAGGTCGACTGCCTAAAAAACAGGCAATCAAGCCGTTGCCGGCAAAAGAGGCAGGGGTGTCTGGATCGTAGGCAGGTTGGCTGGCATTGCTGTAAGTGCTCAGCTGCACTGTCGTTTAGATGCTGCTCTTGACTTGGATGCGGAGATTGCGGCATAACCGCATTCACAGTGGCCGCGATTCAGGATTGAGTGAGTGGTAGTTCCCAAAACAAGGACGCTTTAGGAAGGAGCCAGAAACGATGGAATATGCTCACCAGACGGAGCAGGGGCGAGAGATGACAGGCCGAAACACGGAAAGCCGACCGATGGAATCGCGACCGACCGAAGCCCGCCCCGCCGATGTTCGTTTGTTGGATGTCCGGTCGATGGAAGCACACCAGACGGACAGCCGCGAGACGAAGGTCTTTCGGGTAGCGACCGAGTTGTTTCGCCAGGATCCGGATTGGGTCACGTTCTTCCGCGAACTTCTGGGGGTCGAAGGGGTCATTCGCCGCGTGTTCACGACGCCCGCCGAGCTGGCTGAGTTTGAACAGACGCGAGAGTACGCCGAGATTCAGCAAATGGTTGCGAAGCTGCGCGAACGGGCGAACGAGCCTTCGGACAGTCGCGAGCCGACACGGGTGATCACAGTTCGATTGCCCAAGAGTCTCCACGAGTCGCTCCGCACCGAGGCTCACGAGCGCAAGACGAGCATGAACAAGCTTTGCATCTCGAAGCTGCTGCAGATCGTCGATGAGGATCTGATTCCGGCCGACTGAGTTGGGCTGGTGGAGTGATCACGAATTCGCCACATCATCTTGTCCCTTCTCCCCAGCGTGGGAGAAGGTGGCCGCAGGCCGGATGAGGGGGCTGCGTCCCTGTCAGAGGCTCAGCCCTCACCCGCTCGGCTCCCGCTGGCGGGACCCGAGCGACCTCTCCCGAGGCCGGGAGAGGTGACAACACGATGTCCCTTCTCCCCAGCGCGGGAGAAGGTGGCCGCAGGCCGGATGAGGGGGCTGCGTCCCTGTCAGAGGCTGCAGAGTCCCTCACCCGCTCGGCTCCCGCTGGCGGGACCCGAGCGACCTCTCCCGGCCCCGGGAGAGGTGACAACACGATGTCCCTTCTCCCCAGCGCGGGAGAAGGTGGCCGCAGGCCGGATGAGGGGGCTGCGTCCCTGTCAGAGGCTCAGCCCTCACCCGCTCGGCTCCCGCTGGCGGGACCCGAGCGACCTCTCCCGGCCTCGGGAGAGGTGACAACACGATGTCCCTTCTCCCCAGCGCGGGCGAAGGTGGCCGCAGGCCGGATGAGGGGGCTGCGTCCCTGTCAGAGGCTCAGCCCTCACCCGCTCGGCTCCCGCTGGCGGGACCCGAGCGACCTCTCCCGAGGCTCGGGAGAGGTGACAACACGATGCCCTTCTCCCCAGCGCGGGAGAAGGTGGCCGCAGGCCGGATGAGGGGGCTGCGTCCCTGTCAGAGGCTCAGCCCTCACCCGCTCGGCTCCCGCTGGCGGGACCCGAGCGACCTCTCCCGAGGCCGGGAGAGGTGACAACACGATGCCCTTCTCCCCAGCGCGGGAGAAGGTGGCCGCAGGCCGGATGAGGGGGCTGCGTCCCTGTCAGAGGCTCAGCCCTCACCCGCTCGGCTCCCGCTGGCGGGACCCGAGCGACCTCTCCCGAGGCCGGGAGAGGTGACAACACGATGTCCCTTCTCCCCAGCGCGGGAGAAGGTGGCCGCAGGCCGGATGAGGGGGCTGCGTCCCTGTCAGAGGCTCAGCCCTCACCCGCTCGGCTCCCGCTGGCGGGACCCGAGCGACCTCTCCCGGGCTCGGGAGAGGTGACAACACGCATGTCCCTTCTCCCCAGCGCGGGAGAAGGTGGCCGCAGGCCGGATGAGGGGGCTGCGTCCCTGTCAGAGGCTCAGCCCTCACCCGCTCGGCTCCCGCTGGCGGGACCCGAGCGACCTCTCCCGAGGCCGGGAGAGGTGACAACACGATGTCCCTTCTCCCCAGCGCGGGAGAAGGTGGCCGCAGGCCGGATGAGGGGGCTGCGTCCGGTCGTTCCTCGCGACCCTCCCAGAGGCAGGATGAAGCAAGTTGGTTGAGATCAATCACCCGTGGGGGGCAGCGAGATCTCAACCGAACTGTTGTTGCCGACGAAGCGTCACCGCCAATCTCGGCTCGCGAGGGGGCGTTGTCGGGACGGGCCGATTGACTTGGGATGCGCAAGAGAAAGGAGGCTCACCCGCCCCGATGAGCCTCCAGCGCAATACAAATCAACCGCCATCATCGGCGACCGGGGTTGTCCTGGCGTCGGCGTGCGAAGCCGCAAGCACCAGCAGGCCGCACAGCGCGAGCAAGGCCGAGCTCGGTTCGGGGATTTGCGTTACGACGACATTGTCGAACACGCCGAAGCTGAATTCCGGCTTGGTCGACACGGAATTGAACAGGTCGGCGAAGGTCAGCGCGAACGGGCCAGTCAGGCTGACCGGGTCACCGACATTGCTGTTGATCGTGCCGATATCGAAGTCGTCGATGGCCACCTTGGCGGTTCCCGCGCCACTGTCCACATCGATCGTCAGGGTGTGCCAGCCGTAACCCAAGGTGCCGTTCGGGGCTGTCACGATCACGTTCGTCGGGTTGAAGACCGCGGCATCGCCCTGAGCCGCCGGCGTCGTCTGGCCGGGAAACTGGGCTTGCAGAACGGGATCGACATTGTCATTCGACGGGATCGCATACTGGCCACTCGCGATGTCCTGCAAATTCCCGTCTTTGTACAGGCGATAGTCAGCGCCGGTGTCGCCGTCCGTATCGCCCAGGAATCCGGCGCCGCTGTAGGGCGAACCGGCAGTTGGATCAAACCCGACGAAGCCGCCCCCGAATTCCGTGGTCCCGCCACTGCTGTTGAAGTTCAACCAGAAGTCGACCTGCACCTGATACTGGCCGCTCAAGTCGAGTCCTTCGGGATAGGCCGAGATGCCGGCGGGGGCGCCTGGGTCCACGAGATTGGCGGCCATCCGCAGTCCGGTCGTGCCGGTTCCATTGGGAGCGGGCGGGATGCCGAACGGGCTGTAGTCGAACCCAAAGGTGAAGTCAGTGTCTTCGTTGGCCACGATTCCCCAGCCCGTGCCGTCGTCCAGCGTCGACGTGAACAATTGGGCCGGAGCCAGCGAGACCATTGCCAGCAAGAAGCCAGCAACGAGGGCGGGGGTCCAGGAAAGCTTCATCGGAGAGGTTCCTTCAAACGCAAATCGAACAAGACAAAACCAGCAAATCTCAACACAAAAAAAACGCCTGCCGCCATGTCCGACTTCACGCTGCGTGAAACGGGACATGCCGAGAGGCGTTCGAACTCACTTTCGGTTCAGTAGCGGAATCCTGCGAGATTGGATCCGACCTCCAGTGTGCGTCGACTTGTAACGCGGCCCACACGCACTTCTGCACTCAGTCCAAACACAGCGCAGCCCGTCTCCCTGACGGGGCTTTACGCTGGCGGAGCATTGCAGCATAACTAGGGCGTTCCCAACTGTCAAACACGACGTATTGCCCCCATTTTAAGTTCCCGGCGTCTCCGACGCTAACTTTCCCTTGCACTCAAGATTGCCCTCACGCCGCGGCCGTCGACGGCCTTCACGATTTCCCGTTCGAAATCGGCACGTCGGAGCGTGAGGGGATTCACAACTTGAACAGCGCGGTGAGCAGCCACATGCGAATTGGGATCTTCGCCGACACTCATGACCACCTCGACAATCTGCGTCGAGCGGTTGCGGTTTTTAATCAGCGGCAGTGCGCACTTGTCGTCTTCGCGGGGGATTTCGTTTCCACGTTTGCGATTCCGCCGTTGCGGAAATTGAACTGCCCGATGATCGCCAGTTTCGGAGACAACGAGGGCAACAAAGTGGGGATTCGCGGCGGGATGCAGATCGTTGGTCAGATCGGAGATCCGCCGTTTGGATTTCGCCTTGCCGATGGGACACGTTTTCTGGTGACGCATCAACGGGAGTTGTTGCGTGGGCTGACGGACGGGGCTGATGTCGTGATCTATGCCCACACTCACCGCGCGGAGATTCGACGGGACTCGACGGGCCGATTGTGGATCAATCCGGGCGAGACGAGCGGCTGGACGTTTGGTCGACCCACGATTGTCGTGCTGGAAACGGAGACGGGCCACGCGGAACTGGTTTCGCTGTTGGACCCGGACTGCCCTTCTCATTCGACGGGCACGTCCGACGTGGTGCGTCTCGGTCGGCGGCCTCCAACTGGTGACGAGATGATTGACCGCTTGACCGGCATGATTTGACCGGCATGATTTGACCGGCGACCGCGTTGGCCACGCCGAGGCACCGGCAGAAGCCAACCAGCAAAACCACCAAAGCCAACCTGTAAGCCGGGTCCTGTTGCTGCGTGGTGCGCAGCCGACGATCATTTATCTAGGGCGCCGATTGCTCGACGTCTCAAGCGGCCTACCCGAAGATGATGGCGAGCCGGACCAGCTCGCTGCCGCCGTGCGGCATCTCTTCTGTTTGGCCTTGCTCCGAGTGGGGTTTGCCAAGCCAGGCAAGTCACCCTGCCTGCTGGTGAGCTCTTACCTCACCGTTTCACCCTTACCGGCGACGGCTCTTGCGAACCATCGCAGGCGGTTTGTTTTCTGTGGCACTTTCCCTGATCTCACGACCGGTCGGCGTTACCGACCACTCTGTCCTGCGGAGCCCGGACTTTCCTCTCGCCGATCGCCTTGGCGACCGACCAGCGATCGCCCGGTTCACTTTGGTGGTTTTGCTGACGGGCTACCTGGCCGAATTGCCAAGCCCGCCGCGGCGATCCAATTCTAGGCTCGCGAACATGCCGCCTCAAGTCGCAACGGGAAGCAAGGCGACCTCGGCCGCCCGAGGGCCCGCTCACCCGACGCCGATTAAACCGGCTCTTCGGCCAGCGTTTCCAGGACCCCGTCGCAAGCAGGGCGCGCCCGTTCCAGCTGAGTGCGTATCGCCTGGAAGAGCCGATCGCGATCAACTGGCTTCGTCAGGAAGTCATCGCAGCCGGCGCTCAGGCAGGCCTCGCGATCGCGGTTCAAGGCGTTGGCTGTCAGGGCGATAATCGGGAGATCTAAGCCCGCTTGGCGAATCCGACGTGTGGCTTCGATCCCGTCCAGGACCGGCATTTGAACATCCATCAGGACCAGATCAAACCGGGATTCCTCGTCGGAGACCAGCAACTCGACGGCCTGGAGTCCGTGCTTGGCGAGCACGACTTCGGCACTTGCCAGTTCCAGTAACCGTCGGATCATGGCCTGATTCAGAGGCGTGTCCTCCACCAGCAAGATCCGGCAGTTCAACTCGGGGTAGGGGTAGGAGGCGCTGCCAACGCGCCGTTTCCGGGTTGGTTTCCCGTAAGTTGGCGAGGCGAGTACGGTTTGAGCGGGACGGTCGGCCGCGATCGTCAAGGTGAACGTGCTGCCTTGGCCTGGTTGGCTGGTGGCGCTGAGTTCGCCACCGAGCATTTGGGCTAAGCGGCGCGAGATGGCCAAGCCAATTCCCGTCCCTCCGTGTTGCCGGGAATGCGATTCGTCGGCCTGCGTAAAGGGCCGAAACAGGCGTTCGACATCGTCCGGGTTAATTCCGATTCCGGTGTCGATCACCTGCATTCGCAACATTCCTCCCGCCGGGCCTTGCACGAACTCGACAACCAGATCGACTTGTCCCTCGTCGGTGTAGGTCCAGGCGTTGTCCAGCAGGTTCTTCAGAATCTGCTTCAGACGAGTGCGGTTGGTGTGGATTTCCGCGGGAACATGGCTGTGACACTGCACCTGGAAGCGGATTCCTTTCGATTGGAATCGGCTGCAAAAGACCCGCTCCAGATCGTGCAGGAACTCGAAAACCTGGATCGGCTTGCGTTGGATCTTAAACCCGCTCGACTCGATGTGGCTCAGGTCCAGCACATCGTCCATCATCGCCAGCAGCCGTTTGCCCTGGTGCCGAATGATGTCCAGGAACTCCTTCTGACGCGTGCTTTCAAGTTGGTCAAAGATCATGTCCGCGTAGCCGAGGATGGCGGTCATCGGTGTACGCAACTCGTGGCTGACGTTGGTCAGAAATACGCTTTTTGCCCGATTGGCGAATTCAGCTTCCTGGATGGCCGCCATGAGTTCCTTGGATTGACACTGTAGTCGCCGGGAAAGTTGCTGGGTTTCCCGCAGCGCGACGCCTTTGGCTTGGACCAGAAAAAGTAAGTCTGCGGTTGTGTCATGGAACGCAAAATCACGGAGCGTCAACCCGGACCGATGGATGTCATCGAACGAACGGATCCAGGGCGAGCCGACGATCAGCGCGCGATTGGCGTTCACCAAGACCTGTCCCCGCAGGCAGAGCGTTCCACGGCGCGGCTCGAGCATAATCAGGGACGACTTCAGGTCGGCCAGCTGCTCGAACGATCCGATCGTGCAGGCCGGTCGCGCGATCCGAAACGACTCATCGAACGAGTCCCCCAGCTGAATCGACGGATCGACCTTCAGCAGCGAACGTCCCAAGGAGCAGATCTGCAGCTCCGTATCCACCCCGATGTGAAACGGGAAGACCAACTGAAACTGGTCGGGGGTGAGCGTGCAGGACGGATTCACGCGTGAGTCCCGTCGATGAGATTGCGAGGAATGGGGGTCCGCTGGGACAACGCCCGCGCGAATCGCGATTCACGAGATGTGTCGTCCATCTTGCGTCCTTTGATGCCCTGCCCGGAGTGAAATATAGGACTGCCGTACCTCAGTTACGCATCGTACTTGCCGCGGATTCAGCGATCCGGGCGACTTCAGGGGAACGCGCGAAGATCGAACCGTCTCGAGCGGTAAGGTTTGCGAGGTCGTGGACGACCTCCGAAAGCCACGTTCCTCAGCTGCTAGGAACCGACGCCGCGCCGCACCGCCAGGGCCAACCAGATCCAACCCAGGATGAAGCTCAACCCGCCCAAAGGGACCAGCATCGCGAAGAATTTCAGGCCGGTGAGCGCATAGGCGTACAGGCAGCCGGAAAAGAGCAGGATTCCCAGTAAGAAGACCCAGGGCACGTTTCGTCCGAGCGGAAGTGGGGACTGGATCATCAAGATGCCCACGCCGAACAGTGCCAGTGCATGGTACATGTGATACCGGGCACCGGTTTCCAGGTTCTCCAGTCGACGTGCGGCCAAGGCGGGTTCCAAGTCTTGCCGTTGCAGCCAGCTCGGCAGCCAGTGCGCGCCGAAGGCCCCGATGATCACGGCCGACGCGCCGCACAGGGCGGCAACCACTACCGTCGTTCTTCCGGACATCGCATTGATCCTCTCTAAACGTGTGGGGTCGTGGAAATGGGGTAAGGTCGGGTGAAGGGGTGAGCTCGTGGAAAGGGGGAAGGTCGGGAAAAGGGGTCAGGTCGCAAAAGTGCGAAGCACCCGAAGGGCCGTTCCCGCTTTTGGGACCTGACCCCTTTTCCCAACGCACCCCCAAGATTGAGCGGTGACACTGCGTTAGTCACGGCGCTCGTCACGGCGCTAGTCACAGCGCTCGGGAAGATGCGCAGAAGAAATGAAGCCAGTTGCCACCGAAGATCCGCTCGATACTTTCGTCGCCATAGCCACGGTCGGCCAGCAACGGTGCCAGATCCTGCAGACTGGCGATCGTCTCGAGGCCCGTGGGCGTCTGTTCGGTTCCGAAGCCGCCGTCCAGGTCGCTTCCCAGCGCCACGTGGCGATCGTCGCCGGCCAACTGACAGATGTGGTCGATGTGATCGATGGCCGCCCCAATCGAAACCACTTCACGGTTCGTAACGCCGCGAACCCAGTCGGGAAACAGCATCCAGGCGTCAAAGGCGATTCCCAGCAGCCCCCCGCGGCGGACCACCGCCCGAATCTGATCGTCGCTGAATTGCCGTTGTCCGGGGACCAGCGCCCGGCAGTTCTGATGACTAGCCAACAGCGGACCCTCGAAGTGTTCGAGTGCCTCCCAGAAGCTCTGATCACAAAGATGGGTCACATCCAAGATCATTCCCAGTCGCTGGAACTCGGCCAGTAACTCGCGACCCGCGGGCGTGACCGGGCCCTCGTCGCCCGTCCCGCTGGCGTACTTGCTGGAACCGTAATGAACGAGGCTGGCGCAGCGCAGGCCGGCGGCGTACCACGATTCCGCCTGCGCGGGTTCGCAAATCGCATCGGCGCCTTCCATTGCCAAGATAATGCCCAGCGGCTCACCGTCGCTCGACGCGGTTTGCCACGTCTCCCAATGACGTTGCAGGCTCTCTCGATCCAGAATCCAACGCAGCTCGTTGCGTTCGGCCAGGATACGATAGTAGGCGAGATGGCCTTGAGCGAAGGCGTAGACATTCTCGTGACTGGGAAAATCCAAACTCCCGCTGTGCGCCTGTGACATCGAGCCGTACGGCACGCGGCCCATCGCGGTGGCCAGGCAAACGGCAATCTGGCCACGTCGCATCTCGGGCAAACTGACGGTCGCCCGCCCGCGGCACGCGTGGTCGTCCAGCTGGCGATCGTTGCGATTCAGCTCTTGTAAGCTCAACCGCAAATCCCGCTTCCATGAAATGGCATTCCAGGCGAGATCCAAGTGAGAATCAAAAATCAGCGGCATGCGAACCTCGGCGTGAGCACGTTCCTGAGTGTTCAAGCAAAGTAGCGGCCCACAAACCGCTCGTCCATGGGGCGTGTCAGTTTGGAAACGATCAGCACGCCTGACGTCGAGAAAAGCAAGTCCCAAACCAGCGGGCCGAATTGCAGCGACTCGATGTCACGCAACACCGGTAGCGATTCGGCGAACCGGAAGGAAAACATCGCATGCATCGCGCAGCCCCCCAGCATCCCGGCGATCGCGCCCGCGGGGGTCATCCGTTTCCAGTAAAGCGAGAAGGCAACCGGCGCCAGGAACGACGCTGCGAGAAAACCGCTGGCGTCCACAATGATGACCTGCAAGTACGGTGGCGGACGCAGGGCTCCGTAGGTTGCCAGCAACCCGACGACGATTGTGCCCGCGTAAGTGACCCGCTTCAGGAGATGCTCTTCGGCCTTGGGGTGGAGGTATCGCTGGTAGATGTCTCGCACCAGCGAGGATGAGACCAGCAGCAAGAAACTGTCCACACTGGACATCACGGCGGCGAACGGAGCCGCCAGCAGGAATCCCGCCAGCCACGGGACACCCGCGCGAACCGTCGACGTGACGGCCATTTGGGGCATGACGCGGTCGGCCTCCATTTCCATACCCGGCAACAGGACCCGGGCACAGCAGAAGATGATCACCAGCGAGAAATAGATGAAGGAGTAATAGACCGCGACCGTCGCGATCGAAAGCTTTAGGATCCGAGTATTGCGAAACGCCATCAGACGCACGAGGTTGCTGGGCTGACCGGCGGCGCCGAACGGCCAAAAAACAAAAAAACTGAAAGCCATGCTCAGCGACAGAAAGCCCAACGCGTTTTCGCGAGAGGGGCCCGGCGGATACAGGTAGGTGCCGGGTTGATCCTGGCCGAACGCCAGGGGAGCCAGCATCAGCTCGGTGGCTTGCCAACCGCCTTCAATCACTTCTTGCGCCACCATGGCTTGATCCTCGGGCGATCGCAAGTACAGAATCGGAACGTTGCCCAGCAGCGTGCGATTCGCAGCGATCTCGACCCGCTCCCTGGTACGCACCAGCCCGCCCTCGTTCGTACTCAGCCAGGTTCCCTTGTTGAGCACGCGGCCCGAGTCAGTTCCGCTGGTTCTCAGCAGGGTCGCCGTTCCAAATGCGGGCGGCTGACGCTTGGCGAGTTGCTGAGTTGCGGCATCCAGCCCGCCGGTGAAGTACAAGGCGAAACCCAACAGCAGCACGACGCCCAGAAACATAATGATGCCCTGCATGACGTCGGTCCACACGACGGCGCGAAATCCGCCGTAGACGACGTAGATGATCACCGCCGCCGAAAAAACGGCCAGGCAAAGCACATAGTCGGGCTCGGTCCCACTCAGCCAAGACCAGGAGTGGGTGACGCCGGCGACGACCCCGACGGCACGATCAAAGGCGGGGACCCCGTGCAGCAAAATGGCCAGGATCTCGCTGCCCGCTTTGAACTGAGCCAATAAGAAATAAAACATGAACAATACGATCAGGATCGTGGCCACGATTCCCGCCGCGGGGCTCGCAAAGCGGCGCTCGATCACATCCGGGATCGTCACCGCGTCGGCCACGCGACTGACCCGGTTCAGTCGCTTGCCCATCAGCCCCATGGCCACCAGCGGAACCAGCATGTAGCCGGCGATCCAGAGCGCGAGAACCCAGCCGTGAGTATAGATCAAGGCGGGAAACCCCACGAAGCTGCCGCCCGACGCGCTCGTCGCGGCGAACGTCAACGCAAATGCCCAAACGCCCAAGTTGCGGCTGCCCAGGAAATACTCGTTGATAAATCCGCCGTCGCTCCGCTGTCGTGTCGAGAGCCAGGCCAAGGCGAAGACGGCGCCCAGGTAGACCAAGAAACTGGTCAACGCCGCACTTCCGGAACCGCCATTCACGGCGGCCACCAGCGTGATGGGACCGCCAAGTTCAGTCATCTCCCGCTTCCCTTCCGGTGTTCCCGTTGGGCAGCAGGTCCCCGCGCGGCAGCTCGCCATTCGCCAGCGCGTCGTGGGGCAAGTCGTCTTCGCGAATGCCGCGCAGCGCGAACACAATCGTCAGAACCGAGGCGGAGGCCCACGGGACCGCGATGCCCCAGAAGACCCAGCTTGGCAGCCCGCAGACGGTTGGGACTAACGCCGCGGAGGTCAGTTCCGCCTCCTGGAGTTCTGGCGCCGGAAGTCGCCTGTCGATGGTGAGGTAAGCATCGCAGCAGACGAGCAGCACCCAGGCACAAAACACGCACCAGGTGAGCAGGATGATCCACGTTTCGGTGAGGGCTTTTCTTGAGTGAGTTGTCACGCTCGCTATGGTAGCAGAGCCAAGACGAGCAGCGAAAGCCCCACGATGAACCAGCCCAGGAAGCTGGGTTCAATCCAGATCCACCAGGCCAGGCCGAACAACACGCCCCAGACGCAAGGCCAGCGAGGGCTGATCCACGTCCATGACGCCGGCCATCGCTGCAGTGCCAGACCCAGCAGAGCGACGAGAACGGCGGTGGTGATCCGCATCGAACGTGTGGTTCGCTCGGGCTGGCGGACCATCGGTAACTCCGTCGCGGACGATGGGAACGACCAGAATCGCGACTCGGCCAATCGTCGCAATGCGCAGGCATCCACACCCGCCAGATCGACGGCGTTGCCGCTGCCTGACAATTGCTGAAACAGACCCTCCAGCTTCAATTGGGTCGCAACTTCCGAGTGGCGCTGCTGCTGTTGCTGGAGCGTCTCCTTGAGTGACATCGGCGTGTCATTCGCCAAGACGGCGGCCTCGATTCGAGTTGAAGCCTGGGCCGCCGCGAGCCGCTCGCCCCACGCAGAATACCAGCGCTGCATGTCGGGAAGTGTGAAGTCCGTTGCCTGGCGTGCCGCCAAATCAAGCATCGCCGTCAGGTGGACGAGACGGGTTCGCTGTTGAGTTTCCCAGCGAACCGTGGGGCGGAGAAACGTGACATTGAATTCAGTCGGAGGGCGGACGGTCCAGAGCGTTCGATCCACTGGCAGACTCGTTAGCCGGCCACGACGGTCGGCAGTGATCAGGCGAGGGGCCAGCCACGTCGCGTCGCCAGCCGGTACGGAGCTGCGGGGCCAATGCCCAACGTATTGGACACGAATCCGTTGCGGCAGGACATTGGACGCCAGTCGCAACCGGGTTCGTCGTGTTCCCTGCACCCATTCGATCCGCTGTGGTTGAGTCTCGACGGTCATCGCGACGGGACGCAGCGAGGCAGGAAATTCGACCCAGCACTCGTCCACCCCATCCGGCAGCAAGTCAAATAGTGCCAGGCCCGTGTAGCGATCACCGCGCTGCGAGGCGACGACATAGTCGCTGAGCGCAACTCGGGGCGTGCCGACGGCTGTCTTGGCCGGCAACCGGATCGCCTGAAACTCGGCGCCCACGATCTGATAGCCACGGTAGTCCCCCGACGACACGAGGCTCTTGGGCGGCGCAACGTCGTCCGAAAGCGGTTCCAGCCCCGATGTATTCCACAGCAGCGATTGCCCATCGGCGGTGCTCGGTAGGTACAAACGACGCTGGATCCGCCCCTCGTCCAGCAGCCGAATGTTCGGCACGCTGAGCGGTTGACCGGGTGTGACGGGGACAGGTCCCGAAAACACGACCGGAGTCGTCGGGTCCAAGGGTTGGTCCAACGGCCAAATCGTGACGCGCGCCATCGACGACCGCGGTGCCTGGGCATACACAATTCGGATCCGCGGATTGTCCTGAATACTTGCCGTCCATTCCGTTGGGATTTCGAACGTGAGCGAATCGAGAACGCCGTGTTTCAGTTCCAGCGCCAGCTCCAACTGTTGCAGCCACGTGCCTTGTTGCCGAGAAATCACGTTCGTCAACGTCGCCTCGAGTTGTCGCTGATTCGGCTGGACCTCGACATCCCACGCGGTGTCTTGCTCGGGGGCCTCGCGGCGACTCGACCAACGCGCCAGTCCGAGCTGATTACGGACGAACGGCGAGATCTCAGGCGGCGCCGCGGCGAGGCCATCCGCCAGGAGCACATCGCTTTGGCGGAAGAGGTCAAGCTGGGAGGTCGTCTGAACGGCGTCGCGGAAGCTCAGTCTTGGCAATCGGCGCCGGCCCAGCGGCTGATCGTCTTGACGGCCGGTCACGCTCAGCTGAAACGAACCCCGCATGGGCTCGTCGAAAAACAGGCTGGCGCTGTCCGGCGTGGGCCGAGTCCACCGAACCGGACGGTTGTTGCCACTGCCCAGAATTTGAACCGTCTCGATACGAAAGTCCTCCGGCAACTCCAGCTGCTGCTGAAACGTCACCGCCAGGTCCGCTCGGACGTTCGCCAGGAAAATCGCGCGGGTCGTGGCCTGACCGAGCGCATAGGAGGCCTGCACATCGACTTGTGCCAGCGGCGTCGATTCCTGTCCCTGGCAGTTCCACCCGCGCGCCTCGGTCGTGAAGGCGTAGGCGTAATCTGGAGCCTCCGCCCCGCCCCAGCGGGCGGCATAGTCGTTGGCCGAGAGCGTCGCGCCATTTCCCGGGTCAACTCGCAGCACAAGTCCCGCGCCGCCCGAGACGCCCAACCAGTGCGTCACCGGGACGCCGACCGGGTGGAACCGGGGGAAGCCCACTTGGCCGATCCCGGTGGCTCCCGAAACCACGAAACTCAAGCGAATCACCGCCTGATCTTTCGCCGCGTTCAGGTCGAACTCCATCCGTCGCACGCCGGGCTCGGCGGCGGGCGCGAGTGACATCGGCTGGTCACTCATGCTGACGTCCAACTGAAGCCGCTCGTCCGCCTCAATCAACAGCGTGGGCTCGAGATAGCGACGCGTGTCGACGATCAACTGAACTTCCAAGCGAACCGCGTTCCGGTCCAGGATCAGCCAACTTAGCTGGTCGATGCTGGGCGAGCGGTCCACGGCATTGGTCACCGGCCACTCGACACGCAGCTCGTGGGTGGGGCCAAGGTCGACGCGCAGCTGCCCAGTGGCTTCGCGTCGCTGGATCGCGCCCTGGGACGAGGGGACGACAATCGATTGCAGATCTTGAGGCGACGTCAGCGACAGCGTTGCCTGCGGGGTCGAAGGAATCGGCAGTCGGACGGCCGCTCGACCCTGATCTGTCACCGTCACCGTGTGGAAGCTCAGTTGCAAATGATGCCGGCCGGTTTGCCGTACCGGGACGCGTAGCGCCGATCGAACCGGATCCCATTGCAATTCGACCGGCCGACCATCCAAGTACGCCTCTCGTTTCAGCGCCGCCGCCGCTTCAGCCGCCAAGGGGAATTGGATCATGCCGTCAGGCTGATTGATCTGGAGCTCAAAATCGGCGGTGATCGTGTTCAACTCCAGCGGCGCCTGGGCGGTCGCCGTTTCCAGTGCGCCCAGGTAGGCGGCCTGCGACAGGATCCAAGGAACGGAGGGGGTCGAGCCGTTGCCGGGTGCCGTCCACAACCGCTGGACCAACGGCAGCGGCACCAGCACGTAATCGCTCTGAGGCTCTCCGTGCAAATCGGCAGGGACAAGCACTTCGAGCACCGGGTCCTCGGCCGCTTGACCCGGTTCGGTTTGAGCGCGAGCGACCGAACTGAGCGCCCCGCAGACCATGAGTGTGACGGCCATCCGCGTCGTCAGCGACCCGCGGGTCGCCAAGGACGAGGCCTCGCCGCCGCCCGCTCCGGGCCGCGGCTGCAACAAAGGGATGAACCACCCGCAGACGCAGCCCCAAACCGAGCTCAGTGCGAGACTGCTCAGTGGAAGCGGGCCCAAGAGCCACAGCGCCAGAAACGCGGCCAGCGGAATCACACCCCGCCGCAGGCTCACTCGTGCCAGCCGCCAAGTGAGGGCCAGGGCCAGCATGAAGCTGATCGTGCGCAGCACTTCGTGGCTGACCCGATGATAGATCCGCGCCCCTTGGGACTCGAGGTCCGAGACCGAGTGGCGTTGCCAGCCATTGAACACATAGGGCGTGACCTCGGACGCGGCAGGCGTCCATACGAGCATGGCGTCCTGCCAGGCTCGCGCGGGCAGAAAACTGACGCGCGCTCGTTGGTTGAATGTGCCGCTTAGCTCGCCGGATTCCACGCGATCTTCGTGCAGGTGGATCACGGATGCACTCTCGGCCGTGGCCACCGCCTGGGGATAGCTGGCCAACGCGGCTTGACTGGTAATCACCACCTGACCGCCAATTTCGACCAACCCCAGCTGCAGACGTTGGAGCCGATCCAGGCCGCGCAGCAGGTCCTCCGGGAGCGCGGTGTCCGGCAGCGCGGTTTGAGGAGTCAAGCCCAGGTCGGCCAGCTGGACCGCGTCGATCCACGCCTCCAGCCCCTCGCATTGATCCAGCCACTGGCCGACCGACGCGAGTTCTCGCTGTCCGAGCCAAGTCAGGATTCGCGCCGCCTTGGGACCCAGCGGCTCGCGGCTGGCCAACCACACGCCCCACACGTCCTGCCACGATTGGGCCGAAAAAAAGTCGAACGGCAGCTGGCCTGACCGCCGGGCCAACGGTCCAAACAACTGGGCGCCGACCGGGCCCAATCGCTGAGGGTCGTGGGGAGCCAGGCCGTAGTCCGGGGGTGTCCAAAGCCGCCATTGACGGTCGAGCACGGTGGCCTCGACCTGCGGCGAATGAGCGGCGATTCGATTCCACCAGCCCAGCGGTGCGCCCAGGTGGTCGTAACGCAACTGAATGCACGGAAAACGCTCCGTCGTTGGCAGCGGAATCCGTAACTGACCCGACTCGGTGGACTGATAGGTCGGCTCGACCTGGTTGACGAGCACTTGTCGGACGACGCATTCGGCCGGCAGACGCACCAACAGATGATCCGTGCCGAGGTTTTCGCCCCAGAGTGTGATGTCGTTACGGGCGATGCCGGTCTGGTCCAATTGCGTTTCCGTCAGCATTCGCCAGACAAGCAGCGACGAGGCAGCGTCCGGCGAGGCGCGGGTCTCCAGGCTGAGGAGCGGCTCCGGCGTGAAGATTTCGGCCAGGGGCGCGTACCGGTAGGCGTAGCGGCGGGGGGCGAGTTTCCGAAAGCGGGGCTGCTCGACCGGCAACGGCGTGAAGAGCGTCGCGGCTTGAACACTCAATTGCAGTTCGTTCGATCCTTCGATCAAGACCGTCCCTTCCTGCGTCGCGGCCTCGCCGATTCGTGCCAACGCGATCGAGTCGCGGGCGGTCGTCGGCCAACTCCGCTCACCCACCAGGATGACCGTTCCTTCGGCGTATTCCGGCCAATCGATCTCCCAAACCTCTCCGCCGGCCAACTCGGGGTCGCGTTGGCGTCGAGCCGGCAGCTCGCGCTGGGGCGCCTCCTCTAAGAACCAACGAAGGTCCTCCGTTCGGGCTTGCGAGAGCAGAACGTGCAACTGTTGAAGCTGGCCTCCGAGCCGTTCGATCTCCAGTCGATATCGCTCTTGCGTCGTTCGGCTTGAAACCTGCGCCATGATTTGGATCCGAGCCGCGACGCGTGCTTCCTCGTCGGCTTGTTGGCGAATCCACGCCGTTTCCCCAAGCGTCGTGGGATCCAGCAGCAACACCCGCTCGCCGACCTGAGGCCCGACCAGTCGCGTCTCGCGGGCATCCAGGTCGTCCAGACCCAACCAAGTCAGGCGGCCGTCGTTGGGAAAGGAAACCTCGATCCCCGGCGCCGCTTGCCAACTCAGAAATCGCCTGACGCTGGAGTCGGATTCGGCCAGCGTCAGGGGCTGAAGTTCGCTCAGGGGAAGCGGAGTCTCACCAATCTCGATCGACCGGCGAGCCTGGATGGTGAGCTGCGTCCAGCGGGTTGTGGACAGCCCGTCGGCAAAGCGAAGCTCGAGCTGGCGGGGCGCGGTGGGCGAACTGACCACCTGCCATTCGTCAATCAAACGCGGGTCCTCGGTTTCGATCGATTCAAGATTCCAATTGTCTTGCAACGTCCCCCGAATCTGAAAATCGTCGGGCGTCCGACTCCGCACGTCGACCCGAATCGTGGCGAGGAGCTCGTTGGCGTTGATTTCGATTCGCGTCGCGGCGCGAAAGTCGCGTTCGGCCCGGGCGGGCGCCAAGTCCACCCGCAATTCATAATCCGGACCCTCGCACTGGAAAGCCAGCGCGGGCGGTCCGTTGGGTTCGCTGCCGGAGGGGAGGACCTGGAGCGCGTCACGCAGGCTGAGCGATTCGAGCTGTACGGGAGGATTGATTTTGAGCCGTACCGCCTCTTGTTGCCACTGCACGTCGACGACCCTGACGCGAGGCAGGGGCGAATCCTGATAGACGTTGGGCGGCGCGACGGCCGTGACCCGCACCAAGCGGTTCAGTCCGCGGAGCGGTTGGGCAAACGCGATGGTCACGCGGTTGGTCGACGGCTGCTCTCGGCTGACCGTCCAGGCCAGCGAATCGCCCTCATGAATCACTTTGGTGATCTGCAGTTCGGGCGCGACCTCCAGGTCCAGGTGCCGCAACTCGCGTTGGTCGCAATCCAGCTGCAAGTCCGCCACCAGCTCCAGCCCCTGCTCGGAAACGGTGTAACGCGTGGTTTGTCGCAGGGCCAACTGAGGCGGTGGGGCGTCGCCGCGGCGCAGCTGAAGCTGACACGTTTGGCGTCCGCCCAAATCGACTTGCCAGAGGTCCGTCGCGGTCACGAAGGCAGGGCCACTCTGCAACGCGGCGGGGTCTTGTTCGAGCTCGATCCGCCGCGTCACTCCGGCATCGCTGACCAATTCATAGTCACGTGGCAGTTGCAGCTCGATCCGCGTGACCGGACAGCGTGGCAGTTGAAGGTGGAAGGTCAACTCCTCCTCGTTCGCGACATGGGGTGCGAGGGTCCAGCGGGCCTGCAGCATCCCGGACGAGGGAACGTGCAGCAGCCATTCCCCTTCCGCTCCGCTGCCGAAGTCGGCCTCGCGCGACGCCGCGGGCTCGTCCACCCATCGCACATCCGAAAGTGCCAAGTTGGGCCGACCCAAGCGAAACCAGACGGGCATCTCGTCCAGACACGTCACTTGCCAGTTCACGTTGCCACTGAGCAGTTGTCGTCCTTCGAGCCGCGCGGTACAAGGCCTGGGTGACCACGACGCCTTGCTGAAGCTGAGCCGGAATCTCGTTTCGCAGCGCCTTCAGCCGCGCTTCGAATTCATCCCGTCGCACGGTCCGATACTCGCCGTCGGCCAGTGCCTCGATCTGATCCAGCGGCGCGTAAATCATGCGATATCGCAGCGGCTTGACCACCGGCTTCGTCGCCTCCTGCGCGGCGACGGACGTGACGGCCAGCGCGAGCAGCAGGGCGGCCAGCGTCGGAGGGCGCCGTTCGCATCGCAGTGACGAGCAGGGACGCATGAACAATGGGCCTCAAGAGGAACCGACCGAGTGTGTCTCAAGCCTTGGAATCGGGCATCATCGCCGCGGACGGCGCAGGGCCCGCAATCGTCGTGTGCGGCCCGGATCCGTCCCGCCAGGGCATCTGCACACCGCTACGCGAGTCCGCTTGCCGACGACCCACTGCGACCATGGCGGATCGTCGCAGGGTGAGCTGCCGCATCAACGTCGCGATGAAGACGGCCACCAAGATCAAAACCACGCCCAAGAGTCCCGCTTGGCTGACGAGCAGCGAGAGGTCGGGGTAGAGCCAGGTGGCCGACAACAAAAAGATCGCGAAGCCGAACAGCAGGAACGGATGGCGGAGCTGCGGCACGTACATCAACCCGAGGCCTAACCCCAAGGTCAAACTGGACGCCAAATAGACCAGCGTATAGCGATGGCATGTGCGTATCGAGAACTGATCGACCTTGTCGAACGAACTGAACAGATACTGATTGAGTCCCGAGGGGAGCGGCGGTTGCGCGGCCGCTTCGGTCCAATACTCGAGGCTTTGCTGAGGCTGAGTCGCCTGGCGGCGCCAGAGCCATCCCGCCCGGACCCAGCGGTTGGAGGACGTGAGACGCGGGTCGGCGATCAGCAGATGCTCGTTGGCAGGCAAGAGGAGCTGCCAGAACCAGCGCCGCGGTCCCACGGCGTCCCGCAGCACCGGCGGCGGAAATTCCATGTCGCCAACCGCCGGGCGCTGGCCGTACTGCAAGGACAATTCCAGTGTCAGATCGGAGCGATGTTGAGGCGGGAGCGGAACGACGACTTCGTCGCCCGCGTGGGCGGCCGCCACCGGTGCGCCGTCGACCAACGCCAGCAACTGCTCGACCCCCGGCGGCAATTTCACTTGCACGCGATCGGCGCCCGTCGCGATGCGAAAAACGGCGCGATCCATGCGGCGATCGCGGGAGAGCCACGATTGCAGCCAGGCCCGCTGCACGACGGTCGCGCTGGTTCGCGTCTCTTCGCTGGCCGCTTCCTGCAGTTGTGAGACGCGGACTCGCAGCCGGCTGGCTCCATTGGAGGATGCAAGCCCAATCGATTGTAAGGCGTTCGTGGCGACGATCGAATCGTCACGGATCCAGTTGCCGTCTTCCGCAGGTTCCACCCGCAGCGGACCGACCGGGCTGAGCGTCGCGGTATTGGAAACCAGCTCGCTGCTTTGCGGAACTGCCAGGGGGATCGCGGTGTAGTCCGACGGCGTCCCGGGACGCAACGGCCAGGGATAACGAAGCTCCAAATCGAAACTGCCCAGACGCGGACGGTCCAACGCGAGCACGACCGGCACCACGCCGCGCACTTCGTCCCAGCCGTCGGATGAGGCTTCCGACCACTCGCTGCCCAGCGACTCACCCTCCAGTCGCAGATCGACGCGACTTCGAGATCGAGGATTGATCAAGAGATCGAAGAGCGGTTTCGGCACATCCAGCGTGATGCGCGACGCGGGGACGTAACGCACGCGGTAGGCGATCCGCTGGCTTACTTCGGCCGTATCGGAAGTTAAATCGATCAACGTGTCCGAACGGACGCGGACCTCCTGCGCGCGGACTTCATAGTCAATCACGACTTCGCCCAACGTTCGATCACTCAGAAACCGGAAGGCAGCCGGAACCAATTCGGAGGAGGTCGGCGGACTGGCGTTGGCACTCGCGGCCAGCAGCGGATCCTGGACCAGTCCGGACATTTCCGGCACTCGGAAGTTGAGTACGACCGATTCCGCGCTGCTGACCAACAAGGATCCAGGTGAGACTGCGTCGGCGGTCGGCCAGGGTAGCGGGAATCGCAGCGTACCTTGCTGAGCGGTCACGGGGCGATGAAGTCGCAAGGTGAGCGGAAAGTCGCCTGACGTCGCCTTTGTCAGCCGCAATTTGATCTGGTCACTGCCGCCCGCGCGCAAGTCGTCATTCTCCACGGCGCCGCTCGGTCCGATTTCGTCCAGTTGCCAGCCATTGAGGGAAAAATTCAGATACGAAATCCGCGCCCCGCGAATCTTGTAGTTGAGTTGTGCCTCCAGCGAAACTCGATCCTCGCCCACCCGCATTCGATACTGGGGCTCAACGCCCACCCGTGTTCCCTGGGGCTGGATTTGCACGTCCAGTCGGCAGGGCTGACGAAAATACTGGAAGCTCGCCAGTACCTTGCGCTCCTGCGTTGTCTCCACCGACTCGACACTCTGAACCCGCCGGACCGACGGTCCCAGTGTCCAATACACGAGCCAGTCTTCGCTGGTCAGGAGGCTGACTCGGCCGGACTGCCGAATCGCGCCCTCAACCTCAAAGTTCGCCACGTTGACCGCTGCCATACTTTCGGACTGCTCGATGGTCTGAGTCGCCAATTGAATCCGCGCCTGCGGTCCGGGCTTTTCAAGCTTGATCTGGGCCGTCGTGCGGGGCGTTTCCTGGCCGGGACCCGTGCTGGTCAATTCGCTCACGCTATAGCCCGGTTGATTGCCGGAGACGATCTTGGTATTCGGCGGCAGCACCAGCGCGAATTGCTCGATTGGCCGCCCGTAACTTTGCAAGTCAAGCGTGACGTTGCTGCGAATCGCACCCGGCCCGTCAATCGTGACCCGGATATCGCCCCGCACATCAAGGTAGGTCGGCCGAGGTTCGTTCAGATCCTCCCCTTGCCGCCACGTCACCAGGACTTGATTGCGGAGGTCCTGAGCGGTCAACTTGGACTTGCCCGCAGCCGTCCATTCCAGTTGCAGATTTCGTGCATTCTCGATCGTCGCCGTCACGCCCTCACCGCTCAGCCCGAGACTCAATTCCGACTGATTTGCCAGCGGCGGGAAGAACCGCAGCTGCGTCGCCTCCGCCACCGCGGTTAAGGGCAGGCCCAGTCGCAAACGCAATCGATGCTGGCCTGGATGGGCATGCTGGATCCAGCCCTGATACCCTTCCTGTTCGTCAAACACCAGGTGAAACTGCCCCTCGCCCTCGTGCGTCGGCGGTTCCAGCAGCGATGCGTCGTGGAAACGCAGCGGAATCGACGTCCAATTCGTGCCCCGCGAATCCAACGGCTCAAGTAACGTCACCTGGAGATCCACTTCCAGCTCGGCCATCACCTCGCGGACCTCACCCCGAATCGTCACCAGATCGATTTGGAACGCGGGCGGTCGAGGACCCGGTTCCAAACCGTCTTGCTGGTTCAGGAGACGCTGAATCCGCTCCAAGGGGATGTTGAGCAGCGGAACAGGACGACCTTGCTCGTCCGGCACATACAGGGTTTGCGGCGCCTGCTCCACGATCGGCCCCGGGGTTTCGCCGGCCTCTGCGGGAGTCACCGCGGGCGCGAGGACGCCGGGCCCCGGCGCCCGCTCGGGCCGCGCCGGCGGTTGCCCGAACAAGGGCGCCGATCCCAAGATCAAGACGATCAACAGGCCGATCGCCGCTCGCCATGAGCCGGCGAAGCCGCGCTTGAAAGTCCGCCGAGCTATTGAGTCGAGCGACATGACGTCCGTCGGTAGAGGTTGAAGAAGCGCTACGAACGCCAGTGCGGTCGAAGTGTGACTAGGCGACCGCTTGAGCCGTTCCATTTTGCGAGACGAGCAGCCGGGACTGGGACGCGAAGCGGGATGAATCCGGCGGCGGGAATCATCGAGAACTTTCTACCATCTTAACTAAACAGCCAGACCGAAGAAACGTTGTGGTTCGGGAATCCAAGCCCGCATCGGTCCGGTCGCTCGCGCCTCGATTTCTTGACCCGCGACGTCGAGGGGCGGGGCGCGTCGGCGAACACCGGCCGCCCCGGCGTTCAGGCCAGCCGAAGCGCCGCGAGCAATTCAGCATGCAGCGGTGGGGTCGCCGATGCCAAGAAACGAGGATCGTCCCAATCCAATGCCCGACCGTCGATCGAGGTGACCGTTCCCCCGGCCTCCTGAACAATCAATAGCCCCGCTGCGACGTCCCAGAGTTTGACCGAGGTGGCCCAGTAGCCATCCATAAAACCGGCGCCAACATAGCACAGGTTCAGGGCCGCCGATCCGAGCCTGCGAATCGCTTGGCAGATGGGCAGGACCTGCACGAAGCGAGCCACCTCGGGAGAATCCGGCGGCACTTTCGCCGAGAAACTGGCCGCGACCAACGCTTGATCCAGACGCTCGACCGAACTCGTCGCCAGCGCCCTTCCATTTAAGCAAGCTCCGGCCCCCTTGATGGCACTGAACAGTTGATCACGCACCGGGTCGTAAACCACTCCCAGCAACATCTCGTTTCGATGTCGAAGCGCGATCGAGACGGAGTAGTTATCCAGACCGTGCACGTAGTTGGTGGTGCCGTCCAGCGGGTCCACAATCCAGCAGGGGGATCCGTCGCGGATTGCGGCGCTGCCGGCCGCTCGGTCCGCGGCGCTGTCTTCTTCACCGATAAACGAATACTCCGGAAACTCTTGGGTCAGTCGGCTTCGAATCGCGCGCTGCGACGCGAAATCGGCGTCCGTCACCAAGTCCGCCGGGGCCTTTTCGCGGGGCCTGATCTGAGGTTGAAGGTCCTGAAGCAGTCGGCCCGCCGACCGTGCGGCGGCCGTGGCGGCCGCCAGAATTTCCGAGGATCGATACACAAAATTTCCTTCTAAAATGCGTTCGCGACGAAGTGCCAACGAGAGGTAACCGCTTGGCTGGATCTTAGCTCGGTTTGCTAATCGATAGAATGTCACACCGAGCCGGGGGAGTGGCCTCTTGCAATTTTAAATATTTTCGAACCAAAGTCTGGACACGTTATGCAAACTTGATATCATCATGGAAGTTCGAGGCAGCCAGCTGAACAGACTTCTTGGCTTTTTCATTTTCCCTCGGGCAGCTTTTATATTTCGGCCTCTTCTCTGTTCCGGCCCCGCCGTTCTGCTTTGCAGGCGGCGGGGTTTTTTCATGCGCTTCAGGGGTCAGGTCTTCGCCCGCCGGAAGAATGGCGAGACCAGCGAAACGATTCGAGCAGGCGGCGTGGCGACGATTCGTCCGAGACGCTCGTCGACCGGAGAGATCACGGAAGACTCGACTCGGGATGCAGCCAATGAAATTCCCATTTTCACCAGTTTCCGAAACAAAATGGCCTGACCCTTTTTTTGCCCGCTTCCGGGAATGCCTTCGCTTGCCAGTTCGTCGGGGACCGCTTTTCGTGCCCTCAGGTGATTCGCAAGGTCCCAACGTGGCCGATCGCACGCCCGTCTTGTGGTTGGCACGTTCCAGCCGCTACGATGCGATCACGATGCGAGTCAGCGTCGTTTTCATCGTGACGTGACGCGGGACGCGTCTTGGGAAATAATGCGCGGTCTCAAGTCGGAAACGGAGAAACTCGATGTCGGCGGATTGGACGTTGTTCGATGGGCATGCGACGCTCGAGCGAGCCGACGTCACGACACGCGTTTGGCTGGATCGACCTGCGTTGGGAATCGGTGGCTGGACCTCGCACGAGACCGAGCGAGTGTTGGGCGTCGAACTGCCCGGCTTTCCCGATCCGATCTCGGCGGAAAATCGAGTTGATCACTATGTTCGTGACGGCGACTTGGTCGTCACCTACGAACGCCGAGCTCCGCCCCAATTGCGGTCGCAGATCTATTGGCGCGACGCGTGCTGCTGCTTGACCGACGTCAGCCTGCCGGGCGTCGAAGTCTGGATTTCGCTGCAAACCGATCGACTGGATGCCCGGCCGACGCTGAAGGTTGTCACCCAGCTGGTCGCGGCCGAGCTGATCGAAGCGGATCCAGCTTGGTGCGGCGACCTCGCTGAGGGCGTCGTCACCGTGGCGCCGCCGTTGCTGCTATGGCGTTTGCCAGGCGACGAGTTTTCGTTGGTTCAATTGGTCGTGCCTGGCGACGTGGCGAGTATTCGGCGATCGCTCGACGCGACATCCAAGGTCCGGCGCTGCGAGCTGTGCCTGCTAGACGAGCACTTGGAAAAGGGCGTAATCCGGCGCATTCGGCTTGGCCTCTGGCGGGTCCCGCGGCCGAACGACGTGGCGCTGGCGAGACAATTGTGCGAACGCTTCCTCAACGCGCCGCTGCCGTTGACCACCTGAGAGACCGCCTGAGAGACCACCTGAGAGACCGCCTGAGAGACCGCCTGAGAACAAGGGAAGGGTGACGGATGTCTTGGGAATTACGGCAACGCTTGTATCGCGAATTGTCTTCGTGGCCGCTGATTGATCCCCACACTCATATCAATGCGCACCAGCCGGCCGCCAAGAATTTGGCCGAGATCCTCGGTTATCACTACTACACCGAGCTGGCTCATTCGGCGGGCATGCCGCGGGCGACAATCGAAGAGGAGGGGCTCGATCCGAAAGAGAGAGTGCGGCGGTTGGTTGAGCATCTGAGGCCGCTGGAAAATACGATTCAGTCAAGTTGGTTGATCGAAATGGCCCAGGAGTTTTTCGACTTTCAGGATGACGTGCTTACGGCCGAGAACTGGGAGCCGCTGTACGACCATTCGCGGCGTCGGATGGCCGCCGACGATTGGGCGGCGCAGGTGCTCGCCCAGAGTGGTCTGAAGGCCGTCTTTCTGACCAACGATTTTGACGATCCGCTGGAAGGATTCGACACGCGGACCTACATCCCGTGTTTGAGAACGGATGAGCTGGTATTTCATTTCGATAACCCAGCGGTGCAGCGTCGCCTGGAAGAGTTTACCGGGACCGACGGCGGGACGGCCGCTGGCATGCGAGCGGCGATCGGCGAATTGATGCAGCATTTCGTCCGCCACGGCGCGCGAGCCTGTGCGATCTCGTTGCCGCCCGATTTTCGCCCCGAGCCGGTCGCGGATTCCGACGCCGACGCCGCGCTGAGGGGGCTCCGACGCGGTACCGACGCCAGCGAAGACGAGCGGCGGACCGTACGCGCACTTCGTGTTCTGGACGTTGGCGCAGGCCTGTGCCGAGTGGAAGCTCCCGTTTGACTTGATGATCGGCGTCAATCGGCGCGTCTACCCTGGCGGCGTCTTTCAGGGACAAGACCTCTATGACAGTCGCGTTTCCCTGATTCAGTATCGACACCTGTTCAACGCCTTCCCACAAGTCACCTTCCCGATCTCGGTGCTGGCGAGCGTAACGAATCAGGAATTGGTCAGCTATGCCTGGATTTTTCCCAATGTCGTGGCGAATGGGCACTGGTGGTATTCCAATACTCCGGCGTTTATCGAACCCGACCTGGCCGCCCGCCTGGAGGCGGTGCCGCAGACCAAACAGATCGGCTACTACAGCGACATGTACAAATTGGAGTTCGCGCTGCCCAAGTTCAACATGTACAAGCGGATTTTAGCCAAGGTGCTTGCGGATCGTTTCGTGATCGATCGCGGCTGGACGGAGACGCGGGCGCTGCAGCTGGCCAGGACGGTGCTGGTGGACAATACCGAGCAAATTTTCCCGCAGCGATAGGCTTTCCGGGGCGACCGCGTTTCCGGATCGCTCAGCATCCATGGACGTCGACGGCGCGGGGCAAGGACGGCGGGCCGGTCATTTTTGGGAAATTCACAGGAATCCGACGAACCTGCGAACCGATCTGCCGTCTATCTGGGAACCAAGAGCAGCATGCCGCAGGCACGGCGGACTATTTGCCGTGACCCCGGATCCATGATATGCTCGCCAAGGTCGCGCGGAGGCAAAGTTCTGAGGAAGCCGCCGGGCGATCGTTGTTTTGTCTTCTTTCTTTGTTCGTTTTCTCTCACTGCGCTGAGCGCTAGGAGACGAGCCATGCGACGCAATTCCCAAATCACCATAAACGACCGCATCTTCGGCATTCTCGAAGATCGCTTGGCCGTCCTGGTTGCCGGGTTTGCAGTCGAGACGCATGCGCTCCTACGCCTCAGGAGCCAGCATCTCGGCGGCAAACGCCCCGCGTGCGAGCTCGGATGGGTCGCCGTAGTACGCCACGTACTCGGTTATTGCATGCCGGCCGTTGCGTTGGTCGCCAGATCCGGTGTCACCCAGCAACCCGGCAGACTGCCGCGGAACGGTTGGCGTGACATGACGGGATCGTTCGAGATGACGTGCCGGCCAGGTCGCCGAACGAGTTGGGAGCAGTGCCAGCACTGCGGACTTGAGCCGACACGCAGTCGGCTTGGTCAGTCCCAATCGATCGCATGACCCGTTGCCGTCTCGAGGCGGCAAGCAGACGACCGGAATCGGTTCCGAGTTTGCTTGCACTCGCGGTTCGCCCTGGATTCCATGCCGGGATTCTCGTTGGGAATCCCTGAAGAGAGAGAACGAGATGACCACGACCGAATGTATTGAGGCTCCGCGGACGACCGTGGTGCAGTTAGTGCTCGCAGCCCAGTCCGGGGATCGGTCCGCGCTGGGTGAACTGTTCACTCGCTATCGGGTCCACGTGACGACCGTGGCGCTGCGGCGGCTGCGAGACGAGAACGAAGCGCAAGAGCTGTGTCAGGAAGTTTTCCTGCAAGTCTTGCAGAAGCTGCCGCAACTCCGGCAGCCGGAGTGTTTCGTTGGCTGGTTGACGAGCATCACCCAGCGGATGGCCATCAACCGGGCGGTGCGGCGGGCTCCGTCCATCGCGACCGAGCCACAAACGCTGGAAGCGACCTGCATCGATGCTCGGACGCCGCTGGCGGCGGCGGTGGAAACCGAGCGGGCCGACTGCGTGCGAAACGGTCTGGACCGATTGCGTTCCTTGGACCGAGAAACGCTGGAAGCGTTCTACGTTCGCGGGCAATCGTTGCTGGAGATGAGTGCCGCGTTCGAAGCGCCCTTGGGCACGATCAAGCGGCGGCTGCACGAGGCGCGCAAACGGCTTGCCAAGGAGGTTGAGTCAGCGGTCATGGCCTGAATGTCAGTCGAAGACGGCGGAACCGCGAGGTCTCCGCCGTCGTTTTTCTTTTGCGTGTCAGACGATCAGCACCCGGATCTCTGCCTGTTCACGACGGGGCGAACCGGGGTCTCCGACGAACGTGGAATCGCTCGGTCGGGGGGGGCCGTGGGACGGCCGTTCGGCGAGCGGATCACGTTCGGGCGTTGCCGAACAGACGCGCGAAGAATCGTCGCAGCGGGCCTGCTCCCGAGCCTGGGTCGCAGCGCACGACGTGGCCGTTGCCCGTCAGCTTTTCTTCGGGTGCCGTGTCGCCGCGAGAGGCAGCCGTCGACGTCGTAGAACTTCGATTCGCCGCCGCAGCGGAGTTTCGCGACATCCCGCTTGCGCCCCCACAGCAGGATCCTGCCGCCTCGACCGGCGTCCCGCTCGCGGCGTGCTCTCGTCGCCAGCGACTCGCGTGCTGGGCTTCCCAATCCGCTTCCGCGAATTCCCAGCCGACGTCGTAGCCCTCCTTCTCGCTCAAAAAATACTTGTGGCGTTCGATTTCCGCGATTTCCGCTGTTGTTCGTTGCATCTGTACGACTCCGTCCGCCTCAAGCTAAACTTGGCGTTCTAACCCGATGTTTCGTTCCAAATCTCGATCCGGCCGCGAGGGTCAGACGTCCGCACGATCGTGGGGTCGTCCAATTCCCTTAAGCTCGACGCAGTATAGCCAACTTGTCTTTCGAATGTAACCGAGCTGGAGAGCCGGATGTGGAACGAGCCGCAACCCCCGTTTGTGCCACATCCTTGGTTTCGCGGACCCCATCGTCAGACGATCGGCGCCGCGTACCTTTGGAAACGATTTCCTTATCGGGCGGAGCGAAAAGTGATCCACCTGCCGGACGGTGATCGACTCGTCGCCCATGACGACAACCCGCCTGGTCCGCTCGGCCGACGACGCGTCGTGATGCTGGTGCACGGATTGGCGGGTTGCCACGGCAGCGGCTACATGAATCGGATCGCGGCGAAGCTCGTCCAGTCCGGATACCGCGCGGTCCGACTGGATTGCCGCGGTTGTGGAGCCGGCATGGCATTGGCCCGCAAGTCGCTGCACGCCGGCCGCACCGAGGACCTCAGGATGGCGCTGCAGCACATCGGACGACTCCATCCCGCGCACCCCGTAACGGCCGTCGGGTTTTCTCTGGGGGCCTCCATCTTGCTCAAGTTCTTGACTCAGCTGGGGGCCGATCATGACTTGACGTTAGACAGCGCGATTGCGGTTGCGCCTCCATTGGATCTGGCCGCTTGCAGTCGGAACTTGCAGCACGGTTGGAATCGGGTCTACGACCGCATCTTCGTTCGAACCCTGACGCGTACTGTCGAACGTCGGCGTCGCCAGATACCGGATCTGGAATGGGCCGCGTGGGCACGCCGCCCGGGCTCGCTGTATGACTTCGATTCCCAATTCACCGCTCCCGGGGGTGGGTTTGCCGACGTCGACGACTACTATCGGCGGGCCAGTAGCCTGCCGGGCTTGAGCGACATCCAGGTCGCCACGCGGATTCTTTTCGCTCAGGACGATCCGCTGATTCCCGCGGCTGTTTTTCGAGACGCCACGTTTTCCCCGACGACGGAAGTCTATGCCACACCCGCAGGGGGGCATTTGGGGTTTTTGGCCGATCGACGTGCCACGCGTGATCCGGATTGGCACTGGATGGACTGGCGGGTCGTGGACTGGGTTCGTCACTTTGACCGGCTGACGCCGATACCACCCCCGGGAAATTGACGAGCAATCTCGGCGAGATAGTTCCTGTCGGAAGTACTTCGCGGTGGTCCGACGTTCGTTTCTGTTGGACGCGGGTCGACCGATCTCTCGGGATTGACGCGAGTTCTTATTGGATGTTTCCGGAGGACGACCTGGGTTTCTCGACGGCGGCTGGACCGCGTCCCACCGGCTCGCCGTTCTTGCGAAAAAATTTTCTGTGCGTAATAATGATGGGCCAGCGAGGCAAGCCGGTTTCCGAGAGCGGGCCTCTTCTGAAAATCAGACGGGCGGGAGGCGAGTGTGCTGCGGGGAGCGAACGATGAGGCGTACCTGGAGCGGCAGATCGTCGCGGCGCTGCGCCGGATCACGCGCGCGATCGACCTGCGATCTCGCCGGTTGCTGCACGAGTGTGGCCTGACGGCACCGCAGCTGGCCACGCTACGGGTCGTCTTTGAGCAGCAGGCGATCACCGCCAGCGCGCTGGCGGCGGAGTTGCACCTCGGGCCCCCGACCGTGACCGGAATCCTGGACCGGCTGGAGCGTCGTGGACTGGTTCAGCGGATTCGTGGCGAGCGGGACCGGCGGAGCATTGCCGTCCAGCTGACGGACGAGGGCCACGACGTGCTGCAGCGTGCGCCCCGGTTGTTGGAGGGAAAGTTTCAGCGGGGATTAGCCGAGCTACCTGCCTGGGAGCAAACACAGATTTTGGCGAATCTGCAACGAATCGCGGACATGATGGGGGTCTCGACGATCGAACGCGAGGCGTTGGGTGGTGCATCGCCAAGTGAAGCATCGGGGCACGATTTCTAGCTTTCCAGCGACACATTTTATCGATTCCGAAGCCATTTACTTCGGCAAGGAGGTTCAATTCATGTACCTGCAACTCATCAGCACGCACGGCCTCATTCGTGCCGAAAACATCGAAATGGGGCGTGACGCTGACACGGGGGGTCAGGTTCGCTACGTCCTGGAACTGGCCAAGACGCTGAGTGAATTCCCGGGGGTCGAGGGCGTCGACTTGTTCACGCGTCGGATCAAGGACAAACGTGTCTCGCCAGACTACGCTCGTGACGTCGAACCGCTCGGGGACAAGTGCCGCCTGGTTCGCTTGCCATGCGGCGGAGGGCGGTACCTCCGCAAAGAGCGGTTGTGGCCACATTTGGACGAGTTTGTGGACCATCTCATTAGTTTTACCCGCAGCGAGGGTCGGATCCCGGCACTGGTTCACGGCCACTATGCGGATGGCGGCTACGTTGCCAAAGAAGTGGCGGCCGCCTTTGGTGTCCCCTTGGTCTTCACCGGCCACTCGTTGGGCAAGCCGAAACTGGATTACCTGATCAATGAAGGCTGGACCCGCGACGACGCCAACAAAGAATTAGCGATCGACTACCGGATTGGGGTCGAGCAGGATTGCCTGGCCTTGGCAGATCTGGTTGTGACAAGCACGCGTCACGAGCGCGACCACCAGTACAGCCAGTATCACAAGGGCGAGGGATTGCGTTTCGAGGTCATTCCGCCCGGGACGGATCTGGATCGTTTTTTTCCCTATTACAACTATGACATGCCCGGCGCACAGGTTGACGAGCGATATAAACAAGCCCGTGTGCGGATGATCAACGACCTGGGGCGATTTCATTTCAACGCCGAACGTCCGTTGATCCTCGCTCTCTGTCGTCCCGATCGGCGCAAGAACATTAGCGCCCTGATCGACGCCTATGGTCAAAGTCGGGAGCTGCAGGCGATTGCGAATTTGGCCGTGTTCGCGGGGATTCGAGAGGATATCGAGTCGATGCCCGAGAACGAACAACGCGTGCTGACGGACATGCTGCTGGCGATGGATCGGTACGATCTCTACGGCAAGATGGCGATCCCGAAGAATCACGGTTCGGAATTTGATGTGCCCGAGCTGTATCGCATTGCGGCGGCGCAGCGGGATTTTCGTCAACACGGCGTTCATCGAGCTATTCGGACTGACGGCCATCGAAGCTTCGGCGACGGGGTTGCCCTTCGTCGTGACCGAGGACGGCGGGCCACAGGATATTGTTGAGAATTGCGAGAGCGGCGTGTTGATCGATGTCAACGATCGCAAGGCATTGACCGACGCGATGCTCAAATTGCTCACCGATCGAGAACTTTGGCAGACCTATTCCAATAACGGAGTCAATCGGGTTCGCGAGCATTACACTTGGCACTCACACTGCGAGCGGTACCTGGAAGTCGTGGCGGAGCTAACGTCAGCCAGACCTGCCGTGGCCGCGGTGCCCGCTGTCGCAAGCTCCCCCGGGCAGCGTCTGGCGTCGCTGGATAGCCTGTTGATCACCGACATCGACAACACACTGCTCGGCGACGATGAGGCGCTCGACGAGCTCAAGCTGCTGTTGGAGCAAAATCGCGATCGTTTGGGATTTGGCGTGGCCTCCGGGCGAGCGCTGGATCTGGTCAACGACGTGCTGAAGCGGCACAACATCAAGACACTGGACGTCATCATCAGTTCCGTGGGCGCTGAAATCTACTATGGCCCGGACCAGATGATGGACAAAGGTTGGGCAGCCCAATTGCGGGCGAAATGGCGGCCACAGAGGATTCGCGAAGCGTTGGACGACTTCCCCTTTTTGTTCCTGCAAAAAGAGCCCCACACGCAGCGCGAGTTCAAGATCAGCTATAACCTCGCCGAATCCATCTCACCCGACGAGGCGTTGCCGCAGATTCACAATGCCCTGGCCAAAGCCCGGGTCGGCTATTCCTTGATCTTCTCGCACGGTACGTTTGTCGATCTCCTGCCCTATCGCGCTTCGAAGGGCAAGGCGGTCCGTTACCTGTCCGGCAAATGGAAGATTCCCTTGGAGCGAGTTGCGACCGCGGGCGATTCCGGAAACGACCGGGACATGTTGACGGGACAAACGGCCGGCATCGTGGTGGGTAACTTCGACCCGGAACTGGAATCGCTGAAGCGGTCGCGGGCCGCTCGCGTCTATTTCGCCGAGGCCTCGTGCGCCGGTGGGATCATCGAGGGGCTGCAGCACTACGGTCTCGTCCACCAGGCTGAGCTTGCCCGTCCCTAGCTTTGTCACAGCTTGATTTTGGGGTGACTGGGGTCGAACGAAGTGAGCCCCCAGTCCGCAATTTTCCGGGGGCTCACTTCGTTCGACCCCGGCCACCCAACCCTCAATTTCAGCTGTGACAAAGCACTGCGCGGTGTCCCAGCGACGAATTGGGCTTGCTTCGGGAGGGCGAAGCTCCTGCTGAGCCGCTTGAAGCAAGTAACGTCCCATGCCTAGACGGCTTGGCGGGAGCCTCTCTCGCCCGAAGCACTGTTTTCCCAACGCGCGGCCCGCAAGTTGCGAATTCGCCGTCACTGGATTCGCGACGATCCATGGCATAAACTGTGGGCTTGAGCTCCGTTTTCTCCCGTGCGTGAGGGTCGAAGCGATGGCCGTCCCGTGGTTGCTACCGTCCGTTCGCCGAGTCGGATTCTTACTCTCATTGGTCGGGCTGATGGCCGTGCCGGTGGATGCCGAGGTGCGGACTTGGACCGATGCGACTGGCCAGCACCAGGTTCAAGCCGAGCTGGTCAAATTTTCTGACGGACAAGTTACGCTGCGCCGGACCGACGGCAAAGTGACGACGTTGCCGCTGGCCAAACTCAGCACGTCGGATCAAGACTACATTAAGCAGCAGCCGCGGGCGGGTCGATCTCCAACGCGTTCCGCTCGGGCGTCTTCCGCCGCGAGCTCGGACCGGACTCAAATCGAAGTCGTGGCCCGCAAGCTTGCGCGGAGCCTCGCCGATGCCGATCTGGACCAGCTCCGATCCGCACTCACGACGAAGGGACAAGCGGCCATTGGCGAGGGCAGCTCGATTATGGACCAGCTTCCCAAGCTGACGCGTCGCTCCTCCGTGTTCGTCCGGAATGTCAAGATCGACGGGACAACGGCGCAGGCGGAACTGAGCGCGAGCGTCCAGGGGCGGTTCGAGCGGCATCAGTTGCAGTTTCGGCAGGAGGACGGCACCTGGAGGATCGTCGAGTTTTCCACGGCCGCTTCGGACGACAAGCCGGCGTTCGCGTTGAATTTTGAGTCACCTTCGGAAGGAAGTTCGACGGGGCGCGACGAAGCTCCCGGCGATGACGAGGCGGACCAAGATGACGAGGCCGATCGAGACGACGAGGCCGATCGGGACGCGGCGGCCGATCGGGACGAGGTGGCAGACGACACGGACGACGCCGAACGGGTGTTTCGGGTTCCCAGTGGAGGTTCGCAGGAGTTGCTGGCATACATCGAGCAGTTGAAGCGGCTGCCGCCGCCGCAATCAAGAGACCGAGCGACGGTCTTGAAGTTTCGATCCCAGCAGTTTGCCGCGATGCTGACCGCTGCAAATCGCGTCTTGGACGAAGCTTCCTCGGCCCCCGACAAGACGGCGGCTGTCCAGGCGAAACTGGAAGTCCTGCAGGCGGTCAGCCAAATGGGAATCGAGGGCCACGAGACCCAGTTCGAGGAGTTTCCCTCACAGCTGGAGGAACTTGGGTTCGAGCAGCTCGTCGGTCCGGCCCGAACCCTTCTCTTGTCATGGCAGCTCGCAAGGATCCAAGATCGCGCTCAAGCCGAACAACTGGTCAGCGCGGTTGTGGCTCATCTGAAGGATCTGCCGCAACTAAGTCGGGCCGAGGCTGGCCTGGCCAGTCTCGCGGGACGAATCGCCGAACGCCTGGGAACCGACGTCGCGGTTTCGGCCTACCGTGAACTGGGCGAACGCATGGCCGCGGATCCGAGCACGGCGGCCCAGGCCGAGATGTTTTTAGGATCCGCTCGACGCCTGGGATTGGTCGGACACCCGATGGAGCTGACAGGTGTCACGCCCCAGGCGCGAGTTTTGATCTTAGCCAGCTCGAAGGCAAGGTCGTGCTCGTGGACTTCTGGGCCACGTGGTGCGGACCGTGCTTGGAAGAAATGCCCAACCTCCGCCAGAACTACGAGAAGTATCACGAGCGCGGCTTTGAGGTCGTGGCCGTCAGCGTCGATGAGAATTTGGAGGCGCTGAGGCAATACCTGGAGCGTGAAACACCGCCTTGGACGATCCTGGTGGATCAGGATCCGCAAATCAAGGCGTCGATGAGCGGGAGGTATGGCATCAACGCAATTCCGACAACCATCTTGATCGGCCCGGATGGCAAGGTCATCTCACTCAGCTGCCGCGGCCCGGAACTCGGAAACCAATTGGAACGCCTGCTCGGGAATGCGTCGTAGACGGCTGCGTCGGCGATTTTGCCAGCGTTTGCTCAACATCAACGGCCCCATCAGGACTCGCGGGCGCCATCGGGCATTCCCGTGCTTTGTTACGTCTCTGTCGTGGGGCACGCCCTCCCGAGCCGATTCTAATTCTTTACTTTGGCATTGCACTCGGGGAGAATGCGGATCATCCCGCAGTACTCCGCATCCCGAAAAGGAAGGGCGTCAAATCGCATGAAATGTCCCTGCTGTGCGGAGGAGATCAAGGACGAGGCGGTCGTGTGCCGGTTCTGCTCTGCCGTGAAGGACAAGGGAAAGTGGACGCACCCGGCGACGATTCCACCCGTGCGGCCGTCGTTGTTCAGCGGATCCCGGTTCACGATTCGCACGGCAGCCTTCTTTTTCCTGGCCTCTGCCGTCATGGAGGGACTGAGCCTATCGTCCGAGGTCCCCTTGTTCGGGGCGATTCGGGGCGGCGCCGTGGCGGCCGTTTACCACCTGCTCTATTCGGGTGTGTTTCTCTTGATGGGAGTCGGCCTCTGGACGGCAAAGCCTTGGGGCTTTCACGCCGCCTGCGCGGGGACCGTTTTCTACACCCTGGAAAGGGCGATCTACCTGCTAGACGACCGGGCGAGAGAGGCCCAAACGTCGATCGCGATGGGGGGATACGCGGAGCTGCTGGGTGCGGAAGGGCAGAAATCCGTCAATCAGCTCATGTTTCTGTCCACGATCCTGACGCTCGCGTGCTGGTGGGGGTTTCTGCTGTATCTTTGCGTGAAACGCGATTACTTCCAAGCTGCGCCGAAGTGAAATAGCAAGCTTCGTGCGCGACAGAAATCGAGTGGAGCGGAAGGGAGTCGAACCCTCGACCTCAGCATTGCGAACGCTGCGCTCTCCCAACTGAGCTACCGCCCCAAGTGACACGTGCGAAGTGACCAGCGCCGGTGTGTCTGACCCGAGTTTCGCTAGTCTAGTCTCCGCCCCAACGGGACTCAAGGGGACACGACGACATGCTTGACGCGCTCTCGCTTCCAGGTGTACGTCAAATGTAACTTCCCGTCGCGGGTTTGGATCATGGCGGGGTAGGAATACTCGCCCGGCTCGGTTTCCAGGGCAATCGGTGGCTGCCACGTGAGGGAATCGTCAGGTGCGATCGCGAGGTTCAGCGGCGTCCGTCCGCGCGTCGTATGGTTGTAAACCAGGGCATGTCGGCCGTCCTGCAGCGTCACCCCGTCAATCCCGGAGTTGGGATTCGGAAGCGTCGTCCGCTGCGGAGCGGACCACGTGAGACCCTCGTCCGTGGACCGGGTCTCGACGATCACGCGTTGCCGGCTGCGGCAGTACGCGACAACGGTTCCATCTGCCAAGCGGAACAAGGTGGGCTGGATGATCGCCAGCGCGTCGCCCTGATTGACGGCGTCGCCACGTGACCAGGAACGGGCTTGATCGTCCGACCATTCAAAATGGACACGCCACCCTTGATCCTCGGTGCTTGAGCCGCTCAAGATTCGACCGCCCGGCAACTGAATCGCCTTGTTCTTGATCGGTCCCAGGATTCCCTCAGGAAGTCGCTCGGGGGCCGACCAGGAATGACCTCCGTCGGACGAGCGGATCAGCATGCCCCACCATTCTCTGGGACTGGGCCCAATTTTATAGAACAACAGGAGCGGACCGTCGGGCAGTTGATGCAGAACCGGATTCCAGCACGGATATCGTGGAACGGGGCCTTCGGTTTGATCGCCGTTGGCGACTTCGGCCGGAGGCGACCAACCCTCGCCTCGGTGGCGTGAGACCCAGATGCCGACCGAAGGGTCACCCTCCCGCCGTCCACCGAACCACGCCGCCACCAATCCTTCCGGGGTTTCGACGAGTGTCGACGCATGGCATTCTGGGAAAGGAGCATCCTCGTAGATAAATTCGGAGGTCAGCACGGGGTGATCGGCTCCGAGACAGAACAGCGGTAGGCAGCCGAGTGCAAGCGTCCACAGGTTGGGCAAACGAACCATGGGCAAGACTTCATCCACTTAGAAACGAGGGCTCGGTCGGGCCGCCGACGAATCCAGCCGGGCGTCCGCAAAGCCCGCATTGTAGGGAATCGTCCCCATCGGCGCCAAACAAGCCTGCGAGTTTTCCCCCGCATCTGCCGGCGTGTTCTCAATCGAGCTGAAGTCCCAGGCTCTGAAGGTACGCCTGGCGCTGGGACTCCACGCCGAGTTCGCGGGTGATTTCCTCCCAATTCTGGGCAACATGTCGCAAGGCCTGGGCTGGATCCTGGATCCCCATCACGGCTTGCCGAACGGCGTCATCGAGTGCCGAGAGATAGCGGTCGTGGCCTGGGATCCGAAGCATGACGACCACATTGGGGTGTGATTGGCTGGCCATCAGTTGTTGGGCAAACTGACCGGCGGCCGGCAGAAGTGCCGGTTCGACCCACGCTTGAGGCTGAGCGGTTTGGGATTGACGAAATAGAGTCGTCGCCGAGCTCCGCGGAGCCACCTGGATCGCGTGTTCGGCATGGGTCAGCCACATCAAGAAGTTGCACGAGGCTTCGGGCGAACGGGCACGACGCGCGACGGCACCGATCCGACCCGAAATCCCCAGCAAAGGCACCCGTGAGGGATGGTCAATGCCAACCGACTCCCACCGCTGTTCGGAAACCAGAAAAACCCGTTCTGCCCCCGGAAGCTCTCGGACCGCGAACTGTCCTGGGCCGGCGATCGGCCCTGCTTGAACCTCTCTTGCGGCGCTGGGCCAACCAAGGGCCATGACCGCCTCGCCGGCGAGCAGGCGGGCAATAACCTGATCGGGCGTCAAGTCCCATGAGTCCTTGGGTTGCGGCTGGACGGCGTCCTTGAGCTGGCGGAGCGCTTCCACGAAGGGGGGCTGGTCGATGAGCGGTTTCATCGTGGTGAACTGAAACAGCGTCGAATATTGATTCGGATGTCGCGCCGAGGAAGCCGCGCGGGCCAGCAGCGTGGCCGCTGCCCAGCCTTCGCCGAGCGGTTCCAGGGTCGCCACGAGGGGCTGGGTTCAGTTCGGGGTCGCCGCCCCTTGGGATCGCCTGCCAGGTGGTCGCGAATCCGCGCTGCCGCCTCCTGGTACTCGCTCCAGGTGTTCGGGGGAGCGAGGCCCCATTGGTCCAGCAGATCTTCGCGATAAATCAGCATCAGTTGAGGGGAGCCGAAGCTGACGCCGAAGACCTCGGAGCCCCAGCGGAGTTCCTGACGGCGCAGTCCGGGAAGGACGTCGGACCATTGGTAGTCGTGATCGTCAGCCTCGTCGCCCGTCTCGGACTCCGGGCGCCAGGGACGAGGAAAGGGGACGATTTGGCGGGACGTGGCAAGGGTTCCCAGCAGGCGGGAGGGAAAAACGACGACGTCGGCATCCAGCCGGTGCTGGATGGCCGCCTCCGACGACTTTTCGACCAGTTCCAACCGCTGGCCCGATTGAGCTTGCCACTCGCGGACGATCGCGCGGGCCAGAGGTGGGTCGTCGATCACCACGACGCGCAGCGGCGGATCCTCGGTGCCGTTTGAGCCGACCTCAACCTGGTCGTCGGACGAGGGATCGTTCGACGCAAGGCGGGGACCGCAGCCGGTCGTGGCGATGGAAAGCAGAATGAGTCCGCGGAGGATTTTCCATTGTCGGCGAGACCGAAAGCTGGAGACTTGCATCGCATCGTTGCTCGTTCGGCGGTCAGGTGGGGGCCCGGGTCGGACTTTGAGGGCAGTTTCGCCCCGCTCGGCGCATCTGCCGGCGCGCCGCCGCCGTTATTCCATCGCCTCCTCGAGTACTTCTTCGTTGACGTAGATCGGCAGGGGCGGGGTACAGGTGACCGCCACGGCGATGGCGTCGGAGGGCCGCGCGTCGATTTCGATCAGCTCGCCTTCGTGTTTGATCCTCAGCTTTGCGTAATAAGTACGTTCGCGGAGGTCCGAGATCACGATGCTGTCCAATTCGCCGCCCAACTGTTCGACGATATTCACGAGCAGATCATGGGTCAGCGGTCGGCTTGAGACCAATTCCTTGACGCGTCGATCGATGCTCGTCGCCTCGAAAATGCCGATCAAGATGGGGAACTGGCGCTCGCCGTCCACTTCGCGCAGGTAGATGACCTGCCGGTCATTGATTTCACTGATAATGATACGTGACAGCTGCATGAGGACTGGCATCGGGAACCCCTTCAAGGACTCGTGGTTCCCTTCAGTTTAACCGTCCCGATTCCGGTGCGGAACAGGCCAGGTTCGCGGCAAGCCGCGGCGACTGTTGCAATTGGAGTGGGGGGCGGAGAGTCTGCTGCCGCCTGTCGTGTCATCGACCGGCCGCTGGTGGTGGTGGTTGACCCCATCCGCTCAATGGGTCGCACGCAGTCGTGCGAGCGCCTCCTTGGTGGAGGCCCACTGGGTTTTCAGGTCGGCGAGACTCTGGCGTTCCCGCGCGACGACTTCGGCGGGGGCTCGGGCCACGAAGTCCTGATTGCTCAGTTTCTTGTCCTTGGCCTGGATCAGTTGGGCCAGCTTCTTTTCTTCCTTCGCGTTTCGTTCGATTTCAGCGTCGATGTCGATCAAACCCTGCAGGTCAACGAACACGTCCATGGCCTTGAGGCTGACTTTGGCGTGCGTCGCGGGCGGCGTGAGCTCACTTCCCCAGGCGGTCGCGGTGGCTTTCGCCATGCTCTCGAAGTATCGCTCCATCGGCTGGAGCAATCGGACCGTTTCGGGATCGCAGGCGACGCAGAATGAGACGGGTTCGCGAGGCGCGATGCCCTGGCGGCTGCGAATTTCGCGCAGGGCACCGAGGACCGCTTGGAACGTCGCGAATTGAGCTTCGAGTTCCGAATTCTGTCGATCCGAGTCGACGGCGGGCCAGGGCGTGATCACCAGGCTTTCACACGGCGTTTCCAGTTGCGATAGTCCGCGTTCGGGGGCGACTCGGGCCAGTAGCTGCCAGACTTCTTCGGTCAGAAACGGCATCATCGGATGCAGCAGACGCAGCAGCGTGTCCAGGACGTAGGCCATGACGCGTTGTGCGACGGGACGACTCGCGGGATCGTCAAAGCGAGGCTTGGCCATTTCTGCGTAGAAACTACAAAACTCGTCCCAGGCGAAATCGTACAGTTCCCGGGCTGCGTCGGCGTAAGCGAAGTTGGATAGTTGCGCGGTCACGTGCTCCGTGACGGTCGCCAATCGGCTGAGAATCCAATGATCTTCGAACGCGAGGTCTTGCGGATGGAGGGGAGCAGCCGCGTATCCGTCCAGATTGATCAACGTCAGGCGGGACACATTCCAGAGTTTGTTATTGAAATTGCGTGCCAACTCGAACCGCTCGCTGACCACCGCACCGCGCGGCAAGGACTGGTGCTCAGGTAAACTGGCCCACTGGGTGCTGAAGGTCTTCCCGCATTTCGAGCATTCGAGCGTGGGCAGTTGGCGATTCCTTTTGGTCTGTTCGATCAGGACCTCGCAGTGGGGGCATTCGAACTGGACGGGCATCCGCACGTCCTGGGTGTCGGTGGTCAGGAAGGCCAGTCCAAACCGCAACGCATCGGCACCGAATTTTTCGATGACGTCGATGGGGTCAACTCCGTTACCTTTCGACTTGGACATCCCCTCCCCGTAGCCGTCCAAGATCTTCGGATGAATAAACACGTCCCGGAAGGGAACCTCGCCCATGTTATTTAGGCCGGCGAGCACCATTCGGGCGACCCAGAGCGTGATGATGTCGCGGCTGGTAATGAGGGTGTTGGTGGGATAGTAATAACCAAGCTCCGACGTCGGTTCGGGCCAACCCAGCGTCGAGTGGGGCCAGAGTGCCGAGCTGAACCAAGTATCCAGCACGTCGTCGTCCTGGCGCCAGCCAGCCGCCTCCACCTCGCGTTCGAGCTTAGCCTGTTCCGAGGCGACGCAGACGTACAGGGTGACATCGCCCTCGGTCGGACCTTCGCCCAGGATCGCGGCCACGCGCCGCGCGTCGTCATCTCGGACGGACTGGACTTCGCGACCGAGATCAACCTGCGGCAGGAATGCGAGCCCGGTCTGTTGCCAGAGGGGATCCTCTTTGGGGGCCGACCGAGACCAGACCGGGATCCGATGACCCCACCAAAGCTGGCGACTGACGGGCCAATCGCGTTTCTCGTTGAGCCAATCGAGATATCCCTTGGCGTAGCGAGGCGGGTGGATCTTGACCCGGCCGTCGATCACGGCGTCCATGGCGGACTGGGCGAGCTCTTCCATCCGCACGAACCATTGGTCCGCCAAGTAAGGCTCGATGGCGGTTTTGCTGCGATCCGAATGAGCCAGCTCGATCTCGCGGTCTTCAACCTCGACCATGAGCCCCAGCTGCTCGAGGTCACGGACGACCGCTTTTCGGGCCTCGGCGATTGTGGTGCCGACGTAGGGTCCGGCGTTGGAATTCAACGTGCCCTCGGGGTTGAGGAGGTTGATCATCGGGAGGTCTTGTCGCCGTCCGACTTCGTAGTCGTTCGGGTCATGGGCGGGAGTGATCTTGACGCATCCGCTGCCAAGTTCAGGCTTGGCCCATTCGTCGGCGATCAACGGAATCTCCCGGTCCACCAAGGGCAGACGCAGCATTCGGCCGTCGCGGGCCATCTCGCGGAGCCGGATCAAGAGCGGCAATTTCGTTGTGCGACGTTCGCGGACCGCTTCCAGTTCACGCTCGATGTCGGCTCGATCCTTGGAAGCGGCCAGGGAGAGTTTCGAAATCAGTGACTGCTCGACCGCCTCAAGCGCCGCGGCGGGTTCGGGATGGACGGCCACGGCGGTGTCACCGAGCATTGTTTCGGGACGCGTGGTCGCGATGGTGACATGTGACGGCTCGCCGGGCCGAGGATCAATCACGGGATACTGAAAGTGCCAGAAATAACCAGGAACGGTCTCGTGAAACAGCTCGTCGTCACTCACCGCGGTCTGCAAGTAGGTATCCCAGTTGACGAGTCGCTTGCCGCGGTAGATCAACTGCTTCTGAAAGAGATCGAAAAACGTCTCCCGCACGGCGCGAGTGCAAATGGCATCCAGTGTGAAACGCGTCCGCTCCCAGTCACAGCTGCACCCCATTTGTTTCAGCTGCGAAATGATGCGTATCTCGTACGCGTCTTTCCAAGCCCAGATCCGGTCGACGAGTGCCTCGCGCCCCAGATCATGGCGTGTCTTGCCTTCCTCTTCGAGCAAACGGCGCTCGACCACGGCTTGGGTTGCAATGCCCGCGTGATCGGTGCCGGGCATCCAGAGCGTATTGAAGCCTTGCATCCGCTTGAACCGAATCAGGATGTCTTGCAGCGAGTTGTTTAAGGCGTGTCCCAGATGCAGCGCACCCGTGACGTTGGGCGGCGGAATCACAATTGTAAAGGGTGGGCGGCTTGGATCCGGCTCGCTGTGAAAATAACCGCGTGCCTCCCAGGAGGCATAGAGTCGGCTCTGGGCCTCCTTGTGACAAAATCGAGTTGGCAATGTGTCGGCCGAAAACTTGGCGGTCATCAACTGACGTCCTTCCGTTGGGTGGCTTCATCTTTGCAAAGTTTGTACTCGATCGCGTCGACCAAAGCGATCCAGCTGGCCTCAATGATATTCTCGCTCACCCCGACGGTTCCCCAGACGTCGGTTCGATCCTTGCTTTCGATGATCACGCGGATTCGAGCGGCGGTGCCAGCTTCCGAGTTCACGACGCGAACCTTGTAGTCCACCAGGTGCATCTCATTCAGGTTGGGGTAGCGACGGGTGAGCGCCTTGCGAAGTGCAAAGTCGAGCGCGTTGACCGGGCCGTCTCCCTCGCCCACCTCGTGCCGGATTTCCCCCTCGACATCGATCTTGACCGTCGCCTCGGTGATCAATTCTTCGGCCTCGACTCCGCCGACTTCGACATGGTACTTGATGCGGCGAAAGTGGGGGCGGTACGTGCCGGCGCAGCGTCGCACGAGCAAGTCGAAGGAGGCCTCGGCCGCCTCAAACTGGTAACCGCGGTTCTCCATGGAAACGACCTGAGCCAGGATTTTATCCATCAGCTCACGATTCTGCTGCAAGTCGTGTTGGGTTGTCTTGTTGATGATGTTGGAGCGCCCCGACAACTCGCTGACCAGAATTCGGCGCTGGTTGCCAACTCGCTCGGGCTGAATGTGCTCGTAGCTCGCAGAGGCCCGGTTGACGGCGTGGACGTGCATCCCGCCTTTGTGGGCGAAGGCACTCGGCCCCACAAACGGTTGGCCGCTGCGGAATAGCATGTTCGCGGTCTCGTAAACGTAACGCGACAATTCCGTGAGATGTTCGATTGCGTCCGGCGAGAGCACACGGTACTGTCGCTTCTTGAGGGCCAGATTGGCGATGACCGAGATCAGATCGGCGTTCCCACATCGCTCGCCGATCCCGTTGATCGTTCCCTGAACCTGAATCGCGCCGGCGTCGACAGCCGCCAGTGAGTTGGCGACGGCCAGGTCGCAATCGTTGTGGCAATGGATCCCGACCGGGACGGAGATTCCTTCGAGGGCGAGGCGGGTCATTTCCGCGATTTCTTCGGGCATCGTCCCCCCGTTCGTATCGCAGAGGACGACTAAGTTCGCGCCGGCCTCGGCCGCGGCACGAATCGTCTTGAGGGCGTACGCCGCGTCAAGTTTCCAGCCATCGAAGAAATGCTCGGCGTCATAGATGACCTCACGCCCCGAGTCGCTCAGGAATTGAACGCTTTCCGAGATCATACTCAGATTTTCTTCCAATTCGACGCGTAACACTTCCCGGACGTGAAAGGACGAGGTCTTGCCGACGATCGTCACGGCCGGCGAGCCCGCTTGGAGGATGGCCTGCATCCCGGGGTCCTCGGCCGCTGCGATCCCGCGACGCCGCGTCATGCCGAAAGCGCTGGCCTTGGCAAACCGCAGCGGTGTTTCCCGCAACTGCGCAAAGAAGTCGACGTCCTTCTCGTTGGAGAGCGGATAGCCACCTTCCACATAGTCGAAGTGCATCGAATCGAGCCGGCGAGCGATCAAGAGCTTGTCCTGAAGAGAAAAACTGACCCCTTCGCCTTGGGAGCCGTCGCGGAGCGTCGTGTCGTAAATCTCAATCTGGCGCATGGGCCCGGTTCTCCGGGGGAGATGCTTGCTTCACGCAGGGCATCGGGACAAAAAAAAGGCCCTGTGACCGTTCGGGCCTCAGGGCAATGCAGGTCGGTCGTCGTCGGTCGACGTTCCCCACGACCCGCGGTCAGGCCCGAAGTCGAAGCCGCGAGCGACTCAATGTGAAGCCGCCAGACCACGGGCGCATCCGCCGCGGACGTCCAATATTTGGCTAGAATAGGGAGTCGCAACTTGCGTGTCAATTGTAGCGCGGCGCCGGTCGCAGAACGACATCAGGCGCGTTCTGCCTCATACGCTTCGTCGTCCTCTTCATCGAGCTCCTCTTCGTCGGTTTCGTCCTCCTCGAGCTCCTCCTCTTCGAGTTCCTCCTCTTCGAGTTCCTCCTCTTCGAGCTCTTCCTCTTCGAGCTCTTCGTCCTCGTCCTCGTCCTCGTCCAGCTCGTACTCGTCTCCTTCGTAGTCTTCTTCTTCCTCGTCGTAGTCGTCCGTTTCCTCGTCGTATTCTCCCTCGGAGTCCTCGGCAGCGTCCGGATCGTGATCGTATTCCTCGGCTTCGTAATCGGGGCCCTCGTACTCGTCGACGTCTTGCTCGTCGTCGGATTCGATGTCGTCGGGTTCGATGTCGCTCGTTGGAAGCCGGAGGTTTGGCTGGACGGACGGTCCGCGCGGTGCGGCTGGGAGGGGATCCGCCTTGCTCGTCTTCCTCCGCACTCCAGTCGCTCACCGGGATGATCTTATTGGTTCGACGCGACTTGAGCGAGGGAGGTTCGGGTGGGTCCGGTTCGGACCCGCCGGACTGCATGGCCTCCCAATCCGCTGTGCTGATCACGACTTCCCGTGCCTGCGACCCGTTGTAGGGGCCGACGATCCCGTCTTCCGCCATGAAGTCGATCAGCCGAGCAGCTCGGCCGTAACCGATGCCGAGACATCGCTGCAGCAACGAGACGCTCCCGCGTCCCTCGCGAATGACGACGTCGACGGCGCTTTCGTAGAGGTCATCCCGCTTCTTGAGCTGACCGGGTCCGATCGCCTCGCCGGCGTCTTCGACTTTCAGCTGGACCAATTCGTGGATGAAGTCCTGCTCGCCAGTGCTGACGCACTCCACGATGGCATTAATCTCCTCGTCGCTCAAGTACGTCCCCTGGCCGCGCAGGAGGGTGCTTGTCCCAGGCCAGAGGAAGAGCATGTCACCGTTGCCCAGCAGCTTGTCCGCGCCCATTTCGTCGAGCACAACTCGGCTGTCCGTGCGGCTCGCGACCTGGAATGCGATTCGGGCCGGCAGATTGCTTTTGATGAGCCCGGTAATCACATCCACCGTTGGCTTCTGGGTGGCCAAGATCAGGTGAATCCCGACGGCGCGGCTTTTTTGGGCCAAGCGAATGATATGTTGCTCCACTTCTTTGCCGGAGGTCATCATCAAATCTGCCATTTCGTCCGCGACGATCACAATGTAGGGCAAGTGCAGCGGAATCCCCTTCCGCTCCTCGTCGTCTTCGGGTTGCAGTCGGTCGATCAGTTCCTCTTCACCCAGCTGATTGTAGGCGCTGATGTGGCGAACGCCGGCACGGGCCAGCAGCGCGTATCGTTCTTCCATTTTGTCGACCGCCCAGGCCAGAATCGCTTCGGCTTTGCGCATGTCGGTCACGACCGGATGCATCAGGTGCGGGAGCGTCTTGTAGCCGCTCAGCTCGACCATCTTGGGGTCGATCATCAGCATCCGTACCTCGTCGGGTCGGCGCGTCATCAGGATGGACGAGATAATCGCGTTGAGACAGACGCTTTTGCCGGTGCCCGTGCGGCCGGCGATCAGCAAATGCGGCAGGGTGGAGAGGTCGGCAACCAACGAGTTTCCCGAGACGTCTTTTCCTAAGAAGAGGGGAATACGCATCTTCTTGATCCGTCCATTAACCTCCTCCATCACTTCCCGCAGACGGACGACTTGTCGCTGTTCGTTGGGGACTTCAATCCCCACGGTGTTTTTGCCGGGGATCGGCGCGACGATCCGAACGCTGGGGACGCGGAGGGCGATCGCCAGGTCATCCGCCAAGCCCGTGATTTTGGAGAGCCGCAATCCCGCTTCCAGTTCAATCTCGTATTGCGCAATGACAGGGCCGGTCTCGATTTCCACGACTTTCACGTTAAAACCGAAGTCCTTGAACGTCTTTTCAAGGATGCGAGCCTTGCGGCGGACTTCCTTTTCCTGCTGGTCGTAGCAGAAGTCTTCCGATTCGCTCAGCAGTTCGATCGACGGGAGCTCGTATTCGCGGGGGTCTTCCTGGCGGCTGGCTTCGTCCAACTGCTCCATGACCTCCAGGCGTTCATCCTGCGTCTTATTGGCCTTGGCCTTGGCCTTATCCGAGGGGTTGCGAATCCTCACTCCGGGAGAGGCCCGCGCGATCAGGCCCCGCAGGCCGGACGCCGCGGCCGGGGCTTGTTCCTCTTCGTCGTCGGACACGTCCTCCTCGTCGTCTTCATCCAACTCCTCTTCCTCGTCGCCCTCCTCGTCGTATTCTTCTTCCTCGTCTTCGAATTCTGAGTCGTCTTCCAACTCCTCGTCGGCGGCATCGTCCGCGTCGTCCCAAGCCGCCGCGGAACTCGCCGATCGCTTGCCACGAATCCGAACCGTCATTTTGTCCGAATCCAGGTCATCGGCGGCCAGTTTCGGCGGGCGACGGCCCAGCGTCTTGGCTGTGGCCCGACTTGCCGTGGCTCGTGCGATCTGCAGCAACACGTAGTCAGTACAGAGCAGGACTCCGCCCGCAATGCAGCTCATGGAAATCAAGAGGCTGCCGAGTGTCGCGAGATGTTCGCTCAACAGACCGTGTCCCAAGGCTCCGACATACCCTCCGGGACCGATGGAGGGGCCCGTCCAGCTTCCGCCGCCGACGGTCGCGATGACTGTGCAGACGCCGAACAAGGCAAGTGTCCACCCGCCGAGCCGGACACATGGCCCGGGAACCGAACGCTGGCTGATGATTACCAGCGACAAGATCGCCATCGAGGCGACGACAAGGTAGACACTCCATCCGAAGCTGCTCAACAGCAGATCCGCGACCAGGGTTCCAAACTTGCCACACCAGTTCCGCGGTTGGTCGTAAAGCGGGTAGGCCAGGACGTCGGGTTGGTAGATCCGATTGAGCGGAGCGACCAATTCGGGGACGGGATCCGCCGGATCGTAGCTAATCAGCGAAAGCAGGACGAAGAGCGTCGCGGCCAGCACGGCCAGTCCGAGCAGATCGGCGCTTCGTTTTCGCGAAATAGTCATGCACGCGCTCAGCCAACAAGAGTCGAAGTCCCACCCGACAGTCGAACTGTCGGAGGCCCTGGCGCAGTCCCTGCCCCGAACGTTTCCTGTCTACACCCTCTTCTTTGTCGGCTGGGGGACGAAGTGATCGTGAGGCGCCTGTTGTCGAGCCACCCGAGTCGACGCAGCCCGCAGACTTGCACAGCGGTCGAGCCGAAATTACCGCGTTCGATCTGCGATAAGTCAGAGGAGGATGCGATCGAGCCGATCAACCGAGCGTCGTGGATCGGCCTTTACTGACGCGCGATGAAGTTGCGTTTGGGACGGTACCAACCGGCCGCTTGCCGAGAAAGCACGGCGGCCAGATCGCCGTCAGCCGTCAGTCCCGCTAATTCGGGGGCGGATTGCCCGGGGCAGGAAACGGCCAGGCCACAGGCGACGCGTGGGAGCTGTTGGGGATCCAGGTGTACGGCCGGCAAGTCGCGGGTGGCCTCGGCAGCTGGCAATAGTTGGGCGGGAAGTGATGCTGAGTTGAGTTGGTCGAGTGAAACCGAATTGGCAAGCTCAAGATGTCCGACCGCGGTCCGGACCAGCGACGCCATCACCGCCTCGGTTCCGACCGCCCGAGCCAGGTCGCGTCCTAGCGAGCGGATGTAGGTTCCGCTGCCGCATTCGATCTCAAGCGTCAACTCGGGATACGCATAACGGGTGATCGTCACGGCATAGATCGTGATCATCCGCGCCGCGAGCTCGATCGACTCTCCCGCCCGAGCTAGCGCGTACGCTCGCTTGCCGTCCACCTTCAAGGCGGAGAACGACGGAGGTTGTTGGCTGATGACGCCCCGAAATTGCGGCAGGACTCGTTCCAGGTCACATTGTTTCGGGACGGGCGAGTTGTGCAGTTCGACGACGCATCCGTCAATGTCCTCGGTCTCGCTGGAACGCCCGAGGAGGAATGTGCCGCGATATTTTTTGGGCCAGCGCTGGATGTACGAGGTTAGTCGGGTCGCGGCGCCGACGGTGACCACGAGTACCCCCGTGGCCAGCGGGTCCAGCGTCCCGGCGTGCCCGACCTTCTCTGGTCGAACCAACCGCTGGACATCGTTCAGGGCGCGACGGGAGGAAATTCCCGGCGGCTTGTGGAGGTTCAGGAGGCCGAACATGCGTGATCCTCAGGGCGTGGAATGAGCCGGCTCAATCCGTGCTGCGCTTGTGCGATTCGGGCACGTCGGTCCCCGCATCTCGTCGCTGCCGGATTCGTTCGAGGACCGGTCCGAGGCTAAGATCTTCCGGGCGGATCTGGGCGACCAGCTGCAAGCGCTCACAGGCCTCATCCCACCTTCCGAGCCGTTCCAGGAGCAGGCCGAACGCGAGTTGGAAATCGGCATTGCGTGGCTCGAGTTCACACGCGCGACGGAGGTACGGAACTGCGGCTTCGGCCTGGTTGTTCAGATAGAGCGAGAGCCCATAGCGGTACTGAGCAGGTCCAATGTCGGGTGCGAGTCGCGCATCCGCGCCAACAGCACAAGTTCCTCCTGTCGGAGCCGCGTGGCGGTCCCAAGATCTCCCTGTCTTTCGAGCAGCTGCGCTAGGTTGCTGCGGGGACCGGTCACCGAGGGCTGAACACGAATCGCCGTGAGATAGGCTTCAATCGCCGCCGGCGATCGCCCCTGCCGCTCGGCCAGAACCCCGAGGGCCAAATGCGCTCCGGACTGGTCCGCATTGACGAGATAACCTTCGATGAGTTCTTCGGTCGCTCGCCGCAGAGCTTTTTGATCCTCCAGCTTTAGCGATCGCCGCGGCACGCTCGCCAGGAGGTCCGCCGTTTCGCGTCGAACAAGCCGAACGGGGTCGCGAAGTCTCGGCGCGAGTTCTTCGACGAGTTGCGCAGGGGCCAGCGCCTCCGCGCAGCGGACGGCCACGGCGCGGACGCGAGGATCTCGATGACTGAGGAGCTTCGTCGCCAGCGGCGCCGCTTGGATCGGGGACTGGAGATAGAGTTCCCACAGGGCCGAGGCGCGCACGATCGACGCCGTGTCTCGGTCCAAAGCCACTTCGGCCAATTGGTCTGCCGCGCCTTGTTCTCCTCGCCAAGCGGCTGCAAAGGCATTGGCGAAATGCGGGCGCGGCTTATCGCCGTACCAAGTCTGACACCATTGCGCCGACCATTTGTCCAGACGTGCCAGCTCCTGGGCAACCTCCGTCGTTCCGTCACGAGCTGCGGCAAGCCAATCCGCATAGTATTCCAGCGTTGTCGCGACCGCGGAGGGAAGCCGGGTCGGATCAAGATGGCAGCCTGTGCAGGCGTTGGGCGTGTTCCAGCGGACCGATAAATCCGGACGGGGGATCCGCAGACTATGGTCGCGCCGGAGGTCGATGGCCATGAAAGGCGAGGCGGGCATGTGACATTCGACGCAGGCTGAACCGCTAGATCCGTTCGCGTGATTGTGATGCGCGAAGGTGTCGTACTTGGCGGCCGGATGGGCATGGCACGAGGTACAAACTTGATTACCCGTGGCCCGTAGCTTGGTGGTGTGCGGATCGTGGCAGTCGCTGCAACGAATTCCCTTGTGATACATCTTGCTCTGGAGAAACGAACCGTACACGTAGACTTCGTCGAGGATCTGGCCGTCGGGATAGTACGTCTCAGGGCGCAGGAGCTCGCTTTCGTAACAGTCGTAGTAGCTCGTTTCGGTTCCGTTGCAGTCGTGAATCATGCTGCGACGCGAATGACATGGCGCGCAGGTTTCGATCTCGACTTGCGTATTGACGCTCTTCAGGGGCTTGAGCCCGAAGTTCCGGTGCCGATCCCAGAAAAGCGATTTTGACTGGGCCATTTCGACATGCAGGCTGCCCGGTCCGTGGCATGCCTCGCAACTTACATCGATTTCTGAAAAGGTCGTGTGATAGGTTTGCGAGGCCACATCGAATCCCTTCTTAACGTTGGTCGAGTGGCAACTGGCACACATGTGATTCCAGTTTTGCGCCGGCCCCGTCCAGTGCAACGGGTCGTCTGGCGAAAGCCGCTGTTTGACGTCCGGCGGATCCAAGTAGAACCAACGTTTCCGATGGGTATCCCAAGAAACTCGCAGGACCTGTAGACGCGCGTGCTCGGTCTCCGGCATCTCCGGCGTCCGCTCGAACTCGACCAGATACTGCTGCAACGGTTCGACGCCAAAAACAAACGCGATTTCAAAGTCCGCGAAGGTACCGTCGGGGCCCTCCGTATGCATCCAATATTTTCCCCGACGGCGGAACATGCGGGACACCTGACCGTGGTGTTCCAGCGTTGCGTCGTCAAAGTCGCCCAACACGGTCTCCGGGGTCGCATGGTCCATCGCCCGATCGTGGTGGGAACCTTCCCATCGGTGAGCCTCCCGCGTGTGGCATTGAATGCACGCTGAACGCCCGACGTAGGAGGCTTGGGTTTCCGGTGGTATTCCGATCCACCAGTCGGCAACAAGCCAGGCTGGGACGAGAAGGAAGATGCCCCCCAGCACGACGCGGAGGATCGTTCGACGATGGATGCGACGCCCTTTGCGGGGTGGTGTGTTCGAGCGAGAAGTGGACTTGTGACCCATGAATTCGGATTGCCCGGCGATCAATAGTGAACGGCTGAGGACGATTTTGCGGCGACGAGTCTCGCGCAGTCGGCCGGAGGCAAAGCACGAACGCGAATCATTCCGCCAATCGATTCGGGGTGGCAGGCCGCCCCGACCGACTCACCCGCTCTACCGCCGCCCGCGCTTCGTCGGATAGGCCCCGAAACGCCGCCCGCCTATGCTGCCGAATGAGGACCGGGCTGGCAAGCTGCGGGCGGAGATGCTGAGCCTAAAGTATAACGACTTGCATCGAATTCGGGTGAATGCGGCGGCGGGCTTAGAATGCCAGATCGAATTCGGCCCGTCGCCAAGCATCCAGAAAATCCAGATTCGTGGGAAGCACCCCAGGCAGTCGCCGCAACTGAACTTCTGTAAGCCAGTGGATCGACTCTACTTCGGCGGGGTTGGGGCACATCCGATTCTCATTTTCCAACCGGGTCAGCCACCATCCAAGTCGCGTGCCGCTGGGCGTCTCGTTCTCATAGAGTCGTCTCACCGCGCGGGCCCGAGCCCCGAGTTCTTCCTCAAGTTCTCGGAGCAGAGCGGCGGGTTCGGTCTCGCCTCGTTCCAGGCCTCCACCCGGAAAGCAAAACGCGCGCGGAGCCCGGACGCACGCGGAGCGACGGATCACAAGAAACTCATCTTGTCGAGTGACCACCGCCACCACGCCCGCTCGGCTCGACATGGGGGAAGCTCGAAATGTCATGATATCATATCGTAGCCTTGCGGTCTCCAGCTGGGCAGGCCCCGCGGTAGGTTCCCATCTGCGTCGGACACATGCCCATCGAGCGCGCAGAACGAGGCGGCCGGACTTCAAACGACTCGCAAGACGGTGAGGGGGGATCTGCGATTGGGGGCCGATTCGTGTGGGGCTCATGCGACCGCAGCGACCAGGGCGTCGGCTCGCCAAGCGGAGGCTGCCTTCGAGGTCCCCGTTGGACGTGCTACGATGGGATCGGGGTGAGTCGTAGAAAGCGACGGTCTCAAGGTCGGATCGGACGGTCAGCCCTCGTCGAAAAATCTCACCCGATGGTTTACAATTCCCTGCGGCCCGCAAGGATGGACTAGAGAGTACGGGCCCTGATTGACAGCTGTGGGCCACGTCGGATCGGACCCGCGAAACGATCCGACGCGGGGCCCACCCCCCGGTATTTTGGGGACGAAAGAAGCGATTTCACGCGGAAACAGGCCGGGATGTTAGGTGCCCCTTGCGGGACTTTAGCCAGTCGGCGGGACTTTAGCCAGTCGCATGACCCACGAGAGACTCGATGGTAAGTGAGCCTCAAAACAACGAAAAGCCGGCCCCGGAGAAGAAGCCTTCCGCGCGGCCCGGGGGACCGAATGTCTGGGTGCTGGTCGCGCTCCTAGCCGCGATTGGTATTATTTTTCTGACCAATCAAACGAGCGGCACAAAACATATCACCTACGCCTTTTTCAAGGAGCAACTTGAGAAGGAAAATGTGGAGTTTGTGCGGTTCGAGGGCCGAGACGGAGCGGGTCGATTCAAAAAACGGCCCCTCGCGCCCGAAGAGCCGAATTCCGAGGGCAAACTCGAGCAGCCGAGGACGGAGGATCAAAAGCCTGCCGAACTAGATGAAAACTTCCGTGTCATCATCCCGGAATGGCTGGGAGACCGGGAGCGGGATGAGTTGGATGGTTTGCTGGACGCACTGCCCTATTGGAGCTACGATCGCCCCTCCGACCGCTCCGCCATGTTCGTTACTTTCTTGAGCTTGCTGCTCCCCATCCTTCTTTTCGTGTTTCTCTGGTCGATGTTCCGCCGGACGCGCGATCAGATTATGGGCGGTGGTTTTCTGTCGGGGTTCAGCAAGAGCCCTGCCAAGCGTTACGAGTCGTCGGAGACGCCGATCACGTTCAAGGACGTCGCGGGCCTTGAGGGTGTCAAGGCCGATTTGCAGGAAATCGTGGACTTCCTCCGAGATCCGGAGCGTTTTCAACGTCTCGGCGGCCGCGTGCCCAAAGGTGTCCTGCTCAACGGGCCCCCGGGAACGGGGAAGACCCTGCTCGCTCGGGCAGTGGCCGGTGAGGCGGGCGTTCCGTTTTTCACCGTGAGCGGTTCGGAGTTCATCCAGATGTTCGTAGGCGTGGGTGCCAGCCGCGTGCGAGACCTTTTTTTGAAGGCCAAGGAGAGTGCGCCGGCGATCATCTTCATCGATGAGATTGACGCCGTGGGTCGCCAACGCGGCGCGGGCCTTGGCGGAGGCCATGATGAACGAGAGCAGACGCTTAACCAGATCTTGAGCGAGATGGACGGTTTCACCCCAACTGACTCGGTGATCGTCATTGCGGCCACGAATCGGCCGGACGTGCTCGACCCGGCGCTGCTCCGGCCGGGACGGTTCGATCGACACATCACGGTCGATCGCCCCACGCGAAAAGGGCGGATTGAGATGTTCAAGGTCCACGTCCGCGATGTTCCGCTCGCGGATGATGTCAATTTGACGCGGCTTGCGGAAGGTTCCGTGGGTCTGACGGGTGCTGACATTCGGAATCTGGTGAACGAAGCCGCCCTTTGGGCCACGCGAAACAATAAAACCAAAGTCTCGATGGAAGATTTCGAGTACGCTCGGGATAAGGTGTTGATGGGGCCCAAGCGGGAGGAAGTCTTATTGGGCGATGAGAAGGAGAAGACGGCGTACCATGAGGCCGGGCATGCCCTGATTGCCTGGTTGACGAAGGGTGCCGATCGCGTTCACAAGGTGACCGTGATTCCCCGCGGCCGCGCGTTGGGCGTGACGCAGACGTTGCCGGAGGAAGATCGAATGAACATCGCCCAGTCGGAGCTCTACGATCGCCTGGCATTCCTACTGGGCGGGCGCTCCGCTGAAAAATTGGTTTACGATGAGCTCAGTGCTGGTGCCGAAAACGATTTGGAGCGCGCCACGGCCCTGACTCGCCGCATGGTCACCAAATGGGGGATGAGTGAACGGCTTGGACCGGTTAGCTACAAAATGAGCGACGAGGATCCTTTCTTAGGTCGCGAGATTCATCAGCAGCGACAGTTCAGCGAGCATACTCTGCAAATCATTGATGACGAAGTGGCTCGCCTTCTTCACGAGGCTGCGGAGCGTTCCCAGTCGATACTCGGCGAAAATCGGGATAAGCTTGACACGCTGGCACGTGCACTGGTCGAGCGAGAGGAGCTTGGGGAAAAAGAGATCATCGACCTGATTGGTCCCTCGATACATCACGGCGACCAAACCCATTTCACCCCATCTGGCGAACTCGCAGCGCACGATTCGGTGTCTCCGTAAGGCGCCCTTGGACTGGGCTCGCGCCGCCGATGGGATTTCGGCGGAGGTACTCGAGCGACTTACGGCCTTCGTTCCTCCGGAGAATCGGATGTCTGGCAAGAAACGGAAGATTCGGGCCGAGTTTAGAAAAAACCGCGAGCCGCGCGTCCGCCAGAGTGACTTGACACGTGAGTACCAAAATCATGGATTCGAAGCGGACGAATCCGCAAGGTCGGAGCGTGTCAGTGGAAAAGGGGACTTGAGTCGAAAGCGAACGGTGATTGTCACGGGCGACGCGACGGGCGAGATCGTGTCGATGGATGTCGATGAATCCGTCTGTCTTCGAGGGACGGTTCTCAGTGTGGGCGGTCTCCAAAATCCCGTTCGAGCTGATGATGGGACAATTTATTACTGCGCTACCCGACGAGTTCTGAAGACGCTTAGCACGGATCAGCGAAACGTCGTAGCCGCGGGTGACCAGGTGCTGTTTCGGCCCGCGGGCAATCTCGAGGGAATCATTGAACGCGTGGAGCCTCGACACGGAGTTTTGTGCCGGACGAGTCGCGGTCGGCGCCACGTGATCGTCGCGAATATCGACCAGCTGATTATCGTTGGCAGTGCGGCAGAGCCCGGGCTCAAGCCCAACTTGATCGATCGCTTGCTCTTGACCGCGGAGAAATCAGGAATTCGTCCGTTGGTTTGTATCAACAAGATTGACCTGATCGACCCCGTGGATCTGCAGCCGCTCGTCGGTGTTTATGGCCAAGCTGGCTACGATGTGTTACTGCTTTCCGTTCAGCAGAGTTGGGGCGTCGATCGTCTTCGGCAGCGAGTCCGAGGTCGTCGCTTGGTCGTCGTCGGACAAAGCGGCGTCGGCAAGACCTCGATGCTCAACGCCTTGGAGCCAGGTCTGGGATTGAAGGTTTCTGCGGTGAGTGTGGATTCCGAAAAGGGACGACATACAACGACCGCGGCGCGTTTGGTACCGCTGCAAGACGACGGTTATATCGTCGACACACCGGGCATTCGCCAATTTCAGCTATGGGATATCATTCCCGAAGAAGTTGCGGGACTGTTTCGTGACCTGAGACCGTTTGTCTCGCTTTGCCGGTTCCCGAATTGCACCCACGTGCACGAGTCAGACTGTGCGGTGAAGCATGCCGTGGCCGAGGGGCGTTTGGACGTTCGTCGTTACGAGAGTTATTGCCAGATTGTCCGGGGAGATGCAGCTTGATCGTTTGTGACCCGGCCCGGTCCGATTGGCCCGGATTGTGCGACGGCGCTTCATATTGTCGCGTCAAGCGTTACGATTTCGGGAAGCGTTGGGATTTCACCTGCCCGTTCCAGCCGAATGGCTTCGTCTCGAATTCCTTGGAACCCCTCCGCGATCTGCTCCAGGACGCGGAGACCCGCCTTCAAATGCTCCACGTCCGCGCGAGCGAGGCAGGCTTGGACAAATTCGCAAAGGCGGTCGATGTTTTCCGTAACTTCTCCCTCCTTCACTTCAATGCCTGAGCGAATCGTTGCCACGACTGCGGCGGACTTGGCTCGCTGGACGACGGAAACCGTTTCGTCACCAGAAACCGAGGCGTCGATCGCGGATTGAATGTGTTCGATTCCCCGCGCATAGAGGGCCAAAAGCATCTCGATACGCGTCCAACGCTCCGATTGCGCAGCCTGGTAGGAATTGTACGGATTCATGGAAGTCCTTTATCGACGGTTGATTGTCGGCAATGATGCGAGCTGTGCGGAAAGGATGTTGCCGATTCCCTGCAATTCTGAAATTTGAGATTCGAGATTGGTGAATTGGCGAAGCAAGGACTCCTGCTGGGCTTCGAACCTTGAGTTGAGTCGTTCGATTGACGCGTCGATTGACGCGATCCGGTTATCGAATTCAAACGTGGCGCTTGAAATCTGTCCAAGTTTCGAATCGCCATCGTTTCGCAACATCGCGTCAATCGCAACGTCTAGCTCCTCGCCAATTCCTCGCGTAACCGTCAAGTTCGTCCGAAACGGGGAGTCAACGCTTGCCTGCGTTTCATTCAATGTCACGCGAATTCTGAGTCCGTCGGAATACTCGTTGCCCTTGTCTCCCGTCAGGATCCGTCCACTGCCGGTTGCCTTTTCAACGACCGTCTCCCCGTCCCGCTCGAACGAAAACTTGCCGCCGACGTCTTGGCCGCGACCGATTTCGTTTCCGTCGAACCCGAGCGTTTCAGCGGCCGAGCCACCGATTTCAGAGACACGTGAGGAAAGCCCGAATAGAAGCGACTTGATCTTCAGCTTGCCTTGTGCGACGGAAACACGAACTTCGCTTGCCTGGAAGTCCTTGCTGCGATTGAGTTGTATTTCGATCTCTTCCGCAAGCTCTTCTCGTGTGTAAGTTCCCTCCGACAAAAAGATTTCACTTGATTGTGTCCCGTCGATGCTAATGTCCAGTTGGTTGTTGCTCGCGTCGATGATTGTTGTTTCGGCTACGGCGTTGGTTGCCGTAGCTTCCGCCTGTCTCGCGGCATTGGTAATGATCACTTCGTAATTCTCAATCTCGCCGCTCCGGTTCGTCACAACACCCGTCGGCCGCGTATCTTCCGTCGCCGCTACGAACTGTATGAACTCGGAGCCCGAATTACCTGAATAGCCAAACAGTGTTGCGAGATCCTCGGCCTTGACACTCGTCTCGTTGAGTTTTCCATTCAGGACCTGGTCAAGTTGAGATGAGCGGACCTCGAGCTTGCCGGACGCCCCTAGTCGAATGCCAAGGGCCGCCAGTCGATTAAGCCGACTCGATGGCTGGGCTTCCCCTTCGGCGATCGCCTCGGCGGGCAGCGCAATTGCTCGCGAAACGGTTTGTGACAATCGATCGCGGACGGCCAAAAGCGCACGATTTCCGAACAGTAGACTCGCCTCACCGCTCTCCGCATCGAACTTATTCTGCTCACTGATGTATTCCATCGTTTCATTGTACGTGTCCACGAAGGCGGTAATCGCCTCGCGGGCAGCTTGCACGTCGCGGCTGACCGTCAACGTGACTTCATCGCCCTCCGTTGCCCGGAGCAGATTCATCGTAATGCCAGGAAAAAGATCGTCGACCTGATTCGTCTCGCTCTCGAATGAAAGCTGCGCCGCTGCCGGTCCCAAGCTGGATTGTCGCGTTTTCGGCAGCCTGCACAGGATTGTCAAGATCGATCGCAATGATCGGGTTCGCCGGCGTCGCTTCGTCGGGGGCGAACGAGAATGTAATTTGGTTGGATACCCCGGTCTCGTCAGCCGCAAGCAGGAGGCGATGGCCGCCGCCTTGTCTAATCACGGTCGCCGTCACTCCTTCGACAGTTGAATTGATCGACGTAGCGATTCCCTCAAGCGACGCGTTCGATTGGGAGACGACGATTTCGGTCGCTTGCCGACCTCCGACGCCGATCGCTAACGTGCCCGTGGCAATCGCCTCGTCCGCTGAGTTGTAGACCTGTGACGCGACCTGATGGTTTCGGGCGAGTTGATCGACGCGTACTGAGTAGATGCCCTCACCTGCCTCGTTCGAAACCGACGCCTCGATACGGGCGGGATCGCTGCTTACGAGTTGCTTGCGAAGGAAGGCGTTGCCTCCGGGGCGAGTCAGCTCGCTGAGGGTTGATTTCAGCGTTAGCAGTCGCGCCTCAATGCTTCGAAAAGCGGTCTTTTGCTCGACGACTTTTTGCTTTTGCGCATTGAATCGATCGATCTGGGTTTGCTGGATCGAGAGCAGGCCTTCGATGATGGACGTTGTGTCAAGGCCGGATGCGAGACCGTCAATGTTCAGCATGAGTTGCCGCCCAGAGCGATGATTTGCACGTTAATGTGAAAAACGAAAAAGCGTGAGACGGCAACACACGACGCGAACTCCGGTCATTAATCCGCTTGACTTGGGGCAGTTAAGCTTAGCGAATCGGAAAAGCCGGTTGGAGTTCGCGATACATCGTCGCCGACTCACGCCAGGGTGTCGCGAGTCAATCGCTGGGATACTTAGCCGAGGAGCGAAAGTACCAACTGTGGAATCTGATTCGCGTTGCCCAAGACCGAAGTACCTGCCTGCATCAGCACCTGTTGCTTGGTGAATTCGGCAATTTCTTGAGCGAAGTCCGTATCGCGGATCACCGACTCCGCATTGATCGTGTTTTCGAGCGCCGCACGTAGGTTGTTGGCGGTGGACTCCAGCGTGTTTTGCTGGAAAGCTCCGAGGCCGCCTCGCAAATTGGTGATGTCATTCACGGCGGCATCGATGATCTCAAGCGCATCTTGGGCCTTCGAGGCGCTTGTGATGTCAACCTCGCTGAGATTCGCGAAAATATTCCCGGTGACACCAATTCCCAGCGAAGCCGAAGTCGCGCGGTTGATTGCGATTTCCGCGGTCTGGTCTTTGTTGGCACCGATCTGAAATACGAGTGAATTGTCCGTAACAGTCACCGTCGCGGCGGTCGTCGCTGCGACTGTCGAAGTTGGATCGGCGTTGTCGATTGCAATCTCGAGGCTTAACCCCTTGGCCGAGCCCGAATTAATCGTAACGACTTGCCCTTGGCCAGTGAAGGTTGTACCGGCCACGGTGACTTCCACGTCAATTCCCTGCGCGGTAGTTGAGGTATTGGCAAACCCCGATGTGTCCCCTGCCGCGGCGCGATTCGAAATGACCGTCACTTCCCCCTGGACTCCAAAGACCTGAGAATAGAGCTGCGTCTCGCCTGAACCCAATTGGGTCGCGACAACGCCCGTCTGACTTGTATACTCATTAATCCGATCGATGACTTCGGTTTGTGTCATTCCTGTGAACAGCTCAACGTTCACGCCGTTGATCGATAGGATTTCATCATCTGCCAAGGCCGTTGTTTGCGATGCGGCGGAAATGCTCGCTCGCGTACCAGCCGTCTGGACCGTGACAACATAACTACCTTCGATCGTGTCGTCCGTCGCTCGTAAGAAGGTCATTGCGTTGGGATCGCTGGGCGTACCAGACATTCCCGACGAGCCGTCCAGCAGTTTCTTGGTTCCGAATTGCGTATTGTTCGCGATGCGGTCAATCGTGTCGAACGCATTCCGGATTTCTGCTTGGTTCGCTTGAAAGGAATCGTCGTCGTTGACGCCTGCGTTGGCAGAGTCGATGGCCAGACTTCGCACTTTGGTCAGAAGGCTGTTGATCTCGTTCAGAGCACCCTCTGCTGTTTGAACGAGAGAAACGGCCTTTTCCGTGTTGTCGATGGCCGTCCGAAGTCCAGCGATCTGAAGTCGCTGTTTCTCCGAGATGACGAGTGCAGCGGGGCCGTCCGCTCCACGATTGATCTTGAGCCCTGAAGACAGTCGCTCCAAAGACGTCTTGAGGGCTTTGTTTGACCGCCCTACATTGTGCTGGGCCGTTAGTGCGGAAACATTATTCGTGATCGTAAGGGGCATTTGGCTTTCTCCTCAGTGGAAATTGGAACGGTCCCGACCATGGCCATCCTTTGCCACCGAGAACGTCATCTCCTACCGCTCGGTTGGGTTCCGCTGAACGTTGCGACAAGTGGAAGGTCATCTCAAGAGTCTATCGGCCGTCGCCTCCGCTGCTTCTTGAGTTAGGTAGTATCCTGACGTTAAACGCGCTCCTGCCTCGATAACCCGATTTTCACGTATTTCTGGCAGGTCGTTGAGCTGCTCAGCCAGCCGTGAAATTAAGGTTGACCGAATGTGAACCGGGCTGCTGAGCGGCGCCTGCGCCTCGAGAATCCTTCGTCTCGCGATTATCGCCAACCGTGCCCGAACTCTGCCTTGCCAGATAGGCTTCGCTGCCTTGTCCTTCGTTGCTTGGCAATTTTCGAATGTGCATCGTGCGTTTCCTTTCAGTAGCTCGACACGTTCCTTATCGACGTCTCTGTCAACGACTTGCGTTGGTTTCCTTCAGAATGGAAAACGAGCCTTAAGTCGACCGCGCATTCTAGACGATCAAAAGGGCGCTTTGAGACGATTTTGTCGATCAGGCTGACTTTGCCGCGATTCGCATACACGATGGAAGCACCTCACGTCATGGAAGTGCTGCAGGAAGCGCCGATTGGTTCGCCGTCACCGAGTCGGGTATCTCGACTCTTTCGAATCGTTGTATGGACGGTCTTTCATATTTCAGCTGGTATTGCTATCTGTGCTGTCGCCATCTGGGTTCGACTACCCAGGGAAGAGCAGGCTGCGGCGTCCTTGCCTGGCAGCCCTGTCGAATCGAAGGCAAGCGCAGAGGCAGCCAGTTCGGTGAGTGTGATACTGAACGTTGAACCGAACGCGACCGTGGCACGAGACGACGGTGACGCGATGTTCAAGAACGGGAATTATGCTGGGGCACTTCAGGTTTACGATGAGTTGCTTCGGACAAGCGAGTCTGGTGGTGGAGCGGAGATTCGATATCGGCGCGGCCTCTGTCTCGAGCAACTCGGGCAAATTCCTCAAGCGGCGAATGAGTATCAATCGGTCGTCGAGCACGAAACTTCAACGCGGCTCGTAGACGCGGCTCGCCTCGGGCAGGCAAGAGTGTATCGCGCTCAAAGGCGTTTTGATTCGGCGCGATCAATCCTTTATTCGTTGTTGTTGGTTTCCAGTGATCGGCCGTCGATCGTGTCATATTCGCTCCATGAGTGTGCTCAGCTCTCAACCGAAGCGATCCAACCGACACGCGACGACGTACTCAGCGATGATGTAATTCTCTCTGACTCAGCAACGCCTCGTGTTGAACAGGCCTTGCTTTCCTTGCTGGACGTTCCCGTCGTCGATCGACCGGAGGCCGACATCAAAGCGGATGCCAATCGAACGCTGGAAATCAAGATTCTTAACCAATACAGTTCGCATCCGCGCGACATCAACGTCGCGATAATTGGCAGCTCGATTTCGATCCATGAGCTCTTGGAAGAATTGACGCGGAAAACCGGCATCAAGTATCGCATTGCGAACCGGATTCGGCAGGCCCTGACGATGCAGGCGATCACGCTGAATGTCAAAGATATGAACCTCGCAACCGTGTTTGATGCAGTCTTGGAGAGCTCTGGATTTTGTTGGTTGACTGAGTCGGAAGAAATTGAGATCCGATTCTCGGGAGAGGTCGATCGGGAACAACTCAGTGCTCAGCGGACCGAACAGGCGGTTCGGCTTTGCCGGAGCGCGCTTGCTGTGTTCCCTGACGCCCCGCAAGCCATCGCAACGTCCGTGTGTCTGGGGAACTTAAGTTTTTGGAAGCAAGAGTACGGCGATGCGATCAGCGCATATCGCGAAGTGGAACGGAGAATGGGGCGAGCAGATTCCCTTGCGTCCGTACGGTTCAATGAGTCAAAGGCTCTGCTCCAGCTAAATCAACGACAGAAGGCGCGAGAGTCGCTGTTTCGCGTTGTCGACCAATCGAGGGGGCGTCCGATCGAGGCCGTTGCCTATGTGTACCTGGGGCGACTTTGTCTCGAGAATCATGAGATCGATGACGCGACTCGCTATCTCGCACGCGGACTCACGCTTTCGCGGGACCAATCGGTGCTGGCCGTTGGAAGTGTGACTCTGGCATCCGCCTATCTGTTGGACGGCAATCCGCAAGCCGCCAACCAAACGCTCGTCGAAAATCGGGCGTCGCTTGTGAGCGAGCCGTCGAGAACAAACGCGTCGTTCGTTAGTGCGCTCGCACGTTATCTTGCCACGCGAAGTGACAGCGAGCGCCTACGACGGGGACGTGAGCTGACCACTTCCTTGGCCGCCGTAGATCCGGGACGTTTCTTCGGATCGATCGGATTCGTCGTTGTCGCGGACGCCTACGAAGAGCTGGGCTTGCCCGAACAACAAGAGATGGTACTCCAGAAGGGAATCGAATCCACGTCAAGTCACACGCTTCGTGACGAGATGATGTATCGACTTGCGACTCGGTTGGCAGAAGCCGGTCGCTTCCAGGAATCTGATGATTGGTATCAACGTTTGGCGACCGAGAGTCAGTCGTCGTGGTCGCGTGCCGGAATGCTGGGGCACGCCGAGATGGCTTTGGCGACCAAGAGGTATGAAGAATGTCTGGCGTACTGCTATGAACTAATTACAACCGAACTCACGATGGAAGAGAAAAAGGCAACACTTCGACTCATGGGGCGAGTCTACGAACAAATCAGAGACTATCACAACGCGGCGTTATGCTTCGCGGGGATGGTGCCAGCCACCGGATTTGAACTTGGAGAGGGAGGTCCGTGAATCACCTGCTCATATCGCAGACCGAACCGTCCTTTCAGGCAAGATTGGTGCTTGTGCTGCTGGTCTTTGCCCTGGGCGTCCGTATTGTTCGAGGCCAAGATAAGTCGGCAGATCCGTTCGGACTGGAAAGTCAACAAGGGGGTCGCGCGAGCCTTGGACTGCAAAGCTCCGACGTGACGCTCGCGCCGGTGGTTTCGGCACGGCCCGAGTCAAGCCAAGTTCTGGACTCAGTCAAACTACTGAGGCAGGTCCGTGAAGAAAGTTTTCGCGATTTGAGAGTGGGCAAAGCGAGCGTTGCAGTGCCTTCGATCAATGGATCCGATCCGACTGTGGGCCTTTCCGACTTGCAAAGCGAGCTTGCTCGCCAACAGAATGAGGAGGCGGCATGGGAGGATCGAATCAAGAGCCAACTGGGTCGGCTCCAACGCTTGATTCAAAATGGGGAGGCGTGTCGGCCGGCGCGGGGCCAGGGCCTCGAACCGGAGGCTGTCCCCGTTCCGCCAGAGTTGGGATCCGAGTCAATGTCTGAGATGGAATCGAATCTCGATTCCGAGTTGCCTCCGAAGGATGAATTAGAAAGTCGCCGCGAAGCTAGTCCGCCGAACAACGAATCCAGTTCATTTTCAGAGCAACCCGCAGACGCCACTCCGTCTGGCAGGTTAACTGCCGCGCAGCGAAGTACCCTCGATTCGATTGTGCAGGCCTATGCCGTTGTCGATGGGCCTGTAGACCGCCTCGGCCTGGCAAATAATCTCTATGCGACGGGCGAGCATGAACTCGCCCTTGAGATTTACCAGAAGATGGTACGTGATAAGGGCGATTCGTTCGATTCTCTTTGGGTCCAATACCAAATCGCGAATTGCTTTCGGCAGCTTGGGAATCGAGCTGAATCCGAGAGAATGTTGCGAATCATAATTGGCCAAAAGAAGGACTCGTGGATCACTCGTAGCGCCCGCTGGTGGCTGGAAACGAACGAGACGAGCGCCGAGCTACAGAGGCGTCTAGAACGGTGGAACGTTTCGCTAGATCAGTTAAGGGAACCGGAAGATGAGACAGCAAGCACTCGGTGAGGTTGAACAAGCTTTACTCGCGGCATACGAACGGCAGTTTGAACTATATTCCGACTTGCTCGAATTCTCGAAAGGGGTGTCCCCCGAAGTCTTCGCCGGGGGAATGGCTGAAGAATCGCTTCACCGGATGGGCCAGGTGATGGCTACCATCGCTCGTATGGACGAACAGTCTGGACCATTGCGGGAAAGCTGGAGGGCATCAGGAGGCAAGGCTACCGGACGCCTTGCCGAAGTGATGCGGGGAATCGAGGAGATGATTCTCGCGCTGATGGCGTTCTTTGAGCGCGCCGAGTCGGAAGCTCTTGAAGCGAAGGAGCGGTTGACTCCGCAGCTCAGCGCTGAAGCGCGACGACGGAAGATGGCCAGTGCATACCAAGCTGCTCGGGTCCAGTCTTAGACGCTAGGAGAGAATCGCAATGGGACTCGCAGCGAAAAAGAGTTCTTTCCGATCCCACGTCGAGAACCTAATGCCTCGTACACTGACACTGACCAACACGAATGTGATCGGAGAAACTGCGTCTGTCGATCAGGATGAGCTTATTGGCGAGTCCGAAGCAGTTCGCTCCATTGCCGACCAAGTGGAATGGTTTTCGGCGAGCGATGCGCCGGTGTTGATTACAGGCGAAAGCGGAACCGGAAAGGAAGTGATATCGAGAATGATCCACAGCGAGAGTAACCGCTGTGGACAACGATACGTGCGCGTTAACTGCGCTGCCCTTTCGGAGACATTAATCGAGAGCGAACTGTTTGGACACGAACGCGGTGCCTTCACCGGGGCTTTCGACAGCCGAATCGGAAGGTTCGAGTGGGCGGGCCAGGGAACACTTCTCTTGGACGAAATCAGTGAAATTCCGCCGACGCTCCAGGCCAAGCTGCTGCGCGTCTTGGAGGAAGAGGAGTTTCAACGCGTTGGAAGCAACGATTCGCTACCAATGCGGGCCAGAATCGTTGCTACCTCGAACCGTAGTCTCGAGGAGGAGGTCTCCAAAGGCCGATTTCGGGAGGACCTCTACTATCGGCTCAACGTGCTCCAAGTTCGTGTACCGCCTTTGCGCGAACGCGCCCAGGATATTCCGCTCTTGGTGCGTTACTTTATGTCGCGATTCCAACACGAGGGGCGAGGTAGGGTCTCGCAGGTCCACCCCGCGGCAATGGACGTCATGTGTGGCTATGCGTGGCCTGGAAATGTTCGTCAGTTGAAAAACGTCGTTCGGCGTGTATGCATCCTTTCCAGGAGTACATCCGTCGGGGTGGTTGATCTGGGATTTCTTGCCGAGTCTGGGGAATCCGCCGTGCCACCCGACCTTTTTGAGAAGACCCTACGAGAAGCCGAGCGACACCTGATTCAACACGCCTTGAAACGATTTCACGGAAATCGGACTGCGGCGGCAAGGCATCTTGGCGTGACGAGCCGGACACTCCATAATCGACTCAAACTGGATCCTGACTTAGTCCAGTAACGACATTCAATCTCTGTCTGGGACGGAAGTAGAGCACGTTTCGCGAGTTTACCACGGCTCAAGGGCGAGCTCCGATCACGCTGACGCGGACGTCCGCGCCGGATCATCGCTTGCTCGCTCACCCCAAAGCCGATTCGCACCTCGCTGAGGCGATTGCGATTTCATCTTGGGCCGTGCGAGCTCCCGCCATCTCGCGAGCCCGGTTCGTCGATTTGAGCCGACACAAGACCTATCGCGAGGCTGCTGCCTTTTCCGAAACCCTGCGAAGAATCTTCCGCTCAGCGTTGGCGACAGCGTCAGTGCAAGCAGTCCGTAAATCGGCATGTGAATCGAACTTTTGACGCGGCGTGCGGAATCTGGTCCGTTTTTTGCTGCTTGTGCCCGCTTTCGATGGAAGCGGTCGCCGGCTTCTGTCGGCGTGATGTGCCGATTCAGCGGCGGCGTCGGATTGTGCGGCGGCGCGTTCAGGTGAACTCAAGTTACAAGGCGTTCTATGAAATGTCTTTCGTGAAGTCGGATGCGTCACTTGTACGTCCGGACCAAGGAGCACAACGTGACAGCCTGTCTTTGGTGCTGCCGACAGAGGTTGGTATGAATCTGGAAGAAACACAGCAGCCCGAAGGCGACGTGACAGAGCAATCAGGCGAGTTCTCGCTGATTCTCGGCGCCATGACGATCCCCAATGTTGGGTCCGCGCCCAAACAGACACATGAAGGGCTTCGGTTGGCCGGTTCACCAGCAAATCATCTGGGCGAAATCGTGTCCAAGGTTGCGTTGAGTTCGAATCAATCGATGAGGAATGGTGTTGATTTTGGGTCGTTTGGCAGTCGCTCATACGTTGCGCCGGCCTTGGCCAGTACAGGCATGCCAGACCATACGCATACGCTTCATCCTGTGTCGAGTTCTGGTGAAGTCGACTCGGCGGTTCTATCGCCCAGCATCGCTGTCGCAACGCAGTTTCGCCTCGAAGGTAATAGCCCCAGATCAACCGGAGACGTCGATCAAGTCGCGCCCTCTGGACTGAGCGTGCCGGAGGACCTCGGTGGGTCACGTACGCCGTCCTTGGCCCGTGAGTATTTTGGAGAGCGGCCGAGCGGAGGCGATGTCGCCGATTCGGGATCGGGCTTCACTCCGTCTTCATCTGAACCACTGGTTTTACGATCGGAAATGGTTCTTGTCGGAGGATCGATTGACGGAATTCCTACGGGAGCAGCCGTAGAGCATTCAGGGGCTTTTCAAACATCGCCAAAAACCTCAGCGGGCGGAGCACCCGAAAAGTTGCGTCTCGAAGTGTCCGACGCCTCGCTCTTTCCAACGACAGAGTTGACGAAAGGAGTGAAACAATCGTCGAGCGATTTGTTTCCTGGTACGGAAGATGAACTCGATGGTCTACTAAAAACCGAAAGCCTTGATGTTGAGAACTGGCTCGAGACCAAGGGAGAGTCCGAGCTCCGTGACATGGAATCGCCTGACTTTCTTGAGGCAGCAGCGTCAGATGTTCACAGTCTGAGCAGAAATCTTCACCGTGCGACGCCACAAGCCGATTTGTCACCCAGTCTTGCAAATCAACTCGGCGACGCGATTCGCCTCGCTACTGACCGAACGGCACAGCCAGCGCGCCGAATCGAAGTTCAGCTCGATCCGCCAGAGCTCGGTAAGGTGACCGTCGAGCTCACGGAAATTCACCGAGGTGTTGTCGCGCGAATTGAAGCAAGTTCCGAGCCAACTGCAAATCTAATCGAGAGACAAATCGATCTGCTGCGACAAAATCTTGAAGCCGCAGGAGTGAACGTACTCGCCTTTCAAGTTGGATTCAGCTTTGGCCACTCAACGCATGGGGGGTCTTCTGGGGGCGCTAAAACTCCAGGTTTGCGGACACCTCGTGTACGTCGTGCCGGTCCGGTAATTCGACACGGATCGGTCGACACAACTTCTTCGTTGCCGTCCAGCTTTCGATCGGGGAGGATCGACATTCGACTGTAGGGCTCTTGCCGCTGAACGCCGAGATGCGTGTACGGTACGTTGGAAATCGCGGAGCTTAATAGAACTCACGCAAGGGATGATTCATATCGTCGCCAGAAGTAAGTCCTAATGAAGGCGGAGGAACAGTTGCGCGATTCATGCGATGCGGGAGGGGAACGCTAGTCGACTTACGCAGCGACTTGGTGGCGTTCCGCAGGCGTTGGCGAAGCTCAATTTGACTGATGGTGTGTGAATAGAGTTATTTCGAAACCGACGCGTTGTGCCTCGCAAGGCTTCCTAAAGGAGTTTTCAGAATGCAAGTCAGTACTGCGACGGCAGCTGAAACGAAGGACCAGTTTCTCCAGCTCCTCGTGACCCAACTTCAGAACCAGGATCCACTGGAACCAATGAAGCAGGAGGATTTTCTCTCGCAACTAGCTCAATTCTCTACATTGGAGGGAATCGAGGACCTAAATTCCACTATCGAAAAGCAAGTCACGATCCAAGAAGATACGCTGCGGTTTCAACAGCTGACGCAGGCGGCAACACTCGTTGGAAATAGCGTGGTGTACCAACATCAAAACTCGGATGGAGAAGTTGAGCTACGGGAGGGACGCGTTGAATCGGTTGCAGTGAACGGTCCACGGATCGAATTTCAGATCGGTAGCGTGGCTGTCACGTGGGATAAAATCACCAAGGTGCTCGCTGACAATTGATAATTTGACGAACTATCGTCGCGCGACGGAGCTGCAGCGAGCAGTGATGGCGGCGTATTGACGCCAGATGGTACGTCCCAGCCAGACAATTCGCAGTAGGATCATCCCGCGAGCCGCCACGGCGTAGAAAATTGATGTGGAAGAGTCGAGACGAAAAACCAACGCTGCCGAATAAACCCGAGCGGAACCACGCAGCATTCCAGGCGACTTCGATTCTCGGATCAGTTGATTGGCGCCGTCGGGAGCGACGGTCGTGCCGCCCTCGAGTACCCTGCAGTTACGAGTCTTGGGGTCAGTCACAACTGGCTCAACGTTTCATGAAGGAAGGATTCGAATTATGGCCAACGCGCTTCTCACCGGAGTCTCTGGGCTGCTTGCACATCAACGACTGTTGGAGGTCGTCGGGAATAACATTGCGAATGTCAACACGACGGGGTACAAGTCGCAGCGCGCTGTGTTTTCCGACTTACTCTACGAGACCATCCAGCCAGCGACCAGTGCGAATGAAGAAAACCAGGGAGGAACGAATCCGAATCAAATCGGACTGGGTGCCAAGATCGCTCAGTTGGATCGAAAGTTCGCCCAAGGTAGTCTGGAAAATACCGGCGAGCAGTTTGATCTGGCTCTTGAGGGCGGTGGGTTTTTCGTGGTCGACGACGGAACGAAGGACCTCTACACTCGATCCGGTATGTTTCTCTTGGACAACGAAGGAGTGCTGGTAGCTCCGGGCGGTTATCGCGTTAAGAGGCTGCCCGGTATTGGGGAACCGGATGGCGTCAATCCGGCATTTCAGATTCCGGGCGAAGAGATCATCCGGGTCCCGCTCGGCGCGGCCGTGGCGGGAGTCGCTACAAGTGAAGTCACGCTATCAGGAAACTTGAGCGCGGAATTGTCAGAACCCATTCCCACCATAAGCACGTCCAATTCTCCCTTCAAGACCTTGGCCGATGAAGTTGCTCAGGAGTCAACGCTGTTGAATGAATTGCTCGGCGTGACTGTTCCCTATGCTTTGGGTGACGGTATCACAATCACTGGTACAGACGTCGACGGAACAGATATCAACGCCACCTTCGCGGTGGATGATACAACCACGCTTGGCGACCTGGTGGCGTTTCTTGACGGTGCGTATGCTGGCGTGTCGACCACGTTCGAAGGTGGTCGCCTGGTCATGACGGCCGACACCGTCGGTCCTTCCACCTTCAAAATGAAGATCGACGATGATGGACAGTACGATTACAGTCTTCAAGAGGTCAAAGTCCTAATCCCTGGCCAATGGGCAGATAGCGTTCCTGTTCCGATCACTGTCTACGACAGTCGTGGAGGCGCCCACGAGGTTAGTCTGAACTTCACGAAAACCGACAACGACACTTGGAGAATGAATGCCTCGATGTCGCTGGCGGACGGGACTGTGTTGACGGACGAAATCTCGGAGATCCGCTTTAACGACGACGGTACGTTCGCTTCCACATCGTCATCGGTATTGTCATTTCAGTTTCGCGGAATCGACGCCCCTCAGAATATCTCCCTCTCATTTGGAGGTGGGAGCACGAAAGAAGGTTTTAATCATTTTGAGTCGAAGTCATCGATGAAGCTCACGCAGAATGGTACTGAACCTGGGGTTCTGACAGCCGTGAACGTTGAGGCTGACGGGCGCATCATGGCGATTTCTTCGAACGGAACCATCTTTGAACTCGCTCAGATGGCGGTGGCCGGGTTTACAAACGAAAAGGGCTTGCTTGCCATCGGGAACAGCATGTTCGAACGCACACTGAATTCGGGTGAGCCGGAAATTGGGCAGGCGGGATCCGGTAGCCGGGGGACGATTCGAGGTGGGACCCTGGAGTCCTCCAACGTGGATATTGCCCTTGAATTCACGCGCCTGATTGTTGCTCAACGCGGTTTCGCTGCCAACGCCCGTACGATTACGATTAGCGATCAAATGCTCGAAGAACTGACGAATATTATTCGGTAATGGGGCAGCGCTAAGGTCCGCGATCGGCAGCCGCGCGGTTCCGCGTCGTGCGTAATCCGCCGACAATTCTACGACTCTCACGAACGCGACCTGACAGTAGCGACCTAACTGTAGCGACCTGGCGCTTGCGCGGGCGTGTCTTCTGCGACGTCGGCCAAGCGATGTTTGCGCGAGATTCCCACACGCAACGCAGGGCTCGTGACCAAGCCGAGGCAAGGGAGTGCGGTGGCCTTCGCGTCGAGTGCCGGTGAGCGATTTCAAACAGGAACTGTCGACAGGTCTTGCCCTCGTCGAGCAAAATGTGCGTTTTGCTGAGCTCGCACGCTGCAGTGACCGACGCAGTCGCCATAGGATGGGTGACATGGTTGTCGCAAACGATGGGATTGCGCCAAGTGTCCAATCCAGGATCGGGGCGAAAATCGAAGCGGCGATGGAGAATAAGGCCCCCATTTTCGCGGCCGCCTGAAGATTTGTGTCCGCGAAGGCCTGCCCGGATACGAACAACGCGACGGTCAATCCAATGCCGGCGATCGAGCCAGCAACCAGGAGGTGGCCGCGATTCATGCCATTGGGAAGCGGAAAGCCAAGTTTTTCCGCGAGCAGCGAGAAGCTGAAGATCCCGATCGTCTTGCCGATCACAAGGGAGAGTAGAACGATCAAGGTCAAGCTTGTAACGCCGGAGAATGGGACTCCTGCGTTCGCGAATGCGAAAAAGAACAGGCCGAAGTCGACGACCAACTTAAGTTGGTGCTCGAACTGTTCCAGCGGGCTATGATGTCCGCTTGGCGAAGCGTCGTCGACGTACAGCCCAAGATCACGTTTGGGGCCCGGTAGAAACGGAACAACGAAAACCAGAGCCAGGGCAGGATGCAAGTGGGCACTGAACAGGCCCCACCAGCACAATGATCCGCCAACTGCCACGTAGGGAATCCATGATTTCACGTTCCACAATCGAAGTGCCAAGGCCACGAGGATGCCGGGAATGATCCACATCGCGTTGGACCAAATCGTTGGATGAGCTGGGTCGGGATAGGCGACCGCGATTATTCCCAGCCCAATGCCGTCATCGGCAACTGCAAGAAGCAGCAGAAAACTGACCGCAGGGTGACCTTTGCCGAAGATGAATTTCGCAACGAGCCAGGCGAGCGCAATATCGGTCGCCGTTGGAATCCCCCAGCCTCGCGTCCACTCAGCTTCACCAAATAGGTGGACGAGCAACAAGTAGAGGGACGCTGGACCAAGTACCCCTCCGAGCGTGCCGAACAATGGATTGACGGCCTTGCGGATCGGGTTTAACGCGCCACCAGGTAAACAAGCCTCCGTGATCTCCTTTGCAGCGATTCCGAAGAAGAACACCATGAACAGGTCATTGACCAGGAAGTGCATGGTGAAGAATCGACTCCAACCACTTTCATGGACCGCCTCATGACCGGCCCGGATTGGACTCGACGAGAAGATCGTCCCAACGTCGTACACCGGAGTGTGAACTAACCGTTCGTAGAGCTCGTATTGCGTGTTCGCTAGAACGAGCGCCACAATGACTCCGGCCAGCAAGGGAATCGAAAACTCTTGCAGACGCTGCACGGTCGTCACGCGATTCGTGAAATTCATGGATTGCTTCACTAGGTGAGGGAATCGTGTCGGAAGCGACACGTCAGACTTCACCGCCGCGCGGCATATTTCACCTCGGCGGTTGAAGGCCAAGGTTGGTCGAGTACCTCGCGGCGAGCTGGGTTTGCCGGTGCTGTGACACAGCACTAAGAACGATACAACACAGAAACGTCGGACGAGGAGTCCGCGAGCGAAGTCTGATCGTCGTGGGACGGCGGGCCGTGACAGACAGACGATTGGTCCCGCCGACGGACCGCCCGCGTTTGATCTTGAGCCGTCTTGCCTCCTGGCTCGACCAGGCGACGGCCGAGGGTGGCCGTGTCGCGGGGCGACCCACGAATGCTTGCCAAATCTCCGGGCCGCATCGTCAGCCGTGAACTGGCAGGTGAACGTCGAGTCGTCCGCCGTTTGGGGCCCGATCTCAGCTCGCGGCCGCCGCCCGCCGTGTCGTCCCAAGAGCTCCAGCTCCTCTGCAGCGGGGGCCCTGAAGACCGCGACCTGCTAGCGTCGACGCGAGGGAATTCGGAAACTACGTTTGCTATTGCGTGTAAGCCGATTCAGGCGAGGGTCCGGTCGGCAACCTCGTAAAGTTGCTATTTACTCGAACCGATAAATCCCGCATGAGCGTTAATCCTTTACAGCTCGACCTGATCGGTAAACTCCTCGACGCGACCACCGTCCGCCATCAGGTGATCGGGCAGAACGTCGCGAATGTGAACACGCCTGGCTATCGACAGCGAGAGGTCGTCTTCGAAGAAGCGTTAAGCGAGGCGCTGAAGTCTTCCAACGGCAACGACTTAAGTAAGGTGGTACCCGAGGTTCGATTGGCGGAGGGTTTAACAACCCGCAGTGATGGCAACAACGTTGATATTGATATCGAGATGGGGCGGCTTACCAAGAATTCGCTCCTTTACGAAACGTACGCTCAGATCCTTTCGACGAAATTGGGCATGCTGCGCAGCGCTATCTCGGGTCAGCCCTAGGAAATGCGTAGCGGACTCTGAACTAAGGGAGATCTGTCGATGCCAAGCATCCTGCCACAGACTGACATCAACGCCTCGGGTTTGTCCGCCGAACGTCTGCGGATGGAGGTGATTGGAAACAACATTGCCAACGCAAGCACGACTCGAAGTCCGGAAGGTGGGCCGTATCGGCGACGGGAAGTCATTTTCTCTGCTGCCCTGGATGATGCGCTGGACGGGTCAACTGGTAGTGGAATGCGGGGAGTCGAGGTAGTTGGAGTTCAACCGGACGCGAGCGAATTGCCACGTGTCTATCAACCGGGACATCCGGATGCGGACGACGAAGGATTTGTCACCATGCCGAATGTCAGCCTGGCGAACGAAATGGTGGATTTGATCACGGCGAACCGTGGTTATGAGGCCAACTTGAAGGTATTGCGGTCGTACCGAGACATGGTGCAGCAGGCACTTTCCCTGCTTCGCCGGTCGTAACCTAGGCGAGAATCGCGATGGGCCTCCCACCAATTGGAGCATTCTCGGCGACTCCGATCGCGCCGACGGGACTTCCGACGTCGGCGGCGGGAGCTTCGCCGAAGACGAAGCCCGACGCGTCCTTTTCGAATGTGATCGAAGGATTACTTGAGAAAGCGAATACTCCCCAGGTGCAAGCGGATCAAGCCCTTCAGCAGCTCATCACGGGCGAGACGGACAACGTGCATGATGTCGTGTTATCGGTGGTCAAGGCCGACATGTCGTTCCGACTGGCGCTCGAGCTGCGGAATCGGCTTACCGACGCATACCAAGAGATCATGCGAATGCAGGTCTAATCCGAAAGAGGGTGTCGAGTAAATGGATTTCCTGACGAGTCTTCGGCAGCAATTGCAGGCGATTTGGAGAAGAAGTAGTGTCGGCTACCGCACGGCGCTCGTTGCCGCATCCGTGTTGTCGGTGGCGACCGTGGTCGGCGTGGGTTGGTGGGCGTCACAGCCTCAGTATATGCCATTGGCAACCGAACTATCTCCGGCTGAGGCGGCAAAGGTCGTCGAGAAACTTGAAGCTGCAAATATTCCGTACACAAAGAGCTTTTCCGCTTCGACCATTTCCGTGCCCGAGTCGAAGTACGGTGATGCAACCGTCGCGGTGAAGGATCTCGGAGTCTTAGGGGATCTCCCCGTAAACGAGGAGTCAATAGGCTCGTCACTCTGGGTCGACCCCGATATGAAGAAGGAACTCGTGATTGGCGCCAAAGAGAGAGCCTTGGAAGCGAGTATCTCGCGCATGAAGTCTATCACTGTCGCTGATGTTCACATCGCGATGCCGGAGAGCAACCCGTTTGCCCGAGATCGTCGCGATCCCAAGGCCAGTGTGGTGCTCGAAATTCGTCGCGGCGAGGTGCTGTCACCGGAACAAGCGACGACCATCGCGACACTCGTGGCTGGCAGTATCGAGGGGTTGTCACCGGAAAGTGTCAGTGTGACTGATACGGAAGGTCGCACGATCTATCCGAACCCCTCACTTGCCGATGGAGGCCTTGCAAGGCAGTACCAGTTCAAGCAGCAATTTGAAGCCAATTTGGCCGCGAAGGCAGAGTCAATGCTTGCCGAGATGTTGGGGGCGGGAAGGGCGATCGTCAGGATCGCTGCCGAGCTGGATTTTACGGAAACGACTCGCACTGAAATGAGAATCGACAAGGACACTTCTGCGAAAAAGAGCGAGAATATCACGACCAAAGAAGAGAAAGGACAAAAAGAAATCGCGCAGGGGCCGGCCGGCACAGGGTCCAACTTAAGCGTCGCGCAGAATCGAACCGATCTTCCTCGATCAATGAAGGAGGAGACAATCGAGACCGTCTGGGAGAATGGACGCGTCGAGGATACCGTCCGCGAATACGGAGGCGAGGTCAAGCGTTTAACGGTCTCGGCGCTGGTGGACCTTCCCGATCCACAAGCAAACTCAACGTCGCCCGGGCGAACAATCGACCTTACCACGGTAGAAGGAATCATCAAAAATGCGATCGGCTTCAGCGATACGCGGGACACGATCACGGTCGTTGATTCGGAACTGGTGGGTATTGAAACCGGTGTGACGACACTCGTCGATACGTTGAATCGTTGGGATTTCTACAACAATCTAATTCGAAACGCGTCGCTTGGTGTGGCGGCGATCGTCGCCTTGGTGTTGGGGCTGCTGTTGATTCGAAAGCTGCAACCGATTGCCGCTCTGAAGGCGACCAGAGAAAGCACTGACGATGAACGCAATAGTCTAATCGCCGAACTTACCAGCCAGGCCAAAGACAATCCTGAGATTGTATCCAAGATCGTGTCCGCGTGGTTGAGCAGCCCATCGACGATTGCGATGCCAACCGCGGGTGAAGAACGAGCCAAACCAACGCGAGCAGCCGCATAGCATTTTCAGATCTCGAGTTTATTGCCTCCCAGCCTTCTAGATGATTTGCAATGGCCACTTCAGAACGAGAAGAGCGAATTGCTGCACTCTTGTGCGCTCTGGGCCCCGAGGTGGCGCAGCACGTGATGACTTCGTTGCCTGAAAGTACGTCGCAACGCGTTCAGCAATTTCTGGACCAGTTTCAAGAAGACCCCCTCGACGACGAGGAACTGGAAGATGTACTGGACGAGTTTATCCGCTTCTTCCGATTCGCGATGCAAAACGAAGCGGCCGAAGCGGAGCTCGCTAAGGAGGCGAAGGAACAATCAAACCAAGCCTCCAAGCCACCGCGCGTCGCAGAAACGAAGCCGGAAAAGAAGCCATTCGTACCGACTGGGGATGCCTTGAAGGACCTGCTTCAATTGGAGCCGTTTCAAATTGCCGGAGCGTTGAAGGAGGAGAAGCCTAAGACGATCGCAATCGTCCTGAGCTGCTTACCCTCGCAGCAAGCGGGGCTTGCGCTGCAGATGATTCCCGAAAATGTCCGACCAGCCGTGTTTCTGACGATGCGAAGTCCGCCGAGGACTCCGTCCGTGATGCTTGAGCGAATCGTGCGCACGACGGTCGCCAAGGGATGCGTGCTGGACGCGAACGCCGTGATTGATCCGGCAGATGAGGCGAACCAAAAGATGGCGGAACTTCTTAGAGCGATGGATCAAAGCCAGCGAGCCGAAATGCTTCGAGCTCTCGAGACGCAGGATGCGCAAATGGTTGCGGAGATTAAGAAGCTGCTTTACACATTCGAGGATTTGAAGAACGTCGCAAACCGATCGGTGCAAAAGATCCTCGGCGAGATCGATTCTCAGTCATTGGCGCTCGCCCTCAAAGGAGTTGATGCCGAGGTGTTCGAAAAAATTATGACCAATCTTTCAAAAAGGGCTCGCGCCACACTCGCTGAAGAAATCGAGTTCCTAGGTCACGTGAAGCCTGCCGAGCAGGAGTCGGCTCGACAGGCAATCTGCGAGATCATTGCACGGCTTGACGAAGCGGGCGACCTCGAAATGGAATCTCCATGAGCAGTACCGTGATTCAGCATATACACTTGACACAGCCTCTAATCGGAGTTCGCGCCGTGCCGGCAGGCGAGTCAGGCTCGTCGCTTGGATGCAGTGCTCGAAAACCGTCACGTGGCGGAGATTTACAAGACGCACGCGGCCAGGCAGAAGCGACCCACGCCACGCCGGCGGGCGAAGTGCGAGCAGAGCGGGATCGGGACGTGCCGCTTCGTGATCCCGTCGAGTTGTTCGCGCTGCTCAATGAACTTCGTGACCAACTTGCCGATCTTGAACAGCGTCGGCGCTCATCGATTGAGGATCTTCAGAAGCTGTCTGTGGAATTGGCCCTTGAGGTGACCTCGCACGTTCTCCAGGCAGTACTCGATCGCGATCAGTTTCCGATTGAGCGACTTGTTCAACAGGCGGTCGATCGATTGGACGCTACGTGTACCTTGACGATCCGCCTCAATCCGAGCGACCTGAAGCAACTCCAGGGAATTATGGCTCATCCCAGTGCGGATTGGACTCTCCCGGATCGCGTGCGCCTGATCGGAGATTCGAGTTTGCAGCGGGGCACATGCCTCGCGGAGGGAAGTGATTGGGGCCTGCTCTCGACGCTTGAACAACAAATCGACGAATTGCGGGATTGCCTGCGAGAAGGGATTCAAAATGCTCAGACTGAACGTCGCACAGCTGACGCGGCAAGTCAAGGAGTGCGACGCTTTCCGGACCGTCGGGAAACTGCGTAGCGCCCACAATATTTTGACGGCTTCGTTTCCAGCAGCAGTTGGTGACCTGTGCGAGATCAAGCTTGACGCGTCCCGTCGGCAACTCGCGGAGGTCATCGGCTTCGAACGCGGGATCGCTCAGATTCTGCCATTTGAGAATACCGAGGGCTTGCGAGTCGACTCGGTCGTCGTGGGTCTGAACCGTCCGCGTTCGGTTCCGGTCGGAAACGGCCTGCTGGGGCGCGTATTGGACGGCCTGGCGCGTCCGCTTGATGGCAAGGGGCCCGTGCGAGCTTCTCGATCCGTGACTCCTTCGCTGCTTCCTCCGGCGGCGCTGTCCAGGAAGCGAATCACTCAGCCACTCGTGACGGGACAGCGCGTGCTGGATGGGCTTTTGACGCTCGGCCAAGGACAGCGAGTTGGGCTCTTCGCGGGAAGCGGTGTTGGAAAGAGCACGCTACTCGGAGAAATCGCGAAAGGCGCAACATCCGACGTAAACGTAATCGCTTTGATCGGCGAGCGCGGTCGCGAAGTCCGTCCCTTTCTGGACGATTGCCTGGGAGACACGGGGCTCAAGCGGTCCGTGACAATTGTTTCCACGGCCGACCAGACTCCGTTGATGCGCGTGCGGGCCGCCGAAACGGCGGTTGCGATCGCCGATGCGTTTCGAAAGGACGGAGCCAACGTGCTGTTTATGCTCGACAGCATGACTCGAATTGCCTACGCCCAACGCGAGATTGGTCTTCAACTTGGTGAACCCCCGAGTTCGCGGGGCTACACGCCTTCAGTATTTCAAGTGATGTCACGGCTGCTTGAGCAGCTTGGCAACGACAAACAAGGTACGATTACCGGAATTGTGACGGTTCTCGTCGATGGTGATGACATGGACGAACCCATCGCGGACGCCGTCAGGTCGATCGTCGACGGTCACATTGTGTTAGATCGGCACCTCGCGGAAAAGGGTCACTTCCCCGCTGTGCACGTTGGTCGCAGTATCAGTCGTGTTTTTCGAGATGTGACACCAGTTTCGCACCAACAGGCAGCGGCGAAAGTAAAATCCTTGATGGCGACTCACGAGGAAGTGGCAGATCTGATCCGCGTCGGTGCTTATGAATCCGGCAGCTCCTCGCAAGTCGACGGGGCAATCAAGTTGGTTCCTGCGGTGAACACGCTGTTGCGGCAGGACGTGGGTGAGTTCACGTCATTCGATGATACAGTCAACGCTCTGTCTCAGATCGCCGCCGCGTGGCCGTTCTAGGAGATACGCATGAAACGTTTTCAATTCCAGCAGGAAAAGCTCTTCTCCATCCGGCACCAGCAGCGGCGACAGACAGAGATGAAGCTTGCCCAAGCCGATGCGAAGCTCAGAACAATACGGAAGGAGTTTCGCGATGTGGAAGAGTCGCTGGTGGAACTTGGAAAGATCAGCCTGTCACGGGATGCGGGCCAACCTTTTCAGGCGTGGCAATGGTGTGAAGCGTCCCAGTCGCTGCAAGGTGAATTAAGGGGGCTCCAAGATCGCATCGAGTTGCTCAAGCGGAACCGGAATACGATTCTTGGCGAGCTCAAGCGTCTCAATTCTGAGGTGGAGGCACTGGAATCGCTTCGGCAACGACAATGGACAGCGTATCGACAAAGTGTCGCAAAGGAACAGCAGAGACTACTTGACGAAGTCGTGATGGGACAATGGTGTCAGCAGCGCGAGATGATAGCGAAGGGCCAAGCGGATGATTAAGAACGTCCTCAGTAGTCTGTTTGCGGTATTCCTGTTCGCCTTGGGCACTGCGGGTTCGTGGTACTTCGTACAGTGGCAAGAAGAGAAAGCCACTGTCGACGAAGTCGGCGAACTGGATTCTGCGAACCGCTTGCCGCTTAAGGGCCCCGATTCCGAGACGAACCTCGCGGAAAGCGAGTTAGCGGACGTTCCCGTCCAGGCGATGGCAGTACCTGTGCGAACGGGCGCGATGAGCGCTGAGCAGATCGTTCGGGCAGCGGGGCAGTATCGACACGCGATCGAGCAGCTGAAACGCCGGGAAGCAGCCATAGAAGGTCAAGAATCACAACTGCGACTCGCGCAGCAAGATCTGGACCAAAGGAAGATGGAGATCGAAGGCATCCTAAAGCAGGTCGAGTCGAAGCTTGAGCAGGGTCAGGAGCTCATGAAGCAAATCGTGGAAGAGAAGAGTCGCTTGGGCTCACTTAAGGAGGAAGTACTCAAAGAGAAGGAAAGTCTTCAGGAGGCAAAGAGTGTTCCGCCTGAGGTTGAGAAGGCGAACTTGAGCAAGATGGCGATGTTGCTTGGAGGCATGAACGAGGTCGATGCCGCCGAAGTGATCAAGGCATTTGCCAACAAAGGCGACATGAATTTCGCTTTGCGCATCCTTGACAATATTGAAGATCGTGATGCTTCAAAGATTTTGGATTCGCTTGGCAATAGTGACCTTGTTGCCGAGATCATGGAGGCTTATCGGGAACTGAAACGAGACGAATCGTCCCTCAGGAAACGCTAGAAACCGAAACATACGGAGGGAGTCATATGGCTACCGATTCAGCTAACGAAGCGGAGGTTGCCGCAAAGACAAAGGGTGGTGTCGGGCGGGCGCTGATTGTTCCAATGGTTGTCGGAGTTCTATGTGCCGGAATCGGATTTGGGATTCCAATCGCGTTCCCCGCCTTACTCGGGGGCGATCGAAACGCCCTGGAAGAGACGGCGATCACGTCGGTATTTCTGGAATTTGGTGACGTGGTCGTGAACCTCAACGAAGGTCGGTTGAACCGCTATCTCCGACTCAAGATCACGTTGAAGATCGCGAGCGGACTTCAAGAAGAAGATGTGATCAAACAGCAGGTTGAAAGCAATAAGGCGTTCTTGACAAGTTGGCTTTTGGCACACCTCGCGGACATGTCCATGGACGATGTGCGAGGTGCGGCCGGTCAGAATCGAATTCGTCGTGAGATCCAGGACGAATTCAACGCGGTGCTCTTCCCGGATGGTAAGACACAGATTGAGGACGTCTTTTTCCTGGAGTTCAGTGTGCAATGACCAAGGCTGCGCCGCCACAAGCCTATGATTTTCGAAAGCCTCGTCAGCTTGCCGATGATGTCGAGCGTGAATTGGCATCCTGGCAAGCAGGCGTGGTCTCGCTGATCGTAGATCGTTGGGAAACGCAGCTCGGCCTGATCCTTGAATGGCATCCGGAATCGTTGTACACGACCCGGCGAGGGCAATTGATGCAGCGGCTGGGTGACAGTCATGTGCTTGCCAGTGTTCAACTTGAAGCGAAAGACAGTCTTGGTTGGGTGGCGATTCCACGCGGATTCGCCGTCGGTATGATGGCCAGCACGATGGGTGAAGAGCTAACCGAAACACCCGAAGTCCGTCGACTGACTGACGTCGAGCTCTCGGTGATGGAACTTGCATTGCAAGAGCTCTGCCGAGCTCTTACAGACGGGCAGCCATGCATCCGTCCTATGGTCTGCGAGTTCTCAGGCTCCAGACGCACGCAAGATATGTTGCGTGAGTTTGCCGAGCAGGAGCCGATTGCAATTCTCGAGTTCAATGTTCATGGTCACTTTGGCGATGCCAAACTCCTATGGTGTCTGTCTCAAGCAGCCGTGCTTAACTTCATGACCCGAGTTAGTGAGGGTCGCCAATCGTCTTCGGAGACCTCGCAGAGTCTCGCTCAGACTGCAACGCAGATACCGCTGAGTCTCGTTGTGAAGCTGGGCAATGCACGCGTACATATCGCGGATCTCCTGAACTTGCAGCCTGGAGACGTTATTGTGCTCGATCAGCGAGTCAATGAGCCCCTTACGGCAGAGGTCTGCAATCGGCAGGTGGTTCGTGGGTGGCCCGGACGGATTGGAACGCGACAGGCGTTTCAGGTGTCGGAATTGCTCGGTCCCGAGGATCAATGAGTCTGTTCGCGGTTACTTGTCTCGAAGAGTGCTCGTGAGAAAGCGAAACACATCAGTCGTATTAGCTGCAGAGGATTGCCATGGAAGGCGCCCGGAACTCGCTTTCAACAACCAGTCAGTCGATCGCACAGCGTAGCGAGACGATTCTTTCGTTCGGTCTGCTCGGTGTGCTAATTGTCTTGCTGGTTCCCCTTCCCTCGATGCTTCTGGATATCTTGCTCGCAGGGAATCTCGCCTTCACGATTCTGTTGCTCCTGATCACCGTAAACGTGACGAAGCCGCTTGAGATATCAGTCTTTCCTTCGTTGCTCCTCCTGATGACGCTCTATCGATTGTCGCTGAACGTCGCCACGACACGGCTGATCCTGCTTAATGGCGATGCGGGACGAATCGTTGCGACATTTGGTGGATTTGTCGTCGGGGGGAACTTGGTTGTCGGGTTAGTAATTTTTCTGATTCTGATCATCATTCAATTTATCGTTATCACGAAAGGTGCCGGGCGAGTCTCGGAAGTCGCTGCACGCTTTACACTGGATGCAATGCCTGGAAAGCAAATGGCCATCGACGGCGAACTCAACTCCGGATCGATCAACGAGAGTGAGGCGAAGCGGCGGCGGGACTTGTTATCACAAGAGTCAGAATTCTATGGAGCTATGGATGGTGCCGGAAAGTTCGTTCGGGGTGATGCGATTGCGGGATTGATTATCACCGGTATCAATCTTGTCGGGGGAGTGGTCCTCGGAATGGCCAACGGACTCTCTATTACTGACGCGATCACGCGCTACTCAATTCTCACGGTTGGTGATGGGCTGGTATCGCAGATCCCAGCTTTGATCATCGCTACCGCCGCGGGTATCCTCGTTACGAAGGCGACGTCAAAACTCAGTCTTGGAAACGAAATCGGCCGACAGATGTTGGCCAATGACCGAGCACTGACTGTGGGCGCGGTGATCCTGGCCGTCGTCGCGTTAACGCCGGGGTTGCCTAAAATTCCCTTCTTTGCACTCTCCGCAGGGTTGGTATTCGTCTCCCGACGGTTGAAACGCGAATCACGGCGTGAATCACCGCCGGTCGAGAATCAGCCGGACAAGGTCCAGCCTGCGCGAACAGAAGAGCATCTCGAGGAGTTTCTTCAAAACGATAGGGCCTGTATCGAGATCGGTGTTCGGCTGATTCCATTGGTCGACGCCAAACAGGGGCGAGGCCTGGCCGACCGGATCGGTACCCTCCGACACGATCTCACTCGCAAATACGGCATTTGGGTCCCCGCGATCCGTATGCGCGACAGTTTGAGCCTGGGCGCTGAGTCCTATCGGATCCTAATCTCTGGACGCGAGGTCGCACGCGGCGAACTTAGGCCGGGTAAGGTGCTGGCGATAAGTCCGGGGGAAGTGGCCGATGGACTCGAAGGCGAGTCAACTGATGATCCTGCGTTCGGCCTGCCCGCGTTGTGGATTCCCAGCCACATGCAGCAACGCGCTGAAATGAAGGGCTATACGGTCGTCGACCCGGCGACCGTTCTGATTACCCACCTTGGAGAGATATTGCGAAAGTACGCACACGAATTGCTAAGCCGAGAGGACCTTCGGAGACTTCTTGATCGGATCAAGGAGAGCTCGCCGACAATCGTCGAGGAGCTTAAGCCTGATGTGATCCGTATGGGTGAACTCCACCAAGTCCTACTGCTTCTATTACAAGAACGCGTTCCGCTGACGAACCTGACGCGAATACTCGAGACCGTTGTTCAGGTCGCGCCTCATACGAAATCGCCTGTAGAAATCGCAGATCGGGTCCGTCTTCAGCTCGGAAGAGATATCCTCGATCGACTTCGACAAGATCAGGGACGTATCGCCGTCGTGGTCCTTGAACCGCGGCTCGAGGCACGACTACGTGAACAGCTGCGCGAACGGCAATTAATGCTCCCCCATGACGTCCTGGAACGCCTGGTCGCAAGCGTCAATCAGAAATGGGAGAAGGCCCAGATGGAGGGTCGTGAGATCACTTTATTGACGGACGGTGAGCTGCGGCGGCCTTTGCGACAGACACTCGAACGTGCGATTCCCGATCTTACCGTGACGAGTTACAGCGAGGTTCCGGCGGACATCACGATTGACATACGCGATCTTGTTCGAATGGATGACGTGTTCCGAAAGGAGATGAATAATCTCGTGAAAGGTGTCGGCACTGCGGATTATACGGCCACTGCCGTTGCTTAATCAAACCGAGCACAGCAAACGCCCTCAAGTAGACGATAAATGAAAGATGAAGCGACGGCGCAAAGATCTACCATGGGGTCGAGTATGCGGGATGTCAGCTGCGTCAATTGTCACGCTGATCTGCATTGTGCTGCAGCTTGATCCATTCGAGATACTTAGGCGAGCGATGCTGTCATTTCTGGTGGTTGCTGTCATCAGCCATGGCGTGCATCTCCTGTTGAAGCAATCGTCAAAAAGACCAGCGAGGATCCTGCCGTAGAGGCGACCATGGGTACGGCTGCGCAAACATACCGAAGCGTCTCGCGCGAACTAATGCGTGACGAATTGATTGTGCAGCATGTCGATTTTGTTCGCCATGTGTTGTCGAAAATGATTGCTTCGCTTCCGAACGGTGTTGATGCAGAGAACCTTGAATCAGCTGGTATTTTAGGGTTGGTCGAGGCGGCCCAACAATTTGAGCCGAGTCGTGGAGTCGCGTTCAAGACGTTCGCATATCCACGCATTCGCGGCGCGATAATCGACGAGTTGAGACGAAACTGCCCCTTGCCACAACAAATGCTCAAAGCAGTCGCCGAAGTACGTCGCGCCTGTGAGACCTTGGAGCCTCCGGTAACTCCGGAAGCGATCAGTGAAGCTACGTCGCTTACTGCGTCTCAGGTCGAAGAGTGCCTCGTCGCCATTCGATTGACACGTCTCGGTGTCTGGGACGAGATCATTCACGGTTCACATACGACGCGTGCATCGATGGACGATCCGGAAGCGTGCGTCGAATTGAAAGAAGCAAAGCAGTTGGTGGCGGAGTGCATTCAAATGCTCCCTGAACAGGAACGGGTAGTGATCTCGCTATATTACTTGGAGGACCTTCGTCTTAAGGAAATAGGGACCGTTCTCAAACTCTCGGAATCTCGCATTTCGCGTGTCTTGGCCAAAGCGGAATTCAGACTCAAGGAATTTGTGCGAGCGAGGACAGACTAATGACAGACTCAATGCAGATCGCCGGAATCGATAGCTCAGCTGGCTACTCGTTTCGAGGTGGCGATTCGAAAGCTCGACAACGGAGTTTGGACGACGAAGAGAAAGAAAGCGGCAGGGAAGAAGAGGAGCGTTCGCAGAGCAACGCAAGGCAAGTCGCTGCGGACTCTACCCTCGGAACACGCATCGACATGGAGGTCTGAGTCATGGTTCCGCAGCGAATCTTGAAGAACGTTGTTGAAGAGTCCGGTTCCGAAGAGCGTTCGATACCAGTTGGTTTTGAACCGAAGGAGCCGTTCGTTTTAGAATCGTCGGGCGCCGAGGTAGACGTGGTGACCGACCAAGGAGTCGTCACGAGGATCAATATTCGCTGCGGCTGCGGCCGTACGATTTCGCTAGTCTGTGACTACGGCCATAAGGCTTCTTAAGTTGGTTATCGGGCGTTACGGCACAAGGACAGTGCGGGGTTCGAGTTCATGGCAGGAAAACGAGTGACAACCTGGTCGGACAGGTTAGGCCTTGCGTTTCGTGCATCAGCTGTTCTCGTGTTGATGTTAGCTTCTTCGGGATGCGCATTGTTTCAATGTGCGGTCGACTCATTGAATCGCTGGCAGGCGAATCGATGCAACTGCAAGCCGAATGAATGCATTTGCGGCAACAATAACTGCCATGTGCCGTGTGTCACACTGGCAAAGCCAAAGGGTTACTTGGAGAAGGGGCCCGTCTTCTCGGGGGAAGAAATCGTCGGGAGTCCGGCGAAGACGGCAATTGACCGGATGCTTGAGCTGCAGGACGAAGTGGCTCGACTCAATGAGGCCAACGCGGTGCTTGAAAGGCAGCTCGAACAAGCGTCCGCAACCATTGACCGACAGTCTGAGGAGATCAATGTCGCGAACACCGAGCTCGAGAAGGCCCTCACGGATTTCCAAAAAGTCCGTGTCGAACTCGCGAAGTGGTACGCGGATCTTGATGAGTTGGGTTCGCAAGTGCGCGAGAGGGAGCAGGTCCGTTCCGAAAGATTGCGTCGCTTCGAAAAGGAGTTGCAGGACATTCTTTCTGAATGTGAAAAGCAGGCAGCGGAAGGCGACGACTCGGTGGTCAGCCTAGTTGCCCCGCAGAATCGCGTTGGAACTGCGCGGTCGGAGGCGATACGTCGCTAGGTTGAAGTCGTTGATGATGGCGAGCGAAGGTACGGAAAGGGTGAGTTCGTGGGTGGACCTCTGTTAGTCTCGGCGTTCTTCGCGATCTTAGCATTGGCGACGCTCAATGGCTGCCATATTTCGCGCCCGACGACGTGCATCGATCCGCCGTATACGGCCTATCGTTCTCCGAACACGTTGTTCGAAAGTCCGCGGCGCATACTGGTGATGCCCGTCTCGGCCACGGTGTTCGACGGTGGATTTTCGCTTCGGTGGTATCATCTTCTGACCGCTGAACTTCGATCGGTGAAGAAGTTCGAGGTGGTCACGGCAAGTCCCGATGTCGAGTCAGTGCGCCAGTGTCTGGCCGAGGTCAAACGAGGCCTCTACAGCGAGCGTTCGCTCGCGTTGGTCAAGGCTGATTACCGAGTGGACGGTGTGATGTTTATCAGAGTCGATGACTTCGATCCCTATTGGCCGCCGAGAATGGCAGTCAACGTCAATGTGGTCGAGACTTCGCAGGGCGCAACCATTCTCTCAGTCGATGGAAACTGGGATGCGCGGGACGAGCGTGTGCAGATGCTCGTACGGGATTACGCGCAATACGTTACTACAGCCAACGAGTATAGTGACCCTGAGCTCATCACGCAGTCCCCAGAGTACTTTGGGAAGTTCGTCGCTCATCAAATTGCCACCGCGATTTGTGCGCTGTGCCGAGACGAATATCAATCGCCTTCAAGTGCGACAAGTGAGGACAAACAGACGCAGGGCGTGAGCGTGGTTGCCGGAGGCGTCTCTCCGGAGGCTGTGTCTCCCGATCCGGGCGTCGAGCAGCCGGTTGCCGCAGAAACGCAAGATCTGGATGCAGGCGATCCCCAGATGGTTCCTTCTCCGGAGGAGCTGCCGGTGCCGGCGTCGTCGGATCCGAGCTGACGCTTCTATTTTGGGCGGTTGCAAGGAGAATGGAGAACAACGAGTGGAGGGCGGTGAGGCGTCACGAGTCGTCGAAATCTGTGAAGCTTCCTCCGCTCAGATACCAGCCCTCGCCGCATGCAATACACCAGGCGATCTTTACTGAGAATCTGACCGATTCGCCATTGCTCAGCTTTCCGATAATGCGAATCGTCTGCGGTTGGATAGGCATCCAGTGCAACAGGCCGATGCCCGTCGAGGAAATATCTCTCGTGAAGGCAGAATACAGTTCGGGACTATCCTTCAGCTGTATCATGACCGGCTGGAAATAGGGGAAGCGTCCGTTTCGTCGACGTTCCTCGTCGGCAAGTTTCGCGTCTTCGATCATCCTGGCAACGGTTTGCCGCAATCGGGGCGCACTCAACAATTTGTCCAGGATCTTCATGACGGGTCCTCGAGACTAAAGCCGACCGGCTTCTTCGTCGGTGAACTGCGGTCGGTTGGTAGGGAAGCGAAATTCATGAGGGGAATCTCAGGCACGCGGATGCGATGACGCGTCGAGCTCAAGCGAGTTGGACGAAGCGGACTTCGATCCGCAGAGTGCTTTTTCGAACGAACGGACCAGCTGATGGTCGATTGTGACGACTCGCGTTTGATTTCGGCCGTTTCGTTTGCAATCGTACATCGCTTGATCTGCCTGCTGGACAAGGAAGTCTGCGAGACCTCCCAGATCAGTCGGGGAAAGCAGACAAAATGTGCCGACGCATGCTCCCACGCTCACCGTAGCGTGTACCTGTTTTCCTTCAATCGTAAAGACTTCGTCCTGAATGTGCTGTCGGATTCTTTCGGCGATTGATTCAATAATCGTCCGAGGGCACTTCTTGGTGATCACGACAAATTCTTCGCCACCGTATCGTGCCACGAAGTCGGTATCCCGCACTTGGGCTTTCAGTATCTGTGACGTCCGGCGCAACACTTCGTCGCCGAATTTATGACCGTATGTATCGTTTAAACCCTTAAAACGATCGAGATCGCAAAAGATGACCCCGATGTTCTCCTGTTGTTGCAGGCACTCCGCCAACGCCTCCACGATCTCCTCGTCAAATGCGCCGCGATTGTGAAGCCCCGTGAGTGAATCGGCGTCTGCGCGATGATTCAACACATGGTTTCGCTCTCTGAGGTGGCGATTCTCTAATTCTAACGCTGCAGATTTCACTGACACTTCGAACCTTGCCGCGTGCTCTCGGATGGCAATTTCAGCAAGGCGTGCGTTTGCGTTGCCGAGGATCTCTGATGGACGCGGAAGTTGTGTTGTGTTGATCGACATGATTTTCGCCGCCTCGTCCGTTAGGTCACGCATCCTGTCGAGCATCGGTGTTAGCTCGTCGTCGCCGAGGCCCATTAGCAGGGAACCTAGACGGCGCAGGCGATCATGGACTTCGGCGTCGCCCTGGCGTGACAGAAACTCTCCCGACGTCGTGGCGAACTGGACAGTCTGGATCAGCTGAACTCGGTCAGAGGATATCGATTTGTCAATGGTGTCAGGCGCAGCATGGTGTTGCCTTGCAGCCTCCACTAGTATCTGAGGCATTCTCCAGGACTCCATCAAGCGACAACCCAACGCGACATGGTCGAAGCCAAATGCCGCACGCTCAAGGTCCAGGATTGAGCTATTCGCATTTTCCGCGGCATCTAAGAGGCGACTATACTCATCAGGCGCGACACAAAGGTGAGCGAGAACTCCGATGTCGCAGAGCAATCCACAGAGGAAGCATTGGGGTGGATTTCCGAGCCGATATCGAGTCGAGATCGATTCGGCAGTGACCGCTTGAAGCAGCGACCGTGACCAAAATGCCTGGAAATACTTCTGGTAGTGCTGGCCCGGATGTGTTTCAGAAATAAGAGAGAAGCTGAGCGCGAGAGACGTGACGACAGTCGAACCAAGCAGGGGGACCGCCGCCTCGAGGCTTGTCACCTCCGAAGCAAGGCCAAAATAGGAAGAGTTTGCCGCCTTGACGATCTTCGCGGAGATCGCCGGGTCGGAACGAATGACGCGCGTATAATCGACAATCGCCGATTCCGGATCCTTGCTCAATTCAAGCAACTTGATTGCCACGGAGGGAAGAGTCGGTAACCTCGTGGATTCCAGAATCCCGTCAATGTCTAACATCGTACTGCCCTACCATGTGCAGATTGTCTCCTCGCTGGAGACCAACCGTGGAGGCATCGAAGATCCTTCTGCGTTCTTGATAACGAAGTCGAGACAATCGCGATTTTGCGCCTGCGTATGCGCCGATACGAGCCGCACGGATGGTACGAACGGATGTGACCGGTTTACAGGTGACGTTTTGGCGCGGAGGGGCGCCCACGGGAAGAGTGTTCTTGCCGAGAACACGGTAGAAAAGGATGGAAACGTCGCAGCAGGGGAAGCAATCTCGGTGAAGCCGAGGGCTCACACTGGCTCGGGTGACTGGTCCACTATCCCGGTCCCCAGAGGATCACTTGATGCGATAGAGGTGAGCCAGAATCTCAGCGATCGCGCGGTAAAGGTTGGGTGGTATATCCTGATTCACATCGACCGATGCGTACAACGCCCGGGCGAGGGGCTTGCGCTCGAGAACCGGAACACCGTTCTCCTTCGCGATTCGAGTGATTCGCTTCGCGAATGCGTCCGTGCCCTTCGCGATGACTCGCGGGGCAGTCATTGTCTGACGATCGTACTGCAAGGCGACGGCGATATGGGTTGGATTCGTCAAGACAACAGTCGCCTCGGGGACTTTGCGGAGCATTTGCAGTTTGATCAGTTCCCGCTGCTGTCTCTTCATCTTCGAACGGATCTGCGGGTCGCCCTCCTCCTGCTTGTGTTCGTCACGAATCTCCTGCCGTGACATTCTCAGGTCCTGTTCGTGTTGCCAATACTGAAACACATAGTCGGAAGCTCCGACTACGAGTAGCATGCCAGCCAGGACGAGGCTGACGGTTAGTCCCATCGCCCACGTCCCCGCAATGCTCGAGCCGAGGACTTGCTGTCCAAGACCGGCGATCTCCCGTTGGCGACTGTATAGAAACCAGATGGCTGCGCCCAGGCCGATCGAAAGCTTAAGTACGAGCATGATCCCGCGCATTGAGGATCGAAGCGAAAAGAGTCGACTCCACCCCTTTGACCAATCAAGACGAGACCAGTCAATCCCAAGCGGTTCAAAGCTAATTCGAAAACCTACTTGAAGTCCGCTGATGAGAAGTGCGCACAGTGCGACGGTCAAGATCAGGGGCGACGCGAGGCCGAGGATGTGGCCCGCGAGTGACTGTGTAAGGATGATCGTATCGCCAATTGTCCAGTCGTCGAACGCAGGAAGTAGCATTTCATGCCGAAAGATCCTCCGAAGCGACGCGCTCAGCGTCGGGGAGATCAACCAAAGCGTGCCAAGTCCGACTACGAGCAACGACGCTTGGCTTAGGTCAGAACTCTGCGCAACCTGCCCCTTTTCCCGTGCCTGATCTCTTCGACGCGATGATGGCGCCTCGGTACGCTCCTGGAGAGACTGTTCCGCCATGAAATCTTCCGGTTCGCCAGGCCTGGTGGGCAGGTATCGCGGTTGTCCACCGCAACGAGTCTAGAATCCAAGGTCTCGCAACACGTCCGATTGCTGTTGAAAGATTCTGGCCAGAATATGCGCCATGTCGGGAAAGAAGATGAGTGATGCGACGAGGCCCAGGAAGAGTCGAACGGGAATTCCGATTGCGAACAAATTCAGTTGAGGCGAAATCTTCATTAACATAGCCGTGACAACGGTGACTAGAAACAACGCCACAGCCAGCGGCGCCGATAGTTCCATGCCCCATCGGTGAGCGTTCGAAATGGCAACCGAAACGAGCGACAATTCGAATTTCGGAAGGGGCTGTCCGATGGGAAGTCTGGCGAATGAGGCGTAGAGGGCCCCGATCGCCAATTGGTGCGCGTCAACCGCCAGGAACATCAGCATCGCAAGCGCATTCAAGAAGTCACCAAATACGTTCGATTGGGAATCAGTCGCTGGATCTGTGAGCCCCGCCATGTTGAAGCCCAGTTCTTGCCCAAGATACGAACCGGCAATCTGCGCGGGGAGAAATAGCAGTCCAAGCAAGTATCCGAGTATCGCTCCAAGGATAAGCTCGCGAGTTGTCGCGATGCCGTAGCTGACCCAATGCTGCCCGAATGGCGGCGGCATCGGGGCGGCGGAATCGAGCAGGAAGGTTGAGAGCCACATCGTGGAAAGCGCCACCGTAAGCGAGACCTTGATCAAGCGCGGGATCGTTCCGGACCGAAACATGGGAAAGGCCATCACGAATCCACCCACGCGTCCAATAACCAATATGAAGGAAATCGCGAGGTACTCGAGGCCATTCATCGTGTGACCTCTGTGATTAAAAGAAACATTCGCTGCGTGAAGTTCACGAGCAGCTGTAAAGTCCACGGCATGGTTAACACGAGGACCAGACCGACGGCCATAATTCGAGGCGCGAAGGTGAGCGTCTGTTCCTGAATACTCGTGATGGTTTGGAAAACGCTGATGATCAGGCCTACGAATAAACTGACCAGGACTGTTGGCAATGAAAGTAGCAGGGCGGTAAACAGCAGGTCACGTCCGATTTGGATCACAAGTCCAAGTGACATTACATTCGCCTTTCATCGCCACACGGTCGATGGCCCGTTCGCCCGCTGGTTGCATATCGTGGGGAGCGACGCCGAGAGTCGACGTCACGCAAAGCTGGAACCGAGAGCGCGAGCGATTAAGTGCCATCCATCTACGAGTACGAATAGTAGCAGTTTAATGGGTGCCGAAACGACGACGGGTGGCATCATCATCATTCCCAGCGACATCAGGATCGTAGATACGAGTAAGTCGATTAGAATGAATGGGACATAGATGCAGAACCCCATGATGAACGCTGTCTTTAGCTCGCTGATCATGAATGCCGGCACAAGTATTCGTGTCGGAGTATCCTCGGGAGTCTCAATCGTTTCTATGCCAGCGAGCGAGATGAACATGGCCAAATCGTTGCGCCGAGTCTGATGCAGCATAAAACCACGAAGCTCCGTGGTTGCTCGCGAAGCCGCCTCGATCGGAGTGATTTCTTCGGCGAGTAGCGGTGTAATGGCACCATCATGAATTGAGTCGAATATCGGACCCATCGTGAACAGCGTCATGAATAGGGCAAAGCCAATTAGAGACGGATTGGGAGGGATCTCCTGTGTCGTCAGGGCCCTCCTCACGAACGACAGGACGATTACGATCCGGGTGAATGAAGTCACGCTGACCAGAATCGCCGTCACGAAAACCAACGCGCCCAGAAACATTGCGATCTGGAGCGGTGGCGAAAGGTTCTCGAGCCCGATGTTCGCGCCGAGCTCGTTCATGTTTCCCATCGAATCGGATACGACCGACTGGGTTAGATCGCTGAGAGTTTGCGCCGAGTCGCTTAGGTTCGCTGCCATGAATTGATCCCCCGTCTGCCTGCATGCCGATCGCTCCAGCGCGGTTCGGCGCCGGACTCTAAGGAAATGCCAGCACCCGAAGCCACACCCAGTCGTTCCGTCTTGACCGAGGGGCCCGGGAGATCGTCGGTAACGTCGCCGAGAGTGTCCGCGAAGGAGCCAACCGGTGTAACTGAGCGGAGTCCCGTCGCATCTCGCGCGATCAGGAATTGCTGCCGGTTGACGCGTACAAGCTGCAAAGCGCATTTCGGGGCGAGGACCATCGTTTCCAGAATCGCAATACCAGCCGGTCCGCCAAGTTTCGGACGCCGTCGGGCTCGGATTCGCTGACTTGCCCAGAGCAGAACGAGGCAGCCGGCTGCAAAAAGCGAACTCACGGTGACCGTTCGTCCTACTAGCCGTCCCATCTCCGAATCGGTCGGAGCGTAGGCGGAGAACATCTTGCCCTGGATGTTCCAATCCGGCGAGTCGAAAGCGGCGGCGTCGGAATCGGTTGCCACGGGAACGGTCGCTTCGGTGGTGCCACCGGCCTTGAGATCAGTCGCCGCGCGCACGGGCGGGGAGAACTGGACAAACGCGAGAACCGTCAGACAACCAATCAAACGCATGCAATACATGTTTGCCTTCTCCGGCGCGTTCGGCGTGACGTGCATCCCGTTCTGCCGTCATTTTGACGCGATGATCTCTTTGATTCGAACAGCAAAACAGCCGTCGATCACAACGACTTCACCTCTTGCGAGCCTGATTCCCTGCGAAACAATGTCAACGGGATCGCTGACCGGCCGATCCAACCGCACGACCGCACCCTCGGCGAGCTTGACCAGATCGCCGAGTGGCATTTCGACACGTCCCAATTCCGCCCAGATGGGAACGTGGACATCGTAGAAGCGATCGAGGCCGCCCGAGCTCGCTCGGCCCGTTCCTTCCCGCAAGTTTGCGAACTCGGGGGACTGAACGGTAGGGGCCGTTGTCGATGGGTCGGACTCGACTCGCGCTCCCGTCTGAGCAACCGGTGTCATCACCTCCTGCTCACCATGCGCAGGCAATGCAGTGCCGCCGACAGCAAGCTGTTCGCTTTCGCCGGGAAACGGGGGGGTGTTTGATACTGGTTCTGCTGACATGGAAGCTCCTTCCGTACGAGCGCAAGTGCAAGAGTGGCGCGATGGCGCCAGCCTGCGACGGCATCCTGCTCGACCCTCCGGCACAGGCATTGGGCTCTGCTTCAGTCTTTCGACACGCGGACTGGCTGAACTTAAGGATTATCCGGATTAGGTAGGATTCGCCCAGTTTGACGGTTAGATCGAGTTGGGTCCTGTCATCACGAGTCTTTATTGAAACATCGACGACTAAAATAGGTGGCTTGGGATGAATATGGTCGATTGTTCAGCAAGGTAACGGCGCGATGCTCGAATCAATGTCGCCTGCCAAGTGCCAAGGACGTCGGATACCTAATCAGGGAGGTGACTTGGACCGCTGCGAAACTCCACTGAGGCCTCTTGTCCATGGACATTGCCACGATCGTCGGTTTGATTTTGGGACTAGGGCTGATTCTCGGCTCGATCGCCATGGGAAACGGTGGTCTCGTTCCATTCATTGACATCCCCTCCATGATGATCACCATTGGAGGGTCCTTCGCCGCCGTGCTGATCAACTTTCCGCTCGCCAACGTCCTGGGTGTCGTCGGCGTCGTCAAAAACTGCTTTATGCAGAAGTTGCCTACGCCGACGGAAGTGATTGAACAATTCAAAGATCTATCGGCTACGGCACGTCGAGATGGATTGCTTGCCCTCGAGGAGCGGGTTGGTGAAGTTCAGGACGAATTTATGTCGCGTGGGCTTGCGATGGTCATCGGTGGCTCACCGAAGGAAGAAATCCAGATGGTGATGGAAACCGAGATCAGTTTCATCGATGAGCGCCATCGGCTGGGTAAGAAGGTCATTGATGCATTGGGTGCGGCAGCTCCAGCCTTCGGTATGATTGGAACGCTGATCGGACTGGTTCAAATGCTGCGCTCATTAGACGATCCGAGCCAGATTGGTGGCGGTATGGCGACGGCCCTGCTAACGACACTCTACGGAGCCGTTGTCGCCAACATTTTCTGTATTCCGCTTGCCGGAAAACTCGAGGCTCGGAATAAAGAGGAAATGATGATCCGAGCGCTGATTACTGCCGGCCTCCTGTCGTTAGTGGAAGGGCAGTCGCCGCGCACCGTCGAGGGTCGGCTGGCGGCCTTTCTGTCTCCGAAGATACGAACGTCGGAAGAAGCACAGACTGCCGCTTAGCTTTTTGTGATTGAGGACCGGGCAGATGGCCGTGGAGCAAGAATCTGACGCGCCCGACGATATCCCCAGCTGGCTCATGACATTCAGCGATGTCATTACGCTGCTGATGACGTTCTTTATTCTTTTGTTGACATTCGCAACGAGCGAGCCCGAATCGTTTGACCGCGTTCAGGTGTCTCTGTTCGGCGGGGGCGGCGCGACAGGTATCGCCGGAGACCGGACGTCTTCAATGGACCACGATGCGCTTCTGATGCGTGAGCGCGCTCGTTCAGGGCGAATTACGACACGTGGCAGCGAAATGCCTCCCATTCAATCGGATCCCGTCTATGAATCAATCGCGAACGGAATCGCTGGACTTGAGGACGACGAGAAACGCGAACTCGCAACCCAGCACGCCATTCTCGTTCCTCTCACGCTCCTGATTGATTCGAACGGGGAAGTGACGGATCTCGCGAAAGCGCAGACTCAAATTGCTCGCGCAACAGCTCCGGAAGCAGGCCTTGGATGTGGAGCTCTTTGTCGGGAGCGAAGACCGACTTGACGCGGCGATCAAGTTGACCACCTATCTTTACGAAGTCGAGCAGATTCTACCGGGGCGACTTGGCGTGGGTTGCGAGTCCGTTCGTCTGGACCCCTCGACGATCAAGATCGTTTTGACACGCCCACTTGTGAGTTGGCCAAATGGCTCTCAAGCAAAAACCAGATGACCCGCCTCCGAGTAAAGCCTATTTGGTCTCGTTTGGCGACACGATGACAGCGCTTTTAGCGTTCTTTATTGTGTTGCTGTCGTTGGCTGACGATCAGACAGGTATGAACCTCCACACGGGGACTGGCTCTTTCGTCAAGGCGTTGGACGGTATTGGCCTGCCAGGGGCTTTCAGGAGTGAAACGACCGCACGCGCCATCCAGCGGCATGACGTCAGCCCACTTTACCTGGCGGACGACCCGGAGAATCGCGAACCCGAGTCCAATGCGATGGGGCCGGACGAGGAGAATGACTTGCGCGTGATCGACCGCGAGGAGGAGCTCTATCAGAGATTCCTGAACGAACTCGAGCGGCTCAATCGCGTGGAGCGGTTACCGGAAACAGATGGCGAGGTGAATTTCGATCTCTTTAATCGGTTGAACTCCGAAGCCCCTTATCTGATGGAGGTCCATCGCGAGGCATTGATTCGGGTCCTTCCGACGTTGCGACAACCAATGTACCGCGTGGACATCATTGTATGGGCGACGATGCCTAGTACTGCAGCGTGGACACGCGCTGCAAAGCAGGCGGCGGCAATCGCGAAGGAAGTGACACGTTGGGCCCGGTTGAGCGAGCCGCAACAAGAGCGACTTCGAACCATGGCAAAATCATGGCGATACCAGAATGCAAAACGGCCGGTGATTACGATCGTCGTTCGGAAGCTATCTGGAGCGCAAATGAGGCCGGATCTATCGCAGGAAATCCAGAAGTGATGACGACATCACCTGCACGGAAACGGCATAGGTGTATTGAAGCGCGTTCTGTTCGGTCTGCAATTGGACGATCGCGGCTGGGATATCGGCAGACTCCATCTGAGCAACAGTATGCTGCGTTTCCAGCTGGTACTCCTCGGCGCGACTTTGCATCGCGTCCAAGTTCTCCAGGGCAACGGACTGTTCGCTGATCACATCCAATAGCTGTTCGTGAATTCGTTGGATGTCCCCGACACGCCGGGACAGTGCGTCACTCCAATCCGTTCCCTCGAGGTTGTTGGTGTTGCGCAATTCGTCGCGCAAGTCAATGAGCGCCTGGAAGACATTCGATGTATCGGTGTACTCGACCGGCTCGATTCCAGCAGCTCGAACTCCGCGAGTGTCGACATTCGTGACTTCCCCCGTCTCTGAGTTTACGACAGCCTGATTTTCCGAAAAGTCAATGGCGATCTGCGAAAGGCCCCCGTCAATCGACAGCGTGCCGTCACCCTGGACCGGAACATCCCCGGTAAAGCCATCCACGAATCCGGCCGTGTCGAGATGCACCATCGCGCCGTTGGGGGCGATCACACGGACATCTGGATCACCCTTTGTAAAAGCGACTGGATTCCCTCCATCCAAGGAAAGAGTCTGTCCGATGCCGTCGATCGTCAAGGTGTAGTTTCCAAGGATCGTGTCATCGGAGGTCGATATTCCCGGCGCGAGTCCTGAGGCTCCGCCAAAGTTCGTCGTTGTATGTTGTACGGCAAGTTCGCCCCTCCCCACAGCACTGTCGGTCCCCGGCCCGGATGACGCGCCGGTCGTTCCCAGGAAGATCGTCTCGCCTCGACCGCGTGACATGAAGATCTCTTCGCCCGTGTAGAGGGAATCCACGGTCGTGAGGACGCCAACGACAATCCTTGAACGCTCATTGCTTCCGTGATATTGGACCGACTGGATTGAATCTGAATCGCCGGCTCGCGTCGAGGTGAATGGTGTCAGAGTCCTTGAAGTGCCAGCATAAAGGGGCTTGCCGCCATCCGTTGAGTTCGCGATTTGAAGCATCAACTGCAGGATGCCATCGACTTCACGCGCGAGCGTTTCACGCTCATCTTCCAGGGCCTGAACGCCCTCTAATGCGAGCGAGTTCGCACGCGAGACGGCCTCCTTCGCTGAAAGCAACTGAGCCACGCTTTGATTGAGCTTGGATCGCGCTACTTCCATGTTGTCGGTCTCAACACTGATCCGCGCGATGGAAGCCTTATTGGAAAGGAGCATCCCGAGAACGCCGGGGTCATCCGAGGGCTTCTGGACGCGAAGACCAGACGAGATTTGCGACTGGAGTTTTTCCAGATTCGAGGTGTGGCCTTGCGAGTAACGGATTGAGTTTGCTGCGAAATGCTGCGGTGTGATTCGGAAGACCATGCGTCAATTGCTCCGTCGGACGGCCAGTCGGTGTCAAGGGGAGGATGTCTAGCGGATGATATTGATGAGTTCTTCCAGAGTTTGATCCAAAGTCGCGATGTATCGTGCCGCTGACTGAAACGCTCGTTGAAACTGCAGCATCCGTACGGCTTCTTCGTTGGGATCGACACCGGAAATGCTGTCACGTGATGACTGCAGTGTCTGACCAATCGCGCTAAGCGTTTCTTCAGTGTTCGTCAGGTCCAGAACTTCGGAACCAATTGATGCGACAATTCGGCTTAAGTTTTCCTCAAGCGTCTCAGTTCCGCCCGACATCACCTGGGCGTACCGAAGGTTGACCATTTGCTCAAGGTTTCGGCTATCAAGCGGGTCACCTGACAGTGTCATGGCGAAGCGGTTCGGATCACGCATCAGATCATCGTTGACTCGAAAAGTCAGCGCGCTGTGGCCTCCGAAAAGCGTATTCATGCCGACGGCGGCCAGCAGGTTGCTCTCATCGGACTGACGTAGAAGACTGGCGGAAAACATATCGCCCGCGACTACCTCGCCATGAGGAATTCGTAGGCTGACGCCCTGTCCGATGTTAATCAGCGAGCCCGGCTCGTAGCCATTGCCCACTTCGAACTCGGCAACCAGTGCACCGACTCGATCTCTCGCCGTCAACCTGATCGAGGCCGACGTCCCGATGGTTCCCGAATCTTGAAACTCGAACGTGTACCGTTCGTTGATCTGCCCCTCGTACTGACCTTGGATGACGGGCTCGACACTTCCTGAAATCAGCGAAGTGTCCAACAGCGTTGGCTGCGTGGTCAAGAAATCAAACGAATAACCGGGCTCGGCAACCAGGGTAAGCTGCCCTGGCGGCGCATTGACCCGCGCGGTGAGATGGTCAACCGTGCTAATTCGGTTGGCCACATCTTCGAGTGTGTCAATCTCGGGGTCGATCGAGACTTCATGAACGGTGCGAGTTCCGGCTGGGTCGACGATTCCAATGAAGAGAGTGCCCGCCTGTACGGTTGTCAGTGAACGCAGTTGTTCCAATGGAACATCGACTTCCTCGAAATGTCGTATGCCAGTCAAGCTTTCAAACGAGCCGCTGACGCCCAGACCGTTCGCGTGAACCGTGTCAAACGCGGTGGAAAGCGCGACGGTAAACGTCTCCAGACGCTCCTGGTACTCCCTGACGAGCTCATTTCGAGCCGTTAGGAGTCCCCCCAGTTTCCCGAGCGTAATGTCAAGCGTGCGGTCGCCGCCTTCCGTTACTACCAGTCGCTTTCCGCTTGGATCAACCGTTGATCTCAAGTCCAATGGGGTGCGGAGAATGTAAGCTTGACCTTCCGCAAGTCGAATCACGGTCTCGGGGATCTCTTGGTCGCCTACCAACGTCGTGTGAAAGTCAATCTCCGTGTCGACAATGTCCGCAAGTTCGTTAACCAGGGCGTCACGGCGGTCCAAAAGGTCGTTCGGGGATTGTTGACGAATCTCCGCCTCACGAATACGGATGTTTAGATCGGCAATCTCCTCGCTCTTGTCTCGGATCAAGGCCAGCTGCGACTCGATCGCAGTGTCCAGCCGAAGCGTAAGGTCGTGCAAGCCTTGTGCCAATGTGTTGATTGACGCGGACAGACTTTGCGCGGACCCGATTACGACCGCCCTTGTTGCGGAGTTATCGGGATCTGCAGTCAGTCGCGACAAGTCGTTGAAAAGGGACTCCAGTCGATCGACGATGGCGCCGTGCCCAGGCGTCAGAATGGATTCAATTTCACGGCTTACATCCAATTGGGCGCTGATACTGGATTGCTCTGAGATGTTTCGGGTCAGAGCATTCTCTGTCGCCAGATCGTATGCCCGGTGAATGTGCGAGATCTCCACACCCATGCCCATTTGCAGGTTGTTGATCTCGACCGGCATGGCGTCCACAAGACGCAGCTCCTGACGGTGGTAGCCCGGTGTATTCGCATTCGCGATATTGTTCCCAACGACGCTCAAGCCAATCTGGCTTGCCCGTATGGCGCTCAAAGCCGTCGACATGTTAAGCATCGGAAGTTGCCCTTCCAGCATCGGGGGCGAAAACTGAAGGAATCGTTGTGATCGGCCTCGGATCACGAGGTTGATGGGGAGACTGTCGTCTTGCTAGTAGTCCGTTTGGAATAGCGGAGAGCCGGATCCCTGGTCAAGTTGGCCGGACTTTCCATAGCGAGTCAGCAGCGGCTTTCCCGTCATTCGTTCGAAGATCTGCAGCGAAAACAGGGAGAGGCGAGAGATGATTGCAAGATTGATGCGATTCTTTCGACTCACTTGCGTCGATGCCATTCGGACTTCGTGCTGCGCGGTTAGAAGCTGTGTCTTCAGCGCGGTGTCACAGTGAAACGCCAGTAGCGAGATTGTGGAATCAGCAAGTGGCACGGCAAGAATGTCGGCGATTCTTCGTCGCAGCTCGTTTCGAGGTTTGTTGAGTTGTGCGCGTTCGTGTTGCAAGGCCCTAAGGCAGTCAACCGCCTCGAATAGCTGTGGGGTCTGACGCGCAAGAATCGACGACTTAATCACGTCAATCGACTCCGACATCGACGTGAGCAGTGAATGTTCTTGCCGGAGATAGGCCAGCGACGCGATCGCGAGCTGGCGGACGTCAATGTTCTGTCGAGGGTCGCTCATGGAGAAGTCCTTGGCTGGTTATCGGTGTATCGGGCCAGCAGCATTTGTTTGATTCCAATTCCTCCGGCGTCCGCCATGTGCTGGCCCAGATAAAGGTCGAATAGGGCGCCGTAGCTATCGGATGCCTCGCCGGCGAAAAGGCCGTCCTCAGTCGTCTCTCGCATTTCCTTAATAAGAAGTGACATGAAAACGCTCTCGAATTCGGCCGCGACATGCTCCATCGCCTCGGGTGTGCTCTCGGTGCTGCGTGACCGATTTGCAGGGAACGCTGGAAGCGGCGAGTCAATCGCAATGGGGAGAGACGCGTCCATGGCTACCTCGAAGCGATGAAAAAAATGAAAGGCTGAGTGGATCGAGCGGTCAACCGGATGCAGGTCGTCAGGGCCTATCGAAATTCGACCGTCGCATGAAGGTAACCCGAGTTCTGGAGTTGCTGGAAGATTGCCGAAAGGTCGCCGGGCGTGACGCCCAGCGCGTTCAAACCCGCCACGAGATCTCCCACCGTGACCGAGCCGTCGAGCATCGTGATTGGACGCTCCTGTTCAACAACATCGATTTCGGTACGCGGTACGACTGTCGTTTCACCTCGGCTCCACGGGAGCGGTTGCGAGACGAGCGGAGTCTCGCCAGTGACGACTGTGAGGCTGCCGTGAGAAATCGCAACTTCCGGCGACAGCCGCACACGGCTTCCGATGATCACGGTCCCGGTGCGTTCGTTGATGGTCACCCGGGCTGTCGAGTCAGGTTCGACGGGAAGCTGAGTGACTGTCGCAATGAAGCTGGCGCGATTCGCACCGGGAGGAATCTGCACGAAAACCGAGTTGGAATTCTCGGTCAGGGCAGCGTTGGGAGCGACGCCGTTGATCGCTTCCGTGATTCGTCGAGCCGTGTCCCAATCGGCATGGGATTGCGTGAGAAGGAGCCGGAGGCAAGTCGGATCGAAATGGTCAATGGGTGTCTCGAGTTCTACGATTGCCTTCCCAGCAACAAAGCCAGTCGTGGGATGGCTGCGCGAAACTTTCGCGGCATCTCCGCTTACGGCGAAACCGCCGCCAAGTGTCAGAGCGCCGGCAGCGGTCGCGTATACCTTGCCGTCGGGCCCCGAAAGTGGCGTCATCACGAGCTGGCCGCCTCGCAAACTCGTGGCATCGTCGATCGTAGAAACCAGAGCGTCGATCGTTTGTCCCGGTACGGCGTTTACGGGCAAGTCAGCTGACACATAGACGACGGACATGTTGTTCGTTCGAAATTGCGTGTTGGTCGCGATCAAAGTGCGCAATGCAGGGTCGATTCGGTTGCCAAGCCGAGTCAAGAGATTGGCGCCGAACTCACGGGTCACATTCGTCCGACCGCCGGTGCCTTCGAGACCGACGACCAAACCTGTTCCAAAAATAAAGTTGGTTCGCTCGCCCTCAATCGTCGTGATGTCCTTGATGCGAACTTCGGCTTGAGCCGGCAAAACAACGTGGTGGGCGAGCAGCAGGATCGCTAGACCGGGAGATCGGAATATCACGTCGCGAACCGCGAACGCCCAATTTCGAAGCCGCCCCGGCACCATGATCATGTTATTCGACCTCCTTGTTTCCGTACGACAACTACTCACGAGTCGCCCTCCGTGTGTGCATCAACGTGAATCGTTAGAAGGGCCAGATGCGATTGACGAGTCGGCCTGCCCATCCTTGGTTCGTAAAACTGGACTCAGGCCCGTCTCCTTCGTAGCAGATTTTGAATTGAGCCACGTGATGGGAACGGACCGTGTTGTGGGGGCTCACATCGACCACCCGTACAATTCCCGATACGACGAGCGTTCTCATTTCGCCGGCCACCAATCGCTGCCGGTGCGGCACCGAGAACCAGGTTGCCGTTCGGTAGGACGTCGATCACTTGCGCGGTGATCTGGTCGGTGAAATCCTGCTCAACGCTGAATTGCGAGTTGCCGTCGAAATTTCGATCCGATGCTTTGGAAATATCGAACGCACCGGCTCCGGAGCCGAGATCCCCCGCCGCGTTGAAGTCGAAATTGAACGAGGCGTCAGTCGCTTTGCCGAGTTGCCGCTGATCGCGGTTCGCGACATCGGTGGTTTCGCGAATCAGGATCGTTACCAGATCGCCGACGTGACGGGCCGCCGTATCGGCGACGAGATTCGAGAGGCTTGGATCGGCGTGCCTCCAAAGGGATTGACCTTCAGCCGTCGTGCCAAGACTTCCCAAGACAATGGCCACCGAGATCGCGAATTTCATGGAGGAATCCTTCAACTAGGCCAATTAGAACTGGACACGAACTTCCGTGGGGGTGACGAGCGTTCCGCTGATCACTTCACCCGAGGAATTTCTGACGTCCGCGGGTTGGCCGACCTTCGTCCGCCGTACTAATTTCCCTCCCGAAAGGCGAATCACGAGTCCCTTTTTCTGCGCGACCAGCGTGACGGTCGCTTGCCCTGGGACCTCCACGTCGACGGACTGGGAGGCGGGCGTTTCGACCGGTTCCGGCTTCTCCGATACCGCGGCTTGTTCGATCTGCATCCTGTTCCGGATCGGTCGGCTCGCGAACTTACCTACGATGTCATGGCCCACTGCATCGATCGCCATTCGCCCGGTCAGCCGGCGCGTGACAAATTGGACATTGTCAAACGTAAAGGGATCTCCGACTGCCACGTCGGCCTTTGCAATCGCGACCGGACGTTCCACTTGAATGTCCAGAGCCACTGCGAATGTATGGACCAGTTGGTCACCTGCGTAAACGCCTAGATTCAGGCGGCTTCGACCAGGCACGACACCGGGATTCAGAAAGGGGCGGAAAACGGTGTTCTCGGAAAGCTCGATGCCGCGCGGGACAGACTGCTCCAAAGGCTGAGTAAGGCGGATGAGTAGGAATTCGGGCGCGATCCTCCACAGGTCCGCAAGCGGTTGTCGTATCGAGTCAACAACTGATTGGTCTGACAACATCGGATGTTGACGAGCGGCGGTGACGGAGTCCGGTCCAAACATTCGGAATTGATCCTGGCGAAACCCCGCTAGCAATAGTCGAACTTCGACACGTGACTTTCGAATCGTCGTCTGACTTGGGGGCAACTCGAGCTCCTCCAGATCCAATTGTGCCATCTGTCGTCTCAACGCGACATCACCGCCAGTGACCTCCGCGATATCTTGGAGCAGTACCAGCGCGTGATCCACGTCATTGCGTTCGCGAAGTTGGATCAACACTGATTCCTGCAGGCTCTCGCCGCGGGCTACTTGCACCGTCGACAGGATACCCAGGATCAGCGTTGCCCAGCCTGCAAAGGCCGTTCGGCGAGTGAATGAAAGATTAGTCATGAATCACCTGACCAGATCGGTCGTCGTCGAAAGCATTTCATCGCCGGCGCGGATTGCCCGAGAGTTGATCTCGTAGGCACGTTGAGCTGTAATCAGTGAGATCAGCTCCGTCACAACCTGCACGTTAGATTTTTCCAGAAAACCACCGCGAAGTGTCCCGTACCCGTTTTGCCCCGGGACACCTTGAATCGCCGTCCCCGAGGCTGTCGTTTCGGAATAGAGGTTGTTGCCCTCGCTGCTCAAGCCCGCCGGATTCTGAAACTGGTGAAGCTGAATTGTTCCGATTTGCTGTGTCTGCCCCGAGACGGAAGCCGTCACGCTGCCGCTGGGGCCAATGTTGATGTCCGTCGCGCCTGTCGGGATCGTGACGTTGTCTGCCAAGAAGTAGCCATCCGCGGTGACCAGGTTACCGGAGGCACCGTCGATGCGAAGGGCCCCATCTCGCGTGTAGCGAAACTCGCCATCGGGCATCCGGATCTGCAAGAAACCATCGCCCTCGATCGCCACATCCGTATTGATCCCCGTTTGTTCGATTGAGCCGGGTGAAAAGTTCTTCGTGGTTCCCACGGGCCGGACCCCGCTCCCAATCTGCATGCCGATCGGAGAGGGCTGCCCCGTCGCTACTTCCGACCCCGCTTGTCGCAGCGTCGAATACAGCAGGTCGGCAAAGTCAACCTGGCTTCGCTTGAAACCGTTCGTGTTGACGTTCGCAATATTGTTGCTCGTTACATCAATCAACTGCTCTTGGGCCTTCATGCCCGTTGCGCTGCTGTAGAGTGCTCTTAGCATGGATCGCTCGTCTCAATAAAATGAACTAGGCCTGTGGATTTGTTACTTGACCAATCGCTTGGTCCATCGTGGACAACGCCTTTTGGGCGGCCTCGTAGTGCCGCGTTCCCCAAATCATCCGAACCATCTCGCTGACGGCAGAGACATTGGACAGTTCCCGAGCCCCTTGCAGGATCATGGGCGAGGTGGACGGGGTGGATGTGCCCGCCGGCGCCGAGAAGAGCGTCGTGCCTCGGCGGATCAACTGGGTGTTGTCGCCGAACGTCGCGACTCGCAGTTTTCCGAATTGAGCTTGCTTCGCTGAAACGGAGCCGTCTTGCGCGATGTGGATCTGTTCCGCCGAAACATTGGCCGGAATCGAGATCGGTCCATTCTCCCCCTGGACGAGCATGCCTTCCGATGTGATGAGCTGACCGTCTTCGTTGAGATAGAAGACGCCGTTGCGAGTGTACAGGGGCCCCTCCGGACCGGCGACTTCGAAGAAGCCGTCGCCGCCGATCGCCACGTCCAACGAGCGTCCGGTTTCGGCCGTCGGCCCGGGACTAAAGTTCGTGCCCAGTTCGCTCGCCATCGTTCCATGGCCTACCGCGGAGGGCGCTTCGATCGCTCCCTGCATGGCTTGTTCGAACGTTTGCTGCGATAGCACCTGAGCGCGATAGCCCGGGACGCTGGCATGTGCGAGATTCTCTGCAATCACGTCGTGCATGCGTTCCGCAGCTTGCATTCCCGTTGCGGCACTGTAAAAGCCCACGAGCATATCTTACCCTCCTTGGTCTGCCGCCATGTTCAAGCAAAGCGAATGCCAGGTGGTAAGAAATATCGGATGGGCTGAAAACAACGGAATTTCCGCCTTTCCGGCCTGTTCCGATCGCAGGGCGGATCGGAAACGGTTTCCGCTCGTCGCGGAAATTCCTTCCGCCAGCAGATTCCGGGCAGCGGCGTATCCCGACAGTACGACGACCGAAGGATTGCTCGCTGGTGCGTCGCGTGTTGCTTGCACCTGCGTGGTCGGTGTAAGCCAATGATTTCCCTCCGTGCCGCAATCGGTTACGCTGCACAGCTCGCAGATGCATTCCTTGCTTACCTTTTCGAGCCTCGATGGAGTTGACTATGCGGTCGTCGATTGAAAAACAGGCCGGGTTGTTCGCGCTTAGCTTGCTCATTGGCTGGGCATCAAGCTTGCCGCATGTCCTCGCTCAAGAGCGGCCCGTGACCGATTCGAAGCCCGCCAGCGACCCAACCTCGGTCCAAGCGACGATTCCACTGCAGGGAAAGCGGATCCTGTTTCTGGGGGACTCTAATACGCATGCGGGCTTCTACATCTCCTGGCTCGAAACTCAGTTGCGGGCCCATCGTATGGACCCGCTTCCTGAATTGATCAATTTGGGACTTCCGAGCGAAACATGCAGCGGACTCTCAGAACCGGATCACCCTTTTCCACGCCCGGACGTACATGAGCGACTGGAACGAGCACTCCAGCGGACTAAGCCGGATGTGGTTGTCGTCTGCTACGGCATGAATGACGGGATTTACTATCCCTTTAGTCCCGATCGGTTTGAAGCCTTCCAGCGCGGGATCAACCGGCTGATCGAAGAGATCCAGGCGAGTCATGCAAAGGTGATCCTGATGACTCCGCCCGTATTTGACGCCGTGCCTCTGCGATCTGGCGGCCAAACGCGACCGCTCGGTGCCGACCGCTATGCCTGGTTCGCGCCCTTCGACGGCTACGATTCGGTCCTGCAGCAGTATGCGAAATGGATCGTCCAGCAGCGTGAACGAGTCGACATGGTGATTGACTTGCACGGACTGATGAGTCGGTTCCTTGTCATGGAACGCGCAACCGACCAGACTTTCACGCTTGCCGCAGACGGTGTCCACTTCGATCGCGAGGGCCATCGACTGGTAGGGGAATCGATTCTTCGTGCCTGGGGACTCGAGCCGATCGACGCGTTGCCCGACGAGTTCTACGATCAAGTCGATCGGCGCCAGCGCATTTTGCATGACGCGTGGCTTACGGCGGTCGGCCATCAGCGCCCTGGAATGGCGCCGGGGCTTGACTTGGAAGAGGCACGTCGTCAGGCTGCCGATTTGGAAGAAGGACTGGCCGTGTGGTCGAACCGCGGCGCGTCGAAGGGCGAGAAATAACCCATGTTGCTCTCGGCGAGTTTCCCGGCGACGTATCTTCGCAACTCGGGTCGGAGCGGCAGGTCGAATCCTCTGAACGCGTATCCTTTCGGAGCCAGTGGTTCAAGATGAATGCTCAATGGCGCGTGCGAGGCAAACGCGAGGCCATCCCGGCCATCCTTGCCGGGATGGTCGGCGTTGCCGGATGTGGCCAGGGTCCCCTGCCCGATTCCGCTGCCCAGCATTGAAGGGACTCAAATCGGCTCGGCGACGATGTCGATTCCGAAGGAGCTTCGCCCGGCCGACGAGGACCGCGCCGGAATCCAGTTCGGTTTCTATCTTGTGCGAATTTCAAAACGAGTGGGGGGCCAAGAGGTCGTCCCGACCTGCTACAACCAAGCGTCGAAACTTGGCCAGGAGACATCCCAGCCCGACTTGCCTAAGGTTGTTTTTGCATTGCATGAGCGGAGCGGCTTCCCGAGCAGCATTGAAGGCGGGTAACAACAGTGGGATCAGGATCCCGATGATGGCGATCACGACAAGCGGAGTCGCGACAGCAACGCGGCAAGACATTCGCCCATGTGGCATGGTATCCGACGCATCCCAACCTTAAGCCGTGGCAAAGCACTAGGCTCGTTTGACGACACGTAATAGAGCGATGAAGGCGATCGACCCGACGGTGGCCGTAATCAGGCTTCCGAGCAATCCGGTTGCCGACAACCCTAGCAAGCCAAAGAGAAAACCACCGAGTAACGCGCCGATGACGCCCACGATCAGGTCACCCACGAGGCCGAACCCGCCGCCTCTCATGAACTGACCCGCGAGCCAACCCGCCGCCAATCCGATTAGCAAGAACCAGATGATATTCACGTTTTACTTCCTTAGACTTGAGTCGGCCGCTCAATTCGAGTTGTGACGAAAGTCGAATCGGGTTGGCCCGGACGATGCATCACTCCGGCAGCGAGTCAACGAAGAACGCGAGCGATCTGCCGAGGTACGACCTCGAGCTGCGCGCCGTATTGACAAACTTTCCATCCATACCGAGCGAGCCGACGTAAACCAGTTCTTGATCCTGAATCCAGAAAATCGTTTCGTGATGACCGTTGCGGTCCCGATCGACCATCGCGTAACGCCCGTCGGACCAGAAATCTTTCAGCTGGGTTTCGGCCTGAGTATCGGTATAGTGTCCCTGATTGAAGTCTCCGGCGTAATTCTTCGTTAGAAATAATTGCCAACCGTGAAGGGCCTGCTTCGCGACCGACACCGTCAATTCGTAATCAACTCCAGTTGCCGCTTCGCAATGGCTCGGCATCAGGATGCAACTGCCGATCACCGAAAGCAACGTAAGGATTCTCTCGCCTTGCTTGCAGACCGCGTTCATCGGGCTTCTCCCGTTCTGATGGTGAAGATAGGCATGCGATTCAAGTGTGTCGAGGTTTGTTCTTCAGGTCGTGGAGAATTCGGCCGCATGTCAGCTCGCCGCCGTCCGACGACGAATACCATACCTCCGGAAATGAGCAGTGATTTAAGGCCTGCAGTGGAGTTGAGTCCGGAAAATTAATCCGAAGGCTTGAATCCGTCGCCAACTGCTTGGATTCATTGATCGTAATCCAGTCCAGTTCCATCAATTGACTCACAGGCGGGCGTGAGGGTGATTCGCTTGGAAAGTGGCGTTGTGTAAAGATTGTGTGAGTGCGTCCCGGCATCGCTGCCGCCTGCCCTTGGCCCGTGCGAAAAGAAAAATCGACGATCGGTACACCTTGGTGCGTTACGGTGCCCTGCACGACGTCATCGCGTCGCCGCAGCGCGATCGTATCAGCGATTTTCTTGGGGAATCCCCAGATCTCGCGGCCAACGGTAACGGGAAGCGAGTGATCCAAGAACAGAACCAGAGGAAATAGTCCGGGTGCCCCGTTGAGCGTCACCGGGACGAGTATTCCTAATTCGTGATACCGAATCGAAATCGGTGCGTCGATGGTGATCTCGACGAGGTAGACCCAAACACGCGGTTGGGCCCCGAGTTGCAATGGTTCTGGAACGAGTGCCCGCGCGACTTCTGCCGGTACGCGTCCCAGGAAGTTTGCTCCGTGAACGGCGCTCAAGTGGTAGGGCGGAGGTGCGTATTCAGGCCAATGCCACGGCATACTGTAACCGGACGTTGTCAAAGGGCTCGACTCCCCTCGGCGGGACGGATCAGGCTTCTCCTTGCGGCATAACATGAACGTCAGTTTAACGCGGTCGAAGGACGAGGGACAGTGTTGGACGTGCTCGGCGGTATGGTAAGATGCGAATTCGAAGACACAGCTGACTTGTCCAAGCTGCTCGGGCACACTCTTGCCGACCGCCGTTGCGTCATCGCGAAAGGGGCTTGCTCGGCTCATTCAACCCGCTGCGTAGGAATCAGGGATTATCATGCAACCCATTGCCGGAACGAATCGTCGTCAATTTCTGAAGGCCTCCGCCGTCGCTGCCACGCCATGGATCGTTCCGAGCACGGTGCTGGGCGGCGGAGCGCTCGTGCCCCCCAGTGACCGGATCGTGGTCGGCGTGATCGGGTGTGGAAAGATGGCGAACGACTATCATCTGCCTGAGCTGCTGCGGATTGACGATGTTCGCATCGCCGCAGTTTGTGATGTGGATTCGACGCGCCGCGAGCATGCCCAGCGCCGTGTCGCGACGGCGTATGAGGCCAAGGCAGTCGGCCAAGGTTGTGATGCCTATCGGGACTTCCGCGAAATATTGTCGCGGAGTGATATCGACGCGGTCTGTATCGCGGCTCCCGACCACTGGCACGCAATCCCTGCGATCGAAGCATGCCGGGCGCGGAAGGATGTCTATTGCGAGAAGCCGTTGACGCTGACGATCGCCGAAGCCGCGCTTTGCGTCGACGCCGCGCGCAAGTACGAACGAGTGTTTCAAACCGGCAGCCAGCAACGCTCCAACGTTTTCGGTCCGTTTCGAGAGGCGGTTGAGTTTATCCGTTCGGGACGACTTGGGAAGATTCAACGCGTCACCGTCGGCGTGGGAGGACCGAGTGTTCCCTGCGACTTGCCCGCGGAACCACTGGAAGCGGGACTGGATTGGGACTTGTGGCTGGGAGCTGCGCCCGAGCGGCCTTACAACTCGATTCTGAGCCCGCGCGGCGTTCACAATCACTTTCCCGCGTGGCGAAACTATCGTGAATACTCGGGTGGAGGTCATACGGACATTGGGGCACACCACTACGATATCGCCCTCTGGGCGCTCAATCGTGCGGGGCCGGTTCGGATCATCCCGCCCGTCGATCCCGCGGCGACCTCAGGCGTGCGGTACGTCTTCGAGGACGGACTGGAGATCGTCCATGGCGGCCCGAGCGGATGCGTGTTTTACGGAACCGACGGCACGCTGCACATCGATCGCGGCCAGCTGAGTAGCGACCCGGCGGAGATCGTGAGAGCAGCCCTTGGCGGCAGACGAGGTCCATCTGTTGCATTCGCCAGGCCACCATCGCAACTGGCTGGACTGCATTCGAAGCCGAGAGCGACCGATCGCGGATGTTGAGGCGGGCGCTCGGACGGCAGCGCTGATCCACCTGGGGAATCTCGCCTATTGGCACCACCAAACACTCGGGTGGGATCCGCAAACATGGCGATTTACCGACCCGGCTCAACAGGCCTTTCGCGACCGCGAGCGCCGCGATCCATGGCAACTTCCGGCCGAGGTTTAGGCCACTTCCGCCAGCAGGTCAAGAAGATCGGCCGAGGTAGTCCGTCGCGGGTTGTTGCTTAGTCGCTCGGCATTGACCGCGACCGCGACCGCTTCTCGTTGGGCCGCGCTCCGAATGCCGACTTCGGCGAGCCGTGTTGGACAGCCCAGGTCGCGAAGCAACGCCAGCCATACGTCGGCGGCGTCTTCTGCGGTCTCAACCCCCATTGCTTCCTGGATCCGCCGCATCGCGGCTTGAGCTGCGTCAACCCGATGCGGTGCGTTCACGTTGTCAGCGCTGACCGCCGCGTTGAAACGCAGGAATGGAGCGATGGTGAGTGCGACGGCGATTCCGTGCGGCACCCCGAAGCGAGACGTGATGGCGTAGGACAACGCATGGGGGGCCGTCGTGCGGGAGATGTTGATGGCCTTTCCCGCGAAATTCGCCGCAGCGCACATCGCGGCACGGGACTCGGGCGTTGGCTCACGCACCGCGGCGCGCAGATGGACACGTCCCAATCGCAGCGCTTGCTCCGCCAAATTCATTGAGTCGTCAGTCGCTCGCACGCTCCAAATCGATTCCATCGCCTGCGCGAGTGCATCCAACCCTGTCGCGGCGGTCAGGCCGGGGGGCATCGAATAGGTCAGCGTCGGATCGAGCACCGTAACATCGGGACGCAGGGAGGGATGCGCCAGGGAGTGCTTTTCGTCGTCCAGGTAGACGACCGCGAACTGCGTGGCCTCGCTGCCCGTGCCGGCCGTGGTGGGGATGGCCACCAGTGGGATCTCCGCCCCTTGGATTTGATCTGGTTTGAGGATCAAATCCCGCGGCGGGCTGGGGTTCGTTCCAAAGCACTTCACAAGCTTGGCTAGATCGATCGCCGTCCCGCCTCCGATCGCGATGATCATGTCATAGGCCGCCGATCGAAACTGGGTGAGCCCGCGCACGGCGTCATCGAACTGCGGATTCGGCGCGAAGTCGCGAAACCGATCGCAATCGAGGGACTGCAGAGTCACTGCCAGCCGCGCGGCAGCGCCGGATGCTTCGTAGGCCGGCTGGTCGGCCACCATGAAGAGACGCTGAACCTGCGCCGCGTGTAGATAACTCGACAACTGTTCAAGCTTTGGGATTTCAATCTGCCTCAACGGGAGGTTCCTCCGCGTCCGACGCCGACTGCAGCTTCCTCGTCGAAAGGGCACCACGCACCGAAATCAGGTCGGCGATCGGTACCTTGAACAACTCGGCGGTCTCCTCATCCGCCAGCAGCAGCGTGTTGTCATCCGCAAAACAGACGGCCTCTACCTGGGCGGCCTCATACGGCAACCAGCGAATCGCGCCCCGAAAGAGATTGTCGTCGTCCGGCTCGAGGTCGAATAGCCAGATTGCGTCGTACGTGATGACCACGACTCGCTTGCCGTCCGGCGAGGCGTCTGCGCCGACGACTTGTCCGTGGATGTCGAATCGGTCGACCAGGGTCAAGGGATTCGTGACGAACGGTTCGTCGCGATCCAGGCGATAGAGTCTCGTCTCGTGGTCGCTGCGATGCTTTGTAAGAATATAGACGCGATTTCCCAGCGTATAAATCGCTTCCGAATCGTAATTAAAATCGTCCTCGGGCGCTGGAATCTGAGGCTGGTCAGGGTAACAGAAAAAGACCTTGCGTTTGACGGTGGTTCGAGCCGCCAGTGCCGACGGCTCGTCCACGTAATAGAGAACCAGATCGCGGCGATCATTGCGGTTATTGCCGAAGTCGGCCACGATCACCTCGTTCTGGTCGTTCACCGCGATGTCTTCCCAGTCGACATTGATTGCGTCGCCAATCAGGACGCCAGACTGCTCGGGGGCACGCGAGCTGGCGTGAACGGTGCCGTCCAAACGGACAGGATAGATTCGCGGTTCGTCCCCGGAATCGTTGTGCATCCAGAATACGTCCGGCTGCGTTCGGCTCTTGACGATCCCTGAGTTTTCCTTCGCCGGTCCTGCTCCCAGCGTTGCGTGAACCTCTAACTTCACCGGCGCCTGCTCGGGTAGCTGGACCGACGGAGCTTGCCATGCAGCGGTCCGCTCGTAGACGACCTGGCCTCCAATGATGGTCGCGTCGATCTCGGCCAGCCGCAGCGCCATCGAAATGACGGCGGCCCCGTGGCCGCTCGAATGCCCCAGGTGAATCGGGTGCTCGGTCGAAGCTAGACCCAAGATGTCGCATGTGGGGTGGCCGCCGAGTCGACTGAGAACCGGGTAAATCGGCCTGGGATGCAAGTGGGCGTCGTTGAAACCGGGAACCACGGTTCGCCCCCGCGCGTCGAGAACGCGCGTCGATTCACCAATCAGTGCCCGAATCTGGGCGTTCGTGCCGACCGCCTGGATGATGTCTCCTCGGACGGCGATCGCCTCGGCCGAGGGCTGGGCCGGATCGACCGTGATCACGCGGGCGTTCACAATGGCCAGCGTGCAGGGATCGTCCGCGGCAACGGGGAGGGCGGTGAGATGGTACGCAAGGAGCCAACATGGGAGCCAGTTTCGCATGGAAGTCACTCCGAATTCGTCCTTCAGAAGGGCCAGTCGGCGGAGCGTGGCCCACGCCGAGACGCCGCTCAATACCCTAGCAGATTCACGCGGCTGAACGAACGCGGGAGGCGGCCCGCCCCCGCGATTTGCGAACCCTTTCATCACTTCCGCATCGAATCTTCATCTCCGGCTCAAGGGGGCGGCCGACACCTACCGGCCGCGTGAGGGGGCGAGGACTCGATCCGATCGCCCCAGCGATTTCGGGGCGACTTGCGGCAACCGAACGGGGCAGTCGAGCGGGACGTTCTCCCGCGAAGTCGAATGGGGCGGCCTGACAAGGCGTCGGATAAGGCTTATTGACGCATGCCGAAAAGCCGGCAGGGGGCAGGAACTCGATAGCACGATGGGTTATACTCGTAGCCGGTCTCCCGCTTTCCTTTCGGGGCGGGCAGGCCTTAAATCAAGCTTTGGGCGTCGTTTGGTTGCCCGTCACGTGAGTTGTTTTTCGCAGGAGAGTCGAACAATGCGGGTTCGGTCGAGGTTGGTTGGTTGTTCTCTGCCCCTGTTATTGGTGGGCGTCCTCGCGAATCTCGCCGAGGCTCAGTTCAACGGGTTAATCGCACGAGTGCCCAGTGGTGCGAATGCCGTCGTCATCCTGGACGTCGCGAAGATCCTTGCATCGCCCCTCGCGCAGCAGCAAAACTGGCGTCAGGAGCAGGAAAAGGCGGCGGCGGCGGGTCTCACCATGGTCCCGCCGACGGCTCAGCAATTCCTGATGGCGTCCCATCTGGATCTGGAGTTCTCGCAGCCGATCTGGGAAGTGGCGATGTCGAATCTGAGCTACGAACCGTCGATGCCGCGGATCGCGGCGGAATGGGGAGGTGAGATCGACCGGATTTCAAATCGCAATGCCGTCCACTTGCCCGACGATTCGTATATCGTCGAATTCGGGCCGCGTTTGGCGGGTCTTTATCGCCCCGGAAGCCGACAAAGTGTTTCGCGCTGGCTCGCCGAAACGGACGTCTCCGGTAATCGACTCTCACCCTACCTGAGTTCCGCGCTCGAATTCGTCGAGAAGGCAGGTACGCCGATCATCATGGCCCTGGACCTCAAAGACGTCATCTCGGAGGATATGGTCCGCGCTCGGTATAAGGAATCGGAGTTCTTGCAGGCCAGCGGGATCGACGAAGATCAACTCGTGAAGGCGATCACCAGCGTGCAGGGCGTCACCCTCGGTGTGAAGATCACGGACAAGATCTCCGGCGCGATCAAGGTCGATTTCGCTGAGGATGTCACGTTTCTCGGCGAGAATGCCAAGCCGATCCTGCTGGAAGTGCTGCGGCGACACTCGGCCATGGTTGATGAATTTGAAAGTTGGACGGCCAAAGCGGAAGGGACTCGCATCCAGATCGGCGGGCCGCTGTATCGCAGCGGAATGCAGCGCATTTTGAGCCTGCTGTCGGTACCGGAGACACTGCATCGCGAGTCGCCCAGTTCCGGGCCAGCGGGAGCATCACCGGAGGATCTCGCAAAGTTCGCCTCCCAGCAGTACTTCAAGTCGGTATCCGGGATGCTGGACGATGTTCGCGGGAGCGTTTCGAGCGCGAAGTCAATCGGCAGCGTGGGCACCTGGCTGGGACGCTATGCCGACAAGATTGACAAGTTGCCGGTTCTGAACGTGGACCCCGATTTGCTGAATTACGGTCGCTACGTGGCGGGTTCGCTTCGTCAAGCGTCCGCTTCGGTCCGCGGAATCGGAGGGAAGACGCGCACCAGGCAGCTCGAGAATCCGAATTCGTACAACTTTGTCGGACGCTGGGGATGGAACGGCGGATACGGCGGTTACGTTCAAGATGTCCGAGCTCAGCAGCAAGACCGTACACGAATTCGCACCGAAGAACGCGTGAGTGCCGCCGATGACGCGCGCGGCATCATGCAAGAAGTCTTGGAGCAAACCGGCGACATTCGCATCAAGATGTCGCAGAAGTATCAAGTCGAATTCTGATTCACATGTCATACGGTTTATTCGGTCGCTGTCTGGTCGTCGTGGGTGCCTTACTGAACGCGTGCCACGCCGCCGACCGACCGAACGTCGTGTGGCTCGTCTCCGAGGATAACTCGAAGCATTATCTGAAGCTTTTCGACCCAAACGGCGCGGACACGCCTCAGTTGGCGAAACTTGCCTCGGAAGGCTTGCTGTTTGAACATGCGTTTTCGAACAGTCCCGTTTGCAGTGTGGCACGCACGACACTGATTACCGGTTGCTATGCGCCAAGGATCGGGACGCAGTTTCACCGCGCTTCGGTGCGCGTTCCGTTGCCCGAAGGCGTCCGGATGTTTCCCGCGTCTCTGCGCGACGCAGGCTACTTCACCGCCAATAACCAGAAGAAGGATTACAACGCCATCGAGGGCGAGCGAGTGTGGGACGAATCGTCGCGGCGAGCCAGCTGGCGGAATCGTCCGCCTGGATCGCCGTTTTTTTATATGCAGAGCTTTGGGGCGTCGCACGAAAGTTCACTGCATTTCCCGCCCGACGACTTGGTCAGTCATCCGCCTGAGACGGATCCGAATTCCGTCCGGCTGGCGCCCTACCATCCCGACACGCCGACCTTCCGGTATACGGCGGCACGCTACCACGATCGCATTCGCCAGATCGACCGAGAGGTGGGGGCGGTCGTCGCGCAGCTTGCGGAAGACGGTCTGCTTGAGGATACGTTCATCTTCTATTTCGGAGATCACGGCGGCGTCCTTCCACGCAGCAAGGGTTATCTGTATGAGAGCGGCCTGCACGTGCCGCTCGTGATTCGAATCCCCGAAAACTGGCAACACCGCGTCGACGCGGCGCGGGGATCACGCGTCCAAGGTTTCGTCAGTTTCGTCGACTTCGCTCCCACCGTGCTGAACCTGGCGGGTGTCGACATCCCTTCGCAGCTGGAAGGGCGTCCGTTTCTCGGCCCTGGCGTGTCGTTGAGCGAGCTCAATCAGCGTGACGAGGCATTTGGCTACGCCGATCGCTTTGACGAGAAGTACGACCTGGTTCGGTCGCTGCGCAAGGGTCGATTCAAGTACATTCGCAACTACCAGCCGTTCAACTTCGACGGATTGCAGAATAACTATCGCTATCAAATGCTGGCCTACCAGGAGTGGCGCGAATTGTTTGCCACGGACCGCTTGACGGCCATGCAACGTCAATTCTTTTTGCCACGCCCAGCGGAAACGCTCTTCGATCTTGCGTCGGATCCGGACGAAACTCAAAATCTGGCGGATCATGCCGACTTCGACGTCATTTTGCAGGACTTGCGACAGCGACTTGCCGCGCGCGTCAAGGCCTTGCCGGACCTCAGTTTTTATCCCGAGAGTGAGCTCGTCGCCGAGGCGCGCGATGATCCGGCCAGGTTTGGACGGACGCACCAGGCGGAGATTGCCCGACTGGTCGACGTCGCTGATTTGAGCCTCAAGCCATACGCGGAAGCTCGGTCCGAATTACGGCGTTCACTGGCAGCGGAGAATCCGTGGGAGCGGTACTGGGCATTGATCGTGTGCAGCTCTTTTGGCCAGGCGGCAGCCGAATTCGCAACGGTCGCCGAGGCACTTGCCGAACGGGACCCGGAGTCGCTGGTCCGGGTCCGCGCCGCGGAGTTCCTCGGTTTGATTGGCCAGGCAGATCCAAGCCGCGTCATCCTCCGCGCGCTCTACGGATCAAGCTCGCCCGTCGAAGCGGCACTGATCCTGAATTCAATTGTGCTCTTGCAGGACGGCTCGCCCGGCTACCAGTTCGCCGTCGATCCGGATCGGATCGCGGCCAACGTTCGGCGAGACGACAAGGTCGAGCGGCGCTTGAAGTACCTGCGAAACGAATTGGAGTAGTCGGCGACTGAAAATTGGAAGGAGGGCTCCGTGCCAATAAGATCTATCGACTCTGCCGGAATCATGATAGGGATGGTCGGCGTTTTGTTCTGCGGGCCATGGGGCCGGGCCGCGGTCGCAGCGCCGAACGTCTTGATCATCTTGGCCGATGACATGGGATATGGTGATGTCCAGGCGCTCAATCCCAGCTCGAAAATCCCGACTCCCCACCTGAATCGATTGGCGGAGCAGGGCATGACCTTCCGTGACGGGCATTCGCCTTCGGCCGTTTGTACGCCCACTCGCTACGGGCTCCTCACGGGTCGCTATTGCTGGCGCACGACGCTACAAAGCGGCGTTTTGGGAGGCTATAGCCGTCCGCTGATCGAACCGGACCGGCCCACGATCGCGACGGTCTTGCAGCGGGCGGGCTACTACACGGGGGCGATTGGTAAATGGCATCTAGGAATGACGTTGCCTTTGCTCGATCCGCAAGCTAACGTCACGCCCTGGGAGGGCGATCCGGGAATCGACTTCGGTGGTCAGATCCCGGACGCGCCGATCCATCACGGGTTCGACGAGTACTTCGGCGTCAGCGCCTCGTTGGATATGGCCCCGTATGTGTTCATTCGCAACGACCGATTTACCGCTCTGCCCACGCGCCAACAGCCAGCCGTTCCGTTTCCCCATTTCGTGCGGAAAGGGCCTCGGGCCGAGGATTTCGTGATCGACGAAGTCCTCGATCGCTTGGCCGACGAGGCGGTCGAATTCTTGCGGAGGGCAGCGGAGCGAGATCAGCCATTTTTTCTGTATCTGGCCCTGACCGCGCCCCACAAGCCGACTCAACCCAACGCTCGATTCCGCGGAACGACGCGGTTGGGTGACTATGGTGACTTCGTGGCTCAGGTGGATGCCACCATCGGTCGTGTGCTCGACGCTCTCGAATCGCAACGGCTCGACGATCAGACTTTGGTCATCTCGACCTCCGACAACGGATCCTACATGTTTCGATTCGATGATGACCGGCCCGATCATGTCGACGACCCATCGCAGCAGGGGTTTCGCGCGGATCGTCACCGGGCGAACGGACGGCTGCGGGGAACGAAGGCGGACATCTGGGAGGCGGGGCATCGTGTCCCGCTGTTCGTTCGCTGGCCCCGGCAAGTGGCAGCTGGAAGTCGCTGCGACGAAACGGTCTGCCTGACGGACGTCTATGCGACGCTGGCGGAGATCGTGGGAGCCCAGCTCGGAGAAAACGAGGCCGAAGACAGCGTTTCCTGGCTTCCCATGCTTCGCGACCAGCCGGGTGCGTCCCGCCGTGTGCCGGTCATTCACCATTCGGTCAACGGCATGTTTGCCATCCGCGAGGGACGGTGGAAACTGGTCGCTGGAAACGGATCGGGGGGACGAGAAGCACCGGCGGGAAAGCCGTTTGTTGGCCCCTATCAATTGTTCGACCTGTCGGCCGACGTCGAGGAGTCGCGCAATGTTGCCGCGGCGAATCCTGACCTCGTAGAACGCCTGTCCGATCGGCTCGAGCAGCTCCGCCGCGCGGGTCGCCCCTCCGGGTCTTAGTTTTTCGGCACGGCTTGGTGTTGGGGTAGGTAAATCGGGAGGGCGAGGTTTCCGCCGAGCCGAATCTGCATTCGGCGCCGTCGTTCGTACGGCTCAGCAGGAGCTTCGCGCTCCCGAGTCGGTCCCAATTCACTCCTTTGGGAATCCTAAGCGTGCCGGCCGCGACTTTTCGGATAAACGCGTGACTTGGGCCCGAGCCGAGGGTACCATGAAACGAGCCGAGGCGACCAACCGCGATCGGTCTGCGCCTGGGTTCCGCGCCGGGCGCCACGTGCGTCGCTTGCACACAACCTGTTCCATTCGGAAGCTCGTCGGTGGCCTTTTCCCTCCGTTATCGCGCACTAATCGTTGCGATCGTCGTGCTGGTGACCGGTCAGAGCAGTCGTCTGACGGCAAGTTGCGGTGATTGGCTGCAGCACGCGGTGCTCCCCGGCGATCGACGGGGTTCCGAGCAAGCGGACGCGGCGTCGCGATTCGGGCTGGTCCCGGCCGGATTGATCGACGGTTTGAGGGACGAGCCACAGCGAATGCAGGGGATGTTGCAGATCGATCGGGCCACCGCTGGAATCAGGACCGATCATGTTGCGTGGAGCGGTCGATTTCCAGGGGTTCCTTGCCGTGGCCCGCATTGTGGCCGCTCGCGTTCCCAGCCCTCGGCCGCCGTACCGCCCCTTCCGACGCAGACCAACCTGCGCGATCTGGCGGTGGCGTTGTCCGTCGAGGACTCAGAATCGACGCCCCGCGCGGCGGGCCGAATGAGTCTCGACGATCTCTCTCCTTGCCAGGGGACTCGGAGCAGACTGCTGCGCCCGCCGCGCGCGGCCTGAGCCGTCTGCAGGTGTTCGGTCGCGTTGCCTTGCGGCGTGACTTCCCCCTTTCATTGGGTCGGCCCCGACTATCGGCCGCCGTGCAAACCTCGATTTCGCTCGAGCCGCTGCGGGTTGTGTTCCGACGGTACGTCACCGACGTCGTGACGCCCGGTACGCGGAAGCGACAAGAGCTTTTCCGCCCGTTCGCTGTTGGGGCAGACAGTCTGCCTTGTGATCTAATTCGATCCGTCTGAAAGGTCGTCGCGACGATGTCCGACATTCAAACGCCTTCCGTCTCGGGGTCACCAATTCCGAAACAACGTTATGTGCGCGCCGTGAGTCCTCGATTGAGGAAACTGCTGCATGTCGTCTTTGGGCTACTTGCCTTACTGGGTGCTAACTCCTGCTATCTCGCATGCGTCACGTTGTTGGAGTGGCTCAGGACCGAGACCTATCAGAATTATTTCTACCAATACATGTTCCTGGTGCATTTGGTGCTTGGGCTGGTATTGATCATTCCTTTTGTCGCCTTCGGCACACTTCATATGTTGGCGGCTCGAAAGCGTCGTAATCGTCGTGCGGTCCGAGTTGGGTATGCGCTGTTCGGTGTTTCGATCGCGGTGCTCGTCACAGGAATTCTGTTGATGCGGATCGGCGGCTTTGATTTGCGGCAGCCGCTCGCGCGTCGGCTGATTTATTGGCTGCACGTGATGTGCCCGCTGGTGGCGGCCTGGCTGTACTGGCTGCATCGCCTGTCGGGGCCTCGCATCAAATGGCGTGTTGGCGTCGTCTATGCCGGCGCGGTTGCCGCGATTGTGGGAGCGATGGTCATGTTGCATTCTCAAGATCCTCGCATCTGGTTCGCGAAAGGTCCGGCGTCGGGGGCCAAGTATTTCGAGCCCTCGCTGGCGCGAACGGCTTCGGGTGGCTTTATCTCCGCGGCAAATTTGATGAATGACGAGTACTGCCAAAAGTGTCACGAGGACGTGCACGCACAGTGGTCAAAGAGTGCTCATCGCTTGAGTTCCTTCAACAACCCGGCGTATCTTGCCAGCGTGCATGAAACGCGGCAAGTCGCGTTGCGGCGGGACGGAAGTGTCCAAGCGTCACGCTGGTGTGCAGGTTGTCACGATCCGGTGCCGTTTTTTAGTGGGGCATTTGACGATCCGGCGTTCGACTTCCGTCAACACCCGACCGCTCAGGCAGGGGTCACGTGCACGGCATGCCACGCGATTACGAATCTAAATAGCACCCGTGGCAACGCGGACTATACGATTGAAGAGCCGTTACACTATCCGTTTACGTTCAGCGAGAGTGCCTTTCTTCGATGGGTGAACCAGCAATTGGTGAAGGCCAAACCCGAGTTTCACAAGAAGACGTTCTTGAAGCCGTTTCACCGCGAAGCCGAGTTCTGCTCGACCTGCCACAAAGTGCACCTTCCGGAGGAGGTCACGAAGTACAAGGCGTTTCTCCGCGGACAGAACCACTATGACCCTTACTTGCTAAGCGGTGTGTCCGGACACGGTGCGCGGAGTTTTTACTATCCGCCCACGGCGAAGTCGAATTGCTCACAGTGCCACATGCCGCTCGTGGCTTCCGACGATTTCGGAGCACGGTACTTTGACGACGCGACGCAATTAAGCGTACACGATCATCTGTTTCCCTCGGCCAACACGGGAGTCGCGTGGCTCAAGGATGATCCGCAGACCATTCAGGCGCATGAGGAATTCAATCGAGGCGTGATGCGCGTCGATCTGTTCGGGGTTCGCGTCGGGGGGCAGATTGACGACCGGCTGATCGCCCCCTTGCGACCCGACGTGCCCGCTTTGGAGCCCGGACAGACCTACCTGATGGAAGCCGTCATTCGGACCCTGAAAATGGGCCACCTCTTCACGCAGGGTACCGTCGATTCTAACGAAGTCTGGCTGGATGTGACGGTCACAAGTGGTGGGCGAGTGATTGGCCGCAGCGGTGGAATGGATTCGCAACGCGGCAACGAGGTGGATCGCTGGGCGCACTTCGTCAATGTGTTCATGCTGGACAAGGATGGGAACCGGATCAACCGACGAAATGCTCAAGATATTTTCACGCCGCTTTACAACCATCAGATTCCACCCGGCGCCGGGCAAACGGTGCACTATGAAATCCAGCTGCCCGCCGATCTGACGGACTCGGTGACGGTTGACGTCAAACTGCAATACCGGAAGTTTGACCAAGAGTACATGGAGTTGATTGCGAAGACGAACGCCGAACTGGGGCAGCCGATTCGAGGCTGGCAACCCGGGAAGCCTTACGAAAATGACTTGCCCGTCATGACGCTCGCGACCGATCAAATCACATTTCCCGTGGTTGGGACGGCGCCGGCATCGGAAAACAGCGTGCCCGATTTTCCCGTCTGGCAGCGCTGGAATGATTACGGAATCGGACTGCTGCTCAAGGGCAAGGCCGAGTTGCGCGGCGCGGAAGAGGCCTTCCTGGAGGTTGAGAAGCTGAACCGATTCGACGGACCCCTGAACCTGGCTCGCGTCTACCTGGCCGAAGGGCGATTGGACGATGCGGTCGCAGCGCTGAATCGAGCCGATTTGTTTCGGGCCGAAGCAGATTTTCCTCGCTGGACCTACGCCTGGCTGGCTGGTGACGTCGCACGACAACAAGGGTTCTTGGAACAGGCCGAGAAGAATCTACGCAGCGTGCTCGAAGATCGAACTCCCGAAATGGAGCAGCGTGGATTTGATTTCAGCCTGGATTACGAAATCCTGAACTTGCACGGACGCGTCCTCTTCGATCTGGGCCGACAATGGGCTCGCATGACTCGCGGTGGTAGTCAAGAATCGTCCGCCAAGCAAGCGGCGCAAGCCTATTTGGAACAGGCCGTCACCCAGTTCCAAAAGACACTGACGATCGACGCCGAGAACGTCACCGCACACTACAACCTGCAACAACTGTACACCGAACTTGGGAAAACCGAGTTGGCGGCCGAGCACGGAAGGTTGCACGCGATGTACAAAGCGGATGACAACGCGCAGGGTCGCGCTGTGCGGCTGGCGAGGGAAAAATATCCGGCTGCGAATTTTGCCGCCGAGGCAGTCGTCCGATACCCATTGCGACGCGCGGCGCACCCGGGCTAGACATCCCACTTCCTCCAGGCGACCTTTCCCAGGTTCGGGAGAGGTGACACAAAAATGTCCTTGCACTTGACGTTCTTGGAGAAACTCCCACCCGCCCCATCCCTTCTCCCCTCGCGGGAGAAGATGCCACCCGCCCCGTCCCTTCTCCCCTCGCGGGAGAAACTCCCACCCGCCCCGTCCCTTCTCCCCTCGCGGGAGAAGGTGGCCGCAGGCCGGATGAGGGGCCAATCGCACCGCGTAGGACTCTGCTCCGTATCCCACGGACCGCGCCCTGAAACCTCCACCAACACCCGAACGAATCACTCGGGCCGCCCGCAAGCTCCACACGAGACGAATCGATGAAAAAGAATCAAGTTCAGAACGTGAATTCAATGGACGAGGCGGAATTCGTCGAAGAACGCGACGACGCGATTATCGGCACGGCCTTTGTGGGCTCGTTGCTGGTCATTCTATTTTTCGGGATCATCGCCGGCGGAGTCGCGTTCTGGTGGTCACGTCGCCAGCCGATCCAGGTGGTTCAGCAGACAGAACTCGAGGCGGTGAAGGTGCGCGAGATAGGAGCTGTGGAGATTCCGCGGACACCGTTCACGGACATCACCTCAACCGCGGGACTGACCTTCATCCACGAAAACGGCGCCTTCGGCGAAAAACTGTTGCCGGAAACCATGGGGGGCGGAGGCGGTTTCTGGGACTTCGACCACGATGGAGATCAGGATCTCTTGCTGGTCAACTCAACCTCCTGGCCTGCCGATCCGCGCGAGGGGATTGTGCCGGCGAAGTTGGCGCTGTGGGAGAACGACGGGCAGGGAAACTTTCGGGACGTCACCGCGGGTTCCGGTTTGGACGTGTCGATGTACGGCATGGGGCTCGCCTGTGGGGATTTTGATAACGACGGTTGGGTGGATGTCTTTGTCTCGACGGTCGGGCCGAATCGGCTGTTCCGAAACCTCGGAGCTGGCAAGTTTCAGGATGTGACGGACCAGGCCGGCGTCGCAGGTGCCGCCGACCAGTGGAGTAGCAGTTGCGGTTGGTTCGACTACGACCGCGACGGCGACCTGGACCTTTTCGTCTGCAACTATGTAAAATGGTCGCGAGAGTTCGACCTTGCCCAGGGCTTTCAGTTGACCGGAGGTGGCCGCGCGTATGGGCGTCCCCAAGCCTTCGAAGGGACGTTTCCATACCTTTTCCGCAACGAGGGGAACGGCGTGTTTCGCGATGTCTCGGCCGAAAGCGGGGTTCAAATTCGAAATCCCGCGACGCAGGTTCCGATGGGGAAATCGTTGGCCGTGACGTTTGCCGATTTCGACGGCGACGGCTGGATTGACTTGATTGTGGCCAACGATACGGTGCAGAATTTTCTGTTTCACAATTTGAGGAACGGCCAGTTCGAGGAAATTGGGGCCGTGGCGGGCGTCGCATTCGACACGGCGGGCAACGCCCGCGGTGCGATGGGAAATGATGTCGCTCGATTTCGGAATAATGATGCCCTGGGAGTTGCCATCGGGAACTTTGCGAATGAAATGACCGCCCTTTACGTCGCGTACCAGGACAGTATGCAGTTTGTGGACGAGGCGGTTGCCACCGGGCTGGGGCCCAGTACGCGTCTGGAATTGACCTTCGGCGTTTTCTTTTTCGACTATGATCTTGATGGCCGACTTGATCTGTTCGCCGCGAACGGCCACCTCGAGGAGGAAATCAATCGCGTGCAACCGAGCCAGCATTACGAGCAGTCGCCGCAGCTGTTCTGGAATTGCGGTGCGGATCAGCGAACGGAATTCGTCCCGGTTCCGCCCGAAAAATGCGGGATCGATTTTAGCCGGCCGACCGTCGGACGAGGCGCCGCCTACGCCGATATCGACGGGGATGGCGACCTGGACGTGCTGATTATCGCCTGCGGCAAACCCGCTCGGCTGCTGCGCAATGATCAGCAGCTTGGGCATCATTGGTTGCGGTTCAAGTTGATCGGAACACGTTCCAATCGCGACGCGATTGGGGCCTGGGTCGAAGTTCGCACCGGCGAGCGTGTTCAGTTTCGACAAGTCATGCCAACTCGTAGTTACCAGTCCCAGGTTGAACTGCCCGTCACGTTCGGATTGGATGCGGCCGCTGAAATCGATGCGGTGCGCATCCGATGGCCCAGCGGGCTCTGGCAGGAAGTACCCAACGTCCAACTGGGCCAAATCAATACGGTGACCGAGTCGACAACAGAGCTTCATTGAAACAGCCGTTCCGACGGCGCGAGACTCGGATCGCTGCGGCAGAATCCGCCTCGGCGATCGGACGCGAGAGTCGTGGTTTACCAAGGAATTTCGGGAGTCAGACAATGGATAACTTGAAGATTTGGGTCGCGCTGGCTCTTAGTTCCAGCATGCTGGTCGGTTGTGGGGGAGAGGCGGCGACGAAAACGGAGGGCAACGACGCAAGCGACCCCGCGCAGGCCCATGCGCACGCCGAACAGCTTTCGTACGCCGCCGCCGTCGCCCGGCTAAAGCAGGACCGAGACCAGATCCAAACGGCGTTTAGTGCAGGAAAGCCAGAGGATTGCCATGAGGCCCTGCACGATGTCGGCCATCTGCTGACGGATCTACCCGCGATTGCCCAACAAGCAGGTCTCGCGGCGAGCGATCTTGAAGAGGTCAAGGTGGCGGCGGCAAGCTTGATGGAAGCGTTCGGCAAGGTCGACAAGCAAATGCACGGTGCGGCCGATGGCGCCGACTATGGTGACGTAGCAGCCGACGTCGACGTCGCGATGGCGACCCTCGAGGCGAAGAGTCCCTAGCCAAATGCTGCGATTTCAACAGGTTCTTGCACGCGGTAGTTCGTCGCGCCTTGGGTGGCGCACAGCCTTGTGGTGGAATTCGATTTTGAGGTGCGCTGTCGAAGTTTGGGAACGAGATTGCTGCCGGAGCCTCGCCCTCCCGCGCGTCGTGCTTTCCTGCTCTTCCTGCGCAAAGGCGAAGCCGTGACAAGCACCACGTGTGGAATTCTGAAAGAGGTTGGTTTGGGAACGAGTTCAAAACGCCTCGAGATTTGGGTCCCGGTCCGTGCGCAGCTGGCCTGACGGCGGTGCTCCTTCTGGCCCTGTTCTGCCACCATACCGCGCGCCGTGTGCGCAGCATCAGACCGATACGGTCAGTCCGGTCATGGTCGATAGCGACCTTCCTTACTACCTGCAACTGCGCGTCGTGGATCAGGATTCGACCTGGTTGCCCACGCTGCATTCATTCGTCCAAGCACAACACGACGGGCGGTGGGTCTTTCTGGCGGGGCGAACGAACGGCTTACATGACTTGCAGCGCGGCGGAATGAATGCGTTTCCGACCAGTGCGGCCAATCGCGAGGTTTGGGTCGTGGATCCGCAGACGCGCGAAAGCTGGCATCGGCCACTTGACGATCCCTCGTCGCACTTGGATGCCTACGCCGTCAATGCGCTTTCGTCGACCAATGGCCAGTTCTATCAGTCGGCAGATCGTCTCTATATCGCCGGGGGTTATGGGCATCATCCGAGCGAAGGATTCCTGACATTCGACACGCTGACGGCAATTGACATCCCGGAGCTGATGAATTGGGTGGTCGATGGCGGCGACATTTTGGACGACACGATCTCGCAGATTCGCGATCCGCTGTTTCAGGTCACGGGTGGCGCGATGTACCAAGTGGGCGAGCTCACGCATTTGGTCTTGGGGCAGAATTTCGTGGGGGGTTACAATCCCTTTCGACAAGGTGACTACACGCAGCAAGTGAGAACCTTTCGCGTGGTGGAGGGGATCGAGGGACTCGCGGTGGCAGATGTCCGATCGACTCCGGCCGATCCGAATTATCGCCGCCGCGATCTGAATGTCGCGCCGGTGCTGCGAAAGTCGCCAGACGGCCAAAATCTGCAGGAGGGACTGGTCGCGTTTTCAGGCGTGTTTACGATCGACAACGGGGCCTGGACGGTCCCGATCGAAATCGATGCCGCCGGCAATCCCACCATGGCCGATCCGTCCCTTCCGGAGACGTTCAAGCAGGGTCTGAACGGCTATCATTCTGCGAAGCTGGGCCTCTATTCCGAATCGCAAGACGAGATGCACAACGTGCTCTTCGGTGGGATCAGCTTGCAGTACTACGATTGGCAGGCTGAACAACTCGTGACAGATCCCATGTTACCCTTCATCAATCAGGTAACCTCGATTGTGTCCGACTCGGACCATCACTTCGTCCAGCATCTGTTGTCGACGGAATTCCCGCAGCTGTTTGACGAAACCACGGGTCGGCAGTTGCGGTTCGGATCGAATGCCGAGTTCATGATCTCGCCATCGGTGCCTGTCTACCTAAACGGCGTGATTCAATTGGATGCCATCACCCAGGCGACTTCACTGGGCCATGTGTTTGGCGGCATCGTGGCGGACGCGCCGAACGGGGGTGAAACCGCCGCGTCCAACCTTGTCTTCGAGGTGGTGTTGACGCCACGGACGGCCGGCGATTTCGATGGAAGCGGGACGCTGGATGTCGCGGATCTTGATGAACTGACCAGCGGAATCCGGGCCAGCAGCCCTGATGCGCGATATGACCTGAATCTAGATCGCGTCATCGATGCGGAGGATCGGCGCGTTTGGATCGTCGAATTGCGGCACACCTACTTCGGCGACGCAGACTTGGACGACGAGTTCAACTCGGGTGATCTGGTGCAGGTTTTTCAGGCGGGCGAGTACGAGGATCCGATCGCGGCGAACTCGACGTGGTCGACGGGCGACTGGGATGGCGATGCCGACTTCACCTCCTCCGACCTGGTCCTTGCTTTTCAGGAAGGCGGCTACGAAAACGGGCCGCGCGGTCATCAGGCGTTGGCCGTGCCGGAACCGCACGCGTCGCTGTTCCTGATACTGGGCGCTTTGGCCGGATGCCAACGTCGCCGGATCCAACGTCGCCGGATCCAAGATTGAAGCCGGCGACTCGCCGCAGGTTGAATCGCGATCGCCCCTAAAACGGCACGTCGTCGTCGTCCGCTGCCTCGGCAAAGGCCTCGTTGACGGACGAACCGGCGGTGGCGCCGGAATCCGTCCCGCCGTCGGACGAGAGAACCTTGAAGCTGAGGGCCTCGAGGCTGAGGAAATACTTGACTTCGCTTTGCGGATCACGTTGCCACTTGCGACCACTTAGTCGGTAAGCGATCTCGACGTCGTCACCCACATGAAGACCGTCAACTGAGTCGCAGGCGTCCTGCGTGAAGTCGACCGGAAGATAGTTGGTAAAGCGGCCGTTGTCCTGTTCCAGTACGACCAGCCGTTTGCGAAAGCCCTTTTGGCCGAAGGACTTCGTATCTTCGATCAGGTGGATTTTGCCACGGCAACTGGGACTACTCATGATCCGGCTTGCTCCTTGCTGCATTGCGGTCAGTCGTGGCGCGGCGGAACGGCACGCTGGATGGGAACGCCTCGGCCAGGCACGTCTCCGCCGATGTGCTGGGGATCGAGCCTGCTTGTTTACGTCGATATCGCCTGGCGTGCTTCCCGGTGACAGGCTTCCGCGACGCGGGCCCACCAATGTACCCTGATCGCCGCTCAGGGATCAAGCAGGCGCGGGAGTCCGGGCAGATTGGCTCGCCCGAGAACGAGGCCGCCATGCCGAGACCGTCACGCCAAAATGCCCTGGACGATCTTGCCGTACACGTCCGTCAGGCTCTCGTCCCGTCCCTGGTGAAAATAGGTGAGGCGTTCGTGATCCAAACCCATCAAATGCAGGATGGTGGCGTGCAGGTCGTGCACGTGGACTTTGTCGATCACGGCTTCGAAGCCGAAATCGTCGGTCTCGCCGTAGCTGATTCCGCCTCGAACCCCTGCGCCGGCCAGCCACATGCTGAAGCCGTAGGGATTGTGATTCCGACCCGGCGCGGCCTGGCCTTCGCTGAAAGGCATGCGCCGAACTCGCCGCCCCAAACGATGAGCGTGGAATCAAGGAGTCCCCGGCGATCCAAGTCGGTCAGCAGGGCCGCGATCGGCTGGTCGACTTCGGCCCCGTGTTGCCCGTGATTTTTCTCGATGCTCTCGTGAGCGTCCCAAGTCTCTTCCAAGTGACCGCCGCCGGAGTACAGCTGAACGAAACGCACCCCACGCTCCACCAATCGCCGGGCGATCAGGCAGTTGCGCCCGAATTCGTCGGTGGGCGTACGGCCGACGCCATACATCTCGAGCGTCTGCTGAGTTTCTTGCGAGAGATCGACCGCCTCGGCGCCTCGGCCTGCATCCGAAAGGCCAGTTCGTAGGAGTCGGTCCGCGCGGCCAATTCCTGACCGTTTCGACGGGACTGCAAGTGTTTCTCGTTCAGCCGGTGCAGCAGGTCGAGCTGCCGGCGCTGGGCGACCCGATCCAGATCGGCCGGACCCTGCAGGTCCAGAATCGGGTTGCCGACGGGCCGAAACAGCGTGCCCTGGAACGTCGATGGCATGAAGCCGCTCGACCAATTCGGTTGACCCGAAATCGGGCCGCCACGCTGGTCCAGGATGACGACATATCCGGGCAGATTCTGATTTTCAGTGCCAAGTCCGTAGACTGCCCAGCTTCCCAGGGACGGCCGCCCAATGAACGTGCTGCCCGTGTTCATGGCGACCAGTGCCGACCCGTGCGCGTGACTGTCCGTGTAACACGAGTTGATGACGGCCAGCTTGTCGGCATGCGCGCACAGTTGGGGGAAGTAATCCGAAATCAGGAGTCCACTCTGGCCGCCGGGCCGAAACGGGCGCCAGTTGGGTGTCAGAAAGCCCACTTTGCGTCCGCCCGAGTTGATATATTCCTTGTCCGCAGGCAGAGGCTGGCCGGCATGTCGTGCCAGCATCGGTTTGAAGTCGAACGTATCGACCTGGCTGGGAGCTCCATTCATCATCAGAAAGATACAGCTGCGCGCTCGAGCCGCCGTGTGCGAGGGCCGGGCCGTCAGCGGGCTCGCGAGCTCGCCCGCGTGGGCCGCGCGTGAGAAAAAGCCGTCTGATTCGAGCAACGACGTGAGGGCCAATCCGGCGAAACCGCCGCCCATTTGCCACACGAATTCACGACGCGTCTTGCCGCATGGAAAGTAGTGGGACATCGCCTTTTCCTAAGTACGTTAATCCACATACAAGAACTCGTTCGTATTCAGCAGCACATGGCAGAGCGATGCGAGGGCTAAGGATCCCGGATCCGCGGCCTGCTCGCGGTCCGCCTGCTCGCGTTCCGACGCGAGTGCTGCTTGTTGCGGCTGGAAGTGAGCTTCCTGGGCAACGAGGTGCTGCCGTGCCGCGACAATCTCCTCGGCGTCGGGTTCGCGCGCCGAGGCAGCGCCGCCAGGCAAGGACGATTTGGCCCTTTGTGTTGGCTGGCGACTCGAGCTGCAGGCGTCGCGCCAGAGCTCGGCTCTGGTCGTGAACGAGCTGGTTGTTGAGCAGCGCCAGGGCCTGCGTTGGAACGGTGGTGACGTCGCGCTGTCCGCAGGGCCGTGTGGTGTCGCAAAAATCAAAGGCGGTCATCAGCGGGAGGATTCTGGAACGCATCGTCATCATATAGATGCTGCGGCGCCGTCGTTCGTCCGCCGGCGAATCTTGCCAAGCATTACTTTTCCGCGATAGCCCTTCCAACGCCTCAGCACTCATTTGCGGATAGAAGCTTGGTCCGCCCATCTTCGGGTTGAGCTCTCCGCTGCACGACAGCATCGCGTCCCGCAGCGACTCGGCGTCCAGCCGCTGACGATTGAAACGCCACAGCAAGCGATTCGATGCATCCCGCTGCACGTAGTCCGCTTCGCATGGATGAGTCGATGCTTGGCGATAGCATGCCGACATCATGATCAACTTGTGCATTCGCTTCAGCGACCACGGGACGGGTGACGGCTGCGACGGATCCGAGTGCGCCGTGCGGGGCTGCATGAACTCGGCCGCGAGCCAATCGAGCAAATCGGGATGCGTGGGTGGATCACCCTTGAATCCAAAATTATCGGGCGTGCGCACCAGGCCTTCGCCAAAATGGTGCAGCCAAAGTCGATTCACCATCACGCGAGCGGTCAAGGGATGACGTGCGTCGACAATCCAACGTGCCAAGTTAAGGCGCCGGTGCGTCGTTTTCGCGCCCTCTGGCGGTGGATCCAGAGGCCGATCCAATTCGGCGACGGCCGACAGAAAGCCGGGCGGCACGACCGATCGCGGCTGGTGCCGGTCCCCTTGGACGAGAAGATGCAGCGGCTCGACGGCAGGGCTTCGATCGGTCCAGCCGAAGACGTCGAATCCAAGCTGCTCCGCACTGGGGCCACCCAGATTGGCCTGGCCAAGATAGCCTGCCCAAAAGCTGCCTGCGATGCGGTAATAGTCGGTCTGCGGAATCGGGTCGAACTTGTGATCGTGGCAACGCGCACACTTGACCGTCAGGCCCACGAACGCGGAACTTGTCACGTGGATCATGTCTTCCAAACGCTCGTACAGATAATCGGCCGGGTCGTTGGGTTCGTCATTCCACGTCCCGGCTCGCAACATGCCGGTGGCGATCACGGAATCCTCCGTCCGATCTGGGATCTCATCACCCGCCAACTGCCAGGTGACGAATTGGTCGTACGGCATGTCCGAATTCAAGGCATCGATGACCCAATCGCGATACTTCCAGATTCCGGGCTTCAATTGGTCGCGTTCGTATCCGCAGGTTTCGGCGAAGCGCACGACGTCCAGCCAGTGCCGGGCCCAACGCTCGCCGTAATGCGGGGAAGCCAACAGGGTATCGAGCAGACGCGGCCAGGCATCCGGCCGGTTGTCGGCCACGAAGCGATCGATTTGCTCGGGTGTCGGCGGCAATCCCCAGAGATCGAAGAACGCGCATCGCGCCAGCACGCGTCGGTCGGCGGGCGGTGCCATCTGCAGATCGTGGGCCGCAAGTCGGGCGATCACAAAGCGATCGATCGCGTTTCCCTCGAGGGCCTCGGGCGGCACCTCAATCGCGGGAATCTCCGGCCTGACGAGGGGTTGAAGAGACCACCAATCGCGTCCGGCCCGAGTCGACGACGTTCGCTCGTAGGGATCCAAGCGGCGATCGGCCGGCCACTTGGCCCCCTCGCCAATCCAGGCCTGCAGACGCGCGATTTCTTCCGGCGCCAGCGAGCGAGACTCGCCTCCCGAGCTGCTGGGCGGCATCTCGCCGGCCTGGATTCTCTGGAGCAGCAAGCTTTGCGTCGGATCCTGCAAATCGATGGCCGGCCCGGAGTCGCCGCCACGCATCGTGCCTTCGGCGGTCGAGAGATCGAGGCCCCCACGCTCGTCACGCGAGTTGTGGCATTCCAGACAACGCCCGGCGATCAGCGGCGCAATATCGGACTCGAAGTCCAACTCGGCCGCCCAACCGCAGGTCGGCCCGCCCGGTGGCGATCCCAGCGCCGCGAGCATGGCGAGCACCGTGAGTGCTCGAGAACTGCCCGCGGCCAGGATTCGTCTCGAGAGGCTTTCCGTCATCTGGGAATCAACCGAGATCAACCATTCCGCCTTGCTGAAATAGCAGGGATAGGGCACCTCAACCAGTGCCCCCTTCGCTTAACGCTTGCCACGTGCCAGGGCCAACAAGCCCAGGCTGCCCGCGACGACTAACCAGACGCTGGCCGGTTCGGGTACGGCACTGACGGCTTCGGACGGCAGCGGGCCGACTTCGTAGCCTCCTTCTTGGAACGCCAAGACGAAATCGCTCGTCGTAAAGTCGCCGTCCCCATCCCAGTCGCCGTCGCCCCAGCCCGAGTTCAAGGCGATTCCATCTTCGAACTCGCCGCGCTGGAACACCTGCACCAAGTCCCCGCTGTTGAATTCGTCATTCAAATCGGCGTCCCCGATCCAGGTCTTGCGCAGGTCCTTGATCCACACTTGACGGTCCGCATCGTTGATCAGCTCGTCGGCATTCAGGTCGAATGCCAGATTCGTCCCGTTGGCGAGCACTTCGGCGGTCAGGGCGTCAATGTCGGCGGCGTCCAGGACCCCGTCGCCGTTAAAGTCTCCATTGGGAGTCGTGGGGCCGAAAAAGCGAACTTCGCTGAGTCCCACAAAGTCGTTGTCACCGTCGTGATTGCCGAGAATCTCGAACCGAACGTAGCGAGCCTGGACGTCCATCAAGTCGACGATTTGGCCGAAGTCGATCGTGGCGTCCCCGGGCGCGACGTCAAAATCCTGCTCGCTGATGAGCGTGGTGAAGACCTGATCCTCGCCCGCAACCAGGATATTAGCCGACGAAACGCCGCGCCCCAGCAATTCAGGACGTCCCTCCAGCGTTTCGTTGTAGTTCCAGATCTTCATACGATCGATAGAACGGACCGAGCCCAGGTCGAAGGTGATTTCCGGATCGAAATCGTTGGGTTCGACAAACGATCCGTTGTTCAGCCACATCGTGCCCTCGGGGGCGATCGAATGCCCGTCCTCGGCCGTCAGCCCGGCGCCAGTTGACGGCGTATTCGGCGGTTCGGTCGAACCCGGAATTGTCTTTCAGATTGCTCGACACCGAAAAGATGGTCACCGGAATCAGGTCGGCCGGCAGGACAGGGGGTTCCGGCCCCGTAATCGGCGTTCCGGGGCCAACGTTCAGCGGCGTGGCGGTCCCCGCGGCAAGGCTCGCGATCTGCGTCGCACTCAACAGATCATCGAAGATTGCCACGTCATCGATCGTCGCAAAGGAGTAGCCGTTTCCGTCGCCTGACCAAGCACCGATCGAGAGCGGCACGGCGGTGTTGCTGTGCAGCGGAGTCACCCCCACGGCCGTTCCTTGCGAGACACCATCCAGAAACAGCTCGCTTTCATCCGGGCTAAACGTGACGGCAAGATGTCGCCATTGTTCGTCCCCAACGATGTCAGTGGAAGTAATCAACGGTGCGGCGGGACCTCCATGCTGGCGCCAAACCAGATTGGCAAACCCAGGGTCCGGGTCATTGAGTGCCAAAATGTTGTCAGAAAAGAGCCCGTTTCCTTGTCGTGAGAGGACAGCACAAACGTGCCGCAACAGTCCCCGTTCTGTGGACCCGACCAATTGACCCACATGCTGATCGTGCCGCCAAGAATGCCATCCAGGCCTCCACCCTCAGGGACTTCGACGTATTGGTCGAATCCCTCGAACAGCAGGGCACCCCCGGCCGTTCCGTTCCGATCGGGCGCGGCGCTGGGGTCGTTGACTAAGATCCCGTCCTCACCGACGGATGCGGTCCCATTGCCATCCAGGGGCCAGTAGCCGATGACTTCGCCGTTCGCTTGACTTGCGGTCATGATCGCCAGCAGGCAGATTGCGGCGATGCCCTGACAGCGGATGGATCGGAAATGACTCCTCATCTGATTTATCTCCCCTCAAAGCTTCGAATGTAGATGACGGTGCGCTTTCAAAGTCTGCGGCGCCTGATTGAAAGGCACTTTCCCGGTCGGGGGCGGTTTGCGGGTCCAGTCTAGGCGATTCCCTCGCCGGTTGCCATCAAATTCCGGCCGCGAATCATCGAGGTCCCGGCGGGCCGCCCCGCGATCGCCAGCGGTTAGGCGTCCATTGCGAGGGCTCGTCAAGCCGCGCCAATAAGGCGTGCGGACGAATGGATTCGCACGAAGAGCCGCGCGGGCGCCAGTGTGACGCTTCGCACGCGACGTGTGCCAACCGGGCACGGTTGTCGATTCTTGGGATGGACCGATTTCCCGACGCGTAGGCGGCGTGAGGGTCGTCGCGTGAGGCGCGAGTACGGCCCTCCGATCCGTTTCGAATGCAACGCGGGTCGGCATTTAATTGAAGCCGAGATGGCACGCGACGTGGGTCGTCACGCGCAGCCCGAACCAGAGGCCGGGAGGGCGCGCTTCGCCCTCCCGGGTTGTGCGGCTCAGCGGGAGCTTCGCCCTCCCGGGTTGTTGTGCTCCCGGGTGGATTTGGGTTAGGTGGTTTCGTGTTGGGGGTGGTATTTGAACGAGACTTTGACCTTGACTCGGTATGTCGCCACCTTTCCATCGGCGATCGTGAGGTCCATTTCCGTGATTTGTCCGATGCGAAGATCCTTGAGGTGTTTGGCGGCTTCCTCCACTGCGACCGTGGCGGCCTTTTCCCAGGATTCCGTGCTCGTCCCGACCAATTCAATTACCTTGTAGATGTGCTCGGCCATGGCAATTCCCTTTCTCGCGTGATGGGCAAGTTCACTGACGGAAGGACCTACGGCAGGGCAACGTGCGTGCCGAATGGAAACAAACCGCGCCGATCCGAACGAATGCTCGGGAAAGACTCCCTGGCCAGGCATGAATCCAGCTTGGCCTACTACAGCAGATGCCCGGTTTCTGCTAGGCTCGCCCAGAGCTCCGGCCAAGCGGTCTCACGGCCTCGCTCCTCTCAAAGGGTGGACGAGCTCAACGACATCCCAGCAAGACGCGTGAAGGCGAGGCACATGTGGGTCGGCCAACAAAGAAGCCGAAGTCGCGTTCAAAACAGGACTCGCAGCCGCTTCAGGACACACTCCAACAACTCTGGGCCGAAGCCGGGCAGATTTGGGACCGGCACGAGAATGATCCTGGGTTTCATGCGTACGTGAGCAGCGATTACAGCAGCGTTTACGAGGCACTTCGAAGGCTTCAGGGCCGTGTCCTCACGGTGCTCGAATGGGGCTCTGGGCTGGGCGTTGTCACGATCATGGCCGACCTGATGGGATTCGAAGCCTATGGGATTGAAGCGGAGCTGACGCTGGTCGAGCTGTCCGAGGGGCTGGCGAAGAAATATGGCGCCTCGGCGAAGTTCGCTCATGGGAGCTTTATTCCTGAGGAATTCGAGTGGGATCCGGCCAGCGGCGACGAGGACTGCCGCACGATGCTGGACATTGAGCCTGCTTATTCGCAATTGGACATGGAATTGCGTGACTTCGACCTCGTCTTTGCCTACCCGTGGCCGACGGAACACGCGTTGTATCGCCGTATCATGCGCGACTCGTGTGGTGACCGGACGCTGCTGTTGATGTACGACGCTCGCGAAGGCCTCTTGCTGCAGCGTTGTCGAGCTCGCTAAACTCGCGTTCTGTCACGGCTTGGTTTGGGCAGGTACACCGGGAGGGCGAGGCTCCTGCCGAGCCGAATTCATGACCTAGGCAATGAACCAGGTGGTTGCGACCGAGCGGTGGTGATCGTGGATCGACCCGGCGGCAGTCGCCGGGGAAGGGGGTGGCATCGACGTACCGGACCGGCATGGTTGGCGGGTATCGAGGTCGCGCCACAGTGATTGGGGACCCCGTGAAATCGATCCCAGGAATCGGTTATCGTGGCGCGAAACAACTCGAAAATTGGCGAGGCGCGATGAGGGAGAATCTCGGATGAGCAAGAATTCCTGGCAGGGTCATGGGTGCCTATGGGTCTTGGTTTTTCTGGCCAGCGGTAGCGCCGTGGGGCAGGACGCCTTGCCTCGGCCTGAGCCACCGTTTGAAGGCAAGATTGGCCTGACTTACAAGGACTCCATACCGGTCAAGCCGGAATTGAAAATCCCCGCCACATTTGGCCTCCAGGACCCGCCAAACATTCTGATCTTCCTGCTGGATGATGTCGGTTACGGCCAAATGGGCACCTTCGGCGGCGCCACGCCAACGCCGGCGATGGATCGCGTTGCGGCCAACGGACTTCGCTACACGCGGTTTCATACGACGGCCCTCTGCAGCCCGACGCGAGCGGCCTTGTTGACGGGGCGCAATCATCACTCGGCCGGAACGGGAGTGATCGGAGAAGCCGGTACAGGGTTTCCCGGCTATACGGGCATCATTCCACCCTCCACGGCAACCTTCGCCGAGATTTTGCGCGAATACGGCTACGCGAACGCGTGGTTCGGAAAGAATCACAACGTGCCCGATTGGGAGACCAGCCTGGTTGGCCCCTTCGATCGCTGGGCAGACGGCCTGGGATTCGATTACTTCTATGGATTTGTGGGCGGGGACACCGATCAATTCCATCCCGCGATCGTCGAGAACAAGAAGCGTTTGGAGCCGCCGGAGACGAATGAAGACGGTTCGCCCTACCACCTCACAACCGACTTGGCCGATCACGCCATCCGCATGATTCGGGCGACCAAGGCGGTCGCGCCTCAACGGCCGTTCTTCGTCTATTTTTCGACGGGGGCCACGCACGCCCCACACCAGGTCCCTCGGGAATGGATTGAAAGGTTCCAGGGGCAGTTTGACATGGGGTGGGATCAATACCGGGAGCAGACGTTTGCGCGACAAAAGAAGCTGGGCATTGTGCCGGAAAACGCGAAATTAACGCCGCGACCCGCGTCGCTGCCCGCCTGGGACTCACTTCCTGCGAACGAGCGCAAGGTGTACGCCCGCATGATGGAGGTGTTCGCCGCATTTACCGCTCACACCGACGCCGAGGTAGGACGCGTGATCGACGCCGTGGCCGATCTTGGCGAACTTGGCAATACGCTGATCCTTTACATGGCGGGCGACAATGGATCGAGCGCCGAGGGGGGCCTGAATGGATTGCTCAATGAAATGACTTTCTTCAACGCCATCCCGGAACCGCTCGAGGCCAAATTGACCGCGCTCGATACGCTCGGCAGCGAGCAGCACTACAACCATTTTCCCGCCGGGTGGGCCTGGGCGATGGATACGCCATTCCAGTGGACGAAGCAAATCGCGAGTCATTTCGGGGGCACGCGGAACGGCTTGGCCATCTCCTGGCCGAGTCGAATCAAGGCCCGCGGCGAGATCCGCACGCAGTTCCACCACGTGATCGATATTGCCCCGACGTTGCTGGAAGCGGTCGGCGTCGAAATTCCAGCGCAGTTTAACGGTATTGCCCAAAAGCCGGTCGAGGGCGTCAGCATGATCTACTCCTTCGACGCGCGCGACGCGCCCGACCGTCGTACGACGCAGTACTTCGAGATGCTGGGGAATCAAGGCATCTATCACGACGGTTGGATGGCCAGCGCAATTCGCGGAGTCCCCTGGTTGAGCGAGAACCTGCCCGCGGACCTGCTTAACATGCCCTGGGAACTGTATCACGTTGAGGAGGACTTCAGTCAAGCGGTGAATCTCGCCGAGACACATCCGGAAAAACTCGCGGAAATGGTCAAGCTCTTCTTTGCCGAGGCGGCCCGCTACAACGTGCTGCCCCTGGACGATCGCAAGACCGAGCGGCTGAACGTCGCGAATCGACCGAGCTTGACCGAGGGTCGGACCACGTTTCGCTATCCAAATCTCTTGCGTCTTCCCGAGGGAGCATCGCCGGACTTGAAACACAAGAGCCACACGATCACCGCCAAGGTCGTGGTTCCAGCAGGCGGCGCCGAGGGAATGCTGATCACGCAAGGCGGTCGCTTCGCCGGTTACGGGTTGTTCGTCAAGGACAACAAGTTGACCTACCACTACAACCTGGCCGGCGTCGAACGTTTTACGATTGGATCCGACCAGCCGATTCCTACCGGAGACGTGACGCTGAAGGCGGTCTATGTGACGGATGCGGATCGGCCCTTTGCCGGCGCGACCGTGACGCTGTTCGCCAATGGAGTCAAGCTTGGCCAGGGACGCGTCGAGAAGAGCATTCCCAACCGAGTGACGTTGGACGAGACGCTGGACATCGGCTTCGACACGGGCACGCCCGTGATGGACGGATATCAGCTGCCGTTTCGATTCACCGGCAAGCTGGACGGAGTCAGAATTGATTTGAATTAGCCTCGCCCTCCCGTGTTCGTGCAGCGTCCTCTGAGGAGCCCACCTGACGACGGCGGCGTCAGGCCTTGAGAACGGTCGGCCACGTCTTGAGCACCGCCAGGCACGAGCACCGCCGGGCACGAGCACCGCCGGGCGTTCAGCCCTGACTGCCCGCTTCGATTCGTCCCAACAGTCGCAGAAGGCCATCCAGAATGGTCAACGGGTGGGGTGGGCAACCCGGAATGTACATGTCGACGGGCAAGACGCGGTCACACCCGTCGTGCTGTTCCTCGTGGTCGCGAAAGAGCCCGCCGCTAATCGCACAGGCTCCCACGGCAATCACAAACTTGGGTGCCGGTGTCGCCGCATAAGTCTTTTCCAAGGCAAGCTTCATGTTCGCAGTCACCGGGCCGGTCACGATCAGGCCGTCAGCGTGGCGTGGCGAAGCGACGATGCGGATGCCGAAGCGGCCCAGATCGAAGACCACCGTCGCCAGTACGTTAATGTCTGCTTCACAGGCATTACAACCGCCCGCACTGACCTGTCGCAGGTGCAGCGAATGGCCGAACAGCTTGCGGCTTTTCTGATCGATGGACTTCGGCTAATGCAAAGGCTTTCCCGTCGGTGACCAAGCCTTGACGCGTGCGTGTCGCGAGGCGAAAGTCTTGCGTATACTTGATCGCCCCTTCGGGGCAGGCGTTCTGGCAATCGGTACAGAAAAGGCAGCGTCCGAGGTCGATCGTCATGCGTCCGTCGATCGCGATCGCATCCGTCGGACAAGCTTCCGCACACTTCGCACATCCATCCGGGCACTTCGACGAGTCGATGACCGGCAGGCCACGATACCGGTCCGGCAAGATCGGCAGCTCGCCGGCTGGAAACGAGATCGTCCGATATCCCTGTTTGATGCGTTCGTTGATAATTTTAGCATTGGACCTTCACCGGTGTCGGATTTGCGTGACGAGCCGATCATCGGCTCCGATGCGAGCACAATTCGCGTTCTTCCTGCCGACTTTCGTGGCTCTGCTGGAATGGCATTACAAATCGTGTCCGCAGTAACTCAGGTTGAAACTCTTATTGCACAACGGAAAATCCGAGATCTGTTGATCTCGCAGTGACATCGCCAAGCCGATCCAGTTGTGAAAACTCGGATCGACGACTTTGTAATGGGCAAACCTGCCTTCGCTGTCCGTCAGCGCGACGTGGCAGATCTCGCCCCGCCAGCCTTCGACCAGCGACACGACGATTGAATCGGGCTGGAGCGAGCCAAGTTCGCGCGCACACTCTCCGCCTGGCAACTGCGGCAACTGTTCCCGCAAGAAGTCGCACGAACGCTGGATCTCGAGGTGTCGGACGTAGGCTCGTGCGAATGCATCGCCGGTATGCCAGGTCGACACGGGAAGTTGCGAAAATCGGTAGTAGCCCGAGGGCAGATCACGGCGCACGTCGCGGTCGTTGCCCGATGCCCGTCCAGCCATGCCGATGATGCCCAGTGCCTTGGCAACCTCCAACGACACCAGGCCGGTATTTTCGAATCGCTCCATGACGGAGGCAGATGACCACAACAGATTCGCCGCGCCGGTTACGTCGCGCTGCGCTGCCGAGATACGTTTCTGAAGCTCGGCGACCATGCCTGCATCCAGGTCGAAGGCCACGCCACCTGGGCGCACCAAACCACGTCCAAACCGGCTGCCACAGACCAGGGCGGTCGCGTTCAGGAAGTCTCCGCGTATCCGCCCGCAAAACGACAGCGTTGGCAAATAGCCGACGTCGCCCGCCAGCGCACCCAAATCGCCCGCGTGATTCGCCAATCGTTCCAGTTCCAAAGCGACCGTGCGGATCACTTGAGCGCGAATTGGGGCCTCCACGCCGGCTAGTCCCTCGCACAGCTGACAGTACGCTGTTGCATGGCCGACGGAAGTGTCGCCGGCGAGCGTTTCCATATAATGCAGCGTTCGCTTCCCGGGCCCGCCAACCAACTGGCGTTCGATCCCGCGATGCTGATAACCGAGTTCGATCTCCAGCGTGAATACATGCTCACCATGACATTGAAACCGAAAGTGGCCAGGCTCGATGACACCCGCGTGCACGGGCCCCACCGCGACTTCGTGGATTTCGTCGCCACGAACCTTAAAGTAGTCCGTTCCAGCCGGCTGGACACAGGGCAGAATGCATTCACCGACCGCGCGTCCCCACGCGTCCTGACCGTCACGGTACGAATGGTGGGACCGAATAGGTTTGAGCCAGGGATGGCCCTCCGGTACGACACCCCATTGCTCAGCAATCTCGCGTTCGAACCAATGCGCCTGCGTGTTCTGGGGCGTCAACGCCGGATAACGCTGGCCGACATCCGTCGCAAAAATCGCGATTTGCCCCGTCGAACCGTCACTTGTCACGGCGAAAATCCGCAAGGAGTGAGCGGCGACGGGTACGCCAAACAACGCCGATAGTTCGCTGCTGCTGAGCGAAAGTTGACTGTGCAATGTTCGCCGGAAGACGTCCAATGGCGTCACTGGAACTTCAAGCAACTTGACGGGCTTGCCGTTGAGCGTCCGAAGGCATTCAGCCAAGGCAATCATGCTTGGTTTCGCTCCGGATCTTCGGCGAACTCGGCCTCTTCGGCCCGCACGGCCGAGACCAGCCGAGTCGGGTCGGGATGCGAAGCCAGCAACTTGCGAAACTCAGCCGACTGCAACACGCAGGCGAGTCGCGCCAGAAGCTGCAAGTGTTCGTGCACCGTCGGACAGACCATCAGGAATAGCGTATCCACCAATTTGCCATCGGCCGCGTGATAGTCCAAAGGATGCTCCAGATAGCAAGCGCGGACCACCGAAAGATTGTCGGGCAGTACGACCGGGTAGCGAGGATGCGGGATCGCGATCCCGCTCCCAATCGCCGTGCCCCCCGACTTCTCGCGGGCAATCATCAAGCCAAGCAACCCCTCGCGGTCGAAGGATGGCGGAAGGGGCAGTTCCTCGATCGCCTTCCGGAACACGTCGTACCGGTCGTTGCCACTCACTCGCAGGGAGACTCCGCCGCGTTGCAACGCGCTGGCAAGGCTCAGCTCGCCCACGAAATCGCCGTTGATCTCCTGGAACATGCCCGGTGAGAAGCGTCGTTCATTCGTGGCGGCCCATTCAAGTAACTCGGCACGGTCGAATCGGTACTGAGAATTGATCTCATGCGCCGGCAGGTTCCGCTGCCGAACCCAGAGGGTCACCGTGTTCTCCGACACCGAAAACAAACGTGCGACTTGGGACAAGTTCAATTGCATGCATAACTTCCGACACGCGCGTCCAGCGTTTGACCGAGCTCCGGGTTCACCATCGCACTTTCGATGTCTCTACACAAGTAGCGTTTTTCGGATTCCTCGTGAACCAGATTCTGGATTACAAATCTGTAAGCTTTCGTCTGTCCTCCAGGCCCACAGAAGAAATCTGAACGGAATTCCAAAACCGCTCTCGAATTCGCCGCGGTAAAAGGAGATAACAGGGTTGGGAAAAGGGGTCGGTGAGAAAAGGGGTCAGGTCCCAAAAGCCGGAAGGGCCCTTCGGCTGCTTCGCACTTTGGGACGTGACCCCTTTTCCCGGAACGACCTTTGGGGTGCTTTGCACTCTCGGGACCTGACCCCTTTTCCCGGACGGGTGCTCCGCACTTTTGGGACCTGACCCCTTTTCCCAACGCAACCACAACCATGAATCTGCTGCTGGTCGAAGACGACACGCTGCTTGGCAAGTCCGTCCATCGCGGCCTGACGGATGCGGGGCACGCGTGTGAGTTGGTGACGGCCGGTGTCGACGCGCTCCGTCAGATATCCGCGCGAGCCTTTGATGTGATTGTCCTTGACTTGATGTTGCCTGATATCGCCGGACTCGAAGTATTGCGGCGCTTGCGAGCCAGCGAAAACGAAACGCCCGTGCTCGTCCTGACAGCGCTGGGTTCGGTCGACGAACGCGTCAAAGGGCTCAATGCCGGGGCGGACGACTATCTGGTCAAGCCGTTCGCGTTTGCCGAGCTTGCCGCACGGTTGGGAGCGCTGGCTCGCCGCGGCGGCATGGCGGCCCGAGTTGAATTGATCGACGGGCCGCTATCCTTGGATCTGCGCACGCGACGCGTCATGCGAGACGGCAAGGAGATCGAACTTACGCCCACGGAGTTCAGCTTGCTCGAAGTCCTGATGCGAAACGCGAATCAAACCGTGACGAGGCAGATGCTGTGCGAGCATCTTTGGGACGCGAATTGGGTGGGTGTCACGAATGTGATCGAAGTCCATATCAATCGGTTGCGAGCGAAAGTCGATCGTGGATTTGAACCGCGTCTGATTCAGACCGTGCGAGGAATCGGATATGCATTCCGCACGAACTAGGAAGTCGGTGCTGCGAACTTTGCGTTTCCGGCTGATGGTCTGGAATGCCGCGGTCGTGGTCGTCTCAGCCTGCGTGACTTTGATTGTACTACGCGAAGGTGTTCGGCTGACGCTGATGCGAGAATTGGACCAGGTCTTGCGCGACGATCTGCGGGAGATCGAGCTTGCGCTAAGTGAACACGAAGATGTGCATACGCTTTCTGAACAACTGGACCGGAAAGACGCAGGGCACACACAGCATAACTGGTTTGCGGAACTGATCAGCTCGGACAACGGGATTCGCTACAAATCGAAGCATGCGCCGCCGTCAAGCCTTGCAAAGCCGAGCGGCGACCGGCAGGCGCAAACGGTTGGACCCTGGCGCGTGCTATCTCGGTCGATGTCCGAGTCGAATGTCCAGATTCGAGTCGGCGCGTCGTTGGAATTGCTGAATGCCGACGTAGCGAGGCTGGACCGGTTTGTGGCCTTGGCCGCCAGTGGCGTCTTAGTGATTGCTCCCCTGTGCGGTTATTGGCTGGCCGGTCGAGCCACTCGACCGTTGGGACAAATCATCGCGACAACCGCGCGGCTGCGACCATCGCAACTCAACGAACGACTGGAGATTCGCGGCACCGGCGACGAGCTAGACCGGTTGTCGGAAACGTTTAACCGGCTGCTGGACCGCATCGGTAGTCACTTGCAGCAGCGTCGCGATTTCCTGGCGAACTCGGCCCATGAGCTGCGCACGCCGCTGGCTTCAATTCGAGCCAGCATCGAGGTTGCTCTGGCTGGGGGCCGCACGAATCAAGAGTTCGAAGAGTTGCTGACGGAGATCCTTGAGGAGTCGGCGAGTCTCGAATTGCTGGTCAATCAGCTGCTCCTGTTGTCGGAAACGGAAACCGAGCGATTGAAAGTGGACAAGCAACAGGTGCGATTCGACGAATTGGTCGAGAAAGCGATGGACATGTTTGGTGGTGTCGCCGAATATCGCGACGTTCGACTGGACTGCCCGGCTCTGCCCGCGGCGGAAGTACGGGGTAACCCGCAGCACTTGCGCCAAGTCATCTATAACCTCCTCGATAACGCTCTTAAGTTTACGCCTGCCGGTGGACGCGTCGGCGTTCAATTAAGGGTTGATGCCCGGCAGGAATCGGTGGTCTTCATCGTCCGCGATAGCGGGCCGGGCATTCCGCCGGATGACTTGCCGCGAGTCTTTGACCGTTTCTTTCAGGGCCATCGACCGCGAACGGGCGCCGCCGACAAACGCGGGACGGGTCTGGGCTTGAGTATTTGCCAGGCAATCGTCAGCACTCACGATGGCACCATCGACGTTGAGAGCCGACCCGGCGACGGAACTTGTTTTACGGTGAACCTGCCAAGAGATCCCGTTCGCGGCGTGGCGGGACCTTCCTTGATGGCGACCGCCTACCCGACGGCTTGAGTCTCGACGATCCACGACGATCCACCCAAGAATGAATCACCGGCACCTCTCATGACGAGCCATGAAATCATTGTCATTAGCGGTTTGACTGCGGCGATTAGCGGTTTGCCGGCAGTGCTGTGCGGCAAGCGGTCCAATGCGGCTCAGCGACTGACGACGCTGATCCTCGTCGCGGCCAATGTGCTCGGAGTGTTCGCCGTGTATCGCTGGTGGGTCGACGGACCGATCGATCCGCTGTCGTTTCCCTCGCCCATCGCGAACGTCTCGGTCGAGTATCGCCCTCGACGGGATCTCGGCCTTTTTCCTGATGCCGATCTTGCTGGTCACGGCGCTGGCCTCGATCTACGGATTGCAGTATTGGAAACAGTCGGAGCACCCGGAGAACGGCCGCCGCGTTTCGTGGTTCTTCGGTCTGATGAGCGGTGCCATGACGCTCTTAGTCGTCGCTCATGACGGACTCATGTTCCTGGCCGCCTGGGAAACGATGGCGGTCGCCGCCTTGTTTCTGGTTGGTGCCGAAGATCACCTTGCGGAAACGCGCAAGGCCGCCTGGTTGTACATCGCCGCCAGCCACTTTGCGACGCTCTGTGCGTTTGGCGTGTTCGCTCTGTTGTATGCAATCAACGGATCCTTTGACTTTGCGACCTTGAAGCAAACCGGCACGCCCATGGCGATTACGCTGGCGATCTTGGCCTTCTTTGGCTTCGGCACGAAAGCCGGCATTATGCCCATGCACATCTGGTTACCATCGGCACATGCGCAGGCGCCAAGTCACGTGTCGGCCGTGATGTCCGGCGTGTTGATTAAAATGGGCGTTTACGGGATTGTTCGTGTCTGCACCTTCTACCCCGAAGTGCCGCTGAACTGGGGACTGTTTGTGCTGGCAATGGGAGCGATTTCTGCGGTCCTTGGCGTGGCCTTTGCAATCGGGCAGCATGACATCAAGCGTCTGCTGGCTTATCACAGCATCGAGAACGTCGGCATTATTATCATGGGGTTGGGTTTGGCGCTCGTCGGTCGGGCCGTCGATCAGCCGCTCTGGGTTCTGCTGGGTATTTGCGGCGGCATGTTGCATGTCTGGAATCATGCGCTGTTCAAGTCATTGTTATTCCTCGGCGCCGGCTCCGTGATTCACAGCGTCGGGACGCGTGAGATCGACGTGATGGGCGGATTGTCACGACGCATGCCGATGACCGCCAACTGTTTCTTGATCGGCGCGGTCGCGATTTGCGGTCTTCCACCGCTCAACGGGTTTGTTTCCGAGCTGATGATCTACCTCGGCTTGTTCCGCGTGGCGACAACGGCCGAAGCGGGGGCTGCTAGTTCCGCCGTCTTCGCCGCTCCGGCGCTGGCGCTTGTCGGAGCCCTCGCGGTGGCGTGCTTTGTCAAGGTCTACGGGATTGTGTTCCTCGGCGCGCCCGCAGCGCGCAAGCGGCTCAGGGACACGAAGCCGGTTTCGCAATGCTTGCACCCATGGTGATCCTGTCCGCGTGCTGCGGCGTGATCGGTGTCGCACCGGTCTGCGTCGCACCGTTTCTGGATCGCATGGCGTCCGCGTGGAGCGGATCCGGCATCGGCGGCTTGGGCGTGGCGGCATCCGCGCCCCTCCTGGAAATCAGTGTTGCGGCGAGCGTCCTGGGCGTGCTGCTGCTGGCCGGAATCGGGTTCTTGTTAATGAAGGGCGTTTCGCGGGCCCCCACCAGTCCGACGTGGGATTGTGGTTACGCCGCGCCGTCCGCGCGAATGCAGTACACCTCGTCGTCGTTCGCCGAGATGCTCGTGAGTATGTTTGCCTGGGCCCTGCAACCGAAAGTTCATCGTCCCCGAATCACGGAGCTATTCCCCGAGGATGCAGATTTTGAAAGTCACATTGAAGACACGGTGTTGCAGACTGCCGTGCTGCCTACGGTCCGGGCCGTGACCTGGGTGTTTTCCTGGGGTCGATATCTACAGAGTGGCAGTCTGCAAGCCTATTTGATGTACATCTTGGTCGTGGTCGTCTTCTTGTTGCTGTGGAACTAGACACTTGGACGTTTTGGGCAGGTCGTGGTCGGCAGTGCGACTGTGATGACACGTTTGTCGACCTTCATCAAGAATCACATGTTGGAATGAGCATGTTCGAATCCCTGTCGATCCACACGGCGGTTCACATCGTCGCCACGCTGTTGTTTCCGCCCTTTTTGCTGGGCGTGATTAATCGCGTCAAGGCGCGATTCGGCGGGCGAAGCGGGCAACCGCTGTTACAGGCGTACTTCGATCTGCGCAAGCTGATTCGGCAAAGACAGTGTCTTCAGCGAAACGACGACCTGGGTCTTTCGTTTTGGCCCGGTGATGGGATTTGCGACTGCGCTTGGTCGCGGCCATGATCGTGCCCTTGGGACATCCGAGCGCCCCGCTCTCATTTTCCGGTGACCTGATTTTGTTGGCTTACATCCTGGGGCTGGGCCGGTTTTTTACGATGTCGGCGGCGTTGGATACGGGTTCGGCGTTCGAGGGAATGGGTTCAGCGCGTGAAGCGACGTATGCGTGTTTGGCGGAGCCGGTGCTGTTTCTCGGTCTTCTGGTGCTGGCACGTGTGACCGGCACGCTGTCGATGAGCGACTTGCTGGGCGGCAAGCTGCTTGCCGGTTGGGCCGGCGCGGCATCCGCGCTGCTGCTGGTCCTGATCAGTTGGTTCGTCGTGCTGCTCGTTGAAAACTGTCGCATCCCCTTTGATGATCCCAACACGCATCTGGAATTGACGATGATTCACGAAGTCATGGTGCTTGACCACAGTGGCCCCGCTTTCGGTCTGATTCTGTATGGAGCCGCGATCAAGCTGTTTGTTTTCGCCGCTTTGATCGTGCGTCTGGCCCTACCGATCCAGTCTGGCTACGCGGCAGTTGATTGGGCTGTCTTCCTCGCGGGAACCGTCTTGGTCGCCGTACTCATCGGCGTCGTAGAGTCGGTGATGGCCCGCTCTGCGGCTCACCTCGATTCCCACGCTGCTGGTCGGCGCCGGCGTGTTCTCGTTGTTCGGCACGATTCTGGTACTGGTGCAATTATGATTTCAAGCATCGTCGATCCGTGCATGGTGATCGTCCTGATGTTGAATTTTTACTTGCTGGCGCGTGCGCGTCTGCGTACGCTGATTCTCGTCGTGGCCCTGCAAGGCGTGGTGCTGGGGTTGATTGTATCCGATTGTCCACGAAGGCTTCTTGCCCCAGGGAGGCGGGCTGACCACGATGAGTCCCCTCAGTCTGCTGCGGCTCGGCTTGCTTACGCGTCGCGATCGTCAGCATCAAGGGATTTCTGATACCCAAGTTGCTGTTCAAGGCGGTCCTGTTGGCGGACATTCGCACAACCATCAGTTCGGTCGTGGGGTTTGTGCCAACCCTGTTGTTGGGCGGGATTGGCACCGGCGCGGCGATCATCTTCTCGCGTCGGTTGCCGATGCCGGAAGGACATCGGCACCACCTCTTAATCCCAGCCGCGTTGGCTACCGTGCTGGCTGGGTTTTTGATCCTCGTCACGCGCCGCGAGGCACTCGGGCAAGTGCTCGGCTATATCGTGATGGAGAACGGGATTTTCATTTTTGGCTTGCTCTTGATCGAAGCGGTGCCCGTATTGGTGGAGTTCGGCGTCGTATTGGACTTGTTTGTCGGCGTGTTCGTGATGGGGATCATTGTGAACCACGTCAGCCGAGCTTTCCCTGAGGCGAGTACCGAGCACTTACGGACATTGCGGGAATAGATGAACAGGGCATTCCCGCATCGCGTTGCCAATTCCTCACGACATCTACCGAGATTGGACTGCCTTCGATGATGCTGTTGCTGATCGTGATTCCGCTGATTGCTGCGGCGATCGCATTTGCCGTTCCGGATAACAAGACTCGTCCGTGGTTGCTGCCGTTGGCCGCTACCCTGCACTTGGGATTGACCGCGTGGCTGCTAGGCCAGGGAAACCAGTGGATGTTCAATCGCTGGCTGGCGATCGATCCCCTCAGTCGATTGTTTATCGGCGTCATCAGTTTCGTGTTCTTCCTCTGTTCTCTATACGCTCCGGCGTATTTGCACGCGCGTGACGAGCGTCCGAATCGCGTCGTCTGTGCTTGTTTGCTGTTGCTGTTGGCGATGATGAGCCTGGTTGCGATGTCGCACCACCTCGGATTAATGTGGGTGGCGATGGAAACAACAACACTTGTGACTGCCCCCTGCATTTACTTTAACCATAACCAGCGGTCGCTGGAGGCTACCTGGAAGTACTTATTGATCGGATCAGTCGGGATCGCCTTGGCGCTGATGGGCTCGTTCTTCCTCGCGTATTCGATGATTGAGGCTGGTTCAGAATCGACCTTATTATTCGATGATCTGGTCGATCATTCGCATCAGCTGTCGCTGCCTTGGATGCATGCGTCGTTTGTGCTGCTGATCGTTGGTTACGGCACCAAGATGGGCTTGGCTCCGATGCATACGTGGAAGCCGGACGCGTACGGCGAGGCGCCCGGCATGATCGGTGGGCTGCTGGCAGGCGGGCTGACGACGTGTGCGTTTCTCTGCATTCTGCGTTTCTTCCATATCGCGCGGATCGCACACGACGACGCCTACGCTCAACGCATTCTGCTGTTCTTCGGCCTGTTTTCGATGGGTACGGCCGCAGTGTTCATGGCACGTCAGAAAGACATCAAGCGGTGTTTGGCGTATTCCAGCGTCGAGCATATGGGCATGCTCGCCTTTGGCATCGGGATCGGTGGATCCGCTGTTGCGGGGTCTCTGCTGCATGTGGTCCACAATAGCATTTGCAAAGTTGGCTTGTTCATGGCGGCCGGCAACATTCATCGCGCTTACGGCAGCAAGTCGACCGATGAAGTCCAAGGGGTTCTACGTCGCTTGCCGTTCACGGGCACTCTGATGTTAGTCGGTTTTTTCGCGATTACTGGGTCTCCCTTATTTGGGCCGTTCGTCAGCGAGTACCAGATGATCAGCGGCGCCTTTGCGACGGGGCGTCTGGTCCCGGGCCTTCTGTTCCTGCTGCTGCTGCTGCTCGTTTTCCTTGGGATGGGGAACACGCTGATTAATTGTGCCTTCGGTCACGGCACCGAATCCTTCAGAAGGCACCCAATTCACGGACCGTTTCGCGGTCGTTGCCCCGATCGCCGTCTGCATGACCATCACGCTCGTGCTTGGCATTTACAACCCGCCGTTCCTGACCGAGTGCATCCACGGTGCCGTCCAATTTCTACAAGCCTCGGGTGATTGAAGGAAAAAGGGGTCAGGTCTTTTTATGTCGGAAGTTGGGAGAATTGGAGAGGGCCTCAGCCTCATCTCGAGTGGAGTCGTCCTTCTCTCAGGTCGATAGGGGGCTCGGACCGATCATGGCCATACGTGACCTCGCGAATCTTTTCTCAGGTCTTCCCGCGGTGCGAGAAGACCTGACCCCTTATGGGCGAGTCACAAATCATGATTGCCTGTTAGATTCCAGGGAAAATATCTCGGCATAGACTCTTTCGTACCCTGCCACCATCGTGTCGATGGAGAATCGTTGCTGAACGTGCTCCCGACAGGCCGTCTGATCAATTTCGTCGAGCTTCCGCAACGACTGCACGGCTTCGTGCACGTTGTTGACGAGAAATCCGGTTTGACCGTCGCGGATTACTTCGCGGCAGGAGCCGAGATTCATGGCGATTACGGGAACGCCGGCGGCATTCGCCTCTGCCAATACAAGACCGAACCGCTCGGGGATCGTGTTGAGGTGCAGTAATGCCCTGGCGCCGGCAAACAATCCATTCTTGCCTTCGATATCCACGGACCCGATATAGCGGATTTGATGATCGAGATGTGGTTTGACTTGTTCGTCGTAGTAGGTCTTGTCCTGAATGATGCCAGCGATCACCAGCGGCCATCCGCTCTGACGAGCCACTTCAATTGCCAGATGAACTCCCTTGTCCGGGTGAATTCGGCCTAGAAAAATCAAGTTATCTCCGTGCGAGGATTGAAGCGGGTATAACGAGAGATCGATCCCGTTGTACACAGTACCAAGATAGTTCAGCCCGACAGCTCGATCCGATTCACTAATTGACACGAAGTATCCGTCGCGATACTTCTGGTAGACGGTCATGATTTCCGGCGACGAGAAACCGTGGATGGTGGTCAAGACCGGAGTGCTGACCAGTCGCGTGTATGTCAACGCCATGAAGTCATAGTGACTATGAATCAGGTCAAACTCAGCCGCCCGTTCGAATACCTCGGAGATGTGAAGGTACTCGGCTACCTTGGAATCGACCGCGGCGTCCTCTTCGTATCCCCGTTCGACAACGGACTGCAGGCGAGCACTCGTCACAGAATCCCCTGTGGCGAAGAGTGTCACATCCCACCCGCGAGCCACAAGTCCCTCGGTGATATTACTGGCAACGGTTTCCCATGCGCCGTACTGCCGAGGTGGAGTTCGCCATGCGACAGGCGAGAGGACCGCGATTCTGTGTTGTGTTCTGCGTCATGGTTTCGGCGATCTTCTCATTCCATTGCAGCCAGGACCTCATCCACGGGAACCGTTGCGAAACCGGTGGCGTGATCCGCCAAACCATAGGGGATGATAAGTTGACGGTTGTGTAGCAGGGCACCGCAGGTATATACAACGTTCGGCACGTAGCCCTTTCGCTCCTTCTCGTTGGGCTGAAGCAGCGGCGCACGCAAGCGCCCACAACTTTACTCGGGTCGTCGCGGTCCAACAGGAAGGCGCCGATGCAGTATTTTCGCAGGGGACCAACACCATGACTGAGCACCAACCAACCGGCGTCGGTTTCGATGGGAGATCCGCAATTCCCGATTTGTATCAATTCCCATGCAAAGGTCGGCTTTAGTAGCGCCTTGCGCTCGTTCCAGAAATGGATATTGTCGGAGAAACTGAGGTAGATGCTCTCGTTGTCCTGGCGTGCGAGCATTGCATATTGCCCGCCGATCTTTCGGGGGAACATGGCCATCCCCTTGTTCTGTGCGGCCGGCCCATTCAAGGTGATAAATCGAAAACGAAGAAAGTCAACTGTTTCAACCATCTCTGGCATGATCACTTTGCCATCGAAGGCTGTGAACGTTGCATAGTAGATATAGCTGCCGTCCTCGTTGTGGAAACGGACAAATCTCGCGTCCTCGATGCCGTTGCTTTGTGATGGCGTGGCCGGAAAGAGGATGCGCTCCGATATTCGCTGTTCCGGTTGAAACTGAACCTCGTAATTCGAACGGGCGAGCATCCAAATACCGAGCGCAACGTTTTGATCTTCCTGCAACACTCCTTCCGCCTGTCGCTCAAGGTCCAGCTCCGCGTCGATGGCGCATCGGAGGTCCTGCATCGTGAACGACACGTCGAGTCGATTCATGACGCGGCACGTGAATTCGCCGTTCAATCCCAACTCTCGAAGCTTACGTGCAAACAACTCCTTGTCGAACGACGGATTCGGGATCTGCCGAGGCTCCGTGAGGAAGCCCTCAGCTTCCAGCACTTCGATCTGATTGTTGGAATGAATGACTCCAGTACGAAACGTAATCGAAGAGATGTGTCCCTCACCTGTCGTGCGCAAACTGAGAATGAATCTCAAGGCGCCGGGCAGCAGCCCCGTCTGATCTGGGTGGGGAATAATCGATGGATTGAAGAGTGCGGCGGATTCAAGGGAGTATTCAGCCAGGAAGTAAGAGCCGATCAACAGGCGTCTTTGCTGAGTTAGTTTGCCGTCAGGATCATGCTCTTGGCGGACCTGTTCGAAGCGTTCTAACAGTCTGGCGTGCAGTCGTTGGTGCCGTTGAGAAAACTCGGCAGTGACTTCCGCCAGAAGGAGTCCGACCTGCTCTTCGGGAAGGGACATGATCCGAGCGATAATCCCGCGGACACGCTCCGAATCGCCGGGTTTGAAAGGCCGAAGAAGTACGCGTGACTGGTCCGGCTTAAGGACGGTGTCATCACGTCTCACGTTAATTGCCTGGTGGTTCATGGGGAGTTGTGACTAGCGGCGCTGTGAGAGGGTCGTTCGTGCTTCGATTGGTATTGCGACGCTTCGGTGGTCGCGGACTCGGTCGTTGCGGCTGACACCGCTCGCGAGATGTCGAGGCGATTCAACTCGGTCCACAGATAGGCGAGCGTCGATTCCGCGCCTTGGTTTTGGTTGACGCCGGCCGTTTCAAGTCCGTCGCAACAGGCGCCACTCGTCACATCGGCGAGCGGCTGTTTCAGGCTGTTCTTTCCAAGGAACCATTCATGCGCTCTGCGGAAAATCGCCAAATACTTGTCGTCGCCCTGTTGTTGATACGCTGCGAGCGCTGCGGCAGCCATCGTGGAGGCTTCCACTGGCTGCTGATCGTAGCGCGATTTCGCTTCTCCGTGCGAGTACCAATCGCGATTACCGATCGGCCAAAAAACACCGTCCGCGGTTGTCACGAAATTGAGAAAGCCGAAAGACGTCTCAGCGAGGGACAGAAACACTTCGTCGGGCCAACGCTCGGCTGCGTCGAACAAAGCGTGGGGCAAAACGGCGTTTGCATAAGTCATCTGCGACTCGAACCAGTGCCAATCCGGACGCTCCGAACGTTGGTAGCACTCGACCAGACGAGCCGCCGCGCATCGAGCGATGCCCTCCATCGGAACAGTGTCCTCAATACCGGCACGCCAAAGCATGGCCCAGGCCTGAATCACATAGGCTTGCGCCCGCAAGCTTCTGAGCTCGGCCAGCGCCGGGAGTGCGCCATTAAGGAGTTCGCGAGCCAGGCTACGGAAGCCGCTGGGCAAGGTACTACTGAGCACTTCCGCCAACGCCAACACGGATTGGCCCTGGCAATCGCCGGTGCCACCAGTATCCAGCCAGTCGCGTTGGTAACTTAGGAAATTGTGAAAGCCACGCACCGGGTGGCGAGCATCTTCGAGAAAGCTTAGGTAGCACGAAACTCGCGACAGCACTCGTTCATCCTTTTGCTCATTCCACAAGCGTACACATAGCCGTAGTGCTCGCGCATTGTCGTCGGTCGTGTATCCGCTTTCGCGCCGCGGAACACTGTAGATCGCATGTTGAATCAATCCTGTTGAATCGGTCATTCGATCCAAGTGGCCGAGCGGTAAGTAGATGGGACGCGGCATTAGTTTTCTTTCTGCACAAGGTCGTGATGATGGGTTTTGTCGCTCCGCGGCGAAGTCGTGCGAATCTTTGGAGCGGTTTTCAGGTGGTGCCTGTCGGCGACTTCAGTGAACAGTTCCAAGTACTTGCGCCCGACGGCCGGCCAAAACATCGGCTTCGCATATTGGTAGGCCAACCGTCGCGTCTCGGATAAGAGTGAGGCGTCGGTTAGCAGTTGCAATGTCGCCACCGACATTGCCTTGCTATCGCCAAAAGGCACAATCGCACCGCGTCCGTTAGCCAGCACTTCTTGTGCGTAGAGATATGGCGTGCTGACCACTGCACCGACGGCTGCCATTGCGTAGGCCATGGTGCCACTGGCGATTTGATCTTTGCCGGGATACGGAGTCACGAAGACGTCGCAAGACTGCAAGTTACGAAGTAGCTCGGACAGACTTAGATACTGGTTGACGAAACGCACGTGTTCTCCCACGCCCAGTGAATCGGCCAGAGCGATCAGACCTTCGCGATAGGCTTCACCTTCCCTGCGCTTGACTTGCGGGTGAGTCACACCGACGATCAAGTAAATGGCTTCAGGGCAGGCGTTCACGATTTCCGGCATCGCGCGGATCATGTATTCGAGACCCTTGCCCGCATTCATGAGTCCGAAAGTGCAAATCACCTTTCGACCTGCCAGTCCGAGTTGTTCTTTGTGGCGTGTTTCGCGCTCAAACGGTACCGTTGGCACCCCATGCGGGATGATTTCTACTAACGAGCGCGGCACACCATACACGTCAGCTAACAGACTGGCCGCGATCTTCGTCATCACCACGACCTTTTCACTGCGCTTCGCAATCGCACGAATCAAGCGACGCGGTACCTCGTCAGGCTGTGTCAACAACGTGTGCAAGGTAGTGACGATCGGCTTGTCACAATTGTGCATGAATTCCACCACGCGGCTGCCCCAGTTGTCTGGATAAAGGCCGAACTCGTGCTGCAGGCTGACTACGTCATAGGGCCCGTCGTTGGCCACTTCCGCTGCCAGGCGATAATCATGGGGACGACTATTGTCAATGACGTGAACGACACGCGAATCGATGCCGGCGAGTGTGCGCGTTCTCTGAATCGCAGCAATCGACGACACATTCTGCCCTGCTGCCAAATCGACCGCATCTGCCGAATCCTTCGTGAACGTGGCTATACCGCACTCTTCTGGCGGATACGTCGATAGGAAGAGCGGCTTAAGTTTCTTCACGGGATACTTCTCCCACGCCGGGAATTGTTGGAATTGATGAGTGCGGCCGGCGTCGCATTCATCTCTTGGGAGAAACAGCAATGACACCGTTACTCGGGCGTTTCGTCCAAGCGATAGCCGTTTGCCTCCGATTTGATGTCAGACGGCGCAGTTGGCGTTACCCGAGTCGCGCCCTTCTTTTGAGGTTTCACCCGGCCTGCATCGTCGCCGCGTGAACCGAGGGCTCGCGCCGTCGAGGAGCGTCGACACCCTGGTCTCCTCTTGTCATCCATTTGACGCTCTTACTTGGATTCACAACGGTGCGCTTCGGCAAGTCAGCCCCGACTCGCTTCAGTCCTTGACCGAGGATCAACGCACAAAAAAAGCCGACGCGGCAAGCCACTCAAGTGTGCTTTGCCGCGTCGGCTTACTCTTTAACGAGCCCCCTGTCGAAACAGGGTGCTCTTCACCTAGTCATCCGAAGTTTGGATCGTTTGTCACCGGTGGAAACGAAGTTGTTACGACCGTTGACAGGTTTTTAGTGTATCCATTTCCCCTACACGTGACAAGGAGTCGACGCCGGGATTGTCCGCGTGCCACGGCCCGATCAAAGCCGCGACCCCGATTGCCGGTCTATGAATTATCGCTGGAAGGTCACCGTTGATCGGATATGACGACACGTTTAAGTGGAATCCGATCTTCGCTTCCTCATTTAGCATACCTTCTCCACTGGACCACATGCATGAAACACAGGGAGAAATTGAGTCCGCCATTTGCGAGGGAGTATCGCGCTTCGAGCAGGAGTACAGGGGTCGGGGCCCCAAGGATATCCGCACCCATTTGGACGCAAAAACGGGTCAGGCCTTTCTATTTCGGAAGTTGGGAGGTATGGAGAGTGACTCAGCCTCATCCCGAGGTGAGTCGTCGTTCCTCTCTCAGGTCGACAAAGGTCTCGGACCGATCATGGCCATACGTGACCGCGCGAGTCTTTTCTCAGGTCTTCCCAATCTACCGGCGCGGGAAGACCTGACCCCTTATGAACGGCACGCCTTAAAGTGCTTGGGCACGTCTTCGGGCAGACTGGCGTTGGCGGTCGTTGAGCAGTCCGGCGTTCGCGACGCGAGGGTTTCGCCTGTCGAACATCAAATTGCTCGGTTCGCTTCGTGCCAACCCGTGATTGGGATCGTCGATCAGCACATGTCCCAACTCGTGCGCAAGCAAATTTCCGGCAAAGCCGGGCAGTCCCGATCTCGCGTTCCGACCGGAGATCACGGCGACACGCCCCCCGCCCCATCCACCCTCCTGCGACGGCAAGTCATTGACAAAGCCCACGCCAATGCCGCGACCGTGTGGCGGCAAGTCGTTCACAAAGCGAATCCACAAGCTGCTCTCATCGGCAGGCACGCTTTCGTCTCGCCGCGAGATGGTGACCGGCGAAAACTCGATGTCCGCCTCGCGCGTCCAAATGCGATTCGCTTCGGCAAACGCAGCCGTGATTTCGCCTCGAGTCCAAAAGGAAGGTAGCGCCAGCCCCATGTCCAGCGACCGAAGGCGCGCTCCACCTTGACGTGCTGTTGCGAGCGGAGTGCCCGTGATCGACTCGGGATACAGCGTTAGGATGTAGGCACAGACGCGTACACGAATTCGACTCAACGTGAGGTCCCCAGTTCAAAACAAATGCTGACGAATGAAGCGATGCATCGTCGCGTCAAACCGTTCGTCGAATATAACGCTTTCGCCCGAGAATCACCACTTGCGGCGTTTGGACTCGACCCGAGCAGGAACCGTCGCGAGTGGGCAGGCTTACCTGCGTGACCGGCGGTTAAGGCCACCGGGCTTTGCGAGTTGAGGACTCGAAGCACGAGGCCCCGCGCACACTCGTTGGTCGCGTTCGGCCTGAAGGTCTCCCTTGAGACGCTCAACGCGAGTTTCGAAGGTGTCGGCACGGACTCTTGCTTTGATCACTTGTTACCCACATCAAGCGTGCAGTTGGACTTTCCCGGGGCCCACCCTCCCATTTGCTGGAAGATGTACTCCGCCGCCTCCTCGCTCTTGTGCATCCCGCCCCAATTGAATTTCTGGCCGACCGCGATGCAGTCCAGCACATCGTGCGGATCGTGACCCTTGTGGATCAGGATCCCGGCCAGATTGCCCTCCTTGCTACGCTTGTTGTGTCCTCGGGGCCAAAGGCAGCGACCGTTCATGACCTTGTCCCTCACGAGGATCGGCGCAAGATACATTTGACATCTGTACACGCCGGGCGGAATCGACACGTAGCCGCCGCCCCGCTCGAGCCAAAAAAGGGTCAGGTCTTTTTTCCTTCGGAAGCCGGGTGAATTAGGGGAGATCTTGACCACGTCCCGAGGGAGCGCGTATGTCATTGCTCAGGTCGATGAGGTCGTCGGACGGACCTTGGCGACACCTGGCGACGCGAATCTCTTTTCTCGCCTTCCCAGACTTCCGCCGCAAAAAGACCTGACCCCTTTGGCGGCCCGCGGCATCGCGGCACCGACGATTCAAGCCGGTACTCCTGGTGGGGTTGAAAGAACCGAAAGCGTCTGTACAGTAGCTCTGCTGACAACGCAAAGGTCTGGTGGCAGCCTTTGAACGCGCCCGTTTCCTTTTCATCACCACCAATCCGAACATCCAGACTGGCCAAAACCGTGAATCGCTTGCCTCTCGCTCCACTCGTCATGATTTGCTGTTTAGGCGTGCACTCTGCTGACAGGCAAACGCCATTGAACGACGGTTCCGTGTTGCCCTTTCCGCCAACGCCGATGGACAGTGTCGTCAAGCCGTCGCTGCAGGATTCGACGATGAAGTGGTCAGTAGAGCCACAGCGATTGCCTGCCGGCGCACCGAACATTCTGATCGTGCTGCTCGATGACACAGGTTTCGGTATCTCGGAAGTCTTCGGTGGCAGAGTAAAGACTCCCGCGTTCAAGAAACTCGCTGAAGAGGGCATTCGCTACAACACCTTCCACACGACATCGATCTGCTCACCAAGGCGGGCTTCCCTGCTGATCGGTCGCAATCACACGCGCGTCGGATATGGAACGATCGCCGAACGGGCCGTCGCGTTTGATGGGTTTACAGGAATCAATCATGCCCAAGGAAGCGGCAACGATCGCCGAGGTTCTCAGGCACTACGGCTACAAGACATCGGCGTTTTGGAAAGTGGCAGAATACTCCCGCGACGAAAACGACCACCACGGGACCGTTTGACCGTTGGCCAGCCGGCTATGGCTTTGAGCACCTCTGGGATTCATTGCCGGCGAGGCTTCCCAATGGGAACCGCGTCTCACCGAAGGCACGTTCCACATCGAACCGCCGAATGATGGCAAGTATCACTTGACCGAAGGCATGGCGGAGGAAGCTCGGCGGTGGCTGGACGACCATCAAGCCTACTCACCCGACAAACCTTTCCTGATATGCTGGGCACCTGGCGCGGTTCATGGTCCGCACCGTGTGGCCCAAGAATGGGCGGACAAATACAAGGGCAAGTTTGACGATGGCTAGGACGAGTATCGCAAACGCGTTTACAAGCGTCAGCTTGAGATGGGGATTATTCCGAAGGGAACCCAGTTGACCGAGCCCGGTCTCAGTTTCACCACGTGATGGATATCGTACCGACGCTGTACAAAGTTCTGGGTATTACTCGTCGCATGCCTGAGTTTACGGCTCCAGGCCTGGGGAAGAAAAGCAACCGAGTCGAGATCGAGGTGGAAGTTGGCGACAACGCCAGCGGCGTGCTTTACGCGCTCGGTGGATCGTCCGGCGGATTGACCTGTTACATGGACGATGGGTTTCTTTGCTATGAGTACAACTTGCCGATCATTGGACGTTACACGATCAAATCAAATGAGCGAATCGCTGCCGGCAGACATACGATCGTCGCTGATACATCGCTGGCAAATCCCGGTGCACCATTGACGGTTAAAATGAGCGTTGATGGTGACCAAGTCGCGAAGATGACGACCAAACGATCGGTGCCAGCGGCCTTCTCTGCCAGCGAAACATTTGACGTTCGCGTCGCCCTGGGTTCGCCCGTTTCACGCCACTACGAAGAACGCCGTCCGTTTGCATTCGATGGAAGGATCGGCAAGAGAGATGTTGAGTTGAAGTATTAGCGAACCGTACCATTTCCGCCCGGACACACACGCCACCCAATCCGCTGAGCCAACAATCGAAGGAAAAATCCGATGAACTTCCGAAGCAAGACCTATTCCAGTCTTGCCGCCTGAGGGCTGCCGCTGGACCGTTCGAACGCTGGCCGCTGGGATCGGGCTTTGAACGCAGGCAACCCTCAACCATCGCCCACAAGTCTGCAATTGCGAGTGAGCCCCCTGCGGGAGCGTAATTTACTGGCTTGCCAAAAAATGATGGCAAAGCTGCGCTTTGCGTTCAGCGACGACGTAGCGAGCGGAAATCGTCCGAAAATCGAGCTAGACTTTCGGAAAACACTCGCCAAAACGTCATTTGCAAGAGGTCGGCTATGCCACAATTCTGTCTCCGTGGGTTGGCTGCAGCCCTGCTGCTGTTCGCATTCATGCCGGTCGAAGCCTCAGAATCGTTTCCGGATCTCAAGGACGACAGCGTGGCACGGATCCGCCGCGATCTCGAATCGCTCGGCCGCGAGTATCTCGCTTTGCCGAATCTCACCCGTATCAAGGCCACGACGCTGAAGGCCAAACTGAGTCACTTGGAGATGCGCTGCGACCGGCTGGGCGGCGAAGCGAACCCGCAACTGCAGCCGATGTTGGGTTTGATCCAGCAGTTCGAAGATCTGGTCCAGGATCGGTATCAGCAGGACGCAGAACGGGAGCGGCAGCGACCGAAGCCTTACGTATTCGGTTCTATTTCCGGGCCAGGTCGCCGCGATGGCGGGCTGTCCGACAGGGGGGCCCAGCACCTGTTCAAGGAGGTCAACCAGTTTGTGAGTCATTATCGCACGCTGAAACATACCGAGTTCACGAACAACGAGGTCTACCTCGACAACTCGCGCAGCTACTTCCGGCGGACCATCGAGGCAGCGATCGACACGGCCCTTCGGCGCATCGAGAATCCGGCTCGGGAGAACACCATTTTCGTTGGCTCCGGCGACGGTGTCGTCTACGACAACTATTCGCCCGAAGAGAACCTACAGTGGGCAGTGAACGTGACCCGGATCGCCGAGTACTTTGAATCCAAGGTAGGCGGTTCACCCGTGACTTGGGTGCAATGGCGAAACAAGATCCAAGTGCTGGCTCGAAAGCATAAAATCGTGCTGAAATAGCCAGTATCCCGGGGCACGATCCACGCGATCCCGCCTCGATCTGATCGTGCCACGCGCTCGGCCGTGTCGTTTGCCAGGGGATCGAATCTCACCGCCGAATGACGGGACAGACTGCGGACCTGCCAACGATCAAGGCACGGGGCGCCCAACGCAGGCAACCCTTTCTTTAAGCCCAACCGCGCATTCCGCCCGTAGCAACAGGTCGCCCAGCCGGTATCCTGAAACAAATGAGTGATGTCACACGGATCCTTGACCAAATTGCAGAAGGCGACCCGACGGCAGCGGAGCGGTTGTTTCCATTCTTGTACGCCGGGCTGCGCCAGCTGGCGCAAGCCAAGCTCCGAATAGAGCGAGCTAACCACTCGTTGCAGGCCACGGACTTAGTGCACGAAGCCTATCTGCGGCTGGTTGGTAATCCGTCTTCAACGACCACTTTTCGAGGGCGTGAAATTTTCTTTAGCGCGGCCGCCGAGGCCATGTGCCGGATTCTGATTGAAAGCGTTCGGCGCAAGAACTGCCAGAAATGCAGCGGTGGCTTCGGCCGAATTGAGCTGGACGAGACCGACGCGTTGCCTACCACGCCGGACGATCAACTGCTCGCACTCAATGATGCACTCGAGCGGATCGCGGAGATCGACCCGCAAAAGGCTGAACTGGTCAAGCTGCGATTGTTCGCCGGACTTTCGCAAGCAGCCACCGCTGAAATGCTCGGAATCTCGGTCCGCACCGCCGATCGCTACTGGTCGCACGCTCGAGCATGGCTCAAGGCGGAAATGCGCTCCGAATGATTCCCGCACACGATTTCATTTCTTTTCCGCGACATCGTGGCGTAAACGCTTGGCGGATCTCGCAGTAGGTGATGGGACGCCTCCTCAGCACAATCAAGCTTCGGGGCGTCCACCGACCCGCAGTGCTTGATTATTCAATGAATCCGTTTGGCGAGATTGCCCCATGATACGTTCGAAGACTTCACAATCTGAGGGGCGACCTTCATCGACCGCACCCATCCGAATTCTCTTGACGTTTTTTGCCCGCCTTGGTGACAATTCCAACTACCGCGACAGCAGACGTCGTCCACTGGTTTCGATTTGAAGAAACGGGTGGCTTCCTGAATGATTCCGTCGGCACGGCGATTCTCAGCGCATCAAGCGTCGATCAGGTAACGCTTCCGAGCGTAGGGCGAGGTGCACAGTTCCCGAGAAGCTTTTACGGTGACACAATCAACAAATCGGCCGCCGCTTTCGGCAATCAGTCTACCAGTCTTTTTGCGGAAGCGACGTCGGTCGATGGCAGTTTTACCATCGAACTCTTGGCTCACATCGAAGACCTGTTCGATCCGGCTGTTCAAGGTGACGCGATTCTGGCCGGTCAGTGGTCGGCTGTTCCTCCTGGTTTGCCTCGTTCCGATCTGAGCTGGGTCTTTCACGTGGAGATGGAAAACGCCGACGAGCCTGTGCTGTCGCTGTCCCTGTCAGACGGCACCAATCTGCTGGAGTATCTATCAGGTATCGCGATCAACGAAAAGACCGATTACTTTCTCGCGGCAAGTTTCGATGTGGAGTCGAACATTATCACGTATCACGTGCAAGACTTGACGGCAAGTGCACCGTTGCAGACGGTTAAGGTTGAACACAACGTGTTCCAGCTTAATCCAGATCCGATATTTCACATCGGCAATGCCACCGACGATGATTTTGGCCAAGTCATTGGTCTAATCGACGAGGTCCGCTTTTCGCGTGGAGTGGTTGATGTAGAAGACCTGTTAATCAGTCCGGGCGATTTCAACGGCGATGGAATTTTGGACACAGCTGACGTCAATCGACTGGCAGAGGGGATTCGAGCCAGCGACATCCGATATGATCTCGATCGCGACGGCACATCCGATATTGGCGATCTTACAAGGTGGGTTCATGAGCTGAAACAAACCTGGTTCGGTGATTCCAACTTAGATGGCGAGTTCACATCGACCGACTTCGTGGAAGTCTTTCAAATCGGGCGGTACGAAACAGCGGAACGCGCCGGTTGGGGCGAAGGAGACTGGGATGGGGACGGCGTGTTCTTAAGTAGTGATTTCGTTACAGCATTTCAAGACGGTGGCTTTGAGCAAGGTCCGCGTGCCGACGAAGTGGCTGTACCGGAGCCGTCATCTGGCATTCTGGCGTGGTTGATCGGCATCGTTATGCTGTTTCGTCGCTCGCTCGTTACTAGACTATCATGGGGCAGCGTGCTTTTGAACATTGAGTAAGACCATGGTGTCCAGAACACTCGAAGAAGCGATTTTTTCGCAGGCGATTGAGATCAATTCTTCGCACGAACGCGACGCCTATTTAAACGAAGCATGTGGAAGCGATTCGCAACTTCGTGCGCGGCTTGACATCCTGCTGCATGAACATGGTCAACCCGATGTGCTCTTGGACGATCCCAAGCGTGCCATGAATCGCATTGTGGAACGACAAACCGCACCACCAAAGCAGTTTGGAGAATTCGAAATCGTTCGCGAGATCAGCCGCGGGGGAATGGGCGTTGTTTATGAGGCCCGTCAATCGTCGCTTAATCGCTGCGTCGCGCTTAAAGTGCTCTCCGTCGGGCTCGGGTTCTCCGACAAGGCAATCGCTCGGTTTAAGCGCGAAGCCGAAGCGGCTGCTCGATTGCATCATACCAACATTGTACCGGTTCATTGCACGGGAATGGCCCACAATCTGCCGTTCTACGCCATGGAGATGGTCAAGGGACCGTCGCTCGACCGCGTCATTCGCATGCTTCAAAAAGATGCGTTCTCGGATGGAAACGCATGCATCGAGCCGGATCTCCACTCCACCGCAGGAAGCTCAGTGTTTGGCGCGTGTCAATCCGAAAACATGGACGAGGCTGTGGGCTGCGAAAAGTCGACTTTCTCGGATCATCTGGCGGCAACGATGAGTCGGACATCGTCACTCGGTTCAGGCATTAGCTACTTCGACAACGTGGCGCGTATGATTGCTGATGTTGCCGACGCTCTCGCTCACGCTCATCGAGAAGGAATAATTCATCGCGACATCAAACCGTCCAATTTGCTGTTGTCACCCGACGGTCGATTAAGCGTCACCGATTTCGGCCTGGCTCGAATTCTTGAGAATCCCGGCATCACGGTCACCGGAGAGTGTCTGGGATCGCCAATGTATATGTCACCGGAACAGGTCTCCTTCGAAGCCGGACCGATCGACCATCGAACGGACATCCACTCTCTGGGAGTGACTTTATACGAGCTGATCACGCTACGCCCTCCGTTCCATGGTCGGCAGCGAGAACAGATCCTTTCGCAGGTCTTGCGCCGCGACCCGAGCTCTCCCCGTCGCATCGACCCCAGAATTCCGCTCGATCTCGACATGATCTGCCGAAAGGCAATGGAAAAAGATTCCCAACAGCGATACCAATCCGCCGAGGTATTGTCTGACGACCTGCGACGCTTCGTAAACCACCGCCAGATTTCCGCCAGACGCATCGGTCCGCTGGGACGTGCGGTTCGCTGGTGTCGGCGAAACAAAACTGTCGCAGCACTTTCGGCACTTCTGATGGTTACCTTGCTCGTTGGCGCAATCTAGCTGTCATCAGGATTGACCAACACCGCCAGTGGAGGTCGCCGATGTCAAGATAGCTGAACGTTGTCACATCAGCTCCTTGATTCAATCTGTTGCCAAATGGTGGATGATCTCACCGCGCGAGCTTCTGCGTTGTGAGCTTCGGTTATCACTTCCTGCATTTCGGCGGATCTCTCGATGCGCGAAGTTGCATCGGCTTCTGCGAGTTTGGCCGCTCGCTAAGCCGACAGCCGGCACCCGTTGCGATTCTGGCGGAATCGAATCATCGCAACAGGCAAACAGCAACCGCAAGAGATCGTCGCGAATCACGTCGGGTGCAAAGTGGCGAATCTCGTCGGGTGCAAAGTGGTGCGACACCGAGCCGCTGACGGACGCCATTATTGCCTTTTCCCTGAAAATCTGGGCGGCTTGCCTTGCCGTCCAGGTTAAACTAGCTTGGCGAAAATCGATATCGCAGCAAACTGGGCACCGAAAGTCTGATGGCCATGAAACCAAACAAACCCCTCCATCTCAGCATCCTGATCGCACTCACGGCCGTGGCGTTTGCCTCGTCGGTATCGGCCCAGCAGACCACCGGCACGCCCGGATCACCGGGCGCCACAACGACCATTGACGGCAAACAACTGCCCGCACCAGACCCGAAGTTCGGTGGCGTGATCAAGAATGTTGCCCTCGAATCGAGACCGTGGTGGGCACCGCGCGTCGTGCCGCCCAAGGAGGCGCCCAACGTCCTGCTCATCATCACGGACGACGCCGGATTCGCCGTGCCGAGCACCTTCGGCGGCGTCATCCCCACGCCGACGATGGAACGCATCGCGAAGAACGGTCTGCGCTATAACAACATTCACTCGACGGCGCTCTGTTCGCCGACACGCGCCGCGCTCATCACGGGCCGAAACCATCACTCGGCTGGCTTCGGCGTGATCTCCGAGCAGTCCACGGGCTTCCCGGGTTACGACAGCATCATCGCCAAGGATAAGGCAACGATCGGACGAATTCTGCTCGAGAACGGTTACGCCACGTCGTGGTTTGGCAAGGACCACAACACGCCGTCGTTTGCCGCCAGTCAGGTGGGGCCGTTTGACCAATGGCCGACAGGGTTGGGCTTCGAGCATTTCTACGGCTTCGTGGGGGGCGATGCGAACCAGTGGCAACCCAACCTGTTCCGCAACACGACCCAGATCTATCCGTTCGAGGGTAAGCCGGAATGGAACCTGATCACCGGAATGGCCGACGACGCCATCGATTACTTGAATCGCATCAACCAGACGATGCCTGGCAAGCCGTTCTTCGTCAAATACGCGCCCGGTGCCACGCACGCGCCGCATCATCCGACAAAGGAATGGGTGGAAAAGATCCACAATATGCACCTCTTTGACGAGGGCTGGAACAAGCTGCGCGAGCAGATGTTCGAGAACCAGAAACGCCTCGGCGTGATCCCGAAGGACACCCAGTTGGAGTCCTGGCCGACGGATGTGATCAAGAACTGGGATGATTGCACACCCGACGAGAAGAAGCTCTTCATCCGGCAGGTGGAAGTTTTCGCCGCCTATGCGGCCTACAACGATCACGAGATCGGGCGTGTCATCCAAACGATCGAGGACATGGGGAAGCTCGACAACACGCTCATTATCTACATCAACGGCGACAACGGCACCAGCGCCGAGGGCGGCCCGCTTGGTACGCCGAACGAGGTCGCGTTTTTCAACGGCGTCAACATGATGCCAATCGATGTGCAGATGAAGTGGTATGATGTGTGGGGTACGGAGCAGACCTACAACCACATGTCGGCGGGCTGGTCGTGGGCCTTCGACACGCCCTTCACCTGGTTCAAGCAGAACGCCTCCAAGCTCGGTGGCATTCGGCAGAACATGACGATCTCTTGGCCGGCACGCATCAAGGACAAGGGTGGTCTGCGCGATCAGTTCATGCACGTGATCGACGTCGTGCCGACCATTCTCGAAGTGACCGGCATTCCCGCGCCCGAGGAGGTGGACGGCATCAAGCAAGCGCCGATCGAGGGCACGAGCTTCGCCTACACGTTTGACAAAGAAAACGCCAAGGAGCCGTCGCACCACAAGATCCAGTATTTCGAGATGTTCGGACAGTGGGCGCTCTATCACGAAGGCTGGCTGCTCAGCACCAAGGTGAACCGCGCGCCGTGGGAGGCCTTCGGCGCCTCCAATCCCGACCCTCTCAACAACCAAGTGCTCGAACTTTACGACCTGAATACGGACTTCAGCCAGTCCCAGAACATCGCCGCCCAGAATCCGGACAAGGTGAAGGAGATGAAGGAGCTGTTCATCGAGGAAGCGAAGAAGTATCAGGTCTTCCCGCTAGACGCCTCGGTGGCGGGTCGCTTGGTGGCACCACGCCCGAACATCACCGCTGGCCGCACGGAGTTCGTCTATACCAGGCCGATGGTCGGCCTGCCGCAGGGTGATTCGCCCGTCATCCTCGATAGCAGCTACACCATCACCGCGGACATCGAAGTGCCGACGGGCGGTGCGGAGGGCATGATCCTCACCTCGGGCGGGCGCTTCGCCGGCTATGGGCTCTATCTGCTCAAAGGCAAGCCGGTCTTCCTCTGGAACCTGATCGACCTGGAGCGCATCAAGTGGGAAGGCCCTGTACGCGCTCACGCCCGGCAAGCACACTGTCGAATTCGACTTCGAATACGACGGCCTCGGCGTCGGTACGCTCGCCTACAACAACATGAGCGGTCTCGGCCGAGGCGGCACAGGCACGCTGAAGGTGGACGGCAAGGTCGTTGATGCCAAGAAAATGGAGAAGACACTGCCGATGATTCTGCAGTGGGACGAGAGCTTCGACATCGGCTCCGACACCCTGACCGGTGTGAACGACGCGGACTACCAACCGCCGTTCGCCTTCACGGGCAGTCTCAACAAGTTGACGCTCAGAGTAGATCGTCCGCAATTGACGCCTGGCGATATCAAGAAGCTTGAAGCAGGCCAGCGGAACAATAAATCCAGCGAATAGTGTTTTCGCAGGCTTGTAGAGGCAAAGAAGCGGACATTCACAGTCCTAAACTTCCCGGTCGATCGGATGTCCTGATCGGCTCGGCGCAGCTCTGTTGGCTATTTGTCGTTGAAGGCTACCGCTTGTTTGGTGCTCCCGGCTGTACACACCGTCTATCACCTGACGTAAGGCCGGGATACAACGCTGACCGGATAACATCACCAGTTGGTGGGTACTTGGGATCGTTTGAACGTTTTGCTCTCCGCTAGGTTCGTCGCAATGACATTCGATTCAGGCCGAATCGGCCAGCTTCCGTCGTTGTGGTCGGACGACCTTTCCCGATCGTGTCCCAAGAGAGCGTCAAACAATCTTGGTCCAAGTGATAAACTCCTTCAAACGTTGCCGTGTCGTCCGAGTTTCTAATGTCGATGTCCGTCGAAGAATTCACCGTGTACCGGCAAGACTGCGTGTGCTCCGTCATGTCGGGGAGTTGAAGCCAGACGGTCATTGTATCGTGCGTCATTGCGACGCGGACATGCTGAGCGATCGTGAGCACCGGTTTGCCATCGCAGACGTACTCCGCAACGGTCCATTCGCCAACTAATTTATCGCCCCGGGAGACCCATCGACGAAACGGTATGGCGACAACCAGGAACGCTGCCGAAACGACCGTCAAGAATGCGCGACGCGTCGACCTGAAAGCTCCCATACTTAACTCCTATCGAGTTGTCGTCCGGGCAGCCTCTCCCTTAGATCTTCTTTGTTCCGACCCGTGTAAAGAAATCTTGGTTCCGCGTAGGGTTGTTTGCTGAAGCTGAATGACTCCCGACGAGGGTCAAACCTCAACGTACCCGACCGACGCGGACGGCTGCGGTATTGGCAATCCGATGATGACCAAGTACCGACGCAAGGTGCTCGAAATCTTAATCCCTATGTGCCGCCCGCCGCAAGATACTGTTCTCAGTGCCGGAAACGGCACAAGTTCGCCGACTCAAATCAAAACACCGAACAGCGGTGGGAGATGACCGTTCTGCGACGGTGACAAGCAGCGGTGCAGCCCTGGCAGATTTTGCTACCGAGTCACTCGGCGCACGGATTTGCACATTCTCACGAAGCTCAATCGTGACCGACCAACCCAATCCTTATGCCGCACGAGATCGTCGACCGTCGAATCGCCTCCGGATCGCCATTCCAATCACACCGCAGATCAGCGTCAGCAATGTTCCAGGCTCCGGCACAACCGCAACAGACTCCCGCGGTCCCAGCTCGTACCCGCCATCCTGAAACGCCGTCACCAAATCACCGGTGGTGAAGTCCCCATCGCCGTCGAAATCTCCTTCGGCCCAGCCGGAGTTAAGCTCGCTCACATCTTCGTACTCGCCAGCCTGGAACACGTCGACAAGGTCTCCGCTGTTGAATTCGCCGTCGAGATTGGCGTCGCCAATCCAGGTCTGTCTGAGCTCCGTGATCCAGTGTGGACGGTCCATGAACTCGACGAGGCCGTTTTCGTCCAGGTCGAACTGCAGGTCGGTGCTGCTTGCTTGAATTGCGGTGGTGAGCGACTCAAGGTCTCCTTATAGTGGAATCTCAAAACCGTCTACGACGGTATACCAGGACGCTGCACTGGTGGGCTGAATTACATCGAGCTCTCCATGCCCATTGGCATCCGCCCTGATGACGTTTCCTGCATAGCCAACGTTCATCGTGACTTGTGTGCCTCGTTCAACAATCTCCAAGACCGTCAGCGTTCCACCCGTGTGCGCAAGGTCGTTGTACCTGACCGGCGATGTGCCGTCAGGCGTTAATACGGGCGCATGGGACTCGGTGTAATTCTCAAACAGCGACGGGTTTGCGGCGAGTTGGGCCTGCGTGACATCGAGTCCGGAAATGAAAGCTCCGTCAACCATGATGCCCAAGTCGTCAAGGAACGAGTGGACGGTCGATGAGGCGGTTCGCTGGGCATGAGCTGTCTGGCTTTGCCCGAAAAGTAGTACTGTGAATGCCAGGCCGAGCAAAAGTACGAAAAGGCGATAGGGTGTTGTCTTCATAAAATGGTCTCTCAAAATTGGATGGGAAACGTTGGTGAGAATGACTTGTTCAGGAAAGTCGGCGGTGAGGACTGGCTTGGCCGCAAGTCCTCGCCCGCCTCCCATCGCGCGCTTATTTGACCTTGAGGTGTCCTTTGGCGATCTCAAGATCGAGGGTGGGTATCTCGCACCATCGCAGAGTCGACGACCCATCGGGGTGGAATATGATCTCGAAAGGACTTAGTTCCTCGAAGACGACGACACCATCGATGAAGTCTTCTTCGAAGGAGAGACCTTGCAAGACGACGGTCCCGTCTTCACTGACGCTCCCTGTGTCGATTTCGCATTCCAGTGTGATGACGTCGACTTCATACGAGGCAGAAAATTCTTGGCCAAAGACAAAGGTCGCGGTGCCGCACGCGGAGCCGTCGGCCTTAACCTTGCCCTCGATCACAAAGTCGTTGTCGATGAATACGTCTCCCGTCGTGTACGCCGGGGGGTCTAGAAAGGTGTCGTCCCCAGTTGCGGTCATGGTGACGACTCCTTTGCCTTTGATCTTCGCAACCGTATCACCCGACTGGGCGGCAGCCGTAAGCGATCCTACCGTCAGCAAGGGGACCAAGAGCATTGTCAGGCGTTTCATAATTCTCTTCCTTCGTCGGTCTACAAAATGGAAAATACCTCCCCCGCGCACAGGCCAAGCGTCGGAGAATTCCCGGTCCGCACACGCGAGGCCGGCACAAAACGAACACAAACGACGCGCCATCCGGGAATTCCGCATCACGGAGTGGAAAACAAGGAGCGTTATAAAAAAGAGAAGCCATGCCGACTCGGTCACAGAAGATAATCCGTTGCTCGGCTGCTCCAACAAGTTGCGATGAAGGTGACGGACCTTCGCTATAAGTAAACAGGCGATGCCGGACCAAAGCGCGACAAGATCAGGCTCTATTTTTCTGTTTTATTTTGGAATCGATCGGCCAGAGCTCTGTTTCGGCGACATTGGCACGTGCGGCCGATGGCTCCTCGTGGTATAAGTTGAATTGGCGCCCGCTTCGATGCTCCCGTTCCGACCTTCCGAAGTTTGTCGAACCGGTCTGGTTTGCTGAATTTTCAGCATTTCCGAAAAAGGATGCGGTGAATCTGTCGTGATTGTCCGCTCTGCTGCCGGACTATATAGGGAGACTTATCGCAATGGCATTCTCAACCGATTCCGAAGACACAACCGCCATGCTCGACGGGGTGGCCGCTGGCAATCCGACTGCACTCGAACACCTGCTGCAGCTTCACCGCCCATATCTGAAACGAGTCATTGAAATGCGGATGGAGCCCGCGTTGAGGACTCGCGTCGATGCATCTGACGTGGCGCAAGAGACGCAGATGATGATCACCAGCGGCATCGACCAATTCATCAAGAACCGTCCGACGTCGTTTCGAATTTGGATTCGGCGAAAAGCGCTCGATCAACTTAGCGATCAGCGACGACGGCACATGGGTGCCATGAAGCGAAGCGTCCTTATGGAGCAAAACATTGCCGACGTATCCTCGATCGAAATCGCTCGCAAGTTACTTTCGAACTCGCCTAGCAAGATCTTTGGTCAGATCGAACTACGTGAGCGAGTCCATTTGTTAATCGAACAATTGAGTGAAACATATCGAGAGGTGCTCGTGCTGCGTCACGCGGAAGAGCTTACCAACGCCGAAGTTGCGGAACTGCTTGATATCGATCCCAATACCGCTCGACAGCGTTACGGACGAGCCCTGCAGAAGCTTCATCGCCTATTCGCCGAGACTGGCATCGGCGTGGACGGAGAGAAGAGATAAAGATCGTGGAACATACGGAACATGCAGATGACATCGCCGATCTCGTAGCCCGAGTTGTCGAGGAGTATTTCGAACGCTTGAGGCGCGGCGAACAACCACGGCTAGAAGAGTTCGTCGAGAAATATCCCGAGATCAGCGACTTGTTGAGGACAGTGATCCCAGGGCTGCAAGCCGCCGAGCAAGTTCCCGACATTTCTGCCAGCTCGGCCCCCGGTAGTTCGAGGCCTGCCCTCAAGTCTCTCGGGGACTTCAATATCCTGCGAGAAGTCGGGCGGGGTGGAATGGGAATCGTCTACGAAGCGGAGCAAGTCTCGCTGGGACGACGCGTCGCCTTGAAGGTACTGCTCCACCACGCGACCGCGAATAGCAGACAGCGTAGCCGGTTTCTGCGTGAAGCACGCTCGGCCGCGCGGCTTCACCACACGAATATCGTTCCCGTATTCGGTGTCGGCGAAGAAGGTGACACCGACTACTACGTGATGCAATTGATCGAAGGTAAGGGTCTAGACGAAGTACTGATTGAGCTTCGTCAATTGTGCCCGAGGCTACTGAGACCACAGAGCGTAGTCGACGGCACGAACGCAACTCCGAATACGAGTTCCATTGCTCAGTCGCTATTGCACGGCGAGTTTGGCCAAGCGTCGCGTTCCCAACCAGATGCCTCCGTTGCGGTGAACAACCTTGCACCGAGCAGCGAAAAAGTTGAGCCGTCGCGGGCAACGGTCGACCAATCTTCTAATACAAGCAGTCGTGCTGTGCTTCCGCAAGGCGCGACAACTGCCACCGTCCAATCCTCCGGTTCGTTCTCGTCGTCCGATTCTCGATTATCGGTAACAGGGCCAGAAGCGAGTTCCCGCGACCCCCAGAAAAACAACTATTGGGACAGCGTCGCGCGTATCGGATTGCAGGTTACTAGCGCACTGCAATACGCGCATGAGCACTCGATCCTGCACCGAGATATCAAACCATCCAATTTGATTCTAGATGGCTCGGGAACCGTTTGGGTCAGCGATTTTGGCTTGGCCAAAGCCATGGATCAACAAGAGCTAACGAACACTGGCGATGTCCTGGGTACGCTCCGGTACATGCCACCCGAAGCGTTGCGAGGGCAGACGGATCAACGCAGCGACCTCTATTCGTTAGGTATCACGCTTTATGAAATGCTGGTCCTGCGGCCCGCCTACGACGAAGCAGATCGACACCGATTGATTTCCCGAATCGCGGAAGGTTCGTTGGAACGGCTGGAACATATCGATCCAACGATTCCGCGTGACCTCGTGACCATCGTGCACAAGGCGATCGAACGTGAGCCGGCTCACCGCTACCAGAATGCGAAAGAGATGGAGGACGATTTTGCGAGGTTTCTTTCCGATGAACCTATCAAGGCCCGCCGAACCTCGTCGATCGAACGTGTTGCCCGTTGGTCGCGGAGAAACAGGGGCATGACGGCGGCTCTTGCGTCGATCGCCACGTTGCTAGTGCTTGGTACGGTCGCATCAATGATGTCGGCGATGCATTCCTCCAAACTGAGAGACGAGGCAGAATACGACCAGTACGTCTCGGAGATTTTTGCGACGAATTATCGTACGGAGAAAGATAGTCGGTCCGCCATGCTCGCACGCAATAATCTGGCGGCCACGGACGCGAAATATCGAAATTGGGAATGGGCGTATTTGGCCAACAAAGTGTTCCGACCGCGTTCACCCAACGCCAAACCGAGCCTCCACAAAAAGCGGACTGCTAACTCCGCCGAGTTTTGGAAGGTGGGAGTGCCCGAACTGCTTGTTGAAATCGTGCCTCGAAACGGAACGGGCACGGGGATGATGGCTGGGGAATACAACACAGCTGGTACCGCGTTGGTTCTTACGTTGTCAGATGGTTCCGCTGGATTGTACTCCCCTGTCACCGGTGACTCGCTTGCGACGTTCAGACGGCCCGAGTCGACTTTTTATGATATGGCCTCCAGCCCCGATGACACGAAGCTGGTCACCGCGGTACTCACGGGTGGAGCAATAATCTACGATGCAGCGATCAAGCAACCGATTGTCACGTCCCCGGTAGGGTGTGCGATCCCTCAGGCGACGTGGACTTGGAGTCCCGATCAGGCCTACGTCGTATCGTTGCACGCCGACCCCACGATACGAATTTGGGACGCAACGACATTGGACCCAGCCAGTGTCGTCGTTTTGCGGGATGACGACCCAGAGTCGGGGTATTTGGAAACAACCGACATTCGTTTTTCAGAGTCGGGAGACGAGCTCTGGTCGGCGGCCATTGATGGAACGATATGCAGATGGTCGTTTCCCAAGGGAGAATTGTTGGACACGATTGTGGCGCCAGCCATTGAAGGCATGGCCCATCACGCGATTTCTCCCAAGGGACGGATCGCCGTCGCCACCTTCGAAAATGGCTCGAGCTACCTCTGGGAAATCAACTGGGACGGCGAGCCGAAAGATCCCGTGACGCTCGGTGCAGCAAAGCAGCAGGCGGCCGGCATGAGGGGAGCGCCCGCGGCATTTAGTCCCGACGGAACGTGCGTCGCTGTCGTCACCGGCTTGTTGGCTGCAACGATCTATGACGTCGCAACGGGTACGCCACTTTGCCCCCCTATCGAAGGTCACTCAGCCGAGGTGAAATCGGTACAGTTCAGCCCTGACGGGGAGCAACTTCTAACGATCTCCGAGGAGACAGCAGCGAAGATTTGGACGTCCAAGCTGGCACCGCCGCGCGATGTTCCGACATTTGCCAACGCTCACAGCGGTCTGGTCTTCCAAATCGCTTTCGATCCGTCTGGAAAGCGGCTCTTGAGCGGGTCTTTTGATGGAACGGCGCGTATTTGGGATTTGAAAAGCCGTACGTTAACGGCCACTTATGAAGATCACGGCGAGCCAGTTGTCGCCGTCGGTTTCAATGTCGATGGGACGAGGGCGGCCAGTCTTGATGCCAACGGCGTGTTGCATGTTTGGGATCCGGACACCGGAAAGCAAATCTTTCACATCGATCCGCAGTCCGATCAGTTCGCCCGACACATCCGCGCGACGGGCGGCCGGCTGATCGGTGATATATTGTATTTCCCGGCCGTTCTCTCGACTGGAATGTTCACGCCAGACGGGGCGCATGTTGTTACGTTTCAAAAGGACGCCATGAAAGTCTTTCGTGCAGACGACGGCACGTTTGAAGTATCGCTGGCTGGCTCAACCGACCATGGATGGCCCGTGTTCAGCCATGACTCGACGCTCGTCTCCATCCTCGAAATGTATGGGAGAGATCCCCGCGTCTGGGATCTTCACACAGGAAAGCTGGTTCCGTCGCAAGTTCTCGATGGTCGCCATTCGACGTCCCTGGCCATGGTGGTTTTCAGCCCAATAGATGACAAGATCGCGTCAGGCGATATGGGCGGTACGGTAATCCTCCGAAACGCTCGTACCGGCGAATTGCTGTATGACCCATTGAGAACTCCATTCGGCAATGTCGATAGTGTCCGATTCTCAGGCGACGGACAGTTCGTCTTGACCGGGTACGTCAATGGTCTGTGCCGAGTTTCGGATGCAGATTCAGGCGAGGTCGTGACGGCGCTCACTGGGCACCTAGGTGGGATTCGTGATGTACGTCTCAGCCCGGACGGGACGCGTCTTCTCAGCTGGTCGGTCGACGACCACGCCATCATCTGGGATCTCTCCCGACCGTCCGCCAATCAGCTTGTTGTGCTCAGCGGCGAATCGCGATTGATGCAAGCGCACTGGAGCCCTGATGGCCGAGATATCATCAGCGCTTGGTCGGACGGGAGCATCGTTGTCTGGTCCGGCGCGACAAAAAAAGATCTTGCTAGTCTCGTCAGCCGAGCTGGAGACTTTGAGGAAGCTTTTGACGTGTGGCGTGACAAGTTGAGGAATGCGAGGGAGCATTAGCCGGATTCCCCGCGATTTGTGTCCAGAACTGGCAAATGCCGAGATCCTTTAGGAGATTTTTGTGCGTATCATGAGGGTCACCACGCTGCGCTGCGCCGTTCTTGTTCACTTCATTGTGGAGCCCGCCAGCAGCAAATAGAGTGTTTTCTGTCCCGTCAAACCACCAGGAGGATAGGACGTGCAGCTGATGGACATTCTCAGATGTCCGAGAACGGGAAACAGGCTTCGCTTTGGCGACAGCGATTCCGTGGTAGGCGTGCATGCCTTTGCAGACAAGCAGGGTGCCATCAAGGAAATGAGACGAGTCGTTCGCGAGCAGGGAACGCTCCTGGCCGATTGCTATGTCAGGGGCGTTAGAAGGAGGGCCGACTGGGTCGTCAAACACTTCATGGCACGACGAGGTTTCTTCACACCCCCGTTCCTTCATATTGATGACATAGCCTCGGAACTTGAAGGATTCACGATTCGCCAACAAGGCAACTTCGAGTGCTGTGCATGGTTCGAAGCCGTCAAAAACGAATTGGCCAAATCGTGCGAAGGCTAGCGGCGAACCTGCCGTCGTATGGTAGTTTGCATACGGACCATCGTTGCTGACGCCGTTGCCTGGTCTCCGGATGGCAAGAAGCTTGCGACCGCAAGCAGCGACCATACGATTCGACTTTGGGATGTGGAAACGCTCGTGGAAAACCAGGTCTTCTTGGGACACACAGACGAAGTTAACAAACTTGCTTTTTCCGCTGATGGAAACTACGTCGTTAGCGGCGGAGCGGGCGGCGAGATTTGCATTTGGAGTGGCGATGGCAAGCAAGATTCTGATTGGCCGACAACGAAGCACGTGATGGGCTATGGAGATCCAACGACGCTAGAGGAACTCGTCCGGCTTACCACCGACGAGGACGTTTGGAGTGTTCGTTTCTCTCCTGTGAGTAACTTGTTGGCGCTGGGAGAAACGAATGGCCGCTTGACGCTACTAAGGGCGGAACGCCCTGGCCCAATGACACGCCTACAGCTCAAACCAACTGGTCTCGTGTCTCGTGTCTCCCGTCGGCCTTTCTGCTGATGGAAAGACATTGCTCGTAGTATTGAAGGAGGAGAAGCAGACTTGGTGCTTCGTGATCGCGGTCGACGCGAGACCGAACAGTCCGCGGACGGTTCGGTCTTGGCTCATTCCCGAAGACGATCTGAGCGCGGCAATCTCACCAGATGGCCGAAGCGTTGTCACCGGACACAGGGATGGCACGCTTCGGATTTGGAACGTCTCGGAGCCAAAAAGAATCAGGGAGGTTTCACTTCACGGAATGAACGCGGGTGTGGCCTATTCGCCAGATGGAAAATACATCGCTGGTACTGTCGGGCTTCTTTGCCTGATCGAAGCAGAGTCAGGTCGTATCCTCAAGCTGATGCACGGCCACAAGAATGGAGTGCATTCGGTGGCATTTTCGCCCGGTGGACGACGTATTATTACTGGCGGCGGTCCTCGCCAAGAGGCGGTAAAGATCTGGGATGTGGCGACCGGAGATGAAACCGCCGGCGAGCAAAGCACGGCTCAGTGTCTGCCCGCCTGAAATGTAACAGCCCAATCGCAAGCCCCGCGGCGAGCAATAGCGCCGTCGCCGGCTCCGGCACGTAGACCAGGTCGACGTTTCCCAAATCCCCGCCACGAGCGTATTGCCGTCAAACAGGTTGAGACTCACGTTGTCCAATCCGAAGATCCGGTTCTCGACCGGCGCGTCGAAGGCGGCCGCCCAGACGCCGTCGGCGAAGCAATGGAACTAAATGACCGAGCGCGATTGTGGGACAGTGCTGACGTTACGCCGCAGTCGCATACTGTGCCTGGAGTTGTTTACTTTTCTTCCTCAGGAAGTAGCGTGTGTTGTTCATGAGTTGTGCCATGTCTTTACAGCGGTGGTTTCGCGTCACGTAGGCGTGCAAGTCCTGCCAGGTTCTTTCGATCTTGTTGTGGTCGGGGCGGTAAGATGGAAGAAAGTGAAGTTCAATGCGTGTTCCTGCGGGCGTTGCCAAAGTCTGAGAGACTTGTTCGGTACTGTGAATCGCGTAATTGTCGAGGATCACGTGAATCTTGCGTGCTCCAGGGTAGCGAAGGTGAAGTTCCCAAAGCAGTCGTATAAATAACAGCGTGTCCTTGTGGTCGCCTTCAACCCAAACAAGCTCGCCGGTCTTCGCGTTGAGAGACCCTGCAAGATAACGTTTCTGGTTCTGACCGGGCGTCAAAACCGTTTCTTGTTGTCCGCGCACCATCCAGTCCACACCAATCTTTGGATTCAGATGAATATCCACCTCGTCCTCGTAAACAGCCACTTCGTCTCCGGGTAAATTCTCGACCAATTCCTGAATCCCACGTAGACGCTGGTTGTTGGCTCGTTTCGACCACGTCGATTCGACGATCGGTTTGGGGCGGCCGCGCCGTGCCCCGATCTTGGCGAGGGCGACACTCATCGTGGAAACGTGAATCCGAACTCCCGTTCGCTTCAACAGTGTTTCCACCAACATCTCCCGAGTCCAGGTGGGTCGCCTCCAGCCATAGTCCAGCGGACATGATTCCACCACTTCCGACAGAGTCGACAAATACGCGTCGTCTAACTTGAGCTCCCCGTTCGCTTCACGCTGATCGATCAAACCCTCCAGTCCTTGCTCCGAGAACCTCGTCGCGACACGATAGGCCGTGCTGCGACTCACCTTAAGTGCTCTGGCCGTGTCGGAGGCCGAGCGGCCCTCGGCCAAATTCACGATAATTAGTTGGACAGCGCCATATTTTCGGCGTGCTAGCGTCGCTAACTCACGAAATGGACTTGTTTTATCGATCTTGACTTGAAGCCTAAGAAGCGACGACCCTCCGCGTGACAAAATCGTTTCACGCGGAAACCACGGAGGGTCGTCCCATGACGGTTAAGGATATCGCAAAACTTGGTAAATTGCTCGTCCAATTTCTGGCAGCATTTCGCCTGCTGTTTCGCGCGGCCCCAGGGGCGCAGCTTGCTGCATGTTTACGTGCGGGGTCTGCTGTCGGACGTGCAACGCAAGAACGTCGAAGCGATCGCGTTGGATCAGCAGGTCGCCCCGCGAACGCTGCAGCGTTTTCTCGAGTCGATCGTCTGGGATGAACAGAAGTTGCGAGATCGCTGCCAGCAGATCATTGCCACCGAGCACGCAAGTTCCGAGGCGATCGGTTGCATTGACGAAACGGGAACGGCCAAGAGCGGTCATCATACCGCCGGCGTCAAACGGCAGTACAACGGCAATCGCGGGAAGGTCGAAAACTGCATTAACAACGTGGCACTTGCCTATTCCGCACCTGGATTCGATTGTCTCCTGGACGCTCGACTGTATCTCCCCAAGGAATGGACCGAGGATCCAGCGCGCCGAAAAAAAGCTACATCCCCGACGAGATCGTCTTCAAAACGAAACCGCAAATCGCGTTGGACTTGATCGACCGGGCGAAAGGCAACGGGATCGAGGTGATGGCGTGGACGGCCGACGAGCTGTACGGCCGTGATGGTGCATTTCTCGATGGACTGGACGAGCGGTCCGAAGCCTTCGTCGTGGAGATTCCGCCAAACGCGCACGTTTGGCTCACGAAGCCGAAGTGTCCTGAAAAAACCGCCGCGAAACGGCTCCGGTCGCCTCAAGAAGTACCCTCGACTACGCAAGCGAGATCAGAAGCCCAGCGAAGTCCAAAACCTGGCGAAGTACTCGCCGGCGTTTCGTGAACAGACTGCTCAACGTTATCGCATCAAGGACACTCATCGTGGCAGTGAGGTCTGGGAAATTCGTTGGCAAACTTGTTGGCGAAAGACGCATACCGGAAAAACTCGTCAGTAAACAATGCACTCTTGTCGTGGCTCGCAACGTGCTGACCGACGAAACGAAGTACTTTCTGTCCAACCGCGTACCAGGTCGCGACGGTTGGTCGCTTCGAAAGATCCTGCGCGTTGCCTTCGGACGCTGCTCGATCGAAGAGTGTTTTCGAGAAGCAAAGGAGGAACTCGGTCTGGATCACTTCGAATGTCGTGGCTGGCGATGCATTCATCGACATCTCTACGTGACCATCCTGAGCCAACTGTTCTGTGCTCGCGTTCGCCAGCAACTCTCGCCAAAGGAAGACGTCCTCAGCGGCGAGTTGCTGACGATGGAACAAGTCAGGCGAGCGGCGAACGTCTTCGTGGAATCGATCGGTCTGCCGCCGCGATGTCGCGAACAACTCTACCAAGAAGAAGCCGAGCGGCAGGCCTACCACGCTCGCCGAAACGCTCAAGCCTCCAAATCTCATCGCAAGACTCGCAAAAAACGACTCGCCGAACTAGGAATTGATCCCGATAGAATCAAATCCGTTCCCCCAAAAACGCCTCCATGTTAAGCTCAATTCCGAAAACATGGCGCTGTCCAATTAGATAACACGTCTTCAGTCGGCCATCCTTGCACGATCTAATAAACCGCTCTAACTTGCGCTTGTCTCTGCGGGACAACTCGCCGATAATGCCGTCCATGGGAATTCCTCCTACGAACCCCGTGTTCGTGGTCATTGCTCTAACAATGAGGAATTCCCATTTTCATTTTCCTACCGATTTATTCCAATACCGATCTGTCCCAGAATCGCGCTCGGTCATTTAGCGGGTCGCAAGAAACGCAACTGCGTGGCGTCAAATCAACAGCCAGGAGGCCCAACTGGCAACCTGCGTCGGCGTGAGACGTCGAAGCGGCGTCGGCCGATGAAGCCGAAGTGAGTCAGTAATTTGTGAATCTTAGTCCCGATACACGCCAAATCGCGACCAGGTTTCGGCTGGGTAGAAGATGTAGTCGACGAAGCCGATCACTTCACCCACGTGAATTGACCCGATGTGTCGACTGTCTCTCGAGCGATCGCGATTGTCTCCAAGTACGAAGATGCCGCGATCCGGGACGGTCACATTGATTTCGTCCTTGGAGTTTCCGTCGAGTGAATCGTCGTCAAAGAGTACTCGATACCGGCGACCAGCCAGTGATTCGTGGTATACGACGCCTGTTACCTGATCGCGGAGCTGGCCAATTCCCTCCGTCGGCACATGCTCACGTTCGAGCTTCTTGCCGTTTACTTTGATCTCTCGCCCCTTAATCATAATCTGATCGCCTGCGACACCTATCACACGCTTGATCCACGCACGTCCTGTTTCCGATCGCGGAGTGCGAAACACAACGAGGTCGCCGCGTTCGGGAAAGCTATCACCGAACGGTCGCTTGTTCACGAGAATCCGATCGCCGGCCAGAAAATTCGGGCTCATGCTGCGTTCCGGGATAATGAACGCCTCGTACAGATACTCGTTAATTCCCCACGTTAGCGTTACGGGATAAGCAAGCTGCACCGCAACGAGCAAACCGTACAGGCTCGCGCGGTTGTACTCCTTCAGCTTGTAGTCCGAACCAACTCGCTTAGCGACGGCCCAAGCATCGATCGACGAGTAGAGAAAGATGATAACCGTCGCCACTGCGGGCAGCAGAATTAGACCGAGCAAGACTCCAGTGGAAGGTTGCGCGAACGCGCTGATGATGCAAAGCAGCGGCAGCAAGAACCTTGCCGTGTACAGAAATAGCCCTTTTGCAATCCGACCACAATAAATGTGGCCGACTCCCGACGAGAGAAACGACAGAGCGAGCGCGACCCACGGAAATCTCACAGAACTTTGGTCTGAAGCCATTTGGACATGTCCTAAAATACGAGCAACTTCGCTGCCGACGCGACATACAAAAGCGGAAGGCTGCCAACCAGCAAGGCCGAAACGCAGGCTGCCCAACGAGCCGATAGCGAGTTGTTCATGTGATCGGCAAGACGCACGTGACGATTGGCCCGAACGTCTTGTCGTTCAACCGTGGCCATCACTCGATCCGTCAGCTCGCCGGATGGTTCGACAGCCCTGCGATTGGCGATCCACTCGTTGTATCTCGGTTCGTCGTTCATCATTGCTCTCCCAGCGTCGACGCCATCACAGCCCGCAATCGCTGCTTGGCGCGGTAAATTCGTGACTTCACGGTGCCGAGCGTCGTTTTCTCGATGTGAGCAATCTCGGTATAAGGCAGACATGCGATCTCGGCCAGAACGAATGCAGTCTTCTGCTCAATGGGCAACGCATCGAGTGCCTTGTCGAGGCGGCTCCAGAATTCACTCCGCGCGGATTCGTCGCTGCACGCCGCTCGTTGTGCGTTCGCGATCGCCTCGCCGTCGATCACCGGCCGTTTTCGCTTCAGGTAGTTCACGCATCGGTTTCGGGCGATTGTGAACAACCACGTCTGCAACGATGCCCGTTTGGCGTTGTACGAAGCCAAATGGTTGAACGCCGCCAGAAAGACTTCCTGCGTGATGTCTTCGGCATCGTGTTCGTCTCCGATCAGGTTGCGAGTGAACCGGAAGACGGGCTGCTGATACTGGACCACCAGCTTTCGAAATTCGCTCGTCTTGCCAGCTAATACCTGGGCTACGATTTGTGCTTCGCTTGCCAATGATCCGCTCTCGTTTGATTCGTTTGCTGGTTATACAACTGGCAGTTCGGAAAGTTCCCGGATTCCTTCAACAAAATTCCCGGGTGCGATCCTCAAGCGGAAACGCAAGTTCTCGCAAAAAACACCTGCGGTTCGACTCGATCAATACGCCAAGAACCAAATTGAGACATTCTCCGGTCTCCAGCCGTATTCACAGGGTTTGAGCAGTAACGGAGGCTATATATTCAGTTACAACGCGGGCACCGAATTTCTCTTCCTAGCTCGAATCGACGACGAGGCCTTAACTGGTATCGAGTCGCCCCGGGGTGGTGCCGATAACCCTCGACCCGTCGAAGGACGATCGCATGGTTCTCGCTGGCGATGGCCCCAACTTCGTCGGCCAAGTGGATGACCTCGACAACCTGAAGGTCGCGCTCGCGACCGTCAACGGCGCGGATGGAACCTACACGCGAGGCCTTTCGGGAGTATTCGCGGGAGGGACGTTGCAGGTGCCCGATAGCGCGTTTGACGCCACTTTTGACAACCTGACCTTCAGCGGCCAACTGGTGCCAGAGCCGTCGGCCGTGAGTCTCGTTGCTCTCGCGATGTTGGCTCTGTTCGGTCTCCGTCGTCGCAGACCGCTCGAGGATGCCTTGGCCAGACGGTCCAACGATTGCCAACGCTGCACCAAACGGAAGGGCTCATAACCGAGAACCCAGGTTTACTGACCGATTGGCTGAACTAGCTTAGCCAGCGATCAAACCAATCGAAAGCATCGAGTTGCATCTGCTGGTCGAACTTGTGGCCGCCCGCATAGAAGCGTCCACGATATCGCTCCGCGGCACCAGCTTTCCGATAGACATCCTGCAGGATTCTGTCGGCTCGCTTCATTTCTGGGAGCGTATAAAGGGCATCGTCGTTGTTGCTGAGTGTCATGGTCGGAAGTGGGACCCTCAAGCCCAGCAGCTCCGGGAAATCAAGGTAATTGGGTAGTAGTGGCGCATAAGTCATCCAAGTATGCGTGTATGACTTATTGAGCAAGAAATCATTCCACGTGGACATGAATCCCACGCAGATCGCACATTTGATTCGCGGATCCAGGCCTCCGAGATAGACGGTTCGCAAACCACCACCCGATAGACCAGCACAGCCGATGCGATGCTCGTCCACGTCGGAGCGAGAGCTCAGTACGCTTAACGCGGCCTGGTCTTCCGCTAAAAAAACACCGGGCCAGGTCGTACCGGCGCAGAAAAGGGACTTGGCCATCACATGCTCGTGTGCTGACGCCCAATCGTTGTACGTCTTGATACTCTCCGGCGACTCCGGGGCGTCATCCGACATGCCCTGCGTTTTGCACGGCCCCCAGGGAATCTCAGCCATGTCCTGAAACAGCACGCGTCTACTGGCGAAGGTGAACGCATCGTGCACCAGGACGACGTAACCGCGTTTGGCAATCTCATTCGCCCAAGCGCGTCCACCGTAATGTTCTCGCTGATGCTCGAGCATCAGCGGGTGCTGGCTTGCCGATGATCGAGTGATCTTTCGCTTGCCGAAGTATTTGTTGCCTCCGTGGTCGTGAAGCCCGAGAATGGCCGGCAAAGGACCTGCTGCCGACTCCGGTCTAAGCAGGACTGCCTGTGTCTCGCGTCCGTACGGAAGTTGCCAACTGAGGCGTTCAATCTCAAGCCCATCAAATTGAAACTTGTCAATCACTTTCACGTTTCTGTCGCCATTAATGCGCGGCGATGCGATCAGTTCACAGGCCTTGGAGCGGGCCGTATTCCGCCAGGCATCAACGTCACTCCATCGGTTCAGACGGAAGGACAGTTGCGGTGGATCGCTCACAAGCCCTGCTGCCCAGGAACCATAGTCTCCGATAAGACTCTTCTTCTCCGAGGTTGCAACTGGCGCCGGGGTCGTCGTAGGCGTTTCTTGTGCTTGGGTGGCGCTCGACAAAATCGGGAGGATTCCCAACGCAGCAGTGGATACTAGAAAATCCCGCCTGGCATGCAGGTCGCAGCTGCCTGTTTCGACTTTATCTGACGATAGATTCTCAAGATCCCGGTCCTTATTAGATTCGCTTTGCATGAACTCACCTACTCAACGTTGTTTGGGATTGACATCTTCTCCTGCCAAGGATGGGTCAAACATTTTCGGGAGTCGGATGGACATACGGCTCGCGGTAGGCGCGAGCCAGCCGCGCGTTGGCTTCGTCATCACCGATCACTCGGCCGTTTTCAGCGTCCCATGCGAGACTGCGGCCGAGTCGCATCGACAAGTTGGCGAGAATGCAAGAGGCGGTCGAAATGTAGCCTTCGCCAATATCCGACACGGGACGTTTCTTCTCCTGCCTCGCGGCTAGGAAGTTTTGCATGTGACGACGTGTCGCCGGTCCAGCGTACACTTCCACTTCTTTGTGCTGGTGGTCTTCCGGGTATTTGTCGCTCTCGTCAACCCATTGGCCGTGAATCGACTCGCCGCCATCCTTGGAGACAAAATCGTATTCACGAACACTCAATTTGAGTGTCCCCTTGTCTCCATAGAGTGTCGCGCCCCATGGATAGGCCGGATCAGGATTGGTTCCCCAGTTACGCTGCGTCCAGACCACTTGTGTGTCGCCGTAATCAAACAGAGCGGTTTGCGTGTCATGGAGCTTGATTTTCGAATCGGCAGGCCGCATCAGCGAACCGCCTGACGCGGAAATCGTTTTGGGCCAACCGAGGCCGAGGAAGTAACGAACGACGTCGAAGAAATGGACGCACAAATCGCCCGTCTGTCCGTTACTAAACTCGATACAATCTCGCCAACTACGCGGATGGAGGCCTGGGTTGTATTCGACCCAACTGGCGGGGCCGACGAATGTCTCCCAGTCGAGATAAGAGGGAGGCGGTTGCACCGGAGGAAAATCAGGGCGGCTGCCGTAGTAACTGTGGACATCGACATACGCGATCTTGCCGAGTTTGCCGCTATCGATAAATCGGTCGCGTGCTTCGAGCAGATGCGGGGCACTGCGGCGTTGAAGTCCGACTTGCACCGTGCGATTGTACTTGCGCGCCGCGGCGACCATTGCCTGACCTTCCACTACATCAAAGCTGATCGGCTTTTGCACATAGACGTCCGCGCCTGCTTTGCATGCGTCGATCATCGGCAGGCAGTGCCAATGATCGGGCGTACCGACCAGAACGATTTCCGGTTTTTGTGCCGCCAACATTTCGCGATAATGGCCATACACAGGAGGTTTCTTTCCCGACGGTTGGCGACCTGCGACAAGTTCGGCTGCCTCGTTGACCATTTTAGAATCGACATCACACAGACCGACCACGTCGACCGGAGCGACTTGGATCAGATGAAACAGGTCGGTCTTGCCGTACCAACCGCTACCAATCAGGGCAACACGCAAGGGCGTGTCGGCGGCGACCGCGAACGCCTTGGTTTGGATCGCTGCGACAGCGAGTGCAGTGGCTTTGCAGAAGTCACGTCGGCGCATGGTGTAAAGCTCCGTATATTGGGGCGTGGAGGTGTGAAAGTGAACGGCCCATCTATTGTAGTAACGAGCATCCTGGGGAGGGTATGGGAAGTGAGTTTTGTGATGGACAAATCAAAATGGAGAAGTCACGTGTCAGATGAGTCACTGCAGCAGATACGGCCGCCGGCGACCCGGAGTCCCAATTCCAACGACATGCACCGACGTGCCACATTGGATGTATCGGCCGCTTCGCATTCGGATTACGATGACCGGATGCGACGCCTCCACCCTTCCGCCTGCGTATGGATTGCGATCCCGATCCTGCAGCTGGTTTCGTTCTTCCATGTCGGCAGGGGCGAGGAAGTCCCAACGCTGATTGGTTATACGGAACTTCGCACGGACCTTCCGGGTGGTCGTCATGCCAATACGAGCACCAGCCGGGCGATGGTCGTTAACCTGGACGGCTCCGGACGAAAAGAACTCGCGCCACATCTGGCGGAGGCACGCGACACTTGGACGCAGTTCGCCGGTTGGTCACCGGACGGCTCGATGGCGATTATAGGCAATGGGTGGCAGGATCCTGTCAACGCCCAGTGGGAGGAGGAGCACAAAACGTTCCGAATGGAGCCGGGCAGATGGCGATACGATTCGTGGCTGTTAGAGATTGCGTCGGGCACACTAACGAACGTCACGGACGTCGATCGCGTCAGTCATTACAACGCGGCTTCCTTCACACCGGATGGCAAGAAGCTGCTCATGACCGCGTTGGTCGATGGAACCTCAAAACCGTACACGATGGAGCTGGACGGCACGAAGAAGACAGATGTGTCGGGCGGTACGAACGGCTTTACCTATGGCTTCAATGCCTCGCCGGATGGAAAACGCATCTGTTATCACGAGAACTATCAGGTCTACCTGGCCAATGCCGACGGCAGTGATAAAAAGCACGTCCACACTGGGCATCCGTTCAACTTCGCGCCAACCTGGTCGCCCGATGGCAACTGGTTATTGTTTGTGAGTGGCGAGCACTACGATTGCCATCCGCATGTGGTGCATGCGGATGGTAGCGGCTTACGAAAACTTGCCGATCGCGCCGGGTATCGCGGGGTCACGGAATTTCTCGACGTGCCGGATTTCCATGGCGGCAGTAGCGATACGCCAGTTTGGTCGGCCGACGGACAGACGATTTTCTATACGGCAAAGGTTGGCAGGTGCATCGAACTCTTCCAGATCTCGCTGGGCGGTGCGCGCGAGCAACTGACGTTTTCCAATGAGGGAACGACACATTATCATCCAAAACCGTCACCGGATGGTTGTTGGTTGCTTTATGGTTCGAAGCGTGACGGTGTGCGAAACATCTTTGTCAGAAATCTCGCCAGTGGCGCGGAGCAACAGGTCACTCGGCTGTCCATGGGACACGCGGCCATGTGGCCACATTGGCAACCCCCTTCGTCCGTTGACCAGAAAGGTCCGTGTTTCCCGGCGACGATTCAGCTGACACGAATCGATAGCAAGGTAACTCACTACGCGACGTTTCAGAGCCACAACCAAAAAGTCGTCGCAAATCAGCATGGATATTTCACGACACATATTCGTGACCGTGACAAACCCTATCTCGCTCAGACTTGGCGGCTCTCTCGCAGTACCGACCACGGGGCCAGCTTCAGCACGGTTTTTCAACAGACCGACGCCACCAATCCGCCGGTGATCGAAACGGATGCGGATGGTAACCTTTATCTGATCCAAGTCGACTTCAAGCGTGGAGATGCGTTCTTATACAAGTTCGATCAGGCAAAGGATTTCCGCGATCCAAGAGTGACGGCGATTCCCGGTGGAGCGGCCGGCAAGTACGCGATGGTTTTAGATGAGGCAAACCGTCGGCTGTTTTTCTTCTCTCACAACAACACTTTCCATCGGATCAAGTTCGACGGTACGGTCGAACATCGATCCAATCTACTGAAAGCGGGCGAACATGCGATCTTACAGTATCCACTGCTATCGCTGGCGGCTAACGGTGATTTGCACGCTGGGTGGACAACGCAGAAACACGGCGTCTATTTGTACTGGGATATCCACCACATGCTGTCGCGCGACGGTGGCGATTCCTGGGCGGATTTTTCTCGCACGTCAATTGAGATTCCCGTTGCAGCGGACGACGGCGGACCAACCGACCTGATTTCTTCCAATGATGAGTTTGAGTCACATACTTGGCTATCGAGTATGGCGGTGCTTAGCGGAAAAGCCCATTTCGCTTACATGGCACAAACCGTTCCACCGCGCGAACACTACATTCGATTCGACCTGGCCACCGGCAAACGAGATGTCCACCTCGATCCAGACTTCAAGGGGGACGTGATTCGCGTATTGGGTCTTAGCGGCTATTTCGTCACCGATCCGTCGGACGCAGAACTGATCTACTTCGTCGGCAACGACGCTGGCCACGTCGCCTGTCTACGAAGTCGTGACAACGGCGAGACCTGGGAAGACTACGCACGATCCGACGATGCCTATGGACTCTATGCAATCGGGGGTTTCCGACAAACGGTCGACGGCGCGATCATTGGCACCTTCACCGATCAGAGACAAGGAAACGACGAACTCGATTTCTTGTCAGACGTCTACTTTTTCCGTATCGCAAAGTCCGGTCACTTTTCCACACCGTGATGGGACAAGACGCGGACTTTCCCATCATCCGTCTCAACCACGATCTCCGCCCAGCCATCTCCATCCACATCCGCGATGATCAGCTCACGCAACACAGCGTCGAAGTGATAACTCCAAACGATCTTGCTCTTGCCGGCGACCTCCGTGAGTGCCGCTAACGTTCCGTCGGCCAAGCCGACCAGGAAGTCCTCGTTGTTGTCGCCATTGACGTCACCGCTGACGACGCGGGTTGGATAGGTGGCGTTGCCTCCCAAGTTCCGCACCCAGCGATCTCGCCCTTCTGCCAGGTCGGTACAATGAAAGTCGCCGTGCGTCGTCAGCACTCCTAGACTCCAGCCGCCATCTGGACGTTTCAACACCGCCGAACCTGAGAATTGCCGTTCGTAGATTGAACCGTAGGGGATCATCGCCTGTCGCGCCCCCTTCATATCTAGGATTTCAAGATTCTCCAGCCCGGACGAAAGCACGATCCGCGGCGCACTCGCGGGTCCGTAAGGTCCGATGATCGGAAGGACATACTTTCCGCCGTTACCTCGTCCTGGCACGGTATCGTTCCAGCCGTGCGCGATCAGCCGCTTGCTTCCATCGGCGCCATAGAAAAGAATCTTGCCATGATTGTCGACGACGATTTGAGTTTCTCCCGCGAAGGGCACGACTGCAGCCGGACGTGGATAGGGTCCCTCCTGATCATCGCGCCAGATGAGTTTGCCTGCCCGGTCGTAGAGTGCACTCGCGATGGTATGCACCCCCGTCTTCATTCCAACGTAGATCTGTAGGTCTTTCTCGCCGAAGGGCAACAGCATCCCCGGAGTTCGAGCGGGTAGGAACGGGAGATCCACGGTGACGAGCGGAGTCGAGTTCTTTTCCCCCGCGCGGGGCTGGTAGAGGAAGTAGCGATCCTTCGCTACGTCAAAAGCCGCCACGACTCGCTCCCCACCGGACCCGATCCAAACCGCCGGGCAAACCCCCTTCACGCTCCAGGCGTTTGTGAGGACCCCAGGTTTTCCGAAAACAGGTCGTCCTCCCTCAATCGTTCCGTCGCCCCGTGCCATGATCAGCTCAGAACTGCCCTCAGCAAATGAGACGAGGCAATGGTAGGCATCGGGGACGGTAGGAGCCGGCGAGCCGAGCTGAAGTTGAGGGTTCTTCAGCTGGCGATCCTGCGTTCCAAAGTGGACGAGGCGTGCCATGGGACTGACGGCAAACGGGGCCAGCACGGATTCCTCTTCTTCAATCCTCCAAAGTTTTTCTCCCTCCGCCGTTTGGACCAGGAGCCCATCACTGGCCGCCGTCTGTACGAAAATAGGCGTGGCACGAATTGCGTAGAAGGCCGTATCGATAGGCAAAGGCCGGTTGGGAGTGATTAGGGAGGCGTGCTCTAAAGTCGCGATATCTCGCCCAGTGGCTCCATCGACTGCCTGGATGGTTGTGCGGCTTGCCGTACGCCGATCGTGCTCGGTACTCGTGATCAGCTCCGACCTTCCGTCACCATTGAGATCGTAGCAGCCCCAAAAGTAGCGATCGGTCAGATCGAGCTTGCGTTCGTCCCAGCCTTGGATCGCATCGAAGACTACTGTGTGCCACTTGCCGTCGCCCGCGACATCATCGCCCGCGACATTGAAGAGTCCCACGACAAACTCCTTTTGCCCATCACCGTCCAGATCCACGACCGAGGATGTCTGGGGGCGAAGCTCACGTGAGTCCTGGGGCAGATCATTCTCGACAAATCGTGCCCAGGCCAGCTCGAAGTCGACTCCCTGCACAATTGCGGACGACGCCGATGTACTCTTCCACCTGGCACGAGGCAATCACGACGTCGCGAAATCCGTCGTCATCCAAGTCCACCGCTTGGATCAAGCCGTAGGGACGCCCTTCGTGCTCGATGTCCGGAATCGGGTAGTGCAGGTCAAAAAGAATCCGGCCCGAGTCGCCATCGATGGCGGCTGCATACGAGGGCTTGGCGGCAAGGACAATGTCTGGCCGCTCATCATTGTTCATGTCGGCAATCACGCCATAGGGGCCGAAGTTAGGCCAGTACTTGCCCGTATAGGTCTGACTCCAAAGTTCCTTGGGAGGAGTATCGGCGGCGGCAAACTCGTAGCACGTTGCTTCCAAGGTGTTCTGCGGGAAAAGCGCCAGACGGTAGCGGTCCTTTTCTTTCCAGAGGATTGGTCCGCCAAGCTCTGCCTTCGGTGGAGGACCCCAGCGCCAGCACCGTCGCCCGTCGTTGAGGTCGAAGAGAACCAGATTGCTCCCACCGACCGCCGCTAACGCCGCGCTACCACGCTCGCCAAAGTCCATAATCCCGACAAGGCTGGAGACGCCGGCATCCGTCACAATCCAGACCCGTTCTCCGTTGGGCCGAACACGCTCCAGTGCCGTGCCGGAGAGGGTGAGGTAGTCGTTCCGCAAACGCCAGGCACTCTGAACGGGGCGTTTCCGCGGTCCCATCTCCCAAACTTCTTGAGGAGCGACACGCATGCTTCCCCGGATGTCGGCACGTGCGGTGTTGGCCGCATCCTTCCGCGGCAACAGCCAGAGTCCAGCGCGCGGGCCTCCAGCGTGTTCGGCAGCCAGCAAGCCCCGCGCGGCCACGAGCAGGAACACGCCGCCCCAGAAGCAGGATCGGACGGCTTTACTGTTGCCGCGACATGAATTCGTCGTGCCAAACCAGGCGTCCGTCATTCGCGATCGCCTTTGATCCATTCGGTGTTGGTGACGCAATGACGAATGCACCGTCCTGCCGCCGTCGTGTAGCTGTATGTCAGATGAATCAGTCCGTCTCGAGATTGAATGATGGAAGGATAGCCGAACGATTTTCCAGTTTGGTCGCTTGGCTCGATTGTCCGTTTGGTTTTCCAGGTTTGCCCTTCATCGTTCGACAGCATCACGGATAGCCGGTGCCGCCCACGCTCTGTATCGTTGCACACGAGCACCCAGTTCCCATCGGTGAGTGCGATGACTTCCAGGCTCGACCCGGGGTTGGGAATGTCACTGTCCACAGCCGCTGACCACGTCTCGCCATTGTCGTGCGAGCGTGAAACCATGACGCGCCTGGGCGAGCTGCCGGAATCACGGCAATAGGCGACGAGCGTGCCATCCTTTTTCCGGACAACAGAAGGCTGGATCGGCCCCAAGCCCACAATGGGCGAACTGGCTCGCCACGTTCGCCCGTCATCGTCAGATATCCCCATAAGCGAAGCGTTGAAACCGTCCGAATACAGCGGCACCAGGATGCGTCCACTCGGAAGTGTCAGCGGATGGGTGCGAGTCATCCAGCCCGTCTGACGTTTATAAGCATCCTCGGCTGCCTGCAAGAGCAAACGGTGATATGGTTTCGCATATTCGGCCCACATTTCTGCGTTGACGCCGATTTCATCGAATCGTTGCTTCATCACGAGTGGGAAAGACTCACCTGGCTTCAGTTGAATCACATCTTGCCATGTCCACTTCGGCGCACCGGTCCCGTCCGGCTCGTCCGCTCTCCGATACTTCAGCTGACTACATTCCCACCGTTCGGCCAACACCGATATCCAAAACAACCACAGCCGCTCCTTGCCGTCGATGAACAGCACCGGGTTGCAATCAGGGAAGCCAGGTGTGTCGGCCATCAGAAACACCGGACTCCATCTCGTCGCGCCCACAGACAATCGTGAACCCTGAACGACGACGTCCGAAGCCGTACGTTCTCCGCTGCCATAGAACCAGCAAGTCAACAGGCTGCCATCGGGACATTCAACGATACTGCTGGAATGTGCGTGCTTGCCGCCAAGAGGGAAAATGTTTTCCGTTTTAAAGATAGGTTCTGCCGCGCACGGTTGCGCCAACGCAGGTACGAGGAACATCAGGCAAAGGCGGTTCATACGCATGTGTGTTCCTTTATAGTTCCATCGCAGCTAGATCGAGCCATCTGGCAAGTTCTCAAGGGCCAGTCGCATCCCCTTGCCGTGCGCGCATCTGGCCAGCGCCTGATACCGCGCCGCTCACAATGCGGTTACCGAGGTTGCGTCCGTAGAAACTGACGCTTGCTTCGTACCCGCCCCGGTCGTATTCGTCAGGCGAAAGAATGTAGCTGATCCATGCGTCGGCAAGGCCGCCGATCGTGACGTGGCGAATGCCCGTGCGTTTGGCGGCTTGGTCTTTGATGTCTAAGCCTAGCTGAGCTGCCATCTCACCGGGGACTCCGACAATCAACAGATCGCCGAGTCGCAGACAGCCACTGGTCGTCTGCGCTGGGAACATCACCGGCAGCGCCTTTTGAAGTAGCTCTTCGCTCAAACCGTATTCCTCGCCGCCCGTCTTCATGAAGTCTGGATGCCAGCTCCTTTCCGGCAATTGAATCGTTTCCGTGTGAAACCCGAAAGCTATTTCGTGTTCCGGCGTGGCATGCTTCCAAAGTTCGTGTGCATGCATCGAAAGTCCGTGGCCGTATTGTTCGGCGGCCTCCCAGCGATCGTTCCCGGAGCCAGGTCGGCCAACGGGCGATTGATCCCCTTCGGCGCCGTTGTAGTACAACACGTTCACGTCGTCGCCAATCGTTCGTTCGAGCGATCGCTGCAGATGTCCCGGCCATCCGCCAGAAAAGAGCATGTGTTCAGCAGACATGAATGTGGGATGAGCGGTGAAGTTCACAAGCACGGCAAGCGCGTGCCCATCCGCCTGATCGACGCGTGTCACCGTGAGCGACTTGTCAGTCACGCCACCACGTTGGCGCCGATTGCGGTTCCAATCGTTCAACTCCATGGACGCAGTTCCTATCACGACGGCGACCGGCTTGCTTGCCGCTTGCCGAATGACTGCCTCACACCGCTGCAACGTCCACTCAAAAAGGGCCCTGTCGAAAAGGCCGATCTGTTTGTTGTCTAGCACGTTGGCTGGATTGATGGCGTTCAAGTCAATGCTTGTGTGGGAGTGGCTCGCCAGCAGCATCATCTGGTCCGACGTCCATCCATCATCTGCCAGCCGTTTCACGAGCGCGGGCTTGAACGCGGGCGGAAATCCAAGAATGTCGGCGGTCAGCAGCGCGAACCGTCGTTTCCTATCGGGATCGGAAAGGACAAGCGCTTTTGCGAAAACGCGATCATGGATTCCCTCCGCCGGGCGACTCATTCGTTCGCCGTAGCCACCTAGTGCCGCTTTCATTTCCAGCGTCGGAGTGAGGTCGATTCGCGCCGTACCGCCCGTCAGTTTCGCATCATGGACGGCCCCACGAGCCCGTGCCTGTTGAGTGTGGCGCGGCGACCCGTCGTACTCCGCCTCCCCTGCAACAAGGGAAGCACAAAGGACTGCATGGGCAATGAAGCTGAAGTTGCGAATCATCAAAGACTCTATCCTGCTGAGTTCACCCACCGAAACCGCAAGCCAACACAGCGCGAAGCCCTGTCACCCGCCTATGTTACACCTTCGCGAAACGCCGTGTCGACTAGCGACAACGGCAAGCGACATCTCAAGCAAGGCTTGCTCGACTTCCAGTCTTGCCATTCGAGGCGAAAAGGAGTCTTTACGCTAGCTAGCCGAACTCATGTTACGACGGCGTGTTTTCGATTCCTTGTGATTGGCTGATTTAGCAGCGATCAAGCGGTTCATGTTTCTACTCCAGAAATTGCGGTAAAAGGCGTGTACATCGGGACGGACGCTTCCCCAGAGTGATTTGGCGTGTCCGCCCGTGCCGGTGGTGCGCCGGTCGGGAAAGCCGTCGCTCGCGCCACTTTTTGGAGAGCACTCGCGATGGCGGCGACTGCGGGAGTCGAGGCATCGTTCGGAGTCACCGCGTAAACGGATTACACTCTATCACGGAGTTGCGAAAGGCTCGCGGGCGGCGAAGCGTTCATCCCGAAAAGCGGCTGCCTCACCACTCCAGGGGCGATGTGACTGGTGAAGGCACTAGTTGCTGGGCGGAAAACGGTTTGCCATGTGCCGGGTAAATCACTCTCGCTCCGTGCTCCCGCAGCTTCTGCCAACTCTCGTACACCGTGTTGATATCGTCGAAGCCAACGGGCCTGTGGCGACTTCCTGTCCACCACAGAAAGTTCATCGCAGCATCGCCAACAAATGCGGTTCCATCGGAAAGTAGAACTGAAATGGAATCTCTTGAATGTCCGGGCGTATGCAAGAGCACACCGTCGATTCCGATCTCTTTCAGAAAGGATTCGTTGTCACCCTCAAGCACGATGTCTCTGTCGCTGAAGGTCAGCCGTGGAAAGGTCTTTCCATAAAACAGGATGTAATACCATGAGTAAAACATCATCGTAGCGTAAACGCGACGATTGAGAACTTTGGCTCCTGTATATTCTGCCTTGCCTTGCTTCAATGGAGACACGGCATCTCGATGAACGACCACTCGACACCCTGTCTTCTCGACCAGCTCGGCAGCAAATCCAGCGTGGTCATCGTGGTGATGCGTCAACAAAAGGTACTTAATATCCGTGAGGTCTATCCCGAGCTTCGCCGTGCGTTTCTGGAACGAACGAAAATAGCTGGTGTCGGATGTGTCGATGAGCAAATATCCATCCAAGCACTTCACCAGATAGCACCGCGTGAACCCCAGTCTCACGCTATGGAAGGTCTGTTTGACAGTCATTGTTCGTGACACCCGGCTGCGAAACGCGCGATGGTTTGCATGAAATAAGATGAGCCCGGCCACTTGGCACCGTGAAATGGATGGGCGTGAAGCCGATATTCTACCGGCGAACAGGGCGACAGCAAAAACGAGCGAACGTTCGTTTCTGCTATTGCCCTTCGCCGCCTCCCACGAGCGAAAGCACGTAACCCATCAGGCCACAGACGGCTCATCGCATCGCATAACGAATTCAGCGACTAGGGGGTGAGATTCGTCGGCCCCGCTGGCTCGACACGACTGCCGCCGCGAGGATGAGAAGCAACCCGCTGGCTGGCTCTGGGACCGCGCACAACAGCCGTCCGCCCCCCGGGCAAATCGTGCGTTTGGCCGCCGAGATAGGCGTTCTCGGGAAGCCCAGGGAGGTAGAAAATATTCAACCCACCCGAGTTAATGTCTGCGAGTTGACTGAGGCCGTTCTCCAACTGAAGCGTTCTGACGTACAGTGCGCCGCCGAGCATCGAGTTGCCGTCGACCAGCACGAGCGAGTTGCCTGCCGCCAGAGACAGTGTTCCCCAGGTCACGTTGTGTGCTGTTGATTGTGAGGTCGCCGGCGACGTAGAACTGGTCTCCCGCACCGCCCGCAATGTAGCCTTCGGGCCCAATCATGAGATCGCCGAAATGGTCAATCGATGGGTCGGAGACCAGGGGCCCATTGCCGGTAGATGTCCCTGTAACGACGCATTCCGTATTGTGGGCATCGAAGACGCCCTCGTTGTGCACGTTGCCATCGATGATGCGGACGCCCGGTCCACTCAGGCGGCGAGGCCTTCGTTGGTCAAGTCACCGGTGAAACTGCCGCCGGAGTAATAGAACTCGCCGCGGTTGATGACCTGTCCGGCCGACAGCTCGCCGCTTCCGCTAAGGCGGCAAATGCCCTCGCTGCCCGCCAGGTTGCCAACGGCAAGCCGGTCGCGGACCGTAAGCCGCCCGCCGCTATGAGTCAACTCGCCCGGCACACCCAAATTGCCGACCGTGGCTTCGACCGTCGACACGCTACCGCCAGACAATTCGTAACTCCCCACACCCGAGGCTGCGTTGGCTACAATCAAGTTTTCCGTGAGAGTGACCACACCGCCGGTCTGTGCGAAACTCCCGCTGCCGAGATTGCCGACGTAGATGGATCCGGCGTTGATGGATCCGGCGTTGATGACGGAATCACCTGAAAGTTCGAAGCGGCCACTGCTGCCAGCAACTTGGCCGATTAGCCCCAGCGTTGCAGAAAAACTGCTTTGTGGCCAAGCCTTCGGGAGGGCGAAGCTCCTGCTGAGCCTTCTTTGACAGCGTCTTCCGCTCCTGCGGCTCGGCAGGAGCCTCGCCCTCCCGGTGCGCCTGGATCTCACCGGATGTGAGATCCAGCAACAAGCGATGGCAAGTTCGAAGACCCCTGGTTTTCTCAGTCCAACTCACACTCGCAAAGAATCCTCTATGCAACTACAGGGTCTATCTAAAGGCAGGAATGATGTACAATACGGCTCCGCCTATTCTTCAGTTGATGGAAACGCATGCCGATGCACGCAAACACTAGACTCATTTCAGTCGCGGCGTTTGGGCTCGCCCTGACATTCGTCGGTACGTTCTCAACTCAGGCCGACGAAAATGAATCCGAGTTCTTTGAAAAACACGTTCGCCCGATTCTGATCGACCGTTGCTACGAATGCCACGCCGGCAAAATGAAACGCGGCGGCCTTTCGTTGGAAACCCCGAAGGGCTGGCGGGCCGGTGGCGAAAGCGGCGCGGCGATTGTCCCGGGCAAACCGGATGAGAGCTTGCTGATCGAAGCGATCAATTATCGCTCGTTGGAAATGCCGCCACCGGACAAAGGTGGCAAGTTACCGAGTGACGAGATTGCGATCTTGACAAAGTGGGTCTCCGATGGTGCGTTCGACCCGCGAAATTCCACCCCACGAATTGGCGGCATGGACCGTGAGCAGGCCATGTCGTGGTGGGCTTTTCAACCGCTGCCCCACAAGTCGTCGCTTACTCCAGCTGACATCGACGAGCATATCACGATTCTGCAAAACAACTTGACGGTCGCGCCGGCGGCTGACAAACGCACGCTCATTCGCCGCGCAACCTACGACTTAACGGGTCTGCCGCCAACCGCCGAAGAAGTCGACGCGTGGATGGCAGACGATTCGGCGGGCGCTTTTGACAAAGTGATCGATCGGCTGCTCCAGTCGCCGCAGTACGGACCCCAGTGGGGACGACATTGGCTGGATGTCGTGCGTTACGCGGACACGGCTGGCGAGAACACCGACCGTCCGTTGCCGCACGCCTGGCGATATCGCAACTGGGTCATCGAAGCCCTGAATCGTGACATGTCGTTTGACGAGTTTGCTCGGTTGCAGTTGGCCGGCGACGTGCTGCGTGCCGAAGCGGATCCGGACGGCCGCGCCGAAGGAATTATTGCCACTGGTTATCTAGCAATCGCCCGTCGGTTCGGCCACGACATCGACAAAGACATCCATCTGATGCGCGAGGACGTGATCGACAACGTGGGCAAGAGCTTCCTTGGGCTGACGATCAGCTGCGCTCGCTGCCACGACCACAAGTACGATCCGATCACCTCCGAAGATTACTACGCCCTGTATGGCATCTTTGAGAGCACGCGGTTTTCGTTTCCAGGTTGCGAACCCAAGGGCCAACCGCGAGACCTGATTCCACTGATTGAAGAAGCGAGGGTGGATCAGCTTAAGGCGGATTACGAACACAAACTGAAAGCGCGCGAGCAGCAACTGCAGGCAGCGAAGGCCAAGGCTCGGCAAATCAAAGAATTGGCAGCCCAATCTTTCAAGATGATTGCCCAGGCGGAGGTGGCCGAAACGACAACGGTTTCGATTGCCAGCACGAAGAACGAAAACGCGATCAACCAGGTGGAAATGCAGCGGGGCGAAGTGCTCCAACTGACGGTGACGCCCAATGGCGGCTACGGAGCGGACACGACGCTTGTCGATTGGAGGATCGTGCGGAACGACAATGGCACCGAATGGAAGACTTCCGACCTGATTTCACGTTTTGCCGAAGGCCCCCTAATCCGCGACCGCGGCGCTGTGTGGTGCTTTTTGGATAACACCGACGGACCGGTGTTTCTGTGCGAACAGAAACTCAATGTCGATCACCAACCCAGCCTCAGCACTTGGTCCACGGGCGGATTGCCTTCGGTCACGGTGAACGCGTCGCCCGATCCGGTCTCGGCCTGGACCCGACTGCCGGGCAACTCGTTCTTCGTCCATCCTGGTGATCAAAAGACCGTCGCGATCGCTTGGGTGTGCCCGCAAGACGGCACATACCACGTGCAAGGGACCGTGGCCGACGCGCACCCGGCACCGGGTCTGGACGGAGTGGCATTTCGGATCGAGCATTTTGCCTCGCCGGATGTCGGCAACAACCTGATCGCTTTGGGCAAGGCCGCCACGTCGAGTGCCACTGCTCCTCCCGAACCGCCGATGATCCCCGTGGCCTATGGTGTCGCCGAAGCGGAACCCAAAAACGCGCGTCTGCAGCAACGCGGCGAACCGGAGCAGTTGGGTGACGAAGTTCCGCGGCGTTGGCTGTCTGCTTTTGGTGGCGAGGCCGTCTCGCAAAGTGGCAGTGGGCGCGAGGAGCTTGCGGCTTGGATTGTCCAGCATCCACTATTCGCTCGGGTGATCGTGAATCGTGTTTGGCAATGGCATTTTGGTCGCGGCCTGGTCGCGTCGCCAAACGACTTTGGTTCACGTGGCGAGCCACCAACGCATCCCGCACTACTCGACGAACTGGCCGCCTACTTTCAGGCCACTGGCTATCGGCTCAAGCCGCTTCACCGGCTGATCATGAGCACCGCCGCTTATCAACGTAGCAGTATCACAACCTCGGAAACCATGGCCAGCGATCCCGACAATCGTTGGTTGGCTCGCTTTACGCGACGACGACTCACGGCCGAGGAGATCCGCGATAGTCTATTAACGGCGAGTGGGAAACTCGACGTTTCACCCGGGGAGGCTCACCCGTTTCCTCCCGAATCAACTTGGAGTTTCACTCAGCACGCCCCTTTCAACGCGGTCTACGAAACCAGCCGCCGCAGTGTGTTCATGATGGTGCAACGACAGCGACGGCATCCTTACCTTGCGTTGTTCGACGGAGCCGATCCCAACTCCAGCACCGCCACGCGCCAGACCACAACCGGACCAACGCAGGCGTTGTACTTTTTGAACAATCCGTTTTTTTACGAGCAGGCCGAAGGGGTTGCCGAGTTGATAACCCAGCAACCGGACTCGAAGCGAATCGAGTTCGCCTTTCAGTACCTTTTCCAAAGACCGCCGCAAGCGAACGAACTGAGGATCGCAAAACAATTCATCGCCAGCTATCCCGGCGAAACGCTGGACAAATGGGCGGCGTACGCCCGCGTGTTGTTGGCTTCCAACGAGTTCCTGTACGTGGACTAGTTCGGTTCCAGGCGTGAGCCAGCGGAGACTCTTTCGACGAGGATGTTTAGATGTCACTTCATCGAATGGAAAACCGGGGGAACGCTTCCGTGGCGCGGCAGCAGGCCCAAGCTCGGACGCCAGCGAGCCGACGCACCATCCTCCGCTCCGCAGTGGCTGGTTCGGTGCTCTTTCCGGGCATCCTGCAACAACTCCTGGCGGATGACCCCGACCCGCTCGCGGTTCGCCAACCGCATTTTGCGCCGCGCGCCAAGAACGTAATCTTCCTGTTCATGTCAGGTGGCGTTTCGCACATCGACACTTTCGATCCCAAACCGGCACTTCACCGCGATCACGGCAAGGAAATCAAGGCGGACCATCCGGAGATCAAAGACCGACCGGGCTACGAACGCATTTACATCAAACGACCGCAGTGGAAGTTTTCGAAGTACGGCGAAAGCGGCACGGAAGTCAGTGCCCTGTTCCCACACGTGGCCGGTTGCGTGGACGATATCGCGATGGTCCGTTCCATGCACACGTCGCACTCGAATCATTACAACGCCACGCTCGGCATGCACACCGGCTCGTTTTCGTTCTCGCGACCGAGTATTGGCGCATGGGTGAGCTACGGCCTCGGTTCGGAAAATCGGAACATGCCAAGCTTTGTCGTCATCGCGCCGCAGCAAACGTACGCAGGCACGCAAGTCTACGCCAGCGACTTTTTGCCGGCGGCGCATCAGGGCACGCTGGTCGTCCCAGGCACCGAACCGATCGCCAACGTCCGACCGCGAGTCTCTGTGGGGCGACAACGCTTGGAGCTGGAAGCGCTCCAGGCAATGAACCAAATCCACCATGAGTCGCGCCAGATGGACGCCGCACTGTCTGCGCGGATGCGATCTTTTGAAACAGCGTTTGGCATGCAGATGGCAGTTCCCGAGGCGTTCGATTTTACACAGGAGTCAGCTGCCACGCTCCGTAGTTACGCCCTCGATCCGGGTAAGACGAGTGGTTTTGGGTGGCAATGCCTGGCAGCGCGTCGGCTAATCGAACGCGGCGTGCGTTTCGTCGAGTTGATTGACACGGGTTCGTCGAACAACTGGGACGCGCACGGCGACATGATGTCGCACGTCGGTTTGGCAAAGAATGTTGATCAGCCGATTGCCGCTCTGCTCAAAGACCTCAAGCAACGCGGCATGCTGGACGACACGCTCGTTGTTTGGACCACCGAGTTCGGTCGCACGCCGTTCAACAACACAGCCGAAGCGAAAGGCCGTGAACATCATCCTTGGGCGTTTACTGCGTGGTTGGCGGGAGCGGGCGTTAAACGCGGCATCGTCTATGGCGCCACGGACGAACACGGCTTGCGAGCCGTCGAACAACCGGTCCACGTTCACGATTTCCACGCCACGATTTTGCACTTGATGGGCTTCGACCACGAGCGCTTGACGTTTCGCCACGCCGGCCGAGATTATCGCTTGACGGATGTCGAGGGCGATGTGGTGAAGGGTGTGTTGGCCTGATCGAGTTTGACCCTTCCGTGCGTGCACGGACGGGACGATTTCGCGCTTACTCGAAAATCGACGCAACAATGACAAAATGCTTCACCAGTGGCTGACCCATCCACGGATCTTCTCGCAGGGAAACTCGCTATGAGAGACGTCACGCGTCGCGCCGTACTTCAGCAGAGTGTATTCTCGTTGGCCACTCTGTTGAGTGTGGACGCGACTCGCCGGTTCGCATTCGGCCAGTCCGACCGCCGAGCCAAATTCATCATGTCGTTGCGCTGCCACTCCATCGGGATTCAGGCGGACCAGATGAAAGCCATTCGCTTGGCTCACAAGCATGGTTTCGATGCCGTCGTTCCGGATGCTAGTTTCTTGGCTGAACTGTCGGACGACTTGAGGGCACGGCTCCTCGAAGACATGAGAGACAAACAGCTTGTCTGGGGAGCGGCCGGCCTGCCGGTTTCCTTGGGTGGCGACGACGGAGAGGTTCGAAGAGGGACTTACGCAACTGCCTCGTTTGGCTGCCGCGCTACAGAAGTCCGGAGCGAAGAGTATGGGGACGGCGATCGCGTCGTCAAGTTCACAGCTCACCTATCTGGCTAACTTCCGCCGGACAGCCACCCGTGTCCGAGCTTGTGCAAAGATCCTGGCGGACCACCGTCTCCGGCTGGGGCGGAAGTACCTCGGTCCAAAGACAATGTGGGCTTCACGCCGCCACAGCTTCGTCCACTCCATGGCGGAGACCAAAGAACTAATCGCTGAAGCGGGCACCGATCTCAAGGGATTCCTGGAATCGCTCGTGGAGATCGGCTATGACGGTCCCATTCGCGCCGAACCATTCAACTGTACCGTTGACCAGATGGATGACGACGCCGCATGCGCCGAGACAGCAAGTGCGATGCGGAGTGCAATCAAGCTGGTCGGTGCATCGGTTACGCCAATCAGCAATTGGCATATCGGAAAAGTCGTTTGAGTGACTTCTTCGCATTCCGCTCAGGAGGTGCAACTTCGCGCCCAAGATTCCGGCTCGATCAAAAACAGTGTGCTAAGAAACAGATTATCCTGAGCAGCAATGTTGTACCGACTGTCAGGTATCCATGGTTCGTCGCTTCAGGCATGAGCGGCAGTCCAGGACGCGGCGAGAATTGGCGTCTGCCGATGCGGCGGACGGCAGTTGCGCAATTGACGGCGTCTTTACCGGACCGTTCAGGATGCTGAACGCCGGTGCCACCGAAAAAAAATGGGTGCGTATCTTGGTTCACTCTGCCTCACGTTCGCAGTGACTGGAGAAATCAAAAACGTTGGCGGTGTTGTCGATGACTGCCCGCAGCTGGCAACCGCTCACGCTCAGGACACGCCCACATTACGCACTTCGTGACCGGCAGGTCGGGGCTGAGATGGCCAAGGGCGATGGTGTCGTCAAAGTGATCCTCCAACTGCGGAGGTCTTTCTGACCTCCTTCATTTTGGGCAGGCCGTTCGGAACAGCGGATTGTCCAACCGCTGGCAGTTGACGTTCTGGCTTAGTGCGTTCGGTCGATGCTAGCGAGGGTGGGAGGGCAGGCATGGATCAGTCGCGAAGCGACGGTATGCGATAGCCTGGGACGTAAGTCCCAGGTCGAAAGCCCTACGCTGGGCAACGAGTCGCGGAGCGACGACAGGAGGCCCGGCTACTCCATCAACTCCATTTCAAACACATATCGCTCGTCGAATTCAATTTCATGGAGACGAAGCAGCTGAACGTATTCCTGCTCGAATCCCCGCTGCTTGTGATGTTCCCGTTGATTCGCAATATAATTGGTTACCGCCGGGACCCTCGACTGGCTGACCGAGAACACTCCATACCCGCGCTGCCACTGAAATCGAGACGGCGTTTTGCGCTGCTCGTTGATCCAGCGAGATGAATTCGCTTTGAGCAGCTGCAGCGTGGACGAAATCGCGAACCGTGGATGTAGTTTCATCAGGAGGTGAATGTGGTCCTCGATTCCGCCAGCCTTGAGCAGTAGGGCCTGGTGATCTTTCACGCTGCCTCCGATGTACCCCAACAGGTCATCTCGCCAGCTGTCGTCAAGCACGGGCACTCGATACTTCGTCCAGAAAACAACGTGCACCAGAATTCCGTGATGAGTTGACATGCGGACCTCCTGCCGTCGCTGCGCGACTCCCTCGGGCCAGCGTCCCAGACCACCTGGGACTGGCGTCCCAGGCTATCACATGCCGTCGCTGCGCGACTATCAAACTCTCAGGTCGATCCACCGATGGCATTTCGCCACCAATCAAACTCGCAGCGGATGCATCAACCGCCCGCAGCAAGGAACTCTCGTTCGCCGCAGCGGTGAAACCCACCGACTGCAGTCCGGGGCAGCGAAAAGTGTAGTCACACTGATGGCGTTTGGCGACGTCTGGTGGCTGGCGACTGGCCGCCTACGTGCACAAGGACGACATTGGTCACGAACAAAGCACGGTTGCGACCTCATGAGTATCCGTCCTGAGTCACGAAAGCAGGTTGCGCAAACCGCTTAGGCCCGCCCGGCCGACGCTACCAAGCGAAAACTTGGGGGGATTTAGGCAGAAGTCAGCGCCAAGAAAAAACTCGCATCACCCCAACTGCTCGCTACGGCATGTTGCGTCGGCCGATGCGAACGACGTGCAGTTGCGCCGACTTCCGACGTCACTGTGAACCGTTCAGGATGCGGAACGCTGGGCCAATGACAGAAACATCCTAAACTGCGGTCGCTGTGCCCTGTAACCGAGCGGTGAGCACACGTTCGGGAAACCCCACCGTGTGGCATTCAGATTTCTGAACACGGCGCCAAAGAAAAACATCAAGCCACACTTCGTCGCCCCATTTTCGAGGCGGCAGTCGAGCTTTCGCGCCAAACGGCGCGCGACAAGTCTCGCCCGTCTTTTTGACCTCACGGGATGGCAACGCCCAGATTCTGGTGCCGGTCCCCGACGGCTACGTTCGTTGCCTGAAGGCCGCGAAGTCTGAGAACAAATGACGAACAAATAGTTGCTCTTAACGACCGTGCTCACAATCTACATTCATTTGCGACAGCACTCATCGCGTTTACGTAGCGGCAATCCAGTCCCGGAACGGCTCTTCGTCGACGTTGCGTCCGCTGAGGATGATGACGACATCGCCTTCACCGTCCAGCCTAACTTTACCAGTCAGCAGCGCCGCCGTAGTGATCGCTCCCGATGGTTCGGTCCGTAACCCGTGCATCTCATACAGCCATTTCATGGCCTGCCGCGTGGCTGAATCCGGCACGGAGACGGCCTGCGCAACATGCTGCTGCAAGATCGGCCAGTTGTGTTCACCGACATCGTAAGAGAGCAAGCCGTCGCAAATACTGGTCGGCCGCTCGACTCGCACGCGGCGGCCGGCATCAAGTGATTGGCGAAAATCATCAGCGCCTTGCGGCTCCACGCCAATAATCCTTGCCTGTGGAAAATCGTGGGCGATCGCCAAGGCATGGCCGGCCATAAGTCCGCCCCCACTTACTTGGCAGAAAAACTGCGAGACGCCGCGGCTCAGACCTCGCAGCTGGTTGACGATCTCACGACCACCCACGCCGTTCCCAGCAATCACATCGGCGTCGTCGTACGGCGAGGCTTGGATGCCTCCTTCATCCGCGGCGATCTCGCGGGTCAGCCGCTCCCGTTCTCCCGTCTCGTGGTCTCTAGAGATGTCGTATGTTCGGATCTCCGCGCCGAAAGCACGCGTCAAGTCGAACTTCACACGTGCCGCTGTGTCCGGCATGACAATCACGACTCGTTTTTTAAGCCGCATACCCGCAAACGATATCCTTGCCGCAAAGTCCCCGGAAGAGTGAGCGACAACGGGGGAGTTACCGAGGCGTGCCAGGTGGTTCGACATCCAATTCAGGGCTCCGACCAGTTTGAATGAGGCGACGGGAGTCCCGCCATAGTCCTTCAGCCATACTCGTCGGCTACCAGGAAGCCCAAGCTTTTTCTCCAGCGGATACGAACGAATCAGTGGAGCCGGAGAAACGTGCTCGTGGACAACGCCTTCGGCCTCGCGGACGTCTTGCACTGTGGCGATTCGAATAGCCATCGTTTGCTCTTTCCTCGCTAATCTCCGCTCACGCCTGCCGCAACTCGGTCAGCCGGCGGACTAATTGTCATCCGTGCGGCGGTCCGTTGGCCATTGTACGACCAAGTTCCCGCTTGTGTGCGTTGCGTTCGTGTTGGCCGCACGATCGTTCACTGCGGCGATCTGACTGACCGCGGACTGTTGTCGGCCACTGGCGGCTCAGTCCAGCTGACGCAAAAACGCCAAGATATCTCGCAACTCGTCCGGCTTCCGAACCAGTCCCGCGGGCATCGGTGAGATGTCCTGGAGTGTGCGCTGCTCGATGGACGACTTGTTGAATTCGATTCGCTCGGCCTGGCGCGAGAGTAACTCCAGCTTTTCGCCGGTTTCATTTAGCACCAATCCGTCATGCACTTTGCCATCCGCGGTGACAATCGTCGTAGCCTTAAACAGCGGCGACACTTGCCGGTTGGGTAACAGAATCGACTCAATGAGGTAGGGAACGGTGAAGCGTTTGCGAGCGCCAGCCAGGCTGGGCCCACCCTGCACGGCCTCGTCGCTGCTCGCGCTGTGGCACTTCGCGCAGCCGATGCCATTGGCAGCGAACAGTTTTCGGCCACGCTCGGCGTCGCCGTCGCCAGCGACCAGCTTCCAGTCGACATTGAGCAATTCTGGAGGGACTGTGTCGGCGGCGTCCGCAGCCTCCGCCGCTGCGTTTAGCCGCTCGGCCAACCCGGCATCATCCAGCCGTTCGGGAAGGGACCATTTGACGGAGCCCTCCAACGATCGGTAGTGCAGATACAAATTGTGTTCGTCGGCGATGTTGCGGACTCGAATCAGTATGTCGTTGCCACCTGTTTGAAGATCGAGAAACACAACATCTTGTAGCGGTAACCCACCCCGCTGAACGTCGTTGCTGAAAACGAGTGTGCCGTTGTGCCAGATGCGAATGCCATCGTCGGATCCGGGCAACAGCATGGCCTGCTGCTGTCTTGGACTCTCCAGACGAAAATAAGCGTAGACGGACTTGCCCGCCGTGTCGCCGTAATGCTCGCGAAAGTTGAACATGGACCCCGAGCGAAGCCTTTCCCAGCGTGACGGCTGTGCTTGCGATGCATATGCCGCCGCGAGGTCCACCGGGCCTTGCTCCACGGCATGCACGTGCTCAAAGCCTTGTTGTTCGTCATCAAGTGGTCCCACGACCCAAACCTCGCCGATCCGATCGCTGGGTGAGCGAACCAGTCGCTCCCGCTGGGTTTGTTTCCTCACTTCGTGCGATCCGCTGCTCCGTTCGCCGATCGTTCAGCAGGGACAGGAAGTGAGCTGCTTGCAGCCTCACCGCCGCGACCGGGTCTTCCAATCGCGAGCTCAACATAGCGAACAGCGCCTCCTGTTCGACCGACCGCGCACCGGCGTTCCAGTGTTCGGCGAGTGTAAATACTCCGAGCCGACCGACCTGTCGCAGGTCGATGGTCTCGGTGGCGTATTGGACGATATACGGGTCGTCATTCGGCCACGGCTGCAACGGCAGCTTGTCATCGAGAGGCGCCGCGGCGTCGGGAAGCGTCAGCCGGAAACCGACGGCTCAGCACGCCGGCGAGTCGAGTGCGTGGGTCCGTGGATTCGCAGAGCGATTCCAGGCTTTCCGCCGTTGCCTTTCGCGCCAGTAGCATGGTCGCCGCCTGCCGGAGATACGTGTCCTCAGACCGCGCGGGCCCTACGGCAACGGCCTCTGGCAGCGGCCGATCCAGCTTGAACAGCCCGATGACTCCGGCCAGTTGTACACGCGGATCCTGGTGCGCAAGCGCGCGGTCGAAGATCGTTCCCGCTCGGTCGTCATCCGCGAAATACTCGGCCGTCGCACGAACAGCCTGAACTGCCAACTCGGCATCCTCACCCTTGGGCACGGTTTCAAGCATCTCGATGGTTGAGGAACGTTCGTTTCCCAGGCCCTGGGCCGCCGTTGCCGCGGCAAGCCAGAGGAAGCGACCGGCTTGGGGCATCCCCACCGGGCCGTCGAGAATCAAGCCCGGGGCGGCGTGTTTTGACACTTCAGGACCTCGCCGCAAAATCTCGTTATGAGCGCACCGGGCGCGCCAGGAGGACGCGCTCGCAAGTTCGTCGAACAGCGTCGTTGCATCCAGGGTCGTCAGGTCGACTGCGTCGTAGGGATGATCGTCGGTGTCATCGTGCGCGTGATGGATCGAATGCCCCAACGAGCGACGAGCAGGTTGCTGCGGAATCGCGTGGGCAGTGACGTGCCGCAACCGACCGGGGACGTATTTCGATGTCGTAGACCCAAGAGTGATTCGGAAAGCGGTACAGTTCTTGGCGCGGACCGTATCCGCCGTCGTCCGTCGGTTCGTAAACGAAGACAGCTTCCCGTCCTCCGACGAACACCCGCCCCATCGCATCGGCTCGGATCGACAGGAATGATTCCGTTGGGGAGGAATCGATCTGAACGACTTTCAGATCCGCATCGACAAGGCGGTATTTGGAGTTGTCGTCGTGCGGCGACGGACGTCTCCTCACTCGGCTGAAGCATGAATACCTACGGCAGCGTCACGAAGAACTCCAAAACGCGCTTGTCACTCTCGCCAGGTTTAAAGGCAGATTGAAGGCATCCTGATTTCGAGCCAAGCAAATAAACACATCTTGAAGAAACGCGATCCGTTCGCTCGCGCGTGCAATAAGCCAGCGAGCGTAAGACCGCCGAAGCCCAACGAGCCCACACGTAGAAAGTCCCGTCTCGAGTATCCTTCACACGTATGGGCAGACCGAGTATCCGAGAGGGTTAGCATGTTCGTGTCTCCGTGCTGCACGTAGCATACCGACGTTTGCTGAGATTTGCGACGCTTCGTACCGGCAGGGCCAAACAGAGTTTCCCGGATCTCCACGGACGTTGTCAGGCAATCGTTTCTCGATTCGTGTTGCTCACCACGAATGAGTTCCTGTAGGGGCAGTGAAGAAGCCGATAGTCGTTGACCGCTCCACGAACGAAGCGAGGCGTCTCATCGTTTAACCCGTGGCCGCAGGCTAGGTCGTGTGACGACGAGATCGTCTAGCCTGCGCTACGTTAAACGACTATCGCCAAACGGATGTTGTCGTGGGTGGAGTGATACCTGAGGAATGTGCCCGCCGAGGTTTCGGTCAATCTGATTGTGGTTTCGGTTGCGGGACGCTAGAATCTGGGCACCTGGATGTGTACTCCTAATCCCGCCTCAACATCCTGCCCCGCCACGAGTAGGCGTTTATGACGCGATACAGTTGGCCTTTTGTCCTGCATTTGTTCTGCACAATCCTGTGCGGCGAAAGCAATTTCTCCGCACTCCGCGGCCGAACTGTCCGTCGCTCCTGAAGCGATTGTGTTGCCGGATGCTTTCGCCCGACAGCAGATCCTGGTGGACGCGGACGGTCGAGACGTCACCCGACAGGCGGCGTTTCGCAGCTCGCGGCCCGAGGTGGCCATCGTCAATGCGCGGGGGCAGGTGACGCCGGTCGCGGATGGCGTGGCGGAAATTGCCATTCAGCTGGGCGGCCAACAAAAAATGATCGACGTGAGTGTCTCGGGTATGGCAACTGGGCGTGCGGTTGACTTCGCGACGGACATCGTGCCGATTCTCAGCCGCTACGGTTGCAACTCGGGCGGCTGCCATGGCAAGGCCGGTGGACAAAACGGCTTTCAGTTGTCGCTATTTGGATTCGACGGTGTTTTCGATCACGAGTCGCTGACCAGGCAGGGCCGCGGTCGGCGCATCTTTGTGGCGGCCGCCGAGCAGAGCATGTTGTTGAAAAAGGCCACGGGGCAAACACCCCATGGTGGCGGAGCCCGATTCGATCGCAACAGCGAGGCCTATCAACTGATCCGGCGCTGGATCGAACTGGGCTCGCCCCCCTCATCGCCCGAGGCGCCGCACGTGGTCAAGCTTCGGGTTGCGCCCGCGGAGCGGGTGCTGAGCAAGTCCGGACAGCAACAGTTGGCGATCACGGCCGAGTACAGCGACGGCTCGTGTCGCGATGTCACGGGGCAGGCCGAGTTTTCTAGCAACCTCGATCCGGTTGCGACGGTCGACCAGGACGGCCTGGTGCAGACAGTTGGACAGAGCGGCGAAGCGGCGGTGATGGCGCGCTATTTGGGTCAGGTCGCCGTGTTTCACGCGATTGTCCCGCATGGCGAGACCCTGGCAGCCATTCCCGACTTCACGCCGCATAACTATGTCGACCAATTGGCCGCCGAGAAATGGAAGAAGCTGGGACTATTGCCGTCGCCGCCCTGCGACGACGCGACATTCCTGCGCCGCGTCACGGTTGATCTTTGTGGGCGGCTGCCGACGGCCGACGAAGCGAGGGCGTTCCTCGAAGACCCGTCCCCCGACAAACATGAGGCAGCGATCGACCGGCTGCTCGATTCGCCCGACTACCCGGCCTACTTTGCCATGCGTTGGGGCGCGATCTTGCGTAACTCGCGGCTGGCCGGCGCCGATCAGGCGGCCTATGCCTTCCACAACTGGATCAGGGAGATGATCGCCCGCAATCAGCCGTATGACGAGTTCGTGCGCGGCGTGGTAGCGGCTGCCGGCGAATGGCAGGACGCCCCGGCCATCAACTGGTACTGGCAGACGCGCGACGACCAGTTGCATTCGGTCACGGCGGACACCGCGCAGGTCTTCCTGGGCATTCGCTTGCAATGTGCTCGCTGCCACCATCATCCTTACGAGCGTTGGGGGCAGGAAGACTATTTTGGCTTGGCGGGATTCTTCACGCGGTTGGGCCGCAAGAGTTTCGGTCAGCCGCCGCCCTACTTTGCCTCGTCCAACGTTACCACCGGCGAGAAGAATCCGCTGACGGGCCAGACGCCCGAGCCCAAATACCTGGACGGCGAATACGCCAAATTCACGCCGGAGGATGATCCGCGGCACGCGCTGGTCGACTGGATGGCCAAGCCCGATAATCCGTTCTTCGCCCGCGTGCTGGTCAATCGCCTCTGGGGACACTTCATGGGCCGCGGCCTGGTGCACGAGGTCGACGACATGCGCGAAAGCAATCCGCCGTCGAACCCGGAACTGCTGGACGCGCTGGCCAAGGACTTCGTCGAGCAGAAGTTCGACGTCAAGCATATCGTCCGCACTTTGGTCAACAGCCGCGTCTATCAGTTGTCGTCCGAACCGACCGAGCACAATCAGGACGATCGCCAGAACTTCGCTCGCTTCTACGCACGGCGGTTGATTGCCGAAGTGTTGCTCGATGCCGTCGACCAGGCGACCGGTACCAAAACACGCTTTGGAAACATCGCCGACAGCGCTCGCGCGGTCGACTTGCCGCACGAAGGCTTCGGGTCGTACTTCCTGGATACGTTTGACCGGCCCAAGCGGGTGTCGGGCTGCGAATGCGAACGCTCCAGCGGCGCGACGCTGGCTCAGGTTCTATTGCTGGCCAACTCCGACGAGCTGGAAAACAAGTTGGCCAGCGACGAGGGCCGCATCGCCAAACTGGTCGCCGACGGTCAGCCGATACCCGCCGTCATCGAAGACATATACCTTGCCGCCTATTCCCGCCGGCCGACCGACAACGAAGGCAAGACGGCGGCGGATTACGTCGACTCGCAAGAGGACAAGCGGAAAGCATTGGAAGATGTGCTGTGGACGGTCGTGAACAGCAAGGAGTTTTTGTTCAACCACTAGATATAGCAAACCGAAATTAGGGTTTTGCCATGCTCGAACTCAGCAACGGCTTTTCGCGTCGCAGCTTCCTGCGGGTCGGTTCCCTCGGTCTTGGTGGGCTGACGCTTCCAACCTTGCTCCGCATGCAAGCGGCCGCGGCAGCCCAAGGGGAGCAGGTCAAGAAGAAGTCGGTCATCCTCGTCTGGCTGGCTGGCGGGCCGAGCCACCTTGACATGTACGACTTGAAGCCCCAGGCGCCCGCCGAGTTTCGCGGCGAGTTTCGTCCGATGGCGACGAACGTCAGCGGCATCGAGATCTGCGAGCACTTGCCGCTGCAAGCCAAAATCATGGACAAGCTGGCCATTGTCCGCTCCGCCTTCCATACCAACGCCGGGCACGGCATGGGATCGCAGTGGATGTTGACCGGCTACCAGCCGACGATCGAAGTCAACGACAACATTTATCCGTCCGTCGGTTCGGTCGTCGCCAGGTTGCAGGGAGCCAACCAGCCGGGGCTGCCGGCGTACGTCAACTTGCCGCGGGCGTTGGGGCTCGGTAAGGCCGCTTACCTGGGCGCGTCGTACAATCCGTTTTCGCCCGAAAGCGACCCGAACTCGGACGGGTTTCAGGTTCGCAACTTAAAGCTGCCCGGTCGTGTCGACGGCAGCCGCCTGGACCGCCGCGGCAGGCTGCTGGGCCAGCTCGACCAGATCCGCCGAGACATCGACTTGAATGGCGACATTGAAGGGCTCGACACTTTTTACCGCGACGCGTTGCAGATGGTGACCAACGACAAGGCGATCCAGGCGTTCGACATCAAGCAGGAGAATGACAAATTGCGCGATGAGTACGGCCGCAATGATCTGGGCCAAAGTTGCTTGCTGGCCCGGCGGCTGGTCGAGGCCGGCGTGTCGTTCGTCGCGATCCAGGCCGGTGGCGGCTGGGACACGCACGGCGACAACTTCAAGCAGCTCAAGGACAACCTCTTGCCCAAATACGATCGCGCGATCGCCACCCTCGTGCAGGATCTTTACAACCGTGGACGGCAGGACGATGTACTCGTGATGTCGTTCGGCGAGTTCGGTCGTACGCCACGCATCAACGCCGGCGCTGGCCGCGACCACTGGCCAGGCGCGATGAGCATCCTGTTCGCCGGTGGCGGCCTGAAAATGGGGCAGGTCGTCGGCTCGACGAACGACAAAGCCGAATATCCCACCAGCAAAGCCGCTTCGGTGGGCTGCGTCCTTTCCACGATGTATCACGCGTTGGGGATCGACTACAAGCACGTCTTCTACGATCACGCCCACCGACCGCTGCCGGTGTTGAATGAGGGTAAACCGATCGAGGAACTGGTAGGGTAAAGGGGAATCGTGAAATACGAATATGAGAAAGTCTGAAACATTCTGGCTTGGTAATTCGAATTTGTTTCGGATTTCGAGTTTCGGATTCCGGATTATCCTCCTCGCCTGTTGCGTCTCGACCGCCAGCGCCGAGTTACCCTCGATCCGCTTCGATCGGCTCACGCCGCTGGGTGCAGCGGCCGGCACGACGGTTGAGGCGGAAATCTCCGGCGCGGACATCGAAGAAGTCCGCTCGCTGTGGTTCGACCACCCGGGCTTGTCAGCCCTGCCGATCGAAGGCAAAGATCGCTGGTTCCGCATCCAGGTTGCCGCGGATGTGCCGCCCGGAACCTACGACGTACGGCTCGTCGGTCGCTGGGGTGTGAGTAACCCGCGTTTGTTCGCGGTCGATCATGGACTGAGCGACGTGCCGGACATCGAACCCAACGACGAGCCGTCGCAGGCACAGTCGGTCCCTCTGAATTCGGCAATTGCCGGCATGTCGGACGGCAACGGCGAAGACATGTTTCGCTTTGCCGCCAAGGCGGGGCAGCGAATCGTGATCGATTGTCGGGCCGGTAAGCTCGATTCGCTGATGGATGCGACGATGTCGCTGGTCACCGCCGACGGCAAGCTACTGGCCAGCAGCAGCGATCACAACGGCCGCGATCCGCTGATCGACTTCCTGGCCCCCGCCGATGGCGAATACCTGGTCCACGTTTACGATTTGTCGTACCGGGGCGGTTTCCCCTACCGGCTGCTGATTACTGACAAGCCGCACGTTGAAAACGTTTTTCCCGGCGCCGTGCAAGCGGGACACCGTGTCGATCTGGTGGCGATCGGTCGCAACCTCGGTGAGGGCGCCGTTGAATCGGCGTGGCGCGAAGGGGAATTGGCCTACGAAGAGCGGGCGTTTCCGTTCACCGCTCCGGCCGAGCTCGCGCTGGCGGGCGACTTTCGCTTCCGCGTTCATCCAACGGATCACAGTGTCTTGCCGACGGCCGCCACCTGCACGCTTGACAGGAGTTCAGTTTCAGCCGACGCCCGACGGGTTGGCCGATGCGCAGACGCTGCTGGTTACCGACTCGCCCGTCACTCTGGAGGTTGAACCAAACGACGCTCAGGAACAGCCGCAGCCAGTTGCCTTGCCATTGGTGATCAGCGGCCGTTTCGATCACCCGCGTGACGCGGACTGGTACGAATTCGAGATCCCCGAGAGCGGGCAATACGGATTCGATGTTTATAGCGAGCGGATCAACGGGCACGCCGATCCGTACCTGGTCGTGGTCGACGACCAAGGGAACCGCGTCAACGAGTTGGATGACTTCGGACAGCGCATCAATGCCTTCGACGGTCACCTGCGCGATCCCGTCGGCATGGTGAACCTGAACGCAGAGCGGCGGTACCGCGTGCTGGTCCAGGATCGCTACCGGCGCGGCGGCGCACGCTATCAATATGTGTTGTCGATCCGCAAGCAGCAGCCTGATTTTTATGTGGCCGCGATTCACAGCCAAAACCCGGGCCCCGGCGGGACCACGATCTGGCGCGGCGGGTCGATCTACCTGGATGTGATCGTCAACCAGCAGCACGGCTACAACGAACCGATCACGGTCACCGCAGAAAACCTGCCGCCCGGCGTCGACGTCGCGCCAACGGTCGTCAACAACAACTCGCGCGGCACGCTGGTCATCTCGGCTGGTGATGATGCTGCTGACTTCGTCGGTCCGATCAAGTTGGTGGCGATCGGCAAACGGGGCGACGATATCCTGCGCCGCGAAGTTCGCCCTTACACGCGTGTCTGGACCGATGCCAGTATGAATTCCAGTCGACCGACACGCGAGTTGGTCGTCGCCGTCCGCGATGGGGCACCGTATCGACTCGAGTGGGACAGCGAAGGGATCGAAATCGAGGCCGGCAAGACGGTCGATGCCAAACTACGGCTGACACGACGTTGGGCCGACTTCCAGGCCAACGTCACGATTCAAGGGTTGTTCCTGCCGGGCAACTTCAACCTGTCCAACGCCGAAATTCCCGCCGGCCAGACCGAACTGACGTTGCCCATCACGGTGCAAAACGGCACGCGGCCTGGCGACTACACACTCGCCGTGCTCGGACAGGCCCAGGTGCCCTTTAGCAAAGACCCGTCCGCCAAAGATCGCCCGAACACGCTCGTGTCCCTGCCCAGCCGTCCGTTGACGTTGGCGGTCACGTCGCCTGGCAACTAGACGCGAGGGATCTGTCCTCGTCTGGGTATCAGTGGGTGTTTCTACAGTGGAGTGGGCACGGACCGCGTAGGCTGGTCCTCGTGCTCAGGGTGGGCTCAAAGCCCGGTAAGCTCAAGACATCGCGTATGGAGATGCGATCGCGGAGAGCATTGAAGTCGATGCCTGGCATGGCGGCCACTCACCGTTTTCGACTGGCCGATCTCTTGGCAGGCGTTTCGGCGGCGCTCTTGCCGGCCGTCGGCGAGACTTGCCGGGCCGTATGGGCGCGGTAGGACTTGGCATTGAGGAATCGCATAATGATGGCCCGCTCCATGAGTCGGTCGATCAGAGCCATCACCATGGGCGCGTGCCCCAGGTAGTCATTCCAGAGATCGAGGTCGATGTTGGTGAAAAATGCGGTGCTGGCCCGGGCGTTTCGCTTGTCCACGACCTTGAACAAGAGGCTCAGCGCTTGCGGAGTCTCCTGCCGTTCGATTTTGTCGAACCCAAAGCCATCAATGATGAGGAGATCGAAGCGGGTGTAATACCGAATTCGCTTGGGAGTCGTCCCGTCAGCCAGCGACGCCCCCAGGTCAGCCAGCAGCTCGTCGCTGGCGATATACCGAACACGATGCCTTGTGCAGATGCGGCGAGCCGCGCCTTCCAGCATGTGACTCTTGCCGATTCCGCTTTGCCCGATCATCAACAAGTTGTCGCCACGGCGGACGAACTCGCCCGTGGCCAATTCCTCGATCTGGACGCGGTCAATCGCGTGGGCATTGAATTGCCAGTCGAAGGTTTCCAACGTTTTGTTGGCCGTGAAGCGCGCGTCGCGAATCCTGCGCAATCATCCGCTCGCCTTTCGTGGCGGCTTGATCGGCGAACAGATGATCCAGCAGCTCGAGATAGGACCACCCCCCTTTCTCGCCTTCGTGCAGGAAGTGATCCAGCTGTGCTTCGCTGAGTGGTACGCCCAGCGTTTCAAGGTGATTCAGGATCGCCTTCTTGCGGTCCGGTTGTTTCATCGTCGGAGGAGGTGTCCGCTGCCTCATCTTCACTTTCCTGTGGTGGGATCTGCTCGAGGAACGCCCGATTCTCTTTGCCGGTTCGTGGCTTCACCGACTCGCCTCCCAGCAGATCGTTGAGTTGCTGTTGTTCTTTGTCCGCGAGTTTGTCCAGCGTTGTCTTCGGCTGGGCCGACACTGCCAGAATCCGCTCGATCGCCGATCGGGAGTACGCGCCATATCGAAGTGCCCGTTCCAGTGCGGCCAGCAGGTCGTGGCGGTGGTATGTTTCCAAGAGGGTGAGAATCTTGTGCGCTTCGGACTTGCCGTACCGCCGGCGTTTGACAAGTTCGGCGAAGAAACGGCAGGCTCCTTCTCCCAGCTCGTCGAATCACGTCTTCAGGATTTCGTACTTCTTGTCCGCGTCATCGCCGGGCCGATGTAACGCCAGGGGACCGAGTAGCGATTCTGGCAGTAAGCAATGACTGCTTCCGTGGTGACGCAGCGATAGACGACCTCGGCTGTATCAAACGGATGCGTCGGCAAGGGAATCAGATGTGCTACCTCGTCTTGAAAGCGATCGATCGGACGTTGCTTCGTCTCCCGGTGGATACGCACATCCGCAACTTCCTTGAGCCAATGCGCTGTAGCATCGTTCAGATGCTGGAGAGAATGGAATGTGCGGGCATTGAGCAAGTTCATTTCCACATAGCGAAAGGGTCGTGCCACTTTGCCCTTCGTTTGACTCCGCCGAGGGCGGCAAGCCACCGGGCGATAACGCTTCAGCAGATGCTGAATCGCTTCGGCATGTTCGTCGAGACAGCTGCCGCGTCTCTTTGTGGGCCGAGGCAGCGGGTGGTTGCCTTCTCTGCGCCCCGTGCTGGTGTACCTCCAGAATGCGAGCCACCTGATACCGTGAGATGCCCAGACGGCGAGCGATCTGTCGAATGGAACTGCCACCGCGATACAACCGCACTACTTCGTTGCGCAACTCTTCCTTCATGGTAGTTTCATCTCCGCTATCAGGTCTTCTGCAAGTTCTGCGACGATCCGCCCGTCATGAGCGAGGCGGCCAATCACCAGACGGCCAACTTCTGGCAATCACCAGAGACCCAACTTCTGGCAGCTCTCAGCTCCTGACAGCTGCGGCTTGTCGACGACGTACTCTGGGGACGACAAGCCTGGAAGTACGTGTTGCCGGCGTGTGTTTGAATCCCGGAGCAGACTCTCACGCCGTTTGACGTCTCGGCCCGGCAGGCACTATACAGGTGTCCAGAAGTCGCCGCGGTCTGGCTCGAAGGAACAGAAGATCCAGACAGAAGATCCAGACCCCCAACCTTTTCAGCCAGCTTTTTCGCGCATGAGAAGTCACAGAGCGGAGTACTGGACAACAGCTGAGGTAGTGACTTTTGGACAGGTGGGATCTGCAGCGGGACATTTTCTGAACTAGAAGAACCAGATAGAAGAACCAGACGCCCTCATTCTCCAGGTAAAATACGTCGACTACGGAGGCTATGGAGGTCAAGAATCTTACTCAGCTTGCATATGTCGCCTAGAAAAGTAGGGCGTCTGGTTTCTCTGGTTCCATCTGTTTGTCAAAATGTTCCGACTGGATAATCTGAGACCACGGTTCCGACGACCCACGAACTAGCGTCGGAGGGTGAATCCGACGCAGGTTCGGACGGGCATCCAAACGCACAAGGTCGGTTCGACCTTGTGCATCAAACTCCCCTCCAAAACTTCATAAGAAGGTCAATTCAGCGATGCATTCCGTTCGGATTCCTTAGCGATTCAACCGTCCCCCAGCAGAAAGATTCCGTCTTTTCGCACAGCAGCGAGTACGACCGGGAGCGCTGCTTGCGAACAAACTCATCACAGGTCCAACTGGTCACGACTCGACGAAGAAGTTCCGCCATGGCATTCGCGCCGTAGATCTTCGCCAGCGCGGGAAAAAAGAAGTAAGACGGCGAGAACCGATCCGCCAATTCGACGCTCGAAACATCCCGGCTTCGGCTCAATCCGCCACCCTGCTCGGGCTGTCAAGTATTCTAAAGGCTGGACTCCCGCCCCATTCTCCCGTCCTTCTGCCACGGGGGGATGCGACGTCAGCCGGGAATCCGGGTTGTCCCCATATCACCATTTCAGATTCTTCGAGGGGCGGCGTCGTTTTGTAGCAAAAACACGACAAGGAAATGCTAAATCCCGCGACAGAGACGATGGCGATTTGAGGGCACAATGTAGACATCGTCCGCTGCCGTATGCCCAGTTCAGCCGGGCTCGGCACTGGATCACGTCGAGAGTAGTTTCTAGCTTTTGGAGTCTCAGCATGTCCGTTTCTTCCTCGATACACATTTCGCGTGCGCTCGCCATGGTGATGGCGCTCGCCCTGCCGGCGTTGCTGCCTTGTCATAGCAACGCACAGACCAACACCGACTCCAACGTCGTGAGTTTCGCGAACCATCCACTGGCCGCGATGGAGATGAATCCGGACCGGATGCACTATCTCGTGGCCACGAAGGACGGCTCTCCGGTCTACCCGGACCATGCCGAGGCGTCCGCGGCGTACAAGTGGCTTGAGATCATGCAGGAGGTGGCCGCGACCGATGTCGAAAAGGTGACCCGGCTGGCGATGCCTACCATCATCGCGCGTCAGATGGCGATCTCGATGACCGCGATGTACGACGCCTGGGCGGCCTACGACGACAAGGCGGTCGGCACGCGCCTCGGCGGCACCCTGCGCCGGCCCCCGGCCGAGCGGACGCTGGCCAACAAGGAAGAGGCCATCGCGTACGCCATTCACGGCGCGATGCTGTACGCTTTCCCGCAGCCCGAGCTGCAGGCCATGATTCACGCCGAGATGGAGAAGATGGGCTATGACCCGACACAAGACAGCCGCGACGTCACCACCCCGGCCGGCATCGGCAACACGGTCGCGGACGCCCTGATCGCGTACTACGAGAAAGACGGCGCGAATCAGGCCGGCGATTGGCCCGGCGGCGACGGCAAGCCCTACGCGGACTGGACCGGCTACGAGTGCGCCAACACGGCCGACGTCTGCAACGATCCGTCGCGTTGGCAGCCGAAGTGGTTTGTGCTCCCCAACGGCGAGCGTTTCGCTCCGGGCGGCCTGACACCGCAGTGGGGCAGGGTCAAGACCATCGCGATCGAGAGCGGCGATCAGTTCCGCCCCGGCCCGCCCCCGGGCCTCGACGACCCGCGCATGAAGGAGGAAGTGGACGAGGTCATCCGCTACAACGCCAGCCTGACGCCGCGACAGAAAGCCATCGTCGAGTTCATGCGCGACGGCCCCCGGTCGACCGGTCAATCCGGCCACTGGCTGCGCTTCGCCGCCGACGTGTCACGCCGCGACAAGCACGACCTAGATCAGGACGTCAAGATGTACTTCGCCGTCGCGGGCGTCTGCCACGACACGTTCGTCGCCTGCTGGGACGCCAAGTACGAGTATGACAGCCCGCGGCCGCAGGCACTGGTGAAGTACTACTACAAGGGTCAGATGATCCCGGGATGGAAGGGCTACGGCGAGGGCGTCGGCAAGATCCCCGCCGAGGAGTGGAAGCCCTACTCGCCGTACTACTTCGTCTGCCCGCCATTCCCCTCCTACCCCTCCGGCCACAGTACGGTGAGCGCCGGCGCTTCCACGATCCTGAAGCTGTTCACGGGCGACGACTACTTCGGTTTCTGCGCCCGCGCGTCCCCGGCTCGATCACCCACGAACCGATGGATGAGGTGGTGCTGCTGGAGTTGCCATCCTTCAGCGCCGTCGCCGAGATGGCCGGCATATCGCGTGTGATGGGCGGCTACCATCCCCAGGCGGACAACATCGCCGCGCTGGAACTGGGCCGCAAGGTGGCCAACCACAGCTGGCCCGTCTACCAGAGCTATTTCGACGGAACGGCCAAGATCAAACCCTTGGCGGACCGGGGGATGACCAAGTCGGCCGACAAGAAGGTGATGAAGAAGCAAACAGAGGAATGACGCCAGACGACGCACAAAGTAATAGGTGCCAGGCAAGAAACCATGCTGGCACTTTTTTCTGTGCGCAAGCGTGTCAGGGCCGAACTGGCGACATGATGGCGACGCAGGCCGAGATCCTGGCGCGTCAGCGCGTAGAAGATGGCGCCGGGGCAACACTTACACCTCCCTGAAATGCCGTCCCGTCGAGTGAGCCCCTCCAGCTCGTCAACGAAGCCGAGCGTGGGTGAGCCAACCGTGTCCCGGTTCTAGAGCTACCCAGTCACCATCATTGTCCATGTAGTCGAGCCGTACCGCGTACGGTGCGCGCAGAATCGTGAACATGTTGCGGGCGATCCCATCGACCGCACAGCTCAGGGTTGTAGCAGTAGGGCGATGCATGAAGCGGCATAGCTCCCAACTGCGTAATGTGGGCGTGTCCTGAGCACATAAGCGGATCACCGTAACCTGCACCGGAGTGAAACGCCGTTCCTGAAAGAGTTTGTCAAGTCCAAGCGGTTTCCATCGGGTTTGTTACGTACGGGTAGCGCTGTGCTTATTCGCCTTTTTAGTTGGTGGGTCGAGTTGTGGGGGCGTCGTCACTTTGTTTTCTGATTCATCTCGGTTGTCGTCGCTGCGGGAAGTTGCGATCGTTCTTTTCAAAACGCGATTGCTCCCAACACATTCCTTCGCGAGGTACTTCTCGCAATTTTCCTGCGAGAGGCCTTGCCTCGTCGTGGCAGACGCTGATTTATCTAGCTGCGAATTCCTCACTGTTGTGGCCACTCCAAACAAAGCATCGTGCTGGCTGGCTTGGTACGGGCCAGGCCGCCGCATCCACGGCGTTTCACGAGTTGACCTCAACAGGAGGGATCTCGAGTCACGCTCGGCAACTCGGATCGAACAACCTTTGCCGAATCTTGTTTCGTCGTATCTCCTCGTAAATTGATGATCGTGTAGGCTTCGTCGTCCTGTCATCCGTCGGGGCTCACCCTGGCGAAGCGCATGGCTCCGACGGATGACAGGACGTTAGAAGCCGGACTATCCGCGTTAAGTCTTAATGCTCCACATAGGCTTTGTTGTTCCGATTTCTGAGGGCTCATATTGCGATTATTGTGTGGCCAGCTGCCGGCACTCCAGATATGAAATGCGTTTGCTTAGCATATGCCAGATGATCGTGGCCAGCTTTCTCATTACGGCGACTCCCTCTGTGCGATGGTGGCACCGCGCCTACGTTTGATGCGTTTGAACCACTCTCGTAACCGACGGTCCTTGCGCAAGACCTTGTGAGTCACTTGCGCTAGCAGCCAGCGGGCCAAGCTGCTGCCAGCTTTGGTAATCCTTCCGAGGCGTTGATTGGCCTCGCCGCTATTTCGACAACCCGGTGTGAGCCCCCAGTAATTGGCAAGGCTGTGCGAACGAGGGAAACGCTCTACCCGACCCACACGACATGCCAGCGATGTCGCGGTAAAGGCAGCGACGCCAGGTATCGTCCCGAGGAGCACCGCGTCTTCGTTGTCGCCACAACGTTCGGCGATCACTTCCTCCAGATCTCCCAACCGCTGTTGAACCTGCTCCAGGTCGGCAAGCAAGTGATCCATCTCCAGACGATCAATCTCGGGAAACACGAGCGTCTTGAGCCAAGCGATGGCCGCTAGAGTTGGGAACTTCTTCGTCGGCATCTCCCACTGCAGATTGTGCCGCCGGAGGATTTGCCTAACTTTGTTGACGATGCGAGTGCGCCCGACCGGCATCCCTTCGGAGTGTCGTTAGACGCCGATTCTCTTGGTCCGTGGTGGAGGCGATGTCGACTTGCCGAAGACCGCGGACCGGCTTGCCGTGTAACAGGCGATTGCGGTTGACCCAAAGCAGTTCGCTGAGCGCGGCTGCGTCCCGTCGATCCGTCTTGCGCTTCTTTCGATCGTCCGGTTGAATCAGGATCACCTTCGCGCATCGGTAGTCTCGCAGCATGCGGATCAGCCAATCGTTAAAGCCGCAGACCTCAAGCACGGCCACGAACTGCGTGTCGCCCTGGAGTCGTTCACGAGTGAGTCTCTGGAAGAACTCGTTGATTCTTGCGGGCTGCGTCGAGACCTGCCGAGCTTGCACAACGTCGCCAGTGTCATCGCGAAGAGAGATTGTGATCTGACGGGCATGTTGGTCGATTCCGAGGTAAAACCTTGCGGTAGTTCTCCTGTCTTAGGGAAGTGAAACAGCTTCCCAATCATGGGGCAGGAAAACCGCTCGATCTGAGAGCAGCTACTCTTTCATAGATATCAAAGCAGCGTCGGCCGATGAAGCTGAAGCGTTTTTGGGAACTCCGTACTGGCGGCGGCGTGTCACCCCGCCGCGTGCAACGGACCAGAACTGCGAGCTGTCAGCAGCCGCCAACTGATGCCCCTCGTGTTCAGCCCGCTGAACGTGGGGGCTGTCTCAAGAACTGGCTCAGCTAAAGAGTTCTCGGGATTTTGATTTTTGCACGGCAATTTGAGACAACTAGTCGCAAGTTTTTGCGAGAATTGCGGTTACGGCACGAGCACCGTAACAAACGAAGGATTGCCGGAATCAGCCCGACGCTCGTTCCATCATCGCAGCTCGCTCACATCGAGAAGGCTTTCGTGTCGTTTCTGGGCTGTTGCTATATGATCGAGATGGAGCACGGCGTGCCGCCGCACGTGGGTTTTCTTTGGGATCTCTAGCTCCGTTCAGAGGAGTTCGTGAAGAAGCAATGGCTGATCATGCGAATCGTCGACTACGCTGGTGTTCACGGCGATCCCACTTTCGCACCCTTGAAGGCTACGAACAGTTAGAGCGTCGCCAAATGCTCACGTCAATCTCGTTTCCGATCAAGCATCTCATCGACGAAATATCGGGGGAAGGGCTAATCGAAACTGCGGATATCAACGGTGACCAGAACGTCGATATCGTCGTGGTCACAGATCGTCTTTCTTGGTATCGGAATGAAGGAGGAGGACGATTTGGTGATCCGATTGAGATTGATACTGACGGCACCGTAATCCGGCAGCTTTCAACCCTCGATATTGACCTCGACGGTGATACAGACCTTTTTGTCATCCACAGAGATCGCGTAGTGTGGTTGGAAAACCTCGATGGTGCGGGGACATTCTCCCAACCTAATGAGTTGATTGCAGAAGAAGCAACTGCGGCGGACTTTGGGGACCTTGATCACGACGGCGACCGGGACCTCGTCGTTCTTGTTGTTGGTCGACGTGAAAGTGGCGTGTGGACCTACGAAAACCTAGACGGCAGGATGAGCCTTGGTCCTGGCTACAATGTCTTCGAGACAAGGGGTTTCGACAGTGATAGCGCCGTTGTAGTTGCTGACTTGAATCAAGACGGCAACCTTGACATCGCATCGTCGGCTGCCGCAATCCGGTGGCACGAATACGTCGGCGGTGATATCGCATACTTGACGCACGAAACGGACGGGTTCCGTCGGCATTCTCGTTTCATTGGGGGCCACGATGTCGATAGCGATGGTGATATCGATATCGTCGCCAGCGCGATCGGCGAGAGATTGGTCTGGTATGAGAATACGGATGGGCTCGGAGGGTTCACCGAACGACATCGAATCGCACGATCGCAACCACATGCCAACCATCGAGTCGCCGACCTGGACGGAGATGGAGATGTGGACTTCCTGACCGCCGACGTCGAACGTCCCACTGTCGAATGGCACGATAACGCTGATCGTGGCTTGGTGATCAAAGGTGGGATTCCAATCACGACCGAGACCGCTCCGCGATCAACAAGATATGCTGATGTGGCCGACGTCGATCATGACGGCGACGTGGACATCATCTACTGGGCCGAAGGGGCGATGTACTGGCAGGAGAATCGACGTGTTGGCGACTCTAACAACGACGGAGCGTTCGATTCACGAGACCTCATGGAAGTGTTTGCAGCGGGCAAGTACGACAACGGCGTGCCTGGCAGCGCAGTGTACGATGAAGGCGACTGGAACCAAGATGGGGTTTTCGATTCGGCTGACTTAGTATTTGCATTTCAGGCTGGCACCTACCGTACCGCAGTGCAAACAGCTGACAATGAGATCGTGGCCGCCGTGGAGTCGCTCTTTGCCCACAACGACGAAACACGATCCAAAAACCCGTGGGAACATCGTTTTGAATCTTGAGACAAACCAGCAAACCACCCTGGGTGGGACCAAGAATCCTTTACAGTGGCTGGAGTTGCACAAAACGGTTCCGGCGACGTTGGTCGGACGCGCCGGCAACTAAGCCGTTGTGAGACGTTAAGAGGGGAGTGCGTTGCTCGCGAAGCTGCAAACCGCAATGAACGACTCAAGTGAACTGAAATTCGTTCCGATTCATGCTTGGTTGTTTTCGATATTGGTCGGCGGAGCATTCGTTGGTGCTCCGTTGGTGATGCTATGGTATTCGTCGACCGTTCCGTCCGTTCAGCACAAGTTGCTGGCCAGTTTTCTGGTGGCGATTTCCGGCGGGTGGTTCGTGCTTTGGACATTCTTTGGATATGTGTTGGGAGCGAATGCGTTGTCCAAACCGCGAAGGGATCGGTTTCGCAGTCACATCGTCAATTGGACGTGGTGGTTTGCGTTCCTTTCAAGCTGGATAGTTGCCTCATGTGTCTTGGAACGTCTTGGTGACTAGATGACGAGTGACGGCTGAGGCACGTCACCCCATAAAATGTCTCAAGAAATCACCGTTTTCGGAACGATCGTTCATGTGACTTGACTCTCTCTGGGCATCGAATGAAGGATGGCTGACCCCTGCTACGACGCTTCGGCGTGAAACGCCGAGGCGTCGAACGAAAACACCGGCTAAGCTGCGTCGGCCGATGAAGCCGGTTCGGCGATTCCGTTTCTTGCCAGGACTGGCGAGCTTTGAACCGCCACACCCTCTGAGGCTCGTGTTCATCCCGCGGAACACGCACGTCGGGACGGCGTGTCCCAAGAACCGGGTCGTTTGACGACTTTTTGCGATTTTGATTGAGACGGCAATTTGAGACAACTTGGCCTAAGTCGATTCTGCCGCTGCAGCTGCGCGGATTGGTCCCCAAGCTGCCGCATTTCGCGTCGTCACTGAGACTTTCTTGCACTTCGCATCCAGAAGCCGTCTAATGTGGGGGTGTGCGGCAATGGGCGTCGTACCGTACCCGCGAGAATTGTCCTGGAAAACGAACTTTTAACGAATCGCTAACCGACATAGCGTCGGGGCTACACATCAGGGCAGCAGTCGACTTGCTGCTACATGGCCACCGGAAGAAAATAGTGGCCCAGACTAACCCGTTTCTTTCCGAAGGATTCTACCATGGTCACACGTTGGCAATGCACCGCCTTCGTGCTGTGCTTGCTTCAGTTCGCGTCGTTCGCTCAGGCCGACATTTTTCGCTGGGACACAGGCGAGGTAATTCCTGGAACGGAGGGGGTTCATTTGGGGCCAGGGGTGTCATTGCGCGGAATGAACCTAGCCTATGCAGACCTCTCAAGTGCAGACCTGAGAAACGCCGATTTGACTTTGGCCAATCTGAACCATGCTAACTTGAGTTCCGCATTGCTGACGAACGCGAATTTGGGCGCTGCAAATGCTGAAAATACAAATTTGGAGGGAGCATCGCTCGAAAATGCTAACCTCGGCTCGGCACAATTAAAGAACGCGAATTTATCAGGAACGGTAGTGCGAGGAGCTCAACTGTGGTTTACCACGACGCACGGTTTCACTAAGGAGCAACTGTACTCGACAGCCAGCTATCAAGACAGGGATTTGAGAGGGATTCGACTTTCCGACAATGACCTCACGGGCTGGAACTTCAGCGGCCAAGACCTCTCTTCGTCTTTTTTTTCTTCCCAGCCGGAAATCCCGGCAGCTGTACTTGCAGGAGCTGATCTTTCAAATGCCAATCTCAGTAATTCAGTTCTTGCAGGGGCAGATCTCTCGTCCGCGAATTTGTCGGAAGCCCACCTCAATAATGCGACAATGGTCGGCGCACTCTTAACCAATACCGATCTCACAAACGCGAATCTGTCCCGGGCGAATCTCTCACATGTAATGGGGCTAGACAAAGAACAGTTTTACGCAAGCGGCAGCTACCGTCGGGGAGACTTGCAGCACATCGATCTATCCTGGGCCGACTTATACAGTTGGGATTTTAGCGATCAGGACCTGTCGTTCGCACAGCTCTGGGGATCGGATCTCCGTAATGCCAGTTTCCACAATGCGACTCTGTTCGGGGCTAGTTTGCGTAACTCACAGATGCGTTCAAATGATCTTAAGGGGGCGGATCTTCGAGGTTCAATTCTTGATGATACCGATGACCCTGAGCAAGTCACCTTGGATGAGAGCACAAGGTACGATCAGTGGACCGTATTCTCTCCGGAATTCAGTCCTGAAGGTACGGAAGCGACTCTTGCCCCGTCTCTATTGGGCGATTTTGATGGCTCGGGTAGCCTCGACATTGCCGACTTGGATCTATTGCAAGGCGAGATCCTTGCGAGCCGCAACCTTGAGAAGAAGGTCTTGTTTGGATTTGGCATCTTGGGAGCTACGATCCTGTCGCATGAACAGCTGCCAAATGCTGCCCCATTGGACCTTTGTTGCGACGAATATGTGATCGACTTACAGGAACTAAGCGTTTGGGTGCATGACCTCAAGATTACATGGTTTGGTGACGCGAACCTGGACGGAGAATTTGACAGCAGCGATCTCGTTATGGTGTTTTCAACGGGCGCGTATGAGAGAGCGGTGGAGTCTTCGTCCGAGGGGCCTTTCCCCATTCGATGGCCGCGGCAAGACGTTGGATGGGCTGAAGGTGACTGGAACGCTGATGGAAGATTCACCTCGAGTGACCTCGTCCTTGCTTTTCAGGACGGCGGCTATGAACAGGGACCACGTCCGGCAATGAATGCTGTTCCAGAGCCGACGGGACTTGGCGTCATGGTGACAGCTTTGCCTCTGGCTACTGTGTCATCAAGTCGTCGGAGAGACCGATGTTTTTGATTTGCGTCAGCAATGGACCCCGTCTGAGACAGTCCCATATCCCGACAAAAGGTCGATCCGTCGCCGTGCGATCCGCGGCTTCTAACCGGCTAACATGGGGCTGCCAAAGCACCCGGGGAAACGAACGCACTCTGATGCTGCAGGGAGAACCTGGCAGCTCACCGGCGTACGCGTTGTCCCCCTCTTTATGCCGCGGTATCATCAGAGGTGTTTTTCCAAAGTGCGAGTGTTGAGACACCCTATCAGCGTCTCAGACCTAGCATACGTCTGGGACTCAGCCGATCTAGACTCAGATGGCGATCTTGACGTCCTCACCGCCTGGTCAAGCGGACACGTACCGCTAGCGTGGCACGAGAACACGGACGCGGCTGCGACATTCGGAGTTGCCCAGCCCGTCCCGACAACGCGCGAAGGACGTCTAACAAACACGACGTCCGCGCTAGCTGTAGATTTAGATGGGGACGGCGATCTCGATATCGTGTCGTTCTTTTCCGGCGGCGGAAACGGCGGCGAGATTGCCTGGTACCGGAACAGTGACGGATTAGGGGAGTTCCATGAAGCCCAGGTGATCGTCACTCAATTCGATTACGGCTGGCTAGATGCCGCCGACATCGACGGAGACACGGACCTCGATATAATTCTGGCTTCACAGGCCTGCAGCAATGCTGGCTGTCAGGCCAATGTCTCCTTGTACGAGAATAATGGGACAGGGAACTTCCGTAGTCTGCGAACGATTAGGACCTATGCAGATCTAAGCCATCTATCTCCTCCATTTGCCGTGGCTGCGGACGTAGACGGCGATGGGGACCCGGATGTTATATCGAGCAGTTTTGATGGCCCACTGGCTTGGCACGAGAACGTGGACGGTAAAGGTGGCTTTGATGATCCAAAGTTGATCGTAAGCTATGCAGTAGCCTCCATTGTCGCGGATCTCGACGGCGACGGTGATCCCGATCTGCTTGGTGGTGGAGGATATTTCACGCCATTGGCTTGGTTCGAAAACCGTCAGATTGGCGATTCCAACGATGATGGTGTCTTCGACGCATCGGACCTCGTGATGGTCGTCCAGGTGGGGAAATACGAGGATGGCATTCCGAACAACGCGACCTTTGACGAGGGCGACTGGAACCAGGACGGTGACTTCGATTCGTCCGATATGGTGATGGCTTTCGAGACGGGATTGTACGAGGTCCAACCACAGGCCGACACCAGCGAGATCGCGGCTGCCGTCGACTGGCTGTTTGCCCAAGACCATCGTGCGAGTCGTCAGCGTGCGTATGTGGCGTGACTCGGTTTGTGTCATCAAACGTATGGGCCACCTGGGACATTCCGAAACACCACCCTCTAGATGAGACCGACAGTCCGCTGTCTTCGCGACGTGGCAGTTGCTTAGCGAAAGCCGACAGCACAAAATTTCCAGTGTCCTTGGGATTCCTTAGCTCTTACGTCGAAAGGGGCAATCAATGTCTCGACTCTCCTGCTTTGTTCTCTTCTGTGCTGCACTGACCTCACTGCCCGTCTATGCCGATGAGCCAGGCTCCAACTATCAGCACCTTAAACCGCTCGACAAGCTGGTCGGCAAATGGAGCGTCAGCGGAAGGTCGGCCGATGGAAAAGAGCATGTCGGAGAAGAGCAAGTAAAGTGGTTGTTCGACAAGAATGCGTTAAAGGGCACTGGTTGGTGGCAACAAGACGGAGACGACAAAAACACGTACGAGTACTTCGTCGTGTGGAATCCATTGACCAAGCAGACAGATATGCACTTCGTCGTTTCGGATGGCGGCTCTGCCTTGCGAAGCGGCTACATCGACGAGAAGGAAGGCGTGTGGAAATGCTGGCACAAGGGTGTAACTGGTGACGGTAGTTCCCTCGCTGTTGCAGTTGAGGTGCGGTTTACAGAGGATGGCAAGTCGTTTGATTGGGAAGCGATCGACGGCAGCTGGGACGGAGAACCATGGCCAGCATTGAAGCTCAAGTTTACACGAATTGAGTGAGGAACTGAGTGCGAGCGTCGGCCCGTCGATTATGTGTCATCAAAGGACCGTTTGTGGAACGCTCGCAAACGTGCCTTGACTCTCTCCAAGGTGTCAAAACCAAGGTGCCACCGGCTTGGCCAGGACATCGACGGCCGCGGGAAACGGACCTTGCTAATCTGCGTCGGACGATGAAGCCGACGCGTCTTTGCTCGTCTCCGGTTCCAGCAGCAGCGGGTACACCGACGGCACGTAGCGTTGGTCGCTAGGTCACACTGATGCGCCCGCCGGAAAGGCACTTGAAGTGACTGATGCAAGCGATGTTGGATGTCGCCGCGAACACTACCCGGCCAGCGTTTCCCGCAACTTCTCGACATCCTCGGGGGCCATTTCCTTAATACTCAGATCGGCGTAAATGACGCGGTACCTGCCAGAGCCGGTCGGCTTGTACCACAGGATGGGCCGATCGGGCGTGTCCAGCTTCACGTTCTTGCCTGCATAGTGCGAGTCGTTCTCGGGCTGGAGCGTCGCGTAGAACATCACTCCCCGCATGTACTGTTGAGTTCGCTTCTGCGTGATCGGCCCTGCCATCTCCATCCACTCCTTCATCCAGGCTTTCTTGAAGCCTTCCATGTCCTCGCCATATTGGGCTTTGAGTTGTTTCATCAGCTCTTGAGCCTCGGGAGTTTTTAGGAGTTTTTCGGATGCCGACTTTGCCTCCGCTTGCACGGCCTGCATGAGTGCTTTGTCGTTTGCTCCAATGGAATCAGGGAACGTGCTATCGTTGTGCTCGGCAACAAAACGCAGGACATTGACCAGATCCTCCTCGACGGGCTGCGTCACCGTCTGAGTTTGGACGGTGTACCCTGCCGGGGGTTCGAGACTAAACAGGGATGGCTCCAACTCCATGTCGTATCGGAAGTTGCTCATGACCGCGTGACCGCTGCCCGCGAACCTATCGATGTCGACGCGGACGAGCCGAGCAGTCTGTGGATCAGCCCAGAAAGTCATGTCTCCCATGTTATTATGTGTCCGAAAGCCGACGACCGAGCGCCCATCGATAGCCTTCTCTCCAAGCGACTCGATCTTCTCGCCCGAACTGGCGCTTCCCTCTCGAACCATCCGCCGCACCATCTCGAACATATTCGACGTGCCTCCGGTAGACGGCTCTGTCATCGAAATTTTGATGATCACGGCTTTTTTTTGCTCCGGCAACAGCGTGATTGCTTTCGCGGCCAGACAGTCGAGAATCATGATGCTGCTAGTCGTGTCGTTGCTAGAACCCGTGGACATCGACATCTCGACACGTTCGAGCGATGGTGCCAGGAAATAGCCTTTGGAATTGGTGGTAGTCGTCGTTCCGTCCACCGGGTTCTTAATTTCCGACGTGAAGTCATAAGTGGCGCTTCGCAGGCTGTCCAAGACCTTGGCGACATCGGCAAAGACGATGTTGCCTGAGCCACCGATCGTCGTCCGTAACATCAGAATTCCGACGGCCACAAGGACGGTTGCGGCCACGGCGAACTTGGCAATGCGTTTCATCTTTCGAGCCCTTTCCTTGGTGATAATCGAGCTAACCTCTGAATCTCGGATTGCCTCCGTTGGATGAGAAACCGTTCTCAACGTGTCCACTCGATCCAAGATCGTCGTCCGAAGCGTCTCGGCGTACTTCGGATCAGGCGAAATGCTCGGGTCTCCCGCTTCGCGGACCAACCGAGCCAGTACTTCGTCATCGCTGTTGAATGGACTACTCATTTGACGACTCCTTGCTTACCCGTCGTCTGTCGCCACAGGGCATCATGTACCCGCGCAACAGAACCCGCATTTGCTCCCGTGTTCGGGAAAGCAGTGACTCGACCGCCTTGACGGTTCTTCCCATACGGGTGGCAATTGTCTCGACGGAAAGCCCGTCCACATACTTCCTGAGCAGTACCTCGCGGCGGTCATCGGGTAGGGCTATAATCGCCGCGCGCACCACAGATCTCTTCTCCACTTGCTCCAACACGTCCTCGGGCAAGACGGAGATGTCTTCCATTGCGGCTACCTCCCCGAATTGACCGCTCAGCGACGTCGGATTCCCCGTCGATCGGCGGCGGTAGTACATCGCGACTCGCCTGCGGGCAATGCCGAACAGCCAGTTCCGGAAACTGCCCCGAGTTGCATCACACTGGTCGATTCCGTTCAGCGCTTCCAGCCATGTTTCCTGGTTCAGATCTTCCGCGACCGCCCGGTCGCCTCCAACAAGGTGGAAAACAAAGCCGTAGACCTCGCGAAGATGACGGTCGACAACGACACTCCACGCGGAGCGATCGCGCTGTTTCAGAGCCGTAATCAGGCTTGTCTCGTCTTCGTCGGCCACCTGCATCTCCGTTGTTAGTACCACGTCCTCAATAGTGTATTTGCGCCAGCGAAGAGAATCCTTCGCAGCCGGGCGAAAGAAAAGCGATGTAATCGCAGTCTGGCAGGTTACCCACTGCAGCTCACAAGTCGCTACTCCTTTTTCCCACAGGAGTTACGTCTTGTCAGTGTGGGAATTGCAATGAAGTAGCAGATCCCGAGTGATGATTTGGTTTGGCATGAATCGCGATCGTATCGGTGGAAAGACCAATGTTGGGAATCGGCCCAGATTTCGACGCTTCGGCGCGAAACGCCGAAGCAGCGAACGGATTGCCGGGCGAAGGTGCGTCGGCCGATGAAGCCGCAGCGCTTTCGGAGCGTACGTTTCTAGCGGCGGCGTGTCACACCGCCGCACGCAACGGTCGAGAATAGCGAGCCGTCAGCAGCCGCCATTTGATGCCCGCGTGTTTAGCCCGTTGAACATATAGGAAGCAAACGCCGAGTTTGGCCGATTAGCGGCTGCCGCGAGCCGAACATCAATGGAAGAATTGTTGGTAAGCTTGAAAGCCGCTTCTGAATTTGTAGGATATCGGCGTGGGTGGCGATTGACCGAGAGCCTCATCTATACAGAGGAGTGGACACAGATGAAACAAACGATACAAATCTGCATTGCGTTGGCCATTCTGACTCCCTTTGCCGCAGCCGATACATTGTACGATGAAGACTTTTCGTCCGGTGACTCAAGTCTCGATACATGGACACACATTTGGGGCACGAATTCGGTCGATGCTTCATCCGGTGACCTTGTTCTCACGGGTAACAATGCGTTCGTAATAACGGGTGAACCGGCAGTAGACAATCTCGACGGCACATCGATACGTGCTGAATTTGTGTTTGGGGGACCGAACTCCAGTGGAATCGGACTCTTGACTAATGGTGACGCGAGTGTGCCCACTGCGTATCAGGGCGGCTACAATCCGAGCAACGACCGGCTTTATGTCGGCTGGAACAGTCCTACTATGTACAACGGATTCGTCGCCGAGGATGCGGGATTCAACTTGCAGAGCGGAGAAGGGCTAGTCCTTCAGTTCGACGTTTTTGACAACAAACTCGAATTATGGGCGTGGGAGCCAGGCGGCAACATGCCCGCGGAACCGCAAATCAGTTTTGTCGACGAATCCATAGATTTGGCCCCCGGTTCGCCCGGCCTCCTCTTTGATGCTCAAGGCACAAACAGTTCAACGACTTACCGGTACATCCGAGTAGACAACGTGCCAATTCCTGAACCTTCTTCGAGCTTGTTGGCGTTGGTCGGTTTCCTTAGTATCGGGATAATTCGGCGGCATCGCTCTCAATGAAGACGTCGAACAACATCGTGTGAGCTTGTGCCCGCGGGAATTGGTTCTTCATAACTCCAATTGATGACCAGCCTGCCGCACCAACACAACCGGCCGTTTCTGGGAAGCCCGAGTCGATAGGTCATGCTTTGCTTGAACTGCCCCACCGAGGCGTCGACACCTCGACACAGCCAGATTGCTAACCTGCGGCGGTCACATCGACCCCCGTAGGAAATGGAGCTCCTGCTACGACGCTTCGACAGACAGGATTGAGACGGTCTACATTCCATCTCCCGTCCGCGACCGCCAGACCTCTGCCCACCCTTCGCGTGAAACTCACGCGGGACACGATGCGACGGCATTCCCATTTCCCCACCCGAAGTCGCCAGCGGAAACCGTAGACCGTCTGGGTTTGTTCGTCTGGGTTTGTTGTGGCCTGGGTTTGTTGTGCCCTGGTGTGCGACGGCGCCCATGTGTGCGGAATCGTCAATGCGACGTTGAGCACCGGGTTTTTTGTTGTAGGCGACGCCCTTCGTGATAGATTGAGTTCCCCAATGTGCTGTCATGCGGGAAGCTAATCCAAACAAGAACGGCGCGAAATTTCTGTGGATCGTCACACAAGCTCCGTGCCTTTTTTTGTTGGAGCCCTGTTAGAAGTCGATTCTGCCACGACGTGAAGAGAATCAGTGGAGTGTTACGATGATCAAACGCTTGGTACGACACGATCTTGAGATTCTGTACATGATCCTTCTTTGCTGCCGTTCTGCGACCGGTCAGCTTGTCTTTGATGACGGACAAGAGCACGTCCTCACGGAGAATGCTGACAGTGTAGTTGTGACTAATGAGAGCAAGCTGGATCTGCAAGCGAACGTTCTCGATGTCGACGTGGATAACGCCACGCTTGTGCAAAACGCAGGGGAGATCGGAGGGTTTGCCGGGGGGTTCCCCGCGGAAGGACTTACCGTCCGCAACGGATCGAACGCGTCACTGAATTCGGGGACAGTTAGAAATGTCGACGTGGATAACGCCACACTTGTGCTCAACGGCGGGGAAGTTGGGGGCTGGGACGAGATTACGATGAGGATCAGCAACGGATCAAACGTCTTTCTGAATTCCGGTACGGTTTCGTCGGCATGTTTCTCCTGCAGCTCCCTTCGCTCCGTGGACTCAAACGTTCAAATCGATGGTGCGGGGATCAGGCGAGCTTCATTCCGTGGGGCATCCACGGCGGTTGTTAAGACGGGCGACATTTCTGGAAGTCCAGAAGAATCCGGCATTGACGCCTCAGGTACAACAGAAGTAACAATCTCCGGCGGGTCGGTTCGCGGTGGGGAAGGCCCCGGTCTCGTGCTTTTCGAATCGGCAACTCTACAGCTTTCGGGAGGAGTCGTTGTCGGCTGGGAAGGAATTAGTGCAAGAGACGAGTCGGTCATCAATATGTCGGGAGGCACGGTGACGAGTAGTGACGGCACGGGAATCTATCTAAGCGGAACATCACAATTGAACATCACCGGGGGTCAAATCGATAGCCGATCCCAGTTCGATGCGCATATTTTTGCCGCGCAAGACTCGCGCGTCACAATACACGGAAGCAACTTCAACTTTCCGATGTTCGAGCCAATTGAGTTGCTGGAGGGCGAAATCACGGGCACGCTTGCGGACGGCAGCTCGATGGACTGGCGGTTTCGACGCGCCCCAACAGCAACCATTACTCTGGTACCTGAGCCAAGTTCGCAGCTGTTCGGATTGTTGGGGGCGCTTGGACTACTGTTGCGGCGACGAGGTGCACGCTTGGTCGTCCGAGGATGATCCGGTCTTCGTCAAGTCATCCGATTTTCGGTCTGTCGCAGCATTCGACCGATTTTGGAACGCTCGTAAAAGTGCCTTGACTCTCTCCAAGGTGTGACAACCAAGGTGCCTTCCGCTCGGTGGGCACATCGACTGCCGGAAATGGATGTTACCAACTCGCGTCGGCGTGAAATTCCGAACGCACGAAGCGCGCGACGTATGCAGCAGCGGCCACGGCCGCCGTGTCCAGATTGCGGCGGCGAAATCAGGGTGGCCGAAGCAGGTTAGGTGCCGGGGACGAGGCGCTGCGTTCGCTGCGGTTCGCTGTCCAACGTCCAGGCCGAGGCCGGTCGCGTCTGGCTGCGGCGCGAGCGTTTCTTTTAACCTTGCACAAAACGAGGGCCACGTCTTGACTCGTCAAGTTTCGATATGTGTCGAGCACGTTTTGTTAAAGGGCTAAAAAAGTCGCCATTTCGACCCTACGCAACCCTTTGTTTCGTAGGGTCTTTTTTTGTGCTCGGATCACTCTGGATTCCCACTGGGCATCGAAATGGGACTTTAATTCTTGAGACCGATTTAGAAATTCCGCCGACATTTTTGAAAGTCAGCCGCTCGACCGGATCGACCGCGGTAATTGACCGTCTTGTTGCCCACGTCGTCTTGTTGCCCACGTCTTGTTGCCCACTGGGCACCGAGAAAACCCTTAGAGGAGTAACGCGTCGCCCAGTGGGCGACCTGGGTCAAACCGGGCCGCCTTTTTCTTTTTCTGCCCTCCCGCAAAAAACGGCCTCCGCATTCGCCGTCTAACGCACGATCAGGGGTCGGGTCGATAGCTGAGTCGTCGGCCGCCGCGATGCGTCAGAGGGACGTTTCGAGGCTGGTCCCCAAATTGGCGTAGCTAGGCCAAGAAAGATCCGTAGATACGCCACGGCCGATCGCGGTAGGCGGCTGGCCCAATTGGCCCCGCGACCTACCACATTTCCACCACCGCGTTTTTCGAATCGTCGTAAGTCGAGTCGGGGCGACAAGACGGCGATTGAACTTTTTGGTCGGGGTGTCCGCAGAATGCCTGGCCCCTTAATCGTCACTGCAAAAGCACTTGTGGAGATTTATCGCTGACGGAAGGAGCTCTGCTCCGATGTTCGAGTTTGGGGGTAAGGTCATGTTCCAGTCTGCTACCTTCTCACCCCGGCGTTCGCGCACAGGCTTTGATTGCGTGGGGACGCGAATCCCAAATAAACCGCCGAATGCAGGCGGGGAAAAGAAGCCTTCTGCGCCGACGTCCTGCGGTCAATTGAGCGACGAAGGACGGAACCTCATTATGGCCTCGCGAGAGCGACGGCCTTCTCCCTACGAAAGTCTGTTCCGCATCAGTACGGACGGACGCACAGGGCATCCTTGCAAGGTTTCGCCGACATCGTGTCGGCGAGCGGGGCTCATTGCCGCCCCTGCACCCTGCTGACCTTTCTCTGTGTTCCGTTTTGCGGTTGCGTGTTTAAGCGAAGGGAGACCATCGTGAGATTCTATGATCATCAACATGCGTTCTATTGTGGCGTGGATCTGCACACCAAGCGAATGTACTTGTGCATTCTCGATCATGAGGGGAACAAGCGGTTACATCGTAACGTGCGGCGCGAAGCCATCCGACTTTCTTCACGCCATCCAGTCGTTTCGCGAGGACCTGGTTGTGGGCGCGGAATGCATGTTCACCTGGTACTGGCTGGCGGACCTTTGTCGCGATGAGAACATTGAGTTCATTCTCGGCCATGCCCTGTACATGAAAGCCATTCACGGCGGCAAGAAGAAAAACGATAAGCTCGACAGTGAAAAGATTACGCGACTCATGCGAGGCGGTACGTTCCCGATGAGCTACGTGTACCCGCGCGAGATGCGAGCGACTCGCGACTTGGTGCGACGTCGGATGTTCCTTGTGCGTCGCCGTAGTGAACTTTTGGCACACGTGCAACTGATGAACCAGCAATACAACAACGATCCCTTTGAGAAGACGTTACGGTATGCCGGTAACCGTGACGTACTCGATCGCTTTGAGGAAGACAGCGTCCGGTTGAACGTCGAGGCCGACTTGCACATGGTGGGGCACTACGACCGACTCATCAAACAACTGGAGACCAGTTTGCAAACGCACGCCAAGCTACACGATCCTCAGGCTTCCAGCTTGCTACGTACGATTCCTGGCATTGGCAACATCTTGTCGCTTGTGCTGCTGTACGAAATTCACGTCACTGACCGTTTCCCGAGTGTCGGAGACTTCTTGTCCTATGCCAGGTTGGTGACACCAAAGCAGACCAGCGATGGCAAAGTCAGCGGACATGGTGGTGGGAAGATTGGCAACGTGCACTTGAAGTGGGCGTTCTCCGAATCGGTGCTCTGGATGTTGCGCAACAGCGACGAAGCCAAAGCGTTTCTCAAACGAAAGGAAAAGAAATACGGCAAGTCGCGTGCGATGTCGCTCTTGTCGCGCAAGATTGCTCGAGCCGTTTACTACATACTTAAGCGAAAGGAACCTTTTAATGCGTTGAGGTTTTTCGCCAGCTAACGCGGGGTCGGCGGTGGAGCCGCTAGGACGAACTCAGGTCACTACGTGGCGAGGCAATTTGCAGCGATCGCTGGCTCTGATTGCGTGATGATGCGAATCCCAAATAAACCGCCGAATGCAGGCGGGGAAAAGAAGCCTTCTGCGCCTACGTCCTGCGGTCAATTGAGCGACGAAGGACGGGGTTCGTCCTTGTCCACGAACAGTGCTCGGGATTGGCAGTCAGACGCATCATCGTGCTGACCGTAACGGCCAAAGCCAAAGTTTTCGCAGTACGTCCTTATTGCCAGGGCCAACGACGCATTGCCTGAGCTTGACAGGCGTGGGGATGCGGTACAAACTACCTCCAGATAAATTATCGTGGAGGTGATTTGTACCAATGTCTAAGGCGACCTCAAAACGACCCGAAGCCGTCGAGAAGGCCATCGCAACCTTCGAAGCCAACCAAGGTGTGCTAAGAATGGCCGATGCCCTCCGGGCGGGCATTCACCGCAATACGCTCTACGCAATGCTGGAACAGGGTGTTATCGAGCGACTATGCCGCGGGCTCTACCGTCTTTCCAGCGCCCACCCGCTGGGAAATCCAGACCTGGTGACGGTGGCAACGAAAATCCCCGATGGTGTTATCTGTCTGGTCTCAGCGCTGGCGTACCACGAGTTGACAACCCAGATTCCCCACGAAATCCACGTGGCGATCTCACGCAACAGCGAACCACCGCGACTCGACTACCCGCCGATCCGCGTGTATCGGTTCAGCGGCGAGGCATTTTCAGAGGGAATCGAGAGGCCACTTATCGACCAAGTTCCGGTAGCCATCTACGACCGAGAGAAGACGCTTGCCGATTGCTTCAAGTTCCGCAACAAAATCGGCATGGATTCCGTTCTGGAATCGCTTCGCCTTTACAAAGACCAACGCCGCATCAACGTCGACGCGCTGCTTCACTATTCCTCAATCTGCCGCGTGACCAAAGTCATTCGCCCCTATCTGGAGTCCATTCTGTGACCAAGCGCCGAGTCAGGGATGTCGCGGCCTCGGTTCGAGCGCGGTTGCAAACGAAAGCAAAGGAAACGAACCGTCCGTTCCAGGAAGTTCTTCAATACTTCGCCATGGAAAGGTTTCTGTATCGGCTGTCGCAATCATCGCATGCCGAGAAGTTTGTGCTAAAGGGCGGCCTCATGCTCACCGCGTGGAGAGCACCGGCATCGCGACCGACGAGGGACATTGACTTCCTGGCTAAGATGCCCAACAACGTGGATTCCGTCGTGGAAGTCCTTCGCGAAATATGCGAATACGAGGTCGAGCCAGATGGACTGGAGTTCGACGTTGCCAGCTTGGAAGGACGCATCATCAAAGAGGATGCTGACTACGAGGGCGTCCGGGTGAACTTTCGGGGCACGCTGCAGAATGCGCGCATCCATATGCAGATCGAAATGGGATTCGGGGACGTTGTTACACCGTCTGTGGTGGCAATGGAATACCCAACCATCCTCGACCACGATCCGCCACGCTTGGACGGGTACAGTCGCGAAACGACGGTGGCAGAGAAATTCGAGGCCATGGTCAAACTCGGCCAACTCAACAGTCGTATCCGCGACTTCTTTGATATCTGGCTTCTTGCACAGCAGTTTGATTTCGACGGTCGAAATCTTGCCGATGCCATGCGAAGGACGTTCGAGAACCGTGGAACGCCGATCAAGATCGAGCCCGTCGCGCTCACGCCTGAATTTGCTTCGGATTCGGCGAAGCAAACGCAATGGAGTGGCTTCTGCCGGAAGTCTCGAATCGACTTCGCGCCGGAAGCTCTCAACGAAGTGTGCGACGCGATTGCCGTCTTCATCAAACCGGTCGCTGCGGCCGTTGAAGCCAAACGACCATTTGTTGAACAGTGGACGGCACCAGGGCCGTGGCGTGCTGGATGACGAACCGAGACCCAATCGGTTGGCTGTACTTGCGGACTGCATCTCTGGAGGATGTAACGCGCCGACGCGTCCAACGAGAGCGTCGGTCGCCCATCGGATAATCGCCTTCTGGGCCGATGGGGCCAGCAATTACAAAATGCCACGGGTGATGACACCCTGCGCACGCGATTCGACGCAAGTGCTTTTGCTTGAGAAGGTTGTGGCACATGCAACGGCACTTGAACCGGCATGTGCATCTACCCCCAACAGTCGGGGCGACTGTCCTTCGTTTGAACCGCTGATTCAGGCGTGCGTCGAGACCGTGCTGTTGCCCAGCGCCGAAAGCTTAATGGCGCTGAAAGTGTTGCGCCTGCCTGCGTGAATCCTAGTCGGCGGAGGAGGGCGGAAGGACGCGATAGTGGCCTGTCCTGGCAGATCCCACGTGCTCAATTTTTCCCTGCCTTCGGAGCGCCGCCAGGTCCCGCTCAGCCGTTTTCTTCGAGCAGTTGAAGTGTTTAGCCACGGTGGGAGACTTTAGACGGACCTCCTCCGAGAGTTGGTCCAGAATCCAGGCCTGGCGTTCCTCAGCTGCCGAGCAAGCCGCGCCATCTGGGACATCGTCATTACGGACATCGTCATTACGGACATTGGGGACATCCCCCGCGTGGTCCCTGTCCGTAATGGCCTCAGTATGAGGTCGATTGTCAAACTGAACATGTATCCGGCTATCAAGTCGATACCCACTGTCTCGACTGCGGATCACGTCATCCTTTCCAAACGAATACACCGGCAATCGGCTACTGATCTGTCGGCGCAAGTCGCGAATCGCGCCGGCGGGATCGATTTCGATCTTCTTGGCTACTAGTGCGGCTTTTAATTCCTCTCCGCTGTACGGGAAAGGGGCACCGTCTTGGTGTTTCCTACTCAACAATTCGAGAATCTCGCGGCGCGGCTTGCATCTACTTCCACTGCAAATGTCAACTCCACAGAGTTCTACGCGATCCTCGAAAAAAAACATCGTGCCGCCAGCAAACGGTTGCGCCTCCTGTGGTTGCTCGTCGCCAATTTGGCAGCTTACTTCGTCCAGGTGCACTTCGGTGTCAACTTGCCCGCTGCGAGCGGCCCCAAGTTCCCGAGTCCAACCCGTTATCGCGGTGGCGGCGAAACGGATCGACTCAAGGCTTGCGCCCCCTGGTTCCGTTCGCAGAAACTCCTTGACCTTTCGTGAACCGTCTGCGTTTTCGGTCTCATTGGCCCCGTAGGTGAAACGCAAGAACCAACAGCCGTCGACCTCCAACCGTTCTGCTTCCCGCTGGACTATGAGGCATTCCCGTTCCCAGTCAGCGAACGCCTGCCTCGCCGCCGGTGAAAGGTCGAACGAGGGGTCACTCCGGATGGATTCGATCGACTTTCTGACCTCGACAACTTGGGAAAGAAAGTAGGGATGGGCGGTCGAGGCCCGGCGCAACTGAGCCATCGCCAGCCCGATGCGGCTCTTTGCCGGCGGATTTCCCGCGAAGCTTGCAAGTGCTTTTTCTCGTGTTGCCGCGTAGGGCGAATTTTCTTGACACGCCGACTCTACAAGGGCAGCTCGCCTTTCGAACTCAGCGAACCAAGCTGGCACGAGTTGGAGTTCGTGAACGAAACGCTCGATGGCGTCAATCACGGCCTCCCGGGCGGAGACTCGCAGCGTCCGTCGGTACTCGTCAATTGCTTGATCCAGCTCTGAGACGAGCAGGCTGTATGCGGTATCAAACGTCTGACCGTGCCGCAGATGGCCGGCTTGTGATCCAGGTGAAATCGGACTGCAAGTCGTCATATTGCCTCCGTTCTCTGATTTCACGTTTCCGTCAACTTGACTTGGTGCACGACCCGATCGACCTGCTCGGTAGCTCGGATCGCCATTTGGAGAATGCTCTCGATGCTGCTACTCGTGACGGCTTAGCCGGTTCGAGTCCGGGGGATCGCCGTGCGACCCGCCCGGAAGTGTCAATTTGCGTTCGACGTCCCGGCCTTGCCTTGGCGAATCCAGTCGTCAACCTCGTCAAGGCGAAACTTCCAGTGTCAGAGGCTGCCAACTTTGTAAGCCGGCATTCGTTTTCGTTCGATCCATTTGTAAAGCGTGTGTCGTTTGATACCGAGGTGCGTGGCGATTTCTTCCACGGATTGCCAACGGTCTGTCGTTATGTCGCTCATTTCAACTTCTCATGTATTCGGGGGCGATGGCTCTGGGGCGGGGTACGCCTCAGACGATGGGTCTTGTCTAACGCATGCAGCCCAAACCACCTAGGTCGTAACAACTCTGCTGGAGGGCGTAAAGATGTTGGTGCTTGGGACGAGTAGGCTGGGGCAGAATTCCAGCCCGTGAATTTCCTACGCACTTCAAGGCGACGTGTGGGCTGGGAAAGGAATTCGCGTCCAGCAAAATCTCTCAAAAGTTGCAAGCGGGAAACGGCACACGGGCAATATTTCGGGTTTGGAAGACGTGGAGGAGCGGGGCGGGACGAGCAGAGGTTCGGCGTCGCGAAACGCGACGTGGCTTTGCGCCATCACCCGTGACGCACAAACGACAGGGCACAAAAAAGCGGGAGTCGCTCGTCAGGAAGGTCGGTGTTTAGCACGGCCGAGTTCAATTCGATCCGTTCCGGGCCGCCCCCGTTTCTTCTGAGAATTTTGTTGGCGGATGCTCTCGATCAAGATGCGGCGCATCGCATCGGCGGCTGCGGCGAAAAAATGACCGCGATTGTCCCATGAGCAGTCATCTTGCGAACGGTTGCCTATCAGACGCAGATAGGCTTCGTGGACTAATGCGGTCGCTTGCAGCGTATGGTCTGGCCTTTCGCTCCGCAATTTGGATCGAGCCAAGTCGCGCAGCTGTTGGTAGACCAACGGCAGGAGTTGATCAGCTGCGGCTGAATCGCCAGATCCGATCTTAGCAAAGATTTCCGTTACGTCAGACATTCCGTGATCGTAATCGAGATCGGTGGTGAGCGTGTTTTCAGTTTGATCCAGCGCCGTAGCCGGTGCAAGATCGCTCTCGAGTCTAGTCGCGGAAGCGGAATCCACCGAACGCCGATGTGGGCGTTCGACTTCGTCGTCCAACCGACGCCGCCAACGCAAGGGATAGGTAATTTGAGAGCGTCTTCGTTCGCCACCAAAGGTATATCGACCTGCAGGGAAGAACTTGCCAATCTGGTGGCGACTGCCTCCTCGAGAAAGTACATCAGCAGCAATCACCGATGCTTCAAACGAGCGCTGCCCGAACGTGAGATTCGAACTCCGAAGTGTTCAGACGACGATACTGCCAAGACGTAGGGATATCACTGTGAATACAAGGTGGCCCTGTCCATCAAGGCGGATCGTGCCCGATTCGGTAGTGCGTAATACCGGGGTGTGATATGAAGCTTGACGGCATCGTCGAAATGTCGGTTCGACCTTGGTCTCGAACGCGGCACGTTTCCGGCCTCCGCCCGCAGGTCCTTGCCTTTTAGAAACACTGTCTTCAGAGCAGTTCGATTTCCCCAGCAGACTCGCAACGGATAGACTATTTCCGCGACGAGACAGTTTGCCGACCAGCGAGTCTTGTCGTCCCTATGAGGCATCTTCTGTCTTGGAGAACCGCTAGAGTTTGAGATGCTTCTTGAAGAAATCTGCCAGTTCCTGGTATCCGCGTTTCGCTTCCGGGAAGTCGCTGCTTGGGTTGACAATAAAGGCGTGCCACATGCCTTCCCAGACGCTCAGCTCGACATTCACACCAGCATCTTTCATTTTCCGATGCAACCTAACACAGTTGCTAAGTAGCAAATCGCGGGTACCAGTCTGGATGATCGTCGGCGGAAACGACTTCGAATATTCGGCGTACACTGGCGATATGAGCGGGTCTTTCAGATCTTTGCCGTTGGCGTAAGCCTCAGCCACGGTTCGCACGAGTTTCGTCGTCAACATCGAATCGACGCCGTCTAGTGTGTAGTAGGAGTCGCCTGTGATGCTCATATCAGCACCTGGAGTGACGCTGGCGATCGCGCCGGGGAGAGAAAGTCCCTCGGCTTGTGCGCGTAATGTCACCGAAAGGATCATGGAACCGCCGGCCGAGATCCCAAACATCCCGATCTTGTTCGATTGAATGCCTTCCTTCGCAAGAATTCCTCGATACGCATTAACACAGTCGTCTAGGCCAGCTGGGTAAGGATGTTGTGGTGCGAGGCGATACTCGATGGAATAAACTTTGAGACCTGTTAGGTCCGCCAAGGGAAGGCAACTTTGATACGTACACCGTGCCGAGTTAAAGACGTAACCACCACCGTGGATCCAGATCAGTGCCTTGTCGGTATGCTGCAGATCGACACGTTTCGGAGTTAGCACGTGCACCTCAACGCCGCCGAATCTCTTAATCTCTTTTTTACCGCCAAGCTTACGCCAAGCTACGTCACTTTTTTCCATACCGACGGCTTCTATGTCCCGCTGAAACGCTTCCCATTCAGCAAGAGTATTCGGCGTCAGCCAATTAGGTTGACTCTCTCGAATAATTGCTTGCGCTTCTTCACTGATTGTGGATGGTACATGCAACGACGGCTCTTGAGCTGCGGCGTGGCCAATGGCAATGCAAATGGCAAGAGCTACAAGAACTAATTGTCTAGGCATTTTCGACTCCTGGCGAAATGCTCAGTTTCTTTCATCTAATCGTTGTCTCTAATCGACGAGTATCGGACGTATGGAGTACGGGAGCAAGTACAGGAGGATCCGCCAGCTACCGAATGGAAGTATCCAGCGACAACGGCGGCCCCCTAATGTACGGACATGGTATTGACGTGGTGAGCTGCGCGCCAACACGAAGAGTCCTTTGGCAAGGTAATCGCTGTCGACCTTTTCGGACAGCTGTTGCGAATGATCCGAGCGTTGGTCTGCGCCGCAGGTGGGTTAGGTGGGCGTGTCCTTAGCACGAAAGCGGGGCACCGTAACCTGCGTTGGAGTGAAACGCCGAAGTAGCGTCGGACGAAAACACCGGCTAAGCTGCGTCGGCCGATGAAGCCGGTTCGGCGATTCCGTTTCTTGCCAGGACTGGCGAGCTTTGAAGCGCCACACCCTCTGAGGCTCGTGTTCATCCCGCGGAACACGCAGGTCGGGACGGCGTGTCCCAAAAACCGGGTCGGTTGACGACTTTCCGGGATTTTGATTGAGACGGCAATTTGAGACAAATTGGCGTAACTCGCTTCTGCCGCTGCCGCTGCGCTGATTGGTCGCCGAAGCTGCCGCATTTCGCGTCGTCACTGAGACTTTCTTGCACTTCGCATCCAGAAGCCGTCTAATGTGGGGGTGTGCGGCAATGGGCGTCGTACCGTACCCGCGAGAATTGTCCTGGAAAACGAACGATTCCGAGACGCCTCATTCGCTTAGCCCAACGGGCTATTTGGGTGTGACGTCTCGGGCGGCTGAAGAGATACAATGTACAGGCTGCCGCTACTGCTTTCACGCCGGCACCTTTCACTGTGTATTTGCCCCTTTTTCGAAATTGCAAATCAATGACCGTTGACCTTGCCAGCCTCCGTAACCTTCCCGTCTCCGAAAAGCTGCGGATCGTTACGCAGTTGTGGGAGGATATAGCGGCGTCGAAGCAACCGATTGCTATCCCACCGGAAGTATTGCAGGAGGCAACGCGCCGCTCCGATGAGCTACGCGACAATCCTTCAATTGCAATCGATGACGACGAGCTTTGGCGACTTGTCGATGGGTAATCGGCGTCGTTACCACCCGCTTGTCGCCGGTGACCTAACTGATGCGACTCGACACTATGACAACATTTCTAAGGAACTGGGCAACCGTTTTCGCAACTCCGTCCGGGACCGGATCGAGGCGATTACAGAGAGGCCGGATTCATTCGGCCGTATCCATGAGATGTGTCGAGTAGCGATGCTCCACCATTTTCCATACGTCATACTGTTCGAATGCGAGAAACAAGTGATCACGATCCTGGGCATCTTTCATGCTGCCTCGGATCCTAAGGGGTGGTTTGAACGATCAACCTGATGACCTGGCAATTTGTTTCATCAATCGACCCATTAAGACACGGCCAGACCGCCCGAAGGCGAATGCCGCTCGTGGGGGGGGGTAGGCTGGGCGAGGCAGTGATTGTTTCGCCAACGTGCCTTGACATGAAAGCGGTCCCGAGAAACGGTCCGGGGCACTCGATTGTTTGGACGCGCCGAATTACCAACGTTTGGCACCGGTTTGACTCATCGCGTTGAAACGCAGCGGCAATTCGACGCCAACAGACGTCGTTTTCCTCAGGACAAATAGTTGGAGCCTGCCTTAAGCAGAAAACAATCCAGGGGATAGATGAATGATCTGCCAACCGTATGGCTTGACAGCCCGTGCACTCGCCTTGGGAGCAATGATGACCTTGCTGAGTGCCGACAGTTGGTCGGCTGAAGTACCGATCACGATGGTCCAGGCGCCGGCAAGCGACGATACGGTCATGCTCATTTACGATGCCTCGCGCGGTTCCTTATCAATTGACTTTGGCACGCTGCAGTGTCGGATGATCGAAATAGGATCCAGGAAAGGGCTTTGGCAAGGCGACCGACCGGCATTTGTCGGTGAGTCGACGTTCGACATCTGGAGCCCTCACAAGGTCTTCGTCGTGCGAGAAAAGCCTTTCTCAATTTTGGAATTCGGTGACGTGCTGCCGAAGGACTTAACATTCCAAACCATTCAGGACGAGCTTCGCGTCAAAGGCGACAAGGTGAAGCACGTACAGTTGCTGATTTTGAATGCCAATCATTCGAGTGACGCGGGGGACCCTGCGACGATCGGTGCATTGGCCGGTCGAAAGCGACAGCGTTGGAAGCCGTTAATGTCGCCCATTCGAACATCCATCACGCGGCATGCAAATGGAAGTGTGACCTCTAGCCGAATCACATATTCCGTCGACAACTACGGCGTATCAGAACTTGGAAACATCCGGTTGGCCATTGAGGGGAAGCCGTTTACTGGGAATTCGTCAAGCGGGCCGATTCTACTTTCAGGCACTGTTGATGGTGAAGCACAAGGGGCAAGCGGAGCGGGCAATCGACGTTTTACTTATCAGACGATCGATGGTGGTTCGGCGTGCACTTTCGCGGACATCTCGTTCGAGATCGTGAATGGCAAACTCTCGGTGCTCGGCCAATCTTTTTCAGTTGATGCCAGCCCAACTCTAATTGTCATCGATGACGAAGGTTCAATCGATGGCGTCGTAGACTTGTCAGAAGTGAACGTCGCCGGTGACCAGATCGGCAACTCAACGCCTGCGAATCAACCGCCTGTGTTCAGCGTAACGACGGATCGACGGGAACGAATTAGGCAAATGCACAAGCGAAGTTTGAGGAGGCAATACAGGCGTGGCGGCCTTCGCGCCGTACTGGAACGCACTGACAATCCCATCGTCAACGATTTAGACCTGGAGAACCCGGAAGAAGTAAAGGCCCAACTCGACCGAGCCGAGAGTAATGCTACTGCTGCGATTGGCAAACTGAATCGTGAATTATCAGCCCTTGCTGACGCTTATCGGACGAAGGCGGAGGAGGCACTGCAGCAAGAAATGAACGCAGTATTCGAGAATCTTGGCGATGATGGCGCAAGACTGCGCGCCTTAGTGTCGAAGATGTCAACGGAGCGCCCGCACCTCGTGCCTAACGACAAGCCGAAGCTCATTAAGGATGGATTCGTCAGCGCTGTGATGAACTCGCTGGAAAACAACGGACTCGATTTGAGCGAAAAGCAGCGAGACTTGATTCATGCGCAGTCTGCGCCATACGCACAGTGGCGTAGGGACTTCGTGAACGACAGCTTGGGCGCACGCGGTCCGGGGCCGGACCCGGAGATCTTTGGCGTACCTGAGAAGGATTTGTCGTCTGAGGCAGTCGCACTGCTGTTGGACGACGAACGTGCATTGGAACAACGCATGCGTGACCTTTTGATTTCGCGACAAATCGAAAAGGCCGAATCGATGATGCTCAACGAACGATATCGACTTGAAGGGCTTCATGCCGTCTTGGACTGCACGGAGTTTCGCGCCATCAAGGACTTGCAATTTGAAGCGTCGATCGACGACATTAAGCTCAGTGTTCAATGTGCAGTCGCAAGTTCCCTTTGGCAATGCGAGGAATTGCTGATTGAGCTATTGCAATTCGATCATGGCTTCGCGGAGCGAGTTGATGAGATTAAACGGCGTGAGGCGGAAGCAGTCCTCGATCAACTGGTGCTGACGGTGAAAAGCTTCGCGCTCTGATCGCTGAATGGAATTGACATTCGGCATCACGGACCGTGAGTGTTGTCGTCGCGAGGTACCGAACCACCTTGGTGGTAATGACCGCAGCAAATGGGTGGATGTCGCCCTCATGACAACACCATGTGGAGGTTTGTACTTGTCCTTGTTGCGATAGGTGTCGCGGTACGGTGCTTCTCGCTAAGCAAAAATGCGCCGAATAACGACCGTTTTCGGAACGATCGTTCATGTGACTTGACTCTCTCCGGGCGTCGAATGCAAGGTTGCTGACGCCTGCTACGACGCTTCGGCGTGAAACTCCGAGCGCACGAAGCGCGTGACGTATGCAGCAGCGGCCTCGGCCGCCGTGTCCAGATTGCGGCGGCGAAATCAGCGTGGCCGAAGCAGGTTAGGTGCCGGGGACGAGGCGCTGCGTTGGCTGCGGTTCGCTGTTCAACGTCCAGGCCGAGGCCGGTCGCGTCTGGCTGCGGCGTGAACGCTTCTATTGACCGAGCGCAGAAGTGGGAGCCACGGCACCCAACTTCGACAACCACCAGGCGGCACGGGTCACACCGGGTCGCCTTTTTGTTCCGCAAAGCTGAACTCCGGCCGCCCAGCCGATTCGCAAAAGTCGCGATCTTGGCCTCTGGAACCACTTGTTTTTAAGGCTCAAAGTTCGCGCCTTCAGAGAACGCGACTCCCAATACCCTGCCGTCTGAAGCGGTCGATTCTGGCCCGTGAGCGATCGCCCATTTCAGCTACAATCCGACCCATGAACCTTCAGACGATTCGACTCCGGGCGATCCTCGACCAGCATCTCGCCCACTTGCGCGACCAGGTTGCCGGCGCCACGGTGGCCCTCGGTCGGACCGCGACCGCCGAAGCGGACTCGGTCGTCGATAAATACTTCGGTGGTCTGCTCGCCGCCGATGACGAGCAGCTGCTCGACCAGCTGGACCCCGAGTTCGTCCCCTTCTTACTTCGGGCTGGCGTCATCCAACGGGCGGAGCTGGAAGCCGACCGGGCCGGCGCCGGAGAATGACCGGCAGCTACAGAGAACAGGTGTTCCGAGTCGCCTAACCCTCCCTGCGCTCGCGAGGAGCGATCTAGGGGGCTTCTCGGCGGCACGCTGGTGGCGGATCGTGCGGCTACCGGTGTCGCCGCCAACTGTAGCACATGCGTAGCACGCCGGGGTTTGTAGCACGTCTCAGGAGGGGCGTCGTTCAAAAAACCCTTGTTTTCAAGCCTCAATTCAGTCGGGGCGACTGTCGCGTCTTTGAACCGTTCGCCACCCTGCTCGACCGCTTCGTCCAAGGCTATCCGGTGCCTCCCGCCGGTTATCTCCAGACGGCAGATCAACTTGCGCGACGGTCGGCGCGACGACGGCGTTGGACGAGTCGGTAGCTGCTCGAGTTCGACGGATCCTCGGCAGGCTCCATGAAGTGCGTTACAATTGTAATCCGTTAAATGTCCAACGCAGTTCGGTGTGAGCAACCGATGAAAAAACAAGATGTACTCGAATTGGTTCAGCGATTTCCGGACGAGATCGATGCGGAGCAACTCATCGAGGAACTGTACGTTCGAGCCAAAGTCGAACTGGCGGAACGCGCGATCGGCGAGGGACGCACTTGCGCTCACGCCGAGGCCAGGCGTCAGGTCGAGTCATGGCGGAAGTGATCTGGACGGAACCAGCACTTGCGGACGTACGTCGGGTCTTCGAATTCATCGCGGACGACTCGCCGCGTTATGCTGCGATCACTGCGGACAGAATCATGAAGGGACAGAATCATGAAGTCCGTCGGCCGTTTGATCGACTTTCCCGAGTCGGGGCACGCAGTTCCCGAGTTTCCCGGATCCGATTATCGCCAAGTCCTCGGGGATCCATATCGCGTGATTCACCGCTACGAGCCCGCTACTGACTGCGTTTTCATACTCGCCGTTATTCATTCGCGACGAGACATCTCGAAGAGCGATTTGGCCTAGCGCGGGGATGACGGCGCGGGGACTACAGGAATCGCGTCTCCGATTCTTGCTTTGATACGCGGCGGGAAATCGTATCTTTGAACCGTACCCTGGGCGACGTAACTCTAGTCACAGAAAAGAGAAAGCCGTTCGACATTCTTGCCGAACGGCCTTCAATCCAGTTCAGTCGGGGTGACAGGATTCGAACCTGCGACCTTTTGACCCCCAGTCAAACGCGCTAACCAGGCTGCGCTACACCCCGTGTGATTTTGCGACGGTCCGGATCGGAGGGGCCGGCGTGGCGGTCGTGGCGCCCCCTGGAACCGTCGAGTCCGTTGGAAGTCGCAAGAATACACGATTTCCCAACGGCCCGCCATGCCAGGAACGGTCCCGGGTCCGTGCGGGGTGCACGTCGCGGTCGGCAATGGGCATGGCATTTTGGGTCGCGGGGGGAGAGAATCTGCGGGTCGCTGGCCGGGAGTCGGTGTCCGCTGAGGCCAGGCAGGGAGGATGAGAGGATGGGGTTATCGGCTTCGCAGAGGGATCGTTTGCGAGTGTTGGCGCGGGAAATAAGTGAGATCGTGGGCGGGTGCTTGCACCCGGATGGTCGGCCCCCGAACGTTGGCGGAATTGGGACTGGCCCTCGAGCATGCCGTGCGTCCGCGAGTGCTGGCCCTGATGGTCTCCTCGGGAGCTTCGGCATCCAGTTTCGCCTCGGCCAGCAACAATCGTCCCGAGGTAGTCTGGCGGATGTCGAGGCTCCTACGATCGCTTCCGTGATGGCTGACGGAGGGCGTGATCAGCATCTGGATCGTCGAGCTGACAAGCCGCGTCCCCGCCTCGGCATGCAAAGGGGAGCCTTGGAAGGAAAGCCGGATCGGGCTTTTAGTCGGCTTGAGTGGCGAATCGTATGAAAGCGATCCGCAACCGACTTTACCTCCTGCGCTTCTTTATGGCGCCATGGCCGAGACGCTCTCGGAGATCGAAAAAACCGGAGGATAACTCGGCCCGCTCCCGGGAGAGGTGACAACTGCATCTCGCTTCTCCCGACGGGAGAGGTGACAACTGCATGTCCCTTCTCCCGACGGGAGAGGTGACAACTGCATCTCCCTTCTCCCGACGGGAGGTGTGACAACCGCATGTCCCTTCTCCCGACGGGAGAGGTGGCAACTGCATGTCCCTTCTCCCGACGGGAGAGGTGACAACCGCATGTCCCTTCTCCCCAGCGCGGGAGAAGGTGGCCGAAGGCCGGATGAGGGGGGCGCGGCGTCATTGCGGTGCCGACCGAAATCGGGATGCATTTCACGTCAAGGTCGGTTATGTTGGTCACATGTCGCTTGTTTTGGGGAGTCGACCGTGTCCGTCGAATCGCACCCGAGTGATGATGTCCTGGCCGCCTTTGCGGGAGGCCGGCTCGGCGAGAGCCAGATCGACGAGGTCGCGGTCCATCTCAAAATCTGTGACGCGTGCCAAAAGCGGATCGAAGCAGTCGAGGTCTCGAGCACCATGCCGTGGGCGGGTGACGCGGATCTCGCGGCGACACAATCCGGTTCGGCGACGAGTGCGACAAGCGACACGACGGGCGAACGGCCCCCCTTGTACGGACAACCATTTGGCGACTACGAGATCTTCGAAGAGCTCGGGCGTGGCGGGATGGGCGTGGTCTACCGGGCTCGGCAAATCAGCCTGAACCGACCCGTTGCGCTGAAGATGATTCGCGAGTCGCGACTGGCGTCCAGCGAGCAGATCCAGCGATTTCAGACGGAGGCCGAAGCGGCGGCGCGTCTGAATCATCCGGGCATCGTCCCTGTCTACGAAATCGGCCAGCATGACGGCAACTACTTTTTCTCGATGGGCCTCTTCGAAGCCGGCTCACTGGAAGATCTGCTGGCCAAGGGTCCCCTCCCGCCACGACGTGCGGCCGAAATCGTCGGCAGCGTGGCACGCACCGTGCATTTCGCTCACTCGCGAAACATCGTCCACCGCGATCTGAAGCCGGCCAACGTGTTGTTGGACGAGCTGGGCCAGGCAAGGCTGACTGACTTTGGTTTGGCCAAGGATGTCGCCAGCGACTCGCAGCTCACCTACGACGGCCAGGTGATGGGTACACCCAGCTACATGTCGCCGGAACAAGCCGCCGGACGGTCCGCGGAAGTCGGCCCCTTATCGGATGTCTACTCGCTGGGGGCCATTCTGTTTCGCCTGGTCACGAATCGTCCACCCTTTCCCGGACGAAGCATCCTCGACACGCTCCAAGCGGCGATCCACGAGGAACCTCAATCGCCCCGACAATTCAACGAGCACGTCGATCTCGATTTGTCCACGATTTGCCTCAAGTGTCTCGAGAAGGATCCGGCCCGCCGTTACCCCTCGGCCGCGGAGCTGGCCGACGACCTCGATCGGTATTGTCTGGGTGAGCCCATTGGGGCCCGCCCAATCTCCCGGTCCGAGCGAATCGTGCGATGGTGTCGGGCCCACCCCAAGGCCGTTTGGGGTACCCTGTTGACGGTCGCTCTGATGGCGACCGCCGTGGTTTGTGCCGGTCTTGGACTGGAGCGTCAGGTCACGTCCTTCGAACAGACGCTCGACGGCGTCGCCCAGCGGTCGTTGCGGGACACCGCCAAGTGGGTCGCCAGCGCCGCGGAGCAGAAGCTGCGGGAGAAGTTCCGGCACGTTCAGACAGCAGCCGGTACGCCGGAGCTGCGACGTCGGCTGGCCGAGCGGGTGCGGGACAACGCGGTCTATGGGGAGCTCAAATCGCAGCTCGCCGACTGGGATCGTTCCGCTCTCGACCGCCCAGCTGCTGACTGGCCGCCGCTCCCGACCGACCTCCGCCCGCTGCAGTCCTGGATTTCCGCCAATCCCAATTGGGAAAGCGAGGGCGTGGATGCGATCAGCGAACGCCTGGGGCCGCCGTTGTGGGAGTATGACCCCGACGAGGTCGCGGAAAACGTGCTCGCCTGGTGGATCTGCGGACCCGATGGCTGTCAATTGGCACGCGATCCCTGGCGGCCCGCGGTGACGCGCGACTTTGCCTATCGCTCGTACTTTACCGGCCTACCGGCCAGCTCCGAGGAGGGGACTCATCCACCCACGTCGTGGCGGCCAGGCGACGGGCCGCGACTGTCGGCCGTGTTTCGTACAAAAGAGACGAACTATTGGGTGCTCGCCATCTCCGCCCCCGTCTGGGACGACGGGCAACTGGTCGGTGTCGTCGGCATGTTTCTCCAGCTCGGCTCGTTGCTGGAACCTCCCGAACCGAGCGCCGAGGTCGAGGCGGTCGGCTACGCCGTCTTGCTCGACCCGCGACCGGACCCCGAAACCGCGAAAATTATCGAACATCCATACCATCACCACCCCAGCGCGCTCCGCGACAATCATCTCCGCGAAGACGTCGGAACGGCGAGCGTCCGCTCCGACGATTGGCAGTCGACCATCAGCGTGGATCCCTTCGGACATCCCGACTTCGGTGCCGTCGAACAATTTGGCGGTCGCTGGCGAACAGCCTGGGCCGACGTTCAGATCCCAGACGGCTCCGGTAGCAAGTTGGTGGCCTTGGTACGTGAGTCGGAAGAGCTCGTCTCGGGTCCCAGCCGTCGGCTCAGGACCAACCTGCGCTGGCTGGGACTGGCCGTCGTCGGCCTGTTCGTCCTCCCACTGCTCGCCCTGGTCATGCTGCTGCCCGAGTGGCGTACCGGCTACCTTTCCCGAACTCGCGGAAAATTGCCACCGATCCCAGAATTCAAGCGAGAGATCAAAAGCCATTCGGCCGCCCAAACGCTTGGAAATCCGAATTCCGCGGGGATTCCGAAGCGTTGACGCTGCGGCGCGTTCGTGATAGAAGAACTCACTCTGCGGGATCCGTTGCGGGGTCACCCAACCGACTTCATTTTTCTTCAGAATGCGGGAAATTATGGGAAGTTGCGAACGGCGAAAAGAGATCAAGCGAAGGCGGCACCGCCGTGAAAAGCTGACGCACTACAAGAAGCGAATCGAGAAGGCCAACCCGTCGGAGAAGGCCGTGATCGCGACCAAGTTGCGGGCCCTGACGCCAGGTGCAGAAATCCTGATCGCCACGCTGCAGCTGGAAGAGCGTTAGCCCCACTGAGGCGCAGTGGCACGCTGGCAGCTGGCGATCTGCCCAGCTGGCGATCTGGCGCGTCGGTACCCATGCTTGCGAGTTTCGACCGTCGCCGCGGGTCGGCTGACCGCTCCGTTCGTTGGGCGTGCGCTCGCCCCCTCATCCGGCCTTCGGCCACCTTCTCCCGCGTTGGGGAGAAGGGACAGGGATGCGATTGACGCATATTCATCCGTCACCTCCATCCGTCACCTCTCCCGAAGCCGGGAGAGGTCGGCCGGGACCCGCTGGCGGGGTCCGGGCGGGTGAGGGTTACGCTCGGGCAGACATGCGCCCCCTCATCCGGCCTTCGGCCACCTTCTCCCGCGTTGGGGAGCAGGGACAGGGATGCGATTGACGCATCTTCATCCGTCACGTCCATCCGTCACCTCTCCCGAAGCCGGAGAGGTCGGCCGGGACCCGCTGGCGGGGTCCGGGCGGGTGAGGGTTACGCTCGGGCAAACACCGCCCCCTCATCCGGCCTTCGGCCACCTTCTCCCGCGTTGGGGAGAAGGGACATGTAGTTGTCACCTCTCCCGAGAGAGATAGGGACAGAGAGAGCGTTGCGTCACTCCGCGCCGAGCAACGACTCTGCGCCGAGCAACGACTCTGCGCCTAGCAACGACTTAAGGGCGAAGCGATCTCCGAGCGCGTGACGTGCGGCCGCGAGCCATAACTCAAGCCCAGTGCCCCTCAGCGCCAGATGATCCCCCCGGCGAATAGGCGCTGACTGGACCGCCTTGCGGGGACGTGTGCCTGCGCTCGCGAACTGCCCGACGCGGTTTGCCACAGTCCGCCCGTCCGCTCGTTTCTAATTCCGTTGATCGCCGCTAAGGTGCACGAAACGCGCGCGTTCGTCGCGCGTCGTTTTGGACGACGTAACGTCTATTCGGAATGCGCGACTTGGGTGTAGCGCGCGTGTATCGATCTCCGAACGCCCGGCGAATCTTTCTCGAGTTCCTGACGTTCCACGTGGCCGAATCGCTTGTCGCTTTTCGGATGTTGATTTAGCATGAAATCTATCTGGCGAAGCAAACTAGGAAGTCTAGGGAAGCGTCGCCGGGTCTCCTCGACTGCTGTTCAGCGAGGCCGAAAACGATTCTGTGAGCCTCTACCGCCAAACGTCGGCGGTAGCTGGGAAAGGTCGGCCGGGACGTTCTCCGTTTGCCGCCCGAGTGGCTCGACGAACCGCTTTGTTTCCATCAAGAGACCCACGCATGACGAACACCATTGACGTCCTATCTCGCCCCAAGCGTCCTGACCGTTTGCCGCGCCGGCGTCTGTCGCGGCGTCTGAACCTCGAGTCCTTGGAATCCCGGCGTGTGCTCGCCACCACCCTGGCGGGCACCGTTTTCAACGACCTGGATGGCAACGCGGTGATCGGGGCCGGCGAACCGGGTCAGGGCGGCGTCACGGTGTACATCGACGCCAACGGCAACGACATGTTGGACATCGTGGGGGACGTGGTCGAGCCAGACGACTTTGGAGCCGGCGAGGCAATCTCGTTTCCCGGCGTGTCGTTTTCCGTGGCGGGCGAAGACAACTCGATCCGGCCGTCCAGTCCGGCCGTCATTTCGGCCCCCGACGCGTTTGCATCGACGGGCGAGAGGGTTTTCGCTCACGGTGAGGTCGAAGACTGGGATTTCGAAGCCCGCTTGCGGATGGACTTTGACCCGCCGGTTTCCGCGGTCCAAATCAATATCACGGGCGAGCGCCCAACGCGCCGCGAATCGGAAAGCTGGAGGCCTACGACGCGTCGGGAAATCTCCTGGCGACGTACGAGACGCAGGAGCTGACCAACGGGCGGTACGAGACGATGGTCGTCACACGGGCCGAGGGTGACATCGCGTACGCGACGGCGTATTCGGAGCGACCCTGGATCACGGGTCGGCTGGACTCACTTCGAATCAACGGCGTGGGCTCCGAGCTATGGACCATTTCGAACCCGCAGGGGAGCTACGTCTTGAATGTGCCGGACGGCGGCACTTACCGCGTGAATGAGGTGGTCCCCAGCGGTTACCAGCAGACCGTACCGGGCGGTGACGGCGGCCAGGACGTTACGGTTCCCGCCGACGGTGCCGCCATCGGCTTGGACTTTGCCAATACCCTGCAAACCGCAGCCGGCTGGCAGAACCCCGTCAACCCGTTGGATGTCGACGACGATGGGGGCGTCTTCCCGATCGACGCCCTGTTGGTCATCAACGAACTGAACAATCCGACGTATCGTGATCCGGTGGACGGTCGGCTGCCGGCCGCTCCCGACCCGGTTCCCGCGTACTTCGACGTCAACGGGGACGGATTCGCGACGCCCGTCGACGCGATCCTGATCATCAATTTCCTGAACTCCAACGAGGTTGCAGCGCCCGCCGTCCCCGCGCAGGCCGAAGGTGAGGCGCAGGCCGAAGGTGAGGCCGACCCGACGCTCAACATCGCGGACTCGAGCGTCGGTGCAGCGATTGCCGCTGCGCCGGAGACGGCCCCGCCCAAGCAAGCGGACGCGTCCGCAAGCACGAGTGAGCCGGGGATGGAGGAGACGGAGGGCGTCAAGCGCCGGCTGCTGGCGGCCGATGAAGTCGACTCGATCTTCGCCGATGGCGTCGTACCCCAACCGACCATCACCGACCCGCTGGGCGATGCGGCGCGTCACGATGCGGCGCGTCACGATGCGGCATAGAGCAGGACCAGCAGCAGCACAAAGACGAGGGCACCGCCCACGCTGCTGAGGACGATCACCCAGGTCGGGACGGCGTGCTGCTGGCGGCGCAGCACGACGCCGGACGTCGAGACGGATTTGAGTTCGTGGTCATCCAGCAAGTCGACGAGCGAGCCACTCGTCGATTCGCCGCCGATTTCTTCTTCGATTTGCGAGAGCACCTGTTTGTCGAGGTTCAGATCTGAGGGCGACAGCGAGGTCACATCGGACTTGCCGGCCCCCGAGCCCGCCGTTTCGTGCCGTTCATCGTCCAGGGGAGCCAGCGTGAGATCTTCGTCGCGGACCATGCGGCCGGTATCGGCGCCGAGCCCCGAGATGGTATCGCTCGAGCTGCCGGAGGATGGCGTCGAAGGTTGAGGTGCGGTGGCCAGATTTCGCCATCGATCGCTCGATTGACTGGCGGGCAATTCTTTCCCGAGCCTCTCGGCCATGCGCCGACTCGCTGGCGCGGCCGGCGACCCCGCGGCCTCGCCATAGCCGCGGCTCGACAGCCACTGTCGCAGTTCGGCGGCGACGTCCGCGGCCGACTGGAGCCGCTGCTCGACGCGCTTCATCATCATCCGGCGGCAGATATCGACCAGGGTCGGCGGGGCGTCGGGGCGATCGACATAAATGCTGGCGGGCTCTTCCTTTTGGTGCTTCAGCAAACGCTCGGTCAGCGTCCCTTTGGGAAACGGAGGATGTCCTGTGAGCAGGAAGTAGAAAGTTCCGCCCAACCCATAGATATCGGCCCGCGTATCCACCCGACTGCTATTGACGGCTTGCTCGGGGGCCAGGTAGTCGGCCGTTCCCACGACGCTGTCTTTGTGAACGGCACTCAACGAGGCGTCATCGGCGGCGAATTTCGCGAGTCCCATATCCAGGACCTTGACGGTCCCTGTCTTGTCGACAAGACAATTGGCCGGCTTGATATCGCGGTGCACGACGCCGGCCTCATGGGCATGCTGCAGTCCAACGGCAGCCTGGGCGATGTAGTCGGCCGCCCGCTCGTAACTCAGCGGACCCTCATGTTCGACCATCCGTTGGAAATCCTTGCCTTCGACGTACTCCATCACGATATAGTGCGTGTCGGCTTCGTTGTCGATGTCGTAGGCACGGACGATATTGGGATGATCCAAGGCAGCAACCGCGCGGGCCTCGAGCTCGAAGCGTTCCAAATAGCTGGACTTCGCCACCCGGGCCTTGGGCAGGACTTTAATCGCCACCGGACGGCGCATGATCGGATGCTCGGACAGATAGACACTGCTCATGCCGCCCGTGCCGAGGTGACCTTTGAGCGTGTACTTACCGAGCCGAAAGCCGCGATATTTGCCCTTCAGCAGCTGTTCGAGCTGCCAGCGTGTCAGCATCCCGGTCGAGGCCAACAGGTCGGCCAGCTTCGTGGCGTCCGGCGGGAAGAGGCCGCCAGACTGGCTCGCGTAACGCGCCAGGTTCGCCGCCAAGTCTTCGTTGCTGATCAGACCGCTCCGCTTGATCAAATCGATCAGTTGCTCGGTCGTGGTGACTTTCGCCATTCCAAGTCGACCCCTGTCCTCGCGGAAACTCTGTCCTCGCGGAAACTCTGTCCTCGCGGAAGCACCGCTCAGGTTAACGACAAGTTCTCGTCACCCATCTCGCCGCTACCACTCGCCGCGTCTGGCTCCCTCACCGGGCCGATCGGGAGCCGAATACCCGGAACTCCGATCGGCCGAAGTTGAACGTTCCCTTCACGTTATGGTAGACGAGGTCGCCGCGGATCGCAACTCGAGCGATGACGAGCGACTGCGAGGCTGGCGGGCAGTCCCGGGGCCAAGTCAGGCGGATGCCGAAAGATCCGTCGCGGGACTCGGTCGAATTCCGGTCACCCGGCAGCGGATGCCCCCCGGCTTCGCGAGTTTCCGACGTGGCGAGCCGAAACCATGGTGTGGTCGGGGCGTCGCGGCCGTTAGAATGGGGGCTGGCCCATTGATCCAACTCGACGGCACTTATCCCCTAGCGCGGCGCCGGTGGCACAGCGGAGTCCTTTCGGCTGGCTCCCCGCCCACGAGCCCACGTCCCTCGGCGGTAGCAAGACTCAGAGCGTTTCCATGAGCGAACGGCGGTTTGAGGACTTTGTGATTGGCGAAACGATCGGAGTGGGGACGGTCGGTACCATCTACTGCGTGACCGAGCGTGACACGGGCAAGACCTTCGCGCTCAAGTTGCTCTCGCCGGCTGTCAGCACCGACGCCAATATCGTACGTCGCTTCGAACGGGAAATGCTGATTCTTTCCAAGCTGGACCATCCGAATATCGTGGCCTACCACGGCGATGGCAAGCACCAGGGGCAGCTGTTCTACGTGATGGAGTTGATCAAGGGGGGCACCTTGAAGGAGTTGCTCCAGCGCTGTGGTCCGCTGAGTTGGCAGGAGGCGGCCGAGTGTGGCCGGCAGATTGCGTCCGCGCTGCAGCATGCCCACAACCATGGAATCATTCACCGCGATCTGAAGCCGGGCAACGTGTTTTTTACCGAACAGGGTCAGATGAAGTTGGGAGACTTCGGAATCGCGCGCGACCTGCGGGCCAACGACTTGACGGATACCGGCCTGACCGTCGGGACGTATGCCTATATGGCGCCCGAGCTGATCCGAGGCTCGCGCGACATTACCGGGCAGGTGGACTTGTATGCCCTCGGCTGCGTGCTTTTCGAAATGCTGACCGGGCGGCCACCGTACATGGGTGACAATTTCGCCGCCATCTTTGATCAGCACCTGACGGCCAGCCCGCCGCGGGTGCGCGAGCTGGTGGACGACTGCCCTGCGGAAATTGAAAAGCTGATCATTCAGCTGCTGGAAAAGTCGCCCGAGGATCGTCCCTTCAACGCGCGTTCAGTGCAGGGCATCCTGGGCGAGCTGATCGCACACGTTCCGGACGCGCGGCAGACCGACTCGGGCAAGGATCGTGCCGCCGGCTCGGTTCGCCCGATCCAGGCGCGGCTTCGCAATCGAATCCTTCAAATGAACAACTCGACGGAAGTTTCCTGGCGCACGCTGGGCTTCGTCAGCCTGGGCGTGATCGCCCTGATCGTGGTGATGATGCTGCTCACCCGCAACTCGTAAGTGACTTTGCCCGGCGAGCCAGCCGATCGGGACCTCCACGTAAACCAATCGACGCGGCCTGCCAGCCGGTAATTCAACGCTCAACGCAGAAAACAGGTACGTGATTCTGATGAAAACAGCTCTCCGCGAATGGCGCCAGGCGTGGCACCAAGGGACCGCGTTGTCACGTGCTCACGATAGCCGGTCGGCGCCAGGCCGATTCGGGTGGCTGGTCCTGGGTTTGATCCCGTTGCTGCTGGGCGCGGCGCGGCCCAATCTGCTGTGGATCAGTTGCGAGGACATCAGTCCCCATCTGGGCTGTTATGGCCACGCGGACGCCACGACGCCGAATCTGGATCGGCTGGCCAGCCAGGCGGTTCGTTATGCACATGCGTCCACGGTAACCGGCGTCTGCACCACGTGCCGTGCGTCGCTGATCACGGGAATGTATCCCAGCACACTGGGCAATCAGTTCATGCGTTGTTCGATTGACCTTCCCGAACAGGTGCCGTTGTTTCCGCAGTACTTGCGCGACGCCGGATACTACTGCACCAACAATTCCAAGACCGATTACAACATCACCGGCGATCACAAACGGTGCTGGGACGAGTGCAGCAATCAAGCCCATTGGCGACATCGACCGCAGGTGGACCAGCCATTCTTCGCGGTCTTCAATTTTACGAACACGCACGAGAGCAAGATCTTTGGGTATCGGCGGCCCGAAAACCTCAGCGACTCGGAATTGCACGACCCGGACCGCATGCAGCTTCCACCGTACTATCCGGACACGCCCCGCACCCGACACGACTGGGCCCACTATTTCGACAATATCACGTCGATGGACAAGCGAGCTGGTGAACTTCTGGCCCAATTGGATGCGGACGGACTGGCGGACGACACGATTGTCGTCTTCTGGTCGGATCATGGAGTCGGTCTGCCGCGTGCCAAACGCTGGATTTACGAATCCGGAACGCACGTCCCACTGATCATTCGTGTCCCGCCGAAATGGCGCACGGCGGACCAGGCGGAACCGGGAAAGGTGTCCCCGGAACTGGTCAGCCTGCTCGACTTGCCGCCGACGATGTTGCATCTGGCGGGGCTGCCCATTCCGGATCACTTTCAAGGCCAGCCGTTTCTCGGAGCGTCGCGGGCCGCCCCCCGCGAATTCGTCGTTACGATTCGCGATCGGATGGACGAGCGATACGATATGATTCGCGCCATCCGCGACGCGCGTTACAAGTACATCCGCAATTTCCAGCCGTATCGACCCTATTTTCAGATCATCAACTACATGGAGCAGGAGCACACGATGCAGGAACTGCGTCGGCTGCACGCAGCCGGGCAGTTATCCCCGGCCGCCGAGCAATTCATGGCCGACACGAAGCCCCTCGAAGAGCTGTATGATCTGGAGCAAGACCCGCACGAAATTCACAACTTGATCGCGGAGGCCGACACGCGTCCCGAACTGTTGGCGACCCTCGAGCGGTTTCGCCGGGAGCTGCGTGATTGGGCCGCGACGACGCGCGATACGGGGTTAATTCCCGAGGCCGAACTGGAGCTTCGGGGGCGGGCCCTGGGCACGCGGCTGGCCATCCTCCAGCAGGACGGGAGCGAGGCCCTGCTGGAACGCTTGTGGGAGACCAATCTGGCCGCCTGCCGCGCTGACTCGCCGCGTTCCGAATTGCGGCAGGCTTGTCGCGATGCCGATCCGGCCGTCCGCTATTGGGGCTTGATCGGACTGGGCAATCATCACGCAGTGGACGACGCATCACTCGCCGCGATCGAAGCCGGCCTGGCCGACTCGTCCGGCAGCGTGCGGATGGCCGCGGCCCACGCCGCCCTTCGCACCGGACAGATCGCCGCCGCCCTGCCCGTGATCCGCGCCGCCGCCCTATCCGATGAAGAATTCCTGTCCCTGCAGGCAATGCACTTGATCGACGAACTCGACGAACAAGCATCTCCCATTTGGGACGTCGTCGCCCAGGTCAGGCAGCGGAACCGCGGCTATCCCGCTCGGGTCGCGGAGTTCCTCTTGCAAAGTGCACCGTAGCGACACCTCGCCTCGCCAGTCCTACCTGATCAACAGCCGCTTCCAACCCCATCCACACCGCATCCATTTGTCACCGCGAGGGCACGACATGCTTCCCACACGAACTCTGGGCACTTCCGGATTCCAGTTCACGACCATCGGGATCGGCACCTGGGCGATCGGCGGCGGTGACTGGAAATTCGGCTGGGGACCGCAAGATGAATCCGAGGCGATTCAGGCGATCGTGCGGGGCGTCGAGCATGGCGTGAACTGGATCGATACGGCGGCGGTCTACGGCAACGGTCGCTCGGAGGAGCTCGTCGCCAAGGCGTTGGCTCAGCTGGATCCAAGCCAGCGGCCCTATGTGGCTACGAAATGCGGGCGAATCATTCAGCCCAACGGCGAGATCCTCGCACGGCTCACGCCCGAAAGCATTCGGGCCGAATGCGAGTCAAGCCTGCGCCGGCTGGAGCTGGATTGCATCGACTTGTATCAGATCCACTGGCCCGATCCGGACGACTCGATTGAGCTCGCATGGCAAACCCTGGTCGAGCTGAAGGAGGCGGGCAAAGTGCGTGCGATCGGCGTTTCGAATCATTCCGTCGATCAATTGAAGCGATTGCAGTCGATCCACCCTGTCGCCTCGTTGCAGCCACCCTACAACATGCTCAGTCGAGAGATCGAGCACGCGATTTTGCCGTACTGCGGTGCCCAACAGATCGGTGTGGTTTGCTACAGCCCGATGGGCAAGGGCCTGTTGACCGGCGCTTTCAATCGGTCGCGGATTGCCGCTTTGCCGGCCAACGACCATCGTGTCCGCGATCCCCGCTTCCAGGATCCGCAGCTTGCGATTACGTTACGTCTCCTGGAAGCGATCCGCCCCGTCTCACGTCGTAACGGGCGAACGTTGGCCGAGCTGGCGATCGCCTGGGTGCTGCGCCGACCCGAGGTCACGTCCGCCATTGTCGGAGCGCGTCGACCCGCGCAGCTCGCCGAGACGCTGAACGCCGCCAACTGGCAATTGGATCAGGAAGAAATCGACGAGTTGGAGGGGCACCTGACGCAGCACCACGCGGCCCTTCTTGCGTCACAAGCCGTCTAGCAGCTTCCCCGCCCTTCCGGAAAGCTCCGCGATGCAACCAGGCCCAACGCCGTCCTTTCGCCTCTTCGACATCACGTGTCTGATTGTCGGCATCATCGTAGGGGCGGGGATTTACGAAACCGCGCCCCTGATTGCCAGCAGCGTCCGCCAGCCTGGCGGCGTGCTGCTGCTGTGGCTGATCGGCGGCTTGGTATCGCTGCTGGGCGCGCTGTGTTATGCGGAACTCGCCTCGGCCTACCCACGCGACGGAGGCGACATGATCTATCTGAGTCGCGCTTACGGTCGCTGGGCGGGATTTCTGTTCGGCTGGATGCAGGTGGTGATTGTTCGCCCGGGAGATATCGCCGCCATGGCGTTCGTCTTCGCCACCTACACGCGACGCATCCTCCCGGCCAATGCGTGGGTCGGATTGCGTCCCGCCCATCTGGCGTCACTGGCGGTGATCAGTTTTACGATCATCAATTTGACGGGCGTTCGGCAAGCCAAACGAACCCAGAATCTGATGACACTGCTGAAACTCGGCGGGTTGGCGACCGTTGTTTTGATTGGGCTCGCAGGCCCCGTCGAGGGAACCTCTCGCGAACCGCTGATCGAACCCGGTTTTCCGATCGGCGTCGCCTTGGTCCTGGTGCTCTTTTGCTACGGAGGCTGGAACGAGATTGCCTATATCGCCGCCGAAATCCAGAATCCGCAACAAAATATCCGCCGTGCCCTGGTCGGCGGACTGGGCCTGGTGACGGCCCTTTATCTGCTGACGAATCTCGCCTTCCTCGTCGCCCTGGGACACGCCCGCATGGCGGCCAGCTCGGCCGTTGCCGTCGACGTCGTCGCCGGACGATTGCCTCACCTGGCGACGGTCGGCGTCGGCGGCCTGATCGCGTTCTCGGCCCTGGGTGCGCTGAATGGCCAAATTCTGACCGGTGCCCGCCTGGCCTACTCCGCGGGAACCGAGCACCGCCTGTTCCGACTGTTCGGTTCCTGGGACGAGCAACGGCAGACACCCCGTCGCGCCCTCGTCTGGCAAGCGGCGGTGACCTTGGTGCTGATCAATCTGCTGGGCAGTTTCGACGACACGGTGATTTACACGGCCTCGACGGTCTACACCTTCTATTTCTTCAGCACGCTGTCGGTGATCGTGCTGCGCCACCGCGACCCGGACACGCCTCGACCGTATCGCGTCGTCGGATATCCCTGGACCATCCTCTTGTTCGCCGGAGCCTGCCTCTTCATGATGTATAGTGCGATCGGTTACCGGCCACAGATTGCCACCTACTCGCTCCTGCTGCTCCTGGCCGGGTTTCCGCTCTACCTCGTCTCCCAGCGTTTGCCAGGGCGCTGACCAGGGCGCTGACCAGGCGCTGACCAGGGCGCAGCGATCGCTTTTCGGTTGTTGAGCTGGAAGTGCGCGCCTAAAGTGGAACGAGTGTGTCGCGATCAACGCGGATCGCGTATTAGGAAAATCACCCCGAATCGTGAGCGAGTGATGACGCCTTTATTGTCTGCCACTGATTGGGCCGAGCGAGGCTGGTTGCCCGATTCCTTGATTCGGCTGGGCATTCGCCGGATGTTGCGGCAACGCCTGCAAGGGACCGAGGAGGCAAGCGAGGCGCATGACGAGTTGGCCCAGCGGCTGGCTAACGGCCCGATGGTGATCCATGCCAAGGAAGCCAATCTGCAGCACTATGAAGTGCCGGCCGAGTTTTTTCAGCGGGTGCTAGGATCGCACCTGAAATACAGCTGCGGCTATTGGCCGCGAGCCGAGATGACGTTAGAGCAGGCTGAGGCGGCGATGCTGGCGTTGACCGCAGAACGAGCTGAGATTCAAGATGGGATGAGAATCCTTGAACTCGGCTGCGGCTGGGGATCGCTCACGCTGTGGTTGGCAGAACATTTTCCGCGGGCACGGATCACCGCCATCTCCAACTCACGCAGTCAAAAGGCTTTCATTGACGCAAGGTGCCGGGAACACGGCTACGGAACCGTCGAAGTGGTGACGGCGAACATCGCTGATTTTTCGACGCGCCGCCGCTACGATCGCGTCGTTTCCGTCGAGATGTTCGAGCACGTGCGGAACCACCGCGAGCTCTTGCAGAGGGTGGCCCACTGGCTGACCCCCTCGGGCCGTCTATTCGTGCATATTTTCTGCCACCGCTCGCTCACGTACTTGTTCGAGACGGAAGGTGAAGCCAACTGGATGGGTCGCCATTTTTTTTCGGGCGGCATGATGCCGTCGGCGGGTTGGCTGCGTCGCTTCGCTGGCGACCTGGAAGTATCCCAGCAATGGACCGTGGGCGGACAGCACTACCAAAAAACCTGCGAAGCCTGGCTCAGCCGACTCGACCACCAGTTCGACGAGTTGCTGAGACTGTTCCGAGCGGATCTCTCGGGCCCCGAAGCCGCACGGCAACTTCGCCGATGGCGAATCTTTTTTCTGGCCTGCGCCGAGCTGTTTGGTTATCGAAACGGCCAGGAGTGGTTCGTCTCGCACTACCTGTTCGTCCCGACGGAGTCGACTCCGCAAGTGTCGAGTTCCCTCTTTCAAAGTTCCCCCTGAGCTCCCACCCTCACAGCAAACCGGCGAGCGTGTAGCCGATCAGGGCGATGAGTCCCGCGACCAGGGCGTAGGGCAACTGAGTGCGAACGTGATCGATGTGGTCGGACGCCGCCGCCATCGAGGAGACGACGGTCGTATCGGAAATCGGCGAACAGTGATCCCCAAAGACGCCGCCGCCGAGCACCGCGGCCACGACCAGCGGTGGCGACATCGCGAGACTCTCGGCCAACGGTATCGCGATGGCGAGCATGATCGCGAACGTTCCCCAGCTGGTGCCCGTGCAAAAGGCAATCCCGCTGGCGACGATAAACAGAACCGGGGCGATCAAAGGCCGAGGAACTCCGTCTCCAACCAGCGACGCGACGAAGGTGCCCGTTGCCAGGCCGTCGTCGCCGCACAACCGGCCAATCGCAAAGGCGAGCATCATCAGCAGTCCGAGCGGCAGCAGACCACCGGCTCCTTTCAAAGCGACCTCGACGACTTCCCGGAGCGACATGATGCGCTGGACGATGGCCAGCAGACCGGCCACGGCCACCGCCGAGAGCACCGACCAGAGGACGGCGGTGGTGCCGGAACTGGCCCGCAGCACGTTCCAAAATGACGCCGTCTCGTTTCCAGCAAGCGAGTGGATCCCCGTGTACATGATTCCCAGCGGAACCATCGCGACCATGGTCACAAGCGGAACGAGCGTATTGAGGGCTCGACGCGGCGTTTCGGGTCGGGGCTGCATGGCCAGGATCTCTTCGGCCATCATGGGTTGAGCTCCATCGCGAAAGAGTTTTCCCTGGTCGCGAGCGCGCGTCTGCGCGCGACGCATCGGTCCAAAGTCTCGACCGCTCGCCACGCTTCCCAAGAGCAGCACGAGGCTGATAATCGCATAGAAGTTCAGCGGCAGCGAACGGACCATCACGCTGAGTGGATCCGACACGCCGAGCGTCGAGAGTTGAGCCAACACGAAAGCTCCCCAACCATTCAACGGAATCAGCATGCAGGTCGGCGCCGAACAGGTGTCGCAAATGTAGGCCAGCTTCTCGCGCGACATCCGCAGCCGATCGAAAATGGGTCGAGCCACCGTGCCCGTCACCATTGCCGAGATACTCGATTCGACAAACACGCTCATCCCCACCGCCATGGCCAGCAATCCGGCCGAGCGAGGTCCGCGCACAAAACGACCCGCCTGCACGGCATTGACAAAGCCATCGACGCCACCGCTTCGCTGCAACAGCGCGATCAACGAGCCCACCAGCATGCTGAACAGAATCACCCGGGTGTTGCCGGCGTCCGCAAAAACCTGCACGCAGGCATCGATCGCCACGATCGTGCCCGTCAGCAGCTCGCCTTGCTGGATGACGTACCCCAACCAGACGCCGGTCCCAAGCGACAGATAGACCTGGCGAGTGGCGACCGCAAGCACAATCGCCAGAAAAGGCGGCAGCAGTGACCAAAATCCATAGGGATGCGGCACAATCTCTCCTTGGGCATGAGCCTTAGCTTCGACACGACTTTCACTGCACCACGTCCCTTCTCCCCCACGCGGGAGAAGGTGGCAAGCCGCACGTCCCTTCTCCCCCACGCGGGAGAAGGTGGCCGCAGGCCGGATGAGGGGGCGACGCTCCCGGCCAAACCGTCAGCCCTCACCCGCCCGGGTCCCGCAAGCGGTCCCCGGTCGACCTCTCCCGGTCGCGGGAGAGGTGACAAGCCGCACGTCCCTTCTACGCCACGCGGGAGAGGTGACAAGCCGCACGTCCCTTCTCCCCCACGCGGGAGAAGTGACAAGCCGCACGTCCCTTCTCCCCCACGCGGGAGAAGGTGGCCGCAGGCCGGATGAGGGGGCGTCGCTCCCGGCCAAACCGTCAGCCCTCACCCGCCCGGGTCCCGCAAGCGGTCCCCGGTCGACCTCTCCCGGTCGCGGGAGAGGTGACACTACCACGTCCCTTCTACGCCACGCGGGAGAGGCGGCAAGCCGCACGTCCCTTCTCCGCCACGCGGGAGAAGTGACAAGCCGCACGTCCCTTCTCCCCGCGCGGGAGAAGGTGGCCGAAGGCCGGATGAGGGGGCGTCGCCGACCGGAGGTCACGTCGCCCGCAAGAAACGTAGCTGACAAACGCCCGTCATCCGCTCGCGAAAACCGGCCTCGCAATACGCGAGGTAGTAATCCCACATGCGGATAAACCGTTCGTCAAGCCCCAGCTGGCGGACTTCCGCGAGCCGATCCCGAAAGGCAGCTCGCCAGCGAGCCAACGTTCGGGCATAGTGCTCGGCGAATTCCTCCAGCTGAATCCACTGTAAGTCGGGGGTTGTCGCGACGGCCTGCACGATCGCCCCCAGACTCGGCAGGCACCCACCGGGAAAGATATACCGCTGAATAAAGTCGACCGAGCGGCGATACTCGTCGTACCGCTGATCGGGGATGGTGATCGCCTGAATCATCATCTGGCCACCCGAGTTCAAGAGGCTCGCGCACTTTTGGAAGTACGCCGGCAGGAACTCATGCCCCACGGCTTCAATCATTTCGATCGAGACAAGTCGGTCATAGACTCCAGTCAACTCGCGGTAGTCCCGTTGCAGCAACGTGACGCGTTCGCCGAGTCCCGCCGCCTCCACACGCTGACGCGCCTCGTCGTACTGCTGCTGCGAGATCGTCGTCGTCGTCACGTGACATCCATATTTTGCCGCAGCGTGAATCGCGAAACCGCCCCAGCCCGTTCCGATCTCGATCACGCGATGATCCGAACGCAGCTGGAGTTGCCGACAGATGCGGTCGTACTTTTCACGGGAGGCTTCGGCCAGCGTACTCTCCGAATGCGGAAAGATGCCGCTGGAATAGGTCAGGGTCTCGTCGAGGAACAGCCGAAAAAAATCATTCCCCAAATCGTAGTGCGCGCGAATGTTCTTGCGGCTTCCCGCGCGAGTATTTCGGCAGGCCCACCGCCGAGCCCAGGTCAGCGGTCTCTGCAGCCACCCGGGGCCGCGTCCGACGCGCTCCATGGCAGCCTGGTTCCGAGCCAGGAGGCGAAACAAAGGAACCAGATCGTCCGCGGTCCAGTGACCTTGCAGATAGGACTCGGCCGCTCCCAGCCCGCCACCGAAGACGACGGATCGATAAAAACTCGGATCAACGACCTCGATCCGCGCCAGGGGTTCGTCAGGCGCGGCGATACCAAACGAGTCGCAGCGTTCGCCTTCGCGGAGCTGCAGATGCCCGCGCGTGATCCGACTCAGATGGCCCACGACGGTTCGGCGGGCGCTGCGCGTCAACCACCGCTCTCGCGGGGCCGGGTCCTGCCGGTGCGCCACCGGGGCATCCGCGTCTAACGAGCAATCTTCGTTGCGCTGGGCCGCGCGTTCGACGGATTTCCGTGAGCGGGAGGTCGCTTGCCTGGATGTGGAAAGAAGGGTGCTTTCTTGATCCATAGTCGGAGGGCCTCATAGTGAATGGCAGTCAGAATTCGCATCGGAACCAACGGATATCGGACGACGCAACGCAGCCAGTTCCAAGTCGAAAGCGGCTGACGACGAAGTGTCAACGTTGCATCCAATTGGTCCGCTTCGCCCCGGCACGCTGCGAGGTGGATGGTGAGCGATTCCGAGGGTGGAGTCAAATGCCAGCGATAGCGAAGGTCCATCTCCAGAAAGGGCGAGACATGAAAATCCTTCGCATGCTCAAACGCCAACCGCGTCGCATCGACCTGGTTTCCAGACCACAGCACGTAGCAATGACGCTCGCGCCACGGGGTGTTGTTCACCTCGGCGACGATCGCGTCGATACCCGAGTTGCCCGGCGCGAAGCAGAAGAAAAAGCTCACCGGACTGAAGAACCAACCCCAGCTACGCCACACGGTCAGCATGCGGATCGGGCCCTCCGTGCGCAGTCCGGTTTGACCATACACCTCGGCGCGGACCGCGGTGGCTAAATCGAGCTGAGGGTCGCCCAGGTGATCTTCACGACAAATCGCGGAGACGGACCAGGCCGCTCGCCGCGAAAGAAGCGGGAGTTGACTCACCACGTCCGCAAGCTCGTCCAAATCCAGGTACAGATAGGCCATCGAATAACGAAATTCATGCTTGACCAATCGCCTCCCGGCGCGGCCGCGAAGGGGATTCGCAGAAATCCGGTTTTCGAGCCCTAGTTCCCGGGGGACATCGGCAGCGGACGAGCTCGTCGAACCGAGTGATTCGAAGCGCCGGTGTCGGACGTGTCCGGTGTAGAGGCAACTTTGCATGAATCGAGATCCCGACCAAAACAGCGGCCAACAGCCAGCGCGCTCGCCACACCATCCTCGTGGAAACCGTATCCCCAATACGCACCGCAATAGTAGGTGCGATTCTGGCCGTTGAGACGGGCATGCTGCTGCTGGGCTCGCAGCGTGCCCGGCCCGAAGACGGGATGCTGGTAGACGATTTCTCGCAAGATGGCGCGGCGCGATGCGCTCGCAATCGTTCAAGGTCACACAGATCGGACCCGGCGCTCCGAGCCGCTGGAGGCGATTCAGGTCGTAAGTCACCGCGACCGTCCCCTGCTCGTCCAACGGAACGTGGTAGTTCCAGCTGGCCCACGCCGCCGGACGGCGCGGCATCAGCGATGCATCCGTGTGCAAGATCGCCACATTCCGCTGATAGGCAAACTGGCTCAGCAACTCCCGCTCCTGCGTGGTCGGGTCGACGAGCATCCCCAATGCCTGGTCCGAATGGCAGGCAAAAACCACTGCGTCGAAGACCTCGGGCGAGCCCCCACGGGGCGTCACCGTCACGTGGTCGTCGAACCGACGCACCGCCTGAATGGGAGTTTCCAACCGAACCCGGTCCCCCAAGGGTTCTAACATCGCCTTGACGTAGCGTCGAGCCCCCCCGGAAATCGTCCTCCACTGAGGGCGATCCGTCAGCTGCAACAGACCGTGATTGTGAAAAAACTGGAACAGAAAGCGAGCCGGCATCTCCAGGATTCGGCTAGGCGGAGCAGACCAGATCGCCGCCGTCATCGGGAGTAGGTAATGAGATCGAAGGTGCCGTCCGTAGCGATGGCCTTCGAGAAATTCGCCCAACGTCAATCCGTCGTCCAGACCATCACGCACCTCCGTCGCTCGACGATTGAACCGAACGATGTCGCACAGCATCCGGTAGAACGCCGGCCGAAAAAGATTGCGCCGCTGCGCAAACAGGCCCGACAGCGAGCTGCCCTGATACTCCCAGCCGGTTCGATCGCAACGCACACTGAAACTCATATCACTCGCTTGCGAAGCGACACCCAGGTGCGCAAGCAGACGAACAAAATTGGGATACGTGCGGTCGTTGAAAACCATGAAACCCGTATCCACGGTGAAGTGACGGCCATAGGCCTCGACGTCCACCGTGTTCGTGTGCCCTCCCGCGTACCCATTGGACTCGAAGAGCATCACGTCATGGGAGTCATTCAGCAGATGAGCACAGACGTTTCCGCTGACGCCTGCACCAATTATCGCAATCCGCATGGCGAGCTTTCTGAGAAACCGATTGCCGCGGTGAATATTGACCCACGTCCACTCAACGTCCCGCGTTTCACTGTGTCACGTTTCACGGTCCCGCGTTTCGCTTCGCACCCGGTTTCTCGGCGACGAAACGGCGGTCGAGTTCTCGACGTCGCCGATCCAGCTGCCGGCCCTCCGCCAAGATCCGGTCGGGAACGGTGCGCAACTCCCAGACCAGCCCGATCGCAGCGAGCACGCGCAAGACATAGTAGGTCAAGTCGATCTCCCACCAGTAAAAGCCTTGACGCGCAGCCGAGGGAAAGTGATGGTGATTGTTGTGCCAGCCCTCGCCGAATGTGGCGAGGGCCAACCAGAGGTTGTTGCGGCTTTCGTCCGCCGTGGGAAATCGTCGCGACCCAAAGACGTGCGCGAGTGAATTGATCGCGTAAGTCACGTGATAAAGCGCCACGGTCGAGACAAGGAATCCCCAGACGAAGAGCTGCCAACCGCTGGTGTGCAGTTCTGGAAAGCGAACGGAAAGGAACCCGCCGAGTCCATACATCGAGATCGCCAACGCCGTTGGCATAATGAAGTCATATCGATCCAGGAAACGCAGTTCCGGAAACTTCGTCAGATCCTTAACGCCGTGCCGGTCCTTGGAGAAGTTTTCACGCTCCATGAACCAACCCGTGTGGCTCCACCAAAAGCCGTGCACGTGCGGGGAATGCACATCGCCCGGCTTGTCCGAATGTCGATGATGCTCGCGGTGATGGGCCGCCCACCACAGCGGACCTCGCTGCGCCGCCGCGTTTCCCAAGCAAGCGCCAAGGAATTGGAACCATCGTGACGTCTTGAAAGCCCGATGGGAAAAGTAGCGATGGTAGAACGCGGTCAGTCCAAACACCCGTCCAAAGAAGGTGATCAGCGAGACCACGATCGCTGCCCAACTGACGCCCACCAGGCAAACCGAAACGCAGGCAAAGTGCATCAAGAAAAAGGGGATCACCCGCACTAAGTCGGATCGGGCAAGGCGGGCGGTACGGGCGCTTCCGGCAGGCGACAACGATCGTTGAGTTTCGAGAAGCGGAGCCAACTTTCGCTCTTTGTTCGGCAGAGGCAAGCGGTGGGAGTTTGGGTCGCATCAGGCCCTCAGGTGGACACGAGCCCACCTGCTTGGTTCTAGCAAGTCAGTCGTGATTGACAAGCCACGAAGTGACAAGATCAGGGCGATGGACGAACGCCCGACGCGCTGACTTCGAGCGGCTCGACCCAGCGGAAGCAGCGAAGCCCGCTGAGATTGCGGATGAACAGCTGCTCACCGTCATTGGCCAGGTGAGCCCAAGCCGAATCGTCGCTCACCTTTCGTCGGTCGATCAAATCGAATTTTTCAGGTGATGCGTGGATCAGCAGCAACTCGCCCTGTTCGTCCAATGCCAGGATTCGATCGCCCTGCCGGATCATGCTCCAATACTCACCGAACGGGGTCGTGATCCACTTCTCTTTGCCGGTCATCAAGTCGAGACAGGCGAAGCGACGGTTTCGCAAATGAAGATAGACGTGGCCTTCGAAGACAATCGGCGACGACATATAGCCCTGGACTTTATTTTCCCACGCAGTCGACACGGCCCACGCCTGTTCGTCCTTGGTGACATCGTAAAGAAACGATTTGCCACCATAGCTACTGGTAAAGATCCTATCATCCACCAAGGTTGGCGTCAGGATGTTCATGCCCCGGAACGCCGGCACGGGATGGGACCACAACACACGACCGTCGTCCAACGAAAGTCCGGCCAGTAATTCGCGACTCTGCACCAGTAGCTGACGCTCTCCGCGAATCTCTCCAAGGATCGGCGATGAAAAGGCACTTCCATTCATCCCTCCGCCATCGGTTAGCGAGTGCCATAGCATCTCGCCGGTTCGCTTGTTCAGCTTGACAACGCCCCCGCCAGCCTGAACGTAAAGCGATTCGCCGTCGATCAGCGGCGAACTCACAAATCCAAAAGCCGGCAACGCAGATTTCATTCGCTCCACAAAGTCCACTTTCCAGCGAACGTCGCCGCTGGCAATATCGATCGCTACGAGGACGTCAAGCATCCCGCCAACGTAGAGCGTTTCTCCGTCACAAGCCGGCGTGGACCGAATCCAGCTCCCGTTCTTCGCTGCGAAAAAAGGAACGGTCATCGCTCCCTGCCACTGCTGTGACCAGAGCTTCTCGCCCGAATCGCGGTCGAAGGCCGTAACCCGCTCGTATTTCTTGTCGACCGTCTCGGTCGAGAACACCATGTTGTGCCAGACGACGGGCCCCGAGTAACTGGGCTGGAGCGATACCGACCAACGTTTCGTTAAACGCGACTCGTCGAGCTTTTCGGGCCAATCGGACGCAACTGAACTCCCATCTCTTCGCGGACCGCGCCATTGATTCCAATTGACGTCTGACGGATCCGAGCACCAGGCGTCTGATGCGGCGAGCGTAACGAGACAAAGCCCGGTCAAGAGCGACGTGCGGAACCACTGCGTGATGAACATCGACCGTTTCCCTCGAGATGGCCGGCTTGGGTTGTGCAAGCCTCGTGAATGTGTGACGGTAAGCGGCGTACTCGTTTCGACGCCTCGCGGCGTGCTACTTTAGTCGCTATTGCTGGAGGCGACCGCGGCAGGGATACCCGCAACCATCGTACCCGCCATGTCCCCTAACTGTTGGAAGTTGTCGCAAAAACCGAAGAAGCGCAGTCTCCGTCGCACTGATTCCGTCAACGCCTTACCCCCCAGCACAACAGCAATGCGCGGGTCGAGGTCGGCTTGGAATTGCCGGTAATCTTCTACGAATTGGTTCATATCCGGAACATAGCTGACACTCAACCAGATCATTCGCGGACGCTTAACACGGACCGCCGCAGCAAGCGTGCGCAAGGGCAGATTTGATCCCAGCGAAATGGATTGCCAACCGGATTCCTTCAGGACAAGTTCGGCCATCCTCGTGGCGAGCGTGTAGGGATCGCCCTCGGGAGTCGCACCCACGGCAAGCGGTGCGTCGGCTGGCGGGTCGGCGATATAGCTTCGGCAATCTTCCAAGATTCGCATGCAAATCTCGCATCCGAGTCGCTCTTGGTAGACTTCCATATCCCCGCGTTCCCACAGCTCCCCCAGTCGCTGCATCACGGAGGCAAGTACCTCGTCGCAGATTTGACAGATCCGACAACCTGACAGGAACAGCTCCAACGTGATCTGACGGCAGGCGTTCTCGTCACCCCGGGCGATCGCTGCCAACATCAGGTCTCGGCTGCGTCCCACCACCCGCTCGCCGTGGCCGCGAATCGGCGGAAGGCCCAGCAACTCAGGCTTCGCGAGCGGCTGGTCAGTTGAGCGAACAAAGCTGACGATGTCAGTGAGCGAAATTCGACGGTGCCCCCCGGCGGTTCGGATCGTCGGAATGAAGCCGCGATCGCACCACCGTTTCAGTGACGACTCGCTCACATTGAACGCGCGGGCGACCTGTTTTGGACTAAAGGCGTTTTTCATCGTTTCTCTATGGTGCGGTCGATTCGGGGCAGTATAGACACCCGTACGACGACGTCCAGTGCGCTTGGTAAAAACAATTCCGCAAACAAGTTAGGCGTCGTCCCCCGGCGAGGACGGGGGGCGGGGGCGAACGGCTTGTCACGCCACGCGTTTTGGCTACAGTCTGGGGGTTTCCGAGCCGACCCAATCCACTCCCCTGGGAAAACGCCCTGTTCGATACATCGTCGAAGTTAAGAATTGAAATCATTTCGCAAGGGCGAAGGTCCCTTTGGGATGCATGACGGACAGAGCTCATCAAAGATTAGAAAGGCACGAAAGCGATGAAGATTCTGGTGAGCGGTTGCTCCGGGCTGGTCGGGACCGCATTCAAGCAGCGTGCGGAATCCGAGGGTCATGAGGTTTACGCTCTCACGCGACGACCACGTGGCGAACGAGACATTAGCTGGAGCGTGGATCAGGGCGAAATTGATGCTGCCGCCCTCGAAGGATTCGATGCCGTCGTCCACTTGGCAGGCGATAACATCGCGAGCGGACGCTGGACCCACGACAAGAAACGACGGATTCGGGAAAGCCGGGTCGCCGGCACCGATCTGCTCTGCCGGACGCTCGCCGCGCTGAATCAAAAGCCCCGCGTACTGGTGTCCGCCTCGGCGATTGGATATTACGGAAATCGGGGCGACGAACTGCTGACGGAGTCATCGAGCCGTGGAGATCTGTTCCTATCGGACGTTTGCCGTGATTGGGAGGCCGCCACGAAAGCCGCGGAGGCGGCCGAGATCCGCGTTGTTCACACGCGCTTCGGGATCATCCTCTCTCCCGATGGAGGGGCCTTGGCGAAAATGCTGACGCCCTTCCGACTAGGCGGCGGTGGGATTATCGGCAACGGGAGACAGTACTGGAGCTGGGTGTCGCTGGCAGATACGGTCAAGGCAGCGCTGTTCGCCATCCAGCAAGAATCCCTTCGCGGAGCCGTCAATGTCGTGGCACCGAATTCGGTTACTAACGCGGAATTTACGAAAGTCCTGGGGCGCGTTCTCAGCCGGCCAACCGTCCTCCCCTTGCCGGCCTTCGCGGCGCGGCTCGTTTTGGGGGAAATGGCCGATGAGCTCCTGCTCGCGAGTGCACGCGTTGCCCCCCAATCGCTATCCCAAGCAGATTATCACTTTGAACATTCGGAGCTAGAGCCCTGCCTGCGGGAGCTGCTCGGAAAACCCGCCTGACGGCTCGCATTCGAAGGCGGGAGTTGAGACAATTTGATTGGAGTTCGGTTCCTCGTCACCCCGGATCAACCGAATCGAGCGATCCGCGTCGGCGTAGAGACTCTACTTCGGTCGCGTGAGATCCATGACACTCGAGAATCACAGTCAAACTTCGTCAGTCAAAGTTCAGGTGAGAAAATGAAAGATCGGTATGACTGCGTTGTGATGGGTGCTGGCCCAGGAGGGAGTACGGTGGCTGCTTTGGTCGCCGAGGCGGGGCACTCGACGCTGCTCGTCGAGCGCGAGAAAATGCCGCGATTTCATGTGGGTGAATCGCTGATGCCCGAGACCTATTGGACATTTGAACGCCTCGGAATTCTCCAGGCCATGCGGGAGGCAGGTTTCGTCAAGAAAGTCGGTGTTCAATTCGTGACGAACTCCGGCAAGGAGTCACAGCCTTTCTTCTTCGACGAACACGATCCACGAGATAGCTCAAGGACCTGGCACGTTGAGAGAGCTCGCTTCGATCAATTGATGTTTGAGAATGCGGCTGCAAAGGGTGCGGATTGCCATGATGAGACACGTGTTCTGAACGTGACTTTGAGCGATGCGGCGCAACCGGACCTTGGCGAGACCGCCGACGTTCACTCGACGCACGAGGCCGACCCGACTCACGAAGTGAGGCTCCAGTTGCCCGACGGGTCGCACCAAACCGTTCGCACACGAGTCGTGGTCGACGCCACGGGCCAAAGTGCGGTCCTGGCAAACCGACTCGGGTTGCGGGAAGACAACCACCGCCTCCGCAAAGCGGCGATCTGGGGCTACTTTCGAGGTGCCGAACGGAGCGAGGATCAAGAGCGAAATACCACGATCATTCTCCACACGAATGACAAGAGCGCGTGGTTTTGGTACATCCCGCTCGCCGACGACGTGGTCAGCGTGGGAGTCGTCTCGGACAATGACTATTTACTTAAGAATCGCAGGACGCCCGCCGAGACGTTCGCGGAGGAACTCGAGAAATGTCCGGCTGTGAGCCGTCGTGTCGAGCACGCGACGCGAGAAGGCGATTTCCACGTCGCCAAGGAGTTCTCGTACACGACGCGTCAACATGCAGGACCGGGCTGGGTGCTGGTGGGAGACGCGTTTGGTTTCATCGACCCGATTTATTCTTCCGGCGTCTTCCTCGCCCTCAAATCCGGCGAAGCCGCGGCCGATGCAATCATTGCGGGATTCCGCGACAACGATCTGAGCGGCGAAAGGCTCGGAGCGTGGTCGGAGGAGTTCAAGCACGGCGCGGAGTTTATCCGCAAGCTCGTTCACGCCTTTTACAATAACGAATTCAGTTTCGGCATGTTCATGAAAGACCATCCCGAACATCGCGGCCGCTTGACCGATTTGCTCATCGGCCGCGTTTTCAATGGCGACGTGGGGCAGATTTTTGACGATCTGGAACCCGCGCTCGCCCACGCGCAGGCGAAGGAAATGTAGCGCGTTTTCCGTCGGCAAAGCGCCGCGAAGGCGTCTTACTTCAGTCCGGTCGAATCGCGCGGAAGTAGCGGCGAATCGTCTGACGTTGCCCCAACGGGACGGCTTCGTCGCTGAGCACCTGCTCGACGGACGACGCGCTGATTCGCGAAGCCGACCGGTAGGGCAGGGTGGCTCGTCCCTGCGCCTGGTCGGTGCGTCGAGTCTGCCGATCCGAAGGGCCTTCTTGCCCTTGAATTCCGGTCAGATGTTCGCGCTGCCGCGTCGTCGCCAACTCGGAGGGACTTCCCGTCAGCGGGTCACCCGCACGTCCCCGCCCCCACGTTTCGCGTGATCGGTCGGAGGGAGTCGTGTCGTTACCTCCGCTTTGCCCCTGGCCTTTGGCTTCGGCGAGCAGCACCATCTGGTTCTCCAATTCGGCTTGAATTGCCATCCGGGCGGCTTGTTCGCGCAACCGCGAAGCTAGCGCCTGAGTGCCTTCGGCCACCAGTCGGTCGCTGTTGTCCTGCAAGCCGGCTTGTAGCGAACGCGTCCCTTCGGCCAGCGGCGCCGCGTCGCGCGACGCGTACGCTTCGACCACGCGTCGCAGCTCTTCGGCCACCGTTTCCCGTTCGACCTCGGATAATTCGGATAGGTCGAGTGATTCGAGCGACGTCGCGGCCTGTTCGAACTCGCGGTCCGCAAGCGATTTCTGCACCGACTCGAGGCGTTCCGCCGCCCCTATCGCGCGGGCGAGCTGATTCAGGTCGGCGTTGATTTGGGCGGTATCCAGGTCGGCCAGAGTTCGGGAAAGAGCCGCTTGCATTTGCGAAAGAGTGGCGAGCGTTTCGCTCGGCGATTGGCCGGGACGCTGCAACTGTTCGAGCTGCCCGGCGATTTCTTGGGCGGTCCGGTCCAGCGCCAGCCGGTCGGGCGGCGGAGTCCCGGTCAATTTGGCGAGCTGACGAAGCTCGTCCAGCAGGGCGACCTCCAGCTCCTCGGCGATCTCTGCATTCCCAACATCGGCACGGCGTTGGGACGGCTGGGATCGTGCCTGTGGCACACGGGGGCCAACGGGGACCGAACTCAGGAGTATTGCGACCGCCCAAACACCAAGGGCGTACCACAGCGTTTTCGGCCAGATCCACGGGGCCACGTTTCCGGGGTGAAGATCGGACAGCCGCCGGATGGCGTCGTGCACTTGGCAACGTTGGAGCGGTTCCAAAGGCCCGCGCCCGACAAAGTCCCAGGCGGTTTCGACTCGATCCTGCAAGCCGCCGCGTTGATCTACCAGGCGGGCCAAGCGGGCCCAGGGCACGGGGCGAAGGAGCCTTGTCAGGGCGACGGGCAGAGCGACCAACCAGGGGGACACGGCGGCGCCAAGCGGACCCAGGGTCCAACCCGCGACTGGCCACATCGTCAGCATGAGCACCAGGCCGCTGCCCACCGCAAATCCCAGAATCGCCGCGCACAGCATCCCCAGACGCTGAACTCGCGTGCGAAAGGGCTTGAGTTGCCGACGGAGGGTGTCTCGGGTCTGATCCAAGTCGCTCGTCCTCGCGCTGGGGGGGGCGGGGAAAGGGGGGCAGGTCTCAGGTTGGGAAAGGGGTCAGGTCTCAAAAGCCGAAACGGCCCTTCGGGTGCTTTGCACTTTTGAGACCTGACCTCTTTTTCTCAACCCCCACGAAAACCAACCAGATCTAGCCTACGCAGGGCGATGTCCAGCAGCAAGAGCGGCAGCGCCAGCGTCACCAGCCAGCGCCAGAGCGGAACAGGTCGGACCGCAGGCCGCGACGGCGTGGAAAAGACGTCGGGGGCCGGTGGATCAAACCGACCTCCGCTCAGTTCGGCAATTTGTCGCAATAAGGTTTCATTCACCGGCCCCAGGCGGAGTTCTTCGGGGTAGCCGACAACTTGACCCTGAGTCTGCCGAAACACCAGCCGGTCATTGATCCGGCTGGTCACGTCCAGATAGTACGTTCCCGGAACCGCGCTGGGAAACTCGGCGGTGTAACGTCCGGCGCCACTTGGTTCAAGTTGATCACCTGTCGTCGATCCGGCTGATCGGGCGAGATCAGCGACAATTGAGTTTGCGCGTCATTGACGAAGCGTTCGGTGTCGGGCTCCATCAAATCAAGTGTCACACGAGTCCGCTCGGCGTGGCGTTCCAGCTGAAGCTGCCCGCCCGAGAGTTCTTCGCGGCGCATCACGTGGCGCACGACCTGCGCCCGAAAACGCTCCATAGTCCGGCCAGGTCAGCCACTCGGCGCCCCAGCGGCTTTTCGCGTCGGACGTAAACGCCAGCGACATTCCCAGGCCATAGCGCCACCACGCCAGCACGGGTTCGCCATGGTCGGCCACCAGGATCACCTCGCTGGTCGGCTTCGCACGGGTGATGACAAGCCCCAGCAACGGCGGCGGGGACTCGAGATCGATCCCGCGCAGGACCGGGGTCGCGCGAACCAGTCTGGGCAGAAAGGGCGTTTCTTCGATCGCCGACTTACTGGCCAAGATGGTTTCCTGAGCGAAGATCTGAGGCACGGCGCGCGGATCTTCGCAAAGGTAATAGCGACCTCCACCCTGTTCGGCCAGGTCCTTCAGCAGGTCGCGATCGGCCTTGTCACCCACGGCCACCGTGGACACCGTAATTCGCCCGGAGACCAGATCCGAGATCATTCCCGCATAGTCCGCCGGTGCCGAAATCCCATCACTGAGCACAATGACGTGCTTGAGTTTGGCGACCGTCGACTCGAGCGCCGCACGGGCGAGCGCCAGGGCGGGATAGAGGTTCGTACCACCGGCGGCGCTCAAGCGATCAATTCGCTCGAGTACTCGAGGCTTGTCCGACGCGGACTGAAGTTCGCTGACCCAGTAGGCGTCATCATCAAACGCAACGACACCGATCTGGTCGCGCGGTCCCAGCAGCTCGACCGTCCCCCGAGCGGCGTCCTTGGCCAGGTCCAGCTTGATGCCCCCCATCGACCCTGAGCGATCGATGACCAGGACGATCGCCAGACTCGGCTTCTCCTGTTCCTGCTCCAAGTCGCAGCGAATCGGCAGTGCCCGTTCGATCGGGGTCTTGTAGAAGCCACCCAAGCCAAACGATTGTTCGCCGCCCAACATCATGAGGCCGCCGCCAAGTTCCGAGACGTAGCGGGCCAGCGCGTCTTGCTGTTCGGCGGTCATGGACGACGCAGGCGTGTTGGAAAGTCCAATCACGTCATAGCGGAACAGCTCGGCCAGGGACGGAGGAATGCCACTGGGCGGGCGAACGTCCACCCTCATTTCCTGGTCCTCCAGGGCCCAACGTAGCGGATCGAGCGTTTCGGGAGCGGGGTCGATCAACAAGACGCGCGCCTGTCCTTGAATGACCACGAGGCCCGACGCACGATTGTCGTCCAGCCGACTGTCCTGGGGAGACGAAAGCAGAGCGGTAAACAACGCCGTTTGCGATTCGTCCAACTGCTGTCGCACGCGCACCACGGTTTCACCGGCACGCAAGCGAACGTCGGACGATTCGTTCAACGGAAGCTGCAGCCCGTTGCGAAACAGATCCAAGCGCCCCCTCGTCGCCACGTTGCTGGTGATGACGATTTCCACGAAAAACGGCTCGCCCACTCGAGCCTGAGCGGGCACACGCACCTCGCTGACCTGCACGCGGGGTTCAGCAGCCACCGGCAGTGGGACGACCGAAATCGGCATCTCGGCGGCCAGGACAGCCCGCAAGGTGTTCCCTCGCGTGGGCCGTCCATCGGTCAGCAAGACGACGTGCGGAATATAGCCGGGCGGAATCGCGGCTCGGGCCGCTTCAATCGCACGCGCCAAATCCGTTTCGCTGCCGTCGACGGATTCGCCCGCGAACCCGGGGAGCCCGCTTGGTGAATCCGCGTGCAGCGGCGTGATCGGACCGGGCTCGGCCCCAAACGCAAATGCCGCCACTCGATGTCGCCCCGCCGCGGCGCGGAATTCCGCCAACCGCTGTGCGACGATCGTCTGTGCCTCCCTGCCAAGGCTCTCGCTGCGGTCGATCGCCAGCACGACGAACCGCTGGTCGCTCGGACGATTCCAAGCGAGTCCCGCCAACGCGGCCGCAAGCAGCAGGATGAGACAGCTGCGAACCAGCAAGGACCAGCGACGCTGTCGCGGTGAGAAATCAACCAGCGACCGAAACCAGCCGTAGACCAGCCACGGCAGCAGCAGGCATCCCAGCCCGAACCACTCCGGACGCAAGAATTCCAGATTGGGAATCACCCCATTCATCAGCCGATCCACCGCCGCTGAAACAACCACCACTCCACGGCCGCCACAAGCAATGCGAGCAAGACGCTGACGAACCAGGGCGGAAATCCTCCGGTCCGCATGGCGACGAGCGAGTCTTCCACGCCCGCGGCGCCTCCCAGATCGCTTTCTTCTCGATTCAGAAGATTGCAGGCCAGCTGGATTGCCGCGCCGCTGCGCGGGTTGGCAGACTCGGCGGCACCCGGCGCTGTCCCGATTTCGTCGCTTGCGGACTCCAACGACCAGATGCCAACCTGGTCAAGCGGGCCGAGTGTCACGCCCTGCGGGCCGCCGAGAATCCGCCGCCGCTGGCCGCGCGGTGTCGTGAGTGAATAGCCTGACGTAAGGTCCGCCCGGTCCGGCTCGTCACGCTCGGCGGCCAAGCCCGCCGCGGGACCATTACTTGGCGTCAGGCGATTGGCCGAGGGAGCCAGCCGGGTGAGCTTGTCGGCGGCCAGCGTGACCAATGCCCCGCCCGCATAGGCCGGTTCGTAGTCTCCGCTCTGTCCGGAAAACCACTGGACCGCGTTCGACATCAAGAGGGGAAACGCCGTGCGCCAGGCCAGATCACTGTCCTCGAGTGAAAGATTCAGAACCAGCGACTGGCTGTCGGCGTGCGTGACCCGTGCGTAGACCGGTTCCTGATCCCGCGTCGTCGCGAGAACTTCCACGTCCTGCTTCCAGGCGACCTGTTTGGCACCCGCGGCAACGCAGTCCTGCAGCCGGACGTGTGTCAATAGCGGGCTTTGAGCGGCCTGCCACGTAATCAGAGGATCGCCCACCGGCGACCCCAGATCGGCCAAGACAAACGGGGGTCGGGGATCGACGATCAGCGACTTACGCGAAGGCAGGCGATTCACGGGAACCCGATGCATGATCACAAATGTGTCGGGCGGGATTTCGGCCGGAAGCTGGTCGACGACGCGAAGTTCCACCTGCGGCAGGGCACGCAGAACCTGCTCCAGATAGAAACTGCCACGAGTTACCAACAGCACCGCCAGTCGGGGACGCGCCGCGATGATCGCGACCGCCCGATCGTCGCAGGCCAGGCCGTCGGATCCCGTCACCGTCGCGTCGAGTGTGCCGCCGAAGTCGGACAGATAGGTCCGCGTCTCCCGCCAGGCGGACTGAGCCTCCAGTCGCAGCGGAATCACATCCAGCAGCTTGCCGTTTAAACGCAGCTCGAGCGTGGTGTCGCGCGGCTCTTGGCCAAAGTGCTCGACCCCAACCAAGAGCTCAAAGCCCACGGGATCATTGACCTGCCGCCGGACTTGGAACTGCGTGATCGCGGTGTTATCGACGGCCGAGCCGACGCTCAGCCAGGTCACCGACCCTTCGCCGTGATCGTCCACCTGAGCCCGGCCCGGCCCGTCGGTTAAGACAATCAAGTCACGGTTGGCCTCCGCGCTCAGAAGGCGCTGCGCCAAGTCGAGGGCAGCCGGCAAGTCGGCCGGTCCATCGACCGCCTGAATTTCAGCAAGTGCCGCTTGCACTTCGCGGCTGGGAGCCATCAAACCCCTGAGAATTCGCGGTGTGGTCGCCGCACTCACCAGAGCGATTCGATCTTGGGGCCCGAGACCCTCCATCATCGCGGCCGCTTGCCGCTTGGCCCGCTCGAGTCGCGTCCGCGTGCCGTCCCGCGCCTGCATGCTCGCCGAGTTGTCCAGGACCAGCACCGTCGCCCGGGGTGGTCGCGCGGCGCCGGGCCAGATCGGTTCCGCCAGGGCCCACACGAGCAGGGTCAGCAGGACCAGTTGGAACAGCAGCAGCAAGGGGTCCCGCATCCGCCGCCACCAGTGTCGGGGGCGACTTTCGGGGATCGCCATCTGCCAGAATAAGACGGTCGAGACCGAGCGCCTTCGCGGGCGCACTCGGAGCCAGAACAGCGCGATCAGGGGAATCGCGAGCAGGAACCAGAAAAATGCTTGCGGGGCCGCGAATTGCATCGAATCGCCGTGGCGTCTTCCTATCCCAGCCAACCGGCTCGCGCATCATCTTGAGCATGAGTTCATCGTAGGGTACTTGGGTGGACGTCCCAATGTATCCCAAGCCGTGTTGCCGTGCGTAGGCTTGAAGCGATTTCAGAAACCCGTCAAAGGCGACTCGGTATCGGCGGAGGTCGGCCTCGCGCACCGTGACGACCCGCGTGCCACCGGTCTCCAGATCGACCAGTTCCAGGTCGCCGCGAAACGGCGGGTCCGCTTCCCGTGGGTCGAATACCTGGACCAGGTAGACTTCGTACTGGTGGTGGCGAAGTCGATCGAGCGCCCTCTGAAAACCGCGCGGATCAAAGAAGTCGCTGATCAGGATCGCGAGTCCGCGGGCACTGGATCGCTGCGCGATGGCACGCGTGGCCGCTTCCAGGCGGGTCTCTTCGCCGGCCGGGTGCAGGGTTTCCAGAAAACGAATGAGATTCAGGGCCTGCGGCTTCCCGCGTGACAGAGGAAACTCCGCGAGCACGCGGTCGGCGAAAACCGTCACGGCGACGCGGTCCATTTGGGCCAATCCCAGGTAGGCCAAACAGGCAGCCACGCGGCGGGCGTAGTCAAACTTGCTGGACGGCTCGCCAAACGCCATGCTGCGACTCGCGTCCAGCAGCAGGTCGATTCGCAGGTCACGCTCTTCGTGGAACCGTTTGAGCAGCAGTTCGCCATGTCGCGCGAAGACGTTCCAGTCGAGGTACCGAAAGTCGTCGCCGGACGAGTATTCTTGATGCTCGGCAAACTCCATCCCGCTCCCGCGTTGCCGCGTCGTCCTTTGGGCGAGCATCTGACCGCGATTGACGCGTTTGGAAAGGAGGGAGAGCGATTCCAGTTTCTGGAGGAACTCGGTGTCGAAGAGGGTCATACGGGCAGCTCACGTGCCAATCGGATTCGGCCCGAAACGGTTCGAAACGGTTCGCGGCCGGGACCTCACCGGCCGCCAGGCGACTCAAACCCGCGCCGGCGAATCCGTTTCACGGAGGATCTCGGCCAGAATATCATCCGGCTTGATTCCGTCGGCTTGGCCTTCAAAGTTGAGGATCAAACGGTGGCGAAGCACTTGCGGCGCGGCGGCGCGGAGGTCTTCTCGGGCGACATGGTAGCGATGATCGAGAATGGCGAGGATCTTGGCGGCCAGAATCAGCGACTGAGCTCCGCGAGGACTGGCCCCGTAACGCACATAGTCACGGGTCATTGAAGGTGCTTGAGGCTGCTCCGGATGGGTCGCCATCACCAGCGCAATCCCGTAGCGGCGAATCTCGTCCGCGATCGGGATTTGCGCGCGAGCCGCGACATCGCCAGAATCCGTTCGCTATCCAGGCAAGGTGCGACGGTGGGCGAAGCCGTTTCGGTCGTCCGATCCAGAATTGTCTCGATCTGAGCCGTTGTGGGGAACTCGACGAGCAACTTGCACAAGAAGCGATCCAGTTGGGCCTCGGGCAGTGGATAGGTTCCTTCCATCTCCAGCGGGTTCTGAGTGGCCATCACAAAGAACAGGCCGGGGAGTCGATGGGTGGTCCCGGCCACCGTGACCGCGTGCTCTTGCATCACCTCCAGCAGCGCCGACTGCGTCTTGGGTGTCGCGCGATTGATCTCGTCGGCGAGAATGATATTGGCAAAAATTGGTCCCGCCTGAAATTCGAACTGCCGGGTCCCCTGCTGGCTCTCGAGCATCACATTGGTGCCAATCAAATCCGCCGGCATCAGATCGGGCGTGAACTGGATCCGCGAGAAACGGCTCTGCAGCGTTTCGGCCAGCGTTCGAACCAAGAGGGTCTTTCCGAGCCCCGGCACGCCCTCCAGCAAGACATGTCCGCCGGCGATCAGGGCGACCAGGGTGTTGGTGACGATCGCGTCCTGCCCCACGACCACCTTTCCGATCTCATCGCGCAACCGCTGAAAATCCGCTCGAAACAGGTCGAGTTCGCCGCGCAGTAAATCATCTGGCGTGGACATGACATTGCCGCTCGTTGCGTCTCTGCGTCTCTGCGTCTCAGCGTCTCAGCGTCTCAGCGTCTCAGCGTCTCCGCGTCTCAGCGTCTCCGCGTCTCCGCGTCTCCGCGCGACCTCCAGGACGCCACGATGGCCGCGGTTCAGGTCCCACTTTTCTTAACGGACTTTTTCCGCGAGGCCGACGCGGTGGTCGGCTTCTTGGGCGTCGATTTTGGGGTCGTCGTTTTTTGGGCGGCCGCTTTTTTGGCGGTTGATTTTTTGGCGGCCGCTTTCTTTTTCGGCGCGGCCTTTTTGCGGGCCGCTTTCTTTTTCGGCGGGGATTTTGCGGCGCGTTCGGCGAGCAGATTCAGCGCCTGCTCGAAGGTCACGTCGTCCGGATTGGCGCCTTTGGCGATCGAGGCATTGGTGGTGCCGTCGGTCACATAGGGCCCGAAACGGCCTTCCAGCAGTCGGACGGGCTCGTCGGTCACGGGCGATTTATCGAACACTTTGAGCGGTTCCTTGGGGGCTCCCCGTGCGTTGCCTCGCGTCTTGGGCTGTGCCAGCAGTTCGAGTCCTTGGGCGAGCGTGACGTCGAGGGGCGAGAGATCGGCCGGGAGCGAGCGGGTTTCGGCCCCGCATTTGACGTAGGGCCCGTACCGACCGTTGTGGGCCACCACCGCCTCGTTCAGTTGCGGATGTTCGCCCAGCGTTCGCGGCAGGGACAGCAACCGCAGGGCGACGTCCAGGGTGACGTCCGAGGACTCCATCCCCTTCAGCAGCGACGAGTTCTTGGGCTTCTCATCGCCGTCGTTGGTCCCCAACTGCACATAGGGCCCGAAGCGTCCCTGCTTGAGAAAGACCGGTTTTTGCGTCTTGGGGCAGATCCCCAGAGGCTCGTCGTCGCGCGAGGCCTGCTCGAGCAACTCGACGGCTCGAGTGAGCGTCAGTTCGTCGGGCGCCATCCCCTCCGGCAAACTCGCGCGACGTTCCCCGTGTTCGAGAAACGGGCCGTACTTGCCCACGCGGAGAATGATCGGATCGGCGCTGGCCTCGGGCGTGCCGATCTCAAAGCGGCTCATGACCCGGGGGTCGATTTCCTTTTCCTTGGTTTCCAGGCGTCGCTTCAGCCCGGGTTGGGAATCGCCAAAATAGAACGACTCCAGATACTTGATGTGCTCGGCCTCCTGACGACTGATCGCATCCAGATAGTCTTCCATCTGGGCCGTGAAGTCGTAGTCGACCAGCGAGGGGAGATGCTCTTCCAGCAGCCGTACGACCGAGAAAGCCGTCCAGCTCGGCACGAGGGCGTTCCCCTTTTTGAAAACATAATCCCGCGCCTGAATCGTTTCGATGATCGAGGCGTAGGTACTGGGTCGACCGATTCCCTTTTCTTCCAGCGTGCGGGTCAGCGTGGCTTCGCTGTAACGCGCCGGCGGTTGCGTCGTGTGACCCTTGGCTTCGGTGCCGGCGCACCGTAACGCCTCGCCTTCCTCAACCGAGGGCAGCAAGGTTTCTTTGTTGGCCAGCTCGGCGTCGGGATCATCCGAGCCTTCGACGTAGGCCCGCAAAAAGCCCTCGAAGTCAATCGTCGTGCCGCTGGCCTGAAAGACGGCGTCGGCGCCTTCCACGGTGATCGTAATCCGACGTTTGCGGGCATCGGCCATCTGGCTGGCGACGGTCCGTTTCCAGATCAGGTCATACAGCCGAAACTCATCGCCCGACAGGCGGCTCTGCAACGAGCGAGGGGTCGGAAAGTCCTCGCCGGCCGGCCGGATGGCTTCGTGTGCCTCTTGCGCGTTCTTGACTTTCGAGGCGTACACCCGCGGCGAATCGTAAAGGTATTCCGGGCCGTACTCCGATTGAACCAACTTGCGAGCGGATTGGACGGCCACTTCGGCCAAGGTGGTCGAATCGGTTCGCATGTAGGTGATCAAGCCGTTTTCATAGAGGCTTTGGGCAGCCGTCATCGTACGGCGGGCGGTGTAGCCCAGCTTGCGGTTGGCCTCCTGCTGCAGCGTACTGGTCGTGAACGGCGGCTTGGGACGCTCCGTGAACGGTTTCACTTCGAGGGCCGTGACCCGGAAGTCGGCCTCACTCAGCCGTGCGGCCAGGCCGCGAGCCGCGGCCTCGTCCATTTGCAGGTAGCTCGGGTCCTTGAGCTGTCCCGTACGCGAATCGAAATCTTTGGCACGCGGAATTCGGCGGCCGCCGACTGAGACCAAGGTCGCCGTGAATGGTTGCTGATCCGACTTGAGGAAGGTGCCGACCAGATCCCAGTAGGTGGCGGCCACGAAAGCCATCCGTTCCCGTTCGCGATGCACGATCAGTCGTACCGCCACACTCTGGACCCGGCCCGCGGAAAGGCCCGGACCGACCTTCCGCCAGAGCAATTGAGACACGTCATAGCCGTACAAGCGGTCGAGAATGCGGCGGGTCTCCTGAGCGCGGACCAGCCCCTGGTCGATTTCGCGAGGATGCTCCAGCGATTCCTTGATCGCCGACTGCGTGATCTCGTGGAATACCAGTCGCCGAACCGGGACGGTCGGCTTGAGCAACTCGCAAAGGTGCCAACTGATGGCCTCCCCTTCCCGATCTTCGTCCGTCGCCAGGTAGAGGTCCTTGGAGTCCTTGAGGGCTTTCCTCAATTTCGTCACCTGCTGCCTCTTGCCGGCAGGAACGATGTAGATCGGCTTGAATTGATCCTGGACGTTGACGCCCAAATAGGCCCAATCCTCCCGTTTGAATTCCTCCGGCACCTCTTTCGAACCTTGCGGCAAGTCACGCACGTGCCCAATGCTTGCCTCGACGACAAAATCCTTCCCCAGAAATTTCGAAATCGTGCGGGCCTTGGCCGGTGATTCGACAATCACGAGGGATTTCTGATTCGAGGCGGCAGTCTTCTTAGCCATGGGGTTCGTTTCTTGTTTCTGGAGATATTGACGCGGATTCCGAGCCACGGAGACCCGAGGCGATTCCGCCGTGTCCCGAGCCGTTTCCGATTGCTACCTTCGGCGTTGTGACGGACAACTTTCCATCGTGAGGGAAGTAATAGCGATCAGACGCTTTGCAGCAACCATAGGCCGAGGCTTCAAGCCACCTCCGATATTCTTCGCCGGCAGGGCTCAAGCCGCAAACCGCCCGGAATCTCGACGCCCGAGTGGATCCGACCCGCCTTTTGGGATTGAACTTAGGTCGATTCTGCCTACAATCGTCGATCTTTCCTGCGAGGTCGGCGAATCGCCCCAGGGAACCGGACAAACCCACCGCACTTCTCTTGGTCCTACGCCTTCGCTAGGATGGCTGTCAAGTCGGCTGGGATCGTTTTCGCGGAACGACCGGCGCGAAGACGCGCGGCGTTGAGACACGATTTAGGTACACTCAAGGCAGGTTTGCCAACCCCGTTCGAACAAGCACTCGTCGATCGTGGTTGCGACTTGCCGCCACCTAACGAGACGATCCCGCCGACTCATCCCTCAGTCGAAGCCGTGACGGCAGGATGGACGGCCGTTCGCAACGACCTCGGCTGGCACATGCATAATGCGCTCGGAGCGGACTTGTCAAGTCGGCAGGTGGTCGGCTAAACGACCGCGAAGTAATCCAAGGAATCGAAAATGGCCAATCCTCTGGCAGTTTTTCGCAAGCATCAGAAAGTTCTGCTTGCCGTATTTGGCGTCGCCCTGATCATTGTCTTCACGGTCGGCGGAATCGTCAGCCGGACGGTAGGGCGTCAAGCCGGCGTGAATCAGAATCAAGTTGTCGTGGAAATGGCCTCAGGCGACCTGCGGGAGTCGGATCTGCAGAATTTAAAGTTTGCCCGCTATCATTTGCGAAACTTCATGCAATTGGCGAACCTCGAGGCAGCCGAAAAGGGAGCAACCCCGCAACGTTCGCTGGGGATCCCTGACACGGACGACGAGTCGAATCTGGTGCAGACGTCGATCCTGGCCCGGCAGGCCCGTGATCTCGGGATCGAGGTTACCGACGCCGCGATTATCAGCTTTTTAGAGAGCTACACCGAAGGCACACTGCAGTCCGGAGACTTCGCGCGAATCCTGCAGAATGTGTCGCAAGGCCGCATGGCCCAGAACCAGTTCATGGACGCGATGCGCCGTGAACTGCTGGCGATGCGGTTTGTCGGACTGTTTCAGCGCGGGATGCTGCCGCCCACCCCAGCCGCCGCCTGGGACTATTACCAACGACTCAATCGACGCGTCACCTTTCAGGCAGTTCCCTTCGAGGCCGAGGATTACCTGGCCCGCGTCGAAGAACCCACCGCCGATCAGATCCAGAAAGTCTTCGACGAGAACCGCGATCGGTACCCTCTCCCGGATCAACCCGAGCCGGGATTCAAACGGCTGAAACGAATCGCGGTGCAATACATCAAGGCGGATCTGGCCGACTTTCTGCCTGACGCGATCGCTCAAGTTACCGACGAACAGGTCCTGGAATACTACGAGTCACATCGGGAGGAATTTCGCAACATCAGTTTGCCCTCGTTCGACTCGCCCGACCTGAGCAACCTGCCCGGCCTCTCGCCCCCCGCCGACACAGAATCCCCCGCCGACTCCGCGGCGCTGCCGCTGGAGGATCCCGACGCGGCGGCCACGCCCGATTTACCCACCGACGAACCCGGCTTGGACGATTCGCCCGCGGACCCCTTGGAACTGCCCGAGACCGACCCCAATGGGAACCTGACCCCAGACGGCCTGCCGCCCGAGCAACCGCTGCAGGACGATCCGAACGAACCGGGTCCCAAACTCAATTCGGCTCCCGATCCCGCCGCGGAAGTGGATGAAACGGAACCCGCCGCGGCCGACAACGCCGCGACGGCCGATGTCCCCGCAACGGCCGATGCCCCCGCAACGGCCGATGAGCCGGCAACGGCCGATGAGCCGGCAACGGGCGCTGAGTCGGCGGACGTCGATGTGCCGGCAGCGGGAGATGGCCAACTGGGGACGCCTGAATCGGGCGATCCGCTGGGAGATCTACCCGACGCTCCCGGCAACGTGGTGCCGCAGCGTCCGGAGTTCAAGCCCTTGGAGGAAGTCGCCGACGACATTCGGACGCGATTGGCCTCGCCCGAAGTGCGCAAACGGATGGATGAATCGGTCAACTCCGTGCGGGGCACGATGCGGGGCTACTACGGAACTTACATCGCCTGGAACGTTTCGCCGGATCGAAGCAAGACGGACCAGCCTGGCCCGCCCGATCTCCGCACGGTCGCCGAAGAAAAAGGGCTGACCCTGGGCAGTATTCCGCTGGTCAACGCCCTCCAGTTGCAGGACACCGATGTGGTGACCGGCGAGCCGCTGTACGAAATCAGCCGGGCCTTCGATATGAACTTCGCGCCCTTCGCTCAGTTGGCATTTTCCGACAGCTTGGGCTTATACGAGGTTCGTGAGATTCGAGGACAAGCGGTCGACACGGAGTACATCTACTGGAAGACGGACGAAGAAGCCGAGCGGGTCCCGACGCTGGACGAAGCGAGAGACGAGGTCGTGCGGGCGATCAAGTTGCGGCAGGCCATCGAGCTGGCCAAGCAGGACGCCCAGCAGGCCGCCGAACGTCTGCGCGTATCGGGTCAGCGTCCATCCGACGCCTTTCGCTCCGATCCTAACCGCAAGGTCATCGCTCCCGGTTCCGTCACCTGGATGACCAGCGCCGGGCTTCCCTACCTGCCTCCCCAAGTCAGTCGCATTCCGGGAATTCAATTCCCCGGCGACGACTTCATGCGCGTTGTCTTTGGACTCGACACCGGCCAAACCGGCGTCGCCGTCGACAAGCCGCACGACACCGCCTATGCCGTTTATCTTGTGTCCGTCGACTCGGATGACAACCAGCTGCGTGAGGCGTTCTTCCGCAGCGGACCGTCCAATGAGACGATGATGTTGGCCCAGCGTGACAACCAGCTTCGGTTGCAAGAGTGGTATCAATCGCTGGAAAAGCAGTTGGGCGTCACTTGGAAGCGTGACCCGCTGCCTGACACGCGCAATCGCTAATCGTGCAGCAGCGGAGCCACGGTGGGGCGACGATGCGGACAAGGCTACCGGGGCCAGCTACCGGGGACAAGGTCTACCGGGGACAAGGTCTACCGGGAACAAGGGGTCAGCGTTCCGGTTTGAAGACGGCGACACCCAAGGGCGGAAGCCGGATCTCGATGGACCACGGCCGACCATGCCACTCGATTGGTTCGGCGCCAATCCCGGGGAAGTTGCCGACGTTGCTGCCGTCGTAGTGCTCCGAATCGCTGTTGAAGATCTCGCGATACCACATCTCGTGCGGTACGCCGACTCGATGCCGATCCCGGACGACGGGCGTGAAGTTGCAGCAGACCAACAACATGTCGTTCGGGATCCTTCGCCTTGCGGATGTACGCCAAGCACGCTGTCGTCGGCACTCTGGCAATCGATCCATTCGAATCCGTCCGGCATCGAAATCGAGCTCATACAGCGCCGGCTCGCGGCGATAGATGCCGATTCAGATCGCGCGATCAGATTTTGAATGCCCTGGTGCGAGTCCCATTGCAGCAAGTCCCACTGCAGGCTCTCGTCGCAGTTCCATTCGTTCCACTGGCCGAACTCGCTGCCCATGAACAGCAGCTTCTTGCCGGGATGCGTCCACATGTAGCTGTACAGCAGGCGCAGGTTGGCGAACTTCTGCCACAGGTCGCCCGGCATCTGATCCAGCAGCGATCCCTTGCCGTGCACCACCTCGTCGTGCGACAGCGGCAGGAGAAGTTCTCGGTAAAGGCGTAAATCATGCTGAAGGTCAGCTCGTCGTGGTGATACTGGCGATGGATCGGCTCGTGTCGCATGTAGCGCAGCGTGTCGTTCATCCAGCCCATGTTCCACTTGAGCTGAGAACCCGAGACCGCCGATGTAGGTCGGCCGCGACACGCCGCCCCAGGCGGTCGATTCTTCGGCGATCGTCAAGACGCCCGGGTACTGCAGTGGACCTGCTCGTTGAATTCCTTCAGCAGCGAGATCGCTTCCAGATTCTCCCGGCCGCCGTATTCGTTCGGAATCCAATCGCCGTCCTCGCGGCTGTAGTCCAGGTACAGCATCGACGCGACCGCGTCGACGCGCAGGCCGTCGATGTGGTACTTGTCGAGCCAGAACAGGGCGTTGGAGATCAGGAAGTTGCGGACCTCGTTGCGGCCGTAGTTGAAGATCAACGTGCCCCAATCCGGATGCTCGCCCTGGCGCGGATCGGCATGTTCGTACAGCGCCGTCCCGTCGAAACGTCGCAGCCCGTGGTCGTCCCGGGGGAAGTGGGCCGGCACCCAATCGAGATCACGCCGATCCCGTTCTGATGGCAGTGATCCACGAAGTACATGAAGTCTTGCGGCGTGCCGTAGCGACTGGTCGCCGCGAAATAGCCGACCGTCTGGTAACCCCAACTTCCGGTAAAGGGATGCTCGCTGACGGGCAACAGCTCGAGATGCGTGTAGCCCATCTCGTGGCAGTACTCGACCAGCTGATGTGCCAACTCGCGATAGTTCAGCCAGCCATGCGGCGAATCGGTGCGAGCGCGCGCCAGCTGCCCAGATGGACCTCGTAGACGACGATCGGCTCTTCGAGCGGATTCGTCGCGCGCCGCCGCTCCATCCATTCTCGATCGCGTCCACTGATAGTCGTCCAGATCCGTGACGATCGAGGCCGTCTTGGGTGGCACTTCGGCCGCGAAACCGTAGGGATCGCTCTTGTCGACCGTGTGCCCGTGCTGGTTGACGCGGAACTTGTATTGCTCGCCGACGGTCGATGCCCGGGAATGAACAGTTCCCAAATCCCGCTGGGAATGTGCTTGCGCATCGGGTGGCGGCGACCGTCCCACTCATTGAAGTCGCCGACCACGCTGACGCCGCGTGGCATTCGGTGCCCAAACGGCAAAGTTCACGCCCTTAACGCCGTCAATCGTCCGCAGATGAGCTCCCAGTCGTTCGTAGGATTGCCAGTGACGCCCCTCACCCAGCAGGTGCAGATCGAAATCGGTCAGCAGGGGCGGGAATGCGTAGGGATCGTGCATGGTGATCTGCTTTCCTGTGATGTCTTCGACATGCAACTTGTAGCGAGCCGATCCTTCGTGCCCGGGCCAAGGGCAAATCGCTTCGTAGAGTCCGGATGGATGGATTCGCCGCATCAACTGGCGGTCCGTCAAGTGTCCTTCGTGGGCCAGCCAGACCTGGCTTGACTGCGGAAAAAACGCCCGCACTGCCAGGGCCTTGCCACCGTCGCATTCAACTTCGTGGGGCCCTAAGAGCTCAAAGGGGTTCTCATGGCGGCCCTCAATCAAAGCACCCACACCCTCCAATTTAACACTTGTGCGCACGAGATTCTCCTCGTTCCTTCGTTCGTAGTTGCGGTTTGTGACATGTCGAACTATCGTCTGCGGAACGCCCCAAACGGCGAACGCATTGTATCGTCGCAGAGCCTGCGCTAAAGCCCCCATCCTCTGCGACCGGCAAGCTCGCTTAAGAAGCTTCGGCCCAGTTTCCCTGCGAAGCGGGCCAATGCAACAGCGACTGCATCGCAGCCGCTAATCGCTCACCCAAAGTTTCCCTTTCGGGGTGTCGAACGACGGGAGTCCGTGTGGAGGCCAACCGCGTCGCGACGGGCGGGGGGCCCCCGAACGCCGTCCCCGAGTGGTGAGCCGGGTCAATTCGCCACGTCCGGCATTTCACTCGATGAAATTGCAACGCTCGATCCACGCGCTGCCATAGATCCCGATTCTTGATCGGCACCCATCGACCGTCGCGCTCCCAACGCCAGCGGCGATTTCGCCACTCGTCCAGGCCAAACCGGAAGCCGTGCGCCACGCGACGGCTGGCGGTCACGAGCGTCACACGCGACGGCTGATCGAGTGCCTCCAGGCCGCGGACGACGGCTGAGCAACTCAAGTCGCTCGCCTCGAATTCCCGCCTCGGTATCCGACACCTTTAGAACCGTGCGTCCCTCGACGGTTTCCAGCACAAAGTGCCATCGCCCGTCGCTCGGGTCCGCGCCCGAAAACAGAAGAAAGTGCGGTTGCCTCTCGGCCATGGTTGTCTGCCCCCGCATGAACCGCTAATTCGTCGAGTCGCCCCCGACGGGCGCTCGACCATTGAACGTGATCGCAGTTTCATATCGGCAACCTCAACCCAAGGCCCCCAACTTATCTGGTCAGAAGTCAGGGTTCGCCGGCGATTTCCGCGCCGCTCAAGACACGCGGCGTCGACGCCGACCTTCGCCGGCGACGTGGCGGCCGGGGTGCGGGCGTGGAAGATGCGAGAAGTCAGGAAAATGCCCTTGAGCCCAACGGCTCAATTCGCGGACGACTCGCGGACGATGGCGTCACCTTCAGAAGACTTCACGTCGGCGATTTGCGTCCAATCACGGCGTTGCCGCGAACTGGGAATGGCCATTTTTCGGCGATATTTGGTGATCGTCCGCCGGGCGACGTTCAACCCGTGCTTCTTCAGCTGACGCACCAGTTCGTCATCGCTGTAGGGCTTGGTCTTGTCCTCGTGGTCGACAACTTCCTGGAGCTTAATTCGGATCGCATCCCACGCCACTTCTTCGCCATCGTCGCTTTTGGTTCCGCCGACGAAGAATCGCTTCAGGGGGTAAATTCCTCGCGGCGTTTGAATCCACTTATCATCCACCGCTCGACTGACCGTCGTGACATGGACGCCGACCTTGTCCGCGATTTGCTGCATCTTCAGGGGCTCAATCGATTCAGGTCCCTCTTCGATGAACCGGGACTGGTGGTCGACAATGGCCTGGGCGACGCGGGTCAATGTGCTTCGTCGCTGCTCGATTGACTCGATCAACCACTGAGCCGCGTTGATCTTGCGCTTGATGAATTCCCGCTCTTCTTCCGTCGCCTCGCCGCTAATCAAACGTTTGCGGTAGTAATTGCTGATTCGCAGGTTGGGGACCCGTCCTTCCTCGACCAGGACCTTGTAGGTGCCGTCGTCCAGCGGATCCAGGAAAATGTCCGGCGTGACAGTGGGCGCGATGGTGGCGGTGAAATCAGCACCGGGTTTCGGATTCAGTTTCCGCAGCTGGTCCCAGGCAGCCTGGATCCGGGCGATGCTGTAACCGGTTTTCCGTTGAATGGACGGCAAGCGATTGTCTCGCAGATCCTCCAGGTGACCCGAAACAAGCGTCTTGACCTCATCGTAATAGGGATCCTCGGGACGCAGTTGCAGCAACAAGCATTCCCTCAAGTCGCGGGCACCGACGCCCGGCGGGTCCAACGACTGCACGACTTCCAGGGCCTTCCGTGCGAGGGCGTAGGATGCTTCCGTCGCATCCGGGGGAAGCAAGTCTTCCAGGCCGGTCGCCAGATATCCATTCGAGTCGAGGCTTGTGACGAGGCGCTCCGCCATTTCGTGGAGGGCGTCGTCCAATTCCATTTCTCCCAGTTGCATTTCCAGGTAATGCTGCAACGTTTCGGCTCGCGCCGCGATGTTCGCCATGGCGTCATGCTTGCGGCTGGCGATTTCCTCCATGCGGTTGACCGAGCGGCGGGGACCGTCGTCGAATGCGTCCGGAAACTCTTGGTCCATCTCCATCAGGCGTTCGAAGTCGTCCTGGTTGTCCTTCGTATCGTCGACAACCAGTTCCTTCTCATTTTCCGACGGCGCGTCCGGATTGTCCCGCTCGGCGACTTCGTCGGGGACGTCGGGATCCGATTCCTGCGTCTCCAGCATTGGATTCTCGTTCATCTCCTGCTCGATCCGCTCCTGCAGCGCCAGCACGGGCAATTGCAGGATCTCCATGGATTGGATCATGCGAGGTGCAAGGATTTGCTTCTGAACAAGCTTTTGCTCAAGTCCAAAGGACAGCCGCATAATGACCTGACCGATACAACAAGAAGGAGAATCAACTCAAGACCGCCAACATCCAACAAATCTACGCCCGGTTGGTCCCGTTGCCGGCCGGGCACCGCAGGGCACGTCGTCACAATTTCTGCCGCCCCGCCAGGGCGTCCCCCAGAATCTCCTTGTTGGTAAATTCCAAGACGCTTCCGGACGTGATCCGCGCGCCAATCGTGTCAGCTCGACCGGGAACTCGGCGAGGCGATTCGAGATATATAACGCGGTTCCGTCCCCTTCGACCGTCGGGTTGGTCGCCATGATGACCTCGCGAAACGACCCCACCCGAACTCGCTCGACCAATTCCTCGATCGTGAGCTGCTCAGGTCCAATCCCTTCCAGCGGAGCGATACGGCCCAAGAGGACGTGATAGAGTCCGCGATAGGCGCCGGACGACTCCAGCTGGATCAGATCACGCGGCTGCTCGACCACGCATACCAGGGTCGGATCTCGGCTGGGGTCCTGGCACAGATCGCACAACTCGTCTTCGGCCAAGTGAAAACATGTCTTGCAATAGCGCACGTTCTGCTTGACGCGCTGGATGGCCCCGGCCAGTTCCAGTGCCTCGTCGGCCGAGATTCGGAGGATATGGTAGGCCAGCCGTTCCGCCGATTTGCGACCGATGCCAGGAAGTTTGGCAAACTCATCGATCAGAGTGGTCACGGATTCGGTCAAATGGGCCATTGCACAAACCTTGACATGCGGCTGCCTTCAGTTTCCCAGGTCGCCGAGGTTGGTGAACTTGGCCAGCGCATCCTCCAGACCGGGAAGCTCCAGTCCATCGGTCATCGATTTGACAATCTCGGCGTGCAGTTCCCGGGCATTGCGAGCGGCCTGATTCACGGCGGCCGGAATCAGGTCCTCAATCATGTCGCGTTCCTGCCGCTCGATCAGCTGCGGATCAATCGTAACACGCAGGACTTCTCCCAGCCCATTGGCCTCGACCTGCACCATCCCCCCACCGGAGCTGCCCGTCACGCGGCGAGATTTCAGTTGGGCGCTGATTTCCTGGAGGCGCCCGCCCATTTCCTGGGCCTTGCGTATCAGATTCCCGAAATTGGAAAGCCCTTTGAGCACGTTTCAACTCCTTGTTTCTTCCTGACCGGCTTTCGTCCTCACCGGCGATGTCCCGAGCCGACCCTAACGGCTACTTCCCCGCGGACCCGACTGGGGAGCCCTTTCGCCTGTTCGGACGACCTCCACATTCATGACTTCCGCCCCAAACAGCTCGACCGCCCGCTCGACAAGCGGGTGCCGGGCGACTTGCTGGCGCTGCTGCTGCCGGGAAATTTTGGGCGGGGCCGGCAGTTCGTGCGGCGGGTCGCCACGCAGCAGTTCAAATTCCAACCGCAGCGATCGCCCCGCGAACTGCGACAACGCGGCTTCGAGGGCCTGACGTCGCTCGGGTCGCTCGCAAAACGTCTTGCTCGAAGTATACACCTGCTGAAATCGCACGACCAGCCGATTTGGCCCAGAACTTGCAACGGCCTCCGCCATTCCTGCATGATCCGCTGTCAGGTCGTTCAGTTGTTCGAGTGCACCGAGCCATAATCGCCGAGCTTCTGCCTCGGTCAACGGCCCGTGGCGGGCTTCCGCGCTGGCTCGGGTCGGATCGACGTCCGAGGCGGATTCGTGACCTGGGCCGGCTTGCGTCTGGCCACTCTCCGGGGCGGCCTCAACGCCGCTCATTTTTTTTTTCGCCGGCGGAGGGCTCGGCAAATCGGATACGGCGACGCGAATCGGCAAGCTCCCGCCCTTCGCCTCGATCTGTCCGAGTTGCTGAATCAGGCCCGCCAGGAGATCCAGGTTCTCAAGGTGAGCGATGCGCACCAGGGCCAATTCCATCAGGATCCGGCCGTGGATGCTCTGCCGCATGCGCGTGACGGCCTGATCCAGGATCTGCACGGATGCCATGAGGGTCTCCAGTCCCCATGAACTTCCTGCCTCACGCAGCTCCTCAAGCTGACTGGGTGCGTGGTAGAGCAGCAATTCGCCGCCGCCGCCGACTTGGACCGCCATCAGATCGCGGAGGCAGCCGACCAGCTGTTCGGCCAGCTGCCCGACATCAACGCCCTCGAGCAACGCCTCATTCAAGGAGGCGAGGGCCCCCGCCGCATCGCGCAGCGTTGACGGCGTGCAGAATCCCTTGCAGACGCTCGTCCCGAGCCGTGCCGAGCATCGCATGGACGTGGTCGACCGTGATTGGCTCATTGACGAACGAGAGCAGTTGCTCGAGCAGCGACTGGCTGTCGCGCATCGAGCCGGCAGCCCTCCGTGCAAGCAATTCCAGCGCTTCTGGCTCGGCCTGCGCACCCTCATGCTCAACAATGAACTGCAGTCGCTGTACAATTTCCGCGGTCATCACTGGAGCAAAGTCGAAGCGCTGGCAGCGTGAAAGCACCGTCACCGGTATCTTGCCTGGCTCGGTCGTGCAGAACACGAACTTGACGTGGTCCGGTGGCTCCTCGAGCGTCTTTAAGAGTGCGTTGAAGGCCTCCTTCGTAAGCATGTGGACTTCATCGATGATGTAGACCTTGAATCGCGCCCGGCTGGGCCGAATTCCGACGTTCGACCGCAACTGGCGGATCTCGTCGATTCCTCGGTTGCTCGCCCCATCGATCTCCAGCACGTCCACGTCATCGCCATTGGCAATCTGCTGGCAAATATCGCATTCGCCGCAGGGCGTCGTCGTGGGGCCCGTCTCACAATTCAACGATTTGGCAAGAATTCGAGCCGTGGAAGTTTTGCCCACCCCGCGGGCGCCGGTGAACAGATACGCATGTCCGACCCGATCGGTCGTGATTGCATTACAGAGTGCCTGCGAGACCGTTGCTTGTCCAACCAGGTCGGCAAAACTCTGCGGCCGGTACCGCCGCGCGACCACGACGTACTCCGTCGTTCGTGCGTCGCCTCCCGATTTCGCGCCGGATTCCAACATGGCCTTCCTCTTTTTCGCCGACGTCCTTCTCCAACGGGCAAGAACCAGCCGCCGCCCGACCTGGTCACCGTGCAAGATTGGGGCGGGAATAATGGCCTGCCAGACGACACCACAACACACGCGCCCGATATGCCAACCAGAGTACGATGCCAACCAGAATACGATGCCAACCCGTACGCGGTATGCCAATCAGAACGCGGTATGCCAATCAGAACGCGGTTGCCAGAGGGCGTGCCGCAGACGTAAACGACTCCGACCCGCGCGGCGGACGTGAGCGCTCATCGACCTGCAAGCGACCCCCGCACAAAGGTACACCAGTTAGGGCTGCTCCGGTTAAGGCCTGACCCGGTTCCCAGCTCCCCCTCGCAGGGGCCGCTTGTCGATCGATGACGTTTGACTCACTCTTGGCTTTGTACGAAGTTCAACCGTCGCCGTCAAAGGGACCTGAGTCCGCCACGACTGGCTGAACGACGTTCGCCGGCGCTGACCGGCGGGACGCTCAAGTTGTCGTGTTTGAATCACGAATCGTTGACCGGTTGCCGGTTGCGGGATAAATTACTTTGCTGGGGGGAGGCTGGCTGTGCAGGGAGTTGGTGCGGGGGCAAACCAACTGGATGGCGGGTCTGGACCGTGGCGCGGGTTCTCGGGAATCGACACGATGGGCGTGACGTACTTTAAGCGCTACCGGATGGAGATCAGACTGTTTCGCGGGCTTTTCCCCGCTCCGCCGCTCCCGCCCGGTTATCGCTTCGTGGCTTGGCGACCCGATTTGGTCGAGATCCATGCGGACACGAAGTACCGTAGCTTTTGCGATGAGATTGACGCCCACGTCTTTCCTTGCTTAGGGGACTTAGCCGGCTGCCATCGACTGATGGGGGACATCTCGGAAAAACCCGGATTCATCCCGCAGGCCACCTGGTTGGTCGTTCACGAAGGGAATCCGAGCGGCCCCCTCCAGCACGTCGGCACGGTGCAAGGAATCGCGGACAATCGCAACTGCGGGGGAATTCAGAACCTTGGGGTCACCCGGGACCATCGCGGATTGGGCCTGGGTAGCAGCTTGCTAATGAAGGCCCTGGAGGGTTTTTGGGAGGCGGGGCTCGGTCGTGCGGGATTGGAGGTGACCGCCCAGAACGCCCTCGCGGTCACGCTCTATCGGAAGCTCGGGTTTCGTCGGGTGAAGACCGTATACAAGGCAGTGGAAGTTGCCTATTCTTAATCGCAAGCGGGGCTGAAGGCGGTTGCGCTCCGGGGATGCCACGGCGATTGATTCCTCTTGTCCGCCTCGACCGACGCGGCCTGCACTCCGCGGCTCGTCAGCCTGCCCCCTCGGCAGTCTCACCCGAAAACCAGGATCCAACGTGACGCAGGCGATCTACTCTCACCAATTCGACAACGGGATGGTGCTGCTGGCCGAGTCGATGGATTGGCTCGAATCCGTCGCGTTCACGATCCAGTGCCCTGCCGGGTACACCTACGATCCGCCGGACCGTCTGGGCTTGGCCAATTTCGCCTGCGAGATGGTCCAACGTGGTTGCGGCACGCGAACCAGTCGGCAGTTTGTGGAGGATCTGGATCGGCTGGGAGTCGACCGCAGCGCCTCGGTTGCGGGAGCTCACACGAGCTTCGGCGCGGCGATGCTGTCTGAGAACCTCGGTCGCACCTTGGCAATCTACGCGGATTTGGTACGCCGCCCGCACCTCCCAGCCGATCAGATCGAGGAGGCACGTCAGGTTTGTTTTCAAGAGATTCTGGCCGCCGAAGACGACCTCGTGCATCGCACGATGGTCCGGCTTCGAGCCCGGCAGTACGGTCAACCCTGGGGACGATCCAGTCAGGGCACGGAGGCGTGTGTCGAGCAGATTTCGCTGGCGGACATCCAGCAGCAGGTGGCCGCCACGTTTCAACCGACGGGCACGATCCTGAGCGTTGCCGGCAAGTTGGACTGGCCACGCCTGCGGGACGAGGTCGCCGAACGTTTTGCTGATTGGAGCTCCCAACCTCTGCCCGAACTCGCGGTCACACCGGCTCCGGGGGGCTACGAGTTCATCCCGTTTGATTCCAGCCAAACGCAGGTCGGAGTGGCTTATGCGAGCGTCCCGTATGCGCATCCGGACTACTTCCAGGCCCGCGGCGCTGTCGGGATCCTGAGTGACGGCATGAGCTCACGCCTGTTTACCGAGATTCGCGAGAAGCGCGGCTTATGCTACACGGTCTACGCGTCCTGCCACTCCTTGCGAGACCGCGGCAGCGTGCTCTGCTATGCGGGGACCAGCACCGATCGCGCCCAGGAAACGCTCGACGTCCTGCTCGCCCAACTACGCGGCGTGGTAGAAGGTGTGGCTCCCAGTGAACTCCAGCGACTCAAGGCCAGAATCAAAAGCGCGTTGATCATGCAACAGGAATCGAGTTCCTCAAGAAGCCATTCGATGGCGAGCGATTGGTACCACTTGGGACGCGTCCTGACAATGGACGAAGTCAGTCGGCGAATTGACCAATTGACGTGCGAATCGATCAACGCGTATCTCACTCGGAACCCACCCTGCGATTTCTCGGTCGTGACGCTGGGCGAAAAAGAATTGGAGGTTGCTGGTGGAATTTCGTGAATTCGTCCTGCCCAACGGGTTGGAGATCGTCGCCGAATGCAATCCGCGCGCCTACGCCACGGCGCTGGGATTCTTCGTCGACACCGGGTCGCGCGACGAGTTGCCTGAGCTCTCGGGCGTCAGTCATTTTCTGGAGCACATGGTCTTCAAAGGCACGCCGCGCCGCACGGCCGACGACGTAAATCGTGAACTGGATGAGCTCGGTTCCCATTCGAACGCGTACACCAGTGAAGAGCATACCGTCTATTACGCCACCGTCCTCCCGGAATACCAGACCGAGGCCCTCGATCTGCTGGCGGACATCATGCGCCCCTCACTCCGTCAAGACGATTTCGACACGGAAAAACAGGTCATCCTGGAAGAGATTCTCAAGTACGAGGATCAGCCACCCTTCGGAGCTCACGAAAAATGCATGGCGGCGTTCTTCCAAGACCATCCGTTGGGCAATAGCATTTTGGGAACCACGGCAAGCGTTAGTCAGTTAACCTCGGACGCGATGCGGACGTATTTCAACCGGCGTTACAGCCCCGGTAATCTGAAGCTCGTGGCCAGCGGACGCGTCGATTTCGAGGCCCTCGTGAGCGCGGTTCGCGAGCGTTGTGACTGGTGGGAACCGGTCCCGAGCCGCCGCGTTCTCGCTCCGGCCGACATCCACGAAGGCCGCCAATTCTTCACCAAGGAGATGGCGACACAGCAGTACGCCGTGCAAATCACACGCGGTCCCGCGGCCGATGATCCCGACCGCCACGCCGCCCGGATCCTGGCCACGATCGTGGGCGACGACTCGGGAAGTCGCCTCTACTGGGAACTTGTCGATACCGGCTTGGCAGAATATGCCGGGATGGGCCCTTACGAATTCCAGGGCACTGGCATCTTCATGACCTATCTGTGCTGCGCCCGGAAGAGATCCAAGAAAACCTCGAGCGTCTCTACGCCGTCCAGGAACGACTCGCTCGAGAAGGCGTGACGGCCGACGAACTGGAATTGGCTCGCAATAAAATCTGCTCGCATCTGGTCCGACAGAGCGAGCGATCCAGCAATCGCCTGTTCTCCGTCGGCAACGGTTGGCTGCAACGGGGCACGTACCAAACCGTGCAGGAGCGGCTGGCCACTTACGCCAAAGTGGACTTGCAAGCCGTCAATGCCGTCCGTGAACGCTACCCGCTCACGCGAAACACCACCGTTGTCGTGGGCGCGGCTGTCGAACTTGAGTCGGCGGCAGGGTAACCCGACCGAGACGCCCGTGGCAACCACGGCTCGTTGGCTCGACGGCGAGCCCACGCTGACGGGCAACGCGGCACGGCGCCGTGTCGGGTTAGCGAAACTTTGACGCGGGCGCGGCAACTTTGATCGGCAGCATCGCTACACGACCACCGCGGCGGTGCGGGCACAACTCCAACCCGCGATTTCCGGGTCGCGTCCCTCCCGCCTGAGATCCGATTCCAGTTACCAGGCGGATCACGCAGGGGCCCCCGCGCTCCTCCTGATTCAGACTCCACCGCCCCTCGGCCAAGAGGGATGACTTGCAAGGAGGTTGGACCCACATGCGTTGTGGCAGGATTGGACTTTTACTCATACTCATCGTGGCGATGCTCGCCTGCGGCCCGGTCCACGGCGAGTGGACATGGCATCAAACGGCCGGCCGCTGGACTGGATATGGCTTCGGCGACGGATATCATAACTGCCCCTGCCCGCCTGCGGCGACGCACGGCCATGGCTGCCTCTGCCAACGACTCGGACTAATGACCCCTTGTTCGTCCTGCGGTTGCGGGTCGAACGGCGAGCAGGCCGGCGCTTGTGACGCGGGCTTATCCTGTGCCAACGCTCGCCCCGCGACGCCAACATCTCCGTTCAGCGCCTCACTGATTCCCGCTCGTGCCTGGGCGCCGCCTCCCGTGGCAGCCCGTGACGCATCCCCGGCGATCGGTCCTCGTCAGGCGCGGTATCCCCAACTGGATTCGCCAGTTCGGTGGGCCGAACATCCCTCGACGTCGCCTCTGCCCCACCGCTCGCGATGACCCGTGGCCGCGATCCCGGGGCACGCTCATGGGCCGCGCCGGCGGGTCCCTTGAGCCCATGAGGCGGATTCTCTAAAATCCGGCGCTTTCGCGACCGACGGTCGCCCAAGCCTGTCCGATTCGAGGCCGAGGAGCCAGATCCATCATGGAGCGTACGCTCGTTCTGCTCAAACCCGACTGCGTGCAACGTCGGTTGATGGGCCAGATCATTTGCCGATTCGAAAACAAGGGCCTCAATATCATCGCGATGAAGATGTTGCAGGTCACCCCGGAACTTGCCCAGCAACACTACGCCGAACACGTGCAGAAGTCCTTCTACCCAGGCCTGGAGGCGTTCATCACCGGGGCCCCCGTGGTCGCCCTGGTCATTGAGGGCCTGGAGGCGATCGGCGTTGTCCGCGAGCTGCTGGGAGCGACCAGTGGACTGAAAGCGGTGGCTGGGACGATCCGGGGCGACTTCAGCAGCAGTCGTCAGATGAATCTCGTCCATGCTTCCGACGGCCCGGAAGCGGCCGACCGCGAGATTCGTCTCTATTTTCAACCCGGCGAGCTCTGCCCCTACGAGCCAACCGTGACGCCCTGGTTGAAAGCCGGCGACGAGTAGAGCTGCTTCGGGTCGGCGGCGAAGTCAATCAACGCGCGTCGGCTTGAGCTTCGAGCTTCCCACCTAGACTCCGGGTTCGGCCGCATTGGAAGCCAGCCGGGCCACTCGGGTTTCACTCCGGAGCTGTTCGATCATCTCGTCGGTTGCTCGTTCGACCGCTCGTTGCCATGAGTGGGCCGCTTCCGTCGCGAATTCGGGGCGCGCGTGAGCGAAAATAATCGCCCTCGAGTTGTTAATCACCGCCCCCAGACCCTGCTCGTCGAACGCCGCAGCGACATCCGCCGCGCCGCCTCCCTGAGCTCCATATCCGGGAACCAGGAACCAGGTGTGGGGCATTGCGTGACGCAGCTCTGCCAGCTGCTCGGGATAGGTCGCACCCACGACAGCGCCGACCACGCCATATCCGCAGGCTCCAACGTCCGCCGCCGCGAGCTCTTCGACGAGTCCCGCGACGTGCCGGTAGACAGGTCGTTCACCGGCCACCAAGTCCTGGAACATTCGCCCGCCCGGATTGGAGGTTTTGACGAGCACAAAGATTCCGGCGCCTTGCCGGTGCCCCGCCGCGACGAAGGGAGCCAACGCATCATCGCCCAGGTAAGGGCTGACCGTCAGGCAATCCGCCTGCCACGGACTGTCGAGGCCCAGATACGCCTCCGCGTAAGCGGCTGCCGTCGAGCCAATGTCGTTGCGCTTGCCATCCAAAATGACCAACAGTTCGGCCTTCCGCGCGTGCTGGATCGAGGCGGCCAGCGCATTCATGCCCGGGGGACCGAGGGCTTCAAAGAAGGCCATCTGTAGCTTCACCGCCGGCACGCGTCCAGCAACGACATCGACGATTTCGCAACAGAATCGACGATACGCCTCGGCTCGTTCCAGCGGCGCCGCGGTCTGCGTCTGCAACGGCGCCGGCAATTGCTCGTAGCGTGGATCGAGCCCTACGACAACAGGGTTCCGGCAACGCCGAATTGCATCGGCCAAGCGGTCGGCAAACGGCTGCATGTTGCGATTCGACTCCCAAAGCTTTTCCGCGCAGGGACGTGGACGATCAGGCTCAAAATCCCTCAGCCAGCGGCCACAGGGAGCGACGCGCCGAAGGTGGCGCGACGCAATCGCGCGTCCCTACTTGCTCGTAATCAGCCTACTTGCTTGTACTCAGCGCGGTATTCATCGCCGTGAACCCCGCTTTGGTCAGCGAGTAACCACCCTCGAACTGCTCCCGAACCAAGAAATCCTTGTCCGTCAGCTGCTGCAAAGCGGCTCGATTCTGCTTCAGATTGGGGCCGTAAAAACAAAGCATCCGGCCCGGAGTCATGAGAAATTTGCGAAAGGTGTTTAAAACGCGTTGCTCTCCGACAGTCAGCATATTTTCCTCCCGAGTGCAGTGCCCAGCCCCTTCCATGATCCCGAGCAGTATCGTGCGAAGGGTGACATGGCGTCGACGTGACGGACGACGACTTCACGATGTGCCAAACAATTCCGTGCGGCCGACGACAAGCCGCTCGACCGAGCAGCGATCGGAGCCGGAATAGACCAGCTGGCCTGGACTACGTTCACGACGCCCGGCCCACCGACGGTGCCCCGGCGATCATGAGTGCTCCGGCCGATCGCAGGTGTGCCGATCGCAGGTGTGCCGATCGCAGGTGTGCCGATCGCAGGTGCATCGCGCGTCAATCCGCCCCCGAGACACACGAGCTCGCCCGATCGCAAGGGAGCGGGCGAGCCTGTGAAAAAGCCGCTCGTTGAAAGCGGCTCTTGGAACCGGCCCTGCGGACAGGGCCGGACAATTCCGGCCCGATGACAATCGCATCTGCATCGCAGCCGGTGATTCACGGTCGGTGGATCACCATCTTTGGCGAGCAGCGACTTCCTTAGTAGCGGCGATCGCGACCCCCACCTCCGCCTCGGCCACCGCCGTATCCTCCCCCACCGCCGCCGCCACGATTCTCGCGGGGCTTGGCCTCATTCACCACCAACGGTCGACCATCGTGCTCGCGATCATTCAAACCGTTGATCGCAGCCTGTGCCTCGGCATCGCTGGACATCTCGACGAAGCCAAAGCCCTTGCTTCGACCCGTATCGCGGTCCGAAATCACCTGAACACTCTGCACCGTACCGAATTGCGAGAATAGCTCCTCCAGATCCGCGCTAGAGACGCCGTAACTCAAATTTCCGCAATACAGCTTCTTTCCCACCGTAGAACTCCTGGCCCGAAGAAATCATGGCCCCAGATCGCAAATCCGGGCCGGGTCAAAACCGAGCTGAACGCTGTCAACTCGTTCGGTGCGTCGGGCAAACCAAAGACGGCTCGCCGAATCTCTTCGAATCGGAGGCCGAGCCTCGCTTCACCTTCAACAACCGGAACCCCAAGATCATACGGGAAAATCCGGTTCATGTACACCAGTCTCGAGCTGGCTCAGGTCACATTCTTGTGGGGGATCGAATCGGGAGGAAGATCCCGCCGCCGCGCCGCCGCGTCGGCCAGTCCCGCAAGCCAATCCCCTCCGAGAGGGATTCGCTTTGCGTCAAGTTCCGTGGTGACATGCCCGGATCGAAAGGCCGCGTCAAGATTGCTTGCGGCGGATCTGATAGTTCCCGCGGCTGGTGTCATATTCCAACTCGACCCGCCCCTGATTCGCGATATCCTGCAGCAGCTCGGAGAAGTTGGTGTACCCATAGTAGGCCTCGTTGAAGCCCGGGTAGACACGTCTGATCGCCTGTTTCAGCGCCGAGCCCCAGACGGGTGCGTAGTCCTGCTCAAGTGCCTGCAGGACCTCCAGCAGTTGCTCGGCCGCCTCCTGTTTCTTGTCGTCGGCCGACTTGCCTTTCTTGGGGCTCCGCCGACTTCCCTTGGCCGCCCGCACCAAGTCATCGTAGTAGATGAACTCGTCGCAACTGGCAATCAAGAGGTCGGAGGTTGAGCTCTTGACGCCGCAGCCGATCACACGCTTGTTATTTTCCTTCAATTTCGAGACGAGCGGTGAGAAGTCACTATCGCCGGAAATCAGCGCGAAAACGTCGATATGGTCCTTGGAGTAGCAAAGGTCGAGCGCATCGACGACCATGTGAATATCGGCGCTGTTCTTGCCGCTCATTTTGCTTTGCGGAATATCGATCAGCTCGATTCCCTGGGCATGGAACTCACGGACGGCCTCGCCGTAGTTCCGCCAGTCGCAGTAGGCCCGCTTGTAAACGATTCGACCCTTTTCCAGCAGTCTTTTGAGGACCAGACGGATTTCGAAGGCCCCCGACTTCATCCCTCGAACGCCAATCGCGAGGTTCTCGAAATCGATGAAAATGGCGATTAAGGGTTCTGCCGACATTCCGGTCCCTGCCTTGTAAGTGCCTGTGACGAATGGCCGTGTGGCGTGGCGTCCCGCCATGTTGCCCGTGGGTCAACCTCGACGACCTGCAGGCCCCCGAAGGCCGGCCACGACCACTCGGGATTCTCGGAGGATACCGAAATCGCAACGTGAAACCCAGCCGGCGTCCGGATCGCGAGAACGTCCGTCCGTCCCCACGGCACCCATTGAGACGAATCAGGCCTGGCTGACATTGCGTCGAGGTGGGAATTCGCCTATACTCGACCTGTCACGACGGCTCGTGACGAGCAGATATAAGATGCAGATACAGACGCTTTCTGGTTGTTCTCTCAGCACGACGCACTCTGCGTGGCGTGATTTTCCTCCTGTAAGTGCCCGGCTCGGTTTCGATAATGGCTGCTCTGTTATGATTCGGCTTGATCACGGTGTCGCTGACAACGCACCGGGTCGGCCCACGACTTTTGTTTGAGGAGGGCAGCAATGCCACAAGGTACGATCAAGAAATTAGTATCCGACCGCGGTTTCGGCTTCATTAAGGGAGACCGGGAGGAACTTTTCTTCCACAATTCCGAGGTCAAAGGCGGAGCCTTCGATAGCCTCTGGGAAGGCCAGACTGTCGACTATCAGGTGGGACAGGGTAAGAAAGGCCCGTGTGCCACGTCCGTTAGTCCGGCCTAGTTGAGCGGTTCGGCCGCGGCCATGGGGATCGCGTGACGAACTCAATGAAACGGTGGTGTGATTCCACGAATCCAGACTCAAGCCCGGATCGGCTGTTTGTCGATCCGGGCTTTTTCTGTCGGACGATCGAGACCTGGAGCGATCCCTCGCCGAGGTTCACGATTCGTTGACCGCGGCCGGCGAGGGTTCCAAGTGTCCAATCCAACTCCCCCGAATTCGATGGATCGGCTGGTGCGCGCTTCGGGTATCCGCGGGACGGGATGGCGAACTGGACCCGGCGGCCGCGATGCCTCTCGGGCAACGTTTCAGTTGCCTAGCGCTCGGTGGGTAAGTGTGCACGAGCAGTACGGTGGATCTCGTGCCCGGCTGCCGCTTTTGGCAGCCGCGACATCGTTCATTGGGACTGGCTTGCCCACGTCGCTTGGAAGATTCGCAACAAAAAGCCGCGATCGAGAATGTTAAGGCTTTGATTCCAACGCACGAAAACGGGCGATTTTCGATTGCGTTCGAGATCCAGCTGGATAGACTAACTGCTGATTGCAAAGGTGCGACGGATTGTCAATCCGGCGGCTTCACTCCCCGAGCGTTTCTGCTCGACCGCTGGCACCTCACCGACGAGACGGCGCTCGCCGACCGCGGCTGAAGCTTCCTTTCTAGTCAAGCTAGTGTTGGGATCGCGATGCAATATCGTCACCTTGTTCTTGCGGCGCTCGCTGTCAGCGCATCCTGTTGCATTTGCGATGCACAGATTTATCGTCAAACAAGCAATCAACCGATCCCGGGAACGCTTGGCATCCGCCCGACGTCCGGTGTCGACTTAGAGGGACTCGATCTGGAGTTCGCGATCCTCGGGGCAAAGAACCTCACGAATGCGAATCTCGCGAATACCAATCTGACGAAGGCGACTCTTTACCGGGCGAACTTGCAGAACGCCGATCTGACCGGAGCGATCGTATCGGGAGCGAATCTGGGATCGACGAGAAACTTTTCCAGCGCGCAACTCTACTCGACGGCCAACTTCCGCGACAAGGACATTCGGGGCGTCGGCTTGGTGGATATCGATTTGACGGGCTGGAATTTGAGCGATCAGGATCTCACCGGCGGCAGTCTCGCGGCCTCGACGCTCACGAACGCGGACTTGAGCAATTCCAACCTGACCGAGGTTTCGCTTCAGTTTTCGGAACTCGCGGGCGCGAGCTTCAGCGGAGCCCGGGTCGACCAGGCTGATTTTCGCGGCACGACGAATCTTGGGATGACGAGTGCGCAGTTCTATTCCACGGCCAGTTTTCAGGCGAAGGACCTGCGGGGCATCAAGCTTTGGGAGAACGACCTTACCAATTGGAGCTTCGTCGCGCAGGATTTGACGGACGCCAGTTTTTTTCGTTCGAGGTTAGCGGGCGCCCGGCTGGACCAGGCCATCATCGAGGGCGCCGATCTGTCGGGTGTGACGGCGAAGGGATTCACGAAGCAACAGCTGTATTCCACCGCCAGCTACCAGAGAGGAGACCTCCGCCGAGTCGTGTTGAGCGACAATGATCTGACGGCCTGGGATTTCAGCGACCAAGATCTGACGGAGGCCAATTTCGCCCGCGCGAACGTGTCAGGCGCCGATTTTTCAGGCGCCTCGATTTTGGGCGCGGCGCTCGGGACAGGCATGACAAAGGAGCAGTTGTATTCCACCGCCAGTTATCAATCCAAGCGATTGAATGGCGTGGCCTTCGGCTCCAACCGTCTTGTCGGATGGGACTTTTCCGACCAAGATCTTTCGGATGCACGCCTGGGCTATTCTTCGCTGAATAACGCCGATCTGGCGGGTGCGAAGGTCGCCGGCGCGGACCTCGGATATACCGGCCTGACCGCGGAACAACTCTACTCGACACGCAGCTATCGAGGCAAGAACTTAAAGGGCATCGTGCTCAATGGAATCAACTTGACGAATTGGGATTTCGCAGGCCAGGATCTCGCGGGCGCCTCGATCGTCTTCGCCACCGTGACCGACGCCAACTTCGCCGGCGCGAACGTAACCGGCGCAGACTTGGCACTGACCACGTCGAATGGTCTGACTAAGGAGCAGCTCTATTCCACGGCCAGCTACCGGGAAAAGGATCTCAAGCAGGTCTCGCTCCGAGGAAACGATTTGTCCGAGTGGAGTTTTCAGGCACAGGATCTGACGGGTGCCAGTTTTTCAAACGCGGTCTTGTCAGGTGCCGATCTGGCCAACTCCGTGGTTACGAACGCCAGCTTCGAGGCGACCACGTCGCGCGGATTTTCGAAAGATCAACTCTACTCAACTGCCAGCTACAAGCAGCGAAATCTACAGGGGATTCGGCTCCAGGCGAATTCGCTTCGCAATTGGGATTTGAGCGAGCAGAATCTGACCAATGCGGATTTCTTTCTCTCGACGCTGACCAATGTCAATTTCAGCGACTCCGATTTGAGAGGAGCGGTGATCGCGCCGACGATCGGAACCAATTTGACCGGCGCGAATCTGAAGAATGCGACCTTGCAAGGCAAAGATCTCCCCAGCGCCATCGTCGACGATCGTACGGTCTACAACCAATGGACGGTGTTTCCTGAAGGCTATGATCCAGTCGGGGCAGGCTTGCTTTTCGACAAATCACCCGTCGGAGACTTCGATGCTGGCGGTTTTCTGGATGCGGCGGATGTCGAAGCCTTGATCGCCAAGATTCAAGGGAAGCACCGCAGCAACAGCTATTCCGCCGGCGAAATGTTCGATGTCAATGTCGATGACCGCATCGACGACGGGGACCTAAGTCGATGGGTCAAGGAACTGGGGAATACCTGGTTCGGAGATGCCAATGTCGACGGTGAATTCAATAGCACGGACCTGATCCAGGTGTTTCAAGCGGGCGAGTACGAAGATGGCGTGCCGGAAAACTCTCGCTGGTCGACGGGCGACTGGAACGGCGACTCGGAATTCGACACCGGCGACCTCGTGCTGGCTTTGCAGGACGGCGGATTCGAGCAGGGACCCCGAGCGGCCGTCAATGCGGTTCCGGAGCCCATGTCGTTGGCGGCGCCCCTCGCTGCCGTGCTGGCGGTGATTTGCTATTTGCGGCGTGCACGCCGCGCGGTGTGAATCGCTCTCGCGACTGCCCCCTCATCCGGCCTTCGGCCACCTTCTCCCGCGTGGGGGAGAAGGGACATGGTAGTGTCACCTCTCCCGCGACCGGGAGAGGTCGACCGGGGACCGCTTGCGGGACCCGGGCGGGTGAGGGCTGACGGTCTGGCCGGGAGCGTCGCCCCCTCATCCGGCCTTCGGCCACCTTCTCCCGCGTGGGGGAGAAGGGACGTGGTGGTGTCACCTCTCCCGGGACCGGGAGAGGTCGACCGGGGACCGCTTGCGGGACCCGGGCGGGTGAGGGCTGACGGTTTGGCCGGGAGCGTCGCCCGCTCATCCGGCCTTCGGCCACCTTCTCCCGCGTGCGGGAGAAGGGACGTGGTTGCTCCCGGGTTGGGGAGCAGGGGTGTGAACTCGCTTACAGCTCAGACTCCAAGTTCCCGAATAGGGCATCCACGGCGTCTGCGGGTGACGCGCCCAGGGAGTAGCCCGACTGGAATGCCAACACGAGGTCAGCGGCGTTGAAGTCTCCGTCCTCGTTCCAGTCACCGTCTTGCCAGGTCGAGTTCCCCGCGAGTTGGTCTTCGTACTGGCCCAGTTGAAAGACCTGCACCAGGTCGGCCGAATCAAAGACTCCGTCTCCATTGACGTCGCCGGGCCTCGCGACCGGGACCACGGCGGCTCGGGCGGGAATCGCAATCGGTGCCATCCCGCTACTGGTCGTGACCGACAGCACGTATTCGCCGCCCGCGTCGCCCACCGACGCAACCCGCACGGAATAAGTGCCGCCCGGCAGCGGGGTCGTCGCCAGCACCGCGCCGGCGCCGACGGCTTGTTCGATCAAAACGCCGTCGTTGCTGTACAGCGCGATCGACGGGACGAGGTTGTTGACAAATTCGCCCGGGCCGCTGGCCGGTACTTCTGCGACAAGCGTCAGCGCCTCGCCGTCGGCCACTTCCACGTCGTACCAGTCGCCGTCCGCCTCGAAATCCACTTGGAACGACGCGATGTAGGTACGCCAGATATTAAAGTCGCCGTCGTTCCCGATGTATTCATTCGCGGACCAGAAGGTCGTGCCATCGGTCGGATCGAGGACCGTCGAGCTGTAGTCGCCGATGCGGAAGCTCACCGGGAAGAAGCCGCCGCCTGGAGCCGCGACGGACGACCCGAAATTGCCGTTCGCGCTGACCCCGCCGACCCACATCGAGAGGAACTCGCTGCTGGACGACTCCATCCAGGTCAATCCCAGGTTGCCATGGATATCCTCATCCACCGACGGCATCTGGACCGCCACGCCCGCACCGGGGTCGATCACGCCTTGCTGCAGCAGCGCCGGCGTGCCACTCGACACGTCGATCTGGTAGTAAAGACCCTTCGGATAGACGAACCCGTCGGCGGCGGTGCCGGAGGCCATCGCCGTCACCAAGTGGCCGTTGCGGTACTGGACCTGCGTGGTCGTCGTGTTCGGAAAGACGGTCACGTCGCCGCCCGGCTGATCGGCCCGCTGGGCTGACTGGTAAGGAGCGACCGGCAGCGAAGTGTACGTGAAACTCGGCGAGTTGCTGAGGTAGTTCGTCAACTCGGTGACCCGCAGGGTGTCGCCACCCGCTTCGCTGCCGTCGGTCGATACGAACCACTCGACGCCGCCCGTCGTGTCGCCGTGCATCTGGGCCGGGGGCATCGCCCGGAACTGGAACGCCGGATGCGAGACGTAGTAGGTCAGCGTCCCCGTCAGGGCGGCCGCCTTGTCGATCGAGGCAATCGCGGCGGCCCCATCACCGCCCCCGAAGTCGTTGTACGAGATGAAGATCGCGTCCTGGTTGAAGCCCATCTTCTGGTAGTCGGGGAAACCGCCCACGTCGGTCAGGTCGTAGGTCGGCAGAAATCCGTTGAGCGGATTGCCATCATTCGACACGGCCAGGAACAGACCGCTGTTATCACTGTCGAAAGCCGAAACGTACCAGCGGTCGGCAATGTCGTCGTACACCACATACGGGTCGCCGCCGGAGAAGTCCCCGAAGAACGACGACAGGGGCTCGTCAAACAGCACGTCCCCCGTGGTCTTGTCAAACACGCGGATCTGCGTGTTGACCGTCTCGACGACATAGTCATTGCCCACCGCCGCGTTGGTATCGGGCGGCAAGCAGCCGCAGTTTGAGCCGTTGAAGTCGATCCCCTCGAAGCTGGTGCCGAGGGTCGCGACGGCGGCATTGACGATCGCTCCAAGGGCCGCGCGGTTACCGGCCAGCGGCTGAGCCGTATCCTGCGTATCATTCGGCTCGGTGTCGAAGGCAGCGTCTCGCGTGACGGTCAGACTGTACTCCGCACTCGGCTCACCCGTGACCTTCAGATAGTAAGTGCCGGTCGTTGTCGCGACGAAGTTGCTGATGATCTCGCTGACGTTGGTGGCCACACCCGCGATTCCCTGGGCCAGAGGGCCGCCGTCAGGGCCTAGAAGCGTCACGTTGGCGTTGCCTGCATTCAGGCTCGTCAAGGCAATCGTGGTGATCTCGTCCTCTTGCAGCTGGAACGAATAATAATCGTCCAGCGAGGCTTCGCTGACCCGGACGTCATCGACGTACCAGCCCTCGGCGTGCGCGACCGACAGGACCCCGCATCGTGTCGAACGACCAGCGGAGCTGGATGTCCTGGCCTGCGTAGCTCGAAAGATTCACCAGATCGGTCGTCGTCCAGACGGAACTCTCGGCGACCCGATCGAAGCGCTGAAGTGTGGTCCAGCCGCTGCCGTTGTCGATATCCAGTGAGGCGAAGTCGACATCCTCAGGGAACACGCGGGTCTGAAGGACATAACTGAAGTCCAACACGACGGTCGTGTCCGCTGGCAGCGAAAGGGTGGGTGAGATGATCGAGCCGGCCGTTGGATTAAAGGTACCCAGTGAGTAGGTGCCGCCGCCGTCCGGACCCTCGCCCAGCCCGTAATAAAAGCTGTTGCTCGCCGTGTGTCCGGGCTGTAACCCCCGGCCAGTTGAGAGATGCCACAGGCCGTCCAGATAAAAGCCAGGATCCGGAGGCGTGTTGTCGACCGTGAAGCCCTGCTCGCCGGTCTCGAAATCAGCCTGAAAGATCGTGTTTACCAAGTTGTAATTCAGGCGACCGAGCACCGCCCCGCGGGTCGGCGAAGTCGTGGCGTTGTCGGCCTGGAGCGCGATGAAGGATGCTTCCAGATCCTGAGCCGTCTCGAGCGTGTCATTGCGCCCCGTCGTAGTTTTCTTCTTCAACCGCCGCATTCACGATCAGCCGAACCGAGTACAGCCCGAGTCCGTCGGCCGCGTCGATCTGCAACGTGTAGGTGCCCGCATCCGAGACGGCAGCCGTCTGCAGGAGAGCTGTGCCTCCCGGCGCGGCGGCGGTCGCGGTGCCGATCGAGCTTCCGCCAGGACCGTCAATGTTGAGCGCCGACTGTCAGCCCAGGGCTCACCGCGTCGACCAGGACGGTAACCGTCTGGCCGGCGTCGAGGTCGATGGTGAACTCATCGGTGTCGCCCGCGAAGGCAATCACGCCGTTCGCGTCGAACGGAGACTGATAGATCAGGCTGCCGACTGGATCGACGGCCACCAGGGGCACGGGCAAGGCCTGCGTGCCAGCGTCGGTGATGAAGTCGACAAAGAAATCGCCGCCCTCGACGCCGTTGCCCGACTCGTTGGACGGGATGGGCCAGGTGAGCGGCTCGCCGTCGAGGAAGAACCCGACCTGATCGACGAAGCTACCGGGGTTGCTGAAGAGCGTGAGGGTGTATGCATCGTCAACCAGGTTCGTGAAGTCGACCGTCAGAACCGTTCCGCTGGCATCGAATCCCACGCTCGTCGGGAACTGGAATGTTCCACGAAACTGTCCGGACAGGCCGATGTCGAACACGTCGACCAAGCCCGTCTGCAAGGGTTCGGAGAACCGGACCGTGTAGGTCAGATTGCCGGACGGTATCAGCTCGTTTTCCTGAATGGAACTGCTGACGACTCGCGGCGGCGTGATGTCCTCGTAGAACATCATGGCGAACGCCTCGAGCGGCGTGCCCTGCACGTCCTGAATGGCACCCGCGGCGATCTGTACCGTTTGATCGCCCTCGGTCAGTGGCGGGCAACGCAAAGTTCACCGTGTTCCCATCCACGACCGTCAAGCCGGTCACCGGCATGCCGTTAATGGTCAGGTCGGAAGCATTCAGCGATGTCAGCAGAAGGGTGTCGTTGAAGTCCACGGTGATCTGAGTCGTCGGACCTTGGACCCGAGCGCCGTCCGCCGGTTCGGTTGCCGAGACCTCGAACGGTGGAAACTCGATGACTCCACCCGTCACGGCGAGGATATATTCACCGCGAGTTGGTTCTTCCGTCGCGTCGGACGGACTAACCTCGATGAAGTAGGTTCCCGCGGCACCGACCGGGACCGGGTAGCTCAACTTCGCGTTGGGACCCTCGGCCGAGTCGTCATCGGAAGCCACGACGTTGCCGTCGGCGTCGTACAGACGAATCAGCGGATTCAACAGGTTCACGAACTCGCCTGGTCCGCCGGCCGGAGTGGAGGTTTCCACTTCCAGCGTCGTGTTCTCTAACAAGTTCACCTTGTAGAAGTCACCGGCAAATTGGGCCGCTTTCAGCGCCAGCCCGGAAAGCGTTCCGAACCCTGTGTTGCCGACGAAAGTGGCTTCCGCCGTCGCTGGATCGATCCGATAGAGGTTTCCGAAATCTTGGCCCCCGCCGCCACCGTAGAGCATCCCATCGGGTCCAAACTCCAGACTGCCGGCGCGAAAACCGGTCGTTCCGATCGTCGTCGCCGCTCCCGTGGTCAAATCGATCGAATAAAGGTCCGAGGAAAATTGACCCCCTCCGGCGATGCCGTACATCACGCCGGTCGCGTCGTCGTAGGCCAGGCCGGAGACCGGTCCCACGCCGGTGGGCCCGATCAATTGCGAATCGCCCGTCCACGGATCCAGAATCCGTAGCTCGGAAGGACCTCCCCGACCCAGGATGGCCGTCCCGTAGAGCGTATCACCCACCCATTCCAATCCGTTGTAGGCCGCGCCGTTGAAGATCGCGCCTCCGATCGGCACACCGGTCTCGAGGTCGAATTCCTGACCGGCGAAAATCCCATCGGGCAGTTGACTGAACGCGCGTCCGGTGTCGTTGTTGTACTCGATCTCGGTCGAACCGCCCGGAAATCCCACCAGGGTTCCTGCGCCTGTGGCAGTATCGATCGTGATGAGTTCCCCAGAAGGGCTGCCGCCGTACAAAACCCCCAGTGCACCTCCCGCGAAGCCCAGGACCGTTTGGGTTCCGTCGATCGGAGTACCGAGAATCGGTTGAGCCGTCTCGATGCTGTCGTTGTCTTCCAAATCGAAGTCGGCATTCCGCGTGACGAGCAGGTTATACTCGACACCCGGGTCGCCCGTGACTCTCAGATAGTAAGTGCCAGGCGTCGTCGCGACGAAGTCGCTGATGATCTCGTCGACGTTCTTGGCCAATCCTTCGCTTCCCTGTGCCAGGTTCGTGCCGTCGGCGGCGACGAGTGTCATGTCGGCGTTGCCGCCATTCAGACTCTGCAGCGCGATCGTGGCGCTGTCGCCAGCCTGCAAATCGAACGAATAGTAGTCGTTGAGGATGGCTTCGCTGACCTGCACGTCGTCGAGATACCAGCCCTCGGCGACGCGACCCACAGGACCTCGACGAGTGTCGAACGACCAGCGGAGCTGGACCGTCTGGCCCGCGTAGCTCGAGATGTTCGCGGGGTCGGTGGTGGTCCACTCGAAACTCTCGGCGACGCGATCGTAGCGCTGCAGCTCCGTCCAACCGCTGCCGTCGTTGACCGCGAGTGAGGCAAAGTCGACGTCGTCGGGAAACACGCGAGTCTGAAGAACGTGACTAAAGCTGACCACGGCACCCGTGTCCGCGGGCAATGCGATCGGCGGCGAGATGATCGAGCCGGCCGTTGGATTAACGGTACCCAGTGAGTAGGTGCCGCCGCCGTCCGGGCCCTCGAACTGACCGTAGTAAAAGCTGTTGCTCGCCGAGTGCCCCGGCTGCTCGCCCCGGCCCGTCGAGAGATGCCACAGTCCCTCGAGATAGAACGGATTCGGAGGCGCGTTGTCCACCGTGAAGCCCTCGTCGCCGGTCTCAAAGTTGGCCGAATAAATCGTACCCACCAAAGTGAATGGCTCCAGCCGGCCCAGCACGGCCGCGCGGTCGGCGCCGGCATTCAGGTCGATGAACGCGCCGCTGAGCGACTGGGCGTCGGTCGGGTTGTCGTTGGTCGGCCCGCCGTGCGCCTCGTCCTCAACCGCTGCATTCAGAAACAGCTGAACCGAGTACAGCCCAAGTCCGTCGGCCGAACCGACCTCGATTCGGTACGTCCCGGGGTCGGTGATAGCGATCGTTTGCAGTACGGCGTCTTCCCCGACCGCCGGCGCCGTGGCGGAACCCAGGACCGTGGAGTCCGGTTCGTAGACGAAACTGACCGTAGGCTGGAGCCCGCCGAGTGGGACGCCAATCACGATCGATGCCGTCTGTCCCGCGTCGAGGTCAATCGTAAAGCCGTCCGTATCGTCCGCGGCGACGATCGTGCCCTTCGAGTTCGGCACGTCCGGTGTCTGGTAGACCAGGCTGCCCAGCGGCTCGACCGCCTCCAACGGCGTCGGCAAGGCCCGCGTGTCGACATCGGTTGCGAAGTTGACGAAGAAGTCGCCCCCTTCAAAGCCGTCCCCCGAAACATTCGGCGGGATCGGCCACGCAACGCGGCTCGCCATCCAGGTACAGACCGACCCGGTCGACAAAGCTGAACGGATTGCTAAACAGCACCAGCGTGTATTGGTCGTCCAGCAGATCCTCGTAGTTGACCGTCAATACCGTTCCGGTCGCATCGAACGCGATGCTTGAGGGGAAGTACGAATCCCCACGGAGCTGGCCGAAGAGGCCGAAGTCGAACGGATCGACCAGGGAAGTCTGCAGCGGTTCGGAAAACTCGACCGTGTAAGTCAATTCGCCGCCGGGCAGGTTCAGGACGTCGCCTTCCTGGATGGACGAAGCGACGACTCGCGGCGGCGTAAAGTCCAGCGTAAAGGTGCCACTGTAGGCGGTCAGTGGAGTCGCCTGCAGGTCCTTGATTGCTCCGGCCGCGATCGAGACCGTGTGCGTTCCCTCGGTGGTCGCCCATGCGCCACCCGGTAGCGTGAACGTGGCGGTGTTTCCGTCCACGATGACGACCCCGGTGCCCGGCAGACCGTCGATCTTCAGGTCGGCTCCCTGGACCGTCGAGATGTTGAACTGATCGTTGAAATTAACGGTGATTTCCGACGGCGCTGAACCGAGCAAGGCGCCGTTGGGCGGCAGAGTGGATTCCACCTCGAAGGGAGCCAGGACCGCCTTCGTGTTTTTCAGATTGAGGATGTACTCGCCCTGGGTCGGTTCTGGCGTGGCGGTTGAGACGCCCACCTCGACGTAGTAAATGCCGCCTTGGTTCCTCGGAACGCGGTAACTCAGCTTGGCGTTTCGGCGGTCCGAGGCACCGTTGTCGTTCGAACGCAGCAGCCTACCGCTCGCGTCGTAGAGCGTGATCGATGGGTCGAGCAGGTTGACGAACTCACCCGCACCTCCCGCCGGCGTGAGGGTCTCGAGCTGGATGGTCTTTCCTCCGTCTGCCCTCACTCGGTAGAAGTCACTACTTGTCTGTGACGAATCGAATTTCCACTGCAGGATGTCCTGTACAGCGCTTAATCCGCCGGTCCCACCGCCAAAGCCCACGAACGCCGTGTTGCCGCCTACCTGGGAAGCAATATCCACAACGTACGACTGTTCGGCCGACGCGAGCGTCATCGTGTCGGTAATACTGACGTTCAGGACGGTGCCGTCATAGACCATCTCCACTCGGAACGGATGTTGACTGCTGAGGTCAATACCGGTCCCGTCCAGATTGACATCGACATCGCCACTGCCGGGTTCAGCGACGGTGGGCGATCGCCCATCGGTGTAGAGGCCGGTCGAGTTAATGCCCTCGCCGGCGTTGTCGTAAACGTCGAACTTCACGGCCACGCTATTGCGGATCCCTCGATCCGGGCCGGGGAAGTCGGGACCATACCCAAGCCCGCCGCCGCCGGGCCCCAACTCGGTCGGACTGTCTCCCTGAACGATAAACGTGATGCCGTCGGCTAAGGGAAACGTCCCAGGTTGAATTTGGAAAGTGAAGCTGTTCGTGAAACTCGTGATATCCACGGGCTCATCGGTGAAGATGCTGCCAGCCTCAAAGAAGTCGCCTGTGGTCAACCGGGCAACGCCATCGACAAACAGCGCACTGCCATTGGCGGTGAGGCCGCTGGTATCGGTGAACCCGCCGGAGTAGTCGACGCCGCGGGCAGCCCCGACAAACCCCAAAAGCCACTGCCCTGTCGATCCTTCCGTGCTAAGAACGTCCTGTGCCGAGTCGAAATCGTTGTTGGGCTCGACGTCAAAGTCTGCGTTCCGCGTCACGACCAGACTGTAATCCGCGCCCTTGCCGGAGACCTTAACGTAGTACTTCCCGCTGGTCGTGACCACGAAGTCGTCGATTACCTGGTCCAGCGACCCGGACGGGACGCCCAACGCGACGGGGTTTCCTGCGGCATCCTGCAGCTCAATCGTGATCGGCGACCCGCCCAAAACCTCGGCAACCACTTCGATCGTTTGGTTCCGAGTGAGCTGGACCGAGTAGTAGTCGACCAGATCCACCGGCGGCAGCGGGTCGCTCGAATCGGTCCCGAGCACCGCGAGGCCGAGGGCATCTCCGTCGGCTGGGAACTGGCGGAATAGGAAGTCGCCCGCCGGCCCGTACTTGGCAACTCCGTTGAAAAAGGCGGCGATCCAGAGATTATCGGACGGGTCTTGCTGCGGATCGAGCGTCGCAAACTCGGGCACGACTGCTGCTCAAAGCACCCGCGCTGTCGAACTTCAATGCGCCGTCGAAGAAATCGCCCAGCCAGAAGCCGCCATCCGTGGTGGCGTTGATGTCCACCGTGCTAAAGCCCGCGAACGGGACGAATTCGGAAACGTTCCCCGTGCCGGGGTCGACCTGCAGCACCTTTCCTTCGCCGAAGTTGAAGTCAATGTAGGAAACATAAATCAGATCATCGGCACCGACCGTGGCGTCCTGCGGCTGCAGGCCAAGCGGATAGCTGGCGAGTAAGTCACCCGTGGGGCCGACATGCACCAGATCGCCGCTGTTAAGTTGCGGCACCCAAACGCTGCCATCGGTCGCGACATCGAAGCCGAAGGGATAGAGATAGCCGATGTTGGTCGGATCATCGGGCAGGACGATGTTGCCCAGGAAATTGCCGTCGAGGTCGAACTTGAGGAGCTCGCCCGTCACCACGCTGCCGAAGAAGTCCGTCGAGAGCGCGACGTAGATCACGTTGTCGGGGCCCAACTCGACGTCCGAGACAACGCCCCGGTCAAACTCCGGACTGGTGATCGTCTGCACCAGGTTGCCCGCCGCGTCGTAGCGGACGACATTCCCTCCAAAGAAATTGAAGCTGCGGACACCCACGTAGGCCTCGCCGGGCAGGACACCGCCCCGCACGCGGCCGACGGCAGCACCACGCTCGGCTTTCGGCGTGGCGGTGTTGAGCACCACAAAGCTACTCTCGAGACTCTGAGCCGTGGCGCGGGTGTCGTTGGTCGCCCCGTCGTGGTTCTCCAGTTCAGCCGCCGCATTCAGGATCACGCGCACCGTGTACGCCCCGCTCGTGCCGCCCGCACCGCGGACGGTGACCGTGTACTCTTGGGCGACCCATTGCCGCCGAGCTGCGAGGGAACACTCGCGGTCTGGATCACCGCCGCCTTACCGGCCGCGGTCGCCGTGGCGCTACCTCCCCCGCCGCGGACCGGATCAACGTGACCGCTGGCCGAAGGCTGTCATCCGGCTCAACAATCACGGTAATCGTCTGGCCGGTATCGACCAGGATCGTAAAGCTGTCGGTGTCGCCCGCGGGCAGGATCATGCCCTTGATCGACGTCTGTAGATCAGACCGCCCTGCGGGTTGAGGTCGAGGTCGTCGGAACGGGAACGGCACGGTGCCGTAGTCGAGCGTGACGCTGGCGGAATAGGGTAGGCTGGGGTTGCCGTAGACGTCGGTCAGGGCTCCCCTGGCCAAGCTGAAATTGAGCGTGCCTTCGTCGTTGATGCCCGAGACCAGGTAGTCGATCGTGTCGGCATCGACCAGGTTGAACCCGGTCACCGTCCCGATGCTCAGCGTCATGTCATTCGTGCCGACGCTGGACGCGGCATAGGGTTCGTTGAGGTTGACCCTGATCTTGCTCAAGCGGCAGCGTCGCGACCGAACCATCGGCCGGGACGGTGGACGTGACCTGCATCGGCAGCGACGTCGTAGCTGAACGTACCGGTGTACGCCTGGAGCGGATCATTGTCGCCTAACCGCACGACCGTGCCCGCTGACACGTCGAACTGCTGCAGACCTTGGCCGCTCACGGGGTTGGTCGTGAACGTGAACGAGATCGTGTCGTCATCGACGATCGTGTAGGCCGAGGCCGGATTGCCGTTGACCAGCACGCCCGCGGGATTGATGAAGAACGGATCATAAGGATCCGAGAAGTCGACGACGTACTCGGTCGGTTGCGTGCTGACGGTCCCGCCGTTGGCGGGCGAGGTGGTCGTGACACTCATCCCCAGCGAGAAATGGGCGATGGCGGTGCTCCAAAAGGCGTCTGCGGCTTTGTACTCGTTGGCGGCCCAGAACGTGGAACCATCCACCGGGTCGACGGTGATCCCGCTGTAGTCGCCGGCGCGGAAGAAGCCATCCAGAAAGTCCTCGCCCTCGGCGACCAGCGCACCCTCGCTCATCGTCCCGGCCGGATCGCTGGCCGAGCGGCCTGTGACGTACATCGACGCGTACTGGCTGGGCGACGACTGCATGTACGTCATGCCGATCGTGCCGCCGGCGGTAATGGCCACCGACGGGAAGTAGGTACTGATCCCGTCACCCGGGTCGAGTCGTCCCTCCTGGATCAGCGTGGGCGTGGCAGTCGCGAAATCCTGGGCGTCGAACTCGTACCAAGCGGCATGCGCATCATTGTCATTGAAGTCGCCGACCGTATGAGTCGCCACCAGTCTGCCATTGCGCCAGTCGGCGTTCAGGAACGTCGTGTCGTTGGTGTTGATCAATCCGCCCGGCTGCTCGGCCAACGGCGGAAAGCCATAGTCGGCGACGTCGATGTCGTAGTAGCTGAAGACGGGACTGTTGCTCAGGATATTGGTCATCCGGACGACCTGGATGAAGTCGCCGTCGCCGAAGCTCCGTTCCTGGACGAAGTACATCACGTCCGACCCTGGCGCGGCGCCGTGCATCGTGGCGGGGACCATGGCCCGGAAGTTCGGCGCTGGCGTCGAGTTGTAGGCGGTGTAGGTGGCCGAGTTCTGGTCGAGCAGCGTCAGTTTGTCGATGGCGGTCAGGCGCGGGTTGCCGCCGCCGGAGCCGAAGTCGTTGGCCTCGATGATGACGGCGTCGGCGTTAAAGCCGATCTTGGGGAAGTCGGCCAAGTCGCCGGGCGGCGTGATGGCGACCTCATGCATCTCTGTGAAGCCGTCGAGGGGGTTGGAGGTGTTGGAAACGGCCAGCAGGATGTTGTTGTTGTCGAACCCGTCGATCGAGGCGACGTACCAGCGTCCCGCCATCTCGTCGTACGTGACGAGCGGGTCGCCTGCGCTTGGCTTGCCCAAGGGCGCGAAGAAGTCGTCCAGCGACTGGGTCAACAGGACGTTGCCCTCCTTGTCGTAGATCCGCAGGGCCACATTGATGGCCTCGACGAGATGGTCCGGTCCCGCGGCCACGATCGTGTCCGGGGGCGAGATGAGGAACGGATTGTCGTTGGCATCGAGTCCCTGGAACGTCCCGAGCAGCGTGGGAGGGGCCAACGGCGATTCGCCCCCAGAACCGGGATCCAGCGGGCCGGTATCCAGCCGGGTTGTTGTCAGGCTGACCAGTGGGTTGACCTCGATCCTGCCCTTGTAGATCCGGGTTAACTCGCCGGTTTCCGAGTTGCCCTCGGCCGCCTGCAGGTACTTGTAACCGGAAACGTGGGATAGTTCCTGGTTCAGACTCTCCGGCCCAACTTCTTCGGTCGTTTCGAGCAGAAAGAGCCCGTCGGACCCCAACGATCGGCTCAACTGCGCGTCCGTCAGTCCGGCGTCCATTAACCGCTGCTGGCCGTCGGCGATCTGCTGCTCCGCGTTGCCGGCGAGGCCATCAATTCGCGCGACAAAGAACGAGTACAGCCCGTCGTTAAGCGGTGAAGCGCCATTCGAGATGGCGGACATATTGAACGGGGAAAAATCCGTGCCCGCGAGCAACTGACGATCCTCCAATCGCTCGCCCGTGTTCATTTGCGACAAACGTCCTCGCTTCGTTCCCTTGCGCAACGCATTCATCCCACGCCTTGCACGATTGGTAATCATCGATGGGTCTCCCGAACAAAGGAACGATCTCGGAGTTAAAAGCAAGGACGCCCGAGCGACACGTCGGCAGGCGCAGTCGAGCGCGCATGCGAACACGCAGCGCACACGGCAACGTGCGCAAATCGACACAACTGGAACTCGGCGCTAACGCCGATCAAGAAGCACGAAAGAAGTCCGCCCTACAATGCACCGGCACCGACATGGGAACCCGGAGGTGTCTTCCACGCGGTCTTACCAACACGATTGGAACAGGTTTGGCCAGCATGGCCTCTCAAGCGATGAATGTGACCTCCCAATTCGCCATGCACTTCGATGCCGAGAGCGATCGGTGATGCAAGCGGCAGTTGAATGAGTTTCCTCTTCGTATCACGCGGAAGGCCCCCCATCGAAAACAGAAATCGTCGCTAACAAAATGACCGCGCGGAGAATCTCACTTCGACTGCACAAAAAACTCGACACCGATAATGATCTCGACGAGGCGTGAGAATAGCGAGTGGCCTCCCCCAAATCAAGTATCAACGAAAAAGTTTTTTTTCATGCCGGCTGACAACTCGCGGTCGTCACGTTGCGCGGACCGCAAGCCTGTGTCGTGCTGGCGACGACCTTGAAGATCGTGTTCTCGGGTCGTCGCCGGATTCGGTTAGACGGTAGATCCGATGCACGCGAGTTGGAGACGACCCGCTACTTGACTCGCACCAATTTCATGATGCGCCCTGACACGTTCCAGTCCTGCACGTAAAGGTTTCCGTCGTGGTCCCAGTACGAACCGTGCGTGCCGCTGAAAATGCCCTCGATCCAATCCTCTTGCGGGACGTTGTAGTTCATCCTCTGATTGGGATCGGAGTTGTGGCCCAGCACGGCGATGATCGTGTTGCTCTTGTCGAGAATGACGAGTCGGCCGTGCAGGTCAGGCACGGAGACGTAGTCTCCTTGGACCGCCGCGGAGGTCGGCATCCCCAGCCCGGTCACGACTTCCGCGATGAAATTTCCGTCCAGATCGTAATGCAGCAGGCGTCCCTTGGGTTCATGATTGCGATCGCAGATCAACAGCCGGGGCGGTTCGTAGCGTGTGTCCAGTGTCATGCCGTGGGCCGTGTTGAATTGCTTGAGATCGTTGCCGTGGCGAACCGAAATGCATCAGGTATCTTCCCGCCTGATCGAATTTGAAGATGTGATTGCTGGCGTACCCGTCTGACAGAAAGATGTCACCGTTGGGAGCGACCGTAATGGCGGTCGGATTGAATTTCGTGAGGTTCAAGCCGGATTCTTCCGGATACGGGAGTCTCAGGACAACCTCGCCGGTGTGGGCGTTGAATTTGATTCCCTCGGCGTTGTTATTGCGCGCCCCATAGATGAATTCCCCCTCGGCTTCGTGCGCGGATCTCCATGTCGTGAATGCAGGTGAAGTCTTCTCCCAGATAGGACTGAACAACTTTCCCATCAGGCGAGAATACGAACGACGCCCTTGTTCGCGCTCGTATAGATGTTCCCCTCCTGGTCGATCACGACCGCCCCATGCGTCGGTCCCAGGGCCGATTGGCCATCCGGGCGGAGCCCCCAACCGGGGACCGTATCGAAGGTCATCTGGCCGCAACCCATCCGCACGGGCGGCACGGTTTCCGCGGCGAACGCCGGCATCGGAAGGCTCGTCGCGATCGCGACCGCAACGTAAAACGCGCAGGATCTCATGAAGGGGACTCCGTGATAAAAAGGGGTCAGGTCTTTTTTTGGGGCTCGAGTACGATGAATAGGCAGGGGCCGCCGGCGGGGGAAGGTGCGTTGCCGAGGTTGAGTTCCGCGACGCCGTCGACTCGCTGAATTGAGAGGTGGCGTTCCCGCGGGCACATATCAAAAAGGTGCATCTGGATGGGGGGCCAACGAGACAAGTCGTGGTTCCGCCATCGCGGGCCCTGTTCGCGACATGAGCTCCGCCGCCATCCCGCACGTCGTCGGCAAGACGTGTCAGCGCTACCGGCCGTTTCTTTCGGCGCCACCGGCCATGAGGCCACCTTGCCGCTTGCGGTGTCGGTGCACATCGAGATCGAGGTGTCTTCGTGCCGCCACGTTCGGCCTCAATCCACCCGTGACTGGAGTCTACCGAGTCGGCCACGGGAGTCAAGCATTTCGCGCAGCGGCGAAGGCCAAGAAGAGGCGAGGCTTTCGCCTATTCAGGATTCATTTCACGTGGTTCTTCGTTCGATTTCCACCCCGTCGAGTCCCCGCAACCATCGCGAACGCGGTTGACAGCAGTACGATGCCCGATGGCTCCGGCACAACGATGGATTCGACCGTTCCCGACAGACGAAGCGAGTTGTCGAGGCCGCTAAAATCCAAGGTCCACAGCGGCGAGGTCAAACCTTCAACGGGCGGCGGAAGTGGCGACGACGTATCAAAACCCGGCGTCGAATTCGACAGTTGAAGCGCGACCAGAATGGGAGTGATGCCTTCAATCGCGTCACCCTCGGCGAACGAAACGGCCACGTATTCAGTCGCGGCCACGGTAATGTCGCCGCGAATTCCGGGAGCTTGCTGAGTTGTGTAGTCGCCGATGACCATACGGAAGTCGGTGACGCTGCCGAGAAAATTGGCGAGTGCCAGCGATTCATCGAAGGTGTAGGAACCGGTGATGGGCATTCCCGGCTGAAACTGGGTCATTAACGGGTCGGGAACGTCGTCCACCCGTCCAGAAAATGTCACGGTGGTTTCAGCGGCCGCCGAAGGACTGGTTGAACACCAAGTTGTCACGATGAGCAGACACGCAGCGATAGCCAAACGACACATGATTCGATCTCCCAAAGAAAGCGTGATTAGAGCAGATTCGTACCTGGCTTACGATTCACGCGATTTCATTGGCATCATGTGGACGGAGAATTGTGGCGGTGCTTGGTCAGAACTAAGGCACTTCAAGCGGTTCACTGTTGCATTCTGCCACAAGTTTTGCCGGCATGCGGCAGCCCGTAATCCGATTGCATGTTGCGCACCAATTCGAAGTTTTCGTCGAGGAAAAGGTCGATTCGTGCCCGGCACGGCGGTTGTTTCTCAGGCGGCGGGGTGTGCGGTCTCTTAGCAGCGAACGTGAACCTCCCGCCGGCAAGCGGCGGGCCTCCTTCAGGCGGCGGGGTGTGCGGTCTTTTAGCAGCGAACGTGAACCTCCCGCCGGCAAGCGGCGGGCCTCCTTCAGGCGGCGGGGTGTGCGGTCTTTTAGCAGCGAACGTGAACCTCCCGCCGGCAAGCGGCGGGCCTCCTTCCGGCGGCAGGGTGTGCGGTCTTTTAGCAGCGAACGTGAACCTCCCGCCGGCAAGCGGCGGGCCTCCTTCAGGCGGCGGGGGTGTGCGGTCTTATAGCAGCGAACGTGAACCTCCCGCCGGCAAGCGGCGGGCCTCCTTCAGGCGGCGGGGGTGTGCGGTCTTTTAGCAGCGAACGTGAACCTCCCGCTGGCAAGCGGCGGGCCTCCTTCAGGCGACGGGGGCGTGCGGTCTTTTAGCAGCGAACGTGAACCTCCCGCTGGCAAGCGGCGGGCCTCCTTCAGGCGACGGGGGTGTGTGCTCTCTTAGCAGCGCACAATTCCTCCGCCTTTCGCCTCTAGATCCTAAAGGCTTCTTCTTTTTCTTTCGCGACGGCGGGTGCCGCGCGTGTGCGAAGGAGCGTCCGTTCGCGGAACGCTGCCCGGGTCCGGCTGTCGTCGGAACGCCAGCGCGGTGGCGGATTCATCCCATCACTGCTCGAAAACATAGTCAACGAGGAAAAACCGTGATGTACAAGCTTCGATTCCTGAACCAGTCGACCCACGCATACGGCGTCGCCATGGCCACGAGCGCACTCTTGCTGGTCAGCTCGCCAGCCCTGGGGCAGGCCGTCATCAGCCCCGGCTCGACCGTGGCCGGTAAGACCATCTCGGCCTGGACCGCCGACTGGTGGAGTTGGTCGTATTCGATGCCAGCCTCGCAGAATCCAATTTTGGACGAGACCGGCGCGTTCGCCAACGTCAACCAGACGGCGGACGTCTTTTTCATCGCGGGAAACACGGGAGGCACCTCGACGCGCTCCTTCACGGTGCCGGCCAACACGCCGCTCCTGTTCCCTTTGGTGAACGTGGCTTATACGCGGTCGCCGGAACCTTTGGACGAAGATGGAATTCCCGTGTGGTCCTCCGGTAAGCCTCAGGTGGGAGATCCGGCACCGGCGCCGCCGGACTTTGTCCGAGCGGAAATTTTTGGACTGATTGATGAGGCGGTGGACCTGCCCGCCCTGCAAATGACTTTGAACGGGCAGACGGCGAGCGCTCTGGGAGTGGATTTGACGATGCATCGCGAGCAGCTGGAATCCTACACCGCGGTCGTGGCCAGCGACGAGAACTGGGCCGGCGAGCCGGTGGGTAACTGGACGGAGTCCGTTTCCGACGGCTACTGGGTGATGCTGGACGGATTGCCGTTGGGCGATCACACGTTGCAATTCGGCGGGACGGTCAAGCCAGGTTATTTTGGAGAGGAGGCCTTTGTGGTCGACGTGACCGCGAACATTCGCGCCGTGCCGGAGCCGACGAGCGGGCTGACTTTGGCGATGTTTGCCGGGTTCCTTGCGCTGGCGGGGCGAGCCCGAAAACGATAGCGCGGCGCGCGCACCGATGTAGTAGGATGGGTGGCCTCGTTCGCGTCGTCTGCGAGGATTTCGATCGAACCTGGGAGCGACCCCATGGAACAGCCGCCGGCGAAAGCGTCCGAACCTGTGGAAACGCTCGACGATTTGATTGCGAGCTATTTGCAGGCGGAGTCAGCCGGCGAGCCGATCGATCGCGCGGCGTTTCTCCAGGCACACGCCGCCTTTGCCGAATCGTTGGTCGATTTCTTCGCGCTTCACGACCGGCTGAGACAGGCCGCGGCCAGTTCGTTGCCGGCGGACGCTCGGCACGCGATGTCGCGTTCGGTTTCTGTGTCGCGGACGGCGAGCGAGTCGGATGTGTCGCCTTGGTCACCCGATTCAACGCAGATGCGCGGCCACCGACTAGATTCGGATACGGACGCAGCGGGATGTCCCACCGAGCCTTGCCGCTCGACGCGCTCGACGTTTGAGCCAGGCGAGATCTTCGGAGACTACGAGCTGCTGGAAGAGATCGCGCGTGGCGGCATGGGAATCGTTTTCAAAGCGCGCCAACTCCGGCTCAACCGCATCGTCGCTCTCAAAATGATGCGTCCCAACCAGATCGTGCCGGACGAGGATCTGCAGCGGTTCCGGAGCGAAGCCGTCGCGGCGGCTCAATTGGACCACCCTCAGATTGTGCCCATCTATGAAGTGGGCGAACTCGAAGGTCAGCCCTATTTTTCGATGGCGTTCTTGGATGGACCGCGGCTTTCAGACCGCATCAAAGAGGGGCCTCTCCCGCCTAAAGAAGCGGCCGCGTTGCTGCACAAGATCGCCGAAGCCGTGGCGTTTGCTCACGAACACGGCGTGATCCATCGCGATCTGAAACCAGGGAACGTGATCTTCGACGCTCAGGGCGAACCGAAGGTCACGGATTTTGGTTTGGCCAAGCGAGTCGCGGCAGATCAGGAGCTGACGGCGACGGGACAAGTGCTGGGGACGCCCAACTACATGTCGCCCGAGCAAGCGGCGGGTGACAATCGGAAGGTGGGCGAGGCGTCGGATGTGTACAGCATGGGAGCCACCCTGTACGCGCTGTTGATCGGTCGACCTCCCTTTCAGTCCGCGGGCGTCGCCGAGACGCTGTTTCAGGTGGTTCATCAGGAGCCCGTCCCACCGCGTCGCCTCAATCCGCTGGTTCCCCGCGACCTGGAAACCATTTGCCTGAAGTGTCTCGACAAGCAACCGCATCATCGCTATCACCAAGCCCGCGGTTTGGCCGACGATCTGCACCGCTATCTGCACCACGAGCCGATCACGGCGCGGCGCCACCATCCGCTCTCGCGGTTGGGACGCTGGTCGCGTCGCAATCCGGCCGCGGCGCTGTTGGCGTTGGGGTTGATGACCGCCGTCCTGCTGGTCGTGACGATTTCGCTGGGTGCCGCCATCCAACTCTCGCGGGCCCGGAATGCGGCTTATACGAATGAACAGCGTGCTGTCGCGGCCGAACTCGAGACCCGCAGTCAACTCTGGCGATCCTACTTGAACGAGGCCCGGTCGTCACGTTGGAGTGGGCGGCACGGGCGACGTTTCGAGGGATTGCGAGCGCTGCAGGCCGCCTCCGAGATCCGGTCGGGCCCTGAACTGAGAGACGAAGCCATTGCCTGTCTGACCTTGGCCGACGCGAGGCGTACTCCGTTCGCATTTGAACTCGGCACCAAACAGGATCTCGTCGCGTTTGACCGCCAGTATGCGAAGTTTGCCCATGCGAACGCCGAAGGCAAGGTGACGGTTTATCGTTTTCCGGACCGACAGCAACTCGCGTCCTTTCCCCCTGCCGGCGATCCCGCCATGATGATGCGCTTCGACGCGAGCGGCACGCGATTGGTCGTCAAGTGGTACGGCGCGGCACGGCTGGCGGTTGTCGATTGCCAGCGCGGCGCGGAAGTCTTCCGAACGGACGAGGTTCTCGATCGAGCCGCGGATTTTTCTCCGGACGGCACGGCGCTGACGTATGCGACTCACGCCGGCAAGATCCGAACCTACCAATTGAGCTCGCAAACGTGGTCGCAGGAGTTCGCGACGGATTTGCGCCCCAGTACCTTGCGCTACTCGCCCGATGGCCGGAAACTCGCCTGCGCTTCACCCGCGGGAGCTCAAGTCTGGCGTTTGGACGATGGTCACGTCCTGCAGCGCTGGTCGCCCTGCGAAATTCGCGATGTGGCCTGGCATCCCGACAGTCGTTTGGTGGCGGGGGCCGGGGCGGACATGTTGGTCCACATCTGGGACAGTGTCACGGGCGAAGAACGTTCCCGACTGCTGGGTCATGAGTCGCAGATTACGGACGTCGAGTTCAGCCAGGCCGATGGAGTCTACCTGGCCAGCTATGATTGGCAGTCCACGGTTCGCCTGTGGGATCACGGCGCCGGTCTCCAGCTGCTGAACGTGCCGAATATTATCGGTGATCTGGAGGCCGGACTGCAATTCGGCCCCGACAATAAATACTTGTTTCAGGAACGGCTCGCGACGGGAGGCCTGCGGGTGTGGGAGGTCGCGTTGCCCCAGGAATTTGCGACGTTGAAACCACCTCCCGGGACGCTGGCTTATCGGGTGTACGACTTGGCCGTCAGCCCGGACGGTCAAATCCTGATCGCCGGGACGGACCACTATCTGCACTTCTGGGACCTGAGTCATCGCCGCTATCTGGGGCGGATCGGCCCCGTACCGTCCGTCTCCGTCGCGTTCGATCGCGCGCGACCGGGCTTCTTTAGTGCCGGTTGGGAATCCATTCTGCGTTGGAACTGGCAACAACGCGTACCGGACCCGGACGAGGGCCCCGGTGAACACGCGACGCTGATGATTGACGCGCCCGAAGTCGTCTGGTCGGGAACTCACCGCGTGAGAGGAATGGTCGTGACGCCGGAGACGATCAGCGTCGCCGGTCCCGCCGGCCGCGTCGTCTTGGTGGATCGCCGCGACGATGCGGTCGAGGTCTTGGATTCCCGCCAAGGGCGCGAAACCACGTCGGTCGTCATCAGCCCCGACGGGAAATGGCTGGCTAACGGGCGAGTTGGCGGAGGTGCCGAAATATGGGACCTTGCCGCGCGCAAGTACGTGACCGATCTGGAGGTCGATGGGTTCAACGACGCGTCGATTGCCTTCAGCCCGGATGGACGGCAATTGGTGATCGGCGGACTCGCCGAGATTGTCTTCTTCCAAGTCGGCACGTGGCAGCGAGTGAAGCAGATTCCGCGCCAGGCCGGCGCTCCCCTGTTTGCGTTCAGCCCCGATGGGTCAATCTTCGCCTGCGCTGATACGACCGATACGATTCGGATCCTGGACGCTCGGACGCTGAAGGAACTATGCCAGCTCGACACGCCTGAATGGACCTACCTTTCTTGCCTGCGATTCACGCCGGACGGCAGCACACTGCTGGCGGGGACCGAACGGCTGGAAGTCCACGTGTGGCAGCTTGCCGAGTTACAGCAGAGCTTGAATCACATTCATCTGGGCTGGCCGGAGGATCGATTTCGGTCGGCCGACGTCGGCGAGCCCGCCATGTTTTCAGATCTCATTTACGTGAGAGATCGGCGAACCACGTCCACGGTCCGTGCCCTGGAAAGCCAGGCTCAGGAACTCTTTCAGCAAGGAGCCTACACGGAAGCCGCGGCGCAACTGCAGGAAGCCGCCGAGCTCTCTCCTTTGGATCCCAGGCTGCCGTTCCATGTCCCGATCCTGTTTGTGCTAGGCGACGATCTTCCGGCATACCAGCGATATTGCCGCTGGATGCTTGGCATTCACCGGCACACGCGAGATGCCGAGCGTCTGGCTCGTGCAGCAATGCACAGTTGCATTGTCGCACCCTCCCGCGAAAACCTGAATATCGCCGTCGAGTGTGCCCGCTTGTCGACCGACATCGACCCGCAGCGTCAATTGATGCGATTGTTCGAGGTCGCGCGGGCGCTGGCGGAGTACCGCGCGGGTAACTATCGAGAGGCAATCAGCTGGTCGCAGCGGGTGCTGCAACTTCCGTCGATTTTCTGGGCAAGTCACCCGCTGGCTCGGACCGTGCGGAGCTTGGCGCGGATTCAACTCCAGGAAGATGCCGACGAGGTTCAGGCCGAGCTTGACATCGTGCGTGCGGCCCTGGATCAAGGGGCTCAGAAGTACGCCAACGGGTCAATCGAGCTGGGAAACATCGAATACCTAATTTGCCGAGTGCTCTACTTCGAGGCCAGACGCGATCTGGAGCGGTGGCAAGTTGCGGCGACCGCCGGACAGCTCGGCACGGAAAGCCGGCCCTGACCGACCTGCCAAACCCGGGAAATGAGGCTCGCTTCGGCCCCTGGATCGTGGTATCTTCCCAGAGATCGGTACGCCTGAAACCTGAAACCTGAAACCTGAAACCGGGAGGGCGAGGTTACTGCTGAGCCGCGCGTTCCGCAGCGCCGATTTCCCAAAGAATGCGGTTTTGAATTAGCTTTCGGCTCGTCGGACTCCTCGGGCGTTCGTGATCTCGGCGAGTGGAAGCCTGCACCCATCGTTTCCTGTTTGCCCGAGTTAGGACGGCCGTGAGTGAAGACGTTTCCGGGATGCCTCCGCTAGAGCGGTATGAGTCGTATCTGCGATTCCTGGCCAGGACTCAGTTAGACCGTCAACTCGCAAGCAAGCTTGACCCGTCGGATATGGTGCAGCAAACCTTGCTGCAGGCTCATCGAGCACGGCATCAATTCCAGGGCAGCACCAGCGGGGAACTCGCGGCGTGGCTCCGCCAAATCCTGGCTCGCGTGATCGTCCACGCCACGCGTGACTTTACGAGTCTGAAGCGAGACCTGTCTCGCGAACGCTCCCTCCACGGTGCGCTCGATCAATCATCCTTGTGCTTGGAGCGATTCCTGGCGGCCGACGAGAGCACTCCGAGCCAGAAGCTCCAGCGGAGCGAAGACGCACTGAGTTTGGCCGAGGCGCTCGAATCGCTGTCCGAGGCTCAGCGTGAAGCGATCCTGCTGCAATATTGGCACGGCTGTTCGCTGACGGAAATCGGCGAGCGGTTGGGACGCAGCCCATCGGCCGTGGCCGGACTGCTTCATCGCGGCCTGAAGAAGCTGCGCGCGTCGTTGGGCCCCGATTCCTGAGGCCCCGATTCCTGAGGCCCCGATTCCTGAGTTCTTAACGCAGATAGTGCATCATGGCCTCGCTCTCGAATTGCGCCGCCAGCGTCGGGATCCGACTGACCATGTGTTGCGATTGATTCAACTTGTCGAGCTTGCTGGAGGCACCCCAGGCATAGACCTTACTGAAGCGATGAACGATTTTCTTGTAGAGGTTCAATGCGGCCCAGCGGGCGTTCTCGGCGCTCGGGATCCCGTAGAAATGGTCGAGTAGCGCATTTCGTTCGTCGATTTCGGTATCCAGAAATGTCTCGAGGAAGGTCCATTGGTCCCAATCCATCCCGCGTCGATAATTCGACTTGAGATTTGCCTGCAGTCGACTGACCAAACCGGCGAATTGCTGCATCGGAGCAATCTGCTGCATCGAGGCTCCTCCGGGGCTCGACGTCTGCCATTTGCGCATCAGTCGGCGTCCCGATTCCGCGAAATTTCGCATCACTTTTTTCAGCTCATCCTTGTCGATTTCCCCCACACCATTCATTGGGTATTCGAGCATGGCGCGGACGGCTCCCTGGAGTGCTTCGTAGGTATATTTGCCGAGTTTCGTGAACCCGTCGCTCGAAGGGAGCATTATCTTGACCAAGTCGAATGTCTGTCCAAAGATGGCTTTCACCATGCCGATTGTCACGTCATCGGCATCCATGTCGTCGATCTTACTTTCCGTAAAGTTCTTGAAAGAGTCACAGGCGCTGCTGATTTGGACTCCCAGGAAACTCACATTCGCGACGGCCAGCGTATACACGTTGCCCATTTCCTCGGACGCGTTGTCGCGTGCCGTCTTCGATGCCCAGAATGGCTCTTGCCAGGCGTCGGCCGTCTGGCGGAGCGTGATTTCGGGTCCGTCTTTGGACGTCCGGGTCGTCACAGGGCCAGACTTCTGTGGTATCCGAGGCCGTGCCGAATTCGGGCGATGAGTGCGGTTTGGAGCCATGAATGGGAACTCCGTTTGGGTTAGGTAGCTTGAATCGTCGATGGCTGTTTAATTGTCGCCGCAGACATGTTGCTAGTTGCGGCAATAATTCCTGCTTCGACTCCAGATTCCTTTTCTACCGTTACAAGGGGGGCTGCGGTTCGATACGTTGTGCGCGCTTACGCGACGCGTGCCATCGCGACGCGTGCAGGCGGGCTGCTGTCGACCTGCGTCAGCCACGATCAACGGCGGTCGCTCGACTTCTCGAGTTGACGTGGATCGGCACGAGCCATGCGGACGCCGGGTCGGTTGGCAAGGCACGGCAGACCGACCAGAATGAATCCCGGGCCAGGCCGGGCCACTCGACTTCTTGGCCAGCCAGGGCGGTAGCCTTCGAAGCCAGGAAGCTCGCCGATCTCGTGCCCGCGCGGAGCCGAGGGCTTTTGTCAGGTGCCCCGCAAGCTCGTGGCAGGATTCATCCAAGGAGGAACCGCCGAGGGACCGATGCCGCGACGTTCCTTGATCGTACGCTCGGGAGGAAACTGTGAAGCGTCTTGGGATTCAATTCAGGCGACTCTGGCGCTTCTCGCTTCTTGCGATGGGTGTCCTGTTGGTCGTTGTTTCCGTGAATGTCTGGCGGCTCGAGTCCCGCCAGCTGAAGGTTGCAGCCGTCCCGGTGCTGGATCTGCCTGAGCAGCTCATGCTGGATCGCTTCGCCGGCGCGATTCAAATAGGAACCGTCTCGCAGCAGAATCCAACTCGCATCGACGACGAAGAATTCGATCGATTCAGATCCTTTCTGGAGAGTTCGTTTCCGAGCGTCCATGCCAGCCTGCACCGCCTGTCCGGGGAAGACTTCGGTGACGACCGAAATCGTAGCCTGCTCTTCAAGTGGGAGAGTGCGAATCACGATCGGGATTCCATTCTCTTGATGGCTCATTATGACGTGGTTCCGGTCGAGCCGGCCGCGTTGGGCCGGTGGACGAATCCTCCTTTCTCCGGCCAGCTGGACGACGCCTACCTCTGGGGCCGCGGGACGCTCGACGCGAAGAATAGTGTGATGGGCCTGATGGAGGCGATTGAACACCTCATTCAGCAAGGATTTCAACCAAGCCGCACGGTCTACCTTTCGTTGGGGCACGACGAGGAACTCGGCGGGACTTTCGGTAACAAAGTGATTTCCGAGTGGATGCGCCGGCAGGGGATCCGCTTGGAGTTCGTGCTCGACGAAGGCGGCTGTATTTTCACGGACTTTTCCGGATGCGAACGGCCGGTCGCGCTGGTTGGAGTCGCTGAAAAAGGCTACCTGAACATGCGACTCGCGGTCGAGTTGAAAGAGGGCGGGCACTCGTCCATGCCGCCGGCTTCCACTGCGATCGGCATCCTGGCCGCGGCACTTCAGCAACTTGAAAAATCACCCTTTCCGAAGCGGCTGGATGGCGGGGCCGATCTCACGCTGGATTACGTCGGACCCGAATTGCCCCTGGCCAAAAGGGTCGTGATCGGCAATCGATGGTTGTTGGGATCCGTGATTCAAAGCCAAATGGCTGCCTCGCCCGCGGGCAACGCCTCGTTGCGTACAACCATGGCCCCGACGATGCTCAAAGGAGGTGTCAAGGAAAACATCTTGCCGACGAAAGCCGAAGCCGTGGTGAACGTGAGAATTCTTCCCGGCGATACCGTCGACAGAATTGTGGACCACATGAAGGCCGCGATCGGCGACGACCGCGTCATCCTCCAGGTGCAAGCACCCGTCAAGTCTCCGTCCCGAATTTCTTCCACGGACTCGGAAGCTTTCCATCTGATCCAGACGACGATCCAGCAGATTTTTCCCGAAGTCGTTGTCGCTCCTTTTGTGGTGGTCGGCGGCACGGATGCGTCACATTTCGATGACGATTCACTGAGTAAGGACGTCTATCGGTTCCTCCCATCCAAGCTAAGTGCCGAGGACTTGCCCCGTATTCACGGTATTGACGAGCGGATTTCGCGAAGGGGGTATCTCGATATTGTCCGGTTCTACGTTCAGCTGTTGAAAAACGTGGCCGGTGAGTGAACCGGAACGGAATAAGATCAGTGGCGTCGGGTCGCGCCCGGGAACCGATCATCCGCTCAGGGGTGAGCGATCTGGCTGCGCCGGGTGAGCACCGGAAAGGATCCAGAAAAGATATGCCGGTAACACGGCCGTAACATGGAGTGTCTACGATTTCAGTGTGCTGGCAACTCATCCGCCCCATCTGGAGAAAAGACATGAAGAGTTCGATTACGACGCTATTCGCTGTTCTGGGAATCGTGTGCTGCGCGGCGAATGTGCTCCGAGCCGAAACGGCCGCCGAAATGCTCGAGAAGGGCATCTACAATGAAGAAACGGTCGGGAACTTGGATGAAGCGATCAAGTTATATCGCCAGGTGGTTGACGTCGGTCGTGAGACCGAGAAACTCGCCGCGCAAGCCCAATATCGATTGGCCACTTGTCTGTTGAAGCAAGGAAAGACGGATGAGGCCACTGCGGCCTACAAAGAGCTTGTCGCACAGTTCCCGGAACAAGAGGAGTTGGTCGCGCGGGCGAGGAAGTTTCTTCCCGACGAACTGAAGCTCATGCCGCCGCCGTGGAAGGATGGGGAGCGTCTGACCCTGACGATGAAACTACCCGGCGGCCAAACAGTCGGCATCATCGGTACGGGAGTGGACCAGGGAAAAATCGACGACCAACCGATCTGGCGAATGGCCGTCCGGCGATTCGTCGCGAGTGGCCAGAACGAAGGGGTGAGCGAGGTCGTGATCGATGCGGCTTCCAATCGTCCGTTGACAACTAGCTGGGACCACATGTTGCTCGGAACTTCCAGCTCGGTGTGGCACGATGGCCAGGTCGCGATCACCAGCGTCGATTCAAGCGGGAAAACGGAAACGAAGACGGTTGACTTCGAAGGGGTCGCCTATTCAAACGACCAATGGTTCTTTGGCTTTCGGCAGTTGCCATTGGCCATCGGCTTTAAGGTTACGATCCCCCTGCGAGTCGAATTTACCGGCGGAAATCCCGTGGAGATGGAGCTGCACGTCGACCAAATGGAGAAGATCAAGACACCGGTAGGAGAGTTCGAGTGTTTTCGGCTGGAAACCAACCTCGCCCAGACACTTTGGATCGCCGACGTGCCCGAGCGTTATCTTGTCAAGTTCGCCGGAGGTGGCGTGGAGGCGTTGCTGTCATCGGTGACTGTCGGCGACACCGCGTCGAGTTTGGAGAACGCGGCACTTGGTCTTTCGCTAACGGTCCCGAAAGGTTGGTTTCATTACGAACTCGGATCGAACAACGAAGATGCTGCCGGAGGCTTCCAACTCGTATCGCCAAAGATGGTGTCAACTGTCGTAAGTGTCAAAGACAAGGCGCTGTTGGAGCCAAAGGAGCAAGCTTCGCTCGACGCGTGGTCGGCGGATAAAATTGAACGTGCCAAGCGAGCCTATCAGAAACTCGAACTCCGCGGTGGCCGGATCGAGGATACTCAACTCGCGCAAAGTTCTGCGAAGACGTTTATCTTGGATTACGAAATGCAGAATCGACGTTTCGTGACGGAAATTTCCCTCGCGATGAAGGAGTCGAAGGCGATCGCAGTTGCCACGACTGCGACTCAGGACGAGCTCGACGCGTGCCGCGAAGAGATCGACGCACTTCAGCAATCCATTTCAGTGAGGTAATTGTGCCCGCCGAGGTTTCTGGTCGACGCACGGGCCCAGCAGGCGAGCTCTGGCCCGTGCTGTTGTTGGTCGTCGTGGTCGCGGTTCCGACCGTCGGTGTATTGTGGTTTGCCGGCGTGGCGATGGACAACCAGCAGCTGGCTGCCAGACAGCGGTTGAGTGACGCGTACCGAAGTCACTTGGAGAACGTCCAGCGAAAGGTCGACTCTGACTGGCGCGATTCGTCCCGACAGATCGAAGCGATGCAGCACGTGGACGAGGGGCCGCGCTTGTTCGCCAATGTGGTGTTGGCGGGCATCGTGGATTCGGCAGTCTGCTGCGACAATCGGGGTCAAGTCGAGTATCCCACTGTCGTTGCCGATTCGGAAGAAACGGTCGACGTCGGGTCGCGCTGGTCAGAGGCTCGCCGTCAAGAGAACGAGTTGGCCGATGTACTATCCGCCGCAGCGATCTATGGCGAGATTGCGGGCGACGCACCGGCCGCCAGCGAGCGGATCGCCGCGATTCAGGCTCAGGTTCGCTGTCTCCTCCGAGCGGATCAGACGGATGCGGCAATGCAACTGGTCGTCCGGTCACAAGAAGGCCATCAGTTTGACTCGCTGCCGGATGCGCGCACGCGAGCGGTCGCTGCAAACATTCAACTCGTGGCAATCGAACACGCGACGCATGCCGATGAGTTTGCTCGCGTGCGGGACCACCTCGTAAAGGTGGTTCACGATTACAGCGAACGGTCCCTCGCCTCCGCACATCGCTTGTTCTTGATGAAGCGGCTGAACGAAATCGCGCCTGACCAAGTCGATCATCGCCTGCTCGACGCCGAGGATCTCGCGGCTCGATTCGTCGCAAGGCATCCCAACCTGTCTCGAGTCCAGGCAGTCGAGGCAAGCCTGCTTCCGGGAATCTGGCAGGCCTCCACTCCCAACCACAGGATGGTGCTGTTGCTGAAGGAGACGACGATTGTTGACCGAGTCATGCGAGCAGCCGCCATGACGACGCTGCCAAGTGACGCGCGGATTCACGTGATGCCACCCGGCGAGGAGCCGCTGGCGTCGGCCTTTCTGACCCTGCCTGCCGGCATTTGTTTTCCGGGCTGGCGACTGGCGCTCACACTCAGCGACGAGAATCAAGTCGACGCCGTGGCGCTCCAGCGGCATCGGCTCTATTTGTGGACAGGCATCTTGACCGTGATGTCGAGCTCAATCTTGGCCATCTTCATCGCGCGGGCGTTCCGCCGACAAATTCGACTGGCGAATCTCAAAAACGATCTGGTGGGAACTGTATCCCACGAGCTGAAGACGCCCCTGAGTTCGATGCGATTGCTTGTCGATACGCTTCTGGACGACGAGCGTTTCGAGGAAAGCCGAACTCGGGAGTATCTGCGACTGATCGCGAAGGAAAACAGCCGCCTCAGCCGGTTGATCGAAAACTTTTTGACCTTTACGCGTATGGAGCAAAACCCGCATCTCTTTCAGTTTCGGAGGGTGAAACCAGAAGAAATCGTGACAGAGGCCGTCGAGGCTGTCGGCGAAAGATTTCAGGACGATAACGGTTCCCTTACGGTTCAAGTCGATCAAGATCTTCCTTGCCTGTTCGGAGATAAAGATGGGCTCGTGACCGTGCTGCTGAATCTGCTCGACAATGCCTATAAGTACTCGTCTGATGAGCGTGACGTGACGCTGCAGGCCACCGCCGGCAACGGGTTCGTCAGTTTTTCCGTAGCTGACCGCGGTATCGGAATGACGCGGACGGTGACTCGACGAGTGTTTCAGCGATTCTACCAAGTTGATCAGAGCCTTGCCCGTGAACGAAAGGGCTGCGGGCTGGGGCTGAGTATTGTCCAGACAATCGTCGACGCGCACCACGGAAGCGTGGAAGTTCGCAGTAGCCTCGGCATCGGCAGCACCTTTACGGTAAGAATCCCGGTTGCCGACAAGCATCTCATCCGGCACGAGGAGGCAATCGACTAAATGTCATCACCGCACATCTTGATCATTGAAGACGACCCTACCTTGTTGAAGGGTCTGACCGATAACTTCGTGAAGCGAGGTTATCTCGTGCGCGCGCGCGCGACGGCGCGGAAGGCCTTGCAGCGGCGTTGTCCGAGCGCGCGGATCTGATTCTGCTGGACATCATGTTGCCAAAAGTAAACGGCTACGAGATCTGCAGTGAGATTCGATCACAGCAGTGCGACAGCACGATCATCATGCTTACCGCGAAGGGACAGGAAGACGATGTCGTTCGGGGTCTGGAGCTGGGTGCGGACGACTACGTGACGAAGCCGTTCAGTATTCGCGAGCTGTTGGCACGGACGGATGCCTTCCTGCGTCGTCGAAAGGCTGGCGTGCTCGCTGAGTACGCGTTTGGTGATTGTCGCCTTGACCTTGTCGCCCATAAACTGTTTCGGCATGACAAGGAAGTGGAACTGACGACGAAGGAGTTTCAGCTGCTTGAGTTCCTGGTTAAGCGAATGGGTCGCGCTCTCACGCGTAACGATATTCTCGACGGCGTCTGGGGCCGGAGCGTCATTGTCACCGCAAGAAGCGTGGACCGGTGCGTGGCCACGCTGCGCAGCAAAATCGAAGTCAACCCCAGTCGGCCGACGCTGATTCGAACGATCCGCGACGTCGGATACCGATTCGAAACGGACTGAACATCGAAGTCGTGGTTGTCCCGTTCAAAGCGGGGATCGCACGACGGTTTCACGAGCTCGTGCCGTCGATTCAGAAACGTCGAATGATGTTGGTTAGGACGAAGTGCGCCCCGGCGGTAGATCTTGAGTTATCGAAATCGCCACCCAGGAAATCGCTTCTTCCCACGCTCTGGCTCGGGCCAAACATGTATTGGTAACCCAAGTCGATTTCGTATGCCCCCACGTGCCAACCGTAACCGATCGAGACCGTATGCTGGAGGATGGACTGAATAAATGGCGTAAGCGTGTCGTCAGGGATCACGTTGGGATGGTAGACGTAACCTGTTCGTACGATACGGCCGTTCCCAAGGCATCGTTGGAATCCCAAGCGAATGGCAACGCTATCTTGCCACTCCAAGGGGAATCGCTCCGGCACTTGAGGTCCGAGGACCGCGCCGAACACGGGACTCGACGGATTGGTCAGCACCATGTCGTAGCTTACCTTGGCTCCAGACCATCGGGTCCAGAGTACGTCGATGCCAAGCGTGCGGCAGGGGCAGATTTGGTGCGACAGGCCAATACCCAGGATGCTGGGCCATTGAGTTTCCATTGTCAAGTCGTACCGCGAGGATCCCAGGCCCGGAACCGTCAAAACAGTTGAACCAGTTTGCTCGATGTGCGTTTCGCCGAGGTAAGACACGCCGAGAACCGTCGTGGGCGACAGGCGATACTGCGTACCCACGGACCAACTCAGACCCGCACCGGTCCCCTGCAGGTCCAAGCGCGTCGGCGTGCCCTGGAAGGGCGTCGGATACTGAGTGAAGTACGGTCCCTCGAGCTCCGTATGGCTAACCGCGACACCCAGCGTCGCACCAACTGACCACCGCGAAGTGAGTGCGACCGATGCACTTGGCAGCACTCGCATCAGTGCGCCGATCGACTTGTATCGTTGTTGACCCGGAAACGGAAACGGGCCGTTCATGTCATATTGAGCGGAAAAGCCCGCTTGAGAGAAGGCGCCGAGTCCCCATGCAATCATCCCATCTTCCGATTTTCGAACCAGGGAAAGTTGGCCCATCGGAAAGGGATTGTTTGCCGAGCTCACGTTGGGATTGTCCGGGTCGCTGTAGCTGAGATCTGTGATCAAGAGATCCGCGCCCAGTTCCACCAGACCCGTACCGCCGACGTTCACCAGGGCCCCTGGATTGTCGAGAATGATGGTTCCGTTGTCCGCGAATCCCAGGTTGGTCCCGCCGCGACTGGCAGAAATCGCGCCCACGCCGTCACGCAGGATGCTGTCAGCGCTGGCAGTTCGTGCACCGGTTAGAGTGACGACGGTTGCAAGCAAGCACGTGGCGATCGAGATTCGTGCAGATCCACCGTTCATCGGACGTCCTTGTCAAATTATGGAACCGACAGAAATTCACCAATCGGAGCATTCGTTATAATAGATCTATCGACGACGACGGTCGTCGAGTTGCACTGAGTCCAGGACGTTGAAGGAGAGAAGAGATACGGATGTGTCAAGATGTATGGGTCGGGCAGGACGCGGCAGTCGAGTTCGCGGCGAAGCTAGCAACTGGCATCCGGGATCTCGTCAATACCATGCTGTTGCGCGTTCGCCCAAGGCGCGAAGAGGTGGCACGTCACGAGGGCCAGAAGTGAGCTGGAGTCAATGCAGCGGGCTTGCCAGCGTGTCCTCGACAATCAGCTCGAGGGCTCCACATTTGTTGACCACTTCCGTACGATCCCAGCGGACGTTCCCATTTTGGAATCGCGGCGCCGTGGTGCGAATCTCCCAACCTGATGCCGAGGTTGAGCTCGCGTTCATTCCCACGGGGACAACCAATCGCCCCACATGGACTGGCACAAAGAGGTCAGCCTGGCCAGGGACGGCATACATCGCCCCGACGCGCCAGGCCGCATCCAGTAGCAGCGCCGGGATATCACCGGACCAGACACGAGTCGCGTCGGGAGTAAATATCGCGCGGCGACCCTTGGGGCAAATCTCGATTTCGCTCACACAGTCGAAAGGGCCGGACAATTCAACGTCACGAGCCTTAGCGCTACAGTACGGGTCGCGTAAGGATCCGTTGGTTCGATGGCCGTTGACAGAAGGAGTGCCGCTAAGGGAGGGTGGCAGCTTCGTCGTCTCGCGACCGAATTGCAGTGTTGCCTGTGCGAATACGAGATCTCTCGATAATGCCACTCCGGTTGGGTGCAGAAAATCGCCGATTAGCCAAACGGCGATCCCGCTGGCCGTCTCTTCGGCGACGACTCGAAGATTGGGTTCACGGTTGTCTGCGAAGCGTACGAACCGCTCAAAGGAAACATTTTGGATCGTCGCTGTTGTCACACATTCAGCATCGGTCAGGAGTTGCAGGCCAGCGTTCACCATCCGCTCCAAGATCCATGCGCCCGGCAGCGTCGGCGTGTTTCGGACCTTGTGAAATGGAAGGCATTCGATTCTCGATAACGCGACTGAAACTTCGCGCACCCGTCCGATCGCGTTGTCACGCGGGGCGGGCAGCGTTTTAAGTTCGTACTTCAGATGTTCCGAGTCTGAAATCGGCACGTTGATCGCAGATTGCGTCTGCCCGGTAAGAACTTCGCGGAATAGCTTCTGACCGTCCTGCGTCCGCAAGCCCGCCAGTTTGCGCTGTTTCGCTAGGATGCGGAATTCGCTGCCCTGCGTCATGCCGACGCCATCCCAGGCTTGCCACGCAACACTTTTCCAATCCCGCGCGCCTTGGATTTCACGGAGGCCGCAGAGGCGATCCAGCGTTTCATTCGCGGCGCCGTAGTCGTGTTGACCATCATTGCCGAAGATACTGTAGGCCGACGTGAGGACATGAGCGCTCACGATCTTGCCAAACGTCCTGCGGCAACAATCCACCAAGTTGCGAAGGCCCCCAACTTTGACGGAATAGGTTCGGCGGAACTCGTCCAGGTTGCGATGCTCCAATCGCTTTGACGATTGAACTCCCGCACCGTGTATCACGAGATCAATTCGGCCATATCGCGCGGCAATCTCTTGTACTGCCGTCGCGACCTGGTCTTGGTTCGTAACGTCGGCGACGATGTACTCGACGCGACCCCCGAGTGAAGACAGTCGTTCGACGTTCCGATGAGCCTCCCAGTGGGCACGAGTCGTTTCGAATGTCTTCTTCATCTCGTGCGCCGATGCGCCGGGATGTTCGCGCACGAAGCGGTCGTAGAAGTCTCGCTCGACGTCAGCGTCGTCTCGGTTCTTGGGTCCGGCTTCGAGAGAACTTCGACCAAGGGCGATCACCGTGCACTGGTAATCGCGCAAGATGGCGTCGAGCAAAATCGCCGTTACACCTCGAGCACCTCCGGTCGCCACGACGACTGAATCGGCATTCAGCTCTACCTGTGGAGTGGCGTGCGCGGACCTTGACGTGGGGCGTAAGCGGCGGACCAGGCGAAGGGTCGCGTCGTAGGCGATTTCCTGTTCGCGATCTGCCGCCAACCTCTCGCCCAGCAGACGTTCCAAGGCGTTGCCCAGCGAAATACCTCGCGTGCAAATGGTTCCAGTCCGTGCGGCAGGGAATTCGCGATTGACGGACTTGAGAAATCCGGCGATTGCACCGGACGACGGGTGCACCACACCATTCCACGCATCGGGAAACAGCCCCCACAGCTCAACGGTACCGTGCCTCAACTGGGAAACGCGACGTTGAGCCACGAGGAATAGGAGCTCGCAGAGACCATTGTTGCTCGCTACGTTCTCGAGTGTCTGGGAAAGGTCCCACTGGGCAATGGTATCCACCGCAACGATAATGTCCGCGCCAAAATCTTCCATTCGATCAAGCGAAGTTTCGGTCGCCTGCTCGTTGGACAAGTCAACAGCAAAGACGTTCGGATTGCCGATGCTCGAAGCAATCTCATGGGCAGTCGGACCGACAACCGCCACCATGTAGCGTTGCGAACAACTTGGCAACTTTGCCACAAGAGCCGCGACTTGTTCACGATGTGCGGTTACAACCGCCAGGAATGCGGTTTCTCGAGAGTGTGGTGGTGCGGTTGGCCGATGGGATGACGGAGCTTCGACCCAGACGGGGTGGAAGAAGGGGGACTCTGATACCGATGCTGAATGAACACTTGTCGTGACAAGCGGTGTCGCATTGGCTGTTCTGTCCGCGGCGGCATCCAGTGCCATCAGCAGCCCACGGACTTTTTCGGAAGTCGGCAGTGCACCTCGGTCGGCTTCAGGTCCTTCGGAGGCGAGTCGGAACGCTTCGTCCATGTCGGCGACGATGCTCAGTCCAAGTTCCTGGGCATGGCCACGCGTGGTCAAGGCGAAAGCGGCGGCAAACTCGCCTTCCTCCGGTCGAGTTGTGCCAAGACGCCGTCGCCAACGGTTGGCGTCGATTAAGGCGATCACGGCAAGCTTTGTTCCGCCCAGATCGCCGCCGTGGAGAAGCATTTTGCCCAAGGACAGGGAGGCTTCAAGGGAATCGGAGCCGGAATCGACGACGAAGTTGGGTCCATTCAAATTGTGTTGCAATGCCGCCCGACCCGCCGCCACGTTGGGCATCATGCATTGCAGCGTGTAGGGGCCGGAGGGCCGTGCGCGATCGACCGCCGCGTTGATCGCCTCGTTCACATCATCGAGTCCCGCGAGATTTCGGCGTAATCTCGGGGCGAGGACTCGCAACGTCGCTTCAACCGCCCGTTCCGTGTTGCCGCTGTGCGCCAACACGATACTCGTTTCGCTCCTCATTCCGTCGTCAAACTGGGGGATCTGCTGAACGATTTGATCCATGAGCAGAATCGCGATCGTCTGGCTGACGTCCATGTCGTCGGCGAGGTCAGGGAGGAGAGTGTGCTCGGCCTGGAGCTTCACGCGGTCGCGGTCGAATTGCGGACCCTCGGATGTTGACAGGCTGGGGAGGAGTTGGCAGTAAGCGACGCACACAAGATCGCTCGCCGTCCCCTTCGGTCCGGTCTTTAAGATGGACGAATCTTCGCGAGCGGTTTCGGCCGGACTGTAATGGTCCAATACAAGGTGAGCATTTGCTCCACCAAAGCCAAAGCCGTCGATCGCGATGCGGCGTGTTTGTGAAAGCAGCGGCACTGGGCACGAAGGGACCGTAAGTGTGCTGGAGCAGTCCAACAATGCCTTCGATGGCTCGCGGTGGAAGGCCTGAGCTGGAAACAGGCCCACCCGCAGGTACTCTGAAACCGCGATGATGGACGCCGCGCCGGCCGCCCAACCCGCGTGTCCCAGCAATCCCTTGAGGCTATGGATCGGAATGGGTTTCGTGGTATGACCCTGGAAGAACTGTCGCAGCGTTTGTAGTTCCGTTGAATCCCCCACGGGCGTCGAAGTACCGTGCGCCTCGACTGCTTGAATTGAGGCACGATCAATGCCGTAGTTGGCATAGCATCGTTCGAGTGAAAGAAGCTGACCCGTGGTTTGCGGCACGTTGGCTGAGGAACTCCGTCCATCGCTCGACAAGCCAACGCCGCGCACGACTGCTGAGATCGGCAATCCCATCCGTTCCGCGTCCGATACACGTCGCAACGTGACGAAAGCCGCGCCTTCCGAAAACACAACCCCATCGGCCTTTGCATCGAATGGACGGCACCCGGTTGACGTCGTACCTTGGAATTGTGAAAAGAGGCAACTGTTCCCAGGGCCGGGGCAAAAAACACCTCCCGCAATCACTGCATCCGCTTGGTCCAACTCGATTGCCTGCATCCCCAGAGCCACGGTGTATAGCGAAGAAGCACACGCCGCGTCGATGAGCGTGACTTTAATCCCTGGTCGCACGACGCGATCGAAAACCTCCTGAACTGCGTCGTGTGGACCTTGGAACGCCGAGCGGGCCGTGTGCATTCGCTGATCGACGCGCTGATCGGTGGGATCCACGCCGGCAAAATGCAACGCAGTTACGTCGTCCTGATTCTCGAATCCGTCCGCCGTGGCCCCAATCAGGCACAGAACCCGGTCGGCGCTCGCCAGGGCGGGAACGCAAGGAGTCAAGGCGATGCACAGCAGGCGTTGTGCTCGGGAGAACTCGGCGAATACGCTCGGGTCGACGCCCTGGGGGACGACAATCTGCGCGTCATCGAGTCGGCCCGTCAGATGGGACGTTGAACGATCAGGGACGAGTTTCTCGGAGTAGAAATCTTCCGACCAATGCGGATCAAAGCGGCGTTGGTCAACGATTCCCGTCCGTCGTTCCGAAATAGCCGCAAGCAGCGCTTCTGGCGAGCTTGCGCCGCCTGGCAGAATGCAGCCCTGCCCGACAATTGCCACGCGAGGAACCACGCGGCGACCGCGGTGTGCATCGGTGGTCTCGTCGGTCTGCGAGAAACGGGTGTCCGCCGTGGCGGCGGTATGAACGGTCGCAGGGGCAAGCGGGCAAGGATTTGCCGGTTTGGGAGGACTGCAGCGGGCCAATTGGTGGGCCACGTCGGTGTCGATCTTGAGAACTTCAAGCGCGTCGGGACCCGCCTCGACAATCAGTCTCGCCAGCGATCCCGTGGAACCACAGTCAACGAACCTGTTTGCTCCCGCGGCGATCACGTCAAGGATTCCGCCTTGAAGATCGAAGGGCCTGAGGAATTGGCTCGCCAGTATTGACGCAATGTCGTCATCAGGCGAAATGAACCGTCGACCGATTGGTGAGTAGACGGGAAGTCGCGGGCCGGTCAGCGGCAGAGCCCGAAGCTGTTTAAGCCACTCTTTTGCGGCGAGACACAACTGAGGGTGATGAAACGACGTTGGACTCGGGACCGTCACGGCGTCGATCGCGATACGCCGCAAGTATTCCCGCAATTGCTCTAGTTGATCGCACGGTCCCGAGACGATGGTTTGCTTCTCGTGGTTACGTCCCGCGATCACAACCTGATCCAAGCCGAGCAAGGCGGTCTCCGTGGCGACCGCTTGACGGTCCGTGGAAACGGCCAGGAGTCCGCCATCGGGCGCGGCATAGGCCGCCACCGCGCGTACTCGTTCGCAGACAACGCGAACTCCCGTTGGCAAATCGAAACATCCGGCGACGCCGAGCGCCGCGATCTCTCCGAAGCTGTGGCCCATCACAATGCTGGGACGGTAACCTTGAGACTTTCTCAGCAACGCCCCCAGAACGTTCTGTAAGTGAATCGCAACTTGCGAAAGCTCGGGTGTCGCTCGCACTGCGTCACGGCATAAGTCGCTCGAGCCACTCACCAGTGCGGACGCCTTGCCGCCGATCAACTCTTGAGCCACGGCAGCGCACTGATCCAGTTCATACCGCGCCGACGCCTGCGTCTTTGTGTAGCCGACGACCCTTTCGCTTAAGAGCGCCGGATTAAAGGCGCCCTGACCGGAAAAGACCCACGCTTCGACCGCCGCCTCGGGGGAGGTCACGGTTCCGGAAGCTTCATCCACTTCCTTGGGTCTCGTTGCCTTGTCCGGTACAGCAACAGCGGGAATGACCTTCGGACTCGGATAACGCTCGACGAGATACTGAATCGCCGTCTGACGCTCCGCGTCACCGAACAAGGAGTCGACCTTGGTTCCGCCGGCCAGTACTCGATCACGAAAGGACTCCCGGGTTTTGAGTTCCTCGATCTCGCGCAGTCCTTCGAGCGCCTCACGTAGCGGAGGCGGTAGCGGGATCGGGCTTCCGCCGAGAGAATCCGCGCAGATCAACGTCTGGAATCCCGCACAGATTGGCTGCCCCTGCGCGTAATGACACGATAGCAAAACCTCGCACTCGCTCGCGCCCAGTCCTCCAGCGTCAAGAGAATCGCGACGCGGTCTCCGAGTCTGGCCGGATTGAGGTTGCGCGCATACGCGTCGGCTGTCAGTAGATGAATGTGGTCAAGTGCGTCTCGCACTCCGGCCACATCGAAAACTCGCTCGCCAAACAGCAATGACTCGCGGGCCGCACACTGAAACCTGAATGCGGTAAGAAAATGATGGCTTCCATAGGCCATCGTGTCATCAAAGTGGATGGTGTATTCGGTTGCGAAGTAAGCCAACGCACTGCCCAGCCTGTAGAAATCATTCGCGAATGAGTCAGAACGACGAATTGTGGACATTTTCTCGCGCAACGTTTCCAAGGGGGCGACCATCCGCATTGGCTGAAAACCCGTGGTCGACCATCCAGACCGCTCCGTTTATTCCGCGTGCTTCGGCGCTTACAAGAAACGCGATTGTCTGCGCCAAGTCCATCGGGCTACACAACTCCCCGTCCGGTGTCATCGACTCCCAGTGATTCTGGGTGGTGCGCGCCGCCGGAAACTTGGATAACAAGTCGCCATAGACCGGCCCCCCGGCGACGCAATTTACGCGGATTCCGAATCGTCCCAGTTCGCAGGCCAGATATCGCGTGAGTGTCTCCACGGCTGCTTTTACGACGCCCTGACATCCCAAGCCGTCAATAAACTGGTGTGCACCAACGGAGGAGACGGTCACGATTGAACCGCCTCCTCGCGGACGCATCAAACGAGCCGCTCGTACGGCGGACTGGTGATGCCCTGACACGTTCGTGCGAAAAGCCCGCTCCCAATCGTCCGATGTCAGATCCAGGAAGGGACCGATGTGTCCGTCCGACGCGTTGCACACCAGAATGTCGAGATGCCCGAACTGATCTTCAATTTGTGAAAAAATCTGATCGACGTGAGCGGGATTCGCGACCGACCCCCAAAAGTGCACTGCCGTCCCTCCACTTGCTCGGATTTGAGCCGTCGTTTCTTCCCCCTGATCCCGTGAGTGGAAGGAGTTGACGACGACGACAGCGCCGCGCGAAGCCAGAAGACGCGCAGTCGTACGACCAATTCCCCGCCCAGAACCAGTTACCAAGGCGACGCGACCATGGAGCGGTTTGGCTTGTCTTGCTGGATCGCTTCCCGTCGTTGCACGTATATAGTGGGGGGGCGGAACCTGCTGAGGTGGGGAGATTCGGTTTGTGAAGAAACTGTCACCGTTCGACGGCGGCGTAACTGAATGTTCGAAGTCCTGCTCTTCGGAGGGATGCGAACCATCGCGATTCATCAGGTCGTCGATCCACTTGGCCACATTGCCAATCGTACGAATCGAGGGATCCCGCGTCTCTGACAGCAACTCAAGCCCGAATTCCTCGCCGAGTCCTGCAATAATCTCGACCCGCTTTAAGGAATCGATCCCCAGATCGTTTTCGAGGTCCGCCTCAGGTGTCAAAAGCTTCGCCGGGTATCGCGTGGTGGCGGAGACACAGTCAACGACACGAGCAAAGGTGTTCTTAATCATGCTTCTATCCTCCAAGCAACGCGTCTGGATAAGCGGTTGCACTTCATCATGAGAGTGCTCCGTCGTGTGTTAGCGTGAAGCGGTGTACGGCTGCCTGAGTTGTCCACCCTTGCGGATCCGATTCAGTCCTCGTTCACGCCCCTGTGACTTCTTCTCGTTGCTCGAAACGATTCGAGGACATGCATGGGTCGGACGCTCAACCACCGTGCTTCCGCCTACTCGAGGGAGAACACCGTCAGCCATGCTTTCACGCATCTCCGCAGAACACTCTTGGCCGTTTATCGATGCCTTTGCAATCAGCCAGACAGGATGACCGACCTAAGTTCGGCGTTTTTCGGCTACCCGTTGATTCCTTCGTATTGATGCCCTTGCGAGAGTGAATGGAATTCAGCCACTTCATTCATTCTCCTACTGCCATCCGCTCACGTCCCGCACCGACCTGGGCTTGTTCTTAGTCCGTATCGGGTTGATTTGAGCAAGCTTGAATCTGCGAGTAACCACAGGAGCGTCGCGGTTTGTACGATGAAATTCTGCCGTGAGTTGAACAGCGAGTTGATGCCGCCAAAAGCAGGGTTTTGTCGGATAAACTCGATTCGGTTTGCGTAAAACTGAAACTCGAGGGATGATGCTACAACAACGCGTGACCAATTTGAACCCTTCTCTTGCGATGTTGCGGATGTTCGGACGGTTCTCCATCACGAAGGCTCTTGAAACAAATGATGAATCCGAACTCGGCCGGGATCGCGTCAAGGTGTTGCTGACATCATTGCGATTACGGCGCCGTATTGTAACCACGCAACGTTTCGAAAGAAGGCGTTTTTGTACTTTGAGTTTCTGGATGCTCTCGCGAAGGTTGCACTGGAGCAATCAGGGAACTTGTATGGCTCGTCGGGATCATGGTGACACGCTACGCGCGTGCATCGTTCGTCGCGACAGTCGTATCCGGGAAGTGCCTGGTTCGATGCGCTGTGCCGATCAAGCTTGGTCAGCGCGAGCGTGCGACGCCGCGAGCAAGAATCAACGTTCGGCTTTGTCCCGGCCTACTTCTTTTGAGAGTATCCGGGGGCTCAAATGGAGTAGTTGAGGCGCCGGATCCGCTGCCATGCTGCGGTCCGCGCGACCCTCCTGACTTCGCTGCGTGACGGGCGACGGGCAGAGGTCGACGACACCGTGGGCAGCTGACCGCCGGCGTTTGCAGTTGTTACGAGTCTTGGTGGGACAGCAACGAGAATGGCTGTGTATCCTCTTGTTCAATCAGCTGGCTCAGAGTCTCGGACGTCGCGTGGCTGAAGAACTCGACGACTTCCTCGGCTGCCACTGGACGGCTGAGGTAGTAGCCCTGGTATTCATCGCATTCATGCGATTCGAGGAATTGGAGATGAGCTTCTGTTTCGACCCCCTCCGCGAGAACTTTGAGCCCCAGGGACTTCGCCAGAACGATGATGCTCGTCGCGATGACGCCGTCATCCGACTCGGGGATATCCTTGATGAACGCACGATCGATCTTGAGTCGATCGATCGGGAATTGGCGCAGATACGCTCAGCGACGAGTATCCGGTCCCAAAGTCATCGACACTGATACTTGCACCCAGCGCTTTGATTTGGTTGAGTCTTGCAACTGCATTCATGACATCATCAATCAGGAGGCCCTCTGTGATTTCAAAATCGAGGTTTCGGGCGTCGACTCCAAACTCACGGATCGAGTCGACAATGTCTTCGTAGAACTCCGGATCATTAAACTGCACGGCGCTGATGTTGATCGAAACGTCGATATCGTATCCTTCACGATTCCAAGCCGCAAGTTGCCGGCAAGCCTCGCGGACGATCCACTTGCTGACGGGGATGATCTCCCGGCTTTTCTCGAGGAGATGAATGAATCGGTTCGGAGAAATGATTTCGCCGTTGTGCTGCCAGCGCAAGAGTGCCTCGACGCCGATCACGTCGCGAGTTCGCAAATTGACTTGTGGCTGAAAGACAAGGAAGAATTCTTTCCGTTCCAGTGCAAGCGAGAGTTGCTCCTGGATCATGCGATACTCGACCAAGCGATCGGTCATGGCTGACTCGTAGCATGCGTAGCCCAGCCGGTTTTCTTTCGCATGAAACATCGCCGTATCGGCGTATGCGAGCAGGTCTCTGTCAGATGTCGTGTCGCTTGGGCAGATCGCGATCCCCACACTGGCGCCCAAGGGAAACTCGGCATCATTCAACACGTATCTTTGCGTCAATAAGTCACAGACCTGGCGAGCGATGGATGCGGCGTTGTCATGATTGCCGATATCGGGGTAGATGAGGCAGAATTCGTCGCCTCCCAAACGAGCGACATCCGAGCGGTCACCGAATTCCTTTCGTATTCGCGACGCAATTTCAACGAGGGCCTCATCTCCTACGGGATGGCCCAGAGTGTCGTTGATTTCCTTGAAGCCATCCATGTCGATAAGGAACAGCGCCATGGGCGCCGAACGAGCGGACGCGTCGTCGACTGCCTCTTTTAGTCTTTCTTGGAATCGGAAGCGATTGATCAAACCGGTCAGCGCGTCGGTTGTCGCCAGCTCGTGGAGCGTCTCGCTCTTTTTGCGCAGACTGGTGCTCAAGTCAATCAGGTTCTTCGTCCGCTCTTGGTAGTACTCTTCGCCCTGTTGACAACAAAAGAAAATGCAAGTCGCGACACCCAGAATGAGCACCAACTCGTCAAAGTGCGACGTGCTCAGAGATTCTCGAAGTCCATACGCGGCGACAAAGAAAGCGCCGAACGCGATCAGGTTGACTATGAGCCACGAAAAGGCGGCTCGCACACCGAGGAGCTGAGATGCAACCAGAATGGAGACAGGGTAGAACAGCATCGTACCGGACATCGAGGGATGGCTCACCGAAACGGCGAACAGCCCGAACGCACTGGCCGCCAGGTTCAGATTCATGATCCAACGGAAGTCTCGGTGCTTTCGACATGACACCAGGATGACGAGATGCAGTACGCATTCGACAAAGCAGACCCATGTCGCATCTGCATAACCTCGGTACCAGAGAAAGCAGGCGAAGAAAACCCAAGTCAACCAAAGGACGATCACGAAATGCCACACGCGCTGCGCGCAGCACTTCGGCGTTGCTTGAATCGACAAACACCTCGCTGAGTTCGTTGGTTTTCGTGGTCCAATTAAACATGGCTGGTCGCCAAGGTGGGAAAAGCGAACCGGTTCGTGTAACTATAGTTCGAGCGGATCACTGCGGCGGGGTATGCGTACCGTGTGGTGCGGAAATCCGGAACGTATCGCTTCAGCGGTTGTCAAGGAAACTCTACCGGAAGGGCGCAGTGGTGGGGCGGAGCATGTCTCGACGTCTGCGCGGCCCGGGCGTCTGGCCGGGTGACGTGTCCGGAAGCGACTTTCCACAGGACGTATCGACCTGAAGGAAAGAGGCCAGGTTGACCGAGTCAAGATTACCGTCACGCCGGTTGCTCTGGCCGAACTCGGCAGGAAATCGGTCGTCTTAACCCGGTTCGGAAAGCTCGTATCCAGTCAGTCGTTTCATCGTTGCTGGGCTTAGCGTGCGTCCTTCCGCCGCCTTCGAGGGCGGTAATCTACCGGTTTGACACAGACAAGTCGAATCAGAGATTCCCAGCGGCCCCGATTGTTGGCCGTTCACAAGCGGCAAGCCCCACTTTTCGCGGATTCGCAGACCGACATTCCGGAGACCTTGCGCGAATTTAGCGACGCTCGCGATCCCGCCACGCAATTCGCCGACGCGAGTTGTGGTTGCGGATGTCGCGTTTTCACCTTGCCGTCGACGAAGAGGCCGGAGTGGCGCTTCGGACATGTACGCAAGGTGGCGTTGAGCATCCAATCGGCAACAGCGGCGATTTCCTGGATCAGGCCGAACCGCAAGGTTGCGAGTGTCTTTGCGAGTCGACTGAGCTGGAGATTGCCGTCGGCGTCGTTTTGTATCCAGATTCTGAAGACGCGCGCTGGCTCTACCCGAGCGTTGCAGAAAAACTGCTTTGTGGCCAAGCCTTCGGGAGGGCGAAGCTCCTGCTGAGCCTTCTTTGACAGCGTCTTCCGCTCCTGCGGCTCAGCCGGAGCTTCGCCCTCCCGAAGCAACCCGAATTCGTAGCTGTCACGCGGCACTCGAAGCGTCGTGCAAGGCCAGGCTTCGTGGGAATGAACGCGGCGGCCTGCTTCCTCAACCCGTGGCGGTCACCGGAACCGGAGCAACGGTGAACTCGTCTTCGTCGCCGGCACTTCCCAGATCCGGCACGATCTCCCGATAGATGCGATAGAACACGGGCACCAGCAGCAGGACCAGGATGGTCGTCATGAGCAAGCCAAAGCTGAGACTGGTCGCCATCGGGATCAACAACTGGGCCTGGAACGACGTCTCCATCAGGATCGGCAGGAGGCCGGCGATGGTCGTCGCGGAGGTCAGCATGACAGGTCGAAATCGCCGCCGCCCCGAGTCAATCAGGGCCTCGTCTAAATCGTCGCCGCGATGAAAGCGATGATTAATGAAGTCGATCAGCACGATCGAATCATTCACCACGACGCCGGTCAGGGCGACCAATCCAAAGAAGCTGAACAAGGTGATCGGAAGCCCCATGATCGCGTGCCCCAGAATGGCGCCGATCAATCCAAATGGAATGATCGCCATGATCAGCAGCGGTTGAACGTAGGCCCGGAATTCCAAAGTCAGCAAGACGAACATCAAGACCAGCGCGACGACCGTTGCTTTCGCCAGGCTCGCCAGCGACTCTTGCGTCTGCTCCTGCTGGCCCTCCCATCTCACCTGCACGCCGTCGTGCTCTTGCAACAGCTGCGGCATGAAGTTGGCACGTAGATCGGCCACGATCTCGCGCGCGTTTCCCTTTTGCTCGTCCAAATCGGCTCGAATCGTGATCGAACGTTTTTGGTCGAGTCGATTGATTTCGGAATAGCCCCGGATCACTTCGACCTCGGCTACTTCGGTGATTGGACGTTCCAGGCCATCGAGGGTCCGGATCCAGATGGCATCGAAGTTGGCTACCGAGCGGCGCGCGTCCTCTGGGTAGCGGACCATCAGTTTAACTTCGTGGCGACCGCGTTGGAGCCGCATCACTTCGGCGCCGTAGTAGTTGGCGCGCAGGGTCTCGGCAATATCGGCCGTCGTCACACCCAACGCCTGAGCGTCGTCCTTAACTCGGACACGATACTCCCATTTTCCAGGTCGAGAGTCATCGTCGATATCGAACACGGCCGGATAGGTGGCCAATTTTGCCTTGCACTCCTCGATGGCAGATTCCAAGGCGGCGAAACGGTCGTTGGACGCCAACAATTTGAATTCGATCGGCATGCCACCGGGCCCGAACGACTGAGTGCCGAACGCGAGCTTGTCGGTCCCGGGAATCTCCTCGACGGCCTCGCGCCACCGACGGATGATCTCCTGGCTGGTCACGTCGCGCTCGCCTGTCGGAACCAGCTCGACTTCGACCGCGCCGAGGTGTCCGCCGGACCCCAGGCCGCCCTGCATCGCATTGCCTCCGGGCAGACCCGCGCCGACGTGGCGATAGATCGTCTTGATCAATGACTTGCCCTTGCCGGCCAACTCGCGGTCGACCTGCCGCAAGCCCTCGACCATGCGCAGCGTGGCCGAATTCGTGAATGTCTGAGGAGTCCCGTCGGGGAAGGACACTTCCGCTTGGATTTGATTCGCATCCAGCTTGGGAAAGACGATAAACGGGACGACTCCCGCCCGAACGAAGCCCAGGGCACACAACAAGATGGAAAAGGCACCCGCGACCGCCGTGTACCGATAGTGCAGGCAGAACCGCAAGGTCGGGACATAGATTCGCTCGATGAAGTAATCGAGCCATCTGGCCACCGTGCGGTTGACGAACTCGAAGAAGATCACGATGAAGCGCAGAGGATAGAAAAAGAATCGCAGCAGCCGAAACACGAGACTATCGACGTGTGCCAGGTGGCAGGGCAGGATGAAGAGGCTTTCAAACAGCGAAATCAGCAACATGGCGATCACGGCGATTGGCATCACTGCGATGAATTTGCCCATCACTCCCGAAACAAAAAACATCGGCCCAAACGCAATCACGGTCGTCGCCACGGAGCAGGCCACTGAAGGCATTACTTCCAGCGTGCCGTCCAACGCCGCCCGGACGGTCGATTTGCCGGCTTGTCGCTGAGCGTATATGTTCTCGCCCACCACGATGGCGTCGTCGACGACGATTCCCAGGGCCATCAAGAAGGCGAACATCGAGAGCATGTTCAGGGTTTGGCCCGTTGCCAAGAGAATTCCGCCGGCACCGAGTAATGCGACGGGAATTCCCAGGGCAACCCAAAACGCCAGGCGAAGCTCCAGAAACACGGCCAGCACCAAGAACACGAGCGCCAGCCCCATCAACCCGTTCTCAATCAGCAGGTCCAGGCGGTCTTGGACATCGACCGAACGATCGTTCCAGGTCAGGATCTCGTAGCCCCCTGGCAGCTGGCGATTCGCCGCGTAGGTCCGCACCTCCTCCGTCATCGCCAGCAAGTCTTCGCTTTTCGTCCGCATCACGTCCAGCACCAGCGCGGGGCGTCCATTGATCTCGCTAAGCCATGATTTATCCACAAACTCATCGCGGACGTCTCCCACGTCATCGATCGTCAACACGGCGCCACCCGGGTCCGCGATCACCGGCAACTCGGCGATCTTCTGGCCAATCAGTCGCTTGTTTTCGCCGCGCAGCAAAATGTCCTGGCCCCGTCCCTTGATCGTGCCCCCGGGAATTTCGAGGTTTTCGCGGCGGACCACGGCAGCAATCTGCTGGAGCGAGAGGCCGTACTTGCGCAGGGCGGATTCGTCCACCTCGATGTCAATCTGATAGTTCGGAGCGTCCTTGATCTCAACCTGGGAGACCGAATCCAACTGCAACAGCTCGTCACGGACCCGCTCCGCGACCGCCCGCAACTCCAACATGTCCTCATCCGCTTTTCCCGGAGGACTCAGCAATGCAAGGTTGATCGCCGACTCGCGAAACGTGATCTGCTGAATCTCAGCGTCCTCGGCCAGCTCGGGGAAACTCGGAATTCGATCCACCTCCGACCGAACCTCATTGACGATCTTCTGCACGTCGCGCACATCCGCGTGCAATTCGAGCACGACGGAGCCCGCCCCTTCGTTCGCGACGGACGTCATCTTCTTGATGCCGTCGATCGACTGGACCGACTCTTCGATCTTCTGGCAAATTCCCTGCTCCACTTCCTCAGGGCTGGCACCGGGATAGGGCACCGTGACCAGGACAATCTCCAGCTCGAATTCTGGAAAGACTTCTCGCCGCATGATCAACAGGCTACCCAGGCCAACGACCAGCACCGCCATCATCAGCATATTCATGGCCGGCGAGTTGTGGATCGCGGCACGCACCCAGTGTTTCATCGTGCCATCTCCTGCCCTGCCGCGTCCGTGGGTGGTCCTGAAATCGCGCCGTCGACCGCTGGTTTGGCCGAGACTTCGGAGACATTCAAAGTGGTCGCTTGCGAACGGACCTGCATCCCGTCAACCGCCAACGCCAGCGGCGAAACGACAAGTTGTTCGCCGGCCCGTACGTCTGACAGTTCAGAAAAAAGCAACAGGCGGTCGCCAAACGACTGAGCAATCTTGACGCTCGCCTTCGCGATTTGGCCGTCGCGAACTGCCCACACCTGATTGCCTGGCCGCAACGCGACAATCGGAATCTGAAGCAGCGGCTGCGAAGACGGAACTTCGATCTGCACGGTCACAAACATCCCGCGGAGCAGGGCAGGGGGACCGGGCAGGGTCGGGGGGACGGCCTGCGACTCATCCCAGCGCCCAGCGCGAGGGTCTTTCACCAGCGCAATGCAGGGAACGGTTCGTGTCACCGGATTCAGCCCGGCTCCGTCGTAACGCATCAAAACCGCATCCCAAACCCATCGGTAGCCGTCCACGTCCACGCCCGCCTTCACCGGGAGTGGAGGCAATTCGTAGCTCGAGCTACTGCTTAGCATGGGATCGTACGTCGCGCCACCACCCTGCCAAATCCAACGCAGCTCGTCCAGCTTCAGATCAAACCGGATTTCGATCTGACGCGTGTCCTCCAGCTGCAGCAACATCGCACCCGGTTGCACGAAATCATCCTGCTCGATGGGGTCGGACGTGATCATCCCGTCCATCGGTGCCGTGATTTCGCACCGCCCCCGATTCAAGACCGCCTGCTCGAGCTCGACCAGCAATCTTTCTTTGTCCGTCAGGAATCGACCTCGGCGCGTTCTTAGCAGTCGAAGTTGGTTGGAGACGATCAGCGCCGCGTTGGCCGACTGAATGCGGGCACGCTGCGCCGCGTCGAGAGCTGACTGCGAGGTCGCTTGCTGACGGATCAGCGATTCGATCCGCTCCACTTCGCGAACCTGCAGCTTCAAGTCGTCCTCAGCCAGGGTCAGCAACTGCTCGTTGTTTCGCTCCTGTACATCCGACTCCTCAATGTCGACTTCGGTCTGCTTGATCAGCTGCTGTATTCGCGCGATCTCCAGGTCGTAGTCCCTGGGATCGATGGTGATCAGTCGATCCCCTTCACGCACGAAAGTACCCGCCTGGCAGCGTTCTTCTTTGCGAGCGATCCTTCCGCCGACCTGGGCCGCGAGTGACACGTGCCGGAAGGGAACCACTTCCCCTTCCGTGGTTAACTCGAGACTTTCCGTGCTGGAGCGAATCGTTGTCGTCTCGACTAAAGGAGCTGCCCGCTCGCGGTCAATTGTTTCGGGGGGGCGGCGGAGACGCGACAAGCCAATGAAGCCCGCGACTCCCAAGAGCAAGACAACGATAAAGGGTAAGTTCGTCCAGATCGAAGCCCGCTTGGCTCGAGCCGCTGACCCGGAATCGACCGACGTGTTAGCACTCAATTCTTTCGCTCCCTTGACTACGGACCCGACTTCTCGAGACCTAACCCGACACCGGGGCCGTTCGAGCCCGCCACTGGCGCGTCGCGATCCCACTCACGCGTCTTACGATCGATCGCCGCACGTGTCACGCCGTAAATATGTTCTCCCAGCGATTCAACCTGGAAATGCCGCTCCCGCTCGTCCGGTTCAATCAACAGCCCGACGATTCGCTGGTGAAATCGATAAAAGACACATTGGCCAATCACGCTAAACCCGAGCTGCTGCAACTGATGACGCGGCGTCGGTGCGGGCAGCAAGTGCCGCAGGATGTCCAAGAGCACTTCGAACAAGGGCTCAAAGCCCTCCTGAACTAGTTCCGCGCCGGCCCGCGTCGGTTCGACCACTTCTCGCAAAATCAGTCGAACTTGCCATTCCTCCGTCGTCGGACTCAGCAATCGCTGCAAGAACGTGCGAATGAAGCTCCGCAACCGCTCGTCCGCGCTGACCTCCGCCGGCCAGTCCGGCATCGGCCATCGCCGCTCGATCATCTCCCGCGCATTCTTAACAGCTTCGATATAGAGTCGCTCTTTGTCGCCGAAATAGTAGTGAATCGCCGCGACATTGACCCCCGCCTGGTGACAGATTTTCCGCACCGTGGCACTCTGAAAGCCCTCGGCCGAAAAAATTGCCCCCGCAATCTGGAGGATCTGGGTACGAATTTCGTCTTTGGTCATGATTTGATATTCAAGCACAGGATTCAAACACCTGTTTCATTGCGATTTTAGTGAATCGAGCCAGTTGGGCAAGGTCAGATCGGATCCCGGATCGGGGTTGTTCGAATCGCGAAGCGCTCACCCCTCACCCGCCCGGCCTCGGGAGAGGTGACAACCGCATGTCCCTTCTCCCCAGCGCGGGAGAAGATGGCCGAAGGCAATCCTGTTCGGCACACTTTTTGCTTGACTTATTTTCGCTTACTTTGGCACGGCAATTGCGCTTCAAAGCGCCGAGCGTCAAGGTGTGTCGTTTTGGCAGGAAGCGGTCCATGTCGTCTCCGCGGAAGCGAAAAGCTGGCAAGCAGATCGCGTCACAGAACATCCAAGGGCTTAAGTATTTCGACAAGTTGATGCCGCTGCTGAGTCCAACAAGTCCAAAACAAGTCCAAGACGGTCTACGGGCTCCAGAGTCATTCGGCAGCAACAAGTCCAAGACGGTCTACAGGCTCCAGAGTCATTCGGCAGCACAAGGTAGCCGCAGGCGTGACCGGCGGCGATGAGGGCACGGAAGTAGACCGTCTTAGATTGGCTTAGATTGGCTTCTTAGATTGGCTTCGTGGCCCCCGTCGCGCCGTAGCCCCCGTCGCGCAGACGGGGGGCGAACCCGTCCCCCAGCCGATCTCGCCATGCAGGCCTCGCATCCACGCCGCGCCACCCCCGCTCTCCGCGAGCGGGGCTACGCAACGGAAGACAAGTCCAAGACGGTCTACAGGCTCCGGAGTCATTCGGCAGCACAAGGTAGCCGCAGGCGTGACCGGCGGCGATGAGGGCACGGAAGTAGACCGTCTTAGAGGAAGTCCTTTGCCCACAAGCTGGCGATCTTCTTGAAAAAGATCCTCACCAACGCCCCGCGTTGGCAGGACTTCTTGAAAAAGATGGCTCAGTGCAAGAAGCGGTTCGTCAAGAGTTCGCTGGCGTTCTTGACGCCGCCGATGGTTCCTGACCAAGGCCGTTACATGAATTTAGAAGGATTGCTCAACTGGGCCACTCGCGTGCGCACCTTCATGGATCATCCGACGGCAAATGATGGATCGTTAGTCGAGCCATGGCGAGTCAATCTCGAGTTTGCTTGGCTGCGCGATTTCGATGAGCCGCTGGCAGAATGGCAAGAACTGATGCAGGTCGTGGAGACGACGCTGCACTTTGTCCGCTGGGAGGGATATCACCGGGATGCACACTGCGAACTCCACGCTCGGCTGATATTTCATGCCGAGCACCCTCTCAGCCATCAGTTGTGCGAGCAAGTGGTCAACTTCGTGGCGGAACAATCGTTGGCCGCCAAACCCGACGAACGGCTAATCGGATCGAGCGAATGCATCGAGTCCTTAATCGGCAAAAAACAAGTCCAAGACGGTCTACGGGCTCCAGAGTCATTCGGCAGCAACAAGTCCAAAACAAGTCCAAGACGGTCTACAGGCTCCAGAGTCATTCGGCAGCACAAGGTAGCCGCAGGCGTGACCGGCGGCGATGAGGGCACGGAAGTAGACCGTCTTAGATTGGCTTTTACGTTCGGTGACTATCTGGGCTTGTCACCTTCGACCCATCGGACATCAGCTTGCACGATTGACCAATCGACAGTGCCCCGTAGCAGCCGAATGTCAGTGACTGAAAATGTGCAGTCATCTGGACCTCTAAATGGAAGTGATTGTCTGGCAGCGATCAGTCCGTCGGCTTTCCAGGCCAGAAATCCAGTAAAGCCAAGTATGGGGAACACGACTGCGTTTGCTGGCAATTCGTGTACGTATGCTATCGGGACGACTCCATCTGGCCAATCGTAGCAGGGCTTAGGATGCCAAGCCGTCCAGTCCGAGGCCGTAAGGTAATCGGCATTTTCTAGCTGAGTCTTCGGGTCCGCTGAAATCTGTCCAACGAGCGGCGTAAGTTCCTCGGTAAGGTTTCGCAGGTAATGTCGATGACGGATACAGGCAGAGATATTGACCCACGGTAAAAGGCAAAACGGCAGAATGGCCAGAGGCACCCTCCAGCCGGTTTCAAGCCGCCACGCCGCGTACGTGAGTGTTCCAATCATTGCTACAAAGAGCAGCAACCGCCAGCCATACTTCGAAATAGTCGTCCACCTAGCGCCGCTCTCACACCACCAATATTTGAAGTCCCTACCGAATACTCCGCATATCTGCGCCGTTTCTGCATCACGAGCGATCCAGGCAAATCCCGCTCCGAGGACCAGCGAATAGCAAATCAGGGTTGCTACAGTTTCAGACGTCACAATACGCAGCGCCCTTGACGTGGCGTGAATGTCGGCTGTCGCCTTCCCGGAATCGATCTTAACGTGAGTTGTGGCAAGCGACTTTTCGCACGCCCCGATTCTTGCCATTGAAAGACCGTCTGACGACCCATCGGGTCAACCCGACAATCCTTGGTTTGATCGGGCGCATTCGACATCTCGATTTTACCCGGTCAGCGCCCCCGCGATCACGCTCCCCGCCGAAGGACCCTCTACAGAGGCATACGGCTGTCTCACGCACGGTCGGTTAATCAGGCGCAGTGAAAGCCTTTTGCTGTTCTAGTTTGTAGGGCACCGATAGCAATCGCCGATAGCGACACCTGAGGAATACTCAAAAGCAACACAAGCAAGCTCTCGAACAAATTCGTCCGTGCGGCATAGGCAGCAACAACACACCAAGCGAGTACTACGAGCCCAGCCCAGATGTGCATGTGATGGCGGACAGACGAATTACGCAGAAGCACCCTAGCATCGTTTGCTACCCTAAAGCCAACAATTCCGACGATCACGGCTCCGATTGCTGCAGCAAGTATCCGGGGAGGTCCCAACAACAAGGCACCCATGAATAACCAGAACCCGCCAAAGACAAAGAGAAAAGCAGAAGCACGAATTGCATCACGAGCCAACGAAACTGAACGCGGAATCGATTCTGCCCTTGATGCCTCTGCCGACATTTTGACACGCTTTCAGTTCGCTCGCCCCCGCTCCAGGGCAACGCAATTCTCTCGAAACGTTCCTTTGATCGGACGCTCCAACGCCTCGATTCTACACGGTCATCCGCCGGCGATCACGCTCCCCACCAAAGGACCCTCTGTTGGGGCATACCCTGTCTCGTTTCGGGGTGGATTTTTGAGGCAATTGGTACCCCGAATCACTGACCCACAGTTCGCGGTACGCGGATCTGCCTTTGGCGTTACCGAACCTACGAGCATTCTATCCGATTGCGTCAAGGCAAGTACGCTTCTGACCAATGGACCTGAACGACGCGAGCTTCAAGTCACATTTGATTGGTCAAATAACCAATGATCGCCATCGTGTCCAAGCAGCTGAATCACGTCTCGGCACACGTCAATGGGCTGGAGACCCAGGTTTGTCAGAATAACTCTTGCTTGGCTGGATGACAGTGTGCAAATCCCAAGTAGTAGATGTTCGGTCCCGATGTAGTTGTGATTGAGCCAATTGGCGTGTCTCAGTGCAGCCTCGGCAATGTCCTGGATTGACCAATCAGTTGAGTCGTCAATGGCTTCCACAGGAACCGAGTCGATAAATACTCCAACGTTTCTCAGGATGTACCCCGCCACGCCATTGCCTTCGCGCAGCAAGCCTAGCAACACGTGCTGCGTACCAAGGTGACGGTGTCCTCGTCGTTTCGCCTCTTCCCGCGATAATTCAATGACTTGACGAGACCGGTCAGTAAAGCGGTCTTCGGTAGGGATGCTCATGTTGCATTGGCCTGATAGGTCGTGTCAAATTTGGTCGTTTAATCGGAGCCATCTTCCCTCGTTGCCAATTCTAGTGAACATTTGGCATTAACAACCAGCAAATGGCAACGAAAACCAGGACACAAGCGACAAGTATTCGGACGGCCGCGCCCTTCTTGGGCGAGAGCGAACAGCCAGCAGCGATTAACGCGACGACCAGAAATACAACACCTCCAATCGCCTCAATCCCCTGCGTATTTGATTGAACCAAGATCCCCTTCATGGTCGCGAGCAGCGAGATTGCGACTACGATCGCGAACCCAACGATTACGATAGTGCGACTATGCCGCTTCAATTTCGTGCCCAGCCAGTTGACCGTGTCACAACGGTCGTTTTAAAAAACAATCTCGCGCCCTACTCGTGTGCATCTATCATCACTCGCACAACTTTCTCCTGTGAGTCCGGTGGAAGTTCGGCCCTCAGGCATTCGAAATCTCCGTTTGCGTACTGGACGATCAACTGAAGATCTCGCCGATGCAGATGTGAATTCAGCACAATGCCCGAAGTCGTTAGAAGCTGCGAGTAAGCGTTCTCGTACGTGATTCTAAACGGCGGTCCGACGACTTTTGTAAATGTGCTTAGCACGGATTGCCGTTCTTGGTCGGAAAGGTCTGCTCCAGGCCGCACGTAAGAAGTATCGCTGTACCAAAGTTCTTGGATCGGCATGGCTTTTGACGAAACCTGAATGGAAACGTCGTACCAAGTGTCCGCACGCGATGCTCCAATGATTTCATAGGACATCCATGCCACTACGAGACCCACGGCGAGCAGAGTCAACGGTTTCGCACTTCGGGTCATTTTCGTCATCTGTAATTAGGTTGATGTCTCACAACGGTGGATAAATGACGCATATCACAAATCAAAAACGCTTCCGACGAGTTCTCGACACAGTAAACGTTGCGGCGAGAGCGAGCAACCAAGCCGACGTTGGCTCCGGT
>CAWGYT010000007.1:0-289496 GCA_963826795.1 uncultured Planctomycetales bacterium | reverse complement strand
AGCCGATCCGGGTTTTCCAATTCGACGGGCGAACTGCCCATGATCTCCCGCCCGCGGAGCCCCTCGGGAACCAAGCGAGAGATCGAGACCGGCGCGTTCCGGCCGATGCTGATTCGGCTCAGGCCGATTTCTGCAGCTGTTCGAAATGCCTCGCGAATTGCCGATCCAGATCGGGCATGCGGCGCTGAAGCCGGCGACTGAGAATTCCTGGGGGCGTGTGGGCTTGCAGGTCGGCCAGATAGCATTGGAACTCGTCTCGGGCGATTGGCGGGCCGTGTAGCATGAAATGGACCCAGGCCCAGGCATCTCGGTATTGATTGTTCTGCATGCCCGTCAGGTCGTCGATCGCCTCCAGCTTGGTCAGCGACGGTCGCCGCCACCAGCGCACGTTGCGTCGGACCGACCGGAGATGGGGCGATCCGGCGTAACGCGCGGAGGTCGGTACCTCGAAGTATTCGGCGAGTCCTTCGTCCAGCCAGAGCGGCACCATCGGCAGTGCCGTGTGCAAGACGGCATGCGTCGTCTCGTGCCGAATGTCAACGGCCAGTTCGTCGCTGTAAAACGCGAACACCATCCCGGGGCCTCGTTGCTTGATAAACAGCGCACGTCGCTCAGGGACATTCGGAAAGTACTCCTGCAGGTAGCGGCGATAGGTGGCCTGCTGGCGAAAGAGATACAGGTAGATCGGTTCTTGGCTCGCGACCAGCTTCAAGTCGGTGGGAATCGTACGGCGGAGCGTGACCGTCTCCTGCACGATCTCGGCTTCGGGTGCCAAATGAAAGTCGGCGTGGTAGATCATTGAACCTAATTGCCACTGGGAGGGCCATTCGGCGCCTCGCGCCGGAGGGCACCCGCATCCCAGGCAGGCGGTTGTCAACACATTTCGCAGCCAGCGACGCCGGCCAATCGGCTGGTCGGCGGGTTGCCACGGCCGGCTCGTCATTCGCTTGACTCCTCGCATTGAGTTGACACTAACGGGGTCCGATCGTCCGTCAACTTGGCAAATCCGGTGCACGCTCAGGTTCGTCTCGCCAGACTCAACCACGCGCGTCGCTTGCCGGGATGCGGTGACCGATGGGTGGGGACCACCTCGCCCTGGCAAATCCGGGCCGGATTCTCGATGCAGAGTCGACGCGCCGTGGATTCATCGGTGAGCTCGGCGACGCGCCGAAAGGCTGCGTCCAGACGCGGGCGTCGTCGCGAGACGCCATGTCCGTCGCTGGCCAGGACGTCAATCCAACCGGATCGCAACATCGTTTCGGCCAATTGCTGGCTGGCCGGGCCGAATCCGCCCACCAGGCTGCTGGCGGTCACTTGCATCAGGCACCCGGCATTCCGCAGTGACGGGAGGCAGGAGGCGTCGTCCAAGATCCCGCGGTTTCGCTCTGGGTGCGAAAGGATGCCTGTCACGCCGATCGACTTGAGCTGACCCAGCAGCGGTTCGAGCGGGAAGTACAACTCATGCGGTAATTCGAGCAACACGTGGCACCGGCGATCCGCCAGGGTGAGGACTTCATCGGCCTGGATTCGGGCCGTGAGGTCGGGCTCGATACGCACATCTGCCCCCGCGAAAACCTGGAGGTTGAGTCCCGCTAGGGCCAGCTCTTGACGCAACCGGACGACGCCGGCGCGGATCTGCTGAGGCCCGTTGTGGTGGTAGTTTCCCAACTGATGCGGAGTGGCCACGATGGCCGTTGTGCCCGCCGCCAAGGCCAGCTCGGCCATCTCGAGCGACTCGGCCCAACTCCTGGGACCGTCGTCAATTTCCGGTAACAGATGGCAATGAATGTCAATCATGTCGCTCGATCCCAAAACCCTCTGTGCCAGGCCCGATGGCCAGTTCCCGCGGGACGCGTCCCCTGCCACTTGCCCTCTTGCCGGACGGCACGAGTTTCGATGTAATACACCCGGTGGCGGAGTCTAGCGAGGTCGGTGGTCATGGGTCAAGGTAAGATGGCCTGCGGCGGTTCTTCGCGGAAAGCCCCGGATTTGCTGCCGGGATTGACCCGGTCGAAACAAGTGTTGCCTGCGGAGAAGCTTGTCCGGTTGGTGCCGAGACCGACGGCGGGTGTGTTGTTTCCGACTTTAGCCGAAGGGGCATCTCACACGTGCCATACGCAGCTCTTGGCCCCATCGCGGTGCACTTTCCTGAAACGGTGGATACGAACGACCAGCTGGCGGTTGAGTTTCCCGATTGGAACGTCCCGCTGATCAGCTCCAAGACGGGGATCCGCCAGCGTTATCTCGCCGCGCCAGGCGAATGCGCTTCGGACCTGGGTTGCCAGGCCGCGCAGAAGCTGTTCGACCAGTACAGTGTGGACCCGCAGTCCATTGACTTCCTGATGCTGTGCACGCAGACCCCCGACTATCCGCTGCCGACGACGGCCTGCCTGATGCAGGAGCGACTCGGATTGCCAACAACCACGGGCGCCATGGACTTTAATCTGGGCTGTTCGGGCTTTGTTTACGGGTTGGCCCTGGCGGACGGGTTGATTCGCACGGGCTCAGTTCAGCGCGTTCTCCTGATTACTGCCGAGACCTATTCGAAGTACATCGATCGGGAAGACCGGAGCTTGCGGACGATCTTCAGCGATGCGGCGGCCGCCACCCTGATCGACGCGGTCGATTCGCCCACCTTGCGGGCGTTCCAATTTGGAACCGACGGTCGGGGTGCCGACACGTTGCTGGTGACTGAAGGTGGAGCTCGCCCGGCCGCCGATGCCCATCGCCCGCGCCATCGAAAGCGATGGAAGAGCGCGCTCTATATGGACGGTCCGAGTCTCATGAATTTTACGATCGGCGCCGTTCCTCAGGTGATCAGCGATATCCTGGCCCAGGCGGGACTCAGTCGGGACGAGGTCCAACTCTACTTGTTGCACCAGGCCACGTCGAAGATGCTTGAGCAATTGCAACAGCGGCTGGGTCTGACGGACGAAAAGTTGCCAATCTGTTTAGCGGAGTGCGGCAATACGGTCAGCTCGACGCTGCCCATTCTGATTGATCAGCTTCGACACCAGAATCGGATCGTGTCTGGATCCAATAATCTACTGATCGGCTTCGGCGTGGGCTGGTCCTGGGCCGGATGCGTCTGGACACCCGCCTGAACCCTGGCGTTGGCCCCCGTCGCCCCGCCGTGAATGAATCAGTTATTGCGGGGGTCGATTGGCGCGTGGCGAATCTTCAGTGTCTGGTTCGTAATCTCAGCCCCAATCTCGTGGGTCACTCGCCGCCAAAGCTCGTCATCGTCGTCTCGCGCAAAGACGTGTTCCCAGTGGGCTGGAGTGGTCAGCCACCCGCCGCGTTGCATTTCCTCTTCCAATTGATGAGGCCCCCAGCCCGCATAGCCGCTGAACATATGAAACGGCGGTTCGGGGTGTTCGACTAGAAATTCGAGGTCACTCTTCTGCGAGGAGAAGTAAACCTTGGGAATCACCTCGATGCCCTCCAGATTCGTAAGCGTGTGAAGGGCCATCAGGGGACCTTCGACAGGACCTCCGACACGCAGGAATTGGTCGCTGTGACAGCGGGTGCCTCCGACGCTGTTCCAGACGTCATCCAGTCGTGCATCGCACACGCGATTGAGGACCAGGCCAAACGCGCCTTCTTCGGTGTGCTCAACCATCAACACGACCGTTCGATAGAAATTCGGATCGGGGAGGTGCGGCGATGCGACTAAGAGCGATCCTTTCAAGTAACGCATGACGCCTACTCCTGAATCCAAGTTAGCCACCACGTTCAGGCGGTTCTTCGAACCCGATCACACCGGCGTCCGATACCCCGGTCTCCAGTTTCCGAGATTTGGACCCGGGCGGCGCGGCTGAGTCTATAGCTTTAACTCGAGAGGGAAGTTGGTCAATCGTTCGACTCCGTTTTCTGTGACGCGGTAGTCATTTTCGAGCCGCAGTCCGGCTCGCAATTCCGCCGCGTAGAGGCCCGGTTCCGCTGCAAACACGTCGCCTGTCTCGAAGCAATCGTCCCAGTGAGGATTCAGGTGGGGCGCCTCGTGCGGAAAGAGACCAATTCCATGGCCGAGATGATGGTTAAAGACTCCCTCCGGCGATTGATCCAACTGTTGCTGGACACGCTCAAACAGGGTGCGGGCGCTGACGCCGGGTCGGACTTCTTCTTCGATCAATTGAAACACGTCGACGACGCGTTGCCAGGCCGAATATTGGAGTTCGCTGGGGTCGGTGACCGCGATCGTCCGAGCGTTGTCGGCAAAATAGCCGCGGTAGGCGGGGCCCAGGTCGAGGATGTACAGTTCCCCGGCGGCGGCGCGTCGATTCCGCGGTGGGCCGCCGCGTGAAGCGCACTGGTAGTCGTTGCCGGTCCCGGTCAGCGGTTCGCCCAACTCGCGGACCGCGACCGATTGCAACTCGTTGTAGACATCCAGCTCATTCACGCCCGGCTGGATCAGTTCGCGAGCTCGTAGGTACATCCGTTCGGTGGCTTCGATGGCACGGGTTAGCCGTTCCAATTCGAGGGCGTCCTTGCGGCGTCGCAGGCGGAACAGGTCCGCCTCGATATCCACCAACTCCGCCGACCAATCGAAGTGGCGGGTGAAGACACTAAACTCAACGCCCAGACGAGATTCGGTAACGTGGGTCGCGAGTGCCCGCTGAAGGACTTGGGTCGCGGCCTGACGCTGGTCGTTGCGGAGTGTCGAATGCCAGCGTGCCTCAAAGGTGTGGACCTCATCAGCCGCGTTCACGTCGGGAATCCGATGTTCGGGGCCGACCAGGATGGCGTGCCCACCGGCAGTCAGTGCCGCACACGAGGCGAATGTCCAAGGGAAACGCGGGCCGATGAGATACTGGACGTGCTCGGCTTGGGTCACGATCACCAGATCGAGATCGCGTTGGTGCATAACCTCCAGCAGACGCTTCTGGCGCGCGCGACAGGCCGCGATTTCCATGGTGTGATCCGTCATCCGCATTCTCCCCAAGAAGATACGACAGTCGTCCCGTGCCGGTCTCGGGGACGTCACCCTCTTTGAACTGACCTGTGGCAGCCTTCGACGAGTGGAGGGGCGCGCGGGGTGTCGCCTACCGGGTCGGCGTGTCGCCGGGTGTTGGCAGCTGCCAGCGTTCGGACGGCGCGTAAGCCTCCTCCATTTCCTGAGTCAATTGCGCGACAAGCTCCGGATGCTCTCCGGCCAGATCCCTCGCTTCGCCTGGATCCTGTTCCAAGTTGTAGAGTCGCAGCGGGCTCTGGAAGGGCTGCTGCACCGCCTTCCAAGGACCGCGCCGGATCGCTCGTGCTCCGCCTTGTTCGTAAAAAGCCCAGAACAAGGATTCGTGTTGGACTTGGCCCGCCTGGCTTAGCAGCGTGGGCAGAAACGAAATGCCATCCAGACCCGTCGGGACGCCGTCGGCCGCCCCGGCCAAATCTGCCAAGGTGGGCAGGATGTCCTGAAAGCCGCCGATCCACTCGGCCGTTGTTCCGGGAGAAATCCGGTTTGGCCAGCGAGCCAACAGGGGCACGCGAATGCCGCCCTCGTGCAACGATCGCTTGATCCCCCGAAGCGGGCCGTTGGAATCGGCGAAGTCGGGATCGTTTCCACCCTCGCGATGGGGACCGTTGTCGGACGTGAACAAGATCACGGTCTGATCATCCAATTTTAATTCCTGAAGCAGGCTGAGAAGTCGGCCGATATCTCGATCCATCCGTCCGATCATGGCCGCGTGCGCTTTTTGAGGAGCCGGCCAGGGGCGGTCCGCGTAGTCCTCCAAGTCAGGGACTTCCATCCCGCGCCGACCGGCCTCATTGTTCGCGTGTGGGATCGTCAGCGCCAGGTAGAGAAAGAAGGGTTGCGGGGAGGGGCGACGGATGAACTCAAGCGCCTCGGCCATGATTAGGTCGTGGCTGTATTCTCGTTTCTCCGTCGCTACGCCCTGCCCGAAGGCGCCTTCCTGGGGCACGACGTTTCGCACTGCCACCCGCTCGTCGTTGCGGACCAAAAAGGTCGGGTAATAATTGTGGGCGTGAGTCTGGTCCAAATAACCGTAGAAGTAGTCAAACCCCTGGCGTGTGGGAATTCCGGTGGACGCTTCGTGTCCAAGTCCCCATTTGCCTGCGAGGCCCGTGCGATATCCGGCCCGCTGCAGAATTTCGGCGACCGTCAGGTCCTCTGGGCGCAGATTGTCCTTGCCATTGCCTCGAATGAAACAATGGCCCGTGTGAAGCCCGGTCATGAGCACACATCGGGACGGGGCGCATACCGTGGATCCGGCGTAAAACTGGGTGAATCGCATGCCTTCGGCGGCGATCCGATCCAGGTTGGGCGTACGGATCGATTGCTGCCCATAGCAGCCCAGGTCCCCGTATCCCAGGTCGTCGGCCATAATCAGGATCAGGTTCGGGGACGCCGCCCGCGCACGGGGCACGGTTGCCGACCCACCGAGAAGTCCAAGTCCCACAATTACCAGGTACGCCCAGCGCGTGATCCAAGTCGATCGAGCTCTGGGACCCGGTGGACGAACGGTCGGCAGATTCATGGTGATTTCCCTGATGGATTCCCTGATGGATTCCCTTTTCCCAACGCCAAATCCCGGCCGTGACGCCGCACTAGCTCAGGATTTCGTGGACTACCTGACCATGGACGTCGGTCAATCGCATGTCACGTCCCCCAAAGCGAAACGTGCTGTGCTCGTGATTAAGGCCGAGCAAATGCAGCATTGTCGCGTGGAGGTCGTGGATCTCCAGCTTGCCATCGATGGCCTTATAACCCCATTCGTCGGTGGCACCATGGCACGTTCCGCCGCGGACTCCAGCGCCGGCCAGCCAGAGCGTGAAGCCGAAGGGGTTGTGATCCCGCCCATCGCGCCCCTGGGCAAACGGCGTCCTGCCGAACTCGCCGGTCCAGACGACGAGCGTCGAATCGAGCAAGCCGCGCTGCTTCAGGTCCGTCAGGAGTGCGGCAATCGGCTGGTCCACCGTATGGCAGTTTTTTTGATGGCCGTCGCGGAGATTGCCATGTTGATCCCACCGATCTCCGTTGCCGCCCGGGCAGGTCAGTTCGACGAAACGCACCCCTCGTTCGACGAGGCGCCGCGCGAGGAGGCACTGTCGGGCGAACGTTTGTGTACCGGCCCACGGATCGTCGAATCCATACATCGACTGCGTCGCAGCGGACTCGTCGTCCAACTGCATCAACTCCGGAACCGCCGCCTGCATGCGAAAGGCCGTTTCGTAGTTGGCGATCGCCGCGTCCAACTCGTGATCGGCGCTTCGCGATGCCATCGAGAGCTGATCGAGATTGCGAACCAGGTCGAGTTTGCTGCGCTGCAGCGCGGCCTGCGTCTCCCGTGCGCGGATGTTGGCAACGGGATGTTCGCCGGGTTGAAAAATTGAGCCTTGAAAGCTGGCCGGCAAGAACCCGGAATTGAAATTGTCTAAACCGCCCGGTGGAATCAACCCGCCGTTGAGGACCACGAAGCCGGGTAGATTTTCATTCTCGCTGCCCAGCGCATAGCTCACCCAAGCGCCCATGCTGGGGCGTCCCTGCAGTCCCGAGCCCGTATGCAGAAAATAATTCGCGAAGGTATGTTCCGAGAATTTGGAAGTCATTCCCTTAAGGAAGGCCAACTCGTCAAGGTGGCTGGATAGCTGCGGGAAAAGATCGCTGACCCAATTGCCACTTTCTCCGCAGCGCCGGAACTTCCAGGGCGATTGCATGACCTTGCCGATATTGTTGAACTGCGTCGGCTCCAAGTGTCCCATGGCCTGATGCGGGTCTTGCCCATCGAATTTCGCCAGCAAAGGTTTGTAGTCGAACGTATCGATGTGCGAAGGGCCGCCGTCCATGTACAAAAAGATCACGCTCTTGGCCCGAGGCGCGAAATGCGGCCGTCCGACTCGGTCAGCGACTGCGTCGCGGGCCCGGCCCGAGCTGGTGTCGTCCAGTAACGCGGTCAGGGCCACCGCGCCAAAACCGCCTGCGGCCGTTCGCAGCAACTCGCGGCGGGTGAGTGGAAGCGGTCGAAATCGCCGGCAATGCATGAACTGGTGTTCCTGGGGCTTCCGGGCGCGGCAATCACGCACCTCGACACCTAAACCTGTAACCTAAACCTAAACCAAAACCTAAACCAAAACCTAAACCAAAACCAAAAACGAAACCTAAAACAGGTACGTAAATTCCTTGGCGTTCATCAGCGCGTGACATACGTCAGTCCAGACGGAGAGCGACTCCGTCGAGTCATCGTACAACGCGGCTTGCTGGGCTACGAAGTCTCGGACCTGTTCCTGTTGAGCGGGCGAGGGGAGGTGCCCGAACGCTGCCAGGAACGCCTCACTGAGCCGTTGGTCCGAGTTCGGGACTTCGCGGAGCAACCGGCGGGCCCAGGTTTCGGCCTGTTGCCACACAAACTCGTCGTTCATCAAGATCAGGGATTGGGCCGGGACATTCGAAATGCTCCGCCTCCCCATCGTGCTGAAGGGCGCGGGCATGTCGAAGGCGAGCATCATGGGGGACAGAAAGTTGCGTTGAATGCGAACGTAAATACTGCGCCTCCCCGCGCCGTCCAGTGGGCCACTCGCAGGGCGACCCCGCCCGGTCATAAACGGGGTCAGGTGGACCGGGACGCTGGGCCCGTACATCGTGGGGTCCAGTCGCCCCGAGATCGCCAGCATCGCATCCCGAATCCCTTCGGCGGTCAATCGACGGACTCGAGCTCGATGCCACAAGGTGTTGGCGGGGTCGAGCACTTCGGCCCGCGCGTCGGCGGCCTCGCTCGCCATGCGGTAGGTGCGCGACATCACCATTTGGCGAATCGAGCGCTTTAGCGACCATTGGTGCCGCCGCAGGTCCTCGGCCAGCCAGTCCAAAAGGTTCGGGTGCGAGGGGGCTTCGCCCATCACGCCAAAGTCGTCGACGGTTGCCACGAGACCGCGCCGAAAAGCTGATGCCAAAGACGATTCACGATGACTCGGGCCGTCAGCGGATTTTGCGAGTCGATAACGGCATCGGCCAGCGAAAGTCGCCCGGACCCGTGCCGGATCGGCGGCTGTTCCTCACCCGCGATGGCCAGCAACATTCGACGAGGTACGACGGGCCCGAGGTTACGGTGGTTCCCGCGAATGTGGATCCGCTCGTCTTCGCCAGTGCCATCGGTCATCGCCATCGCGATCCGCGGGGCCGGGATCGCGGCCGTGTGGTCCTGGATCACCTGCTGCAACTCGCGCCATGGATCCTCGGGCGGTTCGATCAGCCGCCACTCCAGCAGCCAATTGACCAGCTCGACATCCGTTCGATCGGCCGCCGTGTCGCCCATGGCGGCCACGGCGTGTCGAAGTCGCTTCGCGTACGCCTCGGCCAATTGCGGAATCGTTTGAATCGTGGAATCGTGAACGAGCTGTCGGCCGAGTTCGTGCGGAGCAGGGGGAGGCGGTCCTTGATTCGAGAAACGGATTTCGTCGACCGCCGCGAAGCCCTCGCCGTGATCGATGATTTCCAGGTGGGCACGATGGCCAAGATAATGCTCCAAGTCGCGCCGCTGACTGACCCATTGGAACACGCCTTGCGTGTCGACATTCTGGAGGGTGTTGTCGGCGAACAGGAGCGAGCTGAATCGGTCCATCACATAGCCGTCGACGATCAGCCGAATCTGCACGCCACGGGCCTTGAGTCGATAGTGGATCTGCCCCTGATCCAGCGTAAAGGTCGGCGATCGAAGCACGCCGTAAAGTCGCGGGCTGAGATGCCCACTGTCCGCCGTATCGGGCAGCGCCCAGCGCGGCTCGGACGTCGCCCCGTTCACTTGCCAAGGCCGAACCGGAGCCGTCCCGAAGGCCGTCCCCGTCACGAACCAATCGGACCAATTGGCGGCGTGGAAATCGGCGAAGACAACGGCCGTCGGGTCATGCGTCACCGCTTGCTGCTGCAGTCCGTCAAGCTCCTCGGCCAATTGGTCTCGCTGGGCCGCAAACCCTTCGGGCACTTCACCCGCGAGTCGCCACCAGACGTACAACGGATGCTCCGGTGATTGGAGTGCCGGGTCCTGGAGAGCCGCCAACCATCGAGCGGAGTTGCGGGTCAAGTCGCGTTGCGTTTCACCGCCGTCTCCGGTCCGCTCGGCGGCGAAACGTGACGCCGTCCCGAGCAGGTCCGAGGCCGAGATCTCGATCGTCGCAGACGCCGACCTCGAGCTGGCTCGCAACAACGCCGCCGCCTGCGACTGCAGTTCAGCGAGCCGCTTCATGGCGGAGTCGATTCGGCGGTGTGGGTCGAGCAACGCATCCTGACGCCGGCTGCTCTGAAGATAGCCGGCCAGCGCGTAATAGTCCGACGTGGGAATGGGATCGAATTTGTGATCGTGGCATCGGGCACAGGCCAGCGTCAGACCCAAAAACGTCTTGCCGAACACGTCGATCTGATTGTCAATTCGCGCTGCCTCGTCCCCACGCACGTCGGTCGGGGCATGGACCGCTTCGCCCAGAAACCAAAATCCCGTTCCCAGGATCGATTCGTTGTAATCCTCCGTCGGATGTCGACGCGGCTCCGGCAAGAGATCCCCGGCGACGTGCTCTCGGACAAATTGATCGAACGGGACGTCGGCATTGAAGGCGCGAATCACGTAGTCTCGGTACTGAGTTGCATATTCGAGTGGGTAATCGAATTCGTGCCCGCACGTTTCCGCGTATCGCACCAAATCCATCCAGTGTCGTGCCCATTTTTCGCCAAAATGCGGCGAATCCAGCAGTCGTTCGACTCGGCTTGCATACGCGTTGGGAGACGGATCTTCGATAAACGCCGTGACCTCTGCCCCGGTCGGCGGAAGTCCGATCAGATCAAAATGAAGTCGCCGTATCAAGCGAGCCGGGTCCGCCGGTGAGGCGGGCGTCAAGCCGCGTGACTCCAAGCCGTCGAGGATGAAGTTGTCAATCGCGTTGAGAGGCCAGGACGTATTCTGGACCTGAGGGGGAGACGACGATTGGATCGGTTGCCACGCCCAGTGCGACGCCTTGCGCCCTTCCAATCGAAGCCGCTCTCGGCGTTGGGATTCGCGTCGGCTTCCTCGTCGGGCCACCAGCCACCCTGATTCACCCACCGCTGAAGGACCTCCAACTGTTCGTCATTTAGCTTGCCGCCAGGGGGCATTTCGAACGACTCATAGCGGACAGCCGAAATCAACAGGCTCGAGTCGGCGTCGCCCGGCACCATGGCGGGCCCCGAGTCGCCTCCGGCGAGCACGCCGGCTCGACTGTCCAGATACAGTCCGGCACGCAACTTTTCTGCGTCCCGGCTGTGGCATTGATAGCAATGCTCCGCCAACAGTGGACGAACCTTCTGTTCGAAAAACTCCCGCCTGGCCCGTCCCTCGATGGCGTCCGTTACGACCCGCGCCTCTTGCTCGTCAGCAGATTGAGCTCGCGATACGGGGGTTGATCCGAACGTTACGAGCCACGCGGTGACGCCGGCGCAAAGGGCGACGCCCAATCGTCCGCCCGGCCGCCGTCCGCGTTGCGATTCGGTCGATACGATGACAGGTTGCATGGAGGACTCCCAGTCGCACGGCGTCGGTGGGAAAGCTTCGAAGGGGAGAGGATGCCGGAACCGCGATTATAGCATGGTTGAACCCGTAATGGCTGGCCCGAGATCGCTGGCGTCTCACGGTGTGGGCCGAGTCAACCGTTTGGCATGCACGTTGGCGACATCCCACATGTAGTGGTCGATGCGATGGTCGTGGGCCGCTTGGGTGAGATGCTGCCGAGCCAAGTCCGGGCGCTGGTTGGCCTCGAAGTAAAGCCCCAGGTAGAGGTGGGCGTAGAACCGTTGACGATTTTGGTGAGCTTCGGTCGAGGCGGGCTGCTCGGCGGCTTTCAGGACGTCCTCCGGCGACGCCTGCCCACGAAATAGGTCATAGAGGGTCATCATCGGGACCCTCGCATCGTGCTTGACCGGCATCAAGGCCCGCTGGGCTGCTCGCCAGCCTCGAATTCGGCTCAGGCAGAGAACGTGCCACACCGCGTTTTCGACATCGCGATTGTCGAACGTTTGGTAGGCCAAGAACTGGTCGGCGCCGGCCTGATATTGCTCCGCGTAGTAACAGGTAATGCCCCGCTCCCAGAGGCTGGATCGGCGTTCGGGGACCCGCGCGAGGTAGGCGTCGAAATCCGCCAGGGACGCCGCAAATTGCCCCAATCGAAATTGCTCCCGTCCCCGCAGGTAGTAGGCTGCGGCGAATTCGGGATCGGTGGCCAACAGAGAAGTCGTCAAGGCGACGGACTCGGCACTCCGTCCCGCGGCGGCCGCCCGCTCGGCGGCCGCGTACTGCGACGCAAGGTCCGCGGGATCAACGGCTCCAACCGTCTTCGGGAAACCCAACGCGGTGAGGACGCCGAGAATCAGGAACGAGCGTCGGGCCGACCCTGGGAGGTGAATCGCGAGCCGCCGCCCCGCGCGTCGGAGGTGTCGTTGGATTGGATTCGGCATGTGCAGGGTCCTCGAGTTTCACGCGTGTGGACTTGGACTATTTTGTCAGAGATTTCATCTCAATCCGAGACCGCCGTGCAGTTTTCTGCCGCAGTCACGCCATCGCCTGCCGCTAGGAATGCTTGCTAGCGTCTCGGGAGAGGGGCTCTTTTTGCGGAAAATTCAGGCATTTTGAATTCTGGCTCAAGAGTGACCAGACGTGGCATCGGGTTTGCGATAACGAAAGCATCGCCGAGAGGCACGTTTTGTCAGACTCGGCAGCCGGTCACGGTCTTGAGCGGTTTGTTTGTTTGTTTGGTGGGTTCAGGTCACGTCTTGGTTTCGCGGCGCATGCGATTCAGGGAAGAGGAGCTTCATGATGTTGGTACTCAGCCGCAAAGTGGGTCAAGAATTGGTCATTGGCGACAACATTCGAATCACGGTCAATCGGGTCAGCGGAAGTCGCGTGACGCTTGGCATCGTGGCTCCGGACGCGGTTCGTGTCATTCGGGGCGAGCTGGAGCCGGTGCTCCGGTCGTTTGAAATCGACGTGGAGTCGGACGGCCAGCCTCCGGCCGCGCCGGGCAGCCGCTCGCTTGGGCTCAACTGGATCGTCGAGACGCCTCCCAACCTGGCCGATCTAGGCCGCGAAGTTCACTAACTAGCACCAGCAGTGACAACCCCGGTGCTCTGGATTGATTGCTCTATTCCGACCGAGCAACGTTTGCTAGAGTCCGCAGCCCGTTCGGCATCCGGAATTGTGGTTCTCATTTGAGAAAGAAGGGAGTCTATGTCGAGGTTGCACGCGAAGGCGTTGGACCGGCAGTTCTTCCACGGAAAGTACCTCGCAGCGTGGGGCTTATTGCTCGCCGCGACCCCACTGATGGGCTTGTTGGGGTGTGCCCAGACCCGTCAGGGCTTGACTCGCGTCTGGGGCTGGAATTCGCAGGAAGTCCAATTCGACGAGGATTCGTCGACCACGGCGGCCGGTCGCGTGCGCTATTTGGAAAGTCTGGTTGAACGATCGTCGGAACTCGACGACGCGGAACGCGCACGCTTGGCGCGTTCGATGTCGACCGAGCTCCAGGACGGCCAGCCGAAAATTGTTAAGATGGCTATTCTGAAGGCGTTGGGTCGAATTGAGTCAGCGGCCGGAGTCGGCGGATTGCAGACCGCACTGCAGGACCCCGATGGAGACGTGCGTGTTGAGGCATGTCGATCACTCGCAAAGATCAATTCGGCCGACGCGATGGGGTTGCTGGCGGGTGCGGTTCAAAACGATCAGGATCCGGATGTAAAGCTGGCGGCGGTCAAAGGGTTGGCTCGCTACCGTGACCCACGCGCCGTTCAAGCGTTGGGGGTTGCTCTGGACGACCGCGACCCCGCGGTGCAGTACGTCGCGATGCAGTCGCTGGAGAAAGTCACGGGCAAGGATCTTGGTCCCGATGTGCGCCAGTGGAAGGAAGTGGCGCAGAATCCGGCCGCGATTTTCGCGGAACGGCCGACCGACGCGGTGCGCCAATAGGCGTAATTTCTTCGGTGAGGCCCACCGCCAGGGCCTCCAAAGGACGGCCTCTCTCGTCCCCCGTGTTGCCCGCGGGGCCATGCTGTGAAGCGGCGACTTGCCCGCTCGCACGCCGCTGCGACATCCCGCATCCTGGCCCCGGGTTTCCCGAGACTGCGTGGTGCGTCGGGGTCGGAGGACCGATCATGGGTTGGTCCGGGGGGCCTCTCAAGTTCCTCACTCCGACGCCTGTTCGATTTCGATCGTTTCGAAGTTCGCCCTCCGCGTGCAGCGTCGACTTGGCCGCGGGTCGAAAGTCTTGGCACGAGGATGCCGGCTCTGGGCAGAGTTTTCCGGGTACGCTTGCTACGATGGCACTTCAGAACGAACAACCTGACTAGACCTAATCGCAGCAACGATTCGCAAGCGGGATTGCGCCGAAGGGGATCAACGGCCAAATTTATTCGTTCCGATATCACTCCAGCATGTGTCGTTCCGCCTCATTGACAACCTCGAATCGTTTCGTCCTCCCCGACGAAATTTGGTGAAGATCGATGCCACGAAGAAAAATGCTTCAGACGCTTCCCCGATGCTTTCAACTCGCCTTCTTGACTACTTCGCTGGCCGCAATTGTCGCGGCCACCTCGGGACGCAGTAACGAGCCTCCCCTGCCGGCACGGATCTGCTTCCAATCGCGGCGATGGACGACAAGATTCCGATTGCGCCGCAGCCGGCCCAATTCGGAGAGCGTGACATGACGCTTCCTTTGGTAGGACCGCGGATGGCACGGCGCGAGCGGATCGAGGACGTTTTTCCGGAGGTGAGGCCGCTTTTGGGTGATGCGGTGCCGGCCGAGGTGACTCACACGTCGGAAGCCGAGGTCGCACGGAAGCCCCCGACTTTGGCGCCGTCCGCCGAGGGGTTGGTGGAGGACACGCGGGCAGCGCAAGTGGCGGCGGAAACGGTGCCACCTCAGGCAGCGGGCGACGCAGTAGGGGGCGACTCAGTCGGGGGCGACGCAGTCGGGGATGACGCTGCGGTCGCGGACGGTTCGCCGGAGCCGCTCGGAGCTGCTCAGCCGACGGTCACTCCACTGCCGCCGTACATCGCGGCCTTGCAGCGTCCGATTGAACAGAGTCTCCAGATCCACGCCGGGCAGCGGCTCAACACCGCCCAGGATAGCTGCTGGTCAATGATGCACGCATTTTTGGGAGGGGGTGAGGGCACCGAGATTCTCGTCGGTGGGCCGCGCGGACAGCGGACCAATGCAATCCAGTGGGTTGCCCAGAATCAGTCCTGCGGTGGGCGTCGACTTTTCTATCTGGACGGTGACCGACTTCGGGGGCGAGAAGGACCAGGATACCAGGGCCATCCGGCTCAGTTCCTCGCGATGCTGGCTCAGTGCAACGTCGATCCGGAGCTGAGGATTCGAGTGAACGAACGTGAGTTCGACGTTTACGATTTGATCCGTGAAGAGCAGCTGACCTGCGATCTGAGAACGGAGCTGACGTTCAAGCTGATTGGAATGGTCCACTATCTTGACACCGAGGCGACTTGGACGAACGAACGCGGGGACGCTTGGAGCGTTCCGCGCATCCTGGGCGTCGAAATGTCTCAACCGGTCAACGGAGCCGCCTGCGGAGGGACGCATCGGCTGATGGGCATCAGCTATGCTTTGGCCAAACGTCGCCAAGAGCAGGCCGCAATGGATGGGACTTGGCAACGGGCAGCGAAATACGAAAGCGATTATCACCGGTATACGATGACGCTCCAGAATTCCGACGGAACGTTCAGCAGCGAATGGTTTCGCCGGAAAGCGCATCGGGCGGACGTGGATCGGCAAATCCAGACGACCGGGCACATGCTCGAATGGCTGGTCTTCTCACTGCCGAAAGAGTCGCTTTACGATCCACGGATCGCTCGCTCGGTCAGTTTTCTTGCTCAGACGTTGATTCAGCAGCGACATCGGGATTGGGAAGTCGGGCCGAAGGGCCATGCCATGCGCGCGTTGCGTCTTTACCATGAGCGGGTCTTCCAATCGACGCCGCCACAGGTCGAACCTGTTGCGACTCGCCCCGGAGCGAGTTTGCCCCAGTGAATCGCGATCGCGGCGTTCTGGGGTGCGACGTGATCGCGGAATCGCGAGCACTTTGAAGTGTCTGCGGTTGCGATTTCGCGGCAAACCGTCTACGATTCGACCGACGGTTTGATCTTGTGGGGAGTTCTCGCCAGCGGTGCCGCCGCGTCTTTTCTTTCGACCCGACGCTGCCGGCCCGAAGCAATTCCACGATTCAAGCCCCGAGGTTGCCCGTTCTATCGTTCGATCGCCGCCCCCTCGGGTCGCACGCAACTTAAAGGGAACCGACTCGGTTGGTATGAGCGCGCGGAAATCCTCAGATCAGTTCGATATCCTGGTGACGCTCGCCGCCCAACTCTATCAAGCGGTCGAAGCGGAAGCGCTGTTGCTGTTAATTGAACGGCCGTTGGACTGGGAAAAACTTCGCAAGAACATCGGGCCGTATGTCAAACTGGTGGTCGCAGGCGATACGGCCGAGCAGCTGCGCGGCGCGAAGGAGGCCCACTTGGATACGGTGCAGCTGAGCATGCCGGACGCACCGGTGTTCGACAAACTTACGCAGGCGCTGCTGGGGGCGGTGGCCGATGACAAGCTGCCGCCCGGGGCGGATGTTCTGGCTCTCTATAGCGGCATCGAAGCTGGGCGAATCGATTCACTCAGCTGCATCCGATTGGACGAGCACCTAGGTCGTCTTACGGCGCGAGACCTCCGCAAACTAGAGACCAAAGTCCCGCTGGAGACACTCAAGACGGTCGTTGACCTGGCCGTCGAGATCGGGCGAGAAGGCCGGGAAGGAAAACCGGTGGGGACGATCTTCGTCGTCGGCGACAGCCGCAACGTGCTCAAAAGCAGCGAGCCGCTGGGGTTCGACCCGGTCAAGGGATACAGCCGCTCGGAAAGAAATATCCAGGATGGCCGGGTCCGCGAGGCGATCAAGGAGATTGCACCCCTGGATGGGGCCGTGATCGTTTCGTCCGATGGGACCGTTCAAGCAACCTGCCGATATCTGAATGCAACCGCCGCGAACGTCACGATGTCCAAGGGGCTCGGGGCGCGTCATTGGGCCGCGGCCGCGATTACCAAGAAGACCCGGGCCGTGGCGATTACCGTCAGCGAGTCCAACGGCACGGTCCGACTCTTTCATCGCGGAGAGGTGCTGCTGCGGATCGAACCGTTTCGACGGGCCATGAAGTGGAAGGACTTCGAATACGAGTCGCCCTCGCCCGACTCGTAATCACATCCTGGCGCGATGCCTTTCGGCGCGATGTGTCACGCCGGTTTGCCGGGGGTTTGATCGGATTCGCGGAGTCTGGCCGTTGGCCCAAGCCGGCCATGCTCCCAAACGGGCCGGCGGGGTGTGACGGTTCAGCTTTCGCTGGCGTCCGGAATCCAACCCAGGCGACGCAGGATCTGCTGTGGGACGCCGATGTCGATGATCTGCAGTTCGCCGACGAACGGTCGAGCCTGAGGGGTGATCAAGCCTGGCTTGGCGGCGACAAACGTCCCGGTCCGCTCGGCGCGGAACGTGTCGGCCGACGGCGTTCCCAGGTCCGCGTCCAGGCCGCTAGGCAGATCGACCGCCAGGCGGCGGCCCGGTAATCGATTAAGGTCCTGGATCAAGGCGCCCAGAGGAGGTCGCGGAGGGCCGTGGACTCCTGTTCCCAACAGCGCATCGACGATCCAGTCGTCCGCGGTGAACTCGTTCGGGACCGACCCGTTCGCGGGGCACGACCGAAGTTCGACGTTCGTCTCGGAGAGCCATCGGAAGTTGGCCAAAGCATCGCCTCGAAGCCGCGCCGGTTCACAAGTCAGTAAGACATGGACTACGAATCCGCGATTGTCCAAATGGCGGGCGGCGACGAAGCCGTCGCCCCCGTTGTTCCCGGGTCCGCACGCAAGCAAGACCCGCTGCCCATTCCCACGCTGCCCGATCAGGTCGGCAATGCCCCGGCCGGCATTCTCCATCAGCACGATCCCGGGCAGTTCGAGTTCCTCGATTGCCACCCGATCGATCGCCCGGATCGTGGCCGTTGGCAAGGTATGAAAACGGGGTGGCATGGAGAGCTCCTGACGTACAAGGGGCTTGTTGTTCGCTGTCCCATCGCGTGGCGACATCGGGGCTCAGCAGTTGCTCGGCGCCGCATCCCCCCCGGGAATCGGCGCAGGGGACAGGCCTCGGGTGACGCCGTCGTGTGAATCAGGGGATTCGCGTTGACGTCCCCCCAGACAACATCTATTGTCGCTCGCCACTTTCGTCGTGCTTTCTGCCGGCCTGCATTCCCGGCCTGCGACGGATCAGGTGACACGGGTCCTACGGTTTGAAATCGGCGACTCGGCAAGCGATGCCCATGACCGTCCAACTTATTCCGCCAAGTCGATTGCGTCGAGCGGTTTCGTGCGCACTTTTGCTGGCGGCGATGTTGATTGCGCTGAGCGGTTGTGCCGGGAGCCAGTGGATTCGGGAGCGTCGTCAGCCGGCGACTCCCCTGGAAACCGATTTGGATTTGTTTTCGTGGCGAGGCCCGAAGCCCACGCCGCGGACCGTCCAGCTACTGCGTCGCTACGACCTCCTCAAGGCCTTCGAGCGGAGTCCGGAAGAGGCATTGTCGGAGTTGCTGGGGAGTGACCTGGCGTGGACCTCTCCGGAACACGTTTTTACGATCTCGGAAGTCGCCTTCATTGCGGGGCGGCGAGCGGCGGGCGGGAAGCACGCGGGCGCGCGCTCGACCTGTACGCGATCTCGGTCGCCAATGCCTACAAGTTCTTGCTTAGCCACCGTTTCGACGAGACGCGGAACCCATACGACCCTCGATTCCGCCAAGCCTCGGATCTGTACAATGCGGCGTTGGAGAGTGTCTTGCGGATTGTTCAAAGTCAGGGCCAGCTCAAGCCCGGCGCTGTCCACTTGGTTGCCACACCTTCCCAGGAATACAAGTTGCACGTGGTCTGTCGGGGCCCTTGGCAGCCCTCCGATATTGCTGAGCTCAAATTTGTTTCCGATTACGACCTGCAAGGCCTCAAGAATCATTACCGCACGTTTGGTCTTGGCGTGCCGTTGATTGCCGAGCACAGTCAGGCTCCTGGCAACAGCCCCGCGGAACGGTATTATGCGCCGGGGATGAGTCTTCCGATGACGGCATTTCTACGAGTGATGCCCGAGTGCACCGTGTCGCACCAGACAGGCTGTGTGCGTCATCTTTGCGTCTTGGAACTACACGACCCGATGGTCTCGACCGATGTCGAGATTGACGGACGCCTGGTGCCGCTGGAGACGGATCTCTCGACTCCGCTGGCCTATAGCCTGAACGATCCGGCGTTCCAGCAAGCGAACGTCGCGACGCGCGGACTGCTGAATCCGGCCAAGTCTCAAGAAGATCAGGGGCTGTACCTCTTGGAGCCGTACAATCCCGACAAGATTCCCGTCCTGATGATCCACGGCCTATGGTCCAGTCTGGTCACGTGGATGGAGATGTTCAACGATCTGCGTGGCGTCCCGGAAATTCGCGACCACTATCAGTTCTGGTTTTACTTGTATCCCAGCGGGCAGCCGCTGCTGCTTTCGGCCACCCAGCTGCGAAAGGAGTTGAAGGAGGCGCGCGAGACGTTGGATCCGCAGCGTCGCAACCCCAATCTCGATCAGCTGGTGCTCGTCGGGCACAGCATGGGCGGCTTGATCGCCCGGATGCAGACGATTGAAAGCGGTAACGAGTTTTGGCAACTGATGAGTGACGAACCGCTCAGCGAATTTGACGTCCCGGATGCCACCAAATCGCTGCTGCAAGAGTCGCTGTTTTTTCATCCGAACACGGCGGTCAAGCGAGTTGTCACGATCGCGTCGCCTTATCGCGGCAGCGCGTTTTCGAATGAAGCCACGCAGTGGCTGGGGCGGCACTTGATCACGTTGCCCGAAATGATGGTGCGCACGCGCGAGCACCTGGTGTTGACGCAGAAGTCCGCCTTACGCGAGCAAGGGATGCTGGAGGCGCGAACAAGTATCGACTCGCTATCCCCCACTTCACCAATTCTGGACGTCATGCAACGTTCTCCCGTTGCGCCTTGGGTCACGTATCACAATGTGATCGGCGTCGTTCCGGAAACAGGCGTGCTTTCGCGAGTCGCGGGGCAGAGCGACGGTGTCGTGACCGTCGAGAGTGCGCGTTTAGAGCTGGCGAGTAGTGAATTGATCGTGGAGGCGGATCACGTCAACATTCACCGGCACCCGAGGACGGTCTTAGAGGTGCAGCGCATCCTGCTGCAGCACCTCGACCAGTCGAGTTATCTTTCCATGCGACGATTGCCAGCGCCTTCTGGCGATCGATTGCCGGCTCAGCAAAAGGCTCCGAGCGAGTCGCGACATTAGGCGAGTTGCCGAGGGTCGGACGGACTCGTGCCAAGCGGAAGCAGTAAATTAGCGCTCGTGCGGAGCTGCCGAGGTTGTCGGACGCACGCCGATCGAAGTCTGAACGCGTTGCTGCATGCTCGCCATGGACCAGCGCTGAGGATGACGCGCGTCGGTACGCGTCGGCCGCTCGCCGCTGCCCCATCCGGTCGACTGTTGCCGGCGAGTCGCTCGCTCGGCCATGACCTTCAAGGACGGCGACCGGTCCATCTCGGCCCCCCGCGAGATTGCGGCCGCTGGGGTTGCTTCGAACGAGGGTAGTTCGGCCCGCAGCACGCGCACGTCGGATGGCGCTTCGATTCCGATTCGCACCGTCTTGCCTTGGGTCTTAACGATGGTCAGCGTGATCTGATCCCCGATCCGAATCTGCTGGCCGATCTTGCGTGAAAGCACGAGCATGACAAACTCCTTTGTCGAAGGTTTCGCCGCAGCACACAGGGGAAACGCCCTGTGTTGGCATGGTAAGCCCTCAATGCACGCGACATGCCAATTCAATTCGAATCCGAGTAGCCGGCAAGAATTCGGCCAAAATCAAGGATTCCGAGGTCGCGCGAGTCAGCAAAACCAGGACACTTGGTGGAGAGTCTTACAAAACTTTTGAAGCCACGGTCAGAAAACTTCAAGTCTCGATCGCCTCGTCGCGACGGACGCTCCCGCTGCTTCGTCCAGCGAAAGCGTTCGCTGGATCGCCTGGCGTGCCAGCAGCCCCAAGACAGCACGGCGGGGCGAGTGCGGTGTCACGCCTTTTCCCAACTTGCGAACGACGACGCACAACGCAAGTCTGGCTCGGCGGGAACCTTGCCCTCCCGGTGCACCTGCCCCAAGACTAAGCGGTGACAAGGCACAGGTCCAGCCGGATTTCTAGCGGTTACGGCGGTCGGCCAGCTGATCGCGCAAACGCGCGGCGAGCTCATATTGTTCCGAGGCGATCGCATCGTCCAGCTGTTCTTGCAAGGTGCGCCCGACGGCAAATTTCTCGCGGACGGATTCACGCAGCTCGACCAGTCGAGCGACCAGTTCGTTTTCGTTGAACTCTTCCCCCGCGTCGAACTCCTCAAACAGATCCTTCAATCGTTCCAGGCCGTTGTTGACTTCCTCGACCGCCGCTTCCGCGTCGTCATCTTCCAAAGCGCTCAACGTTGCGGCCTGCGTGCGGTGGAACAACACAAAAGGTCGATACTGCTCGTGCGTCATCGTCCACGCTTCATCCGGCGAATGATCGCGACAGAAGTCCATCAGTCCGAGCGTATGGTCGGCGTCATGTTTAGCATGTTCGAATTCGCGAATGGCGAGCCAGCAAATGCGGCGATGATAGAACTGCACGAATTCTCGGTCTGCCTCAGAGCACTGCTCTTCGGTCATCACCATCGCCTCGTCGGCCACGGCTTCATGCGCAAGGTAGTCGAAGAACGTGTCGAATCCGCCTGGACGGTCCCCGTCCGGACGCCCCGCGATCTCGAGCTGCAAGATGCCCATTTCGATTCGCATCTGAATGATGTCACGACCATCACGCCCCTTTACCATGCGAACGCTCACCGAATTGGGTTCGTAGGGCCAATCCTTGAGAATATCGTCGATATGGGTTTTGCGAGGCATATCTGCGACGGTCACCACGATGAGCGAAGCGTACGACGGGATTGCACCAGACGGGTCTTTCGTGACCGAGGCAATGACGATGTGGGGCGTTCCTTCCTCGAAGCATTATGCGACTCAATCGCGAAAGATGCTAGGGACTGCCCGGCTTAGCTCTCAAGATTTGGTCCGCGGCGTTCCTTTTTCTTAAGTGACGTCATTTCTTTCTCACGTTGTCGCCGCCGCTGGCTCGACCGCGTCGGTTTGGTTGGCCTCCGTTCTTTCGGAACGTGCACCGCGTCAAGAATCATGACGCGTAGTTTTTGCAGACAATCGGCTTGGTTCATGTGACGACGACGACTACGCTGACTGGAAATTGTGAGCAGGCCGGTCTTCGAAACTGCCGACGACGCTTGTCGGATCAGACGCTCGCGAACGGTTGCGGGTAAGGACGGCGAATCGTGCACGGCCCATTGCAGGACAACCTTCGTATTCACCTTGTTTACATTCTGTCCACCAGGGCCTTGACTGCGGACGGCCGTGAAAGTGAATTCGTCCCAGGGAATTTGAATCAATTCGTTGATAACCAGCTTTGACATGCGTTATCATCGGTCGCAATCACCGAGTCCCTCAGTTGTGAGAAAGTGCTCCGCGGATGGATATGCATCGTAACACGCTCGCTCTCGGAGCGCGGACCGTCAAGCGTCGCGGCTCGAAGGGCCATCGTCGGGAGGAAATGCAGTCCACGTCCGCGTCGTGTGGTGGGTTTGGAAAGTCGCGCCCCAGCCGGGGCGACGGGATTGGCCGTCTCCTGATCGGCAGTCTGCTGAGCGTCACGCTACTCGGGGGGACGCTGGCGCGCACCGCGGATCCCCCCGTTTCGTCAGTCCGCGATTTGGGAAGCGGCCGTCCTGGGCAGGACTGGCCAAGTTTCCTTGGCCCCGCCGGCGACAACAAGTCAAACGAGACCGGTTTTGTGTTTCCCTGGCCGCCAGCGGGACCCTCCCTGCGATGGTCGCGCAAGCTAGGCGAAAGCTACGGAATTGGCAGTCTGAGTCGTGGGCGTTATCTACAATTTGACTACGTCGAAGGTCAAGCTTCATTGGTCTGCGTGACGAGCGAAACGGGCGAGGAGTTATGGCGGTTCAGTTACGCGTCGGACTACGCGGACCTTTACAACTATAGTCCGGGACCTCGGACAACTCCGGTCATCGATGACGATCGCGTTTACATTTTTGGAGTCGAGGGAATTTTGCACTGCCTGCGTGTCGAAGATGGCACGTTGGTTTGGAAGGTCGACACTCAGGAGAAGTTTGGCGTCGTTCAAAACTTCTTTGGCGTCGGCAGTACACCCGCGATTTTCGATGAGCTGCTCGTCGTGATTGTGGGAGGCAGTCCGCCGGAAGACCAGTTGCTTCCGCCCGGACGGCTCGATCGCGTCCGCGGAAATGGATCCGGTGTGGTCGCCTTCCACAAACGAACGGGCGAAGTTGCGTACCAACTGTCCGACGAATTGGCCAGTTATGCCTCACCCCGCATCGTTCGCCGTCCCGACCGGTCGTGGGCATTTTGCTTTACGCGCGGTGGACTCTTGGCCTTTGACCCATCGAATGGGCGACAGGATTTCTTTTTTCCCTGGCGAGCTCGGACTCTCGAAAGCGTGAACGCGAGTACACCCACGGTATGGAAGGATCGCGTCTTTATTTCCGAGACGTACGGGCCAGGTGCAGCCCTGCTGACGTTCCGGCCAGGCGGCTACGAGCTGGTCTGGACCGATGATCTCCAACGTCGCGCGAAGGCCATGCAAGCTCATTGGAATACGCCGATCTATCACGAAGGCTATCTGTACGGAAGCAGTGGTCGACATGCCCAGAACGCGGAGCTACGGTGCCTTGATGCCGAAACGGGGCGGACGATGTGGAGTCAACCGGGCCTGGCTCGGAGTTCACTTCTTTACGTCGACGGCCATTTCATTTGTCTGAGCGAAGACGGGACGCTGCGGGTGATCCGCGCCACGCCGGAGCGATACGAGCTCGTCAGCGAGTTTATGCCACGTGAGGAAGGCATACCGGGCGCAAGTGGACGACCCCTTCTGACCTATCCAGCCTGGGCCGCACCGCTCGTCTCGCACGGCCTGCTGTACGTGCGCGGCAAAGACCGACTGCTCTGCTACGAGCTACCGCGACGCGGGGAGTGAGCTCACGTCTCCCGCCCACGCCCGCTCGCTTAGACTCCGATCAGTTGGGACAAGGCGGCCCGCGAATGATTCAGAATCTGCTCGTAGGTGTACGGCTCCAGGTCTTCTCCCAGCAGCTCAATGTCGCAGTACCCCCGGAATCCACCTTCACTCAGAGCCGCGATCAGTTCCGCGATCGGAATTCGTCCATCACCCAACAGGCACCGGTTCTGTTCCCCCACAGGCGGGCCTTTTGAATCGGCCAGATGGATAATCGCGACCCGCTCACCGATCTGTTCCAAACGCCCAAGGTCCAGCGGCCGCTGTCCAAGGTGGTAGGTGTCAAACGCCAACTTGACGACGGGAGAAGCGAACTCGTCAAGGAACTTCAGCGCCGCTTCCAGCGAGGCGAGCAGACTCCATTCTCCGCCGCAATCCGGGTGGACCGGCTCGACCGCCAGAGTCACTCCGCAGGATGCTGCCACGGGGATGAGTTCGGCGATTGCATTGCGGCTCATCCGCCGCGCGTGATTGTGCGTGTGACCTGCTCGCGAACCCGTGTAGACGACCAGGCAATCCGCCGACAACTCGGCGGCTAAATGGATCGCCTCGATGGCATCGTCCACGCTTTCCTGATAGCGGCGTCCGTCGCTACCGGTGAAGCCACCGGCCCACATCAGATTCGAGACCGCCATTTGCCGATCCCGCAAGAGCTCGATTCCCTTCTCGTCGCCGAAATCAGCCAACTTCTGCCGCCACACGCCCATGGCGGTATATCCAGCTTCAGCATACCGGATGACGTCCTCGTCAAACGTCCACCAATAGGTGGAAAGCTCATTCATCGACATCCGTACCATAACGCGGTTACTCCGTTCCCTACTGATCGTTCCCAAGACCGAGCTGGCCCCCGCCGAGATGGACGGGGCACAGTATGGGTGATTCATCGCGTGGTGTAAAGAAACCGCGTCAAATGCCGCTAGCGTTGCTTGCTGTCCTTCTTTCCCGTCAGGTTCCAGGCTTCCAGCCAGTCGACCTGGCCTGGAACGAGTCCAAAATCCGCCTGCAAGCGGGCGGCCATGTCGGACATATGTCCGGCCCCGTAAAAAATGGCCAATCGGTCGTGTCCCGCATCGACCTGTTGACGAAGAACTTCCAACGCTCGCTTATTGCGTTCGCTGATGAGCGTCGAGCCCTGGGGACCTTCCAGCACATTCATCTGACCTTCGAGATTCTCGAACTGGCCAGCCATCACACGTTTCAGCCGTAAAGGTCGATCCGGAGCGAAAAGGGCAAACAGCATCTCGAGGTCGCTCGGCGCGTTGTTTTGCCCCGTCTGTGCCGCGGCTTGGCCCATCATTCGAAGCAGCAACTGCACGAAACTCTCTCCGCGCTCCTCCATCTTGGCCGCGAACTGTTCGGGCGAGAGATCGGCATGCACCAGATGCTTGGCCGTATAGTCGATTTGGTCCAGCTGAAACGACAAGTCCAGCAGCGAAGTCAGCCCCGTTTGCAGCTGACCGACCGGATGCTGGGCCTTTTGGCCTCCTCGAGGTACCCGCGTCCCCTCGGGTGCGATCAGCTCATACAACACGGCATCGTAGTCGCGGAAACGGCGGTTCAACTGGTCGAAATAAGCCTGATCTGCGACATGGACGGCGCCAATCAGATCGACTTGCAGCTTATGGTCCGGCGAGGAAAACGAAACGATCGCCGTTTCCAGGCTTTGGGGAATCCCTTTGCCATCGCGCTGGACACGAACGAACTTCAGGGCGTTGGACCCGGCATCCGGAGTCGCCAGCGCCTGGGCCAACTCCGCGGCATCCAGCTTTTGGTCCCCATCACGATCGAACCGTTGGAGCATTTCAGCCGCCGAAAGAGGGGCCTTTTCCGTCGCCGGTTGGGCCAGCACCTCTTCGGCTCGGACGACGCTCTGCGCCGAGCCAAATCACGGTGAGCCCGAAGAATAAGCGTTGCAAGGGCATGAAAGGCGGCCTCCTGAGCGTTTTTGGGAACGAAAGTAGGGCGGGAAACTGCTGTAAATATAGAGCGAATCACGATGACCGACAATCGACCGGACCCTGGCCCGGATCCTCGACGCCTCGTCCGTTCCGTTCCGACCCGCTCGCCTCGGGTATGCGGTCCCGCGCGCGACGTCTTCGGGCCGGGTCGTGCGCAGGCCGTGCAAAGTGCGGCCGGGAGGGGCTTTGGCGGCTTGCTGAGCACGAGGCCAGATTATTCGAACTTTTCGCTAAGGCTTACCGTTGTTCCTCAACTTGCGCGACAGGCGCGTCCGATACTACCGACAACCGCAACGGATTGGGCAAACTCCTCCGTTAGCCATCACTCTAATGCGAGGTCTGGAAACAATGTGGAAAGTAATGCGACTATTTGGTTTGTGTACCGCGCTGCTTGGCATCAGTGTGGTGCGAGACGTCTGCGCCGAGGGACACCACGGGCCGATCTGGGCCGATTGTTGTGACCTCGAAGCCGACTGGGATTGGTTCGAGCCGATTTACTGCGACTGCCCGGACGACGCGTATCGCAACGAGGGGATCTTTTTCAGTTATGAGCGCATGAACTGGAATGTTCTGTCCTCTCCGCGCTATGCCGTTGGGAACCCGGGGCTCCAAGTCAACTCGTCGGTGCTGTTGTACAACGACCCGATCGTCTACCCCGGGGGCGAGCAACCGCCACCGCCGACGCCGGTCACCAACGGCATCGATGTGTCTCAACCCGATTCAAATTTCGGGTGGGGTAACCGGTACCAATTCGGCTACATGGTGGACCATGTGGGGTGGGATGTCGGCGTACTGGGCAACTACATTACCGGTGATTCCCGAACGTACGGCGTGGAAAACACCGACCCCAACTCGGAGACTTTCACGGGTACCGTGGCGGTGATGTTCCAGTTTCCCGCCGGTTTGTTCGACGGTTTCGTGGACTTCAACAACGACGGAACAGCCGACGATGTGGATTCGGACGGCAACAATGCCTTTGGGCAGCCTGCCGACTTCGGAGACCTGGTAGCCTTCGTTCCGAGTTTCGACACGCTGACGATCAACCATCAAACGCGGATGATTGGCGTCGAGGTGATGCGTACGATTCAGCGGAACGATTTCTATGCTCGGAACACGACGGTCGAATTCCTGTACGGGCTGCGATTCCTGCGGATCGACAACAGCATGTCAGCGCTGGGGCTGGGTAGCATTCTGGCCGACAGCAATTGGACGTCCGAGGTTGAAAACAAGATGTTCGGTCCTCAAGTCGCCTTACGACTGGGGGCCACGAAGGGTCGCTGGTCGGTTCGAACTCAGGGACGCTTCATGGCGGCCCTGAACGTTCGCGATGCGAGCCTGGAGGGAACGATGGGCAGTCTGTTGCAGCCGCTCCGCGTCAACAACCCGCTGTACTTCAACCCCACATCTTTCGCTCAGTATGATTCGGACATCCAGTTCAGCCCGTTGGGCGAGATTCGCCTGGATGCGGTCTTCCACGTCACGAAGAAGTTTGCCGTGAATGTGGGCTACACGGGGACCTATGCCACCAACATCGGGTATGGGGACAATATGGTCGCCTACACCCTGCCGTCGCTCACGCTTCGTCAGCTTGCCGACCTGGATACGCAGCACTTCTTCTCAAACGGGATTAACTTCGGATTCGAAATTAACCGTTAAGTTTTCGGCCAAGACCGGTCGCAATTTCCGCGATGCTCAGGGTCCAATCCGAAGCGGTAGGAGCACGAGGGACGGACGCCGGACCGCGTCGCCCTCAGCGGCGAAACAGCGACCCGCTGAACAAAACAAACCCAGCAGATTCAAGGTGAATCGGCTGGGTTTGTTCGTTGATTCGACGACCTGAGCCGTCGCCGATCAGCTTTCACTGGCCACGCACAGCTTGCGGAGCTCGTCGAGCTCTTCTGAGAGCCGGTGCCGCAATGGGCTTTCCAAGCGGAGTTGATCGATCAACCCCTCAGCCTTCCCGATTGCCTCTTCCGTCACTCCCGTACTCCGGAACAGGCTGCGGAAGCTGCGTTGGACTTGCTCTTCTGTCAGCACGAAACGTCCCCTCCCAACAACAGAATCATATCACCACAACAAACCTACCACGATTTCTTCTATTCTGTGCTTTTCAAGTCTCAACCGCAACACCTCTTCTTCGTCGATACGGCCGGCCATGGTCTGCGAGCGGGCCGGGATCAGGTCGCGGAGACGACCGACGAGACCGGCGGGGTGACAAAATAGCTGGGCTGAATCTGGGCGAGCTCCTCGGCGACGGCGGCGACCGTCTCCTCGATTTGTTCGGGGGTGTGCGTCGACGAGATGAAAAAACGCAGCCGCGCTCCACTCTCCTCGACCGCGGGGTAAAGGATCGGCTGCACGTTAATCCCCCGTTCGAACAACCGGCGGGAGAGTCGCAGGGCGTTGGCCGAGTTGCCGATGACCACTGGCACCACCGGCGTGTCGTGGCTCAGTCCCGTACAAAGCCCTCGTTTGCGGGCTTCCCGCAGAAACAGGGCCGCCCGCTCGCGGCAGCGTCGCGCCCGCTCAGGCTCGCGTCGCAATTTCCGGATCGAGGCCAAGGCGGCGGCCGCGTTGGCCGGCGGCAGCCCAACGCTGTACACGAATCCAGGAGCCGTATAGCGCAGGTATTCGATCACCTCGCGGCAGCCCGCAATGTAACCGCCGCAGCTTCCAAACGACTTGCTTAACGTCCCCATCCACAGGTCCACATCCTCTGGATTCACGCCGAAAAACTCGCCCATCCCACGTCCGGTGGGTCCCATGGTCCCGATCGAGTGGGCCTCATCGACCATCAGGAAACACTGATGGCGCTGCTTGACCTCAATGAAACGCGGCAAATCGGGATAGTCGCCGTCCATGCTGTAGACGCCCTCAATCACGACCAGCACGCGGCGGTAATCCCGCCGCAGTTCGCCCAGTACCTGGTCCAAGGCTTCCCAGTCGTTGTGAGGGAAGGGCCGACGGCGAGCGCCCGACAAAATGGCGCCTTGAATGATGCTGTTGTGCGAGAGCGCATCGTGCAGGATCAGGTCGCCCGAACCGAACAGGTGACCGATTGTGGATTCGTTGGTCGAGTGTCCGCCCACGAAGACAATCGAGTCCTGGGCCCCCACGAAATCCGCGATTTCTCGTTCGAGCTGTGTATGGATTGTCTTCTGGCCGGAGACGAGTCGGCTGGCCGAGACACTGGTGCCGAACTGATCGATCGCCTCCTTGGCCGCCTGGCTAACCTCGGCGTCTCCCGACATCCCGAGGTAGTTGTAGCTCGAAAAATTGATCAGCCGCCGTCCCTGGATGACCGTCGTGTCACGCGTGACACTCTCGTGCTCTTGAAAATAAGGGTTGGGAATTCCCGTTCGCTGCAGCAGTTCCATGTTTCGCCGCAGCTGCTTGTATTCGGTCATTTCCCGAAATCGATAGTTCTCCGTCGGAACGGGCTCGTCGCGGCGCCGCCCACGGAGGTCGGCCGGCCGCCCCCCCAGGTACTTGATGATCGCGTCGGCCACCTCCTGGCAGGTTTCGATCTGAGGCAGCACGTCCTCGGGGAGCTGGCCTCCGAAGGTCTCCTCCAGACGGTTGATAATCTCCATCCGTTCCAGCGAATCGAGTCCGAGCCCGACGATGTTGGTCTCCGCGTGCAGTTCGCGGACCCGCTCCTTGGCAACCGCCCTGACGTGCTGCATCACCGTCCGCAGCACATGCTCATCGGCGGCGGTCGAGGATCCGCGCGCTCCAGAACGCTCGGCTCCTCCGCAGATCCACTGCCGCTTTCGGCCGACGGGGCCTCGTTCCAGAGGCAGCGCTGAGCGATCGTCAGCAGGGCGTTTTCGAGGAATCCTTGACGGCACGCGTGACGCTGAATTTTCCCGCTCGACGTTTTGGGAATCGAGCCGGAGCGAACCAGGATCACCGCGTCCGGCGGCAATTCGTGTTCGGTGGTGACCTCGCGCCGAATCGTATCGATAATGGCGTCCCAGCCGCTATCCTCGTTCCGCTCCACCTCACACACCAGGACCAATCGTTCACGGCCCGCCACGTCAACCGCGAACGCCGCCGTCGCGCCGCTGCGAACCCGCGGATCAGCCCGCTCGGCCGTCATCTCGATGTCCTGCGGATATCGATTGACGCCGCGGACGATGATCAGGTCCTTGATTCGGCCGGTGACGAACAACTCGCCCTGATGAAAGAAGCCCAGATCCCCGCTGCGGAGAAAGGTGCGGTTGGGATCGGTGTCACCGGCCAGTCGAGCGTGGAACGTTTCCGCCGTCGCCTCGGGCTTGTTCCAATAGCCCTGTCCGACGCTCGCGCTGCGGATCCAGATTTCACCCACGCGCCCCTCCCGCAGCCGAGTGGACGTATCCGGGTCGACGACCAGGATCTCCTCGTCCTGCAAAGCGCGCCCACAGCTGGCGGCGTATCGCCCGCGGTCGCCGTCCGGCGCCGCGACGATCACTCGGCCCTCATCCAACGCGGTCCCGTCAAAGCATCGCACGACCGGCGGTCGCCGCTTGGCACCCCCGGTAACGATCAACGTCGTCTCGGCCATCCCGTAACAGGGGTAAAACGACTCACGCCGAAATCCCGTCGGTGCGAAACGCCGATAAAATCGTTCCAGCGTTTCGCGACGTACCGGTTCGGCCCCGTTGAACGCCAACTTCCAACGGCTCAGATCAATGTCCTGGAGCTGATCGTCGGTGATCTTGTTGGTGCACAGATCGTAAGCGAAATTGGGACCCCCGCTGATCGTCACGCCGTACTTGGATATCGTGCGGAGCCAGCGAATCGGTTTCTGCAGGAACAGCATCGGAGACATCAAGAGACTCGGACGCCCGCAAAACAAGGGGTTGAGCACACCACCCACCAATCCCATGTCGTGATAGGTGGGCAGCCACGAGGCCCCCACGGCATCTCGGCCTGCCTCGAAAGCGGTCGTAATCAGCGAACAATTGTGCATGATGTTGCCATGTGACAACATCACACCCTTCGGTGTGCCCGTCGAACCGGAGGTGTATTGCAGAAAGGCCAAATCCTCCGAGCGGATCCGGGGTGCCCGCCAGCCCTCGGCCCCGGCATCGTCCAGCTCGTCCGTCGAAAGCCAGTCCATCTCGCGCAGGCTGGAGCCTTTTTCGAGCAACGCCATCGTACGGTTGGCCACGTCGCCGACCGTCAACGCGGCGGCCGCCGTCGAATCGTCCGCGATCGCCTGGATCCGCGACATGTTCCGATTCCGCCGCGGCGGATAAGCGGGCACCGCCGTCACTCCGGCGTACAAACAGCCGAGGAAACCTGCCACAAAGTCCAGGCCCGGCGGATACAGGAGCAACGCACGCTGCCCCTCCAGCCGCTTCGCCTGCAGACGCGCCGCAATGGCCCGCGCCTTCGTGTCCAACTGGGTGAACGACCACTCCGTGTCAATCGTTTCACCATCCGCAAGATAGGCGAACGCGAGCGCATCACCCTGAGCGCCGATCCAGTAACGCAGGCGATCGACGAGATTGGTCGTGGGTGGTTGAAACGGATCGAGAAGCGTGTCGAGGCTCACCGTCGAATTTTCTCCGGCACGTCGCTGCGGATGAGGATTGGTCGGGTCGGGTTCGTTTCGGGGCGGGGCCGCCTCGAGCATCGGATTCCTCCTCGGGCGATGTTTCTGATCCCGGTCCATATCCCGAGTGACGAACATCGACGCCGTTAAGCAATTTCCCAAGTTGCGGTACTCGCCAACTCCGCCAACGGGCCGCTGGTGGTATGCGAGACATCCTTACATGTGGAGCCGATGGGGCTGAGCGTGGCCTCCTTGGACTCGACGGCAACTCGTGCCGAGGGTCGCTCCTCTCTAGTTTCCCGCACCCCGAACTCGGCCGCAACCGTTGGCCGCCCGAGATGGCTCGCGGTTTAATGACGGCCCATCGCAGCGCGTCACCCACCGTCGCATGGGCCCACATCTGTTCCCTTATCGGTTTACCGATCGGCCCGAAATGTTCCAAAATGCCCCGCCAGCCTAACATGAGAAGGGTTGTTGATCAAACGGCCTGAAACGGTTGGGTCTGCGGCGGTAACTGGCCCCGCTCAGGAAACCGCAGCGCGAGGGGGACCAGCGCCGCCCTAGTGCTCGGAGGCGTTCCGACGCCAAGGCAGTCCGTCGGCCTTGACGCGTGACCTCGCAGGCAACCCCCCGTCGACCACGGCACTTGGCGAGCAGGATCTTGCTCACAGCTCTCATTTTCGGCCCGGAGAGGCTCGGGTCGAACGAAGGACCCCCTCCAGCCCGTGCACCCAACTCTCCGGGGCTCACCTTCAGCTTCGACCCCGGCGCACCCAACCCTCAATTTCAGGCTGTCCGACCCAAAGCAGCTAGAGGTCGGGAGGCACTTCGTCGCGAAGGCGAGTTCGCGTCGGCCTTGAGCGTGATTCTTGCATCGCGCATCACCTCGCGTCCAACACGGCCGATCCCGAGCACTACCTGTTGCAGTCAACCTCGGATTAATGGGGTACGCGCGATGGTTTTTTCCGTAGCTTCGCCTGCTCGTGACAGTAAACGACAACGGAAGTGCATGGGAATCGAACCCACCAACCCCCTGCTTGACAGGCGGTTCAACGGTTTTGAAGACCGCGGCCGGCACCAGCCGAACAAGCACTTCCCACAGAGGCCACCGCCTTGCCCCTTGCGATTCTTAATCGAGCAGCTCGCAGACAAAAAAACCGATCAGCGAAAACGGAGTGACGTCAATCCCGCGCGGTCGCGACGCCCCGGCGGTCGCTGCGGCGGTGGAGCTGGGCCGCGTCAGACCCATTCCATTCCGGTCTCGTGACGGATGCGGTTCCGGAAATCGCCGAGCAGCCCCCCGATTACGTCCCAACCCTCGGGACGCCGAAGCTCGATGTCGCCCTGTTCGTTGATCCGAACCACGCTGTCGTCCGTGACCCCAACCCGCACGAGATCACCGGCTGGGATCTCGTCATCACGAATCAGCTGAGCGAGGGCTCGGCCTGACAATTCCACAAACTTCATCGGTACCCCGCACTTTAACCAAAAGGTTTAGTCTGCCTCGTTGGATGCCAAGTCCCGGTCGACTCCCAGCGGCTGGCGGTAATCTACCACACGCGGTTGAAACCGCAAACTTCTCGCAGGAATCCATCCGGGTGGCGTCGAGATCGCAATCGAAACGACAACGAACCGCTCGTTGCGGCCGAATTGCGATGTCGTGCGTGACTTTCGCCGCGCGGGAATCCCGTCAAAGGGCCGAGCTGTTCGCGCGTGCCTCGCAAGTGGCCCTGGACAGCGCGTGGATTTGCTCGACGGTCAACTCCTCGGCCCGCGTCTCCGGTCCCAATTGAAGTTGTTCCATCACGCGATCGACCGTGGGCTTGTCGAGTTCGGTGAAGGCGCTCAGCAGTGCACTGCGGAGGAACTTGCGGCGGTGCAGAAAAACCCCTCGCACAAACGCGTGAAATTGATCCAAGTCATGAATCGCCGCTCGCTTCGCGGGATCGAGCACAAGATGTACGATCGCCGAGGTGACCTTGGGACGCGGCCAGAAAACGGTCGGTGCGAGCTCGCGCACGATGGTCGCCTGGCATTGGCTTTGAACCCACACGCTGAGGCTGCTGTAGTCTTTGGTTCGAGGCGTGGCGACGAGGCGTTCGGCCAACTCTTTTTGAATCGTCACGGTCATCGAGATCGGAGGGAGATCGGATTTCAACAGGTTCGAAATCACCGGCGTGGCCACGCTGTAGGGAAGATTGGCGACCAACTTGAAACGCGCGCCAGGGATGTTGGCGATGTGTGTTCGAATCGTGTCGAGCACGAGGGGCGCGAAGTTGTTTTTGTTTCGCAGGGCGTCTTGTCGCAGGAGGGTGATCGGCGCGCCGGGGTCGAACTGCTCCGAGGCAAGCTGCGCTAAGTGTGGATCGATTTCGACCGTGACCACGGCGCCCGCCTGTTCCGCCAGTCGGACGGTCAACGACCCGGTGCCTGTGCCAACCTCCAGCACGACATCGTTGGGCTGAACGTCGGCAGTCCGCACCAGCAGGTCCAGGAGATTCAAGTCGATCAGGAAGTTCTGCCCGTGCTTGGCGTACGGCCGGAAACCGATCTCCTGGAACTTGCCGCGCAGAAACGAGACCGTTTGTTTGTGGGATGCCATCGTGCCTCGTCAGTTAGTCCGGACGCAGTCCAGCGAGTTGCTGCTGCACGTACTTCGCCAGCAGGTCGGTTTCCAGGTTCACCCAACTGCCGGGGCCCTTGCGCCCCAGCGTTGTGACCTGCAGTGTATGAGGAATCAGCGCCACGCTAAACCGCCCCGGCTCAACGTCGACCAGGGTGAGGCTCACGCCGTCGATCGCCACCGAGGCCTTGCTTGCCATTTGAAGGCTTAAACGTCTTGGGCATCGGAACCAAAACGTCGACCAATCATTCTCGTCCAGCCGGGTCATGACCTCGCCGACGGCGTCGACGTGTCCCGTGACGAAATGTCCACCCAGGCGATCGCCGATGATCAGCGACCGTTCCAGATTGACCTCGGAGCCAGGTTCCAATGCCCCCAAGTTGGTCCTCTGCAGGGTCTCGGGCCCCGCGTCGAACTCGAGCCGTTCCGCCGTAAATTTGACGACTGTCAAGCAGCAGCCGTTGACCGAAATGCTGGCGCCCAGTTGGACGTCGTGTGCCGTGCGGGGCGCGGCGATGACCAAACGCTTGCCCGGAGCACGGTCCTGGATCGCGACCACCGCCCCCAATTCCTCCACGATTCCCGCAAACACGTGCGCCCTCCTCTCACAGATTGACCGCGATCGTCTGGCCGTCAATTTTGGCTTTCTCATCCGCGACGTCCCGAACGACTTTGGCGGTTACCGAACGCGCGGGAATGGTGCCTGGGCACCCATTTACGCCGCATCGGCGGCCTGCCAATTGTGTCGAGCGGCCGTCAATTTCGCAACATCGCCTCGCAGTGCGCCTCGACCATTCGCCCGCCGCCCCCGTCCGGCAATGCGGGTGGGTGGCGGCCGACGTCACCTAGAAACCATGGCACCGATCGGGCACAATACCGGCTCGCGTGCGATCCGCGGTTCGGTCGTCGCTCGGCCGGGCGGATCGTCGCCAAAACGCCGTCCGCGAGCTCGTCAGTATCAATCCTTTTTAGGGAGGTGGGTGGAAATCGATATGAGTACAATTGTAAATGTACACGGTCGTCAGATCTTGGACAGTCGCGGTAATCCGACGGTCGAGGTGGAAGTGATGTTGGCCGACGGCTGGGTCGGGCGGGCTTCCGTGCCGAGTGGCGCGAGTACTGGGGCGCATGAGGCCTGGGAGCTGCGCGACGCGGACGCCACCTATTTTCTCGGGAAGGGAGTCTTGAAGGCCGTTCATCATGTCAATACGACGATCGCCGAGGCCTTGATTGGCCAAGACGCCTTGGATCAAATTGAGATCGACCAGCTGCTGATCGAGCTGGACGGGACGCCGAACAAACAGAAGCTCGGTGCCAACGCCATCCTGGGTGTTTCGATGGCGGTTGCCAAAGCCGCAGCTCAATTGACCGAGCAGTCGCTGTTTCGCTACCTCGGTGGCGTCAGCGCGCGTCTGCTACCGGCCCCGATGATGAACATCCTCAACGGCGGCCAGCACGCGGACAATTCCGTCGACGTGCAGGAATTCATGGTCATGCCCCTGGGCTTCACACGCTTCAGCGACGCGTTGCGCTGCGGGGTCGAGGTTTTTCACCAGCTGAAAAAGGTCCTCCAAAGCCGAAAGCTCAATACCGCCGTAGGTGATGAGGGAGGATTCGCGCCGGATTTAGGCAGCAACGTGGAGGCGCTGGATCTGATTCTGGAGGCCATCGAGAAGGCCGGCTACCAGGCCGGTGATCAGGTCCGCATTGCGCTGGATGTGGCGGCGACCGAATTCTACGACGCCAAGACGGGTAAGTACCGGATTGACGGCAAGGATATCGATTCGGCCGGGATGGTCGATTTCCTGGCGAACTGGGCCGACAAGTATCCGATTTGCTCGATCGAGGACGGCTGCAGTGAGGACGACTGGGAAGGTTGGAAATCGCTGACGAACCGCCTTGGGGACCGATTGCAATTGGTCGGCGACGACTTGTTCGTGACCAACACCGAGCGGCTCCAGCGTGGGATCGACGAAGGAATTGCCAATAGCATCTTAATCAAGGTCAACCAAATCGGCACGTTGACCGAAACGATCGATGCGATTCAGCTCGCCTCACGGCACGGTTACAGTAGCGTGACCAGTCACCGCAGCGGTGAGACCGAGGACACGACGATTGCCGACCTGGCCGTCGCGATGTCGACCGGCCAAATCAAGACGGGCTCCGCCTCGCGTACCGATCGCATGGCGAAGTACAACCAGCTGCTAAGGATCGAAGAGGCCTTGGGGGACCAGGCGATCTATGGAGGTCCCTTGTTCCCGAAGCTCTAGTACGTGAAAGGGCCGCGTGATCCGCGCATGGCTTCAACACGCGAGATGGCAAGGGGATCGACATCAGGTGAAGGAGCATTCCAGAATCTCCGCCGAATCGCCCGCCGGCCCGTTATCCGACTCGCCCTGGTTTTGGGCCTACCTCTTCGCCACGGCGGCGTTGGTGGCGCTCTACTTGGCGAGTCCCCGTTATGTGGACCGGCAGCCGCAGCTGGAGCGTCAATTTTCGGCGCGTCAAAGTGGAGGGCAGGCTGTCGTCGGCGCGGACGGTCCGGTCCCGCCGTCGACGTCGGAGCGGATGATTCTCTCGCTCCGGCCGCTCTATGCCATGTTCGGAGTGCTGCTCGCCTGCGCCTGGATCGGACTCTGGTATCAACGCTTCCGCGGTCGGCGGTCGGCAGCGCCCCCCGCTCGTCCGCCGCGGGCGGAGGACTGAGACTTGACTTGGCTACTGGAAGAGCCGCTGCAGATTCTTTTCGTCGGCACGCTGGTGGTCGCGGTCGCCGCCGTCGCCTGGGTCCAGACGTCTCATCCGCGCGCCCTGCTCGGGTTGATCGCGGCCGTGGCCCTGCTGGCGCTGGGCTTGTTGGTCGAGCGTCTGGTGGTGACTTCGGCTGAGGAAGTCGAGGCGACGCTTCAGGCGGCTGCCCGCGCGCTGGAGTCGAATGAGCCCGAGCAAGTCATCGCACTCGTGGCAGACAGCTCGAGCCGCCTGCGGAATGAGATCCGATCGGCGCTGGCGACGGTTCGCGTTGAGAAGATCTCGATCAAGTCCAACTTGCGCGTGACGGTTGCGCCGGGCCGCCCACCGGCGGCAGCCGAGGCTTTTTTCAATGCCGTCGCGACGCTCAAGCCTCGGGGCGTCGACAGCGGGATGACCATCGTGCCGCGACGGGTGGTCGTGCGCTTTCGCCGCCAACAACAGCAATGGAAGATCGTCGACTACGAGACCTTTGACCCACGGGGTGAGGCAGCGGGCCGATGATTGGCCGACAGCGCCGATTGCACACCGACGCAATCACGTGTGAGGGCCCCAGCCCGCATTTGACGATCGACGGACGAGAATACACCCTAACTCACGCTTAACAGGATTCTCTTCATGAATCGCCCGCTGGTGATTATCACAGATTACGTGCACGACGACCTGCAGCCGGAGCGTGAGGTTCTGAGCGATTTGGCGGATGTCGAGGCCTTGAATGCCGAAGGCGAGCAGCAGCTGCAAGGGCGGTTGGCGGACGCTGCCGCGTTGATGGTCTATCACAACGTCGCGCTGTTGCGCCCCACGTTGGCTCAACTGTCTCGCTGCCGTGTGATCGCACGCGTCGGGGTCGGCTTTGACAACGTGGACGGTCCGGCGGCGCGCGAAATGGGAATACCGATCGTCAACGTTCCCGACTATGGGACCGAAGAAGTCGCCGACTCGGCGATTGGTTTGACCCTGGCACTGACTCGCGGCCTCATGCATTATCACGTCGCCGGTCAGGATCCCAAGACGCCCTGGAACTACTTGCCAGCCGCGCCGTTGTATCGCCTCCGCGACCGAGTGTTCGCGATCGTTGGGCTTGGTCGGATCGGGATGGCAACTGCCCGGCGGGCCCAGGCCCTCGGGATGGATGTTGCTTTCTATGATCCTTATCGGGACGACGGTTACGACAAATCTCTCGGAATCCGGCGCGTCGCGTCACTGGAGGAGTTGTTTCGTCAGGCGCACGTCGTGAGCTTTCATTGCCCTTTGACGCCCGAGACGCGCGGAATGCTCGACGCCCAACGATTGGCGTGGCTGCCGAGGGGCGCCTACGTCGTGAATACCGCCCGCGGGCCGATTATCGAGACGGCCGTGCTGCCCGCGGCACTGGTCTCAGGTCAGCTGGCTGGCGTCGGTCTGGATGTGCTGCCGATCGAGCCGCCTCCGGCGGAGGACCCGCTGGTCCGGGCGTGGCGGGATCCTCACCACCCCGCTCACACGCGCGCCATCATCAATCCGCACGCGGCGTTCTACTGTGAGGAAGGGCTTCGCGAGATGCGTGTGAAGGCTGCCACCAGTTGCCGACTGGCACTCTTGGGGCAACCGTTGCGCAACGTCGTCAACTGAACGCCGATCGGTGCGTGCCGCGGACCGCAACGCGATCCGGGCAAGATGGTGGGGCAGGGGCCTACGACGTGGGCAGCGTCAGCCGCCAGGCCCCCATTTGCTGCATCAGGCCGTGGTGGGTCAAATCATAATGCAGCGGAGTCAGGCTCGCGAAACCCTGAGCCAGGACGCTCAGGTCCGTGTCATGCGCCTCGGCATTCGGCGGCGGGTCACCGGTCGCCCAGAAGTAGTTACGCCCCTTTGGGTCCTGTCGCTTAATGAAGTGCTCGCCGTAACGCGCGATGCCCATCGGGACCACTTTGATTCCCTTGGGCGAGCTCATCGCGGCGGTCGGGAAATTCAGATTGTAGAGTCGCTGCCGAGAGCCTGCCTGGGCCAGGATCTGCTCCACGATGCCGCGTGCCATGTGGGCGGCCTGATCGAACTTCGCGTGCTCGTCGTACTCCAACGAGACGGCGACGCTGGTGATCCCGAAAAAAGCACCTTCGATGGCCGCCGCGACGGTGCCTGAATACAGCACGTTGATTCCCGCGTTCAGTCCGCCGTTGATGCCGCTGACGACCAGATCCGGACGCCGAGGACAGAATTCGAAGACTCCGATCTTCACGCAGTCGGCCGGACTGCCCTCAACCGCCCAGCCCCGTTGCCGATCCCCTTCAAAAATTTCTTTGGCGATCAGGGGGCTGAGGAAGGTGATCGAGTGGCCCACGCCACTTTGCTCGGTCGCCGGTGCGACGACGCAGACGTCCCCTAGCTTCTGCAGTTCGCGCTCCATCGCGGCCAGGCCCGGCGCGTAAATTCCGTCGTCGTTGGTGAGCAAAATCTGCACGGCGATCTCCCCTCGATTACTACTGTGTGACTATACGCGGTTTCCCAATCGCATCAAGGCGACGTCGGCTGCGATTCGCGCGGACCCTGGCGGCAGGGTTGGCCTGCCCCTATAATTCGCGCTTTTCCCAAACATCAAAGCGGTTGCGGGTGGGTGGCGGCGTGCCTGAGGTCCGCAAAGGAGGGCGAAGGTGAGTGAATCGAAGTCGGCCCCGGAAGTGCAACGCTCAAGCCTTTCGGATGAACGCATTCTGGTGCTCGACTTCGGCTCGCAGTACGCCCAACTGATCGCGCGACGCGTGCGAGAGCAGAATGTCTACTGCGAAATCGTGCGCCACGATATTTCGGTCGAGCGAATTCGGGAGCACGCGCCGCGAGGCCTGATTCTGTCGGGCGGGCCTTCCAGCGTTTATGAGCCGGGGGCACCGCGCTGCGCCGCCGATCTCTTCACGCTGGACGTGCCAATTTTGGGGATCTGCTACGGCATGCAGCTCGCTTGCGAATCGCTCGGCGGAAAGGTCCACAACGCCACCGCGCGTGAATACGGGCGAGCCCGCTGTACGAATCACGTCCGACGATCCGCTGTTCGCCGAGGTCCCGGTCGAAACCGATGTCTGGATGAGCCATGGAGATCAAGTTCAGCAAGTTTCCGATGACTTCTTGCCACTGGCGGCGACCGAAACCTGTCCGATTGCGGCCGTGAGACATCGCCACCGACCCGTCTTTGGCCTGCAGTTTCACCCGGAAGTCACTCATACCCCCTGCGGCAGACTAATTCTCAGGAACTTCTTGACGCAAACCTGCGGTTGCCGCGGTACCTGGAAGTTGGGCGACTTCGCGCGTCAGGCCGTCGAACGGATCCGGGCTCAGGTTGGAAGCAATCGCGTGATCTGCGGACTTTCAGGCGGCGTCGATTCCGCCGTGACGGCCGCCCTGATCTATCAGGCGATCGGCCCGCAGCTTTCCTGCATCCTGGTGGACAACGGATTGCTCCGGATGAACGAAGCGCAAGCCGTGATTCACGAATTCTCGAATCACTTTCGCACCGATCTGCACGTCGTGGACGCCGAGCAAAGGTTCCTGGAAACGCTCGATGGGGTCTCGGACCCGCAAGAAAAGCGACGTCGAATTGGTCACGCGTTTATCGACTGTTTTCGAGCGGAGGCGGAGCGCATCGAGGACGCGCACTTCTTGGCCCAGGGGACGCTGTATCCCGACGTGATCGAGAGCGGTGCGGCGGCCGACGGTCCGGCTGCCACGATCAAGACGCACCACAATGTGGGCGGCCTGCCCGAGGAACTTGGCTTTGAGCTGATTGAGCCCCTCCGCGACCTGTTCAAAGACGAGGTACGCCGACTGGGTCGCGAGCTGGGGCTGCCCGATGAGATTGTCTGGCGGCACCCCTTCCCGGGCCCCGGACTGGCCGTGCGCTGTGTCGGGCCGATCAGCCGCGAACGACTCGATACGCTGCGACATGCCGATGAGATCGTCGTAAGCGAAATCAAACAAGCCGGGTTATACAAGCAAACCGCCCAGGCTTTTGCGGTGCTGCTGCCCGTGCAAAGTGTGGGCGTGATGGGCGACGCACGCACCTATGAAAACGCCGTTTGCATCCGCTGCGTCGATACGGATGACTTCATGACTGCCGATTGGTCTCGCTTGCCGTATGATCTGCTCGCCCGAATCTCAACTCGCATCATCAACGAAGTGAAAGGCGTTAACCGGGTCGCCTACGACGTCAGCAGCAAGCCGCCCGCGACGATCGAATGGGAATAAGGTCGAATAAGGTCGTCGGCGCAGGGGAGGGAGCAATCCTGGGGGAACGATGTCAGGTGGGAACCTCGCCCTCCCAATGGCCTCGGCCTCTCGGTCCTCCTGCTTGGGGTGCGGTTAGGTATTGACCGACTGAGGGAGAATCACGTCGGCGTGCCAGAAGTGCCGGAGCTGCCGAACGAGGGCGATAAACTTCGCCACATCCACAGGCTTGACTAGATAGCCATCGACCTGCAACGCTTCGGTGCGGACGACATCCTCATGTGCTTCGGAGGCCGTCAGAATCACCACGGGAATATGTTTCAAGCCTTCGTGGTCGCGAATGAAAGACAGCAGATCGCGACCGTTGCGTTTCGGTAATTGCAGATCCAGCAGAATCAGGTCCGGGCGTGGCGCTCGCACGAACATTTTGTGACGTTCGAGGAACTCCATCGCCTCCGAACCATCACGCACCAGCGAGAGGCGGTGCTTGATCTCGCCAGCCCGCAACGCTTCGATCGCCAACCGAGCGTCGGAGAGGCTGTCTTCAATCAGGAGGATCTCCATGGGCCGACCGACGGTTTCTTGGTTCATGCGAAACAACCTCTTCCTGGGGGCGTTGGTCCCTTGAACATCGCAGCGAACACCCCTTCCGGGCCTTGACTGAAGCCGACGTACGCGTCGAACATGCGACTCACGCACCCGCCAATACGGTTAATTCTATGTAAACCCACAACTTTCGGCAAAAGCGAAATCTGGCGGATTTGTGTTGAACTGGTGCATGTTTCGGCTCGGCGGGAGCCGTGCCCTCCCGTACGCGGCCGGTGGAGTTCTAGGGTGGGGTGGAGTTCTAGGGTAGCAAAAAAAAACGTACGGCCGAGGGGAGCGGCCGTACGCGGGGCGGGGGTAGAGGAGACTACCACACGGGATCGAAAGGTGGGGCGAGCTGGAGGAAGGTTCGAATTCGCTAGTTGCTCGTGGATCCGATGCCTTGTAGTCTCCGAGGTTCTTGTCGGTGAGCTTTCACCCGTGAGATCGTCATCGTACGATTGACAGGAACAAGAATTTCGCTTCGCCATGCATACCAGGAACATCTGTTACGACACCGATAATCATCACAGCTTCACATCGGGGGCCCGCGTCATGACGGGGCCGGACTTCTTTTTTGGCAAGGCAGAATCAAGTTAAATGGGCGAGAAATACATCTATACGATCGCGGATCTGACCAAGAAACACGGCCAACGCGAGGTGCTCACCGGGATCTGGCTGGCGTTCTATCCGGGGGCCAAGATCGGCGTCCTGGGACGTAACGGGGCCGGCAAGAGCACGTTGCTGCGAATCATGGCTGGCCTGGACGAGGACTTCGAGGGGGAGGCGCGGTTGAGCCCCGGGTTCACGGTCGGTTATCTGGCGCAGGAGCCGCATTTGGACGAGGCGCTGAACGTGGCGGGCAACGTGCACGGTGCCGTGGCGGCCAAGCAGGCGCTGCTGGATCGATTCAACGAAATCAACCAGCGGCTGGCTGAACCGATGGAACCGGACGAAATGGAAAAGCTGTGCGACGAGCTGGCGGTCGTTCAGGACCGAATCGACGCCGAAAACCTCTGGGATCTCGATCGCCAGGTGGAGGTTGCGATGAGCGCCATGAACTTGCCGCCCGGCGATGCGGACGTGGCCACGCTCTCCGGCGGTGAACGCCGGCGGGTCGCCCTCTGCAAGATCCTGCTCGAGCAACCCGACCTGCTGCTGTTAGACGAACCCACGAATCACCTGGACGCCGAGTCCGTCGCGTGGCTCGAACGCCATTTGGACGAGTATCCCGGGACGGTCGTCGCCGTCACGCACGATCGCTACTTTCTGGACAACGTCGCGGGCTGGATCCTGGAGCTTGACCGCGGGCGCGGCATTCCGTGGGAGGGCAATTACACGTCGTGGCTCGAGCAGAAAGAGGCCCGACTGGCCCAGGAGGAAAAGTCCTCGGCGGCCCGACGGCGTTCGCTCCAGCGAGAATTGGAATGGGTGCGGCTGGCGCCCGCGCCCGCCAAGCCAAGAGCAAGGCCCGCCTGAAGGCCTACGAACAGATGTCGACCCAGCAATTCGAGGAGCGGCCGGACGAGCTGGAAATCCAGATCCCGCCCGGCAAACCGCTCGGTGATCTGGTCATCGAGGCGCAGGGAATCGGCAAGTCGCTGGGGGATCGCCAACTGATCGAAAACCTGAACTTCCGACTTCCGCCGGGAGGCATCGTGGGCGTCATCGGACCGAATGGCGCCGGCAAGACCACCTTGTTTCGAATGATTACGGGCGAAATTGAGCCCGACGAGGGGCAGCTTCGGATCGGAGAGACCACCGAACTGGGCTACGTGGACCAGTCGCGCGACTCACTGAATGACCTCAACACCGTCTATCAGGAAATCTCCGGCGGTCACGACACACTCGAAATGGGCGGACGCAAGGTGAACGCCCGAGCCTACGTCTCGCGGTTCAACTTTCGAGGGCCCGACCAGGAGAAGAAAGTGGGAAATCTGTCCGGTGGCGAGCGAAACCGCGTCCACTTGGCCAAGTTGCTGCGTCGAGGCTGTAATCTGCTGCTGCTGGACGAGCCGACGAATGACCTGGATGTCGATACGCTTCGCGCCTTGGAAGAAGCCATCTTAAACTTCGCGGGCTGCGTCGTCGTGATTACGCACGATCGCTGGTTTCTCGATCGGATCGCGACCCATATTCTGGCCTTCGAAGGCGACGCCTACGTGCACTGGTGCGAAGGCAATTTTGAGACCTACGAACACCAGCGTCAGGAACGCTTGGGACGGGACGGGGGCGAGCCCCAGCGGTTTCGTTACAAGCGGCTGCAGGCTTGAATCGACGGCTCCGCCGCCGAGGAAACCGATGCCGCCGGCGGGCTCATCAAAGTCCGATTTCCACCGCTCACGTAAGCTCGTCGAGCCCCCCGCATCACATCCTGCCCGGGAACCGTTTTTCGGGTTTCGTTCAGGTTCCCGGCGGCCGGATCCGATGAGAGGGTTTGTGCGCCTTGACCCCACCGGGGGCTTCGGTTACCACAACAGTTTCGGTAAGAACCTACGTGAATTGCTTGTTGCGAGGTGTTGACTGATGACGATCGTCCGCGTTGGATCCACGGAAAAGTATGCTGACGGCTGGGATAAGGCATTCAGCGGCAAGAAGAGTTCCTCGAAGTCGACGACCGCGAAGACGCAAACCCAGAAGACCGTCAGTCCGAAGACCGCCAGTCCGAAGACGCCAGTCCGAAGACGGCCAGTCCGAAGACGGCCAGTCCGAAGACCGCAGCCCCCAAGGTTATGACGGAAAAAGCCAGCCCCAAGGCCAAGAAGGCTTCACCCAAGAAAGATTCACACGTCAAGAAGAAGGCCGCTCCGAAAAAGGCCGCCAAGAAACACTAGCCGACCTCCCAGGGGGAAGATCAATGAAGATTCAGCTTCGCTACTGCTCGGTCTGAAACTACGAACCGCGCGCCGTCAGTTTGACGGAACGATTGCTCCAAACCTTCAAGCAGGAAATTAGCAACCTCCAACTGGAGCCGTCCGGAGGCGGATGCTTCGAGCTGAGCGTTGACGGCGATCCGATCTACTCGAAACTTGCCACCGGTGAGTTTCCGGACGAGGCGAAGATCGTCGAGATCCTCTCCAAACGACTCGCCTCCCAAGCCCTCAAATGATCGCTCTTTACCCTCGGTGCCTCGGTGGTGACGACTCCCCAGCTCAGGCCCGCGAAATGAACTGACCGTTGCGACTGTCGACTTTGATACGCTCGCCTTGCGCCAGGTATTCCGGCACCTGCACGATCAGTCCGGTTTCGAGTTTGGCCGGCTTGGTACGCTTCGTCGCCGAGTCACCTTTGATCCCCGGGTCGCACTCGACCACGGTCAACTCAATCGTCGTGGGGAGTTGCAGCCCCACGCACTCGTTGTTGTAAATCAACGCCAAGATGCCCTCGAGCTGCTCGGTCAGATACAAACGTTCCTGCTCAATGTCCTCCAGCGGCAGAGCGTACTGGTTGAAATCTTCCTGATCGAGCAGGTGCAGATCGGTCGCGTCGGCGTACATCATCTTGACCGCGCGACGCTCGAAGTTCGCTTCGTTCAGCGATTCCGTTCCCTTCAGCGTGATGTCGACCTTCTGCTTATTCACAAGGTCTCGGCCGCGGAATTTGTACAACGTCGCGGCGCCACGGGCGGAGGGCGTCTGAACCGTGATGGAATTAATCAGTACGGGCGAACCGTTGTAGTTCACCACGGTACCGGTCTTGATTTCTTTGGCGAGCATATCGGACCAGCCACAAGGGACACGCGAAGAAGCGGAAAAGCGGATACGCGGAAAAGCGGACAAGCGAAGAAGCGGACAAGCGGACAAGCGAAGAAGCGGACAAGCGACAACCGACCGAACATGAATCCAAGTCAGGCGATCGAGCTCGACGAGGCGCCGGGCAGCCATCAGGAAATGAGACAATTCGCCTGGGGATCCACGATCACGCCGTGGCACAGTTGAGCGATCTTTTGCATGACCGTCAAGACCGCCCCGGGGTCCAGGAAATCGTCCCCTTCATCGTCGCTCGACTCACGCCCGACAAACACTAACTGCTCGAAATGATAGATATCGAATCGGCATCGATAGTCACCTAGTTGGCGAATCAACTTCTTCTCCTCGGCCGACGCGGCGCTCTTCAGCAGTTCGGCCTTGATCTCGTTGGTCTGTTCGACCACCTCGTCGCCTCGAACCAGGGAGATGTCCATGGCCGAATAGTCATCCGGAGCCTCGAGCGTCAACGACTCGAACCGCCCGTTTTCGTCGGCCCGCAGGTCGCGAAGCTGAAACCGAGGGTCCAGCTGCTGCAGCGCCGCTTGCACGTCCTGCGCCGACGGTTGATTCTCGTCGCGCAACAGAATGAAGTAGGTTTCGCGCCATTGATACGATTCGTTTTCGAACAGTGACATTTCGGTTTCTTTTCTTTCGGGTGCGACGGACGGATGGGCCGCAGCGATCTCTGCGGTTGGCAGGTCGGCGCCCTATTCCCAGTTCTCGGGTGGCCCGCCGAGCCCTCCTTGCCAGGTTTCCAGCGCCGTCAGCATGCCATCCCGCTCTTCGCGGTTGGCCCAGACGGACTCATCTTGTTCCAAACGAATCTCGTACCGTCCCTCGTACAGACAGTCTTCATGTCCACAAAAATGCGGAACAGCCGATACCCAAAGCACGCGATAAAGGGGGACGTGCTTGTCGTCCACCGTGCAAAAGATCGAAGACACCCTCGAAAACCTTTCTTGGCTGAAGATCCGTTAGAGTGTAGTCATTCTGTGGCGGTTTTACAGCCACGTTTCAGCGGGATCGGTCGGGGATGTCAACTTTGTGCCGATCAACGGACGACGCGCCCCCCTCAGGTTTTCACTCGGACGGTTACTGGCCTAGCTGGCGCGAGCGAACGGTTGCGGCCTCGACTGCGGCCATCACGGCGCCTCGAAACGCGCGGGACTCAAGGGCCTGGAGGCCGGCGATGGTGGTTCCGCCCGGACTGGCGACGCGGTCCTTCAGCACGGCTGGGTGGTCGCCCGTTTGGAGGATGAGGTTGGCCGCGCCTTGCACCGTTTGGGCCGCCAACTCCAGAGCAACCTCGCGGGACAAGCCCATCTGGACGCCCCCGTCGCTCAGCGCCTCGATGAACAGGAACACGAACGCCGGTCCCGAGCCCGACAGGCCGGTGACGGCGTCCAGCAGCGTTTCGGGCAGCTCCCAGGCTCGTCCGACGGCCTCCAGCAGGTGTCGAACGCACGTCGCGTCGTCCTCGGTCGCCCCCTCGCCGCGGCAGAATCCGGCAGCGCCCTGGCCGATCAAGCAGGCGGCGTTGGGCATCACACGCACGTTGCGACTGGTCTTGAGGCCGGCCGAAAGCTGAGCCAGAGTCACCCCCGCGGCGATCGAAACGACCAGGCAATCAGGACGCACCGGCACCAGCTCGGTGAAGACCGCGGGCAGATGCGGTGGCTTGACCGCCAACAGCACGAGGTCGGACTCGCGAGCAACGCGCCGATTGTCGTCCGTGACGAGGGCCTGCGGAACCAACTCCGAAAACGCCTCCCGCGCCCCGCCGCGCAATCGGCCACTCGCACGTCACCGCCTGCGATTCGCCCCTGTGCGACGAATCCTTGAGCCAAGGCCCGCGCCATCTGTCCGCCGCCAATAAACCCAATCCGCATCGTTTTGACTTTCGCAAGGAGCAACGCAACCCGGAACGAACCACGCGCCGAGTCCCTGGCTCTCCCCCATGCGGGACCTGTCCCTTCTCCATACGCGGGAGAAGGGAACCGAAGGCCGGATGAGGGGGCCGTCGGCCCACAATCAGCCCCCCCGCCAGGCCCCATTCTAATGACCACAAATCGACCTGGACAGCCGTCCGGGATTCTGACACACTCCGCCCCCTTGGCTGGGTGACCGGTGCGTGGACCGCGACCATTACGCGCACGTCGCAACGCCCGCATGCCCGTCCAGTTCCTCAATTCTTAGGAGAATCTGTCGTGAGGTTTGCACGTCTCGCCATGCTCGTGACGGTCCTCTTTGCGGTGACCGCGAATCAAGCGATGGCCGAATCGAATTGGTCATTCAAGAAACTCATCCCTTCGTTCGGCAAGAAGGAGGCACCGCCTCGGGGCCTCTATCCCGCGTCGAACGAACCCTCGCTCTGGCGCAAGATGAACAACGGCACCAAGTCGTTCTTTGCGAAGACCAAGCAAGCGGTTCCGCCCTGGCTGATGCCCGAAACGCAGGACCGAGTGCGTCGTTCGAGCGAGAACGCGAAGAACTCCAGCAAGAAGATGCGTGAGGAGGCCCGCCTGGCGAAGCGAAGTATCTTCTCCCCGTGGTCTCAGCCGGCCGAACCCGACAATCGCCCGGAGACGGTCCAGGACTGGATCGCGCAGCCGAAGCCGTAAGAGCTGGTGGCGCTCGGCCGGGAATGGTCGCCATCCGGTGTATCGAACGTGGCGGCGAGGCGTTTCGGTGCTGAATGGAGCCCCGATCGCAGCGACGGCCTCGTGGCAAGAAGCTCGTCGTTGAGCGGAAACACGCACGAAACCCGTTGTCTTCGTGCGTGACTCACGCGGACGAGCTTCAGCCGGCCTGCGGCGGAAATTCTCGGCAAGTCAGGTACTCGCCGGCTGCGACAAGGGCCTTGTCGGCCGGCTGCGAGGATGGCTTTCTGCCACAATGCCTTTCCCCCGCAGCAGTGCGCCGTATTCTTCCAGGCCGGCTTGCCAAATCTGCGGTGGGGCGAATCGTCCACGCACCCAATCGCGTCCCGCTTGACCGTGAGCGCGGGCGAGCTGTGGATCTTGCAGGTATTGTGCGATCGCCGCGGCCAGGGCCGCTGGATCCTTGGGTGGGACCAGCCTTCCTGTCTCGTCCGGCGCCACGGCGTCGACGCAGCCCGTGACGTGGCATCCGACCACTGGCAGCTCCATGGCGCTGGCCTCCAGCAGCACATTGCCTAATCCCTCCCGGTGCGACGGGAGAGTGAAGACGTCCATCGCGGCGTAGTACGGCCGCGGTTCCCAGTCCAGGCCCGTCAAGTGCACGCGCGGGTCTTGCTGGAAGTCAACTCGCACTTCCGGCGGAACGGGATCCTGGGTCTCGAAGGGACCGACCAGCAGCAGGTGCAGGGCGGGAAATTCCGCGCGAAGTCGGCGCCAAGCTGCGTGCAAGTCGACGACGCCCTTGTCGCGCACCAGGCGACCCACGAATCCCAGGCAGGGCGCCTCGGTCGGAATGCCGAAACGCTGGCGCACCGCTCGTCGCAGACCAGCTCGATCTAAACCACAGACAAAACGATCGACGTCCAGACCGTTGATGCTGCCGTGGGCGAGCACGCGGCACTTATCCGAGCCGAACAGATTTTCCTCCAGGCCACGCTCACGAAGTGAGTTGCTGACGCACAGCACGCGGTGGGCCAAACGACACGTCGTTCGCTCGGCGAAGTGCAGGATCCCGCGTCGTGTTCCCTGCGACGTCTCGAACCGCAGTCCATGCAAATGATAGATCCGGACCGGCACCTGACACCAGGTTGCGGCCAGCATCCCGACGAGCCCTGCCTTGGGTGTATGGGCATGCACGATGTGCGGACGGATTCGGCTCAGATGTTTCGCGAGGCAACGGACGGCCGCCAGATCGCGGCCCGGCGAGATCGCTCGCTGCAACGGCACGGCCTGCCAGTGGATTCCCTCTTGCTCAGCAAACGCCGACAGCTGCGCACCGGGTGAGCTGATGATGGTGATGTCCATTCCGTGTTGACGGAGCCAACCGAGCTGTCCCTGCAAGAACGATGCGGCGGTTTGGGGGAGCGTCGTAATGTGAACCAGACGAACCATGTCAGGCGCTCCTGCGACGTCGCACGGAACGATGGCATTGCGTCCCCTCTTGGACCACTTCGTAGAACCGCCGACGTCGCTCGCGCAAACTCGCTGACGAAAAACTCCGCGCCCGCTCCAGGTTCGCACGCGACAGCGCGGCCAGGCGCGCCGGGTCACCCAGCAAGCGTTCGATCGCCGATGCCAGCGCGGGAGGGTTCGCCGGAGGCACGAGCTCGGTTGGTTCCAGCAATTCCGGAATTCCGCCGATCGGCGTTCCCAGGCACGGCAAGCCGCGTGCTTGAGCCTCAATGATGGCCCGTGGCAAACCCTCGGCACCGCGCGAAACGAGCACGAACAGATCCGCTTGGTCCAACACCTGACGCACCGATTCGCCGGCCGGCAGCTGGCCGCAGAATTGCACGCAATCGTCCAGACCCAGCCGCTGGGCCTGACGGGTCAGCTCTGATCGGTAGCGGCCGTCGCCCACCAGACTCAGTCGCCAGGGGAGGCCGCGGCGGCGAGTGATCGCGAGGGCCTCCAGCAAGTCCTGCTGCCCCTTGTATCGCTGGCTCATCGTCCCCACGCTGACGATGCGTGGTGTGGTCGTGGATCTGGCGGCGACACGCGGCTCGCGGAGATACGCGTCGGGAGGCATCTCGACACTTGAATAGTCCGTTGTGAACGCCCAGGGAGATGCCGGGTAACGCACTTGGAGGTAACTCCGCGTGACGTACGAGACGGCCATCGCGTGTTGGCAGGCCGACCGCATCGCGTTTTCGAAGTAGTGCCTGAGCCAAGGTCGGAGCGGATGGCGGTAACTGCCCGGTGCAAAAACCGTGGCCGGATCGCCGATCGCTTCGACGGCGTACGGGATGCCTGCCCCGCGCAATTCCTGTCCTAGCAAGGTGCCAATCTGCCCGGGCATCCGCAAAATCCAGGCACCGTCGTGCGAAACGCGTCGACGCACTTCCCGTTGCCAGCAACGCCAGCGACGAAGCGCCCCTCCGGCGCCGCGCGAATCGGGCAACGGGCAGACGGTCACGCCCGGTCCGCCGACCGCGTGACCGCCGTCGACCTGGCGCGGATTGCATCGAGCGAGCACGACGACGTCGTCAAAGACGTCCAAGTAGCGCCGCCAAAACGCGTAGCCGTAGGTTCCGTCAACACAGACGGGCTCGCCCCCCGCGCCGCAGAAGAAGCGACTTTCACTCGTGATGAAGACTTGCATGAGCTTTGGCGTTCCAACCTTGAATTCGGGCGAAATTACGGGAGGGCGAAATTACGGGACGGCCTCGCCTTCCCGTCGGCCTGGCTCGAGCCGACTCCCACCAGCTGACCAGGACCGGCAACAGCATCACCGTGAATCCGTTGCGTGAAAAGACATACATCACCTTGATGTCAATTAACAGGATCAAGCCGAGCGCCAACACACAAACGCCGGCCACTTGCAGATCGTATCGCCGCACGCGCAGGCCGCTCCACGTCAACCAGGCCATCGTGCCGTAAATCACCAGAAAGCCGCCCAGGCCCAGGCTATGCAGATTCAAAACCAAGCCGTTGTCGGCCGGGACGTAGTCCCAACTTTCACGCCCTGACCCTCCGGTCCCCAGCAGCAGCGTGCCCCAGGTTTCCGGCAAGAAATAATGTTCCTGAAGGATGCCCGCCAACGTGTCCGAGAAGTGCTCACCGCCGTGGTCGGCCGTCCGGTAGTCGAGGCCGAACATCGCGATCGTGCGACCCAGCGAGCTGTCCTCGAGGGCCTCGAGGCAGGCGTTGCGAAGCGGACCCAGCAGCAGCCCCGTGACGAGCATCGAGACGGCCACGGCAACCAAGGTGGTCCGATGCAATTTCCGCAGGTTCGTGAAGGCGACCGCAACGGGCATGAGGATCGCGCTAGTGACGAATCCCGTCCGGCCCGAGATGGCCACTGAAAACAGCAACAGCGGCGTCGCCAGAATCGCGTAGACGTAGGAGAATCGGACTTGTCGCGTCAACAGCACGGGCAGCATCAACAGTCCCAGGCTTTGCAGTCCCGACAGCGCATCCCAGGAGTCCGTCAGGCCGGCGATTCGGTATCCGGTTGCCTTGGCCAGGTAGGTGCGCGAGTCCGGGTCGGCCTGCACGACGTGATTGACGATCAGATCGCGAAAACCATCGGACTGGAACATGCACAGCATGATTGCCGCGTGGATCACGAGACAGTGCAACAAGTGTCGCAAGATCAATGAGCTTGCCGCATCGCCCAGCCAACGGTAGTACAGACTGACCAGAGCTGCGACGCCCAGGAAGTTGACGATGACACGGCCGAACCGCAAAACCTGATACGAATTCGGATCAAGCTGGCACAGGTGATGGCCCGTGGCATAGCCCAGCAGCAGGCCGAAGGCGGCCAGCAGGGTCAACATTCGGTTGCGAGCCGCGACCGGAATGTGGGTCGTGTTCAGGATCGAGAAATGCACCGCGACCAGCACCACGGACGTGATCGAGACCACGTCGAGCCAGCCGCTGGTCTTCGGCCCGTAGATCAGCAGAAACATCGGTACGACGAGTAACGATTGACGGCTCATGAGACACGATCGTCAGGCGGCAGCGGCTCTTGGCAAGGACGAAGTTCCCTCGAAGAAGGCACGCGATTCACAGGGGAAATGAGCGAAGATCTTGCGGAAGCGCGTTTCATACGAATATCGCTCGCGGGCCTCATGTCGCGCCGTCGCGGCCAGTCGATGAGCCAGCGCCACGTCGCGCTGGAGGCGCTGGATGGCGTCGGCCCAGGCTTGCGGTTCATCATGTGGCACCAGCAAGCAGTTCTCCTCGTGACGCAGCACTTCCCTCAGCACGGGCAGGTCCGAAGCCACGATCGCCTGGCCCGCCGCCATGTACTCAAATAGCTTCATCGGCGACGTGAACGATCCGATGTCTTCCCCGTTTGGCAACTTGACCGATGGCTGATTCGGCAACAGCGCGATCCCGAATCGGCTGAGGTGTTGCGGTACTTCGGCCGGTTTGAGCTGTCGACCAAGCTCGAGGTTTGGGAGCTTCGCGACCTGGGTTCGCCACCGCCTGCGGTCGGCCGGCTGGCCACCGTACGTCTCAAACGACACTCCCGGCAAACGGGCGGCGATCTGTACGATTTGTTCCATGCCTTTGCCAGGAAACAGGCTGCCCAGATAGCCAACTCGCGGAAGATTTCCGGCCAACGGCAGATTGGCGAATCGTTCCCACTGGACGGCGTCCGGCGCCACGAAGAATCGGTGTCGGAAGGCTGCCAGCTCCGGTGTGGAGCCGAGGTGGTCTCGCAGCGCGGACGTGATCACGATCACGCCCATCAAGACGCCTCGCTTCAGGTGTTCGGCGACGAGTTGACGCTCGCCGGCCGTGAGTGCTGAATGAATTTCCAGCAGTGTCGGAACGGGCCGCTTCGCCAGACGCGAGAGCATTCGGGGATAACGCAGGTAGATCAGCGATCGCGTGCGATAGGCGAGTTCGACGATCCGTTGGTCGAACCCGTAACCGGTGCGCGGCAGCTCCCAAAGGCGGCGCGTCTGAAACTCAGGCCGGAAGCCGAAATAGGCCGACCAGTCACGGGTTCCGAGCGTCGGTCGCCAGAATTTTCTCCCGAGCACCAGCGTGACGTGGTGTCCAAGTCGGGACAGGCCCTGGCACATCTGGACCGTGTTCAGACTGGCGGCCGACGGATACGGGACGGCGGCGCGCGTGGCGTACAAAATGTTCATGAGTTCATTCGCGTGCGGGGATTGGGCAGTGCTTCATCCGTTCGTCTCGAGGGATTGCCAGGCGATCACGGCGAACGACCCGGCGCCGTGCGTAAGTCGGCAGGTAGGGACGATCCCGCGCTTTCCGACCCCGCGATGCCATAGTGCTGCTGCCAGGCGAGGAAAACCAGCAGAGGCCAAATCCGGGCGTGTCCCGCTCGACCAAGCAACAGATCGTTCCAATAACCGTGGACGACGTTTTCACGCAGCAGTCCGCTCGCCTCGAGTTGGCTCGGCTCCAGCAGCGACTCGGCCCAGTCACGCAACGGGCCGCGGAGCCATCCGTCGAGCGGCGCACTGAAGCCCCGCTTCGGGCGATTGATCAGGGACGACGGCAGGAAACGATCCAAGACGCGGCGCAGGATCACTTTGCCTTGGCCCCCTGACATCTTCAGGCCGTCCGGAATGCGCCATGCCCATTCGTAGACGCGATGGTCCAGCAAGGGAACGCGAACTTCCAGCCCAACGGCCATGCTGGCGATGTCCACCTTGTGCAGGATGTCATTCGGCAGATAGACCTGACTGTCCCAAAGCTGCATATTGGACAGCAGATCCCAATCGTCGCGCCAGGCGGTTTCTTGGGGACATCGCTGACCGTCCCCGTGCGGCAGCGGATCGTCGTCCCACACGACGCCTCGTCGGTTCGCGTCGTACGAAATGGACGCCAGGCATTCGTAGAGAGACTTGCGATGAGTCGCCGAGAGCAGCATTCGCGTCTTGCGGACGCTCTCGGCCAGCCCGTCAGAAAAACCTCCTGCCAGCCAACGCTGCAGCGGCTCGAGCTGCTGGTAGGTTGCGGTGGAAGGCAGCTCGAGAACCGCACTTAGCAATTGACGTAATTGTGCCGGTACGCGGCGGAGTCGACCGTCAAGGACGATTGCCTGTTGATAGCGGCGATAGCCAGCGAACAATTCGTCACCACCGTCTCCGGTCAACACCACCGTCGCAGATTGGCGAGCCAGGTGCGAGACCAACAGGGTCGGCAGCCCCGAGGTGTCGCTGAACGGCTCGCAGTACAGCGCCGGCCAGCGGGGGATCCATTCCACAATCTGTCGCGAACTGACGTAGGACTCGCAATGAACAACGTCCAACGTATCCGCGACCTGCTTCGCGTAGGGCGCTTCGTCAAACTCCGGTTCGTCAAAACCGATTGCGAAGCTGTGCAAGGGCTGACTCGTCACTTGTCGCATCAGGGCCACGACGAGGGACGAGTCGATGCCTCCGGACAGAAATGCGCCGACTGGCACGTCGGCCACAAGATGATCGGCAACCACCTCAGACAGCAACGACCGAGTCGCCTCGGCCAATTCGCGCTCGTCGCCTGCGAGCGGCGACTGACGGCCCTGTGCGGCCACCTCGGCGGCGTCCCAATAGGTGTGCGAGACCGGCGAATGCGGCTGATCGAGGCGGAATCGCAACCAGGTCCCGGGACGCAGTTTCCACGTCTGCCGAAAAATAGAACTCGGCGCCGAGATATACCCGAATCGCAGGAAGCGGCGGAGCGCCGCGGGATCGATCTCGGCCTGGAAGTCAGGATGAGCGAGCAGCGATTTGAGTTCCGAAGCCCAAAAGACCTGGCTACCTTGAATGCTGTAATAGAGCGGCTTGATGCCCAGTCGGTCTCGAATCAACGTCACCTGCTGCGAGTCACGCTGCCAGACGGCCATCGCAAACATCCCCAAGACCCGCGGCAACGTGGTCTCGATGCCCCAATGCTGGAACGCCGCCAAGAGGACTTCGGTGTCACTCGTCCCACGCCAGCGAATCGAGTTCGGTAGTTGGGCACGCAACGCCTCGGCGTTGTAGATCTCGCCGTTGTAAACCAAGCCCCAGCTGCCGTCGGGAGCGAACATCGGTTGATGGCCGGCCGACGACAAGTCCTGAATGGCCAGCCGTCGATGGGCGAGTCCCAGTCCGTGCGTCGGGAGAGTCCAGATGCCGGCATCGTCAGGCCCGCGATGCGAAATCGCTGCCAGCATTCGCTCCAAACCCTGCATGTGCCGTTCGGCTGGCGTGTCCGGTTGGATGCAGCCGGCAATTCCGCACATAACGCCCCGCTTCCTGGCTGGTTCGGTTCAGACGACCAGACGCCGCTGCGGAGTGGACGAGCCACGCGCGCACCGGAGCACTCCCAATCCTTTGAGAGTGGTGATGTGATAGGCAAATCGCGGATCGCGGTCAAGGCAGAAGTGGTCGGCCAGGTTTGCGGGTTGATTACCGAGGGCACCGAGGGCACCGAGATGGAATCGGTGGGGCGATTAGCTGCCTTCGCCGTCATTGGCCGAGATGGCGATTGGGACGGCGATCGCCGCGGCGACCAGTCCACCGAAAACCCAAGGATTCGAGAGGGCTTTCATCACCTTACCGTCGTAAAGGCCAGGAGCGATTCCGGTTTGCGTAGGTCGGTACTGGCCGCGGACCAAGGGGCCCTGCACAAGCAGCAGCGACGACTTTGCGCTGGGCGGTGCAGCCTGGGGCTGCCAGACGCGCACGACGCACCCGGTTCCATCCGTGATGACTTGGTAGGTCCCGCCCCGGGGTGGCTGAAATTGAAATCCGCCTTCGGGACTGGTGATCGTGCGCTGAACGAGTTGGCCCTGATTCCAGAGCTCGATTTCGACGGACGCCCGCGGCTGACCCTCGCTGTCGACAAGCTGACCGTCAAGTCGATGTGCCTCGTTGAGTCGCAAATCCAATGCCTGCAACGCGTGCTGAGGCGCGGACCTAACGCCCGGCTCGGCGGATCGGCCGGAGAGCGGACAGATCAGCGTCATGCAGGTAACAGCGACGATTGTGGTTCGAAATTTGCGTGACGTAATCATCGTTTCCCTCGTGTCGTCTGTTCGTCATGTCAGACGCGACCTCGGCGCGACTTTGCCGGTCAGGCGGACGTTGTCAATCACGTATCGGCTGTCAAATGCCGAAAACTAAAGCGACTGATCGACGAAACCTGGCGGTTGTCGGCGGGATATCTCGTGAGACGCCCGACATCGAGCGACTGCATTGACAGACAGCAGCGTTGCCGAGTATACGCGGCGAGGGATCTGAAGCCTGTTCCTGCTCAACGACTGGAGTTTGGGCGTGATGACAGCAACCTGTCCCTTCTCCCCAACGCGGGAGAAGGTGGCTCGATTCTGTCCCTTCTCCCCAACGCGGGAGAAGGTGGCCGAAGGCCGGATGAGGGGGCATGCATGAAAAATTCGTCCACCAGGAGCATGGAATGCCCGTGATTCCGCGACCGTCGCTACGACAAGATGCCACTTGGGCGCTCAGCGGCGCGACAGCGCAGGCGGCGGGTCAGGCGATGATGATGCTGGCGCTGACTCGCTTGACTAGCGTTGACATCGTCGGGCACTACGCACTCGGACTGGCGATCGCGACGCCGCTGAACCTGTTTGCTGACCGAGCGCTGCGAATGTTGCAGGCGACCGCGACCGACGACGATTTCGCGTTGGCCGATTACTTGGGCTTTCGCGCGATTCTGGGCTGCCTGGCGATGGTGGCAGCCGTCACCTTGGTGCTCGGATGGAAACTGGAGAACGTGGCCGCCATGGTTGTCCTTCTCGTTTCGCTAGGCCGCTTTGTGGAGGGCATGGCCCAAACGCTTTACGGTCGCCTTCACCGCGCCGGGCGAATGCGGCAGATTGGCCAATCGCAGATCATTCGAGCCCTGTTGTCGGTGGTTCTCGCGATCGTGACGCTGGCGGTCTGGAGGCGACTGGACTTGGCCCTGATCGCCAGTCTGTGGGCGAACCTGCTGGTCGTCATGGGCTTCGATTGCCGGCTGGTCTCGCGACTCGAGCGGACCGGCGAGAACCCGATCGATGCGCACGCTCACCCACTGCAGATTGGCCGTCCCGCGGCGCATTGGTGGCGTCTGCTGGGACTGGCGCTTCCGCTCGGTACCGCCACCTTTATGGTTGCACTCAGCGGCAGCCTGCCGCGGCTGTTCCTGTCACGGCTGGCCAGCGACCGGACGCTCGGTGTTTTCGCGGTGATTTGCTATCTCTGCTTTCCGGCCAACCTGTTGATTTCATCTCTGATGCAGGCGGCGACACCCCGGTTGGCCGAACTGTATCGTCGGGAGGCGAACGCCGATTATCGCGCTCTCGTCGGTCGACTGGGGGTGCTCAGTCTGCTGCTCGCGGTCGCCAATGGGCTCTTGATTCAGTTCGGCGGACGGCAGTTGCTGCAGACGCTATTTGGCCCCGAGTACGCGGCGGCGGCCCCGCAGCTCGGTTGGCTGGCGGTGGCGGCCGGGGTTGGTTTTGTGGCCAACGTCCCCGCGACGTCCCTGACGGCGGGCCGGTTCTTTCGATTGTCGCTCGTCACGTGCGCCTTCTCGTGTACCGTGTGTTGGCTCAGCGCGTGGTGGCTGATCCCGCATTATGCCCTCACCGGCGCCGTGCTGACCATGATGCTCTGCAGTGTGGCTCATCTGGCCGCCGCCATGGTTGGTTTTCTGTATACCGAGCGTGTGAGGTCGCGACGGTTTGCCGCGGACGAGTCGAACGCCCTGGCTCAAGCGGCCTAGTGCTGTGTCACAGCTAAGATTTGGGGTTGGGACCTGACCCTCTTTCCCACGTGACGCCTTTTCCCAACGTACCACCGCCTTGCGGCCCGCATGTCCGCGATTTTCTCCACTGCATGGCCCCCAGAGGTGCGCCAAATGGATTGGTATTCTTTTCATTCTCAGTTTTCGCTAACATCCCGCCCGCTCCGCTCTTCTCGGGCCGCTACCGGCTTGTCCGAGGACGGCATGGATGGCCAGGCCAGGCCAGGGTGAGGTGTCGGTGGGAGGGGATGTTCATGGCAGCCGAGGTGGCTGCGTCGTGAGAAAAGGAAGTCACATGACGCGCGTCAATTCAGGATGGTTCATCACGAGCTGGGCTGTTTGTGGGCTCCTGTGGGCTCCGATCTTGTCGGCGGCGGAGGACGGCGGTGCGCGAACGACACCGATCGTCCCCCTGGTGGACGTGGCCCTGGACGAAGCCGACCACCTGTCCGGGCAAGTGCTCGACCGCGAAGGTCAACCCATCGTGAATTCGTCGGTGGACGTGGCTCAACACGGGCAGCGGTTCGCTCGCGTGATGACCGACGAACGTGGCGCGTTTGAGGTCCGACTACGGCGCGGCGGGGTGTACCAACTGCTGACCGCCGATGGCGTTACAGGAGTTCGCGTGTGGACCCGCGCATCGGCCCCGCCTAGCTGTGCGCGGCGGGTGGTGATTGTTCAAGGGGACGTGCAACGAGGTCAGAGCGGTCGTTTTCCGCCTGCGGGCCTGAGTCCCTGGGTTATTGCGGGGGTTGTGGCGATCGCCGTGGGGATTCCGGTTGCGATTCAAAACCACCGTTCCGATCGTGGTGACGGCAGTTAACCGATTGCGGGGCGGCCTTAGAGGAGAAGCATGGGATGTCGGCACGATTTGTCTTTCGTCACGTCGCGGTGTGGTTCGCATTGCTGGGAACCTTGAGTCCACCGCGTGTGGCGGCGACCGAGCCCGCTCGAGCGCCGAGAGTGGTCACCCACGATGTCTGCTTGGACGCTCGGGGACGACTGCACGGCGTGGTCGTGAACGGCCAGGGGCAGGCTCAAGTTGCGGCGACGGTGACGCTTGGTCGCACCGACCGTCCGGGGCCTCGACAATCACTTCGGACCGGCGGGGAAGGGCAGTTCTGTTTCGAGGACGTCAAGGCGGGCACTTATCAGCTGGAAACAAGTGAAGGGGTTTGTCTTTGCCGGCTCTGGACGTCGACGGCGGCACCACCCGCGGCGGCCAAGTCGCTGTTGGTCGTGAACGACGCGCAGATTACGCGTGGTCAGCGACCGATTGGCGAGCTATTTCGTTCGGACGCGGTCTTGATGGCGACGGTCGTTGCGGCGGCCATCGCGATTCCGATTGCCGTGCACAAGTCGAAAAGCAAAGACGCCGAGGGCAGCTGATGACGGCGACGTGGACTCAGTTAACCATCTTGCTTGCCGGCTTCGCTCTGAGTGGTTGCCGTTCGGTGGTCGATTTCAACGCCCTGGACCTGCCCGACGAGCTGCGCTCGTTGGCGACGGATCCACCTCGGCAGGTCGACCTGTCTTCGGTCGCGCGCCACGCGATTCACCAGAATGTGGTCTATCCGGGCGATGTTTTGGAAGTCACGGTGGCGACGGGAATGGAAGACCACGAGCCCCCGACCTGGCCACTGCGGATCTCCGAGCAAGGATCCGTCGACGTGCCCCTCGTGGGTGAAGTCATGGTCGCGGGACTGGGATTGGTCGAGGTTGAGCAGGCGATTGCGCGGGCGGCGGAAGAGCGCGAGGTCTATCGGCGACCCCACGTGGCCGTACTGATGAAGCAACGTAAGACCGTGCAGGTGCGCGTGGTCGGGGCGGTGAAAACGCCGGGCGTGTATCAATTGCCCGCCGCCGGCGGCGACCTGCTGGCCGCTCTGGTCGCGGCCGGAGGACTGAACGAGGAAGCGGGCACGGAAATCGAGATCCGCCACCCAAATCGCCGCCTGGTCGGAACGCCGGGAACCGGCCCCGAAGGTGTTGCCCTGGCGTCCTTCGTGTCGTCCACCGAAGAACCTCCGCGGATCGTGCGGCTGGATCTGGCCGAGATCCCGCAAGCCGAACCTGACATCGACCTGCACATCGAAGACGGCTCGGTGGTGATGGTCCACACGCGCGAGAAACGCTCGGTGAGCGTCATCGGCCTGGTCCGCCGTCCTGACAACTACGAGTTACCGACGGAAGAAAGTCTACGGCTGTTGGATGCGTTGGCGCTGGCGGGAGGTCCGACGGTGTCGGTCGCCGACAAGGTTCGCGTGATTCGCCATCCGCCCGACCGAGAGGACCCGGTGACGATCGCGGTCTCGATTCGGCGAGCAAAACGCCTTGGTAAAGAAAATTTGCTGCTGGCACCTGGCGATATTGTCGTCGTCGAGGAGACACCCACGACGGTCGTCGTCGAGACGATTCGCGGTTTCATTCGCTTCGGCTTTACCAGCGCCATCCCAGGCCTCTAGCGTGTTCGCACATCATGCAAGTTGAATATCGTATGGATCCCACGACCGGATACTCCGAGCATGTTCCGCCGACGTCGGTCCAGCTCCTGCACGCGATCCTTCGTTTTGCGAGGATCGTGCGATTTCGCTGGACGCTGATCGCGGGAGCGCTCTTGGCAGTGAGCCTGTTAGGCGTGCTCTACTTTGCAACGGTTGAGCGAGTGTACCAGGCGCGGGCCCAGCTCTTGGTGCAGCAGACCGGGCCCCTGGTGACGACCAACGGCAGCGCCGACGGCATGACGCAGATGGGGATGTTGCCGACTTACGAGCGTCTGTTTTCCAGCACGGTGGTTTTGGAGAGCGCCATTCAGCGGCTTTCCGATCAAGCCCGCGAACGACGTGCGGATTTGATCAAGACACCCCGGGATCAGTGGGTGTCCCACTTGCGTCAGCACATGGCGGTCCGGAGTCTCCGGCTAACGAACGTGTTGGAAGTCTCGTATCTTTCCAAGAATCCTGCTGCCGCCGAAGCGGTCGTTCAGGCGTTGGTCGATTCCTACATGCAGTTCATGAAGTCAAATCACCAAACGGTGGCGGTGGAACTGGCGACGATCTTGCGCGAGGAACGCAAGACGGTCGAGCAGCAGCTCCGGCAGAAGGAACAGGAGTTGATCGCGGCCAAACGGCGATTCGGCGACATCGGCCTCCGCGACGCGACGCAGACGCTTCATCCCTTGGTCCAGCGTGTGGTTCGGATTAACGACGCACTGATCGCGGCGCAAGAGAATCGGCTGAAGCTGCAATCATCTCTCGCCTCCGTCCAAGCCGCAATTGCGAACGGAGCTGATCTGCGACAGCACCTGTTTGCCGTCGAACCCGTGATCGGACGCGAGGTCGTGCTGGCCGCGTTGGGGCTGAGCCAGCAGGACGAGCAGACGGTGGCGCGGCTCGAGCAAAAACTGATCGATGATTCGGCTGAACTCGACGGGCTGCAAGCCCACTACGGAGGTCGACACCCCAGAGTCGTCCAACTTGGCGAGTCAATTCATCAGACGCGAAACTATCTGGCGAACTACCAGCAGGCCGTCGATCGTCGCGCGGTGCGGCTGGAATCCGGCCAGCTGGGCCCGATGCTTACCAGTCTGCTGGACCAGGAACTCAAGAAGGCGGCGGCTCAAGAGCAGGCACTCGCAGAGCAATACCAGCGAGCTCAGGCTGAGGCCGTGCAGCTGCAAGGTCGGTTCGAAGAGATCGCCATGCTGCAGCGCGAAGTCGAGCGGCTGGTGAACTTCAATCATATGCTGCTGAATCACATCGACAACATCGATATCAATCAAAATCAGTCCGACGTACGTGTCGAAGTGGTCAGTCGACCGCAGGCCGGACAGCAGCCCGTGGCGCCCAAGGCGATCGTGGTGACGCTGGTCTGTCTGGCGGTAGGATTCGGCGGGGGGGCCGCGCTGGTCTACACCGTGGACGTGATGGACGACCGCTTCCGTTCGCTTGACGAAATGAAGACACAGCTGCGAGCTCCGATATTGGCGATGATTCGGCCACTGGAACAGCGGATGGAGTGCGGATTGGAGGCCTTGCAGGTCTACAATGCGCCGGATGCCGCCGAGAGCGAAGCGTTTCGGACACTTCGTACGGCGCTGGCGTTTTCTGGCGAGGAGCTGGATTGCGTCGCGATCAGCAGCTCCGAGCCGGGTGATGGCAAGACAACGGTCGTCGCGAACCTCGGGATGTCGATCGCCCAAACGGGTCGGAGGACTCTGCTGATCGACGCCGATCTGCGCCGTCCGGGACTGACGCGGCTGCTCGAACTGAAAGGCAAGCCGGGCCTCGCCGAGATTCTTCGCAGCACGGCGGGACCTTCGGAAGCCGTCTTGCAAGGGATTTATCAATCGGGCCAGGCCGGGATGGATCTGATCCCCAGCGGGGCTCGCCCTCTGGATCCCACCGGCCTGCTGTCGTCGCCGCGGTTTGCTGATTTGCTGGCTTGGGCTACGGGCCACTACGATCAGGTGCTGATCGACAGTCCGCCAATTCTGGTGGCCAGCGACGCTTCGATTGTGGGCCGGATGGCCGGTGGGTTGATGCTGGTCGTCCAGCCGCAAAAGAATCACCGTCGGTTGGTCCTCCGGGCGATTGAAGAGGCGCGGACGGTCGGACTGAACCTGGTAGGAGTCATCGTCAATCGGCTCAGCGCCGACAGCAGTCAGGGCTACTATGGCGACGAGTACGGTTACGGCTACAGCTACGGAGCGAATGACGAGGACGTTGTCGCGGAAGGTAACGCCTCGTTGGATCTGACCGCCGGCCCGAACCGAGTCTCGGGTTCGGCGGACGAGCGCGAGCAGCCCGGGATCGACGCCGCGACGGGAGCGCCGCGATTACCGCGGCGGGCCGCCTGAGGTTAGAGACACGGAAAGAAACGAACATGAAGCCATCCATCATGACGCTGCGAGGGATCTGGCGCTACCGCCGGTGGGCCCTTTATGCCGTGCTGTCGTTGCCCTTGATGGGCATCATTCAGTACGCGGCCTACTGGCTTCGCTTCGAGGGCGAGATCCCCGCGGAGATCTGGCAGGGCGTGCGGCTCACGGTCCCTTGGGTGATCCTCATGAAGGCGGTGGTCTTCGCCTGGTTTCGTGTCTATCAAAGCTGGAACCGATACGTCACGTTCTACGACCTGATCGTACTGGCCCAGGCATCCGTTGCCAGCTCACTTGGACTCGTGCTGGGCGCTTACTTTTTTCTGCCCGAGGTCATCGTGCCGCGGAGCGTGTTCTTGCTCGACTGCCTCGGCACGATCGTCGCCTTTGGCGCCTTGCGATCCGTTTGGCGGCTGGCGCATGAACTGCGCGGGTCGCTGGTGCGGACGCCAGGACGCGTGCGGGCTCTGATTGTCGGTGCGAACGACTCAGGTGAACTGCTGCTGCGTGCGATCCGTCGCGATCCCAAGCTGTCGTATCAGATCGTGGGGTTCATTTCGGGATCGCAGAGTAATCTACCGTCCCGGATCGGCGGGATCCCGGTCCGCGGCAACCTGGAACAGCTGCCTCGTATCGCCAGCCAGCAGCGGGCTCGCGAACTACTGATGATGGCAGACGAATTCTCGGGCCTGGAAGTTCGCGAAATCATGGACGCAGGCCGCGCCGTCGGCGCGGACGTCAAGGTCTTGCCCAGCTATGAACAATTACTCAACCGACGCGTCGACCTGCATCCCAGGACGGTTTCGATCCAGGATCTCCTGCGGCGGGAACCGGTCAAGCTTGACATGCGCGGACTTCATCGCTGGATCGATGGACGCGTCCTGTTGGTGACCGGTTCGGCCGGCAGCATTGGTTCGGAGATTTGTCGACAGCTGCTGCAGTTCGAGCCGGACCGCTTGGTGTTGGTCGATCGCAGCGAAAACGGTCAGTTCTTTCTGCAGCGAGAACTCGCCGCGATGGCCCCCCAGACCGACATCTGCGTGGAAGTCGCGGACGTGGGAGATCGCCGTCGGATGGAGCAACTGCTGAAACAACATCGAGTCGACATCATCTTTCACGCCGCCGCGTACAAGCACGTTCCCCTGATGGAAGCCAATCCGGGCGAGGCCGTCAAGAATATCGTGCTGGCAACCCGCCGACTCGCCGATCTGGCCGAAGCCAACCAGGTCACCTCGTTCGTCATGATTTCGACGGACAAGGCCGTCAATCCGACCAGTGTGATGGGCGCCTGTAAACGCGTGGCGGAAATGTACGTGCAGGCCGCGGCCAAGCACGCCCGCTGCCAATTCGTGACCGTCCGCTTCGGGAACGTCCTGGACTCGGCTGGCAGCGTCGTCCCGATTTTTCGCGAGCAGATTGCCCGCGGGGGACCGGTGACCGTGACCCACCCCCAGATGAAGCGCTACTTCATGCTGATTCCCGAGGCGTCGCAGCTTGTGATTCAAGCGGGCGCGATGGGCCATGGTGGCGAGATCTTCGTTTTGGATATGGGGCAGCCCGTGCGGATTATGGACCTGGCGCGAGAGATGATCAAGCTTTCGGGGCTCGAGGAGGGACGCGATCTGGAGCTCCGAATCACGGGCGTTCGGCCGGGCGAGAAACTATTCGAGGAATTGCACAATCAGGGCGAGCGACACCGGCCGACGATCCATCCCAAAATTATGGTCGCTGACGCTGCCCGACTCTCGCGGGCTCAGGCACGGCAGGCAACGGAACAACTGGCCGAACTGGTGGACGGGCCCGCCACGCCCATCCTGAAAACCTTGCAGACGATCGTGCCCGCATACTGTCCGTCGACCCTCGCACCCAGCATTCCCGTCACGAAGGCAGCGTGATGCCCGATTCGCTTCGATTCGCAAATGGGACGCTGCGAGACGTCGCGTCGAGGGTCCGTTTCGAATCGGCGTTCGACGTGATCGTCGTGGCGATTTTCGTGGTCGCGCCGCAATTCATGGGAGGACGGCATCCCTGGGGTCGCCTCGTCTATGTGGCGCTCGTCGCCGCGCTCGCCGCGGCCTGGGTCGGGACCGTTTGGTGGCGCAAGGAATGGCGTTATCGAGCCTGCGGAGTCGAAGGGGTGATATTGTGGACCGCCGGCCTGTTGCTGCTACAGTGCGCCCCGCTGCCGATGGATTGGATCACCACGGTCTCGCCCCGAACGGCCCACTATCTGCCGCTCTGGAATTCCGGAGGCTCCACAGCCGGGTGGGGAGCCTGGTCGACGCTTTCGCTGACGCCGCTCGCCTCCCGCCAGGGGCTGGGCATCTGGTTGGCCCACGCCACGCTGCTGGTCCTCCTGCTCCAACGACTCGCGCAACCCCAGGACGTCATCCGCCTGATTCGCTGGATTGCGGTGGCCGGTATCGTGTTGGCGGTGATTGCGCTCCTGCAGTACTTGTTCAGCAATGGCCGTTTTCTCTGGATCTATCAGGACCCCTACCGCGACACGAAGGACGTTGTCCGCGGCCCATTTTACAACGAGAACCATTGCGCACTTTTTGGTTTTGGCACTCGTGCCGGCCTGGTCGTGGCTCCGTGCCCACCACCGGGTGCGCGGCGATGGCACGACGCCGTTTACGTTACATGCGGACCATCGACACGAGCTAATCACGATCGTGCTCGGCACGGGGTTGGCGTTGATCGTGCTGGCGATCTTGCTTTCACGTTCTCGCGGCGGCCTGCTCGCGGCGGTGGTTGCGATCACCATCGGATGTCGGGGCCTGTTTCATGGCTCGAGATCGGGATCGGCACGGCGTCATCTCCTGTTGCTGGCAGGGGTCGGCGTCGGAATCGCGTTGGCCCTGACAATTCATGGTCACCAGCAGGTGAGCGCGGAAGTGGGCAGTCTGGCGTCCACCTCGCTGGACGAACTTGACCAGCGGGCAGGACGACGCAACATCTGGTTCGCAGCGCAGAGGATTGGGAGGGAGTTTCCCTGGTGTGGCGCCGGAGTCGGCAGCTTTCGCGATGTATTTCCGACGTTCTACCCCAAGCCGCGACAGTACGAATACTCCTACGCCGAAAGTGGATACTTACAAATCGCGGCGGAAACGGGAGTTGCCGGACTGACGCTCCTGGCTCTGGCAGGCTGGTGTCTTGCGCGCCGGCTCGCCCCGCTCCGGCACGCCTCACCCACGCAGCGCGATTGGGAATGGATCGTCGCCTGTCTGAGCGGACTGACGGTGAGTCTGTTGCATTCACTGGTTGACTTCGTCTGGTTTATTCCGGCTTGCCTGTCGCTGACGATCGGCCTGCTGGCGGCTGCGATACGCTGGGCGGATTTTCAACAGAATCGGGATGCGGACCTCGATCACAAGGTTTCGACTCGCTGGACCGCACCGCTGATCGCCTTGGTCGGCGCGGTTGTCTTTGCATCCACGGTGCGCGACTTATGGGGACCCGCGCGAGCGGCTCTCGCTTGGAATCGCTACGAGTTGGCGATGCGACAGGAGGAAGATGAAAATCCGGACCGAACCACTCCTGCCGATCCCCAGCAGTTGGAAGTCTGGCAAAAGCAGCTTCGCGAGGTGGTCGAGCATGACCCGGGACACGTTCGTGCTCACCTGCAACTTGCGACGGTCCAACTCCAGCTCTTCGAAGTGTTGCAGAGCGAGAGCGACAATCCAATGTCACTCGTGCAGATTCGGGACGCTGCCTTGGCATCACAGTTCGTGACGCGCACCGAGCAAGACGCGTGGCTCACGCTAGTCGTGGGCCCGCGCCGACAACTCCTGGACGATGCCCTGCGCCACAGTTGGCACGCCTTGCGAGCTTCGCCGTTGCAGGGAATCGCGTACCTGAACTTGGCCGAGCTGATGTTTTTGAGAAGTCCCTTGCCAGAATGGCATCCGGCGCTGATTCAACAGGCCATGCGGGTTCGCCCCTATGCCGCGACCGTGCTGTTCGCAGCCGGCCGCGAAGCGGTCCTGGCCGGCGATCTTGTCGACGCCATGCAATTGTGGAGACAGGCGTATCACCAGGACGCGCGGCTGCGGCGATCGATCACTCAGCAACTGGGCCCGATGTTGCCGGCCGAACTGTTCCTGCAAGAATTTCAACCGAACCGAACGGACTTGTTCGAGCTTTATGAGTTCTATCAATCCGCGGCGCTGCCGGCACACACGCGGATCGCGGGGCGCGCCTATCTTCAGCGTCTCACCGCCACGGCCCAGGATCCCCGGCTCGAGCCGCGTGACTGGCAACGCGGCTATTCGGTCGCGGCGACGCTGGCCGATCCCCGGGCTCTCGCGTTGGCCCGCCGCGCGGTCGAAAGCGATCCCGGCAACGATCTGATGCGCCGCCGGTTGGGAATGGAGCTCTTGGCACGCGGCCAAAACGGCGAGGCCGCGGAACAGCTTGAACGTTGCCTGCGACGCAACCCTGCCGACCGGGCCCTGGCACGAAAGCTGGAACTCGCTCGTTCCCAAAGCGAGAGGATCGAGGGGACGAGGTAATCGGGAGGGCGAAAACTATTCTGAAATGTCGCGGATCGCGCGGTCGTAGAACTCCTGCAAACGCCCCTCGGCCGCGTCTCGCAGGTCGCGCAAGATCGGGAGTGAATCCCGGGCGGCCGGGCCGATCTTCCGTAGCAGGTGCAGGGCGTAGTACCGATGCCGGCGGTCGGCCTCCGAGTTCTGAAGCATCTCGATCAGCTGCGGCACCGCTTCCGCCGGCGCGTCGTCGATTCGGCGCAGGGCATCCATCACCGCCTCGCGATCTTCGCCCTGGCGTGTCATCTGCTCCAGCAGTCGCGGAACGGCATCGCGCGCGTCGCCGCCGAAGCCGCCGAGGACCTGCAGGACTTCGCGTCGGATGGTCCAATCCTCGTCATCAAGTGCCGCCAGCAGGACGTCGATCCGCTGTCGTGGCTCGGGCAGGATCTGGGCGAGGGCGGTGATGGCGGCCAGACGGAGGTCGACGTCGGGATCCTGACGTAGTTGTCCGAGCTGCGTCGACAGCGATTCAGCGCGGGCGCCGATCTCGCCGCTGGATTGGATCGCGGCCCAGCGCAGCGCTTTGGACGGGCTGGACAAGAGGCGGCCGAGCGCGTCGATCACGTCGGGGCTGGGATCGGGGATTTTCGCAATCGCCCGTGCCGCTTCCTCGACCACGCGGTTGCTTGGATCGTGGGTCAGCTCGATCAGCGCGGGAACGGCTGGCTGGGCTGCGCGACCGGCTTTCCCTAACGCGGTGGCTGCGCCCGCTCGCACGGCGGCGTCCGGATCGCGAAGGGCTTGCTGCAAGGCCTCGACGGCGGCCGGCGGGATTTGTGGCAGCTCACCCAACGCACGGGCGGCCTCGCGGCGGACTTCCGATGCCGAGTCCGAGAGTCCGGCCAGAGTGGGGCTTAGTAGCTCGTCGGTGGGGACGCCGATGGCCAGTAACGCGGCGAGCGCCGCGCGACGGACGTTCGCGTCGGCGTCCTGCATCAGGGAATTCAGGCTCTCTGCTGCCGACTTGGCCGACGGGCCGATTCGACCGAGGCCTTCCGCCGCGGATGCGCGGACGAGTTCGGAATCGTCACGCAGGCAGGCGGCAAGCAAGGACGCGTCGCGGTTCAGACTTCCCAGTGAAAGACAGGCAATGGCACGTTGCAACTCTTCCTGGCTCTGGAGCATGTTTTCCAGTTGCGGGACAGCGCGGACACCCAGGCCGCTCAGCAAGGCAGCGGCCTGCTCGGGACGCATTCCGTTGCGAGCAACCGATTGCAGGACGGGCTCGATCGCGGCGGGACCGATCCGGCTGATCGTGTTGATGACCGCCGCTTCGTTTTGTGGAGTCAGACGGCTCAGCAGCTCAGGAATTGCTGGCACCGCGGCGGCGCCCGCTCGACCGAGCGCGATGGCGGCGAGATTGGCAATCTCCGAGCTGTCGTCCAAGAACGGGACCAATCGCGGGGTCTCGTCCGCGGCCAGGGGAGGAGCCAAGACGACGGCGGACAGGGCGGCACGCCGGATGTCAACGTCGTCATCTGCGAGTCCCCGCGAGATCTGCTCCGCGACCTCAGGACGACTCGGTGCGATCCGGGCCAACGCCACCAGCACCTTGGCTCGCAGGGCCGTGTGGTTGGCTTGGGCAAGGGCGAGCAAGGCTGGCAAGGCATCGCTTGCGTCGGCACCGATCTCTCCCAGCGTCTCGGCGGCCCGCACGCTGGCGAGCGTCGAGTCGTCCGCCAGGGCGGATTGGATGGCGGGGATGGCCGGCCGACCGATCTTGCAGAGGGATTCGACTGCGGCGCGACCGACGTCGGCATCCGGGTCGTCCAGCAATCTGACGAGCTCCGGTCCGAGCGGTGCAGCCTTGGGACCCATCCAGCCAATCGCTTCGGCCGTCGCGGCGCGGACGGGGGCCGCGTCATCGCGCAGATCGGACGCGACGTCCGGGTCATCCGGTGCGGCAATGCTGCCCAGTGCAAATGCCGCTCGATATCGTCGCTGCGCATCGCCCCGCCGCAATTGGGCGCGAATCTCCGGCAGCGCAGCCGTCGCGGCGGGTCCGATCCGAGCGAGTGCTTGGAGGGCCCCGTTCGCCAACTGGGGATCTCGTTCGGCCGCTGCTTCCGCGAGCAGGGGAACGGCAGCGGCCGCGTCCGGTCCGAGTTCAGCAAGGCTCCAAGCGGCTTCTCGCTTGGCTTGCAGATCTCCCTCCTGAAGGTCGTGAATCAGGTCCGCCGCCGTCACCGTTTCGGATTGAGCCTCGACGGATTGAGCCCCGACAGGCTGAGCGAGGATCAGCCAGCAGCCGAGGGCTTGGATCAGCCGGCGATGAGTGACCGACTTGCCAAGCGACATCACGGCGTTCAGCGCGACGTTCCCGATCATGGTTGCAAGTTCCCGACGCAGGTTAGCTCAACCGCGGCAGCCGTCCGGTGCTATCTCCGATCGAAGCAACCGGCGCGCCCATCCGATCGAGCAGAGAGAGGAAAAGGTTGGTCATGGGCGTCTCTTCCGGGTAGCGGAGATGGCGACCCGTTTCGATCGTTCCGCCCCCTCGACCGGCGAGCAGAATCGGCAAATTTTCGTTGTTGTGCCGGTTCCCGTCGCTGATGCCGCTGCCGTACACGATCATGCACTGGTCCAGCAGTGTGCCGTCGGCCTCGGGGATCGACTTCAGCTGCTCCAAGAAATACGCGAATTGCTCGACGTGATACTGATTGATCTTGCGAATCTTGTCGAGTTTTTCGGCATCTCCGCCGTGATGGGACAAATCATGGTGACCATCCGGAACCCCGATTTCACCATAGCTTCGATTGCTGCCCGCATTGGCCAGCATGCACGTGCTGATCCGCGTCTGATCCGTCTGGAACGCCAAGACCATCATGTCCATCATCAGGCGGACATGCTGTGCGTAGTCAACCGGAATGCCCTCCGGCAGCTGGGACGAATCGTACGCCAGGCGACCGGTTTCCTCGTCGTGACGCTGAACGCGACGTTCGATCTGTCGGACCGACTCGAGATACTCCGAAAGCTTTCGGCGATCAGACTGTCCGACGCGCGATTCGAGTCGACGAGCATCCTCACGCAGGTAATCGAGCACGCTGCGGCGACGATTTCGACGTTCGTCGCCGGCGGCGCGCTGCTCGGGCGTGGCGGTCTCACCAAACAGGCGTTCAAAAACCAGACGCGGTTCGATTTCCTTCGCCATGGGCGTGGTGGGTGAGGACCACGACATATTGTGCGAGTAGGCACAGCTATATCCCGAATCGCAGTTGCCGGAATCACGACTCTTGTCGCAGCCCAACTCCAGTGAGGGGAATCGTGTCGCATGGCCGACCGCTCGAGCCGCGATCTGATCGACCGAAATCCCCACATGGATATTGCCCGCCGAGGTCTTTCGCGGTTGGCAGCCGGTCAAAAAGGTCGAAGCGGACCGGGCATGGTCCCCTGCGCCGTCTCCGTTGGCGCGCCCTTTATCCTGGGTGAGCCCGGAAAGGACCGAGAGGTCGTCCTTCACCCGTTTCAGCGGTTTCAGGATATCGGGCAGATCGTAACCGTAGCCTTCCTTGGCTGGTGTCCAGTGCGCCAAATTAACGCCGTTGGGCACAAAGAAGAACGCCATCCGCAGGGGCTTTGTCGCGGTGGCGCTAATGCGGGTTGCGGCTCGCACGAGATTCGGCGTCATCGCGTCCAAGAGGGGAAGAGTCAATGAAACCCCCACGCCGCGAAGCATCGTCCGTCGAGAAATCTGCCAACGATGAGTCATTCCTGTTCTCCTCGAAATCCACGCTTGCGGAACGGTTCGCTTTCTACGACGCCCAGAACCAGTTCGCTGAAGCGATACTCCTGGCGGGCCAAACGATTCATGATGTCATCGACGGCACAGCGATCGAATGATTGTAATTCTCGCCCGAGGGCGTAGGTCAAGATTTTCTCGGTCAAGCAACGGACAAACTGGTCGCGGCGCTGATCTTTCAGGATGTGGCGCAGCTCGGCAGGCCCCTGGAAGCTCTGTCGACCTGGCAGCGTGCCGGACGGGTCGATTTCGAAGCGCCCGTCGCGGTCGCGCCAGGCGCCGATGGCATCGAAGTTTTCAAACCCAAAGCCGATGGCATCCATCTTGGTATGACAAACGGCACACGCGGGATCGCTCCGATGCTGCTCCATCCGCTCGCGCAGTGACCCGAGCAGCTCAGTTTCCCCCTCCTCGGCCAAGAGCGGCACGCCGGGTGGTGGTGGCGGAGGCGGCGCCCCCAGCATGTTCTCCAAAATCCATTTGCCGCGTTTGACCGGCGAAGTTCGGGTCGGATTCGACGTCAGCGTCAAGATGCTCGCTTGCGTCAGCACGCCGCCGCGACGAGGGTCGGTTAGACGGACCTCTCGAAACTCGTCCCCTGTGACCGAATCAATCCCGTAATGTCGAGCAAGCCGCTCGTTCAGGTAGGTGTAATCGGCATCCAGAAAATCGAGCACACTGCGGTCCTGACGGAGGATCGCGCGGGCAAATTGCTGCGTCTCTTCCAACATGGCCGCCCGCAACGACTCATCGAAGCTTGGGAAGCGTTCGGGGTCAGGCGTCAATTTGGCTAGGCTGCGCAGTTGCAGCCATTGTCCGATGAAGTTACCGACAAATGCCTCGGACTTGGCGTCCGAGAGCATTCGCCGCACCTGTCGAGTCAGCTCGTCGGGTTCCCCAAGTTTCCCCTGGCTGGCCAGCTCGAACAGCGGATCATCTGGCATGCTGCTCCACAGAAAGTAAGACAGACGCGTCGCTAATTCAAAATCATTCAGCTCGCGGATTGTGCCTGACTCGGATGGATCCAGCTCGAGTCGAAAGAGGAAGTGGGGCGAGGCCAGCACGGCGGTGAAGGGCAGGGCGAGGCTGTCGGGATACGGGAGGCCGGCATCTCGTTCGGCCGCGTACAATTCCATCAAACGGCCAACTTCGTCCGACTTGGCAGGGCGGCGAAACGCGCGGGACGCGAATCGTTCGAGTTCCTGCGCGGCGGATTCATCGGCAGCGTTCCCCCCGCCGGGCCACTTCTGAAATACTCGGCGCTTGCTCGCCTCACTGGCGAAGATGCGTTCGACAATCGCTTCGGCCGCCGACAGGTACTTCTCCATCAGCAACGGCGGGAGCGAGAGGACTTCGGCGATGTTGTCGAAGCCGCTGCCGACATCATCGGCCGGAAAGTCGTCGGCCGGGCGGTAGTCGATCTGGGTCAGGTCGCGAATCGTGTTGTTGTACTCCGCCCGATTCAAGCGCCGGATCGTGACTTGACCGGGCTGGCTGAGTTTCGAGCAATCCACTTTCGCGACGGCTTGGTCCAACCAAGCAAGCAATTGCTGCCGCTCGTCCGTGCTCGGTTGCGGTTCCAGCTCGGGAGGCATCTCACCGGTGTGCAGTTTTTCGAGTGCCGCCCGCCAAGTCTCATGTTGAGCGGTATAGTCGATCTGGTTCGGTTCGAATTCAAGCCGCAGGCCCGCTTCGGGCTCTGATTCACCGTGGCAGCCGGTGCAGTACGTCTGCAGCAACGGCTGGATCTTCTCGATGTAGCCGGCAGGCAACTCGCTCTCGGCCGCGCAACCCCTATCGACCGCCAGAAGATTCGCGCCGAGCAGCATGGCGAGCCAGAACGAGAAATAGCAGGAGCGTCGCATGTCTTTCGTCCAATTCGGGCGAATGCAGCTAAAGGCCGCTCGGCGAGCAGCCGGTCGATGTCGGGCGGGCATGTTGTGGCTCGGCCTTACCGGAGCATGTCGGGTCGGCTCCAAAGCGGTGGGGAAGGCTCCACGGAGGGAGCGGGCATTATAACAGAGTGCGGGGTCTTGGACACCACAGAATGTCGATCGATCCGCTCGTCGGGGTGGGAGCCTGGACCGTGGCGGCTCTCCCGGCAATTCCCCCGCAACCCAACGGCGCTCGCAGACCCACTTCGGCAAGCGGGGGCATGTCAGTCGTGGCGCTCGACGTGTGGAGGGATCGGCGTCAGCGGGTCGGGGATCTCGCGGCCCTCGCCGAAATACCGAGACCCGGTCGGGGCGGCCCAGCGAATCCCGTTGGCAAGGATCCGCAGGATCAGGGGATGCTGATAGATCGGGAAGGTCTCATGACCGGGCCGGAAATAGAAGATTCGCCCTTTGCCTCGCCGAAACGTACACCCCGAGCGAAATACCTCGCCCCCTTCAAACCAGCTGATCGTGATCAATTCGTCGGGGGCAGGGATGTCGAAAAACTCGCCGTACATTTCGGTTTCGGGCAGCTCGAAATACTCGTCATCGATGCCCGCCACGATCGGATGGGAGGGATCGACAATCCAAATTCGTTCGCGCTCGCCCGCCTCACGCCAACGCAGCATGCAACTGGTGCCCATCAGTCGCGTGAAGATCCGCGAGAGGTGAGCCGAATGCAGGGCGATCAATCCCATCCCGCCCAGCACTCGGTGGTGGACTCGCTCAATCATGTCATGCGACACCTGATCGTGAGCGAGATGGCCCCACCAGAGCAGGACATCGGTCCCGTTCAACCGGTCCGGGTGAAGCCCATGCTCGGGCTGATCAAGTGTTGCCGTCTCGATTTGGGCCTGATCGCCGAACTGCGCCTGCAAACCGGCCGCCAGCGTGGAGTGGATCCCGTCCGGATAAATGGCAGCAACTCGGGGGTTCTGGCGTTCGTGCAGATACTCGTTCCAGATCGTGATGCGAAGGGGCGCGTGGTTCATGTGAAGTCCTTGGTCCTAGCTGCCACACTCATGAGGATAATCGCTTGAAACGAGGGTGGCTACGGCCTGCGACAGGTCGCGCGATGCCGAACGCGCCTGGGCCTGTCTCATTTCTTCGAGCGTTGAGATAGAATCGGGGGATGAGCACCGATTTGATTTTGGGAACCGCCGGTCATATCGATCATGGCAAGACCACGCTGATCCGATGCCTGACCGGCGTCGACACCGATCGCCTGCCTGAGGAAAAGCGGCGGGGGATTACGATCGAGCTGGGGTTTGCCGAATTAACCGTCGGTCCCTATCGCCTGGGGATCGTGGATGTACCGGGGCATGAGCGTTTCGTCCGGCAGATGCTGGCCGGGGCCACCGGAATGGACCTGGCGCTGCTGGTCGTCGCCGCCGACGATTCGGTCAAGCCACAGACTCGCGAGCATTTGGATGTCTTGCGGATGTTACGATTGCCGGCAGGCGTGATCGCGTTGACCAAGTCGGATGTGGCCGACCCGGATTGGATCGCCCTGGTGGAGGACGAGGTCCGCGAACTGGTGCGGGGCAGCTTCTTGGAGAACGCGCCGATTGTCAGGACCAGCGCCACGACGGGCGAAGGGATCGACGCGCTGCGAGCGGCCCTCGAACAAGTGGCGGCGAAGGCCGCGCCGCTGGCGGGGACACGAGACAACGCACCGTTCCGGATGGCAATCGACCGATCGTTCACGCTGGCGGGGCACGGCACCGTCGTCACCGGAAGTGTGTCGAGCGGTCGACTGCACGTGGGGGATCAGTTGATGATCGAGCCGGGGGAGATCCCCGTCCGAGTCCGCGCCCTGCACCACCATGATCGCGAGGTCGCTTCGGTGCATCGCGGGCAACGGGCGGCGATCAATCTGGCGGGCGTTCATCACGACCAAGTGCGCCGGGGGCACGAGCTGGCGGCGACGGGGTTCCTGGTGCCCAGTCGTCTGGTGACGGCACAGGTCGAGCTTCTGCCATCGACGCCCCGGCCTCTCAAACGCCGCGATCGGATTCGATTGCATGTGGGAACGGCCGAGGTGCTCGCGACCGTTGTTCCATTGGAGCGCGACGTGGTCGAACCAGGCGAGGTCGCCTTGGCTCAATTGTTTCTCCGCGAGCCGGTTGTGACGACGTGGAATCAGCCATTTGTGTTACGAGCCGAGTCGCCAGTGGTCACCGTGGCGGGGGGGCGGGTATTGGTGCCTTCTGCCGAAAAAATTCGCCGTCCTTCGGCGGCCGTGCTGGATCGATTGCGCGACTTGACCAGCGACACGGAACTCACCCGTGCCGCGGCGGCCGCCTATTTTGCGGGGCCGAAGGGGGCAGGCAGCGCGGATCTGCGGAGGATTGCCGGCGTGGCGGATCCGGACGCCGTTTTTGCCGAACTCCAATCGCGCGGCGAGGTCGTGGCGCTGCCGATCAGCGGTCAACGGCAGGTGGTCGTCGCGGCGGCACGACTGGCGGAGTACGCCGTCCGGATCGAAAGCCTGCTTGGCCGCTGGCACGATCTGAATCCGTTGCAGACCCTGTTCGATCGCGTCACGCTCGGACAGCAGTTCGCCTACGTCGGCGACCCCGTGGTCTTCAACGCGGTTCTGGAGCGGATGGCGGCCGACCTCCTCATTCGGCTCACACCGCGTGCGATTGGATTGGCCGACCGTGGCCCCAAGTTGACCAAAGGCGAGCAGCAGGTGATGCGGCAGCTGATTGAGATCTATCGCGCGGCCGGCACGCAACCGCCGTCCGTCAAGGAGTGCGAGCAGGCGGTGGCGAAGCACCAAAAGGCGGTGCCTTCGCTGATCCGTTTGGCGGCCAGTGAGGGCGAGTTGATCGAGATTGGAGATCGGCTTTACCTGCATGCCGATGTCGAGTCTGAGTTGCGTCGTCGTTTGGCGGAGGCGTTTCGTCAGCGCCCCGAGCTAACCGTCAGCGAGATCCGAGACGAGCTGGGAACCACCCGAAAATACGCGGTCCCGCTTTGCGAATTCCTGGACCGCATCGGTTTCACCGAGCGGCAAGGGGACTTGCGCCGATTGAGTTCGGGTTGGGAAGAGGGGGCAGGTCCCGAAAGCCGGAACGGCCCTTCGGGTGCTTCGCACGTCTGGGACCTGACCCCCTTTTCCAACCCCAAATCTCAGCTGTGACACAGCACTAGGACGAATGCCCAATTGCTCTTTCTAGGACTTTTTAGGATTCCTGCGCATGTCGAACAATCCGCTTCGTAACATTCCGTCGGTCAATGAATTACTGGAGAGCCCGTCGCTGCGTCATTTGGTGGATCGTGTGAGCCGCAACGTGGTCGTCTCGGAGGTTCGTTCGTTTCTGGATAACCTGCGAGTCGAATTGCAGCAGAAGGCGACGGAAGTTCGGATCCCGGCCGCCGGTGAACTCGCCGATCGCATCGCGCACTGGATTATCTCGGATCAGCGGCCTCGCCTGCGACCGGTGATCAACGCCACGGGGGTGCTCCTGCACACGGGCCTGGGTCGGGCTCCCTTGGCCGAAGCGGCGCTGCAAGAGTTGTGTGCGGTGGCCAATGGCTATGCCAGCCTGGAAGTGGACTTGGACACCGGTGAGCGTTCGCAGCGGAACCAGACGGTTGAGCGATTTCTGATCGAGTTGACCGGGGCCGAGGCGGCGCTGGTCGTCAATAACAACGCGGGTGCGACGCTGTTGGCCCTGGCGGCGACGGCTTGCCACCGCGAGGTGGTGGTGTCGCGCGGGCACCTGGTCGAGATTGGAGGCAGCTACCGTTTACCTGAGGTGATGGAGGCCAGCGGGGCGATCCTCCGTGAGGTCGGCACGACCAACAAGACTCGGATCGAAGACTACGAGGCGGCCGTCTCGGACCAGACCGCGGCGCTGATGCGGGTTCACCCCAGCAACTTCGTAATTCGCGGCTTTACCGAAGAGGCGACCCTGCGCGAACTGGTCGAATTGGGCCACGAGCGGAACCTGGTGGTCATCGACGATATCGGATCGGGCGCGTTGCTGGACTTTCGCGAATTCGGCCTGTCCGGTGAACCTCTGGTGCGTGATAGCGTGCGCGCGGGCGCCGATCTCGTGCTCTTCAGCGGCGACAAATTGCTGGGCGGGCCGCAATGCGGAATCGTCCTGGGACGCCGCCAACATGTCGAGCGTTTGACGCGTCATCCGCTGGCGCGCGCACTGCGGGTGGGCAAGTTGACGCTGGCCGCGCTGTCCGCGACGCTGCGCCTGTACCGAGATCCCGTGGAGGCGACGTCCAAGGTCCCCTTATTGATGCTGCTGAGTCACTCGGCGGAAAATCTCCAGAACCGCGCCCAACGCCTCGCGCCGCAATTGGAGGCCTGCGCGGCCATTCGCCGTGTCGAGGTCGTCGCCGACACCGCGTTCCTTGGTGGAGGTTCGGTTCCGACGCAGGAATTGCCAACGCGTTGCCTTGCCTTGGAACCCTCCGAGGGAAGCGTCAATCACCTGGCGCGTCGACTGCGCAACGGACCGGTCTCGGTTTTCGGACGAATTCAGCAGGACCGCTTGTTGCTCGATCTGAGAGGCGTCTTCCCACGCCAGGATCTGCAATTGGTCGAGGCCGTTCAGGCACTCGACCGCCAATCGGAAACGGTCGTCTGAGTTGTCAAGTCGGCCAGCGCCCGTCATAATGCCGGACTTCTTCGATGCGACCTCATCCCGCAAAGGACCCGCCGCGATGCAGGACAAGCTTGCTCTGGATGGAATCACCTTCGACGACGTACTGCTCCTGCCGTGCTACAGCGATATCGTTCCGTCCGATGTCGACGTGCGAACTCGTCTGACGTCGCGAATCGCCCTGAATATCCCCCTGCTTAGCTCGCCCATGGATACGGTGACCGAGAGCGCGATGGCGATCGCCCTGGCCCAGCAGGGCGGTCTCGGCGTGATCCACAAGAATATGTCGATCGAGCGACAGACCGAAGAAGTGGATTTGGTCAAACGCAGCGCCAACGGCATCATCCGAGATCCCGTCACGCTACCACCGACAGCGACAGTGGCGCAAGCGCAAGAGGTAATGGAAAAGCACAATGTTTCCGGCGTTCCGATCAGCGACAGGAATCGGCGGCTGGTCGGCATCCTCACGCGCCGCGATCTTCGCTTCCTGGAGCGGACCGAGCTTCCCGTCTCGGAAGTCATGACCTCTGATAATCTGGTCACGGCGACGGGGAAAGTAACGCTTGAGGAAGCAGAGAAGATTTTAACGGCTAAAAAGGTGGAGAAACTTTTGCTGGTTGACGAAAATTACATCCTAACGGGGCTGATCACGATCAAAGACATCGACATGCTCAAACGTTACCCGAACGCATGTCGGGACGATCATGGACGCTTACGAGTCGGCGCGGCGATTGGAGTGTTCGACTTCGAGCGAGCAGCGAGCTTGATCAGCAAGGATGTGGACGTGCTGGTCGTGGATAGTGCCCACGGCCACTCTCGGAATGTGATTGAGACGGTGCGAGAGACGAAGAAACGTTGGGAGATTGACGTCGTCGCTGGCAACGTGGCGACGCGTCAGGGAGCACGGGATCTGATTGATGCGGGTAGCGATGCTGTCAAGGTCGGCATCGGGCCGGGTTCGATCTGCACGACGCGCGTGATCTCGGGCGTCGGAGTTCCTCAGATCACCGCGATCTACGAGGCGGCTCAGGCAGCTCGCGATGCGTCGGTACCGATCATCGCCGACGGCGGAATTCGCTACTCGGGAGACTTGACCAAGGCGATTGCCGCCGGGGCCAGTGTCGCCATGATCGGAGGGCTGTTCGCCGGACTTGCGGAGAGTCCTGGACATCAAATCCTGTACCACGGACGAACGTTCAAAGTGTATCGCGGGATGGGGTCGCTGGGCGCCATGGTCAAGGGATCCAGCGAACGCTACCGCCAGACGAAGAGCGACTCGCAACCGGGAAAACTTGTTCCGGAAGGAGTCGAGGGTCGGGTTCCCTTCAAGGGACCGCTTGGCCCGTTTGTATACCAGCTCGTAGGGGGGCTTCGAGCGGGGATGGGATACTGCGGCGCCAAGACGATAGAGGAATTGCGTACGGATGCGCGATTCATTCGAGTGTCACCGGCGAGTGTGAGAGAGAGCCATCCCCATGACATCGCCATTACGCAAGAGTCCCCCAACTACAGCGCCGAGTATCCGACTAGCGACGGCAACTAGAGGCAAATCATCGCGATTTGGTCGCCCACAGGCGGCGTTGCCCTCGGAAGCGCGTTGTGGCAGGCACGGGGCGAGGCCGCGTCGACTGGCCGTCCTGGCCAGTTTCGCGCTGCTCGGTTGTTCGTTGAGTCCCTTGGCAGCGGACGGTCTCGCTGTGCCACCTCCCACCGAGGCGGCGGCAGGCCAGGGGCGTCCTGCCGGCTGGACTCGAACTCGAGCCTTACCGGATTCGGCCGATGGCCTGAATTGGGGTCGTTCGAAACAACGGCGGCTGGAGGAGATCCATCGAGCCGAGCCGAGCTACTTGCGTGCGGCGTTGACGACGGAACCGATCCGAGGCGAAACAGGCCGATTGGTTCCTCGGCCGATAGTCGCCAAAGTCGCCCATCAGGAGGCGATCAAGACGGGCACGCGGCCGCTCCCGGATCCCGTCGAATTGACACCCCCTCCGCCCCTGCCACTGGTGGGACCGCGCAAAGCCCAGCCGATACGAACCGCCGGATCGCGTCCGGAGGTGGTGGCTTCCCCGACATTGGCCCTGACCGCCGGTTTTCAGACCGGTAGCGGCCCCGCCTCCGGAGATCTCTCGGACGACGTCTTTGATGACGTGCTGGACGAACTGCTTCCCGGAGGTGCGTCGACTTCGGAAAGGCCCACGCTGCCGGATTTGCCCGCAGCCGACGCGAGCGATCCGAACCTGCCGACGCCTGAGCTCCCGGCGGACTCCGGTTCCGCCGCCGAGGACATCTTCGGTCCGGTCGAGGGCGGGGCGGAACTGGGAGCGGATGCCCCGACTCCCTCGAGGATGCCTGGCGCGGACAGCGAGGATTTCGACGATGTGTTCGGGGACCAGATCGGTCCGCTGCCCGACGACGACGCCGTGCCCACGCCCGCGGCGGCACCCAGACCCGACGCCTCTCGCGGCAATCCGATCGACTCGCGCCCGCCCGCCGACCCGCTCGGCGATTCCCAGGGGACGCCCACGCCAGCCGAGCCATTACCGAATCTTGGCCCGGCCGAGCCCAGTCCTTCAGATCTTGGCCCGGCCGAGCAACTCCAGGCTCCGACACCGGCGACACCTCGGCCGCGTCCGCCGGCTCGAATCGAATTGCCCGGCGCGAACCACTCGCAGCCATTGGCTCCGGACGGCGTCCGCCCTCCCGCGTGGCAAGGCGGCTCGCGTGATGTCGTCGACTTCAACGGACGCGACTGCGCCGCGGAGCAGTTGAGTCTGCAGGCCGCTTGGGACGAGATCCAGGACACGCGAATCAGCGCCATCTCGCTGGATATCACCCCTTCGCTCGACCCGAACAAACCGGATGAACAAGTGGCTCGCCGCCGCGAAAACATGGTCGCTCGGGTTCCCTCCCGAGTCTGGCGCAACCGTCAGGGGCGGGTATTGGCAGAAGGTCAAATGCGAAATTTCCAGCACGGCAAGGTCCAGATCGAGGATCTGGCCGGAGAGCCGCAGGAGCTGAACTGGTACGAGCTGGGCAACGAAGAGCTCTGCTTTGTCACCGCTTGGTGGGAGTTGCCAACGGAGTTCCATCCGGAGACGCGTGAGTTTGAGGTGCGCAACTGGACCATGACCAGCTTCACCTGGACCGCCTCGGCATTGTGCCACAAGCCGTTGTACTTCGAAGAGGTCCAGCTGGAACGCTACGGGCATTCGGCCGGGCCGATTACGCAAGCGGCTCTTTCGGGAGTGCATTTCTTTGGAAACATCGTGGCTTTGCCCTACCACATCGGACTCAATCCACCCAACGAATGTCAGTACACGCTGGGGTATTACCGTCCGGGTAGTTGTGCACCGTGGTTGCTGCCAGCGTTTCCATTGAGCGCCAGGGCGGCGAGAACGCAATTGGGAGTCGTCACGGCCGGCCTGGTCTGGCTGCCTTAGGATCCGGTTCCCGTCTAGGATTCCGGCTGATTGCCGCATCGTGACGCAATGCCATTGCACGCATGATTGGCCACCCGCCCACGAAATGAGAGATTGAGCCGAGTGTGGTAGGTCGAATGCCTGCCCCACCTCCGATCGATGTTCTGCTGGGAGCGATTGGTGAGACGGCCGCGTCGGCCTGAGTCGACGCGGCCGTATTCATATGCCCTCCCGTTGATCGCCCTCCCGAGCTATGCGTTCCCCTGGGTCCTAAAACGCGCAACCTCCGGATCCGCATCCCGGGCGACCGCATGGGCCGGGGCTGGGATCGCACACTGGCAGGTCACTCGTTCCGCCGCTGTGAGCCGCTGGGACGCTGAGCATTTTCTCCAACCGGAGGCTGCGGCACGCCGGACACCGCGCCGGCTCGGTGCCGCGGACCAGCAATTCGCATGCTTGATGGCATTCCTGGCAAACGTATTCGTACAGGGGCATGGATCAATTTCTCCTAAATAACGAATCTTACGCGCTGCGATGGATCTTCTTGCGAATTTCGTCTTTTAAATGAGTCAGGACCGATTGCTTGTCGGTCTCGTCCAAGATTCGGCGGATGACCTCCTTCGGGGATTTGTGTCCCCAAGAGGCCCCGTGTTCAAGGTAGTACTTGGCGGCGTTGCCGACGATGTACGACCCGTAACCGGCGGCGGCGCCTTGCGGGATCGCCGTCAGGACGGTGCCGGTCCCGACCGTGAGTACTTTGAAGACGTTGGCGGCCAGATGGGTCGCCATTTCGGTGGCCGTCACCCAGCCCGCCGCGACCAGGATCGAACGCAGCAGTCCCCGCGCATTGGCCCAGGACATTTCGAGGCCATAGACGTTGGCCAGCGCGACGACCATCGCGCTGTCGACGGCGGTTCCGCCCAGCACGTCCGCGAACGCGACCGGGTTGATCCCGACGGCGATCGCCTTGGCGGCGGCAAAGCTCCAGATCAATTGGCTGGCCTGGCGTTCCCGGAGTTGGATGCGGAGCCGGGCGATGCGGTCGGTCTTGTCAGCCGCGTACATTGCCGCGTTCAGGGCGATCAGGGCCGAGCCATCGCGAGCAAGGATTTCGAGGATTCTCGCCTTCAGCCGCGTCACGTCGGGAACGGGCTTTTTCCATTGGCTTGTTTCTCGCCCGCTGGCATCGCGCGTGACGTATTCGACCTCGCGCGGATCGGCGGCCGCCGTGATCAAGTTCTCGGGCGGAATCACATCGCGCAGTCGCTCGTCACGGAGGGTCACGATCAGGGACTGGAGTTCCGATTCGTCGTAGAGATCGATTTTGTTGAGGACGACCAGGATCGGCTTGTGGACGGCCACGAGGGCCAGGATCGCAGAAAACTCGACCTCGTTCAGATCGGAATCGGTGACGAACAGAATCAAGTCGCCGCGTCGCGCTGCGGCTTGCGCAATGGTCTGGTGATCGCTATCCCCGACCTCGTTGATCCCCGGGGTATCGACCACCACCAACCGCGAGCCTTCGAGTCCGGGGAAGACGTAATCGGTTTCCTCCCAAGGGACGATTCGCGACTCCTTGGTCCAGCCGCCCTGGACATCCACTTCGGCGACCTGACGTCCCACAAGGGCGTTGATCAGGGCGGACTTTCCGGTGCTGATCTCGCCGAAGATGACAATCTCGACCCGCCCTTCGGTCAGCTTGAGTTCCATCTCCTTGAGCTGCGAAAGGTCGTGGCGCAATTGTTCACGCTCGGCCGGCGTGCAGCCGCGATATTTGTCGACGGCCTTCTGGACCGTGGCCAATGCCTCCTGAAAGGCGTTCTTGGTGGCCGTGTCAGTTGTGTTCATACGGAGCGTCTTGCGGAAGAGGTGACGCGGCCGGGCCGGTCTGGAACTGACGCCGGGCCGATTGAACCAGTCGATGGAGTTCCTTCACGCTGGTCACATGTTCCCATTCTTGCCGAGCGAGGGCGGCGAGTCCCCCGGGCGGCTCGCGCATGTCGTGCTTGAAGTACTTGATAAAGATGCCGCCGATCCAACGCGTGATGACGGCCTGCACAACGCCTTGCATCATGCCTCCGGCGAGTGTTCCGACACCGGGTACCGTCTTGATCATGGACGCGATGGACGACGCGACCACGGGCGTCGCGACGCTGGTTCCGATCACGGCCACCAGATTCTTACCTTGCTGCCCGAGCAGGTTGACCGCGACCTCGACATCGATGTCTTGATGATAGACGCGGGCCAAGTCCATGACCATCTTGGTGGAAATTGCCACTCCCGCGGCGAGGTCCACGACAGGCAACGGACTGAGGGCCGCGGCTCCCGCGGCTCCCCAGGTATAGCGGTCGACGATGGCCCAGGCGCACCGGTCGAGAACGTGTCGCACTCGTTCCTTGGCCTCGTCGACCAACCCCCGCGACTGCAACAACAGGTTTGCGGCCAGCAGGTCGCGCCCATCTCGTGCGACAATCGCCATGATGCGTTCTGCCAAGGGCTGAATGTCGGGCGGAACCTGGACGATCTCGGGCGACTGCGTTCCGTCGGGCTCGACCCGGATCCGCTCACGCTCGGTGGGGCGCGAGCGAACGGCCACGACGTCAGCGGCAGGTACAAACTCGCTGACCTGCCGCACAATCTGTCCGAGCAACGCATCGCGGTCCCGCGGAGTGTACCAATCTTCTTTGTTCAGGCAGATGACGATCCGCTTTTCCATCTCGGCCAGGCGGCGCAGCAGCTGATATTCGGAATCGCGGAGCGGTCCGTCGACGACCACCAGCACGAGATCGGCGTCCTTCGCGGACTCGGCGGCCACATGCTGATGTTCGACTCCGTTGATTTCCCCCAGCCCCGGCGTGTCCACCAAACGCACCTCGTCGGCACCGGGCCAGGGCACTTCATTCCGTTGAATCGTCGTTCCGCCGCGGAGGTCCGTCGCGAAGACGTCGCGACCGGCCAAGGCGTTGAGGAGCGACGACTTCCCGCTGGAGATCGTCCCGAACGCGACAATTTCCAAGCGTCGCTGTTCCTGCTTTTCCTCAATCCAGCGAATCAGCGGCGCCAACTCCTGGCGAATTTCGTCCGAGGCCGCCGGGTCGTCGCGCAACGCCTCGACCGCGGAGAGATTCTCCGCGACCTCCCGCTCCCGCTCGGCCAGCGACATCTGGCTGGGGTTCCGAATTCGGCCCGATTTTCGCCGACGTTTGCGCAGCGTATTGCCCCAAAGTTTCCAGCCGATCCAACCGCTGACGCCCAATAGCAGGCTCGTGCCGATGCCGATCGTGATCAGATAAATCGAACCCCAGATCGTCCCGAGCTCGCGGGCCGCACGGTATTGGTTCACGACGGCCGTGGGCAGATAGACCAGCAGGACACCCAGCATCGCGATCGACGCGAGCGTCAGCATCCGGTTCGTGAAAAAACGACGGGGAAACATCAGGGCGACTCCGGGGAACTAACGCGGCCAGGCGGCACGGTGGGACGGCGGTCGGATCGCCTTGCGGGCCGGCTGAAGCGGACTTCCGGGGCAGTTGGAGTGACCGAACGCGACATCAGATTTTCCGGTGGTTTCCAGAGTCGGTAACGCGGACCGGCTCGCGGACCGCTGGGAGAGCCAAGACGACATTCGAGATTGTCTCGACGATCGGCTTGGTTGTCGAGAGCGAAGGGGCCGGCCGCGAACCGGTAAATCAACACCGGCCCTTTCTGCGGTCTTCGGGTTGATATCCCAGATCTTGGGAATCGTGCGTGATTCGTGACCGCACGCAGGACGAAGTCATAGTAGATTTCCGATTGGAGAGACGCTCAATCGCGTCCTCTCTGCGTCACCCTTGCTTGGCCGGCGAGTCCGTTCGGATTACCCGACAACATTCTGTCGTCGGGGCCGCTGGCCAGCGTAAGATCTTACCGAATCTAACTTACTTATTTGCGGAGTTTCCCCATGCGCCGTCCACTCACGCTTATTGCGTTCGCCGCGTTATGCCTGCCGTTTGCCAGTGTCCCCACCGTTTTCGGGCAGGGTTTTGTCCATGAACATATCTCGTCGGATACGCTTCAGGTCACACGGGTCGAGGAAGACTGGCAGTTGGAAGTTGGCCAACCCGATCCCAATGTGACCGCTCCCCAAGTGACGACCGCCATCTCACCCCAGGGCGGTTTGTCGGGGATCCACGCGATCTTTAACCTCAATCACCAGGCTCTCGAACAGTTCGCGCCCGGCGGGATGCAGTTGCAGGTTTGGAATGGCGAAACGCCGATTTCACACTACCGTTTGAACCCAGACGACGTGCTTTCCGAGGCCGACGAAGTGATCACCTGGACGCAGGTGATGGCGATTAACAATGGCCTGGTGTTTCGCATCGAAAACGGCAACTCGTCCACCTGGGGAGTGTTCGGCGGCGACAGCCTGCTGACCGAGCGAGTCGCAACGAACCTTGTGAATCTGAACGGCTATTCCCCCCAGGTTTCCGTCGAAAACTCCGGAGTCGCGTTTGCCGCGAATCGGGTCAGGTCGCTGGTGTTACGCCGCGTTCGAATTCACACGGACGATGGTCAAGTCGTTGAGGTTCCGCTGAACATGCACGTCGGACAGGAATAGGTCCCCGCACGGAACAGAACACCATCACTGGGGGTCGACAACTGAGGTCATGTGTGGCGACGCCCAGGGCACCCCGAACGATTGGCGACAAGCATATGAGACAGCGAAACAAAACCACTTCGTGGGAATCGCCCGAACGACGCGGCAGCGTCGTGGTCCTTACGGTTATTCTCATGATCGGGATGATTGGCCTCTTGGCCTTTGCGCTCGATATGGGCTTCATCTGTAATTCCCGCGCTCAATTGCAACGGAGCGCGGATGCCGCGGCCCTGGCGGCTACGTGGCGACTGTTGGAAGATCAGATTCAGACCTTGGGAGAGATCTCTCCGGACGACGCTACCGACCATGCGCGGACCGAAGGTGTGACCTACGCGGGCCTGAACCAGGTGAGCCTGCGGAGTCCCTCCTTAGGAAGCCAGGACGTACTCGTCGGGACCTACGTGACCGACGAGTCGGGAAACGCCTACGTGCTACAGGATCCGAGCGTAGCCTACAATACGGTCCGAGTGAACGTGCAGCGGACGGCGGCCCAAAACGGCGAGGTCCAGCTGTTCTTCGCCCGCTTTTTGGGCGTCAATCAAATCGGCCTCGAATGCCAGGCGACCGCGGCGTTCTGGTCCAATTTTCGTGGCTTCCAGACCCCAAGCGACGGTAGTAATCTGGAGATCATGCCCCTGGCGCTGGACCGGCTGACGTGGGAGGATGGGGTTCTGGACGGCAACGGGACGGACGATTACAGCTGGGATCCGGAGACCAAGACGATTACCGCTGGATCGGATGGGATCCCCGAGGTGAATCTCTATCCCCAAGGGACTGGCTCGCCCGGCAACCGCGGTACGGTCGACATCGGCAGCAGCGGTAACAGCACGAACGACCTGAAACGGCAGATCCTCGACGGAATCAGCCCTTCGGATTTGTCGTATCACGGAGGGAAACTGGAGTTGGATGCCAACGGCGAACTGTCTCTCAACGCCGACACCGGCATCAGCGCGGCGATCAAAGCCGAGTTGGACGAAATCAAAGGCATGCCTCGGATCATCCCGATTTTCGACTCGATCGAGGGTAACGGCAACAACGCCAATTACACGATCACGAGCTTTGCTGGCGTGCGGATCATGAACGTGAAGCTGACCGGGGCCATGAACGGAAAACGGGTAATCGTGCAGCCGGCCGCGATGAAAATCCGCGGCGGAATTCGCGATAACTCAGGGCAGGCACCTTCGCATTTCATCTACTCGCCCGTTGTGCTGGTCCAATAAGGTCGACATGCAAGGGACTAAGTCGCGTCGCCGCCTTGAGGCGACCGGCTTAGGGGTCGGATTCTGGTTGGCTCGCCGCTTTCGAACGGGCGCCGGGCGCCTATAATCGAGCGTTGTCGAAACCGGCCTACGCTTGAACGCGATCTTGTGCGCCTATCCGCGATTCGGGATTCCGTGAGGCCTGCCTGTTGGGCCAGCGAGAGGAGCCCGAGTGTCAGTGCGGATGAAGCCTTCTGTTCCCTCGAGTGAACCTCGGGAGCCGGCGCCCGTGGCGGAGCCATCCCGCCGTCTCCAGCCGCCACGGTTCGGCTTGCGGGCTTTGTTTTGGACCGTGGGCTTGATCGCAGCCGAGCTGGCGATCTGGCAAGGCTTCGGCCCGATCGTGGGACTGACCGTGCTGCTGGGTTTGTGTGTCGTTTTGGCCCATGTCGCGGGAAATGCGATCGGTAGCCGGCTGAGGGATGGCCATCCGTCATCGGGCGCCCGCGCCGCCGGTAGCCCGCCAGGGCCCTCCGGCGCTCCGACCCGTTCCGGCCGTGTGGAACCTCATCACTACGCTCCGCCGACGCGTCTGAGCCAGCGCACCTCGTTGGGTTGGTTTCTACCCGTGGCGACCACGGTCGGTGCCCTCACCGGGGCCGCTCTGGGCGGATTCTTCGTCTGGCGATCGCCGCAACCGTCCATCGGGCTCGAAGCCATCCTGTTGGGAGGTCTTGCAACGGGCGCCCTGAGTGGTTTTTTTACGTTTTGGACCTTCAGCCTGTTGCAGGTTTTTCTCGGGGCCTGGTGGGAAGCTCACCGGCATGGCCACGAACGTCGCTGACCGCGGTACGTAGTCCGTCTCTCAAGCTCGGCCGACTCATTCGACCTCGTGGACGACGAGCTGGTTGTGGACGCCCGCAAGGACGTGCGTGCCGGTGACGACCACGAGCACGTCTTCGGCCTTGAGGAATCCGTTTTCGCGGCCCCACTGATCGATGAAGGGAATCAAGTCGCGATCCAAGTCCCGCGGGGCGCCCGCCAAAGGGTTGATCCCCCAATAGAGACTCATTTGGCGGAGCGTCGCGGCGCGATCACTGACCGCGATCGTCGGGACGAAGTCCCGCTGTTTGGCCTTGGTCAGCGCCGTGTGGCCTCGGCGAGTCGCGATCACGACAAACTTGGCGTCGAGTTGCCGTGCGATTTCGCCGGCGCTGGCGATCACGGCCGAAGTGATCGGCTTCACGGGGGCCACGTCCGCCCCGTGACAGCCCGCGGCGACCGCGAGCGGGAATTCGGGATCGCTCGGTCGAAATCATGATCCGGTTCATCATTTGGACGGTTTCAATCGGATAGGTGCCGACCGCTGTTTCGCCCGAAAGCATGCAGGCGTCGGTTCCATCCAAAATTGCGTTGGCCACGTCCGTCACTTCCGCCCTTGTCGGTCGGTTTGACCGTTGCATGCTGTCGAGCATCTGGGTGGCAACGATGACGGGTTTTTGCCAACGCTGGCAGGTGTCGATGATCCGCTTTTGAACGACCGGCATCTCGGCCACGTCGATCTCCACTCCCAAATCGCCGCGCGCCACCATGATGCCATCGGAGGCACGGACGAGCTCGTCCAGACAAGCGAGCGCCTCAGGCTTCTCGACCTTCGCAATCGCCAAGGCCGCGGAACCTTCGTCGTTCAGCAACTGTTTCAGCTGGAGCATATCCTGGGGCGATCGGACGAAGCTGAGGCTAACGAAATCGGCCTTCTGCTTCGCGGCCCAGCGAGCGTTATCGCAATCGACGTCGTTCATCGAGGGCACGCTCAGCTTCACGCCCGGCAGATTGATTCCCTGGCGACTGCGGATCGATCCCGGCCCCACAACTCGGCACGTGACCGAGTCGGAATGCTTTGCCGTCACGACCATCTCGACACTTCCGTCGGCGAGCAGGACGCGATCGTCCAGGTCCAGCTCATCCACCAACTGCTCGTAGCTCGAGATCAGGTCGTGGGCCGCGCCGGTTGGTTTTCGTACGAAACGAAACTCGGCGTCACGAGGGCAGGGGAGCGGTTCGGAGGCGAGCTCGCCGAGTCGGATCTTGGGGCCTGCCAGATCCACCAAGATCCCCAAGGGCCGATTACCGGCCTGCTCGGCCGCACGGATCTCCCGGATGAATTCCCGGTGTTCCTTCCGCGTTCCGTGCGCCATGTTCAGGCGAAACACATCGACGCCCGCGCCGACTAACGCGTGGAGAACCTGCGGGTCACGGCATGCGGGACCGACGGTCGCCACGATCTTCGTCCGAGCTCGGTTCGAGAAGGGTTCCAGGGCGGACATCGGCAGGGCCTTTCCAGGGCGACAATCGAGCGGTCATCAGTTCGCCGCTGACGATACCGCGCATCGTCGACCGCCCGCAAGGTGATGACCTGCCTCCTTTTTCCCACCCCAACTTTCGGCGGTGACACCGCCCTAGTGCTTTGTCACAGCTTGATTTTGGGGTGCCTGGGGTCGAACGAAGTGAGCCCCCAGACCGCAATTTTCCGGGGGCTCACTTCGTTCGACCCCGGCCACCCAACCCTCAATTTCAGCTGTGACAAAGCACTAGGTCGCTTTCGCCCGCAACGGGGCGCTGAGTTGCTCATAGAGCCGCGCGTATTCCAGGGCGATGGCTTCCAGTTCGAACTCGGCAACGATCTTGGCCCGCGCCCGTTGACCCATCGTCCGCAACGTTTCGGGCGTTTGCAACAGGTCGCGCAAGACCGTCGCATAGTCGCTGGGGAGATGGCCGGGCACCAGCACTCCCTCTTGCCCGTGGGTGACGAGGTCGGTCGTGATCCCCGGAAGATTCGCGGCGACGACGGGCAATCCACAGGCCATGGCTTCGGCCAGCGCGTTCGGCAGGCCTTCCCGGCGAGTGGGAAAAAAAAACAGGTCCGAGGCCTGCAAATACTCGGCGACCCGATCGGTTTGCCCCACCCAGCGCACGCGCGGATCGAGTTGCGCGTCGGACAGCTGTTGGCGAAGTTGATCGATCAACCGTTGCCGAGATGGATCGTGTCGCGTTTCGTCGCGAAAGTCGCAGGGACCGATCACCAACAGGTCGACTTGTGGCCTTTCGCGGGCGACTTGGATGAAGGCCGCGACCGCCACGTCGATCCCTTTACGGTGGATCGCCGAGCCGACGAAAGCAAGGTAGCTGCGGTGAGGATCGAGTCCTAAGGCGGTCTTGGCCGACGAGGGATCGAGCCGGCGCGGCGGAAACTGGCGCAGATCGACCCCGTTGGGAATCCGTCGCACTTTGGCAGCTGGAATGCCCGCGTCTTGGCAGCTACGCGTCAACGCTCGAGAGAGCCCGATCACGCAGTCGGATGCGTGAAAGCAGCGAAGTTTCAGGCGGGTCGAGATGCCCCAGAAGCGGGCCTTGAATGAGCTCGGGTCGTCTGCGCCGAGCAGCGAGATCTGAATTACGTTGCCGGCTCCGCGGCGGCGCACCCAAGCAAGCACTGGCCAGCTAAAATCGCCCACAATGTACCATTGCAGCAAGTCGCCGGGACGCAGTTGTCCCAACAACAGGCGGGCGATGCCAACGTGCAGCGAGAGGCCGCGCAGGATCTCATTTCCGGCCTGGAAGCAGCGACGCAGCGGCGGGCACCAGGACAACCGCGACCAGCCTCGTCGGGGGACGACGGGCACGTAGTGGATCCACACGCCGTCCAGCTGCCGCTGCTGGCCGGCGAGCGAGCGGGCCAATTGGTCGGCCGCGGCGAGCACGTGAACCGCATGTCCTTGGTGTGCGAGCCGAACCAGGATGCGGTGAGCTTGGATGGCTGCCCCCGAGAAGTTGGGATGGTAATACTCGGAGATGGCCCAGATCGTCGCTGGACCCGTGGATTTCGTGGGCATGGCGGCGTCAGTACACCGTGTGAGGCGCGGCGTGGCGGGGCGCGGCGAAACGTGCAACGTGCGACGTCTCGGAAGCTTGCGGCCGGGCGTGAGGCAGCTTTTTTCGAGCAGTTCCCTCCCACCCTGTCCGGCCCTGGTCGCTGTCGGCTCAAATGTTTGTTCGCTACAATTCGCAGGACGTCGACGGGACGGGACACTTTAGCAGTTCGGCGGACGGACGTCGCTGGCAGTTTGCCGTGGTCCGAGGTCTGACCGATCTGAGGCGAGAGCATGCGCGACGAGTTTGCCGACCAGACGGTCGTGGTCACCGGGGGGTCGTCGGGTTTGGGCTGGTACATCGCTCAGGCCTTCCTCCGGCACGGCGCGTACGTCTACCTTTTAGCCCGGGAGCCGGAGAAATTGCGGGCGGCCGCCGAACGGCTTCGCCGCGAATCGCCGCGAGTTGGCCAGCTCGTGGCGGATATTACGGACGACGAGGCGGTCAAGCGGGCGTTCGAGCGCGTCAGCGGCGAGCGTGCGAGGTTGAACGTCTTGGTCAATGCGGCCGGAATTTCTCACCGAGGCGCCGTGCTCGAGACAGCCCCCGAGCAATTCCAGCGGCTCTGGGACCTTAATTTCCTCGGCACGGTTCGCTGCACGCGAGCGGCCGTGCCCGCATTACTTCGTGAACACGGCCACCTGGTGAACATCGGGTCGCTGGCCAGCAAGATCGCCTCCGCGTACCTCGGCGCGTATCCGGCCAGCAAGTTTGCCGTGGCCGCCTACTCGCAACAACTCCGATTGGAGCTGGGCCCGGCGGGACTTCACGTCTTGCTTGTCTGCCCGGGACCCATTCGCCGCGAGGACGCGGGACATCGTTACGACGCCCAAGCCGAAACGCTCCCACCCGCGGCTCGGCAACCCGGCGGGGGCGCACGGCTGGCGTTGCTGGATCCGGTCGAGCTGGCGGAACGAATCGTGCAGAGCTGTCGGCGCCGCCAGCCGGAATTGATCGTTCCGGGAAAGGTCCGCTGGCTGCTCACCCTGACGCCCTGGTTTCCCGCCTGGACGGAGCGAATCATCCGGCGCAAAACCGGTCAGGCGGGGGCCCCGTGAGACTTGCATCGCGCCGCTTGATGTGGCACGATGTCGCGTTCAATGCAACTTGGTAATTGACGAGGAGCCGACCGATGGCTGCGTTTCCGGAGGTGGAGAGAATTCGCTACGAAGGGCCCACCAGCAAGAACCCTCTGGCCTTTAAGTGGTACGACGAAAACGAGGTCGTCGAGGGGCTGTCGATGAAGGATCATCTGCGGTTCAGCGTCGTGTATTGGCATACCTTTCGCGGAACCGGCAGCGACCCGTTCGGCGCGCCGACCATGCAGCGTCCCTGGGACGACGGATCGGAGTCGGTCGAAAATGCCCAGCGTCGTGTGCGCGTGGCCTTCGAGTTCATGGAAAAGCTGGGTGCCCCCTACTACGCGTTTCACGATCGCGATGTGGCGCCCGAAGGCGCGACACTAAGCGAATCGAATCGTCATCTGAATGACGTGGCGAAGGTGTTGGAAGAGGAACAGCAACGCACCGGTATCAAGTTGCTGTGGGGGACGGCCAACATGTTTAGCCATCCTCGTTATTTGCATGGCGCCGCCACATCGTGCAATGCCGACGTCTTTGCCTATGCCGCCGCTCAGGTCAAAAACTGCCTGGAAGTCACCCAACGCCTGGGCGGAGAGAATTATGTTTTCTGGGGCGGGCGTGAAGGCTATCAGAATTTGTTCAATACCGATATGAAACGCGAGCTGGACCATCTCGGACGGTTCTTCCACATGGCGGTCGAGTATGCGGACAAGCTTGGTTTCAAAGGCACTTTCCTGATCGAACCCAAGCCGAAGGAACCGACCAAGCACCAATACGATTCCGATGCCGCCGCCTGCATTAACTTTCTGCGCGCCTACGATCTGACGGATCGGTTCAAGTTGAACATCGAAACGAACCACGCGACGTTGGCCGGTCACACGATGATGCACGAGCTGGAATATGCCGCCATGCAGCATCTGCTTGGGTCGATCGACGCGAACACCGGCGATCTGCTGCTGGGCTGGGATACGGACCAGTTTCCCACCAACGTTTATCTCACGACCGAGGTGATGTTGACGTTGCTCAAGTATGGTGGGATTGCACCCGGAGGCGTCAACTTTGATGCCAAAGTGCGGCGGGAAAGTTTCGAGCCGATTGACCTGTTTCATGCCCATATCGGTGGGATGGACGCCTTTGCCCGCGGCCTGAAGATCGCGGCCGCCATTCGCGCCGACGGCGCGCTGGCCAACTTCCTGCAAGATCGCTATCGCAGTTGGGAGACCGGAGTCGGACAGGAAATCGAAGCCGGCCGGCACTCGCTGGAAACGCTCGAGGCCTACATGCTGCAAAAGGGCAATCCGGCTCCCAATCACAGCGGCCGCCAGGAGATGCTGGAAAATCTGATCAACCAGTTTCTGTAAACCTCGATTTTATCGCGAGCTGGCCTGTCGCGAGCTGGCCCTGGGGCTCACAGATTCATGCGAACCTGTCGGGCGGTGAGATCGCGCAGGAGTTGCGGGATGCCGGTGAAAAGCGTAGCGTCGAGGCCAGCCCGCTGCGCCCCGGCGACGTTGTCGGCGCGATCGTCCGTGAAGAAAATTTGGCCTGCAGGCACCCGTGCCGCCGCGATGGCTGCCTCGTAGATCGGCGGATCGGGCTTCATGGACCGTGCTTCGTAGCTCAGAATCCTCGTTTCGAAGAACCGCTGAAGAATGGCGTAGCGCCCCTCGCTGACGTATTGCCAATGGGCTTGGCAGGTATTCGAGAGAATGCCAAGTCGATATCCCGCGGCGCTGAGCTGCGCGACGATCGGTACGATGGAAGCGTTGAGCTCGAAGATTTGACTACAGGCGTCCAGCAGCGTCGCCTCGTCCAGTTGAGTGCCACAACCCGCGTTGACTTCCGCCGAAAATTCCGCGCTCGAAATCTCGCCGGACTCGTAACGCGGCTGGAGTCCGCTTCGAAAGATCACCGCCTCGATTTTGGCGGCGGAGACGCCGGTGAGCGTTTCCAGTCGCCGGCACGCGACCCGATGATCGAAATGCAGCAAGACGTTGCCCAGGTCGAAGAAGATAAAGCGAGGCGGATTCACGCGGGGCGGTGCCTTTCATCTGCAGCGAGATTAGGTCGGGCAGGGAACGTCAGGGTTCCAGCGAGCGGATTTCGAGGTCTTTGTACCAAGCTTCGGACGGGGGACCGCCATGGATTTGCACGGCGATCACGCCACGGCGTTCGATTTCGGGATCGTCCTCCAGGTAGTCCACGGTCTGCTGGCCGTTAAGCCACAACTGGATACGCGCTCCTGCGCAGCGGATCCGGTATTCGTTCCAATCGTGGGCGCGGACAAGCTGCGACTCGTCTTGTGACTCGTCGGGCGCCGCAAGGACGCGATTGCGACGCGATTCGTCATAGAGCTTTCCCCACCAGCCTTGGCCGACGTCGGCCTGGTAGCCGCTCACTTCGTGATGGTCGGGAATGCGGCGCGTGCGAAATTGAATGCCCGCGTTGGCTCCCTCGCCACGAACCTGGACCTTCAACCGCAACTCGAAGTCGCCATATGTGTTCGTCGTGCAGAGGAACTCATTGCGGGCCACCGGTTTTTCCAGCGAACCAGCCACAATCGCTCCCTCTTCGATCCGAAAGACCTCCAGGTTGCCTTCCCACCCCGTCCACGACTTGCCGTCGAACAAAGGCTGCCAGCCGGCTTCGTCGGCAGCACTCCGGTTGGCCGCGACGAGAGCCATCGCGCCCACCATCGCGCCCACCAACAGAAACCAAGTCCAGCTGAATCGCGCCGTACGCATTCGTTTCGTCTCCACGCGTTGGGCCGCTGTGTCGGAATCCTCCGGACCAGCGAGCAGTTCAGACAAATGTTGGCATGGCCAGAAAGGGAAGGTGTCGCTCCGCGACCGCCGGTCTTTCGGACCGTCGGCTCTGTTCAGCGCCGCTCAGCCCCCTTAGAATCAGGCGTTTCCCCCTGAATTTATCGTGCCGCCCGGAGATTCACAATGAGCGATGTGCTCAATAAGTACAGCCGTCGAATTACGCAACGCAAGAGTCAAGGTGCCTCGCAGGCGATGCTCTACGGCACCGGGATGACGGAAGCGGACATGGACAAGCCGCAGGTTGGGATCGCGAGTGTCTGGTTTGAGGGAAATACCTGCAACATGCACCTCTTGAAATTGGCTGAGGTCGTCAAGGAAGCGGTTGTGGCCGCCGGCATGGTGGGAATGCGGTTCAATACGATCGGGGTCAGCGATGGGATCTCGATGGGGACCGAAGGAATGAGCTACTCGCTGCAGTCCCGTGATCTGATCGCGGACTCGATCGAAACCCTGGTTGCCGCCCAGTGGTATGACGCCTGCATCACGATTCCGGGCTGCGACAAGAACATGCCCGGCTGCTTGATCGCCTTAGGGCGTCTGAACCGTCCGGGCCTGATGGTTTATGGAGGGACGATTAAGCCAGGGTATGTGAACGGCGAAAAACTGGACATCGTATCGGCCTTTCAATGTTATGGCGAGTTTCTGGCTGGCAAGATCGACGAGTCGAAACGCAAGGAGATCGTCAAGCGAGCTTGTCCTGGGGCGGGCGCCTGCGGCGGGATGTACACGGCCAACACGATGGCGAGTGCGATCGAGGCCTTGGGGATGTCCTTGCCTTATAGCGCGTCGATACCCGCGGAGGATGCGGCGAAGCTTGACGAATGTCGGCGCACCGCCACGACAGTTCGCTTGCTGCTGGAACGCGATCTGAAACCGCGCGACATCATGACGCGCGAGGCGTTCGAGAACGCGATGGTGATCGTGATGGCCCTGGGCGGGTCCACCAATGCCGTCCTGCACCTGCTCGCCATGGCGCGGGCCGTCGAGGTGCCGCTGACGATTGATGATTTTCAGCGGGTCAGCGACCGCGTCCCGTTCCTGGCCGACCTGAAACCGAGCGGTCAATTTGTCCAGGAAGATCTGCACTCCGTCGGGGGAACCCCCGCCGTGATGAAATACTTGCTGGCCGAGGGATTCATGCGCGGAGATTGCATGACGGTCACCGGCAAGACCCTCGCCGAAAACCTCGAGTCGTTGCCGGGGCTCAAGGAGGGCCAACAAGTTGTGCATCCGATCAGTGACCCGATCAAGTCCACGGGCCACATTCAGATCCTCAAGGGGAATCTCGCACCGGAGGGGTCGGTGGCGAAAATTACCGGCAAGGAAGGGCTGGTTTTCTCCGGTCGTGCGAACGTCTTCGATTCGGAGGAAGAGATGCTGCAGGCGCTCGAGGATGGCAAGATTCAGAAAGGCGACGTCGTGATCATTCGATACGAGGGACCGAAGGGCGGCCCCGGCATGCCCGAGATGTTGACGCCGACCTCGGCGATCATGGGGGCCGGTCTGGGAGCCGACGTCGCACTGATGACGGATGGACGTTTCTCGGGCGGCTCGCATGGGTTTATCGTGGGGCATGTCACTCCCGAGGCGCAAGAGGGTGGGCCGATCGCCCTCGTCCAGACCGGCGACCGGATCACGATCGATGCGCAGCAACGCCGAATCGACGCGGATGTCTCCGACACGGAGATGCAGTCGCGGCGCGCACGCTGGCGCGCACCCGCATTGAAGGCCGCCCGGGGAACGCTCTTCAAGTACATCAAGAACGTCAAGTCGGCATCCGTAGGATGCGTGACGGATGAATAGCCCCGTCGACTTGGCCTTTCATCCCGCCGCGCTATAATCCAAGCGGTTCCGCCCGCTCCAGGAGAATCGACATGTCGGCGCCCACCGCGTCCCACCCGAAGTCCGCATCTGCCAAACCCGCCAACCTCGCCGAGTTGCGTGCGAGTGGCTGGCACTCCAAAACGGTGAAGCAAGAGATCTACGATAACTTCGTCGGGCAATTGGCGAGCGGTGATTCGCTGTTTCCGGGCATCATCGGCTACGAGGACACCGTCATTCCGGAACTGACCCTGGCCCTGCTCGCTCAACACGATCTGCTCTTCCTGGGAGAAAAGGGGCAGGGCAAGAGCCGACTGATGAGAAATCTGGTTCGCTTTTTAGACGACGAGATCCCCTATCTCGACGTGCCGGGCGTGCCCTTCCACGAAGATCCTGAAAATCCCTTGAGCCGCGTCGCGAAACAGTACTTGGCGGAGCACGCGCCGGACGAGGTGCCGATTGCCTGGTGGCCCCGCGACCAACGGTATGCCGAACGTCTGGCACCCGGCACAAAGTTTGCCGACATCATCGGCGAGATCGACCCGGCCAAATTGGCGGGCGGCGTCAGTATGTCGACGGAAGAGGCGCTGCACTTCGGTCTGATTCCCCGAATGCACCGCGGGGTATTTGCGATCAATGAATTGCCCGAGCTGGACGAGCTCGTTCAGGTGGGGCTGTTCAATATCCTCGAAGAGCGGGACGTGCAAATACGTGGCTATCCCGTGCGATTTGACATCGACGTCCTGATCCTCTTCTCGGCCAACCCGGCAACGTACAATCGCAGCGGCAAGGTGATCCCTCAGCTGAAGGACCGGATCGGCTCGCTGATCTACACGCACTATCCGCGCGAACGCGACCTCGGGATCGCGATCATGGAACAGGAGTCGCAGGTCGACGTGGGCGGGCCCTATCCCGTTGCCGTGCCCTACTTCATGAAGGAGATTGTCGAGCAGATCACGATTCAGGCGAGACGCTCGAAGTACATCGATCAGCAGTCCGGTGTGAGCACTCGCTTTTCGCTGGCCAACTATCGCACGATGATCGCCAGTGCCCGGCGACGGGCGATCGTCCTGGGCGAGTCGCCTGCCGTGCCGCGGATCAGCGACTTGGGACACCTCGACTCGTCCTCCCTGGGAAAGCTCGAACTGGATTTGATGGGCAGCAGTCAGATGGGCGAACGGCAGGTTTTGGAGGCGGTCGTGGCGGAGGCGATTCGCTTGGTTTTCCAGGAGTATGTCGATCAGCATGGCCTGGCGGAAATCGCCGACATCTTCGCCAAGGGAGTTCGGATTGAAGTCGGAGACATGTTGCCTTCGAATCGCTACGCCGAGCTGCTTCGGCATGTTCCACCGATCTGGGACAAGGCGTTTGAGGTCAATGCCTCGGAAGATCCCGCGATTCGCGCGTCGTGCATCGAATTTGTCTTGGCGGGGCTCTATGCCCTGGACAAGATCTCAAGAGCTCAACGTCACGGGCAAATCGAATATGAGACCTGAGCCGAATCCTGGGCGTCCCAGCAAGTTGCGCTACGGCGGGATCATCCAGACTTATTTGAAGTACGATCCTCAGCGATTTCCCAGTCCGACACAACCGCCCGCCGATCTCGTCTCACCCGCCTTCGAGCACTGGTTGGCGTACGGGAGCAGCCGGGAGCTGAGCGAAGAAGAGCTGGCTCGCGCCATTCACTTGGACCCCAGTCAGATTCAGGGCTTCGGTCCCAGCCTGGACGCCCTGCTGGAACTGCTGCGTGAGCGCAAGCGAAAGATCTTAGAGACTTACGAGACGAGCCGCGTCCAGGCCGAAGTGCAGAAGGCTTGCGAGCAGGCCTATACCGCGACGCGACTCCCGCGAAAACACCGTAAGGCGTTTGAGCATGCCGTTCGGTACGCTCAGCGATACGAGTTGGAGCGATTGTGGTATGAGCTGGGAGATGACACGTCCCCCGCTGCGACGCAACTGCTGAACGCGATGGAACGCTTGGGGGAGCGTTACGAAATCGAGGAGCTCGTCGCACACTTCACCTTCACGGGACAGACCGCGATGAGCGTCCCGCAGGCTTTGGCGGTCAAGGAAGAGCTGGAGCAGATCGAGCAGCTGATTAAACAGTTGGAGGAGGCGCGGGAAACGGCCCAGATCGGGATCATTGACCTTGAGGCTTTGGCCGAGTATGCCGAGCCAGGAGATCTGGAAAAACTCGACGCTTTGCGGCAGCAGGCCGAAGACTTACTGCGGGAGATGGCCGAGCGACAGGGCTTGGAGCGAACGAAGGGCGGCTTTCAACTCACTCCCCAGGCCTACCGGGTCTTCCAGGGAAAGCTGCTTGAGCGAATTTTTAGCCAGCTGCAGGCATCACGAACTGGCAGGCACGGCGGGCCTGTGGAAGGCGAGGGTGCGGTCGTCCTGCCGCAGACCAAACCCTACGAGTTCGGTGATTCGCTCACTGACATGGATATGCCCCAGACCCTGATCAACGCCATGTTGCGGGATGGGGCCCAGCTGCCCATTCGGCTCAAGACCGAAGACATCGTCGTCCATCGCACACGAAATCAGCCCAAGTGCGCGACCGCCGTGATCATGGATATGAGCGGCTCGATGCGGTACGACGGTCAGTACATCAACGTGAAACGGATGGCCTTGGCCCTGGATGGGCTGATTCGCCGCGAGTACCCGGGTGATTATCTGCAGTTCCTCGAGATGTCTACCTTCGCGCGTCGAAGGACTTCGGCCGAAATCATTGATTTGATGCCGAAGCCCGTCACGCTATATGACCCGATCGTCAAGTTGCGAGCCGACATGAGCCGAGATGACTTGACCGAGTCAATGGTTCACCCGCATTTCACGAACATCCAGCACAGCCTGCAACTTGCGCGGCGGCTGCTTGCCACGCAGGACACGCCGAACCGCCAGATCATCTTGATCACGGATGGTCTGCCGACGGCCCACTTCGAAGGCTCGTGGCTCTACATGCTGTACCCGCCAAACCCTCGCACCGAACAGGCGACAATGCGCGAAGGTCAGCTTTGTGCCCAGCAGGGGATCACGATCAACCTCTTCCTGATTCCCAGTTGGTCTCAGTCCGAGGAAGACGTCCGCTTTGCGCATCGTTTGGCCGAACAAACCAGAGGTCGTGTCTTCTTCACCGCGGGGCGCGATCTCGATCGCTACGTCGTCTGGGATTACGTTCAACGCAAACGCGAAATCCTGGGATAGTCTTTCACAGACTGCCTCCTGTCGCGGCAGCAAAAGTCGCGCTCAATTTAACTGATGCGTGTTGCCTCGGTTTTTTCTTGACGTTACGATTAAGGGCGCGGGGCAGAATTTGCGGTCCAGTTGAACGCGATCACCCGGCAGTAACTCATCAGGAACCGTTGCCAACCTATGAGAGCTTTGACATTCGCTGAGAGGTTCGGCGAGTTCCTTGAGAACCCTGACTCGGACCACTGGTTGGCTCTTCGCGAGTCGATCCTTCGGCACAGTGAGTTTGCACCCTACGCGGCCGACTGGCAGCAACTCGCCCAGGCATTCGCTGACCAGGCTTTCGACGCCGTGCTGGCGATTTCCGATGGCTTGAGCGATCTCGGTTGCCTCAGCCCGCGATTCCATTTTTTTACGGGGATTGCCGCCCTGGAAACCGGCGATGCGGCGCGGGCGGCGTGGGAGAAGCACGCGACACAGACGTGCCTCGAAGGGCTCATGCTGCTCGGCGATGGCACATCGGCGTCTCCGTTTCTCGTCACCTATCCCTGGGATGCCTACGACCTTCTCGGCGCCTTGTGCGTCGAGCCGATGGGGCAGTCGCTGGTCGACCAGGGATCGAAGCGGTGCGACGTGATTTGCGACGCGGCGGGCGAGGAATACTGGTTCGACGTGACCGAACTCTTGGCTCGCGCCCATCGGACGGCGAGCCGAATCGCCCCCGTCGGAGTTCCGGAAACGCTCGGTCGCGAGCGTTGAAGCAGACGCTCGGCAGCCCGCTTTCGCTGTCGTAGGTGCAACCCGAAGCGGCATGGGCGACGCTGGCAAGCGGCCGTCTAGAAATCTCCATTGGGAGGTGGCGACTCTCTGCCTGCCACCGGCCGGTCTCCCGACGGAGGCTCTGGAAGTCGCGCCAACTGCAAAATTGCCAGGGCCCCGATCAGCAGAATCGTATCGACCAAGAGTAGCAGAAGGCAGCCGATCGCCAGCCACTGCAAGACGCCGGCGGCGGTCGAGTCGGCGAGTCCTGCGGCCAGCAGAGAGCCGCCCATCAGCACAGCGAAGGCCACAATCAGGCTAACGAAGAAGGCCAACAGGATGGAAAGGACGACTCGAGTCTTCACGGAAGCGCCTCAGCAGAATCCTCACAGGTGCCGTGATTGTCAGCCCCTACAGAAGGGCTGTCAATCCGTGTGGACGGTTGATTGCAAGCGCGAATTGTTGACCTGCGGCAGGGACCGGATCCATACTGAAACGAAGTCCAAGTGAGGAGGGGGTGTGCGCAAATTCCGACGAAGCGGGACGGGGGATCGCAAAATGCGTCTGGCAATCTGCCTGCTGGCCGTGCTGTTGCTGGCCACAGGGCCCGCTCGGGCCACGATTCTTATGGCCAAGAACGGGATGCTGCTGGAAGGCAAGCTGGGTTACTTGGCCAGCATCGACGAGAATCCGCTCGTGGTGAACGTTCCCGAGGGGGGCGTCGATGTCAAACAAGTCGTCTTGCTGGACGACGGGCTTCGCCGCACCTACTTGTCGTGGCTGCAAGTCCAGGAGGACTCGCTTCGAGAAAGCGATCCGTCGGGTGTCGAGGTGATCAAGATTCGCCAAAACGTTGCCAGTGGACGGCGCCAAATCGGTTCGGTGACTTCGATCTTGGGGATTGGGCCGTTTGACCAGTGGGGACGACGCACCTTCTCGATCATGACGGCTCGAGGCGTGGAGCACATTAGCCAGGGAATCACGGAAATCACGCCGCTTTACACGCGAGTCGAAGGACTTTCCGGTCTTCCCTCAATTCGCTGGGATTGCCGGGTGGCGACCAGTTCCATTCCCCGGGAAACGCTCAGTCAAGTCATTCGGATTCAGGGGCGCGAGCAGGGTCCTGATGCGCGGTTGCAGGCGGTTCGGCTGCTGTTCGGCGCAGAACGTTACAATGATGCCCGGATCGAATTGCAACAGGCCATGCAAGAATTCCCGGAACTGGGTGAACTGCAGGATCTGCTGAAGCAGTTGAAACAGTACAGTGCTCAGCGTCTGGTCGACGAGATTCAACTGCGGCAGCAGGCGGGCCAGCATCAACGTGTCCAGTCGCTGCTGTCACGGTTTCCGGAAGATGGAATCGCGCCCGAGTTGCTGCTGCGTGTGGGCGAGGTCCTGCGCGAGTACCAGCGACAGGCGGACGAGCAAGAGCGGCTCAAGGCAGCTCTCGATCAATTAGTCGGTGAGCTCAAGGATCCGGTCGTGAGCACCGAAGCGAGGGCCGCCGCCCAGGAGATTCGCGAGCGGCTGAATTGGAACTCAATGAGTCGCTTGCAGGATTTCCAGCGTCTGGGGGATGATCCCCAATTGCTGCCCGACAGTCGACTTTCCCTGCTGGTCAGCGGCTGGATTCTGGGTTCTGGCTCGGCGACGCAGAATCTGATGGAGGCCCTCAGTGTCGTTCGGGCCCGTGACCTCGTACTGGCCTACCTGCGGTCGGAGTCCGAAGCCGAGCGGACGGCGATTCTGGAGCGACTGGGACGCGAAGAAGGGGGAACGCCCCAGCGGGTCGCTCAGATCATCAAGAGTCTAACGCCACCGATTGAGTCCGCGCCGCAGGAGGGCCGCCCGCCCGGCAACTTTGTATTCCAAGTGCCCGGCGTCGACTCCCGTGGCGACTTCGCGTACGAGGTTCAACTGCCGGACGAGTACGATCCCTACCGCCGCTATCCGGCCATTGTCACGCTGCACGGGCACGGTCGGACCCCGTCCGATCAAATCCAATGGTGGGCCGGACCTTTTCAGGAGCAGGCGGGCCAGCGGTTGGGGCAGGCCACACGTCACGGCTATATCGTGATTGCCCCCAGTTGGCTGCGTGAGAATCAACGCCAGTATGAATACACGGGTCGCGAGCACGCGATCGTGCTGACTTGTTTACGGGATGCGTGTCGCCGATTTTCGGTGGACACCGATCGCGTCTTTCTCTCGGGCCACTCCGTGGGAGGTGACGCCGCGTGGGACGTGGGATTGGCTCATCCCGATGTTTGGGCCGGCGTGATACCGATCGCAGCGGTCGCCGATTACGGCCCCACGGCCCCCAAATACGTGTCGCAGTACTGGGAAAACGCCCGTTACGTGCCGCTGTATTTCGTCACCGGCGAACTTGACGGCAATAAACTCGACTTAAATCGGCGCGATTTTGACCGATACCTGAAGCGATCGGGGTTGGACGTGATCATCGTTGAGTACATCGGTCGCGGGCACGAGCATTTCTATGATGAAATCCATCGGCTTTTTACCTGGATGAGTCTCCACCGACGTGACTTCTACCCGAGGCAGTACGCCTGCCAGACCATGCGTCCGTTCGATAATTTCTTCTGGAATCTCGAGCTCGTGGGCTTGCCCGAAGCCGCCATGGTCCCTCCCCTGGCCTGGCCGGCCGATTCGGCTCGCCCCGCCGTCCAGGAGTTCCGCAAGACCGCCGTGGATACCCTGTGGATTGAAACCGGCGCCGAACAGGCCTGGTTGTGGCTGTCCCCCGATGTGATCGCCCTGGACGGTCGGCTCTCGATCACCGTCAATGGCCGCCCTCGCACCTACGATGCCCTGCCGCAGGTGGAAACGCTGCTCGAGGACGCCCGGACGCGCCGACCGGCAGAATGTCTTTTGGAGCAAAATCGAATTGGTGACGGGAAAACGGTCCGCGCGCTGATCTGCCGCCCCGTCCCGACATGGTCGCCGACTCGTGATCCGACGTGAGTCCTGTTAGCGCTTGAAGGCAGGTGCAGGAGGCGCGGCGACGCGAGGCGCGAAATCCGACCAGCGATCAACCAGACTTTCCAGCTCGTAGTCGATGCTCGCATTAAACTGAAGAAATGTATCAAGTGGCACGGTTAGCCGGCTGCCCGATAATCCGCGACAGAGAACCAGCATGAGGGTCTCGTTGGTTTCGTTGGTCATGGCGACTCTCCCTGGGCTGATTGCCTTCCCAAGCACCAAACATCGACGATTCCTTCGTGCGATTCGAGTAGTGAGCGAACGATGACACTTATACGGTTCCGGTAGGAAATCGTTCAAGAGCCGAACCGGAAAACCGGAATCGAAGCGTGCTGGCTGCTGTCACTGCATGCTTCGCTGACGTTGTGACGAAGTTGCTTCTTCGACTATACTCGCTCGCGCCAACGGCCCTCGCGGAGAACTCTTGCGAGAGCAAGCGAACTGTCACGACACGTGGGACGTATGGGAAAGCGTTGCAGAGAATCGCCATCCTGCCCGGGATGGCGGAGAGGTTGACAAGGAGGTTCATTCGTTTTTCTCGAGTGGGGCGATCGAGTCTTGGCCCCACCGGTTCGAAGGGAAGTGAGCCGTCACAGATTACTCAGTTGCCGGGATAAGTCAGAACGCTACAGGACGCTCGGATGCAGATTGTTCGAAGCCTGCTGGCCCGAACGCCGATACCGAATCCTGCTTTCACACTTTGGACTTCGCGACTGTCATCTCCCACGCACGGAACGCTTCTCTCCCGACACGGACTGCGACCTGACTCGAAAGCAAATCAATCACGCGGCGGACGGCAAGCCCAAGGGGGGCCCCGAGTCGCCGCCAAACGTGTCCCGATTGTCCCGCATTGCCGCGGGCCAGTCGCCACCGACGCGGTGCGGGCCGTCGACTTGATCCTCGTGTACGCCACGCGTTTCCGGTAGTAAGGTTGAACTTGGGGAGGAGATAGCGCTATGGAAATTTACGGTCCCAGTCGAATTGACAGTGCCCAGTCGATCCGCGGCCCTCAGCAGGTGCGGTCGGTCGAACCACAGACTTCAGCCGACTCGGTTTACGGGATGGATCAAATCGACATTTCGCCCGAGGCGGAATTGGTCAGCCGAATCAGTGACGTTCCCGAGATGCGGGCCGATCGAGTCGCCGAGATCCGGGCCCAGATTGAGGCGGGAGTCTACGAGACGGATGAGAAGTTGGACGTCGCCATCGGACGGCTGCTCGACGAAATCGGCTAACGGCGCGGGCGCTCAGCCGGCACACCTGGGCGAGGCTCCCGTCGGGATGGCAACCGATGACACCGCCATTCGCGGTGATCCGTCGCGTGGGGGGTCACTTGTTCTCGGGCCGGCGGGGGCTAGAATCAGACCATTCAAGAAAGTCCCGGTTCACCCTGGCACAGATAAACCAACGGGTTCATCCAGGGCGCTGGACCGCGGTTGGCTTGGGAAGTGAAAAGCCTGAGGATGTCTGATTTTTCGCTCGGATCGGTGGAGGTTTCGCTGACGCCTCAGGAGCGTTTTGAGGAGTATCTGCAAAGTCGCGGCAAGCGAATCACGCAGCAGCGACGTTTGCTGGTCAGCCACATCTATCGGCGGCACGAGCATTTCGACGCCGACGACCTGATTGACGAGTTGACGCGGCTCGAGAAGGGGCGTCTGATCAGCCGGCCTACCGTCTATCGCACGCTCCGTGAGCTGGTGGACGCGGGGCTGCTTCGCCAGATGACGTTGGGCGGTCGGGCGGTCTACGAGCACGATTACGGATACCCTCAGCACGACCACCTGCATTGTCAAAAGTGCAATCGCCTGATCGAGTTTCGCAGCGAGGAATTCCAGCGCATTCGCGACGCGGTCGCGCAGGAGCACAATTTTCGAGTGACGGGACACCGCTTGATCGTGGCCGGCGTCTGTGAGGACTGCTCCCGCCGGGGACGCCGCAAGCGACCTCTGGACCTGGTGTAGTCCGACGTGAGCCGGAATCGGCCGCGAGCTGGCCGTCGTGGTGCGGGTCGTGGCCGGCAGGATGCAGCGAGGGCCTGGCCGATGTCGACCTTGGTGGCGATGTTGACGGCAATCATCGTGATCGGGATGTTGCTGGCTTACTACATCGGGTATTCGGTCGGCGGCCGCGAAGGGTTTGAGCGGGGCCGGCAAGAAGGAAAGCGCGAAGGGGCCGTCAAGGCGTATGCGGTCGGCTACGACCGGGGGCGCCACGATCGTCAGGTGAAGGCTCAGCAAGCCGAAGAGACCCCGGCGGCCAGTAGCGATGGCCGCCGTCGAGCGTGGCTATTTACCGTCTTGATGTCGCTCCTAGCAATCATAGCGGCTGCCGTGTTCTCCTCGAGTCGCTTCCGTCCGTGAGCGTGCATTTTTCCGAGGACCCGGGGGAGGATCTGGAAGTAGGGTTCCATTGACGGCGGGTTTCGCGCAGCGCCCGTCTTCGCATACTCTTTTGGGAATTGCACCATGAAGAACTGGCTGATTTGTTTCATCTTCGATGACGAAGCCGCGACAGCGGTTGAATATGCGGTGCTTTTGGCATTGATTCTTGTGGTTGTGCTTGGAGCCATCGGTGTGTTCGGGTCGGAGGCCGGAGGTCTTTGGGGAGGCATCGACACGCAACTGGAGGCCACCAGTATGGGACAACTGGGTGGCGGGAACTGACAATCTTACCCGTCAATTGGCACCTTATTGAGGCTTGTCGCCCCCGGGCGACAAGCCTCTTTCTGATTGGGGGCGTCGCTCGGAGCTGATGCGGCCGGCCAGCGGACTAGCCGAGACGGCGAACCTGGCCCGGTCGCACGGGCTCGCCCGAATCCGCGCTCTTGACGGCAGCAAAGCAAAGCTCCAGGCTGCGAAGATTCTCGCGGGCGGAATTTGTCGGTTCACGCTGCTGAGCGATCGCACTTAGCAGCTCGGCCATCGTTCCCTCGAACCCGTTCTGGAACCAGTTGCCCTCCAGCGTTGGTGTCGCGATCCCCTGATCCGTCCACAACTGGACCTGCTGGTCATTCAAACCGGGACCGAAGGCGCGGAGCGTGCCCAACGGACCCGCCACGACCGTCCGGTCTTCCTGGCCGAAGACGACCTGCGCATTGCAGGCGAGACGCACTTGCGCGTGGGGATAATCGATGACGGCGTGAGCCAGAAAAGGTGGCTTGCCGGCTTGGGCTGCGGCGCGTCGCACGGAGGCATAGACGGTTTCGGCGCGGGCCGAGCCCAGGAGCGCCGTCGCGATGTCAAACCAATGGATGGCGAAGTCGTAGAGGATCAGGTGATGGACCTCGTTGAAGGGGGTGTCCACGGTCCACGTATGGTCCCACTGGAGGGTGAAGTCGATGGTCGAGACCGGGCCAATGATTCCCTGCCGGACGGCCTGCCACATGTAGCCGAAGTGCGGGGCCCAACGCCCGTTCTGATTGACCGCGAGCCGCACCTGCGACTGATCGGCCAACTCGACTAACCGCTGACCCACATCCAGGTCGGTGACGAACGGCTTCTGACTCAGGACATGCTTACGCCGTCGCAGTGCGGCTTCCATGATCGGGACCCGCTCGGCCGGATGCGTCGCGATGTCGACGACTTGCACGTCGTCGCGTGCCAAGACCTCGCGATAGTCCTCATAAACCTCGGCGAGAGGGAAAAACTCCGCTTGCCGTCGCTCCGCCTGTTGACGTCGAATGTCACAAATCGCCACGACGTCGAGGCCCAATCGGCGATAGGCCCGGAGGTGAGACTCGGTAATCCCACCCGCTCCGATTAAGGCGATCGGGGGTCGAAAGCCAGGCGGACAGTGGGGCAGGTAGTCGAGCTGCGGGGCGCGCGTCGGTTGCGTCGGAGGAATCGAACTGAGGCCATACTCGGTTGGCTTCGCGTCAGGATTGGTCATGAGGCCGTGATTTCCGGAACGAGAGGAAAGTTTCTTGGCCGATGAGGCTGAGCGGATCGGACTCGTGTCCGGAGCCAGCTGCCCGCGGTGATGTGAGAACCGAGTCGTGGCAGGGAGCTGCCGCCACGCCCTCATCCGGGCCGTTATTCAAGCAGGGGAAGCGTCCTCCGTTGTTGCGCACTGCGAACGGCCGTGTCGACGATTTGCTGCCCCGCGCGACTCATCGCTGGCGACAGGGGACCCTCGACGGGAAGCTCGTGTTCCAAACGGTCCAGGAAGTACGCCACGGGATTCGAGTGAGTGTACGGTAGCCGGTCGACGGCGATATCCTGACCCGCCGGGCAGTCACGCGTCTGCAGGCGAACCGTGGGCTCGAAGTCGAAGCTGCTGAGGGTTCCTTCGGAGCCACAAATGATAAATCCACATTTGGGTTGGGGCTGATGGGTCCAAGGATCAGTGAAGGTCCCCCAACGCGTTTCGAACTTCGACAAACCCGTGTCGTAGTGGGCGAGCGTCACGCTGTGCTCATCCACTTCGAGCCCGGCAGGTTGGTGGAGCATGCAGCAGACTTCCAGCGGCTTGCGACCCTGATGGTACCAAGTTGCCAGCGTCGTTCCGTACCCGAGATAATCGAACAACGATCCGCCACCTGCGGACTTGCGGTAAAACCAGCTCGACGCCTTCTCCTCAGTGCTCGGCTCTCGTTCCACCTTGTCGGCACCGTGCCAGAGGGGACCGCGATTGCCGTCGTAATAGTGCACTTCACGGATTTCGCCCAAACGCCCGCTGAGGACCAGGCGATAGGCCGTGGCGTGCGTCGGGTACCAACGCAAGGGCCAGTTAATGGCCAGTTGTTTTTGGGTGACCGCCATGGCGCGGATCATCCGGTCGGCGTCATCCAAGCTCGCCGCGAACGGTTTTTCCATCAAGACATGCACGTCAAATGGAGCGACCCGCTCGCACCACGTCGCATGGTCCGCCGTGGCCGGACATAAAATCACGACGTCCGGCCGCGTCGCCTCCAGGCACGCTTCAGGATCGGTAAAGACGCGGTCGGCGGGTAGACCGAACTGCTGAACCGCCGCTTGCATTCGCTGGGGACTGCCATCGCAAATCGCCACAATCTCGGCGTTCGGATGCTCGTGGACCATCCGCAGCAGGTCCCCCATGTGAAAGTGGTCGAAATTCACCCCTGCGATTCGCCAACGTTTGTTCATTTCCGCCCCCTGCCTTCCAACGCTTTCGCGATAGTGTCCATCGTTCGCGTGGGCCAAGTCAAGCGGGTTGGGATCCCGGGGCCGTGACGCCCGGTCCGCTCTCACGCCGGCTTGCCGCCCGGCGGCTCAAGTCGACAAGCTGCGACGGGCTCCGGGAGGACACGCGAACATGCAACTTCGATTGGGCCGAAATCCTGGTGTGGTGCTGTTGGTCGCCGCCTGTCTGGGCATCGGGCTGGACCGCGCCTGGGCGATTTCTCCGCGGGTCGAATGGACGTGCGCGATGTTGGCGCTCGGGGCTGCCGTCGCCGTTCGGCGGCGAGCGACAGGCCACCTGGCAGCCGCCCCCCCCAAAACACCCTGGCTCGCCACGCTGCTGATCGTCTTGGCGACGTTGCTGCTCGCTGCCTCGTGGCACCATGCCCGCTGGTGGCTGGTTCCGACGCATCATTTAGTCCGCTACGTTTCGCCCGTCGGGAAACCCGTTCCGGTGCAAGTTCGGGCCGTCACGGCCACTCCCGTGACGCGGCTCGGCGATGAGCTTGCGGAAGACCCGTCCGCAGGGCGACCAGGGGACCGATGGCGATTCTTGTGCGAAGTCCGTCAGCTGCGCGTGGGCGACGGCTGGCGTGCGGTTTGTGGGCGGGCGTGGGTGAGTCTTCCGGCAGGCCTGCCTCCCGTTTCGCCGGGAGACTCGGTGGCGTTTAGTGGTGAGTTGCTGCCGCTGCCGGCGCCGCTTAATCCGGCCCAGGTCGACTTTCGCGACTATCAACGGGCGATGGGCATTCGATTTCGGCTCCGCGTTCCCAGTCCGGACTGCGTTCGGATCCAGCCCTCGGCGTTTCCCGGTCCGCGCTGGTGGTTGCCCCGGTTACGTGTCGCTTGCGACCGGGTCTTGGGTCGTTACTTGAGTCCCCGGACGAAAGCTCTGGCCTGCGCCGTGCTGCTGGGCACACGCGATGCGTTATCGCACGAGCGGCGGGATCCGTTTCTGCGGACCGGGACGGCGCACCTGCTCTCGATCTCGGGCCTGCATGTCGGGATTCTCGCCGGAGGAATCCTGTTGGCGGTCCGTGGCCGGATCTTGCCGTTCCGTTCCTCGCTGCTGACCGTCATGTTCTTGATGGTGGTTTACGGCCAAATGACCGACGCACGGGCCCCGGTCCTCCGCGCCGGCGTCCTCGTGCAGCTAATGTGCCTCAGCTGGCTGACCGCTCGCCGCGGCTCGCTGGCCAATTCCCTCGCCGTGGCCGGATTGGTGGTGCTGATCTGGTCGCCTGCGAACCTGTTTCTACCAGGGACCCAGTTTTCGTTTCTTGCCGTCGCGGCCCTGGGACGGCTTGCACGCTCTTGGTACGACGCCCCTCCCGAAGATCCGCTCGATCGACTCATCTGGCGTTCTCGGCCGAGTTACCGACGCTGGTTGCGACATGTCATTTGTCAGTGGATGAAGATGGCCTCCGCTAGCACCGCCGTCTGGCTCGTCACGGCGCCCTTGACGCTCCAGCAGTTTCATCTGGTTTCGCCGATCGCCATCTTGTTGAACCTGATCCTGTGGCTCCCGCTCGCGACCGCTCTCCTCAGCGGTTTCACCTTGTTGTTGTTGGCGGCGAGCGGCTCCGCGGCACTGGCCAGTGCGGTGGCGGTTCTGTGCGACACGAGCCTATGGCTACTCGAGACGATCGTGCGGGCGGCCGATCAGTGTCCCGGAACCTATTCGTGGGGACTGGCTCCGGGGGGTGTCGCCACCGGCAGCTTTTATCTGATCCTCGGGTTGGCCTGGGCCATGCCCCTGTCGCGACGCACCCGATGGGCGCTCTACCTGCTCGCGGCGATTTGTCCGGCGCTGGGTTGCGGCCAGGTGTGGTGGGCTCGGCAGTTGCGACAGGATCACTTCCGCTGCGCCTTCCTGTCCGTCGGACACGGTGCCTGTGTCGTGTTGGAATTGCCTGGCGGTGAAACGTGGCTCTACGATGCGGGGCGATTGGGCGACTCGCGCGTCGGCGTGGATTGGGTCTCACGCTTTCTTTGGTCGCGAGGCATCACGCGACTGGATCGAATCCTCCTGTCTCACGCCGATGTGGACCATTTCAACCTGATGCCGGAACTCATCGAACGCTTTTCGCCGACGCTCTTTCTGCACACGGGATGGGCCGCGCGGAATCACGCGACGCGCTGAACTGGCTGCAGGCTCGCTGCCGTCACGCCGGAGTGGAAGTGCAATCCGTTCACGCTCCGCAGTCGTGGCAGTTGAATGGCTGCCAAATTACTGTCAGGCATCCTCCACCTGTTCGGTTCAACGCCGGTGACAACGCGCTGAGCCTCGTCGTCGAGATCGAATACGGCCGCAGACGCGTGCTCCTGACAGGCGACCTGGAAGGAATTGGGCTCGACCAACTTCTGGCCGGCGGCAGGGAATCATTCGACTTGGTAATGGCTCCGCATCACGGTTCGCCCCGCAGTGACCCGTCTCGCTTTGTCGCCTGGTGCCGTCCCAAGTGGCTCGTCATCAGCAGCGGCGACGCCCAGGCGGCCGACCACGTGGCGAGGTCGGTCGAGAGCCCTCGGCCGCTGATCCTGAACACGGCCCGCGAGGGGGCCATTGAGGTGGAGGTCCGATCCAAGGTGATGACGGTCACTCCGTTCCGTTGCCGCCAGCCCGACGCCCAGCTCGGCGGCTGAGTTCCCAAGTTTCGCGGATCGTTGTGATCGTTGCCAGCGGCCGACGGATTCGCACGAAAGTCGACTGGACAGCTCGCTCTTGGTTGCAGGCAGGCGGCTGAGTTCGCTAATTTTCACGTTAGGCGTGTTGGCCGGGTTATCGGTGTCGCCCTTGTGGTGTGACGCGCGAACGCCACAAGGCGGTCGCGCGTCGTGGCCGAGCTTGGGGGCGCGGTGAGAGGGGCGTCGGCGACGGGTGGGTAGATTTATGGAGCTTTTTCAGATCATTGCCCTCGTAACCTGTGTGAGTTCCATCTTGACGCTGTTGCTCGTGGCGACGGCGGTCCTGCCTCATGTGAAGCAGGGGATGGCCTTGGTGCGCGATGCGATTCTCTGGGTGTGCCTCGTGCTCGTGTCGGTCGCTGTGATCTGGTTTGGATGTCAGCAGATCCTGGGCCGGTCGGGTCCCACGCCCCTGGCGCCACGCCCGTCGGAGGACGCCACTCGGTCCGCGGCGTGGTACGCGGCCGAGACCGAAACGCCTGGTACGGAGAACGACCGGCTCTACCGCGGTGGCCGCTAGGGCTGTGTCACAGCGAAGATTTGGGGTCGGGAAAAGGGGGCAGGTCCCAAGAGTCGGAACGGCTCTTCGGGTGCTTCGCACGTTTGGGACCTGACCTTTTCCCAACCAAGGTGCAGTCGTGGCAAATGGGTGGTTTGGGTTGCCTGTTGGGTCAGGGCGATTCTTGCGGGCCGGTTCCTTCAAGTCGGCCGGGTCGCGAGTCGATAAGGACCCTAGTTGGGGCCGGGGTGGTGACCTCGGCCTCGGATTGGACCGGCCTGTCCCGTACCGGGAGTCGGGGGAGACATCGAGGCTGGACCTCGGAGGTACATCATGGGACCCCTGGAACCTGCCGCCGCGCAAGCGTGGTTCGAATATGTCCTCTTGTGGATCGGATTCGGCACGTGTGTGGGGCTTTCGGCGAAAGCCTTGATGCCTGGCCGGGATCCTGGGGGGGCCATCACGACGCTGCTGATGGGAATCACCGGGGTCGTGATTGGTTGCGGGGTCTACGCGCTGGTCTACCGTGAGCGAATCTCGCCCGTAACTCCGATCGGCCTGGTTTGCGGGACGCTGGGTGCCTTCATCTTGCTGGCCTTCTACCGCCTGTTGGGTGGATATGCTACGACCGAAGGCGGCCGCCGTCGGCGGTTTCCCCGGGCATCCCGACCGGCTCCTCTGCGTCGTCGTCGGCGACGCTACTCGTACAATCTGGACGAGGGACCGCTCTCTTAGCCGGACCGAGTGGACGGATGACGCGCGGCGGTGATTGCGTCCGGGGACGGCTGCTCGTCGGACGTACTCGCGTCGCGGGGTGCGGGCGAGCCATGAAGGGGCCCGGTCGTCGCATGCCGGACTGCCCTTGTTTGCGGTTGCAAAATCTTAGCAGGCTGCTACGATAGCACCCTTATACATCGAAGGCTTGTTGTCTTGTTGAGGCGACAGGGGGCAGCGGGACGAGCCGAAGTTGGATGCTTGGCCCCAGTCCGCGTGTCGCTGGTCGTCTGCGGCGGACGGTCGAGTTCCAGGCGAAACCAGGTTCGCGGGCTACCACGTAGCGGACAAATAATTTAGCGGGAAAAGTGAATGACGATCACGAAAGAGCGGAAGCAGCAGGTGATTCGGGAGCATTGTCGGGGCGAGAGCGACTCGGGATCCCCGGAGGTGCAAATCGCGATTTTGACGACTCGGATCAACGGCTTGACCGAGCATATGCGAACACATCGCAAGGACTTTGCGAGTCGTCGCGGTCTGTTGATGATGGTCAGTCGTCGCCGGCGTCTGTTGGATTATCTGAAGAAGATCGATCCTCAGCGATATCTTGATATCATCGCGCGGCTCGAGATTCGCAAGTAGTTTTATTCTCTTCTATCGACCGCATGCCAAGTGGTTGGCATTCGTCGGTTGCTCGGTACTCGCCGAAAGGGTTCGAGGCGCGGCCGAAGTGGTTCGAAAGGTCGGCCGGGGGGCGCTCATTCTGCTCGCCGTTCTCGTGTCGGCAGTCGAGGCCAGGGCCGGAGCGTGCTGCGCCCTCGGGATTGTGTTTGAGTCAGTGTTGTTGTTGGTTGTTGATTGAGGAAGATTAAACGTGAAAATTCGAGTTGAGAGAAAGATCGGGAAGCATTCCATTTCGTTTGAGACGGGTTTCTTGGCCAAGCAGGCTGCGGGGTGCGTTTTGGTTCAGTATGGGGACACGGTCGTGCTTAACGCGGTCGCCTCGGGAAGTGCGCGTACCGGAACGGATTTCTTTCCGTTGACCTGCGACTATCGCGAGCGGACGTCGGCGGCTGGGAAGTTCCCGGGCGGTTTTCTCAAACGGGAAGGGCGTCCGACGATGAAAGAGACGCTTACCTCCCGCTTGATGGATCGGCCCATCCGCCCGCTGTTTCCCAAAGGGTTTATTGACGAGGTTCAGTGCCAGAGCATTGTGGTGTCCAGCGATCGGCAGAATGACGCGGACGTCCTGGCGATGAATGGGTCAGCCGCCGCGTTGCATATCTCGAATCTTCCGTTTCAGGGGCCCGTCGCTTCGATCCGGTTGGGGCGAGTCGCGGATCAATGGGTACCCTTCCCCACGATGGACGAATTGGAAGAGAGCGATTTGGATCTAATCGTTTCGGGCAACGAGAAGTCGGTGCTGATGATTGAAGGCTTTGCACGGGAGATGCCTGAGCAGTTGATGTTTGAGGCGATCGAGGAGTGCCATCGGCACATTCGCGACCTGTGTCAGATGCATCACGAGTTAAGGGAAAAAACGAACGTCCCCAAGATCCAGTTCATCGCGCCCGACGACGGTGGGTTGGCTCAGCGAATCCGAGACCACTATTACGATCAGCTCCGCGCCGCCAAATTGACCGACGGCAAGCAGGCGCGCGCGGAGGCGGTGAGCCAGCTGCGCGAGCGAGTTTTTGCCGACGTGATTCCGGATCCCAAGGCAGAAGGGGCGGTCGAGATCGGCGATCTGAAGCAGGCCTGGCATGATCTGGAGGAGAAAGTCGTCCGGGATCTGATTCTTGCGGGGACGCGTCCCGACGGACGCGACGGGAAGACGCTCCGTTCGATCGAGTGCTACGTGGGATTGCTGCCGCGCACGCATGGCTCCGCGGTTTTTCAGCGCGGCGAGACGCAAACGTTGATCTCCGTCACGTTGGGCACCTCGCGGGATGAGCAGCGAGTCGACGGCCTGGCCGAAGAATACTCGAAGCGCTTCATGTTGGACTACAACTTTCCCTCGTTTTCCGTCGGTGAATGCCGTCCGATTCGAGGTCCGGGCCGCCGCGAAATCGGACATGGGGCGTTGGCCGAGCGGTCGGTCAAACCGGTTTTGCCTGACGCCGACACGTTCCCTTATACCGTCCGCGTGATCTCCGACATCCTCGAATCGAACGGCTCGAGTTCAATGGCATCGGTTTGCGGTGCGACGCTGGGCCTGATGGATGCGGGCGTTCCGATTTCCAACCCGGTCGCGGGGATTTCGGTCGGTCTGGTCCAGGAGTCCGACGAGAAGTGGATGCTGCTGACCGATATCATCGGCGACGAGGATCATTATGGCGACATGGATTTCAAGATTGCCGGTACGCAAAACGGCATTACTGGAATTCAATTGGATCTCAAGATCGACGGCATCTCGGGCGATATCGTTCGCGCCACGTTGGCTCAGTCTCGCGAAGCGCGGATGGAGATCCTCCGCGCCATGTTGACCGCCATTCCGCGGCCTCGTCCCGAAACGTCGGCCTGGGCTCCACGTTTGCTCCGCACGAACATTGATCCGGACAAGATCGGATTGTTGATCGGGCCGGGTGGCAAGACAATTCGGGCCATTCAGGAGGCAACCGGGGCAGTGATCGAAGTCGACGATGATGGAGTCGTCACGATCGCCAGCAGCAATGCCGATTGGGCTCAGGCGGCCTTGGCTCAGGTGGAGGCCCTCACGGCGACCGTCCAGGTGGGCAAGATTTACGAAGGACGGGTCACAAGCATCAAGGATTTTGGCGCGTTCGTGGAGATCCTTCCGGGTCGAGATGGGCTGTGCCATATCAGCGAATTGTCTGACGAGTACGTCAACAACGTCTCCGACATTTGCCGGGTCGGCGACAAGATGCAAGTGCTGGTGATCGACATTGACGATCACGATCGCGTCAAATTGAGTCGGCGTCGGGCGATGGAGAGTGCCGCGGCCACGCCGGATGGTGAGTCGGTTGACGCCTGACTGAGTCACGCCGCGCCGGTGCATGGCACGGGCGGCTAGGGCTCTGTCCGTCACGATTCCCCAGGCGCGGACGTCGGTCCACGGCGACTCGAATGGGCCAAAGCCGATGAGCGACAAGCAAGCGGTGAATGATCAGCCGGACTACGATCAATTCACGCGTCAGCTGATTCAGCAATACAACGAAATCGCTCAGCTGGCTGGCGCCTTGCGCACGAGATCAAGAACCCGCTGTCGGTCATCCGCATGAACGTGGATTTGCTGACCGAGGATTTCGCGGACGACGCCCCGATCAACAAGCGACGGGCGTTGCAGAAAATCCAGATCGTACAATGGCAGTGCGAGCGACTGCAGAATCTGCTGAATGACTTCCTCAAGTTCGCCCGGGTCCGCAAGCTGGACCTGTCCCCTGGCAATCTGAACGAACAGGTCAATCGCGTGTTGGACTTGTTTGACGCCCAGTCGCGCGAGATGGGCGTGGACGTCGTTCGTTATCTCGACCCCGATCTTCCCAGCATCATGCTTGATGAGCAGACAATCGAAGCGGCGTTGGTCAACTTGGTCAAGAATTCACTCGAAGCGATGGTCGGCGGCGGGCAGTTGACGGCCCGCACGCGACTCACGCGGGATGGGGTCGCATTGGACTTGATTGATACGGGCGGCGGAATGGACGAAACGACAGCGATGCACATGTTCGACGCCTTTTATTCGACCAAGGACGGCGGGTCAGGATTGGGCTTGCCCACGGCGAAAAAAGTGATCGAGGCGCACGGGCGCGAATCGTCGTCCAAACGGAACTTGGTCGCGGAACCCAATTTACGCTGGAATTTCCGATGCCTCCTCGCTTGGCAAGCCTCGCAAGTGACTCGCCCTCCGCGTTTGCCGCGCCACCGCGGGTCGAGCCCGAGCGGCATGGCATCGTGACCGGCGATGCCGATCCCTCGTCGCCGACTCATCCCGATGAGTAACTGCCCGGCGAGTCGATGCCGGATCGATTTTCAAGGCGCGATTTTGTAAGATCGCGGGATGACCGCAGACAATTCTGAATCCAGCTCTGGACCGCTTCCTGCCATCCGCGTGCTGGTGGTGGACAACGACAAGAGTCACGCGCAGGCCATGGCCGAGACGCTCGAACGCGTCGGCTACGACTGTGTCGTGGCGACGTCCGGTCCGGAGGGCGCTCGCCGCATTGACCAGGACTCGTTCGACGTGGTGATTACCGACTTGGTGATGCACGAGGTCGACGGGGAGGAAATTCTGCGGCGTGCCAAAGAGGCCTTGCCCGACTGCGAGGTGATCGTCGTCACGGGACATGGTTCGGTCCCCAAGGCCGTCGAGGCGATGCAGCAAGGTGCCTACAACTTCATGGAGAAGCCGCTCACGCCCGATCGGTTGCGGGCGGTCACGCAAAAGGCGGCGGATGCCGTGCGGCTGAAGCAGGCCAACGTCGATCTCCAACAGCGGCTGGACGAGCGTTTTGGCTTTGAGGGAATCATCTACGCGAGCGAGCAAATGAAGGCGGTCATCGAACGCCTCAAACGGCTCGCTCCCACCGATGCCAGCGTTTTGATCACCGGCGAGACGGGGACCGGAAAGGAACTGGTGGCTCAGGCCCTCCACCAAAATAGTCCTCGTAAGAAGAAACCCTTCGTGGCGCTCAACTGCGCTGCTCTGAGCGAGCATCTGCTCGAGAGCGAACTGTTTGGCCATGTCCGCGGGGCCTACACCGACGCCCAAACCGACCGCGTGGGGCGATTCGAGTACGCGCATGGCGGGACCCTGTTTCTGGATGAAGTCGGCGACATGCCCATGCCGACTCAGATCAAGCTGCTCCGTGTTCTGGAAAGCGGCGAGATTGTCCGAGTGGGCGAGAATAAGCCGGTCAGCGTGAACGTGCGCGTGCTGTCGGCGACCAATCGTGATCTGGAGGAAGCGATTGCGGACGGCTCGTTTCGCCGCGATCTCTATCACCGGCTGAAGGTGGTCACGATCGACCTTCCCCCGCTGCGGGACCGGCGGGACGACATCGTGCCCTTGGCCGACCATTTTCGCAAGCAGTTTGTCAAACGACATAAGAAAATCGTGCGCGGGGTCTCGGGTGCGGCAAGCCGGCAGCTGTTTGGTTACGCCTGGCCCGGCAACGTCCGGCAATTGCGAAACGTGATCGAGAGCATGGTCGTGATTGACATTGATGAGATCTTGGATCTGGACGATTTGCCACCCGAGTTGACTGTGTCGCTGGGAGCAGCCGCGCACGAGTTGAGCGGAGGAGCGGAAGCTGCTGGATTGATCGGACAGCCGCTCAGCGAAATTGAGCGCTGGGCGGTCGAGCAAACCTTGCGGTTGACGGGTGGCAATCGCGAAGAGTCGGCCCGCATCCTCGGAATTGGCGCTCGGACGCTGTACCGCAAAATCAAAGAATATGGACTCTAAGTTGGCCGCGGCGGCGAAAGAAGGAACGCAATGAACATCCGACCCCGCTGCATCCAACAACTGCCGCCCAGTGTGGTCAACAAAATTGCGGCTGGCGAGGTGATCGAGCGTCCGGCCAGCGTCCTCAAAGAGTTACTTGAAAACGCCGTCGATGCCGGAGCGGATCGGATCGAGGCGCAACTTGAGAAGGGCGGGGCGGATCGCGTGCGGGTGAGCGACAATGGGTGCGGGATCGCTCCCGAACAGATGTCGCTGGCGTTGGCGAGCCACGCGACCAGTAAGATCCAAACGGCCGACGATCTGTTTGCGGTGACAACGCTGGGCTTTCGAGGCGAGGCACTGGCGTCGATCGCGGAGGTCAGCCATCTTTCGCTGCGAAGCCGTGAGCCCGCTTCTCCGGCTGGCTATGAGTTGCTTGTCCACGGTGGCGTCCATCGCGAGCTGGCCCCGTGCGCCCTCGCTCCCGGGACGACCGTGGATGTCCAGAACCTGTTCTTCAACACGCCGGTACGGCGGAAGTTCATGCGGACGGTGACGACCGAACTGGGACATTCGACGGAGGCGTTTCTGAGGATCGCGTTGGCACATCCTGGCATCCATTTCGTCCTGCAACACGGTGACCGACTCGTCCATGAACTCACGCCGGTCGAGAGCTGGCGGGACCGCATTGCGGCTCTGTTTGGCGCCGAGCTGGCCGAGTCGCTGATCTGGGTTGCCAGTGAGGAGGGTGAGATCCGTGTGTCGGGTTACGTTGCCCATCCGAGTCAGAGTCGCAGCAACAACAAGATGCAGTACTTGTTTCTGAACGGTCGTCACATTCGGGATCGGGCCCTGCAGCACGCCTTGGGCGAGGCTTATCGCGGGCTGTTGCTGACGGGGCGTTTTCCGATCTCGTTTCTGCGTTTCGAGTTGCCGCCCGAACAGATTGACGTCAACGTCCATCCCACCAAGCTGGAGGTGCGCTTTCAGGCGAGCGGTCAAATCTATAGTCAGCTCTTGGGTGCGGTCAGGACCCGTTTTTTGTCCACCGATCTGACCGCCCGCATCCAGCCGGGATCCGACGGCCCCGCGGCGGCGTTGCTTCCACCGGCACGAGAACTGTCCCGTGCCCGCGGCCCACGCGGCGGGCGTTCGCGCGCAGGTCAAGCAGTGGGCCCGCGGGAGCTCGCCTGGCCCCGCCGACTCTCCGCCGCCGGTCGCTCGACAGACCCCCTTGCGTTTCGACAGTGCCGCCTTGCCAGCCCATTCCGTCTCCGCGCCGACCGCCTGGGGCGATCCCGCGAGTCGCAAAGGTCTGACCGAGCCGACAGGGAAGGGCGATGCGGGAAATCCACCGGGCCCGCTGCAGGCCTTGCAGGCGCATAACCGCTACCTCGTTGCGGCCTCGGATGAAGGTTTGGTCATCATCGATCAGCACGCGCTGCACGAACGGGTTCTCTACGAGCAGTTGCGGGAGAAGGTGTTGGCCGGCGCGGTCGAGATTCAGCGGCTGTTGAGCCCCGAACCGGTCGATTTGCCGCCGGCAGAAGCCGCCGCGGTGATCGAACATCAAGCGGTCCTGGCCGAGCTAGGACTGGAAGTGCAGCCGTTCGGAGGGACGACGGTGCTGGTCCAAGGGTATCCCGCGATGCTGCGAAAGATGGATCCCGCGGAGCTCTTGCGGCAAGTCGCGACGCAGCTCGTCTCGGAAGATCGGCTGCCCGACCGCCGCGACCTGCTGGACGACCTGCTGCACATGTGTTCCTGTAAGGCCGCGATTAAGGCGGGTGACCCTTTGTCGCCCGCGGAGATTACGTCGCTGCTCGAGTTCCGCCATCTGGTTCAGGACGCCCACCATTGTCCGCACGGACGCCCCACGACGTTGGTCTTTACGCGCGAAGAGTTGGATCGACGCTTCAAACGGATATAATTCGAACCCTCGCGCGGATCGCACGTGAGCCACTTGCTGGAAAGAAAGGTCCCCATGTCGATGATCTGTGTCTGTATTGGTCGAGGACGGCATAAGCATGTCCTGGCCGAACATGCCCATTTGGTGGAGCAGGGAGCGAAGCTGGTTGAGCTACGACTGGACTACATTGCGGGGGACGTGAACCTGAAACGTCTCTTGGAAAACCGTCCGGGGCCGGCGATCATCAGTTGCCGTCGGCGGTGTGATGGTGGCAAATGGGCCGGTACCGAAGCGGATCGGATGGTGCTTCTGCGGTCCGCGATTGCCGAGGGGGTCGAGTACATCGATCTGGAGGACGACGTGGCCGATTCGGTTCCGCGTTTCGGGAAAACCAAGCGGATCATCAGCTTTCACGACTTCGCCAAGACGCCGGATGATTTGCCGGCGATTCATGCCCGCCTGGCGGCGAAGAAGGCGGACATCGTGAAATTGGCGACGACCGCGAACAATCCCCACGACAACGTGCGGATGTTGAACCTCATCGCGTCGTCCAAAGTGCCGACGGCCGGGATGTGCATGGGCGACATGGGAACCGCTTCGCGAATCTTGGCGGGACGGGTCGGCGCGCCGTTCACGTACGCCACGTTCCATCACGAGCGGGCTCTGGCCCCCGGGCAGCTCAGTTACGCCCAGATGAGTGAGATTTACCACTACGAATCGATCAACGCCGACACGGAGGTGTTCGGCGTGATCGCTGATCCGATCGGTCACAGCCTGAGTCCCGTCATTCACAACGCCGCCTTTCATCATCTGAAGATGAATCGCGTGTACGTGCCCTTTCGCGTTCCGAAGGAGCATCTCGAGCAGTTTCTGGACGACTGCCCGGGGCTGGGCGTGAGGGGACTGAGCGTGACGATTCCCCACAAAGAAGCCGTGCTCAGAAAATGCACCAAGATCGATCGCGCCGTCCAAGGTATCGGTGCGGCCAACACGATTTTGTTTCAGGATGGAGAAGTGGTCGGTCACAATACCGACTACGCGGCTGCGATGGAAAGCCTGAAGCGCGTGATGCGGTGGCCCGAGTCCGACTTGCCGCTGCAAGGCAAGACCGCCTTGGTCCTGGGGGCTGGCGGCGCGGCGAAGGCCATCGCCTTCGGACTTGCCCATTTCGGAGCTCAGGTCGCCGTCGCCGCCCGGTCGCTGGATAAGGCGAAATTCTTCGCGGAACGGTTCAAGTCTCGGCTCGTCGAGTGGGACCATCGCCATCAAGTTAACGCCGATGTCGTGGTCAATTGCACGCCCGTGGGCATGCATCCCAACGTCGACGAGACGCCCTTCGAGAAGCACCACCTCCGGCCCTCGATGGTTGTTTTCGACACGGTATACAACCCCGAACAGACGCTGTTGATTAAACAGGCGCGGGAAAAACACTGTCAGGTTGTCACCGGTGTCGAGATGTTCGTCCGCCAGGCCAGTCTGCAATTTCGATACTTCACGCGTGCCGAGGCGCCCGCGGACCTGATGCGCGAGCACCTCAAACGGACGATCGGTGCGATTCGGTATTAGGCAAGAAGCCACCATGGTCATTTCCCTCATTGGTTACCGAGCAACGGGCAAGACGACCGTGGGCAGTCTGCTGGCCGAGCGATTGGGCTGGACCTGCTTCGACACGGATGTGCAGCTCCAACATTGGGTCGGCAAGTCGATTCGGGAGATCTTTGCCGAGGAGGGCGAGGCGAAGTTCCGCGAGTATGAAGCTCAGGTCGTGCGGGACCTCGCGCGACGTCATAAGGTCGTCTTGGCGCTCGGCGGCGGGGCCGTGTTGCGTCCCGAAAATCGACAGGCGATCCGCGTGGCGGGGCCGGTCGTCTGGCTGACGGCGGAACCGGCCACCATCCAAGCACGACTGGCGGACGACCCCGAGACCCAGCGGCTGCGACCTCCACTGTCGACAGGCAGCGCCGTCGACGAGGTGCAACGGGTGCTGGCCGAGCGTCTGCCCATCTATCAAGCCTGCGCGGACTGCGTCGTGAACACCGACGGCAAGTCGCCGCGGGAGCTGGTGGATGCCATCCTGGCTGAGCTGGACCTGACCCCCGGGCGTGACTTATCGTAGGCCTCATGACGATCACCCTCCTGCTCCTGGCCGTCGCGGGCGCCTTCGTGGCCGGGCAATTGAACCGGGGCATCTATCGGCTGGCATGGCACAAACGGCAGCTCAGTCCTTGGTCCGCGCCGCCGGCCGGTTATCCCCGTCGCGATGGATGGGATCGCCTTCCGATTTTCGGCTGGTGGTGGCTCCGCCGCGAAGCTCAGGCCCATGGACCGGGATTCTGGATCCGACCGGCGCTGATCGAAGTCGTCTTTGCGGTCGGGCTACCCGGACTGTATTGGTGGGAGCTGAATCGCTTTCTCTTGCCGATTGGCGCCCTGCCAGTGACCGACGCCCAACTGCACGCCCAGTTTCTGAGCCATGCGTGCCTGTGCGCCCTGATGACCGTGGCGACGTTTATCGACATCGACGAGAAAACGATCCCCGACGAAATCACCGTCCCCGGCACGCTGCTGGGCGTCGTGCTCGCAGGTTGTTTGCCAGCCAGCCTGCTGCTGGTTTGGAGACCGGGCGCCCCGCCCTTGGCCACCGAACCGCTGTGGCTGACCTCACCGGGCCCCTGGGATCCGACACTCAGCCAGCTGCGAGGCCTCGGTCTCGCCTGGGCATGCCTCGCCGCGTGGTGGTTTGCCCTGCTTCCGAAAACGCTTTGGTATCGTGGCGGTCTAGTCAAGTTCGGACGTTATCTGGTCTTCAGCATCTTGCGCCATCGACTCACGCCCTGGCTCACTCTACTGGCACTGACGGCTGCCGTCGCGATCTGGGGCTGCTGGCGGATGGGCGGACCCACATGGCAGGCGGTGCTCACGGCCTGGGTCGGCGTGGCCGTCGGGGGCGGGACCGTCTGGCTGGTCCGTGTCGTGGGCAGTCTTGCCTTGGGGCAGGAGGCGATGGGCTTTGGGGATGTTACGCTAATGGGGATGATTGGGGCGTTTTTGGGCTGGCAAGCGTCGCTCATCATTTTTTTCTTGGCCCCGTTCACCGGCGTCCTCATCGCCGTCTCGCAGTGGCTGCTCACCGGTCGTAAGGAGATCGCTTACGGCCCGTTCTTGTGTCTTTCCAGCTTGATCGTCCTCTTGACCTGGCCAGCCGTCTGGCAACGTTGGGGCTTTCCGCTGTTCGTCCTGGGTTGGTTCGTCCCGATCGTGTTGGGGACCAGCCTATTGCTGTTGGGGCTCCTGCTGCTGGTGATTCATCAGTTCCGCCATCGGGGTGGTTGAGCTTTTTTTTTGACACGGGACGCGGATTGGGTGGGAGCGATGCTCTGCGTGAGGCGATCCACGTCGTCGCCTTTTCGTCTTCTGCCGCCGAGGTCCTCCGTGGACTGACCGGCCTGGAAAAACGACTTGCCCCGCAACGCGGCTGCCGCTAACATCCGGCCGCCTCCGATTGACGGCGTGGTGGCGTGAATTGGTAGGAGCCAGAGTTACTCACTCGACCAGGTCATTCTTCAGTCAGCCCTCACATGCATCGTAGGCGTTGGGAAACCCGGAGCCGCGTGGATCGGCGGATCTGCCCGTCGATCTTGCTCGCGCTGTGCCTCCTGACCGGCGCGGGCTGCAACCAGGGCGGTGCCCCGTTGGGATCGCCTTTCTCGGCCTCCGCCGCATCGCCCTACGGGAGTCCGGCGGGATCTGGCACCACGGCGTATTTCAACGAGTTGCAGCGTCATGCCCAATCGCAAGCGAGTCTGGCGGCCACGCAGCAGCAGCGGATCGCCGAACTCATGGAGATGCAGCGGGCGTCGGAGCAACAATTGGCCCAGCTGAAGGCCGAGCGCGAGCGGGCCCAGAGTGGCATGACGGAAGAGCAGCGGCGGCAAGACGAATTGTTGGCTCAGCGGGCGCGGGAGGCTCTAGGACGCTACGGCGAGATTGATCGCCGTGCCCAGGGATTGGACCGCAATAACCAGGACCTGCAACTTCGTGTGGCCCAAATCCAGCAGCGGAACCAGCTCTTAGAAGACCAGAACAATCTACTTCGCCAGCGACTTGACGAGACCGCTCAGCAATTGGCCTCGGCGCTGGATGCGACGAAGGCTTCTGAGCAGCGGATTCAGACGATGATGGCTTCCACACGCCGGCGCAGCGGTGCCGCGATCACGGCCAACAATAGCTTTCGGCGTAACTTGACGGCCGTCACGGTGGCCGGCCTGTCGATCCGCCAAGACGGCGATTTGGTTCGCATCGAGCTGCCGTCCGATCGCATCTTCGACCCTCAGACGGCACGCTTGCGGCCGGATGCGACGGCGTTGATCGACCAGGTGGCGGACGTCATTCAGGAAAACTACGCCCGCCAGGTGATCGGCGTCGAGGCCCATACGGACAACACCCCCTTGACGGGCACGATGTGGCGAAATTCGCATCAGTTGACGGCCGCTCAGGCGATGGCGATCTTCGAACAGCTAAGTTACCGCCAGCAACTGCTTCCCCAGCAGCTGTTTGTGCTCGGTCACGGTGAGAATTATCCGCTGGCGTCCAACGCAACCGCGGCCGGGCAGGCGCGGAATCGCCGCGTGGAAATCGTGATCTACCCCGAGGTTGCCGGCCAGCGTTGACCGGCATCCGTGAGACGTTCGCGGGCGAGGTCACACGCCGCGGATACACTCAGGCGAGGCCCGGTCATCCCGACGCCGGAGGGCTGCCCGGGCTGCCCCGATGACGCGCCAGTGGGCTAGAATACGGCCGAGCGAACCCCGAGCGGGCCGTCGGCGTCCGTTCTCCAGGGCCGGCCTTCTGCCGTGGCCGCGAATTCAGCCGGGGCGATCAGCGGAGACGATGATGATTGCAATTATCGACTACCAAATGGGAAATCTCCGCAGTGTGCAAAAGGCCTTGGAGCAGATCGGCCACGAGGCACGGATCACGGGCGACGCCGGCGAAATCGCGGGAGCCGACCGAGTGATCCTGCCGGGGGTGGGCGCCTTTGGCGACGCCATGGCCGAGTTGCAGTCGCGCGAACTCGTCGGCGTGATCCACGACGTGGTCCAGCGCGGGACGCCGCTGCTGGGAATCTGCCTCGGGCTGCAACTGTTGTTCGATGTCTCGTATGAGGAGGGGACCCATCGAGGGCTAGGGATCGTGCCGGGCAAGGTCGTCCGGTTTGACCTCCCCGGCTCCTACAAGGTTCCGCATATGGGGTGGAACCAAACGCGTCGCCGACGTCCAGTCGCTCTTCTAGAGGGGATTCCCTTGGATGCCTACTTCTATTTTGTGCATTCGTACTACGTGGTCCCCGACGATCCCGAATGCGTTGCTTTGGAAACCGACTACGGCGGACCCTTCTGTTCGATGATCCAGCGTGACCGTCTCTTTGCGACCCAGTTTCACCCCGAGAAGAGCCAGCGACACGGCCTGGAGCTACTGCGACGCTTTGCCGAGCTGTAATGCGGAACGCGGACGGCATCCATTTCGCGTCGGCAACCGAGGTTCGTCACCGTGCGCGGCCTCGAAGGTCCTGCTCGATCGCCTCTCTTGCCAGTCCAGTTTTTCTGTGCGATATTGCGGACTTTTCGTTCTCCCCTCGGCGCAGAAGTGGCGGAAATCCATGCAGATTTGGCCGGCGATTGACATTCGCGGAGGACACTGCGTCCGGCTAGAGCAAGGCGACTATCAGCGCGAGACGGTGTTCGGGGATGACCCGGTCGCCATGGCCCAGCACTGGATTGGCCAGGGTGCCGACCGCCTGCATCTGGTCGACCTGGACGGCGCGCGGGACGGGCACGTGACGAATCGGGAGGCGATTCGCGGCATCTTGGAAGCGGTCTCGGTTCCGTGCGAGCTCGGTGGCGGAATTCGGGATGAGGCGTCGATTACGTCGTGGCTGGACTTGGGAATCCGTCAACTGGTCGTCGGAACGCGGGCCCTGGAGAACCCCGACTGGTTCCGCACGATGGTGAATCGCTACCCCCGCCGGCTGGTGCTGGGACTGGACGCTCGCAGCGGTTGCTTGGCGACCGACGGTTGGCTAAAGACGAGTAACGTGCAGGCCACCGACTTCGCGCGCTCGTTTCAGGGTGAGCCGCTGGCGGCCATTGTCTACACCGACATCAGCACGGACGGGATGCTCACGGGTCCCAACCTCGAGGCAATGTCCGAGATGAAGGCGGCGGCGGACTGCCCCGTGATTGCCTCCGGTGGCGTCTGTCAGGCGAGCGACGTCGCGCGGTTGGCCCAGCGAGGGCTGGACGGTTGCATTATCGGGCGTGCGCTGTACGAAGGTCGTTTCCAGTTACCCGAGGCCTTGGCGGCCGCGACCGGTTCGCCGGAGGCCACCGAACGTTAGGGACCGGGCCCGAGGGACCGGACGTGAGGGACCGAACGGAAGTCAGCGGGCCCAGGCGTCTGCGAGGCCGGGAGTCAACGAAACAGGGCGAGTCGTCAGCGGAACGACCCCGAAACCAAACCATAAGGACATTGGCATGGCAAAAGCGACGGTGGCAAATCTCCGTAACCTTGCATTGTGTGGTCACGGATCGTCCGGCAAGACCACCTTGGTTGACAAGATCTTGGTGAAGACGGGTGCCGCCAGCGGCCATCCCAGTGTCGACGACGGGTCGAGCATCTGTGACTTCGACGCCGAGGAAAAGCACCATAAGTACACGATCGAGGCGAAGGTCACGCACTTCGAGCACGCAGGAAAGTACTTCAACCTGATCGATACGCCCGGCTACCCGGATTTTATCGGTCAGACGGTCGGATCGCTGTATGCCGTCGACGTCGCCGTCATCGTGATCAATGCACACTCGGGCATCGAGGTAAATACCCGGCGGGTGTTTAACGAAGCGGGCAAGGCGGGCCTTGGGCGGATCATCGTGATCAATAAGATGGACAGCGAGAATATCGACTTTCCGGCCCTCGTGGGCAGCATTCAGGAGTTGTTCGGCAATAGCTGTGCCCTGCTAACCGTCCCGTTGGGAAGCGGCCACGACTTCAAGGGCGTCGTCAATACGCTCAAGCCCTCCGGCGATACGGCCGGAGCCTTGCTGAACGTCGACGAGATTCGGGAACCGCTTGTGGAATCGATCATTGAAGTCGATGAAGCGGTGATGGAGCGGTATTTCGAAGGTGAACAGCCGAGTGACGAGGACCTGTCGCGACTGATGGTCCACTCCGTCGCCGCGGGCTCGCTCATCCCCATTCTTTGCTGTGCCGCAAAACCGGAGATCGGGCTGGATGAACTGTTGGATGGCTTGGCCATGTGTTGCCCCACGCCCGCCGACGTCACGCGGACTGCGATGCGGAACGGCGAAGAAGTGGTGCTCGAACCCAAACCCGACGCACCGCTCAGTGCGCTCGTCTTCAAGACCCGGATCGATCCCTTTGTGCAGAAGCTCAGTTTTATTCGTGTGTTCAGTGGGACGCTGCACAAAGACGACCAACTCCATGCGTCGACGGCTCGCAAAAATATCAAGATGGGACAGCTGCTGACCGTCCAGGCCTCGGAAACCTCCCCGGTTGATTCGGCAGGTCCGGGCGAGATCGTGGCCGTGGCCAAAATGGAAGACCTGCACACCGGGAGTAGCCTCGGTGACTTCGAGTTCCCGCCGATCGAATTTCCGACCCCGATGGTTGGGCTGGCTGTCACGCCCAAAAGTCGCGGCGACGAAAACAAACTGTCCAGCGCGCTGCACAAGGTCGACGAAGAAGATCCGACCTTCCGACTGGATCGTGACTCGCAGACGAAAGAGCTCGTCATGACGGGGATGAGCGAACTGCATCTGAGCGTCATCCAGGAACGATTAGTGCGGCGGGACAAGCTGGAAGTTGAAACCAAGGAGCCCAAGATTCCGTACCGCGAAACGATCCAGGCCAATGCCGAGGGAAGCTATCGGCATAAGAAACAATCGGGTGGCCGGGGACAGTTCGGCGAGGTTCACATCCGGATGTATCCCCTGCCCAGGGGAACGGAAATCGAAGCTTACGCAACGAAGGCCCGCTTTCCCCAGCTGAAGGAATTCCACTACGACGCGGAGAACAACTTTCTTTGGGTCGATTCGGTCGTCGGTGGAGTGATTCCTAGCAACTTCATGCCCGCCGTCGAAAAAGGCCTGAAGGAACGCCTCAATCGGGGCGTGATCGCTGGCCACCAGGTGCAAAACGTGTGCGTCGAAGTTCACTTCGGCAAGCACCATCCCGTGGATAGCTCCGAGGCGGCCTTCAAGACCGCCGCGTCGATGGCCTTTCGGAACATCTTTCTCGAGGCCAAGCCGGGCCTTTTGGAACCGATCGTGAAGATGTCCATCACGGTTCCGGAGGATCACGTGGGCGACGTCTACAGCGACATGTCCGGACGTCGCGGTCGCGTGCTGGGCAGCGACGCCGCGGGAGGCAACTTGCAGACGGTCCACGCCGAGGCGCCGCTGGCGGAAGTGACGACGTACGCCCGCGCGCTGTCGAGCATGACGGGCGGACAGGGCAGCTACGGCATGGAATTCAGCCACTACGACGTCGTGCCCCCCAACGTGCAGCAAGAGATTCTGTCGAAAGCCAAGCTGCATGAGGAAGAGGAAGAGGACTGAGCCGGGGCGGCCGGTGGGCTCGTCGACTCATGAGAGCCCGTCCCGACCAGGCGCCAGCACGCGTTGGGCTCGGAGCGACCAGGTGTCAGCCGGCTTGTCGGCTCCATGCGGCTGCCAGCATGCCAGCATCCGGCGGACGATGGCCGCCGACTGCCGCTAAGGTTTCGTCCGGGGAAGGCCCGAAATAGAGGAAGGAGTCGCTTGTCTGCGAACGGCCATCGCGCTACGCTTTGAGTCAATGCGGTTGGCTTCCCGGCCTCGGTTGCCCGGTCTCCGTCATGGCAAGCTCGTCCGCAAGCCGCGCCGGAGGCCTGTGCCCGTTTGGTAGGTGCCCGTTTGATACGTGCCCGTTTGGTAGGTGCCCGTTTGGTAGGTGCCCGTTTGATACGTGCCGGCTGGTCACGCTGGCATCGGACCGCGCCGGCCCGATTGTCTGCCCCCTGGGACCTCTGAAAGGATCGTTGATGGCGTCCGACTTTCGCCGTAAAGAGCAACTTCCGCAACTGACCGACCGCGTCGTCGCCACCTATTCCCAGATCGGCAAGATCAACCACCTGGGGCATTGCCCATTGCCCAGCTTCGAGGTGATCGTTTCGATTATCGAAGACTTGCGCGAAATCATTTATCCGGGATACCGCCGTCGCGAAGGATTGCACCTCGGCAACATCACCTACCATGTGGGCGACTTAATTGATGGCTTGCACGATAAGTTGACGACGCAGATTGCCCGAGCCCTGCGGCACGAGGAACGAGTGCAAAAGGAGATCGATCCTTGCGAGGATCCCTCGGACTTTGACGCGAAGGGGCAATCGATGGCGATTTCCTTTTTGGAATGCCTGCCGCGCTTGCGCGAGGTTCTCGCGACGGATGTTCAGGCCGCGTACGATGGTGATCCGGCTTGCCGGAGCCTCGATGAGGTGATCTTCTGCTACCCGGGCCTTCAGGCCGTCACGGTCTATCGTCTGGCGCACGAGCTGTTGCGAATAGGAATTCCGTTCATCCCGCGGATGATGACCGAGTGGGCTCATCGGGAGACAGGTATCGACATTCATCCGGGCGCTCAGATCGGAAATCACTTCTTCATCGATCACGGCACGGGCGTTGTCATCGGAGAAACATGCGAGATTGGTGAGCACGTCAAGCTATACCAGGGCGTGACGCTCGGGGCTCTTAGCTTCGACACCGACTCGGACGGCAACCTGGTGCGCGGCGTCAAGCGGCATCCAACGCTCGAAGATCGCGTCGTGATTTATGCCAACGCCACCGTGCTCGGCGGCAACACCGTGATCGGCCACGACTCGGTCATCGGCTCAAGTGTCTGGTTGACGCGGAGCGTGGAAGCCTTCACAACCGTACTCCTGGAGAAGCCGAACCTTCGGATTCGAGCGGAACGACCGGATGAGTTGGATCCGGCGATGAACTATCGGATTTGAGTTCGAACACGGCCGTGCGGCACGATCGCCTCGCATCAGACCCGAGCTGGAACCCCTAGCCGCGAGCTGGACGCGAGGACGCCGAGCGTGACGGCCAGCAACGTGGCAACGCTGATGGCGATTCCCACGCGAACGCTCCACGGTCGATATCGGAAGACCAGTCGAGACTCGCCCGCCGGTAGCTGCACCGCGCGCATGATCCGATTGGCGCGTAGCACGGGCAACGGGACATCGCCCTCCGGCGTGACCCGGACCGCAGTCCAACCGGGCAGAAAGCTGTCGTTGAGAACGACCCAGCCGGCGGTTCGCATTCGGACTTCTAAACGGACGACGTTGCCGGTCGCCTCGGTGACCTGACACGTTTCGCCGGGTTCGTTCGCCCGAGATCCTGTCGGCTTGGAACGCGGATCGGACGACGACGCTCGGGGATCAACCCGTTCCGGCTCAAGCACGACCAGCCGCGAGAAGTCTCGCGCGATGCCGTTTGGGATCAGCGCCGATTCCAGGCGCGCGAGCGGGTCTTCGCTTTGACCGGGGATGTCGGTGGCCTCGGCGATGGCCTCGTGCACAATCCAGGCTCGAGGCAGAGGGCGGCGCGTCCGCCAAAGTGCCGCGTCCGAGGAAGGCCAGGCCGAATCGGAGGTCGCGACGGGCTGGAGGCCGGGCAGCCTGGAATTGGGTGGAGCGACGATCGTGTGGACGCCTAGCGTCTCGAGCAGTTTGGCGAACTGATGGGGGTGACGGATGCGACATTGCTGAAGCATCATCAGCAGCGCGCGATGCTCGCGGGACGAGAAGGACGTCGAACTCTGCAGCGACATCCAATGCTGTTCGATCGGATACTTCGGCCGCGCGGTCGATCGGTCCCAGGCGACACACTGCGCCAAGCGATCGGGAGACCCGACCTGGGACCAGGACCGCGGATACCAGTTGTCAATCCGCGTCCGGTAGACCGTAGGGCGTGCGTCGACGTGGGTGTCGGCGGCCAAAAATCGGGGCGGCGCAACTCGGTTCGTTGCCTCCGGAACCTGCGGGACAAGCCCGGCGTGGACCAGTGCCAATTCCAGCGACGTGAGCAGGACGAGTGACCAACGCTGGGCTGCCTCGCGGGTCGCCGACTGGGCGATTTGCAGCGTCCCAATCAAGGCGGCCAAGATGACACCGTGCGTGAAACTGCGATAGAGTCCCGATTCCACGCGCCCGATTTGTAGCGGCCCAAACAGCGAGTCGCCTGGTGCCGCCTGAAGTCCTTGAGCGAGTTCGCCGCGTGCGGCCGCGATGATTACCAGCAGAGCGAGCGAGAGGGAACCATAAATCATGACGGTCGCATTTCGGATTGGGAACCTTCGCTCCCGAATCGCCCCGTCCATCCGCGCAGCCGCCAGGAGGCTGATGCCGGCCGCCGTCCAGGTCCAAAGTTTGGCCGGGTATCGGAAAAGTCCGAAGCCAGGCAAGAGCCGCACCATCAGCCAATAGATCCCGCCGACGGCTTCCTGCTGAGGCATTGCCGTTTGCCCGTCAACCGGATTCAACTCGTTCAGTAGCCAACCCAGCCCGTAGCGACCGAGGCTCCCCAGAATTCCGGCGGCGACGAGTAGCCGGAGCCAGCGTCGCTCGGGGCGGACGCAGCCGACTTGGCGAGCACCGCCCAGCAGCAGGAGGACAGGGACCAGCCCCATGTAAAGACTGGGCGTCCAGCATTGTCCCTCCGCAGGAATCGCGGACATCCAGCGCGCATTCTGCGGAAAGGGGCGACCGCCCAACTCGGGCCATAACAGTTCCGGCCAGCGCCACGGGCCCACACTGAAGTAGTAGCGAGTCCCGGAATGGCCGCTCGCCCGCCTGGTTGGCGCGAGGTTGTCGGATGTTTCCGCGACCGGCGCGGATTTCGAGGCATGGAGGCGATCGCTTGTCAGCGTCCATTCGAGTGTTGGAATCCATTGGGCGGCGCTCAGGCCGAGGCCCAGCAGGCCGGCCAAGGCGAGTCGTTTGAGAGGATACCGCGCCTCGAGAATTCGATCTCGTAAGGAGGCGGTCGGAGCAGTTGAAGCACGGCGGAGCAATACGGCCAGGCCGCTCGCAATCCCCAGCAAATAGGCTAACTGCGGATCGCCTCCCAGGACCAGCAAGGTGAGGACCAGTGCCAGTTGACCGATGGGTCTCCAACCCGGCGCTTGTACGACGGCCAAGACGGCTTGGAGTCCCCAGGGCAGCCAGGCGGCTCCAATCAGATAGGGCGGATTGCAGGTTTGAAAGAGGACGCTGCCACCGAAGGCATAGGTCACACCGGCCAGCGTCGCGGCCGGGGCGTCCAACGACAGCCAGCGGGCGGCAAAGTACATCGTTCCGCACGCGACGATCAGGTGTCCGCTAACGTACAGCGCGTAGGCCCGCGAGAAGCTCAGAGGCAGAAGGAAAACGAGCTGGCCGGGATAGAGCGCGGCGGCGGTGGGATCGGCCAGGAGCGGCCGACCTCGCTCCTCCCAGGGATTCCAGAGCGGAAGTCCGCTTTGCCATTGCTCTCGCACGGCATGCAGTAATGGCCGGTAGTAGTGCGTCGCATCGCGAAATCCGAACGTTTGGTCGCCAAATAGGATCGGCCCGGTCGTTGCGAGCAGGGGGATGCCCCAGGCGAGGGCGACCAAGATCCAGCGCCGTTCGCGGAGTTGGGGCAGGGTCATCCGGGCAAGCGTCCGAGTCGGGATTAGCCGCCATGGGCCCCAGGCGGCGGGGTGGCGAGCGTCTGGGAGCGACGCGTTGTGATCGGCCCCTTCACGTGGCAGATTCAAAGAATCCAAAGGGAGTCTCAGGCGGCACCGGGGAACAACGCGTGGATGGGACGGCCCTCGGCCAACGGCAGGGGGCGGCCCAAAGGATCGGCCACGAGATGTTGCCAATCGATCCCGAAACGCCAGAAGATCGTCGCCGCCAGATCGGCGGGCGTGACCATCTCGGCGGTGGGGTAGGCACCCGTCCGATCGCTTTCTCCATAAGTCGCGCCGGGCGATACGCCGCCACCGGCCATCACCACACTGTAGCAATCCGGCCAATGATCCCGTCCGCCGCTGGTGTTGACGCGTGGCGAACGACCGAATTCGCCCATCACGACCACCAGCGTTGTCTCCAGCAATCCCCGTTCCTCAAGGTCCTCGATCAGCGCCGAAAGTCCTTGATCGAGTGGCCCTAGCAAGTCGCGATGCCGAGGAAAGAGATTCGCGTGACTGTCCCAGTTTGCGTCTTGCCCGTTGTACACCTTGTCGTTGACGTTGATGAATCGGATTTCCGCTTCCACAAGTTTTCGGGCCAACAGCAGACTCTGCCCCAGGGTGTTGCGTCCGTAGCGGTCACGCACCCGCTCGGTTTCTTGATCAATTCGCAGAGCGCGCTGAAGCGTCTCGCTCCGCAGCAGCTCGAACGCTCGTTGGTGATACACCTGGACCGGGTCGGCCTCAACCGATTGAGTTCGTTCTTGCAGGGAGTCCAGCAGTGACAGGCGGCTTGCGACACGCTTGGACGTCACGCCTTCGGTCAGGCTGAGATTCGGAACCTGAAAATCGGTGAGATTGGGGTCGTGCGTGATCTGAAGCGGATCGTGCCGGGCACCGAGGAAACCCGCGTTTTGCCCAGGCAAATCAACCACGTTGTGCATGACGTGTGGCAATGCCACACTCGTCAGCGGATTCGCGGTGCGCCGCAGATGACCCGCTGCGGTCATGTAGCTGAGCGCCGAACCCAGGCAGGGAAAGTCGACGGCTCGATCCGCCCCCAGCACATCCAAGTCGATTCTAGGTGGCCGTCCGACAAGCGCCTGGTACATCGCCGAGTTATGGTTGGCCATGCGATGGTGCATGGACCGGATGACGGCGAGCTTGTCGAGCAGCTGGGCACATTGCGGCAAGTGCTCGCAGACAACGCGCCCAGGGACGCGGGTCCGAATCGGTTGGTAGTCGCCACGTATTTCGCTTGGGGCATGAGGCTTCATATCCCAGGTGTCGAGATGGCTGGGGCCGCCATACAACATTACGAGAACGCAAGATCGGATCGGGCTCGTGCGAACCGACGTGGCGGCTGCCGCGGTGGATTGATTCAGGAGCGACGCGGCCGCACTGTAGGCGCTGACTTGTAGAAATCGCCTGCGGGGAATATCAGCGTCGAAAATACCTGGGATTTCGATCATCGAAAACTGCTCCGTCCCACCCTCGAGGGCGATCATGCGGCGACTGACCGGGTTGGGATTATAGCAAAATCGCCGCGGGAGGGCGTTGCGTCTCGGCGGTCGACGACTAAACTCGGCGCAAGTCGCGGCCAAATCGCCGCGGCTTGGACTTGGCCGGATCCGAGAATCGTCCCGGCGTATCCGTCGCGAACAAGGGTCGCACCGAAGGGGCAGCGATTCAAATCGTTCATCGCTCCCTTGCCTCGTGCGTCCGCCACGCCACTTGGTGTCCATCCAAAAATCTGATTCATTAATCTGTACTTGGCCTGGCTGCCTTACGCTCTCGCTTTTTGACTTTACGTCAGCTGGTGATCTCAAAGACCGGATAAAGGAATCGAATCGTGACCGACCCGACATCACGCCGCCATGCGGAAGGTGCGCCTCCCGCTTCGAAGGCGCTCGAACCTTCGTATGCCGAGCAAGCCCGGACGTTGCTTGAGCGGGGTGGATTCAGCACCCTGGCGACGCTCTCCGCCAAGCATCCGGGGCACCCGTTCGCGTCCGTCATGCCCTACAGTTTGACGGAGCGAGGTGAACCCGTGTTCCTGATTAGCTCGATGGCGATGCATACCAAGAACCTGGACGCCGACGGTCGTGCTACGCTGATGGTCGTCGACGAATCGGCCGTGCAGAATCCCTTGGGGGCTAGCCGCGTGTCGATGATGGGGACGGCCGTCCAGGTCCCCGAGGCTGACGTGTCGACGGTTCGTGAGCGTTACCTGGCCCGAAATCCTGCTGCCAGCCAGTGGGTCGATTTCAGCGATTTCCACTTCTATCGCCTGGAAGTGATGGATCTGTATTTCGTCGGCGGTTTCGGCGTGATGGGCTGGATTCCTTCAGCGGAGTACGCGGTGGCCGCCCCGGATCCCCTCGCGGACGCCGCCGCCGAGATCATCCGGCACATGAATGGCGATCATCAGCCGGCGATGATTCTGCTTGCAGCCCGTCAGACCGGGTGGCAGATTGAGCAGGCCGCGATGACGGCTGTCGATCGGTTGGGATTTCAGCTCCGATTGACAACGTCCGAAGGACCCAAGGGCCTGCGGATCGCCTTTCCCCAGGAGTGCGACTCGCCGGACAAGGTGCGGTCGGCACTGGTCGAGATGGTGCGCGCCGCACGGACGGATCAGGATCGTGGCTGAGCGGCTGCCGCGTATCCACCCTCCTGGAAGGCCAAACCAGGTCCGGCGAGCTGAACTCCCCGTCCCCGTTGAGATCAAAGCGAAAATCGAACGAGGGCGAGCGGACTTCCGCACTGAGCCGGTCGATGTCTGCCACGCCGAGCTGCCCGTCGCCGTCAAAGTCGCCAGCGAGTCCCGCGCCGGGAAGTGACAATAAATAGTCAATCATGTTTGCATTGAGCGTGCGAACGAAACTCATTGAGTTTTCCGTGCAATGGGTCGATCCGACGACGATCACTCGGCCCGAGGTCGGAGTCCTCTGGAACTCATACCTGGCTCCGTAACCTTCCTGGCCGCGCCAGTTCGAATACGCTCGATCGAAACCCACCAGGCGAAAAACGTAGGCACCCAGCGCGTCCACCTGCCATGTCGTCGATTCGCAGTGTCACGTCCCGTTCAACGTCACTGCCCGATAGATACAGATCTGCCAGACCACCTTGGTCATCGCGGGATGACCCAAAGTACCCATCAACGATTCCCGCCATGGCCGGCGCGGCGAACTGGGTGGCGAGGGCCCACACTATCGATCCGGCGAGAACGCGTAAGGGCGAGAACATGGTGTTGGGCTCCGCGCGTTGCTGACGCGGTGCAGCATGCTCGCCACCGGGTATTTTGAACGACCTTGCAGCGAGCTGACGTTTCCAATTGTAACCGCCCAGCCTGGATGCGTGCAAAACGGGAGGTGCGTTCCGCGAAATGCCGCGCGAAAACGCTCTCGACCGGCATCGGCCGTTCCACGGTCGGGATCGTCTCAAGCCAACGTATCAAGAAAGATGCCGAGGTCACCAATCTGGCGCGACAGCTGTTCGTCGGCGCAGGCCAGGGCCTTTTCGAAGCCCGGGAGAAGTCCCGGGCAGTCTGGGTCGCAACTTCCCAGCAAAAGCTGCCGCAGGTTTTCCGGATTGGCCGAGGGGTTGAGTGCGACGCTGGCCGGAGGGCGAGAGCGGCTCGCGTCATATTCGTCCCGCACCGGTCGGCAGAGTTCACAGTCCAGTGGCGACTCGCAAGCGGATCCGCGACGGGCCAGCACTTCGGCCAGCGTCGCCTGAAGTCGGTCGGATAGCGCGCTGAGTACCGGGACGTCCCAGGCGTGTGCCGCGGCCGCTTCGAAGATCGCATTCAGCCCCTGGCAGAGGCCGAGCCAGAGTGTTGGCAGCGGCTCGCCGGCCGAGGTCTCCGGCGGTGGCCCGCCGATTGCGACCGCAGCTTCGTTCGGCTCTGCCCCCGCATCGCGAAGGGCAAGGTCGAGGTAGGGAAGGGTCGAGCTGACGCTGCGATCGCGGGAATGGACCAGTTCGTCTTGCGTCGACAACTGCCGAAGCACGCATTGCAGGAAAATCAGGTGTCGGCGAATCGGTCGAAGGTCGAACGTCTCATCGGGAGTTTTTTTCCGCGGTCCCGCGGACACGACATACGGCGGTGGCGCACGTTCCGGGAGGAAGGCGTCGGGCGATCGCAGGCCAAATACTTTCATCGGGCATCCGCTCCGCAGCCGACAGGCGAGCGCGACGTGCGGATTTTGCGAAGTTGAGATTGTCGCTAAATCAGCAGCGAAGAATTTCGCCATCGATATGAGGGGAGACCGGCGACCCACGTCGACCTCGGTCACAGGGCGCGGTCCTGAAAGTCTATCTTGCTTTTGCGAATCGGGTCGCGGTGCTGCAGCGCGGGATGGGGACTCGCGCGCGACGCTGCCGATTGGCAACTCAAGTCGGGAACTATTTGCCGGGACGCGGCAGTCGAACGGGACGCGAAAGTCGTCGCGAGAGTGTCGTCGACCTCGGTCACGTCCGACTTGCCTCGGATGCTAGCGCGGCGCGGAAGATTTGGAAACGCCGCTACGACTTGGCGCGTTGCCCAATTCTCATTTGGCGCGGGCCTGTTCGACAGCGCGATCCCGCAATTGCAGCAACTCGTCCGTATTCGCAACGCGCTGTTGGGCCTCGGCCAGTGCCGACTGGGCCGCGGCGACGTCCACGTCACCCGCTGCAACGAAGCGGCCAGTCAGCAGCGAGACGACGTCGTCCGCGACCTGGACGAATCCGCCGTCCACGTAGTAGCGATCGACTTGTCCGGAAATCTGGGTCACCCGAAGTTCACCGTAACCCAACCGACCGATCATCGGACCGTGCCCTTTGCCGACCCCGAACTCACCATCGAATAAGGGGACGACGACGAAGGAGGCGTCTTGCTCAAGCGACGTTTTTTCCGGCGTCACGACGATACACTTCAGAGCGGCCATGATAGTTCAGCGGTCCGAGAGGGAGGGGGGTGAGGTTGTGCCAGCCTAGACCTGCATTTTCTTGGCCTGAGCTTCCGCCTGTTCGATCGCGCCGACGTACATGAAGGCTTGCTCAGGCAGGTGGTCCCACTTGCCGTCGCAGATCTCCTCGAAGCTGCGAATCGTTTCGGCCAACGGCGTGATCTCGCCCGACTTACCCGTAAACACTTCGGCGACCAAAAACGGCTGGGACAGGAATCGCTCGATTCGACGAGCGCGATGCACGATCAGTTTGTCCTCCTCACTCAGCTCATCGACGCCCAGAATCGCGATGATGTCCTGCAGCTCGCGATACCGCTGGAGCGTCGTCTGGACGCGACGGGCGATCGCATAATGTCGCTCGCCGACATACTGCGGATCCAGAATCCGGCTGGACGAGGCAAGCGGGTCGATGGCCGGATAGATCCCTTTTTCCGCGATCGAGCGTTCCAGGTAGATGAAGGCATCCAACTGTCCGAAGGCGGTGGCCGGTGCGGGGTCCGTGGGATCGTCGGCTGGAACATAGACCGCCTGGACCGACGTGATCGCTCCCTGGCTGGTTGATGTGATCCGTTCCTGCAGGGCACCCATCTCGGTGGCCAGCGTGGGTTGATATCCCACGGCCGACGGCATGCGTCCCAGCAGCGCGGAAACCTCGCTTCCAGCCTGAGAAAACCGGAAGATGTTGTCGACGAACAGGAGCGTGTCTTTGCCCGTCGTGTCGCGGAAATATTCGGCCATGGTCAGGGCGGACAGGGCAACTCGCAAGCGAGCCCCTGGCGGCTCATTCATTTGGCCGAAGACCATGCAGGTTTGCTCGATCACGCTGCGGCCCGTATCGCCGATCTTGGCTTCCTGCATTTCCAACCACAGGTCCGTTCCTTCCCGCGTTCGTTCGCCGACGCCGGCGAAGACGGAGTAACCGCCGTGGGCGGACGCGATCCGGGCGATCAGCTCGGTGAGGATCACGGTCTTACCCAGGCCGGCTCCGCCGAACAACCCGGCCTTGCCGCCGCGGACGAAAGGCGTCAGCAAGTCAACGACCTTGATGCCGGTCTCGAACAGTTCGGTACTGGTCGACAACGACGCGATGGGTGGGGGATCACGGTGAATGGGCCAGCGCTCGGCGGCAACGACTTCCCCGCGTCCGTCGATCGGTTCTCCGAGCAGGTTGAAGACGCGACCGAGCGTAGCGTCACCCACGGGGACTGACACGGGAGATCCCGTGTCCACGCAATCCTGCCCGCGAATCATCCCGTCCGTGCTACCCAGGGCGACGCATCGCACGCGACCTCCGCCAAGGTGCTGTTGCACTTCGCCCGTGAGGTCCAGGTTCACGCCCTTGTGCTGGCCGGCGACCTTGACCGCATTGTAGATCCCGGGCAATTGGTCCTCCGGGAACTGGGCATCGAACGTCGACCCGATGATCTGCGTGATCTTTCCGACTTTTTGGGTTACCGTGGCCATGCGAATTCACTTTCTCGGTAGACGATTGAGCTGGTGCAGGATCGGTCGTCCAGGGGCGACCGGGTTTCGATGAACAGGATTCGGTCGGCCCGCGAGGAGCGGCGCCTCGGGGCGGCGACGTCTGGATGCGGGCTATTTGTTCAGCGCCTCGACACCCCCAATGATTTCCATGATTTCGCCGGTGATTTGCGATTGGCGAGCGCGGTTGTACGTCATCGACAGTTGCTTGATCAATTCGCCGGCATTCTCCGTCGCGCCCTTCATCGCAACCATCCGGGCGACTTGTTCGCTCACGGCGGCGTCGAGGAAGCACTTGAACAGTTTGACCTTGAAGCTCGCCGGCACGATTTCTTCTAAGATGCTCTCAGCCGAGGGGAGGAAGTCGTACATCGAATCACCCTTGCCACTACCCTCGGCCACGTCGGTTCCTTCGATTTTTCCCAGCGGAAGGAGCGTCTCCACGACCGGGTATTGCCGTGCAATGCTGTCGAACTTCGTGTAGACGACTTCCAGTCGGTCCAATCGGCCCGTAATGAACCAATCGAGATAGCGGCTGGCCAGGACGTCGACCTCTTCGAACTTTGTCTTGTCCTCGAAGTGTGTATAAGTCGCATCCGGCGTGATTCGCCGGTATCGAAAGGCTCCGATGCCGCGTTTGCCGGAGAGCTCCAGGCGGCTTCCCTCAGGCACTTCGGCTCGAAGTTCCTTCCAACGCGACTGCGCCATGCGGGTGACGTTGCCGTTGTAGCCGCCGCAGAGTCCGCGATTGGCGGTCAGCACCAGCAGCGTCGCCTGCTGCGTCTCGCCGCGAGGTTCCAGCAGCGGATGCGTGACTTCCAGGCCCGCGCTGGAAAGGTCGGCGACCAGTTGAGTGATTCGGTTGGTGTAAGCCGTTGCGGCGGTCGCTCGATCCATCGCCTTCTTGAACCGCGCCGTGGCGATCAGTTCCATCGTCCGCGTGATCTTGCGGATATTGCGAATCGACTTGCGTCGCTTGTCAAGTGCTCGGGCTTTGGCCATGGGTGCAACGCTCACGAAATCAACGCTGCGGGTTGCGGTAAATGCTTACGCCGTGACGGCGGTCTCGGCGGATAGTGCTGCGAGAAAGCTGTTGGTTGAATTCCTTGATCGCGGCCACCAGCGTTCCTGCAGTTCGTCGGTCAGGTCCTTCTTGTCTGCCAGCTCGTCCCACAAGTTCTGATGGTGCTGGTGGACGAATTCGAGGAACTGGCGTTCCCAGTTCTGGACTTGATTGACCGGAATCTTGTCCAAGTGACCCACGCGTACCGGCAAAGATGCTCATCACCTGGTCAATCACGTGCAGCGGCCGGTACTGCGGCTGCTTGAGCAGTTCGACCATCCGGTAGCCGCGATCGAGTTGCGATTGAGTCGCCGCGTCCAGTTCGGTGCCCAGCTGGGCGAACGCTTCGAGTTCGCGGAAGGCGGCGAGGTCGAGCCGCAGACCGCCGGCGACCTTCTTCATCGCCTTGATCTGGGCCGCACCGCCGACGCGAGAGACCGAAATACCGACGTTCATCGCCGGGCGAATGCCCGGCGAAGAACAGGTCGGGCTGCAGGTAGATCTGGCCGTCGGTGATCGAGATCACGTTGGTCGGAATGTAGGCCGAGACTTCGCCTTCGAGCGTCTCGATGATCGGCAAGCGAGGTCAGCGAGCCGCCTCCCAGTCTCGTCCGAGAGTTTCGCGGACCGTTCCAGCAAGCGGCTGTGGCAGTAAAAGACGTCGCCCGGGTACGCCTCGCGGCCCGGCGGCCGACGCATCAGCAGCGACAATTGACGATAGGCGACGGCCTGTTTGGAAAGATCGTCGTAAACGATCAGGGCGTGTTCGCCGTTGTACATGAAGTACTCGGCCATCGCCGTGCCGGCATAGGGGGCGATGTACTGCAGCGGCGCGGGGGAGCTCGCACCGGAGACGATCACCGTCGTGTAGTCCATCGCGCCGTGCTTCGCAAGGTTTCCATCGACGCCGGCCACCGACGAGTCCTTCTGGCCGACGGCGACGTAGAAGCACTTCACGCCCGAATCCTTCTGGTTGATGATCGCGTCGATCGCGACGGCCGTCTTGCCCGGTCTTGCGGTCGCCGATGATCAGTTCGCGCTGGCCGCGTCCGATCGGCGTCATCGCATCGATCGCCTTGATGCCCGTCTGCAGCGGCTCGCAGACCGGCTGGCGTTCGGCGACGCCCGGCGCCATGAACTTCGACGGACCGCTGCTCGGTCGTGGCGATCGGGCCCTTGTCCATCCAGCGGATTGCCGAGCGGATCGACGCACGCGGCCGATCACCGCGTCGCCGACGGGCACGGACAGCAGTCGACCGAGGCTGCGGACCTCGTCGCCCTCGTTAATCTGCAGGTAGTCGCCGAGAATGATCACGCCGACGCTGTTCTCTTCCAGGTTGAAGGCCAGGCCGATGACGCCCACCGGGAAACTCGACCATCTCGCCGGCCATCACGCCGGACAGGCCGTAGACGCGGGCGATGCCGTCGCCGACTTCCAGGACCGTGCCGACTTCGCGGACGTCGATCTGGTCCTTGTATTGTTCGATTTCGCGTTGAATGACCGAAGCGATTTCGTCCGCATTGAATTTCATGGGATTCGCTGACCTCAGTAAAAGTCTCAGCTCGTGACGGCAAACCGATCAACCGATTCGCGCAGCTGGGAAAATGTGTTTTGAATGGTTTGTGCTTTGATCCGTGTCAGCTGATTGGCGACGCTTCCGTCGTAGACCGTGTCGCCGACCCGGACGACCAGCCCCCCAATCACCGCCGGATCGACGCGGCATTGGAGCTCGACGGGTTGGGCCAACTTTGACTCGAGCTGTTCCAGGATCCGTTGCCGCAGAGGGCCTTCCAGCGGCGTCGCGGTCGTGACTTGCACGGCGACACGATTTCGCAGGCGATTGAGTTCCTCGCGGGCCGCCTGGCGAATTTGTCGAAGGCAGTCCAGCCGGCCATGCCGCCCGACGACCTTCAGGAACGTCAGGACTTGCTCGGAGAGCCGACCCCCGAAGATGCGATCCAGGAGACCCGCCTTTTCGTCCGCCGGGATGCGGGGCGAGCCGAGCGTGAATTCAAGCTCGGGCGAAATCCTCAAGACCTCCTCGACGAGCGCATCGAGTTCCTCCACCACCGCTTCAGACTGGTGGAGCGGCTCGGTGACTCCCAGCAGCGATTTCGCATACACCGCCGCGATCCGCTGCTTGTCGATATTCACTTCCTGGCCGCTGGTCAAAGTGGCGGAGGGAACGTCGGTCATGGGGACCCCTCGAAAAAATTTCGGTGGCCGCGGACTGACGCCGGGACCTGGAAACTACAAGCTGTCGTGACGTGCCGCTGGGCGACCCGCCATCGCGTTAGTTGTTGCTCGAGAACCGTTGCAGGGCGTCGCCAATCAATTGCGAGTGATCCTCGCTGCTGAGTTGGCGGTGGACGATTTGTCCCGCTAGCTGGACCGCGGTTTCGACACTCTTCTGAGCCAGACCTTGGAGAGCGGCGTTCTTGGCCGCGTCGATCTCGCGAATCGCACGATCTCGCTCGGCCGCCGCAGCGGCCTGCGCACTGTCGAGGATCTGTTGCTTTTGCAGGTCGGCGTCTTTCCGGGCCTGCTCCAGCAGCTGTTTTACTTCGGCGGCGGTGCCCGCCAGCTGCTGCTGGTGCGAAGCCAACAGACGCCTCGCCTCCTCCTGGCTCCGCTTGGCGTCGGCCAGCTGATCCGCGACGCTCTGCTCGCGTTTGTCCAGTGCCTCGACGATCGGACCCCAGGCAAACTTCCAGAGCACGGCCATCAGCACCAAGAACACGACCGCCGTGACGATCGCCAAGTCCGGGTCCAGGGTCACGGGATTCGTGTCCCCGCCGCCGTGCTCTCCGCCGCCAGCGTGCGACCCGTCGGCATGTTCGCCGTCGGCATGCAAATCGCTCTCGGTCGCCACCTCGGCCGCCACCTCGGCCGCCTCCTCGGCAGCACGTGCCGGCGCGGCGACGCCCGTCGCCAGGACCCAGCCTAGCCCCAAGCCGATGATCCACAAACCCATTCGCTGCATGGCAAGCTCCCCTGATTCGACGCACTGGCCGGTTCGATCGCGAACCGACACCGCCCTTGATCGGATCAATACGGGTCGATCCGAGTTTCCTCTGTTCGCTGACGTCGACCGACCTCGGGCGTCGGTTGCAGAGGCGCGAATCACCCGAGGATCGGACCGAACTATTTGATCATGCATACGATCAACGCGAAGAACGTCGCACCTTCAATCAGGGCTGCGGAGATAATCATGCCCGTCTGGATGTTGCCGGCAACTTCCGGCTGGCGAGCCATGCTCTCCACCGCGGACGAACCGATCCGCCCGATCCCGAAACCTGCACCCAGGATGACCAAGCCAACACCGATCGCGGTTCCGCTCAAGATCGAGATGCCGCCACCCGCCGCCGCTTCTTGGGCCATGGCCGGTGTGGCAGTCGCCAGGACGCCCAATACGAACAACGCAATTTTCGACCACTTAAACACTTTCCATCTCCTGATTCGAAATGACCTAGGGTGACGTGTTACCGAGTGAACTTAACCCGGGTGAGCATCGGACCGGACCGGGCCCACGCTAATGAGGATGCACGGCCATGCCGATAAACAGGGCCGACAAAAAGGTGAAAATATAGGCCTGCAGGAACGCGACGAACAACTCCAGTAGACTCAAGGCGACGGCGCCCAGCACGCTGGCCGTCGTGACACCGAGAAACAGGGGGTGGGCGTAGGAATACACGCCGCTGCCGACCACCGCGACAAAGGCGACCAGCACGCCCAGCACCAAGTGCCCCGCGAACATGTTCGCCAACAGACGCACGGCCAACACAAAATGCTTGATCAGGAGTCCGACCACCTCGATCGCGAAGATCATCGGCTTGAGGAAGATCGCCAGCGGCCCCGGAATGTCCATGTGAGGAATCTGAGCCTTCCAGAACCCGACGGGCCCGAGCTTCTTCGAGCCCGCTCCGACGACCGCGGCGAAGGTCATCAAGGCGAGGGTCCCGGTGGCGGCCAAAGCGCCGGTCGGAGAGCCCAGCCAGGGGACCATTCCCAACAGATTACATCCCAGCACGAAAAAGAAAATCGACCACAGGAACGGCAAGAACCGATCCGCGTCGTGTTTGCCGATGGCAGGCCTGGCCACTTCGTCCCGCAAGAACAGGAGCATCGCCTCCAGGCCATTCCAAAGTCGACCCTTCGCAAGTCGGCCGCCCGCGATCTTGTTGGCCAGAGGAATGGCCACCAACATCACCAGCACGGCCGCGATCACCTCGATGACCATGAACTTGGTGATTTGCAGATCGAACGGTTCGAGCAGCCCGCCGGTGGGTGGCTTTGCCTCGAACAACTGCGGAATCTCCACCTTGCCGCCCAGCGATCGCGGCAATTCGAAGTAGGTCGCGTCTTTGACGTGGCCGATCAGATGTCCGGGATCAAGAGGATCGTGTGCCATGGTCTTCTCACGCCGCGTTGAGTGTCTGAACCGTCGCCGGTGCCTGACGCCAAGAAATCAAGACGTTCTTCGGGAACGAGTCTCCGAACCGTAAATCGCTCCCGTCGATGCGTTGGGGCTCAACTGTTCTCCGACGCGGCCGGCCGCGCGCGGGGACGTCATCACAGGGTTCGTTGGAATTTGCGAAACGGAGATCCAGGTTTCGACCGCGAGCCCCAGCAGGAAGGCCGCAATCAAGAAGCCAGGAAAGCCTGCCTGAGTCAGTCCGGGACTACGCTCGGTGACGATCAAGCACGCGCATAGCGGCAAGCTCATTCGGATCATCATCCCGACGAGGACGTGCGCCGCGGGCTTGTCCGGAGGTGCGATCACGGACGTCGCGAAGATCGCCAACCAGCCGGAGATCAGGCAAACGGCGGCCGACAGGGCCGCGGCGAAGCAGCCCGGCGGCCCGGATAAAATCCACGCAACGGGCGCAGCGCAGAGTAAATAGGCGGCAAACAGGCCGACCAGCAACGCCGCGCGAGCCGCCAAGCCACCCTGCGCCCATCGCTGAATCCACGTTCCGTCCGTCTCGCTCACCGTTGCACGTATCTCCTAAAACCCAGCAATTCACGACTCGCAGCGATTGTCCGGGCCGCCTCATCTCATCCTGGCCAAGCCCCGCTCGGTCGCGGCCTGCCGGCGCGACCACGCGCCCACTCGCGATTCACTCAGCTGGTGGTTTACCCGACGGCCCTGGCTTGTCCCTGGAACGTCCTAACTGAACCAACTGGACCATGCCGAGGGTGAAGCCGAAGGCAAAACCCAAAACGGTCAACACCGCCACGGTACCCAGTCGCTGATCCAGCCAGTATCCGACAAGTCCCGGTACGACCATCTCTAGCGCGATCGAGATGACCTGTGAGGCCCACTGGTAGGCGACGGCAGGTCGCGACCGATCGTCGGGAGAGTGGATCACATGGCCCTCATGCCGAGCGAACGAAACAACCCGGCCCGTCCCCGAAACCTCGCGACTCGAACCGGCCGTCGCGTTTTGCCCGATTCGATTCCCGCGAGCTGTCCCAAAAACTCGACTGCCAAGCTGAACCGCGGTCCGGTGGCTGATCCCTGGTCCGCCTTCAAGCTAAACGTCGCTCGACGCCTTGGCCAAGTGTTGCCGCAATTGCCTGAAGCTCGCCCCAGCCCTTGATGAACGACATTGGCTACCAGCTGCGGCCAAATTTATCGCAAGCGGGAACACTGGTCAACCGAGCGAAACTTCAATTCGTGCTTTTTTTCACAAAGTTTTTCCCGATGTCAACGGGCTCGACCAAGTCGGGATGAAAACGAAGCATTTGAATCCGTCGGGTCGCCTTCATCGGACAGCTCGAGAGTGTCGGTTGTCGCGGAAGTCGTCCCGCGCTATATTGTTGTCCGTCCAGCCGGGGCCAGGTTGGAACTCGGTCGTTCTCGGGCCGGAATCACGGCGACGAAGGGGTGTGAATTGAACGCGAAGTACGCGATCGGGCTGTTCCTCGCCTTGTGTGCGGTCTGGTTTCTGTGGTCAGGCCACACCGAGCCATTCATGTTGGGACTGGGGGCGGTCTCGTGCCTCTTGGTGGTCGGGCTGTGTTGGCGGATGGAGATCGTTGATGAAGAGGCGGTGCCATTGGGTTTAGGGATTCGTCCGATGGCGGGATATTTGCCTTGGTTGGTCAAGGAGATCGTGGTGGCCAATTGGGACGTCACTCGGCGAATCCTTGCCAAGGACATGCCGATCTGGCCGCAGATGATTGAGGTGCGTCCCAAGCAGCGCACGGAAATGGGGCGCGTGATCTACGCCAATTCGATCACGCTCACGCCCGGCACCGTCTCGGTCGACATGCAGGAGGACCGGATTCGCGTGCATGCGCTGTCGGCGGCCGAAGCCGAAGAGGACATGTCGGGCGAGATGGATCGGCGGGTGTGCGCGCTGGAGCCCCGCGACTCAGCGAGGGCAAGGGGGGCGTAGCGAGTTGGTCGCGGGTGGGGACGGGGCGCTGTTGCGAGGGCTGGTCGTCGCGACCGATTTCGGCGTGCCCTGACTTGACCTCCGCAGAGGCTGGCGGGCATCACGGGGCCGTTGGGCGGTCGGCGGCAGCCCTGGGAAGATCGAGGGAATCCTCGCCGCATCGCGGGGGGAAAGTGCAGGAGAGGCATGTATGCAATCGTTTTGCTGGCCATCGTGGTGACGATGAGCTTGGCATTGTACCGAGCGTCTCAGGGGCCGACGGTGTTTGACCGGATTCTGGCCGTCAACATGTTTGGCACCAAGACGGTGCTGTTGATTTGCGTGGTCAGTTTTTTGATCGAGCGTCCGGATTTCCTCGACTTGGCGTTGCTCTACAGCCTGATGAACTTCATCGGGATGGTTGCGGTGCTGCGTTTTTCGAAATACGGGATGTTTGCTGACACCGATGTGAGTTCGCAGAAGGGGGTGTCATGAGCACGATGCTGCTGCTGGCTTCCGTTCCCGAGATTGTTTGCGATGTTGCGACTTGGGGGTTGCTGTTGGCGGGTTCCTTCTTTGCCGTGGTGGGAGGAGTTGGGATCGTCCGCTTGCCGGACTTCTTCACGCGGTTGCATGGAGGAGGGATCACCGACACGCTTGGCGCCGGGCTGATTCTGTTGAGCTTGATGTTTCAGGCAGGCTGGTCGCTGGCCTTGGTCAAGCTGCTGATGATCCTGGGTTTCCTGTTTGTCACAAGTCCCACGGCGTGTCATGCGTTGGCGCAGGCGGCCTTGACCGATGGTCTCGTGCCACGGCTGGCGCCCCGCCGCGAAACGGCTGCGGCCAAGCCGCGGGGAGAGTCCGAGTGAACAACGCAGCGGGGCAGGGCAGGCCTGAGGGAGCGGGAAGATTGTGGCTCCCGATCTCGCATCGGGCGGGGTCAGGCGGGATGTTGCGTCGCGGCCGATGGGGCATGCTGTGAGCGAATCGTACATCATTGTCCCGATTTTGGCGTTGCTGGCTGCCACGGCTGTCACCGTTGCGCGGATGCGTGATCTTTGGGCCGCCGTGATGCTCACCGGGATCTACAGCTTTCTTGGAGCCAGCTGGATGCTCGTGCTCGACGCACCCGATGTCGCGTTCACCGAAGCGGCAGTCGGCGCGGGGATTTCGACGGTGTTGATGCTGGCCACGCTTTCCTTGACCAGTCGAACGGCCAAGTTGCCCACCCGGTTTCCCTGGGAGGCGCTGTTGGTCGTGACGATCACGGGTGGCTTTCTCGTCTACGGCACGCTCGACATGCCGCACTACGGGGACCCTGATGCACCGATTCAGCGCTATCCGCAGCGGACGTACGTGGAACGCACGGAACATGAGGTCCACATGCCCAATGTGGTGACCGCGGTCTTGGCCAGCTATCGAGGTTATGACACGCTGGGCGAAACGACCGTGATCTTCACGGCGGCCGTGGCGGTCATGTTGCTGATGCGGCGCGTCACCCCAGGCTCGACACCAGGACCGGCCTCTGCGGATCCCGCGGCGGGGCAGGAGTCCTCGAGATGAAGATGAGATCGCATGCGATCCTGCGGATCGTCTCGAAGCTGCTGATTCCCTACATCATGTTATTCGCCCTTTACGTCCAGTTTCATGGCGATTTTGGCCCTGGCGGCGGATTTCAGGCCGGCGTGATTTTCGCCGCCGCGATCGTGCTGTACGGCTTGGTTTTCGGCTTGGAGGCGGCGCAACGCGTGGTCAAGCCGAACGTGGTTGAGGTGCTGGTTCCCCTGGGCGTTTTGATCTATGCGGGCACTGGCGTCCTGACGATGCTGGCCGGGGGCAATTTTCTGGAGTACGAGGTGCTGGAGCATCATTGGGGCGGGGGTTATTTGCCGCACGGACAACACTTGGGGATTTTTCTGGTCGAGCTGGGCGTGGGAATCACCGTAGCGGCGGTGATGATCGCGATCTTCTATCTCTTCGCGGCACGGGGGCGGAATTCATGAGCAACGTGCTGGGTCTGTACAACTATTGGGTCGTGATCTTCCTGATGATGACCGGATTCTTTATCGTCATCGCCCGCCCGAATTTGATCCAAAAGGTGATCGGTTTGAACATCTTTCAGGTCTCGGTTTTCCTGCTCTATCTGACCATGGGCAAGGTGGAAGGCGGAACGGCCCCGATCATGATCCCGGGCCGCCAAGTGTACTCGCACCCGTTGCCGAGTGTCTTGATGCTGACGGCGATTGTGGTCGGCATTGCCACCACCTCGGTCGCGTTGGCGCTGATTGTGCGGATCCGCGAGGCGTACGGGACCATTGAGGACGACGAGATCCTGGCGAAAGACAAGCGACTTTAATGGATCAACATCTCCCCGTCCTGCAGATCGTCGTTCCCTTGCTGGCCGCGCCGCTGTGTGTGCTGGTCCGGGCGCGTCGCCGCGTCCTCGTGCTGGCGATCGCGGTGTGCTGGTCCAATTTAGCGCTTGCCACTCGTCTGCTGTGGCTGGTCCACCAGCGCGGAACGATCGTCTACGAACTGGGCGGCTGGCCGGCTCCGTGGGGAATCGAGTATCGCGTGGATGCGCTGAGTGCGTTCATGGTGTGGCTGATTTCCGCGATGGCCGCGGCCGTCATGAGTTATGCGCCGCCCAGCGTCAACCGCGAGATTCCCGCCAGCCAGCAGTCGATGTTCTATGCGGCCTTTCTGCTGTGCGTGACAGGCTTAATGGGGATTGCAATCACCGGTGACTTATTCAACCTGTTCGTGTTCCTGGAAATCTCATCGCTCTCGACTTATGCCCTGATCAGTTTGGGACGCAGTCGACGGGCGCTGGTGGCTGCGTTTCAGTATCTCGTGATGGGGACCATCGGAGCCACCTTCATCCTGATCGGCATCGGGCTGAGCTACCAGGTGACCGGCAGCCTCAATATGATCGAATTGGCGCGGCTCTTGGAGGCCTCGACGGAAACGGGCAATAATCGCACCGTTCTGGTCGCGTTTGCTTTCTTGTCCGTGGGGATCAGCATCAAGATCGCGTTGTTTCCGCTGCATCAATGGCTGCCAAACGCCTATGCCTCCGCCCCCTCCGTCGTGACCGCCTTCGTGGCCGCGACGTCGACGAAAGTCTCGGTCTACATCTTGCTGCGTGTGGTCTTTACGATCTTTGAGACGCATTTTGCCTTCGACGTGCTGCCGTTGGGACTGGGCCTGATGACGCTGGCCCTGGTGGGCATCTACGTGGCCTCGGCGTCGGCCATTTTTCAGCACGACGTCAAACGCGTGCTGGCCTATTCGAGTATCGCCCAGATCGGCTACATCATTCTGGGAGTCAGTCTGGCGACGGAAGCCGGCGTGACGGCTGGGATCGTGCACATTCTGAATCACGCCCTGATCAAAGGTGGCTTGTTCATGGCGATGGGGTGCTATGCGCTGCGTTTGCCGGGCTTGTCGATCGACGATCTGCAGGGGATCGGGCGGCGGATGCCGTGGACCTCGTTTGCCTGGGTGATCGGTGGGCTCGGTCTGATCGGTGTCCCCGTGACGGCCGGGTTTGTGAGTAAATGGTACCTGGTGGTCGCCGCGTGGCAGGAGGGTTTCGGGCCGGCGGCCGTGCTGGTGGTTGTGGGATCGCTGCTGGCCGTCGTCTATGTGGGCCGTGTGGTCGAAGCGGTGTACTTTCGCGAGCCCGTTGGAGCGGCGGCGGCCGCGACCGAAGCCCCTCTGGTGATGCTGATCCCGACCTATCTGGTCTTGGGCACTTCACTGCTGTTTGGGGTCTGGACCACGATCCCGGTTGGGGTGGCGCGCCAGGCCGCCCTGGCGATTTTGGGGGCGCACTAAATGACGGCCGAGACCCGGATGCAGATGATGTTGGTCCTGCCGCTGACGACGGCCGTCATGACGGTCCTGTTCGGCAGCCGACCCAATCTGCGGGAAGCGACCCAGTTGGTGCTGGGGACTGCACTGTTTGCGGTGGCAGCGAGTTTGGCCGGCGCGGTGTTCCACGGTGCGCGCCCCGAGTTCGTCTTGGGAGAATTCATTCCGGGGTTTCCCTTGGCCTTCCGACTGGAACCGCTCGGGATGCTGTTCTCGCTCGTCGCTTCGGGGCTCTGGATCGTGACCACGGCCTACGCGATGGGCTATATGCGGGCACACCACGAACAGCATCAGACCCGTTTTTATACCTGCTTTTCGCTGTCCATCTTCGCGGCCATGGGCGCCGCCCTCGCTGCCAATCTGCTGACGCTGTTTGTGTTTTACGAGATCATGACCCTCTCGACCTACCCGCTCGTCACCCACTACGGAACCGACGAAGTGCGGCGCGGCGGACGGACCTATCTGTCGGTTCTGCTGTTGACGTCGATCGGCTTGCTGCTGGTCGCCATCAGCTGGACCTGGCACCTGACCGGGACGGTTGAATTTCGGGAGGGCGGCATTCTGAAAGACGCCTGGGTCGAACAGCGAATCGGGACCACCGCCTTGGCCTGCCTGTTAGGGCTGTTCGTGTTCGGGACGGGCAAGGCGGCGCTGATGCCCTTTCACCGTTGGCTTCCGGCCGCCATGGTGGTGCCCACACCGGTGAGCGCCCTGCTGCATGCAGTGGCCGTCGTGAAAGTTGGCGTCTTCACCGTCCTGAAGGTGGTGATCTACATCTTCGGGCTCGAGCTGCTGCAGACGACCGGAATCAACACCTGGCTGATGTATGTCGCCGGAGCCTCCGTGCTCATTGCCTCACTCGTCGCGATGACGAAGGACAACCTCAAAGGCGACTTGCTTACTCGACCGTAAGCCAGCTTTCATATATCACGCTTGGCGCCGTCTTGGCGACTCCCGCGAGCATCGCCGGCGCGAGCATGCATATTGCGATGCACGCGGTGGGCAAGATCACCTTGTTCTTTTGCGCCGGAGCGATTTACGTGGCGACGCACAAGACGGAGGTCAGCCAAATGCGAGGGCTGGGGTGGAAAATGCCCTTCACGATGACTGCCTTCCTGCTCGGCTCCTTCAGCATTATCGGGCTGCCTCCGTTTGGCGGGGCCTGGAGCAAATGGTTCCTGGCCAACGGCGCCGCGGCCGCCGACCAACCCGTTTTCGTGGCCGTGCTGATGGTCAGCTCGCTGCTGAATATCGCCTACCTGGTGCCGGTGGCCGTCGCGGGGTTCTATCGAATCGCCCCGGAGGACCGCGACGAGGTGCCGGCGGGCTTGCAAGAGGCGCCCTTGCTCTGTGTCGTGCCACTTTGCCTGACGGCCCTCGGAGGAATCCTGCTGTTCTTCTTCGCGGATCGACTGTATCAGGTCCTGGCGCCTCTGGGGGGAGCTGGCAGCCTATGAATGAGCCTCATCTCAACGACCCGGCCCGCGCCGCGCGACGGCTTGGCTGGGCACTCGCCGGAGGATCCGTCACGCTGCTGGTGCTGGATCTCTGGGTGCACGACTTGTCGGAATTCCATCCGCATTTCCCCTGTGAATCGTGGCTGGGATTTTACGGCTGGCTGAGCCTCGGCAGCGCCGTCTCGTTGGTCGCCGTGGCCCGACTCTGGCGGCCCCTCGTGCGCCGTCCGGAGGACTACTACGATGAATGAGATTCCACCGGGCGTGATTCTGATCCTGGGGCCCCTGCTCGCGATCCTGCTGCCGGATCGCGCCCGACGCGTGGCCTGGGTCGCGCTGCCCTTGCTGAGTTGGCTGCAGCTCACGTTGGCCTTTGCTCCTGGCGCGGTAACGACCTGGGAGGCCTTCGGGCTGACCTGGGTCCCGATTCGCGTCGATCGTCTGAGTCTGGCCTTTGGACACGTGTTTCACCTCGCCGCGACGCTGAGTGCGATCTACGCCTGGGACCGGCGCGATTCTCTGTCGGCGGCCATGGCCGCCGCCTACGCGGGGTCGGCGATTGCGGCCGTGTTCGCAGGCGACTTGTTGTCCTTGTTCGTCTTTTGGGAATTGACCGCCGTCACTTCGGTGTTCCTGGTGTGGCAAGGTCGGACTGCCGGCTCCTACCGCGCCGGCATGCGCTATCTGATCGTCCAGGTCGGTTCGGGTGTCCTGCTCTTGTCCGGGGCCGTCTTCCGCCTGCAGCAAACCGGCGATCTGGCGTTCGGCGCCGTCGACCAAGTCGGCGTTTTCGTTTCCGCGTTTCCGCAGGCGGCAGCGTGGCTGATCGTGCTGGCCTTCGGGATCAAGGCGGCCTTTCCTTTGCTGCATGCCTGGCTGCCCGACGCGTACCCCGAAGCGTCACCCAGCGGGACGGTCTACCTGAGCGCGTTCACGACCAAACTGGCCGTCTACGCCCTGCTCCGCGGGTTTGCCGGCTGGGAACCCCTGCTGGCGATCGGTTGTGTGATGGCACTTGTGCCGTTGGTCTACGCCTGGCTGGAGGACGATGTGCGACGGTCGCTGGCGTACTGCCTGAATAACCAGTTGGGTTTTATGGTCGTGGCGGCCGGAGTCGGTGGTGAACTGGCCGTCAACGGAGCGACGGCCCATGCCGTCGCTCACATTCTCTACAAAGGACTCCTTTTCATGGCGACCGGTGCCGTTCTGAGTCGGACCGGGACGGCTCGCGCCTCGCAGCTCGGCGGCCTGGCCCGAGCGATGCCGTGGACCTTCGCCGCCTACCTCGTAGGCGCCGCCGCCATCTCGATGCCTTTGTTCAGCGGCTTCGTGACGAAGTCCCTCTCGTTGTCTGCGGTCGCCCAGGCGCATCATCAAGCGGCTTGGGTGAGCCTGCTGGTGGCGACCGCCGGAGTCTTTTTCGTGTGCGGTTTACGGATTCCCTACGATGTGTTCCTCGGCGATCCACAGTCGAACCGAGTCGGCGGCGAGGCCGCTTGGAGCATGCGGCTGGCCATGATCCTCGCCTCGGCCTGCTGCCTGCTCATCGGATTGGCGCCCGGATGGCTTTACGCGCGACTGCCGTACGCGGTCGATTATCACGCCTATACGGTGCCCCACGTGGTCGAACAACTGCAGATCCTGGCCCTCGCCGGTCTGGTCTTCGCCGCCCTACTGCGGTTCGGCGTGTATCGACGATCGACCCCTGGCGTGCTGCTCGATGTGGATTGGCTCTACCGCCGACTGCTGCCCCGGACCGTCCAAACGGTGCAGCGCAGCTGGCAGCCCTGGAAATTGTGGCTCGACCAACGAAGGGCCGTCGCCACGGGGTTCCTCTGGGATCAACTCACGGCATGGCTGTCGGATGACGGCCGCCGAGGCCGTTTCGCCGCCACCGGGCAAATGGCGATGTGGGCCGCTCTGATGTTGGTGGTCTACCTGCTGCTCTACTACCGCTAGTGCGGTGTCACAGTTAAGATTTCGGGTTGCGAAGAAGTGTCACGTCCCAAAACGTGTGAAGCACCCGAAGGGCCGTTCCGGCTTTTTGGGACCTGACCCCTTTTCCCAACCGAATGACACGCCCGTGTCGCTTCCGACCGAGCCCTTGAGATTTGGCGTTTTCTAAAAAGCAATAGCCCTTGTGGGGGGCTTATGTTTTGCGATTTCCGCGGGTTCGATTAAACTCTTTTTTATGGATCTTGCGAGTTCTCTGGCGGCGCCTGCCGAAGGCCGCCGGTCGCTTGTGAGAGCTTGCCTTGCGAGAACTGCTCCGCAGCGCGATGGGCCTTAGGGGGGATCCGACGCCCGCTGGGACTTTCGCCGACATCTTGGAGAGCGGGACATGCGCGTGACCCAACACGCACGTGACCCAACGTGCGCGTCGCGAAAGACGTGAGTTGCGAGAGCGGGGCAGCGAGGCGGATGAAGGTCGCGACGTCCGAGAAGCGTTCCGGTTCGGACTGAGCCGGGGCGTGGAACTCGCCCATGTCACACCCCCGAAAACACCTTTTCGAAGTGACCTTCGTCGCCTGCGCGGACCAAGGGACTGCGGCCGGGCGAAAAGGCAGCTTGTGCAGGGACGGCGGAAAAAATAAAGGATGGTCGCCTCATCCGTCCGAGCTTGGCTTGGTCGAGTCGCCATCCGCTACCGGAGGCTATACCGTTGATGACAACAACTACGCTGAGCGAATACACCCTCAAGGATCTGGCGAAGATGGCCAAGAAGCGGGGGATTTCGGGGTGGCATTCGATGCGCAAGAGCGACTTGATTCGCGCCTTGGTCCGCGACGAAAAGCAGGCCTTGAAGAATGGGTCCAGCAAGGGTCGAGTGGGAGCGGGAAGTTCGTCCAAAACCGTTGCCGTCAAAGGTCGCGCGGCGGCCAAGGCGGGCGGCAAGGCAACGTCCAGCCGGCGGAAGGCGGCGACGTCGCGGCGTGAGTCGACTCGCAGCACGTCAGTCGACTCGGGCACAGTTGCGAAGGCGTCGGTGCGTCAAACGGCCTCACGTCGAACCACTTCCGCGACCAGCCGCAGTACGGTTGGCAGCCGCAGCACGAACGGCAGCAAGTCGACGATCGCCCGGCCGGGCCGCAACGGCACGTCTGGCAAGTTGGCCGCCGCCCCTCAGCGGCTTTCGCCGGTGGCTCGCAAGATCCAGAAGGCCCATCAGGAGGTGGAGCATTTCAAGGATCTTTCCGGGATCGGATCGCTTCCCGCCGGGGGCCGGCGTCTCGTCAACTCCGTGGCGGATCGCTCGTTGACCGACGCGTCCGGCAACCGAGACCGGGTAGTGTTGATGGTTCGCGATCCCTACTGGCTGCACGTGCACTGGGAGGTTTCCAGTCGCAGCATTCAGCGGGCCCAGGCCGCGATGGCGGAGTACTGGCATACGGCCAAGCCGGTGATTCGTCTGATGGAGGTTCCGGTCAAGGGAACGACCAGTTCCACGGAAACGCTCTTGCGCGACATTGAAATCCATGGTGGCGTCAACAACTGGTACATTGACGTCCTTGACCCGCCCCGAGGGCATCGCGTCGAGATTGGCTATTTGGGATCGAATGGCCGTTTTCACGGGCTCGCGCGGAGCAACAGTGTGGTGACGCCCGAGCCGGGCGCTGCGCGATGCTTTGGATGGCACGTGGGTCGACGTGGCGGCCAATTGCGAGCGGATCTTCGCGCTCAGTGGCGGCTACTCGGCGGAAGGGTCGACCGATGAGTTGCAGGAGGTCCTGGAGGAGCGGCTTTGTCGTCCCGTCGGGTCCCCGATGATGACGCGCTTCGGCGTGGGGGCTGATCCGAGCCAGCGTCGAGATCATCGCTTCAAGCTGGAGGTGGAGGCCGAGATGATCGTCCATGGGACGACGCGGCCCGGCGCACACGTCACGCTGGCCGGTGAGCCCATCAAGCTGAGGGACGACGGCTCGTTCAGTGTGCGGATGAGCCTGCCGGACCGCCGGCAGGTACTGCCCGTGACCAGCAGCAGTCAGGATGGCGTGATGCAACAAACCGTCGTGCTGGCCGTCGAACGCAACACGAAGGTGATGGAAGCGGTGCTGCGGGACAATAACGACTGAGCCACGTGCGCGGTTCAGGACGCGTGGTGGCGCACGGTTGGTTGCCGAGAGTGGGCGCTGATGAGCGGATCCGAATCCTCAGTCTTGCCATCCCCGTCCGGCGATGAGTCTCCCGCGTCGCGCGCTCTATCGACTCATGCGGAGCGACTGATCGACAATCTCCGCGAGCTGGCGGGGTGCCTGGTGGCCTTTTCGGGAGGTGTGGACAGCGCGGTGGTTGCCAAAGCCGCTGTGTTGGCGCTGGCGGACCGCGCGATCGCGATCACGGCCGACAGTCCGAGTCTTGCGGCAGGGGAATTGGATGAGGCGTGTGAGGTTGCCAAGTTGATCGGAATTCGGCACCGGGTCATCCACACGAATGAACTGGCTCGGGCCGAGTATCGTGCGAACAGTTTCGATCGATGCTTTCATTGCAAGACCGAGCTCTATTCGGAACTGACTCCCTTGCTGGCCGAGTATGGAGTCGGTTACATCGTGAACGGCGCCAATCAGGATGACTTGGCCGACTATCGTCCGGGGCGTCGAGCAGCCGAGGGTTTCGCGGTCGTCAGTCCGCTTGCCGCGTGTGGTCTGAGCAAGTCGGACGTCCGCGCGCTGGCGCGGCAATGGAAACTGTCAGTGGCCGATAAACCGGCGACGCCGTGTCTCTCAAGTCGGATCGCGTACGGCGAGGCGGTCACCCCCGCGAGGCTCGCCATGATCGATCAGGCCGAGCAGTGGCTCAAGCAGCGGGGGCTAGGCGATGTGCGCGTCCGCTATCACCAAGGCGATCTCGCTCGTCTGGAGGTGGCGCTCGAGCAGGTTCCGCGGTTGAGTGTCGACCCGCTGCGGTCAGAGCTGACCGGCGAACTGCAACGGCTCGGTTTCAAGTTTGTGACGCTCGACCTGCAGGGGCGCCGATCGGGCAGTCTCAATACGCTGGTTCCGCTCGAGCAACTGCGGGATTCGGTCGGCTGACTTGCCTGCTTGTAAAGATCTATTCGCGGAGACGGCCGACGACGACTGACGCATTGTGCCCGCCGAACCCAAAGCTATTGCTCATCGCGACCCGAATCGGCCGTTCCTTGGGATGCAGCGGCGTGTAGTCGAGATCGCAGTCGGGGTCGGGCGTCTCCAAATTGATTGTCGGCGGCACGATCCCGGTCAGAATCGCCTTGATCGTGAGGATCAATTCGATGCCACCGCTGGCACCCAGCGAGTGGCCCAGTTGGCTCTTGGTGCTGGAGATGCTCAGCCGCCCCGCGTGCTCGCCAAAAACGCTCTTGAGAGCCTGTGTCTCGGCCTTGTCACCGAGCGGGGTCCCGGTTCCATGGGCGTTGATATAGTCGACGTCGGCCGGGGCCAAGCCGGCGTCTCGCAGGGCTGAGGTCATCGCCCGCGCGGCGCCGGTCCCTGCCTCGTCCGGCTGCGTGATGTGCCCCGCATCTCCGCTGGCTCCAAATCCAAGCACCTCACACAGGATCGCGGCTCCGCGCGCTCGGGCGTGCTCCAGTTCTTCCAGCACCAGGATGCCGGCTCCTTCGCTCAGCACAAAGCCGTCGCGATCTGCGTCGAATGGCCGGCTTGCCCGCTGCGGTTCCGCATTGCGTTCGGACAACGCTCGCATGTTGGCAAAGCCGCTGATTCCCATGGGCGTGATCGCGGCCTCGGTTCCTCCCGTGAGCATCACGTCGGCATCGTCGTACTGAATTGCCTTCAGCGCGTCCCCGATCGCGTTCGTGGCACTGGCGCAGGCGGTCGCCACGGTGTAATTAGGGCCCCGCATTCCGTATTTGATGGAGAGGTTCCCACCCGCAGCGTTCAGCATCAATTTGGGAATGGTCAGAGCCGAAACCCGATCGGGACCTTTGAACAATAACCGCTCGACTTGGGTTTCAATTTCCTGGAGGCCCCCGATCCCAGATCCCAGGATCACGCCACAACGAAAGCTGTCCTCCTGGCGGAAGTCGAGTCCCGCGTGGGCCACGGCATCGGTTCCGGCGACCAGCGCGAACTGGGTGAAGCGATCAATCCGCTTCAGCTCCTTGGCCGGAATGTAATCGACCGGATCCCAGTCGTAGACGTCCCCACCGAAACGGACTTTGTATCCTTCGGTGGGAAAAATCCGGAGGTCGTGAATTCCGCTTTCACCGCGGAGGACGCGTTCCCAGAGATCGTCTACCTTGCAGCTTAACGACGTCACAACGCCCAACCCGGTCACGACGACACGTCGCTTCATGATCCTGCCTGCCAACGACTCTGGTCGGAACCCGTTGCGCGTCGCACCCAGGCCCGAAGTGTTTTCGTTCATCGCGGGTTCACGAGCGGCATCTTGCCACAACCTTCGCAAAACCCGAGAAGTGATCCGAGGATCCTAGCGGAACCTCAGCAATTTGGCCACGCCGCCCGCCGCGTATGATTCCGCTCCGTTCCGAACCGTTCGGCGAGAATCATCGCAATCCGGGCGAACTCCTTCCGCCTTGCCTGATCCGCATGGAACACGATGTCGCACGGAAAACGAATTTACCGGAGCCCTCGGCAAGGAGCAGGCGCCGACGGCAAGACGACAAGCCATCCCTCCCGCCCCGTGTCGCAAACGCAAGTAGCGCGCGACGAAGACCCGCCAAGCCGGACCGCCAGAGGCTCCCGCCGCCTTCGCCTCTCGAAAACCCAGTCTCGAAAACCCAGTCTCGAAAACCCAGTCTCGAAAACCGATGCGACGCTTCGGTACGCCTGCTTCGGCCCTCTCGCGCTACGAGGCCTGCGCCTTCGTTATGAACTCGATCGCTTGACCGACGGTTTGAATCTTTTCCGCCGCGTCGTCAGGGATATTAATATCGAACTCCTCTTCCAGTTCCATGACCAGCTCGACCGTATCTAACGAATCGGCTCCCAAGTCATGTACGAACGAGGTTTCGGGTGTGATTTTTTCTTTGTCGACACCTAGCTGCTCCGCCACGATGTCGATCACCCGCTGAGACACATCTGCCACCTTGGCCGTCCTCCTACGAATAGAGATTCAGGGGCTGCTCTGAGGCCCCCTGCTACATTAGAGATCTTTGGAGCAGGAACTCGCTGCCCGCTGATGAACAAGCAGAACAAGATAGAGGATTCCTGCAAAGGGGGTCAAGACGCAAATGGGGATGGTCGGTCGGCTTTTTGGGGGGAGCTGGCGGCGGCCGATGCCGGGTCCTAGGCCGTGAGGCCCCCGTCGACGGTCAAGACATGTCCCGTAATGTAAGCGGCAGCCGGGCTGGCCAAGAAGACGACCGCCGCGGCAATGTCGGCCGGGGTACCGAGTCGTTTGGCGGGAATTCGTTTCTTGGCCTCCTCGACCACGGCGGGGCCCAAGGTGGCCGTCATATCACTTTCGATGAAACCCGGCGCAACAACATTGATCGTCACTTTTCGCCCGGCCAGTTCGCGACTGAGACTTCGCGTGAGGCCGATCAAGCCTGCCTTCGAGGCCGAATAGTTGGTTTGGCCGGGATTCCCGATCAGGCCCGAGACGCTCGAGATGTTGATGATCCTGCCCGAGCGAGCTCGCATCATGTAGCGGGAGGCCGCCCGGCACCACAGAAATGCGCTCCGCAGGTTCGTGTTCAGCACGTCATCCCATTCTTCATCCGTCATGCGGGGTAGCAACGTGTCGCGGGTGATGCCCGCGTTGTTGACGAGAATGTCCAAACGGCCCCACTGTTCGACCAGCTGATCGACCAGGGCATCGACTTTGGGGCGATCGGTCACGTCGCAGGCAAAGGCCTCGGCCTGGCCGCCTTTGGCAACGATCGTTTGCACGGTCGCTTCGAGTTTCTCGAGGTTGCGGGCGACGCAGGCGACCCGGGCCCCGCACTCGCCGAGGCCTTCGGCCATGGCCTTTCCCAGGCCCCGTGACGCACCGGTCACAATCGCGACCTGCCCCGACAGGTCCGCTTTCAATCCCTGCAACAACGCGTCGCTCATGACGTTAACTACCTTCCTCAGAAATTATCTTCGAGACAAACGACGCATTGGAAGCCGGGCCTACATTTGCCCAGCGGCCTTTGATTCTGCCCAATCCTCGGTACTTGCACGTGATATTTTCACGCGATGTTTTCACGCGATGTTTTCACGCGATGTTTTCACACGGTGCCTTGCGGTTGATCCGCTTGAGCAGACCGCGCAGGACGCGCCCGGGTCCGATTTCCCAGAACGTATCGCAGCCGTCTGCCAGCAGATTTCGCATCGTCGCTTCCCACTGAACGGGGCTGACGACCTGGCGGACGAGCGCCTGACGGATCGGATCGGGTTCCCAATGGGCTTGCGCGTCGACGTTGGAAAGCACCGCGATCCGGGGGCGTTGAATCGGCGTTTCGGCCAGCACGTCGCGGAGCCGCTCCAGCGCACTCTCCATGATCGGTGTGTGGAACGCGCCCGCGACCGTGAGCGGAATGACTTTCATCGCCCCCGCCGCTTCGGCCTGTCGCTTGAGTTCGTGGCACGAGGCAAGGTGGCCTGAGCAAACGAGGTTGCCTGGACACAGGAGGTTCGCGATTTGCAGGATCTCGCCGGCCTGACGGGACGCATCGCACAGCTGCTCGACCTGATCCGGTTCGAGCCCGAGAATGCTGACCATTCCGCTGGCGCAGGCGTCCGATGCGGCCTGCATCGCTTCGCCTCGGCACTGAACGACGCGCAGGGCGTCGGTCCATTTCATCGCACCGGCGAAGACCAGCGCCGTGTATTCGCCCAGACTGAGTCCGGCAGCGGCCTCCGCCGTCGCGACCAATTGAGGCTGGTCTTGCTTGAGTTTTTCCAAGGCGGCCAGGCTGCAGACAAACAGGCCCGGCTGACTGTGAACGGTCGAGTTCAGCCGTTCGGCAGGACCCTCAAAACAGATCTCGGCCAGATCATAACCCAGGATCGCGCGAGCCTGCTCAAATAACGCGGCGGCCGCCGGAACCTCGGCGGCCAGCGACCGTCCCATGCCGACGCTTTGAGCGCCTTGTCCGGGGAATAAGAATGCCGTCTTGCTCACCAGTAAATCCACCTGGGATGACGTAAGGGCCGAACACCGGCTTAACGCCTGCGGTCAAGTCAGCTCACTCTAGACAACCGGCCCGCGGGAATTCCGATCGCCGACCCAGACTTGGCTTAGCTTTCGTCCATATTCACAACCGTACGACCCATGTAGTATCCGCACTTAGGGCACACGACATGCGTCGGCAGCGACGTGCTGCATTGGGGGCAGATCGTCAGCTGACGCGGTTTGATGGAATCATGCGAGCGGCGTTTTCCCGTGCGGGAATTCGAGTGTTTTCGCTTGGGGACAGCCATCTTCGGCACCTCGGCGTTGGGGGACCTGCTGGTCGAGCGCGTCCCTTCGATCAACGGACAGATAAAATGCAAACTCCGGATCTTACGAGGCTCGGCCGAGAGTGTCAACGGGTTGAGACCACGCCCCTTGGCCGGGTCCGTGTCGAGAGCGTCGAGTTGAGGTCGCCTCTCCGCCGCCTCGGCAGCTGCTGCATTTTGTTGACAGCCGGTCCCGCGATCGGTCATATTGATCCCCAGAGGGGCTGGATGAGCGGCCCCAAGCCGGGTGACGCTCGCGTCAGTGACGTGTCGGCCGTTGCCCTTCGACTCGGCCGGAGGACTTGCCATGTCGTCGCGAAGAAAGCTCGTTGGGTGGGTCGGAGCGGCCCTGTGGATCTGCGCCTTAACGCTTCCCGGGTGGTCGGCGCCGGCCGCGGGCGCGCCGAAGGTCGCGGGTGGCGCTGCGGCGGGGGAGGCGACGGCGGTTCAAGTCGCCGATGCAAAACGCCTGGCAGAGGCGCCGTGCAGGCGGGTCTGGAGGGGAAGGAAAGCCAGCGACAGGCGCTCTTGCAGGCGGCGCTGGACCGCGACCCCGACTGCGCGTTGCGCGCTGGCAGTTGGGGCAAATTCAAATCGCAGAGACTTGGTATCCGTTGGCGGATGCCGAGGTTCGCGTGAACGAAGACCCGGCCTGGGCTCGTTACGATGCACTGCGTGCGTCCCTCGCCAGTGACCCGCAGCGGGATCTGAAGCTCGCCCGCGCGGCTCGCAAGCTTGGCCTCCAGGAGCCGGAGGCATTGCATTGGAATCGCATCTTGCTCGATTCAAGCAACAGCCTGGCGACCCAGCGCGAAGCGGTTCGTCGCCTGGGACTTCGCGCCGTTGGAGAGCAATGGCTGACTTCCGAGCAGGTAGCGGACGCGGAACGCCAGGACCGTGAACTCGAGTTGGCCCGTAAGCAATGGAAACCACGGCTCCAGCGCTGGCTCAAATTGGTCGAAGGAAGGTCCAGCGAACAGCGTCAGCGCGTCGTTGAGGAGCTGAAAGCGATCAACGACGTGGACGTCATCCCCGTGTTGGAAGAGGTCTTCTCCAATCACAGCGCCCAGGCGGCCGAAGCAACCGTCACCGTGTTGGCGAGTTGGCCGCAGGTCGAGGCGACCGAGTCCCTGTTGGGGCACGCTTTGCAACTGCCCTGGGAGCCCGTACGCCAACTCGCGATGGACCATCTCGCGGATCGTCCGTTCCACGATTTCGTGCCAGAACTGCTCGACGAACTCTGGGCCCCCGTGCAATCCCGGTTCTGGATTACCGTCGATCGCGGTGGGGTGGTCCGGCATCAGCATCAGTTGGCCCGCGCTGGCGCGGAAGAGGATCGAGTCTTGGTCCGCAATCACGCGGAGGGGTTGCGGGAGGTTCCGGTGGTGGCAGCCGCCCGAACGGACGCGACGGCTCGCCAGCAGCAGGCTCGTCAAATCGCCGAGGAGTCGGCCGAGACGGCGGCGGTTGCCGAACTGCTGGCGATGGAGGCCAGGCTTCGAGCTCAACAGATCGAGCAACAGGTCGCTCGTCAGAATCTGGAAATCGCCCAGCACAATGCGCCCTTGCTGGAGGTCCTCGGTCGGACGACGCAGGTCGATCTTCCGGCTCGCCCCGAGTCATGGTGGGAATGGTGGCGCGACTACAACGACCAGTACCTCGGCCCGCGACGCACGCTGACGCAGTATGTCAATACATCGCAGTCGTACGCGGTCCCGCGAACGATGATTCCACAGCCTCGCACACGCTGTGAGTGTTTCGTGGCCGGCACCCCGGTTCGAACGGTGCGCGGTCCGGTGCCGATCGAGTCGATCCGCATCGGTGACCGGGTGTTGTCACAGGATCCTGAAACGGGGGAGATCGCCTTCAAGCTGGTTGCCGCCACGACGCTTCGCCCGACGACGGCGATGCTCGAGATTTCCGCTGGCGACACTCACGTGCGGTCGACGCTCGGGCATCCCTTCTGGGTCGAAGGTCACGGATGGCGGATGGCCAAGTCGTTGAAAGTTGGCGACTCGCTTCACGGCTTGAACGGACCCGTCCAGGTCACGGCGGTGCAGCCGGCGCCGGATGCCGAGGCATACAATCTGGTGGTGGTGGACTTCAACACGTACTTCGTGAGTGACGCGGCGATTTTGGCCCACGACAACGCCGATCGCGAACCCTCGCTGGCCCTCACACCGGGCCTGCTCAAAAAATAATGCCGCGACCTTGGCGAAAGGCGGTTCGTGGCGGAGGCATCCCGGCTGCGATTGAGCGGTGTGTCGGGATGGGCGGCAGGATCCCTGCGCACGCTTTCGATCGGACGCCTACCGTCCGCCCGTCGCGGCACCCGGTTCCTCCACGGTGAGCAGCTGGTCCGCCGGGAGGTCGACGAGTCGCTGGGTTTGGCCGCTGGGCCAGCGGACCTCGAGCTTCTCAATCCGAGTCGCGTCGCCCAATCCAAAGTGGAGCCTCCGGTCGCTCTGCGACAGAAACGTGGTGCCCGGATGCGCCGTGGCGGACCGGGTTCGGCCGCCAGCAACGAGAGTGACCTGGAGGCCGTTCGGTTGCATTCGGCCGCGGGCATCGATGCCGACCACCGTGAGCCAATGGCCGCCGGCGGTGTCGTTCCGCAGCAAGCTGGCTCGCTCGGCGAGATTCGAGATCACCAGGTCCAGGTCGCCGTCCCCATCCAGATCGCCGACGGCGGAACCGCGTCCGATCAGGGCGCGCTGGAAAAAGGGCCCCGCCCAGGCCGAGACATCTCGAAACGATCCCTGGCCGTCGTTGGCCAGCAACAGGTCTCGCATGCCGTAGCACCCGTTGTAGTCAGCGCCGGCCGGCGCCGATTCGTTGCGGCGAACACCCCCGCACGAAAAGTAAAGATCCAGGTCGCCGTCCTGGTCGTAGTCCCAGAAATGGGCATCGAAGCCGGTGCTGCCGGCGGTTGCCTGTGCCAATCCACTCAGCGAGGACACGTCGGCGAATTGCGCGCCGTCATTGCGGTAGAGCGTGAAGAATTGGCGGGCCAAACAGGGCACGATCAGGTCAAAGTCCCCGTCTTGGTCGTAGTCGGCTACATCGACTCCCATCGAGGCCTCGGGGATCCCCGCCAGACTGTAGGCCACGCCCGCCAGCTGCCCGACTTCCTCGAATCGCCCCTGACCCTGGTTGCGGTAGAAGAAATTCTCCATGGTGTCGTTCGCCATGAAGATGTCGGGTTGGCGATCGCCATCAAAGTCCACACACGCCAGGCCCATTCCCTTCCCATCGGTGCGTCGCAGGCCGGCCTCCGCCGTCACGTCGCGGAAGGTGCCATCGCCCTGGTTTCGATACAGTCGATCCGCTGAACCCGGGAAGCCCAGTGGCGACGGGTAATCGGGAACTCGCTGGCCGCCGAGATTGATGTAGGCCTGGACCCCTTGGGTCGCGCCCGATTGCAGATAGTTTTGCACCAGGAGGTCCAATTGCCCGTCGCCGTCGAAGTCGAAGAAACAGACGCTCTGTCCCCACCCCGGATCGCCAACTCCAGCGGCCTGGGTGACCTCGTCGAACGTGCCGTTCCCGTTGTTTCGGTAGAGGACGTTGGGGCCCTGATTGGTGACGTACAGGTCGAGGTCTCCATCTGCGTCGTAGTCGGCGGCCGCGCAGCCCTGACCGTAGCTCGGATCGCCTACGCCGGCCTGTTCCGTCACATCTTGAAAACGCCAATTGCCGTCGTTTCGATAGAGGCGGTTGGTGAGGGACGGATCCGCCGAACCATCCAGGCGGTTGCCGTTGACAAAATACACGTCCAGGTCGCCATCGTTGTCGTAATCAAACAGCGCGACCCCGCCTCCCATGAGTTCCAGGTACTCGTAGCGTCCCGTCAACCCGTTGGTGTGTTCGAACGTGACGCCTGACTGAGCCGTGACGTCCACCAAAGTCGGGGCGGCCCCCCGCTTCGGATCCCAGGTTTCGGAGACCGTTGCGTCGGGCGGGCTGGGACTTGCCGCTCGCGGCGGCGCGGTGTTCGACGCCGGAGTAGCCGACTCGACCGATTTCCGAGCCGTAAAGAATTCTGGCCCGAGGGCCCCCAAGCCCAACCCGATCACGACCACGGCCACACAGATGGCGATCAATCCAGCTTGCTTTGACATCCGAATTCGCTCGATTATCTCAGGTGTTATTGGTGCGCCTGCGTGGCCCATTTCCGGGCGAAACGGGTTCACCTCAGGCAAGCTCAAGCTCAATCTCAATTTTCTCGACCTCCCGATTGTAACGTGGGGATTGTAAAATCAAGTCCGTGGCTCGGTCCGGGTCAGCAAACAGGGGTGCTTTGACACTCGATAAATCGGCCGCCGATGGCCTCTCTTGTGACTCAAGGTCTGGTTCGTGTCGCGTTCCCGCAAACGAAAAACCCGCCTCGCCTCGTCGGGGAAACGGCCCGCGGAGGTTGGCGGCACCACGCCGTGCGCCCCGAACGGCTGGCAGAACGGCCGGGTCTGGGCCCTCGTGTTGGTCTGCTTTCTCGGAAGTGTGGCGGGCGGCTTGGCACTCCGCCGACATCTCGGGTCCGACGCGACTCGGGTCGTGCCGAAGCCGGCATCCGCCGCGGCCGACGGCGTTGCGTCGACCCCGAACTTGGCCGCTTCGCCCGGGGATCTTGGGCCACCGGCGGATCTTGTCGTGCGGCAAGACGTGGAGCGACGTTTTGGCAATTTCTTTCGGCAGGGCTATCGCAACTTTCAGGCCGAGCGATACGGCGAGGCGTTGCAGGATTTTCAGCAGGCGGTCGATACGGCGCCCTACTTGGCCGAAGGCCATTTCTACCTGGGTAAGGTCTATCACGAGCTGTTGTTGGCGGATCAGGCGGAAGCGTGCTACCGCGCTACCTTAGAGCGGATGAGCGACTTCCGCGACGCCGAGAAGAACCTCTGCATGTTGCTCCATGAACGCGGCGCCTATCACGAGGCGATCTCCATACTCGAGTCGATGCGGGCGACGACACCGCACGATCCCTTCGTGCTGGGGGAATTGGCACTCAATTTTCTCGCCCTGGGCGACGCCGCTCAAGCGATCCCGCTGTTGAACGAATACAACGAACTGAGCGGCCGGCAGGCTTGGGGCACGGCCCAACGAGGTCGCGCCCACGAGCTGCAAGGCAATCTGGCGGAAGCCGAACGCCTTTACCGTGAGGCGATCGAAATCGATCCCAATCACGACGTCGCCTTGCACTGGCTGGGGCTGATCCTGGCCCGCGAGGGCCGAACGGATGAATCGCGCGAACCCTTTGCACGTTACCAACAACTGCGCGAGCTGCGCGACACCGAGCACGACCTGAACATGGCGCTGCTCCGAAACGCGGACGATGTTGCGACCCTGATTCGACTCGCCGAGACGCGTGAACGTCTGGGAAAACGACAAGCTGCCCTGAAGGCCTTGCAGCGGGCTGAGCAACTCGCCCCGAATCACCCCGAGATTCAACGGCTTAGACGAACCTGGGTGCGGGGCGGCGGAGGGAGTTGAGTTCGGAGCGAAACGCCGGATCAGGGGGGCGGATCAACCCTCACCCGCCTCTCCGAGGCGACCTCTCCCGATCTCGGGAGAGGTGACATGCTTGGTCCCTTCGCCCCGCCGCGGGAGAAGGTGGCCGAAGCGCCGGATGAGGGGGGCAGCCGCGGGGGCATGTCAGTCGAAAAGACTCGGCTGGTCGCTGGCCGCGTCGGCCTTCGAGGGTCCCGGGGGATCGCTGGCGGGCGGGTCGAGTCGCAGATGCTGGTAGGTTCGCGAGGTGGCGATTCGACCGCGCGGGGTCCGCACGACAAGTTCGCTGCGGAGGAGAAACGGTTCCACTTCATCGGCCAGGGTGTCGCAGGCCGTATTCATCGTGTGGGCGATGGCCTCGACGCCGGCCGGGCCCCCGTGGAAAACCCGAATAATCGTCTCGAGGTACTTGCGGTCTTGGCGATCCAGACCCAGGTGATCGATCCCTGCCATGTCGAGGGCGGCCTGGGTCAGCGGGCGGTCGACACGGCCATCCGCTTTGCTGGTGGCGTAGTCGCGCACCCAGCGAAGGAGATTATTCGCGACCCGCGGGGTGCCGCGGCTCCGTTTGGCGATCTCGGCGGCCGATTCCGCATCGATCTCGACGCTCAATTTCGAGGCACTACGCTTGACGATCTGGATCAGTTCTTCCAGCGAGTAAAAATCCAGATGCTCGCGAATCTGAAAGCGATCACGTAGCGGGGCCGAGAGGAGTCCTGCCCGCGTGGTGGCACCGACCAGGGTAAACGGCTTCAGCCAGAGGTTAAGTGTCCGCGCGTTCGTGCCGTCGCCGTGCACAATGTCCACGCGGAAATCCTCCATCGCCGTGTAGAGGTACTCTTCAACGCCCCGAGGAAGGCGATGGATTTCGTCGATAAACAGGACCGATCGTTCGCTGGCATTGGTCAGATACGGAATCAGGTCTTTGGGGGCTTGCAGGGCCGCTCCGCTGGTTAGTTGCACCGCGACATTCATTTCCCGCGGCAAGGCCAGGGCGAACGTGGTCTTCCCCAAGCCGGGAGGACCGTCGAACAGAATATGGCCCAGCGACTCCTCACGCTTGAGCGCCGCGTCGACCGCAATCTTGAGTCGTTCGTAGACGGCGCGCTGGCCGATCATCGCGTGGATACTCTGCGGCCGCAGGTCACGGTCGTTTTCTGCGTCGGGCAACATTCCGCCACGGAGAATGGTTTCGCGTGACATGAGATTCCTGTTCAGGGTTTCGACGAGTATACCAGTCGAATCGAGGGGCGAATACGGTTGTCGTCGAGGACGCGTCGCCGCACAAGGCTTATTTCTCGCCGGCCGAATGACTTTGTTCGTAGATGGCCTGAAGCAGTCCTTGCACGTCCTTGAACTTCTGCTTGGACTGCAAGGCCGCGTCCAGTAACCGCCGTGAGTCGCTTTCCGAGTGTCCGAGCGATCGCAGCACGTCGTAGGTTTCCTCCACCAGGCTTCGCGGCGCGGCGGCGTCGGCCGCCATGGCGTGAGTGACCAACAGGGCAAACTTCGGGACTTTCCGCCGCAGTTTGGCGATCACCCGCTCCGCCGTTGCGGGACCGATTCCCGGCAAGGCCGAGAGCGCCTTGACGTCTTGATTCTCGATCGAGGCCGCGACGTCGGCGACCGGCTGCACCATCGCCCGCAGAGCCTTCCGCACACCCACGCCATCGACCGAACAGAAGAGCTCGAAGAACTCACGCTCGATTTCGTTTAAAAAGCCCACCAGGCGGGGAACGAGCCGTCCCTGGGTCGGATTTCCCTCGAGGTACTGGATCGTGTGGAGGCTGACCTTCTGGCCGACGCGATGTTGCAACTGCAAACGCACAAACTCAGGAATCAAGACCTGATATTCCCAGGCGTCAATCGCGACGGTCAGCGCATCGTGCTCGACACGTACCACGTCGCCGGTCAGTTTCGTAATCAACGGGATGCCTCGCGAGCGGTGTGAAACGGTGCTTGATCGCAGGAGGTCGCGATCAGGGCTTTTGGGGGTCTGGGTGAAGCGGCAGGTCCCGTGGGGCCCGGGCGGGCCGGCGCGACGGGTCATCGGCGGCGGCCTGGGGTCGAAACGCGGAGTGGTCGCCCAGATAGAAGTGGCACATCGCGATCGCCAGCGCGTCGGCCACGTCGGGCGGGTCGGGAATCTCGGGGAGCCCAAGTTCCCGCTGAATCGCCTGCTGGACTTGAGTTTTTGGGGCGCGGCCGCTGCCCGTCAGGATCTTCTTGACCTGGGTGGCGGAATAACCGATCACTGGAATCGCCCGGGACGCGGCGGCCAGGCAGATGACACCCCGCGCGTGGCCCATCAGAATCGCGGTCCGAGGGTGTTGGTAGTGGGAGTACAGTTCTTCCAAGGCAAGAACCTGCGGCTGGCAGCTATCAAGCACCTCGCAGACTCCCTGGTAGATCGTCCACACGCGTTCGGCCAGGTCACCCGCGATTGTGCCGCGGACGACGCCCGCCTCATCCAGATGGCAAGTCTTCCCCGTGATCCGAAGGATGCCATAGCCGGTGATTCTCAGGCCCGGGTCGACACCCAGGATACGAATCCCGTCCATGGTGAGGTTCCTTGGTGATTGATCTGCCGGCGACTCGGTCCGACCGTCGCCCAGCCGCGGTCCGTCATTCGACCTTCCAGCCCGTGCCTTCTTTGCGGTCTTCCAGCGTCACTCCCACGGCGGTCAGGCCCTTGCGAATGCGGTCGGCGGTGGCAAAGTCTTTTTTCTGGCGAGCCTCCGCGCGGAGCGCGATCAGGAGGTCCATCAGGTGATTGACCAGTGCCTCGTCCGCCTGGGGGGCGGATTGCCGCGGCTGTTGAAACAGGCCGAGCAGGTCGGCCAGTTCTTTGAGCGTGACGGCGCCGGCCGTCAGGGTGGCCAGACGCGTCTCGGTCCGTTGGGACGTTTCTTCCAATTGATGCTGATCGACGTAGCGGTTGAGGATCCGCACGAGTTCAAATAGTTCGCTGACGGCCGCACCGGTGTTGAGGTCGTCGTCCATTTTCTCGAGGAAGGCCGCTCGGCACGCCAGCGCGTCGGCCAGTTCCGGGTCCGCCTGCAGTTGGCTCGCGCGGTGATCGCCTTCGGTTCGCAGTCGAGGGGCTTGAAGCTGATAAAACGATTGCCCGGTCACTCGTTCGAAGCGTTCGAAAAGCCGGTAAAAGGCGTCCAGCCCCGCGCCGGCCTCTTGGAGCGGCCCTTCGCCGAAAACGATCGTGCTGCGATAATGAGTCCGCAGCAGGAAAAAGCGAATTCGCTCGCCGCCTTGGCCGCGAATCAGCTCGGCCAAGCCGCCGGCGCCTTTGGAGCGACTGATCTTGGTGTCGACGTCGGCCTGAGCTTCCTTGTCCCGCTCCGACCGTCCGCCCACCTTGCCGGCCGCGGTGTCGGCCTTCATCAGGCCGTTGTGGAGCCAGTAGCGGACCATGGGTTTTCCATGACAACATTCGCTCTGAGCGATTTCGTTTTCGTGATGGGGGAAGATCAGATCGAGCCCACCGCCGTGAATGTCGAAGGTTTCGCCCAGCAGCTTCCGACTCATGGCCGAGCATTCAATATGCCATCCGGGACGGCCTGATCCCCACGGGCTCTCCCAGCTTGGCTCGCCGGCTTTGGCCTGTTTCCAAAGTGCGAAATCCCCCGCCGCGCGTTTGCGGGAGACCATCTCGCCACCTTCGCCCTGCAGGCTTTCGGGCGTGCGATTGCTCAGTTTCCCGTATTCGCGGTCCTTGCCGACTTCAAAATAAACGTCACCCTGACTCTCGTAGGCGAAACCGCGCTGAATCAGCTGCTGGATGAAGTCAATGATCTCGCCCATGTACTCGGTGGCCCGAGGCATCGCATCGATTTGATCGACGCCCAGGGCGTTCAGGTTGAACAGGTAGTCCTCGGTCATTTCGGCGGCCACTTGGGCCATCGGGATCTGACGCTTGCTGGCTTCGGCGATCAGTTTGTCGTCCACGTCCGTGATATTGACGACCCAGGTGACGTCGTAGCCGCAATAGGTGAGAAACCGCTTAATCGAATCGAACACGACCGGGCCCACCATATGGCCAATGTGGGCCTCGCGGTAGACGGTCGGGCCACAGAGGTAGATTCCGACCTTGCCGGGGACTTGCGTCTGGAACGGCTCCTTCTTTCGCGAGAGCGTGTTGTAAATCCTGAGGTTCACCGCCGGGTTCCTGCTCAGCATCGGGCGAGGCAGATCGCTGCTGGGCAGCAGATTTCGCAAGGGTACTCATGATGACTTAGTCCGTTAAGTAGGGCCGTTCTTGTCGGGCCACAGCAGCGCGACGCACTCGGCCGAAATCGCTTCGCCGCGGCCGATCGGGCCGACTCCTTCTCCCGTCTTGGCTTTGACCCCGATCGCGTCGTCCGAGATCTCGAGGATCTGGGCGAGTCGTTGCTGAATCGGCGCTTTGTACGCGGACAACTTGGGTCGCTGAGCGAAGACGATGCAGTCGACGTTGCCGACACGATATCCGGATTGTGCCACGCGTCGCCGTGCTTCCTGCAAAAACAACTCGGAATCCTGACCCGCGTGCCGGGGATCGGTGTCCGGAAACAGCTCGCCGATGTCGCCCAGTGCTAAGGCTCCGAGCAGCGCGTCGGTGACGGCATGCAACAGCACGTCGGCATCGCTGTGTCCGATCAGGTGATGATCGTGTTCGATGGTGACGCCGCCGAGCCGCAGGGGACCGCCGGGGCCCAATCGATGCGTGTCATGGCCGATGCCGATTCGCATAGCGGCAGTTGATCTCGCGGAGGTTCGGAGCGGACCGGGACGGGTTCCAACGGCGCGGATTATAGCGAAACGGGTGAATTGCCACAACGCGATCCAAGTGCCTTCCGCTGCGTCGTTTACACGGCGTGGGGCTCCGTTCGCCGCCACTTCTCGGTTCCAGGCCGCCGCTCTATAATCGGACGCCATGCCCATCATCGCGATTCAAGATTTGCGGAAGTCCTACCGTGTTTATCAAAAACGCGAAGGACTCGCGGCTTCCCTGCGAGGGCTGTTTCGGCGAGAGTATCGTGAGGTGCAAGCGGTCCGTGGGATCGATCTCACGGTTGAATCCGGCGAGTTTGTGGCCTTTCTCGGACCCAATGGTGCCGGTAAGACGACCACGCTCAAGCTGCTGTCGGGTGTGATTTATCCCTCGGCGGGTTCGGCAACCGTGCTCGGGCACGTGCCCTGGCAGCGCGAGAATGCGTATCGGCGCCGTTTCGCGCTGGTGATGGGACAGAAGAATCAGCTTTGGTGGGATCTGCCGGCGCAGGAGTCCTTTCGGCTGCACCAGCAGATCTACCAGATCGCCCCGGAGCCGTTTCAGCGGACCTGCGACGAGCTGACGAGTTTGCTGAACGTGCGGCGACTGCTCAAACAGCCGGTGCGGGAGCTGTCGTTGGGCGAGCGGATGAAGATGGAGCTAATCGCGGCGCTGCTTCATTCGCCTCAGGTCTTGTTCTTGGACGAGCCCACGATCGGTTTGGACGTGGTGGCTCAACATAGTGTCCAGCAGTTCCTCAAGCATTACCAGGAGGAACGGGGAATCACGATTCTGCTGACCAGCCACTACATGAAAGACGTGGCGGCCCTCTGCCAGCGAGTCGTGATCATCGCTCAGGGAATGATCCACTACGATGGTTCCCTGGGGGGAATTATTGATCGCTTCAGCAGCACCAAACGCGTGACGTTGAATTTTGGCGAGGAGGAGCTGCCAAGCGACCTGAGTCGATACGGCACGGTACTGCAGATGGCCGCCCCCAAAGCAACGCTGCAGATTCCTCGGCAGCAAGTGGCGCGGACGCTGGCGGCAATTCTCGATCGGCATGTGATTGAGGACGTCAGCGTCGAGGATCCTCCGCTGGAGGACCTGATTGCCGAGATGTTTTCGCAGGTCGAAGAGCCGGAAGCGGTGGCGCGATGAGCGAACTGGCGGGAGGCGAACTGGCCGAACAGTTGAAGGCGCCCGGGCTGTTGACGCGACTTCCGACGTGGTGGACCATCCTCCGGATTTCGCTCGAAGAGCGTCTGGTGTACCGAGGCGACTTTGCACTCGGGACGCTGATGCGTTTTCTGCCGATCATTACCCAGATTTTTCTATGGTCCGCGGTCTTTCGGTCGATGCCGGGCAAGGGTGCCTCGATTCGTGGCTACGCTTACGAGGATTTCGTCGCCTACTACTTGCTCACAATGCTGGCCCGCGCCTTTTCGAGCATGCCGGCCCTGGCCAGCGGGATCGCGCGCCAGGTGCGCGAGGGCGAAATCAAGAAGTTCTTGATTCAGCCGATCGATTTGCTGGGGTTTTTGCTGCTCACGCGAATCTCGCACAAAGTGGCCTATTATTCGGTCGCCATCGCACCGTTCGCGCTGGTGTTCTTCCTTTGTCGAGGTTATTTCGTATCCGGTTGGCCGGACGCGGTGACTTTCTTTGCCTTCTTGGTCTCCCTGGTGCTGGGCTTCGTGCTGGGGTTCTATCTCGAGGCCTGCATCGGGTTGGTCAGTTTTTGGCTGTTGGAAGTCAGCTCGCTGCTGTTCGTGTACATGCTGTTCAGTTTTTTCCTGTCGGGGCACATGTTTCCGCTGGACATGCTGCCTGAGCCTTGGGCGACGGTCGTGGAATGGCTTCCCTTGCGCTACCTGGCTTATTTTCCCGCCGCGGTCTTTCTGGGGAAAGTGACGGGTGCCGATCTCGCCTGGGGGTTGGCCGTGGAGCTGGCTTGGATCGCCGGGTTCATCGCCTTGTCGCGGTTTGCCCTATCGCGTGGATTGCGGCGTTACAGCGCTTTCGGAGGCTGACCCGCAAGGTTGGCAAGTGGCAGAAATGGCGTGGAGAAATCATCCGTCGTATGCGGGCGTGTTCTGGACGATCGTTCGGAACAGTCTCGTACGTGACATGACATTTCGTTCCAATTTCATTATCGAATGCGTCTCTTCCGTCTGCTGGGTGTTGATGAACCTGGGCTTTTACCTGCTGATTTTTCAGTACACGCGCGAAATCGGACCGGGTTCTGGCTGGGGAAAATACGAGTTCTTTGTTTTTCTGGCGACGACGATGTTCATCAACAGCATCGTCCAGGCGTTCTTCATGCCCAACGCGCAGGAATTCAGCGAACTTATTCGCACGGGCAATCTGGATTTCGCGTTATTGAAGCCGATTGATACGCAGTTTCTGATTTCGCTGCACCGTGTCGAATGGTCGTCACTGGCGAATTTCGGCGTGGGGCTTGGACTATTGGCGTACAGCCTTTGGCAGTTGGTCAATCGCGCCGACCAGCCGTTGCGGCTGGACCCACTTTTTCTGCTGTTGTACCCCTTCTATTTGGGCTGTGGAATCGTGATCCTGTACAGTCTGATGATCAGCCTCGCGGCGACGAGTATTTGGCTGGGGCGCAATCAGACCCTTTACAATTTCTGGTTCTACATCACGAATTTCTCGCGCTACCCGATGGAAATCTACAGCGGCAGCTGGGGAACGCCGCTCCAGGCCTTGTTCACCTTCGTCATTCCGGTCCTGGTCGTGGTGAACGTTCCGGCGCGGTTGCTGGCGCTGCCGCTCCGCTTCCAAGATCCAGGCGCCTGGTTGCTGCCGGCGTTCGCGATTGTGGCCACAGGCGGCAGCTTCATCGCCTCGCGGCTGATTTTTCAGCAGGCTTTGCAAAGTTATCGGAGTGCGAGCAGCTAAGGATCAGGAGCGGACTTGGGCCCGAGGACCACGCGGGTGCGCCTGCTGTCCGAGGAGAAATCGCTGGGCTAGAATACGAAGCTCCTGAACAGCAAGACGCAACGCCGGGACGGCAACCTGCCCGGGAGCGCCGCTCCTGCCGAGCCGCACCGCTCCTGCCGAGCCGCGCCGCTCCTGCCGAGCCGCACGCCTTGGCAGCGAGCGGATGTTCTCACGATGATGCGACCCGGCTCAGACGAGCGGGAGCGGAGGAGTTTGCAGCATGAAACTGGCATTCAGTAGCAATGCCTATTTGCATTTTTCGATCGAAGCCACGATTCGCAAGGTCGCGGAACTTGGCTATAGCGGGATCGAGATCCTGGCAGATGTGCCCCATGCCTGGCCGGCGGGCCTTCTCGAGGAGCGTAAAGAATCCATCCGCAAGACGCTCTGGACCTACGATCTGAAGATCTCCAACGTAAACGCCTTCATGATGAATGCGGTGGCGGATCCGCGACAGCCTTACTGGCATCCCGGCTGGACCGATCCCGATCCGCACTACCGAGCGATTCGGCGAGAGCATACCAAGCGGACGCTGAGATTGGCCCACGAGTTGGGTGCGCCGAACATCACGACGGAACCGGGTGGCGAGCTGATGCCGGAACAGACCTGGCAGGAGGGCGCCGAGCTGTTTTACGACGAACTGATGCCGTGCGTCGAGTTGGCGGAAGAGCTGGGAGTCGACCTGCTGATTGAACCCGAGCCAGGCTTGTTAATCGAGCGATTCGAACAGTATCTCGAGTTTGTGGACCGCATCAAGTCGCCGGCGGTCGGGCTGAATTTCGACATCGGCCACGCGTACTGTGTGGGGCAGGATCCGCAGGATTGGATCGAAAAGATGGCCAGGCATACCCGACATTATCATTTCGAGGACATTGCGGCCAGTCGCGTGCATGAGCACCTGATTCCGGGGAAGGGAGCGATCGACTTCGCGTCGACCCTGGCCGCGATCAGCGCCACGGATTACCAGGGCTGGATCACCGTCGAACTGTATCCGTATATCAATCAACCGGACCAAGCCGCGCGGGAGGCAAGTTTGTTCTTGCTGCAGGTGGCCAACTCGGTTGGCGTTTCGCTGGTATGAGCGAGCGGGCGCCGTCGCTGCGAAGCTGCGCCATCCGCAGGAAGGGAACGAACCTCCAAGATGGCTCGATCTGCCCGATCCGGACCGTCAGCCGGGCTGCTGCCTTGGCTGCAGCTGATGCGTATTCCGAACGTGTTCACGGCGATTGCGGACGTCAGCATGGGCTACTTGCTGGCCGATGGCGGTGCCCAGCGCCCGCTGGTCTGGCTATTGCTGGTTCTTGTCTCCGCCACGATCTACTCCGCCGGAATGGTGCTGAATGATGTCTTCGATTATCAGATTGACAGTCGTCAGCGTCCCGATCGGCCCTTACCGTCGGGACGAGTTCCCCGTCGAAGAGCGGCCATCTTCGGAGGCGGAATGTTGCTGGCCGGGCTGCTGTTAGGCGTCGTTACCGGCCAGGTCAGTCAGCATGCGGTGCCGCTGCAGTTCGGGACGGCCCCCGTGACCGTGATGCTCGTTGCTTGCGTCCTACTCTATGACGGAGTGCTCAAAGCCACGATTGGCGGACCGGTACTGATGGGAGCCTGTCGATTTCTGAACATCCTGCTCGGTGCAAGTGTCAGCCAGGACCCGCTCTTGTTTCAATCCGCCGCTCCGGTGGTGATCGCTGCCTCGATCGGAATCTATGTGACGGGCATCGCCTGGTTGGCGCGAGACGAGACGGGGCCGAGTCCTCGCCCTCCGCTGTTCAGCGGACTGGTGCTCATGTTGCTGGGCGTCGCCATCCTGACGATCATGCCGTCCCGCGTGGGCTTTCCGCGGGCCCGTGTCGTGTTCACCAACGATTGGATCTGGCCGCTGCTCGTGTGGCTCTTGACGGCTCCCGTCTGGCGGCGGACGATTCAGGCGCTGGTGTCGACCTCGCCGACGGATGTGCAGGCCGCTGTCAAGCAGGCGCTGTTGGCGTTGATTGTGTTGGACGCCGCCATCGCGCTGGTGGTCGCCGGTCCCGCCTATGCCCTGGGCCTCCTGGCCCTGATGATTCCGGCCGGTTTACTGGCGCGATTTGTCTACGTGACGTAAGCGAATCGCACCACGGGCTCAGTCGCCGCTTCGACGAGTCGTTGTCCGCCAACAGAAACAACTCACCCGCCGAAACGCGGAGCGAGTTGTCGTCAGCCGTTCGCTTGACGGGCCGATCGCTTGACGGGCCGATCGCTTGTCGGGCTGTGCGATAAAAAACCCCGGTCCGGGGAAGCGAGGCGGACACTTCCCCGAACCATTGGGGTATCCTTCTGGCTCCAGGCAAGAGCCGAAGAAGAACCAGATGGATTCGCACTAAATGTTTAGCCTTAGCGTTGGCCCGCTCCACTCATGATCGCCGGCCCGTAAGCCTGCATACCGTGTTCGGAGATGTCCAAGCCAAGTTGCTCTTCCTCTTCACTGACTCGGAGGAAGTTGACGGCCTTGAGGACCGAGAACAAGATGAACATGGTCACAAACGACCACAGCGGGATCACGAGTGACCCGATCACTTGGGCCTGAATCGGATGGCCGCCGAAGAATCCCGTAGCCAAACCGCCCCAAATCCCGCACAGTCCGTGGACAGGCCAGGCACCGACGGGATCATCGATCTTGAGCTTCTCGAGGAGCATGACACCGACAATGATCAGTGCCCCGGCGACGACGCCGATCACGAGGGCTTCGATGTTGGTAACGCTGTCGCAGTTCGCCGTGATTCCTACCAGACCACCGAGCGCCCCGTTGAGTCCCATGGTCACATCGGGCTTGCCATAGATCATCCAGGCCAGCAGCAGACAAAGCACGCAGCCGGCAGCGGCGGCGAGAGTCGTATTGGTGGCAATCAGCATTGTGGCCGAGATGTCAGCGGTCGATGAGAAGACCAGCTGGCTGCCGGGATTAAACCCGTACCATCCAACCCAGAGGATGAACACGCCCAGAGCGGCGAATGTCATATTGTGACCGGGAATTGGCGTCGACCGCCCGTCCTTCGAGAATCGGCCAATGCGCGGGCCAAGGACGATGGCTCCGGCTAAACCCGCAAATCCGCCCACAGCGTGTACGACGATCGATCCCGCGAAGTCGTAAAAGCCCATCGCGTCCAGCCAGCCACCGCCCCATTTCCAAGAACCGCTGATCGGGTAAATCAAGCCGGTCAGGAAAGCGCTGTAGACCAAGTACGCCCCGAACTTCATTCGACCGGCCACCGCACCTGACACAATCGTGGCAGCTGTGGCGGCAAAAGCGACCTGAAACAGGAAGTCGACCTGAGGATGCAGGACGCCGGGACCCGCCTCGCCGTCAAAGGGCTTGATCATGGAGCCGGCAAAACCAATGTAACCCTTCGCACCATCCTCGAAGCCGGGATACATCAGGCCGTAACCGACGAAGAAGAACAGCAGTACGCCAACGGCAAGGTCCATCAGGTTTTTGCACAGGATGTTCACGGTGTGCTTTGCCGGATTGAGTCCGACTTCCAGCATCGCGAAACCGGCCTGCATGAACAGCACGAGGACAGCGCAGAGAAAGAGCGTAATGTTGTCGATCGCGAACGCCAAGTCGTTCATCGTGGGCGCGGCGGCCGCTTCTTCTGCCGCTTCTTCCACGGCTTCCACCGCCACTTCGTCAGCGACGGCAACTTCCGCCGCGGCATCTTCGACGGCCATCGCGGCGTCCTCAACCGCCGCGGCAGCCTCGTCCTGAGCCCAGCAGGTGGCAGTCAGACTAGCGGCTAGAGGTAAGCCAAATACAAAGAGCAGGAAGGTTTTCCCGCCATAAAGTCTTAAATCATCAAACATCGGACTTCTCGCCTTAACAGAAGGATGGATTGTTGCGGTGAGCCGCCTTAAAAAGCTCACCTGGGTCAGTCGCGGGGCCCTCGCGACAAGAAGGCGTCATCGAGACGCCCTCCGTCGTGGCCCTGCTAAGCATGCAGCGTGCCAGACGGTGGATTTGTTCCCCCCCTGCCCCCGGGGCGTTGACCTAAGGCCGGAAATGACGGGGGATTACGAAGAGCCTGCCGAGTCCGATTTGGGGGCCGATGACACTATGTTGCCCAGGGGCTAGGCATGTGGCGTCGCGCCCTTGGGCAAGGTCGGGCGGAGTCGCGATGCCGGGCGTTTGAGAAGATGCAAGAAAAGCCGCGGGGGCGACGCATGGCCCGGAATCGCTGCGGTTGCTCCGGCGCTTGGCTGGCCAATTCGTTCGGCGGCGACCTTGATGCGCGGTAAAGAAGCGTGAGCACAGGAGCCTTGCGGCACCGCGCACGAAAAAAGGGTGACGCCGGAGCGTCACCCTTTTGAATGCCGGTCGAGGGAGCGGCAGGTTAACGATCTAGTAGGTCAGGATCATGTCGATCGCGAAAATCGTATCGTCGAAATCCTGAGCGGGCGACCATTGCTGGCGAATTTCAGGTCGGAAGACCAGGTTCGCATCCGGTCGGATATTGGCACCGAAGGTGTATTCGTACACCGACTGATTGCCTTGACCCTGCGTCAGCGGATCGGTCTTCCACCATTCCGCACGAGCACCGAGTGCCAGGCAGTCGCTGACCGTGTAGAACAAGAAGTTGACGATGCTGTAGTTCTGCTCGCCCGTCGATTGGACGTCCAGGTAGTCATGCTGGAAGACCCAGTTCAGGTTTTCCGTGATGTTCATGTCCAGCAAGTAGCTGGCCATGTAGCCGTCGGAACCGCGAAAACCGAAGTCACCAATCGTGGTGATGTAAGTCGCGGTCACGTTGTCGGTCAAGGACGCGCTAAAGCCACCATAGAAGTTGCTGCCGTTACCGAACTGATCGAAGCCGGTGTCCCAGCCGAGCGTCCAGCCGCCATAGACTTCCAGGTTCTCACTGACCGAGTACGTGGCCAACACGCCGGTATGAGTAAACGGCTCGCTGTTGTACATCGTGAAGGGAGCACTGAAGAAGAAGTTGTCAGGCGCGGTCACGACGTGGTAGCCAACCAAGGTGTAAAAGTGTCCAACCATGACCGACAGGTCACCCTTGCCGATTTCGGCATACAGCTGCGGCATTGCGAATCCGTAAATGCCGTGGTTCCAGCCGGTATCCCAGCCGCGGGGATTGCCATTGGCATCGACCGGATTGCCGAACGCCTGGGTATCGGCGGCGTCGGTACCGTACATGATGTCGGCGCGAAAGCCCCAGTCCCAGGAATCCTCGTCACCGCTAAGCGTCTTTTCGAGGTACGCCCATTGCTGAGGCAATCGAATGCGGTCGGGGTGCGTATTGAACAAGCCATCGGACTCGTTGTAGTAACCGATCTGCGTCCAGCCGCCAGCGCTCCAGGGCGAGTCTTCACAGAAGAGAAGACTCGAAACGGAGAAGGCATCGCCGAGGCAGCATTGGCCGCCGAGGCAGCTGTTTTCGAGCAGGCTTCCCAGGCCGCAGCCGCAGCCGCAGTCGCTGCAGCCGCCGCAGCCGTTGCAGGCCGACTCGCAGCCACAGGAGGTGCAGCCTGTGTCGCAACCGGCGCTGGCTGCCGGAGCAGGCACGGCCGGAGCGGGTGTTTGGTGAGCGTCAACCACGGGGGCGGGCTGATCGCTCGGCGAAGGGGCGTCGTCCTGCAGGTATCGATTGTAATCGAACCCTGCGGGGCGAACTGAGAAGGGCTGGCGCAGTCCCTGGCCCATCGCGTTGCCCATGAAAAGGCAACCCGACAGCGCCCACGCCCATGCCCATGATGAAAGTTTCATGGTTAACTCTCCAAATCCGTGGTAACTAGCGAGAACAGCGCGGCACGCGCTGTTAGCGGAGGGTGGTCAAGCAGGAAGGATCAATCAGTGGAAGGCCATACCTGGTGGTACGCTCGAGCCGAGACTCGATCCTCACGAGTGTCTATCGGCCTTCGATTCGAAGCGTGTTCAATGGAACGAACGAGGAATTGCCCACAATCTGCGGCGGCCACGCCGAAATTGTTAAACCTTGCGGGTGCGGTAAACGGTCCGGCGCGACTCCCTCAACTCACCCCCCAAAGCGCAGGAGGTGTGGGACGGTGGCGGAATCGCGATTCGGCAGAAGGCCGATCAGTCTAGCGGCGGCTCTCGGCCGGTTCGAATAACGCGGCCACGAACGCCGCCGGGACAAAGGGCGCGATGTCGCTGGCCTTTTCACCCAGTCCGATGAATTTGACGGGAATCTGGAATTGCTGCCGGATCGGAATAATGACGCCTCCCTTGGCGGTTCCGTCGAGCTTGGAGAGCATGATACCGGTGCACTCCACGGCCTCCGAAAATCCCTTTGCTTGGCTAATTCCGTTTTGTCCAGCGGTCGCGTCCAGAATCAAGAGCACCTCGTGGGGTGCGGAGGTGACCTGTTTCTGGATCACGCGGCGGATCTTGGCCAGCTGATCCATCAAATGGGATTGAGTCTGCAGCCGACCGGCCGTATCAATGATGCACACATCGGCGGATAACTCGATCGCTCGGGCGACCGCTCGGTGTGCGACGCTGGCCGGATCGCTACCCGCGTCGCCTTTGACGATCTCCGCACCTAGCCGCTCGGCCCACACCGTCAACTGTTCGACGGCCGCCGCTCGAAACGTGTCTCCAGCGCCCAAGACGACGCGATGCCCCTGGCTGGTGAGCAGCTGCGTCAGTTTGGCAATCGACGTGGTTTTCCCGGATCCGTTGACGCCGACCACGATGATCACGGTAAGACCTTCGGGCTGCAAATTCAACGGCATTTCGTCCTGAGCCATCAACTGCAGCAGCCGCTGCTGCACGTGCTGCTGAATATCGCTCATGTGGACCACACGACCCCGGAACTCGCGCTGGATCTCGTCGCGAATTTCCCGCGCCGGCTGGGCGCCGATATCGGTTCGGACGAGGATCGCGTAGAGCTGGTCGAGCAGCTCGTCATCCAGCAATTGACCTTCTTGCTTGAACAGATCGCGAATGTCGGTATTGAGCAGCTGGGAGGTGCGGCGGAGTCCTTGCCGGAGTCGTCCGAAGAGGCCCTCCGACTCCGCCTGGGAATCTCCGCGGGTCGGCTCGGACGCCGCGCCGGTTGCGGAAGTCGGCTGTTTCTTGGAAAAGTGGTCGAACAGACCCATTTCGGGTTCTCCATGCAAAAGAAGCCGCCCGCGTGGCGATGCACAAAAAGCCGCCCGCGCGGCCGCGTCACCGGCTCCGGCCGCCGCCTGACACGCTCTATTTTGCGAAGGTCAGGGAATTTGTCCACCAGGCGACGTGTCTGGCGAGTCGGCCTTGCCAGGCAGAAGTCCATCCAAGATGCCGTTGACGAACTGAGCCGACTGTTTTGAGCCAAAGCGTTTGGCCAACTCCACGGCCTCGTTAATGACCACGCGGCCGGGTGTCTCGGTGAACATGATCTCGAAGGCGGCCAAGCGGAGAATATTGCGGTCCGTGACAGCCATCCGCCGGAGGCTCCAATTGTCGGCGCATGAGTCAAGCATCGCGTCCAACTCGGGGCGATTACGGCGCGCTCCCCATAGCAAGGAGAGAGCGAAATCGACGATTTCTTGGTCGTTGCGCAGGCGATTGCGGACGAAGTTGTCGGAAGCGCGAAGGTCATGGTCCGGATTCAGGTCGTCTTGGTAGAGGACCTGGAGAACGACTTCTCGAGCGCGACTGCGTCGTGACATGATCGATGGACTCGGGCGTGAGCGTTGCGGTCGGTGAGGGGTGAGAGCTGAATTCCAACTCGGGGCGATTGTCGGTGGGATTACGTCACCCCGAAATTCTAGTCCGCCGGGGAGTTTCAGTGAATGACGACGACGACGCTTTCTGGACGAACGCTCATGAGGGTGAAACCGCGGTCCCGACGCGAACTCGCAGAGCAGGCGGCACGAAAGTCGACGACCGACTCCGCGATCGCCCGTGGAATGCGGTGGTTAGCCCGCCAGCTGGGCCAAGAGATCGATCATTTCAAGGGCGGCCAGGGCGCATTCCTGCCCCTTATTTCCGACACGCCCTCCGCTGCGGTGAATCGCTTGTTCCAGCGTCTGGCAGGTTAGGATTCCGAACAGGATCGGGATCCCCGTATCCTGTGCGATTTGCCCCAATGCGGAGCTCACGTGCTGGTTGATGTACTGGTCGTGCGTCGTTTCGCCACGAATCACGGCCGCCAGACAAATGACGGCGCGATACCGCGAGGTGGTCGCCACCTGGCGGGCCACCAGAGGCACTTCCCATGCTCCTGGCACGTGGGCCACGGTAATCTCGGCGTCCGGAACGCCATGCGCGGCGAGCGTTTCAAGTGCGCCCTGGAGCAGGTTCGACGTAATCGTGGCATTGTAGCGGGCAACCACGATCGCGATCGGCCCGTGGCCGCGATTCGCTGCTCCTTGATAGACGACCGGCACGCTGGGCTTCCTTCGGTCAGGGACCGCGCGCGCTTCGCGACGCACGCGATCACCGGGGACGTGAGGCGGGCCAGACGCCCGATCCGGGGCCCAGCGCCGCGCGGACTGAGTCTTAGCGCAAATTCATGCTCATCAGGAACTCGGCATTCGTCTTGGTTTTTTGCAGACGCGTCACGAGCAGCTCCATCGCGTCGGGAGGGTTCATGTCGTGCAGCACGCGGCGAAGGATCACGACCCGTCGATACTCCTCGGGGTCCATCAGCATTTCTTCGCGACGCGTTCCGCTGCGGTTGATATCGATGGCCGGCCAAAGCCGCTTATCGACCAAGCGTCGATCGAGCACGATTTCAAGATTTCCGGTGCCTTTGAACTCCTCAAAGATCACCTCGTCCATTTTGCTACCGGTGTCGACCAAGGCCGTGGCGAGGATCGTGAGCGAACCCCCTTCCTCGACCTTCCGGGCCGAGCCGAAAAACCGTTTGGGGCGCTGCATCGCGTTGGAGTCCAAACCGCCCGAGAGAATCTTGCCGGACTGGGGACATTCGGAATTCCAGGCCCGCGCCAAACGCGTGATCGAGTCCAGGAAGATGACGACGTCGTGTCCATATTCGACCAACCGCTTCGCCTTTTCGAGAACCATCTCGGATACCTGGACGTGGCGCGACGCCGGCTCGTCGAACGTCGAACTGATCACCTCGCAATTCGGGCCCTTCACCTGTCGCTCCATGTCCGTGACCTCCTCCGGACGTTCGTCAATCAACAGCATGATGACATACGCCTCGGGGAAATTGGCCAAGACGGCCTTGGCCATCTTTTGCATCAGGATCGTCTTCCCAGCCCGCGGCGGGCTCACGATCAGCCCGCGTTGCCCAAAGCCGATCGGAACAATCATGTCCACGATTCGGCCTTCCACCGCCTCGGAAGTTGTCTCCATCGAAATCCGCTGATCCGGATGCAACGGCGTCAGGTCGTCAAACGAGACCTTTTCGGTCATCAGGTTGGGATCATGGAAATTGATCGCCTCGACGCGCAGGAGCGCGAAGTAGCGTTCGTTTTCCTTGGGCGGCCGAATCTGGCCGGAAACGGTCACGCCGGTCTTCAGGCCAAAACGCCGGATTTGGCTGGGGGAAACATAAATGTCGTCTGGGCAAGAGAGGTAATGGTAATCTGGGCTGCGGAGGAACCCAAATCCGTCAGGGAGAATCTCGAGCGTTCCTTCGCCATACATCAGACCGTTCATCTTCACGCGTTCCTTGAGGATGCGAAAGATGAGATCCTGCTTCTTCATTCCCGCGACGTCGGCGACATTTTCCTTGCGGGCCTCGTCGATCAGCTGAGCCATGCTCATTTTCTGGAGCTCGGCGATATGAATTTCGCCGTTCTTGATCGTCTCGTATTGCGCTTCTGCACCGCCTGGGCCACGCTCCGCTTCTTCGACCAGCTGCTCAGCCAGCGAGAGCGGCTCCCGGTCGTCCAGCGATTCGTCTTCGGCCGGGTCGGCGGGGGTTGAGCCCGCTGAGATCGGCTCGGTCGGCTGCGGCGCTTCGCCGGGCGGGGACTCGGGCAGGATGTTTTTTCCAAAGCCCTCGGGGTTTCGACGACGTGGGCGACGGGGATCCGAGGCGCTCGATGAGACGCGACTACCTTTTGAGTCCGACATGAAGCCTGCGCTCCGCAAGAGGTGATTTTCTTGACGACACACGGAAGGTGTCGACGGAAGGGAAATCGGGACGAGGTGATTTGTGATGAGCTGATTGGATCGGAGCGGTCGTGGTGGGCTCGGCGCGAGGCCACGTGAACGGCCCCCTTAATTCGGTTCTTGTGCGAGTGGGGAATCCGTGATCGCCCGCCAGACCGCTTTCACCTGATCGAAAGTTTCCTCCAGGCGGCCCGCGTTGTCAATAAACATGCTGGCCCGATCGCGTTTGATCTCCAGCGCCAGCTGGCTCGCCTCTCGCGCCGCGAACGCATCGGCGGTCCACCCCCGCTGCAAAGCTCGAGCCAACCGCACTTCGCGCGGGGCGTCAACGAAAACCAGCGAATCACAGTGCCGATCCCAGCCTGCTTTGAGCATGACCGCCGCGTCTACCACAGCCACGGCCACCCCTTGTGCCGCCGCCGTCGCAAGCGACTCGGCGATTCGCTGATCGATCCAGGGATGGGTGATCCCCTCCAGAAATTTCAATTCCGCACGCGCCGCGGGACCCGCGCCAAACACTCGCCGCCCAATTTCGGCTCGGTCCAAGTCACCGGAGGGGCCGCAGGGTAATTCGCCCCAGCGCTGCTTTAATTGGCGCTGGACTTCCGAGTCCCGGAGGGCCTCGTGCCCGATTCGGTCCGCGTCGATCCGTATCGCCCCAAGCGACTCAAATAATTGGCCGACCTTTGATTTACCGCTCGCCACCCCGCCCAGTAATCCGATGACATGCATCGCGGCTAACCTGTCCTTTTCCGACGCGAAATTCGAGCCGTCGGCAAGCTTGCGAGCCCCAACCCGCGGGCCAAGCCCTCCTTTCGGCAAGAATACCCGTGTTCCCCAAAGTAGGCCAGCCCGACTTTTCGGCGCGCGACCAGGCGATTCCGGACGCCCGAGCGACCCCAAGGTCGCCTCACGGCGGTCCGGCCGGGCCCGGCACGTTTCGGTTGTGAAGCGTTTCGTTGACACTTGAATTCCACGTAAGTAGACTCGAGAAATAGCCTTTTCCGGAATCGCTCGGTGTGGGGGAGCCGTTCGGATCAGGTCGGCTGCGGGGGACGCCGGTTCAGCCGGGGTGGGCGGCGTGAGGTTGCCAGGTCTCGCTTAGTTGTCTCCCTTCGCGGTCTTCGCTAATCTGTGTTTCGGTCGCTGCCAGGGGAGCGGATTGCGGGGGGCTTGTCCCGAGATCCGGGGCATCGGCACCGTAGGACCCACTCGTTACTCAGAATCCAACTTCCATACGGCGTGTGGATCGGGACCGGGAGAGAAGAGGACTCATGGCAAGACGCGAAAGTCAAGGCCTCCAAATCACACTGATCGTTTTCGTCATGTTGACGATCATCCTTGCGGTGACCACCATCGCGTTTTGGAACCGATCGAAAGGGCTAACCGAGCAGAACAACTCGTTACGGACGAACAACGGTGAGCTACAAACCGCGGCTGACACGGCCCTGGATCAATCGACGCGGATGAAGCAGTGGATCGGCTTCACGGCGGACACGGCGATCGAGGAGATCCAGTCGCAGTATGACCGCGATATGAACACGTACGCTCGTTCGGCGCCGGAAGTGCAGAGGACCTACAAAGACCTTCCCTCGGTGCTGTTCACAGCGCTTCAGCAGCGCAACAAGCAGGTTTCGGACCTGCGGGACCAGCTAAAGCAGGCCCAGGCGGAGTTCGAACAGAGTCGGCAGCAGTTGCAGACGGCGCTGGACGACGCGAAGCGGATCCAGGCGGAAACCGAGGCGGAGCTGAGGCGGACGCGGGATGAGTTCGCCACATTTCGCGATCAGTTGAACGCGGAAAAGGACCAGCTGGCCTCCGTGGTTCAGAAGTCGCGGGCGGCCTTGGACGAGTTGCAGGGCAAGAGCGATCAGCAGATCCAAGAGCTCCAGCGCGAAGTCAAGAACCAGGAGCTGATCATCAGTCAGCGCGATGGCCAATTGGAGGAATTGACGACGGAATCGTTCGATGTCCCGGACGGCAAGGTGCTGTGGGTTAACGCGCGAACGGGCATCGTTTACGTGAACTTGGGCTCCGCCGACGGTCTCCGCCGGCAAGTGACCTTCAGTGTCTACGGAACCGACGTCAACAATCTGTCTCGGGGCGATCGAAAGGGAAGCATCGAGATCACTCGGATCGTTAATGATCACATGGCGGAAGGCCGAATTACGGAAGACAAGATTGGCGACCCGATCCTACCCAGCGACGTCATCTACACGCCGCTCTGGAACGCCAATTCCGCCCTGCGGTTCGCCCTCGCGGGAAAGATTGATATTGATGGCGATGGCCGGGACGATCGGGAAATCGTCAAGCAGCTGATTCGAATCAATAGCGGCACGATTGATGCCGAAGACAAGGGCACCGAGGTGGAGGGCAAGATGACGCGTCACACCCGCTACCTAATCCTTGGCGACCAACCCACGATTGGCGAGTCGGGGGACGTGGACGCGACGGCTCGCCAGAATGCGTGGTCGCGCATTTTGGGGCAGGCCGACGAGTTGGGTGTCGAAAAGATGAGTGTGGAAAAGCTGCTTGATTTTGTGGGCTACGACGGCGAAAAGCGGACGATACCCTTGGGCAGCGCGGCGCGCGCCGAAGATTTCGCGCCGGGTCCCGGTGCCGAACGGGGGCAGGGGAGCGTCTTTCGTGATCGCGAGCCGCGTCCACGCACCGGGGGCTATTGAATTCTGACGCAAAACGATATGGAATCGAAACTTCATTTAGCAATGTCGGCCGAGCAGGTCCTGGATCGCGAGTTTCTCGAGATCCGCGCGAAGATCCTCGAAATCGCCGCGTCCCTGGATCGCCTGGATCGCGCCGAGGGAGATGTTGCAGCAGACCCGCGGACGGAGCGATTGCAGGCCGGTCTTCAGAAGTTGCTGGACCCGTCCCCGGACCGCGCCGAGCAGGTCCAGCAAGTTTTTTCCCGCTCGTACGACTCGCAGTGGCGAGACACCTTCCAGTTGCCGCCCCGCTAATGCCTCCCAGGGGACGCGGTTCACTCGACCTGCCACCGGTCGCCGTTCGCTGATGAGAGGATCTAGGCCATGTATTACTTTGATCCCCACATTCATATGGTGTCACGCACGACCGACGACTACGAGGCGTTGGCCAAGATGGGTTGTGTCGGCATGAGCGAGCCGGCGTTCTGGGCCGGCTTCGACCGAGGCAGTGTCGAAAGCTTTCGCGACTACTTCCGGCAGCTGACGGATTTTGAGCGGCGTCGAGCGGCGCAATACTGCGTCCAGCACTACACTTGGCTTTGCATCAATGCCAAGGAAGCAGAGAACGTGGCCCTCTCGCGCGAAGTGATCGCGATGATCCCGGAGTTCCTTCATCAGCCGGGAGTCCTGGGGATCGGCGAGATCGGCCTCAATAAGAATACGCGCAACGAGGCGACGATTTTCTTGGAGCACGTGGATTTGGCGGTTAAGTTCGAACAGCTGATCCTGATCCATACGCCCCACCTGGAGGACAAGTACCAGGGAACCCGGATGATCCTGGATATGCTCACCGATGACGCTCGTCTACGGCGCGACGCGATCCTGGTCGATCACGTCGAAGAGCACACGGTACGGCCGGTACTCGAGGCAGGGTTTTGGGCCGGCATGACGCTTTACCCGGTCAGCAAGTGCACGCCGGCGCGAGCTGCCGATATGGTCGAGATGTATGGTCCGGAGCGATTGCTGGTCAATTCGGCCGGCGACTGGGGGCCCTCCAAACCGACCGCCGTCCCGGATTTCATCCTCGAAATGCGCCGCCGCGGTCATGCCGAAAGCCTGATTCGAAAGGTGGTGTACGAGAACCCGCTGGAGTTCTTCAGCCAAAGTGATGGCTTCGACTTCGTCCCGCCCGAGTTGCCTCAGACGGTTTAGGGTTGAGGAATGAGAAAACGGATGGGTCTCTTGGGAACGCTCGGCTTTGGCTCAGATCCCGAACTGTCGCAAGAGGATCTCGAAGACGTCGGTATCGGCGGCGGCCGATTCCACGAAGACACCTTTTTGCGACGACAGCAGGACGCCGCGCTGAAATCCTTCGCGCGCCGGCGCCCGTGCGAGCCGCGGACCAGGTTTGCGTCCAGCGGGATGCAACGCTGAGTCGCGTCCCAGTGTAACTCGACGGGGTCGTATCCGGGTTTGCGATGGATGTCGACGGTGCGCGCAAAACCGGGGGCTCGCTGATCGTCCAGCCACCAGTAGTACGCCTGCCAGCTGGTTGGCTCAGAAATCACGACCACTTCGCCTGCCCGTTCGTGTTGCAAGTGGTAGCGTCCGAGTTGCTCTCCCGCGAGCACTTCCGCGACGCCTGCCTGCGTTCGGAAGAGATCAACGACACGACCCACGTCTTCGGGGGCGTCGACGTAGATCTGCGAAAACTGGTGATCCACCAGCGCCCAGGCTCGACTCTGCTGCAAATCAAGCTGCTCAGTTCCGTCCTCGCCTTCCCGTACCGCCAAGAGACCGGCATGGCGCAGGATACGATTGGGAAACAGAACGTGGTTGACCGGGACAATCGTGTATTCGCTGGCGACGAGCCAGAGAATCGGTGCGTTGCCAAAGGCGAGCGGCATCTGGTGCGCGAGGCGTCCCAGCACCTGGTCCAACTCGCCGCAGGCATGGATGGCCTGTCCGCTGTCCGGGCCGTATTTTTGGGCCGCGTAGTCGAGATGAGGCAGATAGAGAAAGAAGAAACGAGGTCGGAATTGGCGCGCGGCGTAGCTGGCCGAGTCGACGATCCAGGCGGTGGACTGGATGTTGGCCAGCGGGCCCCAGAAATGCTGCAGGGGAAAATGACCGAACTCGTCGCGCAGCGGCCCGTACAGCTCGCGCGGACGGGTGTAACACCACAGCGATTCCGTTCCGTCGGGGTTGTGGATCGGAGCGGGCATGCAGATCACATCGGCACCGCATTCCTTGCTCAGCATCGGAAACCAGACGGCGCTGGTCAGCTGCGGGTCATGCCGATGCAACACGTCCCAGATTTGGGGTGCCTGGATCTTGTCATTCGTTGCCGTCCACATCTCGACCCGCCGCTCATCGCGCCAGTAAAACCCGTTGGACAGCACGCCATGCTCGTTTGGCAAGACTCCGGTCAACATGTTGGCCTGAACCGGCCAGGTAACGGCTGGGAAACTCGGCGCCAGCGGCGCTTCGTCCCCCTGGCGGACCAGGCCCCGAAGATGCGGCATGTGTCGCAGGTCCTGCGAACGAAGACCGGGGACCGATAGCAAGATGACGTGTTCCGACATAGGAGGTCCTTTGCATTCCAGGGGATGCCGCGCCGTGTCCGGCCGCGCCGGCCGGACAAGCGGTTGTCCGGATCGCCGAGGTCGGATACCCTCAGCGAGTAGTTGCTCGCGATCTGATACAATCCAAGCCGTTCCTGCGTTGACCGGTGCCAAACGCTTCACGGAGCCTCGGGAGTATGAAATTAATCATTGCCATTATTCAGCCCCATCGCCTGGAGGCGGTCAAGGCGGCGTTGACGGATGTGGAGGTCTTTCGACTGACCGTGATGGACTGTCAAGGCTTCGGCCGTCAAAAGGGTCACGTTGAGGTCTACCGTGGACACGAGTTTTCCGTCAACCTGGTCCGCAAGGTGCAGTTGCAAATCGCCGTCAACGAGGAATTCGTCGAGCCCACAATCGATGCGATCATCAAGGGTGCCCGCAGCGGCGAGCGGGGCGAAATTGGGGATGGCAAGGTCTTTATTCTGCCGCTGGAGGATTGCATTCGAATCCGAACCGGCGAGCGCGGTTCGGAGGCGATCTGAGCGGTCGCTACTGAGGATCCGGTCGCTACTGAGGATCCGGTCGCTACTGCGGATCGTAGCCGACTCCGTAGGGGCTGGTGCGCTGGGGTAGGAATTTGCAGAGCAGGATACCGCCGAAATAGAGCAACGTCAGAGGGATGGCCATCAGCAACATGCTGATCGGGTCCGCTGGCGTCAACAGCATGCTCATGACGAAGATCCCGAGCACGGCGATTCGCCACTTGTCCAGATACGAGCCCAGCGTCACGATGCCGATGCGTTCCAGGATCAGCATGACCAGCGGAAGCTGAAAGCTGATTCCGAAACCCAGGGGCAGGAACAGCACAAAGCTCATCCATTCGCTGATCCGCGGATCGGGATCGATGTTCATCAGCTTGTTGAATTCAAAGAGGAAGTCCAGGACGGGATCGAACACAAAGAAGAACGCCAGTGCCGCACCGGCGAAGAACAGTCCCAGCGAGAACGGCAGGAAAAAGTAGACATAGTTCTTCTCGTGCGGGTAAAGTCCGGCGGCGACGAAGGTCCAAATTTGGAAGAAGATCCAGGGGCTGGCGAGGATCGCCCCGGAAATCACCGCGGCCTTGACCCAGATCATGAACGGCTCATGGGCGCTCAACGACGTCACGCCCTTATCCAGAGGCCGCCAGAAGCGAGTCTTGATCATCGCGGCCGTCGGCTTTCCCGGCTCGTTGGACGCGTCGTCCAGCGCCGGCACGGACTCCGCGCCCGCGCCGCCGCGCGCCGTGACTTGGGCCAGGAGGCGTTGGAATTCGCTGACTTCCCAGTACATGTCCTGGTAGATAAAGCCGCGATCACGCATGAAGTCTTGCAGCTCGCTGGGAATGCTGCCGTACTGAGCTTCCAGTTGGCCTTTGGTTTTTTCGAGGTGAAATTTCTCCAGGGCCCGTTTCAACGGTTCCTCGATTTGTCGAACAACACTTCCGGCAAAGGTGAGACCCACGAGGAAGCCGATGGCCAGCCCGAGCAGGGCTCGGACAAGACACGTGCGGAGCTCCTCCAGGTGCTCTCCGAAAGTCATCTTGGTCGGTTCGAACAAATCCTCATTGTGCACGTGCGACATGAAAACCTCGCGTCATGGCGATCGAAATGCCAGCTCTCCAGCGGACGGGATGCGGAGCCTGCGGCGGTCCGTTTCCAGCCGATCCGGATGAGTCAGCGGGGGTTGGGCACTGCGGTACTCGGCCGAGGATCGGGTGCTGGGATTCGTCCCGTTGAACGTCATCGCGGCCGTAGGAACCCCTTGCGGCTGTGGGAATTCCTGCGGGCTGTTGAAATTCCGTTGGGATGCCTGATGGCTGGATCACTCCACGTCCATCAAGTCAAGGGCGGCGACCGTTCGCTCCGATCGACATCGCTCATGAAACCCAGGCGCCTCGCCGGCGGCAGAAACCGCGAACATGCGCAGAAAGGCGGCATGCGAAAGCACGTTTTCAGCGGAATCGATCATACACTGCGTCCCGCTCCACCTCAACCGCTGGCAGGCCGAGCCCACTTGTGTCGGGCCGCACCAAGAACGATCATCGGCGGCACGATGGCAACCCTCGCCCATTGAATGAAAGAGACCAGGCCATGCCAACGTTGTACCCGTTTCGCTTCCGTCCCACGTTTCGCCGGTATCTCTGGGGAGGTCGGCGACTGGCGACCGTTCTGCAAAAGCCCCTTGGCGAAGGCAAAGACTATGCGGAGAGCTGGGAGGTGGTCGACCGCGGAGCTGACCAGAGTGTCGTGGCGTGGGGGCCTCGGGCCGGGACGACGCTGCACGAATTGCTGAGTGAAGATCCCAGCGGCGTGCTGGGGCCGGCTCGAGCCGCCCAGTTTGGGGCGGATCCGTTGGCTCGGCGCTTTCCCTTGCTGTTGAAGTTTCTCGATTGCCACCGCAACCTCTCGGTTCAGGTCCATCCGAACGACGACCAGGCGCGTTGTTTGGATCCGCCCGATTTGGGCAAAACCGAGGCCTGGGTGATCCTGGACGCCTTGCCCGGTAGCAAGGTTTACGCCGGCCTCAAGCCGGGCATGGACCGCTCGGCGCTGGAGCGAGAAGTGGCGCGCGGAACGACCGAGCTTTGCCTGCACACGCTGGACGTTCGGCCCGGCGACTGCATTTTCATCCCGGCGCGGACCGTGCACGCCCTGGGAGCTGGTCTGCTGGTGGCCGAAATTCAGCAATCGAGCGACACCACGTTTCGGCTTTCGGATTGGAACCGAGTCGGGGCCGACGGGAAACCCCGGCCACTGCATGTGCAAGCTGCCCTGGAGACAATTGATTTTCAGGCGGGGCCAATTCAGCGACAGCGTCCCGAGGCAACAGAACGTGATTTCGTGCAGCGGTTGGTCGTGTGCGACAAGTTCGTCCTGGATCGGTGGCAGCTGACGACATCCGCCGAGCGACTGGGCGGCGATGGGCGTTGCCACCTGGTGGCCGTCCTGAGAGGAGCTGTGCGGGTCGCAGGAGATCCCGCGACGTCGCCGCTGGAAGTGGGTCAGACCATGTTGATTCCCGCAGCCGCCGGGCCGACGCGACTCACGCCGCTTGAGCCCGCAAGTTTGCTCGATATCTATCTTCCTTGAGGCGATATTTCAAGCGTTGGTGAGCGAGCGGGCGCGCGGAGCGTGCGGCTTCGTCGGCCGGATCAAAAGGGAGAACGCGACGCGCCGAAGCCGTTCAGGCTGTTGTACCGCGCAGGTTCCGCAGTCGGCTTTTGAAACTCACGCGGCCGTCCGCCCACGATTTCGGGACCCGCGTTGTTGTCCGAGTAGGGATCGAACACCTTTGCCCGCTGTTGTTGTTGGGACATTGTCCCCGGATTGCCCCAATTCGGCCTGCCCACGGGCGCCGCCGTCCCGCCGGGCAATGCTCCCGGGGGCGGCGTGAGCTGGGAGATTGGCGGCAGTGCCCCAGCGGCTCCTGGCGGCGGCGGCAGTGACCCGGCTTGCCCCGGAGGCGGGGGCAGCGTGACCGACGGCGCCACGTTGCTGCCCGGTGTCGACCAAGGAGTTGCATAACCCGGCTGCCCGCTGCCGGATTGGCCGTACGGCGCGCCGTAAGGATTCGGGTAGGTGTTCCGGTGGCAGCCAGCATTCCAGCACGCCACGCTGAAGACTCCGACCAGAAACACGATTTGCTGGCGTCGAGCGACGGACATCGGGGATCCCTTTGCTGGATTCGAAACCGACTCAACGCGACGGGACGCTCTGGCCAACCATCGCGCCGGCACTTCGGGTGGGGGAGCATAGTCGAGACGACGGGATGGCCGCCAGTCCGGATTTTGCAGAAAAATACGCCCGTTGGACCCCGTCCGGCGTTGCCGGTATGATGCTTGATTAGCTCCAATCCGCACGACACGTGCGTCTTTCGCTCATGGGATCCCCTTCATGCCGAGTCCCTCCCGGACCAGATCGTCGTTACCCAACTCCCCTCGACTCCAAAAGGTGCTGGCTACTGCGGGTTTCGGAAGCCGACGGAAGTGCGAGCAGCTGATCCTGGAGGGAAGGGTCGAGGTGGATCACCAGGTCGTGTCGGAACTCGGCGCCCGCGTCGATGCTCAACAATCGCAAATTCGAGTGGACGGCGTGGTTGTGCGACTGCCGAGCCACAAGTACTTCTTGCTGCACAAGCCCGTCAACGTGATCTCAACGGCCCGTGACCCCTGGGCTCGGACTCGTGTGATTGATTTGGTGGATGATCCGGATCGCTTGTTCACCGTCGGGCGCCTGGACAAATCAAGCTCCGGACTGATCCTGCTCACCAACGACGGCGACCTCGCGCATCGTCTGACTCATCCTCGTTACCACGTCGAAAAAACATACCGGGTGGTGGTCGCCGGAAAGCCGACGGCGGAATCGCTGCAGCAGCTGCGCCGAGGTATCCGACTTGCCGAAGGAACCGCGCGGGTGGAGCGAGTCGTTCTGAAACGGGCCCATGCGACTCAGTCGGCACTCGAGATCGTGCTGACGGAAGGACGCAATCGCGAGATTCGGCGGCTGTTGGCGCGCGTCGGCCACAAGGTCCAGCAGTTGAAACGAATCGCGCTTGGGCCACTTCGTCTGGGCGAACTGCCGGTGGGTGCCTATCGCGAATTGACGCGAGCGGAGGTCCTTCAATTACGAAAATGTGCCGAGGGAGAAAACAAACGGACCGGTTCGGCGCGTGCCAAGACGACGGCGGCCGAAACCTCGGACACCGCGACTCGCCGACCGAAGTCGGCGCGACGCTCAGGCATCTCGAAAGCCTTGGGCCCCGCCAAGGGCTCAGGCGGGGCGAGCGGCTCAAGCTCCACGCGAAGTTCGCAGCGGAGTCGCGGACCGATCGGTTCGACGCAGGGCACAGTGCTGAGTGGATCCGCCGAGATACCGGCCGACGGATCAACTCCGGCGTCGGGTAAGTTGGTGGTCGCTCGTCGAGCCCGCGTGCCGCGCGGCGGCCGTCCACGCGGTACTCCGAGGGCCGCGGCCCGCTCGGGTCGGGCGTCTACCGGCCGCAAGCCGCGCCGAAAATAGGCCCATGGAAAATAGGCCCGTGGAAAATAGGCCCATGGAAAATAGGCCCGCCGGAAACCCGCATGACCGACGTACGAGGAGGCCCCTGCAGTGTCCGAACCCGCCCCCGCCGTCGCCGATCAGGCTACGTCGCATCGCGTGCAAATCGTCGAAAATGTCCCGCTGGCTCGCGATACCTATCGGCTTCGCTTCCGGTGCCCCCAGTTCGCGCGCAAGATCACTCCGGGTCAGTTCCTGATGGTGCGGTTGGCCGATTGCGATGATCCGTTGATTGGCCGGCCGCTGGCGCTGTACGACACCGCCCTCGATTCGGACGGCCGCGCGGAGTCGGTGGACGTCGTCTATCTGGTCGGAGGGAAATTCACGCGACGCCTGCAGCGCACGCAACCGGGGCAGGAATTGCTTGTCTGGGGACCGCTGGGCAACGGGTTTCCGGGGCAGGAGACCCCGCACTTGATCATGGTGGCCGGCGGAATCGGGCAGACCCCGTTTTTGGCGTTAGCCCGCGAGCACCTGGGCCAACGCCGCTATGGCGATCCCGAGCGACACGTCACACCGATCTCGCGGGTCACGTTTTGCTATGGGGTTCGGTCGGGCGATTTCTTGGCCGGCGTTGAACAATTCGAGCAGGCGGGGGTGGAGGTTCGAGTCAGTACGGACGATGGCAGTGCAGGGCGGCCAGGGCTTGTGACGGATCTGCTCGCGGACTTATTGAGCGAGACGGCGTCCGAGTCGCGTCGGATCGTGTGCTGCGGCCCGGAGCCGATGATGCAAGCGGTCAACCGCCTGGCGGCCGCCCACGAGGTGCCGATCCAGGTCTCGCTGGAGACCCCGATGGCGTGCGGAATCGGAATTTGCTTTTCCTGCGTCGCCCTGATCCGTGACGCACAGGGAGTGATCGACTATCGACGCACCTGTCTGGAAGGTCCCGTGTTCGACGCGTCCCGGATCGCGTGGGACTGAGGGGGCATCGCGTGGGACGGAGGGGGCGGAGACAGGTCCGAATGACGAGCCGGTTGGCGCTTAGGCCACGGCCAACTTGGCCTTGCGAATCCGGCGCTGGAGCCGTGACTTGTAGCGGGAAGTGGTGTTGGGGTGCAGGACGCGGGCCGCACCGGCGCGATCGAGTCGCTTCGCCGCCACTTGGAACTCGGTCTCGGCCTTGGCGACGTCGCCTTCCTTGAGGGCCATCAAGACTTTCTTGATCTGAGTTCGGACGGCGGACTTGACGCGACGGTTGCGTTCGCGGCGGACGACGCTTTGACGTAATCGCTTTTTGGCACTGGGAGTGTTTGGCATGATTCGGTTCGCACTACCTGGAGTCGGTGGGCCGGGAGCGAAGTCCCTTGAGTCTCACCCGTGACGAAATTTGAATCACACACTATCGCCGATTTGATTGAGCTTGTCCAGCCGGGCGAGGGCATCTCGGAAGCCTCGGTCCAGTGCGACGAGCCGCTCGAGTGCCTCCCGAGCGACTTCCAGATCCTTGAGGGCGGTTGCCAAGACGCCGGTGCGGTAGAGTGCCAGCTTTTGCGCTGGGGTGCCGGCCTCGGAGGCCGTCGTGGCCGCCTGGTAGCACTTCAAGGCGTTTCCGTACTGTTTGAGCTGCTGGAAGCATTCGCCGAGTTCGAGTGTCGCGAGGGCGTTGAGCGAGGGTTCAGCGCGGGCCGCCTCAAAGGCCCGACGCGCCTCGCGGAAGTTTTCGTCCCGCTTCAACCGCAGCCCGAGTTCATATTGGAGTGAGAGGTCCTCGGGATAGCGCTCGCAGCGTGCGGACAGGATCATCATTTCCTGTCGATTCAGCTCCAAGCGGAAGCGACGAGCCAAGTCGGCAGCCTCCTGTGTCGCCTCGGCGGCGGCCCGACGTTCCGCAATGGCCACCTGGGCCCGAATCATGCGGACTTGGGAATCCTCCAGCTTTTCGCGGATGGCCAAGTTGTGTCCCCCGGAGGCTTCCAGCGCACGTTTCAGGGTCTGAAATGCGTCTCGAAATCGGCTCTCAGCGGTGTATGCCTCCGCCAACTCCACGTATCGATCCAGGTCGCCTTCATCCGCGGCGACCGCCGCCTCCAGCGCTTCGACTGGGGCGACCGACTCCCCGGCCTCGGACGGATCCGGAGTCGACTCGGCGGAGGCTGCGGTGTGTGCTTGGGTGCGACCGGCACCGCTCGATTGACTGGGCGCTGGCGGAGTCGACCGGCCGGTCGGCCTTCCACCGCTCGCAGTCGATGACGACGTGTCGAGGCCCGTCAAGCCGCGGGACTTGGCCAGTGTCAGCTCGGAAATCTTGCGCCGGGCTTCGATGTTTCCCTTGTCCAGCTCCTCGATTCGATGCCAACAAGCGATCGCCTGATCGAACTGTCCCATCCGAGCCAGCGATTCGGCGCAGTGCTGATTCACGCCGATGTCCTTGCGATTCACATCCAGCGCGTTCTTCAAATAGCGCAGCTCAACTTCGTTGTGGTGATTGGCTTGGCAGGCGTACGCCAGCGCTCTCAGCGTGGCGACATCCCAGGGGTTCGTCCGAAGCAGGTCCAGGCCCAGCTGAAACACGTCTGGCCAGTCCTCGGCCGCGACGGCCTTTTTGAACGGCCCGCGACCTCCAAATCCTTTCAGGCGAGCGCCCCGCTTGTTGTTGTTGTATTTTCGCTGAAGATTCTCCAGCATCGCCTCGACATATTCCAGGTTGCCCGGATCTTGCAGCACGCATTCGGCGAACATCGTGTGCGCGTAATCATGATCCGGTTTCTCTTGGCGAATCACCTCCTTGCCCCGCTCGAAACAGCGCTGGAGCCGCTTTCGAACCGCGGGAGAGACCACGGTCGTTTCGTTGCTCGAGGACGAGAGGTCCGGTTGATTCAAGGATCGGTCGGCTGCCATAATCGAGAGCTGCGGGTGGCGTGTGGGGCGTTGGTTGCGCCTCAATGCTTCCATCTTACCACTGTCAAAAGTCAAATTCCAAGGCCGCTCGTGCCAAGCCGCGGCTTACCAAAGGTGGGGCCACCGCCAGATCCGCTCGGGCTCACCACACATCGCGTTGGATCTTCATGGCATCAATCGGCATGGTCTACCTCGTTGGTGCGGGCCCGGGTGATCCCGAGTTGGTCACCCTGCGGGCTGTGGAATTGCTCAGCCGCGCCGATTTGGTGCTCTACGACTACCTGGTGAATGCCGAGATCTTGGCTCACGCGCCGCCGAGTGCCGAGTTGGTCTGCCTCGGGCGGCACGGTCGGACGTCACTTTGGTCACCGGCCGAGATCCATCAAGCGATGGTCGATTCGGCGCGTCAGGGAAAGACCGTCGTCCGACTGAAAAGCGGTGATCCCTTGATCTTTTCTCGAGCGGCGGGGGAACTGGAGTGCCTTCGCGGGGCTGGAATTCCCTTCGAAATCGTGCCCGGGGTCACGTCCGGGTTGGCAGCTGCCAGCTATGCCGGCGTGCCGCTGACCAGCCGCGATCTGGCTTCGGCGGTCGCATTGGTGACGGGCCAAGAGGATCCGGACAAGGAGGATGCCCAGCTCGATTATGAGGCCCTCGCACGCTTTCCCGGCACGCTGGTCATCTACATGGGTGTCACGACCGCCGCTCGATGGACGGCCAGGTTGCTGGCGGCGGGGATGCCTCCCGATCGCCCGGTGGCCTTGGTCCGACGTTGCAGCTGGCCCGATCAACGCTTGCTATCGTGCCGCTTGGACGAGGTCGCCCCGCTCGTCACACCGTACGCGCGCTTCCCGCCACCGGTCATCGCCATCATCGGCGAGGTGGCCCGCCGTGCGCCGCATTGGAACTGGTTTGAGGAGCGGCCGCTCTTTGGAGTCCGTGTGCTGGTCACTCGCCCTCGGCACCAATCCGATCAGGTTCAGCGGCAGCTACGCGAGTTGGGGGCGGACGTCCTGCTGCAACCGGCCATTGAGATCAGCGCTCCCACGTCCTGGCAGCAGGTCGACGACGCCCAGGACCGCCTGGCGGAATATGATCATCTGGTTTTTTCGAGTGCCAACGGCGTCCACTTCTTCTGCCAGCGATGGTTGGATCGCGGCCGCGACTTTCGTCGTTGGTCCTCGCTGAAGTTGGCCGCGATCGGGCCGGGCACGGCGGAGGCACTGAATCGTTTTTATCTGCACGCCGATCGCACGCCGGACACGCTGTTTCGAGCCGAGTCGCTGGTCGAGTTGTTCGAACCCGAAGCTCACGGCAAGAGATTCTTGTTGGTCCGCGCCAGTCGAGGGCGGGAAGTCCTGGCCGAAGGTCTGCGGGCCGCCGGGGCGATCGTCGATCAGGTCGTGGCGTACGAAAGTCGGGATGTGGTGGACATGGACGAGTCCGTGGCGGAACGAGTGAACGCTCGACAGCTGGATTGGGTCATGGCGACCAGCACCGCGATTGCCAACGCGGCCGTGCGGCTGCTGGGGGACGCCGCCGCGCAAGTCTCCTGGGCCAGTATCAGTCCGCTCACCTCCGCCGCCCTCCGCGCCCACGGCCTTGAACCGGCTGCCGAGGCGTCGGAGGCGACGCTGCCGGCGCTGATCCAGTCGATCGTCGACAAACAGACGACGATCCGCTACCGCTGATAGATGGGCAAGAACGCGCGTTCCAGTTGCAGCACAATCAGATTGATCGAGCTGATGTAGATGGCGCCGATCTGGTCACCTGTCCATGAGCCGTCGCTGGCTTGGTCCGCGACGATTCGGCTGCTGATGGCATCTCGAAACGTGGACCAATCGTCACCTCCCTGCCGGTAGACGACCTGGGAGTAGTAGAGATAAGTGTAGTGCCAATGACCAAAGTGCTGAGTGCCGGCGTTGATGCGGTAGAGGTTCTTCTTGCAGTACTCCAACATGTCGGGCACGTGCTTGCTGTCGTAGTCGCCCGCGTTGAAGAGGGCCGCCAAAGCGGCTGCCGTGATGGCGGGGCGGGACGAGCCGCGATTGCGGGAGCTGTAGGAGATTCCTCCGTCCGGGTTCTTACAGCGATAGATATATTCCTTCGCACGTTCGATGACGTCTGCCGAGACGGGGATCCCGGCATTACGACATCCCCGCAGTCCTTGCACTTGAGTGATGGTGGTCGAGCCTTCATCAAAGTCATTCCCATCGGCCGCGCTGACATAACCCCAGCCGCCCGATTTGGTCTGTGCTCGGCCGCTGAACTCCACCGCCTTCTCCAGCAAATCCAGCAGTTCCGCTCGTCGCTCGCGATCCTCCTCTTCGCCCAAGACCTGCGATAGGAAGAGCATCGAGAACCCGTGTCCGTAGGTGTACCGATTATCACGCTGCGGGTCACCGATCAGCCCATTGGGCCGAGCCATTCCCATCAGATAATCCACGGCCCTGCGAATTTGCCGTGCAAACGGCCCTTGGGTTGTGGTGGAACCCGAGCAGAGCAGGGCGGTGCCGGCGAGGGCGGTCATGGCCGTCGGATAGTTTTGAGCCGTCCAGTGCCCGAGCTTCGATTGGGTCTCCGCGACCCATTTGAGTCCACGGGCAATCGCGCCTTCGATCTTGTCCGGCATCGGCGCTGCTTGGATCGTGCCGGTGGCGGGACCGAGCGTCAGGCTCGTTCCCATCAATCCGGCCAGCCACTGCAAACTCTGTCGCCGGTCGATTTGCAGCTCGAGGCGGTGGGAGGCGGAACGTCGTGTGGGGCGATCCATTGAATGTCCTTCCTAGGAATTCCTTCCAGAAGCTTCCGGAAACGGGCTCACTCTCTTGTCCATCCTAGAAATCTAGGCCGTCGAAGTCGAGTCGCTGGGCGGTAGCTGGCGCCGGTCCGTGATCGTGTGGCGCCGGCGGTGTTGAGCTTCGGCAGGTTGGTGTGCCGCCCCTCGGATGGGGTTTTGCTTGCCGGCAGATGTCACTCCCATCACGCGCGTCGGTGTCGCGCCACCCCTCGATTCGGGACAGACTGCCGCGCGTCGGACGGCATGCCTTCGCAGACCCTTTTGAATCGCCTCAGCCGCAGATTTCCCCGTCTCGGTCCAGGAGTCCTAATTGCCACGATAGTTGAGCGGCGTGGGGATTGAGCCCGATTCATAGCTTTGATTGTTCGTGAGCTGCCCGCGGCCCGTCAGAAAGGAATCTTCAGAAATGGCCAAGCCGAAATTATCGAGCCTGCTTGTGATTGGCGTGGATCTGAGGCCGTTTACCGCGGCCACGGATCGGGCGGCGACACAACAAATGATTCGCCAATTACTCAGTTCGTTCGATCGCTATCAGCTTGCGGCTTCGTGGGCTTTGGCCGACGTTCGAAGCAGCGTGACGTCGATGATTCGGCAATCTCAAACGCCGCACGAGGTGGCCTTGCGGTGGACCGGATCGACGACCGCCGCAACCACGGACGCTTTTGAGCTGGCGGCCCGGTTGCGGGCGGAAACGCAAGCGGCCGAACGGGATGGTCTCCAGCTGCGGTCGCTCGCTGTCGATCCTCGGGGACGCGTCCCGTACCACGCGTTGGCCAAGGCCGGGATTCGGACGATCCGCCCGACTCGTGTCCGGACCAATACGATCGTCACGGCCGTACAGCCGCAACCGTTGCGATATGGTCTTTGGGGGTTGCCGGTGTCCGGATACTGGCCGCATCCAAATCGACTCTGGCAACGGTTCTTATCGCGCCAACTGTTGACTCAGCTTCGCATGGCCAACCAGCAGGGACGCGTGGTTCACCTGGTGCTCGATGTCGACGTCATGGTACCTCAGATCGACGCGGCACTGCGCGGCGCGGAGCGACTGCTGAGTTTGGCCGCCGATTTGCGAGATTCGCAGCAGCTGCGTACGGGCCGTCTGGCCGACGTGGACCGTTGGGTGCGGATCGAAATGGCCGCACGCCCGGCTCACTCGATTCTGCGCCGCGTCGCCTAGTCAAAGTCTTTGAGGGTCGACCAGCTGAGAAAGGCAAGGCCCAGGGCACAGGTGACAAAGGCGATGTCCATCGCCAAACTTGCCTTCTTGAACGGAAAACCAACGGCCAAATCCAGCGCAAAGAGGATGAAAATCAGCACGGCGATTACCATGCCCGCGATTGTCATCCCCTTGCCCATTCTCTGTATCCTCAGTGGAGCGCTGCCGGCCACGTCGTGCTCTCCGCGTAACCGATTAAGCCAGTATAGGTTCAGGAAAATCGAAAATCAGGTTCCCGCGCGGGGAAAGGGGAGAGGCAGAATACCACACGAGATCGACTTCGATCTAGTCGCTACAGGCGCGAAAATAAGGCAAAAGCATGGCTTTGGGGCGTGATTTGTCTCGCGATTCGGAGTTCTTGACATCGCTTGACAAGGATTCTTGACGCACGCCTCGTCGAACCAGGCCACGTCGCGGCAGAAAGGAATTCGATGACCGGACTGGATTGGACGCGATTTCGCGGGCGGATGCCCGTCACACGCCGTTGGGCCTACCTCGACCACGCCGCCGTGGCCCCTTTGTCTTTGCCGGCATCGGACCGCCTGACGCAATGGTGTCGCGAAGCACGGGAAGAAGGGGATACCGCGTGGCCGGGTTGGCATCGGGGGATTCAGAATACGAGGTGTCGAGCCGCCGAACTGGTGAACGCCGATCCAAGCGAAATAGCGTTGATTCCCAGTACGACCGCCGGGATTGGCCTCGTCGCCGAGGGGTTTCCCTGGCGATCGGGCGACAATCTAGTGACACTGGAAAACGAGTTCCCGAGCAACCTCTACCCCTGGCTCAATCTGTCCGATCGCGGGGTCGAGACGCGTCGTGTGTCGGTGGATCGCGGGCGCGTGGACCTGTCGCGCATCGCCGCCGCTTGCGACGCTCGGACTCGTCTGATCGCGGCCAGCTGGATCGGTTACGCGAGCGGGTGGCGGTTGGACGTCGCCGAATTGGCTCAATTGGCCCACGAGCGAGGTGCGTTGTTGATGCTGGACGCCATTCAGGGCCTGGGCGTCTTTCCGCTTGACGTGCGCGCCACGGACGTCGATTTCTTTGCGGCGGACGGACACAAGTGGATGTTAGGCCCCGAAGGAGCGGGGATCTTCTTTCTCAAGCGGGAGCATCTCGACCGCTTGCGCCCGATCGGGGTGGGCTGGCAGAGCGTTCGGCAGGCGTACAACTTTGCGGATGTGGGGCTCGATCTCCGCCCGGAGGCGTCACGTTACGAAGGGGGGAGCCACAACTCGGCGGGCTTTCTGGCGCTGGCGCGAGTCTCGAGCTCTTGACGGAATTCGGAGCCGGGCCGCGCTCCATGGTCCTCGCCGACCGCGTGCTTGAGCTGGCCGACCAGGCGTGCGAGCGGCTTCGTGCGCGAGGTGCGGAGTTGCTCTACGAGCGAACGCCCACTTGTCGCTCCGGGATTGTCACGTTCCGATGGCCCGGCTGCGAACCGGATCAGGCGCGGCAAGTGTGTGCGGCGGCGGGGGTGGCCTTGAGCTGTCGTGGTGGAGGGATCCGAATCAGCCCGCATGGATACAATGACTCGGAAGACCTCGAGCGGCTGCTTGACGCCCTGAGGGTCGTCCAGGGAAACTCAACCTGATCCGTGGGCACAGCGTCCTGGACGCGGGACGGATCGGCTGCCTGACACATCACCCAGAATGAGGTCACGATGACGTCCGAATCCACGCGTATCGCCGTCTATACCGGGTCCTTCGATCCGATCACGCTGGGACACCTGAATGTGATCGAGCGAAGTTGCCTGCTGTTTGATCGCTTGATCGTGGGAATCGGCGTGAACGTCGAAAAGGCGTCGCTGTTCACGCCGGAGGAACGCGTGCAGCTTGTCCGGGAGGTGACGAATTACCTGCCCAATGTCGAAGTCCGACCTTTCAGCGGGTTGGCGGTGACATTCGTGCGCGAATGTCATGCTCGCGTCATGGTACGAGGGATTCGGCCGCTGACCGACATTGCCGCCGAGTTCACAATGATGCTTGCCAATCGCGAGCTGGACTCCGGAATTGAGACCGTTTTCCTGATGGCCGATCAACGCCTGGCTCACGTCTCAAGTTCGCTGATCAAGCAGATCGCGCCGTTGGCCGACGACGATCGTTTGAGCAGCTTCGTACCAGAGACGGTGATTCCTCACCTGCGTCGCAAATTGCCGATCGGCGGGATGTAAACGGGGGGAACCAGAGTGAGTCGTGAACGGCGTGCCGCGAAGCGGTGAGTCAGTTCTCTGGTTCGTTCGAGGCTTTTTTGCTGAGATGCCGCTGAAGATACAACGCACGCTCGATATTGCGGTCGGCAGTCCCGAGTTCCACGCCGCGGATTTTCTGGAGGTGGGCTGGTTGTGTCTGAATGAAAAGCTGATTGACGGTGGGAATCTCGACGTTGCGAATCAATCCCAGATTGACACCCATTCGAACGCTCGATAGCAAGTGCATTGTCTCTTCACTGCTGATGGTTTGAGCGCTGCATAAGATGCCATACGCCCGGCTGACTCGGTCATGCAAATCCTGTTGGCTCTCTCGCACAAGGTACTCCCGCGCTCGTCGCTCATAGTCGATTAACACGGGCACGACGTCGCCGACCTGGCGCAGCAGATCTTCCTCGCTGCGGCCGAGCGTGATTTGATTGCTGATCTGGTAAAAGTCACCCATCGCCTGGGACCCTTCCCCGTAAAGTCCGCGGACGGCGAGGCTGATCTTTTGGAGGCTACTGAAGACCTTGTCGATTTGCCGCGTAATCACCAGCGCGGGCAGATGCAACATCACACTCACGCGCATCCCCGTGCCGACGTTGGTCGGACAAGCCGTCAAATAGCCAAGTCGTTCGTGAAATGCGTAATTCAGTTGTGACTCGATCAGATCGTCCAGCTCGTTGATCTGTTGCCAGGCGCTTTCCAAGTCCAAGCCGCTCTTCATTAGCTGAATCCGCAAGTGGTCTTCTTCGTTGACCATCAAGCTGAACTGTTCATGGGGGTCGATCGCCACGGAACGAGCTCCTTTGCTCTCCGCCAGCTCGCGACTGATCAGCTGCCGTTCGACCAGGAATTGTCGATCGACCAATTCCATCTCGGCGACGTTCAGAAAAATCAAGCTGGCGAATTTCTCGCAGCGATTCAGTTTGTCTCGCATCGCGCGGTCGATGGCGACCCGATCCTGATCGGTGCAGCGCCGGACGAAAGGAAAATCAGCCAGGTTGCGGGCCAGGCGAATCCGACTACTGATTACGATGTCGGACTCCGGGCCGGAGCCGCGGAGCCATTCGCCACATTGGGCTGCGAGTCGATGAATGGTCCAATCCAAGTCCATGCCAGCAATCCTGTCCAAGCCGTATCAATGAAGCGCCGAACCGGAAGCCTCGCGGTCCCGAAATCTTAGCTGTGACACAGCACTAGGGCCTTTTTCCGCTCGCCACCATTTCTTCAATCCTACGTATCTCGTCCCTCAATTTTGATGCCTGTTCGTAGTGCTCGTCTCCAATCGCCTCTTGCAGCTCACGGCGCAGCCGAATCAGGTTGGTCTGCCAGTCCGAATCGCCGACGGTCCGCCGCGGATGCTTGCCGAGATGCTTCGTGGCGCCGTGAATGTTGATGATGAGCGGTTCGAGTTCGGCATGGAAGCAGACGTAGTCGTGCGGGCAGCCGAGCCGACCTTCGTTACGAAACTCGTAAAACGTAATTCCACAGATCGGGCAGGAGCGTTGATCCAGGCGAGCGAGTTCCTCGGCGGTCTGGCCGATCTTCAGCTGCTTGGTGAGCGTCTCGGACAATGTCGCCGGAACATCGACGGGCTCCGTCTCTGCCGGACTCAAGTACTGCCGGGCGTGGTCCTCGCAAAGATGCAACTCTTCCACTTCCGGCCCGGTCAGTTCAGTAATGTGGAACGTTGCCGGTTTTTCGCAGTGTTGACACTTCATCGTTTGTCCTCTGGCCTCTTCCGCTTCGAAGGCTGCTGCCTGATGCCCTAGCTCTGGACCAAAATCACCACCTCAAAGTCCTCTGTCGCCCGGCAGGTTTTCGCCCGGGAGTCGCGCTCCCGCCGGATCACGTTCAGGACAAGCTGGCGGGGGAAGCGCCACGGATTGCTCCCCGGATCCCCGCTCCGTGGCCGTGGACTCGCCGTGATATAGATGGTGCAACATTATGCGATTGCGAGACTTACAACGTCTCAGGGATTCTATCAGCGGGCCCCACGCTGTCAAGGTTGATCGGCGGCGGTGGACGGGTCCCGTCAAACCGCGTCGCTTCGATTCTCGTGTGAATCGGACGTTGTTGGGTGTGCGCCGACTGCTAAGCTGTCGCGATGACTCATTCGCCTGATTTTGAAACATTTGCCAAGCTGGCACGGGACTTCGAATGGATCCCCGTCTGCCGCCGACTGCTGTGCGATTCGCTGACGCCGGTTTCGGCGTTTCATCGCCTCGACTCGGGCGGGAGTGCTTGCCTGTTCGAGAGCGTCATCGGCGGCGAAAAAGTGGGTCGATATAGCTTCCTGGCCGTTAACCCGTTCTTAGAGCTCTCGGCGGTGCGGCAGGAAGTGACTGTCACCACCGCGGCGGGCCGCGAGACCTATCAGACCGACGATCCATTGAACGAGCTGCGTCGGCGACTGGGGACGATTCGAGTGGCCCCGTTGCCCGAACTTGAGACGCAGCCCTTCGTTGGCGGAGCGATCGGTTACGCGGGCTACGACGTGGTACGCTACACGGAGCATCTTCCGAACCCGCCCGCCGACGATCGCCAGCTTCCCGACCTGTGTTTCGCGTTTTACGACCGGTTGGTGGTCTTCGACAACGTCACGAAGACGATGCTGGTGGTGGTGCTGGTCCGCGTCGATTCGAGCCGCAACATGCAGGCTCTTTATGAATCCGCCATCGAGCGATTGGATGGGCTGGTGGCGCAGTTGGCGACGCCTCGGTCCGGCCTCGGGCTGCACGACATCGATCCTGGAGGCCGCTCGCACTTGGCTCCCGAGTCCAATTTTCCGCGTGAGGCTTTCGAACGGGCGGTACGGAAGTGCGTGGAATACATTCGCGCGGGCGACATCTTCCAGGTCGTGATCAGCCAGCGGATGAAGATTGCCGTCAAATCGGACCCGTTTGATGTCTACCGCACGCTGCGCGTGATCAATCCGAGCCCATTCATGTTTTTTCTCCGCACGCCGGACGTGACGCTCGTTGGCAGTTCGCCCGAAATCATGTGCCGCGTGATGCATGGTCGAGTGACGGTCCGCCCGCTGGCGGGCACCCGTCCGCGCGGGGGCGATGACGCCGAAGATCGACGGCTGGCCGAGGAGTTGCTGAGCGATCCCAAGGAGATTGCCGAGCACGTGATGCTGGTCGATTTGGGTCGAAACGACGTCGGTCGCGTGGCTCGCTATGGCTCGGTCCAACTGAGTGACGTCATGACGATCGAACGCTACAGCCACGTGATGCACATCACCTCCAACGTGACGGGGGAATTGGCGCCGGGTAAGGACGCCTTCGACGCGCTCCGAGCGTGTGTTCCGGCGGGAACCGTCTCGGGGGCTCCCAAGGTGCGGGCGATGGAAATCATCGACGAACTCGAGCCACATCGCCGCGGGCCGTACGCGGGAGCCGTGGGCTACTTGGATTATCACGGCAACATGGACACCTGCATTGCATTGCGAACCATCGTGTTTCAAGGCGGGATTGCCTACGTCCAGGCCGGAGCCGGAATCGTTGCCGACAGCGTGCCCGCCAATGAATACCAGGAAACCATGAACAAGGCGCACGGACTGCTTAAGGCGATCGAGTTGACTGAACAGCGGACCGGTTGAACCTGCCGAAGCAGGGACTCGACCCGGAAAGTCGACCCGAGACGTCGACCGAAGGAGCTGCCGTGATTTGCGTGATTGCGACAATCGAGCTTCACCCGGGGACTCGCGCCGAGTTTCTCGATCACTTCCGATCCCTCGTCCCGTTGGTGCGGCAGGAAGCAGGGTGCCTGGAGTACGGCCCGCTGGTCGATCTCCCGACCCACCTCACGCTGCAACCCGAGCCGCGAACGGAGGTCGTGACGGTCCTCGAGAAATGGGCATCCGTCGCGTCGCTGGAGGCGCACTTGGTGGCGCCACACATGCGGGATTACCGGGCGCGGGTAAGCGAATTGGTCAAGGGCGTGACATTGCGGATTCTCGAGCCGGCCTAAGCGAGTTCTCCGCGAGTCCTGCCTCAACGCGTCGCGGGGCCGAACTCGCCGATGCTTCGCGCCGACCGTCCCGTTCTCTATAACTCGGGTAAGGGGTCCCGCGGCAACTCAACGCTTGGCGGTCCCCGCTTTTTTTTGCGGCGAGCATGCCTCGACGCCGCTCCGCGAATCGAGATTGACGGAACACTCGTGACAAGCAGCTGGCAAACTCGGAGACGCAGGACGGGCAGGGCGGTTGGCGCCGATCATGTTGCGCACCGCGCCCTGACCCCCGGATTCATTGCCTCCTGGGCGGTTCTCGCCGTCGCACTGATCAGCGTCCCGGGCTGCGGCGGCTGTCGTCCCGACGCGACCGAGGGCGGGGCGGAGGAGGAGGAAGCACGGCAAGCGGATTTCGAATCGGCCGAGTTGCAAGTGCTGCCGACCGACGCGGATCTCGCCGCGTACGGCATCAAGCCCGGGCATTGGCTCGGCCTGAGACAGGAACTGAAGTCGAATAAGGCGGATTTCTACGGCGAACTCGGTTGCTTTAGCGGCGATCGAGACCGCGTTCCGGTGCGGCTCTCCAATTCACCCTACGAAGTCACCAGTCGACGGCCGGTCGCGTTGCCGAAAGGGCAGGGCAAGTCGTTCGAATTGACCTGCTTGGTGCCCCATGCGGCGGGGCGACAAAAGCAGATCTGGCTGTACAGCGACCTCCAGACCGGCTACGGAGGCGCGGCGCGATTCAGCGGTGCTCAGGTCGCGAATCGGCTGCGCGCGTTCCAGAATTTCTTCGTCGTCTTGCGCACCGCCCCGAGGCCTACAATTTCCTCAAAACCCTCGAGTCGATTCGTCCCCCCAATGACGAACTATCGCTGGGGGAGTTTCCGAGCGACTACGCCACCGTGTTTCCGTCTCCCGCTGGCCCGGCCCTGTTGCCGTCTTGGCCTCTGCTGTGGACCGGCATTTCCTATGTCCTGTGGGATGACTACGATCCGGCGCTGTTGAGTCCGGATCAGCAGCGATCGTTGCTTGACTGGCTGCATTGGGGCGGCCAGCTGATCGTGAGTGGCCCCAACACGTTGGATTTGCTCCGCGGAAGCTTTCTGGGAGATTATCTGCCGGCCGACGCGGAAAGCACGCGTTCGCTCACCGCTGACGAGGTGAGCGTCATCAACCAGTTCTGGTCGATCGATTCGCGGAATTCCCGCATCCAGCCGGAATTCCCCTGGAACGAATCCGTGCCAATTCCGGTGCTGACACTGGCCCTTCGCGAAGAGGCTCAGTTCGTGCCCGGGGCGGCCGAGCTGGTGGCGGAACGGCGCGTGGGACGCGGGCGGGTTGCCGCGACGGCCTTCAATCTGGCATCCCGTGACTTTGCGAATTGGCGCCGGTTCGATAACTTTTTCAACGCCGTCCTGCTGCGACGACCCCCCCGGACATTTAACTACGAGCTTGAGTCGGGGCTCACAACTCACTGGATCACGGAAGTCGAAAGCCAATTGAGACGTCTTCCGCAGCAAGCGGACGAGGACTTCGGCGGAGTACTGGACGAGCAATTGCCAAATCTGTACACCGCGGAGGCGCTGGGCTCGGGACGAGGGATTAACGAGGCCTTTCTGACGAGTCGTCTGAGATATTTTTCGAGAGATGCGGCCTTTGCAGGTCGAACCACGTCGGGATTCAATACGAGTCGGCTCGTGCTCGATGCCGACGGGTATCGTTGCGATGCGAACGCCGGCGTGGCCGGTTGGAACGATTTCAGTGATTGCGGCGAACTGGCCCGTCGCGCCCTGCTGGTGTCCGCCGGAATCGTGGTGCCCGAGCGGTCGCTGATCTTGTGGTCGCTGGGACTCTACCTGTTCGTCCTGGTCCCGGCCAACTGGACCATCTTTCGGGCCCTGGGGCGAGTTGAATGGGCCTGGGCGGCGGTCCCGCTGATCGCCTTGATCGGGACGCTGGCCGTCGTGCGGCTGGCCCAGCTGGACATCGGTTTCGCCCGTAGTCGCACGGAAATTGCCGTCGTCGAAACCCAGTCGGATTACCGCCGGGCTCACGTCACACGTTATCTCGGCCTCTACACGTCACTCTCGACGCAGTACGAGCTGTCGTTCGACGACGCGTCGGCTCTGGCCGTCCCGTTTCCGACCGGCGCGACGCTCGAGCGACAGCGTCAATCAGGCCGCACCGCGTCGCTGCTGCGGCCTGACAAGCGCGCCGCCCGTGTGATGCTGACGGGCTTGTCGGTCAGTTCCAACACAACCGGGATGGTCCACAGTGAGCAAATGCGGGAATTGACCGGACCGATCCGCTGCCTGGAGAAGGCCCGTGGTCTGTACGAATTGAGTAACGAAACGGAGTTTGATCTGCGGGACGTTGGCGTTTTACGACGACGCAATCGAAAACTCGAATTTGCCCGCGTCGGCCTGCTCAAATCGGGTGCCGTCCTGCGAATTCAATTTCGGCAGATCACGGACGACGACGTGAACACCCTCTGGCCGGATTTTGGGGAGCTGCCGGGTCGCGCGGGCGAAGCGCTGGACTTAAAACCCTTTCTGGAATTGGCGGTCCAGCCAGAACGCTTGAACGAGGGCGACTCGCGGCTCGTGGCCTGGACCGAATCGGAATTTCCGGGCCTCGCGGTCCAGCCGGCCGCCAGCCAACGCCTGTTCCGTACCGTTTGGGTTTGTAACCTCGCGTTCAATTCACTGCCGCCCCCCTTGTCCGACACGAACGCTCCGACCGACTTCCGACCTGAGGCAACTGATGATCGAACTGATTGATTTCGGCAAGGACTACGGGGAGTTCACCGCGGTTCAGCAGTTGAATCTCAAGATCGACTCGGGCGAGATGTTTGGATTCATTGGACCGAACGGGGCCGGCAAGAGCACGACGATTCGTTTCCTCACGACGCTGCTCAAGCCCAGCCGGGGCGAGGGAGTTGTCAACGGCCATCGAGTCACGACGGATCCGATGGATGTTCGGCGCAGCATTGGGTACATGCCTGACACCTTTGGTGTCTACGACGGCATGAAGGTTTGGGAGTTCCTGGATTTCTTCGCCGTAGCCTACGGCATCAAGCATGCGCGACGGCGACAAGTCATCGGCGATGTCCTGGAGCTCTTGGACCTGACCCACAAGCGGGATGACTACGTGAATGGACTTTCCCGCGGGATGAAACAACGGCTTTGCCTCGCCAAGACGCTGGTCCACGACCCGCCCGTCTTGATTTTGGACGAGCCCGCCAGCGGACTCGATCCGCGCGCCCCGCTTGGAAATGAAGGTGCTCTTGAAAGAGCTGCGGCGGATGGGAAAAACGATCCTGATTTCGAGCCACATTTTGAGCGAGCTGGCCGACTGTTGCACTTCGATCGGAATCATCGAACGCGGACAATTGCTGATGCACGGCCCGATCGACGACGTCTACCGGCGAATTCGCGGAAACCGGATCGTCCAGGTGCGATTCAATGGTCCGGCCGACGTCGGGCTCTCCGTGCTGCGTAGTTCGCCCTTCTTTCGAGATGTCGATGTCGACGCGCGGCAGGTCACGGTCGAGCTTGAAACGGACGATCGAGGCCTGCAGGAGGTGCTTCAGCAGCTGGTCGCCGCCGGCGCGTCGGTCCGGAGTTTTGCGGAGAAGGATCCGACGCTCGAGGATGTCTTCATGCTGGTCACGAAAGGGCTGGTCAGTTAACCCAGCCCCGCCCGGGCCGAATTCCCGCTCAGGCGGAAACCCTGCGGGACCGCGTCAGCAGATCAGGAACGTGTGGGGGGGACCTTCTCCTTCGCGCCCTTCCCAGGCACGGCGAACTTCCCGCAGGCCGTAGGCGCACAGCTCAAATTGCTGGCTCAGTCGCTCCAGCACATGGCCGGATGCTTCCTCGGGTTCGTCCGTTTCGATCGTGCTGGCGATCCAGTACGCGCGCTTGCCTTCGACCTGGTAGTCCACCAGGGGATCGTGCGGCGAGCCGGTGGATCCCCGTCGCACCGCCTCGGGGTAAACGCCCGTCCAAAACAGGGTGTAATCGCCGATATGCTGGTGGATTTCCCGCTGGGCGAGCCCGACGCGCTGCTGGGCCTCCAGGACCATTTCGGCGACCTCCCGGATCGGCCGTCCGGCGAGGTTGCGAATTCGAAAGATGGCTTCCGAGCGGACGAAACGCACCAGGAGGTCGGAAATGTAGTCCGTCAGGGCCGGGTCGACGACTCCCAGCTGAGTTTGGAAGGTTTGCTCGGCGATTCCTGCAAAATATCGGCGCAGCACCGAGGGATTTGTCGCACGCATAGGGGAGACTCCTCTGATCGAAAGTTCAGCGAAGTGGCTGCCAACCGCGATACTCGATGGTCGCGACAGCACGAACGGGCGAAATCGTGCCGACGTGGCAAACCTAGTTCAGGTTTTCAACGAACAAGCTGCGTGAAGACGAGATACCAGCCACCTTTAACTTTAATTCCGATCTTTCCCGCAGGTCAAGCTCGGTGTCTGGGTTTGTGGTGTCTGGGTTTGTGCCAGCACCCGCGAGTCGGCTGATCGGCCGCGTGCGCCGAGTGGCCGCCAATGTCTGAGCGAAGGCGGCTTGAGCGAAGACGGCTGCCGGGAAGATCCGTCGCAGGACTTGAACGCGCGGCGGCCAGCAGGCTCAGGAATTGAGCGCGGCCAGCAGGCTCAGGAATTGAGCGCGGCCAGCAAAGAGTCGACCAGGATTCCGATGTCGGACAAGACGACCTCGGCCGGTTCTCGGTCCAATCGGGCGAGATGTCGGACCAGCGCCGAGCCGACGATCAGGCCGTCGGCGACCGGAGCCAGCGTTCGGACGTGTTCGGGCTTGCTGATTCCAAAGCCGATGCAGATCGGGAGGGGGGTTTGTTCTCGCAGCCAGCCCACTTGGTCGACGACCTCGGGGGGTAACTCTTGCCGCTCGCCGGTGATGCCGGTCACCGAAACGTAATACAGAAAGCCCGTGGAGGAACTCGCAATCCGCAAGGCTCGGTCGCGAGACGTCGTGGGGGTCACCAGCTGGATCAGGCTCAGATCATGGGTTTGGCAAAGCGACGCCAGTGCCCCCGCCTCTTCCGTCAGGAGGTCGGGGACGATCAACCCGGCCAGTCCGGCTTGCTTGGCCTCGACGACATAACGTTCCAGTCCGTGGCGGTAAACGATCGCGTAGCTGACCATGCTGACCAGAGGCATGTCCGTTTCCCCGGCGAGACCGCGCGTCATCGTCAGGATGTCGTGGACCTTGATGTGTTGTTTGAGGGCGCGTGTGTACGAGGCCTGGATGACGGGGCCGTCGGCGATCGGATCGCTGTAAGGAATACCGATCTCACAAAGGTGGCAGCCGTGATCGGCGAACCGCTGGATCATCTTCCGTGTGAAATCCAGGTCGGGGTCGCCGGCGGTGACGAAGGGCATGAAGGCCTTCTGCTTGGCGGCGCGCAGGTCCTCAAAGAGGCGATCGATTGCGGACATAGCAGGTTGCACCAGTGTCGGAGATTCAACGGGCAGGCGCAGGCCGCGGGTCACGACTTGTCAAAGGCCTCGCCACGCATGCGAGCGATTTCGGCGGCATCTTTGTCGCCGCGTCCCGAGAGGCAGACGACCAGGACGTGGTCACGAGGGCGCTGACGGGCCACGTGCATCGCGTGCGCAATGGCGTGAGACGTCTCCAGGGCCGGCAGGATGCCTTCGGTTCGCGCCAAGATATCGAAAGCCTGCATCGCGTCGCCGTCCTGGCACGAGACGTAGTCGACACGTCCGGTTGCCTTCCAGTAGCTGTGTTCAGGCCCAACACCGGGGTAGTCAAGTCCGGCCGAAATGGAATGGACATCGCAGGTCTGCCCGTCGTCGTCTTGCATCACGTAACTGTAACTGCCATGGAGGACACCCGGTGCCCCATGGGTGAGCGGCGAGGCGTGCTCGCCGGGACGGTTTCCCCGCCCACCGGCCTCGACGCCGACAAGCTCGACGCTGGCGTCATCCACGAACGGATAGAACATCCCGGCGGCGTTACTGCCGCCCCCGACGCATGCCAGCACGGTGTCGGGCAGTCGACCGAGGCGGCTGAGACATTGCTGCCGTGCCTCGCGTCCGATGACGGATTGAAAGTCGCGGACAATCCGAGGAAAAGGGTGGGGGCCAACGACCGAACCCAGAATGTAGTGCGTCGAAGAAACGCTCGACATCCAATCCCGCATCGCCTCGTTGATCGCATCCCGCAAGGTCCGAGATCCGCTCGTCACCGGCCGCACTTCGGCGCCCAACAGCTTCATACTAAAGACATTCGGGGCCTGTCGGCGAATGTCTTCTTCGCCCATGTAGACCACGCACGGTAGCCCAAATCGGGCACAGGCTGTCGCGGTGGCGACTCCATGCTGTCCGGCGCCGGTTTCCGCGATGACGCGCGTCTTGCCCATTCTGAGCGTGAGGAGCGTCTGACCAAGGGTGTTGTTGATCTTGTGCGCGCCCGTGTGATTCACGTCCTCACGTTTGAGCCAGATCTGTGCCCCGCCGCAGCGTTTGGTGAGTCGCTCGGCGAAATACAACGGCGAGGGGCGGCCGACGTAGTCGCGCAGCAGGACGTCAAGCTCGGCTTGGAAACTGGGATCCTGTCGTGCTCGGTCGTATTCCTCGCACAATTGATCGAGAGCGGCGGTCAGTGTTTCAGGGACAAAACGTCCTCCGAAATCACCGAACCGTCCCTGCGGGTCGGGAACCTGACTGGTGGCCGTCGAAATGGCTTTCGTGCTCATGGTTTCCATCGTAGCAAGACACTTCGCAATTGACCACGGGCGACCGCGGGGAGTCGCGATGCGACCTGGCGACCGTTCCCGCAGCCGGGGTTGGACCCGGGTGGGTTTCGGCGGCGCCGATGCCTATCATGGACCTGGTTAAACACCGATCCACGGGAATCCCCCGAGTGCGTGCGGGGGGCCGATCCGTGCCAACCGCCGCTCCCCGAGTTCGCGTCATCCTATGCCCGAATTGCCCGAAGTGGAGACGATGCGGCGCGGTGTCTTTCCCGTCGTTGGCGGAAGGATCGACGCCCTCCAGTTTCCCTCCTGCCACTTGAAGCCCATCACGGTGCGTCCCTCGCGCCGCGTGCTGTCGCGACGACTGCCAGGTCGGACGATTCAAGGCGTCGATCGGCTCGGCAAACGACTCCTGTTTCGTCTGGAAGGCGAACAAATTCTTGTGATTGAGCCGCGGATGACGGGGCTGGTCCTGCTGGCGAATCCTCCGGACGAGACGCATCTGCGGGTCGGCTGGGGTTTGTCGGGAGTCTCCGTCCCCTGGCTTTGGTTCTGGGATCGGCGCGGCCTGGGCACGGTGCAGCTGCTGTCGGCCTGCGAGTTCGCCGATCGTTATGGACCCGATCGTGTCGGACCCGACGCCTTGCAGCTGGGACAAGGACAATTAAGAGATCGGCTTCGAACGAGCCGGCGCGAGGTGAAAGTCGCCTTGCTGGACCAGCGTTCGATCGCGGGAATCGGTAACCTGTACGCCTCGGAAGTGCTTCATGTCGCACGGATCCACCCTCGCAAACGGTGCCATCGGTTGACACGGTCCGAGTGGCAGCGACTACAGGAGGCGATTCGACACGTCTTACTTGATGCCGTTCGTTATGAGGGTTCGACATTGGGTGACGGAACGTACCGCAACGCCCTGAACCGACCCGGCACGTATCAGAATCATCATCGCGTCTACGCCCGTGCGGGCCAGCCCTGTCCCCGCTGTCGGCTGCAGCCGGTCGAGCGATTCGTTCAGGCCCAGCGTGCCACGTTCTGGTGTCCCCGCTGTCAGCCCCGCTGAATCGCGCGGGCGGTGCGCAGAATCGCCGCTGATTGCATCGGCACCGGTCGTCGACTCTAATGGGAAGGCGAATGTGAGATCCCTTGGGGGGATTCGTCGCCGGTGTAAACAACCTGTCTCGAGGAGGAAACCTGATGGATAACAAGCGTCGTGTGTGCCCCGATTGCGAAACACGTGAACTTGCCTTGGACCGACGGACCTTCCTCAAGTCCACGGCTGCCGCGGGCGCGGCGGCGGGTCTGATCACCGGCGGCTTGCCACGCTGGGTTGGTGCGGCCGAAGTGGCGGCCAAGAAGCCGTCCGAGACGGTCGTACAGCTGCTCTACAGTTCGCTCAGCGACGACCAGAAAAAAGCGGTCTGCTTCGCCTGGGATTATCAAGACGAAAAACGCGGGCTGCTGCGGACTCGGATTTCGAACAACTGGCAGATTACGGATCCGATCGTGAACAGCGACTTCTTCACGAGTGACCAGCGGCAGATGGTCCGCGATATCTTTGAAGGGATCGTCCGGCCCGAGTGGCACGCGAAGATCTACAAGCAGTTGCAGGACGACGCGGGCGGATTCGGGGAAAGCCAAGCGATCGCGATCTTCGGTCAGCCTGGGAGCGATCAGTTTGAGTTCGTACTGACCGGACGGCACATGACGCTGCGCTGTGATGGAAATACGACCGACCATGTCGCCTTCGGGGGACCGATTTTCTACGGTCACGATCCCCATGGAGAATTCAACGAAGGCCCGAACCATGACGACAATGTCTTCTGGGAACAGGCGTTGGCTGCCAATCGGGTCTACGAGATGCTCGATGGTCGACAGCGGAAGCTCGCCGAGGTCCCCCAAACGCCGCGAGAGCAAAACGTTGGTTTTCGAGGTGCCGAGGGCGATTTCATGGGAGTGCCTCTCACGGAATTGAGCGCCGATCAACGTGCGGCCGTGCAACAAGTCCTGCAGAAACTGATTGAGCCGTATCGCCAGTGCGACCAGGACGAGGTGCTGGCCTGCCTGAAGGCGCAGGGTGGGCTCGAGGCATGTCATCTGGCGTTCTTTACCGACAACGATATCGGCAACGATCGCGTCTGGGACAACTGGCGTCTGGAAGGTCCCTCGTTCGTTTGGCATTTTCGAGGTTCCCCGCACGTTCACGTCTGGGTGAACGTCGCCGATTCGCCGACGGTTCCGCTGAACGCCTGAGTTCGCTCAACGCTGGGCTCGCTCATCGAAGGGCCAGCTTGTCGCGGGGAGTTTATCGCCCGCCGGTGGGCGGAGGGCCGGTGGGCGGAGGGCCGGTGGGCGGAGGGCCGGTGGGCGGAGGGCCGGTGGGCGGAGGGCCGGTGCGACGTGCCGATTCGGGTTCCGAGGCCGATTCGGCGGCTTCGATCGCGGCCAGGAGCGTCCGGCGGACATCTTCGATCCGATCCTCCGCCTCCAGTTTGTTGCCGTCCTCGTCGGTGACGTAGAACACATCGACGACCTGGTCCAGGTAGGTGCCAATCCGAGCGGTGGCGACCGACAGTCCCAGGTCGTAGAGCGTGCGTGCGATCGTGTACAGTAAACCAGGACGGTCGTGAGCAAAAACGTCGAGGATCGTGCAGGCCTCCGACGTCGTATTGTCGATCCGCACCTTGGCGGGCAGGTCGGTCAGTGACTGCCAACGGGCGAGGTGACGATCCTGCCACGTACGTCGAAATGTCGGCGCCGGATGGGGGTCATAACACATGGACTTGACGAGTGCCGCGATGACGCGCTCAAATCGCTCGCGCGGTGGCTCGCCCCGGTAATCGTTGTCTTGGACGTAGAACCGGTCCAGGCACAGTTGGTCGGCGAGCGAGTGGATTTCGGCGGAGAGGATTTCGAGGCCCTGTCCGGTCAAGGCTCCCGTCAGGCGGTGAAAGATGCCGGAAACCTGGGTTTCGTAGACGCCGACTGAGTATTCCACGGCCTCTCGCTCGGGCATGAAACGAGCCCAAGCGATTGCCTCGTCTCGGGGCAGCGTCCGCAACCGCTCAAGATCTTCCAGGATCGTTTCCTGGGTCGGCCCTTCGAGATAGGCGGGCGGCAGCGCCGCGATCTGTTGCTGAAACCAGCGGCTGTCAACCGCGATGCGAGGGTCCTGAAGCAACTCGAGGCGGCGCGCGGCAAGTCGGGCGGGCGTCGAAGGCGACACGCCGCCGCTCAGATGATCCATCATGCGCGCGTAAAGCTCGGTCAGGACTTCTTGCTTCCATTGGCTAAAGACCCCCGGTCCCACCGCCGCCAGGTCGGCGCAGGTCAGCACGAATAACATCCTCAGGACCGCCGGCGAACCGATCTCGGCGGCCTGTTCGACGACGAGCGACTCATCACTCGTATCGCGGCGAAAGGCCAGGTGTGAAAGCATCAGATGGCGGTGGACGAGAAACCGCAAGGTTTCCGTATCGCGTTCATTGAGAAACAGGCATTCCGCCACGCGCGGCGCGATCCGTGCGCCGACCTCACTGTGATCCTCCGGATAGCCCTTGCCGAGATCGTGGACCAGCAGCGCCAGGTGAAGCAGCGGCTTTTGCTTGATATCGCGATAGGCCTGACCCAACACGGAATCGCTTTGCAAGAATTCCGTCGCCCGTTCGACCGCCTGGATGGAATGCTCGTCGACCGTGTACTTGTGATACTCGTTAAACTGCAGCAAACAGCGGGCATGTTCGAACCCCGGAACGAGCTTGCCGAGTACTCGCAGTTCATGGAGTCGACGCAGCATACGTCCGAGTTGATTGGGTTGGGATAGGAACGACAGAAATCGCCCGGCGGCATCGCGATCCACCTGCAGGTCGGCGTGGGACATCATGGCGTCCCGGATGGCGGTCCAGGTCGGGTGGTCGATTCGACAGCCATAGCGGCTGGTCAACTCCATCAGCTGCAGGACATGGGCCAGGCTCGAACGGACTTTGGCCAGACCCTGTTGCGTTGCCGAGATGTAGGTCGGCCCGGCCAGGAAGTCGCGGCCGACTCGGTGACTGCCAAGCAGACCGATGATTCTTCGCACGCGCGGATAGCGCCAGCGAGCCCCTCCCACGAAATGTCCGACCACCTGCCGAACCATCGACGTGTGATAAAAGTAGTCCTGCATGAATTGCTCGACGGGACGCATGCCATCCCGCCCGGTGTATCCAAACGTCTCGGCCAAACGGACTTGGTCGCCTCGGTACAGCACATCGCAGGCGGATTGCGCATGAAAATGCAGCTCGTTTCGCAAACGAAGCAAGAATTCTTGCGCCTTGCGGAGACTCCGATAGTCGGACGGACTCAGCAGACCGACGCCCTCCAGGTGCTTGGGATCTCGCTGGCCATAACGGGCGTAACCGATCCAGCGGATCAGTTGCAAATCGCGTAGCCCGCCCCGCGACCGCTTCACGTTGGGTTCGAGCAAATAGACCGTTTCGCCATACTTCGAACGTTCCTCGCGACGTGCTTGTTCGACGCCGACGACGAGGGCCTGCGACCGCCGTCGCGCAAGTCGCGCGAACGCATGAATGAATCGCGTGTAAAGCCGGACGCTCCCTCCCAGGAATCGTGAATCGACCAGTGACGAGTAAATAATCGGGTCCCGAGCGCTCATTTGCTGGGTTTGCCGAACCGTCCGCAAGCTGAACCCCAAATCGATGCCGACGTCCGAGAGATCTTGCACCAATCGCTGAGCGAACGGGGCGATCTGAGGAAGCGCACCCTGTGCATGCAGTAGCATCAGGTCGACGTCGGAATAGGGTGCCATCTCGCGGCGACCATAACCGCCGTTGGCAACCAGGGAAATCTTGGAGCGGATTTCTGGCAACGGTCGACCACAATCGGCCAGCGCCGATTCGAAGATCTCCAAGACCACCGAATCCAAAAGGTCGGTCAACCGGGCGCAAACCTGAATCCCCGGGGATCCCTCCACATGCTGCTTGAGAAGCTTCGCGCGACCCTCGACCAACCACTGCTTGGTCTTGAGCACGTTGGGTCGAACACGACTGATCGGTTTCTCGACTGGCATCCGCGAATCGTCATCCCGTTGGATTCCAAGGCGGGACGTCCAACTCGCCTCTACGCCCCCGCGCCGCCTCGGGGAGTTGAAACGGCCTAGAGAGCGTCCTCGTCCGTCTCGCCGGTACGAATTCGGAGGATCGTGTCCAGGGAGGTGACGAAGATTTTTCCGTCACCGATCTGGCCGGTCTGCGCGGCGCGCATGATCGTATCCAGCGTGGTCTGGACCTGGGCATCGCCACAGACGATCTCCATTTTCACTTTGGGAACGAAATCGACCGTATATTCGGTTCCGCGATACGTCTCCTTATGCCCTTTCTGACGTCCGAAGCCGCGTACTTCCGTAATCGTCATGCCGTGCACGCCTTGCTCGGACAAAGCATTCTTGACTTCCTCCAGCTTAAAATGCCGGATCACTGCTTCGATCTTCTTCATACTCGCGACTCCTCAGCGACGCCCTCGGCCCTCGACCCAACACGGTAAGGAACTTGCCGGTGGGATCGCGGCCCAGGGACTAGGTTACCCGCCTCGCGCATTTAGGTGAAAATATACCCCTCTTCGCCGTGCTCGGAGAGGTCCAGCCCCTGAATTTCCCCCTCCTGATTGACCCTCAGTCCCAGCGTCACGTCGAGAATCTTCAGCAGCACGAAGGTCACCACGACGGCGTAGACGGCAGTAATCAGGGTGGCCACGATCTGGCCGATCAGCAAGGACATTCCATGGGCCGGGTCGTAGAACAGCCCCTGGGCCCCGGCGGGGTTGACATCGGTGGTCGCAAAGATCCCGGTCAGGATCGCGCCCAGCGTCCCGCCGACCCCGTGGACACCAAACGCGTCGAGCGCGTCGTCGTAGCCCAGGGCCCCCTTGAGACTGCTGCAGGCGAAGTAACAAACGACACCGGCAGAGGCCCCGATCACCAGGGCCGGCATGGGGTGGACGAAACCCGAGGCGGGGGTGATACAGACGAGTCCAGCAACGGCCCCCGATGCCGTCCCCAAAACGCTGGGCTTGCCCCGCGTCAACCATTCGATCAGCGCCCAGGCAACCGCCCCGGCCGACGCCGAAAAATGAGTCACGACGAACGCGTTGGCCGCCAAGTCATTGGCGGCTGCCGCGCTGCCCGCATTGAAGCCAAACCATCCCACCCACAACATCGCCGCGCCCAAAGCCGTGTAGGTCAGGTTGTGCGGACGCATGTCCTCCGTCCCAAACCCCAAACGACGCCCAATCAAGAGGGCACAGATCAAGGCCGACACGCCCGAGCTGATGTGGACGACCGTCCCTCCGGCAAAGTCCAAAGCGCCACCCGCAATTGCGTTCGGCTCACCATAGGCCAACACGCCCTTGGCCCAGACCCAGTGGCAGAGCGGGCAGTAGACAAGCGTTCCCCAGAGGATCGAGAAAACCACCATCGACGCGAACTTCATTCGCTCGGCGAACGCCCCGCAGATCAAGGCCGGCGTGATAATGAAAAACATGCCCTGAAACACCATGAAGGTCAGCCCCGGCAGCTCCTCACCCGGCGCTACACCGCCGACCATCGTGACCTTGTGCAGCAGGAAGAACTCCCCATTTCCAATCCAGGGGTTCGTGTCTTGGGCCCCGAAGGCCAGGGAATACCCGTAGATACCCCAGATTGTCGTCATCGTTCCCATCAGGAACAGGCACTGCATCATGACGCCCAGGACATTCTTGCGACGCACCAGCCCGCTGTAGAACATGGCCAGGCCAGGGGCCGTCATAAACAGGACCAGCGCCGCCGATGTCATCATCCAGGCGTTATTGGCGGACTTGGTCGCGACCGCCGCAGCGTCTTCCTGGCCCCAGGATACCGAGGTCCCCAGCACGCCAAAGGATAACAGGCTCATCCCCAAAATCCGGATGCGCCCCGAGAGTTTGGTCATCATTGCTTTTTCCCCGCCAAGATTTTCAACTTTACCGAGTCGCTCGCCCGTCGTTTCGTCTGGGACGGACCGAGCCCGAGGCTCGACGACCGACCGCTCGCGTGAATTCGTCAGGCACATACTCACCCGAGTTGCCAAGGTACTGGATGGGTTGGTCCCAAGGAAGCGCGACCGGAAAATTCTTGCGTCGTGCTGCCTGCTTCTCTGGTCCCGTCTCATTCCGGCCCGGTCTGACTTGGATCGGGCGCGCGACGTGGTTGCCACAGAATATCGCTGACCTGAGCCTTGGCATTGGCGTTGCGGGCCAGCACGAACAGCAGATCGCTGAGTCGATTCAAGTAGGGAATGATCTGGGCGGCGACCGCCGCGTGCGCCGCCAGCGTGACGACACGCCGCTCCGCTCGGCGACAGACCACGCGGGTCACGTGCAGGGCGGCCGCGGCGGGTGTTCCTCCGGGAAGGATGAAATTCCGCAGCGGCGGCAAGGGCCCGTCCCAGTGGTCGATGGCCCGTTCCAGACGCTCGACGTCCGCGGCATCGATGGCCCCCGCGGGACTTTGGCTTGGGTCGGGCGTCGCCAGTTGGGACCCGATCAGAAACAAGTCGTTTTGGATCGACTGAATCAGCTCGTCCATCGCCATTTCGCGGCTGAGCGATTGGGCCCAACCGAGGGAGGCGGACAACTCGTCTAACGTCCCGTAGGCTTCGATTCGGGCGTCATCCTTGGAGACCCGCTGACCCCCGACCAGTCCCGTTCCGCCGTCGTCGCCCTGTTTGGTGTAGATCTTCATGAATTGGCTTTCCGTGCGGTCCCGTGGTGCACTTCCGCTGCATTTCCGCTGCATCGGCGCGCATTGTAACGAGTTGTGATCCGCTCGCGGAGTGCCCGAACGCCGGAGATCAGCGGCTCACTCCGCATCCAGCACCTCGATCTTCAGCTGACCCAAGATGTTCAGCACGGGCAACAGCGCACTGAGTCCCTGGTCGCTTTCCAAGCTACTCCGTCCCAGGATCAGATGAGCGGCCCCGGTCCCTCCGCGTCCCAGAGTGGAATCAATCGGGATCCAACCGGCCCCCGTCCAGACCTCATTCCACATATGAAAGGCGAACCCCTGTTCTTGAGCGACATAAACCAGGCCGATCAGGACCCGCGCAGGAACACCGCGAGCCCGGCAAATCGCCGCCGTCAAGACCGCATGTTCCGTGCAATCACCTTGCCGCTGGCGGGCGACCTCGGCCGCCGACGCCATCGCGGTGGAAAAATCCTTCTGGGTTAGCTGTTCGAAAACAAGCCGCTCGGCCGAAATCGCAATGGACCACGGCGCGCTGTCACGCGTCGCGATTTGTGCTGCCAGTTGTCGGACCTCCGGATCGTTGCTCTCGATCAGCGCCGAGGGCTCACGATCCCGCGCCTTGGGGGGGGCATCCTGCGGCCCGCTGGCGTTCGTGGGGAGCGACGCATCGCCGCGTAAGGCACGTACGTCGAGTGTCGCCGTGTGTGCGTCGACCCGTTGCACACGCTGTCCCGGCGTTTGCTGAAAAACTCGGCTCGGATCGCCGCGCAGCATGCTCACGCGGTAACGAGCTCGGCGGGCCGCTTGGGCGTGGGCCAACGGCGTCGCGACTCGAATCGTCGAGAAATCACCAAGGTCGAAGCGGGGAGGTCGCCGGACGGCCAAGGCCTCGTCCCGAGCAACGCGATAACTGACCTGATCCAGCGCCGGCAGCTCGGTCTTGAGAATCTCGCCTTGATCGGTCACCCACAGGACACTGTGCAGATTCGAGGTGTCGCTGTCGGGCAACAGGAGAGTTTGTTCCATCCGGAGCAGTTTCTGTGGACCGGCCGGCAACTCCGTCGGTTCCCACGCGACGGCCGACAACTGAATCTCGGCGACCTGGTTCAGACCCGGGATGACCGCCTGCAGCGCCCGTGACTGTCCCGCCGCGATCGGGTCTCGGCGGAGCGACCACTCCACGGCAAAAAAACCACCGCAGACGGGCGGCAAGGGGATCGACCACGGCTTCGTCGTCGGGCTGGACTGCGGCTCGAAACGCAGACTCTGACCGACCCGCCGGGCAACAAGCTGAGTTTGGCTGGTCCCCGACTCGACGCGGGATTCCAGCCGGACGACCTGACCGTCGCCTGTCTCCCGACTGGCCAGGTGCATGGTTTGCGTCACGGTCTGACCGAACCGCTTGATCGTCAGGCGAGACTCCCCGACGGCATCGAAATAGGGTCCCTCTTCGCTCTTGCGGAAGGTGAACGACTGGTAGCCGACCGGCTCACCACTCATCAAGATCGTCTCCCAGACCGTCATTTCTTCCACCGCGGTCGCGGCGATTCCACGGTCTGAATCCGCCCCCTTCGGGGCCGTTGGATGTCCCGCGTTCAAAGCGTCGGGACGCGATTCGCACCCGGCAAGCGTTCCGAGGGCAAGGAAAACCAGCAGCATCTGTGGCGGGGCACGCATCAGCAACTTAACCAAATTCCAGCGGAAGCCGGCACAATCGGCAGAGGGTCGACGGGACCAACGAGTATATCGAGTCAAGGACCGGAAAGGACTCCCCCGGGAACCTTCGCCTTCGTCGTCATGAAGCGAGGTTCGGAAACGCCAAAGAAGCGAATGCTAGACTTCAGTCGTTCATCACGCCGCTTGGTCATGACCCATACCGAGGCGGCACTTTTGCACCTATGCGATCTCGCCAACTGTACGGATTATTTCGTCGCCGCCCTTCTGCCCCCAGAACCTTGCCCGACGAGCCCGTGACCAGGGCTGTGATCGTGTCCTAGCTTTTGAGTAACAACCAGGTTTTGCCCACAGATTCTCTGGGCTCGCACCACGTAGTACTTGAGGTTCACGATGGGCTTTCTGAAGAACTTCTTTCAAAACGTCTTCCAGGAAGAAGATGTCAAGAGCGTCTCGTCGACCAGCAGTTTTGAACAATTGTCGAAAGATGAGCTCGAGGCGCACCTGGGCGTCAAACGGTATGGTGATTTCGTGCTGACCGAGGCCATCCGGCCATCGTACGATCTGAAAGTCGTCCCGCGACAAGGTTATCGCCACGACGCGTATCACGACACCGAGACAAACACGGACCTCCCCGTGATCATGGCGGCCGCCTCCCACGAAAAACTATTTGAGCTGTTTGTTGACCTGCTCGAGCCGCTTGGGAACGTCGTCGATGTCGTCCTCGAGACCAGCCACGCGCGGGACGGTCGTGGGCATCGTGACCTTTATCGCGAACACATGGACATGCCCGTGCTGCTCAGCACACTGTGGGAATTCGAAGACTTGTTGACCCATGATGGCTGCACCGGCATCGCCGTGCTGAATCCCTCGCTTCCCCAGGAAGTTCAGTTTGATGAACACAAATTACTGATCGTCTACGGCGAGCAGCTAAAGGCCTACGAACGAATCCTCCGAGCTTACGGCGTCCAATTTGACGAGGAACTTCGTTTCATCACGGAAGCCGAGCACGTGCATTCGTCATGCGAGGACTACGCCGAGCAGTTCGAGGAGCTCAAACTACGACTCGGCATGGACGCCTCCTACAGCTAGGCATCCAGCTCCACCTGGCCCGCCACCACGCCGCCTTGACGCGCGGGATACCCGCCGTCAAGCGGCGTTTTCTTTGCGCCGGGGACGCAGGACGCCAGCGGTTCTGCCCGAGCCGGAAGGCGCCGCCTTCGGGCGGTCGCAGCCGGGTTACCCCAAACTCCGCGTCGCGGGAGTGCTTTTGTACGTAGCGTTAGGATACAATGGCGGCAGTTGGCGACGCTGGGTAATTGGCACCGAATGAATTCAGGAATGCCATTGCGGGACAATACTTCGAGTTTGCGTGGGGAAAAGTAAGGTCAAATCAATATGAGTAAGAAACATTTGACGTTCGTCGGGACCATCATGTTGACTCAGCTGATGCTCGCTCTCGACGCCAGGCCGCTGCTAGCCGCGGATGTGATTCTCAATGAGTACAACGCCGTCAGTTCAGGTCAGCGGCTAGATGATGGCGCCGGCAAGGATTCGTTCTTCGGAACGATTTTCGGCAACGGTGGCAACTGGTTCGAATTGCTGGTCGTCGGCGACCAAGTCGACATGCGCGGCTGGCAATTGAATTGGACCGAGGATGAGGACGTGGCGGGGGGTGGCACGGCGGCTGGAACTCTCACTTTATCCGGCGATCCAATTTGGTCGAATCTGCGGTCGGGGACCTTGTTGACATTCATCGAAACGGTCAATGGCGGCGGCGAAGACGGCGTCAATACGTCGACTGATATCAGCTATAACCCGGACCCCTTGGACCCCAACGGCGATTGGTGGATCAACGTGGCAACGCGTGAAGAAGCGGCCAAAGGGGCATCGGCGCTGGTGACCACGACGACGAATGACGGGAATCCGGGCGATTTTTCAGTCGGAAATTCGGATTGGACGCTGACCATCGTCAATGCTTCCGCCCAGGTCGTTTTTGGCCCGGCCGGCGAAGGTATCGGGAGTGACTGGGCGGGCGGCGGGATCAATAACAAAGAGGCGGGCAGTCTCGAGGGGCCGGTCGCGCCGGCGGGTGAATCGGTCACGGTGGCGATGTGGCAGGCCGTGACCCCTGCCAGCGAATTCTATGACGATACGGGCAGCACCAGCTTTGGCAGCCCCAACGTGGATTACGACCCCAATGCCAATCCCCAGTTCACGGTGATTCAGGATGTGTCCCCACTCCGCGCCCAGGTCGCGGCGCCTCCGCTGGGAGACGGCGATGTGAATATGGACGGGATGCTGACGGACGCGGATATCGACGAGCTTTCGGCGGCCGTGCGGAACCTGAGTACCGACCTGAAGTTCGACATGAATTTGGATAGCGCCGTCAATGACGTGGATCGCACGGTCTGGGTGAACCAGATTAAGCGGACCTACCTCGGGGACGCGAACCTGGACGGCGTCTTCGGTTCGGACGATCTCGTCGATGTGTTCCAGGCGGGCCACTACGAAGACGGAGTACCAGGCAACTCGGGTTGGGCGACGGGCGATTGGGACGGGGACACCGAGTTCGATACGTCGGACTTCGTGGCCGCATTTCAGGCCGGTGGCTACGAGCTCGGGCCACGTCCGGCGGTTGCCGCCGTGCCGGAGCCTGCAAGCTGGCTGCTGACGCTGGCAACGCTACCTCTGCTGGCTGCTCGCCGCCGTCGACGCTCACCTTCCTCGAGGTGATGCAAGGGAATGGGATGAATGACCCGGCAGTGATCTTGCAGTAAGCCTCGCTTTCCGAAACAATCCGCCGCCCCGCGACAAGACATGCGGAGCGGCATCGGAAGGCGTTGGCTCATGAACCCATCCCTGGATTGCATTCCCCGCCCTGGCTGGCGACGGTGGTCAGTTCACCTCGCCCTGGTCCTGACGTGCTTCCTCGGCTGCACGCACTTCAGTCGTACCCAGCAAGCCGACGTGGCGGTGATTTCGTTGCCGAATCCGATCGAAGTCCCCGTCGAAGACCCCGAGTTCGTCTGGAATCAGATTGTCGACACGGTGGACGACTACTTCCCGATCGCGCGGGAAGAGCGGGTGCGGCTAATCGGAAACGTCATGACGGAGGGCCGGATCGAAACGCAAATGGTTCCCGGGGCGTCGATTCTGGAAATCTTTCGGAAGGACTCCACGCCCGGGTTTGAACGCTGGCACAGCACCTTCCAGTCGATCCGGCGCCAAGGCGAGATTCGAGTCGCTCCCTCGTCAGGTGGCTACGCCGTGAGTGTCATTGTGCGGAAGGAACTTGAAGACGTCGATCGGCCCGAGATGTCGCTCATCGGCAGCGCCGTGCAGCGGCACGACGGCAGCCTGGTGCGCCCGCGCGGAGACCGAGTCGGCGGGGCGCTCAGTTTGGGCTGGATCCCCATCGGACGCGATGTTTCGCTGGAGCAGAAAATTCTGGCCGATCTCTCCGCGCGGCTGACGCAAGTCCTTAAGCCGCCGCCAATCGAAACGCTGCCGACTCCGCCCGCTCAGTGAACGGACCCCACGACCGGCGCGTCGATCCCAGGTTGGCGAGAGGACTTGCGTGCCAAGTCTTGCCGCGAGGGCGGTGTCGGTCGGTTCTCGGCCGTTCTGCCGGCACGTGGGGCGGACTTTCTCGGGTGATTTAGGCGCTCTTTCGGAGTCCAAGGCAATCGCGTAATTCGACGGGGATTGCCACCGTAAAGATCGCCGGGTCTTGGCGGAGCGCCTCGATCACCTGATCCAATTGTTCGATGGGATTCAGGGCGAGATCAACGAACAGCCATCGTTTGCCGGCGATCTCGCATCGCCCTCCCGATCGGCCTCCCAGCCACTCGTGGCGAATTCCATAACCCAGCGACTCGGCAACCGCCAGCGCGCGGTCCAAGAGTTCAACAGTGTGCATTGCAGTCTTCCTTGACGAGAACCACCAACCAGAGAGCGTGCCCTGGCAAGCCAGGTGATCTGCGCGGATACTCCTCCGGCAGGCCTCTGAACTCAAGCTGATTATAAACGCTTCGTTTTCAGTGGCCTATCGGAATTCGACGATACCTTTCCATGAAGCTAACTCACGTCCTGTTCAAGATTTAACTCGCGAAGCTCAGGTAAGCCGGGAAGGTCGCGTGGTCGATCGCCACGGACGCAACTTAGAGTAAACGGGTCGTGAATCGCGGTCGCGACCCTCAGCGAAACGAGCCTTAATACCTCATGAATAACGATGCCACTCGAATTGCGGAACTGGAGCAACAAAACGCACGGCTACTGCAACAATTGGTGCAAGCCCAAAAGCTGACGGCACTCGGAGAGTTGGTCAGCACGACGACTCACGAATTCAATAATGTCCTGACGACGATCATCAACTACGCCAAGCTGGGATTGCGACACAAGGATGAAGCAAGTCGCGACAAGGCGCTGCAGAAGATCCTGTCGGCGGGCGAGCGGGCGGCTCGGATCACGAACAGCGTTTTGGGGATGGCTCGCAATCGAAGCGATCGCTTCGAGCCGGTCCAGCTGAAGCAAATTGTCTCGGAGTCGCTGATTCTGTTGGAGCGTGAAATGAGCAAGTACCGAATCTCGGTTGACTGCCAATTGCCGGACGTCCCCGAGGTGTGTGCCAATGGAAATCAGATTCAGCAGGTGCTCTTGAATCTACTGATCAACGCTCGCCAGGCGATGCCTGGGGGAGGCCAACTGGTGATTCGCCTGTCTCACGATAGCGAGAACCGCACGGTGGACTTGATGGTTCGCGATAGCGGCGTGGGCATCCCAATTCAGCAGCTGCCCCGGATCTTTGATTCGTTTTATACGACGAAGGACGGTCCCGACGCCAGCGGCAAGGGAGGAACGGGGCTCGGCTTGGCCGCTTGCCGGAGCATTGTTGAGGCTCATCGCGGTCGGATTCGTGTGGAGAGCACCGTCGGGAAGGGAACCGCGTTCACGATCAAGCTGCCGCGGGCCGACGTGGGGGCCACGGGCGCGATCGGGGAAGGGCTTGCCGCCACCACTTACTCGCCCGCTCCCACCGGCCCCTAGCAACAGTCAGGCGGTATACAGCTGCTGCGTGGCAACGTACTTCGCGACCGCCTGTGGCGTCCGAAATCGGATGCTAAGACGTTGTCGGCAGCGATCGCGAATGTCGCTGCTGCTCAACTGGATCAGCGGCATCTCGATCGGATGCTGTTGAATCGTCTCGAATTGCTCGGGACGGAGAAACGGCACCAGCGTGCTCAAATCCGGTGGCGGTGCGTCCGGTCGTGAAACGACCAAGGGCGTTGCCAGCCGGCAGATCCGTTCGGGCTCACGCCACGTGGGGAAGTCGCGCAACGAGTCGGCCCCCATCAGAAAGAACAACTCGGCCTGCGGATGCTCGGCATGGACGTGTTGCAAGGTCTCGACCGTGTAACTCAGGCCGCCGCGTTCGACTTCCCATTCGCAGACTTCGAACGCCGCATACCCGCCGATGGCCAATCGCAGCATTTGGATTCGATGGCGGGCCTCGGCGGTTGTGCGTCCCTGTTTGTGGGGTGAGGTGGCTGCAGGCACGAACCAAACGCGGTCCAGCCGCGCTGCCTCGCGACAGGTCTCGGCCATCAGCAGATGTCCGTAGTGAATCGGATCGAAGGATCCCCCGAGCAGTCCCAATCGCATTCTGACGCGTCCTTTTCGTTGGCGGCGAGGTCAACACGCTCCGGCCGTACCCGCTACACTGCATCCTATACTCTGCGTTGCGGCTCCCGCCTACCCGTCGGAGCCGCGACGGAGCGTCCGCCAGCTCGCCACACCAGAGATCCGCTCGCTCGATTGCCCGAAGGGTGATGACCGGCCATGACCGACCCGCAGCGTCATTTGTTCGAGACCCGTCCGGATCCCTGGGTGATTGACGGCGAGCGTTCCGCCAACCTGGCTCGGGTCGTGTTTGCCGAAGGGATTCGCGAGCCCTTGGATTATCGCGTGCCCGAATCATTGCGGGAAGCGACGTTGGAGGGCAAACGGGTTCGGGTGCCTCTGGGCCGCGGGAATCGGCTCCGGACAGGCTACTGCGTCCAGGTCCGCAGTGAGACGCAAGTGACGCAGCGTTTGAAAGATGTCGTCGAAGTACTTGACGCGGTTCCACTGGTTTCACCCGCCCTTCTGCGGCTGACTCGCTGGATGGCAGACTATTATCTGACCAGTTGGGGGCGAGCCTTAGAGGGCGTGATTCCGGCGGGGGTTCGAGGTCAGGCGGGAACGCGCGTCGAAACCGTTTATTCGCTTCCGACGCGGACGGCGGCGAGGTGGACGCAATTGCAGCTACCAGCGAAGCAGTTGGCGGTGATCCAGAGCTTGCTGGCGGCCGGACGTCCCCTGACCAGTCGCGCGCTGCAGAACGCGGCGGGCTGTCGCACGGGGCCCATCAAAGCGCTGCTGGCCAAGGGCTTAATCGAAACTTCCCTGGAGCGGATTCAGCCGGCCGTTGCCGTCCGCGAGCCGATCGAGCCGCACCAGTCGCTGACGCTCAATCCGGCCCAACGGCAAGCGGTCGATGCCGTCGTCTCGGCGCTTCAGTCAGGTGAGCATCGCACGTTTGTGCTGCACGGCGTCACCGGTAGCGGCAAGACGGAAGTCTACATTCGGGCGATTGAGGAGATGATTCAATTTCGTCGCCAGGCGATTGTCCTGGTGCCCGAGATCTCGCTCACGCCCCAAACGCAGCGTCGCTTTCGGGCCAGGTTCCCGGGTGTGGCGGTGTTACACAGCCACTTATCGGACCGAGAGCGAAATTGGCACTGGCAGCGGATCGCACGGGGCGAAGTTCAGGTGATTGTCGGTGCTCGCAGCGCGATGTTCGCTCCCACGCCTCACCTGGGGCTGATTATTTTGGACGAAGAGCACGATGCTTCGTTCAAGCAGGATTCGGTGCCGCGTTATCACGCCCGCGATGTCGCACGGCGCCGAGCGGAGGCCGAATCGATTCCGCTGATCCTGGGGTCGGCCACGCCGTCGCTTGAGAGCTGGCGGCTGACGCAGACGGGCGGAGCTCAGTTGCTTTCGATGCCGGAGCGAATTCTGGATCGGCCCCTGCCGGAGGTGGTGATCGTTGACCTGCGGCAGGAGTTCCAGCATCGCTTCCAGCGGGGACCCCTCAGTCGCCGGCTCCAGCACGCGATTTCGCGGGCCTTGGCGGCTGGAGAACAGGTGATTCTCTTGCTCAATCGACGCGGCTTCTCGACCCATATCCAGTGCCCGGCGTGTGGGTACGTCGTCAGCTGTCCGGCCTGCGACTTGGCTCTGACGCATCATCGCGAGGGGGAACGAGCGATCTGCCATTACTGCGACTACACGGTCGCGGCGCCGCCGATCTGCCCGGAATGTCGATTCGAAGGGATTCGCTACGGCGGACTGGGAACCCAACGGCTGGAGGCCGAGATTCGTGCCAGGTTTCCTCAGGCAGCGGTGCTGCGAATGGATTCCGATACGATGCGGCGTCCGGGCAGTCACGAGGAATCGCTCTCGCGGTTTCGGCGCGGAGAGATTCAGATCCTGCTCGGAACGCAGATGATCGCCAAGGGGCTCGATTTTCCGAACGTGACGGTGGTTGGCGTCATCAACGCGGACACGGCACTCCACTTGCCTGATTTTCGCGCCGCCGAGCGGACGTTTCAACTGGTTACCCAGGTCGCGGGACGAACGGGCCGCGGGGAAAAGGGAGGGCGTGTTTTCGTGCAGACCTATAACCCTGATCATCCGGCCATCCTGGCGGCGGAACGCCATGATTATCGGCGATTCGCGGCCCAAGAATTGCCGGCTCGCGAGCAGTTTGGCTATCCGCCGTTCGGTTCGATGGTCCGAGTGATCGTCCGCGGGCCGCAGGAAAAGCAGGTCGAACAGGTCGCCGACGAGCTCGCGGAGCAACTGGTGCCCTTGTCGGAAATCTGCCCCGGCTTTCGGCTCCTCGGGCCGGCTCCGGCCCCCATGCCCAGGTTGCGCGGCCTGTACCGCTATCATCTCCTGGTCCAGGCCGCGGAGGCGGCGCCGATTCGTGACGTGCTCCGAAAAGTCCAATCCAGTTGGGCACTTCCCGATGACATTCAGTGGCTGGCCGACGTCGATCCACTGGATATGCTGTGAGCGGTGAGGCTGTGAGCGGTGAGGCTGGGCGATTTCGGACCTGGCTGCCGCTCGGCCATGTCGCGAACTCAAACCTGTCTGGTTTCTGCGAGCGACGACTCGTAAGATAAGGACTCTCTCAGAACGTGACCTCACGCCCCGCCCGCTCGTTAACCGTTCCGTGCTGATCGCATGTCGTATGGCTCCTTCAAACGCGTTCTCGGCGAGACCAATCTCGAGCGAAAGTGCTTGCTGCTCTTTGCAGCGTGCCTGTTTCTGCTGATCACCGGTGCGTTCTGGTATGCGGAGCGGAATGCCGAGCGACTGGTCGAGGAAAAGACCAAGAAGACCGGCCAGGGCTTTGTCAACTTCAGCCTCCTCCGCCACCACGCCCTCTTGCACTACCTTGGATCCGGCGGCGCCAGTCCGACGGGATTCGAGATGATGCGTGAAATCGATCGCGACCTTTCAACCGAGGACTACATTTGGGAGATCCTGGTGCCGGAGGGCAGCAAGACGATCGAGAAGGAATTTCAAAAGACGCGTGCCCCGCGGACGGACCGCGAACGCGAGATCATGGTGACGCTGCAGAAGTGGCTGGAGGAACAAGTCCGCAGTCAACCGGTCCCGGCGGAGGATGAGTCCTTGAGCGACTTGCGTCCGGTTCCAGATCCGGAAGCGACGGCGGCCGGCGATGTGGACCCCGAGGCCGCCGATCCAGTGGCGACGGGTTCCGCCGCAGCCGCGGCCGCGGCCCCCGAAACCCCGTCCGAGGCGGCGTCCAAGACCCTGACACCCGTCTCCTTGCTCGACGCTCGCCGCAACAAGTACTACTACTACCAGCCGGTTTATTGGAAAGACAGCTGTATCGTCTGTCACTTGGTCAACGAAGGCGTCTTTGTGCCGCGGTCCCAGGAAGCCCGTCCCGAGTTGCGAGGTCCCTTGCGGGTCATCAAGGTCACCTTGCCGAGCGAAGAGGCTCGAACGGCTATGACCAAGAGCCGCGCGATTCTGCTCGCGACGGCCATCATCACGGTGTTCCTGGCCGTGATCACGTTATATCTCGTTGTGCGATACGTGATCGTCAAGCCGCTCAATCATCTCCGCTACGTGAGCGACGAAATCAGTCGCGGCAACACCACGCTGTGCGCGGATATACAGACCAACGACGAGTTCGAGGACCTGGCGGCCTCCTTTAATCGCATGCTCCGCCATTTGATCGACACTCAGGAGGAATTGCGAAACGTCAATACCGACCTGGACGCCAAACTCGATCAACTCGCCCAGGCGAACATGCAACTCCACGAGATGAACCGGCTGAAGAGCGATTTCCTGGCCAACATGAGTCACGAATTGCGAACGCCGTTGAATAGCATTATCGGATTCTCCGATGTGCTGAGGGACATCGACGCCCTCAATGACAAGCAGCAGCGGTATGTCGATAACATCGGGAAATCCGGTCGTATTCTCTTGGAGATGATCAATGACATCCTCGATTTGGCCAAGATGGAAAGCGGCAAGATGGAGCTTCGCCTGACCGATTTCTCGATCGAACCGATCGTCATCGCACAGTGCGACCTCGTGCGGGCTCTGACCGAAGAGAAGAATATCGATCTGGATGTTCAGGTCGAGCCCAATTTGCCTCCGCTCCATCAAGACCAGGGAAAAGTCCAACAGATTCTCACGAACCTCTTGTCCAATTCCATCAAATTCACACCCGAAGGTGGACGGATCCTGGTCACCGCGCGGCGCAGGATCAGAGGGAGACCTTCGATTGACCGTCGCGGATACCGGCGTCGGCATCGCCGAAGAAGATCGGCAGGTGATCTTCGAGAAATTTCGACAAGGATCGACCGTCTTGGGTAACGACAATTTGACGCGACAATTCTCCGGCACGGGACTTGGGCTTTCCATCGTCCGAGAGCTTTGTCGGCTGCTGGGGGGAGAAATCTACTTTGAAAGCGAGTTGGGTAAGGGCAGCACCTTTACCGCTCACTTGCCCTGGCATCGCAAAGACCAGCCGCGACTTCAAGCATCGCTGACGGCACGGCTGGACGAAATGGCCAAGTCGCAACGCGTCGAGATGTTGCGAAGTGGTCCAGCCACCTCCGACAGCGAGGCCGCGACCGACCCGACCGGCGATGTCGCGCCCACGACCTCAAACGCCTGACGGCAACCCGGGGAGGCGAGGCTCCCGCCGAGCCGAACAAGCAACCCGGGGAGGGCGAGACTCCTGCCCAGCCGAACAAGCAACCCGGGAGGGCGAGGCTCCTGCCGAGCCGCATGAAGCAACGCCCGCGTCCATTCCTTTCAACCGATTTCGCTCATCGAGACGCCCGCGTGAAAAGAAGGAATTGAGGGCATGACGCCGAACGGGGAAACATCAGCGGAAGTCCAGTTGTATACGGACGGGGCCTGCAGCGGCAATCCAGGGCCCGGCGGATGGGCGTTCATCCTCCGTCACGTGTCCACGCGGAAAGAACTGGAATGCTCCGGGGGCGAGTCGGAGACGACCAACAATCGGATGGAACTGACGGCCGTGGTCCGCGGACTCGAGACGCTCAAGCGGCCCTGCCGCGTGGAGCTCTTTACCGACAGCGTCTATGTCGGGAAAGGCATGACGGAATGGATGCCGAAGTGGAAAGCCAACGGGTGGAAACGCCGCGAGCAAGGTAAGCTCAAGCCCGTCAAGAACGAGGAACTTTGGCGAGAACTCGACACCCAATTAATGCGCCATCGTGTCAAGTACACGCGCGTGGCCGGTCACAGCGGACACCCTGAAAACGATCGCTGCGACGAGTTGGCGGTGGCAGCCTGCCAACGGTATCGCTGAGTCGGCTTGGCCACAGCACGAGCTGCGTTCGATACGGCGTTCCGCATCTTTCAGCTCACGGTCGTCGCCAACGGTAATCTTTGCCAACTGTCCGAGCGACGAGCGACGAGCGACGAGCGACGCGTCTGTTCGTCCAGTTTCGCATCTTGAAGATCTGACTTGCAGGGGCTTCTCCCTTCATCACTCGCCATCTTCGACAGGACCCACGCCAAGACCCTCCGCGACAACCAATGGCTGGAAGCCCATTTCGCTTGGCGAGCGGGTCAGTGCGGCATACGATAAAGGCCGTGATTCTCGGAACAAAGAATCGACGGCGAACCGATCAACCGACCGCTGACCCCCGCGACCTTCCGTGGAACTCTTGCTTTGCCGCGAAGCGTTTCCAAGGTGAGACGTTGACCTAGAACGTTGACCTTGGACGTTGACCTTGGACGTTGACCTTGGACGTTGACGTGGGGAATCCCTTTGGCTGGTGAAAGACGCTTCCTGCCGTCGCCCCTCGGTCGGCGAAGCCGTCGTGGCGCTGCGGTGCTCCGGGATTGCGTTGTCCGGATTCGAACGCAGCACGCGGCCGTGGACCGCGACGTTCGTCTTGAGAAGGGAAATCAGATGAGGGGCGGTGTTACATGCGGAACGACCTAATCGTGATGTGGGAATCGGTGGCGGGAGGCTTTTCCTCGCTGCGTGAGCGGTGGGGACGTAGGTCACGCCTTGAGCGGCGCCAGCGGCACAGCGCAAAGCGATCCAGGCGCGGACTGGAGACGCTGGAATCGCGGCAAGTCCTTGCGGTTGTGATTAGCGAGTTCATGGCCGCCAATACCAGCGTGCTTGCCGACGACACGGGTGAGTACTCGGACTGGATCGAACTTCACAACCAGGGATCGCAGGCCGAAAATCTTCAGGGCTGGTATCTTACCGACGACCCGAACGACCTTGTCCAATGGGAGTTCCCTGCCGTCACGTTGTCGCCCGATCAGTACCTGCTCGTGTTCGCGTCGGGCAAGGATCACGACGATCCCGCGAGGCCACTGCATACCAGTTTTAAATTGTCGGCAGGCGGAGAGTATCTGGCCTTGGTCCGACCGGATGGCGCGAGCGTTGAGTTCGACTACGCGCCGCAATTCCCGCCTCAGTCTGCGGACATCTCGTATGGAATCGGACCCGACGGAACGGAGCAAGGTTATTTCTTTGAGCCGACGCCCGGCTTGGCGAATTCGACACCCATTCCCGATTCGTCTCAGGCCGTTGTCATTAGCGAATTGATGTATAGCCTTCCGCGCGCACGATCCTGGATGCCGAGGAGACTTCGCTGGAGTTTATCGAACTGTATAACCGCGGGCATTCGCCGATCGACGTCACGGGCTGGCAGTTTACAAAGGGAGTCACTTTCACGTTCCCACCAGCCTCGATCCCGGCGGGCGAGATGTTGGTGGTCGCCGCGGACAAGGACGCCTTCGTGGCAGCTCACGGGAACCTGCCCAATTTGGTCGGGGGCTGGACGGGACAACTCAGCAATTCTGGCGAGACGGTTGAGTTGGTGAATGCGAGCGGAAGTCTGGTCGATCGCGTGCAGTATGCCAGCGAGGGAGACTGGGCCACACGAACGCTCGGGCCGAGTGACCATGGGTGGCGGGGCTGGATTTGGACGGCCGGTCACGACGGAGGCGGCAAGTCGCTGGAATTGATCGACGCCAGCATGTCCAACGACTACGGCCAGAATTGGACGTCCAGCCACGTCGACGGGGGAACGCCCGGGTCGGTCAACTCCGTCGACGCGCCTCACCTTGCTCCGATCATTACCCAAGTGGCGCACGCACCACTCCTGCCGCATTCCAACGAGATGGTCACCGTGACCGCCGTCATCATGGCCGATTCGTCGGAGATACCTTCCGCGGAGGTTTACTGGAGGGCGAACGCGACGGGTAGTTTTTCAACCGTCACCATGTTCGACGACGGCGTTCACGGCGACGGCGCTGCGGGAGACGGCCAGTTCGGTGCCACGCTGCCGGCACAATCCAATCTGACCGTCGTCGAATTCTACGTTCGCTCGGAAGATACAGGGGGGCGAAATCGGACGTGGCCGGCCCCCACAACTCAAGGCCAAACAGCCAACGCACTTTATCTGGTCGACGATGCCTATGATCCGAATCAGGCCTGGCAACCGGGCAGCCCCGCGATCTACCACGTGATCATGACGCCGGCGGACCGCGCGGAATTCGACAGTCCCGGCCCCGGTGACGCCCGTCGCCAGAGCGACGCCGAATTCAACGCGACATTCCTCGCCCTGACACCCTCGGAGTCCGTCTTGCGGTACGGAACGAGCGTTCGCTTTCGCGGCAGCGGCAGCCGAAATGACCAGATTCCCAACAACCGAATTGACTTTCCCGGCGACCAGGCCTGGCAGGGCCATACGACGATTAATCTCAATCAACGAAGTCCAACGGACCAGATTGTGGGCAGCGCTCTGTTTCGCCTGGCGGGACTGCCGGCAGTGGACGCGCACGCGGTTCGCCTCTTGGGGAACGGAATTGATCGCAAGAATGGCGGAATCTATGTGCACGCCGAAATGATGGACAGTGATTTCGCCGACAATCATTTTCCGACGGATTCCCATGGCAATGTCTATCGCGGTCGTCGACCCGACGAGTCGCCGCCGGGAGGTGAGGGAGCGGGGCTGGCTTATTTCGGTGAGGACCCGGCGCCGTACGTCAGTTACGTCAAGAACACGAATGCGAGCCAAGCTGATTGGTCGGACGTGATGGCGCTGACTCGGGCGTTAAATCTGGCATCGGATGCCGAGTTCGTTCAGGCGGTCGAATCCGTGGCTGACGTCGATCAGTGGTTTCGCGCGTTTGCGATGAACCAACTCTTGGACAATCAGGAAAACGGGCTTTTTACAGGCGATCCGCTGGGGGATGACTACGGCCTGTACCGTGGCCTCAACCAGTCGCAATTCGTCATGATCCCGTACGATCAAGACAGCTTGTTCAACCGCATCGATTCGTCGATTTTCGCGCCGGCCGGCAATCCGGCACTTGACCGACTGATCAATTTCCCGGAATTCTTGCCGCGTTATTATGCTCAGTTCCTGGACCTGATCGACCACGTCATGCTGAGCGATGCGGCGAATCAAGCGATCGACGAGTCGTTGCGGGATGTCACGTCGGCCGCGGAGATCAGCTCGATCAAGTCCTTTATCGCGGCGCGGGCGGCCTACGTTCGCGATCGGATCAACACCGTCCTGACGGTGACTTCGGGCCTCACGCTGCAGGGCGGAGTACCCCGTTCGACCGCTGCTTCGATCGTGCTCAGCGGCGCGTATCCACAAGCCGAAACGCTCGCGATCAGAGTCGGCGACCAGCTTGCGACACTCAATTCTCAGCAGGGCACTTGGCGCTACTCATCGGCAGCCCAGAACCCTGCCGACGGTTTTGAGCTGACTCCAGGCATGAATCGCTTGCGGGTGACCACCTATGACAACCCGACAGGGAGTGGCGAACCACTCCATACGACCTTTTACGATGTGTGGTATGACGACGGCAGCGACGTGAGCGTCAACGGCCCGCTGACGGGCGCGATCAATTGGACCGCGGAGCAGGGTCCGTACCGCGTGTCAGGTAATGTCGTGGTGGCGAGTGGCTCGACACTTGAGATCGGCCCCGGCACGACCGTCTTTTTCGACCAAGGCGCGACGTTAACGATCAATGGGCAGCTGACCGCTTTGGGTAGCGAGTTAGCGCCGGTCTGGTTCACACGCCGTCCAGGAGCGACGTCGTGGAATGGACTGCAATTCATGAATACGTCCGCGGAAAACCGCCTGGACCATGTGATTCTCGAATACGGCATTACGGACAACGGCATGGTCGGATTGACCAACGCGAACCTTGCCGTCGAAAACTCGTTGTTCGATCATACGGATCGCCGCCGGATACGCTCACAAGATTCATCCTTGACTGTCCTCAATTCAACGTTTGCCACATTGTTCGCCCCAGGTGAGAGTCCGAGTACGAATAATCTCAGTGAGCATATTTGGGGAGGAGGCATCCCGGCGGGCGGGCAGTGGGTGATTCGCGGCAACACTTTTGGGACACTCACGGGCCACAACGATGCCATCGATTTTGATGCCCCCCGCGGTACTGGACAGTTCGCTCAAATCCTGGACAACGAATTCCTAGGCGGTGGCGATGACGCCTTGGACATGACCGGGGACATTTATATCGAAGGCAATCGCTTTCACAATTTCACCAAAGACGAGTTCAATACGGATCCCGGAAATTCCAATGCGATCTCGGCTTCGAGTGGCGATTTCTGGGTCATTCGGAACGTCTTCGACCGGGTCCAACATGCGTCGTTGGTGAAAGAAACGACGTTTATGTACTTCCTGAACAATACGGTCGTTTCATCGGAGTTCGCCCCGCTCTATTTCGACCTTCCGGGACAGACGTCCGGGCCAGGCAAAGGTGCCTTGGTTCAAGGAAGTATCTTCGCCGACACGGCCACGACGTTCGAGGAAGTATTGCCGACCACGGATTTGCAGGTCAGCTATTCGTATCTGCCGGAAGGAGATGCCGACCGCGTCAGCGGAATCGGCAACGTGTTCGGCGATCCCCACGTCGCAGGGGCGGCTGGCGACTTCGCGTTGTTGCCGGGCTCGCTCGCGAAAGGACATGGGCCGAAGGGGGGCGACATGGGAGCCCTGATTGGACCGGGAGTGACTCTTGCCGGCTTCAGCCAGCTTACGACCAACGCCACGGTGGCCACGATCTCCGTTGGCGGACCGGGCTACTTGCAGTACCGCTACCAATTGGACAACGGGCCGCTCAGTCCACCGTTGCCAATCGATCAGGCGATTCAGCTCGACAACCTCGCCTCGGGTCAGCATCAGGTTTCCGTCAGCGGTCAGAATGCGCTCGGCCTCTGGCAAGCAGTTCCCACGCTCTCGCCATCCTGGACGGTGATCCCTGACCTTGTCTCGACGGTGCGGATCAATGAAGTTCTGGCGAACAACGTGGCGGCCTTGACCTTGAACGGGCAGTTCACCGACGTGGTGGAGCTGTACAACGCCGGGGCGGCACCCGTCGATCTGAGCGGTCATGGAATCAGCGACGACGCAGGCTCGCCCCACCGTTTTGTGTTCCCCGCTGGAACCGTCCTCCCGCCGGACGGCTACTTGCTCTTGGCAGCGGACTCGAACTTCGGTGTGCCCGGCATGCATTTGGGATTCGGCCTCGATCAACAGGGTGACGAAGTCTACTTGTTTAGCCCTACGAATCAGTTGCTGGATTCCGTCGAGTTTGGCCACCAGCTGGCGGATCGCTCGATCGGCCGGACCGGGATTGACGGAGCCTGGACCCTGACTCTGCCCACGCTGGGTGCCGCGAACGTGGCGCAACCGTTGGGAGATGCGTACCAGGCGAGAATCAACGAATGGTACGCCGATGGCAGGATTCGTTTGCCGCAAGACTTTGTGGAACTGTATAACCCCGACATGAATCCGATCGATGTCAGCGGGTTCGCCCTGAGTGACAAGCCGTTTGCCATTCCCCAAATGGCGCCGATGGCTCCGCTCTCATTTATTGAGGGCGAGGGGTTCTTCGTGCTGATTGCCGACGGTCGACCGCAAGACGGGAAAAATCATTTGGAGTTGCGACTCGACGCGACGCACGAACACCTCGGACTGATGGACGCGTCGGGTCAGTTTGTCGACCAGATTTTCTATTACCCGCAGACCAGCGAATACTCCCAGGGTCGCCAACCGGACGGAGCTCGCGACTTGGCGTTCAGCGATCTGCCGACGCCCGGCGCCAGCAACGGCGGCGAAATTAGCGAGTCCACCGTGTTGTTGTCGATCAACTGGGATTCGGATTGGAAATACAACGCGTCGGGCCAGGATCTCGGGACGGCGTGGCGTGAGTCGACCTTCAACGACGCCTCGTGGGCGTCCGGCGCGGGGTTGCTCGGCCATGAAGATGGGGCCCTACCGCAGCTGCTGCGCACCAGTTTTCCAATTGGTGACACTACGTACTATTTCCGCAAGACGGTTTCGTTTGATTCGATTCCCGATAACTTGATGACCGTCTTCTCGTCGATCGTCGACGATGGTTTTGTCCTGTATGTCAACGGGACAGAGATCCAACGCCGAGGCATGCCCGGCGGCACGGTGACGGCCTCAACTTTGGCGAACCGCACCGTGGGCCAGGCGTCTCAAGAGGGGCCCTTCACGGTGCCGAATTCGGCGTGGAGGGTCGGAGAAAATGTCATCGCAGTCGAAGTTCATCAGGCGAACCGTAGCAGTTCGGACGTCGTATTCGGGCTCCAATTGACTTCTTCAGCGACCGTCGTGACGCCGGTCGACGAGATGCCTGAGCGGCTGTTGCATGGGCTTCGGATCACCGAACTGATGTACCATCCTTCTCGTCCTGAGTTGCCAGAATATCTCGAGCTGCAGAATACGAGCGATCAAGTGCTCGATCTCTCGGGCGTTCGCCTCGCCGGAGGAATTGATTTCACGTTCCCTCGCGGAACCACGCTGTTGGCAGACGAATACATTGTGGTGACGGAGGATACCGCCGCCTTCGTCAATGCCTACGGCGCGACGCCGCGATTGGCCGGCCAATTTACAGGCCAGCTGAATAACGGGGGCGAGCAGCTTGTCCTGCAATTCGCGGCACCGCTGGAAACGGCCATTCTGCGGTTCGATTATGGTGCGAGCTGGTATCCCGCAACGGACGGTGGAGGTTTCTCGCTCGCCATCGCCGACCCGCGGGCCGATTACCGTCACTGGGGAGATGCGGCGAGTTGGATCGCCGCCACGCCTTCACCCGGACGTGCGACGGGCGCGCCCTGCCGGGCGATCTCAACGCCGATGGGATTGTCGATGCCGTCGATATCGATCTTCTGTGCGCCGGAATACACGCGCATCAGACACAGTTGGATCTGAATGGCGATGGCGCGATTGATCTCGCGGACATGTCTTACCTGGTGCATGAAATCTTGAGCACGACGGTCGGCGATGCCAATCTCGATCGCGTCTTCGATTCAAGCGATCTGGTGCAGGTGTTTGTCGCGGGCGAGTACGAAGACAATGTGATTGGAAACTCCGGCTGGGCGGACGGCGACTGGGACTGCGATGGTGACTTCACGACCTCGGACTTAGTCGCCGCGTTCCAGGATGGCGGATATGTTGCCGCCGCGATTCCTGCCAGCTCACGTGCGGAGTTCGACGCGGATTCGGCCGATCGTTCGCTTGCATCGCCGGCCTTCCTCAGCGAGATCGCGGCCACCGAACGGGTGACCGCCGAGGCGCCCGTTGGCCAAGTCGAGGCGGATGCCAGCGCCCCGAGGCCAACCGCGTCGGCTGCGGACGTGCCGCTGACCTCGATGCGACGGATCGACCCCTTGGCTTGCGACCGAATTTGGGAGTCGGGCCCGATCGCAACTGGGGCATCGACCGCGGAGGACGGACCGAACGGCGTGGTGCTGGATGAGCCGGAACGCTTCACGATCGATGATCTACTCCGGGTTGGACGCTGATCCGAGATTTCGGCCTTGCCGTCCGGTCTCAGCCGACTGGTCGAGATTCGACGTCATGCGCTACAATCGGCGACATGACGAATCGGCCTGAATCGCCTGTCGCGGCGCTGCATACCCCGGTCCAGTTCCTGAAAGGGGTCGGACCCGACCGAGCCAAAGTGCTCGAGCGTTTGGAATTGCGCACGGTCCGCGACTTGCTGTTCTGCTTTCCCCGTGACTATGCGGACCTATCCGAGCGTCGGATGTTCGATGGCTTGGAGGAAGGTGTTCCGGTCAGCGTCGTGGCCGAGATTGAGGACCTGGAGCAGCGAGTTACGGCGGCAGGGCGTTCGATCGCGGGAATCCTGTTGCGGCAGGACCAAGCTCATTGTCGTGCGGTTTGGTTCAATCAGCCCTTTATCCTCCAGCGATTTCGTCGCGGGCAGGCGGTGCTTGTTTCGGGGGTGCCCCGCCAGCGCGGGATGCGCTGGGAATTCGTGCATCCTCGCGTCACGATTCTCGAGGGCCAGGAATCACCGCCGGGCGAGATCTTGCCGATTTACGCCTTAACCCATGGGCTGAAACAGCATCAACTGCGAAAAATCATCGGGCACGCGGTCGAAACGTACGTGGATTCAGTCCCTGAGGTGTTTCCCCCGGAATTCTTGGCGTCCAGCGGGATCGATTCGATCCAGTCGGCCCTCCGCGAGATTCACCTGCCCTCGAATGCGGCGCGACTGACCGCGGCCCGCTACCGCCTGGTGTATCAGGAATTGCTCGTGATGCAGTTGGCGTTGGCGCTTCGCAAACAACAGCTTGACCAGCGACAACGAGCTGTTCCGCTGCCCCGGACGGCGCGGATCGACGCCCGGATTCAGCGATTGTTTCCTTTCGAGCTGACGGCGGACCAGCGACAGGCGACCGTGGAGATCGCCGGCGATCTGGCGCGGACGTCGCCTATGAATCGGCTGCTCCAGGGCGACGTGGGAACCGGGAAGACCGCCGTTGCCGCCTATGCGATGCTGCTGGCGGTTGCTCACGGTGCGCAGTCCGTCTTGATCGCGCCGACCGAGGTCCTGGCAAGGCAGCACTTTCAGACGCTCTCGGCCCTGTTGGCCAAGAGCAAGGTCCGAATTCGGTATCTATCGGGCTCGACACTGGGCAAGAAGCGTGACCAGTTGATCGCGGACCTGGCCGCGGGCGACGTGGATCTGCTGATCGGAACTCAGGCGGTGATTCTGCAGGACTTGACCTTTTCGAAACTCGCGCTGGTGATCATTGACGAGCAGCATAAATTCGGGGTGCTTCAGCGCGCGACGCTGAGGCAGGGCGTGACCGATCCCCATTGCCTCGTCATGACCGCCACACCGATTCCGCGCACGATTGCGATGACGATCTTTGGCGACCTGGACGTCTCCTGCCTTCGCGACGGCCCACCCGGGCGACAGCCGGTCTACACCTACCTTGGCGAGGAGTCGCGGCGGGCGAGTTGGTGGGATTTTTTTCGCCGAAAACTTCGCGAAGGCCAACAGGGATTCGTGATCTCGCCACTGCTGGCCGACAAAGACGACGAAACGACGAGCGCGGAGGCAGCGCTTGAGCACCTGGCCAACGGCGAACTGGCTGACTTCCGACTCGATCTCTTGCACGGCCGCATGAAGTCTGATGAAAAACTGCGAGTGATGGATGATTTCCAGGCGGGCACGACGCAGGTGCTGGTGGCCACCTCGGTGGTCGAAGTGGGGATCGACGTGCCGATGGCGAATCTGATGACGATTGAACATGGCGAGAGATTCGGACTCTCGCAGCTGCACCAATTGCGTGGCCGCGTGGGACGCGGTCAGTTTCCCGGCTTTGTCTGTGTATTCGCGGAACCGACAACCGAGGAAGCCAAGCAGCGGCTCGCCGCCTTCGCCGGCACCCGGGACGGCTTCGAGTTGGCCGAAATCGATTTTCAGCTACGAGGTCCGGGCGAGCTGTTTGGTACGCGCCAGCACGGACTGCCGCCCTTAATGGTCGCCGATCTGCGGCGAGATCAAGCAATCCTCCAGCGAGGCCGCGAAGACGCACGGGAGCGGATCGCCGCCGACCCAGAGCTGAAGCATCCCGCCTGGCAACGAGTCCGCAAGATGGTCCTCGGGCGCTACGGGCACGCACTGCAGCTGGGCGATGTCGCCTGACGTGACGTCGAGCCTCGTCAGGTTTCCCCGTTTGCCCGCAAAGGGGGCCGCACGATCAAACGCCAAGCGACGAGTCGCGTCAGTTGGCGGAGTGGCGTCGGCGCAGACGCTCCCGCGGCGATCCAACCGCAGCACCACAGCCACGCCGCGCCGGGTTCCGGGACGGCGTTGACGGCCGCAGGTAATGGTCCAAGCTCGAAGCCGCCATCCTGAAATGCCGCCACGAAGTCCGAGGTGCTGAAATCGCTGTCGCCGTCCCAGTCGCCTTCAGCCCACCCCGAATTCTTGTCGATTGCGTCTTCGTACTCCCCGTTCTGGAACACGAACACCAAGTCGGTGCTGTTGAATTCGCCGTCAAGATTGGCGTCGCCAAGCCAGGTTCGCGCCTGGACCTTGACCCAATTCTGCCGATCGGAATCGTCGACGCTACCGTTGCCGTCGAGGTCGAAACGGCTGTCGGGCGAGGGTTCAAGAACCGCTTGCGATAAGAGATCGATGTCATCGGCGTCGAGTAGGCCGTTGCCGTTGAAGTCGCCCGGAAGCAGCGATCCTGAGTAGATCCTCACATTATCAATCGCAACGATTTCATTGGGGAACGTATTAAAGGCCTCAAACCGAACCACCAGATTGGAGGCGTTGGCCGGAATGTCGTAGGTAAAATCGGTGAACATCGCCGGTGAGAGCTCTTCGCCCGCACCATTTTGCAGGGCCTTGTTCGCGTTTCCGACGAATTCGTCCAATACGGTGAAGGTACCCGACGCGGTTGGGTCAATCATCACGCGTAGGAAGTCATCGGCCTCGAAGTCTGCGTCGGTGGCTGCCAGAGAAACGGTCAATTGCACTTCGCTGAACCCGGCGACGTCGACCGGATTGAGTTCAAGGACGCGCGGATTCTCGAAATCGCCAAAGGCTTCATTCAGATCGGCACCCACGATGAATCCGGTGCCCTCGGGTTCCGGAACGAAAGCGCCAAGCAGTCCACCGTCTTTTTCAATCACGACCAGCCCTGGGGCCGATTGCCCGGACGCTGGATCTTCATAGGTGAACAATACCTTGCCACCCGGCGGGAGCTTGCCGATCCCCTGCCAGGCGACGAACGGTGTTTCGTCCGCCCAACTAAACGTGCTGCCGACTCCGCTCAACACCGGGTGAGCTTGGTTTTCGGTCACCACCGAGACGTCAACCGCATCGAAAAACGTGGGGGTTCCTCCGATCCCGGCGATAAGCGTATCATCGTGGTTCGCCGCATTGAAGGCGATAACTGGAATTGGCAGCGTGGCAAATGCGGTCGGAGGATCCGGCGCGGCCTCGTCCGTGTGAATCAATAGATCCAAGTCGCCGGGTAGATCCGCGATATCAAAGACCTCGGTCACTGTATGTCCGGCCCCTTCGAATCGGTCCGCAAGCAGTTCGGCCGACAGAGGAAACGTACTGGGATAAAAGCCGATCTTGGAGTTAGCTTTGTTCCCGGTGGCCCAGGAAACCAAGTTGTCCCAGACCAGTAAGGAATCGTCGCTCCAGGTTTCCGAATCCTCGCCACCGGCCCAGAGAATCGCGGCGCGTCGTGCAGGCGCGGCACTGATCAAGCCAATCTGATCGACGAGGAAATTGTGTTCCCACATCCCGGGACCGACTTCCAAGACCTCCTGCCCCCGACCCGTCAACGTGTAACGCGTGCCATCCCCGTCGCTGTTGAATCCTTCTTGATAGATCAATTGGGCAGTTGATTCTGCGTTTCCCACCCAAACCGCAAGGGCGACGAACGCGCAGAGGAAACTTCCGCTTGAAAATCGCCTGTAGAATGACGCACGCATGTCACTACCCCCCCGTAGTAGATCCTGGATCGACAAATACCACCTTCGCACGACATCAACTCGGTGCTGATGAAAAGCGATAGACGCGCCGGAAAGGAACCGCCACTTCTCGTTCCGCGCAGAAAGACCGTCCTCCAAGCGTTGAACTCGGATTCTGATTGGCAGCAGAGAGCGTCGAGAACTGGACTCGCACTGCCAGCCGTTTCAGTTTGGTGTTCCTGCACCGCCTAGATCGTCCGGTCCCCAACGACCGCGTTTTATCAAATGCCGTGCGGTTGTCAACGATTTCGAGGGCGCGGATGTTAAGATTCTCAAAACTCGTCGAAATTCGAACCACGACGAAGCCCTTGCTTTATCGTGATGCATTTGATCCCACGCCGTCCTTCGGCCATTCCGCTACGGCCGCAGCTGACAGTCGATCTTGTCAATCGCGCCCGTAAATTCGAACTGCCATTGGTCCTTGCAAGCGGGATCGATCGGCGTCATTGAATCTCGGCCAACTTCGAACGGTTCAAGTCCATGCCGAAACGCCATCCCGTTCAGCTTGCCCCGGCCGGCCGGCCTGTCGGTCGTTGACGAACAGCCTCAGGGTACCGCCTCCAGCCAGTGATCCATCGGGCGTGAATTCCGTCTTGAGTTGCACTCGACCGTTCGGGATCACAACGTTGCCGGGGAAATTGATATCGGAAGGTCGAAGAACGTGTAGCGAGAATTCGGTTTCCCGTCCTTGATGTACAGCGACCAACCGGCAAAGAACGCGCCGGCGCAGGCGACCACCCCCTCAGCACCGCCTGCGGGAATCGTCAACTCGGCGGTAATGGTGTGAGCGTGAGGAAACAACAAGATAGAAGAGCACGGTATTGTCAACCCTGTAGTTGCATAAAGGATTCTTTGCGAGTGTGAGTTGGACTGAGAAAACCAGGGGTCTTCGAACTTGCCATCGCTTGTTGCTGGATCTCACATCCGGTGAGATCCAGGCGCACCGGGAGGGCGAGGCTCCTGCCGAGCCGCAGGAGCTGTCAAAGAAGGCTCAGCAGGAGCTTCGCCCTCCCGAAGGCTTGGCCACAAAGCAGTTTTTCTGCAACGCTGGGGTCAAGTTCTCCCGTGGCTTCCAGGCTGTCCATCAGGCATCCCACTTGGTCATGTCTTCCGCGATCTCAGCCCAAAACGTTCGGGCTGCCAGGCGCTTCGTCCGACCCCTGACCCGTGCCTGGCCCCACACGTTGTCTGGCGATCGCTGCCAGTTCGGCGCGATTTGGTTTGAGCCCCGACTGCGGCGGCCATGCCAAAAAGAGGTCGGGAATCTTGAACCGCGCGAGGCGCTGGGTCAAGTGCGAGACCCAGCGGTCGGCGTTCGCCAAATCGCCGTCGACGAAGGCGACCGGCCTCTGGCCGAATTCGACGTGAGGGACCGGCACCACGACGGCTTGTTGAATGCCCGGCAGATCCAGCAAATGGCGTTCGATTTCCTCCGGGTGGATGTTTTCTCCGCCGGAGATAAACAGGTTGTCGATCCGTCCGAGCACAATCAAGTTTTCATTTTCGTCCCACCGACCAAGGTCCCGCGTGTGAAACCAACCCTGATCGTCCACGGGCAAGTGAATTGATTCGCCGTCGACGTAACCCAAACACAACGTCCGACCGCGGACCAGAATCTCTCCGTCGCTGGCCACCTGAACTTCGCGTTCGGGCAACCGACGCCCGGCCGTCTCCAACTCGGCTCGGGTCGCACCGGGCGCCGTGGTCGTGACCTGAGATCCCATTTCGGTGAGTCCGTACGTCGTATGAATCGGCCACCTTCGCTCCGTTGCCCGCATCACAAGTTCGCGCGGGACCGGCGCGCCACCTAGCAGAATTGCTTTCAGGTGAGCCGGTGGATCGGACCCTTCGCTCAGGAGTCGCTGAAGTTGGGTTGGCACGAGCGATAGGTGAGTCGCTTGCGAACTCCTCAATTGTTCGGTCCAACTGGCGTTGCCTGCTGGGATGTTGCGTGCTGGGATGATGACACTCGCTTTGGCCAATGCGCACCGAAATAGAATCCCAAGCCCCGACACGTGATGCAGCGGCAACGACAACAGCCAGCGATCACTGGGCTGAAGTGGCAGATTGTGGGCGGAACCCAAGGCGCTCGCCAGATGGGCGTCCAGCGAATGGGCGATTGCCTTAGGCTTGGCCGTGCTGCCCGAGCTAAAGAGGATGGTTGCCGCTTGGTCGATCGGGCGTGGCGCGACGCTTAACGGTCGAGGGTCCTGCGAGTTCGCGCGAGCGAGCAAGCTGGCCAGGTGCTCGGCGCCTAGGACGGGGCGAATTCCTAGCCCACCCGCCACGTCCTGGACGGCTGCCGTCGGCCAGCGTGGGCTGATCGGACACGCGATCGCGCCCAGGCGTAGGATGGCCCAAAACGTGAGGAGCGACTCCAAGTCCGTTTCCGCGATCAGCCCGATGCGGTTCCCCGGTGCGACCTGCCACGCGGACAGCTCGCGAGCCACCTGGTTGATCCTTCGATCGAACTCGGAGTAGCTCAGCAACGGGCCGCCGGGCACGCCGACCGCGACGTTCAGGCCTCGCTGGCGCGCGGCCGCTGCGACAGGGCAGGGGGCACGACACAGAGCGGCGTCGGTCATGCGGTGACCTCGATCATCTGCCTGGTTTCGACCTCGGGTTTCCAATCCAATTCGAGCTGTCCGGCGCCGATTCGGAGCGGTTCGGCCACGACATCCTGCGCCAGCCAACGTGACGTATCAAGCCCGGCGCAGGTCTGCGGCGCGAGCTGACTGGCGAGAAACGCGATGCGAAGCAGCCCCACGCTGCTTTCGAAGCTTGCCGAGAAGACCAGCGGGATGCCGTGTGTCGCTAGTTCACGGATGCGATCGATCGATCCCATCAGAGTGGGTTTGACGATCAGAGCCGAGACATGAGGGAAGGCGTCCCACGCCATTCGGGAGGACTCGCGCAACGATTCGTCCATCGCATAGCGAATGCCTGTTTCGCCGTGAAGACACTCGAAGTCGTTCGGATCTTCCGTCGGCTCTTCCACATACTCAAGCTCGCAGTCCAAGACCCCCCGCGCAAAACGAAGGGCCTCCGCGCGGGTCCAACGGCGATTCGCGTCGAGCCGCAACGACTGTTGGGGACGCATCGCCGCACGCAAGTCGCGCACCAGGGCGATCTCTTCGGCCAGGCTGCCGGGACGACCGACCTTCAGCTTCACGGCGTCGTGCGGCCACCGAGCGACCTCGTCCAATTGCGAACGCACGGTTGCGATCGAGACCCATCAAGAGCGCGTTGAGCGGAATCCGATTTGTTGAGGCCGAGAGTTCGAAGGCGTCGATGGCAAACCGCAAACTCGGGCAGCGGTCCCAGTTTTCGGCACGAGCCGCCGCGATGACCTCGTCCAGTGACTCGTGGCTGAACCCCGGCAGGGGAGCGGCCTCGCTCCATTCCGCGCCTGCCTGGCCCATGCGACAAAGAAGCAGTCCTTCGCGAAACGACTGCGTGACGTTGCCCAGTGTCAAGGGAGTCCTGAACGGGAGACGGTAGCGATAAAGACGCATCACGTTCACGACCAGATGCAGGTGGTTGAGAAAACGGCCGTATAAATCAACAGCACGCCGGCGGTCTTGCCGAGATACGGGTTGAGGGCGGCGCCTCGGAGAGAGCCGAGCTGAAGGGCTAATCCAAAGCCAGGCACGATTGCCAGCGACGACAGCAACACCCAGTGGCTCATTGCGCCCGAGCTCCATAGCATCAGTGGCACGAGACTGGACGCGATCATGCAGGCGGCATATTCGCGGCGCGCAAACGGCGTGCCCCAGCGGACCGCTAGCGTTCGCTTGTTGGCCTGAGCGTCTTCGTGCACGTCCCGAAGATTATTGACCACCAGGATCGCCACCGACAGCAGACCCGGCGCCAGGCCCGCCAGTCCGACGGCGAGCGTCACTCTCAAGGCTTGGACGTAGTACGTTCCCGCCACCGCGATGGGGCCGAAGAACACCAGCACGAAGAGGTCCCCTAACCCCAAATACGCCAGCGAAAAGCGACTCGCCGTGTACCAGATTCCACAGCCAATGCTCACCAGGCCGACGACAGCCAGCGGCCATCCCGCGCGGCCGACCAGATAGCCGCTCGCGACCACGGCAACCAGGTAGGTCAGTCCTGTCGCCCACAGCATCGCGCGGGGCGTGATCAAACCCGCCTGAACTGCCCGCGTGGGACCTTTGCGGTGGGGCGTGTCGGCACCCTGACGGAAGTCGAAGTAGTCGTTGCAGAAGTTTGTCCCAATTTGGATCGCGATTGCCCCGATCAGAGCGGCCAGGGCGGCACCGACGTGGGTGGCCCCGTCACGACTTGCCAAAGCCGTCCCGATGATCACCGGGCAGACACTGGCCATCAGCGTTTTCGGGCGCGCGGCAAGCCACCAAACTCGCAACGAATCAGCCATTATCCCCGCCGTGGAAACTTCGCGAAATCAGGTGCGCGCTTCTCGACGAACGCGTCTCGACCCTCTTGACCTTCCTCGGTCATATAAAACAACATCGTGGCGTTGCCTGCCAGCTCCTGCAATCCCGCCTGGCCATCGCAGTCGGCGTTCAGGCCGGCCTTCAAGCACCGCAGGGCGATCGGCGACTTGCTCAGAATCTCGCGGCACCAAGCGACCGTTTCCGCCTCAAGTCGTTCGTAGGGAACCACCGTATTCACGAGGCCCATTTCGAGTGCCTGGGCGGCGCTGTACTGCCGGCAGAGAAACCAGATCTCCCGCGCCTTTTTCTGCCCGACGATGCGGGCGAGGTAGCTGGAGCCATACCCGCCGTCGAAGCTGCCGACCTTTGGCCCGGTTTGTCCGAAAATCGCATTGTCAGCGGCAATCGTCAGGTCGCACATGACGTGCAGAACGTGACCGCCGCCGATCGCGTACCCCGCAACCATGGCGATCACCGGCTTGGGACAGGTGCGGATTTCGCGCTGGAAATCCAAGACGTTCAAATGCTCCGTGCCTTCGCCGTCCTTGTACCCTGATGCGCCCGGATCTTCTGGTCGCCGCCAGAGCAAAACGCTTTTTCGCCTTCCCCGGTCAGGATGACCACGCCGATCGTGGCGTCCATTCTCGCCAGCTGAAGGGCTTCGCGCATTTCGTTCACCGTCAGGGGGCGAAACGCGTTGCGGACCTGAGGGCGATTGATGGTGATTTTCGCCATTCCCTCGAAGTGCTCGTATCGAATGTCGGTATACTCCTTGACCGTTTTCCAAGCAAACTCACTCATGATTCGTCTCCTGCAAATCGTGCTTTGTCATGAACCTCGTCAGGGCCTTCGCAACTTCGCGCGGCCGCTCGCGGTGCACGGCGTGCCCCGCTCCGTCGACAATCTGGACTGTCAGTTTTGGCTGGTGAGCGGTCATCTGCCGGGCGATTTCTCGGTACTTCGCATCCTTTTCACCGACCAGGACCAGCGTCGGGACTTGGAGGCCGGCAAGCTGTGCCCAGTAATCGGGTTGCTTCGCGATGGAGAAGCATCTCAGTCGGTGAGCCTGTTCGGATCGATTCAGCTCGGTACGCTGGCGAATCCAAGCGGCACGTTCGTCGGCCGAAACCGAGTCGAATACGGGCTGGTTGTACCAGTCCGACAGAAATCGCTGCCACGGCACTCCCTCGATCTGCTTGGCCCACGTCTCGTCCTGCTGCCAGCGCGTCGCTCGTTCCTCCTGCCTCAGACCGGGGTTGCCTGAAATGAAGCCCAGCCCCGTGAATCGTGTCGGGGCGGCCAACGCACATCCCAGCGCGAGACGGGCCCCCATGCTGTAACCGACGAGGAAACTCACGGCCGGCAGCTGGGTCAGGATTTCCCGAATGCCAGACTCCCAGTCGCTGGCAGTCGGCAATGCCATCGCCCGGCTCGTCACTTCGCTCGTCATGCGTTCCTGGACCGGAACCCATTCCGCAGCAACCCCGAGAAAACCGGGTAGGAACACGACAGGTTTCATCCGCGTCCCTCCCGAATCGCGACTTCGATTTCGCGATGCACGCGAACGTTGAGTTGCCGATCCGTGCGCAGTTCCAGGAGGGAGGATTTCTCGGATGCGAGTGCTCGCCCGTAGTCGGCGCACAGATCCTCCATCGTCTTGGGCGCGAAGTAATTCAAGCCGAACATGGCGGCGGCGCCGTCGAACGTGAGTCCATGGGGCGTGGCAAAGAATCGCTCAAAGCTGCGCGTCTCGCCGGCAACTGGCAAGAAATGGAAGATTCCGCCGCCGTTGTTGTTGACGATCAGCAGAATGATCGGTTGCGGGCTCGATGCGACCAGCGCCAGCGAATTCAAGTCGTGCAGTGCGGCAAGGTCTCCGATCAGAACCGTCGTCTTCAGATCGTGGCCCAGAGCGAAGCCAACGGCCGAGGCGATCAGGCCGTCGATTCCGCTCGCCCCTCGATTCGCGGCCGCATGGACCACGCGTGAAACCTCCCAGTCGGCAAACGCGTCCGCATCTCGTACGGGCATGCTGTTGCCCAAGAACAAAGCACTCGGCGAAGGTAACTCATCGCCAATCAACTGTGCGATCCCCGGCTCGGTCAGAACGGTGCTCGAGGTCGATGACCTGTCGGGCTGTGGCGCGAGCGGCGATCGAATGCTCCTCCCAGGCAGCGCGGAAAGCAGCGTCGGTCGTCGTGTTTCCCTCGACACCCGCACAGAGATCGCACAGATCGCCGCGAATCACGTGGCTCACTCGATGCCCCGGGTCCAAGCGACCGTCGGAGGATGTCAGATGAAGGTAGTGTCGCGGCGGGTGCTCTTCGACGAATCGAGCCCAGCGTTTTGAGACGACTCGCCCGCCCACGTGAATCACGACGTCAGCCGGAGGGATGTCGCCGCGCAGGAGTTCCAGGTCGTAGGCCAATCCGCGCACGCCACTCGTGATGTCCGCCAGGAAAGGGCAAGCTAGTTTCGCGGCAAGTCGTTGCGCGGCGGCCGCTTCCGCTCGACGACAGCTCCCGGCGATCACAAGTGGGTTGCCCGTCGGAAGTGACAAGCCGACATGGCGTCGCACCGACCAGTCGAACGACTCCGATTGCGGCGCCGGTGCGCTCAGGTCCGAGGCCGCGAATGGTTCGCGAAACATGCAGTTCAGCTGAACCGGTCCGGTGCGACTGCACGCGATGGCGTGCGCGATCGTCGAGCGAAGGAAACGGTCATGGGGGTCGTCCGTGGGGCACGGAAGGTCGAAGAACCACCGCGTGTATGTTCCGAAAATCCGCACTTGATCGATGGTTTGGTTGGCCCCGGTCGCCCGCAACTCGGGGGGCCGGTCGGCCGTCAACAGCAACATCGGGACGTCATTCAGTGACGCCTCGACGACCGCGGGAAACGCATTCGCGACGGCGGTCCCCGATGTACAAATGAAGACTCCGCAGCGGCCCGTCGCCTGCCCGTAGCCAAGGCACGCGAACGCGAGCGCTCGTTCGTCGAAGTGCTGTGTGACGCGAGCGGCGGAGCGATTGGCGACGGCGACCGTGAGCGGCGTGCAGCGTGATCCGGGAGCGAGAAAGAAATGATCCACCCCGGCCGCCAAGCACGCGTCGATCATCACCGACGCCGCTCGCTGATTCTCGTCTCGGGAATTCTCGGAAGCAGCGGTCATGGGGTCGACGACACGTCACGTCGCGGTGGAGTGCGAGGTCGGAAGCGCAGGGGTCAAGAGATGCAGGAAGTCACTGATCTTATGCTCGATCTCATCCCACTCGGAATCGGCCGTCGAGCCGGGTACGATTCCTGCGCCGGAGTAAAGTGAGAGCCGATCCTGGTGAATCAACCCGGAGCGAATCGCGACCGCAAACTCCGCAGCATCGGCTGCAACCCAGCCTACAGGAGCGGCGTACCAACCACGCTCGAAGGGCTCCAACCGACGGATCTCCTCAAGTGCATTCTCGGTGGGATAACCGCCGACCGCCGGCGTGGGATGAAGACGCTCAATTAGCTCTCCGTCGGAAATCCGTGGCCCAAGCTGGGCGACGACTTGGGAATACAGGTGTTGCTTCGTTGCCAGTTGCAGCAGTGTCGCCTTGGCGTCGACGACGAGAGAGTCGACACACGCGTGAAGTCGCTGGCGGATGCTCTTGCGAACAATATCATGTTCGAGCTGGTCTTTCGAGCTTGCCAGTAGCTCGTGGCTCAGACGGACGTCTTCCAGCGGAGTGCTGCCCCGGGGGCGCGTTCCCGCCACCACCTCGCTCAGCAGTTGCCGGCCCTCCCGCCGGAAAAGCCGTTCAGGGCTGGCGCCGACGAAGGCCGTGTGGGGCGCGGTTTGGAAGCAAAAGTGGTAGCAGGCCGGCGTGGCGGGTGCCAGCTGCGACAACAGTTGGACGGGATTTAACGGACGCGCGAAAGTGAAGTCGACCTGACGAGCCAGCACGATCTTTTCGAGTACTTCGTCGCGGAACAGGTTCATCGCCTGAGCCACGCTTTCCGTCCAACGACTGCGAGCGGGAAGGTCATGACGCTCAATCCAGGGAGGAATGCCACTTCCGGCGGAGTCCCGAACTTCGACCATCGAGCCCAAGAAGCGGAGCGCCTCCGCAGCGTCATCCGCGTCGAGGACCACGACTCGAAGGCATTCGTCGAACAGCACGGCCCTTGGTAACCAGAAGGTCGCGTTGCCGAACGACTGCCAGTCCGAGTTGCGGAACGACTGGTCTCGCCGAAAAGCAAACCCGCCGTAAAACCGTTGGTTGGGCAGCCCCTGCAGCAAATGACGGCAGCGCTCCAAGACCGAACTGGCCGTCTCGTACGGCCCCCCGACGATACGCGACGCCGACCCCAAACCCGCCGCCACGGATCGACTACCGCGGTCACCCCAAACGAGCTTTTCCGCGTGCGGCTGCGCGGCGAGCCACGTGAAAGGATCCGCTCGACAAGGGCGTTCGAAAACCGCGGGAAAGTCGCGGCACTGGCGAATTTCGTCTGCGAGCGTCGCGGGCGCGGTACGACCGTTTGATCGCTTGTTGACGGCAGCATCCAACATGACAAGCGGACCTTTATGCTGAGTCGCTTCCGACGACCTGAGTGGGTTTCCGACCGACGTAAAGCGTGGCGACCCCGAAAGTCAGTGGGAAATGCACGACCTGCTGAAGCCCGATCTCACGCAATTGGTCGACCATCGCTTGGCCATATGGGAACTGACCCACGCTCTCGGGAAGGTAGCAATAGGCCGATTTCGTGTTCCGCGTGAGGAATTGCCCGATCCGAGGCAGAATGTGGCGGAAGTACCAGCCGTACAACGACTTGAACGGCTGACGAGTTGGCAACGAGAACTCCAGGATCGCCACGCGGCCACCCGGCTGGCACACACGCACCATTTCCTGGATGCCAAGCCGCGTATCGCCGACGTTCCGCAGCCCGAACGCGGCAGTGACGAGTTGGAACTGACCGTCGTCAAATGGGAGATTCGTCGTGTCCGCCTCCTGGAATACCAGGTGACGTTCGATCCCTTTTGCCGCTTGCTTGCGACGACCGATCTCCAGCATCTCTGGGCAAAAATCCGTCGCCACAATTGGAATCTGCCCTCGGGTCCGCTTCCAGTAGGCGAGTGCCAGGTCACCCGTTCCCGTGCAGACGTCCAGAATCGGTGCCGTTCCCTCGGGCGTTACCTGACGCGTTGTCCACCATCGCCAGTAGCGATCCACGTTCATCGACAGCAGGTGATTCATCCGGTCGTACTGGTCGGCGATCGCCGCAAACATCGGACGGATTCGATCCCCCGATTTATCGAGAGTGTCTGACTGCACGGACGTGGACATGTCGACCTAGCTTTCCCGAATCCGGTATTCTTCTTGGAACCGATCGTGGCAGGAATCATGCGGTCCGAGCGGCTTTCGGCTGACTCTCCGCTGATTGGGACGGAATTCCCAGCCAACCCTCCGTCGACGCGAGGCCGGACCGCCCCCGGGGGAGGTAACCGAATTCACCAGAATAGCTTAACCGCCGAATTGCCGGCAGGGCCCGAGATGATCTCCAGGGGGAGTTTCGCGTCCGCTTGGGAATGACTACGATCACCATCCGCCATGAATATCGACACCCTGGGCCACCGTGCCGTCAACGTGCACCTGCTCCCCGATTTGACTCATCCTCACGAACTCGCGGGTAAGTCCGTCGTCGTGGTCGACGTGTTACGGGCTGAGCACGACCTTGACGGCTGCGCTGGAGGCGGGCGTTTCGCGGATCGTGCCCTGCCTGGATGTGCCCGAAGCCCGCAGTTTGGCACGTCGGTGGGCAAACGAAGGGCCCGTGCTGCTGGGTGGGGAGCGCGGTGGTCGGTTGATCCCCGGCTTCGACCTGGGCAACTCCCCCGCCGAGTACACACCGGATCGCGTGGCATCCAGGACACTCGTCTTCACCACCTCGAACGGCACCCGAGCGATGGCGCGATGCGTCGGCGCCGCGCGTGTGTTGATTGGCTGTTTTGTGAATCGGAAGGCCTTGGTCGATCGCTTGCGGGACGAAAACCAAGTGGAAATCGTCTGTGCCGGCACGGACGGGGAAGTCAGCTGGGAAGATACGCTCTTCGCGGGCGCCCTGGTCGATCGATTGAGCCAGATTGGCGCCGGCCCGGTCAACGATGCCGGTCGACTTGCTCAGCATGCTTGGCGACAATTGGCGACAGAAACGCCTGATTCCGTCACGCTTGCCGAGGCGCTGCGTCACGGGCGCGGAGGCCGCAACCTGATCGCGATCGGCCAGGAAGGTGACGTGGCGCTTGCCGCGCGAATGGATCAGTCTCGTGTGGTCCCCGAGCTCGACCTGAGTCGCTGGACGATCAGTTGACCTTGTCTTGTCGGGCCAGCTTGGCGTCCCGTCGACTGCGACCCGCGTCCCTGCAAGTGGCATGTTCCGTCATCGATTCGGGCCCTGTGTGAGGACGACCCGCATGGACGTGCAATCGAGGGAACGTACAATTGGCGGCTTGAAATCCCTCGGCGCATTCTAAGGCGAGTCCCTGTGATGAATATGGAAAAGTTGGTTTCACTGTGCAAACGTCGTGGTTTCCTGTTCCAATCCAGTGAGATCTACGGGGGACTAAACGGCTTTTGGGACTACGGTCCGCTGGGGGTCGAACTCAAGCGAAACGTCAAGGAGGCGTGGTGGCGTGACATGGTGACGTCTCACGATGACTCCGGCGTCTTGTCGGGCGCCCGGCATCCTACGAAATGACGGGGCTGGACTGCACGATCATCATGCATCCGCAAGTTTGGAAGTGTTCTGGGCACTACGACCTGTTTCACGACTACATGGTCGATTGCCGCGAGTCGAAGCGTCGCTACCGGCATGACCAGCTCGTCGGGCGTTGGCTGACGGGCCCGAAGGGCTCGACCTTCATCGCGGTGGAAGAGCGGGAGGACGCCGACGACGAAATCTCGCGTCGGGCTCTGAAATTCCTCAACCTCCGTTCCAAGGACCTTGCTCAATTGACATGGGACGGTCCCACCGTGTCCCTGACGACGGTCGGCGATCTGGCCCAAGTGCTGGGGCCGGACGCGAAGGAAATCGGGACGTTGACCGAGCCGCGGGAGTTCAACCTGATGTTCAAGACGTACGTCGGGGCCCTCTCGGGCGAAGAGGGTGCCGCCTTTCTGCGACCGGAGACGGCCCAGGGGATTTTCGTCAACTTCAAGAATGTCCTCGATAGCTCGCGGGTGCGCGTCCCCTTCGGAATCGCTCAGGTTGGGAAAAGCTTCCGCAACGAGATTACACCGCGAAACTTCACCTTTCGGTCGCGCGAATTCGAGCAGATGGAGATCGAGTTCTTCTGTCACCCCGACTCGTCGCGCGAGTGGTACCAGTACTGGCGGGATCGCCGATTCCGCTGGTACACCGAGCTCGGGCTGTCGAGCGACCAGCTGAGGCTGCGTGATCATGACCAGGACGAACTCAGTCATTACTCGACGGGGACCGCGGATATCGAGTATGCGTTTCCCTTCCTGCCGCCCGGGTCATTTGGCGAGCTGGAAGGGATTGCCCATCGCGGCGACTTTGACCTCCGCAGCCACATGGAGGGAAAGCTCGATCCCAGCACGCGGCCGCTCGAAGTGGAGAAGGACGAGCACGGTCAGCCTCGTTGGCGGGGGAGCGGGAAGGATTTGAGCTATCGCGACGACCTGACGGGTGAGCGATTCGTGCCCCATGTGATTGAACCCTCGGCCGGCGCGGATCGGGCGACCTTGGCATTTCTTTGTGAGGCCTTTTGCGAAGACGAGGCGCCGGACGAGAACGGCAAGTTGCAGTCGAGGGTCGTCTTGCGGTTCCACCCTCGACTGGCACCAATTAAGGCCGCGGTCTTTCCGCTCGTCAAGAAGGATGGCATGCCCGAAGTCGCGCGCGAGATCTACCGCGAGCTGAAGCGGGAGTTCAACGTCTTTTACGACGAAAAAGGGGCGGTCGGCCGCCGGTATCGACGACAAGATGAGGCCGGAACGCCGTACTGTATCACGGTCGATGGCCAGACGTTGACAGACCAAACCGTCACGATCCGCGATCGAGATTCACTGAAACAGTGGCGCGTGAAGTCCAGCGAGGTGCTTGCCGAAGTCCGCCAGCGCCTCACAGAATCGCGGGGTTGATCCTGACGAGACGCACATCCGACACTCGAATTGGCCCAAGCGATGATTCCGACGCTCAGTCAAGTTTGTTCGCTCAATACGCCCTTCGGCAAGGACATCGAAGATTACGCCGCGGGGCAATGTCGCAGCGTGGAGCTCTGGTTCACGAAGCTGGAGGAGTATCTCAAGTCCCATACCCTCGACGACGTCCGGCGTGTGTGCGACGAACAAGGCGTTCAGCTTTCCGTCGCCAGCTATCAGGGCGGGCTGCTCACCAGCCAGGCAGAGAAGCGTCGGCTGGCGTGGGAGTTGTTCGAGGGCCGACTCGAACTGTGTCAGGCGTTGGGCGTCGAAACGGTGATCGTGGCTTGTGACCTTCAAGCGCCGCTCACGCAGCAAGATTTGGAGCGTGCGCAACAGTCACTCATTCAGGTCGCCGAGTCGGCAGGTCGGCGTGGATTGCGGGCGGCACTCGAGTTTCAGGGGAGGGCGGCGTTTGGCAACAATCTGCAAACGGCTGTGGCTCTGGTTAGCGACGTTGGCAGCCCGCACCTCGGGATCTGTCTGGACTTGTTTCACTTTTACGTGGGGCCCAGCAAACTTGGCGATCTGGCCTTGCTCACCGCCGAAAATCTGTTTCACGTTCAGTTAGCGGATTTAGCCGACGTCCCACGTGAGTTCGCCACCGATTCGGATCGAATCCTGCCGGGGGATGGTGACTTTCAGATTGAGCCCTTGATCGAGCATTTGCGGCAGATCGGCTATGCCGGCTGTGTCTCGCTCGAGCTGATGAATCCCGTGATCTGGCAAGTCCCCCCGCGGCAATTCGGCGAGATCGCCCTCACGGCGCTCCGCAAGCAACTCGGGCAAGCGGGAAGTTAGCGATCCCCGACGCGCCGAGTCCACGTTATGCGCCGTCCTCCGCACGGCTTATCAGGAGCGCCGTCCCCCGCACGGCTCAGCAGGAGCGTCGCCTTCCCGAGCTGAATCCCGAGGCGGGGCTTTGGCGAGGCGCTGGTAGAGCGCCATCGAAAGCTTGCGGCGGTATGCTCCGACTAAGTCGGAGTCATCCGGTAGCAGCCGGAAGATATCCACCATGATCTGTCGAGCCCGTTCTCGCAGCGCGCCGCGATCGCCTTGGACGGCCTCCAGGCAGAGTTGAAGCGACTCTTCGTAACTTTCTGCGGCGGCAAGTGCCTCCGCCAAATCGAGTTTTCGGGAGAGGTTGTCGGGCTCCTGGCCGACTCGTGCGCGACACTCATCGACGTTACCGACGGCCGCGCCCTGGTCGTGTCGCTCGATGGCCGCTTTGATCCGTTCCGCCTCGGGCTCCAGGAAGCCTCTCCGCTCAAGCTCGACGATCAGCGATTTGGCCTCGGCGAACCGCTCCTGCTGAGCCAAGAAATCGGCCAGGGCGATTGGAGCGGCGGAATGGCTGGGGTCCGTTGCGATCGCGGCCCGCAACCGCTCTTCCGCCTGTTCCGGCTCCGCGTCCCGCAGCGAAACGGCTTCGGCGATCAACCGCTCGGCCTCGGACGGGAGAAATCGCGTCAGCCAGGCGCGAATCTCGTCGGCAGGCATTGCGCCGAGGAATCCGTCCACCACGGTCCCGTTGCGGACGCCGTAAACGGCAGGGATCGATTGCACGCGGAATTGAGCGGCCGCGACCGGGGTCTGCTCGGTGTCCGCCTTGACCAGCACAAAGTCGCCGGCGTATTCCGCCGCCAGCTGCTCGAGCACGGGCCCTAGCATCCGACAAGGTTGGCACCACTCGGCCCAGAAGTCGACCACGACAGGGATTTCCGACGAGCGTCGAAGGACGTCCTCTTCAAAACGGTCGTCGTTCGTCTCGACAACCCAGGCAGACTTGTGTGGCACGTTCATACGGGTAAACGCGAATCCGCGTTTCCTCCCTTGTTTTTTCGGTAACCGTGCTCGGCTGTCAGGCGCCGTGACAACCGGGGGAATAACGCGGAACAAGCCTGGCCGACCAAGCTGCGGGGCGAGGGCTGGCCTGACCCCATCCGACTCTGCCAAAGGACGCGAAACGAGGCCGCTTCTCAGTCTAACGCGCAAGCAGCGCGGCCGAAACCGTGCGCCGGCTTTCCCCTCACGCGGATCACGCGGATCACGCGGAACCACGCATCAAGGCATGCCTCCGAAAAATCAGGGGAGCGGTCCACCGATTCGGTCCACGCGCTTGCACTTGGCAGGTCACGTGGGCGGAATACCGGCGCGTCCGCGACGACCTACACGTCGGCCGAAAACCAAGGGACGTTGCTGCCGCGTCCGTGGTGTCAACGAACGTGACCGTCTCGGACCATCGGCTCACGGGCGACCGGCGCCGGCACGTGGGATGCACGGCGTGACTTGACTGCTCGATTGCGGCCTTGGTCCGCCCTCACCCAGTCTCCGTCGGAGCGCCGCGGTAAGGGAATTCCTCCGGACACGACAAAGCGGCGTCATTCGCGCGTCGGCTGTCCGACGTCGCCAGCGGAAGAGTCGACCGTCGGGGATTGTTCTGTTTCACACAATCTAGACCGTCTCAATCCTGTTACCGAAATGACGGCCTGGTCGATATCTGGTGGAATCGTCAACAGGTTGTAAGTTATTCAGGCCCTGTTGGGTACAATGACGACCTCGGACCATACTTCAAGTTTGGACTATACCGAGATAACTCTAAAAAGACTTACGTCGCATACTTCAATCACGTAAAGCTAGGCGTCTGCCGCGAAGAAGTCGATTTCACGAATCGGTCTGCTGGTATGCCTCTCAAATAACCACCGTGTTTTCGAGAGATCCAATGCCCCGGTAGAGGGTCCGTCGGCCCGGCGCGTGATTCACTGGCGTTGACGGGTTAGAATCGGAGCGTTGAAAGCGCCCGATCAAAGGAAGGTATTTGAATCAGTTCCGGCTTGCGGTCAGCCACCTGGAGGTATTGGTGGCTTGAGTGTGCAACATTGGCGAACGTCTGGCCATTCAGAGATAAATGCCAGGGGCGGTATGATGAGGGGGAAGGCTCGTACTTCCATCCCCATTTCCCAATCCCTATTCGACAGATTGACTATGACAACTAAAGACAAGGTCATCCAGGTCATGCAGTCGCTGAATGACGACGTGACGCTCGATGAAGTCATCGACCGACTTTATCTGCTGAGAAAGATTGAGCTAGGCATTGCCCAAGCTGATTCTGGTGATGTGATGGATCACGACAGCTTCATGGACGAGCTCGAACGAGAAGATGCCAGCTAGAATCTTGTGGACACGTCAGGCGAGAGTGGATCTGTTCGCGATTCGGACATTCATCGCTCGAGATGCCCCGGCAACCGCTGCGGCATTCGTGCGTCGCCTGCGGAGTTCGGTCGATAGGCTTCGCGAATTCCCGCGATCGGGGCAGGTCGTGCCTGAGCTAGGCCGCGATGATATTCGCGAGATTCTCTGCGGAAGTTACCAAATTATTTATCGCGTGAGTGATCGCCATGTCGACATCCTGACCGTTTACCACAGCTCGCGGTTGCTCGACCACACGGACTTTTGAAAATGGCCTCAAAAAGTGCGTCGAATAACCACCCTGTTTTTGAGACATCTGCGGCGTTCCACTTTATCTGACGCCGGTCGTGCCACTTTGGGTGTCCGAAAGCTGCGTAATCTGAGGCAGCGATGAGTTTGGGGGGTAGCGAGCATAGGAGGTGACCGGGTCAGCGCATGAAGAACGGGCGATCAACCGGTGATCGCCCGTGAGAGAATTCTCGGCATGGTGGATGTCAATCGAGCCACGCCTCAAGGTAGTGTACGGCGTCGACAAAGCTGCAGTGCTGAACGGCCATCGTAAAGTCGAGGGGGGGGGCGGGGGGGGGGCGGGGTCAGATCCGTTTTTTGGTGTCAAGTTCGCATTCGGCGCGGGATCTAAAGGGGTCAGGACTTTTTACGTCGGAATTATAGGAAGATCAGGGAAGCGACTCGCGTCGCCAGTCGCGGCCACGATCTATCCGATTTCCTGATCAACGTTGGCAATAACAAGCGGCTGCCCTCGGGACGTGATGAAGACCTTCGCTAATTCCCCCGGCTTCCAAAACAAAAAGACCTGAGAAAGCGCCGGGATAAACCGGCTTGGAGTTGAGAATGAAAGAGTCTTACAGCGAAGCCCCAGCCAGGCACGCTGGCCCTGAGTCGTACGCTGATCGTGGTAACACGTTGGGTGTAGCAACGGCAGGGGTACACGCAGGCCCAGTATTGAGCTCCGAAAGATTTTCATTTCGTGTGCCGACGTCGTTCAGGTGGCGGAAGGCAACACCGTTGGGTGCGCTCGCTGGCGAGCACCCCGCGGACGCGACGGGGTCGAAGACCTGGTGCATGTATGGAAACTCCAAGCGCGAGAACCGGGAGATCCCATCGGCTCCTTGGCGGCGACGTCGAGGACGGTCAGCGAACCTCACTGAGGGCACGGCTGGCATGGACGTGGATGGGAAGTCAGATGACTTCGTATTACTGACGACGCGGGCGAACAAAACTGCATCCGCAGTGGCGGAGTCCGTCGAGGAAAGGGAGTCACCGAAGGGAACTGTTGTCGATCTGCCGTGGACATGCCGGACACAGTGCCGGATTTCGTGTCACTCACATGGCACGGCAATGACGACTGGTAGCGAAACTCGTTTCGTGATCGTTTGACCTGACGGAGGAGCCGTATGAGGTAGTTCTTCACGTACGGATCTGTGCGGGGGGCGACCGGTAACGGTCGTCCCTACCGCGATCCCTTTTTGTCTTGGTCGCACCGTTCGTAACAACATCTGTGCATCCAAGCCGAATTGCACATCCAGAGCGGTTCCTCGCTGGTTTTCGAACGTGACCAACGAAAGCACAACTCGATCGTTAATGGCGACTTGTCGCAACGGAGCCAGACGACCGTGACAGCCGGCCTGCGGGATGATAGAAATTAGCGGATCCGTGTTGAAAGCAATCGGCACAGCGCGTTGAATTGGTCGCATTTGATGGATCCCGGAACACCTCATGTTGCCCCCTCACGATCACGATGAAACGTCCGATTCGGCTCGTCATGGCTCGCCGTCGAGCAAGTTGCCACGTGTCGACACTGCCGCAAAGCTTTTTCTTATTGCCGTTTGTCTGATGGGGTTGGGCTATGGTAGCTTCCTCTACGGATTCGATGCTGCTATGGGAAAGGGGGCGAGTTATCTGGAGGAACTGACGCTCCCGGTTGGGATCTTCTTACTCGGGTTGGGGAGCTTACTCAACTTATGCGCCACCCTATGGGGAGGTGTTTTGCTAATCAAAGGTGATGCGACATTTTCTAAACTCGGCTTTTGGCCGTTCAGTCTTTTGCTCAGCACACTTTCGATATCTGCACTTTAGGGGATCGTACTAACCCAACCGTGGATTGATATTGCTACGAAAAAGGCCCTCAGGCAAATTGGAGGTTGCAACACCACACCAATCGCCAAAGGGCCAAGGATGGCTAATCGTAAACGCTCCGGCCGACCGCCACAAGCTCAGCATGCAGCAAAATCCAAGTCGTCGCAACATGACAAACGGGAGCGGCTTGGGACTGCCAATCCGGAACGTCAATCCACGAAGGCTGCCAGCGTTCCGCTGGTCAGCGGTATCGCCAGCCTGGGTGCGGCAATGAGCCGTTTGCTTGACAAGCGAATCGGCTTCCGTCTGCCGATCGTCGTTGCCGGAGCCATGCTCGCCGGAGGTCGCCGGACGGCTGCCAGTTGGTTCCGCTGTGCGGGTGTCAAAGACGATTGGGATCGTTTTTATGAACTTCTTCAGTCCGTGGGCAAGAACGCCGCATCGTTGATGCTTCCGATTGTCATGGTGGTGTTCAAGAAGTTCGACCCCGGTAAGCAAGGATACTGGACGCTGGCCGTCGACGATTCGCCGACGAAACGATTTGGGCCATGCGTCGAGGCGGCCAATATCCATCACAATCCTACGCCAGGCCCTGGAGATGGAGACTGGCTCTATGGCCACAATTGGGTCTGCTTGGCAATGCTCATGACCCATCCCTTGTTTGGGATCATCGCACTGCCACTGTTGTCGCTGCTGTACGTTCGCAAAGTTGACATCGCGAAGTTGAAAACGCGATATGACTGGGAATTTCGCACGAAACACGAGCTTGCGTTGGATCTTTGCAGGCAAGTAATGCGGACACTTCGGGCACTGGGAAGCGAAGCCGGTTTCGTGATCGTGTTCGATGGAGCTTACGCCGCAAAGACGCTGGTCAGACCGTTGCTTGCCGAAGGCGCGATCGTGGTGACACGGCTTCGTTACGATGCGAAGCTGTTTGATCTCCCGGCGAACAAAGTCGGACAGCGTGGCCGACCTCGGATGTACGGCAAGAATCGCATCAGCCTGAGGAAGCGAGCAGCCGATCGCCGAGGTTGGCAAACGATTCGCTATCGTTGCCGCGGCTTGCTGGTCGAGGGTCACTACAAAACGTTCTTGGCCACCAGTTATCTTGTTGGCGGCACTGTCCGAGTGGTACTGCTTGAACATAGCAAGCGCAACTGGGCCGCGTACATGAGCACGAATGCTTCGATGAGCGTCGAGATGATCTTGAAGACGGTGTCGGATCGGTGGACAATCGAGATCACCCAAGCGGAATGCGTATCAAGAACGAGCTTGTATCAACTCGCCGCTTGAAATTACAGTGTCTGTGGCTGCTTTGAGGCAATTGGTAGCATTTTGTCGCGACCATCAAGCAGCTAGCATTTATTCCCAGGCAGACAGCTTGCAAGGAGGCTCCTCATGCCCAACGTGCCCCCCCGCGTCAAGAGAATCAGCAACCGCCCCTGAGCCCCGAAGACCGACGTCCTTGCCGCTCAGCCAGATGTGGGCGAGGCTCGACGAGACGACTCGGCGAGACCTTCGCGGGCGGATGAGCCTGATGATCAGTCGAGCCATGACACAGCGACTTCCCGACGACGCAAAGCGGGAGGACGGTCATGAGTAACACACGTACAAACAACGCGTCCGTGCCGACACTCTTCGAGCGACGTTCTCGAGCGAGCGACAAGATACTTGATCATCACTTGGATCGACTGGCGATGGTCTACGTTCGTCAATCGACGCAGCACCAGGTGCTCGAACATCGTGAGTCCACCGCGCGGCAGTATGCGCTGACCGATCGCGCCGAAGAGTTTGGTTGGTCCGCCGGTCGAATCGAAGTCATCGATGACGACCAGGGCATCAGCGGCAGTTCGATCGTTGGGCGCGAAGGCTTTCAAAGGTTGCTTGCCGAGATCAGTGCCGATCGTGTGGGGATCGTGCTGGGACTGGAGATGAGTCGTTTGGCTCGATCGTGCAAGGACTGGCACACGTTGTTGGAGTTGTGTGCGATCTATCGCGTCTTGCTGGCCGACGCCGATGGACTGTACGATCCGGCCAATCACAACGATCGCTTGCTGCTGGGACTCAAGGGAACGATGAGCGAAGCGGAGCTGCACATCCTCAAGACACGGATGCATCAAGGCATGTGGAACAAGGCCGAGCGAGGTGAAGTGCTGAACCATCCGCCGATCGGTTACATCCGCAGCGCCAAGGCACGCGACGGCGCGGGCGACTACGTGATCGATCCTGACGCGCAGGTGCAAGAAGTGGTGCGGCTGGTGTTCGAGCAGTTCGAGCGTTTGGGCAGCATCAACGCGCTGCTGCGCTGGATGGTCAGCCACGACATCAAGATGCCGGTGCGTCCTCACTTCGGCAGCGATCGCGGTGAACTCACGTGGCGACGTCCCAATCGCGTGACGCTCAATAACATGCTGCATCATCCGATCTACGCCGGGCGCTATCGTTGGGGACATCGCGAAGTCGATGCGCGAAAGAAGATCGCCGGACGACCGACGACCGGTCGCACGCTGAAGTCGCACGAGGACTGTCGCGTGTTGATTCGCGATCGCTTCGATGCCTACATCGACTGGGAGACATTCGAGCGAATCCAGCACAAACTGCGGGAAAACAGCCATTTGGGAACGACACTGTCGGCGCCACGACACGGGCCCAGCGTGTTGGCCGGATTGGTCGTCTGTGGTCGCTGCGGTCATCGGATGCTGGTTCAGTATGCCAACATTCGCAAAGAGAATCCGAGCGGTTCGCTGCGTTACAGTTGCCAGCGTGAAGCGATCGACTACGGCGGTGATCGCTGTCAAAGCCTGTCGGGCGAGTCGCTCGAAGCGTTCGTGATCGCGCGTCTGCTGCAAGTCGTCGAGCCCGCGTCGTTGGAAGTTTCACTTGCCGCCGTCGAAGACATTCAGCGCGAACGAGAGCGACTGCACACGCATTGGCAACAGCGACTTTCGCGCTCACGTCACGAAGTCGAAGTCGCTCGCAAGTCCTACGCGGCGGTTGATCCCGAGAATCGTTTGGTTGCCAAGGAACTGGAACGACGTTGGGAGGAAGCGTTGCGCGAGCAAGAACAACTGACGATCGAGTACGATCGCTTTCAGAACTCGACACCCGCGAAGCTGAGCGACGACGAACGTCAAGAGATCAAATCGCTTGTCGGAGCAGCTTGCCACAGTTGTGGCAAGCTGAAACGACCACTGCCGAAGACCGCTGCGCGATCGCTCGGATGCTGATCGATGAAGTCGTCGTCAACATCGAAGGCAACAGCGAACGAGTCGATGTGGACATTCATTGGAAGGGCGGCTTTGGCAGTCACCACGCGATGCGACGCCCAGTGCAAACGTATGAGCAACTGTCGTACTACGACGAACTGTTATCGCGAATCAAGGCCTTGCTCGATGAAGGCAAGACGCTCGGTGTGATCGCCAAGCGTCTGAATGCCGAAGGTTATCAACCACCGAAACGGTCGTCGCAATTCAGCGCCGGAATCCTAACTCGCTTCCTTGCGTGATCGCGGCATTCGCACCGGACCGTTACCCAAGAGCGTCACCGAAGAGAATCATCTTCGCACCGATGAATGGTGGCTCGGCGACTTGGCCGCCGAACTCTCGATGCCGATCGCGACGCTGCATCGTTGGCACCGCGTCGGTTGGGTCACTTCGCACAAAGTAGCGGCAACCGGACGCTGGTCGATCTACGCCGATGCGGAGGAACTCTCTCGCCTAAAGCAACTCCGCGACGCAGCGCTCGCGGATGGCCCAATCCGTATCCTCTGAACCTGATCACCCCCAAACCCAACCCGAATCAATTGAAAGCTAGCGAGTAGCGATAGCATTCGCCGATAACGTGACAACCCCGACTTCTATGGAGGCAGTATGACTGGACGATCGAAGAGCATTTTCACGATGTCAAAGAAATTTGGGGCGCAGGTGAACAACAAGTTCGTAGCGTGTGGTCGAGCATCGGATGCTGGAACTTGTGCGGCTGGCTGTATTCATTGGTCGAACTGGAATGCTGGGACTGCGCGAATGATCAGCTGGTGGACCGGAGCGATCGTCCATGGGACAATCCATGTCGGCGGCCATCCCACAACGACCGCCGCCGCTCAATCGCCCGAAAAATGCTGCGAGAAGCATTTTTGCAAGATCTACCATCAGCCTCCGATCAATCAAAAATCCGAGACCGATTCGAAAGACTGCTGGCCCTCGCGGCATAAAGCGAAAGGGCTAATCAGCCAATCGCCTAAAGTGCAGTTTGTTTTGGAAGCCGGGGGAATTAGCGAAGGTTTTCATCACGTCCCGAGGGGAGCCGCTTGTTATTGCCAACGTTGATCAGGAAATCGGATAGATCGTGGCCGCGACTGGCGACGCGAGTCGCTTCCCTGATCTTCCTCTAATTCCGACGTAAAAAGTCCTGACCCCTTTAGATCCCGCGCCGAATGCGAACTTGACACCAAAAAACGGATCTGACCCCGCCCCCCCGGCTGACGACCGCGTCCCCGTCCAACGATTGGTCGATCAGCGCCGCACAGCAGCCTGGCGACGATGCTGACCGAGAGCTGCCGCCAAGGCCAGACCCACGTAGATCGACAGCACTGAATTCGGCTCTGGCACTGCACTTACGGCAGCTTGTGGACCTTGCCCATACCCACCGTCCTGGAACGCGATCACCAGGTCGATCGACGTAAAGTCGCCATCGCCGTTCCAATCGCCAGAGCTCCAGCCGGAATTCATATCGACACCATCGTCGTACTGGCCTGCTTGGAATACAGTCACCAGGTCGTGGCTGTTGAATTCGCCGTCCAAGTTAGAGTCTCCGAAATAGGTTTTCTTCAGGTCGTGGACCCACGCACGCCGATCCGCCTGATCCACCAGCCCGTCATTCGTGAGGTCGAACCCACTGGGGTCGTCTTCCTTGGTAGCGGCGGTAAGAGCATCAATGTCAGCGACGTCGAGCTGGTCATTACCATTGAAGTCACCCGGCCGCCGCGTGGAGAGAATGAATTGAGTCACGGTGCCCGGAATCCGTCCCACGGCCGACTCGGCGTTGGCATCCAACGCACCCCAAAGCGAGTTGCCAAAACTCGTGTGTGTGTCGAATGGAATTACGCGGCCGCCCGGCTCGATCGGTGACACAACTCCTTCCAAGAGTAAGTTGCCCATGCTCGGATCGTAGAGAAATGGAGTGTCGAAGTCGAATGTGACTTCAAAGTCCCGCGTACCGTTCGAGAACGCGGCTTCGGAGATGGCCCACTCGGCTGGACCATCAAAGACCAGCGTTTCATCCGGACCCCGATTGGTCGCGAAATCCTCACTTAGATCGTCGACGCCAAGGCCTACTGTCGATAAGAAGATCTTGCGGTTGGTTGCAGTGACTGGCCCCGAATCGACACTGGAGTCGGGGCGATAACGCAGTCCCGTGATCCAGCGATGAGTACCTGGCAAATCACCGAACGCGCCGGCAGGATAGACCTCCTGGAATCTCGCGCCGGCGGACAGGTCAAAGACTTCCTCTGTTGGTATCGAAGGATCTTCGGCGGACCGATACTCGCCAGGAACAACGATCGATAAGTCTCTCGATTCGACTGATGGTTCACCGACGGTAAATTGGATGTTGTCAAACAGAGCACTGGTCCTGGCTGGCAGATTATCTTCGGAAAACCGGCCCGCTCCGATAAAGAAGCTGCCAGACTCCGCGGTGTTGTCGGTCACACTGATTTGCGGCCTGAGTGGTTCGGGATCACCGTCCTGCCAAAACTTCAAAGTGAGTTGATCACCTACCGTCCCGGCTTGCAGCCACCAATGCTGGCCTATTGTTAGCGAGCCCTCTTGGGGTGAAAAACTCGCCAACCGCACGGTGTTTTCGGGCTCCTCAAAGTAATTCGCGAAGAAAGAGTTGAGTCGCGGGTTATAACCGAAAACGTAGGTGCGCCCCTCGCCGTTTCGCATCCCAACGAGTACCTCCGTGCCCATCGTTTCGACCTGAGTTTGAAGTCGGACAAACCCGTCGTTGTAGATTGGATCAATTGACTCAGGCCAAACCGAAAACAGGTGCCCGTCAAACGCTGATGCTCCGGCAGCAATCGTGCCGTTTGATGCCAGTCGATAGGCGCAAGATAGCCCATTTGCTTCCGGCACGAATTCGTAGATGCCCGGACCCCAGTTTTGGCCTGCCGTACCATCGACGCGTTTCCAATTCAGGTCGTCGCATTCATCGAAACTGTCGTACATCAATGGTTGGGCGGAGCAGGATGGAGCGAAAACTGCCAACTGAAAGACCGAACAGGCCGCGCACATGGCTAAGGTTGTGACGACAAAAGACGTTTTCATATTCGGACTCCTAATGATTGATTGCCACGGCATGTGCCGCCTGTCTGTCGGGAAATCGATGTTCTGCGTCTGCCAATGCACCCTTGATGGTCGTTACTCGGAACCTTGAGACCGTCCTGATTCACACAGCACGATTCGGCCGTCTCCGGTCGAGTAGGCGAGGGTATCTTCTGTGGGTGAGAATTCGATCGCTCTAACTCCTCCATCCACGGGAATTTGGCCCACGAGGTTGCCTGTCGTTGTTTCCCACAGGCGAATGGCTTTACTTCCTATTTCCGCCGAAGCCAACCGTTGACCATCGGGTGAGAAAGCAAAGCTCCACGATACGGCAGGCCTATCGTTGATCGTCGAGACGACGGATTCCGAATCGACATCCCACACAACAATCAGTCCTCCGAAAGTCCCGCCCACGAGGTAACGACCGTCGCGAGAGAATCGAATGTTCGGCATCGCATCGATATTGTCAGGCGCGCGTAGAACTCCGGACCGGCGAGGTATCTTCCAGTCCCAGATTTCGATCCACGGAAAGGCGCTTACAGCGATCCTTCGATCATGCGGTGAAAACTCAACGGCAAGCACCGGCTGCTCGTCACCTGAATCAAGCATGGTGAGTAGATTGCCTGTCGACGTGTCAAAGACGCGCACGACGCCATCCAACAAAGCCGCTGTAGCCAACCTCGTACCGCTTGCGGAAAGGCTTATTGACTTGACGATGTCGGAGTGACCCTTGAGGTAGGTCGGGTCTTTGGACCCAGGCGTTTGCAGAGGTATGTCGTACGGCGGTTCCCATCGCAAGCTCGTCACGAAAAGCCGCTGATGTCGGTCGTAGAACAATATCTTGTTGGGAAGTGAATTGCTGCCGTCGTCTCGGGAGGCGATCGGTTCGCCGCCGGGCATGCTCCATCGTCGAACCTCCCTGCCGCCAGCGGCCAGTTCTGTCCCGTCAGGGGAGAAGGCCAGTGACTTCACAGGCCCGGCGGGTGGGTCCGAAAGCTCGCGTGGCAGCCGAGTATCGGCAAGATCCCACAACCGTGCCATGCAGTCGCGTCCGACCGAAATAAGCGATTCGCCGTTACTTACGATCCGGGTTCCGATGATGCCTTGTTGGTGTCCAAGCAGGGCAGCGGGATCCCCGTCGCTTTGCAGGTCCCACACTCGAACGATGTTGTCGGCACCGGATGTCACAATCTGATTCCCGTCGTGCGAGAACTCGATCGTGGCAATCTCGTCCAGGTGTAGGCGGACAAATTGGCGTTTGGCATTGCCGAGCGTATCGAACAGATAGAGATCGCCTTGCATCGTCCCAACTGCCAACTGATTGCCATCGGCTGAAAAACTTGCAGCGGAGACAACACCCGTGGGCACTTGAAACTCCGATAAATGACATCCGTCTCGCGTACTCCAGACGCGAAGGGTCCCTTCAGATTGGACGGTCAACAGTTTGGAACCATCAGGCGATGACAATTGAATCCGGCGAATAAGTTCCCGCGTAGAAGTTGAGTTGCGCACAGGCTCGATGGTTCGTATCGCTGTCCCCGACACGAGATCCCAAAGAGTCACTTGGTAATTGCCAACGCCTGTCGTTGTGATGTTCGTTACACTTACAAGACGGTCGTCGCCGACGAACTCGATGACGCGTGGCTCGCTGAACGGCGTGTCAACTTCTTGAATCAAGTCGCCGGAATCAACATCGATGATCCGTATCCGCGGTTTCTGGATGTCGCCTGTCGCAAACCGGCTTCCGTCACGGCTGAAGGCGCCATGTCCACGGCCCTGTAGATGGTCCAGTGACGCCCCGGTGAACAGATCCACAACCTTTACATCGGGCTCTTTGCCGTTGCGGCCGTATCCGTTGACAACGAGCCACCGGTCATTTGGGGAAAGAGTGATCCGGAAATGCCAAGGTGCGACAGCTAAGGATGCTTCCTCAAAGCCGGTCTCCAAATTCCATGTCTTGATGCGCAGCCCATCGGAGACGGCAAGGTACTTTTCGTCCGATGTTACGGCAAACGACCAGCCGCCTCGACGACCTTTCAATTTGTAGGACGGCCCATCGAACGTAGCCCTCTGCTGCCCTGAGTTGGCGTCGATCAAGACTGCCTTTCCTGCCGTCGAGGCGACTAGTTGCTGGTCGCCGGGCAGAAAGCAGAGCGAGGAGACTGGGCCGTCGAAGATACGGACTCGCTCCTTTTGTGTTCCGGTAGTCAGGTCCCAGACGGCAAGATGGCCACCCTGCCCCCCGCTCACCAGCAGCTTGCTATCGCGAGAAAACGCAAGCGAGCGGATCAAGCCGTCATGTCCTCGAAACGTAGCCGCGAACCGCTCGTCGTGTGCCGTCCACAATCTGATTATTCCATCCCACGTTCCCACAGCCAACCATTTCCCATCTGGCGATATGCGGACGCCGGTGAAGTGGCGACCGTGTTGATCGATTGTCGACGAGTCTCCGGTTTTCAGATCCCAGCGGCAAAGTTGGCCATCGGCGCCCACGGTGAATAGTCGATTGGCATCGGGCGAGAAATCGATGGACGATACGGGACCGTCGTGGTCGTCGAAGCGATTCAACAACTTGCCTGTGGAGGCATTCCACAGCGTGACGGTCCCACTTGCTCCCGCCACAGCCACGCAGCTTCCATCCGGCGAATACTCGAGCCACGTGCACCCAGACAACACTTCTTTCCGGGAATGGAGTTCGATCTCACGTTCAAGCTCTCCACTCTTTGCATTCCAGATGCGCACCCGGTCGTCAATGCCGCCGGTCGCGAGCTGTCTCCCGTCCGGCGAGAATCGCACGCAATTGATCCACGAATTATCCGCCGTCCTCTCGAATCGTGTCTCGCCGTTGATGAGGTTCACGACCCTGATGACGTTCGAGCCGGTCGCCCATGCGAGGACTTTCCCGTCCGGCGAAACAGCGACGCAAGAGATCCCGCGGTAGTTCTCACCCAGATAGTCACTTTGGAACCTCTTGGCCTCGCGCGTCGTCGACGTCAATCGCCAAAGGTAATGCCACTCGAAGTGACGCAGATCCTCCGTGTGTTCGTTTCGGGGAACAAGCGATTCAAGCAGCTCGATGGTGCGAGGCCCATCGCCCAAGTACCAGGCGTCATACGCCTGGTTCATCACCGAGACATATAAGTCGTGTCGAGCCACCTTGGCCAGGATCTCGGCATCCTGTCGCAATTTGTCGGCGCTGGGCTAGAGTTGCTTGCCGTCGTGCCGAAAACGTCGCGGTCATCGTGAGGATTATTAGCAACGACAGAATGACGATCGCCAGCGATGATACAATACGATTTCGTGCAGCTAGTCGTCTGGTGCGTTGCCAACTGCTGATGCGTCGCGCGAATTGGACGGTTTTCGAGGAAGTTCCTCAGGTCGTCGCGCAGTTCACCGGCCGTTGTGTACCGACCAGTGATCTCCTTCGAGAGACACTTAAGGACGATCGTCTCCAAGTCAATTGGTATTGCGAAATCAAGCTTTCTCGGGCGAACCGGCTCCGCGGTATCGATTCGATGCAATAACCTTCGCCGGTCTGCGTCGCCAAAAACTGGCTTAAGTGTCAGCAATTCGTACAGCGTCGCTCCTAATGAATAAATATCGGTCCGATGGTCCACAAGAGCGTTTTGCCCAGAGGCCTGCTCGGCACTCATGTATCGCACGGTTCCCACGAGATCCCCTGAGACTGTCAGGTTCGAGCTGGTGTGCGTCATCGCGAGACCAAAGTCGGTAACCCACAGTTTACCCTGGTGGTCGATCAGCAGATTCGACGGCTTGATATCACGATGAACGATGCCGACCTGATGGGCGTGGTCGAGCGCGTCGGCCGCCTGAATACCGAGCCGTGCCACGCTGCGGTGGAACTCGACGCGATTCATCGAACGGGCCGTCGACAACACTCCCCGAAATTCTTTTCTCGTCTCGTCGGTCGCCAACCGTCGATCCACTGGGCCATCGATCGATCCACAATTGTCGCTCGAGTCACGATCCGCCGAACTCAGTACGTTGTTTCCTGCTTCCTCTTCCCGGCCGAGAGCTGCTACGACTTCCGCAAGACTCTGCCCGTTGACCATCTCCATCGCGAAATAGTGTACGCCGCGGTCACTGCCGACAGAATGGACTCCCACAATGTTGGGGTGCTTCAGTGCGGCCGCGGACATGGCCTCGTTCTTAAATCGTTGCAGCTTCCGATCGTCGAGCACCGCGGCAAATGGTAGAACCTTTAGTGCGACGCGTCGGTTGAGTGAAAGCTGCAACGCCTCGTAGACCACGCCCATTCCGCCACGGCCAATTTCTCGGAGAAGACGGAAATCGCCGAGCGCCTGTGGGGCGTCGCCGTGCGACGCAGCATCGTACTGCTCGGATAGTTGGTGAATGCAGTGTAGAGACGCGTAGGTGTCTCGCAGCGGTATTTCGAATTCCGGGTACTGCTCGACGTACGTATCGATGTGCACGGCGAGACCATCACTCAGCCTGTCCGCGATCTCGCTAACAAGTTCCGCTAGTCTCGAATCCGTCTCATCAGAGCAGTGATTATGCGCAGACTTTGGACTGTTCATAGGTCATCCTCACCGATGTCCGCCTCCCTTAGAATCTGCTGGAGTCGCAGCAACGCACGCGTAAATCGCTTTTTTGTCGTGTCGGGTTTGAGCTCGAGTAAGGCGGCCACATCGTGGTTCCGCAATCCGTCAAAGCACCGCAGCATGACGATTTCGCGGTCCATTTCCGTCAACTGAGCTAGACACGTGCGAACCTTTTGGGCCAGCTCGCGACGGCTCACCTCGGAAAGGGGCGAAGGCTCGGAAGTGAAGATCGTGCCCGCCATTTGAATCGATGAGTGGTCAGGCAACGGGAGCTCACGGTCCACACTTCGCTTGGCCGCGCCAGGTGCTCGCGCTCAACATCGACCACTCGTTGGTGGGCCGTACGCAAGAGCCACAGCCGGAACGGCATGGGACGCCGACGCAGAAACTCGTCCAGACGTTGGAATGCGTCTCGCTGCGTTTCCTGTACGACGTCAGAAGGATCAATTCGCGGCCGAATCTGAGGCCGCAAGCGGCGACGTACAGACTGGTGAACGTACGGAATGTGACGCTGCATCAGTGACTGGAAGGCCTGCTCGTCTCCACTGGCAGCCCGGTTGAGTAACGCGTCGGTTTCCGTGGAATCGCTCGATATGCTTGGCATTGCCATTGTGTCCCCTACAAGATTGCCCGGAAAGAAGATGAGAGTGGGGACACAATTTTACAAAATTTCAAACATGCAGGGCGCAATTCTCATTCCCGAAGGGTGTCTGCGGCGGACACTTTTGAACACCGCGAATGGCCGGTCAGAAACGATCCATACGGGTTCTGCAGTTGACGACGACGGTTGAAAAGGAGTTGGTGACACGGAAGCAGCAGAGCGTGGCTTTTCGTTATGCTCCGGAGGTCGCGAAAGAAAATACGCTGGGCAAGCTCTTGGGCAAATCGAGCAAGCCCGTGCCGTCGTCAAGGCTCATCTGCGCCAGCACTTCAAGGACGCCAGAGTTGCGTTGGATGTGCTAGTCGTCAACAGCAAGTTCATCATTACTTGCAGACTCGCCGTTTGCTGCATACCAGGTCGCGTCCATCACACGATGGTGAGGTGGCAACGTGAGGTAGTTGCGACTCGGCGCTATGAAACCACAAACCGTCGGGAATAGCAGCGTGCGCAGCCTTCGGCGGAGGTTACCGACACACACACACACACACACACACTCGATCGTGCGGCGGGACCCCAGCTCACAATCAGAAGTCGAAAATGATTGGCCATCCGACTGAAACTTCTTTTTTGTGTCGACCGAGATGACCGGCTGTCTCGTTCGTTGATACGCGCGAACTCGACGGTTGATGGATTCAATTTGTGCATTTCGATCAGGATGTTGTTTTCCCTCGACGGTCTTGCGGTTCGCCTGGAGGCTATAGCCTTGCTGGCGAAGGAGTTTCCCAACCGTGTTGCTACTCACTTCGAATCCTTGCCGCTGCAGCTCGGTTGCCAGCGTGCGAAGGCTCTTACACGTCCAGCGGAGCGGAGACATGGTAGGGGCCTTGCGGGTCAGATCTCGTTCCAAGTTCCACGATTCTCGGCAGTACCAAAAACCGACCCCGTGGCAGCCTCCGGCTACGGCACCCTTGATTGGACCCTCTCGCTGTGGCCGTCGCAAGCGAATCCCGGCGAACACGCTTGGGTTGGCCGGATTTGGAGCCCTTGGAGATGGCTTTCTGGAGGACGGGGCAGAATTTGGTTGCTGGCATCTACCCGCCAGGGTGCAAATTGGGGCTCAATTGGGGGCTGGCGGGGTGTCGATTGGTTGCGGACGAAATCAATCCTCGCACCGTGCGACTACACGACTACGCAGAAACCCGCACAGGCCTATCGTCAGCAGGGACCCCACCTGGATGCCGCGAGACGATCTCTGCCTCCCTTTTCCGGGGACTGGGCAAGCTGTCAAGCAGGAATGGCGACGGCGCGAAGGGGCGCGTGGCATTGTGGGCCGGCACGTGATGAGAGACGGACGGGTCTGAGAGTTTGATCGGAAGACGGGGTCGGATCAGGTAGGCTGGTGTTTCCATGCCAACGGTGGAGCGGCAGCCATGCGTCGAAAGGTCCGACGAATCCAAGCGGGAGATGCTTACCACGTGATCAATCGTGGAGTCGACCGCCGCCGACTGTTCTTCAGCGACGATGATTATCGGGGCTTCGAAGCATTGATACAGGATGTCTACGACGAAGTGCCGTTGTCGATCAAGACCTACGAGCTGATGCCCAACCATTGGCATTTCGCCGTGGTGCCAACCGAGGACGATCAGGTATCTCGGTTTTTTCAGCTGCTTGCCGGTACACACGCCAAGCGACTACGGTCGAAAAGCAAAACGATCGGTGACGGCCACATCTACCAAGACCGATTCAGGAGTTTTTCGGTCGAAGAGGATGAGCACTTCATAGCACTCTGCCGCTACATTGAGCGGAACGCGCTCCGAGCCGGGCTCGTCAGCCGCGCCGAGGACTGGCCCTGGGGTGGGTTGTGGAAGCGTCTTCACTCGGCGCCGAAGTGGCTTGATAGTGGATGGTGCCTGCCGCTCTCCTCCGATTGGGTTGACCGGGTCAATATGCCGCTCACCGCAGCGGAATTGGCCGCGATACGACAATCCATTCGGACCGGACGTCCCTGGGGCCGGCCCGAATGGACCGAGCAACGCGCCGCCGCCCTCGGCCTGGCCGCCTCATCTCGCCCACGGGGTCGGCCTCGATGGCCGACGTTCTGATCGCGTCATCTCCTCTCGGCCGCGATCGGCGATCGTCGCTCAGACGTGACCGGACGCACGGATTACTCGCCGATTCCGCTAGTCAAATTACCCAGTCCCCAAAAAAGGGAGGCAGAGATCATTCCTACATTCCTACGCCACACCAGAGCAAGACAGCCGATCACAATTCGCGGCGACATCCCATCACCTCCAATCGGCCCATTTTGACCCTTCTCTTTACAGCCAAGAATACCGATCGAAGTAAACAAACGGCGAGTACGACAAGGAGCGAGAGACCGAGAATATATCGCCAGGGAGATTGCGGCCTCGTCGACCATACACTCAAACCCGTGATCATCGACCGACCGTCTCCTAGCAACTTCGGAGCGACATACGCCTCCCATGTCATGGTCTGACCGTATGACTTTCCTGTGTCAATTTGAAACACTTCGACCACTCGGGACATGGGGTTGATGCCAAACAGTAATACCTCGACCATACGAGGCATCCCTTTGCCGCCAAAGAGTACGCTTCCGACGAGTGATCGAAATCTTGTCCAATCGTTTGATGGTCGTTGAAGTGCAATCAGGCAGTTGTCGGGCGAGAAGGCGATAGGACTATTGGAGGCGATACGACAGTCTTCGAGAACTGAGTTCAAGTTCACGAGCTCGTCTCTGCTCCGCATTCCGTCGACAACGACGTTCCACGAACGTGAGACGTCCGAATATGCAACAAGTGACTCGTCGGGCGAAATGCCGTGTGAAAAAGAGGGGCCGGCGAGCAAACGCAACTCTTCATCGGCTGTACTGAAAAGCGAGCTTCCCACGCGCAAGATATTTATCTCGCCATACAATCGCGCTTCGTAAGAATTTGAAGTGAACGTTAAGTAGGGACTCTCCAACGCATCCGAAAAAACGTTGACGAGATCGGTTGGGTACGGATCATCGAGAGCTTGCCCTTCTTGGGAATTCATCTCAAAGGTTTCGTAGCGGCTCAAAAGTCTGCGGTCAACATTCCAGAACTGCACGTTTCGTCCGCTAATCACCACAAGGAACTGGCCGTCGTCCGACAGACCCCAGAAACCCGACCAATCAGGAGCGCGGACTCTTATGACATGATCGACCTGACTCGTCGCGAGGTCCCAGACTTTGAATTCCAGTTCGTCAACTGATGGGACACTCCTCTCCAACGTCACCGCACGGCGGACATCTTTGGATATTCGAATGTAATAGCCCCTACCGTCCCACTTTGCGTTCGCGGAGACAACGTTGATTGGCCCAATCTTAGCAAGGCGTGTGCCAGAACTGAGTCGCACGAATTCGACCCAGACCCAGTCGTCAACGGCGTCGTTAAGCACCACTGCGATTTGATCTGCGGATTCGGTTGAGAGCAGCGACAACAATTCCCCACGTACTGGCCTGAACGTAGATTTGCCAGTCAAAAGGTCCCAGGATTGTACTCGGTCACTACAACCTGCAACGAGCGTGTGACCATCGGGCAAGAAGTAGGTGCGTCGTAGGATGACTTCGTCCGACGATGCACCCACTTCGCGGATTAATCGTCCAGTCCGAGTGTCCCAAACGCCAATCCGTGACCGCGAACGATCTTTCGTCGCGGCACCAATGACGAATTCGTCAAGATCCTTTCCCGCATCCGGTCGACGGACGGTTGCCAACAGGCTGCCGTCATCCGACGTGGCAATAACCATGCTATCTGAGGGCAGGCGAAACCGCGGACAGGGTGGCAGCACGAAGTAAAGAGCGGTCGCACATGTCGCGAACACAACCATGAGTTTCACGTACTTTCGGCTTCGCTTCGGCCATTGAATACGAAATCGCATGAAAACCCTTCCGCTCATACAAGTTCTGCACTTTCTGAGAATCGATGTACGCTACGCAGCCAGCGCCACGAGGCTTTTGGTCAGTTGAATTATTTTTCGCGGCAGCGAACAGTCGGTGGTGATCGCCAATAGTTCATGGACCAAGACAAAAGGGTCAGGTCTTTTTGTTTTGGAAGCCGGGGGAATTAGCGAAGGTTTTCATCACGTCCCGAGGGGAGCCGCTTGTTATTGCCAACGTTGATCAGGAAATCGGATAGATCGTGGCCGCGACTGGCGACGCGAGTCGCTTCCCTGATCTTCCTAGAATTCCGACGTAAAAAGTCCTGACCCCTTTAGATCCCGCGCCGAATGCGAACTTGACACCAAAAAACGGATCTGACCCCGCCCCCCCAAAAAAGGGAGGCAGAGATCATTCCTGATGCAAGTTAGCGGAATCAGCAAGTGAATGAAGTCGATGCAGCCCCGGAGCGCACGTCAACGCCTGACAGAATCCATCTTCAAGATCTCTGATTCTGAGGAGATCCTCTGGCGGTACGTCGACCCGGAGATTGATGGCGTACAAGGTCTTCACTGGGACGACGTGGCTACCTCACGCTTTTTAACAAAGAGTGACACAAGGCCTCGGCGTCGCTAACGTACTTTGACAGTGTCATATTATGGGAATTCTGGTCACATCTTGTTGCGTTTGGGAATATCAATAAGCGTGGAGGGAGATGATTTTCAATGAATAAACATCTCGATTGTCTGCAACGGGCCGCTGGTGGAGATCCTGAGGCACTCGGGCATTTACTTGCGAAGCACCGCAACCGACTGAAACGAATGGTCATGTTTCGGCTGGACCGTCGTTTGGCAGCGCGAATCGATCCGTCCGACGTGGTTCAGGAATCGTTAGCTCAAGCCGTGAAGCAGTTCGACCAGTACGCTGCCAATCCGACGGTGTCGTTCTATCCCTGGTTACGACAAATCACTTGGCAACGATTGATTAAGGCTCACCGCCACCACATCTATACAGAATGTCGGACGGTTTTCCGCGAGCAGCCAACAGCGGGTGAGGTTGCTGACGACTCGCTGGCCGAATTAGCGACTTGCCTTGCGACGGCTGAAGCAGGGCCGGCTCAACGCGTGATCGCTCGCGAAATGGAAGACCGAGTTCGCGCAGCGCTGCTGTTGTTGAAATCGTCGGACCGAGAAATTCTCGTTCTGCGTTATCTCGAGCAGTTGTCGATGCGTGAAATTGCCGAGGTGATGGGGATTTCTGATTCCGCCGCAAGGCAACGTCACTTGCGGGCCTTGCATGGATTACAGCGACTTCTGGACGCTGAGCAGGAGGGTCGACTCCGATGAAGCAATCCGAAAAGTCAGCGGAAGTCTACGCCCGAATTCTGGACGAGATTTCAGGTAAGCTTCAAGGGGGCCACGCGGTTGATTTGGAGGTCTACCGGCGCCGGTATCCACAGTTTGCCGATCGCCTGTCCAAGCTGCTTCCGTCGATGAGGGCGCTGGCGCGAATCGGACAAGCTGCAGACTCCGATCAGCTGACGGACGAATTCTTGCCCTCCGGTCGTTGCCTAGGTGATTTCCGGATTGTGTCCGAAATAGCGCGTGGCGGCATGGGCGTCGTGTACGAAGCGGAGCAACAGTCGCTGGGACGACGGGTAGCGTTAAAGGTCCTGCCGTTTGCCGCCTTTCTGGATGATCGCCAGCTGGAACGCTTTCGGCTCGAGGCCCACGCGGCAGCAACGTTGCGACATCCCAATATTGTGAATGTGTTCTGCGTGGGCATCGATCGCGGAGTTCATTTTTACGCGATGGACTTGATCAACGGTCAGTCCCTTGCGGATGTGATTGCCCGACGGCAGCAACCTGCGGACAACAACACCCACGAGATCTCGGACGAGTCGGCTCGCGTCGATTCAAGGACCGGCACAACGAAGGCAGCCGCCCCACGTCGTTCAGACACTCTGCCGATCGCAGCCGTCACAACCAACGTTCAGCCGGGCCGCGAGGGTTTTCGTTCTTTGGTCGAATTGGTCGTGCAGGTCGCCGATGCGCTGAACCACGCCCATGAATGCGGAATCGTTCACCGAGACATCAAACCTTCCAACATTCTGATTGACCAACGCGGTAAGCCCTGGATCACCGATTTTGGCCTGGCACAGGTTCATGGCAACGGGTCGCTGACGATGAGTGGCGATTTGCTTGGGACGCTGCGCTATATGAGTCCTGAGCAAGCAGATGGACAGGGCCTGGTCGATCGACGAACTGACGTTTACTCCTTGGGCATCACCCTCTACGAACTGCTGACCGGAGAAGCGGCTGTCGAGTTGGGTCCGCGACAGCAGATGTTACGACAGATCATTGCAGGTGCTCCCGTCGCCCCGCGTCGTGTCAACCTTTTGATTCCCGTCGATCTGGAAACGATCGTACTCAAGGCGACTAGAAAGTTGCCGGCGGACCGCTATGCTTCGGCTCATGAGCTGGCGGACGACTTACGAAGGTTCCTTCAGCACCAGCCTCCCAAAGCGCAACGCGCCTCCGCGATCCAGCACGCCTGGCGTTGGGCTCGTCGCAATCCGACCGTTGCGATTTCCAGCACAATAATCGCGATGTTACTTGTGGCACTAGCAGTCGCCGGGTTCACTGTCGCTCGGCAGCAGACTCGTCTCGCTCGCGTCTCCGATCGTCAACGCCAAGAGGCCATCCAGCGCGAGCAATCGACCCGCGCGGATCGCTACCGATCCGATATGGACTTGGCATTGCGATTATGGCCCCGTGGCCAATTCTCGCAAGTCATTTCCCTTTTGCGGCGACAGATCCCCGAGCGGGATGAAGAGGACTTGCGAGGCTTCGAGTGGTATCATCTGGCCCACCGGTGTCGCCGTGGGATGGAAACTCCAACGCTAGATCACCGACCTCTTGACCCTACACGAGCGCACCTCTCGTCGATTGCTGTCGCCGCGCCGGCCACTCTCGCGACGTTTAGTCTCGGCGGCTCGCTCGTCACGCTGATTGACAGTCGAGATTTTTCGACGTTGCACAGCATCAAAGCTGATCGCACCATGACCACCTCAGTTTCACTCACGCCCGATGGACGATTCTTGGCGACTTGCGGTGAGGAACGCATGATTCGCCTATGGAATACGGATTCGGGGCAGCAGATCGTCGAACTGGACAACTACGCCCAAGTGCGTGCCGCCATCGCTCTAGCTCCGTCAGGCGACCGAATTGCCTCGGCCGGGTACATGGCGAGCGGCAATCAGAACGAGCTTTTCGTGTGGAATGTCGCCGATCAAACGGCCGCTAAAAAGATTGCAATCGACGCCGATCATGTGAATGGCTTGGCGTTTTCACAGGATGGACGCTGGCTGGCAGCGGCCTGTAATGGGGGAATGACTCACGTCTGGGACGTCGGCAGTTTTGAGCGGATTGCGACACTGAACGGACATGTCGGAGAAGTGCTCGTGGCAACGTTCGTTCCCGGCGTTCGCCATCCGCAACTCGCCACGACCGGCTCGGATGGAACGATTTGTCTATGGGATCTCGTGACTCAACAATCACCGCAACGCTTGACGATCGGAACGCCCATTCATTCTTTGGCATTTTCAACCGACGGCGATTTGCTCGTGTGTGGTTCGCGAGACGGGAAAGTAACAGTTTGGAACATTGGTCGCAGGACAATTGTCGAGCAATTCCAAGCCCATCGACTGGCCGTAACCTCAACCGCGTTCGCCAAAGATAATCTCGAGTTGCTGACGGCGACGTCGGGTCAGCTAAGCCGCTGGCGGAGGAGCGACGGAAGGCGACTCGACCACGTCACACGACCCTCGAATCGTGAACCGGTTACGGCGGCGCTAATTCATCATCTAACTTTCGCGCCCGACGACCAGACCCTGTTTGTATCGACAGGCGAGGATCTCAGGTTGTGGGACCGAGCAACGCTCACCGAGCGAGCCCTGCTTCGGGGTGGCATGTGGGAGTGGTCCGTACAATTCTCACCGTGTGGTCGATATTTCGTAGCAAACGAGTTTCCGCAACGCGTTCGACTGTTGACGTATCCGGCTTGCAAAGCCGTTTCGGATGTGAACGGGCATCACTTCGGCTGTTGGAACTCGGCGGGCGATCAGTTTGCGACGGTCACACGGGAAGGGAATACCGTGGAGCTCCTCGAATTTCCGGCGGGTAAAGTGACCGGCAGGCTACGAAGCAGCGACAATGCGGAGATCGTAACCGGAGCTTTCGCCGAGGAGGGACGATTGTTTGTCGCCTACGAACGCGGCAAGGACGCCCACGACGTTTGGGATCTTTCATCGCAAACACGCGTCGACCGAATCGTCGGTCGTCCCCTTAAGCGACCATTCGATGAAGAGCACACGACCTGTATCTCACCGAATGGAGATTACCTTGTGGTCCAGGAGGGAGACCGCGATGACCTAGTCGTTGTGCGGGTATCGACCGGAGAGACCGTTCGGCGCTTCTCGACTCATACCGGAACTCCCGTCGCGAGTTTTTCGAGCGATGGCCGTTGGCTCGCGCTGTCGGGCAATAACAATAGTGTTGTTCTGTTCGAGCTGCAGACCGCATCCACTCGGCAGCTATCACCTGTCCACGGTGCCGAGCTCCGCTGCCTGCGGTTTTCGCCCGATGGTCAGCTCCTCGGATCGGCTAGTCGCGATGGGATCGCCAGAATTTGGCAGATCGACACGGGCCAGTTGATCGACGAACTCCATGGGCACTCCGGCGCGATTGAGACGCTGTCATTCAGCCGCTCCGGTCGCCAGATCGCCACGGGTTCGCACGATTTGACCGTCAAGCTTTGGGAGATCGGTGGGAACGATAGGCCGGATCGGTTGAAGTGTTCTTTTAGCTCGATAGCACAGGTCGCCTTTTCACACGACGGGAAAGCTCTAACGGTTGTCGCGACCGACCTCGATGGCAAACGCATTATCGCGCAGTGCGATCCCAAACGTGGGCAGGAAGTCGAGAGATTTGAAGCCGGTTCACGCATCGCTCATACGCGTGCGGGCGAAATCGTAAGTGTCGCCGCGAACCATCTGGGATTGCGACTCTGGAGCACGGCGAGCAGTCGTCCGCTGATACTTGAGCCAGATCACAAGGTCCGCCGCATGGCTTTTTCACCACGCGGTCGTTTTCTGGCGACATCCGAAATGAATAACCGAACGGTGAAGTTGTGGGATACATCTACCGGCCAGTTGATCGCCAAATATGATTTTCGCTTCTCGACCATGGGCTTGGCGTTTTCGCCTGATGGGAAATGCTTAGCTGTAGGCGGCGGATCGAAAAATCTGTTCATCGTAAATCCACTCGATGGGCAGATGATCTCACACTTGGCCGAATTGGAGAGCGGCGTTGAGCGTGTCGTATTTTCGTCCGACGGCCGACTACTTGCCGCCTACGACTGGGCCGGAAATGTCGTGGTTTGGAACACGCTCACAAACAGGCGCATCTCTCGATTTCGTGTGACTCCATCATCTGGGCCTTCAATGGCCTTTACTCCAGACGCCAATCGCTTGGCGATCGCGGCTGAAGATCAGCACGAGATTTCTCTTTGGAATCCTCGAACCGGCGAGTTGGTCGGAACGCTGATCGGACATGACGCGTCGATCACATCATTGGCTTTTTCACCCGACGGTCTGACGCTGGCCTCAGGCGACGACGCGGGCGTCGTGCGACTCTGGCGCGGCTTGTCCAGTGCCGAAACGGAACCGTTCGTCCGTACCCTTACGGAACCTCAACACTCGAGAGAAGTAATTTTAGGAGCCCACAATGAACTGTCCTTACATCCTCTTTGACACTCGCCGTTTCGCTTTTGCCCGAACCGTTGTACTCGCAGTCTCGCTTCAGGCGGTCTGTCTTCAGCTTCAGGCGCAAGAATTACCGCTGGACGAACAGCTTTCTGGCTGGAGCATCCAGGACTTCACAGCTGCCGAGGTGTGGGGCCCTGGCAACTTCACCGTCGATTCGGGAGCGGTCACGATGGCCACCGCCGGTGTCGTACCCGCCGATCAAACGGGGATTGCCGACGCACTTTGCCTACGGTGGATCGAGTCGGAAAATGAGCCGATGGTGGACGGGCAGTTGCGAGCCAGGATTCGACTCAACACCGACGAGTCCCAAGCATCCGTGGCACTACGCAACAGAGAGGAAGGAACGTACTTCTTTGGCGTGGGTGGAGCCACTCAGGATTTGCGACTCAACCTTTTTCAGACAATGGCTCAACCCTTGGCCGCAGTTCCTTTCTCGACGACGGCTGGCGACGAGATTTACCTATCGGGCGCCGTCGTCGGGGATGAACTTGCTCTTAAGGCGTGGCACGTGGGCGAACCGGAACCGGCTCAGCCACAACTTATCTTCAACGACGATACGCTCACCGACGGTGCCTTGGGTTTCTGTGCCGGGAAGTCCGACGGCGTCGCGGGTCAAGTCAGTGCGACCTTTTCCGAGGTCGAGTTCACTGCGGTTCCCGAACCGAATGCTCTATCCACCGTCGGAGTTGGTTTGGCGATGCTTGCCTTATCGAACCGTCGACGGAAATCAGCCGACGTTCGATAGCATCCGCGTCATCAAAGCCTTTAGCTGTTTTCGGAGTTGAGAGTACATGTCCTATCGAGCGATCGTGTCAATCACGCTTTTATTGGTAGCCGTGCAAAGTGCGTGGTGCGACGAACTATTCTACTTCGCACCTCCCGAGAAGCTGGGCCCTGCCATCAACCAACCGGATGCGCTTGAAGGGGCGCCGCGGTTGACCGCGGACGGTCTCTCTCTTTATTTCGTCGGTGATGCCCCCGACGGAACCGACAATGACATCTGGGTTTCGCAGCGTCGTTCACTCGACGCGGAATGGGAACCCAGTGTGCCGGTGACGGAATTGAATACCTCGATTCGCGACGACGGGCCCGCCATCTCAACCGACGAACTTGAACTCTATTTCTTTTCGTCATCCCAACGTGATCCGGAGAGTGGCGATTGCTGTATTTTTGTTTCTCGCCGCGACAGCGTCGACGAGCAGTGGGGGCCTGCAAGCGCGGTGACGATCCCACGCGGCGAAGGCGATCCTGAAGTCTATTGGGCACCGTCGATTTCGCAGGATGGTCTCACCCTGTATTTGACCGGCAGTTTCGATGCGGACGATTTGACGACGAGTGACCTCTTTGTCGCCACGCGAGAAACGACCGACTCCCCTTGGCGTCGCGCCGAGTCGCTCGGCCCCGCGGTTAATTCCACGGCCGCCGACATCGATTCCTCGATTGCCAACGACGGTCGAACCCTTGTCTTCTCTTCCTGTCGAGGCCAGGAGGGTAACTTTGGTGGAGCATGCGACCTCTGGGTCAGCCATCGACCCGATGCGACATCGTCCTGGACCGCGGCAGAGAACCTTGGACCGACGATCAATTCGCCCGATCACGTTGATCGCCACGGAATTCTATCGACCGATGGATCGGAGTTTTACTTTCAGAGGGTGGATGTAAGCGGTACGGGGCTAAACAACGTGCGGTGGTCGACAAGCGACATTTGGCGATCCAAGGTCTCCTCGGGTGATCGAAATGGCAATGGAGCGATCGACGGTGAGGACATTGACTCGACAAGGGCCGATCCAGTCGACTTCAACCTTGACGGGGTGATCAACTCCGAAGACCGTGCTTTCTGGGTCAGTCACTTCGCTCAATCTTTTTTCGGCGATGCCAACCTGGACGGCGAATTCAACAGTGGCGACCTCGTCGACGTCTTCGCAGCCGGGCATTACGAAGACGACCTTATTGGAAATTCCGGCTGGGCCAGCGGAGATTGGACTGGTGATGGGGAGTTCGATACGTCGGATCTTGTGCGAGCATTTCAGGACGGCGGCTATGAGCAAGGTCCGCAATCCGCGATTCAGGCAGTTCCCGAACCGACATCACTCGTGACAATTCTCACGGCTTTGGCGACGCTTCTTGTCACGAACCGCGGCAGTCGGAAACGCGGCCGCGGCGTCCATAGGTCACTTCACCTAATGCGTACGCATCGACCGACGCGTCGAAGCCAGCGTTAAGCCAGCCAAACGTGCGCTATCATATCGACAACAGGCCAGCTACAGGTCATGGATTACACATCCGTGAGCGAGTCCGTGCGTAATGTGGGCGTGGCATGTGTCGTCATGTGCACATGACGCTCTCGGTCGGTTCGACCTCGTGCAGGTTGACAAACGCCGATGCTGGCACTTACTCGGCAACTCACTGCGGGAAAATGTAGACCGCGAAGGTGCGTCGGCCGATGAATCCGTTCTTTCGGGAGCTTCCGGTTCTGGCTGGGGCGTGGCACGCAACTTCATTCTTGTGGCGGGAGTTGCGGCAAAAAAGGAACGATTCGTCGCACAGTGCGGCCTATCCGATTTGTCCGGTCGATCGAGAGTCTTCCTCCACTTGCGGGCCGACCTTGGGTGAGGTGTAACGGACCTATCTTTCAATTGATAGCAAGCTCCTCGGGCAATTCTTGGCGAACGATACAGGTGACGGCGATGGACATTACTCCTACTGCGATTGGACGGGCGTCCTTGGGTGACCAGGCAGCTACTTGCGTGGAACTCTGTAAACGATGGCTCCAGAAATGTCCGGATGACATCACCGTTATTCATGAGTACGCGTCGATCTTATACAAGATGGCCCGTTATGACGAAGCAATCCGAATCTACAGCGACGCGATGGCGCGATTCGACGACGAACGATGGGCATTTCACAATCAGTTAGGTCATTTGTTCGCGTATCGTGGTGATCTGCGCGAAGCCGAACGCAGTTATCAATATGCGATCGACGAAGATCCTGAAGCGGATCGAAGCTATATCCTTGTAGCCGAAGTACGTGCGAGACAGGGCGCGAGACGATCTCTGCCTCCCTTTTCCGGGGACTGGGCAAGCTGTCAAGCAGGAATGGCGACGGCGCGAAGGGGCGCGTGGCATTGTGGGCCGGCACGTGATGAGAGACGGACGGGTCTGAGAGTTTGATCGGAAGACGGGGTCGGATCAGGTAGGCTGGCGTTTCCATGCCAACGGTGGAGCGGCAGCCATGCGTCGAAAGGTCCGACGAATCCAAGCGGGATATGCTTACCACGTGATCAATCGTGGAGTCGACCGCCGCCGACTGTTCTTCAGCGACGACGATTATCGGGGCTTCGAAGCATTGATACAGGATGTCTACGACGAAGTGCCGTTGTCGATCAAGACCTACGAGCTGATGCCCAACCATTGGCATTTTGCCGTGGTGCCAACCGAGGACGATCAGGTATCTCGGTTTTTTCAGCTGCTTGCCGGTACACACGCCAAGCGACTACGGTCGAAAAGCAAAACGATCGGTGACGGCCACATCTACCTCTCTTTCCGCAGTTCCAAAAATCAATATCCCGGAATTTGTTGGCGGCCGTCGATTTTTTGCAGCCCGCGTTGTCCGCGTGACGTGTCGGTCCTTAATGACATGGGTGGCGCTGGTGGGCGGTCGAGTGAGCGGTTCTCCTGCGGGGCGGCGTGGAAGGGCGGTTGCCAAGCCCAGCTTGGAAACG
>CAWGYT010000006.1:0-29141 GCA_963826795.1 uncultured Planctomycetales bacterium | reverse complement strand
CGGTTCGCAGCGTCATTAGATACTCCAGGAGGTCCGCCATCTGCGCGACCGTCCAGTCCTGCTCGAGCCCGTCAGGCATGAGTGACTTTTGCGTGGCCACTGCCGATTCGATCTCGGCACGAAGAATGACGTTGGCCTTTCCCGATTCCTGCTTGAGCGTCAAGCTGGAACTGGTTTCGTCGGTCAGCATGCCGCTAAGTGACTGGCCGTTGACCGTTTGCACGACGTAGGTCATGTACCGCGCATCGACGTCACGGCTGGGATCGACAATCGACGTCAGCGGCGCCACCACATACTGATCGGAAAGTGCCGCCAAGTCGGGGCCGACGGCGAAACCGGTCGAACCGACCTGATGACACGCGGAGCACTTCGTCACAAACAAACGTTGCCCGCTCGCTCGATCGCCGGCCATGGACGCCGCCGGCTGAAAGCGAGCCACCATTTCGGCTCGCGGTCCGGGCAGACTACTCGAGAACAGTTGCTCGGCCAGTGCACGGGTGGCGGGGGATGGCGAGAGTGCGAGCTGCTGGCATGTTGGGCGTCGATGGCCGAGTGAGGGAGCTGCTGGGCCTGGATCGCGTCCGGCAACTCTCGACCAGCCGATATTCGAAAGAAACTGCTCGATGATTTCTCGTCGTTGTACCGGCCCGGTCGCGTGCCATTTGTCAAGCATCACTTGCCGTGCGGCGTCGGATCCGATGCGGCTGAGCGTCTGGATTGCATGCGATTGCAGACTCGGCATAACGCGGGTCGATCAGATCGGCGCAGATAGAAACATGTTGTGGGTGATCCGGATCACAGGCCAGCAGGTCGAATAGCCAGACAGGCGTGCGTGTCGGCAATTCCTGCGTCGCATGCCATCTGCCTGGCCTGAGTCAAGCGTTGATCGACGACCGCGGACCGCTGCGCACGGATTTCGCTCAGCGGCTTCCCGTGCTCTTGCATGGCCAGGAGCAGTTCGAAGAATAAATCAAACTGTCGTTGCGAGCAGCAAGCCATGTCCACGTGCTGGGCAAGCCAGTCGATCTGCTGCCGGACTGCCTCGGCAGGTGCCAGTTGGACCAGCATTTTCGCCAGCTGCGGAGCCACGATCGCCGGATCGCCGGCGGACTCCGCGGCGGCCTGGCGATACACCTGCTCTGCAAGCCACACGATGTTCTCTCGGTTGACACTCGACAACGCCGCCGCGCACAAGTACTCGTCCGATTCCCGCAAGAGCCTCAGGAGGGCTTGTGACGTGGCCGGCGTTTGCGTAACGATCTCGCCGAGTGAGTACGCCGCCTGCTGACGCACGAAGGGCTGCGGGGCGGTCGTCGCGTCCACGATTGCGGCTTCAATGCGGGGATCGTCCCGTGCGAATTGCTCGACAAGTCGAATCACGTGACGCCGCACTTCCGGATGGGCTTGCTCGAGAAGCTGGAGACACAATTCCGGATCCAGCTGGTGCAAGCCGTTCAGCGTGTAAATGGCCTGCACTTGGACGGCCGGGCTCGCGGCGTGTCGGGCGAGCAGACGGATCTCGTCCAGTGGGACTCCATCCGGTCGCGTTTGAATCGCTTGTTGCGCAAATCGCGTAGCACGCCGTTGCGACTTGCGAGCTGCTTTGCCCACTGCCGCGGTGTTTTGCCAAGTGAGCAAACGGGGGCGGGCGACTCCCGGGTGACAACGCGATAAATGCGCCCCATGCCTTGGCCGGCGAAGACGTTGAGCTGAAGCTTGGTTTCCTCCGGGATCCAAATCGGGTGTTCGATGACGTAGCGATACATGTCCACGATCCACAGGCCGCCGTCCGGACCGGTGCGGATCTGAACGGGACGAAACCACCGGTCGGTTGAACTGAGGAACTCGCTCGATTGCTCTTCCGGTGCGCGTTTCGCCGACAAACGTGACGCCGTGGCGGGCGATTCGTTCGCGATGCACCAATTGATTGACCGGCTCGCACACAAAGGCGTTCCCTTCGTACTCAGCACCGAGCGCATCGTCGCGATAGAACCCCAAACCGCAAGCGGACGTCGGGCGTCCCGCGGGGCCGGACAACTTGAACTGCACCAGTTCGCCGCGTGGAAACAGACGATTCGGGTCCGTACCGCCGGGCACGAAGACGGCCGAAGGAGGCGGAGACAGGAAAGGGTTTCTGCGCAGATAGTGGTCGCTGGTTGGGTAGTGACGGAGCAGCGTTCCATTGTCGCAGCCAAACCATTCTCCCAGCTCATTGCATGCCCGACCTTGTTGCGTCGTCCCGGTGACGGGCTCGATCTCGCCCGTTTCGGGGCGCATCCGAAAGTCGCGACCGCCCAGATTCAGGGTTTCTCCGCGCGAGTTCACAATCTCGCCGCCAAACAGTCCGCACGAGCCATAGACCCAGCCATCCATGCCCCACCGCAGACTGTTGACGCGGGCCTGGCCATTGTGGGTTGCGAACCCGGAAAACAGGACGTCGCGCACATCGGCGTGACCATCTGCGTCCGTGTCCTCGCAGTACAGAATGTCCGGCGCATCGCAAATCAGAACACCCTCACGCCACACCTTGACATCGGTCGGAAAGCGCAGGCCATCCACAAAGATTGTCGCTCGGTCGTATTGGCCATCCTGGTCCGTGTCCTCGAGATAGCGGACCTTCCCCGCTTGCACAAACACGCCGTCGACGGCCTGGCCGTAATCCGTCATCTCGGCGACCCACAATCGACCGTCGGGTCCGAAGTCGATCGCGACGGGATCGGCCACGAGTGGTTCGTGCGCGACAAGTTCGATGCGAGGCGCGTCGTTCTCGAGCGCAGTGACCGTCGCGATTCCTCAGGTGTCAAAGGCGGCACTCCGTTCGTGCCGCCGGGTTTCGCGAAAGAGGGAGGCAGTTGGCGGATGACTTCTTCCACGATCTGGTCCTCGAGTCCCGCCTTGAGGGTCGTGGGCAGCGAGAAGTAACCTACTTCGGATCCACCGCCGTAGCCGCCTTCCTGCAGCAGACGCTCGGATGGAATGTAGCTGCAGAAGTCGTTGCTGTAACCGTTCAACCACAATCGCTCTTGCCGCAACTCGCGTCTCAGTCGCAGTGCATAATCGACGCAGACTTCACCTCCCAAGAAGACGATCGCCAGGTCGTCACCGAGGGTCCATGTCTGAACGGGATACGTGAGGTGATCCAGTAACGCTTCACCGCGATCCAGGCGAGCAATTTGGGTTCTTGCGTTGTAGCCCACGATGCCCGGTTGCTGAGCAAGTTCTTCAAGGTGCGGACGGCTGGGCAAGTCATTCAGCGGCAACTCGATTTGACGATAGACCGCGTGCGGCGATCCCGAAAGCGGAGTCAGGCCGGCTCGGACAACTCGGTCGGCCTCATCGGCGATTTGCGCACCCTGAGCGGCGGCGAGTTCGAATTGGTCGCCCGTGACACCCGAATCGGGATTCGCGTCGCTGCCGCAGCCGATGGAAACAAGTCCGACGGCCGATGGAAATTTTCGCTGGAGTGCTTCCTGGGCGTAGCCTGCCCAATCACCGCCGATCTTGTTTTCCGATAAGGTCACGCAATGGCATGCGTATGTCACCAGGATCGCGCGGATCGTCCCCTTCGCGTCCCGTACGACCAGCGTCGGCAGGTCGTGATCGACAGGCCCACCGGGCGTCCGTCGATTCATTGCGAAACTTACTTTGCCGATCCCCCAAGCGAGATGACCCGGTTGCAGGTCTTGGACGGCCTCGTCCGCGACCTGCTTCAGGTGCCGCGTCAAATCGGCGGTGTACCGGTCGATGTGTTGCTGATGATCCGGCGGAATAGGCTCACTGAAAATGTTGTCGGACGCGCCGATCACCTTCGGTGCGGTATGCGTATGGCTAAAGCTGAGCGCCAAATTCGCCGCACGGCAGGTGGTGCGCCGCGGCCAGGTACTTGGCGACTTCCTCGACCATCCCCAACCGGACCCCCAAGTTGTCCACGGTCACCAGAACGAGCGGCGGCTGTTCGCCTGACTGAATGGCGAGCGCCTTGGCGTAAATCCGCTGACGAACTCCTTCCGACTCCAAGCGTCTTCCGCCAAAGCCGTTGAGACGAACCGGATAGTCCGGCGTGATGTCGACTTGCGCGACCCCCACACGATAAACCGGCTCGCTCGGCGTTTCAGCCAGGACATCCCACGGGTAAATCGTCAAGCATGCAACGCCGAAGCTCAGACAGGCGATGGAATACTTCCGAAACATGGTGTCGACTTTCCAGGTTGAATCGAGCCTCATCGACCGGAACATCTCGCGGCAGCCGAGTCATACGCGAACGAGTCGGCGGCCGCGGGCGGAAGGGCCGCAAAGTTGCCTCCACGATCGCCTGGTTCGGAGTATACCGCTCGTCACGTTGTTTTACTATCGCCGTCGTGACGTTCGCCGTGAGTATTCGTGGCAGGTGGAGCTCGGCGTCCATCTCCTTTGTCCTGCATCTTGCGCGGAGTGTTTACGAAACGCGGTCCTTCGATTTGTGCATAAACGCAGCGCTTCGCCGCCTTCGTGTTGTAATTCGTCGACGGAAAAGCGTTCGACAACAGTCCTGTCACGCATGCCACCCGCGTTCGCGCTGGTCGGTTTTGACTTGCTGGCGGAACTGACATGGTGTTCGGGCAGAATTACTTTTCTGCTTCTCATCACAGATCGCGGCCATTTGGGCAACGACATTTTGCGCGGCGAAAACGGCAATGACCCTCTCTTTGGATTCAACGGCAACGATCGCCTTGTCGATTTGGACGGCGTCTTGGGAATGCACGGCGGCAGCGAAAGCGACGTCCTTGAGCTTGCCTTCCGCGACGGTTGGCGAAAGAGCGGTGGCAAGCGGTTCGGTCATCATCAAGTTCGAGAAGATCGACGATCAAACGGCCTAGCGCAATGCGAAGGTATCGTCTCGGCTGATGTCGAATGGCCGAGGCCGAAGTCGAGCACAATCGGCATCAGGCTGTCATTCAGCATGATGTTTCCGGGCTTGAGGTCGCGATGTGCGATTCCCAAGTCATGCGCAGCGGCCACGGCGTCGGCGATCCTGGCTGCCACGCGAACTGCCAGCACGATCTCCATTCTGCCGTTTCGTTTCAGATGCTGCGCGAGGTTAGAACCCCCGAGCAACGGCATGACAAGGAAATACTGCTCCCCGTTCCAACCACAATCGAAAATCGGACAGAGATGGTGAGGATGCAGCGCGGCGACGCCCGGGCCTCACGCAGTAGCCGCTCCGGCGTCTCATCAAGATGTGCCATGTCCGACTTGGGAATCTTGATTGCCACCTGCCGCTGCAGCAAACTGTCGCGGGCCACGACGACCTCGCCCATCCCGCCAGCGCCCAATCGCTCCGTCAACGTATAGCGGCCAAACTGCCGAGGCAAAGAATCGGACATGCGAGAGGTTTCCAGTGAACCTGGCCGTCAGGCTCCGCAGCAAGCGGATCGCCTACGCCGTCAACTCAAACCATGTAAGCTTATTAAAAGCCGCGGCGGAGCGGGCCATTGACCGCCAATTGCCACCGGACTGATTCTTGGCTTAACCTGAATCCGCCCGTGCGGGAATTCAGGCGGAATCAAAATACGAAGAGCAACAAAAAATGGCCCAGCCCTCGAAAGGAAACTCAACGATGGCCGCTTACATGCAAATTGTGACCACCACCAAGACACGAGAGGAAGCCGAGAAAATTGCCTCGGGGCTCGTCCACCAATCGCTGGCTGCCTGTGTCCAAGTCAGCGGACCGATCGTCAGCTTTTATCGTTGGAATGACGTGATCGAACGCTCCGAGGAGTGGAGGTGTGTCGCCAAGTCACGCGCTGATCGGTTCGACGACGTGGCCGCGGCGATCAGAACGCTGCACAGCTACGACGTGCCCGAGGTCGTCGCCACGCCCATTACCGCGATCAGCGCGAGCTACCAGGAATGGCTCGACGGCCTGTGAGAATCACGCCAGGGTGAGCCGCAAACGCCACGGCGACGAAAAAGTATTCCCAAGATCAGGCACGCTTATTCAAGCAGATCCACACCGAGGCCAAGAGGCTCAGCACGGCAAATCCAATCACCGGGGAAGGTTCGGGAACGGCAACGATCTGGGCGGAGCGAAAGTTGATGTTGGCCTGAGCAACGAAAACTCCAGACGGTCTAACAAAGAAAGCTCCAGACCCGCCACTCGATGCCCCTCACATCACCTTCTGCGCATTTGCCGTAAGTCGCCTCGAAAAAGAGACCTGACCCCTTTTCGCGCGGTGCGCCGGGGAGAAGGGACATGCTGCTGTCACCTCTCCCGTGGCCGGGAGAGGTCGCTCGGGTCCCGCGGGCGGGATCCGAGCGGGTGAGGGCGGAGCGTCTGACGCCGCATGGGGTCCCCTTGTCGCGCGGCCCCCTCATCGCGCGGCCCCCTCATCCGGCCTTCGGCCACCTTCTCCCGCGCGGGGAGAAGGGACATGCGCTCCCGCGCGGGGAGAAGGACGAAAACTCCAGACGGTCTAACAAAGAAAGCTCCAGACCCGCCACTCGATGCCCCTCACATCACCTTCTGCGCATTTGCCGTAAGTCGCCTCGAAAAAGAGACCTGACCCCTTTTCGCGCGGCTGCTGTCACCTCTCCCGCGGCCGGGAGAGGTCGCTCGGGTCCCGCGGGCGGGATCCGAGCGGGTGAGGGCGGAGCGTCTGACGCCGGCAGGGCCCCCTCATCGCGAGGCCCCCTCATCGCGCGGGGCGATTGCAGACGGTCAAATGCAGGCGGGCAATTGCAGACGGGCAAGGAAAACATGACAGCGGCGAATGCGAAAACCTGCGCGGGGCTCGCGGCGGTCATCTGGTGTCAGGCGGGGCCGCGAGCGACCCGGTCTCGCAACGCCGCCGGAGAAGCAAACGCAAAAAGGCCCCCCGGCGAACCGAGAGGCCTTTTCGTTCTTTCCAGGATCGGTCAGTGGATCATCCGTTGCGGCGGCGCGTCGCACCCACGAGTCCGGCGGCACTCAACAGCAGCAGCACGACGCTCGAGGGCTCCGGCACGGCGGCCACGGCTTGGCGCGGGCCGAGCTCAAAGCCTCCGTCGGAAAAGGCGGCCACGAGGTCGCCGCTGTCGAACACCATGTCGCCCGTCCAGTCGCCTTCCGACCAAACCGCCATGTTGCCCGTCTCGTACTTGCCGGCCGCAAAGACCGCGACCAGGTCATCGGTCGTGAACGACCCATCGAAGTTCGCATCACCAAACCAGGTCTTGGCGTGTTGCGTTACCCAGATAACCCGGTCGTCTTCATTGATCGTCCCGTCGCCATTCTCGTCGAATGTCGCGAGGTTGGTCGTGGGCGACTGCATCGCGACCGCCTGCAGGTCGATGTCGGCCGTGTCGACGACGCCATCCGAGTTGTAGTCACCGGCCAGCGTCGCGCCAAAAATGATTTGACCCGTCGCGGAATTGAAGCTCCAGGTCTGGCCAGGCACCAGCGACGTAATGATGGGCGTGCCCACGATCTGATCGACGTCGATGATATCGAACGCCTCACCCGGGGACAGCGTGCCCGTGGACGCGATTTGGAACGTGATGCCGTCGATGTCCAAAGTCGTTGTGTAGACATTGGGATCGGGATTGGGGATGGTCAGCTGGTCCGCCATCCCCGTGTCACCGTCGACATCAAACTCCACGGGTCGATCCGTGACAACCGCATCGGTCAAATCGGCGCTTAACAGCGGGGTCCCGCTGGTTTTGATCGACCAACCCAACACGCCGTCGCCCAGCAATTGCCAGCCGTTATCTGGACTGACGCCGTCGACTTCGACATCGGCGATCGCGTCACCTTCGATAACGGCGATTTCGAAACTGTCACCACCGCCTCGCTCAAAGAAAGATCCGAGAATGGCGGTCTCCAGCGGCTCGCTCAATTCGAACGTACCCACCGTCCAGCTGTGGCCGCGAGGCAACTCGAAGCGAATCTCGTCATTTTCGAAATTGTCGTTATTCAGCGAGTCCAGGAACTCGACGCCCGGGATCTGCACCGCACCGCCGTCGTCCGACCCAAAGCCAATGGTCCAGGTCCCGGCGGGAATTACGACCTCGGCCACGGCCTGTAGGGCGAAGTCTTCCATCGTTTCGTTGGCAACCCCGTTGGGGTACGGAAGGTTCCTGCTAAACGTTCCGATTCCTCCCGCGAGATCAACCACCGGGTACGGGACCTCATCGTCCTCAGCCGGCTGTAACCCAGTCGAGACAATTCCGTCATCATTGTCCAACACGTCCTGGCCGAGCGTTAGGGTATCGACCGTCAGATCCGTGTCGACCAGCTTGAGGCTCCAACCGGAGATTCCGTCTTGCTGCGGGCCATACACTTCATTCGATTGAGTTCCGTCGAACGACCGAACACCAATGGTTCCCTGTCCCGCCACATACGAGGGAGGTACCACGGTGCAACCCGCCCCCACATCGTCGCCCGTCCTGACCACGATGTTGTCGATGTGATGGTAAGCATTGCTCCCGCCCGTTCGCCCGCCGAACACGAGCCGACCGGGACTTGGGTCATATTCCAGGGGCTCGTTGAACACCTCGACGCCCTTGTAAGTCACGGTCAGATTGTTCGCGCACAGCTCGATCGCGAGTGGAGCCCAACCCATCAGGTCCTGCAACTCATCCGGAAAGACTCCCGCGGGTCCCGTCTGCAGCGAAGTCGTGTCGTCGACGTCGCCATTCTGAGTGGGAAACGGAAACTGATTCACAAGTTCATTATCGATCCGGATGCTCATCCCAATCACGTCGGCACCGCCGCTGAACCACTCGTCAAACCCGATCCCGAGGCCGGTGGTTGTCCCTTCTTCAGGGAGGTTGGCCTCGTTCGTCGGACTCGCTGCCCAGCCTTCACCGTCGTCCAGCACGGGATCACCCGGGCGGGCAAAGTTAAAGCTGAAACCGTCCGCGGGACTGCCCGTCCCACCGCCGACACGCAGATCGGCTTGAATCGAAAAGGCCGTCAGACTGCCGCCGCCGGCCAGGTCCGGGAACACGATCGCCCCGCGCTGATCATTGGCGGCGTCGGTAATGCTCAGATACCCGGTGTCATTGAAACCACCGTTTTCTCGCCATTCGGACGTACCGAAGAACTGGACGCCCAGATCCTGCGGGTCGGTCTCGAAATCGAGATCAAAGATTTCGGCCCGCGCCGACAAACAACTGAGGGCAATCGCCACGCCCGCCCAAAGAAACCTGTAACTCGAGACGTTCATTCTCACATTCCTCCCCTTTTCGAAGCCTGTATGACTCGACAACTCGGCATTTAATCCACCACGTGCGTCCCGAGACGCTCCTTCGATGCTCTTTGGCCGAATGGGATGTTTGCGGAAAATGGGCTCGTTCGCGTGGCGGTCCTCTCCTCGCCGGAGTAACCAAACTGGACGAATTCGCATAGATTTGCCTGCGCGAGCCCATCATAATCCGAAAAAAGGGTGTTTCAAGCTTTTTCCTCGGAATAGGTATGCGGTCGGCCACATGGGCGGCCCCCTCATCCGGCCTTCGGCCACCTTCTCCCGCGCGGGGAGAAGGGACGTGCTGCTGTCACCTCTCCCGCGGCCGGGAGAAGGGACGGGCTGCTGTCACCTCTCCCGCGGCCGGGAGAGGTCGCTCGGGTCCCGCGGGCGGGATCCGAGCGGGTGAGGGCGGAGCGTCTGACGCCGCATGGGGTCCCCTTGTCGGGCGGCCCCCTCATCCCGCGGCCCCCTCATCCGGCCTTCGGCCACCTTCTCCCGCGCCGGGGAGAAGGGACGTGCTGCTGTCACCTCTCCCGCGGCCGGGAGAGGTCGCTCGGGTCCCGCGGGCGGGATCCGAGCGGGTGAGGGCGGAGCGTCTGGCGCCGCATGAAAGAAAACTCCAGACGGTCTAACAGAAAACTCCAGACGGTCTATCAAAGAAAGCTCCAGACCCGCCACTCGATGCCCCTCACATCACCTTCTGCGCATTTGCCGTAAGTCGCCTCGAAAAAAAGACCTGACCCCTTTTCGCGCGGCGAGCCGGGGAGAAGGGACGTGCTGCTGCGGGTGAGGGCGGAGCGTCTGACGCCGCATGGGGTCCCCTCGTCGCGCGGCCCCCTCATCGCGCGGCCCCCTCATCCGGCCTTCGGCCACCTTCTCCCGCGCGGGGAGAAGGGACATGCGCTCCCGCGCCGGGGAGAAGGGACGGGCGCTCCCGCGTTGGGGAGGAGAGACGGGCGGGACCGCCGCAGAATGCTGACGGATCGCAGCCGGCCTCGGTATACTGAAGGACTCACGCGCGACGGCCAACGGCACGAAGGATTCCCCGGAATGAAGGAATTCAGTTGAGCCCATTCCGATCCAAATCGAAATCGCGTGCGCAAAGAAGAGTGAACTCGCCGAAGTCTGACGCTCGGGACCGACAGGGCGAAAAGCGACCCGCGGGCGGAATGAGCCGCGGGCGCCGCTGGGGTTTTCGGCTGTGGGCGGCGCTGCTGATCCCGTTGCTTTTTTTTGGCACCGTCGAACTCGTCTTGCGCTGGTCGGGCACGGGCTATCCGACCGCCTTTCTGCGAGCCGCTTGATACGGACCCCGGTTACCTGGCGGACAACTACCGATTCGGGTGGCGGTTCTTTCCACCAGCTCTGGCCCGCAGTTCGCAGCCGATCCTGGTCGCCCGCGAGAAGCCCGCCGCCGTGCGACGCATTGTCGTGTTCGGTGGCTCGGCCGCGATGGGTGACCCTGAGCCGGCGTTTGGGTTCCCCCGAGTTCTGGAAGCCCTGCTGGAATTGCGTTTTCCCGGACAGCAGTTCGAAGTCATCAATGCCGCCATGACGGCAGTGAATTCACACGTGGTGCTGCCCATCGTGCGAGACTGCCGCACGCTGGATGCCGATGCGTGGGTCGTCTATCTGGGCAACAACGAAGTCGTCGGGCCGTTCGGTACGGGCACCGTCTTCGGCGGTCGCGGCATCCCCTTGTGGTTGATCCGATCGAACCTGGCGCTGAATCGCACGCGGATTGGCCAATTGCTGTCGGGGCTGCGGCCGCAAGCCGGTTCGGGTGTTCCCACCGCGTGGGGAGGCATGACGATGTTTCTGGATCATCAAGTGCGTCACGATGATCCGTCGCTCAGGCGAGTCTACGATCAGTTCGCGCGGAACCTCGGAGATATTCTGGATCTGGCCCTCCAACGCAAGACACCCGTCGTGATCAGCACGGTCGTCAGTAATCTCAGGAACTGTGCTCCATTTGCCTCGCTGCCGGGCAGCACCCTTGCGGAGGACGCTCGGATGCACTGGCACGAGCTGTACCAGCGCGGGTGTACTGCTCAAGCCGACGGGCGATATGACGAAGCGATCACCGCCTACGAGCAGGCGTTAAGGATCGATCCGGACTTCGCCGAACTCCAATTTCGGCTGGCGGAGTGCCTGATAAGTACGGGGGATGCGATTCAGGCGCGGGAGCGATTTCGACAAGCTCGTGATCTCGATACCCTTCGATTTCGCGCCGATTCGACGATCAATGAGACGATCGTCGCGGTGGCTCAGGAGCGAGCTGAACAGGCCGTCCGCCTGGTTGACGCCGCCGCTGAGTTCGCCCGTCGCAGTCCGGACGAAATTCCGGGTGAAGAGTTTTTGTGCGAGCACGTCCATTTCAATTTCGCCGGCAACTATTTGCTGGCCAAGCTGGTGGCCGAACCGTTGATCGACGCGCTGGACTTGCCGGCGGCCGAGACGCCGAGCGACGCATGGCCTTCCGAGCAACAGTGTGCGGATCGACTGGGGTGGACGCCCTACCACCAGCTGCTTTTCGCGCGGGAGCTAAGGACTCGCCTTCGTTCGCCTCCCTTCAACCAGCAGCTGAATCATACCGTCCGTGACGACGCCTTGGACGCCGAAATCACACGTCTGGCGAGTTCCTTGACCGCGGAGACGGCGCGCGTCGCGGTCGGAAGGTTATCAGGAATTGCTCGCACAACACCCGAACGATTGGATCTTGCGAGAGCAGTTCGCTGTGCTGTTGGAGTTCATCGGCAACGTCGACGAGGCGACCGAGCAGTGGTCCCATGTCGCGCAGCAAATCCCTCACCACTCGGAGGCATTTTGCCAGCTGGGCTCGCTGCTGAATCGGGCGAAGAAATGGAAAGCCGCTGAGCGGGCGTTGCGGACCGCACTGTCACTGCGTCCGGATTACGCGCGAGCGTTCAACAGCCTGGGGATTTCGCTCTCTCACCAGAACCGGTTCGACGAGTCGTATCGTCAATTCGCGAGGGCGATTGAGCTGCAACCGAATTTCGCGGAAGCGCAGACAAACTGGGGACTCGTGTTGGCGAACCGGGGGGATGCGGACGCCGCGTCGCAGCGGTATCGTGCGGCGGTGCAAGCCGATCCAGACTACCTGCCGGCACACATCCAGCTCGCCACCTATTACGCTGGCAAACAGCAATTCGACGCGGCCGAGCCTCACTACCTGGAGGTGGTCCGGCTGAAACCGAACGACTCGGCGGCGCACTTGAATCTGGGTCTGCTGTACCTGAAGAAAAAGCAGCCCGCCGAAGCCATGCGTCGACTCGAAAGATCGATCGAGCTCGACCCCAACAGCCCTCTCGCGAAACAGGCTTTGGCGCTAGCGCGGCGGATGGGCGATGGACAGTAAGTGCTTCGAGCCACTGCCGGATCGAAACGGTCATCGTGCAGAGGACGCGTCGAGGCGTTTTGACATGAAGTACAACGTGCTGTTGCCTGGATAGTGATTGATCTGTCCAAAGCAAGTGTAGCCATGTCGCGCGTAAAACTCGGGAGCTTGAAACGTAAAGGACGACAGGCAGGCACCGATGCACTTGCGATCCCGGGCGTGCAGTTCGGCGTATTCCAGTAACCGACTGCCGAAGCCTTGGCCGCGATGGCCTTCCTCGACCCACAAGACTTGGACGTGAAGCCAGCCCCACCCTGCCACGGCCTTGAGCCCGCCGAGCCGCATCGCGGAGTACGGCGCGGCACGAGCCTCGGCCTCCCGGTGGACCTGCACCAAGACAAAGCCGTGACAAGTCACTAGGGTGAAATCCTCTTTGACCGACGGACGTCTTGCGTCACCAAAATGGGGCCGGTCATGCACGCCCCAATGATAATCAGCAGCACGTTCATCTGCCAAAGGGGGATGTGAGGCGCGGATGTCACCTGGACGTTTGACTCCAGTCTCGCCAGTGCGGCCAACCAATCGTTAAACCGCAAGTTCACGGCGACCGCCGTCATCAGCAACACAACGGCCATGACGATCAGCAACACACGCCGGGCGATGGAAGCGCCCTGGGCTAAGATCTTTCGCGTGCTCCAAAGGTAGAGGCCTTCGCCGACCAGGCAGATCAGGACCACGCTAAGCCAGTCGCCGGCTTGTCCCGCCATCAACACCAACCAGGATACACCACCCAAAATGCCCCCTCCGATCGAGGCTCGTACGGACCAGGGGTTGTCCCATCCGGACTGATACTCACTCGCATCCTGGCCGGTTCCATCCGCTTCTCGAATCCGTCGATGACGTCGATTGTAGAAGCCCGCTAGCGCCGTAATTACGGCCGCGTAGACGGCCCACGTCCCTCCGATCACCATCGCATATTGCGTTTGCGAGAGCAGCGGGCGGAGCCGCTGGATGTTGAGCTGCAGGGCAATAAAAGCAATGACCAGTGCGAAGATGGTGCACGTCATTTTCAAGACGAACCGCCGCTCTCCGGCCGAACGAGCTTGTTTGTACGTTTGCCAGGAGCCGTACAGTCCACCCAGGAAACCGAGCAATGGACCGATGAAGAATGCGAAGGCGGCAACTAACTTGGTCCCTGCCACACCAGCCGCAACACTTCCCCCGGCAGACGCCATGGCGGTCTTGGCCGTCAACGCTGGTAGGGCTGCCACGACCGCGGCGGTGAACACCGTGCTTGGTGCCGAACGGACGAGCGTGTCTTCGACCATCGCGGCGATCTGATCACGAAGCAATGACCGCCCACGCTCCAACCGCTTGCGAATGGCGAACTCGGACAACCCCAGCGCCCTGGCGACGTCGGCCGTGCTTTGCTGCTGGCGATAGAACAGAATCATCGGTTCGCGATACTTCTCGGGAATCCCTTCCAACGACTCCCACAGTAGTCGCTGTTGTTCGCGGGAGATCAGTTGCTCGGCGGGATCTTGATCGCATCCCGGCAGCGCCGCCAATTCATGACCACTTTCCTGACGGTTGTGTTTTCGCGCCGCGTTCACCGCTACATTGCGGGCAATTCCGCAGAGCCAGGCGCTCAGCTGCGACGTCTGTTTGAGATTCTCCAATTTTACCCAAGCGGTCACAAAGGCCTCTTGGGCGATGTCTTCGCTTCGGTGCAGGTCACCTTGACAGCAGTTGAACGCGACACCCGTGACAAGACCCTGGTACCGATCGACGATCGCGGCGAACGCCTGACGGTCCCCCGCCAGACTGCCTGCGACCAATTCGGCGTCAGTTTTCTTTTCGAGGCGGGCGGCGACTCGCATGACAGAATCCTCAATCCGCGTTTATCTTGACCTCATCATAACCCGTTTCAAGTAAGTGTCGCGAGCCAAGAAGTTGTGACAGCTCTTCCCGACTTTTTCCTCGGTGCCCTCGGTGCCTCTGTGGTGAATCCTCTTCCTCGCAGGCCACGGTCACGAGGCCGGACTTCCTTTGGATCCGGAGCTGATCCGTTCAGTCACCGCTTTGGCAATCTGGTCGAGCGGTACGATCTGATCAGCAAGTTGTTCGTCGACGATGGCTTTCGGCATGCCGTAAACGACGCAGCCTTCGGCATGCTGCGCGATGACATGGGCGCCGTGCTGTTTCAAGAGGCGACAGCCCTCGGTGCCATCGCGTCCCATGCCCGTCATCACGACGGCCACGACTTTTCCCCCGAACGTGTCGACGGCCGAGCGAAAAAGATAGTCGACCGAAGGCCGGACATTCGCCTCGGGCGGGTCATCGGTGATTTGGATCCTGTTCCGGATCCCGCGGCGAACGACCTTCATGTGTCTTCCGCCGGGGGCCAGAAAGGCCCAGCCGGGCTCCAGCGTCATGCCCTCGCAGGCCTCGACCACCTCCATGGGCGAGGCTTCGTTGAGTCGCTCGGCGAGCGAATGCGTGTACTGCGCCGGCATGTGCTGGACAATCAGGACCGGCACCGGCAGGTCCTCGGGCAACTGGGTGAGCACTTCGCGGAGCGCGACCGGGCCGCCGGTGGACGTTCCAATCAGCACGGCTTCGTATTCGCAGGTCGGCGCCCTGGTGGCGGGTCGGCGTACGCGTGGCGTGTCGGTCGCGGGTTGGCTCGGTCCCAGCGGCTTGCGGAGAACCGCCCGACGTGGCCCGGCGAGGCGGCCTTTCTGACTGTCACGAAAGATGGCGATCTTTTCGCGCAGCGCTCCCGCCAGCGACTCGCGGTTGGCGGCCGCGTTGGAACCGCTGGGCTTCTGAATGAAGTCAAAGGCCCCTTCCATCAACGCGTCTGTCGTCACCTGGGCGCCATCGGCCGTCAAGCTGCTCAGCATGATGGCCTTGGTACGGCTGCGCCGCTTCTTCATTTCGCGGAGCACATCGATGCCATCGCCGCGAGGCATGCGGACGTCGAGCGTCATCAGGTCGGGAGCCAGCGGTTCGAGCAACTCGAGCGCCTCTTGCCCACTCTTGGCAGTCCCGACGACATTCACATCCGGGAGTTCGCGCAGCACGTTGTGCACCAACTGGCAGTACAGCGATGAGTCGTCAACAATCAGGATCCGCAGCCGGTGGTCCGACATCACCTAGGGTTCTCCTTCCTCTGACTGAGGATCGACTGCGTTTGTCGCCGGAGCCGAATCGTCGCGCCCGTATTTCGCAAAGAAGCTCTTCAGCCGGACTTTGTCGAAAGGCTTGACGATGAAATCGATCGCTCCCAGGCGAATGCACTCGGTGAGTTTCCCTCTCTGGTCGACCGCGCTCACCATCACGATCTTGGCCTGCGGATCCTCTTGCCGGAGTTGCCGGAGTACGGCGACGCCGTCCATTTTCGGCATGACGATGTCGAGCGTCATCAGATCGGGACGCAGCTCACGATATTGCAGCAACCCCTCTTCGCCATTGGCAGCCTCGCCGGCAATTTCCCAGCCTGCCTCTCGAGCGATTTCCTTGATTCGCATCCGCATGATCAGGGCATCGTCAACGACGAGCAAGCGTTTCGCCATGGGGGTGACTCCCTACAGAATCGTGGTTTCGACGCCGACGATATCAATCGTGACGCTGCCGGTCGACGCGTCCAGCCTCATCCGCCGTCCCTGTTCGCCGCCGCAATGCCGTCCGATGATCGGAATTCCCAGTTCTTTCAAGAGGCGCTCCACTGCCAGCACATTTTGGACGCCGATCGAGTTACTGGAATCACGCATCGCAAACATCGTGGCCCCGCCGGCGATCTTGGCATGTGGCCTCAGACGCTCGCCATTCACGAACTGATGCATCTGCCGGATGATCGCGGGGACTGCCGTATCGGCGAATTTCCCGGGAGGGTCGGTTCTTCCCAGCGAGGCGGGCAGCACAATATGCCCCAGGCCAGCGACCTTCCAACGCGGGTCATAGAGTGCCAAACCGACGCACGAACCGAGCAACGTACGCAACACGCCGCTTTGTGCGACGGCGATTTCACCCATGGGCAGCGAAGGTCGTTCGAGCTGTTGCGTCATTCGGGCAGCAGCTCCCGGAGGTTCGAGAGGCACTCCGCATCCGGCACAAACAGCAGATTGCAGTTCACGGGTGCATTCTCGATGTGAAACTCGGTGCGCGTCAAAAAGGCCAAGTCCGATGCGATCGCTTGGTTCATCAAGGAGAACTGCATCAGCGACTCCGCAAAATCGCGCGCGAAAATCGGGGGTGAGGGAACGAGATCGGAGGCGTCGCCGTCGGTTTCGGGAAAGTGCCGGGCCAGCGAATTCAAGTAGGCGCAGCCCAGGATATTGGCCGTCTCGAGCGCAGCCGACTGCTCGATCGCTCCCCACTCCGTTGCCGTGCCCACCGGATTGCCGAGCAACAAGTCGGCCAGCGCCAGGCCGCTGGCATCGTCAAACACCAAAATCAGCTGCCCGCTCACCCGGCCCGTTAAACTCATCGCGCTGAAGCAAATGGGGACTTCGGCCATGCCCAGTACCTTCGTCGCCTCACTCAGCGGGACCTGCTCGACTTGCTCGATCGAAATCCGCGCGGGGCGTCCCAGCCAGCGCGACAATGCCAAGGAGGCGTCATCCGATCCATGCCGGAACAGCCCGCTCAGCATCTCGAGTTGTTGATCCGTGATCATCGCAGTTCCTTCCCCTGAGCGGTTCTTCGCGGATCGGCTCTTCTTCGCGGATCGGAGGCAATGGCGATGGCGGCCCCGACGTCGAACAGCAAGCATACCGAACCGTCGCCCAGAATACTTGCGCCGGACAGCCCACGGATGTGGATAAAATTCTCCGCCAATGACTTGATGACGAGATCCTGGCCACCCTGCAGTTCATTGACCTTCAGGCCCATCGCTTTGTTGCCAGAACTGAGAATGACGACGTTGACTCGCCGAGCGTCGGCAACTTCCACAAATTGGCGGTTGCCGGAATCATGGTACGGCACCGCGTGCCAGTCGAAGATGTCGTCGATATCCACCAGCGGAATGAACTCGCCGCGCACTTCAAAGGTCTGCTTGCCGTGAACGGTAACGATTTGATCAACTGGGACGGAGACGATCTCGCGAACATTATCGATCGGGACGGCGAAGATCCCATGCCGCAGTCGGAACAGCAGGCTCCGGATGATGGCCAGCGTCAGCGGCAGGCGGATCGTGAAGCGGGTGCCGCGGCCCGGCGCGTGGTCGATCTCGATGGTTCCATTCAGCTCGAGGATTCGTGTCTTGACGATATCCATTCCCACGCCGCGCCCGGAAACGTTCGAGATCACATTGGCGGTGCTGAAGCCGGGACTCCAGATGTAATCGAGGACCTCGCCGTCCGACAATTCGCCGGCCAGTTTCGCCGTGGCCAGGCCGCGATCGACAAGGCGCTGGCGGACTTTCTCGATGGCGATCCCTTCGCCGTCGTCGTGTACCGAGATCAACACGTTGTTACCGCTGTGGGCGGCCTCCAGGCGAATCGTGCCGATCTCCGGCTTCCCCCGACTTGCCCGCAACTCGGCCGATTCAATGCCGTGGTCAATCGCGTTCCGCACGAGATGGACCAGCGGATCGCCCAGTTCATCGATCATCCGCTTGTCCAGTTCGGTCTTTTCACCGTGAATTTCCAGATTCACTCTTTTTCCAAGATCAAGCGAGATGTCGCGCACGACTCGCTTGAAACGATTGAACAGCGGCGCGACAGGCACCATGCGAGTGTCCAGCACGCCGCGTTGCAGGCTGTCGGAGACGCGCGTCATCTGATCAATGGCTTCCGTGATCTGAATGAAGCCGCGACGACTTTCCTCCCACAGGTTCGCTTGCTCTTCCAAGGCGTCGATTTCGGCTTCCAGCCCATGGAGCGATTCCGGTCCGCTTCCGGGCTGAGCCTTCATTTGTTCAAGGGCTCGCCTCATCGATTCGCTGAACGCGCGGGCCCGGCCGGTCAGGCCCGACTTTTTGAACGCCGGGCTCATTTGCCGCGCGATTTGGACGAACCGTGCCTTGTTCACCACCAGCTCGCCGGCCAGGTTGAGCAGGTTGTCCAGCCGCTCGATATCCACCCGCACGGTTTCACCCACTTTCGATCTCACTTCGACGTTCGGGCTGGCCCCGACGGGTTCGGCGGGCACGACGGAATCGGCGGGTTCGGCCAACGCCACCGGCTCACTCGGCGCGGTCGCGACCGTCGCGGCCTGACCCCCGATCGCGAACTCGGTCGCGCCTCGCTCGACGTCGATCGCCTGGACACCGTCCACATCGGCTGCGGCACGGAGATCTGCGGGCGAGGCGGGCGACGACAGCAAGATCTGAACTTCGAGCAGCGGGTCCGCCGCCCCGAATTCTGGAGGAGGCGGCAGCGTGCCGCGCACCTCGCCGATCGAGGCCAGCCGCGTCAGGACGAGTTCGGCCTTGAGGTCGGGGAGTGCCAGTTCAGGTTCAAAGCCGACGACGACGCGGTAGTCCCACGACGGTTCCGACTCCGCGGCGACAGCCGAGGGCGGTTCAGGGAGCGGCTGAGGCGGACGGGGCGGTTCGCTGTCGGCCGCTTCCAAGCGCGATTCCACCGGCGCTTGGGCGAACCGAGGTGACTCCTCGTCCACCGGTGGCGGCGAAGGACTGTCGAGTAACGCGTTGAGTTCCGCGACGAGTTCTGGGGCCGAGCCGAAGGATTGACCCGCTCGGAGTCGACCGTTACCCTCGCGCAGGAAGTCAATGCAGCGCAGAATCAGCCCCATCGTGGGCTGATCCAGTTGACGCAATCCCCCTCGCAGCCGCTGAAAGTGGCTCTCCAGCAGATGGGTCAGAATCGTCGCTCCGTCAAGCCCCATCATGGCCGACGAGCCTTTGATCGAGTGGACCAGGCGGAAAGCTTCGTTCAGCTGTTCGGCATCCGTCGGGAGACGTTCCAGGACCAACAGCGATTCGACGAGCGCATCCAACTGTTCCGTGGTCTCGTCGAGATACATCTGCAGGTACTGCGCCATCTCGTCGGACGGCGTGCCGCTGGCAGCGTTGAAGTCCTCGCTCACACGCGTCTCCCCCAAATCACGGCTTCTGATACAGGAAGGTGGACTTTTTTTCGAGTGGATCGAGCATGTCGTACACCCCTTCCGATGGCCCGACCACGAGGTATCCCCCGCGGGCCAACGCACCCATCAGGTTCCGGATCACGACCTGTTTGGAATCACGATCGAAATAGATGAGGACGTTTCGGATGAAGATGCAGTCGAATTGCGGCTGTCGCAGCGGCTCCATCAGGTTGTGGTGGCGAAACTCCACCCGTTCTCTCACCGCCGGCCGAACCTGCCAGCCTTGTTCGTCTGCCAGCCCGTCAAAATAGCGTTTCAATTGGACGGCCGTGACCTCCTTGAGGCGCTCGCGGCCGATAGATGGCCTCCCGCGCGACTTTCAGCGCCGCTTCGCTGATGTCCGTACCCAGGATGGACACCTGCCAGTTTCTTAGTCGCAGCGCGTTTTCGGCGGCAGTGATGGCCAAGGAATAGGCTTCTTCGCCGGTGCTGCAGGCCGCCGACCAAACCCGCAAGTTCGCCGGGTGTTGACCGCGTCGCTGTCGCAGGAGGAGTTCGGTGAGGAATTCTCCGCCGAACCATTCGAAATGTGACGGCGTGCGGAAGAAATGGGTTTCGTTGGTCGTGACGGCGTCCAGAAAGTGCTCGAGCTCGCCGGCCCCCTGGGGCGCCGTCAAGTACTGGTAGTAGCTCGCGAAATCGGCGAAGTTACCAGCCCGCAAGCGGCGGCGGATGCGGTTACTGACCAAGGTTAATTTCGTGGCGTCCATGCGGATCCCGCTTTGGCGATAGATGAAGTCGCGAAATCGCTCGAACTGAGACGGCGACAGTCTGGGGGGATCCGGCACGTCACGGCACCTGTTCAGGCTTTGAACTTCGAGACCAAGTTGCGCAAGCTTTCGGCCTGGGCCCCAAGTTGCTCCGCGCCGGCCGCCATTTCTTCCGCCGCGGCCGCGTTGGATTCGGTCGTGTGTGAAACCGAATGGATGGCCGTTTTGACCTCCGCGGTGCTGGCCGCCTGGGTTTCGGTGGATGCCGCGATCTTGGCGATGCCGGTCGCCGTTTTGTCCACGGCCTCGACGATCGCTTTGAGCGCCTCGCCGACTTTTTCCGACAGATTCGCCCCTTCTTCGACGCGCCGGGAAGACTCCTTGATCAACTGCGTGATCTCCTTCGCCGCCTCGCTCGAACGCTCCGCCAACTTGCGGACCTCATCGGCCACCACGGCGAATCCCAGGCCGTGCTCGCCGGCGCGAGCTGCCTCGATCGCCGCGTTCAGGGCGAGCAGATTCGTCTGACTGGCAATCTCGCTGATGACCTGAATGATGTCGTTGATCTGTTCGCTCGACTTTTGAATCAGCCGCATCGAGTTGACGGCTTCGGTGACCGTCATCCCGCCGTCCTTGGCCAGCCCGACCGTCTCGTCGGCCTGTGTTTTCGAATCGGCGGCGCTTTTGGAAATCACTTCAATTGAGCGAATGAGTTCCTCGACCGAGGCCGTCATCTCTTCGACCGACGCGGCCTGCGACTGAGCACCTTCGCTCAGGTGTCCGCTGCTTTCGGCAATCGTCCGGGCCCCTTCGTTCTGCTGGTTGGCGGCCTCGACAACTTGACTAATGACATTCCGCAGGTCGGCCAGCATCTTGCAAATGCCGGCTGCCAGCCGCCCCATATCGTCGTCGCCGCTGACGTCGCTTTGGCCGGTCAAGTCACCCGCGGCGGCCGCGGTGACAATTCGCATGAGCGCGCTGACTTTGCGTTCCAGTTCTTCCTTGGCCAGCTGTTGCTCCTTCTGCAATTGCCTTTCCCGCTCCTTTATCCGCTCCTGCTCCAGAGTTGCCTTCGTAACGTCGGCGGCAAATTTCACGACCTTGACCGGCCGACCGCTCTTGTCGAGCACCGGGTTGTAGGTCGCCTGCAGCCACACCTCATGGCCTCCGTGGCCGAGTCGCTTGTATTGTCCGGCCTGAAATTCACCCCGGTTGAGTTTGGCCCAAAACTCGCGGTATTCGCTGGTCAGCCGGGTCGCCTCGTCAACGAACATGCTGTGATGTCGTCCCTGGATCTCGTCAAGCGAGTAGCCCATCACGCGCAGGAAATTCTCGTTGGCGGTCAAGATCGTGCCATCCAGTTGAAACTCGATAATCGCCAACGACTTGTTCAGCGCGGCGGCGATCGCGGCCTGATCGGCCGCCCCAGTGATCGTGCGCGATTCCGGGGCGGAACCGGCGGGCTTGCGGGTCGTGCGTCGGTTGCGTGCTTGTGCCATGTACTTGATCCGGGTCTGAAGGGAGTGGACCGACTGAGACTGCCGTCGGAGATTTTCGTCGCGGCGATGGACTACCGTCCGGCTGGCACGGGCGTTAGGCCTGCCTGGGAAAATCAGGCAACGCCGCCTGGCTGACTTGATCGAGCTTGGCCGGGTCAAGCAGCTCGTCAATATCCAACAAGATCATCAGTCGACCCTGATGACGGGCGAATCCGGCAATGTAACGCGCGCCGTTGGCGGTGACGGTTTCCGGGGCGGCCTGGATGTTTTCGTCCAGGATCCGAACCACCTGCGAGACCATGTCCACCGTGCAGCCCATGGTCCGTGCGCCGACGTTGACCACGATTGTCCGTGTGTCGCGATCCACCGGCTTGGGCTCCAAGCCGAACAGCGTGCGAAGATTGATAATGGGAATGATCGACCCCCGCAGGTTGCTGACGCCCTCGACGTAGTCAGGCACCTGCGGTGTTTTCGTGACTTGATCCAGGATGACAATCTCCTGAATCTGCTCGATCCGAAACGCGTACTCCTGGTCGGCGAGTTGAAAGCCAACGAATTGCGACGCTTTTTTTTTCCTCGCAAGCGGGTCGCTCTCGACACTTGGCAATCGCGGCGCAGACATGTTGTATCACTGGATTCACGGGACGAGAGATGAGCACGCTCGTCGACAAGCCGGCTCGCCGGGTATCGCCGCGACCAACTACCTCACCCAAGGGACAACGACCGGGACCGCCTAAGCTCTTGAGACTACACGAGATTTCCCAACTTGCAAGTGTCAGCCGCGATCGAGCACGTCGGATCGGGGGGGCGAGGCACGCTCGGGATCGGTGGCGAATTCGGGATCGGCGTCCCGAATTCGGCCGGCGCGGCCGATTGGCTGGGCCTTTAGGTTTCCCGCAAGGCGGTCGCAATCGGGAGACGGGCGGCGCGAATCGCGGGGAGCATTCCGCCCAGCAATCCGATGACGGCCGCCCAGAAGATCGCCAGCACGAGCAACCGAGGTGTCACGGCGAACGAAAACGCAACTTGGCTGAACGTTTGCCAGTTGATGGTGGCCGCCTGGTATCCGTCAAATGTCAGATAGGCGATCGTCGCTCCCAAGGCGCCGCCCACCAGGGCCAGGACGAGCGATTCGACCATGACCGAGACCACGACGGGGCTCGCCCCGAAGCCCAGCGCCCGCAAGGTGGCGATCTCGACCTGCCGGCTGGCCACGGAGTTGTACATCGTGTTGAGCGCACCAAACAGCGCTCCCAAGGCCATCAGCCCGGCGATACTCAGGCCAAAGGTCTCGATGAACTCGGTCAGCGCGCTGGACTGCTCGGCGAGATACTCGGATTGCCGCAGGACTCGGACTTTCAATTGCGGATTCGTCGTCAACGCGTCTTTGAACGAAAGAAACGCGTCGGGCGATTCCAAGCGTACCAAAACCGATTGGTAGGTATCGCCCCGATTGTAGGCCGGCTGCAGCACGGCCGCGTCGGTCCATACTTCCGATTCCGCGGCGCCGCCTCCACCGGTGAAGATCCCCACCACGGTCCAGTCGTTGGGGCCCACGCGAATGGATTTGCCGACCTCCAGGCCGGCGAACGCGCGGGCGGCACCCGCTCCGACCATCACTTCGTTACGGCCCGAAGCGAACTGGCGTCCCTCCACGATCCGAAGATCGCCTCGGACCGCCGTCGCGGCTTGCTCAACTCCGCGCAACGGCACGTTGGCATCGGTTCCCGTGGAGCGTTTGGGAAGATTAATCATCACGAACAGCTCGGCCGATGCGAGCGGCATTTTGGCATCGCGCACCACGCCGGGTGCGTCGGCGATCAGCCGAACTTCATCGCGAGACAGGCCGCTGCTCATTTCGCTATCGGCGCCGCTCCGCAGCACGATCGCCACGTCGTCGGCGCCGGCGACCGTCATCGCGGCGCGGAATCCCTCGGCGATGGAAAAGACGCCGACGAATACCGCCACCACGCCGGCGATTCCAACCGCCGCCGCCACGGCCGCTCCTTTACGTTCCGGAATCGTCCGCAAGTTGTACGACGTCACCGAGGCGATTTGCGAAAGCCAATTGATCACGCGCCTCTCCTCAAGGCCTGGGCGATTCGCAGACGCATGGCCTCCATGGCGGGCAAGATTCCTGCCACGAGGCCCAGCGCGAAGACCAGCAGCACGCCCAGGATCAGATCACGGACCGGAAGGTAAAACACCGGCAGAATCGTCGGCACGGGGCTTCCCCCGGCGGTGGCCAGCCAGGCCGCCACCAGTCCCACCAGCCCGCCGGCGGCTGCCAGCACGCACGATTCGGCGAGGACCAATCCGAGCACAAGTCGGTTGGTGAATCCCATCGCTTTGAGTACTCCGAGCTCCTCGGTCCGCTCACGCACCGATTGCGCCATGGTATTACCGGCCACCAGGAGAATCGTGAAGAACACCGCGCTCAGGATCGCGACGAGCATGGACCCCACGTCGCCAATTTGCTGGACGAAGCCCTGCGCGAAGGCTCCCTCCGGCTCGGCCTTGGTCTCATACGGCGAGTTGGCGAATTCGCGATCGATTGCCTCGGCAACCGCCGCCGCGTGGTCAGGATCATCGACGCGAACCGCGTACCAGCCCACTTGTCCCTCGCCTTCGGCACGTCCTTCGTCAAAAAAGTCGTAGCGGAAAAAGAACTGCGACGTGTCGGTTGCCTTGGCCGCCCCCTCGTAGATCCCGACCAAATCGAATTCCCACGCGCCGCCCGATTTGTTCGGCCAGAGCGGCGACATCAACGGCACCCGGTCGCCACATCTTCCACCCGAACCGATCGGCGAGCGCACGGCCGACGATGGCGCCCGACCGCGTTGTCAACCAGGCCTGCTTCTGCTCTGCGGGCAGCAGGTATTCGGGCCACATGGTGAGAAACGTTTCCGGATCAGAAACCGGCATGCTGGCGAAAAAATTCTTCGGCTCGTTCTGATAGATGCCGTTGAACCAGGTCAAGTGGACGGCCGTCTCAACCCCGGCAATCTGTTCCATTCGCCGACGGTACGACTCGGGCAGCGGCATGATCAGCGAGACTTTGTGACGGACGATCAGTCGGTCGGCATCGGCCATGCTCACGCCGGCGGTGAAGGCCTCTTTAATCGCACAGAGCAATCCAAACAACAGAAAGGCGACGCAGATCGAAAGCAACGTCAGCCAGGTGCGCAGTTTCTTTCGTTTGAGATTGCTCCAGACCAGAGAGAGGAATTTCATTCCGGTTTCTCCGCGAAAAACTGGCCTTTTTCCAAGTACAGCGTCCGCGACGCACGAGCGGACGCGTGGGGGTCATGCGTCACCATGATGATGGTCTTGCCATGTTCGCGATTAAGTGCCTGCAGCAGTGCCAGGATTTCATCTCCCGACTTTCGATCGAGATCTCCTGTGGGCTCATCACACAACAAAAGGGTCGGATCTGTCACAATGGCCCGCGCGATCCCCACGCGCTGCTGTTCGCCACCTGAAAGCGTGCGGGGGAAGTGCCGGGCCCGATGAGGCAACCCGACCACTTTCAGGGCCGCTTCGACGTGTTGACGTCGCTGGGACTTGGAGAGGTGCGTCAGCAGCAGCGGCAACTCGATGTTTCGTTCAGCCGAGAGGACGGGCAGCAGGTTGTAGAATTGAAACACGAGGCCGACGTGTCGTGCGCGCCAGGCCGCCAACTGGCGGTCCGACATGCGGTCGATCCGTTGGTCTCCGACTTCAACGGACCCCTGCGTGGGCCGATCGAGTCCGCCGATCAGGTTCAGGAGCGTGGACTTGCCCGACCCGGAGGGCCCCATCAGGGCCAAGAACTCACCGGCGGGTACTTCCAGATTCAGCTCGGAGAGCACATGGATTTCCTCGGTGCCCCGTCGAAACGTTTTGTCGACGTTGTGGATGCGAACCAGCGGCTGCTCACCGGGGGTCATTCTTGTGTCTCCCTGACTCGAGCGTTGTCGACCAATCGATCGGCGCCTTCCACCACGACGCGTTCCCCCGCGGTAATGCCGGCCGAAATCGCGACTTGATCACCGGACCGTTCCGCGACCTTCACGGCGCGCCGTTCCGCCCGATTATCGCGGACGATCCAGACCACATCTTGCCCCTCGTGCTGATACAGGCCGCCGAGCGGGATCGTGAGACGCGGTGCGGAAGCGACGGGCGCTGCTTTGTTCTGGAAGGCGACCTTAACGCTCATTTCCGGCAGGATCCGCGGGTCGAGCTGCTCGAAACCGACACGCACTTTGACGGTAGCTTTCTGCCGATCGGCCGTCGGAACAATGGCGATGACGCGCGCCGGGATGCTCCACCCGGGGTAGGCATCGAGTGTGGCTTCGACGGCCTGGCCTGCCTCGACGCGATTGATGTAACTTTCACTGACGTCCACTTCGATCTCCAGGGAGGACATATCCACGAGCGTGCAGATGCCCGTTCGGATGAATCCGCCTCCGGCGGAAATCGGCGAGACCATTTCGCCGGGCTGGGCATCCTTCGACGTCACCACACCGGCGAAAGGGGCGCGAATGATCGTGTCGTCAAGTTGCTGCTGCCAGATCGCCAATTCTCGCTCACTGACCGCCACGTCGGCGATTTGCCGTTCCAACCGAGCCCTGGTGGACATCACATCCGTATCGGCGCGGTCCAATTCCGACTGGCTGGCCGCGCGACTGGCCGCCAGCTGGGTGACGCGCCCCAGTTCGCGCTCGGCCTGATGCAGATTGGCTCGCGTCTCTTCCAGGCCCTTCCGCGCCGATTCCAACTGCGCTTCGGCAAGCTGCAGATTTTTTTCCACATTGGACGAATCAATCCGCGCCAACACCTCTCCTTCCGTCACCTCCTTACCTTCCTCGACCAAGACCTCCACCACCTTTCCTGTCACCTTCGACGAGACCGTGGCGGTGCGCCGCGCCGTGACGTAGCCCGACGCGTTAAGCAAGACCCGTTCCGCCCCGCCGCCACCCAAGACCTCCCGCACCGCCGTGGTGCGAACCTCCGTCATTTGAGGCAGATTGTACCACCAGATCAGTCCCGCAGCCGTCGAAATCAGCAACGAAGCTACCACCGCGATGGCGCCAAGCGGCCTGGGGTTGCGTACTCCGGTGCGGTCGATACGCAGTGCATCGAGCGTTTGCTTGTCGGGACTCATCACAGCGATCTTACCATAGAGCCAGTCGAGGCGGAGCAGAGCCAGTCGAGGCGGAGCAGAGCCAGTCGAGGCGGAGCAGAGCCAGTCGAGGCGGAGCGGAGCAGCGAGTCGAGGCGGAGCGGAGACAAATCAATGTCACCTCTCCCGGGACCGGGAGAGGTCGCTGCGTAGCAGCGGGTGAGGGCCGACCCCGTGGCAACACGGACTCTCGTCCCTCAGAACTTCATGCCGTACCTCTCGGACAAGGCTTGGCGGATTCGGGTCGTCTCACTCTCGAGCTGGCTCATGATCTGGTCCGCGACCTGTGCGCCTTCGTCGTATTCCTCTTGGGTGACTTTTTCGCGTTCCGTAATCGCCGAGCCGATGTCGACGCCACCATAGGCGAAGGGGCGATAGAACATCGGCATTCGATAACCTCCGTAGTTCACCGTTCGCCATGATGACGAGAATCCATAGTACAGATCCGTCTTGGGCTGAATGGCCGCGGTACGCTCCTTCGTCCGTTGGGTGACACCGTGAATGTTGGCCACGGCGCCATCCAGGAGGTTTGCCACGGATTCCCCGTACGTGATGGCGTCGGGATCGACGTTGCGAGTCGACATCAGGCGGATTTTGCGGCTGTAATTGCTCATCCAGTAGGCGACACTGGACCAGGTGGACGACGGCTGAGTCCGTTCCAGATCACTGAGACATCGGCTGATATTCTGAAAATAGCGCAGCGTCGGCAGGGCCATCGAGCTAGTGGTGGCTGCGGGCGCCGACGGAGAGGGCGCTGGGCGAGCGGCGGCGGGAGACGCGGCGGGTGGCGCCGCGGCCGCCGAGGACTCGGGTGGACTCGGACGCGTTAAAACGCCGGCATCTAACGAGGCCAAGCTGAGCACTTTGCGCATTCCAGCCGGCGTCAAGCGGCCGGCGATCCCGATCCGATCACGCTGGCCGACCGCGTCCCAGTCGTTAAATTCGTCGATCATCGCGCCGGCGTTTGTCAGGACTTCCAAGAAAAACGGTTTGGCGTGTGGTTGCAGCACCTGCGTGTCGGTCGCAAAGTCGGCGACCAGTTCGGCCTGGACTTCGCGCCCCACTTGGATGCTCAGCGACACCCCGCGCAGGCTGGTCAACACCTTAGCGATTTGATCCGAGTCGGCCTTCGGCAGCGATTGGCTCCTGGCAACGGCCTGACGAATCGCCTCCGGGCGAATGGCATCCTCCAGATCCAGTGCCATCCGGATCTCCGTGGATCCGTCCGTGGACTCTTGCACCGCCTTTCGAAGGTACTCCGGAAGCTCGGACGCGTCGCCGTCGCGGGTATCGCGCACCCATCTCGCCGCCGTCTGACGGTCTGCGGGTGCCATGATCCCCACCACGTTTGGGGCGAAAATCACCACGCAGGCCCCGCTCTTGAGCCAGACCGCGTCAACGCCCGAGATGGAATCGGCCAATCCTTCGAGCCGCTCAGCCAATTCTCCTGCCGAGACCGATCTCGCGAGCTCGATGGAAGCCACCTGTCGGGTGGGGGTCAGCGAATCGAGATCCAATTGCATGCCGAGGACGACTCGCTTGGCATCGGGCGGGATCAACAGGGGGTGGCCGTGATCGCCCGTGCGGTAGTCCTCCTGCCAGTGATCGGCGCGGCCTAGCTCGCTGCCGAACAGCGCAACGGCATCGACCGCGACGACTGCATTGGACGACGGGGACAGATAATGCAATAGATCGTTGAATTCGGCAGCACCACCGCTGGATGCCAATCCCAGAACTGGCGCCGCCAGCGATCAGCACGGCGAAGCCAAAGATTCGAAGTTGGGAGCCGTTGGATTTCGTCATGGCGACATTACCTCTTCTTGTAAACCGACGGAAAGGACGACGCGCGAGACCGAGTACGCGTCAGCCGTCAGTGGCCGTCTCACGGGATGTCTGGGCCTGCAAGGGCCGCGTCTCCTTGCCTGCTGAACTTAATCAAGAAAGACGCAACTTGCCAGTCGCAACAGGCCCAAACCCGCCAAAGGCGTCAGGTCTTCCCGCGGCGGATGATCAGGAAGACCGACAAACTCAGACAAACTCAGACGACAAACTCAGACCGACAAACTCAGACAAACTCAGACGGTCTAC
>CAWGYT010000005.1:0-25572 GCA_963826795.1 uncultured Planctomycetales bacterium | reverse complement strand
CCTCCTCGATCACCTCGCGGCGGTAACCATAGTCGATCCCCGTCACCGGATCCTGACCGCAGAGCCAGGCCCGCTGCACGCAGCGATTCCAGCAATGATAGACCCCCACTTCTCCTTTCTCGACCACGGTGCGGCGAAGAGCTCGGCATGGGACCCCTCCTGGCAAGCAGACAACCTCCTGGAACACCCGGCAGTATCCCCATCGCGATTCCTACGCCGCAACCCACCGTGCAACTTGGATCCTTGCTCGCCGAGCGTCCCTTGGGGCCTGAGACGTCAGAACCTGGGTCACTTGCCGCGGATGAACACGTCGTCGAAAGCCCCGCGGGCCCTCGGCGGGCGGAGCCGGAAAGTAGACCGTCTGGGTCTCGGGGTCGTCGGGGTCTCTGCGGGCGGAGCCGGAAAGTAGACCGTCTGGGTCTCGGACGTCGGGCCTGGGTCTCGTCTGGGTCTCGGGCCTGGGTCTCGGGCCGCCACCGAGAACCCCGCCTGGTGCTCTGTCACAGCTCAATATTGGGGTGCGTTCGAAAAAGGAGTCAGGATTGGATCTCGATCTCGTGCCGGCACGTGCGGCCTCAGCGATTCTCGGCAATCCAGAGTGTGGCGAACCGGCTGAGTTCGATCGAATTCTTGAGTCTTAGTTTGGTCTTCAATCGCTCGCGATACGTGCCGACGGTACTGGGACTGAGGTGCAGTCGCTGGCCGATTTGAACCGTTGACAGGCCCGTTCCGATCAGGCTGACAATTTCCAGCTCACGATCCGAAAGCGATGAAACCGGGGACGGGTCCACAACGCGATTTCCCGATGTCGCGAGCATCGCCAACCGTTCGGTCAAGTCGTTGCCGAAAAACAGCTTACCCTCCAACACGCGGTCGATCGCGATCAGGATCGTTCGAGCCGACGCTTGCTTACGTACATAGGCCGCCGCTCCCGCCCGCAATGCACGCTCGCCGTAGTCTCGCTCGTCGTGCATCGACAATACAATCACTTTCGTGGCGGATCTCTCACGTCGAATCCATTCGATCAGACTCAGACCATTACTCTCGCGTAGCGTCAGATCGACGATCACGAGATCAGGTTGTTGCTCGCGAATGAAGCTACGTGCCTCGCGATCGCTCGCGGCTTCTCCGCACACTTCCAACTGCGGCTGGCGGCTAATTAGCTGCCGCAATCCATCGCGCAACAATTCGTGGTCGTCCACGATCATGACACGTGTCAACTGAGTCGACTTCATGGATGACTGATTACTGGGACTCATGGTGCTCACATCCTTTGAATTCGTTTTGTACTTGAGGCATCCGATGCTGGATGTCGTCTGTGTACGGGATCGTTGATGGGCATCATTTGCTCCGGCTTCAGGCAACATTCTACCACGGTGCCGCCTTCGGGCGGCGATTCCAATCGGAGTGAGGCTTCGATCAAGCTGGCCCGGTGGCGCATGGTCCGCAGTCCCATGCAGGATGATGGCTGGTTATCGGGCGGTAGACCGACGCCATTGTCGGACACCGTGACGCAGATGCCGTCGTGCTGCGAAAGGCGAATCACGATTTCTCCCGCACTAGCGTGCTTTGCGGCGTTGTGAGTTGCCTCACTGGCAATCAGGAAAAGCTGCGTCGCCGTGAAACTGTTGGCCAGCGAGACGTCGTTCTGGCACTCGAAGCGGCATGCCGTACGATACGTTTGCGTCGTATTCGCAGCTAGCCGCTCCAAAGCCGCTCGCAAACCACCTCCCTCGACATCCACCGGAAGCAGGCCGAACATCAGCGAATGGATTTGTTGTTGTGACTGCTCGACTTGTGATCTCAGTTTCTCCAAGAGTTCAGTACTCCCCTGCGACTCGTCGTCGCCAAGTTCGTCGGACAGCGCGGCAATCAGCATGCCAGCGGCCGATAGCTGCTGGCCCACTGAATCGTGCAATTCGCGGCCAAGTTGTTGCCTTTCAACGAGGCTCATTTCGGCCATTTCGCGTTCGGACTTTTTCCGCCGAACCACATGCCCCAGTTGGATGCCAACCGTCTGCATCGCTTCGATAAATCGCTCGTCGCGGGGAATGAATTCGGTGGCGTAAAACTCCAAGACGGCGTAGACCTTCGCTTCGACGAAAATCGGAAAGGCGATCGCTGCTCGCAATCCCAAATCGCCGGCTTGATTTCGAGGATCGTTGGTTGAGGTTGTGAGACCTTCGACCCATTGCAACTCGCCCGTCCGAATCACGTCGCCGACCATACCTGCGTCTTTCGCGTGATATCGTGTGTCGCGCGTCACGTCTTTCAATCGTGACGATTTCAGGCCGTCCGCCGTGTACCAAATGTTTGTGGGCAAAAAATCGCCGCTGCCGTCATCGGCCAATCGGTACGCGTGCCCCGCGTGCCAACCATTGTAGTTGCATATCCGGCCAACCGCGTAAGTCAGTGCCTCGTCGACGGTCAGGGCCTGATTGGCGATAGCCGTGATGTCATCGACGAGCTGCAACAGATCGGTTCTTTGCGCAACTTGAGCCTCCAACGATTGGGTCAGCAATTCCAGATTTGTTTCGGCCAGCTTTCGCTTGGTGATATCCGTAAAGGTCACCACTACGCCACCGATGCGATCGTCCTGGGTACGGTAGGGCACGATCCGCCGCACGTACCAGCGGTCTTGATCGTCTTGGATTTCTTTATCGATCCCCGTGAGATATTTCAGTACATTCTCCGCATCGGAAAGTAGCTGGTCGTCTACAAAGTTCTTCGCAAAGTCCGCGAAAGGCCGGCCGATATCGGTTTCGATCACTGGCAACAGGCTCGTCGTGGCCGGTGTGAAGCGTCTGACGCGAAACTGACGATCGAGAAACAGCGTTGCGTGGTCGATGCTGCCCAACAGATTGAGCAGATCGTTCGTCGTTACTTCCAGTTCACCGAGCTTATTCTCCAATTGATTGTTGACGGTTTGCAACTCCTCGTTCAGTGACTGCAGTTCTTCTTTCGAAGTTTCCAGTTCCTCGTTGGTCGATTGCAGCTCTTCATTGACGGAGGTGACCTCTTCGTGAGCGGCCTTAAACTCTTCATTGCTCGTCTCGAACTCCTTGACCGAGGCTTGCAAGTCATCGCGGGTCTCGGCTAATTCACGCTCCAGCTGGCGTATCACGGCCTGATACTCGGCCGCCGAGTCGGGCGCGTCGGCCAAGATCGGCTCCGGCGGTTCGACGTAGATCAGCCTGACGCGCTGCTCGGCGCTGGTTTCGTCAAAGGACACGAGCAGTAAACCGGCCAGCTCGGCGGGTTGCTGCAACGGTTCAATACACACGCGGATCGGAGAATACTGCCCGCCGCGGCGGACCCGCACCTCGTCCAGCGTAACGGGGCTCTGCGTCTGGATCGCCTTTTGCATCGCCACACGAAGTTTGGTGCGAAGACCCTGACGAGCCATCGAGATCAAGTCGTGTGTCTGCTCGCCGCTGGGAAGTTGCAAGTATTGATCGATTGGTCCGTGCAGGTAGCGGACTTCCAACTTTCGGTTGACCAACGCGCAGGCCGGAGCGAACCGCTGCAATACCAATTGCTGGGCCGCAGCAGGCAGGCGAGGTGCCGGCCATTCGGATAGTGCCGACGCATGCTCAGGCTCGTGCGCGGCTGGCTAATCGATTTGACCGGCGCGACATGTTCGCGACGCGTCGCCGCGACGCGGCGGTAGATCCGCCACTTTCGCGAAATCGGTTCGAACAGATCTTGCTGCTGCGTGATCGACTCGGCATTTCCTAAGAAAAGAAAACCGCCATCGCGCAGGGCGAAGTGAAACGTGGCGAGGACTTTTCTTTGGATCTCGGGCTCCAAGTAGATCAGTAGATTGCGACAGCTCAGCAGATCCAGTTTCGAAAATGGTGGATCGCTCAACACATTGTGGACGGCAAAGACCACAGATTCGCGAATTTCCTTGCTGATCTGATACGTGTGGCTTCCCTTGCTGAAGAACCGTCGCAACCGCTCGGAAGTCACATCGGCCGCAATGCTTTTGGGATAGATGCCAGCGCGGGCGAAGGCCAATGCGTCGCGGTCGATGTCGGACGCAAAGATATTGATGTCGCAGCCCTTGTCGGCCTGCTGCAGCGTCTCCCTAAGCAGCATGGCCAGCGAGTACGCCTCTTCGCCGGTAGCACAGCCGGCAACCCAAGCACGAATCGAGTGTCTCGGGGACACTTCGCCGCCATACTCCGGCCCACCCGCCGGCTGCCACCCACTCCTCGCCACACCGAAATTCGCCACGAGCGGTTCAAGGACGCGTTGTTTTAGTTCGTTCCAGGAAGGCGGATCACGGAAGAAGTTGGTCACGCCAATCAGCAAGTCCTTGTACAAGGCGGTGATCTCCGCCGTGTCTTTCCGCAAAACCGCCACGTACTCGCCCATAGTTTCGACGTGCCTCAGCCCCATGCGGCGCTCGACCCGGCGCGTGAGCGTCCCTTTCTTGTAGCAACTGAAGTCGATCGTCTTCCACGCTCGCAAGAGCCCGATGATCGAGGTCAGGTCGTCGGACGCGTTTTGCGCAGCCGGCGGCGGAGCGATTCCGCCCTTGACATAACGATGCCGCACGTAGCGGACCAGAACGTCGGGCATCTCTTCCACCGGAAGGACGTAGTCCACCACCCCTGCCGCGATGGCGCTGCGCGGCATGCCATCGAATTGAGCGGAGTCGGGGGTCTGAGCCATCACCATCCCGCCGGCCGCCTTGATCTCGCGCACGCCGAGTGTCCCATCGCTGCCGGTTCCGCTGAGGACGATGCCGACCGACCGCTCCTGTTGGTCGTCGGCCAGCGAGCGAAAGAAGTAGTCGATCGGCACGCGGACACCGCGGCGTTCCGCCTGCTCCGTCAGTTGCAGCGTCTGACCGCTGATCGTCAAGTATTTCTTCGGTGGGATAACGTAGACATGGTTCGGCTCGACTCGCGTTTCGTCGTTGACCTGCACGACACTCATCCGGGTGTGCCTGGCGAGCAGTTCCGCGGTCAGGCTTTCATGCGTCGGATCGAGGTGCTGAATCAGCACGAAAGCCATGCCGGTGTCGTCAGGGACGGCGGTCAGAAACTGGCGGAAGGCATCCAGTCCACCAGCTGACGCACCGAGGCCGACCACGATCAACCCCGAATCGCCCCGATCCAGCGCCCCACTGGACAACGGCTCCGCCGGTGAAGGCTCTGGACCTGGCCTTGACGCTGCGGCTTCTGGCTCGAAGCTTCCCTGTTCCCTCGGGGGCATTTTCTTGTTCGCCATCCAGCCCTCACCCGGTTCCTCGCGACGAGCCGCCAAGTTTTCGGCCGCGGTACTCATCTTACAGAAAGGTGCATGCCGAGTGAATTGACCTTCGGTTCGTCCCGGAGCGGGCTGGCTTGTGCGTCCAAGGCTCGGAGGACGGGGAAATCCAGGGCAATTTTCCGTCGTTTTTCCGATGATCGACCCCTTGATTTCCCGAAACGAGCGGTGTGAGTTCGCCAGTCCGCCCGCCCAACTGCGGCGAAAACGACCATCGGCAAATCAACGCGACGACTAATCGCTCACGAGAGTTGCAACACGGCTGGAACTGTCCCTGCTAGAATTGGGAGGCGTGTCGATCTTACAACGATCCCCAATTTACCGGCACTTTGAGGTGACCACACCGGTTGCCGGCACGTCTCGATGAGAAACGTGATCCTGTCAATTCTGACAACGTTCCTTTGCACGTCCGTCGGCGGATGTTCTACCGATCGTTCCGTGTCATTGCCCGTGAACGGTCATTCGAAAGGCCTCACGGGTCGGGAGGTTCGCGACATTGAGGGGCGAGTGCACGTCGTGTGCGAGCAAGGGACGCGCGGTGTGCTGCTGGTGTTCACCTCCCAGGATTGCCCGGTCGCGAATTCTTACGCGCGGCGAATCCAGCAGATTAGCGACAAGTTTTCGGGACGCGGGATCCGCTGTTTTCTGATCCACGTGGATCCCCGCGTATCGTCTGATCAGCTACGGGAACACGCCCACGATTACGGTCTCCGACTGCCGATCGTGCATGATGACGGGCATGAATGGGTCCGGCGTACCGGCGCGACGGTGACACCCCAGGCGGTGCTCCTGGATCGCCTGGGTCGCACCATCTATTCTGGCCGGATTGACGATCAATTTGTGGACTTCGGAGCAAGGCGTCGCGAGCCGACGCGTCACGACCTGATCGACGCGCTCGAGACCTTTCTGGCCGGAAGGCAAGTTGAGCCCGCGACGACGCAAGCCGTTGGATGCTACATTGCCGACTTGACGCCTGCAGAATAGCCGGCTGCGCCGCGGCCCGCCCTACTTGTTTCGCGGTTGCAGCGATTGGCCCGACGTCACGACGTGGTACTGATCGACATTGGGCTGCGAAATGCGACGGACCGTCCCGTCAGGCCAATGCACTTCCAGCGACGAGACTTTCATGGCCTCGCCCAGCCCGAAGTGGATCGTGTTGGCGTGCTGAGCCCACACGGAATGTCCTGCGACGTTGTGCTGCAGAAGGACGCGACCATCGTCGAGTGTCGCAAGGACGCGTGCTCCCAAGGGCGACGCGTGACCGGGGGACTGCCGCAAGTGCACGCCGATCCAGTGCCCGCCCTGGTCCCAGACATTGCGGACAAAATAGAGCTTCGCTTCACTCGCTCGCAGGTCTTTCTGCTCCACGATCAGGTCGACTCGTCCATCGCAGTCGATGTCTCCGGACAGCGCCGCCCGCGAATCAAACTCGAACGAGACATTCATCAAGAAGCCCACGTTAATAAATCCGTGTCCTCCGACGTTCATCAGCAGAGCGTTGTGCTCGTAACCATTCCACGAGATGCCATCCCCGTTAAACAACGGTGCCATTTCGCCAAATAGTTCTCGAAACGCCTTTTCTGGCCTTTCACCTTCGCGGTAATAGACGTCATGGCACCAGAAGCTGGTACAGTAGTCTTTCGTTGTCTGGCCGCTCGTCTGTCCGTTAACGACGTAGACATCGGGATCCGCATCGTTATCGAAGTCCAGCGTCGTGCTTCCCCAGGACCAGCCCGTGCGTGCGACGTCCTGATTGAAGGGAGCTTGGATATATCGGCCATCCTTCCGCAGAAACATGCGGTTACCGTACCCCATTTTCATCCGGGCGTTGTTGAATTCCTCGTATTCGGCGCGCCCAACCTCAATTGTTCAAGCCGTCGCGCGGTCGTTGAACTCATCCCCACCGTCAAGAAATCGATCGCGCCGTCGAGGTTGTAGTCGCCGAACGTATGCGACATCCCAAAGGCATGTGCCTGCGGCTCCAACGTGTCCGTGATATCCCGAAAACGCCCGCGACCGTCGTTTTCGAACAGATCCGTGCCCGAGAAATCGCTGGTCATCATCAAATCCAGATCCCCATCCTCGTCATAGTCGATCCACGATGCCGCGAAATTGCGGCGGCGTCGCTTGTCGCTCAGCCCCGAATCGTCGGTAACATCCGTAAAGTTCCCCTGGCCGTCGTTGAGCAGCACGAAGCAGGGATAGCCGTCCCGGGCATCATAATACGGCGTGGGAATGTCCCCATTGAAATAACCTGGTTTCTGCTGTCCGAGAAACACATCCAGATCGCCGTCACCATCGATATCTCCCGGCACGATGTTGATTGGCACACGGAGTGGTTCCGCAGCGATCTTGAGCAAGCGAGGTCGACCGGGGAACTTTCCCCCGCCCGCGCCCTGGTAGAGTACGGGAAAGCCATTCTTGAACGCCGCCATGTAATCCAGAATCCCGTCGCCATCGAAATCCGCGAAGCAACCCGCGTTAACGTGAGGAACGGGCACTTCGCACAGGCGAGCAAACTCAAACTGCCAGTTTCCTCGATTCAGGTAGACATGATTGAAACCGCCCACAATCACCTCAGGCAATCCGTCGTCGTTTAGGTCTTGCAAAATGATTGGGTGGATCGTCGTGGGAGACGTTTTTCCAGCCACATCGGTTGGCAGACGATCAACTCGACTCTCAACGAATGCCGGATCTCCTTTCCGAGCCAGCACGTAGAGGTCGGTCGCGTCGATCGTCTCAGGGACGTAACGACCTGACGCGGGATCGACGTCAGGCTGCCAGCGGATTCCTAGCGTTCCGCGCACAATGAACCGTTCATTGGTCTCTGCCCGTTTGGCATGAATCACGAAGGATACCTGGGACGTCGCTCCATCAGGCGACGGGACAAATGCGGAGTGATGAAACTCCGTCTCGACAATCTCGTAGCCGGCCGCTTCGAAGCCCGCCGCCCACGCGGGCCACTGCTCGGAGGAAATCTGCTGAAGCGGTTCGTCGAAGACGACTCGCGAAATTTGCCAGTCCAAGGTTTCCGAACGAGGTGTCGTACCAACGATCAGTTGAGTAAACTTAAAGTTCTTAAAGACCTGGTACTTGTCGGATTGATGAATCAACTGATCCCACAGTTCCACGAACGTGCTCTCATAACGTTGAGCAAGCACTTCCTTCGACCAGACGCGTTCGTCGTGGTCGGCACGGATGGCTCGCAATTCCTTGGCGGACTGAGGCACTTGGGCCGCTACGGGCAACGCGTCGAGCCGCCCGGTCGGGGAACTCGCGCCGTCCGCGACCGAGGCGACTGGTAAGGCGGCCTCGGGCTCAATCGGTCCCGTTGCCTCCGGAGCCGCGTCCTTTGATGCGGCGTCCTGGTCGGAGCCAACTTTCTCCGCGCTTTGTTGGCACCCCACAATGAACAGAACGGCGATCCAGGATAGTCGAATGGCAAACATTTTGAACATGGCAGTTTGTAGAACTCAAGTGATACGGTGATACGAATGGAGTGTGTCGACAAAGGCGTCCTGCCCTACTGCACCGACGACGTCATGCCGTCTCGGTTTGGGCAACCACGAACGGCGCGTGGGCGGAGCGAGGCTCGGCGACGCTCGTGGTCGCTGACTTAGTCTCGCGTTTTAGTCTCGCGTTGGCTGCTTGTTCTCGTACTGTCTTAGTCGCTGTTCAAGTTCGGGAACCAAATCCGCATCGCCGGCCTGGGCCAGCGCGATGGCTTGTCCGAGCACGCGTGCCGCGCTGCGGAAATCTCCCTGTTCGGCATAGGCCGCGGCCAATGTCCCCAGCATCTTGGGCACCTGGTTCGAAGTGACTTCGCAGGCACGTTGCGCCAACTGTAAGGCCTCGCCGCCGTTGCGCACTCGATCGTCCGAGGCAGTGGCCAATAGCCACGCCAGATTATTAAGCACCACGGGCGACGGCACTTCGGCCAGGACTCGACGATATTGCTCGACCGCCTCCGCATACCGTTTTTGGTCGCGCAGGAGATTCGCCAGTTCAAATCTCACTTCCACGGCCGGCTGAATCGAGAGTGATGATTCATAGAGGTCCATCGCCGCGTCGGGCTGACCAAGCTGCACGCGGATACGGGCTAATTCGGTGAGCGACTCCGGGTCGTCCGCATGGCTTTGCAGCATTGCCTCCAATTGCGCCGCAGCCGGCTCGACTTGTCCCATCCGCAACAGCGTCCGCAACAGCTCGCGGCGCAGGCCTCGATTGTAGGGATCTAGCAGGAGCGCGGATTCATAGTGTTCCCGCGAAGCTTGATACTGTTGCCGATCGAATTCGATCGCGCCAAGCAAATGGTGAAGCGAGGCGAATTCCTGATCGGCTTGCTGGGCCTGCTCGCGATCAAATGTCGAGTCGCGTGTCGTGGGATCATACCGCGGCAACAACTGACGTGCGTACGCTTCTGCCGCTTGCTGATAGCCGTGTTCGATCAAGGCGACGGCCGCCAGACGGGCCGAAGTCGTCGGGGGTCGTTCCAGCCACTGGCCGTCAAACGGCAACGCGCCTCGAAAGATCACGTCGGTCGATGCGCCCATCAGCGCAGCATCCCGCACGACTTGTTCCGCATCGACGGGGCCCTTGTAAATCACCGCCAGGCGGCCCTGCGGATCAATCAAGACACTGCTCGGCAGAGGCAAGTCCGACTGTCGGCCGATGAAAGCGCGCTGAAACACGTTCAAGATCTCGACGAGGTCGTGATCGCCCTTGGCAACGGCAAACGGGAGTTGGCGTTTTGCGGCGAAGTCACCGATCCGTCGTCGATCCGCCGCCGCATCGCCCGTCGGCTCGTCGACACAGATCGCCAGCACGTCAATTTTGGCATCGGACAGCGCCTGCTGAGCGTTCGACCAAGCGGCCAGTTCCTCCAAGCAGTTGGGACACCACGTCGCCCAGAGATTGATCAGCAGCCCACGCGAGCCGCTCAAGTGCTCCACGATCGGTCGCTCGACGCCCTCAAGGTCGCGACATACGAGCTGTTGCGGCAACGGTGCGGGCTGCAACAACACGACTCGACTTGCAGCCGGCAGGAGCGGCTCCGCGGCCGGTGTCGCCTTCCACGGGCCAAGACGGGGCGTCTCCCACGGGGTCGCGCGGCCGGAGTCTTCAACCAGCTGATAGTGGTGATTTGGCACCATCCCGGCGAATTCTTCCGAATCTCCGCCAGGCCAGCGGACGATAACTCGATCGATGTCCACCGCTTTGCCAAGGCCAAACATCAGCCATTTGCTTGACTGGGAGATGTAGCCGCTTCCCGCATAGATCGACTTGATCAACGGCTGCGGCTGTCCTGACAAATGGACTTCGACGCGAGCTCCGATCGCGTCGCGATTGGTGTGAGTTCCGGTCAGTCGCAGCGCAAGAAAATCGTGCTCCGTCTGGTATTCGTTCTTCAAAAAGCGGACTCGCGGGCCATTGCGATTTGTTTGCCAGAAGTCGACGCGTCCATCCCCATCCCAATCGGTCAAGGCCAGTCCCCTGCCGTCATCGGGCAAATTCAGCCCGACGGCAGATGAGACGTTGGCAAATTGCGTCGCGCCCAGATTCAGGAAACAGCAGTTTTGCTCGCGGCCACTGAACGAACGTCCTGCGCGAATCAGACGGTTCACCGCGGCCCAGCCCTTGTCGTAGGCCATCATCTCAGCCGAGGAGGCGTTCTTGTTCGGTGAAAGCGACACAACTTGCCGCCAGAAGAAACTTCACAAATCGCCCGTATCCGGCGTGGTGAAGAATCCGTTCGCCACGTAGAGATCCTCCCAGCCATCGTTGTTGATATCCGCAAACAGCGAACCCCACGCCCAGCGACCCATCGTCACAGCCGCTTCTACACTGACGTCCCGAAACGTCCCATCCCCCTGATTCTGAAAGAGAGAGTTACCTCGGGCATGCCGCTGCATTTCCTCCCGCGTCTGGTTATCCGCGTCCCGCTGGAACTGGCTTTGCGAGGTGATCCGATGCCCCGCCGACGACCACATGTTGCTGACGTAGAGGTCCATCCAGCCATCATGGTTGTAATCGCCCCAGCTGACGGACATTCCGGCCGCGATGTCTTCGACTCCCGCCTGACGCGAGACATCTTCGAAGTGCCGCCGGCCCTCTGCGTCGATATCGTTGCGATACAGGATGTTGCGTCCGAAATCATTCGCGACGTACAGATCCAGGTCGCCATCGTTGTCATAATCTTCCCACGCGGCGGCAAAGGTGAACCGATGATTGTTCTGGTCCAGGCCGACTGCCTGCGTGACATCCAGGAAATCCCAATTGCCCTCGTTCCGCATCATAAAGTTTCGGGCGCCGTTGTTCGCGTCGTGGTAAGGAACGGGATTGGCAAAGATGTCGCCCGGCGCGGTCTCGCCGCGTGGATTGTAGCCACAGATGTAGAGGTCCAGATCGCCATCGTGATCGTAGTCCGCGGCAGCGATCGAGGTGGGCCAGGAGAAAATATTGACTCGCGTCCGTTTATCGAATCTCGCACCGCCCAAGTTTTCGAAGATCACCAGCGAGTAATTCAGGCTGACCACGAGATCCTGATCGCCGTCATTGTCAAAGTCCACAAACAGCGCGCCACGAGAAGCGTCAAGCCAATCGAGTCCACACTCCTTGGTCCGATCGAGGAGCGTCCCGTCGGGCTGCTGCAGATAAAGTCGATTCGGCAGTCCTGCCGGCTGACAGAGAAACAAGTCCTCGCGGCCGTCGCCATCGGCATCCCCCAAGGCGAGTCCTTGATTGCCGTGATGGATCCCAAACGCGACATCAAAGTTACCGTACCAATGATCGGCACCGTACACGAGCTGTTCGCGGTAGCTTGAGTTGGCGCCCAACAGCGATTCGGTGCAATCAATGAACGCCCCAGACTTCCCGCTGTCGGGTTGAACTTCTTCGTAGTCGCTGACGGTAACGCTGCGCAGCAAGGGCTGATCGCCATCTTGCTGACGTACCCATTCGCACTGCCACAACGCCGTTTGTTGACACTCACGCCCCGGATGCGATTGACTGTCACCATGAATTTCGACGTAGGCCGTCGTGTGAGCTCGGTCCGGCCCAAGCTCGGCGCCAATGATCTTGAATTTCAGATGGACGTGATTCGCATCGTCGTGCGAATAGATCTCCAGCAAGTCACGAAAACCTTGCACGAAGCCAGCTCGGCCCCGCAACAGGCCTTCGGACGAACCCTGCTGGCGAAGCACAACAAGCGTCCCGTCGCGAAACACGGGTTGCGTGCTGGGCCGAAGCACCGCACTCTGATACGCATCGGCAACCAGGTTCGAGACCGAGTCGGCCACGATGGCGGCGGGCTGCTCTCCGAGCCGACCGAGCAGCTGCAATTGCTCACCCGCTGCCGCGCTAAACTGCTCCGATAGCCACTGGGCGTCGGCCGACGGATCGGCCTTGGCAAACAGGTCAGCCAGAGGGGCGTATTGAGTACGATCCGCCAAGCCGGGAACGGTGGCCAGGTCCGACGACGACACTTCGACCGTTGACAGTCCAGTCGAATTGGCCCCGTCAGGCACGCTCGCCGGAGCCGCAGGTATTCCAACTTCGACCGCTGGACTGCCCGCCGGCTCGAGCGATTCAGTTCGGATCCCGAGGTCTCGCCCAAGCCAACCGCGAAGGGCCGTCACGGCGAGAAGCGTCACGCCGGCAACGCCAATCAGCCAAACCACGCGGCCCGTGAGCGATCGAGACGTTGACCCTCGTGCCTTGTTTCTTCGACGCCGTGACATGCAGACTCGATCGGCTCTTGCGACTCTTGTTGCGACTTCTGTAACGTGAGACCAACGCGCCTGACAACGCGACTGACAACGCGACTGACAACGCGCCGAGCTACCCGCGTCGGCAGATCCGGAAAGCAGCATCGGACGACAATCCCGATCCGTTGATTCTCCGATTATAACGCCCGATGTGTATTTTCAAACGCGAAGGTGCGCGACGACGATAAGACGAGCCTGCCTGCCGAACGTGGTAGCGGCTCGAACGGCTGTAGTGAGCTGGACGGTCACTTGGAAGGGGACTGAAAGGAACTTATTCCCGGGCACGCCCCCTCATCCGGCCTTCGGCCACCTTCTCCCGCGTTGGGGAGAAGGGACATGCTGCTTGTGACACCTTGGCCAACTTTGTGTCTCCTCTTCCAACTTGGCCGGGTCTCCTCTTCCAACTTGGCCGCGTCACCTCTCCCAACTTGGCCGGGTCATCTCTTCCAACTTGGCCGGGTCACCTCTCCCGAGTCCGGGAGAGGTCGCTGCGCAGCAGCGGGTGAGGGTTGATCCGCAAGGTCACCGGACCGAGTATCGAAGCCTGCGAAATCGAAAAAAGAAGGCTGCCACAAGGGACAGCCTTCTTGGTTAACGACTTTTGACACTCGGCCGTTGGCCTAGCGACGACGGATCCCTAACAAACCCAAGAGGCCGATCAGGCCCAGGAGGATCGAGCTTGGTTCGGGCACGAGCTCGACAATCTGCGGAACGCCATTGACCGTCACGCGTGCCAGCGTGCCGGGCGTGGCTGTCAGCATGTTGCCGGCGGCGTCCATCAGGACTTCGTCGTTCATGACCGAGACATCGCTCAGCGAGGCGTCGACCGCATAGGCAACCGATCGGAAGTTCTCGGCTGGGATCAACGCACCCGTTCCCGCCGGATCCGTATTGGCCGCTGGGAACTCGCTGTTGTTATAGTCCCAGTACAAGGTACCTGCATCGCCACCACCACCTTCCGCCATCCGGAAGGTGAAGTCGTACCAACCGGCTTCGTCAAACGTCTTCTCGACAATCGGGCTGCCGCCGTTGTCCGAGCCATTCGGTCCGGTCCAGTTGTTATCGTCGATCAACACCTGGCCGTCGATCAGGAGATACGTGTAGTCATCGACGCCGTCCTTGAATTTGTAAGTACCGGCTTCGGGAATAAAGATCTGCCCGACCGCGTCCACCGAATAGTCTTCCTGGTTATCGGCGTCGCTGTTTGTATCGCTCGGCAGATTGAAGATGTCCGGATACTTTTCGAAACCGGCAGGCGGGGGATTGGCGTTGCCAAACCAGCTGAGATTCGCCAGCTGTCCTGAACCCTGAGGCGCCAAGGAATCAGGGTCAAAATTCGAGCCCGAATTGCCACGGAGGAATGATCTCGCGGCCAAGCCATCGGTGATCGTCGCGGCGCCCAGCAGTTCGACCTGCCAAGTGACCGCCTGGGGATCACCGCCGCCGGTTTCGATTCCCGAAAAAGACCCAACCACCTTTCCGTCCGCGTTGAGATAAATCGGGGCCCGAGTAATCGCCAGCGGGAATTGTCCCAGCGAGTTGTCAAAGTCGCTCACCGTGAAGCCCGTGAACGTCGCCGTGCTGACTTCGGGTTGCACGTTGTGGTTCTGGTGAAACAAGCCCAGTTGCACGGGACCGACATGGTCGGCCGATCCGACGCGCCCCTCGGCAACGCTCCACGTCCCGGGCGCGCCACCCATGTCCTCCGCCCAAGTCGAAAAAATCTGGTCGCCGTAGCGATGCAAGCCCATCCAGACCGGGGCCACGTCCACTCCCTCGGCCGCGGCTCGAGGGCCCGTCACCAACGTCGTTGCGGAACCGTCCGATACGCGAGACGTGCCAGCGCCGAGCGAATCGCGGAACTGGAGCACGTGCTGATTCGGGCCGTCAAACTTCTGAGTTGAGGCGAAATACGCTGAATTCGCCGCGGCAGGATCGGTGCGGGCCATGACCCCGGTTCGACCCCATTCGCCCGGCATCACTTCCCCTGTCAAGCCGATCGAGACCTTCACGACCGCACTGAAATCCCCGGTGACCGGAGCCGCAGTCGAGTCAAAGATGGCCGAACCATGGTCCGAGACGTCCCAGAAATCGGTGCCGCCCGCCGTAATCGTGTAATTACCGCTGGCCGAATCGCTGAAGTTGGCCCCGCGTGGCACGCCGGCGCCGCTGGTGGCGTTCGAGTCGGCCGCGTTTCCATACTCGTAAAGGGTGTCGAACGTCTGCGCGATCGCCGCGATCGGGCCACTCGCGAGCGCCATCGAAACGGTCGCAAGGCAGATCTGAATCCAGCGCCTTAAAATCATGATAAGACCTCGTTACAAAGACAGAATCAAAATACGAAAAGCCCAATTTCAAGTTGGACCGAGGGGGAAAAAAAGTGCCAGCATGAATTCCCGACGCCGCCCACAAGCTGGGAGACCTTCGGAAACTCAAACTGGCACTTGGTCAGTAGCGTACTCCGCGTCAACTGCGAATCCGTCCGGGACGCCTCGACAAAGCCGGCGGCTTTTCATCGAAGGCCAAAATGGATCAGATTCACGGCCGCGTTGTCGAAATGTTGCTTTTAATTAGACTTAACCTGTCATCCAGGACTACCCATACCCCGCACCCATCCAGGGGCCCGAGTTCGCGTTAATCTAACAGGGAAACTCCGAATTTCAACTAAATTCTTCCGGTTAATCGGAAATTTTCGATTTTCCCCACCTTCCGAGTTAACCCAGCGTGCCGAGGTCTCTCGTCGAGCGGTGCCCGGCAGGCTACTGGTCGCGTTGCTACCCTTGGCGACCCTCGTCAGCTGTTCCGAGCCTCCTGCCGGTCGAATCCGCCGCGAAATCCTGCCAAGTCGCGAGGTCACGTTCACACGCGATATCGCACCAATCACGTTTCAACATTGCGTTCCGTGTCATCGCCCTGGCGAGGGGGCTCCGTTTGAGCTGTTCACCTATGAAGACGTGGCCGCTCATGCAACTCAGATCGCGGAGGTGACGCGGAGCCGCTATATGCCGCCCTGGCTCCCGGAACCGGGATCGCACGAGTTGGCTTTCGCACGTCGCTTGTCGGAAGCACAAATCGAGACGATCGCCGCCTGGGTCGCGGCGGGAAAGCCCCGGGGACTGGCCGGCGATTTACCGGCTGAACCCCAGTTCATCGAAGGATGGCAGTTGGGCGAGCCGGACTTGATCGTTCGGATGGCGAGGCCGTTCGAGGTGCCGGCCGAGGGAGTGGACATCTATCGGAACTTTGTCATTCCCATCCCCATCGACCGCCCGCGTTGGGTCCGAGCCATCGAATTGCAGCCCGACAATCGACGCGTCGTCCACCACGCGTTCATGTTGGTTGACGCCGAGGGCGAGTGTCGCCGACTGGACAACCAGGACGAGACCCCGGGGTTCGGTGGGATGGAAGCGGAGGGGGCCGAGAGCCCCGACGGCCATTTCATTAGTTGGCAACCTGGCAAGATCGCCACGTCCGCGTTCGATCGCACCGCATGGCAGCTGACGCCCGGAACCGACTTAGTCTTGCAAATGCACATCCAGCCGACGGGCAAACCGGAACGCGTGCAGGCCGCCGTCGGATTCTACTTCACTGATGAACCGCCAACGCGGTTTCCGGTCAAGCTGGTACTGCGATCGACGGACATCGACATCCCGCCAGGTGAGACGGACTACGTATTCGAGGAACGCTACACGCTGCCGATCGATGTGGAGTTGATTGGTTTGATTCCACACGCACACTACCTCGGCAAGCGGCTGGAAGCCTTGGCCATTTTGCCGAGCGGCACAACGGAGGTGTTGCTCAGGATCCCCGAGTGGGACTTCAATTGGCAGGGCGATTATCGTTTTGCAACTCCTCCGCGGCTACCCAAAGGCACGACGCTCGTTCAGCGATTCTCCTACGACAATTCGCCGGCCAACATCCGCAATCCGAACTCACCGCCCCGGCGCGTTCGCTACGGCCTGCAGTCGGTCGACGAGATGGGTGAACTTTGGCTACAAGTCTTGCCCTCGTCGGCGGCCGACCGGGAGACGTTATTGAGGGACTTAGGCCAACGAGCCTTACGGGAGATCGCCCGGACGAGTCGCCGTACGCTGCAGTCGGAATCGGACAACGAGAAAGCATGGGTCAACCTGGGGAAAGCCACGTTGGCATTGGAATCGCCCTCGGCCGCGTTGCCCATGTTCCGACGAGCCGTTCAGGCCGCTCCCGACTCCGTGTCAGGGCACTACTATCTGGGACACGCGCTTCTGCTAACAGGTGACTTGCAGGCGGCCAAGCGTGAACTCGATAAAGTGCGCGAGGTCGACCCCAGCTTCCAGATGGCCTGGCATGACCTCGGGCTCTTGTTCATGCAGAATGGGCAACTGCAACCAGCGGAAGCATTTCTCCGTCAATCGCTGGCGATCAACGCCTTTCACGGCACATCGCTCAGCAACCTCGGATTGGTGCTACTCAAGCAGAACAAATTGTCCGAAGGAATCTCGATGCTGGAACGCGCCGCCCAGGTTCGCCCACAGGATCAGCGGCTGCGTGCGCTCTTGGACAAGGCGCGCCGCGTCCAAGGCCAAGAATCACGCTAAGTGATCGCATGCAACTGGCCAACCGCGATTCGGGAGGGCGAGGCTACTGCCGAGCCAAATCACGGGAGACGCGAAACAACCCGTTGAACCCCGCGATCACCTGAGGCGCCACTGTTCATCAAAGAAGTCCGCATCGACGATCTTGCCAGGCCAGAGTGAATTGGCGGGAGTGGTCAGGTCGACGATTGCCCAATCCGGCAATTTGGGGACCTGGCGAGCATTGTTCAAATAGGCGTACTCGCGGAAGGTGAAGCCGCTGTTCAAGACGACATAGCGTTGAGGGTTGAGCGGATTCGGGTAGATCAACACCGGAACTCGCTTGGCCGCGTCAAATTGCTTCTCGCCGACGCGGATCACGTCGGACGTCCACTGGATGGGCAACTGCGGAGCGACTTCTCCCATGAGGCGATTGCTCGCAGGGTCTCCGAACAAGATGAGATTGGCGGAGCCGATGTCGTCGTCCGTGACTTCCGTATCGTTCTTTACGATTGCGTCCCCACGAAAATGGCGACGCCAATGCGTGAGGAAGTGTTCCAACTCGGTGGCGACCCAATCGCCAACTGCCGCGTGAGTTGCCTTGCCCGTCGGTCGGACGACGATGAAGGTATCCATGAAGGCATGATCGATCGGACCGTGCAAGCCGACTCGCTTGTAAAGGCTTTCGGCGGGAGGTCCCGCGACGTCGCGCGCCTCGCCGTTCCAGAAATGAAAAGTCCACGAGCGATCTGACTGCGGCCGCGGTCCCTCGAGCTTTTGCCCGTTGACTTCGACCGTGATCGGCCGCGTGATCGGGAAGGGACACCAGCCGGGCGGAAAGGAAAGTGTGAACCCCGTCACATTGGTGGTCCGCACCGAAACGAGTGGCGCCCGCGCCAGGCCGGCTTCGATCCGCGCCGGTTCCCAATGTTGTTTTAGTCCATCAAGTCGTACCCAATGCGAGCGGTTGTATTGAAGCGTGGTGGTCGCGAATTTCACACTCCGCGGTACGCGATCGCGCCCCTGCTCGGCCAGGCTTGCCAATCGCCTCTCAATTTCGCGAGCCGAGTCAGGGTGAATGGCGTGTTTGGTCTGAGGGCCGATCAGATGCACCAGCGAGATGTCTTCCTCGGCGAGCGCTGCTTCCATCACATCAGCGGCTTGCTTTTGACTGTCCAATTCGCCGCTGTAGGCGACCGTCGGCAAGTTATAGAGATTTACGCAGTAGCCCGGACAGTCGTACCACTGCCAAAGCTTCTTCTCGTACCAGGTTGGCATGAGCGACTCCTGCTGGAACGACTTCAGAAACTCGGGCGTCTCCGAGAAACCAGCGCCGGGGTTCGCCGAGAAGAAGTGATCGGGATAATGCACGGCCATCTGCCAGCAACCGGCGCCTCCCATCGAAAAGCCACGCACGGCGATTCGATCATCGTCGACCCGATAATGCCGCTTCGCGTGCTGCATGGCTTCCAACACGTCGACTTCTCCCGCGAACTTGAACGCATTGCAGTATCGGCCGTAAGGATGCAACACGAGCGTGTCCGCCGGAGTGACCGGGCCAACGTGCTTCATTCGCTCGCCCAAGAAATTGTTTTCGCTGAGTCGCTCTCCACGGCCGTGCAGCCAAAGATCCAGCCGAAATCGATCTTTGCCGCTAAATTGATACGAAGCCGGAATCACCAGTCCATAGGGCTGCACCGTGTGGTCGAGCCTCGATACGTAGCCACGCACAACCAAACCAGACTGCGTCGTCCAAGGCGATTCGCCCGCCTGTAGTTGCCTGGCACGCGTGAGCCCGACTTGCAGCAGTTCCTTGGCGGTCGCGACATCCTGGGCCGCGAAAAACTCGTTGTACTTCAGCCCCTGGTCAACCGCGCGGTGAAAGATCTCGACGTCGGGCAACAAGTCCCGCACAAGGGCATCGTCGCGCGTCTTCAGCTGCTCAAGAAGCTCCGCCAACTGCAGCAGCCCCTGATTGAGTTCGGCTCGATCCGCTTCCCCGACTTCAATCCCCGTCGGCGGAATCGGGCGCACGTCGTCGGCGAGGTTGTCCTGAATTCCATCTGCGCAGAGAATCGGCGCAGCCAGCAAGACAGCCAAGCCAGACAAGACAGACAAGCCAGCAAGCCAGACAAGACAGCCAAGCCAGACAAGACAGACAAGACACATCGCATGGAAGGTTCCTTTCTCGAAAACCATGAGGTAGCCCACTCGTGGTCCAGGCCTGCCAGCGGCAGATGCGTTTGGGGAACACATGCTGGGAGTCATCGACGAACGTCACTTCCAAGATCCACCTACGCCCCTCACCCCCAAAGACCCTGCAGCTTTTCTTCATCCGTCAATTTAAGGGAATACCGACGGCTGTATTCATGGTCCGCAATATCTGCCAATTCTCGCAGCGCCAAATGGACGTGTTCTGGGCGGATGCGAATTCCGTGTTCGTGGTCGGGTGCGAGCGTCTTTGCGGCAAGTGGAACGGCAAACTGCTTCTCGTCCGTCGCACCGACAACACGGTTCCCCCGGATGCCAGGTCCCAGAAACATCGCCGATCCGATGGACCAGTGGTCCTTCCCATCGCCGTTGTTATAGCTTGGCGTGCGTCCCATTTCGCTTTGCAGAATCAACACCAGCTTTTCACGGATCTTCAGGTCCTCGGCACGGCGCAGCAGATAATCGATGCTCGCCAGAAACCGGGGCAGAAGCTTCATTTGGTCTTCGTCATTCTTCTGATGACTGTCAAACTGCCCCATGGTCAAGTTGGCCGACACGCACACACCCGCCTTGAACGAGGCCAGCGCGATCTCCGCCTGCTGTGAGAGTGGATCCTTGGGAATCGAAGTCGGGATGTGCGCGGCGACTCGCGACAATGACTGTGAATTCCACTGGGCCGCATACAACATGCTTTCGGCTCGCCCGCGACGAGGAAGCTGGAGCTGTTGCGATCGGCGTTCGCGCTGACGAGCCAGCGCTGACTCGATCTGATCCATCACAAACGGCTCGTGATAGGGATGCTGCGCAATACCCTGCACTGCATCCGCATTCGCCAACAGCTTGAGCGACGGGATGTAAGGCACGCGAGCCATCGGCACAAGATTCCCCGTCGCGGAATAGTTGCCGAAGGTCAGAAACGCCAAGGGACAATTGTCGCCACGGCAAGCAGCGACGAGCGCGGCAAATGTGGGGTACGCCAAACTGTCGAGATTTCCCGTCGCCATGTATCGGCTGCACGGAGAATGATTGTTGACGGAATAGTCCAAGCCGTTCAACACCAACAGTTCGGGGGCATATTTCGCGAAGAACTGCTCGTTGCTCATCCCCTCAGAGATATGCTTCGCGGTCGGTGCGAACCGAATCTCGCCCGCGGTCTGGATATCACCGGTCTTGTAGAGTCGGTTGATCCCACCGACGCCTTTGGGATCCATCAGGTAGGTCGTATCCCAACCGCCTGAAGCATTGCAGACGACGTAGTAGGGTCCCTCGTAGACCGGCAGCTCGCGCTGCTCAGCGGCTGGCAACTTCTGGGAGAAGCGACTCGGAACCGCGAGTCCCAGGCCGGCCGAGGCACACCATTTGAGAAAGTTGCGCCGCATGTCGCCTCCCTATTCATACAGAAAATCAGGCTGCCGCAAGAGATACGTCACAACCGCCCGCCAAGCTCGCAGCGTGTAGTGGGGGTCGGGATCCCGCGGTCCATCCTGACCGCTGCTCTTACAAAAATAGCTTTCGACCTCATCGAAACGACCCCGACGGGTCGCCTCGGCGATGATGTCCGCAAACAGACCGAACGTCTGATCGACCTCAGGATCGTGAGGGGCATCTTCACGTCCCAAGAGGTACTGGTGCAAATGCACGATGGCAGCGCGGATCCGGGCTTCCGCGTCTGCGTCACCTTCACGGGGCAGCACGTCGGTTTCGATCCCGGGGAACAAGCGTCGCTGGTCGGCCGGCAGAGCAAAATCGGCGGCGACATTCTTGCAGGCGACATCGTTGGCCAGAATTCGCTGGATCGCGCCGATCGCTCCACTCGGCTCCGTCAACCGCTCAGTGACTTCCTGCGAGTCGATCCCGCCGTACAGGATCTCGTAGCTGTCGGTCAGCCGCCCCCAGGGCCTGCCGAAAATGGCGACAATCTTGCGTTCAATCTGTTCCGGGCTGAGCATCCGAACAAGGCCAACGTCCTCGAGTTCCGCCCAGCGATCGGGCCGATCGACGGCGGTTGCCAAGGCGTCGGCACGGTAGAACGGGGACGAGACGATCTCGAGAAAGACGACTTTCAGATTGAAGTTCTCCTGCGAAAAGCGGTCGGCCGCGCGCTGAATGAGTTCCCGCTGCGCGAGATAAGCTCGGCGACGAGCTGCGAAATAAGGATCGTCAATATCGCTCGGAGCCAAGAGCACCTTGCGACCCATCAGGATATAGTAGACATGTTCGGCCATCGCCACGGCGAAACGCGGATCTTCCGCCGTGCGCTCTCCCAACCACTGCAGCGCTCGCCAACGCTCGCGTCTGGGCAAATCATCGCCTTCGCAGCCGGGGCGAAACATGTCCGTAAACCAGCCCTCCTGGCGTCGTCCGTAATGCCCTTCTTCGTTGTAGTAATCCTGAAACAACCCGGCGACGGGATCGATGGTGCGGTGGCAGACGACGCACTCAGCCGCCTGCATCGTGGGAATTCGGTACTGAGCATCGATCGCCGCCGCGTCGCTCACGCGCGGCGCCAGGCTCATGATATCGACACCCAGAAAGTGCTGATAATACATCCGTGCGCGAAGACGATTCCGATTCGTCTCCGTCGTCGGATAGCGACGCAAGTACTGGAACATGGTCAACAGTCCCGCATGCGGGTAAAAGCCGTCGTCGGTCGGCTGAACTTTGCCATTGCGATCTTTCAGCGCTTTGAGCCTGGTCGGTACGTACTCGTAGGGATCGTCCGGATTCTGAAATTGATCACGCAGCTGATCATAGATGCCATAACCTCGCGAGGTATACGGCGACACCATCGTATAGTCGGCCGTCAGAATTTCAGTAAATGGCCGTTCTTGCTGGACGATGTATCGAACCAGTTCCAGCGGCTCGCGTCGCAACGCCTCGCGATAATCGTCAACGAGCTTGTATTTTGCCTTCTCACGTTCCGGCTCAGGAACGTCATCAAGTGGATACTGCTGGTACCAATGTCGCGAGTGCTCGAAATGGTTGTACGAGAGGACATCTTCGCCAGTGCCGTTGTAGCCTCGGGTCAGAAGGATGTCGTTGAATCCTTCGAGCAACCGCTCGAAAAAGGCATCTTCCGTCATGACTCCCTCGAGCAGCGGTTCGATCGCCTGCAATCCCTGAGCATCAACCCGTGCGCACTCGCTGGAAGTCGGCAGTCGGGCCGCGAGCGAAAGCGTCACGCGCCGCAGCAGTCGCTGATCCGATATCATCTCGACGCCATCAAAAAAGGAGGCCGCGTCGTCATGAAGCTGCAGTTCGCCGGGAATCGACGCTCCCGTTCCCTGCTGGACGCGGTCCGCGAACGCCCGCAAGACGCGCAATTCCGTCGAGTCCGCTTTCAGCACCTCTCCGCCTCCGTGATCTAATCCGCCAGTCGCTTTAACCAGCAGACGCGGACGACCATCCGCTTCGCGTGCTGCGATCAAGCCTGTCAGCGCCAGCTGATTTTCATGGAGGGCCTTCGACCGCTCCGGGGGCGTCAGCCGCGAGATGTCGCGCAATCGAAACTCGCTATCCGAGGCATCACCGCCAAGCAGGTGACACTTCAGACACGTCCGTTCGACGACCTTGATCCATAACTCGCGAAACTCGCCCTCGCCCGAGCAAACTCGCACTTCGTGATCGGGGGGAGATGTCGACTCGTGAACCGTACCGTCGGCTTCGCCGGCGTGGGATAAGGCGCAAGTCGGAAGAAGGGCCAAGCCCATGACGAACATCAGATTGCTTCGAAACATGACAAGGGCCTCACGCCAGGATGTGCCCGAACTCTCGATCTTACACGAAACCCGGCCGCCCTTCGACTCGCGACCTCGGACAGGGGGTCTTCTGGAAAATTTTGCCTGATGCCCGGTAGGTTCTTACACGGGTCGGGAGATCTCGACTTCACCCGAGTTCGCTGAGCGGATGGTCGTTCTCCTGCAAGACGAAATGGGGTCGACCCTTTTCATCTGTGAAGGTGGCATTCAACGGGACTTCCATGTGACGATAAATGGTGGCCGCAAGATCGCCGGGTGTCACCGGGCGGCTCTTGATCTGCCCTCCATCGCGATCGGTCGCCCCGATGATCTGACCGTGCCTGAGGCCACCACCGGCAAGACAGATTGACATCACTTCAGGCCAATGATCTCGCCCGTCGGTGCTGCCCTGAGTTCCCATGAACGGCGTCCGCCCGAATTCACCCATCGCAATCACCAGCACATCGTCGAGTAGTTCGCAGCGTTCCAGATCCGCCACCAAAGTCGTCAACAAGTGGTCGAACAGAGGTAAGATCGGCTTCAGCCCTTTCGAAATCCCGCCATAGGGCGGAATGTTGTCGCCGTGATTGTCCCAGGTCCCGGACGCCGTGTGGTAGCTCAGGTCAATCGTCACGAACGAGACGCCGGCTTGCACGAGTCGCCGCGCGAGCAAGGCTTGTTGGCACCAAAGGTGGTCGCCGTAACGCGCGCGCGACGCTTCGGGTTCCTGGGCGAGATCGAACGCCGTACGAACTCGCCCACCGGCGACAATTTCGATGGCCTGCTGCTGGTAGCGATCCATCGCCTCGAGCACGCCGGAGCTGTCGAGCTCGCGCCGCATGCGATCAAAATCACGAAGCAGCGATTGGCGCTGCTGCAGACGGTGAAAGCTAAGATCTCGCGCAAAGTCGAAGATACCTGCCCGGGAGGTTTTCCCCGTGTTGTTTCCGACGAGATCGTAAATCGGCAAGCGCGCCGCTTCATTTCCCATAAACGGATCGTACTGCTGGCCAAGATACCCCGCGTAAGCGATGTGCGAGCGTGACTTCTGAAACGCCACATACGGTGGCAATCCCGGACGGTTCGGGCCGCGATACTTGGCCACGACGGAGCCGATCGCTGGATACATGCCGCCTTGTCGATTCACACGCGGAGCCGCATCTCGATTGCCCGTCTGCATGACTTGGTTCGGCTCGTGATTGCTCTTACGGCAGTCGACCGACCGAATGAGAGTCATGCGATCAAGCATTGCTGCCTGCTTGGGCAGGTGCTCGCAAATGAATTCACCGGGTATCGCCGTTCCAATCGGCGAAAAAGGCCCGCGATTAATCCAGGGACGATCCGGCTTCATGTCCCACGTGTCGATGTGACTCGGCCCACCTGTCATCCAGAGCAGAATGACGGCCTTTCGTGACGACATCGACTTCCCGCTCGAAGCCGCCATCGCGCGTTGTTGCAGTAACGCGGGAAGACTCAGGCCTGCGATCCCCGCCACGCCAGCCTTGATCAGGTTGCGGCGACTGACCAGACAAAGTCCTTCGCGCGACGTGCCGTGGAACGACTGAAACGGATGCGTGTCGTGAAGTCGACTGCACAGACGACGGCGAAACACAAGGAACCTCCTGGCCAGTTCGCGAATCTCCTGCGGTAGTCTACCAGAAATCATCCAGGTTGACTCCTGGCGAAAGCCTTGCGAGCGGAGAGGGGCCGCGCCCCATCCCAGACACCCGCCCTCACCCAACCCTCACCCAGCCCTCACCCAGCCCTCACCCAGCCCTCACCCGCCCGGCTCCCGCAAGCGGGACCCGAGCGACCTCTCCCGGCCTCGGGAGAGGTGACAACCTCTTCGGGAGAGGTGACACAATCCTGTCCCTTCTCCCCAACGCGGGAGAAGGTGGCCGAAGGCCGGATGAGGGGGACGCGCCGGCCAGACACACGGCCAACCCCCCAACCCTCACCCGCCCGGCTCCCGCAAGCGGGACCCGAGCGACCTCTCCCGGCCTCGGGAGAGGTGACAACCTC
>CAWGYT010000004.1:572500-937782 GCA_963826795.1 uncultured Planctomycetales bacterium | reverse complement strand
GGCTTGACGTGGATGAACTTCGACGGCGCGAATGACCAGCGTCCTATGGTGAACGCCTTTCCCTTCGCCCTGCGTCGCGCTGCCAACCAGAGTCTCGTCCACCTCAACGAGTTACTCGCGGCCGATCAAGTCCCGAATGGGCGCACCATCGCAGCGCGCAGCTTGTGAAACTTTGGAAGGCCGTTTCACAACGAGACAGGCCCAGCCACTTCTGGAACTGGAAGGCGCTCATTCCGGGAGGACCATGCGCCACAAGATAGGCGCCCCAAAACCAGGTGGATATGGGAACCTTGCTACGGTGGATTACGGTGTTCGCGGTCAAGCTCGGCATTATGTAGCAAGCGCACATACCCAATGAATCAATCGGTTAGGGTCGGGCTCGCGTTTTGAGTCACCGCTGGGCGCATCCTGGGGACGTCCACCCAGCCCCCGGAGCCGCCCATGCACCAGCCCCACTTCCTGCTCACGGCCGCTGCCCGCTCGCTGTCGGTGCGGGAGATCTTCGGCTTGAGCGACGAGCGCGCCTTCGAGCTGCTGCGGGAGGTGCGCTGGGGCCGCGAGGGCGAGCCGGTCTGCCCGGAGTGCGGGACGGTGGATGCGCACTGGTTCCTACCAAGCCGCCGGCAGTGGCGCTGCCGCGCCTGCGGACACACCTTCTCGGTGACCTCCGGGACCATCTTCGCCCACCATAAGTTGCCGTTGCAGGTCTACCTCGGGGCGCTGGCGATCTACACCAATGCGGTCAAGGGGCTTTCGGCCCTGCAGCTGAGCCGGGACCTGGACGTGCAGTACAAGAGCGCCTTCGTGCTCATGCACAAGATGCGCGAGAGTCTGATGGCGCAACGCGACGAGACCCCGCTTTCAGGGGAGGTGCAGATCGACGGCGCCTACGTCGGCGGGTCGGTCAGACCCGAGAACCGGGCCGAGGAGCGCCTCGACCGGCGCCTCGCCGAGCACCAAGACCCCGATCGGCGTTGCGTGATCGCGCTGCGCGAGACCTTCCCCGAAGACGACCCCCAGGGCCGGGTCGGGGCCAAGCGCACCCTCACCGCCATCGTCAAACGCGAGTGCCAGGCCGACATCGGGGTACTGACCAAGCGCTTCGTCGCTCCCGCCACGACGATCTCGGCCGACGAGTCGCACGCCTACGATCTCCTGCACGGCAGCTACCCGATGCGGCGGGTCAACCACCAGAAGGCGTACCGGGCCGAGGACGGGACCACCAACAACCAGGCCGAGTCCTATTTCTCCCGTTTCCGGCGCATGCAGATGGGCCAGCACCACCAGTTCGGCCTCGGGCACCTGGCCAATTACGCCAACGAGGCCGCCTACCGGGAAGACACCCGTCGCTGGTCCAACGGGGAGATCTTCTACGACATCCTCACCAAGTGCCTGCGCACCCGGCCCCATCGGGACTGGTGCGGATACTGGCAGGGCAACACCCGCCGCCCCGAGCGCCTGGCCGCTTAAGCCCGCTGCCAGGCTCGGCGCCCGTCGGGCAGCGCCAGGGCCCGGATCGCGCCCTTCTTGGCAAGGCGGCGCAGGGTGGCCAGCGTCGTCTTCTCCAGACCGGCCCGGGCCGGCGACTGTGCCTCTACGCCCTTGCTCGCGGCCACCGCCGCCTCGACCTGCCGATCCGACAGCGGCTCGGGTGCATCGCGTAGCGTCTCCAACACCAGGCGTTGGCATTCCCCCTGAGCGAACCGACGCTGTCCCACCTGGCGTTGGCGGGGACGCACCCCGCTCAGGTCGCAGGTTCCGAGCAGCTCAATTCGCAGTCGCCGCGGCCTTTCTGTCGCGGCATCGCTATGCGATATGCCACATCGGTCAATGAGCCGCGGTGGCGGAGCCGAATAAGCCGCGGGCATTTTCGCGAAGCACCTTGGCCTGGACGTCTCCTGGCAGCCGGGCGGCCCAGCCTCGATGGAATCCGAGGAATTCCCCAATCCGCTCCCAACCGGTGTCGGCCTGATCCCAGGCGTCCAGACGCTCGACGGGCCACACAGCGTCGGAGCCGACGAGGAAGCGGTCCGGATGCCGCAGGATCAGCGCTTCCCAGTCCGGCCGCAGGACACCGGTCTCATCGGCGATGGGGAAACGCAGGAAACGCCAGGGGTCGCGCGCCGCGAGGTCCATCCATATGTTGGGGCAAGCGACGAGGATACGTTCCACTTCCGCGGGCGCCAGGATGCCGCCGGCGTGCGCGAGCACGATTCGGTTGTCCGGGTTGGCGCGGCAAAGGGCCAGGGTCGGGTCCGCTCGCGAGAATTCCATGTGGACCAGCAGTGGAACCCCGAACTCGCGGGCCGCCTGCAGCAGACCGGTCAGCACCGGGCTGCGCCCCGGGTGTGCCGCGAATCCTGGGATCAGGTGGAGTTCGCCGATGCCCCGGTAGGGTCCGTTGCGCAAGGCCTCCCTGGCCTCTTCGACCAGTGTCGAGCTTCCCTGCCACCGGTACCAGTCACCATTGATGCGGTACGGTCCGAATAAAGGTACAACAAGCTCAGGTGCAAGCCGGTACAGCTCGAGCGCCCGCTCCGGCGGGGTACCCGCCACCACCGCTAGCTCCACCCCGTTGGCACGCAGGGCGGCGACAGCCGCCTCGGGACTGGTGACCTCGGCCTGGTTCCACTTGTAATGCAGATGCGCGTCCACGAGTGGCTCCGGCTCTTCAGCCAGAGCGACCGTGGCTGCGAGCACGAGTGCACCGAGCAGATGTGTCCGCCAGGCGCCGAGCGCACCCGCACGCGGCCAGCCCGGTGACGACGCTGCAGAGGCTTCGTGTAAGTTTGGGGTTCTACTCATGGCCCTCTCTACCAACATGACTGAGACACCGGCACTTCTTTTTGCCGCTGCGAATGCCCCATGGCACGGAAAATTCCGGATTCATCAGCTGATTGGCGAGACGCTCACAGTCGGCGCATCCGGCTCTAGGAGAGGGCGATCCGGCGGTCATCGCGGCATAAGCGATCGTACAGGGTCGTCGCCCAACTGTGCTAAATGGGATCCGGGAGCGCCAGGCAGGGATTAGATTTCAGGGCGGATTGGAAGAGAAGACGACGTGAGCCTACCCTGGCCGCAATGACCCAAGAGACTCGACACCACAATTCGTGCGTTGTCTGCCTGGTCACGGGTGCTACCGGTGCGATCGGGAAGGCGATCGCAACCCGCATCGCGTCCCGTCCAGACTACGATGTGGTCCTCCTATGCCGCGACGCGGCGAAGGCCGAAACCGCGCTGGCCGATGTCCGGCGGCAAACGGGTAACCCGCGGGTCCGCTACGAGATCGTCGATCTGGCGCGAAGGCAGTCGATTGCCGCCTTGGCCGAGCGCTGGCGAGGGCCCGCGCATGTACTGGTGAACAGCGCGGCAATAGCGCCGCGTCGGCGCGAAGAGACTCCCGAGGGCATCGAGCGGCAGCTCGCTACCAACGTGCTCGGCTACTTCTGGCTGATCCGGGCCTTCCAGGATCGGCTGATCGACTCGGCGCCCGCGCGCATCGTCAACGTCGCCAGCTACTGGGCGGGCGGACTGGATCTCGACGATCTGGAATTTGTACGTCGACCCTACGACAACGATGCCGCCTACCGGCAATCCAAGCAGGCCGATCGGATGCTGACGGTGGCGTTTGCCGAGCGCCTCAGAGACCGAGGTGTGACCGTCAATGCCTGTCACCCGGGCGACGTGGTGTCCGCTTTGAGCCGCAACCTGGGCTTCGGCGGTCACGAGACGCCGGATCAGGCTGCGGGCACGCCCGCCTGGTTGGCGACAGGGTCGACGGGCGCAAGAGAGACCGGAAAGTACTTCGAGTACCAGCGGGCGGTAACCTGTCGCTTCGGCACCGACCGCGACGCCGTGGAGGCGCTATTCAGGGCGTGCGAGCGCTATGGTTGATCAACAGGAGGCGCAGAGCTCGACCGGCAGCACGCCTTGATCAGGTCAGGATCTGCAGAGCGTACGACCATCCCTACTTGTCGTTGACGACGTGAGCGGAACTGCCATCGAACGGGCGCCACTGTAATTGGGCGCTTTCGTTGCCGGTTCTTTCTCGCTTCGAGCGGATCTGGATGTTAATGACGCATACCGGCCCAACATCGGAAAGGCGCCATCACCGCGCGGAGCCACCTCTACCTACAGAGCCGACATGAGCAATCATCGAACCTTTGTCACTTGGCTAAAGTGGCCGGCGCGCGTGGCAATGCTGGTCGCCGTTCTGCTGGTCGGACCATTCGGCGTGCTGGCCTTCGGGGACCTGGATCTGGAAACCCATTGGAGCTCCGCCAGCCGGGCCAGCAGCGGCCAGGCGCCGGACCCCCTGCAGACACCCGAGGCGCTGATTCAGGTCTACGGGGCCCGAGCTTACAACTGGCGCGGGGCGTTCGGTATCCACACCTGGATCGCCGCCAAGCGAAGTCATGCCGCGCACTACACCGTTTACCAGGTTATCGGGTGGAACCTCTACCGCGGCCGCTCGGTGGTGAGCGTGACCCGCGGGGGCCCGCCCGATTTTCTGTGGTACAACGCCCGACCCGAGCTGCTGCTGGAACGTGGCGGGCCGGGTGTCGATGCGTTGATCGATCGCATCGAGGGGGCCGTGGCGGCGTACCCCTATGAGAACGAATACCGCGTGTGGCCCGGTCCCAACAGCAACAGCTTCACCGCATTCGTCGCGAGACAGGTTCCCGAGCTCGGGCTCGATCTTCCGCCCACGGCGATCGGCAAGGACTTCCTGACCGACGGGCAGATCCTGCAACGCATGCCCAGCGGCAGCGGATGGCAGGTCTCGCTGTTTGGGCTGCTCGGTATCGGCTTGGCCCGGGAGGAGGGGATCGAGCTCAACCTTCTCGGTCTCGCGGCGGGCCTCGATCTGAATGACCTGGGTCTGCGCTTGCCCGGAGTCGGACGGGTCGCATTGCTTTCACGCGGGTGACGTTGGCGCGAAGATGTCTTCGTTCCTCGGTCGCGAGGACCCGTTCGCGCAGGCGCCAGCTCCGTGCCAACCCGATGTTTGGCTAGGGAAGATCATTGGGGAGCCCTGCGACTAGGGGATTCGCTTACCCTCGGAACCTCTAAGTCCTAAAGGCGTGACGCAAGGGCCAAGATCATCAACCACCACCCGCGAGGACGATGCGATGGACTTTCAACTTCAAGGCAGGCTCGCACTGGTCACAGGCTCCACGGCGGGCATCGGCTTTGCCGCCGCCCTGGGTCTCGCCCGCGAAGGGGCCGAGGTCATCGTCAACGGGCGCAGCCAGGAGCGCGCAGAGCAGGCGGTCGCGCGGATCCGCGAGCAGGCGCCTGGCGCCAAGGTCGCGGCGGTGGCGGCGGACCTTTCAAATGCCGATGGGTGCGCGGCACTCATACAGGACGTCCCGCGGGTCGACGTGCTGGTCAACAACGTCGGTATCTTTGAGCCCAAGCCCTTCGCCGAGATCAGCGACGCCGACTGGCTGCGCTTCTTCGAGACCAATGTCATGAGCGGGGTGCGTCTGTCGCGGCACTACGTCGAGGGCATGCGCGCGGGAGGCTGGGGGCGTATCGTCTTCGTCTCCAGCGAATCGGGCGTGCAGATCCCCGCGGAGATGATCCACTATGGCATGACCAAGACCGCCCAGCTGGCGATCGCGCGCGGCATTGCCGAGACCACGGCCGGGACCGGGGTCACCGTCAACAGCGTGCTTCCGGGGCCCACCCGGTCCGAGGGCGTGGCCACCTTCGTGGAGCGCATGGCGCAGCAGCGAGGGGTCGACTTCGCGACCATGGAGCGGGAGTTCTTCCAGAGTGCGCGTCCCTCCTCGCTGCTGCAGCGGTTCGCGAGCGTCGAGGAGGTTGCGAACATGATTGTCTACGTCTGCAGCGCCGCGGCCTCGGCGACCAACGGCGCGGCGCTGCGGGTCGATGGTGGGGTCGTGCGCGCGATCCCCTGAAGCGCAGACATTGAAACGGAGCGCCGGAACGCATCAGGGGGGCGATCGGGTGCCGGGCAATTGCCCTCAACCGCACGCTGGCCGAGCGAAGTTGCACCCGTGAGAACGCTGGTGGTCACCTATCCGTCGCTCTGCGACGATGCACAGCGGCTCGCTGGCAAATTTCTCCAGCTCGGCCTGGACGGCCAGGATTGCCTGCTTTTCGCCGCCACCGCCCGATACCGCTACCACAACCAGCTCCTTGCCCGCTTCCTGGCCGATCACGGTATCCGCCACCGCTGGGAGGACGATTCTCGTCTGGTCGTGGACGATACGGGACTTCGTGTGGCGGGCGGCGGTCGCTACGAGTTCGATGCAGAACGTCGCTCCTTACGCGTCTGGGACAACTCGAGCGTTTACGGGCGCTTCGACGAGGCTCTCCTGGCCCGGCAATTACGGGCGGCCGACGCGCCGTGGCGCGGCGTCGAACTGATCGTTGCGTGATTCCTGGCTTCACGCCCAGCGCTCTGTCGAGCCGTATCCCGACCCGAACGCGGGACCGGAAGCCATCGCTCGCAAGACGGTCAGAGCGCGAGGCGACTAACATGTCGCCCTATGCGTACCTGAGCGCGAGAGCAACCTGAGAAATGAGCTTGTCAGACCCTAAGTCCGTGTCGTTAGTCAGCGTCTGCCTCGCCGTCCTGGCCTTCGGTGCACTCCCCCTGCGGGCCGCGCCGACCGGGGATTCGTCGCCCCAGGTGCGGGCGGTGCTTTTCTTCGCCCCGGACGCGGCACCAAGCCGCGACTTCTTCGCCTTCTACCTCCCCGGGCTGATCGAACGCTGGGGGCAGCGCCTGGAATTCGCCGGGATCGACATCTCCGAACAAGCGGGCGCCGGGGTCTATCGGGCGGCGGCCAAGCGCTGGGATCTGCCACCGGTGCCGGACGGCGCTCCGGTGGTCCTGGTCGGCGACCGGGTCCTGGTGGGTCTACTCGCGATCGCCGTCGGCCTCGGGGATGATTTCGAACGCCTGGCGAGTGACCCCCGGGCTGCCAGCTGGCCGTCCATCCCGGGCCTTGATGCGTTGCTGCCTGAGGGGATACAAGCGGTCGCGGCGCGCGTGTCCAGCGAAGGGGTGGTGTCAGCGGCAGCGCCGCCCGCAGACGCCGGCTTGCACGGGTCGCACGAGAGCCTTGCCAACGCCCTGGCAGTGGCGGTACTCATCGGCATGGTAGCGGCCATCATTCACGCCCTGACGCGGCTTTGGCGCCGTGGCGCGGAAAGTGCCCGTGCCGGCGCCGCGTGGCTTCTCCCGATCGCTCTGCTCGCGGGGCTCGGCATCTCGGCCTACACGGGCTACACGGCACTCGCCCACGCCCCGCTGGTGTGCGGTCCGATCGGTAGTTGTGCCGAGGTGCAGGCAAGCGAATACGCCAAGATTCTCGGCGTGCCGCTGGGCGTCATCGGCGTCGCCGGCTACCTGCTCATTATGGTTACCTGGCAGTTGGCCAGGCGGTGGTCGCCGCAGGGTGGGGGCTGGTACTGGGTGGCGTGGGCGATCGCCCTGTTAGGCGTGCTTTTCTCGCTGCGCCTGACGGCGCTGGAGCCCTTCGTCATTGGTGCGACCTGTCTGTGGTGTCTGGGCTCCGCCGTCTGCATGACGCTGGTATTCTGGCTACTCTCAGGGCTGGTCAGGGCGGGCGACGGGAGTCGGGGGCATGCGGATCGGACGAGCGCATAACCGGAGATCCTCCGGCTAAACCAGGTGGTGCGGGCGCAAAGACGCTCTGTCTCGGATTCGGCCCTCGTGCTGATGTGCTCCAAGAATCTGCGCTCCGCTCGAAGCGGACGGGCGGGTATCGAAGTCCGGCTTCGACCCCAAATTGGGGCGAGCTGTGTCATCGGTTCCATCCGGCGCGGGGCGAAGTCGGAAGTCGTCGAGCTTCCGGCGTCGTCCGGCTCGTAGAGGACGTGCCCGATGATCTTCACTTGCCCGCCGTCCACGTGGTGCTTCTGCGGCAAAGGGGCGGCTCTTCTCCTCCGCCTCCGCCGTCATCGCTGGGCTCACCCTCGATCTCGGGCGTTTCCGACTCTGGCTTCTCGACACCCTTTTCCTCGCCCTTCGCCTCATACTCCCCCGAATCGTCCTTGAGACTCGTCTCGTTGCCGTGTTCGTCAATGATGATCTCTTCCGCAAGCTCGGGGAAACCGTCGAAGGTTGGATCGGCGAACCGCGCCGTCGCCGAGCCCGTGCAGTCGATGCTATGGAACCAGGTCTTGCCGCAGTCCTCCCGCATCCGGGTGCCCGGGCCGATGATCTGCTTGAACTCGGTCATGGCGTTGACGACCCGCACCAGGACGACGTTCTCGAAGGTCGGGAAATCGACTCCGGTGGTGAGCATCTGGGCGGTGGTGAGGACGACGCGGGTGGCGCTTTCGGGCTCCCGGATGCCGCTCAGGTGGCCGCGGCCGATGTCGCCCTCGTCCGCCGTCACGGGCGGGACGAAGTCCGGGTGAACTGATAATCCGAAAGGGGAGCAAGAGGATGATCGGACGCTACCGAATCAGGCGCTTTAGTCCGCGTGGCGCGTCCAGTCCACACACGGGCCTGGCCCTCGCGGCGCACCAGGGATTCGACAGCCGCCCGGCACCCGCGCAACAGGGCGCGAGGCGCATGAATCACACCCGCGTGACAACGACCCAGATAAGCGCGGTCAGGCCGCCCGCGAGCAGGGTTCGCTCAGCCTCACCGACCTCCAGATTCAGTATCCAACGGTAGAGGACGTAGATCGTCCAGCCTAGCGCGACCCACAAAAGGGGTGCGACGCGCCCGAGAAGTGCAATCAAAGGAGATCGCCGCTCAGCCTCGAATGAAGCGGGTGGCTCGATCATTTTGCCGTGCAGGGCAAACCGTGCGATGGCGTCCCAGTTCTCTTCCGCGAGCGCTGCGCCATGAAAGCCTCTGACATAGCGGATCTGCTGCAGCACACTGCCGGCGCCGTCGGAGAACCCGTCGTGACCGGCGCTACCCAGGTCCTGCAGGTGCAGAATCTCGATTGCCTTTGGGAAGATGGCCACGACCCAATCCGCGGTCGCGACATAGTTCAGAACCCGCTCGACCTGGCCCTTTCGCAGGGCCTCGTTCCAGGGATAGCGGGTGCGTACCACACTGCCGGCGAACACCACGTTCCGGAAGCGGCAGGACGGGTATTCCTTCAGTGCCCGGGCGAGCAGGTAGGTGCCATTGCTGTGGCCGACGTAGGAGAACCGGGCCTTGGGGTATCGCGCCATCGCCTCGGTGTAGCGGTCCATGAGCCATTCGACCTTCTCCCGGCGCTTGCCCGGCAGCAGGAACGAGAGCATCGGAAAGTACCCGTAGCTCGAAGTCTCGGTCGCGACCACGGCGCCCGCCTGTTCAGCGCGGGCCAGGGCCTGGACACGCCGGGCTATCTTATGGGTCCAGTAGCCCTCGTCGCGTATGCCGTGGATGACGAAGACCACGTCGCGCACCGCGTAGTTTTCCTCGGGCGGCGGCTGGTCTGACGGGATCACGGATCCACTGAGCAAGACCGAATTCGCGGACTCCAGCACGTCCCGGATGACCTCGAAGCGGGCTTCTCCGCGGGTCGCCGCGCCACCCGGTGTGGGTTGCGGCAGGGGAGTGGGATCGTTGACGTCGATGACGTTCGCGTGATTCGAGAAGGGGATGTCCCGGTAGACGAAGTCCCTGCCTGAAATCAGGTCAATGTTGTCCTCCGGCGAGACCATATCGTCCACCGAGCCCAGGAGCTGGACGGTAACGGCGCTGCCGACGCCTCTATCTGCCGCCTGTTGACGCATCTTGATCCACTGGATGCGCAGCTGGGTGATGAAGGACGCGCCTTTTCGGATGTAGAAGATGCTCGGCTTGCGCTGGGTCAAGAGCCAGACCAGGTTGCAGACCCCGATCCCCAGCGTCCAGAGTAGCGCGTTCGCGAGCGACAGGTGATGGGAAACCCGCCAGCCCCGATTCATGCCCGCCAACAGGACGACGCGGTCGATCTTCGCTGCCCAGTCCTTGCCCCTACGGTGGCTGATCGCTTGCTCGAACGGGGCTTCATCCGTCTCGCCGCAAGCGACCACATAGAGCTTGCGGGCCAGCAACGCGCCGAAGCTGTGACCGATGAGCAGGATGCGGTCGAAGTGCTTGCCGGACCGGGCAATGATGCGGTCGATGTCCTCGATCAACCGGTTAACGATGGCCGAGGGGTCGACTAGCGACAGCAGCGAGAGCGGAAGCGCAGGCACAATAATCTCCGCTTCGGCGTCGGTTTCGAATCCTTTCAGGGAGCGTATCCGATCGCGTAGACCGTACAGGGATTCTGGTCCCAGAGAATAGGCGTGCAGCAGCACAACAAGGACGGGACCCGGGTCGTCGTTCGGTTGGTCGGCGGTCGGCGGCTGGCGCGACTCGTTCATTGCGACTCGACGACGAATGGGTCTGCCAGCAGAAGCGGCGTGAAGTGGTAGCGAAGGATCGGTGAGTCGAGCGGTATGTCGGCCATGGGCGCCCTCGACGGCTCGCTAGGCGTTACTCGCGCTACGACGCGATAATCCTTGCCTATAGTCCAAGACCCTCGGATTCGCAAGTTTTCTGCGCAAGCCCGCGTTTCCAGTCGCCAAGCGCGTGCGGCCGGGTGGTCGGACTGGTGACCCACGCCTTGCGCATTGCCGTCTATCTACCTATACCTTCGAACAGGCCATGGGCCGTGAGGCCCGTCAATGAGGTCCTGCCATGATCATCTACCAACTCACCAAGCCTGAGAATCGTGTGTGGGCCTTCGATCAGTCGACGGCGAATCTCGGTGCCGGCCAGGGATTCTGCGCCGGGATGGTCATCGTCTGGATCTTCCTGCGGGCGAGGGATCGCGATTTCGACACCACGATGGGCGATATCGGGGGCCTGCGCTTTCCGACGATCGACTTCGAGGCGGAGGAGTTGCGCAAGGTCCAGGCCTACCAGGCGGCATGCGCCGAGAAACCCGGTAAACGGGGATACAGGAGTGTGCTCAACCCCGAGCAATACGAAGTCGAAAAGGCAATACTCGCGGGTCCCGACGTGGACGCCGACCACCGATCCCTCGCGAGCACCGTGTCGCGCATGGCGCGCCAGTCGCCGACCCTTACCGAGGGCACGGGCCGCAGCCGCACGTGGTTTCTCCTGCGCATGCGCCCGGGGCGAACCAAGGCCGAGGGTGGAAGCGGGCACGTGGTGGCCATTGAGGCGGAGCGCCAAAACGGAAACAAGGTGTTTCGCCTCATGGATCCCAGCAATGGGCAATTTCAGTTCATCGGCACTGGCGACTTCCAGAACTGGTTGACCAATGTGTTTTTCCGGCGGTCCGGTTACGTGGAGCTCTATCCGTACCTCAAGATCCACAAGGTCACGCGCCTTGAGCCGACCGGCGCGAGCGCGATCGCCACGCAACTCAAGGCGTTCTTCTTCGGCCAGTGAATATTCCTCTGGGGAGATGTTGATCAAATGCGATCCTGGCATTTGATCAGCTCGCGCTCCTAGAGGCGCGACTCTCGTAGGGCTCCATTTTCAACGGCTTACATCCACTGAAAATGTCGGGCCATCCTTGGCCCGGACGGGAAACGCAATAGATCCGCGTGTCCCCGGTCGAACGCCGGAACAGATCAGGATGCGGCTCTATGCCTGTCCGATTGTATTGACGCACGGGGCGGCGCATTCGCTGGCGTCGGCTATCCCCGAAAAGGAGTCCGGCGGACGCAGACCGACACGGTACCCTTCTCGGGTTACCGCTCGCCTGCCTAACGACACCGGGCTCTCCTGTTCCAGCCCCGTGGCGCTCGGTTCTAAAATGACCGGTGCCGGGGCCAGTACACAGACACAGCGGCGAAATGTCGTCAACAGGTTCGGGGCAAGGCTCCTCGGGGCCTCGGCCGGGCGGGTCCCCGTCTCCAGGTCGTCGTGACCCACGAGCAAGCCTTCGGACCGGGGTCCATCGACCGATACGGACGGATCAAGGGCGCCTGTCTCCCCGCCACGGGTCGGATCGTATTTGTGGGTTCCCATTTACGTAACGCGCGTGACGCCGAGACAGTGCTCCGCCATGAACCGGTTGGGCACTTTGGTCTCAATCTGCTGCCGCCGGCTGACAAGCGGGCGTTTCTGGAGCAGGTAGCGGAGGCTTCCCGCAGATCCCGTTATCTTTGGCGGGTGCGTGACGAGGTATTGCGTGCGGAGGGGCCGAGAGCGGCCCGCTGCTCGTGGCAGAAGAGTTTTAATTCAGAATGTTGCATTCATCTCTGCATGCCGATGAACGTCGAACAGGAGGTCTTTTCGGGGACCCGTAGTCCCTTGGTCTCAGGTTCGAATCCTGGACGGCCCGCTCCCTTCCTTTGCAGTCAAGAATAAAGCCCATTCGCTCGACCACTTACCGGCCGGGCCCTCCGGAGCCTTACGGCCGCGCTAAACAACGCCGAGAATCCACCCCTCCACCTCGGCCACAGTGCGCTCGGTGGCCGTCAGGGAGGGGGTTAGGAATCCTTGCAGGCGGCCGTCGAGGTCGGCCTGGCGCAGCCAGGCGGCGACGGAATAGGCGTCGTGCTGGTCCGGGGTGCGGCCTTCCGTGGGGAAGGCGTGCTTCCAGAGGGCGGGGTAGACCTCGACCACCGCCGAGCGCCCGGGCGGGATCTGCCAGCCGTCGAAGGGCCAGAAGTGGACCCGGTCGCCGAGCTGGCGGCGCAGATAGAGCAGCCAGGGCAGGCCGGCGTGGGTGGACTTGGCGACCTGGCCCTGGACGTCGAACAGGAAGACGGACTTGGCGGCGCGGGCGCGGATCTCGCATCAGGCGCCGCCAGCGGGGATCGCCCATCCGCTCCGCGCCGTTGCCGACGGAGCCGTAGCGGACGAAATCCACGTAGGTGTGGTCCTCATCCGTCGGCCAGTGGCGCTGGAAGTCCTCCAGAAAGGCCGGCCAGTCGGGGGGCAGGTGGTGGGCCTCGAAGTAGCGGAGTGGAAAGGAGAAGCCGTGGTCGATGCCGACCAGGGTGGGCGGGTCTTCGCTCAGCCGCTCCACCAGCCACTCCGCGATGCCGCGACGGGTCCAGTACTTGCGGGGGCTGGGTGGCGGAAGGACCTCCTCGGGCGGCGTGGTCCGGTCCGCCAGATAGACGCGCAGCCCCTTGAGGCTGGACGTCGGCGTCTCGGCGCCCGAGTAGTCGATGCCGATGTAGCGGGCGAAGGCGGGTCCGTCGCTGCTATTCATGCCGGGGAATGTCTCACGCCAAGGCGCCAAGACGCCAAGGGAAGAAAGGGAGAGTGATGCTGGTGGGCTTCACGCAAGCGCCTCGTGCAGCACGGCTTCGAGCAGGCGGCGGCTGTCGGTTTGGGTGGTGGTGAGCTGGGCCTCCAGTTGGTCGCAGACGGCCATCAGCTCATCGACCTTGGCGACGATGCGGTGTTGTTCGGCGAGGGGTGGGAGGGGAACGAGGACTGATTCACGCCGTCAGCTGCGAACATGTTGATCGATGCTCCGACCGGTCGTTTGCTTCTGAACGCGATCGTCTAGAAACGCGAGTCGCGAACGGAATAGGCATGAACCGACGATCCATTCGGTGAAATGCGCTGGACGAGGTCGACTCGCAAGCATGATGCGCTGATACACCAAGCAATCTCATCTCGCCAGATGACCGCCGTCCCAGCCTATCGCAGTCGCCATCATCGGTAATTAGGATGTCGTCCGCGTTCAAGTCCGTACCGCTGTCGGTCCAGCGCTGCGTACGTCGGCTCGTCACGACTGCAGCTCGTTCAGATCTAGCGGCCATCGCTGAACGTTTGCGCACGTCTCAACGGAATGCGAACGTCATACGATGCAGCTTGTTGCGATGCTGTCGGCCTTAGTGCACGCACTGCGTTACAGTTGACCACAGCATCGTCGAAGGCAAGCCCAAGTCCAACTTGAGGTACAACTCGAAGCCGATCTGCTTCCTCACATGGCAGCAGCTCGATTCGTGTTCGGGTACGTCAGCTTCTCACGCAAGCGGCCTTCTGGCGCTTGCAATCCGCTTCAGCAGTTCCGACGCGGGCTCGTCGCTCGGGTCCTGCGGCACAAGCTTCCCGCGCACGGCGAGGTTGAGGATGGTCTGGCGCAGGGACTTGATGTGCTCGGGGCGGGTGGTGAGGCGCGGGAGGTGGTCGAGGTGGAAGCGGGCGTGCTCGCGGAAGGCGGTGGCGGCCTCGCCCTCGGCGGAGGGGGCGGGCTGGTTGATGCGGTTCAGGCTGGCCGCCACCAGCCGGTCGCGCCGCTGCTCCCGCTTGTTCTGCGCCGCCTCCAGCCGATCGCACAGCGCCATCAGCTCATCGACCTTGGCGACGATGCGGTGTTGTTCGGCGAGGGGTGGGAGGGGCAACGGTAACTGCTCGAACTTGCTTGATCGAGTGCCGCCGATCAGCCCCGTCATCGCACCGCGAACTTATCGAGAAGAATTGCTGAGGTAAGCGAGCAGAGACGTAACGAGCGCAGTACAGGTCACTCCGCGTATGCGATTGGCAAGCCAATGATTGCGACGTGCTGGCTCGATCAGCGTCAATACGAGATCGGCATCCTGCGCTCCCGTAGACCTCGGCGATATCAGCAACAGGTCGCCGGGTCTCGAAGGACTTGTCCGCATGCGCGCGTGAGTCTCGTGTCTCGTAGGCGACTTCATCTCAGTCGAAGCCATCATTGCAACGTCCTTGAGTCGCATGAACGGACGCCGATGGTTCGTATATCAATCTCGCCCGAGTCGGTGCACTGTACTGTAGCCGTCAATGGTTGCCATAACCCACATCGGCACCAGTGCCAAGTCCGGGACAGGAAAGGGGCGGCTTCAACCGGATGGAGGCGCTTTGCTTTCCTGATCTCCCGAGCTTGAGCCAGCCGTGTCCTGCTCCGGCTGAATCCGCTTCAGCAGTTCGGACGCCGGCTCGTCGTTCGGGTCCTGCTCCACCAGCTTCCCCCGCACGGCCAGATCCAGAATGAACCGCCGCAGCCGCGGAACGGCGTCCGGTGCCTCGGCGATCCGGTCGAAGTGTCTAGCAGCCTTGCGCATCTCGCGTTCATGAGCGACTCTAAGGTTACGTCGGCAGGTGAAATTCGGCTCCACGCCGTGTGATTCTTGGCCAAGAGCCCTGAATCCTATACCTGCCGATTTTTTATGTCCGCAAGGGTGAGGGGCTTGCTTCTGCTGTAATAGCAGCCGTAGTGCTTCTCGCCACTTGTCGTCCACGTCGTGGATCAGGATGTCTTCTCCTGAAGCATCGCCAGATACCGTTCCTCTTCCCTCTCGAAAAGCCGCTGCAACGCCCACAGGCAATAGTCCGTGACCTGAAGGCCCGGGGCATCCTTCGGAAATGCGGGGTACAGGTCGAGGGTCGTGTCTGCAGCCTCGCGCCCGATTTGCTGCAAGAAGCGGTTCACTGGGAAAGCAACAACTGCTCCTTGAGGGCGGCCGTGCGGTCGCGCTGGCCGCGACGCGCAAAGACAACCCGGTACGCCCGGTGCTTGTGCAGCCGGTGCTTGAACAGCATACGGACGCGTGAGGTCGTACAACTCGTTCGGCCGGTATCGATAGCTGGTGTCCATGGCGTTGCGACTGCGGACGTAGTCGAGGACGTTCTTCATGCTCTTGACGACAGCGAAGAATTTGAAATCCAGGGTCAGGAGCAGCCGGAAGACTTCGCGTCGAACCTCCGGAAGGTCGTCCTTGGCGTGGAACTGGACTGCAGTCTTCCGAGCCGTGGGCTGAAAGGATGGCACGTCTTTGAAGTAAGGGTCGGCCAGGAGGTCGCCGCCGAAGCATTTCCAATGCCTCGGCTACCTGCTCGGGTCTCGTGATCTGGACCATGCCGAGGATGAAGTGCCTTGGTGTGTTCCCCGCTTCGTAGAGAACGCGGCCCTTGCCGTCGAACAGGACACCGTCCCCGCTTTCGTCCACGAAGTAATGGATCGCTTCTTCCTCGTGCTTCCGCCCTCGATGGTCACCGCAGCAAAGCCTCGGCCAGGATGCCCTTCAACTGCTCGCGCAGGGCGGCGGCCTGTTGCTCGGCCTCATCGAGCTTGGCCAGCAGCTCCTCCGGGTCGCCGTGGTCGTCCTCGACCGTGTGGGGGTTCTTGAAGTCGAGGTTGTAGTTGCGGGCCTTGATCTCGTCGAGGCTCACCCGCCACGCCTGCTCGGTCTGCTCCCGGCCCTGGCGCTCGGGACCGCCCCACCAGTCCACGCAGCCTTGCAGGTGCTCGACCCGGATGGGCTTGGTCATGGAGTACGCCTTCTGGCCCTCGGGGACGCGGTGCTCGTAGAACCAGACCTCCTGGGTCGGCTCGCCCTTCTCGAAGAAGAGCAGGTTGGTGCCGATGCTGGCGTAGGGTTTGAAGACGCTGTTGGGCAGCCGGACGACGGTGTGCAGGTTGCACTCCTCCAGCAGGTGCTCCTTGAGCCGGGTCTTCACGCCCTCGCCGAACAGGCTGCCGTCGGGCAGCACCACGGCGGCGCGGCCGCCGGGCTTGAGCAGGCGGATGAAGAGCGCGAGGAAGAGATCGGCGGTCTCCTTGGTGCGGAAGTGGGCCGGGAAGTTGGACTCGATGCCGTCCTCCTCTTTGCCGCCGAAGGGCGGGTTGGTGAGGATGATGTCGACCCGGTCGCCCTGGCCGTAGCTGATGTAGGGCCGGGCCAGGGTGTTGTCGTGGCGCACGAAGCTCGGGTCCTCGATGCCGTGCAGCAGCAGGTTGGTGACGCACAGCATGTGCGGGAGCTGCTTCTTCTCCACGGCGCGCAGTCCCGCTTGCAGGGCCTGCTCGTCCTCCGGGCGCTTCACGTAGCGCTCGCGCATGTGGCGGATGGCGCAGGTGAGGAAGCCGCCGGTGCCGCAGGCGGGGTCGAACAGGATCTCGCCGGGCTTGGGGTCGATGCGCTCGGCCATGAAGGCGGTGACGGCGCGCGGGGTGTAGTACTCGCCGGCGTTGCCGGCGGATTGCAGGTCGTTGAGCAGTTGCTCGTAGATGTCGCCGAAGTGCTTGCGCTCGGCCAGGTCGTTGAAGTCGACGCTGCTGATCTTGTTGATGACCTGCCGCAGGAGCTGGCCGGACTTCATGTAGTTGTAGGCGTCCTCGAAGACGCCCCGCACCACGCGGGCGCGGTTGGCGCTGGCGCCATGGGCGGGCAGCTCCTTGAGCGAGGGGAAGAGGTCGTCGTTGATGAAGCCGAGCAGGTCCTCGCCGGTCATTCCCTCCGGGTCCGCCGCCCAGTTGCGCCATTGCAGCCGCGCGGGGATGGGCGAGCGGTAGCCGTCGCGCATCACCTCCAGCTCCTGGTCCTGGTCGTCGATGATCTTGAGGAAGAACATCCAGCAGAGCTGGGAGAGGCGCTGGGCGTCGCCGTCGACGCCGACATCCTGGCGCATGATGTCCTGGATGGATTTGACGGTGGTTCTGACGGACATGGGCGTTGTTGCTACGTCGTGGGTGCTGTTCTGTTAAAGGGTCTCACGCCAAGGCGCCAAGACGCCAAGTTAAGAAGGAAAGGGTGATTGAGCGATCGCTTCGCGAGCCAAATATGTGCGCCGAACAGGCGAAAAACCATCGAACAAATAATGACTCCATCTTTCCTTCCTTGGCGCCTTGGCGCGAGACCTATTGAGGACGATTGTTGATGATTCGGTGGATTCCGGTTTTCATGAGCGCTTCGCCGAAGTTGACCAGCAACCCGACGCGCAGGTCCGTTAATCGCAAATAAGTCAGCAATTGTTTGTTGTGAACTGGCATCAGCCGCTCTACCGACTTGATTTCGACAATGATGCGTCCATCGACGATTAGATCGGCGCGGAAACCTTCCTGGAAAGCCATTTCTCGATAAACGATGGGCACTGGCACTTGAACCTGCACAGAGCATCCGCGTTGCTTCAGCTCGTGCGCCAACACCCGTTCATAGACGCTTTCTAGCAGACCAGGTCCCAGAGCGACATGGATCTTCAGGCAGGCGTCTACGACAAGCGCCGCGATCCGGTCATCTTCCTCACTCGGCTCTTCATTTCTTGGCGCCTTGGCGCCTTGGCGTGACCCGTTTCTTTCGTACGGCCCCGCCATTACCCGGCATCCTGGTAGAGGGCGTCCTGAAGCTCGTGCACGGCCTGCTCGAAGCCGGCCCTGGTGCCGAACTGCTTGATGAGCTGGAGTGGGGTGCCCATGGCGTTGAAGGGCGGGACCGCCAGCACTCGGACGTTGTCCAGGCCTGAGACCATGCCTTCGTCCTGGTACTTGGCGAGCAGGGCCTCCAGCACGGCGCGGGCCTGGGGGCCGTACTTGGTGAACACGTCGCCCTTGGCGACCTTGCTCGCGCGCTCGCGGCGGGTGAGGGGCGGCTGGTCGAAGGCGATGTGGCAGATCAGGTCGAAGGGGTCGAGGTCCTTGCCGACCTCTTCCAGCAGGGGGTCGAGCAGCAGCCCCTCTTCGGCCAGCTCTTCGATGACGGCCTCCTTGCGCTCGGCGGAGCGCCAGCGGCGCAGGAACTGGTCCAGGCTCGCGAAGTGGCTGCGGATGGCGCGGCGGGAGTAGTCGCGCAGGCTCTCGGTGACGAGCTTGCCGTTCTCGTCCAGGTACTCCACCCGCTCGGCGAGGACGGTGACCGGCCGGCCCTTGATGTAGTACTTGGCCCGCGGCTCACCGACCCCGGGCGGCAGGGTGATGTCCGGCGGCTCCGGGTTGTCGATGATGGTCTCGTCCTCGCCCGGCTCCGGCGGGATGGCGTCTTCCCCCTCATCGACCGGCGTCTCGTCCTCGGGCGGGATCGGGGGATCGTCCTCGCCGGGCTCGTAGATCTGCACCGGCTCGCCGTCGAACTCGGGGTCGGCGAAGTGGTTGGTCGCTTTGCGGAAGTCGACCAGGGTGAAGTAGTACTTCTTGGTGTCCTCGTGGACCCGCGTGCCGCGCCCGACGATCTGCTTGAACTCGGTCATGGAGCCGACCTCGCGCTCCAGGACGATCAGGCGGCAGGTCTGGGCATCCACCCCGGTCGAGAGCAGGCGCGAGGTGGTGACCAGCACCGGGTACTTGGCCTCCGGGTCGATGAAGTTGCCGAGCTGGGCCTGGCCGTCGGCGTCGTCGCCGGTGATGCGCATGACGTACTTGGGATTCTGCTGGGCCAGATCCTGGTTCTCGTTGAGCAGGGCCTGGCGCATGCGGGCGGCGTGCTCGGTGTCGACGCAGAAGACGATGGTCTTCTGGAAGCGGTCGCCGCTCTGCTTGAGGTAATCCGAGACCCACCTGGCCACGCGCCGGGTGCGCTCGTCGATGACCAGGATCCGGTCGAAGTCCTTCTGGTTGTAGTGGCGGTCCTCGATCAGCTCACCGTTGATGTCGGTCTCGCCGGACGTCGGGCGGTAGCCCTCCACGTCCACATCCAGGTGCACCTTGATGACCTTGTAGGGGGCGAGGAAGCCGTCGCGGATGCCCTGCTTGAGTGAGTAGCTGAAGACCGGCTTGCCGAAGTAGTGGATGTTGGAGACGTACTCGGTCTCCTTGGGCGTGGCGGTCAGCCCGATCTGGGTGGCGGCGGAGAAGTACTCGAGGATCTCGCGCCAGGCGGAGTCCTCGGCGGCGCTGCCGCGGTGGCACTCGTCGATGACGATCAGATCGAAGAAGCCGGGGGAGAACTCGCGGAAGAGCTTCTGGCGCTCCTCGGGGCCGGTGATGGCCTGGTAGAGGCCGAGGTAGATCTCGTAGGCGGTATCGATGCGTCGGCGCTTGTCCAGCGCCAGGGTCAGATCGGTGCTGGTCCCGTCGGCGCGCTCGATGGTCTTGGCGCTGGTGCTGAGCTTGGCCATGGCCGCGCCGAAGGGGCGGAAGTCGTTGACCATGGTCTGGTCGATCAGCACGTTGCGGTCGGCGAGGAACAGGATGCGTTTCTTCTGTCCGGCCTTCCACAGCCGCCAGATGATCTGGAAGGCGGTGTAGGTCTTGCCGGTGCCGGTGGCCATGACCAGCAGGATGCGGTCCTGGCCCTTGGCGATGGCCTCCACGGCGGCGTTGATGGCATTGCGCTGGTAGTAGCGCGGCTCCTTGCCGCTGCCGTCGTCGTAGTAGGGTTGCAGGACGATCGCCTCCTGGGCGGGGGCGAGACCCTTCCAGGCGCGGTATTGCTCCCACAGGGTCGCCGGGGCCGGGGAAGGCGTCCAGGGCGAGGTTGGTTTCGAGCTGGGGGCTCTGGCCGGTGCGGTCGTGGAAGACGAAGGCGTCGCCGTTGCTGGCGAAGACGAAGGGAACGTCCAGGGTCAGCGCGTAGTCGAGCGCCTGCTGCATGCCGGCGCCGACCGGGTGGTTGTTGTCCTTGGCCTCGATCAGGGCTAGGGGCAAGCCCTGGACGTAGAGGATGTAGTCGGCGCGCTTGGCCTTGCCGCGGGTCACCAGCTTGCCGCGGACGATGATGCGGCCCTTGGTGAAGGAGACCTGGCGGCGGATCTGGGTGGCCTCGTCCCAGCCTGCTTTGACGACCGCCGGGGTGATGAACTTGGCGCTGATGTCGTCTTCGCTGAGGGACTTCTTGTTCATGCCCGTATGCGCTTCCTGATTGTGTTCACGGCGCGCGGCGCTGCGTTATTGGGGCCGACCCCCCGCCAGGGCGCCCTGCCGGGTCGCCCTTTGGGGAGACTGGCGAGGACCCATGTTTCACCGCCTTTCTTCCTGGCGGCTGGGGTGGCGGGTGCTCACTAGGTGGCGGAGCGGGCAACAGTGTACGCAACTCGGTGGGGCAGGGAGAATCCGCCGCAAGAACTTTAGACGGACCTCTCGCGACAGGGGACGACTAACTGGCCTAGGTGCCGGGCCATGGCGATGCGGTGCTGCCCATCCTTGACGAACGACTGCAAGCGCTCCTGCCGCGGGGTTCTCCGCCAACCCTCGCGCACGTTGATCATCCGGGTCTATCGGCGATGCGCCTATGCCAGCGCGCCGCGCAGACCGGGCTCATGGGCCGGATCGAGGACCAGACAGACAGGCGCCGGCGTCAGGCCACAGGCCCAAACCAATGGTGCGCCGCCTCGACAGGAGGCCGGCACGGTCGATCAGATGGTCTCGGGCTCGACGGTGATGGCGCCGCAGGGGCACTCGGCGACGCATAGGCCGCAGCCCTTGCAGTAGTCGTAGTTGAAGCGGAAGCGCTTGCCCGGGCCGAGCTTGATCACCGCGTTGTCGGGGCAGACCCCGTAGCAGGTGTCGCACTCGAAGCAGTTGCCGCAGGACAGACAGCGCCTCGCCTCGAACAGGGCGTTGCCCTCGTCGAGCCCGCCGACCACCTCGTCGAATGTAGACTGGCGGCGGATGATGTCGAGCGTCGGGCGGACCGTCTTGGGCGCGTCCGCGTAGTACCAGGTGTTGAGCCGCTCGAAGGTGGCGAGCTCGTGCTTGGGGGGGCGCTCGAGCCGCTCTCCGCGCAGCCAGGCGTCGATCGAGCGGGCGGCCTTCTTGCCGTGACCGATCGCGACCGTTACGGTCCGCTCCCCGGGCACCATGTCCCCGCCGGCGAAGATGCCGGGATGACCGGTCATCATGTCCGGTCCCACCTGGACCACGCCGTCGTCGATCGCGAGATCCGGGACCTTTCCCAGAAGCGACAGGTCGACGTCCTGTCCGAGCGCCAGCACCAGGGAGTCGGCCTCCATGGTCTCGAATTCGCCCGTCGGCTGCGGAAAGCCGTTTTCGTCCAGCGCCATCTTCTCGACCGTGATGCTCGACGCGCCGGCCTCCTTGACGGTCGAGAGCCACTTCATCTGCACACCTTCTTCCAGGGCCTCGCGCAGCTCCTGCTCGTGGGCGGGCATGCGCTCGCGGGTACGGCGATAGACGACTATGGACTCCTCAGCGCCCAGGCGCCGCGCGGTACGGGCCACGTCGATGGCGGTGTTTCCTCCGCCGTAGACCACGACGCGCCGGCCGAGCAGGGGTTTTTCCGTGTCCTCCATGCCGCGCAGTACGGTGACCGCGTCCGTGATCTTGCGGGCGTCCCCGGCGGGGATGTAGGCGCGCTTGGCGATGTGCGCGCCGACGCCCAGGAAGGCGGCATCGAATCCCTCGTCGGAGATGGTCGACAGCAGGTCGACTATCGGCGTGTCGAGCCGGAGCTCGACCCCGAGATCGAGGATCCGCCCGATCTCCGCGTCCAGCACGTCGCGCGGCAGACGGTACTGGGGAATGCCGAAGCGCATCATCCCGCCCGCCGCGGCACCGGCCTCGCAGAGCGTCACCGCATGCCCCATAAGGCGCAGGTGATAGGAGGCCGACAGGCCCGCCGGACCCGCGCCGACCACCAACACCCGTTTCCCCGATGCGGTGCCCGGCATCGGGACTTGCCAGCCGCGCTTCAGGGCCTCGTCACCGAGAAAACGCTCGACGGCATTGATCCCCACGGACTCGTCGAGCTGCCCGCGGTTACAGGCGTTCTCGCAGGTGTGGTAGCACACCCGACCCATGATGGCCGGAAACGGGTTGTCCGCCATCAGCACCTGCCACGCCCGTTCGTAGCCGCCTTCCTCCGCATGAAACAGCCACTGCTGGATGTTCTCGCCCGCCGGGCAGGTGGCGTTGCAGGGCGGAAGCCGGTCCACGTAGACAGGGCGGACCGTCCGCCAGGAACCGGTCCGGTTGGCGAGGCTGGAACCGACGTCGAGGGTGATGGCGAACGGTTTTTTCATGTCACACGGCCTCCGCCGGCAGCAGGCCGAACCGGCGGATGTTGCGGTCCGCCATCTCCTGGATACGGGCGATCAGGTCGACCCGTTTCGGTGAGCCGAACAGGTGCGCGAACCGCTTCTGGCGCTTGAGGTAGTCCTCGACCGGGATCTTGCGGCGGATTGGCCGCCGGCCGGTGACCTCCCCGTACTCGGCCTCGAACACCGGGAACAGCCCGGACTCGATGGCGTAGCGCGCCAGCGCGATGGTGTCCTGGGGAGCGGAGCCCCAGCCCAGCGGGCAAGGCACCAGGATGTGGATGTAGCGCGCGCCGTGAATGGCCATGGCCCGGGTGACCTTTTCTTCCAGGTCGCGGAGGTCGGCAACCGAGGCCGTCGCCACGTAGGGAATACCGTGTGCCATGGCGATCAGCGGCACGTGCTTGCCCTGCCCGAATTGGTTGCCCGGCTGATCCCCGATCGGCATCGTCGTCGCCGTGCGGGCGGTGGGCGGCGTGGCGGACGATCGTTGCACGCCGGTGTTCATGTAGCCCTCGTTGTCGTAGCAGATGTAGAGCACGTCATCGTTGCGCTCGAACATCCCGGACAGACAGCCGAAGCCAATGTCGGTGGTGCCGCCATCCCCGCCCTGGGCGACCACGCGGACGTCCTCGCGGCCCTTGACCTTCATCGCCGCCGCCACGCCGGTCGCCACCGCGGCGGCGTTACCAAACAGCGAATGGATCCAGGGGATCTGCCAGGAGGTCTCGGGGTAGGGCGTGGAAAACACCTCCAGGCAGCCGGTCGCGTTGCAGGCGATCAGCTGGTTTTTCGTCGCCCGCATCGCGGCGTCGATCGCATACCGCGCGCCCAGCGCCTCGCCGCACCCCTGGCAGGCCCGGTGACCCGAGTTCAGGGAGTTGGTTCGCTCCAGCGTGGACTGAACGGCGCGCTCGGACTCGCCCAGGAGTCGGTTGCCGACCGTGAAGGTGCCGGTCTGATAGAACTTCACGTGGGATGTTTTCACGTTCGGTCTCCTTTGGTGTCTGGGCTCAACCGATGTGGTCCGCGACCATGCCGAGATCCCGCAGGATGTTCTCGGCCGTGGGTCCGGATCGGCGCTGGCGCTCCAGTCGCTCGATCTCCCGGTGTACCACCTTGTGGTTCAGGTCCAGGAACGTCGTGGGGCCGAGCGCGCCGCCGTGACCCTTTCTGAACAGGTCCCTGAGCGAGGCGCGGGTGATCGCCCGTCCGCCCAGGCCGGCGATGACGGTGTAGCTCGGGATCTCGGTCTCGGCCAACGCCATGCGGACGTTGGTGGAGACGATGCCGCCGATACCGACCGCGAGTGATTTCTCGATCACGACCACCCGCTTCGCGCCCTGGATCGCCTCCCGAAGCGCTCGCATCGGAAATGGCCGGAACGAACAAAGGCTCACCGAGCCGATGGGCATGCCATCCTCGCGCAGCTCGTCGATGACGTCCTTGATCGTGCCGTTGACCGATCCCAGTGCGACGACCAGCGTCTCGGCCCCGTCGGTGCGGTACCCGCGCACCAGACCGCCCGATTCCCGCCCGAACGCCTCGGCGAATTCCTCCGCGAGCTCGGGGATCAGGGTCAGCGCCTGCATCTGTTTGTAATGGGCGAGGTAGCGCACCTCGGTAAAGGCCTCGGGGCCCACCATCGCCCCGATGCTGATCGGGCTCGCCGGGTCGAGAATCTGTCGTGGCTCGAACGCCGGCACGAAGGCGTCCACCTCCGACTGGGTGGGCATGTCCACGCGGTCGTAGGCGTGCGTCAGGATAAATCCGTCGACGCAGACCATCACCGGGACCGACAGCGCCTCGGCGAGACGGAACGCCTGGATGTGCAGATCCAGCGCCTCCTGGTTGGTCTCCGCGTAGAGCTGGATCCAGCCCGCGTCGCGCATCGACATGCTGTCCTGCTGGTCGTTCCAGATGTTGATCGGCGCGCCGATGGCCCGGTTGCCCACGGTCATGACGATGGGCAGGCCCAGTCCGGAGGCGTTGTAGACCGCCTCGGCCATGAACAGCAGGCCCTGACTCGCGGTTGCGGTGTAGGCCCTGGCCCCCGCCGCGCTCGCGCCGATCGCCACCGACAGGGCCGCGAACTCGGACTCCACGTTGATGAACTCGCACCGATCGATCTCGCCGCGCCGCACCATCTCGCCGAGGTTCTCGACGATGTGGGTCTGGGGGGTGATCGGGTAGGCGCAAATGACGTCCGGCCGGCATAACGCGATGGCCTCGGCCACCGCGCGCGATCCTTCGATTTGTTTCAGCATCTTGGGAAACCCTCAGCAATTGCCGGCCTGAGCCGCGGAGAACGCGGACCGCGCGGCCGCGATGTTGCCCTCGGCGACCCGGGCGGGGAACTTGTCGCGGATGGCCGCCTCCACCGACTCCAGCCGGATGCGCCCGGTGATGGCGGCGAACCCGCCCAGCAGCGCCGCGTTGGGAACCGGGCGGCCCACGTGCTTGAGGGCCAGGTCGGTCGCCGGCACCGTGCATCCCTTGCAGCCGGGGTGATCCCGCTGGAGCTCGTCCAGGCCGAGATCCTTCAGCGTCCGGGAGGAGTTGATCAGGACGAACCCGGTCTCGCTCAGCCCCTCGAAAAGGTTCACCTGATGCAGCAGCCCCGGGTCCTGGATGATCAGGGCGTCCGGCTGCATGACCGGCTCGCGCAGCCGGATCTCCTTGTCGTCGAGGCGACAGAACGCCATGACCGGGGCGCCCATGCGTTCGGAGCCGAAGCTCGGAAACGCCTGAGAGTACTGCCCCTCCAGAAAGGCGGCGACGGAGAGCAGCTCAGCGGCGGTGACGACGCCCTGCCCGCCCCGCCCGTGAATGCGGACTTGAAACACCTTCACCTCCTTCATCCCACGGCCGCTGCCCCGGCTGCCGGGATAGCGGCGGGGCCGGGCTGGGTATCGGTGGCGGCTCCGGGGGACCTGTTGGGCCTCCTGGGCGCCAGTCTTGTTCGTGCGGCCTAAGGGTAGTCGACCGCGGATGAATGCGAAACCGCGAGGGGGTTCGCAATTCAGGGCAGTAATTGGGGATTTCGCCGCGACGTTGCAGGGTCAGGTCGAGCCGATCGCCAAGAGCAGGCGGTCGAAGCCGCCTGTTGCGGATCTTGAGGTAGACGGTCTAGGACGGGCCGCGGCTTCGGGCGGGGTTCACTGGCGGCCCATTGGCGGGCGCACTTCAGTTACGGCCTTGGCCCGGATCCGCTCGCTGCCGCGCCAGACCTCGAGCGCGACGGGCTTATTGGGTCCGGCGCCGGCGATAGCGTCCAGCAACTCCTGGATCGACTCGACCTCGCGGTCGCCGACCCGGGTCACCACGTCGCCCGGACGCAGGCCGGCCTGCTCGGCGGGGCTGTCTCGCAGCGTGGAGGAAACAAGAACGCCCCGGGGCGTGCGCAGTCCGAAAGACTCGGCCAGCTCCGGGGTCACGCTGCGGCCGCTCATTCCGATCCAACCGCGTTCCACCTTACCACTGGTGGCGATGATGCGGGCCACCTTGAGGGCGAGGTCGGCCGGAATCGCGAACCCGACGCCGTCCGACGCCCCGCTCTCTGAGAAGATCGCGGTGTTGATGCCGACGAGGTCGCCGCGGGCGTTGACCAATGCCCCGCCGGAATTGCCGGGATTGATGGCGGCGTCGGTCTGGATGAAATTTTCGATCGGGGTGATGCCGAGCTCGGCGCGTCCGGTGGCGCTGATGATGCCCTGGGTCACCGTCTGCCCGACGCCGAACGGGTTGCCGATCGCCAGCGCGACATCCCCTACGCGCAGGGCCTTCGGGTCTCCGATCGGGGCCGGTGGCAGCCCGGTGGCGTCGGCCTTGAGCACCGCGAGGTCCGTTTCCCCGTCATGACCGAGCAGCGCGGCCTGGAGCCGCCGGCCACTCGCGAGTATCACCCGAATGTTCGTCGCGTCCTTGACCACGTGGCGATTGGTCAAGATCAGGCCGTCCGCGGTAAGAATTACGCCGGATCCGAGGCCGGTCTCGTGGGTGTCCCGTCCCGCTGTCGGCGGTCCGTAGGGGTCGTAGTGGTACCGGTTGCCGGTCCCGCGGGGCGTCTTGGTCTGGGTGGCCCTGAAGGCGTAGATGCTCACCACGGCGGGCGCGGATCGATTCACGGCGCCGGCGAACGACGGCAACGGGTCCGGACCCGGGTGCTCGTCCCAGGACCCTACGGCGAGCCCCCGGTAGCGCGGCGCGAAGCGGCGCATCAAGCCAGCGCGTCAGCAGCGCGCCGCTCGCGCCCGCAGCCAGGGCGACGGCAACGAGCACCGTTGGACCGACCTTGTACATGTCTCTAAGCTAGCACGTATTTGTAGAGGTGTCGGGTCCGTGCGGTGCCCCAACCCAAACGGCACGCCGACCCGCGAGCGGCCGATACCCGTCCCAAGCGCCGATAAGGATCAACGATCATGACCGAGCCCCGCGAGCTGGTCGCCTATTGCGACCAGTACCTGGACGTCAGCCTCGTTCTCCGACTACGCCCCCAACGGGCTGCAAGTGGAAGGCGATCGCGCCTTAGGGCGCCTGGTCAGCGGTGTGACCGCCAGCGCTTCGCTTATCGAGGCGGCGATCCGGGAGGACGCCGACGCCATCCTGGTTCATCACGGGTGGTTCTGGAAGGGCGAGAACCCCTGTCTGACGGGCATCAAAGGTCGAAGGGCGCGGATGCTGCTGGGGAGCGGGGCCAGCCTGATCGCCTATCATCTGCCGCTGGACGCCCACCCCGAAGTGGGCAACAACGCGACCCTGGGGGCGCGGCTCGGCTTCGTCGAGGCGGCTCCGACGGCGATCGGCGGCGGCCTGGTCTGGCGCGGGCGGCTTACCGAACCGATGCGCGCGAGCGATCTGGCGGCGCTGGTCTCGGGCCGGCTGCGCCGCGAGACGACCCTGGTTGAGGGCGGGCGCGACCTGGTCGAACGTATCGCCTGGTGCACCGGCGGCGGGCAGCATTTCATCGAGTCCTGCGCCGATCTGGGCGTCGACGCCTTCCTGAGCGGGGAGATCTCCGAGCAGACCACCCATCAGGCACGCGAGCTCGGTCTCTGCTACCTGGCCGCCGGACATCACGCGACCGAGCGCTACGGTGTCGCAGGCGCTCGGCGCCCATCTCGCCGCGCGCTTCGGTCTCGAACACCGCTTCATCGACATCGACAATCCGGCCTAGACTCGCCGGTTTTTCGCCGCTCGGCCCTAAGCCCGGGAAGGGTTTCGTCCTTGACCTAAATGGCGCGGATCGCGGAGAATTCGCGGCTGATTCAAAAGTGAATTTGCATATTCTGAATCTTCCATCCAGATCTTCCATCGAGAACGCGCACGGGGCTCGCCGGCACGCGGCCGGGGGGGTGCGCAAGCCGGGGGTTAGTCGGATATGAGCGCACAAGGCGTGAACAAGACCAGGCGACGTGTGCTAGTCGCCGCGACCAGCGTCGTCGGGGCCGTAGGTGCCGGCTTCGTCGCCGTTCCCTTCATCGCGTCGATGAACCCAAGTGCCAAGGCCCGCGCGGCCGGTGCACCGGTCGAGGCGGATATCAGCAAGTTGGAGCCCGGCGCGCTACTGCGCGTCAAGTGGCGCGGCAAGCCTGTCTGGATCGTCTCCCGCACGCCGGAGATGCTCGCCGCCCTGCCGACGCTGGACCCCGAGCTGGCCGATCCCAATTCGGAGATGCCCCAGCAGCCCGAATACTGCAGAAACGGCACCCGGTCCATCAAGCCAGAGTACCTGGTCGCAATCGGCATCTGCACGCACCTCGGCTGTGCGCCGACCTTCCGTCCCGATGTGGCGCCGGAAGACCTGGGTCCGGGCTGGAAAGGGGGATTCTTCTGTCCCTGCCACGGGTCGCGGTTCGATCTGGCGGCTCGCGTCTACAAGGGCGTGCCGGCACCCACAAACCTTGTCATACCGATCCACACCTACATCAACGACACCACCATTCTGGTGGGGCAGGATGAAGGAGCCGCCTGAATGAGCGCAGAACAGACAGCAACGACGGGATTCCTCGGTTGGATCGACCAGCGCTTCCCCCTGACCAAGGTCTGGCGGGAGCATCTGTCCGAATACTACGCCCCGAAGAACTTCAACTTTTGGTACTACATGGGCTCGCTGGCCATGTTGGTGCTCGTGATGCAGATTCTGACCGGCATCTGGCTGGCCATGAACTACAAGCCCTCGGCGGCGGACGCCTTCGCCTCTGTCGAGTACATCATGCGCGACGTGAACTGGGGTTGGCTGCTCCGCTACATGCACTCCACCGGCGCCTCGGCCTTCTTTATCCTCATCTATCTGCACATGTTCCGGGCCCTGCTCTACGGGTCGTATCGAAAGCCCCGCGAGCTCTTGTGGATCATCGGGGTCGTGATCTATCTGGCGATGATGGCCACCGCGTTCTTCGGCTATCTCCTGCCCGTGGGGACAGATGTCCTACTGGGGCGCGCAGGTGATCGTGAACCTGTTCTCCGCGGTCCCGGTCGTTGGCGAGGATCTGTCCGTCTGGGTCCGCGGCGATTACGTGATCTCGGATGCGACGCTGAACCGCTTCTACGCCTTCCATTACCTGGTGCCCTTCCTGCTCGCGGCCCTGGTCTACATCCACATCGTCGCCCTGCACAAGGTCGGGTCCAACAACCCCGATGGGGTCGAGATCAAAAAGGGCCCCAAGGGCAACCGCTGGAGTCCCGACGCCCCCGCTGACGGCATTCCCTTCCATCCCTATTACACGGTCAAGGATCTTGTCGGCATCGTGGTGTTCCTGGCTATTTTCGCGGCGATCGTCTTCTTCGCCCCGGACCTCGGCGGGTTGTTCCTGGAGGGTCCGAACTTTCAGCCGGCCAATCCGCTGAAGACGCCTGTGCATATCGCGCCCGGTCTGGTATTTCACGCCCGTTCTACGCGATGTTGCGCGCGGTACCGCCGATGTTCGGCTCGCAGTTCCCGGGCGTGGTGGTGATGTTCGCGGCGATCCTGATCATGTTCTTCCTGCCCTGGCTCGACCGCAGTCCGGTGAAGTCGATTCGCTACAAGGGCCCGATCTTCAAGGTCGCGCTCGCCATCTTCGCCGTATCGTTCGTGGTGCTGGCCTACCTGGGTCTACAGCCCGCGAGCCCGATCGCCACGCTGATGGCCCAGATCTTCACCGTCCTTTATTTCGCCTTCTTCCTGCTGATGCCCTTCTACAGCAAGATGGAAAAGACCAAGCCGGTTCCGGAAAGGGTGGCGTCATGAAAAAGCTGATCATCTCCGCGCTGATGATGGTTGTGCCGGCGTTTGGCCTCGCCTCGGGCGATACGGTCCATTTGGAGGATGCCGGCGTCGACCTGCACGACCAGGCGTCCCTTCAACGTGGCGCCAAGTACTTCGTGAACTATTGCATGGGGTGCCACTCGCTGAAGTACATGCGCTATAACCGGATGGCCGAGGACATCGGCATCGACGACACGGCGCTTCGCCAATCGCTGATTTTCGGCGACGCCAAGCCCGGCGACCTGATGACCGCATCTATGCGCCCCGAGGACGGCGAGAAGTGGTTCGGCACCGAGGTGCCCGACCTGACGCTGGTCACCCGCTGGCGCAGCCCGGACTGGGTCTACACCTACCTGAAGAGCTTCTACGCCGACGATACCCGGCCTTATGGCGTGAACAACCTCGTGTTTCCGGCGGTCGGCATGCCCCACGTCCTGGGGGGGCTGCAGGGTATCCAGGAGCCCGTGTTCGCCGAGGCCCACCACGGGGAGGGCGAGGGCGGCGGAGCACCGGTAATCGAAGGGCTCAAGCTGACGCAGCCGGGGACCCTGTCGCCCGACGAGTTCGACACCATGGCTCGCGACATCACGGCATTCCTGACCTATGCCGGCGAGCCAATGAAGCTCGAGCGCCAGAGGCTGGGCGTCTATGTGCTGCTGTTCCTCGGTCTGCTCTTTATCCTGGCCTATGCGATGAAAAAGGAGTTCTGGAAGGACGTCCACTGACCCATTCTCAAAGTCAGGCGGCCCTGGCTACAGGGCCGTCACCGTTCTGTCCTCGGCTCGGCGTTCGCTACCGCCGCACCCCCCGCGCGATTCGACCGGCGTTTGCCGACCGTCCCTGTTCCTCTACCCGCCGCCGATGAAAAACGCGGTCGGGGTATCCTGCGAAAGGGTATACTCCCCCAGTTTCCATGACTTATCCCGGCGTCGACGCCACGGGCGGTGCCGCGCCGGAGATCCTGGACACGCTGAATTGTTCCTACCCTGGAGCACGTCAGCCCGCGAATCGAGAACGCGGTTCTTGAATCGCCAAAACCTTGATCACTCCGGTGACTGAGGATGCTGCGGGAGTCCACCCCCAGCACGGGAAGCGCGATGAATCGGCACTTCCCATAAACAGACCGATCGGGACCGGTCGGCCAACCGAGCATTTCAAACCTTGCCGGACCTGTTCCGTGTGCCGGAAGAGGGACCGATGGCAGTGACCGCGAGCAGACGAGCCGTGATGACGTTATATTCCGACCCCCTTTGCCCATACAGCCACCAGGTCCGGATGGTCCTTGCCGAGAAAGGGATCTCGGTCGATGTCGTAGACGTCGATGCCCAGGCCCTGCCCGACGAGGTCATGGACTTCAATCCCTACGCGACCGTGCCGACCCTGGTGGACCGGGAGCTGCGTCTCTACGATTCCCGAATCATCATGGAGTATCTGGACGAGCGCTTCCCGCACCCGCCGCTGCTGCCGGTCGATCCCGTCTCCCGCGCGAATGCCCGCTTGTTCATGTACCGGGTGGACCGCGACTGGTACTCGGGCATGGAGCGAATCCTCAAGGGCGACCCGTCGGAGGCGGCGCGGGTACGCAAGGAGCTCGCCGAGAGCCTGATCGCCACGGCGCCCGTGTTCTCGGCCCATCCGTTCTTCATGAGCGACGAGTTCTCGCTCGTGGATTGCTGTGTCGCCCCACTGCTGTGGCGCCTGCCGGTGCTCGGCATCCAGCTTCCGCCACAGGCGCGCGGTCTCAGTGCCTATATGGCCCGCATCTTCTCCTGGGAGGCCTTCCGTAAGAGCCTCACCGAGGCCGAGAAGGAGATGATCGCGGACGTGGCCTGATCTGCGGACCTCCACGGAAAAAGCGAGAGCGAGCGTGAGCGATCGAGCCGACGCGATGACGTCGACCAAGCCCTATCTGGTCCGGGCCATCTATGATTGGATCCTGGACAACGGGATGACGCCCCACCTGTTGGTGGATGCCGGCTTCCCCGCGGTCCAGGTCCCGCAAGAGTTTGTCGAGGACGGCCGGATCGTGCTCAATATCGCCCCCGGCGCGGTCCGGGAGCTCCTGATCGGGAATGACTGGATCAGCTTCAAGGCCCGTTTCTCCGGTACGCCTCGGGAGGTGATGGTCCCCGCGGAGGCCGTGCTCGGCATCTTTGCCCGCGAGAACGGCCGAGGCATGGTATTACCCGACCCTCAGTACCCCAAGGACCCGGTGGAGACGGCTGAATCCGCTGCTGGCGACAAGGATGCGGACACCGACGATCGGGGGGGCGGGGCCTCGAGGGGAAAGCGTGGCGGCCCGAAGCTGAAGGTGGTCAAGTAGGGCGTCGGCGATTCAGGCGTCCCGGGACCGCTCCGGCAGGCCGAAGCTCAGGTCTTCGAAATCCGTGCCGCGCATCACCAGATAGCCGCTGCGCCGGCCGACGCCCTCTTCGCTGAAGTCGAAGCGGTAGACGCGGCGGACCCGCAGGCCCGCCTGAGTCCAGACCATGCCCAGGCGGCGAAGGGCCACGGCCTGATCCAGAAACTGGAGGTCGTTCCGTTGACACGCCGCCTTGCAGATGCCGGTCGCAATCTCGCGGGCGCGTAGGCTGTCTAGCCAGAACCAGCCTATCAGCAGGAGCACAAGGATCGCGAGCAGGTTGGTCATCGGCGCCGGCTTCGATTACATCACGGGTGGCAGATCTTGGGACGAGTAGCGATTGTAACGGCTGACATTACCGGTTTGGACGTGGACGCGATCGTCAACGCGGCCAACAGCTCGCTTCTCGGCGGCGGCGGCGTAGACGGCGCCATACACCGGGCCGCCGGCCCGGATTTGCTCGAGGCCTGCCGCTCGATCGGCGGCTGCCCGACCGGCGAGGCGCGGATCACACCGGGTTTCCGGCTGCCGGCCCGGTGGGTGATCCACACCGTTGGTCCCGTGTGGCACGGGGGCGACCGGGGCGAGCCGGCCCTGCTGGAAAACTGCTACCGGGCGAGCTTCCAGCTCGCGGCCGAGCACGGCGCGCGCAGCATTGCCTTTCCCGCGATCAGCACCGGCGTCTATGGCTACCCGAAGCGGGAGGCCGCAGGGATCGCGCTCTCGGTGATGCGTGCGCACGCGGATCGATTTGAACGTGTCATTGCCTGCTGCTTCGCCGAGTCGGACGCGCGGGTCTATTTCGATCTCTGCCCGGAATGCGGCTCGAAACCCGCGTGAGGCCATGGCGATGAAGCCCTTTTTCGGCTGGCTCGACCGTATTCCGCTCTCGGTTCTGGCGATTGCGGCTCTTCTGCTCGGTCTCGCGCCCTTCGTTCCGGAGCCCCATCTCATCGAAAAGCTCCGTATGCTGGCGAACGGCCAGTTGACCCGGCCGATCGACGTCTTCGATCTGTTCCTCCACGGAACCCCGATCGTCCTGCTGGCGCTCAAGCTCTGGAGACAGTTTCGCACCGGGGCCCAATAACCACGGCGGGAACGCGACGCGGAGGGCGCCAGGTCTCCGCGGGCGACGCGGGAAGCACCCGACGGGGAGGTCCTGTCTGGTCATCGGCGGCGTTCGCATTGGTCCGCAAAAATCCACATAATCACGGATCCCCGGGGCGATGTGAGTCCCTGGGGCAAAACACCACGTACACGGAGAGATAACATGAACAAGCGATTGCTTATGGTCGTGATCGGCGCCGCCGCGCTAAGCCTGAGCGCATGCGGAAAGCAGGACGAACCGGCGAAGGAGGCCGCCGCCCCGGCCGAGCAGCCGTCGATGGTCGACAAGGCGGCGGACGCTGCCAAGGAAGCCGGTGATGCCGCCGCCGACAAGGCGACCGAAGCGGCGGCCGCCGCGTCCGACGCTGCGAGCGCGGCGATGGAGAAGACCGAGGAGATGGCCGACGCCGCCATTATGCAGGCGGAGGACTGGATCGATCAGGTCATGAGTTATCTCGAGGAAGGCAAGACTGAATTGGCCGCCGGCGTCATGGAAAAGCTGCGGGCCGTCAAGGACTCGCTGCCGGAGAATATTCAGGCGGAGATCGACAAGCTCGAAGAGATGTTCTGAAGGCATGCGGCCGCGTGCGTCTCGGGTGCGACCCGGTTTCGGGTCGGCCCGAGCGCCGGGTGACCAACTAACCCGCTGCATGCCGCGGGAGGGCGGGATCGATTCCGACGTGACCCTGGACGTCCTCGCCGGGGACTGGCGAATCTACCAGCTGCGCGCCGGCCATCGATTCTCCGCCGATGATCTGCTGACGGCCTGGACCGCGGCGCGTTCGGCTCCGCGGGCAACCCGCCTGCTCGACCTCGGGGCCGGCATCGGCTCGGTTGGCCTGCTGGTCCTGTGGCGGCTTGGGTCGCGGGCGCGGCTGACGGCCGTCGAGATCCAGGCGGTCAGTCATCGGCTGGCCAGGCGCACGGTTGAGCACAACGGGCTTTCCGATCGCGTAACCCTTCTCCACCAGGATCTTCGCGGCTCGGACGCGGGCGAGTTCGACCTGGTGACCGGCTCGCCACCCTACATTTCGCCGTCCAATGGCACGCCGTCGGCGCATCCCCAGAAGGCAGCCGCTCGATTCGAGCTGCACGGCAACCTGTTCGACTATTGCCGCGCGGCGAGCCGTGCACTGGCCGATGACGGGGTCTTCTGCTTCTGCCATTCCGCACGGGACGCGCGGCCGGAGGCCGCCATTCGCGAGGCCGGCCTGGTGCTGGTTCAGCGCCGCGAGGTGCATTTTCGAGCCGGAGACCCACCGATGATCGCGTTGTTCACCTGTGCGCGGCAGGGTCAGCGGGAGGACGCTCCGCCATTTACGCTCCGCGACGCCCGCGGAAGCTGGACGGCAGACTACCTGACCATGCGGCGCGAGATGGGAGCACCCGAGGGGTTCCTGAATGCGGCGGAACGCGGCATCGGCGATGAGCATGCGGTGACGGCCGGGGCGTTGCCGGGAGCGTAATCGCCCGACTAGCGGCCTTCGGCTTCGGTTTCTCGGGTCTCTTTCGCGCGGTCCTTTTTCTTCCCTTTTTTCTTTTTCTTCCCGGATTTTTCCGCCGACTTCTGTTTTCGCGGTACCCGCAGCGCGAGCTCGTCCTTGTACTGCCGCAGCAGACTCAGGCTCTCGTCGACATAGGCCGCGCTCGTCGCCCGGCCGGCAAGGTACTGGCGCAACAGGTAGAGCCACTGTTCGTGGATCTCGCAGTGCTCGGAGGCGCCGATTCGCTTCAGCGGACAGTCCTTGCAGCGCAGTCCGACCGTTCCGGACGACACCGTCCGCCGCTGCCAGCTCCGCCGGTAGGTCTCCGCGTGCTGCTCGATCCACTCCATCGCCCGCGCCCCGTGCTCCTCGACGGGAAATTGGGCCAGATATTGCTTGATAGTCCTGAGCTGCCGCTGGAGGAAGGCCTCGTTAGCCTTGGAGGCCTTGTCGGTGTTGACGACGAACCTAAGGATCAAGGCCAGCAGCGGGTCGTCGACGATGAACATGTCTCGAACGGGTAAGGCTGAGGAGGCTCATTAGTAGCCTAGGCGATCGGCAACCGGGGGAGCGTCGAGAGCGGCGCGGAACGCGGATGCTCGAGCTCTGGGCACCCGACTCAGGGCTTCATGCGGGCCCCCGGGTTCCGCGCGACGGCGCCGGCGGGCGGGCCGTCGTCCGACACCGGCTCGCCCAGGTCCGGGCCGAGCATGATTGCGATCGGACGTGTGTCTGGATTGGCATCGAGCGCGATCTTCAACGCCATGGTCAGTGGGACCGACAGGAACATCCCAACCGGTCCCAGGATCCAACCCCAGAACACCAGTGAGACGAACACGACCAGGGTCGAAAGTCCGAGCCCCCGGCCCATCGCCCTCGGCTCGACGACATTGCCGATCACGGCGTTGACAACCAGGTAGCCGGCCGTTGCCAGGAGGGCCGTTTGCAGGTCGATCTGAACCAACGCCAGCAGAACGGCCGGGACCGCCGCGATGATCGATCCGATCGTCGGCACGAAGTTGAGCAGGAAGGCGATCAGTCCCCAGAGCAGGGCGTAATCGACCCCGAGCAGGGTCAGCCAGAGCCAGATTGCCACGCCGGTGACGAGACTGGTCAGGCTCTTTATTCCCATGTATTGGTTGACGCTGTCGAGCACGTGCTCCAGACGCCTGGTGGATTCCTCCGGGGTCTTGAGTGCGCGCTTCAGCTTGGCGGGCAGGCTGGTGGCTTCGAACAGGATGAAGACGACCGTCAGCAGTATCAGCAGCGCGTTCGCCAGCACGCCGCTCAGGCTGGCGATCAGGTCGCCGGCCACGCCCAGGGCCTTACCCGGATTCACGTAGGTCTGCAGGGCCTCGCGCGGGATGTGTATCCCGAAGCGATCAAGCCACTGGACCAGCTGTCCCGTCAGGTCTCTGAGGCGGGCCTGGTATTCCGGGAGGTTCGCCTGAAAGCCGTCGAGCGAGCCGGTTACCAACACGGCGATGGCGCCGCTGATGGCGATGAGTCCCAGCACGACGACAAGCATGGCCGCCCAGTTCGGCAATCCATGGCCGCGCAGGAACCGCAGTGGCGGCGCGGCGATAACGGCTATGAACACCGAGAGCAGGAAGGGCGCGATCAGAGAAGCCGCCGCCTGCATGCCGGCCACGACGACCACGAAGGCGCCGGCTATCAGAAGGGTGCGGCCGGCGGGGCCGAATCCGGGGTCGGGATGCATCGGGGCGTGTTAGCTGTCCGGGTGGTTGCCGACGCGGTCTACTCGAACTTGGGCAGCCCGGAATGAAGCCACCAGGACTCCAGTTTGTCGTCCCAGCGCCAGACCTGACGGTCCACCAGCTGTTTGACGACCTGGGTGTCCTCGTGGAGGTAGTCGATGCGCACCACCTGGGTGGCGGAGTCCTCGTCCTGCATCACCGGCGGCTGCACGACGTCGTAGCCTGTCAGCCTCAGTCCCTCGAGCGATTCGGGTACCGCTTTGTCCTTGCGCTGGTCCGGGTGCAGGTAGCCGAAGGCGGTCTCGTAGTAGCCCCAGCGGATAGCCGATTGGTAACCGTGGGTGGCCGCCTGAAGGCTGTTGGTCCGCTTGTCCTTCTCCACGGCACCGCAACCGGCCATTAGCAGAACGCCGATGAGCGCCCCCGCGACGGGTAGGGTTCTGAGGACAAGGTGCGCCATAGGGACTCCGCGGGCGTGTCGACGACAGGGGAATGATACGGCATGGGCATTGGCTCACCAATGACCGCCGTCGCACCCGGCGGCGCTGGGTTATCATGCAAGGCCTTGCCCACCGCCGCGACTCGCTTCATGTCCGACTCACAAGAACCCCAACGCGAGATCGTTGTCGGAAGCACCCGGATCACTCTGCTCGGCACCGCCCACGTTTCCAGGGCGAGCGCCGAGCAGGTCCGCCGACTGATCGAGAGCGGTGACTACGACGCCGTGGCCGTCGAGCTCTGCCGCAGTCGCTTCAACGCGCTGGTCGATCCCAAGTCCCTGTCCCAGATGGACCTGTTCTCGGTCATCCGGGAAAAGCGTGTCTATATGGTGGTGGCGAGCCTGGTACTTTCCGCCTACCAGCAGCGTCTGGCGGACCAGTTCGGCATCGAGCCCGGCGCGGAGCAGCGGATGGCGATCCGCCTCGCCCGGGAGATGGACCTCCCGGTGCTGCTGATCGACCGCGACATCGGTGTCACGCTGCGGCGCATCTCGGCGAACCTCGGCTGGTGGAAGCGCTATACGCTGTTTTCCGGCCTGCTTGCCGCGATGATCACGGCGGACGATGTCACCGAGGAGGAGGTGGAGCGCCTGAAGGAGGGGGACGTGCTCGAGACCGCCTTCGCCGAGTTTGCCCATGACCGTCAGGATCTTTACGTCCCGCTGATCGACGAGCGCGACCGCTACATGGCCGCCAAACTCCGGCGCGAGGCGGAGCGGTCAGGCGCCGAGCGCGTGCTCGCCGCCGTCGGCGTCGGTCACCTGAAGGGTCTTGCCGGTTATCTGGAGGACGACTCACGCGACCCGGCGACCGAGATCGCCGAGCTCGAACGCCTGCCGCGCCCGAGTCGCTGGCCGAAGATACTGCCCTGGGGAATCGTTGGGCTGGTGTTGGCGGGCTTTGCCTACGGTTTCGCGCGCAGCCCCGAGCTGGGGTGGAATCTCGTGATCGCCTGGGTGCTGATCAACGGCGGCCTGTCGGCGCTCGGGGCCCTGATCGCCCGCGGGCACCCACTGACCGTCGTCTCCGCATTCCTGGCAGCGCCCCTGACCTCGTTGAACCCGACCGTCGGGGCCGGCATGGTTACCGGGGCCGTGGAGCTGTCGTTGCGCAAGCCGAGCGTCGGCGATTTCGGCCGTCTGCGCGAGGACGTCTCCCATTGGCGCGGCTGGTGGCGCAACCGCATCTCGCGCGTCTTCCTGGTGTTCCTTCTGAGCACGCTCGGCTCGGCGATCGGGACCTACGTCGCCGGTTTTCACATCATCGACCAGCTGCTTGGCTGACCGCGCCGCGGTGGCCGGCACGCGAGCCGCGGCAATTGGCGTCAGCCGGGCCTTCCGCTTGCGTCCAAATGACCGCGTATCACCTCGATCGCATCGTCCAGATGCTGGAAGGCGTGGTCGCCCCCGTCCCAGATCATCAGCCGGCCGCACGCGCTATAGAGTCCTTCGGCGATCCGGTAGTCGATGACCTCGTCGCCACGGTCCAGGAACAGCGTCGTCGGCACGCCGTCGCAGGGGTTGTCGATCCCGAAGCGCCGCGTGCTCTCGATCAGGGGCCGGGTGACCTCGTAGACCTCGCCGCTGGCCGTGGTCTGGGTTTCGCCCACGTACTCCAGGAAAAGGTCCCAGGGTTTCAGCGCCGGGTTGATCATGAACAGATGGGAGAAGACGAACCGTCGCGCCAGGAACTGGCCGTAGAAGCCGCCCATCGAGCTGCCGATCACCGCGGGTGTGTCGCCCTCGAGGTCGGCGAAATACCGGGACAGGTGCTCCACCGCCTCGGCCGGCCGGTGTGCCGGGTAGTCCGGGGCCAGGACCCTATGGGGCGCCAGGTGCTCGCGCAGCGCCAGGGCCTTGGCGGATTGGGACGAGCTGTTGAGTCCGTGAAGGTATACGAGCATTGCGGTGCGTCTTGTTGAATCCCCATCGCTTGCAGCCCGCGGCCGTCGGGGTTTGGGATCCGGGGTTCGTGTGGCGCGATGCTCCGACGGGATCAGGCCCGGGCGAAACAGTCCGTAATGATGCCGCGGATCCTGTGCTCATTGCGCTCGATGTCCTCGACCAGCGCGAACTGGACCCCCGCCTTGCGCAGGTTCTCGCCCGGCTCGCGGACGCGGAAATAGCGATCGCCTTCCAGGTGGTCGGTCAGAAATCGCACCCCCAGCTCGAACGGCATCAGGCGCACGGCATCGTACAGCAGCGCGGTGTCGTCGTCCGTCAGCCGCCCCCGGGTTGCCTCGGCATAGCCGGCGACGATGCCGCGGCAGACATTCAGGTCGAATCGCACGGCCTCCTCGCCGCGGGCGTCCTCGCCTCTCCTGTTGCAGGCCGAACGCAGGCAGTCGCCCAGATCGTGTTGGATCAGACCCGGCTGGACCGTGTCCAGGTCGATCAGGGCCAGCGCCCGGCCGTCCGCGCGCGAGAACAGAATATTGTCGATCTTGGGATCGCCGTGGGTGACCCGAACCCGGATGCGGCCGCTGTCGCGGGCCGACTCCAGGACCTCAGCCAGTCCAGTGCGTGCCCGGACGAAGCTGACACAGGCGCGGACGGAATCTGAATGGGCGGCCCGGTCACCCGGTTCCAGCGCGGTGAACAGGCGATCCAGGTAACGAGGCGTGCGGTGAAACCCCGGCAGCGACAGTCCGAGTCGCTCCGGGGGCAGCGAGCCCACCAGCCCATGAAAACGGCCGAGCGCGCGGCCGGTCTCGTGCGCCTGCATCGACGTCTCGATGCGCGTAAGGGTGACCGCGTCGGGGATCATTTCCATCAGACGCCAGATGCCTCCGTCGGTGGCGCGGAGGAAGGCGTCACCGTTCCGGGTCGGGATCAGTGCCGGTATTCGAATGCCCGCGTCCGGGTGCCGGGCGGCATGACCGCAGAGCGCGCGCAGGTTCGCCATGATCTGCTCGGGGTACGGAAACACCCGGGCGTTGATGCGCTGCAGCACGTAGTGACCACCACCCGCCGATACGCTGAATGTCTCGTTGATCAGACCCTTGCCGAGGGGCCGCACCTCGCGGACGGGCGGATCGACGGCGAAGCGCGAGGCGAGCGAGCGGAGGTCGGCCGATTCGGGCGTGCTGGTGTTCGACGGGGCCTCTTGCATGGCCGCTACTGTGCCAGCGAGCGGCCCCGGTTGTCACGGTGGCGTCTCGGTTACCATGCCGCCGATGCGGTGCAGGATCGGAGTGACCATGTCGGAGCTCAAAGACCGGGTGTTCGTGTTTACGGGGACGACCTTCGAGGCGGCGCTGGGGGAATGGGTACGGGAGCAGATCGAGGCCTTCCCGCACCAGGAAGAACGCATCCGCATCGCCGCACTCGCGATGCGCGACTTCCTGGACTCGGAGCCGGCCCGAAGGCACAAGATGGTGATGCGCGCGGGGGCCGGTGGTTCAGATCCCTGACGGCGCTTACCGAGACAAGCGCTAGCGTCGTCCCGGGCGGCTCATGACGTTGGCGTTCGCGGCGGTCCCCGCGTGCTACATCCGATCCATCGGCGGACGAGTCAGAACCTCAGCTCTTCCGGTGGCACGGGGCCGCCGAAATAGTGCCCCTGGGCGGCGTCGCAGCCAAGCGCGAGCAGCACCCGCACCTGCTCCTCGGTTTCGACACCCTCGGCGACGACCGTCTTGCCGAGCCCGTGGGCCATTGCGATCGTGGCCTTGGCCAGGGCCTGGTCGGCCGAGTGTTCGGCAATGCCGCGGACGAAATCCCGATCCAGCTTGATCGTGGACACGGGCAGCCGCCTGACCATCCCGAGCGAGCTGTGGCCGGTGCCGAAGTCGTCGATCGCCAGGTGCACGCCAAGGGCGACCAGGCTGTTCAGCAATTCGACGGAACGCTCCATGTTGCGAAACATCGTCGTTTCGGTCAGCTCGAGGTGAAGCAGACCCCGCTGAAGACCCCGGTCCCTGATCAGGCGCAGAATCGACTCCGCCAGGCCGCCACGCTCGACCTGAATCGCGGAGACATTGATCGATACCGGCGGGCCGTGCTCGCCCTCCCGCCGCCAGTTCAGCGCCTGAGCACATGCGCTCTCCAAGACCCACTCGCCAACCTCGATGATGAGCCCGGTGTCCTCGAGCAGTGGGAGGAACTGGTCCGGCGCCAGAAGCCCGCGCTCCGGGTGCCGCCACCGCAACAGGGCCTCGGCGCCGATCGCCGCCCGGTCGGCGAGCCGCACCTGCGGCTGGTAGTGGAGCACGAACTCGCCACGGCTCACGGCGCGGTGCAGCGCGGCCTCCAGTTCCAGGCGGGATTGGGTCTCCACGCTCATCTCGGGCCGGTAGAGGCTGAACAACCCGGCACCCCGGGACTTGGCGTCGTACATCGCCGTGTCGGCGTGACGCAGCAGCAGGTCCGGGTCACTACCGTCACTCGGGTACAGGGCGACGCCTATGCTGGCGGTGATGTAAAGGGTGCGGTCCCGGAACGCGAAGGGGTCTCTAAAGGCATCCCTGAACTTGCGGACCACGGCCTCCACGTCTTGCGATGTGCGCACTCCGCTGATAGTGGCCGTGAACTCGTCCCCCCCCATTCGGGCTACGCAATCGGCGCCGCGCACCTGGTTGGAGAGACGCGAGGCCACGGCCGCGAGCAGATCGTCCCCGACGGCGTGTCCGAGGGTGTCGTTGATGACCTTGAAGCGGTCCAGATCGATGAACAGCAGTGCGAAGGCGTTCGTTTGATCCGGAGCCCGCCGCGTGATTCGCCGGAGGTGATCGAGAAACCCGCTGCGGTTGGGCAGGCTCGTCAGGGTGTCCTGGAAGGCGAGCCGGCGCATGCGCTCCTCGTCGGACTTGCGCTCGGTGATGTCGTCCAGTATCGCCAGCAACGCCGGCGCCCCTTGCCAGGTGATCTCGGTAACCGAAAGGGACACAAAACCGCGCGAGCCGTCCGCCCGCTGGACGCGGATCTCGCTCCTGGCCGACGCCTGGCCGGGTAACGCGAACGGCACCGAAACGGCCCGCCCCGGAGCGGTTGCGAGAAACGTCTGTGCGGCCCTGTTTGCGTAGAGCTCATCGCCGCGGGGGTCGAGAATCAGGATGCCGGTCGGGCTGTCCTCGACGATGCGTCGGAAGCCTTCGCGGGTCTCGGTGATCCGGCGCTCGGTTCGTACGCGTTCGGTGACGTCGCGGACGATGGCGATCGCGCCCCAGCGGTCATTCAGCCGGAGCGCCGAAATCGCGACCTCCGCCGTGAATCCATGGCCATTCGGTCTTGTCCCGTCGAGGTGCCAGATGCCGTCCTTGTGCGTTCCCGCGGAGGACTCTGCCGCCTGCTGGACCCTGGTTCCGGGTCCGTCTGGTGTGATTCGTCGCGTTAGCCAGTCGTAAAGATCGACACCGCCGAGGTTCTCCGGGTCGCCGGCTCCGAGGATCGCCGCCGCCAGCGCATTGACGTGCAGGATCCGGCCCGCGTCGTCGAGGATAAGGACCCCGTCGAGGGCCGCGCCCGCCAGTTGGCCCAGCAGCCGTTCATCCAGCCCTGCACCGGGGTGCTGGCGCGGTGGCTTGGCCGGCGCTCGCGCCGGGGCGCTTGCAGCCGTGTGGAACCAGTAGCGTGTCAGGGGAAGGGACCGGCTCCAGACCCTGACCCGAGCCAGACCGACCAGGCTGCCCGCTGCCAGCAGCGCGATGGGGACGAGCGCACTCCAGTTCTGGAGACGGGACGCTCGCAGTACCGCTCGGCCCGGTAGGCGAGCGGGGTCGGCGGGCATCGTTGGTAGGGGAGCGCGCTCGACGCCTTCATCTTCTCGGGTCGTGATGGGGGCGGAGCCGAGCCTAACGATCTCCAGGACCGGATGGACACGCAGCGCCGCACTGGCGAGCGAGGCCAGCGTTCTGCCCGATTCAGCGATCGCCAGGTCGTTCCCGGACGCCTGCGGGCAAAGTGGTATTAGGACCAGCAGCAGGCCCCGGACGTGCTTAGCCCGGGGGTTGCGTAGGAGCGTCGAAAATCGGCCGCGTTCCATTGCTTTCTCGTTCCTTTCGGGGCGCCGCTGGCCGCGGTTCCCGATTTCAAGTCTTACGGGATGTCCATTGGCCTAGAGCGTCTGGTCCTCGTCGATCGAGTGCGCGCCGCGGGGAACCGACCGCCACATGGTCCAGGGTCGGCTGACCACCCCGACGAGGGCCCGGCTGTAGGCGTAGGCGATCAGGAACGACAAGGTGATGGAGGCGACCATGCCCATCGCCGCCATCAGCGCCTGAGGCAGGTCGTTCATGCTGCGTCCCAGGTTCTGGACGGACCAGACGCCAAGGGCGCCGATCGCCGAGGTAACCCGCGCGAGACTGGCGATTCCGTCGCACAGGGCGTCCGGCTGCGCGGCGCCCATCGTGATGACCTCTTGCCAGCGTAGGCCAACAAAATTCTCGGTCGCCGAAAAGAACAGGACGAAGACCGATTCGAGCAGCAGCAGCGTCGTGCTGACCCACATCGCCCAGCGGCGGGCGGTCGCGTAGAGATACTCCTCGCGCACCTGCCCGACCAGCACCCCGTGCAGACGCGGCAGCAGGAGCCCGAGAAGCAGGACCGCGGCGAACATCAGGGACCACTGCCGGGGCGCCAGCGTCAGGGCACCGACGACGAGGATCAGGGCGAGGGCCGCGGACTTCAGCGCCTCGGCGCCGGTCAGGGCGATGTTTCGCCGCAACGCACGGAACAGAAAGCCCTTGGGTTCCAGATGCTCGTTCAGGAACGCGCGGCGCCGCGCGTAAGCGGTCTCCGTCCCCGAGAGCAGCAGAACGAGCGTGAACAGGCCGATCAGCGCCAATGCGAGGTTGCAGTCCAGGCGGTGCGCGTTCAGGTGCCAGGCGAACAGCAGCAGCCAGACGATAGTCATCGTCAGCAGACGCGGAATGTCTTTATAAGTCACTGAAGCGCACCTCTCGCTCTTGTCCCGTCCTGTCGCGCCGACGCGCCGCACCGGCTGCCGCGTCCACCGAATACCGGAGACCGGGCGTTGCCGCCGTGAAGGTCTTCGCAGAAGACCGTATTCAGGGGGCCGGATTTCGACCGATCGGGTCACCGGACCGGCGAAGTCAGCTGGTCTTCTAGACCGTTCGACTAAGCATCAGCAATAAATGAGCCATTGCTAGATCTATAAGCATCAATGGCTTGCGGAAGTGTTCTGTGCGTACGCGGCGCTAATCGTACGGAATGGACGGCCCGCGGCGGCTGCTCTACCGGGTGCGCGCCTGCGTGGCAGCCCGGGCTCGAACCTTGGCAACCCGGGTGGCGCCAGCCGGTGCATCGACGGCGAGATAGCGCCACCGGCGTTCACGTTACCGCAATCCGAGAAAAATCGGCGGTTCGGTGTCTTGCAGACAGGCGGCCGCCCAGCCACGTACTTCTGGCGTTTACATTGAGCTGGTTTTTTCCCGTTGATCCGCTACCCTGCTCCAATAATGCCGCGCAAGTCGCCGAGCGCCTTAGAGGCTCGACCCGTAGGGTGGCCCCTCCGACTGAAAGGCGCGGCAACACCTTCACCCACGCCGCGGCGCGACATATCGCCTTTGCTGATCAGCCTGGGACGGGATCCAATCGTGCCCGCAAAGAATGGGCAAAAGAGGAGGGGAGAATGGCGGAATCGGATCAGTTCAGGATCCTGTTTGATCAAGCGCCATTGTGCATCCACGAAATCGACACCGAAGGCCGCCTGCTGTCCATGAACCGAGCGGGGCTGAATCTGCTCGGCGTCGCCGACCAGGATGAGGTCGTAGGGCTTCCTTACCTGGAATTCGTGGGTCCGCAGGATCGCGAGCGGATCGGGCTCCTAATGGCGGAGGCGCTCGTCGGCAAGGCCGCGGAGTTCGAGTTTGCCATTGTCGGATCCAAACGCACGCGGTACTTCACCTCCTGCTTCATTCCCGTGCCCAGCGCGGCCGGAAAGATCGTCAAACTGGTCGGCATCTCCGCGGATATTTCCACGCGCGCCGCGGAGCACGCGGAGCTGCTTCGTTTGAACAACACCCAAGCGGTGCTCGTCCACTGTAACCACAGCCTGGCCCGTGCTACCGACGAGAGGGCACTACTGAACGCCTTCTGCGAAAACCTCGTCGAACCGGGGGGCTACTCATTCGCCTGGGTTGGTTATGCAGGAAACGGCAAGCGGTCACGGGTGCGCATGGTCGCGCACGCGGGTATGGAGCACGCGGACTTCACGGCCGCCATGCTCGCGGCGGTTAACGCCGAGAACAACCCGAGCGCCTGCCGGGTCGCCATCCAAACCGGGCGCCCGGTCATCCTGCGCAACATCGAGAAAGAGCCCGAGCTGGCCCCGTGGGGAGACACGGCACGGCGTTTCGGCTATCGCGCCATGGTCGCCCTGCCGCTCCAGGCGGCTGGGGCGGTGTTCGGCAATTTCAGCATCTTCTCGACCGAGGCGGACGCCTTCGACGACCGGGAGGTCGCCCTGCTGGGAGAACTCGCGGGCGATCTCGCATTCGGCATCCAGACCGTCAGGTCGCGCGCGGCCCGGGCGCAGAAGGTCCGCCGGCTCAGGGAAGAGGTCGAGAAGGACGAACGCAAGCGCATCGCGGCGTCCCTGCACGACGTGGTCGGCCAGTCCATGCAGGCGGTCAATCTGTCGCTCAAGCGGCTTCGGGCGTCGGCCGCAAAGGGGTCGCCAATGCCGCAGGCGCTGCTCGACGGGGCAATCGCCGAGGCCGGTACCGCCCTCGGGCAGCTTCGCGAAGTGAGCCAGGAGCTGCGCCCGATTTTCCTCGAGCGCATGCCGCTGGTCGACGCCATCCGCTTCCAATGCAGCGAGACCGGCGAGCGCGCCGGGGTCGACATTCGCCTGTTCGCCCCGGATGTCTGCCCGGGGCTGGCGGAACGGGTCAAGGAGCAGTGCTTCCTGACCTTCCGCGAGGCGCTGGGAAACGCGGTGCGCCATGCGAAGGCGAAGCGAATCGACGTGGTCCTGGAGATCCCATCGCCGGGAAGATTGATCGTCAAGATCATGGACGACGGCGTAGGCTTCGACACGCGCAAGGCGCACAAGCGCCCGGCGGGCCTCGGTCTTTCCATGATCCAGGAGCGCGCCGCGAGCGTCGGCGGCCAGGCCGAGATACTCAGCTTTCCGGGCAGCGGGTCCTGCGTCGCCATCGAGGTCCCATTGACCGAGGAGGCCGCCCCGTGACCATCAACGTCATCCTGGCCGACGATCACGCCGTGCTGCGGCACGGGCTGGCCCCGCTGTTGGAGATGGAGCCCGACATCGTCCTTCTGGCGGAAGCGGCCAACGGCCTAGAGGCGTGGCAGCAGATCGAAAACCACCAACCCGATGTCGCCATCCTCGATATCGGCATGCCGGAAATGTCCGGGATCGAGGTCGCGCGGGAGGTCGCGGCGCACGCGCTCGACACCCGTGTCGTCCTGCTGACCATGCATGAGGACCCGTGCGCCGCCACCGATGCGCAGGAGGCCGGCGCCGCCGGCTACGTGCTGAAGGACAGCGCCTTCGAGGAGCTGCTGCTCGCCGTACGCACCGTGGCCGCCGGCGGCACCTTCGTCACCCCCGCGATCCAGGCCAAGCTGCGCGAGCTCAAGCGCAGTGGATGCACCACCGTCTCCCTGTCGCCCCGGGAGCGAGACGTGATCCGGCTGATCGCGCTGGGCAACAGCAGCAAAGAGATCGCCCGCATTCTCGACCTCAGTCCGGCGACGGTCGGCACCTACCGTAACCGGCTGATGGAGAAGCTCGCGCTGCATACCGTGGCGGACGTGGTGCGCTATGCCGTGCGGGCGGGGATGGTGGATTGAATGGCTGCTCACATCGATTACATCAGTACGTCGAATGCACCCCGCCGCTTTCGCGCACCAAGTGCCGCTCGCCCGCGCCATATGCGAGGGTTGACAGGTCGTTCCCTGACGGGCATCCTCGCTGCCATCTAAATTCGGTCCGAATATGGTCGTTGCGATGAGCGAATCGATACTGAGCCTCAGCGAATTCAAGGCCGATGCCAGCCGCCTGTTGGACAAGATCCGCGCGGAGCCGACCACGCTGGTGCTGACACAGAACGGGCGCGCACGTGCCGTGGTCGAGGACTACGAGCAACACCAGGCACGGCAGCGGGCGCTGGTGATGCTGAAGCTCATGGTGCAGGGCGAGCGCGACGTCGAGGGCGGCCGGGTCGTGCCGCAGGAGCAGGTGTTCGCCGACCTTCGACGTCGGTTGGCCGGGGGTGAATCCGGCCGATGATTGAGCGACGGGTGCTGTGGACCCGGACCGCGCGGCACGACCTCGATGCCATCGTCGCGTACATCGCCACGGACAGCATCGAGAACGCGTTGTCGGTACTCGATCGGTTGCAGGAGCGGGCGGAGTCGCTGACGACTGCCGCCGAGCGCGGTCGCCTCTGTACCAGAGCTGCGGTCTATCGGGGTGCATCAATATCGGGAAATCATTGAGCGCCCGTGGCGCATCGTCTACCGCGTCGAGCCCGACAGCGTGATGGTGCTCGCCGTACTTGACGGGCGCAGAGACCTCGAATCCCTTCTGTTGGACCGTTTGCTGAGGAGCTGAGGCCGGGGAGTTTTCAATCCCGTGTCGCCATCGACGACACCGGCGTGCCCGAGATGTCCGGGATCTGAGGTCGCGCGTCGTTTGAGATTGCTCCAGACCAGAGAGGAATTTCATTCCGGTTTCTCCGCGAAAAACTGGCCTTTTTCCAAGTACAGCGTCCGCGACGCACGAGCCGACGCGTGGGGGTCATGCGTCACCATGATGATGGTCTTGCCATGTTCGCGATTAAGTGCCTGCAGCAGTGCCAGGATTTCATCTCCCGACTTTCGATCGAGATCTCCTGTGGGCTCATCACACAACAAAAGGGTCGGATCTGTCACAATGGCCCACGCGATCCCCACGCGCTGCTGTTCGCCACCTGAAAGCGTGCGGGGGAAGTGCCGGGCCCGATGAGGCAACCCGACCACTTTCAGGGCCGCTTCGACGTGTTGACGTCGCTGGGACTTGGAGAGGTGCGTCAGCAGCAGCGGCAACTCGATGTTTCGTTCAGCCGAGAGGACGGGCAGCAGGTTGTAGAATTGAAACACGAGGCCGACGTGTCGTGCACGCCAGGCCGCCAACTGGCGGTCCGACATGCGGTCGATCCGTTGGTCTCCGACTTCAACGGACCCCTGCGTGGGCCGATCGAGTCCGCCGATCAGGTTCAGGAGCGTGGACTTGCCCGACCCGGAGGGCCCCATCAGGGCCAAGAACTCACCGGCGGGTACTTCCAGATTCAGCTCGGAGAGCACATGGATTTCCTCGGTACCCCGTCGAAACGTTTTGTCGACGGTGTGGATGCGAACCAGCGGCTGCTCACCGGGGGTCATTCTTGTGTCTCCCTGACTCGAGCGTTGTCGACCAATTGATCGGCGCCTTCCACCACGACGCGTTCCCCCGCGGTAATGCCGGCCGAAATCGCGACTTGATCACCGGACCGTTCCGCGACCTTCACAGCCGCCGCGCCGTTCCGCCCGATTATCGCGGACGATCCAGACCACATCTTGCCCCTCGTGCTGATACAGGCCGCCGAGCGGGATCGTGAGACGCGGTGCGGAAGCGACGGGCGCTGCTTTGTTCTGGAAGGCGACCTTAACGCTCATTTCCGGCAGGATCCGCGGGTCGAGCTGCTCGAAACCGACACGCACTTTGACGGTAGCTTTCTGCCGATCGGCCGTCGGAACAATGGCGATGACGTCGCCGGGATGCTCCACCCGGGGTAGGCATCGAGTGTGGCTTCGACGGCCTGGCCTGCCTCGACGCGATTGATGTAACTTTCACTGACGTCCACTTCGATCTCCAGGGAGGACATATCCACGAGCGTGCAGATGCCCGTTCGGATGAATCCGCCTCCGGCGGAAATCGGCGAGACCATTTCGCCGGGCTGGGCATCCTTCGACGTCACCACACCGGCGAAAGGGCGCGAATGATCGTGTCGTCAAGTTGCTGCTGCCAGATCGCCAATTCTCGCTCACTGACCGCCACGTCGGCGATTTGCCGTTCCAACCGAGCCCTGGTGGACATCACATCCGTATCGGCGCGGTCCAATTCCGACTGGCTGGCCGCGCGACTGGCCGCCAGCTGGGTGATGCGCCCGAGTTCGCGCTCGGCCTGATGCAGATTGGCTCGCGTCTCTTCCAGGCCCTTCCGCGCCGATTCCAACTGCGCTTCGGCAAGCTGCAGATTTTTTTCCACATTGGACGAATCAATCCGCGCCAACACCTCTCCTTCCGTCACCTCCTTACCTTCCTCGACCAAGACCTCCACCACCTTTCCTGTCACCTTCGACGAGACCGTGGCGGGCGCCGCGCCGTGACGTAGCCCGACGCGTTAAGCAAGACCCGTTCCGCCCCGCCGCCACCCAAGACCTCCCGCACCGCCGTGGTGCGAACCTCCGTCATTTGAGGCAGATTGTACCACCAGATCAGTCCCGCAGCCGTCGAAATCAGCAACGAAGCTACCACCGCGATGGCGCCAAGCGGCCTGGGGTTGCGTACTCCGGTGCGGTCGATACGCAGTGCATCGAGCGTTTGCTTGTCGGGACTCATCACAGCGATCTTACCATAGAGCCAGTCGAGGCGGAGCAGAGCCAGTCGAGGCGGAGCAGAGCCAGTCGAGGCGGAGCAGAGCCAGTCGAGGCGGAGCGGAGACAGTCGAGGCGGAGCAGAGACAGTCGAGGCGGAGCGGAGACAAATCAATGTCACCTCTCCCGGGACCGGGAGAGGTCGCTGCGTAGCAGCGGGTGAGGGCCGACCCCGTGGCAACACGGACTCTCGTCCCTCAGAACTTCATGCCGTACCTCTCGGACAAGGCTTGGCGGATTCGGGTCGTCTCACTCTCGAGCTGGCTCATGATCTGGTCCGCGACCTGTGCGCCTTCGTCGTATTCCTCTTGGGTGACTTTTTCGCGTTCCGTAATCGCCGAGCCGATGTCGACGCCGCCATAGGCGAAGGGGCGATAGAACATCGGCATTCGATAACCTCCGTAGTTCACCGTTCGCCATGATGACGAGAATCCATAGTACAGATCCGTCTTGGGCTGAATGGCCGCGGTACGCTCCTTCGTCCGTTGGGTGACACCGTGAATGTTGGCCACGGCGCCATCCAGGAGGTTCGCCACGGATTCCCCGTACGTGATGGCGTCGGGATCGACGTTGCGAGTCGACATCAGGCGGATTTTGCGGCTGTAATTGCTCATCCAGTAAGCGACACTGGACCAGGTGGAGGACGGCTGGGTCCGTTCCAGATCGCTGAGACATCGGCTGATATTCTGAAAATAGCGCAGCGTCGGCAGGGCCATCGAGCTCGTGGTGGCTGCGGGCGTCGACGGAGAGGGCGCTGGGCGAGCGGCGGCGGGAGACGCGGCGGGTGGCGCCGCGGCCGCCGAGGACTCGGGTGGACTCGGACGCGTTAAAACGCCGGCATCTAACGAGGCCAAGCTGAGCACTTTGCGCATTCCAGCCGGCGTCAAGCGGCCGGCGATCCCGATCCGATCACGCTGGCCGACCGCGTCCCAGTCGTTAAATTCGTCGATCATCGCGCCGGCGTTTGTCAGGACTTCCAAGAAAAACGGTTTGGCGTGTGGTTGCAGCACCTGCGTGTCGGTCGCAAAGTCGGCGACCAGTTCGGCCTGGACTTCGCGCCCCACTTGGATGCTCAGCGACACCCCGCGCAGGCTGGTCAACACCTTAGCGATTTGATCCGAGTCGGCCTTCGGCAGCGATTGGCTCCTGGCAACGGCCTGACGAATCGCCTCCGGGCGAATGGCATCCTCCAGATCCAGCGCCATCCGGATCTCCGTGGATCCGTCCGTGGACTCTTGCACCGCCTTTCGAAGGTACTCCGGAAGCTCGGACGCGTCGCCGTCGCGGGTATCGCGCACCCATCTCGCCGCCGTCTGACGGTCTGCGGGTGCCATGATCCCCACCACGTTTGGGGCGAAAATCACCACGCAGGCCCCGCTCTTGAGCCAGACCGCGTCAACGCCCGAGATGGAATCGGCCAATCCTTCGAGCCGCTCAGCCAATTCTCCTGCCGAGACCGATCTCGCGAGCTCGATGGAAGCCACCTGTCGGGTGGGGGTCAGCGAATCGAGATCCAATTGCATGCCGAGGACGACTCGCTTGGCATCGGGCGGGATCAACAGGGGGTGGCCGTGATCGCCCGTGCGGTAGTCCTCCTGCCAGTGATCGGCGCGGCCTAGCTCGCTGCCGAACAGCGCAACGGCATCGACCGCGACGACTGCATTGGACGACGGGGACAGATAATGCAATAGATCGTTGAATTCGGCAGCACCACCGCTGGATGCCAATCCCAGACTGGCGCCGCCAGCGATCAGCACGGCGAAGCCAAAGATTCGAAGTTGGGAGCCGTTGGATTTCGTCATGGCGACATTACCTCTTCTTGTAAACCGACGGAAAGGACGACGCGCGAGACCGAGTACGCGTCAGCCGTCAGTGGCCGTCTCACGGGATGTCTGGGCCTGCAAGGGCCGCGTCTCCTTGCCTGCTGAACTTAATCAAGAAAGACGCAACTTGCCAGTCGCAACAGGCCCAAACCCGCCAAAGGCGTCAGGTCTTCCCGCGGCGGATGATCAGGAAGACCGACAAACTCAGACAAACTCAGACGACAAACTCAGACGGTCTCGGACGCCCGCGGCTACGCCACCACAAACTCAGACGGTCTACGCCACAGACGACCGACAAACTCAGACGGTCTACGCCACCACAACAAACTCAGACACAAACTCAGACGGTCTACGCCACCACAAACTCAGACGGTCTACGCCACAGACAAACCCGACAAACTCAGACACAAACTCAGACGGTCTACGAACCCGACAAACTCAGACAGACAAACTCAGACGGTCTACGCCACAGACAGACAAACTCAGACGGTCTACGGGTTCCAGAGTCAATCGGCGGCACGGGGAGCCCCAGGCGTGACCGGCGTCAATGAGCGCTAAAGGGGTCAGGTCTTACTGCGCCGGATGATCGAGAAGAACTGAGAAATAAGTCGCGCGGCCACATCTGGCCAGGACCAGTCCGTCGCCCTCAGCGGCTTGAGAAAGAACAGATTGCTTACCACGGGATAAGGCCAAGACCTTCTGTACTTTCCCTAACCTCCGAAGAAAAAGAGTCCTGACCCTTTTTTGGCGGCCCCTAGTCCCAAGACGGTCTACGGGTTCCAGAGTCAATCGGCACGGGGAGCCCCAGGCGTGACCGGCGTCAATGAGCGCTGAAAAGGGGTCAGGTCTTACGGCGCCGGATGATCGAGAAGAACTGAGAAATAAGTCGCGCGGCCACATCTGGCCAGGACCAGTCCGTGGCCCTCAGCGGCTTGAGAAAGAACAGATTGCTTACCACGGGATAAGGCCAAGACCTTCTGTACTTTCCCTAACCTCCGAAGAAAAAGAGTCCTGACCCTTTTTTGGCGGCCCCTAGTTCCAAGACGGTCTACGGGTTCCAGAGTCAATCGGCGGCACGGGGAGCCCCAGGCGTGACCGGCGTCAATGAGCGCTAAAAGGGGTCAGGTCTTACGGCGCCGGATGATCGAGAAGAACTGAGAAATAAGTCGCGCGGCCACTTCTGGCCAGGACCAGTCCGTGGCCCTCAGCGGCTTGAGAAAGAACAGATTGCTTACCACGGGATAAGGCCAAGACCTTCTGTACTTTCCCTAACCTCCGAAGAAAAAGAGTCCTGACCCTTTTTTGGCGGCCCCTAGGCAAGTCCGGAACTGACGTTCAAAATCAAGACATGACAAGAAAGCTCGGGACGAAGACGGTGATGCGATTGGGCGATGCGGATGTCGGATAAGAAGACGCAAGTCACGATTCGATTGGAGAAGTCGATCGCGGATCAACTTTCGGCGCGGGCCGAGCAGCAGCGCCTTAGTCGCAGCGGCTTGGCGGCCCGAATCGTTCAGGCCGCATTCGAAGCGGATGCCGCGCCGGCCGGGCCGCAACCGCCAACCGAGTCCAACGAGTCGCTTGAGCGGATGGAAGGCCTCCTGCGGCAGCTTGTGGTCGCAACGGAGGCCGCAAACGCCGCCATCGCCGCGCCGCCCGAGCACGCGATCGCGCGGATCTTGGCGGATTCGGAAACGCTGCGAGAACTTGCCGAAAACCTGCCCCACACGCATCAGGAGATCTTTTCGCACCAAACGCAGCAGGAACAAGAACTGAAGCGGTTGCGAATCGATCTCGCCAAGGCGGTCGCCGTGATTCTGGTCAGCGGCGGCAAGGCCGATCCGGACACGGCGCGGGCTTGGGTCGATCGGCATCTTCTTCAACCGCCCGTGCGATCAACAATCGCTTTGCGAACCGAGTGAGCGCCTCGAGTTCGCCGCTGCACGGCTCGCGGGCGGCGACGAGCGGCCCCCCCCCCGCGACGATCCCGGAAGCGAAATGATTGGGAAGGTGAGGCTCCTGCCGAGCCGAATTCGGCCCTGGGCCGTTAGCGGCCAATCACGATGCGGCTGGGCGTGAGCCTCGCCCTTCCGCACTCCCGCGTTGGCTCGGCAAGCTACCAGGCGGTTATACTCAACTCGTTCAGGACTTGGCTGGACTTCAGGGCTCGGCTGTTCGGGTGGCTAGAAACGGGACCGTACTTTTCTCACAAGGCGCCATGTCGATGAAATCATGTTGCACCCTCCCCTCAGTCGCGCATTGTGATTTTTACCGCCTACGCCTCCGTCACGGGACAAGGCATCGCACTTCCGCGAAGCACGCCCGAGGCGCAGGGAGTCTCGTCCGCGGCAATTCGCACGTACATCGAAGCGGCGAACCGCGAAGTCAATTCGATGCACAGCTTCATGCTCGTCCGCCATGGACATGTCGTCGCGGAAGCGTGGTGGAAGCCCGAATCGCCGGACAAGCCGCACGTGTTGTGGTCACTCAGCAAGAGCTTTACGTCCACTGCCGTCGGTCTGGCGGTCGCGGAAGGGAAACTGACGGTTGACGATCCTGTCTTGAAGTTTTTTCCGGAAGCTGCGCCGCGGGAAATTTCCGACCACTTAAAAGCGATGCGCGTGCGCGATTTGTTGACGATGTCGACCGGTCATCAAGACGAAGTGAAACTTGACGACCATACACCGTGGGTCAACGCGTTCTTGGCTCACCCCGTGCCACACAAACCGGGAACTCACTTCCGATACAACACACCCGCGACCTACATGCTGTCGGCGATCGTTCAGAAGGTGACGGGTGAGACGGTTCTTGATTATTTGACGCCGCGATTGTTCGATCCGCTGGGAATCGAAGGTGCCCGTTGGGACAGCAGTCCGCAGGGTATCTCGATCGGAGGATACGGGTTATATCTGCGAACCGAGGACATTGCCAAGTTCGGCCAGCTGTACCTGCAGCAGGGCGAGTGGCACGGACAACAGCTCGTCCCTTCGTCATGGATCGAACTGGCCACGTCCAAGCAGGTTTCCAACGGCAGCGATCCGGAACGCGACTGGGATCAGGGATACGGATTCCAGTTTTGGCGCTGCCGCCATCACGCTTATCGTGGGGATGGCAAGGACGGGCAATTTTGTATCGTGCTTCCCGAGCTGGATGCAGTAATCGCGATCACGGCGAATTCGGGTGACATGCAAGCCGAGCTAAATGTCGTTTGGGACAAGCTGCTCGGCGCGTTTCATGACGCGCCCTTGCCGGAAAATCCTGACGAGCATCTGCGGCTCAGAACGACGCTCGCGGATCTCCAGGCGACGAGATGAGTCCTCAGCGTGCGAACCTGCCACTCTACGCCTCTACGAGCGAGTCCGCGTCGTGCCCAAAATTCTGATTGTCGAAGACGACACGTCCCTCGCGGAAATGGTCGCCGATTATCTTTCCCAGCATGGATTCCAGGTGTTGGTGGAGAGCCTGGGCGATCAGGCGCCGCAGCGAATTCTGTGCGAGAACCCTGATGCGGTGCTGCTGGACGTGAACTTGCCTGGCCTGGACGGGTTCGCTGTCTGCGCGTCGGTCCGGCCAGCGTATGGCGGCACGATTATCATGCTCACGGCGCGGGGCGAAGAAGTGGACGAGGTCTTGGGACTGGAAGCCGGAGCGGACGATTATCTGGCGAAACCCGTGCGGCCGCGAGCGATGCTGGCGCGCTTGCGGACGCATCTGCGTCGCACGAATCTGCCCGACACCGAGACGATCCCTCCGCGGATTGAGGTCGGCGCGCTGGTCATCGATGCGCCCCGCCGAAGCGTCGAAATCGGCGGCCGACCGATCGAGCTGACGACGGCCGAATTCGATCTCTTGCAGCTGCTCGCGGCCCATGCGGGAAGCACGCTCACTCGCAACGACCTCTACCAACACCTCCATCAGATGCCGTACGACGGGACGGATCGTTCGATCGATCTGCGGATCTCGCGACTCCGAAGAAAACTTGGCGACGATCCCTCCCGGCCGGAACGCATCAAATCGATTCGAGGGGTTGGTTACATGCTGGCGACCGAACCATGACGGGCCTCTTCATTCGCTTTTACCTGTGCGTGCTTGGCGTCCTCGCGCTGGCGTGGTACATCCATGGCAGCGTGTTGGAACGACGTGCCGAACGGGATCGAGCTCGCGTCATCGTGCAAGCTCACAGCGGCGGCGCACGACTGGTCGCACGTGAGCTCGATTCGACGCGCGAGCTATCTCGGCCGGAGGTATTGCGTCCGCTTCGCGCGAGATTCGCCTACCCGGTCGAGATCCTCCCGGTGAGCCAACTCACGCCGACGTTGCAGCGTGAGATCTCCGGCGGCGGCGACGTGTTCTTTGATGCGACTGCCAGCGGCGACCAAACCGCGGTGGTGGCGACGTTGTCGTCGCGCGCGGAAGTGGTCCGGCTGGGCCCGTTTCCCAGTTATCGGCTGCGCGAAATTGAAGAGTCGCTGGGAGGCTGGATGCGTCTGGCGGCTGAACAACTTGAATCGGCTGAGTCCGGCCAGCGCGAGGCGGTGCTGCAGCAAGTCGCCGCGCGGTTCGATTTTCCGATCGCGTTGGTCCCAGGGCCCGACGATCTGCCGGCCGCGCCGCGGGAACGGCTGGAGCGTGGCGAGAAGGTAGTGTTCTTCAACGGAGGCCAGAACGAATGGTTCGCCGCGACCCCGTTTTCACACTCGAACGAACTGGTCGTATTCGGTCCTTTTCCGCAATTTGACCAGATCGAACACCAGGCGGCGACCACGACGCTGGCCCTCGTCCTGCTCCCGGTCGCGGGCGCAATTGCCCTCCTCTTGCGCCCGGTCGCTCGACAACTGCTGTACGTGGAACGTGCGGCCGAGGCGATTGCCGGCGGCGATCTCGGTGCGCGGGTCGACGAACGCCGCGTGAATTCCGCCCGCTCCCTCGCCCAGTCCTTCAACCAAATGGCGGCCCGGACCGAATCGTTGGTCCGCACCCAGCGTGAACTGCTGCAGGCGGTCTCGCACGAGCTGCGCACGCCGCTGTCGCGGATGCGGTTCGCGATCGAGCTGATTTCGACGGCCGAAACCGAAGCGGAGCGGCAGCTGAGACTTCAGGCGCTGGACGCCGCCACCGAAGAACTTGACGATCTGGTCGGCGAGTTGCTCAGCTACGTACGCGTGGAGACCACCGAGCCGGTTCTTCATCGCGAACCAATCGCAGTCGAGGCGGCGATCCGCCACTTGATCTCACGCTTCGCCACGCTCTTTCCTGCCATCCACTTCGCGTTAAGCGAGCAGACCGCTTCGGCAGAATACGTGATCCTCGCCGATCCCGTCGCGTTTCAGCGTGCGATCGGAAATCTGTTAAGTAATGCGGGCAGGTTCGCCAATAGCCAAGTCCTCGTCACTCCCCACTCGTCCCCTGGGGTGACGACGATCGAGATCGACGATGACGGAAAAGGGATTCCACCGGCCGAGCGCGAACGCGTGTTCGAGCCATTCGTCTGTCTGGAGGGTCGCGCGCGAAACAATCTTCGCGGAGTGGGTCTCGGGCTGGCGCTGGTCAAGCGAATCGTGACGCAACACGGCGGACGGGTGGAGGCGTGCAGCAGTCCCCTGGGCGGCTGCCGAATTCGAACCACGTGGCCAAACCAACCGCTGAGGCAACAGAATCCTCCCATCGTCTCACTTCCTTGACGCCGGTCACTGCATCGGCAAAGTTAAGAATTGAGTCGCCCTCCCGGTGGAGTTTCCCCAGAACGAGGCCGTGACAAAGCACTCGTCCCGTCAATCCTCCACGATATCCGGCCATGCGAACGTCAGATCCAACGCTTCGTCGTGCCGCCTCGATACAAATTGATACTCAACTTGGGACGCTGACCTGGGTTCCCCGTCTTCGTATAATTTGTTTCCAGCCCCCAAGTTCGCTGCGATTTTCGATTCGTCCGTGAGGAGCATGAAACACGATGGCAATGGACGTGCGTTCCGAACGAGAAGTCACGAAGCGCCGAGCCAACGTGGGCCCGCACGAATCGAGCCCGCGCCTGCCTGCGGGCTCGGCCGGCTCGGTTCGTCGTTGGTCGATTCGCGCGGTTACGGCGACCGCAGTGATCGCGACTGTGGCGGTCGCGGCAGCATTTATGTGGACTTCGGTCACCCCGGAGGACAACGGCCCCAAGTTATTGCACACGGTCGCTCGTCGTGACTTGGCCGTGACCGTGACCGAAGACGGAACTTTGGAAAGCTCGAACAACACCGAGGTCCGCTGCAAAGTGAAGGGGGCCAGCAGCACGATTGTATGGATCATCGACAACGGAACGGAAGTCAAGCCCGGCGATGTGCTCGTGCGGCTCGATACGTCCACGATCGAAGACAATATCAACACGCAGAAAATCGCCTATCAGGCCGCGCTCGCCACCTATGCGCAATCCGAGAGCGACGTGGCCGTGGCACGAATCAACATTACGGAGTACATCGAAGGCACTTATCGCTCGGAGCTGAAGACGAAACAGAAGGACGTGGCGATCGCCAAGGCCAATTTGGTCGCGGCCGAAAACATCGTCCAGCACGCTCGCAAGATGTTCACGAAGGGCTACATCAGTTCCTTGGCGGTCGAGAGCGACGGTTTTGCATTGCAACAGGCCCAGCTCGAGTTGGAGGTGGCCGAGACCGATCTTGAGGCCTTGAAGCTTTACACAAGAGCGAAGCAACTGCAGGACTTGGAAGGGATTCTGAAGGCCAAGGAGGCCAAGTTCGCATCCGACACCGCCGCGCTCGACCTGGAAAAGGCGAAGCTGGAACGCGAGGAGCAACAGCTGGAGAATTGTGTCATTCGGGCGGAGGCCGCGGGCATGGCGATCTATGGCGGCAGCGAGAAGTGGGAAGATCGTCCGGACATTCGGGCTGGAGCCACCGTTCGCGAAGATCAAGTCCTCTTGCTGATCCCCGATTTAAGCCAGATGCAGGTCAAGGTCCGGATCCACGAAGCCAAGATCGATCGCATCAAGCCCGGCCTGAAGGCGACGGTTCAGATGCAAGACAAGACGTTGGGTGGGGAAGTGTTGTCCGTGGCGTCGATGGCCGCACCCGCCGGTTGGTGGAACGGAAACATGGTCAAGTACGAGACGATCATTCGGGCGGAAACGCCGACGGCACTCAAGCCCGGCATGAGTGCGACGGTCAAGATCATTCTAGCCCAACATCGCGACGTGCTCGCGATTCCCGTGATTGCGGTGGTGGAACAGAACGAAGGCTACTTTTGCTGGGTCAAGACAACCCGCGGGATCGAGCGGCGCGAATTGCGGATTGGCGACACCGATGACCAGTTCCTGGTCGTTGAGCAGGGTGTGCAGGAAGGCGACCAAGTCGTACTCAATCCGCTGGCCTCGCTCAGCGAGACGGAGAAAAAAGCGGCGACGCCTTTCAGGGGTGTCAACCGGAGACCAAGGAGGAGGAATCCGAAAAAAACCGAGCGACCTTCAAGCGGTCCGACCGACAGCGGACGACGGACGAAAGGGTCCCGAACAAGGACGCCGAACCCGCCGATCCAGCGAGACCAAGTAAGTGAAGGGAACGCTGCTCCAAACGATCCAGCTCAGCTTGAGAAGCCTGCTGGTGCAGAAGTTGCGGACGGGCTTGGCCGCCTTGGGGATCTTCATTGGCACGACGACCGTCATCTGGCTGGTGGCGATGGGCGAAGGAGTCAGCTTTCAAGCTCGCGAACAACTAAAGAATCTGGGCGCGACCAATATCATCATCCGCAGTATCAAGCCGAACACGAGTCGCGACTCGAGCCGCGGTCGCCCCGGCGACGATCGGGTGAGTGCGTATGGCCTGCTGCGGGATGATTATCGACGCATTCTGTCCAATATTCCGACCGTGCGCCGCGCGGTGCCCCTGCGTGAAGTTCGCTTCGAACTCCGCAACGGCGACCGCAACGCCGACGCCAAGCTGGTCGGTTGTTCTGCTGATTATCGCGAGCTGAATCAACTGGAGATGGCGCGCGGGCGATGGTTTCAGAATGGCGACGGCAGCGAGAATGTGATCGTGCTGGCCGACGGTGCCGCCCGGCGTCTGTTTCCCTACGAAAACCCAATCGGCAAGACGGTCCGCGTGCCAACGGTTTCGGCCGTGGACGTCTATACGGTGATCGGACAGACGGCATCTCGTCTTCCCACGGCAGCCATCGGCGGCAGTCTGGAAGCCCGGGACTACAACATGGACGCCTATATTCCGCTGCGCACCTGGCGGGAGCGAGTCGGTGATTTTGTGATGTGGCGGATCCCCGGCGGGATTGAGGGGGAAATTGTCGAGCTGAGTCAGATCACGGTGACGGTCGATGACATTCAGGATGTGGACGACACCGCCGCGTCGATCGAAACGCTGCTCAAACAGTTCCATGAAGAGGAAGACTACGCCGTCGTCGTGCCCAAGGAATTGCTCAGGCAGGCGGAGCGCACACGAGCGATGTTTAACGTCCTGCTGGTGGTGATCGCCGGGATCTCGCTGCTCGTCGGCGGGATCGGGATTATGAACATCATGCTCGCGACTGTCACCGAGCGGACTCGCGAAATTGGCATTCGGCGGGCACTGGGCGCGACGCGACGGCACATCATCCACCAGTTCCTGATCGAAACGGTGGTCCTGACGGCAACCGGCGGGCTGTTGGGAGTTGTGTCGGGCGTGATGTGTGGACCCATGTTTCGCAGCCTGCGGTCGTTTCTGACGACGATTTCCGCCGATCTCTTGCCGCCCATCGTGCTCACGCTGGAGCCCCGCATCGCGCCCTGGTCCATCGGATTGGCGTTGTTCATCTCGGTTGGAGTGGGACTGTTGTTCGGCGTCTACCCGGCACGTCAAGCCGCCTCAATGGATCCCATCGAGGCCTTGCGTCACGAGTAGGATTCCAACCGATAACTGTTCAACTCTTGGTCGAACGTCAACTCGTGAGTCGCGGTCACGTGGGTCGCCTGATTCTGCTGGGCGTCCAGGACGGCCTCCATGGTCGCCGCCTGAAGCGAATTCTCGCGAGGTCCGGCGGAGTCGAGCACGATCAGTTGGACGCCAGTTTCGGCGGTGGCCATTTGGCTTTGGAGATAACCTTTGACTAAGGGATAGGGCCTGAGCCCGAGCTGGCTCTCGCGGCAGAAGGCTTCATAGGGTTCTTTGCCGGAGAAGCCATAGATCAGCAGTGATTGCGTCGCCGGCGCGAGGCCAACCACAGCAGGTCCCACCCGTCGATTCCCTTCCAGCAGCACGTACGTGGGCGTTGGGATACGCCGCGTGGCGATCGACATGATTTACCTCGGGTTTCTGACGCGAGTTCTACGTCCAGTTCTTCTTTTTCGCCTCGACCCGCAATTGATCGATCACGCGTCGCACACCGCTCACACAGCTGGCGGACTTCAGGATGTTACGACGCTCGTGCTCGAAGCCAATCGTGCCGGTGAGTGTCACGTCGCCGCCACGGACGGTGGTTGCAATCCGGTTCGGCGTACCAGCTCCGAAACGTGACAATCTCTGAAGCACATTCTTGAGAAGCGTCTTGTCGGGTATCTCACTTCCAAACCGCATTTTATCGCTCCTGTCGGTTCGCACCGACGTGGACCAGCCAACCAAAAAAAAACCGACGTGGCAAAGCACTCGCAAGTGTCTTGCCGCGTCGGTTTACTTGGTAACGAGCTTCTGGCTTCCCAGACTGCTCTTTATAGAGTTATCCGCACCTGTCAAATACTGGCCAGAACGAGAACAAAGAGGTTGAGAACGTGAGTTCCGCTTGTTCCGTTGGCATGGACCTGTTGGCACTTTGCTTCAAAATCATCGTACGCTGTTCGCCGATTGGAAACAAGAGCGCCATTTCGGGATTGTCAGTCGTCGGATGCTCAGCGATCAGTCAAACTGCGGACTTTCATCGAACCGCTCGCGTATCGGCTTCGTTGATTTCTCGTGTCCAGACGTTGAACGACGCCAGTTGATTCACGCCGAACGCGGTTGTGAGCGCGGCGTCGGCGGCATCGCGTCCGCGTGCCATCAGAATTCGGCCAATTCTCGGGACGTTGTTGCGTGGGTCGAAGGCATACCAGGCTCCCCCCAGAAAAGCTTCGAACCACGCACTGAAGTCCATCGGATCAGGGGAGGGCGGTACGCCGATGTCGCCGAGATATCCGGTGCAATAGCGAGCCGGAATGTTCATGCATCGGCACAAGGTAATTGCCAGATGCGTGTAGTCGCGGCAAACGCCGACTCGTTCGCGAAACGTCTCCAGAGCCGTACGACTGGCGCGCTTGCGTGTAGTCGAAACGGATATGCTGGTAGACGAAGTTGCAGATGGACTGCACGCGCGACCAGCCGGCCGGCGTCGCGTTAAAGAGATTGCCGGCCAGGTTCTTCAGCTCGCTGTCCACCTCGCAGTAGCGACTTGCCAGCAGAAACTGCAGGGCCTCGTTCGGTAGATCCTGCACCGGATGCTGGCACGCGTTCCAGACCTGCGGGTCGGGCTGTCCCGAATCCTCGACCACCGCATCATTGCGAAGGACCATTCGGCCGGCCGGCGCAAGGATCCGCCCGCACCGATTTCCGAAGGCATCGCTGAATTCCCGAATCGGCAGGGCGGGCTCGATCTGGGGATTGTCGCCTCGTCGGATGTTCGCCGCGCGAGACGGGTGCACATACAGCAGAATCACGACGGGCGTTGGCTGTGGAAAGACGAACGCGATTTCGTAACCGACTTGGATCAACATCGTACCGCTCCGCAGAATGGATACCCGGCTGCCGCGGTTCACGAATTCATTCGCTCGCCTTGCTCGACTGACGCCTCATCCGTTCAAGTTTCCGGCGCGCCTCGGTCTTGATGTCGGGCGGGGATTCGGGCATCATGAGCACCGCGTTCAGGTCCGCAATCGCCTTGGATATCTCCTTATCCGAGGAATAAACAAGCGCCCGATTAAAGAGCGCCATCGCTCGGACGTCGGCGGGCGAATTCGGCAGGTCGATGGCGGCGGAGTAGTTCACGATCGCGCCGTCGTGATCCTGCTGCTTGGCCCGGACCATTCCGCGACGGTACAGCGACAACGCCTTGCCCCGACTTGAAAATAGTTGGCTCAGCCAGTTAGAGATCCCCATGCTGTTTCGCCTTAGAAGATCCTGATCGGGAAGACCTTTCCAGCACGTATGAAAAAACCGATGTCGCGAGACACCCGCAGGTGTCTCGCGACATCGGTTGACTCGTGAAACGGAAACCTGACTCCCAGGCTGCCCCGCATCGACAAACACAACTCGGGACGGCGAAGCTACTGCTGAGCCGCACCTGCTGCCAGCCTAGGCCGCATCCTCACGGCCGGCTTGTCGCAATCTAATGGATGCCGAATGTCGACACAAGGGCCCGAGCCCTCGACGCACGGATCCGGTCGCGGCTCGGATGACATGGAACCAACGCCGACCTGAAATCGAAAGAGGGAGGACACTTTCGCATCCTCCCTCTCGCTAACCATACACTTCACACAGCGGTCGACGCGGGCCGTGCACCTCGACCCCGAAAACCACTATTGACGTCCGCGACGCAGGCCGAGCAGCAGCGCGGCACCCAAACCGAGCAGCGCGACCGATGCCGGCTCCGGCACGGGATTGGCCGCGAGGAAAATGTTGTCCAGGTCGCCAGCGACAAAGGCCCCGCCCGTGCGGCCGCCAGCAATGATCCGGTAATCAGGCAGGTTCGCCAGGTCCAACCCGGGGATCGTGACGTCCGTGAAAATCGTATGGAACGTCGTCGCCGCATTGACATCTTCGATGATGAGCATCGAGGCGGTCGCGTCGCTGCCCGCAGGAGTCAACGTCACGACGGCGCGGTTCAGCTTGTCGTTGTTCAGGTTGAGGAAGGGCTGAACGTCGGCCTCGGCAATCTGCACGCCGTCGTAGTTCAGCGAGACCACATCAATGTTCTGGAAAATGTCCAGACCCACGGTGAAGGCGCCATTGAAGGCGGGCCGTTCCCAAATGTCAGAGCCCTGCCCCATGGTCGCGGGATTCGCTCCCCCGGCCGCGCCGTAAATCGCCGTGGCAAACATGCCAATCCCCATTCCGTCGGCCGCGGAGTCGCAGCAGCCACCGGCGGCCGCGTTGGCGGCGTCGCCCGACATCCGGAAGTCGAAGTTGAACTTCAAACCGAAGGGGGCCGGGCCGGTCGTGCTGGGGTCTTCGTCGAAGGCGATCGAGTTGTTGTTGCTTCCGTCCAGATTCGTGATCCGCGCGAAATTGCCAGTCGCCCCGCCCGCGTTCACAATTGACGGCGGTGTGCCACTGGAGGACGTGAGCGTGAACGGAATGGCCGAAGAACCGTCAAAGTCTTCGATAAAAGCGGCGTTGCCCACGGCACACGCCAAAGCCACCACGGCGAGCGGTGCAAAGATCGGGGGTCGGACATTCGTTTTCATTATTCCACCTATAGAAAAAACGGATCGTCGGAAACGACATTGAAGTGATTTATGGATTGAGAGCACAAGGCGATGACGCTTGCTGGATTCGCAGAGACCCCCGATACGTGCGGGACGCTCTGAAATACTCCGCTGATCGACGAAGCCGATCAGTCCAAAGGCCCAGAAAGCTAATTGAGCATCAACGACGAGACTCGTGGTTACAAGCCAAACCGCAGCATCCGCGTCACTAGCGTGCCTTTCCAAGAAGTTCAGAAAAGTGTCGTTGAATTAGCAACCCTGCTTTCGTTACAACGTCGAACGCGTACTTCCCAAGACCTGAGATTAACAACGCCCGGCAGGAAAGACAAGAAATTCGCAATAATTTTCGTAAAGTTCGTCTTGTCCGGCACCGGCGGTCGCTCGCCCACGAGGCGATGCGTGCAAATTGGATCGAAAACGAACACAAAACCTGACGCAAACCCTTCGTTTGGGCCAGTCGTTTGGCTCTGATTGAGGGCATCGGTGCGACGGCGACGGCGACGCCTTCGGAACTGGAAAGGGACTGAGCAGCGTGACGGACCATGGCAACTGAAACGGATCGGCACCTTGGCTTGGCCGCGACGACGGGCGTCGGAGTCGGCGCGATCGTCGGGGGCGGCATCCTGGCGCTGGCGGGCGCGGCGTTTGGCACAACGGGGCCCAGCGCGATTGTCGCCTTTGCCCTCAACGGCGTCGTGGCGGTCCTGACGGCGTTGAGTTTTGCGGAGGTCTCGTCCAGATTTCCCGAGTCGGGCGGGACCTATTTGTTCGCGAAGAAAGTGCTTTCGGTCGAAACCGCGTTCACGGTCGGCTGGGTGGTCTGGTTTGCATCGATCGTCGCCGCCGTCTTGTACGCGATGGGATTTGCGCAGTTTGCGGTGGTGGCCGCCCAAGACATCTGGCGGCAGCTCGGCGGCTCGCCTCCGACGTGGCTCGCGTCGAGGTGGTCGATTGCCGGTATCGCGGCGATGGCCGCGGCCGTTTATGCGGTGAGTCTGATTCAAAGTGCGCAGGGCGGGGCGCTTGGACAAACATTGGCAAGCTGGCCGTCTTTGCCATCCTGATTCTCGGAGGCCTGTGGGCCTTGGTCGGCCAGACTCCGGCGAGTGTCGGGCAGGCGCTGCGACCGTTCTTTGCGGCCGGCCCTGGCGGATTGCTGCAAGCGATGGGTTTCACGTTCATTGCATTGCAGGGATTCGATCTGATCGCGGCCGTCGCGGGCGAGGTTCAGACGCCGGAACGCACGATTCCGCGGGCGATGCTGATCAGTCTGGGCCTGGCCCTGGTCATCTACCTTTCGCTGCTGTTCGTGATCGCGACGGTGGGCGTCGGTCCGGGCGAATCGATCACCACCTTGAGCCGGGAGTTTCCGGAAACGATCGTCGCACTTGCGGCCCAGAACTATTTGGGCCGATTTGGCTATTGGCTGGTCATCGTCGCGGCGATGTTGTCGATGCTGTCCGCCTTGCAGGCCAACTTGTTCGCGGCATCCCGCGTGGCGATGGCGATGTCGCGTGATCGGACCCTGCCGGCCCGGTTGGCCCGTGTCGATCCGATCCGAAAGACGCCGGCCACGGCGGTTGCCATCACGGCGTTGATCGTCGTGCTGATTCTGCTCGTGGTGCCCGATGTCTTTGCGGCCGGGGCCGCTTCGAGCCTGATTTTTCTGATCACGTTCGCGCTGGCGCATTGGATCGCAATTCTGGTGCGACAAAGGACGCGGGACCGGCCGCCGCCTTTCCGAACACCGTGGTTCCCCTTGATCCCGATTTCGGGCGGCGCCGCCTGTCTCTCGCTGGCGGTCTACCAAGGAATTGCCGTCCCCACCGCCGGTTTGATTGCATTGGTCTGGCTGGTCGCGGGCGGGATCATGTTTCTGGCGCTGTTTGCCCGCCGTGCGCAGTTAGCCGACGTTTCGTCGACAGCTCTCGACCCCGAGCTGGTGCAGCTGCGCGCCCGCAGTCCCTTGGTCCTGGTCCCGTTGGCGAATCCCGACAACGCGCGGGGGCTGGTGGCAGTCGCCCACGCGCTGGCACCGCCGGAGGTCGGCCGGGTCCTGTTGCTGTCGGTGATCGTCGCCCCGCGACATTGGCGACCCGAGCACGATTTGACGCCGCTAACCCGAAGCCAACAAGTTTTGGGGGAAGCGATCATGGCGTCGGTCGAAGCGGGGCTGTTTCCCGATTCGCTGGCGACGATCGCGCCCGAGCCCTGGCCCGAGATCGCGCGCGTCGCGGACGCGCATCGATGCGAGAGCGTGCTGCTGGGGCTGAGTCACCTGTCGGATGATTACCGTCTGCCGATCGATGCCACGCTGAACAAAGTCCGCTGCGACATCGTCGTATTGCGGGCGCCCAAGGGATGGGATCTTGCTGGGGTGCGGCGCATCCTGGTGCCCCTCGCCGGCAGCGGTGTGCACGACCACGTGCTGGCGCGGCTGCTGGCCAGCCTCGCGCGGATGCAGCCTCGCGAGATCACGTTTCTGCGCGTCGTCCCGATTGAATCGAGCTCGGCCGACCTGAAACGGGCAGACGACCGGCTGCGGCAGGCCGCGCACGACATCTGGCCAGGCGTGTCTCAGACGTTGGTAATACCGAGTGACAATTCGGCCGCCACGGTCGCCGCCCAGGCCGCCTCCTGCGACCTGGCGATCCTAGGCAGCCAACGGCTGGGCCGCGGCCGGAAGTCGTTCGGTACCTTCGCCCACAAAGTGGCCACCACGACGGCCACTCCCCTGCTGCTGATCAGTCGCCGCGGTTAGGGCTCGTCGGTTCGGATTCCGCCGGTGGGATCGACCACCGAGGCACCGAGGCACCGAGGCACCGAGGCACCGAGGCACCGGGGCACCGAGGAAGGACCGCGAGGGGTGGGCGGCGCGGTGTTTGCGGATGGGATTGGCTCGCGTCAGGATATAATGGGAGTTCGACTTGCGTCGCTCGCCCTCTCTCGCTTAGCTGGTCACACCCTTCGTGAATCGCGATTCCGACACCCATCCGCTCTCGAACTTCACCCGGACGGTCTTGGGGCGTCTGCTCTTGCTGACGGTCGCGGTGGCGAGTTCGCTGGGTATCGTGGTGCTGATGCTCTATCGGCAGGAACGGGAACACGAGCGGTCGTTGTTGGCGCAACAGGGACAGCAACGGGTCGACCAGGAATTCGAGTTTCTGAAACGCGAGAGTCAGGCCGTCCGATCCGACGTCCTCTACTTGGCCCAGCAGGAATTACTGGCGCGGTTCCTCTCGGGCGACGTCACGGCGCGTCAGGAACTTGAACGCGAGTACGTGCGTTTTGCGATCCACCGAACCGTCTACGACCAGATTCGCTGCCTGGATACCACCGGGAAAGAAGTCATTCGTGTCGACTTTCGAGATGGCCACGCGAGCGTGATTTCTCCGGAAGAACTTCAGGTGAAGGCCGATCGTTACTACTATCAGGAGGCCTTGAGGCTGAAGGTGGGCGAAGTCTTTGTTTCGCAGTTCGATCTGAATGTGGAGCACGGTCAAATCCAAAGGCCGCTCAAACCCGTGGTGCGGTTCGTCACGCCAGCTGCGGATCGTGAGGGTGCCCGACGCGGGCTGTTGACGCTGAATTATTCGGGCGATTATCTGCTGGATCGATTCAACGAGCTCTCGCTGCCCGGTTCCACGTTGTTGGTCAACTCCCAGGGGGAATACATTTGTGGGCCCTCACCCGCCGACGCCTGGGGATGGCTACTGGGTCACGAGCGCAATTTCCCGAAACAATTCCCGATCGCCTGGCAGCGAATGGCGAAGCGATCGGAGGGCCAATTCTCCACATCGCAAGGCATCTTCACCTTCCGACGCGTTTCGCTGGCCGAACCTCACGCTCCGCTCATGGACGGATCGGCCAAGGGATCGGTGGACGGCATCGACCCACTGCCGGACCCGGGTCCCGCTCCTTTGGTGCTCGTCGGATATATCCCTGCCAACTTGCAAGGGCTCGTCTCGGCGACGCTCCTGAAGCGACTCCTGCTCATCTATGCCGGCGCCATGGTCTTCCTCGTCCCGCTGATTTGGTACTGGGCCCGCTCGATCTCAGTCCGCAAGATTCAGGCCGACCAGATCGCGGCGTCCGAAGCGCGGCTGCGGACTCTGTCGAATCAACTGCTGACGGCGCAAGAGGCCGAGCGACGCCGGATCTCGCGCGACTTGCACGACGAATTGGGCCAACAAGTGACGGCGATCAGTCTGGATCTTCAATCGGCCGCGCGGCAACCGGATCCCGACCGAGCTCAGGCACTGCTTCAACACGCCATCGGCGAGACACAGCACTTGCTGGGCAGCCTCCACGAAATCGCCTTCCGCGTGCGTCCGTCGGTGCTCGACGATCTGGGCTTGCTGGACGCCGTCGAGTCCCTGGTGGAAGATTTTCAGAAACGCTCCGGAATTGACGTGGAGTCGACGATTCAGCTGGAAGAGGCACGTATTTCGCCGCGAGTCGGCGAAAATGTCTACCGGATCCTCCAGGAAGCCCTGACAAATGTCGCGAAGCACGCCCGCGCACCACGCGTGGACCTCGCGCTTTACGTGGAAGCGGATCAGCTGCGGATGACAATTCGGGATGAAGGCGTCGGCTTCGACCCGCCCCGACGCGACGCGTCGCGATTGGGAATCTTGGGCATGCGGGAACGAACCGAATTGCTGGGTGGCCGCTTCGAACTCGATGCAAAACCGGGCGAGGGGACCTGTGTCGAGGTCCGCATTCCACTGCTGGATGGAGAGCCGGTGGAGTCCGTCAAGATGAAAGAAACGCGACGATGACCCTCAGCGAGCACCGAATTCGAGTCGTGTTGGCAGACGACCACTCCATGGTTCGCGAGGCCCTCGCGCGAATCCTGGAGGACAGCGGTTCGATCCGCGTGGTGGGGCAGGCATCCGACGGCCTGGAAGTGCTCCGCAACGTCGAGACGACCCGGCCCGATTGTCTGGTCCTGGACTATTCGATGCCGAACCTGGACGCACCCGCCGTCATTGACGCCCTGCAGCGTCGAAGTCAGGGTGTCAAAATTCTGGTCCTGACAGTCCACGAAAACATCCACTACGCGATCCGAGTACTCGAAAGCGGCGCCCACGGCTACTTGATCAAGTCGGCGGCGGTCGACGAACTGGTCGAAGCGATCAAGGCGGTCCACCGGGGCCAGATTTATGTCTCGCCCCGCGTCTCGCAGGAAGTCCTGCGACACCTCCGCCGACCCAAACGTGAACGAGTCGGCCTGGACGCATTGTCCCAGCGCGAGTTCGACGTGCTGCGGATTCTCGCGTCCGGCCTGACGCTGCAGGAAATGCGCGACAAATGAAAATCAGCACCAGCACCGCTTCGACGTATCGGGCCCGAGTCATGGAAAAGTTAAATCTGGGCAGCACCGCCGAACTGATTCGCTTTGCGCTCGAACACCGCGTCGTCGGCTGACGCGCTGCGACACTTCCCGCGAGTCGGCCGAAGTCGTCGCCAGGTTATCGCCAGGTTCGTGGGCTGAATTCGGGGCGATTGAGCAGCGATGAGGCGCGGATAAGTGCTGTTGCCGCGGCCGGTGAACTCGCTTCTCACGGAGGCGACCATTCGGCCACCGCCCGCCCTGTGCGGGTGGAGCCATGACTGGTGGGCTAAGCGGTGCGGTCGACAAACAACCACTCTCCGCCCGCCTTGTGCGGGCGAGAGTGCGATGATTGGCGGCGCAGGCTTCCATCGCGCCAGCCACCGCAGGCCCGCTGCCAGAGACAAGGCGCGGCGGTCGGCCCCGGTTGGTTGCGGTCTCGGCACGTACCGCTGGGTAACACGTCTTGGGCTCGACCGCGGCGTTGTGGTGGGGGCGTTGTGGTGGGGGCGTTGTGTTAGCCGGCAAATCAGGGCTCCACCCGCACCGGGCGGGTGGTGGCCTGCCTTCGCCACGCGAAAGGTCGGGCGGGTGGTGGCCTGCCTTCGCCACGCGAAAGGTCGGGCGGCCTTCGGCTCGCGAGGACTCGCTCAAAGTCTTTTGGCGACCACCCGGTTACGGCGGTCGTTATTGCCAGGTTATCGCGAGTTTGTCGCGAGTTTGTCGTAAAACGGCTACAAGAACTTGCCGCCGGCGCTGACAGACAACCCCCCTCGAAGGGTTCATAATCACGGAGCTTGCGAAGGGCGGAATCAGCGGCTGACCTGCCTTTGGCACTGCCCCCAATCGGGGCCCCATTCGGGATCGCGTTCAGATCGTGGGTCGGACGAGGGTCGGCGGCGAGTGAAGGCGCGGGAACGCGATCGATGCTCACGGTTGTTGACCCATGGATCCGGCGGGGCATGACCCACCGCACGAAGCTCAGGCCGGTGACTCGTTGAGAAGGAAAGACCATGTCGGACCCAAACGCCCCCGCCGCTTTGCCGCCTCACTTCCTTCGCCTGGCGCTAGGCCTGATTTATTTTCATTTCGGCTTCCTCAAGTTCTTTCCCGACCTCAGTCCCGCCGAGCTCTTGGCCGGGCAGACGATCATGCGACTCTCACTGCATGGGCTGGATGCGGCGACGGCGCTCCGCTGCTTGGCGGTGTTCGAATGTGCCATCGGCTTGGGTTTCCTCTTCAATGTGTGCATGCGGTGGGTCTTCTTTCTGTTTTTAATTCACATGCTGGGCACCTTGCTGCCCTTGCTGTTGTTGCCCGAGTTCACGTTCAAGATTTCCCCGTTGGCGCCCACTCTCGAGGGTCAGTACATCCTCAAGAATCTGGTCTTTATCGCTGCCGGGTGGACCGTCCTGTGGCCGTATGTCAAATCAACTCCGAAATCTCAAACCGTGATTATTAGCTGAACGAGGCGTGGTATGAGCGAGCGAAGCAAAGTCTATTTCGGCAAGTCGGTTCTTGCCGTCTCCCTAATCGGGCTCGGCATCGGGATCAATGCCACGTACGCTCGGTACCGCGGCACCGATTTGAGCCGCGTTCCGGCGGCGAGCCGTCGCGCGGCGACCGAGTCGCACTCGGGCGATTTGCGTTCCACGCTGGCCAGCGTCGCGACCGCCAGTTTGTCGTTGTCGACGACCAACTCGACGAACGATCGTCCCTTGGACCGACCGCCGAATCGTGCGACGAGCGCCTCGACCGATGAGTTGACGCTGTACCCCACGATCTCCAAAGGCATGCGGACTCCGTTTGATTTGTGGCGATACTACGGACGCGGTGTCTCGTCCTTCAACTCGCCCATTCTTCCGATGAGATTCGAGCAATGGCTGTCATTCCATCGAAAGCAGAAGCCGAGCTTGATGCAGGACGTACGGGAGTACATGGACGGTCGCTTTGATTTCTCGGGGCAGCCGATGCCCGGGCAATTCATGTCCGGCGGCAAGCCGATCATGCAGGGTCCAGTGGCGCGTCTGTCGTCCGACGTCGCGTCCTTTGAGGCCTTGGCGGATTTGCTGCCCGAGGTGATTCGCGAGCGGGACCTGTTTCCCTACAAGCCTTTGGCGCATCCCCTGCAATCGGTGGCGCACATGGTGTTTCCGCGGCAATGGATCGCCGCGCATCCGGAGCACGAGCGGATCGACGTGGACATGGATTTTCCGGACACGTATCTTCCTGAATTCCCTCCCCCGTTATTTCTTACGACTCACAAAGAATTAGGGGACGTGACCAACGGACGCGAAGTCACGCTCGACAACTATTACGAGATCTTCGACGGCCTGCTGACTCCGGAACAAATGGAAGGCCTGAAAGAACTGTTGCGGCCGTCGCCCACAACCTGGTTCAATCACACGGATCACCGGATCACCGAAAAAGCGTCGAAAGGCGTCGCTTGCTTTGACTGCCACGTCAATGGGCACACCAACGGGGCTTTCGAGTTGGGTCCCGACTCGCGGCCCAACATGGCGCGATTGCGGACGGACACGCCTTCGATGCGTGGCAACTTCAATTTGATGCAGCTCTCGTCCAAGCGGTCGATACGCAGCATGGACCACTTTGCGGAAGTGGAGGAGTACTTCGACGGCGACCCGGGGATGCAACAGGCAATCGGCCCTCGCGCAGTGAAGCGTGAAGTGACGAATCGGATGGGTGATTTCAATTCGATCATTGACTACCCGCCATCTCCGAAGCTGGGCCCGTTGATGCGATTGATTCCCGAGCGGGCGAGCGATGCCGAACTTCGCGGGGAGGCGATCTTCCATGGCAAGGCGCAATGTGCCAAGTGCCACTACGGTCCCGCCTTCGTGGACGATTACATGCACGACTTGCAGGTCGAACGTTTCTACGTGGGCCGACCGGAAGGCCCGATCAAAACGTTTCCGCTCCGCGGCATCAAGGACTCGCCGCCCTACCTGCACGACGGTGCTGCCCCAGCTTGCAGGACACGGTCGAATTCTTCAATTTGGTGCTCGAGCTGAAGCTCAGCGCCGAGGAAAAGGACGACTTGGTGGCCTACCTGCTTTGCCTGTAGCCGGCGCGAAGTCAGCCCGTCTGCCGGCCCCCAGGTGCGACTGGCCGGCGGCGTGGAAAACGGACGACTTCGTTTGGGGCAGGTGCACCGGAAGGGCGTCGCGGTCAATCCAAGTAGGGATAGGCAATCAGGGTCAGGAAGTCTTCCAATTGATCTTCCTCGATGATCTCTTGGAACAGCTTGGCGGCCAGGTCGAACTTGCCTTGTTCGAAGCGCGTCGCCCCGACTTCGGTTCGGATTCGCTGCATTTCTTCGGCGAAGACGGTGCGGAACAGGTCCCGCGTGAGGGTCCGTCCATCGTCCAGGCGCGCCTGGTTGTGCAGCCATTGCCAGACCTGTGTCCGAGAGATCTCGGCGGTCGCGGCATCCTCCATCAGGTGATACAGCGGGACGCATCCGTTGCCGCCGAGCCAGGCTTCCATGTATTGGACACCCACGCGAATGTTCAGCCGCAGCCCCGCTTCGGTAATCGTCCCACGCGGGACCTCCAACAGATCCTCCGCAGTGACGTGGACGTCATCCCGTTGCCGCTCGATTTGGTTGGGGGTCGTGAACACGGCGTCGAACTCCGCTTTCGCCAGTTCGACCAGACCGGGGTGAGCGACCCAGGTCCCGTCGTGGCCATCGGTTGCTTCGCGATGCTTGTCGGCGCGAACCTTTTCGAGCGCCTGCCGGTTGGCGACGGGATCCTCTTTGATGGGAATCTGAGCGGCCATGCCTCCGATCGCGCTGGCGCCGCGGCGGTGGCAGGTCTTGATCGCCAGCAGCGAGTAGGAGTGCAGGAAATGCGTGTCCATCGTGACCTGGCCTCGGTCCGGCAAGACCATCTCCGGGCGGCTGCGGAAGCGCTTGATGAAACTGAAGATGTAGTCCCAGCGACCGCAATTCAGGCCCGCCGCATGATCGCGCAGCTCATACAGGATCTCGTCCATTTCGAACGCGGCCGTAATCGTCTCAATCAGAACGGTCGCCCGAATCGTGCCCTGGGGGATGCCGCGATCACGCTGCGCCCGCACGAAGACGTCGTTCCACAGCCGCGCCTCCAGGTAGCTTTCCAGTTTGGGCAAGTAGAAGTAAGGACGTTTGCCCTTAAAGACGAGCCGCTGGGCATTGTGATAAAAGAACAATCCAAAGTCGAACAAGGCGGCGGAGACGGGGCGGCCGTCGACCCGCAAATTCCGCTCCTCCAGATGCCATCCCCGAGGCCGAACGATCAGCGTGGCTACCTTCGGGTCGAGCGAATAGAACTTTCCGTTGTCGGGATTGACGTATGCGATCGTGCCGTCGATCGCGTCGCGAAGATTGAGCTGGCCCTGAATGGTCGCCTCCCAGGTGGGCGAATGCGAATCTTCGAAGTCCGCCATGTAGCAGTTGGCCCCGGAATTGAGTGCGTTGATCACCATCTTGCGATCCACCGGACCGGTGATCTCGACGCGACGATCCTGCAGATCCGCCGGGATCGGCGCGATCTGCCAGTCACTCTCGCGGATCTCTTGCGTCTCGGGCAGAAAGTCGGGCATTCCTCCCTGATCCAGCCACTGCTGACGCTCGCGGCGGGCGGTCAGCAAGCGATGACGACGCGCCTGGAACAGGCGTTGCAAGTTCGCAACGAACCGCAGCGCGGCAGGCGTCAGGATGGCCGCAAACTCTTCCTGGACGGGGGCCCTGAGTTCAATCCCCTCGGACGCGAGGCTGCTGAGAGTTTCGGGATTGAGCGGCTGCATGGTACTGGTCGTCATCACGGGGATCGATCCTCCGAAAAAAAGAAGCGAGCAAGGCGGCAAGCCTCAACCAGCAACCGGCCGATTTCGCCCCGGGCCGCTCGCTCCAGGCTCGCGAGAAGTGATACCCCAAGCATAGCGACCGACGCATTATTGGTAAAACTAATAAATATCAATCTTAATAATTGACTACACTAATGATATAATTCAATGGTGACACGATTTAGTATTGAATGAACTTATCTTCAGGGAGACCCCGCGATGGCGTTGTCGTCCGCCGCCTACAAGCAAAACCGCTTCCAGCAACTGCGCGGATTCTGCTACGCCGCTCAGACCGGAAGCATGTCGAAAGCAGCCGAGAAGATGTTCCTGAGCCAGCCCTCGGTGTCGCTTCAGATCAAGGCCCTGGAACGTGAATTGGACGCCGAGCTGTTCGAACGCAAGGGGCCGCGAATCTCGCTTACGCTGGACGGCCAGCACCTCCTGGAGATCGCTCGGCCACTGGTCGACGGGATCGACCGGTTGGGCGACACGTTCGCCAGCCTGCGGGAATCCGAGGACCGCGGCACGGTGAATATCGCCGCCGGAGGTTCGACGATCCAGTACATCCTGCCGCCGTTTGTCGAGCAGTACACGCGGGCGTATCCGGGCGTCGACCTGCGGTTGCACAACGTGACGGGCAAGGCAGGGTTGGTGGCTCTGCGCAGCGGCGAGGTCGACTTTGCCGTGGGGCCCATGCTGGATGCACCGACCGACATCGTCTATCAGCCGCTGTTCAGCTACGAGCCGATGCTGATCACCTGCCTCGATCATCCCCTGGCGCAGCGCAAGCGAATCTCGCTGAAGGACATCTGCAAATACCCTTTGATTCTGCCTCCCCAGAATCAAAGTACCTATCGCTTCGTCGAAAACGTCTTTACCGAACACTCGCTCGACTACGACGTGAAACTGGAGGTGGGAGGTTACGACGTCATCAAGAAGTACGTCCAGTTGGGTCTGGGCATCTCGATCGTGATGAGTCATTGCCTCTCACAGGCGGACGACCTGTGGACGATGTCGGTCAGCCGCTGGTTTTCGAAGCGCGCCTACGGGGTGGTGCTGAAGAAAGGAAAACCTCTGTTCCCTGCCGCGGCGCGGTTCGTCCAGACCATGGGCGCCAAGGTGACCGGCAGCTTCCTGCGGCCCGTGCGGCGGGCGGCGGACGACTAGGCTTTGGCACGGCCAAGACTTAGGGTTGGGAAAAGGCGTCAGGTCCCAAACGCCCGGTTGCACCTGGCGTCTCGCCCGTGCGTGCCCTGTCGCATCTCTCGTCACGACGTCCTGAGCAATCCGGTGTCGTCCGGGTTTGCTTTTAGACCGTCTGGGCGCCTAGAGTCGGGTTGACGCCACTTCCGCCAGGTCCACCACCACCGCCCCCGCCAGTGTTTCCTGATGGCGGGACACTTCGAATCACAATCGCTGGAGGAAACGATTCTGTAACGATTGGCCAAGAAGGAAGAGAAGCTTATGTGATAACCGCCAACGGAGTTGAGCATCGCTTTCGCTGGTCTGAGATACTTCGAGTGGCCGCGTTTCTTGGAGCTGGGGACGATTACTTTTCAAACGACAGTGACCTACCGAGCGAGGTGCACGGCGAAGATGGAAACGACACGCTGATTGGTGGCAAAGCCGCTGACAGGCTGTTTGGCGAAGCGGGAGCGGATCTTCTTTTGGGCCGGGAAGGGTTTGATGTCCTTCGGGGTGGTAAAGGCGATGATGAGCTCCGCGGCGGAAGTGGCGGTGACAGGCTCCAAGGCGGAGCGGGAAAGGATACGCTCATCGGTGGGCGAGGGGATGATACCCTCGATGGCGGCTCGGGCGTGGATCGGTTGTACGCTGATGCCGCGGATACACTCGAGGATGCAGTAGGTGACAGGGTGGTTTCGAGGTCGGCCCTGGGGTTCGAGCAGTACCTGCTTTTTCACTCCGCAGGTTACGGTGCCCCGCTTTCGTGCTAAGGACACGCCCTGGTGCGTTTTGGTTCGTGCCTCGCCTCGCGCTCCGGAGTCTGAAATCGCGCTAGCGGAATGCATAGCGGTTTCATCGCCCTTTTTGGCGAGTGTGTATCCATTAGTATACTGACATCTGAGAACAACTGGCCGAGGGAGCGATGAATGACGAAGCCGAAACTGCTTGATCAAGTCCGTCAGGCGATCCAGGTTCGACACATGTCACCAAAAACGAGCAAAGCTTACGTCGGCTGGATTCGTCGCTACATTCTCTTTCACAACAAACGACATCCAAGGGAAGTTCGATCGAGTGGAATTTTCAACGGGAGCCGACCGCATCGATTGTTTTGGTGCCTGAGCCAAGCTGCGCGTTAATGCTCACTGCCGGTTTGTTGCTTCTTGCAGGTACCATGCGCCGTGAGAGCTCGAACGGATAGAACGTCTGCAAGCAGCCTGCGTAGCATGGCCAGGCCCATTGTTTGCAGTCTTCCGAAGCGAACTTCGACGGCGATTTTGCTGGTGCTTGCGAACGCGCGGCGGGTGTCCCGAAAAGTCGTCCGCCCGCCGTTTGATTTCTGATTTGCCTCAACTAACGACCAATTTTGGCACAGTTTGCTCCGCCAGTTAGGCTGTTCTCGTTCTCCTTCTGGCCGACACAACGCCGATCATGCATAAAACAACTATGATAGACGAGGAGGGTTCTGGCACTGTCCAATAAATGTCGTCAAAAGTCGCATCGACTATCGTACCTGGCTGCAACGTATACGCTCCAACTCCAAAAGTGCCCTTGCTCACAAGCGAATCTGTGATCTGCAGTTGCGGCGCTGCAGGTTCCGGGTCATCAGCTGGCCAAACTTTGAGCGTAAGCTGATTTCCCACTGCGCCGGCTTCCATGAACCAATCTTCTCCGACTCCAAAGGGGGGCACAATTCCAGGCGAGATCTTGGCTAATTCCCGAAAATCCCCACTGATGCGAAAGACGCCGTCACCAGCGTCAGCGCTAAATTCATACGGAGACGGATTCGGGTCCTCACCACGCAGATATAGGGCTGCTTTGTTCCCTTCGGCATCGACACGAATCTTACTTCGCAAAACTCCATTGTCCCGGAACAAGGGATCCGTAGTCTCCCACGACGATATCATGAAATTGAAAGGAACTGCGCCGTCTACGTCTGGTAATGGTCCACTTGTCCGTATGTTGTAGGCAAGGGACGAGGCATCGAATATTCCTTCCAAGGGTTCCGGAAGCAAAGGACGGCGAAACCATCCGTTGTCGTCACCGTCGTCGAAGTTGTCGACCAAAATTGTCTGGCCCTGGGACGAATCGGGGATACCGAAAACAAAACCCAGTAAGACGACCATACCGACTACCAGCGAGAAACTCATCGTTCTGCAAATCATCATCTCTAGCTCTCCTCAAATGTTTGCTGACCTGCGCGGCACGTCCCCCAACACTCGCGGTTCATCCTATAGCTCTTGCTGTCGACTACAAGAAGCAAGTCGGTACGGAAAAGCGGTTTGACTAAGTCGCACATAACAATGTGCTCAAACGCTCACATCGAACTGTCGATCGAGGCCGACGCGCGTACCACTTTCGCGTTGTGGCCGGTCCGGCAGTTGCGTAATTCTTGGCCGTTCAGCGACGATTCGGTGGTTGCGGATTCTTGAGCTGGACGGAGTCGATGGCGAGCCGTTGGCAGAGGTCGAGCGTTGCTTGACGGATCGGCTGTCCGGTGAGATGCATCCAGAGGTCGAGCGGATTACCGGCGGCGCGGCAGTGGAAGCATTGGAAGAGGTTGCGTCGGAAGTCGACCGAGAAGCAGCGTGATGCGTGCCTGGCTTTGGTGCTGCAGAAGGGGCACGGGCCGCGAGCTTGGTCACCGCGAACCGAACTGGGTGAGTAGCCGATTAGCTCAAGCACGTCAGCGATTGAGATTCGACTACGAATCGCTCGATAGTCAAGTCGCATCGGATGACTTCGTCGACGTTGCGCTGGTTGCCGCAGCTTTTCGCTGTTTGTTCTTGAGCTCGGCCAGATGCGCTCGATACGACTTGCCTTCAAAGCGTTGAATGATCGCGCCGTCAACCACTCGGTCCAACAGCGCCATGGCCATCGGTGGATCGCCCAAGTAGTCGGTCCAGTCGTGGAAGTCGATGTTGGTCACCAAGGCCGTTGAGCCGCGACGGTTTCGATGGTCGATGACCTTGTAGAGTAGACTCGGTGACTCGGGATACTCCATGCGTTCCAGCTTGTCGAAGCCGAACTCGTCGATGATGAGTAAGTCAAAACGGCCATAGTGACGCACGCGGCTGGTCAACGTTCGATCGCCCGATGCTGCGGTTAGCTCTTCCAGCAGGTGTGCACTGGTTGTATAACGCACGCGGTAGCCATGAGCGCAGCAAGAACGCCCGATCCCTTGAATTAGGTGACTCTTCCCCAGGCCGCTTTTCCCCACGAACGCGACGTGCTCTTTGCGACGAACGAAGTCACCCGTAGCGAGTTCCCGGAACGGTGCTGGATCGATGGTCTTCGCATTGAACTTCCAATCGAAGGATTCGAGCGTTCCCGGGTCTCGGAAGTTGGCGCGCTGAAGTCGCCGCTGGACGCTGCGCTGTTGTCGCTCGATCGCAGGCTTGGCCAAGAAGTGTTCAATGAGCTGCAGATAAGCGGGTTTCGTGCGGGCCGCTTCGTGGAGCACTTCATCCAGTTGCTCGTCCGTCATCGGGATCTTGAGTGTCGTCAGGTGCGCCTGAATTCTCTGGCGAATCGCTTTCTCGCTGGTCGGTTTCGTCGGCATTCGGTTGGTCTTCGTCGAAGGAGAGCAGATACTGATAGTCGGTGCTGGGCCGCGGCCCGATGGAATCGTGATCGGTTAGCCGCCGCAGTGTTTCTTGTTCGCTGTCGGTCAACTCTTGCCAACCCGGTTTCGGAGTAGCTTGAATCGCCAAGATCCGTTCGAGTGATGTGTACGAGTAAGCGTGGTAACGGACCGCTCGCTCCATAGCGGTCAGCAGATCGGCTGTTCGATAGCAGGTCAGTAACGTCAGGACGCGTTTCGCTTGATGTTTGCCGGAGCGATGTTTGGCGAGCAGGCCTTCCAGAAAACGGCTGGCAACGTCGCCCAGCTGCGCGAACCGAATACGCAACTCTTCGACTTGCGCCGTGTGATGTTCGGGCGGTCGGTGCGCAGGATCGATCTGTTGAGCACCGGTCCGATCACGAATTAACGGATGACAAGCCACTTGTTTGAGATACGGATCGTAAGCCAACAGATCGTCTTCGGTGACGCGCACCGGTAACAGCTTGCCGATCAACTGCCACGGAACCGAATAGTCATTGTTGCCGTAGACGATCGTGCCCTCACTGCTCACCACGCGATACACGACGCGTGCCGTGTCATAGTGGTGCGCAGGCAACGGCAGCAGGTGTGGCTGTTCTTCCTCGTGCGCATCAAGCGGACGTTTCTGGGTCGTACGATGCTTGCGTACGTCGGCATGGTTGGCAAGCCACCAGCGCGTGCACGATCCAAGCTTCTTCCAGTTCGGCGGGACGCGCACCCACGCGGTTCAGCTGATAGATGGCCGCCTTGGCGCTTTGTTCATCGACGTCCATGCGACGCGCATTCAGCTCGTTAAAGCCTTTTAGCGTGCGCACGGCGCGTAACCGTTTGAAGCCATCGATCACGACGCATTTGTCTTCATGGAAGCAGATCACGATCGGCGAGATCTGACCGTAACGCTCCAGTGATCGAGCCATCTGCTGATCCTGCTTGGGCGGATTCAGTCGATAACGCGACAACCGCTCATTGAGTTGTTTCAAAGCAATCACGCGCACTTCTTCCGGCTTCCAGTTGGCGTGGCGATCCGTCATGACAAACAGAGCCTCTTCTCATGCTCCTGATGGAACCCGTTGGGCGAGGTTCCGCTGCAAAGTTGAGTGGAAGATAAGACGTGTGGGCGGCGTGACCAATATTGCGCACACGAGAAGTTACTGACAGACGCCTGGTCGTTCATTCGGCGGGACAACAGCAAGCCACTGCGAACGCCAGCGGCGTTCGCGAATCAGAACACGCTGCAATGCCTGACGGCAACGAGCGTTGCAAAACTTCTGCAGCGGCGAACGAGCGCTTTTTGAAAACGTTTCGTAACACCCGGGGCGGTGGCAACGAGGTTTTTGCCCAGAAGCGAGATCCCAATAGCCCTCGCCACCAGCCAGGGGGGCCTGCGTGTTGTTCGTAGTCGTTCGAGCGTCGGCTTTGCGGCGTCGATAGCGGCAAGATTGCGCCCGACGGCAAGACTTACCGCGATCGCTGGCTCGGAATCGCTGATTCGCGTCACACTGATGCCAACGAGCTGCCGCCCGTCGACAAGCTTCGCTGCAGTACCGACTCAGAGGATGATTGGGACGATAAACTCGATCGCAATCTTTCAGCAGACACATGCGACGACCAAGACGCCAACGTGCGCCTTGAACAATGTCCGAAAACAGAGGATCTTCAAGAGATGGGCCCAACGGGACGGCGATCCCGAAAGGTTCAAGTCTCGTTGCGAAGCGCGAACTTCGCAGCGAGGCGATTTTCTAAAACCGCAGCATCTCCTCACTGCGCACGACTCATTCCATCCTAGTTGGGAATCTCGAAGATCAAACCGCGATCGGTAACTCGCGGATTCGGCCAGCCACACCGCGATTTTGGACCAGCCACTGGCCGCCATTGACAGTTGTGAGGCAGTATCGCCAGGCAAATGCGAACCTGCGAACGCAATTCGAACGAATCTTGACACGTGCCAACGTCGCCACTTGGCCGCGACTGTTCCACAACCTAAGGGCTTCCAGGGAGACGGAACTGGCCAACGATTACCCGCTGCATGTGGTGACCGAGTGGCTGGGGAATACTCCCAAGGTGGCGGCCCGACATTGCCTCACAGTGACGCCTGCACATGTGGCCCAGGCCAACGAAATGAGTGGGGAAAAGGGTGGGGCAGAAACCATCGGAAGCGGCTCGCAAGCTGCCCCAACTGTTGCCCCACCGGCATCAAAAAACCCCGGGAAACACGTGGTTCCCCGGGGGTTTGCAGGTATTTCAGCTCCCCCGGTAGGACTGGAACCTACTTTCGCCGAATTGGGGGCGTGTTGTACAGAGATTGCTTTGGCGTTGTAAGCACCTACATCAAAACGATTTGCCGCGTTCAGGCGTTGTCCGGGCATTGTAGTGAGATTGCAGGAACGTTGGCAATACTGCCCCGGATTTGCCCCGGCGGAGCTCTGAATTGGGAGATCGAGCAAGATGTCGTCGAGTCGACTGTCGGCTGGGCCTGTAGGACTCTTTGTGTCGGGCACGATTGCGGTAGGGGCGGCAGGTAACGGCAGTCCCTAACGTGATCCCTCTCTGGCTCCCTAGTTTGCCCAGCACCGGCCACCGACGGACCCCAGATGCCGATGAGTAGAGCCCCGACCCACACGTTTCGGGCACCCATCATCATTTTTCCTCCCGCGCAACAAAAAACACCACTTCCCACATCACAGAACGAAAAGCCAATCCGCTGAAGTTTGTCCACCCTCCGCGCCGAACAAGAATTCCGATTTGCAGGCGGTCGACCTCACCTCCGCAGGAACGCAACGCTGCTGACTGGGGCATTCTGCCAAGGGGCGCACGAGGAATCATCACCCGTAGGGACGGCGGGAATAGGCAATGCCAATTAGTCCGCCCATCAAGATGAGCATCGGTGCGGGCTCCGGCACGGCATTCGCCTCAGCAAGCTTTCCCTGCTCGTAGCCGCCGTCTTGGAAGGCCGCGACTAGGTCACTCGTGCCGAATTCGCCGTCGCCGTCAAAGTCGCCGTCGGCCCATCCCGAGTTCATCAGCAGGTCGTCTTCATACTGACCTGCTTGAAACACCGCAACCAAGTCGCCGCTGTTGAATTCTCCATCGAGATTGGCATCACCAAACCAGGTTGCAGCCCGCTCGTGCACCCACGTCTTCTTGTCCTCCGGAGAAAGCTGGCCGTCACCGTTCACATCGAAACGCTCGTCGCCCGTCGGCAAGCGAATCTCCGCTGCCAGCAGGTCGAGGTCGCTCGCATCCAGAATGCCGTTGCCATTGAAGTCACCTGGGATTCCGACGAAAGTAGCCGTTGCCTCAGTGGCTGCTCGTAGAAAGTCGACGAACTGCGAGGCGCGAGTATTAAAGCCAGCTTCGCCCCAACTCGAATCAACGAGGTCGGTTACATCTGCCTCGGGAAGTCGAGCGGGCCAGGAGGTTAATCCGGCAATGGCACCATCGATAAAAGCGGGGCCGCCCGAATCGCCGGACCCCATGAACACCTCGTCGGCTCCGAATCCGAGATCGGACTCAAAGCCAGACAGCGCCAGCGAGTTGTTTTCCTCCTGGCCACTGTCGAAGTCGTAGGCTAGCGCCGTCTCATAATAGACGGCCTCAAACCGGTTCATGCCCGCCCGCTTAACCGTATCGGACGCGGTTTCACCGGTCGAACCATGTCCGGTTCCGCCGTAGCCGACCAGCACAAAGGATTGGCCGACCTCGTTCGCCCCTCCGTATAAGTCGTAGCGAAGCGCCTCGGCCGGCGCGTCCTCTTGCAGCTTGATGACGGCGATGTCGGCCCAGGACTCGCCATACCAGTGATCTGGAAACAGAATGTCGTCGTGACCAAATTCCATGCGGGTCATTTGGTCTTTGATCTCAAACGCCACCACGTGCGGCCAGTCGCGAAAGTAGTCGTCGATTCTGCCGTTCTCGTCCTCGTCAAAGCAATGGGCGGCGCTCAGGACATGCCGGTCGGTAATCAGAGATCCGGTGCAGATTGGAATCAGGTCCTGAATACCACCTGGGCCAGGAACATCGCCCGCGACAAGGACAACTCCGTCGACGTTGACTCCAAATGCCGCCTGCCCCGGAGTTGTCCGGTGACTGCCAGCTCCGTCAGAAGTCACAATGGCGGGCACTGACCTAGCCCAACAGGAGATGATTAACATCGCAAGAATCAGCGTCTGTCTGGACATGATGCTGTCGCCGGATTAGCTGGCGCCCCTTACCGATGACCACGTTCATGGCACATAGGGTGACGACTTCTTTAGTTCCTCCTCCCTCGCAAACAACCAGTCCACGGCGGCAGCAAGTGCGCTCTGATTCGGTGCCGCCGCTGTTTCATAGTGGCCTGCCTGGAAGGCAAAGACCAAATCGCCCGAATCAAAATCTCCACTCTGATCCCAGTCACCCTCGTCGAAATTGGCATTGTCTGGGATTTCATCTTCATACTTGCCCGCTTGAAAAACCGTGACGAGATCACCTGAGTCAAATACGCCGTCATCATTGGAGTCACCGATGAGGCGGTTTTCGTACCAGGCGAAGTGATGGGCTCAGCGGCTGTGATCGCACCGAGTAAAACAGATCCACGTCACCATCACCATCGAAGTCGCCGGCTCCCCGGAAGTTCGTAAAAGTCGATTGTGCGGGCAAATCAATGATATGTGTACTCTTGAAATCACCTCGTCCTCCAACGTTCTCGAACCAGGCGCTGGTCTGCACACTATCCTGGTCAATAAATGTGGCGACGACGTCAAGGTCCCCGTCACTATCGATGTCGGTCGTGTGCTCGCGTATACCGGCTAACCACGTGGTGTCCAGAATAGTGACCGGCTCTTCATCCAGATGACCTTCTCCGAGGTTCCGATACCATTTGAGCGACCGACTATCGGTAACGACAAGGTCGGGGTCGTTGTCGCCATCCATGTCAGCGCCGTTAATGAATTCAGCGCCGTCGCTTAGGTTCGCGGCAAGGATCTGCGCATCCCTGAATTGTCCTTTGCCATTGAGATTCTCGTACCAGACAGCACTGTCCCCCTTGGAAAACAACCAAGGTACACAGACCAGGTCTAAGTCGCCGTCAATGTCCAAATCTACGGTGGTAAACGTGACAGTGTCATAGGTCCCGGGGCGAGTCTGCCATCCGGTGGGGATTCGATGTTGCGCGAAACCCTCCCGACCGTCAACGTGCTCATACCAGTGGATCTCAATTTCCTTGCTCGATACGCCAGCCTCAGATAGTCCACTAATGATGAAATCCCTATCTCCGTCTCCGTCCAAATCAGGAAACATGTCTCTTGGGATGAAATGAGGGATATCCTCAAGCGTGGCGATAAAGTGTTGCGCCGCAAAATCACCCTTCCCGTCCAGATTTTCGCGCCACCACAACTCGTATTGAGTTCCTACGTCAACGTTCAAGACAAGATCGACGTCACCGTCACCATCCATGTCAGTGGCAGTGCGAATTGCATGATAAAAGCCGTTCGAAGCCGGAAGGCGACCCTCAATGACGTGCTGCTCAGTTAGAAGTGTCTTGCCACTCAGATTCTCAAACCATCCGACGCTGATTCCGCCATTGAGCCCCTTACTTTGCACGATGTCTAGGTCGCCATCGCCGTCAACATCCGCTGCTGTAAATGCGGCAAGTTGAGCTCCAATTTCCGCCACCTCATTTTCGACAAAAGTGATAGCCGAGAGGCACCGACGCGACTCCAAGGCTTCACGCCACAGTACACGTTTGCCGGAAGGACATTTCGTTGCCCGGCGTGAATGATGGATGTGCTCTACTGCCCTGCATCTCATAATCTCCCCTCCCAGACCGCCGAGGCGATCGGCGTTAGACTGAGTCGTTTTCTGGCCAATCACTCTTCCGATAGCCATGGCTGTGGCGTCAGCACGAATCCCGTAACACCCGGATTGCCGCCCGGGCCTCGCCACTTCCATCCCACGATGTAGCCAAACCCGGTGATCGGCTCCGGATTCGACATTGCTTCCGGCTCGTTGTCATAGTTCGTGTCACCGAACATCCAGTACGCCACGTCTTCCGGTTCTCCGGTGAGTAGGTCTTCCATCAACCAAAACGAATCATCGTTCGGGCTGTAGACAAAGACTGAACCAGGCCGTTTATTTCCCTGCTCAGCGATGCCGCAAATTTGGTCACCGGCTATTGATTGCGATGGACGCCGTACCCCTTATTGATGTCAGTTGCTCCCACGGAGACCCTAGGCCAAATCGCTGCGCCGCGTAGATGCTATTGCCCTTTCCCCATACCGCCCCGGCCATCACGGAGTTGTTGTTGATGTCCGGCCGTCCAAACGGTGCCGCCTCGAGGTCCTCGAGACCAACAACCGGATCGTAGTAGAACATGGGTCCGTGACTCCATTCAAATTGCCCAACAATCCGCCCGACTTGATTCATTCGCGCGGCATGAATATGAGTTCCGCCGAGCTGAGAAAGTTCCTCGAGCGAATCCTCGTCCGGTCCCCAGACCCAGACTTGGATTTCGACCGAATCGCCGTTGGGGATTTGCACCTCGGCAAGGACCTTTCCGTTTTCGCCCAAGGCAATGGCCCGTGGTTCGAGCTGATCATCGCGGATCTCTGGCATCACCTTCAGGCCGAACGCCGGGTCAACGGCAAACACTTTGGCAGTGCCATCGATCTCCATCTCGCCGGCGATACGTCCGAAGTCGTCGATCCCGACAACGTCCGTGAACGTGTACGTTTCCGGAAGTGTTATGCCAAACTCTTCTTCTAGGAAAGATCGCAGCTCCGTGATTACGGGATTACCGGCCGTCCCAGTGATTGCGACGAATCCGTTCTGTGTTTCCGCTTCACCAACAAATCGGCCACTGTCGTTTACGTCCACCACGAACGTGGACAGATCTCCACCGCCCAAGCCCTCCAGCCAAGTGACTTCATACAGGACGGGAGGAGGATCCGAAGGTTCAGGATCTGGCTTCGGTGGTTTCTTGGCGTGAAGTGCCTGGCTGGCGTATCCGAGAGCAAACATCGTTGCCACGAACATCACGACGATCGGTTGTCCAACTGCAGTTCGACTCATGGCTTTCTCCTTTTGAAGCTGAAGATCTCTGCGTCACCGAGACATCTCGCCCACATCCTCACTGCGGATGTCACTCGCCCCATGGTCTCTCGATTACCACAGTTCTGGCTGTCGCCAATTCTGGGCTCTATCTATGAAGGCGAGAGACAGATCGGAGAGTTGCGCGACAAATCTGAGAAAATTCCGAAATTGCGTCAGCATCGATGAGAGCTGCCCGAGTGTCAGCCTAATCAAAGTGTATCGAGCGATTCTTTCAGAGCCTCGGCTCTGGCACGCAGGCACTTTGCCGACGGAATCAACTCGGCCCGGTGGAACACGCCGAGCGCTAAGGTCAATCCCGCCAGGTTTTGAGGTGGCACGAACCACACTTTGAGATGGGCTTGATCGATCCAATCGTCGACGGCGACTTTGTCGTCGCCCGGTAGTAAGATCCAACCGCGATGATCGGCTCCGTCGCACCAAGATTGCACGCTATCGGTTACATCGAAGACAATCTGCGTGCTGCCGCGGTCGTGTCCCCACTGCAGCGGCTGTTCATGTATCCATGCCAGATTAGAGACTTCCTTGGCGGGAGCCGATCGGCGACGCAAGCGTCGCAGCTTTGATGTGGCGACGGTCAACGGCAAATGCAGGTCCGCCCTCAAGATGGCGCTACGACTTGGGATCTGCTGGTTGCCGTCTCCCATCGTCAAGTCACAGTGAATCGTTGGCAGACGCGGCACCGACAAGCGGAGATCAATATCCAAGTCAGTTGCAAACGGCGCGTGTCGATGGACCTCCACCGCCAAACAGTTCTTGCTAACGCGCAACATCGTCGGACGGATGAATCCTGATCCAACGCCTTCTCGAAACTCACGCCGATCGGCAAGCGTCTTGTGATCCGCGTTCGATGACAGGTTTTCCAGTACGATCCGCTCGCCATTCAGGTAGACCGCGACGCCGTCACTGCAGACTAGATCGAGCTGAAGCAGATGAATATCCGCCAACTCGTCCAACTGAAACGTCTGTCGGAAGTAGGTTGTCCGAGGCTTCGGGCGCTGATCGAAGTCAGCGAGGTCTTTTCCGTTTTCGACGGTCGACTTCAGGTGTACGGTTTTCCAATTTGCATCATCGAAATCCGCTTCCCGCCAAGCACTGCCTTGGTCGGATCCGTCATCCAAGCGTTTCCACGTGGCGTTGAAGGGGATCAGTTCGATCGTGGGTCCGCTCGTTTCGAATTGAACGGCCTGAGCTCCATTCTGCGTGATATTAAAGCTCAACTCGCGCGGACCGAGATCGTTGGCCACAACAACGATCTCGAACAGCACGGCGGCATGGGCATCAGGTGATGGTAGACCTGATGGACCGTCGGCCGAAATCGACACGCGATAGACGCCTTCATCGAATTGTCCCGCATTCGGCTTGATGGTGACTAACCGATTCGCCGTGTGATACTCCACAGAATAATCCGACGCGATCATCATTTGGTCGTCGCGCCATAAGTCGACTTGATGCGATCCGAGTGGTCGAGAATCGTCGTGTCGAGCCGATGGCAGCCGAATGCGAAACGAGGGCTGTGAACTTCCGACCACAACCCGTCCGACCGAAGCATCGAAGTCTGTCGGCCCGTTGTCGGCGGGTGAAACCAGCCACGGCCGACCCATGAGCCGCTCCACCTCGGCAGTCGCCATTTCGATGTTTAGTTTCCAAATGCCCTTGCGTTTGAAGAAACCGCGAGTCGTGGCCAATTCGGTCGCCTGATCGTACCAGAACCGAGCTTCATCCATCCTGCCAAGCCGTGCATAGGTCAGAGCAAGGTATGTAGCACTCTCACCGACAATCCCGTTGTACGAATCGCGGGCTCGCTCCAATTTGCCTTCCGATCCCCACGTCAGACAGACCGACGGGCATCGGTTTCGATAATAGAATTCCTCAATTTGAAGTGAGTTACGCAGTGTCTCCAACGCTAACGGATATTCGCCCAGCCGGCAAAGGGCGGCGCCGGCCTGAAAACATCCGCCATTGCCGCCCCCACACTCGGCAAACACCGCTTGAAAGTCTTGTCGCGCCTCGGAATGTCGCTCGAGTCAACCAAGGGCGATGCCACGATTTCGGTAGCAATCCGACAGGTCCTTTTGATGCGTGTGCAAGTTGGCTGGTTTCTGCTTCTGTAAAAGCTCAATCGCCGCGGTAAAGTGCTTGACGGCCGATTGATCACGAGTCTGTGACAAATTCAAGACGCCCAAATGGATGTGGTTGGTGGGATGGGTTGGATCGATCGACAGCGCCTTGTCAAAATCTCGCCGCGCCAGTTCGACACTTCCGGCCGCCTGCCAACACCTTCCCCGGTTGCGATACAAGGCAGCCTCGTTCGGGTTTAGCTCAATCAGCTCGTCCAGTGTGCCGGCCGCTGCCGCATAGTCATTGAGTTCCAGCTGGCCAACCATTCGCTCGAACAGCGCGGCCCGCAGCAAGCCCTGACCGGTACTGCCCTTCAGGTCGATCAGGGCGCGGGCTTGCGAAATGGACTGAGCCAATGCTCCCAGTGCTTCCTCTCTTCGACCACGCAGCCGCAGCATCTCTGCGCTGAGAGAGGCTGAGTGCCAGATTATGACGGAACGTCACGTTTTCCGGCGAGTTGTTGACCAGCTCTTGTTCCAGCTCGATCGACCGTTGTTTCGCTCGATCAGCCTCATCAAATCGTTCTAGCGAGCTACAGGTCGATGCAAGTTCTCGATAATTGGCGGCAAGTTCACTACGAAAATACTGAACCTCTGGAAAATCGCGAATCAACCGCTCGCGAACAGCGATTGCCTGTTTCTTCGCCGATACGGCTTCATCCAGTTGCCGGATTGCCAATAAGTCGCCTCGATTCGAGTAACAAAAGGCCAGATCGCGTTGGTAACGAGCTTTGCGCGGATGATCTGCCACAAGTTGCTGCGCAATTTCGAGCGCCCTGCTGTTGAGTTCAAGAGCATTGTCATTGTTTTTGGACAGCGACGCCAGTCGACCGAGCGCACGGACCTCTGTTTCGCGATGTCGCGGTTCATCCGGGAAATCTCGTACGAGGCTTTGACTGAACGCTACAGCCTGCTGACCGTGTGCGACCGCACGTTCGGCGTCCAAGCTGGTTAGAACGAGGTGACACTCCGCTATCAACCGCAGAGCCTCTGGATCCGTCGGCTGCTCCGACAGCATGTCAGTGACAGTCGCAAGTGCCTGTTCAATGAGGTCGCGAGATTCATTCGGATCTCCTTCCCCACCCCGCACATTTCCAAGCCAATAGAGGCATTTGGCAACTCCCAGTGCATCATGCCCGTCGTTCAGGTCATCACCGACGAGTCGACGGAATTCGGCAAGGCCCTTTTCTAACTGCGCAGCGGCTCTCGTATTGTCGCCAATTGCACCGTGAATACGACCGAATCGGAAGTACGCTTCCGCACGGTCTCGCCTGACTTCGGGGTCTTGGGCCTCATAGGGCGGAGCACTGTCGTAAAACGCGGCGGCCTTGAGAAGGAAGTCTTTCTGCAGTTGGGTCATGTGCGGTTGGTCGCGTAGCCATTCCTCGGCGATTTGGGTGTACATGTCGTCGACCGATTTCCGGGCCAGTTGCCAGTTGGCCTCGGACTCGGACCAGGCGCGATATAGGAGTACCGTACTAACAGACAAAGACAGCAGAAGTGTCGCGGCCACGGCGGCAATCATCGCGATATGTCGGCGCGACCATTTTGCGGCCCTTTTGAAGAGTGACGGACGACGAGCAGAAATCGATTTGTTGTCCAAAAACGATTGCAGATCATTCGCCAACTGCCGCGACGCGTGGTACCGATCTGCCGGATCCTTCTGCACCGCTTTCAATAGAATCGTTTCCAGGTCCGAAGGGATCGATCTGTCGATCCTGCGAATGCCCACAGGTTCCTCGTGCAGAATCCGTTTGATCAATTGCTCGCGTGTTTCGCCAGGCACAAGAGGGCGGAGAGCCAATAGTTCGTACAACGTGGCACCTAGGGAATAGATATCCGTGCGCTGATCGAGCAATGCGTGGCCGCCGCTCGCCTGTTCGGGACTCATATAGCGAAGTGTTCCCACCAAGTCACCCGACAAGGTGGCGCTGGCTTCGCTCTCCAGGTGCGCTAGTCCGAAGTCGGTGATCCAGATGTTCTGGTCAATGTCCAACAAGAGATTCGCAGGTTTGATATCCCGGTGAATGATTCCATTTGAGTGTGCGTATTCCAGAGCCTCGGCGACTTGAATGCCCAATCGCGCGACCTTTCTTACATACGCGCTCTTGTCGCCTGAGCGTCGTGTTGTCATAAGCGATTCCATGGCACGTCGAGTCGACTCTTCAGGACGACTCACTGAAGAGTCGTCGGCGCCGACGTCGGTTTGATCATCGCCGGTGCGAGGCCTTTCGCGGCGCAGCTCCACAAGCAGTTGTTCCAGGCTGCAACCGTTAATCAATTGCATCGCGTAGAAGTAGACACCTTGCTCGCAGCCCACCGAATACACCGGCACAATGTGACCGTGGTGCAAAGTCGCTGCCGCATGAGCCTCGTTCTTGAAGCGTTGTAGTTGGCGTCGATCTAGCAAAGCAGCGAAAGGCAACACCTTCAATGCAATCAATCGACCTAACGACAATTGCTCTGCTTCGTAGACAATCCCCATCCCGCCCCGGCCGAGCTCACGCAGGATGCGGAATTCCCCAAGCTGTCCGAGTTGGCTGGGGCTCGACGCCGGTATCGTCTCCGACGGAGATGGGATCTCGTTGGCCGTGCTCTGGATAAATTGCAGACTCGCCAGACAATCGCGCAATCGGTCGCCCAGGTCCGGATGCGATGCAATGATCGCCTGCACATTGGGAGACTTACCTGCTTCGAGGTCCGCAAGATACTTCTCGACGATTTCCGCCACTTGATCCTCGGGATCTTGTGGGCGGGTCGGTGATGTGCCAGTTTGACTCATTGCAGCTCTTGAAGCGTTTTCCGCAAATCCTGCAGGGCACGAATCCATTGCCGGCGGGCTGCGTGGGAGGAACAGCCGATCCGCTCGCCGATCTCAGCGAAAGTCAACCCAGAAAGCTCGTGTAGAATGATCACATCCCGATGATTCGTCGGCAAACTCTGCAGCGCGTCGGCCAACAACACGACGTTTTCCTGCCGGCTGACATGCTCGCTGGGAGTACTTCCGCTCGCCGCCAATAAGCCCTGCATATCGTGTGCCGATTGGTCCACCAGACGGTGTAGTGGCTGCTGACGATGAACGTCGCGCTTCTGTGCTTTGTGGTGGCGGAGATGATCAGTCAGGTTCCGCACCAGCATCGTTCTCAGCCAAGCCAGAAACTCGCCGTTGCTGTTCCCACGAAAGTCTGGAAAGTCACGAAAAGCATCCAACATGGTTTCCTGAACCAGGTCGGACGAATCAAACGGAAGTCCGTGGTCGTTGCGAACCTGGACCTGGGCCAGGAGCCGCAAATAGTTGCGATAGAGCTCCAGCAAATCGTTCAGCGCGGCGCGATCGCCGCCCCGCGCCCGTGTCATGAGATCTTGGCAAGTGTTGACCATTTAAAGGACATCGCTATCAGGGCGTCTCCACCAGTATCCTATCAATTGGGGCGAAAGACCGCGGGTGCCGTTGCGCGTGAATTCGCGAAAACGGGAAAAAGATAAGGACTCAATCCTAGACGACTCAATCCTAGACTCGACTCAATCCTAGACGACTCAATCCTAGACGGTCTACATTCCGGCGCTCGCACAAGCTCACCGCGCCTTGGTTCACTCCGAACACGATGGGAGCGCGTACCTATCTTCACCCCCCACCGAAATCGTGGCCAGGAGTGTAGACCGTCTGGATTCGTGCCGTCGCAGCTGCGTGCACAGGCGGGAATAAATTCGCGCCCGCAACCTTCCAGCAGGCACTTCCGTGAGCGCGGATGACAGAGGGGAGCTTGTACTCCCGGCCGTTGAGGATCATGCTGAAGTGGGCCCACGGGACGTTCTGCTCCCGAAAGGTCAAGTCTCGGATTGAAGCGGCTAACTTCAATCCGAGGCGACTAATTCACAGACCGCATTACACACTGCGGACGCCGACCCTTCTAATTTATCTCGGCACCCACCCGAAACGCTACGGGTGGCTTAATGGCCTGGCCACCGACCTGCGGTCATTTACATCGATCACTGTTGCCAGAGTGGCTGAAAGCTGGTGGCCGCTGACACGCGGAGTGCCGAACAGGTAAGAATGGGTTCCAAGAAGGTTGGGTATTGGGCGGGAGGGCGAGGCTCCTGCCGAGCCGAGAACCCGTCGACGCCACCGGGCGACAATCCGTTGCGACATGACCGAAAAACAACCTCAACGAAAACATCCGGCTCATGGCATTCTCATGATCGACGGTCAGCCGACGATCATCTTCGATACGGTTTGTACCAAGGATCGAAAGCCTTGGCTGGCGTGCGAAAGCGTGCACCAAACCCTGCGCGAGGTCTGGCAAGAGGCAACGGCATGGCTCATGGGACGCTATATGATTCTTCCAGATCACCTACACTTCTTCGCAGCTGCGACGGAGTCAACCATTGCGTATGACCGTTGGGTAACGTACCGGAAGTCTCAGCACCGCGGCTCGGCAGGAGCCTCGCCCTGCCGATCCGCCTCGCCCTGCCGATCCGCCTCGCCCTCCTGATTGACGGCCACGCATGTCAAAACCCTTCCTTTGATCGGGCGCTTTGACGCTCTGATTCTAACAGGTCAACGCCCGTGGATCACGCGCCCGGTCGACGGACCCTCTGTGCAGGCATGGGATGTGTCGAATTTGGGTCCATTGATGACGAGTAATCAAAATCGCTTCCGACGAGTTCGCGATACCGTAAACGCTGCGGCAAGAGCGAGCAACATAACATTTGATGGTTCGGGCACCACGTAGAGGAACGGGGAGTTCTGGCTCCCTAGTTTGCCCCCATCGAACAAGGCGTGGTCACGAATGTCTGGACTGCCCTTCCTTTTCACTTTCTCACCCAGGGCAGCTAACGTGGGGGAGCGAAGTCCGGATGACAGTAGACCTGGTCTCCGGTCAGCTTCTCGTACAGCATGCAGGCGAAGTGGATGATGGTGGCAAAGCCCGGCAGGCAACTGCTCGCGCCGACATAGTAGAGATTCGGAAACGGGCTCTTATAATTCAGCCGCCGCAGGTTCACGTGCTTGGGATCCATCGGAGTGCTGTAACAGTTGCCTTTGGGGGCTCGTACGTAGAATTCGTTGGTCAGCGGACTGCCAACGGCTTTTTCGACGATGTGCTCGGAGAGACGCGGAATGAACTCGGACTGGAGCACTCCGATGATATTGTCGGCGTACTGCTGTTTCGCGGCTTGATAATCTGCTTCACTGTGGTTGCGGAGTTTGCGAAAGAAATCGTAGTTGCAGGGCGCGACCATCACCAATTGGTCACAATCTGGCGGTGCGAGCACGGCGTCGTGCGAGCGCAGCGTGGGGGCATTGCAGAAGAAGTAGGGCCGACCAGGAATGCGGTCGCACAACTGGTCGTCATAGACCTCGTTCAAGTCAACTTTCGGATGCCAAAAAAGGTTGGCTTCGCCAAAACCGAATTGCCGCAGATCGAGGTTCTTCAGCCCCAGATAGATACTCACCACACTCGTCCCGTATTCGTACTCCAGTTTCTTTCGAAAGGCCTTGGGAAAGTGTTCCGGCCCAATCAGATCCATACTCAGTCGCGCGTCACCGTCGAACAGGAACTGCTCGGCCGTGAACTGTTGTCCTCGTGCGGTCGTCACTGAACGAACTTTGCCGTGCGCGACCTCGATCCGAGTGATCTCGGTTGACAACATCGAGCGGCAATCGGGTCGCTCCTTGATCTTGCGGAGCAAGGACTTCATCACGTGCAGGAAGCTCTGCGCGGATAGTAGGCACCCTGGTCGTAACTTCCGGCGCCCCCGGCCTGCACGACCAGCGAAAGGTCGCGCGGCGGCGCCCAGAAAATGGCGCTTTGTCCAGCCAGGATCAGCCGCAACCCGACCGGAAACTCAAGCTGGTCAAACAGATCCTCGAGCGTCCAGTTCAAGTAGCGAGCGATATGAGCATAGCGACGCGGATGTGCCAGCACCGTGCGCCAGGAGAACCCAATCGGGAGGTCGTACAACTCCTTGTGGATCGACGCAATCAGCTCGAAATAGTGCTTCAACTGGCTGAGCGTGGCTGGGGAACAGCTCCGATAGCCGTTGCCATTCCCGTTCGAATCCGCTCCCGATCGTGTAGTCGATCCCCGGTCCGACAATTCGATCGAAGCCGCGGGGATCGAGCCGATGAAAAGTAACTTGCCTTTCCAGGCCCAGTTTTTCGAGCATCTGATAGACTCGCTCGCCACGGCCACAATCCCAGACATAGTGCAATTCAGCGCAGAATGAGAACTCACCCTGGCGAAACGTGTGGCCATATCCTCCTGGCACATAGTGCTGCTCGAAGATAATCACCTTCTTGCCGGCTTGGGCGAGCAGCGCGCCGAACGTCAACCCCCCGACGCCCATCCCGATAATCGCATAATCATAGTGCTCGCTCGTGGCGGGAGCACGCTCGTCTGTCGGGCGACTCAGCATGTGTCCTCCAGCGGTCTGGACCTGGCGAACAGATCATTCGACAAACGGTGCCGCAATTGTCATACCGTGTCGAAACGGGACTTTGGGCCGTGCAAGAGCCGTGGTTTGCTGCGACGCGTCCAAGTGTCAGTCGTTTCGTCGCGTCATACGTGCGTCTCCGCACGTCTCCCCCAGTTCGGTGTGCGACTTTGAGGCCTTGTTGAGTCGTAACGATCAGGCCCCGATGTCGATCGCCCCGGAAACCATCGAGGACCGCGCCGGAATTTGCTGCGCTGCATTGACGCTGCATTGACGCTGCATTGACAAAGGAGGCGTCAAGGAGAACGATTCCCTTGGACGCCTCGGGATGGATCAGGCGTTGGTTGAACCGCCGCGTTTGTCCTGGGGGTTGATTCACCGCCTCCTTGCATACGGACCACACTTTCGCACCATGACCCAGGATCAAGTTTCCGCCGCTTGGGACTTCCATCAGCTTGACTACCGCGCGTTTGGAGATGAACTCCGAGCAATCAAGCGTGAGCTGGACGAGAGCCGGAGCGAAGCGGACTTCAAGCATTTACGGAAGATCGAGCGTTGGGGCCGGCTGTGCAGCGCCGCGGGTTACGCCACCGCCTGGATTGTGCCCAATCCCATTTCCGCGTTCTTGATCAGCCAGGGAAATTTCACGCGTTGGACCATGGTGACGCACCATGTGACACACCGCGGCTACGACAAGACGCCCGGCGTGCCGCGACGTTACACCAGCAAGCACTATGCGCGAGGCTGGCGGCGTTTTGTCGACTGGCTGGACTGGATTGTCCCTGACGCCTGGGACTTCGAACACAATGTCTTTCACCACTACTACACGGGTGAAGTCACCGATCCCGACCTGGTCGAGCGGAACGTCGATTTCTTCCGCGCCTGGCGACTTCCCATCCCCATCAAAGCGGTCGTGATCGCGTTTTTCATGTGCACCTGGAAGCTGCTTTATTATGCGCCGAGCACGATCTGGATTCTGCAACGTGTGCGGGCCCGCAATCAGAAAGCGAAGGCCCTTCAAGGGAAGTTGCGCTCGGTTGTACCCGACGATCACCGGCCCGTGGAAACGCTTCACCTGCTGCTGCCAATCAACCCGGCGGGCCGCGAGTTTTGGTGCCGCGCCATCTTGCCCTATGGGCTCGTGCGTTTTGTCTTGACACCGCTGCTGTTTCTGCCGATCGGATACGGGGGCGCGATTGTCCGTGCTGATCAACGTGCTGATGGCCGAGGTATTCACCAACATTCACACGTTCCTGATGATCGTGCCAAGCCATGCGGCAAGCGACCTCTATCGCTTTTCGACAACCGTCACGAATCGAAACGAGTTCTACGTTCGTCAGATTGTTGGCTCCTCGAACTATCGTTGCGGAAGCGATCTGAACGATTTCATGCACGGCTGGCTGAACTACCAAATTGAGCATCACCTCTGGCCCGATTTGTCGATGCGGCAATATCAGCAGGTTCAGCCGCGAGTCAAAGCGCTCTGCGAACAGTACGACGTCCCGTACGTTCAGGAAAGTGTTTTCACCCGTTTCGTCAAGCTCTGGAAAATCCTGCTCGGCGTCGAGTCGATGCGGTTTGGAGATACGACCGGCAGCGCGGAACGGGCTGTCACCGCCAATGCCGGCGCTGAAGGAAGCTGATGTCCCGCCGGTCAACTGATGCCCCCTAGCCGCCCGACCGAAACGGCCGATCAATGAACTCGGTGAGGGAATCCCCGCTGTTGGGCGAGCCGTAATTCAGATGCTTCTAGTTGTCCGTCGACGGCTTCATCTCGATGATCGCATCCGCCTCGGGCAGGCCCACCGCGCGACGTGCTGCCGCGTCCCAAACAATGGGCTTTTGCGTCCGGAGCGCAAGCACGCCGAGCATTCCGACCTCGGTAATGGGGGCCCCGATTTCGAACGGCGAATACGACTTCGCCTCGCCTGCACAGGCCAGCACCCACTCGAACATGTGCGAGTTGTTCACTCGACTCCAACGAGGACGTTCGCCTTTCGCCGCGCGCTTCGGATCCCACTTCAGGACTTCGGTGTCGATCCGCGGTTGCGTCTTTGCAAGCTTGGCGACCTCGGGTTGATTGGCATCCTGGAAACCGCTCGCACCCTTCAACCGAACGTTGCAATCGGTATTCCAAAGGCCGGCGGAGAGAGTTCCTTCGCTACCCACGATCAAGCAACCGGTGGAACCGACGGGGCCTTGCGTGACGTGGTCGGGCGGTACATTCTTGTCCCCGGAGTAAAAGTAGAGTCTGACCGGTCCTCTCGTCCCTTTGGCGGCAAAATCAAACGTCACAGTGCAACGAGTCGGGAACGATTCGTGTCCCAGATTCTCGCCAACCGCTTGGATGCGAGTCGGCGCGTCAAGTTCGAGTGCTCGGTACGCCAACTGAAAACCGTGGCAGCAGAAGTCGGCTAGTGACCCTCCGCCGAAGTCGTACCAGCCGCGCCATTTGCCGGGATGATAAACGTCGTTGGCGTAGGGCCGTTCTGGAGCAACGCCCAGCCAGAAGTTCCAGTCGAGACCCTCGGGAACCGGATCAATCCTGGCCGGACGATCGACGCCGCTGGGCCACGCATGTTCGGGATGCCAAACATGGACCTCGGTGATGGTCCCCAACAGGCCTGATTGAATGACTTCAAAGCTACGCCGAAAGCCCTCGGTCGAGCAACCTTGATTGCCCGTCTGAGTGGCAAGCTTGGGATGACTCCTCGCCAACTCCTGCAAGGCTCGACATTCAGCGACGGAATGGGCCAGCGGCTTTTCGCAATAAACGTGTTTGCCAGCCTGCAGGGCCGCTTGGCAAATCGGGACGTGCCAATGGTCTGGCGTGGCAATGATCACCGCATCGACTTCGGTCTCTCGATCGAGCAGTTCACGATAATCGTGATATGCCCTCGCGTTCGAAAGTCCTTGGGCTTGCAGCGCGCTGTCTCGCTGTCGCTTATCAACGTCGCAAATGGCGACAATCTGCTGATCGATCTTGCCGAGTTCCGGGATCAAGTAACCCCGCATCTGGCCCCCCATCCCAATACATGCGAATGACAACCGCTCGTTGGGTGATGGTCCCGCCAAGATTCCCGAAGGAAGAATGGTGGGTAGACCAATGCCAGCCGCGGCGGCAGTTTGAACAAATCGACGACGGGAAATTTTGTGGGGCATGATGAAGCCTGCTGCGCTGAAATTTACGATCTTAGTGTGCCTGTCGTTGAATTCAACGGTTGAATCCAACGTTTGAATCCAACGGTTGAATCCAACGGGTCAGGACTCATGGATTGGTTGTTGTCGCGTTCGCCATCATGCTCAGTATCTCAAGCAGGCCCTGCATTGGCTACTGCGTGACGTGAAATGGGCCGGAGTCGCGTGTCGGAACGACTGCACGTGGACGCCCGGCCAACGGGTCGCCACCGCGTTGAGATGGGCCTGGTCGGACGAAGCGACTCTGGGAGAACGATTCTTCAGAGCTCGCAGAACTTGCCGACCGAATGCCATCGCTCGTTGGCGGCGTGACTTCGCCAAGCGTTGCGAGACGTGGACGTGCGAAAGAACAAGAGCAGCCGCGATCTTCCGCGCAAGAAGCAGGCAGACACGCCCGCCGCGCTAGTCCCCCGCTGATGAACTTGGATACGCCGCATGTAAAGGATCGACGGCGTCGACCGCCACCCCGACGCACGCCCTCGCGAGCGCCTTCTTATTCGAACACGAGCGTGTTATTCGAACACGAGCGTGCCAAAGTTTTGGTATTCGTGGAAGCTCGGACCGACTCGAGCCCAGTCCCACGCGGTGACTTCGCCGTTGTCATAGTCCACGCGGTAGAAATTCGCTCGCCAGCGTGTCCCCGACACGGGCGGCACATTGTTGAGCGGCCGGAGTAACTCGTAGGGGATGAACACCTCGGCCTTCCAACCCGCGACGTTCGCCATCGAATGCGCCGTCCCGCCCGAGACCGACACCTTCTTCTTGATCCTGCGATTCCCTTCGTAGTGCCACGGCCGCCAACCCAGGAAACGACCGCCAAGATTTGGAATCAGAATCGGCAGTTCAAAGCCCAGCGGCGAAATCTCGTACTCGAAATAGATCGGATGAGCCTCATCCGTCCACAGGAAGCATTCATAAACATCCTCATTCCAAAGATCCAGAAAATCTTCCTGCAGCGTGGCGGTCAGTGTCTTGTCAGTCCCATCGAAAAGCACGTAAAACCCGGTCGACGAATAGAGGGCCTTGAACCGAGCCGTGTAGTCGTGCTTTCCGTCCGGACGCTGATTCAGCGAGACCCACTCGGCCTTCTCCCATTGCGGCGAATCGCCGCTACCGGTCAGCTCAAAATCCGCGCACGCTTTGACCGAAATCGTCGGCCTCCGCACCTCATCCACCAATTCATCTCCTCCGACAGGATCGACGACCGTCGCCATCGCCATCGCCAACGCCATCGCCATCGCCGGCAGTAACCGCAACAGATGCCGGCGGGCGACATGCCGGCTGAAAAAAAGGTGGAGTATCTGCCGAGCGAACATAGGTAGCTCCCCTCTCGATTCCCAACGGCCGCGAAATCGACCGCCGACGCACTCCGACCCTGATGCGAGCGGTCTCGGAAGCAGGTCGGCACGTCGCCGCAAATTGGAAGCGCCGCCCGGTTCACCCGCGGCGCCCCCCCGGCCAGTGATCGACGCCGGCAGAATGGCTCGATCGCATCGCGGCAACTCTGCTCAATGTACCACAGCCACCGCCGAAAAAGAATTGATTTCGCGAACTCGCGGCCACGGTGCATGCGGACCAACGCGGTCGGCTTAAGACCCTTGCGCGTCGAGCGGTCACGGCCTCTCACGACTCCCGGCAGGGCGGGCCAGTGGCCTTCCCTTCCGGCCCACACCTGCTAAGCTCGTGAAAACTCGCGGGCCAGCATGTCGCTCCGCCAAGCCGCGCAGCCGACAGGACGCCGTCGGGACCAACGCGGTGACCAACGCGGTGCTCTTCGGGGCTCGCGCCCGGTTGCGGGTTGTTCAGCCGCGCGACGCAACCGCGCTGCGTTGAGCGTCGCCAGGTTGGACCGCGCAACCGCCAGTCAGATGCTTCACTGCTTCCATCAATTCGAGGACGCTTTGCCATGATCACGGTCGGCATGAACTATCACGTTATCGAGGGAAAACAGCAGGAGTTCGTGGATAAGTTTCGAGCTGTCTTGGAAGCGCTCAATTCCGCGGCAGGACACACCAGTTCGACCTTGTGGAAAGATGTCAGCGACGACGCGTCGTTTTTGATCACCAGCGAATGGTCGGACGAGAAAGCGTTCCAGGATTTTATTCACAGCGACGAGTTCCGTGCGGTTACGAATTGGGGCAAGGAACAGATCCTCTCCGGTCGCCCCCAACACAAGGTCTACCGGCACTAGAAAGAAGGTGACGCCGCGGGTGAGTGCACCGCTTCGGTCGAACTCACCCGCGGACCCCTCGTGGCGGGTCGCTCAGGATCGATACGCCCCTTTTTGCAGGGCAAACACGAGGTCGCTCGTATCGAACTCGCCATCGCCGTTCCAGTCCCCCGTTTTCCAGGTCGAGTTGCCTCGCACGCCATCCTCGAATTGACCGGCTTGCAGCACTTCGATCAGATCGTGTGAGTCGAAGATTCCATCCAGATTGGCGTCGCCGACGACGGAATCCATGACGACCTCGATCAGGAAACTGGCATCCTGGGCATCGACCTGCTGGCTTCCGTCCACGTCGTACCGAGCGTCACGCGCGTTCGCGGCGATCGCTGCGTGCAGCATGTCAATGTCGTCCTGATTGAGCACTTGGTCATCGTTCAGATCACCCGAATGACCGTCGTCGGCCTGAAAGGTACCGCTCAGCAACTCACCCACCTGAATTGTGCTGCCGACCTCGATCGTGGGAAAATCGGCAGGCAATGGCGTCCCGTGATCGTCGCCCGATTGCAGCTTCAAGAAACCGCGCCCCAGGTCGTCGGTCGTGATTTGTCCGACGGTGACGCCATTGACGACCACGTCATAGGACGTCGCCGGGTCGGCATTGCTGATCCGGACGCTGAATTCCTGTTGCTGCCCACCGTGCTCGGATTCCGCTTCGAATTCTGCTTTGCCTTGAGCGGTCCCGTCGCTCCGCAGGTATGCTTCCAATTCCTGCGACGATTCCCCGTGCAGATCGTCATCGCCGGAGCTATCGTCAAGATTGTCATCGGAGCCGTGGTCAAGGTCGTCGTCGCCGTGGTCGTCTGACTCGGACGAGGTCCCGTCATCGGTGGTTGAGCCGGAGGTGCCATCGAACGAGCCGGTCAGCAACGAGCCGACGGTCACGACCGACTGCGGGGAAATGGCGGGGAAGTCGGCCGGCAGGTCGGCTTCATCGGACCCGGGGTCGGACGACAGCCCGAAACGCCCTCGGCCCTGAGCATCTGTCGTCAGCTCACCCACGACGATGCCGTCGACGGCGACCGAATACGCGGTCTCCGGGGCGGCCTGCTCCACGGTCACCTTGAACTTCTGCTCAGTCCGCCCATGTTCCGCCTCCGACTCGTACTCGGCCTCACCCCGGGCGGCCGTGTCGCCCGCAAGGCGTGCGTGCAGCTCCAGCTGGCTGCCTTCTCCGTCTTCCGGCCCCTCATGCTCCTCGTCATGGTCCTGGTCCTGAGCGTGCTCACGTTCTGACTCGTGTTCCATTTCGAACTCATGCTCGGACGCGTGCTCACGCTCGCCGGAAGCATGCTCAGCCATTTCGCGGTCGCAGCTGGCCAACCCGTCCGCGGACAAAAGCCGTTTGGATTCAAGTTGTTCGGTCAACAGCCGTCGGATGCTCGTGCCTCGGATTTTCATCGCTGGGTATTCCTTCATTTTGAAAGCTAGATGCGTTCGTCCCGTCCCCACTCGCTTTCAGTACCGGCCGAGCCTCGGATCCGACAGCGGAAAATCCAAAAATCGCGAAGTTGGCCGAAATGGCGTTCGCCTGGTCGAGGCCACGGGTTACGATATGGGGCTCGGGGCGGCAAGCCCTGGACGTCGAAGGGACCCGTTCCGGGTGAGATGTTAATTGACTGACAGGAGGAAACCGATGTATTCCGATTCCAACTCCCCCGTTACCCGCCTGGAGATGCTGGGATTGTCCGAGCTGCGCAAACGTTGGGGCTGGTTCCTGGGACTCGGGATCCTGCTGGTGATCCTGGGCGTCGTCGCGATCGGTTCTTCGGTTCTGTTTACACTGGCGACGATGGTCTTCATCGGCTGGCTGTTGATCGTGGCCGGGATCGCTCAAGCGGGACACGCGTTCACGTGCAAGGCGTGGGGCGGCTTCTTCGTCGATCTGCTAACCGGCGTCCTTTACACGGTCGCCGGGTTCCTGATCGTGAGTAACCCCGGAGAAACCGCGATCACCCTGACTCTGTTGATCGCGATGCTGTTGATGCTGGGCGGCATATTCCGCATCGTGGTGGCCGTCGCGACGCGGTTCCCGAACTGGGTCTGGTTGCTGCTCAGTGGTGCCGTGAATTTACTGCTGGGAATCTCGATCTGGCGCAGCTGGCCGTTTTCAGGCCTCTGGGTCATCGGCCTGTTTGTGGGAATTGACATGCTGTTTAACGGCTGGTCCCTGGTGATGCTGGGGCTGTCGGCCAAGAGCCTGCCCGAGTCGTCCGGCGGGTAAGCGCCCGCTCAGCGCGAGTCTTCGACTCATTCGACTCGCGCATCCAGCGTGACCAGCGGGTTAAAGCGGTCGACATTTCGCCGTCCGACCCACGCGATCCCGCGCAGCAGCAACGTCCGAAAGGCCGGATCGTCGAAGGTCCACATGTAGTGTCCGGGAATCGAAACGAAGACTCGGCCGGCGCCGGGTTCGATCGTCCAGAATTGCGGGCGGGGCAGGTCTTCTTCCAACGACGTGCCAAGCAAGTGAATTCGGGTGGGGTCGCCCGTGAGCTGCCAGTAGCTTTCGTCGACCCAGCGGACGCGCTCAAAATTTCTCGAGATCGGATGCGAATCCGCCGCCGGGAAGTCGATGTTCAATTCACCGTGACGATAGCGAATCTGCCCCCCCAGTGCCGCCAGGCCGATTCGCTTGGCCATCTCCTCCTGCTGGCCGCGCCCGTCGACCGCCCAATGAATGTAGACCAGGCCCCCCTTGCGTTCCAAAAACGAATCGATCGCCGTCGCCCGCTCGTCGTCCCACGAGCCGCGTTGATAGAAGACCAGCACGTCGGCCGCCTGAATCTGAGCAGATGTTGGGAATTCCCAAGCCGTTTCCACCTGAGTCTGCGGCGCTTGCCTCAGCAGGCGAGACCAGACCTGCTGCCATGCGGGATAGTCGTGCTCGCCTTTGCCGTGGTCCTTCGGACCCGCGACCAACACGATTCGCAGCGGCTCGGTCTCGGCGTCCGTCGCCACCGCATCGCTTCCCTCCAACAGCCGCGCCACCTCGGCCTGCGTCCTCCGCGGTGGCGGCGTCGCATCCGGGTAGGTTGGCAGGCGCAAGGGCATCTCCTGCCCCCAAGTCGACTCGGCGACCACGATCAGCATCACCAACCAACCCAGGATTCCCCAGCAAGTACCAAAACGGGAGGGCGAAGCTCCCGCTGAGCCGCACACCGGCGACAATTCGGCTCGGCGGGAGCCTCGCCCTCCCGGTGTCGATCGTGCTCGCATGTTGCAACGCATCCCCCGTCTCCTTAATTGGCTCCTTAATTGGCTCCTGACCGACGCGGTCCTTGCCACCCCATCGTTAGATCTCGGTGTCGGCCGCGGCCGGGGGCAGGAAGACGATCAAGAAGGTCGCGACCGGTCCCAGGAGCAACGATGCCAGCCACCAAATAAAGCCGCTGCGGTGTTTCGACTGCGCCAAACCGGCGTTGATCAGCGACAGCGTCCCCCAGCCCACGAAAAAATCCGCACCTTCGATCATCGCCTGCGACTCCCGTTGCCAAATGGAACCAATTCCAACCGCCCTATTCGGTGCATGCGGCGAAACCTTGGCCCCGATCCCTGCGGAACTTGACACCGCGCCGCTCGCGGCGAGTTGCACGGACCGGGACCCGCTCAGACGTTCCGCCCGTAACGTGGGCTGAGTCGCGTTGTGGATTCCTCCCTCTGCAAAAGCCAGTCGACCGCGGCGGCTACCTGCTCGGTCGCCGCTACCTGCTCGGTCGCCACCGGGTCGATCGCCGATCGGGCCGGGCGGGCGGTCGAGCCTCGATAGCGGGACGTCTGCAAGGCCAGAATCAGGTCGCTGGTACCGAAATCGCCGTCCCCGTTCCAATCGCCTTCTTGCCAGGTTGAGTTCCCGGGGACCCCGTCCTCGAATTCACCGAGCTGAAGGACCTGAATCAAGTCCGCACTGTCGAAGATCCCATCCAGATTCGCATCGCCCGCCGGAACAAAAACGGCCAGATCGTATGCGAGTGCCTGTTGGCCGACGATCTGGACGAGGTAAGTTCCGTCGGCGGGCGCCAGCCACAAGAGGACGGGACCCGCGCCGTTCACTTCGTGAATCTGATCGTCCGGAAGGGCACTTCCGTCGGCTCCGAACAAACCCAGCGTCAGACCGGACGAGTCCGAAGGGGTCGCCTCGAATTGATAGGCGACACCCTGCTTCGCCTGAAACGAAAACCAATCTCGGTCGCCGGCCGTCGTACTGCCGGACGTGTGCGAACCGATTTGGATGGATGTGGCCGTCGCGGGCAGATTTCCATAGTCGTCGTCGCTCGACGCCGCCAGCTGGTAGGTCCCGACGAACGGCCCCGGGCTGCTGGCCTCGACAAAATAAGTGGCCGTCGACGTCGCGGTCCATTCGATCAGCGACGCGAAACCCGGGCCGCCGTTGTTGTCGGACGTCACCACTTGCCCGTCACCGTCGACCAGGCGGAGATAGCTATCGGCCAGCGTGAGCAACCGTGTTTCAAAGCGATACGTCGTTCCGGCCTGAGCCGAAAACGAAAACCAGTCGGCGTCCGTCTCCCGGTCAATCGCGCCGGCGAGGGTGGAGGGGACCGTCAGCATGGTCGCCGCGTCAGGCTGGTTGCCGTAATCGTCATCGCCGGACGCCACCAATTGGTAGCTGCCCACGCCCGATGAGTTGAAGGCGCTGACTTGGACGTAATAGGCCCCCGAGGACGGAGCGGTCCAGGCAAGAAACGAGGCAAAACCGGGGCCTTCATCATCGTCGCTGGAAACGTCGCGCCCCTCGCTGTTGTAAATGCGAAGGTACGAATCCGGAAGGTTACCAAGCCGCACTTCGAACTCGTAGGTCGTTCCGGCCTGGGCGCTGAAGGCGAACCAGTCCACGTCACCGACGACCTCAATCGCCCCGCTCAGAATCGCGGGAATCTCCAGGGGGGCCGCGGCCTCCGCCGTATCGCTGTAATCGTCGCCCGCCAGCATTCGACGTGGCTCCAGCGATTCGAGATCGCGAAACCGTTTCCCTCGAACCGCCTTGCCGAACCGGTCCGATCCGAGCGATCCGGTGCGGTCACGCGCGCCGTACAGGGCGTGAGGCGATCGAAACTTCCCTGACGAAAACGCGAAACGGGGCATCAGCTTTCACCTCACCAAACGACCGCGCAGGACATCCGCGGCGTTCCGTTTGGTCCGATTTCCAGACTAACCCAGAAGTCGCGGACTCGCAAGCAACGGGACGACATCCGAAGATTGACTCACCAAGGCCGCACGCGTGTCCCCTGCGAGCTCACGAAGCCAGTTCCGCAAACACCGCGTCACGCGATTGAGTTTCCGACTGCTCGGGACGCCCCCAAGCGACAAGCGGGCCAAGGCGATAGTTCCCGAATTGAAAGACGTAGACGAGGTCGGCCGTGGTGAAGTCGCCGTCGCCATCCCAGTCGCCCTCGGCAAAGGTGGAATTAGAGGGCACTGCGTCCTCGTACTCGCCGGCTTGGAACACGAGCACCAGGTCGCCTGAATCGAAGACGCCGTCGCCATTCGAATCGCCGGGCACGCGCGTCGCTTCCCTGCGCCCGGGGATCCGCCCAACTCCGGGCTCGGTCCCCAATTGTCCCCGAAGTTCCACGCATCGAGATCACTTGCGGCGACGTCCAGGAACTCGAGTGAAGCGCCCCGTCCATCGGTCTCCGCATGCCACGTGTCCCGATATGTGAAGGACTGGAGCGGCTGCAGCCCCACCTGGACCGTGATCGTCTCGGAGTTGTTGCTCAGGCCGCCACGCCATTGGCCGGCCACGGGCAGATCGTCGCCGTAGCGCAGCCGAAAGGCGTCCAGATTCTCCACCACCAACACCTGCTGGCCCGGGCCCAACTGCTGCACCGCGCTGTCGCGAAACTCGAAGGCCACTCCCAGCGTAACTCCACCGGCCATCGTCTGCACCAATTGCACGTCGCGCAAGTCAATCGTCTGGTTCGAGACATTCGTGAATTCAATAAACTCGAACTCATCTGGGTCGCTGATTCCGGCCGCCGCCTCCGCCTGCGATGGATCCGCCGGATGATACATCACCTCAGAAACGCGCAGCGGGAGCAACTCCGCGGGGACGGAAGCCTCCCGCAACGGACTCCACTCGCCGTTCCAATACGTCCTGGCTCGCAATGACGTTGTCGACGCGACCGCGACGGGCTGAGTGTAAGCGACCGCGGCCGGCGAAATCCCTGGGTCGATGACGGAGCCGCCTTGCAAAACGGCCGTCAGCAGGAAGTCCACGTTACCTGGCTCGGTATTCAATCCATGAAGTGACAACACATTGTCACCTACGGCCAGCAGGTCGCGAACTCGGGAAAGATTGAATCGTTCGAATTCGATCGCGTCCACGTTGGCATGCGGAGCGGCCGCGCGGGAATTCCAGCTGAGCTGGCCCGGAGCGTTGCGGCGGGCCACTTCGACGCCGTTCAAATAGGCCACAAATCCGTCGTCGTAGCGAACTCCCAAATCCAGCGTATTAAATGCCTCGGGGTCTGCGACTTCGAAAGGAATTCGGACGTAAACGGACGCATTGGTGAGATTCATTTCCGGCTGGACATCCAGCGAGATCTGCGGTGTCAATTCTCCCGTCGTATCGTAGCCGACGCCGTTGGTGCCCTGCCGCCAGTTCGTGTCCGCGAACCCCGGCAAAGTCCAATTCCTCGCCAGCTCGCCGTCAGTTGGCACCAAGACTCGGACGAGGCTCGATTCGTCGATCAACGACACGCTTTCGACGTCCGGCACGTCGCCCCGCGGGTCGCTGCCATTGGTCGTGTAGTAGACGGTTCCCTCGGGAGTGCTCATGACAACGCTTGTACCGGCACGCAGCGAGTTGCCGACGAGCGGCTGTCCGTTCTGTTCCAGTCGAGGTGTTTCGGCCAGCGGAATCAGGCCCGCTTGTCGCAATTGCTCGATCACGACTTCGGCCCGACTGGGTCCCGTCTCGGAGGCATAGGTCTGCTTCATCCATTCGATCCCGGACTCCCAGGTCGCGGGCGTATAGATGCCCGAGCCCCAGCGGGCCGTTTCTGCCATGATCGAGAGTCGAACTTGATCGGCCAGGGCGTCGATTCCCTCGCGCAGCTTGTCGGCCGTGAACATCCCGTCGTCAAAGAAGTAACGCTGCGCTCGCTCGGCCAAGAGTTCGCGGAATTCCGGGTACTGCTTGACCCCGCCGTTTCTTGTCAACAGGAAACCAGGTCCGCCCAGAAACGTGATATCCGTGTCTAGCGGAGTGCGCAACATGATGTCGCTATCCCAGGCGAAGAACTGGAAGCCGGCTCCCACTTCACGGCGCCGGGTGGCAATCCAATTACTTTCCGCCCGCCAGTCGACATTGTTGCCGCCAAAGAACTGCAAGAGCACATAGTCCGCGTAGTTCTCGACATCGAGGTAATTCTGAAGTTGAGCGTAGCCGTCGTCGACCGCTTCCAGCAGTTCGTTCCAGGCGTCGAGATTCCCGTCGATCACGCGACCGGCATTGAGCGCATCGTAATCCTCTTTGTCACCGCCAAAATTCGCTGCCATAAATGCCGCGTTGGGGCGTTCCATCAACTGGTATTGCCCCCAGTACCTGCCATTGATGTAGACATGTACAAAGCGACCGCGGGGGGCAGGCTGCCCCATTTCCAACTGCCGGTCGGACGCCCAGCGGTTGCGGATGTAGGTACCGGCACCGCTGGCACCGGACCAAAACGGCGTATCGTGCGACCCTGCCCGCAGTAACAACTGGTCGAATGTCGCCACCCCGTCTGGATCGTCGAACACGTCAAACTCAAGCATCGCCGGGCCGTAGGCATTCTTGAAACTCAATCGCATCGACTGCTTGGCAAAGGCCACGGCCGTGCCGCCGTAGACTTCCACCCCGGCATCGACCTGAAACCCGGTGCTGCCGTCCGGAAAAATCATCTCGATCGAGGTGCCAACTTCCTGCGCCTCAGAAATTGCGTCGGGTGTCACCAGCGAGATGCTGGGAAGGGTCTTTAGTCCTTCGATCAACTGAGGGCGCCAAATCGGGTCCTGGGCCACCGAGGGATGCATCCCGTTCTGATCCGGTACGTTTTGCGGAAAAATGTACGTCAACGTCACGATCGGCGAGGGCAGCCAACCGTCCCGCTCACTCGCCATCCGCAGCGTGGTCGTGTCCGGGATTTCAATCGCGCCGGTGTAGATCTCGGCGGCGGGATTGCTCGGCCGCGGAGCACTGCCGTCTCGCGTGAAGTAGATCACCGCGTCGGATGCATCGCCGGTCGTCAACGACAGCTGGAACGGCGCCTCGTAAAGCCCCCTCGCGTGACTCGCCTGCGGCGTCGGGGCAAACCCTTGGGTGACCGTCGCGTTCAAGCCGCCGGGGGTCGTCTCGGGTGAAAACCCAAAGCGGTCAGCCGCGGCAATCTCGATGCCCGTCAGCCGCGCATCGATCACGAAATCCGAGTTCTCGCGATGCTCGTTGAAGGCGTGGATCGCCAACACGTTCGTGCCCTCGACCAATCCCGCACGCGAGGCAGAGACATTGATCGGCTCGAAAAAATTCGATTCCGCGAGCGGATGGTTTGCCGTGGCAGTGCCGTCATAGCGGGGCGTCCCCGTCACGTTCCGCCGTGCGATTTCGACACCGTTCAGATAGGCCACAAACCCGTCGTCATAACGAACCTCGAAGGTGAGCGAACGGAGCGTGTCCAGCTGATCGACCGTGAACGGGTAGCGGACATACAATGATGTCGCGTCCTGCATCTCCTCTGCGAGATCGGTCGCAAACGGGCCTTCCAGCCGGGCTTGCGTCGTCGCCTGAACCGAGTACGTGCGTGCGAACTCGCGGCCGCCCTCCAGACGTTGGTCCACCACCATGCTGCCCGCCAGCGGACCGTTGTAGCGGCGAATCAGCTCCGTGTCGCTGCGGTCCCATTCCGCAACTCCCGCCACATCCGTTGCGTTATCCCCGTCCTTGAAGCCGAAGTAATAGCCCGACGAGCCAACCAGGTCGCTGCCGCTCTGCAAATCGAAGGCGAAGGTCTGTGCTCCCGATCCGTCGCTGAGCCGAGTTGCCCCGACACCCGTGATGGTAAACTCGTCTCCGTCGGCACGGAGCAGCAACGGCGTGATGGGATTGGTCTTTGGCGAGAAAAAACTCCACTGCGTGACTTGCCCGGCCTCCGTGAACGCGGCACTTTCCAGGACGACGATCGATCCCCGTGAGAAGTCGACCGAACTCCGATCGATAACATCCGCGCCGATCGTGATCCCTGCTTCCGCATCGGTTCCGCCGCGATCGAATCCCAATGCCTCCCCCGACGCTTCCGCCCAGTCAGCCGCCGAATACCCGACCGAGCGCCAGGCGGGCTCGAGCTGATCGCTCTGCGGAACCAGGTACTCCCGTGGCGCTCCGGCGCCGACCAGCGTGCGTTCCGTCATCGGCAAGCCGTACGAAACGTCCGCCCGCTGGGGCGGAAACGCGGGAGCAAACTCCTGAACCACCGTCCCCGTCCGGTCGGTCAACGCCAAATACTCCCCTCGGTCGCTCAAACCAAAATTCGTATGCAACGATCCTCGCTCGTCCAGTAGCGGATCTTGCAGATCGTTTCCCGACGCAAAGACAATCGTGAAGCCGCCCGCGGCCAGCTGCGTTCCCTCGGGAAATTCCCACTTTTTCGGATCGGCCGGGTCATCGGTCAAATGCATTCCCGCCAGGTCGACCGCCGCAGTCGAGACATTCAGCAACTCGATCCAATCGGGCGACTGAACCGGTCCCGTGAACAGCACGTCGCGATTCTCTCGAATCCGGGTCGTCAGACTTTGATAGTTGTCGGCGACCACCTCGCTGATGATGACCGGACTTCCGCTGGCCAGCGGGTCGCCCGCCAACATCGCGCGGGTTTCAAGACATTCGAAAGAAATCGCCCCGCCGAAAGCCTGCACGGGATGCGCGGCGAGGCGCCGTCTGATTCTCATAAGGTGTACCTTCGACGCGAGAGCATTCTGCCGATCCCTCTCGCCTTGCACGGACTGACTGCGGCGCTCGGACCCGAGCGAAGAGATGGCCGTCATCGGCCGTTCGCCACCGCCGGGTCAGGATAGGTGAGGCCCATCAGACTGTCAAGAAACTCGCGTCCGGTCACCCGCCGCGCGATAACGCCAACCCGCATCTCGCACTGTCCAGGAGAATCGCTGACAGCCCACTGACGGTTATCCGCACTTGCGATTTCGCCTTTTTCCCGAGCGGTCGGGGCGCTGTCAAAGTCCGAGCGAATCGTTGACAGGACGACCTGCGTCGCCTAGATTCCGCCGTTGCGAATGTAGTGACGACCTGCGTTGAACTTGGCGACGATCTCGCGTCGGATACTTGTCTTACCGGGTGACGCCGCTCCGCCGTTTTCTAACTGTGTTTTTTGGCAATCGAGAGGAAACCATGATGAATCAAGCTTTAGCTCGCCTGCTCTTCGTGCTGACGCTCCTGAGTTTTTCTGCCACGGCCCAAGCGGTTACGGTGCAGAGCGAAGACAACGTGTTGGAGGACGGCACGGCCTTCTTGATTTTGGAAGCGGAAACCGTCGGCGTTCTGGGTGGTGATGAGACGACGGGCTTTCTGGTGGTCGACAACGTGAACCCGATCAAGTCGATCGATACAGCCGTGAAGGGCGATCTGGATATTCTGCCAGCGGACACGAACGCTTCGGGCGGTGCCGCGCTGCTCGACCAGCTGGGTGGCGGCCGACACGCCAACACGGCGCAGTGGGAGGTGCAGTTCAGCATCCCGGCCACATACTATCTCTATGTGCACGCCAGCATGTACAACTCGGACGGCAATACCAGCTACGGCAACGAGGATTCCTTCTTCCTGCCGCCTGCTTTCAACAAGAATTCCAGTACCGATTGGATTGGCTTTGAAGGTTTCGATGGACTCGATTCGGGCGAGCCGATGACGGGCGACAGCGACCAGGATGGCTGGATGCCGGTATTCAACAACAAGGTCGTGATGAGCCAAGGGCAGACGTCCGTGCACAACAGCACGGACGAGGATTTCTGGGACGGCCAGTTCCACTGGTTCCATGCGGATTTGGCAGTCGACTCGAATGCGGACGGTGGATTCATCGACGACTTCGGCATGGCGATCATGTACGAAGTGACGGAAGAGGATCTCAACCAGCCGCTGACGTTCGAGATTTCCAACCGCGAGGCGTATGGCGTAATCGATCAGTTTGTTTTCACGACCAGCTTCGACATGCTGTTTGAGTACACACAGGAAGACATGGACGGCTTTTTTCTCAATCGTGGCGTGACTCCGTTGCTCGGCGATTTTGACGCCAGCGGCGTTCTCGACTTGCCCGATGTCAACCTGCTCAACGCGGAAATTGCCGCAGGCACCAACGACCCGCAGTTTGACGTGAATGAAGACAGTCAGGTCAACACCGCCGATTTGGTCGTCTGGGTGCAGGATTTACGCAAGACGTGGTTTGGAGATGCGAATCTGGACGGTGAGTTCAATTCGGGTGATCTCGTCGATGTCTTTGCGGCCGGAAAATACGAGTTGAATGAGGATGCGACCTGGGATCAGGGTGACTGGACGGGCGACTTGCGTTTCGGATCCGACGACCTGGTGGCGGCCTTCTCCGACGGCGGGTACGAATTGGGGGCCAAGCCGGCGGCGGTGAGCGCCGTGCCGGAGCCGAGCAGCATCGCGCTGAGCCTCCTGGGGCTGGCCGGTCTGTCCCTCGCACGCCGGCGCCGATAGGTGTAGGTGATCGACGGACGCCGCGTGCCGCACCGCGGCACCGCGTCGACCCGGCCCCCTCATCCGGCCTGCGGCCACCTTCTCCCGCGTTGGGGAGAAGGGACAGGGTGGTGTCACCGCTCGGGTGCTAGAATGCAAGCTCTCCCGCAAACGAATGTCACCGCTCCCGCCAACGGAATGTCACCTCTCCGGCAGACGAATGTCACCTCTCCCGCGACCGGGAGAGGTCGCCCCGAAGGGGCGGGTGAGGGCCGAGCTATGTGCACCCCCTCATCCGGCCTGCGGCCACCTTCTCCCGCGTTGGGGAGAAGGGACAGGGTGGTGTCACCGCTCGGGTGCTAGAATGCAAGCTCTCCCGCAAACGAATGTCACCGCTTCCGCCAACGGAATGTCACCTCTACGGCAGACGAATGTCACCTCTCCCGCGACCGGGAGAGGTCGCCCCGAAGGGGCGGGTGAGGGCCGAGCTATGTGCACCCCCTCATCCGGCCTGCGGCCACCTTCTCCCGCGTTGGGGAGAAGGGACAGGGTGGTGTCACCGCTCGGGTGCTAGAATGTAAGCTCTCCCGCAAACGAATGTCACCGCTTCCGCCAACGGAATGTCACCTCTCCGGCAGACGAATGTCACCTCTCCCGCGACCGGGAGAGGTCGCCCCGAAGGGGCGGGTGAGGGCCGAGCGTGAGCGTTTCCGACGGAGGGCTGGCAAGCGATGAAGCGACGTGATCGAGCGACCCAGATCGGCACGTTGGTTCGGATCGGAGTCATCCTTGGGCTGCTGTGGACGAATCAGGCTCAAGCGGCGTTTTCGCAGCTCTATGTGTTCGGAGATAGCTTCTCCGATTTCGGGAACGTGTTTGCTGCCACCGGCGGAATTTTGCCGCCCGATCCGCCCTACGATCGCGGACGCTTTTCCGACGGCCCGCTGTGGGTCGAGCATCTTGCCGGCCACTTGGGGCTGCCCTTGATCTCGAACGGCGCGGATCCAACCGTCATCTTGGGAAATGGATTCGCGGCGGGTGCGGCTCGAATGGCGGTGGATTTGCCAGTGCCCCCACTGGGCATTATCCCGAGCGTCCTCGGTCAGACGCGATATTTCACCGCGGCCGCTCCCTTGGTTCCAGCTGACGCGTTGTACGTCGTCTACGGTGGCTACGGCGACGTGCTGACGGCCACCGATCCCGCGTTGGAGCTCAGCCCGCCCGCCCAGAGTCAGCTGGTCGCGGATGCCGTGCAGGCGATGGGACTTGCCCTCGACGGACTCGCCCAGCGCGGGGCACGTGATTTTCTCGTCCCCAATCTCGCCGACGTGGGGCTCACTCCCGAGTCACGGTTCGTGCGCCAAAACCAGGCGGTCGCGAGTCAGCTCACACGCGACTTCAATCAAGCACTCGAAGTGCTGTTGCAAGATTTTGAAAGCTCGCAGGACGTGCAGGTTTTTCGCCTGGATGTTTTCGGGCTCGCCAACCGCGTGATCGACGATGCCACCTCGATGAACGGCGCGACGTTTGGCATTACGAACGTCGACGTGCCAATCTTTGCCGGCTTCGCGGGCTCGCCCGGTGCGGACCCCGACAGCTCGCTGTTCGCCGACACGATCCATGTCTCTGCCGCGGCACACCGCCTGCTGGGCGACCAGGCATTTCGAGCCGTCCCGGAACCGACTGCGGCGACGCTTGTCCTGGCCTGCCTTGCGAGCGTCGGCTGGGTGGTGCGCCGGCTCCAAGACTAGTGCTTTGTCACAGCTGAAATTGAGGGTTGGGTGGCCGGGGTCGAACGAAGTGAGCCCCCGGAAAATTGCGGTCTGGGGGCTCACTTCGTTCGACCCCAGGCACCCCAAAATCAAGCTGTGACAAAGCACTAGAGCGACTGGGCGGACGAGAGCAATTCGTCGACGGAATGACGATCGCGATAGCCCTCTCGGAAGATCTTCGCTCGAATCGTGCCTTTCGAGTCGACGATGATCGTGCCGGGATACGGCAGTCCTTCCTTGTAGTGAATTCCGAAGGCCTTGATCGTCCGACTCCCCTCGTCCGACAACAGCGGAAAAGGGATCTCCGCCGCGTCACTGAATCGCTTCAACACCTCGACCGAATCGTAGCTGATCCCAACAACCTGCAAACCGGCGGCCTCAATGGCACCCAATTCGTCCCGCAACTGCACCAGCTGCTGCTTGCAGTACGGTCACCAATCGGCCGATCGATAGAAGACAAGGGCCACGTTGCCCGCTTGCAAGAGTTGCTCGAGCGATCGCGGCTCGCCGTTCTGATCGGGCAACAGAAAGCCTGGAGCCGCTTCTCCGACGGCCAGACCGGGCCCGTCATCCGCTTGGTCCGAGGGCCCGGGCGACGTCGGCTCGCTTTCCGTCACCGCATCGTCCTCGGCAAGCCGATCCTCGGCAATCCGATCCGCATTAAGCCGATCCGCATCAAGCCCTCCGTCGGCTTGAGTCGCGGCGTCGGCCGGGAGCGACGGCGATTCGTCAGCCGTTGACCCGCCGGTCGGCGCGGACGACTCCGACGGCATGTTGGTTTTCTCGCGGGGCTGGCATGCGGCCAAGCAAACGACCATCACCGCCGCACCGCACAGGACGAACCGTTTCACGTCAATCATCCCTCGCTGGGTCAACTTGAACACCGGTCCCGAACGTAGTGCTCGGCGGACCCTCCGTTCAAGGGGCGCCTGCGTTCAAGGAGCATTCGCGTGTGCCGGCCAGTGTAACGGGTCGCGCCCTACAACGGTAGACGCCGCCCCTTGCGCTCAATCAGGTTCTTGACCTGCTCGATGCGGTCTTCAATGCGTTTCAGGTCCATCAGGGCAACGGTCAGCGAGTGCCCTGAATCGTCGCCGGTTTCTACCACGCTGAAAACCCGGTCGCGATGCGATATCGCGCGGACCCGTTCGGATTCGAGTCGCGTGAGTTCCCGTCGCAGGTCCAACAAGAGTTGGTCGTCATCCGAGAGATTGCTTGAAGTCATCGCTTGATTGTCGTCCGCGTGTTCGAGAACATCGCGCCAGAGCGATGTTCTCCGAAGTGCCTCTTACCTCGCTTCGATTTTACCGCGAATCGTCTTCGAGCTCACTCCGAGATACGGGCGTTCACACAAGCTTCACATTCCTCGAGTTCTCCTCTGTGGCTCGGTGGTGATCCCCCCTTCCCTGCCGCCCCCCCTTCCCTGCCGCCCCCCCTTCCCTGCCGCCCCCCAAACCTCGCCAGCTCAACATTCGCTGAGATTGACGGGGATATTGACCGCCAGGCCGCCTTCGGAGGTTTCCTTGTATTTGGTGCTCATATCTCGCGCCGTGGCCCACATCGTCTGAATTACGGCGTCCAAGGACACTTTGGCCTCGGCGGGATCTCGCTCCAGGGCGAGGGTTGCGGCGGTGATCGCCTTGATGGCCCCCATCGAATTTCGCTCGATGCAGGGAATCTGGACCAGGCCGGCAACCGGATCGCAGGTGAGTCCAAGGTGATGTTCCATGGCGATCTCGGCGGCGACCGCGGATTGAGCCGCCGATCCGCCTCGTCGCTGAGCCAGCGCGGCCGCGGCCATGGCCGAGGAGACTCCGATTTCCGCCTGGCAGCCTCCCTGCGCCGCGGAGATCGTCGCGCGCAGCTTGAACAGGCTGCCAATCTCGGAGGCCGTCAGCAGAAACGGCTGAATGTCCTCGTCCCGCCCTCCGCCAAAACACTGGTCGTACAGCAGAACCGCCGGGATGACGCCGGCCGCACCATTGGTCGGCGCGGTCACGACGCGACCCAACGAGGCGTTCTGTTCGCTCACGGCCAGTGCGAAACAACAGACCCAGCCCAAGACGGCTTGAAATGAATCGGGCTGACGCGCGACCGCGTCCAGCCATTCGCGCATCGGCAGGTCGTTCTGAGCTCCCAGCCTGGCCCGCGCGATCGCGGCCGCGCGGCGCTTCACATGCAGACCTCCCGGGAGTTCCCCGTCCCGATGACAGCCTGCGTAGATACTGTGGAGCATGACTTGCCAGATCTCGGCGAGGCCTTGGCTGATTTCGGACGCTGGCCGCCAGAGGAGCTCGTTGCGGAGGACGATTTCGGAGATGGGACATTGCTGCTGGTCGCAGTGGGCGAGCAGATCCGCGGTGGACTCGACGGGATACGCGATTTCGGCCGAACGATCCTGCAGCGATTCTCCCTCTTCGACGACGAATCCGCCACCGACCGAGTAATAGGTCGTTTCTCGCGCCGAGCCATCGGCAAACTCGCGCGAAAACGAAGGGCATTCGGATGAAAGGCAAGTTGTTGATCGGCCCGGAAGTGGATGTCGTGCGCGGGCCGAAACGGGATCGCCCGGCGGCCGTCCAGCCATAGCGTTTCCGTGGCGGCGATCCGCCCAATGACTTCCGGAATTCGAGCGACATCGATCGAGACGGGATCCTCGCCGCTTAGTCCCAGCTGCACGGCCAGATCCGTGGCGTGGCCCTTACCCGTCTTTGCCAGGGATCCGAACAGATCGACCGAGATTCGGGCAATTCGCACCAACTCGCCCTCGTCTTCTAACGCCGCGAGGAAGCGTTGAGCGGCCCGCCAGGGCCCCATCGTATGCGAACTCGAGGGCCCAACGCCGATTTTCAGCATGTCGAAGATGCTGATCCGTTCCATGCACGTTCCTCCCCGGGCCAATCGAGCGACCGTTTGCCGGTAGTCTGCCGCGAGCGTCCAGGACTTGGTGTGCTTCTGCTGACGATTGTTCACGCCGTGGCCCGAAGTCGAGCGAGCGCTGTGACGTGAAGTGGGATCCGATCAAGCGTCCCTCAACGGGCAGCGTTTGAACGTGATCATCGATTTCTGAGTTCCCCCGACTTCGAGGCTGCCCATGTTCGGAGAACGGGAACGCTGCCCCTCACGAAATGGCACGCCGTCGCCGCCACTGTCGCCAGCCCATGATCGTCGCGAGACACACGGCACCGACGATCGGTATCGACGCAGGCTCTGGGATCGCGGTGACCGAAATCACACCGCCGCGAGTGGTGAAGGGGACGAAATCGTTCGCATTGTCGCTCATGAAAGTACGACTCGGCGAGCTGTCGATTTCGACCCGATAGTCCCCCTGCGGCGTGCCCGCCGGGACCATGAATCCAACCCGCAGCAAGCCGGCGTTGTCGAAGGCGTTCACCGAGCCCAGCAACGTGAAGTCGCCCGAATCAATCGCGGTTCTCGAAGTCCTAATCTGAGAAGTAGGTGCCGCACTGGGGCCCAGATACGTCCGAGCGGCCGTTGGCCCCCCGGAAACAAACGTAATCCCCGAGCTCGCGTCCAGCAGGTTGACCCGAACCTGGTGAATCGCAATCGATGGAAAGACGCCGTCCGTGCTCGTGAGAAAGACCTCGAAAAAACCGGTCTCCGAGGGCCCGACGGAAACGTCTTCGACGTTCAGCACGACGTCCGCGCGGCCCGAGGCTGTCAAAATAACGATTGTGGTAATCGAGAGTAGCTTCTTCATGGCGCGATTCTCTTCTTGCGTTGTCGATTGCCAGCCACGCGTTGGCCAAGGTGGCCTCCGAAACCAGTGCGAGGCTGGTTATATCTCACGGCACTTTCAATTGCAAACAATTGCAAACGATTGTAAACAACTGCAATTGCAGACGATTGCTCGGCCGCCTCCTCCGTTTCTCGGCAAGATACGGCGGATCTCCGGGTCGCTGTTTGTTGAGTGATCGAGCCAACGGCACACAATCGCCGTGGCAAACTTCCGCTATGTTATAGGTTTTTTGCTTGGCGCAACCGTGACGCCGGAATCGTGTGGCCCGGCGGGCGCGAAGCGAACGAGAGCCGATCCGATTTGGCTGCGAGACTCGCTTGCGCGAAGGTCGCTCATCTCGCTTGGCGTCGGAAACGTTGCCAGCCCAAGCGAGGCCACCTCATGGCGTTCTGACGACGACGACGAAGTTCCCCCCAAAAGGTTGACTCGACCCGGGTCCTCAGTATACTGCGTCCACCTTCGGGGTTCGCTGAAGACGTATTTATCACGACGGCAGCGCTCCATCTGCGGCCGCATTCATTCACGATTCGCTTTCTTGCTCACGGCGTGTGATGCCACGTCGTTTGTATTGACGCCGAAACGATCCTTCGTAGCCAAGTGGGAATCAAGATGGCTCGTAAGAAACGTCCTTCTTCCAAGCGTTCGACCCGTCGTTCTTCTAATCGCCTGCGACGCAAACGGCTGTTGACGGAGAAACTCGAATTCCGGCGCGTCCTCTCCGGGTCTCCCCCTTTGATTGAGGACGTCTTAATCAGTGGCCAGGACTGGCAAGACGCATTCGTCCTTCAGCTTCAGGTGGAAGGACTTGGCGACGGTGGCTTCGGGCTGCTTGCCGCGGGCGACCAAACGCTGCCCTGGTCGAATCTGGACAAGCTAAGCGTCAAGTTCGATCAGGACGTCGATGTTCAAGTCGAAGACCTGCATCTGCAAGGAGTCGACACGGCGCTGACGTTCCTCGCGACACTGCCTGGATTCAGCTACGACCAGGACAATTTCCTTGCGACGTGGACTTTTGACGAGCCGCTTCCCGCAGATCGTTACGCGATTCGGATCAGCGACCGAGTCAGCAACGACATGGGCGAGCCGCTGGATGCCGGTGACGGCGGCTTGCTGCTTCAGTTTGATGTGGTCCCGGGGGATGTTGACGCCAACGCCGTGGCCAACCTTTTGGACGGACTTCAACTTCGACTGAAATTGTTCGCCGAGCCAGGCGAAGCGGAATACGACGTGCGGGCCGACCTGAACGGGTCGGGAGTTATTGACTTGCTGGACGGCCTTGGCCTGCGCATCAATCTGTTCGGCGAGATACCCCCAGGTGAGCTCGATCTGACCGGTCCGGCACTCTCTGCTCTGCTTGTCAACGATACGGGGCCGGGCGGTGTGCCAAATACAGATTTCATCACTTCCCAAGCGGCCTTCGTTGGCAGCGTGGCAGATCCACTGGGTGTCGCATCCCTCTTGGTGGCGGTGGATGACGGTAATTTTCAGCCGCTTGCCTTCGATTCCGCGGGTGCCTTCAGCTTCGACCCCGGCGCGCTCAACGACGGTGCGCATACATTGAGGCTGGCCGCTCGCGACCAATTCGGGAATTTAACGCGCAGAGAGATTCCGTTTGTACTCGATACGATTGCCAATTTGTCCGGAGGCGATTTATCGACGACATCGGACACGGGCGTCCCGGGCGACCAGACGACGACGGCCGCCCGCGTCACATTGACGGGGCATGCCGAGGCGGGCGCCGTCGTTGTGCTTCGCGAGACGGGACAGCAATCGCTGGTGGGCGGCGACGGGACCTTTCGGCTGCCCGGCGTGAATCTGCAGCTTGGCACGAATACGTTCCATCTCGACCTCGAAGACAAGGCAGGCAACTCGACGAGTTCCGTTGTGCAGATCGAACGGCTCGACGCGGCATTCGAGCAGAACGCGGTGCTGCGTTGGAACCGAGAAGCCTTGGAGGCGATCCGGCGGGACGCCACCGAGCCCGTGGAAGCGACGCGGGCCTTGGCCATGGTCCATGCCGCGATCTTCGATGTGATTAATGCCATCGACGCGGCTCCGGCGTTGTATGTCTCCGTCGAAGTGAGCGATCCCGTCTCGATTGACGCTTCGGTCGCGGCGGCAGCGCGCAAGATCCTGCTCGACCTGTATCCCGGCCAGAAAACTCAGATTGAAGCAGCCTACGCGGCATCCGTACTCAGCGTGCCGGCGGGACTTGAGCGGGATCGTGGCGAGCTCTTGGGACAAACCGTCGGACAGGCGATAATCGACTTACGTTCCGGCGATGGCTGGGACGGCTTCGACAGCTTCACGGGGGGAAGCGGCATCGGGAATTGGCGACCGACTCCGCCCATGTTCGCCCTGCCGCAATCGCCCTATTGGCGGTATGTCGACACCTGGGTCCTCGATGCAGCCGACCAGTTTCGCCCCGCCGGGCCACCCAGCTTGACCAGCACCGAGTATGCGGCCGCGGTCAACGACGTGAAGCAGCTCGGGGCGGCCAGCAGCGCCGTTCGGACCGCCGATCAAACCGAGATCGCCCTTTTCTGGCTGGACGGAGCGGGTACGTATACTCCGCCCGGACATTGGAACGAAATCGCCGCGGCGCGCGCAGTCGGTCGGCAATAGTCTGGCCGATGATGCTCGACTTTTCGCTCAACTGAACCTGGCTCTGGCCGATGCGTCGATCGCGGCCTGGGACGCCAAGTATGCCTATACCTTCTGGCGTCCCGAGACCGCCATTCAGAACGCCAGTCGCGACGACAATCCGGCGACGGTCGAACAACTCGATTGGATTCCTCTGATCGAATCGCCGAACCACCCGGAATACGTTTCCGGTCACTCGACCTACAGCGGTGCGGCGGAAGTTGTGCTGAACGATTTCTTCGGCAGTGATTTTGGCTTTACGGCCACATCGCCTGGCCTGCCCGGTGTCACCCGGAGCTACACGGGCTTCACGGAAGCCGCCGAAGAGGGTGGTCGCAGCCGGATCTATGGCGGAATTCACTTCGAGTTTTCCAATCAAGACGGGCTCAACTTGGGCCGGTCGATTGCTGACGAAGTCCTGCAGCGATTCGTCAACAATCAGGATCTTCAGCCCCCGTCGGTCATTGTCACGCCGCTCAGTAGCACGGCCGTCTCCGACAACCTCACGGTGACAGGTCGCGTGCTGGATAATATCTCCGGCGTGGCATCCTTCACCGCGCAAGTCGATGGCGGTGCCCCGTTTGACGTTGCTCTGGACCCGCAAGGTCGCTTCAGCATTACCACCTCGCTGGCAACCGACGGGTCGAACGACGGGCAGCACGCGATCACGTTGTTCGCCGCGGACGCGCAGGGCAACGTCGCTCCGCCAACCGTGGTGCAGTTCGCGCTGGATACGATCGATCCGGCGATCGAGCTGACGAGTCCCTTGGAGGGAGCGGCGATCTCGGCCACCTCCCGCCTGGTGGGTCGCGTCAACGGGACCGGGAGCCCAATCGTTTCGCTGAGCTACGCGCTCGACGGCGGCAGCGTGATGCCGCTGCTGTTCAGCCAATCCGGGCAGTTCGATCGGCCGATCGCGGCCTCAAATCTTGCCCCCGGCAATCACAGCATCACGCTGCGCGCACGCGACACCGCTGGAAATTCGTTCGAACAGACCGTCAACGTAACGGTCGCTGCCTACGCACCACTGACCATTACTCGTCACACTCCCGCGCTCGGCTCCGCCAATGTAGGTGTGACGTTCAAGCCGCAGGTCTACTTCTCGCGGCCTGTTAATCCCGCGACGCTCAACAGCAATAACTTCTTCGCCACCGACTCGGCCGGCCGAAAGCTTCCCGCACGCATCGTCCCCGCCGCCGATGGCACCTTCGCCTGGCTGTTCTTTGACAACCCCATGCCAGGCGCGTCCACGATCACCGTCAAGCTGATCGGCGACTCCATTCGCGGCGCCAGCGACAACGCCGCCTTGGATGCCGACGGAAACGGCCAGCCGGGCGGCATGTTCTCGTACAGCTTCTCGACGGTCAGCACCACGGCCAACGCACTCACGTCGCTTTCAGGTTACGTGCTCGATCCGGGCCCCGACTTGAAGCCCTTCACCGCCGACGATCTGGGGCGCGGGCCGGACGGGCAGAAATTCACGGCCGACGACGTCCGCCTGCTGCCCCTGCAAGGCGTGAAGGTCTATGTGATCGGCGCAGAAAACAACGTCGCTTACACCGACGAGAACGGCTACTTCGAACTGGACGGCATCCCGGTTGGCAACGTGAAGCTCGTCATCGATGGGCGCACCGCGACCAACGCGCCCGCTGGCCTGTATTTCCCTGAAATGGTGATGGATGTCGACGCGAAAGTCGGCCAAGTCAACGACGCGATGTCACGCGCCGAAGTCGACGAGATCTACCTGCCGCGCATTCAACAAACGATCCTCCAGTCGGTGAGTTCGACCGAAGCCACCCTGGTCACCGTGGCGCCGGAATCCGCGTCCGATCTCTCCGACGCGCAGCGCCAGAACCTCGTGATGGAAGTCCAACCCGGAAGCCTGCTGGATAAAGACGGCAACCCGGTTGACGGGGGCGTGATCGGCATCAGCACCGTTCCTCCTGAACTGGTCGCTGACATGCTTCCCCCCGGGCTGATGCAACATACGTTCGACATCACCATCCAGGCGTTCGACGGCGATGGCGAACTGGTGAGCAATTTCTCAACACCCGCCGAAATCACGTTCCCCAACGTCTTCGACGCGGCTCCCGGCGAAAAGCTCTTCTTCCTCTCGTTCGACCACACTACCGGCCGACTCGTCATCGAAGGCACCGCCACGGTATCAGAAGACGGCGAAAGTGTGACGACCGACCCGGATACCGGCGTGACGAAACCCGGTTGGCACGGATTGACCCCGCCAGGGCCAACCGGTGGAAACGATCCTCCCAATGGCCCAGGCGACGGTGATGGCGACGGCGACGGTGATGGCGACGGCGACGGTGATGGTGACGGCGACGGCGATGGAGACGGCGACGGCGACGGCGACGGAGATGGTGACGGCGATGGCGACGGAGATGGTGACGGCGACGGAGATGGTGACGGCGACGGCGACGGCGACGGAGATGGTGACGGAGATGGTGACGGCGACGGTGATGGTGACGGCGACGGTGATGGAGATGGAGACGGCGATGGAGACGGCGATGGAGACGGCGATGGTGATGGAGACGGAGACGGTGATGGAGACGGCGATGGAGACGGTGATGGAGACGGAGATGGAGATGGAGATGGAGATGGAGACTGCGACCTCTCAACGGCCGAGAAGTTGGCGAAGGAAGCAGCCCTGCGTGCGGTTGCTCAAGGTTTCCGGACGCTGTCGGGAACCGGTTCCTATGCCACCGACCACTTGAATCGCTTCCTTGATGGCACGGGCGGAACCGTGACTTACGGTAACGGCTCGGGACCAGCGGTCGACATTCAGAGCGGCACCGGAACTTACAGCATCGAGTCGCGGAGACTGCTTGCTGAAGCCACGCTTCGCAACGCGGTCGCTCAGGCGCGGGCTGTTGACATCAACGCGACAACCACGAGCGTTTCGAACGTCGGGTTTTCGGGGATCTGTTTCTACGACGGAGGCTTTCCCGACTCGCAGCTCGCAGCCGCAATTGGCTGCACGAGCGGAGGCCAGCCGTACGCATCGTTTGCCAACATCTCGATCGCTCCGGATGGAAGCTACAGCGGAGACATCACGTATCACATCTTCGACGTCTACCAATTTGATCCCGGCGACGCATCGAAGAGCTTCTTCGACCGATATGCGCGAGAGCTGCAGGGTTGCGGTGAAGCGGCTCCGTTCAACGTGCAAGTGATTTTCACAGAATCTTCCTCGGGGACGGCTCCTCCTTTGGCCCCGTTCTTCTTTGACACGGCGCCGCTCAATCCGGCGCCGCTCAATCCGACTCCGCCCGTCGCGAACGCCGGGGAGATCGACGGTCAGCCCTTGCCCATCTACTTGAGTTTTGACTTCGAGACGGCGACGTCGGAAACGAACCCGGGCAGCATCCCGATTACTCCCGCGTCGTCGTATTTCGGACCGGGCGGGTTCGGATGGTCGGTCGGTGCTCAGGTCACGGCCGTCGATCGCTCCGGTGATCCAAGCCTTTCGGCGATCGAAGCGGATTACAACCGCATTTCCTCGGGTCAGTTCGTGATGGATCTGCCGAACGGGACATATCGAATTGGATTCGTGACCGGCGATGCTCAGTCCGACCTGAACCTGCTTGAGCTTGAGATCGAAGGGGTGCTGCGTTCCGTCGTCTCGACGCAGGCGGGACAATTCACGCATCATTCATTGGTCGTTTCGATCAACGACGGCCAATTGAATGTGGGCCCGCCTTCCGGTTCCGTTTTTGCGATGAACGAGCTAACGATTGAACCGTTTCTCGATGATCCTCAGTTCTTCGGTCCGTCACGTCCATTGACGGGCAAATTCTTCGTCGCGATTGAGAATCTGGATGATGGTACGGTGATGCGTCATCAAGTTGACGTTCCCGAAGGTGGCGTGCTTTGTCCCGAAGGAGTTTTCTTCGCGCCGAATACTCGCTACCGACAGTGGGCCGTCAAGGCGGACAGCTTGATCTACGGTTACAGCGAATACACAACGCCAGGGTCTGGCGTCAATTTCGACTTGCCCGCGGTCCTGATGACCCGGCAGTCCGCCCCTGACTCGGACGACGATCGACTCAACGACGAAGTTGAATTCATCATCGGAACGTTCCTGGATCGCCCTGACAGCGACTTCGACGGCATCGGTGATTTTGACGAGATCCAGCAGGGACTCGACCCCTTGGACGGCCAACTGCTGCCCACGGGCGTTGTCGCGCAACTTCCGCTCAGCGGTGAAGCTACGGCGATCGACGTGCAGCGGATCGGTGACAATGTGCAGTCGCGAACGGCCTATGTCGCCACCGGCTCATACGGACTGGCCATCGTCAACGTCGGGAACCTCACGGGACCGATCCTGCAAAGTGAGCTTGCGGTGACGGGTTCGGCGGTTGATGTGGCGGTGGACCCGGTATCCGACACCGCGATTGTGGTGGGATCGGTCGGCGCCCATTTGGTCGACGTCAGCGACCCGATGCTACCGATGCTGATCGACAGCATCGAGCTGCCTGGCGGTGCCAACAGCGTTGAACTTTTCGAAGGTGTGGCTTACGTGGCCACTCCCAGTCGCATCGTGGCTATCGATCCACTTACGTCCGAACGCCTTGAAGAGCTGCGATTCAGCGCGGGCGGCATCGTAAGCTTGGCGCGAGAAGGCAACTTCCTGTACGTGCTCAGCAGCTTCGGCACCCTGTCGGTCGTCGACATCAGCGGTTTCTCGATGCAGTTGCGGGGCAGCGTCGCGACCGGCGTCTCCTCCGTCAGCAGCGTATTCGTCGGAAGCGGCGTCGCCTACATCGGGTCAACCGGCTTCCAAGAGGGATTCGGAACGGTGGATGTCAGCGACCCGGATACGCCTGTGTCGCTGAGCGGCGTCGATGACGGCAGTATCGCCGGAACCTCCGTCGTCGCGAACGGATCCGGGCTCGGGATTGCCGTCGGGACGCCGGGGGGCGCCTTCGGAGGGAACGTCTTGGATCTGGTCAATGTCACGGATCCGACCGACACGTCGGCTTTCATCACGCGAATTCCACTCCCCTCGGCACCGCGCAGCGTCATTTCGGCGTCGGGCCTGGCGTTTGTCGCCGGAGGGACGGGCGGACTGCAAATCGTCAACTATCTGCAGTTCGATAATCTTGGCAATCCGCCGACCGTGACGATCAGCAGCTCGATCGGAGATGTCGATCCGATCGCCGCGGGCGTGCAAGTCACGGAAGGTAATTTGATCCCAATTCAAGTTGAGGTCGACGACGACATCCAGGTGAGGAATGTCACCTTGTTGGTGGACGGAGTGGTCGTGACCACTGACGTCTCGTTCCCATACGACTTGACGGCCATCGCCAGGAGTCAAAATCCCCTCGCCGATTCGATCACCGTCCAGGTCCAAGCGACGGACACGGGTGGCAATAGCTCCTTGTCGAACGACTTAGTCTTTGATTTGGTACCCGATACGTTTGCACCTACGGTCGTCGGGACCACGCCTCAGGCCGGGCAGAGTGTGTTCTTCACACCGTCGATTGATATTCGCTTCGACGAGCCGATTGACGCATCGGTGATTAGTCCCAGCGGGATCTCCTTGATTCGCCTTGGCGAAGACGGAGTTCCCGGTGGCGGAGACGATGTCCCGGTGTCTCTCGACAGCATCACCTTGAGATCGCTCGGACGCCGATTAGTCATCGTTCCGACTGAAATCCTCGACACGGGCGTTCACCAGTTGACACTCGCCCCGTCGATCATTGCCGATTTGGCCGGCAACCATTTGGCCGCTCCGTTCAGCTTCTCGTTCACCGTTCGACCGGCGAGCAATGTCCGGGCCGACTCCGGCACACCCAAGATCGAGCGCGCCCCGTCGGCCAATCCGGGTCAAGTCATCCCGCTCGAGATCGCGGGCGTCAGCAGTTCAACGCTGGTGACCTTCAACGTGATCAATAGTGGTGGCTCGATCGCCCAGCGTAACGTCACGCCGCTTGCGATCGATACGGATAACCAGTTGGGTTACTACCAGGTACCCATCGATGCCTATACCGGCGAAATTGCGTTGCTCGGCGATACGCCCGAGGCGTTCTACCTGCAGATCGTGCCGGTCTTGAACTGGGTGGATCTGACGAGCCTCAACAGCACGACGGGCGTGGCGGCGGTGACGCTCAACGGGGACGGGTTCGTGGAAGGGAACGATTCGGAATACGCCTTTGGGGGCGAGACGATCGTCGACACCAGCCCGAGCAGCGGTCCCGACGTGCGGTACTGGTTCGCGCACGAGAACGACGCGGTCTTCCTGAGTGTGCCGACGACGGGGGCCTTCGCGGGTCCGATCACGGTCACGACGGAGGGCGGCACCAGCGCCCCGCTGGCGTACGACTTCACCGATCTGGTCGCCACGGCGGCCAGCGGGACCCCGGCCGACGCGGACGAGGCCTCGGCCAATCCGGGGCAGGTGGTGACGGTGACCGGCACGGGGCTGAGCACCTCGACCGACTTCGTGATGAGCTACCTCGACAGCGGCGGAACGGTGCGGTACGAGCTCCGCAACCCGAACTTCGCCAACGCCGAGGGGACGGAAGCGACGCTCGTGTTGCCGGACTATTACAACGGCGCCTTCCCGATTCGCCGGGCGGGTTCCGACCAGGAACACCTGCTGCAGATCGTGCCCGTGCTCGACTCGCTCCGTGTGTCCGGCGGCAACGCGGCCCTGGAGATCCGGGGCAGCGGCCTGCAGGAAGGCAGCACCCTGTTCACCACGACTTACAACTTCCCCGGGGGCACCGTGGCGGACGCCAACCCGAGCGGCGGTCCCGACGTGCGGTACTGGTACGTCCACGAGAACGACACGTCGTTCTTCAACGCCCCGGTGCACGGGCTGGGCGAGTTCACGCTCACCACGGCCGGCGGGACGAGCGCCCCGCGGGCGGTCAACTTCGTCGCGCCGGGAGCGGGCGACCTGCTCGACGTCGCCTTCGACGGAACCGACCTCTGGGTCGCGACGACCGGCGGCGAACTCCGCCGGATCGACCCGGCCACGGGCGCGACGCTGGCCACCTTGCCGATGCCCGGCGGGACCTCCAGCGGCGTGGGCCTGGACCTCGCGGCGGCGGCTCTGAGCCTGGCCGGCGTGCCGGTGCCGGAGGGCAGCCTGCTGGTGAGCAACTACAACAGCAATCCGGATCGGATTTACGCCCTCGATCCGGCCAGCGGGACGATCCTCTCGACCCTCGTCCTGGCCCAGAACCTCGACCCGGTGGGGATGGTCTTCGACCCGGCCGATGGCGGCCACCTCTACCTGGTGGACGGTTCGCCCGATCAGGTGATCGAGATCGATCCCGCGACCGGCGCCACCCTGACCACGTTCAGCGTGCCGATCGATGTGAACTACGGCGGGATCGCGGTCGATCCCGGCAGCGGCCACCTCTGGGTCGGCGGCAGCAGCTCGAGTTCGGTGGCCGAGATCCAGACCGACGGGACCCTCGTGCGGACCGTCGATCTCGCCCCGCGGGGCGTGACTGGCAGCCAGGTCAGCGGGCTCGCCTTTGACAGCGCCGGCAACCTGCTGGTCAGCAGCCTCTGGGAACTGGTCTATCAGGTGGACCTGGGCGATCCGCCCGTGCCGCCGGTGCCGAACTTGACCTCGATCACGGCGGCGGCGCTCAATGGCACGCCCGCCAATCCGGGCCTGGCGTCGGCCAACGCGGGGCAGGTGATCGAGCTGGTGGGCGCGAACTTCTCCTTCGGAACCCAGGTGACCTTCGCCACGCGGAACAACGGCGGGAACGTGTCCACGGTGACGGTCGGTCCCAGCGCGGTCAGCGGCGACGGGACCCGGCTGCAGGTGATCGTCCCGGACCTGGCGACGACGGGCGAGGTGGCGCTGGCCAACGGCAGCGGGATGACGGCGCTGCAGATCGTGCCGGTGATCGCCGGATTGAGCGGCCGGCCGGGCCTGGACAGCACGTTTGACCTGTCCGGTTCGGGCTTCATGGAAGGCGCCTCGACGATCACGGTCGGGGGCGTGGTGATCGAGGATGTCTACACGAACGACACGACGTCGGTGATTTTTGACGGGGACGTGAGCGGCGGACGGAACAGCACCTACCGGCTGCGGTTCCCGCTGGCGGTGGAAGGCCCGATCCGGGTCGCGACGTCCGGCGGTTTTGCCGAGTGGGCCGGCCCCGCGTTCAGCGCCCCCTCGTTCGTCGAGTTTGACGCGATCGAGTCCACCGCCGCGGCCGGCCAGCCGGCCAACAATGCGGTCCTCTCGGCCAATACGGGCCAGGCGATCACGCTCCTCGGACGCGGCTTCACGACGAGCACCCTGGTGCAGTTCGAAGCGGTGGACGATCAGGGCGTGGCGGGGACGCTGACCCGGACAGGAACCGTCAGCCAGAACAACACGCGGCTGACGGTGATCGTGCCGGCCCTGGCCCGGACCGGGCTGGTGCGGGTGGTGGGCAGCGCGACCGAGGTCGCCCTGCAGGTCGTGCCGACGCTCCGTTCGGTCGGCGGCACCGTGGCGACCGGCGAGACGGTCGTGCTGGAAGGCACGGGATGGGTGCCCGGCGAACTGGTCCTGACCGTGGATGGCCAGGCGGTGGCGGCACCGCCGGTGCGGACCCTCTTTAACCAGGGTCTCGATCAGCAGGTGATCACCTTCACCGTCCCCGCCGGCCTCACCCAGGGTCAGATCCAGGTGGTGACCGCGGGCGGCAGTGCGACCTTGCAGACGGGTTTTGTGCCGACGGTGCAGCCCGGTGTCAGCACGCTCGAGTTCGTGGGAGCCGCGGGCGATACGGTGGGCGATACGTTGACGACGGCCCTGGCGGTCGCCTTGGCGGCGGACAGCCAGGTCACGATCGATCCCTGGATCAACCGGGGGCTCGATGTGGACCTCTACCAGTTCACGCTCAGTCGCGGCGACCTGCTGCAGATCGACGTCCAGGGGACCGGATCGGGGCTGGGCAGCCTGGGCGACAGCTATCTGCGGGTGTTCAACAGCAGCGGCACGGCGCTGGCGGCGGATGATGCGAGCGGACCGAGCAGCGATTCCCGGCTGGTGTTCTTTGTCCCGGCCGATGGAACCTACTATCTGGGCGTGAGCGGGGATGCGAACCGCAACTACGATCCGACGGTCGTCGACAGCGGCTCGAACGGCACGACCGGCTCCTACCGCCTGGTGGTGGAACGGGGCCGGGAGGGCGCGAGCCGGTTGACCGGGATCACGGCGGTGGCCGCCAGCGGGACGCCCACCGAAGCGAGCCTCGCCTCGGCCAACGTGGGACAGACACTCACGCTCACCGGCACCGGCCTGCGGAGCGATGAGCAGGTCGTGTTCACCCGGATCGACGCGGCGGGCACGCTGGGCACGACCACGGCGACGCCAACGGCCGTCGCGCCGGACGGCACCAGCCTGACGGTCGTTGTGCCACTGGACGCCACCAGCGGAATGGTGCGGCTGGCGCGGGAGCGGGCGGGGATCTTCCTGCAGGTCGTTCCCACGATCAGCGATCTGGATCAGGGCGTCAATGATACCTTCCGCGGCGGCAGCATGTATCTCCGCGGGACAGGCTTTGCCGAAGCGGGCACGACCGTCTTCTTCGGCGGCGATCCGCTGGTCGATCGCAGCACCTCCGGCAGCCCGCTGGATGTGCGGTACTGGTTCGCCCACGAGAACGACCGGATCGACCTGACGGTCCCCAACGGGGTCCCCTTCGGGCCAATCGTGGTCGCGACCCTGGGCGGCACGAGTGCGCCGTTCAGCCTGACGTTCGACGCGATCGTGGCGGCCGCCGACAGCGGCACGCCCGCCGAGGCCGGCGACGCCTCGGCCAACCCCGGCCAGGTGATCACCCTCACCGGCAGCGGCTTCGACCTCTCGACCGACGTCGTCTTCCCGGTGATCGACAGTGGGGGCACACGCAACGAGCGGGTGGTCCGGCCGATCGCGATCGCCCCGGATGGGACCAGCCTGGAAGTGACCGTGCCGATCGACGCGATCAGCGGCGACGTGGGCGTGATCGGGGATCAGCAGGATACCCGGGCCCGCCTGCAGATCGTGCCGGTCTTGAACTGGGTGGATCTGACGAGCCTCAACAGCACGACGGGCGTGGCGGCGGTGACGCTCAACGGGGACGGGTTCGTGGAAGGGAACGATTCGGAATACGCCTTTGGGGGCGAGACGATCGTCGACACCAGCCCGAGCAGCGGTCCCGACGTGCGGTACTGGTTCGCGCACGAGAACGACGCGGTCTTCCTGAGTGTGCCGACGACGGGGGCCTTCGCGGGTCCGATCACGGTCACGACGGAGGGCGGCACCAGCGCCCCGCTGGCGTACGACTTCACCGATCTGGTCGCCACGGCGGCCAGCGGGACCCCGGCCGACGCGGACGAGGCCTCGGCCAATCCGGGGCAGGTGGTGACGGTGACCGGCACGGGGCTGAGCACCTCGACCGACTTCGTGATGAGCTACCTCGACAGCGGCGGAACGGTGCGGTACGAGCTCCGCAACCCGAACTTCGCCAACGCCGAGGGGACGGAAGCGACGCTCGTGTTGCCGGACTATTACAACGGCGCCTTCCCGATTCGCCGGGCGGGTTCCGACCAGGAACACCTGCTGCAGATCGTGCCCGTGCTCGACTCGCTCCGTGTGTCCGGCGGCAACGCGGCCCTGGAGATCCGGGGCAACGGCCTGCAGGAAGGCAGCACCCTGTTCACCACGACTTACAACTTCCCCGGGCGGCACCGTGGCGGACGCCAACCCGAGCGGCGGTCCCGACGTGCGGTACTGGTACGTCCACGAGAACGACACGTCGTTCTTCAACGCCCCGGTGCACGGGCTGGGCGAGTTCACGCTCACCACGGCCGGCGGGACGAGCGCCCCGCGGGCGGTCAACTTCGTCGCGCCGGGAGCGGGCGACCTGCTCGACGTCGCCTTCGACGGAACCGACCTCTGGGTCGCGACGACCGGCGGCGAACTCCGCCGGATCGACCCGGCCACGGGCGCGACGCTGGCCACCTTGCCGATGCCCGGCGGGACCTCCAGCGGCGTGGGCCTGGACCTCGCGGCGGCGGCTCTGAGCCTGGCCGGCGTGCCGGTGCCGGAGGGCAGCCTGCTGGTGAGCAACTACAACAGCAATCCGGATCGGATTTACGCCCTCGATCCGGCCAGCGGGACGATCCTCTCGACCCTCGTCCTGGCCCAGAACCTCGACCCGGTGGGGATGGTCTTCGACCCGGCCGATGGCGGCCACCTCTACCTGGTGGACGGTTCGCCCGATCAGGTGATCGAGATCGATCCCGCGACCGGCGCCACCCTGACCACGTTCAGCGTGCCGATCGATGTGAACTACGGCGGGATCGCGGTCGATCCCGGCAGCGGCCACCTCTGGGTCGGCGGCAGCAGCTCGAGTTCGGTGGCCGAGATCCAGACCGACGGGACCCTCGTGCGGACCGTCGATCTCGCCCCGCTCGGCGTCGCCAGCGGCCAGGTCAGCGGGCTCGCCTTTGACAGCGCCGGCAACTTGCTGGTCAGCAGCCTCTGGGAACTGGTCTATCAGGTAGCTTTGCCGGCATCGCCTCTAGCGCCGAACGGACCGCTTGCTGCCATCAGCGCCGCGGTAAATGCGGAAGTACTTAACGCGGCGTCAGACAATGGGACACACACGGAGATCAAGGATACGCAAGCTCAAGAGCGTCGCGAACGGCTCGCAGAGCCTGCGCTTGCCGTCAAAGCCTTACGGAGCGAGCCGCCGGCCCGCGATCGATGGACGCACGACGATGAGCTGCACGCCGATCTTGCGAAGGATCGAGGTCGTTCGATCAGGATCAAACGGAAGTCCGCTGTGGACGCGATCATGGAGGATTGGGGCGAGTAGTGGCTCATCCAGGTGACGGGGACGTTTTGCGTGCAGTTTTCGAGTACGATAAGGGAGATCCGTCCATCGCGGGTTTTGTAGGAGCAACAAAGTCGAAGCGGACGCCAACCGACCAAGACGCAACCAGCTCGCGATGACTTGGAACGGTGCAGGTCGATGGCTGCGAGTGCCATGAATCCCAGGACGTCCGCATATTCCCGCTTCTATTGCGTCTCGGCGGCCAATTCCAGCGGCGACGAAGTCGGGCGGTTGAGACTTTCCGAGTCCCAGCAGCAACGGTTCGTCGCCCTGGCTCGAAGCGTCTTCTTGCAGCAGTTGGGAATCGTATCCCCTCCAGATCCTAGTGGGGAGGACTTGGACGCCCTGCCCGCCTATCCGGTGCATGTGGCGTTCCGCATCGGGGGTCGATATTGGAGTGAGGGAATTGCGGCGGGATCGGGCCTTCGGGAAAACGTGGTCGCGGCGACGACGCGCGCCTTCGATTTCCGACGAGCGATCCTTGCGGAGTTGCCCCGGAGATCGCAACTCCAGTCAACCGATTCTGAAGTCATGCTGGTGGATGGGGCCATCCAGTCAGGGGTACGGACGGGTGCAGACCCTCCCGATGCCACGTTATTCCCCGATGCCACGTCATGGGGTTTCTCCTCGCAAGACATCGGCCGCCTGGGTATCGAGTTGACGTTATTTCATAACGCCTATCGGCTGCAGAGGCGAGACCGTGAGTACCTTGAATCGACGATTCAGCTCGGCATCCACGGACTTGGCTTGATCGCATTTGAACGCCTCACGTTGTTTTCGAACTCGAAGGCCATAATTCACAATTATCGCCATCAGTCGCTCTTGGAACGTTTGTCTGAATCACTGGGACTTCCCGGCGACGCCTATTGCGACGAGCAGCACGCTTTGTACCGATTCGACACCCAACATCTTGTCGAAAGATCGCCCTCGGATCGAATCCGTACGCTGTTCCGATGCGACGAAGTTGTGCAAGTTGACGAGCTCTGCCAAGATCGCGTGGAGACGTTTCTCAGACGAGCTGGCGGCTGGATGCTGAACAGCGTCCGCGCCGATGGGCGCATGGAATACAAGTACATGCCAAGTCGCGGCGAATATCAGCGCCGCCAACAACATGATTCGCCAGTGGATGGCCACCCACGCTTTGGCTCATCTATTTCGACATACAGGGGATGGTCGATATGCGGATGCGTGGCGGCGGAACCTCGCATACAATCTCGAACATTATTTTACGCGAATGGCAGACTACGGATTCATTTACTTCAACGGAAAGGCGAAATTGGGTGCGGCCGCTTGCGCGTTGCTGGCCTGTCTGGATGGGCCGGACGGGGAGGGACATGAAGACGTGATCGAGCGGCTGAAGAACTTTCTGTTGATTCTCGGACAGGCAGATGGAAGTTTCCGTACGTTTTTGATTCCGCGGGATCGAAACGACAACCAGAACTTCTACAGCGGTGAGGCGCTGCTGGCCCTGGCCAAGTACCTTGGCGTGCATTGGAATGAGGAGCTGTTGCGTCACATTCGCTTGAGCCGGGAGTACTACATGCCGTTTCATCGTGCGAGCCGCCGCAACACGGCCTTTGTTCCCTGGCATACGATGGCGTACTGGCAGATGTTTCAATTGACGGGGGAGAATGAGTACCGTGAAGCCATTTTCGAACTGAATGACTGGCTGATCTGCACACAGAATCTCGACAAGAGCTCTCCCCGCGATATGCTGGGAAGATTCTACGTCAAAGAGTTTGCCTACAATGGTCCTCCTCATGCGTCATCAACGGCGGTCTACGTGGAAGGCTTGGCCTACGCGTTTGACCTCGCGAACGATGGTTCCCGAAGCGCTCGCGCGGAAGCCTATCTGCGAGCGATTCGGTACGGACTTCGCAGTCTGCTGCAACTTCAATATCGAGAGGAAAACGCATTTTATTTGCGACGAAAGCGACGGGTCCTGGGTGGCCTGCGGACCACCGTGACGAACAACCAAATCCGCTGTGACAATACCCAGCACGCTGCGATGGCCGCGATGGCCGTATTGCGTTTCGTGAACGACGAGTGGCTGAGATGCCCGTGTTCGCTGGCCGCGGCGTTTCACCAACGTTGTTACGATCGTTTTAGTCGCGAGCTTCAGATGGCCAAATAGTTGACCGCTAATACGCTCGTTCTTCGTGCACCCCAAATCGTCTTTCTTCGCGATGGAGAAACGCCTGATGATGAAAGATGCTCCCAGAAAGACCATCGACGAGGACGTGATTGCGTCGACGACGCGGACGCTTCGCAAGGCGCAGCTATTTCGCTACGATTGCGACACGCCGACCGAGAGTGAAACGTCACAACTTGAAATTGCGTTCGCTCGGCTCCTTGGCTGCAAGTTCGCGATCGCGATGAATTCGTGTAGTTCGGCGATCTTTACTTCCCTGTTGTGCTGTGGCGTCGATCCCGGGGCCAAAGTGATCATGCCGGCTTTCACATTCAAGGCGGTCCCCAGTGCCATTGTCCACGCACATGCCCAACCCGTGATGGTTGAAGTGACTGAAGACTATGTGGTTGATACGGACGATTTGGAGCGGAAATTTGCATCCGGGGCGAAGTACTTTCTCCTCTCCCACATGCGGGGCCGAGTCTCCGACATGAACAAGATCACCGAATTGTGTGAACGGTACGGAGTTCAACTGATCGAGGATTGTGCCCATAGCCTCGGCGCGATGTGGCAAGGACGGCACACGGGAACCTTCGGGGTCGTCGCGGCATTCAGCGCGCAGTCATATAAGATTATCGACGGCGGCGAAGGGGGTTTCTTGACGACGGATGACGCAGAAATCGCCAGAAAGGCGGTTGTCTATTCGGGATGCTATGAAGACAACTGGAAGAAGCACTTGGGACTTTCCGGCGATCCGTCGATGCCGGATTACATGAATGCGTACCCGACCTTCAACTTTCGAATGTCCAACTTGACGGCAGCGGCGATTTTGCCCCAGCTTGCGAAGATCGACGAACGAGTCGCGGTTTTTAATCGGAACTATCAGATCCTGGCCGACATCTTGCGTGAGTCGAAGCACATCCGGTTGCCCTGTGCCCTGTCCGAGTCAAGGCCCGTCTTAGATTCGGTTCAATTCGAGATCGAGAATGTGCCTCGTGACGACCTGCCTCAGGTGGCCGCGAGATTGAGAAACGAAGGGGTCAAGTTAAGCCTGTTTGGCATCGATCCGAGCAATGCCCGTTGCTTCTGGAACTGGAAATTCTTCGCTCATCAAGAAGATTGTATCCGGACTCGCAGACGCCTCGAAATGACGGCGGATATGCGACTGCCGCTCTGGCTCTCGCGGGAAGAATTGCAGACGATGGGACGCAAAATCGTAAGCGCAGTCGATCGTTACGCCGAATCTCGAACGTCGAAGTACTCGGCTACCTAATGTTGGCGATGCGGTAATGCAATACCTTTTCATCGTAATTCCGAACAATTCCGCATCCACCCTGGTGAAGCGACAAATCGCGGCATGTCCCAACGTGTGCAGCCTACAAAAAGAAGGGCAATGGTATTTCAACGAAGCGGGTCCGCTGCCCAATGACTGCTTGCGTGTGTGGACGGAACAGGAGGCAAGGTTCATTGATTCAAGTCGGTACGATTGGGAGAAGATCCAAGCGCGCTGGCACGAACAGTGGAGTAAGCAGAGCCGTCGCTACGGAAGACCAGATACGCTACTTCTCGAGAAGTCTCCGCCAAACGTGTTGAGGGCGAGGATCCTGCAACAACAATTTCCGGACGCTCGCTTTGTCCTCTCGATTCGCAATCCCTACGCCGTGTGCGAGGGAATGAAGCGTCGTGTCGGTTACGATGTCGCCAGAAACGCCCAACACTGGCTGCGCTGCGCGACCTGGCAAGTTGAAAACATCAAGTCTCTGAAAAGACATCTCTTCTTCCGCTATGAAGATCTGTGCGATCATCGCCTTGCCGTGCAGCAACAGCTCCGTGAATTTCTCCCGGAATGCTCCGATTTGTCTCTCGAGTTGTCCATCGCGAACCGGAATCCGGAGCAGATCGCTCGACTGGAACGCGGCGAGATCCAGCGGATCAACGAGGTCCTGCTGCCGGAGATTGAATTGCTACGCCATTTCGGCTACGAGATCATTCGCGCCGACAGTCTGGCGTGCGCGACACGCACGAGCGACTCGGTGCCGCTTCAGGAATCGCCCACGGCTGCAGCAAGAACTCAACTTTGGACTAGCGATGAGCTTGAAAAAGCGACGGGCGGTCGCTGGTTCGTTCCACCACGTGAGAATTGGAATCCTGCCAGTGTCAGCTACGACATCAACAGCCGTATCGCCAATCACCTGATCATCACGAAGACGCCGCTTTCCTGGGGTCGACAATCCAACGATACGTCGCTCCGCCTCGACCAAGTTGCCGCGAAGGGTGCGGTCGGAGCGATCATTCAGCAAGAGCAGCTGCGCACACTTCCCGCCTTGCCCGACGGATTTCCGCTGCTGCTCGTGCCGAATACCCGATTCGCCCTCCGCGATCTGGCGCTGGCGGCACGCGCTCGGTTTCAAGGAAAAGTGATTTGCGTGACCGGGACGGTGGGAAAAACGACGACTCGTGAGATGCTGCGAGCGTTGCTTGGCAAGCAAGGTGGCGCGGAAGCGACGCGGGGCAATAACAATAATCTTGCCGGCGTCTTGCGGACCTTGAGCTACGTTCCCCGAGATCTCGGCTACGCCATCGTCGAGTGCGGATTCGGACTTCCCCTGCGCGGACTTGGCATCAGTTCGTCAATCGCCCAACCACACGTGGCGGTGTTCACTTCCTTGGGGATCGCCCATCTCGACGTGTTTGATGAAGCGGATCTTGCCGGAAAGAATTCGCTCGACGTCCTGGCCGAATACAAATCGTTGATCTTCGAGGGCCTCGTCACCGGCGGCGTTGCCGTCATTTGCCGTGACATGCCGGCGTTCGAGATCGTGGCGTCGAGGCTCAGGCGAAGGGATGTCGGATCGTCACATTCGGAAGTCACCGCGATGCCGACGCGCGGCTGCTACGTGCCAGCCTCCAGCCGCGTGCTTCGCAGCTTCGGGCTCGGATTGATGGAGCGGAAATCGAATATACGCTTCCAATTCCCGGCCATCACATGGCGATCAATAGCCTGGGCGCCCTCGCGGCCGTCCAGGCAGCCGGTGGCGATCTGCGTCAGGCAGCCGCCGATTTCGGCACCTTCCAGGCTGTTTCGCGGAGGTCCCAGGTTCTTGAAATCCCGGTCAAGGGCGGCACGGCAACGCTGATCGATGACAGCTTCAACGCCACGCCGGCCTCGATTCGATCAACGCTCGAGCTGGTGGGCCTCGCTGCACCCGGGGAGGGAGGGCGACGAATTGCCGTGCTGCGGGACGTCCTCCACCTCGGACGCGACGAAGTGCAGATTCACGCCGAACTGGCGGAAGACGTGGTCGCTTCAGGTGTCGATAAAGTGTTCGTCTGCGGCCCCCTCATGCAAAACCTGTACGAAGCCCTGCCGCTGGAACGGCGCGGAGCGGCCTCGATGAACGTGAGCGATCTCTACGCGGCAGTCAAGGAGTATCTCAGGCCCGGCGACGTGATCACTGTCAAAGGGGGAATGGGACACGGCGGACTGGGCGATCGCGAATTCATGAAGTTGTGCGCGAATCTGAAAGCCGAAAGACCTTCGTTCGGCTGACGCGGCGGCGCGAAGGGACCTCGAAGGACGCGAGCCGCTCGATGTCGTGATCTCGCCGCCGAAATTCACACAGGCCCCCGCCACTCGAGCGGTTAGCTTGGTTCCATGAGCTGCGGGAGCTTCGCGCGCCCAAGCGCGTGTCACGCGGTGACAAGCGTTGTCTCTGCCAAGCACGTTGTCTCTGCCAAGCGATGGCCGGTGTTCTGCCGTCGCCTCAAGCGTTAACGCGTCTTAACGTTGGATTCGGTGAGCCAAGTAACCCATCGGAACGAGCTGACTGCCCCCAACTCCTGCGAGCGGCCGGAATTCGCCGTGTCATTTGAGTTCTCTGGCTTCAGAGATTGACATTCTACCTACTTCAGTCAATCATGCTATCTTATGTATTTAACCCAGAGCCCCACGCAGTGATTCACTATCGAAGATCCGCCGGAGTCGCCCCGCATCTTGCCGTGGCGACCATCCTCGCCGTGCTCGTCATGGGCGGAACCTCGTCCGGCAGTTGGCAGACCTTTACGTTTGGTGGGCCCGATTTTACGGGGGACGGAACGGGCCACCTGGCCGCACGGACGTCCGGCGGCACGCTCATTGACGACGCCGTCGTGGTTCGGATCTCGGATGAGGCCCAGGGGCTGGTGATCGGCAAGGAAGTTCGTGTCAGCGTGACGTTTCGGTCCGGCCTGCAAGCGGGCGTGGGCAAATTGAGTCGGCTTTGGCTGAATTTATGGGACGACTCGATGGCTTACATGCTCGAGATCAACGACTCGGACGACTTCTTCGAGCAGGGCGACTCCTTTCGACGACATCGATTTCGAGATTCGATCAACGCCGACACGGGTGGGGCGGGACTTTTCGACCTCGCGGTGGGGTTTAGCAACCGGCGGTCACATGCGTTCGACCCGGGCGAGACCGCGATGTTTGACGTCTTTCTGAATGGCCCGGGAACCCTTACGCCGGCGAGCTTTCTCGCTCGTTCGCAGGGCGCGGAGAGGCCGGACAAGGCGTTGTTCGCCGCGATTTACCTCGACCGGACGGGACCAAGTCGTGGCGGGGGTCATTACGTGGGTACGCCTCAGCGGCGCGAGGCGGAATCGGCGAAGGCCCTTGTTCCCGAACCTGGCTCCTGCGGCATTTGGATGCTGAGCGGTCTGGCGATCGGTTTCTACAACTGCTGGCGACGCCCAACCCTTGCTGGAAGGTTGCCAAAGAGGAGTAAAGGACAAAACGGGAAATAAAAGAACTCATATCAATTGACATAATGCAGACTCTACACAAGAATCGCAAATTACCCATTCTATTTCCCCGACCCTCCTTCGCGCCCGCCGACCCAATTGATTGCCAGGACACAGTAACGACCTATGACGACCGATCGATCATCCCTATTCGTCTCGTGGAAATCCACGTTTTCAAGCCTGCTTGTCGTTTCGCTGTTTGTCGCAAACGCCTCCGCGAGCATGCAGACGTTCAACTTCGGCAGCTTTGATTTCTCCGGCGACGGATCATCGACTCTTCCCTTTTTCGGCTCGGGAGGAACGCTCGTGTCGGACGCGGTCGTCGTCACAATTTCAGACGAGGCCCCGGGGCTCTCCCTGGGCAAGGAAGTCCGGGTTTCCGTGGCCTTCAAATCGGGACTGCCAGCGGGGATCGGGAAGCTGAGCCACCTGTGGCTAAATCTCGTGGATGACTCGATTGCTTCGATGCTGACGATCAATGACACCGATGCGTTTTACAAGAACAACACCTTCAAGTCGCCGTTGAACAATAACGTCGACGGAGCCGGCAATTTCGACGTCGCGATTGGTTTCAAAACAGGAGGTTCAAACACCCTCGATCCGGGTGAAACCGCGATGTTCGACCTTTTGCTAAACGGACCCGGGACGCTCACCCCCGCCAGTTTTCTGGCCACGTCGCAACGTCCGTCGATACCGGAAAAGGCGTTCTATGCCGCGATTCACATGAATCAGACGGGAACGGGATTTGACAGCGGCCATTACGCGGGCGCGTTGGCCAACACCGAGGACTCGGGGGGCGAGCATATGCCGGAACCGGCATCGATCTTCGTTTGGTTGATCCTGGCCACGACCCTCGGCTATTGCCATTGGCGCCGCCGAAATTGAACCTCTCGTCGCGAATTGACGCGGTGGGAGCACGCCATCGTCTCAGCCCATGGGGCTCGTCTGATTTCGCATTCGAGGCACCCAGGATGCGTTCCGGGATTCTTCGGCCCCGTTGGGCATTGGTATCGACACATCTTTGACAAGCTCGACTTCGCCGTCCCTTCCGAGGGTGGTGCTCGATTCGATGCTTTCTCCTAACCATTTCGGTGCGTCGCATCCGCAGGCGGCCCTGGTAACCAACTCGTAATCTGTCTTGCGTCGACGCGATGCTGGTTCCTTCCGAACGATGAGTGCCGAGCACGAATCTCGCCCGTCGACGACGACACAGCTCTCGTGCCGTCCATCGCCATGGCTCGGAATTGCCACGCTGGCGGATCTTGGGAGCTCGTGCAAGATCTTGGCCCGCAGCCAGGACGGATTTCGCATTAGTCGATAGGCGCCGCCCGACCTGCGATTCCCAGGCGATTCCACCGACCTCGCGATCGGGGGGCGACCTCGCAATCGGGGGCGACCTCGCAATCGGGGGCGGTCGAGTTCGTGATTCGCGACGTTTTCTCCTTTGCCGAAACCCTTACCGATTCTGGACCTGACGGAGTGCACCGACATGTCGCTGTTTGTTCAATTGCGCGAAATCCGGGAACATCGCGGCGTGGTTCGACGGGTTGCCGGCTGGCTGCTGCTGTCGGCTTCCTTGACCAGCCAGCCCGTCCTGGGCCAACCCCCAACGCCAGAGGCGACGTCCGCGCCGAAACCCGCGCCGAAACCCGCGCTGTCGATCCATGATCCGCGGGCCTACGAAGGGTATTCGTTGCTGGCCCCCATGAACTCGACGGAGACGTACCTGATCGACATGGAAGGCCGTGTCGTAAAGACCTGGAAGAGTGAATTCACCCCGGCGCTGAGCGCCTATCTACTCGAAAACGGACATCTCTTGCGGGCCGGCGCTGTGAGGGATCAGGGCTTTGCGGGGCCTGGCTCGGGCGGTGCGATTCAGGAGTTCTCGTGGGACGGCGAGCTGGTCTGGGACTATCGCTTCAGCGCCGAGAAAAATCATCCGCATCACGACATCTGCCCGCTGCCCGGCGGCCACGTGCTGGTCATCGCCTGGGACAAGAAAACGGCAGCCGAAGCCATCGAGGCCGGCCGAAAACCCGACTCGGTGCGTGATGAATTCATGCCCGATTGCATTCTCGAGATCAAGCCGACCGGACAGACCACGGGGGAAATCGTCTGGCGATGGCATGCCTGGGACCACCTGGTCCAAGACGTCGATCCAACCAAGCCCAATTACGGCGAAGTCGCCGACCACCCCGAGTTGATCGATATCAACTACTCTGAGAACCTGATGGCGCCGATGCTGAACGATCCGGAGCAACTGGCCAAACTGCGTTCCTTGGGCTACGTCGGCGGAGGAACACCCCGTCCGAATCCCGAGGATCCGCCTGCCACTCCGGCGGAGGTGGCGGACGGTGCGGACCCGGCGTCCGCCGCACCGCGGCCCGACGAGGATCGAGGACGTCCTGGCGGCGGGCCCGGACGCGGCCCGCGGATGTCGCCCGATTGGATGCATACCAACTCGGTCGCGTACAACCCCGACCTGGACCAGATCATGCTGAGCATCCATGAGTTCAGCGAGGTCTGGATCATCGACCATGGGACCACGACGGAAGAGGCCGCGGGGCATACTGGGGGCCGCCGCGGACAGGGCGGGGACCTGCTCTATCGCTGGGGCAATCCCCAGGCCTATCGGAGCGGTTCGAAAGCGGATCAACGATTGTTCGCCCAGCACTGTGCCCACTGGATTCCCAAAGGCTCACCCGGCGCCGGGAACCTGTTGGTGTTCAACAACGGCAATCATCGCCCCGACGGCGACTACTCGTCCGTTGACGAAATCGAGTTACCGCTGGACGAGAACGGCCGTTACACCCGCGACGAGTACCTGCCGTTCGGGCCCGAGCAGGCCACATGGAGCTACGTCGCGCCGGACAAGTCAAGCTTCTATTCGATGCTGATCTCGGGTGCTCAGCGTCTGCCCAACGGCAACACCTACATCTGTTCGGGAAATGCCGGCATTGTTTTCGAAGTCACGCCCGACATGGAAACCGTTTGGGAATATACGAATCCGAATCAAGACGGCCCGGGGGCTTTCGGGATGGCCCGCGGCGAACTGCTTCCCCGCTTCCTGCATGACGTTCTCCAGTTGACTGACGACCAACGTCAGAAGCTCGCGGACCTGCAACATCAGGTCTCCGACAAGCTCGAACTGCTGCTGACGGCCGACCAGCTGAAACAGCTTGACCAACCGGCCGATCCGCGGCGACGCGGTCCGGGTCCTGGAAGCCGAGGTCCCGGCGGACGTGGTCCTGGGGGCCCGGGTCGAGGTCCCGGGGGCCGAGGTCCGGGCGGCGGAGGCCGACCCGAGTTCACGCCGCCTCGCCCCGGGGAGGTCATCCCCTCGATGCGGGTCGAGGCGCTGAACCTGTCCGAGGACCAGCAGTCGCAGCTGGCCGAATACCAGCGGCACGTGGACGACGAATTTCAAAAACTGCTGACCGAGGCGCAGCGAACCCAGTTGGATCAGATGCAGCAGGCCTTTGCACGCGGCCCGGGCTTTGGTCCGCCGCCCGGATTCGGCCCGCCTCCCTTTGGACCGCCTCCATTGGGTCCTGGCGGATTTGGCCCCCCGGATCGAGACCCCCGCGGACCGGGTCGGCCCGATCAGGCGGGCGGCCGCCGAGGTCGAGGCGGACCGGGCGGACCGCCTGGAGGCCCGGGTGGACCCGGCGGCTTGTTCCGCAGCTACCGATACGGCGCGGACTATCCGGGACTGGTCGGCAAAGCACTGACGCCTGGCGAGAAGCTTGAAGATTTGGTTGCCAAGCGAAACGCCCCGCCCCGTGCCGAGCAAAATCCGCCCCGTCCGGGCCGAGGCGAGCCGGAGTAGTCGTCGTCCCGCGAGAATCACGTCCGCCGGTTTGTGCGGCGGATGCGACGAGGCGGTTACCTTTGCTGACACGTTTGGATTGAAGCACCCTTGATGACCACTTGCCTTCGACGTTGCCGGTTGCTGATCACCGCGATCCTCTTGATCGTGCTGTTACCCGCGACGGCGCGGGCCTACATCGGACCGGGTGCCGGTTTCGCGCTGGCCGGTTCGTTTCTGGCGATCTTGGGAACCTTTCTTTCCGCGATTTCGATGCTCCTGTTCTGGCCGGTGCGGCGGTTGGCGCGAATGCTCTTTCGCCGCCGTCCACCCGGCAAGGTGCGCTTCAAGCGGATCGTGATTCTGGGTCTGGACGGACTCGACCATGGCCTCACGTCGCGACTGTTGGCCGAGGGCAAGCTGCCGCATTTGGCCTCGCTGCGGGATGGCAGGCGACTTCAAAACCTTGGGGAGCACGCTGCCGCCGATTTCCCCCGTGGCTTGGTCATCGTTTCAAACGGGGGTGAACCCGGGCAAGCACAACATCTTCGATTTCCTGACGCCCGACGAGCGCACCTACCAGCCGAAACTCAGCTCGGTCGAGATCCGAAGCTCATGCGCGAAGACCCGGCTGGGGGCCGTTTCGCTGGCCGCAGCGGAAAGCCGAAATCCGCATGTTGCGCAAGAGCAAGCCCTTCTGGAGCGTGCTCGGCGACTACGGGATCTTTAGTTGCATCCAGCGTGTTCCGATCACGTTTCCGCCCGAGAAGTTGCGCGGAGTTCAGCTGTCGGCGATGTGCGTGCCTGATCTGCGCGGAACCCAAGGGACGTTCGCGTACTACACGACGCAAGCGCTCGACGCCGCGGAAACGACGGGGGGCGAAGTGCACCATGTACGGCAATCAGACAACACGGTCGCCTGCGAATTGTGGGGACCGCCCCATCCTTCCGATCCGACTCAAGGCCCCCTGACATTGCCGTTCCAAGTGAAGTTGGCGAGGACCGACCGCGCGACGCTGCAGATCAACGGCAGCACGTATCGGCTGCGAAAGGGCGCCTATTCCGACTGGATCCAGGTCTGCTTTCGGGCCGGACGGTGGGGTGCCAAAGTGCACGGCATTTGCCGTTTCCTGCTGCTGGAAACCACTCCTGAGTTCCAGCTCTACGTCACGCCGATCAACCTTGATCCTGAGAATCCCGCGATGGCGATCGGCTATCCCGCCGTGTATCCGGTCTATCTGGCCAAACGTCAAGGCACCTATGCGACACTCGGACTGGCCGAAGATACGTGGGGCTTGAGTGAGCAAGTGCTGGATGATGTGCAGTTTCTGCAGCAATGCCAGGACATCGATCGGGAACGCGAATCGATGTTCTTTGATGGCTTGGAGAAAGTACCCGAGGGATTGTGCGTCTGTGTGTTTGACGGGACGGATCGCATGCAGCACATGTTCTGGCGTTACCTGGACGAACAGCATCCCGCTCGGCCTGCTGAAGTACCCGTTCGATTTCAATCGGCAATCGAAGACCTCTATCAGCGGATGGACGACCTGGTGGGACGCACGATCGCGAAATGTTCCGGGCAGGATTCGCTCTTGATGGTCCTTTCCGATCATGGTTTCAACACGTTTCGTCGAGGCATCGACTTGAACCGCTGGTTGGAGCAGAACGGCTACCTGGTTGTCGACGACTCACGGCGTCTGGAGCCGCATCTGGCCGGCGTCGATTGGTCGCGCACGCGAGCTTTCGCGATTGGATTGACGGGGATTTTTTTGAATCTGAAAGGCAAGTTCGCGGAGGGGATCGTCGAACCCGGCGAGAACGCGGCCGCCTTGCGCGAGGAGATCGCGGCACGGCTGGCGGAACTGACCGACGATGTCACCGGTGAGGTGGCGATCAAGCGGGTCTACGAGGCCGCCAAGGTATATCGTGGACCTTACAAGGACCACGCGCCGGATTTGATCGTCGGCTACGCGAGCGGCTACCGTGTGTCGTGGGAGGCGGCGGTGGGCCGTACGAGCCACTCGGTCTTTCATGACAACACCAAGGCCTGGAGTGGCGACCATTGCGTGGACCCGTCGGTCGTGCCGGGCGTCCTGTTCTGCAACCGGCAAGTCGAAGCGGATCGGCCGCGTCTGTTGGACATTGCGCCCACGATCCTGGAACTGTTCGGCATTCCCGCGCCCGAGTACATGGATGGCCGCGCGTTGACGATCGGCGAAATGCGTCAACCCACCGCCGCAGCTTCCGTCCCCCAACCGACGGCTCAACCCCAGGTCGCTTGATGAACGAATCGACTCCCCATCCCCTTCCCCGGCGCTCGTTCCTGAAACGGACGGCGGCCGCCACGGCACTCACGGCGACCGGTCTGGCCGCGGGCGGCTACTGGTTGGGCGGTGCCAATCGCAGCTCACGAAGTCTGGGCAAGAAAGTCATCGTGATCGGGATCGACGGAATGGATCCGCGGTTGTGCGGCAGCATGATGCAAGCCGGCCTGTTGCCGAACTTCACGCGGATGAGCGCCGCGGGTGGATTCAGCAGTCTGGGAACCAGCGTCCCGCCGCAAAGTCCGGTCGCGTGGGCCAATTTCATCAACGGATCGGGCCCGGGATCCCACGGAATCTTCGACTTCATCCATCGTCATCCGCACGAGCAATGTGCTCCCTTCTATTCAGCTGCCGAGACGCTGCCCGGCGAGGGCTATTGGGAGATCGGCGACCACCGCCTGCAGCTTGACTTCTGGCCCTTCAATCACAAGCCACCTGCGACGGTCTTGCGCCGCCAAGGTGTTCCGTTTTGGGACTACCTCGACGCGGCCAAGATCTCGTCGACGTTTTTCGACTTGCCGTCCAACTACCCGCCGAGTCCATCGCAGTACGGGCATCATCGGTGCATTTGCGGGATGGGGACGCCCGACATGCTGGGAACTTACGGCACCTACCAGTATTTCAGCGAGGACTCTCCCGCGAAAGGATTGGCCGAAGGCGGCGGCGAGCGCTCGCACTCAACTTCGCCAACGAAACGGCGAAAGCCAGCTTGATTGGCCCCGAAAACAGCTTTCGCCAGCAGCCCGAACCAGTCGCCATCGAGTTCGAAGTGCACCGCGACACGGCGTCGAATGCCGCCCTGCTGGAAGTTCAAGACCAGAAGATCCTGCTCAAGCCGGGACAGTGGAGTCCCTGGACGCGGCTGGATTTCGCGCTATCGACACCGGCGTTCATGCCGACGGAACACGTGAGTGGCATCTGCCGTTTTCTCTTGCAAGAAGTCACTCCCAACTTTCGGTTGTACGTCACGCCAATCAACATCGATCCCTCGGCGCCGGCCGTGCAGTTGTCCGAGCCTCCCGATTTTGTCGAGGATGTCTCGCGACAGTTGGGGCTGTTCTACACGACCGGCTTTCAGGAAGACCATAAGGCCCGCTCCAACGGCGTTTTTGTGGATGATGAGTTTCTGCGGCAGGCCACGATGGTGCTGGAAGAACGACTGGCTCTATTCGAGTACGCCGTCGACAACTACGAGGATGGACTGTTGTTCTTTTACTTTTCCAGCAGCGATCTCCAATCGCACATGTTCTGGTGGGATTCAGCCGACAAGCATCCCACGCGGACAGGACCGCAAGCCCAGAAGTACTTCACGCACATCAAGCAACTGTATCAGCGACTTGACGCGGTGATCGGCGACATTTACGACCGCTACGGAGGCAAAGCCTCGATTTTCGTGATGAGCGACCATGGCTTCGCGAATTTCGGCCGGCAGTTTAACCTCAACTCGTGGCTGCGCGACAACGGATTCATCAATCCTCGCGAGTGCAGTTCCATTCTGCAAAACGCCGATTGGTCACGCACGCGTGCCTATGGGCTGGGAATCAACGGGTTGTACTTGAACCTCAAGGGCCGCGAACGCGACGGGGCCGTCGAGCCGGGTGAAGAGCAGGAACAACTCATTCGGCGTCTGGTTGCCCGCCTGCAAGCGGTGCGGGATTTCGACGGCCAGCGAGTCATTCGCCGAGTTTACCGAGCAGACGAGATTTACACGGGCGACGCAACCGAGCTGGCGCCGGATCTGATCGTGGGCTACGCGCGTGGCTACCGAGCTTCCTGGGAAACCTGTTTGGGCGAGCTGTCCGAGGAGGTCTTGACGGACAACCAATCGGCTTGGAGTGCCGATCACTGTGCCGACGCGTTGGAGGTGCCGGGAGTGCTATGTTGCAACCGTCCGCTCGTCGCCAAGGATCCATCGTTAATTGATCTGGCACCGACAATCCTCGCTGAATTCGGCTTGGACACGCCGGCCACGATGAGCGGAAAGCGGCTTTGCTGAAAAAGATGGGACGCGTTGCGATGAATCACGAGCCTCAGGCAATCGCCACTCCCGAAATCGCGGTCACCTCTCCCGAAATCGCGGTCACCTCTCCCGAAATCGCGGTCACCTCTCCCGAAATCGCGGTCACCTCTCCCGAAACCGGGAGAGGTCGCCACGAAGTGGCGGGTGAGGGTTCACACCAGCAAGCGACCAAGCCCCTCATCCGGCCTGCGGCCACCTTCTCCCCGACGGGGAGAAGGCACACCATTCGGGCCTCCGGCAAAATCGCGGTCAACTCTCCCGAAACCGGGAGAGGTCGCCACGAAGTGGCGGGTGAGGGTTCACGCCAGCAAGCAACCAAGCCCCTCATCCGGCCTGCGGCCACCTTCTCCCCGACGGGGAGAAGGGACACCATTCGGGCCTCCGGCAAAATCGCGGTCAACTCTCCCGAGACCGGGAGAGGTCGCCACGAAGTGGCGGGTGAGGGTTCACGCCAGCAAGCAACCAAGCCCCTCATCCGGCCTGCGGCCACCTTCTCCCCGACGGGGAGAAGGGACACCATTCGGGCCTCCGGCAAAATCGCGGTCAACTCTCCCGAGACCGGGAGAGGTCGCCACGAAGTGGCGGGTGAGGGTTCACGCCAGCAAGCAACCAAGCCCCTCATCCGGCCTGGGCCTCGGCCTCGGCAACGCGTCTCCGAGACCGAGGTCGCCCGAAGTGGCGGTGAGGACCCCCGACGGGGAGAAGGGGACACCATTCGGGCCTCCGGCAAAATCGCGGTCAACTCTCCCGAGACCGGGAGAGGTCGCCACGAAGTGGCGGGTGAGGGTTCACGCCAGCAAGCGACCAAGCCCCTCATCCGGCCTGCGGCCACCTTCTCCCCGACGGGGAGAAGGGACACCATTCGGGCCTCCGGCAAAATCGCGGTCACCTCTCCCGAGACCGGGAGAGGTCGCCACGAAGTGGCGGGTGAGGGTTCACGCCAGCAAGCAACCAAGCCCCTCATCCGGCCTGCGGCCACCTTCTCCCCGACGGGGAGAAGGCACACCATTCGGGCCTCCAGCCAAATCGCGGTCACCTCTCCCGAAATCGCGGTCACCTCTCCCGAGACCGGGAGAGGTCGCCACGAAGTGGCGGGTGAGGGTTCACACCAGCACGCGACCACGCCCCTCATCCGGCCTGCGGCCAGCTTCTCCCCGACGGGGAGAAGGCACACCATTCGGGCCTCCGGCAAAACCGCGGTCGCCTCTCCCGAGACCGGGAGAGGTCGCCACGAAGTGGCGGGTGAGGGTTCACGCCAGCAAGCGACCAAGCCCCTCATCCGGCCTGCGGCCAGCTTCTCACCGAAGGGGAGAAAGTACACCATTCGGGCCTCCCGACAAACGAAAGGAACCCTGTCATGGCGAAAGTGAATCTCGATCCGCAGCTGCTTGAGCGAGCCAGCACCGCGGCGGCGGCGGCCGGATACAGCAGTGTCGAGGAGTTCATCGCCCATGCGATTGAAAACGAACTCAAACGGACGAATGTCGAGCAAGCCGAGCAAATGGTCGAGGATCAGCTCCGCGGACTCGGCTACCTTGAGTAACGACCATGTTGACGCAGTGTCTCGTTTGGCTGAACACCTGGGCGAACGCCATCGCCTCGATCCTGCTCGCGCCGATCGCCGTCCTTCCCGGCTGGTTGTCGATTACGATGGTGGCGTTCGTCACCGGGATTCTGATGCTGCTGGCGTTCAAGTACACGTCGAATCAAGATGCCATCAAGCGTGTTCGAAACACAATCAAGGCCAACCTCTGGGCACTCTCGTTGTTCAAGGACAGCCTCGCCGTCAGTTTCCGATGTCAGGGCCGGATTCTCGTGGCCGCCTGCCACTTGATTTTGTTGGCGATCGTCCCGATGCTCGTCATGCTGGTTCCGATGTGTTTATTGCTCGGCCAGTTGTCCGTTTGGTATCAGGCTCGTCCACTTCAGGTGGGTGAGGAAACGGTGGTCACGCTTCAGATTGCCGAGGGGTCTTGGGATCAGTTCCGGCAAGTTCAACTCGCACCCACATCGGCCATCGGCACGATCACCGGTCCCGTCCGGGTCCCGTCCAAGTGCATGATCAGCTGGAAGCTGCAGCCGGCCGAGTCGGGACATCATCGTTTAATGTTCCGGCAAGACGGGCAGACATTCGAAAAAGAGCTGGCCGTCGGCGACGGATTCATGCAACTCAGCGCTCGGCGACCGGCCTGGCGCTGCTCGGACGTGCTGGTGTTCCCCCGCGAGCGACCGTTGGCGGCGGATTCGCCGGTGCAGAGTATCGAGCTGGTTTACCCCGCGCGTGATTCGTGGACTGCCGGCAGCAAATCCTGGCTGATCTACTGGTTTGCCGCCTCCATGCTTGCCGCCCTGGTGGCTCGACCTCTCCTGCGAGTCAACGTTTGAGCCGTTGCGGTGGCGGCGGTCCTTTTCCTTGCCCCGTCGGCGTGAGACCGCGTCAAATCGAGGAGCACACCATGGCGCTTGAGTCGGAAATCATCATCGTCTCGGGCCTGCCCCGCACCGGGACGTCGCTGATGATGCAGATGCTCGCAAGCGGCGGGATCCCGGTCCTGACCGACGAGCTGCGGGGGGCCGACACGGACAACCCGCGCGGATATTACGAGTTCGAGCCCGTCAAGAAGCTGAAAGACGATTCGTCCTGGCTGCCCACCGCGCGGGGAAAAGCCGTCAAACTGGTCACGAAGCTGCTGTATGATTTGCCGCCCAGCGAGCGCTATCGAATCGTCTTCATGCAGCGAGATCTGAGTGAAATGCTGGAATCACAAACCAAGATGCTCCAGCGGCTCAATCGACCGACAGCACCTCATGACCAGCTTGCTTCGGCGTTCGCTGCCCACTTGCAGCGTCTTTTCGAATGGTTTCCCAAGCAAGCCCAGATGCGGGTGACGGTCATCAACTATAACGAACTGGCGGTCGATCCCGAGCCGCAAGCGCGGCGAGTTGCCCAGTTTCTGGATCATCGACCGGACGTTTCGGCGATGTGCGCGGCCATCGATCCTCAGCTCTACCGAAACCGATCGGCGACAGGCCCTTCGGGCTGATCGGCAAACGGGGTCACAGGTTGGGGTTGCTTCGAGAGGGCTCGGACTCGAGATTCCCATAAGCCGCCCTGCACCGGTACGGCCTGCAAAGGAACGGGATGGATCGGGTAATCGAGGGATGGCGATGACGCGGTGTCCGCAGCCGTTCAGGCACTCGCAAGCAGGACCCAGCACGTTCGTCCGCAGGGTGAATCGCTTCACGTCCTTGGTCGCCTCCCGGTCCACTCAGGCGAGTATCTCGCGAATGACCTGACCGCGACTAATGGGGAAGGGACGTCCGAGCCGATCGTGGATTTCCGTGTCGGGAGCGTATCCGAGGCAATGAAAAATCGTGGCCGACAGGTCCTGGGGCGTCACCAGTCCGCTGACGGGGTACGCTCCGTGATGGTCCGACGCTCCATAGACCGCACCGCCCTGGATCCCTCCTCCCGCCAACGCGACGGAAAACACATGGCCCCAATGGTCGCGTCCTCCGCGAGGATTAAACTTCGGCGTCCGTCCGAACTCGCCCATGCAAACGACGAGCGTGTCGTCCAGTAGATTCCGCTCGATCAAGTCTCGGAGCAAAGCGGAATAGGCCAGGTCGAAGGGCGGCACCAGCACGTCCTTGAGTCGTTGCGTCTCGCGCGCGTGGCTGTCCCAGCACGGCGCATCATCCGGTTCGTCCGCACCTCGAAACCAATTGACTTGGACTAGCGAAACGCCGGATTCGATCAGGCGCCGCGCAAGCAACACGCTTTGCCCGAACTGTCCCCGTCCATACCGATCGCGGACCGTGGCCGGTTCCTCGTCCAGACGGAAGGCGTTGGTCGAGCGAGCGCTGCTGAGCAACCGAAAGGCCTGCTCGGTCTTTTCGTCAAACGACTCGACTTCGGCGCTGCGCTGCAGGGAGACGAGCCGCTGATTGAGTTGTCGGAGCAACTGCCGCCGGCTGTTGAATCGGACAGGAGGCGTGTCCTCCGGCAGCTGAAACTCCGGAATCTGAAAGTCCTTGGACGCCGGCTCGCAGCGGAACAGCCACGGGTCGGCCGCAGCGCCGAGAAATCCCGCATCCTGCCCCGGCCAAACGGACTGGTCCGTGTTGAAGATATGGTGGGGCAGTCGGACTGCCGGCGGCAACACGTAGTCTCCGCCCTTCAGATGCTGCACGACGGCGCCCAACGTGGGACGATCATTGGGCGGGCCGGGATTCGCGTTCTCGAAATTCAGCGGCTGATGAGGGTACCCCGTCAGCATCGCGTAGCCGCTGGAGGAGTGCGCGTGATCTCCGGTTGAGACGGCGCGGAGGATGCAGATTCGATCGGTCAGCTTGGCCGTCTCGGGCATCAGCTCGCAAATCGACACGCCAGGCACGGCGGTACCGATCGGCCCATACGCCCCGCGGATCTCCTCCGGCGCCTCCGGCTTCGGATCCCAGGTCGAATGCTGGGGTGGCCCACCCATCAGGAACAGCACAATGCAACGTTTTGCTTTGGCGGGCCCCGCGGCAGCCCCGTTGGTTGCGGCCGCAACCTGCTTGGACAGCCAATTCCCCGCCGAGACGCCAAACAAGCTCAGCCCGCCGGCCCGCAGCAACTCGCGCCGCGTCAGTCCGTCGCACAACGTTGCACCGCGATCTACGAGCGACAACATGGGATTCCTCGTGGCCGTATCCGCCTCGAACCCAAACGACCCCGATGCGAGTGCGCACGCGTCAAGCAACACCGAGCGTGGCAACATGGGTCGAGCCTGGTTCGAGCCATGGACCAATGAATTTCGCCAGCACGCAGTCTGACGGATGGCGCGCCCGTTCTCAAGGATCTTCGTCGAAAATAGTCTCGGTCAAGTGCCGACACTCGAACGTCCGGCTAGCGCCATGTCGGCTTCTTACGGCGGGCACGTGGATGGCGGGCGAGTTGAGTTTGGACGAAATACTCCTCTCGCTCGATCGCGATCACGAAATCGGATTCTGGAGTGCGCGTGTCCCGAGTTTCGGCCCGAACCGTAAACTCGACGGAATCGCCAATCCGCAGCGCCATGAATCGCTTGTCACCCTTGACGGCGGATGGCTCGAACCGAATTTCGGCGCCGCCATCGTCCGCCGAAATGTAGCCGTGCGGCTCGTCGAGCCGAAGTTTCACGACAAATCCCCGCTGGCAATCACTGGACGCCGGTCGCGGCTCGCGGTTCGGCGCGGGACGGGGCGCCCGGACCTCCCGTGGCGAACGAGCGGACGACGAGGATCGTTTGGAAGACGGCGCTCGAGTCGATGACGGCACGCGATTCGATGACGCGGGTGGTCGGCGCCCGGGCGCTGGCCCGAAACACCTTCGACGCTCAACGTTTTCGCTCGAGGTCGGTCGGACGCGTCGTCCATGACGTACGTCACGGCTTGGCCTTCCACGAGCGACGCGAAGTGTCCTTGGAACGACGACTTGTGGAAGAACACATCCGGTCCCCGCTCGTCCGGACGAATAAAGCCAAACCCCTTGTCGCTCTGCAGCGACTGAATTTTTCCACGAAGCATAAAATCGTGACACCTTCCGCGAATCGACCGGCCCGCTCGCTGCAGCAATTTTCGGACTCCACAACACGTCCCAGCCTCAGTCTAGCCAACACGACCCCGCCGCGCAAGGTCGTGGCGACGGAATCCGAGTCGCGCCGGATGCGAACTCTTACCGGAGAGGCCCTTCGGGCAGGCCCGTCACAACTCGCCGCGCGGCCGTTGGATTCGCCCTAGCGCGGCATCAGAACCGTGTAGTCCAAATCCAAGACGACGGACGCGTCGTAGCGGCCCTCGGTGTCTTGGCAGGGAAAGTCGTGACAGGGACGGTCTTTGGTGGCGACCGTCCGGATCCGCAGGGCACCCAGATCCTGTCGGTCGGGCAGGGGCATTTGGGCGAGGATCTCGGACCAGGCGTAGATCGTGTCGCCGGCGAAGGTCGGGTTGGTGTGGCGTCCGCCGTTAATCGCGGCCACGCACAGGGCATTGGCGAGACCATTGAACGAGAGCGCCCGTGCCAGGCTGATGATGTATCCGCCGTAGATAATGCGTCGCCCGAAACGCCCTTCTTTCTCGACATGTTGATTGAAATGGACGCGGGCCGTGTTCTGGAACAAGCGCGTCGCCAGCATGTGTTCGGCCTCTTCGATCGTCATCCCGTCGACGTGGTCAATCCGCTCGCCTACCTGATAGTCGTCCCAAAGGAACGGACTGCCTGCCAGTGCCGTGTCGTAGCGCCGGCCCCGCAGGTCGAAGGGCGCGACCAACTGCTCGACGGCGACGGCATCGGGCAGAGTCGGCACGCGTGTCTCCGGTGCCGGGCTTGACGGATCTCGCTTACGCACCATGACCCAGCGGACGTAGTCCAGCACGACTTCGCCACGTTGATTCACGCCCGTCGAACGAACGTAGACGATGCCGGTCTTACCGTCCTTGTTCGCCTTCAGGCCGATCACTTCGGAACGGGTTGCCAAAGTGTCGCCCGGATAGACGGGCACGCCAAAACATCCGTTGGCATAGCCCAGGTTCGCGATCGCGTTCAGCGAGATGTCGGCAACCGTCTTGCCAAAGACGAGGTGAAAGGCCAGCAGGCTGTCGATCGGCGCACTCTCGAGCCCCACCGCGACGGCGAACTCAGCCGAGGAATTCACGGCGAAGCGCGAGCCGAAGAGGGCGGTGTAGAGCGCCACATCGCCCTCGGTCACCGTCCGAGGCGTCGCATGCACCAACTGCTGTCCGACGCGGAAATCCTCGAAATAATTCCCCAGCCACGTTTTTCCACTCATCATGACCTCCCGTGCGTCTTGCCTCCCGAATCATTTCGCCCTCGCGTTCACCTTGCCGCGCGATTCAGAAACCGTAGGCCTGGGCGAGGTCGGGGTCTTTCTTGGCGACGAGGCGCGCGAGGTCGACGATGACTTTGGCCTGCTTCCAGGTCGCGTCATCCTGCATTTTTCCATCGATCATGGCGACGCCCATCCCGTCGGGCATCGCCTCGAGGATTCGCTTGGCGAACCGCACTTCGTTCGCATCCGGGCTGAAGACTCGTTTGGCAATCGGGACCTGGTTGGGGGCCAGCGACCAGGCGCCTCGGCAACCCATCAGGAAGGCATTTCGGAACTGGGCTTCACAGGCCGCCTCATCCTTCAGATCGCCAAAGGGTCCGTAAAAGGCTCCGATCCCGTGGGCGACGCAAGCGTCCACCATGCGGGCGACGGTATAGTGCCACAGATCCTGCTGCGAAAAGGCTCGTTCGCCCGCCGACTGGCCCGGGAGCGGATCCGCCAAAACGCCGTAAAAGGGATGCCCCCCGCCGACGCGCGTTGTTTTCATACCGCGTGAGGCGGCCAGGTCGGCCGGTCCCAAACTCAGGCCATGCATCCGTGGGCTTGCGCCGGCGATCTGTTCCACGTTCATGACGCCTTGAGCGGTTTCCAACAGAGCGTGGATCAGGATCGGCGATTTGAGTTCATACCGGGCCTCCAACAGCGCCAGGTACTGGTCTACAAAATGGATGTCCCAGGGCCCTTCGACCTTGGGAATCATGATCACATCCAGCTTGTGGCCCACGGCCTTGACCACTTCGGTCATATCGTCGAGAAACCAGGGGCTATTGAGCGAATTGACGCGGATCCAGAGTGCGGTGTCTCCCAGATCGGTTGCCTCGGCAATCTCGATGAACCCGGCGCGGGCCGCCTCCTTGGAGTCGGCCGGAATTGCGTCTTCCAGGTTGCCACACAGCACATCCACTTCCTTGGCCGTCACCGGGATCTTGGCCCGAATCTTTTCGATGTGGGGTGGAAAAAAATGAATCATCCGTTCGGGACGCACTGGCAGCTCGCGTCGCGGCAGCGGTGCGCCGGCAGCCAACGGTTGGTAGAAGTGGCAGGGAAGTTTCATGGAATATCTCCGTGACTCGATGGTGACGCGTTGCCTCAAATAGGATCTGACCCTCGCTTGAGATCTGACCCTCGCTTGAGACCCAGCTTAGTCCTCGGGGCCGGCCACAATCCGGTCGTCGTGCAATCGGCCGACCTCCGCGGCGCTGAGCCCCAAAACGTCGAGGAGGATTTCGTCGGTATGTTCGCCCAAGCGAGGTGCTGCCCGTGCCGGTACTCGCGGGACCTGGCCGAAATCAAGGGGCGTGGCCGGCATCAAATAGGTCCCGATGCCCGGCTGATCGACCAAGCCGAATAGCGGGTTGTCGGTTGAACAATCGGGGTCGGTCGCAATCGTTTCGCGAACCGTGCGATAGGGTCCCCAGGTCACGCGATGTTCGTCGAACACCGCGCTCACCTGATCCAGGGTGCGGGCCCGAAACCACGGCTCGAGCAGCCTGGCCAGCTCGTGGCGAGCCCGAAAGCGATTGCCTTCCTGCCGCAGATCCAGTCCCAGACGGCGGCCGAGCGCCGCGAATTCCTCGCCCAGTCCCGTGGCCTGGCAAAGACACTTCCACTGCAGATCGGTCAGGCCCACGACCATCGCTCGCTTGCCGTCGAGCGTCTCGAAGTCGCGGCCGAAAGCGCCGTAGAGGTAGTTCCCTTGTTTCGGTCGATCCGTGTCGTTCACCATGACCTCGGCCAGCATGCCGAAATGTCCGAGCATCGCGAGGCCGACGTCTTTGAGAGCCAGACGCACCAGTTGTCCCTCGCCCGTCAGGCGACGATGCCGCTCGGCCGCGAGCATCCCGACGGCCAGCAGGTGACCGGCGATGAAGTCCCACGCGGGCAAGACGTGGTTCACCGGTTCGGGCGTTTCGGTCGGTCCGGTCATGTAGGGAATCCCCAGCTGAGGATTCACGGTGTAGTCGACTTCCGAGCCTCCATCTCGTCGGCCGACGAGATTCGTCATGATCAGGTCAGCGCGATGTGCCTTGAGCGCCTCGTAGCTCAGCCAACCGCGGGCGGGGAAGTTCGTGCTGAAGATCCCCGCCTGCTCGCCCGGTGCACAGATTAATTGCGTCAGCAGTTCTTGGCCACGCGGCTGGCGAAAGTCGACCGCGATCGAACGCTTCGCTTTGTTCAATCCGGCCCAACAAAGACTGTGGCGGCCATCGCGAGTGACCGGCCAGCGTTGGTAATCGAGTCCACCGCCGATCAAGTCAAAGCGGATCACGTCCGCGCCCAACTGGGCGAGCGTCATTCCGCCCAGCGGCGCCGCGACAAAGGCCGTTCCCTCCACGATCCGAAGCCCGGCCAGAATTCCCTCCATCATGCCTCCTTCCTGCCTCCTTCCTGTGCGCTGGCGGGCGCCGCCTGACGGCCCAAATTAATTGACAGCCGCGAATTTAGATGACGCGTTGACTCCGCAATTCCTCGATCCGCTGAGCGTCCAGGCCCAAGAGATCGCGAAGCACCTCTTCCGTATGGGCGCCCGAACGAGGGGCCGAGATGTCGGATCTTGCCGGGCGAGGCGGACAGTCGCGGCAGGACGGACGGCACAATAATTGTCTCGCCAACGTCCTCATCCTCCACCGCCACCAGGTTTTTGCGGGCGTGGAACTGCCGGTCGCCGAAGATGTCGGCAATCGTGTTCAGCGGCCCGGCTGGCGCTCCCGTCGCAAAGCAGCGCTCGAGCACCTCCTCGCGCGTCAACGAACCACACCAGTCCCGCACGATTTCGTTGACATCCTGACGGTGTTCCAGCCGCACTTTCTGCTCGCCATAGATCCCCGACGAGGCCAGCTCGGGACGCTCCATCGCCCGCGCCAATCGCTCGAACAGCTTATCCGTCGCGCAGGCGATCGCGACCCATCGGCCGTCGCGAGTCGGGAAATGGCCGTACGGGCAAGCAAAGTCATTGTGCGTCGGTCCGTGCCGTTCCCGAACCGTCCCATTCATGCTGTAGGCCGGCGCCAACTCGTCGGTGCAGCGAAACACCGATTCGTACAGCGCCGCGTCAATGTATTGGCCGCGGCCGGTTTGATCGCGGTAACGCAAGGCCAGAAGCACGCCCAGACAGCCGTAGAGCCCGGTCAGATAATCGCCCAGCGTCGTCGACCCCGGCGTGACGGGAGTCCCCCGCGGCATGCCGGACAGGTAGGCGAGGCCGCCCACCGCGTGTGCAATCCGGGCGAATCCCGGCCGGTTCTTGTACGGCCCCGTCTGGCCGTATCCCGTCACGCGAAGCATGATCAGACCGGGGTTGATCTCACGCAGGACTTCCCAGCCCAGCCCCCACTTCTCGAGCGTTCCGGGTCGAAAGTTTTCGCAGAGGATGTCCGACGCCGCAACCAACTGCTTGAACAGCTCGACGCCCGCGGCATGATGCAGATCCAGCGTCACCGATCGCTTGTTGCGAGCTTCGCTGAGCCAAGTCAGCGTATCGCCGCGGCTGGTGGGCGTGCCGAATCGGCGGAGTGCATCGCCACCGATCGGATGCTCGACCTTGATCACGTCCGCGCCAAACTCGCCCAGGATACTGGCACAGTAAGGTCCTGCGATGACCGTCGCCGCATCAATGACTCGAATACCCGAGAGTGGCATGTCCGTGTTCGTTTGCTGCGTCATCTTGATCCTCAGACGATCTTTTGTTTCCGCATGCGTTCGATTTCTTCAGCGGGGATTCCCAGCAAGTCGCGCATGATTTCGTAGGTGGCGTTACCCAGAGCGGGCCCCAGGTTGGTGATTCGGCCAGGCGTCTCCGACAGGGCGGGCAGCACGCCGGGGACCACGACTTCGCCCAATCCTTCCGCCTCGACGCGGGCCAGATTTCCGCGCTGTTGGAAATGCTCATCTGCGAAAATGTCCGCGATGCTGTTCACCTTGCCGACAGGCACTTGTTCCTTCAAGCATCGCGCAATCACGTCATCTCGGCTGAGCGAGCCGACCCATTCGATGACCAGCTGATTGACCAGATCGCGGGCCGCTAAACGCTTCGGCTGCTCGCCGTACAACTCCGTCAACTCAGGCCGCTCCATCGCCTCCGCCAAGCGCTCGAACATTTTGTCGGTCGTGCAGGCGATGGCAACCCACTTGTCGTCGTGCGAGCGGAAATGGCCATGGGGGACGGCGACGAAACTGCCGGCTCCCTCCCGCTCACGCACCTTGCCGAACAGGCCGTAGGCGGCGGCGATTTCGTCGAGCTGACGGTAAACGGCTTCATAAATCCCAATGTCAATGATTTGGCCGACCCCGGTCTTCTCGCGATATCGCAGGGCCAACATGATGCCAATCGCCCCGTAGAGGCTCGACATGTAGTCACCCAGCGGCACGGTGCCCGGCACGACCGGCGTCTCGCCAGGGAAGCCGGCGAGGTACGAGAGTCCCCCGAAGGCGTGGGCGATGTGGGCGAAACCCGAACGGCGGCGATAGGGGCCGGTCTGGCCGTAGCCCGAGACCCGCAGCATGACCAGGCCGGGGTTGGCGTCGCTTAATTCCGCCCAACCCAATCCCCATTGCTCCATCGTGCCTGGCCGAAAGTTCTCGATCAGTACGTCCGACTTACCGACCAATTGCAGAAAGATCTCGACGCCCTTCTGCTGGCGCAAGTCGAGCGTGACGGACTTGCGATTGCGTCCCTCGGTCAGCCAGGCGAGTGTGGCGTCATGCCGTTGCGTGGGTGTCCCGAAACGCCGCATCGGATCGCCCGCGATCGGATGCTCGATCTTCAAGACCTCCGCCCCGAACTCACCCAGAATCGAGGCGGCGTAGGGCCCGGCCAGGAAGGTGCCCACGTCGAGCACGCGAATGCCCGCCATCGGCAACGGCGACTCCGGGCGAGCCACATCGGATTCGGCGGACGATGGCTCCTTGACTGCCACGTGATTCCCTCCCAAGTCGAGTTCCGAGATGCCTGTACCATGGACGTTCGGGGATGCCCCGATGACCGGCGACCTCGGGGCAATCCCTGCGACGATGGTCATCGCTCCCAGGAATCGAGCCTGCCCCCCGCCGCGGATCCCGCCGCGGTTGTCGAGGCGGCCGGCGGACCGTATCCTGCCCACAGCTGGATCGTACACAACCGGCCGCTTTGACAAAAGGCATGCTGCCCTCCCGTTCGGAGCCCCGACTGATGACCACGCCGACTGAAAATTTCGCCGACTGGATCGGACGCACCGAGCAGCTCGAGGAGGAGATCGGCCCGTCGCCCGTGCTGGCTGCCGCCGCGATGCTGGATCAGGACCCAAGCCAGCTCGGATCCGGACACCCTGTTCCGCCGCTCTGGCATTGGTTCTATTTTCTGCCCAAGTGCGCAGCGGCGGCTGAGCGAGGATGGACATCCGCAGCGAACAGGTCACGGCTGGATGCCGCCGATCCCGTATCCAAGACGCATGTTCGCCGGCGCGCGGCTGAGCTGGCACCGCCCGCTGGTCTGTGGATTGCCGGCGCGTCGCGAGGCGATCATTCGCAACGTCGAATTGAAGTCGGGCCGCAGCGGGTCCCTGGCCTTCGTGACGGTTGGCTACCGGATCTATCAGCAAGCGGAGCTGTGCATCGAAGAGGAGCAGGACATCGTGTACCGTCAGCCGGGACCGCCCCTTGCCGCGCCCGAACCGGTCCCGTTGCCGAACTTGCCGCCGGGAACCTGGTCGCGAACGGTCGTCCCCGATACGCGACTGTTGTTTCGATTCTCGGCCCTCACCTTCAACGCGCACCGAATCCACTACGATCGCCCCTACGCGATCCAGGAGGAAGGATATCCGGGCCTGGTGGTCCACGGACCATTGACCGCGATGCTGCTGATGGGACTGGTCACGCAACACACCTCGCGGCCCGTGGTCGGCTTCCAATTTCGCGGCCAGGCGCCCTTGTTCGATCTGGCCCCCTTTCGCCTGGTCGGGACTCCCTCGGAACCGAGCATCCAGTTGGAAGCTCAAGGACCGGCGGGCCAGACCGCGATGACGGCCACGGCCGAATTGGCGGCCGAGTGAAACGCTAGGGAGTCATTCCGTCGGTGCCCCCAATCCGCTCCGCAATCGCTCGCGCGGCCGGCTTCCGGGGCCGTTGGCTGCAGCGTCGTTGTGCTTCGCTCAAGCGACCGATCGCGGTACAATCGCGAACTCGCGGCGAAGCCAAACCCAAGTCAGAGGTCTCGCTCGAACCGAACTCCGCCGCGCGCAACTCCGAGCAGTATCGAATCGTACATCCGACTCAAAGCAGGCCAAGGCAATGCAACTGAGCGAGAGACAACAGCAGACCGTGGCGGTAGCCCTGACGATCCTGGCGAGCCTGGTCATTGTGTCGGCCGCGGCCGGCGTCGCTTGGCTGCTGGTCGTATTCCTGCGGACCTTCTCGAATGTCTTTCTACCCGTGGCGGTCGCCGGCATCCTGGCGTTGGTCTGCCAGCCCTACTATCAGTGGCTTCGTTATCGCCGCCGTCTTCCCGTGGCCGTCGCCCTGTCCGTGCTGTTGCTGTCCTTACTCACGCCTTTGGCCGCCTTCGCCGCTTTTTTTGGAGTGATCCTCGTTCAACAGTTGGGCGATATGCTGAACGCACTTCCGGTCTGGTGGCAACAGACTCGCGAGACAATCGTCGAACAATGGCCGGCGGCGCTGGAGTTCCTGCAAGAGAACGCGATGGGACAGGAACTCAATCAAATCATGCAGTGCGCCGGGGGCCCTGCCAGCCAAGCGGTCGAACTGTTTGCCAACACGGCCATTGCCGCCGGTTCGGGCGCGATCAGTTGGGCCGGCCGGATGCTGGGCTGGGTCGTAACGCCCGTCTATTTCGTGTTCTTTTTGACCGCGAGCCCCCGGGAATTGCACACGCTGGAAGACTATCTTCCCTTCTTGAAGCCCGAAACACGCCGGGATGTTCGGTTCTTGGCAACTGAGTTTGTAACCATCCTGGTGACGTTTTTCCGCGGTCAATTGGTCATTGCGTTTCTGCAAGGCGTGATGCTCGCAATCACCTTTAGTCTGGTGGGGCTGAAGTACGGACTCCTGCTCGGGCTGCTGCTCGGCTTCCTCAACGCAATTCCCTATCTCGGCAGCATGCTGGGATTGGCGATCACGCTGCCGCTCGCCTACTTCCAGGAGGGCGGCGGGCCGGCGACGCTGGCCGGGGTGGTCGTCTCTTTGGTGATCGTGCAGACGATCGAAGGATACGTGCTCACGCCCAAGATCATGGGCAGTCGCACCGGACTCCATCCGATGGCCATCATCGTCGCCATTTTTTTCTGGGGCTCGGCGCTCAATGGAATCCTCGGCATGATCCTGGCGATTCCGCTGACGGCGTTTCTGGTCGTGTTGTCTCGCCTGGCGAAGGAGAAGTACATCAAGGAGTTGGTGTAGGCGGCCAAGCGGGAATCCCGGTTTCGCGTGCTTGTTGCTCGAACAGCACCCAGTAGGGCTTCGTGGGCGAGTTGGGCACGTCCTCGTTCACCATCAACGGCCTCGTTTCGGCCCACCAGGCGTCGAACGCCTCCTGCATCCGGCGAACAACGTCGGGATGTTGGTCGGCGACATTCGTGGTTTCGCCCGGGTCGGCGTCGATATCGTAGAGCTCCGTGTGGTTCACCAGCCGAAATCGTTCGCTGCGCACGGCGCACGCATCGTACTTCGACTTGTTGGGCTCGTCACCTTTGGGCCAGCGACCGCGGTGCACAAACAGCAAGCGATCGTCCCACGGTGCCTGGGGGTTTTCGAGCAGCGGAACAAGGCTTCGGCCGTCGCGTGGCTGAACGCCGGCGGGAATTTCTGCCGCGGCGAGTTCGGCAAACGTCTCAAACAGATCGAGATGAGCGGCCAGTGCCGGGATGTCCTCACCTTCGGGCAAAACGCCCTTCCAGCGCCAGAAGGCCGGCACGCGAGTTCCTCCCTCATAGGGCGATCCCTTCCCGCTCCGGAGGCCCGCCGCGTAAAGTGGATAGCGTTCGCCGTGCCGCTTGCCCATGCGATCGGATTGCCCGTTGTCGGTCATAAAGATCAGTAACGTGTTTTCTTCGATTCCGGCTCGACTGACGTGCTCCCTCAGGCGACCGATCTGGTCGTCAATGTTCACGATCATTCCGTATTGCGCGGCGGTCACTTGATCGAAGCCAGCATCCAGAAATGGTTGCTTATATTGCTGCGGGGCAATCATTGGCCCGTGCGGGGCATTGGTCACAACGTAGGCAAAGAAAGGCGCGTCCGTTTGCCGTTGAACGTCAATCCAACCCAACGCCGCTTGAAAGATCACGTCCGTGCAGAATCCGGTCGTTTGCACGAACTTGGTATTGTGGCGAAATACACAGTCGAAATAGCGATTGTCTCGGTTCGGCGGAGCATCCGCGCAGCTGCAGTCGTAGGCCTGACCAATCCCGCCAGCTCCATGGATGAAAACTTCCTGGAAGCCACGATTGTGGGGTTGATACGGTTCTTCGTCACCGAGGTGCCACTTCCCGAAGATGCCGGTGGCGTATCCAGCCCGACTCAGGATCTCGGCGATCGTCGTGGTGCTGAGCGCCATTCGTTCGCGTTCAAGGATCGTGTGCGTGACGCCATTTCGAAACTCGTGCCGACCACTCATCAAAGCGGACCGCGTGGCGCACAAGTCGGACTGACGTGAAAATCCGTAAAACGGGTGCTTAACGAATGCAGTCGATCAAGATTCGGCGTCGACAAATCCCGATTGCCGAGGCAGCTTAGATCGCCCATGCCCTGGTCGTCAGTCATCACCAGGATGATGTTCGGCCGCGTGCCCTTGACCGACGCCGCGTCGGCGCGGCGTCACGGCCGTGGTCCCGACAAGTGAAAGCAACGCGGCCCAGTAAGTCCAGCTCTCAATGCGAACCATTCTCCACCTCGTCATGACGCTCAGCCCCCCACGCCGTCGATGCGAAATGAGGTGCCTGATTGATGTACTTGATCGAACCATGGGATGCATGTTGTGGGCCACACGTTCGTGGACTCAGGATCCTCCGGACGGAATCGCGGCCACTCGGAGATTCCTGAATCGAGCCCAATGGACGGCCTCGGCGGGCCCTTGGTAGGCCTGGAGGCTGATCCGGGCAGGCGCGTCGCTGCCAGCGGGCAAGGGGCAACTGCCCGCTCGAGTCCATTCCGTCGCGTCGCCGGGTCGAAAGGATCCGTCGATCGTGGTCGGCCCCACCTGCAACCGCAAAACGACACGCTTGGTGGCCAAGGGAATAATCGCCAGCGTCTGCGTCCGATCGTGCTCCTCGCGCCCCATCACAAGGCTCAGCTGGCCGTCGACCATTTCCTGCCCAATCTTGACCATATTGCTGTCATCGTAATACCAAACCAGATCAACCTGTTCATATTGTTCAGTCGGATCGTTTTCAACCTCGACCGTGATCTCCAAGGCACGGCCTTCGGTCGCTGGTGCGGGATGAAGCAGGACGTTTCGCGCGTCGTTCGCAGCGCCCCACATGTTGCCTGGGAGCACGCGAATCTGGAGCCCCGTTTCGGTGACTCGCCAGGCCGCACGATCCTCTCGAACCCAGCTCCACGCCCGCCCGAGCGAACCTTGTAGCGAGTCCTCCAACAACAACGGCGGACCGGCGGCGGATGTGACCGCGGCGAATCCAAGCAAGATCAAGCTAACGCGAGCGGGCATGTGATCACTCCTCGGTCCAGCAAACCACGGGTCCAGCAAACCACGCGGCCGGCAAACCACGGCCGACACCGCTCATTTTCACGGATCTCCGTGTCGCGGATCTCAGTGTAACGGATTCCACGCGCGCCGTTGCAGCTGACCGTCACGTCTTGCCTGAATTGCGCCGGCGGAGCAGTCGTCAATTCAGATTCGGCTCGAAGCAAACGATTTCAGTTTCGCGTCGCCGTGCATTTGCTTTTCCAAAACTGGCGGGCATAGTCTTCAAGGAGAGAAGGATTCAGGGGTCTCGAGGAAGGAACAGCTCATGCCTATCGCCGAGTTGGGGAGAAGATCCGTCGCACGTTTGCTCTTGTTGGCCGGGCTTTTCGGTGCGTCCGCTGGATGCAGTGCGATGCGCAGCATGGAGCAATGGAAGTGCGACAACATGGGAATGTGCCACTTTGGGATCAAGCCCAGCGCTCCCGCCACCGCGCTGCCGCCGCCTCCCCCGGCTTATGGAATGCCCATGGACGGAGCATGCGAGCCGCCCTGCTATTGATCGTGCGGCCGAGGTGCCCGCTCCGACCGACCTCCGCTAAGTCTCAGGCGGCAGGGACTTGGAACGCAGCGTCAGATACAGTTTCTGCACTTCCCGCATGCAACAGGTTCCGTCGGCGGCCCGCGTTTGGCACTGGGCGTCGCTCGATTGAGATTTGGCCAGCAGCTGCCGAATTCGCGCGGGTTCACCCTCCTGAACATCCGCCTCGACGTCGTCGTAGGTCAGGCCGAAGCAGGCGCAGATCGGGGCATCCAGATCATAGGGATAAACCGGAGCCCGCAGCTCCTCGATCCGGACCACGCTTTCGAGCAGATTGAAGTAGGCCACGTCGCAGCGCGCGTAGCTGCAGTACCAGGCCGATTCCTGCATTCTCGCCCGCGCTTCGGGTCGGATGTGAGTGTCCAGCGGACCGCTGCCGACCGGTATCCCCAGCGTGCCACAGAGTGGACAGTAAGCCCGCCCATCGAATTCCGGTTCGCGAACAAATGCTTTGTTCATGTTTCCGCCCGCAGATTCAATCGAAAACGACACGATGGCGGTGAGGTTTCAGTTCTTAAGCATTTCTTAGCCAAGCCAACGGAACTTGATGACCATCAGCGTGATTCGGCGTCTTTTTCGGGAAAAACACTTGGAATTCGGGCGGTCCGCGGCTAGGCTGGCGATCGCCGCATTGAATTGGCACAAACCGTCGTCTTGGTGGAGAGAGAGTATCTGATGAACCATACAGCTTTTGAGTGGGCAAGCAAGGCGACCTCCCATGCTGAGGGTCACGCGTCGCTGCTGACAACTCGGTGCCGGCGAGTGACCGTTTTGGCCGTGGCCTTACTTTGGCCCATTCCGGCGACCGCGCAGCTGACGTTAACGGGCAGCCTGACGCTCGTTCAGGAGGGCCCTGCCGCGGCGGCCGCGGGGGACCCGGTGCCGACCAATCTGGCCACGGGAGCGACTCCGTTTTCCAGCAGCGATCTCGGCCCCGAAATTGGCGTCCCGTTTCACGTGGCGGTCAACCTGAATGACGGTGCCTACGGGAATGCCTTTAGCTGGATTGGCGGTGCCACGAATCCGTATCCAGCTCCATTTGCAGGCATTGATCTGGGTTCGGTGGCGGTCGACAACTTGCAAAGCATCGCCTTTGGGCGAAGCAACGTGTTGAGTGGCGACGCGTGTGGCGTCTGTACCGATCGCAATTTGGGACTCTACACCTTGCAATACACGCAGGTTTCCAATCCCAGTACCGACCTGGGTCTTGCCGCCACCGGCGAACCACTCACCGGCTGGGCGGATCTCGGAACGCTGGACTATGCGAGCAGCGAGGGGCCGGGCACGAACTTCAACAATACCTGGCTGCGACATCGGTACAACTTCGATCCGGTGAGTGCGACGGGCGTCCGGTTGCTGGTTCCCAACGGAACCGCGATCGATGAGATCGAGCTTTACGATGTGGCCGGCGCGTTCGTCCCGCCGCCTCCGATTCCGGATCCGGTCATGATCACGCCCGCCACGGGCTTCTCGATCGGCTGGAACGGCAACGACGGCGACTATTCGGGGCCCGCGCCCGCCCCGGTGCCCGACAACCTTGCCCTCGCAAGCAACGGCGCCAGCGCGTTCACCAGCAGCGACCTCGGGCCGCAACTTGGGATTGGCTTTCATCGAGCGGTGAATGTCAACGACGGACTGTATGGAAATGGCAACAGCTGGATCGGCGGCGACGAGAATCCCTTCGCGGCTCCCTTCGCCGGTGTCAATCTGGGCAGCGTCCAGCCGGTGTCCCGCATTGCCTGGGGGCGAGACAACGCGGGAGGCTTTTCGGATCGCTGGCAGGGCACCTACTCGGTCGAATACACGCAGCTTGACAACGTCGACGCGAACACCCCGTTCACGGATGATCCCACGACCGGCTGGGCGTCGATGGGCGCAATTGAATTGACTTCGAGCAGCGTTAATGACGGACCGGGTGGCGAATTCACAGGATACCTGCGTCACGAGTTCGAAGTCGCGATGAACGGCGGGCCGGTCATGGCCAGTGGGATTCGATTGGTGGTTCCGGCGACGGGTTTGGGTGGCGGCACCGCGATCGACGAGTTGGAAGTCTATGCGATTCCCGAACCGTCGACGGCCCTGCTGGCGGGCTGGGCCGGATTGTTGCTGGCCGGCTGCCTGCGCCGATCAAGCCGCCCGCGCCGCGTGTGAACAAGGGTTGACGAGCAATCCGTGCGGGGCGGCACCGCTGGCTGAAATCACCGCTGGCTGAGATCACCGCTGAAATCACCGCGACCCTGGGCGTCGCGTTCTTGCGTATCGAACGCGACAGCCCACGGCGACGGTCTCGGCGACCGCAGGTTTCTTTCCGTTTAACGCCGCCTCGACGGCGAGTTCCACGTAGCGGCGCGTCACCTTCGAGCCATCGGGACTGTCGTCCATCGCCCCCATGTAGATAATGCGGCGTTCGCGGTCGAGCACATAGAATTCCGGCGTATACGTCGCTCCAAACGCACGCGCGATCTGCTGCGTTTCATCGTACAGATACGGAAATGCGAACTGTTTCGCCGCCGCTCGGGTCTTCATTGCATCCAGCCGATCCGATTCGATCCGATTGACGTTGATCGCGACCAGTGCCACCTTGCGGTCGGACCACGTGCGGTGAAACTCGACGAGTCGGTCCTCGTAGTCCACCGCATAGGGACAACTATTGCAGGTGAACACCACGACCAGCACCTCCTGCGATTTCAGATCTTTGCTTGAGTGGCGTTGATCGTCGACGCCGGGCAAGTCGTTCCAGGCCGGCGCCTCGTCACCGACGCTCAACACGGGATTGAACTCGCCGGCCGAAACCCCCGGAGCCAAAGTGCACGCCGCGACCGCAAGACAAACCCCACCGAGGCCCCATCTCAACCGATCCATTCAGGATGCTCCTCATCAACGCGGAATTGCAGTCATCGGACCGCGTCCGATTCAGGCAGAGATCGTCCGGTCCTGACCAAGATTGTCCTCGTTCGGTGCACCGGTGGGAACCTGGAAAAGGCGGATTTAGAGCTGAAAATTAAAGCCGAGCAGATGCCCCTTGAGGCCGACAAACTGCATTTTGAGTTCGCACGTTGTGGCGTCCTTTTCTCCGACGACACGATACTCGACCAACAGGTCGCCGTTACTCTCGGTTCGATCGAACCGAACGCCTTGCAGTTCAACTTGTTTGAGGGTCCCGATTTTGTCCTTCACGGATTTCACCATCTCCGCGAATTCTTCGGCCGAGACCACGGCCTGCAGCGCTTGATGACAGGTTGCATATGCCTTGTCGAGATCGCCCGTCAGCGCGTCACGGACAAACGTATCGCCTCGCGTCTCGTAGATCGTGGTCGTCGCCGGCCCCTCGAACCAGCCGTCGAGCTTCTCTGACGTGATATCAAACGAGATCAACTTGCCGTTCAAGACGGCGAGTTTCGACTGGGCCTTTCCGTTGGCGCAGGTCACGTCGCACTGGCTCTCCTCGATCAAGCCGTTCGCCGCGAGCTTCTTGGACCAGCCTTTGCGTTCGATCTGCTGGACCGCCCCCAGTCGGGCGTTGAAGGCCTCGACCCAAGCGGCCAGCATCGGCTCGTCGATTTCCTGACGTAGCGAGGGATCCATCATTTCGAACAACTTGGCGAGATCCGATTTGCCGACGTGCTGAAAGAAATCTGCTTGTGGCTTTGGAGCGGCCGCGTGGGTCGGCACACAAAGCAGACTTGCCGACAGCAATGAAACACTTGCCAGATTGGATAAGCGGGTCATTGTGAGTTCCTTATGGGTTGCCGGCCAGATTCCTGGCGACGCGTGACGCAATTCCGGTAGTTTAGTCGACGATCCGACTCGTTTCACGGGTTGGAAAAAGGGGTCAGGTCCCAAAAGCCGGAACGGTCCGTGGAGTGCTTCGCACGTTGGGGACCTGCCCCCCTTTTGCCAACCGTTTTCCGCTGCCGGCGCAAGCATCCGGCGGATACCGCTATCGCAGTACTTCATAGAGACTGCTGTAATTGTCGGTCCACAGCGGCAGCGGGTCTTCGCCGCTTGCCTCCAGTCGTTCAACTTCCGGACGTGCTTCCAGTCTCGCGGCGGCCTCGTCATCGAACGTGATCAGCATCCAAGCGCTCCGCAGGACGACCTCATCGTCGACCGTCGTGTCTTCGATCGCCTGGTTCACGAAGAAGGTGTGGGCATTTCGTTTCGCGGCGTGGGCCAGCACGACCGGGCGCAGCTCCAGATAGAGATTCGAAATATGAACGGCCAGCACGCCCCCCGTTGCCAGGTGATTCCAATAGGTCTCGAAGCACTCTTGGGTCAGCAGATGCACGGGCACCGAATCGCTGGAGAAGGCGTCGACCACCAACAGGTCGAAGCGGTGCCCGTCCTGCTCCTTCAACTGCTGCTCCAACAGCAGTCGGCCGTCGCCCAGGGTCACGTCCACCGTGGCGCCTCGACGATGCGCGTCGCGAAGGAACGTGAAGTGCTCGTTGCACAGTTTTTCGACGAGCGGATTGATCTCGTAGAACGACATGCTGTCGCCCGCCTGAGTGTAGGCGGCCAGCGTTCCGACGCCCAGGCCGATCACGCCGATCCGCATCGGCTGGAGGTGAGCTCGTCGAGGATGCGATTCCAATGCGATGCCGATTCCGCTGCGCCGGTCGAAGTAAGCCGTCGGGGATTCGGCGCGGTCGGCGGCATGGTATTGGAAGCCATGACGTGTCGTCCCGTGGCTCATCACGGTCCTGAGACGAGAGGGTGAATCCAGGTCGGTGCGTGTAATCTTCAGCGTTCCGTAGAAATTACGCGCCTTCGCGACGACTTGGCTTTGACCGTCCAAACGGTCGCCCGGCCCGGCCATCCCCACGACGACCGCCAAGCTGGCGGCCGCGCCGGTCGCGCCCATTCCCAAACGCAGCATGCCGAACCGCTTGAACCGGGCGGACAGCACGTCGTAACGCCGGCCGACCAGCACGAGCAGGCAGGTCAACCCCAGCCCCAACCAGTACTCGCGGTAATCGTCAAACAGCGCGGGGGCGGCCAGGGCCACGAAGCAGCCACCCAAAGAACCCCCGAATGAGATCAGCAAGTAGTACTTCGTCAGCCACCGCGCCGACGGGCGTCGCAAGACCAGCTCGCCATGACAAACCATGCAACAAGCAAATAGACACAAGGCGTATTTGGCGATCTGCAGCGAGAGTCCGATCTCGCGAAAGTAGACCTGCACCATGGCAGTGACCACGACCATGCCGATGAAAAGCCAGGCGAACGCGTTGCGATGGTACCAGCGTGGATGGTCAAAGCAGATCACGAAACTCAGCAGGTACAAGGTCAACGGCAGTACCCACAGAAACGGGATCGGGGCGACGTCCTGGGTGATTTGATTCGTCGTGGCCATCAGCATCAGCGTGCCACACGCACTGAGCGCAATCCACAGGATCTGGTCCAACGCCGAGGGCGCCTGCGGGACCGCCCCCGCGTTGGCCTCGGCGGGCGAAGTCGTGCCGCATTCAGTTGACGGTGCCGCGGCACGGCCGATCGTGGAGTTGCCGGTCGTGTGAACCGAGCCGATCCCGCGGAACACCCAGTAGGCGCAGATGCCTAGCGAGACGGCATACCCCACGTAGGTGAGGGACCAGAAGTAACACTGCGAGGGCAGCTGCATCAGCCGCTCGAAGACAAAGGGATAGGAGAGCAAAGCGCCCAGCGACGCGGCATTGGAGATCGCATAGAGCCGATAGGGCGAGCGGGCGGGATAGGACAGGCTGAACCACTTTTGGACCAAGGGCGCGGAGGCGGAAAGCACGAGGTAGGGTCCGCCGACGGTCATCGTCAGCAGCAGCAAAATCGCGAGAGTCGGGTTCTCGACGGTCGTCGACTTCCATGCGTCCGAGGGCACAATCGGCAGGCAGACGAGGGTTGCCAAGAGCACGAGTCCGTGGACGATCACTTGGCGACGGGGCGTCAACCACGATGCCAACAGATGCGCGTAGCCGTACCCGGCCAGTAACATGATCTGAAAGAACAGCAGGCAGGCCGTCCAAACGCCCGGAGTTCCACCGAACCACGGCAAGATGTACTTGCCGATCAGCGGCTGCACCAGGAACAGAAGAAAGGAACTTAGGAAGACGGCGAGTGCATAGACAGGCATGTGGATGCTCGCAATGATTGGTCCCAGGGAGATACGTCGGTTCCGGGAGGGGCCCCTGGGAGAACATACTTCAGGCACAGACGACGGGGAGCAGGCATGCCGATTCAACTCGAAATCCGGCCGGCCAGGGAGCCGGACGCCCGCGTGATTGCGGAGTTCAACGTGGCGATGGCACACGAGACCGAAGGCCGAACGCTCTCGCCAGAGACCGTCTGGCAGGGCGTCCTGGGGCTGATGGCCCGCCCCGACTCGGGCGCCTACTTGGTGGCCGAGCAGGCCGGGACGATCGTCGGCTGCCTGCTGATTACCTACGAGTGGAGCGACTGGCGGAACGGCAATTTTTGGTGGATCCAAAGCGTTTACGTTCCGCCCACATCGCGCCGACGGGGCATTTTTCGCCGACTTTACCACGAAGTCCGCCGACGGGCCGAACAGGCGGGAAACGTCTGCGGGCTGCGTCTTTACGTCGAACAAGGCAATCAGGCGGCTCAGCGGACCTACGCCCAACTCGGGATGCAGGAGACGCCCTACCGCGTGTTCGAGCAGGAACTGGGCGGCGAGTGAGCCGCAGTCAGGTCCGGTCCTCACCCTTGGCGAGCCCGGAAAGATGCGAAGGCTTTAGCGATCGGCACGGATCTCGGTTCCGACCCCGGCTTGCCGACGACCGTTGAATCGGGTCAGCCATCAAACAAACGGTCCATCTTCGCTATACTGGAGGCCCGCTCGCGTCTGACGGCGAGCGATGACGATCTGGGTCGGGGGACTTCATGGCGACGTTTCTTTTGTTCTTGGTTTGCGGGGCCTTCCTGGTCGTGGGGATCTCCGCGGGGCGAAGTCACGGCCGAGAGACCGCCAGTTCCAGCGAATTCATGGTGGCCCAGCGCCGCCTTCCCATGTGGATGGCCTGCCTCACTCTGGCGGCTACCTGGATCGGCGGCGGTTACATCAACGGCACGGCGGAGGCCGTTTACGATCCTGAGCAGGGGCTCGTCTGGTGCCAGGCGCCGTGGTGCTATGCGCTGAGCCTGATCATCGGTGGGTTGGTGTTTGCGCGCCCCATGCGGAATCGGGGCTACCGCACGATGCTCGATTTGTTCGAACAGCATCATGGCCCGCGGATCGCCGCGGCCCTCTTCGTTCCGGCGTTAATCGGGGACCTGTTCTGGACCGCCGCCATCCTTTCGGCTCTGGGCAGCACGCTCGGCGTCTTATTCGGCATCGATACCACCTTAGGCGTCTGCCTCTCGGCTAGTGTCGTGATCGCTTACACGGCCTTTGGCGGACTCTGGTCCGTCGCCTGCTCGGACATCCTCCAACTGGCGTGCATCGTCTTCGGGCTGGCCATCACCTTGCCTTTCGCGCTCCAGCAATGCGGTGGACTGCGCATGATGAGTGTCGAGTACACCCAAATGTTCGGAGACCGAGCTCAGCTGCTTCCCACGTGCGCGGCTTGGTCCGGCGCCGATCCGTGGGCGTGGCAATGGCTGGATTCAGCACTCCTGCTGATTTGCGGGGGGATCCCCTGGCAAGTTTATTTCCAGCGAATCCTGGCATGCCGGACGGCAAACACCGCGGTGGGGATGTCGGTACTCGCCGGCTTTATCTGCCTGGCGATCGCGATCGCCCCCGCGCTGCTGGGCGGGATCGGCGCGTGCGTCGACTGGTCGCACTACCCCTCGGGGCCACCCGCGACACCTGCGGTCGTCTTGCCCCACGTGCTGCGTCACATCGTGCCTCCCGCCGTTTCGCTGATCGGCTTGATGGCCCTGGTCGCCGCCGTGATGTCGTCCATGGACTCGTCCATCTTATCGTCCGCTTCGATGTTCGCCTGGAATGTCTATCGCCCGCTGCGGCGCGTGGATGCCGAATCTCCGGAGATTCACCGGGTTCTACGATGGGCGATTGTTTTTCTGGCGCGCTGGCGATTACGTTGGCCCTTTCGGTAAAGAGCGTCTATCAACTCTGGTACCTCAGCTCAGACTTGGTCTACGTCATCTTGTTTCCGCAACTCGTCATGGCGCTCTTCTTTCGCCGCGTCACTCCGGCGGGAGCGATTGCGGGAGCAACGGTGGCGGTCACCCTGCGGCTCGCGATCGGCCTGTCCGCGATGGACCGTTTCGCGCCGTACATCCAGCGAGTTGCGTGGCCTCAGATGTTGCGCTATGTCCCCTGGCTCACGCTCGCCATGCTCGCGAGCCTCGCGACGATCGCGATCGTGTCCCTCCTGAGCGGCCACGGCCCCCCGTCCGGGGCCGAGCGGACAACGGGATAAGAAACGAGTAACGTATGTACGGCGTCGCCATCAAGCACCCTCTGCGAACCGCACTGGCGATGCTCGTCCACCTTTACACGGCTTCCGGCTTGATCACGGCGTTTCTGGCGGCCACCTGGATTGTCGAAGGTGATTTTCGACGCGCATTTCTCGCCATGTTCGCCTCCGTGGTCATCGACGCCACGGACGGAACGTTCGCTCGCGCCGTGAAGGTTCGGGAATTCACGCCCTGGATTAATGGGCGGAAGCTGGATGATATCGTCGACTATCTCAACTACACGTTGATTCCGATCTTCATGATCTGGCAATCGGATTGGCTCCCATCTCCCGCTTGGGTCTGGTGCACGATTCCATTGATCGCAAGTGCGTTTGCCTTTGTTCACGAGGGAGCCAAGGAAGACGATCGAGGATTTTTTCGGGGCTTTCCATCGTATTGGAATATCGTCGTCTTTTATCTGGCGATCATGATCACTCCCGACAGTGAGTGGACGGTGCGGCCGATCCTGCTATTCCTGAGTCTGCTGTGTGTGACGCCCATCCGCTTCGTCTATCCGAATCGGCCCCCGTGCTGGAAACCGCTCTTCCTGGGCGGCGCGATTCTGTGGGCGATCAACCTGCTGGTCATCCTCGGGTCGTATCCCGCGATTCAGCCTTGGCTCGTCGTTACCTCCCTGATTTACCCCGTCTTCTATACGATCGCCTCGTTCTTCCTCGACTGGGCGGATCGTCATCATCGGGTCCGTCGCTGAGTAGCGGTCGGTGAGCCGTGCGTGCTGTGCTGGCAGCGACAGCGTGGCAGGACGTGGCAGAATTCGAACGCTGGCTGATGACGATCGCCGAATAACGAGCTTGCCCGTCATCACCGTTCCCGTCAAAATACTGCACCCCTGGCGGGACCCGCGCCGTTTATCCGCGCCGTTCATCCGCGCCGTTCATCCGCGCAGGCAACCGGACTTTGAATCATGAGTGCAACGTTGGGCCAGTACGGTATGAATCGCAGCATCGCCGAATCCGAGCCGTCGCGCGCTCAATTACGATCGCCAAAGTATCGAACACGGGACGTCGAGTCGCGACGCGTCGTCGGCCCGCTCGGCCTACTCCTGGTGGCCTGTCTGGCATCGCCCTCCACCGCTCAAAGCCCGATCCAGCGACTCACGCAGCTGCAGGATTCGCCATCCCCGTCCCATGTCGATCCAACCCCGGCGACCGCGGCACCGCGAGACTTGTCCGCGCTGCGGCAACAACTGGCGGTGGACATTCAGCGAATCGAACAGCAACTCGCACAAGCGGGCGATACAACGCTCAACAGCTACGAATCTTCGCTGGTGGGTCATCTGAGATACCTCGATTCGGTATACGCTCAGCATGAGGTCGTGAATGAGCAGCAGCAACAGGTTCAAGCCGACCTGCAACAACTCGCGGACGAAACGCGTCGGTTCGAGCTGCTCGGCCCCGAAGCCATGCGCGTTGCGAACTTCCTGCAATTGGAGCGGCTTCGTGATGAACGCGACAATGCGGCTGCCAAACTTGTTTTGGCCGACGCGGAAATCAAGTCAACCGCCTCGTTGCTTGCCTCGGTTCGCGACCAGTTCGAATCGACAGAGAAGCGGCGTCGCCAGATCGAGGACGCTTTGGTTCGAGCCAACGAAAAGGCACAGCAGAAGAAGTTGCAGCAGGAACTTCGCGTTGTTGAGCTGCGCGGCCGGATCGCCGAAGAGCTGCTCCAGTTACGCCTGGCGGAGCAGGAATTGGAGCAGCTCGAGCGTCGTCTGATTACAGGTCGAATCCAGCACCTCGACCAACTGCTTCCGGCAGCCCAATCGATCGTCGCCTTTCGCGAAGAGGATCTGAATTCGATTCTCGCCCGCTTGTCGACCGAAGAATCGCAGCTCTCGCAAAATCTCATGCGTCAACAACAGATGCTGCGCGAAGTCGAGCGTTGGCACGCCTCACAGACGGCAAGCGACGCCGCGGAGTCGGAAGAACAAGCCCGCACCATACGGCGGACGATTCAACGGACGATCGCCCAAACCAACGAGTCGCTTAGTACGGTGCTGGTGATCCGGCACGTCTGGAAGATTCGATATCGCGTACTCAGTGGATTGGCCAGCAACGAGGAAATGCAGCAGCTACGCGACGAAGCGGAAAGATATCTCGGGCGAATTCAAGATGAAGTGAACGTCCTGAACAGCGAGACCCAAGAAACGCGGATCGAGTCGGACACGAAGAGCCGTGCGAGCTCGGACACGGGAATGGGTCGGACGGCCGATCTGCCTGGCCAAGTCATCTCGGACTGGTTTCGAATCGCCGGTCGGCGACAGCGATTGCTGCGGACGGGCGAGCGGTTGCTGAATCGGTTGCAGCAAGATCTCACCGCGCGCCTGGGCGAGAGGGACGATCGGAGCACCTACGCGATTGTCCTGCCCACCCTCCGCGGATGGTGGACCTACGAACTGCTCGCCGTCGACGATCGGCCGATTACGATCGGAAAACTCTGCTCGGCACTCCTGTCACTGGGTTTCGGAATCCTGCTGTCGCGCCACGTGAGTCGAGTGGTCGGGAATCGGATGCTGCCGCGGCTTGGGATTCACCAAGGGGCATCGCTCGCCGCACAAACCATCGTCTTCTATTCAATGATCGTCCTGATCGGGCTCTTCACGCTGGAGCTGCTGAACATTCCGATTACGATTCTGACCTTCTTCGGCGGTGCGGCCGCGATCGCCGTGGGTTTCGGCAGCCAGAATATTTTGAATAACTTCATCAGCGGACTGATTATTCTGGGTGAGCAACCGATTCGCGTCGGTGACCTCATCGCCGTCGATGGGCTGCACGGCATCGTCGAGCGAATTGGCGGTCGAAGCACTCGAGTTCGAACCGGCGCGAACTTCGAAATCATCATTCCCAACAGCAAGTTCCTGGAAAACAATGTGACCAACCTGACGCTGTCGAGCTGGGAAACTCGCACCAGTGTTTCGGTTGGAGTCGCGTACGGGACGGACGTCGAACTGGTGATTCGCCTCCTCCGGCAGGCCGTGGATGATGCCACATTCGTCCTCAAACGCCCCGAGCCGATCGTGTTGTTTACCGACTTCGGGGACAACGCACTTCAATTCGAGGTCCACTTTTGGATCTACCAGCGGACACTCATGGATCGACAGCGGGCCGATAGCGCCATTCGCCAACAGATTGACCGGCTGTTCCGAGAACATCGAATTTCGATCGCGTTCCCCCAACGGGATGTCCATGTCGATCTGTCGGCCCCCCTCGATATTCGACTCGTCGCTCCGCAGGACCAGGACGTGCGTCTCGACCGCCGCAACGCCGCCTGATGCGAACGGCGTGGGACGACGACGCGGAAAAGACAAAGACGCTGGGCCGACGACGGGTGTGGGCAGACAACGGGTGTGGGCAGACAACGGGTGTGGGCAGACAACGGGTGTGGGCAGACAGCGGGTGTGGGCAGACAGCGGGTGTGGCGCCGCGAAGAGCTTAAAATACGACGCGGCTCGCCAAGTTGTGCAGCGGTGCCGAGAACCAGCGGAAACCACGATTTTTTTACAAAGGAACTGTACGATGGTTCGTCGATTTTCCGGTAGCCTGCTCGCTCTTGTCGCTTCCGCTTCTGGTCGCGGGATGCACGTCCCAGACGCCGGACGTCGGCCACGGTGCAACGGTTACTGTCGATGACAGCAATTTCCAGCAGGTCGTGTTGCAGTCGTCCCAGCCCGTGCTGGTCGACTTCTGGGCCACCTGGTGCGGCCCCTGCCAGCAGATCGCTCCGGTGGTCGCGGAGGTGTCGAGCGAATACGAGGGGCGCGCGGTCGTCGCCAAGCTGGATGTGGACGAGTCGCCCGAGATCGCGGCCAAGTACGGCGTTGACTCGATCCCGACACTGATCGTGTTCCATAACGGTGAGGAGCTAACTCGCATCGTGGGAGCCGTCGGAAAATTGCGCTTGACCGAAGTGCTCGACGGCGCTCTATGACCCCGACCCGCTTGACGCTTGGTACGGCGGCGGGAAATGAAACGTGACGCGATGCGGTACCCGCCAGCTGCTCCGCGACGTTGGGCGATTGACGAAGTCGACCTGGCCCGATATCCGCACCTGCAAGCCGCATGGCTGCGCAGCCAGCAAACGATTCGCCAGGCGTCCAACCGGCTTCGCGAGTATCCGTTCGCGAACACGCCCTCCCTGATCGCCGCGTCGGGTTCACTGGGTCGGATGGAGCAAGTGGACCAGTCGGACGCTGACTTAATCATCCTGGCGCCGGGAGCTTCCTTGAATGCCGGACGGTCGACCGCGAATGACGCACAGCTCGTCAGTGAAGTTTGGTCGGCCTTGGACGATCTGGGACTGCCCTCACCCGCTGCCGACGGTATCTTTACCACCGCCTGCACGCTGGCCGATCTGTGCGATCCGGCGAGCCAAGGCCGAATCAGTGAGCCGCCTGCGATTTTCGGCAAGCGAATCCAGTTGTTATTGGACGCGCAACCGATTTTCGGGCAATCGGCATTCGTCGGCGCGGTCGAGCGCATTTTAGAACGCTATGCCGCCGGCGACGTCGCGCTGAATCGGAACGCACCTTGGACTTACTTGACGAATGATCTGATTCGCTACTATCGTTGCCTGGCAATCGACACTCAATGGCGGCACCGCGACCATCCCGCCCAATGGCGATTGTTCAACATCAAACTGGAGCACAGCCGACGGATCATGTACGCGGCACTCCTTTTCCTGCTGGGCGAAAGCAGCCGCTGCCTGGGGGACCGAGTCCAGTGGCTGATCAACCATCTGGGACTGACACCGCTGGAACGCATCGCAGCGGTGTATGCCATCCACGACGATGCGAGGATTGATCTCGTCCTGACGAACTACGATCGTTTCCTGCAATTGATGGCGGACGGAGATGAGCGAGATCGACTGGCAAACCCACCCGGCGAGCCAGGTAGGCTGGACGAGCATCCTCTGTTTCGCGAGATGAGACGCAACGGTTCCGCGATCGCAGTTGAACTGACGCGCTTCATAAATGCACGTCGCCTCTGCTGGGGTGACGAGCTAATCGCTTCGCTATGGATCTAACTCAGTGCGGCTGGGACGATGAGTTAGCAGCCAAACAGGAGGTGACCGAGCTTTCGACTCCCGCGAAATGTCGATTGTCCGCGATCCAGTCTTCGCGCGTGTACTCGACCACCGACGTGTCCGTCTCGCGAATTTCCAGCTTCTGCAGCCGGAATCCGAGATCCGTGATCTCCGTAAACAACTTGTGCGCCAGATTCTCGACGCTGGTCGGCATCGTGAACGTATTCAGCCGGAACGTTTCGCCGGTTCGACGCATGTGCTCGCAGAGCGTTTCGTAGAGAGGATCGTGAACATTGATGAGCATCGCGTGATCGTACCGGCTCTTGAGGAAGGGCTCGATCTTCGAGTCAAAGTCACCGAATAACGTCGTGATCGCGCCCTGCCTTTCAACATCGAAGAAGCACCGCACGCCATACCGGTGGCCGTGAAGATTCCGACATTTGTCTGTCAGCTCTTCATTTCGATGAGCGGCGTAAAACTTGTAGTTCTTTTGGATAATCATGCTCATTTCACCTCGGGTCACAGGCTCGAATGCGTGGTTGGCGGCGAGGACTCTACTGGTTCATCAAAGCCAAGACCTCGGCGCGACTCGCCGGATCCGTCTTGAATACGCCGCGTAGGGCACTCGTCACTGTCAGGCTGCCGGGCTTCCGAATACCACGTATCGACATGCACGAATGCTCAGCCTTCACAACCACTGCAACGCCTCGCGTCTTCAGCTCATCCTGCATCAAGTCCGCGATCGTCTGCGTCATCCGTTCCTGCACTTGCGGGCGACGAGCCACTTCATCCACGAGGCGGGCGAGTTTGCTCAGGCCGGTGACGTGTCCGTTCGGAAGGTAGGCCACGTGTGCCACGCCCGAGAAAGGCAAGAGGTGATGTTCGCACATGCTATTGAAGCTGATGTCGCGTACGAGCACCATTTCGTCGTAGCTCTCTGGGAAAATCACGCGGAGGTGTCGAGCAGGATCGACGTGCAAACCCTGAAACATCTCGCGATACATCCGAGCGACTCGGCGGGGCGTGTCTTCCAGACCCGCGCGATCCGGGTCTTCTCCAACGGCCGTCAGGATCATTCGCACGGCCTTTTCGATCGCTGCGAGATCGACCGGGCTCTCTTTCGTCGATGCCTCATCGCGTGCCGGCAAAGCCTTCATTTCCGCCCGATCCTCGCGCAGGCTGCGCAACATCTCTATGCTCGTGTGCATCAACTTCTCCAACCTCGCTAAATGTGAACCCGTCGCGGGCGTGACAGCCGAACCGAACGAGGATTTATAGGCGTGACCCGACGATTTTCCACTCGGTTCGCCATCGCTCGCTCACCATCGCTCAAGTAGACCGGCCTGCGCGAGCGAAAGTTAACTGAAAAACCGCGGAACTACGGCCCGCCGCGTCGTGCCCGCTCGGACGCCCACGCCTTGCCCGCGGGGCTCGGCATCAGGTCGTCGCCGACCGTGGGTTGAGCCAAGCATAATCCACAGGCTTTTTGCGGAATTCCCACGGAAACCGGTTGCACCTTGACGCAACCTCGGTCGACTTTCACAATGGCAGCGGAATGTCATTTCGCTTTGCTACAGATTCCGGTTCTGAAACAACTGCGTCGAGCGGGGGCTTTACGCGGTTTTTTTATTTCCGTTCGCGTCACGCCATGCTGAGTCGCATGGGACGGTGGCGTTAAGTTTGACGACAAGACGGACAACGCGAAGCGTATTCTAATCATCGAAAGGAATTCAGCATGTCCACCGCAAAATCAGGGGACACGGTCCTGGTTCACTACACGGGAAAACTGCAGGACGGCTCCGTGTTTGACACTTCCGAGGAACGTGAGCCGCTCGAATTCCGCCTGGGTGACGGGGACATCATTCCGGGTTTCCAAGACGCGATTCTCGGCATGCTGTTGGGCGAAACGAAGACCACCGCGATTCCGCCCGAGGCCGCCTACGGGCCACACCGCGCGGAGATGGTTCTGGAATTCGGGATGGATCAAGTTCCAGACGACATGGAACCGCAAGTCGGACACCGACTCGAACTGCAGACGATGACGGGCGAAGCGGTTCCGGCGCGAGTTGTCGAAGTCTCGGAAAACTCCATCAAGGTCGACGCCAACCATCCGTTGGCGGGCGAGAAGTTGACGTTCGAGATTCGTCTGGTGGAGATCAAGTAACGTAAGTTTGAGCCCGACACGACGGCAGGTTGTGTCACCGGGAGGGCGAGGCTCCCGGTTTGGCGCAGAGCTTGTCGGCAGGCGCTAGCTCAAAATCTCGTTAACGACGCGCGCCGGTTCGACTCCGGTCAGTCGCATCTCGAGGCCTTGGTGTTTGACGGTGAAGCGCGCGTGATCGATTCCCAGCAGATGGAGCATGGTGGCGTGGAGATCGCGGACATGGACGACGTTTTCCACGGCGTTGTAACCGAGTTCGTCGGTCGCACCGTAAGCCATTCCGCCGCGCACTCCTCCGCCGGCGAGCCACATGGAGAAGCCCTTGATATGGTGGTCGCGACCCGGGCCGCCTTTGCCCTGAAACATGGGCGTTCTGCCGAACTCGCCGCCCCAGATCACGAGCGTCTCGTGCAACATCCCGCGTTGCTCGAGATCCGTGAGCAGGGCCCATGTTGCCCTGTCGGTCAGCCCGCAACAAACATCCATATAGTGAGCCAGATCGCCGTGATGGTCCCAGCCGCGATGATACAGCTGAATGAAGCGCACTCCGCGTTCGGCCAAACGTCGGGCCAAGAGGCAGTTGGAGGCGAACGAACCATCGCCGGGTTGGGCCCCGTACAACTGTAGAATCTGCGGGGGCTCGTCCGAAAGATCCATCAGGTCGGGCACGGAAGTCTGCATCCGGAACGCCATTTCGTAGGCAGCGACCCGCGTTTCCAGCTCGGCGTCGTGCAACACCTGATTGCGATGGAGGTTGATTCGCTGAATCACCTCGACCAGTTGCTGCTGCTGCCTTGAATTCACACCCGGCGGTGAATTGACGAAGTACACCGGCTCGCCGCTGGCGTTGAATTCGACGCCCTGATATCGGCTTGGAAGAAAACCTGCGGCCCACTGGCGCGAGGCGATGGGCTGCGGATTTCTACCGCCCACACTGGTTAGGACAACAAACCCGGGCAGATTCTCCGTTTCGCTTCCCAGGCCATACGTGACCCAGGAGCCCATCGACGGGCGTCCGCTGAGTGCGGTTCCCGTGTTCATGAAGGTGTGAGCCGGATCGTGATTGATCTGCTCGGTCACCATCGAGCGAACGACGCAAATCTGATCCGCCAACTTGGCTTGCCAGGGCAGAAAATCACTCACCAAGAGCCCGCTCTGGCCGTGGGCTCGGAACTTCGTGAGCGGACCGAGGCACTTCAGCGTCTGGCCTTGCAATTGAGCGATCGGTTGTCCGGCCGTGTACGACTCGGGCATCGGCTGTCCATCCAGTCGAGCCAACTCGGGTTTGTAGTCGAACGTTTCCAGATGCGACGGCCCACCGGCCATACAAAGGAAGATCACGCGCTTAATGCGAGGCGGCAATTGAGGCAAGCCGCTCACTCCCGGTTCGTGGCTGCGTTCCACACCACCGACCTGGCGACCGCGGAGCGCGCCGAAGGCGGCCGCCCCGACGCCGATACCGCAACGCTGGAGAAACGTTCGGCGGCAAACCGCCCGGTGGTGTGCGTCTTGCGCTAGTAGTAGATGGCGCTGCGTCATTCGACCCCTTTGGCTTGCATCTGGCGGCCCACCTCAATGGGCAAGTCACCATCAATTACGCGTGATCACCTCGTGAAGATTCAAAATCGCTCGCGCCACGGTTGTCCAGGCCGCCAGTTCCGCGGGCAGGAATTCTTTGTCGACCGGCGCGAGTCCCGTTTGAGTCAGTTCCTCGGCAGCTTCGCGACGATCCTGATATTGTTCCAGGGCGGCCTCGTACAGGCGACGCAGCTGCTCGACCTCGAATTCATCCGGGTCGCGCGAGACCGCCAGACGAAACGCGTAACGAAGTCGCGACTCCGGCGACTCAGCGGGCGATTCGCGGAGGACGCGCGCCGCGAACACCCGTGCCGCCTCGACGAACGAAGGGTCGTTCAAGAGTGCCAGCGCGGCCAAGGGCGTGTTCGATCTTGGGCGTCGAGCCGTGCATTCCTCGCGCGTGGGCGCATCGAGTCCTTTGAGGGTGGGGTGCAAGAACTGTCGTTGCCAATGCACATAAACACCTCGCCGCCACTGTTGCCGATCCGTATCGTGATGGTAGGTCCGGGGTGGGAAATTGAGGTGCCGATAGTACCCCGCGGGTTGATACGGCTTGACGCTCATCCCGCCCACGTCCTTCACCAGCAAACCACTGATCTCAAGTGCGTTGTCGCGGACGATCTCGGCGGGCAGACGAAACCGGGCTTGCCTCGAAACCCAGCGGTTCTCGGGGTCAACTGCCAGCGTCTCGGGATCCGCGATCGACGACTGCCGATAAGCATGGCTGGTCACGATCAGCTTCAGCAGATGCTTGATGTCCCAACCGCTCGCCACGAATTCCAAGGCCAGTCGATCCAAGAGCTGGTCCTGCAGCGGTGGTTCGCCCTGACCTCCAAAGTCGTCTAGAACTCGTGCCAGGCCTTGCCCGAAACAAAGATACCAGGTGCGATTCGCAAAGACGCGAGCGGTCAAACCACCCACGCCGTCCTGTGCGTCGACCAGCCAATTGGCAAGGTCAAGCCGGGTGAGCCGAGCGTCGTCGCTCGTCGGGCCCGGCAAGAATTCCGGAACCGCCGGAAGGACAATCGGACCACTTTCATCCAACCAATTGCCCCGCGCCAGGATCCGCGTCGTGCGGGGCTGTTCCAACGCAACGGTAATCATGGTCGGCCGCTTGTTCATGTTAATCCCGCGTTGCCGTGATTCAAGTTGCTGGATTTCGGCTTGAACACGGGCGACGTCATCGGCCGACGCGGACGGCAGCGATTGCTTCCGTTCCTCAAGCTGACGATTCACGTCTGCCAGCTCGTCTCGCTCCAAGCGAGTCAACACGACCTCCTCGGGCGGCCGTCGTGTGGGTAAGGCATTCGTGCCGACCGCGAAATGCTGGGCTTCGTCCACATCGGCGAAGAAGGCAGCCATCGCGTAAAAATCCTTGGTCGTGAAGGGGTCGAACTTGTGATCGTGGCACTGGGCACATCCCAACGTCGCACCCATCCACACGGCCGAAATGTTGCGCACCCGGTCGGCCGCATAAATCGCCAAGTATTCCTTCGGCTGGACACCGCCTTCGTGGGACGTCTGGAGCAGGCGGTTGTACCCCGAAGCGATTCGCTGATCGACGCCACACTCCGGCAGCAAGTCACCCGCAAGCTGCTCGCGGGTGAACTGGTCAAACGGTAGGTTGCGGTTGAACGAGTCGATGACATAGTCGCGATAGGGCGAAATGCTGTGGTCCTGATCGCCATGGTATCCCACGGTATCGGCGTAACGCACGAGATCCAGCCAATACATGGCCAGGCGTTCACCGAAATGGGGCGAGGCAAGCAGGTCGTCCACCAATCGCTCGTAGTTTTCCTCCGTGGCCGCGTCGACATATCTTGCGACCACGCTCGGATCAGGCGGCAAGCCGATCAGATCGAAGTACAATCGGCGTACGAGCGTGACCGAGTCCGCGTCGGGCGCGGGCTCGAGCGACTTCGATTCCAGCCCAGCGAGAATGAATTCGTCGATCCAGTTCTTCGCCCAAGCGGCTCGCGTGACCCCTGGCGTCGGATGGGCCAGCGGCGGCTCGTATGCCCAATGCCGAGCCCAAGTCGCTCCTTCGGCGATCCAACGCCGCAACAACGCCGTTTGCTCCGGCGACAACTCCTTGCCTGAGTCGGTCGGGGGCATGTGCAGGTCCGGATCGTCGGAGGTGATCCGTCGAATCAATTCACTTTCGTCGGGTGCACCCGCGAGAACCGCCTGATAGCCGCCCAGGTCGGCGGTGGCGCCCGCCAGCGTATCCAGCCGCAGGTCCGCCTCGCGATGCGTCGCGTCCGGCCCGTGGCACGAAAAGCACTTGTCACTCAAGATGGGTCGGACATCGCGCTTAAAGTCGACCGTCTCACCGGCCCGCGCAGCCGCCGTGAAAACAAGGAGGACGATCGCCGCCGCGAGCAGTCGCCCGAACGCATGACAAAGGGTTTGTTTCAAGCCGATTGGTACATTCATGGATCTTCAATCGTCGCCCGAGTCGAGTTGACGGATTCCTCCCATTCTAAGGCAACTCGCCCCATGACGTAACTCCTGCCAACGGCGTTCGCCCTCCGCGAACCCTCACCCGCTGCTCCGCAGCGACCTCTCCCGGCCCCGGGAGAGGTGACGCACTCAATGTCCCTTCTCCCGCGCGGGAGAAGGTGGCCGAAGGCCGGATGAGGGGGCCGCGTCCCGCTGCCAGACACGCGCCCTCGCCCGCCGCGAACCCTCACCCGCTGCTTCGCAGCGACCTCTCCCGGAACGGGAGAGGTGACACCATCATGTCCCTTCTCCCCAGCGCGGGAGAAGGTGGCCGAAGGCCGGATGAGGGGGCCACGTCCCGCTGCCAGACACGCGCCCTCGCCCGCCGCGAGCCCTCACCCGCTGCTTCGCAGCGACCTCTCCCGGCCCCGGGAGAGGTGACACACTCATGTTCCTTCTCCCCAGCGCGGGAGAAGGTGGCCGAAGGCCGGATGAGGGGGCCGCGTCCCGCTGCCAGACACGCGCCCTCGCCCGCCGCGAGCCCTCACCCGCTGCTTCGCAGCGACCTCTCCCGGCCCCGGGAGAGGTGACACCATCATGTCCCTTCTCCCCCGCGCGGGAGAGGTGACACCATCATGTCCCTTCTCCCCGCGCGGGAGAAGGTGGCCGAAGGCCGGATGAGGGGGCCGCGTCCCGCTGCGGTCGATTCGCCGAGTCCCCTCAGGCGAGGATCTCACGAACCAGCTTGCCGTGGACGTCGGTCAATCGGAATCGCCGCCCCTGGTATTTGAAGGTCAGTTGCTCGTGGTCGATGCCCAGCAGATGCAGCATGGTCGCATGCAAATCGTGAATATGGACGGGATTTTCGGCGATGTTGTAGCAATAGTCATCGGTTTCGCCGTAGCTAAGTCCGCCTTTGATTCCGCCACCGGCAAGCCACATGGTGAAGCAGCGAGGGTGATGATCGCGGCCGAAATCGCTCCCGGTCAGTTTCCCCTGGCAATAGTTCGTGCGGCCGAACTCGCCGCCCCAAACCACCAGCGTATCCTCGAGAAGTCCGCGTCGTTTCAGATCCCGAATTAGCGCCGCGTTTGGCTGATCGGTCTCGCGGCACTGCGTGCGAATTCCTGCGGTCAATCCGCCATGATGGTCCCAGCCGGGATGATACAGCTGAATAAACCGAACACCACGTTCGGCCAACCGTCGAGCCAACAGACAGTTCGCCGCATACGTCCCCGGCTCCTTCGCGTCGGGACCGTATTCCTCAAAGATGTAAGCCGGCTCGTCTGACAGGTCCGTCGCCTGCGGGATCGACGTTTGCATGCGATAGGCCAGTTCATAGTTGGCAATCCGGGCTTCGACCTGTGCGTCTGCGTCGTCCGTTAGCTGTTGATGATGGAGATCTTGCAGGGCGTCCAGCATTCGCCGGCGACTTGCGGCCGACAGTCCGTCCGGGTTGCTCAGATAGAGCACCGGGTCGCGCCCGCTCCGAAATCGCACTCCATCATGCTGCGACGGCAGAAACCCGCTCCCCCAAAGTCGCGAGACGAGCGGTTGGCCTCCCTTGTCCTTGGTGACCATGACCACAAACGCGGGAAGATCCGAATTCTCCGTGCCCAGGCCATAGCTCAGCCAAGCCCCGATGCTGGGTCGACCCGGGAATTGCGAGCCGGTTTGCATGCAGGTCACGCCCGGCCCGTGGTTGATGGCCTCGGTATACATCGACTTTACAAAACACAGCTCGTCGACCACGGACGCCGTGTGCGGCAAGACTTCACTTAACCAGGCGGCCGACTGACCGTGCTGCTGAAACTTGAAGGGCGAACCGACCAGGGGCAGGCTGGACTGATTTCCGGTCATCCCCGTCAGTCGCTGACCGCGCCGCACCTCGTCCGGCAGCTCCGTTCCATGCTTCTCGTTCAAGAGCGGCTTGTAGTCGAACAGATCCATCTGCGAGGGACCGCCCGAATTAAATAGAAAGATCACGCGTTTCGCCCGCGGCGGAAAATGGAGCGACCCCAGGACCCCGGACTCGCCGCCCGACGCGTGCTTTGGATTCAGTAGATCGGCAAGCGCAAACGATCCCAGCCCCATTCCGAACTGCTGCAGGAACGAACGGCGATGCACTGGCAATTGAGGCGCGGACTCGCGCCACCCATGAAAACTCACGTGTTTAGCCTCGCATGATTCCCGTACCATCCTCCCCTATCCCACGACACGCACTGCGCTCCATTTCAACGCTCACCGTTGACCATTCACCCTTCAACGCTCACCCGCTATCGTTTCGTGACGCACTCATCGTAGTTGAGCAATGTATTGGCAACGATGGCCAGGGCCGCCACGGTATTCTTGTCCAGCGACCCGGGAATTCGGTATCGGCCCACACTCAGATACTGGTCGCGTGCCTCCGGATTCTTCGTGAAATAGTCCAGCTGCCATTCATAGAGACTCCTCAACACCGACCGCTGCGGGTCATCCGGTCGACGACTGGTCAACCAGCGAAACAGGTCGTCCAATCGCTGGTTCGGCGTGGATTCGTGATCCAGCAACACGCGGACGCTGAGTGCTCGGGCGGCTTCCACGATCTGCGGGTCATTCAGCAGCGACAACGATTGCAAGGGCGACGCAGTTCGCTCGCGCCGGACCCGGCAGACATCTCGTTTGGCAGCGTCGAAGGTCATCATCACCGGGGCGGGTGCGGTTCGCTTCCAGTAGGTGTAGAGACTCCGCCGGTAGACGCCGTCGCCCGCATCGACGGCCTCCGGCTTGAACGAAACCTCGACTTCATAGGGCTTGGTCGGCGGACCGCCGATGTTGCCCACAAGCAGGCCGCTGGCCAGGAGCGCGTTGTCGCGGACCATCTCGGCCGGCCAGCGATAACTCGGTGACCGAGCAAGCCAGAGATTCTCCGGATCAATCTGCCGGCGTGTTGGATCGCATTCCGTCCCCTGTCGGTACGTCGCCGACATCACCATCTGTTTTAGCAATCGCTTCACGTCCCAGCCGTGCTGGACGAAGTCTTCAGCCAGCCAGTCCAGCAAGTCCGGATGGGTCGGAGGACGCCCCTGACTTCCAAAGTCCTCCGGCGTCCGAACCAGGCCGTTGCCGAAGACCATCTGCCAATAGCGATTCACGGCGACACGGGCCGTCAGCGGGTGCTGCGGATCGGTCAGCCAGCGGGCCAAACCAAGCCGGTTGTGCGGGGCGGACTCGGGAAACGGAGGCAGCACAGCCGGCGTGATCGCTTCGACTTCGGCCCGCCGCGCGTCATAGGCCCCACGGTTTAGCACAAACGTCGTGCGAGGCTGCGGCAGTTCACGCATTACCATGATCTCGGGAATCGCATCAGCCACCTGACTGCGTTCCTCACGAAGAGCGCGTACTGCTTCCCGCTGTCGAGCGAATTCGGAGTCGATTGCCAACTGAAAATACTCGCTCAGCCCTTGTCGCTGAGCCACGGTCAGCTCGGACGTGGGTGTCTGCAAGGCCTGCGTCAGAGCCGATCCGTCGGCCAGTTGTTGAAGTTCGAGCGAGCTGAGTTGCCGCGAGAACACCTGAAACTCGTCGACCAAGCCGTGGGTGAAGCCGCGGTCGCGAAACCGTTCGCCGATCGTAATCTGATCACCTCCTCCACCACTGATATTCTTGTAGAGGTTGTCGCGGACGACCTCGACGTCAGCCAATTCGCCGTTGACATAAATCCGCAGTCCGCTGGCTCGACTGGAACCATCGTAGGTGACGCCCACATGCGTCCACTCGCCGGGCGTGAGCGGCTGCCGAGTCACCACACGGATGGCGTTGCCCGGCCAGAAGTGAATCAGGGCCGCACTGAGACAGCCATCCTCGATCAACAGTTCGTAGCCGCGGCTGCCGGCATCGGTCCACGCGCGGGATCGATGAAACACAACCGCCCGCTCCTTCCGATCGGGCGTGTTCAGCCAGAGCGCGACGGTGAAGGGTTCGAAGCGTCGAAAATTTCCAACCTCCAAGCCAACGGGATCATCGCCGGTCAGCTGAACCGCCTGACCCAATTTGCCAGGCACCTGCTGGTTGGCCGACCCGGTCGGGGACTCGAAGTCCAAATAGGCAATGCGACCGGGAATCAGCGGATCGGTGGAAGCTGTTGAAGGGGTCGATGAGTCCGCCTCCGCCTTGGCAGCCGTCTCCGCCTTGGCAACCAGCAGATCCGCGCGCGAGCCACTCAGCCATTGTTCGCATGCGGCCTGCCGCGTCGCGGTCAACTCCGTCAAACCGCTCTCCGCCGTCGCGATCCGCTGCTGGATGGCTTCTAGTTTTTGACGAGTTTCTGCATCCGGCAGCAGGAGCGTGGGCGTGGGGACGGCCGTCGTGAAATACGAATAGAGCCCGGCTTCGTCGATGTTATCGAAGTATGCCGAAAGCTGATAATATTCCTGTTGCGTGAGGGGATCGTATTTGTGATCGTGACATCGCGCGCATTCGAGCGTCAGGCCCAGAAAGGCCGTGGCGAATGTCTGATTCCGGTCGGCAACATACTCGATGCGAAACTCTTCCGGCGTGCTGCCCCCCTCGACCTTCTGTGGGTGCAGGCGATTGAACGTGGTCGCCAGGATCTGATCGTCGCTGGCCTCGGGAAGTAAATCACCCGCCAGTTGCTGAGTGATGAATTCGTCGTAAGGAAGGTTCTGATTGAAAGCCCGAATGACCCAATCCCGCCAGGGCCAAACAAAGCGGTCACGATCGACCTGGTAGCCGTACGTATCGCTGTAGCGCGCCACGTCCAACCACTCCGACGCCATTCGCTCACCGTATCGCTCGGATGCGAGCAAGCGGTCCACCAGCCGCTCGTAGGCGTCGTCCCGTGAGTCTTCCAGAAAGGCGTCAATCTCGTCCAACGTCGGCGGCAATCCGGTCAATTCGAAACTCACACGCCGGATCAACCGCTCTCGGCTCGCCGGAGGATTGGGCCGCAGTCGATGCGCGCTCAGTCGGTGCCAAACAAAACGGTCGATCTCGTTGAGTCCCCAGCCGTGATCGGCAACTTCGGGAACCCGGACGGGTTGCAGGGGTCGAAAAGCCCAGTGCTCGTTCCAGCTGGCACCCTGCTCGATCCACGTGCGAATCAGCTCAATCTCGTCGGGTGTCAGGGCCAGCTTGGAGTCGGGTGGCGGCATCCGCAGCGACTCGTCCGCGGCGGTGATCCGCTGGTAAACTTCGCTCTGATCCGGATCACCCGGACGGATGATATGGGACGCCTCGCCCGACGATTCTCGCGTCGCCGAAGCCCTTTGGTCCAACCGCAAGTCCGCCTGACGATTCTCCGCATCCGGGCCGTGGCAGGTGAAACACCGGTCCGACAGAAGCGGCTTAATCACTTCGTTGAAATCCACGTCCTGACTGTACAGCGGCGCAACGAGCCCAAAAACGAGCCCAAGGAGGATGGCCCCCAGAGTCGCCGCAAGCCGGGACGAGCGAATCATCCGGTCGATTCGAGTCATGAAGAAACCTTACGGACTTTAGTAACAGCAAATAAACGGCGCGACCACCGCCTGACCGCCTCGAGTCGGAGATCATCTCCGCCAAACGTGATCCCCGTGCTGAGCTTATTGTCGATTGAAAAATCCGCGAGCACAAGTGACAATGGCGTCAGGGGGCGGGTAAGCATTCGAGCCGAGATACGATGAGACGCGATGAGACGCGATGCGATGAGTCGCGCGGTCGACGAGCGTGTGGTCCGAGCGGGATGCGGGTTTCCCACTCCCTCAATCATAGCGGCGTCGCGGCGCTGTCCTCGTTGGTTCGTTCGCCTCCCTCGTGACTCGGAACTCGACACATGTTCAAAGCAATGTCATCTGCCGACATCGGCGACTGGCCCGAAGGCCTTCACGCGGGGGTTCTGGTCGCGCCCTTATTGGGGTTGCTGCTGAGCGTTGTGGGAGCCGAACGCGCGACGGGACAACATCGACTGGAGCGGTTCGAGCGGATTCAGCTGACGGACGTCTATTATTCAGAGGGCGCCAATGCTGGCGACTTGAACGGCGACGGCGAAATGGACGTCGTCTACGGACCGTACTGGTATGCGGGTCCTGACTTTCGCGTGTCGCGGGAGATTTACCCGGCAAAGCCACAGCCCAGGGAGGCTTACGCAGACAACTTCTTCAACTGGGTGTTCGACTTCAACGGCGACGGCTGGAAGGATGTCCTGGTCGTCGGTTTTCCAGGGACTGCCGCCTATGTCTACGAAAACCCCAAGTCCGCCGGCTTTGACCGTCCGTGGCCCAAGCACGAAATCCTGGATTGGGTTTCGAACGAGTCGCCTCAATTCGTCGACCTGATTGGCGATACCCAGCCCGAGTTGGTCTGCACGCGCGACGGCTATTTTGGTTACGCGACATTCGAGCCGGGAGGGGGTCTGGAGGCGTGGACCTTTCATACGATTTCAGAACGCGTGGCGCCCGAGCGATTCGGGCACGGATTGGGAATCGGCGACATCGACGGCGACGGTCGAATGGACGTGATTGTGCAGAACGGCTGGTATCAGCAACCGGAAGCACGCGACACCGCACGTTGGCGGTTCCATGCGTATGACTTCACCGATCGCGGTGGGGCCGAAATGTATGCCTATGATGTGGACGGCGACGGCGATCAGGATGTGATCACCAGCCTCGCCGCGCACGAATTCGGCTTGGCGTGGTTCGAGCAGGAACGGGCCACGCAGAAAAATGGTGACGAGGAAGAGATTCAATTTCGCCGCCACCTGATCATGGGGGATCGACCCGATCAAAATCAATACGGAGTGGTCTTCAGCGAACTGCATTCGGTCAATCTGCAAGATCTCGACGGAGACGGCCTGCGGGACATTGTGACCGGCAAGACCTATTGGTCACACCACCGGCAAAGTCCCATGTGGGACGCCGGGGCCGTGGTTTATTGGTTTCGGCTCGTTCGGACCCCGGACGGTGTCCAGTGGATTCCGTATCAGGCGGACTCGGAAGCTGGCATCGGGCGGCAGCTGACGGTGGCCGACGTGAATCACGACCAGTTGCCCGACCTCGTCCTGGGAGGCATGAAAGGCGCTCACGTCTTGCTCCAGCGACGTGATGACGTCAGTCGTGATGCCTGGGAAGCCGCGCAGCCCAAGCCCTACGAGGGCGCCTCGGCGTCGTTCCGCCGCGGGCCGGAATCCCCCTTGGATCCGACGACGGGCCGCGTCGCCGGCGCGGTGGAGGCCGAACGACTTCAAAACGTCCGTGTCACGTCCGGCAGAACCCAGACGCAGGCCATGCAGGGTTTTTCCAAAGGGCGCTGGAGCGGCAATGAGCAACTGTTTTGGGTGGGCGGCAAGCCCGGCGCCGAGCTGACCGCCGAAATCGACGCTCCCCGCGACGGAACGTATCAAATCCATGCCGCCCTGACCATGGCCGGTGATTACGCGATCGTCCAACTGGCACTGGACGGGAAACCGCTGGGAAAACCGCTCGATCTGTACAACTATCCCGACGTCATCACGACCGGACAGCTCGATCTGGGTCAATCGCAGCTAACGGCGGGCAAGCATCAGCTGTCCGTCCAGATCCAAGGCAGCAACCCCGCGGCCGCCAAAGCGTACATGTTTGGCCTCGACTACCTGCAGCTGACCCCGGTGGACGAAGCCCCCGCGGACTTGAGCAGCCAGTGAAACCTGTCACAATGAATGGCCTGCCCTTGATCCGTCCTTTTTCCTACCTTCCTCTTGCTGGGGTGCGAATGTGATTCGCCTGTTTCACCAGCCATGCTCGACGCGGCGTTCTCGATCGCGGCTTGTCCCGATGATCGTTTCGCTGGGGCTGTTGACGACGGTTCTGGGTCGACCGACGTCGACCTTTGGCGACGAACCGAGTTTTTCGGAAGACGAGGTTCGGTTTTTCGAAACGGAAGTCCGGCCGATCCTGGCCGCTCGGTGTTTCAAGTGCCACAGTGCCGAAACGAGTCGCGGGGGGCTGCGACTGGACCACCGCGACTTGGTATTGCGCGGCGGCGACCTGGGCCCGGCCGCCTCGCTGGACGATCCGGCCGCCAGCCAATTGCTGAGCGCGATTCGCTACGAGGATCTCGAGATGCCGCCCACGGGACGGCTGCCGGACGCCGAGATCGCGACGCTGACGCGTTGGCTGCAGCAGGGACTGCCGTGGACGCCCGGCGAGCCGATCGTTCCGAGCGTCGAAGCGGAGGCCGCGCCCGAACCGAGCGGACCGGCGGCGGCACACTGGGCCTACCAACCGCTGCTTCCTCCTGACCTGCCCGATGTCAAGAATTCCGCCTGGTGCGCCAATCCGCTGGATCGCTTTATTCTGGCTCGTCTGGAAGCGGCGGACCTCGAGCCGAACCCGCCCGCGTCCGGCCGCGTTTTGCTGCGGCGGCTGCACTACGACCTGCTCGGGCTGCCACCGAGCTCTGGACGATGTGAGGGATTTCCAGCAAGATCGATCCCCCGCGGCGCTCGCGAGAACGGTTGATCGACTGCTCAGTCGCCCGGAGTACGGCGAGCAATGGGGTCGCCACTGGCTGGATCTGGTCCGCTACGCCGAGACGAATGGCTACGAGCGGGACGGTCCGAAGGAAAACGCCTGGCGCTATCGCGACTACGTGATCGCGGCGTTCAACGCGGGCAAGCCGTACGATCGGTTTGTATGTGAACAGCTGGCGGGCGACGAGCTGCCCGATCGCGACTCCGATTCGCTGATCGCGACCGGGTACTATCGCCTTGGGCTGTGGGATGACGAGCCGGTCGATCCCGTGCAGGCCTACTACGACAGCCTGGACGATGTGGTGTCGACCACGAGCCTGGTCTTCATGGCGACCACCGTCGGCTGTGCCCGCTGCCACGACCACAAGATCGATCCGATCCCGCAGCGGGATTACTATCAGATGATGGCCTTCTTTCACAACATCTACCAAGACATCCGTCAGCTGGAGTACAAGAAGACCGCCTTTACGCTCAATACGCAGACGGTTGTCGCCACGCCCGCAGAATTGGAAGAGTACGAAGCGAGTCGAGCTCGACATCAGGCGGCGCTCGACTCGTGTCAGCACCGCGTCGATCAGTTGGAAGAGCTCGTCTATCAGTCGCTCTCGAATCCCGAAAAAGAGGACGCTCGGGATGAGCGGACGCGTCGACATCTGATCGAGACGCGAGCTGCCAGCGTTCTTGACCCGGCCCAGCATGCTGAGTTGACCGAGTTGCGCGACCAGCTGCGACAGCTCAAACGAGCCGGCGTTCAACCGCTACCTCGCGACCTTGACCATCAAGGAAAACGGGCGAGACGCTCCCGAGACGTACGTCCTGGTTCGCGGCAACGCTCAGGCCCTCGGTGAGAAGGTCGATCCGGGTTTCCCGGAGTGCTGAGTCCGGCGACGGCCGAGATTCCCGAATTGCCGCCTGACATCGACTCCAGCGGCCGCCGTTTGACGTTCGCCAACTGGCTGGTGAAACCGGACAATCCGCTGACGGCCCGCGTGATCGTCAATCGCGTTTGGCAGCATCCATTTTGGTCGAGGACTGGTGCGGACGAGCAACGATTTTGGCCGCTACGGCGACGCCCCGACGCATCCCGAGTTGCTCGACTATCTGGCCAGCCGAATTGATCCGCCACGACTGGCAACTGAAATGGCTCCACGACTTGATCCTGACCTCGCAAACCTATCGGATGTCCTCGAAAGATCACGGCCGGACTTGGAGGTCGACCCGGAGAATCATCTGTTCTGGCGATTCGACATGCGACGACTGACGGCCGAAGAAGTGCGGGACACGGTGTTGTGCGTGACCGGACAGCTGAACCTCGAGATGAGCGGGCCCAGCATCTATTCGAAGATTCCCGACGAGGTCCTGCAGAGCGCGTCGCGACCCGACGCCGCCTGGGGCAAATCGTCAGCCGACCAAGAAGTCCGACGGAGCGTGTACGTCTTCGTCAAACGATCCATCAGCGATCCCGTCTTGCTGGCCTTCGACTCGGCGGACACCGACGGCAGCTGCCCCGTCCGATTCGCGACGACCGTGCCGACTCAGGCGCTGACGACGCTGAACGGAGAATTTTTCAACGAACAGGCGGGCGAACTGGCGGCGCGCGTTGCAGGGTGTCCACCCGGATCGACGCGCGGGCCCAAGTTCGCCTGGCCCTGTCGCTCGCGCTTTCAAGGACACCGACCGAGGATGAAATCGAGCGTGGCGTGAACACTGCATCGACCATTGGCAGACCGAAGACGAGGCAACGGCCGACGAGGCGTTGCGTTACTTCTGTCTGCTGGTGCTGAACCTGAACGAAATGATCTATCTCGACTGACTACCCCGCGAGGGCAACGACCTGGAGCCGCGTCCCGATGGCGCTCCCGATCGGCGCCTCCCCGGTGATTTTCCGGGTTTTGGCGAAACGCAACTTTGCCCAAGGGAACGCGAACATGAATCCGCAGCCCGAAAACCATTTTTGTGGCCGCACCCGGCGCGAATTTCTCTGGGAAGCCGGTGGCGGCTTCACGTCGCTGGCGCTGGCCGGTCTGCTGGGACAGGACTTCTTTGCCGGCCAGACTCACGCCGCCGATGGGGTCACGCGTCTGGCGAACCCGCTGGCCCCTCGAGATCCGCAATTTCCGGCACGGGCCAAGAGGTCATTTTTCTGTTCATGTACGGCGGGCCCAGCCATATCGACACCTTTGACTACAAGCCGAACCTGTACGCGCTGGACGGCAAGACGGTGCCCGTCAAGACATTTGGCCGCGGCGGCAAGAAGAACGAAGGCCGCGTGGTGGGGCCCAAATGGAAGTTCCAACAGTACGGACAGTGCGGCAAATGGGTCAGCGATCTGTTTCCCCACCTGGCCACATGCGTGGACGACATTGCCTTCATCCATTCGATGTACGCCGATTCGCCCATCCACGGCTCGGCGATGCTGATGATGAATTCCGGCCGCTTGCTCTCGGGTCATCCGTGCCTGGGCAGCTGGGTCAACTATGGTCTGGGTTCGGTCAACGAAAACCTGCCGGGCTTTGTCGTGATGCTGGATCGCACCGGCGGTCCGATCAGCGGCGCGAAGAACTGGTCCAGCGGCTATATGCCGGCGTCGTTTCAGGGAACCCAGTTACGGCCGGTGGGAGAGCCGATTCTGGACCTGGCGCCACCCCGAGGGATGTCGGCTGCCGCCCAGAAGCGGCTGCTGTCAGGCTTGACCGAGTACAATCACGAGCACCAGCGCGGATTTCGCGAAAGCAACAGCCATCTGGCGGCTCGGATCGCCAGCTTCGAACTGGCCTACAAGATGCAGCAGTCCGCGCCCGAAGCGGTTGACTTGAACGACGAACCGGCGCACATTCGGGCGCTGTACGGACTGGACGAGCCGCGGACGGAAGACTTCGCCCGCAAGTGCATCCTGGCACGGCGTCTGGTCGAACGAGGTGTGCGTTTCATTCAGATTTACTCGGGCGGCAACCACAACGACGCGAATTGGGACGCGCACGGCGATCTGGTCGCGAACCACAACTTCCACGCGGGCAACACCGATCAGCCGATCGCCGGGCTGCTGAAGGACCTCCAACAGCGCGGATTACTCAACTAGACGCTGGTCGTCTGGGGCGGTGAATTCGGTCGCCAGCCCACCGCCGAGTATCAGCAGGGAACCGGCCGCGACCACAATTCGTTCGGCTTTACGATGTGGATGGCCGGAGGCGGCATCCAAGGCGGGACTCAGGTCGGCAAGACCGACGAACTGGGCAACCACGCGATCGAGGACCGCTTCCATGTCAAGAACCTGCACGCGACCATCCTGCACGCAGCTGGGACTCGATCCGAATCGACTCGGCTATTTCTACAACGGTCTCGAGCAAAAGCTGGTCGGCGTGGAAGGGGCCGAGCCGATCCGGCAGATCATCTCCTGATCGGCGTGGGAGGAGCGGTTACGACGCGTGCTCGCCCGGCCACCCGCGGGAGCACGGTCTGCAACGTTTGACGAAGCACGTTGCCACTGTTTCGCAGTCCCTGCAGTTCCTTGGGCCAAAGCTCGATTTCGTGCCGAGCGATGACGCCGGCCCGACCTACTACCGTCGGAACCGAGAGGGCCACGTCGCGGATTCCGTAGCAGCCGCTTTGGACCGTCGAGACGGGCAGGATTCGCTGCTGGTCCAGGGCGATCGATTCAATCACGTCGCGAATCGCAATTCCCACGGCAAAGCCAGCACCGCCCTTCCGCTTGATCACTTCGGCACCCGACCCCTTGGTCCGATTGAACAACTCGTTGGCAAGATTCGGCGACCAACCGGGGTACTTGTCCAGGGGCAAGCCCGCGATCGTGCTGCTGGACCAGATCGGCACCATGCTGTCGCCATGTTCCCCCAGGATCAATGCGGACGTCTGCGTGGGCGGGATCTTTAATTGCTGTGCGATCAGACTTCGAAAGCGGATGGTATCCAGTTGCGTTCCCAACCCGATGACCTGCTCCGGCGGCAACTCCAATTGCTGAGCGGCAAGGTAGGTCAGGATGTCGACCGGATTGGACACGACATGCACGATTGCATCGCGGCTGGTAGCCAGCCGAACGGATTCCGTCCAGGATCGAAACGAACAGGTCGACGTTGCGATTGATCAGATCCAGACGGCTTTCGTCGGGTTTCCGGCGCAGACCCGCGGTGATGCAAATCACATCCGAGTCCGGAATATGCTCGTAGCCGCCCGAACCGATCCGTTGGTCCGCCGTACTCGGTCCGCCATGCAGGAGGTCAAGTGCGTGGCCGGCCGCGGCCTCGGCATTCAGGTCCAGCAGTGCAATCTCGCGCACGATCTTGCCGCACTGCAGCGCGAACGCGGCGCACGAGCCAACCAGTCCTCCGCCACCAATGATACTGACCTTCATCAGGATCGTTCCTCCCATCGGCAGCCGAGACAATTCGGCCATGACGCGTTCGGTAATCGCTTGGACCAGCGCCTCCTGATCGGCCGCGGGAGCTGAGCCCGCCGCATCCGACGTGGGCTGCGGTGCCATTGGGGGAGGTGGATCGAATGCCTTTCGCTGAACCCCCGCGTCCGACCAGCTGCCGCGAAAGATATCGTTGGCACAGATGTCGCAGTTCTCGTACTCGGGCGTGTTTCGCGGGTCGTTGAAACCCCAATTCTGTTTCAGCTCGCAGCAGCTCGCGTTCCTTGTCTTCGCTGAAGTAGTTCACGCGGCCCAACTGTCGCGAGAGCATCAGGATCCGGCAATAGGCATCCAGGATCTCGGTCCACCAATAGGCTCGCTCCACGTTCTCGCCGAAACTGACGGTCCCGTGGTTGGCCAGAATGATGACGTTGGTCTTGTCCACGAAAGGAAGAATCGTGTCCGCGAACGCCTGACCGCCGGGAGTTTCGTATTTGGTGATCGGCACGTCGCCCAAGAAGACTTCGACTTCGGGCAAAACGCATTGCGGAATCGGCTCGCGAGCCACCGCGAACGCCGTCGCGTGCGGCGGATGGCAGTGCACGACACTCTTCACGTCCGGTCGCTGACTGTAGATCTCCAGGTGAAGCAGGGCCTCGCTGGATCGTTTCTTGCGGCCGGCGGTTTGGTTGCCCTGCATGTCGATCGTGGCGATATCGTCCGGCTTGAGAAAACCTTTGGACTGCATCGTCGGCGTGCAGAGCACCTCGTTTTCGCCGATCCGGACCGTAATATTTCCGTCATTGGCCGCGGCGAATCCTTTGTTGTAGATGCGCCGACCAATTTCACAGATGTCTTGTTTGATTTTATGTGGATTTACCATGGCTCACTTCCTTTTCCCTCGCGCCGCTGCCGATCTCGGTCGGAGACGTGCGAGCGGTTAACCATCAGGTCTGCTCGGACTGTACTTCACGGTGACAAGTTGATCTTGTCCAGGATCCCGGCGTTGTAGGCATCGACCGGCTTGAGGTCAGGGAAGAACGGTTGCGCCGCCTCGCCGCCCTCGGAAAACATGATTCGATCGCCGACGCCGGCACCGATCTCGTCGTACACCACCAACTCTTCCGCCCGAGGCCGAGTGGCGGAACCCAGCTCGTCGAGCGCCAAGGGAATGGCAAGCTTCAGTCGTCCTCCCACAAGACTCGGGTGGGACTGACTTAAGGTTACCGTTCCGATTACTTCGGCAATTCGCATGGGGGTCACCTTGGTCGGTTTCGAGCCGTCACCGGGCCGCGATCTCCTTGAGTTCGCGGGTCGTTTACTTGCACACGGAATCGACGAATCGTCGCACGATCGACCGCGGATCGCGACCGGCGACACCTGGCACGTTCACAATCAATACATTCGGATCGACTTGTTTCATGGCCTCGTCCACGCACGCCTCGGACGCGACCGACACGGCCCGGATGCGAGGATGCCGATTCGCCGCACATGTCCAGCGAGCCCAATCGGCGGTGACCAGCACCAGCCGCTGCGGACTGTCCGAGTTGGGATCGGCCAGCTGCTCGATGGCCGAGGCGGGATCCGCCAGCGGGACCCATTGACACGGGATCTCGCGCAGGACCGACGCATGGCTCCGGCCTGATTCCCTTCCAGGACCAGACCCAATCGCGGTGAAGTCGTTGCGCCGGCGAGCGACTGGGTGGCGACGCGTTTGAGCTGGATTCGCCCCTCCCGCAACAGATCCTTCACCAGCGGCGTAACGACCGCCTTGGGATGCACTTCGACACACGTGATGCCGGTCAATCGTCCGACCAGCATTTGGGCCGTGACTAACCGCGCTGGCAGAACCAGCACGTCCTGCCCAGCGGCCGTCACTTCGGGGGCGATTGTTGCGGGGGCGATTGTTTCGGGGCGGGAGTCGGGCGTCGCCGCGGCCAGACCGGGGGCCGCCGAAGTGAGCCGCAGCAACACTTCGCGGACAATCCGCTCGATCTGTCCCGCATCATTTGTCATGGTCGACTTGTCCGATTCCTCCGCGGCCAGAGGCTCCGTCACCTCAGGCAAGCCCCTCGGTTCCAGGCAAATGGCCACATTCAGTCTTCAATTCCAATCACCGCCCAGCGTACGGGCGTCGCGTCGGCCCGAAGCCAGTCGCGGGCAAATCGCTCCATCGCTGGTCAGGATCACTCGCTCGCCAACCCCCGCGCCGACACTGTCGATCGCGATCAGCGGATCACCGTCGGGAGCATTTCCGTCGGTCATCAGCGGCTGAATGATCAACAGCTTCTGCCGTTCCATCGAGGCATGCTTGATCGTCGAAACGGCGGTACCGACCACTTTTCCGACAACATTTCGGATTCCTATCGTGACATCCCAGGGCGGACGTTGGAGGTCCGATGGCGTGGTTCATTTTCCCAAGACACACAAGTCATCGATCATCGAACAGCGACGTTCGCGCGTGAACGTCAGCGGTGTCGTCACGCCTTCGCCAGTCGGCGTGGCGATCGAAAACGAGATGTAGCCTTCGCCTTCGACGCCCAGCGCGGCAAAGCAGGGACCGTTCTTGACAAACAACGTCGTGTCCATGACGCGTCCCATGTGGGTCATGTTGCGGACGTTGGTCGAATGGATAATGGCCGTGTGCCGGAAGCCGTGTTCGTAGTGTTTCGCTTTCTCGATCGCTTCGTTCACGTTGCGGCAGCGGACGAAGGGCAAGAAGGGCATCATCTGCTCGACGGGCACGAACGGATTCGACTCGTCGGTTTCGCCGAACACAAGTTCGCGTCCGGCGCGACGTGATCGCCCGGCGGCCGGCGGCCAGCACGGCAGGCATCTTTGCCGAGAAAGTCCTTCGCGGCAACGGCGATGTCGATGGTCGCCTTCGCCGACTTCGACGATCGCGGCTTGGGTCAAGCGGTCGACCTCCCGCGCGTTCAGTCGCACCGCACCGGCCCGTTCCATGGCCTCCATCATCGCGTCGAACACCGACGTCGACGACAAACACTTCCTTTTCGGCGATGCACAGCAGGTTGTTGTCGTAGGCTGCACCGGCGATGATCGACTCGCGCGGCACGGTCCAGGTCGGCCGTTTCGTCGACGACGACCGGCGGATTGCCGGGTCCGGCAACGACGGCTCGCTTGCCCGAATTCAAGGCGGCGCGGGCGACGGCCGGGCCGCCGGTCACGCAGATCATGGCGATATCGCGATGACTGAAAGATCTGGTCCGCCGACTCCAGCGTCGGTTCGGCAATCACGCAAATCAGATTGTCGATTCCCAGGTCGCGTGAGATCGCCTCGTTGAAGCGTCGCACGCCTTCGGCCGCGACGCGTCTTGCCGCTGGGATGCGGATTGACGACCACGGTGTTGCCGGCGGCGATCATGCTGACCGCGTTGCCCGGTAATCGTCGGCAGCGAATGCGTCACGGGCGTGATCGCCCCGATCACGCCGAACGGAGCGTGTTCGATCACGGCCAGACCGTGGTCGCCGCTGAACACTTCGCTGCGCAGGAACTCCACGCCCGGCGTGCGTTCGCCGAGCATCTTCAGCTTCTCGATCTTGTGGTCCAGCCGACCGATCCTGGTCTCTTCCATCTCCATCGTGCCCAGTTCGACGGACTGCTCGATCGAGATGCGACGAATGTGATCGATGATCCGTTTGCGGTCTTCCGCGCGTCCGACGACTCAACTGCTCGAATGCCTCACGAGCCGCCGCCACCGCCTCCTTGACGCAGGTAAACACGCCGTGACGACCGACAAAGCTGGCCGTGGCCGCGAATGCCGTTCTGGCGAACTTCGGCCAACACCTGGCTGACAACGGTCCGAATCAATTGTTCGTCAACTTGCATCTGACTTCTCGCTTCAAACTGGAAGGAATTCGTGGGGCTGGAAGGGGTCAGCGTTGGGCAAGGGGTCAGGTCTCAAGCGTTGGAAGGGGTCAGGTCTCAAGCCGGAACGGCCCTTCGGGTGCTTCGCACTTTGAGACCTGACCCTTTCCCACTCGATCCTCTTCACGCGAATACACGCAGTGCTCGTCGATCTGCACGCGATCCACGATGCCGACGACGACCGTGTCAATCGGCATGTCCTTGGTTTCGGGCGTCAGCCGAGCGCTCGATCCTTGCGTGATCAGCACGAACTCGCCTTCGCCGGCACCCAGCATATCGACGGCGACAAAGGTCCGCCCGGTCGTCGTCAGGCGCTCGCCGATCCGGCGCGTCCAAGCGATAGGGTTCGACGACCAGCAGCTTGTAGCCGACCATGCTTTGCACCTTCTGCGTGGCGACCAGCGAGCCGGTGACCTTGGCGACGAACATGGCTTAACCCTTTAACAACTGAAACGATTGCCGAGCGACCACCAGTTCTTCGTTGGTGGGCAGGACCCAAATCTGCATGCGGCTCGTCGGGCGATGCACGCACATTTCGCCGCGTGCCTGGGCGTTCTGTTCCGGATCCAACTCGATTCCCAACTCGACTCAAGTCGCGACAGACGGCCCGCGCGAATCTCGGCGCCGTTCTCGCCGATGCCGCCGGTGAAGACGATCGCATCCGCTCCGCCCAAGATCGACCAGCAATCCGCCCAGGTGGCGGCGGACCTCGCTGGTGTAAACGTCCAGCGCCAGTTGGGCGTTGCGCGATCGCCGGCGGCCGCGGCCGCTTCCAGATCGCGGATGTCGCCGCTGACGCCGCTGATTCCCAACAGCCCGCCCTGGTTGGCCAGTCGTGCAAGCACTTCCGTCAAGCGACTTGCCGGTGCGCTGCATGATCAGCGGCACGGCAAAGGGATCGAAATCGCCGACGCGATTGTTCTGCGGCAGGCCCGTCTGCGGACTCATGCCCATCGACGTCCCCACGCTGTGGCCATTGCGAATCGCACACAGACTGCTCGAACCGCCCAGGTGACAGGAGATCAGCCGCAAATCGTCCCGATCCGAGCAACTCGGCCATGCGGCCGGCGATGTAACGATGACTCGCTCCGTGAAAGCCGAAGCGCCGAATATGAAACATCGTCCGACCACGCGCGGGGAATCGCGTAGTACTGCTGGCACTCGGGAATCGTCTGATGGAAACCGGTTTCGAACGCCGCCACCAGCGGAATCTCGGGCAACTGCTCGGCCAACAAACGCATGGCGGCGATGTAGGGCGGATTGTGAGCCGGCGCGACCGCGTTCATTTCTTCCATCGCGCTGAGCACCTCGGGCGTGACGCGCTGCACACCGCTCATCCGTCCGCCGTGGACGGCCTTGAAGCCGATCGCGGCCACCTCGCTGGCATCCGTCAGGCAACCCGACTGCGGGATCGGTCAACTGGCTCAAACACTGTCGGACGGCCACGGCATGATCCGGCACTTCGGCCGTCAGCTCACGCCGTTGCCCGCCGATCTCGACAAAGCACGGACTGGTCGGCGAGCCGATCCGTTCCACGCCGCCGCGCGCAAGCTGCCGCTCGTCCGTCATGTCAAACAGACGGTACTTGAAGCTGGTAGATCCGAGATTTGCGACCAGAATTTTCATCGTCTTCCGTAATCGTGCTGCGTGTCCTCGCATGCGCGGCCGACGGTCGTGCCGCCGAGCCGGTCGGGACGCTAGCTCAAGTACGCTTCGATCAAACCTTCGGCGGGACGCGGAATGATGTGGCTGCCGGTCAATTCGCCGACGTGCGACGCGGCGGTCGCACCGGCCTCGACCGCCGCGCGAACACTGCCCACGTCCCCCTGCACGACCGTCGTGACCAGGCCACCGCCAATCGAGACGCGTTTGATGATCTGCACGTTCGCCGCCTTCGCCATCGCGTCCGTGGCCTCGACCAAACCGACCAAACCTTTTGTTTCAATTAAGCCAATGGCAGTATTCATCGAGTGTTTCCTTTTGAGTTGTCCTTCGCGAAGCGTGGTAGTTGCGTGATCATGTGACATGTCGCGACATCGAATCGCTGATTCGGCAACGCTCGGCCGGCGGCGGACACTATTTGGCCGCGGCCTTCGGGAGCGGCCGGGCAAGACAATCGTGCAGATCTTCGTGCGGTCGCGGAATCACCTGCACGCTGACACTTCGCCGATCCGACCGGCCGCATTCGCCCCGGCGTCCGTGGCGGCCTTGACCGCGGCGACGTCGCCCGTCACAAACGTCGTGACCAGTCCGCTGCCGACCTTGTCCCAGCCAATGAAGGTGACATTCGCCGCCTTCATCATGGCGTCGGTCGCCTCGACCAAGGCGCAAAACCCCTTGGTCTCGATCATTCCCAGTGCTTCCATTTTTTGGCCATCAGTGAGATTCTCCCGTGAATGAGGATGTGAGTTCCGTAGGTTGATTAGTGACAATTACATGGCACCTGCTTCAGTCAACTTGCACGTTGCGTCGCTCCATCCAGAAAGCAGGCGTTTCCTTCGTCCGTATCAATGTGGACTTCCAGCTTGCTGGTCTCGTCGGCGCGGACGATCACGTCTTCCAGAACCGTCGTGCAGCCCGGCGATTCGATCCGCAGTTTCATCCGGTCGCCGTTTTGCACGGCATACTTGTGCGGCGTGACGAAGATTCATGTGCACGTGACGCGCCGCGCGAATCACGCCCTGCGGCAATTCCACCACGCCGGCCGGCCCCACCAAGCACACAACCGGGCGTGCCTTCGATGTTGCCGCTGATCCGGACCGGTGCGTCGATGCCCAGCGAGATGGCGTCCGTAAAGGCCAATTCGACCTGGCTGTGAGGGCGCGTCGGACCGAGCACGCGCACATTGGGCAACATCCGCCGCCGCGGTCCGACCAGCATCACCGTCTGCTCGGCGGCGTAATAGCCGTCCTGATACAACGGCTTCATGCGGCGTCAGCGTCGCGTCGGGACCAAACAGCGTCCGCACGTGTTCGTCGGTCAAATGGCAATGCCGAGCGGAAATGCTGACCACCAGCTCGTCGTCGGCCGCTCGACGCCGGCTCGGCGCCGTGGGCCGCCGTGCGAGCAAAGACGATCTGCCGCACAATTCGCTCGACCGTCGCCCGATCAATCGTTCCCCCAGCTATCATCCACGCTGCTCCTCTGAAGTTATCCGTCGACGTCCGCCACCAACAGGCGGACGCCCGCGGCAATAATCTTGCTCCGCCAGTCCTCGCTGATCTCCGCATCGACCACCAGCGTGTCGATCTCGACGCAACTCGCACAACAACGCCAGACTCTGATGACCAAACTTCGTGCTGTCGGCCAGCACGATCACTTCGTCCGCCGCCCGCATCATCGCCTGCTCGGTCTCCACCAACAGCAGGTTGCTGTTGAAACAGCCCCGATCGTTGATCCCGGCCACGCTCAAGAAGCGCCCGTCGCACACTCAAGTGCTGCAACATCTGATTGGCGTACGGTCCCAGACAAACGCCCGTCCGCTGATGCACGTAGCCGCCGATCAGCACCAGGTCGTTGTCGTCACCCGCCGTGAACAAGGTGGCCACCGGCAGCGAATTGGTGACCACCTGCAGACTGCGGCGGACCAAGCAACTGAGCCAGCTCGTACGTCGTGCTGCCGCCGTCCAACAGGATCGTGTCCCCGTCCTGCACCAACTCGGCCGCACAGGCCGCAATCTGCTTCTTCTTTTCCCACTCCGATCGCTGCCGCTGCTCAAAATGCGGCAGTTTGGGCGACGGCCCGGTATAGAAGACGCCCCCGTGCGTCCGCTTCGCCTCGCCCGTCTCCTCCAGGTAGTCCAGGTCGCGGCGGACCGTCGAGGCCGAAACCTCGAGCGTCGAGGCCAGTTCGTCCAGCGAGGCGAATCCCCGCAGACGCACGAGCTCCAGCAACCGACCTCGGCGCTCTTCAGTCTGCATATACGCCACCAATCACGCAACACTCGAGGCAATTCTTTCGCCATAACGCCCGTTTCACGCAAATTATGAGCATGAACACGAACGAAATCAATCACTTTCTTTCAAACTGATGGACTATTTATTCCAGCCCTAGTGAAAAGCGAGCTCCGGCGGCACGCGACCCGCGGCGGCAGGACTCGACCGCCACGCCCGCTTGGCGGTAGAAAGAGCCGGATGAATGCCATGCCAGCCGACCCAATGGGAAGTACCGGGCCGGAGCCACCGCTGCTCCTCCTGGAAAAGCGGCTTGGTCCGGCGGGTGAGCGACCTGCGTCGGGGATTTCCATCAGGTCATTCCGAGGAGACGAGGACGAGGCGCTGTGGCTGGAGATCCAGAACGAGGCCTTCGCGGACCATCGCCGCGGAGGGCCTTGGAAGGGCAACAAGTTCCACCGCGAGATCCGGGGCCGGGCGGGCTGGGAACCGATCTGCCTGCTGTTCGCCCGTCGAGCTCCGTCGACCTTGCCCGCAGGTTGCGTCTACGTCGAATTCTCGCCCGAGCCCGACTTGGCTCACGTTCGCTGGCTGGCCGTGCGTCCGGCCGACCGCCGCGACGGGGTCGGACGGGCCTTGCTGGGCGCCGCGGAAGACGCTTGCCGGCGATTCGGGAAGACGCGACTTCAGGCCGAGACCCTCGCCGCTTGGACCGTGGCCGTGCAGTTTTACGAGGCAAATCGATTCGAACGGCGACGAAGGCCGGACCAATAACGGGCCCGATTGAGTCCCATCGGATGCGTGAACTCAAGCCTTGAACTCACGACGTCCTGACGCATGACGCAGCGTGAATTCACCCTCCCTCGGGAGGTCGTGCGGTTGACAAGTTGCTTTTCGAAGCGTGGTGAGCATTGACTGTCCCGCGCGGAGGTCGAGCGGTTGTCACCTCTCCCGAGGCCGGGAGAGGTCGCTCGGGTCCCGCGAGCGGGAGCCGGGCGGGTGAGGGCTGGGCGTCTGACTTGGGGCGTCTGACTTGGGGCGGGCCCCCTCATCCGGCCTTCGGCCACCTACTGCCGCGCTGGGAGGACGTGCAGCTTTTAAGCGCAAGTGAAATAGTAAGTCTGTGTAAATGTGCACGCGGTTTGTTTTGCGAATTCGCCGACAAATCAACGTTTCATTCGAGGCTCACCAGCTAGCAGGTGCATTCATTCGAAAATCTGTGCACATGGTACGGCTACTGTCGCTATGCTCAAACTGCTTGAAAACAAAGTCTGACTTAAAGCTGGCTCTCATACGACCTTCGGCCACCGTACCGCCGCGCTGGGGGGAAGGGACGGGGGGCGGAGGTCGGGCGGTTGTCACCTCTCCCGAGGCCGGGAGAGGTCGCTCGGGTCCCGCGAGCGGGAGCCGGGCGGGTGAGGGCTGGGCGACTGACTTTGGGCGAACAAGTCCAAGACAAGTCCAAGACGGTCTACGAAAAGTCCAAGACGGTCTACAAACAAGTCCAAGACAAAAGTCCAAGACGGTCTACAAACAAGTCCAAGACGGTCTACAGGCTCTAGAGTCATTCGGCAGCACAAGGTAGCCGCAGGCGTGACCGGCGGCGATGAGAGCACGGAAGTAGACCGTCTTAGACGAAAACTCCAGACGAAAACTCCAGACGGTCTATCAAAGAAAACTCCAGACCCGCCACTCGATGCCCCTCACATCACCTTCTGCGCATTTGCCGTAAGTCGCCTCGAAAAAAAGACCTGACCCCTTTTGCGCGCTCAACCGATCCCCTCGCCTCGACAACTATTTCTCCACCTTCCCCTCACTCGCTCTCAACCCCTTCCGCCGAATTTTCCACTCCCGCGGACCTATCGAACGACCTGAGTGCCGAACAGGATTGCCTTCGGCCACCTTCTCCCGCGCCGGGGAGAAGGGACCTGCGGCGGAGACGACATGGCGTCGTCGCTCCTGAGGCCGGGAGAGGCCGACGCACGCTGAAGGGTTGGCCGAGACGCGGGGGGGCATACAATGAGGTTTCGACCAGCCGCCTGATTTGAGGACGGCGCAGCGGGTTGGTCTTCGGTCGCACCACCGTATTCGCCACCTGACAGGAAGCTGGGTTAGACCACGATGAGGGCCTTAGTCACGGGAGCCGGTGGATTTCTCGGTCGAAGCCTGGTGGAGGAATTGGTCGAGCGCGGTGATCAGATTCGTGGGTTGACTCGCCGCCCGGCACCGGAGCTGGATCGACTGGGGGTGGAACCTTATCGGGCGACATTCGCGACGCAGAGGCGGTCGAGAAGGCCTGTGAGGGGCAGGATGTGGTCTTTCACACGGCGGCGATCGCGGGCATCTGGGGGCCATGGAAGGACTACTACCAGACCAACACGCTCGGGCACGCAGCACGTGCTTGAGGGCTGCCGGCGGCAGGGGGTGTCGCGGCTGGTCTACACGAGCAGTCCGAGCGTGACGTTTGACGGCGGCGATCAGTGCGGGGTGGACGAGCGGGCCCCGTATCCGCACGCAGTGGCTGTGCCACTACCCGCACAGCAAGGCCTTGGCCGAGCAGGCGGTCCTGGCGGCCAACGGCCAACGCGGGGTGCTCGACCTGCGCGCTGCGGCCGCACCTGATTTGGGGACCGCGCGACCCGCACCTGATTCCGCGGCTGCTGGAGCGGGCCCGTGCCGGACAGCTGCGGCGGGTCGGGGACGGCACGAACCGGATCGACATGATCTACGTCGAGAACGCGGCGCAGGCGCACCTGGCCGCGGCCGACGCGCTGGTAGCCGGGATCGCCGCGTGGGTGGTCGGGCCTACTTCATCAGCCAGGGCGAACCGGTCAACTGCTGGGAGTGGATCAACGAGATCCTGCAGCTGGCCGGCGTGCGCGCCGGTGCGACGCAGCATCAGCGTGGCGGCCGCTTGGCGGATCGGCGCGATGCTGGAGCGGTGCTACCGACTGCTGCGTCTGGAAGCGCGAGCCGCGGATGACGCGGTTCCTGGCCGCTCAGCTGGGACGATCGCACTACTTCGACATCTCGGCGGCGCGCCGCGACTTCGGCTATGAGCCGACGATTTCGACGGCCGAGGGAATGCAGCGTCTTGCCAAGTCGTGGGTGAATGGGTAGCTTCAAGGATTTGTGGAAATCGCAGGGATCGCAGTATGATCGCCTCAACGTCGACGCTTGATCTGCCGGACGATCAGCGGATCGTGATCACCGGCGTCGGCCTGACCGCGCCCAACGGGAACGATCTGGCGACGTTCCGCGAGAGTCTGCTGGCGGGGCGCAGCGGCGTGCAGCCGTACGAGATCCGCTATGTCGGCGAGACGCTGGCGGGGATCTGCGATTTCGACGTGCGCCGTTACCAGAGCGCGCAAGGATGCTCGCCGCGGCACGCGGGCCGGTTCGGTGGGCATCTACGCGGCCAACGAGGCGGTCGGCGACAGCGGGCTTGGATTGGGAGAACTCGATCGAGTCGCGGGTCGGCATCTATCTGGGCGTGACCGAACACGGCAACGTCGAGACGGAGAACGAGATCTTCGAGCTCAAGGGCTACGACTACGACACGTCGTTTTGGTCGCACCACCACAATCCGCGGACCGTGGCCAACAATCCGGCGGGCGAAGTGGCGTTGAACATGGGGATCATCGGGCCGCACTACACGATTGGGGCGGCCTGTGCCGCGGGCAACGCGGGCCTGATCCAGGGGGCTCAGATGCTGCGGCTGGACGAGTGCGATGTGGCGCTTGGCCGGCGGCGTTTCGGAGAGCATTCACACGTTTGGCATTTTTGCCAGCTTCAAGAGCCAGGGGGCGCTGGCCGAGCACGAGGATCCGACGCGGGCCTCGCGGCCGTTCGACCTGCACCGCAACGGGATCGTGGTGGCCGAAGGCGGCTGCGTGTTCGTGCTGGAGCGACTGGACGACGCCAAGCGCCGCGGGGCCAAGATCTACGGCGAGCTGGTCGGCTACGCGATGAACACCGACGCCACCGACTTTGTGCTGCCCAATCCCCAGCGACAGGCCGAGTGCGTCCGACTGGCGCTTGAAACGAGCCGGCTTGGCGCCGGAACAGATCGACATCGTCAGCACGCACGCGACGGGCACCAGCAGCGGCGACACGCAGGAATGTGCGGCGCTGCGCGAGGTCTTCGGCGGCTCGGACAAGACCTACTTCAACAACACCAAGAGCTTTATCGGCCACTGCATGGGCGCGGCCGGGGCGCTTGGAATTGGCGGGCAATCTGCCCGTCGTTCCGACGACGGCGTGTGCCACGCCACGATCAACGTGGACGAACTGGATCCGGAGTGCGAACTGCACGGGTCTGGTGGTCAACGAGCCGCGCGAGGTCGGCAAGGTCGACTACATCCTGAACAATTCGTTCGGCATGCTGGGCATCAATTCGGTCGTGATCATCCGACGCAGTTCTGATGGCCGGCGACGACAGCGTCCGACTCGTACCATCGATTCCGCAGACATCTGGGACGCTGCAGGGAGAAACTCAGACGAATGACGCCGAGACGAAATCCGCGACGTGATTCTCGATATTCTGGAGGACATCGCCCCGGACGAAGACCTGTCGCGACCTGAAAGACGACGTCGCCTTCCGCGAGCAGCTGGAACTGGACAGCATGGACTTTCTGGACATCGTCATGGAGCTGCGCAAGCGATATCGCATTCAGATTCCCGAAGAGGACTACCCGCAGCTGGCCAGCATGGACAGCACCTGCAACTATCTTGAGCCGCTTGATGAAGGACGTGGAGTCGGTCAAGTAGGACGTGGGTTGTCGGCGACCGCGGGGCAACATGCGCCGCGACGTCGCCGCGCTGGCGAACGCACCGAGCGGACGACTGCGCATCAGTGCCACATGGCCATGTACGACACGATCATCATCGGGGCGGGCATGTCGGGATTGGCGGCCGGCATTCGCCTGGCCTATTTCGACCAGCGTGTCTGCATTCTCGAGCGGCACTACACGATCGGCGGCCTGAATTCCTTCTATCGACTGCGCGGTCGCGACTACGACGTCGGCCTGCACGCGGTCACGAACTTCACGCCGCCGGGCACCAAGAAGGGCCCGCTTGGCGCGGATGCTGCGGCAGCTGCGGTTCCGCTGGGAAGACTTCGCGCTGGCGCCGCAGATCGGCTCGTCCGTCGCCTTTCCCGGGGTCGAGCTGCAGTTCGGCAACGGCCTGGAACTGCTGGAAGCGGAAATCGCGCGGGCCTTTCCGGCAGCAGCGCGACCGCTTTCAGCAGCTGCGTCGGCGCAGATCGTCGACTACGACGACCTGGACGAGGAGGCCCACCGCCGTTCGGCGCGGCGAGGTCGTCGGCGAGATCATCGCGCGATCCGCTGCTGGTCGAAATGCTCTTCTGCCCGCTGATGTGGTACGGCAACGCCCGCGAGCACGACATGGACTTCGGCCAGTTCTGCATCATGTTCCGCAGCATTTTCATGGAGGGCCTGGCGCGGCCGCTGGCCGGCGTGCGATTGATCCTGAAGAATCTGGTGCGGCGGTATCGCGAGCTGGGCGGCGAGCTGAAGCTGCGCAGCGGGGTCGACCGGATCCACGTCGAGGACGGCCGGGCGACGGGCGTCGTGCTGGACGACGGCACGAACTTGCAGGCCGCAGCGATTCTCTCGTCGGCCGGCTGGGTCGAGACGATGCGGCTGTGCGACGATGTGCGGCAGGCGACGCAACCGCGGCCCGGACAGATGTCGTTTATCGAATCGATTTCGATCCTCGATGCCAAGCCGCAGCAACTGGGACACGATCGGACGATCGTCTTCTACAACGACTCGCGCGACGTTCCATTGGACGCAAGTCCGACCGATCTGTGCGACGTGCGGACGGGCGTCATCTGTTCGCCCAACAACTACCTCTACGGCGACAGCGACCGAGGAAGACAGATTGCTGCCGGACGGCGTGATCCGCATCACGTCGATCGCCAATTTCGATCTGCTGGAACGGCCTTGTCAGACGAGCGAGTACCGCCTGGAAAAACTGCGGTGGTACGATCGTTCCGTGGCCTCCGCCGTGCGTTTCATGCCCGATTTTCGCGGTCACGTGATCGACACCGACTTGTTCACGCCCAACACGATTCGGCGGTTCACCTGGCATGACAATGGTGCGGTCTACGGCAGCCCGGACAAGCGGCTGGACGGAACGAGCGACATTGAAAACCTCTATCTGTGCGGGACAGATCAGGGATTTGTCGGTATCATAGGTTCGATCATCAGCGGAATCTCGGTCGCCAATCGCTATTGCCTGCAAGCCCTAGCTCCGCCACCTCGACGTCAGCCAGCTTGTACGACGAGAAGAAGCACGTCATGCCAAAGGATTTTCTCAAAGGATTACGCGACCGCTACGACGTCGATCGTGATCGGCAGCGGCTTGGCCGGGATGACCGCGGCCAACGTGCTGGCGCGCAACGGGCGGAGCGTGCTGCTGCTGGAGCAGCACTACAAGCTGGGCGGCATGGCCACCTGGTTCAAACGCCCCGGTGGTCACATCTTTGACATCTCGCTGCACGGCTTTCCCGCGGGCATGATCAAGAGCTGCCGCCGCTACTGGACGCCGCGAAATTGCCGACTGCGATCGTGCCGCTGGAGAACATCCGCTTTGACAATCCGATGTTCTCGCTGACGCACACGTTACAACCGCGAGGATTTCACGCGGTTGCTGACCGAACGGTTCGGGATCGAGCCGCAGCGCAGTCGAGCGAGTTCTTCGACACGGCTCGCGGCATGAATTTCTACGACGACCAGACGACGACGACGCGGCAGCTGTTCGATCGGTTCTTTCCCGGTCGCGAAGATGTCATCCGCCTGCTGATGGAACCGATCACCTACGCCAACGGATCGACGCTGGAAGATCCGGCCATCACCTATGGCATCGTGTTTTCCAATTTCATGTCCAAGGGCGTCTACACGTTCCAGGGCGGCACGGACCAGCTGGTCGACGTGGATGCACGACGAGATGCGTGCGCAATGGCGTCGATGTCCGGATTCGCTGCGACGTCGAACGGATTCGTGGTCGAACGGGGTCGGGTGCGCGGCGTGCAGGTCAACGGCCGCACGATCCCAGCCGGAGCGGTCGTCTCGAACGCCAATCTGAAGGCGACGATCTTGCGGCTGGTCGGCCGAGCAGTATCTCGACCCGCAGTTCGTCGAGCAAGCCGAAGAAGTGCGGCTGAACAACAGCAGCACGCAGGTCTACATGGCGCTGAAGCCGGACGAACGCAGTCGACGAATCGACGGGAGACCTGCTGTTCAGTTCGACGGCGCCCGTGTTTCGCACCGACCTGCTGCTGAGCCGCGACGATCACCAGCCGCACGTATTCGTTCTACTATCCCCGCACGCGTCCCGCACGGCCGGCCGCGCTGCCTGATCGTCTCCAGCACCAACGCCCGTTACGAAGACTGGGCGGATCTGTCCGACGGAAGAGTACGAAGCCAGCAAGCAGGACCTGATCGAAACGACGCTGGATCACTTGGAGCGATATGTGCCCGACGATTCGCGAGCGGCTGGACCATGTCGAAGCGGCGACGCCGCGAACGTTCCAGCACTACACCAAGCACCTGCAGGGTGCCAGTTTCGGCACCAAGTTCGAAGGCCTGGCCGTCAGCCGCGCGCTTGCCCGAACAAGTCCAGGGCCTGTATCACGCCGGCAGCGTCGGCATCATCATGTCCGGTTGGCTGGGCGCGATCAACTACGGTGTGATCGTCGCCAACGATGTCGATTCGCATGCTCATGAAAACCTCCGCGAGCGATTCCTCATGTCTGCAGACAGCTCCCACGTCATGAACCGCGAGCAGATCGAAGCCTGCATTCCTCATCGGCCTCCGATGCTGCTGGTCGATGAAGTGCTTGGAAAAGACCGATCAGCCGGATTGTCTGCCGCACCGCTTTCGGTCAGGACGAGTTCTTCTTTCAGGGACATTACCCCGACTATCCGCTGGTGCCCGGCGTGATCCTGTGCGAAGCGTGCATGCAGGCCGGTGCCATCCTGTTGTCGGAGTTACGCCGGCGAAGGCGTGCCCGTCGCCACGCGGATGAACGACGTGCGCTTCCGCAAGATGGTCCACCCGGGCGATGAGATTCAGATGGAAGTCGATCTGGTCGAGCGACTGGCCAACGCCTTCTTCATGAAGGGCAAAGTGACACGCGATGGGCAGACGGTCATGCGGTTCGAGTTTGCCTGCACGATCGCCGCCGCCGCAGCAGCGAGCGCCGAAACACGCTCTGGATCACCGATACTGCATGCCAAGGCGATCGCTCATGGATTTTCTGCAACTGGCCGACAAGACGGTCGTCGTGATGGGCGTCGCCAATCGCAAGAGTGTGGCGTATCACGTCGCGCAAGATCTCTGCGAGAACAACGCGAACGTGATCCTGGTCGTCGTCGCAGCGAGGACCGCCGGCAGTCGGTCGCAGAAGCTGTTTCCCGATACTCCGATCCTGTCTGCGACGTCGAGCATGCCGGAGCAGATCGAGCGTCTGCGCGAGGAGCTCGGCCGACGCGTCAACGCCCGCTGCACGGCCTGCTGCATTCGATCGCCTTCGCCGACTATGGCGATGGCATGAAACCGTTTCACGAAACAGGCAAGGCGCAGTTCTCTGCGCACGATGGACGTGTCCTGCTATTCGCTGATTGCCGTGGCCAATGCCCTGAAGGACCTGTTCGATCCGCGATGCCTCGGTCGTCACCGTCTCGATTTCGACGACGCGGATGGCCAATCAAAACTACGGCTTCATGGCGCCCGTCAAAGCGGCCTTGGATTCCAGTCTTGGCGTTCCTGGCGAAATCGTTCAGCGAATTCTCGCAGGTTCGCTTTAACGCCGTCGCACCCGGGCTTGCTGAAGACCAGCGCGTCGGCCGGCATCCCCGGCTACGTCGATGCCTACCTGTTCGCCGAACAGGTGATTCCTCGGCACGCCGGCCGTCACGACCGCAGGAAGCCGCCAACGTGGCCGCCTTCCTGCTCAGCCCTCGCTCCAGCGGCATCAATGCCGAAAAAATCGTGGTCGACGCCGGCATGGCGATCAACTATTTCGAGGATCACATCGTTCGCAGAACGCTCGAGTAGGTGACACAATCGTGTCCTTTCTCCGCGACGCGGGAGAGGTGACACAATCGTGTCCCTTCTCCCCCACGCGGGAGAAGGTGGCCGAAGGCCGGATGAGGGGGCCGCGTCCCGTTGCCAGACACAATACTCTCGCCCGCCGCGAACCCTCACCCGCTGCTCCGCAGCGACCTCTCCCGGAACGGGAGAGGTGACACAATCGTGTCCCTTCTCCCCGACGCGGGAGAGGTGACACAATCGTGTTCTTTCTCCCCGACGCGGCAGCGGTGACACAATCGTGTCCCTTCTCCCCGACGCGGGAGAGGTGACACAACCGTGTCCCTTCTCCCCCACGCGGGAGAAGGTGGCCGAAGGCCGGATGAGGGGGCCGCGTCCCGTTGCCAGACACAATACTCTCGCCCGCCGCGAACCCTCACCCGCTGCTCCGCAGCGACCTCTCCCGGAACGGGAGAGGTGACACAATCGTGTTTCTTCCCCCCGACGCGGGAGAGGTGACACAATCGTGTCCTTTATCCCCGACGCGGCAGAGGTGACACAATCGTGTCCTTTCTCCCCGACGCGGGAGAGGTGACACAATCGCGTCCCTTCTCCCCGACGCGGGAGAAGGTGGCCGAAGGCCGGATGAGGGGGCAATTCGCCGTTCATTTCGATCTGTCGCGACGAACGTTCACAGCACGGCGATCGTGATTCCACCCGCTTGCTGCTGCTCGACGCGCGGCAGCAGTTCGACCAGGTCGGCCAGCGTCACGGTACGAGCGACCAGTTGGCCTGGATTCAGCTGCCCGCTTCGCAGCCGCTCCATGAGTTCCGGGTAGCCGGTCGCGGACATGCCGTGGCTGCCGATGATCTTCAACTCTTTGGCGATCACGACGTGCATCGGCAGCGGAGCGTTCGCCTCATCGCCAACCATCAAGCCCACCTGCAAATGGCAGCCGCGTTTGCGCAAGCAGCGGACCGACTGTTGGCATGTGGTCAGACTGCCGATCGCATCCATTGACACGTGAGCCCCGCCTCCGGTCCAGTCACGAATCTGTTGGACCACGTCGCGACTCCGACGCCCCTGCCGATCGCCCAACAGGATTTCGTCAGCGCCCAGTTGCCGAGCCCAGTCGAGTCCCGCTTGGTTGACATCGACGCCGATGACGTGCGCTCCGACGGCCTTGGCGATCTGGATGGCTGCCAAGCCAACGCCGCCGCACCCGTGCGTCACGAACCACTGGTGGGGCTGCAGCGCCGCTTGGGTCACCAGGGCTCGGTACGCGGTCACGAAGCGACACCCCAAACTGGCGGCGGCGAGATCGTCGATCTCCGTGGGGAGTCGGACGAGGTTCGCGTCGGCGTGGGGAATTGCGACGCGCTCCGCAAACGATCCCCACCCGGTGAATCCCGGCTGATAATAGCGATCGCAGACTTGCTGATGGCCCGCCAGGCACTGCTCACACGTCCCACATCCCACGCAGAAAGGCACGGTGACACGGTCGCCCGGCTGAAACCGGTGAACCGCCGCCCCGATCTCCTCGACGACCCCAGCAAACTCGTGTCCCGGCACGTGCGGCAGCTTGACGTCCGAATCGTGCCCCATCCAGCCGTGCCAATCGCTCCGGCAAAGGCCCGTGGCGTGGACCCGGATCACCGCGCCATCTCGCGTCGGTTCCGGATCCGGCACGGACTCGAGCGACAGTCGGCCGCGAAACGTATCGAAGAGCACCGCTTGCATCGAAACCCCGTTTCCTATTTCGCACGCCGGAATTTCACCGCAGAGGCGCCGAGATCACCTCGGCTGGCCCACTCGGCAGGATGACGATTGTGCCGGGCTGCGTGTATTGGCTGCGCAAATATGCCCGCGCAATCACCGATTCGGCGCGAGGCGAAAAAGCGGCTGACGTGACTTCGCCCACCGACTGTCCGGCCACTTCCAAGGGATCGCCCCGCCGGGCATCGCCGGCACAGCGGAGCCCGATGAAGAGGCGATTTACGTGCCCCAGTGCGTCGAGTCGAGCGACCGTTTCCTGGCCGAGATAGCATCCTTTTTGAAAGCTGATCGCCCGCTCGTTCCGGTTCACTTCCTGCGGCAGATTTCGGTCGGTGATGTCCCAACCATAACGTGGAAAGCCGATCTCGACCCGAGCCATCTCGAAGGCCGCGGCCGCGGCGGCGGGATCCTCGCCAAACAACCCGCCCGCCTGACGAAGGCCGTTGGCCACGTCGTCCTGATGGGCGCGTTCGAACGAAACCGACAGACACGGCGCATCAGCCATCGGCACGCGGCGGACGCGGCACGGGAGATCGCCGCTGCGGATCGTCGTGTGGCCGTAGTCGCCCTCCAGAACCGTTGCCCAGTCAGGGGCCTTCGCCCCCTCAGGGACCTCCGCCAAGTCGCGGACCGAGGCGAACCGGCTGAGGACGTCCAGGGCCGAGGGACCGATTAGCAGCAATTCGGACCAGTCCTGCGATCGATCCACCAGTTGCACGTCCTCGGTGATGTGATATTTCTCGAAGTGCGGCAGCAGCGCGGCCGCCTGCGCGGGTTCGGTGTCGATCAGGATGGCCGACTCGGTGCAAAAGACCAGGATATAGCCCAGACAGCGGCCTTGCACGCTGGTCACGAAGGCTTCGCATCCCTGGCCTGGGGCGAGCCTCTTGATTTCCTGGGTACACAGATTGTGCAGGAAAGATTGCCGATCCCGACCGGTCAATTCAAGCTGAGTGCGGTCGCCACAGTCGACGACGCCGCACCCTTCGCGAAACTCACGGTAGTGACGCAACATCGCGGGCGAAGGCCGGGTCGGGGCGCTGGGGTCGGAGTCCCCTTGCGTCGTCATGACAAAATCTCCTCCGTGACGATGGGGATGGCCTGGTGCGCATTCTGGAGCACCAGGCAGGACTCGTGCCGTGTTGCCAGGCGGGCCACTTCGTCGGGTTTCGAGACGTATGCCAATCCCAGCGCGTGCACGGCTTCCTCGTTCAAGCGACTAAGCAAATAGACCTGGACTCGCCGCAGCGTGCGAATCAACTGGGCGGCCGTCAAGGCGTCCGGCGTCTGGTCTCGCTCGATGGCACGGCTGGCCGCGTCGAGCGAGGTGGCCTTGGCCAGGCGGCGCAGGGAGGGTCCGGGCCGAGTCCGCAAGTCGCAGCAAACCGCGATCGTGCCATCGTCTTCGACGACGCGCAGGGCGGCATCCAGGACGCGTGCAAAATTCGACCAGGTCTGCTGCTGGCGACCCCCAGGCAGCGTCGCGATCACAATCTTCGCGCGCCGCGGAACTTGGACCTGCCAGATCGCTTCGCACAGCTCGCCACTTCGCTTTTCCACCGCATCGACATCGCCGGCGAGCACTTGCAGCACATTCTCTCCCTGGCCCGGAACGACTTGCACAATCATTCGGGTACCCAGAAACCAGTCGGCTTCCCGCGCCTCGGCGATTCGTTGTTTCCGCTGTTTGCCCGAGAGCGAAGATCGGGGCGCCAGAAAACGCTGTTGAGTTGCCGCATCGGCGAAGGCGGGAAAGAGCACGCCGTGGACCCCGTGGTAGCCCAGCGACTGGCTGAGTCGCGCGACGCCGAACGGGATCACCACATCGGCCTCCACGATCGCCCGATTTAAGTAGATCGCGTCATCGGCACTTGAAACGTTCAGCATGCAAAGCATTTCACGATCGGTCGGGTCGTGAACCAACACCTGAAGTCGATCGCGCAATTCCGGAGGCAAGCCCTGCGTTGGCGATTCCCGCACCAGTTTGGCGTCCGCCGCCGTACGAATCACGGTGATCGCTTCGGCTTCGATCCCCGCATCCAGCAACTCCCACACCGCGCCCGCGACCAACGCCGAGGGCTGCATCAGCCCCTCGCCCAAAGCCAGCACCACGCGATCGCCCGCCACCACGCTTTGACGCAGGGGCGGATAGCCAAGCGGATCGGTCAGCGCCGCTCGCGTCGCCAACTGGGGGTCGTCCAACGCGGGCCCGGCGGGCTCGCCGCAGGCGACGACCGCCAACTGCTCTGGCAAGCGAAGCTTGGAATTGACTCCGAATCCAATCAACGGCATAACTCACCCGGCAACGACCCTGTGCTTGATCTAACACGAATTCAATCCTTCAAGCCTAACGACTTGCTACGACGGGGGTCAATAAGTCGAGCGTCGGCGTCGGGCTCGGCGGGCGAATCGACCGGAACGCGACGCGAGTGTTTGCGCGAGGTCGAGCGACCGCGAGCGAGAAATCCGGGAACGGCGGGAACGGAAAGGCGGGAACCATGCGAATTGCCGCGGGTGAATTTGCGGATGAGCCGCGGCGGCAGCGGCGGCTGGCGCTGGCCACCTGCTTGATCCTGATCGGCTGCCAGCGGAGCGGACCGCCGCCTCGGACAGCGGAACCCACACCGGCGACCGAGCCGCCGCGCGACCTCGTCGTTCGCGTCCTCGACCGATATCGTGCCACTCCGGTCTATCGCGACGAAGGGATCGTCCGGCTGCAGTACGGCACGCCCAGCGGCCCCGTGGTCGAAGAAACGCGGCTTGCCATCCAGCTGGTACGTCCGGGTCAACTCCGCCTGGAACTGCAGCGTGACGACAACTTTCTGCGCCTGATCGCCGACGGCTCACGCCTCTGGAGCCAGGTGCTCGACCCGCTCACCGCCAACCTGCGACAGCAAGTGGTGTTGCGCCCGCAACCTCCCGAGCTTGGCGTGAACGAACTGTACGCCGCCACCGAGATGGTTGATCCGGCAAATCCTCACGAAATGATCAGCCTGTTGCTGAGCTTGCCGTTCCACCTGCAGATCTCGCCGCTGGGTGCCTTGTTGGGCGGATCGGGTCTCAGCGATCTGGTCCGCGCGTCGGGCGAGATCGCGGAACTGGACCCGCGCCGATCGGCCAGGTGGCCTGCCGCAAGATTCACGTCAGCACATCGGAGGGCCCCTTTGTTTTCTGGATCGATCCAGCGGGCGGGACGCTGCGACGACTCGACTATCCGACGCAGTCTCTGTTCCAACAATTGCCGCCCGAACAGCGTCCGACGGAAGTGGCGCTGAGCTACGAGCTACGCACGGTTTCGATGACCGATACGATCGATCCCGTCGCGTTTCGCGTCGAGCTGCCGGGCAACGCCAAGCGGGTTCAGTACTTCGTGTTGCCCCCGCGAAAAGTCCCCAGCCAACGGTTTTCTCAAACCATTGCCCCTCTGAACTTCGTCCGTCTTGACGGTTCTCGTGAGTCGAGCGACGACTGGGGAAACCAGTTGGCCGTTTTGATCTGGTTCGATGACCAGCCCCAAGCCTGGGACACGCTCACGCAAATCGATCAACTATTCAACGAAACGCAGACGCGATGGGGACGTGTCCTTTTTCGCGGCGTGTGCGCGGTGCCAACGGAACGACTGTCGGCGGAAGCGCTGCAACAGCGTGGCAGCGAAGGTCGCCTTCGCCTTCCGCTGGTGCGCGATCTCTCCGCCGTCGGACGTGATGCACTGGACGTCAGCGAGGCGCCGACCGTCGTCGTGCTCGATGGGCAGCGGCGTTTGCAACTCTTCGAGGTCGGCGCGAACCCTCAGATCAAGGAGCTCGTCGAGTTTGTCGTTCCGCGTCTCCTGTCGGGCGAGAACGTCGCGGCAGACGTCTTGAAGTTGGCACAACAGGACGAAGCCCGGTTTGCTCGGCAGCTTGAACTGGCCGCGCTCGTTCCGGGAACCGAGTCGCCCCACGACATGCCAGCTCCCGCACCCGCGGCCCCTTTCACGAAACTCAAGTCGACGCTGGCCTGGGAACTGAGCGAACTCGAGTCTCCCGGACATTTGCAGATCCTTTCCGCGACCGAGAACCAACCTGCGCGATTGCTCGTCCTGAACGCGATGCGTGAAGCGGTCGAGGTAAGCGCGGAGGGCGCGGTCCTGCAAAGGCATGCTTTGCCGATCGAGGAGAGCGCCTTCGTCGCGCAGCTCCGTCACGCGATCAACGCGCGAGGACAGGACCGATACGTCGGCTTCTCGCCTCTGGGCAGGCAGGCCAATGTCTTTGGCGAATCGTTCCGTCCGATGTTTCGCTACCCTCCGCCCGCACAAAAGCATCAGGGCATTCTGGACGCGTGCCTGATCGATCTGGACGAAGATCAAGAACTCGAACTCTATCTCGCCTTCGCGGCGCCCCACGGTTGCCAACGTGTCGACTTGCAAGGCCAACGCCAGTGGAGTAATCGCGTCTTGCCCTCGGTCCTCTCGTTGACTCCACATCGGCTTGCCAGGCCACCGGTCGTGTTAGCGACCGGGGAAGAGGGTTGGATCCTGCCGATCGGCGACGATGGGCAAGCCGGCCAAGCAATTCAGATTGGGCAGCGTCCAATTCATCAATTGACCGCGTGCTCAAGTCAAACCGAGCGACCCAGTCAGTTCCTGGGGCTTTCGTATACGGTCGAGGGGCGTCTGATCGCGGTCGGTCTGGATCGCTCGCTCGACGAAATCTGGACCTACGGGCTGCCCCTTGGCACGTATCGCCACGCGATCGATCGCCCGAGCTGGATCCCGCTTTTCGCGCAGGACACAGGCTGTTGGTTATTCGCAGGTCCTGACGGATCAGTGCATCTCGTTCAAGACGACGGTCGTTTCCACGATTTCATGTGCACGGGTCAGGACATCCAGGGCGTAGCCGGTCAGCAACTGCCGGGCGTCGGGCGACTCTATGTGGCGATTGAGGGAAAGATCCTGGCCTACGATCTGGAAATGCCCTGACGCGCGGCAGCGATTCACGCTGCAAATCAGGGATCCGCAAAGAACGCGAGCACGCAGCGCTGCGAGATACGCTTGCAAGTTTCCCGCGATGCACGGTCCGATGGCAAGTTCTGCGCGCATTGCGCGCAACCGGTGCGCAACCGGCGCGCGCGGCATGAAGCTTTTCTTCTCGACCGAGCGATTTTCGCCTTATTTTCTCCCTGAAACAACGCCTGGTGCGGCTTCTCTGGATCGCAAATGGCACACTGTTTGCTTTGCCTGCGTGGCGTGATGTCCAAATGGCAATCCGAGTATGACGGGCTTACTCGCTGCCACGCGGGCGTGACGCGCACGACTTGACCCGTTGGACTGCGTCAACGAGATGAGGACCTGATTTGATCAATGCGGAAACTGAGGGACTCCTATGACCCCTTACAGCAAACTATCTCAGTGGCGTCGCATGATCCATGATCGGTCGCCCCCGGTCATTGGAAGCGACTCTTCTACGGCGTGAAACCTGGAGAGATAGCGCGGTCGTGCCGAGGTTGGCCCTTCGGTACGACCGCGTTTCTTATTGCTTTCGACGCCCCACGTGTTCACGATACCAGAGGAAGGTTCTCGGCCGATGAACGGTGAAAAGCGGACTTACTACATCAAACATACGCAACGCGTTACGTTTGACGTCCCGGTATTTTGCGAGCCCATGCTGATCCGGTTGCACCCGCGGATCGACGATTTGACTCACGTGCGGAGCTCGCGACTGGACATTACGCCGCTGCCGGCGAGCTTGCGACGAGTGACGGACCTGGCGGGCAATTTCGCCTGGCAAGCCACGTTCGACACGATTACCGTTTCCTTGACGATCACTGCGACCAGTTGTGTTGAGCGAGAGGCGGCATCCGCCAGTGCGCTGGCGAGAACTCACATCTCCGGGCTGAACACGCCGCCGCATGAGGATCCCGAACTGGTTTCTTGTTACCTGCGGCGTCAATCGGATTCGCCGGAAGTCGCTGAGCTGGCGCGGGATGTCGGACGAATCGGCAACGAGAGGGGCTGGGACCTGCTGGCAAGATTGACGCGCGAGGTCGCGCAGCAATATCAATGGGAAGCCTACTGCGGGTCTCCGAGTCGAGTGCGCCAGGCCGGGCGATTGGGCGGCCATGACCTGCGCACACGCGCCGCGGAATTGCTGGCCGAGGTATCGCGCGAGCACCAGATCCCGGCGCGGATCGTCCGCGGATACAATGCCGCCGAAGCCGACGAAATCGATACGGAGATGGCGATTTGGACCGAGTGCTACTTGGCAGGCTGGGGCTGGCACGGCTTGGATCCGTGTGGAGGTCATCCCGCGGATCAGCGGTACATCCCCGTGGCTGTCGGTCGCTCGGCCGACGGGACCACCAGCGTTCGCGGAAACTACCGCGGGACGTCTCGACGTCCCGAGTCCTCGACGCAGATCATTCTGCGCGAGGCAGCTGAGCCCGGACCGATCGCGCCGCCCAAGACGGTCCGCACCAGCCCCACGCGCCGCCCGCGCTGAGTCGCTCCGACATGATGCGGGATCTCGGGGACGTATCTCGCGCGCGGGACGGCCGGTATACTGTTTCGTGTTGCACGTCCGTTCGTGTTGCACGTCCGTTCGTGTTGCACGTCCGGGCTCGCACCACGCGTCAGCTCACGCGTCAGGCGTCGATTGAGGAGAAAGGCGGATGTCGAAAGCGGAACTTTCAAGTTTGAATGTCAAAACCATCGATCACGTCACGTTGGTCGTGAAGGATTTAGAACGGAGTCGTCGGTTCTACGCGGACTTGTTGGGGATGACGGTCGTTTCGAGACCGGAGTTCGGATTTCCGGGACTGTGGTTTCAGGCTGGCTTGACCCAGATCCACATGAACGTCGAAGGCCCCGAGGCTGGCCCCGCGGGCTTGCCACCGTTTGAAGGCAGTAGTCCGTCGCGCAGGATTCCATTTCGCGTTCGAAGTGGAGAGTTGCGACGCGGCGGCAACTCACTTGCGCGAGCTGGGCATCGAGATCGTCACGGGACCGCGGTCGCGTCCCGACGGAGCGCGTCAACTGTACATCTACGATCCGGACAGCTATCTGGTCGAGATTTACTCGGACGATTGATGATCGCTGGGCAAGAAATACGGCGCTGCTGGAAAGGCGCCTGCTGGAAAGACGCCTGCTCCGAAGGCGCCCGCTCAGAAAGTGGCAACTCGAACGACGCCGGCTCAGTTCATCTCGACGATGCTGGCCCCAAACGTGAATCCGCCTCCGAAGGCACACAAGCCAAAGCGATGTCCCGGCGTCGCGGTCGGAAAGATGTCGGACAGGCACAACGGGATACTGGACGACGACGTATTTCCGTGGTGCCGTATGTTGCTGAACACGCGCGGCGTGATGCGGTGCTGAATGGCGTCCAGAATTCGCTGGTTGGCTTGGTGGGGCACGATCAGATCGAGTTGGTCCACGTTCAGGCCTCGAAGCTGGCAAGCGCGCGTCAAGCTGGCAAGCATCGTCCGCACCGCCTCGCCGAATACTTTCCGGCCCTGCATCTGAATGAAGCCGTCATGCAACAGGGGAACACTGAGGGCTCCTCCGACGTCGCTCTTCGCCGAGAGTTCGGGGCGATTCAGCCGAGCTTTTGAGCGGTCGAAGTCCGCCTCCCCGTACAGCACGGTGGCGGAAGCGGCATCGCCGAACAGGATCGCGGTGTCGAAATCGTCCGGGTCGAGCAAGGGCGAAAGCACTTCGGTCGTCACGACCAGGACGCGTCCGTGGGGACGACTTTGGAGGAAGTCGTAGCCGGCCTGGAGCGCGTAGAGGTAGCCGGAGCAAGCGGCATTGATATCGAACGCCTGGACCATGACTTCGCCCTTGCCCGCAGCCGCCAGGCGGTTCAACACACGACAGGCCATCGAGGGCGTGACCGAGGTCGGACTTCCGGTGCTGCAAACCACCAGGTCCAGATCGTCGAGGATCAAATTCTCACGTTCCAACACCTGCTGACAGGCTTGGACGGCCATCCCGACGGCGTCTTCCTTGTCGATGATCCATCGGCGGCTCTCAATGCCGGTCCGCCGCACGATGTCCTCATTGGTGCGTGGGTCGCCGGCCGCCAGCAGGTCGACATTGCGAACCAGGCGACTTCCTTCCACGGTCGCGACCGTGGACATCCCGACATCGAACTGGCGAATCCCACCCACACTCCGAGGCAGAATCAAACGTCCGGATTTCGCCTTCGGGTTCAGGATCGGCGTGGGCGGTTTGTCGATCGCCTTGGAACGCCGGCGGCTCGTACCCGCGGCACAGCGAACCCGCGCGATGGGTTGACCAACGAGGACACTGTCACCATCTTCGACGAGCAACTCCAAGACGGTCCCGTCGACCGTGCAAGACATGTCGAAGACGGACTTCGAGGCCTCCACCGACGCCAGCGGAGTTCCGCGGCGTACTTCATCACCCGGCTTAACGAGCCACTGAACGAGTTCGACACGATCGTCGGAGGGACCCGATCCCACGGCCTCGATCTCTGCCAAATCAGCGTGAGCCTCGGCCGGACGCTCCCATTTCACATCGAAGTCCAGCACGTCTGCTGCGACGTTCATCAGGCGTTGGAAGGACGGCAGCAATTGAATCTGGTTTTCGAAATGGCAGGGCACGTGCGTATCGGGCCGCGTCACGCGGCGACAAACGACGGGAACTCGCGCCTTTTCCGCCACGGTGGCGACGACTTCGGCGCCGAACCCGCCGGTGTGATTGTCTTCGTGCACGACGATCAGTCGCGCGGTTTTTTCGGCCGACGCCAGCACGGCGCGTTCGTCCCAGGGCGACAGCGAGCGGAGGTCGATCACTTCCGAGTCGACGCCGACGCGGTCGAGTGACTCGGCGACCTTGCAACAGAGTCCGACGGTGTTGCCCCAACCGACGAAGGTGATATCGCGGCCGACGCGGACCTTTCGGGCCGGCCCAATCGGGACGAAGTGTTCGGCCACGTCGGCGGACGTCGCCACGGCCTCGTCATTCAAAATGGCCTTGGGATACAAGAACAGCGAGGGCCGTTCGCTGGCGAATGCCGCTTGCAACAGCCCCGCAGCATCGGCGGCAGTGGAGGGCATGAACACATCGAGTCCCGGCACGTGGGCCATCGTGCCCTCGGCGGTCTGTGCGTGATAGGGCCCCAGGCCGGGGCGGTAGGCTCCGCACGCCGCCATGATGATCACCGGCGCCGACCATTGCCCTGCGGTTCGCCAATAGAGCGTGGCCAATTCGCAGATGATCTGGTTGTGGGCGGTGGGCAGGAAGTCGGCAAACTGAATCATGGCGACAGGACGTTCACCCGCCAGGGCACGTCCGATCGAGACGCCGAAAATGGTCGACTCCGAAAGCGGCGAATTGAGCACGCGTCCCGGAAACTGAGTGCTCAGGCCACGCGTCACGCCAAACACATCGCCCTTCGGGTCTTCGATATCTTCCCCAAAAATCACCACTCGCGGATCGTCCGCCAGCCGCGCTCGCAACGTGTCACAGAGCGCTTTTCGCATCGTAACTTGTGGCAACCCGGTCCCACGCATTTCGCGAGAAGGATGCGTGAGTTCGACCGACAGCGGCTTTTTGGCACTTGGCTCGGCTGTCGGCTCGGCTTCGGAAAACGCCGCTTGCTCGGCCGCTTCCACCTCCGCTCGAACGTCTGCCTGTATGGCTTCAAGTTCGTCGGTCGAACAGCCGTGCTCACGCAGGTAACTTTCCAGTCGGTGAAGCGGATCCCCCTCGCGGGCCCGCGCCAGATCGTCGGCCGAACGGTACACCGTCTGGTCGTCCGCGCTCGTGTGACTGGCCAATCGCTCGACGTCCAGCACGACCAGTGCGGGACCGCGCGTGGTACGAATCGAGCGGACGATTTCACGGAAGCGGTCACGCGCCGTAACAATGTCGCGTCCATCGATCCGCTCGATCGGAATTCCCATGAACTGCTGCGGACAGTGACCATTTCGATCGAAAAACGTATTGCCCTGCGTCGGGGTTGAAATCGCCCAGCGATTGTTCTCGATCAGAAACAGTACCGGAAGTTGCCGCCGAGCGGCCTCGCCACAGGCCTCGTAGAACTCGCCCTGTTGGGTCGTTCCGTCGCCGACGCCACACAACACCAAGGGCCGTGTCGGCTGGGAATGAATCGATTCGGCAACGCCCACCGATTGCAAGGCGTTGTTTCCGACCGGCGTCACCATGCTCAGGACATGCAATCGCCGGTCGCTAAAGAACGGACTCATCCGCCGCCCTTGCGAAGACGATCGCTGGTTGCACAGCAGATTGTCGAAGAACTGCCGGGGGGCAATGCCGCGGGCAAGCAGGAGGGCTCGCGAGCGATAGTGGCAATGGAGCCAATCGTCCGGCGTCAGAAATTCGGCCACCGCAGCGGCCGCTTCGTGCCCGCCTCCGGAAAGCTGAAAAAAGGCTTCGCCACGACTGGTGATTTCATGTTCGACACGATCGATCTGGCGCGTCAAATACATGAGGCGGTAGAGAGCGATCAGCTGCGATTGCGAGGAGTTGGACATGTTCATCCGTGTCTGGGTCGAAGGAGACGCAGGTTGTAGCGAATTCCGATCACTGAGAAAATGCCAATCCGGATGGGATCCTGGCAATCGGGCACCGCTCGCGAAAGGACTCCAATACGCCACCGAAACGACGGCCGTCTGCCATCAAGGTGTCGCCAGAACTGCTATCGCTGCTTCCGCCGCCGGGGTGGGTGAATCACGGCCGGAAACCGCCGCCCGATCGATCGCCAGACGCCGCGTCATCCGGCGGAAACACGCAGCGCGACGACGAAATCCTTGCCTTCGCGCGATCCGCGTGGGTAGATTGAAACGAGGGAGAATCGAGGCCCATGCATTGCGAACTCATCGTATGAAGCGCTCACGCTGCCGATCGGGGCAACGACAACTCGGAGAGGCACTTGAGCCGCGCTGCTTGTTGGCCGGCGACCTGCGAGTTGCCGAACTGAATTATCACCCCCACGCGCCACTCGTTCAGTTCGGTGAACGCGAGGCGGACCCCGACGACTTCGAGTTTGTCGAACTGGCCAATGCCGGGGACGCGTCGCTGAATCTGGCAGGCTACGAGTTCAGTGAAGGTATTTCGTTCCGGTTCACCTCTCAGGTGCTCGATCCCGGCGAGCGACTCGTCGTGGTCAAGAATCGCAAGGACTTTCGTTCGCGATTCGGCGAGGACGTGCGGATCGCACTCGGCAACGACGGAAACGGCGGCGATGCGGGGGAATTTGGTCAAAGTCTGAACAACGCCGGCGAGACGCTCACCCTGCGCGGGCCGGACGGGCAAGTGGTTCAGCGGTTCACGTACTTCGACCGGGGCGAGTGGCCCGTCTTGGCCGATGGGATGGGAAGTTCGCTGGAGGTCCTCGACCTGCGAGGCGATTTGAACGATCCGAAGTCGTGGCGAGCCAGTGCAGAATACGGAGGCAGTCCGGGCACGGCAGGCGTCGGTTTTCCCGGTGAAGTCGTGATCAACGAGCTGCTGACCCATACGGATTTTCCGCAGGTCGACACGATCGAGCTCTTCAATCGGACGGGCCAGACCGTCGACATGACCGGCTGGTATCTCACCGACTCGGTCACGAACATCTTTCGCTATCGGATTTCGGGCCCCGATGCCGTGCTGGCCGTCAACGACTACCGGGTTTACGACGAGATCGAACTGGGATTCAGTTTTCGCGGCCAGGAAGCGGACAACGCGTTTCTGATCGAAGCCAATGCCGCCGGTCGACCGCTGCGATTCGTGGACGTCGTGAGTTACGGCGCCACGCAGAACGGGATTACGCTCGGCCGATGGCCCAACGGCGTGGGTGAGCTGTTTCCGATGGACGCGCCGACATTCGAAGATCCCAACAGCGGCCCGTTGATCGGTGAGATCGTGATCAGCGAGCTGCAATTCCATCCTCCACAGCCCGCGTTCGGCTCGCGTCTGTCCGTTGACGAGCTGGAATTCGTCGAGCTCCACAATCGAACGTCGGTCCCGCTGAACATCGGCCAATGGCGTCTGCGGGAAGCGGTCGATTTCACCTTTCCCGACGAGACCGTGATTCCTGCCGATGGAACGATCCTGATCTTGGGCTTTGACCCGCTGGCCGATCCGAACAAGACCGCTGATTTCGTGGACCACTACGGGATCTCGGGCCGAATCACGTTCCTGGGCCCCTATTCGGATGCGTCAGATCCCAACGCCGATCAGTTGGACGACGACGGCGAACGGCTGATTCTGGAACGCCCCGAGGACATCCTGCAGCTGGGACTGGGCTATGTGCTGGTGGATCGCGTGATCTACCGAGACCACTCGCCCTGGCCGACCGAGCCCGACGGGGATGGCCCTTCGCTGACTCGCGTCAATTTGAACGGCTACGGCGATTTCGCCTCCACCTGGGAGGCACGGGTCCCCTCGCCCGGGATGACCGGGACGCCCGGGGACGTGACCGGAGACGGCGTGGTTGATGCATCGGACATTGACCAGACGTGCCTCGCGGCGAATCTAAGCGGTAACCATCCGCTGTATGACCACAATCGAGACGGTTTCGTCGACGGAGCCGATGTTGAATATCTGATTACGTCGATCCTGCAGACGACCGTGGGCGATGCCAATCTGGACGGACGGTTCGACTCCAGCGACCTGGTCCAGGTGTTTGCCGCGGGTGAATATGAGGATGACGTGGCTCTCAATTCGGGTTGGGCCAGCGGCGACTGGAATTGCGACCGCGAGTTCGACAGTTCGGATTTGGTCGCCGCCTTTCAGGCCGGCAGCTACACGACGGCGGCGACGGTGGCTCCGGTCGCCACTGCGATTTGGTCCGAGGCGTTGCTGGCCGCCGCCGGGTCGGAGGCAGTCACGCCAAAACGTTCCGCCGGGCCAGACACCTCGCGTCAGCTGCCAGACACCTCGCGTCGAGCTGAACGAATCGATCCTCGCCGAATCCACGCTGCCGCGTGCTTGCGACTTATCGACGCCCGCCGACACGCGGACCGTGGAAACCATCTTTGCCCAGGACATCGAAGACCGGGTGTGGTACGATCCCGTCGATCCTGCACGCGCAGACGATCCGGACGATACGGTGGCTTGGCGTTAGACCGCGGGGACGAGGACTCAGCCAGCTCGATTGCGATGGCGGACCCTGCCCAACGTGGTGGACTTCCGGGAACTCTCGATGGTTCAGCGATGGCTGCTTGCTTGGCTGCTAGGCGGTTCGCTGGTGGCATTTTGTTGGCCCGAGAGTGGTTGGGATCCCTTCCAGGCGTCGCGCGACTGGTTGAAGGTCCTGTTCGTGGTGCCCATGTTTGCACTGGGCTGGCTGTTGCCGTCCGACGAAGTGCGGCAACTTGGCCGGCGCTGGCCGCTCGTGCTGGGCGGGACGGCGGTTCAGTACCTTTCGATGCCCCTCCTTGCCTGGCTGGTGGCGTCGATCTTTCCTCTTGCACCGGACCTGCGACTGGGGATCATCGTGGTGGGCTGCGTTCCTGGGGCGATGGCGTCGAATGTGCTGACGTTGATCTCGGGGGGAAACGCCAGCTACTCACTCAGCCTGACGACCGCTTCGACCTGCCTCTCGCCGCTTTGCGTGCCCTTGGTCCTGAAATTCGCGCTCGGGGAACAGATGCAGGCCTCGCTCGCCAGCCAGGTTTGGGACTTGGCGTGGATGGTCCTACTGCCGGTGGTCGCGGGTCACCTGCTGGGCCGTTTGCGAGTCGATCGGGTGGCAATCGCGGACCGCGTGGGGGAGGTTGTCGCGGCGATTGCGATTGTCTGGATCGTCGCGGTGGTGGTCAATGCGAACCGAGAGCGGCTGGCGGCGACGACCGGGTGGATCTTGGCGGCGGCCCTCACGCTGAACCTGGCCGGCTACGCCACCGGTTATGGGGCCGCCCGCCTGATGCGACTCGACCGGCCGATGCGGCGGGCCTTGATCCTGGAGATTGGAATGCAGAACGCGGGGCTGGGAACGGTTTTGGCGAGCGAACTGTTCCGGGACCGTCCGGCCGCCTTAATTCCTACCGCCCTGTACACTTTCGCCTGCATGTTGACCGGGACGATCCTGGCGTGGATCTGGCATCGCCGAGCGGGCGTCGAAAGCAATTCGAGAACGCAATCAGCAAGGGCTTGCGACTCTTGACCTTAGGTCGACAGAAACCTAGACTGCCCATGTCATTGGCATCCAATGGCGGAGCGGCTCCGTTGGATGCCGTCTCGTTTTATGGCTTCGGCCAACGAGGTCCGACACGGTGAAACGCGCCTTGATCAGCGACGTGCACAGCAATCTCGAAGCGTTGCGCGTGGTGTTGGACGACATTCGACAGCAAGGGATCAACGAGATCTACTGCCTGGGGGACGTGATCGGCTACGGCCCCAACCCGCGCGAGTGTCTGGACCTGGTGCGCCGTTTGCAGGTCTGCATCTCTGGGCAACCACGATCAGGCGGCGATGTTCGATCCGGACGGCTTCAATCCCGTCGCGCTTGCGTGCCGTCTACTGGACACGTGAACAGTTAGAACACGGGGGATCGGCGGCTCGAGATCAACGCCCGCTGGGATTTCCTCGGGGAGACTGCCCCGCGCACGTGACGAAGGAACGCGGCTGTTCGTGCACGGTTCGCCTCGCGAGCCGACGAACGAGTATGTCTTTCCCGAGGATGTCTATAATCAGCGGAAGATGCAGGCCTTGTTCGATCGGATTCAGCTGCAGTGTTTCCAGGGGCACACGCACATCCCGGGGGTCTTCACGGCCAGCGGCGACTTTCTGAGCCCGGAAGAATTCGACTACGAGTATCGAATTGACGGACGACAAGATGATGGTCAACGTCGGCAGTGTGGGGCAGCCGCGCGACGGCGATCCCCGTGCGTGCTACGCCATTCTGACGGACGAATCTGATCTCCTTTCGGCGGCTGGAATACGACGTGGCCGAGACGATTCGCAAGATCTACCGCGAACCGGACCTGGACAACATGCTGGGCGATCGGTTGCGTGAAGGCCGATAACGTGCCTCCCAGACGCATGCGGCTGGTTTCGGCCCGCAAGTCTGGCCAAACTGGACTCGTCAATCGCGGCCGAGCCGGATAAGTTGATGGGTTACAGCTGTCCGGCTGGCGGCGCGAGAAGCTCGAGCGGAAGCGGGGGTCGCCTTAGGCTGGCCTGGCCGACGTCGCGCAGCGACCTCACGATTGGCAGCGACCTTCGGCTGGCCACGAAAGGGCAAAGAACGAGCGGTGGAAAAGCGGGCGATCATCAGCGACATTCACGGAAATCTCGAGGCCGTGGACGCTGTCCTGGACGACATCCGCAGCCAGGGCATCTGGACGGTTTATTGCCTGGGCGACATCGTCGGTTACGGTCCCAACCCCTGCGAATGCATCGATCGGGTGATGGGGCTTCGAGCATTGAGCGTTCTGGGCAACCACGATCAAGCGGCGCTGTTCGATCCGGAGGGCTTCAGCAGCGGTGCCGAACGAGCGATCTTTTGGACCCGCAGCTCAATTGGAGGCGGCCGGCGAAACCGCCGGAGAATGCCGCGCGCTGGAAGTTTCTCTGCGAGTTGCCGCGGCAGCATCACGAGGCCGATTTCTCGTTCGTCCACGGTTCGGCCCGCAATCCGCTGATGGAGTATGTCTTTCCCGAAGACGTTCACAACCCGGGAAAATTGCAGCGAATATTCAGCGTGATTCGGCGATATTGCTTTCAGGGTCACACGCACGTCCCGGGCGATGTTCACCGAAAGTGGTCAGTTTCTGACGCCCCTCCGAAGTCCGGTTCGAATTCGAAGTTGCCCGACGAAAAGGCGATGATCAACGTCGGCAGTGTGGGGCAGCCCCGCGATGGAAATCCCCAGGCGTCGTATGTCATCCAAGAAGGCCGAAAGATAACGTTCCGTCGAGTTCGCCTATCCGCTGGAGACAACCGATCGCGAAGGTCCATGCGATTCGCGGAACTCGACAATTTCCTCGGGGACCGTCTGCGAGAAGGTCGTTAGTCGCACGGCGCGACCTACCGCCGGAGGTCGCGGCCGGTCCAACCCGGGTCTTTGGTCCCATGAAAGCGAGTCAAAGTGGAAAAGAGATTCGTCGTCTTTATCGTCTCGTCAATGGTGATTCTGGTGGGCTATCAGACCGTCATGACGCGTCTGAATCCGCCGGTCCCGGACGATCCCGCGGCGATCGCCGACGGTGCACCGGGCGCCGACGGCGCCGATGCGGAAGCTCCGTTGGCCCAAGCTGACGATCCGGACGCCATCGAGCCACCGACGGGGGCGGAGGAAGGCTCCCCGGACCGTGGCGACGCCGGTCGCGAAACACCTGGCGAGAACGCAGCGGAGCCCTCGACGGTCGCGGCCGAAGTGACCCCGGACGAGATGTCCGCCGCGGATGCCGAGGCCGGTGCCCAGGCCGGAGCGGCCGCGGTCGAGCCCATGTGGGCCACGCTCGGCTCGCTCGACCCCGAGCGGCCGGAAAAGCTGCTCGTCTGGTTTACCAATCGCGGCGCGGCGATCGAGTGCCTGGCCCTGAATGATCGTCGCTATACGGATTTGGATGACCACCACGGCTATTTGGGTTACTTGGCGTTACAGGATACGCCCGCTGGGCTCCGAATCGGTGCCGTCGGCGACGGGACGCCAGCCGCCCGAGCGGTGGGGGCGACCGCGGAGATCCCCCTCGGACTTCGGCCAGGCGACGTGATCCACCAGTTGGGCGACGTCGTGCTCGAGTCGCGCCTCGACTTCCACCAATGGATGGCCAAGACCCAGCCGGGTCAGGAGGTGACCCTCATCGTGCGGCGCCCTGTCAGCTCCGAAATCCAGTCCCTGACTTACACCGCGGTGCTCGCTCAACGACCTCTGGAAGTGATTCGCCCGGAACCGCTCGACCCAACGGCCACCGACCCGCTGCACCCGTTTTCCTACCTGCTGACGCTCCAACAGCTCGGCTCGCAAAAGGCCGACGAATGGGAAGATGGACTGGCCGCGTTGTCCGAACTGAAGACGGCCAATTGGGAGGTTCATCGTCCGGACGGCGAGGATGCTCCGGTGGTCGAATTTCACTTTGTGCTCTCAGGAAAGCAGCTCGAGCCGTTCGGGATCGCCGGTCCGCTGCGGGTCATCAAACGGTTCTCGCTGGCGACGCCCGATCCGAACGCGGCAGACGCTGCTGGATATCACTTGGATTATCGGGTCAGCTTCCGGAATGAGGCCGCCGCGGGTGAACCCATCACGCTGGCCTACCAGCAACAGGGTCCAACCGGCCTGCCGCTCGAGGGTTGGTGGTACACCTACAAGACGCATCCCACGCGTTTTGGCGGCGCCGGTGTGAGAGACGTGATTTGCAAGGCGGCCGATGGGACGCACAAGTTGTTTACGAACCCCAAGCTTGTCGAGCGGATGCAGGAGTATCCGCAGACGCCGGCGACCCCGATGTTCAGCGAAGGGAGCGTATTCGGGCTGCAGTACGTCGGCGTGGACGCGCAGTACTTTGCCTCGGCACTGCTGGGACCGGTGTCCCTGGACGGCGAGTCGACCGCGGCGGGCGAAGCAGCCGAAACTGCAAATGCCCATCGGTTTGAGTATGCGCTGGCCCTGCCCGTCGCGCCGAAGGACGAAGTCAAGCCGTCTCGCACGGATGTCTCCTTTCGGCTAATCAGCGTCAGCCAATCGATTCCGCCAGGCGGCGAATTCAAGCAGGATTTTCGGATTTTCGCCGGTCCGAAGCAGCCCGACGTACTCAGCCAATACAACATGGGCGAATGCATCACCTATGGCTGGTTCCCGATCATCGCGAAGCCCTTGAGTGGATTCTGCATGCCTTTCACGCCGTCTTTCGCAACTACGGCATCGCGATCATCCTGCTGACCGTGCTGGTGCGCGGCTGCATGTATCCCGTTGGGAATGCAGCAAGTCCGCAACGCTCAGAAGATGCAAGAGCTGGCACCGGAAATGCGGCGGATCGCCGAGCAGTACAAGAACGACATGGAAAAGCGGGCGGCGGCTCAGCGGGAACTGTTTCAGAAAAACAACTACAATCCGCTGGCGGGTTGCTTGCCCATGTTTTTTCAGCTGCCGATCTTCATCGGACTGTATCGAGCGCTGAGCGTCGACATCGAACTGCGTCAGGCCGCGTTAATTCCCGGACTTCGCTGGTGTTCGAACCTGGCCGGCCCGGACCAGTTGCTGAACTGGGAATCGTTCATGCCGGCCATGCTCGCCAGTCGGACCGGTTGGCTCGGCCCCTATCTGAATATCCTGCCGCTGATTTCCGTCGCCTTCATGATGGTCCACCAGAAAATGTTCACGCCGCCGCCAACGGATGAACAGCAGGAAATGCAGCAGCGGATGATGAAGTTCATGATGCTGTTTTTCGCCCTCATGTTCTTCCGCGTTCCCGCCGGACTTTGCCTGTACTTCATCACCTCCAGCGCTTGGGGATTGGCCGAGCGGAAGTTGCTGCCGAAAGCCAAGCCCGCGGCTCCGGGAAGCTCCGCCGCCTCGTCCGGGCTGTTTACCAAAAAGCCCTCGGGCGGCAACGGCTCGGCGGGAGCTCGCAAGCGTCCCAAGTCGAAGCGTCGCTGATTCTGTCCCCGCCACGGACACGGACCGCTGTGTACGACGTTGCCGATACGATCGCCGCGATTGCCAGCGCCCCGGGCGGCTCCGAGCGGGGGATTGTGCGTGTGGCGGGGCCGCGTACTGTCGATTGCCTTACCCGACATTTCAATGGCTCGCTCGACCTGGACTCGGCGCGCGCCCAATGCTGGCCTGGGAAATGGCAGTTGGACGAATCGGGCAGACAGATCGATTGCCAACTCTATCTCTGGCCCACGTCGCGCAGCTATCCGCGCCAGCCGACCGCGGAATTGCACCTGCCGGGATCGCCGCCGATCCTGCAACGGGTCCTGCGACAAGTCTGCGCGACCGCGGCCCGGCTGGCGCATCCCGGCGAGTTCACGCTTCGCGCCTTTCTGGCCGGACGACTGGACCTGCCTCAGGCCGAGGCGGTGCTGGCGGTGATTGATGCCAAAGACCAGCGTCACTTGCAGCGGGCGCTCAATCAATTGGCCGGGGGTCTCTCCGGCCAGCTCAATCAGCTCCGATCTCAGCTGTTGAATCTGATCGCGGACATCGAAGCGGGATTGGACTTCGTTGAGGAGGATATCCAGTTCGTCAGCTCGGCGGAAATCGCCCGCCAATTGACCTCGGCCGAGCAGTCGCTCACGGAACTCGTCCTCCAGATTCGGACCCGGCAGCGGTCCGAGTCGGCACCGCGCGTCGTGCTGCGGGGCGCCCGAACGTCGGCAAGAGTACCCTCTGGAACGCCCTCGTCGGTGGCGACGGCGCCCTCGTGTCGACCATCCCCGGTACGACCCGCGACTACCTGGAAGGACCGCTTGGCCTGGCCGATCAAGCGTGCCGCATCATCGATACGGCAGGGATTGACGAGTGCCTGCCCCTGGCGGTGGACCAGTCCGCCCAGCGGCTGGCGAATCGGGTTCACGCCGAGGCGGATCTGGTGGTCCTGTGTCTGGACGGCAGCTCGGCATTCGAAGTTTGGGACTGGCAAGAAATGACGGCGGAGCCTGGCCCCGACCTGATCGTGCTGACGAAGGCCGACTTGGGCGACGTCACTCGCTTCCTGGAGTCGCTTCCCCCGACCGCGAAGGTCGAGCGGCTGGACGAGTTCGCCGTTCAGCTGCGGGTCGACGGTCGCCGCAGCGGTGACGCCCCGCGGCGGCTGGAATTGCTGCGGTTGAGTGGGCGGAACGGGCACGGACTGGCCAGCTTCCGAAATCGGCTCGCAATTTGCTTACAGGCCAAGTTTAGCGCGGAGGAGTCCAGCTTGGTCGCCTCGACCGCGACGCGCTGTCGGGCGAGTCTTGAGCAGGCGCGAGAGGCGATCTCCAGAGCGCTGGACTTGGTGCGCGTCGATCAAGGGCACGAGCTGATCGCGGCCGACATTCGTGAGGCCCTGGACGAATTGGGGCAGGTGGTCGGCGCGGTCTATACGGACGAAATCCTGGACCGTATTTTCAGCCGCTTTTGCATCGGCAAGTGAGGCCCACCGAGGGCGGCCGCCGTCTCGATTTTCGTCGCCGAAATGGCCTGGACAAGCCGGCCGCCGTCCGCCACAATCCGCCGCCTTGAGGCATCGGCAAATCGGCAAGCGACGCAAAGCGACCTCCGGGGGGAATCAAGTGCGAATCGTGACTTACTCCCTGCCCGGTCTCCGTGGAACTGCTGCAAGACACCGCCCATGAAACGGCTCGCTCGCTCCCACCAGCTCACGTGGCCCGCGGTTCTGACCACGCTCTTGTTGAGCGCCGGCTGCGCTGGCTGGCACCGCAGCACGGAGCCGGCGAGGGACGCGGACGAGGTGCCCGCGACCGCGGCAGATCCGTGGCGTCCCCGCGTCCGCATACCCGGCGGGTTTGGCGTGGATGCACGCGCTCGCGAAATCGAGCGAAATCTGGGAATCCACTGATTCGGATGGACTCCGACCGGTCGACCGCCGCCAGGCCCGTTTGAGGCAGGGCCCTGCCAATGGCTTACTTCCCAGCTCGCTTCATGGCTCGCTGAATCGCCGCGCCCATATCGGCCGGGCTCTCGGCAATCTCGATTCCAGCGTCCTGCAGGGCCGCGATTTTCTCCGCGGCCGTGCCCTTCCCGCCGGAGATGATGGCACCGGCGTGTCCCATCCGCTTACCGGGCGGCGCGGTGCGTCCTGCGATGAAGGCCGCCACAGGCTTGGTCACGTGCTCTTTCACGAACCGAGCTGCCTCTTCCTCCGCCGTTCCACCGATTTCGCCCATCATCATGATGGCTTCGGTTTCCCCGTCGTCCTGATACATGCGAAACAAGTCGATAAAGGACGTGCCGACGATCGGATCGCCCCCCAGCCCGACGCACGTCGACTGCCCGAGGCCGAGGCTGGTCAGCTGCCAGACCGCCTCGTAGGTCAGCGTGCCGCTGCGACTCATGACGCCGACCGGTCCTTTCTTGTGAATGTAACCGGGCATGATGCCAATCTTGCACTCGTCGGGCGTGATCACGCCGGGGCAATTCGGGCCGATCAAGTGCGAACCGGAGCGGCGGACGACATCGTAGACGTACACCATATCCAGAGCCGGGACCCCTTCGGTGACGGCCACAATCGTCTTGATTCCGGCGTCGATGGCCTCAAGGATCGCATCGGCGGTAAAAGCGGGTGGCACGAAAATCATCGTCGCATCGGCCCCGGTTTTCTCGACGGCCTCGGCCACGGTATCGAACACGGGCAGGTCTTCGGCCGTTGTCCCGCCCTTGCCGGGCGTGACGCCCCCGACCATCTTCGTGCCGTATTCTCGGCAACCGCGTGTATGAAACGCCCCGACCTTGCCCGTAATTCCCTGGCAGATCACCCGCGTCTGCTTGTTGACTAAAATACTCATCTTATTGCCACCGGATGGAATGCCGTGACTGCACGGCGTTGGAAAATTTATGCCTTTGCCGCTGCAACAACCTTCTTGGCGGCATCCGTGAGGCCCTCAGCGCTGATAATATCCACGTCGCTGTCGGCGATAATCTTTCGGCCTTGCTCGACTTCGGTTCCCTCCAGCCGCACGACAAGGGGTACCGTAAAACCAACTGTCTTGTAGGCGTCGACCAAAGCGTTGGCGATTGTGGTGCAGCGCATGATGCCGCCAAAGATGTTGACCAGCACCGCCTTGACGTTCTTGTCATCCAGCAGAATCCGGAAGGCTTCGGTCACCTGCTCGACGTTGGCGCCGCCACCGACATCCAGGAAGTTGGCCGGCTCGCCACCATGCAGCTTGATCAGGTCCATGGTGCTCATCGCCAGCCCGGCTCCGTTGACCAAACAGCCGATGTTGCCCTCCAGCTTGACGTAGCTCAAGCCGGCTTTTCCGGCCCGAACTTCCGCCGGATCCTCCTCGGCCAGATCGCGCAGCTCGCGTAGCTCGGGGTGGCGGAATTCCGCGTTGTCGTCGAACGTCATTTTGGCGTCCAGCGCCAAGAGATCACCTGCCGCAGTCACGACCAGCGGGTTGATCTCCGCCAAGCTCGCATCCATGTCGGAACAAACCTGACAAAGACCTTGGATGAATTTCTGAGCGGAGCGGACACTGGGACCGGTCAAGTTGAGCTTGCTGCACAGCTTGCGAACTTGAAAGTCATCCAAGCCACGATCGGGCGTAAAGTGCTCTTTGAAAATGAGTTCGGGCGTCTCCGCCGCGACCTTTTCGATCTCCACTCCACCTTCGCGGGACGCCATCACGACGGGCTTCGCCGCCGCGCGGTCCAGCACGATCCCGAGGTACAACTCGCGCGCGATATCGCAGCCCTCTTCGACCAGCACTTGGTGGACCGTCCGTCCTTCCGGTCCGGTCTGAATCGTGACCAGCCGGTTTCCAAGCAGTCGGCTCGCGACATCCTGTGCCTCCTGGCGACTGCGGACGAGTTGGACGCCGCGCTGATCGGGGTGCTCGGCGATTGTGCCTTTACCGCGACCGCCCGCGTGAATCTGAGCCTTGACGACGGCGAGTGCCCCGCCCAGCTGATCGAACGCCTCGGCAGCCTGCTCGGGAGTCTTCGCCACCACCCCCCGCGGAACCGCCACGCCCGCATCGCGGAGGATCTTCTTTGCTTGAAATTCGTGCACCTTCATGACTTCGGCCATCCTGGGTGGAGAGAGGATCCGCAGGAAAAGGTCGGATTATAGAACTGCCCTCGCGAGAGGGTCAAGGAGCCAGGCCCGCTAGAGAGTGGCAGACCCGCGGCATCATCACCAGCTGATTAGAACGCTGCGCGCGAGGGGATTGGGTCTTCGAGCCCGAGCCGCTTCATCTTCTTGTAGAGCGTCGTGCGGTTGATGCCCAGCGCTTCGGCCGTCGCGTTGCGATTCCAGTTGTTGCCTTCCAGAACCTCCAGAATGATCTGCCGTTCGGGACCCGCGAGGGCATCCTTCAGCGACCGGCCGGCCGCCGTCGGGATCGAAGACGTCGGTACCGAGCGAATGTTGGAGGCCAGATCTTCGACGCCGACTGAGCGACCGCGGCCAAGCAACACCGCCCGCTCCACCACATTCTGCAGCTCGCGCACGTTGCCAGGCCAGCCATACCGTTGCATCGCAGCGATCGCCTCCGGCGTGAAACCCTCGACCGACTTTCCGACCTCTTCGCAGACCTCTTGCAAAAAGTGCTGCGCCAGCAAGGGCACGTCCGCAGGTCGTTCCCGCAAGGCCGGCAGTTCGATGTTGATGACATTGACTCGATAATACAGGTCCTGGCGAAATCGGCCCTCTTCAACGGCGCGCGAGAGGTCTTCGTTGGTCGCCAAAATCACGCGCGCGTCGACATGCTTCGTTTCGGTTCCGCCGACCGGTTCGAATTCAAGCTCTTGCAGGACTCGCAACAGCTTGACCTGCATCCCCGTGGAGGCCGTCCCGATCTCATCCAGAAAAATCGTGCCCCCGTCGGCCAGCGTGAACTTGCCGACCTTGTTCCCCGTGGCTCCCGTAAAGGCTCCGGCCACGTGTCCGAATAGTTCGCTTTCCAACAAGGTTTCCGGCAGCGCCCCGCAGGCCACTTCCACAAACGATTTGTCACGCCGCTCGCTGCGGCGATGGATCGCCCGCGCGATCATCGACTTGCCTGTCCCGCTCTCGCCGGAAATTAAGATGGTGGCTCGCGTATCGGCCACGCTGTCAATCATCTCGAAGATCCGCTTCATGCGGTGGTCGTGGCCGACAATGTTCTCAAGTCCAAAGCGATTTTCCAGCTGCTGCTTGAGGTTCCGGTTTTCCTCGACCACCCGCCGTTGGGTCAGCGCGCGGTCGATCGCCATTTCCAATTCCTGATCCAGAAGTGGCTTAGTTAACAGATCAAAAGCACCTGCCCTCAAGGCCTCGATGCCGACTTCAACCGTCCCGTATCCCGTCAAGAGAATCACGGATGTCTGAGGCCTTGTCCGGCAACAGTGCTGCAAAAGATCAAATCCATCCCCGTCTCGAAGCCGAATATCCGCCAGCACCAGGTCGAACGCCTGTCGATCGACCTGCTCGATGCCCTCGCGCAACTCGCGGCCGTCTGGACCGCGTACCCTTGTTCGCGTAGCCAGGCAGACATGGAATCGAGCACTTGTCGGTCGTCGTCGACCAAGAGGATTGCAGCGTCGTTCATAAGTGAGGGCTCTGTTCGGCGTTACCGATTTGCGTGCCAAGAAAGACGAGTCGGAGAAGTAGAAAGTCTGGAAAATTCGACCGAAGCGTCCTTGCCGCCCTGGAGTGTACGTTGACCGCAGGACACATAAGTCCACCGATTGTGTTGTCAGTTATTTACGTCACCAAAAATCCACAGTCAAAACGCCGCCCAACTGCCGATCCATGGTCAAGCGACCTCATTTGACGGACCAAACATTGCTCGAATTGGGGTAAACCGCTCCATAGCAATGATGGAGACTGTCGTAACAATGAGAACGATTAGGATTCGGGAAGCATCCGCTGCCCTTCGTGCAACCTGAAAAAGAGTGTTTTTTGTCTCTCCTCCGGAGGGGGTTATCCCCTAGAATTGATGGTAGCCAAATCGGCCCCCTCCGTCTTTTAAGGACTCATCTGAATGTCCACGTCAGTTGTGATCGCGGACGACCATGCCGTCGTCCGGCAGGGAATCTTGAGCCTCTTGGAGAACTCGGACGTGGTCGTCGTCGCCCAGGCCGAGTCGGGCGAGGAGGCGGTCGAAACGACCTTAACCCACCAGCCCGATGTGCTCCTACTTGACGTGCGGATGGGAGCCACAGGGGGACTCGATGCCCTGGCGAAGCTGCGGAAACAGCCGCTGCGAACCAAGATCATCATGCTCTCGACTTACGACAATCCGACCTACGTCGCTCGGTCCGTGGCCCTTGGGGCCGACGACTACCTGCTCAAGGGCAGCTCGCGAGAGGATCTGCTCGAGGCGATTGACCGGGCCGTATCAGGCGAGGCGGTACCGGAGGAGCAGTTGTTTGGGCGAATTCGCAGATTAATGTCCAAGCGGCGGGACGAGACCGATGCGGGGCTGCCTTTGACGAACCGAGAGACGCAGGTTCTGCGCCACATCGCGCTGGGTCTCAGCAATCACGAAATCGGCCTCTCGCTGAAAATCAGCGTCGAGACGGTCAAGGAGCATGTCCAGAACATTCTCCGCAAAATCGACGCGACCGATCGCACTCAAGCCGCGGTGTGGGCGGTTCGCCGGAAAATGGTCGAAAGCTAATTCGCTCGTTCGCCAATTCGAACAGGCGGAGCGGCCCGCAAGACGCCAAGCAGAGGCCCTCAGGCGGGCCCCCGACCATCTCAACTCTTGGGGCTTGAGCAGCGGCCTGTGAGGCGCGCGGCCTGTTTCAGGTCGAAAATCCGCCTTTCTTCGCGGCGTCTGGTGAGCGCTGCCGATCCTTCGGCCCTGCAGGCTTGGAATCCGGCGACGGCGGTGCCGCGGCACGAGGATGAGCTTTCTCGTACGCCGTACGCAACCCGGCCGTGTTGACATGAGTGTAGATCTGTGTGGTCTGCAGACTCTTGTGCCCCAGCATCTCTTGCACACTTCGGATATCCGCTCCGTGGTTGAGCAGATGCGTGGCAAAGCTGTGCCGCAGCGTGTGCGGGGAAGTGCGCAGGTCGAGGCCCGTTTGCTTAAGGTATTTTTCGAGCATTCGGGCAACGCTCCGCGTCGTCAAGCGTTTGCCAAACTTGTTGACAAAGACGGGCGAGCGCGGCCCCGGAGTTGGCTCAGCCGCCAATTGACGGACATCGCACCACGCCCGCAGCGCACGACGAGCGTACGAGCCCACCGGCGCCAGTCGCTCGCGACGCCCCTTGCCTCGGATGCGAGCGACGCCTTCGACGAGATCGAGGTCCTCGTCGTTCAGGCCAACCGTCTCGCTGACACGCAGTCCGGCAGAATACATCGTTTCCAGAATGGCACGGTCGCGTCGCCCGAGGTATTCGGAGGCAGGCGGCGCGCTGAGCAACTGCTGAATCTCCTCGCTGCTGAGAAAATGCGGGAGGTGGCGGCCGGTGCGGGGATTTCGGAGCGGTTTCGCCGGGTTTTGCTCAACCAGCCCTTCGCGCTGGGCGAAGCGAAAAAAGCTGCGCAGCGAGGCGAGGCGTCGGGCGATGGAGGCTTTCGCATAATCGGCGTCGTGCAATGCCGCAACGTACTGTCGCAAGTGCACCGGTGACAGCGACGCCAACTCGGGATGCTGCCCGTCGTCCAGTTCCAGGTAGTCCAGCAGTGCCGTCAAGTCCTCGCGGTAGCTTTTGATTGTCAGGGCAGACGCGTTCCGCTCGACAACCAGGTAGCGAAGAAAGCGATCGACCGCGGTTCTCATGCTGCGCTTCGTCTCAAAAGGGGGTTGACCCTTTGGAGCAGGGTAAGTCGGTTTGCCAACCGTCAGTTTTGTCCGGACGGGGTCCGCACGCTTCGGGGACCAATCCGAGTGCTGAGCCTGGCAGCCTTCGCAACTTTCCACCGCGCCGCGACCGGGTTGGGAAAAGGGGTCAGGTCCCCACGCACCCCAAGATCAAGCTGTCACACAGCACTAGCTGTTGTTGGTCTCGTCGCGTTTGCCGGGCACGAAGACTCGATTGTGGACCGGGTTCGAATCACGAGCCTGTCGTCGAATCTTCTGGCTGAGCACGGCCGCATCATACCAGCTAAAGCTCAGCTCAGGGCTTGAGGCGTAGCGCCCGAGAACTCGCAGGGTTCGCGATCGATTCTCGTCGTCGTACAGGAAGATGTAACGCTCGGATCCCTTAATAAGAGCGACGACATTGATATCTTCGGACACTGCGAGTCACCTCCTGAACACGACGCGGGTGAAGCTCCCGCGATTCCATCGTTGAACGCCCAGCGTTACTACAAGACGGGGTATCGACCAAAGCAGCCGGTCTCCAACACCCGTGTTGGGTCGGATCCGGAACTTCGCGAGCTCAAGTTCAAATGGTGGTCAGCCAGATCGCTGCAATCCAACCAAGCGCAAAACGTCGCTCGCTTAGGTCGCTGCCAGCAGCATCACCAGCGACGCGGGTGTGCATGATGTCAGACCGTTGGTATCAGCGCATCGTCGTAGCATTCAGGGTCGGATGATTGCACTTGATCGCGGTGATCGGATCGTCTAAATACGCCCCGCGTTTCGCCTCGCTGCTGATCTCAGCACCGAACGGTTTCCACGGCCTCCTGAAAACAAAACGAGTTCAAGCATGCGCAGTTGTGCCATCCAGCTCCTGGCCTGCCTGTCGCTCCAGGCCCACGTACTCGCTGATGACGTACCGCAACCGGCTGTCGTTCAGGTTTCGCAAGCAGCCGTGCGCAGCGGCCCGGGATCCGAGTTCTATGAAACCGAGCGACTGGCCGAGGGGACAGAAGTCGAGGTCTATCGCATCACTCCGCAAGGATGGTGCTCCATTCGACCTCCCGAGGGTAGCTTCAGCTACGTTCCCTTCGATAGCGTCCGACCGACGGGAATTCCGAGGATCGTGAAAACGATCGCGACCGGCGTGACGACACGCGTCGGGTCGCGTTTGAGCTCCAAGTCCAACGTCGCCTACATCACGCTTGAGTTGGGCGAGCCGCTGCAAACGCTCGGCAATCCAATCCAATTGGGCTCGAGCGGCAAGCGATGGTACAAGGTCGCGCCCCCGCCGGTGAATTTCGCTGGATTCGCCAACAGGACCTGGCCTTCACGCCGCCAGCAGGGCTTCCGGTGACGCCCAACGCCAGCCCGACACCCACCGCGAGTCCGGTACTTCCGATGACATCCACGCCCCAACCCCACGCCGAGCAGCCGGCGGTTGCCACGAATCAGGTCGACGACGACGCTTCGGAGGAAGCCGGTCCGGTCGAGGCCACGGCGAAGACCTCGTTGCCGCTCAAGCCGCTACGCAGCTTGCAGGGCCAGATGGTGACCGAGCCGATCCCCGCGCCGAGTCCAAGCTCGGCGGTGCAGACGGTTTCCTACGAATCCTCTGCCAGTGAAGAGGGCACCTCGCCCGCCAGTCGACCCGCGGCGGTCGACTCGCCCGAGGGAACCTGGACGGTCGTTTCATCCCGCCAGACGGCCTCCGACCCGCAACCCGCCCTTGAAACGGAGGCGAGTTCGTTGCCGGCGCCTTCGCAGCGGCTGGCCGACCTGGAGTTGACTTTGTCGCGCATCGTGACGCGCCCCATCGAGGTCTGGGATTTGACCGAAGTGCGCGACCGAACTGCGCAAATTCTGGCGGCGACGCAAGACGCAACCGCTTATCGACAAGCCAAGACGCTGGCCCAGCGCATCGACCAGTTCATCGTGCTTCAGCAACGCCATTACGACCTGGCCAGCGCCTCGGAGGAAAACCTGGGCGATCCAATCTCCTTGTCGCAAATCGTGGCCGCTGGACCGAGTGTCGAAACGGAAGACTCTGGGGCCCTGATGCTGGCGCCGCCTGCGCCACCTCAGATGACACCCGCCGTCGCTTCCAATTACACCGGAATGGGCTGGCTGGTGCCCGTGATCACTTCGCGACAAGACATCCCGCGGTTCGCGCTGACGGACGCCGACGGTCGAATCGTTTCCTTTGTCACGCCGAGCCCCGGCATGAACCTGCATCGGTACCAGCGCCGGCGCGTGGGCATTGTCGGTCGTCTCACGCAACGCACGCCGCGTGACGCGCAGCATCTGTTGGCCGAGCGCGTGGTCCTGCTCGAGCAGCCGCAGCCGTCGACCCGGATGCGCTATTGACGTCGATCGAGCTTCCCGAAAGCGGATCGGCCGACGCTCACCGAGAGTCAAAAATTAAACTGTCCCCTTAGCCATCCCTGAACCGAATTACCAGTAGGACCGGCAAACTTGGCCACGGTCCTCGTCTGGTAGCTAAGTGGGGGGGACGTTATGGGACGACGTGTTAGCTCGCAAGGAGCGGCGATCCAGGTCCGCCTGGGCTTAGGCAAGACACCGCCAGTCGCGTCCGGACGGCCCGGTCGGTGGGCGGTCGTGTTGCTGTTCATTTTGCCAGCGGCTCTCTCAGCCGCGACGGTGACGAAAGCCTCCACCAGCCGCGATGATCGCGAGCAGGCATTGCAAGAGCTGCCGCTTGATCAGCTTACACCCGACGCGCGCAAGCGAATTGAGAGTGTGGTTATCAAGCCGAGTCTGTTCCGGCGGATGCCGGTCAATGTGGTCGATTGCGACCCTCAGATATATCGTTTTCTTGTCCGGTATCCGGAAGTGGTCGTCAACATCTGGCAATTGATGGGAATCACGAAAGTCGACGCGGAGCGGATCAGCCCCTTTGTGATGAACGCCGACGACGGCGTCGGGACAGTGACGAAAGTCGAGCTCGTTTACGGCGATCACAACACGCATCTTTTGTATTGCGAGGGTCAGTACGAGGGTCCTCTGTTTCGTCAAACGCTGAAGGGTCGCTGCGTCCTGCTGCTCAAGTCGAACTACGAACAGAAGGACGACGCGCGGTGGCAGGTCACCAATCGGATGGACGTCTTCTTGCAGGTCGACAACATGGCGGTGGAGGCGGTCACGCGAACGCTTCACCCGCTGCTCGGCAAGTCCGCCGATCTGAATTTTGTTCAGTCGACTCAATTCCTGGAGCGGATTTCACGGACGAGCGAAGAGAACGGCCCGGGGATGCAGCGACTGGCGCGGCGGCTGGACAACGTCCAGCCGCAAGTCCGGGAGGAGTTTGCCAATCTGACGCGTGAAATCCACCAAGCGGCTCTCGACCGGCTGGCACAGCGGCCGCCAACGGTGGGCATGACGAGCGAGTGATGGACGGGGTCCGAGATCCTAGAGCCGGCAATTCGAGATTTTCGTTTCGAGGATGGCGGACGCGCCGATCGCCTCAAGTCGCTCCATGCAATCGATCACGTCCTTCTGGCGGACCATGACGCGAACCGCACACCAGGCCTCGTTCTCCAGCGAGTTGACGGTGGGCGAATTAAACCCCGGAGTGATCTGCTCTGCCTCTGCCAGACGGCTGCGAGGAATATTGTATTCGAGCAGCGAGTAGGCACGCGCGATCACGACTCCCTCCAGTCGCCGCACCACACGCGCGGCCAGGGCGGCGTGCTCGTCGCACAGCTGCGACTTGTGCTGAATCAGGACGGTTTGATAGTGACCGATTTCGTCGATCACGCGGAGGCGGTTCGCGGCCAGCGTGCTGCCGGTTTCGACCAGATCCACGATGGCATCGGCCACGCCCAGCGTCACCATGATTTCCACGGAGCCTGAGAGTCGAACAAGATGCACTTCGGTGCGGTGAGCGCGCAGGTACTGTTCGGTGGTCCGCGGAAACGTCGTCGCGACGCGTGAACCACTCAGTTGTTCGACCCGCTCAATTCCGCTGTCCTCGGGGACACATATCGCGAGTCGACATTTTCCAACGCCCAGTTCCAGCCGGCTCTCGACCTCGACCTGACTTTCGGAAACGAGATCACTGCCGGTGATCCCCATGTCAATCGCGCCCTCGGCACAGAGCACGGGGATATCGTCGGTTCGCAAGAACGTGATGTCGATCGGGACCTCTCGCACGCGTGCGAAGAGGCTTCGGTCCTGACGCCGGAAGCTCAAGCCCGCCTGTGCCAACAGTTCGGCCGCCAGTTCGCTCAAGCGTCCCTTGCTGGGCACGCCGATGCGCAAATTCCGCATAGCTTATTTCCTTGGTCTGGAATCGCACCGTGGTCTGGAATCGCACCGTGGTCTGGATTCTCACCGTGCGCGGGAATGTCACGGCGATCTGGAACGTCACGGGGCTTCACTCGCAGGATCGACCTGCATGGGGGTCGATGATCAGTGCGGGGTGCGTGACGCTTTCTCGTCAAGGCCGCTCGTGCCAAATCGCCGCGCCAGTTCGTCACTGACTTCGGCGAGCGGGATTCGTTGGTGGCCGAGCAGGACGAAGAGGTGGTACAGCAAATCTCCGGACTCGTAAACGACCTGGGCGCGTTGTGCCTCGCCCGCCGGCTCGCCCGCCGCCGCCACGACCTCGGCCGCCTCCTCCAGAATCTTGCGCCCGATCTTTTCGACACCGCCTTGCAGCAGCGACGTCGTATACGAACGGGCGGGAGGCGAGTCGCGACGTTGTTCGATCACGGCCATCAACTGCTCAAACACTTCACTGGGTGGCGACATCCGCGTCCCGTCCTCTTCTCAAGCCTGCACGCAACCATCACAATCCACACGTCGAACTCCGAAGCAACCCGACGGACCTCTATCGTAGATCACCCGCCTCGCTTCGGGAACAGCGCGTCCCCTTCCCTTACTTGATGGCGTAATGCGAGCCCAATGAACGAGCCTTTTCGGGCCCTGGACTGCTGGTTCCTGACCGGACCGACCGCGAGTGGCAAGACGGCGATCGGCCTGGAATTGGCCGCCCGACTGGACGCCGAGATCATCGCCATGGACTCGATGTCGATTTATCGAGGCATGGACATCGGCACCGCCAAACCGTCGCGCGAGGACCAGTCCCGGATTCCGCACCATCTGGTCGACATCCGCGATCCGGCGGAACTGTTCAGCGTCTCGGACTACCTGGCCGCCTCGGCCGAGACGATCCGCGAGATTCGCGGCCGGGGACGCGGTGTCCTGTTCGTGGGCGGAACACCGCTCTACCTCAAAGCCCTGCTGCGCGGGATGTTTGAAGGACCACCTGCCGACGAGGCGTTTCGGCGGGAGGTGACGCAGGAGGCCGAGCGCGTGGGGATCGAGGCCCTTCATCGCCGCCTGCAGCTGGTGGACCCGCTCTCGGCCGCCAAACTCCACCCCCACGACGTTCGGCGAATCGTGCGGGCCTTGGAGGTCTATCGAACCACCGGCCAGCCCATCAGCCACCTTCAGCTCCAGTTCGACGAGGGGTCGCCGGCGGATGCCTGCCGGGTTTTCGTCCTGGACTGGCCACGTCCGGTCCTGCATGAGCGAATCGATGAGCGGGTGACGCGGATGTTCGAGGCGGGCCTGGTCGACGAGGTCCGGGGTCTGCTGGCACGCTTCGGAACGCTCAGCCGAACCGCCCGTCAGGCCGTCGGATACCAGGAAGCGATCGCCGAACTGGCCGGCGATCTCTCGCGGGAACAGGCCATGCAGGCCACCCGGACCCGCACTCGGCAGTTCGCCAAACGCCAACTCACCTGGTTCCGAAGTCTCAGCGAATGCCGCTGGATTTCCCGCTCGGCGGAACAACCTGCCGAGGACGTCGTCGAGCAGATTCTCGCGGCCGGGAGCGCGCCGACGCCCTGACGTTACCGGTCTCGCCCAGTTTGCCAGCGACGCCGCTCGGGGACTTCACGCTGCGGGCCCGCGCGCGGATTTCACCGATTTCCACCAAGCCGCTCCGCGATTGCGCTACCGCGAGCTCGAAAACGAAGTAAAATCTTGAGTTTCCGTCCCGCCAATGTCTCGGCCCGAGATCGACGCCGCCACCTATCCTGAGGATTTCCATCTTGTTTCGGACCCATACCTGCGGCGAGCTACGGGCGAGCCACGAAGCACAATCGGTGACGCTTTGCGGCTGGGTCGACAGCTATCGCGACCACGGCGGAACGATTTTCGTGGATCTCCGAGACCGTTACGGCAAGACGCAAGTCGTGTTCGACCCCGACGCCGGTGAGGCTCGATTGGCCGCCGCTCGCCTCTTGCGCAGCGAGGATGTGATCTCCGTCACGGGGCACGTCGCACCCCGCCCCGCCGGGACCATCAATCCCAAGCTGGCCACGGGCGAGATCGAGGTTCGCAGCCACGAGCTGACGGTCCTCAACAAATGCCAAAACCCGCCCTTCATCCCCGCTCAGCAGGATCTGCCGGGGGAGGACCTTCGCTTGCGACATCGCTATCTCGATCTGCGGCGACCCGCGATGCAGCGAACGCTACTCACCCGCAGCCGCATCATCAAGGCGATGCGCGACTACTTCGAGAAGCACGATTTCATTGACGTGGAGACGCCGATTCTCGGCCGCAGCACGCCGGAAGGAGCACGCGACTACCTTGTCCCCAGCCGCGTCTGGCCCGGTGCGTTTTACGCCCTTCCGCAATCTCCTCAGTTGTACAAGCAGATTCTGATGATCGCCGGCTACGACCGCTACGTGCAGGTCGCGCGCTGCTTCCGAGACGAAGACCTGCGAGCGGATCGTCAACCCGAGTTCACGCAGTTGGACATGGAGATGTCGTTCTGCGAGATGGACGACGTGATCGGCATGATCGACGGGCTGATGGTCCGCCTGGCCAAGGACCTGCTCGGAATCGAATTGTCGCTGCCCCTGCCCCGCATGACCTACGACGAATCGATGGAACGGTACGGGCATGATGCGCCGGACTTGCGGTACGGCATGGAGCTGGTCGACTGCTCGGACCTGGCCGCGGAGGCGGAATTTCGGGTCTTCCGCGGAGTGGTGGAAAGCGGCGGTCGAGTTCGGGCGATCAACGCCAAGGGAGCCGCGGATCGTTACTCGCGGAAAGACATCGACCAATTGACCGAATACGTCAAGCAGGACTTCAGTGCCAAAGGACTGGCCTGGTTCAAAGTGGACACCGACGGCAAACTCAATTCGCCGATCGCCAAGAATTTTAGCGATGGCCTGTTGGCCAAGTTCGCGGCACGTTTGGGGGCCGAGCCGGGTGATTTCCTGCTGCTCTCCGCCGACTCGTGGGAGATCACTTGCCGCGTGTTGAACGGACTCCGCCGCCGACTGGCCGCGGAACTGAAGCTGTACGATCCCCAGCAAATGAGCTTCTCTTGGGTGATCGAGTTTCCGATGTTCGAGCATGACGCCGAGGAGCAGCGGTGGGTGGCCATGCATCATCCCTTCACGGCCCCTCGACCTCAAGATCTGCCGCTGCTGGACACCGACCCGGCAGCGATCCGAGCTCAGGCGTACGACCTGGTCATCAACGGGTCCGAGGCGGGTGGCGGCACGATCCGAATTCACGACAGTCAAACGCAGTCCAAGGTCTTCGGACTGCTCGGGATGGACCCCGAGTCGGCCCGCGAGCGGTTCGGATTCCTGCTGGATGCCCTCCGACTCGGCGCGCCGCCCCACGGCGGAATTGCCTTGGGGATCGATCGGATCGTGATGCTGTTCAACAAACTCGACAGCATCCGAGATTGCATCGCGTTCCCGAAGACGCAACGGGCGACCGACCTGATGACCGGCGCGCCCAGCGGCGTCGAGCGTCGCCAATTACACGAGCTGGGGATTCGCGTGGGAACCGTCCACGAAAAGTAACCTATCCCGCGGACCCGAATTCCCGGCATTTTTCTGCCGGGACGCCGAGCGAACAAGATTCCGCTGACAAAGGAGATGTCACCATGACTCGCAGTTGTAGGGAACGTTGCACGCACGGCATCCGATGCGGGGCCTGGCTCGGCTGGATCGCGCTGACCGTGGGTTGTCAGCCGGATCCGAACGCACCGCCGCGTTCCGCTGCTCCACCACCACCACCACACGTTGCCCCCCCTGCCGCTCAGGTCGAAGTCAAGGAGCCCGCCGCCGACGCGCCCCTCACCGTCTCGAAGCCCGTTGTCAAATCGTATTTCGCCGACGACGAATTGGGGACCGAGATCGTCGCGCCCGAGGTCGTGATGAGCGACGAGCACCGGGCCACCTGTCGTGTCCAACTCGGCGAAACGTTTCCCGACCTGGACCTGCAGACCCTGGACGGACAGCCGACCACTCTCGCCCAGCACCTTGGGCCACGACTAACCGTCGTGGTGTTTTGGAACCGGGAACAACCCATGAGTGTCGACCAGATTCGGCGTTTGCTGTACGAGTTCGAGCCGCGTTACGGCGAGGCGGGAGTGACCGTCGTGACCGTCAACGTGGGCGATCCCGTCTCGGAGTTTCAGGAGATCCTGCCGCCGGAGAGTGCGTCCGTCGTCCACTTGAGTGACCCGCAGGCGACCGCCTTTGCCCAGGTCGCGACGGGAATTCTTCCCCGCACGTACCTGGTTCAGCCCGACTTCAAACTCGTCTGGTTCGATCTGGAATACACCCGCAGCGCCCGTCGCGAACTGAAGAACGCCATTCGATTCGTGCTGAAACAGCTCGAACAACAGGCCAACTCCCGCGCGAACCCGCTGATGTAGCCCCCTCCAGAACCCGGGACGTTGTTGGGTCCTCGTGCTTTGTCACAGCTTGATTTTGGGGTGCCTGGGGTCGAACGTTGGGGTGCCTGGGGTCGAACGAAGTGAGCCCCCAGACCGCAATTTTCCGGGGGCTCACTTCGTTCGACCCCGGCCACCCAACCCTCAATTTCAGCTGTGACAAAGCACTAGCCCGGCTCGACGACGCGCCGCGTCGGGTTGACGCGCGGGCGCCTTGAATGGGTTTCGGCTTTCGGCCTTCGGCTTTCGGACGGGGCGAGGTCGGTCGGCGGATCCACCTATTGCGACGTCTCGAGATCGGCAATCGCGGCCTCGACGATCGACTGAGGCTGATCCAGGGCGTTCACTTCGGCGATCAGTTCGGGATGGACGAACACGCGAACGCGTTTGACGTAGTCATCAAACTGGGTCTCCGCCAAGGTCTTGACGACCGGCGACACGTCCAGCAGCGAGCGAAATCGCCCTGGTTTGGCGTGAAAGATATCGATCTGAAACTGGACCTCCAGCTTGCGCGGCGGCGCGTCGATCAGCACCTGGTCGCGATCAACGGAACGCCCCAGGCGTACTGCCAGCCGATCCGCCAGACGCTCGCTGCACGCGACGAGCCATGGGTAAGGCTGACGGGCGAGCCGATGATAACGCTCGCGATCCTCGAAAAACGTGTACTCCTGCCACCGTTTGAAGAGCCGACGTCGCGGGCCGAACAGGCCGCTCCACAACTCCTCCGTTCCCGGATGGAAGATGGCCCGTCGCAGCGTCTCGACGAAGTCGCGTTCATTCAGCGCGCACACGGACTCGACCTCGATTCGGTCAACGACGCGGTAGAAGACCCGTTGAAACATTGCGGTCGCGGCACGAACCGCGTGGTGCCAATACACTTCGCTAAACATCACGTAGCGGGCAAAGACCATCATCTCCGCGGCAGTGCGTCCCTTCTCGGTCAGTGCCAATTGGTCACCTGCCTCGTTCAAGCAGAGGCTGCCGATCAGGCGGGCCTGATCGAAGTTCCGCCCGTAGGGAACGCCGGCATGCAGGCTGTCGCGGGCGAGATAGTCCATTTTGTCGACGTCGATCGGACCTGACAGAATGCTGGCCAGCAAACGCGTCTCCGCGCCGTCGCCGGGTGGATCCAGCAGATCGGCGACCGTGGCCGGTTCGAGCCCCCAGGCGGTTCGCAGGACTTCGGCCAAGTCACCCGTCGTCAAGTAGCCTCGCGCGAGTGCTTCATGGGTCGGCATCCCGGCCAGCTGCAGATCCTCGATCAGATGGCAGAACGGCCAATGCCCGACGTCGTGCAGCAACGCCGCCACGATCAGCCGTTCCGCCTGATCGCTTGAGATCAGCTGCGAGAACCGCGGAATCTGCGCCAATTGCTTGAGGTACATCAGACACAGGCGATACACACCCAGCGAGTGCTCGAAACGGTGGTGGTGTGCGGCGGGGTAGACGAGTGACACGAGGCCGAGTTGCGAGATCTGGGCCAAGCGATGAAACGCCGGGGTGTCGATCACGGCGCGCACTCGGGGCGTCAGCGGGACGTCCAACTCGGGCGGAATTCGGATCAAACCACAGCGTGCGTCCAGGGCCGCGATCTCCGGGATCTCGTGGATCGAGCTCATCGCGACTCCTGTTTCCGCCCAACGCGTGTCGGTCAAACGAGATCGCCCGCCGCCTCAGGAATTCGCCGCGTCAATAGATGGGAAGTCCCACCAACAAGCGCAGCATTCCGGTGACGAGCAGATAAAGTCCGTAGTGGAGCATGCCCGACGTGTAGTCCAGCTCCAGTGAGGCCAGACTGGCCACTCCACCGGCGGCGACCAGCGCGGGCCCGATGAAGACGAGCTGAAAAATCTCGATCTCGCCTTCAAATAGTTGACTCTTGACGTACCAATAGGCTGCCCAGAGTGCGGCGTACACCAAACCGCATACCGTGGCCCGCATCCAAAGCGAGGCTCCCCGAAACGGAGCGAGTTCCTGATCGCGCAACAGCCCGTATCCCGCGACGGCCAGAGGCGGACCCAGCAGCGCCGCCCCGACGCCCAAAAAGACCAGCGGCACGCCGTCCCCGCTGTCCCGATAAGCGCGCCCCAGGACGAACGTGACGATCAAGACCACCAGGCACGCGGCGACGATCCCGACAATGGCGACGGGTGAGGCCGCCGTTTCCTCACGCTCGACGGGTTTGAGCACGCCGCGTCCGGAAGCGTCTTTCGGGCCGAAGTCCTCGTCGGCGTGAATGACCACTTCTTCCGACGCCAAGGGAATTCGGATCTTGTTCTTGCACTTGGGGCAGGGACCCGTTTGGCCCGCGAATTTCTCGCTGACCTTAAAACGGGCGTGGCAACTGGGACAAGTGACTTGGATCGGCATCGCAGCGGTCTCGTGGGGCACGTCACACAACGGCGACGCGGCGGATTCAGGCACGACCGCGCCCCGTTTTAGCAGAGCGCAGCCTAACGCGAGTAACAGCATAACCAACCGAGGACCAGAATTCGAATGGGGGCTCGCCCCCAAGCGTCACGGCTCGGCCGGAAGCCGCAGTTCGACGCCATCGACTCCTCCACAGGCATCGAACGACAACAGGGCCTCTCGGGTTGCACGAATGTCATGCAGGCGGAGAATCTGCACTCCGCTGCGAGCCAGGGCCAGGGCGGCGCCGACGGTCGCGGCGGTCCGATCGGCGTCCCGATCGCCCAGGACCTTTGCCAAGAACCCTTTACGGGAGTGGCCGACTAAGAGCGGGCAGCCCAGCGAATGGAAGCGGCCGCAGTGAGCCATCAGGGTGAGGTTATGTTGATGCGTCTTGCCAAACCCAATCCCCGGATCGAGACAGATTCGCTCGCGATCCAGGCCGGCGGCCAGCAGCGCGTCGCGGCGCTGCCTGAGGTACTGCCCCACCTCGACGACCACGTCGGCATAGGTGGGGTTATCTTGCATCGTTTGGGGCGTGCCCCGCATGTGCATCGCGCAGACTCCCGGGCGCCGCTCCAAGGCCAGCGGCAACATCCCACGATCGCCCTCCAGCCCGGTGACGTCGTTGATCACCTCGGCGCCTGCCTCCAGCGCCTGCCTCGCAACGCTCGCCTTCGACGTGTCGATCGATAGCGGGACCGGCGTCCTGGCCACCAACTGTTCGATGACGGGCAGAACCCGCTCGAGTTCTGCTTGTTCCTCAACGGGCGTTGCATACGGCCGCGTGCTTTCGCCGCCGATGTCGAGCAACTGAGCCCCCTCGTCCACCAGTCGCAGGCCATGTTCGACGGCCGCTTGAGTTGAAAAGAAACGTCCCCCGTCCGAAAAACTGTCGGGGGTCACGTTGACGATCCCCATCAGCAGCGGGAGCCGCCCGAATTGCAGACACTGCGTGCGAAGCTGCCATCGCACCGCTCGCTGCGGAAACCTACGCGGCAACAAGTGCGCGTCGGACGACGAACCGGTCAATTCGGGATCAGTGGCTGGCATCGCCTCAGCTTACCATGGCGCCATTTCCATTTGTTCGACGATCTGCTGAGCCACTTGCTGGACGACATCCTGCTGCGCCGTCGCCACGGATTGTCCCGATTCCGGAATGAACTGCTCACCGACACCGACCCGCAGATCGTATTGATCCAACGGAATCGTGATCGTGTGCGACAGAAGCTCACCTTGGGGCCCCACCCAATCGATCTCAACCAGCATGTCGGTTTCAATGACCCGCGGCACGTCGTACTTGTCCTCCGCGATCACCCGTTTGCCCTCCGAGAGGATGCGACCCCGCAGGACGCTGTCCGCTCGACTCGCTGAGACGACGCGGTAGGGCGTCTTGGAGTCAATCTCGACGGCCACCGCCTCGGCCAGTCGCTCGCCCAGATTTCGCCGATAGCTGTTCGACTCGAAGACGGGCACGTGGACCGTCTGGATGTCGGGCCGATAAAGCATCTGCTGCCCGACTTGGTATCCGGCGCAACCCGACATCACCAGCAGCAGGCTTGAGCCCAGCCAACCGCGCCAGCGATGGTCACTGGAAGCCCGCATGGAGATCCTCTCTTGCCACGCACGATGTCTTCGTTTTGCGAACCCGTTTTGCGAACCCGTTTTGCAGACCTGCTTTACGAACCGAGGTCAGAAATCCGAGATTCGAATTTCAAAATTTGAAGTTCGTTTTCAAGCGTGCATCTCGCAGCCTCCCAGACGCGAAGCCCGTTTAGCGTCGCTGCAGCTGATCGAGCGGGTTCCGCGCCAGCACGGGCTTGTCACGCTCGGGCGTTGGGAACATGTTGGCCAGCCATGGCAGCGGTTGATCGGGCTTGGGCGGCGCATCGGCGATTTCTGCCAGGATCTTCGTCGCCTCCTTGCCAAGGCTCGTATCGCTGAAGTTGTCTCGAACTCGCTCATAGTACTGCCGCGCGGCCATCATTTCCTTGCGGCGGTGGTAATAGCGGGCCATCGAGAAATCGTGGTCGGCCTTGTTGAGCCGGACCTGCTCCCAGGCCTTGGTCAGGAATTCGCGGTGCTGTTCGGACTCCTGCGGGAATTGGCGGAACATCTGCTTGATCAGTTCCTCCGCCTGATCCATCGGAGTCAGGCTGTATTCGGGCCCTTGATAGATTTTGAGCTTGCATTGAAGTCCCAACAAGTGAGCCTGGAACTGATGCTCGCTGTCGGGAAACGACTGTCGCAGATCCGTCAGCAGGTCGTCGGCCTGTTGGTACTTTCCTTCTTGAAAGTTGGCCAGACCCGCGGCCATCGTGGCGTCATCGGCCAGTTTGCCGGTCGGGTCGTCGAAGCGAATCTTGTCGAACACCCGAACTGCGTGGCCGAATTTATCGAACAGCGGTCGCTCGCGGGCGATGAAGTTCGGTGTGATGGGCAGATCGGGATTCGCGACGTGGTGATCAACCCAGTACTTGGCCAAGGCAAAGCGGCGGCGGTCAATCGTGTCCATGTGACGCGTGTTCGGCAGCTTTTTGACCAAGATCTCGTAGGCCTTCGCCGCATCGGGATAGCGATCGGCAAAGAAGTTGCTTTCGGCCAACATGAACAACGCGTCTTCTTCCAGGGACGAGTCGGGCCAGCGGTCGGCCGCCTTTTGGTAGTATTTGGCCGCCTCGTCGAACTTGCCACGGCGTTCCTTGCCCTCCAGCCGAGTCGCCTCGATAAACCGAGTCTCCGCCTCGCGAAACGCCTCTTCCGCGATCGCTCGATTCGGTCCGAATCCGGTGGCCACCTTGACTTTTTGGGTCACGTTGCGGGGATCCAGAAAGTTCGCGATTCCCTTCCCCTCATTCTGGCCCCGAACCTCCAGCCCCGAATCGCGATGCGGTCCGGGCGCGTCGATGCGGCCGGCGGTAGAGCACCCCACCGCGACCAGCAGGGTCGTGGCCATGCTCAAGCCGAAGGGAAAAGTCCCCAGGGGGCGTAGTTGATTCGCAGTCCCGTGTGACATCCTTGTCATCCCTCTCACGCGTTTGTGAAGCCACATCAACGCAACGTCGCGAGGAACGAGTGCATCCTCGGCCGACGACCTAACAGATGGCTCATCCGTTGATTCATCAATCCTCGCAGTTCACCGCGGACGGACGTGGGTATTGTCGCCGCGCCTCCCTGGTTGCCTTTCTTTACGTCGGAAAATTCCCGCAGGGTCTCCACCGCCACAGGACTCACACTGATCACGTGTCGCTGTCCAACCTTGCAGCGGACGCACAGGGTCCCACCCGCCAGCAACCCAAACGCGTGACGCGTGCCGCCGGATAGGATCTGACCGCACTCCACGCAGCGATCCACCGCGGGCCAATGCCCCAGGATTCGCAAACTTGCCAATTCAAACCGCAGAACTTCGCTGGCGACGTCTCCGGAATCATCCAGAGCCTCCAGCGTCCCCCGAGCTCGACGAAACAGATCCGGTTGTGGATCGCGCTCGTCCGTTAAGGCATTCAGGAGCTCGGCCACATAAAAACCTGCGTTCATCCGGTTCAGGTCGCGCGACGCGGCCCGGAACCGGCGTTCCAACTTGGCTTCCGTCAGCAGGTCCATCGCATCGGAGGATCTGCGGAGGAACACTACGCGAGATACTGCCAGCAGGTCAAGGGCGTTCTCGAACGCACTTTTGGCTCGGCGAGCCCCTTTGGCGAGCCCCGTCAGCTTGCCAAACTCGTCCGTGAACAGCGTCGCCACGTAGCTGGATTCGCTGAATTCCACCAGGCGAATGACAATCGCGACGGCTTTCTCACAACTCATGGCGGTGATGATTCTGTAATGAGCCGGCGGGGACCGGCGCTTGCGCCAGCAAGGACTACAGCCACTCGTCGGCCTGCCGAAGGCGCCATTCGGGAAAGGGAATGGGCGGATCGGGCTGGATCGTGGATACGGGCATCAGGCGAATGATCCACCAGCCGACATCCCGCCACGCGCCCTGCTTGTACCCCACCGAAGGCAAGACGCCCGACGATTGGAATCCCATCGACTCGTGCATTCGCTGGCTTGCATCATTGGGCATCACAATGCCCGCCACGGCGGCGCAGTAGCCCTGTTGGCGGAGAATCTCGAACAGCCGCTCATACAACTTTCGACCGCGGCCCTGGCGACGCGCCTCGTTGTCGACGTAGATCGACACTTCAACCGACCACTGGTACGCTTGCCGAGATCGATACGGCGAGGCATATGCGAAGCCACGCAACGTTCCCTGGTCGTCGTCGACCAGCCAAGGAAAGCTTTCCAGGATCGTCCGAATCCGCCCCTGCATTTCCTTCAGCGTGGGAACCACCGTTTCCAGCGAGGTCACCTGGTCCCGCACCGCCGGGGTGTAAATGCGGAGCACGTCCGGAGCGTCTTCTTCGCGGGCAATACGAATCATCGAGGTGCGTTTCCCGAAACGCCAAGGGAAGCCGAGGACGAGCCAGAGACCACTGGAATCAGGGCCAATCTTTCCACTGCGACATTAACGCGTTTTCGGCCCCCCTTGCCAAGGGGAGAGTCCGGCGGCGGCCGCGCGCGAGGGCCCCGAACCCAATGCCGCTTCAAATCGGGCAGCCATTCCGCGTGAGGCCAATCGGTTTGGCTGGCTGCAGCAATCTCGGGTTGCGTCACGGCTGGTTTACGTCACGGCTTCGTCATGGGGAACGTCCGCCGGGAGGGCGAGGCGTCTGCCGAGCCACCCTGGCGTGGTCCGCCGTCCCGCGCAGGCCTCAGCAGTCACTTCGCCCTCCATCGATCGCCCCACTTGGCTCGACGCAGCGCAGCCAGGGTGTAATAATCGAGTCGTCGACTGGGGCGGACGCTTCCAACTCGGAGGAACGTCGCTCAGGTCGATGGCAAGGCGATGCCACATTGATGTCACATCGATCGTCGCCAGCCAGCAAAACCCGTTTCCAGGAGGCCGTGCGATGAGACTCATAATGCGGCGATTGTTGTCAATCCTGTGCGTCTCGCTCGGACTCGTGGGCGCGCCAGCGCACGCGCTGGACGGGATCCTGAGCGCGATTCCGTCCGACGCCCTTGGTTTCGCGGTCGTCCGGAACTTGGCCGACGTGAGCCGTGGCGTCGACGACTTGGCCAAGCTCGTGCAAGCGCCCCGCCCCGGCCTTTTCGGCCTGGCCCAGAAAATGACCGGCCTCGAAAAGGGACTCGACGCGCAAGGGGACTTGGCGCTGGTGCTCACCCGCATGGACCCGGAGGTCCAGGGCGTCGTTCTCGTGCCGGTGGCCAATTTCGAGGCGTTTTTCGCGGCGATTGGGGTGCAAGAACCGGCGACCGGTGTCGTCGAAGTCCAACTGGCCGGCGCGCCACGACTCGTCGGACGCAAGGGTGACTATGCCGCGCTGGCTTGGGCGACGGATCGGGACAGCTTGGAACAGTTCCTCGCGTCCACCACCAGCCTGGCAACCGATGCGTCGCTCGCGTCGTGGCTCGATGCCAACCAGGCGAGCGTCGTCGTGACCTCGCGCGGCGTCCAACAGCTGCTCCCGAAAATGGCGACGGGAATTCGCGCGGCTCAGACGCAACTGCGACAGGCGGGAGGACCCCAAGGGGAACAAGCGGCCGACGCGCTCAACTTGTACTTGGACTTATTCGAGGCGGCGAAAACCGAAGTCGCGCAATTCGGAGTCGCGCTGCGGATCGATTCCGCTCGGGACGTCGACCTGGTGAAGCGAGTGCAATTCACACCGGGAGGCGCGTGCGCGAAGTGGGCTGCCAACGCCCAACCCGCTCACCAGGATCTGCTCGCGGGCTTTCCGCCCGGCCCCTTTGTGATGGCGCTGGGGGGCGCCTTCCCGGAAGGACTGACCGAGCACTTGATGAAGTTCTCCGTTCAAATGATGCAATCCCAGCCCCAGTTCAAGCTCACGCCCGAACAGGGACAGAAGTATGCCGAGCTTTCGACGGGGGCGATGCGTGGCGTCCAGTCGATGCGAATGCTGCTGAGACTTGCGGAGCCTGGAACGGGCCTCTACGGCAATACTTCCCTGATACTGACCGTGGATGATTCCCGGCGATTTCTCGACGATTACGAGAAGTCGCTCGCGGCAATGCGTGAGTTGGCCCGAGAAGCTCCAAGTGCTGGGATTCCTGTCGCGACAAGCCAGCGCATCGTGCTGGGCGAGACCGAAGCGCTGGAAGTCTCGATGGACTTCGCCGACCTGAAGCAGTTTGCACCCCCAGGCGGCCCCGATCTGCAAGGGATGATGCAGCTGATGTTCGGGGCGAGCGGCAAACTGACGGTCTACGCGGCGCCGGCCGGCGAGCACGCCGTCGTGATGGCCTACACGTCGCTCGAGCGATTGAAGGCCGCACTTGAGTTTTACCGCTCGAAGCAGCCTGGACTATCGCGCGACGCCGACGTTGCCAAAGTCGCCGACGCGCTGCCTCCCGGCGCAAGGCGTCGCGTTCGTCGAACTCAGCGGCATCGCCAAAGTCGGACAGCAATTGGCGGCGATGCTCCCCGGAGGACAGGCAATCGGGATCCCCGACTTTCCCGTGAGTCCACCACTCGGGATGGCCATCAAGGTTTCGCCCGCCGGCGCCGAGGGACACTTGCGCGTCACCGCCGAGACGTTGCGGGAGATCGGGAACGCGGTCGCCAGGGCTCGCGGCGCCGCCGCCGTGGGAACCGAAGGCAGGCCGGCGCCTGAGATGGCCGGCGCCTGAGATGGCCGGCGCCCTGAGATGGCCGGCGCCCTGAGATGGTAAGACGTCGGATGACGCTGCGGCTCGGCGTGAGCTTCGCCCTCCCGGGAACTTGCGATCCCGAGAAGACGCTCATTTCGCCAGGGGCGCACGCCGATCGCGAGTGGAGACCGGGGGGTGAACGGCGCCTTGAGGTAGCGCAGGGCTGCGGTCGATGCGTTCCAGTAGCGTCTCCGCCAACGGCGACTCCTCCAGCATGCGGCGAAGCTTGCGCAGCGCCTCCGCTTTCCAGCTGACGGACGCGCTCGCGAGAAATTCCCAGACCGTCGGCCACGGCCTGGAGTGTCGTGTTGCCGGGGATTTCGTTCAGTCCAAAACGGGATCGAAGAATCGAGGCCTCGCGCGGGTCCAATCGTTCCAGCATCGGTTCGAGAATCGCCAGGATGCCAGCCGCCCCGTTTCCGCCTCGCCCGTGCCGATCGGGATGCCGCCAGAGCAGGCGGGGATCCACGCACCGCATGGCCCGCTTGCGGCGTCGAATGATGAAACGACTTAATTCCGTCCGAATGGCACGCGTCGCGTAGGTACTGAATCGAACGCCACGATCGACATCAAACAGGTCCACCGCCCGAATCAGCGTGACGCACGCCTGCCCGACCAGGTCGTCGATATCCTGGGGGCGACTGGCGAAAGCCCGGGCCACCGCGACGGCCAGCTTGAAGTAGCTCGCAATCAGCGTCTGTCGGACCCGGGTCACCTGGCAGCGCAGCACCCGCAATTCCGGCGGCTCCCGCCGCTGATCGGCGCTCCCAGGCGAGATTTCGACTTCGGCGAGCGATCGTGCGAGCCGTCGTTCCAGCCGTCTGAGACAGCCGAAATAGAAGCGTTCCTCTAACGCGGTCAGGCGACGTTCACGGAACGACGCCTGGTCGGGGTCAATCGCGGGCGCGGGTCGCTCCCGCATCGGCCCGATCGGCGTCAGTAGCGACGGCGGCTCCGGGCAGGGCAAGCCACAGCCAGGAAACAGCAAGTCCAACATCGCGTTGGTCGGGGCAGCCCCGTGTTGATCTGACATCAAGCCGCTGGGCATCGAGATCAAATTCAACATGGGTGCCTCGGTGACTTCAATCGGGCGCTCGCTTTCTCAGCTTCCGCTGCAGCGACCTACGGTGAATCCCCAGTCGTCGGGCCGCTTCGGAAATATTTCCGTCACAATCAGCCAAGACGCGATGAATGTGTTCCCATTCCACTCGAGCCAGCGAAGGGGCCTCGGCCGCTTCGACGGCAACTTTGACGGGCAGTTCAACCTCCGACCTTTCGAACGCGGCCAAGATATCGTCTGCATCCGCCGGCTTGGGCAGGAAGTTGACCGCCCCTAACTTCACGGCATCCACGGCAGTCGCGATGCTGCCGAACCCGGACAAAATCAGAACCCGAATCCCGCCATCCAGCTCAAGCAAACTGCGGACGAGTTCCAAGCCGGATCTGCCCGGCATTCTCAAGTCGACGACGGCCAAATCCGGTGGGGCTTGGCGAGCCGCTCGCATGGCCTCGTCGTAGTCGCCGGCCGTCTCCACCCGAAACCCTCGATCGCGAAACGCACGCGCCAGTCGCTCGCGAAACAGCTGGCTGTCGTCTGCCAGCAAGATGGAAACGGCCTGGGGGCGTGATGTGACCGAGTCGGACGGAGTGTCTCGCACTAGCGTCGACTGCATGCTTGGTTTGCCTTGCGCCCGCGCGGAGGTCGCTTGAGCTTTTCTGCCATGGATTCCGTACTCACTTACCGTATCACCTTATGAAGGCGGCCTCGATGCGGTTAATTGTCGCACAGCCGCAGGCGAACGGACAGGTCAGCGCGGCAGTTCAACGACCGCCGTGACGCCCCGCCCCGCCTCGGAACTTAACGTTAACCGGCCTCCCAGACGCTCGATAACGCTCCGCGTCAGGAACAGGCCCAAGCCCATCCCGCGGCCGGGCTCCTTCGTCGTAAAGAACGGCTCTCCCGCGCGCTCCAGGACCTCGCGGGCCATCCCAGGGCCGTCGTCTTGGACGACGAGCTGAATTCGCCGTTCATCCCAGCTGATCATCAACTGGACGGGTGAGTCGGGAGCCACCGCATCGAGGCTGTTTTGCAGGAGACCTCGGAGGGCCTGAGCGAGGCTCTCCTGCGGAACTCGTAGTTCGACGCGATTCGCGCTCTCGGGCAACGTCACCCGCACGCGCTGCGGCTGCTGGAGTTCGCTCAGGGTGAATCGGACCAGTTCCTGGAGATTGGTTTCTGCCAGGGATTCGTTCATCCAACGTCCCGCACGGCCCGTCATGCGCTGCAAAATCGTCTGGCAATGGTCCACCTCCGTACGAATCAGGCTCAAGTCCTCCTGCAAACCGGCGGGCACGTCGATCGGTTCCAGTTGGCGGATGAGTTCCTTCGAGACGAGGGCGATCGTGGAAAGCGGCGTCGCCAGCTCGTGCGCGGCACCGCCGGCCAGCGTCCCCAAGGCCTCCAGCTTGTCGCTGCGTGACCGTTCACGCTCGACGCGGCGCAATTCCGCCGCGGTCAGTTCGAGCTGCCGGGTGACCCGCGACACGAAGTGCACGATCACCAAGCCGCAGGTCGCCATCGCCACGATCCAACCCAGCTGGCCGAGATTCAGCTGGCCGAAGCGGCTGCGGGGCAGCCAATCGAGCTCGCGGGATAGCTCAGGCAACTCGACATGGCCGAACGATAACAGGAACAGGCCGACCACGGTCAAGACGGTCAGCCCGGCTCCCCAACGTGCCGACAGAATCACACCGCACAGGGTCAGGTTCACCAAATAGAACACGGAAAACGGATTGTCGGATCCGCCCGCGAAATACAGGAGTCCGGTCAGCGACACCAAGTCCAAGGCCATGACCGAGGCCAACGAGAGGCGGACTTCGTGGGGAACTCGGGGTGGCAATCCGTCGGCGTGAAGTCGCCGTACCCAGGCCGCAAAGACCAGGTTGGAAAGAAAAGTAAATCCGATGATCGCCAGCAAGGCCTGTAGGCGCAGCGACACGCCGAATACCCCGCGGGCCACGGCGATCGTCAACAGCTGGCCGACCACCGCCACCCAGCGGACCAACAACAACCAAGCGGCGTTGGCGGCCAAGTGACGGACTTCTTCCGCCTCGCGAAGTGGCAGCGAGATCTCCAGCGCAGGCCTCCGCATCAATTGGGCTCCTCCGGATTCGTGGATCGTCATGGGTGTGAGGCCGCACTGCCGCAACGAGGCGCCCTGCGGCGCGGGCGGGCGGGCGTGCGGAGCGGCAAACCGCGTTCTTTCGCAACGGGACTGCGGGCCCTCGCCCGAAACGATCGCCCCGCAACTTGCTCTCCCATTGCCGCGTTTCTATGCTGGGTTTATGTGCCCAAGCCCGCTCGACCCCTCCGTGCTCGTTCCGCGCCACCGCGTTCCCTGGGGCCGGTACCTATTTCTCGCAGTTTGTCTGCTGGCGTTGATCTTGGCCAGCTATCTCTCCATTTTGAAACTCACCGGCAAGATCTCCGACCTGGCCGGCTGCGGCGGCGACGAGGGATGTGGGAGTCTCTTGGGAGGACGTTGGGCAAACTGGATGCTGGTGCCGATCAGTGTCTGGGCCATGCTGGTCTATCTGCCGCTGCTGGTCCTGGGGATCCAGGGTCTTAACACGCCGCGGAGGCGACGATTGGCATTCATGGCCACCGGCGTGCTGGCCACGGCCGCGTTCTGGTTCCTGGCCGTCCAGGCGTTGATCGAGCGTCAGTTTTGCCCGTATTGTGGCGTCTTGCATGCGTGCGGTCTCGTCGCGTTCGGCTACGTGCTCAGCCAAGTGTTCACCGCCGAGCCGGCCGAGACGCTGGCGACCATCAAGGTGGGATCGATCACCGCCTTCCTGGCCACGGCACTCTTGATTGGCGGCCAGATCTGGGGCCCCCAACCCGCCTCGCATGAAATCACGGAAGAAGGCGAGTTGGGCGGCCAGTTGGTCGCGGGCCTGGGCGAGTCGGAGCGCGGCGCGGGCGGAACACCGAAGCCAGCCGAAACGGTCGATCCAGGCCCGTCGTCAAGTGGCGCAGCGACGAACCGTTCCGGCCGTGTCTTGTCCTACTTCGGGGGCGAGCTGCAGTTTCACGTGGATGAATTTCCCGTCATCGGCGACCGCGACGCTCCCCACATCGTCGTCAAATACTTCGACTACACCTGCCCTGCCTGTCGCCGGATGCATGACGACTTGGCGCAGGTTCAAGCCCATTACCCGGGTCAGCTGGCCGTGTTGGTCATTCCCTGCCCGCTGGAAAAAGCCTGCAATCCATCGGCGCCGGAGGCGGAAGGTGGCCTCAAAGAACTGCATCAGGACGCCTGCGAGCTGGCTCGGGTCGCGCTGGCCGTTTGGCGGAGAAATCCCGGCAAGTTTGCGGAATTCCACGAAGAACTCTTCGCACGCCAGGGCCGCGTCACAGGCAAATCGGCCCACCTGATGGCGAAGGCCACCGCCGGCGAGGCGTTTGAGTCCGCCCTTGAAACCGATCCCTGGATCCGTGAGACGATCCGCAAGTCGGTGACGGTCTACGGCTACCTGAAGGACCGGAATCCTCGCATGCCGAAATTGCTGCTGGCCGACCGCAAGATTCTGCACGGCGTCGTCACCGACACGGCGACCTTTGAAGAGGTCCTCGTTCGGCTGTTCGAGCTCAAGGCTCCAGCGCCCACCACGCAGTTGCCGCCAGCTCAGCCGGCAGGCTCCTCGCGCGCTGGCGTCGTGCGGTGAAACGCGTGCCACGAAACGCGGCGACTCCGTGCGCTCGGGCTACGATGGCCTAGTGCTGCGTTACAGCGACGAATTCGGGTTGCTTCGGGAGGGCGAAGCTCCCGCTGAGCCGCTTGAAGGAGTGACGTCCAATGCGTTGACGGCTCGGCAGATGCCTCGCCCTCCCGTCGCACCGACCCCAATTTTCAGCTGTCACACAGCACGAGGGCATCGCCCGCCCCCTCCTTTCGGTTTCACCCGCCAACTTTAGTTTGCCCTCATATGATCTCACCAGTATCATCGGAAGCAGAGTGTCCCAACGGGCCAGCGGGCAACTCCGGGTGGGCAGGGGTGGATCAGGGAGAGTGGGCATCGTGACGTCGGAACACAGAAGCTGCCGCGCGGTCAGGGTCGAGGCCGAGCGGTCGGGCGGTCTCCCTGCGGGACGCTCCCTGCGGCCGGGACGTCGCCGCTTCTGCCTGGAATCGCTCGAGTCGCGGCAACTGCTGACGGCGGTCCCTTTCGGTCCGCAGCAAATCATTGACGGTCTGGATGCGGACGGCCCCGATCGAGTCGTCGCGGCCGATATCGACGGAGACGGCGATGCCGATGCGCTGGTCGTGTCCTACCGCGATAACCGCGTCGCCTGGTTCGAGAATCTCGGGGCCGGCCAGTTCTCGCAGCGACTGATCGGCACGGACGCGATTGAGGCCCGGGACGTGCTGGCCGTCGATCTGGACGGGGACCAGGACCTGGATGTGGTGGTCGCCGCCTACGGTGCCGATCGCGTGCAGTGGTACCAAAACCTCGATGGCCTGGGCAACTTTGACACCGCGCAATCGGTGGCGAATCAGACCGACGGGGTTCGCACCCTGGACGCCGCCGACCTGGACGGCGACGGACACGTGGATCTGGTTGCCGGGTCGTGGATCAACGACGAGGTCACCTGGTATCGCAACGACGGCCAGGGCAACTTCGGCTTGCCGCAACTGATTTCGGCAAGCCCCGAGGGCCCGCGCAGCGTCAAGATCGGAGATCTGAACGACGACGACCTTCCCGACATCGCCGTCGCGTACCGCTTTGACGACACGCTGGCGTGGTTCCCGAATCAGGGGAACGGCACGTTCGGAACCGCCCAAGTGCTCAACTTTTCCGGTGACGGTCCCGAGTCGATCGAACTGGCCGATGTGGACTCCGATGGCGACTTGGACCTGTTCGTGGCACTCTACTTCGACAACAAACTGGCCTGGTTCGAAAACACGGACAGCCAAGGCACGTTTGGAACTCAACAGGATCTTTCCGTCACCGCCGAACGGGGGCAGTCGGTGACGCTGGCCGACGTCGATGGCGACGGCGACTTGGACCTGATTGGCGCCTCGTACTTTTACCTCGACAACGAAAATAAGGTCGTCTGGTTTCCGAACCTGGATGGCCTGGGCACGTTCGGGGGCGAGCGGATCATTTCGCTTGATGCGCCGGGCGTCGAGCACGTCGCGGTGGCGGATGTTGACCAGGATGGATTTCTCGACGTCCTGGCGGCTTCGGTAATTGACAACAATGTGTCATGGTTCCGAAATCGAGATGGACTGGGGAATTTCGATCGCCAACGGGATATCCTCTCGGATGCCGGCGGCGCGTTGTCCGCGGCCTTGGCGGATTTGGACGGCGACGGTGATCTGGACGTTGTGGCAGCCGGATACTGGGACAACGAGGTCGCCTGGTACGAGAACCTCGACGGCGAGGGAACGTTTTCCCCGCAGCGTGTGGTCACGAACGAGGCGCAGCGCGTGCAGTCGGTGCGTACGGCCGACTTGGACGGGGATGGCAATGAAGATCTGCTTTCCGCTTCCTTCGACGATGGCAAGATCGCATGGTACCCGAACGTCGACGGCAAGGGCACGTTCGCCTCTCAGCGCCTCGTCACGAATCGACTGAGCGGCGCGACGGCCGTGCACGCGGCCGATCTGGATGGCGATGGGGATTTGGATGTCGCGGCGGCGTCCTATTCGCAGGGAATCGTGGCCTGGTTCGAAAATCTGGACGGGGACGGGAATTTTGGCGCGATTCAGATCCTGACCCGCCGTGCGATCGGCGCCGAATGGCTCACGGCCGCCGACCTGGACGGCGACGGCCATCTGGACCTGATTGCGGCGGCGTATGGCAACTACAACACCAACGGCGACGGCGAACTGCTTTGGTTTCAAAACACCGACGGCGAGGGGGCTTTCTCGAGTGCCCGCTCGATCGCCCGTGGCGGCGGTCCGACCACGGTCGAGGCGCTGGATCTGGACGGCGACGGGGACCTGGACCTGGTGTCCACCCGCTACGAAGACGGAACCCTCGTCTGGATCGAAAACACGGGCCAGGCGACGTTTGGGCCGGCCCAGGAAATCGCCGAGGGGCTGTCCCGCCTGGAGGCCCTCGACCTGGCCGACATCGACGGCAACGGGACCCAGGATCTGCTGCTGGGAGGTGAGTTCTTCCTCGTCTGGTTCGAACGTTTGCCCGATGGCTCATTCGAAGGCCACACGATTGTCGCCTCGACCCAGTTGGTGGGTCAGGCCTTCGACGTGGTGGCGGGTGACATTAACGGGGACGATCGCCCGGACATCGTCTCGGCGACGTTTTACGACAGCAAGATCGCCCTCTACCTCAACCAATCCGGCTCAGGAGACTTTGACGGCGATGGCTTCGTCGACGCCGCCGATATTGATTTGCTTTGCCAAGCCATCCGCCTGTCCGCGACGGAGGCCGTCTTCGATCTCAACCGCGACGGCGCACTTGATTCGCTCGATCTGGATGAGTTAATCGAGCAGGTTCTGCAAACGTCCTATGGGGACGCGAACCTGGACGGACTGTTCGATTCGCGTGATCTGGTCGCCATTTTTCAGACCGGACAGTACGAAGACGGGATCGACGACAACTCATCCTGGGCAACCGGGGACTGGGACTGCGACGGAGACTTCGGAACGGGAGATCTGGTCCTGGCGTTTCAGCGAGGAACCTACACCACGGGTGCGGAACCCTTGGGCGAGCCCGATTGGGCGCTGCTGGCCGCCGCAGTCGCGGCCGATCGGACGCAGCCCTGGACCGCACAGCGCTCGCCGCGGCGGTCTTAATCGACGAGAGGAAACCACGACGTGCGACGTTTCGAATCCACGAATTCACGGCTGAGTCCAGCGGCACGTCGTCGCTTACGCGTCGGCCAACTCCAGCTGGAGCTGCTCGAATCACGCCATCTCTTGGCGGCGATCACGTTCGTCCCGGAGCCCCCAATTGCGACCTCGGACCACGCGGGCGCTCGCGACGTCACGATGGCCGACCTGGACGGCGATCACGATCTGGACCTCCTGGCCGGCTCGGCGTTCGACGGCCGGGTGGGTTGGTACGAGAACCTGGACGGACAGGGCACCTTCGGCCGCCTGCGGTTGATCACCGAGCGGGCGCCGGGTGTGGCGCTGGTGATTGCCGCCGATCTGGACGACGACGACGACTTGGACGTGGCCTTCGTCTCGCCCGCCGATAACCGCGTCGCCTGGCACGAGAACCTGGATGGGTTTGGCAACTTCGGGCCGGAACGCGTGGTAACCGACTTGGCGATCGCGGGAGAATCGATTCACGCCGCCGACCTGGACGGCGATGACGACCTGGATCTGGTTTCCACCTCGGCCGATCCTTACGATTCGGACGTGTCCTGGTACGAAAACGTGGACGGCCAGGGAAACTTCGGTCCACAACAGGTGATCACCGTCGAGGTGCAATTCCCCTACGCCGCCGTGGCCGCCGATCTGGACGGGGACGGCGATGCCGACGTCGTCTCGGCGTCGTACGTGGATGACAGAATCGCCTGGTACGAAAACCTGGATGGAGAGGGAACGTTCGGGCCCCAGCGCCGCCTGGGTGACCTCTACGGGGCCGGGGAAGTTGCCGCGGCTGACATCGACGGCGATGGGGACATCGATCTGGTGGCGGGTTCCTTTTACGAGCCGGGCGAGATCGTCTGGTACCAGAATCTCGATGCGGAAGGGACCTTCTCCGACCCCGTGGTCGTGGATCGCGGATTGAGGCGGGTCGAGACGATTCAGGTGATCGATCTGGATGGAGACGACGATTTGGATCTGGTCACGGAATCGATCTACGACGAGGTGGCAATCTGGTACGAGAATCTCGACGGACTTGGCGATTTTGGCGCGGCCCAGATCATCGCCGGCGAATTGGGAACGGTGCCTTCGGTGTATGCCGGCGACCTGGACGGTGATGGCAACGTCGATGTCGCCTTTGCCTCGCTGGAGTTCGACGAAATCGGCTGGACCAAGCAAGAAGCAGGCGGCTTTGGCCCCATCACGCTCGTCTCCCGCGCCGGCGCGGTTGGCGTCGATTCCGTCGTCGCCCTGGACGTCGATGGCGACGGGGATCTGGATGTCGCATCCGCCTCGGTCCTGGACAATACCGTCGCCTGGTACGAGAACCTGGATCGCGAAGGGGCATTCGGCGAGATGCAAATCGTCGATGATTTGCTGGAGTATGCGATCAACCTGGAGGCACCCGATCTGAACGGGGACAACCGACCCGATCTGCTGGTCGTCGGGCAGGCCGGCACCTTGGCCTGGTACGAAAACCTGGGCGGGCCCCTGGGATTCGGACCGCGACAGACGCTGGCCAATGACTTATTCGGGTCCGAGGAAACGCAAGCGGCCGATCTGGATGGAGATGGCGACCTGGACGTCATCGCGACCGTCACCGACCCGTCTGCCCCGCAGGTCGTCTGGTTCGAGAACCTCGACCGTGCCGGGAACTTCGGCGCCGCAAGAACGATCGCCAGCCTGCTGGACTCACCGCGCGAGGTCGCCGTCGCCGATCTGGACGGAGATGACGACCTCGATCTGGCCGTCGTCTCGCTGTACGACAGCCGCGTCGTCTGGTTTGAGAATCAGGACAGCAAGGGGAATTTTGCCGCCGAGAAGTTGATCACCGCCACGACCGAGACCCCGATCGCGATTTCGGCCGGCGATATTGACCTGGATGGCGACCCGGACCTACTGGTCGCGCCGCTATTTGGGGACGAATTGTACTGGCTCGAAAATGTGGATGCGGCGGACAGCTTTGCCGGCCCGTGGTCGCTGGGGCCGGTCCCGCTAGGCCCCGAGGCAATTGACTTGGCCGACTTGGACGGCGACGGCGACCTGGACGCCCTGGTCGCGTCGGTGGTGGACGACACGTTCGCCTGGTACGAAAATCTGGATCATGGTCAATTCGCGCCGTTTGCGACCATTGACAAAGGCCCGTTCGGACCAAGCTCGATCCGGGCGGCAGATCTCAATGGCGACGGCAATCTGGACGTGCTGACGGGCGCGTACGACGTCAGCCGCGTGTTGTGGTACCGGCACGTTCCCGTGGCGGACGGCGACTTCAACCAGGATGGCACGATCACGGCCGAGGACATTGACCTGCTCTGCCAGCAGATACGTGGCGCCGAGCCGGAACCGGGATTTGACCTGAATGACGACGGGCTCGTCGACATGCTGGATTTCGAGCGACTGGTTCTCAGCCTGATCGGCACGACGCCGGGAGATGCGAACTTGGACGGGATCTTTGATTCCGGCGATCTGGTTGAAGTGTTTGCGTTAGGCCAGTACGAAGACGAGGTCAGCGGGAACTCGGGCTGGGCCGATGGGGATTGGAACTGTGACAGCGAGTTCGATTCGGAGGACCTCGTGGCCGCCTTTCAACAAGGTGGGTATGTCGCGGCCGCCCGCCCTGCGTCGATCGTTTCCAGCCCAATGTCGCCGTCCTGGCTGAGTGACGTGGCCGCGTCACTGGCCGGCGCGTCACTGGCAGACGCGTCACTGGCAGACGCATCACTGGCAGACGCGTCACTGGCAGACACCGAGCGCCGCGTTTCCCGATAGGCCCTTGCCGTCATGTCCACCGCGTCCGGATTTCGAATTCTCGCCAGCCGGGGTTTTGCCGACTGGCTGGCGGCGCGGAACGCAAGTCTTGCCTTCAGCACCTATCAGCTCGGCAAGCTGTTTTTCGTGGGGCAAAAGGACGCGCAACGTCTCTCGGTGTTCGAGCGCACGTTCAACCGCTGTTTGGGACTGTGGACGGATGGCCAAACGCTGTGGCTGGCCGCCGCCTATCAGCTTTGGCGACTCGAGAATGTGCTGGCCGAGAATGCCGTCACCGACGACGGCTACGATCGCCTGTTCGTTCCCCGCTTGGCCTACACCACGGGCGATGTCGATGCACACGACTTGATGGTGGACGACCAGCAGCGAGCCATCTTCGTCAATACGCTGTTCAGCTGCCTGGCGACGACCTCCCGGCGATTCAACTTCGAGCCGTTGTGGCGACCGCCGTTTATCGATCGCCTGGCGGCGGAAGACCGATGCCATCTGAACGGGCTGGCAAGTGACGGCCGCCGCGCTCGATTCGTCACCGCCTGCTCGCAAACGAACCAGCGGCAGGGTTGGCGCGAGCAGCGAGCGACCGGGGGCTGCGTGATCGACGTGGAATCGAATGAAATAATCGTCAGCGGACTGGCGATGCCCCACTCACCACGACTGTACCAGGAGCAACTGTGGGTGCTCGACTCGGGACACGGTCAATTTGGCCGAGTCGATTTAGCGCGGGGCGTGTTCGAGCCGGTCGCGTTCTGTCCGGGGTATGCGCGTGGCTTGGCGTTTATCGAACATTTCGCCGTCATCGGTCTGTCGCGACCCCGGGAGCAAACCTTCGCCGGACTCCCGCTGGATGACGCCCTCACCCAACGTCGGGTCCGACCGGGCTGCGGGCTGCTTGTCATCGACCTGAACCGAGGGAAACCCGTGGAATGGCTGCAAATCGAAGGTCGCGTCGATGAGCTCTACGACGTGCTCGTCCTGCCGGGCGCGCGTCGCCCCAAAGCCCTGGGGCTGAAACAAGACGACATCCGGCATAACGTCTGGTTCGAGGACGAAGAAGGCAAGATCACCCGCTGGACCGCAGGGTCCTAGGACAATTCGTCGCGGACCATTTCCAGCAAGGCCTTCGTGGCTTTGATGCCGTCCTCTTCGCTGAGCTTGCTGCCCTCGTATTCGATCCCGACGTAGCCCCGGTAACCCGCATCGCGGACGATCTTCATCATCATCACGTAATCGGTATGGATCTCTTGACCCTGTTCGTCGAAGTCGTGGGACTTGGCACTAACCGCTTTCGCGTACGGCATCAGCTCGAGGACTCCCTGATACCGGTTGTACTCTTTGCCGTTGCCGAGATTGAAATTGCCAAAGTCAGGCAACGTTCCGCAGCGCGGCATGTCAACCGTCCGCATGACCTCCGAGAGCCACGCGCCGTTGGACGACAAGCCGCCGTGATTCTCGACGATCACATTGATTTCGTGCTTCGTGGCGAATTCCGTTAACGCTCGCAGACCGTCCGCCGCCCGATAGACCTGATCCTGGTAACTTCCACTGCTGGCGGCGTTCACGCGAATCGAATGGCAGCCAAGATGCTTGGCCGCCTCCACCCACTTGAAATGGTTTTCGACAGCCTGCGCACGTTTCTGAAGGCTGGCGTCTCCCAGGTTGCCCTCGCCGTCACACATGATGAGCAGCGTCTTGACGCCCTCGTCCTCCGCCCGCATCTTGAGCTCATCCAGGTACGCCTTGTCCTGCGCCTTGTCCATGAAGAACTGGTTGACGTACTCAACCGCCTCAATCCCGAACTTCGACTTGGCGACCTTGGCAAAGTCCCGATTGTCCAGCTCGCCCGCGCGGAGCGTACGATGCAGGGACCATTCGGCCAGCGAGATCTTGAACAGTTGTTCGCCTTCTTCGGCGGCCAACGCGGACTGAGCCAGCGGCCACAACGCCGCACCAACGCCCGCGGCGGCAAGGGACCTGGAAAACTCACGACGGGAAAAACCGGACTCGCCCACGTTCGACATCGAAGACTCCTCAATCTGGTGAATAAAAAAACGGCGATCTTATTGCGACGGTCGCTGGATTTTAACGCGATTTCGGTCACCACGCTACCGAATCCGAGCGACATGCCAGGGCCCACGCCGTTGCTTCTGCCCTGGCGGGAGAAGGTGGCCGAAAGCCGGATGAGGGGGCCCGCAACGCGCCGCCCTCACCCGCCGGCGACCCGCGGGCGGGTCCCCGACGACCTCTCCCGGAACGGGAGAGGTGACATCGCTCGTCTTGGAACGGGAGAGGTGACATCGCTCGTCTTGGAACGGGTGAGGTGACATCGCTCGTCCCGCAACGGGACGAGCGACGTGCCGCCCCGGACCCACGCCGTCCCTTCTCCCCTGGCGGGAGAAGGTGGCCGAAGGCCGGATGAGGGGGCCCGCAACGCGCCGCCCTCACCCGCCGGCGACCCGCGGGCGGGTCCCCGACGACCTCTCCCGGAACGGGAGAGGTGACATCGCTTGTCCCGCAACGGGACGCGGCGACGTGCGGCCCCGGACCCACGCCGTCCCTTCTCCCCTGGCGGGAGCGTCCCTTCTCCCCTGGCGGGAGAAGGTGGCCGAAGGCCGGATGAGGGGGCCCGGGCAGGTCAACTGTGGACCGACCCGCCCAAGGCCGCAACCAGGGGCAGCTGCCCGAGCCTCTAAAAACCGGGACTCGGACGGGTTTTCTTGGTGGCGTTGGGCCGCGAAAGCAAATAAAATGGGGACGTGAGATCGTGTCCAGAAATACCGACTCGGTTGCTGCGAGTCGTCGGGGGCTCCTCGAATCCGGAACAGAGCGTGCCCGCCAGGTTTTCTTATCTTCCCGAGGGAGTTCGTGTTATGTCGAAGCCCGTTCGCGTCGCTTTGGGAGCGTTCATGCTGTGCACGTTGCTGGCGTCATCAGCCCGATCGGCTGCCCCCTTGGCTGCCAATCTGATGACGTTCGATCGGCCCGACGGTCAACGCTATTTTGCCCTCAGCCTGCAGCCGACGGCAGAACTGCCTCAAGCCGAGTCACGCGACATCGTGGTCCTGGTGGACACTTCGGCGAGCCAAGCGGGCGCCTATCGCGTCGATAGTCTGGAAGCGGTCGAGACCCTTGTCGCGAGTCTGGACGCCAAGGACCACGTGCTCATCGCGGCGGTCGACCTGAAGTTTGTCGCGCTGACCGACCAGTTCGTCGGCGCCCAGCAACCGGTGCTGCGCAGGCCTTGCAGCGTCTCAGCCGCCGCACACCGCTCGGATCGACCGATCTCGTCGCAGGGCCTGAGCACGGCCATGAAACAGTTTGTCCGTGGCGATGACGTCGCACGTCATGTGATCTATCTCGGCGACGGCATTAGCCAGGCCGATCTGCTGTCAAAGACTCAGTTCGCGTCGCTCGCCGAGAAATTGGCAGCCAACCGAGTCACGGTGACCAGCTACGCCATCGGTCCTCATCGCGACCTGCAACTGCTGGTCGCCTTGGCCAACCAGACGGGTGGCCAAGTGTTTGTCGATGCGACCGACGTCACCGGCCAACAAGCCGGGACGGCCCTGGCAACGGCCCTGAAATCGTCCGTCGCTTGGCTCGAAGGCCAATCGCTCGCCGATCTCGGCAGCGAGGTGTTTCCCGTTCGACTTCCCCCGCTACGTCAGGATCGAGATTCCATCGTGATCGGCCGCCGGCCTCTCGACGGGGCGGCGCTGCCCGCCACGCTGCAGTTGACGGCCGAGTCGGCTGGGCAGTCCGTGGCATTGACCTGGGAACTCAAGATTCAGCCGTCTTCCGAAGACTACGCATTCCTGCCCCAACTGGTCGAAATGGCCCGTGAAGACGGCGGCGCCAGCCTTCCGACGCTCAGCACCGACGCCCTGCGTGAGATTCGCCGACTGCTGGTCGCCGGCTCCGAAAACCTCAGCCACCTCGGCGGAAACGCCTTCGGCGTAGGCCAACTGGCCGGCGTGAACGGCTTGGTGAATGAAGCGATCGAGCGTAATCCGGCCCGTCCTGCAGCCGACACGCCGCCTGCAGCCGACACGCCGCAAGACATCCTCGATCGTCAAGCCAGCCAAACGCTCTTCGTCCAGCAAGAAGAACCCTTGCGGCTGCTGCCGGACGAGGCCGCGGCGTCCCCATCCAACGCGGCGCCCGCCATCGACGGTACCTTCCAACCGGGAGACTTCGTGCCCGACGCCACGAGCCTCGAAGCCCCCAGCGGACTGCTGAACGAGGCCGAGGAATCTCGCCGCTTGAACACCGAGTTCATCAAGAGTGAAGTTGCGCGGGGATTGGACGACGCCCGCAAGTCAATGCGGTCCGACCCCAGCCTTACGATCATTGAGCTGAAAACGCTGCGTGAAGCGGTTCGGCAGGCACCCGACATCGATGCCGACGTCCGCAATCAACTGACCGACCGCGTCGAAACCGCGCTGCGCCAAGCCAATACGCGGAAGATCGAGAAGGACGAGCGAGATCAGTTGATGCGCGAAAACCAGGCCCAGGCCCTCGAACGGCAGCGGCTGCTCGACCTGGCCAGCCGGAAGGATGACCTGATCAGCACCTATGTCGAGCAGTTCAACTCGCGGATGGACGAACGGCGCTACGACCTGGCGACCGAAGTGGCCGAACGGACCTACGACGTCGACCCGTCGCTGGTCGCAACCAATACCGTCTTCGGAAAAGCACAGCTCGCCACCGCCTACGACCAAATCATGGAAGTCCGTTACCAACGGCAGCAGGCCGTCCTCGATTCGCTCTACTCCGTCGAGCAGTCGCTGATGCCGTTTAACGACAACGAACCGTTGATCTACCCGGACGCCCAAACCTGGGAAAACCTGACCAACAACCGAAAGAAGTACGCCCAGGTGGATTTCGCCACGATGGATAAGGCGGAAGAAAAGATCATGGAGGAACTGGGCCGCGACACGAAACTCGATTTCTTCGACGAAACGCTCGCTGACGCCATCAGCTACCTGGAACAACTCCACGGAATCCAAATCGAAGTGAATCAGGCCGCGTTGGACGCCGTCGGAATTACCACCGATCAAACGATCAACAAGCAGCTGAATGGCATTACGCTGCGGTCGGCCCTCAAACTGATGTTGCGTGATCTGGGACTGACCTACGTCATCGAGGACGAAGTCCTGCAAATCACCACACCCGAAGATGCCGCCACGCAAACCGTCACCAAGGTCTATCCCGTCGCCGACCTGGTCCTCCCCATCCAATCGATGGGCGGTATGGGAGGCATGGGAATGATGGGCGGCATGGGAGGATGGGCGGTGGAATGATGGGCGGCATGGGAGGCGGAATGGGCATGGGCGGCGGAATGATGGGTGGAATGGGAGGCATGGGTGGCATGGGAGGCATGGGCGGCATGGGCATGGGAGGCATGGGCATGGGAGGTGGGTTCTTCGAGGTCGAAGACAAGCCTTCGGTGGGCTCGGCCAAGCCGACTCCCGCTCCGGGCCCGGCCACGCGCCAGGCCACGCGCCAACAAGCCAAGCCGTGCGCCATTCGTCTGGAACTTGCCCCGGGTCAGACGGAGAACGAGGCGTGGGAGCAATACTTCCGCAAGCCATCCGAGGAGATCCGGGAGGCCGATTTGCGGCAGACACTGCGGGAACGCATGTCCGCCCGTCGTTTCTCCGAGGTCGCGATGATTCTGGAAACGGCCTTGCGGGAGGGTTACGTCCGGCCCTGGATGTATGAAGCACTGAGTCTCGCGCTGCTGGCCATGGACGCGCCGGCGGAGGACGTTGAGCGAGCGATCATGTCGGCGATTGATCTGAGTGGTGATACGGAAGAAATCATGATGGCCGCCGTCTACTTGGCGCGTCATGGGCACGATGCACGGGCTTTGAAGATCTTCCGAGAGGTCTCGGAGGCGAATCCACTGCGACCGGAACCCTACATTCGCGGCCTGGAGCTTGCCAAGCGATTGAACGATCGCGAAGGAGTGCAGTGGGCGGTGACCAATTTGCTGAGCCAAGCGTGGCCGACCCAGCAGCAGCACGTGCAGGAAAAGGCGATTCGCGTCGCCCAGGCGACCCTCAAGAATCTGATGGAAGAGGATCCTTCGGCGGCAGCCGAATTCCGAACCGCGATTGAACGATCGATCGCCCGCGACTGCGTGGTCAAGGTCAGCTGGACCGGCGACGCCGACATCGACGTGACGGTCGAGGAACCCGCCGGGACCGTTTGCTCGCTCCAGAACCAGCGAACCACCTCGGGCGGGATCCTGTTGGGCGACACATTTGCCCACGCGACGGCAGATGGCGCGAACATGCTGGAGGAGACCTACGTCTGTCCCGAGGGTTTCTCGGGACGCTATCGAGCGCTCGTGCGACGCATTTGGGGTGACGTGAACTCCGGCAAGGTGACGGTCGACGTCTACCTGAACCAGAACACGCCGCAAGAGCGACACATCCGGCGTCAGATCCCGTTGTCCGACAAGGACGCGATGATCGTCTTCGATGTCGACCAAGGGCGACGCGAAGAACCGCTCAAGGAACACCAGCTTGCCTCCGCAATCAACGCGCAGGCCGTCGCCAATCGGTCGGTGTTGGCTCAGCAGCTCAATTCGGTCTCCGAATCAGAGGCCGTGACGGACCTGGCCCTGGCCCGCGCGATGCTGGCTCGGGGCGGCAACCGATTCCCGTTCTTCCGCAACGGGGCGGTTGGTTACCAACCTCAGCTGACCGTCCTTCCCGAAGGAACGAACCTCTTCGCGACGGCGGTGATTTCAGCCGACCGGCGTTACGTCCGCTTCTCCGGCCTGCCGTTGTTCTCGGTGATCGGCGAGGTGCAAACCTTCAACTTCTTTACGGGCAATACTGGGAACGGAGGTGGCGGCGTTGGCGGAGGTGGCGGCGTTGGCGGCGTTGGCGGCGTTGGCGGAATCGGAGGGATCGGAGGGATCGGCGGCGGTTTTTAGCCGCCTGTCGGGCGTTGCCCTGTCCCGGCCACGCGTGTCGCGCGGCCGGCGAGTCCAAGACGCGCCGTTGCGTGGCCCGTGTGAGCGGGCCAACTTACCGGATCAGTCCCGGCTGAATATCCAGCTCGAGCGATTCTGTTTTTCCGGCCCGCCACCTTTCGACGGCGATCGCGCCCATGACGGCGTTGTCCGTGCAAAGTTCCAGCGGGGCGATGTACAACCGAAAACCATCTTCGACGGCCGCCTCGTGTAATCGAGCGCGCAGTCGTTGATTCGCCGCGACTCCGCCACCGACGCACAGTGTTCGGTGCCCCGTCGCCCGCAGCGCTTGACGGGACTTGGCCACCAGGCAATCGACAACCGCCTCCTGAAAGCTGGCGGCCAGGTCGGCCACTTGTGACGCCGCCATCGTGCGCCCCTCGACGTTCGGCCGGCCGGGACCGGCGATCGCGTACCGCACGGCCGTTTTCAGACCGCTGAAGCTGAACTGGAGCCGCTGCGGGTCGTGCAGAAACGAGCGCGGGAAGCGATAGGCTTGGCGATCTCCATGCTCGGCGACGCGACCGATCGCGGGTCCGCCGGGATAGGGCAGGCCCAGCATCGTGGCGACCTTGTCGAAGGCCTCGCCGGCCGCATCATCGATCGTGCCGCCCAGGATCACGAGATCCGCGGGCCCTTGGCAATCAAACAACATCGTGTGCCCCCCGCTCACGACGAGCCCGACGCAAGGAAACACGTCCTGTCCGGCCGCCAGACGGCAGGCATAGATGTGAGCGTGAACGTGGTTGACCGCGATCAGCGGCACATCCAGGGCGACGCACAAGGTCTTGGCGGCCACGAGGCCGACGACCAGCGAACCGGCCAGGCCGGGCGTATTGGCCACGGCCACGGCGTCAATCTCGCCCAGCGTCAGTTGGGCCTTGGCCAGTGCCAGATCGATGACCGGCAAAATCCGCTCCACGTGAGCTCGAGCTGCGATTTCAGGGACGACCCCCTGAAAACGCTGATGGAGTTCATCTTGTGACGCGACGGCCGAGGAGAGCACGTCGAGCGAGTCGGTGACGACGGCCGCCGCCGTCTCATCGCACGTACTTTCGACGATCAGCAGGTGCCGCGGCCGTGGGTGACCCGACGAGTTCTCGCTGGTTCGTGTTGGCAACCGGATACTTCTTGGTCAGGAAAACGTGGGTCAAGGCACCCTTGGTCAGGAAAACGGGTCGATCGGAGTAATTCGGTTGGGTCACGGCGATTTTTTGATGAGAGAGTCCAGGGCGAGTTGCTGCTGCGGATCGATCACCCGCTCCGGGGCCGCGGCCTGTTGCTTCGCAGCGGGACTCAGGAGAATGTCGCGGTCGCGCTGGTAGGTCAGCAGACGGCGGGTCTCACCCGCGGATAGCTTGACCTCAAACCCCTCGTCAGGTTTCACGCCCCAATCGTCGTCCTCAGTGGCCTCTTCGAACCGATGAATGTTCTTGCCACTGGGTCGGTGGTATCCGGCCGTGGTCAGCTTGAGCGCGCTGCGGCCGCCCTCGAGCTCAATGATATTTTGCACGCTGCCTTTGCCCCAAGTCCGTTCCCCGATCACGATCGCGCGCTGGTGATCTTGCAACGCCGCGGCGACGATCTCGCTGGCGCTGGCGCTATAGCGATTCACCAGAATCGCGATCGGGAAATCTCCGTAGGTTCCTGGGGAAGTCGCCGACCAGACACGTTCGGGCACGTTGCGCCCCGAGGTGCTGACAATCACTCCATCGGGCAAAAACAAATCAGCGACGTCGATCGCGGCCGACAGCAGGCCACCGGGATTGAATCGCAGATCGAGGATCAAGCCCTTCATGTCCTGTGCGACGAGTCGCTGGAGTGCCAGTTGCAGATCTTCATGCGTGTGTCGGCTGAAGGAACTGATCCGCACGTAACCGATCTTGTGCTCCGCGTCGAACATGAAATTCCAACGATCATCCGGGAGTCGGCGGTCGCCGAAGACCGTCTCCATCCGGACCAGCTCGCGCTGCACCTTAAGCGTCTGTTCTTCTCCCGTGCCTTCGTGGCGAACGGTCAGATCGATTTCGGATCCGATCCGTCCCTTCATCCGCGTGATGGCCTGTTCCAAGGACATGCCTTCGGTCGATTCATCGGCGATCTTCACGATCTGATCGCCGGTCAGGACGCCGGCGCGGTACGCGGGTGTGTCGACCAGCGGGGTAATGACGGTCAATTTGCCGTCCACCAGCCCGACCCGGATGCCGATCCCCCCGAATTCACTTTCGACGCCGGTCCGGAAGTTATCCAGTTTCTCGGGAGCGATGTAGTCCGAATACTGGTCCAGTTTCGCCAGCACGCCTTCGATGGCCGCCTCCATCAGCTCTCGCCGGCTGACCTTTTCGACATAGTTGCGTTCCACCTGATCCAGGGTGTCGGCAAAGAGCTTGAGCAGTTCGAAGTACTCCTCGTCATCATCGGCGTCGCCGACGGCATTCAATTCGACGGGTAGCGCATGGGTGTCGAGACCTGCGGCGGGTTCCGGTTGGTCCACGGCTCCAACGCCTGGCTCCGTCGGGGTCGAGGCAGGGGTCGAGGTGGACGCTGGGCTGGAGTCCGACGCGGCCGGCTCCGTGGCAGCAGGTACGGCCGGCGCCGACTGGGCCAGGACGACGGCGGGCGTAGTCCAAATCACGAGGGTCGCTAAACTGAGAGCGGCGATCCAACGGGTGCGTACCATCAATCTTTGACCTCCTGAAAGTCGGGGTCCCCATCCAAGGCTCGTCTTCGGCTCGGGCGAGCCGATGCAAAATGGTCGGGGGGCCCCAGTGAAGCCGTCCATGCTGGGCCTGTGTGCCGGGGGGGCAGTCGGGGGGGCGGTTTGTGAGACACTCATCAAGTATAGAAGTGGCGGGCAATTGTCACAAGTTATCCGGTTTACCCTTCCCGTTTGAGGCGAGAAGTCGGCATGGAATCCTTTGACGTGATCGTGCTCGGCGGCGGCATCGTCGGTTTGGCGACCCTGTATCGTCTGCAAGCGCGCTTTCCGGATCTGAGCACGGCGGTTGTGGAAAAGGAGCCGCAACTCGCTCAGCACCAAACCGGCCATAACTCGGGCGTACTGCATTCGGGCATCTACTACCAGCCGGGATCGCAGAAAGCACGGAATTGCCGCGAGGGCAAGCGGCGATGGAAGCGTTTTGCCGAGCCGAGCAGATTCCGTTCGACATCTGCGGCAAAGTCATCGTCGCCACCGCCGAGCAGGAGCTTGCGGCCCTTCATCGGATCTTTGAGCGAGGTCAGCAGAACGGCGTCCGGTGCGAGTTGATCGGACCCGAGCGATTGCGTGAGCTTGAACCCCATGCGGCGGGGATTCAGGCGATTCATGTCCCCGAAACCGGCATCGTGGACTACCGCCGAGTCTGCCTGCGGTTGGGCGAGCTGATTCAGGCCGGTGGCTGCCACTCAAGACGTCCGCACGCGTGACGGGAATCGAGACGCGTCCCGATCAGATCATCGTCCGCAGCACGGCCGGCGAATTCGGGGCCAAGTATCTGGTCAACTGCACGGGCCTGTACAGTGACCGGATTACGCGACTGACCGGCGTCCAACCGCAAGCCCAAATCGTGCCTTTTCGGGGCGAGTACTATGAGCTTCATCCGGCCGCGCATCACCTTTGTCGTAATCTGATCTATCCGGTCCCTGATCCGAATTTTCCGTTTCTGGGCGTCCACTTCACACGCATGATTGACGGTTCCGTGGAGTGCGGACCCAACGCCGTCCTGGCCTTCGCCCGCGAAGGTTACCGTAAGACGGACATCAACCTGCGGGACCTCACCGAATCGTTGACCTACGGCGGCTTCCTGCGATTGGCCGCGCGGTACTGGCGAATGGGACTGCACGAAATGTGGCGTTCGGTCAGCAAACGGGCGTTCGTCCGAGCTCTGCGGCGACTGATTCCTGAGATCCAGGGCGAAGATCTGCTGGCCGCACCCGCGGGTGTCCGTGCACAGGCGGTGGCACCCGACGGCTCGATGGTCGACGACTTCCTGATCCTCGATCACGATCGCGTCGTCAACGTCTGCAATGCTCCCTCGCCCGCCGCAACCTCATCCCTGAACATCGGCGATACGATCGTTTCGCGTCTGGCAGATCGCATTTAGCACCGACGCATCCACCTCACGACAATCGCCGTCCCGCCCCAGTTTGGGTATACTGGCAAGGCGCAGCCGGGAGGGCGAGGCTCCCGAGAATTGCCCTCCCGAGAATTGCCCTCCCGTATCGAACGACATGATCCGTGGTCGGTGGGACTCCTGATGCATCGCTCATCCATTCAAACGCTGATTGATCCCCTGGTGAAACTCCTGGGCGGAGAGCGGGTCTTGGCCGCGCGTTCGGACTTGATCGTCTACGAATGTGACGGATATATGATCGAAAAGAACACGCCCGATATCGTGGTCTTTCCGGAGTCGACCGAGGAGGTCATGGCGATCGTGCGGCTGTGCCGCAAGGCCGGCGTGCCGTTCCTGCCTCGGGGAGCCGGCACGAGCCTGGCGGGCGGCTGCCTGCCGGTCGGCGGCGGCGTGATGATCGTGCTGACGCGGATGCGGCGAATTCTGGAGATCAACCTGCGCGACCGATTCGCGGTGGTTGAGCCGGGCGTCGTGAACCTGCACCTGACCCAGGCGCTGAAAGGGACGGGATATCACTACGCGCCTGATCCATCCAGCCAGGGCGCGTGCACGATCGGTGGCAATGTCGCGACCAACTCCGGCGGCCCCCATACGCTCAAGTACGGCGTCACCGTCAATCACGTGCTGGGGCTCGAAGCGGTCCTGGCGGACGGCAGTGTATCAGTTGCGGCGGTGCCGCCGAGGATCCGACGGGCCTGGATCTGACCGGCACGCTGGTCGGCAGCGAAGGGACGTTGGCGATCGTGACCAAGGTCTGGGTTCGGCTGACACGAAACCCGCAGGGCTACCGCACGATGCTGGGGGTGTTCGAGAGCGTCCAGGACGCAACGAACGCGATCAGTGCGATCATTGCCGCCGGCATCATTCCGGCCGCCTTGGAGATGATGGACCAGGGGATCGTCCGGGCCCTGGAAGAAGCGTTTCACTTTGGTTTTCCGCTGGATGCGGCGGCGGTACTGCTGATCGAAGTCGACGGGCTGGAGGCCGGACTGGACGATCAGCGGGAGGAGATTACCGCCATCTGCCTGCAGCACAAAGCGAGGGAAGTGCGCTTGGCAGCCGATGAGGCGGAGCGTCAGAAACTTTGGAAGTGCCGCAAACAGGCATTCGGCGCCATCGGTCGGCTGAGTCCGAGCTATTGCACCCAGGACGGCGTCGTTCCCCGCACCAAGCTTCCCGAGATTCTGAACACAATCACCGAGATCGGAGCCCGATACGACCTTTCGATCGTCAATGTCTTCCATGCGGGCGACGGCAATCTGCACCCGATCTTGCTGTTCGACGAGCGAGATGCGGCGCAGGTCCAGCGAGTGTTGCGAGCCAGTGAGGAGATCCTGGATGCATGTCTGGCCTGTGGCGGCAGTGTCACGGGCGAGCACGGGATCGGCGTGGAAAAAATCAGTTTCATGAACAAAATGTTCCAACCTGGCTCGCTCGAGGCGATGGAGCGGCTGCGAGCCGCATTCAACCCCGAGAATCAACTGAGCCCGGACAAGTTACTGCCCACGGCCGGCGCGTGTGGAATCGAGCAGGCCCATCCGCGGCGCCGAGCGGCGATGTAGCCCGCGGCGGGCCGCGGACCGAGCCGGTCAGGCCGCCTCAACGATCGGAGATTCAACAAGCGTGGTTCGGTCCATCGTCAAACTTCGCGGCAGAGAAGGCGAATGAACGCAACCCAAAATCGAATTCAAAATCAAAATCAAAACCAAAACCAAATTCAAAATCCTGCCAGTCCGGATGACGTTTTGGAACTGGTCCGCGCAGCGCGGGCCGAGGGCACACCGTTGTATCCCGTGGGTGGGGGCACGAGCCTTGATTTTGGCCTGCCTGCGAGACGTCCGGGCTGGAACGTGGATTTGACAGGACTGAGCCAGATTGTCGACTATCCGGCGGCGGACATGACGATCACGGTTCAAGCGGGCATTCGGATGGACGAATTGGACGGAGCGTTGAGGACGAATCGGCAACAACTGCCACTGGATGTTCCGCGGGCGACGGAGGCCACGTTAGGCGGCGTTCTGGCGACGAACTTCAGCGGTCCGCGGCGATTGGGTTACGGAACGGCACGCGACTTCGTGATTGGAATTCGCGCGGTTGATGGTCACGCGAATGCGTTCGCCGGTGGCGGCCGAGTCGTCAAGAATGTCGCCGGCTACGACTTCTGCAAGCTTCTGATCGGCTCGCTGGGCACGCTGGGAATCGTGACCGAAGTGACGCTCAAGCTGAAGCCCCGCTGCGCTCAGCGAGTGGCGCTGGTGTTGGCCCCGGCAGATCGATCGCAGCTCCAGCGGCAGCTTGCCCAACTGATCGACTCACCGGCCCAACCCGTCGCCGCCGACTGGCTTGTCGGCCCGACGTGGACCGCCTCCGGACGTCGGCGCGGATGGCCCGAGGGGCCGGTTGGCTGGGTCGCGATGTTGCTGGAGGGTCAGCCGGCCGAGACGACGTGGATGCGCGAGCAGATCCAGCGGGAGTGGGCTGAACCAGGCGCGGTGCGGGCTTGGCATGCCGAGGGACAGGACGCCGACGAATTGCTGAGCGAGCTCAGTGAATTCCCCGCGGCGGGTGAATCGCCGCTGGTTCTGAAGGCCAACGTCCGGCCGAGCGGCGTGTTGGACTTGGTGGACACGATCTTGGCCGACGCGCCGGACGCATCGGTCCAGGCCCACGCCGTCAATGGCGTGCTCCGCGTCCGCCTGCCCGAGTTTCCCCCGGCCGGACTCGGCTCGACGCTCATTCGCAGGTGGCAGCCGGCGGCGATAAAGGCCGGCGGGAACCTGGTCGTGCTGGCCAACCCGGCCGGTCAAGAAATGACCTCCCAAGCCGTGTGGGGCACGCCGTCGGGTCCCCTCGATGTCATGCACCGGATCAAGCAACAGTTCGACCCGAACGAGCTGCTGAACCCGGGTCGCTTTGTGTACTGAAGCTTTGTGTACTGAATTCGTGTCACCCGCTCGATCGGATCGCAAGTTCTTGTTGGATCGCCGCCCCATCCCCGTCCAAAGGCCCAGTTGGATCTCGCATGAATGACCCACACGTTTCACCCTCGCAAGCGACGGCCGCGCCGGCGTTAGCTCCCGCCGGTTCCTCCGCCGCCCCGCTGAACGAGGCCTTGTTCCTGGATTGTGTGCATTGTGGACTGTGCACCTCGGCCTGTCCCACGTATGTCGAACTGGGCAACGAGAACGACGGTCCGCGCGGCCGGATCCACCTGATGCGCGCCGTGAGCGAGGGACGGCTGGAGTTGGACCAACATGTCCAGCGTCATCTGGAATTATGCTTGGACTGCCGAGCCTGCGAGACGGCTTGCCCTTCAGGGGTGCAGTATGGCCGGCTGATTGAACCGTTTCGGGTGCTGATGGAGGAACGTCGGGACGCGCCGGGTAAGACGGACGACTGGTTTCATCGCTGGATCCTTTTCGGCCTGTTTCCCAATCGTGAGCGATTGCGTCGGGCGATGGCCGTGGCGCAGGATCGCGCAGCGCGGCGGATTGGACCGGCTGGCGGAGCGGCTGGGGTTGGTTCGGCTGCTTCCGCCACGTTTGCAACAGCTGGTGCGGATGCTGCCCCCCTTGCCGAAGCCGCCTCCGCCGCTGCCGGCCAGCCTTCCCGCAAAGGGCCCGCGACGGGCTCGCGTTGCCCTGTTTCGGGGCTGCGTCGCGGACATCATGTTTGCGCGGACCCAATGGGCGACGGCGCGCGTCCTCCAAGAAAACGGCTGCGAAGTGATCGTGCCCGACGGCCAGGTCTGTTGCGGCGCGATTCACTATCACGCGGGCTGCCAGGAACCGGCGCGTGAACTGGCGGACCGCAACCTCGCATCCCTGTCACGTTCCGGCGTCGACGCGATCGTGGTCAATGTGGCCGGATGCGGCTCGATGCTCAAAGACTATGGACATCACTGGCATGACGCGCGGCAAGCCGATCGAGCCGCATTCGCCACGACAGTTCGCGACGTGAACGAGTTTCTGGATGACCTGGGCCTGGTACCTCCTCAGCGCGCGACCCCTCGACGCGTGACCTATCACGACGCCTGCCATCTGGTGCATGCCCAGCGGATCCGCGAGGCGCCTCGGCGGCTGTTGCAACAAATCCCGGGATTGGAGCTCATCGAATTGGCCGAGAGCGAACTCTGTTGCGGAGCGGCGGGGACTTACAACCTGACCGAGCCCGAGATGGCCCAGCGGCTCGCGCGGCGCAAACTGGCGAATATTCTGGCGACGGGAGCGACGACGGTGGCCACGGCCAACGCCGGCTGCCTGCTGCAAATCGCGCGGGAGGCCCGCCAGCAGGGTCACCGGTTACGAATCGTGCACCCAATCGACCTCTTGTTCGAGAGCTACACGGGAGAGCCGGCCTAGCGCCGCGTCAACCGGAAATCGAAAGGCAGACCGAGAGTGCGGTTGAGGCGTTCCGTTCAGACGCCAGGAAATCGACTTTCCAGAGTTTCGATTTCCAGTTCGGCCAGCTCATCGATTAGTTCGTCGCAGCCTTGAGGACGCCGCAGGGGTGACTTGGCCAGCAAGCGTTTCACCAATTCCGAGACGGACTGGGGAATGGGAAGGTTGAGGCGTTGAAGATCGGGCGGCGTGTCGCGCAGTTGCGCCTCGACCAGCCGGGCGGGCTCGGAATGAGGAAACGGGAGACGTCCCGAGAGCGACTCGAAAAGGGTCACACCGAGGCTGTAGATATCGCAGGTGGGCTGGGTCGAGCTGGTCGAGATCAGCATTTCCGGGGCCGCATAGGCCAGCGTGCCCATCATCGGTCGCTGCCGCGAATACATCGATTCGTCGGGGCGCATCGCGGATGCCAGATCGATCAGCGTGGCGTGCCCCTGTCGCGACACAATAATGTTCGCGGGTTTCACATCACCGTGAATCCAGCCCTGCCCGTGCAAATGCCGCAAAGCTTGGGCAACTTGCCGAGTCAGCCAAAGTGCCTGCGGCACGATCAGCCGGCCGACCCGTTGGATCACGGCGGCTACCGACGCGCCCTGGAGTCTCGGCATCACGATACACGGGGGATCCGAGTCGAGATGGGCCTCAAGGATGGGGATCAGGTTGGGGTGCGAGCTGTGTCGGCCCACCTCGGCTTCGCGGCGCATCGCCTGCAGGGCACCCGGATCGTTCCGATATTCGGGTCGCAAGACCTTGATGACGTAGTCGGCGGGCCAGGAGGGTGGGCAGCCCAGAGGCCTTGCCTCGTAGACGGACGAGAGCGTGCCCTGGCCGACCAGTTGATGCAATTGCCAGTTTCCCAGCAGCTTGCCAAGACCAGCGGTGGGACGCGGCCGGACCGCACCCGTCGACGGGAGTTGTGTGGATGGCGTCATGTTGCAGGCGGGATGAGGGAGCGGAGCGATGGGTGGGATCTTACGTGTTGAATCGGATCTTGGGCGGCAAATATTGAACAAGTTTCCGGCTGGGGACGCCTTCAGTAAGTCTTCCAACGGCAAGGACTTGTCCCGCGGGTTTGCCGCATTTAGAATCGGACGCTCACGGTTCCCATCGGTTTGCTCGAGGGGACGAGGCGGTTCGCTCGACGGGTTCTGCACTCGAAGGGTTCTGCGGTCGACGGGTTCTTTGTCGCTGGCAGCGGGACCCGCTGCGGCTCGCACCGAACGGTCGCGTGCAGCGGCGACCCCACGCGATTCCGGCCGACCTCCTGTCTGAAACCACCGAGCTCGGTTCTTTTTCTCGCATGAGAGGTGCTCGCGGATGTCTCTTACACGCAAGCTTTCGCTGCTCGCCGGAGCCCTGTGTGGCTTGGCGCTGCTGACGGTGGTCCCCAGCGGCTGTCGCAAATCCGAGGTTGGCCCCAGCTCGGTTGGCACACGCCGGATCATTCTGCTCACCAACGGAGACGACCCGTTTTGGGACGCGATGCGGGAGGGGATGAAGCAGGCGGCCGAAGACCTGAACCTGAGCGCGTCGAATTTGGAAGCGGTACTGGACAAGGGTGATTTTTCGGAAGAGGCCCAGATCAACAAACTGAACCAATACGCGACGCAATCCGACATCGCCGCCGTCGCGATTTCGTCAGTGGACGCGAAGAACCGAGGCATTTCCGAGGCAATGAAGGCGCTTCGCGCCAACGGAATCCATGTGGTCACGATCGATTCCGACATGGAGGACCCGGAAACTCGGTTCGCCTATCTGGGCACCAACAATGTGATTGGCGGCCAGGAGTTGGGGAAGGCCGCCAAGGGCATCAAGCCACAAGGGGGTACCTACGCGACCTTCGTCGGGCTGAAAACCGTGGCCAACGCGATTGAACGAATCAGCGGGTTCGCCCAAGGCGCCGGAACCATGTTCCAGGAAGCCGACAGCCTGGCCGATCAAGGCGACGAAAACCAGGCCCAGGAAAACGTCAAGGCAGCGCTGAACAACCATCCCCAACTCGATACGCTGGTCGGCATCTGGGCCTACAACGCCCATGCAATCGTCAAGGTCGTGCAGGAGCGTCAGCTGCGCGAGAAGGTCGCGGTCGTCGTTTTCGACGCGGCACCGGCAGCACTGGACGACATGGAGCAGGGTTGGATCGATGCGATGATCGTGCAGAACCCGTATCAGATGGGGTATCTCGGCACGAAGCTGATGAAGGCGTTAATCGACGAAGAGGGGGAGGTGATCAAGGAGCTCTATCCGGGCTATGACCCCGCCAGCAGGCGTTTCGCGGAGCCGGGCGACGACATTTACACGACCGAACTGCGGGTCGTGGTTCCGGATCAAGGCACGCCCCTGACGCCCGACATGTTCAACGCGGACACCAAGTTCTTCAAGTATTCGGATTTCCGCGCGTGGATGCGGGAGCGAAATCTGATGGGTTCTTAATGGGCAAGACACACCGCACGGATCAGGTTTCGCTTAGCTTCGCAAAGCGGTATCGTAACGAACTTGGGTTGGTCCTCGCCGTCTTGGCGGTGATTGGGGTCACCCTGCTGTTCAACGATGACTACTTGCGTCAGCCGGGCCGCAACCTGCAGGACATCCTGCACCAAACGGCGTTGTTGGGGATCTTCGCGCTCGGCGCTGCCATCGTGATCATCTCCGGCGGGATCGATCTATCGAGCGGTTCGGTGATTGTCTTCTCGGGATCCGTCTGCGGACTGGTGATGCTCTGGCTGGCACCCTTGGGCGATAACGGCGTGCCGGATGCGAGCGACGTCGGATTGCCAGTCGTGATGCTGGCGATTGTCGCGGCGCTCCTGGTCGGATTGATGGTCGGGACGCTCCACGCCTGGTTGATCACGGTCGTCAACCTGCCACCCTTCGTCGCGACGCTGGCCTCGCTGGTCGGTTTGCGAAGTCTTGCCAAGATCCTCAACCAGGCGGTGACCGCCGAACTCGGCAACCAGGTCACGAAAGTCCGAGCGGACGACGTGACGTTTTCGGCCTTGAGCCAGTGGTGGGTGGCGCTGATTATTTTCTTGGTCCTGGGTTTTTGCTGTTGGTTCTTGATGGGTCGCACCGTGATCGGGCGACATCTGTACGCCATGGGTGGCAACGAAGACGCGGCGCGGCTCAGTGGGATTCGCACGGAACAGCTGAAATGGCTCGCTTATTCGCTGGGGGCGGTGACCGCCGCGATCGCCGGCGTGCTGTATACGGCCAAGGTCGGTGCGGCGAATCCTTCGACGCTGGCGGTGGGCTACGAATTGAACGCGATCGCCGCGGCGGTGGTGGGGGGTTGCAGCTTGCAGGGCGGGGCGGGCTTGATCCCCGGCGTGATGTTGGGCGTCCTGTTCCTGCGCGTCGTGATCGACTCGGTTGCCAAAATCGTGCGCGCCGGTTCGGACGACTATCAAGGACTGATCGTGGGCTTCCTGGTCGTGCTCGCCGTCGCCTTTAACGAACTCAGGCGGCAAGCCCGCGGCACGCGCAAGGAGTTTTTCCCCGGACCGCTTGGCCTGGCTACGATTCCCATCCTGGCGGCCTTGGTGGGAACCGTCGTGTTCGTGCTGACGCATCAAACCATGGGCCTGAACGCCGGGGCGGTCACCGCGAGCATTTTGCTGGTGGCCCTGGTGACCCTGAAAGTAACCGAAACCAACCGCGGACGCCGCGGCTGACCCACACGGGCCCGCTCCTCGCGCGGGTCCCTTCGCGCCCGGCGGAAACGGGCCAACCCAAGCTCCCCGGAGGCCTGCGGATGACCGAGTCCACGCCACCGATCATCACGATCGAAAACATCACCAAACGCTATCCGGGTGTGGTCGCGTTGTGGGATGTGTCGCTGGCGATCCTGCCGGGCGAGCTGCATTCAATCTGCGGCGAGAACGGGGCGGGCAAGAGCACGCTGATGAAGATCCTTTCGGGCGTGATTACCGACTACGAGGGTCAACTGCTGGTGCGCGGCGAGCCCGTGCGATTTCGCGGAACTCGCTCGGCCGAATTCGCCGGGATCAGCATCATTCATCAAGAACTCAACCTCGTCGAACAACTTTCGGCCTCGGCAAACGTCTTTCTGGGACGCGAGCTGCGGACGTCCTTCGGATTACTCGACGAACGCCGCATGAATGCCCAGACGAAAGTCCTGCTCGAAGAACTGGAGTGCGACGTGCACCCCCAGGCGCTCGCCGGTTCACTGCGCGTCGGCGACCAGCAACTGCTTGAGATCGCCAAGGCATTGTCACTGAAGACAGACATTTTGATCATGGACGAGCCGACGAGCGCTTTGACTGAGTCCGAGGTCGAGCGGCTTTACCGGGTGATTGCCCGACTGCGGCAGCGCGGCGTGACGGTCCTTTACATCTCGCATAAAATGGATGAGGTCTTTCGACTCTCGGATCGAATTACCGTGTTGCGAGACGGCAAGCTGGTTAAGACGGTCGAGCGAACGGCGACCAATCCTCGGGAGATCACGCATTTGATGGTGGGGCGTGCCATCGAAGAGATCGACTTGCATGATCCGCGACCGATCGGCGATGTGATCCTCCAGGTCAAAGAGCTTTCCCGACCATGGCCAGGACACGCGCGCGCCTGGCGATTGAAAGACATCTCGTTTAATCTGCGGCGCGGGGAGATTCTGGGGATTGCCGGTCTAATGGGAGCTGGCCGGACCGAGTTGCTGGAGTGCCTCTTCGGTGCCAGTTCGGAAACGCCTCAAGGTCAGATTTTTCTGGATGATCGTCCGGTTCGTTTTCGACACCCGACCGAGGCCCGCCGCGCGGGAATCGCGATGGTGACCGAAGACCGCAAGCGTTTGGGGATCTTTGCCCAGATGGTGGTTCGGGAAAACATCAGCATCTGTACGCTCCGCCAGACCGGACCGTTGGGCTTGATCCGGGCGTCTCGTGAGCGCGAGTCGGTACGCGAATCGATTCAGCGACTCGGAATCAAAACGTCGGGAACGGAGTCCGCGATCACGAGTCTGAGTGGGGGCAACCAGCAAAAGACGATCATCGGCCGCTGGCTGCTCACCCACCCCAAGGTCTTGCTGCTGGACGACCCCACACGTGGCGTTGATGTGGGTGCCAAAGCCGAACTCTATCGCCTCATGGATCAGCTTTGTCGCGAAGGCATCGCGATTATCCTGACGTCCAGCGAGCTGCCCGAGTTGCTCACCGTTTGCGATCGCATCCTGGTGCTTGCCGAAGGCCGCTTGACGGCCGAGTTTTCGCGTGCGGAAGCAACCGAGCAAAAGATCATGGAAGCGGCGACGGGGGGCGCGAATGTCGCGGCGAGCGACGCCGGATAACCAGCCGCATTCGTCGCGCGTCAGGCGTGCAGGAAATGATTGGCCAGCGTGGGAATCGCGGCGGTCACGACTTGCTCGACGTTTTCCACCAGCACGAACTCCAAGTCGTCCCGCACGTTTTGCGGCAGATCGTCCAGGTCCGGTTCATTCGCCTTCGGCAAAATGATTTGTTTCATCCCGGCCCGGTGGGCGGCCAGGACCTTTTCACGAATGCCTCCCACGGGCAACACCAACCCACTGAGCGTGATTTCGCCGGTCATCGCGGAATCACGGCGGACGGGCTGATGGGAATACAGCGATGCCAGCGCGGTCGCCATCGTGACGCCGGCCGACGGCCCGTCTTTGGGGGTGGCCCCGGCAGGCACGTGCAGGTGGACGCCGCATTCCAACGCCTGCTTTTCCAGATTCAGCTCGGCCCACTGCGAACGAACGAAGCTTTGCGCCGTCTTGGCGGACTCCTTCATCACGTCTCCCAACTGACCCGTGAGCGTCAGTTCTTTCGAATCGGGCAAGAGCACGGCCTCGATGTACAGCACATCGCCTCCGACGGGAGTCCAGGCCAACCCGGCTGCGACCCCGGGATCCATTCGCTTGCGAATATCCTGTCGACGAAACCGCTCATGGCCCAGCAGCTGAGCGATCTGCTCTGGACCGATGCTCATCGCATCGCTTTCGCCCCGCGCGAAATGGGTCGCCACCTTGCGACAGACACTACCGATCGCGCGCTCCAGGTTCCTCACGCCCGACTCGCGCGTATAGCCACGAATGATTTTCAACAGCGCGGCGTCGGACAGTTGAACACGCTCGGGAGACAGGCCCGCGTCGGCCAATTGCCGGGGGAGAAGATAGTGGCGAGCGATCTGCAGCTTTTCCTCGTCGCTGTAGCCGCTGACTTCCAGAACTTCAATCCGGTCGAGCAACGGGCGCGGGATGGTGTCGAGCGTGTTGGCGGTCGCGATGAACAAGACCTGCGAGAGGTCGAAGGGCAGGTTCAGGTAGTTGTCACGAAACTGGGAGTTTTGAGCGGGATCGAGGATCTCCAACAGCGCCGCGGCGGGGTCGCCGCGAAAATCCCGACCCAACTTGTCGATCTCGTCGAGCATCAAGACGGGGTTCTGCGTTCCAGCTCGGCGAATTGCCTGGATGATCCGCCCGGGCATGGCGCCGATGTAGGTCCGTCGGTGCCCGCGCAGCTCCGCTTCGTCCGAGAGCCCACCGAGACTCTCGCGGGCGAACTCGCGGCCCAGGGCGGCAGCGATCGACTTACCCAGCGAAGTCTTGCCGACGCCGGGTGGCCCCACGAAACACAAGATCGGGGCGCGGGCCGAGGGATTCAATTTCATCACCGCGAGGTGCTCGATAATCCGAGTCTTGACTTTGTCCAAACCAAAGTGATCGCGATCGAGGATTTCCTGAGCGCGGTCCAGGTCGAGGCGATCGGTCGAAGTTCTTTGCCACGGCAACTCCGCCACCAGTTCCAGGTAGCTGCGCGTCACCTGATAGTCCGGAGAGGCCGAGGGCAGTCGTTCCAATCGTTTCAACTCGCGGTCCACTTCTTTGCGAACCGCGTCGGGCAGATCGGCGGCATCCACTTGTCGACGCAACTCCGCAATATCCGCCTGCTCGGGATTCTGCTCGCCCAGCTCATCCTGAATCGCACTCAGCTGCTTCCGCAGGAGGTACTCGCGCTGCTCACGGGTCATCTCGGTCTGAGCTTGATTGGCGATCTGCTGCCGGACCTCCAGAACCTGTATCTCGTGCATCAAAAACGCGTGCATCAGTTCCAGCGATTCGCGCTGGGTCGTCGCACCCAGCAGACGCTGCTCGTCGGCGAGTTTCAGGGACAACAACGAGCTGAGCACGTAGACCTGATGGAGTGGCTGTTCGACTTGGCGAATCATTTGCGTCAAGGCAGCCTGCGCCTGGGGATTCACCTGTGCCAGAATCTTTGCGGCCGCGTCCAGAATCTCGCGATGCAGCGCCTCCGTATTCGCGTCCCAATCCTCCGGACGCGGGACGTTTTCAATCGTCGCCTGCAGGTGCGGCTGGTTGGGATCCTGTTCGACCAATCGGCCCCGCTCGATCCCCTGCACGACGATCTGAATGATGCCTTCGGCCCGCGCCATTTTTTTGATTACGGCCAGCGTGCCAATCGGAAACAGGTCGTCAAACTGAGGATCCTCAACCGACTCGTCGCGCTGCGAGACAATGAACAGCGTCTTATCTTCGGTCGCCAGCGCCGCTTCGACCGCCGCAATGGAACCCGCGCGGCCAACGACCAAGGGCAACATCTGATGCGGAAACAGCACGCTGCTTTTGAGCGGCAAGATCGGGAGGCTTTTGGTGTTCTCCGGAAGATTCATCAGCTTGGACTCCGCGGCGTGATCAAAACCAACAGCATCCCGTCTCGGTATTCGTGCCGAATTTCAGCTTGGGCTAAGTCGATCGGCAATTCGACGACCCGCTGAAAGCGGTTGTAGGAAATCTCCATCGAGTACGCCTGCTGCTGCTCGAGAATCGACAGATCGCGTCGGACGCCACTCACGATCAAACATTGCCGATCGACGCGCAGCTGAAGGTCTTCAGATTGCACGCCCGCCAAATCGAATTTCACGAGCCAGCGGTTGTGGCCGCGATAGATATCCGCCGACGGACACCAACACGAATCACCGTACGGCTCGGTCTCCGAGTTAAAGAAGGTCTGCAGAAATCGACGCACTTCTCGATCCATGGAATCGTTCCGTTGGGTTCGTCCCCGGTCACAATCGATTCGTTCGTTTTCCCAGTGGAGGGACGCGCATCGCGAAGTGGTCCTCACGGGGCGGCCATCAAGTCACGCGCGCCTCCTATTCTAGCCGCTTTTCCTAACCGCACCGCCCCCGTGGCGGGCATCGACGCTCGCGGCAGGAACGCCTGCCAGATTGGCGAGGTACGCGGCAGAATGCGCAAGTGACGCAATTGTCGTGCCGTGAGCGACAGGTGGCAGATCGAGGCGGCGCGGCAGAGTCGAAAGCGCGCGGCCGCGGCGACTCCAGGACGAGCCAACCTCAGGACCCGAATCACCGCCGGAAGCCCCCGGCGGGCATCGTCCGCCGCGCCGGGAATTGAACTCAGGGGAACGTCGCCCGGGACACACCCCGAACGCGCCGCTGGATCAGCGATTTCGGAGGATCAGGAAGCGAGTTCCCACACCCGGGATCCTGACCGTGATCGAAACACCCTTCTCGAGGTTGGCGTCGCCCATCGCGCTTTCAAATTCCTCGGCCGAGTCGATCGTCTTCCCGTCCACTTCGGTAATGAGCATGCCGGGACGAAGACCGCTAAGGCTGGCAATTCCACGTGCCGAGACCTCAACCACGACCACGCCCTCCGCGCTGGTCGGCAGTTCCAGACGCTGCCGCAGGGCTGCCGTCAGGTCGGCGACTTTCATGCCCAGCTGTTCATTCGCGATTCCAGGTTGCTCCCGATCGCGCGAGTCGCGGCCCGAGGCAGTCGCGAGATCGGCGGGCAAGGCCTCGGTTTCTACCGACAGCTCTTGAACTTTGCCGTCGCGAATCACGCGGATTGGCTGGCGCGACCCCAGCGGGGCTCGCTCCACCGCGCGCTGTAACTCGGAGGGCTCACTGACCGGTTGGCCGCCAAAGTGCGTGATGATGTCGCGAGTTCTGAGTCCCGCACGCTCGGCCGGTGTATCTTCGCCGACCTGTTGCACGACCACTCCCTGCGTGCGGGCGTCGATCCCCAATTGTTCGGCGAGCTCTTGGTTCACGGCGCTGATACCGATCCCAAGCCAGCCACGGCTCACGCTTCCCTTGTCCAGCAGTTCGCCAATGACCCACTTGGCGAGGTTCACAGGAATCGCGAAACCGATCCCCTGGTAGCCCCCGGACGAGGACGCGATGGCCGTGTTGATCCCGACGACTTCACCGCGCAGATTGACCAGCGGTCCGCCGGAATTCCCGGGGTTGATCGCGGCGTCGGTCTGCAAGAAGCTGGCTCGCTCGGCGGCTCCCAACGAACGCCCCTTCGCGCTGATGATGCCGGCGCTGACGGACGCTTCTAGCTCGAAGGGGTTGCCGACCGCCAAGACCCAATCACCGATTTGGACCTCGTCCGAATCCCCTAGTCGCGCGGCCGTCAAATCGCCGGCGTCTGGGATTCGTATCACGGCCAGGTCGGTCTGGGGATCGGTTCGGATATCGTCCGCCTTGAACTCACGGCCATCCGGCAGTTCGACCACCACGACATCCGCATCTTTCACGACGTGATTGTTTGTCAGAATGATCCCTTTGGCATCGATGATTACGCCCGAACCGGTCCCCTCGCTGCGTGGAATGCGCTCTTCGAGTGGCCCCAAGAACTCATCGCCAAAGAAGTCTTCAAACGGAGTTCCCCGGAACGGATTCTCGCCGCGCGCTCCGCCGCCGCGGGTCACGCGCCGCTCGTTGATCCGAGACTTGAGCTTGACGACGGTCGGCAAGACCGAATTTGCGGCAGACCGAAACGCCCTTGAGAGAGACTCGGCGTGGACCACGGCCTCGGGATCCGCGACGGTAGGACCGACCCGCTGCTGGCTGACAGCGGAACCAATCAGGAACGCAAACAGCGCAGAAGCCGCCAACACGGCCCCGACAACTCGGCGGTCACGTAACATCTTTGCTAAACCTCCAACTCCGCGTGAAAAACCAATTCCATCCGACGGGTGTTCGATTGCCTGGCAGCTGGAAATCACCGACGCCTCTAGTACGCCATTGTTTCCGACAAAGTTCCCCGGCGTCAACAACTTACGACATCTGCCGCGACGGGCGAATGTCAGTTTCGAAACGTCGACCCGAGCGTTTCCAATTGGCCGGCTCGGGACAGCGGGAATCGCTCCAGAATTTCTCGTAACCCATTTCAGGAGATGCACTTTGGGCGAGCTGACGGTACACTAAGGAGCGTCAGCCGGACGCGTGTTGCCCCGAGAGCGGATTCGAATTGCCGAGGACGTGCCATGAAATCATTCGTTGTTCACCGGGCGGTGACCTTTCTTCTCTTAATGACCGTAGGCGCCACGGCGACTGCGGACGAGTCCTCGATTGCGATCTCAGCGGAAGAGGGCAGCTTTCACGTGTCGATCGGCGACGAACCGTTCTGCGACGTCGACTTTCGAACGTACGAAAAACCGATCGTGTACCCGATTTTTGGCCCTGGCCAGGTGCCGATGACGCGGAACTACCCGATGCAGAAAGGAGTCCCGAACGAGGCGACCGACCATCCGCATCACAAGTCAATGTGGTTTGGCCACGGGGACGTGAACGGCGTCAGTTTTTGGCACGGGGAGGGCAAGATCGTGAACGAGTCGGCCGAGCTGATTCAGCCGCAAGATGGTCCGCTCACGATCCGCCTGATCAGTCAGCTTCTTGCCCCCCAAGGCGAACTCGTCGGTCGAGAGACGATGGAGTTGAGTTTTGCGCGGCCGAAGGCCGGCGTTGGATCGACTGGGACATCACGGTTCGCGCTGGCGACCAGGAACTCAAGTTTGGCGACACGAAGGAGGGAACGGCGGCCCTGCGTGTGCATCCGAATCTGCGTTTGGACAACGACCGTCGTCGCGACGTCTCCGCGCCCAACGGCCATGCGATTAACAGCGAGGGAGTGACCGGTCCCGCGATTTGGGGCAAGCGTGCGAAGTGGGTTGACTACTGGGGAACGATTGAGGGCCAGACGGTTGGGATCGCATTCTTCGATAATCCTCAAAACCTTCGCTATCCGACCTACTGGCATGCGAGGGACTATGGCCTGTATGCCGCCAATCCGTTCGGACTCTCTGAGTTCGTCGGACGGGGCGAAGATGGCTCCTATACCGTGCCCGCGGGCGGAGCTCTCCGACTTCGCTACCGCCTTGTGTTTCACACGGGCGATGTGACACAGGCCAAGATTGCGGAACTCTATCAGGAGTATGTGGGTCACCGATCGGAGTGACGCTCAGGGCTCAAGTTCGGCAATTCGCTCGGCCAGGGCCTGCATGATGATCGGCGCGACGTCCTTGCCACAGCTGTTGATCTCGCCGTATTGCGGTTCGCTTCGACCGTAGGCAAAGGGTGGCTCGAAGTCCCATTGCCGGCGCGGAATGATGTAGCCCAATTCGTCGTTTGCCAGGCCGAACAGCATCCACGTCTTCGAGGGCAGAATCTGCTCAATCGTCTTCTCGAGCGGCGCTTGCGGATCGTCGACATGCGGCTCCGCCGGGTCCTGGAATTGGCCATAAACCAGCTCGGGGTAGAGTTCGCCCGGGATGCAGGCGAGATCGAGCGTGCCGAGGCGGAGGCAGGCCACTTCAGTGGCGACCCCCAGTTGGTCGTGATCAAGCAGCGAGACGGGCTGATCGGCCTGGCGGAAGTCGCCGGTCCAAGCGATCCCTCGGCGCCGAATGATTCCCAGCAGGCGGGCGGTTCGATAGAGCGGATTTTCGAGCGGAATCGCAATCGTGGCCCGGCTGATGGCGATCGGGGCAAGCTCCAGGGGCTGAGCCTGCCCGACGGCCTGATTGGCCAGATCGGCGACGGCACGTCCGTACGCCTCCGCATACTCGAATTCACCTTCCTGCAGGACGCGTCCATCGGCGTCTTGAAACAACCCGTCCGGCGGAGCCATCAGCCCACCCACGGCGCCGGTAAAGTAAACCACCGGACAGCCTTGCGCCCGCTCGACGGCGGCGACAGTCGCCGCGCAGAAATCGGCCGTGATCAACGTATTCTTGGAACCCAACGCCTCCGGATGGCAGTTCCACTGCACAATGATCCCTAATGGCTTTTCCGAGTCGGCGGGATCGACGAATTGGAGTAAGCGCAACGCGCCGTCCTTCGCTTGCGGCAGACGGCTGTCACCCAACAGCGATTCATTGACGGCCGTGCCGAATCGGGCCTGGGCCGGCGACACTTGCTGCCGAGCAGCGCGGATTGACTGCACGACGCGGTCGACCACGTGTGTCAGGTAGGCGTCATCGACGCCTCGACGAATGGGACTCGGCCCCCAGATGCCGATCGTGTCGGGCCCTTCGTGATTGTGCGTGCTGCTAACCATTACGTAATCGAATTCCGGCAACTGGCTTCGGATGCGCTGGACCTCGGGATATTGAAGTCCCACGAGGTCCACTGAAACCAAGGCCACGTACCGCGTCCCGTCCGTCAAGACAACCGTTCGCGCGTAGAGCGGGTCATGCACGCCGGTTGCCTGACGCCCCGGTCCATAGCCGGCGAGCCAAACCGGGCGACCGGAATCCATGGCGGGAGTAATCTCGATGGAGGCGAAGCCCACGGCCAGGCGAATCGATTCAGCTCGCAACCCCGAGCATCCGACTGAAATGGCCAAGCAGACGACGGCCAGACTCGGTCGGCGGCACATTGATCGGAACCGATGGATTGCGCCAAGTCGTCGTAAACGTGATCGGGTCGCAAACGTCGGCATGAGGTAGCTCCCAGCGTGAAATCCGATGGATTTGAGATGATAAGTCGGGTGAACGTCGCGGTCACCGGCGGCGCGGATCTGAGCGATCCCGCAACCAGTACCGGGCTTCCGAATTCTAACGTCATTGCCATGACCAGCTCCTGGTGAAACCCGGCTCGTACCTGGTTCCTCGCGACACTCGGTTGCACTAGACTGGCGACTACTCGATCCTGAAGGGCGCATCCGTATTCGTGGGGAGCCAACCAAACATGGGCGATTCGGCCAAGAAGACGTCGGTCATTGTAACCCTCTTATCCACCATGATGTTCCTCCAGTTTTTCACCTGGGGTGCGTGGTTCGCCACCCTGGCGGCGGCGCTGGACAACCACGCGTTAGGAGCCTTCAAGGGTCCGGCCTACGAGTCAGCTCCGATCGCCGCGATCCTGGCCCCCTTGTTTTTGGGCCTGATCGCGGATCGCTACTTTGCCTCCGAAAAGGTGATGGGCATCTTGATGCTGCTGGGAGGCGCCATGCTGTGTCTGATTCCCGGCGTCGCGTCGCAAGGCGAGGCGAGCGGCAAATTGCTGGTCTGGCTAATTCTGGGCCACCTGCTTTGCTACATGCCAACGCTGGGCCTGGGAAACACGATTGCGTTCACGCACATTCCCAGTCAGGAACATTTTCCGAAGATTCGCGTGTGGGGCACGATCGGATGGATCGCGGCAGGCCTCTTCCTGGGAGCGATGGGCTGGTCCAGCTCGTTCAACATCTTCTGGCTGGGCGGCGTCAGTTCGATCCTGCTGGGCGTGTTCTGTTTCTTCTTGCCGCACACGCCACCGCCGCTCAAAGGTCAACCGGCGGACTTACGTACCATTTTCATGGTCGACGCGTTCAAGTTGCTGGGCGACAAGAACTACCTCGTGTTTGCGATCTGCTCGACGTTGATCTGCGTTCCGCTTGCCTACTACTACGGCTTGACTTCGACCTATCTCAGTCAAGCGGGTTTCGCCGAACCGGGCGCAACGATGACGATTGGTCAAATGTCCGAGATCTTCTTTATGGTCTTGATACCGTTTTTCTTCCGGCGACTCGGACTCAAGCTGATGATCTTGATCGGCATGGCCTGTTGGGTCATTCGATACGGATTGTTTGCGCCTGGCGCGCCGGATCAAGTCACGTGGATGATCCTCTTGGCAGTGGCGTTGCACGGAGTCTGCTACGACTTCTTCTTTGTCACGGGCTTCATGTACACCGATCAAAAGGCGTCCCAGGCGATTCGCGGACAGGCGCAAGGTCTGCTTGTTTTCCTGACGCAAGGAATCGGAATGTTCTTCGGTTACCGCATCATGGCCGCCGGCAGTTTCTTAGGGATTCCACTAAACTGGCATCTCGGACGGTATGGCCAGCAAGTGACGAGTTCGGAGGCATACGTTGATGCGCTGAAGATGGCCCGGGGTGAATCCGAAGCGTTGGGATTCTTCCAGACATTCGGCAAGATGTTCACCCGCACGTTGCCCGAAGGGCTCGACACCGAGTTACTCGGCCAGACGATGGAGCAATGGAAGAATTTCTGGATCTTCCCGGCCGTGATGGCCGCGGCCGTGATGGTCCTGTTCGCCGTCGCGTTCTGGGACAAAGCCAAAAGTCAGCCCGGCGAATAGGCCGTTCTCGATGGGATTGCGGGATTAGGGGAACATCCGCGGGTCAGAGGGCGAGGCTCCCCATTGCCCGCCATGCCACTTAGCGGAGGTTTTCCGGAAGGGGCGCGATCAAGCCGGATACGGGAGCAGGATCTCGGCGTGTCCGCGGCAGACGAATCTCAGGGGAGGGGGAGCTCGAATCACGCATGGGCTCATCCGCCGCGTCCGCTTCCAGATGGTGGACCAGTTGGACTCGTCCCGGTCGCGGCTCGAGCGGCGCGGAATCATCGTCCAGCCGCGCGGTCACGACGGGCTGGGCCTCGGGCATCGTCACCTGCTGCGCAACGACCTGGATCGGAGACTGTCGTGCCGCCTCGGGAGGAGCGATCGGATTTGACGCTCCGGTGGCCCCGCTGACCGTCGGTGGCAGCAGCGTTGGCGTCATCGCGGCGGCCTCGAACGCGCCGGGGATCTGCCGTTCGGGCCGAGCGGAGATCATGGGTGCGATTCGGTCCATCATGGTCCGCGCCGGAGTGCAGTTCGGATCGATCTGCAGCGCCTGCGCGAAATGGATCTGCGCGGCGTCCGCCTTGCCACCCTCACTGAGCAGGTAACCGACGTTGTAGTGAGCCACCGCCGGTCCGAGCGCCTCGGCGAGCGTGGCGACCGCTTGCTCGGTCTGGTCCGCCTCGACCAAAACGGCGGCGAGGTTGTTCCGGTACAACAAGCTGTCGGGCTTGCTTGCCGTCGCCACCCGCAAGACCTCGATTGCCTGCGCCTTTTGCCCAGCACGGGCCAGGCACAGTCCGAAGTCGTTGAGGATCACGGGGTCCTGCCCGACGATCTGCAGCGCCTTTTGATAGGCTGCGATGGCCGCTGGCATATTCCCGCGCCGGTGCTCCAGCCGCGCCACGCCGATCAACGCCGGCCGACTCATCGGCTCGACCTGCAGGAGACGTGCGTACTGCGCATAGGCCTCGTCCAACTGTCCTCGCTCTTCCATCAGTCGCGCCGCCGTCAGATACAAGCTGGGTTGGAGATTCCCTGGATCGTGTTCCAGATTCGTCGGATCGAGCACGTGTTCAACTCGGGGTGTGATCGTTAGCGCGTCAACGACATCATTCGCCTTGCGCTTGGCGAATGCCGCCGCGGAGGTCGTATTCCCGTGCATTCCCAGCGCGGGGTGATCGACGGATGCCGTGGGTGTCTTGTCCGCTGCGAAGAAGTTCCGCGGATCCATCGGCATGTGAAAGTCGGCCTTGGATTGGCCGCTCGAGGCACCAGCCGACGCCAGCTCGGCATCTGAGGGTCGCGATTCTGCTCGCCCTGACAGCATTGACTGCAATCGAAATGGACTGTGCGGCGAACCGGACTGGCAACCGGCCAGCACGGCGAGCCCCGCCAGGTAGAAGGCGTTGGGTATCGAGCAGAAGTATTTCACGAGAACCTCCCTGCAGCCCGCGATGCAATCAAGGCCCCACGCTCCTTGCGGGTCCTCCGGCGACGTACGTCGTCCTTCCTGAAGAATCGACGTCTTCCGGTTGCAGCTTGAGGTCGATCTGGCAAAGGATACCGAGTGGATCGCCGAGAGGCGTTAGGCGGTGACTCCCAAGGGGAAAGGACCCGGCAAGCCTCTCCCGGGCGCCCCATCTTTTCCATCCAACACGAAGACGGCCTGGCAGTTGCGCTGCCAAGCCGCTGTTCGGATTGGGCCATCCGCCCCGGACGACCGCGGGGCGGATGTCATACCGTGCCATCCGGCACGCACTAGTTACTGACGCCGCCGGCGGCTTGAAACGAGGGAAGTCGTGGCGTCGGGATCGAGGAATTGACTTTGCGGTCAATCGTATCGATGTACTCAGCGGGCCATCCCCGAGGCTCGTTTGCCACGGCGATCACGGCCGGAAGCGGATTCTCGGGCAGCATTCGAGCTAAGGACTGTTGGACGCTGTCGATTCGTTTCTCCCCAACGCCGGGTTCGAACGTCTGCGCCACGTAAATCGTCCGATACTGTTCTGGCGAATTCGTCATGATCCAGTACAGTTTCCGTTCGCCCGCCTCGTTGAGGACTTGGGTTTCAGGATGGAAGTAGTACTGACCCAGCGTATTTTGGGTTCGCCAGCCGTTATGGACCATTGCGGTAAAGGGGGTTCGCGAAGCGCGACGATCCACTGAATCGAACGGTTCGGGCCAGCAGTTGTTCCGGTGCCAGTCCAGATGGACCCGATCCCAGAATTCATGCCAACCGGCCTGGGCGGTGCCGAGGAACGCGAACCCCAGCATGAGCGCGAGGAATGAAGACCTGGCTCGCAGCATGGTATGCATCTCCGTCTGCATCTGCAGCAGGTTAGAGGATAAGTGGGGGAGCAATCTCAGGATGGCGTCCATGGTGGACGGTGGATCGCTTCCGGGAGGACGTCAGCTGGGCCACGTGCGTGTGCCTCACGACAGGTGACCCAACTTCTCTATCGGCCCGAAACGCCGCCCGCGCATGATAGAATCCGCCGGCGTCCGGCCAACCTGAACCAGCCGCAAACTCAACCCCAGGACCGCAGTTTCACGCTCCGTATCGAAACCATCCGAATGTTGGCGGGCGTGCCGCAACCCGAGGCGTTAGAGGCCTCCCGGATTCATCATCGGGAACATTTCGCGGACCATCGTGATAGCTGCCGGGCCGACCAAGACGACGAAGATACCGGGGAAGATAAAGAGCACGAGCGGGAAGATTAACTGCACGGCAGTCTTGGCTGCTTTTTCCTCCGCAAGCTGTCGCCGACGGGTTCGCATCGAATCGCTTTGGACCCGCAAGGCCTGTCCGACGCTGGCTCCGAACTTCTCCGCTTGAATGAGCACGGCGGCCAGCGGCGGAGATCGTCGACTCCGGTCCGCGTTCCCAGACTTTGAAGGACCTCGCGACGCGTCTTGCCCATTTGCAGGTGGAAATTGGCGATCGAAAATTCCTCCGCAATGATGCGGTGCGACTTCTTCATCTCCTCAGCCACTTTTCGCATCGCCTGGTCAAGTCCTAAGCCGGCCTCGACGCAGACGACCATCAGGTCGAGCGAATCCGGCAGGCTGAGGAAGATCGCTTGCTTCCGACGCCGAGCCAGGAACCACAGAATGATATCGGGCAGATAGAACAGGCCGCCCGCCAGGATCACGATCCGGAACAGCGAGGCCTGATTGATCCCGGTGAACACCATCGCTCCGCCGGCGATCGAGAAGCCGATCATGAGGCCGACAAACTTGGTGGAGAGGAAGATTCCCGGTGCCGCTTCGTTGCGGAAACCTGCATGATCGAGTCGTGACTTGAGCTGGCCCTGCTCCTTGGCAGACTTCGGCTGCAACGGCCTCGCGAGGGTTGGCGAGGCTTTTTCGAGCACCTTCGCCATCGAATCGTTCTTCTTGGAACTCGCGTCAAGCAGCCGCTTGCGAGGATCTTTCAGTTCGGTTAATCGTTCGGAGGCACGGGTCTTCCGCGACGCCACAAGATCCAGCGCAAACCAAACCGCCGCGGCAAAGCCCACAAAAACCGAAATCGAAATCAACAGCGTTGAATTGAACATGTCTGGTGCCTGATTGAGCTAAGAGGCGTGACGAGGACAACAATTGGATGCCACGAGCGAACGAATCGAGCCTGCCGAATCCTAGACTTTGATATTCACGATTTTCTTAATCACGAGCGCTCCGATCAGCTGCATCACGATTGCGAACACAAGCATCTTCTTGCCCATGGGATCTTCAAAAAGCAGCATCACGTAGTCGTAGTTCAGCTTGAGCATGACGCCAAACAGGGCGGGTGGCAGCGCCAGCAGGACGATCCCGGAAAGGCGACCTTCGCCAGTCAGAGCTTGAACCTGTCCCCAGATCTTGAACCGTTCTCGTACGAGGTGACCAATCTTATCGAGAATTTCGGCGAGGTCGCCGCCCGTTTGACGCTGGAGGATCACGGCAGTCGCGAAGAAGCGCAGGTCCAAGTTGGGAACGCGATTCGCAAGCGCTTCCAGGGCCTCTTCCATTGGAATTCCCAGGTTTTGCTCTTCGTAGCATCGCCCGAATTCGCCCGCGATCGGCTCGGCCATCTCACTTGCCACCAGGTGGAAGCCAGAACCTAAACTGTGGCCGGCTCGCAAGGCCCGGGCGATCAATTCCAGCGCTTCGGGAAGCTGCTTCGCGAATTTATTCTTGCGTCGCTTCCGCGCCATGAACGCGTACCCCAGCGGCAGGAAGCCAAAGCACAGGCCGACGAGCGGGGCGAACAGCAGGGGCAGGCCGGCAACGGCGTAGACGACACATCCCAGCACGGCCAAACCGACCGAAATCAGAATGAATTTGCCGGGCGTCAGGCGAAGGTTGGCCTGTTCAAGAAACAGACTGAGGTTCAGGACGCGCGAGACGAGTACCTCCAGGACGTTGGGGACGTCGTCCAATGGCCGAGCGATGACGGTGGCTTCTTTTTCGGCCCGCTTCCGCGCTTGTCCGGTGCCGGTCAGCATTCCGAGGCGGTCTTCCGCGACATTGTCGGTCGATCCACGCACCAGCATCGTGACGCCCCCGACCAGGGCGGCAACGCCGATGAACGCGGCGATACATACAAGGAGTGTTAAAGACATGTGCAATCCCTAGGCGTCGATCGAGTACTGGTGGTGGCTGAAGGCTAGTCGTTGAGCATCACGCGCTCACGGAAGGCGCTGCCGGGAAGCCGGATACCAACCGATTCCAGGCGATGCATGAAGTTCGGCCGGATTCCCGTGGCGACAAAACGCCCGCGTGCGGCGCCCGCCTCATCGATTCCGTCCTGGACGTACTTGTAGATGTCTTGCATCACGACGGTATCCTGTTCCATCCCAACGACCTCCGTGATATGAGTCACGCGCCGTTTGCCGCCCTGCAAACGGCTGGCTTGGATGATCAAGTCCACGGCACTCGCGATCTGTTGACGCATCGCCTTGATCGGAAGCTCGAATCCGGACATCATGATCATCGTTTCCATTCTCGCGAGGGCGTCCCGCGGCGTGTTCGCGTGCAAGGTCGTCATCGATCCTTCGTGGCCAGTATTCATGGCTTGCAGCATATCGAGAGTCTCGGGTCCACGACACTCACCGATGATGATCCGCTCGGGTCGCATACGAAGCGCGTTCTTGACGAGGTCGGTGGCCGTGATCGAACCCTTCCCTTCGATATTGGGCGGCCGTGTTTCAAGTCGCACAATGTGATCTTGCTGCAACTGAATTTCTGCAGCGTCTTCGATCGTGATGATTCGGTCCGAATTCGAAATAAAGCTCGACAGTGTATTCAGCAGCGTCGTCTTACCTGAGCCCGTTCCGCCCGAAATGATGACGTTCAAACGGGCCTTGATCGAGCCCTCCAGGAGCATCACCATTTCCGGAGTAAATGCCTTGTAATTGAGCAAATCCTCCAGCTTGAGCGGGTTCGAGCCGAATCGGCGAATTGAAACCGCAGCGCCATCAAGTGCCAGCGGCGGGATGATCGCATTGACACGAGATCCGTCCTGCAGGCGGGCGTCGACCATGGGACACGTCTCGTCGACCCGTCGCCCGACACGAGAAACAATCCGGTCAATGATCTGCATCAAGTGAGCATTATCGCGGAATTCGACGCTGGTTCGTTCCATCTTCCCGCCGCGCTCGACATAGATGTTCTTGGGTCCGTTGATCAGAATGTCACAGACTTTCTGATCCTTCAGCAGCAATTCCAGGGGTCCCAGGCCGAAGGTTTCGTCCAGCACCTCGTCGATCAATCGCTCGCGTTCGCTTCGATTCAGCAGCGTGTCTTCGGTATCACAAAGGTGCTCGACCACCATGCGGATCTCACGCCGCAGAGTGTCTCCCTGCAACTCGCCGACCTTGTTCAGGTCCAGCTTGTCCACAAGTTTTCCGTGGATGCGGCGTTTGAGATTCTCGAACTCGGCGTTCTTTGAGGAGTCCGATGACCGTTGGGACGTTGCAAGCGATTTCATAAACTCGATTCCGTTTCAGGACTGCCGTGGACTTGCCGCTGATGAATCAACGTCGGTGAGCCCGTGGTGACTCGTCTGCGATCGCGAACCGCTCGGCCTGTTCTGCGTGGCAGCGGGTCGTGCAAGCGAGTTGTCGGAGGCACTCGACAGGGGTTTCTTCTGCTAGTTCTCCGCAAGCATAGCTCACGTTGAATGTTCGCCACCTACGGGAGAATGTTTCGCGGTTGACGCGTCCCAATTCTTGACTTTGACGATGCATTGGGTCGCCACGCGAGGTGGCCGTCGAAACAGCGCCTGTCGAAGGCTTTCCCGATGTAGAAGACTCGAAGCGTTCGAGAGCCGAGTCCTTTGCCCAAGACAGAGACCGAAAGGGCAGACGCCGCGCGCAAGGCGGTCGCCGCGTCGAAAATCAGGGCCTGCGGTCCGCGAGCGGCGCGAACCTCGATCAGTCCTTCTTGGCGTTTCCCTTGCGCCCTGGCCAGAAATTGAGCCAGCTGGAACCCGCCATCGATTTGGTGCCGGCAGACTCCAGGGCCGCATCGCCGCTGAGCGTCATCGCTAAGGTCACGACTGCCTGCGTGATCGCAGCCTTGGGAAACTGCTCCAGCAGCGGCACGCCGTTGTTGCGAACTTCGACCATCGTGCGATAGTCGTTCGGAATCTGCCAGAAGATTTCCCGGCCGATCGTCTCCTGGGCCTTCTTCAGCCCAATCTGGCCCGCATCCAGTCCAACTCGATTGACCACGATCTTGGTCTTGTCCTTGAGTCCGTCGACCTCGTCAAACGACATCATCAGCCGTACGACATTCCGCAGACAAGGCAGGTCGAGCTGGGTCACCAGCAGGACGTGGTCGGCCTCTTCCAGCGCGGACATATCCAGCGGGCTGTACGCCTTGGACAAGTCCAGCAGGACGTGCGTGAAACTGGCCTTCATCAACCCTAAGACCCGCCGGAAATCCTCGGGCTGGACGAGCGACGTGTCCTGCAATTGGACGGGGCGGGGCAGCAAATAAAGCCCCGAGCCGTGCTTGGTCATGGACTTCTTCAGGAGCGCGAAGTCCATCCGGGCAACGTTCTGAGCGACATCCGCCAGGGTGTAATCAGGAATCGTATCGAGGAACACATCAGCGTCCCCGAGTGACATGTCCAGATCGACGAGTGCCACGGAATTGGCTTCATCGGAGGCCAAAGCACAGCCCAAATTCACGGCGACGCTGGTCGACCCGACTCCACCTCCGGCACCGGCGATCGCAATACAAATGCACCCCCGGTTCTTCGAGGTCCCGGCGCCGTGACGCTGCTGGCCAATTCGATCGAAGGCCGAAACCAACTCGTCCACGGTCAGGGGTTGAGTCAGGAACTCCTTCGCCCCCGCCCGCATCGCCCTGAGAATCAGATCGCCATTGTTCGAACTGCTGACCACCACCACGCTGCAGTCCGCAGTTTCACGCAGGTTCTCGATTAGACGAATCGCCTTGTCAGGGTCCTCGTCAACGCATACCACACCCACGTCCGGATTACTCTGCGCGACGACATCGGTAAAGAACTCAAAACGCGAGCACTCCGCCTCCAGCCAGACCGAGTCCATCCGGAGAAGCATGTTTTTCAGAGATTCTCGGCTCATGTCGTTAGGGTCGACAATCGCCAGACGCAAGACGCTGCCCATAATGACCTTGACCTACTTGAAACCAAGACTCCGAAACGCGTGTTGAGCCACCCGAGGTGTCAACGCAGTGCCTCCCTGGCGGAATTCACTCTTTATAATCTAGGACGTCATACCCGACTCGGCCGAACAAGCCGGGATCTTCTGGCGGCGAACTACTTCTCGCATCCGCCGCACCCTTGACAATCTGCCGTCCTGAAATCGAATACTGCGTCGGGCGGACCGGCGGATTCCCGCTACGCGAGGCACCGCCGGGACCGATCGCACCGCTGTCATTGAGCGACGGCTGTGCCGAACTCGGCTCGAGCTGTTCGGTTTGAGTCGGAACAATCAGCTCACCGGCCGTTTCGGGGTAGCCCGCACCGGCTTGGCATTTGCGCAGCTCCCATCCGAGCAGCAGTTCGGAACTTCAAGATAGCCGCGGAAGTACAGCTCCACATCGTTCGGCGAAGCGGACTGTTGCCCAGGCAAGCAGGCCGGGACTTCGTGCGGATCGAGCGCGTCGACCAGCTCAGGCCGAACCGTTACAACCAGTTCAATCTCGTTCAACTGCTCTTGGACGCGTCGAAACGCCGCTCCCGCCCAGGGCAGATCGGCCAGCCAAGGAATTCCCCGGTTTTGGGACTCGATCCGAGTTTGGATCAATCCCGCCAGCGCCAGGGTCTGCCCCGCCTTCATCTCGACCGCCGTGTCCACCCAGCGAGTTCGCAAACCCGGAATTCGATTTCCGTTCAGCGTCACGCCGTTCGCGTTATCCAACTCACTCACTTGCGGCCGCACCTCGAGCCGAATGCTGCCGTTGCCGAGCACGATCGGAACAAAGTCAACGCGTGTTCCGAACTGCTTGTACTCGACGGAGATCGTCCCGAGGCTCTGGGGAACCAGAATCGGAAATTCGCCGCCCGCGTTGAAGCTCGCCGGCCGGCCGCTGACCGTTACCAGCGTCGGTTCCGCCAGAATCTTCGCCAGGTTGTTGTCACGCAGCGCTTCCAAAAATCCAAAGAACGAGTTGTCAGGACCGATCAAACCGAACGTGACCGTCTCCGTACCCGAGCCGGTGGCCGTTCCGGTCTGAGTGAACGCCCCCAGGGTCCCGGAAACGGTCTGGACCACAAAGTCCGTGTTGCCGAAATTCGCCCAGTCGAAACCTAAGGCGCGGAGCTTCGTGCGAGAAACCTCCATCACCTGGACGTGCAACAGAACCTGCTGAACTCCACCCACGTTGATGTTGTTGATGACCTTTGGATAATAGTCCTCCGCCATCCGAACGATCCGGCTGACTTCCTCTGAGCGATCGACGCGGCCCGACAAGACCACGCTGGTCGCCAAAGGCCTGACGCGCAAAGATGCCTGAGGAAATTCGGTCTTGAGCAGCATCTCAAGTTCCTGCGCATCGCCAATGATGAACAGGCTGACCGTAAAGAGATGGCCATCTTCGTCCCACAGGTTGACCTGTGTGACACCAGGCTTGACGGCCGATAGCTGCACCTTGTTGGGCGATAATGGCACCACCCGAACGATCTCCGGGTTGTTGACCATCGCCCGCGGGACTTCGCGCTCGAGCGTCAAAATGCGGCTCGTGTTGACAACCATCTCAAGCCGCTGGCTGTCTCGAGTTACGGGGTACTCGACCGGACTACCCGGTTGTTGCCCGCTGGATTGGCCCACCATGAACAGGATCACAAACAGGGCGCTGCGCGCCCTGTCGCTCTGCTTATCGTATTCACCATCTGCTTGCGTCCTTGCGTTAGGAATCACCTCGATGAGTACCGCATCGAGTCGACTCTTCGCACCTCTCGCGAGGTGCCTAGTCCGACAGGGCTGCCGTGCTATCCGTTTCCGTCTCGCCCGTATCTCCGAGCGACGTGGAAGAATTGTCGACACTACTTGTGGTCGTCGTCGTTCCAACGGTCTCCGTTCCAACCAACTCCGTCCCGACGTTCGCCGGGAAGGACGGAAGTGACGATCCCGTAGGCTGGGGTGTGTTCAGGAGTTCGCGAGGGAGCGAATCGCGATCGTCCCAGTTGAAAACTTGAACTTCATTCGGCGTGTGAATGTGCATAACCCATGCCTGCTTGGAGGTATCGGCTGTTGGATCACCATACGCCCTCATTCCCTGCAGAAAATCGGTTATGCCACCTGAGGACCGATCGACGGCCAGTTCGCCCGTCGCGGCACCGATTGAAAAGCCGCTTCCGTCCGAAGCTGAGCCCTCGTCCAAATCGGCGATCGTCGCACCCGTAGCCACATCCTCCGTATCGTCATCGGAACGGCGGAGCGACAGCTTGAGGTTGCCCAGTTCCTGAGCCAACATCAGGCGCTCGACCTGCGTGGGCTTGACCAGCAACGACACGGTCTTCGCTCGGCTGCCACCGCCGTCCTCCTCTGGATCTCGTTGGAAACGATCATTGACGGCGAACACCGTAATATTCTTCAAAATCGTGCGGGTTCCCGTCATCGAGATGCCGCGACCTCGCTTGAGAAATACCAGAACGTCAACTCGATCGCCGGGATTGATCAAGCCCGAGGCCGAACTGTCCATGGTGACCTTCACCGACGAGACACGGAATCCCTTGGGAATCTTTTCCGAAGCACCGTAGAACTTGTTCGCGTCGATCAACTTCGCCATCAAAATCGGCTCGCCAGGATACAGACGCGTCAGAGGACGCTTCCCTTCGATCTGCTCCAAATTGCGAACCGCTCCCTCGGGGACCTTGTCCTGAGGCCACTCTTCCATCTTGACCATCTGGGGAGTCAGAATCTGCCCCAGCGGCACATCGCCCTTCGCGACGTAGATCTGCTCCATCGGTGTAACTGCCGGCGCATCCGTGACGCGGCTTTCCATCACCTGACTGATCCCGATCGAAGCGATCAGGCCGCAGCCAAGAGCGATCACAATAAGAATCATGGACTTGGGACGCATGACTAAGTGTTCCTTTCTGTTCTTCGCACTTGATTTGTTTTCGCGCCGGCTGCCTTACTGGCTGCTCTCTTTTCGCATTACCGAAGTCGCATTTAGCTGAGTGGCCCCCAAGTACATGGGGGACGGTAACCAACTGACGTCCCGAAATTCCACCTGCAGCGTAACCGATACGGGTTCACCGAACCCAGCCGCCGCCGGGTCGGTCGGATCCAACACCACGTCGTTGGCGTCCAGGGCCAGACGGCTCGCCGTACAGTAGTCCAGCACGGCGTCAACGACGTCGCTACTAGTCGATCCCTCCAAGACCGCGACTCGGGCACCTTCCCGCGAGGCGTTCGTCAGGATCTGTTGAACCATCACCATTCGGCCATACTCAATCATCCCGAAAACAAACAGTACGAAGACGGGAGCCACGATTGCGAACTCGACTACCGCGGCTCCTCGCCGTATTGTTCGGGATGACTGGCACAGTTTGTCCAATCTACTGACCCGTCGCATTAGACTTGCCCCACAAGCTGCATTCTCCCCAGATCGCCCATCCAGACACGCATCTAGACAAGCATGTGCATCCAGGCGAAGTAGACTATCGTTCCGATCGCGATCGGGATGCCGTAGGGAAGTAGCAGCATCGAGCTTTTCCGGTCGGCTGCGATCTCCGAAAGCTTCTCTGGGTCCCGAACCGTCATAATCTCGTTGACGATCATCCAGAATTGGCTGGAATGTCTCGACCACGCTTTGCGATAGAACACCATCAGGATAGCGAGCAAGGCGCCCACAACTGCCGAGACCACAAAGGCGTAGGCGGTGTGAGTCCCATGCATCCACGCTCCGACCCCGGCCAGCAATTTCACGTCGCCGGCTCCCATGCCACCAATGGCATAAGCGGGGAGCAGGAGTCCCAAACCCACGGCGGTTCCCAACAAGCTCCAACCCAGACCCTGATACCAGGTCATTCCGGCCGCTTGTGCCGCCCAGGCGCTGTAAACCCAACCCGTCAGGATCATCGGAAACGTGATCCAGTTGGGGACCTTCAGTTTGACACCATCGATCACCGCCGCGACGACGAGTGTGATGGATACGACCCAAACGGGCCAGTTATCAATGATTCCTGCCAACACCGTTATGCTCCCATTCCCCATGCCCCAGTTTGATGCGGATGCTGTTCTACCTTTGAGCCATCAAAAACGTGATCGCTGCAGCGCCCGCGCTGAAAAAGTAGCACAACAATTCGAATGCCGACGAGAGCGTGTCTGCCGGGATTGCCGAGTACATAGTGCGTTGCTCCGTGAGGGCTTGGGAAACGGCACGCATTGCGCGCCCATTCAGCCCCGTCTCATGTTGGAAAATCCCCCTCGCCGCAATCACGGCGAGGGGGATTGAATCTTTCGGTTTCCGAATTGTTCGGACTCAGCTTAGGTTGTCGAACCGATCTGGTCCGCGACTTCCTGGAACGCTGCTTTCGAGTTGTTACCAATGGCCTGAATAGCGGCCAGGCAGACAATCACGATCAGAGCCAGCATGACCGCGTATTCAACTGCGGTTGGGCCGTCTTCCGAAACCAGGAAACGTTGCACTTTCTTGGCGAGACTCTTCATGAAGTTCCTCCGATTTCCTCTGGTCACGGTCACGCAATGGACGTGACACCGTCAAACAAGGATGGTTACAACACTTCTCGAAGCCCCTTGCCGAAGTTCGACAACGGCCTGCGATGGGATACGAGAAGCCGAAACAAACGCGCCTCTCCTCGTCAACCTCAGAGATGAAGCGATCATCACCAAACAGGTGTCGCTCTCATCATCCCTTCGGCGGCTAGGCTGCCGACCCGATTGCATCGGTCCGGCCCTCAGCTTTGCGTGCCAATTGACTTGACGTGCCTTTTCGAGGACGAGAGACTGCAGGCCTATGCGATGTGAAATCGCGACTGGTTTCCCAGTGACGTGAACACTCACATTTCCAACGTCACCTGAAACGTATGTCAACTCCGCATCTTGTCAAACGCGGACTTGAGTCAAAAATCAAGACGGTGCATGAGTTGCGCAGGACGGAGAAAAAAGAAAACCGACAATCAAAAAGGCCGGTACGTCTCACAGTAAATGACACTGTGTTGTCGCCCGTAGAGAACGTGCGATTTCCTGAGAAAATGTGAAGGCGTCGCGGGCTTGGCGATGACCTGACGCGGAGCAGGCTCCGAAATCGATCCGGACGCAAAGTGAAGAGGTCCGCGAGGTCGAAACGTCCAGGATCCTACGTCGACCGCGACCGGAAGCACTGCTGGAGAATTGCCAACGCCTCGTCGAGCTTCTCGCGGGTAATCACCAGCGGGGGACAAAGCGTCAAGACCGTGCCAGACGATACCTTGAAGCTCAGTCCCAGCCCCATCGCCTGGTACATGATCCGTTCTGCCACTTGGGCCGCGGGGCCGTAGTCCGGGTGATCCACCAGTTCCACGCCGATCAACAATCCCGCGCCGCGCACCTCGGAGATGCATGGAAATTCTTCCTGCATCGCCTGGAGTCGTTCGACGGCGTAGGCACCCAGCTCACGACTTTTCTCGACAAGTCCCTTCTGCTGAATGTATTCGATTGTCGCCAGACCGGCGGCGCAGCTGACCGGGTTCTTTTCGTGCGTGTAGTGGCCGATCGCGCGATCGCCGGCGACATCCAGATCGCTCCTCGCGACAATTCCGGCCAACGGCATGACTCCACCTCCGAACCCCTTGCCCAACACGACGATGTCCGGCTCGACCCCAAAATGCTCAAAGGCATACATTCGTCCGGTTCGCCCGAGCGCCGTGCCGATCTCGTCGAAAATCAGCAGAGCTCCGAACTGATCGCACAGGGCCCGAATTCGCTGCCAATACTCCGGCGGGGGAATCGTGACGGTCGACCAACGGATCGGCTCGGCGATGACCGCCGCCACGTCCCGCTCGTTCTCCATGATGTGACGCACGTACTCGGCACAAGACGCGTTGCAAACCTGATGGCAACCGAAGGGGCAATCCTGAGCGATCGGGGGACGCATGTGGATCGCTCCTGGCAGCAGCGGCCCCAGTCCATCGCTGAAGAGCGATTGACCACCGACCGAAATCACATCAATCGACGCTCCGTGAAACGAACCCCACATCGAAATCGTTTTATAGCGCCCGGTGGCCAGCCGAGCGAGCTTCATGGCCATCCCGATCGCGCTCGTTCCACCGGGAGCAAACAGCACCTTGTCCAGCCGTCCCGGTGTGATTTCGCGCATCTTTCGCGCCAGCTGGACGGTGCGCTCATTCGTGTACCGCCGCGTGCAGAAGGGCATCACGTCCAGTTGGTCCTTCACCGCCTGAACAACTGCCGGATTCCGAAAGCCAACATGGTGCACTCCATTGCCGTGAAAATCCATGATCTTCCGACCGGCGACGTCGTGCAGATAGATCCCCTCGGCCTCAACCAGCGCATCAATACAGGGCGTCGACAACGACTGATGCAGAAAGTACTCGGCATCCTCCGCCAAGACGCGACGCGTCGCGTCATCGAGATGGTCTGCCTGGTACCGTGCCCGCAACGGCGATTGATTCGTATCTCCTTCAATCCGCTCTTGGTGCTCATCCAAACGAGCTGGCCGGGGAACGGAAGAGGCAGGTTCTGGGTGTTGAGTCATAAGTGAATCGTGGATTCTGAAGCCTGAACGGCGATATCGAGGAAGGCACTCACCTTACGTTGAGTCGCCCCAGAAAAAAAGGCCCCCCGCACACCGCGAGAGACCTTTTTGAAACGGAACCGTCACACCTCGGAGATCTCGGTGCCTCTTGGGTGATCCAGGAACCTAGCGGCGCCGCCGCACGAGTGCCAAACAACCCAGCAGGCCAAGCACGATCGCGCTCGGCTCGGGCACGGCACTCACCGCTCCCCGCGGACCCAGCTCGAAGCCGCCATCGGAAAAGGCCGCCACGAGGTCGCCGCTGTCGAACACCAAGTCGCCCGTCCAATCGCCTTCCGCCCAGACGGCCGCTTGCGACGTTTCGTACTTGCCGGCCGCAAAGACCGCCACCAGGTCGTCCGTGCTGAATACGCCGTCGAAGTTGGCGTCACCGAACCAAGTGTTCGCGTGATCTTGGACCCAGATGATCCGATCGCCGTCGTCCACCATCCCGTCCCCGTTCTCGTCGAAGATCCCGAGATCCGGCGTCGGGGTGTTCATCGCCTGAGCCTGCAAGTCGGCGTCATCGGTGTCCACGACTCCGTCGCTGTTGTAATCACCCGGCAGTGTAACACCACCGCCGGCCGACACAACCAAGTTGTCAAACGCCCACCACCAATCGTTGCCGGCTTCGCCCAGGAAAAACGCAATCTGCATCGTGCTGGCACCGGCCGGGTTGTCGAGCGGAATCGTGACGTGTTCGTCGGCCCGCGACAGATCTGATTCCGGATACTCATCGGTTTGGATCAAGGTCAATACATCTTCAAACGGTCCACCGTCATAGGACACGGAAACTAGCCCGGTCATCTCAAACCAGGGACGGAAGCTCGAATCGAATTCGATCGTCAAGCTACCGGGCTCGGCGCCCTCGATCGAGAAGGCCGACGTCTTCATTTCGGCCTCGAATCCATAGTCGTCCGGTGACGAGGGACTGCCCAGGTCATCCCATTCGTCGGGGTCCGCAATGGCGATCGTGCCCTCGCCCTTGGTAAACGTCGATCGCTCCTGGTCATCGGCGACCATAATCCAAAAGTCCTTGTTTGCGAACGACCATCCCTCCCATTCTTCGACAGCCAGGGTATCGTCGTCGTACCCGATGACGTCTTCGCGGTTGGACGTCCAGCCGTCCGGCGGATCCGGCGTCCAGGTCGCGTTCGGATCAAAGGGCAATCCGCTGGCCCGCCCTTCCATCACGTTGGGGCCGAGTTGCACGGACTCGAAGTCCTCGAGGTAATCGCCGAACTCAAGATTGTCGATCGCCCACCACCAGTTGTTGCCGCCGGTGTAGCCGAAGTTAAACACAACTTCCTGGGCGCCGCCGGGAAACTCGATGGGCAAGGCGACTTGCTCAATTCCCGCATCCGGCTTGTAGTTCGGGTTCTCGATCGTTTGCGCCTCATCCAGATAGGCGTTGGACTCCCAGCGGAACAGCTCGACAGGGGCACCGCCGTCGAACGAGGCGGTCAACGTCCCCACCTGCTGAGCGTCCGGATACCAGCTTGAGTCGAAAAAAAGTTCGTCACCCGGCGAAACACCGCTCAGCGAAAGTGGAGGTGTCGACAGGAACGAGACCATATCCCCCGGGTCGTGCACGGCATCGTCCCACTCGTCGCCGTCGGCGACGGCGATGACAAATCCTTGCGATACCGGATCGGCAAAGATGTCGCGTCCCTGACCCGCCACGCTGTTCCACCAAATGGGATCGGTAAACGTCCAGCCGCGCCATTCCGTCACGCCGCCCGCGGGAACGCCGCTGCGGTCCACCGTCCAGCCTTCGGGTCCGTCCGGACTCCAGGCTTCCGGGACCAAATTATCCTGCGGCAGCGTTTCATTGACCGGAGGTCCAAGCGTCAGCGACTCGAAGTCCTCAGAAAAATAAATCTGCCCCTGGACAAGCGGGCCGCCGAACCAGCCGCTTGCGGCCGCGAAAAGTGCAACCAAGGCGAAACGCAACCTGGCTCCACCTCGAACCCCTCGTTCTCCGCTAATCGTCACGTTTGTGTCCCTTAACTTCGATGTTCCAATGAAATCCACCGCGAACCGGCCGCGTCAGCGGCAACGGCAACGGCAACGGCAAGGGAAACCGCGCGGGAGGGCGAGGCTCCCGCCGAGCCGCAAGTCGACCAAGCGTCGGCTCAGCAGGAGCTTCGCCCTCCCGTATCGGCGCCCTCCGAATCGGCGCGTTCCCGGAATCCTGAAATCCCACTCACTCTCGAGAAAGGGCCATCGGCAACAAACCCAGATGGCCCTTTTTCGCATTTTCAATCCAAGCGCCCAGGCAACGGGCGCGGGCAAGCCCGTTACGCTCGACGACGAGCTCGCAGGAGCGGCAACATGCCGATCAGCAGCAATGCCAGCGAAGCGGGCTCGGGCACGGCACTCACGGCGCCTCGCGGACCCAGTTCGAAGCCGCCGTCTGGAGAAGGCCGCGACCAGGTCACCGCTATCGAAGACCAAGTCTCCGGACCAGTCGCCTTCACCCCACGTGGCTGCCTGCTGCGTTTCGTACTTGCCCGCCGCGAAAACCGCAACCAAGTCGTCCGTGCTGAAGACACCATCAAAATTGGCGTCGCCGAACCACGTCTTGGCGAGGTCCTGCACCCAGATGACTCGATCATCCTCGTTGACAAGACCGTCGCCGTTCTCGTCATAGACGCCGAGGTCGGGCGTCGGGCTGTTCATTGCCTGAGCCTGCAGATCGACGTCGGCCGTATCCACGGTGCCGTCGTTGTTGTAGTCGCCTGGAAGTCCGACGCCGCCACCGGTACCCGTCACACTGATGTTGTCGATCGCCCACCACCAGTCGTTACCCGCGTCAAACATCCCGAACTTGATGACCATCGACTGGGCACCCGCGGGGTTGTCGATGTTCAGCGTCACGGTTTCATCGGTCGCATCCGGTTTGAAGAACTCGCTTGCACCATCGGACTCCCAGAGCAGGACCTCCTCTTCGGGCCCGCCGTCAAAGGAGACCGTGATATTTACCGTCTGATGATAGTTGTCGTCGAACTCAGGACGCCAGCTCGAATCGAACTCCAACACCACCGACCCCGCATCGACGCCGGCCAGAGCGATCTCATCCGTCGAGATGAACGTGTTGTACCAGCCCTCGTCGGCCGAAGGCGGATGTGGGGCATCGTCCCACTCGTCAGGATCGGCGACCATCACGGTCCCCTGCCCCTTGCTGAACTGTGAGCGATCTTGGTCGCCTGCGACGCCGACCCACCAGTCCTTATTCGTGAAGCTCCAGCCAATCCACTCGGTCACTCCGTTGAAATCATTCTCTTCGTCTTGGCCGGGAACCATGTCCTCGATTGACCAGCCGTCTGGCGGCGTTTTCGTCCAGACATTGTCAACAGCGATCGCACGACCTATTTCGACGTTCGGCCCCAGTTCGACTCCTTCGAAGTCTTCAAAGTAGTCGCCGACCGAGATGTTATCGACTGCCCACCACCAGTTGTTTCCGGCATCCGTATAGCCAAAAGTCAGGACCACGTCTTGGGCACCCGCGGGAATACCGAGTGGAACTTGAATCTCTTCGGGATTCAGATCTCCCTGATAAAAATCACTGTCAATGTCGGATTCCCAGCGCAGGATTTCGACTGGCTCGCCGCCGTCGTACGAGGCGGTAATGGTCGCAGTCTGAATCGCTTCGGCACGCCAGCTGGTCAAAAACGTGAGCGGCGTGTTCGCCGCCAAACCATTCACCGGAATCGGCGGGGTGCTCATAAACGTGTTCATCAGGCCCGGCTCGTGGAACGCGTCATCCCAGGTGTCGCCGTCCGCAACCGCCACAACGAAGCCGGTCCCGCTGCTGAAGAAGCTCCGATCCTGGTCGCCCGCAGCCTGTGACCACCAGATGGGATCCATAAAGTTCCAACCGGCGAACTCGACGAAACCATCTGCAGCCGTCCCGTATCCAGGAACGCCGCTCCGATCCACGGTCCAGCCGGGAGGCCCATCGGGACTCCAAGCCTGCTCGACCAGGTTATCGACCTGTAACCCTTCGTCCACGTTCGGGCCAAGGTCCAAGCCTTCAAAGTCTTCCGTAAGAAGCGTCACTAGGTCTGCGCCGATAGGAACGCTCGGCAAGACCAACCCCACCGACAATAAAAGTAACCACTGTAGTCGCCAAATCTTCCATCGGTAAGCTACCAGACATAAGTCTTTTCCTCTTAAGCGATTGAAAACAACAGATGCTCGTTGCGGGCAGCAATAGCCCGCTCAAACCCCTACCCTCGTCCGCTGCCAGACGAGGGCAATCTCGTCACTTGTTCATTGGCGGCTCGCGATTCCGTCCCAAAAACCGCTGGCCCTTGGGCTTCTTGAGCTCGCCTTGCAGCCATTTCAGCTCGACGTGTTCCGGATCCAGTGCCAGCCCGGCCGAGCAGTCCGCCAATGCCTTCTCGTCATCACTCTTGTCGCGATAAATCAGAGCTCGCTGGTAGCAGGCCCAGGCATCTGGCCCCAGTTCGATCGAGGTCGTCAGTTCCTTGAGCGCGGTCTCCTGGTCACCTGCGGCGATCGCGTCCTGTGCCGCCAAGAAGTGCTCCGTGGCACTCCCCAATTCCTGCTTCTCCGATCCGCATCCGACCAGCGACAACCCGGCCGCCACGAACAGGATCGTGAACAAAGTCGGGGCACAGCTGAGGCGATTTACTTCTGTCGTCATTGTGTGGCGTCTCCTCCGAGGACTCACTACTGCTGCAGCAGCTGGGCGATCTTGCCCGCTGCAGTCGTGGACCGAGTCCCGTAGTTACTCCACACGGCCTGGTCAATCTCTTCCTCAATTCGCTGCACCGATCCGTCCACCATGGCCACGTTGACAATTCCACGGTGGTTGCTCGAAAACGCGAGCTGAACCTGCTGGCAATCCGCGTCGGTCCAGCCGTCGCCACAGCCCTTGATCAAGTGCAGGTTCGGACGGACGCCGGTCGAGCCCAGACACTCGGACGAGTCGTTGTAGATGTCGATGTCGTCGCTGCCGATGTACCAATGATCCTTGTGATCACCGCGGGCCGATTCGCGAGTTCGGCCGATCTTCTCCTGCATGTTGCGATCGTGCAGGGCTTCCCCCACCAGAATCGTCTTCGACGTGCCGTCTTTGATCTTCCGCAGCGTGATCGGCTTGCGATCCTCGTCCTTGTTCTGACCGAAGATCACCCCGTCCAGCTCTTCCATCCCCCGAGGCCGGTTTTGATCCACGACCAGTCCCGAGGCACACGCCAGGTACGAACCCGGTACCCGCTCCATCACGTGCCAGTTGTCCGAAGAAACGTCGTACTGGTGGTCCGGTAGCGCCGCGGACGGACAGCGATAGATGGGGATCACCGTCTCGACGGCAATGATGTTCCGATACGTCTTTTCCGTGATTGGATATCGATAGGGACCGGGATGCGCCCATTGGAAGTTGCCGCGCGCGTCTTCCCCGATCGTCATCAGATTCTTCAGGTTCTCGTCTTCCATGAACGGCAGAATGTAGCCGGACCACATGCTGCCCTCGGCCAACACCGCTCCAATCGGCAACTCCTGCCGTGCCGACTCATAATTCAGAATCGCCAGACTGATGTTCTTGATGTTGTTAATGCACTGCGTCCGACGTGCCGCCTCACGGGCAGAATTCACGGCGGGAAGCAATAGCAGCACCAGGATCGCGATGATCGCAATCACCACCAGCAACTCGATTAGCGTGAACGCGGATCGTCCACGATCGTGCTGGCGCGTCGCGTGCCCTCGAATGTTCGTTCCGTTTCGCATGGCTTCCGTTACCCTCAGTGATCGATGAATAAGATAATAGCGAACAAGCTGACGATTTCGGTTACTCTGCCCGCGCAAATGGGACGACCCACAAGTTGCATCATGATTAGATAAACAAATCGATGCGACTTTTCGCGGAAGAAACCGAGTAGATTTTGCAAATTTCCTAAAATTTCACGTCTCTGCCCCCCCTCAACACATCCGATACATCCCACCCTATCAGTTATCGCAGTTTCGACCCAAGGTGCAAGCCGCAGGCGGATCACCGCGGTTGGTCGCCACGCCGCCTAGTCCCTTTGGACTGATCCCGACTCCCCACTTTCACCCCTTTCTTTCCGATGGTTCGATCGTCATTCCAAAGCACGACGAGGGTTCCGAAAACGGCTGCCAACAGAATCAGCGCGCCAAGTGGAACCAATAAGATCCCCAGGTTCGGATCGCCGCCCTGCAGCCAGACGCCCCCCAGGAAGAAGCCACTGGGCACCAACACCTGCGCCACGATAAAGCCGATCGAAATCCAACCCAGCCGGGGCGGATGGGCCAGCTGGGTAATCGACCAGGCAAACGCGAGGTTCATCAGCGAGAACAGCGTCCCGTGTGTGTGCGCAAGCGTCCAAAGCATGCGACGCGGAGCATTACGCAAGTCGAGGTAGTAGTCCAACTTCAGACCGTGCAGCGCCTCAAGCCCAATCCCCAAGGACAGGAACACCAACAGTCCGAGCCACCCCGCCAGGAGGTGCCGCTGAACCAACGGCTTTACGTCATCCGCCATAGGTGGCATGGAATTCACGCGGCCCTCGCCACGTCTCGACTGGTCGACGGGTCATCCCAAAAATTCCGCGTTCGTCTGGCCGCTATTCCTTGATGGTCACGGGCCGATCATCTCGCTCGCCGAGCAACTGCCGGAGCCGCTCGTGGTCGATCTGGCCGTTGTCTCGGAACAGGATCCGAGGGCCTCGCTGGCCGCCAGGCTCTTTGCCGCGCTCGGCCGAGTATTCCGCGACGATTCGCTCAACATCCGCCCTCAGCGTCGCTTCGCCCGCGAGAAAATCCGACTCGGCGTCGCCAAATCCCGGCAGTTGCCGCAGCGACTTGAGGGCAATGTACCGAACGACTCCGTAGGGGTCCGCCAGCAGCTGAGCGACGAACGGGGCCATCCAGTCCGCCCCAGACGCCTCCAGGGCCGGCGGCCAGCCGAAGTGCCAAACCGTAATGGCTCGCTGAGCGGCGTCTCCCTTGAGCATCCAAAGGAGCGAGGCGGCGGTTTCGCGTTGCTCCGTGGTCAAATAGGCCGCCGGCGTGCCGTACCAGTCCCCTAGCCGATCTTGCGTCCAGGACAGGGTTTGATCCAAGTGACAGAGGTTACAGGCGTTCGGCACGCCGTAGCCGGCGCTGGCCGCGACCTTCGGGATCGACACTTCATGATTTCGAATGGCGCCGAACAACGCATACGCGGTCCGTGGCATGTGACAGTTGACGCACTGACTCCCCGCCGTTTCGGCGGAATGAAACGTATGGCTTGCCAACTCCGCGTTGTACTTTGGTTCCTGGTGGCATTGCGTGCAGGACTTGTTGTCGCTCAAGTCGGGCCGCAGTTGATCGACCGGGTCGCCTCCGTGCATCGTGTGGCAGGACAAACACGACATTTCACCGCGCGTGTAACACGCGGCACCCGACATCGCGGTGAACTCGCGTCCACCCGCCAGCACCGTGCCATCCGGCCACCACCGTTCTTCGAAGAACTGCGGATTGGCCTTCAAGTCGGCGAACCGCTTCTCCGATTCGTCCCGCGTCGGATGCTTGATGTAATAACGCGTCTTGAACAGGTCCTCGCCGGGTCGGTACATTACCCCCTCGAAGGCGTACTTCATGCCGTATTCGTTCCGCATGATGTACACGCCGTGACATTGTCCGCAGACTTGGCTGGACGCCTCGTGACCTAGTTTCGAAGGGTTGACGATCGTCGGATCGCCGTCGCCGCGGAAGTGCAAACGGTAACGACGAATCGGATCGCGATTCGCCCGAATGTGCTCCTCGCCCGGCCCGTGACAGGCCTCGCACGAAATCCCCATCTCGCCGACCCGCGTGTCGAACTGACCGGATGCCGGATCCAGCCCGGGAACACCTCCGGTGCTGTGGCAGCGGATACAGTGATGGTTCCACTGGGTGACCATCCGATTCGAATTTGGCGGATGCATGAAGGCCTGCTCGCGGGGAATCCAGCGATCATCCTCAATCAGGTAGACCAGCGGCAGCGTCTGGAGCAGATTCCCAAACTTCTGATCTCCCCGCACCCAATAGGTCTGGTAGTGGTGCGAGCCGGTGGTCAACACGACTTGCCGCGGCACGCGGGGAATATCGCTCAAGCGAATTCGCTCAACCGGCGAATCCGCGTCCCGCTTGATGAGATACGTGTTCGGGTCGATCCGCTTCCCGCCTTGCACGGTGTACATCAGCAGGTCCGGGTCCGGCATCTCGGCCCAAAACTCGTCACCCTCGCGATAGACGCGGTACTCCAGTCCGTCCGACAGCACGGTCGAACCGTCGAAGCGGCCGAGAACATTTTCGGGGACCGCCACTTGGGTCATGGAACGGTGAAAGGTGCGATGCCAGCTGGCATGTTCACCGGGATGGCACGCCTGGCAGCGATTCGACGAAACGTACTCCTGCTGCCGGTCAAGCTGCGGCAGCTGGCTCTCCAAACGCTCGCGCCGCTCAAAACTTTCTCGAGATTGGTCGACCACCATCCAGGCGAACGCGACCAGCAAACCGAGCGATGCGAGCACCGCAACGAGGGGCAGCCAGACCGCGCCGCTCGTCGAGTTCCTGAGGGATTGTTTCATTGCGTAGATATGCGACACGGGGCTGGGGCCTGAGCGGCAACCGCGAGATCCTCGGCGGCGCGGATGAGCCGCCCGTGGACCGTTCCGACACCACCGCTCCGCTGCAGGATAATTGTCACGCGTGCACGGCCACAAGCCCCACCGGAGACGAATCGATTCATGGGACGTTAACACGCAGGCGATCGAGCCACCTCAGACGACGTCTTCGCGCCGCCAGCAGCACGGTTCCAGCGCTGGCCAGCACCAGCATGCTCCCGCCGCTCGGCTCGGGGACCCACGTCGCCGTTGGCCGAGGGCCCAGCTCGTACCCGCCCCGTTGAAAGGCGAGCACGAAGTCCTGGGTGTCGAAATCACCGTCGCCGTTCCAGTCTCCGTCGCCCCAGCCCGAATTGTCCGCGACCTCGTCCTCGTACTGCCCACGCTGAAATACCTGGACGAGGTCCGCCGAACTGAACTCGCCGTCCAGATCCGAGTCGCCAAAGTAGGTCCCCTTTAACTGCTCGACCCAGACGTCTCGGTCCTGATCGTCGACGCGCGCGTCAAAGTTGAGATCCAGAGTCTGGGGGTGATGGCCAGTCCGAACTGCCTGAGTCAGTTCGTCGATGTCACGACCATCGAGCAGGCGGTCCTGGTCGAAGTCTCCCATTTGCCAAGGGTCGAGGGCCCGCGCAAGTCGGATGTATCCCCCGTCATGTTCGGTGACGATTAAGTCGCCGTTGGGCGCGAGGGTGACCGCGCGCGGCTCGCTGATCTTCTTTCCCGGCGCCGACAGAGGCAGGCCGTCGCCGCCGTGCGTGTCGTTGTCGGCGTCTCCATCAATCAGCAAATGGATGACCTCGTCCTCGTCGACAAACCAGACCTGCCCTCCGCGATGTGTGGCCAGCAAGTAGCCGCCGTCTGGGTGAAATTGGATCCCGCGCACCTCGTTCAAGCCGGTCTCGAGTGCCGGATAGCCGCCGCCCCCCCCGGACGCCGTTTCGTTCCCGGCAATCAAGATGCTCGTGCCGTCCGGAAACACTCGGTAGACGCCGTCTCCCGCTCGATCCGTGGCGACGACATTTCCGTCGGCCGGATCGACCGCTAAGTTTCCCAGCTCCTGAAAGCCCGAGGCATACACCGTGACGCCTTCGTCGGCGGTCCAGCGCCGGATCTCGGTCCCTGAGGAGTAGAAGATCGTCGACTCGTCCGGGCTGACCCAAAGCCCTCGCCCCGCGAGGATCCCGAACGGATCCTCGACAACCGTGGTCACCTCGCCGTCCAGTGCCAGTTTGCGAATCAGGCTGTTGCCGAGGTCGAGGAGATACGTCGTTCCGTTGGGGAACGTAAACAGACCATTCGGCTGGTTCAACTCCACGTCGGAGCCAGGCCCGTCGCCGTTGTAGCCCGGTGCGTTCGTACCGGCGACGGTCTGGATTCGTCCATCCGGCGTGATCTTCCGAATCGCATGCGCATCCTTGTCCGCAATGAAAAGATTGCCTTGCCAATCAGCCATCGTCATGTGAGGTCGCGAAAGTTCGGCCGCGATGGCCGGCTGGTCTTCCATGCTCGCCTGCCAACCGTTGACGCCGCCGCCAGTGACCTGGGCAGTTCCGGCGACCGTCTGCAGGACGTCGAACGAGTTCAGCAGCTCGGGAAACGAGATGGCCCCCAGCGCGGCGCCGCCCCCAAACAGCAACTGGCGACGGCGAGCAAGGCAAGGCGAGAAATCACGTACGCACTTCTTCTTTCGGATGGTTAGTCAGCGCAGAGCCTTGATTGTAAATCGGTTTCGCCGCCGAGTCACCGAGTTTGTTCGCTAGGGTGCCGCGACGTCCAGGACGGCGCGGGGGATGAAGCCCAGCGACGTTTCGAGCCACGAGCCGCAACTGCAGCCGCCTCCGCCTTCTGGCGAGAGCAGCATGCCGCCGGCGGGAATCGTACTGAGCCAACAGTCGGGTCGCAGGCGATCCCAAAGCGTGTACTCACCCTGCTGCAAATCCCAGACGGCCGAATTTCGCCCCGAGCCATCGCGGAAGAACAGAGCGTGGGACGTCGCCGCGTAGGTGCCACAACCGCCGACCGGGATGCTTAACGGAAGCTGCGTTCCGGTCGCCAGGTCAAAGACACCGGGCCTTACGTACAGTCGGTTTCCCACAATGGCCGGCCGTGAAAGATGCGAACCGTGGTCCGCTTTCCCCTTGCCCCAAGTCAGCTGATTGTCCCACAAGCGATCGCCGGTCTTTCCTTGGAAGGCGTAGATATAGAAAGTCCGCTTGCCCGACGACACCAGCACCAAACGTCCTTCGCCGAACGAGGCATAGAAGGCAGCCGTCCCTGCTTCGATCTCCAACGGCTGTTCCCAGCATAGACGACCCGTTTGCGCATCGAGGGCGACCAGATACAAGTTTTGCCAAAACGCATCTCCTCCCAGTCGTCGCGTCGAATCCTGAAGATGCTCGCCCCGGGTCTCGACGAAGTACACGGTCCCATCCCCGACGGTGATTGTCGAGTTCACAATCGCACCGCGGCGATATTCCCACCGTACGGCCGAACCGTCGACTTCCCGCGCCGACAAAAGATCGCTGCAGACCTTATCCGTCAGCGGGCCTTCCGATGCGTCGTACCAGGAGTCCTTGCCCCAGAAGCTGGTCCAGGCCGTGCCCTGCCTGACCGCCGAGCCGAGCAACAAATCGTGTTCGCGCGCGACGTATCCCCAGTCGTAGGCCACGTCGGTCGAGTCGGGAGTGGCAACCTCGATCACTTCCCGCACCTGTCCCGTCTCCGCCGCCAGTTTCCAGCACTGCCCATGGATTGTCACAAAGATCGAGTCTTCATCGGCGCACCAATTCCCGCAATCGCGCGGCATGTTGTATCGATCCATCTCGGGCAATTCGACGGCCCACAAAATGGTGCCGTTGTATTGATCCAGGGCCAACAGTCGGTGCAGACCCTGCAGGTAGATCCGTCCGCCGGTCGACAAGGGAGGCGGTTTTCGCCCATTGCGATCGGCCTGGTAGCGGGCGCCGGGTTGACCGAGCCACTGCACCACCAGGTCGTCCGCCTTGCGGGCCGCCGCGAGATCTTCGCCGCCGAAATGGTTGTTGGCCGAGGATCCGTAAATGTGGGACCACTCGCCCGAGCCCTCCAGCGGCGTACCGGCCAGCTGATACCACTGACCGTCCTTGGCGAGCGGCCGCGCGGCGGCCAGGAACTCGCCCGGAAGCGGAACGGCCAATCGGGCGGGATGCCCCAGAATCGCCACACCGCGAGGTGACAACAGCCGCTTGATTTCTTGCGTCGACGGCGCCTTCGGATGCGGCCCCAGCAGCGACTCGCACACGATCACATTCGCCACGCGCGACGTGATCGGAATCTTCTGCAGCGACTCCACGTAATGCACCGTGACGCGCGTCCCGTAGATCCCCTGGGACTGCAACTCGACGCGCAGTTGGTCAACGCGGCGGGCATCGTCATCAAAGGCAATCACACGCCATTCGGTTTGTCCCACCAAATTCGTGATCAATTGGCCCTCATCACACCCCAACACCAGACAAAGGCCACGCTGCCGGCCGGCAGCCTCGGCAATTCGCTGCGCCGCCTGAGACCCCGGCGCCGACGGGTCGCGATCTCCCGCGCCGGACGGCGCGATGCTGTAGTCGAAGAACGTATCGCACTCGTATTCGTCGGTCCACCGCGTCGCCTCGCCTCGCTGATGCCTGATCTGATACGTATAGAGCTCGTTGTGCTTCAAGTCCTTGAGCGTCACCCGATGCGACTGCCCTGGATCGGTCACCACACGCTGAACCACCTGTCCTTGCAATCGCAACGTCAGTTCGGTCGACGAGTCGGCATCGGTGCGGTACTGAACCTCGGCCGTCCCGGGCTGAGTAAATCGCAATAAGGGGCCCTGCGCCAATCGCGTCCCGGCAGGCTTGTCCTCCTCGGCGGCCGCGGGAAAGCCCGACGCCAGCGACTGAGACTGCGTTTGGACTTCTGCCGCGGACAACGCGCGCCGGTACACGCGTACTTCGTGCAGCTGCCCCGTCAGACGATATTCCTCGTTGTCGTCCTTGTACGCGCCTACGACGTAAATCCCGCGGGGTGGGTAGCTGATCGGTCCGGACTCGGCTTGCGAAACCCCGACCTCCTGCCCGTCCAGATACAGTCGCATGGTCGTGCCGTCATAGGTCGAAGCCACGTGGTGCCAGCTGCCCAGTCGAAACGGCCGGCTGGCCGCCAGGTAGGTCAGCCCGTTGCCTGCGTCGCCGGCGCCGCAGAGCGCGAAACTGAACTTCGTTCCCTCAAATCCAAGCAACCAACCGCGTTCATAGTCGCCGTTGTCCTGCAGGCATCCAACAAGTCCTCCCCACTGCGCTGCCTCGTCGACGCGCACCCACGCGGTTGCCGTCATCTCGGTCGTCGGAAGATTGACGCGAGCGAGATCGTCGGATGCTCGCAAGATCGACGCTCGGTCATCAAACCGAATCGCCTGCATCCGACCGACGCGAGCCAACTGAATCGCACCATTGACCGACTCAACCGCGTTTCCCTTGGCCAAGTTCTCGACTCGGCGTCCGGCCACATACGGTCGTTGAAACACCCAGCGATCCAGCAAGTCGGCGTCGGCGTCGCGCTCGACCGGAGCCAGATCTTCGGCCAAGTCCTCGGACGAGTCGAGGTCCTCAAACGACCCCGGTGCCGCGACCGGCGATGCGACCGGAACCGATGCTTCGGCGAACGCGTACAGCCGCCCCGTATCGGTACTCACGTACAATTGCCCTTGGGCGACCGCCAAGCCGTACGCGCTGCCGAGAACGGCATGGCTCCATCGCAAGGCACCCGACTGGGCGTCGAAACCGCGTACCACGCCGCGCCCGCCCACGAACAGCGTGTCGCCCGCCAGCACCATGGCCAACGGGCAGTCACAGGGGACCGACCACAATTCGTGCTTACCGACGTAATTGCTGGCGGTCAGAACCTCGTCCATCAGAATGAAGGAGACGTCGCCGGCCACGACCATTGCGTTACCGCTCTTGAACGAAGCGACCTTCTCGAGCGAATCGAGACTGCTGGCAGTCAGCCAACCCGTTTTGTTGCCGGGTCCGTGAAAGACCGAGTCCTTCGTAAGCACGACGAACGAGCCCCCGCCGCCCTGCAAACTGCCCATCGGCTTGCCGTCGTCCAGTGCAAAGAGACGCGGCGCAACTCGGCCTTGCGGGGACACCAAGAAACGGCCGGGAACCAGCGACAAGGGGCCTTCCATGGTCGCCTTGTCGATCCGGCGAACGTAGTTGCCGACACCGTCCGCTCGCCCCGTCGTCGCATCCACCGCACACAGGTACGACTCCTGCCAGGGTAGCAATGACCCCGCGAAATAGGCCTTCCCGTCCGCGACCAAGACGCCGGTCCTGATGGGCCACTGCGAGATCAAACGACCATTGTTCACGATTCGCCGCTCGGCCACCTTCGGTGAGAATCGCCAAATCGATTCGGCCGACTCGGCATCGATGCAGTAGGCGTATCCGTCGTCCGAGCCAAAATAGAGTCGACCTTCGTGGTAGGTCGGGGCGATCCGCAGCGGACCGTCCGTGTGGAAGACCCAGCGAGTCTCGCCGTCGTCGCGTCCCAGGCAATGCACGGCATCATCGACCGACGAAGCCAACCAAAGACTTTCGCCAACCGCAATGACGTGGAACACGGGGTCGTAATCCCGCATCGATTTCAGGCCGCGGATCCCCGCGTACGCGTCCCACTTGGCTGGACCCGACCAGGCCGGATTCGGCGGCCCTGGCAGATCGCGCTGCCAACGAACCGCCAGCGATTCGGGCCGAAGTCGCTCCGCAACCTTCGCATTCCGCTGAACATTCTGCTGAAAAACGGGCCAGTCATCCGCCGCCACAGGGACGGTCCACACGAAGCACCCGAGTGCGATCCAAAACGCGCGCATCATCTTGCCATCTTCCCTTCTGATATCTGCTGGATCACTCGATTCGAGCCTCGACGTCGAATATAGCAGAGAAATCCCGCGAGAATACGCTGCTCACCACCGAGCCATCGAGATCCTCAAGCCCCTGAGTCGATGGCCGCATCGGCTCGGTCTTTCCTCTGTGGCTCGGTGGTTAGCTAAAGTTGAGCAATCAAAACGACGATGACGAATCTGCTGCGGGCGGAGCGACGCGCCGTGTGATTCGCAAACTTGACGCTCGTCCGTGTCGGGCAACGTCGCCTCCGAAGAAGGACACGGGATGAAACGCCCCAAGCCGAACCGAACACGCCAAGGCCCCCACCAGCCGGGCCGAGCCTATTCGTTGGTCGTCACCACGCTGGCGACGCTCTTGATCGGGCTGACGGTTGCCGCTTACCAGAATCGTGACGCGGAAGGCCAATCGGCGACGGGTCCCGTCGTGACGCTCAACAAGGCCGATCTGATTGACACCGCCGATCCCGATCCGGCCTCGCATTCCAACGCGGAAACCGTCGAAGTCGCTCAACCGGATTCGGTCAACGCCTCACCCGCGCAAAAGCCGTCCCTCGCCCAGCTGAAGCGCATCGCTGGCATCGCGCTGGCGCTCGGCCTGCTGACGTGTGTCATCCCGCGACGCCAGACCGTCGAAGTCGCGGCAAAGCCAGTCACGTCGATCGCTGACCTAACCGGCCTGCCGCAGCTGGCCTCCCTGTTCCCCGTCGACAAAGCATCGGACCCGGTCAAGCCGCGCCGCCCCGCCCGACTGCTCCCGGCCGTCGTCATGCTCGCAGAAATCGCCATCTGCCTGGCCGCCTTGGTCGTCACCTACGGATGTGCCTCCGATGCGGCCATCGCCCGCACGATGAAGCGTGATCCACTTGACGCCTATTCCCAAGCCGTGCAGCTCTCAGCGCGGCATGTCCACGACCTGCTCAACCCCGCACCCCGCTCGACTTCATAATCGAGCCGCTCACGCCGACGCGGCGTCTCCCTCTCGCTCTGCTGAGCTTGCGAGCGATGGCACAGGCTTGCGAGCGCTGGCACAACGACGACGCACGCCTGACTGAGCAGCTCTGGACCATTGTATTGAAGCTGCCGTCCGTCCATGCCGATTGTAACGGATAGTCTGCCGCGAGCGCGAAGCGACGAATCGATCGTTCGCGTTCGAGCGATGTCATCCGGGAGCTTGCTTCCAAGGGCCTAGATTCCATGCTGCAAACGTATTTCCAGCTTCAGCGTCGCCCCTTCGCCAGCGTCCCTTCGCCGGAAGACTACTACCCGGCGTCCTCGATCGAGGCGGCGCGAACGTCTCTCGTGCGACTGATCGACCGCCAGGAAGGAGCCGGGCTCGTGATCGGCTCGATCGGAATCGGCAAATCGCTGCTCTGCCAGTTGCTTGACGAATCCTTCTGCCACTTGTGCCGTGTCGTCAATTTGCCAAGCGGACGACTGTCGTCCCGCAAGACGCTCTTGCAGGTCATTCTCTACGAACTCGGCCTCCCCTATCGTGATCAAGACGAGGGCGAGTTGCGGCTATCCGTGATCGACCATATCACGAACGAAGATCTCTGCCCGAACGGAGCTCTGCTGCTGGTCGATGAGGCAGACAACCTGTCGCTTGGACTGCTGGACGAGCTGCGATCGTTGATGAATCTGACCTCGGACGGGCGACCCTGTTTGCGATTGGTCCTCTTCGGTACCTCCCGACTCGAAGAAAAACTGACGCATCCGCGACTCGAGTCGTTCAACCAGCGAATCGCAGGCCGGTACTACCTGGAGCCGTTCCGTCAGAACGAGACGCGGGAATACCTGCAACAACAATTCAAAGCAAGCGGTGGCGACCCGACCAAAGTCTTTTCTAACGATGCCGCCAAGACAATCCACCAAGCCACCGGCGGAATCCCACGGCTGATCAATCAATTGACCGATCACGCACTCGTCCTGGCGGCAGCCGGCGATTATGCAAGCGTCGACGCCGCCTGCGTCGAAGAGGCCTGGTCCGACCTGCAGCAACTGCCGACTCCGACCAATCGCCAGTCGTACCACGTCACATCCGATCTTCCCTCCGATATCGTCGAATTCGGCTCGCTGGACGGCGCGACGACCTCAAGTGACGAAGATCTGGAATCCCGCTTCACTGAAATCGAAGAGACAATCGTGCAAATCGACGAAGGAGAATCGATGGCAATTGCGGATCACAACACCCCGTCGCGTCCGAAGCCGGAAGTCACTCTGGTGTTCCATCCGACTCACGACCCCTTTGGCGATGGCTTCGAGGCCGAAGAATTGGTGATCGACGAGTTCGTTTCGCCAGACGCCATTGCCCAGCGACACCGCCGACAGGTCACCACGGCGACCAGTCAGGAATTGGCCGAACAGCTCGAGGCCTCCATTCGCTGGTCGCAAAAATCCGGCGACGGCCCGCACCTGCACGTCCAATCCGAGCGCCCCAAAACGGAGCACCCCAGCCATCGACAACGAGAGGACCAACCGCCGGGAGAGGTACGTGACATCGGCATCGAGGCCGGGATGCTCGAGGAACCTGAATCGCTGGACACACTCGAAAGAGTCGAAAAACTCGAGACGCTCGAAGAATCCCGTGTCGCGACCGAGAACTGCGAAGTCGCCGGCGCCGATTCTTTGCCTGGCGATGACGAGTGGGTCGGCCCCGAGTTGCCCCGCCCCGTGACGAGTCCGACCGATCACCTCGCCCCGCCTGTCGTCGATGGACGCGACGCCATGCCGAGCGATCCCGCCGGCACGGGCGACCACGGGCTCACTTTTCAGCTCGGTCCCAGCGGCGACTACCCGACCCTCGGTGGATACCCTGGCTTTCCCCTGGCGCTCCACCACGATTCGGCGCATCAGTTCTTCCTGGGCGACGAAACCGAGTTGCCGAACGAGCCGACAGACGACATCGACGCCGACATCTCCAACCCGCTCCCTGCGGACGAGGCACCCGGTGACGACGGTCCGATCGATTTGGGGTCCGGTGAGTTCATCGCGGTTGGGACGTCTCCTGTCGACGAGGAGGACGGCCCGGCTCCGACCTCCGATCCAGCATGGCAGCCGGATTCCAATTCGCACGACTTCGTGGCTCCGGAACATCCCGCCCCCGTCGCCAACCCGGTGAATCGCACCGAGTCGGAGCACTCGATCAAGGCGGGCGCCGCCGAGCCACGACCGGCCGCACGCGACTACCGTCGGCTGTTTACGCGATTACGCCGACCCGATCGCTCAGCGGACCACGGCACCGACCCCGCGACGGCGGCGCAATCGTCGTACGAACCGCATTGCCAAAACCGAGCTTCCCGAGGACGGCGCGTTCCCGCACTTAAGCCGTCGCTGAACTGGTGAGGTCACCCCATGAGCCTGACTTTGAATGCGTTGAAAAAGCTCGAGCGTTCGGGGGCGTTCCCCCCTGAGGGTCCCGCCGCCGCAAACCCGGAAAACAGCCCGCTGCCAGCGGAACCCATCACGGAGGGTGTCGCGCTGCCGGCAGGCCCCCTCGACGCCGCCGAAGCGCAACCGGTCGAGAAGCAACCGGTCGACGACCAGCTGGCCGATGAGCAGTTGGCCGACGAATACGCGATCGAAGACCTGCCGGTCGACGACTTGGATCCGGACCCCGGTGCTCAATCCGCCGACCTGAGCACGGCGGCCGATGCGAATCGGTCCGAGCGAAACGAGGAAACGTGGGGACCGGTCCGGGACGGCAGCGAGCTCGCTCGGGGTGATCTGCCCACCGCCGGAACTCCAGCAGACGAAGACGAAGACGAAGACGAACTCGCGCACCAGGATTTGGCCGATCCGCCCCTCGCCAGCGTCCCCACCGAGGCAACCGAGCCGCTTGACGAACCGAACTTGGCCGCGTCGGCGGGCGGACCGTCGGGCGAGCAGCACCTGTTGACGGAAAGCTTCGAGCCCGGTGAGCCGTTCAAACCGGGCGGCGCGGCAAGCATCGAGTTGCCTCTCGACGTCGACGACCTCGACCAAAACGACCTCGACCACGACGCCCAGCTCGACCACGACGCCCAACTCGACCACGACGCCCAACTCGACCACGCTCAGCTCGACGAATTCTCGCCGGAGGAACTCGACGTCCACGATTCCCGCCCGGTGGAGCCGGACAGCGAATCGGCGGAGTGGCCGTTGCCGGAGCTTCGGCACTACGACCCGGTCATCCCGTCGCTGGACGAAATGGGGTCGAGCTGGGGACTCGCGGACGAACGGGATTCCGAGGCGTCTGCCAACTTACCGCCCGAGTCGACCCGTGAGAGCGAGGCGGAGTTCGGTGTGGCGGGGACCGAGCCGCTGGAGGATTGGTCACGGCCGGACGAGGCGGAGCCGAACGCAACGTATGTCATCGATCCAGGCGAGCTGCAGGCGAAGGCGCGCGGTGGCGGGGGAGCCGATTCTGACCTGTGGCAAGCAAGAACCGAAGACAGGTTGATCCGCAACGCCGACTCTCCGCAATTCGAGGCCGACCCGCAATGGCGGAACTTGTCCGAGTGGAATGAATTGGACTCGGACGAACCCGAACAAACGGAATTGGCTCGTCCCGACGACGAGCGTCCGGAGGTCGACGCCTCGGAAACGGAGGAGGATTCGTATCAGGCCTACGCGACGACCTACGAGCGGAACGTCTTCGAAACGATGACGGATCCGGCGCATGAAGCTCGATTCCGCGAGCTGCTCGAAGAGATCCGAGTCCGTCACAGTTTCCTGTTACCGGTGAGCCTCGTGTTCTGTTCGACGCGTGCGACTCGGTACGCGGCGGATACGCTGGTCCGTCTGGCGCTATTGATGTCGCAAGACAATGAGGACATTTTGATTGTGGATGCGAACTTGGCCGAGCAGACGCTGACGCGATCATTCGAGGCCTTGGGAGCACCCGGAACGTGCGATATCTTTGCGGCCACCCGAGCGCCGCTGACCTTGATTCGGGCGACGGCAGAACGCCGGATCCATTTCGTGCCTTGCGGTGACGACGTCACGGGGATTTCCCGCGATTCGCGTTTGGTGAACTCGAAGCCCTGGGTCGAGGCCGTTGCAGCCTGGCAACAGCACTACCACCGCATCCTGATCGACGTCGGTCCGATCAACTCGGCGATCCTTCAGGCGGCCGCGACGCCTTGCGAGTCAGGTCTGCTGGTAGTCCCTGCACCGTCGCCGACGGACGCCGATTTGAAGGCGTTTATGCTGCAACTGTCCCAGTTGCCGACACACTTCCTGGGCCATCTTCTCGTCGGCTTCCCCGCCACGACAGCCCAGCTCGCGAGAACTACCGCGTGACGTTCGATTAGCGTCGACCCGACCCGCGCGACGGCTGCGCCGTTCCGCGCTGGCCCTGCGGGCCGCGGCCTTGCCGACTCGCCCACGCTTGACGCCCGCGATCTCTGGCTCAGCCCGCCAGGCGCGTGATGCGATTGACCGGCTGCAACGCCTCTTGCAGCGTCGGTTGATAGACCTGCTCCATCAAATACGCATCCTCGATCGTATCTTCGTAGAAATCACGCAACACGGAGACCGCGCGGAATCCAGTCGAGCGAAAGAACAGCTGGGCACTCAAATTCGTCTCCCGAACTTCCAGCAGGATCCGTGTTCTCCGTTGATATGACAGCTTGCTGGCCAGCTTGGATGCCATCTGCCGTCCCACACCTTGTCGTCGAAAGTCGGCATGAACGGCAAAGTTCAAGATATGAAGGCGGCTCTTGTGCAGCTCGTAAATCATGAACCCCACGATCCGATCGCCGTTTTCCGCCACCATTCCAATGCAGTTTCGCTGCCGCAAACAGCGGACAAAGTCTTCCTCGCTCCAGGGAAACTCAAAGCTTTGTTGTTCGATGCCGAGAATCTCCGGCATATCGCGTCGGATCATCCAGCGGATGTGCACTTTCGACTCCTGCTTGCCTTCCAGGCTCATGAGCTTACCTCCATTTTTCACTCCGGCAGGGACCCGAGAACATTCTGAGGCGTAAGTGGGTTTCATGCGATGTTTCCTCGCCGAGGGGTTGGACAGTTGCCCCGCGGAACTTTCGGCAGCCAGGTGGCTGTCTGATTCCATCAAAACACAATCATCCACAGGAAACTCACGCACCCCGAATTCACAAGCCAACGCGTCACCAAACGTCAGGCGTTCCCGGGGATCCATCCTCGTGGAGACCAAACGTTGCCGGGGCGGATGCCTGGCGGTTATACACGGCTTGGGGGGCGAGTTTTTTCGTGGCGGAACCCAATCCCGACACGTCATTCGACTGATGATGAGGGACCTTAACAAATCGGCCGATGCGTGCCAAGACGAACCCCAAACGGCAATTCGAAACGTCCGACTGCAGGTTTCCATCGCCGCACGAAAAGGCTCAAACAGGGCGATAAGTCAAGCTCAATTCGAGCACCTGCGAAGCTGCCCGGCGCGTGTCCTGATTCAACGCCGGAAGCAACTGCTGAAGGAAATCAGTCAGACCCGTCAAGGCCGACTCGCCGGTCATGTCGGAGAGGACGTGGAGCTTGTAAAGCGCACTTTGGCCGGCGTAGGACATGCGCGGTGAGACGGGACAGGCCCAGACGCCGTGACAGCCAAAGCCATAGGCCACCACGAAGTCCCCGTCGACGGCTCCGGCCGACTGGTACCGCAATCTCCTCAACTCGGCCACCTGACCTCCGGCGTCGATCCGAAGCGGCTCGCTGGCCAGCAATCGATTGGCGCACGTCTGGTAGCAAATTTCCGGTGGGTGCCGCACCAGCGGGCCGGCGGGCCCAACCAACAGGACCAAGGCGACGCGCTGTCCCGTCACCGGGTGCTCATAAATCCGGTGGCAATAGCCGCGAACCTGGAGCTTCGCTTGCGCGCTTGCTGCCAGCGGAACTCCGTCCTCGACGAAACGCCACTGGCCAAGCTGCGTCGGGATCTCTTGTAAGGCGAGTACCTCTCGCTGGAGGTCATGATCGTCGCCCCAGCGCTGCAGTACATGCCCCTGAAAATAGGCGGCCGGTATCGTCAGGGCGCAGACGGCCAGCGTCAGAACCATGCGTCGTCGCAACGGCTCGTCGACAGCACCAGGTCGGTTCACGCGTGTGCGTCGATCACTCACTTTGACCCCCTTCCGACAGCGCGAGCTGCAGGCGTTGATACGCATCGCGGTCAAACGGCAGCAAGGGCACCCTCGAGACCTCGCGACGGACTGCCATCGCAAAAGCGTACTGCGCCCGGTTCTGGTCTCCGCAGTCCAGCCAAGCCACGGCCAGGTGAAGAAAGATCATCGCATCGCCCGATCCTTCGGCAGACGCCTCCAACAAACACTCCACGGCCGCGCGCGGGTCGTTCGCAAGCAAGTGCAGGATCGCCAGCGAATCCAGAAAGGTCGCCTTGCGGCCGCCAATCTGGATCGCCTGCTCTAATTGCTCGAAACACTCCGGCAAACGCGATGCATCCTGATAGGCCAAGGCCAAGGCCAGATTATTGTGCGTCATCGCATGCTTCGGCGCCAGTTCCAGGCAACGGCGGTAGGAGGTGATCGCCGCCCGATAATCGCCGAATGTCAGCTGCAGGTTTCCCATCGCAAACTGAAGCCGCTCGTCGTTCAAATTCTCCGCCGCCATGCGGCCGATCTGGGCGACACGTGAGCGATTCCGTGAATCATCCACGTCTGCCCTGGCCAGCGCCGTCGCCAACGCCACGTCGGCCCCCGTGCCGGGCAAGAGCTCGGGTGTCACGCGGGTCAATTGCCAAGCGTGGTCCCAGCGATCGGTCCGCAGCAAGTGTCCCATCAGTTCGCTCAAGACCCTCACCTGGCGATCGGGATCCAACGTCTGATCCATGGCACCCCGCGCGTACCGGGTGATCATGGCTGACGCCATTGATTGACGTTGAGCGAACTCGCCGTGGGTCCGTCTTCCAGTTGTTTCCAAACGCAAGTCGAGCGTTTGGAGGCCAAAGGCCGGAATGCCCTCCAGCCGGTCGTAAAGGCGATCGGCCAAGAGTCGCAATCGAGTGTCGTCGTACAACTGCTCGTCGTGAACTCGCAAGAAACGCAACAGTTGATCGACGTCGGCTGGGATGGTATCGACGACCAACCGCAGATTGGAGATCGCCTCGGCGCGTTGATTGTCACTCAAGTAGAACTCCGCCAGCAACAGCGCGTCCTGGCTGGTCGTGTTCGTTAAGCCTTTGAGTCGCTCGATCCCGCGCCGTCGCGATTCGGCGGGATCCGCGGCACCCAGGTCAGCCGCCAGCAACAGCACTTGGGCCTCAAGACGTTTCTCCGTATCACCGTCAATCTCGTACTTGCGCATTTGCTCGATCAATTCGAGCGCCTCGCGGACCGACTCGACCGTGTGCTGGTCAAGTCGAAGTTCCAACAGGATTCGGAGTGGGCCGAGCGCGGCGGGATCGATGTCCAGCGCCCGACGGCAACAATCCTCCGCCAGATCGGGGCGATGCGCGCGAAAGTACTGGGCGGACCGTTCGTAGACGATCAATTGTTCAGCCAGCACTGGCTGCTTCCGCACCAGGCGCAGCGATTCACGATAGCTGGCGTCCGCCGCCGCTTTACTTCCGATTGACTCATGCAATTGGGCCAACGTGAAGGCGCGATTCAATTCGGTGATCTCAGGACGTTCGGCCAGCGACGCCAACAGCCGCTGCGACTCAATCGGATCCGGGCTGACGGCTACGAGGAAGCGAAACAGTGCCGCCCAGGTGCGAGGATTCCGCGGTTCCAATTCCACCGCCCGGCGAAACGCCGACTCGGCCTGTTGCAATTTCGATCGGTAATCGCGTTGTTCCGGCCGAGCGACTAGGACCAGCGTCCGCCCGAGTTTCAGATATGACTCGCCGCTGGGATGCTCGTGCACCTGCGTCTCGGCCGAACCGATCGCCTCGGCCGCCGACTCGTCGGACCAATCCAGCAGCGCCGGGTCAATCACGTTGGCCGTCGCGTCAAGGTACTGGCGAATTTCGCGCACGTCGCGCTGAGCACGGTCGGTTTCACCGAGTTCGTTCAACAGTCCGATCAATTCGACGGCCAGGCTGACGCGGGGCAAGCCCAACTCCCATGCCGCTTCGTAGTCGGCAACCGCGTTCCACGACCGGCCGCGATAGGTGGCAACTCTCGCGGCGGCGATTCGTGTCTGTTGCAGATGGGGATGCAGCACTTCCAATTGGCGCGCGAGGTCATCGATCTCGCGCGCCGACTGGCGCCGTTTCCATCGGGCGCCGCCAGCGATTGAGCCAGCAGACGACGAATCCGAATCGTTCTCCACAAGGCACCCTCACTGCCTTCGGCCGCGCGCAACGTGGCTTCGCACTGTTCCAGTCGCTTCCAATCCTGAAGGCGCCAAGCGACTTCACTCAAGCCCGCCGTGACGCGGAGGTCGCGAGGATCGATTTCGGCGGCGCGATCCAGCAAATCGCGAGCCTGGGACCACTGCCCGGACTGAAGGTATTGCGACGCCAGTTGGACGCACAACGTCACCGAGGGAGTTTCACCCGTCGCTGCGAGGGCGTCTCGCAGCAGCTCAATCGCCTCAGCCTCCCGACCAACGGCCTGCAAGATCTCGCTGCGGAGCAACACCGCCGCGTTCGAGTCACGCTCGCCCGACGACTCGGCGGACGCCACTTCTAACGCACGTTCCGCCTCGCCGCGACGGACGCACAACAAAGCCAGCGCGCGCCGCACCAAGGCGGAATCGGGACGCCGTTGAATCCCCTCTTCGAGGATCCGGACCGCTTGGTCGGATCGTCCCGAAATCAACGCCTGATTGGCCTCCAACACCCACACTTCGTCCGCACGATCTCCCGCGATCGACCTGGCCGAAGCCAGGGCGCGGCGCAGCGGCGCCCAATCACGCAGTTCAGGACGCAGCAGCACCTGTTGACGCAGAGCGACCCGGGCGGCCCCAAGCCAGGCATCCATCGCGTCCGCCTCGGTCCCCGCAAGCTCGCGATATCGGAGTTGGGCCTGGTCCCAATCGCCCTCGACTTCCGTCCGCCTCGCCAACGCCCAGCGGTACTCCAGCCGCCACGCGTCGTCCAGCGCCGCGGCGCGTTGATAGGCGTCCGCCGCACGATCCCAATCGTTCGCCATGCGTGCGTACTGGCCCACACTGGCCCAGGCTTGAGCCACGTAGTCGGGGGACGAGCGGACGCTTCTGGCGGCGAGCGACTCCAGCAGCCCGCGCAGTTGTTCGCCGGCCTGGGCATACGACCCGTGTCGAGCGAGTCGCCATGAACGGACGTGCTGCAATTGAATGCGATACGCCATCCCAAGGGGCTCGGGGTAGCGCCGCAGGCTGGCTTCCACCCGTTGCTCGTAGCGATCCGCTTCGGCCGGCCGCTCCAAGGCCACGAGTTGCTCGATCAACGGTAACAAGAGCGGTACTTCATCGGCACCGATCCGCCGCAGCCCTTGCTGCAGCACGTCGAGTGCCTGCTGGCGGTCCTGCGGCGTCCCACGCTCGGTCCAGATCTCGCTGATCGCCAGGTAGGGACGAACGTCGAGCGAGTTCGCTTGCAGAGCGGCCTGGTAAAGCGCAAGGGCCGCATCCAGCTCGCCGCGCCCCCGCATCCGTTCCGCCGCCGCCACCAAAATGTGCACGTTGCGCTCGCTTGACTTGCTGTCCAGATCGAGGGCCCGGTCGAGATCCGCGTCGATCGACGTCTCCTGTTCGGGCGGGGACGACTCCAGGTTGGGGTGATACATCCGGCGGTAGCGGTAGCGAACCAGCCATGCTTCCGCCAGGTCGGGATTCGTCTCGACCAGGCGATCGATCACGCGGTCCGCCCTTGCCACACGCTCGGCAGCGGCCGGGCGATCCAGGTGCTCGCGGTAAACAAGCGCCAAACGCAGCGCGTGCTGCGGAAAACTTGAATCCAATTCGACCGCCGCACGCAGGGCATCGGCGACGTCGTTCCAGGTGAATGGCACGCTCGGATCGGACTCGGCCATCAGCTGGTACATCGCGGCGGCGCGCCAGCGGGCCGCCAAACGTCGCGTCTCGGCATGCTCCCGCTGCGCGATCTGCGTGCACGCCAGCATCGAGTCGGTCGTCGCGATGACTTGTCGATCCTGATGCAGCTCGAGCGCCAGTTGTGCCTGTTGTCGCGCGAGCATCAAGTTGTCGGGATTCGCCCTCCAGGCAGCCGTCATCACGGTCAGAGCCCGCTGCTTCGCGGGTAGTCCGCGCGCCGCGCGACCCATCGCCTCGGCCAGTCGTCCGAGCGCGGGCTTGTCCGCGGGGTTCAATTGCACGTAGCGACGCAAGTAACCCGCCGCCGTTGCCCAGTCCTGTCGCTGCTCGTACGTCGCCGCCGCCTCCAGCATCGCCCGATGGACCTCCTGCTGCTGACGGTCATGCCAGACAGTCCCGATCAGGACCAGCGTCGCGATGACCACCGGCCAGGCCGGCAGCCACCGCAAGCAGCGCTGACGATCTCGGGCGAACGTGCTGGACACCCAATGCGTTAGACCGACCACGGTCGCGAACAACGCCAGGGCAACCGCGACCATCGACAGACCCGCGAAGTCGTGGACGAAACGGCGGGCAATCGCCGTCGGAGCATGCTGGTACAGCAGCGCGGTGGTTACGATCCGCACCACGTTGGCCAACATCGCGATCGGCGCGACGAGCAGGACGAGCGCCAGTTTCGTAAAGCGATCGGCCGGGCCCAAGGCCGCGAAGGCCGTCGCCATCGCCAAGGAACCAAAAAACATGCGCAGCCCACTACAGGCGTGCTCGACTTCGAACACCTCCGCGCCCAGCAGCAGCGTCGTTCCGGAGGCCACCGCGGGTTGGCACAGGCACTGCAGAATCCACGCGCTGGCGGCCGCCGCGCGCATCTGCAAGGGTAGACCCAAGAGCTGGTCGAAACGTTCCGGCAGAGGAGCCGCAAACCAAAGAAACGCCAGGGCCGGCAGCGCACGCACAAGCGTTCGCCAGCCTGCGAACGTCCAGACGACGCCCGCCAGCCACACGGGAATCGACCAGGCGTCCAGCGGCAACAGATAGAATTGCCCGGCGGCCACGCGCAACAACGAGGCCAGCGCAATCAGCGAAAGTCCTCCGACCGAAACTTCCGCTGGCGCGAACTCGCCAACCGATCGGCGACGAAGCCAAATCGCCAGCGCAATCGGCAAGACGAGGAAGCCGTGCGAATAGTCGGGATCCGACCGCCACGTCATCCATGTTGTTCGTAATGTCGGCCAATAGGCCCAAGCGAAGACGCACGCCACCAGGCCCGACCAGAGGACGAATCCCAGTCGACGCCGGTCCGCGGAGAACCTCACGCCGCTCAGAATCCTCGCGTCAAGGAAGCGTCCCGCGTTGGCTCGGGCATTGTCCATGCAGCAGGGCTCGTCACACGAAGCGGCCCGGCAACAGGAGGCCAAGGCCGGAAAAAGAGACCGTCACCACGGCGGACCCACCGTGTCCGCGTTGCCCCAAGTCTACGGCACGGTTTGAATGATCCTGTCCTGTCGGCCAAACGCGACACACGATCAAGTTGGTGCGGGCCACGAAGCCGCACGGGGACGTCGCGTCACCCAAACCAATAACGCGCCGGCCAGCGTCCAGAGCGTGCCACTGCCCGGCTCCGGCACGACGCTCGGATTGGGATTCCCACCACCGCCAGGATCGCCGTTGCCAGGATCGCCGCCACCCGGTCCCCCGTCGCCGGGTCCACCGTCTCCGCCCCCCGGACCGCCGCTGCCACCCGTCCCTCCGTCGCCTGGGTCACCTCCGCCGCCGTTTCCGCCCGAGGGAGGATTGGGATCGTTCTGACAGATGCAGAAGCAATAAACCGCACTGACCGGGACGTAACCGCAGGTCGCGTCCACCATCTGGCTCGCCAAACCCACGCCGCCGGCCGCCAGGGATTGGGTGCCGAGGCCGAGTTGAGGGAGCGGCATGCGGACGCGGTTGCCGGTGGAGGTCGCTCCGCCGCTGGGCTGCGAGAAATTCGACAGGTCAAACCGCTGAAATAAACTCAGGATGTCCAAACTGCGCCGCGAGCGGGAATTCATCAGCGGACCGGCCACGGAAGCATTGGCAGCCGCTTCGGCCGTGACCATCCCGAGCGTATTTCCCGGAGCAGTCGCGACCGCAAAATTGAACGGTTCTTGAGCGGCATCGGTCCCGGGGCCATAGTCGAAACCGACGCCCGCCTGCCCGAACGAATTGAATCCGAACACGAAGATCGCCGCCAAATAAAACCGCCAAGCCGTCAACATGACCTCTCAATTCCCGGGAGAAAGAATCGCTTGGACGCAACTTTCCGCGAGCTCACTTGGTGCGGATCGTCAACGTCGTCAATCGGCCCCCTGGTTTCAGTCTAATTCGGCCTTCCACCGGCGAAAGACGCGCGTTCGCGATTTTGACGCGGCTGCCCGAGACTCGCACCGCGCCGGTTGCGATTCGGCGGCCGGCTGAATCATGTCCGGTAAGAAACAACATGGAGCGCACGAGGAGAGTGGCCTACTTCTCGGCGGCCTGCCGCGTTCCGCGAGCTTCGAGTCGCCGGTATTTCTCCTGGTACTTTTGCCAGAGTTGGTCGTGGCGGTTCCCGAGATCGACGCGGGCTCCTTGGATAAAGGCCATCAGGACGTGCGTTTCCGTCTCCAGAGGATCGCCGTCGGCGACGAACAAGGTCGCGTCTTTACCGGCGTCGAGCGATCCGACACGGTCGGCGACTCCGAGGATTTCTGCCGGGGAGAGCGTAATCGCCCGCAGCGCGTCGGGGGCGGGCAAGCCGTAGGCGGCAGCCGTGGCGGCATGGTAGGGAAGGTTGCGCAAGTTGGACGCCCCGAAGCGATCGACTCCGGCGATGCAGAACCGCACGCCGGCCTGGCGCAAACGTTCCGGCAAGGTATAGGCGGCGTCGACGGGGTCGGAACGCCGGCGCGGCAACCGATAAATGGCGGGAATGATGACGGGTACGTCATGTTCGCGCAACAGCAGCGCGCAGGTTTCCGCGTCATACCCTCCGTTGATGATCAGTTTCAGTTTCCGCTGGGCCGCAAAGGCGACGGCGGTTTGAATTTGTCGCTGAGAATCGGCGCTGACCAGCAACGGCAGCTTGCCTTCCAAAACCGGCAGCATCGCTTCCAGACGCAAGTCGGAGGCAGCCCCTTGACCGGCTTGGCGAAACTGTTCGGCCTGGTCAAACAACTCGTGCAGCTTCTGGAGTTGCGGCGTCCGGTCAGCCTGCGGCCTGCCTCCCGAACGCTCCGAACGTCCGCCCGAGCCAGCGCGCATTGACGGCCACTGGACGTGCATTGCGACCGGAGCGGCGACGGTCATCTGTTCCCAGGTCCAGCCGTCCAGTTGCAGCACGGCCGCCATCCCGGCAACAAGGCCTCCGCTGGGAACCGTCAGCGTTAGCAACACTCCATTGGCGCGCGTGACCGGAATCAGCTCGCTGTCGGGATTGACGGCCACTTCAGCCTTGACGTTCGGATTGACTGCGCCGCTCTCGGACGCGTCCTGCGTCGCTCGAATCGAATTAATCTCGACCAGCCCAAGCTCGCCGCCCGCCGAAAACAAACCGGGATAGACATGCTTTCCTTGCCCTTCGATTCGCAAGGTCCCGTCCGGCAATTCAACATCGGTCCCCACGGCCACAATCCGACCCGCATCGAACAAGAGGGTCCCGGCTTCGATCAATGGCCCGCTCACCGGATGAATCGTCGCGTTCAGGATCGCAATGGGCTGCTCTTGCGGTGGCCCCGGCAGTTGCGGCGCGGCCCGAAGGGAAACGCAAACCACCAGGCTGAACGTCCAAGCAACCGGGCGCAAGTAACTCCAAACGAAACTCATGAGATGGCTCTTTTCAAGCTGGCGAGTAAGCAGTTATCGCTGATCGTTCGTACGGCAGAAGATATCGATTCGGGGCCACAAGTCGCGTTCTTCCGGTTCGCGCTGCGTTTCGTCTTCCATCGACTGTCCCGAGTTCAAGATCTTCTGAATCAAGGTCGTGCGCATGTCACGTCCGGTGACCTGTGCCTTGAGGTCTTCGGAACGATCGAAGTACTTTTTGCCATCTATCCAGGTTTGCTCGCAGCGACTCAAATTCGAAAGCGGCGAGCCGCTCCAGAGGACCAGATCGGCGTGCTTGCCAGGCTCGATCGAACCCACGTAACGATCGATGCGCAATTGGCGGGCTGGATTGAGTGTCACGAACTTCAGCGCTTCCGCCGGCGCCACTCCGCCGTACTTGACGGCCTTGGCCGCCTCATGGTTCAGATGGCGAGCCAACTCGGCATCATCGGAATTGAAGGAGACGACGATTCCCAGATGGTGCATCAAGGCGCCATTGAACGGGATCGCGTCATAGACCTCGATCTTGTACGCCCACCAGTCGGAGAAGGACGAGGCCATTGCGCCGTGCTGCTTGATCGCCTCGGCCACTTTGTATCCTTCGAGGATATGCTGCAACGTTCCGATCTGAATATTCAGCGATTCCAAGGTCCTGAGCAGCGCCAGGATCTCGTCCTGCCGGTAACTGTGGCAATGGATCCAGCGAGTCCCATCTTGCACCTCGGCCAGGGCCTCGAGTTCAAGATCCACGCGCGGCGGCAGACCGCGGCGCGTCTGCTGCCATTGCTGATGTCGCTGGCGATACTCGCGTGCTGCCAGGAAAGCGTCACGCACGATCTGCTCGACGCCCATCCGGGACTGGGGATAGCGCGATCGATAGCCGTCGCCCCAGTTGCTTTGTTTGACGTTCTCGCCCAGTGCAAATTTGATCCCACCGGGCGCTTCGGCGAATTTCATTTCTTCAGGCAACGATCCCCAACGCAATTTGATCACCTGATTCTGCCCGCCGATGGGGTTGGCCGAACCGTGCAGGATATTCGCCGTCGTCACGCCGCCGGCCAACTGGCGATAGATCGAGACGTCGCGACCATCGATGAAGTCACCAATGCGGACCTCGGACGTAATCGCCTGCGTGCCTTCATTCACGCCGCCGTCGGTCGCCATGTGAGAATGGCAATCGATGATCCCGGGTGTGAGATGTCGCCCTTCGCAGGCGACGACCACCGTCTCCGAAGGGTACTCGTCAATCGTCACCGCGACCCGTTCAATGCGGCCCTGGTGAACCAACACGTCCGCGCGATCCAGAATTCCCTCCGCCCCGCACGTCCACACCGTCGCCTGGCGGAACAAGAGCCATTCCGGTTGTGCGGGAGCCTCGGTCCAGCCGAAGGCACCGAGCGGATAGTTGACGGGAAAGCTGCTGGCCTGCTCGACCGTCGATTTCTCCGCCTCGGCGGGATCGCTTCCGTCGGTCGCGACCTGGCCCGACTCCGGCGACGACGGATCATCTTCGGCGGCATCATCCTTGGCGGCTTCATCTTCCGTCGGATCGCCTTCCGACGGTTGGTCGGCCTGGGGCGCCTCGTCATCCTCGGGCGCCGCTTCGTCCTCGGACTGTTCCTCGTGGTCTTCGTCCGAGGGCGGCAATCGCGTGGCCACGAACTGGACGACCGATGCGTTGGGGCGGGTCACCTGCCCGATCAACTTCCAGCCCTCGCCCTCGGCCGGTACGATCACGGCCGACAGCTGGGCGATTCCTTCGCCGTCTCCCCAAGCCTTCGCGGCGAACTGAGCGGTCAGTTGCAGGTCACGCAGCTGGATTTTCTCGAGCTTGATGGGCTTCGGCCGGTCTTTTCCCGCTTCGCCTTCTTCCGTGCGTTCGCCTGCAGGCTTGGGCTCCTCGATTTTTGGTGGCTTGTCGGCTTCGGCTTCCTTGGGCGCGTCGTCAGGTTCCTTGGGCGCGTCTGCAGTCTGACCTTCGGTCGCCGACTTGGCCGGTTCGGTTGTGTCGACCGGTGGCGCTGCCGGTTCCCATTCCCCTTGCAGGCGCGAGATCTCGCCTTTCAAGCGAAGCACCGGTCGTGAATCGTCGCCTCGGGTGGTAATTTGCCAGCGGCCGCGCAGATCCAGGTCCGGTCGGCGGTGGAATTCGTCAAGCTGTCCATCGACCCATGTCTGTTCGATCCGCGTCTTGCTTTCAAAGAGGTCGCCGTCGGTGACGACCAGATGCGCCCGTTTACCGCGTTCCAGTGTGCCGACAATATCCTGGATTCCCAGCAGCCGCGCGGGAAACACGGTCAGAGCTTCGAGTGCGGCGACGGGATCGAGTCCTCGTTTGACGGCACGGCGGAGGGCGGGGAGAAAATCGGCGGGTTTATCCAGGCCGTGGGCAGTCAGTGCGATGGGGACTCCCGCCCGCTGCAATCGGCCCGCATTTTCCGGCGCCAGGTCCCACTCCATGAGCCGCTCGAGCGTGGCCTCGGCCGCGGCATCGGCCGTTGCTACCTGGGGTGGCTTCGGGAAATTCAAAGGGACGATCATCGTGCGCCCCGTGTCGCGGATCGCGTCGAGCCGCCGGAACTCGTGGCCCGAGCCGACAAATGCCACGCGCAAACCAAACTCACGGGCAAACCGTTCGGCCCGTAGCAGGTACTGCTCGTCGGGCGTCTCGATCAGCACGAGTTGTTGTTCATTCAGATACGGCTGCAATGCCTCGAGCGCCGTATTCTGCTCGGGAGCTGCTAACCCGGGCTGGGATCGAACCGCTTGGAGCGCCTCGCGATACCAGATCGCGTCGTAAAACGTTTGACGCGCCAGCGCCACCGCTCCCATGGGCGAGTTTGGATATTGATCTCGCGACCGCGAACGGGGCGCGGCCAAGCGCGAATGCAGCGCCGCCGCGGGGTTTAAGACGCGGCCATTCGCGGGTCGATCGGCGGTGGTCAGCACGACGCCTTGCCCTCGAATGATCCCCGCATCGGGGGCAAGCAGACGCACGGTGATCCCTTGCGCGCGATAGGCCGCAGCTCGATCGTCGGACAGATTCGCCAGTTCGCCGACGCGCCGCTGCGGCTGTACGTGTGGGTTCCAGTAAGGGGTCCCGCGATCCTGCGGCAAGGTCTCGACGCTCACGTGCCCATAAGCGTCAATTAACCCCGGATAAATCGTCTTGCCGGTCAGGTCCCAGCGGCGGGCATCGGTGGGAACGGGAACATCGGCGCCGACCGCTTCGATGATCCCGTCCCGCAGTACGACCACGCCCTGTGCCAACTCGCGGCCCGGAGCGATGACGATCCGCGCGCGATCAGTGCATGCACTTGCGGAATGTTTTGACGTAGCCCATCCACCGGCCGCGTCTGATCAAACTCGGCTCCCTGTGCCAGCCGCCCACTGAGCGCGGCGCAAAGCAACACGAACCCACCAACCCGCGTGACGCCACGGCGCATCGTTGCCGTCCTTCCTCTTCTTCAAGCGATTTCCACGTTCGTCGCGCGACGAACGGCCGCGATCGAGAGAATCGCGGCAGAGGACACGATAACATGCCCAGCGGACCAGCGGAAGAAACGGCCATCCGAGAGGAAGGCCGCGAGAGGGATTTTTGGGAGGGGGATTTTTGGGAGGGCGAAGCTCCTGCCGAGCCGCCGCGTGACATGCGTGCGTGCGGCTCGGCGGGAGCCTCGCCCTCCCGGGTGCTCGCCCTCCCGGTGTGCGGGCTCCCGATCGTGACTGACGCCGGGCGGCTGAGCTGCCCGTGGTGGAGATGCCGAGCTTGCCTTCTTCTTCTTCCTGAATGATGATCCGCGGTGTGACCATCATCATCAGGCTTTGCGTGGTCCGGCCGATGCCCACGTTCTTGAACAGACGATTCACGTAGGGGAACTTGCTCAGCAACGGAACGCCCCGCTCGTTTCGACCCTCGCTCAATCGCTTGATCCCACCCAGCAGGATGGTACCTCCGTCCGGCACGCTGACCGTCGTCGAAACGCTCGTGAAAGCAAACTGCGGCAGCTGGACGGTCGTCCCTTCGATGACCTCTTCTGCCTGGTTGTTCACGGTCTGCGTGTCATCGGTTGGATCTTGAGCGGCGGTCCCGGTGTTGGACACACGTCGACCCTCGAAGGTAAACTCTTCCACGTTGCCGATCTTGCTGAAGAAGGGCACGAGCGTGAGACGTACGAATCGGCGATCGTTGGAGACGACCGCCTGGACGTTCAGCTGCGTCCCTTCGCTCAGGACCACAATGATGGGTGCCTGGGCGGCTGCGAAGTCACCGACAACCGGCGTCACGCTCGTCACGAAGGGACGTTGCAACGAATCGTTGACGCTGGCCTGTTGGCCGTTAAAAAGCGTGACTTTCGGCGCCTGGAGCACGTTGGTTCGCGTATCGCCGGCGGCGGCTTCGATCACGAAGAAGGTTTGGAGATCGCTGAGGATCGCGAATCCGATGTTCGCGGCCGAGGCGGCGTTGTAGCCACCGAATGCCGGGACGGCATCGCCAAAACTACCTTGGGTGAAGCTGATGTCCAGGTCCGCGGTCGGATTACCTTGCGGGTCCAAACCGATCGTGACGCTCGGGCCTCCTTCAGGCGGAAGTTGATCGATCTTCGTGTCGATGTCGAAGTCAAAGTCGACGCCGATCCGCTCGAAGAAGTTGTCGTTGAGCGTAATGAAGCGAACCTCAATCGTCACCTGCAGGTCCTGCAGCCGACGCAACTGTTCCAGCAGATCCGCGATCTGTTCGTGTACCTCTTGCGTCTGATTGACGACCAGACTCAGGTTCGTGGGAAATCCCTGGATTGAACCTTCGCCGCCCACATCGTCCCACGTGGTGGGCGCGATCGTCGCGGTAATCAAGTCGATCAGCGTATCAAAGTCGGCTTGGGCTCCACCGCCGAGCCCGCCGGGACCGAAGCCCAACGGCTGCGGTGACCCGCTGCCGGACGGCATCATCTCGGAAGCGGCGATTTGAGCGAGGGTGGGGCCGCCGACGGAGCCGCTGGGCTGATTGTTCGCCAGGACGGTGAGCGGGGCCTGATTGTAGCCGCCTTGATACGTGGTTCCGAAACCTTGAGCGTTGTACGCCTCGCGAATCGCGCTGGGCAATCCGATGTTGTAGTTCGGCGTGAAGTTAGGAATCGGAATCACCAGGTCGGCGACGTCATACGTATCGATGTAGGTCTCGGAAGCTCGGACGCTTTCGCTGGTCACTTTCAGGACTTCATCCTGAATCAAGTAGGTGAGTCCGAACTGCTGGAGGATGATGTTCAGGGCGCTCTTGAGCTGCAATTCCTGATTCAGGCGAATCGTTACGGGCATATTGCTGGTCGCTCCTTCGGCGGCCAGGCCCTGCGGGTCGAGATAGATGCTGATTCCGGCCAGGCTCCCCAGCTGCGACAAGACTTCGCTCAGCGGCTGATCGGTGAACTCAACCTGAACCGGCTTCTTGAGTGCCCGCTGGATCTCCAGTTCGGCCTCCGAAAATTGCCGGCGTCCTTCCTTCAAGGCTCGCAAGCGACGCGCAGTCATGTCCTCCCAGGAGCGGGCGTTGGGGAATTCGATCCCCACCCGGTCGTCAAACGGCGTGGCCGATTCGACGACGCTGGTCAGACTGCCAACCACGCCTTCCTCGGAACGTTCACGCAGCGACATCTCGACCAGCAACCGCTCGGCGAACTTGCTCTTCCAAACCATCGATTCGACGGTGACGTTGTTCGGAGCCAATTCGCGAGCCTTTTTGGCGAGCACCACGGCCTCCGAAAATCGTTCCTGATCCATCAGGGTGTTGAAGTCGTCCACCATCTTGGCCAACTGATCGTCCATTTGGATCACGCTCTGGCGGCGGCGTTCGACGTCGGCCAACACGTCGCGGTTGCGTTCATCTTGTTCAATTCGGGCTCGATTCAGTTCGATGAAGTCTTCCGCTTCCTGGATACTTCGCTCGACGCGCCCAGCAACTGCTCACGGGCCGACTCGGGAATTTCGGCGTCCTGGACTTTCGCTTGCAGACGCTTCAAATCTTCCCAGGCCTGCTTCGGGCTATTTCGCAACTGACGGCCGATCGCCACCTGGTCGCGGCTGACTTCCGCGCTAAATCGCCGCACCGCATTCTGTTCGGCAACCGACATTTCCGGCGCAGGCAACTCGTCGGTTTCGGTGGGAACTCTCAGCAGTTGCAAGTTGTCCTGAAGCCGCTGGCGTGCGACCGGATCGAGATCTTGTTCGTACTTCCAAGCTTGAGCGAACAGTTCGCGCGCCCGCTTGAGGTCACGCGACTTGACGGCTTCTTCTCCGCGACGCATCAAGTCGTATGCCTCGGAGGCATTCCCTCCGTCGGATCGTCCCACATTGTCCGCCTGGACCGCATCCACGCTCGGAAACGGGGGTGGGGGCGAATCTTCCTGCACCGACGATCCAATTCGCTGCGCCAGACGATCCTCGCCCAGGGGCTCCGCCACCGACGCGGGGCGGACAAGCGATCTTGCCGGATCGTCATCGTACGGCGTGACAACAGCTTGTCTCACCTGACCGCTCGCGGGAGCGGGTTGAGCTGCCTGGACAACGCCCAGCTGCTGCCGCTTGGCGCGGTCAATCTGGAGCAACAACATCCAAGGGCGGTCCTCGCCCGGGCCGAACGCGGAGTCGGGAACGTTGAGATCGCGAGCCTGCAACGCGAGCTGCTCGGCCCGTTGGATCTCGCCACGCCCTAAGGCCGCTTGGGCCGTCGCCAGCAACTGCAAGGCCTGCGTCTTGTCCGCCGCCGAAGTGTTCGCCGGGGCGGCCGCAGCGCGTCCCTTGACCGCCAAATCGGGAGGCTCAACCGAATCGACACCGCGGAGTGGACCCGGGACCGGGGCCGCTCCAGGTGGCTGGGTGGCAAAGGGGTTTTGGACGACTTGCCCGGCCGACATCGGAACCGGTGCCGGAAGGGGCTGAGCCTCCTGGCCGAGCCGCTCGGGGAGCTCACTCGGCTTCGCCGCGACCGGGGCCGAATCGGCAAGCGTGCCGTCCAGCTTTTCCAGGTCCCGCCGCAGCTTCGCGGGCGTATCGGCGAATCGCTGGAACAGACCGTCGTAGTTGACGTCCATCTTCTCCAGGCGATCGAGGTACCAGCGTGCCTGAGTCAGGTCGCCGTCCTTCATGGCCACCCGCGCTCGCCGCAGCAGCTCATCCGCCTCGCGGCGTGTACCCGCCGACGACGATTGACTGACAATCGATGCTGACACCTGGACGGCTCGTCCCACATGAACCGCCTGGGCGTGGGCAAAGGCTGTGGTCAGTAACCAGCCACTGAGGACTCCGCAACTCAATCGTTTCGCGTTCATAGTCAACGCGACGCTCCTTAATCGAATGAATCCGTTCAGTTCGTTTTCCTCGGAAGACCACCTGCCGAGCCCGCTTTGCCGTGTGAGGTCCAAGCCGCCCTACGGCGAATTCTCTTGGCTCAGTCGAAGCCGTCCCGCAGACGTGATTTCGCGAATCCGAAGCCCGGTCTGAAGACGAGTGGGAGTGGAATACTGCCTCGGTGGAAACCCGTCAAGTGCAAACCGGAGATTTTTCTCGTCGATGGGATTTATCATGGCGTCCTTGCCCTGGACTCGGTTCGATGCCAGCAGTCCATGCACGCCACAGACTGCCACGATCGGGGTCCGCGGCGGCAGAAAAACCCCGCCGGCCGCGCACCGAGTCGAGGCGAGGTATAGCGGCTGTGGCAGAAGGCCACAAGAGCGATTTGGCGACGAAAAAAAGACGGGGTGGTGTGCGGGAGCCGTAGCCGCGAGCTGTAGCGGCGAGCGTCAGGACCACGGGGCAAGCCCGTGGCATGCGGCTTGGATGCGCGCCGCTTGAGTAGGGACGAGCGTCAGGACCACGGGACAAGCCCGTGGCATGGGCCTTGGATGCGCGCCGCTTGAGTAGCGGCGAGCGTCAGGACCACGGGGCAAGCCCGTGGCATGCGGCTTGGATGCGCGCCGCTTGAGTAGCGGCGAGCGTCAGGACCACGGGGCAAGCCCGTGGCATGCGGCTTGGATGCGCGCCGCTTGAGTAGCGGCGAGCGTCAGGACCACGGGGCAAGCCCGTGGCATGCGGCTTGGATGCGCGCCGCTTGGGTAGCGGCGAGCGTCAGGACCACGGGGCAAGCCCGTGGCATGCGGCTTGGATGCGCGCCGCTTGGGTAGCGGCGAGCGTCAGGACCACGGGGCAAGCCCGTGGCATGCGGCTGCGATGGGCGGCGTTCGAGCAGGGGCGGCGAGCGTCGCTTAGCGGCCGCCGCGGCCGCCACGAACGCCGCGGCCGCCTCGTCCGGGTCCGCGCATTTCTTCGCCGCCTTCGCGGAATTCTTCTTCGCCGCGCGGCTCGTTGTTGCGTTCTTCTTCGGCTCGGAGCGTTTGTTCCTCATCGGGCGGAATCGTGTTGGCTTCCACTTCGTCGTGGTCGCCGACTTCGCTGCGGACTTTTAGCTGCCCTTCCCCGGTCATGACCAGTACGAAACCGGGCGCGGTCAAGTCGGTCGAGCCCAGTTTGAATCCGCCGTAGATGTCCAGCACCATCGCATTGGTTGCGTAGTTGTAATCTTTGAGCTTGCGAACCTTGCCCACCGAGGGATCGATCGCTTCGATTTCAGCCACGGCTCCGTTGAGCACGGCGCCCCGGCTGACGTCGAGGCTGACGGGTACGTCGAAGGGGCCAGACGGTCGCCAGGTAAGAGTCAGCAATTTGGCGGAAGGTTCGTCGGTCGGACGTCGTGAGACCTTGATGCGTCGGCCCGGTCCGACCCCGATTTCGCTGGGGGCTTCGACCGCATCGGCCAGGATCACACTGCCCGTCGGAACACGGATCGCCGGACTGGGTTCACTCCAGGGCGTGGACCGCAGCGGTTCGGTGGCGGCTTGGCGGCGCACCAGGACATCCGTTTCGCAACTGGATGACGACGGCTTCGGGCCTTCCATCGGGTTATTCGGGTCCTCCAGCAGTGCCTGGACGCGATATTGATAGAGCCCTCCGGGCTTCACGGTAAAGTCAAAATACCGCAACATGCCATTGTCGACTTGGAGCAGTGGCTGTGCTTCCTCGGAGTATTGGTTTCCGCCCCCTTCGGTCATTGGCGTCCGCGAGTCACGTCCCTCGTTCCGCATCGGGGCTCCGCCTCCCTCACCGCGGCCACCCAAGCTGCCCCGGTCGCCCCACGAAAGCGGTTGTCCCGTATCGCCCTCGCGAGGTTCGCCTTCGGCTGCCCGTCCCTCGCCTCGACTTTGGCCACGATCCATGACGGCCAAGGGAACGGTGGAATGAACGGACCATTGCGAGACGTCGCGCAAGACCAGGGGCGGCAAGGGCATCATCAGACCCGGCAGGAGATGCGACGTTTCGGCCCGCTCTTCGGGTCGTCCTTCCCATCGGGTCGGTTCTTGGATCATGCCCGTGAGCGTGTCAATTTTTTCCCATTCGCTCAGCGTTCCGTCAGGCTGAACTTCGGCCCGCTCGATCATCAGGCCCATATATTTCGGCACGTCGCGGTCCAGATCGTGCTCGCTGGCGCCCTTAAAGGCTTCCTGATACAAGTCGAACTGTTGCTTGTAGGGAACCAAACCGGTGAGGGCGACGAAAAACCGCTCCTCATAGGTTCCGCCCAGTTGGACTTCGCCCCGTCCGCTGCCACGGAGGTTGCCGGGAAGCGGACGCAGATCGGGTGAGTTGCCTTGCACCAGGCTGGCGATGCCGGCGTCCTGGTCCGGGCTCCGGATCGCAATCGCGCCGTAGCCCGATTTGACTTCGACGTCAAACGGCGCGAGCAGTTCCGGGTCCGAGCGGCGTTTGCTGCGCTGCTGGAGGCGAGAATGGAAGGGCTTGGACAAGTCGTACGCGGCTGGATCGATGCTGATCGTGTCCTGCGTCGCCTGCTGATCAAAATTGTCGGGTTCCGGAAAGCGATCCTGCTTGACTTCCGCCCAAGTCCCCGAGTTGATGCGACTTTGGGCATTGCGCACGGCCGATTGGACGGCGTCGGGGTCGGTACCCAGCGGCTCCTTGGAAAAGCCGATGTAAACCAAGTACAGCGAAACCACCGCGATGAGCACCAGCACGAGCTTTTCAACGTGTTCCGAGAGGAAGCGTTTGAAGTTACCGATGGCATCGCCGCCTCCCTGGCGCGACGCACCGCGTTTGCTTTTCTTGTCCCCGCCGCCACCGGACTTGTTTTTCTTGAAATTGAGTTTCATGACATGGCCTCTGTCTCGGAGTATCTCCTCACTCGGCTTCGCGTCCGCATCGCCCGTTCCCTCTAACGCCCGCGCAGGGCTCGTGCGAGCAGCCATCGATCGGCCGGCTGCACGAGGGCCGTTTCATCGGCGGCATCCGCGTCGGCGCCGCCACCCGTCTCTCCACCCAGCACGGCCTCATCGACCGGATTGAAGATGTAAACGATCCCGAACAACTCGACGATCCGGTCAAACGACTGATAATCGTCCAAGGTCCGCACCTGGTTTTGATTTCGCCCGAGCAAGCCTCCGCCTTCCATGGAGCCTCGTTCGCCACCGAAGCCTGGGCGGCGGTTCCCTCCCCGGGGGTTGAGCCGCAATTGGCGGACTTCGAAGGTGAGGGGCGAGTTGGCGCACTGGACCAGCAGCTGATTGATCCGGCGCTGATCCATCTCCAGCCGGATGCGCACCGGGATGCGTTTGGCGACCGTGACGGAAGACAGCAACGTGTCTTTGTCCGCGATGGGTTCATATTTTTCGTCGTAGTATCGGTTCTTGACCAATTCCATCGAGTCGTCCACCGGGCCCTCGGCCGCGAACTCGCCTGCGGGCGGCTCGATCCGATCCGGGCCGAAATCCAATGGTTCCCCTGGAGCGGGCTCCGCGTCCGCGTCCGCGCCCGACGCATCTTCTCCGCTCAGCGGCGAGGGTTTGATGACGTTGAAGCCCGTCCCGCTGGGTGGCGTGACATCCGCCCCGATCTGGATGAATTCAATCGCCTTGATGGCGGCCTGTGACTTGGTCATGGCATCGCCATTGGTGCGCTGAATGATGTCAATCAACGTCGAGAGGACCCACAAGTCCTCCTGGGCGTAGAGCACTTCAAGTGTCGAGGGAGGCACGTCGCCCCAGTCGAAGCGTTCTTCCAGTTTGCCTTGGTTGGCCGGGTCCCAGTCGACCAGGTGGGTTTCTTCCGCGACGCCGCCACCTTCACGCCCTTCGCCACCGCGCGAACGCGACTCCGTAAAGCCTCCACCCTCCAAGCCGCCTCGGAACCCACCAGTGCGAGCCGGTGCCCACTTCGCGTCGATTCGCTCGGCCAACTGAGGCAGCACGTTCTTGATGAAGTCACCGTAGATTCGCCGCTCGGCCGAAGGAATCTGACTCAAGCGGTCATTGACGTCCACTTTCTCGATCGGCCGCATGCCGTCCACGCGGCGCAGAAAGTCGCGCGGCAACTGATCCGGCCACTTCAGCTCCTGCCTCTGACGTTCCCACTTCTTCTCCCAGGCACTACGGACGTTGTCCCGGCGCTGGGCAATCAGCTGTTCCATCCCGCTGTGATAGTCGTCGTTCGGATGCGGCTGCTGACTGCTCACGGTCTGCATCTTCGAGATGTAGCCCTGAACCGTCGACTTGTTCTGCTCGAACTCGCTCGACAGCTTCTTGCTGGCCATCACGCCTCCCATGACGCCAACCACGAGCAGCACGGGCGCGATGAACCAGAAATGCTGGCGTTTCACGAGGCCGAAGAATTCTTTGACCTTATCCATCTTTAAAAGTCTCCCGCCACATCGTCAGTGGTAACCGCGTTCGGCTGCTTTTGCTTGCGAGCTTCCAACCTTTCGCTGGCTCGCGTCTCCAGCCAGATGAACTGCACGGTGAACTCGTAGGCCGTCGTGTTGACCAGCGGGACGGTAGGCTGGTTGTCTCGCCGATTGTTCCAGCCACCTTCCGTCCGGCTCGAAGGCACCTGCCGATCCGGCTTGGAGGGATCGTAATCCAAGTCCGGTACGCGAATCGTGACCTCCGAGCGGTCGACGGCGATCAACGGACAATAAATCCCAAGTTCCTTCATGGTGAAGCTCGTCGGAGGCTGTCCCGGTCCCGAGGGCAATTCGACCGAGCCGTTCTCCAGGACGTTCATGAACGTGTTGACGAGGTACTGCGAGTTGCGGTTCACGATATCCTTGTTGTGGAAATGAAACCCTTTGATCTGAATGACCCAACCGGGACTATCAAACGAGGGCAGCTCGGGCTTTACGAACCCGGCGGGTTCGTCCTCGCTGCCTTCCGCCGCGGCTTCGCTATCCGCTTCCTCCGCTTCGGCGTCCGCCGCGGTGGTTGCGGCCTCGGCGGACGCGGCAGCGTCGACAGCCGCCGCAGGGGCGCTGGCGTCTCGCTGCTGATTCATGTAAGCCAGATCCTTCAGAAATCGCACGTAGCGATCCTCGGCGTCGACCGTGAAGTAATCCTTCAGCACGGGAAAGTATTCCGAATCGATCGATTCAATGAACAGCTCGGTGCGGTCCTGGTAAGGCACCTTGCTGACGGCCATCGGGTCCTCCTGGACCGGTGCCGGCAAGGCTTCATTGATGGCCTTCTCAAGTTCCAGCACCAGGAACCTTGCGTCCGCACCGCCGACCACTTCGTTGCCCAATTTCTTCAGATAGTCGAATTGGGTCTGCAGTTCCTGATCGCGACTGATCAGCGAACTGCTGGTGCGCGTGACCGAGTCGACCTCGCTGGCGACGTTGGCGAACCGCTCGGGATCCGACTCTCGCCAACGATTCCAATTGAAGAGGAAGTTGAAACTCAGACCCAGCAGAAAAACGGTCAGCGCCATCAACGCCCAGGGTTTCTTCTGCCGAATCAACCGGGAGGTGACCAGCTCACGTGGAATCAGATTCGTCGACAGGCGACCCTTGTTGAGCCCTTGAATGCAGAGTCCGTAGGAGACGGCAAACGACAGCAAGTTGTCCTTGAACTTCGGGGTCGAGACGACGGCGGCGCCTTCGAGATGTCGGAAATCATTGACTCGCCGCACGGGCAAATCCAAGTTCTTTTCCACGTACGGCTGCAATCCGGGCAATAACATGGCGTTGCCCAAGGCAACCGCTTGCGTGATCCTGGCGCGGCGGTCGATGCTGCGAAAGTACCCCAAGCTCCGCTGCAGTTCCTGCACGAAGTCGTTGAAGACGGGGCGCATCGCCTGGAACACCGCCTTGGGATCCTCCGCTTGTCGAGCATTTCGTTTGAGATGCTCGGCCTTGGCAAAGGTCAGCTTAAGTTCCTTCGTGAGCTGTTTGGTAAAGTGGCTCCCGCCGATCGGAATGCTGCGTTGCCAGATACGAAATCCATTTGTCACGACCAAATCGGTCGTGTCGGTGCCCATCGAGATCACGGCAACCGATTCAGGCGGCTCGTCCGGATCGTATTCGGAGGCCGAAGGCAAATCCTTCAACACGCCGTAACCGACGGCGTTGTAGATCGCAATCGGCGTCAGCTGCACGATGTCCAACTCGATCCCCGCATCCCGAAACGGACGCAGCGCGCGAAACACCTGCTCGCGTTTCATGGCGAACAAGCCCACCTCGGTCTCCAGCGCCACGCCTTCGTCCTGCGTCCCGCCCAGCAGCGCCTGATAGTCCCAAATCACGTCGTCCAGCGAAAACGGGATCTGCTGCTTGGCTTCGTACTTGACAATGTCCGGGATCTTCTTCGCCTCAACGGGCGGCAGTTTAATAAAGCGAGCCAGTCCGCTTTGACCGGGCACGGAAATCGCCACTTTCGCGTCTCGGACCGAGTTGTCCGCCAGGAACTGCTTCAGGGCATCCCTGATCAACTGCTCAGGGTTCGCATCGGGCTCGGTCAGAATCTTGGGGTACTCGATGTAGTCGAATGCGTCGGCCACAATCGTCTGTCCATCGTCCGACAAGGTGCAGCGTAACGCCTTGAGCGCACACTGCCCGATGTCGATGCCCCACACGGCATTGGCGGAAGCCATATCCTCTACTCCCCAAACGGCTCGTCGTTAGCGACGCGGCAGCCCCGAACGCGGATGTTCAATCCCCAAATCTTGCCCGCCAGCCAATCGCACCCGGGCGCCAATCGCCCTTACTCGCCAATCGCGCTTACTCGCCAATCGCACTGCGAGCCAACCAGCCTGCGGAGCTAGTTCGCGTCCAACGGAACGCGAGACATGAGTATGACAAAAAGACAAGATCTGTTCCTCTGGCATCCCCGTGCATTCTTCAGGGACACGCCTCGGCGTCCCAGCGCGTTCTTCAGGGACACACGCTTTTAGTTTATCGACGCAGGGGACGGATTGTCAAACAAAACCAACCGAATCGAACTGGCGTAAACTCCATGCCGCCAACAGGATACCGTATGCAGGGAACGGGTCGACGAGCGTGGAGGGAGTCGATATCTTGAAGCGTCGCCGGGAAGAACGCCGGAAACACGACGGCGGCCGGGCGACGTGTCGCACCGTTTCGGTTTCGAAACGTCCTCACTTCACAGGATTCCGAATGAAATTCGAAGAGATAGGGATTCTGCTGAATTGCCACACGTTTGAGGACTTTCCTGTCTTTCACAAGGGCGAGGACGCCGATAGCCTGCTCGCGGGCTGGACCTCGCTTTGGCACCCGAGCTTGGTCGCCGATTGCCAAAAAATGCCGACTTGGCATCGGTTGGACGATCCGCCGGCGCACGATCGGGCCCGACTGTTGATCCTGCCGCGGCCCCATTTTGGGAACGCGCCGTCCGACCTGGGTTCGAACGTGGCCGCCGCCGGTGGGCAATTGATCCTGGCCGATTCGTCGCGGGAAGTCATCTTGGAGCGTGCCCTGGAGGGCTTGCCGCGGCCCGAGGGCCTGGATGATGAGTTGGTCGCCGAGTTTCTTGCACTCGGGTACGCCTACCTGCAGGTCGAATTGCTGACGCGGCAAATGCGTTACTCCACGCACGTGAAAGAAACGAGCTTCGCCGACAACCTGGTGGCCGCGGCGACGGCCGCCGTCGCGGGCCACCGTGAGCAGGCCCATACCCTGGTCCAGAGCTGCTTTGACTTTCTCTCGCAGGAACGAGACCACTATTATGCGGTCGATGTTTACCTGATGGATCTCGCGCTGGTGGTCGAACCGTTGCTGGGTGAGCCGCTGCAGGCTCAGCTGAGTGGTCCCACGAAGACCAATCTCTTGATGCCGGCGCACTGTCTCGCGCCGCTACGCCAACTGCCGGACTCCTGGCGGGCCGTCGAAACGGCGTTGGCCGAGCAGCGTGTGGGACTGATTGGCGGTGAAATCCGCGAGCTGCCGACGGTGTTGCTGGCCGGGGAAACGGTTCGAGCCCAATTGGAGCTCGGTCTGGCGGCCTTCGAAGCGGCCTGGAGCACCCGTCCCAAGGTCTACGGACGGCGCGCGTTCGGGCTCGCATCGGCCCTCCCCCAAATTCTTCTCCGTCTGGGCTATCAAGGCGCGCTACACGCCACCTTCGATGGTGGGCGTTTTCCCGAAGCCACCCAGGCCAAGTCACGCTGGGAAGGCGACGGCCAGAATAGCATCGACGCCATCTGCCGCGCCCCGCTCGATGCGACCGCCTCCGAGACGTTTCTTAATCTGGCGACCAGTCTCGGCGAGTCGATGGACATGGACCACATCGCGACGCGCTGCTTCGTGCACTTGGCCGGCCAAGCCAGCCCCTGGCTCGAAGGAACTGCAGCGCGTAAGCCGCTTCACCCACGCCCTGGGACGGTTTGTGACGGCGGAGGAGTATTTCCGCGACACCTACGATCCGGGGATGCACGACAAATTCGATGCGAACCAATACCGCTCGCCCGCGCTGCAACAGTCTGTCGCGGCGGAAGCCACCGACCCGATCAGCCGCTGGCCCCGATACTGGCGAAATCAGTTGTGGCTCGAAGCCTGGCGCACCTGCGCCGCCATCCGAAGCCTGCTGGACCCGCAACCCGCCGTGCGCGAGGCCGACGACCAAGTCAGGCGGCTGATGGACGAGTTTCAATCCAACCCGCTCGACGCCGCTTGGGACGCCCGATTCGCGGAGTGCGCCGACCAGCCGCTCGAATGCGTCCGGTCCCTGATCGGCAAGCTGACCGGCCAGACACTGGCCGAACCCACGGCGGAGCATTCCGCCCCGGCCGGCTACGCACTGGTCAACCCACTGAGCTTCGCACGCCGGGTCAGCCTGGACGAATCATCCGTCGTGCCGGAAGTCCAGCCGCCGATCTACGCGGTCGACAGTACCGGCCAACAGTCGCGGGTGGTGGTGGATGTTCCCGGACTTGGCATGGCCAGCGTCCTGCCATCACCTGCCCGCCCCCGCGGCGTCCGTGTCCCGCCACCGCTGGCCGAAGAAACGCTGCTGCGGAATGAATTCCTGGAGGCGGTGGTCGATCCCGAGACGGGGGGACTGCGCGTGCTGCGAAGCTATGGATCGCGGTCGAACCGCCTTTCCCAGCAATTGGCCTGCCGGCTGCCCGGAGCAGCGGGTTCGCCGGGCCGTCCTGCCGAACCGGAATACTCTCGGATGGTTGCCGATAGCTGCCGCCTGCTGCGGGCCGACTCCGCTCTCGGAAGCGTCGAGTCACGCGGGCGGCTGGTCGATGGCGAAGGAAGCACGCTGGCCGAGTTCTCCCAGGTTTTTCGCGTCCGCCGCGGCAGCCGCGTGGTCGAACTCGAGATTCAGTTGGAGCCGCGGATGGAGTTCACGACTTCGCCCTGGGAGTCGTATCTGGCCTGCCGTTTTGCTTGGGCCAACGAGGCCGCCGAGCTGACGCGAAGCCTGCACGAGGTCCGCCAGCCGGCGACCGCGAAACGCCTGGAGGCACCTCAGTTTCTGGAAATCGATGACGGCGTCGAGCGAACCGCGATCCTGACCGGGGGACTGCCCTACCACACCCGCGTCGCGCGGCGAATCCTGGATAGCCTCCTGCTGGTCCGCGGCGAAACCCAGCGACACTTCCGAATCGGACTCGCCGTGGATCCCAAGCAGCCAATGCGCGAGGCGTTGACGCTGATCTCTCCCAGCTGGATCGTGCCGCTCAGCTCGCCCACGTCCCTCCCCTCCGCCTGGATGTTCCACCTGGACGCACGGCACGTCATCGCCAGCGGCTGGCAGGCAATCTGGCAGGATGACTCAATCGCCGGGATGCGTGTTCGCGTGACGGAAGTCGAAGGACGCGCCGGGCAACTCAACCTCCGCTCGTTCCGACCCTTCGCGTCGGCTCGAAAGATTGACGGCCTGGGACAAACGGTCGAGGTCTGCGAGGTTGCCGAGGATCGATTGACCGCCCGCGTGGCACCCCAGGAAAGAATGGAAATCGAGGCCTTATTCGCCGATTCAGCCCCCCGTCCCGGATTGTCTTGATAAATGATCGTGACGATTGATGGCCCCGCCGGGGCCGGGAAATCGAGCGTCGCTCGGGCCTTAGCCGCTCGACTTGGCTTTCGATTTCTCGATACCGGAGCAATGTATCGCGCGATCGCCTACGCGGCGTTGGAACAAGGCTTGGACTTGACCGACGCCGATCAGCTTGCCCGCCTCGTCAAGTCGTCGCGGCTGGAACTTCGCGATCACGCCGTGTTGCTCGATGGGCAAGACGTAACCCACGCGATCCGCTCGCCAGAGGTGACCCAGGCCGTCCGCCATGTCGCCGACAACCTTCAGGTCCGAGCCCACCTGTCCGTGCTTCAGCGACGCCTCGCAGTCGGCGGCGACATCGTCACCGAAGGACGCGATCAGGGAACCGTCGTCTTTCCCGATGCCGCTTGCAAGGTCTTTCTGACCGCCTCGCCCGAGGTGCGGGCCCGTCGACGCCAGGCCGAGATGCGTGCCCGCGGCATTGATTTGACGTTGGAAGACGTGCTGCAGCAACAAAACGACCGGGATCGACAGGATGCCGACCGGCCTGTCGGTCGCTTGGAAGCTGCCGAAGACGCGGTTGAAATCTGCACCAACGAGCTCGCTCCCGAGGAGGTCCTCGATCGGATCGAACAACTGGTCCGCAGCCGGATGCCTGGCCGGAACTAGTGCCGCGTTTCAGCGACGAATTGGGGTGGCTTCGGGAGGGGCAAAGCTACTGCGAAGCCGCTTGAAGAACTGGCGTCCAACGCGTTGACGGCTCGGCGGGAGCCTCGCCCTCCCGAGACGATCACGATTCTTTACTTGCTTTGCTTTGACAATACCGCCGCCCACAAGCCACTCGGAAAAGGGCCCCTCAGCTGGCACGGACGCTCGAACAGGCCCGGCGACGGTCGCAGCAAGTCGCCGAGTCACGCAGTTTAACGTTTGGTGAAACCTGCTTGTGCTGGCCTAACGGACGTGTAAACTGCGCCAGCCGAATCGATTGGCAAATTGCGTCCTTTTTTGCAGGAATCTAAACAGGGAGTTGGCAACCGTGAGCGACACAAGAGCGTTTTCCCGACTCGGGACGGCATTCGTCGTACTGAGCCTCTTATATTCGCCCGTTCGAGCCGTCGAGTGGGTCGGCACGACGGGCAACTTTGACGATGGCGCGAATTGGCAAGGCGGATCGCCGCCCGAATTCGGCGAAGACGCCGTGATCAACAACGGTGGCACCGTCCAGTTCAACAGTGATTCGGACGAACTCCAATCGCTGGATATCGGACTCAATGGCGGCTCGGGGGCCTTCGAGCAATCGGGCGGGGTGTTCATCGCGAACGGAGCGTTCATTGGCGATAGCGGCACCGGTACCGCCACCCTCAGTGACGGCGAATTCATGATCGGCGGCAACAGTATTCACGTCGGCTATCTACCCACTGGCTCCGGCACGCTCAACATCACCGGTGAAGGCGCGATCGTCAAATCCGGAGACGACTTTCAACTCGGGCGCGAAGGGACCGGGACGTTGAATTTCAGCGCCGGCGAGTTGCGGGCGGGCTTCACGGTCATCGGAAAATTCGGCACGGGAATCTGGAACCAAACCGGCGGGTTGTTCGATCAGGACTTTGGCGACGTGGAGATAGGCGACGGGGGCCGGGACGATCAAGCGGGGACAGCTGGTCCGCGAGTGGGGACGCTGAGTTTTTCGGGAGGCGTCCTGCAGACTGCCGGTTCGCTGGCAATCGGCAATCGCCAAGGCAGCGGTGAAGTGAACGTCAGCGGCGGGATTCTCGCCGCGACCGGCAGCGAAAACAGCACGATTTATATCGGGCGCGGGATGGACTCGAGCCCGGGCGTGGGTGGTCCCACATCGCTGCGAATCACGGGCGACGACGCGCTGATCGCGGTCACTGGGGACCTGCTGATGAATGTGCAGGATGTCGCCAGCTCGTCCACCTGGGTGACGGAAATCACGGGACCGTCACATTCGGTCATCAGCGTTGCGGGCGACATCGATGTGACCAATGGCACGTTGAAGGTCGAACTGAATGGCTACACCCCGGTCGCCGACGATAGCTGGATCCTGGCTCAGGCCGGCGTCGACCTGGATCCGATCCTGGAAGAGATCGACACGCGGGTCGATGCGATGGGATACGCACCCTTGACCCACGCCTTTCCGGTGAAGCAAGGCGTCGTCAGCCACCCGTTCTTGGCAACTGATACCAGCATGGCGGCCCTGTCCCCCGGACTCGATTGGGAAGTCAGCTATACCGACGAATTCATCGTGCTGACCGTCATCGGGACGGCGGTGTTGCCGGGAGACTATAACGCCGATGGGGTGCTCGACGCCGCCGACGTCGATCTGCAGGCGCTCGCGATGAATGACCCGATGCCCGACCTGAACGTCTACGACGAAAACGACGATGGCTTGGTCGACAGCGAAGATCGCATTATCTGGGTCCAAGATCTTGCCAAGACGTGGTTTGGCGATGCCAACTTCGATGGGTCGTTCACCTCGGATGACTTGGTGGTCGTGTTCGCGGCAGGAAAATACGAGACTCAACAGGCGGCGAATTGGTCCGAAGGCGATTGGGACGGCGACCTGGTGTTCGACAGCGCCGACCTCGTGGCGGCTTTTGCCGATGGCGGCTACGAACTCGGGCCGCGCCCCCCGGCGGTTGCGGCGGTGCCTGAACCGTCCAGCCTGGCATTGCTCGGGATGGCCGCCCTGGCCGGGCTCACTTGGCGTCGCTCGCGGCGCGGATGAGAGACGACAGCGCCGGCTTGAGTCCCGTGGCGATAATCCGGACGTGAATTGGGAGCAAGCGTCGATGCCGGGCGTTTTTTATCGACCGCTCAGCCGCAAGCAGTTTTTCCGCACGTCCATGGGGGCGTGCGGTGCGCTGCTGTTTTCGCATGCTTGGCTGCCAGGGTCCGAGATTGAGACCGGGACTGAAAAGGATCCGTCCGCGACGGACTTGCGGCTCGCGCTGCTCTCGGATACGCACATTGCCGCCGATCCGGCGGACAGCTACCGCGACTTTCGGCCTTCCGAGAACCTCGAACGGGTCGTCGAGCAGGTCCGCTCGGCGGCTCCCGATGCGGCCCTCATTAACGGCGACGCCGCGCGGCTGGAAGGTCAGGCCGGCGACTACGAGCAGCTGAAAACGCTGCTTGAGCCGCTTGCCAGCCAGTTGCCGATCGGGATCGGCTTGGGAAATCACGACGATCGGTCCGAATTTCGGCGTGTGTTTTCACAGGAGGTCGAGCAATTCGCGCGTCAGCCGGTTGCGGACAAGCAAGTCGTCGTGCTGGAGCATCCGCAGGTTCGCGTCATCCAATTGGATTCGCTACTGTATGTCAATCAGGTCGCGGGCCTGCTGGGCAAACAACAGCGTGAGTGGCTCGCCCGATTCCTCACCGATCGCGACAACCGCCCCACGGTCCTGGTCGTTCACCACACGCTCGGCGATAACGACGTCGACCTGCTGGATACCGAGCGTCTATTTCGGCTGGTGGAACCTCACCGAAACCTCCACGCCATCTTTTTCGGTCATTCGCATCGATACGAATTTCGGCGCGAAGGACGTCTGCAATTGGTCAACCTGCCGGCATGCGGCTACAACTTCACCGACGATCAGCCGGTCGGTTGGGTGATGAGCCGGTTCTTTTCCACGGGCTGCGAGCTGACGCTGCATGCCCTCGGCGGCAACCGAGCTGAAGACGGACGGACGGTCACACTCCCGTGGGAGACCTAAGCGACGGGCGAGGTGACCGCATTACGGGAGAGGTGACCGCATTACGGGAGAGGTGACCGCATTACGGGCGAGGTGACCGCATTACGGGCGAGGTGACCGCATCATGTCCCTTCTCCCCAACGCGGGAGAAGGTGGCCGAAGGCCGGATGAGGGGGGGGCCAGGACCTCGACACGACGGGTCAACCCTCACCCGCCCGGCTCCCGCCAGCGGGACCCGAGCGACCTCTCCCGGCCTCGGAGGTCGTGCAGCTTTTAAGTGCTATGTTGAAATAGCAAGTTGTGTAGCATTGCTGACAGTTTGTTTTGCAATGTCGCCGACAGATTTTCAACGTTTCACTTGCGAGGTGCAGCAGCCTCAGCAGGTGCATCATTCGAAAATCTGTCGGCACATGGCACGGCATACTGTCGCTATGCTCACAACTGCTTGAAAACACAAGCACTTAAAAGCTGCACGACCTCCTCGGGAGAGGTGACAACACGTCGGGAGAGGTGAACCGCACCTCACGTCTCCTCACCGCGCTCCTGCGCCGAACGCGCGAAAGGGTGAAGTGATGCGGCGAGCGACATGTCGAGATCAGCGGGCCGGAAAACAAGTCCAAGACAACAAGTCCAAGACAGTCTACAGGCTCCAGAGTCATTCGGCAGCACAAGGTAGCCGCAGGCGTGACCGGCGGCAATGAGGGCACGGAAGTAGACCGTCTTAGATTGGTTAGATTGGTTAGATTTAGATTGGCTCTTTTAGATTGGCTCCTAGGTTGGCTTCGTCTTAGATTGGCTTCTTAGATTGGCTTCGTGGCCCCCGTCGCGCCGTAGCCCCCGTCGCGCAGACGGGGGGCGAACCCGTCCCCCAGCCGATCTC
>CAWGYT010000004.1:0-567500 GCA_963826795.1 uncultured Planctomycetales bacterium | reverse complement strand
GCCAAAATCGACGATGTCGTCAAGGAATTTTCGCTCGATCAAGAGAACTCCGCGCTCAGCCGACTCGTCCGGAACGTCGACGCGGCGCAACGGACGATCGTGCGGGAATTTTCCTTAGACAATCCCGATTCGGCTTTTTCGCGACTGAACCTGATGCTCCGCGATACGCAAGGCGCAATCCACGGTCATCTGACACTCGACGACGAAAATGCCCCCCTCGCTCGCCTCAAACGCGAACTGCTCGTCCTGCTGCGGGAATCGTCACGCGAAAACGTTGAGTTTCGTGAGGAGGTCAAGACCGCCCTGGCGCGACTGGTCGCTCGACGCGAGGAGGCGGAGCAGACGACGCGGCACGGGGTTGAATTCGAAGACGCCTTGGGACAGTTTCTGGTCGCCAACCGACAGTCGTCCGGGGACGTCGTCCACGCCACCGGCGCCCGCGTCGGCGAAATCAAGAATTGCAAGGTCGGCGATTTCGTGATCGAGCTGAGCGCCGAGTGCCAGGCGGCCGGAGCTCGTATCGTGCTCGAAGCGAAAGAGGACACCGCCTACTCCATCGCGAAGGCCCTGGAGGAGATCCAGATGGCCCGCAAGAATCGAGCGGCACAGATTGGAATCTTTGTGTTTTCCAGCAAGACCGCTCCCGCCGAAATCGAACCGTTCGTCCGCTACGGTGACGATCTGCTGGTCGTCTGGGACGCACAGCATGCCTCGTCCGACGTCTTCCTCCAGGCCGCCCTGACCACGGCTCAAGCGCTTTGCGTACGGGCGACCCAGTCGGCCGCGGCCGAGGCCGACTTCGGGGCGATCAACCGCGCCATCCTGGAAATCGAAAAACGCTCCAATTCGCTGGAAGATGTCCGCAAGTCCGCCGAAACAATCCAGTCCGCGAGTCAGCGAATCTTGGAACGCGTCCAGCGCACGCGACAGGGACTCGAGCGGCAAGTCGGTCTGCTGCAAGAAAAGGTCCGAGACTGGATGCAACACATCGAACGAAAGCTCTGATCGCGAGCGGGACGATTCACCCACCCTCGCCTCTTCGGCAGTTTGCCCCGATGTCGCCTCCCGATCCTGTCTCGTTTTTCGTCTACGGAACGCTCCGGCAGGGTAACGTTCGCGCCCATGTCTGGCCTCATCCGCCGCGCCGGATTGTGCGGGCCCACATTCGAGCCCAGCTGTACGATTTGGGCGCTTACCCGGCAATTCTCCCCGGTAACGATTGGGTCGCGGGCGAGCGGTGGGAATTCCCGATGGACCAGATCGACGACACGCTGGCCATCCTGGACGCGGTCGAGTGCGTCGCGGAGGGCCTTTATCGGCGTGACGTGGTGACCTGCCACGACGGCGATGGGACGACGCACCGCGCCTTCAGCTACTTCTTCGCTCAACAGCAAGCTCTGCCTGCCAGCCGTCGCGTCCCACGCGACCCCGCCGGCACGTGCCAGTGGCGGCCCGTCCGCCCCCAGGACTAGTGCGGCGTGAAAGCGACGAATTCGGGTTGCTTCGCCCTCCCGTCGCACCGCGTCCAATTTTCAGCTCAGGTTTGTTTGATACTTGGCGTAAAGTCGCGTCAGCGTCTCGGCGATCAGCTTGCGGCTGGACGCCGGCGACAGCAGTTCGGCTTCCGCGCCCAACGCGAGCACGCGAGGGATGATTTCCAGGTCGTGCGCGGCTTGGACCGACAGGATCGCGCCACCGTCCGTCTCGCGATCCAGGACCTGCTCGGGATGCCAAGGATCTTCCTCGACCCAGCGAGCGGCCAGCGGACTCAGCCGAATACGGAAATTTCGGGTCCTGCCGCCCCCGAAAATCCCGAGGCTCTCCCGCAAGTGCTTGGCCAGCTGGAAATCCGCACGGGGTTTGAACCACTCGTCCAACGCCACGGCCCGCCGAAAGCGATCCAGCTTGAGATGCCGGATCCGCTCGTCAGCCGATTCGATCTCGCACGCATCCGCGATCACATACAGGCTGCCCTGATGAAACGCGATGCCGTACGGCGCGATCCGGCGGCTCATCGGCTGATCTTGCCCCAGCGGCTGATAGTCAATTTCGACGACGCGATGCTCCAGAATCGCACGATTGACCGTCTTCAGGATCCCCTGATGCTGCTGGTAGCTCTTGGCGGGCAGGCCCAGCACGTGCAGCACTTGCCGAAATTTTTCGTAGTGGTTCCAAACGCTCCCGGGAAGGCTTTCCCGAATCTTGCTCCAAAACGATTCGATCCCCATCCAAAACGGCGTCCCGGCCAGCGGCGTCAACAAATCGCGAGCCAAACTGAGCGCAATCAGCTCTGACGCCGACGCCGTAATCTTATGGCTGCCACGGAACAGCGGACCTAATTTCCAGACGCGGCCACGACCCGAATCATGGGCTGCTAAATCGAAACCCGCCGCCTGCAGCGCCTCCAGGTCGCGCCGCACGCTGCGTGCATGAAGGGACGTCAGCCCCAGCTCGTCCACCAGTTCATCCCGCAGCTCGTCCAGCGTACGGCCAAATCGGTAGCGTTCCAGAATCTGCAGCAGCTTGTGCTGGCGAATGAGTTGTTCGTTGCGGGCCATATGGGTGTTACCACAGAGGCACAGAGGGCACAGAGGGAAGTACTCGGGCAGGAATGGTGTCGCGATTTTGGGGGATTCTGATTTCCGCGTTGGCGGAAATCAGAATCCCCCAAAATCGCGACACCCCCGACCTGCTGCCCCCTAATCTCTGTGCCCTCTGTGCCTCTGTGGTCAATCCGATCGTCGTGTCGGCGACAGCACGATCTGGTGCAGATCGAGCAGATAGTTTTTCAGCGGACCGTCCGCGCGGAGAAACACACGCGACGTACCGGCGGGCAACTCCAGGATGCCGATCGATCGCCATCGATACTCATCCCACGACTCAGTCCCCTGAATCTCGCCGGACAGTTGCTGGTCGCCGCAACCAAGGACAAAGCGATTGCCGGCCGAGTCGTGTGGGCAGGCGTAGTCGAGCGTCACTGAAAAGCGTCCGGCCGCGGGCACCTCGATCGTCCACACGGCATAGTCTTGAGGACTTCCCCAGAACCCAAGATTCCGATATTGGGGCTCGAACACCAAACTGGGACCGTAGATTTCGGCGTGCATGGCCAGCAGTCGGATCGAACCATCGTCGCGACGCGGGGCGACCTCCGGCCGATTCCCTTCGAACCGCTTCCGCTCGGGCTGGTAGCTCCGCAGAAAGACGAGGATGTCTTGCAACTGGGCAGGCGTCAGATCCTTTTCCAATCCCTCCGGCATCAGCGACCGGCCCGTGGATCGAATGAACTCAATCTGCTCCCTGAGAATCGGCTGCTGTTTGCCGTCGGTGGCCAACAGGGTGACGGCACTGGCGGTCTCGGCCACGAGGATCCCCGAAAAGAGCCGTCCGTCAACGGCTTCGACCTGATAGTCCAAATAGTTGGCCTCGACCGCTCGGTTGGGATCCAGAATCGAGGTCAGCAGGAAATCAACGGATTTATTGCTGAGGGCGGCGAGGTTGGGCCCTACCGCATGTCCCATTCCGGCGAACTCATGGCACGCCGCACAGGTCCTCTGAAACGCCTGGCGACCTCGATCCGGGTCGCCCGTCAGCTGGTCGCCGGGATGGTAGCGTGCGATCACCTCGTCACGCGACGCCGCCTGGTCGTCCACGAGCACCCGCCGCGCTGCCTCGACAATCGCGGAGTCGGAGTTCTGCAAGAGCCGCTGGCGGCGGCGCGCGTCCAGCTGCAGGTCGAGCTGTTGCCGCTCAGCGAAGCCCAGCATCGCGAGGATGAGTTCGCGGCGCCGCAGGATGTCGTCCAACAGGCGATCACGCATCCGCGGCGAAAACCCGTTCCAATTCGGCATCAACTGTTCAATGGCCTGTTCGGGGAACGTGCGGAGCAGGGCCACCGCGGCGGCAGTTTGCAGATCGGGGGGCTGCTTTGGATCGAGCAGCTTCGCTAAGACCTCGCGGTTTTCTCGCGAGTCGCTCAGTTCACCCAGGTCGCCGCGAAGCAGCGAAACCGCTGCCCCGCGTAGCCCGACCGGGGCCGATGGATCCACCACCAACTGGCGGGCTGAAGCGAGGCCCTCGGCCAGCTGATCGCGAACCGAGGCGGGCAGGTCGCCAAGCGACGCCGGCGAGCGCAAATAGTCGTCCAACACGCCGGCGAGCGTCTCCAACCGCCAGGCGGTCGGCCAGCCCGCGCGCGGCGCGGCCAACAATTGCATCGCAAGCGTTCGGGCCGGCAGGTCCCCCTGGGCGATCGACTGCGAGAGAAGTTCCCGCAGCAGGTCGCCCGACGCCGCGTCGGGCGAGTCGGCGACGATTTGCAGTACCGCAGGAACGCTGCTTGGGGTCAGCGACGAGATCACGGCAGCCTGCAGGATCGGGTCCTTCGCCGACTGCCGAGCCAGCTGTCCCAAAGCGGCGGCCGCACGATCGTCGCGGCTTTGCCCGAGACTGTACGCCAGTTGCCGCTGGAGCGCCGGATCGGGAGTGTCAAGCCGCGAGAGCATGCTTTCGAGCAACCCGTGATCGTCTCCCCCTTCCTCGAGAAACGACTCGCCCACGACGATCGCGTGCCGAGCGACCGCAGGGATTTCTCGACGAATCAGCTCGGCCAACCAACCCGCCTCCAAGCCGCCCAACGCCTGGAGCGTGTAGAGGGCCTGCATCTTCGCGACCGGCCGTTGGGCCTGGGCGACAAGCTTTCGAAGGGGATCAATGGGGGCGGCTTCGGCCGCGGGTTCGAGTCCGGCCCCCGTCGTACGCCAAAGGATCATTTGCTGGGCCATGTCGCGTTGCCAGCGACTTGGATGGTCCAATCGCTCGACTAACGCCTCAGTGGCGAGGTGATCCAGACGCGGCAATCCAGCGGGTGACGCTTGGTCGGGCGGCGAAAGGCGGTAGATGCGGCCCCGGTCATGGCCGGCGCGCAGATCAAGCTGGGTTTGCCAGTGCTGCGGAATCCACTCGGGATGTTCAATCACCAAGCGGTACATGTCGGCAACCCACAGTGCTCCGTCGGGACCGATGCGAACCATTACCGGCCGGAACCAGTTGTCAGTCGAGGCCAAGAATTCGGCGGACTCGTCTGCGGGCAGCCGCGTGCTTCGGAACGAGCCGCCTTCGGACACCATTCGCTCGCGGTGGATCAGATTATGCACCGGCTCGCAAACGTACGTGTCGACGGACCCCGCCGGTCCGAAATCGAGGCACGCGGCTCCCTCGTTCTGCACCACGAGCGGACCGCAGGCCGAAGTAAAGCGATCAGCGCGATCGAAATCATTGAAACGCGGCAAGGTTTTGCTGACCGGAAAGATCGGCGCCGGCCCCGGCACAGATGGCACCTGCCGGCGCAGCGACGGGGGAGCGAAGTGCGGATTGCGGCGCAGGTAGTGCTCGTCGAGCACGTAGTGCCAGAGCGGATCGCTGTTGTTCCCCCCAAACCAATTGCCCAGATCGTCACGGCAGCGGCCATATTGAGTCGGGCCCGCGACGGCTTCCATGCGGCCCGTGTCGGGCTGGATTCTCAGGTCGCGTCCCCCGATTTCCAACGAGTCCTCATGGGCAAACGAACGGATCCGCCCGCCACTGTCCCCATTGGCCAAATACAGCCAGGCATCGATTCCCCAACGCAGGCCATTGATCCGGTGTTGCTGATTCCCTTCGCCAAAACCCTCGTACAACACGCGCTGGCGATCGGCGCGAAGATCTCCGTCGGTGTCCTCGGCATAGATCAACCTGGGTGCTCCGCTGATCAACACCCCGTCCCGCCAGACCTTCACGCCCGTCGGATAGTGCAGCCCATCTAAGAAGATTTCGGCCCGGTCATAGACCCCGTCCTGATTCTCATCCAACAGGACCTTGATGCGGCCGCGCAGGGGATGTTCGTCACCTTCGGCCTCAGGATAGTCACGCATCTCAGCGACCCACAGGCGGCCGTCTGGTCCCCAGTCGAAGGCAATGGGATCGGTCACGAGTGGTTCGGCTGCGACCAATTGGATCCGGGCCTGCACCGAACTTTGGAAAGTGGCGATGGCCTCGCGGGGCTCGACTGGTCCAGGAAAGACCGACGCGTTTTCCGGCGGAACCGGGTCGCCCCCCTTCAAAATGTCCGCAAACGCCAGACGCATCACCTTGTCGTCGAGCCGGGCGGTGTCCTCGTTCTGCCACCACAGGTGCTGCGAGTGGGCCCAGCTGCCGTTATTCGAGCCATCGGGCCGGACAAACGGGGGGATCTCGACCGAGCCGGGGGGTGCGGCCCCGCGCCGGCCGGCGAGGATGCGAACCCAGCCCTCCTGCGGCGAGACGAAGCGATCGACCGAGTACCCCTGCGGATCCGAAAACACGCACTCGGGGCGCTGATCGCCGTCCAAATCGACCCAGCGGAGACCCGCATCACCGCCCTCAGCGGTCGCCAGTCGAACGCCCGCGGGCAATCCAGCTTCCAGCGGAATCCAACGGCCCTGATCGAGACGCAGAATCAGACTCGGCTCGCCCCGCTGCAAAATCAACTCGCAAATCCCGTCCAGGTCGAGATCGCGAAGCCGAATGACCACGCCTTCGGCCGGAACTTGCCCGATGTCGCGCCACGCGGCCGGCAGTTGCTCGGTCGGAAGCTCAATCCGAACCGCGGCCCATTGCTGCCCGTCAAACGTGAACGCCTGCAGTCCCGTCGACGTCTCTGCCATCAGCGACGCTCGTCCCATTGCATCGAGTACTCCGAATTGACATCGCGGGGCATCGAGCTCTTGGCGGATCACTTGCCACTGGGCCGTTGCCGGCCGCCAAATTCGCGTGGTCAGCTCCCCTTGGGTGAACCGCACGACATCCAGGTGACCGTCATCGTCGACGTCCAGCATGCGAACTCCCTGTTCCCGGCCCTGGGCGTCACGCAGCGGCGTGCCTCCCAGCAGGTTTTCGTCCAGCCGCTGCTGCGCCTCACGAAAATTCAAGAACATCACCTGGCCCGGATAGCGCGTCGTGGCATGGTCAATCAGTTCCACGACCTGATCGTTGCGGATCCAGCCATGCGGGTGAAACACCAGGTTCAGTACGCCTTGCTTCTGCACAACGACATCCAGCGCCGCCTTCAGGTCGGTCACCGTTTGGGGATTGTTGGGCCGTTGGATATTCTGAGCCTCCCAATCGCTGGGAACGATGCAAGGAAACTCCCAGCACACGCCGCCCACGACGTAGGGATAGGGATAATTGCGAATCGTGTTCACGAACGCGGGAAAGGGCAGATACTTTTCAAACCGAGGACGCCCTTCCGCGTCCCGTACCAGTTCGTCGGACAACTCACCGTCAGCCGACGTGGTCAGGTTGAACACGGAGCTGTCGATGGTCAGGAAGTTCCCCAGCTCAGTGACCTGCGCGAAAATCTCTTCGTAGAACCGCGGGCTGGGGCTGTTCATCGAATCGCAGCAAGGCATGCGGAAGGCCACCGGATGGTTGCCGGGGATCTGCGACATCCGATCCACGCACTGGTCAAAGGTCCGCCGCGCCTGCCCGAAATCACTCGCATTCAGCAAGGGACACGGATGATCCACCGTGTGCACTTCCAGACTCACGCCCTCCTTGAGCCAAGGCTCCAATTGCGGATGCTCGGGATCGACCTGATTGGTCATGATACTCAGCGCCCCGCGACCATCGATCCGCTTCAAACGGTTCAGAATCGGTCGCAAGAACGCCTCGTAGCGGTCCGGATCCCGCATGTCGTCGATCGCCAGCACGACGACGGCCTGAACGCGGGGGTCGCCGATCCACTGCGGTGTCGTGAGCCGAGCGAACCCGTCACCGACATAGTAGGGGTCCACCGGGCCGTCCAAATAGGCCAATCGATTGCCGATACCTGTCCGCCCCGCGCTGCCCTGTGGAGCCCTGTCGCTCGGCGAATCCGTGACGGCTTGCGGCGCCGTGACGCCCGGCGGCGCGGACGGGGCTTGCCCCTCGACAGGCGCGACGCCGACGAGGGGCCAGGACGCGGCCCATGCCAGAATGGCCCCGCGAATAAGAAGTTGCCGCAAATCAGAACGAAGAGGCGATCGCATTGGGGCAGCCTTTGGGCGTGGCGAATCAGATGGTTACCAGGGCTTGGACGTTGGTCGTCCGTCCGGGACGCGAAACGGGCAATTTGAAGCGAGGCGGGGCACGTTGGGAAAAGGCACGTTGGGAAAAGGGACGTTGGGAAAAGGGGGTCAGGTCCCAAAAGTGCGAAGCACCCGAAGGGCCGTTTCGGCTTTTGGGACCTGACCCCTTTTCCCAACCCCTGATCTTAGCTGTGACACAGCACTAGGACATTTCGCCTTCGCTTGTGATCGCCTCGTCCGTCATTTTGGCCAACTCGATCGCTTCTCTCAACGACCTTTGCAACCATTCGGATTCGTTCCCGGCCGACACCATGCCTGCGGCGATGTAGGCCGCAAAGATCCGACCCGCGACGCTCGCGACCACTTGCTCACTCGGCTTCAGCGTGAGATACGTCTTCGTCATGCTCGGTTCACTCCGTCCGCCAATCGCCCGGTCGACTCGTCCGCCGTTCGACTGGGGGGCGTTCGACTGGGGGGCGTTCGACTGGGGCGCCGCCGGGAAAACCCCGCGGGACGACCCGCGGAACCCGTTCCCACCCACGGCGTGCCCCATTGTGGAGTGAAAGGCGACCCGGTTCAAGCAAGTTCGCGTCCCCGTACGACGAAAGTGACACCCCGCTGCCCAGAATCGGCGGATGGAAGCTCGCAAGAACCGAGCTCCAGAAACGACGTGAACCATCACGCCGGGATCAAGAGGAATGGCGCGATAGGAAAGGCTCGCGCGAGAGTTCGACCAAGAGCGACACAAATGGCGGGGTCCAGACGATGCCGCGTTGGCTTAGTTCTCTGCCGAGCCTTTCCCTTTGGTGGAGCGATGTGCCATTCCCGTGTTTGTTCGGCACGTCGGCTCTTGTTATTCCCTGTCGACCTTATACGGCAAAAGGCGTGCCGGCGAAAACCTCCGCAAATCAAGCTCCTTGTGGACTTCAGAGCGCTCCGAAAGGACACGTCGCTGTGCCGTGGGGACCGTTTTCGGATCGCGGACATCCGGGCGAGCCGTCCCGGGACGCGGAGAGGGGATTTTGGCAGTCGACGATTTCGGGCGGCATGACGGCTTGTCTCCTGGCGCGTGGCTGCGGACAATCGAGATTCTGGGTAGGGGGCCGCGGACCGGGTCGGGCCTCGGTTCGCTCCAGAAACCACACTCCGCGAAAATCCATCCCGGGCCAGAACCCATCCACCGCTTGCCCGCTCCCGATCACCACGCCACATCGGAGTCGAGATGACACGTGCACGAGCCGTTTGCGGAACTCTCTTGCCAGCCACAGTGCTTGGGCTCGCGATTGCCCATTCGGCGACGGGGGATTGGACGGAGTTTCGAGGTCCGACGGGACAGGGATTGGCCTCATCGGTCGACCTGCCCTTGGAGTGGAGCGCGTCAGAGCACGTTCGCTGGAAGACCCCGCTGCCGGGCGAGGGTTGGTCGTCACCGGTCGTCGCGGACGGAAGGGTCTACCTGACGGCCGCGGTGCCGATTCCGGAGTCGGGGGATTTTTCGTTACGGCTGATCATTCTCGATGGGGCCAGTGGCCAAGTGATTCGAAGCGTCGAGGCGTTCCATCAAGCCGAGGCCGACGCCGCTCAGATACACAGCAAGAACAGTCACGCGAGTCCGACGCCCCTGGTCGATGGGGATCGCGTTTACGTCCACTTTGGGCCCGCAGGGCTCGCCTGCTTCAATCTCGCCGGCGAGCCGATCTGGCGGAACGATTCGTTTCGCTATCCGCCTCGACACGGCAACGGCGGCTCACCCGCACTGGCCAAGGGCAAACTGATTTTCAGCTGCGACGGAGACACGGACCCCTTTATTCTGGCACTGGAGCAGGAAACGGGTGACGTGGCCTGGAAGACGCCCCGCCGAACCGACGCGGCGAAGACCTTTTCGTTCGCGACGCCGCTGCACATTGTGGCCGCAGGCCGCGACCAGGTGATTTGTCCTGGCAGCAACTGCGTTGTTTCTCTGGATCCTGACACGGGCGACGAGATTTGCGCGTCAATTACGATGGCTACTCGGTGGTTCCTCGCCCGGTTTTCGGTCACGGTTTGGTGTACATCAGCACCAGCTTCGACTCGCCTGTGGCCCTGGCGATCCGTCCGGATGGACAGGGCGACGTCACGGAAACTCACGTCGCATGGTCGGCACGGCGCGGGGCTCCCAACACGCCCTCGATGCTGCTCGTCGGCGACTACCTGTACATGGTCTCGGATCGTGGCGTTGCCTCGTGTCTGAACGCCATGACGGGCGAGCAGCAGTGGCAGGAACGGCTCGGCGGCAGCTTTTCGGCGTCGCCGATCCACGCCAACGGCCGGATTTACTTTCAAAACGAAGAAGGCGAAGCGATCGTCGTCCGCGCCGCCCCAACCTTCGAGCTGCTGGCACGGAACGATCTCCAAGAGCGAACGTTGGCCTCGTACGCCGTGGTCGACCAAGATTTGCTGATCCGCACCGACAAACACTTGTTTCGGATCGGCGATTAGTATGGGGGTTGGGAAAAGGGGGTCAGGTCCCAAGAGCCGGAACGGCCCTTCGGGTGCTTTGCACTCTTGGGACCTGACCCCCTTTTCCCAACCCAACCCTTTCGCCGCCACCGCTGGTCCCCTTAGAAATGCCCCGTCCCTCACGCCGTCTGGAAACTCTGGAAGCTCGACACCTGCTGGCTGCCGAACCGTTGATTTCGGAATGGATGGCCGACAACGAGTCCACTCTGGAAGATGGGCGCGGGCAAACCTCCGACTGGATCGAACTGTTCAACGCCGGAGACGAGTCGCTTGACCTGAACGGATGGTCCTTGACGGACGATCCCCAGCGGCTTCAAAAATGGACTTTTCCCTCGGCCATGCTGCGGCCGGGCGAATTCTTGGCGGTGTTTGCGTCGGGCCAGACGTATCCCTCGGGACGAGACGTGGACGGCCGACTGCACGCGTCATTTCGGTTGAACGCCAATGGCGAGTACTTAGCACTGGTGGATCCGCAAGCGAAGATCCGGCAAGAACTTGCGCCGCGTTTTCCACCGCAGCAACCGGACATTTCCTACGGCTTTGCGACCGAACTGCGCGACCAAACGCTCGTCGGCGCCGGCACGGCCGTGCAGATTCTCATTCCCGATTCGGCGTCCGTCGCCGAGGCGTGGGCCGAGATCGACTTCTTGCCCGACGGCTCGTGGCTAAGCGAGACCGCGGAGGCACCGGCCCCGACCTTGCCGGTGGGGTACGGAACCAGCCCTCAGTACGAAGCGTGGCTTGAGACTCGCCTTGGCTCGATGCAGGGTCGTGCCAGTACGGTCTACTTGCGGGTCCCCTTTGAGCTGGACGATCCGGCAGCCATTGACCGATTGTGGCTGGACCTCCGCCTCGATGACGGAGCCGTGGTGTACTTGAACGGCCAGGAGGTCGCTCGAATCAACGCTCAGGGCGAACCGCCGGGGCCCGATTCCGTGGCAACCGCGCGTCGCGATGCGACGGAGCCGCCGCTGTCCATCGACTTGGATTCGGCACGCTCACTGCTCCAACGCGGCAACAACGTGTTGGCCATTCACGCGTTGAACGTAAATGAAGCGGATGACGATCTATTCGTCTGGCCGGAATTGTTTGCGTCGACCTATGTCCTGGATCGTGACCGAGTCGGCTATTTCGAATTTCCCACGCCGGGCGAGGCGAGTGATCGCGTGTTCTCGGCCGTCACGACCGAGCCCGTTCAGATCTCGGAACCGGACCAGACGTTTTCGGGCGAGCTGTTGATTTCGTTGACAACCGCCGCGACGGCGGCCACGATCCACTACACACTGGATGGGTCCCTTCCCGGTGTCGAATCGCCCTTGTACGAAGGACCTTTTGCGCTGAGCCGATCCGCTCAACTCCGAGCTCGTGCGATTCAGCCCGACGCCGTTGCAGGGCCGATCACGGCCCGCAGTTACGTCCGCTTGGCGCCGGAGTTGAGCGACGTTCGTTCGATGCTACCGATCGCCGTGATCGACAATTTCGGCGCCGGGCGAGTCCCCAATGCGGGCTGGAATCAGACCAACGCCAGGATCCGACAGGTTCCGCGACAGAACGTCTCGTTAATGCTGTTCGAGCCACAATCTGACGAAAGCAGCCTGACGGCGCTGCCCCAGCGGGTGAGCCGCGCGGGGCTGCGCGTGCGGGTGCATTTTCGTCGTCCTTCCCTGAACCGGGATATTCGCTGGAGCTGTGGAACGACGCGAATGACGAAGATACGTCACAAAGTCTGTTCGGCATGGAGGCGGCCGCGGATTGGGTCCTTTACGCGCCCAATCCTCAGCATGATCAGACCTTAATCGACAACACGTTTATGTTTCAGCTGCAGCGCCAAATGGGACATTGGGCGCCGGATTTCCAATATGTCGAACTGTACTTGAACGACGATGGGAATGAACTCTCCGCGGACGATTACGTCGGACTGTATGTGTTTGTCGAACGAGCCGAACGCGGCCCGGGGCGAATTGATATTCCGCGCTTCGAGCCGGACGGGTCCGCCGGCGGCTGGATCCTGGAAATCAATCGGATGGATTCCATCACTGAAGACGGGCAACTTCCGAAGAATTTCCACACGGCGGGACCCGATGGAATTCAGCAAACTCCGCGAGACCTTTCGAATGCGTCGAGTCGCGGGGACGACATCCCGCGTCAGTACAACGCGTACATCAACTTCGAACACCCGAATCCACGGCAAATCACCGAGCCGCAGCGGACCGCGATCGAGGGCTGGTTTCAGACCATGGAAGACGTGCTCTACGGACGCGTCCCCGGCGTGACTTGGAATGATCCGGTCAACGGATACGCCAAGTACATCGATGTGGAAAGTTTCATCGACTACCTGATCCTCAACAACCTCTCGCACAATGGCGACGGACTGCTTCTCTCGATGTGGTTGTACAACCCGGACCCCGCGGGCAAGGGCCGCTTGACATTCGGCCCGATCTGGGATGTCGACTTGGGAAGCTTCAGCGGCAGCGCCACCGCCGAGCTGATGCGCAACACCGACCGGCTGTGGTACGGCCGCTTGTTCGACGACCCCGACTTCGCACAAAGATACATTGATCGATGGCACGAGCTCCGCAGCGATGTACTAACTGACGCGAATATGTCACAGATAATCGACTCCCTGCATACGTCGATTGGAGACGCCGCCGCCGACCGGGATGGAGTGCGCAACTGGTCCGGGCGGCTGAATTCCATGAAGACGTGGCTGTCGCGGCGAGCGGCCGCGATCGATCAGAGCGCGCCAGCGATACCGAGGTTCACGCCTGCGGGACCTGTCGTGCCGTTCGGGACGCCGTTGACGATCGTCCCGACCAGCGGCGCGGTTTACTTCACGACCGACGGAAGCGACCCGCGCCAGCCAGGCGGCGGGATTTCACCAGTGGCACAGCGGCTGGACGTCACGCAACCGTTGTCGCTCTTCGAACCGCTTCTGCTGACCGCACGCACGCGTGGGAATCGATCCTGGAGCCCGCTGACTCAGGTGGCCTACGCCGTCGACCCGCCCGACCGCGACGACCTGAACCAGGACGGTCGTATCGACCTCGTCGATCTCCGTTTGATCTATCAAGCGGTCGCGGGCGCAGACCTTCGGTTCGATCGAACGGGCGACGGGCGTACGACGCTGGATGACGTCGAGGACCTGCTGAGATCGGCGTGGAATACCACGTTTGGCGACGCCAATTTCGATGGCCGCTTCGACTCGTCGGACATCGTGATGGTCTTCATTTCCGGGCACTTCGAATCGACTCGCAACGCAACGTGGGCCCAGGGCGATTGGGATGGCGACCATCGGTTTTCCACCGATGACTTCGTGCTCGCGTTCAGCCGAAATCACTACGAAGGCGAATTTCCGGCAGCCGAACCGAGCTCGCCCGGGAACGAGCAACTGCGGTCGCTCGATCTGGCCTTCGCGGCTCTCAACGATCGCGAGGAACGCTTTCAGACGACCCGTCGCGGCCTGCGTCGCGGGAACTGACGGTCATCGATCGAAGTGCCGAGATCCGCCGCCAGTCGCACCCGATCATTTGACCTTAATCAGCACCGCCGTCGTATCGTCGGCTTGCGGCCGCCGACCGGCGAATTCGTGGGCGGCGTCGAACAGCCGCTTGACGATCGTCGCGGGGCATTGTGTGCGATGCTTCTCGACGCTGTCAAACAGCCGTTCTTGCCCGAACATCGTGAAATTCGAGTCGGCCGTTTCCAAGATCCCATCGGTGACCAGAATCAGAATGTCCCCCGATTCGAGCGTCAACTCGCGCTGCGTCGGCAAACTGATCTCGGCGTTGACTCCCAAGGGAGGAGCTTCTGGCATCAGCGTTTGGCGCGCTCCGTCCGCTCGAAGCAGAAACGCGGGTTGTCCGGCCCCGGCATAGGCAAGGACTCGATCCTGCGTCCCGATCGTCGCGGCAAACGCCGTCACGAAGCGGCTCGAGTCAGGGTCGTACACGGCCGTGTTGGCCAAGGTCAGCAGCGGCCCCACGTCGTGGACCGTCTTGGCAACGCCGCGGATCGAGGCTCGAGCCGACGACGTCAGCAAGGCGGGTCCCAGACCGTGGCCGCAGGCGTCGGCCACGATGAATGCGACCTCTCCGTTCTCGAGCGTGACGTAGTCGAAAAAATCGCCGCTGGTCCATTCCGCCGGCTCGCACAACGCGGCAATCTCCAGGCCCGGCAAGTCGGGCGGCGACTTCGGCAGTAAGTCACGTTGGATCTGTCGAGCCAGACGCAGCTCAGATTCCGTCTCCATCAGGTCCGATTGCAAGCGTTCGCGTTCGAGGCGGGTCGTCTCGTGCGTCTTTTCCAACGCCTGAAAAAAAGGGTCGACCAGCGCCAGTCCCGCCAGCAAGAAGACGGACACCATCAGCCAGCTGATCGTGTTGGTCCAAAGCAGCGAATCGTCGTGGATCGTCGGCTCGAGGTGCCAGATTTCGATCAGCCGCGTCACGCGGAGGATGGCCATCGCGAAGGCAGCCGCCGAGATCAAAACCCAAGCGGAATAGATGCGATAACGAAAATTAAGCCGCAGCGCAAGGACCGCCGCAGCGATCTGCGCCATCACGCCCAGCATCAGCACAATCTTGAATGCCATCTTCGTGTCTCAATCAGGTGAAAGTTGCGGGCGAGCATGGGCGAACACGATTTCGGGAAGGCGAGGCCCAACGGGAGGGCGAGGCTCCTGCCGAAAAAGCCTCGGCCTCCCGAAACCGCGGGGTCATGCGGGCGTCAATTCCGCGCGGGCATTGATTCACCGACGTCGTCGGGAGACAGCGACAGCTCGCCACGCAGCAACCTGCGGCCTTGGCCGACCAGCCACAGATAGTGGTCGCTCGGGAGGCCCTCCAAGTCCAAGAACTTCGACTCGCCCGTCGGCGGGTTGTTGGTGCATTTGAAGATTGCGGTCCCCTCATCCAATTCGTCGAACATCGCCTGGTAGGCCATCGTCACTCCACTTTTTCGCAATTGGGCGAACTGTTTCCACAGGAATCGACCGCCCTGACGCGGGATCTCGTCCAGGGGCGACTGTGGCTTCAGATTGTGCCAGCTGAACCCCGGAAAGACGACGGGCAGATAGTCCTTGCCGTTGTCTTGACACCACTCAAGGTCCGGTCGCCAGACTTCATTGGCAATTCGGTCCACCTGCCGCAGCGTGCGGTATCTGCCCACGGTCCAGGGGCTCACAAGGGTCGCCTGACGGATGATCGTGTGAACCTTCGGGTCGGCGACGCAGTCTCGACTCAGCGACCGCCAGTAAGTCGGCACACCCACCATGACCGTATTGCCCCCGTAAGTGGCGTCGTTGACGAGAAACTCGACCAGTTGCTCACACTCGTCCAGCGTGTATTGGCGCTGGTCACTGAATCCGATCCCCCAGACGGCGACCACGGGCCTGCCGCGGTGCCGCAAGTAGGCTCGATCGCGCGCGTCACGTCCCACTCGCATCTGATCCACGAGCATCTTCCAGTCCTCGATGATGACCTGAGTGCCGCCTTGTGGCAGTCCGGAAAGGTCGTACATCACCGCCCAGACTCGTCCATGTTCATTCGCACCGGCTCGACAGTTCGCCAGCACGCGATTGAAGTGATAGAGCCCCATGACATGGCGTACTTCCGCGCCGAATCGCTGGACGAATACGCCGTCGATGCCGTAGTCGTGCATCCACTTGAAGTGCCGCCGCACGGTCTTTTCGACCAGCGGACTGTAGACTTCCGCCGCCGTCCCATCCGGGTAGAGAAATTCGGTGCGAAACCGTTCATCCGCATCCAGTTCCGAGACATCGGGCCAGAGATCGATACTGCACTGCCCCGGGCGAAAAACCCCACGCTTTTGCCAATGATGCCAACCCCGTCCGGCGCCATCATCAGGGCACGTGAACCAGCCTTGGTAGCCGCACATCACTTTGCCTTCCAGCGTCGAGTTGTCGACGCCCGTGCGACTCTCGCCCGGAGAACGGCTTCAAGGTACGTTCGACCACCTCACGCCGCGTGACGCGTGGGTTCATGCGAAATTCCTGCGATCCCCGCGGCGAATCCTCCGCGACGAGAGTCCCGGGCGGGACAAGCATGGCCCCCACCAGCAACCAAACGAAACGGCGACGGACGGAACCTGGCATGCTCGCTTCTCGCTTCATCAGAGGTCTCAGAATTCGCTAAGCGTTACGATAACCGTTTGCAGTTCGCGTCACAAAGGGACCAATCACGACGGAAACGGTGGCCGGATGCTCAGCGACGTGATACAGTGAACTGACGTTGACGGGTGAACCCGTTTGGGCGTGCGACGTTTCCGTGGGGAGGGCAGAATCATGCATCGTAGAAAATGCTTCGCCGTTGGCTTGTTCGGACTGATTTGCCTCCTGGTCGTCGCGGACGGCGCCCATTCCGCTCGTTACCGCGGCGGGTATGCATCCCCGTCGCGCTACGGAGGTGCCCGTCCGGTCTCGGGATACGGGTCCAATTTGCACCGCAGATTCGTCCTCAAGCAGGAAAGCCGCCGTGCCCAGCAAGGGCTTCCGGTGCGCAATCGAGGCAACGTGCGGTGGTACCGTTGAGGGTTCCCGTGGCCGTTGTCATCGTGAGACATTGAGCGGCGGTTCTCGCCGCGACACGACTTCGAGCGGCGGTTCTGGCCGCGACAGGACGGGTAGGCGTTAGACAGTCGTGTGCCGGCCGCGCATCCAGCCAGGTGCGCCAAAATTCCTTCGCAAGTCGCTTCCGTGAATCGTCCTTGCTTTGGCGAACCGCCGCCGCCAATGGTTGCGTGTCGCGCCGCACACGCTTCGAATCTCACGGCGGGGTCGGCCCCCGTGCCGCGGCGAGGCCGGGATCGTCGAGGTCAAGACGGTAGAGGATTTGATTGTAGTCGTACCGCGGCGTGGGGAAGGGATGATCGGCAAACTGCTGTGTGTAGGTGCCTTCCAGCAGCAGGATGGGCGAATCGTCAGGGGTGAGTTCCGGGTGCAGTTGGGGATTGTAGAACGTGTAGTTTTCATGACTGAGCACCTTCACGGCCGGGCCCCAGGGGCCGAGCGGTGAGGTGGCTTCGGCGTACCAGAGTTCACCAAAGGCCGAGGGCTTGCCGAAGGCTTGCATAAACACCGTAACCCATCGCTGACGAAACGCGTTCCAGGCGATCGAGCCGGAATGCGGCTGAACCGGTTGTCCGTCGCCCGCAGACTGGAACGTCCGGGGCCTTGGCACGGTTTCCCAAGTAGTCGGATCCTGCCATGCCTCAAAGGTTGCCGGGCAGCGCATGGATGGCAGCGGATCGCCGAACAGGATCCACACGCGTCCTGCCTCGTCTTCCCAGCGAACCGGATGGCCAATCGGGATTCGTTTCGGTTCCGGCTCGTCACCGGTCTGTTGCCAGATCTTTGCGAGCGGTTCGAAGACTTCCCGATCGTCATGCCACACGCACAGACCACATTCATAGGTTTCCAGGGGCGGTTTGATCTTGCGATAGAATGCGACCAGGCGTTCGCTGCCATGCTGGTCGGGCAGTGCCATGAAGCCGGTTAACCAGGTGGGCCCCATCCCGGCGAGCGGCGCAATGCCTTTCGGCTGCTGGTGCTCCGTCAAGAAGTAATCAAACGCCGGCGTCAGTGGTGGCTGAAAAGATTGGAAGGGTTCCCGCCCGGTCGTGGCTCCAGTCATGTGGAAGTTTCCCAACGGATAGCGTGCCACGTTCGTGTCACCCCAGGCCCAAAAGATGCGGCCGCGATAGGTGGCCGTTTGGACACTGTCACATCCCAAGATCGGCGATTCGCCCAACCCGACATGCTCACCGAATCGCCGGCTTTCGGCGAACAAGCCGCTGCCCGTCAAGCGACCGACTCGCCGTGCAATCGACGTCCGTCGAACCTGTACCGTCAGTGTCTCGCCGGGCTGGGGCGTGAGTCGGACACCACGATAACCAAAGCCATCGGGAGGCACTTCATAGCCGTGCCCGATCACGAAGAACCAGACTTCGCGATTCATCAGCTCGGGCGCATCAAACGCCACGACCCCCGCGTTGTCGGATACGAATCGCAGCTGGTTCACCGTCCGCAGCTCCACCAGGGGCACGGGCCAGCCGGACTCGGCATCTCGGACGAGGATCCGGCAGGGCCGCTCAACCGACACTTCGCCTCCAGCCGGTGACGGAGCGTCCTGGGCGAGGGCGATGCAGGCCCCGGCGAGCGAAGTTTCGATCCCGAGCCACAGAAATGTCCATTGGCGTAAGGCTCGCCCGATCCCAGTATCCAAGAAATTCATGGCAGCACCTTGACGATCGAAAAACGCGACAACCTCGCCATTGTGGACGATTAGCAACCTCCCCGCCACTCGGTGCGCTTGATCCTGTCGATCCCATCGAACGCGAGACTGACGCCCGGCGACCGGCAGCGAGGCGTCGGCCTGTGGACGGTCCGCCAACGCGATGTTACGTTCGACCAAAGTTCGGTTCCGCTGCGTGCCACAGGCTCGCCACAAATTCGACCGCACAATCGCCTGAAAGGCCAACCGCCATGACGACCCCGGTCCGCTCCGTCTCCGACGTGCCTCGGCCTCCGCGGGGTACTTGGTTCCAGCGATTCCTGATCGCCATGTTCAGCGTCCTGCTGGGACTGTTGATTTACTGGTTGCTCGGGTTCGTCATGAGCGACTTAGGTAGCCTTCCCGGTCCGGATTACCAAGCTCTGGAGGAACGCCAGCTGGACGCTGGTTTGGTCCAGCGATCGCGGTCGCTGCAGGAACAAGTCGTGGAGACACAGCGATCGCTGGAAAACGAACGAACCCGACAGCGATTGTTGCGAGAAAGCACGACTAGCTCGCAGACAACGCTGAATCAGATGCTCGACATTCAGCGGGTCAGTCTGGAACAGTCCTCCGAATTGACGGCCGAACAGCGGCAGGCGATTGCCGAAAGTCAGCAATTGTTCTTGGAGAATCAGCGCCGAGACCAGCAGTTGACGGAGTCCATTGTTGCATTGAGTGAACGTTTGAATGAGCTTTCGGAGGAGCAACGGCAATCGAACTCGGATTTGGAGACGGCGCGTGTGCCGATTCGTGAGCAGTATCAAGAGCTCTGGCAGCAGCACAATTTGCGAATGGCCGCCCTGAAACTCGCCTGCCTCGCACCGCTGCTCCTCGTGGCAACCTTCCTTTTCGCTCGGCGTCGACACGGTATCTGGGGACCGTTTGTCTATGCGTTCGGAATCGCCGTGCTGATCAAAACGTTTGTTGTCATGCATGACCATTTTCCAACTCGCTACTTCAAGTACATCTTGATCGTTTCTTGCTTGGTTGCCGTCGTCGCCATTCTGTTCTATCTGCTGCGTTCGCTCGTTCGACCCGGTCGCGACGTGGTCTTGAAGCAATACCGAGAAAGTTACGAGTCGTTCAAATGCGCAATCTGTAACTTTCCGATCCGGCGAGGCCCGTTGAAATTCGCGGTTTGGAAACGCCGTTCGATTGGCAACGCGATCCTGTCTCACGAGCCCAGCGAGGATACCGCCTACACCTGTCCCAGTTGCGGCACCAGCCTCTACGAGAAATGCGCCGAGTGCGGCCAGACCCGACACGCGCTGCTGCCTGCCTGCGAGCATTGCGGAGCGACGCACACCATCGCCGGCGTCTCGTCGGAAATCGTCGGATCGGTGTCGGGACCGTGAGCCCTACCCGCCCAGCAGCCCAGCAGCCCAGCAGCCCAGCAGGAACAGGAACGACGCGATGCGCCAGTACGACACGCAGTTTCATCCCGAGTTGATCGCGGGTTCGGCCTTTCTCGCACCCAACGCGACCGTCCTGGGGGATGTCCAGATCGGAGAAGATAGCAGTGTCTGGTTCGGGGCGGTCGTGCGCGGCGATACCGAAGCCATCCGAATCGGCTCGTCAACCAACATCCAGGATGCGTGCGTGCTGCATGCTGATCCGGGGCTTCCCTGTGTGATCGGAGACCGCGTCACGGTTGGTCACGCCGCCATCGTGCATGGGGCCGTCGTTGAGCAGGATGTGATGATCGGAATGCGAGCGGTGATTTTGAACGGCGCCCGAATCGGGACCGGCAGCATCATCGGCGCCGGCGCCGTCGTCGCTGAGGGAACGACCATCGAACCCAACTCGCTGGTCTTCGGCCTGCCGGGCAAACGAGTGCGAGCAACGACCGAAGAACAGCGGACGTGGATCGCCCGCGCCGCCGAGCACTATGTCGCCGCAGCGCGGGCCTATGCGGCAAAATGAGTCGACGATCTGCCGGGCCCCCTCATCCGGCCTGTGGCCCAATCCTGTTCGGCACACTTTTTGCTAGCCTCATTTTCGCTTACTCTGGCACGGCAATTGCGCCTTCAAAGCGCCGTGCGTCAAGGTGTGTCGTTTTGGCAGGAAGCGGTCCATGTCGTCTCCGCGGAAGCGAAAAGCTGGCAAGAAGATCGCGTCACAGAACATCCAAAGGCTTAAGTATTTCGACAAGTTGATGCCGCTGCTGAGTCCAACAAGTCCAAGACAGTCCAACAAGTCCAAAACAAGTCCACAACAAGTCCAAGACGGTCTACAGGCTCCAGAGTCATTCGGCAGCACAAGGTAGCCGCAGGCGTGACCGGCGGCGATGAGGGCACGGAAGTAGACCGTCTTAGATTGGATTGGATTGGCTGTCTTAGATTGGCTTCCTAGATTGGCTTCGTGGCCCCCGTCGCGCCGTAGCCCCCGTCGCGCAGACGGGGGGCGAACCCGTCCCCCAGCCGATCTCGCCATGCAGGCCTCGCATCCACGCCACGCCACCCCCCGCTCTCCGCGAGCGGGGCTACGCAACGGAAGAAACAGGATTGAGACGGTCTGAACAAGTCCAAAACAAGTCCAAGCCAACAAGTCCAAGACGGTCTACAGGCTCCACAAAACAAGTCCAAGACGGTCTACAGGCTCCAGAGTCATTCGGCAGCACAAGGTAGCCGCAGGCGTGACCGGCGGCGATGAGGGCACGGAAGTAGACCGTCTTAGACGAATTAGACGAATTAGACGAAGACGAAGACGAAGACGAAAACTCCAGAAAACTCCAGACCCGCCACTCGATGCCCCTCACATCGCCTTCTGCGCATTTGCCGTAAGTCGCCTCGAAAAAGAGACCTGACCCAATAGTGTTCGGCACAGTCGTTGCGTCCAGGCTGGCTGGCGTGGACGACGCTAGATTTTACGGTTTGGCGAGCTCGAGCACAGAGATATTGGGAGGGAAGTAGACGGGAAGATCACGTATGGTGGGTGCCGCGTGCGCAGCAGCGAACGCCATAGAGAGCATGATCGTAAAGGCTCCCTATGCGTCCTGTGACTTCAGTTTTTCGATGTGCTTCATCAACTCATCGTCGTCCGCCAGACCGCAAAAATAGAAGCAGATCATCTCGTAGGTGCGAAGCGTGGGCTTCTTGCCCGTCCAGAGGGCGATCAGCATGCACGCGATGATCGCGGAGTACGTCTGGATCTCGATGCCGTTCTGGTCGTGGCTCAGGAGGTGGCGACACCCCAAGATGTGCTTGAAAAAGCGGAAAAATATCTCGATCGCCCACCGTTTGGAAAATATCAGAGCGATCGTTTCGGCCGGGACATCCAACAGGTTCGTGGCGATTCTCAGGATTCCGTCACTGTCCACTCCGCTCGAACCACCGCGGTACTTGCCGCGACTCGTGTGAGGATTGATGCGGATACAGATCACACGGACACGGTGGTCGGGACGGCTCTCGTTACTCGCCTTCGGAAAGGTCACGATTTCTTCACTGATGATTTCGCCGATGGCCGCATCATCGTTGCGGTATTTCGTTTCCACCGTTTCCCAAACGCTATTGTCTCGCAGTCGGCACACATAGCTGCTGTTTGCCGAGACGATCTTGTTGAACAGCGAGAACTTGGCATAGCCTCGATCCCCCACGTAGAGGCAATCACTTGCGATCGTCGCCTGCAAAACCGCTCGTTCATCATATGCGCCACCGCCATTGGGTGTCACATCGATGCGAGTCGGCACACCACGCAATAACTCGAAGTGCGTATGCAGTCGCCACTTCACTAAGCCGCTGCCGCAATCGGCTTTGCGCCAGGAGGCCTCCATGATCTTCGGCAACGCAGCAATCACCGAGCCATCGACGAGTGTAATCGTCTGTTGGATATCAACGAGCCGCCGGTCGTGAGCCAGCGGCTGAAGCTGCTCACCCAGTTCGGCGATGATTTCCTTGAGTCGTTCCGCCTCGAAGACACTTGTCGCTTCGGAAAGGGACCCTAACGAGGCACGGGCGCAACCCAACTGACGCTGCACCTTCTTCAGTTCACTGGCCTGCTGAATGCCCCGCAACGACGTAACAATCGGGTTGAAGAGATAGAGCAAAAGGAGCATGCAATATTGGTCATAATGCAGCGTGCGGCGGTTCGCTCGATCTCTCTCACATCCGTCGTCATGCAAACGCTCCAGCAGCGGCGCCAGCTTGGCGAAGTATTTGAGCCCGGTGATATCCGACTCTTTGATCTTCTCTTTCTGCGTGGACTTGTCTGACATGCCCTATACAATGACGCATCCGAAGATAGCTCAGCAAGCCCAATCTTCAAAAAAAACAGGGCTAGCAAAACCCGTGCCGAACACTATTGGACCTGACCCCTTTTCAACCGATCCCACTCACGCGGACCTATCGAGCAACCTGAGTGCCGAACAGGATTGCCTGCGGCCACCTTCTCCCGCGTTGGGGAGAAGGCCCCCCTCATCCGGCCTGCGGCCACCTTCTCCCGCGAGGGGAGAAGGCCCCCCTCATCCGGCCTGCGGCCACCTTCTCCCGCGAGGGGAGAAGGGACATTGGCTTGTTACCTCTCCCGTCGCCGGGAGAGGTCGCCCGGGACCCGCTCGCGGGACCCGGGCGGGTGAGGGTCGGCACGCTGGTCGGGTAAATTTGGGCGATCCGGGAGATATGGGCGATCGAGGTTCGCTTGATAGAAACGTTTCCCATCCGCAAGTTTCCCCGTTCACGGGTGAGTTCAAAAGACGGAGCAGCTTTTTTTTGGATTTTTCTGAATACGCAAACTTGACAATTTAAGACGACTGGATAATTTGAAACACGGATTTGGATCCTTCGTCCAAAAGCCTTGCTTTGTCGCATTCCGCCGACCGAGGTGGATCTAATCACCGAAGACGATTCGAGGTCACGCTACTGACCGCTAAGAGAAGCGCCGTTTCATGCTTCGTACGGTTCGCGAAACGCGACCGCGCGAAATATGACACGGCGTTTTTTTCAATCTGATCGAGTGGGGAGCGGGCCGCTCGGACAGCTCTCAGCGTTACGCAACTTGTCGGTTGCGCGTTGACCGCCAACTTCCGCCCGCCCCAGTGTTCCGACTTGAACGGTGTTTCGCAGGGTTCTCATTCCAACGGCGACTGGCGAATTCCTCACGAGGCTGGCAACTCTAGAACTTCAGAAATGGTGTACCAATGAGACGAATTTCCTATCTCTGGCTGGTCGCTGCGGCCTGCCTGATGGCCGTTCCGGCCGCACATGCTCAGTGGACCGTCAGCACTTATAAGGGTGCTCCGACGACCGGCGAGATCACGAACTATGCGACGGCCGATGCGCTGATCGGCGGCGCGTTTTTGGAAGCCGGGTTTCCCGTGACGGCCAACTACGCTCTGGCCAACACCCAAGACAACGGCGACGCAGGCGGCCCCTTCGGACTCGGTGAACAGGTGGTCGGCCTGCCCCCAGGAGACAACAACGATTTCGCGTTCGTCGGCACGGGGCAGCTGACCGTGGACCTAACCGGCAGCTACGTCTTCGTAACGAACACGGACGACGGCTCGCGGCTGCTGGCCAGCATCAACGGCGGTGCCTCGCAGCAATTAATCACCGACGATGTCCTCTCGGGACCGCACGACGCACCCAGTGCCCCCGTCGCGCTCAATGCCGGCGATGTGATCGACTTCAATTGGATGTGGTTCGAACGAGGGGGCGGAGCGGAAGGCGAGTTCTTCTATCAAGTCGACACGGGCGCTGGCTTTGGACCGACGGCTTTGATTGGCGATAGCTCGCAGGGCCTCACCCTGGCGGGCGGTGCGCTGAGTGGTTCGGTCTACAAATCGGTCGTGACGCCGGGCCAGGTGATCAACAACTTCGCCGACGCCCAAGCCGTCATCGACACGCCCGGCACATTGAGGGGCACCGAAATGCTGCAGGTCTTCAACATCCTCGGCACGGGAGGCGACGGGGACTTCCCCAACGGAAATCCCGTCCCGGGCCTTCCCGATCCGGCGGACGATTACGTCGTGGTTGGCACAGGTTTGCTGGTGGTCGGTGCGGACCAGGCTGGTGACTATACGTTCCGATCGAACACGGACGATGGGGGTCGCCTGAAGCTGGACCTGAACCAAAATGGCGTGTTCGACGACGGTGCTGAAACGGTGATCAACCAGGATGTGCTGCAGGGTCCCACGAATACCAACAGCGCGGTCATCTCCTTGGCGGCCGGTTCGTACGCGGTCGAGTACTCGTTCTTCGAGCGAGGTGGAGGTGACGAGGGCGAGGTGTCGGCTTCGTTAGCCGGAGGCGCCTTCATCCTGCTGGGCGACACCGACGCGGGAGGTCTGGCGGTTGTGCCGGTTCCGGAACCGTCCAGCGTGGCGTTGATTCTGGCCGGGATGCTCGGTTGCCTTGGCGCCTTGCGTCGCCGGATTCGCTAGTCGAATTTCTCGAGACGTACTCGATTCTGAATAAACCACAACGGCCAGCCCCGGACTTCCGCGGCTGGCCGTTGCGCATTTCAGGGGGAGGGCGCGTGGAAATCGGGAGCGCCAGGCTTCCCGACCGCGCGGTGCGCACGTCGTGGTGCATGACGAATCGCTGGAGTATCATGGAACGCCGCTTAGTGACGCCGGGTCGCGTATTCGCAAGGCTGCCGTTTCCGTTCTTTCATTTCGCGAGGAGCTGCTTGTGCCGAACCATCGTTACGTCGGACTGATGGCGCTGATCGTTGCCCTGGGTGGCTTTTTGATGGGGTTCGATGCTTCGGTCATCTCGGGCGTGGTGAAGTTCATCGAGACGCAATTTTCGCTTTCCAAGCTTGAGCTGGGTTGGGCCGTCAGCTCGCTCACGTTAACCGCCACCCTGGCGATGATGGTTTCCGGGCCGCTGAGTGACAGGTTGGGGCGCAAGAAGGTTCTCTCGTTGGCGGCGATCCTCTATGCCATTTCCGCGATCGCCTCGGCCTTTGCCCCTTCGTTCTGGTTTCTGGTGGTGGCCCGCATGATCGGAGGTTTCGGTGTCGGCGCGTCCTTGATTATCGCGCCGATGTACATTGCCGAGATCTCGCCAGCCGCCGTGCGGGGGCGGATGGTTTCCTACAACCAGCTGAATATCGTGATCGGGATTTCTGCCGCCTTTTTTTCCAACTACCTGGTCCTCCGGTTGGGTCAATCGGATGCGGCTTGGGCTCAGGCGCTGCAGTTCGACGCCTACAACTGGCGTTGGATGCTGGGTCTGGAGACGCTGCCGGCGGTGCTCTACTTTGGCAGTCTTCTGTTGGTTCCCGAGAGTCCTCGCTGGCTCGTGATGCAGCGGCGCGAGGGCGAGGCGATTGCGATCATGGCCAAGGCAATTGGCCAGGCGGACGCCGAGCGAGAAATCGGGGAAATTCACGCCAGTCTCGCGACGGCGGCGAATCGTGAGCGGGTGCAGCTTGTCGAACTGTTTGCGCCGCGCTGCGGTTGGTTTTGACGATCGGAATTGTTGTCGCCATGGTGCAGCAGCTGACAGGGATCAACGCGGTCTTCTTTTACGCCCCGATGATCTTCGAACAATCGGGAATCGGCACGGACGCTTCATTTTCTCAGGCGATTTGGGTCGGACTGACGAATCTGGCCTTCACGGTCCTGGCGATGGGGTTGATCGATCGCGCGGGCCGAAAGCCCTTGCTGGTCTTCGGGTTGGCCGGCATCACGCTCTCGATGGCCCTCTTGGCTTACGGATTCCAAACCGCCCGGTACACGCTTGACGCGGCGGCCATCGCGAAGCTCCCTGCCGAGATCTCGCTTGAATCGATCGACTCGCTGCGCGGCGAAACATTCGCCAGCGACGTCCAGTTCAAAGCGGCACTGCAGCAGGCGCTCGGATCCGACCAGGCGAAGCAATTCGAGTCGGAACTGATCGCGGCGGCGGTAAGCCTCAATTCGCGACTGATTCTGGCAGGCATCTTGGGCTTCGTCGCCTGCTTCGCGATGTCGATCGGTCCCGTGATGTGGGTTTTGTTCTCCGAGATGTTTCCGAATCGAATTCGAGGCATCGCGATCTCATTTGTCGGCTTCATCAATTCGGCGGTCAGCTTCGTGGTACAGCTGTTCTTTCCCTGGTCTCTGGCCAACCTTGGCAGCGCCCTGACGTTTCTGACGTTCGGCAGTTTCGCCGCACTCGGTCTGTTGTTTACGATCTGGATCCTCCCGGAAACGAAGGGACGCTCGTTGGAGCAGTTGGAGTCGGAGCTGGTGAAAGGCGGTCGATAATTCGCGGCGGACGCACCCGCTAAGGCGGTCGGATTTCGTGGTTCACTTTGTTTCAGAGACGCGACTGATTTGAGAGGCGAGAAGATGAGCTGCAACGCCGGAGGGCGAATTGAACTTCAGAGGTGGCGGGTCCCCGAGTTTCTTACGAGCGTGAGTCGCCGCACGATGCTCGTGCGAAATACTATCGACGGAATTCAGGCACGCAGCCTGGCTTGCCTGGTCCTCACCTGCATCGCACCCGCGTTTTGGCACGCGGACCACGTCTTGGCGGACGAGGGCGCGATCAAGGTCGAGCTCCGAAAGATCGGCGATCAGTATCGGATCTATCGCGACGGCGAACCCTACTACGTGCAGGGCGCGGGACTCGAGTTCGGCAGCCTTCAGAAACTGGCCGAACAGGGTGGCAACTCGCTTCGCACGTGGCGTACCGAAAACGGTCGCCAAAGCGGCAAGGACCTGCTCGATCAAGCACATCAGCTTGGACTGACCGTCTCGATGGGCTTGGCCGTCGGATCGGAGCGGCACGGCTTTGACTACGCTGACGCGGACGCTGTGAGTCGTCAGTTAGCCGAGCTGAAGCGGGAGATTTTGAAGTATCGCGATCATCCCGCGTTGTTGACCTGGATCATTGGCAATGAGCTGAACTTGAGTGCCCAGAACCCGCGTGTCTGGGATGCCGTGAACGAGATCTCGAAAATGATCCACGAGGTCGATCCGAATCACCTCACCACGACCGCTTTGGCTGGCATCAACCCCGATCTAGTCCGCGAAATACGCCAGCGTGCTCCCGACCTCGACCTGTTGTCGATTCAGATGTACGCCGACCTGGTCAACTTGCCGAAGTACTTGCGGCAGATGAACTGGGACGGGCCGTATCTCGTCAGCGAATGGGGAGCGACCGGGCATTGGGAGGTTCCCAAGACACCTTGGGGAGCCGCGATCGAGAACAACAGTACCGTCAAAGCGGACTTCTATCGCGAACGCTATCGCCAGGTGATCGCGGCGGACTCGAAGCGCTGCGTGGGTTCCTATGTTTTTCTGTGGGGGCAGAAACAGGAGCGGACGCCGACTTGGTACGGGATGTTTCTGGACTCGGGCGAAGCAACCGAATCCGTCGATGTGATGCATTTCCTTTGGACAGGCCGCTGGCCCGAAAATCGGTCGCCACGACTGGAAGCCGCCACGCTCAACGGCAAGACGGCTTACGACGCGATTTATCTGCAGCCTAACCAGGCCTGCTCCGTAACCGTCACGGCAAGCGATCCCGACGGAGACACCTTGGCGTACCGCTGGGACCTGAAACCTGAGAGTACGGATCTGAAGGAGGGAGGGGATTTCGAGACCACGCCGCCGAGTCTCCCGCGACAACTGGTACCCGGCGACCAAGCCGAGAGCATCCTGACGGCGCCCCGTCAGCCAGGGGCTTACCGTGTGTTTGTCGTGGTGTACGACGGCAAGGGCCATGCCGCTCACGCAAATATCCCCTTCTTCGTCCGCGAATAAACGGAACGCCGTGCGTTCACCTCGCGACAACCTCGAACTTTCCCGACGAGCGAGAACCAGTCGGATGACCGACCACACGATTTTTCTGGGCGAAATACCGCTGCATACGCCCACCGACGCCGTCGCCGGCGATTTGGTCGAGCGGCACGGTCAGCGCTTTTATCGCATCTCGAACTACGATCGAATGCCCCCCTTCTTTCTCTCGATTGTGAGCGACTCGGATCATTGGATGTTTCTGTCCAGCACGGGTGCCTTGACGGCCGGACGCAAGAACGCCGAGCACGCGTTGTTTCCGTACACCACGGATGACAAGATTCACGATTCGGCAAACATCACGGGCAGCCGCACGCTCCTGCTGGTCGAATCGGCGGGCCGGCGAAGCCTGTGGGAACCCTTCAGCCCGTCCGCCCGCGACGCGTATGATCTGCAGCGGAATCTCTACAAGAGCGTCTGGGGGAATTTGATTTTGTTCGAGGAGATCAATCGAGACCTCGCGCTGACCTTCCAATACGCCTGGCACAACAGCGACCAGTTCGGCTTCGTCAAACGTGCCCGGATCTCGAACCAGTCGGCGACTCCCTGTGCGCTGGAATGCCTGGACGGTCTGCAGAACCTGCTTCCGCACGGTGTCGATCGCACGTTGCAGAGCACCAGCAGCACGTTGCTCGATGCCTACAAGCGCAACGAGCTGGACCCGGCCACCGGACTCGGTCTGTTTCGGCTTAGTTCGATCCCAGTGGATCGGCCGGAACCCAGCGAAGCCTTGCGTGTCACGACCGTCTGGTCCGAGGGACTGACGAATGCCCGCTACTTGCTGAGCACCCGGCAGTTGGCGAGCTTCCGCCGGGGTCAGACTCCGGCTCAAGAAATCGACGTGCGGGCCGAGCGTGGCGCGTACTTCGTCCAGGGCACACTCACTTTGCCACCTGACGGGGATCATGACTGGTCGCTCGTGGCTGAGGCGGATCAAGGCCCGGGGGAGGTCGCCGAGTTACTGCGGGCGCTGCGTGACAAGCCTGCACTGCGGCAGGCACTTGACGACGACATTCGGCTCGGAACGGATCGCCTCCAAGCGATCGTGGCGCGTGCCGACGGCCTGCAACAAACCGCGGATCGATTGACCGCCACGCGCCACTATTCGAACGTGATGTTTAACGTCATGCGGGGCGGAGTTTTTCCCGACGAGTACGTCCTCGAGATGGGTGACTTCGCGAGTTTCCTGGAACACCACAATCGCCCCGTCGCGGGTCGACATCGCGATTGGCTGCGGGAGCTGCCCGACAGGTGTTTGCTTCACGAGTTGCTCGAGCAGGCAGCCGCGCGGCGCGATCCGCAACTGTTGCGGCTGTGCTACGAATACTTGCCGTTGACGTTTAGTCGGCGGCATGGTGATCCGAGTCGTCCGTGGAACACGTTTTCAATTGACATTCGCAAGCCGGACGGTCGCCGAAACCTCTTCTACCAGGGGAATTGGCGCGACATTTTTCAAAACTGGGAAGCCTTGGGGCGATCGTTTCCCGAGTACCTGGAAGGGATGATTTTTCGGTTCGTCAATTCATCCACCGCCGATGGCTACAATCCCTATCGCATCACACGAGACGGAATTGATTGGGAAGTCGTCGAGCCCGCAAATCCCTGGTCGTTCATCGGTTACTGGGGCGACCATCAAATCATCTACCTGCTCAAACTGCTCGAGCTCTCGCGGGCCCACCATCCGGGAATGCTCACGCAGCTGCTGACGCGAGACCTTTTCGCTTACGCCAACGTCCCGTACCGAATCAGGCCCTATGAGGCCCTGCTGGCCGATCCGCACCGGACGATCGATTACGATCTCGAAGAACAAGCACGCGTAAACGCCAGGGTTGCGGACGTGGGCGCCGACGGAAAACTTGTTTGCGATCAGACGAACCAGCCGTATCTCGCCAATCTGGCGGAAAAGCTGCTGGTGCCTGCCTTGGCCAAGTTCTCGAACTTCGTGCCTGAAGCTGGGATCTGGATGAATACGCAGCGTCCGGAGTGGAACGATGCAAACAACGCCCTGGTCGGGTACGGCACGTCGATGGTCACGTTGTACTACCTGCGGCGTTATCAGCTGTTTTTCCGGTCGTTGCTGCTCCAGCTCGACGTCGAGCAGGTCGCGATCTCGGCGGAGGTCGCCGAGTTATTCCGCTCGATTTCCAGCACGTTCGCCCAGTTTTCAGATCGATTGGACTCGGCCTTGCCAGATCCAGAACGTCGACGAATCCTGGATGCGTTGGGCGAGGCCGGCAGCCGTTATCGATCACGAATTTACTCGGAGGGCTTTGCACAGGGCAAGGTTGCGGTATCAAGGGCAGATCTGGTTTCGTACTGCGATCAGTCGCTCAAGTTCATCGACCATTCGATGGCCGCAAATCAACGCCCGGACCGACTCTTTCACGCCTACAACTTGATCTCGGTCAACTCGGACGCCGGGGTGAAGATCCGCCCGCTGTACGAAATGTTGGAAGGGCAAGTCGCGGCGCTCAGTTCTGGATACCTTACGCCGGAGCAGTCGCTGGACGTCCTGCGATCGCTGCGAGCCAGCGCGCTGTATCGCGCCGATCAGCGCAGCTACCTGCTTTATCCCGACCGTGATTTGCCTCGGTTTCTCGAGCTGAACCGGATTCCCGCGGAAGCCGTGGCGTCTTCACGCTTGATGCAACGGCTGTTGGAAGATCAAGATCCGCGTCTGGTGCTCCGCGACGTGCAGGGAGCGTACCATTTCTGCGGCGACTTTCGCAATGCCAACGGCGTCGCGGCCGCACTCGATGTGCTCAGCCAAGATGGATACCAAGACGAAGTGGTTGCGGAACGGCAGACGATTCTCGATCGGTGGGAGGAACTGTTCGACCATCGGTCGTACACTGGTCGCTCGGGCACCTTCTTTGGATACGAAGGCCTGGGCTGCATCTATTGGCACATGGTTTCCAAACTGCTCCTGGCAGTTCAAGAGACGTTCTTCCGAGCCCGATCTCAGTCCGCCGATTCCCGGATTGTGTCCCAGCTGGGTGACTTCTACTACGAGATTCGAGCAGGATTGGGCGTCACGAAAAACCCCGCTGAGTACGGGGCATTTCCCATCGATCCGTACTCACATACACCGGGCAACGCGGGCGTCCAGCAGCCCGGCATGACAGGTCAAGTGAAGGAAGATATTCTGTGTCGCTGGGGCGAGCTGGGCATCGTGATTGAGGAGGGTCGGATCCGTTTCTGGCCCGAACTATTGCGGCGAAGTGAGTTTGCCGCGGAGGCAACCGAGTTCCATTGGCTGGACCATTCCGGTGCCCAACAGACGCTGCCGTTGGCCGCCGGTTCGCTTGCCTTTACCTATTGCCAAACCCCAATCATCTACTGCAACTCGAGCGCAAATCAGATTCATGTCGCCCTGCAACCGAACCACCGGCAGATCGTCGAGGGATTGCGACTGGACCGAGAGTTGAGCGGCGAGATTTTCCGCCGCAGTTCGCGCATCCGCTGGATTCAAGTCGAACTCAGTCCCGGTCGCTGACCGTGCTCGAGCGACATGCCCTTGCGCAGGATCGCGCGGTCACGGGAACATCCGTTGGTCCAAAGTGCGAGGGATCGACCGGGCGGCGGCTATTCGTCTTCGATGACGATCACGACCCAGCCGGAATCGCCGATCTCGCGGTTGCGGCCCCGGACCACAACCGGCTCGATCGCGGCCAGTCGTGGTTGACCTCCGATGGGATCGATGAAATCGTCAAAGACGTTGGTTCGCGTCCAGCCCGACAGGCCTGTCGCAAGCTTGCGATCCTGTCGCAGAGCAAACGAGCGATCGAGATCTTGGTTGCTCAAATAGGGCAACTCGTCGTTCTTGCTCAACGTGCGCAAGCGGGGATGGTGCAGGAGCAACCCAGCGCGTTGGTTCAGTTGGTCGCGGCGCGTATCGGCCACCAGCGCGTGGCTGCCGAGGGCGAAATCTCCCAGCTCGACCGGCAACGCAAAGACGCCGATTCGTTCGCGCAGCGGCTGGTCGGGCGGATCACTCCAGATGGGAACGGAGAACGTCACCATCAGGGTCCGCGTGTTCGTGCTTTGAAAGACGGCAGAAATATAGGCATCCTTACCCGCCAGCGGCTCGATCGGAGCGCGGGCGGTCGCTTCCTCGGGCGTCAGGTCTTTTCCTTCGCCGTGAAAATAGTCGCGATGTTGGAAGTTACGTCCCAGACTGGCCGCCTCGGGAACTCGAGCCACCTGGGTCCCGGCGAGGCTGTAGACGCACCAGCAGGGATTTCGGAGCGCCTCGCTGTTGGCAATGTAGCGCTTCTCGAGCCAGCTCTGGAGCGGAAGCTGAAGCTCGTCGCTGAGCGGCTGGCCGGCTTGTTCTTGTTCGTTGATTGCCTGCAGCAATTGACGCAACGTGGGCGACGAAGCCTCGGCCTCCTGGATTCGCCAGCGCAGGTCGATTTCCTGAGCGAGCGACTTCGCCAGGAACATGGCGGACGAGCCCAACGTTTCGCGGCGCGAGTTCTCGGCCACGAGTTGCGCCTGTTCGGCATCGCGCCGAGCCAGGGTTTCACGGCGTGCGGCGTGCGCCAGCCAGAACGAGGAAAGCCCGGCGACGACCAGGCACAGCAGGAGCCCGACGAAGGCTGCCGTTGCGGCGGAACGGTAGCGGCGGAGCCAGCGCGAGCAGCGCTGGCTGAACGGTTCGGCGTACGCTTCCACACGCTCGTCGGCGAGATAACTCTCGACGTCGCGCGCCAAATCCAGTGCCGTCGCGTATCGATCGCGGGGCCGGAGACTCATCGCCTTGCGGCAGATCGCCTCCAGGGAGCGAGGGACCTCGCGCCGAATCTCGCTCGGCCGCGGGATCCGACCGTCGATCACTCGAGCCTTGATGTCGACCAGGGACTCGCCCGTGATGGGAGGAATCCCCGTAATCAGCTTGAACAACGTCGCCCCCAAGCTGTAGAGATCGCTGGCCGGAGTCGGCGCCAACTCGGATGCCTGCTCGGGGCTCATGTAGGCCGGCGTGCCGGCGCCATTGCCGCTGGAGTTGCCTGAACTGCCGGTTCGGGGCAGCAGCGTTTTCTCGCCGCTGAGTTTGTGATGCGCATCGCGCGTCACCGTGCACGCGAGCCCCCAATCAACGACGATCGTCTCGCCATAGCGCCCCAGCATGATGTTGTCGGGTTTGATATCGCGGTGGACGATGCCCCGTGTGTGGGCGTAGGCGATCGTTTCGCAGACGGCGACGAAGCTATGCAACAAGCGCCGAAACGGGACGCTTTCGTACGCCCCGGCATAGTCCGCTTGCGCGAAATGACGCCGGATCGCCTCGTCGAGACTATGGCCGTCGACGAAACGCATCGCGTAAAACAGCCGGCCGTCGGGCGCCTGACCGGCCCCGTAGAGCGGGATCACGCCGGGATGCTCCAGGCGGCCCGTGATCTCTGCCTCCAGTTCGAACCGCGCGCGACTGTCGGAGTCGTGCGCCAGGTTGCGGTGAATGAACTTGATGGCGACCTGGCGGTTGAGGTGCAGATCCTCGCCGACGAAAACGGACCCCAGTCCGCCTTTGGCGTGGAACATCAAGTGGGCCAGCTTTGATTCGTACTGCAGCGCCCCCGTCTCGGTCACGATCGGGCTGGTTCCCTCCAGACGTTCGTCCATCTGTTGCAGCGCGTCGATCCGCCGCTGGATTTCGTCGCGCAGCTGAGGATGATCGGCACACAACGCATCGACACTCACCGGCGTCCCACGCTCGCGTGCGTCTTCCCATGCGTCCAGCAGGTCGTCGATCAGCGTCTCGTGCGTCATGATCTCAATCTACGCGAAACCGGGAGCAACTCAGGCGGGCGATTCGCCGTGAAGTCGTGTGTGCAATGTCAGCTTCGCATCCCGCCAGATCCGTTTGACCTGCCGCGACGAGATCCCGAGAACTTCCGCCGCTTCCTCCTGGTTCAGTTCGTGATACCAAAGCAACTCGAACACCTCGCGCTGGCGTTCGGGCAGCTGTTCGACCAACTCGTGAAACTCGCCCCACTCCTGCATGTGGCGGGGATCGGCCGAGACTTCGGCGCGGTCAAACAGAGCGGGTTGGGCAGAGCCATCGCCGGGCGCCTGCCGGCGCTGGGACTGGTGGTTCGCGCCGGCTCCCAAAGGTCCGTGGTAGTGCCGGCAGAGATCGATCAGCTCGCGGCGAATCTGCAGGGCGGCCAAGCGGTAGAAATGCCGCACGTCGGCGATTTCGACATGCTTCAAGGCCTCAAAGAGCCGCATCGAGGCATTTTGCAGGATGTCATCGGTCTGCTCCCAGCGACCCACCCGGTCGAAGTCGTGCTTCATCTTCTTCGCCATCCGCTGCAGTCGCTCGTACGCGAACTCAATCAGTCGCTCGCGGACCGCGCGGTCTCCCTGCTTCAGCTGATCGAGGCAGGCCTGGATGGCGATGGTTTTCTCAGACATGACGGCAGCGGGACCGCGGGGGTTTAATCGTGGCAGCGCGTGGACCGAGACCCGGGTGGGCACGCCAGGGACTGACGCGACGAGGACACGCCGAAAATCGGGCGAATTGAAAATCTTTCAAATTCGAGTGTCCCCGATTCGGCCCCCTTCCCGCAAGGCGTAACAGAGACACGACGAGACGTGTCCAACGTGATCTGAAACCGACCCGATTCTACCAGCCCCTTAAGGAACTTGCGATGAAGACCCAATTGCTCACCACCCTCGCCCTCTCCGCTGCACTGGCCCTCTGCGTTGCCACGCCCGCCCGCGCCCAATTCGGCGGCAAAAACTTCCCTGTGCCGCCCATCACCTGGCCGTTTCCGACAACGAAGCCATGCCCTCACCCCCCGGTGTGCCCGACCCCCAGCCCGAGCTTCGGGTCTTACTTCCTGGGCGTCTACACGTCGACCGTTCCGGTCGAAAACCAGGGAGGAATCGGTCCGGTGGCGGCCTCGGGCGGCTACCAGACCCGAGTTGCGCCCGGCTACGGATCGACGGTCTACGGTCAGCGAATCAATCAAATCGTCCCGAATTCGCCAGCCTTTCACGCCGGCCTCGAGCCGGGGGACATCATTCTGGACGCGAACGGCACTCCGATGGATTCGCGTGAGGATCTGATCGCCGCAATTCAGAACTCACAGGGATACCTCGAGATGAAGGTGGTCGACCGGAACACGGGAGGAATCCAGTGGGTCGTGGCCCAAACGGACCCGCAGAACACGAACCCGGTCTACTCCACTCAAACCAACCGGAACCGCAACGGCTTCCAGGGAGGGAACTCAGAGGCGAGTCGCAACAATCGCACTTCAAATCCCGGCTTCAACCCTTCCCAATCGCCTCAGAACCAAGGCCCCGTCACCTTGGGTGGCCGCCGCCCGCCCGTTCGTCGCACTCGCTAAACATCGCAACCGGGAGGGCACTCACCGGGAGGACACTAACCGGGAGGAAATTAACCGGGAGGGCGAGGCTCCCGCCGAGCCGAACCCCCAACCCCAACCCCCAACGCAAGGCACCTCAAGCCGCCCCTTCCAATGGAAGAGGGCGGCTTTTTCTCATTGAGGACCGCGGGGCTCGACGCAATCCTGTTCGGCACGATTCGGCTCGACGGCGGGCTCAGCGTCGCCGCCGCACGGCCAGGAGCATGCTGGCCAAGCCGAAGATCAGTCCACCGGCTGGTTCCGGCACGGCCTGGACCGCCTGACGCGGCCCGATTTCATAGCCCCCTGCCTGAAAGGCGGTCACAAAATCGCCGCTGTCGAACTCCAGGTCCCCATTCCAGTCGCCGCTGCCCCAGGTGGAGTTCTCGGGCTGATCGTCCTCGTACTCGCCTTCCTGAAACACCGTCACCATGTCGGTGCTATTGAATTCGCCATCCAAATCCGAATCGCCCACGTAGGTCCGTTTGATCTCGTCCACCCAAAACACGCGGTCGTCGTCGTTGACTGTCAAATCACCGTTGGCGTCGTAGAGCAAATCGGTGCTGTTTTCGAGCACGGCGACGGTCAACAGGTCGATATCGGCGGCATCGACCGCCTGGTCGCCGTTGAAATCTCCCGGCAGGAAGGATCCCGGCACGGCAATCGAGATGTCGTCGACCGACATGTAGCCGGTTTCCAAGCCGGGGCCCGCCGTCACGAACTCCAGCCGAATCGCGTCCGCGTCTGGCGGGACATCAAAGAAGTACTCTTCCGTGACATATTCGGGCTGGTCGTCCCGGACGACGACGTGGTTGTAAGCGATGTCGGTACCTTCCGACCGCCAAGCGATGGACATCCGGAATTCGTCACTGGGATTGTCGCTGGTCAACTCATATAGCCAGGTCCACTGGAACTGCAGTTCTTCGGCGTCGGTGGGAATGTCGACGGTCGTGTACCAGCTGGTGTAATTGCTGTCGCCGGTATCAAGCAGAAACAAGTTACGGGTGCCGCTCACCGGGTTGGAATCATCCCAGATGTCGCCCGAGGGATCATTTCCGCCCAGCAACCAGCCATCGGGAATTCCGTCAAAGTCCTCGTCGTCCTCGACGCTCGGATTCGGCAGAAAATTGCCTGGCAGGATGGCGGCGTGGACGCCGTTTGCGAGTGCCCACCCGATTGCCACACCACCGCAAAATTTGAACCACATTGTCTTGCCTCCCGAAAACCAGTTCGCAGTGCCTTCTCTGACCACCCATCGGGGCATCGACTGGCCATTCTCGGTCCTCGACTGGCGAAAAGCAAAGGAATTGCGTGCGTAATGAAAGCGGCTCGACGGCGGGCCGTTGATCGCAAGTTCTGAACCGTTCTAAAATCCAGGTCGTTCCCCGACTGACCTGATCCGTACCCGGATGGAGCCACGCTGATGACTGACCGGCCGTTTGTTCATCTTCACTGCCACACGCACTACAGCCTGCTCGACGGCGCCGGCTCGATCGACAAGCTGGTCAAGCGCGCCCAGGAGCGGGGCATGAATGCGCTGGCAATTACGGATCACGGGAATCTGCACGGAGCGCTCGAGTTTTACCGCAAGGCCAAGGCGGCGAGTCTGAATCCGATCATTGGCTACGAGGCCTACATCGCTCCCGGCAGTCGATTTCAGAAAGACGCGGGGCGGATGAAGGAGGCCAGTTATCATCTCACGCTGTTGGCCCAGAACCGAACCGGATTCAACAACCTGATCAAGCTGGCTTCGGCGGCTTATCTGGAGGGGTTCTATTTCAAGCCGCGAATCGACAAGGAATTGCTGGCCGCCCACCAGGAAGGGATTATCTGTCTGAGCGGTTGTGTGTCGGGTGAATTGAGTCGCGCAGTTACTCAAGGGCGGGATGTCGTCCGACGAGGAGTTGGCCGAGTCGTTTGGGATCGCCGGCTGGTTTCAGCAAGTCTTTGGTGACCGGTACTTCATCGAAATCCAAAACAATGGTGTCCAGATCCAGCAGTTGGCCATGGAGGGCTCGTTGCGCGTCGCCGAGCGCATGGGGTTGCCACTCGTGGCGACCAGTGACGCGCCACTACGTGGACCGCGAGGACGCCGAGGCGCAGGACGTGATGCTGTGCATCAATACCGGCCGGTTCCGGACCGATACCAGCCGCATGCGGATGGATGGCAACGAGTATTTCCTGCGCAGTCCCGCCGAGATGTACGCCGCCTTTCCGGATCACGGCGAGGCGGTGGCACGCAGCCAGGAAATTGCGGACTCGGTCGACATTGACTTGGAACTCGGCAAACGGCACTTCCCCACCTACTCGCCGCTCCCCGCGGGCAAGACGACCGAGGAATATCTGCGCGAGATTTGCGTGCAGGGGCTGAAGGAACGCTACGCGGGCGACGAGCAGATGCTGCCGGGCGGCGAATTGTCGCAGGTCGTCCTGGATCGGCTGGAACGCGAGTTGTACGTCATCAACAAACTGGGGTTTCCCAACTATTTTCTGATCGTGTGGGACTTCGTGCGTCAGGCGCCGCGAAATGGGAGTGCCCGCCACGGCCCGCGGAAGCGGTGTCGGGGCCCTGGTTTGTTACGCGCTGTATTTGAGCCACGTTTGCCCCATTCGCTACGACCTGCTGTTCGAACGGTTCTTGGACGAGAGCCGATTGGAAGCGCCCGATATCGATATCGACTTCTGCAAAGAACGCCGCGCCGACGTGATGCGGTACGTGAAAGAGAAATACGGCGAGGATAACGTCGCCCAGATCGGAACGTTTGGAACCCTCGCCGCGCGGGCGGCAATCAAGGACGTCGGTCGAGCACTTGGGATTCCGCTGGGTCGCGTGAACGAGGTGACCAACATGGTGCCCGAAGAACTCGGGATCACGTTGGAAAAAGCCCTCGCAAAAAGCGAAGACCTTCGCTCGACCTACGAATCCGACGCCGAGATCCGCGAGCTGCTGGATCTGGCTCAACGCATCGAAGGCTTGGCCCGCAACGTCGGAACGCACGCCGCGGCCGTGGTGATCGCGGACAAGCCGCTGACGGAATACGTGCCACTTTGCCGCGTCTCCGGCAAGGACGACATCATTACGCAGTGGTCGATGGGCGATGTGGAAGCGGCCGGATTGTTGAAGATGGACTTCCTCGGACTGCGGAACCTGACGATTCTGCGAAAGGCAGTCGATATCATCCGACAAACGACCGGCACCGAAGTCGATCCGCTCAAGTTTCCCCTCGACGATCAGCCCACCTTCGCCCTCTTGCAACGGGGCGAAACAAAAGGCGTTTTTCAGCTGGAAAGTGGCGGAATTCGCGATCTGCTGCAGCGGATGAAACCGGACCATTTCCACGACATCATCGCGACCAATGCCCTCTATCGTCCGGGGCCGCTGGAAGGCGGCATGGTCGACGACTATGTGGCCGTCAAGCATGGCCGGAAGGCCGCCGAATACAAACACCCCGTCTTGAAGCAGATCCTGGAAGAAACGCACGGGGTGATGGTTTACCAGGAACAGGTGATGCGGATTTTGAATCGCCTGGGCGGAATTCAATTGGCGAAGGCCTACACCTGCATCAAGGCCATCAGCAAGAAAAAGGAATCGCTGATCGCCGCGAACTACGAGAAATTCATCGAAGGCTCCGTGGCCAACGGACTGGGCCAAAAGGATGCCGAAGAGATCTGGAATCTGATCGTCAAGTTCGCCGGCTACGGCTTCAACAAATCCCACAGCACGGCCTACGCCCTGATTGCCTACCAGACCGCCTATCTGAAAACCCATTACCCCGTCGAGTTCATGGCGGCGTTGCTGTCGGGCGACATTCCCGGCCGCAACTTCAAAAAGAAGGATTCGCTGGTCGAACACATGGAAGACTGCGAGCGGATGGGGATTCACGTGGTCCCGCCCGATGTGAACCACAGCGACGTCGATTTCTCGGTGTCCGAAGGCAAGATCTTTTTCGCGCTCTCGGCCATCAAAGGCTGCGGGGGCGGCGCCGCCGATGCGATCGCGGCCGCACGGAAGGCGGAGGGGCCCTTCCGCGACCTGTTCGACTTCTGCGAACGTGTGGATCCCGGTTCCTGTAATCGCGCCACCATCGAAACCCTGATCAAGGCCGGCGCGATGGATTCATTCGGAGCCCGCCGCGAACAACTCATGGCAATCCTGGAACGCGCGATCCAAGCCGGTGCCGCCGCCCTGGCCGACAAACGCTCCGGTCAAAAAAGCCTCTTTGGCGACCTCGAGGAAATTTCCGGTGTCACTCCGGTCGTCGCCCTGCCCCACGTGCCGGAAACCCCCGAACGCGAAAAACTGCTGATGGAAAAGGAGGTCTTGGGCTTCTATCTCACCAGCCATCCGCTCGCTGAACACCAGGCGGCGTTCGAGACGTTCTGTAGCCACACGACGGCCGATTTGGCCGACCTGCCCGATCGCACCGAAGTGACCCTTGGAGGCATGCTGGCCGCGATCAAGCTGGCCCACGTGCGCAACGCAAGGCCCGGAAATACCGCCACTCGCTATGCCAATTTCGATTTGGAAGATGTCCACGGAGCGATTCGCTGTATCCTCTGGCCGGACGATTTCGCCGTCTGTGGCGAGCTGGTTCAGGCCGACGCCGTGGTGGCCGTTCGGGGCGCGATCGATCGTCGCGGTGGAAGTGACGAAGCCAACCTGATCGTGAACGAACTGATCCCCATCGATCAACTCGACGCCCGCTACACGCGAGGCGTGGCGGTTCGAGTTCACGAACTGGAGCACGGCGAACAGGGGCTGACCCAGCTGCGGGAAATCCTGCGGGGATACCCCGGTGACTCCGAAGTTCAGCTTGTGCTTTGCCTGGACGACGGCAGCCGCGTGCAGCTGCGAGCTGGCAATTTACGGATCGAGGTCAACGCCGAACTGCGCCGACGACTCGAAGAACTGGTCGGACCGGGCAACGTTCGGCTGCTGACCACGCAAATCGGTGGCCAACGCAGGCGCCCCCCCACCCGAAACGGCGCCCGGGCGGGTTCCTATTGACCCCGAGTGGCCGCCGGGCGAATTACCGGGCGAACTGCCGGGCGAATTGCCGGGCGAATTGAGGCCGACTCCAGGTTCGGTAAACCCCAGACCACCAGATCTCCCAGCTTGCTTGCTTTTCCACCGATTCGTAATTAAGATCAAGATCGTGCTGGGTTTGCGCTGACGCATCGCCTTCCCCGACCAAGCTGACGCCATTCGGGTCCCGAAGCACGGCGTGTCTCTGTCGGCTCGGATCAGGGGTTCTTTCTGCAAAACACGAGGTCGCTCCATGGACCGATCCCATGATCGCGGTTGGTTTCATTTCGTCACGATGGCTCTGTTCGTGAGTCTGTTCGCGGGCCGGTCGTTCGCTCAGGCCAATCTGCCCGAGCCAGACCCGAACCCCCCCACGGATGGAACGGACACGGTGGCGATCGTGGGCAATCTACCCGGCGCGGGCGTGGTCGTTGACGCGGCGGGGGTCTTGAGCATCAAGCGGGAAGTGGATCCGACGGGTGCGTTGGACCGTCAGCGCCGCCGTGAGGCGGTTGCCGCGCTGGGTCGAGAATTGGCCCGACCCACGGAATTGCGGAAAGTCTCACTGAATCGCCTCGAGGCCGCCTTGGCTCAGGGGCTCGCCGAGGGACAACGCCCGACGGATGAAATGCTTTATCTGGCCGGATTGACCTCGATCCAGTACGTGTTTTTCTATCCGGAATCGCATGACATCGTGATCGCCGGCCCCGCCGAAGGATTCATGCTGGACGCCTTGGCGCGACCGGTCGGAATTGTGAGCGGCCGTTCCGTCTTGCAGTTGGAAGACCTGATCGTGGCCCTCCGCGCGTTCGGACCGGATGGCAAGAAAGTCGGCACCGTCGGCTGCTCGATCGATCCCACCCAGGAAGGTTTGCAGCGGATGCAGCAATTCCTGCTTCAGTTTGGCAGCCGTGCCGTTCCCGCCGATACGGCGCGGATCGTCAGCGGGTTGCAGAAGAGTCTTGGCCTGCAAAACGTCACGATCAATGGCATCTCGCCGAATACGCACTTTGCGAATGTCTTGGTCGAAGCGGACTATCGCATGAAGCTGATTGGGATTGGTCTCGAGAATCCGCCCGTAAAAATCAACAGTTACGTGTCGCGAGCCAACCCCAGCAGCGTCTCGCGTAACGCCCTGCAGCGTTGGTATTTCGTGCCGGAATACGAGTCGCTGCGAGTGAGCGACGACGGGATGGCAGTCGAGTTGATCGGAGAAGGAGTCAAGCTCGTGGGCGCGAACGAGCTGGTGCGTTCCGATGGCACGCGGCAGGCGAACGGTCGCGTTGACGGGGCCAGCAAACAGTTTGTGGAATCGTTCACGCGTGCCTATCCCCAACTGGCCCTCAAAATGCCCGTCTACGCCCAGCTGCGAAATCTGATCGATATGTTGATTGCGGCGGCCTACATCCAACAGCAAGACTTCTATGGACAGGCCGGCTGGTCGATGGAAGTGTTCGGTAATGAAAAGGTGGTGCCGGTGGAAATCTACATGGCCCCCAAACAGGTCGATACCGCCGTCAACGCGATCTGGAAGGGCAATCGGCTGATGACGCCTATCGGCGGCGGTGTCCATATCAATCCGCTGCAGGCGCTGTCGGCCGAGTCGATCCAGCCTGACGCCGACGGGACCGTCGCGGCCGCGCACGAGGCGGTCGAGGTCAAGAACTTGGCCGACGGCCAGTGGTGGTGGGATTAGGCCCGGTCCGAACGGGCCCGAGCCGTTTGTACTCGCCCTTCTGCCAGCGTTCGAGGTCGCTGCGATACCAGCGTGAAAAGGGACTCTCGCTGGGACCGCCCGGCAGATTGGTCCAGGCCTCGTCCGTTCCCAGATCGGCGACAAAGTGATAGGACGGGGCAAAGGTCTGCTCGTGCATCGCGGTTCGCAGCACGTGCCCTTGAAATGGAGTCGCGTGGCAGCCCGGCATCGGAATCCGATTCGTCTCGTAGCCCAGCAATCGGCCGACTCGGCCCTGGGACACAAAGCGATTGATGAACTGGAAATTGTTCTTCTCGCTCCAAGGCACGTCCTGCGAATCGTCCAGTCGCCCCGCGGCACGCCGAATCAGCTCGCCGCGATCGCGTTCACGCCACCAGCGCGAATGCTTGTTCCGCAGCTGGTGGTCGATCGCGGCCAAGACCATCGTGGAATAGCCAGCTCGGGTACAAAGGTAGACGGCTCGACGCCACCCCAACACTTCCTCGTGCCCGACGACCTCCATGATCACATTGACGTACAGCCGCTGGAAAAGTGAGGCCTCTCGGCTCGCCACGTCATAGCGACAATCCCAATTTTCGAGCCGCTGTTTCAGCTCTCCGTCGGGCAGATGCGGCAGAAAGACCTCCAACAAATCGCGGGCCTGCAGGCTGACGAGGTCATGCTGCAAGGCCTGCATATCCAACAGCGTGGCCCGTGGCAGCTCGCTTAGCCGCTCGTCGATCCGCCGCTTTCGATAGTCGGGCAGGAACTGGGTGACCAGCAAGGGTCCGTTGAGCGGGTTTTGAACTTCGTTGGCGGTGGCCACAAAGCCATCCGGCGGATCGTAGACCCGAGGCAGCCAATGACTCGAGAGGATCCCCTGCCAATGATTCTGGGGATCCCAGGCCGGCAGCGGCACCAGTCCCTGGTTCGGTTGGCTGCGTTTGGGAAATCGCCCGCAGGACTGCATCCCAATATGTCCCTCCACGTCGGCAAACACAAAACAGAGGGTCGGTTGCGGACAATCGCGCGCGACCCGCATCGCGTGCGCGACGTTTTCGGCCGCACAGATTTCCAGCCAGGTACCGATCGCTCGACCGCTGCCGCCAAGACTGCCGGTCCACAGAAATGAGAGGCAGTACCCGGGCCCCATCTGATCGGGGTCGCCGTCCAGGACTCCCTGATCGTTCTCGTAGACGAACATGGTCTCCGGTTCCGAACCCTTGTGGCCAATCGGTTCGGCACGGCGACGAAAATCGAACCACTCGGTGCCGCGGCGATACTGCCAAGTTCCTGCCTCGTCCTGACGACAGTCCTCGATCAGGAAATCGATCGTATCGCCCTTCATGTAGGTCACGCCCCAGGCCAGCTTCTCGGTGCGGGCAACGGCGAACAGGGGACAGCCGGGCAGTGTCGCGCCCATCACGTAGCTGTCGCCCCAGCGCAGCACTGCCTCGTACCAGATCGCCGGGAGCCGATTGATCTCGAGGTGCGGATCCGACGCGATCAGTGCGTGCCCGGAGGCACTCCGTCCGGGACTGACGGCCCACGCATTGCTACCCGCCAAACGCGGCAAATCGGTCAGCAGATCCAGTGCCTCGTCCGAGAGCTGGTTCGACATGCGGACCTGACGCAGCAATTCAAAATCGACGCCCTCCAGCCGGGGATGAAACAGCGTCCGCAACGCCGACTCGTTGGCCCCCGCGTGAATCAGCTCGATCAAGAGACGTTCGTTCTGCATCTGGCTGACCGCCAGGCCGCCGAAGGCGAGCAATTTGCCGACCAACAGCACCGCGCGGACGTCCCAGGGCTCGGGCCGAAACCCCGTGGCCCACATCGGCAGCGACCGTCCCGCCGCCTGAATTCCCAGATCCACGCCTGCACAGTAAGTCTCAATCTGCTCGCGCAGCACGTCGTCCAGCGCCTCCACCTCCGCTTCCAGGTTCAGGTGCAAACCGACCCGGCGAAAGAAGCGGTCCGTCTCAATCAGCTGCGGGCGATCCGCGATGCGCTCTGCCGCGCGGCCACTGGCGATCGTGCGCGAAAAAAGAACCTGAGTGACTCGGTCGCGGGCGTGCATGTAGCCGAGTGCAAACAGCGCGTCGAGCCAGCTGACAGCCTGAATGTGCGGCACCCCGAACTCGTCGCGATGGATGTCGATCGGAGCCTCGGCCCGCTTGATCTGCATCGGTTGCTGCTGCGAGTTTCGCCTACGCCCCGCCATGCCGCTCCTTCCCCGCGTCGCGACGGCCTTCAGGCGACCGCCGACCCGAGTGCCCCTCACCTAACCGCGCACACCCACGGAGGGGCCGCCCAAGGCGAGGGACGCGCGGCCGACCAGAGAATGCCGTCCCGGGAAACGTGGGTCCGCGGTCAGCTGGCTCGTGCCAAGTTCGCCCGAGACCAATTGGCCGCTGCGCGTTCGGCCCCTGCGCGTTCGGCCCCTGATACTTCGGCCCCTGATACTTCGGCCCCTGATAGTTCGGCCGAGGCGATCCCGTCGGCTTGAGCTGAACCAGGACCCAGGCGTGAAAGGCGGAGGATACCCGCCTTGGGGAGGTCGCTATTTCTTGCGGTGGCGAATCTTGGCTCTCATGCGACGCTTCTTCCGACCAATCTTCCGTCGACCTTTTCCCGTTTTCTTGGTTCCCACCGGCAATCCCCACAAGCTGAATGTCCGTAGACGAAGCGCAAACGACCCTTGCGAATCGCTCACTATACCAAACCGCCATCACGCCGCCAACCGAGCTTGGGGGCAAAGTCAGGAGCGGCCGAGGCGCACTCACTGGCATCGGCATCGGCATCGGCAGAACTCCCGAACGGGTGAAGAGGTGACAACTTCTCGGCCTGGGACACGTCGCGTGGCGGGCATCGGATTTCGGCCGCGACTTCCCCCCTTGGCTCCGCGCAGGATCCTTGGCGGCCAAGGGACCTATGTCGCCGAAGCCAGACCCTACCAGCCAGACCCTACCAGACGCTCTCACGACCGATCGCATTTTCGGCCAACAGCAGCAGGGCATTGGGGTCATACGGCTTGCGCAGAAAGAAGTGGCAGCCGGCGGCCCGGGCCTGGCGAACGACCCCCGAACGCTCCATCCCGCTGAGGACAATCACGGGGATATGGCAGCGTGCGGTGTCGTCGGCCAGATCTTGGCAAAGCTCCAGCCCACAACCGTCGGGGAGTCGAATGTCCAAGATAATCAAATGGGGTCGATAAACGTCGACCGCCATTCGTCCGGCCTGAATGGAATGGGCCGTGAGGACATCGAATCCCTGCCGTCGCAGCGCATAGGCCATCGTTTCGACCTGATCGCGATCGTCGTCGATCGCCAGAATCCGCTGCCGATCCACTTCGATCGTCTGCGCCGGGGCTACTTCCAACAATTCATCGTGATCGAACATTTCGGCACCTTACCCAGAATTCCCGCCCAACACGGGGCTGTGTTGTCGTCCTGAACACACGGGAACGCGAACCTGCCGAGAATGCGGGGCAACTTCGGGGTTCATCACCGCGATCGATTACCCAAGCCACCGATGGCCGTGTCCGTCGTCCACGGAAGATTGCACCCAAGCAACGACGTTGTCAAACTGCAACCGCTGCGAAAGATCGACTTCGTGAATCGATGCGGAGACGCCGAGGGATTCAACCGCCTTTAGGGACGGGAGCCGGTGGCCGCGCGGTCCACCCAATCCAGGTTAGAAAGCCGAGCCAGCGCCAACTCGAGGGCCTGCGTGCCCAGGCGACCTCCACCCTGCGCCTTAAGGGCAATATAGAGCTGGTGGGCGAGCGCCAGGCCGGGCAAGGCGAGGTCCATGCGGCGGGCCTCGTCCAACGCAATCCCCATATCCTTAATGAAGTGCTCGACGAAGAAGCCGGGATCAAAATCGTTGCGAATGATCCGCGGGGCGAGATTGGAAAGCGACCAACTGGCCGCCGCACCGGAGGCGACCGATTGCAGCACTGTTTCCAGGTCCAACTTGGCTCGGTACGCGTACAGCAGCGCCTCGCAAACGCCCACCATGTAGCTGGCAATCAACGTCTGATTGACCATTTTCGTGTGCTGGCCGGCACCGGGCTGCCCCTGGTGCACGATCGTCTTGCCCATCACCTCAAAGCAAGGCATCACCGCTTGAACCGCTTCCGGCGCACCGCCGACCATGATGGAGAGCCGCGCCTCGCGAGCCCCCACGTCTCCGCCCGAAACCGGCGCGTCGATGCTGGCGACGTGCTGAGCCGCCGCGCGCTCGGCAATCTCGCCCGCCAGCGACGGCTCGCTCGTCGTCATGTCCACCACAATCGATCCGGGTCGGCATCCGGACAGGACCCCCTGGTCCCCCAGAATCACCTCGCGCACATCGCAGGGAAAACCCACAATCGTAAAAACGACTTCGCTTTGTTCGGCCACCGCACGCGGCGTGTCCGCCCAGCCGGCGCCCTGCTCCAGAAGCGGCTCTGCCTTGGCCCGCGTTCGATTAAAGACGGTCGCCGGAAATCCAGCCCGGATCAAGTGACCGCACATCGACGCGCCCATCACGCCCGTCCCAATCCAACCGATCCGCGTCGTTCCGGGTCTGGCAACTTCAAGTTTCATGGCAGCTCGTCCCAGGTTCCATTTCGTCAGGGTTTCAGATTCGCTTGGGTGCAAGGGTGCTTGGGTGCAAGGGTGCTTGGGAGCAAGGGTGCTTGGGTGCGGGGTTGCTCGGCGCCCGGTCAGGGGGCCCGACGGGCGCATCGTCGTGCGGCTGGAGACTAGGTGCCGGGCCGACGCAAGATCTCGGCCAACACGATCGCCGACCTCAATCCCTCCGGGTTCGCCAACATCTGATGCAATTGGGTGGCAAGCGGGCTCACTGCGCCCGTCCGCTCGTCCCACGCCGCAGCGTCCGTTCCCTCCGCGATCCGGCCTCCGGTCGGTTGTCGGTCGAGTTGTCCCACGCCGTGATCGAAAACATCCTTCAGGTGACTCTCGATCCGTTCATCGGATTGTCCGATCAACTCGCCCAGGTGAGAATCGCGCTGCTGCAAGCCGCCTTGGATCAAATGTTTGCGAACATGCTGCTCGACATTTTCACCCGACGGAAAGTCCGAACCGGAGGTCGCGGGCGACGGTCGGCGACGTGGGGCTGGCGGACGCGGTTTTACCTCGGCGCGAACCGGGGGCCGATTCGATTTGGCGACTTGAGTCGGCGGCTTGGAGGGCGCCTTTTCGGATGTCACGCCGCGCAGAAACGCCTCGATTTCTTCTTCCAAGGGGCGCTTCTTGGGAGGTGCTGGCCGAACCGGTTGAGGTCGTCCGCCTACCGCCACGTCGGGTGCGGGTGGAACGGGAGGCTTGAGCGGCCTTCGGGGTGCCTGTCCTTTCTTGCGATCTTGAAAGGCTTTCACGACCTGGCCGACCAGCGAACTGATCACAATGAACAGGAAGATTACGATCTGAATCCAATCGACAGCAGCCAAAATCGGTTGTGGGGCAGGCATCGGGCGACTCCATGAACAGCGGCCCGCGGGGAACGAGCACGTGTGGGGTTGGCCCCTCGCGGTTAGCGGGAGGGTCGGATGGCAAGCACTCCCTGGGGACGACCCGAACGAAGGGCCGTCGCGGCCGGGCCGTAACCATTGGCCGCTTAATTGTTCTGGGGAACGCGAGGTGCACGATTCGCCGAGCCGCTGAGCGCAATGGACGTCCTCATTTCGGTGTCGGCTTGGACATTTCGCATTTGGTAGTAGTCCAGAATTCCCAGCCGGCCGCTGCGGAACGACTCAGCCATTGCCTTCGGAACTTCCGCCTCAGCCTCCACTAATTTCGCTCGGCTTTCTTCGATTTCCGCCAACTTTTCTTGCTCCGCCGCGGCGGCCATCGCGCGGCGACCCTCGGCGCGTGCCCGAGCCACCCGCGTGTCGGCCTCGGCCTGGTCCGCTTGCAGACGCGCCCCAATGTTGTCACCAACATCGATGTCGGCGATATCGATCGAGACAATTTCGAAGGCGGTCTGCGCATCCAGCCGTTTGGCCAAGACGGCCTTGGAGATCATGTCCGGGTTTTCCAACACGTGTTTATGAGCGGTCGCGGAACCAATCGCGCTGACGATTCCTTCCCCGACGCGAGCCACAATCGTCTCTTCCGTCGCCCCGCCGATCAAGCGTTCCAAGTTGGCTCGAACCGTGACCCGCGCCTTCACCTTCAGCTGAATTCCATCCTTCGCCACGGCATCGAGCGTCGGACGCGACGATCCTTTGGCCGGGCAGTCGATCACCTTCGGATAAACACTGGTCTGGACCGCTTCCAGCACATCGCGTCCGGCCAGGTCGATCGCCGTCGCATCCTGAAACGCCAAGCGGATCGTCTTGGCCTTGTTGGCTGCGATCATCGCGCGGATGACCTGCGGCACATTGCCGCCCGCCAGATAATGCGCTTCCAATGCCTTGCCGGTGATCCCCGTTGTCGACTCGTCCAACCCCGCTTGCACCGCCATGATCTTCGAGCGCACCACTAAAGCCGAATTGACGCGGCGAAACGACATCCCGAGCAGATCGAAAATCGTGATCCCCGCCCCCGTCGTGACACATTGGATCCAAAGCCGAAAGAATCGTGCGAACACCGCGAACACCACCAGTCCGATGACGATCATGAACACGAGCAAAACGGTCCAGACCCCAGGCGGAATGATGTTCTGGGCGAGCAGGCAAGACGACGAGAGCGACATGGAGGATCTTCCTTAATGCGGAACAGCGAAGCAGCTTGAGCGCCTTGGTATCGCACCCAACCGGGGTTGTCAAGATAACGAGTCGTCGAATGGATCGGGAACAGCACGGTCCAAAGGACGATCCGAGATCACCGAGGCCGGCGACGTACGACTGGGCGTCGCTGACGGGCGAACGACAATATGGTTACCGCGCACCGCAATCACTTCCACGGGCGTTCCCTTTTCAATGGTCATCCCGTCGCTGATCGCGTCCAGCGTTTTCGAGCCAATCCGGATCGCACCGGACGGCAACAGCGCCGTCAGGGCCACGCCGACCTGGCCCAGCCACTGTTGCCGCTCACGGCGAGCCGTCGAAATCAACTGCGACTCGTCGGGAGGCTGGATTAAGATCCGTTTGCCAATCGGTGTCTTGGGCCACCACTGAACTGCCAGGTACAGCAGCACGGGAACCAGGATCGACGTGCCCGCCATGAACGCCGTTCCCAGCTTCAGGCCGCCGTAAGCAAACGCCGTCCCGATCGAAATCGCAAAGGCCAGACCCGACAAGATGCCGAGCACACCGCCCGATGGAATGAACACTTCGAAGATCAACAAGACAACCGCCGCCAAGAGCAGCATCAAGGGCCAATACAGCGGTGCCATCTCACGTTCCTTGTTCCGGGTTCAACCACGTCGGACAACTCATTTCCAAGCTGCGGATGTTGCGGGATGCGAAAATCAACCGCGGCAATCCGAAATCCGATGTCGACTCTCGCCGTCGCCGCAGCACACCGGCGTGGTCTCACCTTAGGACTCACCAGCACGTCGCACGACGACTCGATTGCCGATTGCCTCCACCACGAGCACCGGAGCTCCTCTTTCGATCAACTCCCCTTCGCTAATCACATCCACGACCCGCTGTCCGAAAACGGCCTTGCCGGAGGGCGTGAGCTGCGAGCGGGCCAGGCCCGTCTGGCCGATCAGCTCGTTATAGTCAACGATCGCTTCGCGGCGAGCCTGCTCATGCAGTTCGGCGCCCTCGGGCGGCAGCAACATCACGCGTCCCAGGACCGGCAGCCGGTGCATGTATTTTCGCAGGACGACCAGTCCCGTCAAAACGCCGACACCGGCCATCGTGACGGTCATCAGCGGCGGGATTGCTGCTGAAATTGATAGTCGTTGCCGGGCACGATGAACGTTTGGCTGGCGAGCACCAGCGCGGCGATCACCAACGCGCCGCCACCCAGCCCGAAAATCCCGAATCCCGGGATTACGAAGATTTCGACCAGCACGCATCCCAGGCCCGTCAGGAAGATCAAGATCTCCAGCACCTCGGCCGTGCCGTGCAGAAAGTTACTCCAGAAGTACAGCACGAAGCAAACGGCTGACAAGAATCCACCAATGCCGATTCCCGGCGATGACAATTCCGCGATCAGGGCAAACCCACCGATGAACAGCAACAGCCCGGCCAACTGGGGCGAGGCAAGCGCGTCGACGAAGTCAAAGGCCCAGTTCGGACCGATCAAGGGCGGCGCTTCGGGTAACTGGTAGAGCTGCTGCAATTGGCCGAGGTTGTCGACCACGAACCGCGCCAAACCCAACACCGCGGCCTGGCGGCCGTCGATTTGAAGTTCCTTATCGGGCGTACTTATTTCGTCCTGCTTTTCCCAGGCCCCGGCCACGACTTCCGCTTGGCCCTCCTCCCCGCTCGCTCCCGCCTCAATCTCGCCGGCCGCGTACGTTTCGGCATACTCTTCGACACTCAGATATTTCTCCTGGTCGGTCCCCGCCTGCGTGTACCGGAAAACGGCGAGGCGAGGGTCCAGCATGGCCGTGACCAACGACCAATTCCGGGCCTTTCGTCGAGCGATTTGCTGGATCGGCGTGCGCAGGTCGTCCGCTGCGCTGGCCGATATCCGAACGGCGCCACCACCCCCGAGGACGGCATTGGGTCTCACGATCCAATGATCGCAGGCAAAGGCCACAATCGCCGCGTCCGACCTTGCTTCCTCCGGCACGTAAGCCACCGTACGTACCTGGGCAGGATCCAGGTCGGCCAGAAAATTCGCCAACCGGACACTGTCCGACGCCGAACCGCCCGGGCTGCCAATCTGAACGCAAATAAAGTTCACCTTGCGCGTTTCGCGCTGCTGCTGAATCGTCCGCATGATTCGCTCGACCGCCGAGGGCGTGACGGGGCCATTCAGTTCGATCCGCATCGCGCGCCATTGGCCTCCCGCCGACGGATCGAATTCCAGCTGATCGGCTGGCAACTGCAGCAGCGCAGCCACTTCCTGCGGATCCTCGGCCAAATAGCTGACAAAGCCCATGCGCCGTAGTTCATCTCCGCGAAAGCGACCCATGCGGCCTGCGGGAATGATCGTATCGATCGCCTGAACGTCGTCTCTTTGCGCTTCGAGACGCTGGAGTTCTTCGGGCCAGGCGTACAGCACGCCGCCGGCCGTCGACACGCGAGAGATCTCCAGCTTCGCGTCGAGCATCCCCAGGGCGATCGCCTCCGGCACGGTCCGTCGACTGCGCGAGATTTCCGTATAGCCACCGCGCATCGTGGGGCCGATGCTGACTTCTCCGATCCCGGCGTCCCCCAGAATCGCGTCGACGTCCATGATGATCTGCTCACAGGCGATCGCCACCAGGACGGCGTGCCCCGTCACGGCCTTCGGGATATAGGCCACGGTTCGAGCACGCTCCAGGGCCGGGCTGGTCAAGAAACGGGCCAAGGCCAGCGAGCGCTCGAACTCGCTGCCCGCCCCCTCACTTCCCGGCGGCGCCCAGAATTCCAAAATGATAATCGGTCGCGGCCCGCTCGCAGGCGCCTGATCCAAAGTCCGCTGAATAATCTGCTTGATCACTTGATCGTCAGATCCGGTCAGCGGTAGCGAAACGCGGATCCGCCGTCCAAATTGCTTCGGTTCGACGGCACGCGGCGGATCCGCCGCGTCCCCGCTCGCGACGCGCGCCGCATCGGGCGGGTCAACTTGAGCTCCAACTCGGACAGCGGACGCGTGCCAAAGCAGTGCGATCGCAAGGATCGACAGACCGCGCGCACAGGTCGCGGCTCGTCTCTCCCGGACGCCATGATTTCCTCGTGACATCTTGTTCCTCTGCCAGATTCGCCGTGCTGGGCCCCGGATGCGACTCCAACTTGCCATCCCTCCCAGCCACCCGGGTCCATCGGATCGATTCACGCGAGCGCAAAAGTCCCCGGACTTCTCATTGTAGTGCCTGGAGCAGGTTCTGCAGTATGTCGACGCGCGTCTCAACCGCGTTCGGTGCGATTCCTGCGCGAGATTCCACCCGCATCCGATGCCCGACGGCAGGGAATCCAAGAAGAGGGCCGAGGCAGTCCGCCGACAGGGGTGCGTTCGCGGAGGGGCTGATGAGCCCGACTGCCGCGGTCGAGTCGCCGCGGCGTGGATTTTCACGTCACGTGAAATGAGCGGCCCGCGCGATCACGGGGTCGCCTGAGGGACCCGGCGGGCGGTGATGTGATGCCAGAGGCCAGAAACCCACCGCTTGCCAGCGGGTATCTTGCCGAACCCGGTCAACGTTTCTTGGGGGGCACGCCCTGACCGCGCGGCGGCGTGGCGGCCTGCCGCGGATCGCTCGGTTCGGCCGACCAATCCTCCACGACCTTCGTCCAGCCCTGGGGTGTCGAAGGACTGACGAAGTACTTCAAGAACGCCGCGATCCGATGGCGCGGATCGTTGGGCGTGTGCTTTCGCATGCGATACTGCGTGTAGCCCTGCTTGTTGTAGAGCCGCATCGCCTTGGGAAAAAGGTAGTCCCCTTCGCGCGATAGCTGAACCAGGATCTTGTCAAAATTGGCCGCGTCTTCCTGCCGCCGCGGCGTGGCCTCAAGAAAGTACTCGCCGTCCGGATTCTGCTCGGGCGTCACCTCTCGAATCCAATATCGCTGCTTCATCTTTTCCGCCTTCGCCCCAAACAAGAACGGCAGGGGCCCGTCTCCAATCGACTGCCCACGCATCTCCGGCGGCAGCTTCGTCTCGGTCAGCACCTTGGTCCGCGAGTCGAACTGAAAGATCGATGATCCATCGCAGACCCAGTACTCACCGAACTGGACATCTTGTTGCTCGTAGCGGTCCTTCTCGTCGGTCGCCTCGGCGTTCACCTTGTACACTTGCTCGACCCGCATCAGCCCCTTGTCGGGAGCCTTGTAGCGCACAATTCCCACATCGACGGTGGCGGGAGTGTCCTTCGAGCCGAACACGAAATCGAAATTCTCGCGCACAAACTCACACTCGTGCGTCTTGATTCGCTCGGTATGATGTTCCCAATACTTCAGGATCTGGTCCACGCGGGCTTGCTTCTCCGGGCTCAACGGGAAGCCCGGGGGCGTCTTCGGTCCGAGCGTGGGGGGAGGAGTCCTGCTGACGTCAGGCACCGGAGCGCGGCCATTGGCCGGCGGCGGATTCAGGCGGGGTTGAGCCGGTCCGCGCGGAGCCGGGCCGCGCTGACCTGGACCGCTCTGGGGCGAGCTGAATTGAGTCTGAGCGGTGCGCGGGGGCGTCGATCGCGGAGCGACCTGGGGTGATGAGGTGCGGGAGGGATTGCCGCTCTGGGCCGAGGCCGGGGCGAACGGCAGCGACCAGCAGGCGAGCGACCAACCGACCAGAAACGTGGCACTCGGCAAAATGCGATGACCCATCAGCTCTCTCGTCCTTGATTGGTGACGGTTCGGGAACGACTTCGACCTCCCGCAAGGGACGTCCATCCCGGCGTCCATCCGCCCAGGCGGACATGCGGTGGGCGGGAATTGTAGCAAGCTGCCCCCGATCGCCCTAGGCCAATCGGGGCGGCTCGCGTGGCCATTTTCGGGCGCCGCTTCGGCGCCGCGGCCGAACGTCTCAGTTGGCCGAGGCCGACGCAGGGCTGGGCAATTCGATCTGTCCCAGATAAGCCAAGCTGGCCCGATACGATTGCTGGTAGAGCTTCCGGCGGGCCGAATTGAGCCGCGTGCCGCTCTCGTGAATTCCCAGTCGGACCGGCCTTCCCGACGAGCTCCGCGTCGACTCGCCGAGGACCCAGTTCGGCTCCCGCGGCCGCTCCAGTACCAACTTGACGGAGACGCCAACGGGTCGCATCGTGTTGACCCATTTCTGCTTCCCATCGCTTGTCTCCTGGAAAACATCGATCGGCGGCCCCAGATCCTCCCGGTAATAGATGACCAGCTTGTTCGGTGCTCGAGCGAGGACTTCAAATCCGCGCAACTGGAGACGATCCTGCAAGATCTTCACCACGTCGCGGATCACGATCACCCGCTCGCCCTCCTCCAGCTTGCCCATTTGAATATCCAGGCTGATCGGACCGGCAACCAGCCGTGAAACCGCAGGTGGCGAAACGACCGCGGGTTCGATCACGGTGGGACGCGACGGCCCAGCGGCGTAGAAATCCGCGGACTCCCGGATCGCCCAAGAGACGACCGCAATCACCACCCCAGCCAGCAGAACGCCTCCCGCAATCAGCCATTGGGTGCCATGCGTCATCCAATGCCGCTTCCAGCCGGAAATGGGCCGTCCAACGGCGGTCGTAAAGCTCGGCCCAAGTGGATCGTCGGCTGGAAAACGCGGTGAGTCCGGCATTGCTCTCCCTTGGTGACTGAATTCCCGAGCACACCTCACTCCGCCAAGATAGAGGATTCGCATTAAGATCGGATAAAGACCCGCCCCTACTCGGAATTCGCCACCCCGGGGAGCGGGCCGGCATCCGCTCCCCGTGTCATCTTGTGCAAGTCACGATCACCCAGGACGGGAAGCGGCGGAATTCACATGACGACGAGTGATCGCTCCGTTAAACTGGGACACCTTCAGGGCCCAGCCAGGGCTCGGCCCAACCAATCCAACCAGGCTCAGGCGAATCAAACCGGAGATCAGCGATGCGAGGCGTAAAGGCGGCGGCGATTTTGATCCTGCTGGTAAGCGGGGCAGCGGCGCAGGACAATTCGTCCATGATGAAAGCCAACGAGATCCAGGTCGAATTTCAGCAGCGCGTCAAGCTCAAGTATTGGCTCTACCTCCCGCCAGACTATGACCAACAGGACGAATGGCCGTTGGTCGTCTTCTTGCATGGTGCGGGGGAACGAGGTGACGACCTCGAACAGCTGAAGGTGCATGGTCCGCCGAAGTTGATCGCCGCCGGCCAGTCATTTCCGTTCGTGATGGTCGCGCCCCAGTGCCCGAGAGGATTCTCGTGGCAAGGTGAGCCCGTGGCCGAATTGACTCGGCGAATCGCATCGGACCTGAAGATCGATCGCCAGCGAATCTACCTCACCGGGCTCAGCATGGGCGGGTTCGGAACGTGGGACGCCGCGGTCAAATTCCCCGACCTCTACGCGGCGATTATGCCGATCTGCGGCGGCGGCGATCCCGAACGCGTGGGCGCGATTTCAGGCCTACCGACGTGGGTTTTTCACGGTGCCAAAGACAACGCCGTGCCCCTGGCCCGGTCCGAGGTCATGGTCGACGCGTTGAAGGCGGCCGGCGGCAACGTGAAGTTCACAGTCTATCCCGAGGCAGGCCACGACTCCTGGACCGAAACCTACGCCAATCCGGCCGTGTTTCAGTGGCTGCTCGAGCAGCGACGCAGCGCCCCGTAAGCGAGGCGCGTGACGCTCAGTCGAAATCCACCCGTCTCGGATCTGCACCGGGCCTGCGTTACTCGTGGAGCCGGATGTCCACCATCAGGTCCTGAGCGATCTGCTCGAGTGCGTCTTGCAGATCGCCCACGGATAAATTTGGGGGGAGATGCAACCGCGCCGAGGCGCGAAACAGCTTGCCGCCGGACATCGGGGCGCTGGTGCATTCGGTCTCGAACGCTTCGACATTGACGCGGTGTTCGGCCAACACGCGCGTGACCTCGTGCACAATCCCCGGGCGATCGTTGCCGACCAGCTCGAGTCGCAGGGCGCAAACGGGGGGATGATCGTGGCGGCGGCGGTGTCCTTTTGGACGATCACCGTCAATCCCTGGCGATCGAGCGTGCTCAGCAGCCCAATCAGCGCATCGGCCTGCTCGGCCGGAACCTCGACATGGACGATCCCGGCGAATTGCCCGGCCAGGTGAGCCATCCGACTCTCGAGCCAATTGGCGCCTTCCTGCTTGACCAGCTTGGCCAGCGATTCAACGACGCCCGGCCGATCCGGTCCCAGGATGGTCATGACCAGCGAAATCATCAAAACATCCCTCCCCGCGATCGCGTGGCCGCCTCACGCGGAAGACGTTCCAAATCGCGACTCAGGCCATCGCTCACTGCAAATACGTATAACCTCGGAGGCCATCTTCGTACAGTTTCAAGAAGACACCGGCCTCTTCCTGCCCGATCCGGTTCTTCAGGACGGCGATTTCAACCGACGTCTGCAGGCGGGAAAGCAGCTCCGAACTGTTGAACTGAACGTAGTCCAAGACCTCCGTGACCGTGTCGCCCTTGATAATCGTCTCGATCACAAACTCGCCTTCGTCCGAAAGACTCACATGAGCCGCGTTGGTATCGCCGAACAAGTTGTGCAAGTCGCCGAGGATCTCTTGGTACGCGCCCAGCAGGAACACGCCCAGATAGTACGGCTGGCCGTTGCTGGCGTGCAACGGCAACGTCTTGCAGACGCCGCGACGGTCGATGAAGGAATCGATCTTCCCGTCGGAATCGCACGTGATATCTCCCAGGATCGCCCGTTGGGTTGGCTCTTCATTCAGGCGATGAATCGGCATCACCGGAAACAACTGTTTGATCGCCCAGCTGTCGGGAAGCGACTGAAACAGTGAGAAATTGCAAAAATAGGTTTCGGCCAACATGGCGTTCAATTTCTCGAGTTCCTCGGGAACGAATTCCAGCTGATCGACCAATTTGCAGATCTTGCGGCAAATCGCCCAGAAGAAGCTCTCGGCCGTGCTGCGTTGGTCCAGCGGCATGTAGCCGGCCGCGAAGGCACTGATGGCCATATCCAGGGCCTGCTGGGCATCGTGGTAGCTTTCCAGCACGTTGCGGACATTCAATTCGTTGTAGGTGTTCAGCAGGTCCAGCAGCGGCTGTTCCACTTCGTCCGAGAGCTCGGTCGGCAACTCCTCGTCGCCCTGACTGGCGATGCCCAGCACATTGAAGATCAGCACGCTATGGTAGGCCGCGATCGCGCGGCCACTCTCGGAAATAATCGTCGGATGCGGGATCTCGGCATCGTCGCAGACCGTCAGCACGTGATAGATCACGTCGTTGGCATATTCCTGCAACGTGTAGTTCACACTCGACTCAAAGTTCGTGCGGGACCCGTCGTAGTCGACACCCAAGCCGCCCCCGACGTCCAGATATTCCAGCGCGGCGCCCCGCTTCGCCAGATCGACGTAGATCCGCGAGGCCTCGATCAAGGCGCCTTTCACATGGCGGATGTTCGTGATCTGGCTGCCCAGGTGAAAGTGCAACAGCTTAAAACAATCCTCCATCCCGTGCCGCTTCAACAGATCCAGAGCCCGCAGCACTTCGGTGACGGTCAGGCCAAACTTCGAGCGATAGCCGCCGGAGGACTGCCATCGGCCCGACCCGCGGGCAGCCAGCTTGATCCGCACCCCGATCTGGGGACGGACCCCCAATTTCGCGGCCACCTCGAGAATCAGATCCAGCTCGGTGAATTTCTCCACCACAGGAATCACGAGTCGGCCGATTTTCTGGGCCATCAACGCCATTTCAATGAAACCTGCGTCCTTAAAGCCGTTGCAGATAATCGGCCGATCGTCGTTCAGCAACGCGATCACCGCCATCAGCTCCGGCTTGCTGCCTGCCTCCAGCCCGAACCCAAACGGCTCGCCGTGCTTCAAGACCTGCTCGACAACCTGCCGCTGCTGATTCACCTTGATCGGATAGACGCAGCAGTACTTCCCGCGGTAATCGTGTTCCTGGATCGCATGCTGAAACGCCCCGTGGATTTCGGACAATCGATCCTTCAAGATGTCGTTGAAGCGGATCAACACGGGTAGCTCTAAACCCCTCAACTGGAGTCGTTTCACCAGATCCAGCAGGTCCACCGACTGATTCGGCCTGCGGCCTGGATGAACCAACACGCTGCCGTCGTCGCCGACCGAGAAATAGCCGTTCCCCCAGCGATTCACTTCGTAGAGCTCTTCCGCCTCGGTCGCGCTCCAACGTCCAACATCTTCCTTCAGCATCTGCAGGATTCTCCCATCCGAACTATAAAAAGGGGGAACGCGGATAGCTGCCTCCGTGAGGGCGAGCCAAGTCCGGCTATCATACTCGATTCGGTTTCGCTGTGGCAGAGCCAGGACGACCTGAATCTCCTGGACTACCGCCTCGCCGACCTTCACGCGACGCCCGTCCGTCAAAGCTCGCCGTCGAGCTCGCGCGAAACGTCACTCCCATTTGGCAAGCCACGATGCGAACGAACCTTTCTTGGACAACGCCGACGCTCGCGACCACCGTTCATGTGCTCGACTGTGGAATGGGCGAGCCGAGTCGCTCGCCCGGCGACTTGATGGCCCCGCTGCACGACGTGATCGAGCTCCTGCAAGCCGCTCACTTGCCGCCCGGCCTCCTCCGCGCGGCACTTCCGCATGCACAGAACATCGATCACCTGCGTAAATGGCTTGCCGAGTCCGGATCCGGAAACACAAATGCTCAACGCGTCACTCCGCAACCGCCCGACAACAGCGACCTGGTGATCGAGCAGATTCGCCGAGCCGAGGCGCTGATCCAGCGGCAGAAACCCAAGCTGGAAAACGAACTCCGCTTGCGGCTTCAACCGCTCCGTGACCAGTGGCTCGCCCGTGGACCCGGCCTCGCCCGACAACTCCAGCGTCGACTGCCGCTGGACGGACCGGGCGAAGCGATCCGAGTCGTCGGGTTGCTCCCGATCCGCGGAGGCGACGGGCAGGCATTTCCGGAGGCCAATGCCGTGGCCCTTGAGTCGATGCTGACCAACATCGACGACCGGCTGCCCGAACTGGCTCGTCTCGCCTGGCTGGTCGTTCAGATTTGGCTGTCACAGCGAACCGCCCCGTCCCAGCAGATGCCGGACCTTCAATCGCTGCAACGGTCCGCGGCGGTCGTGACGTTGCAACTAGCAACCGAGCTCGACTGGTTCCCGGTGACGCCCGCGACCGTCGACCTGGCTCTACGACTCTGGCGACTCGGGCCGCCGACGCAGTTCGACGAGTTGGCCTCCCAGTTCCTCCAGCGGATCGACGACCCCGAGTTCGGACAGCTCGACCCCCAATTGGTTTGGCGGCCATAGGATCAAGACTCGGGCCAGCATCGGCGTCGGGAAATCGCCCTAGTACGAGGCATATCCGGGCGGGACCGGTGGCTGCGGTGCTTGAGCCGACGTGGCGGCCGGGGGCTGCGAAAAGCGTTCCAGCCGCTTTTGGAACTTCTTGGCATCCACGTAGCCGACCATTTGGTCGAGCACCTCGCCGTCGGGGCTGACCACCAGCGTGGTGGGGAAGCTGCGGATTTTCAGATCCTTCAATATGTCGGGCCGCTCTGAACCCTTGATCGCCGCCGGAACAAACCGTTGCCCCAGCGTCTGGCAAACCCGTTGGTCACTGAGGGTCGTTTCGATCATCTTGGTGCAGTAATGGCAGCCGTCCATGGAAATGAAAAGCAGAACGGGCCGCTGCTGGACTTCCGCGACGTTCAGGGCGTGATCGACGTCTCGGAGCCATCCGGCCGCTCCCGCCACCGCCGGCCAACACAGAGCAGCGGTCGCAACGAGGCCCAAGGTAATCCAGCTTCGCATTCCCATCCCTCGTATCTCCTGATTCAACTTCCGTTTCCCTTCGCAACGATGGTGAGTTTATCGATCAGCCGGGGTAGGTAAGCTTAAGTGTTAAGTCGCCCTAACACCCGATTCCGCAAAAATTCGCGCCAATCGTCAAGCCAATGCTGGCGATGACGTGCTCAGCGTCACGGCCTGCCGGACGCGGTCGCGGGACGCGGAAGGGCGCGGGGACGAGGAAGGGCGCGACGCTCTGATCGCGGCCTCAGGCGATTCCTGATACAAACCGGGATCTGATAATGACGTTGCCCGCCGCAAGGTTCCCGGCGGTCGGTTCTGGCACTGAGGCCGCGGCGGGTCTGCGAGACCCGCTGGGGCGTCCGATTCGGGGTCTTCCGAGCGATGCTCGATGCTGTCAAATGACACTGTCACTCGTCTACGACCTGATGATTCTCCTCTCGGCGGGCTTGATTGCCGCGCTGACATGCCGTCGGCTGAAGATCTCCATTCTGATTGGCTACCTGGTCGTGGGAGCCATCGTCGGGCACGGAGTCTTGGGGTGGGTGCGGGATGACGATCATCAGCTGGCCCACTTTGCAGAAGTGGGTGTTTTTCTCTTGTTGTTCTCGATTGGACTTGAGTTCTCAATTGATGACCTGAACCAATTGGGCCGCAAGTTGTTCATCGGCGGCGGGACGCAGATGTTGCTCGTGGCGACTCCCGTGGCGGCGGTCCTTTACGGCTTCGGGGCCGACTGGCAGTCGGCGGTGTTGATCGCGGCGGCCATGGCGTTTAGTTCGACGGTGCTCGTCTTCCGAGCGCTTTCCGAGTGCGGGCAGGTGCAGCAACCGCACGGTCGACGGGCAATCGGGATTCTGTTGTTTCAGGATGCCGCCTTGGTTCCTCTTCTGCTGCTGGTGCCGATGTTGACCGGCGGCGAAAGCACGGTCGGCCTGGCACAGTACGTCGTGCTGGGGCTAACTTCATCGGCGTTTCTGGTTGCCGTGGTGGGCTTGCGATATGCCTTGGCGACATGGGCGATTCCACAGTTAGCCAACTATCGCAGTGCCGAACTGGTCGTGCTGTTCACCATCGTGTCGCTCAGCGGGGTAACGCTGGCCGCCTATTGTGTCGGACTGCCGCCGGCGGTCGGAGCCTTCGCGGCGGGACTCATCTTCAATGGCAACCGTTGGTCGCACCAGATCGACGCCCTCGTGCTGCCCTTTCGTGAGACGTTTGCCGCCGTGTTTTTTGTCGGGCTGGGACTGATTTTCGATCCCCAGTTAGTCTGGCACGAACCGCGTCTTTTGCTGCTCCTGCTGCCCGGGGTGATCGTCGTGAAAGCCTTTGCGGCGGCCGTGGCGCTGAAGCTCACTGGGCTGCCCACTCGAACCGCGGTGGCGATGGGGATCGGCCTCGCCCATGTCGGCGAGTTCGCCTTTGTATTGGTACTGCTGGGAACGGATTCGGGGGTACTGAGTGAACGGGACTATCAGCGCGTTGTCGCGATCGCGGTGGGTTCCTTGATCCTGACGCCGGCCCTGATCAAGGCGGGATTACGTTGGGGAATTTCCGACGGGGGCCCCTCCGAACCGAGCCGCGCACGGCTTGCGGAATCGAGCGGCACGCGGCAAGCCGTGGTGATTGGGGCGGGGCCTATCGGCCGCAGCGTGGCATCGCAGTTGGAGACCACCGGGAAGGACGTTTGTCTGATCGATCTCAGCCCGATTAATCTGCATTCCTTCGCACAGGAAGGCTTTCGGACCGTGTCAGGCGATGCCACGGACCCGCGTGTCTTGGCGCTGGCCGAGCTTTCGGACGCGGGGCTCGTCGTGGTGTGCGTCCCGGACGATGGAATCGCGCTCCGCGTCGTGCGGGCCATTCGGACCGCAAATCCGTGCGGCCGCCTGATCGTTCGCTGCCGTTTTCAGTCGAATATTCGGCAACTCAAGCGGGCCGGATCCGATGAGGTCGTCTCGGAGGAAAGTGAAGCCTCGTTGGCTCTCCTCCGTCTGATCGCATCGTCCGAAACAGCTCGCGGCCACAGCGCGACGCCAGGCAACCACGCCGGGAAGTAAACCGCAATGCAAGTTTCCCGCTGCTCTACCCGATTCGCTCTCGAACTCCGCCCGCGCGGAGGGCGACGATGCCCGGATACTTGACACGCGGCGTGAGGGAGACCGCGAAAAACTGTTCCCGCACGCCTGCGGCCGTTCCCACGTAACGCAGGCCGTAGATCGACTCGACGTCGCCCTGGATGCAGGCGGGGATCGCGAACCGCCCCATGCCGCGGCGAACGGCCATCTTCAGCACGGCGCTGGCTGCAAGAGCTGGAAGGCGAAAAAACTCGAAAACTCTCGCGATTGTTGCGGGTTTGATGGGGTAATCACAAGGGACAGTGGGGCTACCACCCCTTGCTCGTGTCGCTGGCCAACACGGGCGAGCCGCTGTTCATCGTGAATCGTCCGGGAAATCGTCCCAGCCATGAGGGCGCCGCCCAGTATCTGGATCGCGCGGTCCGGCTCTGTCGCCGGGCCGGCTTCCGCAAGATCCGGCTGCGGGGTGACACCGACTTCACGCAAACGGCGCATTTGGATCGTTGGGACGAGGAGGGCGTGACCGTTCGTCTTTGGTTACGACGCCATGCCCAATCTGTACGAAATCGTGGAAAACCTGCCGAAAAACGCCTGGCGACGGTTGCGCCGTCCGCCCAAGTATGAGGTGCGAACACAGCCTCGAGCACGTCCGGAAAACGTGAAAGAACGTATCGTCGAGCAGCGCCAGTTCGAGAACATCGCGGTTGGTCAAGGAATACGTGGCGGAGTTTCGCTACTCGCCGACGCAATGTGGAAAGACCTATCGGATGGTGGTTGTCTGGAAGGATCTGGAAGTCCGCCAGGGGCAACGCAAACTCTTCGACACCGAGCGTTGCTTCTTCTACATCACCAACGACTGGGAGTCGTCGGCCGCAGAAATCGTCGCCGACGCCAATGGCCGCTGTAACCAAGAGAACATGATTCAGCAACACAAGAGTGGTGTCCACGCGCTGACCGCGCCGCTGGACAACCTGGTCAGCAACTGGGCCTACATGGTCATCGCCTCGCTGGCCTGGAGCCTGAAGGCCTGGTCGGCGCTGCTGCTTCCCGAACAGGGACGCTGGAAAGAAAAGCACCGGGAGGAAAAACGACGGCTGCTGCGGATGGACTTCTCCACCTTCCGCAACGCGTGGATGAACATCCCGGCTCAAATCATCCGCCAGGGCCGACGACTCGTCTACCGAGTCTTGTCCTGGAATCCGTGGCAAGCGTCTTTCTTTCGTCTCCTCGACGTCTTGAGCCGGCCACTGCGATGTTGACCCACGACCTGGAAGCCGGAGTCCGGATGCTCCGGTCCGCCGCCACGCCTAGCCCGCAAAGAAACATCACCATGACCGAAGAGACAACTCGTTCAACTCGAACCGGCACTACCGGACGGCCCCCCGTGCGCCGTCGCCAGGAGGCTATAATCTCGCCCGGCCTTCACTTGATTAAGGGCTAGTTACTCAACACATCCAAATGGCGGACCCGTCGATCGGGATCAAGTGGTTTCGAGAACCACCAAATCAACAACCTGCCGATCGAGAAACTCCATCGCCTCCACGCCGTCGCCGGCCTCGCTTACCTCAAAGCCGCACAACCGGAGGTAGCCTGCCAGCAACGTTCGCTCATTGACATCGTCTTCGACGACTCAGCGCATGCTTCGAAGCTCGTCCGCTCGAGCGAATCGCGGTCCTTGTTTCCCCGGGTGGAGCGGGAATCTGGAGCCCCAACTCCCGATCGATCCCTGACAGCCGGTCGATCATTTGCTGGAGCGTTGCTGACGAATCCTTCCACTTCGATCCGACATCCCGTCGGTTCACCCGATGCAGCGTCACGTGCCGATTGGGTGAGGGCGGACTCCATACCGCCCCCGGTTGTACGACAGAGCGGAATCGGCGATCAAAATCAGTTTCTTGCCCGGCAATTTGGCGGCTCGGCCGACTCCGCCTCCGGGGTGACGTGGCCTTTCCGCCCCGCCCGCGGGGTCGCTCCCCGCCCGTTGATCGAGACGCTCCCAATGAGACGGCGAAATGCCGCGCAGAACCGATCACGGGGGTGTCGCGGCAAGGCGCCGCAGGGTCACGGCCTTCAACTCCACCATCTCTGAGGCCCGCAATTGATCCGCTCTGACCGTCAACTGTTGCAGGCCCGCCTCAAGTTGCAGCGTGCCCGCGTCGAGCGTGCCCCATGACCGTTCATCGACTTCCCCGCGAGGGACTCGATCCGGACCTGGAACCACGGGAGCCAAGTGCGCCGCGGCGATCGTGACCGACACGACACGGTCACCCGCGACAACGCGCAGCAACTGGCCGACTTGGGATTCCTGCGCGGCGAACTGCAACTGCACCTGATAAGGTCCCGGCGCGACGACTTGGAGCGTCCAGGCGGGATAGGATCGCGCGTCCGTCCAACCGGTAATCCAATCGTTGGCCCAACCCGCCTTGCCTTGGTAGCGAATCCCGATTCCTTCAGCTGGAAAAAGCATCGCCTCGTGACCGGGAAGCGTCACTTCCGGCGCTTCGGGGTGCCCAACCTGCACGGGCAGTGGAGCGAACCCAGGGCGTGTCACGTCGTCGAACCAGCGATCGAAGCGTGAGGCCAGATCGTTGACGACCTGCGGATGATTGGCGGCTACGTCTTGCGTTTCGCCGGGATCCAGCTGGACATCGAACAACTGCCAATGATCTTGTGAGCGAACCGCCCGCCAGCGCTCGGTTCGCACCGCACCTCGATCTCCGCGCGGATTGTGATTCTGGGGATTGTCGCCCCAATGGGTGAACAGTCGGCGGTCCGACCATGCCGATCGTTCTTCCAGCAGCAGGGGAACAAGACTTTGGCCGTCGAGTTGGACCGAGGCAGGCAGACGGACCTCCGTCAAGTCGCACAGCGTCGGTAGCAAGTCGACATGGCGCAAATCGAACGCACCGTGTGTCCGGAAGGAATCTTGCCGGGCCATCGCAGGAAACACGGGACGCGCGTTCCCCCTTCGTGCAGCGAGCCCTTCCGACCGCGCATGCCGGCGTTAAAGCGTTCTGAATTCGCGCCGTTATCGGTCAAGAAAACGACGATCGTCTGCTCGCTCAATTCCTCCGTCTCGAGCGATGCCAGCAGGCGTCCAAGATTGTCGTCGATATTCTCGACCATTGCGTAGGCACATCGCGCCTTGTCGTCCGGCAAGTCATCGCGCGTGGCAAACCGCTGCCAATACTCGTCCGGAACCTGCCACGGGCTGTGGGGTGTATTCAGTGCGAGATAACAGAGCCACGGCTGTTCGCGATGGGCTTCGATGAATTCGATGGCGTGATCTGTCAGGCGATCGGGAAGAAAGCCCGCAAACGTCACCTCGCGGCCATTCTGTTGAACGCGCGAGTCGAAATAGTTGTTGAAGTGCCCTCCACAGAATCCGTAGAACTGCTCGAATCCTTGTCCGCGAGGATCTTCCGGATAATGAGCCCCATTATGCCATTTCCCGAAGGCCGCGGTTGCGTATCCCGCGTCGCGAAAGATCTCGGCGAGTGTCACCTCTTCACTCCGCATCGTCTCGTAACCTCGCGTGACGCCGTGAACGCCCGTGCGGAGATGCCAGCGCCCCGTTAGCAGACTGGCGCGCGTGGGCGCACAAACAGGACTCACAAAGAAGCGATCCAAACGTGCGCCGTCCTGGGCCAGCCGATCGAGATGCGGTGTCTGCAACCAGGGGTTGCCGTGCGATTGCACATCGCCGTATCCCTGGTCGTCGGTCAACACAATCAGCACGTTGGGACGCCCTGCCGGCTGCTGAGCAACCCCGTTCGCCGGAATCGGACCATGCCAACTCCAAAAGAAAAGTAGGAATGTGGTGACTACGGTGCCCAACTGCCGGATCTGACGCATCAAACTTGCCCCCTAGATTCGTTATGCGCGGGCTACACTTTACCACGAGTTTTTCTGGAATGGGATTTCGCACGATCGGAAAAATACGACATGAAGGCTTCCTCGAAAAACGTCGACATGGTCAGAAAACAGTGGCAGCTAATGCGGGAAAACGCGAAAGTCTGGCTTGTGCCGACATTCGTCATCGGTCTGCTCGGGACCGGCTATGCCCTCTTGAGGCCACCGACCTGGGTGGCGTCCCAGGGACTGCTGGTCCGGGATGAAGCCGTCGGGGAACTCAGTCGCTCGGGTCGCTTCGGGACAACCGATGCCCGCAAGGCCGCACAAGAAATGATCCTGCAGATTGCCCGCAATCGACAGGTGGTGCAGAACGCCCTCGAGGAGCTGGAAGGCTCGGAGAAAAAGTCCGAGCCGTCCCAGATCACTCCATCCGACGTGTCGGCGTTCCTGGACGGGATCACGCTGACGGTGCCCAAAGGTGCCGAATTTGGGCAGACGGAAGTCATCTATTTGCAGGTCAAAGGCGGCAGCGTCGATCAGGCGGTGCAACGCGTCAAGGCACTGACACGCCACGTGCAGCTCCATCTCAGCGAACTGCGGAATCGCCGCACGGAGAGCGTGATTCGGGAGTTGACCGAGCGACTTAAGCTGACGCAGGAGAACCTGGACGAATCGACGCGGATTCTGGAGACGATGGAGCGTGAAGTCGGGAGTGACCTCGGCGAACTGCGAACGTTGAGTCAAACGGGCACGGGCGAGAGCAATCTCCGCACGGCGCTCACTCAAATCAAGAACGACTTGCGCAATGCGCGTGCGGCCCGCACCGAGCAAGAGGAGCAGTTGCTGTTCCTGACCAACGCCCGGGCGAATCCTGCCACGATCGTGGCCACCTCCAACCGGTTGCTCGAATCGCAACCTGCTCTCCGGCGTCTGAAGGATGGCCTCGTCGACGCTCAACTCCGCGTCGCCGAGTTGCTCGGCAAAATGAACGCGACGCACCCCAGCGTGCGGGCCGCTCAAGCCGCCGAGGCCGAGATCCGCAATGACCTGTACGAAGAACTGGAAACGGCGATTCGGGGATTGCAGGCCGATGCCGATGTCACCTCCGCACTGATTCAGTCACACGAGCACCAAATGGCGGACGTGCAGGATCGCCTGAACAAGCTGGCGTCGATGCGGGCGCGATACGAGATCCTGGTGGCCAACGTGCAGGACCGGAGCGAGCAGGTCAAGGAGTCGCAACGGGCGTTGGCCGAGGCCCGCGCCAGTCGCCAGGCCGCCCACAAGGCCAGTTTGATCACACCGACCGGGAAACCCGATGTCGGAGATGGTCCCGTTGGCCCCGGCCGACTGATGCTGATGATCGCCTCCTGGATGGGCGGCCTGGGAGTCGGCTTGGGGTGCTTTTTTCTCCTGGTCGACCCATCGACCGAAAAAGGGCAACGCAGCGTCGGGCGACGTTGGACCGATCGCGTGGCCGCCGCCGGTCGCGTCTTGGGTCGGCGGCAAGCCGATCAAGCCGTCGCGGCGACGCCCGAGTTGCCCGCAACGGGCCGGAGACAGAGCGATCGAGCGGGCGTTCCGATACAAACCACGCCTCCCCAGCGCCGCGCGTGCGACGCGGCGCCACCGCGTGGTGCCTCCTCGTCCGCCGTCCCGCCGGCGCCCCCCGCGGCCAACCCGACGGGCAAGTCGCCCCTGCCTCCGTTGCAAATTGACTTGCCAACGGATGGGTCACTGAAGGACGTTTGATCCGCCGTACGGATCCATCGAACTCAATCGCCGAACTCAATCGCCGAACTGAACAGCCGAACTGAACAGCCGAACTGAATCGCCGAACTGAATCGCCGAACCATGGACGAAACGAGTCCGCCAGGGAGGCGCCAGGGCCACGACCAACAACACCCCGACTGCCTGGATCCCACCTGCCCATGACCTCCCAACTCGCGGAACCCTCCGATTCGACTTGCTACTCGTTCAGCAATACAACTCCTTCGACGCGTGTGCGTCTGTTTGGCGCCGAGATCGACGTCCTGACCATGCGTGAGTCGGTCCAGCGGATTCAAGACTGGCTGGAAGATCCGAATTCGCACTGCCGCTTTGTCGTCACTCCCAACGTCGATCATGCAGTGATGCTGCAAACCAACGAAGCCCTGCGCCGCGTTTATGCGGATGCCCACTTGGTCCTGGCCGACGGGTTGCCGATCATTGTTGCCTCCCGCTTGTTAGGCAAACCACTCCCGGAACGTGTTGCGGGATCCGAGCTGGTCCCTCTGCTGTTTGGCAATCTGCCGCCGCGTGCAAGCTGCGATGTTTCCTGCTCGGGGCGCTTCCGGGGGTCGCGGACAAAGCGGCCGCACGGATCTCCGGCCAATATCCGGGCGTCAAGATCGTGGGAACCTACAGCCCACCGCTTGGCTTCGAGCGGGATCCACGGGAAGAAACAAAGATCCTGCGATTGCTCGGCGATGCCGCGCCCGAACTGATCGTGGTGGGCCTCGGGGCCCCCAAACAGGAAATCTGGGTGCACCGACATCACCGCCAGTTTCCGGCAAAAGTCACGCTTTGCGTCGGGGCGACGATCGATTTCATGGCGGGAGAGAAAAAGCAGGCGCCCGTCTGGATGCGGCGATCCGGACTCGAATGGTTCTACCGGATGATGTCCGAGCCCAAACGACTGGCGCGGCGTTACGCGGTCGATGCGTGGGTCTTTCCGCAACTGGTCTGGCGCGAATGGCGCTCGGCCTCAATGCCCGGCTGATTCGGGGTCACCGCCCGAGTCGGCGTCGCGCGGGACGGCATCCACGTCAGCAATTGTAATGATTAGGCGGCGGCGGTGATGTTCGGTCTCCTGACATAGGGGCAGCCTGGGCGAGTTCTTAGGTAGTCGTCGAGTCGTCCGTCTTCACACAAGTGGGCGGCCCGAAGCTGCAGCAAAGATCCAGACCAAAGATCCAGACGGTCTACTTTCCAGGGAAAACTCCAGGGAAAACTCCAGACGGTCTATCAAAGAAAGCTCCAGACCCAGCACACGATGCCCCTCACATCACCTTCTGCGCATTTGCCGTAAGTCGCCTCGAAAAAAAGACCTGACCCCTTTTCGCGCGGCTTCCGACGCCCGCAGAAGCTGACGTGGTCCCCGCGGGACGGCGTCGCGCGGGACGGCGTCGCACGAGCCGGATCCAAGCGTTATACTTCGGACCGCTCCGTCGCCAACTCGCCGCCACTGGCCCTGAAGAACCGACGACCTTGAATACGGCCATCGCGAAGGATCCCGCCTTAGACATCCGGCAGCTCTGCGTCGACGTGCCCGGAACGCGGATCCTGGAGGATCTGAATTGGTGCCTGCCGCGGGGCGCGAAGGCGGCCATCCTGGGTCCGAACGGGAGCGGCAAGTCGACGCTGCTGCGGGCCATCACGGCCTACGGCCATATCACCTCGGGCTCGGTCCAAGTGCTGGGCGAACGGCTAGGACAAACCGAGGTCCACCGCTTGCGGCGCCGGATCGGCGTCGTGGATCCCTCTCTCGTCCGTCTGCTCGACCGCGGCATGACCGCGCGCCAGCTGGTCGCCACCGGCTTGTTCGGCCACCTGACGACGTTCTTCGATCGGCCCTCACCCTCCCAACTTGAACTTGCCGAACAGGCTTTGGCCGAGGTGGGGCTGGCCGGCCACGCGCGCCAGACCGTCGAAACGCTGTCATCCGGGCAATTCAGTCGAACGTGGCTGGCCCGAGCACTCGTCCAACATCCCCAATTATTGATCCTTGACGAACCCGCCGCGTCGCTCGATCTGCTCGGCCGCGAAACGCTCCTGGCAAGCCTCGATCAGCTCACGCAACAGCGCCCCGAATTGACGCTGATCACCGTCACCCACCACCTTGAAGATCTATTGCCCAACACCGATGAAGTCCTGGTCCTGAGCGGCGGGCGAGTTGTCGGCAGTGGCCCGCCCGTGAAAGTATTGACGAATCAACTGCTCAGTCTGGCCTTCGGCTGCCCCGTGCAAACACAACGCGAAGAGGGTCGCTGGCGTTGGTCCGTCTCGCCGCAGATCTGGCAGTCGCTGGTAGAACGGGATACGAGCGGCTAAGATTCGGTCAGGGCTGCGTCACAGCTTAATCCTGGCATGCGTCGGGTTGTCCGTGTTTCAGCCATCAAGGAATTTCAAGATGTCCCATCGTCATCATCGGCCGGCCAGCAGCCGAGTGTGTTTGGTTATGGCACTGCTGTTGAGCGGAATCGCGTGGCCGGACGTCGTGCGGGGAGCGGAAATGCTCCAGCTGACTCTGCGATCGCGGCCGGCGAACTCCCAGGGATCCGGCGGCCCGGTCTCCGAGTCGTCGGTTCAATGGGATCCACAGCATACTGCCGTCATTGTTTGCGATATGTGGGATGACCACTGGTGCCGAGGGGCCGCCGAGCGAGTTGGCGAGTTGGCCAAGCCGATGAATCGGCTGCTGGAGAATTTCAGGCAGCGCGGAGCGCTGATTATTCACGCTCCCAGCACGTGCGTTCAGGCCTACGAGGGAACGCCCGCCCGGCTCCGCGCCAGACCGCGCCGCAGGCGACGCCGCCCGTTACGTTCACCACGTCAATGCGTTGGGGAACTTGCTGGAATTGGCCCGATCCAACGCGCGAAACGGACCTGCCCATCGACGACTCGGACATGGGTTGCGATTGCGAACAAAAATGCACGATTCGCGAGGCCTGGTCGCGGCAGATCGAGACGCTCGAAATCGCGGAACAAGACGCGGTCACGGATCACGCCCAAGAGCTCTACAATCTGTTGACTCAATTCGAGGTCAAACATGTCGCGATCATGGGCGTCCATCTCAACATGTGCGTCCTGGGACGGCCTTTCGGGATTCGGCAACTGGTCAAGCTGGGTCCGGACGTCGCGCTGATCCGCGACATGACCGACACGATGTATGACCACCGACGGCCTCCCCACGTGAATCACTTCGCGGGCACGGACTTGGTCGTGGCACATGTCGAGAAGTACTGGTGTCCGACGTTCACCAGTGACCAAGTGACCGGCGGCGAGCCCTTTCGGTTTCGGGATGCGCCGAGCTCAAACGCACCGGCCGACGAGTAGTCGCGCATGCCTGAAGGCCATACGATCCACCGGATCGCCCAGGATCACCGCCAGGCGTACGTCCAGCAGCGGCTGCGGGTGAGCTCACCCCAGGGTCGCTTCACGGAGGGCGCGGCACAGCTGGACCGGCGATTGCTGAAAGCGGTCGAGGCCCACGGTAAACATTTGTTCTACGTCTTCAGCGGCAACCGCACGCTTCATATTCATTTGGGACTGTACGGCAAGTTCCACCGCCGCCCCGTCCCACCACCCGAACCTCGCGGACAGGTGCGGCTACGCGTCGCGGGGTCAGCTCAAGCGTTCGACCTCATCGGCCCCAATGCGTGCCACTTGGTCTCGCCCCAGGAAAAGGCTCGCCTTCTCGCGCGACTGGGCCCCGATCCCCTGCGCGACGACGCGCTTCCCGCGCTCGCCTGGCAACGGATCCAACGCAGTCGCGCGGCAATCGGCAAGCTGTTACTCGATCAGTCCGTGCTGGCGGGAGTTGGCAATGTGTATCGGTGCGAGGTCCTGCACCTGTTGGGGATTCATCCCGAACGAGCGGGCCGTGACTTGAGCGCGGCCGAATTCCAGCAACTCTGGGAGAAGTTGACCGAGCTGCTGCGGATCGGCCGTCGGTACAATCGAATCATTGTGGCCGACCCGGCCGACGTCGGCAAATCGCGGAGTCGCATGGGGCGTCAGGAACGGCTGCTCGTCTACAAAAAAGACCACTGCGGACGCTGCGATGGCCCGATCAAGTCGTGGGACCTCGGAGCGCGCAAAATCTACGCGTGCCCGCATTGCCAGGCCTAGCGCCCGAAACCCAAAAGCGGGTTGCAAAAAACCGCGCGGGCGAGGCTCCCGTTACGCGACATTCGCTGGCTGACAACCGGGGCACCAGTACGTCGAGCGTCCCAAGTCGCCTTGGCGCCGCATCCCGATTGCCGTCCCGCAGCGGAGACAGGCGTCGCCACGCCGGCCGTAGACCCACAGCCGTTGACCGTCGCGCCCAAACCGTGTGCGCCGGGGATACCCGCTCAGATTCTTTCGCAGCAACTGCCGGGCCCGATTCACGAATCGCACGAGCTGCTCGTCGCTCAACTTGCCAACGGCCGCGAACGGACTGATTCGCTCCAGGAACAAGAGCTCGGACTTGTAGACGTTGCCGATCCCGCAAAGCAGCGTCTGATTCATCACGGCTTCGCCGATCGGCGCGAGATTGTGCCGCCGCAACCGCGAGATCGCACCCGGCAGATCGAACTCGGGGCTGAGCAGGTCGGGGCCCAGACGCGTGAGGTGAACGTGGCGCCGAATGCCCGGCCGCGGACAGCAGTTCCAGAGTCTTTGGCGTGAAGCAGACAGCGGCTCTATCCGCCAAGTGCAGCACCAGGTCGGCGCGATAAGCCGGCTTGCGCCAAACGGTCCCCAACGGATACACGTGCCACGAGCCGGTCATCCCGAGATGAGTATGGATCGCGTGGCCGCTCTCCAGGTGGATCAGCAGATGCTTGCCGCGTGCCTCGATCCCGCCGATCCGGCGGCCCGCCAACAGGTTGACCTCGAGCTGCGGATCGCGCGACTCAGCCTTTTCAATTAAACGGCCATCCAGCGCCGTCCTCAATTGGGCCGCCGTACGGTAAATTGTATCTCCCTCTGGCAACTTTCGAACTCCTTTCCAACCCAACCCGTCCCTTGACGCATTTCCCGACTCGGCACCGATGATTAGCGCAAATGAGTCCGGCCCTCGCAAGGGTCAGTTAGATCGTGAGCGATGGAACGCGAAGTACCGGCAACACGCGGGTGCCGATTTGCCTTGTGCCTCGTTGCTCGGAATCGAGTCCTACCTCCCCACCCGAGGAACGGCGCTGGACGTGGCCGGTGGCGCCGGCCGTCACGCGGTTTGGCTCGCCCAACGCGGACTAGCCGTCACGCTGGCCGACGTTTCTGAGGTCGGCCTGGTGCTTGCACGCCAGCGAGCTCGCCAGGCCGGGGTCACGATCCGGACGCAACAAGTCGACTTGTGTGAAGAGCATCTCCCGGCGGGTCGCTGGTCCTTGATCCTCTGTTGCCTCTACCTCCATCGCCCGCTCTTCGGTGTGTTCCCGCAGCTGCTGCAACCCGAAGGAGTGCTGGTCGTCATCCAACCGACGCTGAAGAACTTGGAGCGAAACGAGCGGCCGCCGCAGGAATACTTGGTGGCCGAGGGCGAGCTGCCGTCCCTGGTCCCGCAACTTGAGATCGTCCACCACCAAGAAACCTGGTCGCCCGAAGACCGACACGAAGCGGTGCTGGTGGCGCGGGCTCCGTCAGCACCGATCGGGATGACATGCATGCCAAACGCCTGACCGGGCCGCCTCCGGCCACGTCGGGCCATGCCGAAAGGGCTGCCCCCCTAGCCGGTCGAAACCTCATGCGACGTGTTCCGGCCCCCGGATCGCGCGGAGCGTTCCGTTACGAGCCCTGACGGGTCGCTGACTCGTTCGTGGCGGGTCCGCGGTGGAGCAAGCCTTGGGAGAGTGAGAGAAACCCGGCGTCGCGCAGGACAGGGGCCAGCGGGGCGACGGTGAATGAAGCGCCGTCGATCTTGTGAAGCTGAATCGGTTGGCGGGCGGCTTCGGCAACCAGACCGGCGGCCAAAGCCCGCGCGGACTCGCTGCGCTGCGGCTCGTCCGGCGGCAAGTACGTCAGCAAGTGCTGACCGGCCCGACCGAGGTAACCGATCAGCTGACCGTCGTGCAGCACCACGCGGGCGCCGGCGACACGTTGGGGCCGCGGGAGACTCGGGTCGCCGTGTTTCGGCCAGGGCACCGCCGCGCCGTAGGGGTTCGCCGGATCGGTGGAAGCGAGTACCCAGACGGATGGATCGTCGCGGGGCCGCGAGGGATGCCGCAAGCGATCGTCGGCGCCGGGCGCAGCAAACTGGGCCGCGCCCAGTCCGGCCACGAAATAACCACGCCGCAATTTGCCGGACTCTTCCATGGCCTTCAGGACGGGATAGATGCCGGCAAAGCCGCCGCGAATCCCCTCGCTGGTCACCAACTCGCGGGTCAGGACGCCGTATCGCCGAACCAGTTGCGTGACCTGATTCAATTGATGCGTGGTCGGATCGGGTCGGGTGAGTGTGAGGCGGAATCAGCAGGGACCAGCGGCCCTCCGATCCCGGCAAGATTGCGGTTCGTCGCGATCGAAAACGTCCGGGTCGGCCTGGCGAGCGACGTCGGCGCCCGGACCGCACTGTCGGCCGCCGCCTGGCTCGAACCGGTGCCAGCGTGTCGTTGGTCAACTGGCCCGCCCAGACCAGTTGCCAGATCGCGTCCAAGATGTCGTTCTTGAAGGCCCCCATCGAACTGGCGATTTGGTCAAAGAACAGGGCGCCACGCTGGGCAATCAACTCGGCGACGTGCGCCGGCCAACTCGTGGTCGGCTTCGCGGGGTTCCGGGGCCAGCGCGGCAAGCTGATCGGTCAGATAGAAGGCGAAACGCCCGTCGTCGGCCCCCAGGCTTTCGAATCCGCGCCACACGACCTCACCGGCCACGCACAATTCATCGAGGTCGGCCGGGCGATAGCCGACGACCCGTCGCGGCAAGATTTCGTCCTCCCAGACCGAGGCGGGCAAGGCCAGCCCCTTGCAGCTGTTCGATGACGTCCAGCAGTCCATCCAAGTCCGCGGCGAGGCTCGGCGATTCCCTGCCAGCCGTGCAGAAATCGGCCCAGCGCCGCCTGCTCGACCGGCTCGACCTGTCTTCCGCAGTTGGGCCAGCGAGCGACGTTTCAGCAGCCGCAGAACCTGGGGGTCGGTCCATTCGCGGCCGCGCCGCCCGGCAGGAATTCGCCTTCCAGTAATCGCCCCGCGGCGACCAATTGATCCAGCGCCATCCGAACGGTGGCCACCCCCAATCCCAGACGATCGGCGACATCCGCGGGTGAGAACGGGACATGGGTCCGGGCGTAGCGGGCGACCAAGTCCAGCAGCGGTTCGGCGGGCGCTCCAGAAACGCGTCGGGCAGCCCCGGCGGCACGACGATTCCCAAGGCATCGCGCAGCCGCCCGGCGTCCTCGGCAGCGGCAAAGCGGATCTGCCCAGCGACCCGCGTCTCGATGATCCGCCGCTCCGCCAAGAGGGTCTCCAGCCACTGCGTCAGCTGCCCGTCGACGTCCACCTCGTGCGGCGACCCGAGCGGCCAGTTCCTCGCGCGTCAAATCGCCCAAGTGGCGGAGCAGATCGTGGACGCCGTCCGGATCACGGGCCCGATACGCCGCGTGAATTCGCTGAAGCTCCAAGCCAATTGCTCGACGGCATCCGGACAGAAGAGTTCACGCAGCTCCGCCGTTCCCAGCAATTCGCACAGCTGAGTGTGGTCCAGGGCCAGCGTCTGCGCTCGTCGTTCGGCCAAGGGTGTGTCGCCGTTGTAGAGAAAATTCGCGGTGTAGTTGAACAACAGGGAGGAAGCGAACGGCGACGCCTGATCCGTCTGGACCGGATGCACGCGGATCGCTCTGCCGCTGGACGTCGAGCAGGATCTTTTTGAGGCCGGTCAGGTCAAATACGTCGCGCAGGCACTCGCGATAGGTTTCCAGAATCATGGGGAAGTTGGGATATCGAGCGGCAACGGCCAGCAGATCGGCCGAGCGGCGTCGCTGCAACCACAGCGGCGTGCGGCGGCCCGGCTGGCGACGAGGCAACAACAGGCGCTCGGGCGGCGTTCTCACGAAACCGACCGGCGAACAGCGCCGTCGAGCCCAGTTCGCGGACCACCAATTCCTCGATTTCGTCCGGGCCGGGAAACAGCACCTCCAGCCCGGGCGGATCGTAGGCGGCGGGAATGCGGAAAACCATTCCGTCGTCCGACCACATCATGTCGACTTCGTCACCCGTCTCGGCCCGCAAGTCGCGCGGCCACCGCGGTCGCCCAAGGGGCGTGGACCCGGGCGCCAAAGGGCGACAAGATCGCCACGCGCCAGTCGCCGATCTCGTCCAAGAACGATTCGACCACCAAGGTGCGATCCTCGGCGCCTCGCCCGTGGCTGCCACCTGATCCTGGCAGGTACTGCATCAGGTTCTGCGCTGCCCGATCATCCAACCCATGCTGCGACGTGAGCTCCGCATCGCTCGGTCCCTCGGCCAGCGCAGCAGCTGTCGGGTCAGTTGGCCGATCGCTCGACCGAACTCCAGCGGTCGACCCGGTCCATCGCCGCGCCAGAACGGCATTCGACCGGGCTCTCCCGGCGCCGGCACGACCAACACCTTGTCACTGGTGATCTCGATCACCCGCCAGGACGAGGCTCCCAGCAGAAACACATCGCCCGGATGGGTCTCGAAGACCATTTCTTCGTCCAGCTCGCCGACCCGACTCGCTGGCTCCCCCTCGCTGGCCAAGAACACGCCATAGAGGCCTCGATCGGGGATCGTCCCGGCATTGACGACCGCCAGTCGCTGCGTGCCCTTGCGCGGCGAGAGTCGACCGGCCAGACGATCCCAGTTCAAACGAGGTCGCAGCTCGGCGAATTCCTCCGACGGATAGCGGCCCGAGAGCAAGTCCAACACCGCCTCGAAGGAGGAACGAGGCAGTTCGTGAAACGGCGCGGCCTGCCGCACCTGGTCGTAAACCGCTTCGACCCGAGCGGACCGACAGCCGTCATCGCGACGATCTGCTGAGCCAGGACATCCAGTGGATTGCGGGCGATAAAACGTCTCTTCCACCTCGCCGCCGATCATCCGCGACGCGGCGGCGGCACAGGCCAGCAGATCGCCGCGATACTTGGGAAAAATCACGCCCGACGACCGAGCCCCGACCTGATGGCCGGCGCGGCCAATTCGCTGAATCCCCGAGGCGATCGTCGGCGGCGCCTCAATCTGAATCACCAGATCGACGGCGCCCATGTCGATGCCGAGCTCCAACGAAGACGTCGCCACGATCGCCGGCAGTTCACCCCGCTTCAACCGATCTTCGATTTGCAGCCGTGAATCGCCTTGGCGATCGAACCATGGTGAGCCAGCGCGATCTCCTGCTCGGCCAACTCGTTGATCGCGGTCGCCAAGCGTTCGGCCAGGCGACGGCTGTTGACGAAGATCATGGTCGAGCGATGAGCACGGATCAATTCGACCAAACGCGGCTGGATCGCCGACCAGATCGAGGGCACCGAGGGACCCGCCGCCGCCGGGCCCTCCGCAACCGACACGCGACCCAACTGCGTCATATCGTCGACCGGCACTTCGATTCGCAGGTCAAGCGGACGCGTACGGCCCGCCTCGATAATCGTCACCGGACGCGGCTGCAACGCACGCGTCGGTCCCTCACCTCGCCAAACCCCACCGCCCAGCAAACGAGCCACTTCCTCCAAGGGACGCTGCGTCGCAGAGAGGCCGATCCGCTGCAACTCGCGCTGCTCGCCCGCCCCCCCACGCAACGCCTCTCCACGCAACGCCTCCAGACGCTCGAGCGAAAGAAACAGATGAGCTCCCCGCTTCGTCGCAGCCAACGAATGGATCTCGTCAATGATCACCGTCTCGACTTGCTCCAACATCGTCCGCGCGCGCGAGGTCAGCATCAGGTACAGCGACTCGGGAGTCGTGATCAGAATGTCCGGCGGATCGCGATTGCAGCCGCTGTCGCTCGCGAGCCGGCGTGTCTCCCGATCGGACACCAATCGTCGGCTCGCGAAAGTCAATGCCGTCGCGCTGGCGACCGCACGAACGCCGGCCAGCGGCGATCGCAGGTTCCGCTGGACGTCGACCCCCAGCGCTTTCAGCGGCGAAATGTACAGGACCGCACCCCGGGTTCCGACCGGCTCGCGACGCGTCACCAGGTGCCGCGAACATGATCCGATTCAGCGCCACCAGAAAGGCGGCCAGCGTCTTGCCGGAACCGGTGGGGGCGAGCAGCAGCGTGTTCTCGCCCCGAGCGATCGCGGGCCAAGCTTTCTGCTGAGCGAGCGTCGGACCCGGAAAGCTCTCGGTAAACCAGCGCCGCAGCGCCGGATGAAACGGCTCAAGCGCCGCCCTCGTTGCGTTCGTGGTCGCCACTGGCGTCGACATCCGTTCACGCTCCAACCCAGAATTCGTCGCCCCGAATGGACGGGCCATCACCCGCTCAGCAGCCAGCTGGCGGCAAGGTGAAATTGTAGTTGACACATGTTCAGCATATCAATACATTTTGAAACCACAGGAAGAGACCCGGTCGAGTTCATCACGGAGGAGAATCATGCTCGTTCTAGGAAGAAAAGAAAACGAGTCGATCATCATCGGCGACAACATTCGGATCACCATCGTCGGGCGATCGGGTTCGTGCGTTCGTGTGGGTGTCCAGGCCCCTGGAGACGTCAGGATCATGCGGGCGGAATTAACCCCGAACGCCGCGCCGCCCCTGGCAATCGAAAAGCCGGCACTCAACCGCTCGCCAATTGCGCCAACCAGCATGGGCATTGATGACGCACTCGCCTGGATTTAGATGAGATCCAGGCAAGATCGGGAGGGCGCGGCAAGTTCGGGAGGGCACGGCAAGGTCGGGAGGGCGCGGCGCCTCCCGGCCACCGGACGCGAGCGCGTGACGTCCGTCCCGTAAAAGCATCGAGAGCCGCTGGGCTCAGGATGTAGAGTCCCTCACCCGCGGCTCGCTTTGCGCTGGCGTGCGAGTAGTAACCGCAGTTTCGATCGGTCGTTAACACCGTGGCGTTGAACCAAGTTGCCTGGTGGACGCCACGGCGGGACTTCATCTGGAAAGGTCTTGCGTGGGCTCGCTGGTCGGAGGATCGTCCAATGGCACGTTCCGAAGTCGCAACGCATTGGAGATCACCGAGACCGAACTGAGGCTCATCGCGGCCGCGGCGAGCATCGGATTGAGCAACACCTTGGCGTGCAGCAGCGGGACAGAGCGCCCCTGCCGCGAGGGGAATGCCGAGTGAGTTATAGACAAAGGCGAAGAACAAATTCTGGCGAATGTTCCGCATCGTGGCACGGCTGAGTTGAATCGCTTTGGTCAGTCCCATCAGGTCGCCGCTCAAGAGCGTGATCCCGGCGCTTTCAATGGCGACTTCGGTTCCCGACCCCATGGCGATGCCAACATCGGCCGCCGCCAACGCGGGTGCGTCGTTGATCCCGTCGCCAACCATCGCCACGCGGTGTCCGGCGCGTCGCAGCGATTCGATTTCCCCGTGCTTGTCGCTCGGTGCAATCTCGGCTCGAATCTCGTGAATTCCGAGCTGTCCGCCGACGGCCGTCGCGACTCGCTGCGTTGTCGCCCGTCAGCATGGTAATCGAGAGCCCGAGTTGTCGCAGGCGGGCAACGGCTGCTGGCGCCGACGGCTTGAGCGGATCGGCGATGACCAGCAGCGCCGCGGGTGTCCGTCCTACACTGACGAAGACGACGGTACTGCCCTGGTCTTGGAACCGAGCTGCCTGGTCGGTCAATCGCCGCAGGTCTGAACAACCCTGGCTCAACAGAAAACCGGGCTGGCCGACCACGACGTCGCAGCCCTCGACCTGCCCCCGCACGCCGCCCCCGGCGGTCACCTGAAAATCCTCGATCCCTGGCAAGGGCAGTTGACGGTCTCGAGCCGCCGCGACGATCGCTTGTCCCAACGGATGCTCACTTTGCTGCTCGACGGCCGCCGCCAGACGCAAGACACCCGTCTCATCTTCGGCGCGTGGCGCGGGAGGCTGGGCCAACACGAGTTCGGTCAGCTGGGGCTTGCCTTGCGTGAGGGTTCCCGTTTTATCCATCACGACCGTGTCGACTCGCTCTAACCGTTCGAGCACCTCGGCATCTTTGACCAACACGCCCTCTTGCGCACCGCGACCGATGCCGACCATGATCGACATCGGCGTCGCGAGACCGAGCGCACAGGGGCACGCGATGATCAGCACCGCGACGGCGTTGATCAAGGCGTAGGCCAACCGGGGCTCATAGGGCGACGCATACGCCCAGGCGGCAAAGGTCACGCCCGCGGCCAACACAACGGCGGGAACGAACCAAGCGGCCGCTCGGTCCGCCAGCCGCTGAATCGGGACGCGGCTGCGCTGGGCCGCCGAAACGAGGGACACGATTTGAGCGAGCGCCGTATCCTGACCGATCCGCTCGGCCTCCATCACGAACGCGCCCGCTTGATTGACGGTGCCTCCAAACACGGGATCGGCGACCTGTTTGAACACGGGAGCCGATTCGCCGGTCAACATCGACTCGTCGACGTGGGACGTTCCTGAGCGGACCGCACCGTCGACAGGGACCCGGTCGCCCGGCAGAACCTGCAACCGATCACCGGGACGCACCTGTTGAACTGGGATTTCATGGACTTGGCCGTCGTCGAGACGCCGCGCGGTGGCGGGGGTCAAGGCGAGCAATTTCCGAATCGCGCTGCCCGTTTGCCGACGAGCCCTCAGCTCGAGGACTTGGCCCAGGAGGACCAAAACCACGATCATCGCCGCCGCCTCGAAGTAGACCCCGACTTGACCTTCGTGCTGAAAATCCGCGGGAAGCGTGTGGGGCAGAAACGTGGCCCACGTGCTGTAGGCATACGCGGCGGTTACCCCCAATCCAATCAGGGTGAACATATTCAGATTCCAGGTGACCAGGGACTGCCAGCCGCGGACCAGCAAGGGCCAACCTGCCAGAAAGATCGCCGGCGTACACAATCCCCATTGGACCACGCGGGCGAGGCGGGGGCCGCCCAGCCAGCGATCCACGGGAAGTCCCAGCATCGGCGCCATGGCGATCACCAGGAGGGGAATCCCGCAGACGCAACCAAGTCCCAGACGGCGGGTCATTTCCCGCAGCTCAGAATCATCCTCGTTGACGGTGGCCGCCCGCGCCTCAAGACTCATGCCACAGATTGGGCAGCTGCCAGGCTCGCCCTGCACCACTTGCGGGTGCATCGGACAGACAAACTCGGTCGTCGGGAATTCCAAAGCGGTGGCTTTCTCCAACGCCATTCCGCACTTGGGGCAGGCACTCGGATGGTCGCTCGCGACGCCAGGGCACATCGGGCAGAAATAGGCCCCCGCGGCCTGCACCGAGGGCGACTCCAGTTCGGACGCTCGCGTCACCACCGGGAGCGTGAAGCCGTCGGGGCCCCCGGTCGCGGACGGCAAACCGACGTGCTGCTGGAGAAACTTGTGCCGACAGTGCGGGCAGCAGAAATAGTACGTCTGCCCTTCGTGCTCCAGGCGTATTTCGCTCGACTCGTCAACCTGCATGCCGCAGATGGGATCGATCGCCATGGGTCTCGTGGCCTCCTTCCAGAACACAGGGGATGAGTGAGCGCGGCCACCGAAAAATCGGAAGGCGCCTTGGATCGCCTCGACCCGCTCGACCGCGCCCCGGGCTCAAAGTCCGTCGGCCAGATCCGGAATCACCGCCAGCACGCGGCGCACGACGGGAATGGCCAGGCTATTGCCGAGTAACGACCAGGCCTGGCGCGTTGTGAGCTCTCCGGGCAAACGAAAGTCACGCGGAAACCCAAGTAGTCGGGCGATTTCGTGCGGCGAAAAGTGCCGCGCCATTTCGCCCCGCTCTTTTAAGTACGAACCACTGCGGACCGGTGATTTGCCGTAGGCGGACGTGAAACAACGGGTGATCGCAGCCGGATCCTCGGGATCCACCGTGTGGAGCTTCCCGCAGTAAGCTGCCAAGAATTGATCCTCCGGCAAGAATCGTTGCTCGAAGTCGTCGTCCAACAGATCGACCAGGACCCGCGGACAACACTGCAACCTGCCGGGCGGGAGTAAATCCCCCTCCCGCGCAGCGACCAGGTAGTATCGGCGGCGGCGCCCCGGTAGCCCCGTCTCTGACGCACACAGCATTCGCTCTTGCACCTGGTACGATCGCTTGGTGAGCGATGCGATCCAGCGCTGCCGCATTTGCGACTCGGCAAAACCCGGCACGTTTTCCAAGGCCAGGTAGCGGGGCCGCAGTTCCTGAAACGCGTCCAACAGATGCAGCAGCGAAGCGGCTCGCACGTCGTGCACATCCCGCTCGCGACCCTGCTCCGTGTAAGGCTGGCAGGGAGGCGACATCCACCAAAGATCGGCCTCCAATGCCTCCAGCGCCTCAGTCGTCAGCGACTCGATGCTCTTGGCGAGCGTCGGATGGGGGAGGTTGTGGCGATAAACCTGCAACGCCCGCTGGTCGATGTCGATGGCCTGCACAATCGACGCCCGACCCCGCACCGCGTAGGCGCAGCCCCCAATTCCACAGAAGAATTCCGCAACGCGCAGGCTCAACGCGGTTTCCACTCAATCGAAAAATCTTGTCGGCGGATCTGGCATTCGCCCGTCGGCTTATGGCAGAGATTGTAAACGACATACCCCTCAAGCTTCACCGGGGCATCGGTCTGGGCAGACCAAGCCACCTCCACTTCGGCCATCCGCCGCTCGTCGCTCGTCGCCGCGTCGGCGGGCGGCTCCGTGACACGAAGCGACCCTAATTCTACGCCCACGCCCCGTTCGCACCAGATCTGGATCGGTTCGGCCTCGTTGTTCCATTGAAATTCTTGAAGCAAGTCCAGCGAGAACAAGAGATGGACGCGAGCTGTCGTCTGGCGAGGGTCGGTGGCAGGAATCACGACCGACGTAATCTGGACCGCTCGCTGCGTATCGCGCAATAGCCGATTGCTCGGATCCGGCGGCGCAAGCGTCTCGCCGCCGCGGGCGTCGAATCGGCTGGGTTCCGCCAATTCGGCCCCCGACGGCTCGACCCGCAACTCGACGGGTTGCTCGCCCCGAGCCAGAATTTCTGCGCGAGCCTGGGCAACCCAGCGATAAAATGGATAAGGCTTGTCCAATACCGGGCCATATTGCTGGAGCCGTCGCCGCCAAATGTATTGATTCGGGTCCAGCGACAGAGCCCGACGCCAATGAGCGACCGCCTGGGTGAAATCTTGATCGCGGCCCGCTGGTGAGTCGTACCGCATCCGCCGGGCAACACCTAAGCGAAAATGCAGCCGAGCGTTGTCGGGCTGTTGCGCCAACATTCGCTCGTATTGACCGATGCCCTCATCCAACTCGCCGCGCAAGACCTGTTCGTCGGCCTGCTCTAACGGCGTGAGCGTCGTCGCCTCATTTCGCAGCGTCGGGTCGGCCTCTGGCCGCGTGAACGAGGCGGCGAGAAACTCTTCGAGCTGCTCCGGGCGAGGATTGCGAGAGCGGATCACTCCCTGTTCGTCCACCAGCAACACAATCGGCACCGCGGACACTTCCAATCGGTTGAGCGGGTCGAGGAGGAGGTCCATCGGCAGCCGTTGCCACTGGTTAAACAGCCGAGTCCGATCCGGATGCTGCTCCTGAATGATCCCGACCGACTGCAATCGTCCCGCCGCAAGCGGCTCACGAAGATGGGCGTACCACCCGGGCACGTGCGTTCGACAGCCCGCTCACCAGGACGCGAAGACGAATGCGATCGTCTTACGATGCGGCAAGTCGCTCAGCGAGGCCAGCTCGGTGCCCGAGTCGCTTGACGAGCGTAGGAATCGCGTCGCGGGGAACACCTTGCCCACTTGCAATGAGTCGGCGGCGAGCGGACCGACGACCGCCGTTCCCTGGAGCAGTACGATAACCGCCATCGAAAGGGGGCGCAGCATGATTCAGCTTTCTGCTCGACAAACAACGGACAACAAACAGCGGACAGCGGACAGCGGAGCAGCGGCAGCCAGCGGGACAGCGGGCAGCGGGCATGATCGCCGGTGACACGGAACGCCCTTGAGTTTAACGCATCGATCGCTTGTGCACCTCCCCGAATCGGAACTCGTGTGCGGCACGGCCCTCGGCGGATTCAGAATCACGGAGCATGACGTCCGATGGCGAATGCATCACCCGCGGCGGCGAAGGCCCCCCTCATCCGGTGGACGGCCGTCGACTCCAAGGCGCGGCGTCGTGATCGTGAAGACAGACGATTGCGATCGACTCGTTGATGACAACTAGCTGACAATGAATTGGAAACGGATTGCGAATCGGACAAGATTCTCGGACACTGGCACTCACCTTGATGCATTTGGAAAAAAATGTCGCGTGCTGCGGCCTCGAACGTCTCCACGCCGTGCGGGGATTCGAGGGCGGTTCGGTCCGCTTTCGAGTTGGCGTGGTGGCATGTTTCGTGGCCAGCCAGGGGTGTGGCGTTGGCCAACGGCGCGTCGGAACCGAACGCCGGACACCTTGGTCCAGCGCGCAAGGGAACATCTTTTTGCCTTGGCCGTCAGTCGTCGGCGGGTGATCAGGACGCGAGTAACGTGGCACGGGATCCGCACGAGGTGCCCTGGCCACGGGGAGGGAGCGAATGGTCGATTCGGTCGAAAAACTGGTCGTGGTCATCGACCCAGACACCGAGACTCGGGCACAGACGGTCCGGAAAATCCACGAACTTGGATTGCCAACGCGACCGTACTCGGGTGGGGATTCCTTCCTGAGCGACCTGGAGTCGCTTAGTCGGCCCACCTATTTCTGCGTCGTGTCCGAGTTGCGTTTGCCCGACACATCCGGACTGGCCTTACAGCAACTGTTGCGCACCAGCCGGCACACCGCTTCCTTCGTCTTTTACATCTCCGTGGGTCGGATTCGTGACGTGGTGCGGGCGATGCGGGAGGGGGCGATCGGAGTGGTCGAAAAGAGTGAGGGATCGGCCGCGTTGCTCGATTTCGTGGAAGAGGGAGTCGAGCTGAGCCGCCTCGATTTCCTCCGGGAGCAGCGTTGTGCCGAGACGATGGAGCGTTTGCGGCAACTCAACCTGGGCGAGCAGCAGGTTCTGCAGGGAATCATGGCGGGCAAGCTCAACAAAGAAATTGCGCAGGAGCTGAGCCTGAGTATTCGCACGATCGAGCAGCGGCGGCGTGACGTCTTTCGCAAGCTCGATGCCCAGCATCCCGCCCTCTTGCGCGCAAGGTACTGGAGTTGGCTCAAGCGCGCCGCCGGATCGGTTTCGAGGAGGAAGTCGTGCGTTGGATGCGGGATCTCCACGCGGAGGGAAAATTCTCGCCCCACATTCGCGTGCGTCGCCGCGAGGGCAGCAGCTGGTAACGTGCTCTTGCAAGGCTTCTCCGGTTCACGTTCGTCTCGGCCACAAGCCTGATGGCGACGGAGGGTTCCGCAAGGTAGGATTGAGACGCGGACGAGAACCGAAATGAGGCGAAACACCTTGACGAAGCACCATGATGACAGTCCAGATACGTGCGGGTCAGCCGCATCCGCTGGGGGCAACCTGGGACGGCCGCGGCGTCAATTTTGCAGTCTTCTCGCGTCACGCCACTCGGGTTGAGCTCTGTCTTTTCGTCAACGAGGCCGCTCAAAAAGAGTCCCTTGCGATTCCTCTCAGTTCGCGCACCGACGACGTCTGGCATGCCTACGTCACCGGCATCGGCCCCGGGCAACTCTACGGCTATCGTTTCTACGGACCGTATGAACCTGCCGAGGGACATCGCTTCAACGGCAATAAGGTTTTATTGGATCCCTACGCGCGCGCGATCGGCCGCGAGCTGCGGTGGTCTGATTCGCTCTTCGGTTACCGGATGGGTCATCCGGAGGAGGACCTGTCGTTTGACAATGCGGACAGCGCCGCCATCGCGCCGCTGGCGGCGGTGATCGACCCTCGGTTCAATTGGGGCCGCGATCGTCCACCGGCCACGCCCTGGGAGAACACGGTCATCTACGAGACGCACGTCCGCGGAGCGACCAAGCGTCACGGCGGCGTGCCGAAAGCTCAGCAAGGCACCTACCTGGGCCTGGCCAGCCCGCCCATGATTCGTCATTTCAAGCGATTAGGAGTCACGGCGGTTGAGTTGCTGCCGGTCCAATACGCGCTGGATGATCGCTTCTTGACCGAACGCCAACTGGTCAACTACTGGGGCTACAACAGCATCGGCTTCTTCGCCCCACATCCCCGCTACTCCGCCGGCAAGACGCCGCAGGCCGCGGTCTCTGAGTTTCGGCTGATGGTTCAACGCTTGCATGCCGCTGGAATCGAGGTCTTGCTGGACGTCGTCTACAATCACACCGCGGAAGGCAATCGGCTGGGACCGACGATCTGCTTCCGCGGGATCGACAATCACGTTTATTATCGACTGGAACGCCGCGACAAGCGCCATTACACCGATTTCTCAGGCTGCGGCAATTGCCCGGAAGTTCGCCAGCCCGTCGTCCAGAAACTGATCGCCGACAGCCTTCGGTACTGGGTACAGGAGATGCACGTCGACGGCTTTCGATTCGATCTCGCGCCGATCCTGGGACGGGACCATCACGCGTTTAACCGCCTGAGTGCCTTCTTTCAGATCCTCCACCAGGACCCCATCCTGTCGCGGGTGAAGTTAATCGCCGAGCCGTGGGATTTGGGAGATAACGGCTATCAACTCGGCAATTTCCCACCACCCTGGCGGGAGTGGAATGGGCGTTATCGCGATACCATCCGCGACTTTTGGCGTGGCGAACCGACCGCCAAGGGCGAATTCGCGACGCGCCTCAGCGGTAGCCAGGACCTTTACCCGCGCGACCGAAGGCCGTTGGCGAGCGTAAATTTCATCACCTGCCACGACGGTTTTTCGCTGCAGGATCTGGTCAGCTACAACCAAAAGCACAATGAGGCCAACGGAGAAGATAACCGCGACGGTGACGACCATAACCGCAGCTGGAACTGCGGAATCGAGGGCCCCACGAACAATCGCGAAATCCTTGAGTTGCGCCAGCGACAAGTCCGCAACCTGTTCACCACGCTGCTCATGTCACAGGGCGTTCCGCTGATCCGCGCGGGCGACGAATTCGGGCACACGCAGCACGGCAACAATAACGCCTACTGTCAAGACAGCGAATTGAGTTGGTTGAACTGGGAGCTCACACCCGACCAGCAACAGCAACTCGACTTTGTCTGCCGTCTGATGCAACGACGCACCGACCTGATTCGGCGAAATTTCTTTGTTCGCTTTGTGTGGGACCTGGCGGAAGCACCCGCCAAAGTCCACTGGATTCGCCAGGATGGACAGCAGATGTCGGAACAAGATTGGCACGACGGCAAGACTCAAGTCGGGGTCCTGTTGACTCGCCGCAACTCGAAATCCGCAGCGTCTCGCGCCGCCAGCGGCCAGGACGTATTCCTGGTCTTCAACGCACATCACGAACCACTTGTCGTGCAACTGCCCGACCAACCCGAGGGCTACGTGTGGCGTGTGACGCTGGACACGCACCATCCGCAGCTGCGTCCCAGTCTCTGCTTTCAACCTCAGTATGTCGTCGAGGCGCGTGCGATCAGCATGTTCGTTTCGGTGAAACCCACGTCGTTGGACCGCGTCGTCCAGTTGATGCGACGCTAAGTCGATCGTTGTGAAAAGGGCGTTGAAAAAAGGGGTCGGGTCCCAAAAGTGCGAAGCACCCGAAGGGCCGTCCCGGCTTTTGGGACCTGACCCCTTTTTCCTTTTGGGACCTGACCCCTTTTCACAACACCCCTTCTCCCAACCTCAGCATGCTAGGCTTTGTCTCAAAAGGGTGTCTCAGACCGGGTCCAACCCGCAATCGGGCATCGGCCTCTTTGGGCACCTCCACGGGCTCCGCCCGCTTTGAGACGCCAAGGGACTTTGAAGCGATGCAGCTTTACCCCTCCGATCACGATCCCTTACCGAACGCCCGCGCGGTTTGCCGTCAGTCCCGGGCAGTCGCCATGTGCGGGCTGGTGGTGTGGACCGGATTGTGTCTGGGCATCACGCTTGCCATCCTTCCGGTTCTTTCGACGTGGCCGCAAATTCTACTGACCATGACCGCTTGGGCGGTGTTCCGCACCTTGGCCGCCCCACTCCTTGCGACGCTGAGAAAAACCAACTGGACACTGGCGTGGGGCCCCGATGGCATCTGGGTGAATCTTCGATCGCACCAGAATTACCGCTTCGAAGTGGCCGACACGATTGTCCATCTGCCCTATGACGAGATCGAGAGCGCCGCGAAATACGTGGCAAAGCGAAGCATGGAAACCAGCGACGGGCCGCTGACGTGGTCCGAGGTGTCGCTCGATTTGAAATTGAAGTCGGCCGACTCGGGGCCCCTGCGGAAGGCGATCGCCCAAGAACGGACCCGGCGGGTCACACGCTCGCTTTGCCGAGGATGGATCACGACCAGTGGCCGGTCGAATCACGTCCCCGTCACCCTGCCCGCCGACGAGGTGTTGCGGATCGCCTGGAAATCACGCTCCGATTGGCTTCGTCCGGGCCTCGACACGGTACTCGAATCGCTCGCCTTCCAGCTGAACGTGCCGCCGCGTCCCGCCGCCGAAGCCGAATCGTCCCTCGCGGCCCCGGATTGGGACCGGGCGACGGATCACGAGCTGGACGAGGAGATTTTGCGGACCGTCGAAACGGGAGATACGTTTGCGGCGATCCGCCTGCTGCGGCAGCGACACGGGTACTCGACGACGCAAGCCAAGCAATTTGTGGACGAGCTGACCGAGCGGTTGGCCTCCGCCGGGTTGTGAAAAGGGGTTGTGAAAAAGGGGTCAGGTCCCAAGAGCCGGGACGGCCCTTCGGGTGCTTCGCACTCTCGGGACCTGCCCCCTTTTCCCAACCTGCCCTTTCCCCAACCCGCTCGCGGACGCGTCCCCTACGTCGTCGCCAGGGAAGAGCCCAGCGAGATTCCCGGAGCGGGCAGGCCGCTACCGCCCATCAGGAATTCATCGACCGCCCGCGCGGCACCACGGCCTTCGTTGATCGCCCACACGACCAGCGATTGACCGCGGCGACAATCGCCGGCGGCAAAAACCTTCGGCACATTGGTCGCAAACCTGCCGTGTTCAGCGCGGAACGTTTCCCAGTTTCCACGCGGCCGATCGAATTCCAGGCCCAGCATTTCGCCGATGGTCTTTTCGGGGCCGACGAAACCGGTCGCCAAGAGGACGAGATCGGCGGGCCAAATCTGCTCCGATCCGGGAACTTCGGAAAACGGCGCCTTCGCGCCTGGGTTCGACCAGTTCACTTCAACCGTCTTCACCGCCTGGAGATGCCCGGTACCGTCGTCCAGGAACTCTTTGGTCAGCACCGCGTACTTGCGCGGATCGCTGCCAAAGCGAGCTTCGGTTTCGGCGTGCGAGTAGTCGACACGAAAAACACGCGGCCATTCGGGCCAAGGGTTGTCCGAGGCGCGTTCTTTGGGTGGTTTGTCGAGCAATTCGAAGTTCACCATGCTCTTGCAGCCGTGCCGTAGCGACGTCCCGATGCAGTCGGCGCCGGTATCGCCGCCTCCAATCACGATTACGTGTTTGTTGGACGCCGAGATGAACGTTCCATCGGCCAGCTGCGAATCGAGCAGACTCTTCGTATTGCGAGTGAGGAAATCCATCGCCATGTAGATCCCCTTCAGATCGCGTCCCGGGACAGCGCGCGACCGGATCGAAGGGCCGAGTCGCTCCTGTCGCAAGCACTAACGCGTCGAATTCCGACAATAACTCGGACGGGTCGATGAAGTGGATCTTCAAACCGCGCTGCTGCATGATCTGTGTGGGATGGCCCGACGGAAACTCCTCCGGTTTGCCGACGTGAGCGCAAGTCACGAAGTGGACGCCTTCGCTCCGCAACAAATCGATCCGCCGCTCGACGACGCCTTTGTCAAGCTTCATGTTGGGAATCCCGTACATCAACAGGCCGCCCAGGCGGTCCGTCCGCTCGTAGACGGTCACCTCGTGACCCGCCTGATTCAGTTGAGCGGCCGCGGCCAAGCCGGCAGGACCGGAGCCAACAATGGCGACCCGTCGACCGGTCCTTGCGGAAGGCGGATGCGGCGTGATCCAGCCTTCTGCCCAGCCTCGATCGACGATCGCGTTTTCGATATTCTTGATCGTCACCGGCGGTTCGATGATCCCCAAGACACACGCGCCTTCGCAGGGGGCCGGGCAAGTTCGCCCCGTGAATTCCGGGAAGTTGTTCGTCTTGTGCAGGCGATCCAGCGCATCGCGCCAGCGATCCTGATACACCAAGTCGTTCCACTCGGGAATCAAATTGTCAATCGGGCAGCCGGTTCCCGATTGGCAGAATGGGACGCCACAATCCATGCACCGCGCTCCTTGCGTCTGCAAGTGGTCGCTCTGAGACTGTGCGAAGATCTCCAGAAAATCATTCGCGCGATCCAACGCATTCCGATAGGGAACAGCCTGTCTCGGGAATTCTTTGAAGCCAGTCGGTTTGCCCATGGAAACCCTTTGATGTCTCGATTGTCAGGTGGGTGTTCTCGGAATCGGCGTCGACGTCCATCCCGTCCGGCCGCGCCCTGCCGGATGGCGGCCTAATTCTCGACTTCCATCCGTTGTCGCTCTTCCAGGACTCGTTTGTAATCGGAGGGCATCACCTTGATGAACCGAGCGATCGAGTCGGGCCAATCGGCCAGCAGGTTGGCCGCGACGACCGAGCCGGTGTAGTCGTGATGCAGGTCGAGCATTTCCCGCAGCTCGGCGATGTCCTCGTCGGCCTCAACCCGCTCCAGCTCGACCGTCCCCAGATTACAGCGGTTGTCCCGGAAATCCTCGTAGTCGGTCAGCACGTAGGCGACCCCGCCACTCATCCCGGCCGCGAAGTTGCGTCCGGTAGGGCCGAGGATGACGGCACGGCCACCGGTCATGTACTCGCAGCCGTGATCGCCGACGCCTTCGATCACGGCCCAGGCGCCGCTATTGCGGACGCAAAAACGCTCGGCCGCGCGACCGCGGAAGAAGGCATAGCCGCGGTCGCTCCATACAGCACCACGTTTCCAACCAGGATGTTATCCTCCGGCAAGAAGGAACTCTCCGACGGCGGATAGATGACGATCTTGCCGCCCGAAAGTCCCTTGCCGACGTAGTCGTTGGCGTCGCCTTCCAGTTCCAGCGTGACGCCTTGCGCCAGGAACGCGCCGAAGCTTTGGCCGGCGGATCCGGTCAGCTTGATCCGAATCGTGTCTTCCGGCAGCAGCGCCAAGCCCATGGTGTTTGGCGACTTCGTGGCTGAGCGTCGTGCCGACGGTCCGATTCGTATTGATGATCGGCAGCTCAATCCGCACGGCTTCTCCCCGCTTGATGGCGGGCTGAGCCAATTCGATCAGCTGATTGTCGAGTGCCTTGTCCAAGCCATGATCTTGCTTGATCTGGCAGTAAACGCCCACGTTGGGATGCGGCTTGTGAGCGGGCGTCAAGACGGGCGTCAGATCCAGCCCATCCGCTTTCCAGTGCTTCACGGCGTCGTCGATCTGGATGCAGTCGACGCGCCCGATCATGTCGTTGACCGTGCGGAACCCCAAATCGGCCATCACCTCTCGGGCCTCTTCCGCAACCATCCACAGGTAGTTGACAACATGTTCCGGTTTGCCGGTAAACTTCTTTCGCAGGACCGGATCTTGGGTCGCCACGCCGACCGGGCAGGTATTCAGATGGCACTTCCGCATCATGATACAGCCCAGCGTGATCAGCGGGGCGGTGCTGAATCCGAACTCTTCCGCCCCCAACAGGGCCGCGATCACGACGTCACGTCCGGTCTTGAGCTGACCGTCGGTCTGCAGGACAACGCGTGAGCGGAGGTCATTCAGGACGAGCGTCTGGTGGGTTTCGGCGATTCCCAACTCCCAGGGCAAACCGGCATGCTTGATGCTGGTCAAGGGTGAGGCGCCGGTTCCGCCGGAATCACCCGAGATCAGGATGTGATCGGCAAATCCCTTGGCCACGCCGGCCGCCACGGTGCCCACGCCGACCTCCGACACGAGTTTGACGCTGATGCGGGCCGAGGGATTGGCGTTCTTCAGGTCGTGGATCAGTTGTTTGAGATCTTCGATGGAGTAAATGTCGTGGTGGGGCGGCGGACTGATCAGACCCACACCGGGCGTCGAGAAACGGACTCGAGCGATTCGTTCGTCGACTTTTCGACCGGGCAGTTCGCCCCCTTCGCCCGGCTTGGCACCTTGCGAGATCTTGATCTGGATTTCATCGGCGTTGGTCAAGTAGTTGATGGTGACCCCAAAGCGACCGGAGGCAACTTGCTTGATCGCGCTGCGTCGCGAATCGCCGTTGGGATCCGGCATCCACCGCTCCGGCTCCTCCCCGCCTTCGCCCGTGTTGCTTTTGCCGCCGAGTCGATTCATGGCGATCGCCAATGTCTCGTGCGACTCGGCCGAGATCGATCCGAAGCTCATCGCGCCCGTACAGAACCGCTTGACGATTTCCGACGCCGGCTCGACTTCCTCCAGCGGGATCGGGCCGCCGGCCGAACCCGATTTCAGGCGGAACAGACCTCGCAGCGCGCACCGCGTCCGCGCGTCCTCGATTGGCATGCGCGGCGAAGCGCCGTACGCATCCACGCTGTTGGCCCGCGAGGCGATCTGCAGGTCGGCGATCGATTGCGGATCCCACATATGCCGCTCGCCGTCGGCCCGCCAATGAAACTCTCCCACGTTCGGCAAGACGGCCATCCGCGATTCTCGGCGTTCGGGATAGCCCAGCGCGTGGCGACGCAGCAACTCTTCCGCCAAGACGTCAAAACTGACGCCTTGAATTCGACTTGCCGTCCCGACGAAACAACGATTCGATGACCTCGTCCTGCAGCCCCACCGCCTCGAAGATCTGAGCTCCTTTGTAGGACTGCAGCGTCGAGATGCCCATCTTGGCCATGACCTTGAGCATCCCCTTGGCGACGCCCTTGCGATAGGACAGCACGATCTTTTCGTCCGACATCTCCTGGGGCAGCAACCCATCCCGCTGAGACTGCCAGAGTGCCTCAAACGCCAGATAGGGATTGATCCCGTCGGCACCGTATCCGGTCAGCAAACAGTGATGATGGACCTCCCGGGCCTCTCCCGTTTCGACCAGGATCCCGATCCGCGTCCGCTTGGCCTGCTGCACCAGATGGTGGTGCACCGCGCCGGTCGCCAACAAGGCACTCACCGGCACCCGCTCGGAGCTGATCGCACGGTCCGTCAACACGATCAGGCTATAGCCCTGATCAATCGCCTGCTCGGCCTCGTTGCAGATCCGATCGAGTGCCTTGAGCAGCCCGGCGCGGCCTTCCAACTTCGGCCACGTGATATCGATCGTCCGGGTACGCCAGCCCCGTCCCTCCGGATGGTCCTCGATGTGCTTGAGCGTCGCCAGCTCTTCGTTGGTCAAAATGGGATGCGGCAACAACAAGCGATGTGCGTGATCCTTCGTCGTCGTCAACAGGTTCCCTTCGGGACCGACGTAACATTCGAGCGACATGATGACCTCTTCCCGAATCGAATCGATCGCGGGGTTGGTCACCTGGGCGAAAAGCTGCTTGAAATAGTCGTAGAGCATCCGCGGCTGATCGGAGAGGCACGCCAAAGCGGAGTCGTTGCCCATCGATCCCACCGGATCACGCTGCTCGCGAATCAGCGGCAGCAGCATGAACTGCAGGGTCTCAATCGTGTAACCGAACGCCTGCATCCGCTCGAGCAGAGAGTCCGGACGAGAACCCGTGCGCCTCCTGCGTCGGGCTTCAGGTCCGGCAGCGAAATCCGCTCTGACTTGAGCCATTCGCCGTAAGGACGCTGCCGCGCAAATTCCTCTTTCAGCTCGGCGTCCGGAATCAAACGACCTTCGGCAAAGTCGATCAGGAACATCCGCCCGGGCTGCAGCCGTCCCTTTTCCTTGACCAGCTTCGGCTCGATCGGCAGGACGCCCACTTCGCTGGCCATGATGACGCGGTCATCGGTCGTGAGGTAATAACGCGAGGGACGCAAGCCGTTGCGGTCCAAAACCGCTCCGATGTAGTGACCGTCCGTGAAGACGATCGACGCCGGACCGTCCCAGGGCTCCATCAAGCAGGAATGATATTCGTAGAACGCCCGCTTGGACTCCGGCATCGTGACATGATTTTGCCAGGCCTCGGGCATCATCATCATCACCGCCTCCTGCAACGTGCGGCCGTTCATCAACAAGAACTCCAGCACGTTGTCGAACGTCCCGCTGTCCGAACAGTCCGGCTCGACGATCGGAAACAGCTTCGCGATCTCGCTGCCAAACAGCGAACTCTGCACGACGCCCTCGCGGGCCCGCATCCAGTTCTTGTTGCCCGCGCAGCGTGTTGATCTCGCCGTTGTGGCTCATGAAGCGATTCGGCTGCGCCCGATCCCAGCTGGGAAAGGTGTTGGTGGAGAAGCGGGAATGGACCATCGCCAGATGCGTCGTGTAATCCGTCGTCCTTCAGGTCGGGAAAGTAATCCAGCACCTGCCAGGACATCAGCATGCCCTTGTAGATAATCACCTTGGTCGAAAGACTGATGATGTAGAACATCTTCGCCTGGCTTCAGACTACGTATCCATCCGGAGGCGATGACTGCAGCGTTTGCGAATCAGTACAATTGCCGCTCGAAGGCATCGTCGTGCAAGCCCGGTGCCGCCGCGATAAACAACTGCTCCGACCACGGTTCGCTGCGCAACGCCGTCGGACCGACGTCCGCCGCACGGGAGTCCGTGGGAACCTTCCGCCAGCCCACCAACCGCTGACCCTGCTCGGCAATCACCCGCTCGACGACCGTCTTGCACTTCTCTCGCTCGTCGGCAATCTGGGGCAGGAACACCACCCCCGCGGCGTATTCGCCAGGCTGCCGGCAGTTCCGCGTGGAGGTCGACTTGAGCGACCTTGCGCAAGAAGGAATGGGGCAGCGCCGTCAAGATCCCCGATCCGTCCCCGGTATTGGCCTCGCAACCGCACGCCCCGCGATGGTCCATGTTGCGCAGCACCTCGTCGGCGTCCAGCACGATCTGATGGCTGCGCTCGCCCTTGACGTGTGCCACAAAACCGACGCCGCAACTGTCTTTCTCGTTGGGCGGGGTCGTACAGCCCGTGCTTCCGCGGCAAACCGAAGGGATTGTGGATCGAATTCTGCATTTTTTCCGTACTCAATGTTTCTGCTCCTGTGAGCGTAGCCGCCGTGTCGAGCCGAATCAAGTCCGAAGCTCGCCGGCGCTCAGGGGCTGCCAGGCGTTGCCGCAGCGACCTCCGCCATCAGCGAGAGGTCGCCTTTCTGTCGGTTTCGCTTTATGCAACAAGAACTCGATGAACTGGCCGCGTCGTCTTCGACGGCTCTTTGCCGCGACGTTGGATAATTCCAAGAGGTCGAATCAGAGGACTGTTGCGCAGCGGAATGGCATGCAAAGTGCCCGACGCGACCTCGCGTTGGACCGTCGGCGCCGGCAAGCAATCCGATGCCCGCGTCAATCTCGATCGCACGCTTCATCGTTTCCGTGTTGTCAAACTCCATCACCACATTGACCTCGACTCCGTGCCGACTCAGCTCGCGGTCAATCTCGCGACGGATGATCAGATTCGCGTCAAAGGAGATCAACGAACGCGCCCTGCAAATCCTGCAAATCCAGCCGACTCCGGGCCGCGAACGGATGCCCCGGAGCACACACGCACACCATCGGCTCCTCCCGCCACGAAATCGCATGGATCGTGCGACTCGCCCGCGGGTAACTGACCAACCCCACATCCGCCTGGTCCTGCTCGACCATCTCGTAAACACGATCCGGATGCTGGTACTCAACCCGCACGTTCGCCTTCGGATGCAGACTCAAAAACTCCTGGACCGATTGGTTCATGTGACTCAGCCCAATCGAATAGATCGAGGCCACACTCACTCGACCCGACACGTCCTCATGCAACGTGCGGACCTCCTCCTCTAACGCGACATAGCGATCCACCAGCTTCCGGCAGCCGCGGTAAAACACGGCTCCCTCGGGCGTCAGCACCAACGGTCGCTTCGATCGATCCAGCAAACGGACACCCAGTCGTTCCTCCAATTGCTGCACCATCTGACTCGCCGCCGATTGCGAAACGTCGTTCTCGCGGGCTCCCTGCGAAAAGCTTCGTCGCGCCGCCACGTCGCAGAACAACCTTTAAGAGCTTCATCTGCATGGCTCGAGCGGGCCCATGAGTTATAAGCGATCGAGATACTCAGAAACTACAGAATTACGAATCGGCAATTCGCCAAAATAACGCTTCGCCCAGGGTTCGTCAAGCATTTCCCGCTAGCATCCTGGTCGCTGGCAAACTCCCACGTGACGCGCCCCTATCTCTGGGGGGAGATTGCGCCTCGAGTTCGGGGCGACTGCGTCACGAGGCTCCCAGCCGGAGCAACCTTCTGGATGCTGGCAGTGTTTCCGCGGCGCGGGTCGCGTGCGATACTGATGGGAGAGTTGAACCTTGCGGGCGGGCGACGATTCCCGCGTCCCACGGCAAGATTCCGGATGCTCGCGTAGGTGAGGAAATCCCATGAACTGTCGAATTCAATCCCGACCCGGCCGCGTCCTTCTGGTTGCCTTCCTGGCGCTCCACGCATCAAGAAGCCAGGGATACGGTCAGATGGTCGAGTCGTTCCGGACGGAGTTACCCGCCCAGGTCGTGTTCCGCTCGACCGATTTCATCGCCCCGGCAGTCCCTGCCGTCGATTCGGCCTCCCCGTCCGATTGGCGCCCGGCGACCGAAGCCGGGCAGGAAACGGTTTACTCGCCCATCGTCGAAACCCCAGCGATCGTTGCCTCCCCAGTCGCCAGCCCCGTGGTCGCCGAACCGTTTTCGATCGCGGCCCCCGTCACGACCTATCGGCCCGTCACCAGCTATCGGCCCGTCACCACGTATCAGCCGACGACGACGTACCGACCGACGACGACGTATCGAGCCGACGACGACGTACCGAGCCGACGACGACGTATCGACCCGTCACAACTTACCAACCCGTGACGGCGTACCAACCTGTGACCACCTACTCACCCGTCACCACGTACGCGCCCGTCACGACCTACGAACCGGCTGTCGCCCCGGTCGCAGGGGAGGTTCTCGTCCCACCGGTTGTCGCCGGCCCCACGGTCATTGTGCGGCCGAAGGTCTACGTTCGAGGTCAACCGATCCGGAACTTTTTCCGAGCCGTGACGCCCTAAGAGATCGAACGGCTTTTGAGTCGTTGCTGCCAGCGCGGAGTGACTCTCCTCTCGCTCGGGCGAGTCGGAAGTCTTGCGCGGAAGCGGGACCCTCACCCGCCCGGCTCCCGCCAGCGGGACCCGAGCGACCTCTCCCGGCCGCGGGAGAGGTGACACGATCTTGTCCCTGCTCCCCCAGCGCAGGATCTTGTCCCTGCTCCCCCAGCGCAGGATCTTGTCCCTGCTCCCCCAACGCAGGATCCTGTCCCTGCTCCCCCAACGCAGGATCCTGTCCCTGCTCCCCAACGCGGGATCTCGTCCCTGCTCCCCAACGCGGGATCCTGTCCCTGCTCCCCAACGCGGGATCGTCGTCCCTGATGCCCCAACGCGGGATCCTGGGGCTGTCCCTTCTCCCCAACGCGGGAGAAGGTGGCCGAAGGCCGGATGAGGGGGCGCCGAGCAACGACGCAAGCGCGGTACGATCACCCAAGGGGAAGCGCGCCGTTTCCGTTGGCTCAGCCTCGTCGGAATCGATCCGAGATTTGCGGTCCCAACTTGGCCGTCGCTGCGGGAAACCCCAAGGCGCCAAGGTGTCCTCCAATCGCGACTTTTTCTTGCGGCGTACGAGGCAGCAATCGGTTAAAATGTCGCTCGCTTCTCTGGTCGAGGGGCAGTTCTATCAGCGCACTTTTCCTTGCGCCGAGGCGACGGCAAAGTCACGCGAGGGGTCACTTGCTGCAGCTCGGGCTGCGGGCGGGGTGATCCTTCGCGCGTGAGGCTCGCGCGTCAGCGCGTGAGGTTCGTGCGTGAGTTGGGGATCTTTGGTCAACATTCCGAGATGAGAATCACGAGGTAGGCATGCGTGGCGGGAAGCAGACGGAACGCGGGCGGGGTCGCAAGCAATCGGCGGCGGGCGGAAGACTTCGGCTGCGGCGGAAGCGAGTGGTGTCGGCTGAGCAATTAGAGGCGCGCGAGTTGCTCGCCGGCGACCTGGTTGCCCACTGGCTGGCGGACGAGTCGGTGAGCGCCACTGAGGACGGAGTGGTGACGGAGTGGTCCGACCAAATCGGCAACCGGAGCGCCCGCGGGATTGGTACGCCGCAACGGGTCAGCGGCGAGTTGGGAGGCCGCGCGAGCATTCGTTTCGAGGCCGCCGACGGAGCGGATGGGTTGCAAGTTCGATCCGTCGATAATCCGTTGGCCGGTGCCGGAGACTTTTCGGTGGCCGTGACGTTCGTGACCGATTCGGACCAGTTGGTCGGGACGGACGGTCAGTGGTTTCAAAATACGGGTCTGGTGGACGCCAACGCCTTGGGACTGTCGGAAGACTGGGGGATCAGCCTGAACGCTGCCGGCCAGATTTCGACGGGAATGGGTGACGGCTTCGCACAGCCCCAACGAACGATGTATTCGTCGGCCAGTGGCGTGAACGATGGCGCGTTGCACACGGTCGTCGTGACCCGCCAGGGCGCCCAGATGGCCATCTACCTCGACGACTCGCCTCCGGACGTGCAGGATGGTTTCAGCGCCGATCCGCGGTCTTCATTGAACATGACGTTTGGGATTCTCCAGACGAACGCCGGTCCGTTTACCGGCCAGCTCGCGCAGGTTCGCATCTACAATGGTGCCTTGAGCGGCTCGGAGGTCGCATCGCTGGTGGACGAGGTGTCGACCTATTACAGCAACTCGGCGCCGGTCGCGCAAGACAACGCCTATAGTCTGGACGAAGATCCGACCTTATTTTTTGTGCCCGGCACTCAGGGAGTTTTGAGCAACGACTCTGATCCTGACGGCGATGACCTGACGGCCGTGCTGGTGACCGAGCCGGCCCATGGGTCGCTGGTGCTGAACCCCGACGGTTCCTTTCTCTATCAGCCGGCGACCCACTATTTCGGGAGCGATTCGTTTCAGTATGCGGCTCAAGATTTTCGCCCGGGAAACGTCGCCACCGTGACGCTCGAGATTCGGCCCGTGTACGACCCACCGGTGCCCGTCGCCGATCAATATCAAACGACGCCCACGGCCGTACTGCAGATTCCGGCGTTAATCGGTGTCTTGCAGAACGACGTCAACGTGGATAATTCGCCCTTGACGGCGGTCCTCGATCAGGACGTCGCCCCGGGCGAAGGCACGCTGGTGTTGAATCCAGACGGATCATTTGAATACACGGCGGGCGGATTCGCGGGCGAGACGAGCTTTCGCTATCGAGTCAATGACGGACGCCGGGACACCGCGCCCGTGACGGTGACGCTGGTGGTCAACACCGCCCCGGCGCCGCAGGATGATCTCTATCAGGCGAACGAGGATGAAACGCTGACGGTGCCTTTGGCCGAGGGCATCCTGAGCAACGATCTGGATGCCGAAGGCAACTCGCTGAGCTGGAACCTGCTGACCAATCCCACTCACGGCACGCTGCAGTTGGAGCCCGACGGTTCGTTTCAATATATCCCCGAGCCCGATTTTTCGGGCGAGGATGAATTCACCTATAACGTGACCGACGGGATCGATACCTCCGCCGCGGCGACCGTGCGGATCGTGGTCGGACCGGTCAACGATCCGCCGGAGATTACCGGCGACGCGTATCTGGTCGAGGGCAGCCAGTTGGAGGTCTCAGCCGAGCAGGGCTTGCTGGCCAACGACCGGGATCGGGACAGTACCAGCCTGACGGCGTTGCTGGTGGATGCGCCGCAGAGTGGTACGTTGTCGCTGGCCGCCGACGGATCATTCCGTTACGAGCCCGCGCCGGGGTTCTTTGGGCAGGATCGCTTTCGCTATCAGCTGAGCGACGGCGCGGCGACGTCCTCGCCGGCCGACGTGATCCTGGTGACTCAGTTGCCGCAAACCGGCATCAACACGCCGTCGGGCGATTCGATCGTGACCTTCAACGAGGTGATGTACAACCCGACCGGGACGCAGGCGCGCGGCGAGTGGATCGAGTTGCACAACCAGATGGCGATCAATATGGACATCTCCCGTTGGAGTCTGACGGGAGGAATTTTTTATGAGTTTCCCGAGGGGACAATCATTCCGGGGAACGGATACCTGGTGATCGCCAGCAACCCGGCGGCGTTGGCCGAGGACTCGGGGGTGGCCGTGCGCTCGGCCCCTTCAGTGGTCGGTTGAGCAACGGCGGCGACGAACTGATCCTGCGCAACAACTCCGACCGCGTGATGGATCTGCTGGAATACGCGGACGAGGGGCCTTGGCCGGTCGGCCCCGACGGATCGGGGGCAAGTTTGGTCAAGCGCTACGTGCATTTGGCCAGCCAGGATCCGGCCAGCTGGACGACGAGTCAGCTCTTGGGCGGATCGCCCGGGGCCGACAATTTCCCGCCCTACGACGACACCCCGCTGTCGGTTTCTCTGGCGACCTGGGACACGCCGCTACGCGTTCTGGATACGGGGACCGAGCCTCCCGACAATTGGCAGTCACCGGAGTTTGACGACTCGACCTGGCCCTTGCAGGCAGGCATTTTCGAGGCCGGAGATCCGCAATTTCCACCTGCGAACGTGGGCGGCCTGGCCGAACCCGGCGAAGGACTTTATGCCTATTGGCCCCTGGACGCCACGAGCGGGACGGTCGCCGAAAACCAGGTGGCCGGCGGCACGGAAGCGACCCTCGAACGCGGTCCGGCCTGGGCGTCCGACGTGGAACGCGGTCAGGTTCTGAGTCTGGACGGTCGCAACGACTATGTCTCCGCCGGAACGGTGCCCGCACTCGCCCGGCAAGATGACTTCACCTGGTCACTCTGGTTCAAGCCCGGCGATGGCGTCGCCGCGAATGCCGTGATCGCGGGCAACCGAGCGGGTGGGCAGGAGGATCCGCTGCAGTTCATCAAGTTCACGCCCTCCAATTTCGAATACTACAGCAACGGCGGCGATCCGATTTTGCCGTATTCGCTAAGTGCCAATGTCTGGTCACACCTGGCGGTGGTGAAGTCAGGCCCGACTCTGACCTACTACATCAACGGCGAGACCGTGGGTCAGGCCGACACGCAACATGACGCGGCGGCGAATCCGTTTTACCTCGGTGGCAACCCGAGTGTCACCGGCGAATACGCCGTCGGATGGATCGACGACGTCGCCCTGTGGACGCGTGACCTTCCGGCCGAGGCGATCGCCGGTCTGGCACAGGGCGTCTTCAGCCCGCTGGATGCCCCGACGGTGTTCCTGGACGGCCCCCTCGTTCCCGACGATCTGCCCGAGAATCGTACCGCGCTTTCGGCGGCTTCCAGTGCTTACTACTTCCGCCATCATTTCACCTTCCATGGCGATCCGCAGCAGACGGTGTTGCAGCTGAGCCAGCTGGTCGACGACGGCGTGACGTACTATCTGAACGGCCAGGAGATCTATCGACAGAACTTGCCGGCAGGCCCGCTGACAGCTTCCACGCCCGCCGAGGCGGAGGTGACGGACATCGGCACGACCGGGCCGAATTCGCTGCCAACGACCGCTCTGATTGCGGGTGACAATGTTTTGGCAATTGAAGTGCATCAGAGCGCGGCACCGGTCCGCGACGCCCTGTTCGCCTTCCAGCTGACGGCGCTCGTGACGCCTGCCGATCCGAATCAGACCGTGCTGCCGCAGTTGAACGAGATTTCGGCGGGAAGCGATGCCGATTTTCGCGTCGAATTGTCCAATCCTCACGAGGTCGCGATCGATTTGACCGGCTACCAGCTGGGAGGATATCGCATTCCCAGCGGCACTCTCGAACCTGGCGGTTTCTGGACGCTTGGCCGCAGCCAGCTTGGGGATCGGATCGGCGAAGGGGACGAGCTATTTCTGCTGGCGCCCGACGGGCGTCAACTCGCCGACTCGCAGCGCGTCGCCGACCGCCTGATCGGTCGCCATGCCGCCCAGGGTGACCGCTGGTTCTACCCGACCGAGGCCTCCTTCGGCTCGACGAACGTGTTTCAGATTAACCAGGACGTGGTGATCAACGAGATCATGTATCACGCGCCGGGTTTCTATGTGCCCACGCTGGATCGCCTCTTTGAGAACGACGAGCAATGGATCGAGCTGTATAACCGCAGCGAGACCGCGTCAGTCGACTTGAGCGGCTGGCAGTTCGGCTCCGGGATCGACTTCGCATTCCCTGCCGGCACGAGCTTGGCCCCGGATTCGTACCTGGTGGTCGCCAGCAATCCGGCCGCGCTGCTGCGGAGTCGACCTGAACTGGACGCGGCCCTGGTGCTCGGCCCGTTTGATACGAACCTGGCCGATGCGGGTGAAAACATTCAGCTGTGGGACCAGCACGGCAACCTGGTCGACGAAGTGCACTATTACGATTCGGGACGCTGGCCCAGCGAGGCGGACGCGGGCGGCGCCAGTCTCGAACTGCAGGACCCGTTCAGCGACAATTCAATCGCGGAAGCCTGGGCGGCCAGTGACGAGTCCCAGCAAGTCGATTGGCAAACGATCACCTATCGCGGCTCGGGGCGGAGTTTTTCCAACGACCCGACGCAATACCACGAGTTCTTGCTAGGATTGCTCAACGACGGCCAGGTGCTGATCGACGACGTTCGCGTGATCGAGAATCCCGGGACGCCGGAAGCACGCCAGATCATTCAAAACGGCAGCTTCCAGTCGGATGCGCTGGGCAGTGAGCCGGCCACCTGGCGAATCATCGGCACGCAGCACGGCCAGGTTGTGGCAGATCCGGACGACCCGCTGAACCACGTGCTGCTGCTGACGGCGACGGGCCCGACCGAGCACATGCACAATAACGCGGGCACAACACTCAAGGACGGCGACACGTACGTCCGGCTGTCGAATTCGGCGGAATACGAGATCTCGTTCCGCGCCCGCTGGGTCTCGGGTTCCGAGCAGTTGAATTCGCGACTCTATTTCAATCGCCTCGGACGAACCACGCGGCTGGAGCGACCGACCAGCGTGGGGACGCCGGGACGCGTCAACTCGCGGCACGTCGAGAACGTCGGGCCGCTTTACGATGGCATGCTGCACTCACCGGCCGTTCCTGATCCGCAGCAACCCGTCACGGTTGCTGTCACCGCAGTCGACAACGACGGCATCGCCGCCTTGACGCTTTGGTACTCCGTCGCGGGAAGCGCCTTCGAGCAAGTTGCGATGCTGCCCGGTGGCGCGGGACGATACGAGGGGCAGATCCCGGGACAGGACGCCGGGGCCTTGGTGCAGTTTTACGTCGAAGGTCGCGATGCGGCTGGCAGCACGACCATGTTCCCCGCAGCCGGTCCGGCGTCGCGGGCGATGTACCGCGTGCAAGACGGCCTGGCCGCTCAGGACGCCCGTCATACGCTACGCATCCTGATGACAGCCGACGATACCGCCCGACTCCACGAATCGACCAACGTGATGAGCAACGATCGGATCGGCGCCACGGTGATCTATCGCGAGAGCGAGATTTTCTACGACGTTGGCGTTCGGTTGAAGGGCAGTCAGCGAGGACGCGACAAGGTCGTCCGCGCGGGCTTTAACCTGAGCTTCGATCCGGCTCACCTGTTCCGGGGCGTGCACGAAACGATCGGTGTGGATCGAAGCGGATCCGGTGATGAGTACAGCCAGGAAGAGATTATCGTACGGCAGATCCTCAATCATGCCGGCAGCGGCCCTCAAATCTATGACGACCTGATCCACGTGATCGCACCCGATCCACGCCACACGGGCAGTGCGATGCTGAATATGGCTCGCTACAACGACGTGTTTCTCGACTCGCAATACGAGAACGGCAGTCAAGGGACGGCGTTCGAGTATGAGCTGATCTACTACCCCACGTCGACGATCGGCGGGGTGGAAGGCCTGAAGCGACCCAACCCCGATGACGTCCGGGGAGTGGCGATGGTGGACCAGGGCGACGACAAGGAGGCGTATCGCTGGCACTGGTTGATCAAGAACAATCGGGCCCAGAATGACTACTCGCAGCTGATGACCATGTTGGCCCAATTTGGTCGCCGCGCGACGGAGGATAACTACCATACCGACGTAGCGGAAGTGATTGACGTCGATCAGTGGCTCCGGTCATTCGCCGTGCAGATTCTGACCGGCATCGGTGACAACTATGCGTCCGGCGCTCAGCACAATGGAATCTTCTACGTCCGACCAACCGACAACCGAGTGTTGTTCCTGCCTTGGGATATGGACTTCTCGTTTACCCAAGGCCAGACCGCTCCCATTAACGGCCAAGCGGACCTGCAGAAGCTGATTCGCGATCCGGGCTACGAGCGGACGTACTATGGCCACGTGATGGACATCATCAACACCACATTCAACGAGGAATACATCAGCCCGTGGATCGACCACTTCGATGCGTTGGTCCCGGGTCAGGCGTTCTTCCAGACCTTCAAGTCATACATTCGCGCGCGATCCGCTTTCGCGGTCGGCCGCGTCGAGGCGGCCATTCCCGTCGTGCCGTACGCGATCACGACGCCGACCGGATTGGACGTCGGAGCATCCAACCAAGCGACCATCGAAGGCACCGCCTGGGTTGACGTTCGCGAGATTCGCCTGGCCGGATCCGAGATCCCGCTGGAATTGCGGTGGACCAGCGAAAGTGCCTGGCAGACGGAGATCCCCGTCGAAGAGGGCACCCGCGATTGGACGCTGGAGGCCTACGATTTCCAAGGCAATTTCGTGGGCAGCCAGTCGATTTCCGTCACCTCCACCGGTTCGTCGCCCGTGCGGGATTTCCTGCGAGTGACTGAGATCCAGTACAACCCCGGGGCGGCACACGGGACAGAACTGTTCATTGACAACGACGAGTATGAATTCCTGGAACTTGCGAATGTCGGAAACGTGTCGCTCGACTTGACCGGTGTCCAGCTGGTCCAGGTCCAGCGGGAAGGCGAAGCGGAGGGAATTCGGTTTACGTTCGGAGCTCAAACGCTCGCGCCCGGCGATACGGTTGTGATTCCGCGAAATCGCGCGGCCTTCGTCAGCCGCTACGGCACGCAGCGGAATTTGGCGATCGGCCAGGGCGACCCGACGCGATTGAACGCCTTTAGCGGGCAATTGGCCAATGGCGGCGAGACGCTGACGCTGCTGGATGCAACCGGCCGCGTCATTCAGCAGTTTGTCTACGACGATTGGTACAGCACCACCGACGGCGAGGGCTACTCGTTGGAGATTCGGGACCCCGCGCAGGCGGATCTGGGGGCGTGGAACGTCGAGCGAAGTTGGGCCGCCGCCGCGATTTGGGGAGGCTCGCCCGGCCAGCCGCTCGCACGTCCCGGAGACGCGAACCGCGACGGCAAGTTCGATGCCACCGACCTGCTGCTGGCGCTGCAGGGTGGCAAGTATGAAGACGGCATCCCGGACAATGCCACCTGGGCAGAAGGCGACTGGAATGGCGATGGCGATTTCGACTCCGACGATCTCGTACTGGCCTTTATCGCCGGCGGCTTCGAGGGCGAGTTGACCGCACCGGCGAGCGACGCGGCACGCAACGCGCAACCGCTCACAAGCCTCGCGCTCAAGGCCGCAGCCGTTGACGAGTTATGGGGAAAAAATCAAGCCGCAGCAGGTTGAAAATCGAGAGCACGCAGCGCGAGAGATGACAACATCCTGTCACTTCTCCCCACGCGCGGAGAAGTGACCAACCCCTGTCCCTTCTCCCCGCGCGGGAGAAGTCACCAACCCCGTCCCTTCTCCCCGCGCGGAGAAGTGACCAACCCCGTCCCTTCTCCCCGCGCGGGAGAAGGTGGCCGAAGGCCGGATGAGGGGCGGGCCGACGAAAACTCCAGACGGTCTATCAAAGAAAGAAAACTCCAGACGGTCTATCAAAGAAAGCTCCAGACCCAGCACTCGATGCCCCTCACATCACCTTCTGCGCATTTGCCGTAAGTCGCCTCGAAAAAGAGACCTGACCCCTTTTCGCGCGGAACACTTCTCCCCACGCGCGGAGAAGTGACCAACCCCGTCCCTTCTCCCCGCGCGGGAGAAGGTGGCCGAAGGCCGGATGAGGGGCGGGCCGGATGAGGGGCGCCGCCGATAACGGGCAACACGAAAACGGAACCGTTCCCAGGCGAGCAGCAAACGCAGACTCCCGCCGGCGAGCGCCGGCGATCATCTTGCTACTTGACGACGCGTGGGACGGTTGCGGGCAACAGTCGCTGCCAGCGCGCGGCGAGTTGAAAGGCTGCGGAGTCGGTGCCGGGGACCAGCGCCCAGACGAAGTGATTGGCGGGGAGAAACCCGTCGCACAACAGCAAGACGCCACGGTCGTCGGCGGCCGCCACCCGCAGGCCACCGGTGTCCAACGGCCCCTTGCAAATCAGGCCAAGCTCGGAAATCCAAAAGTCCAGGTCCAGCTGCGGGGCCGCGAACTGTGCGGCGCTGGTCGCCAGATCATACGCCGGACCACGGGCGAGGAACTCGAGCCGCAAGAACATTTCCATCAGGGGCCGAGCGAGGCGAAAATCCTGAACCGAGACGTGGCCTCGAGCGCCGTGAGCCCGCTGGCGTCGAATGCCGCATGCTCGATCTCGAGCTGCGCATCGCCGCCGACGGCGCAGGGCACCCAGTCGCTCGCGAGCGAACTCAGTGGGATATCCATCAGTTGGCCGCGGAATTCCGCGTGCCAGGGACTCGGCTCCCAAGTAATCGTTAGCCGTCCTCGCATTCGACTCGGCAATCGACTTGGACGATTCACGAGCGTCGACAACAAACGGGTCGGCAGTTGTTGCGAGCTTGTATCGAGCACGACCTGCGTTCGGTGGGAACCCTGTTCTCGGTGGCGGACCAGCCTGACCGAGATGGGCGGTCCCTCTGCCTGATCTTCCAGGTGGAATTCCAGGAAGGAATGGTGAGCGGACGGGTCGTCTGCTCGTGTCCAACCCAATCGGTGCAGCGACAGCGGCTGCCCATCGAGGTCCAACGCAAGCTGCTGGCAGGTGACTTGTGCGAGGTCGTGATCGAGCGAGCGGGCGGGGAGCAGCCGATCGTGGAGCACCCGCCAAAGCGTCCCCAGCTCCTCGGCCTCCGCCTCAACTCGGGAGAGGCGAAGCTGCCATCCCGCAGGCGAATTCGTCGCATGAATGTCGCCCAGCCGGGCGATCAGTCGCTCCGACTCCCGATTCCGCAGCTGAACGCCATGCAAGACGAGCACATGCGGCCGGGGGTACGACAGCCGGGTCAGCTGAACGTCGATTCCCAACTGGTCGCCCAGACTTCGTTCGAGTCGTCGCGCTTGCAGAGGCAACGCTCGGACAAGGCTCCAAGCCAGGAGTCCGACCGTGGGCAAAACACAGCACAAAACGAACGCGCCGCGCAGCAGGCGGCGCCGCGTGTCTTCATGCATCGTGACGTTTCCGATCTTCCTTTATCGGTGACGAAGCGACCAGGACGGAGCTTGCTTTGCCGTGAGCGTCCTGGCGACGGTCCAGGTCCAGGCACGACGGCACCGCGTTACCGTTTCCTGGCCAACTCATGAAACAGGTCCCAGCGGGCCTTCATCTCTTCCAGACTATCCCCGCCGAATTTGTCGATTAGCGCCGCGGCGATCTCGAACGCGACGACATTTTCGATAATGATGCTGGCCGCCGACAAGGCACAGACGTCGCTCCGTTCATACTCTGCCTCTTCCGCGGCCTTCGATTCGAGATTGACCGAGCCGAGCGGTTTCCGCAGGGTGCTGATGGGCTTCTTGGCGGCACGGACGATCAACGGCTGGCCGTTCGTCATCCCCGCCTCGAGTCCACCGGCGTTGTTCGTGGGGCGGGTGAAGCCGAGCGTGTTGTTTGACGCGGCAGCATCTGAGTATTCAATGGGATCGTGAACTTGGGAACCGGGCCGCCGCGCGGCTTCAAAGCCCAGGCCGATCTCGACCCCTTTGATCGCTTGAACGGCCATCACCGCTCGAGCGATCAGGCCGTCGAGCTTGCGGTCCCACTGGGCGTGCGTCCCCAACCCAAACGGCAGTCCCTCGACCCTCACCTCGACAATCCCTCCCAGCGTATCGCCGGCCTTGCCGGTGGCGTCGATGTACGCCTTGAATTCCTCATCTTGCGCGGGGTTCAGGGAGTAAATGGCACTCGCATCGCGGAGCGCCCGCAGCTGCGCGAGGGTCCCGGGCTGTGTCTGCACCGGACGCCCCCCAAGTTCGACGACATATCCGAGCGCGTCGATCTGAAACTCTGCCAGCAACTGCTTGGCCAGCGAGCCGGCCGCCACGCGAACCGCGGTCTCGCGGGCGCTGGCTCGTTCCAACACCCCGCGGATCGAACCCAAGTACTTGATCGCGCCGGTCAAATCGCCATGGCCGGGCCGCGGACGCTGCAGATCGTCGAGCCGCTCAAGCTTGTAGTCGCGGTTGACAACCTGCAGCGCGATGGGACTGCCGAGGGTGGCATTCCGCCAGATCCCGGTCAGGATCTCGACCTGATCGGTCTCAATCCGTTGACGCCCGCCGCGCCCATAACCGCCCTGTCGGAGCCGAAGGTCGGCGTCGATCCGTTCCGTGTCGACGGTCAGTCCGGCCGGGAATCCATCAATCAAGGCCAACAAGGTCTTTCCGTGGGATTCGCCCGCCGTCCAGTAACGCAACATAGTGGTCTCGTGAGCCCGTGCGAGAGGTGCTGGCGCGAAGGATCCGACACGTCCCCTTCTGTCGCAGCCGAAAACCGCTCTATTTTAGTCACACGCCGAAAGCCCCGATAGGGCGATTGCCGGGCGGCGTGGCGGGGGCCACGTCACGAGTCGGCCGCCCGACGTTGGGGAGTGCGGGGTGAGGTCCGAAATACGAGGTGCGTTTTGGCGGTTCGACTCTTTCGGAAGCAATGGTTTCTGATCTCGCTGGCAGCCGTGCTCAGCGATCGGCTTTTCTCTGCCCGGGCCGTTCGAGCAACTGGCCAGTTCGGAGGCGCTGCGAAACACGATCGTGGCCACCGTCCTGTTTCTGATGGCCCTCCCATTGGAGACGCGGGTGGTTTGGCAGACCTTGCGGCGTCCCTGGGCGGCGTTGCTGGGGTCCGCCGTCAACATGGGACTCTTGCCGCTGCTGGCATGGGGCGCCTCGCATGCCCTGGCGGACCAGTTGGGGGTGGGGTTGATCGTGGCCGCCACCGCGCCCTGCACGCTCGCCTCCGCCGCGGTCTGGACGCGTCGCGCCGGAGGGAACGACGCGGCTGCGATTCTGGTGACGTTGATCACCAATTCAACCTGTTTCCTGGTCACTCCCTTCTGGCTGATTCTGACCACGCAGACCGAGGCCAGCTTCGATGTCAGACGCATGATCGTGCGATTGGGACTGCTGGTCGTGCTGCCGATGGCCGTCGCCCAGCTGCTGCGGCGGTCGTCCGCGATCGCTCGGTTCGCCACCCAAGCACGCGGCCGTTGCGCCGTGCTGGCCCAAATCGGGATCTTGAGTATGGTGCTGATTGGGGCCGTGACCTGCAGCGGTTACCTGGCGGATTCCACCTGGCGCGAGTCGCTCTCGCCTCTCGATCTGCTGGCGATGATTGCCATGACGCAGGTGCTGCACCTGGTCGCGCTCGGGCTGGGATCCGTCCTCGCGTCCGCCTGCCGGCTCTCGCCCGCCGATCAAATCGCGGTGGCCTTTGCGGGCAGCCAAAAGACCTTGATGGTCGGGTTGTTCGTGGCGATCAACTACTTTGGCGGTCTCGCCATCCTGCCAATGGTCAGCTATCACGTGGGGCAGCTGTTCCTGGATACGATCATCGCCGATCGCTGGGCCGCGCGGGCGAAACCTGAGGCGGAGCAAGCTCGGTAGCGTCGCGCGGGCACGGATCATGCCCGATGGAGACGCCGTCGAGTTGGCAGGTCCTCTGACCTCCGTTGCCCCCGCAAACGGTCAGCAACCGCGGCAACAGCCGTTATTGACAAGGTTTGGTGGCAGTGATACCGTTGAAAGCTCGATTCGGCGGCGGTGCCGCTGCTCGGGGGATTAGCTCAGTTGGGAGAGCGCTTGAATGGCATTCAAGAGGTCAGGGGTTCAAGTCCCCTATCCTCCACTCGATCTCGTAGCGACAAGTCGCAAGATACCGCAAACCTCGGCAAAACCGGGGTTTTTTCATGCGCCCCGCGAGTCGCTTGCGGCTCCCTGCCGTCCCGTGCGTCCGCCTGCTGCGCCGCTTTCTGCGCTGCTTTGCCGCTGCTTGCTGGACCCGCCTCGGTGTCACTTGAATTGGCCCTCGCGAAGTGTCCATCCGTCGTCATCAGGTAGTGCCGCAGGGCAACCGAGGGCGCAGGGGATCGCGGTAGCGACGGCCGTTGCCGGCCGCCGCTACCGCGATCCCCGAGAACCCAAAAAAACACCAAAAAACGGATCTGACCCCGCGAACCCCGCCAGCAGCCTACGTCGCAGCTCGCCGTCGCGTCAACGAACCGTGAGCGTTTGCATGCGTTCCCTCGTTGAGCAATCCGACTTGTCCCGCCCGGCGCTCAAGTGCGGTAACTCGGAGAAGTCCAATGAGATGAGATTCTTGGTGTGCCATGGACCGGCCGGCACAGCCACGACTCTGAACACGCTCGTCACCGCCAGCTTGCGCTCAATGAACAACAACCAGGCCCGGCAGACACCAGAAAACGGATCTGACCCCGAGAACCCCGAACTTGGCCTTCAGGAAGGGGTTCGGCGTGGGCTTCGTCACACCCGCTTCCACATAGCGACGGTAACTGCTCACCGGGTCCGCCCCGCCGAATTCGCCCTGCCAGGTGTTGTAGATGGCATCATAGGCCACCCACGACAGGCGTTGCTGCGGGTTATCGTAGCCCGGGTAGCTCGACCAGGGCCAATCACGGGGATGAGCCACCAAGGGCCGCTTGCCCCGCGTCGGGTTCAGATGGATGTATCGACTCACGGTCCAGAAGTAGCGTTCATCCTCGACCATCTCTCCCTTGAACCGCCCCTGCAGCAGGTGCCCGGGGCGACGATGCCGCGCGGCGTGCCAGTTGGCGTACCCCGAAAGCAAACGCTGCATCCCGCGCGACAAGTTCGCTTCCGGCGTCCGCAGGAACAGGTGCACGTGATTCGGCATCAGCACAAACGTCAAGAGTTCCCATGCCGCCCATTGCACGATCTCTTCCAGATCCCGCATGAACCGCTCGTAATCGGCGGCTGCGCGAAAGATCCGCTGCCGTGCGTTGCCTCGAGACATGACGTGATAAATCGCCCCCGGAAATTCCACACGCAGCGGCCTGGCCATGGAGTCGTCGCCTCCCTGCCCGACGAGGCACTCGGCAACCGATCCGCCCCCATCCTGGGCTGCTTGGGCAACCCTGGAGCGTAGCGGCAAGAACCACGGAACAACCAGCAGCCTACGTCGCAGCGCGCCGTCGCGTCAACGAACCGTGAGCGTTTGCATGCGTTCCCTCGTTGAGCAATCCGACTTGTCCCGCCCGGCGCTCAAGTGCGGTAACTCGGAGAGGTCCAACGAGATGAGGTTCTTGGTGTGCCATGGACTGGCCGGCAATGCCGCGACACGGAACACGCTCGTCACCGCCAGCTTGCGCTCAATGAACAACAACCAGGCCCGGCAGACACCAGAAAACGGATCTGACCCCGAGAACCCCCACCAAGATCAAACCGCGATCGGTAACTCGCGGATTCGGCCAGCCACACCGCGATTTTGGACCAGCCGCTGGCCGCCACTGACAACAAGTAACGTCATTCGGGGAGTAATCTGTCATCGCAATTAGGTTGTTCTTCTGCGTCCTCGATGGAACGAGCGAAGCTCTTTGTTGACTGCTGACAAACTTGCATGGCTGACGGTGCCGCCACCTCGACGGTAACAACAACAGCGTCGATCGAGATAGCGCCTGCGGGCGACCCGAACACGATCGATGTCTGGAACATCGCCGACGCCTTTGAAACTCGCCAACGCGGCCGCAACACGGACTATCGGCTCGTACTGGACGTCTTCCAAGACACCGACGCTGATGGAATCGCCGAGCTGTCCGACGGCGGCATTGCGGGCGTGCAGGTCACCGTCGCACTCCGCGACTCCAACGGCGCATTGATCCCCACGTTGACCGGTCAAACCGTTCTCGATGGCGTCTTTCGTAGCGATTGGATCAAGGGCCTTGTTTCCGGTGACGACACCGCGGAGTGGTTGATCTGGCCCTGGAAAGCTTCAGCGGGGACCCGCTGTTGGACTTGGAAGATGAATAACTCCTGTCGGTGGGACACGTGCAGAATCGAGGCACATGGTCCCCGAGGCGAACTGTAGAGACAGCTAGACAGATGTTTGGATTACTTAACGATTTCACCCAGTATGCGTTCGATGTGTCGGGTTGGCGGACTTGCCGGACTTGGTGGAGTTGTGCGTCGAAGTATCGACCGTACAATTCGCTAGGCGTCTGCCGAGTGCAGAGACTGACGCATCGTAACCGCACTTCGAGATGGCGGATCGTCCGCCCTCCGTGGATTTGATCCGCGACTCCGCGCGCCAGGTGAATGTGCCCGACGCGACTTAGTGAACCTCCCTTTCTGGCGGCGGGTTCCGCCTTTACCGCGCACAATGTTCTGGACGTCGGTGCGATTGCTCGTTTAACCCCCACATTGAACCGGGGCGTGCGATTGGCAACTAGCATTGAGGTAGGCTCGGAACCGAAAGGAACACGCTGAAAAATGCAAAAACTAGGACTCGCACTGTCTGGCGGTGGATTTCGCGCCACGTTGTATCACTTGGGAGTCATCCGATTCCTAAGAGACGCCGGAGCACTTCAGAACGTGACAGACATCGCCTCGGTGTCGGGCGGCAGTATTCTGGCTGCGCACTTGGTGCTGAATTGGGAGCAGTACAACGGTGACGACGATAGCTTCGCCAAAGCGGCATCAGAGATCGTAAAGTTCGTCCAGTTCGACCTTCGGAATCACATTGTCCGGCGTCTCCCGCTGCAAGTGCCGTTCCGATTGCTGTCGAGACTTCACTTGCTGGACGGCCGGAAGTTCACGCCCAATGCGCTCCTCGAACGCTACTACGAGACGCAACTTTACGGCGACCGCTGCCTTCATGAACTACCTGAACAACCAATGCTGCACGTTCTTGCAACCAGCGTCAGCACGGGGGCACTAGCGGCATTTAATCGGAAGGGATTATTCATCCAGCAGAGAGGAGGCGAGCGCTCTCAATCCTTTACGCACATCCCGGGTCAGTTGGCAAGCATTCCCCGTGTTGTCGGAGCTTCCTCTGCATTCCCAGGTTTCTTCCCGCCGGTTGAAATCACGGCGGCTGATCTGGGAGTTCGCGATGGCCAATTCCCAACAGAGTTCTTCACGGATGGAGGCGTCTACGACAACCTGGGGCTCCGTGCGTTCCTATGGTTGCAGGAACAGAAAACGAAATTCGACCAAATTCTCGTCAGTGATGCCGGCAAACCCTTTCAGATCCTGAACGATGCAGCGCTGGGGTTAATCGGCCAGTCCGTTCGTGCTACGGATATTCTGTGGGATCGAGTCTGGCAATTAGAGCGAGAGAACTTTGGCCATCACGAAGGATTCACCTTCCTTCCCATTACCGAGGCAGTCAGCCAACCGGACGATCCAAACGCCATGTCTGCCGTTATTCAGGCGGAGGTGCAGACGATCCGCACGGACTTGGACCGTTTCTCCGACGTGGAGATCAATGTGCTCGCCCAACATGGCTACGAAGTAACACGCAAGCTGTGTCGTCAACAGAATCTCTTAGGCGAACAAAAACTGCCTGCAGGTCCGCCGTGGACACCCATTCCGCCAAGGGTCGCCACAACCACAACGCGAACTTCGAGGGATGCACGGTCGGCGGGGCCCGCGATCGAGACGCGACTCGCGCGCAGCTGCGAAAGTCGAGTCAAAGACGTGTCTTGAGCACCCTTGTCGATTGGAGGGACTGGCCCAGTTACATCTATTTGGTTCTAGCGTTCTTGCTTCTGTTCTTTCTACCGCTGCAAGTATACCAGTTGTACCGCAAGTCCCAGATGCAGGAGGACATCATCAAGTCGATTGCCAGGGGAGACCCAGACATCCACCAGATCCTTGAGTTGGGTACGTCAGACCCCACTGCGAATTGGGTCGGCGAGGAATTTAGCGAGAAACCGCTGTCGCCAGAAGTTAGCTACGACGGTGTGGAAGTACTCAGCCACAGTCGAATCTACGATCTTCGTCGTTGGCATCCCGACGCGGAGTCACCAGATCGCCGGGGACATGTTTACGTTCGTGATCGGATCACCTTGAAGCTTCTCGAGACGTATGACGGCGATGGTCACATCACCTTCCGAGTGCCCACCCGAATGGAGAATGTTGAGTTCCGCCAGCCGAACTCGGAACTCCGCGGGGTCATCAGCCGAGCAACCGAGTCAACGGAGCAGACGGGGCAGAGTCGGACCATTTTGGAGTTTGACTACGATCTGTCGCGTGCCCTACCTGAAGAGCCTGTGACGATCGAGGTTGAGTTGATTGGCAGCGTACCCAAGACCGTGCGAGCGCCATTCACAACGCACACAAAGACAGATCTCATCTCGGTCTGGATGCTCTTCCCCGCGAATCGACCCTATCGAACGTACAGCCTGGTCAGCTATCCCGCTGACAAGAGTTCCGCCCCACGCCTCATGACGAATCGATATGCCATCGACCACCCTTATGGATTCCTGATTGGCTGGTCTGTGGTGAACCCCGAAGAGGGTCGCATCTATGAGTGCCGATGGGCGACCGAGTAGAGGTGGCCCCGGAGCTAGAAGACCAAATTGCCTCGCAGGCCGAAGATAACGGCCGTGTCGCGATTCAGGACGCCTCCACTGGCGATCTGCAGATCTGGTGTCAGTTGGAACCGGGGTGTGACCGCGAGGTTGTCGAATAACTCGTCTCAGATCCTGCCACCCTACCTTCGACGAAGCAAGTCGATTGACGAGCTGATTGCTTGGCTTTACCCTGTAGTTGCATAAAGGATTCTTTGCGAGTGTGAGTTGGACTGAGAAAACCAGGGGTCTTCGAACTTGCCATCGCTTGTTGCTGGATCTCACATCCGGTGAGATCCAGGCGCACCGGGAGGGCGAGGCTCCTGCCGAGCCGCAGGAGCGGAAGACGCTGTCAAAGAAGGCTCAGCAGGAGCTTCGCCCTCCCGAAGCAACTCCAATTCGTCGCTGAAACGCTGCACTAGTTTCGCCAAATCGACTCCATCGGATACAGTGTCGTGTCGGTGACGCGCGCGGACGTGTCGCCGGTAAACACCTCCACGACCGGCTGCCGACTGCTGGGGAAGATCCGGTCGCTGATGACCGCCTCACCGTCGTTGATGAAGACTTCGATGGACGAGCGGTCCACAATGATTTGCAGTGACACTTCGCCATCGATCAGTCGGGTCGGCGCTTCGTGTCGACCGGCAAAAGAAGGATGAAAATCCACGTTTCCGGACTTGCGCCGGTCAACGTAGACAGCGCGAGTTTCACGGTCATAGCCGATCTCCGTGAATTCATCTTGGCCGGTCCGAATCCGAAATCCACACGATCGCGCGGATCCGGGGCACAACGTTGTGTCCAGCGCAAAGTTCAGATCTCGAAGCTCGCCCGGCTGCGTCACCGCAACCGGGGGCCACGTGGCGCCCTCCGTGGCAAGCGGAAGGTTGCTCGAGCGGAGCTGTTGGAATTCTTTGACGGGGCGCTGCAGCATCGTGTACCGCTCAGCCGCTTTCCCGTCGGGGGCCGGCACCTGACGCAAGCTTAGGGTGCGAGGAATCGACATCGCGCTGCGCCAGGGTGAGGTCGGCAAGAGGCAGGTTTCCCAGTTATTGAACCAGCCAATCCAGATCCGTCTTCCGTCCGATTCCGGGATGTCGGACCAGCTGACTGGAGCATAGAAGTCTCGCCCGAAGTCAACCCATTGAGCCTCCTGAATGGCCGTGAACTGCGTGCCATCAAAGTGCCCCACAAAGTACTCGCCGCCGCTGCCCCCAGCCACACTTCCGCTTCCCATGTCGACTTCCAGGACCCACCGCTTCTTCCCGCCCTCCCCTTCGACCGTCAGTTCAAACAGGTCCGGACATTCCCAATTCGGTTTGTTTTTCGCGCCGGCAGGACCAAAACGGCTCAGCTCCGTCCAATTCTTTAGATCGTGGGACGCGTAGAACACCAGGATTTTGTCGGCGGCGAGTGACACGACCATGACCCAACGCTGGGTCGGGGCATGCCAGAAGACTTTGGGGTCACGGAAGTCAGGCTTGCTAACGTCGAGTACCGGGTTTTGGGCATACCGTGTCCACGTGCGACCGTCGTCGTTGCTGTAAGCCAAATTCTGAACCTGCTTTCCGTGCCCGTGCCCCGTATAAATGGCCACCATCGGCGGCTTGTTGTCAACGCCGAATCCCGATGTGTTTTGATGGTCGACAACGCAGCAACCGCTGAACGCCATCACTCCGTCTACTTCCGGGATCGCGAGTGGAAGGTGCTCCCAGTGAGTCAGGTCTCGGCTGACGGCATGTCCCCAACTCATGTGCCCCCAGGAGTTGCCCGCAGGGTTGTACTGGTAGAACAAATGGTATTCGCCGTTGTGGAACACCAGTCCGTTGGGGTCATTCATCCAATTCAGCTCGGGCGTAAAATGAGCCTGCGGACGAAATGGTTCGTTCAGGTAGTCCGCGGACGTCCGGTACTCGGCAAGCCGCTGCTGAAGGTCAAACGGCTTCTCGGTCTGGTCGGTCTGATCGGGCTGGTCGGTCTGATCGGTCTGGAGAATGTGGTCCACATTGATGTGTCCCCACCCGCCGGTTGCTTGATCGAAGATCCGCAGTCGTGCCGATCGGCCCGCAAACTCTCGGACGTCCCACGATTTCCATTCCAGCTCTTCTGACTCCGACCCGGTCGCCGACCGAACGGGCTTGCCCTCGACAAGCAATTCCATCCCGAGAGTCTGCGGGTGAGTCCCGCCTCCAATCAGAAACGCGATGCGGGACCGCTCAATCGTGAACTCCTCACTGCGGGCGGTGCCGACGGAGGCATCGCCGCCTCGAAACGTATTGACCAAGCCGTTGCCCCGATAGCCGCGGACCTCCATCTGGTCAAGCAAGGTGCCTCTTGCGGGTCCCGATCCAAACGCCTCGCCTTCGACTTGCCAACCGTCATAGCTCGCTCCCTCAAAGTCGGCGATGACGAGATCAGGACGTCCCACCTCCTGACCGAGCGAGCTCGTGGCGATCGCTACCGAGAGTAACCCTGCCCAGCAACGGCGTGAGCTGGCGATGCGAGAAGCCGGCGTCATCTTGGGGCCTTTCTGCGGCGCGTGGGTGGATTGATTTGGGTCTTCGTTCCGCGCCAATTGGATGTTGTACGTCGATTCATTCCGCCATTCCGAGTTCATGTTCGATTTGCTCCAGTGGACGCCCTTTTGTTTCCGGGACCATCGTTTTGACCCAGACAAGCTGTAGTACTATCATGCCGCAGAAGAATGCAAAAACGTAGCCAGGTTCAAAGAGAGTCACCATTGAGGGGAAAAACAGCGTCAAGAGCGCCGCGAAGATCCAGTGAGTGAAACTGCCAAGTGACTGCCCCTGGGCGCGATGTCGATTGGGGAAGATCTCGGAAATGAACACCCAGATCACCGCACCCTGACCGACGGCGTGAGCTGCGATGAACGCGAAAATGCATCCGGGCACAATCGCGAAGTTCGCGGTGAAGAACGCCCACGCACAGAGTCCCAACGACGCGATGTAGCCGAATGATCCGATGTAGAGCAGCGTCTTGCGACCGAGTCGATCCGTCGGCCAGCTGCCGACCGACGAACCAATGACCGTACCCCCACAAGGCCATGCTCATTGCCAGCCCGTGCTGAAAGTCGCCCAGCTCCCAAAGCGACTGAATGGTCTTCTCCGCACCCGAGATCACCACGGTATCGAAGCCGAACAGGAATCCTGCCAGCGACGCGGTCAGAGACCGGAAGAAGAGGCGTTGATTCAAGATTCGTTCCCTGACTCTAAACTTGTGATTCGAACAGCGAAACCGGGATTGCACGATCATGGGATGACGCATGAGTCGAGATCGCCTCACCCCCACGTGGATGTGAACGATTTCAAACGCTCACACCGCCCCAAGTGCCGTTCGCCGTCTGCGACTGGACCAATCATCTTGTCTGACGTACGGATTGCAATAACCTGGCGGCAATCATTCTTCGAATCGAACGATCCCCGGCGATCGAGGGACGGGGAATATTTTGCTTGCGACCCGAACCTGTCATAGAGTTCAAGTGGCATCTTGGGCAGTGAGATGATCGGCGATTCGAAGTGAAGGCGGGGTTGTATGATCAATCGTCTCGAGCCGTCCCATCTGGGAACGCTAGTGGCCGCTTCGCTCATCGGGGCGTTGGCGCTGGCGGCGAACCACTTCACGCGGCTCGATCCCCAGGAATTGGGCCGAATCTTGCCGACGCGCCCCGTATCCGCGTCACGCCGCGACGATCCGGCGACCGACGCCGAGCCGTTCGCGGTGCTCAAGCAATGCCATCTTGAAATGGCACGGTCGCTGCGCCGTTGGCGATCAACCCGGGTCTCCGTTCCACCCGAGCAGATTCAGGCGCAATTGAAACAGATGGAACGGTTGAATGTAACGATTCAGGCCGATGCGAACCGCCTTCCTTCCGAGCGGGAGTGGTCGGCTTTGCTACAACTGAGCAGCAGGTTCATGGCCGCCGAAATGAACGCCGAGGCCTTTGCGGACGAATTCTTCATCCAAGCCGCGAAGATCGAAGACGAGGCCAAACCGCGGGAGGCGGCGGTAGCCACGGCGCTGCGGCTGTTTCATCGGCTGAGTCAATCGCCGACTCCGACGAAGGGTCTGCTGCCGGCTTTGCGCGAGTTCTCCGCCAAGTACCCGGCGAGCGACGTGGGGATCGCACTCTATTGTCGGATCGCGCGGCGTTTGGCCGAGCGAGATGAAGCGGGGCTGGCGGAACAGGTCTTGCAGTTGGGAATCCAAACGTATCGCGATCAACCCGACGCAGACCGCTTGATCCGTGAACTGCAGCGACTCCGAGACCTCGCGGCATCGACGTAGCGCAAGCCGCTAAGGCGTTTCCTTGACCAGGTGCTGGTCGAACCAAGCGATCGTTTCACGGATCACGCGAGCCTGGTTCTCGGCGCCCTCCAATCCGTGCCCGGCATCAGGAAATTCGATGAGCTGATGAGGCACCTGCTCCCGCTCGAACGCCGCTTCAATCCACTGGCCGTGCTTCGCAGGAACCAACTCGTCTTTTCCCCCAACAAACACCAGTGACGGCGCGTCATCGGCCGTGACATGCAGCAACGGCGAATTGCGTTTGGCGTCCTCCAGCGGAAGATCCAGCGCGGCAAAGTTGCGGTACACGGGCAAAGATTCCGACGCACTCCAAACCATCACGCTCAAGTCCGTCGGAGGAACAAGTGCCACCACGGCGGCCACTCGGGTGGACGCTTGCTGGGATGCGCCATCGGGAGTGCTGGGGGAATCCTCCGCCGTTGTCCCCAACATCAGCGCCAGATGGCCGCCGGCGCTCATCCCCATCACGCCCAGCCGTTTCGCATCCAACGCCAATTCCCGCTGGTGCTGGTGAACGTAACGAACTGCCTCCCTCAAATCGGACACCGCGTCCGGGATGCCGTATCGAGGACTGCTGCCATGCCGCACGGCAAGCACACAGAAACCGTGATCCAAGTACGGCTGAAACAACGGCCGCACTTGCTCCGGAGGCGCCCAGCTCGAATGCCAACCGCCACTCATCACAAACAGGATCGTCGCGCCGTTGAAGTCGCCTTCGGGTCGATACACGTCCATCGTCATCGCAAGCCCGTCCTTGTGCCCATACACAACGTCCGCCTCGATCGACGGCCGCGGCGAAGTTTGCGTCCAGCCCATCTGCGACATCAGCGAAATCGCAACCGCGATTGCCGTCGACCACCCAACGTGTCTCATGTGGTTCCATCTCCTAAAAACGAATAACCAATCCGGAAGGGCGTACTGACGGGAACGAGCCCCCTCATCCGGCCTTCGGCCACCTTCTCCCGCGTTGGCATTGGTATCTACACAAATCCGAGAATGTGTTAAACCTTACTGGATGGGATTTTACTACCGCCGATGGACCGGCGACTGCAATTGCGTTATGTCCAGTTGGTACAAGAGCATATGAGTTCGTCAACGCGAAATGCGGCAGGGCCATCGTTGCTCCCCGGTCAGGCAACGGCGGCCGCAGCAACGCAGGCGGCTTGGCGTTTTTTCAACAACGACCGAGTGGAAATGGCCACTCTTGCCGAGCCTCTTCGGGAGGCTGGACGTGTTGCTGCCGCACAAAGCCGGTCGGATTTTGTGCTTTTGGTCCACGATTGGAGCAAGCTGGATTACAGCAAGCACACCGCGAAACAGGACCTTCGGCAACTCACGCATGAGAATGACATTGGCTATGACCTGACGACTGCATTGCTGGTTGACGCTCATAACGGTAGTCCTTTGGCTCCGATGCAAATGCATGTCAAAACTGCAGATACGGTGTACAGCACGGCCGAACATGTCCCGCACCTAGGCGATCATCATCTCGATCAAATTGAACCCACCATGGAGGAGGTTGAGAACTGGAATTTACCTCGACGGGTTGTGCATGTCATCGACCGTGAGGGTGATTCGTTGGGTGATTTTCGGCGTTGGGATGAACTGGGACACAAGTTCCTCGTCCGCGCTGATGATCGTCGGGTCCTCTGGAAAGAAGAATCGTGGCTGATTTCTGAGATCGCTGACCACTTTGATCGAGAAGTTCTTTTCCAGGATATCGGTGAGGCGTCGTATCACGGAAAGATGGTTCGGCAAGAGGTCGCTGAAGCACACATTGTTCTTCATCGTCCTCACAAAACACGCGTTGATGGCAAGCAATATGACGTGCCTGGCCGCGCGTTGCCAATGCGTTTGGTGGTCGGAGAAGGGACATGCGGCTGTCACCTCTCCCGATCACCTCTCCCCGTCACCTCTACCTCTCCCGGTCACCTCTCCCTCTCCCGGTCACCTCTCCCGATCACCTCTCCCGGTCACCTCTCCCTCTCCCGGTCACCTCTCCCGAGGTCGGGAGAGGTCGCTCGGGTCCCGCTGGCGGGAGCCGGGCGGGTGAGGGGGTCGCAGAGCGTCTGGCAGAGCGTCTGGCAGAGCGTCTGGCAGAGCGAGCCTCCCGAATCGCCTCGCGCTGCCGCCGAGCTTGGGCTGGCTGGCGCGAAACAGCGCGGCGCAGCCGTGAGTCTGAAGGTCCACTTCCAGAAAGTGGTCACTCAGGGCGTGGCTCAGCGCCTGCAACGAGTCCTGCGTGTTGGAAAAAATGCCACGACGATGATACAGCTGCATCGCGCCGCGTGCCAGGAGACTGCGGGGCACGCCCTGGGTCAGAAGCGTCGCTCCGAACAGGACTCCCGCCGGAGTCATGCAGTCGCGGGCGGTGGCGAAGGCCGCGGCTTTGGAACTCATCTCGCCCGGCAGACAGTGAAGCAGGTAGGTCATTCCAACCGAATCAAACGGCGGCAGCTTGCGCGGGAGTGGTTCCAGCGCGTTTCCCACAATTGACTCCGGCACGTATCGGGCAACGCGTCGCTGCGTGGCCTGCAAGCAGTGCTCGTTCAGATCCATCAGCACCAGTCGCGGTCGACGGGTCGGAAATCGGGCTCGGTCCAGGAAATAGCCCGTCCCGACCCCGATCTCGAGATGATTGGCGGAGAGATTCGAATTGTACAGTTCAAGCAAGCGGGCGGTGGGGCACCTCCAGAGATAGGGATTCGAGATGCCATGCACCAGCAGGTCGTACCAACGCAAGACGCGCGGCGAGTAGACCGCATGGCCCGCTGCCAGCGCCGGACTCGGCGGTAACGGCGCCGGCGACGTCACGCCAACAAGTCGCCGATGACGGTAGCCGGCAGGACGCCCGTCAAACGCTGGTCCAGGCCCTGGTACTTGTAGCTGAAGCGTTCGTGGTCATAGCCCAGTAGCTTGCAGCACGGTCGCGTGAAAGTCCCGCACGTGGACCGGATTCTCGACGATGTTGTAGGAGAAATCGTCGGTCGCTCCGTAGATCGTTCCTCCCTTCGTGCCGCCACCGGCCATCCACATGGTGAAACAGCGGGGATGATGGTCGCGTCCATAGTTTTGCTTCGAGAGGCCGCCTTGCGAATAGATCGTCCGACCGAATTCGCCGCCCCAGATGACCAGCGTTTCGTCGAGCAAGCCGCGTTGTTTCAGGTCCTGGATCAGGCCATAGCACGCCTGGTCGACATCGCGGCACTGGTCCGGCAGTCGCCCGGCCACGTTGGCATGCGTGTCCCAATTGTTGTGGTAAATCTGTACGAAACGCACGCCGCGTTCCACCATCCGCCGTGCCAGGCAGCGCGGTGTTGGCAAACGTCCCGGGCTCCCGTGCCGCTTCACCGTACATCGCGTAGGTCGCCTCCGACTCACTCGCCAGATCCGTCAGCTCAGGAACGCTTGCTTGCATCCGGAACGCGAGTTCGTACTGTTGGATCCGTGTTTGCGTTTCGGGATCACCCAGGAACTGATAGTTCAGTTCGTTCAGTGCGTTCACTCCATCGAGAGTCTCGCGCCGGACGGTGCGGGGCACGCCCGGCGGATTGTTGATGAACAGAATCGGGTCGCCACTGGTGCGAAACGACGTGGCGGCGTGTTCGCCGGGCAAGTAGCCGGATGACCAGAGCCGCGCCGAAATCGCCTGGACCTGCTCGGTATTGGTCGAACGGGCCACCATCACGACGAACGTCGGCAGGTTCTCGTTCAGCGACCCGAGCCCGTACGATGCCCAGGCTCCCAGGCACGGTCGGCCGGAGATCTGATTGCCGGTCTGCATGAAACTGATGGCTGGCTCGTGATTGATCGCTTCGGTGTGCATGCTGCGGATGAAGACCATGTCGTCGACCATTTTCCGCGTCCAGGGCAGCAGTTCCGTGACCCACATTCCCGAGCTGCCACACTGCTGAAAACTGAACTTGGACGGCGCGATCGGAAATCGAGCCTGGCCGGAGGTCATCGTGGTCAGGCGCTGCCCCATCCGAATCGTCTCGGGTAGATCCTTGTCGAACCACTCGTCCATCACGGGCTTGTAATCGAACATGTCCATTTGCGGCGGGCCGCCGACCATGTGCAGATAGATCACATTCTTCGCTCGGGCGCAAAGTGAGTCGGGACCATGCCCGAGTTGGGACCTGCGGAATCCGCTCGGTTTCCGTCGGCCAGCAGGCGGTCACTCAGGAGTGTCGCGAGCGAGGCGGTGCCGAGCAGGTGAGCGCCCTGAGCAAAGAAATGCCGACGCGTCAGATTGCGTTTCAGTTCCTCGAATGTCATCTCAGGCAAGCTCCCTGGCAGTGGGGGACGTCAATTGCATCCGCGCCGTCACTTGTTCAGCACCTCGTCCAAGTTCATCAATTCGTTGGCCAGCATGGTCCACGCCGCCAACTCGGACGCATCGAGCGAGTCGTCCACGGACGATTCCCCAACCTGGATCAGCTCGCGTGCCTCGTCCGGATGCGTCCGATAGAAGTCCAACAATTTCGTCAACGAGCCTTGAATGATCTGCATTTCGTCCGGGCGAAAATCGCGCGCCAGCAGTCGATTGCCAAGGAACTGGATTCGGTCCAGCGTCCCGTCGGCGTTCTGGCGCATCGCAATCTGGGACAGGTTCCGAGCTGCCTCGATGAATTGCTCGTCGTTCAGGGTGACCAGCGCTTGCAAGGGCGTATTTGTCCGTTCCCGACGGACAACGCAGAACTCACGGTTGGGCGCGTTGAAGATCTCCATCGACGCGGGCGGGGCCATCCGTTTGATGAACGTGTACAGGCTGCGCCGATAGAGTTTATCGCCCGTGTCTGGCGTGTAGCTGCGGGTGTTGCTCACGTTCATCGCGATCGCCTCCCACACGCCCGGTGGCTGATAGGGCTTGACGCTGGGCCCACCGATCGTCGGGGACCAGCAAGCCGCTGACCGCCAGGGCCCCGTCGCGCACCATTTCGGCATCCATGCGAAAACGAGGGCCGCGAGCAAGCAACCGGTTCTCAGGGTCTCGCTCGAGTTTCTCCGGCGTGGTCTCGGCCGACTGGCGATAAGTTGCCGACATCACGATCAGCTTGAAGAGTCGTTTGACATCCCAACCCGACTCACGGAACTCGACGGCCAGCCAGTCCAGCAGTTCGGGGTGCGAGGGCAGTTCGCCGGAGACGCCGAAATCGCCGGACGTCTTGACGATTCCCAGGCCGAACACCTCTTGCCAGAATCGATTGACGGTCACGCGCGCGGTCAGCGGATGTTCGGGCAGAAGCAGCCATTGGGCGAGGCCGAGCCGATTGCGTGGCGCCCCGGTGGGGAACGGCGGCAAGACCTGGGGCGTGCCCGGGACGACCTCCTCGCGACGCTGATCGTATTCGCCGCGAAACAAGACAAAGGCCATCGCCGGCTCGTCGCGTTCTTCCATCACATACCCGACGGTGCCCCGCGCTTTCAGCTGCTCATGTTCCGCCTCGAGGGATCCGATGCGGGCCAGAAGTTCGGGATAGGTGGCATCTCGCGTCGCCAACCAATACTCGAACAGCTCACCCTGTTCCGCCTCCGTTCGCTGCTCGGCCGCGGCCGTCAACAAGGTCGCGATCCGCCCGGACTGGGCCAAATTCATGATCCGCGCGGGATCGAGGTTCTGGGCATCGATCCGCAAGTCGCGCAGCCCGCCGCTGAAAGCTTCGCCTTGATCTCGTTGACCGATCGTCAACGGAACCTGCGTTTTGATCGAACCGGACAGGCGATCGTTCTGGACGTTGGTTTCCTGGGGCCGGCCGTCGTAGTAGACCTTGACGCCCGCCGCCTTACCGGATCCGTCGTACGACACGGCAACGTGGACCCATTGGTTGGCGGGCAACTGGTCGCGCGCGACAACCTTCAGAGCCTGATCGGGCCAACGGTGAACGACGTGCATGCCAATCCGCCGCTGCTCGACCCAAAGGTCCCAACCTTGGTAGCCGTCGGCCCGACTCATTCGGGCAACGATCGCGCCGGCCCCATCATTGGCCGGAAGGCGCACCCAAGCGGTGCAGGTCCACGCCTGATCGGCCTCAAAGTCGCCGGCGCTCGGCAGCTGGACGACTCGACCCTCCACGCGCATTGCCGTTTGACCGGCAAACTCACCCTGCCATTCGGCCGAAGTCGCCAGGGGTAACGTGACGGACGTGCCCTCAACGTCAATTCGCGTCGTCGTCCCAGAACCTTCTCGCAGGGGTGCCCAAAGATGGCTCGGCGCGTCGGCCTGGACCGATTGGATTGAGTCCGGTGTGGCCGTAGTCAACCACGCCTCGAAATTCGGACGGGATGAATCCCGATAGGCCTCTTTCGCCGCCTTGGCTGCGGCAATCTCGCCCGGCAATCGATCCCATCGCTCGCGATCCGACTCGGCCGGCACAACCACGATCGGAGGCGTCGCTTGGATGTTCCCATCTCGAACGGCCTGAGTCGTGTTGTTGAAGAACGCCGAGAGCTCGTAAAACTCCTTCTGAGTCAGCGGATCAAACTTGTGACTGTGGCAGACAGCACAGCCGGCCGTCAAACCCAACCACACCTGGGCGGTCGTTTCGGTCCGGTCCCGCGCGTACAACACGCGGTATTCTTCGTCGATGATGCCGCCCTCGTTCGTCGTCATGTTGCAGCGGTTGAATCCCGATCCGAGCTGTTGGTCGAGCGTCCGATTCGGGAGCAGGTCGCCGGCCAAATTCTCGATCGTGAACTCATCAAACGGCATGTTGTCGTTGAAAGCCTTGATCACCCAATCCCGGTAGGACCACATTTCGCGGAAGTTGTCGAAGTGGATCCCGTGGGTGTCCGCGTAGCGAGCGTAGTCCAGCCAGTACCGCGCACGATGCTCACCCCAATGTGCCGAACGCAACAGTGAATCCACATATTTTTCGTACGCGTCGGGCGACGTGTCGGCAACGAACGCCTCGACCTGTTCCGGGCGTGGAGGCAACCCGGTCAGGTCGAGGCTAACGCGTCGCGCCAGCGTGCGCCGATCCGCTTCGGGAGCAGGCTGGAGTCCCGCGGATTCCAGACGAGCGAGCACAAAACGGTCGATCGGGTTGCGGACCCACTCCTCGTTACTCACCACCGGCAGTTCGGGTCGCTGGGGAGCCAATAAAGACCAATGCAGCTCGTACCCCGCCCCTTCGCGAATCCAGCGCACCAAGGTCTCTTTTTCGCTCGCGGTGAGCGTCTTCTTGGTCTCGGGCGGAGGCATGACCTCATCCGGGTCATCCGAGAAGATGCGGCGAATCATTTCGCTCTCATCGGGATGCTCCGGCGCAATCGCGCCCATCTCGATCGCGCCCTCGCGCTGGTCCAGCCGCAAGTCAGCCTTGCGAGAGGCGCTGTCGGGCCCGTGGCAACTGAAACAGGCGTCGGCCAGGATCGGCCGCACGTCGGCGTTGTAGCCCAAGCCCGCCGCCCCCAGCTCGTCCGCCCCCAGCTCCGGCCCGCCGGAGCCTTGCCACAGGATACTGGCCAGCCACAGCGAACCGGCCAGCAACGCAGCCGGCGTCAGCAGGGTGACCGCCATCAGCCGCCGAACGGTCGTCGGCCAAGGCCGCGTTTTCTCCATCATCCGATCTCGTCGCACGATCGATCTCCCGGTGTTGATTTGCGTTGTTCGGCTCCCGGCAATCCCGGCCCCCACGTCGCTCGTATCGGGCGGCCACGGCGCCGGTTGGCCACGATGTCGGGCGGTCATCACATCGACCCCAAGTTCGGGAAGCGCCATGCGAGTTCGCCGGGATGAGCCCGCTGGGGAGCCTGACGAAAGGTGGGAGCCGATGGGCGGGGGGCACGGCAAGCCTGAGAGCGTCGCAGCGAGCGGTTTTATTCGCATTGCGATCGCCCTCGCATCTGCCTCAGATCTTAACGAATTCGGACCGGATTGTCCACGATCGGAGCCGGCGGGCAGGGTTTACCGTGTTTCGAACCAGCTCCTCGAAGCGACGTGCAGCAAGACTGTTCCAGTCCGTACGATCGGCGAGCGGCGGAGGCCGGGCGGATGGTCGCCCCCCGCTGTCCAACGGCGTGTTCGCTGCCAACGGAGCAGGCAGCTGTGGATGAGCTACATAGTTGCAGTGCGCAAATCGCCGACCGCGGACCATTTCCCAGCTTCCCTCAGGCGGTGCTACCGCAGCTGTGAGGCGCGACTAAGTGACTTCTGATCCAAGCCAAGTGACGGGCTCACCATGGAAATAGGACGGCCATCAAACTTGGGAACTCTCGTCTCGGCCGTTCTGGTTGGCCTGTTGTCCCTCGCGTCCAATCAATACGCGCGCATGGATCGGCAAGCCCTGGACGATTTCGTGACGCGACTGGCCAGGTCGGACTCGGCCAAAGTTCCGGCAGTGACAGTCGACTCCGTCCGGGCCGAGATCGAAAAGACGGATACCCAGCTGATCCCGCTGTTCGATCGCTGGATGCGTCGCGAGCCGCCCGATCACGATCCGCAGCTGGAGCAAATCCTGGCCGAGTTGACACATTGGTGGACCGAGCTGCAAACCTACCCGGAGGTTCAGCAGGCCCTGTCACTGGCGGACCACCGCCTGATCCTCCGCATTCTGTTCATGGCCGGGGAAATCTGCCCGCGTCAGTACTCGGATGAATTCCTGCTGTGGGCCAACCAACTGGCTCAGTCCAGCGATGAGTCCACACGGGCGGAAGTCGCCGCGCTGTGCCTGTACCAACAGCACGATTTTCTGCGTCCCGACGCCACTCAGCTGATCACGGATCTAGATCGATTTACATGCGACCACCGCGATCCGCAGTACGGCGTTCGACTCTATTCGATGATCGCGTACGAGCTTTGCCGATTCGGTCATACGGGAGTCGCGCAGAAGGTCCTGCAGCACGGCGCTGAAGTTTACCGGAACGACGTCCACGTCCGTCAACTGATCAACGAGCTGATCGATCTTCAAGTTCGCACACAGTGGCGATGAACTGCCAGACGGCGCACCGCGTTCCTGCTCCCCGCGCGGGGATCGTGTCACCTCGCCCGAGGCCGGGAGAGGTCGCCCGGGGCCCGCGCGGGCACCGGGCGGGTGAGGGTTGAGTGTTTGGCCGGGGCGGCGAGGACGACGGCTCAATCCACGATCTGCCGCACGCGGCGGTCTTCAATTCTGAGGCGGCCGGCGGCGTACAGTCCGATCGCATCCGGATAGGCGCGACATTCTTCCACAAAGACTCGTTCCGCGAGCGTTTGGGGCGTGTCGTCATCTCGAACGGGAACCACGCGCTGCAGAATGATCGGGCCATGGTCGTACTGGTTATCGACGAAATGAACCGTACAGCCGCTGACCTTCACGCCGTAACTCAAGACGGCTTCGTGAACGCGCGAACCATAGAAGCCCTTGCCGCAAAATGCGGGGATCAAGGAGGGGTGGATGTTCATCACGCGTCCCGTGAAATCCGGGGGGATCCGCACATGCTTCAAGAAGCCGCCCATCACAACCAATTGCACGTCGGCCGCGCGGCAAGGCTCAAAAATCGACTCGCTAAACGATTCCGCGGTCGGTGACTCGTGACGAGGGATCACGCGTGCGGGGATCCCGGCTTCCGCGGCGAACGACAGTCCACCCGCCTGCGCGTGGCTGGAGATGACCAGGCCGACTTCGGCGGCAAGCTGCCAGCGTCGATGAGCTGCAGGAGATTTCGCAACGTCGTTCCGCTCCCGGAAATCAGGACAGCCAATCGCAGCGGAGGAGGGGATCCGGTCGCCATGGGTTCAGGAGGACTCCACCGAGATCTGGACGCGGATTTGATCCTCGCCGATTTCGTAGGGCTCTCCCTCCCCGGACTCAACCGTCAGCAACTCGGTCGCGAGCGTTTCGCCGGCGATATACGTCTCGTTCTCCTGGATCGCCCGCGTCAGCTCCGGGGATCCGATCGCCAGCTGCACACGAATCCGGTCGGTGTACTGGCAATCCTGTTTTTTTCGCTGTTCCTGAATCACACGCACGATGTCGCGGGCCAGTCCTTCGCGGATCAGCTCGGCCGTCAAATCCGTCGACAAGACGACGACGCAGCCGGCACCTTGGGCGGCGGCCCAGCCTTCCTTGGCCTGCAGTCGAATCTCGATCTCCTCGCCATCCAAGGCGACGTTTCCGCCAGCGACTTTCAGCATGATCTTGCCCGTCGCCTGAAGTTCCGCGAGCAGTTTGCCGCCGTCCCGCTGCGCGAGCAATTGCTTGACGGCGGGCATCTGTTTACCCAAGCGAGGCCCCAAGCGTTTAAAGTTCGGTTGAACCTGATAGCTGATGTACTGTTCCGCATCGCGTGCAAACTCGACCTCCTTGACGTTCAGCTCGGTGCGAATGATTTCGGCATGATCTTTCAACCACTTCAGGTGCGTCGTATCCGCCAAGATGACTTCGACTTTCGCGAGCGGCTGGCGGACCTTGAGTTTGGCGGTCATGCGTGCGCTGCGGCCCAACGAGGAAATCTCGCGGGCCAGTTGCATCCGCTGCGACAGGGCCTCATCCACGTCGGCCAGCGGCAGGGGATAGTCGCAAAGATGGACGCTCGGCAGCGTCTTGCCGCGAAAGACTTCGGTCAAGTGCCGCCAGAGAAAATCGGCCACAAAGGGCGTGAACGGGGCGATCAACTTGGCGGTCGTGAGCAAGCATTCGTACAGCGTCCAGTAGGCGTCCAACTTGTCCGGCGACTCCCGGTCACTGCTCCAGAATCGGTCGCGGCTGCGGCGCACGTACCAGTTACTCAGGGCATCGACAAACGCATGTAGATGACCGCAGGCCGCAAAGTTGTCATAGGCGTCCATGCACTGCACGACGCTGCGACAAGTTCGATTCAGCTCGCCCAGGACCCAGCGATCCAATTCACTGCGTTTCGCTCGGGGACGATATCCGCGCCCTCGGCTAATTCGTCCGAGGACAGTTGCGACAAGTCCGTGTCAATCCGCTCGCTCGGGTCGAACCCATCGATGTTTGCGTAAATCACGAAGAAACTGAAAACGTTCCACAGCCGCAACAGGAATTCAGGGATGCTGTCCTTGATCGCCCGCTCGCTGTACCGAATCGAGGTCCAAGGGGCCTGGTTGGCGAAGAAATACCAGCGGAGTGCATCGGCCCCGTAGCGATCGAAGATATCTTGCGGCTCGCGATAGTTACGCTTCTGTTTGGACATTTTGGCGCCGTCTTCGCCTAGCATCAGGCCCAGGACGATGCAGTTGCGATACGGATGGGGAAACGGATGAGCGGGAGCCGCCGAGTTCGTTTGATCGCTCGACTCGCCGAACATCAGCGTACTGATGGCAAGCAGGCTGTAGAACCAGCCGCGCGTCTGATCCAGCGCCTCGCTGATGAAATCCGCCGGGAACTGTGCCTCGAATGCGGCGCGTCCCTGGTGAGGGTATCCCCATTGAGCAAAGGGCATCGCCCCCGAATCGAACCAACAATCGATCACCTCGGACACGCGTTCCATCCGGCCGCCCGCTGCAAAAGGCGAATCGTAAGTAATGGCGTCAATGTACGGCTTGTGGACCTTCAAGTCTTCCGGCAACTCAGGGTTCTGGGCCTTGGCCGCCTCCCAGACTTCCGTCCCTTGAATGCCCGTTTTCCGCAACAGCTCGTCATAGCTGGCGATCGCCTCCATCTGCCCCGACTCGGAGCAGACCCAGATCGGCAACGGAGTCCCCCAGTACCGCTCGCGCGACAGCGCCCAGTCGACGTTGCTCTCCAGAAAATTCCCGAAGCGGCCATCGCGAATATGCTCGGGCAACCAATTGATGAGCTGATTGTTGGCCAACATCTCGTCGCGGAATTGGGTTGTGCGCACGAACCAACTGCGGCGGGGATATTGGATCAAAGGGTCCTCGTCGGCGCGCCAGCAGAATGGGTAGTCGTGCAGATACTGCTCTTGATGAAACAGCAGCTCACGACGTTTCAGATCGCGTGTGATCTCCTTATCACAATCTTTCACCCAGCGACCCTTATAGGGCGGTGCCTCGTCCGTGAATTTCCCGTCCGGCGCCACGGCACAGATCAGCTCGGGACCCTCACCCTCAACGAAGCGGCTTTGCTCGGCCAGGAAGACGTCGTAATCCACTTCGCCAAACGCGGGCGCCTGGTGAACCACGCCCGTTCCACTGTCCAGAGTCACGAAGTCGCCGGCGACGACGCGCCAGGCGAGCCGCTGCTGCGTGCCATCCTTCCGGCGACCCTTCGCCGTCCCCTGCGCACGAGAATAGAAGTCGAACGGCGGTTGATAGGCGCGGCCAATCAACTCCTGCCCAAGACTGGTGGCCTGCACCACGAGCGGCCGTTTGATCTTCTCGGCCAGCGTTTCGACTAGCCCCTCGGCCACGATCAGCCGATGCCCGGTCTCCGGATCCTCCACGGTCGCATAGCTGAGCTCTGGGTGGACGGCTGCAAACTGGTTACTCGGCAAGGTCCACGGCGTCGTGGTCCACACCAGCAGGCTCAGGTCCGTCGCCTTGCCACCCGAATCCAACAACGGAAAACGGACGTAGACGCTGGGGTCCGCCACCTCGCGATATCCCTGCCCCACCTCGCCACTGCTCAGCGCCGTCCCGCCCTGAGCCCACCACCAGACAATCTTGTGGCCTTGGTATAGCAACCCGCGTTCGAATAGGTTCTGCAAGCACCACCACACACTTTCCACGTAACTCTGATGATAGGTCACGTAGGCCTGATCCAGGTCGACCCAAAAACCCAGTCGATCCGTCAGTTTTTCCCACTGGCGCATGTACCGCCAAACGCTTTGCTGACACTTCTGAATGAACGGCTCGACCCCGTAGGCTTCAATCTCCTCCTTGGCATGAATCCCCAGCTCTTTGCAGACTTCCACTTCCACGGGCAACCCGTGCGTGTCCCAACCTGCCTTGCGGAGGCAATAGTCGCCGCGCATCGTTCGATATCGCGGGAACAGGTCCTTGATCGCGCGAGTCAGACAGTGACCCGGGTGAGGCATCCCGTTGGCCGTCGGCGGCCCCTCGTAGAAAACGAACGGCCGTGCCCCTCGCCGCTGCTCCAGCGAGCGATGATAGATCCGCTGTTCCTGCCAATGCCTGAGGATTTCGGCCTCGAGGTCCGGGAAACTGACGTTGCTGGGAACAGGCTGAAACATAGGGTCGCCTTCAGGCAATTGGGCGCCGCCCTCTCCAACGAGAGAGAGAAGGGCCAGGGTCGGAAGGTTCGCAACGGGCGCTTTGCCTCAGGGAAAAAACGTCGCGGGTTTCGTATGACTCGCTAGGATGAGGCCAGCCAGCGGCCACCACGTCGCGTGATCGAATCCAGGAGTAGAACACGGTTGCTCGTGGATTTCAATTCCACGCCCCCGTCGACGCCCCCGTCCACGCCCCCCGCGATTCCCCCCGGGCCGCTCAGATCCGCGGCGGGTAATCCTCGCCCCCGGCCGCACGCCGCAATAGCTCCTGAAAGCCGGCAAAATCCCGCAGCGGATCCAGATCGGTATCGGCGTCGATGTGAGCGAAATCCCGGTATCCCAGCTCGACCGCGCGGCCAAGGCGTCAATCGCCTCCCGATGGTCGCCGTGCATGCTCAGGCTGCACGCAAGATTGTAGAACACCAACGGCTCGTCCGGACAACGCTCGCAAAGCTGCTGATCCAAACGCAACGACCCGCCGTAGTCGCCGTGCCTTGCCAACAATTCAGCCAGACGACGGACGACGTCCAGATTGCTGTCGCCGTGTCGGAGCACTTGCGTAAAAAACTCGCGATCAAACTCGTCTTGGGTCAGATCGAATCGGTCGGAGTCGTAAGCCGGAATTCCACCGTCCGATTCGTCGTTCGGCAAACTCGTCATGCCCGCTCTCGAGTGCTCCCGCTCAGAAATCGACAATTCTCACGCCGCTCCGAAAACTCCCGACCTCGGACTCACTCCTCTTCGTCCTTCTCCTCTGCCTCCTCGAATGCAGGTTCGGCGTCGTCCTCGTCGCCGTCGTCGTCAACGTCCCCCTCCAACTCGTGCTCTCCGTAGTCAAAGTCGTCTTCCTCTTCCTCGAAGTCGTCATCGAACTCATCATCGAAGTCGTCTTCGTCGAAGTCGTCGAAGTCTTCATCTTCCTGCAAGACACTGGGCACCGTCGGGTCAATCGGGCCCACGCCGCTCACTTCCGGCTCGACCCACGATTGGATCTCGAAGACCTGATCCGCCCCTCGTCCGACATGCAGCGTCATCTTCATCCCCCCCCTGTTACTCGGCTCGCCCTCGATCTAGCCCGTCGAGGTCGTCGTGCCCGCTCAGTTCCCTTCCGCCGCGATTCGATCAGCCGAGCACTAGGTAACGAAGATCCGGTCGCATGTCAAGCAACGATGCTCAGACGCGGCTCAGCCACGCCGCGACCGCCACAGCCCAGGTCCGCGCCCGCGCACAAAAAAGGCGGGCCCGGACGATTGTCCGAACCCGCCCAACACGGGGGGGGTGAGAAAGCCCAGGTGTGGTTGACGTGCAGCAAGGCACGTGCTTTCTAACTTCAATCTACATTCGCCCCGGTCACTTAAACTCTGCAATTTAGCTGAAAATTGCAGATCGCACATTTTCACTGGCCGATCATGACGGCCGAGTCAGTCCGATCGATTTTAAGTCCGCTTCGACCGCCCGGACCGCTCGGACCGCGGGTGCCAGCGCGAGCGTGGCCTTGGATTGGCCTTCCGCAGAATGTCCCGATCGGCTAAATCACCCGCCGCTCGGGCGTCCCTTGCGCGACGTTCGCCCTGACGGGTCGGGGCGAGTGGGGGGGGCGGGGCGACAGGGAAACTTGCCACGCATGTTCTCATTTCGCTATTTGCGACCGATCCGCAATCTGCTGAAGGTGTTTTCCAAGGAACGATCGCCTCGACAATTGGCGGGTGCGATCGCGCTGGGAATGCTGATCGGACTGCTGCCCAAAGGAAACCTGGTTGCGGTGTTTTTTACGGTGCTTCTCTTCGGCCTGCGCGTGAATCTGGGCGTAGGGCTGACGACCATATTTTGCGTGTCGTGTCTGGGAACCACCTTGGCGCCTTCTGGCGCACGGCATCGGCGTACGCGTCTTGCGGACGCCTTGGATCTACCAGCAACTGTGCGGGCTGTACCAACTGCCGATCGTGCCTTGGACGTCGCTGAACAACACCTTGGTGCTGGGCAACTTGATCCTGGGCTTGTTACTCGCCTATCCCACGTTTCATCTGAGCGAGCTCGCGGCCAAGCAACTGCTGCCAGTTTGGCGGCGACTGAGACGGCGCGAACGGCTGGCCGCAGATACCTCTTCCAGTGGAGCCTGACGGATGATTCGCTGGAAGTACGTAATCCCTCGTCTGTCGTTGCTGACTCTGATTGCCGCGGGTCTCTGGCTGGGCACGGATCGCTTGATTCACTGGGTCATCGTGCAAACGGGTCAGGCGACCTTCGGTGCTCGCGTCACGGTGGGTGAAGTCGATACGCAGCTAACTCGGGGACAGCTCAGAATCCGCGAGCTGGTGGTGGCCGATCCGAATTCGCCGCGGAAGAATCTTGTCGAAGCAGGCCGGATCGAGCTGGACTTGGAGATCGGTGCGGCCTTGCGTCGAAAAATGATCGTGAGTGATGGCCGCATTGACGGGCTGCGTTTCCATACGGATCGCGAGACGGACGGGACTCTGGCAAAGGACGAAGACGAGCCGAAGGAGTCCGCAGTAAGCTCGTGGTTCGACCAGGCCGGCGAGCGGGGTGAAGCCTGGCTGGACGAATCGCTCGACAAGCTCGAACTGGAAGTCGAAGATGAGCTGCAAACCGTGCAGCTCTCGCGTGAGTTCAAGGAGCGTTGGCCAGCGGAATACCAGCGGCTGGAGCAGCGCGGGCGCGACCTGGAACCGAAAGCGCGTCGATTGCGCGACCAGATCCGGCAAATTGCCGACGACCCGCTGCAGCACTTGAGCGAGGTGCAGCCTGCCCTGGCGGCGGTCGAAGCGCTGCGTCAGGAGACGCTGACCCTGCGATCGGAAATGCAGCGACTCCAGCGACAGATCCAGCAGGATCGCGCGGCGGTCAAGGCGGCCAAGGACCACGATGTGGAGTATGTCCGCGCGCGACTGCACTTGGACCAGTTGGACGGCAATTCACTGACGGAGTACCTCTTGGGGCCCGTCTGGTCGGACCGGATCCAGTTGGCTGTCGACTGGATCCAGCGCAGCCGGGCGGCGATCCCGGCGGCGGAGGCCACCCCACCCGCCCGTGATCCCACGATTGGCACGAGCGTCGTTTTTCCGGGTTTCCCCTCGCTCCCGGACGTCCTGTTTCGCCGCCTGCAGCTGTCCGGCGGCGGAACCGTCAACGGGCAGGAGTTCGTCTTCACGGGGACGCTCCGAGATCTCACGCATCAGCCGCGGCGTCATCGTGAACCGGCCCGCTTGGACGTGACCTCGGAAGGCTCGATCCAATTGACGGCCCAAGCGATTCTGGACCGGCGGGGCACTCAGGCCCTTGACGAATTCACCATCGACTTGCCGGCCGTGAAGCAGCACGGACAGCGGCTGGGCGATCCCCGAAAATTGGCGATCGAGATCGGCCCCGGCGTCGCCCGCATTCAGGCTCATCTGTTTGTGAGGGACGAGCAATTGGAGGGGACGATCGACCTGCGTCAGGACGGGCTCGAGCTGCATCCGACCCTGGCCGCGAAGTACGCCAAGTACGTTTCCCCAGAAAATTTGCAGGCGGCCGTCTCGGGCGTCGATCGACTCCAAGCCCAAGTCGTCTTGAACGGGACGCTCAAGCGGCCGCGGTACCGGCTGGAATCGAACCTGGGACCCCAGCTTTCGCAGGGGATCAATCAGGCACTCCAACAAGAGCTCGCCGCCCGCCAGCAACAATTGCTGGCCAGGGCCAATCGCGAGATCGAGCAGGAGCTGAATCAGCTGCAGCAGGAATTGGTCAGCAAGAACGGTGACCTGCTGAAACAACTCGAGATTGGCGACGAGCAGTTGAATCAATTCAAAAGGTCGCTCCTCTCCGATGCCGCCTCGCCGCAGGACCTGATCAGCCGCGGTCGGAAGCTGTTGTTCAAATAGCAGACGCTCAAATTGATTCCGCCCGGGGCCAAGACGAACTATGATAGCGTCCGGGTAATTCAACATGACGCGCGTCCGATTCAATCCGTATGTTCGCTGGCTGGGGCTCGAAAAGCCGCCGAACAACTATTACGAGCTGTTGCGGCTGCCGCTTTGGGAATCGGATCCGGTTCGGATCCAGGCGGCTGCCCGGGCGCCCTCTCGACGCTGCGGGGCGTCAAACCCGGACGGAGGCAGGACCGCTGGAAGGCACTCCTGGATCAGCTTGAAACGGCCCGCGATTGCCTGCTCGACGCCCAGCAAAAGCAGCGTTATGACGGGCGGCTTCGCCTGAAACTGCGGCACGAAGGGCGGACGCCCTCGGAAGCGAGGCCGGAAGAGCCGCCCTCGATCGGCGCCCAGGCGGAGATCGACCCGATGGCCCCTGTGGAATTTTCCCAGCCGCCGGTGCCCGATCAGCTCCTGCCCCACGACGGGCCGCCCGGCGATCTCCGCCGCGATGCGGTAGTGATCTCCAGCAAGTTACTGGAAATTCGCGACGTTCCCATCGCGCCCGTTCGGCGGCATCCCGTCGCTTGATGTCCCTGCGTCGTCGACGCCGCCGACAAAAGCCGAAGTCTCGCGGCTGGGCCTATGCGGTGGTTGGCCTCTGCGCGATCTTGGTGATTGGAACTTTCGTGTTCGTGATGCGGACGCGCGTGCTGCCTCAACGGCAGCTTCGCCAGCAGTCCCTGGCCGCAAGTCCCACATCAGCCCGGGACTTGCCCCTCGAGCCGGAAGACGGAAACGCAAAGGCGGAACCCGAATCGCCGCCCGGCGGGCCGGAAGAGGCCGGTGGGCTGGACGTTGACCCGCCGCTGGCCACCAGTCTGCGACCGAACTCGAACCGCAGTTCGGTCGACGACAGGGAAGGGTCGACGCCGGTGAATCTCCCGCCCGCGGGATCCGCCCCGATTGACGTCCCACCGCCAGGTGACTCGATTCCGTCAGAGGAGGCAGACGGGTCCCTTGCGATGAGCCGAGTCCAGCCCGGGACGGGCCCCTTCCCAATGCCACCGACCGAGATGGCCGAAGCCAGTCCCTCTGCCTTGAGCCGCGCGATTGCGCCGGCGGAAGAGGCGCGGTTGGACGATCTTCTGCGCAAGGTCTGGGCGGAGCTTCGTGAGCGAAGGCTGGTACAAGCCCGCAAGTCGCTGACCGAGGCCCAGAGCATCGCCGCGGGATCGTCCCGCGCGGCGGAGGTGACGCGGCTTGTCGCCCTGGCTGACCGAGTGGATCAATTTTGGGAGGCGTTTGACAAGGCGCTGCCGCAGGTCGCGGGAGCCGAATTGATGCTCAACTCCAGCCGCGTGTTCGTGGTCGAAGCAGGACCAAAGCAACTGATCGTGCGGGTGCTGGGCCAAAATCGCCGATTCTCGCCACCGAACCTCCCGCCGGGACTCGTGCTGGCAATCGCCGACCGTGAGCTCAGCAACGAGACGGCAACGGCGCAGCTGCTGAAGGGCGCCTACATGGCGGTTACTTCTCCTTTCACCGAGGCACAGGTGCGTGAGGTTTGGCAGGACGCGATGGCGGCGGGCGCCGTCCTGGACGATCTCCCCCAAGTACTGGACGATAAGCCGTCGGAATGACCAGCCGGGCCGCCTTCCGGCGCGGGACCAAACATGAATCTGAATGCACGTGCGTGGCGACTGTGCCAGCAATTGGAAGCTCGGGCCGGTGAGCTAGGCGTCCAGCAATGCGAACTGCCCGGCGGCGGCTGCGGTTGGGATTTTGGCAACCAATGTGCGGGAGGCCTCGCCGCAGGTCTCTGGCTCGCTCGGATCTGCCTCTCGGACTTAGCCGACGTGCGTTTGCTTCCCGTTCAGGAGACCTACGGCACGGGCTGGGGGGTCCAGGTGACGACGGACCATCCCGTGGACGCCTGCATGCGTTCGCAATACGCCGGCTGGAAACTGAATCATGGATCGTTCTTCGCCATGGGTTCGGGCCCCATGCGGGCCGCGGCGGGGGTCGAAGATCTGTTTCGGCAGCTGGCCGGCGAACGCGCCGAGGAGGTGGTGGGGATTCTCGAGACCGGTCAATTGCCGCCGGCGGAAGTGATCCAGACGATCGCCGCCCGCTGCCAGGTGGATGCGTCGCGCGTTTGTTTGCTGATGGCCCGGACGGCCAGCCAAGCCGGCACGGTGCAAGTCGTGGCGCGGAGCGTCGAGACGACGTTGCACAAGCTGGGGGATTTGAAGTTTGATCTCAGCCGCGTCGTCAGTGGAGCCGGCTGGGCGCCGCTGCCTCCGGTCGCCGGGGACGATCTGGCCGCCATCGGTCGCACAAACGACGCCATTTTGTACGGCGCGGAGGTGACACTCTGGGTCCGTGGCGACGACGACTCGCTGACCTCCGTCGTGCCGCAGGTTCCCAGTTGCAGTTCGGCCGATTACGGCCAGCCTTTCGCCACGATTTTCGCTCGCTACGACCACGATTTCTATCGCATCGACCCGCACCTGTTCAGCCCGGCGCGAGTTCGACTCGTGAATCTCGAGACGGGTCATTGCCACGAAGCCGGCCAAGTGGACCACGACATTCTCCGTCAGTCCTTTCGCACGTGAGCCCCGCGATGAAACTCGGCGTGCTGGCGTCGGACACAAGCTGGTATTGGACGGACTTGCAGCGCGCGGCCGACCCCAGCGATCAGTTGCACTTGGTGCCGTTCACGACGCTCGCCGCTCGACTCGATCCCGAGCCCGGGCTGGGCGCGGAGCCGATACGCTGCTTGACCGACTTGGATGCGGTCCTGGTGCGGACCATGCCGCCCGGAAGCCTCGAGCAAGTGGTGTTCCGCATGAACGCGCTCCATCGACTCAGCGCCTTGGGAACGCGCGTGGTCAATCCACCTCGATGTCTGGAGATCGCGGTCGACAAGTACCTGGCTTCGGCGGAACTCCAAGCCGCCGGACTCCCCGTGCCGTGCACGCGGGTCAGCCAGAACTGGGAGACGGCGATGGCGGATTTCTTCCAGTTGGGTGGCGACGTCGTCCTCAAACCGATCTTCGGCAGCGAAGGCCGCGGCATCACGCGAATCAACGACGAGGCCATCGCGTGGCGGGTCTTTCGCACGTATGAGCAGTTGGGGCATGTGATCTATCAGCAAGAATACGTGCCGCACTTCGGTTCGGACCTCCGCATTTTGATCCTCGGCGACCGCCAGCACGGCATCCGCCGGTTCAATCCGACGGATTGGAGAACGAACGTCAGCCGCGGAGCTCAAACCGAAGCGCTAGAACTCGACGACCTCCTCCGAGAACTCGCCTGGCGCGCCGCGCAAGCGGTCGGGGCCCCCTTTGCGGGCATCGATATTTTGCCGGCCCGCGACGGTCGTTTGCTCGTCCTGGAAGTCAACGCCGTACCGGGCTGGCGGGCCCTGGCCCGAACCTTGCACCTCGATGTCGCCTCCGAACTGCTCGCCTGGATGCGAACCCACCTGAACACCTAAATACGATTGCGTGATCATCGGAACATCCGTTCGTCGGAAGGGCGAGGCTCCCGAATCGCGGATGCCCTCCCGAATAATTAATGCCCTTCCGTCGCGTCGTTGCCGTTGCTGATTAGCTGCAGCAGGTTGCCGATTGTGCGGTGCTGTTCGATCGGATGACGGAGCGGCTTTTCGGTCAGGATCCGATACCGGTTTTGCCGACCAACCCGCTCTCGTTCGATAAAGCCCGCCTCTTCTAACTCGGCGATGATGCGCTGCACCGCGCGCTCCGTAATCCCGATCTGCATCGCGACCTCGCGGAGCACGATCGAGGGGTTGCGCTGCAAGAGGATCAGTACGTGCGAATGATTCGTCAAGAACGTCCAGTGCGAAGTGCTGCCGCGAGGGGCCGGTTGCGGGAGACTTGCCGACCTCGTTGTTGACACGCGCGGGGTCGTTGACACGCGCGAGTTGCCTGAATTGACTTGTTGTTTTTTGGTGCGTTCCGCTTTGGTCGTTGCCATGGACGGCGATTCTCCGTGAAACGTTTTCCTGTGCTCCTCCCTCTCTTTGACCTTTCCCTTCGCCCCGACGCGGGAGAGGTGGTCAAAGGCCGGATGAGGCGTTCCGGCGCGCAGTCATAATTCGCAACCCGTAACCCGCAGCCCTCACCCGCAACCCGCAACCCTCACCCGCCGGGGTCCCGCAAGCGGGTCCCCGGCGACCTCTCCCGGCCTCGGGAGAGGTAACCTCATGACGTCCCTTCTCCCAGCCTCGGGAGAGGCAACCTCATGACGTCCCTTCTCCCAGGCCTCGGGAGAGGTAACCTCATGACGTCCCTCCTCCCGGCCTCGGGAGAGGTAACCTCATGACGTCCCTTCTCCCAGCCTCGGGAGAGGCAACCTCATGACGTCCCTTCTCCCGGCCTCGGGAGAGGCAACGTCAACCGCACGTCCCTTCTCCCCAGCGCGGGAGAAGGTGGCCGAAGGCCGGATGAGGGGGCCGCGTTTCGGCCGCAGCTGGGTCCTCGCGCGTCAACCCTCCCTCCATTACGCTATCGCCCAAAATACGAAATTTCAATCGCGAATTCTGATTACCGACTCACGATTTACCAAAATTAATCAGGCCACCGCCCTCCGGCAACCGAAAAAAACTACGAACAGTGATTGACGAAATACATATCGTGTTTTATAGTTCGCCTGTTTGAGCGATTAGTCCGTTCCCGTCACCCGGAGGTTTCACTCGATGAACACGCTCCCTGCGCTCCTCGTCGCGGCGGTTCCCGCGCTGCTGTTGGCATGCGGCTTCCTTCCCAGCTCGTGGGCCAATCGGCACGTGCGGACCATGCGCCGCCTGACGGTCGGGGCCGCAACCGCTTCGTTCGGGCTGGCCATTGCAGCTGCCGTCGCACTCACGCTTCGGGGAACCATCGACCACGCGTTCCTTACGGCGACTCAGCCCTTGCCGATCAGTGTCGGCATCTACTTCGATTCGCTGGCCGCCATCATGACGCTCCTGATCACCTGGATCGGCCTGGTCATTGTCCGCTACTCGATCCGATATCTGGACGGCGAGTGCACTCAGGGGCGATTCCTTCGCTGGATCAGCTTTACGCTGGGAGCGGTGCTGCTGCTGGTCGTGTCGCGGAACCTGGTGATGTTCACGGGCGCCTGGATTCTGACGAGCTTCGGACTGCACCAGTTGTTGACGCACTACGCGGACCGTCCGGCGGCTTTATTGGCCGCGCGGAAGAAGTTTCTGATCAGCCGCCTGGGCGACTTCTTTCTGATCTTGGCGCTTGTCTTGACCTATCGGGCTTTTGGTTCGTTCGAGTACACGGCGGTGTTTGCCGAGGTCGGGAAAGTGTCAAGTGCATCCGTCGAAGGCCGCTGGATGTTGCCGCTGATCGGCGCGTTTTATGTCCTCGGTGCGATGACCAAATCCGCTCAGTTTCCGATGCACAGTTGGCTTCCCGACACAATGGAGACTCCGACACCGGTTTCGGCACTGATGCATGCAGGGATCATCAATGCGGGCGGCTTTCTCGTGCTTCGTTTGAGCCCACTGGTGTCGCAGTCGCACCTTGCCCTGGACGTCTTGGCGATGATCGGCGCGATGACGGCATTGTTCGCCGCGGTCGTGATGTTGACGCAAACGAGCGTCAAGCGAGCGTTGGCGTACTCGACGATCGCCCAGATGGGATTCATGATGTTGCAATGCGGCCTGGGCGCGTTTTCCGCGGCGCTGCTCCATTTGGTCGCCCACTCGCTCTACAAAGCTCACGCGTTTCTTTCGTCGGGCAGTGTGCTTGAACTCGCGGCGCGGACGCGGTTGCTGGCAAGCACTCCCCAGACAGAACCTCGCCGCGCGGCCTGGACACTGCCTGCGGCGGCGGGCGTGGCCGCCATCCTCTGCCTGGCCGCGGCGCACGGGTTTGGGATTTCGCTGACCGAAAAGCCGGGAGGCGTGATGTTGGGTTTGATCCTGACGATCGCTCTTCTGCAGCTGTTATGGAAATCGTTCCAGGTGCCGGGCCGAATTGCGGGGCCGGCGGGAATTCTGGCGGCCGCCTTCGTCGCCCTCGCCTACTACGGTGCCTACACCGTAATTGACCAACTGCTGGCGACCTCGACGGCCCGCAGCATTGTGCCGAATTCCACGTTTGATCTAGTCCTTTCCGTCGCGGTTGCGATCGGGTTCCTGGGCGTGTTCGCGCTGCAGGCGAGTATTCCGCAACTTTCCGATCGCGAGTTTTTCAAATCCCTCTATGTCCACGCCTCGAACGGCTTCTACGTCGACATCGCCGTGCAGAAGCTCGTGACCCGGATCTGGGGCGTCTCTACGTCATCGTCCCGTTGAACCACATTTTCCAGGGAGACGCAAACCATGTTACATGCTGAAACACCGCTAGCCATCGAGCCGCCAGGCGTTGAGGGCGCCGATTCGCCCCTGAGCGAACCCGTTGAGTCGTTGCAGTCGGTGTTGGCCGACATCCAGGCCCGAGTCGCGCCGCTGTGGCCCTTGCCCGACTTTGTTGCCGTCAATCCGTTTGTCGGGATGACCGACCACGATTTCTTGGCCGCGAGAGCGAAATTGCGACGCGTGAGCGATGCCGAGATGCTGATGCAGCCCAGCTATTTTCGGGGTTTGTACAGCGATCGTGCGTTCACCGACGAGCACGTTCGACTGGCTCTCGAGGAGTGTCAGGCGAGCCTTTCCGGCCTCGACGCGGAACAGATCTTGAAGAAGATCGAATCGTTGCTGCATCACGCGCAGCCGGCAGCTGCGATACCGGCCCGACGACGAACCGTGGCGGAGGTGACGGACCGAGCCTCGGGAAGTGGCTGGGTGACGGCGATTACGAACGAGGTCTCCAAGTTTTGTGCCGCTCATTACGATCAAGGTCAAGCGGCGTGGCCAAGTCCCTGGCGCAAGTTACCATTCTACCAGGCGTGGCGCGAGTCGGCCTTGCGGGACCGACGAATTGAACGGCTTGGCATGAACGGATTTCGCGAGTTCGTGGCGCAACTTCCCGCGACACCTGAGGCAGCGATTGAGCGATTGCTGGCGGACTTGAATGTTCCCCCGGGCCAACGGCACGAGGTGCTGTTGTGCCAGCTTTACTCGATCGCGGGCTGGGCGGCCTATGTCAAGTATCGAGCGGATCAGGCGACCGATACGGGGCTTGAGCGAGATGATTTGGTTGGTTTGCTGGCGATTCGGCTGGCCTACGATGCCGGGCTGGTGAACGCGGGCTTGATCTCCCCAGCGGAGATGAACGCAAAGATCAGCGTGGGGGCCGGCGGGTTGGCCGGAGATTCAACCGGCGCGGCGACCGCGTTGGCTGACGACAAGGTGGAAGTGGCGGCCCGCTACGTGTTGCAAGTCGCCAGCGAGATCGCGTTTCGACAAGGGCTGCTGGCGGCGCTCGATTCCGGCCAGAAGCCGACGTCGCACGACGCGGCGCGGAAGGCGGTCCAGATGGTCTTCTGCATCGACGTTCGTTCCGAACCGATTCGGCGACACCTCGAGTCGACCTCGGCAGGAATCGAAACCTTCGGGTTTGCGGGTTTCTTCGGTTTGCCGTTCGAGTTGGTTCCGTTGGGCGACGCCCACGGGGCGGCGCAATGTCCCGTCTTGTTGAAGCCCGGCTTTCAAGTGCACGAGGTCCTCCGCGACGCGGACGAGTCGATGCGGACCGATGCGGTCCAGCGACGCGGGTCGATCCGGACCGGTCGGAAGATTTGGAAGTCGTTTCAAACCTCCGCCGCTTCCTGCTTTTCGTTCGTCGAGGCGATGGGGCTGTTTTACTTCGGCAGTCTTCTGGCCGATTCCCTGGGCCTCCGGGGATCGGCGCGCGACGGCCGCTTCGACGGCGTGCCGGCTGCCGACCGCGATCGGCTGGGGCCTGCGCCGTGCGATCAGGCGGCGGCGGGCCTGACGCAACACCAGCAAGCGGACCTGGCCGAAGGGATGCTGCGGAACCTGGGGCTGACCGCGAATTTCGCGCGGCTGGTCGTGGTCTGCGGGCACGGCAGCGAGACCGCGAACAACCCCTATCAGGCCGCCTTGGAATGCGGAGCGTGCGGAGGACATTCGGGCGAAGCCAACGCCCGTTTCGCCGCGTCGCTCTTGAATGATCCCAAGGTCCGGACCGTGCTGGCCCAGCGCGGAATCGAGCTGCCCTGGGACACGCGGTTCGTTCCTGCGGTGCATATCACGACCACCGACGAGATTCAGTTCTTCGATCTCGGCACGCTTCCGGAATCCCATCAGTCCGATCTCGATCAACTGCGTGCCTGGGTCGCGACCGCGGGAGCCTTGAATCGAGTCGAGCGGGCCGCTCGGATGGGCGAGGTACCGGCCGACGACTTGCTGCTGCGAAGCCGAGCCTGGTCCGAAGTTCGACCCGAATGGGGACTCGCCGCCAACGCGGCCTTCGTCGTCGCACCGCGCGCACGCACGGCAAGCGTGAATTTGAAGGGACGGTCGTTCCTGCACAGCTACGATTTCCGGCAGGATCCCGAGCTGCGCGTGTTGGAACTGATCATGACGGCACCGATGGTCGTGGCGAACTGGATCAACCTCCAGTACTACGCCTCAACCGTCGACAATCGAGCGTTCGGCAGCGGCAACAAGGTGATCCACAACGTGGTGGGCCAACTGGGAATTCTCGAAGGAAACGCCGGCGACCTGATGACCGGTCTGCCGTTGCAGTCGGTCCATGATGGGCGGCAGTTGCAACATCAGCCCCTTCGCCTGCTGGTCGTGATCGAGGCGCCGCGGACCGCGATTCAGACGATCGTGGCCAAGCACGACTTGGTCCGCGACTTGGTCTGCAACGGTTGGCTACACCTCGTCGCGATCGACGAAGGCCGCTTTTACCGCTACTCGGAATCCGGAACGTGGACGGAAGAGCTAAAGGCAGGCTCTGTGGCGCTAAGTGCGTAACCGCAGCTGGATTTTGCGTAGCCGTTGCGAGTGCAGAAGACCCAAGACCCCGAGCAGGCCAAGCATCACGGTGCCCGGCTCGGGGACACTGGCGATGCGGAATCCCAAGTTCAGATTTTCAAAGCTGGGATCAAGGTAAAATGCGACGCTGGACTGCGAGTGACGGAAATTGTCGTTCCACGATCCGCCTCGAATGAGACGAAATGAGTCGTTTGCCAGGTCGGTGAAGATCGTTTCGTTCCACTCCCACGCGTTCCCGTCTTGGTCAAAGGCGCCGAAGGGACTGGTGGTCGTCGTATAAGCCCCCACGTCCGTTACGTTGCCGATGACTTCTTCAATGTTGGCCGAATGGCTTCCCCCGCCTGGTGGGACCTCGGCGACGGTCGCTTCGCTCGTACTGGTCGGATAGAGCCAATAGCCGGCGTCGCTCCCGCCGCCCTTGTAATATGCGGATTTGTACCACTGATCCTCGCTGGGCAAGTACACGGTCGCGCCCGGATTACGGAGGACGCGATTGTTCGCGATGCCCTCGGCGGTCAGTGTATAGGCGCCGTCTTCGGTAGTCGTTGCGGATTGCGGTCCGGATGGCTGACCGTTCTGGAGCCAATTGACAAATCGCACGCTGTCCCAGAAGGAAACCCAAACCACCGGTTTGTGCTCGCGACCCGGCTGAGCGGCGTACGCGTAACTTCCCGGTTCACCGCTCCGCACGATTCCGCCACGCGAATCCGTGTTGACATCCATCTTCGGGCTGTACAGCTCGAATGGGTCATCCACGGCGACGGCGTTAAGAAACACCGCGTATTCGCGATTCGTCACCTCATACTTGCTGATCCGAAACACTTCTGACACCGCTCCAAAACCCGATTCGTCCGGCAGGTTACCGGGATCGCCGACCGTGACCCACTCGGGAATGAGTTGTGCCTGGCAAGGGACGAAGGCCAACCCGAGCAGCACGAGCGTCGCGCCGGCAAGGTCTCGAATTCGTTTCATGATGCACTCCCCTTTCGTCATGCGTCGGAGTCGATCGTGGCGCACCGCTCGATTACTTCGGTGGAGGATGAGCATCCCTCGGTCCGACGCGAAGCCTGAATTCTAGACGTTGGTTTCGCCCAGGGCAACGAACTGAGTACCAACGAATTGTCACAATCGTTCCGTCTTCACGCCACGCCACGCCACATCACATCGGTACCAATCGCACACTGTGCGGCCATGCACATGTGCTGCTCGATCCTGGGACACCACGATGCCGAGATCGATCACCTGGGGACGGGGTCAAGGCAAGACAACGGGCCGTTGGCATCTTGTTTGCTTAATTGAATACCGCGGGGTCGCGCAGAACCAGAAGGAGGTTTTTTGTTGAGAGGGAGGCGACAATGAACGCTCGATGGCTGTCCTCGCTGGGACCTCGAGCTTGGTCGAGGTCTGTGCTCCCGAAACGGAGTGCGAGGGTCAATGTTGAATGTTTGGAGCCCCGGCAGCTATTGACTGCCATTCCGGAGTTCGCGCTTCCGGATGTGAACACGACGTCCGCGACATACGGCGAAATTGTTTCGCCCCGTGACTACCTGGGCCAGGTGTCAGCTTGGTATTTCGGACACGCCACGTGAGGCGAGTGCAGTCGCCAGTTTGGCGTTATGGACGGCATGCAGAAGGAGCTGGATCAGGACTACCCAGAGCTGGAGATTCAGTTTCTAGCGGTGAATCCTTTCGGCTCTGAGGTCGGTATCCCGGCCTTCACGGACGGGCGGGATGTGCCCGTGCTGCAGGAATTGAACGAATTCGACGACGTTGCCGCTGCGTGGGGAGCCGGATTTCGCGACCTGATCATCCTGGACGCCTCAAACGAGAAGGCGGATGTTTTCCCGATCTTAACCAAGCCCGTGACCACCCCGGAGAATTACGACGAGTTGCGGCAGATCCTGATCGATTTGGCTCGCGACGAGCAATGCTTGGCCGGGGATGCGAACCGAGATGGTCTGTTCAACTCCGATGACTTGGTGTCCCTGTTCATCGCCGGTGAGTACGAAGATGGAATCACCGGAAATTCGACCTGGGACACGGGTGATTTCAATCACGACAAAGAGTTCGACAGCGGGGACTTGGTGCTTGCCTTGCAGTGTGGCAAGTACGAAACGGTCCTGCCCGACGCCGCGGCGGTCGGTGCCGCTCTGAGCGGAACGGATCGTCGGGTCGACGACGTGTTGGAGGATCAGGCGCCGGAACGGTGGAAGCTCATCGATGTGCTTCCGCCAGCGCACGCGCGGTTGAGCTCGAGCTGCAGCAGCGTGATGAGCTGTTTGGCAACTGGGATGATCCGCTGGACGGGAACACGGTGGATTCGTCGTTTGCGGATGAAGGGGAGTTGGGTTTGGTTCTGATCTAGTCCGCCAGGTCTGAAAGGTGTCTCTGCGTTGGCGGCGATTGAAGGCGGCATGGCGTCATCCGGGAAAGCGGTTGGCGCCATGTTGCTATCTGGCCTTTTCGACTTGCACTCCCTCCACACCGTTGCCATAGAACCGCTCAAGCACCTGTTTGCCCTCGGATTGGATCATCTGATTGCGAACATCCAGGCCCTTCAGTAATTCCCGTTTTCCGTTGGATTCCTGCGCCTTCGCCGGCTGCCGCTTGAGGCTTGTAGCCCGCTTCCGAGGTTGGCGGTTCCCCGAGCGATTCGGTTCCGCGATAGAACGCGTAGCGGCCATCGCCATGTTGAGCGATCACGGTGATGGTGCCCGTGTTTCCGTCGGCGACAAACACGCCTCGCAGATCGGTCTGGCCGCTTTGGAAGGCGGAATCGTTGGAACCAATCACTTTGACGTGGACGTCGGCCAGGAACCGATCGTCGACGGTGTTCTTGACGGTGACTCGCACCCGACCGCTCGTTTGATCCTCCTGAACGTCGACTTTCAGCGGCGAGACGAGCACCAGGCCGCTGGTGTGCAGATCGTCGCCTCGGCAGACGACCAGGTACGCGCCTTCCTCGCTCAGCGGCAACTGAAGCTGCACCTCGCGATCTCGATAGTCCTTGCCGTCTCCCAACTCGATGGTCGCCGCGTAAAACGGTCGGATTCCTGCCAGATTGATCCCGCGAATGTTTTCCAAGTTGCGCTTGAGCAGGCTGAATTTCATGAGATCGATGCGGTAGACCCGCAGGTCGGCTTGAGTCACGTTGCGGAACTGCAGCGGCAACTGCAGCGCGTCGTCCGGTTTCCGCGTTGTCACCTCCGCCAGCTTGAGATCGCGACGCTGGAAGTAGCCAACGGCCTCTCTTGCATCGGGGAAGCGATCCGCGACGCGATTGTATTCGACGATCGCCTCGGCGGCCTTACCGAGGCTGTGGTAGATTTGCCCCAGGATGTAGATCGCGCGCCATTTCTCGTCGCTTTCGGCAACGATTCCGGTTTGTTCGTTGGTGCGCGTCATGTCCGCGACCCGACGGCACGTTGTCAGCGCCGCTTCGTGTTCACCGAGTGCGAAGTGGCAGAAGCCGATCGTATACAAAAAGCTGTCAAACAAGTCGCTCTTGGGAAAACGTTTCATGGAGCGTTGGCACTGCGCGATCACGGCCTGGTATTGCTCCAGTTCCAACAGGGCGCTGGCCAACGAGAAAGAGGCTTGATCAGCAGCCGGATCTTCGGGGTATTCGGTCAGGAAACGTTGCAACATGTCGATCGTTTGACGAAGCAGATCGACGCGTGTCGTCTTGGCCGCACGAAGCTTCGGGTCCGTCGCGGCTTCGGCGCCTTTGAGATATAGCTGTTGCGAAAGGCCGTATTGTGCCTCGGCGACGTAAGATTCGGGCGGGTAGACCGCGAGGATTTGTTGCATCACTCGCACGCTGTCCAGGAACTCGCCTTCATTCTGCAAGAAGCCGGCGACGCGGACCTCTGTCATGAAACGTGATTCGACGGTGGCACGAAAGACCATGTAGCTTCGTTCGTACTCGCCCATGGCGTGATAGGCGGCTCCGATCCGGAGAATCTTGTCGAAGTCAATCTCCAGCTCGGGCCACTTCTCTTTGACGATTTCGAAATACTCAACCACCTTCTGCGGAGGGCCGATTTCAAGGTGTGCATCCAGCAACTTCCGCACGCTCTCTTGGTAAGGCTCGGGTTGCAGATTCCATTCAGTCAGGAGCTTGCCGAGTTGCGTGGCGGTCGCGGCGAAGTCCCTTTTGTCGAAGAACCGTTTGCCCAACTCGAACATCTCTTGCGGCGTCATGCGATACGGATCGCTGCTCGTGCTACCCAAGGGAAGAACCTCAAGTTCCTTTGTGTCGCTGACGGCAATTTGGGCCGCGTTGTACGCATCGCGGACGATTGTCGGGGCCGAGCGATAGCGGCCGCCCAGGTAGCCGTTCAGTTCGTATTGAATGGTGCCGAGATGGCGGCGGTTTCCGACATAGAAAATGATCGCGCCGGGGACGAGCTCGTAGCGTTCAAAGGCCCCGTGAATACTGTTTTCGACGACCGACGTGCCACTCAGAATGGGCTCGGTAATCACCAGATACGGCAGCTCCTGATCGGGCGTGCGGCTGGGTGTGTCGTTCCTCCACGCGGATAAAATGACGTGGCCGCGTTGGCCGATCGGCAACTGCGTGAGGGGGTTTCGGAAGGTCGTGTAGCTTCCTTCGACGATGCCGAATCCTCGCGGAATCATCCGTCCATCTAACTCGATCGGTGCCGGTTCGTATTCGCGACGGATGCCGAACTGCTTGGTGGTCCCGCGAACCTTATCGGCGGAAACGAATCCGCCGAACAGGATCTGGTACGAATAGTGTCCGCGGCCCTTCAGCAGGAAACGGATCGTCTGCTGACTCTCATTTCCAACAAAAGAGAGGAATTCGCGAGGGACGGCGACCGTCTGCGTCGACGAATCACCGTCGATCTGCAATTCGGCTGCCGGGCGATCATTTACCAAGATCGTTAGCGCGTAGCTGCTGGCGGGCGTTTGATTCGCGCGCAGCCAGTTCGCGACCGCCATCGTGGCGGGCCCGGTCGCTTTGTCCGGCGACCAGCGATGTCCGGATCGATGTGCCAGCAGCCAGTCGATCTGTGCCGCGACGCCGCTCGCCGCCGGGTTGACGCGTTGGAGTGCGAGGGCATACAGAGCGCGGACTTCCGTGGGACCCTGTTGCCATGACAGACGCGAGTCGGGACCGTCCTGATTCGCGTCGCGAATCAGGTTTCGCTGGGAGACGACATCGAGTAATTGCCGAGCAATTTCCAGGCGATCCATTTCGGCAAAGGTTAAGGAGGCATAGGCCAAGCCCGCGGCGGAGAGCGACTGTCGCTCGCGAAACAGACGGTTGGCCTGTGCGAAATCACCTTGTCCGGCGGTCGCCAAGGCGTGCACCAGAACCGCGCGGATCTCGTACGTATCGTTTGGACTTTGCGATAACGCGTTGCGAGTGAAGTTGACCGCCTGGGCGAACGAATCGTCCGGCACCGAATAGCCCGCGTCGCGCGCGTCGCTCAATGCCCAAAGAATCCGAGCGGAAACAAACGGATCGGCACTCGCGTCGTTGTTGGCTCCGCCCGTCCAGGTCCAGCCTCCGTCGTCCCGCTGAGATGCCACGAGCGTGCTGATGCTGCTTCGGATGAGTTCCTCCAGCGTCAGCGTTTCCGGACCGCCGCGCTTTGGCGTCGCATTCACGAGCCGGGCCAGAGCCAAGGCGGCCAGCAGATCGCTGGACGTCGTATCCAGCTCGGATCCAGTCGCCAGCGCTCCGCCGTGACACCAGTTGGGCACAGGCGCAAGCACAACGTCTAAGAGGCTATGCGGCAGGTCGGGCGCGATCACGATCTGCATCTCGGGAGCTTCGACGGGCATTTCCGCGGGCAAGGCGATCCAGGCGGTTGCATCGGTATCCGCCGCGCCGCTCGCCGTACTCACGACATCCACGCCATAGGGCAGGATCGGCACAATCCGCCGTAACGTATCGTGCTGATCCCCCGCAACGATGGCCAGCTCGAAGATCGCCTCCATCGGCAAGCTGACGGTCGCCGTCGCCTTGCCACCGGGCTCGGCGGGCGGCGGAACTCGCCAGATCGTCTGTTCAAACGCGATCCGTGTGAGGCCTTTGCCTTCGATCGGGATCGTTTGCGTTTGCGTCCGCTCCCAATCGCCCACCTTGGTCGTCAACGTGACGATCACGTCGTGCGTTTCCGGAATGTCGCTGTGAACGGTTGCCTCAAGTCGAAGGGTGTCACCGTCAACGAGCGCGAGTGGCAGCTTGAGTTCGCCGAAGAGCGGCTTCTGGGCGGATAACTTGGCCGTTGCCTCGCCCGCCATCGTTTCGGTGGTAATGCCTCGAGCCGTCAATTGCCAGGCGGTGGAGCGTTCGGGCAAGGTGATCGTCAGCGTTGCCTGACCACTCTCGTCCGTAACGACGACCGGGTTCCAATATCCCGTTTCGGGGGAATGCAGTCCGCTCAGCAGTCTCGCCCCCGTACCCGCCAGCCCGTTCGCAAGCTCCTGTACCCGCTCGGCATTCATGTTGCTCAGGTTCAAATAACCCCAGCTACCGTCGTTCTGGATCACGGCGGCCTCTTGCGAGCCGGCGATCGATTGCGGGATGGAGTCCTGTGCCCCGGTGGTCGCAGGCAGGGCGGTCGCGAAATTCTTGTTGAAGAAGGCAACCAGCGATTTCTCGTCTTGAGGCAAAACCATTCCGTTGGACGCGAAGCTGCCGGCAGAGTCCTTTGCTGCCCCGGCCCGGCCCGAGCTCAATTCCTCCCAAGACTGGATCCCGTCGCCGTCGACGTCAAAGGGGGTCTCTGATCGAGCGTCGGGAGAAAACGCAGCGGCAAAGTCGCCCGCCGCCGGCGTCGGACCCTGGCCTCCGCCCACGCCGCCCATCTGCCCTCCGCCCATGCCGCCCATGCCGCCCATCATTTGCCCTCGACGGTTGCCAACCCGGCCTCGGTCGGTGCCGGCTTCGCGGGCGAAACGTGACAGCGGTTCGTCCTCCGCCAGAGCGTCCATCGTCTCGCGAACGGGAACCCCGAACGACATGACGTTGTCGGCAACAATGTCTCCGAGCTCCGCAAGTCGTTCTGCCTCCGCATTCGCAACTTCGAGCCGTTCCCGCTCAGCCAAGAGGGCCGTCGCGATTGGCCGCGTCTCGGGACGATAGTCGAAGGTCACGCTCGAACTCGTTCGCACGGCGGACTCGCGCTGCGTTCCGCGGAAGAACTCGTTGATCGGCGCCACCGAATCGGGAAAAAACTGGTCAAGCAACGCCTGTTCGACCATCGCCAGGCTGAGTTCGGCTGCGAGCGGATGGCCTTGCGGATCCGTGGTCGAGATCTGGACGTCGATGTCGGTGCCAGGCGTGTACGTTGTCCGATCGCCCACAACCCGGACCTGAACTTGCATCTCACGAACGACTGTCAAGGGAGTGGAGGCCTCGTGGAAACGGCGCGCAGGGTTCCCGTCGGGTCCTTTTCGATCCCTTGCGTCGGTCATCACGGCGATGTGCAGATCAAAGTTCGGCGCCAGTTCGGGCGACATGGCGATCGGAAGCTCGTTGTCACCCGATTCGAGTTCGATCAGTTGATATCCCAGCACACGCGCGCCTTGGTACGTTACCAGAGCCAGTGCGGAGTCTTCGCGCCAGTGCACGCGGATGCTCGCGTCGTCCCCGACCTTAAACGTGTGCTGCGAGGCCAACACGCGCAGCCGCACGCTGTCGTCTTCATCCGAGATGTTCAGCGAGTGTTCCGCCGTGATCGGGTTGTCGAAACGGTCGGTGCCCGTGGCCCGCAAAAGGTACGATCCGCCTTGATCCGCAGCGAGAACCAGACGGCCGACTCCGTCTTCGGCGCTGGTGGTCAGTGTTGACGTCGAGATGACTCGTTCGCCCGTCTTTCCGCGGACATTCGTCTGTTGCAGTAGTTGCAACTCCAGCGTGCGACTGACGGGTTTACCTTCGGCATCGGTCGTGGTCAGTTTGGCTTCAAATGTTTCCTTCGCCAGGAAGACATCGCGGCTGGTCTCCAGGGCGATCGAGAAACCGCGTGTGGCAAGAATGAAGACGGCTTGCGTGGCGAGGTCCCGTTCAGGCAGCAGCACGACCAGCGGCAAACTCTGCGTCTCGCGGTACTCACGCGTCTCGAATTCAAACTTCACTTCGCCCTTGGCGTCGGTCCGGGCCGTCGTCCATTCGCCGTCGGCAAGCCGGTAGCGAATCTCGCTCTCGGCCAAGGGTGCCCCGTAGTAGAACTCGGCGCGGATCGTACCGGAAATCTTCTCACCGCGATAGTAAACTTGACGCTCGGTATCCACCCGGAGTCGAATCGGCTCAAGCCGATATTCGTGGACCAGAAACGTGCCCTGGTAACTTCGCTTGGCACCGTCCGGTTCGGCTTCGCGGACGTCGACCCGATACGGTCCGGGCGGTGTCTCATCGGGGAGGACCAAGTGCGTTTGGAAGCTGCCGAATCGCGAGAGCTGCACGCCGCCGGTCCAGAGCTGTCGTCCCCGGGGATCAAAGACATGGACTTCCAGCGGCTTTTTTTCGTCGACTTGATATCGATCGCCCGCAACGCGTCGAATGACGCCCCGCAAATGAACCATCTGGCCCGCTCGGTAGGCTGGACGATCCGTGTAAATATATCCTTTGTCTGCCAGCCCTTCACTGATTCCCAGGCCGCGCAGGTCGCTGGTGTTTGAGGCATAGTGGAGATCGTCCGCCACCGCGAAGACGCGCAGGTCTTGCACCGTCTTGAGTTGCTCGTAGCTCGCCTGAAACACGCCCTCGTCGTTTGTTCTCGCCTCCGCGAAGACCTTTTCACCGTCCGAGATCAGCAAACGCACATTGCCCCACGGTTGTTTCGTTTGCATGTTCTCCGTAAATACAAAGACTTCGTCGCGTGAACTTTTCGCGATCAGATCAAGGTCGCTCTTGAGCACCAGCGTCGTGGCTTCGAGCGTCGGGCTGCTGACCGTCACGGCCAGCGCGGCGGCCTTCGGCTGGTCATCCCAGTTGATTTCGATCTGCGATTCGATCGGCTTGAACTTCTCGTAGTCGGGCACCCGAAACGTCAGCGTTTGATCGGGATCAATCAGCGCAATGTCCAGTCCCTCGACACCTCGCGCCAGGTGCATCTTGCGGAAATAGGTCTCCAGATCGACCGCGTAGACTCTCACGGTGACTTCATCGATATTTCTGCTGTTGAGCGTAATCCGAGACGTCTCGTCAGAGCGAAACACGCGTTCCGTCCGGACGGACAAGCGTTTGGACGTCAACAGCGCAGATTCGTTGTTGTGCCGCGCGAGCATAGTCGCCCCAGTTCAGCCGCTCGTATTGTTCGTGGGCGGCTTCGAGTTGACCGAGTTTTGTTTCAAGCGTGAGTGCGAGTTGATATTGGGCTTTGGAGGCGACCTCGGTCTCCGGGTATTTTTGGACCACGCTCCGCCACTGGTCGATGGCCGCTTGCCAGTGTTCTTGCTCGTATTCCATCGCTCCGAATCCGAACAGAATCTCGGGAGCACGTTCGTCCAGTGGATACTTGGCCAAGAATTGTTGCCACAGCTCGCGCGCCGCTTCGAACTGTTTCCGGTCCTGTTGCATTGCGGCCGCGAGGTATTCTGCCTGGATGACCAGTTGCTGTGCATCGGCCCAGTAACGGTGGGAAGGGTGTTTCGCCAGGTAATCGCGCACCGCCTCGATGGCGTTGGCAAAGTCCTGTTGCAGGAGCAGGCACTGCGCCAATCGATACCGACTCTCGGCGACTTCTTCACGATCGGCGTACTGGACTTGCTGCAAGAATTGCTGCAGCCGCGTGGCGGCATTCTGGTATTGCTGGCGATGCATCAGGCTCTGGGCGATCAACAGGTGGGCCTGGCTTGCCAACTTGTGCGGCGCATGTTGCTCGATGAATCGTTCCAGCGCGGCGATGCCCAGGTCAAGCTGCTCCAAGCTGTCCGGCTGAGGGATCGAATAAGTGCGCACGATGTGGAATCGGGCTTCCGCCAATCGTTCGGCCGCCGCGTCGCCCTCGGGCAGTGCCTGACGGAGCGGTTCGTCCGCAAGCAGATCCTGCCACGTTCGCCGAGCTTGGGAAAACTCGCCCATTTGCAGCTGGCACCAGCCTAATCGATAACGAACGTCGACCATCAGGGGCGCGAGTTGCAGGTCGGCCGCGAGACTGTCGGCGAAATCGCTTCCCTTGATTCGCCCCTGCGCTCGTCGCGCTTCGTATTTGTCCAGGATTTCTTGGTACTGCTGGGCCGCCGCGGGGTAGTCCTCTTGTTGCTGCATACACTGACCCACCTTCCAATGGATCTCAGCTGCCAGCCTCGATTCGGGACCAATCTCCAAGGCCTTCTCAAAGAATTTTCGCGCTTGTTCGTAATCGGGTTGCTTCGCGTCGGGTGAGCCTGCCGTCTGCGGTGGCTCGAAGTACGACGCGGCGAAGTCGAGATAGATGGAGGCCAGCTCGTGCTTGCGATCTGTGGACAGCAGATACTCGGCCTCGGCCCGGTAGATCAGCTCAGCCGCCTGAAAGTCGCCCTGACGGGCCAGGCTGGCGGCCTTCGCAAAGCTGGCTTGTCGGCGGAGAGGGCTGTTAGGCGAATCGGCCAGGAGTCGATCGAACGTCTCAATCGCGTCGGCGTAGTCCTTTGCGTAGTGCTGGGCCCGGCCCTTCAGATAAAGCAACTCGTCTGCCGAGCCGGCTGCGGTCGCCGAGCCCGCTGAAGCCGCCAACGCTGCGTCGATCTCGCGAATTGCCGCCGCATAGGCGTGATCCTGAAGCAGCGACCGAATTTCGATCGAAACGGCGGGTTGCTCCGCTGCCGAAAGCACCGACGGAACCCACAGGATGATTCCCAGCAGCAGGCATCGCAACTTGGAAAGCCTCATTCGACAGGTCATGCTTCCGTCCTCGTCAGTCGGCGTTTGTAGGTCGTTCAGGTATTGGGCGCAGCCGTCGGGGAAATGCAGCCGCTTGTCGGGCGGCCTCCTCATCCGGCGGCCCCCTCATCCGGCATCCCCCTCATCCGGCCTTCGGCCACCTTCTCCCGCGTTGGGGAGAAGGGACATGCGGCTCCCGCGTTGGGGAGAAGGGACATGCGGCTCTTGTGTTGGGGAGGACGGACATGCGGCTCTTGTGTTGGGGAGGACGCACATGCGGCTCTTGTGTTGGGGAAAGGGGACATGAGTATGTCACCTCTCCCGAGGCCGGGAGAGGTCGCCGGGGACCCGCTCGCGGGGCCCGGGCGGGTGAGGGCCCGGGCGGGTGAGGGCCCGGCCCGGAGCGGACTGGCAATCGTTCCTGCCGCCATTTTAACCGCGGCGACGTGCCGTTGGACGTTTGCACGGCGACGATCGTTCCCCAGGAACTTGAATTTTGTCGCTCTTGGAATTTTGCCGCTTTTGGAACGGCGTGTCCTGGGCGCGTCGAAAAAGGACCCCATTAGACGCGTTTGCCTTTGATGCCGATGCCCCAGAGAGGGCGGTTGAACAGCTTGCGATAGGCGGTTGGCGAATGGACGTTGACGGAGAAGCCGAGCCGTTCGAACCATTCGATTACTTCGTTGAAGCTGTGTTTGTGGGCATAGCGCGGGGTGAGCCGGTCGCGAACGGAGTGCTCGGTGTTGGCCAGGGTCCACGTGCCTCCGTGCCGTTTCTTGGCCTTGAACCAGGGATGGGCCAGCAAGGCACACGCCTTGACGCAAACGCGTCGTAGGGGCGTCGGAAGATGACTGAGCAGATAACGTAGTCCCAGGTATTCTTCGCCATAATATTTCAGTCGCTGCACCCAGCCGCTCACGCCGCTTCCGGCGAGATGATCTTCCAAGCCGTAGAGCCAGATGCAGATCTCACCACCGGGCCGCACATAACTCGCGCAGCTTTCGAATGCTTTCGACGTGGAATACGTATGGTGCAACACACCCTGGCTGTAAACCAGGTCGAACGACGCTTCGGCGAATGGGATGTGAAAAGCCGACGCCACGACCAAGTGCAAGAGCGGCTTGTGGCGCAAGGCCTCGCCGGCGTGCAGCAATTCGGGAGTCAGATCGATCCCGAATGTTTCCGCATGACTGATTTCGTACAGTGCCTCGGCCTCGCCGCCCTGCCCTCCGCAACCGACGTTGAGGATCCGTTTGACTTCGGAGGGTGGAGTTGGGCCCCATTTCAGCCATACGGTCCGATGTAACTCCTGCAAGTCGCGTTTGTCATAGCTGAATGTCAGGTGGCTGTCGCGGACCGTCTCCCATTCCTCCGTGAACGTCTGCTGGACGCTGAGCTCGCCCGGTTCCGGTGACCAGCGAGGTGCTTCAAGCGACGGCAGGCGCACGAATTCCTGCGCGTACTTTTCGCGAAATCGGTCGTGAAACGGCATGCGAAAAACCAGCATGATGGGCACGTACGACGCGACGGGATACCAGACGGAGCAGGCATGGCAAATCAGGACGCCTTCCCGCACCACCGTGCGCACCGACTCCAAATCGGCCTCCGGCGCACGCCATCGCAAGGCGGCCTCGTCGACCTCGATTCGCTCTTCCGCAAACACGTGCAGCACCAGCTCTCGTTTGCAGTGCGGGCAGCGCAGTTGGCTGATCCCGTGCCGGTTCATCCGAGTACTCCGTTACTTGAGTTGGATCGAGAATTCGTGCCGCGGTCGATCCAGCTGCACGGAGGCCGCGTCGAACGTGGGCGGTCCAAACGTGCCCCGGGCGTTCCGAGAGAAACCGTAGCGTTCCGTCGGGACACCCAGCCGACCTCGATTCAACACGCCATCGGAATTCTCGTCCTGGAAGACGGCCACGGCGTACTGGCCGCGGGGAATATCGTCCAGCACCGCCGTGGCACTCGAACTCTCGGGGACCGGGACGACCCAACTGCGCAGCGCCCGCTCGTGGAGCGGAAAAGTGGACTCGTTGGAAAAGACCGCCAGTCGAAGTTCACCTCGGCTCGGACGAACTCCCGCGATGGTCAACTCGAGCCGGCACCGGTCGGCTGCGATCTCGTCCAAGGAGGGATCCTGCAAGGGCGCGGCAGACCGGGCGACCTGCTGCGGCCCGTCCAACTTGATACGGCGCGATTCAGCCGAATCGAAATCCGGCCCGGTGCGAATCGGCCCGGTGCGAATCGGCTCGGTGCGAATCGGCTCGGCAGCCGCGGGCGCGGTCGAGGCCGGCGCGATTCGCGCGATCGCGTCGTGCGGGGACGTTTCGCGACGCGTCCCCCACCAGGCGAGGCCTGCCAGGGCGAGCAGCAAGACGATCACATTCCGGTTCGACATCGACGCTTTCCAGGGACGCAGGCCTCGTAATTTCGATCAACGCATTTCCCAGCGGTCGGAAAATACCCGTGCCACAATCGCCAGGTAAGCGGCGATCGAAAACAAGATGGCCAGTTCCAAACGCAGTGCGGACAACGGCAGTTCGTACCAGAAGACCTTTTGATATCCATCCAGCGCCCAGGCGTTGAACGTCAGCTTTCCGATTCGCTGCATGCTCTCACTCATCAGGAACCGCGGCACCATGCTGCCGCCGAGCGCCGACATGGACAGGATCAACACAACGGAGACGCCATTCAATTGGCTGCGCGATTGGCAAACGACGGCCAGGCAGAGGGCCAAGCTGGCCGTGGCGCTGGCCGTAGCGATCGTCATCAGGCAGAAACCGGGCAGGTGGCCGAACAAGTCGACGCCGAAAACCAGTTGTGCCCAGCTGAACATAATCGTGATTTGGACGCACCCCATGAGCACGATGAAGAGCCATTTGCCAGCCAGCAGTTGCGTGACGGTCAATTGGCTGGACAACAGGCGATCGAGAGTGCCTGCCTCGTGTTCCTCGAGCAGGCTGCCGCCCGCGCCACTGGCGGAAAACAGCAAGAACATCACCGCGATTCCGGCGGCGTACATCGCGATCTGCGGGTTGGTTTTCGTGTCCGCGAAGACGTCGCTCTCCGCGAATCGAAACGCTTCGCGGGCTGGGACCGCGTCGGATACGGGAGTCGTGCGGGCCGCGAGCATCGATTCCGAAGCGGCCGGTTCGGGCGGCCTCTGGTTACCCCGAGGTCCCGCAATCTTGGCCACATTGACGGACATCGCGCGCGATAACAGAGCCCCGATCAGTTGTCGAGCCACGGGGTTGCTGCCTTCGGCCAACAACCCAACGGCCAGGGCGCATTGCGGCGCACACTCGTAGCCAATCCGCGCGGAAAATGAATTACCAGATCGACCTTGTGATCGCGGATAATGTCGCGACTCAACGCTTCCACCGTCTGTTCCGTGGCGAAGACGAAGCCCGTTTTTAGCTCGAGCGACTCCTGCGCGCACGAGCTCGTCGACGACGGATTGCGTCAGTTGGGACTGATCCTCGTCGACCACGGCGACCTTCAAGCAGGTCGTGTCGCGGCCCACTCCCCGGCTGAAGATCAGCGCGAAAATACTGAAAAACAGAATCGGCACCACGAAGATCAACAGCAGCTCTTGCTTGTTGTTCCACAGCCGCAGCAACGAAATCTGCAGAATCGTGCCGATCATTCTCGCAACTCCTTGCCCGTCAGGTGCAGAAACACCTGTTGGAGTGTGGGGCTTTGCAACCTGATGTGCTCGATCGAATCGCCCGTTGCGCGGATCGACTGGAGCATTCGAGGCAGTTCACGCACGGCGTCGGTGACCGTGCAGGAAGCAGTGGTTCCACCCACCAGAGCCAAGGGAGGCGGCACCGCATGCGGTACCGAGTGGTATCGCACGCTCAGCTGCTGGTTGGGTCCGATCGTGTCACGCACCAGTTCCGCGAATGTTCCCGTCTTGACAACTTGGCCTTGGTCGACGATCGCGATTCGGTCGCAGCGTGATTGAGCTTCGTCGAGCTGATGCGTTGTCAGCAGGATCGCGGTTCCCGAGCCGCGCAAATCGTTCAGCATCTCGTAGATGCGTTCGCGACTCTGCGGATCCACGCCGACCGTTGGCTCGTCCAACAAGACGATGCGGGGATGATGCATCACGCTGCAGGCGATATTCAGACGACGTTGCATTCCCCCGGAAAACGTCTTGGCCAGCCGATCGCGGCGATCAGCAAGGTTCGACCAACGCAACGCCTCGTCGACCCGCTCGTTCAATTCGGCGCGGCGCAAGCCGTGAAGTCGTCCGAAAACGCGCAGGTTTTGAGAGGCCGTCAAATCGGAGTAAATGGCGAGGCTTTGCGGGACGACACCCAGCAATTCGCGACGGCCGATCCGAGGGTCGAACACGATGGATCCGGAATCCAATTTGGCGCGACCTGCCAGACAGCTAATCAAGGTCGTTTTGCCTGCCCCGTTGGGCCCCAACAGACCCAGTAGCTCGCCTGGAAACAGGTCCAGCGACGCGCCATTCAGGGCCCGCAGTTTCCCGTAGGATTTGCATGCGGAGCGAACGGTCAACAGCGGCTCGAGGACGTTTGACACTTCGGCTGCAGTCCTGGTTCGGGAGATCGGTTCAAGGTGAATGCGAATAGGAGCGACCACGCCACTCCGGTTGTGTGCCGCGCTGCTGCCGCACGAAGGCCACCCATTGTAACGCGACGAAGAGCAAGATCGACACGGGAAACAGGGCGGTTGCGAGCCAGCTGTGATCGAAACGAGCCGCCATCACGATTCGAGGTACGAAAGAAATCGCCAGGGACAGCAAGGCCCAAGGCAGGATCGAGCCGTACCCGGCCAGCTGGAGGACGGCCAGCACGCTTGGGGCCACAAAGGCTCCCAGCAAAAGCACGGTGAAGGGCACGATCAACCGTGGCTGGGCGATTCCCTCGTGCGCGTTTCTTGAGCACTCCCTTTTGCGTTTGCCGCCAACCTTGGTACATGCGACAGCGAGCCAGGTCGGACGCATCGAAGACGTCGGTGGTTAACCCCGCTTGACGAAACGCCCGTGGCAACGTCAGGCCGTCGTGCATCGAATTGCGGATGGCCGCATGCCCCCCCGCTCGCTCATAGGCCGCTCGCGTGGCGAGGAACATTTGGCCGCAGCCGGCCGACGTGGAAGGCCGACAGGTCGCACGCATTCGGCGGAACGGCAGGTAGGTCAGCAGGACCAAATGCATTAACGGAATCAATAAGGCCTCGGCCAACGTTCCCACGACCTGCGTCGGGAATCCACTCAGCAAGGCGACGTTGTGTGTCTGCCGCAGCGCGACCATCCGCCGAATGGCATCCGGCGCAAGACGTACGTCCGCATCCAGAAACAGCAGCAGATCGCCGCGTGCCTGCTGCGCCAACTGGAAACAGGCAAACTGTTTGCCGCACCATCCCGACGGAAGCGGTTTCCCCACGGCCAGTCGGACCCGGTCGTCTTCGGCGGCGAAACGTCGAACGATCGCGGCCGTCTGGTCTTGGCTGTGATCGTCCAGCACGACCAGCTCGAACCCGCATCCCTCGCTGGCGAGCACGCAGCGAATTGTCTCGGCCAGCCCCGCTTCCTCGTCGCGGGCCGGAATCAGTACGGAGACGGAAGGGAATTGCGCGACGGGTTCGACAGCCGTCTCCACCGGTCGAGGCGCACGGTGAAACAGACGCGCATTCAACAAAAAATGGGCGGCCGAGCAGCTTGCCATGATCAGCGCGAGCCAGGTGGCCAGATCAATCATTGCTCAAGCTCCGAGTGACGGCGGCCTGATGCCGTGGCTGAAACGCTCGTCGACGCAACCTCGCGCCAGCTCGACGCGCAAGTTCGTACGGGCCGCCGACGCCGGCGGAGCCATCAATCAAGATCTCGAACTGGTCGTACGCGCGGGCGATTGATTTGGCCGCAAGCGACGCTTGGGTCGCGCGCCAGCTGGTCTTCGAGTTCGGACTGCCATTGATCTTTGGTTCGACGCGGCCCGACCGTTTCCATCAGCGGACCAAACTCGATCAGCGCCTCGGGCGTCCGTTCCTGCCAGAAGGTGTACTCGATGGCCATCGGAACCAGTGAAATGTCCGGTACGGTGGCCGCCAAGTGACTCAACCCCGGGCGAAATGCGGTTCGTTGCCGGACGTCCGAAAACTGGCCGCCCGGAGTCAGCCAAAGCGCGGTCGTGTGCTGTGCAAGTAATCGTCGCGTCAGCCGCAGAAAGTGCCGCGCACCGTCCAGGGAGGCGAGATCGATGCCGTAATAGCCAAGTTTCGCGAAGACCGGATAAGCTTCGAGCGCCCGTTGATCGATGGGAGCGTAAAACGTTTGGCCCTGGAACAGCCGCTGATTGAGCAACATCGCGATCAACGGATCCCACCAGCCGGGGTGATTGGCAAAACAGATTACCGCTTGAGACTCGCGCAATTTCGGTGCGGTGCCGAGGGCCAGTCGGACCGCGCTGAAATGTCGACGGAGATAGCGCGGCAAGTACCAGCGAAACCCGCGTGCCAAGAAGGGCGAGATCCGCGGCATTTCGTCGCGCTTCGAAGATCCCGTTCCGCCGGTCGCGGGAGTTGTCTTGGCCATGCTCGAGTCTCGTTGGGAAAGCTGCTTGTGCCGGCAAGCCACTCGCGGCCGAAATCGTCGCGGGGATGCATCCGAGGCAGCGCGACTCCGCCTCTTGACAACTCACGCGGCATCGGGGATCGACTCGGGCGAGGGACGCTGCCTTGCGTGATCGGCGTCCAGCGCGTCGGCGGCGATCCAGCCGGACATCAGGACCATCGGCATCCCGGGGCCCGGGTGGGCGGCACCGCCGGCCAGGTACAACCCGCGGACATCGGGGCTGCGATTGGCCGGCTTGAATCCGCCCAAGAATCGTCCGTGACTGGCCAAGCCGTAGATCGCGCCGTTGAGGACATGGTAGCGGCGATCGATGTCAGCCGGCGTCAAGTATGACTCGGTGACGATGTTGTCCTCCAGGTCCGCGAGTCCCGCGGTCTGTTTCAGCTTGTTCAAAATCGTGGCGCGGTATCCGGGCAGCATTTGCCGCCAGTCATGGTGCGGACGCAAATAAGGCGTGTGGACCAGGATGTAAAGGGCCTCGCCGCCAGGCGGGGCGACGGCCGCGTCCGTCACTGCGGGCGCGCACACGTAGCAAGTCGGGTCAGGCGCGGGCTCACCTCGACCGTAGATGTAGTCGAACTCTTCGTGAGGATCCCGCGAGAAGACGAAATTGTGGTGCAGCAGTTCGTCATATCGACGCTTCAGCCCCAGGTAAAGCACAACGCCCGAGCACGCCGGCTCGTACTTGCGACGATTCAAGAACGCCGACGCCGGCTTGCCATTGAGGAGTTCGCGGTGCGTCCGTACCGAGTCGGAGTTCGAGACCACGCCTTGGACCGGCAGTTGCTCGCCCGACTTGAGTTCCACGGCCCGCACTTCGCCGCTTTCGACCACCACCCGCGATACGTCGGCGCCCGTTCGATACTGAATCCCCAGCTCGCGTCCCAGCCGCACGAGCGACTCGGGAATCGCACGCGTGCCGCCGACGGGATACCAGATCCCTTCGCTGGTCTGCATGTGGGCGATCCCACACAAGACGGCGGGCGAGGCGTCTGGTGACGAGCCGACGTATTGCGTGAAATGGTCCACCATCTGCGCGACCCGCTCGTCCGGAATGCAGCTGCGAACCATGCCCGCAACCGTCCGCCCGAGCCGCAGGCTGAGGACATCCGACAGGACGCTCATGGAAAACGTGTTACCCGGGTCGAATGTATCCGCCAGCGACCCGACGCTCTTCCAAAAAAAGAACCGGTTCGAGACGTGGTGCAATCGCTCGGAGATGCTCATGAAACGCCCATAGCCATCGGGCAAACGCGGGTCAGGCGAGAACTCGGCGAGCTGGGCTTTCATCCGAGTGGTGTCGGAGACCAAATCCAATTGTGAACCGTCCTCGAAGAAGCATCGCCACTGGGGGTCCAACTCGACCAGCTCCAGATAATCCTCCAGCTTCTGGTTGGCCTCGGAAAAAACGCGTCGCAAGACCGATGGCAGGGTGAGGATCGTGGGGCCCATGTCAAAGCGAAACCCGTCCTGGTTCAGGACCGCGGCCTTACCGCCCAGCCAATCGCTTCGCTCCAGGACGGTGACCGCATAGCCTCGGGCGGCCAAAGTGCAGGCGGCGGCCAATCCGCCCAGCCCGCTACCAATCACGGCGACTCGGTTGTGACTCGACATCGAAGCATCTCTCCTCACACGGGATGTCAGAAATCAGGGGCCAAACGCAGAGCTCGTTCGATCACGCGAATTCGGCTCTCAGGATGGCTCTCCTTTGTTTCGGAATGGTTGATCAGGTGGTGCGGTTTGGCGACGGCGCCAGCGCGCTGGCCGCGAATCGCTTGCAGGATGTGACGTACCGCGCCGATCCGTTGACGCCAGGTGGCGAGGTGCGACAGCTGCATGAACCCGCGCAACAAGTCCGCGTCGTACGGCGACGGCGGATCCAGGTGGGGCAGCCAGCGACCGCGTCGTGTCGCAATTGCCTTCACGCGTGTCATTTCGCGCAACCCCTCGGCCCCGCGCGTCGACCCGAAGCCGCTTCGCTTCCGGCCTCCGAAAGGAAGCCGCGGATCCGCCGTGGGTACCAGGATATCGTTGATGACGACACAACCCGCATCGACCCGCCGGGCTGCGTCTTGTGCCGCCGCTTCCTCGCCGAAGATCGTGGCCCCCAAGGCGTAAGGGCAGAGCTGGTTCAGGCGTAAGGCGGCATCGAGCGTGGCGACGGGAATCAACGAAAGGACCGGTGCGAACAGGTCGCTCCGCAGGAGGGGAGAAGTCGGATCGGCGTTCCAAATCACCGTCGGGCCTAACAGCGTGGGTGATAAGGAAAGATTCACATCCGTCACACCGCCGACCAGGCAGTGCACGTCATCGCTGAGCGAATCGGCGACCAATTCCGCCGCGCGGCACCAGGCGGGGTCGGTCAACTGATCGTAATCGGGAACCCAATCGGATGACTTGAGTTCGGTTCGCAGGCGGTCGGCTAACTCTTCCGCGAACTCCGCGGGAACGAACACCCGCCGGGGCGCGATGCACGTCGCGCTGCTGTTGAAATTCAGACCGAAGGCAAGCGACTTCGCGACCCGGGACAGGTCGGCCGACTCGAGCACGAAGACGGCATCACAGCCGGACAACTCCATCGTCGACGGCGTCAGGGTTTCGGCCAGCTGACGTTGAACGGCTCGGCCCGACTCCGCGGAGCCCGTGAGCACGACTTTGTCGACGCCCAGCTCGATCATTTGCTGAGCCTCGTGCGGATCTTCGGGCAGGACTTGGACGAGGGCAGGATCCAGGCCCGACTCTACCAGCAAGCGAACCAAGGCGAGAGTCGGTGCGGTGGCACCCCGACCTGGTTTCAGCAGCACGCCATTGCCCGCCACCAAGGCCTGCAGGGTCTGAACCCCCGGCAAGAACAAGGGGTAATTCGACGCGCCCAGAATCAAGACGACGCCCAGCGGTTCGCGGTGCAACTGGAGGTCGACCCCGCGGAGCCAGGTCGGGCGCCGGCGACGACTGGGCCGCTCGCGTTGAAGAATCCGGCTTGCTTCCAGTTCTAGAAAGCGACACGCATCGGCTAACGGAATGAGCTCCGCCGCCAATGTTTCGGCCGCGTTGCGGCGATGGGACAGACGAATCGACTCGACAAAGGACGCCGCGCGAGCGGCCAAGCCATGTCGGACGGACTTGATGATTTTCAGGCGACCCTTCAGCGGGACCTTTGCCCAAACGCTCTGCGCCTCGCGCAGCCGCTGAAGTGACTTGCGCCGAAGCTCCCGCTGATCGGTGACTTCCGTTTGCATCGGTGCCTTCGCGGATTGCTCAGTGCTCATCGGCCCAACCGATCTTGTGAATCGCCGTCGTGTCGGAATATCGAACTTCATGACAGCTCGAATCCAAAGCCTGCACCTGCCGTGCAACGCTCAGATCTCGCGGTCACTCAGGCGGCCCGATGCAAATCTTCCGCGCCATCGCCTTTTGTATCCGGAATGGGGGCGGGCCGCAGGCCCAGGTCGGTTCGGATTAGCTTGCTGGTAATTCGAGCGGACTCGTAGATCACAGGCAGCCCGCTGCCTGGATGCGTCCCTCCTCCAACCAAGTACACGCCGTCCAGATCCTCAAAGCGATTGTGCGGACGCAGATGCAGCATTTGGCCCAGGTTGTGGGCCAAATTAAACGTCGAGCCGAGATGGATCTGATGTTGCGACTGCCAGTCTGCTGGTGTGACGATTCGTTCAAAGCGTATGCGATCCTCCAGGCCCTGCAGCCCGATCTTCTCGAGTTGACGGAGGGTCACCTGACGAAAGCGGTCCCGCTGGCTCGACCAATCCACGTTGGGATGGCAGTGCGTGACGGGTACCAGGACATACAGCGTGCTCATGCCCTCAGGTGCCAACGTCGGGTCCGTGACTCCCGCGTTTTGGACGTAGAACGAAGGGTCGTCTGACAGAACGTGCCGCTGCTCAATGTCTGCCAGGTTCTTTTCGTAGTCCGCCGCGATGTGAATGGTGTGGTGGGGCAATTGGTCGTACCGGCCTTCGATCCCCAGGTACATCATAAACGTCGAGCAAGAGAAGCGTTTCTCCGCGATTCGCTGATTCGTCCATTTCGAGCGAATCTGATTGGGCACGAGTCGCTGCATGGCCTGCGCGAAGTCGGCATTGATCACCAGCGCATCGGTCCGATATCTGCCGCGCGACGTCCGCACGCCTACGGCCTTCCGTCCCTCAAACTCGATCTGCTCGACGTCTTCGTCCAGACAAATTTCGACACCCATCTCCAAGGCGATTTCCGCCATCCGCTCGCCGACCGCGCTGCAGCCGCCTTGGGGATGGAAGACACCGTATTCGTATTCCAAAAAGGCGAGAATCGAAAAGAGACTCGGGCACTGAAACGGGGACATGCCGAGATACTTCGATTGGAACGAAAAGGCAATTACCAGCCGCGGATCGTGGAAGTATTTTTGCAGTTCGGAGCCAACGGAGTTCCAGGGCCGCAGCCACGGCAACGCTTGCAGCGTCGACGGGCGAAGCAAATCCAGGCAGCTGCTGAAAGGAGACTCCAGAATCGGGCGGAAGTGAGCCAGCTTTTGGCGATTGTCGTCCATGAACCGTCGGAACGAACTCGCGTCCTGAGGAGAAAGCCGTGCGATTTCGGCCTCCATTCGGCTCTGGTCGGGCGTGGCGTCGATGCAGCCGCCCGCTCCGAAAACGATCCGGTACTGCGGATCCAAGCGGGTCATCGGGACTTCCTGCCACAAATCGCGTCCCGCTGCCGCAAAGATCTCGCTCAACACACGCGGATAAAGAAAAAACGTGGGGCCCGTGTCAAAACGAAACCCGTCCGCCTCCAAGGCCGAACATCGACCGCCGACCCGTCCCATCCGCTCCAGGATCCGGACCCGCGCACCCGAACCGGCGAGCAACATGGCGGACGCCAGGCCACCCGGTCCCGCGCCGATAATCGTGATCTCCGGACCGTCTTGTTTCATCGCACTGCCGTCGGAATGAGAGTTACTTTTCATGAGACGTCCAAACCAGGTCATTTATTCGCATTCGGCGTCCGAGAGCGTATGTGCCAGAATCGTGGCCACTTCCGCTCGCGTCACCTTGCTGCCAGGCCCCGAGTCCGCAACACACTCCAATGTTCGCCAAGCCAGACGCAGCGGCAGGTCGGTAAACGCGACGAAGCCGGGCGGAGCGGCGGCGGCCCGCAACGCAGCGACGTATCGGCTGGCGTGCTGAAGGTCTTGACGCGCCAACGCGAACACCTCGTCCCGCGGGATGTGGCGGGGGATAAAGCGTCGACCTTCACGCTCGTCGTCGCCTGAATCCTTCAAAATGTTGACCAGCTGCAGTCCCTCGCCAAACCAGCGAGCCCGGCGGCTGAGGGCCCGACGGGCAGGCTCAAGCTCGGGGGCTCGAGCCAGGAATACCTCGGTCAGCATTTCACCCACCAACCCCGCGACGACGTGACAATAATCACGCAGCTCGTCAAGCGACGTCAGACGCACGCCCGACGCTGGGCACGAGGCGACGAATCGCTTCATCCCGGCAATGGACTTTTCCACCGAGGTTACGATAGGGACCCGAACCACTTCGTCCAGTCGACAGACCATTTCGAAGACCAGCGGGAGCTGCTCAAGTAGCTCTTGATAATCCTGATTTTCGCAGGCCGGACGCGGCAGGATGGGCGAAATCGGACTGCCGACGCGCCCCAATGCGGCCAGCTTCAAATGGGATTCCAGACGTTCAAAGGCCGCCAGCTTCTCGGACGTCGTCAATCGCTCTCCGTCCTCGATCGTGTCAGCGATTCGAAACAACAGATAAGCGACCGTGACGTCCTGCTGGACGGGTGACGGAAGCAAGGGGATTGCTAAGGCGAACGTGCGGCTCGTCTTTTCCAGGAGCGCGTGCAGCACGGCATCGGCCGAGCCGCCTGCGGATGCCTCCGCGGGATCGCTCCAGCCAGTCCCCTGATCCGACGAACCTGCCAACGTGCCAAGCCTCCATCTGTGTTCACCGTCTGATTTCAAGCGGGCACCGGGCCGCCTGTCGAGGTCGTTTCCGATTCGCCGGGAGCGTCCGTCGATCACGACCCAGGGTGAGTGTCCCTGAATGCTACCGGAGGCCCCGGCAGGGAGGAATACCAAATCGATGTCCGAGGGGGCAGAGGGGGGCAGACAAGCCCATGCAAGAGGGCAGGAAGCGATCCCGGGGCGCCGCGACGATCCGTTTCGCGACGGCGTTGACAACGGATCAGGGCAAGTTTTCCCGCATTTGCAGCAGCATCAATCCTGGATAAAAATTCCGCTGCTTGGCCGCCACGACGATCGGCGTCTGACCGTCTTTCTGCCAGATGGTCAACTGCCGATATGACGTCTCAGACCGTGCGAAGTCCGCAAACCCATAGCTCCGGTCGGCTGCCGTTGGATGACGCTTCTCGATCAAGCCTCCGCGTGTAATGGTCCAGGTCGCCGTCCACCTTGTCTGCCCCGATTCTTCCAATTCACGCTGCATGCGTTCCGCGATCACGGCGGCCGCGTGCGTCTGCAACGACTCCAGGTGCCGACGCCGGTCGTCATCCAGCGGGAGCGTAAAGTCGATCGGCGGCTCGTCGCGATCCAACGATTCAAGCTGAATTCGCGCGAAATTCGGGTCCCCGGGTTGGCTCGGCTGAGGCAGACGCCAGTCGACCATCAAGCCGGCCAAATGATCGCAGAGGATGACTCGTTCGTCGCAGCCGTGCGACCAGACATAGCCACGTTCATAATGCGTGAAGGTCTCGACCGATCCCCGCAGAAGAGGTGATATCGCCACCAGCACCATCAGCGTCAAGACGACGACGACTCCGAGCACGTACAGGGGAAGGCAGAGGAACAGGGCCGCGAGCATGAGGCCCCCGGCGATGGCCAGCCGCGCGTTGACCGCTGGCGGCGGTCGGCGAATCGAGATCTGTGCCAATTGCTCGCCAAGACCAAGTCCAAGTGGCGCCGAGGACGGCGCGGTCGCTTTTCCCAGCACAAATTCCAGCAGACGGGCCAGCAGGAGCGTGTTTTCCGCCTCGCGCGGGTACCGCCCGAACGGCTCGTCAAAATCCTCATGCCACAGACACAGCTCGTCGCCGTCCCAGCGCACGGCGGCGACTTGTTGCAGGAAGCAACTCTCGCCTGAATCGTGATCCGTGAAGAAGATCAGGCTGAGCGTCCAACCCTCCCCCCGAACTTCCTCGCCCCGTTCCAATCGCGCCCAGGCCCGACCCGCCAGGTTTTCGAGGACTCGGCGTCGAAATCCTCCGAGTCCGTCCTCGTCCAAGGGACCGTTCTCGTGTTGCACGGTGACCCAAGACGTGTCGGTCGCGTCGGCAATCCGGAGATGCAGGGACTGGGAGAGATGAGTGGATCCGGCGAAATCGCTCTCGCGTCGCGTTTCGAGCCGAATTCCGACGACGTCCGCGTCCTGAAACTCCTGGAGCTGCCCCCCATGAGCTACCGTAAAACCGTTGGGATTGGCCTGAAAGGACTCTTCGAGCGCGTGAGCGGGCATCGCCGGGTGTCTCCGAGGGGGTTTCCTTCGAAGAGTACTACATGCGGCTGCCCGTCACGCATGAATTTCACCACCGAGGCACAGAGGGCAGCGAGAATTCACCGCCGGGTTCAAAAGGCGATCGTCTAGTGCTTTGTCACAGCTTGATTTTGGGGTGACTGGGGTCGAACGAAGTGAGCCCCCAGACCGCAATTTTCTGGGGGCTCACTTCGTTCGACCCCGGCCACCCAACCCTCAATTTCAGCTGTGACAAAGCACTAGCGGTGCCGCAGCTCGTCGATCAGTTCGCAGTCCGTCGGGAACTCCAGCTCCGGGAGCTCGTCCCAGCGAAAGTACGCGACTTCCTGGAGGTCACCGCCGGGCCGCAGCCGCCCGGCCGTGATGCGGCCCAGATACCAGATCCCGACGGTCTGTCGATCGGGGCGATGGAAGTTCGATTTCACAGCGAGGACGCACTGCAATTCGGCCTGCAGGCCCGTCTCCTCTTCGAACTCGCGGCGAGCGGCCTCTTCGATCGATTCGTTCCATTCCACGTGACCGCAGGGAATGCACCACCGTCCGCTTCGCCTTTGCCCCAGCAGGATGGCGCCGTCGCGGACGACGACGACGGCCGCCCCGACGGTGGGGTTCAGGTATTGAATCCAACCGCATTGCCCACAGGCGCGGCGCGTGGCCTCGTGCAGCAGTGCTTCCTGCAATTCCGCCGAGCAATGCGGGCAAAAGCTGAACTCGGCAGGGAATTCTCGACGGCTCAGCTCCGATCGGATGGCGTCGAGCGTCAAAAACTCCGGGTCGCGCTCGTGGTGGGTCGGATTCGTCACGGCGGGTCGACGTCGAGAGAAGAGTGAGTTGAAGGGTTGCGGATTCTTGCCATCGGGCCGGTCCCAGTATAGCCCGATGGGGCGAGCGAGTCGATTTGCGGAAGGGCCTTCGTCCCTTCGTTTCGCTTGTCGCCGGCTTGGGGATCGTTTACACAATCTATCGTTCCGGAAAATCAAACGAGGGCATGTCCGAATGAAATATCTCGCGTGTTGGTTGGTGTTGCTCGCCTCGGCGAATTCGCAGTGCGTCGCCGCCGAACGTCCGAATGTGTTGGTCATTTTGGCAGACGATCTTGGCTTCTCGGACCTCGGATGCTACGGCGGCGAGATTCGGACGCCAAATCTTGACCGACTGGCGGCCGCCGGACTGCGATTCACTCAGTTTTACAACTCGGGTCGTTGCTGGCCGACGCGCGCAGCCTTGATGACCGGCTACTATGCTCAACAAGTGCGCCGCGATCGGTTACCGGGCGGCGAGGGGGGCGCTGGCGGGATGCGGCCCGCGTGGGCGCGACTCCTGCCGGAAATGCTCAGGCCGCTTGGATACCGAACCTACCATTCCGGCAAGTGGCATCTCGATGGGCCTCGACTCGCGGGTGGTTTCGATCAGTCCTACAGCTTGGAAGACCACAACCGATTCTTCCATCCGCAGCTTCACCTGCGAAACGACATGCGGCTACCACCGGTCGGGCCGGAAGTCGATTACTATGCCACGACGGCCATTGCGGATCATGCGATCGAGTGTCTGCGGGCTCACGCCAAGAGTGACGCCGACCGGCCGTTCTTCTACTATCTGTGCTTCACTTCCCCGCACTTTCCGCTCCAGGCACCCGCGGCTGACATTGCGCGATACGCCCAGGCCTACGACGTCGGTTGGAATCAGATTCGTGAGCGTCGCTGGCAGCGGATCCAAGAATTGGGAATCGTGCGTGGCGAGCTGTCGGACCTGGAGCCGGCGATCGGACCACCCTACTACTTTGCCGACGCGTACGAAAAACTGGGACCGGACGAGGTCAGCCACCCCCTGCAGTGGTCCGAGCTGAACGAAACGCAGCGGCGGTTTCAGGCGCAGAAGATGGCCATTCACGCCGCCATGGTCGATCGGATGGATCAGGAGATAGGCCGCGTGCTGGAGCAACTGCGCACCATGGACGCCTGGGACAACACGCTGATCTGCTTCCTGTCCGACAACGGAGCCAGCGCCGAGATCATGGTGCGCGGCGACGGGCATGACCGCCAAGCCGCGCCCGGTTCCGAAGCCACCTTTCTATGCCTCGGACCGGGCTGGTCGAGTGCCTCGAATACTCCGTTTCGTCGACACAAGACTTGGGTGCACGAGGGCGGCATCGCGACTCCCCTGATCGTGCACTGGCCCAAGGCGATCGGCGCTCCCGGACAATTGCGCCACACGCCCGGACACGTCGTGGATCTGGTTCCGACGATCCTGGCGGCCGCCGGAGCGGCACCACCCAACACCTGGAACGGTCAGCCCGTGCCCGCACGACCTGGCAGGAGCCTGCAGGCTGCCTTGGCGGCCGACGTGCTCGTGGAACGCGATCAACTCTGGTGGCTGCATGAAGGCAACCGGGCCATTCGCGTCAACAATTGGAAACTCGTCGCGGCGGCGAATGAACCTTGGCAGCTCTACGACCTCAGCACGGATCGGACCGAAATGCACGACGTGGCAGCCGAACATCCTGATCAGGTCCGTTCGCTTGTGGAAGCCTGGGAACAAGAGGTCGGCCAGATCCGCGAACTGCTCCAGCCGTGATCCAGCCCTGCGGTGTTGCGCGAACTTCGCCAGGGGTTTCCTGCCGACTGCGAAGCTTCCGCCTGACTGCGACGCGGCGCCAGGTGCGCCCGGGCGTTCGTTGACAGGCGACTCGCAAGCGGCCTATACTGACGAGTTCGCCCCTAGCTATTCCCCACGTTGACTATCTCGCCTGTGTTACATCTTCCTTGATGAGTGAATCCGATGAGTTATCTGCGATGCGCATGTCATCTTATTAAATGGACGCTTCTTTCCGGGGTGCTTGGCAGCGCCGCCTGTGTCGGACTCGAGGCCGGAGAATACCTTGTCAGCGATCGATTGACGAATCAGGTCTTGCGCTATCAGACAGAGGATGGCAGCTTTCTGGGCGCGTTTGTCGACGACAATCTGACAACCAACGGCGGACTGTTCTCACCAACCGCGCTGACCTTCGGATTTGGCGACGACCTCTACGTAACCAGCATCGACCTCAACGTGGGCGATGGCCGGGTGCTTCGCTACGACGGAGAGAGCGGCGCGTACGAGGGCGTGTTCGCCAGCGGGATGATGCCGCCGGGCGGCATTTTGTATCACGAACCGAGTGACACGATGTTGGTCGGCAGTCTCGGCGCGACGGGGCTGGGCGACTCGAGCTTAATTGCCAGGTTCGCGGCCGATGGGACTCGACTGCCCGATATCGACGTGGGACCGGTGACGGGTCGCACCGGAATGCTGACGCTGTCCAACGGCGATTTGCTGGTCAGCAGTTTCGCGGACTCGGCTTTTTTTAGTGGCGCGGTGCTCAAATATACCTACGATTCCGCAGCCGACTCGTTTGCGTTGGATGGCACCTTCGCGTCGGCTCCTGAGCTGTTGGGCGCCAACGGCCTCGCCTTGGATCCGAGCGGGGATCTGTGGGTTGCGAGCCTGTTCGGCCAGAGTGTCCTGAAGTTTGATGTGGAGTCGGGCGTGGTGCAGGGATCATCGGTATTGGCCAACATCGCGTACCCGTCGGGTTTATTGATCGATGCGGACGGGAATCTCCTGGTGACCAGCCTCGGAAATAACAATCCCGGCGATCCGATCTACGGCGACGCGCTCTTTCCAGGTTCGGTCTTTAAGTTGGATCCGACGGATGGCAGCACGATTGGCATGGGGCCTTTTCTGACGCTGGACAGCGAGTTTCAACCGACGGCGATCGTCCGGCGTCCGGTGACGGGCGACTACAATCGCGACGGGTTGCTGACGGCGGTCGATATCGACGCCTTGACGGTTGCCGTGAACGCGGGCAGCACGGAAACTCGCTACGATTTGAACGGCGACGGCAGGGTGGATTCGGCCGACCGAGCCGTGTGGGTCGAGCAGCTCAAGGAGACCTACTTTGGCGACGCGAACCTGGATGGCGAGTTCGGCTCGGCCGACTTGGTTGAAGTGTTGGCGGCGGGTGAGTACGAGGACAGCTTGGCGGGCAACTCCACGTGGGCCACGGGCGACTGGGACGGAGACACCGAGTTTGAATCGGCGGATCTGATTTTGGCGCTACAGGGTGGGGGTTTCGAGACGGGGCCGCGCCCGGCATCGATCGCTGTCCCCGAGCCGACGGGCGGCTGGCTGTTGTGGTTGGCCGCGCCGATTTGGGCCGTTTGGGGCCGATCTCGCTTGAACGGCTAGACGAGGGAGCGATTCGTGCACGACCAGGCACCGACTCCACGGATCGCGTCGACTCGGATCGCCGCGAGATCGCTCGACGGCCGTCACCCGATCGCGCGGGGATTCACCCTGCTGGAACTGCTGGTCGTGATCGCAATTGTGGGGCTGCTGGTTGTGCTGCTGTTACCGGCGGTCAACGCAGCCCGTTCGGCGGCAAGACGATCCCAGTGCAGCAACAATCTTCGCCAGCTGGCGATCGCCCTGAACAACTACGAGTCGGCGCGGCGGTCGTTTCCAGCCGGTTCCGTAAGTCGCCGCTATGACCCCCAGCCCACGACGCCCCACAGTTTCTATCGCTGGTCGGTACTGGCTCAGCTGACGCCGTTTCTGGAGCAGACGGCGGCCTATAACGCGTTGGACACGAGCGTGCCGCTGTACGGCCGAAATTTCCAGATCTTTGCCCAGAACGAACGTGGCGTGGCGATGATGGTGCCGGAGTTCTTGTGTCCAAGCGATCGGGGCGAGCGGGTTCATCCGTCATTCGGACCGACGAATTACGCGGCCTGTGCCGGGACGGGCGTCGAGGGCGGGTCGCCGTTTGAGGCCGATGGCGTGTTCTATATGAATTCGAATACTCGGCCGCGGCACGTCAAAGACGGCCTCAGCAAAACGGTCGCTTTGTCCGAGAGCGTGTTGGGTCAGGAGATCCCGCGCGGAACGGCCCGTGCCGACGCGGACCCCCGCTACGTTTACGTGTTCGCTCGTTCAGCTCCCCTCACCGAGACCTCCTGCCGCGAGTCCGCGTTCTGGAACTACACGGACCTGCGCGGCTTTGCCTGGGTCAATGGCGAGTTCCGCGCGGCGCTGTACAACCACCACTGGACGCCGAATTCACTGGAGTTTGACTGCATGTCGGCGCGAACGACCGGGCCAATCTCAACGATCTACGCCCCCTACGGCTGGCGAACCGCTCGCAGTCAGCACACGGGTGGCGTCAACCTGGCGCTGCTGGACGGATCCGTCCGCTTTGTCGACGATTCGATCGGAGCGGCCATCTGGCAAGCCATGGCGACCCGCGCCAAAGGCGACTAGTGAGGGAAAAGGGGTCAGGTCCCAAAAGCCGGAACGGCCCTTCGGGTGCTTCGCACTTTTGGGACCTGACCCCTTTTCCGTACCCCAGGCTCGGACAGCACATTAACCCGTGCCCGGCGTCAGAGCGGCTAATTCGCGCACGAGCGTAACGCGAACTTCTTCGGCCGATTGGATGCGGTTGTTCGGCAGCTTCATCAACAGCCCGGCGATCAACTTGGCCAGCCATTCTGGAATGTCAGGATTGAGGTCCTGGACGGGACGGGGTGCCGAATGGCAGACCTCGCGCAAGACTGCCAGGGTGCTGTCACCCGGGAACGGAGGGACGCCTGCCGCCATGGCGTACAAGATCCCGCCCAGGCTGAACAGATCCGTCCGATGATCCAGGACTTGTCGCGTCGCCTGTTCCGGCGACATGTAATGCGGCGAACCAAAGACGTTGGCTTGTTGAGTATGTCCGCCCTGGTCGAGTGGCCTGGCCTGGCCGAAATCGCTGATCCGAGCGCGTCCGTCGTTTCGGCCCAGCAGGATATTGGACGGCTTGAGGTCCACATGGACCAGTCCCTTGGCGTGCATGGCGGCCAGCCCGGCCGCGACGTCGATTCCAATTTCGACAATCATTCGCAAGGGCAGTTGCCCCAAGCGATCAATGCGCTGCTGCAGAGTCTCCCCTTCGACATACTCCATCACAACCAGCGGGATTTCATCCCAAACCTGCACCGCGTACGTTGCGACCACGTTGGGGTGGTAGATCCGCATCGCGATCCGACCCTCGCGGATGAGACGTCGTCGAATGCCCGGATGTTGCGCGAGCTCCTTGCGTAGCAGCTTGACCGCAACCAGACGTTTTCGAGTCGGATCATAGCCGCGAACCACGATCCCGATGCCGCCCGAACCAAGCACGCGATCGATCAACAGATGCCCGATCTTCCAGCGAAAACCGTGCGTGGACGCGGCTGCCAGGTAGTCAGTAAACAGATCCTGTTCGCCGTCCTGCGCCGTCGGGGCCAAACCCTCCGCGGCAGGATGACTGGAGTCTTGCCCGAGCCATGCGGTCAGTTTTTTCCAGATTCGCCGCATTGTCCGTCGGGTTTCGAAATTCACAGGTCGACTTCGTAGCCGCCGTACTGAAAGGCAAAAACGAGATCCCGCGAATCGAAATCACCATCGCAGTTCCAATCGCCATCAGCATACGTCGAGTTGCCTGCGATCGTATCCTCGTATTCGCCTCGCTGGAAGATCTCGACCAGATCCGTCGAGTCGAAACGACCATCGAGGTTCACGTCACCGATCCGGGAATGCATGGCTGAAATCACCAGAAAGGCCAGGTCATCTTCGTCGACATCCTGGTCGTCGTCCAGGTCATAACTGGGATTTTGGTCTTGTAGAGCGGCGCAGAACAGGTCGATGTCGTCCACGGTCAGTTGGCCGTCTCGATTCAAGTCGACGAGTGCCGCGCGGCCGGGGGTCCCTCCGGACGGTTGACTCGCCATCCAGGCCGCGACCATGCCCCAATCGTCCAGTGCCGTCGTTTGGGGCGAGCGAATTTCGAGCGTTTTGCCGTCCCCATCGGTTTCCGGATACCAGTCGTCCTGATAGCGGAATTGCTGCAAGATCTCGCCGCCGGGTCCCAGCAGAGTCAGCTGTTCGCCGCCGTTGGCAAGCCGTCCCGAATAGTTGCCAAGCGGTTCGATCGCGTCTCCGTACCGGGCGGCAAAGGCGGCGGCGTTGGGCACAATGACCCAAGACTCACCGGGCGGCATCTCGCGGGACGGGAAATCGAAGGCAATGCCCTCCGACTGACCATTGGCCAAATCTCGCACGAATCGGACGCCGCTTAAGTCCAAGGGCAGCAGTCCCACGTTCGTCAGCTCGATAAACTCGAAGTCCTCGCTGTCCGACCAGCCCGCAAGTTGCTCGGTTACGCTCGGATCCGCCGGGTGGTAATTCAACTCGGTGATCCGCAGACCCGCAGCGAGAGGGCTGGCGGCCGATGTGGTGACGGTCGCGGTCGCGGAACCGACCGAGTTGCCCTGCAGGTCAAAGGCCTGCAACTCCAGCGTTTGCGTTCCCGGTTCCAGCGGCACGGTCACCTGCCAACGCTGGCGGTCAAGCCAGCGGACCGTCAGCGGGGCGGCTTGCCCAGCGAGCCGAACTTGACGCACGTCGATCCAACCCCGTCCTTCCAGCGTCGCGTGCGGGGTATCGACCTGCAGATCGTCCTTGTTGGGCGTTGTGATTTCGAACGGAATCTGCCGATCCAGGCGGCTGAGCACAAACACGCGTCGGGCTCGAATGTAATTCAAGATCTCGCCGGTATTATCCTGTTGGGCCCGTGTCGCCAAATGTCGAACCCAGGGGTCGAGGTAATCCTCTCGATACGTCGTCTGCAAGATATCCCACAGATGTTGTTGAAACACACGCTGATTCGTCGGGATATTGATGACGCGTGCGAACCGGGAACCCGTTCCATAGATTCCCATGTTCGTCGGCTGATGCAGCGCGAAATCCATGTCCCAGGGAAACGCCAGAACGCGCTGGTCGCTGGGCCGCACGTAAAACTGCAGATTGTGCTCCAGACCTTGATTGTAGGTGTCGTTGATACCTGCCAGCGATTCGAATGCGAACAGCCGCATCCACTGATCGACATCCATCACCTGTTGTGACAATTGATCGAGTTGCCCGCCGACCGTGCTGCTGCCGGTTCGGAGGGCATCCATCAGAGCGATGATCCGGGAATAGTCATCTCGATCGCGATTGTTGCGGATCAGGTAGTACCAGCGGTAGGCGTCCGGGTCCGAACCCATGTACGTCAGGTCGACACCGCGTACCGGAAACACGCCGGCTCGAGATGAACTCGGCGGGAACTTCAGGCTTTCTGGATCGCCGTCCACGGTCAACGTCGAATAGTAAATCAATTCATATTTGAACCTCGTTCCGTCACCGCCATTTTCGTACTGTGATTCCAGGAACACATCGTCGTAGCGGGCGACCAGGAACTGAGCGGATCCGTTGAGCGAATCGCGTGGCCCGATCAGGTCGATCACATCGTCGTACATCATCGGGATATCGCCGGCGCGATTCGCGATATGCTTGATCGTCAGCTCGCGATGACTCGCCCCAATGCCCCAAGGACCGCCTTGACGGTCGATCGAAACCTGATCGTGTTCACCGAACAGCAATTGGTCCGGCGCGAATCGCAGATTGAACCCGGTGGCTGCGCTGCCGCGGCTGAAACCGCTTCCCTTGAGCCGGACCTCGACGTCGTAGTAGACCTGTGTCTCTTGCCAGATGACCGTCGCCCCGAAGCGTTCGTTGGAAGTGAAGTTCGTCCGCGTAAATTGCTCATTCAGATCATCGGTGGTCATGATGATCCGCAAGTTGTGACGCGGGCCCGCGGTTGCCAGGCCGTCATCGACGCGGTACATCGCGCGCGAATCGGGACCTGCGGCAGGATACTGGCTGGTCACGCCCCGCTGGTCGGTCGCCTCCACATAGAACTGCACGATCTGGCGGCTCGAAAAACCGGGGATCGTGCCGCGATAGAGTCCATCGCTTCCCATCGTCATTGGGGCCGACTGAAACGGTGCACGGTCCTGCGCGTAGAACAACTGCATTTGCTGGAGGCCATCCGGATCGTCGGCCGCGACGCTCACCGTCACCGCTTGGCCCGGTCGTGGCACGACGGGTGAATGCTGCAGCCCATCGAAGGTGGGACCCGTGTTGGCGACCAGCTGCGAGTTGGGCTGGCCTGGCGTGCCCGCTCGTTCGGGTTGAGGCAAGATATGGGTGGCCGCGAGGCGATTGAAGTACAGCCGCGAGTTGACTTGCGGCGAGCCTGACAGCCAGCGGGCGCGAAACGAGATGCGATAGGTCGCGGCGGAGCTGATACGGGCGTTATCGACGAAGGTCGTTTCCAGATGGTTGCTCATGTGCTCGGTCGCGCCCGTGGCCACGACATGCAGCACATGATTATCGGGTTGATCCGGATCCGCAACGACCTGGGTCAACCCGTGCTGACCGTGCGTTCCCAGGAACCGCCAATGGTCAGCGCTCGACTCGAACGTCCCGTTCTGCATCCGCTCGATCGCCAAACCCTCGGGATCTTCGATAACGGAGACGTCATCCAGCAGAAACTCACCGGCATCCAGCAAGCCCAAGATCAGCTCGTTCCATTCGGCCGGATCGGCGCTCCCCTGCGGCGCGCGCCCGAGACCTTCGTAAGTGATGGTCACCCACGGTGCATTCGACTCCTCACGACTTGCAGCCCATGATTCGGCCCGTGAATTGTCCGACCAGGGATCGCGCAGTTCAAGACTCGATCCACCACCGTCGGCATACGCCGGCCAGCTGATGCTGTCGTAGTAATGCACCTCGTCCGCAGGATTGCCGCGCGGATCGACCAGGATGATCGAGTCGTCCTGATTGCTTAAGCTGCGGGCGAGATTACCCACGATCGTGACGTTGGGCCACATCAGTCGCAAGACGTCGGCCTGACTGGCAACCACCAGGAATCCGCCGGCCGGGATCTGCGTTCCCGCGGCAAATTCGAAGTTGATTCCGCCATCCAGGGTCCAGCCCGTCAGGTCGACGGCCGAGTTGCCGCGATTCAACAGTTCGATCCATTCCTGCGGTGACTCCACGAATGGCTGGTCACCTGCCGCGTACTGCGGCGCCGCGTGATACATGATCTCATTGATTACGATCGCGTCCGAGATCTGAAATACGTTCGGCTGATTCGGCGACGACAGGGCAGGGATCAGCCATCGCCCGGCTCGTTCCCAGGAACGTGCCTGAGCGTGGTCGGCCAACGCGTGCGCGTCCGCCACCGCGGTGCGATCGGCGGTGTAGAGCACGATGCGATCTCCATCCGACCAGCGCGGATCGCTCGCGGAGAGTTCGATGGCCAAGACCGATTGCGGTTCAAGCTGCCGGTTCGGCAGCGGGATCGAGTGCGATTCGGCGTCCTGCCATTCGAGCGCGACACTCGCCAAATCGACGGGCGCGTCGCCGACATTGATCAACTCGACCCAGCGCTGGCTCGCCTGGCTGCTTGGCAGCTCGTTCAGACGCAGCGGAGGCGGCACCGAAGGAGGACGCGGTGTCTGGACCACGGCCAGCTCCGCCCCAAAACGCAGGTCAGGATCGCCTGACGTCGTCTGGTGGACTTCCACCGCCAGCACGTTCGGCTCGCCAAACCGCAGTCCCGTCGCGGGTAACGTGACCAGCTCTCGCTGTTGGTTCTGGGCAACGTCAACCAGCGCCGACGTGCCGTACTGGAGTTCACCCGATGGCAGGTTGTCGCGGTAAATCTCGACGCCGTTCAAATAGACCGCCGCGCCGTCGTCCACGTACAGCCGCAATTGCAGCTCGTGATCCGCGGTAGGATCGCCGGCAAAGGTGAACGATTTTCGGAAGTAGTGCGTCGTCGGGCCCAACGCGACCTCGGTGTTTCCGGTCAATTGAGCGGTTTCGTTCGTCAATGCGTACCAGTACCAGGGCCGCGTGCCATCGTGCTGCGTGGCCCGAATCACCAACTCGGTGCCGACCGCCTCGAACTCGTATTCCACGGCGTAGGGGGCGTCGGGATCGGCCAGGTCCGGAGCGTTTTGATCGAGCGTCAGGGACTGGACTTGGTCGCCTTGCTGGAATTCGATGGTGGCACGTCGTGGATTGGAATCGGCGCGGCGTGCGTACAGTCGCGTGCGATATCGAGTCCCTGGCTGAAGGTCGGACAGCACGATTTGAGCGATCCCGTCGGCCAGGTTGAGCGAATTCGCGACATAGTCCTGCATCAGGTCACGCAGCGGTCCGTCGAGCGGCAGGACTTCGGAGGGAGTTCCCTGCGTGCGGATTCCGCTGGTGTTGGACCACTCGAACTGATCGCTCGTCAATAATTCGCGCGAGGGCACGCCGGTGAATTGAATCCCGTTGATCGCCGCACCAGCGTCCGCTCCGCCAAAGTCCAGCAAGTGAGTGAACGTCTGGCCGCTGCGAAGGTCGGCGTCGCCAGCAGGGTCCAGCGAGACCAGCCGCAACGAGTCGGGTCCGGCCTGACCCTCGCCGGCGTAGAACACCGCTGCCGCGTCGGGCCAATCCGCATCGGAAAACTGCGGCTCGCGCCAGGCCGTCCCCAGCTCGGTGCCACTGGAATCGAAATGCCAGGAGGCGTCGAGCGAGACGACTTGCGTCGTCGTCGAGGGCGGATCGAAGTCAGGGCACGTTGGCCGCGCCGGGCGATCCGCCCCGTCGAAAACTCGCTTCCCAATTCGTGACGTCCTGCGACGTCCAATAGGGATCTCGTTTGGCCAGCGTCACGCCCGCTCCGTCCGCCGCAACCGGCCATGGATCACGATCGTCGTAGTCGATTTCGTCCATCCGGCGATCACTGTTGTTCCGCAGCTCGACGCGATCGCCCGCGTTGTTGAGCGCTCCGTCCCAAGGCCCCAAAACGGCGCCGGCCGGCGTATTGGTCCAGTTGCTGGGATCGGCGGCGACGACCAGATAGCCGTCCGCCGGGATCGCCGTCCCGGTGGGAAACCGAAAGTCAATGCCATCCCGCAGCGACCAGCCCGTCAGGTCGACGTCCACGGAGAGCAGATTGCGCAGTTCCAGCCATTCGCCCCGCGGGTCCGAATCCTCCGGATGATACATCAGCTCGTTAAACACCACGACGCTGTCCAGGACCCAACGGTTCTCCAGCGACTCGCAGGAGAGACGGCGGTCGGGCTGGCCAGGGCGTGATCGAGGACGGGGAGCAACGAGCGATCGAAACCGAGCAAGAAAATTCATTCAGCGAAGTTGCCTCAGAGACGGGCGTCAGGAACAGCTAGTGCTTTGTCACAGCTTGATTTTGGGGTGCCTGGGGTCGAACGAAGTGAGCCCCCCGACCGCAATTTTCCGGGGGCTCACTTCGTTCGACCCCGGCCACCCAACCCTCAATTTCAGCTGTGACAAAGCACTAGAGGGAGTTGGTCTTATTATAAAGCGAGCCGGACGAGCCGCGGCGCGAACTCGGCAAGCCGCAGGCCAACGCACCGCACTCCACCGCATCCGGATTAGCCGGCGCGAAGCAGCCGGCGCGGAGTTCGAACCCCGCACCGGCTGTCCGCTTGACGTCGCAGTCCGCCTGCCGTTGCAGTCCGCCGCTTCGCCGCGTGCCACGATTCAGACCAACGTGCGTCGTCGGCCGATCAGGGGCAGGGCCCCCAACAGCAGCAGCAGGATCGTGGATGGCTCGGGCACGGCGGCGACGCCTTGTCGTGGTCCGAGTTCGAATCCACCCTCCTGGAAGGCCAACACGAAATCGTCGGTGTCGAACTCCGCGTCTCCCGTCCAGTCGCCGGTGGCCCAGGTCGAGTTGCCCATGATCCCGTCTTCGTACTCGCCTGCTTGAAAGACCAGCACGAAATCGTCGGTGCTGAACACGCCGTCCAGGTTCGCGTCGCCGAAGTAGGTTTTCCGGATGTCGTTCACCCAGTAGGTGCGATCGTCGTTGTTGACCGACCCATCGCCATTCGCGTCGTAGCGGAGATCCATATCGCCGTCGCGTACGGCCATCGACAGCAGATCAATGTCGCCGGCGTCGAGGACGCCGTTGCTGTTGTAGTCACCGGCGATACCCACCCGCGCGAAGGCAACCAGCCCTTCCACGCGGAGTCCTGTCGGGTTGTCGCTGGCCGGCGCGTTGTTCACCAGGAACGTCAACCTGTTGACGCCGGGCAGGAACGTGTCACCCGCAGCCGCCGAAATCTCGAAAGGGCTCAGCACCGGGAAACTGCCGCCCTGCGGATTATCGGTCGGCGTGCCGTTCAGCAGAATGTCAGTGCCCGTATTGTCGGCGGACCAGAGTCCCATGATCACCGCCGACGCGGGATCGAGGCCCGTCAAGTCAAACTCGATCTCATACTCATAATCCCCTTCCGGAGCGTCCCCGGCCGGCGTGTTGTCCGGTCCAATCCAGCGGGACGAACCCGAATTCAGGACCCAGCTACCGGCCGGTCCCCCCAGCGCCGCGGCGGGCTCGACCGCCCCGTCGGGAAAGACCGTCATGATGTAATGCCCTTCGGGCTCGAAATCCGGCAGTGGCAACTGATCGTCATCGACACCCGTATTGTAGAGACCCGGAATCGGCACGGTTCCCTCGGGAGCGGCCCGGGCGAACACGTCGTCGATTCGAAGGCCGGTCGGATTCTCGGCTTCACCGCCGTTTTCGACGACAAACGCCAGCGAGTTCTCGCCGGGCAAGAATTCCGCGCCCGCCTCTTTGACCGAGGCCGAGTTGATCGCGACCCAGGTGCGAGCGCCAAAACCACGCGAATTCGCGACCGGAATTTCAACTCCGTTCAAGAGCACCGTGCTGCCGCCATCGTCCGTCCCGCGTGCCACGACGATGGCCGCGTTGTTGACATCCAAACCGTCCATGTTGAATGTGGTCTGATAGACGTAAGTGCCGGGGAATCCATTCGCGTCGTTGCCGTCGAATACGTCGGGCGGCGAAATCCAGCGCGAGTTGGAATCGTTGGCATACCACGGCGGGATCGGAAACCCATCGACCGGAACAGTGACGGCCTCCATCGCATCCCCGTTGGGATCCAGCACGATCGTGTAGTGCGGGTCCGGCACGACGTCGCCTTCCAATGCCTCCCGATCATCATTCACACCCGTCGCGTAAAAGTCCGGGATCGCGTTCGGATGCGGCGGAATCGGCGGTGGTTTCGGCCCGCCGTTGCCCTCAAATTCGACGCGCAGTCCCGTCGGGTTCGGATCCGTCCCGGCATTGTTCACGAGAAAGTCCAGGGAGTTGATGCCCGCGACGAAGCCCGTATCGAGCGTGAAGGGCGTAAACGCGCCAAACTGGGCCGTATTCACCCAGCCCAGGCTTACGCCGTTGACGAGGATATCCAGTCCACCGTTGTCCGACGACCACTGCCCTTCGATGCTCAGTCCATTGATGTCGACGCCGGTCAGGTCGAACGTCGTCCGGTAGACAAAGTTGGGAACATCCTCGAAGTCGCCCGGCCCATTGGTGTCGGCCGTCGGCGAAATCCAGGCTGACAAATAGCTGTCATCCAACCAGGGCGGGACCGGGAAACCGCCCGCCGACGTCGTCGCCAGAGGCGCGCCGAGGATCACCGACGGTTCGATCAGTTCGTAGTGCGGGTCCGGTTCATTTTCTGCCAGCACCTTTTGCTGATCGTCCACCCCCGTATTAAAGAGTCCCCAGTCCACGGCCGGCTGTGCCGCGAGCCGCGCGGCCGGTTGCGCGAGGAGCGCCAGTCCCAATCCGCTGATCAAAAGTCGTTGACTCCACCTCATCAGAAGTTCCCTCCACGGAATTACATGCAGGACGAAGAGTGGTTGGCGGCGCGGCAAGCGGTTTAGCCGCTGCACGCCACGTGACGATTCAGGCCTTGTCAGCGCCGCAACGGCGCGAACGAATGCTGGTGAAATCACGCCTCCCACCAGCGTGGGTCTATCTTAAGGCAAGAGCACGCCGCATCGCAAACAATTTCTGGATCCAACCGCCCCTCTCGTTGACCTCACGACTGCAGTCCGCTCAGCCTCGGCCGGGCCGCCCCCCGCCGGGCCGCCTTGGGGGGCACCGAGCCGTTCACCCCATCCCCCGCCGCGAATCCCACCGTCCGATCCCCTCATCCCCAGGACTCTCGGAATGACGGTCACGGTCAACCTCGACGACATTCACCAAGCTGCCGCACGGATTCGCGATTTCACAATTCGGACTCCGTTGGTGTTCGCGGCGGGACTGAGCGAGCGATTGGGCTGTCGGCTTTGGTTGAAGTGCGAATCCTTCCAGCACACGGGTTCCTTTAAGGATCGGGGCGCGACGAATGCCGTGCTCTCGCTGAGCGATGAGCTGGCGGCGCGGGGCGTGATCACACATTCTTCGGGCAATCACGCAGCCGCGTTGGCGCGGGCGGCTCAGGCCCGAGGCATCCAGGCCTACGTCGCCATGCCCGAGAACGCCTCGGCAACGAAACGAGACAATGCTCAGCGGTACGGCGCGGTGATCACGACCAGCGGCCCTCGGGCCGAAGATCGTGAGCAGTTGGCGAGCGAATTGCAATTAGAAACCGGCGGCGCATCTTGTGCCGCCCTTTGACGATCCACGCATCATCGCGGGACAGGCCACCGTCGCGCTCGAGATCCTCGAGCAGCTGCCAACGGTCGAGGTCATCATCGCGCCGGTCGGTGGCGGCGGGCTCCTGGCCGGCACGCTCGCGGCGGCCAAGTCCCTCGCGCCTCGAGTGACGGTCTACGCCGCGGAACCGCAGTGGGCTGACGACTTGAGCCGCAGCATGTCCAGCGGACAGCGCGAACCGGCCCTCCGCTACGATACGATCGCCGACGGAGTTCGCGTTCCAGTCGGCGCGATCACGTTTCCGATCATCCACCGGTGGCTCGACGATGTTTTGCTGGCCAGCGAAGAGGGAATCATCGCGACGACGCGCCGCCTGGCGATGTCCGCCAAGATCGTGGCCGAGCCATCGGGGGCCCTGACAGTCGCCGCGATCGAGGAAAACCGAGCTCAACTGGCGGGCAAGGAAGTCGTCGCCGTGATCAGCGGCGGCAACTTGGATTTCGGCCGCTTTCCGCTTTGTACCACGGACTCGCGCTGCGAAGCACGATTTACGTAGACCGTCGTCTCAGGCGCGATTTCGGTGATGGCTCCGTGATCGATCGCCACGAAAAAAGTCCAAGGCGAGCAGGTCGTCGCCTTGGACTTGATTGAGGAATCGATCGGAAGCAGGCCGGGTTACGGCTTGCGGCGACGGCGGAGGCCCCCGAGCCCGAGGAGCGCGCCGCCCAGGCCGGCCATCAGGCCACCCGTCGGCTCTGGTACCACGCTGACCTGGACATTGTCGATCGCCCACCACCAGTCGTTCCCGGTGGTGACGTACCCGAACCGGACCATCAGATTGCCGTCCGCCGGGTTACTGACCGGCAACATGACGCTCTCATCGGCACGATCGAGTGAGCTTTCGCCCCCAGGAGTGCTGGCAGTATCAAGCGTCAGCAGATTCGTGTAGCTGCTTCCCCCATCAAACGACACGTCGACCAAACCCGTCATTGTATCGTAGGGGCGAAAACTCGAATCGAACTCGATCACGACACTGTCCGCCGCCACACCCGAGAGCGAAATCTCAGGAGTCATGAGGAAGACATTCATCAAGTCCGGTTCGATACCGGGAGTGAGGTCATCGTACTCGTCGCCGTCCGCGACGACGACCGTGCCCGTTCCCTTGGTGAATGTGTCACGAGCCTGGTTGCCGGCGGTGGCGATCCAGGACTCCTTGTTCATCAGCGTAAAGCCGAAGAACTCGATTGGTCCTGTGCTGAAGTCACCGGGCGTCGGGGCCGGAGTCGTGGTGTTGTCCCGCGTCCAGCCAGCCGGTAGTTCCTCGGTCCAGTCCTGACCGGTTCCCCCGCTCTCGCCGTCCGATACGAACGGACCCAGCGTCAGGCCCTCGAAGTCCTCAGAAAGCAAGACCTGTGCGTCGGCTGCGCCAGCGAACATCATTCCGCCCGCCAGCACCGCCGCGCCGGCGGCGTACTTCGTCTGGATCACCGCGCGTCCCAGACGCTTGGCGATGCGTTGTCGAAAATTCGCGATCTTCATTTGCTGCGTGCTCCCGATTCAATTCAAAATCCGCGTGAGCCATTTCCGAGCCATGCGATCCGCTCGTTCGCCAACCGCACACGCCATGTCGCGGTGTTTTCCTATTGCCTCACTAGTCGTCACTCTATTTGCTGGGGGAATCGATGCAACCACTTTACATCATAAATTCATCGGATGTTTCACAATCGTTACGTTTGACGTGAGGAATGTGGAGGAATCGCCACCGTCGGGTCAGGAAAGACTCCTCTTGTGAGGGGCGGAGAGAGCGCTGACCGCGTTTCTCGGACTGACTTGTGCCCGGAATCTCCGGGAGGGCGAGGCAACCGGGAGGCCGGCAGTCAGTTGGCAGGTCATTCGAACCGCTCGGCGGGAGCCTCATGCGTCCCATCCAAAAGCTGCCAGCACTGGGTCCAGCTGGGGCAGGACCGGTGCCAGTCGTTCCGCGTAGTGCTTCCAACGCCCAATCGCCCGCGTGTAGATCGGTTGGCTGACGGTATCGTACGAGGGCGAATTGACTTGCCGCTGCGCCGTGATGTCGCGGTAGCTCAAGACCTGTTCGTCCCAGGGTAGGCCAAGTTGATTCACAACTCGTTTCATGGTGCTTGGCAGTTCCTGCACAAGTGACTCGTAACGGACCTCGATCCATCGGTCGGGGATCTTGTCACGGAGTGAGAGCCAGATATTCAGGTCGCCCGTTAATCGCTGTGCGGCCGAATCCAGCGTGAGGAAGTCGACGCTGAAGTCATTCAGCGGAAAATAAGACATCAAACAGCTCACTAAGCAATCGCGAGGATCGCGGAGCACCACGAGGAGCCGACCGCGCGGAGCCATTCGCAGATAGGCCGGTACGAGCGGGAGCAGAGACGGGTTCTTATCGAGCAGGAGGCGCCCTTGCATTGCTTCGCCGATGGCGTCCTCGAGCAGCCTTCGATACAGGTCGCGTTGTGCCGCGGCGTACTCACTCGGCAATTCGCGGAACAGGTCCGCGGTGATGCGGTCGATGGGGGTTCCGCGCAGCAGAGCCGGAAAAATAAACCTGGGAAACGCGTCCAGTTCGTCGCAAGACAAGATCTGGGGGTGGGCATCCAGTACGCGTTGCATCAAGGTCGTTCCGCTGCGCGGCAGGCCGGTCAGCAAGGCCAGGCCAGGGGGGTCGTCCTGGCCTCCATCCGCTTGCCGCCAACGCGGGATGTCCTCCGCCGTAATTTGCTCGGCCAAGGCGACCAGCGGCGGGATCATTTTGTCGCGATGTTGCCGAGCGGCTGCGCTGCGGTGCGTGGCGATTTTCTTGCCGGCAAGCATCGCGTCCCAAGCCTCGCGATAGGCAGCTTGCGCATTGAATAACGCAGCCAGCTCTGCCCACGCTCGCATTCGCGTCAGCCAATGGGCATTCCGATCCTGAGCGGCGGTGCGCAAGAGTGATTCGGCTTGCTCCACTTCCCCTTGTCGCCGCAAGATCCGGCCCTTGACGGTGCGACCTTCGGGATCGCCAGGTTGTCTTGCTAGTCGCGCGTCGACGTACCGAAGTGCATTCTCCAACTGATTGCGGCGTTCCAACAGCACGGCCAGCTCCAAATAGGAGTCCGGGTGCGGCGTTGCGGCGGCCAGCGCTGCGCGAAAGCAGTCCAGCGCCTTCTCGGGTCGCCGAATGAGCCGATAGCTCTGCGCCGCCAAATGCAGGAGTTCGCCATCATCTTTGCCTGAGTCGGCCAGGCGATCCACGAGCGCTTCGGCGCGCTCGAACTGGTACGCGGCCCCGAACGCACGGCTCGCGTCCGCCAGGGCCAGCGCATGATGCGGATAAAGGCGAACTGCTCGTTCAAACATGGCCAACGACTCGCGCAGACGTTGCTTAACCCACAATGCGCGGGCCTGACGCAGTTCGGGCACATCGTCCCGTGAAAGGCGCCGATCGGCTCGCTGAGCCGCTTGTCGGTTGGACCGTTTCTGAGGTCGTTTGGTCATACGGGCCTCAATGGATTTCGATTCCGCACCGCCGCCCTGTCGCGGATCACGGGCTGCTCACGAGTCATATCCAAACGCCTCGATGAAGGGCTGCAACTGATCCAAGCTGGGTTCGAGCAGCTGCTGGTAGTTGCGCCAGCGAGCGATCGCGTGTGAATAGATTGGCTGTCGCACAGATTCATGCGACGGTGAATTGACGTACTTGTGCTCCAGCGGCTTTTGATAATCCAAGACCGCAGGATCCCAGGGCAGGTCGAACAGCTCGAGGCAACGGCGCAGCGGCTGCTCCAAGTCCGTGATCGCGTCTTCGTATTTCACCTCAATCCAATTGCCCTGCATGATTCGGTGCAGCTTCAGCCACGTGCCCATTTCGGACTGGTACAGGCGACAGAGGGTCGGCCAGGAGAGATAATTGGCACTGAATTCCGTCAACGGAAAATGGCGCAGGTAGGTGCTGACAACGACGTCGCGCGGATCGCGGATCATTACGATAAATCGCGATTCGGGCAGCAGACGGATGATTCCTGCAATCAGTGACGTGTGGTTGGGATTTTTGTCCAAGTGAAATCGCCCGGCCAGCGGTTGGCCCAACAGCGCTTCAATTCGGCTGAAGTATTTCTGGCGAAGGGCCGCTTGCCGATCTCGAGGCGAGTTGTCCAAGGCCGCCAGGCAAAGCGACTCGTGACCTTGAACTCGATAGAGCTGATGAAAGATATCGCGGCTCAAGACAGCGGTTTCGCTGGAGCTGAGCAGTTGAGGGTGAGCGGCGAGTGCCTGTTCCAGCAGCGTGGTACCGCTCCGCGGAAAGCCCAACAAATGGCCCAGCCCCCGGCAGGGCGATTTCTGAGCTGGCGTCGTGCGAAGCCATCGGCCGATCGTGGACTCGTCCAGCTCGACATACAGCTGTCGAAACGCCTCGCTGATCCGGGCAGATCGCGTCAACAGTTGCTGAACGTCGGGGCGGTTGCGAAGCAGCGATTTGCCGCGTTCGATGGCCTCGATCGCGCCCGTAAAGTCTGCGTTGTGGTCAAGCAGTTCGCAAAGCTGCCCGCAGGCTTGGACAACAATCTCGATCGGCAGCTGAGTGGCGAGCGAGAGGGGGCGCAGGATCGCTTCCGCCGCTGCGTAATTCCCGAGCCGTCGCTGCAAGCGGCCATCGACCAGCTGAAGTGCCGGGTCGTGCGGCTTGGCCCGTCGGCAAGCCGCTACCATTTCGGCCGCCTCCTCGATCCGATTGAATCGTTCGTAAAGCAGGGCAAGTTCGAAGCGGACGAGGTCAGAGTCGGCGCGTTCCTCGTTCAGCCGTTGCTGCAAGGCGGCGACTGCCTTGGCCGGCCGCTGAATGAACTTGTAGCTCTGGGCGATCCGCAGGGCGACTTCCGGCGAATGCATTCCGAGCGCCGCCGTGCGCTCCAAGTAGTCCTCCGCAACGGTGATCTCGTAACGCTGGCCAAAGGCCCGCGCCGACTCGACCAACGCTCTCACATTATGAGGGTGTTGCTGGACGGCCTGAGCAAATGCGGCGAGCGCTTGGTCCGGCTGATTGGCGGACCACAGCGCGCGTGCTCGCTGCAACAGCTCGACATCCTCCAACTCCATCGACGCCATCCACACCTCCGCTCGCCGCACCTGGCCTGCTAATTTCCCGCGTTTGCACCGTTGACATCAAGCAACCGGACACGACAAACTGACGCTCGCACAATTATACACTCGACGGCGACTCGCGCCGTTTCCGATTCGCCCGCCAAGTCGCCCCGCCGGCAGGAGCAGCGATGATCGCTGGGCGGGATCGAACGGATCGGGACGGACCGAGCTGGAGCATCTGATGTCGTCAGCCTTTGAGATTTCCGTGCAGACCTTTTGGGCCACTCATTTCTTCTATCGGCTGTGGCGAGACCACGCCGTCGAAGCTCCCGCGATGATCGATGCCATGTACGACTTGAAGTCACAGCAGGCGGAGACGAACATTGCCAGCGGAGTTGCAGCGGGAGCCAAGTCGGCCGCGGGCTTATACGAGAGCGATTTTAATCTATTTGACACCGAGCACCCGGGACTCTTGAAGCTCAAGCGGTTTATCGAAGGAACATTGCAGGCGGTTGTTGCCAAGATCAACGGCGCGGAAGTTTTGCCCGAGCGGATCCAAGTCGACATCACCGAGAGTTGGTTTCATATTACGAACCAGGGCGGCTTCCACGATACGCACGGTCACGGACAATGCTCCTGGTGCGGAATTTATTATCTGCAGGTCGGGCAAATGGAAGGACCGAATACGGGGGCGGCGCCCAACGGAGGAAGCCGGTTCTATTCACCTTTCGGAACGGGCGGTCGTCACTTTGACTATGGCAACAAATACCTGACCAACTGTTACGTCGATCCGCCGGTGCAAGACGGAGCACTGCTGCTTTTTCCGTCGTACTTGCAGCACAGTGGTTTGCCCTACCGTGGGACCCTTGACCGGATTGTGATTGCCTTCAATACGCAGTCCTACCTCCGGTCGTCCTCGCGCGATTGCGGACCGTAACCGGCCACCGTGCGCTTTGCATCTGGGATATCGGGTCATACCGAGAGTTTTCGATTTCCCCAGACGCGAGCGATGATCAGCACGACAACGGCGGCCATGACCATGATCAGCGAGACGGCCACGGCGGCTTCCAAGTCACCAATACTCAGCTCGAGAAAGACCGTCGTGGACAGCACTTCGGTCTTGTTCCGCGTCGCTCCGGCGAAAATCAGCAGCGGCCCGAACTCGCCAAGCGCCCGGGCCCACGCGAGCGTGCCGGCAGTCAGCATCCCCTGTCGGGCCTGAGGAAACACAACTCGCGTGAACGATTGTGCCCGATTGCACCCCAGCGTCAGGGCCACTTCCTCGGCACGCGTATCCATTTGGTCGAATGTGGCGCGCATCGTGCGAATCGCGAACGCCGCCGCGACCATGAACTGCGAGAGAATGACGGCGGGGATTTGATACACGACCCAACGGCTGGTTAATCGGAACGGCCAGAATTGAAAGAGAATCAGCAGACTCAGACCCACAACGAGGGGCGGCAAGACAATCGGAATGTCCAGCATCGCGTCGAGCAGGTTGCGACCCGGAAAGCGAAACCGCGACAGGGAATAGCCCAGGGGAACTGCGACGATGAGGGACAGGATCGCGGTGAAGAAACACGACAACAAAGTCAGCTGGATCGAGAACTGAATCTCGGGTTTGGCCAGGGCGGCTGCGATTGGCAAGAAGGGTCGCAGGACAGGCCGCAGTGGTTCAAGGAACCCCGGCAGCGCGGCGTTGCCGGCCGCGTCGGACGCCACCATGTAGGCCACATCGGCGAGGAGCATCCCGACCAGAAACACGACGTACGTCCCGCCCAGGATGGCGAGGATCACGAAGAAGGGAACGTCCGAGCCGGGCTGATGCACGCCGGACGTGGCAACGGATGGCGGCTCGCCGGCGGTGTCATTCGCCGGGTCACTCATTTAGGTTTGGCCTCGCCGGCGATCCGCGTCGCCGTGTTGTCCAGCCGGAAGTGAAATCCTGCCAGCTCAAACTCATTCCGCGATCGCGCGATGGCGTCATAGAGCCGCCGACCCAGGTACTTGTGCTGACTGGAACGCGCGATCGCGAACGGCTGGATTGCCAGGGCCGCCGGAGATTCGATCGGGATCGCATCCACCTTGTCCGATTCAGCCTTCGTATCGGTCGCATAGGCCAAGGTGGCGTCGACGGAGCCCGTCGCAACCGTCGGCAAGAGCATGGCCGAGGACGCCGTCTGGGTCACGACGTTCTTCAGCACGTCGGCATAAATTCCTTCCGCCTCGAGGACGGCACGCGAAAGCACACCGATCGTACACTGCTCAGGCTGACCCAGCGAGACACGCATTCCCGGCTTGGCAAGATCCGCGAGAGTCTTCACGTTGCCAGGATTTCCCTTCGGGACCGCGATCACCACCTCCGTATCCGAGATGTCGACGCCATCCTGAAACCAATCCTTGACGCTGTCCAGATAGAAGCGGTCGCACGCCATGTAAGTGTCAGGGAAGCCGCCCCCCTGCCGCTGGTCGCGGATCGTGCGCATTTGAGCTGTCAGAATTCCGCAGCCGTTGTAGACGGTATTGACGATCACGCCTTCGCGTTGCTGGAACGCATTGATGATCGACTCCACCGCGCGGCGATTGACGGATCCACAAAAGAAGGTCAGTTCAGGGACCTCTTCCCACGTATCTCCGTCGACCGTCTCGAACGAGTGCTCGCGAAAAGTAACGAGCCCCTTGTCGCGCGCCGCCAGATAGCGCAAACCGCAGGGCGTCAGTCGGTGCCTCACTGGCTGCCAAGACACCGACCGTCACAAAGCCTTTTCCCGCCTCAAATTCGGGAACGTGCACGGCCTCCAGGTCAGGATAAAGTCCCAGGGTCGTATCCCACACGATGCCCGCATCGACACTGCCAAGTTTGACGTCGTTGGCAACTTCCGGGACGGTGGGTTTGAAGACACCTGTCCGAGTCACATGGGCTTCCAGACGCGACCAATCGCCGGAGGCTTCCAGCAAGCGACGCGTCGTCTTGCCGATCGCGGCTTGATCGGGATTGCCCAGCGCGGTCTTGATGTCGTCGCGCAACAGATCCTGCAGGCCGCTGATCTGTCGCGGATTGCCCTTCCGGACCGCGATCACGGGGCGCATGACCGCCAGTGGGATCGCCTCACGAACCACGCCTTTCTCGATCCCAAGTTCGATATAGCTCTCGTCGGCTGACAAGTAGAGATCGCCGGTTTTCGCCACGGTGATCTGACTCAACAGGGTATTGGAGCCGCCGTACTGCAGCTGAATGGGCACGCCGAATTCCCGCTCGTACGCCGCCGCGATCTGCTCGACCGGCGTCCGGATGCCGGCGGCACAGTACATCAGCAGTCCCTGCGATCGGCGCGTCGGCTGGCTCGGCCCATCGGCGGTCTCGGATGCCAACCGCGTGTTGCCCTTCGCGGTCGGCGAGCCGGGCTGGCCAAGTCTCCACAGCAGGAAGCCCAACAGAACGAGCAATCCGGTCGCGGCGCACAGCACAACGCTGAATCGCGTGAGGCTGCCGGATCGTGTCGCGTATTTCATGGTCGAACTACCCGCTGAAGACAGACTGCCAGAGGGGCACATGCTTTCCAGCGACTCGATCCATCTCGCTGCTAACATTCCAGTGTATTGAAATGACTTCCACTCGCAAGTTGGGCAGGCAACGGATGCTGCGGAGGGCCGAAAGGGGGGCGGGGCTGGCGACTGCCTGTCGGACCGAATTTCAAGTCCGGGGCACTCTACGTCTTCATCTGCTGGACTTCGGCGGCAAACCGTTCGTACCGAGCGTCGTAAATCGGCTGCCGCTGCGGATCGGGCTCCCAGGTCTGCTCGTCGCCCGTGGCCTGCCTTTTCGCGAAGTCGGCCAACGACGTCGGCGCTTCACCCGCCTGGACCGCGACCATGTAGGCGGCCAACAGTGCGGCACCCTTGGCGGTACCTTCTTCGTCACCGCTACGACCGACCACGGGGACGCCCAGGATGTCGGCGAACATCTGGGGAGCGAACCCGCCCTTTGACTTGAGCGCCCCGCCGGTCAGGATGACCTTGCGGATCGAGCCAATTTTCGGCCTGAGGTTCTCCAGCCCATAGCGCATCGTCAGGCAGGGCGATTCCAACAGCAAGCGTGCCATGACCCCCGGGTTGGCCAACAGATCGATGCCGGCGTCTTTCAGCGTTGCTTTGGCATGTGGCAATTCGACCACGTTCTCCCCTTGGAAAAACCCCCACAGCATGGCGCCATTGCAGTCCGTCGGTACGTCTCGCGCGAGTTCGGTCACGTCGTCGGCAACCTGGCCGAATGGTTTGCCGGCCAGGCTGGCAAGGGCCGTGATGTACTGTGCGAAGCCGACGGTTCCGTTGCGAGCACAAACCATCAACATCGTCAGCTGGTCGGGCGTCTGCAGCACGTTGATCGTCTCGCTTTCCGCGACGAGTTTGGTACGGCAGGGCAGATTTCCGGTGAACGACGTGCCGGCCGACAGCGCCAGTTCGAGTTCGCCGGCGGCCGTTGCGACGAGCGTGGTTTGCTGGTCGCCCTCCGGCGCGGCGACCGGGATTCCCTCGGGCAGACCACCGAGGAGTTTACTTCCACGCGCGTTCAGCCGCGCGGCGATGGCGCCGGCAGGCACGACTGCGCGGCACCAACTGTTCAAGGGGCGTAAAGCGACTTGCCGTCAGCTCATCGATTTTGCGCAACTTCGTCCGGTCGATCTGGCCTTGTGCGTCCAAATTGCCGAACATTCCCGAGGCATCGCCAGGGCCCAGGACCCACTCGCCCGTCAAGTCGTGCACAAGCGATCCGGAGGTGACCGACACGCCGGTCGCCTGATTCCATTCATGGGGATCGGAGTGCATCCGCGCCAGCACATGACAGCCGGTCCAGCGGGCCGGGATGTGCTCCCCGAACAGTCGGGTCAGCTGCTCACTTTCGGCAACCCCGCGCGGGTCGTTCCACATGTCGCCGCTGAATGGCTTGCCGTCATTCGCATCACGACGGACCATGCAATGCATGTGCCCCGTGACACCGATTCCGGCCACGGTCTGGATGGTCTGACCTGTGTTGCGCTGGATGTCTTGTCGCAGCGCGACCATTGCCTTTTGCAAGGCATCGGTCCAATAGGACGGATATTGCTCCAAGCGTCCCTCCGGTAGACCGGGAACGTAGTCGTGTTGGTAACTCGCATCTCCAACGCCGAGGCAACGCCTGCGCTGAGGGCACCAAAGGATCACCGATAGCCCCTGCGTGCCGGCATCGATGGCGAGCACTTCATTTCCTGAAAGTCGATCTGACATAGCACCACGTCTTGCCTGGGGTGAGCTGGACGAAACGCTTGAATATAGGCCCAAACACGCGTCCGATTCAATCGTGTGTGGGGATCCCGCCCGTCAAATCGAGTGGACGTTTGCCCGCCCAAGGCACAAGATTCCGCTGGGCGTTCAGAGATCGAGCGACGTGGGAGCTCGCAGAATGAGCATCCAGATTGCGGAGAGGGACGCTTCCGCCGACGAAACCGTTCTGCCCCGTGGCCAACGGCACCTGTCGTGACTGCCGACCTTATCGCGATGGCCACGAAGGTCGGCGCTTACGCCGATTCGGCCGACATGACCGTAAAGTACATCCCCACGGCACGGTCGAAGTTTTCCGGACTCATTTCGAAAGGAACTTCGTTGTACTGGCAGTAGCTTTCGATATGCTCCAGCAGGTCGCGGGGGTGGCAGCGACGCAAGCCGCGGCCGCTCCGTCGGTAATGCGTTTCAATCAGGTACTCGATTGCGTCCGGGCAGTACTCGCATTCCATCGACTCAGCGACACGGCGAAAAAGCTCGTGAAACTCCTCCGCATTCGGGTCGCTTACATCGATCTTGTAGGGGATCCGACGTAGGAAGGCGTCGTCCGCCAGGTCGCTCGGATCCAGATTCGTCGAGAAAATAATCAGTTGTTCGAAGGGGACCTGGATCTTCTTGCCCGTATAGAGAGTCAAATAGTCGATTCGGTTCTCGAGCGGAACGATCCAGCGATTCAGCAGTTCGCACGGCTCGATCTGCTGCCGTCCAAAGTCGTCGATCAACAGGCAGCCGCAATTGCTCTTCAACTGAAGCGACGCCCGGCTGACCTTACTGATGGGGTCGAATTTCAACTCAAGGCTATCCATCGTCAATTCGCCGCCCACAATCACGGTGGGTCGGCGGATGCGAATCCAACGTTTGTCGCGGTCCTCTTGCTTGAAAATGCCCCGCACATCGCTGGCTACAACTTCGTGGCAGGAGGCGTCGAAGAACTTAATGAACTGGCCGTCCTCGATCAGCGTGTGCGGAACCATGATCGTCTGTTCGAAGCAGGCGGTGATTCGTTTTGCCAGCGTGGTCTTCCCGTTGCCTGGCGTGCCGTAGAGGAACATGCCTTTTCCACGATTGATCGCCGGACCGATCTTCCGCAGGAGTTCGGGGTCAACCACGATGTCGGAAAAGGCCTTCAGCAGTCTCGCCTGCGTTGGCTTTTCGGCACGCATCGTCTGAGCCCCAACCGAATTCAGATAGTCCTCCAAGGGAACGGGAGCCGGGCCGACATAAGCGCAGGTGGTCATTTCGCTGCGGGCGTGAGTTTGCCCTTGAGGTGTGAGCGCGTAGATGCAATCGTTCAATGGCGCCGAGCCGGCCTGCGCGAGGAACTGTCGGATTCTGAGCGACTGGTAGGTTGATTCGAGAATTCCAAACGGCAAGCACAACGAATCCGCGATCCGCCGTCCACTCGCCGTCCCGACGGTCAGCAAGTACTTGCAGACGAGTGATTCCACGAGTGGTTCGTTGAGCCCCGTGTCTTCTAGACTGCACACTTCGGCGGGCCGAAAGCTTTCGTCGAGGCCCAATTCGGCGAGGATCCGCGACTCGGATCTTGGCACGTCGATCGTTGGCACGCGTTGGATCTCCGTCTACGAGGACTCAGCGGAAGGTTGGCAATTCCGCTCGCCGGGGGTCGGTCTTGGTCACGCAATTCACGTCGACCGGATCTTCGTCCGTCGGTATCCGTGATCCGCAATCGGTCGGCCTGCGAAGCACCGATAGATCGCGGGCCGTGATGGTCCCCGTCGGTTGTGCCTGGCGAACCACGATGGCGACTTCGCAGTGGCCATGTCGGAACACCTCGATGACGTCAGGCAGGGGTGTTTCCTCGTTGACCTGAACCACGTTTTTCGCCAAGACCGAGCGAACGGGGGCCTGTGCGCCGCCTTGCGAGAGACTGTACTTGGCCAATTCATCGCGGCAGACGACGCCCTGAAAGCGACCATCGTCCACGACAGGGGCGAATTCCAGCCGGGCAGCAGTCAGTTTCGCAATCGCACTGCCCACCGTGTCTGTCAGTTGCAGAAAAACCGAAAGCGAAGTCATGACATCCCGGGCACGTGATCTGGTGAAGGAAGACTCCAACGAGCCGACCGATTCCTTCGGGTCGCCCGCCAGGTCTTCGCTGAGCACGGTACAGTCTCCCCCGTCGGTGATCGCCCGGTCGAGTGCGCGAACGGCTTCCGCCAGGAGCTTGTGTGGAGCATGGTTCGTGCGTGTCCGGGCCGCAATTCCCGCGCTGGCTGTCAGGTCGAGCGATTTGACCTCGGCGGCGCAGTGGCTGTTGGCGATTTTCGCTCGAAGCTCTTCGGTCCACTCCCGCGCCCGTTCGGGATGCACATTCGGCAGGAATGCCCCAAGCCGACGAGGGGATTGTCGAAACGGTTCCGCGTGCGGCAGGCAATGTTCACTCACGATCCCGGCGACGGCCCGCAAGACGACACGCGCGCTGGGCCAGCCGATCCTCGCGGCAAGCTGCCGCAGCAGATCGATCTCGATGAGGACGCAGCAGCCGGGCGCGTCGGAGTTCGCCGGTTGCCGCCCCAGCCACCGAACAAAAGCGCCCTCGGTCAATAGGCCCGTCTCCAGATCCGACTGAATCAAGTCGTCGTCGCTCAGGCGTGTTTCCCGGTAGCACGCCCCCGCGTTCAGCCGACTCAGGAGTTCGGCAGAATTTACAGGTTTTTCGAGGAAGTCGTCGACGCCCGCGGCAAATGCTTCGAGAATTCCGTCGCGACTGTTGGGGTCTCGAAGCAGCAGAATGTACGGGGCAGGGAAGGCCTGTGTTTCGAGGAATCCGCTCAGCGATTGAAACCGGGCGTCCATCGCCCGCTCGTCGACGATCACGAACTGGGGATAGACATACTGGCCCACATCTTGCGACGAGGGGATCTCGCGGCGGCTCAACACGTCGCAGCCGAACGCCGTCAGAATCCGTCGGATGCGCCGGAGCGTCGTCGGTTCGGGAGAAACTACGAGTACCGTGGCAGCGTTTAGCGTCATCGCAGCAGTCGTCGAATTGGGGGGGAACAGCAGTGGGTCGCTTAAGTGCAGCGTGGCAAGCGAGCGGGGTGTGGACCCGGGAGCGCGACAAAGTCCGAGGTCTTTAGCTGCTGCCAAGTCCGACGGACGGAAATGCATCCCAGGGATGGTTGATACAAAACACCGCGCAACGTGCCTGCTACGACTCAAACTTAGCTCAGTCGTCCGTCGGCTCGGACAGCGATCAGATGTGGATTGCCACTTCCGAGTTCACCTCACGCGCACTCATTGGCGAAGGACTTGCTGGTCGTGCGGAGTGTGCGACGGCGACCGATTGATACGCGTCGCATTCACGTACGTACGAACAGTAGAGCAGGCCGAACGGGAAGTAGGCTACTTATAGTGCTGCGCACGGCGAGCCGATGTCGCTGAGCCAGACGTCAATGGCCAGTCTCAGTTACCGTTCGTCACGCCGTTTGCCGTTCTGGGACGGGGTTTACCGGGGAACTCGTGCACCATGCAGACTGAAATCCTGAGCAGCTGCGAACGTGAAATGCCCCGATTGGAGTGCAATTCGAGCTCGGGGGAAGCGGAGGATCGCTCCGTCTTGCGTTCTTTTCCCTTCAAGATCGGAAGAATCGAATCGGTCGATCTCCAGGTGCGCTCGACTCGAGTCTCGCGAGAGCACGCCGTGATTGTCCACGAACAGGGAAAGTTTCGAATTCGCGACCTTCAGAGTACCAACGGCACGTTTCTCAATGGCGAGTTGATCGAGGAAGCGGTCTTGAGCCATGGCGATATCTTGGGAATCGCCGACACCGAATTCACGTTCTTGTGCGAGGCCGTCTCGCAAGCCGCTGGGATGGCGACCCAGGTGATGTCCGAGCGGGAGGGGCGGCGCAAGGTGTGGGATCGGCTTTCGAGCAGATCGCGGGTATCCGCCGGATCCACGAGCTTTTGCTGCATCGGTCCGTGGAAGTACGGTTGCGGCCGATCCTGCGACTGGCCGACGACAAAACGTTCGGCTGGTCCGCGATTCCAACCTTCAGCGGACGAAGCACTGCCTGGGATCTGCCCTGCGAGGCCCGTACCGCGCCAGCGGCAGCCGCATTCCGACTGAGGCAGCTGTGTCGACTGCGTGCCTTACGCGAATTCAGCTCGCTTCCGCAGAGAGGACGACTCGTCATCGCTGTTGCCGCGTGGGAGGTGGAGAACGCGGTCGAGTTCAGATCGTCGATCGAACGTCTGGTGGACGAGCTTTCCGAGCCGGCAAGTCTAATCGCCGCGATTACCGACGCAACGACCTGTCGGCTCGACGCACTTCAGGCAGCCCGAAACGTCTTGGACGAGTTGGGCGTCAGTCTTGCGCTCGAATGCCCCGCCAGCGAGGGAAAACAACTCGTGGAGCTCGCGGGAACTCGGCCTACGCACCTGATCTTGACGTCGCGGTCCTTTCGCGACATTTCGCAGCGACGTCCTACGCGTCGACAATTGACCAGCGTACTGGCCGCCTTCCACGATACCGGCTGTTCGACGATTGCTCATCGTCAGGGCGATGAAAACGACGGCCCCGCGATCCGCGAACTGGGATTCGAGTTTGCCTGTACCGACGCAAACCGACCGAAGCACGTTGACATAACGCCCGCAGAATCCAGCGCAAAGCACGAGGATAGCGCTCCAGAAGTCACGGCAACGCCGGAGAAGATTGCGGAAGCGATCGCCCGGATTCGAGCCTCCTGCACCTAACGCAAATTCCTCAGGTGAATCGTGAGTGTGACGTTTCTGAATCCCGCCGAGCTGATTCCGGGCTACCACACGATCGATCGCATCGGTGCCGGAGCATATGGCGAGGTTTGGAAAGTAAGAGCGCCCGGGGGCCTGGAAAAGGCCATCAAGGTGATCTACGGCTACATCACGGAGGAGCGGGCGGCCCGCGAGCTAAAAGCACTGAATCGAATCAAAGGAATCCGACATCCGTTCCTGCTGTCGATCGAACGGATCGAAATCGTTTCGAATCAGCTGCTGGTTCTCACGGAACTTGCCGATCGCAGCCTGATGGATCGCTTTCAGGAATTCCGCGCAAGGAGAAAAAGGGATCTCGCGTGAGGATCTAGTCCAGCATCTTCAGGACGCTGCAGACGCGCTGGACTACATGTTGGAGAAGAAGGCACTCCAGCATCTGGACATCAAGCCCGAGAACTTGTTGCTTGTGGGCGACCGCATCAAGGTCGCCGACTTTGGCCTGGTCAAAGAATTGGAGGACCAGGTGAACACGTTCGTGGGTGGCTTGACGCCCGTTTACGCATCCCCGGAGGTTTTCGCGGGAACGCCCAGTCGGCAAAGCGACCAGTACAGCTTGGCCATCGTCTATCAGCAGATGCTGACCGGTAGCTTGCCGTTTCCGGGACGCACACAGCAGCAACTGGCCATCCAGCATCGGCAGTTGGCGCCGCGGCTCGAAACGTTGTCCAGCTTAGATCGCGAAGTCCTCACTCGGGCACTTGCCAAAGACCCAGCCCAACGTTTCCCCAGTTGCGGGGACTTCGTGGCGGCCTTGTCGCAACGCCATCGGACGTTTGTCGGAAACCATCAAGCGGTCGTGCCGGATGGAGCGGAACGGGTTGCACACGTCGACACGCTTCCCTCTGGCGATACAACGGCTCGCGACCAGGCGGAGACGACCGTCGCGGGCAAGAGCGACGCCTCGTCACATGGGGTCGAGCCTGCAGACGCGCTTTGCACGGAGTTGTTGGCCGAAGACGAACACCTTCCGAGTGGCAGCGTGCCGTTGCCGCGTTTCGCCGCTGAGGAGCAAGCTTTACTCGTCAAGCCTTCGATTCAAGAGCTTGGTCCGATCGACGTCTCCGAGGCCCTCAGCGAGCCCCGGCCGACCCTGTTGATTGGAATCGGCGGCTCGGGAGCCAGGGTCCTTCAGGGCTTCAAGCAGCGGCTCGCCGCGTGCGCTGGCTTGGCGACCAGCGAGGCGATCCAGGTACTTCTGCTGGATACGGACGGAGATACGCTCCAACAGGCCAGGTTCGCCAAGCACGGAGCTGGGCTGGAACACGAGGAACTGCTCCACCTGGGACTCCGTCGTCCCCAAGAATATCAGGCCCTTTCGGACGACCTCCTGCGGTGGCTAAGTCGGCGATGGTTATACAACATCCCTCGCTCGCGAAAGACACAAGGATACCGTCCCTTGGGTCGTCTGGCGTGGGTCGATCATCTCGACCGAGTGCGCGAGACGCTTAGAAAGCGTATTTCGCGTCTTGTGGCTGACGATTCGATCAAGTCCCTGGAAGCAGGGACCGGTTTGCCGTGCCACAATCGCGCGCCGCGAATCGTACTCGTTGGATCAACATCCGGTGGAACCGCCAGTGGCATGCTATTGGATGCGCTGCGCACCGTCCGTTCGCTGCTCAACGAAATGCGGTTGCCGGACGACAGTGTGTCCGCGATTCTGATGAGCTCGACGAATACCCACCCACGCGAAAGCACGTTGGCCATCGCCAGCACGTATGCGTTTCTGAGCGAATTGCAACAAGGCGGGACGCTACCGTCCGGCGTGGAAGCATCGAAAATCCAAACGGGTCCGGGCGTCAATAAGAACGAGCTGCCGCCCGCAACGGTCTATTTTGTAAACCTTGGCGAACAGCTGTCCGACGAACTCTACGACGAGCGTATCTCGGAGGTCGCAGAGTACTTGTTCTGTAGCACCGCGACCGCCGCCGGTGGCTTACTGGATCGTTGCCGAGCGGTCGCTCCCGCAATCGACCGCGACGACGTTCAACTACGATCGTTCGGCCTGGCCGCATTGCAGCTCGGAGATTCCGACTTGCCGAAGCGATGGAGCGAACAACTGCGACGGCGCATCGTCCAACGCTGGCTGGAGTCGGATGCCAACGGCGATTCGAGATCGGCCAGTTCGTCGGTCGACATCACCGACCCCGAGAGCGTCGGGCCCGCAGATGCCTGTCAGGGCGAGGACGCGACGGATCTCGACCAAGTCCTGATCCGTGAGTTCGCTGACATCGCTGACGTTCGCGTCGTAAAAACGCTGCGTCAGCTTATCTTGCGCGGATCGACGATCCGCGGGATCGCCCCCACCGGTGCAACGGCGGGTGAGCCGGCGGACCGGGCGGTGGTGTTCATTCGGGAAGTGGCAACCGAGCTGCGAGAGCTTGGTGCGGACCTGTGTATGATGGCCGATCCGAAAACGCGTCGGCGCGATGAAGAAACGGCTGGGCGCGATGAAGACAGACGCAAACCCGGTTCAAGCCTTCCGACCGCCTCCGCGAGCGGCACGGATAGTCTGGATCGCGAGATCCAGCGAGTGATCCCGACACTTGCTCAAAGCCTTGCGGTGTCGGTCATCCAGCAACACTTCCGAACCACCGTTCTCGCGGAAGGGACCTCGCCTGAAAAACAGACGCGTTTGTCGCTGCGTGAGCTGTTGCAAGTCGCCGTTCGATCGGCACTTGCGTCCGCCGTTCGGCGTGTCGACCGCGGACGCGAGATTCGCTCGGACGGCCGACTCTACGCGATCGAAGAGTCGATCGAACGGCACTTCGATTCAGCGACGGTCCGTTTGCCTGGCTGCAGCTACGCCCGGCGATGTTTCGTGGTGGATCGGCAAGACGCAAGCTGGCGGGAAAATCCCCCAAATTTGCGTGACGCGACCTTTGTGCCGGGCCCGGTTGATCGAACCGTGTTCTGCCAAGAAGCCGAAGGCATCTCCCTGGCACAGCTGGCTGATTGGCTCACTCAGACGCGACCCGAACTGCGCGATGCGGCCGCGCAACTTCACACTCGAATCGATGTGAAGTGGACTCGCCCGACGGCGCGTCGAGTTCCGGCGGATGATTGAGAAGCCAACCGCGCGCGCTGGTGGCTTTTCAGATGGCTTTTCAGATGGCTTTTCAGACACCTTCGGGCGTCGTTGCGAAGCTGAGGCCATGATGGATCCAGCGCTGGGCCTGAGTCTCCAGCTCGTCCATTGCGAGCTGAACTTGCGCGACATACTGATCGATCGACTCTGATCGCAACCCCGCTGGAACGGGAATCGGGTCACCCGCCATCAGAATCACGCGGGAGAAAGGCAGGGGGATGACCAGGCTCGACCAACTGCCAGGGATTCGCCAGCAGCTCGAGCATGCGAACGCGGTGGGGACAATGGAATTGCCCGTCCGCGACGCCAGGAAAACGATGCCGCGGCTCATCCTGCGGCTTGGACCCCGCGGGCCATCGGGCGTGATCACAATGTCTTTCTCTTGAGCGACCCGCAGCAGCTCACGTAAGGCCTTCCCGCCCGTGGCACCGGTCGAACCGCGAACGGTGGGAACTCCTGCGACGCGGGTCACTGCCGTGACGAACGATCCGTCACGATGGCGACTCGTGAGGGCCACCGTTCTCCGATGCTTCCCGCCGAACGCCGCGATCACGGACGAATCATGCCAGACCGAAAAAAGGTAGCGGTCGGGTCCATCTGAGGCGTAGGGATTGGCCTCCTCGCAGGTCTCCAGACGCAATCGCAACGTCCGAAACAGGACGCACAGGCCCGTCGCGAACGCAATCCCCGCGGCACGCACCAAGAACGGGCTTCGAATCCTCAAGGACCACCTCTTAGCCGGAGGCTAACGCAAATCGCGGTCATTGCGGCGTTTCATCTGCCTCCGCCTGACCTGCGTCCGCACGATCGGGTTCGAAGTCCACACGCGAGATCGGTTCGTCTTTCTGCCGCCGCCGACTCTCACGCTTGGCAGCTGCTTTTTGTCGTTTTTTCGTCTCTCGTAGTTGCTTTTCGAACGTCATGCGATTCTTTGCCAAGTGAAAGACCTCTTCCGGTTGTGATTGCGATCGGTTGTCGCTGGACCGCAATCTAGTTTTTCGTGCTGGGCCCCGAACGATCGATGTGAGCCGAGAACGATTCGCGAAAATGTTCCCTTGGGTCGACGGTGTGCCGCCTTGCAGCGCCGCGTCGCCAGAATGTTCGGCCCTGGACTCACGGGTTAACAACGCCCGCGCACGCTCGTCCCTCGCCATCTGCGAATTGACCGTCGCCCTTCAAGCCCGTCGTAACTTGGGCGAACCCCGATGTCGCTCACGACAATCGACCGACTCGATACGCCAGAAAAAATTGCCAGCAGAAAAGTCCTGTTCCGGCACTCACCGCAGCGAGCGGCGACTTGGAAGCTCCAACCAATTTGGGGCCGAAGCCGGCCAATATGCGGCACCGCATGGCGCCCACGAGACAGAGCGAATCCCTGAAAATGATTCAACATTCAATTCATTGAGATTCAGCTTAGGCCGATTCGGTCACTGGGTCAACGGCGCTTCTTGCGATTGGATTCGCAGATTCGCAGCTTGGAGCGTTCAGGGTAAGTTTCTTATTGCATGCCCGTAATTTGCAGTTACAATATGTGTAGGTGCAGAATGTGCACCGTGATCCAGAATTGTCAGTAAAAACGTGGGTAACGTGCGCCATGCCGAAAGAACGAGTAACGAAAGAGGACTTTTTGCAAGACCGACAGGGAAAGACGTTCGCGGATGTTGTCAATGATTCGGCTCAACCCTTTGCGGCAGTGCTGGACTTCTTCAATGACGCGGATCGCCAACGGCGGATGGAGGAAGCAGAACTTCATCACGATCGTGCACCGTTAGCGGGCGTTGTGCGGGAATTGGAGTCGCAACCGGCGCTGGATTCGTTTCTTGGCGACGCGCACACGCGACGGAACACGCGTTTTCGCCAAGCCATTGGTGTCTTGGTCCGCATGCACATGGAGCGTCGAGGCTGGCAGAAGACAGGTCGCAAGGGCTCACTGGGCGTCCGCGCCTCAGGTGCCGCCGGAACTCCGGCTCACAACTCAGGTGGCCTTGCGTTCTGGTTTGTGCGTGCAGAGCGATACGAGCGCGTTGCCGGAATGCCCTTTCGTTCGGTGTCGAGACGTTGCGAAGAGCTTGAGGCAGTGGCGGTTCCCGCCTCGCGCAACGGCAATCACCGTAAGACTCGCAAGAAGTCCAGTTAGCGGTTCGAGCCGTTGGCGGGCCCGAGGATGGCAGGCTCGAATGTGCAACACGGAGCCTTCACTTGCTTCGAACTTTGCTGCCGCGTCATGAATCGTTCCAGTCGAATTCCTGCATCGTGCGTGAGGACTTGCAGAAACGGATCTGGATGCCGAAACGAGCTGCGCGAAGCACTTCCCGTGCCAGCCGGTTTTCCCCACTGCTCACACAGCGAGAGAGCGAATTGAAACGCATGAGTGAAAAGAAGCCGACGCCCATTCTGGTCGAACCTGACAGCAAGAAATGTCCGATTTGCGGCAAGCCATCTTATTCCCGTAGCGGCATCCACCCCCAGTGTGCCATGGTTCAGGCAGACGGGCCCCGCAAACTCCAGTTGGTGGCACAAAAAAAAGCGGAAGCCAGGGAGAAGGCCGAGACGGATCGCTCCAAGCTCTGCTCCTGGGAAAAAAGCTGCCCGAAATGCCAGACGCGGATTTCGGCCAATCGCGTCGATTGCGTTTGCGGGCACCGCTTCGTTGTCGACTAAGCGATCTCTGGCGTTGCTCATCGCCACGGTCACGGCGAGCACGGCCGCGAGCATCGGTGCGGCCGTGCCGGTTCCGTGGAATTACGCAGAGATCGCGCTGGAACTGAGCATTCCATTTTGAAGTTCGTCAACCAGCAGTTCGTTCAGCCAGAAGGCGGTATCTTCCAGACTGGCGTTGCGATTCCCATCTTCGTTGAGGAAGCGTCCGCGCTCGATGTCGAATCCCATGTGATAGAGTCCGTCGGCGACGGTATTCACGGCATTCTGAGCGAAGAGTCGTGTTTGGGCTCCGTCATTCTGGACGAGATGGAAACCGGTTTCTTCATCGCCTTCGTCATCGCCGTGCAGCTGGGTCCAGGACTCGGCATGGTTTTCCTGGATCTGGGCGTTGATCTCGATCATGTCGAACTTGTCCAGGAAGCCATCGTCGGCGACGCCGGTGGCGCGAATCGCGGACACGATAATCTGGTTCATGGCGTCCGCCGCCTGAGCGCCGGCGGTGATCTCGCTGGTCGCGATGTTCCGATTCAGACCACTGTCGCCGGCGATCAGGTCGATCAGCTGGTCCAGCCCGGTGCCGGTCGTTCCCTGGGCGTAGGCCGCGACGGCGGGATTGGCGAGCGATCCTTGGGCCAGATCGTCGGCCAACAACTCGTTCAACCAGAAGGCGACTTGATCCAGACTGGCGTTCGCATCCCCGTCCTCGTTGAGGAGCCGGTTGCCGCGGATGTCGAAGCCCAGATGATAGAGTCCATCGGCGACGGTGTTCACCGCGTTCTTGCCGTCGAACAGACGCGTGCTGGCTCCGTCATTCTGGACCAGATGGAAGCCGGTTTCCTCGTGGCCTTCGTCATCGCCGTGGTAGTTGGTCCAGGCGTCTTCGTAATTGGCCTGGAGATAGCGGTTCAGATCCCGCACATCGGCGCTGTTGAAGGTGCCGTCGTTGGCCACGCCGGTCTGCACGATCGCCTCGACGATCATGCCGTTCATCGCGTCGGCGGCGTTCGCCCCGCCCGTGATTTCGCTGGTCGCAATCCGGCGATTCAGACCGACGTCGCTGGTGATGATCTCGATCAGCTGATCGAGTCCGGTGCCGGTGGTTCCTACCGCGTAGGGATTCACGTCGGCATTGGTCAGCGTGCCGGCCGCCAGGTCGTCTTCCAGCAGCTCATTCAGCCAGAAAGCGACCGTCTCGACACTCGCATTTCGATTGCCGTCCTCGTTCAGCAAACGTCCGCAATCGATGTCGAATCCCAGATGGTAGACGCCATCGGCGACGGTATTGACGGCGTTGTCATCGCCAAACAGGTGGGTCGTGGCTCCGTCGTTCTGGACGAGGTGGAAGCCGGTTTCGACGCCCCCTTCGTCGTCCCCATGGAGCTCGATCCAGGTGCGTTCGTAGTTTTCCTGAATATAGTGGTTCAGGTCATGGACATCGGCGGCATTGATCACTCCGTCGTTGGCCAATCCGGTTTCGACGATCGCCTCGACGATGATTCGATTCATTGCGTCCGCGGCTTCGGCACCGGCCAGGATCTGGCTGGTATCGATGCGTCGGTTGAGTCCGGGGTCATGGACGATCAGATCGACCAACTGATCGAGCCCCGTGCCGGTGCTTCCCAGCGAACCCTGAGGCGGGACGATGTCAGGAGTCGCCGAGTTCGAACACTTCGGATCTTGAGAGTGCTCGTCCGTAAATCGCGAAATCGACGATCGTCCCGTCGAACGCATCGGCGGTCCAGGTTGGATTTCGGCTGTCGCGAGCCCAGGCGTTGGCTCCCAGGACAAGATTTTCCGCGTTGTCCTGGATGCCCTGCGTGACCTCTTGGTTCCAGGCTTCGGTCTGGCCATCCAGATCAAGCCGCAAGCCGTCCGACCCGAACGAGATCGCGAGATGATGGGTTTCGCCCGCGGCGACGAGCGATTCCGACCGGATGTAGAACGATTCCGTTTCGCTTTGCAGACGGACTTCGATCCGGCCGTCGCGGATGAACGCCGTCAGGTGTCCACCGTCGCCATAGTCCCGGGCATCTTTCGAAAACAACGTCTGACGCCCCTCGACCTCGTCCGCCACAAACGTCAGCGCAATCGTGCCGTCCGAAAGGGCCATGTCCGACGTATGGGGCAGCTCCACAAAATCGCCTCGCTCGCCACTTAGTTCGATCGCTGCGGGCAATTCCAAGACGGACTGGCCGACATCGACGGTCGTCTCGCTGGCGAGCGTTCCGTTTTGAAGGTCCTCGGCCAGCAGTTCGTTCAGCCAGAAGGCGGTATCTTCCAGACTGGCGTTGCGATTCCCATCTTCGTTGAGGAAGCGTCCTCGCTCGATGTCGAATCCCATGTGATAGAGTCCATCGGCGACGGTATTCACGGCATTCTGGGCGAAGAGTCGTGTTTGGGCTCCGTCATTCTGGACGAGATGGAAACCGGTTTCTTCATCGCCTTCGTCATCGCCGTGCAGCTCGGTCCAGGACTCGGCATGGTTTTCCTGGATCTGGGCGTTGATCTCGATCATGTCGAACTTGTCCAGGAAGCCATCGTCGGCGACGCCGGTGGCGCGAATCGCGGACACGATAATCTGGTTCATGGCGTCCGCCGCCTGAGCGCCGGCGGTGATCTCGCTGGTCGCGATGTTCCGATTCAGACCACTGTCGCCGGCGATCAGGTCGATCAGCTGGTCCAGCCCGGTGCCGGTCGTTCCCTGGGCGTAGGCCGCGACGGCGGGATTGGCGAGCGATCCTTGGGCCAGATCGTCGGCCAACAACTCGTTCAACCAGAAGGCGACTTGATCCAGACTGGCGTTCGCATCCCCGTCCTCGTTGAGGAGCCGGTTGCCGCGGATGTCGAAGCCCAGATGATAGAGTCCATCGGCGACGGTGTTCACCGCGTTCTTGCCGTCGAACAGACGCGTGCTGGCTCCGTCATTCTGGACCAGATGGAAGCCGGTTTCCTCGTGGCCTTCGTCATCGCCGTGGTAGTTGGTCCAGGCGTCTTCGTAATTGGCCTGGAGATAGCGGTTCAGATCCCGCACATCGGCGCTGTTGAAGGTGCCGTCGTTGGCCACGCCGGTCTGCACGATCGCCTCGACGATCATGCCGTTCATCGCGTCGGCGGCGTTCGCCCCGCCCGTGATTTCGCTGGTCGCAATCCGGCGATTCAGACCGACGTCGCTGGTGATGATCTCGATCAGCTGATCGAGTCCGGTGCCGGTGGTTCCTACCGCGTAGGGATTCACGTCGGCATTGGTCAGCGTGCCGGCCGCCAGGTCGTCTTCCAGCAGCTCATTCAGCCAGAAAGCGACCGTCTCGACACTCGCATTTCGATTGCCGTCCTCGTTCAGCAAACGTCCGCAATCGATGTCGAATCCCAGATGGTAGACGCCATCGGCGACGGTATTGACGGCGTTGTCATCGCCAAACAGGTGGGTCGTGGCTCCGTCGTTCTGGACGAGGTGGAAGCCGGTTTCGACGCCCCCTTCGTCGTCCCCATGGAGCTCGATCCAGGTGCGTTCGTAGTTTTCCTGAATATAGTGGTTCAGGTCATGGACATCGGCGGCATTGATCACTCCGTCGTTGGCCAATCCGGTTTCGACGATCGCCTCGACGATGATTCGATTCATTGCGTCCGCGGCTTCGGCACCGGCCAGGATCTGGCTGGTATCGATGCGTCGGTTGAGTCCGGGGTCATGGACGATCAGATCGACCAACTGATCGAGCCCCGTGCCGGTGCTTCCCAGCGAACCCTGAGGCGGGACGATGTCAGGAGCGCCGAGTTCGAACACTTCGGATCTTGAGAGTGCTCGTCCGTAAATCGCGAAATCGACGATCGTCCCGTCGAACGCATCGGCGGTCCAGGTTGGATTTCGGCTGTCGCGAGCCCAGGCGTTGGCTCCCAGGACAAGATTTTCCGCGTTGTCCTGGATGCCCTGCGTGACCTCTTGGTTCCAGGCTTCGGTCTGGCCATCCAGATCAAGCCGCAAGCCGTCCGACCCGAACGAGATCGCGAGATGATGGGTTTCGCCCGCGGCGACGAGCGATTCCGACCGGATGTAGAACGATTCCGTTTCGCTTTGCAGACGGACTTCGATCCGGCCGTCGCGGATGAACGCCGTCAGGTGTCCACCGTCGCCATAGTCCCGGGCATCTTTCGAAAACAACGTCTGACGCCCCTCGACCTCGTCCGCCACAAACGTCAGCGCAATCGTGCCGTCCGAAAGGGCCATGTCCGACGTATGGGGCAGCTCCACAAAATCGCCTCGCTCGCCACTTAGTTCGATCGCTGCGGGCAATTCCAAGACGGACTGGCCGACCTCCACACGACTTGGCTCGGGTTCGACGTTCTGAAAGTCGTCGGCCAAACTCGCGATGTCGCTGGTGTCGTGAGCATTATCGACCAACTCCTCGGGAGATGGCCCAGCGTCTGGGTTCGCGTCCGGCACGAGTTCCGCCATCGGACTTGCACTATACAACGTTCGACCTTCTAAAGACGCCAGGTCGAGTGCCTGGGCATGAATCTGCTGGCGGCGGGGCGTGCGAAGGCGCAGGGTCATCCATTGACCCCACCGCCCGGTGAGGGTCGGGAGGAGGTGCGACATGGTTCTGGCTCTTTAGATGAGAGTGTTCCTTCGAGATTCGACAGAACGTTGCGCAACCGGGGGCCATCTGAAATATAGGTCCATCGTGCACAGGAAGCGGGCGCCGAGGCGTTAACTTTCAACAATTTTCAAAATCGTCAGGGTGGGTCGCGGATGCTGCCCCGTCGGACGCGACACGCGGATGCATTAGAATCAGGGCGGCGAGCGTCAATCGCAAGCATGCGGCGGGGCGCTACGCCGCACGAAGGTGCCGTACTGTCGCGGGTTACTGGGGGTTCAGGTGCATGAGTATTCCGACAGGGAGCTGATGATGGGCGAATGGCCAATAAAGCGTGCGGGAGCTCGCTTTCTCGTTTTCGCGACGATTATCGTCTTGACCGCGTGGTTGGCAATTCCTTGTCGCATGGGACGAGCAGAAGACACGGTGGAGTCGGCGAACTATGTGTTTCGCAACGGCACGATTCGCACTCTGACTGACACCCTCCCAACGGCTGCCTGTCTTGCGGTGCGAGGTGAGCGCATTGTGTTTGTGGGCCCGGAGGACGGCGTCATCCGCTTCATCGATGACGCCACGCAGACGATTGACTTGCAGGGTGCGACCGTTCTACCGGGCTTTACGGACGCCCATGTCCATGTGACGAGTGGCGGATTGGCGCTGCTGGAATGCGACCTCAGCGCGACGGAGAATCCCGGCGAAGTCCTCGCGGCTCTGGCCCGGTTCGCGGAGCGGCACCCGGACAGGCGATGGGTTCGGGGCGTCCATCTGTCTTTGCCAGCCTTTCCTGGAAACGACAATCGGAAGCGACTGGATCAGATCATCCCTGACCGTCCGGTCTTCGTTCGGTCAGCCGACGGCCACAATGCCTGGGCGAATTCACGTGCTCTGGAATTGGCGGGCGTGACAGCCAGCACGCCCGACCCGCTGAACGGCCGAATCGACCGCGATCCCACCACCGGCGAGCCGACCGGGACACTGCGGGAATCGGCGATGTCGCTGATTGAACGCGTGCTTCCGGCGTATACATCGCAGGAGCGAGCCGAGGCGGTGCGGAAGGGCCTGCGCCTGGCGAACTCGCTAGGCGTGACCAACCTGATCGAAGCCAACGCGAGTGACGCCGACATTGAGGCGTATCGTCAGGTGTTGGCATCGGGCGAGCTGACGGCGCACGTGAGTATTTCGCTGGCCTGCGATATTTCGCGCGGGTCGGAGAGCGTCCAGGACGTGCTCCGCCGCAACGCGGCGCAGGTCCGCATCGAGCCGAGTTCCGACGACTTGCGATTCGGTCAGGTCAAACTGTTCATGGACGGCGTCGTGGAGGGCAAGACGGCGGCGATGCTGGAGCCGTATGAGGGCGAGAGCCACCGTGGGATTGCCAACACCGATCCGGCAACGGCAAACGACGTGATCGCCGCACTCGACGCGGCCGAGCTGCAAATCCATCTCCACGCGATTGGAACCCGCGGAATTCGCATGTCGCTCGACGCGATCGAGCACGCGCGACAGGTCAATGGCATCCGGGACGCGCGGCACCATATCGCTCATCTGCACGTGATCCATCCCGATGACATCGGTCGGTTCCACGATCTGGGCGTGGTCGCGAATTTTCAGGCCCTCTGGGCGAGCCTGGATGACCGCTACGTCACGGAGCTGAACTTCCCGTTTCTGGGCGCTCGGCGGGCCGAGTGGCAGTACCCGATCGGCTCGGTGGCACGCACCCGCGCACGGCTCGCGTTCGGCAGCGACTGGCCGGTTTCGACGATGAATCCCTTTCACGCGACGCAGGTGGCCGTCACGCGTCGCGGGCCGGTGCGTGAAACGCGCGAGCCCTGGACGCCGCAACATTTGATCGAATTGGGACCGGTCATCGAGGGCTACACGAAGGGCGGTGCTTTCTTGACGTTCCGCGAAGCGGACTGCGGAACGCTGGAGGTCGGCAAGCTGGCCGACCTGGTCGTGTTGGATCGCGACCTTTTCCAGATTCCGGCCACCGAGCTGCTGGAGACCCAGGTCAAGCTGACCATGTTTCGAGGTCGGGTCGTGTATCGGCAGTAGTTCGGATCTGGATCACGCGGAACGTGTGGCGACAGGCGACTTCCGAGAATTTTCTGCGCCTCGAGCCGCCGCGCGTGTCGCTTTCTAACGTGGCAGGCATGGCCAGCCGCTCAAACGCAGTTGAACGGCAAGCCGCCATGTCCTTTCGACCCGTTTCTCGCTCCCCCTGGATCGTGTCTCGCAGGGGGAGTTTCCAGACACCCGAGACACCGCAGAAAGGTCCCAACATGTCGACCCGCAAGAACACACGTTTCAGCACGATCTCCGAACTCACGGCCGCCGAGGCGCGGAAAGTTAACGGGGGAGCGAGTCGTTCGACGAACCTCGCGTTTGGCTCGCCCTCTCCGGTAGCGGCGGAAGAAATCGAGTTCAAGGGCGCAACGATTTTAGCCAACGGCGGCACCTACGACCACGACGAGAAAATTTGCGTTATGGACGAGTAGCCTTGTCGCAAGCCGCTCCGTTCGATCACCACTGGATCGAACGGAGCGGTGGCGTGGCGGATTGAGCAGGTTGGCTGAGTGGGAGGGCGCCATGATCTTGATACTTTCGGACACCAACGATTCGCACGCCGATCGCGTCGAAGCGATTTTGCACGAACGCGGCGTCGCATTTCGCCGGATGAACCCGGCGGACTTTCCATCCTGCCAGTTGCTGTCCTTGCACGTGGACTCGTCAGTGAATGGTGCGTGCCGACCGAGTTGCCGCTGGGGCGAAGTGTCGCTTGAGCACGACGTGTCGACCATCTGGTACCGCCGCCCGGGCCGGCCGTCGGCGACCCGTCCTGGGCGACCCGTACCGGTGCGTGACTACATCGAGGCCGAATCCCGTGCCCTGTTTGAAGACATGTGGAGCACATTGTCCTGTCGCTGGCTGCCGGGCAACCCGCACGATCTGGAGCGTGCCAAGTGCAAGATGCTTCAGCTGCGTGAGGCTTCCTCGGTTGGCCTTGAGATTCCCGCGACGTTGGTAACCAACGATCCGGAGCAAGCCCGCGAATTCTACTGCGAACATGGCGGCCACATCATTAGCAAGCTTGCCAGCGGCGCCTTTCACAAGTCGTCATTGGCCAACACGATTCGCCGCTACACCGAACCGGTGACGCGTCGCGACCTGGGTTACCTGGACGCCGTCAAGCATTGTCCGATTCTGTTGCAGGCCGATGTGCCCAAACAGTTCGAGCTGCGGTGCACCGTGGTTGACGGTCAGGCATTTACCGCGGCGATTCATTCGCAACAATCGCGACGGACGCGTCATGACTGGCGTCGTTACGACCGCAGCCGGACGCCGTACGCTCGCTTTCAGCTGCCGGACCAGATTTCAGACCAGCTGCTTGAGCTGGTCGGCCGCCTGCGAATGCGTTTTGGCGCCATTGATTTGATCTACACTCGCGACGGTCGATACGTTTTTGTTGAAATCAATCCGAACGGTCAGTTCCTTTTTATCGAGCAAGCGACGTCGCTGCCGATTTCAGCTGCGATTGCCGACGCGCTATCCACCGCCGAACCTTGTATCTCTTCAGGAGTTCACCATGACAATTCGTTCTTGCCTGTCATCGGCCCTGCCTGACGGCGTCGCGCTGCTGCAGCGTTTCGCGGAACAAGGTACGGAACCGCACGCAGCACGCGCCCAATTGCGCTCGCTTCAGAAGGAATTCCCCAAATTGCGGCTCGATCTACTTTGGGAAACGACACCCGATCCGGTCGGGCAGGACCAGACGCACTACGACTTATTGCTGCAGCTGCCTGGTCAGGCGACGGCGACGCTCAGTTACTGTCCATCTCGAGACATCCCCTGGGCCCTTCAGGGAGCAAGTCGCTGGGCCGACAAGGACCTGCTACGGGTCAATACGACGACGATCGGAGTCGACCGCGCGCTGGCCGCAATCGACTTCATTTGGGAAGATCGTCAACTCATGACTCACGTGGTGAACTATGCCATCGTCATGGACCAGCTCAAGCAGCGGCAGCTGGACGTGTCGGAGGCGGAACTGTCGGCGGCGGTCGAGTCCGATCACGCCGCGAATCGCGCGGCCGGCCACACGGGAAACGATTTGCCGAGTGCGGTCGGACTGAACCGAGATGATTGGCGACAAGTCATTGCCGACCGATGGCGGGTAGCCAAGTTACGCGACCAGGTCGTAACCGACGAGCAAGTTGAGCAGTACTACGCAGCGCACGCCAACGACTGGCAGCAGCTGACACTGATCATCGTGCCGTTCGTCGATCGGGCGGAGGCGGAGGCAGCCAAGCACCAGGTGCAGTGCGGCAACACTTCGCTGGGGCAATTGGCCGAACGGCGGGCGGCAGGAGACTCGGCGGCGACGAGCGGGATCCGGGCCAGCATCGTGACTTGCCTGCGTGAAGATTTGCCGCCGTCGCTGCTGAATTCCTTGAATTCTCTGAATGCTTTGGAGGCCGAGCGCGTGCTGGGCCCGCTGGCGGAAGGTGACCAGTTTCTGCTCTTGAAAGTACTGGCCTGTCACGCTCCCGAGTTGAATGCAACGCTGCGCGAACGAATCGCCGGCAGGCTTTTTCACGTCTGGTTGGACCAGCAGCGGCAAGCCGCTCGGATCGAGTGGTTCTGGGGTCCCGCTTAATTCGCTCGTCAAGGGATGCTAAAATGTGGCTCCAAGTGCGATCTGGCTTAATGGAGCAACATGTGGATCCCCGGGATCAAGAAATCCACCGAGTGATTCAAGAGTGTCTCCAGCGCTGGAGCAGTGGCGAGCCGGTTTCGGAACATGCGGTGATCGAGGAACACCGCGAGCTGATGCCCGAACTGGGCCGAGAGCTGCAGAAGTTGCGGGCAGTGATCCAAGCGGGAGCGGGGCCCGACCGGAGCCAGGCATCGACGGATGCCGCGTCGGAGCGGACAGCACACAGGATCCAAGCCGACCCGGATCGGCCCGAGTCAACCCACGCAGGCCTCGCCGCCGCTTCGGAAGCCGACTTGCCGGAATCGGGTTCAACGATCGATCGCTACGTGATCCGTGATCTGCTGGGCGCGGGCAGCTTCGGCCATGTGTATCGTGCCTGGGATCCCCAGCTCCAACGTCACGTGGCGCTGAAGCTCCCTCATCGCTTTCGCGTCGAAGATCCCGCGCGGCTGGAAGACTACGTGCGTGAGGCGCATCGCGGCTGGAATGGATCACGCGGGCATCGTCCCGGTTTACGACGTCGGCCAGGCGGCAGGCCTTGGCCTGTACATCGTCTCGAAGTTGATCGACGGACAAAATCTGGCGGACCGCCTGCGAGACCGTCCGCTTGATCTGCCTGAATCTGTCCAGATCGTGATTCAAGTCGCTCGGTCGCTCGACGCCGCTCACCGCCGTGGTTTGGTCCATCGCGATATTAAGCCCTCGAATATCCTGTTGGATGAAGAGGGAGCCGCCTATGTCACCGACTTTGGCTTGGCCGTGCGGGAGGACGATCCCGTCGACGACGGAAAATTCGCCGGGACACCGGCTTACATGAGTCCCGAGCAGGCACGCGGGGAAGGCCATTTGGTCGACGGTCGCGCGGATATTTTCAGCTTGGGCATCGTGCTGTACGAGTTGTTGACCGGAGTCCGTCCTTTCACGGGCGCCACGGTCAAGGATTTGCTTTACCGCATTGCGAACTCCGAAGTCCGTCCGCCCCGGCAGCGAGAACCGAACATTCCTCCAGGGCTTGAGCGCGTCTGCCTCAAGGCGCTGGCCAATCGCGCCACGGATCGCTATTCGACCGCCGCCGACTTGGCAGATGAACTGCAGCGTTTCCTCGACGAATCCCTTTCGGACGCGCATTCCAACTTGTTAGCGACACGCGCGGTCGCCGATTCAGACGGCGCGTCGACGGCCGACTCCGTTGTCCCCAAAGGACTCCGCTCGTTCGACGCGGACGATGCCGAGTTCTTTTTGCAACTCGTTCCCGGTCCCATTGATCGATCGGGGCTGCCCGAGAGCGTTCGCTTTTGGAAGCAACGGTTGGACCGTCGCGACCCGCTGGCCACGTTTCGCGTCGGCGTGATCTACGGGCCTTCGGGTAGTGGGAAGTCGTCGTTCGTCAAAGCCGGTATTTTGCCGCGATTGGATCAGTCCACGCGGACCGTGTATTGCGAGGCTGTCGCGCATCGAACAACGGAGCGTGTTCTGACGGCGCTGAAGCGAACGCCGAGTTGGCCGTCGGACGCGGCAACCGCAGCGGAAGGATTGGTGCAAATTCGTCGTGGGCTGTCGAGTGGCCACGGGGGAAAACTGCTCATCGTGATCGACCAGTTGGAGCAAGCGTTTCAGGAGGCGACGTCCGACGAACTTCAACAGCTGACGTGTGTGCTGCGGCAATGCGATGGGGCCCATGTCCAGGCCTTGTTGATTGTCCGTGACGACTTTTGGCTGCCGCTGGTACGCTGCATGCAATCGGTCGAAGAGCCACGATCTGAGGGAGAGAACTGCCGGCTGATCGACCTGTTTGACCGCCGACACGCGGCCCGAGTCCTCGAGCAATTCGGCCGAGCGTACGGATGCTTGCCGCCGGACCCTCAGCCTTTGGATGACGCACAGGGATCGTTCCTCGAAGCCGCGGTCGATCAGCTCCAAGACAACGAAAAGGTAATCGCGATTCGGCTGGCGGTGTTCGCGGAGATGATGAAGGGCAGGCCTTGGAACGTCGCCGCCCTGGTTCAAGTGGGCGGGGCCGAGGGAATCGGGCTCCGATTTCTGGACGAGATGCTGGGCCGCCAAAGTTCCAGCCCGGAAAGCCGACGACATTACGCGGCTGCCACCCGAGTGCTGAGCACTTTGGTTCCCGCCGTGGGAAGCGTGCGCGGCGAGCCTCGACGCCGCCGCGATTTGCTCGAGGCCTCTGGCTACATCGATCGGCCTGACGATTTCGATGCGTTGCTGCGAATTGTGAATCACCAGCTTCGGATTGTGACCACCATTGATGCCGATGATGAGTCTCCACGAAGCGGTGAGCTCCTTTTTCAGCTCGCCCATGACTTTCTGATCCCTTCGCTACGCGACTGGTTGCGTCGCGAGCAACGATCAACGCCAGCCGGACGCGCCGCGATCCTGCTGGAGGAACGAGCGGCGGTGTGGAACGCGCAGCCACAAGCTCGAAATCTACCGACGGCGATGGAGACGCTGTGGATCGCGACGCGAATCCCTCGCCGCACTTGCGCACGCACCGAAGCTCGCATGATGCGGCAAGCGGGCCGGCGAATTGCACGGCGGGTTGTCGCCGGATTCTTGCTCGTTGCTGTCGTCTTGGCGGCGGCTAGTTTCGCGCACGAGCGCGTACGAGCGCAACGAGGTCACGACTTGGCCAATGGGCTGCTCTCCTGCGAACTCCCGCGCGTCGCGGTTTATCAGACGCAGTTGCTGCCTTATCGCGACCTGATTCCCCCGACACTGGCGGCTGTACCGGCCAGCGATCGCGCGCAACATCTGCGCGCAACACTCGGATTGCATTATCTGGGGGTCCCCCAGCGCAACGCGCTGCTGACTTATCTGCTCGAATCACGGAACTCGACCGAGCTGATCGCGATTACGGATGCCCTCACCGGTGAGACACCCGAGCCGATCTTGGTGCGGTTGTGGCCCGTGGCACGAGATACGACGCAGTCGGCGGATTCGCGCTTCTTCGCTGCGGCTGCGATCGTCACACTTGATCCCGCGGGCGAGTACGGGAATCGAGCTCGCCTCTCGGCTCCTTGGAGCGACATCGCGCCGCTGCTGGCCCGCGAGCTTGTCGCGCATGCTGCGATCGAGGACGATTCGCAGGCGTCGTGGGGGCGCCGCTTCAAGCCGATACGGATCCACCTCCGAGATCCCTTGCGAGAGATCTCGCACGACTCGGAACGACCGGCACACGAACGCTGGCTGGCGGCAAGACTGTCCGCACAGTACGCAGCCGATGATCCATCATTTCTGGTCCAGTCCCTGGTTGCTGCGAGAGGCGAGTTTTTTTCAATCTTCTTCGATACGATCAAGTCGGCAAACCGTTCGTCGATCCGAGACGAGCTGATTCGGCAGCTCCACCAGGGACCTTCGGTGGACGAACAGGCGCTGGCTGCAACGGCGCTGGTGAAGCTATCGAGCCCAGAGGAGGTGTGGCCGTCGTTTCGGGTGGCGGAAGATCCGACGCTACGGACTTCTTTGATCCATCGATTAGCCCATCACGACGCGGACCCCGGAATTCTGATCGGCGAGTTAGAACGCCAAACCGATCCGGGGATCCTTAGCGCCATCCTGCAGGCGCTCGGTGAGTTCAACGAGCAGCAGTTGACTCCCGCCGCCCGCGAGGCGCTGGCGCCCAGGCTGCTAGGCTGGTATCGAACTCGACCAGAGATTGAGCTGCACGGGGCCACCGAATGGCTGCTGCGCCAGTGGCAGCACGACAGCGAGATTCGGCGGATCGATGAGGAATTGGCAACGCCGTTCCAACCGCACGAATCGCGCGCATGGTTTGTCAATCGTGTGGGGCAAACGTTCGTCGTCTTGCAGGCCGAAGCCCTGCTGATCGGCTCGCCAAACTCCGACCCGGCTCGGGGCGAAAGCGAAGTCCAGCATTTGCACCGAATCAACCGCCGCCTGGCAGTCGCTACCAAAGAAATCGATCGTCAACTCTTTGCTGAGTACTACCGTGAAATCGGCGTGCAGTTCGAGCTCCAAGACGCCGCTCGTGATTGGCCTCGCAACGGGATCAATTGGTTTCAGGCCGCCGCGTTCTGCAATTGGCTGAGCCACAAGGACGGGATCCCTTCCCACGAATGGTGTTATACCCGCAACCAGGGTCAGTACGACGAAATGCAGGAAGGGTTTCTCGAAAAGCAAGGTTATCGCCTGCCAACGGACGCCGAATGGGAATTCGCCTGCCGAGCCGGCACCACCACGCCTCGCTATTTCGGCAGCGACTCGATCTGGCTCGATAAGTACGCGTGGTGCGAAGGTCGCACGCAGACCACGCAGCCGGTCGGGATGCTGAAGCCTAACGCGTTCGGCCTGTTCGACATGCACGGAAACGTCTGGGAATGGTGCACAACGAAATGGCAGCTGTATCGGCCTCAGGATACGGACGACAACGTACCCGCCGCGCGGATCGGCCCGCATGACCAAATGAACCTGCGCGGAGGCGCCTTCGCGTCGAGCGCTCCGCACGTGCGGTCAAGTTGGATCAATTACGAGGACGCGACCCAAAAGCGACCGCTGTTCGGATTTCGCGTCGTGCGAACGATCCCCACGAATCGCGTCACGAAGGGCACAAATCGGGAGGGCGAAGCTCCCGGTTCTCAAGTGGGTCGCTCAGCTCAACGGGGTGAGGGATCCCGTTCCAAGCCAATCTGGGTCCTGATCCTGAAACAATTGGTCATGGGCCGCTTTCTGAATCTCCCGAATTGCATTGGCCGTTTCCGTCGATTCAGGTCGCAGATGCGCGAGTGGACTGAGGTCGCCTGGTGGGGTACGCGGTGGCGCGAGATTGGTCGTTGCGTCCAGAAAACCGGGCGTGGTGCATGACGAGTCCGCCGGACTCGTGTTGCCCGTCGCGAGTCGGTTCGCCAACGCTGCCTGGATCAAACTCAAAGCAGCGCGGAAACTTGTGCGCACCGTGAATACATCCCGCGGCAGGCTCGAGATGTCGGTATTCCAGCGAATGATCTGCGAGAGGCTGACGTCTTTCAGCTGGATGACGCTCCGCACCAGTTTCTGCTTCAGATCGGGGTCGTTCTGGTAGAAGAACCGGTCTCCGTCGCGCAGCCGCGTGAACTGATCGACGAGTGAAGTGTAAATCAGCGGACCGACACTCGACCCGGGAGACGTGATCTTCGGCCAACGCACCTACCCAGGGATCAATGTTGTCGACATTGCCGTAAAGCTGCTGCAGGGCCAGCTGAATGTTCGGATCGGCGCAGATCTCATCGAAACCCGAGACGCGCGGCAGCCCGTATGCAGCACGCAGGCTGTTGTAGTCAGGCAGACCGTGGTCGCGTCCACGCTGGATATTCAAGGCGGCCAAGTCCATTCCCCCGTCACCCGGCGCCCCGAACAGAAAGTTGCGAACGTCGTCCACGATCTGATTGTCGATTTCTTGGGCTGGCTGGGCGGCGAGGCCTCGCAGCAGGCGATCGAGGTTCGCCGGGTCGTCGGCGAGGAAATCGCTGTTGAAAAAGGCATCGCGCAAGGGAAGCACACCCTCCAGACGCTGTCGCTCGCCCAGCAGCAAGAACTGGGGCGAGAGCATCGTGTGACCGACTCGATAGAACGCCGTCGAAAACTCGTTGACGATGGAAGCATCCACGTCGGGATCGTAACCTCGATATTTCGGGACGGCCTTCGATCCGAGCAGAGTCGGCAAGAATTCTTCGTACGTGATGATTTGAATCTCCGCCCCGACGATCTTTCGAGCCAGTTGGTAAAGCTGCTCGTCGGTAGCGCTGGGATCACGCTCGGCCAAAACCCGGGCCAAACGATTGTGTTCGCGCACGAACAACGTGTGCATCGCCGTGAGCCCCACCTGTTCATTGGCGCGGACATCTCCTGCCAGGAATTGGTCGGGGGACGTACCGCCGGCGTTCGGCAGTCCGTCTTCGTTGTAGGGTAGCAAGTCTCCGGGGCTCGTCTTCAGCATGCCGCCACTGAAAGTTCGCAGCGCCGACGCGCGTTGGTCGTGCGAGCCGTAGACGTTCGAGCCGTCGATGAAGGCCGTGATTTCATTCAGCTGTTGGCGGACACCCTGGTCGTCCAATGCGAAGTTCGAACGCGTGAACGGAATCACCGGGGCCAGCGGATCGGGGTCCTCCACAAGAATCGGTACCGCGCCGTTGTCGGGATGCGTCTCCATCGAATCCAGGTCGTGATCCAGGAACTGTCCCCACTGCCAGACGAAATCGCTCATCCTCCGATCGTTCGGCAGCGTGTCGGCTTGAGCCGATATCAGGTTGCTGATCACGCGGGGATTTTCGCGGTCCGTCGTCCCGCCGGGTCCTGGCATCCCGACGATGACATCGCCCACGCCATCTGGGTACGCGGCGTCTCCAGAGACTCGCAACAGGACGATGTCCGCGGCCCCCTGTTCGGGCCGCGCCACGTTATTGCCTAGCCCATCGATTGTGCGAAACTCGAATCGATCCCAGGCGACGTCGGCCTTGAGGAATCGGCGGTCTTCCAGCGACTCAATCACAAGCCTTCGGCTTGATCGGGATCGGTTCTTGCTGGCGTGCCCTGGCCGGGAAATCGGTCGCGTAAGCCGCATGGTGATCATCCTGTTCTTGCTTCTCGGTTCGCCGCACGACGATGCAGCTCGACTCAACTTGTCTGAAACGGGTCGGCCCCGGTCCGGGAGGTTACGAGCCAATCGGCCCCGACGTCCCTTCTGCCGGAGAATCCGCGGATCGCCTTCCTCCTGCGTTAAATCAACGCGTCCCTGTCGCGCGGCAACATAGATAGTGAAACCAAGCATCGCAGTGGAATCAAGCGTTGTGCGCGTCGATTCTGGAGGGATTTTACGCGATCGCCTCGGCCGGCCTGGGGCGACGGCCCGGTGGCGGGGCGGCTCACCGAGTCCCGGGTCGCGGTTTGGACCCGGAGTTCACGCCCACGGCGGCGGCGATTCGGAAACCTGCACACCTTCCCCCGTATCCGGGGGATCTGGGCCCGATTCCCTCGCGTCGCCTCAGCCGGAGCGCGGCGGCGATGCCGACTCGACTGAACCGCGTCCTTCGGCGCGCCTCGTCCGCCCGCATTTGTCGCTCTTCAGACAGGCGTGGCAGCTTTCGGGGCGCCTTCCCGGGAGCGCAGGTCCGTCGCCAGCAGCTCAGCGGCAAGGAATGGAATTGAATCGATGTTTCGCAACCGATATCCGAGTGTTCGACAAAGGGACGATCGCGACTGCGGCGCGGCCGCCTTGGCAACGATCGCTCTGTTTTACGGCAAGCGAGTGGGTCTGTCCCGTTTGCGTGAGCTTTCGGCGACCGATCGAGCGGGGACCAATCTTTGGGGCTTGGCTTCAGCCGCCAGGCAACTGGGCTACGCAGCTCGACCCGCGAAAGGAACGTTCGAGGCCTTGCGGGAGGTGGACCTGCCCGCCGTCGCTCATGTGGTCACGGACGGGGGGCAAGAGCACTTTGTTGTCGTGTACCGAGTCAACTCACGCGAGGTCGTGCTGTCCGACCCGGCGCAGGGGTTGCAGCGGATGGCGGCCGACGAGTTTCGGCGCCGCTGGACTGGCCATTTGCTGATCGTCACGCCCGAGCTTTACGACTCGTCCCGCGAATCGATTGACGAGAGCCCGCGTCCCGCGCGCCGTCTGGGACAGCTCATTTGGAGCAATCGCTGGGTCCTCGCCGAAACCGCCGTGTGTGCCCTGATGATGACGCTGCTTGGAATTGCCTCGTCCTACTTCATTCGGCATCTCGTCGATTCGGTCCTCGTCCGCGGCGACCGGGCCCTGCTGAACGCGATTGGGGTCGGCGTGCTGGCGGCGGGAATGTTCCGCGTGGTCTTTGCGATCGTTCGTCAATATTTATTAGCGCACCTCAGCCGTCGGATCGATCTGAGTCTCGTCTCTTTGTTCGCTCGCCATCTGCTCGCGCTGCCGATGAGTTTTTACGCGTCGCGGCGAACGGGCGAGATTCTCTCGAGAATCAGCGACGTGTCAAAAGTCCGAAACGCGATCAGTGATCTGACGCTGACCGTCCTGGTGGACGGTATCCTGGTCGCCCTGACTTCGATCGTTCTTTGGATGTATGACGTCCGCCTGGCGGCGGCGGCCACCGCGTTCGCCCCGCTGATGCTGATGCTTGTCCTGGCGCACCAGGGGCCCGCACGTCGCCGCTCACAAAAAGCGATGGAAGACGCGGCCGGGCTGTCGGCGCATCTGGTGGAAGACGTTTCCGGCATTGAAACGATCAAGTCGTTCACGGCGGGTGCGCAGCGAAGTGTCGAGGCCGAGCAGCGACTGGCGGACGTCGTGTCGTCAACCTTCTCGATGCAGATGCTGAACCTGAGCATGACGGCGTTAGGCGGAACGGCCAATGCCGTGGCGAGCGGGGTGATCCTCTGGTACGGAGGCTTTCGCGTCATCGATGGTGCCTTAAGTATCGGCGAGTTGATGTTTTTTTACACCTTGATCAGCTACGTCTTCGAGCCGATCAAGCGATTGGCCGCCGGCAACTTGCAGCTGCAAGAAGCACTGGTCGCCACCGACCGCCTTTTTCAGATCGTCGATCTCCCGCTTGAAACCGATCGCCAGGGCAAGGCCAAGTTCGAAGGACTCGCACCCTCAATTGACATCGCACAAGTTTGCTTTCGCTACGGGTGCCGCGACGACGTCTTGAATGACATCACGCTGCGAATTCCTGCGAGGGGAACCGTCGCGATCGTCGGCGAAAGCGGCTGCGGAAAAACGACGCTGCTCAAGCTGCTGCTTCGTTATTTTGATCCCACATCCGGAATGATCCGAATCGGCGACCTGGACCTGCGTGATCTTGACTTGGATAGCTTGCGGCGCCAGGTCGGCGTCGTCTCTCAGGAATCATTCATCTTCAATGGCAGTGTCCGCGACAACATCGCACTGGGAATGCCCCATGCCACCATGAACCAAATCATCGCCGCGGTGCAGGCGGCCGGACTCGAAGAGTTCGTAGCGGGGCTCCCACAACGGTTTGATACGATCATCGGAGAGCGCGGCGCGGACGTTTCGGGCGGACAACGTCAACGACTGGCGATTGCCCGCGCGGTGCTAAAGAACCCGGCCATCTTGCTGCTGGACGAGGCGACGAGCAATCTGGACACACAGACGGAGCAAGCGATCCAGCGCAATTTGCGTTCCTGCTTTGCCGACAAAACCGTGATTATGGTCGCTCATCGACTATCGACGATCCGGGAAGCCGACCTGATTTGCGTGATGCACCAGGGGAGGATCGTCGAGCAAGGGACACACTTGCAACTGATCGCGCAGAAGGGGCGGTATGCGGCCATGTGGCAAAGCCAGACGCAAGGCAACTCCACCAGCCTCAGCTCGGCGCTGCCACGTGTCAACGGCCACACGGCTGCGGCGCGTTTCACCACACGCCAAGGATCATAAACATGCTTCGCAGTGAATTTTGTTGCCTGGACGAGTGTGCCGATTTCACGCGCATGATGCGACGCTCGCCGTCCTTTGCCGTTCATGCACTCGCCGCACTGATCACCCTGATGTTCGTCGCCTTGATCGCCTGGGCGGGGACGACCAAGGCCGAGTTCGTGGTCATCGCACGGGGGCGTGTCCGATCGGTTCAGGAGACGGCGGGAGTTTTCGCACCGAACGATCTGTCGATGATTGGCGCTGTTTCCGAGGTGCACGTCAAGCCGGGCGATCCCGTTCGCCGCGGCGACCTCATGATCCGGCTTAATCCCGGGATGCTTGAAAACAAGATTGAACAGCTGGATCGGCAGATCGTGGCTCAGCACGAGGAATTGCGTCAACTGGAGACGACCCAGAGGCTGATCGAGGCTTCGCACCACGCCCAGCGACTGGGGGCCCTGTCCGAGGTGGAATCGCTGACTCACGAGCAAGAAGCGGCGGTGGCTCGCCGCGAGTCGGAGATTCGGGCTGCCCGCCTGCGACTGGCGACGGCCCAAACCGAAGAAGTTCGATCGAAGCAGCTGCTGGACTCCAATGCCGGGTCACATTCCGTTTGGCTGAGGGCCCACACCGAAGCCCGCCAGGCCGAAGAGCAGCTGCGGCAAGCGGAATTGCCCCGGGTCGACGGTCGACTGGAGTCGGCGCGTCAAAGCCTTGACATCATCGAGGCCGAATTCAAACTGAAGTACAATGAGGTGGCGTCGGAACGCGCGCGTCGACTGGCCGCGATTGACGATCACGGCAAGGAACGAGAAAACCTACAGCTCAAGCGTCAATCGTGCGATCTGGTTGCCCCGTTTGACGGCGTCGTCACCGCGGGCCTTGTGCACCCGGGCGATGTGCCGGAACCGGGCGCGATGTTGTGTGAAGTCGCTCCCTCCGACGGCTTTGCTTTTGAAGCGTCCGTTGCAGGCGACGATGTCGGTGACCTGCAGCTGGGCATGCCCGTCTGCATCCGCTTCGACACATTTGATCCGCGACAATACGGAATGCTGTCAGGCCGCGTCGAATTTATCGCACCCGATTCACAAACCTCGACCGATCCGCGAAACGGCTCGGAATCCGCAGCCTACTGCGTACGAATCGAATTGGAACAGGATCGGATTTCCCGAGGAAACCAGGTCGGCCAGCTCAAGCTCGGGCTTACGGGACTGGCGGAGATCACCATCGGCCGGCGAAACCTCCTGTCGGCCTTCGCGGAAAACATTCGCCATTCGATCAGCATTCGATAAGGTCGCCCCCGCCCTCCCGGTTGCGCCCTCCCGACATTATCGAGAACTCAAATAAGCAGACGCATGACCCAGATGTTGCCTCAACTTTTCACGAGCTCGTTTGACCAAGCCCTGAATGGCGCCGGGCGTCTTGTTCATGCGTTCGGCGATTCCCTGGTAGTCCAATCCCTCGACAAATTGCAGGCGAAGGACTTCGCGGTAGTCGCCGGGCAATTGCGACAAGGCCAGGTGGATCAGCGTGCGCGCCTCTTGCCGCGACGCCTTACGCAAGGGTGTATCGCTTTCGACGGCAAGCACGTCAAACAGGTTCAACGCGCTTTCGTCCGCAAAGGCGGGTGCGGCCGCGACTTGCCGGAACCCGCCACCCCGTTTTTTGCGCCCTTCGTGCCGAGCCGCGTCTTGGATGCGCCGCAGGGCGATGGTCTTGATCCAGCCCATGAAGTCCGCGTCGTCGCGGTTTTCGAAGTTGCCAATATCCCGAAACACACCCGCGAATGTGTCTTGCAAAATGTCTTCCACGCTTAGCTTTTTCTTCAGCGATTCCGACATCTGACGATCGATAAATTGCATAACTTCTTCGGATGAGCTATACAGCAACTCGCCGATTGCCGCCTTGTCTCCCTGGACGGCCCGCGCCACGAGCGACCGTTGTTCCGCGGGCCGTCGATCGTCGCTTGGAGGGGGTGCGTTCATGAGGGGTCCACAATGAGCAAAAGGCATGGCCGCTTGTCGCGACGGCGGCGGATCCGCAAGCTGGAAGTCCTGTCGCCGCGTGTCTTGCTCGCTTGTACCGCTGGCATCGGAGGGGGTGACTACAACGCGAATGGCACATGCGATTCCGGCGATATCGAGCTTCTCAGCGCCGTCGTACGCTCGGGCACGGGAAGCTCGTTTCACGATCTTAATCTGGATGGTTTGTTCAACCAAGAGGATCGCCGGATTTGGATTCAAGTGCGCGCCAACACCTGGTATGGCGACGCGGACCTTAACCAAAGCTTTGACAGCGGCGATCTGACGACGATCGAACAGGCAGGCGAGTACGAGGATCGGCTCGTCGGGAATTCGACTTGGCGCGAGGGGGACTTTACGGGCGATGCAGAGTTCGATCGCCGGGACCTGGTCGCCGCATTTCAAGCGGGGGGATACAATCGCGGCGCCTACTTCGGTCGAGGTTTTTCGCTGCCTTCCCCGCAAACAGCCCCGCTTGTTTCAGACGCGGTAACGCCCGCTGCCGGCGAAGGCGAATCGCTAATCTCGCTCGTCTACGATCCCCGCACCGGTCGCCTCCGACTCCGCTCGCGAAACGCTGCGTTGACGTCGTTCAGCCTCGAGTCATCGGGCAGCCGGCTTCGTCGAACCGCGGAAGCCGAACAGCTGCTTTCGGGTGCGTTCGATCTGGCTGAGCCGACGACCTTTCTCAAAGTGGATGCGGCTTCGTTCCAGTATCTCGATTTGGGCCTGGCACTGCCCGCAGGCTTGTCGGAGGTTCAGCTATTGGCCGACTTGAGCGTGATGGGGTCGCTCCGAGGAGGCGGGCAATTGGGAACGGTTCGCCTGGAGTATTTGTCCTTGCTGGACACGGACGAACCGACGAACGATACGATCACAGGGGCAGTTGATCTGACGTCAACCGATCCGATCGTGATCGGGCGCAGTCTCGACCACGCCGGCGACGAAGACTGGTATCGTTGGACGGCCGACAGACGCGGACAGTTGAGCATCGATCTGACGGCGACGGCGGTCGTTGGTAACGCCGAGCTGGAACTCTATAACGCAGCGGGTCAACTCGTCGCTCGATCCTCGACGCGAACCGACAACGAACGACTGCGTTACGCGGTGCTGGCGGGAGAAACGTATTTCGTGCGGGTGTACGGCTATCGCAACTCTCGTGTCTCGGATTACGACCTCGCCGCATTCCTGATTCCCGAGGCGGCGCGGGTTTACGTGTTAACGGACCGGCAGATTCATGTTTATCGAGCGGCCGACCTGGAAGAGGACATGGCACCCGTAACGCTGCCGATCGAGGTCGGGGATCGAGTAGGAGATATCGAGATCGGTGCCAACGGCCTGGTGTACGTTGGCGTCGACCCGCTGAATCGCGACACCGGAGAGATCCTGGAATTCACGCCGCTCGGCCAGCTGACACGCCGCTTCATCCTGCCCGCCGATCCCGGTCCGCTGCAGTACCCGCGCGGGTTCGACGTCTTGGAAGATGGCTCGTACCTGGTGGCACAACCCAATGCGAGGCGGATTGTCCAGGTCGACACGGAAGGCCTGATTCGCCGCACGGACGCGACGCCAAGCGGCAGTCAATTTCCCGTGGACGCAACGGTCACCGTCGACCAGGTTGTCGTCTGGTCCAGCGCGCAAGTACGTCGGGGCGATCTGCCGCCGGCGACGGGTTTCCTGTTGAGCCCGATTCCGTCGGGAGGTGACTGGGTCGCGAATCCTTCACAGAGGCAATTGCAGTATCGCAACTCCGCCGGCGAAATCTTGCAATCGATCTCGGTCAGCGGACCGCTGGACGTCCAAGAAGCGGCCGACGGCAGTCTCTTTTACGTGACTTCACGCTCGCTCGTCAAACTATCGAACACTCCGCGACCGGTGACAATCGATCGTCAAATCGAAGGAGTCCTCGCGCTCGCCGTCAGCGATAGCGAGTTTGCGGTCCGTTCCCCACAAGTCTTGCGAGACCGGGACGGCGATGGATTGCTCGACGAATGGGAGGAGCATGGCCTGGACGTGAACGGGGATGGCATTGTCGATCTGGATCTGCCGGCACTGGGCGCCGATCCCGACCACAAAGATCTGTTCGTGGAAGTGGACGCCATGAGCGGCCACGCACCCCTTCCGGATACTCTCGACCGAGTCGTCCAAGCCTTCGCAGCGGCTCCCGCAGAGCTGATCTTCAATCCGGACGGCCTGCCCGGCGTTCGCTTGCACTTGGTCGACTATGCCAACGAATACTCGGTTCAATCGCCCGACGTGACAATCGCGGAGCAGCCATTTTCGGGAGATCCCGCTGAGGCGTGGCGGCAGTTTCACGAGCTCAAACGTCAATTCCTTGGCAACCAGAGCGATCGCGAAAGTGCGAACGCTGAAAATATTCTGAATGCCAAGCAGCAGGTCTTTCGCTATGTTCTTTTCGCCGACACGCAGGGGACCCAGGGCACGGCGGGTGCGGCCGAGCCGCTGGGGTGGAACGTCATGCTCACGCTAGGTGACTGGTCTGTTCCGGGCGGAACGTCGCGGCAGCAGTCCGCGGTGTTCATGCATTACTTGGGGCGGATGCTGGGATTGGAGCCAGGCGGCCAAGACGACATTCCGTACAAATCAAATTATCTGAGCGTGATGAATTTCGCGCATGCCGACGGCGGGACGGTATTGAATGGGATGCCCTTTCTCGATTTCTCGCGCTATTGGCCTGACGCCCGGTCCGCTCAATACCGCAATCTGCCGCTGGACGAAACACGGCTCGACGAATCCACCGGACTCGGCTTCCCGCCCGGTGTCTCGTTTTCGTTTCAACTGACGGCCAATCGTTTCGCCGAAAGCGATCAGGCCGTGGATTGGAACGAATCGGGCGGAGCAAACGACGGCGAGATTGATTTCGATCTGAACTATGTGCGAGCCGGCGAAGTGCACCAGAGCTACAACGATTGGGGCGATTTGAATTTTTCGTTTGAGGCTAATCTCGACCCCGATCAGTCCGTGGATGATCCGGTCAACGGCCGACTGATTTCCGACGTGTGCGAGAATTTTTATCCCGCGTCCGATACCGATGCGTTTGAGTGCAACGACGACAAGGAGAATTCGTTTCCCCTAGGATCGAATGATTTCGATCAGGAACTGACGATTCATGAGTCGGATGACCGCGACTGGTTCCAGATTCAAGCCGCGGTGACCGGCCTGTTCGTCCTGATTCTGGACGCGGCCGAATCGGACCCGGGATTCGTTCCGCCGGTCGATCTGGAGATCATGAAGGACGCGGGTGACGGCTGTGTGGATGTCGACGTGACGCCGACGGAAAACGGCACTGCCCGCCAATACGAGGTCCAGGCCGAGGCCGGCCAGACACTGTTCTTGAATCTCTTTCCCGTGGACGAGACCGTCAACTTCACTCGATACCGTCTGCTGATCGACGCACCTGAGGCCGCTGTGTCGTGGACCGGCGACGGAGTTGACAACGGCTGGACAACCGCCGGGAACTGGCAAGGGCTAATGGTTCCCTCTCCGCTTGTCGACGTCGTGTTTCCCTTGACCGACGGGAATCAGGCGGTGAACCTGCAAGGCGATCGGCAGACCGGCTCGATCACAGTGGCCAGTGATTACTCGTTTTCCGGCGGCACGTTTGAAGTGGTTGCGCCTGAGCTATCCATCGCCTCGCCCGCCGCGACGGTTTTCGACGTCGCGATCCAGAATGCCCAGCCGATCGAGCAACTCGGGGGCGGCTCCGCTTGGGTCAATCAAACCGCCGGCGCGTGGACCGTGATGGAAGGCCGACTCGGCGGAATCGGAACGCTGGCCTCCCTGACCGTTGGTCAGCAGGGGACGGTCGCGCCGGGCAATTCGGTTGGCACTTTGGAGGTCGACGACTTCGCGCTGATCTTCGGCAGCGTATCGATCGAGGTCCAGGCCGACCCGACCGGGGTCCCAGGCTTTCTCGCGGATCGCTTAACGGTTGGAAATGCCGTTTCGCTGGCGGCTGCCACCAGCCGCTTGGAAGTTCGCTTCGTGGGGCCGTCCGGTGCGACCGGTGAGTTCAGCCTGCCGATTATCGAGGCAGGTTCGCTGATCGGTGGCGAGTTCGCATTGATGCCGTCGCCCAATGAACATCTCGGCGCGGGCGTGTTCTTTCACGACGTCGCCTATTCGGGGCCAGTCGTCGATCTGCTGCTGTATCAAGCACAGGCGGGCGACGCGAACGGCGACGGTCGATTCGACTCGGCCGATTTGGTTCAGGTGTTGGTCGCGGGAAAATACGATACCGGGCAAGCCGACGCGGGCTGGACCTCCGGTGACTGGAACGGTGACGGCCTGTTCAATTCAGATGACTTGATCCTCGCGCTCCAGATCGGCAACTACCAGACGGACGCAGTCCCGTTGGCCACTGGAGATGTTGCAGCAGCGCTGTTCCACCAACCGACACGTCGGTCCGAAAAGCGACCGAATCTGGAGTCTAAACTCGCAACATCGGTTCTGTCGGCTGAACCACCTCGAACCGAACGTTGCCTCGATCCGCAATGGGTGGAACTGGCCTTTAATGCGTCGTGGTGTGTCAATGCGACGCCCAGTCTAGAAAGACGTTCTCATGACGCCGATACTTCTGGGCGCTGACTCGAGCCATTCGCCTGAACGGGAAAGTGTCACCCGACGGTATTGGGCTTAGGTGCCGGCGAAAAGACTACCTCGGATGACCGGTGGTCGCGGGGGTCGGCGGCTGAGTGGCTCATGGTCCAACTCGCCATCAAAGTAAAGCGGTATGCCACCGCGAGTCAGCATCAAAACCGAGACCGAGAATAGATCGGAACCTTCGCGACGTATCTCGCCACCAATCACCTCGCCGCTGATGAATAGCCAACCCAGCCGAAACGAAAAGACTCCGTCGCTAATCGGAACCGACGATCCCACGTCCTGCGGCAATTCCGCATTGTGATCGATTTGGACGTAACCGCCACCGACTTTGCGTCCACCTTCAGATTCAAAAAGGTGGTAGACAAAAATCGCGCCCTCTTCGCAAATGAACTGCGGACAAAGTTCGACGCCGCTGACGTAGACCCCACTTTGTTGTGCGTGTAGCGCGCTACCGACCAGCGAGATCGCTGCAGCGAGACCAATACAAAAAGCCCTTCGGGTGAATCTCGATGCCATGTGTGGTCTCCTTGGAAAAAGGCACGATCCGCGGAACGCAACCGCAGACGTCGCGTCTACCATATCGCCCGATACTTCGATTACAAGAGGCGAACGCCTGCTCCCGATCACTTTGACAAATCCGCACAATGGCTGTCATTCGTCCGCTCAGGAATCGGGCGATAGTGCGGAATAGCACGGGTGATTTGCGGGGCCGAGATAGCACTTACGCTTTGCCTCGGACGTTTCCACGAGACTACTTCGCCACCACTGGCACCGAAGCCACACCGCCCGATCTGACGATGTTCTTCGCCAGCCCCACCAGCCCCAGGCACCGGATCGTGATGTACGCGACGTCCAATTCGAACCAACGTTGGCCGTGGTCTGCGGCGCGCGGGATCGCGTGGTGGTTGTTGTGCCATCCGTCTCCATTGCTGAGGATAGCGGCAAGCCAATTGTTTCGGCTGTTGTCGCGAGTTTCGTAATTGCGATAGCCCCAGGTGTGGGCTGCCGAGTTAACGAACCAGGTGATGTGCCAGACGGCAACGGTACGAACGAACACCCCCCAAACAACCAAGCTTGCCCCAAATTGCAGACCTGAAACGCTGCCTCCATCCGTCAGCAGACCGATACAAAATCCCACGGCGAAAAAGGCCAGCGCGTGCAACAGGTAGAGCCACACAAGTAGGGGTCGCTTTTCGAATCGCCGATAGAATCGGTCGGAGATGACATCTCTGGCATACTGCCGGTACAAGTTCGCCCACTCGAGTTTCGTACTTTCGCAAACCACCCAACCCAGGTGGCCCCAAATCAGCGAGTTCCGTGGTGAATGAGGATCTTCCGCCCGATCCGAGTGGCGGTGATGCATGCGATGAAAAGCGACGAATTTGGCCGGCGTGTGCATCAGGCAGCAGGCGCCCTGAATCACGAAGAACCGCTCAAGCCAGGTCGGGCAACGAAAACTGCGATGCGACAGCAGGCGATGAAAGCCGATGTTAATTCCCAGCGTTCCGTAGAAATAGAGAGCCAAGAATGCCACGATCACCCCTGTCCAGGTAAAAAACCAGGGAATGAACGCAGCCAACGCAACAACGTGTATCGAAAGCACGAGAACGGCGTTCGGCCAATAGGTTTGCTTGAGATCCATCTGGCCTCGACAGCGGTCAGAAAACATCGGCGGTGTAGAATCCTTTGAACGTAACACAGTTCCCCGAAAACTTCCAGTACCTCCGAGCCGAGTGCGATCCAAGAAAGACGGCAGTCCCGATTCGATACGGTAGTGCGCCGCCCAAAGACCTCGCAACAGGTGATCAGTATTGACGTGACGTTCGATAGCCACAACGAAACGCGGACGAGCAGACGACCAACTTGGGCGGCATGGGGATACTGTCTTCTTTAACGACCGATGTAGACACGGCCGGGCAATCGGGTGCGGCGTGTCCTCGACCGGGAGTAGCAACTACGCGGGATGTGTTCTGCGGCAGTTTTCCTCGACGCTGATGCCCGTTCCAGGAATCGATCGGGGTAAGGTAGTTGCTCGGACACGCCGAGCATCGAACGATTTTGGAGCCTTCACGCACGTAAGCCTCTCGCCCCCCGCTTGCGATGCCGCGAGCCATTGCTTGACAACCGACGCTCGTATAAGAAAATGCGGCCTGACATTCCGTAGATCGCGAGACACGCGCGTACTGCAAACGCCATCCCGTGTTTTCACCTTCGCCCCCTTTTCCGGTGGAAGATCGCAACAGGCGCTGGCGAAACTGTCTGGCTTCACGTCGCGTGCGAGGCAGCATCGCGATGAACCGGCCACCCCGTTGGTGGATCGCTTTGAGGTTCGCCGTGGACGCTAACTTACAATCCGCGACATACAAGAAGTCCGCGCGCTGGGTCAGTTCCCGCAGCAGCTCCCAGGTCTCCAGATGGGTTCGATCATCGGCGGTGTTGCCACTGGCCGTCGCAAAGCAAATCGGGACACCGCTGTCGTCCGTGACCGTCAAGGTATACAACAACTGTTGAGACACCGACCCAGTCGATCATCATTGAGATGCTTCATCTTGGCGGACGGGATCTCGATCAGATCCGGGGCGTGTCGCCGGGCCCACTCGCCCAAACCATAAACGGTTTTTCGTGAAAGCAAGCTATTGCGCACCAGTGACGTCAAACCGCGTGAAGTCGAGATCTTCATCCGCGGTCCATCCGCCGGGAGATGGGTCTGAAGGAGCTCCTCGAGTCGCATCTCTTCCAGAATTCGCTTGACGAGGGGAAGCGAGCCGACGGTTCAGGTGCGTAGCGTGACACCGTTCTCGGCTTTCGCGCAGAGCGCCGTGAGTTTCTCCGCGCGGCGAATCCCAGCGCACAATCATCCGTTCGCGGACAAAACGGCGACAAATCAAACGCCCCCATGCCGAGCAGGATTTTCTGCAGCGACATCAAGCACCAAGACCTGGCCTGCGACCGCTACAGAAATTCCGGGATATTGATCTTTGGAACGGCGGAAAGAGAGTTCTTACTGCGATGGTCCCGTGGGACTTGGCTCGACGTCGAACCCAAAGCTGCCCTCGGAGAACACGGCCATATCGACCAGCGGAGCCGAATTCGGCTTGCCTAACGCTCGGTCACCTCGCCATATCCCCTTTACCAAATTGGGTCCAGCGAGGATAATTTCGCGAGCAGAAACGGGCGTGACGCCTTTGCTGACGCCTCGTGACGCCAGCTCGGACACGACGGCTGCGTTGATTCGCTCGACGCAACGCATTGTCAATAAGGGATTTACGACCACGGCGGATTTACAACCACGGCGGAGTAGCTCAGTTGGTTAGAGCAGCGGAATCATAATCCGCGTGTCGGGGGTTCGAGTCCCTCCTCCGCTACTCGGTTTTTCTCGCTTGTTTTTCAATTTGGTCTCGGGTTCAATCGTGGGACGACAACCGGCACGATACCCGAGGCTAAGATGTCAAAACACAAACCGCCCTTCCCCGGGTTCCCGTTGACGTTTCATCCCAACGGGCAATTCTCAAAAAAAGATACGGGGCAAGGTCCACTATTTCGGGACCATCGCCATCGGTTGGCAAGCGGCCCTTGAACGGTTCAACACCGAGCGGGACGCACTTTACGCGGGCCAAGACGCCCACCGGGACGCAGTCCAACTCCGGGATGTCCTCAACTCGTTCCACAAACTCAAGGAGGAGCAACGGGACCGAGGTGATTTGGCCGCACGGACCTTTGACGAATACAAGGCCGTCATGGACGCCATCGCGAATTGCCTCGGCCGTCTCCGGCCCGTGGAGTCCATCGGCCCGGATGACCTCACCCGGTTGAAATCCGTCCTCATTATCGGCGGCCAAGTCCGGCGGGGTCATCTCACCGACATCACAACGCCGAGTCCTTGCCTACGCTCGCGCGGTGTTCGCCCATGCCAACGAGGAGTTGGGGTGCGGGTTCAAGTTTCGTAAGGCCCTCGCCGCGCCACCGGCCAAGCAACTCCGCCGGGCCAAACGCGAGGCCGGGGAGCGAATGTTTGAGGCCGCCGAGGTCCGGGCCATCTTGGACGCCTCGGAGGGTCAACTCCGGGCCATGTTCCTCCTCGGCATCAATTGCGGATTTGCCAATCAGGACGTGGCCACCTTGCCCGTGGCCGGGGTCCAACCGGGTTGAGTCCATCACCCTCGGCCCAAGACGGAGATTGACCGCCGTTGTCCGTTGTGGCCGGAAACTGAGGCCGAATTGGCCGAGGCAATTGGCGGCCGTACTTTGGGCCTCGTGTTCCTCACCAAGTATGGCAACCCGTGGTTTGACGAAACGGGGCGCGACGTGTCCCATCTCGGCGGAGTTCTGCAAGGTGGCCCGAGACGTCAAGGTTGATGGCTCGTTCTCGTGGTTGCGCAAGACATTTGCCACCGTGGCCGCGCGGTCCGGATTTCCCCACGCCGTCAATCACGTGATGGGCCACGTGGCAAGCGGCGCCGAGGCAATGCCCGCCGTCTACCGTCAGCGTCAATGGGATGATGAACTCCGCGGCGTGGCGGGCGTGGTCCGCGATTGGCTCAATAAGGGCCGTCCGTCCGCTTAGGACGCAGGGCCGATTCGTCGGGATGTTCGGGTTGTCGCAACTTGAGGAACGCGTCAAGGTCTTCCCGCCGAATCATCCAACGAGGGTGGGCCTCCGAGCCAAGGTTGGCCGCCTTGAGTTGGCCCGATGCAATCCATCCCCGTAGCGTTCCCACGTTGCAGCGGAGGATTTCGGCGGCGGTGGCCGTGTCCATCAGTGCCGGTATCTCAACGGGGGCTGGGTGCTTGTCCAATCCCCAAATGTTCTTTGCCATGAGCCTTTCCAATGAACGCGGGTCATTGGAAAGGATGGGCCATGGGGCAAACGCTCACGCCGTGTACAATTCGCCGTAACCGCCGACACTATCGGTTTTTGGTTGTATCCACGGAGCCACGGATGCTCAAGAAAACGCGAGATTTTGACCGGCGGACTTGATCTCATTCAAATTGACGGATCTTGGGAACCATCAAAAACGCCCTCCCCGCCATCGCCAAGGATGACTGCCACCTCGGGACGATTGCGCAACGAGTCCCAAAACTTGCAGGTGCGACGAGTTCTCGGTACTTTGATTTACGAGTGGGCAGATTGGGACGGGAATCCCGAAGGCTCTGCCGGGGCAAGACTTGCGGCAAGTGAGTCTCAAGAAAAGAACGCAGATTCGGACGAGAGGGGCCGGGCGGATTCAACCGTTGGATACTGCTGAAGACCCTGTTGAGTCGCTGGCTCCGACGACGCTGGTGCACCGTACGCGGGCTGATGCGGATGTTATGGCAGTCCAGACAACGGCAGGGAAACGTGGTTAGCTAGCCGCCGGTTGGGGCTGGGCCGGGTGTTGGAATCGACTGTGAGCAAGTGGGCACGACGGCAGAAAAAGGAGGAAGATTGTGGATTTAAACTCGATTCGCAATGCTCTCAAGGAACAGCCATTTCGCCCATTCGATTTGTGCTTGGCCGATGGCCGGCGTGTGGCGGTAAAGCATCCCGAATTCGTGGCGATGAACCAACGCATTGTGATCGTCACGGATGAGGAGAGCGCGACCAAGATCCTTGAGCCGCTGCTCATTGTCTCGCTAGAACACGTGTCAGACGCCAAGAAGAAGGGCAATGGTTCACAGAGAAGGAAGCCTGAATCATGACGAGCCATTAAAGCAGGCTCCAGCCCAGAGGTCGGACAATCGCGTCAATGAACCACCCATTAAGACACGGCCAGACCGCCCGAAGGCGAATGCCGCTCGTGGGGGCAGGCTGGGCGAGGCAGTGATTGTTTCGCCAACGTGCCTTAACATAAGAGCGGCCCCGAGAAGAAACGGTCCGGGAGACTCGGTTGTTTGGACGCGCCAAATTACGAACCAAATTGAATCAGCAGTGTGCATACTTTGGCGGATCGGATTACGTATGCGATTCGCGATCGCGCCGAAAGCAGACTCTCGCAAGCCACGAGTGTCGTTCAGCACCATCAGCTCGACTGCCGTGGACTGCGGACCGCGCCTTCCACGGCTACGGACCGCGGCTAACAAGTGGCCTTGATGCTAAGCCAAATGTCACAGTTGTCTGCGCGTAGCTGCCATCCGTCTTGCGATTCTCCGACTTTTCCTGCGTGATTTCGACGGCAGGAAACGAACCATCTTGTGTGAAATGAACAGCCCTAGTCCCTGGGATCTAGGCCTTGAAGGACAAAGAGCTACTCCGTCGGATCCGAGATGGTGATGAGACCGCGTGGAATCAATTGTCCGAGCGTCACATCATGACCTTGTGGAGATACGTTACAGCGAAGCTGAAAGACGTGCACTCGGCGGAGGACGTTGTTTCCGAAGTTATGCTTTCGTTGGCACGCCGAATCCACCGTATCCTCTCGGCTGGACTCTACGCATACTGGAATGGCATGCGAGAGGTACGAATCGAGACGGTGGATACTCGTACGGTCCGGTTCGTGCACGACGACCTGAAGGTAATCGTGCGCGCAGCGGATGCAAGCCGACTGCTGGACGTGTGCGCCGTCAACCGCTACTGTGCGGCCGTCCTGTTCGTCGATGGAAGGTTCGTCGATACTTTGGCACTTTCTCCAACCGACGTGATCAGCAAACGCAGGCTTGCAAGGTAAAGAATGTACGTCGTAGCTGTAATGATCAACGAGAACTTCGCGATCCCGCCACGAGGCCACCCGTCCAATGGAGTCCCGCTCGTGTGAAACGAAAAAAGACTGACTTGGGCAAAGGCTCCGGCCAAGTGCACAATCAGAGCCACGACGCTGATCTTTAGCGTCACTCCAGTGCATGCGACGGACATTGAGGAGCCGTATTCGCGGGCCACCGCGCGAAGAAAATAGGCGAATAAGGCAACTTCTGTCCAGACACAAGCCACCCAGGGTATGTCGCCGAGCAAGCCGCTAATCCACCATATAACGGCGCCAATATCGGTCCTTGCAAAAGACTGTAAAACTGATTCGCCAAACTCGCCATCCGCAAAGAAGTTGTCGAGAGCCGCCTCAATGGCGAACACGAGAATAAGACATGACAGTCCGAGCGACATCCGAAAGGCAAATCTTGCGGCGCCTTCAATCGGACTGTAACCACAGCGAACTTTACCGAGCAGGCAGACCATTGCAGCTGCAAGCAAGAACACGATCTGTCCCACAGCTACTTTGTCCAGCAGGCTGAAGTAGAAGTCGACATTATCATGCTGAGGGTCCGAGCGGTACAGATCAGAGAACCAGGCGTATGAAACCGCCAGGGTCACCAACGCCGCTCCGATGGAAACTGCAATCGAACCGATGGTTCCCCAAAAGACAAAACGCAGCCCCCCCACAAATTCTTGGCGCCGTGCGTTGCTCTTCGGCATCAATAGACGGCATGTCGCATCTTGATCCAATGCTCGCCTCCTCTGGCTCGTACGCCGAGAATAATTGGCTCTGCCTCCTTTTTGGATAAACAGGAATTCGAAGATTGCCCCATGTGCCAAAAGGGAGCCCGAGTGAATGTTCCAATCGTAAACCTTTCGTCCATGCACTAGCGTGCTTCAGAAATGTTCAAATCAAGTGGGTTACTCCCAGATCTCAAGGGATCCCACAGTAGAGGCGGCGATCCGCTTGCCATCCGGACTGACGTCCAGCGAGCGTATGGGATCACCATTTCCACGTAGTGCCATGATTTCAATTCCCATGTCGTCCCATAATCGAGGCGAAACCGGGACGCAGCTCGCTTTCGCTACGACCTTCGCGACCCAATCGGTACATCCACTGGCGGATGGCGTCTTGCGGCTTACGAAAACCGAGGGGCATGCCCGGGCAAAACTGCGTGACGCTTAGCTCAGTATTAGTCGCGTCCCCTTTTCCCGGTCCGCCCGGAGCAGGGACTTGCACGTCCTCCGTGGGGCTGGTGAAAGTCGCTGGTCCGGTTCAGGTACTCGTTTCTGAAGGGGTACCGTAGGATTCATCCGCGACCCATGCCTTCCTACTCACGTTCGTCGAATCGTACGCGTTGTCCATGCGGCGCATCCCAGAACTTGATGACGTTATCGTGACTGGCTGAAATCAGCTGCGTACCCGCCGCGTTGAATTCAACACTTCTGACGACGGCATTGTGGCTGGTCAACGCTTGCAGTTCAGCCCCCGACTTGAGATCCCAGAGCCGTACGGTGTTGTCCGAGCCTCCGGATGCCAAGCGGTCGCCGTCAGCCGTCATGGCGATGCTGTGCACTGAGCCTGCATGCCCAACGAGCCGCGCGATTTCCTCACCTGTCTCGATGTCCCATTGCCGGATGCTCCCATCCACTCCCGCGGTCACCAGTGTTGACCCTGTAGGATGGAAGAGAATGCTGTTGATATAAACACCTCGTGGCCGACGTTGTTGGCCATCATCACCAGGGTCCCGGTGCCCACTTAGGGACTTTGCTTCGGTACCGGTTTCCGCCTCCCAGATTTGAATCGTGCCATCAAGGTTTCCCGTCGCAACCCACAAGCCATCCGCGCTGAAAGCTGCGCTGACTGCCGAGGTCACGAGCTCCGTCGTGTAAAGCAGGGACCCGGTTTGAACATGCCACATTCTAAGCGTTCTGTCACTCGAGGACGAAAGAAGTTTCGTTCCGTCTGGGCTGAAGCGCACATTGGAGACGGGCGACGTATGCCCCGTAAACTCCCGGACGGTTTCGAGTGTGCGGGCATCGAGTAGCTTAATGACACCGCTCTCCGGCGGGCTCCCAGGATCAGGTTTCCGAAAGCGAGTCCCGTCGGAGTGACGTCCCACTGTTCCCTGAAACGCGTGACCACAACCGATTGCGACGAGTGTCCCGTCGGGATTGAAGGTAACACTGCGGAGACAGCCTGCATGTCCGCTGGATAATTGAAGCACTTCCTTCGTCACGGGATCAAGTAACACCAGTTTGCCATCGGAGCTGCCGATCACTAGGGCATTCTCCTGACCTCCCACGGCCAAACAATTGAGATTCTCCTGCTCAAACTCATCCAAATGCAACGAAGCCGTTTCCGCTCCCGGCGTGATTCTCCATAGCTTGGCAGTGCCATCGTCACTTCCGGACACGAAGCGTTTGCCATCCGCGCTAAACGCGACATCTCGAACATCCTTTAAATGTCCGCGAAGTGTGGCCAATGCTTGTCCGTTGTCCGTCCGCCAGACTCTGATGTCTCCGTGGTAGCTTCCCGCAACAAGCTGGCTGCCATCTGGACTGAACTTGACCAACGGGCGGTATCCTGCAGACACTTTGTACGATGCCAATTGATCGCCGTTCGTCACGTCCCAGAAACAGAGTCCTTGTCCGTTGCCTGATACGAGTCGCTGCCCATCCGGACGAAACACCAAGGTGTCCACGTCGTCGGCGTGGCCGCTGAGGACAACGATTTCTTTGCGGGTGTCAACGTCGTACAAACGTACGAGACCGTCATGAAACCCAACGGCAAGATGCACGCCATCAGGGCTAAAAGCGACACGTGAGATCGGTCCGCGTTGCGGGTTGATCTGCGTCATTTCTTCGTCGCTGGCCACTTCCCAGAGTTTAACGGTGCCGTCAGCTCCTCCCACAGCAAGACATTTCCCGTCGAAACGAAGAGCCACCGAAGCTCCTGCCGTGGGGACGCGATATCCTTCGAGCGACGCAATTTGTTGTCCGGTGCTGGCGTCCCATAGTGCGATGATGTTGGTGCGTCCCTGCAAGGCTTGCAACTGCCTCACGAACGCTTGAGGATCCAGATTTCGCAGCTCGTCCATGAGCACGCTCCCTGCAATCCGGGCATGATCTTGGCTCAAAGCTGGTTGGAATCCCGCTGCGAATCCCTCAAGCGTCGCGAGTTCTGCTCCGGATCGTGCGTCCGACAGACGTAGGATCGTTCCCACCCGCGACAGGACACGAGAACCATCGGGACTCAATGCAACGCGAGTGACCGCACCCTCGCCGACCTTCCAGTGGTTCAGTTCGGCGCCCGATTCGGCGTCTCGCACCATGAGTTCACCGAGAGCATTACCAGTGAAGACTTGCGTGCCGTCGGAGCTTAAGGCAACGCTTGTGATGGCCGATGCCCCGTTTCCGTAGGTTGCGTAACCACCGCGGAATTGGTTTCGCGCCAAGTACCACTCGAATCGACGACGATCCTCGGGAATCGCTTGAAGATACGTAATGGCTTCCGAAACGCGATTCTCATTCCAGCGTGCCAGCGCCAGCAGATAATTTGAATGGGCCAGTGCTGCTTGGAGTTGATCATTAGCCGCTTCGAGTTGCCGATTCGCCCGATTCGCCCGATCTCGCTCGGACTCCATCTGATTCTTGGCGGTAATCGCCTCGCGTTCGTTCTCGGTGGCCAAGATCGCGGCTTGTCGGGATGCGATCCCGAAGAAGGTCGATACAGTCGAACCGACAAGCAACGAGATCGCGACCGTCGCGATTAGGCTGGCCACAACGGGCTGGCGTCGGCACCATCTCCAGGTTCGCTCGAGCTTCCCGATCGGACGCGCCAGAATGGGTTCGCCATTGATAAATCGCTGCAGTTCGTCGCCGAGTTGTTTTGCCGAGCGGAACCGTTTTTTCGGTTCCTTGCTGAGGCACTGCAAGCAAATAGTCTCAAGGTCTCGAGGTATTTGCGGATTCAACGTGCTAGGCGAAACCGGCTCCCTCTCCAACACCTGCATCAACGTGTCGATCGGATTGTCGGCTTGAAACGGTGGTCGTCCGGTGACGAGCGCGTACAGAATCGCACCCAGCGAATAGACGTCGGCGGCTTCCTTTACGTCTTCTGTCTTCCCCGACGCCTGCTCGGGTGGCATGTAACTTGGTGTACCAAGGATTTGCCCCGTCGCGGTGAGTCCACTATCCCCTTCCACTCGCTTCGCCAAACCAAAGTCGGTCACCTTGGGTTCACCATTCAAGTCGAGCAAAATGTTGCCCGGCTTGAGGTCACGGTGAATCACCCCTTTGCTGTGTGCGTAGGCCACGGCCTCGGCCACTTTCTTCACGTACTCGGCCGCTTCGCGCGGAGGCAACGGTCCGTCTTTGATTTTGTCGGCCAAGCTGCCGCCGTCGACGAACGCCATCGAGAAGTAATGCTGCCCCTCGTGTTCGCCGACTTCGAAGATGGGCACGATGCCTGGATGGTCGAGCTGAGCGGCCGCTTCGGCTTCGGCATGGAAACGCCGAATGTCTTCTTCACCGGCAAGCTGGCCCGAGAGAATCATCTTCAAGGCGACAATGCGATTAAGTTTCGTCTGCCGCGCCTTGTAGACCACGCCCATCCCGCCCCGGGCGATTTCCTCCAGCAACTCATAGTCGCCGAAGTAGCGCACACGCGTGCCGACCGCCGGGGCATCAGCACGACGAGTCGGCGAGATGGTCGCATCGTCATCTGCATTGCCAGAGTCCGCTGGCAACGATGACGGCGGAAGCGTGGCATCGTCCTGGGCCAGGCCGGGCCGCGCCGCCAAATCTCGCATCCGTCGATGGTCGGCAAAAAATGCCTTCAGCGAAGCGGCCAAGTCGGGATGGGCCTGCAGCAGGTCATCCTGCGACGGCGCGTGACCTGCTTCCAACTGCTGCAGATATTCGGCAATGACTCGTTCGAGTCGAGAGTCGCGAGATGGAGACGATTCATTTGGCATCAGGGACTCGCATGCTTTGCGGACGAGAGTTGGGACAACTTGTTAGATTCCATTTCGTCGACTATTGTGCGCAGGTGAGGCGCGAGATTCCACATCAGACTAAGCTGAATTGCAGCAGAGCGTCAGTCACCGAGACTATCGCAGATGCCAGCCGATTGGATTCAGGGCGCGCGATTAGTCCGCAAGGCTATCGATCGGCCTCGAATATGCCCTTAGGGGACATTACCAATTCTGCACGCAAGCGGCGGGATTCAGACTCTCCGTCAAAAGAAAACGGTGACGCGGACGTGCCACTAGACTACGCAGACTGCCACGAAATTGTGGAATGTCCCGGCGCTCGAAAACGGAGGAGTACGCTCGAGCAAAACTGCGTGAAGTTCAGGATGAGTTGCGTCCCCTTTTACCGGTCGTTAGAAATAACAAATTGATCTGACCCCGCGCAGCTCCTCAAGGTGTAAAATCTAAAATCGGGGGTTACCTTGGAAGGCTCGGAAAGCCGCTGTATTAGGCCGTTGGCTCGCGAGGAATCCAGCGTCGCCCCTGCGAGACTCTCGCGATGTGGTTGGCAGCTACTTCTTCATGATGGTGCCGCTGAATCCAAGCACTGCCGCGACAACCTGCGCCAACAGAACGCCTCAATGCGGCTTACTGGACCATCACATTACAAGACCATTCATTCGACAACCGGGAATTCGAACATGATCGAGCGGCTTGCACTTGTCATTTGTGTCATCTCTGTGCTCACAACACGAAGCTTACATGCCGACTTGACGGCCTATGAAGGGTTCGACTATCCGACCGACCATGATGGTTTGATCGGAGCCGACGGAGGTATCGGCTTCTCGGGGCCCTGGCGAGAAGGCGGATACAATGCCCGCACGAATGAAAGCTTCCAGGTTGCAGAGTCGTCGCTAGAGCGAGCCGAGTTGATCACCAGTGGAAACCGTATGGCGGCGACTTCGGCTACTCAGATTTCGGGACTGACTCGCGATCTCAAAGAAGCCATGGGCAAGGACGGGACAATTCGCTATCTGAGCTTTCTATTGCGTCCCGAGGGCGAATTGCATGAAGGGGCTTACAACGGTTTTTTTGGTCTGGTTTTGGAATGTGACGCGGAACCAGAACTTTTTGTGGGCAAGCCGGGTGCCGGTGATATTGAACATTACGCGATGGAGGATCGCGGAGGTCCATCTCCGGTGGTCGCATCGACGCCGGTCGTCACTGGGACCGAGGTGCTGATTGTCGTAAAGTGTCAATTCTCTGACAAAGCGAACGACGTATTCCAACTCTATCTGAATCCCGCCGTGGGTGGCTCCGAGCCCGATCAGGCGGATGCCGTCAAGGAAATGACGCTCGATGAAATTGCGGGACTGACAATCTATGCCACAGGGAGCTTTAGTATGGATGAATTGCGATTAGGGGAGACGTTTGCGGATGTGGTCCCGCAGGTCGCAACTCCGTCGCCCTCCACCGAGGAAATGCCAAGCCCATTGTCCGCAGTCCACGGATGTGCGCCCATGTGTTGTGGCGTCGCCAACACTGACCGTTGCCGATGTCCCGTGGGGCGCCTCAAGTGTTGCCGGATGCCTCGACGCGGAATTCTAAGAGGGCGTTGTCGACGATAGCCGTCGTCAAATTCGTTTGTCGTCCACGCATCGGGATATTCGTTTCCCTCGCGGGAGGGCCATCGGGGACATTCTCGATTTTCCGCGCAATTGACGCAAACTGGGGAAGGACGGTTTGTCGGTGTATGCATGGGTGCCAATGCCCATTCGCGAACCACACCCCAAACTGCCTCAACTGCGGATAAAATCGGCGATGTCCCCACGCCTGTCTACGCAAAAGCTTGGACAGCCGACACGAGTAGAAGATTCAATAGTCCAGCGGGCCCCCATGACATTTGTGCCAAAGTGAGAAGCAGGTAAACAAGGAGAGAGCTCAAAAGCCCGACAATCACCATTGCCGCGGCGGTGAGAATCCTCTGCATTCTTGAGTAGTTTATCGCCATGATGATACATCCGCCGAGGATGCCGCCCAAGAACGTCGCCCAAAAGATTCCCGCCAGCGGATGGAGAGTGTACCACGGTCTTTTCTGAGTGCTTGACATGCCGAGAATCTCTTGCTGGCGAATGGGCCGCGAGTGTTCGAGAAAGGTCGTGTCAGTGATCGAGTTGAAACCGGCCGCTCGTGATCGGGTGATAACCGACAGTGGACGGATGTGTAAGGTGCGAAAGGGGACATGGCTTTTCTGCTTAGCAGTCGGCGCGATATGAGGAGTTGGTCAAGCCCAAATCGTGGTGAAGGGATCCGCCTGGAATGTGTATTCTGCCAAGCGGTGAAGGAATGTCCCCTTTGGTTCACGAAATAACGGACCTTCGTGCCAATCGATAACGCATCCGCCTGAGTGTGCGGTGCGATCGTCGCGTCATCCGACGGTAGCAATGATGGTTCGTCTGACATGCGAACGGTTCCCTGAGTGAGTGAGTTCGACTGACTCTGTGTTAGACACCGAACCGCGGCCCATTTTGCGCGCCGATCGCGAGTTACTATCTACGCAGCCATCGAGTCTTGAATTGTCGACGGTGCAAGCGGCTTCGGTCGTCGCAACGACGGTAACAGGATCGACACATCTGCTTTGTCAGCGTTCGCCGTTCGACGACCGCTCAAGCACTCCTGCAAGCAAATCCAGTTTTGCCAAGCACGGACGACGATTCCAGTTGCGAACGACGTCGACTGCGACATCGTAGCTGACGCCCGCGGCCTCCCGATACGCGCTGACAGCCTGAACCTGCTCGCCAGCTTGAATCAGGTTGGCGATTGTCGAGTGATGTTCTCGCATGGCTGTTGAATCGATCGCCTGATCCAATCGATCCACAGCCGACTGCCAACGTTTCCTCTCGCGATGATGATTCCAGATGACCAGCGCGATTGGCAAAATGGCAATCGCCATGCTCGGATAGCTCGCAAGCAAGAAGCCGCACAACAGTACCGTCAACGCAATCTGCGCCCACCGGCGACAGTGCCAGAGACCGTAGCCCGTCAGCCCCGAAATCAGAGCAGTGCCGAACGCGATCGCGAGTTGTTCGAATGATGGCGAGCTGAGACTAATGATCCACCCCTGCGCCATGGCGACGCTCTTGCAGACCATCAGGACAAGAGAGACTGTCGCAACACCTGAGATGAGAAATAGAACGGTTGCGTAAAGCCGCATCTGAAGGCGGTTTGGATCGTCGACTCTCATCACGGTTTCCTCTGTTCCATCGTGTGGCATTATACGTTGAGAGGCGGAACGGCGACGCATCTCGTTTTCGGTACGACCTTCGCGACCCAATCGGTACATTCACTTGCCGATGGAGTCTTGCCGATTTCGATCACTGAAGAAAAGCTCCGGCAAAGACCGCGTGACCCTCAGTATGAGTCGCGTCACCTTTTCCTGGTCCGTCCACTTTTCCCGGTCCGGTCATCATCATTCGTCGACAAGGCTCGGCAAGTCTTTCAGAAGCTGTGGATCGGATTCGCGCAGCCTATCGCGATATGTAAACATGCGTTCCCGTGCATTGTCATCCTCGGGGTCGATCATCAGCAAATACGTGCATTCAGCCGCAGCTGCGAACCAATCGTTATTCATTGCAGCGAACCCGGCGCTATTACGATGCCTACTAATGAGGACATTTTTGGTCACCCTCAAGAGTCGTGCGTGATCGGGCTTGTTTTGCGAACTGGACGATTCGTCAACGAGCTCGACCAGCTTAAGATAATAGTCGATTGCATCTTCCGTTCGGCCTTCACCGCTGAGTGCCATCGTCAAATAGAACCATCGTGGGCCTTCTTCCAGTGAGGGACCCGTGTCGCCATAAATAGCAATGGACCTTCTCAGTGCAATTAGCGCCATTCGAGTCTTGCCCGAATAGTAATAACACTGTCCCAATGAGCTCCATTGGTCCGCTGTTCGGTCTGGCTCTGGTATTGGCGCGAGGACCGCAATCGCGGTTTGGCTCAATCGCCTCAAATCGACCGCGGTGTCTTGCCTTAATTGTTCAGCTTCTCGTTGCACTCTCCGGGATTCGACAAGCTCATCAGTAAGCTGACTAATGATTTCGGAGGAACGACGCGTTGCCCACAGGACCGACGCAGCAAGTACCAATTGCCCTATAAGGAGTCCCAATATCATAATTAGCACGAGCGATCCCACGAGTCGATTACGCATGTACCATCGCCACGTACGTTCGGTCAAACTCGCTCGACGGCCCAGAATTGGCTTGCCTTGTAGATAACGATCCAGTTCATCTCTCAGGAGTTGCGCTGTTGCGTACCTGCGCAGTGGATCCTTCTGCAGGCACTTAAGGGCAATAGTTTCCGCATCTCGCGCTATGGCGCGATTCAGTTGTCGAGGGTCCGGAGGATCCGATTCGAGTACCTGCATCAGAGTGTCGATTACGTTCGCGGCTTGAAATGGCGGTCGTCCGGTGAGGCACGCATAGAGAATCGCCCCGAGTGAATACACGTCGGATGCTTCCTTCACCTCTTCCGTCTTCCCCGACGCCTGTTCCGGCGGCATGTAACTTGGTGTGCCAAGGATTTGTCCCGTCGCGGTCAGTCCACTATCCCCTTCCACTCGCTTCGCCAAACCAAAGTCGGTCACCTTCGGTTCACCATTCGGGTCAAGCAAGATGTTGCCGGGCTTGAGGTCGCGGTGAATCACCCCTTTGCTGTGTGCGTACGCCACGGCCTCGGCGACTTTCTTGACGTACTCGGCGGCTTCGCGAGGAGGCAACGGACCATCTTTGATTTTGTCGGCGAGGCTGCCACCATCGACGAACGCCATCGAGAAGTAATGCTGCCCCTCGTGTTCGCCGACTTCGAAGATCGGCACGATGCCTGGATGGTCAAGCTGAGCGGCCGCTTCGGCTTCGGCATGGAAACGCCGAACGTCTTCTTCACCGGCAAGCTGGCCGGAGAGAATCATCTTCAGCGCGACAATGCGATTAAGTTTCGTCTGCCGCGCCTTGTAGACCACGCCCATCCCGCCGCGGGCGATCTCCTCCAGCAACTCATAGTCGCCGAAGTAGCGCACACGCGTGCCGACCGCCGGGGCATCAGCACGACGAGTCGGCGAGATGGTCGCATCGTCATCTGCATTGCCAGAGTCCGCTGGCGACGACGACGGCGGCAGCGTGGCATCGTCCTGGGCCAGGTCGGGCAGTGCCGCCAAATCTCGCATCCGCCGATGGTCGGCAAAAAATGCCTTCAGCGAATCGGCCAGCTCGGGATGGGCCTGCAGCAGGTCATCCTGCGAGGGCGCGTGACCTTCTTCCACTTGTTGCAGGTATTCAGCGATGACTCGTTCGAGTCGAGAGTCGCGGGAGGGAGACGATTCATTCGGCATTAGTGAACTTCCTGCTTTTACTCCTCACTAAGTCCATTGAACTTCCCAATACGCTCCAAATCACGCAAGAGAGTGCTCGGCGAGTCGAATCGGTCCGCAGGGTCTTTGGCAAGCATCTTGAGCACGACATCCTGGAACATCTCGTTGATCGACATCTGAACCTCTTTCGGCTTCCTCGGCTCGTCCTGCCGTACCATGCGAATCAGTTCCGGAAGTGAGTCCGACTGGAACGGTGGCCGTCCCGTCAGCAAGGCATAACAGGTCGCCCCCAGACCATACATGTCCGCTCGTCCGTCGACTTCGGCATCAACTCGAGTTCGCTCGGGAGACATATAGGGAACATCGCCGACCAATTGACCGGGCTGAGTGACTTGTTTAGCGAGTGCTCCTTGCAGGGCTTTGGCCAGCATCAAGTCGCCGAGCAGACAGACCTTGTCGCGATCGCGCCGGAGTAGATTGGTGGGCGTCACGTTACGATGAATAATCTGGTGTTCATCCGCCTCCTGCAACGCTCCACCGATATGCATGGCGACGCGCCAGACGTCCCGCCAATCCAGCATTCCCTGCACGCCAATCTTGTCGATGACATCAGCAAGGCTCTCGCCTTCCACATACTCCATCGCTGCCCAGCAATAGGGACCTTTCTTGCCAGCGTTGTAAATGCGGACGATGTTAGGATGTCGAATCGGCATCATCGTCTTCATGGCCCGCACGAATCGTTCTTTCTGTTCGTCACTTCCGGTCACGTCCGGGGTCAAGACTTTGACGGCGACAACGCGTTCCTTTTCTGTGTCAGTTGCCTTGAAGACCATCCCGGAATTGCCACTCGAGATAATGTGGTCCAGCCGATATGAGTGAAACGATTCGCCAACGAGTTCGTGCAGGGGCGCCACATCGGGTTTGGGTTTAGGCTTTCCGAACAACTGATTGCCACCCAGAGTCGTCGCTTCCACCGCCGACTCAAGCTGATACCGAAGCTTGGTATCGCCCAGTTGAATGACGTCACCCGGCTGCAACGTGACGCTTTCCACTTTGGCACCGTTCGAGACGATGCCGCTTGAGCTGCCTGCGTCCACCACACTCACCGAGCCACCATCGACCATGGCGCGACAGTGAATCCGCGACATACTGGGATCGTTGATCTTCGTGTCACTTGCCTGTCCCCGTCCGATGACAAGGGTTTGGCCTTCGTCGAGCCGAAACGTCCGCCCTCGATCGGGGCCCGAGATCACTACGAGCTCATGCATGAACAGTCCTTCGTCGACACAATGATGGAGTTTGCAGGATTATGAAGATTGGTTCCCTTACCGTCAACATGACTAAATGGCGTGAATCGACGGCCGATAAGCTATAACGCCTCGCACGATTGGAAGACGAGCTATTGGGTGAGTAGACCCTGTAGTTGCATAAAGGATTCTTTGCGAGTGTGAGTTGGACTGAGAAAACCAGGGGTCTTCGAACTTGCCATCGCTTGTTGCTGGATCTCACATCCGGTGAGATCCAGGCGCACCGGGAGGGCGAGGCTCCTGCCGAGCCGCAGGAGCGGAAGACGCTGTCAAAGAAGGCTCAGCAGGAGCTTCGCCCTCCCGAAGGCTTGGCCACAAAGCAGTTTTTCTGCAACGCTGGGGTAGACAGCTCCCTCACCGAGCTGCAGGTTGTTGTTTGTGTTGGCTGTTGCCGCCTGGTTTCCCGGCGGTGTCACAATATCTCAACCATACTCGTGTTGTCGGCCGCCCCTCGTAGAACCGTGCTTGCGCAATTAACGCACACAAGAAGAAAGCCAGACAAGAAAGCCAGACGGTCTAAGATTGGATTTTCGGAGACCGAGACCGAGACGGACTAATCGGCGGTGGCAGGAGAGGCAGACTTCAGACCGTTTGCCTCCGGCTCCTCCACGTGACGTCGGCGGCCGTTGATCCAGCCTTAGACAGCAAACCGAGAGCGCCCACGTTCCCACGAGCAATCTCAGTCGGTCGTGTCGCAATGGAGGCCGCTTCGTCTTCCAGACTCCGGCAGCCGAAGCGATGTTCCCAGAAGGTGCCGCTGGTGCCGGACTCTCGATTAAAGCGCCGCGCGAGATGCTCGCAAAGCGTCCCCATGTACCACGAGACATCCGCCAAACGCCGCCGCAACTTGTCGACGTCCTGTGTGCGGCGTTGCTGCTCGAGCTGCTCGTCGGTCGGTTCCTCGATCTGGCTGTTTCCCGTTCGTTTCAGCCGCGCCACGATCCACGAGCGCCGCAGTACCTCGTCGTCGCTGTAGGTCGCCGCCAGATCCGGACGCGTGCGGAGGATCAGGTGGAGGTGGTTGGCCTGTTCGGCATGAAAGCCAATGTCGATCGCAAACAAGCCGGCCAGCTGCCGCTCGACCTCCTCGATCACCTCGCGACGAGACTCGTAGTTGATCCCCGTCACCGGATCCTGACCGCAGAGCCACGCCCGCTGCACGCAGCGATTCCAGCAGTGATAGACGCCCACTTCCCCCTGAGAGACAACGGTTCGGCGCGGAGAGCTCGGCATGGGACACCTCCTGGTAAACAGACGACCTCCTGGAACGCCAGGTAGTATCTCCGTCCCTGCAACTCCGCCGCAACCCTCCTTGCAACTCAGATCTCGACTTGACGGCCCACCCTCCCGGCCGGCACGCATGAACTCGAATGTACTCGGCGACCTCAGCGACTGAGCACGACGCACCGGGCCCCCTCGGACGACCGGCGAGCTAAACGGAACGTAGACCGTCTGGTTAGGTCGAGTGGATACATCCAAGTAGTCAGTGGAGATGATGGTCGCAAGCTTTTCGCCGCCGGATCACCTGGCTCACCACCAGGCTAAGAGGGCGGATTCGTCACCGCCAAGTTGCCCATGCCGGTAGAGCTGGATGCCCGTAGCCGGGCTTCGAGCCCACCGCCGCATTCTACACCTTGAAATCTCGATTGTCACCTGCCATTTTTCAAGGTATTCTACAGGCATGATACGTCGCACGGAACACCTCAAGCGTTTGACCAGCCTACTCAAGCAATTCCCCGTGGTCGCAATCCTGGGGGCCAGGCAGGTCGGCAAAACGACGCTGGCTCGGGAGCTTCAGAAAGCCCGGAAACAGCCCGCTCACACCTTCGACTTGGAGCGCCAATCGGACCTGGGCCGTTTGGCGGACCCGGAGCTGGCCCTGGCTCCGCTGAAAGGGTTGGTCGTCCTGGATGAAATCCAGCGACTGCCCAACCTATTTCCCTTGCTGAGGGTGCTCGCCGACCGCCGCCCGATTCGCACACGGTTTCTTATTTTGGGAAGTGCATCGCCAGAAATGCTTCGGCAGGGGAACGAAACGCTCGCCGGTCGCATCGCTTATTACCCACTCGACGGATTGTCACTCCAGGAAGTCGGCATCAAAAATCACGCCGAGCTGTGGCTTCGCGGTGGATTCCCTCGTTCCTTTCTGGAATCGTCGAATGCGAAGAGTCAGACCTGGCGTCAGCAGTTCATCACCACGTTCTTGGAACGTGACATTCCGCAGTTAGGAATTCAAGTGAGTGCAACGACGCTCCGACGGTTTTGGACGATGCTGGCCCATTACCATGGTCAGGTCTGGAACGCCTCGGAGTTCGGTCGCTCATTCGGTGTAGCCGATAATACCGTGCGGAACTATCTCGATATTTTGTCGTCTGCGTTCGTCGTCCGGCAACTTCAACCGTGGCACGAAAACCTCAAAAAGCGACAGGTCAAGTCAACCAAGGTCTACCTGTCGGATAGCGGCATGCTGCATACGCTGCTTGGTCTCAAGACGATGGCGGATGTCGAAGCCTATCCCAAGCTAGGTGCCTCATGGGAAGGATTTGTCATCGCTCAGGTTGCTGCTCGACTCGAAGTGCGACCGGAGGAGTGTTACTTCTGGGCCACGCATGCGGGAGCGGAACTCGACCTCTTAGTCGTTCGCGGTCGGAAGCGATGGGGCTTTAAAGTGAAACGAACTTCGGCTCCAAGCATTACGCCCTCGATGCGAACGGCTTTGGAAGACCTGAAACTTCAACGACTATTCGTTGTTCATGCGGGCGAGCACTCGTTCGATATGGCGAACAACATTCGAGCCGTTGCGTTGTCGCACCTTCTCGACGAATTGAAGCCTTGGTAGCACTCTAGGCCGCCTGGCGAACGCGATTCTCGACCTCTTGTGCTGCCCTGTCGACGATGCGTTGCAGGTCTGGGTCCCGATGGCGTCCCAAGAATCCATTTGTCAGACTCCAAACGAATTTTTCTTCTTCTTCGATTTCCTTTTTAAGACTTACCTTTATTAGCGTTGACCTTTTGTGCGGGGGGGAGTTGACCTTTTCTTGCCAGCGTTGCCGAAAAACTGCTGGTGAACTCTAGCCTTCGGCCGAGGGGGAAGCTCCTGCTGCAGTCTTCCTTGACAGCGTCGCCGCTCCTGCGGCTCGGCGGAGCCTCGTCTCCCGGTGCCATTGGACTCACCGGATGTGAGATCCAGCAACAAGCGATCGCAAGTTCGATGACCCCTGGTTTTCTCAGTCCAACTCACACTCGCAATGAATCCTTTATGCAACTACAGGGTTGATCGAAGGGCGACCGCAGTCCGTGACGGATGTTGACGTTCGAACACTAGTCGCGACTTCGGACCTCAAGCCCGATTCAACACCTCAGGAACTTACCGAGTCGACGATTGCAGCCGATGGGACACGTGGCGAGCAGTCGTCGTACGATTCTTCTTGTGGCTAGTCTAAAAAGCACTGGGCTCGTCGCAGACGTATCGAGCGGTGTCCAGTATCAGACCACAAAGGGCCGCCGGCAAGCGCGAGCCGACTACTCGCAAAGAACTCAAAGGCCGAGTCGCTTGAATCGAGCATCTCGGCGGCACACTCCGTAGGGGGCTGGGGCGGGCCAGTGGGCTTGTCCGTATTGCGATGGAGTACGCGTTGTCGCTCCTTGGCCGCAACAAGTCGCAGCGCTATCAGAGAGAACATTTTGGCTTTCTGTTTGTGCCGTGGAAGAAGAATCGGTAGAGTTGTCGTGTGCCGGAACTGCGGCAATTTCACGGGTCACATGGCGACACGCGCACTTGGGTGAACGCAATCGCCATTCGGTGCACTCGCGACGTGCCCCCTCGTTTCCCTATTTTCGGACCCTGTGCGTCGGGATGAGCAAGAATCTAGTCATCTGCTGTGACGGAACCAGTAACGACGTTACATGTGACTCGACCAACGTTCTCCGGCTGTACCGATCTTTGCAGCGCACCGGCACCCAAATCGCCTATTATGACTCGGGAGTCGGCACTCTCGCTGATCCAACAAAATTGACAACCGTTGGGATACAGGTCAGCAAACGGCTGGATATGGCAATCGGCCGAAGCGTCCGTGAAAATGTTTGTGAAGCGTATCGTTTTCTTACTGGTACGTACGAGCCCGGAGACAGGATCTACCTGTTTGGGTTCAGTCGAGGTGCCTACACGGTCCGCGCATTGGCCGGCATGATTCACTTTCTCGGGCTTGTACGCCCCGAGCTGGACGGACTTGCCCGACTTGCCTGGGCGATCTATGCCGATGATGACCGGCGTCTGCCAATCGGCAAGAGGTTCGAGTCCGGGAATCGATTTAAGAAGTCGTTCGCGATCAACAAGCCAGCCAGGGTTCACTTCATCGGTGCGTGGGACACCGTCAGCTCATTCGGATGGATTTGGAATCTGAGGACGGTTCCCTTTTCGGCCCACAACCCTTCCGTCGATCACGTGCGGCATGCCGTTTCAATTGACGAGCATCGTGCATGTTTTCAGCCAAACCTGTTTCGCCCTAGAGCCGCAAGCCAGCACGTGAGTTTCAAGCAGCTTTGGTTTGCTGGTGCCCATGCGGATGTCGGTGGTGGCTACCCTGAAAAGGAAAGTGGCCTCGCAAAAATCGCGCTGGAGTGGATGTTCAAGGAAGCTGAGCAAAACGGATGCTTGTTCGAAGAAAACCAGAAAGATTTCTTCTTGGGTCGGTCAATGGCAGGCAAGGGAATCTCGCAGCCCGACGTACGAGCGACAGCCCACAACTCAACGGAAGGCCTATGGCACGCTTTAGAGTGGCTTCCACGCAAACAATGGGACCACGATTCAGATCCGGAACGTCTGAGGTGGTTTCCGCCGAACCGATATCGCCGGCGGACTTTGCCAGAAGGCGCCGTTCTGCACGAATCGGTTGCCAAGAAGCTCGAGGAAGATTCCAGCTATCGTCCTAGGAATCTTCCGCAGTTATACACGCTGGGCGAATAGTGTCGCAGCGGGTCAATGCCCTACTTGTCGCAAGGACATGACTGCGGGATCTACTGAATAATCGGCGTCGAAACCGAAGCCGTGTTGGCCCGCGACAGCCTAACCGCTCGTATTGACGGGTCCGCAAGGATTTGCACGCTTGCGGCAACTACGTTCACAAACGACCTGTTGCGATGCCTACGCGACGATCCGGCGAGAAACCTGGTGCGCGATATCCGGGGTCTTCCCGCGCTCATTGCGGCAACTTAGTGAAACGTTTTCGGCAGGGAGAGTCTTGCGGTCATTCACCGCGGCGATGCGTTCGCTTACAGACGGACAGTTGATCTCAAGCTCAAACCCAATCACAATAACCTTTCGGCGTTTAACCGACTTGCGCGCGGAGTGTCGATGAAATGAATTGCGTACTCTTGTCATCAATTGATGCCGGTGGCGTCCCAAATCGCTTTATCCAAGAAGCGCTGAAATTGGCGTGCGCGAAGTATGGCGTGGAGCTGTCGATGCAGGAGCAACTCCGATTCGACTTGCCTGTCGAAGAGAACCCGGTTTGCTCAGCCGACCTATTGGTTGCTTGCATGACCAGCAAGAGTGCTCAGTACGGTGCGTTGATGGCCGCTGGCTATCGCGCGGCGTTTCGGCGGCAAACGATTTTGCTGCTCGCCACTGACGAGGCCGATAGCGAGTTGCGGACTCTTGTCGAAGAATTGGTTGGTCAGGGAGGCTGTGATCTGGTCCGAACCCTCGATTTTGACGGCGCGTTCGAGGCAGGCGGCCGGAACCGCATCAAGTTCATCGACGATATTGAGAAAGCGTTGGGAGAGGCGAAGAAGAGCCTGGACGAACGGCGTGACTCGTTAGGCGAGGTATACGGCGGGACGCCGCGATTCAGACCGCACCCCTTTGCCGAGTTTCGTTTTGAGAAGATCACACAAGCGTGTCCATGTGTCGCCCACTCGTCGGATGCCCCGCTGTTCTTTGGTCGGGAAGGCAGCATTGTTGATGTGGATGTGTCGGAGCTGATCGAGGACCTGAAGCGATTCGTTTGGAGGCCCCAGTTCCAATGTTTCTTGGAAGAGCAGGGGAAGCTTATCGGCGAGCTAACTGGTCTACGGCTAGGGAATAATTCGGAAACGATGCTCTGGGCCAATTATCCGATTGTTTTTGACCGTCATCCGAACGCTGCCTACAACGGCCGAGCGTTCTTGCCGATCATCGTCAGTAACAGTGAAGATGCCCGATACATCCATCTGAGTGTCCTCTATCTTGAGATCTCACCCGTTACCGAGGAGATGGGAAGCGACGCGTCAAAGATTTTCAAGAGCAAGTTGGTGTTGCCGGCCGATCCACTCAGTGGATTCCTCCGACTCGATGAGCACGAGCGGTATGACGTCTTCCTGGCACATAACAGCGCCGACAAGCCGCTTGCACGAGAGCTTTGTCGCGCCTTGCGTCTCAGCGAAATCAGTGTTTGGTTCGACGAAGACAACATCCAACCGGGCCCTCTGGCGGCCATGTTGAGTGGTGCGATGTCGCGATCGGACAAGATCCTGGTCGCCATCGGCAAAGAGGGTGTCGGGAAATGGCAAAGCGCATTCGAAATTCAAAATGCCATCAATTTGGCAGTCCGACACGGGACAGCCGTCATTCCCGTGCTATTGCCCGGTCTATCGGATTTTCCGGACGAGTTTAACTATCTGGAAGCCTACGCCGGCGTGAGACTCAAGTCGCTCGTTCCCGGGCAGGATGATCCCCAACTAAGCCAACTCGTGCGCTTATCCGTGCGCCTAATCAAACGCAAACCGAGATAAGGCGATGATGGCATGCAACTCAGCCGCGAGTCCAAATGGTGTGATTCTCCCCAGTTCTGCATAAACGCTAAGGGGCAGATCTCTGATTTTAACCTCGCCATGGACCTGCTCTTGGGAGACTACGTACGCGGCTCACGAGGCGTTCATGTGCGGGAGTGGTCAGACAAGACGAATGGGATCTTTCCGGGCAGGCTGCTACCAAGCCCGCTGTTCACAGCCTCTCAACAGGGACTGCACAAGGTCAAGTTGAAAACCGATGACGTCTTCGGGACTTCGGAAGCAGAAATTGCAACCCCGGAATTTGGACCCGCCAAGCTGACGAACACGGGCATTTGCTTGATCGATTACTCCTCCGGCCTGCCGCTGGGGATCGTCGTCTATTGTCGACTTGTCAAACTGCACGGCGCGACGACCTATTACCGGGAACTCAACCAACTTCTGCGCCATGAACTTGCGTGGGAATTGTACGCGATTAGCTATGACAAAGTGCTTTTGGAAATGGATTTTTACACCGAAGTGGTCGACCGACACGTGTCGGCATTGTCCGGCGGAGAGTGCAAGCGCGTGGCCGATCTCGGGGCCGGCACCGGAAATGTTGCAATCCGTCTCCTGCAGCATGGTCGCCGCGTGCTTGCCCTCGACATCAGTTGGGCCATGCTTCAGTGGCTAAGGTGCAAAGTCAATGGTGATTCCGCGTCCAATCTAAGCGTGCTTGAAGAAAACGCCGAAGTCTGTAACCGAGTCGATTCTGGGTCGTTCGACGGTGTCAGCATACTTCTGGCTCTTTACGATATGGAACATCCCGAGGCGGCGTTTCAGCAGGCCCTGCGCATTTTGCGACCCGGCGGAACGCTGATCATAACCGAACCGAAGAGATGCTTCGAGCTGCAGCCACTGCTAGATCGAGTGGATGAAATCCTCGATAAAAAAGGCTTGCGTGAATCACTAAGCGAACACAAAACTCGAGTGTTTCAGATCAACAACGAACTTGATCCCAGAAAAAAGTCAGGACGGCTATTTGCCGAGGACATTGTCGAGCTACTCCGTCGGGCCGGTTTTCGCGACGTGTCGTTGACCGACTCGCATCTGGGCAATTGCGCGACGATCGTGGGACGCAAACCTTAGCTCCGCCAACGTGATGGCCTACGATGCGCGACCCGTTGATCAAATATCGCCTGGCAATACCCGCGGATGTGGAGCGGATCGGGCGCCTTTATCGGCAGGAATACGGTACTGGCGAGCGAGCGGCTTGCAGTCGTTATCCATTCCCTCAATTCTTCGATCCCGATTGGCTGATCGAGGCGGTCCGCGACCCGTCCTTCCACTGGGTGATCGCGGCCTCCGAGCAGCGTGTGCTGGCGTCCGTGGGTGTCGTCTTGAATATCGGTGGCCCCCGGGACCAAGTCGCCGAAAGCTTTGGCCTGGTCGTTGATGCCACGGTGCGCCGACAAGGGATCGCCGGAAAGTTATTCCGGCACTTGCTAAATTCGATCGGTCCGGCCGTTCAATTCATCATTGGTGAAACGCGGACCGCGAACTCCGGCGGATGGCGCGTCTTGCGGCGGTGCGACTTCGTCCCGATTGGTTTCGAACCGTTCGCCCACATTACGCCCGTTGGCGCACGAATCGATGTTGCTGATGGGACTTATTCCCGAGATGGCTCGGAGATCAACGGCACGAGTACCCCGCGAATTCCGTACCACTGCGAAGGTCCATAATCTTGCGACGGAAGTCCTGGCCGCCTGTCGTTGCAGCTTTGGGGAAACCATCGACTGGACGCTTGCCGAAACCAGCGCAATTGCCTCCCAGGCACCGACGGACGCATCACCGATCGTCCTGTCCAATGCGTCTTCGGCAACGGCGGCTCCTCGCTCGAGATTGCAGGTTGTGAGGGATGATGAACATGGAAAGAGGCTGTTGGCATCGTGGTCGGCAACTCGGCGCGACTTGTCGAGCGTCGTCGGCCTCGAGCGACTGGTCGGCACGGATCGGAACCGAGAGCGTTTCGAGAAGCGGTACTACGTGGGTCACCTGGACGAAGAGCCTGTCTGCTGTATGTGCGTCAGTTGGGACGGACTCGATCAGCGCGCTCGTATTCTGGACTCGCGCACCCTTGAGACAGGATTCCAAGCCGAACTTGTCGCAGGCTTTGTCGATCACGTGCAACGGGAACGAAGCGGTCAGATAACGATTGTCGTCGATGTTCGTGGCGATGGAATTGGTCTACAGCTCGCCTTGGAGCGACTTGGTTTCCAGCCCACCGCCTACTATCCCTGCCTCATTTCTCACGAGAATCATCGGCTCGACTGTATTCAGTATACCCATTCCGTGGATCGTGCCTTTCAAGAAGGATGGAGTCACGTCGATCGGCTTGAATGGGAGCCCGCGTCGAGAATTGCTTCCGCCGTCGCCGGGGCACGCCCCTGAGTCGTCCGAATTCCTAACCGCAACCGTACCGCAACTTGACGCCGAGCGTGCGTCGACATGGATCGGATCATCACCTGTTTAGACCGAGCGGACCGGCATGGCACGACGCACGGCATCCAGTTTTGGGATTTCGTCGGGATCGACAAATTCCGGAATCACGTACAGTTTGCCTTGAATCGTTGGTTGAACGACGCCAGGGACAGGCGCGGATGTACGAGCAGCAACTCGGCTTCAAGTCATCCGAGATCATGACACTCAGGGACGCAAAATCCACCAAGGCAAACAACCTTGGAAAAAGTTTCAGCGTCAATGTGGCTGGCTTGACGTGGATACTTGATAATGGTTTCTATGGCAATCACGTCACCGATAGGGGCTCCAGATGCGATTCTTCATCTTTCTCGCGCTTTTCACGATTGCGAAAACACCGGCCGTTGAGGGCCAGACCAAATTTCTCGACCAAGGCTGGGACTCAGAGCAACGAGAGGAGTTTTATTTCACGCCTCAAGGTTCGCAACTGATTCCGTTCGAGTGGTTTCTGCAGTTGGAGCAGGCCGGTTCGGACAAGCCGTTTCGCGACGACGGCAACATCCGTAAGTACGGCTTCCTGCCGGCGGAACCGACCAAACGAAATCCGCATGGTTTGCCTGTTGGGTTCGTTCGCGACGGCGTTGATCCGGTCGGCAGCGCGATTGCTGGACTCGCACCAACTCAAGAAAAGGTGATCCAGGCTTCGACACGATTTGGGATCAAGAAGGCTTTCTTGGGCCCGGAGTATGACGAAAAATATTACCCGAACGATCAACAAGCCTGGTTTGGTCTCACCTGCGCCGCGTGTCACACGCACGAGATGAAATACGGCGCGACGACGCTGCGAATCGACGGGGGCTCGTCGCAGGCCGACATTGAAACGTTCTTGCGAGATCTTGGACTTGCCCTAAACGCAACTCTGCAAGATTCGGAAAAGCTGGAGCGATTTGCGGTTAGATTGGGTCGCGACCGAAGTAATCGTGGCGATTTCGAGAATGAGGTTCGCCAAATCGCCGACGCGGTGAACCGACTCGTCACCCGCAATCAAGCCCAGCATCCCTACGGTTATGCCCGGCTGGATGCTTTTGGTGCGATTCTCAACGCGGTGTGCGAAACGGCGCTCGGGGAACCGTCGAACCATCGGGAAGCCAACGCGCCCGTGAGCTATCCGTCGCTTTGGAATACGCCGCGAATGGGTTACGTACAGTGGAATGCGTCGGCCCCCTTCGCGGAAGCGCGAAACGTTGGCGAGGTATTGGGCGTCTTCGGCGCGTACACTCTTGAGCCGGGTGAGAAACGGTTTGACTCGACCGTTCGCCTCCGGAATCTGGTCAATCTCGAACACGAGCTGCTGTTAAGGCTCAACGCGCCCGATTGGCCGGCGGACGTTTTCGGGAAACTCGATCAAAACAGAGTCCGGCTTGGCAAGCAACTATTTGCCAGGAACTGTTTGTCGTGTCACCCGATACGTGACGACGGGGGGCAGTTTGCTTTGAATGATGCGGGGAGAATTCCGATTCGTCTGAACATTCTTCCAGAAATTCGCACCGATCCGCAATTCATGATCAATCTAGCTCCCAATAACACCGCGCTGACCGGTGCGCTGAAGCCGCTTCTCGGGAACGTGGATCGTATTAAGCGGACAGAGATGTTGGGATTCGTCGTTGGCGAGATCATCAAGAATCGAGCGGCGGCCGAAGGCGTCGATCTTGTGGGGCTACTGCCTGGCCATCAGGACCCGCCGCATCCGGCTGGCGCGGGCACCGGTTATATCTCGCGACCACTCGAAGGCATTTGGGCCAGTCCACCCTACTTCCACAACGGGTCAGTTCCCAACCTTTATGAGACGCTACTTCCGGCTGGCGAGCGTTCAAAATCGTTCTGGGTGGGAAATCTTGAATTCGATCCGGTCAAGGTTGGATTTGTGACAGGCGAGTCCGATACGGGATCAAGGTTCGACGTTGAAGATGACGCCGGGAATGCGATCGTTGGCAATTCCAACAAGGGTCATGACGGTCACGGAGCGAGCCAAGACGAAGGATTCACTCAAACGTTCGAAGACGGAGTCTGGCGAGATTTCACTGAGGACGAGCGTTACAGCTTGGTCGAATACATGAAATCGTTGTCAAGCAAACCGACCGCAAAGCTGGAATTGATCCCCGAGGGCGAGGCCGAAGGAATCCAGAATATCGTGGCCTTGACCGAGCAACGAATGCGGAGGCAATACTCCGACAACAAACGCACGTTGCGGGCTGTGCATCCCAAAGATCACGGTTGCGTCACCGCCAAGTTCGAAGTGATTTCAGACTTGCCTCCCGAGCTCGCGATCGGTGTGTTTCAGCCTGGAGCCACGTACGATGCCTACATTCGATTCTCGAATGCGGATGTCCAAGTCGGTGCCGATTCGTTTCGAGACCCGACTGGCAAGCCCCATCACGGCAGCCGGGGCATGGCGGTCAAGCTGATGGGCGTGAAAGGCGAATCATTGCTTCCGCTGCACGGATCGTTGACGCAGGATTTTGTGATGGTGAACCAACCGGCCTTCGCGTTTGCTAACGTCGAAGATTATGAATTACTCAGCCAGGTCCTGGTCGATCACTTTGGTGAGCCGTCACCGGCGCAACATTTTTTCAGAATACGCAGGGAGTCCGGCACGCCCGAACAGCAGTTGCGTGCCGCTCGCACAGGCCAGATCATTCAGCGAATTCAGGCAGACCGCGTCAGCGGTGAACAGGGGGCTTTTTCACCGCCTCCGGCCAGTGCCGCTGACAATCCGTACTTTAGCGCTGCTCCGTTCTTGTTCGGTGACGGTCGCGTGATGAAGTTCCGTGCGTCGCCGGTCGCAAGGAGTAATCTTCAGCCCGACGTCGATGATCCGAATTACCTCCGCACGGCGTTGATCAAGCGACTCAAGTGCGAAGCGATTGTGTTTGACTTCGCGATTCAAGTTCGCGAAGCCGATCAACTGGATCTGGCCACGGAGGTCGAGAATGCTTCGACCGAATGGCCGGACGATTACATTCGCGTCGCGAAGATAACGATCCCCCCCCAGGCGTTTGATTCACCCGAGCAGCGTGAAAAGTGCGAGCGACTGTTTTTCACGCCTTGGCATGGGATCACTCAGCATCAGCCTCTTGGCGGGATCAACCGTTTGCGAAAAGCGGTCTATTTGGCTTCCGGAAAACTTCGAAACCTGCCCAAGGAGCCGGCCTCGATTGCTGAATAGTGTCTGTGACGTCGATGGTTCATCCGACACGTCTTACGCGGTGGCTTGTATTCACGCCGCCAACCTCCGCCGAGTCCCTTCTCTTCGCCGGAGGGAGGGCGGTCCATGACCGCTTGTGGAGCTCCGTTTTCCTGTTTGTAGAACGACCGTTACCTGCCGCCCTGCGGCGAGCTCTCCCAGTTGCGGGAAGAGCTCGCCGCTCGCCTTTTGTTAGGAGGGAACGAGGCGACCCCTCGCGAGCGTGTGTTACACTGGTGCCCCTCGTACGCATCTTATCGAAAGGAACTCAAAACATGATTCGGCGAGACTCTTTGCGACTGTGGATTGGGTTCGTGGCATTGCTGTTAAGCGTCTGCCTCACCCCGTCAAGAGCGATTGGGGTTGGTCCGGATCGCCTCGGCGCAAGTTATGACGAAGCGGGGATGCAGGTGACCTTTCGCGTGTTCTCGAGTAGGGCGTCACGCGTTGAAGTCTGGGTGTATCAACATCCGTTCGGCGCAGCTGAAAAGGTCAAGCTCCAAATGACCGTCGATCCCGGGACGAAGATCTGGTCTGCGACGGTACCGGTCGCCGATCTGTCGGCTGCCGGAGTGGGTGAGACGATCTATTATGGTTATCGCGCCTGGGGAGCGAACTGGCCATTCGACGCCGCCTGGGCGAAGGGCTCCCGCGCCGGCTTCATCAGCGATGTCGACGATCAAGGTAACCGGTTCAATCCGAACAAGTTATTGCTCGATCCCTACGCCCTGGAAGTCAGCCACGACGCAAGGTCGGGGCAGCTCACGAGCGACGCGATCTTTCTCTCGGGTCCACAGCGCGACCAAGATACGGGCGACGTAGCTCCGAAGGGAATAGTCCTCCGGCCCTCAGCGGCCGACACGGCAGCTAAACCCACGCGGGCCTTCAAGGATGAGATCATCTACGAAGTGCATCTGCGCGGTCTGACGAAGAACGATTCGACTGTCCCGGAGAGCCTGCGTGGTACCTACGCGGGCGCCGCCCTCAAGGCACCGTACCTCCAGTCGCTGGGCATCACCGCGATCGAGCTGCTGCCGGTGCAAGAATTGCAAAATGACCAAAACGACCTGGTGGCCTCGACCGACGGCGACAACTACTGGGGCTACGATCCGATCAATTACTTCGCTCCCGATCGCCGCTACGCCGCCGATCAATCGCCTGGCGGGCCGACACGCGAATTTCAAGCGATGACCAGGGCGTTTCACGAGAAGGGGATTAAGGTCTACATCGATGTGGTCTACAACCATACCGGGGAAGGGGGCGTTGGCTCGGATCCGACGATCGCGCGGCTGCATTCGTTCCGAGGCCTCGATAGCGCCGCCTATTACGAACTGGCCGAGGATCGCCATTATTATTACGACAACAACGGCGTAGGAGCCAACCTCAACACGGCTCACCCGCGCGTGAGACAACTGGTGATGGATTCGCTGACGCACTGGAAGGATACGCTGGGAGTCGACGGGTACCGCTTCGACCTGGCTTCCGTGCTGGGCAATGCGTGCCGGGAAGGCTGCTTCAGCTTCAACAAGTTCGATCCCGAGAACGTGCTCAATCGGGCCGTGGCAGAATTGCCGGTGCGTCCCGACGCGGGCGGCCGGGGTGTCGATCTGATTGCCGAGCCGTGGGCGATTGGTAACGGCACATATCAAGTCGGCCAGTTCCCGCACCACTGGGCCGAATGGAACGACAAGTTCCGCGATTCCTTTCGCATGGACCAGAACAAACTCGGTTTCGCGGATGTGCCGCCGGCCGAGTTGGCGCGGCGGCTCGCCGGTTCGTCGGATCTGTTCCAAGACGATGGCCGCAAGCCGTGGCATTCTGTCAACTTCATGGTCGCGCATGACGGCTTCTGCCTGCGCGATCTGTATTCGTTCAACAGCAAGAACAACGATCAGACCTGGCCCTTTGGTCCGTCGGACGGCGGCAGCGACAACAACATCGCCTGGGATCAAGGGGGCGATGTAGCGCTCCAGCGCCAGGCGGCCCGCAATGGCCTGGCGTTCTTGATGCTTTCGGCGGGCGTGCCGATGATCACTGGCGGCGACGAAATGTATCGCACCCAGTTTGGCAACAACAACGTGTACAATGTTGACTCCGAAAAGATCTATCTTGATTGGGACAGTGCCAGCCGTTTTCCGCATTTCGTGAACTACTCGAAAAAGCTGATTGCCTTCCGCCGTGCCCACCCCGCTCTGCGCCCCGCTGAGTTCTTTCAGGGGCGTGATACCAATCACAATGGTCAGAAAGACATCACCTGGCTCCGCAGCAGCGGTGCGGAAGCGGACAACGGCTACCTGGACAACGCCCAGAATCATTTTCTCGCTTATCGCCTGGACGGTACGGAGCTGGGTGACAGCGCCGCGTCGCTTTACGTGGCCTACAACGGCTGGTCCGGCGACGTGACCGCCACGCTTCCCGCCAACACCGACGGCCTTCGCTGGTTCCGTGTGGCCGATACGGACCAGTGGATGGAAGACCAGGATAATTTCGAAGCCCCGGGAGAGGAGGAGCCGTTGGAACAGTCGAGCTACATACTCAACTCAAGGTCAGTCTTGATCTTGATCGAGAAATGACATTGATCGCAGACGGGTTTCCCCGCTTTGATTCGTCTCGAGGAGGAGGTTGCCGGCAACCCGGCGGTCAGCTGATCGGTTTGTCGGATTGCCGTGTCTGGATGGAGTATACTAACGAGATTCTTTCGTCAGGCACTTCCCTGGAGCAATCAGCATGGCCCGACAACCCACGGGGCGGGGCAGAGCGGCGAATCGGCGGGCGGGGCGGCAAGCCCGCGAAACGGGTGCTGAGTCTCAGGCCGCGGCGGGGTCGATTGCCGAGTCCGGCGATTCGATGCGAGACGACGAAGTCGAACGGTCGCTTTTGTCCGGCGACAATCGCGACCTGCTAGAGGCCAACTTCGGTGACGCGGTGTACGAGGAGCTGCGATCGCTGGTAACGCGATCCCGTCGCCGCCGATTTCGCGCTGGCCCACGCGTACTCGTCTTGCCCGGCATCATGGGTTCCACGGTGCGGTTGATCGGGGCCAGTTCCGGGTCCGAGGTGCTCGAATCGTTGACGAGCCTGGTCCAGAGATTCTTCCGCGGACAAAAGGATTCGATGTTCGGCAACGTCGTGCGGTCGAAGCTTGACAAGCAACTGGCCGGACGGGGTCGATCGGGGCCGGCCGACGTTGAGCAGTTTGGCGACCACGGGGCGTGCTCAGCTGAAGCCTCAAGTTGACGAAGGACCACGAGCGCAATGACAGTCTCTCAACACCGCGACGAACCGCTAAAATGGCTCCGGCATGTCATCATCGACGTCATGCTCGCGCTTGTGGGCATTCGGTCACTACCTGCGCAGGAAACGGAACCGGTGACGGCGATCGAATCTACTCCGCGGGTACCCCTGACGACGGGGCAATTGATTGCGATCGCGCTGCTGAAGCAAACTCGCCCTGAAAAACCCGCGCCGCTGTTCCTCTTCACCGATCCGAACAAAGACCCGGACGACCTGAGCGTGCTGGTGCAGACGAAATACCTGCAGGAGCAAGGCTTCGTCGATCTCCGCTGCGTCCTGACCACGCTCGGCGACCGGGACATGCGGACCACACGCGCGAGGTTCGCCAAGAGCGTGCTCGATGACCTTGGCCTGGAAGACGCCAAGGTGGGCGTGGGTGTGGACTACGATTTTGCCGTGACCGACGCCGCCGGCAGGCTGGACGCGAAGGCCACCGAGGGCCGCCGAAACGACCACCAGGTGTTCATTGAGACGCCCCTCCTGCGACCACTCGCCGTGGTGGAGGCGGATGGTCTCGCGCTGATCCAGAAAGAACTGGAGCGAGTGCCGGACCACGCCGCTGTCTTGTTGATCAACTCGGGCATGGCCGATCCGGCCGCGCTCTTGAGAAACACGCCTGACCTGGTGCAGCTGAAGACCGCCAAGGTCGTCATCATGGGCGGAGTGGAAAGGCAGGTTGACCAGCGCGGGTTTGTCGCCGCTGACCACCGTGCGTACAACAACACGACGGACCAAGCTTCGGCTGACTATGTGTATGCACGCGTGCAGGAACTTGGCTTGCCGTTGGTCGTCGTCGGCAAGGAAGCGACCTATGCCGCCGCGGTCCCACGAAGTTTCTATGACGGCATGGCGGCGACCAGACACCCGATTGGGATCTATCTGAAAGACCAGCAGATGCAGTCGCTCGACGCACTTGTGGGAAGGTATTCACAAGGGACACCTTCCGCCGGCGTTGACGCCCGAGTGGTTCTTCGAGACCTTTACGGATGTCGATATCCACGGTCCCGCCGGAGAGGCAGCGCTGGCCCAGGCCAAGGCTCACGCCGAGGACTTCGAGAGCGTTTGGAGGCAGGTCAGAAAATTCAATCTGTACGATCCCCTGGCGCTGCTGGCGGCGACCCCCGGTGCCGCTGAGCTTGTTTACCGCGGGGACGTCCCCGCGGGGGCCAGCGGCAACGTGCAGATCATTGGAAAGGACTCGATCAAGGATCCTGTGCTCATGAAAGATCTACTCGCCGGACTCGGCATCGAGAGCCTTAACCCGCCGATGCCTCGAAAATCGCGCAACGGTACCGCCCCTGGCTACCCGCCGCGTCAGCATGTTGACGAAAAAGATGCACCGTGGGCCAAGCCTCTGCCGGGCTACGACCCATCCGAGTACACCGCGGACGTCGTCTTCCAGCATGAAGGGGAGTGGGCCGATCCCCAAGATGTTCGCGACGTGAATCGCACCTTCCTCACGCGAACCAGCAGCGGCGAAGTCCCTGTGCCGCTCGACGCGCGGGGGCGGCCGCTCAACCCGCTCGGCAGGACTGGCCTGCGGGGCCGCGGCCTCCTCGGACGATGGGGCAGGAACCAGGCCGGCGATCCGCTGCTCACGCGCGTGCATCCCGAGACCGGCCGGCTGCAAGTGCTGGTCATCGAGCGCAAGGACTCAGGCCAGAAGGCGCTACCCGGCGGCATGGTCGACGAAGGCGAGGATATCGCAACGACCGTGGCCCGCGAGCTTTCCGAGGAGACCGCCGCGCAGCTCTCCTTCGAGGCAGCGACAACGGTCTTCACCGGCGTCGTTGACGATCCACGCAACACGGATAACGCGTGGATGGAAACCACGGTTTTGCACAAACACCTGACCGCTTCCGAGCAAGACGCCATGAACCTTCGGGCGGGCGACGACGCACGGGCCGTCAACTGGGTGGACGTGAACCAAGAGCTCCTGTCATCGATGTACGCGAGCCACGGCGACTACGTGCGCCTTGCCCTGGTGGGCTTGAAGAACGACCCGGCGGTCGCAACGCAGGTCAGCGAGCTCCTCGGGCGCTGAGCGGCGGCGAGACGTGAACGGGTCGTGCCGGGGTGTACGACCGCAAGCCGGTCGCGCGAATCTCCGCGAAAGCGAACCGCACTCGCGGCAACTTCCAGCCGCGATAGTCCCATCAATGTCAGTTCCGCAATCCGCCGTGGATCGGTCGAACGGAAGAGTTCATTGCTTTCCGCTTCGGTCAACTAAGCGCGAACCGTGTATTCCACGTAAAGTCGCTCGACGAGTAAATCATCCTTGAACGATTTCCATTCGGCCGAGCTTAATTCGGTTGGGCGATCCGTCTGCAGTTTCTCCGGTGGAAAGTTCACATCGGCGGAGACCAACAGCCGGCCTTTGCACAGCTGCTGGAGGCGCTCCATCAACGGTTCGTACGGAATGCCGCTGTAGCTGTTTTCCTTTTCGGGCATCATGGCCACAAGTTCCGGGTGCGTCATCAATTCGAGGCCTTGGTCCTTGACCGTCGCGTTGTGGCTCCCATGGTGACTGACCTTGTACAGGACCGTATTCTTCAACAAGGCTTCGGCACTGCGGATCTCGGTGTTCGAGCCCTCCCTGGTTTCCCACTCGAAATCATGCCAGCTCAACCAACTCCCAACCTGAGCGTCACCTGGGAACAGCAGGACTTTGCCCGAATCCGCCAATTCGATGGCCAGCACCAGACTCGTGTTGTTGATCGCGCCATCCAGCTGGAGCGCAAACTGCCCGGCCAGATCGAGCCAATTGTGCTCGATCCTGCGATACGCTTCGTGCGTGGCAAAGTACGTGCCCGCGAAATACGGGTCCCTTTCAGCTTCTTCTCGACTCATGCCGACTTCGTCCCCGAAGGGACTCGCATTACCATGGGCCTGCCCAGCGCCGGCAGTCCCCAATGCCAATAGGCCGTCGACAAAACTGGTCATCCCGGAATCGTCAATACTCAGATAGGTCTCCTGAGCGTGGCCACGCGACGGATCGGATTTATTGATCAGGCTGCTGCGGGGCGGACCGAGAACGTAGACATTGACGCCTGGTGGGAGAAGCCGGTTATCGACTGTCGTGCCCGGTGAGAAGTACTTGATGCCGGCGCCATCTAAACCCAGCTGGATGACCCGCTCCATCGCCTGTTCCGTCAGGGTGCTCACTTTGCCGTTGGGTTTGTATTCGATACCACTTTCGCTAACCTCCTTGATTGAGGTGACACCGTAGAAGCCCAGCACATCGTCCATCTTCCGATTGAATTCCGTCCGGCCCTGCTTCACGCGCGGACCGAAATACATGTCGTCGGCCTGATCCACCTCATCTTGCTGCGTGTCTCGCAGCCGCCGCGCCGCGAGTTGCAGCGCTACGGCTCCATCCCGCAAGCGCGAGTTGATCGTGGCCGCTTCTTCGTCATCCGGGTTCTCGGTCCAGGCGAGCCACACCTGTCCGATCTCGATGTCGCCGAAATAGTCGGGACTGCGTGTGGGATGAAAATAAGAAATGTGGTCCCAATGCTCGTGCGTTGCCACCAGCACGTCCAACTGCGGTTTGGTTCCCCCCGACGGCGTCAACGTGGATTTGAGGTTCTCGATTACTGCCTCGATCGGCACTTCGTCCGACTTTGTGTTGTATTTGATTCCGCAGTCGATCAGCATCGTAAAGACCCGCTCCTCATCCTGGTAAAAGGACAACAGGAAGCAGTCGCCGAAGCCCTGCCGGTACATCCTGACTTTGACGGAAGTGACGGCGTCTTCAGATGTCATGGGAATTCACTTGTGTTCCGTGTGGGAGTGCATGAACGCGAATGGCCCGGCCAGGGCATTCATGGTCTTGCGATCGAAGTAGGTCTGACTGTCGTCATCCAGCATGCCAGTCTCGTACTTGAATTGCCGGATCATCCGTTCGCGGTCGTCGATGTCCTTTTTGATGGCGTAGCGCAGCCGCAATGTGTCGAGATCGAAGATCAGCGTGCATCCGCCGCGGAAAATGATGCAGTTGTTGCCCCATTCTTCCTCGGGTGTCTTGTCAGGGACAAAGAAGTTGTCCTCATCGACAGTGACCATCTCGCCGTCGACTTTGAACCGCACACCGCGTTTTTGAATAATCGTCACGATCACATGATTGACAATGTTGCCACTCGGTGTCACGCGATGAGCCAGCCACACATTACCAACGGCGTAGGAAGCCGTCTCGGTGGTCAGATAGGCGAACTCAAGCCCCAGCTTCTCGGTCGCGATGGCATCGCCCGGAAACATCAGGCCTGTTAATTCAGAAAAAGCGATTTGTGTGCCGTGCGACACAAACTTGTACTCGATGCGTTTATGCAATCCATGCCTGCCCCGAATGAATTCTTTCGTCTTTTCGTAAATCTGTTCCCGGTCGGTCAGGTAGCCAACGGCTTCCTTTAACTTTCGCAGGAATATTCCCAACTGTTCCTCCTGTTCGTGGCTGAGCGTATCCGGATGCCGCTCGTGCATTAACTCTTCGACGGCCATGCTCTTGACCCCGGCCGCACTGATACCGCGCCTTTGGAATGCTTCGACGAACGCCACGCGGTAGCCGCGCGTATCGTCCGGGACCATGTCAGCGTCAGCCGTGATGATGGCGCGCAGGTAATCGCCGAAGGTGATATCCATGGGAGGGCAATAGTCGAGCGCCCGGATGCAGATGCGCAACACATCCTCCGCGGTATCGGAGGCGGCTTGCGCGAGCTGATCGACAAGATCCGGATGCAACTCGCCGTCGGGTAGCACTCCCGTTCCACCGGTGGCAATCCGCATCAGCTTCTGGATGCGGTGTTCGTAAATATTCAGAAAGGCGTCAAAGATGGCAGCCACCAGGATTCCGCCCCGTGCATGAAAGCTCATCACGGTCGCATAATCCTTCGGATTGGGAACAAGGGGGCGCCAGTTTCCATCCTGGTCGTACTCGCCAATCGCATCTCGCAGGCTGCCATAGCTACCGATCGCCTGGCCAAATTGTTGCGCCAATTGTCCCAGCAGATTCTGTCGTTTGAGATCGCCACGGGTTCGCGCGATCTGATGCTTCAATACTTCGGGAAACGAAAAATGCTGAAACAACGCGACGATGTCGGCGAACGCCTCATGAAAGGCACGCGTGTCCGGGTGCGTGGCATCGATATAACGGCGGTGAAAACCATCCAGGATCGCATGCGTCGTTTCGTGGGCGATGATGTCGTGGCTCAGGCAGGTAAACACCGTGCTGCCCGGCAATTGCAGTTGCGCATTGGCAGGCGCAGCGCTGAAATAGCCGAATAATAGCGCTTTCTTGTTGGGGTCGTAAAAAGCATTCGCCTGACGCAGCGCATGCGGGTAGACTCTCAGTCGCGGTACAAATTCAAAAACGAATTCGCGTCGTTCCTTGTCCGCTTCGTGATTTCGAATCCGAATGGTCTCACCCCACTGCAGCTTGCGGCCAAGCGCTTGTTCGAAGTGCTTGATAGTCGTCATCATGACCGCGTAAACCATCTGCTGATGGAACTGTGGATTGCTGACGCTCGGTGCGTGTCCGTCCTGAGCTCAGCAGATGCGGGTCGTCGAGATCGACAGGCTCATAGAAGCGGCCCGTCGCCGGGTCATAGTCGACAATTTCCAGGTACTCCCCGACCGGATAAGACGCCAGCGACCCGTCCCCACGTCGCTTCAACTCCTCCCAAGGAAGCTTGTAGACCAATTCATTGACGTGCACCGTCGACAGGGCAGTCCCCAGGCTGGGATCGATGGCATAGCCGCGTAGTTTCCGAATCGAAGGTGGGGCGATCTTCGTTTCCACATTTAACCTTCCTGCGTCGGAGCTCAGTCTGTAGTTTCCATGTGACACAAATTGTACACGAACACGAGCAGCGCAGCACTCAACGGTCATGAAATCACACGACCGCTCGCCGAAGCCTCTGCCTGGCACGCGCGCCGGCACCTTGTCGCGGCCGGCCGCGGTCCGCTTTTCCCTCTGCTGATCGGCCTGCGGCATCAGCGGTCGACCAGCAGCAGTTCGAGCGGTCGCCTTGCATGAACGCCTGCCATTGCATCGACGTGAAAGGCGATGCGAGGAAGCCAGATCGGTGCCTCAACTCGTCCAAGTTGGATCTTGCGAACAGTCTATTTGGCTGCCGCTGCGCACGCCTTGGATAGATTGTCCTTCGGTTGCGTGAGTTGCTCGGCCAACTGCTCCCCCGCTTCTACCAGCGCTGACAGGAAATACTCTTGGCGTTCCAGTTTTGAGGCACTATCGAGCGTCAGGCCTTGTTGTTCCAACATCTCCGAGGGAAGCTCAACGCTTCGAAGCGTGATCTGGTGGTAATGTCTCGTACACCGACTCGCGTCTGAGCGGTCGTCCATCCCATGATCGGTGGGATTGACCATCCTGCCTTCCTTGAGCCACTCGTTGATCTTTTCGATAAAATAAGTTTCCTGCTCCAACGACAGATTGCCGGAAAGTTCGTTGCGGCGGTCGAGAATTTCTTCGAGCTGCCGGGGTTCGGAATCGCGGGTCCGCGGATTGATTCGGATGATCCAGATTTCTCGTTCGACGTGCTCTTCGCCTGAAGATCCGCTGTGGCAGTCTTCCGCAAGTGCCTCTGCCAGATCGCGCAGCGGAGGATTCTGCGAGAATAAGCCATCCCAATAAGTCCCGCGACGAATGCCCTCGGGCGATTCATACACGAAGGAAACTGCTTGCATCAGGTCAGGTATTGCCGCGGAGGCGATGATCGCGTCGAGTCCGAATCCATTGTCCTTGCTACGAAAAACCTGAAACTCGCCTGTACACACGTCGACCGCGCCAATGAGCAAGTCGGGCCCCTCCGCGTTTTGACGTACGGCATCGCGAATCGCGCGATCGTCAACATACTGTTGAATCAAGCTTTTCAAGACTCGGCGTCCATCGCTGATCGCTGCGACAAAGTCTTCCATTGCGGGAGGCACGACGCGCAGGACATCGTTTGAGAAATACGGGTTGAACCTTGGCGAAAACGTGACAGGGAAGGTGCCCGGAAGGTGAGACCGAGAGCCCCACGTTAGAAAGCTGTTCAACCAGAAGTCGAAAACCTCGATCGGAGTCACGGGCATCGTCGCGACGGCGTTGCCGCGAGGACGGGTTTTCGTCCAGAACGCCCTGAGATTGTCGCTGGCGCCTGAAAGATCTCCGCTTATCAGCCCCTGCCAGGCCAGCAGGGCGCAGATCGCGCCCCCGGAAGTGCCACTTAACGCGACAATATCAAATGGTTCGCCTCGGCTTTTCGCCTGGAGAACTCCGCACAATACGCCGGCTGTAAACGCCGTGTGACTTCCGCCACCTTGACAGGCAATCGCTACATTCCTTCGCATCGCGTCTCCTCCTATCCGCATGTGTCCCTTCGGCCGCGCGCGAATAAACACACGCGGCTCGCCGCTCAAGCGCTCGGCAATTGGACCCGCCAGAATTACGAAGCGCGCATCTGGGAGCTCAAGCGGTACCTTCAGCCGCGGCCCATGAAAAACTTCATCCTCCCGACCGCTGCGACGTCCGGCTGAAAGCCTGATCTGGGCAATTGCCGTGCCAATCGCCTAAGACAGACAAATCGCCAGGGTGCGAGTCATCTCTTTGGAGAGCAGCTCGATTGCGTTCTTTCCGCCAACCGCGTTTTTTGTGGGTCGCGTGGTCGGTCAAGCTAACGCCATCTCAACTTGGAAGCGGGACGACGACGAATGTGAGCGGCGCCCGAATTCGTGCCAAGCAGCCCTTCGACGGTCAATTCGCCACGCTCGTTTTAGATCGTCCAGCTTGACTTCGCGCTGTCGCGCTGGGAGTTAACCAGCCAGTCAAGTTTTCGAGCATTCGAACAAAATGGCCGTTGGTTAACAGCTGCGCGACATTCGCTGTTAACCAGGAGGCGCGAGTTTCGTAGCGGGTTGGCCACCTTCAGGGCCGACCGCACCGGGCTCGAAATCTCGTAAGTCGTTGGCCCGACAGTCCTTTCCAGAAAAAAGTCTCGCGCGTTTAGTTCGAAAACCGTTCGGCGAGAGAGGGGAGCGGGTGAAGTTGCCGTGTACTCGCTTGAAGGAGTGCTCAACGGGGCAAGTGGGCTGAGCTGGCGACTCCGCGGTTAAGACGCAGCGCGAGCACGGCGCGATGGCGTTCTCCTCGCTGCGAAGACGGCCTGGACTCGCGGGTCGCTCCGGGGCAGCTTGGCATTGTTCTCCAGGATACTTCCTGGCACCTCGAAGTTATACACAACTTCGTCGCTGGCCGCGTCAACCGTGGTAGACGGATTAGTCACCACGCTATGAACGCCCGGGAATCCCGATCGCACTTCCGTCACCAGATAGTCAATTTGGGCGTCCATGCTAAACAGGACGTTCTCGCCCAAGGCCCGCCCGTTGTAGACATGTGTAAACATGCCGGAGCGGCGTGTGCCCGACGTCCATTGCGCCAAACCCACGCCGGGAAGCCGAGGTCCGTTCGGCGAACTGCGCGTCATGACATCATGGGCGCTGAAGTCGTGGACGGCGTTGTCGAAGCCTTTCGCCCTCATCGGCGTCGCCTCGGCGCTTCCTTCGATCCGGCTTGGTATGACGGCCGATTCCGCCCAGAGGTTGCCGACGATGCCGGACGCCCCGTCGATAGGGAAGCCGTACCGTTCAACAAGCTGATGCACGACGTACCGGAGTCGGTCGTCCGTGGCGGTCCGTGACCAATCTCCTCCGGCGGGAATTACTCCGCCCGGAGCCGGTGCCAGCACCTCGATGACTCCGTGCTCGGGCGTCCAATTCAGCGTGCCGCCCTCAAAGTCGCTCGATCTTCCAGTTGCACCGTCCGGGTACTCATCGGTCATGGGGAAGCCAAACGGTCCGCCAGGTCCTCCGAGGCTGTTGGCGTAGTGCTCTCCGATAAGTCCATGCACTTCGTGGACGCCCAAGGTTGGGTGCCAGGTAATGAAGGCTCCTTGGAACTCGAACCGGTTGAAACGACCTGCGCCGGCCCCCGTCTCGTCCGACGTGGGAAACCCCAGGAAGCTGGCCGGGCCTTTCATTTTGTTGAAGTAACGATCCCCGATCAGGCCATGGACCTCATGGACGCCGGCGGTAGGGTGGGCGGTGATGACCGCAGCTTGATGCAGTCGATAAGCGCCAAGTCCCTCAAGGATGACTCCGCCGACCGGGGGGCCCGGATGAAAGCCCGCGGCCGTCAAGTCCGCTGCTTTCTGGTCGATCTGCTGTTCGAATGTCATGGGCTCGCTCCTTAATTGTCCGCCTGAGGCGGCGTATTCGGGTCTTGGAAGAAGGTAACCATGGCGAGGTCTGAGGTATTCGCCGTCCTCAGAAACCAATCGTATAGATCAACTCCCTTGTACTGACCGCCGATGATTTCCACGAGGGCGAGGTGCAGGTGGGGCGAAATTCCTGCAAACGCGAGAACTCGGCCGAGGAAGTCCCCGCGAGCGATCGTCGAACCTGCGGCAAGGTTCGCGGGAACGTCCGTAATATGCGTGTAGAAAGCTCCCATCAAGTCGTTCGGAGACCGCATAAACAATTGGGCGCCGTAGACGCCTCCCGCGTCCTGGGAAGGGACGTGAGGATTCAATCGCGTAATATGACCTTCAAAGGCAGCATATACTTCGGTCCCTTCAACCGCTCCCAGGTCCATGCCGAACTGGATGTACCATTTAGGGGACTGATGGCCGCCTTGGTTCGGGCCGCCGTAGGGCTGGGTGAATCCATTGGGAAATGGATTCGACATCTCGATCTGGAAAGCAGACATGTAATTCCCTCTTTTTGGCGACGGACCACAACATGTAAACACCTGAGAACCGACGAACGTCTGGAAGGCTGGAAGGACGCTGATTAAACGCCGGCGATACTCCGATGCAAAGACCTTGCGGCCCCCTGCTCGACCGCCTTCCTTGGATCAGAAGTACGCCAGTGCGACCGAAATGGCGCACGTGCGTAACCATCACTCATGCCCTTCCCCTCCGCAGTCTGCCAACTTGGCGTTGTTTATGTTTTCCACGCTGCGACTATATAGGCGATGTGTTCTTTCCGCCTCTGGGTCGCGGCGACGCGTACGCCGTCGGCGGATGCTCATTTCGATTCGACTGACTTGGTACGAAAAGGAACCCGAGCCCCAAGGCGCCGACACCGACCACCATTCCATTGGCGCTATTCCCGTAGCACGCGCCCGATCCCAGTTACTGGGCCGGGAAATAAATCAGTTAATGTGAACATGGTGATTCACTTTGCGTTCGATCGCACCGCATTCGGCGGACCTTGTTCAGAATTCGAAGTTTGTCGAGGTCTCGTTCGTTGTGCGCGTGAGTTCCCTATGCCGGCTGCGCCAGCGTCTCGGTGGTTGGCCCGCTTCGCCCGATCGGATCGATCGTTGCAACAATCACGCGAACTGTTGGCGGCGGCGCTCCCGCCTCTCCGACGGCGGTGCTTGTCCAGTGAATGACGCCCTGACTCGTCGGCAACCCGTCATTTGCCAGTTCGATGGAACCTTGCTCGACGCGCCACCAAATCCTCAGCCGATAGGGGGCAACCGCCAGTGCATGGGCGCTGGGTAATCCGGTCACCTTGAGTACAACTTGGAACTTTCCGGCTTCCTCGGGATGCCCAGATAGCAGAACGCTGATTGATTCTGCGCGCAACGGATAAATCTTCCGTCGGCGTCCACATCGCGTATGCGGCCGCGGAAAGACCGCTAAACAGGCCTGGCATATCCAACATTTGTTCGGGAATCGTGCCCGTAACACCGCCAGGGATGGCAACTTCCTCACGGCCGAGCGGCGTGCGACGCTCGGGAGGCATGCGGACTTCCGCCCAGTACTCATAGCGGACAAATGGAACGAGCCCTCCGATGCCGTCGTGAACTTCGGCTCGAAACGTCTCTTCCGAGTCGACGCCGAAGAACTGCAGGGCGCCACGCAAGATCTCTCGCACATAGAAGGGATCGGACGGCGTCTTGGTCGCTCGCCGCAGCCGAAACTCAGGGCGTCTCGCGTCAGCGGCGGGCGGGTTCTCGAATAGCCCAGGCTCGGCATGACGAAGCAGGGCTCGATTCAAGCCCGGCGCATCGATCACGATGCTCGCTTCGCCCGATTCGGGATCGAGCTTGACGTCGAGCCGTGGGGGCGGGGGTCGGCGATCGGTCGGAACCGCGACTGGCGCCAGTCCACACGCGTTAAAGTCCCCTTCGACATTGCCCGCGCTGATCGGCACGACGCGAACGAGTTGCAGCGTTTGCAATGTGCGCGGAAGCGTCTCGCGCGCTATGACCGTGCCGGCATGGCCTGGGATGGGCGCGTCCGTCAACAGGCGGAACCGCTCGCGCAGGTTGACATTACCGAGCAATCCCGCTCGCTCGGCAACGTCGGCCCTGGACATGCCGGTTAGAGTTTCTGGCAAGATTCCTTGAGCGTCGGCGATGTAGATTCGATAGGAATGATCGGGCAGTCCCGGCCAAGCAAGGGAGAGTTCAACCTCCTCGGAGGGACCTGGCCGGCTGGTCCAAATGATGCCGGGCGAAGTGCGCGTTGACTTCGGAGGCCTGCGCGTCGGTCGTCTTTACAAATTGCTTGGCTAATTCAGAGTGGGTTCCGGCCGCATCAACAAACTCAGCAGCGAGCTCAAGCACCTGCGAAGCGCCGCGCGTCAAGGCGTTGAGCGTGAACTCAGCGATTGTCAAATCGACGCCAACCGGTAGCGATTGAGACTGTTCGCCTAAGCGTACGGAAAGCAAGGCTCAGCGATTGAGCTCCCGCACCGAGTTCCTTCGGCTCAGGCGTTGGCGCTGATACGATGAGTTTTCCAGGGCTCACGGCCGCGGCGCTTGCTCGATCGGGCGCGATTAGTTCGAGACGGGCTTGAATTGCCGGTCGCGGCGGGTTTGGGCGCGCCGGCGGGCTAATATCTTGTTCGGTCGCCGCTCCGTACCTGCCAAACAAATCCCCGATTCTCAGGCGGTAGCGCATTGGCGTCTCGACGGCGGGCACGCTTGCATCTGAGAGGATTCCCTCACCGTCAGCGTTACGGCCAAGTAGGATTGGCACGCGCCTTTCTCCGAGGTCCGTCGCGATCGAACGGTGCATTGGAAGCCAAGCCGCGGCTTGTCGCCGCGCGACGGAGCAAAGCGTTGAAAGCGGCAAGTCCGCCAAACGAAATTGCTGGCGGAAAAACAAGCTGGGAGCCTGTGCGCCGATAATCCACTGCGACTGGCCCGGCGATACCTGCGGCGGGCCAAGACGATCGGGAGGAAGCGGCGCGGCAGCGGGCGCCAACATCACGCGCACCATCAGCCCTAGATCGCGAGCGCGCTTGACGATCTCAGTGAGGATCGGGAAGAAGCCGCAGAATCGCTCGATAAGTCGCTCGTTGATCGAGTGCGGGGCGCCCAGCACCTCCCCGAGCGTGCGGCCGTCCGGCAATTTTCGCGACGGGTCAAGTGCAAAGACTCCCGCGGCCAACCACCCAAAAGGCGTCGCTTCGGACGGGCCGTCATGCAGCAGGGTCATGAGGCCGAGATAGCGACCAAGTCCTGGGTCGAGCGATTGCAGGAGCAACGTCCCCGCACCTTTCGTGAAGACGCGCTGCGCCGGGCGCAGCGGTGCCGCTACGGTTTGGGCGAGAAGCCTCGAGCGAAGCTCATTGGCGCCGGCCTGATGGAGCAACTCCTCAATCCGAGTGGCAATTCCGCCGTACTCGGCGCTGGCGAATACGCGTGCGACTTCGGCGTCGCCATTTACGCCGTCGAACGGACCATCCGGTTGATCGGGAGGGCCTAGTCGCAATGGAGCTCCGCGAAACACGCGATCCTCCGCCTGCGATCGTCCATCATCCCCGGCGTACCAGTCTCGCGGGCCGTCGATCGGAAGGCCGAGGAACTCCTCGCAATCGCTCTGGAGCAGCAGGGCGTCCAAGCCTTCTGTGAACAGAGCATATCCCGAAATTGCAAAGCCGCCGCTGCCGCGCACGCGCACGTGCTCGATCATGGGAGCGGCGACTATTAGCGGGCCGTCGTTTCTTTCGCCGTTCCATTCGCGACTCCGCTGGGTGATGACGCGTCCATTGAGGATACGACGTAACAGGGAACCGGAAGTCTGTTTCAAACTGGCGCGATCCAACGCCGCGACTTGAAGGCCTTCAAGGTCGTCGGGCGACAGTCTTACTGCGAGCAGCCGCCTCGTTGCCGGATCGCCTCCCAACCAAGTAACAAAGCCGTGAAGCTCTCCGCCTGCCAAGTCTAGATTGGGTCCAACGACGGGATCGCCGCGGCGATCGACCCAATGCATGCTCGGCTCCGTCTCCGTCAAATCCGCGCACCAAATTCCGAACGGACATAGCGGTAAGCCAAGGACCGGCGAAGGCAACAGGCGAATGTGTACGCCTGTGCGCGAGATCGGGATCATCAGCGGATTGAATCGCCACGGCTGTAAAAAGACTTGAAGGCGCAAAAAACTCGGCCATTACAACTCCTCCGCAAAACTGGGCTGCAACGGCAGGCTCAGCCTGCCCACGATCGATAATCCCTTCGCAACATCCGTCAGCTCGAGACTGAAATCCGGCTGCACGAGTCCCCCCCCCACGTGCAGCGGCTGGGGAGCGAAAGGCGAGCTCGTGAGAAAAAGGAGTTGCGCTCCGGAACGATCGCGACGTCGCAGATTGAAGGTGACGCCTGGCGTATTGGCTGAGAGGCCCACCACGAGAACCCGACCGACACGGTGAATCGGCTCGGGCGACTCGATGAGCACGCCGGCGCAGAGCCAAGCAGCGGGCGGATTTTCTGTGTGCTTCCAAATGACGCTCGTCCGAGGAACGTCGATTCGCGCCAGAGCATCGAGCGCGATGGTATTCAACGCTCGTTGAAACTGCGCGTCGTCGTCTTCCGCAACCTCGGGCGACAAGACGCCTTCGCCGCGCCATTCGAGGTCTCCGTTGCGAGTCCCCGCGCCCACGCGCACAAACCCAAGGGCGTCGATCATCTCGTTGGGATTGCGCCAGCGAGACGTGCGGAAGGTGACTCCCGGCAATCGCCCATCCAAAACGTCGTCATCCTCCGACTTGGCATGCACGTACAGGTCGTACCAAGCGCGCGTCGCCAATGGCTTTTCGGCCGTGAGCGTGGCGCCGGGCGTGGGCAAGGGGCAGGGCGAGTTCGCGGCAACGTCCGCCAGACGCCGGTCCAACCCATCGAGAAGGTGCGGCGCGGTCAAGACCCCGATGCCGGCGGCCAACAGATCAAGCTTGCCCTCGTCACCGGGCGCGTCGGTGCGCTGCAGCCCTAGCTGGAGTTTGAATTGATAGGCGTGCGCAAGTGCGCTCACGTGGTCGGCGCTGAAATGAGCCTTAAGCGGGTCGTCGCAAAAGCGGTTGTATTCGGATTGCACCGGTTCGTATCCAAGGAAGTAGCGCTCAAGCATAGCGGGGTGAAAAACGTCCACCTTCCTCTTCTTGAAGGCAAAGCGGTTTTCGTCCCCGAACAGCGGCACGCTTTTCATGATCGACTGCAATTGTCCGTTCGCGCCGATCGAGGCGGGTTGCAGCTTCGCGGTCTTGAACCAATAGCTGCGCTTGCATTTGAGAGGATCGGGAGCGCCAGGAGGCAGGTAGTTGGAGTCGTTGCGTTCCTCATGACACACGACGCCATCTCCGTCTCGATAGGTCAAACGTCCCTTCCAGGAAAGATCAACGTCCACCCGATAGGTGCGTCCAGGGTTGAGCACCGTCGGCAAATAGCTCTCCTTGTCATCCTCTGTCTTTGGCGGGCCGTTTTCCTTGGCCTTGGCCGCTTGTTCCGCCTTGGCCTGTATGGCGGCGTTCCGCTTGTCCGCCGCGGCGAGAGCGGCCCCAGTTAGACCGCGAAGACCGAGCAATCCCAAGCTAACACCAATCGGCCACCGTACGTGCAGTCCTGACGAACCGGGGGCTCCCGGCGGGCTCTCAAACGTAACGGCGGCGATGGCGCCGCCGAGGGGAACCACCTCGATTTCATTCCAAGCCCCCGCTCCGTCAGAAACATGAATGGACGGAAGCCCGTCGAGATCCACGATCTCGTAGGTCAGACAAATGACGCCCGAGTGAAGCGTGTCGTCGAGGGAAATGGTCAACTCATGTTGCGCCTCCATGAAGGTGTCGCGCAGCTCTCGCGGCCAGTCGACCGTGCCAAACCGAAGCACGCCGGCAAAGCTTCGTTGGGCGAGCCCGGCCGGCGCAGCCAGCCGAAAAATCTGGAATGATTCGAACATCGCCGGCGGAGGGAGGGTCTGCGCGCTAAAGGCATCGAGCAGCGCACCGCCCAGGAGCGTGAAGCCCGGTCGCGCGACGCCGCGAATGCGACTCGCGATCGGGTCAGGGTCGATGACTTCGGGAGATAGGGCGAACCCAAGCATGTTGGACCTCGCGTTCAGTCCCAACGTCCAACCATGTCTAGCGGCGACCTTGCGGACGCAGATGTCTGGCAGTTGATTGATCGGGTCGTGAGGAAGGCTCGCGCCGGCGTCCGCGGAGCGAGCCAACCAAAGTTGTCCCTTGGGCGTGAGGAGGATCAGTTCCGCGGGCTCGGGCGCGGCGTCGACGTCGACCGTCTTGCCGGGCTGCCAGGCGCAACTCAGTGCACCGTCGACGAGGTCGCCGGGCCCGTTCTCGTCGGAAGTTACGTCCAATAACTCCAATTTGGTGAGCCGCCACTCATAGCTTAGTAGATCGCTGCCAATATGGCGCGCGCGCGCGCCATATGTGCTTTCCAACCCGTCAAACTGGGCTCCGACCCCGGCTTCGAGTTCAGGAGGCGTGGCAAAGGCGAAGTACAAGAGAGTGTCTGGCCACACGGTCGCGGCCAGGGCGGGGTCGGTCGCGAAGTCAGCGATTTTTCGATAGGTATGATCGATCAACGCTACGTTTGGGAGGATGGCGTCGTTTTCTCGGCGCTCTAGCGGATGCTCGCTTGGGATCGGCACCGTTCGCGTCGGCGACTCGTTGAACTCGATTTCGACGCATCCTTCGATTTCGAAAAAGAAGAGGTCGATATGTCCGCAGATCTGAGCGAATAAATAAGGAGCTTGCCTCTCCTCAATGCGGAATTCGAGATGGGCGTCGATGCCGAGGGAAACTGGACCCAGGTTCAAACTGCCGCCTACCTGACCGAACCCGGCAAGTAGTAGCGGACTAGTGGCCAACAAGATGTCGGCGCTCGCATGGACCTCCGCCCAAATCAAACCCTCCACGCCGAGAACGACTTCAAAGCCGAATCCGAACGCTAACACAAAGCCGTCCGTCACGGTGACCGGATTTCTGCCGCGTCCGAACGCCGTGATTCCGCCGCGCATCATTACAAAGGCGTCGGCTTCCTGGCCGGCGATATCGGGAAGAATGATCGCCCTGATCGGCCCGCCGGCGCGCTCTTCGTCCTTGTAGCCGTCCGCGCCCAGATAGATGAACCAATTGCCCAGGTTGCCTTTCGTGGGAAAGCGAGCGCCGATCGGCACTTTGAGATCAAGTAGTACGGGGATCTCGTACGATCCGACGAGCCCGATCGTCACGGCGTCGGCCGGATCGATTACGATCAAGCCTTGGAACTTGGGCCCGAATCCGGCCAAATCGTCGGGCCGGTCCGAAATCCGGACCCGCGGGGCGAATACCTTGCCGGCCAACCCCACGCGTATTGCTATTTCCGGAATGGTGAGAAAGAGTCCGCCTTTTGCGCTAAAGGAAAACCCCATGTCCGGCGCTGTGCCGAGAACTGCTTCCACGCCAATGGTCGTCTCGCCGAGCCTTTCTTCAAATCCGTGGGTTCGGTAGCTCCAAGCGAGTTGTCGCGCGATGACGTCGCCCCGGGGCTCGTCAGGAATTTTAGGCACGCCGTTGGACGCGAAGGCGCCGCCCAACCCGTAAATCGCGAGGCCGCTGCTGCCTAACGGAAGCGGACCTGGGAGATCGACGCCCAGCCCGAGCGAAACCATCGATCCTTTGGCTTCGACGAACGCATCGGCGGACACGCCAAGCGGAAACACGTTGACCAGCATATTCGCCTTGAAGCCGGATTCTTGGATCGCAATATCACCCTTGCCGCTGATGACGCCTGGCAGCGAAAGATCGGCCGCCAAGCCGCGGAGATCCGCCTTGAGCGTGTTGTCAGGTTGCAGCGTGGCGCGGATGGTTGCACCGCTGACGCGCACGGGGCCAAGATCGAGCTTGAAGCGCAGGTCGACTTCAATCCACATCGACCCGCGGCCGCTGCGAGTGCCTAGCACGTCGAAGAGCGACCCGGGGCCGTCGACGATCCAGCCGCCTGGATCCTCGATTTCCATGGTCGCAGGACTAAAGTCCAAGTCGAACATTTTCAGTCCGCTCTCGCGCGTATCCATCGTGACATAGACATCGCGCATGCGGACCTTGATCGGTTGTCGGTCGTTCATGCTGACTGCGAGTACGCCAACGCTGAACGTGTCGACAATCGCCGCGACTGAATAGTCAATCTTTAGCTTGACCACTTCTGCGGGAACCAAGTCGGCGCCGTCGGCGGAAAGTTCGACGCGGTGCAGCACGACTTTGCCAGACTGCCGCAAAAATGCGCTGATAGTCAGCGCCGCGGCGAGGAGAACGCTTAGCGACGGCTCTCGATCGATCTCGCCTTGAGCGATCAGCGCCGCAGCCAGCATGCCGGCCCCCAGCGCGGCCCGCTCCCCAAGGCCCCCGCTGTCCGCATCTATCGCGACGATTCCGTTTTCGCCCTGCGCCTCGAGTCCTAGCGTGAGCCTCGTTCGCGGGGGGGCCACGCCCGCGGCGCGTTCCAATCGCGCCCGCGCGATCAGGGGCTTTCCAGCCATCAATTGGACGGACGCACCGGGAAAACCCTCATCACGCCCATCCAAGGGCAACATCATGGAAGCTTCAACGAGAGTCGGAAGCAGCCCGGAGAGTCCGGATGCCGTTGGGTCGCGGCATTCAATGCGTACTTTTATCTCTGGCCGGCCGTCGTGTGCTGGGACGGTCGCTGCCACGACAAAATCCGTCCCCGCCGGATCGCTGCCTACTGCCAGGTAGGTTTCAACGGCGTGACGCCCAAGCAATGGAATATTGGCCGGCAGAAACAAACGCGCTTTCCGGGCGACGAATCCGCGCCAAGCATCCGCATCCGCGGGAGTCGTTACCCGATGTCCGTCAATTTGCGTCGCTCCCGGCGCCGACGCCGCGGTGCTGGAATCGAACGCCAATTCATCAAGCTCAAACCCAAAACCGCTAGCTTCGATCAGCGCCGCTTTGGGTTCAAGCTTCAACACGACGATCCCTTCCGGACCGCCTTGCGCTGGAGTAAGGATCATGGCAGCCACTTCGCCAGTGGCGCCACGAATCAGCAGCGAACATCCGGCGCCGGAGATCCGAACTCCCCCCGCCGCGGCGTCCAGCCATTCCTCGCCCCCTTCAGACCGTACGACCGCCGCCTTCAGCGAGTGCCCCGGCAACTTTTCGACGAAGTCGAACCAAGGAGCGGCAGGCTGCGCTTCGCTCAAAAGCACGTAAAGCCGGAATCCGGTTGGGACGCCCCCGCCGTCCAATTCCAGGCGATAAGGGACGTTGGATATCGGCAAACTAAGGGAAAGATCAAATACGCCCAGCGGCTTGCCTGAAGCCGCGATCTTTAGCGTGCCGGATTCTAGGGCGGGTGGAGTCTCCGTAAATGACTCAACGTCCATCGCATCGAGCAATGGGGGAAGATCGCCGCCGATGATTACTCGTCCGGTTAGCCCGTAAAAACGAAGCCTGTCCAGGATGGTAGGCATTGGTCACCTCTAACGACGTCCGGTTGCACTAACTTCTCAAGTAAGAACCATGCGACTAAGCCACGTCGCCAAACAAACTGCACTTAGACGCCGCATGAACACTTTTTTTGCCGTGGTTCGTCCTATGTGCATCCAGGCAACTACATACTTGGTGTTGCGCACTACAACGCGACACTTCCTGTTGCGGCAAGCGCACAACCACGTCCAAGTCAATCACTCCGCGGCGACGAACTAGCCGGGCGAAGCCTCGCAACTCGACGCATTCTGGTGTGCAAGGCCGCTGCGCTGGCCCGATAGCGCGAGAGAGTTCCAATAGCCCGTGTCTTACAAGCCGGGCAAGTTGCGTTTGACGTCAACACTGAGAGTGCCGCGTTCCGGGGCCGAGCTGGCAGCTACGGTCGGTGCACCAACAGGAATTGAAGAAAGAAGCATCTCCTACGGCTGTTGTGGGACGCAACGGCCGCTATGTGATCCATCAATCGCGCGATATCGCCCATGCGATACCAAGCGTGCACGAGAAACCGCAAGAGAAAGTCCGGCGAGAAAACCGACCCTTAAAGCGCCGACTTTGGAGACTGCCGGACACCTATGTCTGCCAACGAGGAGTTCGTTGGCAGCGCAAGCCTCTCAGAGTCAGAACGCTTTGTCAATGCCCCACTTCGTAGATTGCGTGTCCATGACAGCGCGAACTGACTCGATTTGTGGCACACATTTACGGATATCCTAAAACCTATCTGCACTTTCTGAGAAAATGCAGTGTCCCTGGCGACGCACGTTTTTGCGTCAAAGATTTCGAGTCTGGCGCCGTCTACGACCAAACGGTCGGGCACTCGATCCAGAGATTGCGGCCCGACCCTTACATAATGATTATTGCGCCACACGATTGATCCTTCGTTGACGGGGTCCTCGATGAAGTCAGGTTCTCGAGAGGAATTGTGCCGATCGACGATCTACTCGTGGAAGTCCAGAAGTTCCAGGCGTTCCACAGAAGTTCCAGACAGAAGTTCCAGACGGTCTACTTTGCGTTACGCCGCGCCGCGGTAAGAGACAGAAGTTCCAGACGGTCTACTTTGCGTTACGCCGCGCGGTAAGGAACGCTTGTTTGAGCAAATCATCGATCGCGCACTGCGCCACCGAAGGCGCAGCTGTTGGTGTTGGACGAAGCGTACTTGCTGAGTGCCGAGGCACTCACCGAACTGCGATTGCTCATCAGCTCGAAGTCCCAGACGGTCTACTTTGACGACCGGAAGTCCCAGACGACCGGAAGTCCCAGACGGTCTACTTTGACGGAAGTCCCAGACGGTCTACTTTTCGTTTGACGGCGAAGTTCCAGACGGTCTATTTTGCGTTTGGCTTGCCGGGTGTCTCGGGACGACGAGTGCAGCCGCAGCATGCGACGCGGGTCCGTGCGTGTCGGGCCGAAAGGCTGCCCGCCAAGCCGGGATCAGAGTCGCACGGAGGGTTGCGACGGAAGATCGCGACCGGGACACTGCCTGGCGTGCGAGAAAGTCGCCCGGGTGCCGGGAGTGGTCTCATGCCGAACGGGCCGGCACCGACTGCGTCGCGCGACCGCTCGCGCCGCCGTCGTCGCTTGACCGACGATCGACCGCGCGATCTTGGCGCGGTTTTCTGCCTGATCCGTCCCCTCAACGAAGGTAACCGCCGTGGACCGACGGCTCGCGGGCGGCTGGCACCGGCACGGCACCGCGCGTTCGCTTCGCCGCTTGATCTGACCGAACGTTCAGTTCCCCGCCGCCCTCCGCTCCCGCCCCGCCTTGATCGGCACGTCGGGTCAAACGACTCGCTCTCGACACCGTGCAGCGGCATCCTTTCCATCTCGACCACCCGACATCGGCAGCGGAAGTTGAGACCGTCTGGGTTTGGTGGCTGGGTTGGCGACGTGAACACCCGCACGATTCTCGTGCTGCGAGCCCACGCTCGGAGCTCGACCGTCAATCGGAAGCCACGAACGTCCCGAATGGTCCTCGCTTAAGCCGAACCATGGATCGGGGCGAATTCGCCAGAGTTACCTCGATTGTGGCGCGTCCGGTCCGTCCAACCAGATGATATTCCGTCCAACCAGGTGAGATGTGGCACACTCAAAGCTCAGCTGTGCTTCCCAGCCGGGGATTATGGACCATCAAACGAACGATGGGTAGCGTGCCGGCGCCGGGCGTAGCACAATGAGTGGCGCATTTGTGAAGCTCCGGGGGATGGTCTTCTGGCTGAGGAGAAAACATGAAAGCTCATTCCATTTTCTGCTGGATATACGCCGTCCATCTTGTGTCTTGCGGACATCTCTTTGCGTCGGAAGTTCAAGTCGTGGAGGATTCGGTTGATTTCGCTACCGACGTCGCTCCCCTCTTGCAGCGAAAGTGCATTGAGTGCCACGATGCGTCCCTGCAAATGGCCGAATTGCGCCTCGATACGCGCGCCGCGATGGTCGACGCGGGTGTGTTGGTCCCGGGAGACGCCGAAAACAGCCTGCTGGTGCAACGACTCCACGATCGTGGCTTGGGCATTCTGATGCCGCCCACCGGCAAGCTTGAGCAATCTGAAATTGAAACCGTGACGAATTGGGTCAATGCCGGGGCGAACTGGCCTGCCGATACGAAACTTACGCCCCAGCAGATCAGTTCAAAAGAGATTGATCGCGAGCAGCCCATATTTGCTGTAATTCGCCATGGAGATGACGACGCAATCCGGGAAATGCTGCGGGACACGGCGCAGATTCAGGCTAAGAATCAGCACGGCGCGACACCGTTGATGCATGCGACGTTGTATGCCAGCCCGGAGAGCGTGAAGCTGCTGCTGGATCACGGCGCCGATCCCAATGCCACCGATAATGACGGACTGACTGCCCTGATGCTTGCTGTCAGCAATCTGGCCAAAGTGCGACTGCTGTTGGAGCATGGTGCCCAGGTGGACGCAAAATCGAAGCTCGGTCGTACTCCTTTGCTGATGGCATCGGCTTACGCGGGAAACGCCGGCGTTGTGAGGGCACTGTTGGATGCCGGCGCCGACATCCATTACGCGGACGGCGCCGGATGGACTTCGATCGCGGTGGCCGCCAGGACCGGCGATCCCGAACTGCTGCAGACCCTGCTGGCATCCGGAGCCGACGTTGCCGCTGGTAAGGCAGGTCCCCTTTCCCCCGGCACGCCGTTGACGCACGCCGCCTGGCTGGGAGATGCCGAAAGCGTGGAGTTGCTGCTCTCTCACGGAGCCGACAAGGATGTAAAGTCGATGAATGTGGCCCTGATCTTCTCGGCAACGCACGGCTATCAGGAATTAGTCCAGCGATTGCTTGACGCGGGAGCCGATCCGCGGGCCAACATCGTGACCAATTATGTTCCCGAGTCACCCATTTTGGCAGCGGCCTACTCGGACTCTCTGAACACGGAGATTGTCAAGCTCTTGCTGCAGCGGGGCGTTGATGTCGAGGCCAAAGACGCCCGCGGAGAGACTCCACTGCGCATTGCCAGAGATCGCGGACAGACCGAGATTGTGAGGTTGCTATCGCAGTCCGGCGGGGACTTCGCGGGTGTCGAAACGGCGTCCGATCGACAACCGTCCGGGGATGCGCCCCTCGGCTCAGACAGCATTCGAGAACTTGCACGAGCCAGCGTCTCCTTGTTGCAATCGAGTGGCCCGCAGTTCTATTCAAAATCTGGTTGTACGGCCTGTCACCAGCAGACGGCGACATCGCTCGTCGTGCGCATGGCGCGGGATCGGGGAATCGATGTCGACCAGACGCTGGAGCGTCAGCAGATCAAGCTCACATCGACCGAGCTCGGAAGCCGTGCGGCGAGATTCTTGCAACGCGTCAAGATCGGTGGTTCGACGCACCGGCTGGGCTATCTGCTATGGGGAATGGCCGCGGCCGACTATCCGCCGGACGAAATCACGGATGCCGCCTATGTCGAGTTGGCGGGGCTTCAGCTGCGAAACGGCTCGTGGGTCAGCGACGCTCATCGCCCGCCCACGGAGTATTCTGCCATCACGGCAACGGCGGTTGCTTTACGTTCGTTGCAACACTACGCGCCCCCAGGACTCCACAACGAGGCTTCCGAACGGGTTGCGCGGGCCACGCGCTGGTTGGCCAACGCTCGTGCCTCGGCGAATGCCGAGAAGGCTTTTCGCCTGCTAGGTCTCGCTTGGGGAGGCGCCGCGGAAACTCATCTCTCCCAAGCGACACAGGTCCTCCTGGATGAGCAGTCAAGTGACGGGGGATGGTCACAGTTACCGGCACTTGAGCCGGATGCCTACGCGACCGGACTCACCCTTTACGCGCTGCACGAAGCGGGCGGTCTACCGGTCGACACGGCGGCGTATCGAAGGGGCGTTCAATTCTTATTGAAAACGCGACAGGACGACGGATCATGGCACGTACGCAGCCGATCATTCAAGTTCCAACCCTATTTCGAGAGCGGTTTCCCACACGGGCACGACCAATGGATTTCCGCGGCGGGAACAGGTTGGGCCACGATGGCGCTGCTGCAAACGATCGTACCAGGCAGTCCCGATCCATCCCCGTCGAAGTAGACTCGTGTGAAGCGGCAAGCCCAGTTGCCCACCGATGCAATCGCTCGAACAATTTGCTACGCTGATCCGGATCGCGACGAACGCACGCGGTGACTGGCTGAGCGGTTCCGGGCAATTCGTCCTTCATTTGGCAACTTCAAGACTTATTGACGCATCAGGCATTTCCAAGTGAACCGCTATTCCAGAACCGCTGTCCTCTCGTATCTTGCGCTCATATTTGGCGTCTTGCCTGGCGCCGGGCTCAACCGGGCGACGGGGCAAGAGCGAACAGCCATCCAGTTTGTCGCGCACAGCGAGCTGGCGCAAGGCAATGGCTTGGCCGCCGAATTTCAAGGTGACGACGGCATTCAGAAACACCCCGCCGTGATTTTCGCTGACAATTTTGACGTCGGCGAACTGGGCCAGAAGTGGGATGAAATCGGTAACCGCGGTGGCGACGTGCTGCAACGGGTGGATGAAACTGCCAGTGGAGCGCCGGTCGGCACACACTCGCTCCAAGTCACCGCCACGCTGGGCAAGAACACGGGCGGTGGATTGACGAAGTGGTTCGCCTCGGACGAGAGGCTGTTCATTCGCTTCTACACGAAATTCCATCCCGACTGCGACTACGTCCATCACTTTTGTACGCTGCGAGCCAACAAGTCGCTGCAGGGCGGTGACCGCTGGAGCGGCTTTGGGGGTGCGGGGGAGTTGCCAGACGGCCAGCGACGATTCTCCACTGCGATCGAGCCTTGGGGAAACTGGGGCCGCTGGCCGCCACCGGGCCGGTGGAACTTCTATAGCTACTGGCACACGATGCAAGCCAGCCCGGATGGCAAGTACTGGGGGAATGGTTTCCGGCCAGGAACACAGCCGGATATCCAGCGCGGCAAATGGATTTGCGTCGAGTTCATGATGCAACACAACGCGCCCGGCCAAGACGACGGGGAACAGGCCTACTGGATCGACGGGCAACTCCGCGGCCACTGGCAAGGATACAATTGGCGTACCAGTCCGACGTTGTTCGCCAACGCTTTCACGCTCGAAAGTTACGTCACTGATCGCTGGACCAAGCAGCGCGTGAACATCGTGTATTTCGACAACGTCGTGATCGCCAAAAAGTATATCGGTCCGGCCGGACCAAGGGTCGAACCCTAGGACGCGCTCGGCACGGGTCTCCGGACCCCGCCGTCACTCGACCGAAGGTCTCCCGGCTCACTCGCCGGATACCGGCCTTCCACCCTGCGGTCGTCGCGAGACAGCCCGCAGGGCGCGCGTTTTCGCCGCGGAGGTGGGGAGACCTTCGGTGCGAGATCGTGCGGGGTCAGGAGACCCGCGCACAGCGTGCACAGCGTGCACAGCGAGCACAGCGCGGTGGAGAGCAATGACCCACTTGGCTGAGTCCTGCCGGCAACAGGTGTGATGTGTCCTATCGTTCACGATAGACAATTAACGCTGATTCGCGGATACGACAATGTCTTCGCCCAGAAAAGCTGCAACGCGTAACGGACTGTTTCCTTCGCACGTATCCCTCCGCGCCATAATGCTCTTTTTCATCCCCTTTGGATTGGCACTCGCCTTTTCGGCATTCGGATATATCGCACCCTTGGCCATCGCCCTGTTCGCGTTGATTGCCTGCATCGTCTTCTTCGTTTCGATGATTGATTTGGCTTTCGCGGATGATCGAAGAGCCGTAATCGTCCTGGCGTGGGAGACCATTCGCGGGCTGCTGATCGCGACTCTACTCGCACTTGCCTATTTCGTGTATGCATGGTGGGTGTGTGATCTTCGATTCGGCGACTGAAAACGCTCTCAGGGGTCAGGACTGAATTGCGCGGTGCCTGCGCTCCCGGCGAGCCATCGAGGCAGGAATCGCACCCGTTGGATGAGTTCAAACATCCAGCTTTCGGGGTCGGTAATTCCCTGCTGGACCAAGACCACCGGTTTGTTGCGAATGTTGCGCAGCACGACCCGGTATGAGCTTGTGACGATCAGATCGTATTCGTGTTTGACGCCGCGAAAGTCGATTCGCAGACGATGCCGACGCAGTGCACAATCGGGACATTCCTGATGTGGCGGCTGACCCGGTCGCTTCACACTTTTTCAACACGGATTGCGTTAGCTGACACACGGAAACGCGGCGGCGAATCCGTTGGGATCTCTCCCCAGGCCCGTTTGCGTTCAAAGCCAACGGAGAGGTTCCACCGATAGCCTCGAAAGCTCTTCCGAAAGACGATTGGAACGTGAGGAGCTTTGGCTGGTTTCCACCTCATTCAAGCATTGGCGGCGGGCCAACGGTTGCCGCGGCGACACAACGTACAGCCAACGAGACGGCCGAGGTCGTTGCCTTCATCGAGCGTGAGTATCGTGGCTGATCGTCGGAAGCCCCGGCGGTGAGTTCCGTGGATGAGTTGGCAGCCAGGGAAATTGCTGACAACGCCTCAACCCGCGGCGTTGGTGGAATCCGCTTGGAACCGGTCGTGGTGCAAGAGTGCAAAGGGTTCCGCACAGCCGGAGGGGTTGAAGAACGTTGCGCGCAGCGACGCGGAGTCGGCGCGACTTAGAAATTCGCGCTGCCGTTGAAGCCGATCCTCTCCACGAATGTTCTTGCGGATGCAGTAGCGAAGTCGACCGGTTTCCAAGTCATAGATCAGTGTGCTACCGCCGCGGAATATGAAGTCCGCTTTTTCCAGCAGGCTGTCCGCTAACTCGCCGCGATCCGCCTGTTCTTGTCGCTGGGGGTCGTCGAACGCGAATCGTTTTTGCGTGATCTCAACGATTAGGCTCTGTATAAGCTGGCCGTCCGGACCGACACGCCGCGCTGGCCTGACCGAGTGTACTTCAAAATTGGGCAGACCGTCTTGCTTCGAGCGCCGAATACTCCACGGTGCCTCCTCGGTCAAGGCCAGACCGGTCGCCTCCTCGAACTGGCGCACGTTTCCCGAATCGCGCACCTCCCTGTATAAAGCGTGCAGAAACACGCGCAGCTGGCGGGCGTCCTCAAATACCTGTCTCCGATTGGCCGACAGATTCCATTGATTGAGTTTATCCAGAAGGGCTTTGCTGTCCCGTCTGCGCAAGACGCGACATACGGCCCCGCCGGAGATATCTTCGACCGGCTGCCAGACCAGGCTGTCGGCGGCGAGGCTGCGGACGCTGAAGGGGTACAGGCCGCGGCGCCGAAACGCTTCCGTCACGGCAATACGGTAGCCAAGGTCGTCGTCCTGGATCAACTCGGTGTCGGCGGTGATGAGAGCACGCAGATACTCGCCGAAGGTGATGTCGACCGGTGGGCAATAATCCAGGGCGCGGATGCACATGGTCAAGATCTGACGGGCCGACTTGCCCGCCTCCGTCGCGAGCCGGTTAACGAGATCGGGATGCAACTCGCCGGCTGACAAGACTCCGGTACCTCCGGTGGCGATCCGCAGCAGGTCGGCGCTGCGCCGCCCGTAGATCGACAGGAATGCATCAAAAACCGCCGCCACCAGGATGGCGCCTCGCGCATGTGGCTCGGTGGTGTCGCGGATCGCCGTTGGGTCCGGTGGCGCCGGCTCCCAACGCTTGGTCTTGGGATTGACCTTCCCCAGCGAATCACGAAGGGCACCGCCGGTGCCAACCGCCTCGCCGAACTGCTGCGCGAGTTGTCCGAGCAGATTCTGATCGGTCAGGTCGCCCCGCGTCTTGGCGATCTGGTGCCGCAGCACGTCGGGAAATGTGAAGTGCTGGAACAGTGCAACAATGTCCGCAAAAGCCTCATGAAATGCGAATACGTCGGGATTGCTCGGCTCGATGAAACGCTGGTGTATGCCGTCTAGAAGCGCGTGCGTCGTTTCGTGTGCGATGACGTCGTGCGATAGACACGTGAACACAGTTCCGCCGGGCAGGTTGCGACCCGGGTCCGACGTGGAGGCCGGGAAGTACCCGAACAGGATCGCCTTTTTCTCCGGGCTGTAGTAAGCGTTGGCCTCGCGCAGAGCGTGCGGAACAATGCGCAGTCGCGCCACAAATTCATTCTGACCGGAATCCGTCTTGCGGAACCGATGCGGTGCCCACATCGCCCGGCGACCCAGGGCTTGCTCGAAGTGGCGGATGGTGGTCATCGTGACAGCGTAGACCATCTGCTGATGGAACTTCATGTTGCCCTCGGAAGGGGGCAGACCGTCGGTGGCGAGCAGATGCGGATGGTTGAGATCAACACCTTCATGGTAGTCGTCGATTTCTGGGTCGTAATCCACGATCTCCAGATACTCGCCTATCGGACCGGGAAGCAGCCCGTCTTCCCAGGGCACGTGCAAGGTGACTTGATTGATGGCGAGCGTTTCAAGCTGATTGCTCAGGAGCGGATCGAATGCGAAGACACGCAAGCGGCGATATGGCGGAGTCGTGGCCACGCGCTGCGTCGAAGGCGCCTCCATCGCGTCGTCGCCAGGGAGTTCATTCGGCTCGAGTAGGTTGAGGGGCACTTGGGGAAATCCTCTCTTGCCACGTGAACCGCAGCCAGTGGCCTTTCTTCGGCATCTACTAAGTCGGCGACGAGGCCGGCTTATGCCTGAGCAATAAACGCTGCGAAAATATCGCGATTCACGGCGTTGTTACCGGCAACGAAGTAAGAGCTGTGGGCACAGGACGGATTGACTATGCCGAGAAACGAACTGCAACCGAACGGGGCGAGGCTGGGGAAATCGTGGTCCACCGCGTAGGGTCGGCCCTTGAGAGGACCGCCAACCACGTCGCCGCGGGCATCGAGGTTCACCCAACGGTGGACCATGGCAGGCCTGCGTCCGTCCCTGTTGTCCGGACGCAGGCTCGCCTTCACCGGTCCGATCGAAAGGGCGGCGCCGACGGTGAAGAAATTCCGCACGCGACCGGCCGTTACGCCACGGTCGGCCAACTCGCGGAGGCCTTCGTAGGCGACGACCGTCCCCCAACTGTGGCTGATGATGTCCAGTTCGGCACCGCTCTCCAGCAGCGGCCGGACCACACTCATGAACCGACCGATCACTTGGGCGCGAACGGAATCGTTCACCATGTAGACGGTGAAATCGTCAAGGCAATTCAGGCCGGGAATGCTCAGCGCACGCGTGTCGTCCAACGCGCGGGGGGCGTCGCCCTCGGCGGACTCCGGTCCGGCGTCGATTATTTGACGATCCCTGCGATCTCTTAGAGCTTCGCAAATCGCCTCTTTCAACCGCACCTGCTCATCCGCCTGACGGGCAGCCTGCGCGTCTACAGCCCGGATCGCCTGCAATTCCAGCGCCCGTTCGTTGACGAGATCGCTCCAGAGAACCTCGCGGCGCTTGTCGCCACGCGTGCCTGCGCCAAACGCGTTGGTAAAGGGATGGAGCGCATTCCACCACCCGTCGGAATATCCTGCTTCATGCTGGCAGATGCCATGCACGTAAACCAAGAACCGATCGCCAACGGCTCGCTGACCTTCGAACCGCCCCATGCCGGCTCGCAATCCGACCAGTCGTACCGCCTCGACCTGCGCTTCGGGTGCCAGCAACGCGATCAAAGGGATCATGTCTTTCAACTCACCCATTCCGACGGACGGTGAAACACCGGGCACGACGTTCGCTGATGTGAACGGATCGGGGACAACACTACCGTCGCCAAGAATCCGACTGCCGCCGAAAAGTGGACCTTTGTCCGTTGGGCCTTCGAGCTGCGGCACCTGTGTGAAATGGCCGTCGCGCAAGGCCCTTTCGACACGATCGATCAGGTCCCTGCGTTCGAGGTTGGAGCCCCCGGCGCGAATCGTATGGCAGAGATAGTAGGTAAAGGCTCCGTTCGGGGTACCGCCTATCGTCGCGTCCGCAGACGTCTGGTCGTCCTTACAGCCAGCCAGGAGTACGTGATTCATGTTCGCCACGACCAATCCACGCGTCGCTTTCCTTCCGCGAGCCGCAATCGCATCCTTAATGGCCTGAGGTGGTTCTACATAGCGAACACGCACCAAGTCGTCGTGCTGCGGATCGGTTGCTATCAGCGCCGCATCGGCCGCTCCCAGCCCGCGAGATTGTGTGTTACCTGTCAGGGCTCGCGCAATGGTCGTTTTCGGATCGACCATCATTGGCACTTGCTTATTTGGCTTACCCGCCACTGGCGCCATTAGCATGCGAGTGCCGGTCCCGGAATGGCAACTATCCAGTACGAGCGTCAGCCGAACTCCGGTTGGCAACTTCTTCGTCCAGTCCCTTAGCTCGTCATCGAGCAGGTAGGTATCGGGATCGTCAAAGTCCATGTCGTAAAGGCAAAGAAGTTCGTCGGCGTCATCGTCTTCATCTCCGTCGAGATCAACAGTTTGGGAGCCGTGCCCCGAGTAGTGGAAAACGACGCGATCGTTGGGTTTGGCATCTTGGAACAGCCAAGCCATTTGTGCTGTTACGTGCTTCTTCACGACTTTCTCATTCAGGAGAAGCTTCACGTTGGATGGGTTAAACCCAAAAATCTCCGTCAGCAAGTTGCGCATGTTGTCGACGTCATTGACGCAGCCGCGCAGCGAATTGACTTTCTTATAGGTATTGATGCCAAGGAGAAGTGCTTTGTCAGCCATGGGCGTTTCCCGTTCGTGGAAAGTCAATTGTTTGTTTTGGTTCAACGGTAAATGGAAAATCGAATCCCGCAGTTAGCGAATAAAGTGACGGCACCCTGCCAGACAGTTTTCGCTGCATCGTGCAGCGAAGGTTTATCGCATCGGGCCAGAATCAAAAAGGAAGGCAAGGGAGCGGCTCGCGAGAGTCGCTCAAGCCTTCGGATTGCAGATCTGCGGGACGCTCGGGTCGCACCTCTACGTTGCCCTATCCTTCGCGCAGGTCCCTGGATTGTAACGAGCCTGCTTCACTTAGGCAAATTGTGTGGCCAAGCGTCGCGTTTGCAGGCGTCGTGCGCGAGCCTCTTCGAGTTTGCGGTCCCGTTCCGAGCGCCACTTCCCGAAGGCGACCGACTTCTCACCGCTGAGAATGATGTATTTCACGCAGATACGATTTGGTACGATAACGCGACGGGCCAGTGAGATACCATCGCGTACGATAACTAGTTTCAAGTTCCAAACCGGGTGGCTGACATACCGGGTTGGGGATGGTCTTGCCCGATTGTCTGGGTCGATCGTGTGTTCTTGACCACGGTTGTTGGCGACAAAGAGAATCCCGGGCCCAACAAAGGACTCTATCTGGGGGAAGGTGTCCGCAACCCGTCCAAAGGGATCCACCATTGGATGGTTTATTGTCTTGACCCTGTAGTTGCATAAAGGATTCTTTGCGAGTGTGAGTTGGACTGAGAAAACCAGGGGTCTTCGAACTTGCCATCGCTTGTTGCTGGATCTCACATCCGGTGAGATCCAGGCGCACCGGGAGGGCGAGGCTCCTGCCGAGCCGCAGGAGCGGAAGACGCTGTCAAAGAAGGCTCAGCAGGAGCTTCGCCCTCCCGAAGGCTTGGCCACAAAGCAGTTTTTCTGCAACGCTGGGGGTGAGCTTGCAGATGCTCCACGTGACGTAGTCCTTCTTCTGGCTTGAGCATCTGCACGACGAGCTTCACCGCCGTGCGGGGCGTGTAGAACTCGCGGCCCTTCTTCCCGTAACCTTCGGCGAACCGCTCGATGAGGTACTCGTAGGCGTTGGCGGCAGATGGCTAGATGTGGACATATTTCCCCACTTGGAACGCGAGAACCAAGTCGCGAGAATCGAAATCGCCGTCGCCGTTCCAATCGCCGTCATTCCACACGGAGTTGTTCGCGAAATCGTCCTCGTATTCGCCAATCTGAAAGAGGCTGACCAGATCCGCCGAATCGAATACTCCGTCCAGATTCGTGTCTCCGAAGTCCGTCATCAGGATGCCACGAATCAGATGCTCCCGGTCAGCTTGATTCACTTGTCCGTCAGAGTTCAAGTCAAATCGCGTTTCGTCGTTACCAAGCCGGAGAGCAGCAGACAAGAGATCGATGTCCCTCGCATCGATTGTTCCGTTTCTATCGAGGTCTCCGGGCGCTGCGACAACCGAAGCGGTTCCCGGAGTTCCCCCGACAACACTGCTAGGCCTCCAGCTTCCAGCTCTCGACCAACTTCTCAAATCCGGGTTGGTGGCATCTAGGATTTCCAAGGACATGCCCGTGCCATCGGTGGATGGATGCCAGGCGTCGTCGTAAGCGAATTGATGGATCGTGGTGTCGCCGGCCCGTAACGTGATCGTTTCGCCACCATTGCTGAGGCGACCAGCCCACTGACCGGCCACGGGCAGACCCCTTCCATACCGAAGCTCGAACGCATCCAGATCTTCGACAACCAACACGCGTTCGCCGGGTGCGAGTTGCGTAATCAGGCCCTCGGAAAAATCGAAAGCGACGCCGTCCAGCTGGCCGCCGATCGCGACTTGTGTCAAGCGAGCATCCGCAAGCTGGATGACATCAGGCCCGATGTTGACAAGTTCGACAAACTCGAAGTCGTTGTTGTCATCGTGGCCCGCGGCAATCTCGAGTTCCGAGGGCTGGGCTGGGTTGTAATGGATTTCGCTGATCCGCAGAAAGGCATCGATCGGCGGTTGGTCGCCGACATAGGTGTGTTCGGCAACGACTTCGCCATCGGCAGCGACCACGCGGACCGTGCCGCCCGAGTTAGCGAGCTGTCCGCGATAACCCCCTTGGACGAACAATTCTTGTCTGCCGCCCGGGCCGGTTGAACGCCCCCGAAACGCGCGCACGTCAGGTGAAACGTAAATCGAATCACCGCTGGGAATCACGGTTCCCGGCCGAAAGCTGAAATTGACCAGCCCGGTTAATTGCCAGTTGGAAATGTCGACAGCGACATCGTGCGGGTTGTCGATGCGCACGTATTCTTCAAGCTGGTTGCCGCTCGCGGGATTAAAGTCAACCTCGCCAATGATTACCTCGGGGTTGCCGATTTGCGGCCCCGGGATGCCCACGGAAAAACCGGGAGGGCCGTCCAACCCGTGGGTTTCGTAGAGATAGACTCGTCGTTCGTCCAGATAGTTCGTCTTCAACTCCTCGATCGCTGTGGGAAAATCGATGACTCGACCGTAAATCGCTCCCCATTTTTCCAAATCCAATGCCGCGTCGGGTGCCATTGCAGCGGCCATTTCGTCAATCTGTGCCTCCAGTCTCCTTTCTTCCAGCGGCGTACCGGGCGGTTGCAACTGTTGATCCATCAACGTCCGCAGATAGCGCAAGTACATCTCCTGTACGCGTGGCTCGGTGATCAGCGCATCATTCATCATATTCGGCCCGCAACAATTGTGAGCGATTGCGGTTTGGAATGGATGTGCCCGACGTTTTTCTGGCGAAAGGTTGCTTTCGACTGAAAATCCGTCGCCGCTGATTTCGTCGTCATAGAAGCGGTTGCCCCATGTCAAATCCTTGTCATGGCCGATCGTCAGCCACTCGCCCGTTCCGATGGTGTCGCGATACACGAAAATGTTCTTTTGCCAACGATCAAAATCTTGACTGATAATTCCCGCCGTCAGATAGCTGATCATCCCTGGCAGGTCGATGTTATCGAACACGTACTCGCCCCGATCCGGATTGGACGGCCTCACGCCGTTGACCAGTTCCCGTAGATCCGAGTCGTCTTCGTGCAGCCGCGTCTTCTTTTCGACGCCGGCGGTGGGCGAGCTGACGCCATTTCCGTTGTTCAATTTGTAGAGGGCTCCATCGGGATCGAGTCCGTGATGGGCCACCATGTCGGCGTCAACATTTTCGGCAAAGGCGGCCACGCTGAAGAACTCGCCGTTCTGCTGAACACGCCACGTGCCCGAGTCACTCGCGACCGCTCCTGCGTCTTGATAGTATTCGTAGGTCAATTGCTGTCGGAGATAGGCCTTATCCTGAAACGTCGTGTTCAAGTTGAACTCGTTCACTCGAGGCGCATCGGGCGCGTACTGAAAATCATGTCCGACGTTGAACTCGAATTTGTACGACTTCTTCCGAACCGAGCGGGAAGAAGCACCCCGGACACGGACGAAGACGTTGTCGTAGAACTCGCCGTCAAAATAGACCGATGCACGCGTGCCACTGTCCGAATCGGCACCACTGGGTCTCTGCACATACCAATGCAACGTCGTCAGCTGAGTCTGCAGATTCGGGATCTGTCAATGATCGTTCCGTAGTATTCGGGAGACTGCCTGTTTGAGAACCTATCCAGAAAAAGGGGCTCGTGCGTCATGTTGTCTTGCTGATCGATGGCCACGACTTTCCAGCGCAGCATCTCTCCGGCGTTCGCCACGGCCGGAATGACCCCCGTGTAGATGCCATCTCCCGCGGAAGCATCGGCTGCCGTTCCGTCGTCGACCATGGGGACCGTCTGCTCGGCACCGTACATGACGGTGTAAACCAGCTTCACGGAATTGATCGGTGCGCCTCGGCTGGCAACCTGGGCCGTGACCGTTAACTCCTGGCCGATGGCCAAGGCGCCCGGGTTTTCAGTGACACCCGAGACCAATGGCCCCCTGGTATCAACTGCACCATTGGGCTGGCCGGGGGAAGGATGAGTAAAATAGCCCGCCAGCGCGTCATTGCCCACGCCATAGGAGACGTCGGTGAACTGGTGAGGCAGGTCGATCAAGCGTGTCGAGCAACCGACCATCGTCCCAGGTGATGGCCAGAGACTCGCCCTTGGAACCCAACTTGAAGTTCGTATGATAGTGACCGCCTTCGTCTAACGCCGGATTCTGGATGTCGAGCCCCGAAGCAAAAACGACAAGGGCTCCTGCTGCCGGAATCACCGAGCCCGGGGGGAATTCCCATTTCGTGCGATTGTCGAGATCGTCAGTCAGGTGCAATCCACTCACATCGACGGGAACGGCCAACAGATTTGTGATTTCAATCCAGTCGTAATGCACGCTTCCCCCGGCGAAACTGGAATCTGCCGTCAATCGCGTTCGCGTCGAGAGCCCTTGGTCATTGTTGGCCATCAACTCGGAAATGAAAACCGCGGTGGGGGAGATCACCAGCTCGGCCGTGACGATTTCGGACTGTCGCGTACCGTCATCCAGGCGATAGCGAAAACGATCGACGCCGTCGAAACCTGATTCCGGCGTGTAACGAAACGATCCATCGGGCGCGAAGGAGAGCGCTCCGTGCTGGACGTCGTCAACCAGTTGGGCCGTCATGGCAAGCCCGTCCGGATGAGAATCGTTCGAGAGCACACCCCGCTCGGCCCGCACGAATGTCGCGGAATCGGTTGCCATGATAAAGCGGTCCGCCACCGCCCGCGGCGCATCGGACTGCGGCCGTACGTCGATCGTGACCGAGGCGATGCTGACGGGATCGGCGACGACGGACACGATCAGGTTATCAATCGCTCCGCCAAAACGACCGCTGCTCGGCGCCGATGGACCGATTCGGAGCCGAATGTCGCCGCTGCCGTCTCCGGTGTAATGAAAGCGGTCGGGAACGAGCGCGGTGCCGCCGGTCCATGGGCCTGGGCGAACGATGTGCGATGCCAGCACGGTGTCGTCGCCACGCAGCACTTCCAGCAGCAAGCCGTCGGTGCTTCCCGTTTTCTGAGTATCGGCCTGATAGACGGCCGGGCCGGCGGAGAAGTCGACGGCATAGACCACGTCCCGCCGTGTTCGACTCGGGGATCGCGTTGCGCAATTGGATCACGTTGTCATCCCAGATCATGACCGCCCAATCGCGAGGGTTGACGATGTCCGGGGCATCGCGGCAATTTTCCCCGCAAGCGGTCACATTGGCGGTGTCCACGGCGTGAGCGGTGCTGCTGCCCGTTTCGGTCCATCGGCTCAGATTTCCGCCGAAGAGAACGGGCATTCCCGATTCGAATTGGCCGCCATTAAATCCGCTTCGAGAAGCGGAGATCGCATTGAAATCCTCGGTGAAGATGGCATCCGCAATGCTCCGGTCATCGGTGACCTGGTAGCGAAATGCATCAATTCCAAAAAAATCCGCATGAGGCGTGTAGACGAACGAGCCATCAGACTCGAAATCGACCACGCCGTTTCGGGGCGGCTCGACCAGCTCCGCGGCAAGTCGACCATCGCCATCGCCGGCCGAGTCATTCGCGAGAACACCGGGAAGCTGCACGACAAGTGAGACGTCTTCGTCAGCTTCGAACGTATCGTTTCGGGCGACGGGCGGCGAGTTTCGGTATTGTTCGTGCAATACCGAGTTGAGTTCAGCGGCCTCGTCGGATGTGAGATCCTGGTCATAGATTCGGATCTCGGCGATGTCGCCCATGTAGGGAAAGAGCCCGCCCGAAATCGCGCCGATCCACATCTCGCGCGCCGCACGCGGTTTGTCGGACACGCCTGCCGTGCTGTCGACCTGACCATCGACGTACAGCGAAATCGTGTCTGCTGCTTTGGTGTAGATCGCGACGTGAGGCCTGCCATCGTTGAGTCCGGTCTTGGTCGAAAACTGCGTGGTCGAGGGTTTGCCGATCCCGGCGGCCACTTGTCCCGCGTTGTTGATGGACAGCCCCCAGTCATCGGCGAACCCGAATTGACTGGCGTCGATCAGACCCGTCTGGTCGAACCAGAACCGTGAATTGCTGCCCAAATCCGAGGACGAAGTCGCAAAGACAAGGACCATCGTAAAGTCCCCGACTCCCGACATGGGACTGTTCGCGGCAGGGATGCGGAAGTAATCGGAATCGCCGCTCGGATCAAAGCGGACAACCGACCGGCCACCGTACACGTCCTGCTTTAGCACGGGAGTGCCGCTTGCCGCCGCCGTCACGCCACCGACCGCGTCGACCCAGTTGGCGACCGCCTGACCCTCCTGGTAAGCCGCGTTCAGATCTTCCGCCGACCAGTGCGCCGTGAGATTCGCGGCCAGTACCAGACGGGGCTCCAATCGTTCCAGCGTCGGATGAATGGCCTCCGGTCGCCCCCACCTGCGGGCGCCGCGACGGACAGCATGTCGGCGCGACTGCCGGCGCGTTTTCGGACGTTGCTTTGCGTTCATTCTTGATCCCTACGCGACCGTTCCCGCAGTGCGGCAGCAGGCACGCACCCGGGGCGGCGGCGCAAGCTTCCCGCTTCCACTGGGCGCGATGAAACAAGCTGGCATGCAGCCATGCTTGCCCGCTTTTACGATTTGCGGCGGAAGACGCAGAGCAGACCCAATCCCAACAGGAATACGGCTGATGGTTCCGGCACTGGCGTGACAGCAGCTCGCAGGCCTACTTCGTAACCGCCATCCGCGAACGCGGTGACCAGGTCGCCGCTACCGAACCGCTGGTCACCGTCCCAGTCACCTTGCCCCCAACCGGCAAATTCATCCAACTCGTACTTTCCGCCCGCGAACACGTCGACCAAGTCCCCGGAATTGAACTCACCATCCAGGTTGGCATCGCCGAACCAGGTGTGTGCCAATTCCTGGACCCAGGTGATTCGATCGTCGGGCGTCACGCTGCCATCTCCATTCGCGTCAAACGTCAGATCGTCTGAACCGATGGCCGCCGTCAACAAGTCAATGTCACGTGGATCAAGCGCGCCGCTTCCGTTGTAGTCTCCCGCGAGTGAGGCCCGCGAGATGACCAGGTCGTCGATGGCACCACCAAATCGGCTGGATCCCTGGGCTTCGCCGAAAATCCGAAGTCGCACCGGCCCGGATCCGTCGCCCGTGTACTCAAATTCCACGGGCGTATCAAGCATGCCGTCGCCATCCAGGTCTTGAGCATCCGGGTTGCCCGCCTCCCATGGTTCGGGACGCGCGTCGAAGCTGGCGAGAATCGTATCATCCGGGCGTAACAGCTGGATCGTCATGAAATCGTCGACGGTCGTTGCCTGGCCCGCTCCGGCCCAGACGCTGGGTCCGATTCGCGCCGTCAGCTGATAGGTTGTTCCAGCGTCATTGGCGTCAATGCCTTCAACCAGCGTTAATGTATTCGTATTGCTTTGCACGCCTTCCGGTTCCGGCGGGGGTAGCGGATCGACATCCACGATGTGAACGGTTCCACCACCTTCCTTCACCCAGTTGGGCAAATTGCCACTGTGTGCGACCGGCAGACCGGACTCGAACTGGGTCCCATTGAAGTTCGTGGCAGGTGCCGTGAATCCACCAAACCCCTCACTGAATACTTCCGCGTTGCCCGTCAACGTCAGGTCGTCGATGGCTCCACCAAAATGACCGCTCTGGAAGTTCGATGGTCCGATGCGCACGCGAACGTCGCCACTGCCGTCCCCAACGTATTGAAAACTATCGGGAAGTAGCACGATATCCCCAGCCCAATCGCCGGGCAGGTGGGTGTGGGAAGCGAGAACCGAGTCGTCGTCTCGCAACAGTTCAATCAACAAGCCGTCCTCGGCCGTTGTCGCTTGTCCGGGCAGCCTGATAGACGGCAGGGCTGGCCAGAAAATCCAGCGTGTAGGTTTCACCGGCGTCGTTTGATCCCTGAATGCCGGATTCGAGCGTGATCACATTGTCGTGCCAGATCATAACTGCCGGATTAACCGCCATCGGCTCTCCCGAAGGCGGATCAAGTCGATTGCCGGCAAAAAACTGGATCGCGTAATTCGGATTTCCATTGAATGTATTCAGGTCGACCGCGTGGGCCGCATGAAGTCCACCCGACTCCCATCCCTCGACCCATCCCCACCCAAATACATCGAGCCCAGTGTCGGCTTGGATGCCGCAATTCGGCAAAGGGTTGTCACAATCCGTTTCAATTCCGCTGGCACTCTGTCCGACCTCTCCCTCGGAAAGGAAAAATGTGCCAAAGTCCTCGCTAAAGATCTGGGCGTAACACGGATTCCCAATCACGACAAAGACAAATAACGTCGCCGCCTCGAAACGTCTCATGATTCGGGTCCTTTCGTGAATGCTTCATGTCGCGGGACTACCCCTCGCAGAGCGAAAGTGCACGAGTCGCCTGGCCCGTACTTATTCAACGCGTTCGCTTCTCCGGTGGGCGATCATTAAACCGACCATTGCGATCGAAGCCGTAACACAACAAGCCGGCCCCGGGACGACTGTAACCGTCAGGTTGTCAATCGCCGCGCCAAAGTGGTCGCTGCCGCAGTTTGAGGGGCCGAACACGTAGGCGAATATGGCGTTTCATCTCATGTACCCTTCATCAAAGAACCCACTCACGCCCGAGGTCGGAATCTCATCGTGATCAATCAAGTCGGCGGGCGTCGATACTAGTTGTTCTGACTCTGATAAGCAAGATTTTTTTTCAAAGCAGCCGGCAGATTTCGACAAGTTGCCCGGAATCGTTCCGGCAAGGTCCCGTGGGATCCAAACGGCCTGGCAGGGAAATCAAGTCCTGATCGATCAGTCGCCGGAGTTGACAATCAGCGATGAGGGTCACTATATTCGGCGTCCAGTCAGCGGTCAGACTCCGTTGCTGATTATCAGACAAAGGGACAAAGGGACAAAGGGGCAAAGGGGCACTGGATGGGGAATCAAGCTACCGTGGCGACCTGCGATCTTTCCGATATCGTCGGTCTCATCGGCGATTTGATTGCGAGCGACGGCCTCGCGCATGGCGAGCGGCTGCCGCCAATTCGACAATTGGCTCACCGATTTGGCGTGAAGGCGGGGGTGGTTCGGGACGCGTTGCTGGACGCCCAAGGTAAGGGGCTGGTGAAGGTGATTCCCCGTGTCGGCGCGATCGTCCAGTCCGTCGACGATGCGAAGGATTCGCATTCGATTGGCCCGCAGCTTGGCGGTGATTTCGGGGAGCTCATGAGACAGCAAGACCACAATCTATTTCATGTGCTCGAGACACGCGAGATCCTGGAATTGAGAATGGTGGCGCGTGCGGCTGAGCGGAGAGAACTGCCCGAGCTGTTCCGACTGCGGCAGATTCTCGAAGAAATGGCGGCGATTCCGATTACGACCGAATCTCCAAGATACGTGGAACTGGACATTGCATTCCATGTGGAGATCGGCCGGCTATCCGGCAATACCGTGATGACCTTCGTGCTTGCGACTCTACTCAAAGAGTTGCAACCGCACTTGGCACGAATTCGCTGGTCGGAGAATCGCCGTGAGGAGACAAACTATTCGCACGCGAGAATCTATTCCGCACTCGTCGCAGGCGACGTCGAACGGGGCCAAAAGGAAATGCGAGACCATATTGGCACGGCCTACAACAGTCTACTGGATGAACTCCGCGACCCTCCGGCAATGAACAGGAGGAGATGAGATGTCGCCGCTTCGCGGCTATGTCCGGGTCTTCCAACATGACTCTGGGAGTGCGTCCAGGGCCGGCTGCTGTCGTCGCTTTGCCAGTCGTCGAATCTTCAGGGCGGGTCGAAGCTTGGCGTTACCTGCCCTGTTCGTGGCCATGTCAACGTTGTGGGCCTGTCGGACCGCGTATCCCCAGCAGGCCGGTCCCGGCGGGAACCCGAACGCACTCGCCAGCCCGCGGGACATCGAGTTCTTTGAAGAAAGTATCGCCCCCATCCTGAAACGGCGTTGCTACGAATGCCACAGCCATGAGTCCGGCAAGGCGAAGGGTGGGTTGGTCCTGGACTCGCGAGGTGGCTGGGAACAGGGTGGAAGCGAAGGTCCGGCCATCGTTCCCGGCAAGCCCGAGGAAAGCCTGTTGCTCCAGGCCGTCCGGTACGAGAGTTACGAGATGCCACCGGAGGAGAAGCTCCCGGACGGCGAGATTGTTCTGCTGGAAAAATGGATCGCGAGGGATGCGCCGACCTGCGCGAATCAGCGGCACCGAAGGTCGATCCTGAAAGGCTTTGGGCTCTTCAGCCGATCACGAAGTCCGCGGTCCCGGCAGTCAGGGATGGCCAATGGCCTCAAGACGAGCTCGACGCCTTTGTCCTTGCCAGACTGGAGCAAGAAGGGCTTGCGCCGGCACGCGACGCCGACCGCTACACGCTGCTGCGCCGCGTCACGTTCGACCTCACCGGCTTGCCACCAACGCCCGACGAGCTCGAAGCGTTTGCCAACGACCAGTCCGACCGTGCTTACGAAAAAGTCGTCGACCGGCTGCTGGAATCGCCCGGATTCGGCGACCATTGGGCTCGGCACTGGTTCGATCTGTCGTGCTATGCAGACCTCGCCGATATCCAGGGCAACGTCATCATTCGCGATGCGTGGCGTTACCGCGACTATGTGATCGCGGCGTTTAATTCGGACAAGCCCCTGGATCGGTTCATTCACGAGCAGATCGCCGGCGACCTCCTGCCCTACGACAACGTCGCGCAGCAGCGCGAACAGATCATTGCCACGGGCTATCTGGCGATCGGACCCTGGACGCTCCAGAATTACATCAAGGGACAGTTAGACGCGGATGTGGTCGATCATCAGATTGACCGCATCGGGCGCACATTCCTGGGCCAGACAATTTCGTGTGCCAGGTGCCACGATCACAAGTTCGATCCCGTTCCAACCCGCGATTACTACGCGCTGGCCGGCATCTTCCGCAGCACGCGAACGACCAGTTACGACGGGCCCGGGGTTTGGAGCCAGATCACCCATGTGGATCTCCCGCGGGTTGAGACCGATCCGGAGAAACTGGCGCGGCGCAACCAGCAGCTTGCACTGCTCCAGTCGCGGCGGCAAGAACGGCAAGCCGAACTAACGTCACTGATCGTCACCATTCCAGAGGCTTCAAGCGCCAACATCCTGACTTTGGCAAACGGAATCGCGGCCAATGAAGAGGGACGGAAATACGAGGTCAGCTTTGAAGCGGCGCCGACCGTTTGGGCTGGTGCTTCCCAACAGACCAGGGAGGGCGATGGCTTGCAGATCGATGTTCTGCGAGCCGACGGCAGTGTCGTCGCGGGATTCCGGTACAGCCCAGGCCCGTGGTCGGGCAGGAAAGACGCGCGGAGGCTGCGCCAGGCTGAATTCTCCTACGCAGGCGATGGATCGGGCCAAGTGCGACTTCGTATTACGAGCTCCACGCCAGGGAGCGGGCGTTTTGGTGGAGCCCTGGACAATCTGACGATCACGACCGATGGCAAGGTCGTCTTCGAAGAAAGCTTCGATCAAATTAAACTCGGCGCCATCGTTGCTCAGCAGGCGGATACGAAACTGAACGTGTTTGCCGGCGTCACCGTACCGGGCTGGAATGGAGCTGGAGTGAACCATTCGCATGCCGTTGAGCTGGGTAACGGCAATTTCGCAGTGCAGTTCTTTGGGGGCAGCCTTGCAGCCCTCTCTTCGGCCAGACCGGTCACCGACGAGCAAAAGCAGGCTCATGAAAAAGCGCTCAAGGTGGAAATCGAACTCAGCGATCTCGCTGCGAGGATTGAAGAGTTGGTTCAAGAGACCGCTCCTGAAAAGGCGTTGGCCGTGCGCGATGTGGAGTCTCCAGCTGACGGCCGTATCTATCGGCGCGGCGACTTTCAGTCGCTCGGAGACATCGTGCCGCGCGGGTTTCTCGGTGCCGTGCCCGTTTCCGAGCGCGTCCAAATCCCGTCGAATGCAAGCGGTCGTTTACAACTCGCTCATTGGCTGACTGATCCCGGAAATCCACTCACTTCACGAGTTCTGGTCAATCGCATTTGGCATCAACTTTTCGGGAAGGGCTTGGTCCGCTCGGTCGATTACTTCGGTGTGCATGGCGAAGCCCCCAGCCATCCGGAGCTGCTCGATTTCCTCGCCGTCCGTTTCCGCGAGGATGATCGTTGGTCTTTGCAGAAGACGGTGCGTCGGATGGTCTTGTCGCGCACCTACCAGATGGCATCGACGCACAGTTCGAAGGGAGCCGAACTTGACCCCGACAACCGGCTGTTGTGGCAAATGCCTCGTCGCCGCCTCACGGCCGAATCGATCCGCGATGCGATGCTGGCCGCCAGCGGTGAACTTGATCCCGGTCGTGGGGGACCGTCGCTCGGACTTGAGCTGAAAGACAACATTCAAGGTCTCGGCGGCAACGTGAACCCGCCGACATGGGCCGGAAGAATCGCGGATTACATCAGGAACCGACGCTCCGTCTACCTCCCCCTCAAGCGGGAACGCCCGCTGGGGGAACTCGAGGTCCTCAGTGTCTTCGACTTCCCGCATCCGAGCGAAGTCACCGGTGTGCGGCCTGATACCACGGTAGCGACTCAGGCGCTGTTCCTGCTGAATTCGCCATTTGTCAAGCAGCAGGCGAACCAGTCTGGCGGAGCGTCTGAAGAACGACGAGCCGGATGACGAGCAGGCTCGGATTGACCGGCTTTACCTGCTGACGATCAGCCGACCGGCCAGTTCGGATGAAATCGAGACCGCAGTGGCGTTCCTGGATCAATGTGCGGAGGACCTGAAGGGCAACAGGTCGGCGGCGTGGACGCAGTTATGCCATGCCGTGCTGGGATCGAACGGCTTCCTGTTTCGTGAGTAGGACAACCATGCGAATCCACTTCCATTCAACAAACCCGTCCCGGCGAGACTTTCTCCGTGGCACGAGTTGCGGGTTTGGTTCGCTCGTGTTGAATACCATGCTTCAGCAACATGCCGCGGCGGCGACAAACGGGGCGAGCGAAGACGCCTCGCCTCTGGCCCCAAAGCAAACGCACTTTCGGCCACGGGCCAGACGCATCATCTTCCTGTTTATGGCCGGAGGCCCATCGCAGATGGACCTCTACGACTATAAGCCACGCCTCGCGAAGGGCTCGGGTGAACCGCTGCCTTACAAGTTGCCGGAGACCGAAGCGACCGTCGGTCTGGAAGACACGCGACTTCTGGGACCCGTTTCCGGTTTCGAGCACCGGGGCGAATGTGGCCTCTACATGACGGATCTGCTGCCGCATACCGCCCGGCATGCCGACGACTTGTGTGTTTTGCGAGCCGTGCAGGCAGACAGTCCAAACCACCCCGTAGCCATCCGGCAACTTCACACGGGGAATTTGTTCGACACCGTTCCGTCGATGGGCTCATGGCTTTCCTATGGTCTGGGCACGGAGAACCAGCAACTGCCGTCCTATATCACGATTCTGCCCCAAGAAGGCGAGCGCAACTTCAGCAGCGCGTTCCTGCCAGCCATCCACCAGGGCACTGCGATCCAGCATGTGGGAACCTCCCCCGACGAGGCTCCCATCCGCCACTTGACGGATTCCTCGATTCCCAAAGACGTCCAGCGTCGCCGCATCGACCTGATTCAGACGATGAATCGTCGGCAACTGGCGCGACTGGAGACGGATCAACAGATGGAAGGCGTTATTGAGTCGTTTGAACTCGCCTTCCGGATGCAAACGGAAACGCCGCGACTGGTCGATTTCGCCGACGAGTCGAAGGAAACGCTGGCCCTGTACGGTGTCGACGACGAGAAGACCGACCAGTTCGGGCGTCAATGTTTATTGGCTCGCCGCTTTGCGGAGGCCGGAGTTCGCTTCGTGCAGGTTTCGCTCGCTGGTTGGGATCACCATAATAAGATCGCCACCGGGCTCCCCGAGCGCTGTGCCGTGTCCGACAAACCGATCGCCGGGCTGCTCAGCGACCTGAAGGCCCGGGGACTTCTCGATGACACGCTCGTCCTGTGGGGCGGTGAGTTCGGCCGCACTCCGCACGCTCAGAACGGCGACGGCCGCGAGCACAATCATCACGGCTTCACGATGTGGATGGCCGGTGGCGGTGTGAAAGGCGGCATCACGCACGGCGCAACTGACGACTTCGGCTATTACGGCGTTGAAGGTCAGGTCCACATCAACGACCTGCATGCCACGATGCTCCACCTCATGGGCCTCGATCACGAACGACTCACTTTCGAGCACCACGGTCGCCCGTTCCGGCTGACCGACGTGGCGGGAAGGGTCGTGCACGAAATCCTCACATGAGTTGGGAGATGGAGGTAGTCTGGGCACTGGGCGGATCGTGAGTGAGCATTCTTCGACTGGATCGAAAGGGAACGGCGGTATGTTGAATCTCCTGAGAACAGCCAGTCGGAAACTCGCCCCGCTGCTCGCACTGTTCGCAATGACGGCACGTGCGCACGCGGCCGAGCCGATCCCGTTGCGAGCCGGTCCGGTCACGATGGTCTTTGATGCGGACAACGTCTTCTTGCGATATATTCGCGTGGGACCGCACGAAGTGTTGCGAGGCATCAATGCGCCGATCCGCGACCAGAATTGGGCAACGATTGCGCCCCGGGTATCGAATCTCCGCGTCGAGGATCGCGGCGACAGCTTCGACGTGACATTTGACGTGAGCTGCCGCGACGCGGACATCGACTTCCGATGGAAAGGCTCGATATCTGGCACGGCTCAAGGCGTGATCGAATTCACTTTCGATGGTGAAGCCCACTCGACCTTCAAGCGTAACCGCATTGGATTCTGCGTGCTGCACGGGCCGTCTGCCGCTGGTCAGGCATGGATGATCGAGACGGTGGATGGAAACACATCCACGGGGAGATTCCCGAAGTTCATTTCGCCTCATCAGCCGGCCAAGAACCTGCGGGCAATTACTCATGAAGTCGCGACCGGCATTCGGCGCCCGCGTGGAGTTCGAGGGCGAGGTCTTTGAGATGGAAGACCAGCGCAACTGGACAGACGCTTCCTTCAAGACCTACTGCACGCCGTTAGAGATTCCTTACCCGGTGGAGGTCACGAAAGGCACAAAGATTTCGCAGAAGATCACGATCAGCGTGGCGGGCGATCTTTGCGGATGTCGCGGCAGTCAGGAGCGAGCGATGCCATCCTCACGCTGACGGAGCAGGAATCAAGGACTCCCACGACTCGGCGTGCAGGTGTCGGGCGAGTTTAGGGAACTGACGGACCTGCAAGTACAACGTCTCAAGGCGTTGCACCTGGATCATCTCCGCGTCGATCTGGCGCTTTCCGAGAAATCGTTTGTCGACGACCTGCGGCGGGCAACCAGACAGGCGAAAGCCATCGGAGTGTCGCTGCAGATCGTTCTCGGTCTCGGTGAATCACCGGCATTCGAAACGTTGCTGGAAGAGATCAAAGACTTGCAGCCGCCGGTTTCGTTCTGGCTGGTGACCGGTGGCGATCCGGCTCATTTTCAGGCAGCCCGCAAGCATCTTGCGCCGGTGGCGGGCGACGCAAAGATCGGCGTGACTCGCATTACCAACTTCGTCGATCTGAACCGAGCGCGGCCGGAAGACAAGTCCATTCAGGTGGTCGGCTTTGCCATCAATCCGCAGATTCACGCGTTTGATAACGCCTCGATGGTCGAGACGCTGCCGATTCACGCCGATGTGGTCAACAGCGCGCGTCAGTTTGCGGGTGATCGCCCGCTGGTCATCGGGCCGATTACGCTGGCACCGCAGCTTCTTGACGGAGAAGACCCGCCCGGAGGTCCGCCTGCCGGACCGTTGCCCACGTACGTTGACGCGCGACAGGTCGAACCGTTCACCGCAGCCTGGACGCTGGGCAGCCTGAAGTATCTCGCGGATGCGAACGCTCACAGTGCGACTTATCTTCGAAACCGTCGGCTGGAACGGGATCATGGACGCCGAGGATGTTGCTTCGCGACCGAAGGCTTTTCCATCGCGTCCCGGTGAACTGTTTCCGGTCTATCAACTGCTTCGCGAGATTGGCGAGTTCGCCGGCGGACGCGTGAGGAAAATCGATACTTCGAACGAGCTGGCAGCCGTTGGGCTCGCCTTGCGCAAACCCGGACGCATGCGCGTGATGGTTGGCAATCTGACCGGCGAGCCGCAAACCGTCACCCTTCGCGGGCTAAGCGGCAAGCCGGTCGCGATTCAACTGCTCGGCGCCGATGAGACGCACGCGACGCCGGAATTCGCCATCCGTCTGCCACCGTACGGTATCGCTCGAATTGATCGGGTGGTGGATTGATGAAATCTGCTCTACGATTTGCCAGCCGCCTGTTCCTTGGTTTGTCTGCCGCGAGCGGAGTCGCCTTTGTCATGGCCTGGGCGACGGGCAGGACGCCTTGGATCGGTCCGACCTTGACCGGCTGTTTCCTCGTTCTGGCACTGGCCGCATCGATCAATGCGAAGCTGCAACACGTGGCCTTCACGCTCTGGATCGCTGCGGGTGTGGCGCTGGGGATGTCGTTCCCGCGCTGGTTCATTGGTCTTGGCGATTTCAAATTTACCTCGCTGTTCGTACCCATCCTGCAAGTCATCATGTTCGGTATGGGCACGACGCTGAGCGTCGCTGACTTTGCTCGCGTCTTCAGAATGCCCGGAGGTATTCTGGCTGGAGTCGCATGTCAGTTCACGATCATGCCACTGATCGGATTCATCCTGGCGCACACGTGTGGTTTTCCACCGGAGATTGCCGCAGGTCTGGTTCTGGTCGGTGTGTCTCCCAGCGGACTGGCTTCGAATGTGATGGCGTACATCGCGAAGGCCAATCTCGCGATGTCGGTCACCATGACCGCTGCGTCAACACTGCTCGCTCCGCTGCTGACGCCTCTCCTGATGCGGTTGCTGGCCGGAGAGATGATCGAGATCAATGTGCCGGCCATGATGTGGAGCATCACGAAGATCGTGCTGATCCCGGTTCTGGGCGGCCTGGTGTTTCATCACCTGTTCTACCACCGGTTCAGATGGCTCGACCGAGTCATGCCGATGATCTCGATGGTGGGCATCTTCATCATGACGGTGCTGACGGTCGCTCCGGGGCGTGACAATCTCCTGCAGATGGGAACCCGACTGATCATCGCCTGCTTTCTGCATTCCACGGCGGGTTTCATACTTGGTTACTGGGTGTGCCGTGTGCTTGGGATGGACAAACTGACCTGCCGCACCATCTCACTGGAAGTCGGACTTCAAAACGCCGGTATGGCATCGGGGATCGCGGCCGAGCTGAAGAAGGTCGCGACGCTGGGGCTCGCCCCGATCGTTTTTGGGCCTGTGATGAATATCGCGGCGTCAACCATCGCGAACTGGTGGCGGAATAGTCCGGTGGAGGCGCCTCCGGAGCTTCCGCCTTGCCGGAACACCGAGAAAATCGTCGCGAAAAGCAGCCACGGAAATTCCGACACAGCAGAAACCGCGAGGGATCTTTGACTCGTGAAAACTCAGGCACTGAAACGCTTTCGCTCCAGGCTCGCCAGCAACGAGCCGCTATATGGGCTTTGGGTGACACTCGAATCGGCAAGCATCACGGAGATGGCGGTCGCCCTGGGCATGGACTGGGTGGTAATCGACGCCGAGCACGGCTACCTCGACTGGAAGGAGATCAACGAGCACATCCGCGCCGGATTGCGCAGCGACACGGTGGTGCTCGTCCGCCTGGCCGAACGCAGCACGTCGCTTTCAAAGCGAGCGCTCGACATCGGCGCGGACGGTGTCGTGATTCCGTGGGTCGAAACCGTTGAAGACCTTGAAGCAGCCATTCGCGACTGCCGCTATCCGACCGAAGGCCGACGCGGAATCGGGGGTGAACGAGCAACGGCGTGGGGCCAGTGTCTTGCCGAACATACGTCCGAAGCGAATGAGCACGTGCTGGTGGTACCCTTAATCGAAAGCGTTGCCGCGATCCCCCATGTTCCGGCGATGTGCCAAGTGGACGGCACGGACGTGTTCCTCTTCGGTCCGGCTGACTTGTCAGCAACGGCCGGCTACCGGGGTCAATGGGAAGGGCCGGGTGTCGCTGGGCAGATTCTTCGATTGAAAGACTCGATCCGAGCAGCGGGCAAGCATTGCGGCGTCATGACAACCAGCGTCGACAATCTGGTCGAGCGGCGTGAGCAGGGATTTCACATGCTTGGGGTGGGTGCGGACAATGGTCTGTTGCTGAGATCCATTCACCAGGCGCTCCAGGCCGTCGATCGCGACCGCATGCCGGGGCCCAGCCTTGATCCGGCCGATGGCCACGACGTCCGGCTGCCGCGCCCGCAGCCACCCGAAGACACAACGCCCGACCGCGACGAGGTGATCGCATGCCTCGGCGATCGGGAACCCGTGGAATTGGAGGCCGGCGTCGTGATGGGAGCCTTGGTTGGCGAATTCAACGCGGCGCGCGGCCTGACCACGGGCGTCGTGACCATGCTGCCCGAGGCCTTGCTCGATTACCCCGCGCACCCGTGTGGCGAATCAATCACGGTGATCCAAGGCGAAGCAGAGTTCATTGATTATTTCAATGCCTCATTGATACCAGGGATCGAGATGAGCGGCGGTTTCGCTCGCTTTGATCCCGGCGGCCGCCTGCCTGATCACCTGCACGATTTCGACGAATCAATCTGCATCATCCGTGGCGATGCGCACGGTCTGGTCGAAGGCCGGCAGTACGCGCTGAGCAACTGTGCCGCGGCCTTGGTTCCTCGGGGACGCGTCCATTATTTCATCAATGAATCGGCAAACCCGATGGACATGATCTGGGTTTACGCCGGACCAGTGCCCGAACGGATCGTCATCGTTCCCGGGTTCGTGCGGAAATGACACGTGACAACAGATAGCAACAACCATGACAACACCTCAGCACACTCCCTTCCGCATTGCTCTGACAGCCGACTTCTACGACGAAGCCGGCATGCCGTGCTATTCGGACTTCGGTCTCGATGCGTTCGAAGGACACGCCCAAATCGTCGTCTCAAAGTTCTCCGAACACCGAGCTGAAATCGGTCCCGACCAGTTGAAAGGCTGTCACGCTGCTCTCGTCCTGACTCCGAAAGTCACGGCCAACTCGCTGGCTGGCTGTGATGACCTGTTGGCGATCAGTCGTTTCGGAGTTGGCTATGATTCGGTCGATGTCGAGGCCTGCACGGGCAGCGACGTGCTGGTCACCATTACTCCGGGAGCAGTCGACCGGCCCGTCGCCGAAGCGACAATCGGTTGGATGCTGGCCCTCACGCATCGCGTGCTGCAGAAGGACCGGCTCGTTCGCACGGGTCGCTGGGATGAACGCAGCAAGTACATGGGATGCGAACTTCGCGACCGAACGCTCGGCGTGATCGGGCTCGGCGGCATTGGCCGAACACTGGTCCAGCTTCTGCAGGGCTTCGGCATGCGGCAGCCCATTGCGTTTGATCCCTTCGCTCCGACCGAAGTCCTCATTGAGTCAGGCGTGCGGAAGGTGGAGTTGGAGGAACTCCTCGCATCCGCCGACTTCGTTTCGCTGCATTGTCCGCTGAACGAGCTGACACGGGGACTCATTGGCGCAGACCAGTTGGGACTGATGAAACCGAATGCGTACCTGTTGAATCTTGCACGAGGTGGCATCGTTGACGAAGACGCGCTCTACGACGCGCTTACCAACCGACGCATCGCCGGTGCAGCGCTCGACTGCTTCGAGAACGAACCCGTTACGACGCCTCACCGACTTGGTGAGCTCGACAACGTCATCCTCGCACCTCACTCGATCGCCTGGACCGACGAACTGTTCCGAGATATCGGCCGTACCGCCTGCCAGGGCCTGCTGCACCTTTCACTGGGGCGCCGCCCGCACGGGACCGTCAATCCCGAAGTGTTCGAAAGCCCCGGGTTCATTCAGAAGTGGCATCGCGTCGCGAACGCCGCGAATGCGGAGATTCTGGCAAGCAGGGATTCGTTAGAAGGAAGAAACGGGAACGGTAGCGGAAGGAAAAATCGAGGAATCGGGGACATTCCTAATTCCCGCTGACGGGAATCGGGGACATTCCTAATTGTCCCTCTTCGCCGCCCCCTACGGCCCATGTCGACAGCGGAGCATCAGTCATGCCCCCGTTTCTCCCCCGATCTTGAGATTCGTCCCGATCTGGCTCGGCGTCGAAAGTTGGGCCAGTGAGGGCGGTCTACGTCGCCCCGAAGGAACTTGGGCCAGGCTGTCACAAATTACACGGCGGGTCCGTATCGGCTGATTCCTGCGGGCCGCTCCAGCACTACATGGAACCACAGTGTCCCTTGGCATTGATGCAGATCCCAAGAGGCGTGCGGGGCCCGGTTACCATTGTTGCTCGGCATCCCTCCCTCTCCGATCGTGCGAGGTTATCATGCTGAGATTAAGGAACGCGAACTCAAAATGATCGCCGTGCGCGGAAGACCGCTTTCGACGGAAGTTCAGCGCGTTTACTCCGACGACGCGAATTTTGGCTTGAAACACCTCTTGGACGGGGTCACGTTTTATGAGGCGCCGGACGACTGGGAAGCGATCGGGTCGTTTCAGATCGAGGGAGCAGACGTCAAGTCGGCCCAAGCTGATCTCACGGTGAGCGGTACGCTGACGACGATTACTTGGTGGCGATCCCATACCAAGGATCGCGCTGCCCGGGATGCCAGGAAGTGGACCGTCGGTCAAGTTTATGACGGCTGGTTCAAGGCCTCTGCTCGGGCCGAACCACGTGGGGCAAGATTCGAGCGGCGTTCGCCACGGATGAGCGGACGCAATCGGCAACACAGGAAGGACCAACGACCCTACGGAATTGGATCACTCCCCATGTTCTGGGGGTGATCGAGCGGGTGAGGGTTGAGCATCTGGGAGCGCACGGGACCCCCTCATCCGGCCTTCGGCCACCTTCTCCCGCGTTGGGGAGAAGGGACAAGATCGTGTCACCTCTCCCGTGGCCGGGAGAGGTCGCTCGGGTCCCGCCCGCGGGAGCCGGGCGGGTGAGGGCCGAGCATCTGGCAGCGCACGGGACCCCCTCATCCGGCCTTCGGCCACCTTCTCCCGCGTTGGGGAGAAGGGACAAGATCGTGTCACCTCTCCCGTGGCCGGGAGAGGTCGCTCGGGTCCCGCCCGCGGGAGCCGGGCGGGTGAGGGCCGAGCATCTGGCAGCCGCACGGGACCCCCTCATCCGGCCTTCGGCCACCTTCTCCCGCGTTGGGGAGAAGCGACAAGATCGTGTCACCTCTCTCGAGGCCGGGAGAGGTCGCTCGGCTCCCGCCCGCGGGAGCCGAGCGGGTGAGGGTTGAGCATCCGGCAGCGCACGGGACCCCCTCATCCGGCCTTCGGCCACCTTCTCCCGCGTTGGGGAGAAGGGACAAGATCGTGTCACCTCTCCCGAGACCGGGAGAGGTCGCCCGGCTCCCGCGGGCGGGAGCCGGGCGGGTGAGGGTTGAGCATCCGGCAGCGCACGGGGGACCCCCTCATCCGGCCTTCGGCCACCTTCTCCCGCGTTGGGGAGAAGGGACAAGATCGTGTCACCTCTCCCGAGGCCGCGAGAGGTCGCTCGGCTCCCGCCCGCGGGAGCCGGGCGGGTGAGGGTTGAGCATCCGGCAGCGCACGGGGGCCCCCTCATCCGGCCTTCGGCCACCTTCTCCCGCGTTGGGGAGAAGGGACAAGATCGTGTCACCTCTCCCGAGGCCGGGAGAGGTCGCTCGGGTCCCGCCCGCGGGAGCCGGGCGGGTGAGGGTTGAGCATCCGGCAGCGCACGGGACCCCCTCATCCGGCCTTCGGCCACCTTCTCCCGCGTTGGGGAGAAGGGACAAGATCGTGTCACCTCTCCCGGGGCCGGGAGAGGTCGCTCGGCTCCCGCCCGCGGGAGCCGGGCGGGTGAGGGTTGAGCATCCGGCAGCGCACGGGGGACCCCCTCATCCGGCCTTCGGCCACCTTCTCCCGCGTTGGGGAGAAGGGACAAGATCGTGTCACCTCTCCCGAGGCCGGGAGAGGTCGCTCGGCTCCCGCCCGCGGGAGCCGGGCGGGTGAGGGTTGAGCATCCGGCAGCGCACGGGGGCCCCCTCATCCGGCCTTCGGCCACCTTCTCCCGCGTTGGGGAGAAGGGACAAGATCGTGTCACCTCTCCCGGGGCCGGGAGAGGTCGCCCGGCTCCCGCCCGCGGGAGCCGGGCGGGTGAGGGTTGAGCATCCGGCAGCGCACGGGACCCCCTCATCCGGCCTTCGGCCACCTTCTCCCGCGTTGGGGAGAAGGGACAAGATCGTGTCACCTCTCCCGAGGCCGGGAGAGGTCGCTCGGCTCCCGCCCGCGGGAGCCGAGCGGGTGAGGGTTGAGCATCCGGCAGCGCACGGGACCCCCTCATCCGGCCTTCGGCCACCTTCTCCCGCGTTGGGGAGAAGGGACAAGATCGTGTCACCTCTCCCGAGGGAGAGTCAAGCCGCGCCTCGTGCTCCGCCGACTGACGCTCGATTCGGATTTGGCCTCCGAGACCATTATCTCTGCGAGCGATCCTGGTGGGGCTGGGCCTCGGTGAGCCGCTGCCGAAGCTCGGCCAGGGCGCGGATCCAGAGCATTCGAACGGCGCCTGGCGTGCGACCCATCCGCTACGCGACCTGTTCGTGGCTCAGACCGGCCAGATTTCTCAACGTGATGACCTCGCGGTAGTCGTCCGACAACTGGGCCAAAGCATCGGCCAGCAAGAGGGATTGTTCGCGTTGCATTGCCTGCTGGCTGGGCGCGGACCAAAGCGGCGCTGTGAGTCCGCTGACCGGCGCGACGGTCAGAGTCAGCGGCGAATCCGACGGTTGGTGCAGAAAGGCGACTTCGTCCGAGCCATTCTGATCGACGTCGATCGCCCAGATTGGCTGCCAATACGACCTTCCGCCGCGCGAAGTGAGTTCTCGTGCAGCGATTTCTTGCCCGTGTTCGTCGAGCGTCACGAGCCGAGGCGGATTACCACTGAGCATCAGCGCGAGTCCCCTTCGCCGATTGTCAACTCGCACGACAAGCGGTTCCAACCGAGGCTGATAGTTGGTCCCCATTTGGCCGCAGTTCGTGTCGACTTCGGTGCGCCAGGACCATTCGGGAGCCAGGCCAGGGCCCCGGAATGCAGACACGGTCGCCGACTTGGTGCGCTGACTCGCGCCCTGGTTTGCGGCCGGCGGGCCGAACTCCAACACGGCCACCAGAGGCGGAGATGCCTTGGACCCCGGCGAGACGACGACCGGCGCTGGCGGCAGAATGCTCTGTTCGACCTGGCACGGCTGCTCGAGACGGCGACTGACGAGCAACTCGCCCTGCTTGCCGCTGTAGACGCGCAACTCGTAATCCGCGTAGTCCGCATCGGCGAACCCAAGCGTGACGATGTCCAGCCCCTGGTCACGATCAAAGTCGGCGTACGCCCAGCGAAAAATCTCGCCGTACGAACCAATACTTCGCAGATATTGGTGCGGGCTGGTCTCGGACGGCGTTGGACTGAGGGGCTGTCGCCACTTCGTCTGACCTGACTTTGCATCAAGCACCCACAGCCAGCCGACGTGTCGCTCGTCGGGATCATCGCGATCCAGCATGATTGCCGTCAGTACCAATTCGGCCGTGCCGTCGCCGTCCAGATCCGTGAGATGCGCCGCCGAAAGATGATCGACCGCGCGAGATTGCACGTCCGAGGTGACGGCGATCAAGGCACTCTTCTTTTGCCGCCTCGCCCAGCGGACTGCGCGCTCGAGCGAGCTTGTTCGCCGCGCCGAAATGGCGCGGCCGTCGCGATACGCGCGGAGATCTTCGCTCAGCTCATGGCGCTGGCGTAACGTCGACCCGGTTCCTTGTGGAGGCACTTGCCGATGATCGTTTCCAAGTCGCGTGGCACGGCGGGTCGGACGCTGCGCAGCGTCCGCGGCTCTTCCATGAGGATTCGCCGAATCACTTCGAACGGGTTGTCGCCGCCGAACAACGGCTGGCCTGCCAGCAACTCGTAGAGTGTGGCGCCGAAGCTGTACACGTCGGAGCGCTCGTCAACCGGCTGCAACGTGGAACTCGCTTGCTCCGGACTCATATAACGGGGTGTCCCCAGCAAGGCCCCGGTCATCGTGAGCGCCAGCTCGTCACTTCGCTTAGCGAGCCCGAAATCGGTCAGCCAGAGCCGATTGTCGGGATCCAGGATCAGGTTCGAGGGTTTCACGTCGCGGTGGATTACGCCGCGCTGGTGGGCGTGAGCCAACGCGTCCGCGGCCTGGAGTCTCCAGTTGGCCACCTGATCGGAACTCACCGCGGCGCCGTCTCGCTGTGCGAGTTCAAGCCGCTGAGCGAGACTCTTGCCTTCAATGAACTGCATCGCGTAAAAGTGCACGCCGTCTTCGCAGCCCACGGCGATGATCGGCACGATATTCGTATGATGCAGTGCCGCGACCGTCTCGGCCTCGTGCCTGAACCTTTGCATCGCGTCCTGGTCGCCACTGAGCCCAAATCGCAGGATCTTAACCGCCACGCGGCGTCGCAGCGAAATCTGCTCCGCCTCGTAAACCACTCCCATCCCCCCCCGGCCCACTTCGCGCCGGAGGCGAAAGTCGCCCAACTGCAGAGGCTGCTCCGACGCATCGCTCGCCTGGTGGACGAAATCGATGCCTGCCAGACACGCTTCCAGTTGGGTTCCCAGCTCGGGATGTGCCGCCAACAGCGCCTCGCGATCCGGATTCCGACCCGCCTGCAGATCGTGCAGATACCGGTCCAGCAGCGCGACCACTTCCTGAGCCGAACTGAGGGCGTCGGTCGTGCCTCCACTGCTTGGCACGGCCGGGTAGCTCGGCCCCGTGGGCTCGGATTGACTCTCGGGCAAGCGGTTCGGCATCGGTCCAGCTCCAACTCGGATGTGATTATATCCCGTTGGCTTAAGTGCCGAGGTAATTCGTCGCGCCACGCGAATTCCGCGAGATGCGTCGAACCGGTTCCCGCCCAGCGAGATTTCGAGCAATCCAGGGGCGCCCCGGTCCGGGCAACGGTCCTGCCATCCGTTTGCGGAGGCACGATCCGGTGCGATAGAATCGATCATCGCGTTCGAGTCACCCGAGACCCGGGAGTCCTGTTTGATGAGATGCAAATCGATCGTTGTGCTGGCCATGTGGGGCGTCGCGTTCGCCGCTTGGCTTACGGCTGCCGGCCAGCTCGGCTGGGGACTTGACGGATGCTGAGTTTCAGCGGTTGCACCAGCAGCTTCAGCCAGCGGCGAAAGAACCCTGGCGGACGATTCCTTGGAAAATCGCCCTGCTTGACGCCCAGCGGACCGCGGTCCAGGAACAGAAACCGATCTTTATCTGGGCCATGGATGGCCACCCCTTGGGCTGCACGTGAAACAACGGCGTGCTCGACCGTGCGTCGACCTTTGCCGAACCCGAGATCGTGGAAATGCTCAAGACACGTTTCGTGCCCGTCGCAATTGACCAAGCCTATCAACGGCGCCAGCAAGACGTTGAAGGCGAGTTCTACCGGAAGATCGCCGGACAAGGCCCGCGCCACGATTTCGAATCGACCACGCAAGGCTTTTATATCGCGACGGCCGCGGGTGACCTGCTGCTTTACAACAACAATCGAGATCCCGACAAGCTTCGGCGACTGATGCAGCAAAAACTGCGTGAGTTTGCCTCTCGGCCCGATCCGGCGGTACTGGCCACCGAAGTCGGATCCGAGTCGCGGGATCCACGATTCAACGTCAGCCCGCCCGAGGGTGGCCTGGTCGTGCGAGTCCAAGCGAAGGTCCTGGGTGGATACGAACCGACCGAGGATCGTTGGCGACAGATTTTTCAGAGTGCCCTGTCCCGGGACAATCTCTGGATTTCGGCAAGCGAACACGAGGCGCTCGTGCGAGGCGAGGTCCCCGTCGCGTTGCAGACACGAATCGCTCGATTTCACCTGGTTGACAATACGCGCGGGGAACCGCCCATGTGGAAGCCGGACGAGATTCGCCAGCTTCTGGTTCAGCTCGACAAGCGTCAATTGAGCGGTCATGTGCGACTCGAAACAGCGGGTGGCGACCGGGGCTATGAGGCCGAGTTGAAGGGCGTTGTCGAGGTCAAGGATGGCGCCGTGGTGCGTTTGGATTGCGTCGCGCTGGGGGAGTTTTGGGGCGACGGTCCGTTTACACGCCGAGGCCCCGGGGAAAATTCCCGTTGGCCATCTCGTTCACACTGGCCGACGGAACCGATGTCGCCGACAAGATTCCGCCGCAAGCGTCCCGCGGCTGGCTGGAAGGGTACTTGCCTCGAGTCCCGCGCGTAGAGGCGGCCGAGGAGTGGCGGAGGTGAGCGGTCGAGCCGTGGTTCGGCTCAGCGGGAGCTTCGCCCATCCGTTCGCTTCGCCCTCCCGGGTTCGGCTTCGCCCTCCCGGGTTCGGCTCAGCGGGAGCTTCGCCCATCCGGATGGGCTTGAGCGGGTGGCAGGAGCGGTTTCAGCGCGGCTTCTAGCTCCGGCAGCTCGCGGATGGTGGGGACGCCGAGGCGCAGCCCGCTGCCGACCGCTTGCACCTCGACGATCGACGATCTCGCTTGATTAGAAATCCGGCGGCCGAGCGATGCTCCGAGCCAGACGGTTTCCCCGATTCCGCGCAGGCAGCGACGACACCACGCCGCATGCATGTAGCTGGTGGTGCTGAGCGATTTTTCCGTGCCTGGACTGTCCAGCGAATACGCGGCCTCGTACGGTGTGTACTCATTCTCGTCCGCCGTGGAAAATCGCGGGGCCCAATCGCATTGTGCAAGCCAACCGTGAAGTCCACCAAGCTCGACAAATAGCGCGTCAATCCTCCCGATCAGCCGCAGCTTGATTGCCGCCATCTGTTCGTCAGATATCTCAGCCCGCTGCGGATGAATCCAAAGACCGAAATGCAATGTCCCCGGCTTTGTTTGATGCTCGTCTGTACAAGGACGTTGCAGCGAGATGCCGGCCCAAGGTTCGGAATCGTCGCTGTCCCGCGCACGGATGAAAAGGCTTTGCAGCGCCGCCGATTCTCGCCACAGATTCTGCCACTTCTTGCTCGGACCAATTTCGGAAATCTTGAATTTCGGATTCTTACGCGGCACATGAAACGACTCGGGATCCATTTGTCCCTCGTACGCGGTGGTGATCCCGCTTGCGAGGATCGCGTCCAGATCGTGCAGCCAACGTTCGATCCATGCGCAGGATCGAAACGGATGGCTCTCCGTCGTCGATAAAGATCCCAACGGCCGCGAGAAGCTCAGGTGAATTCAGCTGCCGCAGGCCATTCAGCGACGTGGATCCTGCCGGGGTCCAAACCGGTTGCGTGACCGCCAGTCGACAGCTCGGCCCGAGTCGAATTAACTCCGTGCCAGCAGAGGTAAGGGCGAAGTGCAACTCTCCGCTTCCCGTCGCTGCCGCTCGCAGTCCCACGCAGTAGACGGCAGTCACGCTGTGCGCGGAATTGACGCGCGTATCGGGGGATGCGGGCGTGCCCACTTTGCCAGCCAAAACGATTCCCCGATCCGTTCGGTTCGTTTCCAGGCCGAGTTCGATTTTTCGCAAGCCACCCCGATTGACGCTGGCCGCCGCACAATTCCAAAGGCAAGTGATTCCGGTCACCTCGACAATCTTGTTGTCGAGCCCTTGGCCGGAGATCTCGAAAACAAGTCGATCGCAGGAGTCATCAGGGGCCGTGATTTCGAAAGCCAAGATTTGGGTTTCGCCGACCAGCAGCGGCATCTCGCGCGGCTCTGCTCGATCGAACCCGGCTTGGCCGCCTGTCTGCTTCACTCCGCCAGCCGTCGATCCGGTTGTCGTTTGCAAGACCCACTGAACGAGCGGACTGCGGTCGAGTTCGTCGACGTCGTGCAGGGTTGTTTCGGGTGGCAACCCCACGAGCGAACAGAGCCGTCTCAGGGAATCTTCCGCGAATGGAGTCGAAGGGCGGCTTGAATCCGCGAGATCGCTCGACGAAATCGAGCGTTGGAAGAGACGGCTCCACTCGCGCGGACGGCGGCTGGCGCTGATTCGCTTGATTCGATCGGGCAGGATCGCAGCACTGCTCGCAAGGGCGTCAATTTGTTTGCCGCGCTCAACCAGGACAATTGCGAAATCATCGCTGTCGTACACCGTGGTGATGACGGCGAGTCCTGAGATCGCTTGCGAGAGTTGCTTGGCCAGTTCGAGCGTAGCGGGCGTCAGCACGCCGCCTTCGTCGTCGCTGAACACGGCGACCCACGGCGGCGCGGAGCACGTCGTCAAGCGCCGAGCCGCAACGGGACTTGCGAGTGAATTCGCTTCGGCGACGACGTACCCCATCGACCTCAACGCCTGCTCGACAAGCTGCCCGCTCGTTTCAGCCGATGAGGCCTCTGGACGCGGCAAGACGTGGATCTCGGTGCAGGTTCGTCCCACACGCCGTCCTCCGTTACGGAACAGATTCAACGTCACCGATCCGGGGGGCGTTGATCGCATTCGGCACCGCGAGGAGAAGCCGTCCCCTCGCGGTTTGCCCGTCACCCGCGCGACAATCGCGACGGGTCGCGCGACTTACTCACCCTTGTGAGCTTTGTGGCACGCGGCGCAATTCGTGGCGGCCTTCAGTTCGGCGGTCGCACCTTCGCGACCTACCGCGACTTTGGCCGCTGCCAACGCGGCGCGGCCCGCGAGATTCTGCCAAGACTCCATGCTGCCCTTCGGCGGCTCACACTCCACGAGGCTGATGTAATTGTCGAGCAAGTCTAACTTTTCCGCTTCCGTGGCCTCGCCCTCCAGGACCTTCTTCAGCAGTCCATCTTTATGGGCATTCTTCATCACCTCTTTGATCGTGTGCTTTGGCTTGCTTTCGGCGTCCTGTGCGAAGATCACTCCGACACACGGAACCGTAAGCATCAGGAAGCCGGCAACCACATAAGACTTGCATCGAATCATTTGAAGCTCCATTCGATAGGGAATACTCTCCGACCAGCTCCACGCTAACGTCAGGGGGCGGCCAAGGCCGGGGACCCGCAGTGTCCCCGCGAGCGGGCTATTTTAGCAAGCTTGCCCAAGGAATCCAGCGAGGTCCGGGCCGAAATCCGCGACCCGGTGGCGCGCCAAGAGGGGCGGTCAACAGGTTCTTGCCGGCGAGCCGCCCGCGATTCCTTGCGGGACGCAAGAAAAAAAGCCGGCGGCTCCCAACCGGGGAGTCGCGCCGACTCGTCAGTCCCAACCGCAGAAACCCGCTCGCCTAGCGGCGGCGGCGAGATTTGGCGACCAGCGCCAGTCCCATCAGGCTGGCCAACAACATCGAACTGGGCTCGGGCACGAGCTCGCCCGTCACGTTGACGTTGTCGACTGCCCACCACCAGTCGTTACTGGCCTGGATCATGCCGAATCGCAGCAACATCGAGCCGCCCTCCGGGTTGCTGATGGCTTCGCTGACGGCCAGGTTGTACGTGTCACCGTCGACCAGCGCCGCCGAGTCGTAGGTCAGGACGTTCGAGTACGTCGCTCCCCCGTCGAAGCTCACGTCCAACACGCCAATCTGCGTCACTTCCGCACGAAAACTCGAATCGAACGAGACGTTCACGGAACCGGCTTGGATGCCCGTCAGGTCAATTTCCGGAGTCGACAAGTAGGCGTTGAACAGGCCGGTGTCGATGTCGGTCCCGTCGTCGTATTCGTCCGGGTCGGTAACTGCCACGACGCCCTGACCCGCCGTGAAGGTGGAACGGTCCTGATCGCCGGCCGTTTCAATCCACCAGGCCTTGTCGACAAACGTCCAGCCTTGGAACTCGACTGGATTTCCAATCGGTGTCGAATCATTGTCGCGGGTCCAGCCGGAAGGAGGCACGTCCGTCCAGACGCCAGGCGCGGCGATTTCTGTCGGACTCGTCGAGTCCTGAAGTGTCAGTCCTTCGAAATCCTGTGAGAGCAAGGTCGTCGCCGCGCGGCCTTGGGTGGCTGCAAGCAACGTCACCGCCAAAAGAAGTACCAACGATTTTCCGAAGTTGCGAATCATAAGTCGAGTCTTTCCCTTTCTGAAGCACTGTTGTCTAAGCTCACGAGTCGCTCCCATCCGTGCCCAGCAGCCAACGAATCCGAATCGTCCTAGCGATTTACGCTCGCGATCTACCGTCGTCTCGGTCGCAAGCGAGTGACTGCCGCTCGTTACACTTCCCGAACACGCCACGGCCTGACCGGATACGACGGTTGAGGAATTAGGTCCGATTCTAAGTCGCGAATCGCCGGCAACAATAACCCTTTTTGCGTAGATTAACGCGATTAACGCATAGTTAACGAGTTGAAGGCCAGAAATCCCCGCTAATGGAAATCGAATCATTACCCAAAAGTGGAATTCCTGGCGTGCGGCAGGCACTTTGGGTGGTGAGATGGGCCTTGGCGTCAAGCGAGAACGGGGGGCCCTACTTGGCCGCTCGAACCGCACGCTCCTGTCGGCTGACCAGGCAGACGAGATCACCGACGGTCTGCAGTTCGTCAAGCCAGTCCTCATGCGGCTGGCAGCCGAACTCCTCATCCAGCACGAGCATAATCTCGACTGTCGCGAGGGAGTCACTGGCAACCTCGATCAACGGGGTGTCTGCGGTGATGCTTGCCGGGGCGACTTCGAGCACGGCCGCCATCCGATGGCAGAGACGACTCAGTAGGCGGGCCATTCGGGTAAGCGAATTTCCACAATGCGGACAGACCGCCTCGTCGATGGATAGGGCATCGGCGTTTGCCATTGCCCCACAATTGAGACAGCGACTGGCCGAAGGTTGATTGGTCGTGGACGAATTCACCATGGGAACTCCCGCGTCGTTGCCATCGGGTCGCTAATTCAACCCAACGCGAAATAAGTTGATTGCCCTACTCGGCCGGTTTCAGAACGATGAGCCGCGCCTTGCTTCCTGACGGAGATGCGAACTCTTTGGGTGCCCCTTCACCCATTTCGCCGTAGCACAATTTCAGCTGTTTGTCTTTCAGTTGAATGATGCCATTGGCCGTGGCTCCCTCGCCAAACGGACTTTCGACGATTGTGAGCTTGATCGCGACGGGTGTCTTGGACTGATCGAGCTCGTACTTCATGACGAAGTCCCCATCGTCCCCTTTCAGCGTCAGCTTGTCTTCGGTAATCACGACTTTGCCCTTGAGTCGCTCGGGACCCGATTTCTCGCCACCTTTTTCGGCGGATACGTAGGCCCATGTACCGACCAGCTTGGCGGCCTCAAACGCGGCATCTTCTGCGGCCTGGGCGGGTGTCGTCAAGCGAAGGATTGCGACGACAGTGACCAAACAGACGGGTAGACGAGCGGGCATCGGACTTCTCCTGGAAGAATTATCGCGAGGGAGGTCCGCGACACGTGCGGACTCGAATTTCTAAGCATCACAAAACCGGCCTGACCTTGCAAGACGCTGCCCCGGTTTGTCCCAGAACGAAGCTCCGCGATTTAGCTGGGCTTGAGTGCTTTGCGCAATGAATTGACGAGGTCAGCGTAGCGGACGAAGACGATTAAACCGAGGATTCCGGTGACCAGTCCGAGTACGCGAATTCCGGGCGCGAAGGCCGCACCGATGGTCGCGCCGGTCGTCAGCAAGATCAGCACAATGCCCATCGTGAGCACACTGCCGGCGCGTTTCGCAAGATCCTCCCGGCCGATAAACTTCGCCAGCTTTCGCATGAAGAGCACGAACAAGGCGGCTCCGACGACACCCGAGAGCTGGACGAGCTGGCTCACGCCTTGGGGCAGGGCGGCGTGGAACACGAGTTGATTCATCGCAACGAGCAGATTCACGAACTGCAATCCAACCGAAGTGAAAATCAAGCCCTTGGCTCCGGTCTCGGCGGGTACGGACAAGCAGAACAACGGGCCAACGAACATCATGATCGCCGCGGCGATCATTCCGACCAGCGAGATCATGATGCTCGGCAGGACCATCACATTGACAATCGCCATGATCATGCTGATCAGCAGGATGACGATGCCGTAGTAGACAAGCGCAAGTCCCAGCGCGGTCTTCGCGAGTTCGGGGGACCGTATCTGCGACCACTCGGCCCCCGGTGCATTGAGGTCAAGCGTTGTGGGGGAAGCGTACGGGTTCGGGGGGGCGGTCATCTTCCTCTCCGCGCTGGAAACGTGTTGAACATCAACGTCGCGATCCACCGTCACTTCGCCGGCGAGGACGTCGATTGCGTGGCGTTCACATAATCCTGAAACGACTGCTCACCCGATACGGAACGGGGTGGGTTCGACACGAATACCAAAATCGCCCATCGCAGCCGCAGGGATTCGCCGGACTTCAACGAGCGAGCGGAATTGGCTTGGTTCAAGGGCCCGAACGGATTCGCGGTCAAGAGTCCATAGTCTCGAGCATGCCACCAACACGGTGCCGGGTTTTGCGGGTGTCCCATCAGTTGCACGCCGACATGGGTATCGTGGACGAGACCCTGATAAACGACCCAATCGGCCTGTTTGCCCCAAATCGCATCACCGTTACGCCGCCCCTGGCTGTCAATCATTTCGCCACCCTGTCCGGACGAGACGGCCAGGGCCGTGGCGACGCGAACCGCCTGGCCGCCTTCTTCCTTGCTGCCGATGCGAACGGGCGAAAGGGCGGTCAGTCGCCGGTCGCATTCGAAGCGGATTCCGTCCGAGACCCGGCGAATCACATGCGCGACGCGTTCCTCCAGGTAACGAACTCGTCCATCCAGCGACTCATACCGGTTGTGCACGACGAATCGCAGCCGGTCGCCATCGACGACCGGGTCTTGTTCGAAGCTCTGGTGCCGGCAAGCCCCGTCCAGATGCCAGAAGTCGATACCATTCAGATCTCCGAAGCTAAAAAAGAAGCCCGTGTGATGCGGGTGATCCTGGTCATCGCCGGCTTGAGGTGGGTGGTGGCGTGTGACCTGGATCGACTCGGTCGCCATCACGTCGCGAAAGTACGGACGGGGAACCGCCGGATCACCGTACACGTAGGTCGCCAGGGGCCGCTGATCGACGAAAATCTCAAGCTTGCCCGGACCCTTGACGGCTCGCAACTCGGCTCGTCCCAGCCGAGCACCAATCGGCATGATCAGCAACAGACAGACAACAATCCGCATGGGACGCCTCATGTTCATGAACTCCTTGGGAGTAATCTTCTGGTCGCAAGCAAACCCGATCGTAGGACAATCACTCAACAAGGTCCATCATGGTTCGCATTGCAACGGTTGGATGCGATGAGCCTACGCGGTTGCTTTGCTTCCTGGTCAGTTCGTGACCGATGTCGTGGCGCCGATCACGGAAGCTGTCCTACGCTTGAGCGGTACGATTTTCTTGACTTCAAACTGGCCTTGCAAGAGTAGAAGTGAACCTTCCCATGACTGTATCCGCAAATTCGGAAGCCCATCTCTGCGGCGAACTCGGCAACGTCGCACCCGTCGTTCAGCCCTCTCAAGCGGCCACCCAACCAACGGTGTCGCGACCCCAGGTCTTGATCGCACACGATGATCCCGCCGTGCGGGCCTCGCTGCAGGAGCAACTGTCGCGTGCCGGCTATACCCCGGAGATCGCGCCGGATGGTCCCCAAGCCCAGCAGCGATTGACCGCGCGGACCGACGTCGCGCTGGTCGGCGCGGCTGGCGAAGGCCAACAACTTCCTCGGGTTCGCCCGTGAGCGTTTTCCGGAGCTGCAGGTCATCCTGCTGGGTGGTCCGGGCGAGCAAAGCAGGGCGACTCAAGCGAGGAACGACGGCGCGTTTGATTTCCTCACCCCGCCGTTGTCTCCGGAGTCGCTGCTGGTCCGGATCGAGCAGGCGGCAGAGCAGGTTCGATTGCGTCGCGAGAATGCCAGCCTTCGCCGACCTCAAACGGCGGGTGCCTCGGACTTGTCGACGGCGACGCGTGACGCGGGGATCTCGGGATCTCAAGTCGCGAATCGCAGTGAGACGGGCGCCGATGGCCAAGCCGTGAGTCCCGGACAGGCTTTTGATCTGGCATGCAAGACGTTGGCCGAGGTCGAAAAGCAGGCGATCATCGCCACGTTGCACGCCTGCCGCGGCAACAAGGCCCAGACGGCTCGTGTCCTCGGGATCAGCGAAAAGAGCATCTACAACAAGATGCGGCGACACGGACTCCGGAAAGCCAAGACCCAGTCGAAAGGCGTCTGAATGATTGAAACGGAGAAGGTTCTGGACAGGGAAGCCGTCCTGCACATGACCGCGCACGACCATACCTTGTTGGAAAGTCTGTCGGTCCTGTTCGAAGGCTGTTACCCTCATTTGCTGGACGATTCGCGCGACGCGATTTCGTCCGGCGACCCCGTGCGACTGCTCGCCACCGCGCGTCGGTTGAAAGACATTGTTCGTCGACTACATGCCCGCGAGGCGTTGCACAAGGCCGAGCAGATGGAGGCGGCCGCGAACGAGGGTCGACTGGAAGAAGCGCCGCTGCTGCATCGAAGTCTGGCCGAACGTGTATTGACGCTGGCCGCGACGTTGCGGGCGATGACGGCCGAATTAGCGACCTCGGACACACGTCGAATTACGGCCTAACGCTTTCGATCGGTCTCGTGAGGCCTTTTCCGCCTTCGCCTTCTGGTCTATCCTGGCCGAATCAGCGGCCAGGATCGAACGTGTATGTCTGAGGACCAGCCCGACTCTCGAAAGCACGGGCACCGGAAGTTGCTGGCGTTGGGCGTGGTGGCCATGATGGCCGTCGTCTACTTCGGAATTCGCGACTACCTTGACCTGCAATACTTGGCCGCCCGCGAGTCCGACTTGAAGGCCTGGCAAGCGCAGTATCCGCGTCTTGTCTTCGTGATCGCGGGGCTGATCTATGTCGCCATTACCGGGCTTTCCCTTCCCGGCGCGACCGTCTTGACGCTGCTCTACAGCTGGTACTTTGGTTTTTTCCCCAGTCTATTTCTCGTCAGTTTTGCCTCGACGGCCGGCGCCACGCTCGCCTTCCTCCTCAGTCGATACCTGTTCCGGGACGCCGTGCAGGCGCGTTTCGGGGAGCGATTGGCAAGCTTCAACGCGGCCTGGGCCCGTGAAGGGCCGCTGTTCCTGTTGACGCTGAGACTGGTTCCCGCCTTCCCATTCTTCGTGATCAACGCCGTCATGGGACTCACCCCGATCGCGACGCGGACGTTCTGGTGGGTGAGCCAAATCGGGATGTTGCCCGGAACGGCGGTCTACGTCTATGCCGGCTCGCGCGTTCCCGGGCTTCAGGATCTCGCCGAGCGGGGAGTCAACGCGGTACTGACGCCGCGGCAAGTCACCGAAATCGCGATTGCGCTGCTCCTCTTGGGATCGTTCCCACTCGTGATTCGAGCCCTATTGGCACGTTTTGGCGGCGCAAAAACCGGCCCGGGAGAATCGGGTTCCTGATGCGAGCGCTGTTGCCGCACGGGGCGATTTCGCTTCGATGCGGACCGGGCCGCGTCGGCACCTTAAGCGGCCGACGCAGCCCTCACACCTTCCAGCCCGTTATTGGTCACCGCGAAGCACACCGCCGAGTGCCAGGTCGACACCCAACTTGCATCCGCAACGGTCGCGCCTCGGGCAACTCGAAAATCGTCACGTCGCCGTCCAATACAGCACGATAGGGAGTCGTGCGATTAAGCCGGTTGAAGTCACTGACAAACGCCGCTCGCGGATCGTCGAAGTCTTGGACATCGATAACCTGTCCTTCGCTGACAATCAACACGCGTAGCTTGTACATCGACCGGTCCTCCATTAGTCCGCAGATGATGCCCCTCTCGTAAGAACTCGGACACGAAGCGAATGTACTCACCTGGCATCTGACAATCCGCCGTCCGGCGCCGCTTTCGCGTTTTGTCCGGCGAACTGCTATACTGCACCCGCAGGTAACCTAGGCATTCGCCTCTTTTTCCCAGAAGCTAAGACTCGAAAAACGCAAGAGCCGAATACGATGTTGTTTTCGCGTCGCAATTGGTTGCAGTTGGGCAGTCTCTCGCTGTTGACTGGAATCGTTCCCCGTTCCGCTTCAGCCCATCCGGATCGCGAGGGCGGCCCGCCGAAGCGACGTTGCATCTTTATCATGCTTCAAGGGGGCCCAAGTCATTTGGAGTTGTGGGATCCGAAACCCGCAGCGCCCGATGAGATTCGTGGGCCGATGAGTACGATCGCGACTCGGATCGTTGGCGAGCCGTTCGGCGAATCGATTCCGCGGATGGCGGAGATCGCCGACCGATTGACCGTGATTCGGTCGATGACTCACAAGTTCACCAACCACATTGCCGGCACGTATATCACACTGACGGGTTCCGAGAATCAGCCCGATCGCGATCGCGAGGCCCACAGCGATGACTTTCCGGGGCCCGGCGCGATCCTGAATCACCTGCCCGGACCGCCGCCGCAAGTGCCTCGCTCGGTGGCGTTGCCGAATTGGCTGAGCATTCCCGGCCCGTCGAATCGCATGCCGGGACAGTACGGCGGAATGCTGGGCAGCGTCGCCGACCCTTTCTTGATCGAAGGTGATCCCAGCCGACCGGACTTTGATCCGCTTTCGCTCCGCCTGACGCAGGGCGTGACCCGCGAACGACTCACACGCCGTCGCACGCTGCTGGAAGAGGTCGACCGGATGCGCCGCCAATTCGAAGGCGAGTTGAATCAGCGGTACGATCGGTTGCGCCAGAGTGCTTATGACATGGTCATGGACGGGCGCGTTCGGCGGGCTCTGGATTTGACCGAAGAACCGGCGGAATTACGGGACCAATATGGGCGAAACAAGCTTGGGCAGTCGCTGCTGCTCGCCCGCCGCCTGATCGAAGCCGGAGTCCAGTTCGTGGGTTACAACGACTTCAATCAAAAGTGGGATACACACGGCCAGTTGCTCGGCCGCTATCGTCAAATCGTTCCCCCACTGGACCAGGCATTCGCCACGCTGGTCGCTGATCTGGAACGGCGCGGAACGCTCGACGAGACGCTGGTCATTATGGCCGGGGAATTCGGAAGGACACCGCGGATCAACAATCAAGCCGGGCGAGACCATTGGCCAAATGCTTACAGTACCGTGTTGGCCGGCGGCGGCGTCCAGCGGGGATGCATCCTCGGCAAGACCGACGCCCATGGCGCGGAAGTCACGGAAGGGCGAGTGGCACCGGCTGATCTGCTGGCCACAATGTGGCATTTGATGGGAATCGATCCCCAAACCATCATCCGCGATCGCCTGGATCGTCCCCATCCGGTTTCGAGTGGCCGCGTCGTGCGCGAGATCCTCCAGAGCGGTTGAAGTTTGGCTGCCGATGCAAGCACGGAAATCGAAATCGGATTTCGCGCTTGTTTTCTTCGTTCGCCCAACAGGGTTTCCCGCGTGTGATCAAAAAAGCCGCACCGAGCATTGCTCGGGCGGCTTTTTCTCGATCGATAAGCAACACGCGGTCGAGTCGGTTCTAGCGGCGTCGACGTGCTCGGGCGGAAACCAGAGCCAATCCGCATAAGGCCAGCAGCGCCGTGCCGGGCTCGGGAACTGCCGACACAGACGGGCGAGGTCCGGTTTCGTAGCCGCCGTCAATGAAGGCGATCACCAAGTCCGTCGAATCGAACAGACCGTCTCCGTCCCAGTCACCTTCCGACCAGACGGCGAAACTGCCCGTATCGTACAAGCCCGCCTGGAAGACCCGAATCAGGTCGGACGAATCAAATTCGCCGTCGCAGTTGGCATCGCCAAAGTAGGTGTTGGCGACGTCGTGGACAACGATCTCCAGGTCGTCGAAGTCGACCAATCCATCGGCGTTAATGTCGTAAAGGATGTCGTTCGTGCCGGCGGCGATGGCCGCTGTCAAAAGGTCTTTGTCATCGACGTTGACCTGGCGATCGTGGTTGAAGTCGCCCCCAAAACCCGGTTCAACTTCGATTCGGACTGCCGCTTGCGCGATCAGGGGATCGGCGAAGCTGGGGTCGTCCAGGGTGTAGATTCCGGCCAGTTCGAACCAGCAACCTGAGCAGGTCGTCAGGAGGCTGCGAAGCGTCGCGTTGATGTCCGCTTGATTGTCGGGAGCGGATCCCAATTCGTCGGACAAGAACCCGTCACCCACACCGACATAGGCCAACTCGTTCACCGGGGTGGCGCCTGACTCGCCATTGTTGTAAATGATGTCGTCCGCGGTCCCTCGGACGCCATCCGGACCGTACAGGATCCCAACGCGGGTGGTGGAATAGTTGGCCGTCGAAAAATCGCCCTCCTGGTCGAAGTAACCCGCGCCCACGCCGCCCACGTCGTCACTATCGAGTTGCCAACGTAGGTCTTGAAGCTTGACGGTCGTCGAACCGTCCGTCTGAATATGCAACCCAAAGTGAATGCGGTTTCCGTACTCGGCTTGAAACACCGGGTCGAGATTGGCAAACGCCGAACTCGGGTCCGCCATCGCCCACCACGAATTGTAATTCGTGTAAATCATGTCGACGGGCGAAATCGGAGTCGTCACCCATTCATAGGCGGCCGGGTTGTAATCGCGACTGCCGCCGCCCACGGGCGATTCAATCTGCAACGCGCCGATGGCGTTGTCCACGTAGTCCGTCCAGCTCGGAGAAATTGGCCCCTGGGGAGCATAAGCCGGAAATACATTCATGCTGATCGCCTGGGCGTGTGCGTTGGCGGTTAACATCCCGCTCACACAAATGGCGACCGTGCACATGCCGATCACGAAACATCTCATTTTTATCAACCTCCCAAGTTGCCTTGCTGCTGCAGAACCTTAAGCTTGCGAAATTACCTCGATCGATCGGATACCTGGTTGCGATTTGGACTCGCTCGGCCAATTCGCACATTTATCCCGTCAAACACCCGTTTTCTAGTCATGTTGCTTCGTCGTGGGGGATCGGCGGGTCGCACACACGTTCTGCCAAGGCTCGCGTTCGAAACTGCGACTCGAACGCCTCAACTTTCCTGGCGCTGCGGCACGCACTTCGCGTCGCCCGAGCGGCCGGGTCCATCGGCCGACTTCGGACCCCCTCTTCCAGCGTCCTGCTTGGCCGGACCGATTTCGCTGACCTCTCCCCAATCATCTCGGCGCTCAACTTGCCAAGCGTCGCTGGGGGACCGCGATGCGAATTACGCATTTCTGGTGGTCAGCGTTTAACCTCGATCGCTCCTGGTCGTCTTTCGCAACCCAAACGCAATGCGGGCAACCGCTGCGATCGATTGCATCGCATCTTATCTTACAAACAGATTCCGCCGGATGCACGCCATATGATTCGAAAGATTTTTGATTTGCACGATTTTATCTGGACACACGGTCGGAGGGGCTGCGGCTTGTTTACGATGCTGAACAATTTTGGCCGGCAGCGACCGTAATTCGCAAGGTCTCACCTGACGGAGGGGGTCGTGTGGAGGTCGAGGCGCGGGCTGCGGCGCGGAGCGGGTTGGGAAAAGGGGTCAGGTCCCAAAAGTGCGAAGCACCCGAAGGGCCGTTCCGGCTTTTGGGACCTGACCCCTTTTCCCAACCCCAAATCTCAGCTGGGGTCAGTCCCAGGCGGGTCGTCGCCCCATTCGGATGGCCCAGCGAATCGCGCGAAGCAGACTGGTCGGATCCGCTTTTCCTTGCCAGGCGAGATCCAACGCCGTGCCGTGATCGACGGAGGTGCGAATCAAAGGCAAGCCGATCGTGACGTTGATCGCGGTGTCGAATGCCAGCGCCTTCAGCGGAATCAGCCCCTGATCGTGGTACATGCAAACGTATGCATCCGTGTCGCGTCGTGCGCGGGGACGAACGCGGTATCGGGGGCGATTGGGCCGACGACGTCCAGTCCCAACTGACGCGCCGATTCCACGGCGGGTGCGATAATCTTTTCCTCCTCGCCGGCGCCGAACAGGCCGTGCTCGCCAGCATGCGGATTCAACCCGCAGACAACCAATCGACATGTCCCGCCGCGAAGGGGCCGGATGGCCGCATCGGTCAATTGGATCACCTCCAAGATCCGCTCCTGGCTGAGTAAGCCCGGGACGTCGCGAAGTCCCACGTGCGACGTGACGAAGGTGCACGTCAGCTCGTCGCTGGTCAGCATCATCGCGTAGCGGTCACATCGGGTCCGATCCGCCAACATCTCGGTGTGCCCCGGGTAAGGGACTCCGGCGGCGTGGAAGGCCTCCTTGTGGATGGGGCCGGTGACGATCGCGGCCACGCGCCCCGCCAAGGCCGCCTCGATCGCGGCCTCCACATAGACGTACGAGGCCCGACCTGTCCTGGCCGAGACCGCGCCCGGAACCACCTCGCCGGCTGCAAGGCAAGCAAAATCGACGATGGTCGCGGTCGTGGCGGTGTCGGGTCGCGAGGTGAATTCCGCCGCGGACAGTGTGTTTACCGGCCAGGGTAGATCGACGCGGCGCGCGACCTCGGCCAGTACCGAACGATCGCCGAAGACGACGGGCACGCATTGAGCTCGAACTTGCGCGTCGTGCATTGCCCGAAGGCACAGCTCGGGACCCACACCGGCCGGGTCTCCCGTCGTGATCGCGATTCGAGGTAAGTTCATGGTTCGCTCCAGCCACCGCGCGACGCTTTGTCGTCGCCGCCTTTATCATAACGCGGCGGTGTAGTCCTCTCGAGGCGACCCGTTTCTGTCGCGGAGCAAGCCGAGAAGATTCCTTCCCAGGTTCCCGCAGCGAGGCAGCGGACAATAATCCCCCGGCCTTCCACCGCAAAAGAAATCAGGAGAATCGCGATGCAAGCACCGCAACGTCTTCAGCCGGGTCCTGGCCAGGAATCGGTATGGGATTATCCGCGTCCACCTCGATGGGAAAGCGTCTGCCAGCGGATTCGCGTCCTTTGGGCCGATCATGTTGTCGCCGACAGCCTGCGTGCCATCCGCGTGCTCGAGACCAGCCATCCGCCGGTCTATTACTTGCCGCCGGGCGACATCGACCTGGCCTATTTGAGGCCCTCGAAGCTGCGGACGTTCTGCGAGTGGAAGGGGATGGCGTCGTACTACAGCCTGGTCGACGGCGAGGCAACTGTCGAAAATGCGGCGTGGTGCTATCTCGAGCCCACACGGCCCTTCGCCTCGCTGGCCGGCTACCTCGCCTTTTACCCGAGCCGAGTCGATGCTTGTTATGTCAACGACGAGCGCGTGACCGCTCAGCCCGGTGATTTTTATGGAGGCTGGATCACCTCGAGCGTGATTGGTCCGTTCAAGGGCCCGCCCGGCACACGAGCCTGGTAGGTTCCCAGTCCGCAAGTTGAGCGCCAGCCCTCGGCCGCCGGGGAATTCGCCCCCCCGCATCTCAGCGACCGTCAGCCCAGCCTCCCCGGCGCCGGGAGCGAACTGTGTAGCGACGAATTCGCCTTGGAAGTCCAGAGTCGAGGGCGTGGTTAAGCAGCCAAAGATGCGTCGATTTCGACGTTCCCGGGGAGGGTGACGTCCTGCGGTCCTCGATGCCGAGCGACCAATCGAGCGGGGGGCGAGGGGCAATGGGCGGGCGGGCGGTAAGCGGATAGAATTGGAACCGTTGGGCGGCAGTGGATTTTGGTCTCCGGAGGCGCATCGTCGGGGCCGCCGCGGCAAGGGCGATCTGGGAAACGCAGTTGACGAAAGGACGGCCATGGACCCCAGTGATTATCTACACAAGCGAGGGCGGGCCCTGGAAGACGAATTCTTCTATCGGGTCGATATGGAACTCGCCGAGCAGCTGCGGCAGCGGCTCAAGCGAGACGCTCGCAAATCGACATTGGCCAAGGTTTGCGGCTGGGCAAGCGACGAGCTGCTGGAGCACCTGGTGGATGCGGACATCACGGCCGAAAATCTCGCTTCCCTGACGCTCGTTCCTTTGGTTCGAGTTGCCTGGGCGGATCGGCACGTCGAACAGGCCGAAAAAGAGGCGATCCTGAGGGCGGCCACCACGCACAAGTGTCCCGAGGATTCGGTGGCCTATCCGTTGCTGGAAAGCTGGCTGAATGCCGCCCCCTTGGCCAGCCTGTTCAGTACGTGGCAAGAATACACGCAGGCCCTCTGCGCCACCCTTCCTGAAGATGCGTGTCAGGCCCTGAAACGCGAGGTGATGGCACAAACTCGCGAAGTCGCGGAAGCCGCCGGGGGCTTCATGGGCATCAAAAAGATCTCGGCGGCTGAGGAGCACGTGTTGGCTGAAATCGAAGCCGTCTTCGACTCGCGTTAACGCGGCTTTCTTTTCCGCCGATGGCACAGCAGCGTCAAAAATCCGAAACTGCCGAGTAGAGAGGCGGACGGTTCGGGAACAAAGAACCTCACGTTGTCGAACGTGGCGCTCGGCTGGACAGCCCCGATGAAATCGCTCGGCACCGACACGCCGATCCCGAAATGCCCCGACTTGATCAGGGAATCGGTCGCGACCAGCTGAGGGGCTGACGGCTCCGGTTCATTGATCCGCCAGATTTTCAAGCTGAGTTGATCCCCGAATGCACCGGCCTTCATCGTCCAGTCCTCGCCCGCGACAAGGGGGAATGGTGCTGGATTCAGGACTGCCAGGAAGGTGGAAGTCTGACCTCCGTCCGTGACCTTCGAAATGCGAAGTTCGTCCTTGCCCGTGTCCGCGTTGAAAAAGTAAGAGAGACCTCGACCTTCACGGAGGACCAGAGACACGCTATGTCCCTCGGAGTTAGCATGGACATCCGTCTGAAGAAAGCCGTCGGTGAATGGCCTCCGAGAATGGCGAGCGAATAGGGAATCATCGATTCCGGTCGCGGCCCCTGGGGGGACTTCGCCTGACGATTCAATGAGATAGGCCTGGGACGAGGCATCATAGACACCCGGTCCCCATGGTGTACCCCGCGTCAAGTCAACGTGTTCCCATCCATTGTCGTTGCCGTCGTTGAAGTCGTCGAAGAATTCGGTTTGGGCCCCCGCGGGTTTTGTCTGGCTGAGTGCCAGAGCCAGACCCAATATAGCCGCGGCCGTGGTGGTACGATTTCGGTTTGACGTCATCATTTGATTCTCCGTAAAGAACTGGGATCGTCTCGCCCTCACGGTGCGATTGCCCCAAAACGAAGCGGTGACAAGACTCTATGAGTATGTGCGAGATTTCCAGACGTCGTACCCAATAGAAAACGGGAAAGTAAATCCCGACGAGTTCAATTTTCGGAGTCGAGTGGCGTCGGTTCGTCAAGGTCCGCTGGGGCAGCGACCCGAAGTGTCGCGGCGGCTTCGGCCAGCAGCCGCCGAAACCCCAAGACGCCGATCTCGCCATACAGGATCGGCTCACCGGTCGAGATGGCCTCGAGGGTATTGGAATACGTCTGCATTGCCCGGGAACGCTCGCCGACTTGCCATTGCACCAGGGCCAGCAGAAGGCGGTCCATCGGATCGCCACCGCCCCGCAGTTGCATGGACGTCTCGAGGGATTTCTCGGCTTCACGCCACGCGCCGCAGCGGTACTGACTGAGCGCCAGATAGCGCCAGATCGCGCCGTTCGTGGCGGACGTTACGCGTTTGGCCAGCTCCACTGCCCGCGGCGGGGCTCGAAATTCTTGGTTCGGACAGTCGGCCAGGAGCAGGACCCGTCGCTGCTGACAGTAAGCTTCGTTCGGCAACTCGCGCGAGATCCTTTCGAGCAGTTTTTCGGCGAGCGCGAAGTTGGCGCGCGCCTCATCCAGCTGGCCCTCCCGCTGCGACAGCTCACCCAGGCGAAAGCAGGCGAGTGCCGCATTGTGCGCTGGCATGCGTCCACGTGCCGACTGCCAGGCCTTCAGCGATTGTTGCGTCGCCTGCTTGGCTTCCGGAAGCCGGCCGGCCTGAATAGCGCCTCAGCCAAATAATGGTACGACCAGCCCAAGACATTCGCTTGAAATGGGGAGTGTGCCAGGCTGCTGGAAAGCTGCTGCCCGATGTCCACCGATCGTTGAAGGTAGTCGACGGCCTCCAAAGGCTGGTTTCTGCAAACGGATAGCTTTCCGAAATCATTGAGCACGATTCGGGTCCAAAAGGCCTTTAGTGCATCGTCCCAACTCGACTCCGCCGTGTCGTTTTCGACGAGTGCCAGTGCGTCCTCAAGTTGCTGTTGCGCCTCGTCGAACCGATTCGTGGAGATCAACAGATCTGCCAAGTGTTGTCGAGCTGCGACGCCCGCAGATACTGGGAGCCCCGAGGGCGATGCGATAATGCGCTTCGGCCTGACCCAAGTCGCCACGATATTGCAGTGCATACGCCAAGTCGCCGTGGAATTCGAGAAGTTCATCACGAAACATCGCATCGTCCGGGAATTGCTCGACGAGATGCTCCAGAATTGTCAGCCCCACGTGATAATGCTTCGATGACTCACCCCACCGCAACTCAGCCCAGCACAACTGCGCGGTGGCCTTATGTGCGCGTTCAAGAAGTTTTTGATACGTGGCATTGTCCGGAAACTCAGCGACGAGCCCGCGCAGCAGAAAGATCGAGCGGCGGCAGGCTGGTTCTTCGTGTTCGCCCGCCAGAAACGCCAGGTTCGCAAGCCGATTGCACAGCTGGGCCACTCTGAGTCGCGCCGCCGGATCGTGGGGCGTCTGTTCAAGAACCTGTTCCGAGAAGGCGATCAAGTTTCTGAGCAGTTCGGCTTTCACTTGCTGGATCCGCTTTGCGTCGGAGACGAATTGCAGTCCGTCGCTGGCGGGCGCGACGACGTCTTCGATCAGCTCAATGGCGAGACGTAAGTTCTTCTCAGCACGATCTCGTTGTTGATTGGCCAAGATGGTTTGTTCGTTGATTCGGACCAGAGCCACCAGGGCCATGACCAGCGACACGAGGATCAGGGCCAGTAGGGCGCCGGCCGCGACGAACGCGGAGCGATGCTTTCGCACCATCTTCTGGAACTGATACAGCCAGGAGGGCGGGCGGGCCTGAACTGGTTCATCTGTCAAATGGCGTCGAATGTCCAGTGCCATGGCGTCAGCGGTCTCGTAGCGTCGAGTGCGATCTTTCTCCAGTGCCTTCATCACGATCCAGTCGAGATCGCCACGCAGCAACTTGCGAAGTCCGACGGCATCGACCTGGCGCTTCTCTGCTGCGCCGTCCGCCGCTTCGCCCAGCGAGCTCAGACGACGCGACGGACTGGGCGCATCGCGATGGCGTATCGTGCGGCAGATTTCGTCGTAGGTCATCCGCCGCAAGTCGGCGGCCTGAAAAGGGGTCGTGCTTGTCAAGAGTTCGTAAAGCAGCACGCCCAGCGAATAGATGTCCGAACGAGTATCGATGTCCAAGTCCGAGAACTCCGCCTGTTCCGGGCTCATGTATTGAGGCGTCCCGATGATCTGTCGGTAGCTCGTATACAGCGTTCTTTCCGTCAGGCGTTGGCAGGTTGCCTTGGCGATCCCAAAATCAATGACCTTCGGAACCGGCTGGCCGTCGTGGAGTGCGACGAGCACATTCGATGGCTTGATGTCGCGATGAATAATCCCCTTCTGGTGCGCGTGTTGAACGGCCTGGCAGACTTGCAAGAACAGCCGCAAACGCACCTCGATCGACACGCAGTTCTGATCGCAGTAGTCCGAAATCGGAACGCCGTGAATCAACTGCATGACGAAATACGGTCGGCCCGTTTCAGTCGCCCCCGCATCGTAGACTTTGGCGATTCCCGGATGATCCATCATGGCGAGTGCCTGACGCTCCGCCTCGAAGCGGGCAATCACCTGGCGGGTGTCCATGCCCAGCTTGATGATTTTGAGGGCGACTTTGCGGCGGATCGGCTCGGATTGTTCGGCCAGGTAAACCACCGCAAAGCCGCCTTCACCAATCCGTTCCAGGAGCTTGAAGCGACCGATCACCGTCCCGGGGCCCTCGGTGATCGACGCGCTGTCGACGCGTGGACCGAGTTCGGCGGGTGGTGACTCCAGGAAATCGCGATCTTCACGATACGTACGGACCATCGCGGCAAGGCGCTGGTAAGCGTCCGGATCGTCGCGGCACGCTTGTCTAAGAAACGTGTCGCATTCGTCCGGACTTTCAATTTTTCGAGCGGTATTGAAGACCGCCGCTTCATCCAGCGTTGCCATGGGGATTGCCAGCCCTGTGCCGTTGGTCACGGTTCGCGTTTGAGTTCGATATCCTGCGCCCCGTTGTCCTGTCGGATCGCATCCGCCTGAACTACTCGGTGCGAGCGACGCAGGCGTTTCGACCAGGCTCGCCTAACATTTCCATGCGAAGCCAAGTCTTGGCATAGGCCCAATCGTTGTCGGCCGTGGACGTGCAAACCTCGAGGACTTCGGCAGCCTGCGCGATGGTTAACCCGGCGAAGAACCTCAATTTTACCAGTTCCGCCTTCCGCCGATCATTGGTCTCCAGTTTCGTCAACGCCTCGTCTAACGCCAAGAGATCAATTTGATGACTAGAAAGCGGTGTTTCGATTGCGGCAGTGGATAGCTCGACTCGAGCGTGTGCCGCGTGTTGCGAGCGTTTGCGACGCGCTCTCTCGATCAAGATTCGTCGCATCGCTTCGGCAGCGGCTGCGAAGAAATGACCGCGACCGTTCCAGTGCGGGGGCTGTTTCGCGCTCATCAGACGGAGGTATGCCTCGTGGACGAGTGCGGTCGCCTGAAGTGTCTGGCCCGGCTTTTCGCACGACAGTTTTCGCGCGGCCAGTCGCCGCAATTCTTCATAGACCCGTGGCAGCAAGTCCTCACTCGCACCAGCGTCGCCAGCGACGATCGCGTCCAGAATGTGAGTTGCGTCTGACATGTTCCAGCCCGTGGCGAGCAAACGGAGTGAACGCGAATATAGCAGCGCCGAAAACGGCCGCCTAGCAAAAAGGTCGAAATGCCCTCCGCGAACAACCACGCCCATCCGGGGCGAAACGTGGGTCTGATGATCCGCCATGGCGACGCTTCGTCGCTGTTCAGCAAGCCGAATGGATTGTCCGGACGTTGCCTCCGCCTGCGACTTGCTTGGCTGGCAGCGGGACGCCGGGCCCGAACCGTCCGCAACCCTTGGCCCCCGCGTTTGTCGACGAAAGTCGCCGTCTCGCTCGCGGCAGTGCTGATGCTGCTGGCGATGCTCAGCTTCCGCTGCTTTCTGGGTGACCTCGTCACGCCGTTGAATGAAAACGTCGAATTCGACGCCGTAAGCGGCTAATTCGTGCAACCCGGAGCGTCGACCATCTATCGTGAGGAAGGCCAGCGACTGATCGCCATCAAGTTTGGTATCGAGGGCCGTGATCAAGGCAGCGCCGGGGCCGAGGCGCAAGCCCGGATTGAGCCGTTGATCGAAGCGCCGCTGCACGTCGAATGGTCAGGAGAATTCGAGCAGATGCAGCGGGCGGAAGAACGCCTGATGCTGGTGGTTCCTCTTTCCTTCGCCCTGGTCGTCGTGATGCGCTATCTGGCCTTCTTGTCGCTCCGTGACGTGCTCATCGTCCTGGCCAACGTGACCATGCTGGCCTGTGGCGGCGTGTTGGGTTTGTTGCTGCTGAGAATGAGCTTCAGCGTTTCGGCGGCCGTCGGATTCAATTCGATCTTCGGCGGCATGCTGATGTCCCTGCTGTTGAATCAGCATCTCACGCCCGTGCTGTACTACGTCTTTCGAAAGCATCCTCCGTCGGAAGAAGCCGCTCGGTTCGCCGAATAGCGTCTCGGTCGATACGCCTCGGCTCACGCGGCGCCAGTTTGGGGGCTCTGCGCAAGACGTCCGACTTGACCGGCTGGCGATACAGTCCGGTCGCCCGCAGCCCCGATACAACCGTTGGATTCTCCCTGTCAGGTCGAGTCGCGATTGCCAATCGGTTTTCGCGGTCACGACATTCGGTGCGTTCTTGTTGTTAGGAGTGCTCGGTGATTCGGCTACACCGGTTCGTGAACATGCAGTTGAGCGGACTGGCCGCGCTGACCGTGGCGCTCGTCGGGTGTCGTTCTCCGGAGCCGTCCTGCATCAATCGCTATTTTCTTGAGTCAACTTATTCGTTTGATGCGTCGCCGCCACCTGGCGCGAGCCGCCGCGATTCGTTCGCTGATGCTTCCGATGTCGATTCATCGGAGCCGGAATCGGCGGGCGCACGATCGGCTGGGGATCCGAAAAACGAAGGACGTTTGCCTCCGCCGAACGAACCGCTCAGGCTTCCGCCCGGATTGCCGGGTGCGGACGTTCCGCCATTGCGTCTGCCGCCCCTGCCATCGGATGCGACGGATGCGGAACGGCGCGATGTGATCCGCGGCCTCTATCCGCCGCTGCCGGTGGTCGACGAGCTGCCCGCGTGGCAAGTCGGTTTGAATGAGCGGCCGCTGACACTCGGAGTGCTACAAGAGCTGGCCCTGGAAAACAGCCCCGTCTTGCGGCAAGCGTCCGCGGATGTGGAAGTCGCGCGGGGTGCGATGATTCAAGCGGGCAGACCGCCCAATCCATCACTTGGGTACCAAGCCGACACGGTGAGAACCGCCAACACGAACGGTTACCACGGCGGGTACGTCCAGCAGACATTCGTCACCGCCGGCAAGCTGCGGCTCGCACAAGAGGCGGCGATGGTCGACCTCCAGAACGCAAGGATCTCGCTTCGTAAGGCACGTGTCGAGGTGGCGTCCGATGTGCGGGCGAACTACTTCGCGGCGATTGTCGCGCGTGAACAACTGCGACTGGCCGAGGCCCTCGCGCAGTTCATCGAGCAGATTTACGAAACGCAGATTGATCTGGTCGAGGGCGGCGAGTCGGCGCCCTACGAACCGATGCAGTTACGCGTGCTGACGTTGCAGTCTCAAGCCAACATCGTTCAGGCCCAGCGCGAATACGAATCGCAATGGCGGCAGTTGGCGGCGTCGCTCGGATTGCCGGATCTGCCGCCAACCGAACTTGCGGGCAGTCCCGACATGCCAGCCCCCGTGATTCGATATGACCAAGCCTTGGCACTCATGCTCGCCAACCACACCGACCTGGCGATTGCGGCGAATTCCGTCGGTCAGGCGCGGTTGCTCTTGCGGCTGGCTCAAGTCACACCCGTGCCCAACGTGGACGCTTACGTCGCGGTTCAGCATGACTACACGTTCGACCCGGGCACCACGACCTACAATCTTCAGTTCGGAGGTGACTTCCCGGTGCTGAATCGCAATCGGGGCAACATTATCTCGGCACAGGCACAGGTCTATCGTGCGGAACAGACGATCGCCCAGGTCCGCAACGACCTGACACGCGGACTGGCGGACGCCTTCGCTCGATACGATGCCAGCCGAGTGCTACTAAGTTCGTTTCGGGCACAGGCCCTGCGCGATCAGGTGCGGGCCTATCGCGGCGTTTACGAACGATATCGAAACGATCCCGTCGGCGTTCAATTCAACGACGTCGTCGTCGCTCAGCAGGTCTTGGCGGAAGCCCTGACTCAATACGTGAATGATCTAGGCAGCCAATGGCAAGCCGTCGTGGAACTGGGGCGATTGACGCAGGTCGACGACATTTACACGTTGGGCGTCGGAACGCGAGACGCACCGCTGCCCGATTTGGAAACGCTTCGCACCGAGGAGCTGCTTCCCCCGCTGCCGTAAGCGCCAAGGCAGAGCGTCGCGCGAGTAGCTTGTCCCTGCTCCCCAACGCGGGAGAAGGTGGCCGAAGGCCGGATGAGGGGGCCACGCCCGCTCCCAAACGCTCAACCCTCACCCGCCCGCGGGGACCCGAGCGACCTCTCCCGGCCCCGGGAGAGGTGACACAATCTTGTCCCTTCTCCCCAACGCGGGAGAAGGTGGCCGAAGGCCGGATGAGGGGGCCACGCCCGCTCCCAAACGCTCAACCCTCACCCGCCCGGCTCCCGCCCGCGGGGACCCGGGCGACCTCTCCCGGCCACGGGAGAGGTGACACGATCTTGTCCCTTCTCCCCAACGCGGGAGAAGGTGGCCGAAGGCCGGATGAGGGGGCCACGCCCGCTCCCAAACGCTCAACCCTCACCCGCCCGGCTCCCGCGGGCGGGACCCGGGCGACCTCTCCCGGCCACGGGAGAGGTGACACGATCTTGTCCCTTCTCCCCAACGCGGGAGAAGGTGGCCGAAGGCCGGATGAGGGGGCCACGCCCGCTGCCAGAGGATCAACCCTCACCCGCCCGGCTCCCGCGGGCGGGACCCGGGCGACCTCTCCCGGCCACGGGAGAGGTGACACGATCTTGTCCCTGCTCCCCAACGCGGGAGAAGGTGGCCGAAGGCCGGATGAGGGGGCCACGCCCGCTCCCAAAGGATCAACCCTCACCCGCCCGGCTCCCGCCCGCGGGGACCCGAGCGACCTCTCCCGGCCACGGGAGAGGTGACACGATCTTGTCCCTTCTCCCCAACGCGGGAGAAGGTGGCCGAAGGCCGGATGAGGGGGCCACGCCCGCTGCCAGATGCTCAACCCTCACCCGCTCGGCTCCCGCCCGCGGGGACCCGGGCGACCTCTCCCGGCCTCGGGAGAGGTGACACGATCTTGTCCCTTCTCCCCAACGCGGGAGAAGGTGGCCGAAGGCCGGATGAGGGGGCCACGCCCGCTGCCAGAGGATCAACCCTCACCCGCCCGGCTCCCGCGGGCGGGACCCGAGCGACCTCTCCCGGCCACGGGAGAGGTGACACGATCTTGTCCCTTCTCCCCATTAAGCCCGGGGAGAGATCGAACCGTCGCTTTCGCGTCGAACCAAAAAGAAAGGACTCACGCCTTGTCGACGAGAGTCCCTGCCTGGCAAGAGTGGGCCTGAGAGGAGTCGAACCTCCACGTCCTTAACGGACACTAGAACCTGAATCTAGCGCGTCTGCCAATTCCGCCACAAGCCCTCTTGTGTTTCGCCTCGGGGGAGTGCCCCTCGCCGCCCCGTTCTCCTGAGAAGTCGCGCGACCGCGGTCGAATCTCGTGGTGACGCGTCAGCTCGCTCGCCTGCTGCCGCGCAAAGACCAGCTCAAATAACTGACGACGAGCGGGCAGGTTACTCTGTTTCGCAGCGGTCGTCAACGGGATCGGCAGGCGCCGCCCGCCGCCTGCGTGGCAACCAAGTCAGTAGCGCGGACACGAAGGGTCAACCAGGATCGACCAGGCGTCAATTCCGCCGGCCATGCTTCGGACGCCGGTCCATCCTTGATCGCGGAGCCATTGTGTCACCATCAGACTGCGGCCGCCGTGATGGCAATACACCACGATCTGGCGTTTCTTGTTGTCGCCAAGTTCACCGATTCGGGACGGCAATTCGTCCATCGGTATCAGCTGTCCCGAAGCGATCGCCGCGAGCTCATGTTCGTCCTCGCGGCGGCAATCGAGCAACAAGCAGTCGGCCTGATCTTCCAGCAGGGCCTTGACCGATAGCACATCGATTTCCATCGGGTATTCTTCGCCGTTTGACATTTTTCCTCACCCGCCTCAGTGCGGAAACTTACGACCTGCGACCCGGCCGCGGCAGTGCAGCTCGACTCGGCGGCAGAATTCCGGTGACGTCGTGAAAAACCGTGAAGTCGCGCAAAACAAAGCTGCTGAGACGCTTCGCAGCACCGCAGCAGCTCGTGTTCATTCATTCGTCATCGCATTCGCAACGACTAATTCTGTTGCACCGTTTCGCCGCCGGCTCGCGTGATGAGTCGGAAGTAAAGGGTCGCGTCAATCGAGTCGGAAATTGCCTGCGTGTGACCGTCGGCATAGCTGTGGACCACCACGCCACCGCCGTGATCGCTACTCGGCCCCCAATCCCGCTCGCCGCCCGACATCTGCGACGAGTACCAGGGGTCGTTGATGTAGGGCGAGTTGGGAGCCAGCACCAGCGGCCGACCCTTGTTCAGCGCCGTCAGGTTCTGGGGGTTGCCGTCCTGGGTGACACCGTTGAATCCATCGGCCTGCAGCATCACATTCGGCACGAGGTCCGGTTGAAAACCAATCACCCAAGCGGATTGCCCCGAGTACCAGGAGGAAAACTTTTCGGCCTTCGTCTCGCAGATGATGACGGTTTTCGAAGTCCCGTCGATCAATTCGCGGATCTTCAAGCCGCGGAAAGTGGGGTCCATCTTCGAGATAATCGCACCGCCGAACTGGGGATCGTGCTCGTCCACCTGGTTGCTGGCAGTGATTCCTCGCGTCGCGGCGGCAATGCAGACATAGTTACCGCCGGCCACTTCCACGTCGGACGGCAGGCTGTAGTTGTCGGGATCCTGAGCGACTTCCTCGCCCGCAAAGGACGCACATCGCAGGAACGGCACTTGCGTGGCCGCCATATGAGTTGAAATGTCGGCCGGAATCTGTGCGACAATCGGGCTGAACGCGGTGCGCGTGAATTGCTCACTGGCTTTCGCAATCCGGTCATACAATTGGTTTTCTTCCATGTACGGCAGACACTTGACGATCCAACTGTAACCGTCATTGTTCCAGCGATCACGGCCACTTTCGACATACATGGCATCGCTGGCACGCCCTGGGACCACGCGTCCCAGATTGCTGCGATTGCCCGGTCGCGGCGGGGCCGAGTTGGCGAGCGGGAAACGTTGCGTCGTGCTTTCATGGTTCACCACGGCCAGGGCCAGCTGGCGAACCGCGTTGATGCAGCCGTTGCGTCGAGCCGCTTCACGGGCGGCGTTGATTGCCGGCAGCAACAACAGGACCAAGATGGCGATGATTGCAATCACCACCAGAAGTTCGACGAGGGTAAAACCTCGCCCGCGTCTTCGCGTGGACATCATGAGACCTCCGTAGGAAAAACAAAGAAATAAAATGAGACCGCAGGGTTAATCACCCCGCTTCTGCTCCGTACAGACCTGAAACATATCAGAGATGAGCCCGGATTGACGGCACGGCGGCGCTTTTTCGAAACGGTCCAAGTCGGCGCCATGCCCCCACGATTTAACAGCCAATTCGGGCGTTCGTCAAGAGTCGGCTCGCGTTTCCGCGAACCCGACATTCGGCCTTTTGGGGGGCGGACGCGAGATCGTCGAGGCCGATTTTTCCTGCGGGTCTCCGCCGATCCTTACCGCCTGAAGCTCCGTCCGATACGCTAGTGCTTTGTCACAGCTTGATTTTGGGGTGCCTGGGGTCGAACGAAGTGAGCCCCCAGACCGCAATTTTCCGGGGGCTCACTTCGTTCGACCCCGGCCACCCAACCCTCAATTTCAGCTGTGACAAAGCACTAGGATGGGGCCTCACGCCCACCGCAGGCGGGGCTCAGGCTCGACGGTCGACCCGGAATGTGTCCCCTGGCGCGACATGCCGTATGCCGGCCCCTCTGCTTCGTCCTGCGCACCGACCTGCGGCGTCCTGCGCTCCATCCACTTGGCCCTTGTGCTCAGCGAATGAAACACTCGACCCCGCCAGAAATCGATCTGCAGGCCGCGGCCGAGTTCGCACGCGAGGTGGTTCGACGGCTGCAGAGCGGTGGCTACCAAGCACTCTGGGCGGGGGGGTGCGTGCGCGACTATCTACTGGGAGTCACCCCCAAGGACTACGACGTGGCGACCAACGCGACGCCCGAGCAAGTCCGCGATGTTTTCGGACGCCGGCGAACCCTTTTTATCGGGGCGTCGTTTGGCGTCGTCACGGTCCGGGGACCGAGGACGGCGGGACACGTCGAGGTGGCCACCTTCCGGCGCGACGAGGGATACAGCGATGGGCGACATCCCGATCACGTCACGTTCAGCTCGGCCATCGACGACGCGCAGCGACGGGATTTCACCATCAATGGCTTGTTTTTCGACCCCCTTGTCGGGGCGGTGTTCGATTATGTCGAGGGTCGCGCCGATCTGGATCGGCAGCTGATTCGGGCGATCGGCGACCCCCACCGTCGCTTTGACGAGGACAAACTGCGAATGCTGCGCGCCGTGCGATTTGCCACCACTCTGGGCTTCGCGGTTGATCCCGAGACTCAGCTGGCGATGGCCGAGCACGCCGACGAGTTGGAGCGGGTGAGTTCCGAACGGATCGTCGCCGAGATGCGCCGCGTCTTGACTTCTGCCCGAGCGAGCCGGGGGTTGGAACTGCTTCAGCAAACCGGATTGTGGCACGTGGTGCTGCCGGAATACGGCCAGAACAACGACGCGGACCGAACGTGGCGATGGAACGTCGCCCTCCGCGTGCTCGACTGCCTCGGCGACGAGCGTGACTTTGTTACGGCGCTGGCGGCCGTCCTTTGGCCGTTGACGCGAGGGGGTGACGCCGACAAACTGGTCACGGGTCTGGCCAGTCGATGGCGATTGCCCCATCGCGAGGTGAAGGATACTCGTTGGCTGCTGGGACACTACGATGTCATTCGGCAGGCCGACAAGCTTCCTTGGGCGGAGATCCAGCCGTTATGCATTCAGCCCCAGATCGTTTCCCTGTTGCGCATGATCGAGGCCGTCCAGGCAGCGACCGATGGTTCGCCGGAAACCTTGGAGGCGGTCGCGTATTGCCGGAGTCGTTTGGCGTGGGCGCCGGATCGACTGAATCCACCGCCGCTTGTTGGCGGGGACGACCTGAAGTCGATCGGAATCCAGGCCGGGCGCGAAATGGGCGACTTGTTGGCTCGGATTCGGACCGCTCAATTGGCGGGCGATCTGACCACGCCGGACCAGGCCCTGGCATGGGCCAAGTTACGCACGAGTGAACCGCACGCGGAGTAGATCGCGGCGCGGAATCCGGCCGTCGATGGGCGCGCCAAACACTCGCCCTGTTTTTTCGCTGAGACCAAGTCCCCAAAAGGAATTCACCGCATGTTCGTTGATCTGGTTCTTCGCTGGATTCATATTCTCTCGGCCATGATTCTCGTGGGAGGGACGTTTTTTCTGCGCTTCTCGCTCGCTCCGACCCTGCAAGCGCAGTCGCACGAGTTGCAGCAGTCTCTGTTGACGGGTTGGCGTCCGCGCTGGGCCAAACTGGTCATGCTCACCAGCGGTCTGCTGCTGGTGTCGGGACTGGTGAATGCGGTGCGAATCATTATCGCCTACAAATTTTCGCCGGACGGCGCGCCCTACCATGCCCTCGTCGCGGTGAAATTGCTGCTGGCGATGGCCATCTTCTGGATCAGCGCCGTCTTGTCGGGACGAAGTTCGACGGCCGAGAAATTTCGCGGAAAGATGTCGTTTTGGTTGAACGTCAACGTTATCTTGACGGTGCTGATTGTCGCCCTGGCCGGTTACATGAAGATGATTCCGCGGGAGGTGAAACCGGCCGATTCGACCGTGCAGGCAGCTCGGATGCCTTAACGCAACGCAGCCTGCCGGGCCGTATCGTCGGGCGTTTGTGCCAGTTTTTCGATCTCAATCAGAAAGCGATCTTCGTTTGGACAAGAAAGCAAAGAAACGCGTCGAAGTGCTGCGTCAGCGCATCCAGAAACTTCAGCAGCAGTTGGCCGGCGCGAAGCAGCAGGAGGACGAACCGGGCGAAGTCGCCAAGATCGAACAGGAAATCGCCGGCCTGCACGCTGAAATCGAGAAGCTGAAGGGCTGATCGGCGGCTGGTTCAGACGCCTCCGACAGGATGCTTGCCCTGTTCGTGCGGAAAAGTCTGCGTCGCGGTCGCTCGTGGGTCTCGCGCTGACGCTATTTCCTGGCGTCAACTTCGACGAAACGGATCTGGTCGTAGGCGAGCGCGATGTCATCGACGCCGTCGCCGTTCCAGTCCCCCACGACCGGGCGCCCCTGGGGGTCGTTGAGCCGGATGATCTGATCGCCTTCGTCGACCCGATAGTTCCGGTTCATGTCCAGGACGAGGCAGCCCTTGCTGAGGATGCCGATTTCGTCGACGCCATCTCCGTTAAAGTCGCCCACGATCGGAATGTCGCCATCCTGGCCGAACTCGACTTCCAGGTCCTCCTCGTCGGTGTAGCGCCCATCGCCGTTTTGGTCGAGATGCCACAGGCCTTTATAGAACACACCGACATTGCGGATCCCGTCGCCGTTCCAGTCGCCCGCCACGGCATGATCTCCCGTCGTGCCGTAGTGAAACACATGGTCAACCACATCCGAGCGGGTTTCGCCCCGCGCGGTCAAGCGGACATCGCGACGGACTTGCGCGGCTTCTTGCACACGCGGCGGGCGATTCTTGGGAGGTCCCTCCGTCTCGTTTTGGCGGTCCGGCAACCCCGGTTCTCGCTGGACCGCGCGGGGATCGCCCGGCCAAGCCAAGCCGAACACGCCGATGTCGTCTTTGCCGTCGCCGTCCCAGTCACCCACGACGGGCTGATCACCTCGATGTCCCAGCTTGGCCCAGAGGTCGTCCTCGTCCCAGCGGCCGTTGCCGTTGATGTCGATGAACCATTGCCCTTCATGAAACACGCCCAGTTCGACTAGTCCATCTCCGTTGAAGTCGCCGGCGATCGGTATCCCGCTGCTGATCCCGAAGATCCGTTCCCGCACGATTTGTCCGTCGACCAGCATCACCCAGTGCAATTGTTCGGCGCGAGGATCTTGCCAGGCGACGTGAAATTCCTCTTCCGAGTCAAACCAGAACGGTCCCTGCGTGGGCACGGCCAATCCCGCGCCGCGCAACTGTCCGCCATCCAGGACGCTTAGATGCCAGGTACTTCCCCTGGCGCCCCGTACGCGGCCGTACGGCGTCGGCTGATAATTGAGCCACTCGACCGCGGGTCGGATCAGCGCCGCTGGCGACTCCCAAACGATCGGCGTCAGCGGCCGGACAGGCGGCGTGGGTGGGTTGAAGATGGGGATCTGCAGCGGGTTGGCCACGATCTCGCTGAAGTTGTTTTCAACCGACGTCTCGCCGGAATACAGCGCGATCCGCACGATCGCGTCGAAACGCGGGTCGTATTCCAGGGCCGCGACGACCTGGGGGTCGACCTGATCGTAGTCATGGCGGTTCAGTGCGATCGCGGGCCGCGATCCGCCGGTATCGATCCCGTCAATGAAACCACTAGGCTGGATCTCAAAAATCGCATAGTTGCCCTCGGGAAGCCCGTCGAAGTGATAGTACCCGTTGGCGTCGGTGGTCGTCGCGATCGGCCCCGCGGGATAGATTCCTGGCAGGGCCACCTCGCTCGAGATCGGCCGGCCCGTCACGCCGTCGCGCAACTCCAACACGACGCCGGGCAAGCGGCGATCGTCGGGCGTCAGCTTGCCGTCGCGGATTTGACTGAGGTCTTCCGGGAGGGCTTCGCCGAGGCCGAGAACGATGGGCGGTCCGTCCTGGAAGACATAGCCCGAAATCTCGACCGGAGGCGCTTCGCAAAACCGATAGTCCACCAGCTGCATCCCCGACGTGATGACCACGTCCTGGATCAAGTCGGTCGCGCTGGCGTCGCCGCCGCCCGAACCCGCTCGCTGCCCGCCCTGAAAGTAACCGGCCGGCTGGATCTCGCGCACCGCATAGACGCCTGGCCGCAATCCGACGAACTCGAATTGCCCTGCCTGATTCGTGAACGTTGTGTCGACCACCCGACCTTGCTCGTTCAACAGGTCAATCCGGACTCCCGCCAACCGCTGTTCATTCGCGTCCAACTCACAGTCATCATCCAGGTCGGTGTGGACGATCCCGGCAAGGCTGGCCGGTTGCAGTTCGCCGAAATTGTATTCGATACCGAGCTGACCCCAGCCCAGCCGGACGGCTTGGATCTCATCGCCCGGATTGAGGGCGACGCCGCGAGCAGCGCCGTCGACCGTGCCGGGGGCGTCGAGTCCGTCGAGCCAGCCTGCGGGCTGAATTTCCAAAAGGCGGTATTCACCCGCTTCCAGCCGCGTGAAACGATACTGCCCGGCGACGTCCGTTCGAGTCCGAGCCACTTCGCGACCGTCACGATCCAAGAGGATCACGACGGTCTGGGCGATTCCGGATTCCATCGCGTCGCGGCGTCCATCGTTGTCGGCGTCGTGAAACACATGGCCGCTCAACTCGCTCGGCGCGTGCTCGCAAAAGTCCACATCCAGAATCTGCTCTCCCGACTCCAATGCGATCTGGACGATCGTGCTGGGATCGACGATCACGCCGACGGGAACGCCCGCGATGCGACCCAACTGAGCTCCGCCGTCGATCAAATCGCTGGGCGTCAGCTCGCGTACGCCATAGGTGCCCGGGGCGAGATCCAGAAACGCGTACTCACCCTGCGCGTCGGTTCGTGTTTCCTGAAGCACTTGGCCTTGAGAATCGAGCAACTGGACAACAACTCCTGCCAGTGGAGCGTGATCCCGGTCCGCGCTAAAGCAATCGCCGTCCACCGTCGACAGGTGCACGTCGCCCAGAATCGCCGTCGAGAGCAACTCGCCGAAGTTGTAGTCGACTCCGTCTTGGCCCCAGCCGATCGTGATCTGCTGGATCGCGTCCCCCGGGTTCTGCGCCTGGCCGCGACGCTGACCGGCCACGGTACCGGCCGAGTCCAATCCGTCGAGCCATCCGGAGGGCTGAAGTTCGACGACCTGGTAGATCCCGGCTCGCAGATTCTGAAACTCGTAGCCGCCCGCGTCGTCCGTCAACGTGCTGTCGACCAACTCGCCCGTCGAGTCCAGCAAGTCGACAATCACGCGCGAGATGCCGGCTTCGCCCGCGTCCCTGACGCCGTCATTGTCGCGGTCGTGGAACACGAAACCACTCAAGCGGGACGGCGGCAGCTCACAGAAATCATAATGTTCGGCAACCTGTCCGGGCCCCAAGACAATCTCGGAGATCAGATTGGCGTCGATCACATCGGCACTGACATCCAGTTGTCCGTCGATCCAGCCCGCGCGGGCACCGCCCTCGAAGACGCCCGCGGGCGTCACTTCGAACACCGAATAGGTGCCGGGCGCGAGATCGATGAATTCGTATTGCCCGTCGGCGTTCGTGACGGTCTGCTGCACGACGTTTCCATTGGCATCGAGCAGCCGAACTTCGACGCCGGCCAGGGGGGAATGCCGTTCGTCCTCGCTGAAGCAATCGCCATCTTCCGTCGCCAGCTGGACGCGTCCGCGAATCGCCACCGGCTCGAGCTCGCAGAAATCGGCGTCAACCAGGTCCTCGCCGGACCCAAGGATAATCCGCGCGATCTCGCCGGGCCCGGTGACGCTACCGCGTCGCTCGCCGCCAACCGTTCCTGCTTGGGCCCCGCCATCGAACAGGCCGTCGGGGGTCAATTCGAACACCGAGTACGTGCCGGGTTCCAGCTCCTCGAACACGTATCGACCGTCGGAATCGGTCACCGTTTCGGCAATGATCTGGCCTTGTTCGTTGGCGAGCTTGACGACGGCGCCCACGACCGGATCGTGCTGCACGGTCTGGCTGAAGCAGTCGCCGTCGGGGGTCGCCAGCTGGACCCGCCCGCGGATCGAAACCGGCTGGAGCTCGCAGAATTCGACGTCGGCAATCTCTTCGCCCGAGAACAGCTGGATCTGGCCGACTTCGCCGGCACCCACCACGACCCCGCGCGTCTGACCGCCGATGGTCCCGGCCTGCGCACCGCCGTCGAGCAACCCGTCGGGCGTGAATTCCCGGACGGAATACGTGCCGGGTGCGAGGTTGTCAAAGCGGTAGCGTCCCTGGGCGTTGGTTTGGGTCTCGCGGACGACGTTCCCTTGCGCATCCAGCAGCTGGACGCGAGCCCCTGCGACGGGTTCGTGCGCGATGCTGTCGCTAAAGCAGTCGCCGTCGGGTGTGGCCAGATGCACGCTACCACCGATCGACACCGGCAGGATCTCGCCGAAATCGTAGTCGGCGCCGATACTGCCGCCCTCCAGCAGAATGTCGTCAATCAAGTCGCCGGGATTGACCGCGGTCCCACTCGCGATCCCATCGACCGTGCCCGCTGAATCGAGCCAGTCGAGGTATCCGTCGGGCTGGTCGACTTCGATCAAACGGTATCGCCCGGGCATCAATCCGGCGAATTGATACCGACCTTGGGCATCCGTGGTCGCCGACAGCACGTCTTGCTCCAGCAGCGTCTCCAACGGAATCGCCTGAATCACGACACCCGGCAATCCCGATTCGGTGTCCGGGTCAAAATGTCCATTCTGATTGGCGTCGTGAAACACATGCCCGCTTAATGAAGCGGGGATGACGACCTGGACTTGTTCCGCCACGGCCCCGGCCGAACGATCTCGCTTGCCGCCTTCGTTATCGGGCGGCAAATCCAGTCCGGTATCGACCAGGAGCGGATCGTAGCGGTTGACAAACTTCGACTGGGCGATGGCATCCTCGAAGTTGGGCGCCGTGAAATGGGCCGTCAGCGATGAACTTTGGAATTCGACGCCGGATGTAATCGGGTCGATCCCGTCGTAGATGACTTCCGGATCGGTCTCCGCGGGGTCGTAGTCCTCGACTTCATCCACGTCAATCGAAAACACCAGACGCTCGCCGGGGTCGAAGCCGACAAATTCCAGCCGCAAGAAGGACGACCCGTCCGCGTACTGGCGCCCCACGACCTCGAATCCCTCGTGGCTGAGGATTTCCAGATCGAATGCCGCGTCGGCACCTCCCGGACCACTGCCGGGTTGCGCGGTTCGCTGCGGGTGTCGAAGAAGACGTCTCCCACATTGAATCCGGTTTCGTTTTGGTCGCCGTTGAACTCGACGTAGGTCAGCTGGGTTCCCGGTGCTCCACCCTCAAACGACAGGTAGAACGAGTCGCCGTGCAGATCGCTTCCCAGATCCTCTTCGACGTACACGGAACCGACCACGACGGGCTGGAGACTCAGGAGCCAACGCGGCTCCATTTGCTCCAGGCCGCGCACGGAGCGGCGCTGGTCGGGTAGTCGCACCGCGGCGAGTTGCCCGCGGCCGAATGCCTCGCGTTGCCCGAATCATGTTTGCAACCTCCCTGTTGCCTCGTCTGAAATCCTGGAGCTCCCTGCGGGTGAAGCTGGCGGTTACGGCCCCTCGACCGTCGCCGTCGGATGCGTCTCGCTGGGGTCACGCACGTCCTGCGTCAGCCGCTCACCGCGACGTTGTCGCAAGACCGCCAAGGCACGATCGATCTCGGCTGAGCGGCCAAACTCGGAGCGAGCCATCGAAGCTGCCCGAAACCAGCCAGCGATCGTCGGCGTCCAGCGCCGCGACGGAGCCCTGATGACCGCGCAACTGGCTGACCAACCTTTGCTGACCAAGGTCCCAGACGCGAATGACGTTGTCGCTGCCCGCCGTCGCCAAATGGCCGCCGGGCAACGCGGTCAACGCCAGGACCTTGCCCGGGACGCCCGCCAGGGAAAACAGCTCGGTCTGACTCCGCCACTGCCACACCCGCACCGCTCGGTCTTCGCCGGCCGTGATCAGATGCTCGCCTTCCTGGTCGAACGTCAAGGCGCGAATCCGCTGCCGATGGGCCGCAAACGTGGTCACCACCTCGCCGCGGGCGACTTCCCAAATCCTCACTCGACCATTCCGCCCTCCGCCGGCCAGATAGCGATCGTCCGGAGAAAAGGCCAGTCCTCGCATGTCTCGGCAGGGACAGGCGAGCTCCTGGATCACTCGGCCCTCTTGGGCGTCGAAGATTTGGAGTGGCTGGCCGAAGCCGACCGCGGCCAGGACGTCGCCATCATGGCTGTAGCGCACCTGCGCAACGGCGCCACGCAGGGAAGAGGCCGCCCAACGCAGCTCGCCCGTCGCGATCTCCCAGACGCGTACCTGGTGGTCCATGCCCGCCGTCGCAAGCCAAACCCCGTCGGGTGAGATCGCCACGGAATCCACCCAGTCCACGTGACCCGGCATTCGACGCACTTCCCGTCCCGTCGCGACATCCAGGATCCGCACCAAGTGGTCGTCACCCGCCGCCACGACGTACCGCCCTGAGGGGTCCAGACGCAGGGCCGAGGTAACCGGGGAAGGGCTTTCCGCAACGCCGGGCCGAAGTTCAATCACGCGGACCGCCAGCGGCATCGTCTCACGGGCCGGCGTCATCTCGTCGGCCCCAAGCGGAGTGGCACAGGCAATGTCAGCGGAGAAGATCCAGGCGAGTTTTGGCGAGTGGCGGCGACCCATGGATTCCCTTCCCGTTCGAAGACGCGTTACGAATGACGACCGCCGTTGGCCACGGAACGGCATATCTTCATGTATCGGTCAGGAAAACGGGTCGGGTCAGGTTAATATGGGACGGATGCCATCGTCGCGATGGGGCAGCCTACCGATCTTCGATCGGCACGTAGGATCGCTGGCGGGAGCCCATGTAGACTTGCCGCGGCCGGTCGATCCGCTTGTGAGGCGAGGCGTGCATTTCCATCCAGTGGGCGATCCAGCCGGGCAGACGGCCCATGGCGAACAGGACCGTGAACATCGGAACCGGGATTCCCAGGGCGCGGTAGATGACGCCCGAATAGAAGTCGACGTTGGGAAACAGCTTCCGTTCGGCGAAGTACGGGTCGTGCACCGCGACCTCTTCCAATTTCTGCGCGACCTCAAACAGCGGATCGCGGATGTGCAGTTTCGAAAGCAGCTTGTCGCACGCCTTCTTGATGATCAACGCGCGCGGGTCGTAGTTCTTGTAGACGCGGTGTCCGAAGCCCATCAGGCGGAAGTGGTGCTTCTTGTCCTTGGCCATCGCAACGTATTTCGAGACGTCCCCTCCGTCTTGCACGATATGCTCGAGCATATCGACGACGGCTTCGTTCGCCCCGCCGTGCAATGGTCCCCAGAGTGCGCCGATGCCAGCGGAAATGGACGCGAACAGATTGGCGTCGGACGATCCCACCATCCGCACCGTGCTGGTGCTGCAGTTTTGCTCGTGATCCGCGTGCACGATCAGCAGCAGGTTCAGGGCCTGCACAAAGTCCGGATCCAATTCGTACGGCTCACTGGGCACCGCGAACATCATCCGCAAAAAGTTCTCGCAATAATTCAAGTCGTTGTCCGGGTAGATGAACGGCTGCCCAATCGATTTCTTGTAGCTATACGCGGCGATCGTCGGCAATTTGGCGATCAACCGATGGATCGAGACCGCCACCTGTTCGGGATCGCGGGATCGAGCGCATCTTGATAGAAAGTGGACAGGGCGCTGACGACCGACGAGAGGATCGCCATGGGGTGCGCGTCGCGGGGGAAGCCGTTGTAGAACGATTTCATGTCCTCATGCAGCATCGTATGCCGACGGATCGCACCCGCGAAATTCCGTGAGCTGATCGGCGTTCGGCAGTTCCCCGTAAATCAAAAGGTAACAGCACTCGACGAAATCGCTTCGCGCGGCCAATTCTTCGATCGGATACCCCCGATAGCGAAGGATCCCGAGATCGCCGTCCAGGAAGGTCACCGAACTGACCGCGGCGCCCGTGTTGACGTAGCCTTCGTCGAGCGTGATGAGCCCGGTGTTGCGCCGTAACTGCGAGATGTCGACGGCCTTCTCGGCCTCCGTCCCCTCGATCACTGGCAGGTCGATTTGAGCGCCATCGACCAGAAGTTTGGCCATTTTTGTCGAGCTCTCGATTTCGGGCATCCAGACCGTCCTTTTTTCGAAGGGGTTTCCCAGGATCCGGCGGGGCCCCGTTGCCATTACACCTTCGTGCCTCTGAGAGACTTGCCCCGCGACCGCACCATTCTAGAGGATTTTCTCGATTTCAGTAGCGGGGACAAGGGACGGGTGAGAGCTGGCTGGGGGACGGCCGTTATCGCCCCCCTCATCCGGCCTTCGGCCACCTTCTCCCGCGTTGGGGAGAAGGGACATGCAGTACTCATCTCTCCCGAAGCCGGAGAGTCTCCCAAGTCTCCCGAAGCCGAGAGAGTCTCCCGAAGCCGGCAGAGGTCGGCCGGGACCCGCTCGCGGGGCCCGGGCGGGTGAGGGTTACACGCTGGGAGCCGCTCGCCCCCCTCATCCGGCCTTCGGCCACCTTCTCCCGCGTTGGGGAGAAGGGACATGCGGTCTAAGATCCAGACGACCCATCTAAGATCCAGACGGTCTACTTTGCACACAAAGACCCAGACACAAAGATCCAGACGGTCTACTTTGTACAAAGATCCAGACGGTCTACTTTGTACAAAGATCCAGACGGTCTACTTTGCGTTTGGCTCGCCGGGTATCCGGGTGTCTCGGGTCGACGAGTGCGGCCGCGGGACGAAAATTCCAGACGAAAACTCCAGAAAACCCCAGACCAGAAAACCCCAGAAAACCCCAAGAAAACCCCAGACGGTCTATCAAAGAAAGCTCCAGACCCGCCACTCGATGCCCCTCACATCACCTTCTGCGCATTTGCCGTAAGTCGCCTCGAAAAAGAGACCTGACCCCTTTTCGCGCGGAACGGCTGGGCCGACGACGAGGGACTGCTGGCGCATCTGGAAAAACTCAAGCGACACGACGCTTAAGAACCGCCCTGCCCCATGGCAGTCGACGGCCGTTGCTGCGGTGCGCTCAACCAATCCCCTCGCCTCGACAACCATCTCTCCACCTTACCTTCACTCGCCTCAACCCCTTCCGCCGAATTTTCCACTCACGCTGACCTATCGAGCAACCTGAGTGCCGAACAGGATTGCCTTCGGCCACGTTCTCCCGCGTGGGGGAGAAGGGGCATGCGGTGGACCTCCTCACGCCGCGTTGGACTTCCCCTCGACGCGAAGCGGGTAACTTTGGTAGACTCGCGGGTTCACTTTTTTGCGGGTGGGTGAGTTCTCTAGGGGTGCGGTTGTGATTATCATCCTTCGTTCAGGGGTCACCGAGCCACAGATTCAGCATGTGATCCAGCGGGTGGAGGCGTTAGGCCTGCAGGCCCATCTGAGCCGGGGCACGTACCGCACGATTGTCGGTGTGATTGGCGACGAGTCGTTGCTACAGGCCGAGCCGTTGCGAGCGATCCCGGGGGTGGCCGATGTATTGCCCATCTTGCCGGCCTACAAGCTTGCGAGCCTCGAGGCCCATCCTCAGCCGAGCGTGATTGACGTCGCCGGGGTCAAAATCGGCGGCGGGCATCTCGCCATGATCGCCGGGCCGTGCGCGGTGGAGGAACCGGAGCGGATGGATCGGATCGCGGCGGCCGTGAAGGCGGCCGGAGCGAACATTTTTCGGGGCGGCGCGTTTAAGCCACGGACCAGCCCCTATTCGTTTCAAGGGCTGGGCGAAGACGGCTTGAAGATCTTGCGGGAGGTCGGCGACCGACATGCGATGCCGATCGTAACCGAGGTCATGGACCCGCGACGTGTCGAGCTGGTGGGCGAGTATGCGGACTTTGTGCAAATCGGCGCCCGCAACATGCAGAACTTCGTGCTGCTGACGGAAGTCGGCCAGTTGGGCAAACCCGTGTTGCTGAAGCGCGGCATGAGCGCCACGATCGAGGACTTGCTGATGAGCGCCGAGTATGTGCTCTCGCAGGGCAACTCGCAGGTCGTGCTGTGCGAGCGGGGCATTCGCGGGTTCGACAAGGTGACGCGAAATCTGTTTGACGTCTCGGCCGTGCCGGCCGTGAAGCTGTTCTCGCACCTGCCCATTATCGTGGATCCCAGCCACGCGATCGGCCGTCCCGATATGATCCCGGCGCTGCGCCATGGCCGGACTGGCAGCCGGGGCCGACGGGGTGCACATCGAAGTTCACGATTGCCCTGAGGTGGCCAAGTCGGACGGCCCGCAGGCGCTCTTGCCCGAGCAGTACGCCGAGCTCGCCGGGCAGCTGCGGGCGCTGGCCAAACTCATCCACAAGACGATTAGCTGACAGCAAAAAGGAGCTCCCGCGTGAGAACGCCCTTCGTCGCCGGAAATTGGAAAATGAACCTGACGCGACACGCATCGCTCGAGCTCGTGTCGGAGCTCAAGAGCGGCTTGGCCAGCGGACTGCCCGTCGACGTCGCCGTGTGTCCTCCGTTCGTGTACCTGGACTGCGTCGCTCAAACGCTAGACGGCTCCGCGTTGAAGCTGGGGGCGCAGAACCTTTACTTCGAGGCCGAGGGGGCGTTTACGGGCGAGATCAGCGCCGGAATGCTGCTGGATGTGGGCTGCCAATATGTCATCTTGGGTCACAGTGAGCGGCGAAACGTGCTGGGCGAGAGCAATCAGGACGTCAACCGCAAACTGCACACCGCCCTGGCAGCCGGCCTGATCCCGATCCTTTGCGTCGGCGAATTGCTGGAACAGCGAGAAGCCGGAAAGACACTCGAGGTGATTCAGGACCAGTTCGACGGCTCGTTGGCTGGCGTCTCGGCCGAGCAGCTAGGACGCTGCGTGATCGCGTACGAGCCCGTCTGGGCGATCGGGACCGGACGCGTGGCAACTCCTGAGCAGGCCGAGGAAGTCCACGCCAGCCTGCGGCAAATGCTACATGATCGAGCCGGAGCGGCGGTGGCGGACGCCGTGCGAATCCAATATGGGGGCAGCGTCAAGCCGGACAACGCAGCGGAGTTGATGGCTCAACCCAATATCGATGGGGCGCTGGTCGGCGGTGCCGCCCTGAAATCGGCCAGTTTCCTGGCGATCGTCCAAGCGGCCGCCACGACGTAACCAAAGCAGCCCCGAGCCGAAGCGCCGCGGACACGAACGCCGCGGACACGAAGCGCGTAACCTATCCAAGCAGCCAGCTGCCAACGTGAGGGAGTTTGATTGATGTCAGTGATCGATTTTGCCATGCTTGAACCGAGCAGCACCGTACTGATCGCCAGTTTTGCTCAGTATTTTTACGGCATTCTGCTGACGATCACCGCCATCCTGTTGATCCTGCTGGTGCTGGTCCAACGAGGTCGTGGTGGCGGACTCGCCGGCGCGTTCGGTGGGATGGGAGGCCAAAGCGCCTTCGGGACCAAGGCCGGGGACACCTTCACGAAAATCACCGTGGGCTTGTCCGTCTTCTGGCTGTTGCTGTCGGTGGGTGCCGTGAAGTACCTGGGCAGCTCGACCGGACCGCTGGGCAGCGCGACGCCGCCGTCCAGCCCCGAAATCATTCCGGGCAGTGCGACCCCGGGATCCGACCAACCGTTGCTTCCGCCCATCCCCGGCGAAGGTGCGGCCGTGCCAGACTCGAGCGGTGGCGGGAGCACCGACACCGGTGCCGCGCCGGCATCGAACCCGGCGGCAGAGATCACAAGTGGCCAGTCGCTGGAACCTGCGGCCGAGAGTCCCGCTCCGCCAGCCGACTCCGCACCGGCTGAGACGAACGAGCAATAGTGCTCCTGCGCCGGTTCCGGCCCGACGCCGCAAGAGCGCCCGGGACCTCGTCCGCGATCCGATCGTCTGGAAGCGAGTTCGATTCGTTGCACGGGTTCTGACCGGCGGCGCAAGCCGGGCAGGAATTGGACCCCGCGGCGGTCGCCTTACCCTGAATCGGGCGTGGCCACTTTCGTTTTAATGAAGACCAGGAAAAAGGGTTACGACGTGTTGCTCAGTATGACGGGTTTCGGCGAGGCACAGCGGCAAATGGCCGGGATCTTGGTACGTGCCGAAATCCGCTCGGTTAACAACCGCCATCTCAAACTTTCGACTCGCTTGCCGGAAGGCTACGGGCCGCTTGAGGCCCCGATCGAGGCGCTGGTTCGCCAGCACGTGCGGCGCGGCTCCCTGCAGCTCAACCTCCAGCTCATACGGGAGGCGGGCGACGACGAATACCGTTTGAACGAGGCGTTGCTGGTCAGTTATCACCGCCAATTGTCGGGACTCAGTTCTCGCTTACACGACAACGGGGACGTCACGCTGGCCTCGTTGCTGACGCTGCCCGGGGTGGTGACCGAGGGCGACGGGCGGCGGGTGGACGTCGAGGCGGAGTGGCCGCGGGTCGAGCCGGTGATCGGCGAGGCGTTGCAGCATTTGAATCGGATGAGAGAACGTGAAGGCGCGGCGTTGGCCGCCGATCTGCATGACAATTGCCAGTCGATCCTGGCCGACTTAGCGCAAATCGAGGTGCGGGCCCCCGAGATGGTGCGTGGCTACGAAGTGCGTCTGCTGGAACGCATCAACCAGCTGCTTGCCGATCAAAACGTGCAGCTCGATCCCACGGCCATCATTCGGGAGGTTGGCATTTTTGCCGACCGCGTGGATATTCGCGAAGAGACGGTCCGGCTGCGGAGCCATTTGCAGCAATTCGACGTGATCATGTCGACTGAGCAGTCGGCCGGTCGCAAGCTGGAGTTTTTGATTCAGGAGTTGCTTCGCGAGACCAACACGATCGGATCCAAGGCGAACGATTCCCAGGTCGCGCGCCACGTCGTGCAAATCAAAACGGCGATCGAGCGCCTGCGAGAGATGCTCCAGAATGTCGAATAGATCCCCGCGCCGCGGCTCGTCGTCGGCCCTGGCCGCCGAGCCCGAGGAAGGGTAGCCGAGCCATGCAGCAGGGAAGAGTCGTCATCATCTCCGGGCCCTCCGGGGCGGGCAAGACGACGATTGTCAAACGGCTGCTTGAGTCCTGCCCGCTGCCGTTGGCGGCGAGCGTTTCGGCAACGATGCGCCCGCCGCGGAAGGGAGAGCAGCCCGGAGTTGACTACCTGTTTCTGGACGACGCCGAGTTTCAGCGTCGTCGGGCCGCCGGGGAGTTCCTGGAATGTTTTGAGGTCTACGGGCGAGGTTATTGGTACGGGACCCTCGCCGCAACCGTATCCTCTAGTCTCGGTGCGGGGAACTGGGTAGTCTTAGAGATCGATGTGCAAGGCATGCAAGCGGTGGTCCAAAAGTTTCCCCAGGCGATCTCGTTTTTCGTCCGCCCCTCCAGTTTAACGGAATTAGAACGCCGGCTGCGCGGTCGAGGCACCGAGTCCGAAGCAACGATCCGCCGGCGACTCGAGGTGGCGCGGCACGAATGGCAGTTCAAGGACCAGTATCGACACGATCTGGTCAATGACTCGCTCGATGAAACCGTCGCGACGATCTGTCGCCTGCTGCAGACTGAATCTTAAGTTCACGAACAATCCGAAGCCTGACCACGCGGGAGAGACGTTTTATGCTGGAAGAACTGAAAGAGGAAGCCATCGTCAACAAGGTCGGTGGTCGATTCAAGCTGTCCACCCTGATTCAGAAGCGGCTGGTCGCGTTGAACGCGGGTAGCAGGCCGCTGGTCGAGGCGAACACCGAAAACAAGATGGAGATCGTGCTCCAGGAGATCCTCCAGGACAAGATCTTTCTGGATACCTCCAACGAGGTGCGGATTACGGGCGAGACCCAGGAATCGGCGGGTTTGCCGGACTTTGATCCGACGAACCTATGAACGCTCGACGGCTGATCGTCGGAGTGACGGGCGGGATCGCGGCGTTCAAGTCCGCCGCGCTCGTCAGCCAACTGGTCCAGCAGCAGTCGGAGGTGACGGTCGTGATGACCGCCGCAGCCCGCCAGTTTGTGGGACACGCGACATTCGCCGCCCTCACCGGCCGGCCCGTGGCGTGTGAAGTGTTCGATCCCGCCTATCCGCTCGGCGCACACATCGAACTGGCCGAGACGGCCGATCTGCTTTGCATTGCCCCTGCCTCGGCCGACTTTCTAAGCAAGATGGCGCGGGGAGCGGCTGACGACCTGCTCTCGACGCTGTACCTCTGTTTTCGAGGGCCGGTCCTGGTCGCGCCGGCCATGAACGATCGCATGTGGGAGCACCCGGCCGTCCAACGAAATGTTCAACAACTGCGGGCCGACGGAGTGCACTTTGTCGAGCCCCAGGCGGGCTGGCTTAGCTGCCGACAAATCGGAATCGGACGGATGGCGGACCCCACGGGGATCGCGACCGCCGTCGGTCAGCTGCTCTAGGGAGTCGCCCCATCCATGGCCCGAATTCTGATCACCTCCGGTCCAACCCGCCAGTACCTCGATCCGGTCCGCTATCTGACCAATGCGTCCAGCGGCCGGATGGGACTGGCACTCTGCGAAGCCGCCTTGGCGGTCGGACACCAGGTGACCGTGGTGAGCGGTCCGGTGGACGTCGTGTATCCCCCCCAGGCTCACGTCGTGCCGGTGATTTCGACGGAGGAAATGTTGGCCGCGGCAACCGAGTTGTTTGCCAGCTGCGACGGACTGATCGGCGTCGCCGCACCGTGCGATTATCGCCCGGTGAAGGTCGAGGATCACAAGATTCGCAAGACGGGCGAGCCGCTGGTGCTGCACCTGATCGAAACACCCGACATCGTCGCCACGCTGGGCGCCCAAAAACGACCCGGACAATGGGTTGTCGGGTTTGCACTCGAGACGGAAGACCATCGGTTCCGCGCGATTCGCAAATTAGAGCAAAAGCACTGCGACCTGATTGTGCTCAATTCCCCCGCCGCCATGAATTCAATCGACACCCAAATCGAGATGCTCGACAAGTTGGGCGAGGTCGTCCTGTCCGCCGCGGGTTCGAAGTCCGACGTGGCCCGGCAGATCATCGTCACCGCCCTCGGGCTGGTGGGTTGACGGGCGGCTCGCTTGGGTTGACGGGCGGCTCGGGGTTGACCACAGAGGCACAGAGGGCACAGAGGGAAGGAGTGGCACAGGTCGGCGGGTGGTGTGAATTTTGGGATTTAGGATTTCCGCCGTGGCGGAAATCCTAAATCCCAAAATTCACACCACCATCCCTGCCAAGCCATGACCCTCTGTGCCCTCTGTGCCTCTGTGGTCAACCCAAGCGAGCCGTCACTCAGAACAACCCGGTCAAGGTCTTGAGGGCCAGCGGCTCACGACAGGCGTAGGGTTCACCATAGGCCGTTCCGATGGCCTTGCCCCAGTAAGCGGCTTCGTCGCGCTGGCGATCCAGAAACGACGGGTGGAGATGTTCCCGCCCCTGCACGAACTGGCTCTGATAACACGCCAATGCGGCGAGCTTACGGTCCCAATAGGGGCTGATGTCGAGCACGAAAGCGGGTTGAATGGCCAGCTTCAGATGGACGCAGAAGTAGTAAAAAATCCGCTCCGGATGATGCGGTGTTCCTGGCAGATCCGTCTTGGTCAGCTTGGACCAGAAGCGCGCGGCTTCGACCAATTGGGTCGCGGCGACGTGATCGGGATGAGCATCGACCCAGTAGGGTGCGAACAACCACCGCGGGCGGACGCGTCGAAAAACAGCGGCCAATCGAGCTCGTGCTTCCAGCGTCGGCTCGAGCTCGCGATTGGGAAGCCCGAGGTTTTCTCGCCAGGTGATGCCCAGGACCTGAGTGGCCTGAGCGGTTTCGGCGGCGCGAATCCCCGGGCTGCCGAACGGGGTCGGCTCACCACTGGTCAGATCCAGCACGCCGACGCGCAGTCCCTCGTCCAACATCCGGCAGATCGTGCCGCCCATCCCCAATTCCGCATCATCGGGGTGCGGCGCGATGATCAGGAGGTCGAGCGGTTCGGAGTCGTCGGTAGTCAGCGGTTCAGCTCGCGGTCAAAGAACAACCTGGCGGGTACGAGGTAAGGCCCAAGCCACGAAAGCGACAGGGAGAACCGCCTCGCGCTGTCGCTTGTTTTTCGTCCATGGCCGATCGCAGAGAGCCTTACAGCGAGTATCCGTCGCGATACTCGCGCTTCACGAACGAGGCCAGTTCCGGCATGTTCGGGCTGGCCAGCTTCTCCGAATCCCACTCCACCTTCTTGCCGTCTCCCACCCAGACGGCGAGATTGCCAAGCAGCATGGTTTCGGTCAGCGGTCCGGCGTACTCCGCGAAGTTGGAGGTGGCCGGCTTGCCACCCTTGATCGCGTTGACCCATTCTTCGAAATGCCCGGGGGACTTCTCGAATTCCACGGCCGGCTCTTCCAGCCCCGCGAGCAACCGGTAGTCGTCGGCGTAATCGCCCGTCGAGTACAGTTTGCCCTTGTCGCCGACAATCAACGCGCCGCTGGCAACCGGCTGCTCGCCGTCCAACAGCGAGGGGTCAGGACGCTTGCCGCCGTCGTGCCACATCAGCTTGACCGGTCCGCGATCGCCGCGCGCCGGGAAATCAAAGCTGATCACCGACCAGCCGGGATACGTCTCTTTGTTGTGTCCCGAGGTCTCGGCGCTGACCGCAATGGGATCACGCAGTTCGAGTGCCATGAAGGGCATGTTCAGCGTATGGCAGGCCATGTCGCCCAGCGCGCCGGTTCCGAAGTCCCAGAAGCCGCGCCACTTGAACGGATGGTACGCCTCGTTGTACGTGCGATACGGCGCCGGACCGATCCATTCGTCCCAGTGCAGCGTATTCGGATTCCCCTTCACCTCGGTCGGACGTTCGATTCCCTGCGGCCAAACGGGTCGGTTGGTCCAGACATGGACTTCGCTGATCTTTCCGAGCACGCCGGAACGGGCGACCGCGGCGGCCTTGCGCAGGCTGTCGAGCGCCGTCCCTTGGTTGCCCATCATCGTCGCGACGCCGCTGGACCGCGCGACTTCCGTCATCACACGGGCCTCGTGAATCGAATGCGAGAGCGGCTTTTGGCAGAAGCAATGCTTGCCCATCTTCATCGCCATCACCGCGGCCACGGCGTGGTTATGGTCGGGCGTGCTGACCGTCACTGCGTCGATCTTGTCGCCAAGTTCATCGAGCATGCGACGAAAATCGTAATAGGGCGCGGCGTCCTTGAAACGCGGGCCCGAGCGTTCCAGCGTGGTTCCGTCAACATCGCAGATGCCGACGACTTTGCCAGAGCGGGCGGCGTCGGCCGAGTCACTCCGGCCTTTGCCGCCGATCCCAACACACGCAAACTGAATTTGCTCGTTGGGCGAAGTGCTTTGCGCCAAAGCGACTCCACCGGCGACCCAGTAGCCGACTCCGGCGGCTGCCGAAGTCTGCATGAACGTACGGCGATCCGGTTTGATGGGCATCTCGTTTCGTCTCCTCAATTTCTCTTCTAGGCGGGATGAAATCTGGATAGGCTCGCATCGTGGTCAGCAGAGACGAGCGGACGACCGGAGAGTGATCGTTGCAAAAGCCGCTTGCGATGCGCCGAACGATGGCAGAATCGCAGTCGCTGACTTAACCTGGCGAGGCCGCATTATACAGCGGCCAGATCCCGAATGAAAACCTTCCAGGTCGGCTTCCCAAGGCAAATTCCGCCAGCCCCAAGCCCGACTTTCGCAGGCGAAACCCCAACCGGAAGAATGCTCGCGCGAAGGTGACTTCGCGTCGGCCCGGCCCCTGAGCCGCGACCGCTCCACCTGGGGGGGGCTCGTCCTGCTGCCGGCTTTACGCGCGGCCACATCGGCCGTTAGTTTATGAACAATGAAATCGCGCCGGGTGTCGCGAGGTCAAAGCCGATCCGGTCCGGGGAATTACGGGAGCATGGTGACGATGACGTACAAGTGGCGAGGTGTGGTGCAGGCCGTCGCGGTCGGTTCATGTTTGATGGTCCTGGTGGGGTGTCCGCCGAAGTCCTCGACGACGCCGGCAAAACCTGCGGGAGCCGACAACACGTCACCGACCACCGGCGAGAAGCCGTCCGGCGATTCGAATGCGAGCCCGTCGGTGCGCGCCGGCCGACGACGCCGAACTGGTTGCGGCACTTGAAAAAAAAGGCGTCCAATTGCGGAAACAAGACGGCCATGTGACCTCGGTGTCTTACTACTACGGCAACGTCTCGGTCCCCGTCTCCGACGCGGACCTGGCGGAATTGACGAAGCTGCCGCTGCTCAAGGTCCTGGTCCTGTTTGGTCGCGACATCACCGATGCGGGCGCCGACCACCTCGTCCAACTCAAGCAACTGCGTGACCTCACGCTGGAAAAGACCGACGTGACCGATACGGGGCTTGAGCGACTGAAGGAGCTGCCCGAGTTGACGGCGGTCAAGCTGCCGTATGCGAGCATAACCGCGGTTGGGATCCAGCACCTGGCCGAGTTGCCCAAGCTGCGAATCCTGGAGCTGCTCCGAACCCTGACCAACGACGAAGGTCTGGCACACTTGGCCAACGTCAAGACTCTCGCGTCGCTCGATCTACGCGACACGCAGGTTACCGATGATGGCCTCGTGCACCTCAAGGACCTGACGGGTCTGAAAAATCTTAAGCTTTCGACCGACCGCATCAGTGACAAAGGGATGGTGCACTTGAAGGACCTCGTCAACATGACGTCGCTCACCTTCGACCTGTCGGCCGTCGGCGACGAGGGACTCGTTCATCTGCAGGCCATGAAGGATCTGGAAGAGCTGAATCTCTACAAGACGCGGGTCACCGACGAAGGGCTCGCCGCGCTGAAGGCCTTTCCCAAGCTGCGAATGCTGAAGCTGCGGGAAGATGCGATCAGTGCCGAAGGGGTGAAGCATCTGGCCGAGCTGAAAGAGCTTGAGAAAATCGATTTCAGCGAAACCGATATCGGGGACGACGCGATGGAGTCGCTCAAGGCGCTTCCCAAACTCAAGGATTTGAATCTGTGGTTCTCGCTGGTCAGCGACGAAGGACTCAAGCCGATCGGCGAGATGACGCAATTGACTCGCTTGAATCTCGACAAGACGATGATCTCGGACGCCGGACTTCCCAACCTGACCGCGTTGCAAAACCTGACGTGGATGCATTTGGGCTCGAATAACTTGACGGACGCGGCGATCGAACCGCTCTCGCAGCTGAAGAATTTGAAGACCTTGATTCTGACGTTCAACAATTTCAGCCAAGAAGGCCGCGTTAAGCTGCAGGCGGCTTTGCCCCAGTGCGACATCAGTTTTTAACGAAGCGAGTGGAATGCCCAAGATCTTGATGCCCATCGGGGATGCGACCGAGGTGCTGGACACGTTCTATCCGTTCTTTCGGCTGCCGGAAGACGGCTATGAAGTCGAGGTGGCCGGCCCCGAGGCGCGGCTGTATCACGCCGTGCTGCACGAGATTCCGCCAAATTCGGACGTTCCCTGGGACATCACGCAAGAACGACCCGGCTATCATCTGCGGGCCACGAAGGCGTTTCGCGAGCTGCGCGCGGAGGACTACGCGGGGCTGTTTCTGTCGGGCGGCCGCGCGCCGAATACTTGCGTTATGACCAAGATCTGCTGCAAGTGACGCGCGATCTTTTTCGGGCAGGCAAGCCTGTGGCGTGCATCTGCCACGGGATCGAGATCCTCACCGCGGCCGATTGCCTGGAAGGCCGGGAAGTCACGACCGTCGCGAAATGCGCCCTAGATGCCCTGCAGGGACGCGCCCGATACGTCGATCGCGAGGTAATTGTGGACGGCAATCTTGTCACCGCTCGGACGTGGCACGACAACACGGCCTTGTTGCGCGAATTTCTGCGACTGCTGCGAGCTGGATCTTAGGGGTCAGGTCAGGAAAAGGGGTCAGGTCCCAAAAGCCGGAACGGCCCTTCGGGTGCTTCGCACTTTTGGGACCTGACCCCTTTTCCTGACCCCTTTTCCTGAGCCCTAGCGCCCGGGACGCAGACGCTGCTCCGCGTCCTGAGCCAGGGAACGCAGCTGTGCGTTGGACGTGAACGACCGGAACTGAATCACGGCCGACCGTAGCTGGCCGCGCTGTTCCGGGGTCCACACCTGCCCGCCCTGGATGATGGCGAGTGTCGCAGCGGCCGCCAGATACTCGTCGCCCGAATTCAGCGACGCGACGACGGTGTCCGAGGGCGCGTCGGAAAGGGCGAGCATCAATTCCATGAGTTCCCCCTCCTGCCGCACCTCGAGTCGTTGGATGATCGCTGCCACCTGCGGTGGCGTCTCTGGCGCCTGGAGCCAATGCTTGCGAAACGCGAGCAGTCGCTGATAGTGCGGGGCACTTTCGGAGACACCAACTCCGATGTTTTGAATCGCGAAATCACGCATCGACGGATCCGTCGCCGCCCGTAAGGTCGACATCAACTTTCCGGCAATCACGCCGACAGGACAGCTCGCGTTGATGCCGGCCGCCTTGTTCAAGCCACGGACCAGGGCCGGGATCGACTCCGGGCCCAACTCCGCAAAACGATTCCGTGCGACCTGCCCCGCGGAACCACGCAACTGGCCAATGTCGTACGCAATAAAGTCGTCGACGATTTGGTCCAGCGACTGCTGTTGAGGGTCCAACGGGATTTCAGTCAAGGGCTGGATCGCCTGCGCCACCTGCACCGAGGGGGCGGCAGTGGTTGCGAAGGTTCGGTGTCGATTCAGAATGGCCGCGTACGGCGAGACGCGGATCGCGCCCTCGTCGGACGACGATGCCGCCCGTTGCATTGCGCCGCTCGATTGACGTTGCGGCTGAGTTCCGCTGCGCGGCGCGGCAGGACTGGAGTCGGCAGGTGCAGGTTGAGGCGACGGCCGCTCGGTTGCGTCGCTCGGATCCTGGACTGGCGGAGTGGGTTCGTCCGCCTTCGACTCGGCCGGTGTCGGCGTCGTCTCCGGTTCGGACGGCTCGAGGGTAATCTGCTGGCCCTTCGACTCCTGGGTCTGATCGGCAAACCCAAGCGTCAACGCGATGCTTCCCGACCCACCGCGGCGGCCCTTGACCATCGGCACCGAAAGCGTCGTGATCAGCAAGAAACAGATCAGGTGAAGAACCAGACTCACCAGCCAGCCGGGACTCTCGGATTGCAGGCAGTCTTCGAAATAAGCCTGCCAGCGGCGGCGACGGTGCAGTTCGTCGCTCAGCTTCAGATCCGGCGGCGTCGGAAGCTCGTCCCTGGACTCGGACTCCGAGCGATCTGCGTTTTCGAATTCCGACACCAAGGTATGTCCCCCGCTGGGCCTCCGACGGCTCCCTTTCGCCACTTCCCCGATTCTACGCCATCTGGGTTCGCGATCTAACCCCTCAGTTTGGCGAAAACAATCAGCCAACTCGGACCCGTCGCCCCGCGGTGCGTCCACCACCGTACCCGAAGCTCATCGGCTCACGATCAAACACAGCGTCAGCCAGGGGATGATTCCGCTGACCACGGCGGCGACGACGATCGGCCGCGGCGGCGGCACCGCGCGAAGTCGAAGCGTTAAGACGGTCAGCCCCAGAGTTGCCGTGCCGGCCAAGAGGGCGACCAGCAGCAACGTCCCAGAGAGAATTCCCAGCCGCTCGCTCGCTCCAAACCGAACCGCCAACCAGCGGGTGAAGATCCCCAGGACCTGAGCGCTGAGCGTGGCGAGCATGGCCAACATCCACCCGACGGTCACCGATTCGGCCGTCCGATTCGAGGTCGGAGGTGGAGGCGAGGCCCGACGGGGACGGGAGGGAATACCACGCGACCTTTTTCGCGTTTTCTTATTGACCATGGATCGCTCACGGGCTGGAGTCGCCGATCGCCCACCGCTTGCCCCGAAATGCGTGCGGCGAGCGCCACCCGCGTGGAGGCCTCCCAATCTTAGTGGATGGGCAAAAGCGTGGTGTTGGCCGATTCAAAGATAGAGTTGGGCTGAAGCCAATCTTAAGCCCGTCCCGACCCAATCAAAGTCCCAGCTCGCCTGTTTTGACCCGATGCCCGCGATTTCAACCTTCGACGATCAACTGCGGCTGATGCCCGCCGCCTTCCGGCCGACGACCACCGCGGGAAGCCGCGGCGAAGAGTGCGCCGGCGAACCGCGAGTGGTGCAAGACTGGCTCAAGCCCTGGATCGACTCGGCCCGCCGCGCACCCGGGTTCGGCTGGGCGTTTTTTCAGCTTCCCGAGGGAACGTATGTTGGCTGCCACGAAGACAACTCGGCCGCCACACCCCGATTGCACGTCGTGCAGTTCGAGCGGGACGAGGCGACGCGAACGGGGCGGAACCCGCTGGAGTTCATCCAGCACGTGCTCCGAACCGAGCCGATTCCTCGGGACGCTTCGGCAACGCCCCGTTCCGCGATCCAAAACGCGTCGCGCCGTGGACAAGCACGGCCGCGCATTCGTCCCGCCGAAATGCGACGAATCCTGGCCCTGCTCGACACCGTGCTGCTGGCGGCGCCCGTCGCCGTCTTGCTCCCGCCCGATGCGGGTCCAATGTTCTCCGTGGTTTCGACCCTCCTGGATCTGGTGCCTGGCGCCGCTCAATGGGAACTGTCTTGGAGCGGCTGGAATTCAGCGGGTGAGGCCGACCACCCGACGCTCAGAATCTGTGCGGATGAACGCGATTGGACTCATGTTTCCGCGATGACCAGCCGGATTGACCTGACAGATCCCGGCGCGGACTTCCCTGACCTGCAAAGTGACTGGGCACGTCTGCTGGTGAGCGTCCACGCGTCAGAGGGATGGGGAGGCATTACGAGGCTGGTGAGCAGCTCGCCGCCGGATATCCGTCTCCAAGACCTTCGCGTCTTGTCGGGCACCCCTTGGGAGGCCGAGGCGAGACAGTGGCAGGATCACTCGAGCCGGCGGAAGACCACGTTCGCGGGATCCGGATTCGGTAACGCCCCCCCGACCTCCTCCCTCCTCGCGGGCCACCCCGCGCGGCAAGGATTGCTGGACCTGAACCGAGAAGAATTGCTCGAGCGACTAGATGCCTTTGACGAAGCCGCGCTGGCCGCGATCGCCGGCGGTCCCGACACGCTCACGCAACTGGAATCGCTCTGGCCCGAGTTGCAGGCCGAGCTGTCGGGCGATCTGCTGGAGGAATCGCGCCGTCACTTCCTCCTCCGCACCATCGACCAATGGCAAGCGTCGATCGAGCGCGACGGCACGCTCGACGCAGACGCCGCCCGTTACGGGATCGGGGTCCTGCGGCTGCTGCTTACCGACAACCCGGAGGGCGAAGCGGCGCGGGAGGGCGAGGTTCCCGGGGACGATTGCTAGGGGCGATCGCGGATGCAGCCGGTGATCTGGTCGCGGAAGCGGGCGAAGAGGTAGCGGCTGTCGTGAGGTCCTGAGGACGCTTCGGGATGATACTGCACGCTGAAGGCGGGTTGGTTTCGGTGGCGGAGCCCGGCGATCGTGTCGTCGTTCAAGTTGCGGTGCGTGATTTCAAGCTCGCTCGGCAGCGACGGCTCGTCGACCGCGAAGCCATGATTCTGAGCCGTAATTTCAACTCGACCCGAATCCAATTCCAGGACCGGTTGGTTGGCACCCCGGTGGCCGAACTTCAGCTTGAACGTCTTCGCGCCGCAGGCGAGTGCCAGCAGTTGGTGCCCGAGACAGATACCGAACATGGGCTTCCTGCCGATCAGATCACGGATCGTGCGAGTCGCGTAGGTCAGGGGTTCTGGGTCTCCGGGGCCGTTGGACAAAAAGATTCCGTCCGGCTGAAGCTGCAGGACGTCATCGGCGCTGGCCGTCGTGCCCGGCAGGATGGTGACTCGGAAGCCGTGATCCTTCAAGTGCCTCGCGATGTTCCATTTCATGCCAAAGTCGAGGGCGACGACATGCGGCATCCCATCGCCCGAATGGGCTCCACGTTCGTCGGCCGGCAAAGTCGACCATTCGTTCAACGGCTCGTTCCATTCCCGGGGTTCGGCGCGGACAACTTCCTGGACCAAATCACGTCCGACGAGTCCCGGCGATTGCCGCGCCTTCTGAACTAAGCTCTCGTCGTCCAGATCGACGGTTGAAATCACGCCCTTCATGGCGCCTTCCAAACGGATGCGGCGGACGAGTGCTCGTGTGTCGATTCCCGAAAGTCCAACAACCCCGTGTTTCTGAAGATAATCTTCCAGTTCTCCTTGGGACCGAAAGTTGCTGGAGATCCGGCTCAGTTCGCGCACGATAAAACCTGCCAAATGCGGCTTCCAGCTCTCCACATCCTCGTCATTGACGCCGTAATTCCCAATCTGCGGATAGGTCATCGTCACGATTTGGCCGCGGTAGCTGGGGTCCGTGAGGATTTCCTGATAACCGGTCATTGACGTATTGAAGCAGACTTCGCCGTCGACCTCTCCCTGGGCTCCGAACGACTCTCCAACGAAAACGGCTCCATCTTCCAGCGCGAGTTTCGCGATCGGCCTCATGAGATCCTCGTGGTCGTTTGGTTGACTTGAATCAATCATTTCAGCAGGCACGCGCCGCGCAGAACAACGTGTCGGCAACGCAACATTCCCGTTTCAGGTTCGCACCTAAAGTAAGCGACCGAAGTGTCCCGATACTCCTTGTACGGCTGTGGGTCTCCGGTCAGAACGGCAACGTTTTCTTCCGGGCAGCCAAACTCCTGGGTCCTTGTTGCGGCGAGCAAGGGCCCTTTTTTTTTGGCGGGGGGAGGGCGACCCGTTTGGGTTCCGCCGGATCAGGCCACGCCCCAATCGAACTACCGAATCGGACCGGAATCGCGCCTTGCGATCGGAGCCCTCGTCACCGAAGCGGCCGCCGCTGGACGCACGCGTTGCGGAGCATCCCGGGACGAGCTCACATCTTGGCTTGGGTGGTCCGTTTGATCAATCCCCGCCTCGATGCACGCTCGGGCTGGATTCGTGCCCGGCTTCGATTCGCGCGACGCTTCGAATCTTGCCGCGCTTCAATCTTGCCGCTCCAATCTTGACGGTCAGGGATGAACGGTGGGAACCGCGCTATCTCCCGACGGGCGACCCGCGGGCTGATCCATTCCCCGACGTTTGGCCTCGCGGTCCAGGCAACGACCGATTTGTCGCACGGCTTGGCGCAAGCCGGTTTTCGTTCTCGACCAGCGCCATCCGCACAAAGCCTTCGCCCGCCGTCGCCAAAGCCGCTGCCGGGACTGACGGCGACGTCGCCCTGCTCCAGCAACATCATGGCGAAGTCCATCGTGCTCATCTGCTGTCGCCAGGTCTCGGGAATCGGCGCCCAGACGAACATCCCGGCGCGGGGCGGTTCGACATCCCAGCCGATTCGACGCAGCCCCTCGCACCAGCACATCGCGACGACTCTGGTAGAGCAGCGACTGCTGCTTCGACGGCGGCCTCGGTGTCTCGCAAGGCCACGATCGCGGCGATCTGGATCGCCTGAAACATGCCGTAGTCGTAGTAACCCTTGATGATTCCCAGCGCCTCGGATCATCTCGGCATTGCCGCAGCAAAAGCCGACTCGCCAGCCGGCCATGTTGTAGCCCTTGCTCATCGTCGTGAACTCGACGCCCACGTCGATCGCGCCGGGTGCGGCGAAGAAAGCTGGGCGGCTCGTAACCGTCGAACGCGACGTCGGCGTAGGCAAAGTCGCTGATCACCATGAAGCCATAGCGTTTGGCCAGCTTGACGACATCGACGAAAAACTCGGGTTCGACCGTCACCGAGGAGGGGTTGTGCGGATAGTTGATGATCAACAGCTTGGGCCTGGGATACAAGTGCTGGCAGGTGTAGGCGATGTTCGAGAGGAATTTCTCGCTGTCGGCAACTTCCAGCGCGATCACGTTGCCCGACGCCAGGGCGACGGCGTACATGTGAACCGGGAAATACGGAGCGGGCACGATCGCCGTGTCGCCCGGCCCCATCAGGGCCAGGCACATGTGGCTGAAAACCCTTCCTTCGAGCCCAGGCAGGTCATCACCTCGGCTTCCGGATCCAGCCGCACGCCGTAACTGCTTGAGATACTTGCTGGCGACTTCCCGGCGAAGATTCAGAATGCCGTTGGACTTGCTGTAGCCGTGATTGCCCGGATCATGGGCCGCGTCGGTCAGCTTCTCGATCACCGGCCTCGACGGGAGGATCGGATGGATTGCCCATCCCCAAGTCGATCACGTCGCTGCCGGCTCGCCGCTTTTGGTACAGCAGGTTGTTGATCCGCCCAAACATGTAGGGAGGCAGCCGGTGAACTCGGGCGGCCAACTGGACCTTGAATTCGGTTGGCTCATGAGCCGGCGGATCCTCGATCCGGTCGATCTCGTATTCGGACATTTGGATTCTTGTTTACTCCAGCGCGGAAAGTGGGCCCGGGGATCGCGAAACACAAATCGTATCCGCGACGCGTTGTCTCGGCCACGTTGCGCAAGGTAGCAACGGCGAGCTTTTTTCGCTACCGAGATCCCGGGCGCGGTGCCAATCACCGAGCAGGGCGTCGTGACGGCCGGGCGGTGCGCGCCCGGTCGACGCACTTCCGGCCGCGTCTCGGGCGTGACGGACTCAGCTCACGTTGTCTCAGCTCACGTTGTCTGGCATCGACGTGTGGGGGAAGGAATTCGCAGCCCGTACCGCTTCATTTTTTCCGCCAGCTCCAACGGTCGAAGCCCCAGCATCTGGGCGGCGACCGCCACACGATGATGGCATCGTCGCAGCGTTGACTGCAAGTGCTCGGCTTCCAGTTGAGCCAGGGTAGGCCAATTGCCCGCGACACCTGGGGGGACCGGAACGGCTTCAAAGGCATTGACCTTCTCCGACTGAGGCGGCAGGGGTTTTGGCGTCGGCCCGATCGGGATCGACTCCAGCAGACCGGGGAAATCCTCCAAATCCAAGACCGTCCCCGCCATGTTCGCGACCGCCTGCTCAAGGACCGGCTCCAGCTCGTCCACGTTCCCGGGCCAGGCGTAAATTTCCAGCAGCGCGACGGCGGCGGGCGTGAGCGACGGCAGCGGCAACCCACGTTCGAAAGTCGTTCGAGCCAGAATGTGGCGTGCCAGAGGCAAAATGTCCTCCGGCCGATCATGCAGGTCGCGTGTCTGAATCGTGATCGCATTGATCCGGTACAGCAGCTCCCAACTAAACCGACCCGCTCGGGCTTCCTCCCGCAAATCGCGCGTCGAGGTGGCGATCAATCGCAGATCGCTTGGCCGCGAGAGACTCGAGCCCAGCGGGCTGCGGGATCGGGCCTTTAACTGCTGCAGCAACCGGTGCTGAGCATCCCGGTCCAGCGTTCCGATCTCCTCGATCAGCAACGTCCCACCTTGGGCCGCTCCGATACATCCCAGCGACGCGTGGCGCGTCAACTCGCCAGCTCCGGCCGTGTGGCCAAATAGCTGCGACGCGGCCAACCGCGGAGGAAGCTGGGCCGCCGAAAAGAGAATCAACGGCTGTGCGGCCCGGTGGCTGTGAGCGTGAATGGCACGAGCGATTAACCGCTTGCCCGTCCCCGCCGAACCGGTGATGAGAACCGGATAAGAATAACTGGCCGCTTGTAAAATCCGACGACGGGCGCGGTCGGTCCATGCCGAAGCACCCACCAAACTGTGGATCGCAATGTTGTCTTGCATCGAGTGTCTTTCTACGAACCTTCAGTTCACTAGCTTTCCCCGGCTTCCGCCACAGGTGATGAAACACGCCCTGCCAGTATTATCGAAACATCCGGAAATGCAATTGTTTTTTACCTGCTTTTTCCAGCCGCCTGAAACCACACAATCAGCGGCGATCACCGAGCTTATCGTCGCCCCCCCGCCCGACAGGCATCCTGCTGCCTACGGTGGAGCCAGCGCCGACGCCCATCATGGATCGGTTGTTTCTGATGACAGCTTGATGAGATCCAAACGGTCGCGATCCATCCGCTGAGCTGGCGTGGTCCGTTGCCTCGGGACGTTCCCAATCCGGGCGGATCACGGGTTCGGCCTAGCGCAGTCGCACAGCACGAGCGGACCGGCGGCGGATGCGCAGATGGCGCGGCCAACCCGCGATTAGAACAAGAGTGGCCAACGGGCCTGCCAAGCTTCCAGGTTCCGGAACCGCACGGCTGCGGACGACGACCGACGCTTCGTACCGCGGTCCCAGCTCGAACCCGCCAGACTGCGACGCGGCCACAAAGTCACTGGAATCGAATTCCAAATCCGCATTCCAATCGCCCGACTCCCAGGTCGAGTTGCGTGCGACGCGGTCTTCGTACTGGCCGCGTTGAAGGACCTGGATCAAGTCCTCGGTGTCGAACTGGCCATCCAGATTCGCGTCACCCAGATAAGTGGCTTTGACATCCTCGACCCAAATTTGATGATCTTGCGCCGAAAGAACGCCGTCGCGATTCAGATCGAATCGAGCCGAATCGCTATCAGTCGCCAGGGCGCTGGAGAGAGCATCGATGTCGGCGGCGGTGAGCTGCAGATCGCCATCAAAATCGCCATACACGACGCGTGACTCGATCTGGTCCAGATAGGTCGCCAGGTCCGCGTAATAGGTGATGTTCCCAAAGAGGGGGTTACGGGTAACGTCCGGCTGGTCGCGTTCGCCGTCAACGGCCAGGATCGTGCCGACCAGCTGCCATTGATTGTCCCGCTTGATGAACATCGAACCGCCCGAGTCACTCAAGACGCCTTGCGACTCGTCGGCGGTGGCCGAGGAGCCGTCGGGGCCGCGCACATCATCGTCCGACTGACTGCCGTCCCGATCGAACTCCGTGACGATCGTAAGCGTGTCGCTATTGGTTTGCCTAAGTTTCAGCAGAATGTCGCTGTCGAGGTCATTCCCGAAGGTCTCGTCGTCTTCGACGAGATTCGTACCCCAGCGGAGAATTTGAGGTCCGGTAGTCTGATAACCACTGTAGTCGCCGGGTGGGGATGTCTCCTTCCACGTCCAGCTGGTGCCACGCTGCGTGACGTCCCAGTAGACCAGATCGGGGGATCGCTCAAGACCATTCCCCACGACCAGGACTTCGTCCCCCGCTTTCGGCGTTGGCCCGATCGGGATCGGCGCCAGCTCGGGGGGATCCACCAACCGGAACAAGACCAAGTCCGCGGGCTTCGTCAGGCCGGACCCGGCGGGGTTCGTCAACTGGAGCGAGCTGCCGGCTTCGGCCGCATAGGAACCGAGGCCGGGAAAGGTGACCGAACCGGAGCCAACGTGCGCGGCCGTCAGGACCCAGCCTTCCCCAAGGTAAATCGCCGTTGAATTCTTGAGAATGCCGATATTATCCCAGCCGGGATCGTCGGCCGGCCGACTGGTGTTACCCAGGGTCGCCGCGACCACAACGGCAAAGGCGGAGCGAGCGTCGAGGGTCAGCGGAAGGACAAACAACAACGTGACGGCGACGGGCTGGACGATTCGACGCATGGGACCCCGCCAACCGGCGAATAGGATGAGCGAAAGCGAGAGGCAGATGCCTGCGGGTTCGGCCTGGACGGGCGTTTCGGCTGCCCAGCCACTCCTCCATCCTATTCATCCGTGGAAATAAGGACAAGAAAGGATGACCGGTGCCTGCGGCATTCCGGCCCCCCAACGCGATTGCGCGGGCGATCAGCTCGTCAGGCGGAAAAGGGCCCGCCCCGCTAGCAATCCGGACCGCCCCAACCGCGTCGAAGCTCCAGGGGATTCGGCCGCATCAAAGGATCGGTTCGCCGCCGCCGGGCCAGTAATTCACCCCGCGAGGCCGTTTCGACCAATTGACCCCGCTCCATCCAGTTGTTACCATCGCGGGTTTGTTGACGATCTTTGGAGCCTGACAGAAGCTCGGGTCGTGAACACTGCGAAGTTGAAAACGTCGGACATCAAAAAACTTTCACGAGGAGATGCTGCGTGGCGGAGTCGTTGGCGAAGCGTTTGATTGAGGCGGGCGTGCACTTCGGGCATCGTGCCAGTCGGTGGAATCCAAAGATGGCACCCTACATCTTTGCCCGCAAGAACCTGATTCACATCATCGACATTCGCGAGACGATTCGGGGCCTGCTGCGGGCTCAGAAATACATCCGTCAGGTGTCGGCCCACAATTCCCAGATCCTCGTCGTGGGCACCAAGCGACAGGCGAGCGAGACGGTCGAGCGTGAGGCGAGTCGCTGTCAGATGCCTTACGTGAATGATCGTTGGCTGGGCGGAACATTGACCAATTTCCGCACGATTCGCAGCCGCCTGGGACGGCTGGAAGAGCTCGAATCGATCCTCAATAGTGACGAGATTTCAAGCTACTCCAAGAAGATGCAGTCGTCGCTGAACCGTGAGTACCGCAAGATGTTCCGGAATCTCAACGGAATGCGTGCCATGAATCGATTGCCCGAATGCGTCTTCGTCGTCGATCCGCGGAAGGAAAAGAACGCGATCCGTGAATCGCAAAAGCTGGGGATCACGACGATCGCCTTGATCGATACCGACTGCGATCCCGACTTGGTCGACCTGCCCATTCCTGGCAACGACGACGGGATTCGCTCGATCGAGCTCGTGGTCTCCCTCTTAGCGGACGCGGCACTGGCAGGGCGAGCGGAGTCGCCGGCAGCCAAGGGCGACGCGCCGCCGGCTCAAGCCAGCGACGACAATGGATCCAACGAGAAGGTCGAGAGTGAAGAAGAGCTCAAGGCGGCCGCTGAATAGCTGGGGCACGGGTCGGCCGGATGGCTGGCCGGAAACGTCGTACGGACGGACGCAGCACAGCGGTCGGGGGGGACGGCAGCCCGCCGTGATTGACGCAGCAGCTTGGCCCGGCAAGGGTTCATCCTGGGCCGGGCTTTCGTTTTTCGAACTCGGCGCGGGTGGCAGGGGACTCGTTTCCCTCACGGGACTTTCCTCCTCCCAGGCTCGTTCGGGGCCGCAGCGTTCGGGGCCGCAGCGTTCGGGGCCGCAGCGTTCGGGGCCGCAGCGCCGGTCGAAGCCATGGTGAACCGTCCTGCCGGTAGGGCAAGTCCACCCGTTTTACGGATCGACGGCGGCCGGATCGACGGCCCCGATCCCGAGCGGCGGCGATCTGATCCTTCAGGTCGGCCAGGCGTCGCGTCGCACCTGCCCGCGGACCCGACTCGATCCCAGCCGCTCTTGCGATACGTCGGCAGGGATCGCACGATGGGAGCCGGTCGGGCGAGTCGCGGGGCGCCTTTGTCACCGACCGGGGACCGCGTCATGAAGAGATTTCGTTTAAGGTAGCCAAAGAACAAGCCCAAGAACAAGACTGGGGAGAATCGAGCCATGGCCGGAATTACCGCCGCGGCAGTCAAGGCCCTACGGGAGCGAACCGGACTGCCGATGATGGACTGCAAGAAGGCACTTGCGGAGTGTGACGGAGACGCAGAGGCGGCCGTCGACTGGTTGCGCAAACAGGGCCTCAAGACGATGGAGAAGCGGGGGAGTCGCGAGACCGCCTTTGGGCGAATGGGAATTTTCGCGGACCTAACGGCCAAGCAGGGTGCCATGGTCGAGCTCAAGTGCGAAAGCGCACCGGTGGCCGGACACGACGAGTTTGTGCAGTTTGCCGACGATCTGGCCGCGCAGCTGGCGAACGGCCCGGGGGCCGACTCGGACGACGCGTTGCTCGATCAGCCCTGCCCCAGCCAACCGGGCAAGACGCTGCGCGACGTCAAGGAGGAGATGTTCAATCGGATCCGCGAGGTCCTCAACATTGGACGTATGGTCCGCTTCGACGGTCCCTGTGGCGGGTATTCCCACAACTCGGGGACGGTCGCTGGCGTGCTGCTGCAGGTCAAGGGCGATGACGCCGTCGCCGCGAAGGATATTTGCATGCACATCGCCGCGATGCGACCGAAGGCGATGACCGTCCAGGATCTGGATCCAGCGGTTGTGGCGCGCGAGCGTGACGTGCTGACCGAAGCCGCTCGACAGGAAGGCAAGCCCGAGAACATCATTGAGAAGATGGTCGAAGGGCGAATGCGCAGCTTCTACGCCGAGTCGGTCCTGCTCGAGCAGCCGTTCGTGAAGGACGACAAGCAGACGGTAGGTCAATTCGCCAAATCGAAGGGTCTGGAGGTCGTGCAGTTCGCACATTGGGAGCTGGGTGGCGAGTAATTCGGGGCCGCCGGCTCGATCTTGGTGGGCTACCCTGGTACGGGCATCCGTCCGTACGGGCGGGCTCGATGGCATTCGCCGCGCGGGAGGCCCGTGAGGCAGCGGTAGACGAAAAGCGGTCAGACCGGCGGGTGTCGGCATCTCGAGCCGTTCTCAAACTTCAGGGAGCCGAATGTGACCAACTCGACGGAAGAACCGACCGCACCGCGATTTCGGCGCGTCGTGCTGAAGCTCTCAGGCGAAAGCTTCACGCCCTCGGGCGAACGCGGGATCAGCATGGATGAGGTGGTCCTGATCGCGGACCAGATCAGGAAGGCTCAACAGCTCGGTTGCCAGATGGCCGTCGTGATTGGCGGGGGCAACATCCTGCGGGGGGCTCAGTTCAAAGGCTCCAATGCAAGCATCCAAGAGGCGACGGCGCACTACATGGGGATGCTGGCGACGGTCATCAACGGCTTGGCTCTGCAGGACGCACTCGAGTCCCTGGGTGCCCACACGCGTTTGATGACGGCCGTTCGCATGGACGGGGTCGCGGAACCCTACATCCGCCGCCGAGCCAACCGGCACCTCGAGAAGGGCCGAATCGTGATCTTGGCGGCCGGCACGGGCAGCCCATTCGTGACGACCGATACCGCTGCCGCTCAACGCGCTTTGGAATTGGAAGCCAACATCGTGCTCAAGGCAACACGCGTCGACGGCGTGTTCTCGGACGATCCGGAGCGAAATCCGCACGCCGTCCTGTATCGCGAGCTGGACTACAGTACGGTCCTTGAACAGAATCTGCGTGTGATGGACCATACGGCGATCACACAGTGCATGGAACACGGGATGCCGCTGCTCGTGTTCAACTACAAGAAGAACGGCAATATCCAACGGGCGATCATGGGAGAAGCGGTCGGGACGTACATCTCGAGCGAGCGGCGGTCTCCCGTGACTTAGTCGCGAACAGTTCAACGAGAGGTTGGGTGGGTGGCCCTATGAGTGCCGAAGAAATACTTTTCGACGCCGAAGAACGGATGGAAAAAGCCGTCGACGTCCTCAAAAAAAGCCTGTCGGGCGTCCGCACCGGTCGTGCCAATCCGGGTCTGGTGGATTCCCTGCGCGTCGAAGTGTACGGCTCGCCCACCCCCATCAAACAGATTGCCTCCGTGGGGGCTCCCGAGCCCACGCAGATCGTCATCCGCCCCTACGATCCGACCACGATCAAGGAGATCGAGAAAGCGATCATCTCCGGCGACCTCGGGCTGAATCCGTCCAACGACGGACGCGTGGTCCGGATTAATATCCCGCCGCTCTCGACCGAAGTGCGTCGCAAAATGGTCTCGCGGATCAAGGAGCTGGCCGAGGAAGCGCGGGTTGCGATTCGGAACATTCGCCGCGATGCCAACAAGGCGGCCGATGTCGCCGAGAAAGACAAGGAAATCAGCGAAGACGACCGGGATCAGATCAAGGAAAGCGTCCAGGACCTGACCAAGAAGTACGAAGCGCTGGTGAATGATTCCGCCAAATCACGAGAAGCCGAGGTCATGGAAGGCTGACGGCCGGGAACTTGTCTTGACCCTCCGGGAAGCTCGTCTTACACTCGCCACTCCCGTGAGCTAGTACAGCGCCCCGTGATTTTCGTGCTCAGCTCGTCTCAGCGTTCGGTTTAAGGAGGAACCGAGATGATGTTCACACGCCGCATGATGGCAATCTCAGCTCCCGCGTTCTCGGCGGGAATTTTGGCAACCTTCGTTTTTGCCGGAGCTTTCGTCCAACCGTCGGCGGCTCAGCAGCGAAACGCAACCCCACGGGCTGTTCCGCGTACGTCCCGATCGCGCGCCGCTCAAAGCGCGACCGACAACAAGCCGGCTGCGGAAACCAAACCGGCGATCGTCGCCGTGGTCAACGGCCAAACCGTCAGCCGGCAGCAGTTGGCCGAGCAGTGTCTGGAGCGATACGGCGAGGCGGTGCTCGAGAGCTTGGTCAACAAGCATTTGATCCTGGAAGCATGCCGGCAGCGCAACATCAAGATCACGCAGCAAGACATCGAGGAAGAGATCGACCGGATTGCGGCCCGCTTCAGCCTTCCGAAAGATCGCTGGTTGCAGATGCTGAAGGAAGAACGCAACATCACCGCCGAACAGTATCGACGCGATATCATCTGGCCCACACTGGCGCTCAAGCAACTGGCCGCGGACAAACTGAGCGTGACGCAGGCCGACCTGGAGCGAGAGTACGAGTCCGAGTATGGTCCGAAGGTGCAGGTTCGGATGATCGCGGTTTCGTCCGAGGCAAAAGCTCAGACGATCCTGCAACAAGCTCAAGCCGATCCCGACTCGTTCGGGATCCTGGCCAAGCAGCATTCCGAGGATCCTAACAGCGCGGCGGCCCGCGGCTTGATACCCCCGATCCGCCACAACCTGGGTGAGCCGAGTGTCGAAAAGGCCTGCTTCGCGTTGCAGCCGGGAGGCATTTCCTCGATCATCCCCGTGGCGGGCCAGTTCCTGATTTTCCAATGCGAGAAACATCTTCCGGCCGCCCAAATTTCGCCCCAGTATCGCCAGGCAGCGTACGACCGACTGCAGGAACGAATCATCGATCGCCAATTGCGTGATGCCTCCGGCGAAATCTTTCAAGAGCTGCAAACGGCGGCCAAAGTCATTAACGTCTGGAATGACCCTGCCAAGAGAAAGCAGTATCCGGACATCGCCGTCCTCATCAATTCGGCCCAAATCCCAATCTCGCAACTGGCCGAGGAATGCATTGCACGTCACGGCGTCAACGTCTTGGAATCCGAGATCAACTACCTGCTGCTCAATCAGGCGTTGAAGCAGAAATCGGTGACGGTGGAAGGCTCCGACATTGACACTGAAGTGGCACGAGCCGCGGAAACGTACGGATACGTGACGCCGGATGAAAAGCCTGACGTTCAGCGGTGGTTGAAGGAAGTGACGGAAAACGAAGGACTGGCCGTCGAGACGTACATCCGCGACGCGGTCTGGCCGTCCGTGGCCCTCAAGAAATTGGTGGCCGATCAGATCGGAGTGACGGACGAGGATCTGCAAAAGGGATTCGAAGCGAACTACGGGCCACGCGTCGAAGTCCTGGCCATCGTGCTGAGTAACCAACGTACCGCGCAGGAAGTTTGGGACATGGCCCGCTCCAATCTGACGCCCAACTTTTTCGGAGAACTGGCATCGCAGTATTCGATCGAGCCGGTGTCGCGGGCCAACCTGGGCGAAGTTCCACCCATTCGGCGCTTCAGCGGGCAACCCAAGGTCGAAGAAGAGGCCTTCTCGTTGACCGCCGAAGATCCCCTCTCGGCCATTGTCGCAATTGCTGATCGCTACATCGTGCTCTATTACCTCGGACGTACCGAACCGGTCGTCACGAAACTGGACGACGTCCGCGAAGAGTTGACGCGGGACATCCTCGAAAAGAAACTGCGTCTGGCCATGGCCCAGGAATTTGACCGCCTGAAAGAAACCGCGCAGGTTGACAATTTCCTGGCAGGACGCTCACAGTCCGGCGCCCGCCCGAAGGACGGCCTCCCGTCCCCCAGCAGGTCGCCAGCGCTCGCCGTCCCATCCAGCACCGCGCCGCGAACGACCGCTCAGCCAGCAGCAAGCCGAACGACCAATCGTGCCGTGCGACCCGCCTCCCAGACGAAGCGCCAGTGACGGTTGCCGCGGAGGCAGTTCTCCAAGATGCCCGCCGGCAAGCCGCGGGCATCCTGCGGAGTTGAGCAAACTTCCTGGGGCAACCCTCGTGCCGAGCGGCTTGGAATCAGTCCACTCGTCGCCAGATCAATTCGTCGCAGTTGATCGGCTGAACCTGGACGCTGCCGGCGTGGACGCCCGGCACCGTCAGCAGCACGGCGACCTCGGGGTGCGCTGCACAGTACCGCTCGGCCGGCTCCAAGCCCAGAACGTAAAAGGCAGTTGAAAGGGCATCGGCGACGGCGGCCGATGGCGCGACCACGGTGGTGGATAGGACGCCTCCGACAGGTTCACCGCGACGCGGGTCAAGGATGTGGCCGTAGCGCTTCCCCTGATGATAGACATCGTGCGTTCCGGCACCGGAGGTCCCCATCGCTCGATCGATCAGCTGAATCTCCGCCAGCCGCCGATCGGCACGAAGCGGATGACGCACGCCGACCGTCCACCCCGGCTGCTCGGTTCCGGAGCGGCGCTGGCCACGCGCCAGGACGCTGCTGCTGCCGCCGTGGATCATGTAGTCCGACACGCCAGCGCTGGCCAGTTGTTCGGCACACCGATCCAAAGCATAACCCTTGCCGATTCCGCCCAGGTCGATCCCCAGTCCCGCGTGCGTGAAACTGACACTCCGCTCGATCGAGTTCAAAGCCAGTTTGTCGGACCCGACGCACTCCAACGCCTCCGCGACCTCCTCGGACGTCGGCAGGTGCCCCTCTCGACGGAGTCGGGCCCAGGCCTTGATCAGGGGTCCCGAGGTGATGTCGAACGCCCGCTCGGTCTGCTCGTAAAGCTGCACCGCCAACGTCAGCAATTGAAACAGCCGCGACTCAACCCGCACTGGCCTACGGGCCGCGACCGCATTGAGCTGACTGATTTCGCTCCGATGGCGGTAAACCGACAACTGGTCCTCGAGCTGGTCAATCAGGTCCAGCGCCTCGAGCGCCGCCTCAGTGGCCGCCGCGGATTCAGCTCCGGCGTTAAGGAAGACTTCGAATTGGCAGGCCATCGCGCGTCGGCCGACCTCCAGCAGGTAACTGCGCCCCTCCGCCGAATCGGTCGGAACGGCTTCCGTGGCTCGCCGTCCAAGGTCGCCGATCGCGTCCGCGGCGGATTTCCCCTGCAGGAATTCGCGGCGAGTCGAATGAGTGGGTGAATCGTTCATGAGGCGAGGCGAGGAGTGCGAGGAGCGGGGAAGCGGCAGGAAAGTCGCCCCAGCTTGGCGTCCGGACGACAAATCAACCGTTTCGTCACCGACACGACAGGTTGCTATGATTATAGATGGGCCAACTGATTGTGAGCGCGGCGGGTTGGCAGACCGCGAGATTTTGGCCCCTTCGATCACAGGGCGAGGCCGAATGAACCACCCCATGTTCCGCACGCGGCTGGGCCGATTCGTCGCCGGACTGGTGGCCGTCGGAACGTTCGGGATGTTCGGCTGGGCTCAGACCGAGCCCGCCCGGAGGGCTCGCCCGCCCCACTGGGAACGCTTGCCGCCTGGCATCTTCTTCGAAAACGCGTTCGAGCAGGGCTTGCGGGGCGAACGGCCGGCCCGACTGGCCGCCGATTCAGAGCGCAACCCGCCCACGCCACCCACCTCCGTCGCCACCGAACCCGCCACCCGTGGCCGCGACTGGGCCGAACTGATTTCGGCGACCAGCATTGAAGATGAACTGAAGTCCGTCAAGCAGCGCTGCGATTCCGCGTTGCAAAGTGAAGGCTATTTTAAGACTCAAGGATACCGCGAGATCCGTGCCCATCTGGGCGTCGCGGCGATGCTGTTCGCCATCATCGATCAATACCCCGGACCCGTCCGTTGGCAGAAGTCCGCACGGACCGCACGCGACCTCTTCGCGCGGGTCGCGCAAAACACGAAAGTCGGAAGCTCGCAAGTTTACCGCGAAGCGCTGCTACGACGGCAGGATTTGGCGGATCTGATTCGGGAGCATCCCTGACCGAATCGGCGGCCGATCCGGATCTGGTCTGGCCCGACGTGGCGGACCGCCAACTGCTCATGCAACGACTTGAAATCGCCGTGCAGCAGTCCCTGGCCAAGGGAGTCGCTTCGTCGGGCGAGTTGCAGCGGCAATCGGCGTCACTGGTGCGCGAGGCCGAACTGGTCGCGGCGATGGCCCATGTCCTCCACCAAGAAGGCATGGCGGATGCGGCCGACGACGACTACGCTGCCTTTTGCCGCGAGATGCAGCAGGCCGCTCACGATCTGACGCTGGCCTTGAAACAAGAACAGATCGAAGCCGCGCGACAGGCCCACGGCGAGATCAAGAAGCACTGCGTGAGTTGCCACGAGGCCTACCGCGCGTGATTCGCACAGGGCCGGCGAGCTAACTGCTGTGCAGCGGGGCCGGAGTCACTTTGTGGTGAGCGCCGTTGCCACCGCAATCCGACGCAATCGCCGGCACGCTGGGATTCTCCTTCGTCATTCTCCCCAGTGTCACCATCTCGGCCAAACCCGCCTCGGCGAATTCACGACCCGAGACATAGCGACCCGGATTGATCCACTTGTCCAGCATCCGGGGGTCGACGCCCAGCAAATCGGCCAGCAATTTGTCCATGTCCCGCTCAAGCGACCCGAAGTGCCGCGCCCATTCGGCCGCCTCCTGCAGTCCGACATGTTCTTCGCTTTGCCATTTCATCGGGTGGAACAGCAGCACGCTAAAGGGCGTCACAATCCGCCGCTCGCAGGCCGCAAACGGCCACAGCGTGGCGGACGAGCATTCGCCGGTGACCACCCCCGTGGCCCGGATTCCCCGCAATCGAATCAGCGTCGTCAGCGCGATCGCACAGTAGGGACTCCCGCCGGGGGAGTCGATGAACAGCGTGCATTCGCCGTTCGGTGGGACACTCAGCAACCGATCGGTCAGGTCGCCTTCGTTGTCCGTCAAGTCGCCCACCAGCGCGATCTCGATCGGGCCGTCGTAGTCGTCGTGATTCCGATGTTCAATGCGGTCCATATTGGTTTCCTGTTGGTTCTCCGCTTTGAAGACGAGACTGGATCCCAGGCTCAATCAACAATGTCTCGATTCTAAAGGCTGGGCAAGAAAAAACCGACCAGGAATTGCCACTCGCGTGGGGTCGCGTCACGGCAACACCGGGCGCACGGAGCGCCGGTTCGAGAAGAACCACGTCCGTTCGAGGGACGCTGTGGCCGGCCTTCAGATGCAAAGAGAATTTTTTAATTAGCAGCCTGTCTTCGAGCCAGACGAGGTGGAAAGCGTGCCGCCTGTTTTCAGAGGTTGGTCGCCTATTTATACTATAAAAGGAGTGGCTCGATCGTGTTAACCCCAATTCTACGCACAAATTCCGTGCGATTCCCAGTCATCCCGGACCGGGCCGGCACAGGCGACGAGTTGGGCGCCGCGTGCGACCGGGACGGAGAGGTAGGCGTCGGCTTTTCATGGGGATTCGATTCCGCTGCCCGAACGGCCACAAGCTGAATGTGAAATCATTCCTGGCCGGCAAAACCGGCCGCTGCCCCGAATGTGGCACGCAGGTTCGGATTCCGCTCGAGTCGGATCCCAGCCTGGTCAAGGCCAACCGCCGCACGGGGGAGGGAGCGTCGATCTCAGAGGGTCAGGGGCCCAGTGGGTCTGCCCCGACCGATGGGCCGCGACCTCGGCCCACGACGGCCCCGCTGGGCCATGTGCCTCCTGAAGTGTCGAGCACGAAACGGCGGCCGTCACCGCCAGGCGCCGCGGCCGGAAGCCCTCCGGTTTCCAGGGCCGACGCCGGTAACGACCCCTTGTCAGAAATGCCGCAATCGAAATGGTACGTGAGGCCTCCGACGGGTGGGCAATTTGGCCCCGCGCCGGCAGCCGTATTTCGAGGCTGGATCAACGAGGGCCGAGTGACACCTGACGCTCATGTCTGGCGTGAAGGTTGGCCGACGTGGCGGTGCGCCAGCGAGATCTGGCCCGAGTTGGGCAAGCCGACGCTGGACCCGAAGGCGACCCGACTGTCCGCCGTCCGCTCCGCGACTCCTGAACCAGCACTTGCCGAACCGGCAGCCGCCGCGACGATCCCCAGGATCGTCGCGGATCCGGTCGCGCCGAGCGCCTCGGATGCCTACCGAAGACGGAAATCCACGAAAACGGCCATCACGGTGACGGTCATCCTCAGCGCCGCGTGCATGATCCTGCTGGCGACGTTGATTTACATCATCCAATCGAGAAACTGAACACAACGGAAGGAAACGCGAGCCATGAACAGGCGGCAGAGGGACTTCGTTAAGCGAAATCGGCAGTCGAAACTGGGAGTCGCGCGACGAGGCGTGCTGGGGGTCGTGATTTTGGGCATGGGCGTGCTGGGAGTGAGCGTGCTCGGAATGGGCACGATGGGATGGGCCGAGGAGCCCGCCGCGGGCCCAAAGACCGTGCCGGTCACGGCGGCCGACGGCAAGCTCATCCTGGAGGTACCCGCCACTTGGACGCAAAAGGAACCGGCCAGCACCATGTTGGAATTCGAATACGTGGCGCCGCCTGCCGAAGGCGACGAAGCCCCGGGCCGGCTGACGTTGATGATGGCCGGTGGTTCGGTGCAGGCCAACCTGGATCGGTGGAAGGCCCAGTTTCGTGTCCCCCCCGAGCCGGCCAAGGCCCCACGGCTGGGGACGCTCCAGGCGGACGGCCAAACGGTGCACTGGCTGGACATCCAGGGGACGTATCTCGACCGCCGGGGTCCGTTTGGACCGGCGACTCCGCGCGAGGACTATCGGATGCTGGGCGCGATCGTGGAGCTGAAGGGCGGCGGGCTGTTCTTTCTGAAATTCTACGGCCCTCAAAAAACCCTGGAGGCTCATGCGTCCGCGTTTCGGGCCATGCTTGAATCGGCGAAAGCCAGATGACGTGGCACCGCCGCTGCTGGATGCGCCGCTCCGCCGTGTCCGTCGGCCGGTCGCCAATTGGCTCCTTTGTTCTCCCTCCGAAAATCGAAGGCCTCGATGAAACTGCAGCAATTCCTGGAACACCACGGTATCTCGCGCAACCCCTTTGCCGAAGAAGACGCCCAGTCCGATCAGGTCTTCAAGGATTTTTGCATCACCGATGCCTACCATCCGGCGTGGGACAAGATCTATGGGGACCCGCGTGAACCCGCGACGTCGGTCGTGTTTGGCGAGAAGGGCGCTGGCAAGACCGCACTCCGGTTGCAGATTGCCCGGCACCTTGAGCAGTACAACCAGCAACATCCGGAAGCGCAGCGTTTCATCATCCTGTACGACGATTTCAATCCCTTCATCGATCGCTTCGTCAACCGTTTGCCGTCTCGGCGCCGCCGAATCGACCGGGCGTTGGCAAGCTGGCGGCTGTGGGACCACATGGACGCGATCCTTTCGTTGGGCGTGACCGATCTGGTCAACCGCGTCCTCCACGTGGATCGCGCGGATGTGACGGGCGGCTTGACGAGCGGACAGTTGAGCAAATTGGATCGCCATCAGCGACGCGACCTGCTGTTGCTGGCGGCCTGCTACGATCAGTCCACGGAGCAGCCCATTGTGCAGCGTTGGAAAGCGTTGTGCCGAAAGCTGCGGTACTGGCCGTTCAAGGCCGCTCTTCCGCTGGGGTTGGGCGTCACCATCTCGGTGCTGATGATCTACCTCGCCGTGACGCTTCTGCCCAAGACGCCAGACGATTCGACGCTGCAGCGAATCCTGATTTGGATCTGCCCGCTGGTGGCCGTCGCCGGCTGGCTTCCCTGGCTTGGGAAAGCCCTGGGCCGATCGCTCGCCGCGCTGCGTGTCAACCGCGGCGTCCGTGTGCTCAATCGACCGTTGAATCCGCTGATCAAGATTCTCATGCGGTTCACCGGCGCCGAACTGGCGGGACAACCGATGCCGAACCAGGAACGCACGGATGATCGCTACGAGCTGCTCACGAAGTTCCAGGGGCTCTTGCAGACGCTCGGCTACGGCGGCGTATTCGTGCTTGTCGACCGAGTCGATGAACCGTACCTGATCAATGGCTCGGCCGAACTGATGAAGGCCCTGATGTGGCCGATGCTCGACAACAAGTTCCTCAAGCACCCGGGCCTGGGGGTCAAGCTGATGTTGCCGGCCGAACTGAAATACTATGTCGAACGTGAGGGGCGCGAATTTGCGCAGCGTGCTCGGCTGGACAAACAGAACATGGTGCCTTCGCTGGCGTGGACGGGCGAAGCGCTATTCGACGTGGCCAACGCGAGGTTGCGCGCCTGTGCGGCCGAGGGGCGGGCCCCGCACGTACGAAACTTTTTCGAGGAAACGATTTCGCACGACCGCCTGCTCGACGCGTTCCGAGGCCTGCGCGTGCCTCGCCACTTGCACAAATACCTCTATCAGTTGCTCGTGTCTCACTGCAACGCGCACACCGAAGAAGCCCCGCAGTGGAAGATCGCCAAGGAGCGGTTCGAGTCCGAGCTCGCCCTCTACGAACGGGATATGCTCGAGAGCCGCACTTGACCGCCCCAGGTCGATCTTGACCCCTGCGCCGAATCCTGCCACACTCGCTCACCAAGATGTCGTGGAATTCAAGGATCCACGGGCGGTTGGATGGATGCATCCCCAGCGAAAGGGAGGTCGTGGAGATGGTCGTTTCTCGTGGTCATTGGGTGGGCTTACTCGCCCTCGGATTCACCAGTGCAAGTTGGTTCGGATGCAGCTCTGGCGAGGCGCCGAGCGACAGCAATGCCACTTCGGCGAGCGTCTCGGAGCAACCTGCCAACCAGGTGGCCAAGACGGCTTCGCCGCCTTATGAACGTCATGCCCAGCCAGAAGAACAGGTCTCGCAGTTCCTCACGGCCCTGAAGTCGGGCGATCAACGTCGCGCGACCGCGATGTTGACCGTGAAGGCCCAGGAAGAGATGGCTCGCACCGACGCGGCGATCCAACCTCCCGGCAGCTCGTCCGCCGAATTCCAGGTCACCGAAGTCGAGTATATCGGCGAACAGCGGCAAGGCGCCGACGTGCTCAGCGTTTGGACCGATACCGAAACGACCGGCGAACAGGTGTCGCACGAGATCGTCTGGATTCTCCGCCACGAATCGCAGGGCTGGGCCATCGCGGGCTTCGCCACCCAGGTCTTTGAAGACCAACCGCCGTTGATTCTGAATTTTGAAGACCCGCAAGACATCCAGCGCAAGAGGTCTGCCGTGGACGCCGAAATCGCCCGCCGCAATCGCCCCGCCGCCCCGGCGCAAGCCACGCGGCGGTAGTCAGCGATTCGTTCGTCAGCGATTCGTTCGTCAGCGATTCGTTCGTCAGCGATCCTCCGCGGCGATCAATGGCGCGACAATCAACCGCGTTGCGGAAGGATGCCGCGCTGTTCGGTACGCGTCCGCAGGCTCTTAATCCGCATCGGATAGATCACGCTCGCTGATCATTCGAAAGCCCTTCGCCGCGAGAGTCTCCATTCCCATCTCGATGTTGTCGACCATCAACGCCACAGCGGGCTTGTCGCGCGGTCGGATGAGGAGCGGGTAGGCCTGCACGATATTCACCTCGGCCTGCAGCAGGGCCGTGCAGACCTGTAGCAAGGGCTGCGGGACATCGGGCAACTCGATGCCGATCAAATCCGACTCGATCAGGGCCAGTCCCGCCCGTTCCAGAATCTCGCGGCCCTGCTCGGGGTGACTCAGCAGAAATCGCACGAACGAACATTCGGTCGAGTCATGGATCGAAAGCGCGACGATGTGGACTTTGCTGCCCTCAAAACGGCGGACGACGTCCAGTAATTGGCCGACTCGGTTTTCTAAGAACACCGTGAATTGTCGAATCGAGGGGTAGTCGCGGCCTCGAATAATGCCGATGTCTCCGATCGTTCCTTCGCCTGTGCTCATAGCCTCGATTGCCGTGTTGAAGAGGAGAAAAAGCGCGTCCCCGAACAGCTGGCACGATAGGCCATGCCCGATCTGTGGTCAACACCGTGACCAGGGCCAGGAAGGACAGCGCCGTTCGTTAGGGGGTCCGCGTCAGAAGGGCGCCGCCCAGGAAGAACACAAAGGTCCCGTACAGGGCCGACGTCAACACCATCGCGATGACCAAGCAGGTGCCGAAGTAGTCCCGCATCAACACCAGCGCCGGCGGCTCCACGCTTCGCGGAATCCGCCGCTGAACCGGGCTGGACCGCTGCTCGACCTGCTCGGCCACGTCGGCCCGAAAGTCCTCCCACTGGGCCCGCGCGTCCTGATCCACGTACGTTTCGCGTGCCCAGGCACGAGCTCGAAACATCCCGAACACGAGGGCTCCCATCAGGAGAACATAGACCAGCACCGCGGTGGTTCGGAATGAAAGGTGTCGGGTCATGCCATGGTTCGCGACTGAAGCGGGGGTTGTGGCCGAGCGTCGGAGATGGCCTGGCGTGAGGCATTCAATCCGTCGGCGGCGACTCAACCCCCTCGGCCGACGTGGGAAGGCGGCATCTTACGAGCGAGACGACGGCCATCGCCGTTCCGTAGGGTTGATGATAGTCGTAGAACGGGAAGTCCCACCAGCTCCCATCGCGTTCCTGCAGCCGCAGCAACCGGGCGGTCAACTGCGCGCGATGCCCGGCGCGCATCTCAATCGGCAATTCACAAAGGCAATGAGCCGCGTAGTAATGCCCATAGTAGAAAAAATAGCCCGCGACCAGGAAATAGGATTCGTGGGGAACCGGACGCTTGCGGCCCATGTCCAGCCACAGATTGCGGGCGAAGAGGCGATCGAGCCAGACGTCGAGGACGCGATCCGTGATGGCCGAATCGCCCCACAAGCGTAAGGCAAGATTGCACGCCTGCGACCGTCCCAGACTTCCTCCCGGCCGGTTGATCTCCCACATCGGACGATTGGAAACGGGTCCGTTGTCGCTGTAAAAGTAGCTAAAGTCCGGCTTCCGCTGCCGTTGGACACTCCGGATCGCTCGCTGGACGAGCTTGTCCGGCACGGCAACTCCCAGCTGCTGAGCTTCGTACAGCGCAATTAATGCCGTCGCCGTCGTGAAGCTCGTCGGACTGGCATTTGGTTTTTGCGTGTGCGCCCCGAAATCATAATACCCCCAACCGCCATCGATTCCCTCGTAGCGCGTCAGCATCTGAACCTGCTGACTCATCAGCTGGACGATTCTCGCCTGTAACTGGGCGTTGTCCTCGTAGTATCGGTGCAGATCACGTAAGGCGATGATGCCAAAGGCATGGGCCCAGACATTGTAGATCGCATCGGGTTCAGCCCGTCGCACCTCGGGCAAATGCTCCGCCAGCCACACCCAAGCCGCCTGAATCGACTCGTGGACCTCCGGCCGCGGGTCGCCCGATTCGATCAGCGCCGAGACGGCCAGACCCGTGACGGCCGCTCGGAAAGCCTGGTGAGCGCCCGGGACCGGCGCGTAAATGTTGAGCCCTTTGGTCCGCGTGGCCGAACCCCAACTGCCGTCGGCGTTCCGATCGGCCAAAAGGAAGTCCACGCCGCGCCGAATCGCTGCCTCCACCTCGGCCTCGGAGGGCGCCCTCACCGGGCCTGGCTGAGGAACGTCCAGCAACCAGTCCACCGTCCGTGATGGTTCGTCCGAACGCGACTCTTTCAAGGAGGTCACGCCGCAGAGGATCAACCCCGCGAGGGTGACCAGGAAGCAACGTCCGCTTTGGGATTTCGTCATCGGTCGGGTGCCTTGTCACAGCGAAGGATCGAAGATCGCGGCGTCAGGAGTTGGGCGAGGTGTCAAGCGTCACGTCGCACTTCATGCCCGGCACAATTGACGGTTCTTTCGGCAAGTCGTCGATTTCCAACACCGCATCGAATTGCCCATCGCCTGTCGGAATCGGAGACACCTTGCTGACACGCGCCGCCAGCTTCAAGTCGGGATAGGCCGTCGGGACAAGCGAACCCTTCGTTCCCGGCGTGACGTGCCGCAATAGCTTTTCGGGCACCGTGACCCGGACCGTCAGCGGCCTCAGTTGAACCAGCGTGACGATGACCGTCTTGGGCTTGGGCGTCCCCTGCGGCTGTAACATCGGCTCAATCGTCGCGGGGTCCGCCCATTTGCCACGACGCTCGCCGCCATAATAGACCGTGCCCGCCCGCGGCGCTGTCACTCGCATTCGCTTCAGGTCGTCACGCAGCCGCTGTAATCGTTCGCGCTTTTTTTCCAGCTCCCCCTGCTGCTTGGTAAATTGAAGTTGTTGCCGCTTCAGGCTCTGCGGAACCGTCCGACGAACCTCTTCCAAGGCGACCGCGGCGCGGGCCACGGCGTCCTTCAGCGATTCCTCCGCCCGCGGCACGCCATACTCAAGGCCCTCCCGACGACCCTGCTCGGCCAGTTCCAGACTGTAGCGCGCCGCGTCGACGGCGTCACGAGTTCGCTTCAAAATAATCTCTTCCGTTTCTTCCGTCAGATCGTCGGCCGCATACATCTTTTCGAGCTGCCGCAGCTCCTCCGCTTGATACTCCAGGCGGTTGCGGGCGTTGAGTACGGATCGTTCGAGGGACTGAAGTCGTTGCTGCCGCCCCGTGGTCACAAACTCCTTGAGTTCTTCCATCGCGACGCGGTCCGCGTCAGCCGCCGCCTTCAACGCCAGATCCTGACTGCGCTGCGCGAGACTCAGCTTGATTTCCGCGTCCAACAGCGCGAGTTCATCCGTCTCGATCTCCGCCGTCGCTTCGTCAATCGCCAGCTCCAGCTTGTCCGTCTCCAGCCGAATCAGCGTGTCGCCCGCCTGTACCTCGGCGCCGTGCTCGACCGCCTCGGCCACCGTCAACGTCGTCCATTCTTCCAAGTCCAAACTGATCGGATCGGTATCCACAGCCTGAAAGGTCCCGGCCAGTGAAATCGAGTTGTTCTCGTTCGACTTGCCTTCCTCTTTCGAATCCTCTGCCGTCGCCTCTTGCGACTCGCCCTCCGCCGTGGCCACGGCCGTTTCTTCCGAATCGGATTGGGCTCGGACCGGCGCGACGCACAGGGGCACAACCAGGAACCCGGACAGCAGCAGAATCACGGTCCGCGAAGTCAACGGGAACGAACGGGACAGACGTTTCATGGTAGGCGGGCCTCAAGCAAGACGATCTCGAAGAAAAAGCAGAATTGACGCGGGACGACCGAGAACCGGGGATGCCGGATCCAGCGGGGATCGCGGACATCGGCGCCTGCGCGTCAAGGTCGAGGCTACTTCAGCTCAGCACTGCGGGTCAAGCGACAGGCCGCCGGTTGTGACCAAAACGATGCCAGCTGACGCCTTCGCGCGACATCGCTAGTGCTTTGTCACAGCTGAAATTGAGGGTTGGGTGGCCGGGGTCGAACGAAGTGAGCCCCCGGAAAATTGCGGTCTGGGGGCTCACTTCGTTCGACCCCAGGCACCCCAAAATCAAGCTGTGACAAAGCGCTAGCTTTCCTGCGCAGATTCGTGTTCGCGCCGAGTCCCAGATGGGTTAACTTCTGTGGACAACACCGCTTCCGCCGTGGTGTCACAAGGTGGTGTAACAAGGAAGTTGGATCCAGTCCCCATTAGGAGTTCCCCGGTGAAGCTCTCCGCTCTTCAAATTGAAAGATTCGGTGCCCGCTCGAATCTGCAGCTGGACAATCTGGCCGATCGTCTGAACGTGATCTATGGCCCGAACGGCTCGGGCAAAACGACAATCATCAATTTCATTCGGTGGGTGATGTTCGGCGGCAGCGACGAAACGAGCCGCCGATACCTGACCAGCGGTGAGACACGGGTCGGCGGATCCTTGAGTGTGGTGGACGGGCAGCAGCGACAACGCGTCGTCACACGGTTCCATGACGCGACGCGCGGCGACCAGGTTCGAGTGACGAGCGACGGGCACGAGTTGGTGGCTGGCTTGGATCGAAATCGTCTGACGGGGGTCGACTTAAACGAGCATCGATTGATTTTTTGCTTTAGCTTTGACCAGCCGCCGGCGATGGAACAGTTGGTCCAAATCGCGATCGCGCGGGATTTCGCCCTGGCATACGACGAAAACCAGCTGCAGCGACTGCGGGATTTGAACGAGCGTCTGGAGAGTCTGCGGCGGTCGTGCGATCCGTTTACCGGGGAAGAAGCGCTGAACGTGCTCCTGGAACGGAGACGACAAGTGCAGGCGGAATGCGAACAGGCGGAGCGGGTGCGGGCGGAGCGATTACGGCAGATTCAAGCCGAATGCGATCGAATCGCCGCTGACATCGTCGAGGATCGACGACAGATCGACGAGCTGGAAGCGATCTTGCGCCGCACCGAGGCCGGCATTGAGACTCGACGGCGCGAACTGGAGCAGGCCGTCCATGAAGCGCAGCTCGTGCGCGAGCGTTGGTTGGAGGATCGACGCCAGGAAGTTGCGGCGATCGACGACCAGATTCAGCAATGGCATGGCATGCTGGAGACGATCCGGCAACGTCATGAGCGACTTCAGGCGTTGCATTTCCCGAGCGATGCAACGACGGCGCTGGCCCCGGCGGCCGATGAAGCCGAGTTGCGGGTTTTCCTGCGGTCGCTGGGTTATCAGCACGAAGACATCGAGCAGGACTTGCGCGACTTGGACGCCGTCGACGGGCGACACGACGAGCGAACGCACAGTGAGTATCTGAAGTCCGTCCTGAACGCGGCGCTGCACACGATGCGGGACGATGTGCGGCGTCTGAGTCGTGAGCTACAGCGGCAGCACGCTCAGGTAAAGCACCTGGATCAGGCCCGTGAACAAGACCATTTGCGGCGTTGCGAGTTCGAATTGACGTCGCTGATCGACGCCTTAAGCAAACGACGTCAATCGTTGGTGGGTCATCCCGAATATGCCGAGGTGGATTGGTCCGTCGGACTCCCGGGGCAGTACGAATCGAACGGCCACTCGGTTTTTCGTCCGTGGTACGAGACGCGAACATCCGGCGAAAATGGCGTCTCGCTGACCTCGGCCCGGTTCGGACTGACCGATCCCGTGTTGGAGGCCCGGTTATCGCACCTGCAAAAACGCCGTGACCATTTGAACGCGCGACTGCGCGAGCTCGAGGGGGAATTGGCGGCGGCCGAACATCGGCTTCAGACGCTGCAGGGCAGTCGTCTTGGGCTGGAGGAGGAACGGCATTTGGATTCGCTGCGCCGGGAGCTCGAAGTGATCGATCAGCGCATCCGGCAGGCCGAGCAGCGGCAACGACAGCGGGAGGAGATCGCCGCTCTGGAGCGTCAAATCGAAGAGCTGCGACGCACACTCGGGCCGTCGAACATTTTACGCGAGGCCTCCGCGATATTGAGTCGGTTGACCGAGGGCGCGTACCGCGGCGTGCGGATTACCGATCGTCGCGAAGTCTGGGTCGAGGATCAACGTGGTCACTCGATCGCGTACGGAGAACTTAGTCGCGGAACGCGAGACCAGGTCTATCTGGGCCTGGCACTGGCGCTCGTGGCCGCTTATCGGCGACGAGGCGTTGAGCTGCCTCTGATTCTGAACGACATTTTCATCAACATCGACGCCGATCGGGCCCAAGCGACGGCCGAGGTGCTGGCACAATTTGCGGCGCAAGGTCATCAGCTGATTCTGTTCACGCGGCACGAGCATATTTTGCAGCGGTTCACGCATCTCCACGCGAAGCTGTATACGCTGAGAGAACGAACCCGGACGGCCGAACCACCGCGTGTGCCGCTCACGCCGCGCGTCGATCCGGTGCCTCGATCCGCCACCTACTACTTGGACGACGCCCCGATCGTACCGGTCCGCTCGGCCTGGGATCCGCCGGCCCCCGCGATCACGCTGCCGGAACCGAGTGACGAGTTTCGTCGACAACGTGGCCACGACTGGGTCGCGCATTGGGAACCGCCGCGTCGTCCCCTCGCGGCGCGCCCGCTTCCCGATACCCCGCAGGACGTCGTGCCGGCGCCCGTGACCGAGGCGACCGTGCTGGCGGACGTGGAATGGCTTCCGCGGCAACCGGTCCAGCGGCTACACGAACTGGGACTGGAAACCGTGCGACAATTCCTCGAAATGGATCCGCAGGACGGCGAGCGGCAGCTGAATGCGTTCGCGATTCCCGCGGCCACGCTGTTTCGCTGGCAATCGCAACTCGCCCTGCAATGCCATGTGGGGCTGGCGCCCAGCGACGCCGCCTTGCTCGTGGCCTGCGGCGTGGACGATCCGGAAGAGCTCTCGTATATCGACGTCAGCGAACTGCACCGGCGACTCGAGCAATTCCTGTCCGCACCCGAAATGAGAAGCCAGTTCGGATCGATCGCGCGTTTCGAACGTTCACGGCTCTCACGCTGGATCCAAGCCGCTCGTCGCAGCCACTTCCGCCGACACCGGCAGCGCGGGTTGCCGCAGCGAGCCGAACGCCCACTGGTCCGCTCCGCGAGCGGGTATCGGGCGGAAGCGACCGAGCGATTGGCGCCACGGGCGCGCCGTGTCGACCCGGCGACCAGCGAAGCACGCCGCATCACGCGTTCCGAACCCGAGCGACGCCCGGAACCGCCCGCAGAAACGGCGCCCGAAACGCTGCGGTTCTATCTGGAACCTTCCGATCCGATCGTCGATGCACCTTCCATCGGCCCCAAGACGGCCGAGCGGTTTCATGCGATCGGTGTGACCACCATCGCAGAATTGCTCGATCTCGATCCGAGCGACGCTGCCGCGCGGATTGCCTATCGAAGGATTACGGCCGAGATGATCCGTTCATGGCAGCTGCAAACCACTCTGGTCTGCCGAGTTCCCAACCTGCGGGGACACGACGCGCAAATCCTGGTGGCCTGCGAAGTACCCGGCCCCGAACAACTCGCCAAAATGGAACCCGAGACCCTCGTGGCTCAAGTCAAACGGTTCGTCCGCACCGCCGAAGGCAAACGCGTGCTGCGGAGCGCGAAGGAACCGGACCTGGGCGAAGTGAGCGGCTGGATTCGCTGGGCCCAAAATGCCCGTCCACTGGAAAGCTCGACGTAATTCAATCTCGATCGGCGACGAATGCCGACGGTTGGCGGCTCGGCAGGAGCCTCGCCCTGCCGAGCTCAACGCCTTGCGCGGATGGACACTAGCCGATTCTCTCCAGATTGTCGCCGAAGCGGTGGCCGCGCTGAGGCCCGGTTTGCGTCCGCGTCAGGATTTCGGGGCCCCGCTCCGTCATGAGAATCGTGTGTTCGAACTGAGCGGACAGCCGGCCGTCGCGGGTCCGCACGGTCCATCCGTCTCGGCGATCAAGCTGCGTGTGACGCGTCCCGACATTGATCATCGGCTCGATCGTAAAACACATCCCAGGCTCGATAAAGTCGTTGAGTGACTGCCGATTGGGATAGTGAGGAATTGAAGGGTCCTGGTGAAACCGACGGCCAATCCCATGGCCCACGTACTCCCTCACCACGCTGAACCCCAGACCTTGGGCATGCCGAACGATCGCGCGGCCAATATCCGCGACCCGGCCGCCGGGCTGAATCGCTTCGATCCCCAAATGCAAGCAGTCGAATGCGGCCTGAGTGACCGCGATGGACTCGGCCGACACGTCGCCGATCAAGAACGTTTCGGACTGATCGCCGTACCAGCCGTCGACAATCGACGTGAGGTCGATATTGACGATGTCGCCCGGAACCAGTTCGTACTCAGACGGAATCCCGTGACAGACCACCTCGTTGATGCTGGTGCAACAGCTCTTGGGGAATCCTTGGTAACCGAGGCAGGCGAGTTCGTGGCCGTGGTCGCGCGTGTATTCGTGAACCAGTTGATCGATTTGGCCTGTCGTGATCCCGGGAATGGCGTAGGGGCGAATGAAGTCCATGACCTGGGCATTGAACGCACCGGCTCGCCGCATCGCATCCCGCTCGACCTCGCCCAGCACGAGATTCCGTTGTCCGTACAGCATATCTCTGCCTAATTCCCAAACGAAAGAAACAAACTTTAAAAGATAACACGAACGCAGCCAACGAAAAAGCATCGTTCGGCGGACGCTCCCGCAGGTGACTTCCCCGCAGACCACCGCAACGCGTCACGGCTTGCTTCTCCATCGCCCGCCTTTGCCCGCCTGTCTGGAAACGCTAGAATGCGGCATTTTGTACCCTAACATTTGATTTTTTAACGACTTAGATCCAGGTCCCAGGTGGCCCCCAGCGTCGCGGAGCGCGGGAGTCTCAAGCGGGAATGGGATGAGCAGCGGCGACGCCATCCCGGAGGGGAACTCACACGATGCCTCGCTACAATCCGGCTCAGATCGAACCGAAGTGGCAAGCTTACTGGGAACAGCACCGCACGTTTCGTGCGCCCGACGTACCGGGCGACAAGAAACTCTATGCCCTGGACATGTTTCCCTATCCCAGCGGCGACGGCTTGCATGTCGGACATCCGGAGGGCTATACGGCGACGGACATCCTGAGCCGATATCGCCGAATGTGCGGTTACGATGTGCTGCACCCGATGGGGTTTGATGCCTTCGGCCTGCCTGCCGAAGAGCATGCGATCAAGACGAACACGCCGCCGCGTCTGCAAACGGAAAGGAATATCGAGACCTTCCGCCGCCAACTCAAGATGCTGGGCTTCAGTTACGACTGGGACCGCGAGCTGGCCACGACGGATCTGGGCTATTTCCGTTGGACCCAATGGATCTTCCTGGTGCTGTTTGATACCTGGTTTGATCGCCAGCAGGGCCGCGGGCGGCCGATCGCCGAGTTGCCCGTCCCGGCCGAAATCCGCGCCGGCGGCGAGGACGCAATTGCCCGCTACCAGGACGAACATCGCCTCGCCTACCAATGCGATGCGCTGGTCAACTGGTGCCCCGCCCTGGGAACCGTCCTGGCCAACGAAGAAGTGATCGATGGTCGGAGCGAACGGGGCGGCCATCCGGTCCAGCGGATTCCGCTACGCCAATGGATGCTCCGCATCACGGCCTACGCCGATCGACTCGAAAACGGACTCGATGCGCTGGACTGGCCCGACAGCATCAAGGCGCTCCAGCGAAACTGGATCGGCCGCAGCACCGGCGCGGAAGTGGACTTCTATCTGGGATCGCCCGACCTCTACAACGCCTGGAAGGCTGACCGAGCGCAGACGGGCTGGCCCGCCAGGCCTGGCGACGACGTGCTGCGGATCTATACCACACGCCCCGATACGCTGTTTGGTGCCACGTACATGGTGATCGCGCCGGAACACCCCTTTGTCGAGCGACTGACAACGGCCGCACAGCAGTCGGCTGTCACGGCCTATTGTGCGGCCGCCGCCGGCAAGAGTGACCTTGAGCGGACCGAGCTGACGAAGTCCAAGACGGGCGTGTTTACCGGATCCTTCGCCATCAACCCCGTCCACGGGCAGCCGATCCCAATCTGGATCGCCGACTACGTGCTTATCAGCTACGGTACCGGGGCCATTATGGCAGTGCCCGCGCATGACACGCGGGACTTTGAATTCGCCCAGCAGATGAAGTTGCCGATCGTGGCCGTCGTCGATCCGGGTGAGCAGCCCGAGGTCGATCGAGAGGCCGTTCTGGCCGGCGAAACCGTATTCACCGAGCACGGTCACGCGATCCACTCCGGCCCGTACGACGGGCTGGCCACCGCCGAGTTCAAAGCCACAATCACGTCCGAGCTGCAGACACAGGGACTCGGACAGGCCGCCGTCAACTATAAGCTGCGCGACTGGCTCTTCAGCCGCCAACGCTTCTGGGGTGAACCCTTCCCAATCCTGCACGAACTGGGCGCGGATGGCCAACCCAACGGTCGGCTGCGGCCGCTGGACCCAGACGAGTTGCCGGTCGACCTCCCCCATCTCGACGATTACAGGCCGCACGGGCGGCCCGAACCGCCACTGGCCAAGGCGCCCGATGACTGGTTGTACGTCATCAAGGACGGAAAACGATATCGACGCGAAACCAACACGATGCCGCAGTGGGCCGGATCGTGCTGGTACTACCTGCGTTTTATCGATCCAACCAACGAACATGCCTTCGTCGATCGCGAGAAAGAAAAACGCTGGATGCCCGTCGATCTCTACGTGGGAGGGGCCGAGCACGCCGTGCTGCATCTGCTGTATGCCCGATTCTGGCATCACGTGCTGTTCGATCGCGGCCTGGTTTCGACGTCCGAGCCCTTCCGCAAGCTGGTCAATCAGGGCATGATCCTGGGTGAAACCGAATACGCCGGTTACCAAACCCAGGATGGCACGTGGGTCAACTCCTCGAAGGTCGTGACCGGCAGCGACGGCCAGCCCCGACGCAACTCGGATCAGGCAACCGTCCATCCCGCCAAAGTCGATCCGCTGGACGTCAAAAAACTCGGCGATGCGTTTGTCCTCGCCTCCGACCCGACGATCCAGGTCGAGTCGCGGGCCTTCAAGATGTCCAAGAGCCGCGGGAACGTCGTCAACCCAGACGAGATTGTGCGAGAGTATGGAGCCGACTCGCTCCGACTCTATGAAATGTTCATGGGCCCGCTCGAGGCGACAAAGCCCTGGAATATGAAGGGCGTCGACGGCGTGCGTAAGTTTCTCGATCGAGTCTGGCGACTCCTGATCGACGACAAGTCCGACTCGCTCTCGCTCAACCCCAACGTCAAGGCCGTGCCACCGACCCCCGCACAGAATCGGTTGCTACATAAGACGATTAAGTCCGTCACTCACGATCTGGATGCGATGAGCTTCAATACCGCGATCGCGCGGATGATGGAATTCGTCAACTTCTTCACCAAGGAATCGGTACGCCCCAAATCCGTGCTCGAAACCTTCGTGCTGCTGATCGCCCCCCTCGCACCCCACTTGGCCGAGGAACTCTGGCAGACGCTCGGACACGACGGAACGCTGGCCTATCAGCCCTGGCCGGCGTTCGACGAAGCCCTGACGGTCGACGAAACGATCGAAGTCCCCGTCCAAGTCAACGGGAAATTGCGAGCGAAGATTCAGACCGCCGCCGGAACAAGCCGCGAAGATCTGCTGCGGATGGCATCGGAGGATGGCCGGATCGCGGAACTTCTGGCAGGCAAACAGATCGTGAAGTCAGTCGTCGTGCCCGAGCGTTTGGTGAATTTTGTGGTCAAGTAATCCGCCGCGACGGACCGCCCTGCCTCCCGCTCGTGCCCCATCTGGGACGTGTGCCGAACCCAGGAATCCGGAAAGAATGGAGAGCCTGGGGAGTCTGCATAGTGCGAGAACTATTTTCTCACTTTTCTATTTGCAGCGAGAACGCGTTCTATATTTGACCAAACCGCCTGAGGGGTTTGGCGCGACGAGGTTCTGCAGAACTTGCTCGCGATTCAAGACCTCCGCAAAGCTTCCGTGGGGTCCCCCCCTATCGTGACGCCTTGCATCGGCTACACTCAAGCCGTCGCTAAAGTTAACCCAGTATCACTGGTTGATCGAAACCACGCATTTTAGTGCCATGGCCGGTTGACAGCTGATACGAGGATGTTAATTTAGCCCGCTAACTTTTGGAAACTATTCAGCTTCTATAACCGGCAAACTCAACGGTCAGGCCGCAGAGGGTTGTTGAAGCTGCTGGTGTAAGTTCTGTCTCCTCCGATGAGTGCCGTCGAGATCGGGTGGAGTAGTTAGTTCGACGGCTCTACTGTTCAAGTTACGTATTTGGGAGGACTCGAGGTATGAATCGCACGATTGTCGGGGGAATCGCCGTATTCTTCGTGGTGCTGGCGATTGCAGTGATGGGTGGCCAGAACGACGCGAATGCTGGCTGGGGATGTCAAGGAGGTTGTGGTGGCTTGTTCAAGCGAGCACGCTGCCACGGTGGATTGTTTGCGGGCCATCGTTGCCACGGCGCGGCCGATTGCGGCGGTGTCAGCTGTGGTGGTGGCGACTGTGGTGGTAGCAGCTGCGGTGGTAGCGACTGCGGTGGGCGTCACCACGTCGGTCTGTTCGCGCGGATGCGTGCACGTCGTTGCCAAGGCGCTTGCCATGGCGCACCGACCTGCTGCGGCGTACCGGTTTGCGAGCCCGCCTGTGATCCTTGTGCCGATTGCGGCGCCGCTCCTTGCAGCGACTGCACCGTGGTTGAGCCCTCTTGCGGCGTGATGGAGTACGAAGCGGCTCCGAGCACCGAAGTGGCTCCGGAAGTGCCGGAAGCTCCGGCTGCGGTCGAAGGCTAAAGACCCCACGCAAAGCTCGCGTCAATTCATCTGGCGTCGCTTTGCTCAGGTCAAATCGAATTGGGTCGCCTGCTTGCAGGCGGCCTTTTTTTATTTCCCTCGTGGAAACGGCAAGTCGGCCGTTCACCCACTCTGCCAAACCTCGATTTCGGTTTAGAATGTGCCGCTTCGGGCGGTGACCAGGCGAATCCCACGATGCGTGGGAGGCTTGTCCCGCCTTGGAGTCGATCGTAGAGGGAACCCGATGACACGTTCCTCGCCGGCGAAGAACTCGGACGGGCGTTTGAGTGATGGCGCACGGAGCGTTCTGTCGCTGGTGATCTTTGTGCACCTTTTTTGCACCGTCATCGCTCTGTTCGGCAACGAGAGTACTTCGGTGCTCCTGACTCGATTGCGGGGAGCGCTCTGCGCCCTACACCAGGCTGTTGAATCTTGACCCTCAGTTTCTGGCGGGATTTCATCTCACGCACGCGATGGAGATGGAGGACGACCATCAATTGGTCATCCAGGTGACGGGTGAGCCCGCGCCGCGGGTCTGGCCACCGCGTGAGACGGGCTGGAGCGACATGCCGCTTGGGTTCCGCCATCGTCGTTGGCAAAACTTGTCGCTTCGTGTAGGCATGATGGTGGCTGATGGGGACGATCAGGTGTTGGCCGAATTGGCGAGGGCGATCGGCGAGTCGGTGCTGGAGAAAACGGCCGGCGGACCGGTGGCATTTAGCTGTCGGCGATTCCGACCACCTGAGCTAACTTCGGACAGCGCGATTCCGGCACGATTCGAGGACGCCTTCGATACGCTGTACACCGCGGATATCATCCGGGACACTCAGGGCCGCGTTCGAGTCCACAAGCGAGTCGAGGCGACTGAGGCGGCGCCGGTGCGATGATCAAACGAGTGGCCAACTACCTGCGAGGCCTGGCGGCCTACGTCGGCGAGCACTGGAACCGATTCTGGTTCGAGCCGACCGAGTCGCGGGACCTGGGCGTCCTCCGAATCGCAATGGGCACCTTAGCGTTGCTCTGGCAGCTCTCCTTCACGGCCGACCTTGCCACCTGGTTCGGCCCCACGGGCTGGCTAGATGCCGCCCTTGTACGGCAGTGGATCGGCATGGACGCGACGCGTGGCTTTTCAGGTCGACTCAGTTATCTCTACATCGACGTGCCCGCGGTTCTCTGGGGGCTGCATTGGGCCAGCAGTCTGATCCTGCTTGGTTTCACGCTCGGCTTCGCGACGCGGCTGACTTCAATTCTGGCGCTCGGGGTTGTCTTGGCTTACGTGCATCGGGCGCCTTTCCTGGGCGGCGCGGCCGAGCCGGTGTTGACGATGGTGGTCGCCTACCTCTGCCTGGCACCCTCGGGAACGTGGTTCAGCGTCGATGGTTGGCGCCGAACCCGCACAACCGTCCCGGCACGGCGGCTTTCCAGCTGGACCACGATTTCGCGTCGCCTGATCCAGGTGCACCTCGTGTTGGTGTACCTGGTGATGGTCAGCACGAAGCTGGCCGGAGTGACTTGGTGGAGCGGCGAGGCGATCTGGTGGCTGGCCGTCCAGCCGTCCGCGGGTGCCCTGGACCCGACATTCCTACGCGATCAGCCGATCGCGCTCAACCTGTGGACCTTCGCGATCTTGCTCAGCCAGGCAAGCTTCCCGGTGCTGGTGTGGAACGCGTGGTTGCGACCCATTGGGCTGGGGTTCGCCGGCCTTGGATGGATTTCGCTGGGGGTCATCACCGGCACCTGGGGACTTCCGGCCACGATGATCGTTGCCGGGCTCGCTTTCGTCGGGTCCCCATCGCCCACACGACCTCCGCCAGATTTGACGGATGCGCACCGACCTGTGTCGTCCACCGAACGCCCGTAGGAGACCCGTCCATGTCCGATTGCTTTCCAGCTCATCGCGCGAGTCGTCGACGCTTCATCCAGGCGGCGGCCGCCGTCGCCTGCTCGCCCGTGTTGGGGGCGATGGCCATCGAGCCGATCGGAAGGACGGCCGCGAAGTTCAAGTACAGCCTGGCCGCCTACAGCTATCGACGTCTTTTGCAGGGCGAACCACCGCGCATGTCGCTGTACGATTTTGTGGATGACTGCGCCCGTTTTCAACTCGAAGGCACTGAGCTCACTTCCTACTACTTCCCGAAAGACGTCACGCGCGAGGACCTCCGGCGGCTGAAGCGGCATTGTTTTCGGCAGGGCCTGGACGTCTCCGGAACGGCGGTGGGCAACGATTTCGGGCATCCGCCGGGAGAACAGCGCACCGCTCAATTGGAGAGTGTCCGAACTTGGATTGAGCGTGCGGCGGTCTTGGGAGCGCCCGTAATTCGGATTTTTGCCGGAAGTCGGCACGGCGACCTCAGCCCCGAGGCAACCCACGAATTGGTCGTGCAGGGCATCGACGAAAGTTGCCGCTACGCAGGCGAGCACGGCGTGCATCTTGCCTTGGAGAACCATGGGGGTCCGACTGCGACGGCCGAGGGCCTGCTGCGGATCGTGCGAGATGTCTCCAGTCCCTGGTTCGGTGTGAATCTGGACACCGGCAACTTCCATAGCAACGACGTGTACGCCGACTTGGCCGCCGTCGCCCCGTATGCGCTGAATGTCCAGGTTAAGGTCGTCACCTCGGGCCCGGAGGGCAACAAGCAGCCAACCGATTTCACGCGGCTGGCCCAACTACTTCGGCAATCCAACTACCGAGGATATGTGGTGCTGGAATTCGAGGAGGACGGCGACCCGCGTCAGGAATGCCCCCGGTACCTTGCGGAGATCCGCAGGTCGATGGATGCGTAAGGGGTAACTGCAGCGTGAGCCGACCCGCGCGTCGACCGGGCCATGCGGACCGCGCAAGGACATGATTGCGAGATCGCGTTGCGTCGAAAAACGCCATCAAATCGGGGGAATTTCGCCTCAACACACGGCGCCGATCCAGAATGTCCCTCCTTGTTGTGAACCGCAGCCGACGCAATTTGCGCTACATTTTTGCCGGCCTTCGAAGAAAATCGCTTTAACTAAGCATATTCCTCTGTACCTCCGACACTAAAATTCAGTAGTCTTTCAGCCTCATCTCGATTTCGCTCGCTCTGAGTTCCGAAAAAGTGCGTGTTCAGCCGGAGAGGCGCGGCGTCACCCGGGTGGCGCGCGTGATGAACCTCTTCGAATCGGCTTTGATATAACCGATTCCGCGATTCTCCTTTAGGTCGGGGACGGCGACATGGCGTACTGGGTAGCCATCACGATCGTTTATTTGGCGGTAGGCTTCGCCGCCGCCGGGTTCACGTTCGCGGTTTTCCCGCCCCACGGCGGGTACGAACCGCCCCGCTCCGTGGTCCTTCTGGCAGTCTTCACCTACGTCGCGATCTGGCCGTTCCTGCTCATGATTGCCGTCGGCTACCTGCTCGGACTGTTCCTGACCCCGCTCCCAGATCGCCCGGTGTCGAGTGCCCGACTGAGGTCGGGCAACTCAAAGCGATTCGTCTACCGGTCGCTCTATGAAGAGACGCCCAATTAGGCGCTCTCGCGAATGCGCCCTCATGACAGCGGGTGTCGTGAGTTACCGAGCGATCAGTTTTCGCAGCTGTTTGAGAGTTCTTGTGTTGGCCACGTCGGACTTGGTGAGTCCAGCTCGGCGGGCCTGATTGATTCCGTAGCGCAGCATGTCCAATCCCTCGGGGCTGTGTGCGTCCGTGTTGATAACCAGCGGAATTCCTAGCCGTTTCGCGGTAGCGCAGTGGACGTCGTCCAGATCCAAGCGATGGGGATTCGCATTCAATTCCAGCAGCTTGTTGTGCTGTCGAGCGGCCTGGAAGACGGCGTCGAGATCCACATCGTAGGCCTCGCGACGATTCAAGAGCCGACCGGTGGGGTGCGCGATCGCGTGCACGTAGGGATTCTCGATCGCTCCCAAAATCCGCTCCGTGATCTGCGCCTGGGATTGCTTCTGGCCATAGTGCACGCTGGCGAGGACCCAGTCGGCCTGAGCGAGAATCTCATCGGGCAGATCCATCCCGCCACCTTCCAAGATGTCGCACTCAATTCCCTTAAGAATCACGAACTCGCCTTCCTCGGCCGCGTTCAGTTGATCGATTCGAGTCCACTGCTGTAGGACGCGTTCTGGATTCAGCCCGCGCGCCATACTGACGCGTTGGGAATGATCGGTAATGGCAATGAACTTCAGGCCACGCTGCTTCGCGGCCTTCACCATCTCTTCGATGGACGCCTTTCCATCGGTCGCATTGGTATGCATGTGCAGGTCGCCGCGGATATCGTCGACTTCAATCAGCACGGGCAATTCATCGTGCTGGGCCCAATCAAACTCCTGCCTCGCTTCGCGGAGTTCGGGCGGAAAGAGGGGCAAGTCCAAGGCGGCGTAGACCTGTTGCTCGGTGCGGCCCGCCACGTACTCGTCGGTCTCCGAGCGAAACACGCCGTACTCATTGATCTTCAGGCCTCGTTGTTTGGCGAGCCCTCGGAGCACGACGTTGTGGTCCTTCGAACCAGTAAAGTACTGCAGTGCCGCGCCGAAGGATTCCGCCGGGACGACACGCAGGTCGACCTGAAAGCTGTTTTCCAGACGGACCGACATTTTTGTGTCACCTCGGCTGATCACCGTGGCCAAGTCCGGGAATTCGGCGAGGCGATCCATGACGGCGCCGATTTCGGTGGCGGTGACCAGCAGATCCAGATCTCCGACGGTTTCCTTCCCGCGCCGGTAGCTGCCGGCGAGTTCGAGGTGCTCGACGGCGGGCAGTTCGCGCAGATGTGCCGCCAGACTTTGGGCAATCGTGTCCGCTTCGGCCCACAGCAGTCGCTTGGCCGCCGCCGACGCAATCTCCAGGCCGTCGAGGATCGATCGCTCGGTTTTGACCCCAAAGCCCTTCAATTCGCGGACTTTTTCTGCCACGCAGGCTTCGCGCAGCTGATCCAGGTTCGAGACCCCCAGTTCGTGGAAGACGGCGGCGGCCTTCTTGGGACCGAGTCCCGGGACCCGCAGCAGGTCCAGTACCGACTTGGGCGTATCCTCGAGCAGTTCGTCGAGAAAGGGAAGCTCGCCGGTCAAGACGAGTGTTTCGCACTTGGAAGCCAGATCCTTACCGATTCCGTCAATGTCGGTCAGCTCGCGATCGGGGTCGGCCACAATCGCGGTAACCGGTTCCGACAGATCTCGAATCGTGCGGGCCGCCTTGCGGTAGGCTCGGACGCGGAACGGATTGGCGTCCTGGAACTCCAGCAAATCAGCAATCTGGTCGAAGGCGTCCGCGACTTTCGCATTGTTCATCTTCGGCAATCCGATCTCGCTCAGGTGTGCAACTCAATCACGTCTTTATCGTGGAGCACGTAGTCGCCCTTGACCGTCGTTCCGGGATGGACGTCGGAACCCCATATGCGAGCGAATTTCAGGTTCGTGGCAAAATCCTTGTGAATCATCGCCGCCACTTCGGCCACCGTTCCGCCTCGACCAATCGTGTACGGCCGATCGTAGTCCGGGTCCTTCTTCGTCGGCTGCTTCGTGTACACCCGCACCACATCCAGACGCTGGTAGATCGCATTCCGGAGATCCTCCAGGCCGGTTCCGTGCAGAGCCGAGACCCGAAACTCCTGAAAGTCCAACTCACACAACTCGTGCAGCAATTCGATCCGCGTTTCGGCATCCGGGTCGTCGATCTTATTGAGAACAAGAAACGTACGCGTAACGCTCAGGCCCAGATCGTTTTCATCCAAATAGGATTCCTTTCCGAGACGGGTCTTCGTCGCGTTCAGGCGATCGATCGCTGCCTGACACTGTTCGACGCCGTCGTCGCTCGCCAGGTCCACCATCAAGAGGACCAGATCGGCGCCGCGGATCAGCCCCTGGTGAAACGTTTCCAAAATGTCCTCCGTGATCGGAGGGGTATCGATCAGCTGGACCATGACGTCTTCCCAGGGCATCATGCCCGGCTGCGGCTCACGGGTCGTGAACGGATACGGTGCGATCTCAGGGGTGGCTCGCGTCAACGCCGCCAGCAGCTGACTCTTGCCCGAGTTCGGCCCGCCGATCAAGATGACGCGGCCGGCACCCTGCCGCGGAATGCGAACGCCGTGGCCTTTCTTGCCCGACTTGCCCTGCGCCTCGGCCTCCTTGCGGGTCTTGCTGATCTTCTGTTTCAGCTCGGCCTGGAGGTGGTCCGTGCCCTTATGCTTGGGGATCTCCCGCAGCATCTCCTGGAGGCAACGCAGCTCTTCCTCGGGCGTCGTCGCTCGGCGGTAGGCCTCCTCCGCCTTTAAGTACTGAGCAGTCAGATTCGCAGGCATGGTCACCGAGCTTCACGAAGAGATTCAAGCGCCGCAGAGAGCCTTGATTATCGTGCAGTCGGGTTCAGCTGACCAGTTGCCTATCGGTCGCTCGGGCCGGTTGGGAAAAGGGGTCAGGTCCCAAAAGTGCGAAGCTGTGACACAGCGCTAGCGGCGGGCCGATCGCCAGCCGCCTTCTTCCCGGGGAAGTGCCTCGGGCGGGTTTGAATCAGAATCAAACCGCTGCAGTTGAATCCGATGCGGATCGAGTCGACGGGGAGCATCCAGCGAACGTACGGCGGGCGCCTGATCGCGTTCCGACTTGACTTCGGTCTGGTAGCTGGCCTGCCGTTCGGGCCACGCGATCCGAGTCGATGCCCATCGTGTTGGAATGGGCTGAATGGTCACAGCGGTCCGGTCGCGGGGATCGTTCAGCAAGGGCGGCGCGGTTGAATCCACGGGATTCGACGCGGGAGGCGGGCTGTCCAGATTCGGAAGCGGACGCAGATGGTAGTTGGGCAGCGTCGATCGTGGTGGGGGCTCCGCGTACTCCTGCCCCGTGCTCGTGCTCTGCGACCAGCGGTCCTCGGCCGCGGGTGGTTCGTCATACGTCGGCCGAATCGTGTTCCACGGTGTCGTGGATGGCGACGTGGCCGCGGGAGCGGAACCGCGATCGCCCCGCGACGTCGACCCGCTGGAATCAACCGCATACTGACGCTGGATACTCGGAATCGTGCGCAGTGAACTGGTGGCGTTCACTTCCGGATCGATCGACGGCGGGATCCGGGGAGGTTGGTTGGCGGGATCTCCGTTCGCACGCGGTTGATTACCTCCGTCAGCCGGAACCGCACTGGGCGTCGGTTGGACAGGTTCCCACGGGGTCGCGCCGGCCGAAGGTGTCGTGGATTCAGGCGTCGAATAGTAAGGCTGGGCCGATGTGGACGGCGTGGGTGTCCAGCTGGTCGCCGCTGCCGAGCAGCCAGTGCAGCCGGTGGTCGCCGGTGCCGCGTAACTTGCGGGCGCCGCATAGCCCAGGGAGGCGACTGGTGCCGTCGGAACGGCCGGCGTGACCGGCTCGGTGGTATAGACCGGACGGAACGTCGTGTAGGGAACTCGGCGAGCCTGGTACGTGTACGAAGTGCAGGGTTGGGTGCAGGTAATCGGCAGCCCCGTGGTCGGATTTGAGCTCACCGTGCGACGGTAGGTTGTCACGGGTACCGGTTGCCAGACGGTCCGATAGGCCACCTCGGGAACATAGCGCAGCACCGTCTGCTCGCAGGTGCCTGGCCCACAGCAACCGCCAGCAGGTGCGGCAGGTGCGGCAACCGGCGCGGTCGCTCCGTAATAGGCCGTCACCGGCGTCGTATTCCGCCGGAAAAGATTGCTGAAGCAGCAGGCTGCGGATTCCTCCGGTCCGAACAGGCTTCCGATCCAAGCCCCGGCCAGCAACGTCAACTTCCCGATGGAAGCGCGATCCATTTGCGTTCTCCCGCTCCGTTTCAACTCAGTGATTTCCATAACAGCCACGAGAGAACGACGACCCCAGCGCGTTTTGGCGGGAGCGACCCACCGTTGAATGCCACCTGGATTCGCCTGAAGCGTTTTGCCGTGAACCATCGAATTCGGAAGTCATTCCGCGACGGCCCCTCCGTTCCCCGTGTCGCGAAGGCGCAGTTGCGCTCCTCGGGGAATCGTAAGCCACGAAATGCGGCGAGGAAAGAAAAGGATTCAAGAAAAGTGCTTGGCGATACGAGAACGCTGTCGCCAAACGCAGTCAGGCAAACCTTAGCGAACACGCGAACCCGTTTGAATCCTTCGACGAACCGAGTCGCGTCCACCTCGCACACCCTTTATCCTGCTCAGACGCTATCACCTTCGAAGCGACAGCTGGTTAGCCGGTGCGTTGGAACAAGGGGGCAGCGTTGGAAAAAGGGGGCAGGTCCCAACGCAAATCTAAGCGGTGACGCGGCACTAGGTAGGCGTCGCAGGACCACGCCGAGGCGGGTCCTGCACCCGGTCGTACAGTTCCATGAATGCCTCTCGGAAGTTTCCCTGATGGCGTTGCCAGACCGATGAAAGGACCTCCTCGGAGAGAGGCTGGGAAACGGGGTGAGCGGCGAGCAGGTCGCGCACCAGTTGCCGAAATAGAAGTTCATCGGGGCGAGCTTCCCAAAGCCACGGGAGTCCCAGGGATCGATGGCAGGTAACCAGCAAGCCGCACTTTCGCTGGCGGCACGATCGCTGCAACTGATAACGGCGCCACCACCGCAACTGTTCGTAGCCATCCACCACAACCAGCGTTCGTGCCGACCACTCCCAGGGGTCGGTCGACGCCCACGGCAATCGCCGCTGACCCCGTCGCAGGTCGAACTGGCGGATCACTCGTCCCCGCATCCGGCAAACCGGAAGCAGGGTTGCCAGCAAGGTCGACTTGCCCGATCCGTGCGGGCCCACAATCTGCCCCCACCCACCGGCAGCGTCCAACCGGTCCGCCAAGTGATCGATCGTTTCGTCCCCCGAAAACCGAAAGGGCCACGCGCCGGGCGCAGCCATCGCGTCGCGAAGGGGTTTGAGCCGGGAAACTGGGCGTGCGAGCTCGACGTGGGCTCGAAACCGGCGCAGGCCAGCAAGTCCGGCGATTCATCGGAACCTCGAGCCGACGTCATGGGGGCGACATTCCCGCCGTTCCCAGCCGAAACGGATGCTCGTAGACGCACTGCTTGCCCTGTCGCATCAAAACTCGAACACGGACGCACCAGCGAATCTGAATGATCGAACCTTCATAGGTCAGGGGGCTATTGGGAAGGGACGTCTGGAAGCGGCGCCACTGTCGCAAGTCACCGTCGGCATCGACCGGAATCCGCCGCTCGAAATAGTGAATGCCCATGTCCTCGCCCCCCTTTCCCTCCGTGTACCACAGGACGGAGGCTTCCACGGCGACGATCTCTTCGGGCGGGACGGCGTCGACCTGATAATCGCACTCGACCACATCCCCCGCGCGAAATACGGACGATCCCCTTGGATCTGAATGCTGATCAGTGGTTCCATCATGCGACGGACGGCTCGTCGATCGTTTTTCTGGATCGGATCGCTGGATAAACGACGAGGGGGAAGATTCGCTCGTAGCTGGACCATTTCTCGACTGTCCCGTGGACGATCAGCCGCCACTGCACGGCGTTGTGAGCGGTCTGGAAGGAGTGCATCACGTCAGCTGGGAATTGTAACTCAAACTCGTCTTCGTAGGGAATCTCCGGCAAGATCTCGAAATTTTTACCCACCGACAGCTGTTGTTCAAACACTCGTCGACGCTCGGTCCGCGTATCCGTTCCTTGGCGATAGGTTGCCTCTTCTTCACAAACCAACATCACGCTCAACGACTTGACGCGCAAGCGACCGGCCTGCGTGACGTAGACACGATAGCTTTGGCCCGGATAGATCGGGTGATCGGAGATCTCGAGACTGGTTGGCCCGATCGCCGTGGCCAGCAACAGGAGCCGAAACCAGTAATACACGGCCGCGATGCCGATCGCCGCAAAGGGGATCACTAAGACGGTCAAATACCAATCGGGCTCGTCCAACAGATGTTTGCGCACGGCCAGCACCAGCAGGATCGAGACCATTCCATTCCAGATCAGACTGAACACGCCAACGGCCAGCAACTGCCAACTGGGCGAGCGCGTGATCGGTAGGCGATACGCCAATTTGATTCCCGGGCTGTTGGTCAGATTGACATCGCGAGGCACGGTTGGAAAATTTCGGGGAGAGGGGAGCGCCTCGGTCAACAGGTCGATGTTCGTCGCTCGCTTCGCAAAGGCTCGTCGACGTTCAGGCGTCGTCCCGACCAGCAACAGCGTATAGATGAATCCGCCGGCGCCGATGAAGATCAGCGAGGCGAGCACCATTCCGACCAGCCAGATCCAGACGGCCCAAGCATCCGCGTCGGCCGTCAGCGGGCGAGGTGTCAGCAGGGCGGCCAAGGCGATCGAACCGAACAGAAACATCGCGCCGAAAAACAGGGCTTCGCCGGCCGTCCCGAACAGTTTGGATCCGGTCCGACGGTCGCCCCGCTTCTTTCCCCAGATTCGAAATCGACGCGCCACGGGATCTCTGTTTCGGCTGGCAAGGGACGAGAATGGGGGATGGTGACGCTGGGTACCCGGAACGCCGACAGGGTCTACAATGAGGCTCTTCGCGAGGCTGCAGGACTCCGCGTGCGAGACGACCGTCACGCGTCCCAGCCCCGTATTGTACCGCAGTCGGTGGGGATCAATGCAATGCCGGTCAAAATTACTTATCGCCCATTCGACCCCGGCATGAGGCCAGCCTACTCAAGGGCGCGGCGGCAGCCGCACGCTTCTTCACGACCCCGGCGGCTCTCCCCGCCAGCGCAACTCTCGAAACCAATCGCCCGCGGTTGCCGCTCGGCCGCGCGTGTCGGCCTGCTGCTGCTGCTGACGGCCTGTTCGACGCGTGCCGGAGACTGGCCCCAACTGCTTGGTCCACAGCGTGATGGCGTGGCCGTCGACGAGTCGCTGCCCGAGACACTGCCGGCGAAACTATCGGCCCGCTGGAGCCACCCGCTGGGCCAAGGTTACGCGGGTCCCGTCGTCGTCGGCCAGCAGGTGCTGATCTTCCATCGCGCTGACGACCAAGAACGTCTGGACGTGCTCGCCTCAGACAACGGCCGTGTGCAGTGGAGCCGAAACTTCGAGGCGGGCTATCGAGGCGGAGTGGACGCCGATACTGGACCTCGCTGCGCGCCCGTCGTGGCTGGAGATCGCGTCTTGGTCTTCGGGGCCGCGGGTGTGTTGCACTGTGTCACGCTGGCCGACGGCCGCCCGCTTTGGTCCCGCGATTTGTATCAAGATTTTGGCGGCAATGAAGGCTACTTCGGGGCGGGCAGCACGCCGCTGGTGATGGACGATCACGTCCTCGTGAATGTGGGTGGCCGCAACGGCGCAGGTCTCGTCGCCCTTCGCCTCGCGTCCGGCGAAACCGTCTGGCAGGCGGGTGACGAGCCGGCAAGCTATTCGTCGCCCACGACGGTCTTGAGTGGCAAGCAGCCGGCAGCCTTATTCGTCACTCGCTTGAACGTTGTGCTGGTCGACCCGAAATCCGGCCGCATCCTGGCCAGCCATCCGTTTGGCCGCCGTGGACCGACCGTCAATGCGGCAACCCCGATTGTGTTTGACGGCCTGGCCTTTGTCACCGCCAGCTATGGCGTCGGCGCCGCGCTGTTGCAACTTGATTCGCCGAATCTCAAGCCGGTTTGGGCCAATGACGAAACACTTTCCAGTCAATACAACACCCCGGTCCTGTACCGAGCGCATCTATTCGGGATTCACGGTCGCGAGGATCTGGGAGCGGCGGAACTGCGATGTGTCGCAGCGCGAACCGGTGAAGTGGCGTGGTCCCAGCGAAATTTCGGGGTCGCCCACTTGATCCGAGCGGCCGATCGACTGGCCATCCTGACCGTCGACGGTGCGCTGGTCCTCGCCGACGCCGATCCGACGCGATATCGAGAATCCGCCCGGGCTCAAGTCAGCTCGGCCACGACGCGCGCGTTGCCGGCACTCGCCGCAGGCCACCTTTATCTGCGGGACAACACGGCGCAAGGCGGACGCCTGCTGTGCGTCCGGCTCCGCGAAGCGGACACTGCTTCTCGATCGCGTTCGGCCGCTCGCCCGCCCGCGGCAGAGTGACGTGTGGCAGAGTGACGTGTGGCAGAGTGACGTGTGGCAGAGTGACGTGTGGCAGAGTGACGCGGCAAGACGACGTGCGGCCTACCAGGCCTTGTCGTTCTTCCGGGTGCCGCACACGGCGACCTCCATTCCGAGCGATTGGGCCATGGCCGCCTTGGCCAGCATGGCCCGATCGGCGTTTTCCGCCGAGTCCGCGTACGCGACTTGAATGTGGTTACTCTTGTGCCGAGCCATCATTTGGTCCCGCGTCACGCCGTAGGTCACGGCATGCATGATCGGCCACTGCGGTGTCGTCGCCTGCCAGCGGCGTTCCGTTTCTTCCTGAGGCAGCCCGATCACTTCGGCCCGACCCAGGTCCATCTTCAGACGCTTGTCCTCGATGAAGATGCGTGACCAGACGATCTCGCCGGGTTTCGAGATCCCACGGAGCGTACCGCCGCCGTTAGGGAAATACATCGGCGGTTGGCGCAGGCTGGAAGCGCCACTCCATCCGCCAATAAAGTGGGCTGGCGGAGCGGATCCGCTGATGAGCAGTACCCAGACGTACTGATTGGTTGTGCCGGATGCATCGCGATCTCCCCAGCGAAGATCGTGGAGCGTATTTTCCGGCGGCTGGGCCATCGCACGATGCAATCGATAGGTCATCAAACCGTCCAACCCCGCGCATTCATCGACTTCGTTGAAATGCGGGATCGGTTCGCCGTCGAAGAGCACTCGCTGGCCGTCTCGGGACCGCACCGGCGGCCGTTCCGTGTTGTTTAACGTCCCTTCGACGAGGTCGCTGGCCGGCAGCAGGTCCTTCAGGCCCTGTTGATACTGGATTCCGATCGTGGCACAGCCAAAGTCGTCGGCGATTCGGACCGCGGCGATATACATCTTGGTTTGCAGGCGAAGTTGTGCGTCCGTCAGATCGGTCGCGTGATTCGGCCCGGTCTGGAACGTGAGCCCTCGCTGCTCCATCCAGGCGCGAACCTCGTCGGCCTCCGCGTCCGACACCTGGGTTGTTTCGTAATACAAGGCGGACTGGCTGAGCCGTTCTTTGTAGACCCCGGTCGGGTTCAACAGATGATCGGGAATAATGGCATTGAACATCCCCATGCAGCCTTCATCGAAGACCCCCATAATCGCCTTGTCGCGCTGCAGCTGCTTCGCCAACGCCTCGCCCAACCGCCTGACGCCGGAAGGGACCTTCAACTTGTCAAGCGGCGTGACGTGGTCGGTTGGATGTCGCAGCTTGCCCTTCTCCAACCACTTCGTCAGCTGTCGGCGAAACGTCGGGTCCGCGAAATCCTCACCCCACAAGGTCGAATACTTCACGCCCGCTTTGGTCAGCGACCCGTTTAGATTCAGCATCCCAACCAGCCCTGGCCACGTGCCCGACCAATTGGCGACCGTCAGGATCGGACCCTCGTGGGTGATCAAGCCGTGCAGCAGATGGTGCGAATACTGCCAGACGGCCTCGGCAACAATCAACGGAGCCTGCGGATCGATTTGCGAGAAGACCTGCATTCCTTCTCGCTGCGACCCGATAAAGCCATGCTGTTCGTCCTCCTTGAAGGGATGAGCCCGGACCAATTGATATCCGGCATCCGCAACCGCGTGCCCCAGCGCCTGCTCCATCTCGTGCTGCGCCGCCCAACACTGCTGGTTGGCTGACAGCCTTAAGTCGCCATTGGCGACCAACAACACATCGCGCTTACCGGCCTTGGCAGGCTTCGTAACGGGAGGAAGATCGTATTGCATCGCGGAGTTCCCTGAAGTGGATGGTTACGAAAGTACCGGAGCCAATCGAATGGACGAACTTGTTTCACACCGGAGTGAATCAACGAGAAGCGAGAAAGCAAATTCGGATTTCGAGCCTGGGTTTCGAGTTGAGAAATCCCGATCGGCTCGTTCCATTATCGGCCACCTCCTTGGGCCTCGATTCCGACCAACACGCACTTGAAGGCCGGTGTTCGCGACTGAGGGTCAATCTGACGCGGCACGAGCACGTTTGACTCAGGATAGTACATCAAGGCATTTCCGGAGCGAATCTCCGAGTAGCCGCGCGCCAAGATGTTTGGCAGGCTGCCCACCGAACTGCGTACGGTGACGGGCTGATCATGCCGCAGCCCCAGACGATTCAGGTCGTCGGGATGCATGAGGATCACATCCCGTCGCTCTTGACCTCGATACAAATCTTCTTGTTCGTAGACGACGGTATTGAACTGCCCTTCGCTGCGCACCGTCATCAGCCGCAACTGGTTCTCGCCCTGGTTGAGCACTGGCAATTGATGGCAGTGCAGCCGCGCGCGGCCCGAATCGGTGGGAAACTTCGGTGCATGCAGGATTCGATTGCCGATGTAGAATTCTTTCCGCGTGAGATCGATCTGGCCGATGGCCTCCCACCCGGGAACCACCTGCGCGATCAATTGTCGAATCTCGCGTGGGGAGTTCAAAGCGGCCCAATCGATCGGACCCGACGTGCCCAGGACGCGGTGGGCGATTTCCGCAATCACCTCGATTTCGCTCCGCGGTCCCGCCAGACGCCGGGGCCCGCCGTCGCTCATTCGGACATAATTGAACATCGATTCCTGAGTCGTGGGCTGCGGTTCCTCGTCGCGCGCCAGCACGGGGAGGATGATCGTTTCCTTTCCCAGCCCGTGGGCGTGACCCGTGTTCAGCGTCGTATTCAGGTAGACCATCAACTCGGTCCGCGCCAGGGCGCTGGCCGCAAAGCGCGCATCCGGGTTCGAACCGTAGAGATTTCCGCCGAGGCAAAAGCCGACCTGCATGCGACCTCGATCGGCCGCTTCGATACAAGCCAGCGTGTCGAAGCCGGGGGTTGTGGGCAGCTTCAGGCCACACCGACTCTCGAGGGCAGCGAAGATCGCCTGCTTGAGCTGCGGCGTGACTCCCACCGAGCCCATGCCTTGGATATTCGAGTGGCCTCGGATCGGCATCAGGCCCGCATGTGGGCGGCCGACCATTCCGCGCATCAAGGCCAGGTTGGCGATGGCCTGCACGTTCTGCACGCCGTGAACGTGATGCGTGATCCCCATTGTCCAACTGAAAACCACGTTCTTCGCACGCGAATAACGCTCGGCAATTGCGTGAAACTCCGCCGCCGATACGCCCGACTTGGCGTGAATCTCGTTCCAACTCAGCTCACGCAGGTGCGCCAACCAAGCCTCCGAATTCTCGCAATGCGATTGCAAGAATGCGGAATCCTCGCCTGTCAGTTCGGCAGTTCGCTTGGCAATGCCAGTCAACAGCGCGAGGTCGCCGCCGATGTGCGGCTGAACGTACAGCGACGCGATCTGAGTGCCGAACAGCAAGCTGATCGGGTCGCTGGGAACGCGGAAGTTGACCAATCCGACTTCGCGGACCGGATTGATCACGATGACCTCTCCTCCGCGGCGTCGCACGTGCTTCAGGGACGTCATCAGGCGAGGATGATTGCTGGCCGGGTTACCGCCGATGACGAACACCAGGTCGGCATGTTCCAAGTCGTCGAGTTGGATTGTCGCGGTCCCCGTTCCGACACTCGACGACAGCCCCACGCCGCTGGCCTGGTGGCAATAATAGCTGCAATTGTTGACGTGATTGGTGCCATACAGGCGGGCGAACAGCTGCAACAGAAAGCCTGCCTCATTGCTGCTGCGCCCGCTGAAATACCAAAAGGTCTCGTCCGGCGTCGAGCGTTTCAAGTGATCGACGATGCGTTCCAGCGCCTCGTCCCAGCCGATCGCCCGAAACGAGTCGCCGTCGGCCGTTGCCAACACGGGCGTCGTGAGCCGTCCGCTTCGCTCCAACTGCTGCGGAGTAAAGTGACGCAGCTGAGCGAGCGAGTACGTTGTCCAGAAATCGGCCGGGACCGCGCCCTGCAAGTCCGCCGCCATCGCCTGCAGCGACTTTTTGCAAACCTCCGGGAACGAGCCCCGCTCGTTGACCATCCCGCCACGCTGCCCGCCCATCCCCAAGGCACACGTTTTGCACGCGTTCTTGCTGCGCATCGCCCGCCAAAGCGGAAGGAAGCCACCTACCTCGCGGGCCTTCTGCAGCGTATAACGGATCGCAGGCCAACCACCACCGGAGGAAAGACGCTTCATCTTCGTTCGTCGCTGGGACGAGGTCCTACGAGTCATCGAGCGGGAACACGACAAGGCGTCTATCCTAAATCACCCGGCGAGTTCTGGCGACACTCGGAAGCTAAATTTCGAAATCCTTCGCCACCCATGTTCCATGCAGCAGTCGAAACTACGACGCCAGATTGCCTGGGAAGCGGCGCGGTTGCTTTATCAACGGCAGGAGTCCGAGTACTACCGAGCCAAGATGAAGGCAGCCCGGCAGATCTGCAAAGGCTGGGTCAAGCCGATGGACCTGCCCAGCAACGTGGAGATCCGCGACCAGGTTCAGCAGATGGCCCGCATCTATGAGGGACCGCAGCGGGAGGAAACATTACGCGAGATGCGGCTGGAAGCCCTTCGTTTCTTGCGCATCCTGCATCGATTCCGCCCCCGGCTGATAGGGAGCGTGCTGACGGGCCATGTCCGGGGCGGGTCGGACATCGATCTGCATGTCTTCGCCGACAGCGTTCCCGCCGTGGCGCTCACGCTGCAAGACGAAGGCATGGTCGTGGACGTGGAACACAAGCAGGTCCGCAAGCAGGGCGAAGTGCGCATGTACCACCACATTCACGTGCAAGATCGCTTTCCCGTGGAATTGACGATTTACCCGTCCAAAATGGCCCACCATGTGTTCAAGAGCTCGATCACGGGCAAACCGATCGAACGGGCAAGCCAGGCTGAACTCGAGATGCTGCTTCGTCGTGAATATCCGGAACTGGATCTGGAAGAGGCGGTCGCGGAGGTATCGCAGCAGGTCGATCGCTTTCAGGTTTACGAAGCGCTCCTTCTGCCGCTGGAAAACGTCAAGCAAAGCCGCAAGTATCATCCCGAAGGCGACGCGCTCTACCACAGCCTGCAGGTCTTCGACCTGGCGCGGGATGAATTGCCTTACGACGAGGAGTTTCTGTTGGCCGCCTTGTTGCACGATGTCGGTAAGGCGATCGATCCTCAAGATCACACGCGCGCGGGCCTGGAAGCCCTCGCCGGATTCGTCACGCCGCGCACCGCGTGGCTGATCGCGCATCACATGGAAGGCCAAGCCGCGCGCGACGGCACGTTGGGAGCTGCGCCTGGCGACGGCTCCGCGAAAACGAGAGCTACGAGGAGCTGCTGCTGCTGGCTCGATGCGACCAGCAAGGCCGGCAGGTTGGCGTGACCGTCCCGGATGTCGACGAGGCACTCGATTACGTGCGCGAGCTGGCGCGGATGTGTGGCTAAGTTCTCGCCGCGACCCGGACGGCTCAATCTCGGGAACCGGGCGTCACCTTCAATTGAATTTCCTTCCCGTCGCGGACCACTTTGGCGGTCGTTTCTTGACCGATCTTCAGCGCCTCGATGGCGTACGTGTAGTCGTAGATATTCTCGATCGTGCGGCCCGCCAGCTCGACGATCGTATCGCCACCGCGAATTCCCGCGGATTCGGCGGGTCCGCCCTTGGCCACCGCCGAGAGCTTGACGCCCTTCACGTCGGACTCGGCGTAGTCAGGAACCGTTCCCAAATAAGCCCGCAGTCGTGCCCGTGTCTCGCCTTGCGACGGAGCGGCCTGAGCGATGTAGTCGGGCGCGGTATCGGCCATCGCCAGCGCGCGGGCCATCAAGCCCATCAAGCGAGCCACTTTGGCTGCTCCCTCGTAATTCAATTTGTCCGGGGTATCGCGGGGCGTGTGATATTCTTCGTGCGATCCCGTGAAGGCAGACAGGATCGGCACGCCGTGGGTAAAGAAGACGCTGGCGTCGGTCGGGATGTAGCTGTCGTCTTGCAGTGTGATGGGCAGTCCCAGCAAGGCATTCCGCCGCTCGATCTCGCCCCGCCAGACACTCGACGAACCGACTCCCTGCAAAATAAGCTTCTTGTCGAGCCGACCGACCATGTCCATATTCAAACAGGCCGCGATCCGAGGATACAAAGCCCTCTCGCTTTCCGTGGCCGCGGCAGCCGTGCTCCCCGCGCGGCCGCCGGCGCGGCGTTTGTGCCGTAGGTTTTGACGAAATGCGACGATCCAATCAGGCCCTCTTCCTCGCCGGACCAGGCCGCAAACAAGAGGTCGCGTTTCATCTCCAGTTTGCCCTCCGCCTTCATGCTCGCAAGCCACTGCGCGATCTCGAGCATGGTGGCCACGCCAGACGCATTGTCGTCGGCACCCCAGTGAACGCCCTCACGTTCGGTTGGCCGGGCCAGCGAGGAACTGTGACTGCCCTCGCCCAAATGGTCGATATGGGCACCCACGACGACAACCTGTTCCGACGGCACATCACCGACCTGGAGGCGTCCCAGCACGTTCCGACCTTCCCGCGTCACCTGCTCGATATCAATCCGAGCGGCTGGCTGAGTTCCGTCCAGTTCAAAGCCCATCACCATCTCGCCCGTGTCCAATTGGTCCTGCAACTGCTGCAGCGACTTGCCGGAATGGGCCAGCCAAGCCGCCGCGACGTCGTCGGAAACGCTGAGAATCGGCAGGCTGAAGCTGGATAGCGACCCGTCGAATTGCAGCCGCACGAGTTGCTCTTTGACCGACGAGTTGGGTCCGCTGACCAGGATCAGGCCGTGCGCGCCTTTGTCGCGAGCCAGCATCGCCTTGAAACGAAGACTGGAATGACTCGCCAGATGCTGACGCCGTTCCGGTGTGATGCCTTCGGGCAGGTACCGGAATACCAGCAGCCACTTGTCCTTCACGTCCAGATGGACGAACGAATCGTATTCCTCCTGATCGTCCGTCTTGGGCGCGGCGATGCCATAGCCGGCGAAGACGACCGGCGCGGACGCGAATTCGCCCGTGTTGGAAAACGACAGCGGTAACCATTCCTCGCCCACTCGATACTCGATTTCGCCGACCGTCAAGCGATTGTTTTCTCCCAGCGAGACGCCGGACGTGTACTGGAAGTGCTGGAACCACGAACCGTCGTCACCGGCCGGCGAGAGTCCGATCTGATCCAAGTAAGCCGCCGCGTAGGCCGTCGCCAGTTGCTCGCCCATCGTTCCGGTTCGTCGCCCCCGCAGCTCGGGCCGGCAAAGGTAATCGACGTGCCGCAAAATGTCCTGCGGCGAGCAATCGGGCTGCGTCGTGCGGAGGGACTCCATCGCCGCCAGGGCCGCCAGCGACATGCGCGCTCCCGGTTCGTCGTCCGTCAGCCCCAGCAGCTCCAAGGCGCGCTCGTGATTCCACTCGGCCAGAAAAATCTGCGACTGTCCCGTGGAAGTCCGATTGCTGGTCCAGGCCAACTGCTTGCCGTCGGGAGAAAACGCGGGCAGGCCGTCAAAGCCTTCGGTCAGCGTTACCCGCACCGGCTCGGATTCGCCCGACACATCCACCAGGTACAGTTCGAAGTTGGCGAACCCATGCAGGTTGGTCGCGAAGATGAGGTACTTGCCCGAGGGATGATAGTAGGGCGCCCACGACATCGCACCCAAATGCGTCAGCGCGCGCACATCGCTGCCGTCGGTCCGCATCGTCATGATTTCGGCCCGGGCGCCGTCTTCCGAAAACCGACGCCAACAAAGGCGCGTTCCGTCGGGCGAGAAGAACGGGCCGCCGTCATAGCCGGGCACGTCGGTCAGCTGCCTCAGATGACTGCCGTCGGCGTCCATGATGAACAGATCGACGAAATACGAAGGATCCATTTCCAAACGACCTTGCTGGGCCTCCGTCAAGGTACCCTCGTACGCTCGTCGATTCGACGCGAACGCGATCTTCGACCCGTCCGGCGACCAGCTTCCCTCGGCGTCATAACCTCGCTGATGCGTCAGATTCGTGTAGCTCTTGTCCTTCGTGTCATAGCGAAACAGGTCGAAGTTTTCGTCGTAGTCCCACGCATAGCGGCGCTGCTCACCCGACGCCCGCAACGCCAACTCAGCCGCCTGCTTCTGCCGGGCCTCGGGATCATCTTGCGTGGACGCGTACAGCACCTTGGTGCCGTCCGGGTGAATCCAGGCGCAGGTCGTCTTGCCGTAGCCGGGGGAGACGCGCGTCAGATCGCCCGTGGTGAAATCCAGGAGAAAGATCTGGAAGAAGGGATTCTCCGCGTCCCGCTCGCTTTGAAAAACCATCTGGCGGCCATCACGGCTAAAATACCCTTCTCCCGCCCGGCGACCCTCGAATGTCAGCTGTCGAATCCCCGTCAACAACCGGGATTCTCCGACAGCCGCCAAGTTGGCCTGATCCTCGGCCGTCGGGTCGGCACCGTCAGCCTGCAACCGGGGAAGCAACGTCGACAGACCGAGCGACACGGCGAACAGGACCCTACCGACTCGCCACATTCCGCGAGTAGTCCAACGATTCTGCATGGTCAATCCTTCTTGACAGGCCAGCCGTGCCCGAATGGGCTCGGGGCGTGAAGCTCTGAACGTTCTTGGTTCGTGATCCGTGGACCCGCGATCCTGGCCGGATCCGGCTTGGTCCACTCGCGACAGTATAATCATAGGCTTGGTCGCTCGCCGGAACATCGTTCGACTCGGCAGACAAGACGAGGTCGCTTTTGGTAGAATCGGGGTCGCCGGTCGCGCCGCCCCCCGGATTGCCCCGGCCCGTAACCCGCCTCCCCGCCGTTCGAATGCGATTCCTCGCATTCGACTGCCTGCATCTCGTTTGGATGGGTCACCCCCGGCCCGCCACTGGATCATCATGCGAAAATTCCTCCCCGCGAAAGCTTCCACCGAACCTTTGAAAATCGATCCCCGCGGCCCGCTGGCTCGGACCCTCGGCTGGATGGTCTTGGTCTTCTGCCTGCCCTTTCCGGCACGCGCGGAAGCGCCGCCGGCGCTGACGCCCGCGCCGTTAGCCGCCACCGACCCACCCGCCGATGCTTCCGCCGACCCGCGCGTTCAGGACGTGCCAGCCGAGAGTGCGCAGGCAGACGAGGCCGGAGCGGCGGACACGACCGAGCCGGCATCGGCCGCCGAAGATTCGGAATCCACCTCCTTACCTGCGGGACACTCGTCGCACGGCGAGGCGTTTAACGAAGGACCTCGTCAGGCAGCGTATCGGATGCAAGGGACGGGCATCGTCCACTTCCCGGTCCAATCGCCCCACGCGGATGTCCAGGCGTTCATCGATCAAGGGGTAGGCCAATTGCACGGATTCTGGTACTTCGAGGCCGAGCGGTCGTTTCGCCAAGCCGCCGCGTTGGACCCCGACTGCGCCGCCGCGTACTGGGGCATGGCCATGGCGAATGCGAATAACCGCGAGCGGGCAACCAAGTTCGCCGAACAGGCAATGGAGCGGATTGAGCACGCTTCGCCCCGCGTGCAGCACTACATCAAGGCCCTTGCCAAACTGCTCAAGGCGAAAGACGCGCAGCAAGGGTCCGACGACTACCTGCATGATCTCGAGGCGATTGTGTATGAGTTTCCCGAGGACATCGAGGCCAAGGCGTTTATCGCGTTGCACCTTTGGGAGGGACGTCGGAACGAACAAAAGATTCGCAGTTTCCTGGCGGTCGACGCACTGATCGGCCAGGTTCTCGAAGTCCAACCGATGCATCCCGTCCACCACTACCGAATCCACCTCTGGGACTACGAGAAGCCCGAGCGAGCGCTCGAGTCGGCGGCCCGCTGCGGACAAGCGGCCCCGGCTATCGCCCACATGTGGCACATGCCCGGACACATCTACTCGCGGCTCAAACGCTATCCGGATGCCGTCTGGCAACAAGAGGCCTCCGCCCGCACCGATCACGCTCAAATGATGCACGACCAGCTGCTGCCCGATCAGATTCACAATTTCGCCCACAACAACGAATGGTTGATTCGCGATTTGATCTTCGTCGGACGAATCCACGATGCCCTGGATCTGGCTCAAAACATGATCCAGCTTCCGCGCCACCCGAAGTACAATCTGTTGTCGAAGAGCGGAACCAGCTCGCACTACGGACGAATGCGGCTGCTGCAGGTTCTCTCCGAAGGCGAGCTCTGGGAGGAAACGCTGCGCTTGGCGAACACGCCGGTCCTGCCGCGCACTGACGATTTTCTGTCTCAACTGGAATGGCTGCGAGCCGTCGCGCGAGCCAACTTTCATCTCGGTCGCACCGACGCCGGACAAACGCTGCGCGGCGACGTCGAAACTCTGCTGAACGATAAGCGGGCCGAACAGGAACGCCTCGGTGCCGAAGCCAGAACGGCCGCCGTCGCCGAAAACAAATCAGCGGAAGAAACGGAAAAGGAAGTCAAGAAGGCACAGCGACGCCTTGATGGAGACATCCGCCGCGCCGAACGGGGATTGAACGAAATCGACGCCTACCTGGCCGCCAGCCGCGAGGATTGGGCGCAGGCGATCGAGCTATTGAAAAAAGCCAGCGATTACGAGAAATTCGAACTCGCCCAGTTTCAGATGCGAGCTGGTAAGCCGGACGAGGCGCTGGAGCTGCTGACGAAACAGGTGAAGTCGCACGAAAACGAGGTTCTCCCGCTGGCTCAGCTGGCCTACGTCCAATGGCAAGCCGGCCAACTGGATCAAGCTCGCCAGACCATGCAGCAGCTGCGCGAGCGATCAGCCTACCTGGACCCGGACGTGGCACCCTTTGCGCGCCTGGCACCCCTCGTGGCCCAGTTGGATTGGCCCCGCGACTATCGTGTCGCCGCCCAAGCGGCACCGGACGTTGGCCAGCGTCCCCCGCTCGATTCACTCGGTCCCTTCCGATGGGAACCCACGCCGGCCCCTAGCTGGAGCCTACCTGGGGCACGCGGCGAACAACTCGCCCTGGACAACTATCGTGGTCAGCCGGTGGTCGTGATTTTTTACCTCGGCTGGGGTTGCTTGCACTGCGCCGAACAGCTGCATGCCTTCGGGCCGCAATACCAGGCGTTTCGCGACGCGGGCATCGAACTGGTCGCCATCAGCTCCGACGACGCCGAAGGACTCCAAAAGTCGCTCGCCAACTACGACGGCGGTGACATTCCCTTTCCGCTGCTGGCCGACCCGCAACTGGAGATTTTCCGCCAATATCGCGTCTTCGACGACTTCGAGGATCAGCCGCTGCACGGGACGTTTCTGATCGACGGGGAAGGTCGGATTCGCTGGCACGATATCAGCTTCGAACCGTTCATGGACGTCGCTTTCGTGTTGGAGGAATCCAAGCGACTCCTGGCCCAATGAGGCCTCAGGCGGCCGGACACCGACACGCGGCAGTCAAGCGGACGGGGGGCCGCTGGGCTTGCGACCCCCTGATCCCAGCTCTCCCACCACGCGACGACCCAGCTCAGCAGCAAGTAACGTGACCCATGCACACCAAAATGCCCTCGCCTCCAAGTCGAGGTTCGAGATAATTCCTACTTGACGCCGAATGCGGCTTGCCAAATACTTCGCGCCGGCGGCGTCGCCGCAGCCCAGTCGCTCACTAACCCCGGATCTGATCGTGACGATGTCGATTGCACCCGAGACCGATTTGCAACAGTATTGCCGACAGGTGGCCGAGCGAGCTCAGGCGGCGTCGGTCGAGCTGGCTCAGGTGACGGGCCAACAGAAAAATGATTGGCTGCGCCGTTCGGCCGCGGCGCTGCGGGCGGGGACCGCTTCGATTCTGGCGGCAAACCAGCGGGATCTGGCGGCCGCCCCGGACTACGGATTGACCTCGGCTCAGGTCGATCGGCTGACGCTTTCCGCGGAACGGATCGAGGCGATTGCGGAGGGCCTGGAGCAGATCGCGATGCTGCCGGATCCGATTGGGGAAACCATGGAGTCGACGATCCGACCGAACGGATTGCGGATCAGCAAAGTCCGCGTGCCGTTGGGCGTCGTGTTTTTCATTTACGAGTCCCGTCCGAATGTGACGGCGGATGCGGCCGCGATTTGCGTCAAGAGCGGCAACGCGGTCATCCTGCGCGGCGGCAAAGAAGCGGCTCATTCAAGCCAAGCGATCGTTCAAGTCATTCAGCAGCAGGCAGCGGAATGCGGTCTTCCTGCGGACGCGGTTCAGCTGGTCCAAACGCGAGATCGCGAGGCGGTTCGTCACTTTCTGGCCCTGTCCGACTTGATCGACGTCGCCATTCCGCGAGGCGGCGAGGGGCTGATTCGCCGGGTCGCGAACGAAGCCAGAATGCCGGTGATCAAGCACTTCGACGGCAACTGCCACGTGTACGTCGATCGTGAAGCCGACCTGCAGATGGCCGTCGAGATCACGGTGAACAGCAAATGCCAACGAATGGGCGTCTGCAACGCGGCCGAATCGTTGTTGGTTCACGCCCACGTGGCCCCGCAGTTTCTGCCGATGCTGGAGCAGTCGTTTCAGCCGTATCAGATTGAAATTCGGGGCGATCAACGGACGCGCGACCTGCTGCCGAACGCGAAGCCGGTCACGGACGAAGACTATCACACCGAGTTTCTGGGGCCCATTATTTCCGTCAAGGTCGTCGATTCCCTCGAGGAAGCGATCGAGCACATCAACGCCTACGGTTCCGGGCACACGGACGCCATCGTCACGAATCACCTCAACCACGCCCGCCAGTTCACCGCCCGTGTCGACAGCAGTGCCGTGATGGTGAATGCGAGTACGCGTTTTAACGACGGAGGTGAATTTGGCTTGGGTGCGGAGATCGGCATTAGCACCGATCGGTTCCATGCCCGCGGACCTTGCGGTCTGCGTGAACTGACGACCTACAAGTACATCGTCGAGGGCAATGGCCAAGTCCGTTGACCTCGTGAGCTTTAACCAGCGCTGCCGTCGCCGCCTACCCGACATCCACCGGCCAACAACCAACGCAAGCAGCCGCAAAGGGGATCACGTCATGGATGACCACGACTTAAGCGCCGAAGAACTGGCTTTGTTGCAAGCGGAGACCTCGACGCCCGAGGCAGTTCAGGGGGCGGGTGACGCGACGGAGCCCGCGGGTCGGTGGGGCTACGACCGGCAGGATCCGGCCGAAATCCGGCGGCAGTTGGACGTCTTGGAATCGTTTCATCAGGATGTCGCCAACCGATTTGCCGATACCTTGTCGCGCGGGCTGCAACGGTTGGTCGAGGTCCAATTGACCGAGGTGCGGTCGATGGCCTTCAGCCAATTCGCCTTTAGCCGTCCGAATCCGACCTGTTATTTCGTGTTGGCGGCGGCTCCCTTGCCGTCGAACCTTGCGCTCGATCTCAGCCCGGCGTTGCTGTACCCGATTCTGGATTGTCTGCTGGGCGGAGGAAAGCAGGCCTTCCCACTGCCCCAACGCCCGCCGACCGAGCTTGAGCAGCGGTTGGCCAAGCGTGTGGTCCGAATGTTATTGGACGAACTGCATGATGCCTGGGAACCCTTGCTCGCCGTCAATCTTTCGATCGAGCGAATCGAGAGCCAGGCGCAACGCGTGCGCGTCGTCGCTCCGGGGGAGGGCGTCGCGACGTTGACCTTCCAAGCGCGAGTGGCGGAGCAATCGGGCGAGTTGACGCTTTGTTTGCCGCATCGAGCGATTCGCAAGATTGTCGACAAGCTGTTGGTCGGGGAGTTTCACGGCGGCGACGCGGCCGCACTCCAGCTTCTGCCGGGCACCGACGGCGAAGCGGAACTGACCGCCTACTTCGACGCCGAATCCATCTCGGCCACGGAACTGGACAACCTGCGCGTCGGCGACGTCCTGTTGTCGGATCTGGACATCGACGGCTTGATCGACGTTTCGGTCGACGGGCGACCCACCTTCAAAGCTCGCCCGGGTGCGGCCCAAGGTCGCCGCGCGATCGCCCTCGTCTCAAAATCCGCCTAGTGCTTTGTCACAGCTTGATTTTGGGGTGCCTGGGGTCGAACGAAGTGAGCCCCCAGACCGCAATTTTCCGGGGGCTCACTTCGTTCGACCCCGGCCACCCAACCCTCAATTTCAGCTGTGACAAAGCACTAGCGCCTTCGGGACGGCGCGGCTCCCGGGCTGGAGGCCTGTCCTCCCGAGGTTGGCCAAGCCCTCTCCGAACGCGCCCGCAGCATCGCCCCACGCTCACGATCGTCCACTGGCCAGGGCGGGTTCCGGCACGGCGCGGCGTGACTTCAGCGGCGGCAGCTGTTCCTCCAGCACGCCGTGCACACGCGGCCAGATGGTGACGGCCTCGACGACCATCCAGATCTGCAGTCCGAGCGTCAGGGCGCCGAACGCCAACAGCAGCCACTTGCCTTGCTGCCACCATCCGGTTTCAGGGGCGAACATCTGGAGCAGCAGGGCCCATGCCGGCAGGACCAGCATCAGGCTCATCGGCAACAAGACGGCCAGCGTCGGCTTGCTGCGCCGCCAGAGATACAGTCCGGTGACCATGAAGGCCAGGCCGGCGAGCAATTGGTTGGTGGCCCCGAACAGCGGCCAAAGGATCAGGCCGCCGGTTCCCGGGGAACCGTTCGGAGCCCGCAGCAGGGCGACGGACATCGCGAGCGTGACGGCGAGCGTCGTCGCGCCGTACTTGTTCTGGAGTGGCGCGAGGCGGAAGGTCCCGGCGAGTTCCTGGATGACGTACCGCTGGAGCCGGGTCGCCGTGTCCAGCGTGGTGGCGGCGAAGCAGGCCACCAAGGTGGCGATAATGCCAACTCCATGTCGCAGGGGAATCCCCAGGGCGGACAGGAAGTTCGCGCCCCCTTCCACGAAGGCTCCGACCGTATCGCGGAGTTTGAAGTTGTTCCAATCGCTGTCCTGCCGATACCGCGTCCGCCAGGCATCGCTCAGGACCAGTGATTCACCCTGGGCGCTCTGTTGAATCACGTAGCGTCCGTCGGTCTGCTTTTCGAAAAGGCCCATGCCAACCCCGGCGGTGCAGGCCAAGATCACGATCACGGCCAGCGCGCCTTCCAACAGCATCGAGCCGTAGGCGACGTATTGTGCGTCCCGCTCGTTGTCCACCTGCTTGCTACTGGTCCCGCTACTGACCAGGCAATGAAAGCCGCTGCAAGCGCCGCAGGCGATCGTGATGAACAAGAAGGGCAGCATGGGCGGAGTGTGAGCGGGAAGATCGGCTTGGGCGACGACGGCGGGCGTGCTCGCGCTGAGATTCGCGCGGCCCGTTGCGACCGCGACGGCGATCCCGCCCAGCAACATCGCGAGGGCGACCAGCAACTGATGACTGTTGATGTAATCTCGCGGTTGCAACAGCAGCCAGACGGGCAGCACCGAGGCGCAGAAACAGTAGACCATCAGGACGCCGGTCCAAGTCACGATCGGATTGACCGAGGGCAGACCCGAGATGATGGTTCGCTCCGACGACCCGGCTCCCAGCCGCACGTCGACCGTGTCCGTCCACTTCATCCCGTCGCTTCCGGCCGACTGGACGACCTTGACCGGGAGATACTCGACACCGACATAGATCGAGGCGTACACGATCGCCAGGCATGCCAGCGAGGGCCAGAGCAGGTGTCCGGCTCGACGATGGCTCCACAGTCCGATCGCCATGGCCAGGGGCATCGCGATCCAGACGGAGAGGACCGTCTCGGGATAAAACGCAAAGATATTGGCAATCACCATCCCGAAAATGGCCAGCACGACGGTCAAGGCGGCGAACAGGATCAGCAGGAACAGGATGCGCGATCGAGGCGTGATGACTCGGCCGGCGATTTCGCCGACCGTTTGTCCCCGATTGCGGAGCGAGACGACCAGCGCGCCGAAGTCGTGCACGGCTCCGACGAAAATCGAACCAAACAGGACCCACAACAGCGCCGGCAGCCAACCCCAGAATACGGCGATCGCGGGCCCGACAATGGGGCCGGTTCCCGCGATACTCGTAAAATGGTGGCCGAAGATGATCTGCCGATTCGTGGGCACGTAGTCCACGTTATCCCGCAACTGGTGGCTTGGCACTTCCGCATTCGGATCCAGCTGAAAGACGTGCCGCGCCAGCCAGCGGCCGTACGTGAAATAGGCCACGATAAAGCCGAAGAAAGAACCAGCGGCGACAAGCAAAGTGGTCAGCGATGCCATCGTGGGTTATCCGTTTGGAAGTCGTGCGAACCGGCGGCTCGCGAAAGGAACCATTTCGAGTGGCAGTCGTCGTGATGCGAAGAATTCGACGCGCCAACGCGTCGCGCGAATACCGCGTTTCGTCGTCGCCTCGAGGGCGTTTCCCCGTCGCCTCGAGCGATCCTGCCCGAAGCCTCATCCTATCAGGCCCAGCCGCGCGGGGGTAGTCGCGCGGCCGTGGACGTGGCTGGCGACACTCTTATAATGGTGGACTTCGTCGCCGCCAGGGGCGGACTTGGAACACACGGACCTCCGACAGGGATCAACGACGTGGCTGAACATCTGGTGATCATTGGCAGTGGGCCGGCCGGCTGGTCGGCCGCAATTTACGCGGCACGGGCCGACCTCAAACCGCTCTTGTTTGAAGGCACGGTCAAGCCCGACATGATCCCACTGGGCCAGCTTGGCCTACACGACCGAAGTCGAAAACTACGCGGGCTTTCCGGCCGGCGACATTCGCGCGTTTGTCGAGAGCGCCGTCGACAAAGACCGCCACTGGAATCTTCCCCCCGCTCCGAAAGGCCACGAACGAGACGGGCGTCCCCATTACGCCGTCCAGGGCGTTGAGCTGATGGAGTTGATGAAGCAGCAGGCCTTGAATTTCGGCACTCGGATTGTCGGTGACGACATCGTCGAAGTGGATTTTTCGTCCCTGCCGCTCAAAGTCAAACCCGCCAGCGGCGATTGGGTGGAAACGCACACGGTGATTATCGCGACCGGAGCTCGAGCGAATTACCTCGGACTCCCCTCCGAAGAGACCTACAAGAATCGCGGCGTTAGCGCCTGTGCCGTTTGCGATGGGGCGTTGCCGCGGTTCCGCAACGCACCGTTGGTGGTCGTCGGGGGCGGCGATTCGGCGGTGGAAGAAGCGACCTACCTGGCCAAGTATGCGGAACGAGTGTACATGGTAGTTCGACGCGATCAATTGCGCGCCTCGAAGATCATGCAGGAACGAGCGCTCTCCAGCAGTAAGATCGAGCTGGTTTGGAATCATACCGTTGCCGAGGTGCTGGGGGACGACGAACACGGGATGACCGGAGTTCGACTGCAATCGACCGCGGATGATACGTCGCGGGAGCTGGCCGCCGTCGGCATGTTTCTGGCCATCGGTCACACGCCGAATACCGACTTCCTGAAGGGCAAGCTGGAAATGAACGAAAAAGGGTACCTCAAGTGGACCGCTCCGTTTCGCACGATTCACGAGCGTCGAAGGGGTGTTCGCGGCCGGCGACGTCGCCGACGATTACTACCGCCAGGCGATCACGTCAGCCGGCACCGGCTGCATGGCCGCACTGGACGCGGAGCGTTACCTGGCCTCGAAAGGAATCTAGATCGGCAACCCAGGCGAATCGCCCCCTCTTCGGCCTCACCGCTGGGCGCACTTTTTTACTCTGACCCGAAGGGCGATGTCTCGCAATGCAGAATGAACCGAATCGCGTCGAACAGGAACGGCAGCTGCTGCTGGACGCGCAGCAACGCGGACCCGGGGCGACGTTGCTCATCTACACGCGGTTGTCCGGACCCGGCTGGCTCCAAAGTGCGATTACGCTCGGCGGAGGTTCGTTGGCCGGAGCGTTGTTCCTGGGGATCCTGGGCGGGACGAGCCTGATTTGGCTGCAGTTGGTCGCCATCGTGATGGGCGTCATCATGTTGTCGGCGATCAGCTACGTGACGCTCTCAACCGGGCAGAAACCGTTTCGAGCGATCAACGAGCACATCAACCCGGTGCTGGGTTGGGGTTGGATTCTGGCGACGTGCATGGCCAACATGATCTGGTGCATGCCCCAATTCAGCCTCTGTTTCGCCGCCTTGCAGCGAAATCTGATCGGGGAGCCGACCGTGAACGAGTCCCTGAGGTCCAAGCTATCGGTTTCGGCGGTCCTGCTGGCCGCGGCGGCGATCGCGGTGACGTTGAACAGCCGGCGGGGTTTGGCGGCCAAGGCGTTCGACTGGCTGCTGAAGGGCCTGGTGGGGATGATCGTGATCTGCTTTGTCGGCGTCGTTGGCCTGCTCGCCTCGAAAGGACAGCTGAACTGGAGCGAGATCTTCGCGGGCTTTGTGCCGAGGCTGCAGAGCTGGAACGAGCCGGCGGGACAATTGAGCGAGCTGCTGACGGGACTTCCGGACGTCGTGCGCCAATACTGGACCGGCAAGTTGGTCACGGAACAGCGGGCCGTCATGATCGGAGCGGCGGCGACCGCGGTCGGAATCAACATGACGTTTCTGATGCCTTACACGTTGCTGAATCGAGGCTGGGACGCCACGTTTCGCGGATTGGCGCGGTTTGATCTCTCGCACGGGGATGGCGATTCCTTACATCCTGGTCACCAGTTGTGTCGTGATCGCTTCGGCCGCGACATTTCACGCTCGGGTCGATCACGACTTCTTGAGCGATGACGCAGCGGTGATGCGAGCAAAGTGATGTGTTTGGCAAGGCGCGACCCTTGATTGAGGGTCGGATGGCGGCCGAACTTGGCGATGCCTGGGCAAGCTTGTCGGAGGACGAACAACTGGCTCGGATGGCCAGTCTGCCACTGGCGGAGAAGCGCGTGGCCGCCTCGCTCGTCCGACGCGATGCATTTCAGCTTTCGCAGGCCCTCGCGCCGTTGCTCGGAGCCCAGCGCGCCAATCTGGTATTTGGGATCGGGATCTTCGCGATGGGTTTCTCGACGATCATCATCTTGATGTTGATCAACGGGTTCGCCTTCTGCGAGATGTTTGACCAACCCCTGGGCGGAACGCCGCATGTCATCGGTTGTCTGATCGCCGGCATCTGCGGGGCGCTGTGGCCGATCGTGTGGGACGGCGAGGCCAAACTGTGGCTCGCGATCCTCGCCTCCAGCTTCGGCATGATGCTGCTTCCAATTGCCTACGTCACCTTCTTGATGATGATGAACAACGATCGGCTGATGGGCGAGGCAAAGCCGCCGGGCGCGAGACGGGTGACCTGGAATGTCCTGATGGGCTTTTCCGTGCTGGGGGCGATCGCCGCCGCGATCGCGGCGATCCGCGAGAAGGCCGCCGATCCGCAAGCCGGGACCGTCGTGATCCTGGTGGCCGTTGTCTACGTGGTGCTCGTCCTACTCGGATTCGCCCTGAAAGGCCGCCGTCCCGTCTCGTACTAGGCCGTGACAACATACGCGAAGGCAGCAACATGGAAAAAATGCAGGTCCGACAGGCGCGGCAGGAGACGGCCATTGGGCAGCAGGTCCTGCTGCAGGGATGGATTCGAACTCGGCGCGATTCCAAAGGCGGGTTTTCATTTCTCGAGCTCAACGATGGTTCCTGCCTGGGCAACATCCAGGTCATCGCCGACGGTCAGCTTGAGAACTACGAGTCCGATGTGAAACGGCTGACGGCCGGCTGCAGCGTCTCCGTCACGGGCGAGGTCAAGCCATCGAGTGGCAAAGGCCAGGCGACCGAGCTCTTGGCCGAGCGGATTGTGGTGCACGGCTGGGCCGATCCGGAACAATACCCGCTCCAGAAAAAGCGGCACTCGTTCGAAAAGCTCCGCGAATGGGCTCACTTACGCCCTCGCACGAACACCTTCGGCGCGGTGATGCGAGTCCGCAACGTCGTCAGCCGCTCGATTCATCAGTTCTTCCAGGAACGCGGCTTCCTGTACGTTCATACACCGATCATCACCGGCAGTGACTGCGAGGGCGCCGGCGAGATGTTTCGCGTCACGACACTCGATCTGGCGAACCCGCCCCGCGTCGAAGGCAAGGTCGACGATCGCCAGGATTTTTTTGAACGCCCCACGTTCTTGACGGTCAGCGGCCAACTGGAGGCCGAAATCTTCGCCACGTCGCTGGGCAAAGTCTACACGTTCGGCCCCACGTTCCGCGCCGAAAACTCGAATACGTCGCGGCACTTGGCGGAGTTCTGGATGGTCGAGCCGGAAATGGCCTTCTACGATCTGGACGACAACATGGACCTGGCCGAAGCGTTTCTCAAGCGTATCTTTCGCGACGCGCTGGAAGATGCTGCCGAGGACATGCAGTTCTTCAACCAGTTTATCGATGATTCGATCCTCGCGACGCTGGAAGGCATCGTCCAGAGCGAGTTTGTACGGTTGCCTTATACCGAGGCGATCCAGATCCTCGGTTCCAGCGGCGAGTCATTCGAGTATCCCGTGGAGTGGGGATCGGACCTGCAGTCGGAACACGAACGATATCTTGCCGAGAAACACTTTGGCCGGCCCGTGATCCTGTACGACTATCCCCGCGGAATCAAACCGTTTTATATGAAAGTCGGGGACGATGGCAAAACGGTGCGAGCCATGGACGTCCTGGTGCCGAAAGTCGGCGAGATCATTGGCGGAAGTCAACGTGAGGACCGCTTGGACGTGCTCGAATCCCGCATGCAGGAACAAGGCCTGAATACCGACGACTATTGGTGGTATCTGGATCTCCGCCGCTACGGAACGGTCCCGCACGCGGGTTTCGGCCTGGGACTGGAACGCTGCGTCCAATTCATCTCCGGCATGGCGAATATCCGCGATGTGATCCCCTTCCCGCGGACACCCGGCAACGCCGAATTCTGAACGCGGGCCGCGTCCGGAAAAGGGGGCCGGTCGGGGGCCGGTCGGAAAGGGGGCCGGTCCCAAGAGTGCACAGCACCCGAAGGGCCGTTCCGGCTTTTGGGACCTGACCCCTTTTCCGACCGCGCGGCCTAGGCCAGCGGCGCATTTGCAAGGTGCTGAGAAATCCATCTTTCTCCGCGTAGCAGCACTGCAACTCGCGACGTCCTTCGGCTTGGTACGGAAACCTGCCGTGCAACAATCGATGGTTGTCGAAGATCAGCAGATCACCGGGCTGGAAGCGGTTTCGATGCTGCAAGCGGGGATCCGCGACGCGCTGAGCGAACTGGCGATACGCCTCGTAGAACATGGACACATCGCCATACTGCGGATGAGGCGGTCGAATGGAGCGAGGGCTGTAGTGGATCGCCACAATTCGACCCAGCGAGTCACACCGAATGATGCGGCGGGTCGCCTGCAAGTCGTTCTGTGAATCGCGATAGCGGAATGTGACGGGGTGGCGAGTCAACTCTCGATACGCCTCCGGGGCATCCGCTTCCAACTCGGCCGCAACCTGCAATCCGTCCACGAAGATGCTCTCGCCCCCCTCGACTTCGTTGTACATGCAGTGCAGCAGTTGCAGCCCCGGCACCGGACGCCGGTAGGGGTTGTCCGTATGCGGCAAGAGGCCCTGCCGAGTATGGACGAGACTGGCGGGTTCCGGCACGGATTGGATGCGGAAATAGCGTCCATAGTTCGTTTCCCGCACGAACCCAAACCACTCCACCACGCGCGTGACCATTCCGTCCTCGACCGGGACATTGCGCAGCAGCACGATTCCATGGCGGTGCAGTTCGCTCAGCCACTCGAGCCTCTGCCCCGCGTCTTCCCGAACGCTTTCATATGGAAACTCGGGGAAGCTCGCCGCAACTCGGCCGGTCCAGCGTTCCCGTTCGTCATCTTCGTGGTGCGTGTCCAGCCATGAGCGGAGCAGACCGACGGGATAACTGACGGCCTCGGACGGCTCATCGAATTCGATCTCCAGCGCCCCATCGGTCAAACGCCCCGAGGCGATGCGAGGCACCATCGGCAGATCCAGAATATCGACCAGTCGCTGGCCGGTTTGCGAGTCGATACGAGAGGGGCTATTGTGCAACCACCACACCGCCGGCAAATCATGCCGCTCGCCGTTTTCCCATGTGAGCGTGACTCCCTGCGGCTGAATTTCAATCGAGGTGATTTCTCCGAGTGGCATCGAAGCGGTTCCTTTTTTGCGATTGGGTTCCGTTTGGTTGGAGGCCCAACGGGCGCGGTCAAGCCCTGTCTGGCTCTGGGGCCTGTCTGGCTCAGGGGCTTGTCTGGCTCGAGCCGGGCTGCCAACGGTCTCCATCTCGACGGTGAGCCAGGTTGGCGAGCGTCACGAGATTGATGTCGTCCGTCAGGAAGTGAATTGAGCCGTCGACGTAGACGAAATTCGCCCCACCCGGATGCCGGCTACGAAAATTGCAGCCGCCCCACCAATTGCCGGTCGCGGTAGGCGAATTGATCCCCCAGACCGTCGAGGCCACCGACCAGCTCCCCATCCAGTGCATGTGCTCGTGGCAACCGGGCTCTTCCAAACTGCGCGAATGATGGGTCTCGCCCACAAAAATCGTTTTCGAGGTGCCGTCCTTGACGTCCTTGGGCTTCAACCGATTGGGCCACATATCCAGCATCCCCGGCCCCTTGGGGTTATGGCCGTGATAGAATCCGCGGCGGGCCACGTCGGAATTTCCGTAGATGCAGGGACACGTCGCGTCGGGCACGGAACCGCCGGCGCACAGCCCGCAGACATTCGGGATTCCCCAGTCGGGCGGTCCCGTCGAGACGGGTCCGGCACTTCCAAAGTAGGACGCGATCGCCGCCGTGGCGGGACCTGACCAACTCGACAGCCCCGTCTTCACGTAGGGCTCGTTCTCGCTGGGACAAATAAACGCGTCGACCACTTGTTGCTGCAGCGGCGAGCGATCCCAGGGGCGGACCGGATAACAGCCCGTCACGATACTTTCCTTGGCCAGCTGTTGCAGTTGCCGGTTCAACTGCTCGTCCTCCAAGTACGGCAAAATGATCACTCGCCAGTTCAGCGGGACCCGATCCAAGGTTTTCCCTCGCACACTCTCGCAGTCGGCGTCATTCGATCCGTACGGGTACACGCCAAAGGCCGATTCGTAGTTGAGCAGGGCAACGCCGATCTGCTTCAGCTTGTTGAGACACTGAGCTCGGCGGGCGGCTTCGCGGGCCGAATTGATCGCGGGCAGCAGGAGCACCACCAGGAGCGCGATGATGGCGATCACCACCAGCAGCTCGATCAGGGTAAAACCTCGCTTCGAATCCGCGGCCGGACGGTCCGCCCACGCTTGGCCTCGATCGCGAGGGGACAGAGGCGCTGGATTGACCATAGCAGGGGTCCTTTTTACGCAAAACGAAAGTGGCCGCCTCGCCTGGGTGTCCCAATCCGGCCGACCGGCCCTGCGGGCGCGGCTGGACCGCGTCTACTCGTCCGAAAGCTCGAAGTTCTTGATCCCCGCATGATCGCGATCCACCGAGTCGCTGAGCCCCGAGCTGGACGGATCGCCGTACCGCTCGGGAATCGCCGAGCCGCGCTGGATGATCCCGCCCATCGCCTCGATCTCTTCGCGGCTCGGTTCGCCGGGGTGCGCCTTCAGCGAAACGATCGCGATATCGTAGTCGCCGATCAGCGCCCCGTCGCCCGGCTGAAAGGTGGTCAACTCGAAACTGCCATCCGACTTGATTTCCCCCCGAGCCTGACGTCCCGCAGCCCGGTCGCGGGGCACATACATGATGGTCCCCTGGCTGAGCGGCTTGCCCTGGTACGTCACTTGGCCGCGAATCGGAACGGTCTTGGAAGTGGGGCCGCAGCCGAGCAAGCTGCTCACGAGCAGGCTGCAGACTGCGAAGCGGTGGATCGCCAGCCCGTGGATCGCCAGCCCGTGGATCGTTGGGCGGTCACCAACCCGACCGCGGACGGGGGCAGCAAGTCGCGTTCGAGAATGATGGTTCACACGCGTCGACCGACAAAAGGGCTGGGGCGAGCGGCGGGATTGATCCGCCGGAAGGCTTCGAGGCATTTTAACAATTATCTCGAGAATTGCACCCGACTTAACCGAATCTCAACCGAGAAACGCGCCGTCGCACTTCACGAGACCCACGGAGCTCAGGCAAACCACTGAGCCATTTTGCCGCGGAGAAACGAGACGCTTTCCCGCAGTTGCTCCATGCCGTCCTCGCCGTCTTCGATGCTGATCCAACCGTCGAAGCCAGCCTTTGTGAGTGTCTGAAAGATCGCGTCGTAGTCATTCATCCCGCGCCCGATGACGCCGTGGGCCAAACGCTGGGCATAGCCGACGGAATCCTCCTCCCGCCGAAGGTCCTCAATCGTCCCGGATTTCAGGTAACGATCGCTCGCGTGCATCGTCACGACACGGTGCTTCACCCGCTCCAAGAGCTCGAGCGGGTCTTCCCCGGCCAAGAGCGTATTGCTGGGGTCATAGTTCACGCCGAAACCGGGGTCTTGAATTTGGTCGACGAGCTCGCAGAAGACATCCATCTTCTGGGCGAACTCGGGGTACTGCCAATAGTTGTCCTTGTAATGATTCTCAAGAACTAAGGTCACCTTGCAGCTGCGGGCGTGAGGCAAACAGGCCTGAATCGATTCCGCGGCATAGCGGATGCCATCCGCTCGCGATACCTCGGGTCGCCGCTGCCCCGAGAGCACGCGGCAGTACTTGCCACCCAGCGCCGCGGCCATGTCGATCCAGTGCTTTTCCTGATCAATCTGCTGCTGCCGAAAATCAGGATCGGGATGCGTGAAATCGGGCGAGCAGCAAAGCATGGGGATCGTCAGCCCGTTGTCCTCGGCCAACCGACGAGCGGCCTTCCAGTCGGACGGCTTCTGTAGATCGAGAAAGCCGCAGTAGAACTCCAACCCGTCGACGTCGAGCGTCGCGGCCAGCTCGATCCAATGGCGCAGCCTCATCTCGCCCGTCACGCACAGGGGGTCCATGAACGCCTTCGGAAAAACAGCCAGATCCGCCATGAATGCTTCGCTTGTCGTGGGTTGCTTAGGAGGCCAGGATCCCGAAGTTCAGATGGTGGGCTTCGCGGGCTCACTCTGATCCGTGGATCGCCTGGCAGATCTTTCTCAGCGAAGCTTCCAGGTCTCCGCCAGCGGTTTGGAATCGTTCGCTGTCGATCGCCAGTGGCGCGCCGAGGACGACCAGATTGGCCCCGTAGCTGGGGGTCGCGATCGCTTGTTCCAGCGATAGTCCGCCAACGGCCTGAACCGGGACCGAGACGGCATCGACGACTTCTCGCAGCTGGTCGAGCGGATTCGGCGGCCGAAGGCCGCGCGCTGCGATCCCACGTCGTTCGTCGTAGCCAATATGGTGGATGACAAAGCCGCAGCCTAAATTTTCCAAGCGTTTGGCAGCAGCCACCATGTCGGCCGACCCGAGATTGTCGCCCATCACCCCGATGCCGTAGGCCGCGCCTGCTTCGACGACGCGCAGAATCGTCTCCTCATGCGCCTGAGACATCACAACCACGTGCGTCGCCCCGGCCTCGGCCATCATCTCGGCCTCCAGGTACCCGCCGTCCATCGTCTTCAAGTCGGCAACGATCGGCACCTCGGGAAACTCCGCCCGCAGGGCACGGACCGAGCGCAGGCCTTCGGCCAAGATCAGCGGCGTGCCGGCCTCCAGCCAGTCCACACCCGCCCGCAACGCCATCCGCGCCGTCTCCAAGGCCTCGTCGATGTTCGTCAAGTCGAGCGAAATTTGTACGATGGGTTTCATGAGCGATTATTATGCCGATCGGCGGAGGGAACGAAAGAGTGCCCGCTGGGAATCGCCCGACTTTTTCCACCCCGCCGGGGCCTCTCCAGCGGCCGAGCCCTCACCCGCCCGGTCCCCGCAAGCGGGCCCCGGCCGACCTCTCCCGGCCTCGGGAGAGGTGACACGATCCTCCGGGAGAGGTGACACGATCCTCCGGGAGAGGTGACACGATCCTCCGCGAGAGGTGACACGATCCTGTCCCTTCTCCCCAACGCGGGAGAAGGTGGCCGAAGGCCGGATGAGGGGGCCGCCGGCCCTGCCAAACGCTCAGCCCTCACCCGCCCGGTCCCCGCAAGCGGGCCCCGGCCGACCTCTCCCGGCCTCGGGAGAGGTGACACGCTCCGCTGCGAGAGGTGCCGACCCGATTCTCCGCGAGAGGTGACCCGATTCTCCGGAGAGGTGACGTGACCCGATTCTCCGGGAGAGGTGACACGATCCTGTCCCTTCTCCCCAACGCGGGAGAAGGTGGCCGAAGGCCGGATGAGGGGGCCGCCGCCAACGAAACCGAACGCGTTTTCCTTGGCGCCACTCCGGACCGCCGAGAAACGCTGCCACCCGAGAAACGCTTTGCGGTTCTGGCGAAACTTGCTAAATTGCGGCGTCGTCGGCGCCACCGGCCGCTGCATTGGCAGGTGCGCGACAGCTTGTCACCGTATGCCTTCAAGTTGACTTCAATTTCATTTGGGAGGGAGCCCGCATGTCGACCCGCATTCCGCTGATTCGCGCTGAAGAACAAAGTCGCAGTATGAATCGCCGTCTGGAAATGAGCACGGCGGAAATCGGCCTGTCCGTCCGGACCACGAACTGCCTCGAAGAACGCGGCATCTTCACCGTCGAGGATCTGCTCAAGAGCACCCGCGAGGACCTGCTGAGCATCTCGAATTTTGGCGAGAAAACTTTGGAAGAGGTTTACGCCGCGCTCGAGAAGCAGGGCTTCTACCGCAACCACCGGATGCCGAAATAGACTCGGGTTGGGAAAAGGCGGTTGGGGTTGGGAAAAGCGGTCAGGACCCAAAAGTGCGAAGCACGCGACGGGCCTACCGCTTTTCGCATACCCCTTCAACCGTTGACCCGTTTTCCCCAACGTGAATCAGGTCGTCCCGAATTCGCCCGCGTCCTCGTCCCGCCACCTTACTTCGCGATTTGGAATCGATGACTGCCGCGATCTTTGACTCACTCACGCCCGCCCAGCGGGACGCAGTCGAGCACGTGGACGGACCGCTCTTGATCCTCGCCGGCCCCGGCAGCGGCAAGACGCGAGTCGTCACGCACCGCATCGCTCATTTGGTGCAGCAGGGGGTTCATCCGGCGATGATCCTCGCGCTGACGTTCACCAACAAGGCGGCGGACGAGATGAAGCTGCGTGTCCAGCGACTCGCCCCAGGGTCTTCAGTTTGGATCGGGACATTTCACCGCTTCTGCTCGCGCCTGCTCCGACGATTCGCCAACCAGGTCGGACTCGAGTCGAACTTTACGATCTACGACATGCAGGATAGTCGACAGGCCCTGAAACGAGCGCTCGCCTCGCTCAAGGTGCCGCCGTCGCTCACCACGCCTGACAAGATCTCGCACCGGATCAGCTGGCTGAAGAACCACCTGATCACGGCCGACGAGTACGTCCCGCGGGACGGCGACGAGTTGGCGAAGATCCTGGCAGCGGCCTATCCGGCCTACCAGCGGGAGTTGATCGCCGCCAATGCGGTCGATTTTGACGACTTGCTGTTGCACGTCGTGTCCCTCTTGAGGCAGTCGGCCGAGTTACGTGAGTCGCTGGATGCGGCCTATCGGTACGTGATGGTCGACGAGTATCAGGACACGAATCTGGCCCAGTACGCCATTGTGCGCGGGCTGTCCAACGACTATCCGAACCTGGCGGTGACCGGCGATCCCGACCAGTCGATCTATGGTTGGCGGGTGCCGAATCTCAGCAATATCCTGGATTTCGAGAGCGACTATCCTGAGGTGCACGTCGTGCGGTTGGAGCAAAACTATCGCAGCACACCGGGAATCCTGCGGGCTGCCCAGGCGTTGATCTCACACAACTTGCGCCGCAAACGAAAGGACCTGTTTACCCAGCATCCCGAGGGCGACGCAGTCCGCATGGTGACGTATGCCACGCACAAGGAGGAGGCCGAAGGAATCGTCGGGGAGATCGCATCCGAGGTCCGATCCGGACGTAGGCGGCCGCGTGAATTCGCAATCTTCTACCGGATCAATGCCTTGTCGCGGACCTTTGAACACACGCTCCGTGAGGCAGGGCTTCCCTACCAAATCATCAACGGGGTCGAGTTCTATCAGCGCAAGGAGATCAAGGACGTCTTGGCGTATCTGCACCTGGTGTACAACCCGCTGGACAACAACGCACTCAGCCGAATCATCAACGTCCCGCCCCGCCGGATCGGCAAGACCACGGTGACGCGTCTGGCCGACCATGCCCGCGCGGCGCGCATCTCGATGCTGGCCGCGGCCGCTCATTGCGACCAGATTCCCGGCGTCGCCAAAGTGGCTCGTCCGCGTCTGCGCGAATTCGCCCAGTTCATTGATCGACTGAGCCGGGGGCCTTTCGAATCGGTGGAAGAGCTGATTGGCTTGATCCTGACCGAAACGGGATATCTTGAGCAGCTTCGCGAATCCGAGCTGCCGGAAGACGAGGAGCGGGCCGCGAACGTGGAAGAACTGCTGGCCGAGGCCCGCGAATTTGACGAGGCAAATACCGAATCCGACGCGCTGGGTGCGTTTCTGGAACGAACGTCGCTGGTCAACGACGTCGACGACTGGGACGAGCAGACTGACCGCGTGACGATGATGACGCTGCACGCCGCCAAAGGACTGGAGTTTCCCGTCGTCTACGTGATTGGCTTGGAACAAGGCATCTTGCCGCACGACCGATCGCTCCACGATCCCGAACAGGAAGAAGAAGAGCGACGTCTGCTGTTCGTCGGCATCACGCGGGCTCAACAGCGGCTGCAATTGAGCCACGCGATGATTCGCGCTCACCGCGGCGGCCTCTCGCATACCATCCCCAGCCGATTCTTGATGGAGCTGCCGCGCCACGAAATGGAGGTCCAGGATTTCACGTCGCGACGCGTGGCGCGATTCGACTTCGACCAGACGGTGCCCGGCGACGACGGGTCCCGAGATCACGCGCCCCCCCCACGACACGTGCCCATCTCCGCGCCCGTGAAAAGCGCCTCCCCCGTCCAAACCGCCGCTCAGCTGATCGCCGAGACGGAGGACGGGTCCACGGCGTACCGGCCAACCGGCGGAGGCGGCGGGGCCGGCGGAGGCGGCGGGGCCGTGGACCCGAACCAGTTTCAGATCGGCATGACCGTGATGCACCCCCAGTACGGGCCGGGCAAGGTGGCCGCCCTCAGCGGCCAGGGCAAAGATCGGACCGGGACGATCAACTTTCCCACGGCCGGCCAGAAAAAGTTCGTCTTGTCCAAGAGCCCGGTGCGGCCCCTTCGTTCTTGACCAAGTCTTCGCGCGCGTGGTCGACCGCGTGCTCGACCACGTGAACGGCAATGATTCCCGAGCCAGCATGTCCGCGAGTTCACCGCCGCCGTACCCCAAGATCGCGCAGCTGAAAACGGTCGCGCAGTTCCGCGCACGGCTGGCGGAGCTTGAATTGACGCTGCCTGTCGACGACGAGATTTTGACCGACCAGCAAGACTCGCCGCTGGCCCAGCCGATCCAAGTCGGTCCGCACCGCGTGGGCAATCGCTGGGTCATCCATCCGATGGAAGGCTGGGACGCGAATCCGGATGGGTCGCCTTCGGCGCTGACGCTCCGGCGCTGGCGAAACTTCGGGCTCAGTGGCGCGAAGCTCATTTGGGGCGGCGAGGCGGCTGCCGTCCAGCCGGACGGTCGTGCCAATCCGCATCAGACACTGGCAACCGCTGAGAACAAGGCGGGCCTCGCTGCGTTGCTGGCGGAACTGCTCGACGCGCACCGCGCCAGTCTGGGATCGACCGATGATCTGCTGGTCGGACTCCAATTGACGCATTCGGGCCGGTTCAGCCGGCCCAACTCCAAACGGCTGGAACCACGCATTGCCTACCACCATCCGCTGTTGGACCCCAAATTCGGAATCGATCCGCAGGATGACTCGGTGGTTTGGACCGACGAGGAACTGCTGCGTCTCATCGATCGGTTCGTGGCGGCGGCCCGAGTCGCGTTCGACGTGGGCTTTCAGTTTGTCGATATCAAGGCGTGCCACGGTTACCTGTTGCACGAATTCCTGAGCGCCCGTTCTCGGCCCGGTCGCTTCGGCGGCGATTTTCACGGGCGAACACGCTTCCTGCGGACCGTCATCGAGCGGATCCAGGCGGAGATCCCCGGGTTGCTGGTCGGCGTTCGACTGAGCGCTTTTGACACGCTCCCCTATCAAGCGGGCCAGGACGTGGGCCAACCCATGCCGTGGCACGAGTCCGAGTACCCCTTCGGCTTCGGACTTGATCAAGCTCACCCCGATCGCGTCGACCTGTCCGAGCCGATCGAGTTGCTGCGTCAGCTGCGCGACCTGGGTGTGATCGCCGTGAACGTGTCCGGTGGCAGCCCTTACTACAATCCACACGCCCAACGGCCGGCGATCTTTCCGCCCAGCGACGGCTATCGTCCACCCGAAGATCCGCTGGTCGGCGTGCACCGCCAGATCCAGGTCGCCCGCCGCTGCAAAGAAGCAGTGCCCGACCTGCCGATGATCGGGACCGGCTATTCGTATTTGCAGGACTACCTGCCGCACGTTGCCCAGGCCGTGGTCCGCGCGGGCTGGATCGATCTGGTCGGACTGGGCCGCAGCGTGCTCTCGTATCCCGAGATGCCACGCGACACCCTGGCCACGGGAAGCTGGCAGCGGAAGAAGGTCTGCCGCACTTTCAGCGACTGCACCACCGCGCCGCGCCTGGGTTTGGTCTCTGGCTGCTTCCCGCTGGACCCCTACTATAAGCAGTTGGACGAGGCCGAAACGTTGCGCCATCTGAAGAGCGGGCGATAGCACCCGACGCCGATGAACTCGACCCTCAATCCGTCCCTGACGGCCGCTCAGTCGCTCAAGCAACTGCGCGGCGAGTTGATGCGGGATGCCCACCTGGCACAGCTGCTCGACGCAGTGCGGCGCTCTGGCGAGGTGCAGTTGGACGGCGTTTGGGGCTCGTCCGTCTCGCTGATGATCGCGGCCCTGGTGGACCGCGTCTCGCCCGTCGTGGTCGTTTGTGCGCACAGCGGAATGGTCGACGACCTGTTGGACGATTTCCAGCTGTTCAGCGAGGCGCCGGCCGTGACCTACCCGGCATTGGAAGCGCGGCCCAACCGGATGCTGCAGGACGACAATTACGGCGAGCGACTGCGGACGCTGAAACAGTTGCTGCACGGCGAGTCGGTGGGCGTCATCCTCACGTCCGTGCAGGCCCTGTTACAGGCGGCTCCCAGTCGCCAGCACCTGGCTGAGAAATCGCGCTGGCTGCGGGTTGGCGAGCGATTGGACGTGGAGGGCCTCGCAGGCTGGCTGGCCGAGAACCGCTACCACGCCACGTCGGCCGTCGAATTGCCCGGTGAATTCTCCGTCCGGGGCGGGATCGTGGACCTGTATGCCAGTGACTGGGAGCAGCCGGTTCGGGTGGAATTGTTCGACGACCAGATCGAGTCGCTGCGGCGGATCGATCTGGCCACCCAACGCAGCGCCGAGTCGCTGACGGCCGTCGAACTGACGGTCCTGGACGCCAGCGGCGCGGCGGGATCCGCCTGCCTGACGGACTACCTCCCCTCGCACTCGGCCGTGGTGCTGATTGAGCCGGAGGAAGTCCAGCACCAGGGGATGCAATTTCTGGAACGCGCCGAAGCAACCGAATCGCACCTTTCGCTCGGCACGCTCTTTGGCAATTTCCAGCGCTTCGGTCGCCTCGCGGTCGCGCCCCTGGCGGCCGGCCGCGACGATTTAATGTACCGCGTGCCGGTCGAATCGATCGAGCGTTTCAGTGGCGAGATTGGACGGGTTCGGGGCGAACTGGATCAAGTGTCGACCGAGCATCAGGTTTTCTTGGTGGCCGAAACGGACGCCGAGATCAAGCGATTGGGAGAAATCCTCGGCTCGACCCAAACCGCACTCCAGTCGCGGTTGCACTATGTCGTCGGGCGGCTGCGTGCGGGCTTTCGCCTGCTGCCGGCCCATGTGCTGGTGGTCAGCGGCAACGAACTCTTTCATCGAGCTCCGTTGCGGCGGACGACCCGGCGCCGCGCGAGCAAGGCGATTGAAAGCTTTTTGGAGCTCCGCAACGGCGATTTGGTCGTGCATCTGGCCCACGGCATCGGGCGCTATCGCGGGCTGAAGCTGCTGGACAAAGACGGACACGTTGAAGAACACCTGGAGGTGGAGTTTCACGGCGGGACCAAGGTCTTTGTGCCAGCCACCAAGATCGAACTGATCCAGAAATACGTGGGAGCTCGCAAGACCAACCCGCGACTGGCCACGATCGGAGGCAAGAACTGGCTGCGTCAAAAGAAGGCCGCCGAGGCCGCCGTCGCCGATCTGGCCAGCGAGCTGCTGGAGGTCCAGGCGCAACGCGCCGCCCGACCCGGAATTCGATTCGCCGCCGATACCGATTGGCAGAAGGAATTCGATTCCGCCTTTCCCTACACGGAAACGGCCGACCAGCTACTCGCCGTCGACGCGATCAAGGACGACATGGAGGCGCCTCGGCCCATGGATCGCCTGATCTGCGGCGATGTCGGATTTGGCAAGACCGAATTGGCCATGCGCGCCGCTTTCAAAGCCGTCGATAATGGCTACCAGGTCGCCGTTCTGGTGCCCACCACGATTTTGGCCGAGCAGCATTACCGAACGTTCGTCGAGCGGATGGCTGAGTTTCCGTTCTCGATCGCCAAACTCAGTCGCTTCTGCACCGCCCAAGAGCAGCGTGACACAATCCGGGCGCTGCGCCGGCGGCGTGGACATCGTCATCGGGACCCATCGCCTTGCCTCACGCGACGTCGAATTCGAAAACCTGGGATTGCTGATCATCGATGAAGAACAACGGTTCGGCGTCGAGGTCAAAGAGCGACTGAAGGCGATGCGGTCCACGATCGATATCTTGACGCTCAGCGCAACTCCCATTCCGCGCACGTTGCATATGTCGTTGACAGGCATTCGCGATATCTCCAACCTCGAAACGCCACCCGACGACCGAGTCGCGGTCGAAACCCGAGTGACACGCTGGAGTCACGATCTGATTCGCACCGCGATCATGCGCGAGTTGAATCGGGACGGCCAGATCTATTTCGTGCACAACCGGATCAACGACATCGACGCGGTCGCGCAGAAGCTGAACTACATTGCGCCGAAGCCACCATTCGCATCGGGCACGGCCAGATGCGAGAAAACGAACTGGAGCAAGTCATGATCGATTTCGTCAACGGACAATTCGACATCTTGCTGGCCACGACGATCGTCGAAAGCGGTCTGGATATCCCCAACGCCAATACGATCTTTATTGACGATGCGCATCGCTACGGTCTGGCAGATCTGCACCAGCTGCGCGGGCGAGTGGGGCGATACAAACATCGTGCGTACAGCTATCTGCTGGTCGACCCCGACAAGCCCGTCACGCCGGATGCGGCCCGCCGATTGAGGGCGATTGAGGAATTCAGCGAGATGGGAGCGGGGTTTTCGATCGCGATGCGAGATCTGGAAATACGCGGAGCCGGCAACGTGCTGGGAACACAGCAAAGCGGACATATCGCGCTGGTGGGCTACGAACTGTACTGCCAGTTGCTCGAAGCCGCCGTGCGCCGCCTGAAGCAACTGCCGCCGCCCGTGACCGCCGAAGTCGATGTCGAATTGCCCGGCGAAGCCTATATCCCACGCGACTACGTGTCCGATATGCGACTGAAGATCGATCTGTATCGCCGGCTCGCGCGGAGCGTGGGAGAGGAGGCGATCGAGCAAATGCGTCAGGAATTCCACGACCGCTTTGGACCCCCGCCCGATTGCGTCCAACGGCTGCTGACCTTGGCACAACTCAAGACCGAAGCCGCCTTCTGGCAGATCGACTCGGTCCACCTCGAAATTCCCTACTTGGTGTTCACCTACAAAGACGCGGGCCGCGCCAAATGGCTTGCTCGCCAGAGCGAAGGACACTTGCGGATCGTCGATGGCCGATCGATCTACGCCACCTTGCCCGACGGCGTCCGCGCGAATCCGGATGCACTCATCCACTGGGCCATTTCACTGCTCCAGTCCAAGTAAACCCGCCGTCAGGTCGATCGCTCGATCGCCATGCGGCAAGGGCCGCTGAGAGGCTGCTGGAGCCCAAAAAATATCCGTGTTGTCGCAAGTCGACTCCCCCTCTAGAATCGCGCCGCGCGAGGGCCAGAAGTGCTCAGCGGGTGGCCCCGACGACGCGCCGCGTTCGCAGTGCAACTTGGGTCTCCTGTTTGCGGGGAGCGACATTCGCTTATGGGTCATTATGCTTACCGAACGCGTCTCGTGGCCACGGCGCTGAGCCTGTGGCTGGGAACAGCCGGAACAACCCTTGTGCAGGCACAAGGCACTCGCGAAATCCCCTGGGGCGAACAGCGGGGCGCGGGGGAGTTGACCGAACCCGGGGCCAGCCGCCTCTTGCCTGCCGTCGACTCGGATCGCCCCCCAACCCGCGTGGCCGCCGCCGAACGGCGAACCTCCCCGCCAACCGGGCCGCCCAGGACGAGCGGCAACGAGCCGGACCTCTGGTGGAAAGAAGATGCCGGTGAAACCGTCGTCAATCCCGAACAGAGCGTCGCTGCCCGCGGAATTTCTCCCCGCGGAGAGATCATCCAATCGACCGAGATCCTCTCGTGGGTGGGCAGCGAGCCGATTCTGGCGGGTGATCTGCTGGGACGAATCAACGAGTTGCTGCAGCCGGCCGTCGGTAAGGTGCCCGAAGAGAAACTCGACGAACAGCGCTGGCTACTGATGGAACAATTGCTGCCGTCAGTCATCGAATCCAAAATGGTCTACCTGGACTTCACCCGGCGGCTGGAAGCTGAGCAGGTCAAGGCGATCCGCGAGTCGGTCTATAAGCAATTCGACGAGACTCAACTGCCCCGCCTGGTCGAGCAGGCCAAATTGCAGGGTCCCGCGGAACTGGAAGCCCGACTCCGCAGCCTCGGGACGTCGGTCGACAACGTCCGACGCTCGTTCTACGAGCAGGTTGCGGCACGGGAAATGATTCGCCGCAGCACGACCGATGAAGAGGAAGTAACCCACGACCAGCTGCTGGACTACTATCAAGATCATCTGGATCAGTACGAATTCAAAGCCAAGTCGCGCTGGGAACACCTGATGACGCGATTTAGCAACTTCGATTCCAAGCGGGATGCCTACAAAGCGATCGCCGAAATGGGAAATGCCGTCCTGCGCGGGGCAAAATTCGAGCAGGTGGCGCGACGCGATTCGCAGGGCCCAACCTCCACCGACGGCGGACTATTCGACTGGACCACGCAAGGCAGTCTCGTATCCGAAATGCTGGACGACGCCATCTTCGCACTGCCCGTCGGCGTCATGAGCGACATCCTTGAGGACGAGGACGGATTCCACATTGTGCGCGTCATCGAACGCAAACCTGCCGGGCGCGTCCCCTTCCTGGAAGCTCAGGTGGAAATCCGCGACAAGATCAAGGAAGAACGACGTGACGCCAAGGCGAAGCAATACCTGGAGCGACTCAAACGCGAAACTTACGTTTGGAACCGCTTTTCAGAGGAGTCCGCGACGGCTGACCGCGGCCGCGACCTGAAGTAGTTCGCGCCGTCTCCCTCTCCAAGGTCGGCAACCCTCACCCACCCGGTCCCCGCGAGCGGACCCTCACCCGCCCGGTCCCCGCGAGCGGGACCCTCACCCTCCCGGTCCCCGCGAGCGAAGCCCTCTCCCCCCGGTCCCCGCTGAGCGGGGCGCTCAAACGCCCGGTCCCCGCGAGCGCAACCCTCACCCGCCCGGTCCCCGCGAGCGCAACCCTCACCCGCCCGGTCCCCGCGAGCGGGACCCGGGCGACCTCTCCCGGCCTCGGGAGAGGTGACAAGCTCGTGTCCCTTCTCCCCAACGCGGGAGAAGGTGGCCGAAGGCCGGATGAGGGGGCTGCGCAAACGCGGACGGGTCAATAAGGTCGCGCAACCCTCACCCGCCCGGTCCCCGCGAGCGCAACCCTCACCCGCCCGGTCCCCGCGAGCGGGACCCGGGCGACCTCTCCCGGCCTCGGGAGAGGTGACAAGGTCGTGTCCCTTCTCCCCAACGCGGGAGAAGGTGGCCGAAGGCCGGATGAGGGGGCAACTCGCACGCGGGTAAGGCGTGGTCCCCCGCCCGGCCGCGATCGCACGACTCGCCCTGCTGGCGGTGATAGCAAGCCAACAACCCACACGACCGTCAGGTTTGCAATGCATCCTACGCTCGTTAGGCAAACTGCGTTTTTTTGCAAAGATGCGATTGCTGGCTAATCTGCAAATTGCAGGCAAACCGATACGAACGCAAGACCTGAGTAACGTTGCTCAGTTGTCGCATCACGTGAGTCTCCATCGTCGCTGCCGAACAGATAAAACCTGGCGGGACGAGAGCCGCGGTGAAGTCGTTGTGTCGGTGAATTTTTTTGGTCTGTGGGAAGATCAGAAGGAGCCCTCCCATGAAAGCTCGATTTGTTGCGCCGGCCCTCGCTGCCGCTGCTTTGTTGGTTTTGGCCACGAGCAGCGCACAAGCGGGGTTGTTCTCGCACCACGGTTGTAGCAGCTGCGGCTGCGAACCGGCGTGCGGGGCCCCGGCTGTCGTTTGGGGTACCTGTTGTGCCCCCGCGCCGTCTTGTTGTGAACCGTCGTGTGCCCCTGCATGTCGTCCACGTTGTGGGTTGTTTGCACGTTTGAAGGCCCACAAGCCTCACTTTAATCTCTTCGGTTCGTGCCACTCGTCCTGCTGTGCCGCTGAGCCGGCCTGCGGATGCGAGCCCGCCTGCGGATGCGAAGCAGCCTGTGAGCCCGCGTGTGGCGCTCCGGCAGCCTGTGAGCCCGCGTGTGGCGCTCCGGCGGCCTGCGAACCTGCTTGCGGCTGCGAACCGGCCTGTGAGCCCTGCTGCAAGAAGTCCCATTGCGGTGGTCTGCTGAAGCGACTGTTCAGCCACAAGCATCGCTGCTGCGCTCCGGCCTGCGAGGTCTCTTGCGGTTGCGAACCTGCTTGTGGTTGCGAGCCCGCTTGCGGATGCAACTAACGCCAGGGCAAGTCGTCAGCTGACGATCACCTGGTTGCGAACGCTTGTTTTCAGATCTTAAAGGCCCTCGATGCCCTCCCGGTGTCGAGGGTTTTTTTATTGTCAGCGTCCCCTCAGTCGCCGCTTGCCCCGACGCGAACGCTTGACGAATCATGCAATCTTCGTCACGCTCAAGAGGTCCGAGCCACCATTTCCACCCTTCACGCTCCAAGAATCTGCCATGCGTTACCTGCTCTGCTTGATGATCGTCATCCTGTCGGCGGCGCCGCTGGCGGGGCAGTCGTCGCCCACGGCGGCCGCTCGACAAACACCGAGGGCGATACCGACTCCGGCGGCGCGGGGAGGTGGCGCGCAGGCCGATTTCGATACGCTGATCGACTTGATCACGGCCACGATCGCGCCCACCACGTGGGACGATGTGGGCGGCGAGGGCTCGATTCAAGGATTTCCGACCGGCGTATTTGTCGACTCAACGGGGATCCTCCAGGCCTTGGACGCGCGGCACGAGCGAGCAGTTGGCGCCGGTTTGGAAGCGGCAGAGTTTATCGCTGCGGGAAACCTTGCGGGACCAGGATCTCGCGCGGTCCAGCCCCCTGCGAAAAGTGTCGCTGGTCCGCTTGCTGGAGGCTTGGCAGCAGGGCGCGGCGGAGGGATTGCCGCCGACCGAAGCGATGCGACATCTGGCCGGGCTGGCTCGCGTCGACTACCTGGTGTTGGACGAGCCGACGGGCGACGTGATTTTAGCGGGACCGGCGGGGCCCTGGGTCGTCAATCCCGAAGGGCGGACGGTGCTCGCCGAAACGGGCCGGCCCGTCCTTTGGCTGGACGACCTGGTCGTCTTGCTTCGAAATGCTTTTCAGCGGCGCGGACAGTTCATGTGCGCCATCACGCCGACGCGTGAGGGGTTGGCCCGCGCAGGCCTATGCCGTGGCGGCCGCCCGACGCCCGCTGCCCCCGGGCGGCCGTGACCCGTACTTGCGCGGCCTGCGCGAGTCACTCGGACTGCAGCAGATTGAGGTTGCAGGAATCGATCCAGGCTCGCGGGTGGCGCGTGATCGTCGAGGCGGACTACCACATGAAACAGATCGGCATCGGGCTGCAACCGGGCACGGACGGCGTCCCGAGCTATCTGGAGCGCCTCGCCGCGGAACGCTCGCTGCCCACCGAGCTGGATGTGCTGCGCTGGTGGTTCACGTTGCATCCGCAGGCCGTCGAGTGTGCCGAGGCGGGGCGCGTCTACGTATTCCACTCCCAGGCCGCTCAAGTCCTGAGCGAAAACGAGCTCCTGACGGCTCGGGGAGACCGCATCCATACGGGCCGCAGCCAACCGCTGAACGAGCAATTCGCACGGGATTTCACTCGCGAGTTTCCGGAACTTGCGGAGCGGTATCCGGTCTATGCGGACCTGGACAATCTGCTGCGGCTGGCCATCGCGGCCGCCCTGATCGAAACCGAACGCGTGCCGGACCGGTTCGGCTGGTCCGTGGACCCCTGGCTGGACGCCGAGTCGTACGTCGTCCCCACGGCACGGGTCCCGCGTTGGACGGAGTCGATCATCAACCACCAGAACGTGAACGCTCGGCGATTCGTGGCCGTGGTCAGCGGCGGCGTAAGTTTCCGCGCCGAACAAGTACGATCGCCCCACCGCCGCGCGGCCCACGACCTTCCGATTCCCGCCCGACTCGTCCCCCGCGAGGCGCCCCGCTGGTGGTGGGACTGACGCCGCCGCTTGCTCGCTCTGGGTTGACCACAGAGTCACAGAGGGCACAGAGGGAAGGGGGCGGGAAGGAGCGGGAGAGGGCGGCGGGTGGTGCAATTTTGGGGTGTTACGTGTCCCGCCGAGGGCGGGACACGTAACACCCCAAAATTGCACCACCATCCCCTGCGGAGCCGTGACCCTCTGTGCCCTCTGTGCCTCTGTGGTCAACCTCGAGCAAGCCGTGGTCAACCCAAGGCATCTGCCCTGGCGGCACCCGGGGTGCTTTGCTACACTCCCGCCCGCTTTGGCCGGAGGAAGTCACGTGGTTGAGATACAGGAGCCTTGTTTCATGCCGTCCCGCACGCTCATCAAAGCTGGATGCTTGGGTCTTATGATGGCGGTTGTCAGCAGCGACCCGACGGCTGCGAAGTCGCCCTTGCAGTGGGTGTCGTTCCGGCAGCAGGACTCGAAAGAGAATCGTTACGAGCTGAGTGACAAGGAGGGCCCGTGGCTGGTGTTCGCGACCTCATTCGCGGGCGAGGGAGCCCTTGACGAGGCGAAGGAATTGGTCGACGAATTGCGAACCCGCTACAAGCTTCCGACTTACCTGCACAGCCGCAAATATGACTTCTCGCAACCGGTTGAGGGAATCGGAATCAATCCCGACCGCAGTCCCAAGATGATGCGCTACGACAAGGCGGGCGTATTCGAAGAGATCGCCGTGCTGGTTGGCAACTTCAACTCGATTGACGACCCCGATCTGCAAAAGACGATGAAACGCTTGAAGTATGCTCGACCCAATTGCTTGATTCAAAACGCCGAGCGGACGACGCGGCGGTTTGCCGGTTTGAAGGAGCTTCAGCGACGAATTGCGCGCGACGACGACAAGAAGCGGCGCGGGCCGATGGGCGGGGCCTTCGCGACTCCGAATCCTCTGATTCCGCGTGAGTTCTTCGCACCGAAGGGAGCGGACACGTTTGTGATCAAAATGAACAAGGACGTCGAATTCAGCCTGCTCGACTGTCCCGGCAAGTACTCGGTGCGCGTGGCGACGTTCCAGGGTAACGTGATCATCGATCAACAGCGAGTGGCCGAGATCGAGCAGGGGGCCGAGATGACAAGTCGACTGGAAGAGGCGGCCGACAAGGCCAATAAGCTGACGCAAGCCCTGCGGAAGCAAGGCGTGGAGGCTTATGAATTCCATGATCGGCACGAGAGCTATGTGACGGTCGGCAGCTTTGATTGGGTCGGTCAGGAACGTCCCGACAAGAAACAGGAAATCAATCCCGAAGTCCTGGCGGTCATGCAGCGCTTTGGGCCCACTCGGCAGCTCCTGCCCGGTTCGTCCGGACAGCAGGTCGCGGGCATTCAGCCCAAGGTGATCCAGGGCATCGCGCTCGACGTCCAGCCCTGGGCCGTCGAAGTGCCTCGTCGGTCAATCGCCACCGACTATTCGCGGCGGTAATCGGGCCATGGTTGTGCTGGGGACGCACAATGCAAAGAAGGCGGTCGAGCTGCGAGAGCTACTCGCACCGCACGGGATCGAATTGCGAACGCTAGCGGATTTCCCCGCGGCGATCGACGTCGTCGAGGACGGCAATTCGTTCGCGGCCAACGCCACGCTGAAGGCAACTCAACAAGCGCGTCACCTGCAGGCCTGGGTGATCGGCGAAGACAGCGGCTTGTGTGTCGATGCCCTCAACGGCGCACCCGGTATCTACTCGGCCCGCTATTCCGGCCCTCAGGCGACGGACCCAAGCAACAACCATTACTTGCTTGAGCAACTGCAGGGGGTGCCTGCCGAGCAGCGTGGCGCGCACTATGTGTGTCATCTGACACTGAGCGATCCCAGGGGTCGGGTCCAAGCGGACGCGGAAGCGATCTGTCGCGGAAGGATCCGCGGCACGCCTGCCGGCTCAAATGGCTTCGGCTACGATCCGTTGTTCGAGATACTCGAGCTCCACCAGACGTTCGGCCAACTCGGCCCGGCCGTCAAAGCCGTGCTCAGCCACCGCGCCCGCGCCATCCGCCGCTTCCTCCCCCTGCTGCTGCGTTGCCTCGGTTGACCACTTGGTTGACCGCTTGGTTGACCACTTGGTTGACCACAGAGTCACAGAGGGCACAGAGGGTCAGGGCTCCGCAGGGGATGGTGGTGCAATTTTGGGGTTTTGTGTGTTCCGCCGATGGCGGGACACGCAAAACCCCAAAATTGCACCACCCGCCGCCCTCTCACGCCCCTTCCCTCTGTGCCCTCTGTGACTCTGTGGTCAACTACCGCCGCGCCTGAGCCGCATGCAGCTCGGCCTGCTCGACTTCGCCGAGCTCGCGGTAGGCGACGGCCAGCGACTCGTGAATTTCGCGCTTGTCGGGCATGCCGTTCAACGCTCGCGAGAGGTCCTGCGTCGCGGCGTCCCATTGCCCGCGTGCGAGAAATATCTGGCCGCGGGTTTCTAGATAGTGCACATTTTCCGGTTCGAGCGCCAGCGCCTGCTCGACCCGCACCAACGCGGCGTCCAATTCGGCCGGGCTCGAGTCCGACAGCAACACCGCCAGGTTGTTCAACGCAACGTGCGCGTTGGGATCCTGGGCGATGGCAAGTTCGTAACGTCGTCGTGCCTCGACCCGATCGTTTCGTACGATCGCCAAATCACCCAGCAGACGCTGGATCTCGGCAGGCAGTGGTCCTCGTCGCTCCTGCGCTTCCAATTGTTCAAGCGCCGCCACGGCCACGGTCGGCTCATTGACCAAACGCGCGATCCGATCCAGGACCGGCGTGCCATCATCGACTGCTCCGAGCAACAACTGCAGGATCTTCAGCCGGCGCCGCAGATCGTCAGCGGTTTGCCTGGGCAGTCGATCGTAGTAGGGCAGGCTGATGTCGAGTGTCGCTTGGCTGAGTCGTCGATCCTGAGGAAAGGCGGTTAAGCCATTAATCAGCGTCTTGATCGCGCTGGCCGTGTCGCCGGTCAACTCGTACGCGGCCGCCCAATAGGCGAAGTCTTCGGCGGTCCTTGAGCTGTCGACTGCATCCGCCGGGTGCGACGGTTCGGTTTGAGCTTGCTCGTGTTGAAAATGCTCAATCGCCTCCTGCGCGATGCGTCGGCCTTTGACGGTCTGGCCAAGTCGAATGTAGAGGTCGGCCAAGCGAACGCGACCGGCCCAACGCAGCGACTCGACCTGAATCGGGCGGAGCAGTCGCAGGGCGTCCGAGTCCTCGCCGCGCTGTCGACATAACTCGGCCAGCCAAAGTCGGGATTCGAAGTCATCGGGTTGACGCGCCAGAATGTGTCGGAGGTGGGCCTCGAGCAGTTCGTCAGCCGCCGGGTTGCCGACCTCAACTTGTCGACTCGCGATGGCGTGTGCAATCCAGCGGTGAGCGGGGATGAGGCCGGGGTGATCCAGCGGCGCGATGGATCGCATCTGGTCGTACGCGGACTGCACGTCGCCCTGTTCATCGGCCAGCAAGGCGGCTTGCCAAATCACCTGTTCATGGACGTCGCCCAGTTGAGCGAGTTTGCGGAAGTACAGGTCGGCGGCCTGGAAGTCCTCGTCCTGAAGCGCCAAATTGGCCGCTTGGCGATAGTGGCGCGACTTGTCCTCGGGCGAGTAGAAAGGCAATCGGACGGCGCAGTAAGCCAGGGGCATCATCAACAGGATCGCGGGAATTCCGAACAACAGGTGGCGAAAGTCGCGGGTCCAGAACCACTCGAGCATGAAGTACTTGAGTGAATGCGCGCCGCGGGTTGCGATTCGCAGTGGCGCGGTCAGCGCGCGGGTGACAGGCGACTGCTCGGTCCATTCGAGAAACCCGAGCCAAGCGAGGTGCAAGCGGACCAGGCGTTGCCGAATCCGGTCGACCAACCGACGGCTCCAGCTGGCGCGGAGGGCCCGATCGGCGACGGCATAGGTCAGCTCATCGACCGAGCGGCTGGCCTTCTGTTGCAGCTCTTGGACCTGTTGCTGCACGCCCACCCGCACTCCTTCCACGTGCAGGAATTCGATCAAGGCCACCGACATCCGCACGCGAAAACGGTAAAAACGCTGAAGCGTCTGGTCGAACCGCCAAGACGAATAGCCGACGACGTGGCCGACCGAACGTCGGAGCCAACGAAACGGCCGGGTGATCCAGAATCGAACGGCCGACAAGAACCAGATCAGCGGCCCCAGCATCCGTTCGTACCGAGACGGCGCAAATGGATTGCCCACCGGCGTCTCGTCGTCGTACCCATGATCAGGTTCATCAAAACCGCGCATTCCAGTCACCCTCGCAGCCCTTCAGTATAAGCCGTCCCGTTCCGGTTGCTAGGTTGTGTTGACCACAGAGGCACAGAGGGCACAGAGGGTCAGGGCTCCGCAGGGGATGGTGGTGCAATTTTGGGGTTTTACATGTTCCGCCGCGGCGGAAGACGTAAAACCCCAAAATTGCACCACCCGCCGCCCTCTCCCGCCCCCTTCCCGCCCCCTTCCCTCTGTGCCCTCTGTGACTCTGTGGTCAACCCACCGAACTGTGGTCAACCCACCGAAGTTGCACAGCGCTTTGATTTTTTTCCATCCTGTCGTGCACAATCGCCAGCCACCTGCGGGTGCAGGTCGTTTCGTGTTGTGGACATTTTTGGAAGGAGGACGACGATGAAGAGGAAACCAGGATGGGAACGAGTGATGTGGGCAGGCATCTTCGGTTGGCTGACGATCGCCACGTCGGCGCGAGCGGAGTTGATCGTGGCCTATGACGCGTCGAACTCGCCGACCGGCGCACCGGCCAGTGAACTTCTGGCGGGCGTGACGCCGCTGGACTTGGTCCGGGGCGAGGGGTTAGGGGCGGGCTCCGGCGCGACGTTCAATTCGTCGGGCTGGACGGATGAGGCGACGGACTACCTCGAGTGGGGTTGGAGCAACTCGCCGCCACTGAATCTGCTGGATCTGGATCTCCGCTATGACCGATCGGCGTCGGGCCCGGCCGCGCTGGACATCTGGTTGTCAGTCAACGGCGGCGCGTTCGAGTCGATCTTCACGGACCCGGATGTTTCGGACACCGGTGAAGATGTGGTGGACGTGGACCTGAGTAGCTATCTGGACGTGACGAGTGCCACGTTCCGACTGCTGGGGTCCGGCGCCTCCAGCGGTGGCGGGACGTTTGACATCGAGCCGTTAACGGGTGTCATCCCGGACCGCGGCATCGTGGTCAACGGCATCGCCGCCGTCCCTGAACCCGCCGCCCTGCAACTGGCCGCCATGGCGCTGCTCGGCATCGTAGGCAGCCGCCGAGTGCGCCGCCGCTAGTTGCCGTTCCCCCCGCCAGCCCGGGCCCCCGGCCACACCCGGGCGCGGGCTGGCCCCCCTTTGGTTGGTTGACCACAGAGGCACAGAGGGCACAGAGAGAAGGGGGCGGGAAGGAGCGGGAGAGGGCGGCGGTTGGTGCGATTTTGGGGTGTTTGGTGTTCCGCCGATGGCGGGACACCAAACACCCCAAAATCGCACCAACATCCCCTGCGGAGCCCTGACCCTCTGTGCCCTCTGTGCCTCTGTGGTCAAAACAACAGAAAGAACCGACGATGGAACGAGACCCGTTGACAGCGCAGGTGATTGGCTGCGCGATTCAGGTTCATCGATCGTTGGGGCCGGGCCTGCTCGAGTCGACCTACGAGCGTTGTTTGGTGCGCGAGCTTGGGATGCAAGGCCTGAACTTCCAGCGCCAGGTGCCGGTCCCCATCCACTACAGGGGGCTTCAGCTGGACTGCGGCTACCGGATCGACCTGCTGGTCGCGGAGAGCTTGATCTTAGAGCTGAAAGCCATCGACGAGCTCCACGGGATTCACGAGGCACAGCTCTTGACCTACATGAAACTGACCGGCATCCGGACGGGCCTGCTGATCAATTTCAACGTCGAGCGATTGAAACACGGCGTCAAGCGTCTGAAGCTCTAGCCGGTTTTGGTTGACCACAGAGTCACAGAGGGCACAGAGGGAAGGGGACGCGAAGGGGCGGGAGAATGGGCGGGAGAGGGCGGCGGTTGGTGCAATTTTGGGGTGTTTGGTGTCCCGCCATCGGCGGGACACCGAAACACCCCAAAATTGCACCAACATCCCCTGCGGAGCCCTGACCCTCTGTGCCCTCTGTGACTCTGTGGTCAACCTAGCAACTAGGCGAGTTGACGAGAGCGGCGAGGTCGGCATCGACCATGATGCGGACCAGATCTTCGACGGAGGTCGAGGGGGTCCAGCCGAGTTGGTCGCGGGCCTTGGTGGCATCGCCTAGCAGCAGATCGACCTCAGCGGGTCGGAAGTAGCGGGGATCGACGCGGACCAGCACGCGGCCGTCGGCGGCAACCCCTCGCTCGTCAACGCCTTGACCTTCCCATTGCAGTGGGAGGCCGGCGTGGGCGAAGGCCATTTCGCAGAATTCCCGGACGGAGGCGGAGTGGCCGGTTGCGATCACGTAGTCATCCGGATCTTGGGCCTGCAGCATCCGCCACATGGCATCGACGTAATCCCCGGCAAAGCCCCAATCGCGCCGCGCCTCGAGGTTGCCCAGGTACAGCATTTCTTGCCGGCCCATGACGATCGCCGCGACGGCGCGCGTGATCTTGCGAGTCACGAACGTTTCGCCGCGGCGCGGCGACTCATGGTTAAACAGGATCCCGTTGACCGCGAACATACCGTACGACTCGCGGTAATTTCGCGTGATGTAAAAGGCAAAGGCCTTGGCACACGCATAGGGGCTGCGAGGATAAAACGGAGTGTCTTCGTTTTGGGGTGTTTCAACAACTTTGCCGAACAGCTCGGATGACGAAGCCTGATAGAACTTGGCGTCCATTCCGAGCGACCGAAGTCCTTCGAGCAGTCGGAGGCAGCCCATGGCCGAGATTTCGCCGGTGTACTCAGGGATTTCGAACGAGACCTTGACGTGCGACTGGGCCGCAAGGTTGTAGACCTCGTCGGGACACGAGCGTTGTAGGACGGCGTTGATCGACGAGGCATCATTCAGATCGCCATAGCAGAGCCGCAAGCGGACATCCTCGTCGTGCGGATCCTGATAGATGTGATCGATTCGAGCTGTATTAAAGCAGGACGCTCGGCGGATCATTCCCCAGACCTGGTAGCCTTTTTTCAGCAGCAGCTCGGCCAAATAGGAGCCATCCTGCCCCGTGATCCCAGTAATCAGGGCCCGTTTCCCGTTCAGGGGCGGGTAGTCGTCGTGGGCATGTCCGTTTTGGCTGGGGTGATACATGCTGCTTTGCTCGTGCTGCCTAAGCCGTGGGTCTAACTAGAAGAATACGGGATTCCGACAAAAAAGCATAGAACCCGGTTCCCACACGCGATCGACTTCTTTCCGCAGTGTGAGGTTGGTCCAAGGAGGTTGGTAAAAAGGGGCAGGTCCCAACGCACCTCACGATTGCGGTTTGACGCCGCGCTAGACGGAAACCTTCAGCCGGACGCGGTTCTGCTGGAGGCTTTGCAGGAACCAGTCATAGGTACGCCGGATGCCTTGTTCCAGCTCGATTCGATGTTGCCAACCGAGCGCATGGATGCGGCTGCAATCGAGGAGTTTTCGGGGGGTTCCATCGGGCCGAGAGGGATCGAAGGCAATTTTTGCCTCGGGATACACGATGCTGCGAACCAGATCGGCCAGGTCGGCGATGGTGACGTCTTGGCCGGTCCCCACGTTGATCGGCGACTCGTCGTCATAGTGTTCCATCAGGAACAGGCAGGCTTCGGCGAGGTCATCGACGTGTAGAAATTCCCGTCGTGCCGTACCGCTGCCCCAAACGGTGACGACGGCTTGGCCAGCCAGTTTGGCATCGTGAAATTTCCGAATCAGGGCCGGTAACACGTGGGAGTGGTCGAGGTCAAAGTTGTCGTTGGGCCCGTAAAGGTTGGTTGGCATGGCGCTAATGAAGTTGCATCCGTACTGGCGACGGTAGGCTCGGCACGCGATCACGCCGCTGATCTTGGCGATCGCGTAGGCCTCGTTCGTCGGCTCCAGCGGCCCCGTCATCAGATACTCTTCGCGGATCGGCTGCGGGCAATCACGCGGGTAGATGCAGGAGCTGCCCAGGTACAGCAGTTTCTTGGTGTCGAATTGCCAAGCGGCGCGGAGAACGGTCGTGTAGATCAGCGTGTTATCGCGCAGAAAGTCGACCGGCCGAGATTGATTCGCATGAATCCCGCCCACGGTCCCCGCCGTATGAATGACGAAATCGGGGCGTTCGTCATCAAAGAACTTCTCGACCGAGTCGGCGCTGCGGAGGTCGACTTCCTCGCGAGTGGCGGTAACCAACTCGGCACCGCGCATTCGGACGAGACGTGCCACCGCGCCTCCAACGAGCCCGCCATGGCCAGATACATACGTTCGACTCACGCGTTTTCTCTCCGTCGATTCTAGAGTCCGCAGCAGGGTTTGCCTTATCCGGACACCCGAGTCGCAAGGTTGGGACCTGCCCCCTTTTCCCAACGCATCGCAATATTGAACTGGGACACCGCACTAGGTTCCGAAGATGGCGTTGCTGGTTGTTTCTCGCAGTTTTTGAAACTGGGCGATTGCCTGTTCAATCTGATCGTGGCTTGGCCGCTCGTCAGACACTTTCCACAGCTGAAATTGCAGCACTTCATCCGTGAAACTGCTTCGGCCCATCGCCTTCAAGCGGACCTTGAAGCGGTCCAAGAGGGATGCAAACCCGGGGACATCCGAGGGTTTGCCGTTGACATCACAGATCGCAAAAATCAGCAAACCGAACTGTCGCTCGTCGTTTTCCATGACCGCAGCCACACAGGGCCAGTTACCTTCCGTAACGGTTTTGCGGTCGACGGTGCGCCATCCGGAACTGACGTAGCAGCCGGTCAGCTCGTGCCATTCGCCGTAGAAGGGGTAATCGATCGCGAACGTAAAGGGGGCGGCATCATCGGCAGACTTGCATGTGTAGACTCTCGAAAACGCTCCGAACGGATTGTCGACGTCTCGCTCAACCTGCTCGAACTGTTCGATGGAGATTTCGGCAAGCGAATCGAGTGTCTTTGCATCGCATTTCGCCGCGAGTGTTACGGCCGTGCCGCCCGACTGTTGAATTGCGAGAAGATTGTACAGGTTCCAGGTTCCCACACAGGCGAACCCGGCCACAATCGTCGCCACCCAGGCGAACTTAGGTGCGCGATAGTCCTCACCTGGGCCGGAATCCTGTGGGTCTTGCGAACGATGGTTGGAGATCACCAGCCAGTTCCAGAGCGTGACCGCGCGATTGGTCATTTGCGATCCATCGAGTGGAATCGGCTCGAAGACAAAGGAAAGGAGCTTGTCGGTGCTGACCAGAGCCAGGAAGGTGACCGAGAACAGAACGAGGCCAAGTACATCATGCTGAGTGCCCCGTGCGAGATCGATGCCGTACCAATCCTCTGCGATGGCGATGGTGAGTATTCTGACGGTGTTGAGCATGAACGCCCAGATCACGCCGGCCACGATTAAGGCGGCGATTCGGTACGGCGAATACCGTCTCCAAACAGCGTAAATCGCGGCCGACGAAACGACGGACAGGAGCGAAACGATTCCGCTGCAAGCTTCGTCGACAAAAAGCTTGCGAGAAGCGAGCGTCACGACGTTCCCCTCCAATAAATGGTCGACGCCGATCAAGTCGAGAACATGGCTGCTGAGCCGCGAGCTGAGTCGCTGGAGTTGGCCGACGGCGACTTCGTTGAGGCGCAGAGGCAGAGGGAGGCAGAGCCAGCACAGGAACCAGACGGACCAGAGGCTCCGTTCCGAATTGGGGTTCAACCGCCAAATAAATGCCGCGAGGAACACGAACGAAGCTGCCGTTCCAAGCCATGGGGATGAAATCAGTGAGGCGCATGCCAGCAGCACGAGGGACGCGAAGATGACGAATACATAGGGTGACTGCAACGCACCGCCGCAGATTCCTGCAAGCGGCTGCGATCGGAGTCGCTCCCAAAGGAAATATCCCACGGCAAGGATCACAAAGGGATAGTACTGATGTTCTGGACGCATCCAAAGTGCCTTGCCCATTTGCAGGCAAAATGGCGCGAATGCGAAGCCACAGACGACCAGCACGGACAGCACGGCGACCGACGGCGTGCTGCTCGCCCTTGCTTTCACTGCCGGTTCAACTGTCGTGGTTGTCACCGTCAACTCCTGAATGGCACTCTGTTGGGATGTTAGGTCGCGTTGTCTGGGATTCGCGGTCTTGCCGCCATTTCAGCTCGCTGACCTTTACATCGATCATCAGTTCGTAAGCTGCCCGCATCATGCTATAGTACACGCCCGCGAGACCATCGAGAAATCCGAGCCGGAAGATCAGCAGGTAGAACAGCATCCAGACGGGGCGGCCTGGCATTTTATACGCCAGGCGTTTTAGCTCGCGTCTTCGGGCGTTTGCGTCACGCGACCAGATGGCATTCCACTGGATTGAATTGGCCGTATCTCGCAGCAAGTCCCGGGCCTCGAAGTCACTGTAGCGATTGTGCCGATCAAACCAGTGGGCAACTCCGTGGCTAAACGGGGAGTGTTCGATGTGTCCCTGCAGTGTCCCGGTCTCTCCGTCGACAATTGCGACGGGATTGACGAGTCGCTCGTACCGGATCCGTTCCGGTCGAAAAACTCGGACGATCCAGGTGGGGTAAAGCTGGGACCGCCTGAGCCACTGTCCCATAAAATAGTCTTTTCGTCGCACGCGAAAGGCGGCGAACTTCGCCTGCCGGTCGTCGATCGAAGCCAATTCGGTTTTTAGGGTCTGATCGCATTCTTCATCCGCGTCAAGATAGAACACCCAGGGGTGCTTGAAGTCGATGTTGTTGACGGCCCAATTCTGGTGGGAGGACCAATTGTCGAACTCACGTTGCACGACGCGTGCACCGTGTTCTTGAGCAATGAAGGGGGTCGCGTCATCGCTGTACGAATCGTAGACGACAATGTCGTCCGACCAATTCACGGACGCAAGGCACTTCGCGATGTTCGTTTCTTCGTTCTTGGTCAGGATGAGGACTGAAATCATGATTGCCGTGCGGTCGTGACGGAGTCGAATCAGCGTCCATCCGGGCCGCGATGAGCGATCGCGATCATCGATTTCGCCAGGACGGGTATTCGGCCGGCATGGCGGTATCGCACGCTTGCGAAGCCCACCTCGAGCAGCAGTTGGGACAGAGTGGATTGCGACCAGAACTTGATATGGCCATGGTCCCACAGCGGATTCACATGCTTGTCGAACGCTCCCGAGATCGCAATGAATACGTTCTTCAGGTAGCCGTGAAACGGTGTGGACACGACCGCGATTCCACCGGGCTCGACCAATTCGAAAAGGGTTCGCCCGTAGTGACGGGGCGAGTAAACGTGTTCGACAACTTCCAGGCTCAGCACCACGGGGAATTGTCCGAACTGCGCCGCAAGGTCGTCGTAGGCTGAGCCGGCCTGCAGTTTGAGATCGGGATAAGCCTGGTTTGCCTGGCGGATACCATCCTGGGAGGGATCGACGCCACAGACGTCGATTCCTCGATCGAAGTAGTGTTTGGCCGTGGCTCCATTGCCGCAACCGAGGTCGAAAAGTCGCTTGTCACCCTCGTGGGACGCAAAGAAATCATCGACGATCTGATCGACGACAGGAAGAATGTACGAATGCGAGTTGTTCTGAACCGCATCGGTATAAGTGTATCCGTCGATGCTCGTGCTAATTTGCATCCGGTATCTCCGTGGAGCGGTGCGTCGCGAGTACTCTCTTCTTGACGAACCTGGCTGGATTTCCCACCACGACGTCCCATGGGCCAACGTCCTTCACGACCACCGCTCGAGCGCCGACGACGGCGCCTTTTCCGACGGTCACTCCGGGCCCCACAAAAGCATCCGTGCAAACCCACGCGTCGTCCTCCACCACGATCGGGCTTTTCACCAGCGGCATCTCACGTCGCTCATAGTCATGAGTCCCCGCACACAGATGCGCCCGCTGCGAAATCGTCACGCGACTGCCGATGACGACCGGCCCCAGGTTGTAGATCTCTGCTCGATCGCCGATGGCCGAATGGTCGCCAATGCGGAGCATCCAGGGGAACTTGATTCGCGCGGATGGGTAGATGTGCGTGCCAGGTCCAATCGTTGCGCCGAAGCAACGGAGTAAAAATCTTCGGTATCTGAATAAAGGCGTCGGGCTGCATGCGAAGAAGGGTCGGACGGCGACCCAGGCCACTCGCTTGACGTACTCGGCACGCGAATACTTTCGTGCCGTGCGATTGGTGCTCACGTCGATCGTATTTGAGAAACCGACCATTCTGGAGTCAGAAGTAAACTGCACGTCGTCGAGGGGATTCGCGATCAGGCATACTCTGGTACTTGGTGGTTTTGATTAGCTGGGTTAATCGTTAGTTCGACGAAGTCGTTCATCTGTAGCCACCTCATCGCAGCAGCCAAGACTTCTCCGGCACTCACGAACAACAATACCACTTATGCCTCAGGATAGACGAACGAAGGCCGATCCCCGCCGTGAAGAATCCACGAATAGACACTGGCGATTTGTGCGGCAATCTTGGGCCACGCGAAATGCATTTCAACAAGTTTCCGTCCTCGTAGCCCCATGTCGATTCGGTCTTCGTCAGAAAGTGAGATTAATGCCTTCAATCCCAGGTAAACAGAATCCGAATCAGGGCTGACCCGTATGGCCGCGTCGAGGGCAAACCCCTCCGGTATGTTGCAATGGTCCGTCATAATCACCGGAAGTCCGTAGGACCACGCCTCCAGCACGGCTATTGGGAGACCCTCGCTGAACGACGGCAGGATGAACGCATCGGCGGATGAGAGGAGCTGTCTCTTCTCATCTCCGTACTTCGGACCAACGAATTCGATATTGGAACGGCAGGAGTATTCCCTAACAAGCCTCTTCACGGACGACGCGTACGCGCTGTCGTCCCATCCAGCGATTACGAGACGCCATTTATTGGTCACTTCCCGTTCAGCTCTCATCCAGCCAGACAACAACGGTTCAACGCCTTTTTTCTTGTGAATTCGGCCAAGGAACAGTATCGTCCGTTCGTCGCTCTTTGTTCTTGGCTGCAATATCGGGACGTGAACGCCATTTGGAACAACGGCAACGGGATTCGTAAGCCCGTATCGGCGCATTGAGATCATTTCAGCACGATTGAATGCGTGAAGGCACACCGCGTTCTTCAGGTGTCGTCGTTCATAAACAAACGACGCCAAAGCCTTCTTCCATCGCGAGTTGTTCAGCGCCCATCTGATCGAGCATCCCGTGGGGCGAAACGACATAGGGTCGATCAAACCGACGGCCCCACTGCGCAACATTGTGTGATAGCCATTGCCAGAGACCGTGAGTATGGACTAAGTCCGAAGCACTAGAGCGAAGCACACCTGACGCGTTGGATGAAAATCCGGTGCTCGAGGACCGAATCGCTTGCATTGAATTAGTTTGATTGGGCACCAAGTCTCGAATTCATTCGCAATAAACTCATCATCGAGGCAAAGTACTTGGACGGCGAAGTCGCTTTTAGCCAATTCCAAGTAAAGGCTTCTCGCTGCCTCGGCGACGCCATGCCGGCCCGGGAAGCCGACGCTGTTACACAAGTAATTCGGGAAGCGGTCCGTCAAGCATAAATTACCACAAACAAGACGCTACAGGTGAAGCGGCGCCGATCGCAATATGTCGTGAAACGCAAGCATTCCCGCATCACCAAGCAAGTTTACGGACGCTTTCGCGTCTTCGAACCTAGACGGTTGTCGCATTGCTTCACTCGCCAAACGCCAGAGTGTGTCAGGTGCGACCTCTTCTATGTCACAAATAAAGTCAGTTAGGCCAACCTGAGCCATCATGCCCCAGGTTTTTGGCAAATAAGCGATTGCGATCGCGGGCGTCCCTGTCTGCAGTGCGAATACAACAGAATGCATCCGCGACCCCACAAAAAGACATGCATTCTCGATGATCCCTCGCATGACCTGAGGACGATGGTTCGACATGTCAGCAATAATCGAGTCGGGCGCCTGGGCGGCGACGGCTCTCATCGCTGCTTCGTCGCCACGACCGCCAGCAGTCGTTTCTACTTGCTTTAAGAGAAGAAGTCGTCTGCCAGTGCTCGCGTGAAATCGCTTCGCAAATTCAGCGAATCCCTGTAAATAGCGGTCTCTCGCCGCAATCGAATCATTGGAAAAGGGGAAGTACCAATCGAGCACGGTTGCTGCACCGAAGTCGTGTGGTTTCAAACCAAGATCCGCCAGGAACTTGTGTGCCGCGACGCGATCAATGTCACGATTGTAATAGGCCATGTCCGGCAATAGAGTGCAACTATCGCTTTGGATTCTGAGATCATGGAGCAAAGTCTCGCGCGACACTTCCTCGTGCGCCGCTATGTGATGTGTACGCGCGAGGAGTCGGCGCGTGAAATACCGCCAGATTGGTTTTCTGAATGGACCAATGCTTTGCGGGGCCATGATCACGGGTGCGCCCGATGCGACACCCATCCAGAGATGTACAAGGTTGGTGATAATACTTACATTGCTATCCTCTAAGTATCCGCCGGGACACGCGATGATAAGTTGTACATCGTCGAAAGCTTGAACGCCGCCGACCTGAATTCGCAGAAGCCGTCGCAACGAACGAGGCAGGAGGAATTTTGCCAAACCCTGGCTCAGTCCGGCAAAGTTCTCGATCCGTCGGGCCAACCCTTGCCTGTCCGACACTCCGAGCTGCGGGAACCATTCAACAACTGAGAAGCGACGAGCCTGCTCGAGTGGGTCCCGGCATATTCCCCTAATCACGGCATTCGGGAATGCGACTCTCAAAGATGAAAGTAGAGAATCTAGTAGCATCCAGTCACCCTTGTTAGCGTACCCAAACACATGAGTCACAAGAATTGTGATCGCTCGTTCGCTAATGAGTTCTGGCCGAGAGCTCTCCGCGGATTCGTCAGTGATAACCGACATTCTGATGATTTAGAGTTCTTACTATTTGAATTCCACCGCCGCGGCTGGGCGGGCGGGAAACGCCATTGGGTGTAAATTGCGTTTCAGCAGTGAGAACCTTGCTTTGGAAACTTCGGTAATGCCACGGGCATAGCTTTATTCCGAGATGTGATCGTATAACGAGCTAAGAAGCAGAATCGCAAAATGATGCTTCCGCGCTTCGATGGATGCGTGAAGATTTCGGCTGGGTGCAGCTTCGTCGTGACCATAAGAGAAGTGGCAAGACGAATATGCAGAAGAAAAGAATCCGTACCAACACAAGCGACGTCGTATGTGCGATAGCCCAAAGTGATGGGATTAGCGCCGAGGCGTAAATGATCTGCGCCTGCGCTGCTGCCAGTTCGCGCGCTAAGGTACAAACCGTGCATCAGGTAGCCGACAAGAAAGAACTCGAAGCACCCAAGGTAGCCAAACGAAGCATACGCATCGCCCACACCGGTGTGTGCAACACCAACATACGAGTCTCGCTTTCGCTTGAGAAACGAACCGCGACCCGAGGTTTGTGGCTGCAACGCAATAGAGCTTTTTAGTCGGTATCCAACTAGCTGGCCTGGAACAAAATTTGCGACGATTGCATTCCACTTCGACGCGCCTTAGTCGAAAGAGCCAGTGGATTGTGCGACCCCGATCGTCATGCAACATACGATCGCTTCCGCGGGCTTTTTGTAAATCGTCTTTTCCAATTCGCGTGTAAAATTGGCCAGAGTGAGCTTAGACAGATCAACGCGAGTCGCATTCATCAAGCCCGAGCGTACACCGTACTGGTGCGACAGGCTCGCGCGGTATGCCGACACGGCACTTAAGAAGACAAGGCCAGCGCACACAACGGACACGACTACGACGCGATTGAGTTGTCGCCCCAGCACGACTGTATGTATGGTCATGCCGAGCAACGCCAGAAATGCAAGTTCCGACCGTCGACCGCCAAATACGGCGTTGTCGGCGATCAAGCAGAGTGCCAGAACTCCCGGCCAGGCGAATCTCACATCCCGCGTGCTGCGCATAGCCGACCGCCGCGATTATCAGACCGTAGTGCATCGTCTGCGAGAAAAAATAGAAGATACTCGCAGGGCCCGTCCATTGCTGATTAGCGGCGAGTGACTGTTGATCAAGACGTCCAATGAGCAGGCGGAATGTTGCGCCAAAAACTGCCAGGATCCAGCATGACCAGACGAGGCGTGTTTGGTCAAGGGGCCAACTCGGGAACGCGAATGCCTTTGAGCGCTGGATATATCCAAACCAGCACGCCAATACGCACAAGGTTGACATAAGTAGCGCAGTGTTGAGCCACTCGGTCTTGACAACACCTAGCTGCGAGAGCCCATAAAATTGAGGCCACAAGAAACCCGCGAATACGTAACCTGCAAGAGCCGGAAACTGTGGTGCGCGATCTTGTCGCAGTAGCGCCGACATGATGGGAATTGCACAGGCCGCAGCGAACAGGGCAACAAAGGATGCGCTCGTACTCATCAATGATCTAGGCGGATATTGTGTTGAACGTCGCGCTCTAAGCGTGGGAAGCCGAGCTTCATGACTTGCAAATCGTGGGGCGGAGCTACTGAGTTCGTTGCAGACTCACTGCAAGTTAACTTGCGAGCCTTTGTCAAAATCAGCGTGTGACGAATCGCCTAACGTTTGAAGATCGAATGGAATTGGAGTGGGGGTCGTATCGTAAACGAGAAAAAATGTGAGAAGCGGTCTCTGACTATCTCGAGAGAGTTGTATAAAACGAAAGCACCTGTCGTCACGTCAATGATTAGCAAGCTGCTTGCAGCGCCGAGCAATCCGAACCGCGCTGTGACTTGCGTGGCAACTAAACAGCACGTCGCGGTGGAGAGCAGATAGACAATTGAGAATCGCTCGTGCCGGTTTGTCGCGATTTGAACAAATGAACTGGTAACCCAAGTCGCACGCAGAATGACCACAAGTATTATGCAGCGAATAAGGAACGGTCGACCTCGATCCTTCCGTTCGTCCAGTGTACGAATATGGTGCCACATGTCATCCAGAGCACAAAAGATGAAGATAGGGCCAGCCATAATGTTATTTGACAGGCCCTGCGGTGCAGGTTTCGCAACAAGGCAACGTCATGCGCCGTATGCAGCTGAGAACTCAGGCCAGACTGTTTGGTTGATTGAATTCATTAACTGAATTGCGATGTTGGCAATCGTCCGGTGAGCTGAGAATATGACAACGAATGCTGGCCCGAGAACGCGGGCCACGACTTGAACCATTCCCTGAGTTCCCAGCGCATGGCCTAGCGGAAGCCCGAGAAATGAAATTGCCGGGACAAACAACCTCCTCATGGTACCGAAAGTCGCTTTCCGAAACCCAAGACGAAGCCAGGGTGATCTGCGTTGTAGATCAGCTACAAGGACCAGCAGAGTCAGGCAACGAGCGACAAGTCCTGCTAACGCAACGCTTAGGAGCGACTTGCACAAAACCGCAGCCACGACCTGTGTTATAAATTCGCCGGTGCGCTGCATAGAGCCGAACAGGGAGCCAATAGCGAAATTGCCATCGCACCGATATCCGGCGTTGACAACACCGATTGGAAGCCCGGCCAATACGAATATCGCTGTCGCAAATAGGACGCTTGTGGATTCACTCCTTGTAGCATCTGTAACTGGCAACATCGTCCCGGCGTCTGTCAGTCCCAGCACCAGCGAAATCGCAAGTATGCAAAGCGTGAGGAAAGTCAGTATCAGGCTCCACATGCTTTGATACACGACAAGAGCTTCCGTCTTGTCGCCACGTCCAACGCTCATTGTCATTTCGTTGGCGGCGACGGAAGTAAATCCAACATCGCTCATCGAAAGGAAGCTTGCGAGCGATGTAAGGATCAACCAGTCGCCGTAGCGTTCCACTCCCCAGATGCTGAGAAAAATAGGTAGGCTAAGAAGTTGAATGGTGGCATTTACGACTTGCCCAAACGCTGTTGCTCCAATGCCCCGCACGATTCTTTCGCGAATCGAGCGTGTCATGACTTACCTATGAATAGCTGCCACAAGAAGTTGATATTGCGTCTTGCCGCGATGTGCAGTTGGCGGAGACAACTTTGAGATGCCGCCAGCCTGGTAATCGGCGTTGTGCCTGAAGTCGCTGTTGCCTGCCTGAGGATTGTGCAAGAGTCACTTTCGCAGAAATAGGATCCAACAGTCGGCTTAGAATATTGGATAGCCTGAAGAATTCAGTTTCAGCTAAGCGCGTTGCTGCCTGTTGATCTGTTCAATTCGATTTCCAGTTGGTGTGGTGCAGTTTCCGGATTTGAAATCGTATTGTCGTTGTCGTGTGTGAGTATTCGAGCGAATCGATGTACGGCTAAAGTGCGATCGAATCGGTCGACCGCAAGCTGCCTCGCACGTGCCGAAGAGTAGACGGACTTGCCACGTGATTTGGCAATGCCTTTGATCACGCGAGCAAGCTCGTAAGGATTGTTGTCCGAGTACACAACACCAACACCCTCGTTTTCAATTGTTAGCGCCAGCTCGGACTGATTGTCAGCCAAGGCCAGTATATTTACACCCGCAGCGAGAATGCTGTAGAGTTTACTAGGCATCAGATACTTCTGCAGATCGGGAGCGAGAAAGATCAGCTGCAAGTCAGCAGCGCTTAAGCTGTGAGATAGCGTATCCCTAGGCTGGTAGTCGAAGAATCGAATGTTTGCGAGCTTCTTTCTCGAAACCGTCTCCTCTAGCGATTGTCGATTCGCGCCGTTTCCGACAAGAAGGAAAAGAATGTCATCGTCGTCGCTCAAGCACTCGGCGGTGCCAATTATTACGTCCAGTCGTTGGCTCAGGCCCATGTTGCCGCTGTACATTACGACAAACTCTTTCTCGATTCCGTATCGGCGCCGAAATTCGTTGCGGCTTCGTTCGATTGGGTAGACTGAGCGACGTATCGACCCAATTCGGAATTACGGTGATAGTCTGCGGAGCAATGCCGGCATTTAGCAGGGTTTGCCTCATGTCTTCGCTAAGCACAACGACTTGATCGGCGCGCTTGTAAATTGCAAAAAAGACTCGTCGAACCAATCGCGTGGGAAACCAACCTGGGAGCTGACGGAGGGCAATTGCGACGTCTGGGTAGATGTCTTGCAAATAGATAATAAGGTAGGTGCCGCGGAGTTTCTTTAGGAGATAGCCAAGAATACAGAGAAGTGGCGGGTCCGTCTCAACGACGACCATGTCAGGCCGGCGCCGAAGGAATGAAGCGATTGCGGCACTTACCACGAAGCTGATCATATTCAACGCGCGCCAACGCCGCCGTCGAGATTTCTTGAAGTGCGTGTGGTACACCCTTGTGATCTCCACGCCATTTCGACACTCAGTGCCTGATCTGCGATAGTGTGTGTTCTCCGGGTTTTCGTTGGGCTGGCCACAGATCACGGATACCTTAAAGTCTTGGCTCAGGTCTTCGCATAGCTCAGTTAGCAATTGGCCCGTGGCCTCGCAGTCGGGCCAATAGCTTCTGTTGATGAATAGTATCTGCTTCATAGCACTTGCGAGTCGGTATCGCAGTGAATGCGATACCATGCTCCTACACGCGGGAGACTGAGGCCCTTTTCTTTTCGTGCTCGGTAGTCAAGCAGTCACTTGAATCTCGCACCAACGAAGATTGCGTTTTCACGACACTTCATGGCTCAACACCGGAAGTCGACACGAAATGCTCTAGAAAGGAATCCGCAGATGAGGAGACGAACCGAGTGGGCATGTGGACAATGATGAGGGCGACGAAGTCGAATCGTGCGTCAATGGTAGCGACAACGGGTTTGTCTAGCTCGCTGAATCAGCGTCTTATTGCGGCACATGTGCCCGATCATCATCAAAATACGTCTTTATCGCCTTCGTCTCCTGCTGTTCCGACCCATACTGCCCGTAGCCATACCGGTAGTTGTATGCATACCGATAGCCGCTGTACCCGTAACGATACTGGCTGTAGTAGCCGCCGGCTTCTTGGTCGACGCCGTTGACGACCACGCCGATCACGGTGGCTCCGATGTTGGTCAGGGCGTCTCGGGCTCGAGTGGCCAGGGGTCGGGCTCGTTTGTGGATTCGGAAGGTGAGGATCACGCCATCGACGCGAGCGGCTACGGCACAGGGGTCCGAGACGGCCAGGACGGGCGGCGTGTCGATGATCACGAAGTCGAACTGTTGACGCAGTGTGTCCAGCAGGTACTCGAACTGTTCGGACGACAACAACTCGGACGGATTGCTGGGGCGTGGTCCGCAGGCCATGACGCGCAGGTTCGGGGCTTCGGCCAAAGTCTGCATCGCGTCGGCTGGGTCGGTGTCGCCGCTGACGACGGAAGCCAAGCCGACGTCGAGTTTGTCGATGCCCAGCACCTTGTGCAGCGTCGGGCGGCGGAAGTCGGCGTCCATGATCAACACCGACTTGCCCGATTGAGCGATCGTGACGGCGAGGTTGACCGCGAGTGTCGACTTGCCGTCGCCAGGCATCGGGCTGGTGACCTGAATCACCTGATGCTTCTGCTCTCGATTGTTGAAGTACAGGGCCGTTCGAACAGCACGATACGATTCCGCTTGCGGCGACTTGGGACGATGGATCGTCACAATGACCGGGCTGACGTTCGAGCCGGGCAGCAGTCGCTCGCTGGAGGTATCGATCAGCGGGATGTGACCGACCACCGGTAGTCGCATCACCTGACTCACCTCGTCCGGCGTGCGGAATGCCTTGTCCGCGATGTCGACCAGGTAGGCGAGTCCGAAGCCCGCAAGGGAACCGAGGATCGCGCCGATCGGCAAGACCTTGTAGGGCATCGGCGCAACCTTCTCGCCGGCTAACGCATCGGCCAGAGATTCGAAGTTGTATCCTTCGTAACTGCTGTCGCTGACGATGTTGATCTGCTCGAGGCTCTTGATCGTGACCTCGATCAACTGCTGAGTGCGCGCGATCTCGTCGCGGAACCGTTCGTCTTCGGCCTGGGCGCTTTGAAGCGTCTTGGCGGCCTCGGACTCCTGCTTGAACATCTCGTTCAAGTTCTCGAACTGGTTATTGATCTGAGTCTGCTTCTGCTGAAGCGCGCCGAGGTAACTTGTGACCAGCGTCTGAAGATCGTTGGACGATTTTCGCGAGAGACTGCCATCCACAATCTCTGGGAACATCTCTTCAAACTTCTTGATCCGATCGCGGACCGAAACCAAATCCGGATGATCGGGACCGTAGCGACGCGTCAGCTCTTGCTCTTCCATGACCAACATCATGTACTTGTCGCGAGCCTGCGACATCGGGTAATTGTTCTCCTCGGTTAACTTGCCGCCGTCCTGTTCGATCGACATCACAATCGCGTCGAGGTCGCGACCGTTTTCGAGTCCATCCTGAATCGCGGCGGCGCGCGACTTGAGCTCGGCAAGCTGCTTCTGAAGCTTGACTCGCTCCAGTTCGTAATCCGCCTGTCGCTCGACGTGCAGGTTGATTGCCTCTTCCCCTCGCCACATCAAAGGCGTCGTCGCGCGAAACGTTCGATAGTCCTCGCTCAGTTTGTTGTACCGCTCCAGCATCTCGTCCTTGACGCGCACGATCAGATCCCTCGTATCCTCCCCCGTATCCTTGTAGGTCTCCTCCAGGAACTTCCGGTAGGTCGTCAATACCGACGACACGACGGTTTGGGTGTCGTCCGGATTTGGGCCGCGGAAGCTGACGTTCAGGACGTTCGTGCCTTCTTCTACCAGTTCGACTTCCAAGTTGTCGTTCAGGTCGTTCACCGCTTCGTCTGAATCGGCGAACGTGGGCAGCCGTTCGAGGTTAAAATCTTCGTACGCCTTTAGCAGGATCCGAGGGCTCTTGAGGACGATCGCGTGCTTGGCCTCTTCGCTGGCCAGCGAAAACTGCGTCTCGAATCCGGTCAGCGGCAGCGAGGGCGGCTTGCGGTCTTCGATCAGGACCTGCGCGACCGATTCGTAGATGGGGTCGGCCTGAAGCAAATAGATGTAGGCCAGGCCAAGGCCCAGGATCAGGCCCAGGATGACCAGCCATTTGCGGCGGCTGAGGATGCCCCAGACGTCGACACCGGCCTGCTGCTGGAGCAGTTCCAGGTCGTTTTGCGATTGAATCTCGTGGGCGCGCGTCTCGGTCAGTTGGCTCATGAGTGCGGGTTAGCGGTGGTGGATGGTTTGGTGGATGGCTTGGTGGATGGCTTGGTGGATGGCTTGGTGGATGGTTCGTATCAAACCCGAAACGTCCATTATATGAACCGTTGCCTGACGGGCGACGGTTTTGAACGGCGAACGCATCGAGGGCGATGAGGTACGAGGCCTAGAGGCGGAAAAAAACGCCGAGTTCGCCATGCCTCTGTTGTTGCCGTAATTGAACAAGCTTCGCTCGGCGCACACTCCGTCCCCGTGGGGTGCACCACCCGTTGACGAAAATGGACATACTCATATGTAGGACCCAATTCCCTCGGGTGTTCGGAAACCGGCGGGTTTGCCGCGCTCCCAGCACGCCCGCTCCTGAGCGTGCATTGGACTTCGCAGGACATTGAACTGCGTTGCTTTCGCTGAACAGGTTGCTGGCAACCCGCGCCCACGTGCATGTGGATGAGACCGCCGCCAAGCCGTGGCGATCGGTTGAGATAAGAGGCCCCATTGGGCATGAGTCATGTCAGTTGGCGTGAGCATGGCCGTCATCCTGGCCCTGCCTTCATACCGCTCGCCGCTGCCTGCCCCTCTGGCCTCGTTCTCTCGATGTCTTTACGTCGAATGGTTTCTGGCCGAACTACTCTCTGGCAAGCACCAGCCTCGCAAACTGCGTTCCATTCGCTTGCGAGCGGCGCCAACGACAATCGGTGTCGTGACGTGTCGTCTTTCCACAACGTTCTGTTTACATTTCGTATCGTAGCGAGAGTTGATCCGCTTGTCACGCGGTTGGCGGGAAGTTTGGGATGGAGTGAGTGATTTGACCACAGAGTCACAGAGGGCACAGAGGGTCAGGGCTCCGCAGGGGATGGTGGTGCGATTTTGGGGTTTTCTGTGTTCCGCCGATGGCGGAACACAGAAAACCCCAAAATCGCACCACCCGCCGCCCTCTCCCGGCCCCTTCTCGCCCCCTTCCCTCTGTGCCCTCTGTGACTCTGTGGTCAACCAAACCGGAGGCGGATCAACCGATAGAGGCTGCTGAGCGCCTCGCGGGGGGTGACTTTGCTTTGGCCTCGCGCGCGGTCCACAAACACGATCGGTAATTCTGACATTCTGGCGTCGGCTCGTGTCAGGTGCATGAGCAGTTCTTCGAAGACCGAGTAGCCTCGGGACTGGATCCGGTCCAAGGGGATCTGCCGCAGTGCGCTGGTCCGATAGCAGCGGAACGCCCCGCTTGTGTCTCGCACCTTCAGGCCCAGCCAAAAACGGGCGAAGCGGTTCAGTGCCCGGCTGGTCACGCGGCGGCTGAGCGGCGAGCCTTGGACGCCTCCGCCTCGGGTGTAGCGCGAGCCGATCATCACGTCCAGCGGCCCCGGCACCCGCGACCCCGATTCCATGGATGCGACCAGTTCGGGCAGATAGCGCGGGTCGTGACTAAAATCCGCGTCCATTGTCACGACGTACCGATAATCGTGCTCGACGGCATACTGCAGCCCCTGGACGGTGGCGGTGCCCAGCCCCAGTTTGCCTGGGCGATGAATCACGCGGAGCCGATCGTCCGCTGCCGCCCGCTCGTCACACCAGCGGCCCGTCCCATCCGGACTGGCGTCATCGATCACCAGCAGTTGAGCGTCCGGTAGCTGCTGGAAGATGGCGTCCACCAGCGCCGGCAGGTTCGCCATTTCGTTGTACGTGGCGATGGAGACAAGCGTTGTCATGTGTTGTGTTTACCACAGAGTCACAGAGAGCACAGAGGGTCAGGGCTCCGCAGGGGATGGTGGTGCGATTTTGGGGCTTTCTGTGTTCCGCCGATGGCGGGACACAGAAAGCCCCAAAATCGCACCACCCGCCGCCCTCTCTCGCCCTCTCTCGCCCCTCTCTCGCCCCTTCTCGCCCGCTTCCCTCTGTGCCCTCTGTGGCTCTGTGGTCTACTCAACGACCCCGATAGTACTCGATGCTCTTGGCCAGGCCTTCCTCGAAGGGGATGGGGGGCTCGTACCCGAGCAGTTGTTGGGCCAGCGTGATGTCGGCCAGGCTGTGTTTGACGTCGCCGGGACGCGGTGGCTGAAAAACCGGCGCGACGCGGGTTCCGAGGAGCATATTGAGCTGGTCGATCAGGCTCAGCAGGCTCGTGGATCGGCCGTTGGCGACATTGACCGTTCGGCCGACGGCCTCCGTCGACTCCGCCGCCAGCAGGTTTCCGTGGACGACGTTGGCGATGTAGGTGAAGTCTCGACTTTGCTGGCCGTCGCCGAAGATCACGGGTGGCTCGCCCGCGAGGAGGGCTGTAATAAAAAGTGGAATGACGGCCGAGTAGGGGCTTTTCGGGTCCTGGCGAGGTCCAAAGACGTTGAAGTAGCGGATCGCGACGGTTTCCAGCCCGTAGGTCTGATAGAAGGCCTGACAGTAATACTCACCGGCTAATTTCGCGACGGCGTAGGGTGACAGCGGGCTGGGTAGATCGACCTCGCGCTTCGAGCTGAACGGCTGGTCTCCGTAGGCGCTGCTCGACGCGGCATAGACGACTCGCCTCACCCCGGCCCGCCGGGCCTGATCCAGGATGGTTAGCGTCCCGGTGACGCAGGCGGCGTTCGTATCCAGCGGTCGCTCGACGCTACGCGGAACCGAGGCCAGGGCGGCCTGATGGAACACGCAGTCGACGCCTTGAACAGCCTGAGCGACGACCGAGGCGTCCTGAATATCGCCTTCGATCAGTTGCACGTCGTCCTTGACCGAGTCCAGGTTGTGTCGGAAACCGGTGCTGAGGTTATCCAGAACGCGGACGGTGTCGCCACGACGGACGAGTGCTTCGGCGAGATGGGATCCGATAAACCCGGCGCCGCCGGTGACGAGGTAGCTGGCCATGCCGTTTGCTTTCTCCGAAGGAGTGGTGGGTTGACCACAGAGTCACAGAGGGCACAGAGGGAAGGGGGCGGGAAGGGGCGGGAAGGGGTGGCAAGGGGTGCAAGGGGTGGAGAGGGCGGCGGTTGGTGCGATTTTGGGGTTTTACGTGTTCCGCCGATGGCGGGACACGTAAAACCCCAAAATCGCACCAACATCCCCTGCCGAGCCCTGCCGAGCCCTGCCGAGCCACGCGGAGCCCTGACCCTCTGTGCCCTCTGTGACTCTGTGGTAGTCAGAATCCTACGACGCATCCTGCGACGCAGCTAGGCGGCATGGCGGGTCGGGTAGGCGAAGCCGGATTGGGTGTCGTTCCAGCGGCGGAGTGCGACGGCGACCAGGTGCCCGCCGAAGGCGAGTGCCAGCTTGAGGGCGGTTTGGACTCGCCGCGGTTGGCCGACGAGCGGGACGCAGTCCAGATCGCATTCGGGGTCGGGGTCGGTCAAGTTCAGCGTAGGCGGCATAAAGCCATCTCGCAGGGCGAGAGTGGTCAGTGCCAGCTCGACGCTGCCCGAGGCGTTGACGAGGTGTCCGAGCATGGATTTCAGGGCACTCACGCAGATGTCATCGGCGTGCGCGCGAGGGCGCGGCGAATTCCGCGGGTTTCCATCAGATCGTTCTGTTGGGTGCCCGTGCCATGTGCGTTGATGTACCCGATATCCTCGGGTTCCAGGTTCGCTTTGCGGAGGGTATCACCGATCAGGCGGGTTAGCGCGGTGCTTTCCAGGTCCAGACCGGTCATGTGATGGGCGTCGGCCAGCATCTTACCGGCCAGGATTTCGCCATAGATCGTCGCGCCACGAGCTTGCGCGTGGCTGAGGCGTTCGAGCACGAACATGGCGGCCCCTTCGCCCATCACGAAACCGCTGCGAGCACGATCGAAGGGCCGGCAGGCCTCGGCGGGGTGATCGTTTGTGGCGAGCACGCGCATCTGTTGAAACCCGGCCGCGAAGAGCGGGTCGATTGCCTCGGAGCTGCCGGCCAACGCGAGGTCGCATTGATTGTCCCGAATGGCGCGGACCGCCGACATGATGTCGATCAGTCCGCTCGCACAGGCCGTCGAGTGGCAGATGCGGGGGCCGTTCAGCCCATAGTGGGTGGCGAGATTCCAGCAGCCGCTGTTCGGCAGAAATTGTTCCCAATTCGAGGCGTCCCCGGGTTGATCGGGCGGGGCAAAGCCGTGCTTTTGGCGCAGCCAGCGCCAGTCGCCCATGTGGCCGCTGACGGCGCAGCCGAAGCGATTGCCGTCGATCTCGTCCAGGCGAAGCCGCGAATCCTGGATCGCTTCTTCAGCCGCCAGCCGGGCCATGTGGATGACCTTGAGCTGATGGGGAATGAGAGGCGTGCTGTCGACGATCGCTGCGATTCCCAGATGTGCCGGGACCGAATCCCCTGGATCGACGTGGCGCACGCCACTTTGCCCGCGGCAGATCGCTTGCCAAGTCGCTTCGCGATTGGAACCGACCGACGTGATCATCCCGATTCCGGTGATCACAACCGGCTCGTCTCCGTTTCGACGCAATGGCACATGAAGTCGCAGCATCCGCCGCCGTCCTTGGAATAAACGGTACCGCATGGAGCGATAAAGGCAGCATCCGTACTACCGGGTCGACTTCTTAACGCATATCGCGTGGCGACGCCAGACAGGTTTCGGGGTTGTGGAGGGTTGACCACAGAGGCACAGAGGGCACAGAGGGAAGGAGGCGGGAAGGGGTGGCAAGGGGTGCAAGGGGTGCAAGGGGTGGCAAGGGGTGGAGAGGGCGGCGGTTGGTGCGATTTTGGGGTTTTACGTGTTCCGCCGATGGCGGGACACGTAAAACCCCAAAATCGCACCAACATCCCCTGCCAAGCCCTGCCAAGCCCCGCCGAGCCCTGCCGAGCCCTAACGGAGCCCTGACCCTCTGTGCCCTCTGTGCCTCTGTGGTCAACCAAAGCGGCCAGAAATTCCGGGTAGCGTCTTGCACGAGAAGCTAACTCGGTTAAACTCTCGTTGTTGCGGGTTAAAGACCCATTAAGGTAACGAAACGGGCTACCTTGGTGGGAAAACAGCCCACATCATGGCGAAATGCCATGAGTCCCTCCACACTCTGACCCTCTCCCACGGGCGGGAGAGGGTCAGGTTGAGGGGAGCTACCCAGAGCAGTTGGGACGGAGCCTCCGATGACGGTGATCGCAAAGGTCGTTCATGGCTCAGCCAACTCGCAAGCTGATTCTGGGGGAGTATCGCCGATCGCTCGACGATCGGTATCGTGTCTCGATTCCGTCCGAGCTGTCCGAGGCTTGGGGCGAAGAGAAAGCGTCTGGCGTGCTGGCCAAGGAACGCCCGGGCTGTCTGAGTCTCTGGGAGTCGGGGGCGTGGCAGGAGCATCTAGAGGCGGGCATTCGCGTGGTCGAGAGCAAGCTGCAGGCCGGCCGTCTGGGCGATCGGTTGGCTCAGGTCCAGACACTGGGCCGTTTGCTTTCCACGCGACATCGGAACGTCCAGCTGGCCGGTCGGGGTCGACTGGTGATTCCGGATGGGTTTCGCGAGTTTCTGGGGGCGGATCCGGGGACCGAGGTGCTGGTGATCGGCGCAGCGGTCTGCATCGAGATTTGGAGGCTCGATGCTTGGCTAGGATGCCTGCAGGAGGAGATCCCGCAGTTCAATCACATCCTGGATGAACTGAGCGGTTAACGCGGCGTTGCCGCGGTAGTGGGAGATTCTTGGGGGCGAGCGGGCCAGCTGGGTCCGGGTTCGACGGCAGAACGTTTCGAGCATGGCCGACGTCGCGTCAGCTTTTTTAACCTGCTGGTGTGTGTCCGCAGGAAGATGTAAGTCACCTCAAGGATTGGGGCTACCGGGCACGGATGCCTTTTTCCTTGGCTACGTCGGCCATGCTCGAAGCGTTTTTCCGCAGTGACCGTGCCGCGGCTATTTGGGCTGAAACACCAGCAGGTGCAGGCGCTCTCGCAGCAGGATGTCGTTCTTCACGAATTTCAGGCCGCCGCGAACCATGCCGCGGAGCGTGCGGGCCTGCTTGTCCCGCTCCTTCTTCCGCTCTTGCATTTCCTCGGACAGCTGCTCGATGTCCTCGTAGCGGACGAGTCGGAAATGTGCGGACAATTGCGCCGCGACCTCTTGAGGCGAGTGGAAGTGGTACGTATGGGTGGGATCGACCAGGCGGTAGATGTCGATGCCCTTGGCCACGAGTGCGGTGAGGGGGTTTCCGACAATGTTGACGGAGACGATCAGATAGCCGTCATCCTTGAGTTTGCGACGCAGCGTCGTGACGGCTCGCGGAAGGTCTTGGATGTGGTCGATGTTGTTCATCGAGAAAATGATGTCCGCCTGGCCGTCTTGAACCGGTGCCAGATCTTCGATCGTCCCTTGATGCGCCTTCAGGCTGGGCGGCAGGACGAAGTTTTCCTGATAAAACGGCATGAGCGGGTCGACGCCAATCCGTTCTCCTTTATCGACGAAGGCGACGATCGGATTGGGGCCGCAACCGACATCGACGTAAACTCCCTCGTCGCGAAACACCAGTTCGGGTAGCCGACCCAGGATTCCTTTCCAGAAGGGCGCATGAAATTCGGCATAAACCTGGTCTTTACTTTCATGTGCCGCCGCTCGAGTTTCGTAGTAGTGCCGTTCGCGTTCCTGGGCGGCCGACCAAGTTGAGGAAGACTCGTTCATCGGTAATCGATCCTGCTGACGACGGGGAAATGGCAGTAATAGGGTACCACAGAGTCACAGAGGGCACAGAGGGTCAGGGCTCCGCAGGGGATGTTGGTGCGATTTTGGGGTTTCGGGTGTTCCGCCGATGGCGGGACACCCAAAACCCCAAAATCGCACCAACCGCCGCCCTCTCCCGCCCTCTCCCGCCCCTCCTCGCCCCCTTCCCTCTGTGCCCTCTGTGACTCTGTGGTAAAAAACGACGAACCGGAGGCACACATCATCGCACTGGAAACGGGATCGCTGACGGATCGGACGTCGCGTGCGGCGGTCTGGGTTTCGGCTCAGATGCTGTTCACGAAGGTCGCGTCGCTGCTATCGCAGATTTTACTCGCCAAGTTCCTCTTGAAGGAGGACTTTGGGCTGTATGCCTTGGCAATGACCGTCTATTCGTTCGCGGCATTGCTACATCAGGCGGGCATCCAAGAGGTGCTGATCAAGCGGCAGCGTGCCTTTCGGGTTTGGGCGAACGCGGCCTTTTGGATGTCGCTGGCGACCGGAGTTCTGGCTTGCCTGGTCACCATCGCGTTCGCGCCGGTGGCGGTGGGATTTTATGCGAACGTTCAGCGTCCCGCTGAATTGACGCGGCTGATCATGGTCATCTCGGGCGTGTTTCCCTTGGCGGCCGCGGGCGCTGTCAGTCGAGCTCGTCTGCAGATCGACCTGCGGTTTCGCGAGTTGGCGGTGATCGGCACGATCAACATGCTGCTCGACTTGACGCTCAAAGTCGTGCTTGCCTGGCTGGGTTTTGGGGCCTTCAGTTTCGGCTATGCGATGGTCGTGGTGTCGGCGGTCTACCTGGGGATGTCGCTCTACCTGGCGCCGGTGCGACTGAGATGGACCCCGCAGCTGCGCCGTTGGCGATACCTGGTGGGTGACGGTTTGATGGTGATCGCGGCGATGTTCTTCTACTGGTTGATTGAGGAGGGTGACTACATCGTCTTGGGCCGGTTCGAGACGGACGCGGTCGTCGGCCTTTATTTTTTCGCTTACAAGATTTCAAAGCACACGATGACGTTGCTGACGCACCAGATCTCGAAGGTGTTGTTTCCCGCGTTGAGTCGGCTGCCGTCGGAGACCGGGCAGCAGCTGCGGGCGTTTGTACGTGCCTCGCGGATGGTCGTGGTTTTTTCGATCCCGTGCTGTGTGGCGATGGCGGCGACGGCCGAACCGTTGGTGAAGCTATTCTTCGAACCTCGCTGGTACGCGGCCATTCCCTTGGTGCAGATCATGTGTCTGGGGATGTCGCTACGTGCGATCAGCTGGCCTGCCGCGAGTCTGATCCAGGCTCAGGGCCGGTTTCGGACTCGAATGGTGCTTGCCATCATCTCGGTCTTTGTCTTTTTTCCGGCGACGATTATCGGAACGCGCTGGGGATCGGCGACGGGCTTGGCGATCGCAGTGGCGTTGTTCTCGACCTGCGTGGCGCTGGTCGATCTGGCGACGGCACTTTGGCCGGGTGGAACCGTCGTGGCCTCGATCTCACGAATTTTCACGGTGCCGATCCTCGCCAACCTGTTGTCAGCGGTACCAGGGCTGGTGCTGGCGAATCAACTGGTACCCGGTCTGGGACTGGCCGCTCCGGCGCAGTACGTTGTCCAGATCGCCGTGTTTCTGATTGTTGCCAGTACAATTTATTTGGTGCTAGTTCGAGTCATGGCACGAGACGTTTTCGAGGACGCGCAGCAGCGTCTGACGCGGCTGTTTCGGACGGTGGAGGCTTGAGGGTTGACCACAGAGTCACAGAGGGCACAGAGGGAAGGGGGCGAGAAGGGGCGGGAGAGGGCGGCGGGTGGTGCGATTTTGGGGTTTTATTTCTTCCGCCGCGGCGGAAGAAATAAAACCCCAAAATCGCACCACCATCCCCTGCGGAGCCCTGACCCTCTGTGCCCTCTGTGACTCTGTGGTCAACCCCCAGCAAGAAAAGGGCGAAGCTTGAGTGAGGTCGTGCGTTATCCGCGGCGCGGGAGTTATCCGGCGGTTCGGCCAGCGGGGTTTCCCGATCGGCCCGTCAAGGTCGCGATCGTGTACGCGGTCTGCTACCGCTTTCGGGTGCCGATCTTTCGCCGCTTGACTGAACATCCCGACTTGCAGGTCCGGTTGTTCGTTGGCCGGGGCGTGCCGGGAACGAAGTTTTCCAACGCACCGGATCGCGCGGGAATCGACGTCGAGATTCTGCCGACGTTGCAGCGACAGATGAGCAGCACCGGGCGGAACGTCACGCTGATGTGGAATCCGACGTTGCCTTGGCGCCTCTGGCGATTTCGCCCTGACGTGCTCTTGATCCAGGGCGGGATGCTGCCCAATAACTTGTTCACGTGGGCCTATGGCAAGCTGACGGGGACCCCGACAGTCTGGTGGAGCCTGGGGACAGTGCGAGGACGCCAGTTTCGAGGGATGTCGGCGTGGTACCGTCGCCTGACCCGATGGGTTGAGCGCCGGAGTGCGACGTTCGCGGGCTATTCCTCGGCCTCGATTGATTACTTTCTCCGTTCCGGATACCCGCCGGCGCGCTGCTACAACCTGATCAACGTGGTGGATACGGATCTGGTGCAGCGGCAGATGGCCGAGACTCGCGATCAGGTACCGGCACTTCGGCAGCGTCTGGGATTGGTCGGCCAACGCGTGCTCTTGTTCGTCGGGTCGATCATCGAGACCAAGGGGATCGACACCTTGATCCGGGCCTTTGCCCAGCTGGACGGTCACCTCACCAACACGCGATTGTTGGTCGTGGGCGATGGACCGCAGCGCGCGGACGCGGAGCGTTTGGCGGCGGAGCTGGGTGTGGCGGAGCAAGTGATCTTTACTGGCGCGGTCTACGAAGGCGTCTCGGCCTATTTCCAGCTGGGCGATCTGTTGGTCCTGCCGGGCACGGGCGGACTGGCCATTTCCGAGGGCATGGCCCATGGTCTGCCGGTGATTTGCAGCACGGGGGATGGGGTCGAAGTCGACCTGATCGACGAAGGCGAAAACGGCTACTACGTGCCCCCCAATGACGCCGCAGTTCTGGCCGATCGACTCAGGCAGGCATTACAATCGCCCGAACGTTTGCGGCAAATGGGTGACCACTCGTTGCGAATTATCCGCGAGCGGGCCAACATCGATCGATACTTGAACGAGATGCTCGCCGCGATCTATGCCGCGCTGGCGTGAGTTGGTTTCGGTGGGGCAATTGCCACGGCATCAAGGGACGGGGATGGGAAGTAACGTGTTTGAAAACCAGGACGCCAGCGGGACGGGGAGCACCGGCGTCGGATCAAGCGAAGCCTCCCTTGCCGGATTGGTTTGCCCGGCCTGTGGCGGTCGCCAGTGGCATCCGATTCCCGGGACGCAGGGCGGCGATTACGCGCGCTGCCAACGATGCCGCTATCATGTTCGCTTGGTGCAGACGGAGCACGAACGGGCGGAAACGTTCGAACAGGAGCAGCAGAAGTTCTACGGCGACGATTCGTTCTGCATGACGCAGCTATTCGAGGAACTTCAGGCACGGCGCGTGCGCAAGCGAATCGAAGTGGTGACCCGTTACCTGAAGTCCGGAAGATTGATCGAGGTGGGACCGGGTAATGGCGAAGTCCTGGCGCGGCTCGCCCAACTCGGTTTCCAAGTGACGGGCGTCGAGCATTCCGCGACGATGTCGGCGCTGATTCAGGAGCGATACGGGATCGACGTCCGCGTCGGCTCGTTTGAGGATCATTCGTTCGAAGGCGAATTGTTTGACGCTTATCTTTCGTTTCATGTGATTGAACACGTCACCGATGTCCCAGCTCATCTCAAGCAAGCCGCCTCGATCGTGCGACCCGGAGGGTATGCCTTCATTGCCACACCCAATGCCGACAGCTGGGAACATCGCATCTCGCATTCGCTTTCGCCCAACTTTTCACCGGTCCATTTGCAATTGTTTTCATGCGGTGGCATGACCGGTCTGCTTGACCGGGCCGGTTTCGAGCTGATCGACCTGGTGACGCCCAGCTATACCGACGCCTGGCTCCGCGTCGTCTCGTCCTGCTATCGACGGTTGCGAGGCAAGCGAGGTCGCAGCGGCGACATGGTGACACGCAGCAACACGCCGCTACGGCGCACGATCATCAAGGGTCTGAGCGTCGTCGACTTCCCGCTGCGCACGGTGCAGGAATGGCTGCGGGGCGGCAACGAGTTGTTCGTGGTTGGGCGGCGGGTCGTTGGTTGACCGCCGCCTTGGTTGACCGCCGCGTTGGTTGACCGCCGCGTTGGTTGACCACAGAGTCACAGAGGGCACAGAGGGTCAGGGCTCCGCAGGGGATGGTGGTGCGATTTTGGGGTTTTCTGTGTCCGCCATCGGCGGAACACAGAAAACCCCAAAATCGCACCACCCGCCGCCCTCTCCCGCCCCTTCTCGCCCTCTCCCGCCCCTTCCCGCCCCTTCTCGCCCCCTTCCCTCTGTGCCCTCTGTGACTCTGTGGTCAACCAACGCGGCGGTCAACCAACGCGGTGGTCAACCGAGAGTCACTTCTTGAGCGTCCGGAGATACTCGACCAGGTTGACGAGGTCTTGTTCGGTGAGGGCCTGGTGCAGGTCGGCGGGCATCAGGGAGACGGGCTGCCGGGTCAGGTGTTCGACGTCGCTGGGTGCGAAACGGCGGACGACGCCTTCGTTGTTCTTGATCTCGATCGCCTCATCTGTCTGACTGACCAGGATCCCCGAGACGACGTTTCCGTCCGTCAGCTCGACCGTGTACGTCTCAAAACTATGGCTGATCCCGGCGCTCGGGTACAGGATCGACTCGAACAGCGCCTCGCGGCTCAGCTTGTCGCCAATTTCGGACAGCTCGGGGCCGACGGCTTTGCCTTCTCCCCGGACCACGTGACACTTGGCGCAGGTGCCGGATTCGAGGAACACTTTTCTTCCTGCCTCCGTCTCGCCTTGGCCACGGGCCAGGTCGCGGATCGACGGCAGGGGTTGATTGTCCTTCGCCGGTGCCAGTGGAAACAACAGGTTCGCTCGGTTCCGCAGGTCGTCCCAGGGGACTTGATGTAGATCGGCGGCGACGGCTTGGGTCAAATCGACGGGGACCCCTTCGTTTTCGGCGCGTGCCACGAGGTACTCGGCACCCGCGCGGACTTGAGCCAACCCGTGCACAGCGGCACGGCGGAGCTCGGCGGCGCGATCCGCGTCCAGCATCACGTCGCGCAGGAGGTCGACGGCTCGATTATCCGACGACCGGCCCAGCACTTCGACGATTCGCAGCTGGTCTTCCGCGGGGCGTTGTTCCAGAGCTTCTTTCAGCCGAGGCCGTTGTCCTTGGGCGAGCAGCATCCGAACCGCCTCGATCCCTTCCGCCTGATCGGGCTTGGCGATCGCGAGGGCGACGATTTCGTCGTACCGGTCTTGCAGCCGAAATCGCTGGACAAGGTCAATGAATTGACGTGTCCCGCGCATTGCATCGAGTGCCGCTCCGATTTGACGCTGCCGTTTCGGGTTCGACCGTAGCTGGTCGGGATTCAACCGTGCCAGGACGGCGTTGCGTACGAGTGCTCCCCGCTCGTCATCTGGCCACGGGAAATCGAAGGCCAGTTCCGTCACGGCTTCGTCGCGCGTCTCGCCTTGCAGGAAATCCAAGGCTCGCAAATATCGCGGCAGTTCATCGACCGCGACGCCGGGGTTGGCGAGGATGCGTTGCAGCAATTTGGGCGTTTGGGCGGCGCGCGAGCGCCAGATGATGTCTCGGCCGGCGGGTGTTTGGATTGCGTCGGGCGTTTGGGTTAACCAAGTAGCCAGGAACGAGTCCCATTGTCGATCGGCAGCGATTCCTAGGGCCTCGAGGTACCACCGATCGTGACCGTCGTGCTGCGCGGCCAGGGTCGCCCAAATGGTTGCGGCTCGAGGATCCGGGCTGTGCCGGAGCGCGATGGCACACTCGCGCCGAACGCCTGGCGAGGGATCGTGGGCCAAGCGGCTGGCGATCTCGACTTGGTCGACGTCGTCCAGCTGGCGAGCCAGCCGAAGGGCCAGCATGCGGATTCGAGGGTCCGCGTCCGCGGCGGCCACCTCGACGTAGTGCATGCCGCGGCCCGGGATCTTGCCCAGCAGCCAGAGCGCGCGGGCGCGGAGGAACGGCTGCTCGCTTTCGCGCAGCGACTGCAGCGCGGCTTCGGCGTTTGGACCCATTTCGTGGAGTGCCTGCCAGGCGAGGTAGCGTACGGCGTAGTTCGGGTTCCGCAGCGCCTCGACCGCACCCTCGGCCGAAGAGAAATCAAACGTCGGCTGCTCATACTTGTCGCCGCCGCCTGGACGCGTGATGCGGAACAGGCGACCTCGAATCAAGTCTTCCATCCGATGCCCGCCGACACCCGGATCATACCAATCGGCGACGATCAGCGAGCCATCCGGGGCGACTTTGACGTCGGACGGACGAAACCACGGATCTCGTTTGCCCTCGAGCAGATTGACGATCTCGGCTCCGTAACCGGCGCCCTGATCGTGAACCACGTAGGCGCGCGTCACGCTGGGTCCGGCGTCACAGTGGATCAGCTGGCCGTGCAATGATTCCAATAACGCATCGCCTTCGTAGACCGTGATTCCCGTGGGCGAGCCCCCGCCGGTTTGCAGCAGGTTGGGGACGACGCCGGGGTCGTTCAGATGCCAATGCCGTAGCGGAATCTCCGCGGCCATCCCAATCCGCTCGGTATTCCAACCGGCGCCGGTGATTTCGTCACGGTAGCCATAGTTGCCGAATTCCATCACATAATTGATCCGCACTCCGCGGTTGCCGTCGTCGTCGTTGTCCGACTGCCAGATCGAGCCGAACGAATCGACCGTGACCATCCAGTTATTGCGAAAATTCCAACCCAGCGTTTCCAGCTGGGTCAGGTCGGGATTGCAGCGAAAAACCATGCCCTGCTGATACGGCTGCCGATGCTCGGCCACGACATTTCCGGCCAGATCGGTGATTGGCTGGCCCTGGGCGTCTTTCAGTTGTTTTCCCTCATTGCCGAAGTTGAAATACAGCTTGCCATCGGGTCCGAACACAAAGGCGTGGATGCCGTGATCGTGTTGAACTCCGGAAATCCCAGAGAACCAGACTTCTTTCTTATCCGGTCGATCGTCCCCGTCTTCGTCGGTGAAGCACAGTACCTGCGACCCGGCGGAGACGATCACGTGCTTGCCCAGGACGCAGACTCCGTGGGGCGAATCGATATCGCGTCCCTGGTAGAAGACCTTTTCCGTATCGGCCTGCCCGTCGCCGTCGGTATCCTCCAAGATCAAAATGCGGTCGCCCTCCGGCCGTTCGCCGTTGTGTCCGCGATAGTTGATCACCTCGCAGACCCAGACTCGGCCGCGATGATCGATATCGATATTCGACGGACTAAGCAACATCGGCTCGGCGGCAAACAGCGTGGCTTCCAGCCGAGGGTGGACATCCAGATTCTCGACGGCCGTCTCGGGTGTTCGATCCGACGCCGAGGTTGAATTAGCCAAATAGCGGGCGGGAGGTTTTTGCGTGTAGACGAAGAAGCGAACGCTGGTCTGGCCGCCCTGATCGGTGCCTCCGTTGTCGAGACCGCCGCGCGCGGTGAACCGGGTGTAGCCCTCGGGCAATTCGTATTCGATCACCGAGTGGGCATGGGCGCCGATGCCGTCTTCAAGGGGCTGCCCGGCCACGCGCAAGGGGCCACCGTTGGCGTTGCGGCCCACGCGAACTGACCCCCAATCGGCCCTGGCGGATTTCCATTTCAGATCCGTCAGCGGCTTTTCGCCCTGGGGTCCGATCAGCCGCGGCTCGATCCAATCCGCCCAGTCGCAGCTGTAACCGTCACCGCCGTCGTCGACCACCAGGAACAGCGAACGTGCGCCGTCGAGCGGCAGGTCGATCGGGACGGTGTGCTGTGGAGTGCCGACGGTCACGACGGGACTGGCAAACGCCGGCTTGACTTCCTGCGCGGCGCGGTCGCGGCGTCTAGTTACTTTTTTTTTAACGCGGCCTGATCGTCGGGTTTGGGGAAATCCTGGTTCGCCTCGAGTTCCGCGCGGGTCGGCGTTTCGGTGCCGACGCCGTTGGCGGGGACCTCGGCCTTGGCTGTCCACAGGATCGCGTTTAGCACCAGTTTACGGAAGTTGTCATCGCCCCAGTTCCAATGGAAGTGTCCGCCGGTAAACCCAAAGCCGCGTCCGCCGTCCGCCCGTTCGGTGGCCCACGCGACGTGTTGGATTTCGCCTTGCTTGATGGCGGCACGCACGGCCGGATTGCCGCTGTGAGGCCCGTCCGGGCGGCTCATCGTGCTCTCGGGCGGATGGTCCGAAAGAATCGGAGTGACGTGATCCATTCCTTTGCGAAACCGCATGTGATAGTACCACTCGTCGTTGACAAAAAAGGGTCGCACGCCATGGGTAATCGGATGGTTCGGTAAACTGCTGAACTTGGCGGTCCAATGCGGATTAACCGACCAGTCCGTTTCGAAATAGCCGCCCAGCCAATTCAAGAATTTCTCGCCGCCCGGCCCCTTGGGCACTTCGACCGCGTAGTGCAGGCAGACCAAGCCGGTGCCGCGCTGCATCACCTCGTCAAACTCGTCCAGGTGCGGCATCAACAGATGACCGCCGCCGCCATCGCAATAGACGACCACGGTGTCAGCCCCTTCGAAGGCCTTGAGTCCCTCTTGAGGCCAGCCGTTCAGGTGCACTTCGGTTTCGATGTTGGGCGCGTGCTGTTTGAGATAATGCGCCAGCAGCAGGCAGCCCGCATTGTGCTCGTGCGCCCCATAGCCGTGGCTCGGTCGGCCGGCCACGAAAACGACCTTCTTGGCGGGTAGGTCGCCGGCTGCGTTGTCCGCGGCGTTCAGCCGCTTCAAATGAATGTCCTTGAATTGGACCAGCATCGGCGGTCCGGCGTGCAGTTGCAGCGCGAGTAACCCCGACATTGCCCGCTTTGAAGCTTGGTTGTCAGTCACGTCGACCGTCACGTGGCCGTTGATGGTCTGCACCAGATGGTTACCGGCCGCCTCGATCGTATAGTCGTTCCATCCTTCCTTCTTCAGGGAGGCGAGAATCGCTTGTTCGTCGGCCGTGGTTGCGACGTCGTGTTTCGTGCCGTCCTCGTCGATCACGACCTTCTTGCCACGCATCGCCAGGATGCCCCGACCCCGCTCTTCGTACAAGATGCCCGCGAATTGCCCCGCGGCGTCAATGTCGGCCTGATAGCCGCCGATCACCCATTGATCGCCTTCCTTGCTTCGATACTGAATGCCGGAATTGCCGCCCACGATGCGAAATTTCAATCGCAGCACGAAATCGCCGACGTCGCCCCCGCGCAGATCAAGAACGTATTGCCCTGCGTGGGATTTTCGGCGGTCGTCTGGCCCGTGATCGTGCCGTCTTCGACACGCCAAAATTTCGGATTTCCATCCCAGCCGTCCAACGTCTTGCCGTCGAAAATCGGCTGAAAGTCATCGTCGGCCGCCGTCGCCAACGATCCACCCATCGCCGCCAGGGTCAACGTCAACAGAAGCAACTTGCGCATCATCAGGAAACTCCGCTGTGAATGGTCCTTTCAGGCAAGGCCCCAGTTTAGCCGCTCCCGGGCCAGAGGGCAAAGCGCGTCGCGAGGGTTGACCGTCGCGAGGGTTGACCACAGAGGCACAGAGGGTCAGGGCTCCGCAGGGGATGGTGGTGCAATTTTGGGGTTTTGTGTGTTCCGCCGATGGCGGGACACACAAAACCCCAAAATTGCACCACCCGCCGCCCTCTCCCGCCCCTTCTCGCCCCTTCTCGCCCCTTTCCCTCTGTGCCCTCTGTGCCTCTGTGGTCAACCCCCAGGGCGCATCACTCGCCGAGGGTGCGTTTGCGGCGGAGCAGGTGGTGGTAGTGTTGGGCGAACCGGTGGGCTTCGTCGCGAACGTATTGCAGCAGGCGCAGCGCGTAGGCGTGCCGGCTCAGACGTAGCGGTTCTTGCTCGCCCGGCCGAAAGATCTCTTCCTCGCGTTTGGCCAGGGATAGCAGAATCGGCGGCTGGATTTGGCGTTCCAGGAACGCCGCCAGGGCCGCGTTCAGTTGTCCCTTGCCGCCGTCGATCAGCAAAATGTCCGGAAACATTTCACCTTCGTCGTACAGTCGTTGATAGCGACGGGCGACAACCTCGTGAATGCTGCGGAAGTCGTCGATTCCGGTGACTCCGCGAATTCGGTAGCGGCGATATCCGGGCTTGAAGGGTAATCCGTCGATGAACTGAACCAGGCTGGCGACGGTCTCCGTGCCACCCAGATGTGCAATGTCCACACCCTCGATCGTGCGGGGCATTTGGTCCAAGTGCAGGACCTTGCGGAGTCCCGCGAGACCCTTTTTGGGATCGATATAAAAGACCTCGGGCTGCGCGTGCGTGTCGAGCTCACCGCGCTCGTCCAAGGTCTCGAGCATCCGGATTTCGTCGCGTAGCTTCGCGGCCTTTTCGAATCGCAGCTCTTTGGCAGCCGCCTGCATTTCTTCCCGCATCTGTTTCAGCAATTTGGATTTCTTGCCTTCCAAGAACAGTTGCAGGCGTTTGATGTCCTGACGGTATTCTTCCTTGCCGATTCGGAAGTTGCAGGGAGCGGTGCATTGGTTGATGCTGGCCAGCAGGCAAGGGCGAAACCAACGCCAGCGCGGATCGTTTTCGTCGATGTCCAGTGCGCAGGTGCGAAACTTGAAGATCCGCTGCAGGACTTGAACCGCACCGCGCAACGCCCCGACACTGGTGAACGGTCCGTATAGTTTGACGCCTTTTTGCTTGGGTTCACGCGTTACCTCGACGCGTGGAAAATCTTCGCGCGTCGTGATCATCAAGTAGGGAAACGTTTTGTCGTCTTTCAGTTCCTTGTTGTGTTTGGGCTGGGTGTCCTTGATCAGTCGCGATTCGACCAGCAGCGCATCGACCTCGCTGTCACATTCGATGTAGTCGGCATCGCAGATCTCGCGGACCCAATAAGCCGTCCGCGGCTCTTCGGTCGCTTGCTTCAGAAAGTAGCTGCCAGCCCGCGAACGCAGATTGGTCGCCTTCCCGACGTAGATGACCCGTCCGGCGGAATCCTTCAGGAGGTAGACGCCGGGCTTTTGGGGAAATTCCCGCACCTTTGCCGCCGCGCGGCGAAATCCAAACTCGTGCGGGAGGTCGTGGTCGTTGGTAGCCGGTGGATCGTCGATGTTCAGTTCTCGTAGGACCTGGGGGTTGACCACAGAGGCACAGAGGGCACAGAGGGAAGGGGCGGGAGAGGGCGGCGGGTGGTGCAATTTTGGGGTTTTCCTTCTTCCGCCGTGGCGGAAGAAGGAAAACCCCAAAATTGCACCACCATCCCCTGCGGAGCCCTGACCCTCTGTGCCCTCTGTGCCTCTGTGGTCAACCCAACGAAGCTAAACCGTGGCGGCGAACTGTTCGAGGTCGACTTGGAACTGATCCAGTCGGTCGCTCATTGCTTGTCGCGCCAGTTCCAGGTCGGCCAATTGTTCGGGGGCGACGTAGGTGAACATGTAGAACTTCACTTTCGGCTCGGTGCCCGAGGGTCGGGCGGCGACATAGTTCCCGGTTTCCGCCAGATCGAAGATCACCAGGTCACCCTTCGGGCCGACCAGGGGTTCGGGCGTTCCACCGCGCGGAATCCACCGACCCTGCTCGTAGTCTCGCACGCCCTTCACGTCCACTCCGCCGAGTTGCTGAGGTGGATCGCTGCGAAACTTTGCCATCAAGGCCTGCATGCGAGCCATCCCTTCCGAGCCGGGCATCGTCTGGGTCATCAGCCGTTCGGCGTGATAGCCATGTTGCCAATAGAGCGCGTCAAGTTTCTGGTGGAGCGACTGGCCCTTTGCTTTCGCGACGGCGGCCAATTCGGCCATAAGCATCGACGCGACGGCGCCGTCTTTGTCGCGGGCGTACTGGCCGACCAGGTAGCCATGTGACTCTTCTGTCCCGAAGACGAACTTGTCGGGACCCTGTTCGTCCATGATCCCGCCGATCCATTTGAATCCCACCAGCAGTTCGCCGAACGTCTTGACGCCGTACGAGTCGGCGATCCGGCGAATCATTTCGGTGGTCACAAGTGTTTTGACGACGTAGTGATCGCGCGACAGGCTTCCTTGCGCTTTGCGTTGTTCGAGGACATAGTCGGCCAACAAGGCGCCGATCTGGTTTCCGTTGAACGTCTTCCACGCACCCCGTGTATCCAATGTCAGGGGGGCCGCAACGCCCAGCCGGTCGCAATCGGGGTCGGTGGCAAGGATCAGATCGGCGCCGGTGGCTCGCGCATGCTCGATAATCGCATCGAAGACGGCGGTGTTCTCGGGATTGGAGACATGGCCCGGCACGTTGGGGAAATCACCGTTCGGTTCCGCGTGCGGCCCGTACACTTCGACCTGCTGGAAGCCATCGGCGTCCAGCGCCGGAACGACGGCGGACGCACCGACACCGTGCAGCGGGGTGTAGATTAGCTTGAGGTCACGCGGCCCATCGAAGGCCTCCGCCTTGAGCGCCGCGATAAAGGCCTGGTCGGTTTCGTCGCGACACAGGATCACTTTGCCGTCGGCGACTGCCTGCGCGAAATCCACCCGCTCGATCGTCTCGACGTTCATCACGCGATCGATCACGCCTTTATCGTGCGGCGGCAAAATCTGGCCGCCCGTCGACCAGTAGACCTTGACCGCGTTGTCGCTTGGCGGATTGTGGCTGGCGGTCACCATGATTCCGCAGCAGCAGCGCCGATTGCGAACCAGGAACGAAAGTTCGGGCGTGCTACGATAGTCGTCCAGGAAATAGACCGTGAATCCGGCCGCGACCATGATTTCGGCACACAACTGGGCGAAATGCGGGGAATTATGGCGGGTGTCGTAGGCGATTGCGCACGAGAGTGGGCCCGTGCCCGTGCGATGCTCCTTGACGTAGTCCGCCAGCCCCTGCGCGCTCTCGCCAATCGTCCGATCGTTGATGGTATTGGAGCCGAACGGATACATTCGCCCGCGGCGCCCGCCCGTCCCGAACGGAATGACCGTCCAGAACGCGTCGTCCAGCGCCTGCCACTTTTGTTCGGCGATGTGTTGCACAATGGCGGGGACGTAGGCCGCGTAGCGGTCCTCGGTCAGCCAAGCCTGGAGATTCTCGACGGCGCCGGTCGAGATCTTGCCGGCTTGGGCGGCCTCGGCGATCTGCTGCAGGGCCGTTTCGGTGTCGTGTGCGGCGGGGGCGTCGGTCATGATCGCATACCATCCGGTTAAGAAGACATCGGAAAAAGCATTCCCCGCGGATGGCCGTTCCCCGCGGATGGCATTGCCGATGCCGCTGGGATTGGCGAGCGGGCTGGACAAACGAGGTCCATCGCAGATCGGATTCTAAGCCGCAAGGGCGTGCGGGTTCAACCGGAGGCGCTCCGCGAGATGCCCTCTTCGGGTATGCTTCAGCGAACTGGAAAGGAGCCGAAACTTGAACCCAGAGCCGATTATCAGCGTGTCGGGATTGCGCGGCGTCGTGGGGACCACGCTGACTCCCGACGTGGCGATGCGTTACGTCGCAGCATTCGCTTCGCAACTCGGCCCCGGACCGCTCGTGGTCACCCGGGATGGCCGAGCGACGGGAGCGATGCTGGCGGATGCGGTCCGAGCGGCATTGTGCGCCGTGGGGCGAGACGTGATCGATGCGGAGCTCGCCGCCACGCCCACGACCGGCGTGCTGGTGACACAATACCGGGCAGCGGGCGGGATCCAGATCTCAGCCAGCCACAATCCGGTCGAGTACAACGGAATCAAGCTGTTCAGCAGCGAGGGGCGAGTCATCTCGGACCAGGCAGGTCAGCCCGTTTTGGCCGCCTACCGGTCGGGACAGGCGCCGGCCTGGGTGGGACATGATCAGCTCGGGCAGGTCAGCGCCTGCGAAGATTGCCTGGGCGAGCATGCGCGCCGCGTGCTGGCCACCGTCGACGCCGATGCCATTCGAGCCCGCGGGTTTCGCGTGCTGCTGGATTCCAATCATGGGGCCGGCAGTCTGCTGGGCAGCCGGCTGTTGGACGAATTGGGATGTCACGTGACCTTGCTGGGCACGCCGCCGGACGGGCGTTTCGAACACCTGCCCGAGCCGACGGCCGAGAACCTGGCCCGAGTCGCCGAGCAAATTCCCGCCGCCGCCGTTCAAGTCGGCTTTTGCCAAGATCCGGATGCGGATCGGCTGGCGCTGATCGACGAGCACGGTCGTTATATCGGCGAGGAATACACGCTGGCCCTGGCCGTGGGTCACGTGCTCAGCCAAACGCCCGGACCGATCGTCACGAATTGCTCCACCAGCCGCATGTCCCAAGACCTGGCCGAGCGGCTGGGCCTGCCTTTCTTTCGCTCCAAAGTGGGCGAGGCGAACGTGACGGAGCTGATGATTCGCCAGGGGGCGGTCTTTGGCGGTGAGGGAAATGGCGGCCCCATCGATCCCCGAGTGGGATACGTTCGCGACAGCTTTGTCGGGATGGCCCTTACGCTCGATTGTATGGCCCGCTCGGGAAAGCCGCTCAGTCAGTTGACCCGCGAACTGCCGCAATATGCGATCCACAAGACCAAGATGACGCTGGACCCCGCCGAAATTCCAGCGGCTTTGCAACGACTGGAACGACACTTCCCCGACGCAACGTCCGACCGCCTCGACGGCCTCCGCCTCGACTGGCCCGATCGCTGGTTGCTGATCCGAGCGAGCAATACGGAACCCATCGTGCGTTTGATCGCCGAAGCAAAGCGGGCCGACGACGCCCAACGGCTCTGTGCCGAAGCCGGCAACGTGCTGGGCCGCTAGAAGGATCCAGGCGAGAGAATCGGCAGCAGCCTCGCCCTCCCCGTTCTCTCGGCCCGTCTTTGCAAGGGACAACGACTTTGGCGCTACCTAGGTTCGATGCGATCTTTGCCCATCCAGGCGCGGAGCACTTCGGGGACGACGATTGAGCCGTCCGGTTGCTGGTAGTTTTCCAAAATCGCGATGATCGCGCGGCTGACGGCGATCGCGGTGCCGTTCAGGGTGTGAACGAAGGACGTCCCTTTCTCCCCTTGTTTCTTGAAGCGGATGTTCAGCCGGCGGGCCTGATAATCGGTGCAGTTGCTGGTGCTGGTCACTTCGCCCCATTCCCCCTTCTCGCCGCGTCCCGGCATCCAGGCCTCGAGATCAAATTTTCGGTAGGCCGGTGCGCCCAGGTCTCCGGTCGCCGTGTCGACGACTCGGTAGGGGATTCCAAGCTGATCAAAGAGCCGGCACTCGATGGCGCAGAGTTGATCGAGCGTGCGGTCGGAATCCTCGGGCTGGGTGAAGGCGAACATTTCGATTTTGGTGAACTGATGCACGCGGTACAAACCCCGCGAGGCCCGACCGTGGGCGCCGGCTTCGGTCCGAAAGCAGTGGCTGACGCCGCACATCTTGATGGGCAGCTGAGACTCGTTCAGCGTTTCGCCGGCGTAGTAGCCGCCCAACGTGATTTCGGCCGTCGCGACCAGGCAGAGATCGCTGTTAGCGACGCTGTAGATTTGGGTTTCACTGCCGCGCGGATTGAAACCAATCCCTTCCAGAATCTCCAGGCGTGCGAGATCCGGCGTGGTGGCCAAGACAAAACCGTCCTTCAGCAATTCGCCGACGGCGTAACGCTGCAGCGCCAGTTCGAGCAAGACGGCGTCATTCTTGAGGAAATAGAAGCCGTGGCCGGTCGTTTTCGCGCCCGCCTCGAAGTCGAACAGGTCCAGACGCTGTCCGAGTTCGACGTGATCGAGGGGCGGGAAATCGAACTGGGGCGGTTCGTGCGGGCCCCGGCGAATCTCGAGATTCGATTTGTCGTCGACGCCAACCGGGGCGTCGGGGTGAGCGATATTGGGGATGGCCCGCTGAACCTGTTCCAGCGAAGCGAGCAGTTGGTCATGTGCCTGTTGCGCCGCGTCTTTCTGCTCGCGCAACTGACGCCCCTGGTCCTTCCGCGCCTCGCGCTCGGCGGCATCCTTCGCCTGGCCGATCGATTTCGACACTTCGTTGGCCTGGCGGTTAAACTCCTGCACCTCCTGCAGCTTCGCTCGGCAAAGGCCGTCGAGTTCCACGAAGCGGTCCACGTCGGCCGTCATGCCTCGGTTGACGCAATTCTGTTTGACGGCGGCGGCGTTTTCGACAATGAATTTCCGGTCCAGCATGTCGTGTGGTTCCCGCGGAAAATGGTTGCGTGTCGAGAGCGGACCCTCATGGCGGCCCGAGGTTCACTCGCGATCTGACTCGGGAATCGGGATTCGGCTGATCTCGTGCCAGAGATACGCGCTACTGCGAATTCCGCGATGGAAATCGGCCAAGGAGAACTTTTCGTTGGGACTGTGGGTGTTGTCATCGTCCAGGCCCCAGCCCAAGAGCAGCGTATCCGCGCCCAGCTGCTGAGCGAACGAGTTGACGATCGGAATCGAACCGCCCTCGCGAATGAAGACGGGCGAGTGGCCGAACCCCTTCTCGATGGCCCGAGCGGCGGCACTGATGAAAGGGCTGTCCAGGGAGATCACGAGTCCTGGGGCGTGATGCATTTCCTTCAGCTCCAGGGAAATCCCCGGCGGGCAACGCTCCGTCAACAGTTGGCGCAGGCTTTGGGCGATGGCCGCGGGGTCCTGGCGAGGTACCAGGCGAAAACTGAACTTGGCCGAGGCCCGGGCCGGGAGCACGGTCTTTGCGCCCTCGCCCTGATAGCCGCTCGTCAGGCCATTGATGTCAAAACTAGGCCGCACCCAGCGACGCTCCAACGTGGAATAGCCCTCTTCGCCGGCCAACGCCTTGACACCCAATCGCTGTGAGAACGCCTGATTGTCGAAGGGAAGTGCCGAAAACTGCGGATCGTTCCCGTTCACTCAGTCGATCCACGTCGTCGTAAAACCCCGGAACCAAGACTCGCCCGCGATCATCGATCAGACCCGACAGCAGGTGGCACAGCGCGTTGGCGGGGTTGGCGACGGCCCCTCCAAAAACGCCCGAATGCAGGTCCTGCTTCGGGCCGGTCAGTGTCAGTTCGAAATAGGCAATGCCGCGCAATCCGTAGGTGATCGCTGGGCGTCCGCGACCGAATTGACTCGTGTCGCTGATCACGACAATATCACAGGCCAGCTTCTTCGCGGCGTCGGGCGTCGCCAGGTAGTCGTTCAGACTCTCACTGCCGACCTCTTCCTCGCCTTCAATCACGAATTTCAATTGAACCGGTAACTCGCCCACCGTCTCCAGCCATGCCTGAGCACTCTTGACGTGCGTCAGCATCTGGCCCTTATCATCCGTCGCTCCCCGCGCATAAAGATTGCCGTCGCGCCGAGTCGGCTCAAACGGCGGCGAGACCCATTCATTCAAGGGGTCAGGCGGCTGCACGTCGTAGTGGCCATACACCAACACGACCGGCTGACCCGGGCGGGGAGCCGATTCCGCATAGACGATCGGATGGCCCTTCGTCGCGATCACTTCGGTCGACAGCTTGATCGCACGAAATTGGTCGGCCATCCATTCCGCGGCCCGCTGGACGTCGGGCTGGTGCCGGCTGTCGGCGCTGACGCTCGGAATCCGCAGGAGCTGCGCACAGGTCGTCTTCGAACTGATCGCGGTGCTTTTCCAGATACGTGTCGATTTTGGACATGGCGAGAATCTCGGCAAACGAGAGATTTTGCGGGGTGCGGGCGAAACGACGAATCCGCCAGGATACGAGTCGGCGGGCTGAGGCGGAATAGTACTTTCCAGGGATCCAGCATTAAATATAATGAAACCGGCAAAATTCCTTTTACTGCGTTGACTCCGTCAATCGTTTTCGTCCATTGCAACGTGACGATCGTCATGATCGACGACATGGAGGGATTGGCGGAAGCGGGTTGAAGGCGCGTTTGTTTCCGATGCGAGTCTGTTTAAGGTGGTGGGGTTCGACATGTCCAAAGCAGCTACGGCGGAACCGGAACAGGAAGTCGTTCGAGGTACTGAATCGCGTGTCGAGCAGCGTCGGCGTCCCAAGCGACAGCCGCGCTATCACGTCATCCTTTGGGACGACGACGATCATTCGTATGACTATGTGATTCGGATGATGCAGGAGTTGTTTGGCCATCCGTACGAGCGAGGGTACGAGATGGCATGCCAGGTCGACAAGGCCGGGCGGGCGATTTGTCTGACGACGACGCTGGAACACGCGGAGCTGAAGCGGGACCAGATTCACGCCTATGGCCGCGACCGATTGATTGCCAAGTGTCAGGGATCGATGTCGTGTTCACTTGAGCCAGACCGATAGCGGTGGGAGGCATCGCAATCGCAACCGAAGTCGATCATCCCGGAGGCCGGCGCAACGTGCTCGACTGAAGACCGTCACGCTGGGCTGCAAAGTCAATCAGTACGAGACGGAGTACGTGCGGCAGGGACTGATCGACGCGGGTCATTACCGCGACGCGACGGACCACGAGCCGGCGGACGTCTGCATCGTCAATACCTGCACGGTGACCCACGAGGGAGATGCGAAAAGCAGGCAGGTGATTCGGCGTCTGGCTCGGCAAAATCCCGACGCGCGCTTGGTCGTGATGGGTTGTTACGCGACGCGAGCTCCGGGTGAGCTGGCGCGGCTGCCCAATGTCGTGGAAGTCGTCACGGATAAGCGTGAATTGCCGGACTTGCTGGGACGGTTCGGGGTCGTCGACATCCCCAACGGGCTCTCGCGATTCGGCGATCGACACCGGGCCTACCTGAAGGTTCAGGACGGTTGCTTGCTCCGCTGCAGCTATTGCATTATCCCTCAGGTACGGCCTCAAATGTCAAGTCGCGGGGCGGACGCGATCGTGGCCGAAGCCCGTCGTCTGGTGGCCAATGGCTATCGTGAGATTGTGCTGACCGGGATTCACCTGGGCCACTACGGCGTCGATCACAACGGGGGAAAGCCCAAAGAGCAGTGGAATCGGCTATCGACGCTGGTGCGGCAACTGGTCGATTTGCCCGGCGAGTTTCGTATTCGGTTGTCGAGCATCGAAGCGACCGAGGTGACGCGCGAATTGCTGGATGTGATGGCCGATCATCCGGATCGCGTGTGCCCGCATCTGCATGTGTGCCTTCAAAGCGGCTCGGATGCCGTCCTTCGGCGCATGCGACGACGTTGGGGGACGTCAACGATTCGTGGATCGGTGTGGGCTGATTCGCGACAAGATTCACAAGCCGGCCTTGACCACTGACGTGATCGTGGGCTTCCCCGGGGAGACGGATGCCGAGTTTGCCGAAACGTGCCGCGTGGTGCGTCAGGTCGGCTTCTCGAAGGTGCACGTCTTCCCGTTCAGTGCACGCCGGGGGACGGCGGCAGCCGAGATGCCGGATCAGATCCCCAAGTCGGTGAAGGCCGAACGATCACGTTGTCTGACTCGAATCGAAAAGACGCTGCGGCGGGACTATTTCGATTGCCTTGTCGGCGAAGAGTTGGCGGTTCTGGTCGAGTCATTGAATGACGATAAGTTGGCACCCGCAATGGGCACCTCGTGCCGGTATGCCCCGGTCAAGTTGCCCGCCGGAACGCTTGGCCGCCTGGTCAACGCGCGGATCATCGCCGCCGAGGACGAGGCGATCGTGGCGAGCACGTGAGCTCGCATCGAGCCTTGATGTGCCACCTCACTCAGTCCGCTTTGGCCGCGCTTCCGCCGCGCAACTCCGTGTCGATGGTGACATCGATCCAGACCAGTCGGTGGTCGGAGCACTGGATCCAGTCGGCTCCTTGTTCGCCCTCGATCGGCCAGAAGATTCCGGCATCCCGCAGCGTCAGGGCCTTTGAGGGCAAGACGTAATCAACGCGCAAATTGCCGCTGCTGCCGGGGCGATCGGAGAAGTCGGACGTGTCGTAGGCCGGATTCCCCTGGTGATCCCGGTTGGCACCTTGCTGTTGCGAGCTGGCGGCGACACCGCCCCGGCTCGACGGCGCCGGCTCGGACTGAATTTGCGGGTGAGCCAGCAGGCGCTGGATCGCTTCGTGGCGACTATCGCCGTCATAGGGATCGGAATTCAAGTCGCCCGCGACCACGAAATAGGTCGGCTCGCCCAGCCCGCCGCGTACGCCGCGATCGTCGTAAATGAACTGACTTTGAGCCGCGTCGGCGGCAAGGTATTCCAGCCAGAAGCGAATCTCGTCGTGATTACGTCGTCCGTTGCGATCTTCGGGTCCGTCGAATACCGGTGGCGTTGGATGCGCCACCAGGAAGTGCAGCGTGGCGTCATTGATTCGAATGGGCACATCCCAATGACTCTTGGACGACAATCGCAAGACGTGCGTCGCCTGGGGTGAGTAGTACGCCGTCTCGGAAGTTGGATCGTGGGGTAACTGGGCCTGAGGCAGATCTTTCCAAAGAAAGTTCTGGAAGGTGCGCACGGCGCCAGGATCGATCGGATAACGCGATAGAACAAGCATGCCGTATTGGCCAGGAAAGCGACCGAAGCCGAAGGCATCCTGGGGACCATCGAGTCGGCCGTCGCCGTCCAGGTCCAATCCCGAAAGTACGCCCGTGTTGACCGGGGCCAGAAAGGCGTAGGGAAATTCCAGGGGTTCGTTACCGAACTGGCCGACCGCAAGATAGCGGCTGCGAAACAGCGCCGCGGCCTGGCCCTCGGCGTCCCAGTCGAATTCGTTGAGCAACAGGACGTCGGGCCGCACCTGCTGAATGATGGCCGCGACCTGCTGCGCGGGCTGACTCGTGCCACTCAATTGTTGGACCAAGTTGCCCGCCTGTGCGCGATTGAGCGATGTGTTGAACGTTGCGATCCTCAGCCGGGTCGGTTCGGCACACGTCGGACATGGCGTCGTCGCGAGGCTGCAAGCTGCCACGAGTAAAGCCAGGAATACCGGCTTGCGACCGAAAGTTGGCAAAAAACGAGGGACCATCGGCGATCCGAGCGCGGAGTGTGGCGGGTACTCTGAAAAGCGACTCGCAGGGTCAATAAGCGTTGGCAGCCTGTAGGATACTCGGGTCTCGCCACCCACGGCAACCGACGGCGGGTTGCGGCGGTCGCTTGACTCGACTTTTGGCTCTCCTAGAATGCGGGGGCAATGCGAAATTTCTCTGGATGAAAGGAAACGACGATGTCTCGACACGCGTTCCCAGCCCTTCTGGCGGTTACCTTCACCTTGGCTTGGACCGTCACGGGCGTGGCGGGCAAGTACAATCGCGAAGTCAGTGTTGGCGACCTCGCCACCGGCTGGAGTGCTCTTCCCGGCACCGACGGCAAGAACCACGGCTTGGACGATTACGGCGAGGCCAAAGCGGTGGCGGTTGTCTTTACCTGCAATAATTGTCCGGTCGCGGTGGCGTACCAGGATCGACTGATGAAAATCGCGAGTGACTATGCCGATCAGGGCGTGGTGCTGGTGGCGATCAACGTGAACAAGGGTGAGGATCTCGAGGCGATGAAACAGCGCGCCGACGAGAAGGGTTTTAATTTTCCCTACCTGTTGGACGAATCCCAGCGGTCGGCCAGGGCCTACGGAGCCACGTGCACGCCACATGCCTTCTTGCTGGACAAGGAACGCAAGATCGCGTACATGGGCGCCATCGATGACAATTGGCAAAGCGGCGAGGAGGCGAAGACTCACTATCTTCGTGACGCGATTGATGCGGTCCTGGAGGGAAAAACGGCCGAAGTGACCGAGGCCAAACAGGTCGGCTGCGCGATCAAGTGGAAGAACTAGGGGTTGGGAAAGGGGTCAGGCTCCGTGTTTTTTCTTCGGATCACGTTTGCTTTGGGCTTGGGCTTGCTGATCGGCTGTCAGCGTCGTGGGGAACCCGACGTGACGAACGCGACGTCCCCCGCGGTTACCGAGGCCGACGTATCTCCGGCGGACGTATCTCCGGCTGCCGCGTCACCGGCCGCGGCGGAGGCGAGCGAGATCGCGCTGGAGGTCTTGGACCGGGCAGGTTTCGAACAGTTTCTAGCCAAGCATCGCGGAAAGATTGTCCTGGTGGATTTCTGGGCGACGTGGTGTGTTCCCTGCATGGAAGGGTTTCCGCATACGGTGGAATTAAGCCGGAAGTACGGAGGGCAAGACCTTGTGGTTGCGTCGGTGGCGCTTGAGAGTCCCGACGATCGCGAGAAGGTGCTCCGTTTCCTGACGCGCCAGGAGGCGACCTTTCCGAATTTCATCTCGGCCTATGGGGGCGCGGACGGTCGTGCGATGGACGAGTTCGAAATCAACAGCGGGACAATCCCGACGCTCAGGCTGTACGACCGATCCGGAGCGGCGAAGCAGACGTTTGGCGACGGGCTCGCGTTCACGTTTCGAAGAGATCGAAGTCGCGATCCGCGAGCTGCTGCGGCCCTGAGACGCTCGCGTGAATCCCGTCCCGAATGCCAGCTCGGTTGCGGGCCCCGCGGTTCACAAGTCGGCGATCGACGAGCGTGCCCCAGCTGAGCGTTCGGCGTCCGCGTTTCGTTGACACCGCCCCGTGGCGCTCTTAGAATCGCGGCTTTGCACTTGTCAATTGGTTCGAGGTGTGTGATGAATCGTTCTCGTTCCGGCCAGATCGACACGGTAATGCACGAGGCGCGAGTTTTTGCACCTCCGCCGGCCTTTGCTGCCGCCGCTCGAATCGGCTCGGTGCCGCAGTATCAGGAAATCTGGGATCGCGCCCAGCAGGATCCGATTGCATTCTGGGACGAGCTGGCTCGGACGGAACTTCATTGGTTTCAGCCCTACGATGAGGTGCTTCGTTGGAATGAGCCGTTGGCAGAATGGTTTGTCGGTGGCCAGACGAATGCCTCATACAATTGCCTGGACGTTCATCTGACGACCGATCGAGCGGACAAGGTGGCGTTGATTTTCGAGGGCGAGCCGGGCGATCAGCGAACGCTACACCTATCGCCAGCTCCACAGTGAGGTCTGCAAATTCGCCAATGTGCTCAAGGGACTTGGGATCGGTCAGGGCGACGTCGTCAGCATTTATATGCCAATGGTTCCGGAATTGGCGATTGCGATGTTAGCGTGCGCTCGGATCGGCGCGGTGCACTCGGTGATTTTCGGCGGGTTTTCCGCCGATGCGATCGCGGATCGAAATCACGACGCGTCGGCGAAGCTGCAACTGACGGCCGACGGCGGTTGGCGACGCGGCAAAGTCTTGCCGCTGAAGGAAACCGTCGACGAAGCACTTGAGAAATCCCCCTCGGTCGAAAAGTGCGTCGTTCTTCGCCGCGTGGGCAACGACGTGACGATGCGTCCTGAGCGTGACTTCTGGTGGCACGAGTTGATGGAACAGGCCTCAGACGAATGCCCTGCCACGCCGCTGGACAGTGAGAATACGCTGTTCATCCTCTACACCAGCGGCTCGACGGGCAAACCCAAAGGGATTCGGCATACGACGGCGGGATACAACCTGTATACCAAGAAGACCTTTGAATGGGTCTTCGATCACCGCGACGACGACATCTATTGGTGTACCGCCGATTGTGGTTGGATCACGGGGCACAGCTATATCGTCTATGGACCGCTGTCGGCCGGCGCGACGGTCATGATGTATGAGGGTGCGCCGAACTTTCCGGCGGAAGATCGGTTTTGGGACATCATCGAACGTCATCGCGTGACGATCCTGTATACGGCGCCGACCGCGATCCGGGCGTTTATTAAGTGGGGCGACGCCCACGTGCAAAAGCACGATCTGTCCAGCCTGCGTTTGTTAGGCACCGTAGGCGAAGGAATCAATCCCGAGGCCTGGATGTGGTATCACAAGTTGATCGGCAATGAACGGTGTCCGATCGTCGATACGTGGTGGCAGACGGAAACAGGCGGCATCATGATGTCGCCCCTGCCGGGCGCGATTCCCACGAAGCCCGGCAGTTGCACCAAGCCCTTGCCCGGCGTCGTCCCGGCGATCGTTGATCCAGACGGGAATCCCGTTGGTGAGAATCAAGGTGGGTGGCTGGTCATCACGCATCCCTGGCCGGGCATGCTGCGCGGTATCTGGGGTGACGACGAGCGATTCAGGGAGCAGTATTGGAGCAAGGTGCCGCATTGCTATCTGACAGGCGACAACGCACGCCGCGATCGCGATGGCTATTACTGGATCATGGGCCGGATTGACGATGTCCTGAACGTCTCCGGGCATCGGCTTAGCACGATCGAGATCGAAAGCGCGCTGGTCAGCCATCCCGCAGTCGCCGAAGCCGCGGCGGTGGGGCGGCCCGACGAACTCAAGGGCGAGGCCGTCGCGGTCTTTGTGACGTTGAAGGACGTCGAGCCTTCGGAATCCCTGCGGGAAGAACTGAAGCGGCACGTCCGCAAGGAGATCGGCGCGCTGGCTCAGCCCGACGAAATCCGTTTCACGCACTCGTTGCCAAAAACCCGCAGCGGCAAGATCATGCGCCGTTTGCTTCGCGATATCGCCAGTGGCCAGGAAACCGTCGGCGATACTTCAACGCTGGAGGATTACACCGTTCTCGCGAAGCTTCGCAGCAATGAAGAGTAGGCGGTAGTCAGCCACGAGCTCGGATGAGGGTCGATCGCGGTGCCGGCGCGATTGCCCCCCCTCATCCGGCCTTCGGCCACCTTCTCCCGCGTTGGGGAGAAGGGACGTGGCGTAGGAGAAGGGACGTGGCGCGGGAGAAGGGACATGGCGTGAGGAGAAGGGACGCATGCGATGGTCACCTCTCCCGCCGCCGGGAGAGGTCGCTGCGGAGCAGCGGGTGAGGGTTGCGCTCTGGCAACCGCTGCCCCCCTCATCCGGCCTTCGGCCACCTTCTCCCGCGTTGGGGAGAAGGGACGTGGCGTGGGAGAAGGGACACATGCGGTGGTCACCTCTCCCGCCGCCGGGAGAGGTCGCTGCGGAGCAGCGGGTGAGGGTTGCGCTCTGGCAACCGCTCGCCCCCCTCATCCGGCCTTCGGCCACCTTCTCCCGCGTTGGGGAGAAGGGACGTGGCGTAGGGAGAAGAGACATGGCGTGGGAGAAGGGACATGGCGAGGGGAGAAGGGACGCATGCGGTGGTCACCTCTCCCGCCGCCGGGAGAGGTCGCTGCGGAGCAGCGGGTGAGGGTTGCGCTCTGGCAGCGGTCGTCAGGTGGTTTCGATGAGGGCCTGCATGGGGCCGGCCTGGATGAGTTGCTGTTGCTGTTGCTCGTGCCTGACCAGCAATGCCCCGGCATAGGCCATCGCGTTGAGCGAAATCTCGCCGAAACACTCGCGGCGCCGCGGGACGAGCATCATCCATTGACGCGTCATCAGCAGATTGTAGGGCGTTTGGGCCGAGACCTCAGACCATTCCTGGTTGCGGACCAATTGCGTGTAACCGGTGGTCAACTGGTCGCCCAAGTCCTGCTCGGTTGTTACCGGCTCAATCTTGAAAACCTGATGCGTAAACGGCAAACGCGAACTGCGTTTTGCCATGCCGACCGTCATCGACTCGAGCTCCAGGCACGTCTCAACCGGAATCGCGGGTCCTCCGTCGGCCAGCGGAACGGGGATCAGCTGGAGGTGGCGGTGAGGTTGGCTGGCCCCTGCGATTTTGCTCGAATTGTAGAAGCCCAGCGAATCGTATTGGATGAGGCAGTGGGCCAAGGCCTGGAAGTCGGCGGTGGAAAGCCGTGTTTCTTGAGGCTGATATTCGCGAGTCACCAACAACAGGTGTCCGTCCACGACCTGGAACTTGTTGAGCAATGCCACATGTGAGTCCGACACGTCGGTGACAAACAACTCGGGTTCGTAGGGCAGGAACGGATTCCTCGCCCCGGAACTGGCCGCGGCCGATGGTTTGCGAGCCAGGTGGGTGATCGTGCGAATCAAGAAGTCCATGCCGCGATCGTGAAACCAGGCACCGGCCGTCTGGATCGGCCATAAGTGCCCACTGGCTCGTGCCTGTTCCGAGACGACACGGATGCGTTCTCGGAGCTGGTCTGCGGCGAACGCCGTCATGGAAACGTCTTTCTTACTTCAGGTCGGACACCGATTCGTAGTCGGGGATCAAGGCGTCCCAGCCGTGCTGCGCGTGCAGCGTTTCGGCCAGGGCCGACGCGGCGTCTTGCTCGCCATGCGTGATAAACGTGCGACGCGGCGGCTGCTTGAATGAGGCGGCCCAATGGAGCAGTCCCGAGCGATCGGCGTGTCCCGAGCATCCGTAGACCTGTTTGACTTGGGCCCGGACGGGCTGCATCTTGCCGTGAATTCGCACCTCGGGACGGCGGTCCAGGATCTGTCGCCCGAGTGTCCCCTGCGCTTGGAAGCCAACGAATAGCACGGTGCATTCGGGCCGTCCCAGGTTGTGCCGCAAGTGGTGTTTGATGCGGCCGGCGGTGCACATCCCGGACGTCGACATGATCACGCACGGGTGATCGACTTCGTTGATCGCCTTCGACTCGTCGGTCGTGCGGGAAAGCACGAGTCCGGGGAAACTGAGTGGAGGGAAGCCGTCGGTGATTCGTTGCCATGATTCGTCATCGAACCGGTCGCGATGACGGCGAAAGACTTCCAGCACGTCGATCGCCATGGGGCTGTCCAGGTAGATCGGAATATCAGGGATGCGGTCCTCGTGCACCAGTTGGCTCAAGTAGTACATCAATTCCTGAGCCCGCTCGACGGCGAACGTCGGGACGATGACTTTACCTCCCGCCTTGATCGTCGAGTTGATAATCGTTTCCAATTGGACTTCGATGTCGGCCACGCCCCGCTCGTGGTCGCGATTGCCGTAGGTCGACTCCATGACGACATAATCGGCTTGCTCGAATCGTGTGGGGTCCTGGATCAGTGGTTTGTCCCATTGCCCGATGTCGCCCGAGAAGATCACACGCCGCTGGACGCCCGCTTCTTCCAGGGTCACTTCCAGCATGGCCGACCCCAGGATGTGGCCGGCCTCCCAAAATGTGACGTGAATGTCTTCGGCGACCTGTTGGGATTGTTGGTAGGGCACGGGCTGAAGTAGCGGCAGCGTCTGGTTCACATCTTCGTCGTCGAACAACGGCTCGAGCGGATACGTGCCGCTACGTCCCTCACGGCGATGCCGCTTTTTCTTATAAGCCACGTCCTCGGCCTGAATATGGGCCGCATCGCGCAGCATGATCTCGACCAGGTCGGTTGTCGGCGGCGTGCAGTAAATCGGGCCGTCGAAGCCCTGCTTGACGGCTCGCGGGATCAAACCGCAATGGTCGATGTGTGCGTGGGTCAGCAGCATTGCGTCGACGGATTCCAGCGGCAGCGGCGACTGATTCCAGTTCCGCGACGTGAACTGCCGCTCTTGAAACATCCCGCAGTCGATCATGACGCGCGATTGTCTGGTCTCCAGGCAGTATCGAGAACCGGTGACCTGTCGATTCGCGCCCAAAAAGTGAAGCTTCACGAAGGATTCTTTCGAGTTGTCAAAGGTCGAGATGCGGCGGTCGCAATTTCGTCACATGGCCGCTTGAAAACGGCAGGTGCACCGCCCGCTCAAAAGCCATCGCCGTCCAGCAGATTTCCGAGTCCTCCCAGAATCGAGCCTTCACCCTTGCTGCCACGCGAGGGAACGGCGGCCAGCATCCGGCGGGCCATTCGCGAAAAGGGCAAGGATTGCAGCCAGACGTGACCTGGGCCCGTAAGATGTGCCAAGAAGATACCCTCGCCGCCGAATACCATCGACTTGAGATTACCCGCTTGCTGGACGTCGTAGGTGACGGACTTGGTCAGCGCGACGAGGCATCCCGTGTCAACATGCAAGGACTCGCCGGCCGCCAGTTGGCACTCGCGAATCGTGCCTCCCGCGTGGACAAACACCTGTCCGTCGCCTTCCAGCTTTTGCATGATAAAACCTTCGCCCCCGAACAGGCCGGTCAGAATCTTCTTTTGGAAATGGATGCCGATCTGGACGCCCTTGGCCGCGCACAGAAAGCTGTCCTTCTGGCAAATGATTTGCCCGCCGTAGTTGGTTAGCTTCAACGGCACGATGGTGCCGGGATAGGGTGCCGCGAAACTAACTCGCGCCTTGCCCGATCTGCCGGCGTGAGTAAACACGGTCGTAAACAGACTCTCACCCGTGATCAGTCGCTTGCCCGCGCCCACCAGCTTGTCGAAAAGTCCGCCGGACTGGCTTTGGTGCGATCCATCTCCGAACACGGTCTCCATTTGGACGCAACTGTCTTTAAACATCATCGCGCCTGCCTCGGCGACCGCGCTTTCGCCCGGATCCAATTCGACCTCGACGTACTGCATGTCTTCGCCGTAAATCGTAAAGTCGATCTCGTCGGCGGTCCGCGTTGAGATGGGGGGTGGTGCGGGGCGTTCGGTGGGCGATGAACTGAGCTCGGCGACCTGCGAGATCGGCAACCATTCGCCGAACCCGGGTCGCCAGCAAAGGCCGTGCGGGTTGTAGCGACAGCGTTCAATCGCCTCCGCCAAGTCGAACGGTCCAAGCTGGTTGCCATCAAAGCTTAGATACCATTGGCTCATCGGCTAGTCTCCCATCCCCATCCAAATTCCCGACGCCCTGACCGTCCCCGACGCGCCGTGAAGTATAGCAGGTTGGTCCGCGCGATTCATGACGTCATGACGGGCGACGCGTTTGTGTCGGGACAAGCAATCCCTATTCGACCGTCACGCTCTTCGCCAGGTTCCGCGGCTTGTCAACGTCGCAATGACGCAGCAAGGCGATGTGATAGGCCAGCAGTTGCAATGGAATGATCGTGACAATCGGTTGCAGGAAGTCTTCGACGACGGGAATCTGAATGACGTCGTCGGCCAGCGAGCTGACGTGCGGATCGCCTTCGCCCGCGATTGCGATCACGGGTCCGCCGCGAGCCTTGATTTCCTCGAGATTGGCCATCACTTTCTCGTAGACCAGTCCCTGGGGCATGACGAACACGCTGGGCGTATGTTCGTCGACGAGAGCGATCGGGCCGTGCTTCATCTCGGCCGCGGGATAGCCTTCGGCGTGGATGTAGCTGATTTCTTTCAGCTTCAAGGCACCTTCCAGCGCCGTGGGGAAGTTGTACTGCCGTCCGAGATACAGAAAGTTGTTGCACTGATAGTATTTTTCGGCGACTCGTTTGACTTGTTCATGCGAGGCCAAGGCTTCCTCGACCCGCTGCGGCAGTTCTTCCAACGCCTGGATGATGCGGCGGCCGGCGCCATAGCTAAGATGTCGGAGCCGACCGAAATAGAGCGCCAGCATGGCGAGCACCGCCAACTGAGATGTGTAGGCCTTGGTCGAGGCGACGCCAACTTCAGGGCCGGCGTGCAGGTAAACACCGCCGTCGGCTTCCTGGGCGATCGTGCTGCCCACGACATTGCAGATCGCCAATGTCGGGTGGCCTTTGCGCTTCATCTCGCGGAGTGCCGCTAAGGTGTCAGCCGTCTCGCCGCTTTGCGTGATTGCAAACAAGATCGTGTCGTTGTCGACCGGCGGGTTGCGATAACGCAGCTCACTCGCATACTCGACATCCACGGGCAAACGCGCGAACTCCTCGATCATGTACTCCCCGACCAGTGCCGAATGCCAGCTGGTTCCGCAGGCGGTCAACAACACGCGGTTCACGCGGCGCAATTGCTGAGGACCCAGGTTCAGGCCACCGAAGATCGCGGTCGCATTGTCTTTGCAAAGCCGTCCCCGCATCGTGTCACGCAGCGACTGCGGCTGCTCGAAGATTTCCTTGAGCATGAAGTGTTCGTACTGGTCGTCGAGCGTGACTGCATTCGAATCAATCTCCAGGACGCGCACGTCGTGTTTGACGTGCCCTCGGTCGCGGTGAGTGACCCGCAGGGAATCGGCGGTAATCACGGCCAGTTGGTGGTCGGCTAAGTAGACGATGCGGTCGGTGTAGCCGGCCAAGGGAGAGGCGTCACTGGCCACGAAATGCTCGCCGTCGCCGACGCCCACGACCAGCGGGCTGCCGAGTCGCGCGGCGATCATGACCTGGGGGTAGTCCCGAAAGAGCACGACCAGTCCGTAGGTTCCCCTCAATTCGGCGATGGCCGCTTGCACCGCACGCACTAACGGCCCGCGCTCGTGCTCGGGGTCGGATTGACCCGACGGGTTCGCGACTTCTCGGGCCAAATGAAACGCAATCAGATGGGCCACGACTTCACTGTCGGTCGCCGAAACGAAAGCGTAGCCGAGCGACTCGAGCCGTTGCTTGAGGCCCAGGTAGTTCTCGATCACGCCGTTATGCACGATCGCAACTTCCCCGTCCCCTCCCAAATGCGGGTGGGCATTGATTTCGGTGGGTGGCCCGTGAGTTGCCCAGCGGGTGTGTCCGATTCCCATTGAGCCGGCGAGCGTGACGCCGCTGAGTTTTTCTTCGAGCGCCAGGATGCGTCCAGGCGACTTCGCGACGGCGATCGGGCGAGCCGGGCCGAGCGTCGCCACCCCGGCGCTATCGTAACCGCGGTATTCGAGTCGCCGGAGGCCCTCCAGCAAGAAATCGACCGCCTCTCGCTGCCCAATGTAACCCACGATGCCACACATACTTACGTTCTCCAGCATGCGAAACGAGACAACCCATCACCGGGCCAATCCGGCCCAACCTCCCTGAGTGGATTCCGACCAGCCCTTGGGGCAGCGCGGGGATCGACGACCCGTGGACGGCGACGTCCAATTGCCGCGCTGCGACGCAGAGCGTGCTCCGCAGATCCCCGTGAGCCTGAATGCGGCCCCGGGTAAGCTACGGCCCCGAGGTGGAAATCGATCGCGGCGGCTGGAAGATTCAACCATTGGCAGTCTAGGTCATCGAAAATCAACGTCTTTCCCCTTGAATCGAGGGCTCCGCCTCGACGGGCGAACGTTCATTGGTACCGTCTGCGGAGCGACCACGTTCCGCTTGTCGCTTCCCTGGAGTTTGTTCTACAACATGGGGGCCAAATTCTCCTCGGCCATTTCCCGGAAACGTGATCTCACGTGGCGACCCGATCCGTCCAGGCGTGTGATCAGCCGGCGAGGTTTCGGACTCGAGTGAATTGTCGCCTTCCTTGGAGTGTCCCGGATGGCCCCGCCATCGACCAGTTATATCGTGATCCCCGCTCGCCTCCAGTCGACGCGCCTGCCCCGCAAGCTCTTGCTGCGAGAGACGGGCAAGACGATTCTGCAGCACACCTTCGAGGCAGCGGCGGCGGCGCGGCGTCCGCGCGAGGTCTGGGTGGCGACCGATCACGAGGAAATTATGGCCGAGGTGCAGCGATTTGGCGGGCAAGTCCAGCTGACGGATCCGGCGGCGGCCAGCGGCACGGATCGCGTGGCCGAAGTGGCGCGCCGGCTACCGGCGGCCGACATCGTGGTCAACGTCCAGGGCGACGAACCCGAGATCTCGCCGGAGACGATTGATCTGGCCGTCGAACTCTTGGAACAGGATCCCGCCGCGGTCATGTCCACGATGGCGACTCCGATTCGTTCCCGTGAACTGCTGGAGGATCCGGCATGTGTGAAGGTCGTGTGCGACCAACAGATGCGGGCGATGTACTTCAGCCGGAGTCCGATTCCATTTGCCCGCGAATGGGACGACGGCCTGCTCCAGCAACCGGAGTCTCCATTCTTGCAGCACCTGGGTCTGTACGCGTACCGGCGCGAGTTTCTGCTGAAATTGGCGGAACTGCCGCCCTGCGGGCTTGAGCAGCTAGAGCGGCTGGAACAACTGCGGGTCTTGTTTGCGGGGTTTTCGATCAAAGTCGGAATCGTGGCCGAGCCCAGCATCGGGATCGACACGCCCGCGGACTACCGGGCCTTTGTCCAGCGTTTCCGTGACCGTACAATGGTGCCCTGATCGGCCGGGGCAAGATCGTCGTGAAAGGCTGGGAGTGGAAGCTTGATGACTAGGCACATTTTCGTGACGGGCGGCGTCGTCAGTTCGCTCGGAAAGGGACTGACCAGCGCCTCGATCGGAATGTTGCTCGAGCGGCGTGGTCTCCGCGTCCGCATGCAGAAGCTCGACCCCTATATCAATGTCGATCCGGGAACGATGAGTCCCTATCAGCACGGCGAAGTCTACGTGCTGGACGATGGGAGTGAGACGGATCTGGACCTGGGGCACTACGAGCGGTTCACGAACAGCCCGCTGACGCGCGACAGCAACTATACGACGGGCCAGATTTATCAGGCGGTGATCGAGAAGGAGCGGCGCGGCGAGTTTCTCGGCAAGACGGTCCAGGTCATTCCGCACATCACCGACGAAATCAAAGGCGTGATCCGCAAACTGGCCGCGGACGACGTGGATGTCGTGATTACGGAGATCGGCGGAACGGTGGGCGACATCGAGAGTCTGCCGTTTCTCGAGGCGATTCGCCAAATGTCACAGGATCTCGGGCGGCAGAATTGCCTCTACATCCACCTGACGCTGGTTCCCTACCTGAAGGCCGCTGCGGAACTGAAGACCAAGCCGACGCAACATTCGGTGGGGCAACTGCGACAAATCGGGATCCAGCCCGACATCCTGATCTGCCGGACGGAACGTTCGATCAGCCTGGACGACCGCCAGAAGATTGCCCTCTTCTGCAACGTTCCGCTGGAGGCCGTGATCGAGGAGAAGGACAAGGACTTTTCAATTTATGAAGTGCCGTTGAGCCTCGTGAATCATGGCTTGGACCAATTGATTGTCGATCGGTTGAACCTGCGAGCGGCCGCGCTGAAGTTAGACGACTGGCACGATCTGCTGCATCGATTGCGGAACCCTCAGCACGAAATCAGCATTGCCGTGGTCGGAAAGTATGCCGAGCACCGGGACGCTTACAAGTCCATCTACGAATCGCTTGATCACGCTGGAATTCAACATCACGCTCAAATCCGTGTGGGCCGGATTCAAAGCGAAGAAATCGAGCGTGAGGGCCCCGAGCGGCTGCTGTCGGGCTACGATGGGATTCTCGTGCCGGGCGGATTCGGAGAGCGGGGAATCGAAGGCAAGGTCGAGGCGATCCGTTTCGCGCGTGAGCGGAGCATTCCGTTTTTTGGGATTTGCCTGGGGATGCAATGTGCCGTGATCGAGTTCGCGCGGAACGTCGTGCAACTGGAAAATGCCCATTCGACCGAGTTCAGCCGGGATACGCCCTTTCCGGTGATCTGCCTGCTGGACGATCAGAAGAAGATCACGGACAAGGGGGGCACGATGCGGCTGGGCGCAGCCGGCGGCGCTGGAACCGGACAGTCGTGCCGCCGAGTGCTACGAATCCGACAAGATCAGCGAGCGGCATCGGCACCGATACGAATTCAATAACGCGTTTCGGCAACAGTTCGAAGCGAACGGATTGAGCTTTACCGGCACGAGTCCCGACCACAGCTTGGTGGAAATTATCGAATACGATCAGCACCCGTGGTTCGTGGCGGTGCAGTTTCATCCCGAATTCAAGTCGCAGCCGACCAGAGCGCATCCGCTGTTCGCCGGTTTTGTGCGAGCCGCGATCGAACGTCGCGCCGCTCGCTCCGGCTCGCTGGTCTAGTTTTGGCTTGACTCCAGCGGGGTCCCCTGCCGCACGAGTTTCTTGTTGGCCAGTTCCAGGAGTCGCTGGTAGCCTCCGTTTTCGGGGGCGGCGCGGATCAGGTGCACGGCCTGTTCGCGGGCCTTTTCGTATTCGCCTACGTCGACCAACAGCCGGGCAAACTCATAACGCCAGGCCAGGTTATTACTCCTGCGAGAGATTGCGTCCGCGTAGAAACCAACGGCCTCGTCGCCGCGGCCTAACAGCCGCAGGATCGCACCATGCGTGTATGCCAAATCCGCGGTGGGCAGTTCGGTTTGGGGCAGGCACTCTTCCGCTCTGGCCAAGAAAATCTGGCGGTATCGTGCGCGTTCCTCGCCGCCAAAGTGCCGCTGGGCGACCTGCAAGAGGACGTCCGCCTGCGCTGGCAGCGTTTGTTCGAGTAACTGACGGACCGTGAGTCTTCCCTGGGCAGCCCGCATGATGTCGTCCAGGTGCAATTGCGAGAGCAACAAGCTGCGATGCCAGTCTTCGCAGGCCTGTTCGACGCGGCCCGAATTGAGATCCAAGATCCCGCTCAGATACCACAGCGTGGCATCCCCTGGCGAAAGCAGTTGAGCTCGATGGAGGTGCGTTTGCTCGTCGCCCAATTGCGGATCCACAGCGGACAGCTCGGCCAACAGAAAGTGGACGCGCGGCAGCGTGGGAGCGGCCTGGCGGGCAGCTCGCAGATGCCTCACCGCGCGGGGCAACATCTCGTCGCGCCACGAATCGTTTCGAAGGGCCTCCAGCTGCTGGGCTTGGCCGTCTCGTTCAAGTTGGCGGAGCGTTCCGTGCAGGTGAGTGAGCGACGCGCGGGCCCACAGATCGGGATCGAGTGCCTCGACTTCGGGCGCCTCCGCTCCGGCGGGCAATCCGGCGTCGGCTTGAGCTTCTTCCGTGCCCTCGTTCTCCGCGGCCCGTGCCTCTGCCGTTGCCTGCGCCGCGGCCTTTTCGGCGAGCAAACGCTGATAGGTCTCGGCCCGATATTCCTGGATCCGCAATTGGGCCAGCGCCTGATGCGCCTCGGCATCGCCCCAGCGCTGCGGCAGAGCCGAGGTGAGTGGCGCGGCGGCGGCAGCCACGTCCTCCGGCCTGGTCATCTCCGCCACGGCCGTGAGATTGGCGCGGCGCAGCGCTGATTCGATCTTGCCTGCCTTGTTCATTTCCAGCGACCCGAACAGACATCCCAGCAGCAGAAAGCCGACGACCAGGGTCACCATCGTGGCCGGTGCGCTGAGGCCGAGTAGCAGGCTGCGTGAAACGCCCAGAGTCGAGCGCCGCAAGGGGACGGCCCGACGCGACCGCGTCGCGCCGGAGATGGTCCGTCGCTCGTCCGTCAAGGATGCCTTGGCCGCCACGGCGACGGCGCTCGCCGACGGAACGACGTACTTTGCCTGGCGCTGAAGCGAATCGAGCGAATCGAGGGCCTCGGCCGGCCAGACCGACATCAACGCGGCGCGGCCCACGACCACGCCACAGATCGCTGCCATCAGCATCGTATTGGAGGGAATGTACAAACCGAAGTCGAACATGCCGCCCACGAACTGGCTGACCAGGGCGAACGTGCCGGTGATGGCCAACGCCGTGTTGACGGGACCGCCGGTCCGGTACAAGCGGGCCACCGCCACGGAGGTCAAACCGATGGCGGCCAGCAAGAGCCCCACGGCGATCCAGCCACCTTCCACCAGGGCCTGGATGAACTGATTCTCCGCATGCGTGTGGACGATGTCCCGCAGAAAACGCTCTTGAAATCGCTCGTAGACCAGGCGGTACGTTCCGAGCCCCGTGCCGGCCACCGAGAATTGAGGCACCGCTTGCAGGGCTTCCAGCCAGTTGGGAATGCGGCCTGTCTCGTATTGCGATTCCGCGAAAGTATCGGCAAAGCGTGCGCGCACGAACTCGGTCTGGCCCGCCCAACTCATCAGGCCCATGCCAGCGACCAAAATCACCAGCAGCCCTGCGGCGTAGCCACGGTTGCCCCGTCGGAAGGCGAGGGCCGTCACGCTCAACATGGCGGCTGCGAACATGGCCAGGATCGAGCCGCGTGAGGCCGTGCAGAGAACCCCGCCGGCGGTGGCGGCGACCATGGCCAGTGAGGCCACACGCGGCGCATTGAGGTCCGCCACATAGCCTGAAATCGACTCGTGAATCGTTCGTAACGAGTCGCTGGCGGCGCGCTTCGAGGGAGATTCGTAGGCAGTCGGGTTCGTTACCAACGTCGGACGCTTGCCATGTGATTCGGACGATTCCGAGCGGCGCGAGCCCGTGGGCGAACGTCGGTGCTCGGAGCGTTGGTAGGCCTTGAGCAAATCCTTTTCCGCTCGAGTTGAATCACCCGGACGCACGTCGTCGCCACTGGTTACCGGCCGCCCCCGGGGCGGATCCAGGTCGGTCGGTGGGGGCTCGCCCCCAGATACGTTCGGCGCTGGGCTCCGTCGGGCTGCTGGCCGATTCGGGCACGGACGGCGCACCATGACTGTCCGGCCCGCCTTCCCGCACGCGAGAACTTCCGGACGATCGGGGCTCGCGCCGAGAACGCGAGGGCCGCGAACTGCGGTCAGACGAGGAAGATCGGCGCCGACCGCGATGTCGTCGCCGGTCGGATCGAGTCGAATCGTCCGGCACGTTCCAGGGACTTGATTCGCTCCAGTGGACCCAGACCAGCAGTCCTAAGCCGGCCGCCAGGCACAGGTTCAGAAAACCGCCTGCGTTGTTCCGGTTGACGAAGGGACCGAAGGAGACAAAGCTCCCGTCCAGCGGTTCGAAGAACCAATAAAACTTCCCGTTCCAGGACAACCGCTGAATCAGCCCGAAGAACGACAGCGCGGCCCCACAACCGGCCATCGCGCAAAAAAACCAAATCGCCGATTGTCGATCGACCAGATGAACGGAGGCCAAGACGAAGACCGCCATCGCCAGCGTTAACAGGGCCAGATACTCGCGCGTCACCACGGTGTAGAGTGTCCGGCGGACCGGCCCCTTCACTTTTGTCGCCTCCGCCGCGACCGCGTCCGGCGAGTTTTCTTGCTCATCCGACGACAAGTTGGCTTCCGGGCGCGGCGTGGTGTTCGGGTCTCCCAACAGTTCGCCCCGCCATGCCACGGCCCCTGACGCCATGAGTGGCGCCAAACCCGGGGACCAGGGGATCAGCTGGAACAAACCCAACATGATGCCGGCAAGCAGCGGAAGCCAAGCGGAGGGAACCAGATTCGGGCGGTCGTCTTCGCCAAAACGCGTGACCAGGTCGAACGCCAAAAGCACCGCCGCCACCAGCATGAGGACCCACTGGACGCGGGCCCACACCCCGCCGAACAGCCAGGGAGTGACGAAAAGCAGGGCAAGTAGCGCCAGCCGGATGATGTTGGCCAAGACATGCATAGTGAGTCCTATTTTAAACGAACTCCGCACCCTTGCGGGACAACGATCTCGCTTCCCGTCGACCGATCGTTTCTGGCGCAACGGAACAGGAGAAGTAATCCGGACAATCGGCGGCTTGGCCCTTGCGCGGCCTCATCGGCCGACTCCACGCCAGTCGGTGGAAGGCGTATAGTAAACCCATGCGATGCTTTCGCCTCCAACGCAATCGATCGACCTTTGGCGTTCTCCTGCTTGGACTCCCGGTCCTGGCGGGCTGCCGGCCGGCCCCGCCGGCCGCGGTCGACAGGCCAGCTCGGACGATCGACCTGCTCGCCAACCCAACCGGCCCACTTATTTCTGAAACCTGGGCCGTCCATTACGTGCGGGGCGCGAAGGTAGGGCATCGGCGGACGCGTGTCTTCCGCGAGGAGGGACAAGACGCAGATTTGCGGCGAATCGTGAGCGACGATGAGTTAGAAATGAGGCGATTCGGCGACGTCGCGCGGCAGGCCTTGACGACGGCCAGTCTCGAGACGGACGAAGGCCGAGTGCGTCAATTGGCCTATCGCGTTCGCAACGGCGACTCGGTGACTACGGTTGTTGGGATCGTCGACCAAGGGCAGCTCGAATTGGCCCGTCCCGGCAGCGATCAGGCGGTTCGATTTACCTGGTCGCACCAGCAGGGCGGGATCTTCGCCATCGAACGCTCGCTGCAGCGGCAGCCGATGCAGCCGGGCGAGCGTCGCTCGATCGAGTCCTTCATGCCGCTGCTGGATCGAATCGTGAAAACGGAGCTTGTCGCGCAGCAACTCGAACCGACGCCGATTGGGTCGGAGTCGCGTGAGTTGCTGCGTGTCGAGGCCACCGACATGTTGTCCGAAGGTTGGAAGATCCCGACGTTGTATTGGGTCGATCCGTCCGGGACGATCGTCAAGACACAGGAGGCGTTTCTCGAGCGTGAGACGTTGCTGGCGACGGCGGACGAGGCGAATCGCCGCAACGACTTCCTGCAACTCGATCTGGGAGTCGATGTCGGGGTGCCGGTCAAGACGCCCATCGCCCAGCCGCTCGACACGAACTACGCCGTCTACCGAGTCAAGGTCGAGGGTCTCCGTCCGGAAGATGTCTTTCCGACGACACTGTCTCAGCGCGTGTTGGCCGGCGCGGACGGCTCGGCGCTGATCACCGTGGCGAAGGTCACGCCGCAAGATCCCGAGGTGCCCGACGTCACGGGCGATGCCCCGACGCCCGAAGACACCGCACCCAATGCGCTCATCCAGTCGGACCACCCGCGAGTCCGAGCACTGGCCGATGCCGTCGCCGGCTCGGTTGACGATCCCTGGCAGGCCGCGGTTTTGCTCGAGCATTACCTGTTCGGCGTTTTGAGCAAGGAGGACTTCTCGCAGGTCTTCAGCAGTGCTGCCGAGGTCGCCGAGCAGCGTCGAGGCGATTGCAGCGAACACGCCGTCCTGTTGGCGGCAACATGCCGAGCTCGCGGCATTCCCGCCCGCGTGGCGGTTGGCCTGTTGTACTCGGACGAGGATCAAAGCTTCCTCTACCATATGTGGACCGAGGTCTGGATCCGAGACCGCTGGGTGCCGCTGGACGCCACGTTAGGTCGCGCGGGTGTTGGCGGTTGCCACCTCAAGTTTCGCGACAGCAATTTGGCACACCAGACGCCCTACAGCATGATTTCGCCGGTCATTTATCTGATTGGGAAACTGCAGATCGAAGTCGTCGCGGCGGAGCGAGAGCGGCCTCGGTGAGGCTTACCACCGAGGCACCGCGGGCGAACGTCAGCAGGCGGGGCGTTTGGGGTTTCGTCGACGAGCCGGTCGCCAGCGACCAGCCACCACCAAGAGGGCACCGGTTAACAGGGCGGCTGTCGAGGGCTCCGGGACGATCGAGAGTCGGACGGAATCGAGGCCTCCGCCGCCCAGCCAGGCTCCGTCGAACGAAAGGTCGGCGACCAGCAGGTCCGCGCCGAGGCCGGCTGGCAGCGCCTGACCGAGGTCAAGCTGCCTGAAACCGGTCAGGTTCATCGTGAAGATCCGGTCGCTGCGGTGGAGATCGAATGGCCCATCCAGCCCCGCGATGTTTTCGCCCAGGAAGAGATCGCTTGACGAGTCGATCAGAAAGGCCGTCAGAGCCGTACCTGTCGCGTCGACTCGCAGATCGCCGGTGATCGCATCGTATTCGACAATGAGCTGAGTCGGGTCCGTCGAGTCCAACAGAGCACTTACGGCCGCGACCGGCGGCTGTTCGTAGGTTCCCGTCTGCAGGGCCGCGATCAGATCGCCGCTCTCAAATAGTGCATTGTCGTTCCAGTCGCCGTCGACCCAGCCCGCCAACTGGCCGGTTTCGTAGAGTCCCCGTTGGAAGACAACAAGGAGGTCGTCGGTATTGAACAGCCGGTCGAGGTTGGCGTCACCCGGCGACCCTTCCTCCCAACCGATATCGCGGAGGGCGGCCCGATCCAGCAGTGTCGGAAACGTTCGCTTTCCGGGAAAAATCCCCGGACTCAGCAGCGTGACCTGCTGACGGCCGTTCCAAAAACTCTGCGTGTTGGCCTTCCAGTGGAATTCGAATTCGTCCAGCTCCAACGTCGGATTGTTGGGGCTGCCCACGCTAACCGCGTCAGGGCCGATGAACTGACGAGTGGCGTGGTTGATCTGGTCGTCGAACGATTCGGAAATCCCAACTCCCATCAGGTGCAGGATTTCGTGCATCGCGACCGTGATGAAGTCGAACTCGTTGGCATTCAGCTCGTCCGTCGAAAGACCGAAGTGCCAGGGGACATCGGCCGGCACGTTGTTGAAACTAATCGTCCCGCCCATGGGCCCGAAGTCGCTCGCGGGCTCGTCCGCCGCCCCTGTTTGGCCGCGGTATTCGACCAGATCGACCCAGGCGGGATCGCCGAATCCGACCGGCGATGTGTCAATCGACTGAGCCAGTCGTTGGGGCAACGGCTGGCCTGCGACGAAGATCTGCATCGTGCCGGCCGGCACGGGCAGGTCCTTGAGGATGATCGCGGTCGTGCTGTCGGGCGGCGTGAAGAACGACGACCACGAGTTGTCGCCCTCGGGAATTATGGCGTCCAGTTGATCGACGTACCGGTTCACCAGTCGACCGGCCGCCTCCAACGCCTCTCGTCGCTCGGGATCGTCAAAAAACCCTTGCGAGTCATAGCGGTAGTCAAAATCAAAGCTCAATCCGGCCCGAACGGGCCCGGTCCAGGCGGCGGCCGAGGGCACCATGCTCACGAGCGCCAGGCAGAGGAGAATCGAGGCGCGCTTTGGACGCCGCCATCCCTCGACCCACAACAGGATCCCGCCCGGCCTCCACACACGTAAGCAGGTACGGGTACAGGTTTCGACAATCAAGCGTCGACTCATTCGTGGTCGCTCGTCAAATTCAAGGTCAAAGGTCCGAAGCGTCGGAATGACGTTCATTCTAGTCGGACACCGAAAACCAGGCGAGTAATCGACACGCTCGAATGCGTGAAACCGTCGGCCACGGGGCTTAAAACGCGAGTTTTCGCAGTTGCAACGTCCAGAGCGTTTAACGCATACGACGCACTCGACTCCTGGAAATTCTTTCGCCACCGTCGCGTCAAATTGTCGCCAGCGGTGCAGTTTCCTGCCGAAGTAACGTGAACCAACAGCCCGGACGCCTTGCCCGGTTCAAGCCGTCCCGGCGCGAATTTCTTAAGGAACTACCACGCATGTCATCTGACGCATCAAATTTGGACGTCGCGATTCAGGCCCACTTGGCGGGCGATTGGGTGCAGGCCGCGCGGCTGTATACGTCCGTGATTGAGTCCGATCCGCAGCATGTGACGGCCCTGTTCCAATTCGGACACCTGTGTCACCAGGTGGGAAAACACCGTGACGCCGTGGACTTGATCGGCAAGGCAATCGAGTTGGCCGACCGGCGCGAGGCGATGGAGTACCGGGCCAGTCTGGTCGCGGCGCTGCTGGCCGAAGGTCGAGCGGCGGAAGCACTGGCCGCCTGTGAGATGGCCCGGGCTGAAGGTGAGCCCACGGCCGCGCTGTTGAGGCAGCAGAGCAGCGCGTTCCTGGCCCTGGGCGAACCCGCAGCCGCGATCGACTGTCTGATCGAGGCCACACGCCGCTTCCCAGACGATGCCACCGCCTGGGAAGCGCTCGCCGAGCGATATGGCGAGTTGGGCCGCTGGAATGAGGCCGCTGTGTGCGACGCTCAAGTCTTGGAATTGGCTCCGCAGCACGGTCCGGCCATCGTCCGGCTGACCGCGATGATGTTTGCCGAGCAGGTCGCGATCGACAATCCCTGGCTCGACCGGATTCGCACTAGCTTGCCGTTCGCCGAGAATCCGGAAACCCGCATCCGGCTGCGGTTCGCTCTGGCCCAGGCATATGATCAGCGGAACGAGGTTGATTCAGCCCAAGCGATCTATCGACAGGCGAACCAAGAGCTCTCGCAAGAACTCACGATTCAAGGCCGCGCCTTTCGACTCGACTGGTTCTCAGATCTGGCCGAGCGGGTGACGGATTTCTTTACTTCCCGAAGGATCCAAGCGATTTCACTCGCCGCACGCCCCGCCCCTCGCCCGGTTTTCGTGCTGGGCCTGCCTTGTTCCGGAGTGGACTCCTTGATCCAGACGGCCCTGCGAGAGCCGTCATCGCAACTAGCGCCGACAACGATCGAGGCGCCGTTCCACAAGAGCCTGCTCCCGGACGCCGTCCGTTTCCCAGAGGATTTCGCCGGTTGGGCGAGCGCCGAATGGTCCGATCTGGCGGCACGACTTGCGGAACGACTTCAGCCGCACGGCGTCGCAGCAGGTCAAATGGTGTGCACAAACCCGCTACACATCCTGGACGTAGGCCTGATCGCCGCCCTCCTGCCCGGAGCCAGGTTTGTGACGCCCCAGCGTGACGAGCAGGCGATTTTGCAGGATTGCTACCGGCAACCGCTGCTTTCCAGCCCGCTGGCCCACGCTTGCTGCGACCTGGAGCGGCTGTCGGAGCTGCAGCACACGTACGCCGGGCTGCTCAACCACTGGTCCCAACTGCTGCCGTCCAAGCGTTGGCAGCAAGTCGCGGTCGCGGGTTGAGACCACATCGCTTGGTTGACCACAGAGGCACAGAGGGCACAGAGGGTCAGGGCTACGCAGGGGATGGTGTTGCAATTTTGGGGTTTCACTTCTTCCGCCGGCGGCGGAAGAAGTAAAACCCCAAAATTGCAACACCCGCCGCCCTCTCCCACCCCTTCCCGCCTCCTACTCTCTGTGCCCTCTGTGCCTCTGTGGTCAACCAAGCGATGTGGTCAACCCTCGCACGACGAAAAAAAGCGGAGCACCTTTCGGCGCTCCGCTTTTGCGTTATCTTCGCGAGCTGTCTCGCTTACCTGCGACGCAGACCCATCAGGCCCAGCAGACCGCAGCACGCCAGAGCGATGCTCGAGGGCTCAGGAACCACGAACAGGTACGGACCGCCGCCAGGAGCTGCAGTCAGTGCACCGCTCGGATTCAACGAGCCGTCAACCGTCAGGTCTTCCATCAGAAAGGCTGCGATATCGGCGGTGCCGGCTGGAATATTCAAGCCGTCAGCCGAGGCGTAGTTCAAGCAGCAATAGCCGGGAGGCGTCGCAAGCACGAACACCTTGCTCGGGCTCGACACATCAAACAGGCCAACAAACGGCCCTTCGCCCTTCGGCCGGATACCGGACGATCCATCGCCCCCAGGAGCGGCGATGTTGAAGATGCCAGATTTCGACCGAAGGTCAATCGAAGTTTGAGTGACGCCACTGCCCGACGCCTGGAAGAAACCATTACTCGGATCGTACGTAATCGTCGTTGCGTTCGGAGTGTTAGGGTTGTCGGTCATGGTCAACGGAGCCTGGGCGGCTCGGGCGTTCGACGCAAGCAAGGACAGGGTGCAAACTGTCAAAGCGACAGCAAAACAACGGGCAATTCTCATCAGTTTCCCTCCACCAAAGTGAAAAAGTCAAAGCGTTGAATACGAAGTGGCCAAGCAACAAAAAAAGGCACCATTATCCCCAACTCCAGCCAAAGACCCTCCACGTAGCGCGGCGGGTCGGGAGTCGAGAACAACAGTGCCTTCGTTAGCTTTCCTTTCAGCCGAGGCGGTGTTCCAACACAGGAATCCGTTATGCCTGGCACGTTAAAACTCGGAGTCACTCCTAGCCACCCGCGTGACGTTAGCGACAAGGTTCAAGATACCGAAAGAATTTCCCCTGTCAACAATCGGCGCTTCCTTTTTTTCTAAATTTCGGAATAAGCCTCGAACCCCTTAAAAACAGACGGAATTTGCTAAGATTCTGGTGCAAAAACCCTCCCTGTAGGAGAGTTGTTCGTCGCCTTCGGGTGGATTTCGTCGCCTTGGGTTTTACCACAGAGGCACAGAGGGCACAGAGGGTCAGGGCTACGCAGGGGATGGTGTTGCAATTTTGGGGCTTTACTTGTTCCGCCGCGGCGGAACAAGTAAAGCCCCAAAATTGCAACACCCGCCGCCCTCTCCCGCCCCTTCCCGCCTCCTACCCTCTGTGCCCTCTGTGCCTCTGTGGTAAACCAACTGCTATAGTTGGGGCAAAGAGAGTGTTCGTAACGCAACTTCTGTACTGAAGGAGTTAATCCGCGTCATGCTCGTTTATCGACGTGTTTCGCTCGCCCTGCTGTTCATCGCCGTGATCGCCGCTGGGGTTCAGGCACAATCCCTACGCGAGTCGACTTCGCTGCGTTTCGTGCCCGCCAAGGCTTCTTTTTATTCGACGTCACTCCGCATTCGCGATCAATTCCTGCGAATCGCACGCAGCCGGGCGGTGGCGAAAGTCCACGCGATGCCGATCGTGCAACAAGGGCTGCAGAAGTTACAGGAGGAGTGGCAGGACGGAGATTTTCGGGAGCTACGCGAATTCGTCCAGGCGCCGGAGAATCAGCCGCTCGTGCAAGTCCTGCTGGACGGCGTTTCCAACGAGATTTTCGTCTACGGCGACGCGCGGCACGGAAAGTGGCTCGGAACGCTCGGTCGAATGGGCAACACAATCAATCTCGCACAGCTGCAGGCCGCGCAGCGTGGCGAGGAGCCGGACGAGGCGATCCAAAAGGCGCTGCTGGAGATACTGGAAAAAGACCCGGATCTGTTGCGTGTTCCGGCCACCGTGATCGGTTTCAAGTTGCGCGATAAAGAACCCGCCCTGAGTCAGCTCGCGCGACTCGAACAATTCTTGCGCGACTCGATTTCTGCCGAGGCGCCGCAGTTGGCAGATCGTCTCTCCCGACAGAAGATCGGTCAGGGCGATTACCTGACGCTGCGTCTGGACGGCACGCTGGTGCCGTGGGACGAGGTGTTGGAAGACACGGATCTGGACGCCGACACGCAGGACAAGTTGGTTCAAAAACTCCGCCAAGTCACCTTTCAAATCGCACTGGGCCTGTACGAAGATTATCTGATTCTCGCGTTCGGCGAAGATACGCGCACCGCTCGAGTCGCTCGGCAGCGGTGAGCTGTTGGTCGATCATCCCAAGCTGGCGCCGTTGGCGAAGCATTTCGATCAGCCGGTCACCGGGATTGGTTACGTCAGCCAGGAGTTCCTGCAACAGGTGTCGGGCATCTCGGAGCGAATGGACCAGATGCGTGACATGTTCAAGTCAGCCTTGCCGGCGGCTCCGATTAGTCCTGAGATTCAAGCCGACTTGGCCAAAGACGCGGATCGGATGTTCGATCAAATCAAGCAATTGCAGCCGCGTTTCGGCGCGGCATCCGCGATCAGCTTCGAGGTGCCCGAAGGCTTCGATTCATATTCTTACAGCTGGACCGAACAGCGGACACTGGACGATTCAAAACCGCTGACCATCTTAAAGCACGTCGGCGGCGATCCGATTGGTTTTTACGCGTCTCGCAACAAGGCGTCCGAGGGCGATCAGGAATTCTTGCGTGAGTGGATGCCGAAGATCGGACAATACTTGGAACGAATTGGCGGGCCAATGCTCGATAGCCAGCAGAAAGAACTCTACGAGGAAGTGAAGAAACGGATGCTGCCGCTGCTCGGTCGACTGGACCAAGCGACTCGCGAGCAACTCAGGCCCGCCTTCGCCGATGGGCAGTCCGCAATCGTCCTCGATGCGAAAGTCACCAGTCAGCGATGGCACATGGCCATGCCGCGCTCGCAGAAGCCCCTGGCGTTACCCGAGGTGGCCTGCGTTTGGAGTCTGAGTGATCGCGAAAAACTGGTCGCAGGGCTGACCGAGTATTTCGACGTCCTGCAGGCGACGATTACGGCGATGAGCGAAATTATGCCGGATCAAATTCCGCCGCTGCAATTGCCCTCGCCGGAATCGGATGAAGCAGGTGCTGGCAAGGTCTACTACTATCCGCTCCCGCCGTTCCTGGGAGTCGATCCGTCTCTCGCCCTGAATGCCGGCATTTCGGACGATACGTTTGCCGTTTCGCTGCTGCCAAAAGTGACCGAGCGGTTACTGAAGGAGACGGCGCTGGAGCGTTCCGGACCACTGGAAGGGGCGGCTGACCGGCCGCTGGCGGTGGCCTGGCAGTTCAAGTTCCATCGGCTCGTCGGCATGGCTCGACCCTGGGTCGATTATGCACTCGAAGTCGCCGCCGAGCAGGGTCAGGAAGTTCCGAAAATGACCGCTGAGATCGAGACCGTGATGGACGTTTTGGAATGCATCCAGACGGCCAGCGGCATTGGATATTTTGAGGATGATGCGTTCGTCACGCATTCTCGGATGGAGTTCCAGGATTTACGGCCCTAGGGTGTCGTGCCGATCCGCGTTTCGCGGGTCGCTCGACTTCGATTCGCGCCATGTCCGCATCGCTTGACCTGCGTTACATCCGAATGCCGCACGCCGAGGCGATCCACTCGGCTCGCGAGCTTAGCCCGTACGAGCAGGCGGAGCTAAAGGCGACGGCGGATCGAGTCTACCAGGCGGGCTGGATCGCCTCTCGATGGCTGGCGAAGCGAATCATGTTGGATCGCGAGTCCGCCGAGCGGCCGAAAAAGTTTCGGCCGCAAGACGTGAGCATCCTCTCGCGCGACGACGCCGGGCAGCGGACCGCGCCGGTTGTGTACCAGGCCGGCCAACGCCTGGCACTCAGCCTTTCCATCTCGCACAACCCCACCGGCGTGCTCGTGGGCTTTGCCCGGCACGAGGGCGTGCGACTGGGCGTCGATTTGGTCCCTCCCGGGCGAATTGGAGTGCGGACGATTGAGCAGTGGTTTACGTCGTCCGAACGCCGCTGGATGGCGAACCAAGACGACGTCGCCTCGGCCGCGCGGCTGTTGGCCGTCAAGCAGGCTTTCTACAAAGCGACGAACTGCGGCGAGCCCTATGCGCCGCGGCGATATGAGGTCACCGTGAGCGGTCCCGATCAGTTTCAATGCCATGTGGCGGGTCGCAGTCACCGCGATCACGCGCGGATTGTCGTGGCCGACTGCGATGGTCAAGTTGCGGCGCTGGTCGTCGTGTTGCCTGACGAAACCGCGGCGACAAACGCTGCCGGTTTATTGGATGTCGTGATTCCGCAAACCGACCTGTTGCGGCTGGGGCGAATGTAACGCTCGACTCGAACCTTCCCCGCTGCTGGCAACCGACATGCGAATGCCCGATCCGCCGACCTCCGTGTTGATCGTGATCGTCAACTACCGCACTCCGGAACTCACGATCAACTGTCTGGAATCGCTCCGGCCCGAAGTGGCTCGATTGGCCGACGTCCAGGTCGCCGACGTCCAGGTCGTGGTCACCGACAACAACTCGGGTGATGACTCGGTCGCCCGCATCCGGCAGTACCTGCAGCGCGGCTGGGACGGACTGCGGATTGAGCTGCAGCCGCTGCTAAACAATGGCGGATTCGCGTACGGCAATAATGCGGCGATTCGGCCCCGCCTCGATTCGGTTGATCCGCCAGCTTATGTGTTGCTGTTGAACCCCGATACGATCCTCCGTCCCAACGCGCTGACGTCCTTGGTCCACTTCCTGAACGAACATCCGGACGTCGGCATCGTCGGCAGTCGGCTCGAGCATCCGGACGGCTCGGCGCAGTGTTCTGCCTTTCGCTTTCCAACGGTCGCCGGCGAACTGGACCAGGCGCTGCGATTGGGACCGATCTCTCGGCTGCTTCGACGTTATGTCATCGCCCAGCCGATCCCGACAAGTAATGCCGCGACCGACTGGGTGGCGGGCGCCAGCATGTTGATCCGGCGCGATGTCTTCGACGCGATTGGCTTGTTGGACGAGCGATACTTCATGTACTTCGAGGAAGTTGACTTCTGCTGGCGGGCGCGCCGAGCCGGTTGGACCTGCTGGTATGTGCCCGCCAGCCGCGTGGTGCACTTGGTCGGACAGTCGTCGGGTGTCACGGACACAAAAAGCCCGCGCAGGCGGCGGCCCGACTACTGGTTTGAGTCGCGTCGCCGTTACCTCGTGCGGAATCTGGGCACGTGGCGTAGCGTCGGCTGCGACCTGGTCCGCCTGGTCGGTCTCGCGCTGTGGCAGCTGCGCTGCGTGATCGAACGAAGACCCAACGACGATCCGCCTCGGTTGTGGTTCGATACCTTCCGCCACAGCGTGATCTGGAAAGGGTTTTCTTCGTGATGCCTTCGGATTCCTCGCCGGCAATATGGCACTTGTGGCGTGAGGACTTGGCCGCCCACCGCGGTGACTGGACGCTGCCGGGCTTTCGGGCGATTGCGGTCTGTCGCTTTGGCCAATGGCGGATGCGCCTTCGGTCCAGGCTGTTGCGGGCTCCGCTGAGCGTCGTGTACCGCTGGCTTTTTCGCCGCTGCCGGAATCGATATGGCATTGAATTGCCCTACTCGGTCCGCCTGGGACGACGTGTCGTGATTGAACATCAGGGCGCGATTGTGATCCACGGCAGCTGCGTGATCGGCGATGATTGCATCCTGCGGCAAGGGGTGACGCTGGGGAATCGGCACCTCGACCGACCTCTCGAGGCTCCGATCCTGGGCCAGCGCGTCAATGTCGGCGCCGGCGCGAAGATTTTGGGCCTCGTGCGGATCGGTGACGATGCCGTGATCGGCGCCAACGCGGTCGTCCTGGACGACGTTCCGCCGGGAACGACGGTGGTCGGCGTCCCCGCCCGTCCGCTGGCCGTCCCCGAGCCCACCGCGTAGGATGCGGCCGAAACGCTGCCGAAGAGGACTCAAACCATGACCGTCGCCGCACCGAAGTTGTTTCAGATCAAGATCTGCGGAGTGACGCGTCCTCAAGACGTTGCTTCCGTGATAGCCGCCGGCGGGGATGCGGTGGGGCTCAATTTCTTTCCGGATAGCTCGCGTTTCGTCGGCCCGCAGGCCGCCGCGGCCGTATCCGAGGCGTGTGGGACTGCGGTCCAACGCGTCGGCGTCTTCGTCAATGCGTCGCCACAGGAGATCCTCCATCTGGCGGCCGTATGCCAGCTGGACTGGCTGCAACTGCATGGGGACGAGCCGCCCGAGATGCTGGCGGACTTGGAAGCCTATCCCATCCTTCGGGCGTTCCGCTTCGGCGCGGAAGGGTTCCGTCCCCTGCAGCAATACCTGGAGCGGTGCGTCGCACTCCAGGCCCTGCCCGCCGCGATTCTGCTGGATGCGGCCGCTGCCGGACACTTCGGGGGAAGTGGACAAACGCTGGACTGGCCGCGGCTGCGAACTGAATTGGACGGTCAACTTGAATTGCCGTGGATTCTGGCGGGGGGACTCGGTCCGCACAACGTCTCGGACGCGATTCGCCAGGCACGGCCGCGCGGCGTCGATACCGCCAGCGGCGTCGAATCCTCCCCCGGAATCAAGGACCCCGGCCTGGTGTCAGAATTCGTGACCGTCGCCCGGGAAACATTCGCGGAAATCGCGAAAAAACAGTCGTGAGCCGCGCGATTCCGCACACGTCGCTTCGTTGCCGTCACTCAGCCAACTGTCCCGAGACTCCCCCGGGCCAGGGCGGGAATCGAGCGTACCGCGGCAATCAGCCGCACTCCCGCTTGCTGCTGAGCACGCCAAACAATGCCTCGGTCGCGGAAGCGTCCGGGTTGCGAAGTTCCCCTCGGCGTCTATGATTTGGTAATCTGAGGGGGATCCGGCATCGGGCTCGCTCTCCAAGTGGGAGCCGCAAGACGCCGTTGACCGTGGCGAACGCAAACCGGCTCGAAACCGCGATTCAATTTCACCCAGTACCTTCTACCGCTTTTTGGTTTTAGATCAGGAGACCGTCGTGGCCCAAGTTGAGACCCGAGTTCCATACAAAGTGAAGGACATTTCGCTCGCCGATTTCGGCCGTCGCGAAATCATGCTGGCTGAGAACGAGATGCCCGGCCTGATGGCGATCCGCCGAAAGTACGGGCAAACCAAGCCCTTGAAGGGAGCTCGCATCGCCGGCTGCCTCCATATGACGATCCAAACCGCGGTGTTGATCGAGACGCTGACGGAACTGGGGGCCGAGGTGACGTGGAGCAGCTGTAACAAGTTCTCGACGCAGGACCACGCGGCCTCCGCGATCGCCGCAGCGGGCATCCCCGTCTACGCGTGGAAGGGAGAGACTGACGCCGAATATGACTGGTGCGTCGAACAGACGATTTATTTTCCCGATGGCAAGCCGCTGAACATGATCCTGGACGACGGCGGCGACCTGACGGCCCTCGTGCACAAGAAGCACCCGGAATTGCTGGGGGACATCCGCGGCCTCTCGGAAGAGACGACCACAGGTATCAAGGAATTGCGGAAGATGCTGGCGAAGGGTGAGCTCAAAGTCCCAGCCATTAATGTGAATGACTCCGTGACGAAGAGCAAGTTCGATAACCTTTACGGCTGCCGCGAGTCGCTGGTTGATGGGATCAAGCGAGCGACCGACGTAATGATCGCAGGCAAAGTGGCCGTTGTGGCGGGCTATGGCGATGTGGGGAAAGGCTGTGCCCACTCGCTGCAGCGATACGGGGCGCGCGTGATCGTGACCGAGATCGACCCGATCAACGCCCTGCAGGCGTCGATGGAAGGCTTCCAGGTCACCACCATGGAAGAGGCCGCGCCCATCGGAAACATCTTCGTCACAAGCACTGGAAATCGAGATATCATTACGGGTCAGCACATGCAGGTGATGCCGAATGATGCGATCGTCTGCAACATCGGGCACTTCGATCTCGAAATCGACATGGCGTGGCTCGAGTCCCGAAAGGATGTGAAGAAGGTTAACATCAAACCGTTGGTCGACCGCTATACCTTCGCCAACGGTCGCTCCATCATCGTGCTGGCCGAAGGTCGGCTGGTCAATCTTGGTTGTGCGACGGGCCACCCGTCGTTCGTGATGTCCAATTCATTCAGCAACCAGGTCCTGGCCCAGATCGCCCTCTGGACCGAGCCCGACAAGTACGAGATTGGGGTCCACGTACTGCCCAAGGCACTGGACGAAGAGGTCGCGCGGTTGCATCTGGAGCAGTTAGGCGTCAAGTTGACGAAGCTAACTCCCGAGCAGGCCGATTACCTTGGGGTTGCGGTCGAGGGGCCCTTTAAGCCCGACTACTACCGGTACTAATTCGCGGCCGTCTGAGCACATTGACAGCTCGAAGGGGCTTCGGCATAACAACCGGAGCCTTTTTCTTGCGCTTTTCGAGAACCCCACGAGCTGAATTGTCATGCCGCAGATTCAAGCGTTTCGAGGAATCCGCTACGACTTGGGCCACGTCGGTGCACTGAGTGACGTAGTGGCCCCGCCGTACGATGTGATCGACGATCGACTCCGTGATCAGTTGTACGAACGTCACCCGGCGAATGTCATCCGGCTGATCTTGAATCGAGATGAGCCGGGGGATGACGCCAGGTCGAATCGCTACTCGCGGGCCGCAAAGTTCCTCAGGAATTGGCGCAGCGAGGGGCTGTTGACGACCGAGTCGGACCCGGCCTTGTACGTTTACCATCAGGTTTTCGAATACGAGGGGCGCCCTCACACTCGGCGCGGATTCATGTGCCGGACCCAGCTGGAGCGATTCGGTGAGGGCTCGATCTACCCGCATGAAGAGACGCACGCCTCCGCCAAAGAAGATCGATTAAAGCTGACGCGGGCATGTCGCACGAACCTGAGCCAAATCTTCGGGCTGTATCCGGATCCCGAGAACGAGGCCCAAAACGCCCTGGAAGATCATATTCGCGAAATGACGCCGCTGGAGGCCGTCGATCATCTGCGAGTGACGCACCGGATTTGGCCCGTTACCGACGTGCACGTGATCGCCCGAGTCGCGGCGGCGATGGAATCCAAGCCGACGTTTATCGCGGATGGCCATCACCGGTACGAAACCGCCTGCAACTATCGCGACGAACTGAATCAGGCGAGCCCGCTGCCGGCCACGCACCCGGCCAACTATGTGCTGATGATGTGCGTCAGCATGAGCGATCCAGGGATGATCGTCCTGCCCACCCATCGGCTCTTTCGCGGTGCCCCCGCGATGACGGCCGACGAACTTCGCCAAAGACTTGGCGGCAATTTCGAATGCCACGTCTTCGGAGAAGGACCGGATCTGGCTGAGTCGATCTGGGATCAGCTGGAGCGAGAAGCCGAACAGGGGCAAATCGCTTTTTACACCGCCAAGGACGGACGCTGGATCACGGCCCGAATCACCGGATCGGGTCGGGAAACAATGTGCCGCGTCGCGGCCGAGCGAAGCGCCGACTGGCAGGGATTGGGGGTCAGTGTCCTGCATCGCCTGGTCATTGACTCCCTGCTGGGACTCGGCGACTTGCCCAAACCCGAATACGTGCACTTGGTCGAGGAGGTCGTCGACGCCCTCCAGGGTGACTCGGCAAGCGATCCGCAATTCAATCTGGCCGCCCTCGTCATGCCGGCCACGATCGACCACATTCGGGCGATCAGCGAGCACGGCGAACGGATGCCGGCCAAAAGCACCTACTTCTACCCGAAGCTGCTCAGCGGCCTGGTCTTCAATCCGCTGGAGTAGATCGCGCGACCATCCCGTTTCACGTGAAAATGCGACACCCAGGAAAGCTAGTGAGTTTCACGTGAAACTTTTTTTCCTTGGCGCGCTGGGGTTGACCACAGAGGCACAGAGGGCACAGAGGGAAGGGGCGGGAGAGGGCGGCGGGTGGTGCAATTTTGGGGTTTTACTTCTTCCGCCGTGGCGGAAGAAGTAAAACCCCAAAATTGCACCACCATCCCCTGCGGAGCCCTGCCCCTCTGTGCCCTCTGTGCCTCTGTGGTCAACCCGAGGCCCGAAAAGTCACCCTGTTCCACGTGGAACTTTTTTTCTTGACTTTTTCGCCATCTTGCCAAGTCGTGCGCCGGGCGTGTTTCACATTGCCATTCCGCCGGACGGGCAAACTGGCTTACAATGCCGCCCCGCGTCACGGATTGACGTCGGTCTCAACGGGAGGAGCAAGGTGGCTCGAATCATGTGCATCGCCAACCAAAAGGGAGGCGTGGGAAAGACCACGACGGCGATCAATCTCTCGGTCGCGTTGGCCCTGGCCGGAGGGCGAACGCTGTTGGTCGATCTGGATCCCCAGTGCAATGCCACGACGGGCCTGGGCGGGACGCCGACGGCGCGACATCCGTTTGCGACACCGGGCCCGCTGGGTCTGGTGCGCCAGGCGCTGACAGTAGACCGTCTGGATTTGTTGCCGGGCAGTCGAAGTTTCGAGGACATTGAGTTACTGGCCCGGGGTGACGCGACTTGTTTCGCGCAGTTGCAGCGATTCTTTGCCGAGGACGCCCAGACATACGACTACATTCTGATTGATTGCCCCCCATCGCTTGGCACGTTGACCGAGACGGCGCTGACATGCTCGACGGAAGTCTTGATGCCGATTCAGTGCGAATACTTCGCGATGGAAGGACTCACGCAAATGATTGAGGTGATTCGCCGCGTGATGCAGCGCGCGGGGAATCAATTGGAATTTGGGGGAATTGTGCTCACCATGTACGATCATTCGCTCGAATTGACGCGCGAGGTGGACGCGGAAGTTCGAGATTTTTTTGGCGACGTCGTCTACGAGACGGTGGTGCCGCGAGATGTGGCGGTTTCGGAGGCCCCGAGCCACGGGCAATCGGTCCTGCAGTATGCGCCTCGTTCGCGCAGAGCGCGCTCATACGTCGAACTTTGCATGGAGGTCTTGGAACGTGAATAAAGAGCGGCGACTAGGACGGGGGCTGGCAGCCTTGTTGGGTGAGGATTCCGAGCCGGTTTCGGTCTCCCAGACACTGGCCGCGCCGGCGGCACTCCCCAGAATTCACCCGGGAACAAGCGTCGCTGAGGACCCTCGGGAATCGGGCGCTGAGGAAAGTTCGGACACGTCCCAGCACGAACCCAAGCCCGCCGCGCCCCCAATGGGGCACACGCTGTCCGAGGCCGCCGCGGCCACGGACGGCGATCTGCTGCTGTTGAGTGTCTACGAAATCGACGACAACCCGTTCCAGCCCCGGCGGGACTTCAGCGAGACGGAAATCGCTTCGCTGGCCGAGAGTCTGAAGGAGCACGACATGCTCCAACCGATCCTCGTCCGTCGCTTGAATGGGCGTTGGCAGTTGATTTCGGGCGAGCGTCGACTGAGGGCCGCGATCCTGGCTGGTTGGAGCAAGGTGCCCGCGCGGGTTCGCCAGGCGGACGACCGCTTGGTGGCCGAGCTGGCGATCGTCGAAAACCTGCAGCGCAAGGATCTCAATGCGATCGAAAAGGCACTCTCCTTTCGACGGTACCTCGATCAGCACCAATGCACACAGGAAGACCTCGGCCAGCGCCTGAAAATCGATCGCTCGACCATCGCGAACCTGTTGCGATTGCTGGAGTTGCCGACGAAGGTGCAGGAAGATCTCCAGTCCGGCGCGATCTCGGCGGGTCATGCCCGGGCCCTCCTGCCGCTGGGCGATGAACCGATCCAAATGGATTTCAGCCAACGCATTCAGCGGGAAGGCTGGAGTGTCCGCGAGACGGAGCGCCTGGTCCAGGAGCGAATTGCTGAGGAAGACGGCGACGGCTTGGCGGGTGCCAAAACCAAGCTGGGAAAACGCCGCAAGCCGCCTCGTTCCAGCCATCTCGCCTCGCTTGAGCAGCAACTGCGGATCGTGCTCGGCACGAAGGTCGATATTCGCCAGACGGCACGAGGCCGCGGCCAGCTCGTGATCCACTTTCGAAACAACGACGAATTCGACCGACTTCAGGGACTGATCACCGAAACGGCCCAGGAAAAGCTCGCGCGACACGCCAGCTCAGCATCCGGGGGCAGCTGGCACGGACCGGCTAGCTGAGCGCGAACCTGGAGGTGGGATTCCGGGTCAATTTCGGTGCCCGAATTGCGAAGCCGGCGCAGGGCGGTTAGCATACGGTGCGAGACGGGGCGTGGCGCAGTCTGGCTAGCGCGCCTGCTTTGGGAGCAGGAAGTCGTAGGTTCGAATCCTATCGCCCCGACTTGAATTCAAAACAGCTCGTCGCACTCGATTGCGGTGAGCTGTTTCTCGTTGAGGAACCATGAGTTACGGTGTTCTCAATCGCCGTTCAGTCGGTTCAAACGGATGACCTAATCTCGCGGCTGCTGATCATCCGCAAACGCAAGGCAGTGCCTTGCAACGGATCGGCGAGTTCAAATCTTATCGCCACTCTCCATCGTGAACCGGTAGGTGAGGTGACCGGTAGAGTGCCTACAACGAGTTTCCGCAAGCGCGGCAAGACATCCGAACGACTCCGCCCCTCAGGTGGCTTGTAAGCATCAACCTGCCATTCGTCATCATATCGCATGTGGGCGACAATCTTCGGGATGTCAAGGTTCGCAATCACTGACACTTGTGCGAGGCATCGGTAAAGGTGAGCGCGGAGCGTTTCAAGAGCCTCAAAATAGGTTTTGCGGCTCTCTGGCGGGCGGCGCATGTCCGACGGGAGAATCAACGCGGAGTTGCTGCCAAGGTCGCGCAACCCTTCGGTGCATGTCAAGAATTGGCGAATCCCGCCAAGCATCAGCTCAATCAGTAGATACAACGGGCCATCCGTTGCTTTGGACAGTTGAACTTGCTTGGCAACGAGTGTCCTGCGGATTTCTTGCAATGATTCAAGCGCGTGGTCAATGCAGTTGTCACGACATTTTTTCGCGTTCAGCACGTGCCGTACGGATACCGCCTGGCAGCGGACGGACGGCATTTGGAACCAAACCCGGTTGAACAAGAGGGCTTGGCGTTGGTGCGGCGGTTACGGACCGGCGGCCTACCACTCAGGAAGATCGCCATCGAACTAGACGCGGCCGGGTTTCCCCGCGCGGCAAACGGTGGTCACCTTGCACGTTGGCCACGATTCTCAAGCGGGTTTAATTTCGGGCCAATTGCGACACGTTACGCGGATGTGTCGCGCGTCGAAACATGTTCCGGTCCGCCCACATGAAGGCGAGGTCAATCAACGCCTTGGGGCCACGATGGCGCGGGGTGCGTCACCTCTTGGGCAGCGGTTCAGGACCAGCCGGTTGCGTCATCACCGATGATCGCCGGAGGTTGACGTTTAAACGCTAGTTCCTTCACCATGGGAAGGTCGGTACTCATGACAACCGCAAGCAATCCACCCCGCTTGAGTCGTTCACGAAAAACGGCACTTTGGATTCGCTCAATCTGAAATGGCAACAGTTCCGAGAGAAGTACGGCCTCAAATTCATCCTCCTGTTGCCGAAGGTCCGCTTGTACCTCAGGGGGTTGAAATGGGGGGCGGCGTGTTATCGTCTATGAACGCGCCAGACTTGATTCCCCATGTCGCGTCGAGAAGCTCGTTGTAGTGTGTAGCAAATGCGTCATGAAGCTTCTTTATCCTATCCATCTGCTCCACGGTCAATTCAAGGTACCCTGCGTTGGAAGACGACACGATTGCATCAGACAATCGGTACTTAATTGCCATTTACGGTAGCATATAGCCCAACTCTACTTGGCCGAGCACAACGGTAGACAGCAAAGGTACAGATGATAAAGCAATTGCGATGCGCATTTCCCTTTTCCCTTTCAGTGTTCCGGAATCACTTCGCCCAGTATCCCGATATTGATAGTCTTTGTACCTGTTGCAGGGGATTCGACCCTTAAATCCTGTTCACAACTCGCGCGTGCGTAAACCGGAAATCCGGCGCCATTCGCAATTGGCTCTGCACTGTTCTTAGTGGTATCCCACGCCGATGTTGCTGGGATCTCATCGTTTCCATTCTGCTGACTGCCGCCTGAGTAAATCGTCCACGTCCGTTCCCACTTATTGGTGCTCTCGCGGTAAAGCGCGCGGAAAAACGAGTTCCGCGAAGCGACTTCGCACCACCCTGTATCTTCGCCAGTTCCGGGTTGAATGGCAACAAACGATTCAATCCGAAGGGCGCTAAGTAGCGTGTACGCTCCGTTACCGAAATTTGGCGTCGCAGTCGCGATCTGCAGGGCACCTTCGCCACCGTCAGCAATAGCGTAGTCGTGTCCATTCGCCAATTGCACGCTGCTGGAGATTTGCGCAGCAGCCCGAATCTTATCCGTGGGGTCGTCAAAGGTCACGTTTGATGCGTGGGAACCCTGGGCATACGTTGTTCCCGATGAGTTTTGCACATATTGAAAACCGCTCCAGCCGGTGTCGGAATTAAGAGAATCGGAGGCGGTGTAGGTCTTGGAGCCCGCACCGGGCGTCGAGATACTGCCGAGCAAGCGGCAATAGACTCCAACTGGCGTAGCGTTTGTAGGGGAGTACGAAAGTCGGGGGTATCGGTAAACACGTACCGGCAAGACTGGCAACGCCAACGCGCGATGACAATCGTCAGCACGTGGACCACATCGCCCACGATCACCCGCAGCCGTCGTCGACGCAGCTCGTGACGTTTGAATCCGCTTGCTTGGCAACGCGCACAAGTTCGCTGACCGCAACGACCGGCGAAAATGGAAGCTTGCCAAGCGTCGATGACATCAAGAACTGAAGTGCGAGAGACCAACGAGCCGATGATAACACCCGATTTGTTTTGGAGAGGGGCGAGCCGTGACGCCAAATCAACGGGCTCGCTCCTCTTTCTTTTTGCGCTGTTCGAAAACTCGCCCCGAAACGGACGCGGGGTTCTGAGAAGTATGCGCGATGGCGGAGGTCTAGGAAACACGCCCAGGAGTATCCGATCCCGGTGTCTCGATGAATCGGTGGTTCGCCGTGATACAAGTAGGAGAAGACCAGCGGACCAAGAATCATGGCGGCGCCGACGAAAACTAAAGTAATGACTACAGAAGATTTCATTTTGATGTGTTTCCCAGAGCAGATGTAAAGAATGCACTGAACAGAATAACGGCTGTCCGGGAATTGTTCATACAGTCCTCTCCACTCAGGGCTCGGCCGAATCTGCGGCAGGCCAATCGGTGATCCGTTCGGCGCGAATTGTTAAGTCTTTCCAGATGACCGACGTTGTGCCGCGCGTGATGTCGTTGGATTGCACCTGAGTGATCAGCCGGATCCCGCCATACAGGAGGTCTTCTGATCCGACCTGTTCTGCGTGAATCAGGCGAAACTCCGGCGAGTCGCTTGTGGCGAACAGACAATAGAGCGTCCCGCCAATACGCGCCAGTCGAAGTCGTCCGGATTTAGCTTCCTCGGCAGTCGTGCCGAGCCACAACACGCCCGGGTCTCGCTGGGGGCTGTGAACGACTTCACACTGAATGAAGTTCCAGATCGGCTCGACGTGATCAACCGTGGCGCCTCGGTGAACCGTGCCGTGCGTGTGGCTCGCGTTTTCCAGAATTGCTGTCAGAGATATTCCACCAGAGCCGTTTTCACCTGGATCAATAGTCAGGTTCTGAAATGACGCCGTCACGTCAAAATTGCCGTGAACACGCTTCAAAGTTTCCACAAAAGTATTGGAGTATCCGGCTTTGCCACGATGAGTGATGTGCAGCCCATCCGATTGCGCGGCGATGAGTTCGCTCCCGTCATCACTTCGCACAGCGATTCGGTCAGGCGGTACTCCGTCCCTGGCAAAGTCATGATGCAGACTTTCGGCCAGTCCAGCGAGCTCTCTGTCGATGTCGTTGACGGATGGGGGCAGCGGCTCGATGGCTTCCGACGAATCAGCAGGCTGACCACCACTTTGAGATTTTGGACTGACGTGTCCGCCACCTTCAACGGTCGAACGACTGGGGTTGTCCCACCCGTTGTTCACCAGAGCAAAGCCGCCAGTCAGCGCCATGACGCAGATCGCAGCGGCGATCGCCAGCCTCTTCATTCGAGGAGCAATAAGCCACGTGGCTTTTCCCGTTCGTCGCGGTAGCACTTGGTCAGGTAAGGGCACCCTGTCTGGTTGCTGGACGTGAGCAAGGCATATTTCAAGTAACTCGGCCACTTCATTTGCCGATGCGAAACGCGCCCTGGGCTGCTTCGCCATCAGCCTGGCGACAATTCCACACAGCCACTCCGGAATCTCAAGGTTGACTTCACGAATGGGTCGGGGCTCTTCGTCGGTGATCCGCCGCAGCACTCCGTAGCTGGTCTCGGCGCGAAACGGCGGATGTCCGGTACACATCGCATAGATCACCGCGCCCAGGCTGAACAGATCGCTGCGCTGGTCGACAGACTCACCGCGTGCCTGTTCGGGTGCCATGAACTGCGGTGTGCCGGTGATCGTGCCGCTACGCGTGAGGCTCGCGTCATCGACAGCTCGAGCGAGGCCGAAATCGGTCAGCAACGCGCGCTCGACGGTACCATCAAGCAGAATATTCGACGGCTTGACGTCTCGATGAACCAGCCCTTGAGCATGGGCAGCCGCCAACCCCCGGGCCGTTTGCAGGCTGATGCGCAGGATCTCCCTCAAATCCAGCGGCGCCTGATCCTGAATCCGCTTCTGCAGACTCACCCCGCTCGAATACTGAGTGACTAGGTAAGGCACGCCTTGCCACTCGCTCACGCCATAGATTGGCAGCACATGGTCGTCAATCACCGCAGCGGCCGCCTGTCCTTCGCGGGAGAAACGCTTCCGTGCCGCACCGGACGTCGCCAGGTGCGGGAGCATCATCTTGATCGCAACAAAGCGGTTCAGTGATGCGTCAAACGCCTTCAATACGACTCCCATACCGCCGCGGCCAATGACGCCCGTCACTTCATAGGGCCCGACTCTTCCCAGCATGCGAGGATCGTCCGTCGGCCCCAACAGACTCAGCACTGAATCGTGTCCACAAGACAGCTCTGCTTCGGCGATCTCAGGCGTAGCGTCGCGTTGCTCGCGAAGAATCGGAAGAATGCCATCGGTCCAGTCAGGCTGGGCAGTCACGGCGGCGAACAAATCTCGACAGTGCTCGCACTCCGAGACGTGATCCTCGATGCACTGCAACTCGCTGGGGAGGATCTCGTCGCGGCCGATTTGATCGAGGACTTCGCGTGAAACACAGGATTGCGTCTTGTTCATTGTATTCTTCCATCCCGCGTCGGCTCGTGTTCAATGAAGCCAGAATCGTCCCAATGCCGAGACACCTCGGCCACCTTCTCCTTCAGCCGTGTGAGCACGCGGTGCCGTGTTACATAGACCGCACCGACAGATCGTCCCGTCGCTGACGCGACGTCGGCAGTGGTAACACCTTCAATCGAGGTTTTCCAAAAGATTTCCCAAGTCTGCTCTGTAAACTCGGAACGAATCTGTTCGGTCGCCCAGTGAACCAACTCACGCCGAGTTTCCTTGATGATCTCGGATGTCGTATCCTCGGGGGCTGACTGCGCGTGCAGCTGGTTCACCACCGACGTCGAACCCGCCCCCCGATCCCGAGGCTTCCGAGCCAGGGCGTTTGTAATGGCATTGCGAGACACCGTGGTCAGCCAAGCGCGAAACGGGGGACGATCCGGTTCAAATTTCCATCCGTCAATTGACTTGGCGATCGAGACAAAGACCTGCTGGATCACGTCCTGAGCGTCGGCGTCCTGCAAACCGCGACGCCTGGCCATCCGAAGAACGACAGGTTGATAGATCCCGAGAAACTCCACCCACGAGGCCTCATCAGCGAGGTCATGAACTCGTTCAATCAGGCTGTAGCTGGTTTCCGGAAAGTCGGACATCGCTGGCTCCTACAGACCATCACACACCATGTGCAAAAAGCTTACATAGCCGTGGAATAATGGCTCAGAGCGATCCCCATCGGGCATTCGACTTGAGACCGTTACACCTAGTGATGGTACGTCGTTTTATCCCCCAATTGGTTTGTTGGCCAGATACTAAATTGGATCTGGCCGGAGTTCCCCACAAACGCGCAGCGTGATGGGTTAGGACCTAATGCCTGGTTAGCTTGCAACTCCGAGGCATTGTCGGTGAACGGCGCCAGCGGGGCGTCGCCGTCGCCGGCCGCAGGCGAGAAGGGCTACGGCTCCGCAAAGCAACAAGGTAAGGCTACCGGGTTCAGGCACCGAATTGATGGACACAACTACGTTATCCAGTCCCCAGCTCTCGCTGTCCACTTCCTCTAGGCCATTGGCGGAAAAGCTGAATTCAAGCGAATCATCGACATGTGGAAATAAGAAACTCAGGCTGTATACAGAGTCGCCGAACTGCGAGTATCCCAAGGTATCGACTTGCGAGGCGCCGGTACGACGAGGATAGCTATCCGGATACGAACCGGGATAAGACTGATCAAAATCGTCGATATGTTGGCTAAACGTTGTGTCCAACAAAGTGATTCCGTCCTGCCTCACCTGCCATCGATCGGGCCCGAACCCGCCGTCATTGCCATCCCACGTATCGATGATGAACAAATCAAAAGACAGAGTTGCCTCCGTGTGGGTCGGCAGTTCCGAGAGTGACAGGTTAACCGTGTTATTGGCGAATCTACCGAGAAACCGCCGAGCGTCAGCGGGTGTTTGGCTAGTGGCGGAGCTTGACCACTCGCTGCCAACAGTACCCTCAAAATTGTTCTGGTAAAAAACTTGGGCATGGCTCTCCGCCGTACAAACGAACATCACCGCGATCTGAATCAAAGTCACGCAAATCAGTTTTTGGCACATCACAATTACAACTCTCCCCTGAAAGTGATAAATGGAAAAATAGAACTCGAAATACCGATCAAAGGCCATGTTCCGACGCTACGAGCCCGCGCTGCATAGACCGCGTCAACGGATCGCCCGTCAATGACGCAACCTGAGCATCGCGGGCCGATCCATTCCAACTTCCATCCGTCAATTGACCTCACAATCGAGGCAACTCCCCACTGGATAACGTCCTGAGCGTCGGCATCCTGCAAACCGCGACGCCTAGCCATCCGATAAACGGCAGGCTGGTAGATCCCGAGGAACTCCACCCACAAGACCTCATCAGCGAGTTCATGAACTCGATCAATCAGGCTGCAGCTGGTTTCCGGAAAGATCGGACATCGCTTGCTCCTACAGATCATCACACGCACGGAGCTGAATTCTTACATCGCGGATAGGAATATCGAATCCGTACAGTCCCGAGCGGGGCATTCGATTTGAAACCCGTACACCTGATGATTGTAAGATGCGTACCCCAAGGCGTTTTTTCGACAGTTGTTTTATTCCTTGCCGAAGAAGAGAGGCACAGCTTTTTGAACGGTCAATGAAGGTTGACCAGATTCTCGATCTGGACGGAGGGCGGGAGTACATGAATGACGCTGAACAGTTCAAAACGGTTGACTTGGGCCGTGCACAAGACATTCAAGCGTCGGCGTGGGTAATTCAGGGCACTGATGTTCCTAGCTTGCCCCTTTTGAAGATGCGGAGTCGTTTGTGCTCAAGTCTAACAACACCGGAGCCATCAGCAGGGAACGAAGGGAAAACCGAAGCACTTTTCGATGCCGTTTCTCGTTCATTCAAACGTCTTGATTGGATTGCAGAACCGCCATCACCGGGTGGCGGAATCAAGGTTTTCATTTCAAAACCGCTGGCCACCGCCACTCCGGTGGATGGCTTGTTCGTCTCAATTGCGAATAACGCGGAAATTGTCGAATCGTACCCAGTGATCCCGATCTGAGGGGCCACCGGATGCAGAAAGACAGAAACCACGTTTCGGTTCGTTCTCGCGGAGCGCTGAGTGGAAGAAGTTCAAGTACTTACCCTTCCGCGATGGGCCAACCTGGAAGTGGGCATAGTGCTCGCGAACGATGATTCGTAGCGGACCATCGACCTCATTCGCAGGCCAGAACTTCAACGCATATTGCTGCGGATCTCCTTCCTCTCCTTCTTCCCCAATGAATTCATCGTTTCCCGGCGAGAACACAAGATGACCGTCCAGATTCCTCTTCTCAGCGCCGAATTCACGGGTGTCAGCATCCGTGAGGAAGAGCCCGGCAGATTCGTCCGGTGAGGTGAATTGATCGAGTGGTGTCACCTCCACGGAAGCTATTACAGATTCCGATGTCTTGAAAGGCAGCAAAACCAGGAGCATCGGCGTGTCACGGGTACGTCTTCCAGGCTGAACACGAATCTCCAGTCCGCTGTCGCGGATTCGGTAGTCGTCTTTCGCCAACCCGACGGCCTGCCACTTGGGCGATAGAGCGCCATCGAAGTTATCTTCAAAGAGCACATCTTCTCCCGTTGCATGTCGGGCTGTGCCCAACGCCGCGAAAGCAATAGTCGCGAGCAAGGTGCATCGTAGCATGGCAGTCGGTTCTCTTTCTGTGGATTGCAAGACGAACGAACACGCATCACCGGGCCGCGGCGAACGACTGTCGAATTCAGAACGCGCACGGCCCGCGGCCCCGCGTGCAACGGATGGTTCAAGTCAGCCGCTGGCGCGGCGGATCCTCTGAGTCTAACAATTCCTGCCTTTGAAGCCACGTTTCCTTGTTGGAATTTCTTTCCCTTCCACAAGGAGCCGATTCATGGCAGTTTCGAAGCATTTTACCGGCAAGCTTAACAGCGCATGAGTGACGACCTGCATTTGGCCGGCATGGGTGAGCGGACTCACGAAGGTTACTTGCGGGCCGTCCGGCAGCTGGCCGATTATGGTCGGCGTTCTCCCGACCGCATTACCGAAGCCCAGCTTCGTCGATACTTTCTTCATCTCAAGAATGAACGCCACTTTGCCACCGGCTCGATGCGAGTCGCCTACAGCGGGATCAAGTTCTTCTACACACGCACCAGCCGACGTGAATGGCAGACGCTCAGCTCAATGAAAATTCAGAACGTCAAGTGCCTTCCCGAAGTGCTTACGATCCCGCAAGTGCACCAGATCATCGACGCTTGCACCACGGAACGGATGGCCGTCTACTTCTGGACCGTTTACTCACTCGGCATGCGCTTGCAAGAAGGGCTCAACTTGCAAGTCGGTGACATCGATGCGTCGCGTGGACTCGTCCACATTCATCGCGGCAAGGGAGCGAAAGATCGCTACGAGCCGATTCCGACCACGACGCTGCGTTGGTTGCGACGCTACTGGACGACCCATCGCCATCCTGCTTTGCTCTTTCCAGCTGAAAGCCGTGATCATCTCGGCGCACCCATGGCCAAGACACCCATCAGCATGACGGCCGTGCAAGGCGCGATGAAGCTCAGCACACGACAGATCAACTTCGGCAAGAAGGTCTCCACGCATACGCTGAGGCATTCCTATGCGACCCATCTACTCGAAGCAGGGGTCTCCCTGCGCATCATTCAGCAGTACATGGGACACAGCAGCCTGCAGACGACCATGGTCTATCTCCATTCAACGGATGTCGCTACGGCCGATGCCCGCAAGACAATCGAAAAGATCTTTCGGCGGGCGTTGCCGTAGACCATGTCGTCGGTCGCCGCGGCGATCCGGCAGCACGCACCTGCTTACTTGCAACAGTTTAGCGATCGAGTTCCCTTGGGACATTGACGCGTGATCGATGCGATCACGCGTTGTCGCACCGGAGAACTCGGACACACGGTCGATCATTGCGATCACTGTGATCGCGAGCATTGGGTCAGACGTTCCTGTGCCAATCGACACTGTGCGACTTGCCAAGCCGACAAGACCACCGACTGTCTCGCCAAGCAAGCCCAGCGACTACTGCCGGTTCACCATTTTCTGGTCACCTTCACCGTTCCTGAGGAACTGCGGTCCACGCTGCGCGCTCATCAGCAAGCGGGCTACGACGCCCTGTTCGCGGCCGGCAGCCAAACGATTCGCAAGTTGCTCGCCGGACGTTGGCTGGGAACCTCGAGGGTCGGCTTCTTCGGCGTGCTGCATACCTGGGGAAGAGACCCGATGATCGATCACCCGCATGTGCACTTCGTCGTACCTGGTGGCGGCGTGAGCGAAGACGGAGCCAAGTGGCTCGCGAGACCCACCAACTTCCTCTTCCCCGAAGCCTGCGCGGCCGTCATCTATCGAGCCAAGCTGTGCGACGCACTCCGCAGCGCCGAGCTCCTCAAAGACGTTCCGCACGAGATCTGGCAGCGGCGCTGGCAAGTCGATGTCCAACCCGTCGGTGACGGACAAGCCGTACTCGAATACCTGGCACCCTATGTCTATCGGGTCGCCATCAGTGATCGTCGCATCATCCACGTCGATGACCATTCGGTTACCTTCCGCTACACCCCGTCGAAGTCCAAGCAAGTGAAGCAGCGAACCGTCGATGGACACGAGTTTGTCCGCGGCTTTCTCCAACACATCCTGCCGCGAGGGTTTCAAAAGGTGCGTCACTACGGCTGGATGAATGGACACCGGCGTGTCACCCTGGATTCCGTCCGCTGGCTCGTCTGGCTCTTTCTCGGCTGGACCTATTGGCTCGGCAGCGGACACGCAGCGCCCGATCCAACTCCCCAGCCCGGGCCACGTTGTGCGCACTGCGGCAAACCCATCCACATCATCTATCGCGTTGAGCCGCGATCAACCGCCTTCGCCGGAGACGGCCTTACCTATCGAGACACCGGATGAGCGATACGAATAGCCTTCTCAACTCACGTACGATCATCCACGACAAGCAAGCGTCTTGGCCGTGTCCGCTGACGTTCGCGCTGAACGCGGTCGCAAGCGACAAAGCAATGACAAATTGCTGTCTCCCATGCTATCTAACGTCACCAAGAGTCGCCGCGCATCTCTTCGCAGCGCAAGAACCGTGGCACGGGCGACACGTCACGCGGTTGACCGTACCCAACGACGCTTCGCGACGATGAAGCGTTACCCATATGAGACCCCGGAAAAGATTCAGCCGGGCTGCTTGAACCGAGGATTTGAGCTTCGGCTGCGCGAAGTCAAATCCTTACTTGTTATGCAATGCAACGTACATCCAGACTGTGGCCAACGGATACATTTGCATACCGTAATGATGGTTGCCGTTCATGAACGAGAAAGAGCTATGAGCTTACACAGCACCCATGTAAAGCAAGATAAATCTAAAGGTGTTGATCAATCCGTGGCCAATGATAGTTATCCATAGGTTGAGCCCGCTCCGCAAGTAAATCCACCCGAAAAGCACACCAAACGCGCCATTGCTGAGTATACCTATTGGCCCCTCGGCGAAGTGAGCAACACCGAAGATGCCCCCCGCGATCAGAACGGCCATCCCCGGCTTTATCGAGGCAGAGTTAATCATGCGCGTAATCAGAAAGGATCGGTAGAACATCTCCTCACCGAATGCGATCGTTGTCCATGCCAGAACGATCGTGAGAATAAAGAATGGCAAATTGCCCTCTACGGCATTGAAGCGACTTTGATCAATTTCAGTGGGAACAAGTCCCAGGACAGAGAGTAGGGACATCGCGATAACTTGCGCGGCGATGAATACGGTCAATGCCGCCACGAATGCCGCAAAGCCAAATAGAATCGTCTTTCGAAGAGATTTCGGTTTGCCTAATCCTATTTCGCGCCAGCTGCTTCGTTGGCAATTGAGAATGAGTCCGCCCAGAACAATCATCAGAACGTAACCTAAATTGATAATCGCCCCGCCGCCCAACGTGCTCAGCCCGACGACGTTTCCGAACACGCCCAGCAAAACGATCGGGCAGCCGACGATGAGAATGTCACGCACGGCATTTGGTCGGGCAAAGCGACTCTCAGATTCTGGATCAAATTGAGGTTTGCTGTCAGCCATTCATTTCGGTTCTCTGAGATTGCTGGTGCCAGTCTAGCCTAAATCATTGCATAACGTTACCGATCAGCCGGCGGCGACGGTTGATCTTCCATTTCAAAACGCCCGACTTCGCCGCTCGGTTGCATCGGATGGTTCGCCGCAATCGTTTTCACGGACGCGGATCGGAATACCGCCGAACAAAGTATAGTGTCTTGGTCTTCGTATCGTGGTAGCAGGTCAATCGATCGTTTCAATACCCAACCCCATCTTCGGGAATGTCCGCATCCGGCAGGTACGGTGAGATGTAGCCACCGGTGTGACCGTTTCATCCACCGCGTCTTCCATGGTCTGCTGAGCGTGGTAAATTTCACAGCTAGCAGTTTGGAGGGTCATGGAGATGTCACGGTCGCCAGATCGAGCTAAGGAGCGTCGTTGGGTTCGTCTATTTCAGGAGAAGCGGTCATCCGGTGAGTCCGTCGCCGCGTTCTGTCGCAAACGCCGGATTCCGGTGCATCAGTTCTATTGGTGGCAACGCCAGCTGCGACATCACGGTAGCCAGGATGCTGGTGAAGCAGAGGTCGTCGCCGGCTGCGTTTGTACCGGTCCGAGTCTCACTTCGTTCGCCGATGATCGAAATCGTTCATCCCGGCGGTTGGATCGTCCGCGTCGCCGCAGGTGTTGATGTCCACGTGTTACGCACCGTGTTCGCTGCGCTGGATGGCGGGGAGACCTGACATGTTCCTGCTTTCACCTCAGACCAAGGTCTTCCTGGCGAAGGATTCGACCGACATGCGAAAGAGTTTTCGCGGGTTGATCGTGCTCGCGGAAGCCGTGCTCCATCAAGACCCTGCTTCGGGTCATCTGTTTGTGTTCGTCAACAAGCGACGCGACATGCTGAAGATCTTGCATTGGGACGGCAGCGGCTGGTGGATCTGGTATCGTCAGCTCGAACGAGGCACGTTTCAACTGCCGCAGCTTTCGACGACCGACGATGGCGGAATCGAGCTGACGCCTTCTCAACTGTCGATGATCTTGGATGGAATCGATCTGTCGTCCGTTCGTCAGCGGCTGCGATATCGCCACGTTGCTGGCATCGCCACATAAAATCATTTGCATTTGTGTCAACCATCGCTGGGCCCGCCACGTACTTCATGACATGGCGGGCCTTCTTATTGGCTCCGCCGCAGAGGACAGGAGCCAAGCGAATGTCGACCCGACGGATCGATCTTCCACAGACGGTGGAAGCATGTCATCAGCTCATTCTGGAACTCTACGAAACGATCGATGAATTGCGAGCTCGCATTGCCGAGCTGGAGCGTGAGCTGTACGGCACAAAACGCGAACGATTCATTGCCGACCCGTGGGAGGATGAGGGCGAGGCCACGGAAACGCATCATGCCACTCCCATCGTTCCGACGCTTCCATGTGACAACGATCTGTCGTCATGCGTGACCGAATCCACTACCGATGACACGGCCAACGCGGCTTGCGGTAGTGCCGTAACGCCACGGCGGGACGCCTTGTCGTCGTCGGCAGCCGATGATGGCGAAGCAACGACGGACAAGCCTCGACGCAGTTCGACCGGCCGGCGCCGTCGTCCATCCCCGGCCGAAGTAGTGCTGTAGTCCATAGAGGACATTCCGATCCACGCCCACGCAAGGAATGCGGCAATGCCGACCGCAGTGATGGAAATTGGATGAAAGCGTTTCAATGCGTGCGGATGCCCTTGGATTCAAGTCGGCGAACGCTGGCCATCACCGGGCACGCGCGAGTGGTGTTCCATTTGAAAAACGCCGGATCGCGTGCTCCGGTGCATGGCTTGGTTCGTCAGTCTATTCGGCCCGGATTGACTCCAATTATCTCGTGTGGCGTTGCCCATTGTACCTACGCTTTCGGTCCGACGTAACGTCTTCGGACAAAACCAACGGTAGGCATCTCAGCTTGGCTGTCGCCGCGCACGTCGGCGGCGTTTACGCCGACCTGCTTCCAACAGTCGAGATTCTACGTGGGCGAGCGTCTCTTTGAATACGGTATTGGCTCGATCGAGGGCAATCGCACGTTGCAGCCGTTGTCTTGCAACACGGAAATCATTGGCGTCGATCGCGGCGTTCGCTCGCTGCCACAGAAGGGCCGCTCGTCGGGCGTCCATTGAATCAATTGCGTCGCCTACAAACCACAACAAGGCTCCGCAGTGTGGGCACGGCGCGTCACCGGGCGGCGTGGATGGTTCGATGCGAACTGCATGACCGCAAACGCGGCAGGTGTTGTTGTCGCCTTCGGGTGTTCGCGATGAGGGTTGCATGTGTCAATCATCCGTTGGTGGAGTGTGACTGACGAACGACCCAGTTCACGCGGCGCACGCGTTTGATGTTGACTTCAAAACCGACGTTGCCGCCCGCTCGCGTGCAACGCGTTGATATCCAGCTATTCGGCAACCATTGCCAACGTTTGTTTGGCCAAGTGTTCATTGGCGAAAGTTGTATTCGAATCAAGTGCGAGATTCCCCAAGATTTCTTTGGCCGCCTGTTTATCGCCCTGCTGATTGAGCGTGAGCGCCTTGTTGATGAGCAACATGCCTTTGGTTTCGGCATCTGGATTTGCAGCCAGACCTTTTTCGATCGCGTCCAGTTTCTCTGATGAGTCGTCACATTGCAGTGCGTATTCTTTCCACGCTGGGGCGAACTGTGGAAATCGTTCGATCAGCGCATTGACCATTTTCGTTTTCTGTTCGGGGTCGTCGATCCATTCAAGTGACATATACGCTGCGTAAGTGCCTTCGGGGAAATCACCGCTTGCTTCTCGGTTAAGCGTGTCGAGGGCTGTCAGGGCCGTAAAGAAACCTCGTGGTGACAATTTGACGGTCTTTTCATAGCACTCACGGGCTTTTTTGAAATCCTTCATCAGCAGGTAAGTGAATGCCATATCGTATGTAGGATACGGCCAATCAGGTGCAAGTGATTGGGCCTGCGAGAGAAGGTCAATCGCTTGTTCGTATTCGCCTGCAGCGCCCAATTGCCGTGCTTTTTGATGAAGTTCGTTCGCTTTGTCGGGGATGTCGTTGGTGCTCACGATTTCGTACTCGAATGTTCCTGTGGCGTCGGCAACGTCATCAGCTGTCAATTCGCGGCCATCTTCAGCGCGGAAAACAACGCGACTCTTAGGTTCGGGCGCGGGCTGTGATGTTGACACGCGGTCGGTGTCGCAACCGACGATGGCGATCAGCAGCAGTGCGATGTATGTGACCGAGTGACGCATCTGATTTGCTGGATATCGATTCGGATCACTGGGTCGCCGCCAATGATCTTACCATACGATTTCGACTGGATCGGCGACTCCAGTGCATCCGCTGGTTCGTCGTTGTTTTGCCATTGCAGATCCGCGGGCGTTATTCGGCCCGTCGCCAAAGTTGCTCCGTCGGGTCAAAGCCTTCCGGGAACATAGTCTCTGCATTGTAGGTTGGCGGACTATTGAAGTAACAGCTGGCCAAGTCGTCGCAGTTGATTGCCGAGATATCGGCTCCTTGAAGCTTCGCACCACTGATGTTCGCGGCCTGAAAGCTCCCCACCAGTTTTGCACCAACCAGAATCGCGTCCTCAAAGGACGCACTTTGAAAGGAGCCTGGTCCCCCGGTGAGCGTGGCACCAGTGAGTTCGGCTCTAACGAACGTAGATTCTTGAAACGAAGCACCGCCTCCAGTTAAGCTTGCTTGGGCAAGAATCGCATCATCAAAGCACGCGAATTGAAACGAAGCGTCGCCTCCCTTCAGGGTTGCGTTTTCAAGCATGCAGTTGCGGAACGATGCCCGCTGAAATGCGTTGCTTGTGCTGGTGAGCGTCATTCTCGTGAGATTCGCGCCTTCGAGTTCGGCTTCCCAAAATGAACGTGTCAGGTCCGGCCGATTAGCTCGCGCTAGATCGCGAACCTGGCCCCTTGCACGTTCGAGTTCTTGCTCGGCGTAGAGTAAACGTTGTTCGTGCCTCCTGCGCTCTCGATCAGCCCGTTGCCATGTGGAAAACCAGCCACATATCAAGGCGACCAAAACGACAACACCGAATAGCGTACGATTGGAGAATTTCAATACACGAGGCCCCTTCGACGAACGCTGGCCATCACCGGGCACGCGCGAGTGATGTTCCATTTGAAAAACGCCGGATCGCGTGCTCCGGTGCATGGCTTGGTTACGAATGTCTTCAGTCTGGATCGAGCATGTCGACCGAGTTGTTCCTTGCTGTTCTGAGCATACCGACCCGGAACGGGAGAATCAATGTTGGGCGAGTTGAGCCTCCAAGGGGAAGGGCATCATGCGGCGCAGGTATTCAAAGCGTCGCGATGGCCGAAAGAGTTGAGCCAGCGGTCAGTGGGCCACCCAGTTTTCATCATCCGGCAGCCTGCTGTGCGGACCCAAGACGTATCCAACTGAAGCCTGGCGGGCAGGAAGATCTCAACGCGGCTTCAGGCGAATCAAGTGCCTTCGCCCTGCCACGTCGCGTCCCAACCGCGTCAGCGCTGAACGGCATGCGTTCATTCATAACGTCACCGATCACCGGGCGGCGACGAGTGATTCTCCACTGCTAACTCGCCAGACTTCGCCGCTCCGGTGCATCGGATTGTTCGCTGCTTGCGGTCGGCGATCGGTCGGCCAGATGCTTCTAGCCTGGTTTGTGCATCTCGCAGGTACGCGGCGGTATCGCCATTGTAATCTGCAAGGAGCTTTCGGCGTGCCGCGTGAAGCTCGTCGAGTATGGCATTACGAGTCATCGTCATTTCCCCCGAGGAATTCGATCGGCGTGCATATCAGCATTCCCGACAAGCCTAGTTCATCGAGCAGCCGGTACAGCCGAGGAAGCTCGTGAGCATTGGCGATGTGTTTGCAGTTTTGCGTCAACAGATATTGTACGCCGGCCAAGGCAGCCAAGGCCACATGAAGGGCGTCGATTCTTGCAGATGCCGGCATCATGGATCGGCTGATGATTTCGTCAGCAACAGTGTCGGCGTCGGGATATGCAGGTAATACGGGAATCCCGTCAAGCATCTTCAACCGTCTAGCAGCGGCATCGGCGTCACCCATGGCAGCCTCGTCGAGGACCAACTGCGAAGTCACGACGTCGTAGAGGGAACGCTGTTCATTCATCCAGCGTTTGGCTTGATCCTGGAGAACCGCAGTGGCCGGGTCTGGGCTTGGCCACGCGGTGGAGTGGCTTACGATAGACGTTTCGATGTAGACAGTTTCCATCGCACCATTTTATCGCAGCGAACGACCGGGATCAGCGGGCGGCGGGAGTTGACATTGAGCTCACGAAAAACCATGCCACCGCCGCTCCGTTGCATCCCATGGTTCGCCCAATGCGTCCAAAAATCTGCTCTCAGTCGAGAAGTACAACACCATCATCGATTCTCATTACTGCAACAGCACGCTTGCCATCGTCCGCGTGTAGTGGCAATCCAACCCGGGAATCAGCGCCGCCAATGAGGAACCAGCGCCCGAGTGGGGCTCTAGCTGTGGTATCGATCGACATGGGTGAGCGATTCTTTGACTGCAGGTTGATTTTGATTTGCAATTCATCATGCTCGGTGGTATTCAGCAGGGATACGACCACCGACATTTGGCCGTAGCGAGATGATCCAGCAACATTCGCGTGCTGCCCGACACTGATCATGCCGGCGGCGGAACCAGCCGGAACTAAGCGACCGTAGCCTGCAGCAGTCAAGCCTTCGCGAGCAGGTCCGCCGTAAGCGATGCGGTTCTCATCGTCGGACTCGATCAACCAAAGCACACGGAAGGTCACATCCTTCGTCGGTCCAGCAAATCCCGGTTCATTGAGAGTATCCTGAGCGAGCGATAGACTGCATCCAAGGAATATGAGGCAAAGAGCAAATTGCGGTAGTTTCATCGGGAACCCGTCCTGGCGTTTGCGGCATGTCGGTTGAGAGTAGCTTTTGACAGAAGAACCACAGCAAAAGTTCCTTGAAACCGATCTTAGTGGGCGAACGCCAATCGTCACCGGGCGACCGCCAGTAACGCCTCCACGGGAAGCCGCACCAGCTGGTCGCTCCGGGAGAGTAGGGCTAGTCTCTCGTGTTTAGGATACGGTTTGTGTTCCCTGTTTGCCACCCGTTTCCTCTGGTGGTGTCACAAGATTTGATCCATGCACAATTGAGGTCGCCCCCTCGCAGATCCGGACGTGCGCCGTTAACGCATCCGGCTCCCGGCCGTTACTTGTCCACCGCACTCCTTCCGCGAGACATTGCGATCAGGTCCGTCAACCGTTGTGGAGACGCCAGCGGGTTTTGCTCCAGAAATGCGTTGAACTTCGGCCAGCTGAAGTAGCTGTTTTGGCTCCGGCGGCTGATGTGACGCTTCGCCATTCGGCGAGCGTGATCACGGAATGCCATCAGCAGCGGCCAGTTATCATTGATGCCGTAATACTGATAGTGCCCGCGAAGCTTCGCGTTCAGCGTGTGCCACATGTCACCGATCGGAGTTTCCAGCTGCTTCCAGAACCAGCGGTTCAGGTCCAGCAGTTTCAATCGGAGCTTCTTCGTCGACGTCTTCCTTTTCAGTTTGACGCGACCTGCGCGACTCGTCCCGCAGTAATGAGTGAATCCGAGGAAGTCGAACGTTTGCGGAGCCCCTTCACCCCGTCGCTGGCAATCGCGACGTGCGAAACGACCGAAACGAATCAACTTGGTTTTGTCCTCGGCGACAGATAACGAAAACCGAGCCAGTCGCTTTGGCAACACCGTTTGGTATCTCACCGCATCCGATTCCAGTTCGAAGCCGACGATAAAATCGTCGGCGTACCGGATCAGAGACGCTTCGCCTCGCATCCGTGGTTTCACATCGCGTTCGAACCATTGATCCAGAACGTAATGCAGATACACGTTGGCGAGCAACGGGGAGAGACTCGAACCTTGCGGCACGCCGTCTTCGGTGTCGAAACGCTGACCTTCGATCATCACACCGGCTTTCAGAAAGCGGCCGATCAGGGCGAGCAGCTTCGGGTCGCTGATGCGAATTCGCAGCAGTTCGTCGAGTCGCTCGTGACACACGGTATCAAAGAAGCCTTTGATGTCCGCGTCCGAGATCCAGTTCACTTTCCGAGTCGCTATGTTCTGACCGAGCACCGATAACGCCTGATGGCATGATCGCCGGGGGCGAAAGCCATACGAAGTGTCATGGAAATCGACTTCGTAGATTTGCTCCAGGATCATGACGACAGCTCGCTGAACGAGCTTGTCTTCCACACAGGCGATGCCCAGCGGCCGCGTCTTCCCATTGCCTTTCGGAATGTTCTTACGCAGGCTGGGCTGAGGTCGATAGCTGCCGCGATGAAGTCGCTGAAGAAGATTCCGCAAGTTGTCTCGCAGATTCACTTCGTAGTCTTCAAGCGTGACACCATCGACTCCCGGTGCCTTGCCTCGCTTCAGTCGGCGGAACGCATGCCACAGCAACTCTTCGTTGAGCAGCGAGAACAGGTTGTTGAAAACCGCGTTCGGTTGCGTGACCGCTCGTTGGTGGATGTGATCCAGCCGAGTTATCACCGAAGGTCCGTCTCTGAGTACGGGCGGTGCCCGGTCTGGATCACGTATTGGCCTGGCCGCCTTCCCTGCACCGATATTACTCGGCTTCGTTCCATCCGACTGGTGGCCGGATTTCAGCGGTACTATTCGGCCATCCGACTCCCTGAGAGTCATTTGCCGTCCTCGCTGATTAGGCTTGTCGGGCATACTCGTTCGCTCATGACAGGTGTGTCCTGAGTCGAACAAGAACCACAGGGTCTCACTGGTTGCCTTGATGACATCGTGTCTAGCGCGAGCGGACGAGCGACTCCGGGCCTTCTCTCACAGCTTGCCGGATCGCGGTGAGAGATATTGCCTTCCAGCGTGAACAGGCCTTGGGCAGGGTCCAACAGGTACAAAATTTCGGAGCTCATGTCGTTCATCGCCGAGAGGCCACTCCCGGTCGATTCACCCTCACTACCTTTCTGTGTACGCTTCAACGTGCCACTTCGAAGACGTCGCCAACATTACGGCTTCACGCTTCTTATAGACACGCTGCAACACTCGATACGGAGCCTCTGGCTAAGAGCTACTCCGGCGGGAGTCCCACCCGCTTGCCATCAAGCCATTTCCAGTCCGCACGTGCACGTAATTGTTACGAATGTCTTCAGTCTGGATCGAGCATGGCGACCCAGATGTTCCTTCCTGTTTTGAGCATACCGAGCCGGAACAGGAGAATCAATGTTGGGCGAGTTGAGCCTCCAAGGGCAAGGTCATCATGCGGCGCAGGTATTCAAAGCGTCGCGATGGCCGAAAGAGTTGAGCCAGCGGTCAGTGGGCCACCCAGTTGCCATCATCAGGCGACCTGTTGTCCGGACCAAACACGAATCCAAATGAAGCCTGGCGGGCAGGAAGATCTCAATGCGGCTTCAGGCGAATCAAGTGCCTTCGCCCTGCCACGTCGCGTCCCAACCGCGTCAGCGCTGAAGGGCATGCGTTCATTCGTAACGTTTCGGATAACGCGGCCGGGAGTTGACGTTGCCGAGCGAAGCGAGCCAGCCGGTTTATTCCGGCTCGCGTTCATCCGATTGTTCTGTCACGTTTTGCGGCTCGACCTGCTGTGCGTAATCGAGAACACGTTCTTCCATTCCTGGCGGAAACGGATTGCCTTTGCCATTCACGAAGTCAGCCACCCATTTCTTGTATTCGTCTGAATTGCCAACCCACACTGCGACGTGTCCGTTCGACAGCAAAAGTAACGCCTGTTCTTGGATTGTGCCATGCCGGCGTTCTCGAAGACCGTTGGCCAAGTGCATCACATGGTTGCCCGGTATGTCGCACACCAATACGCTTAATAACACATCGTCTGAGGAAGCAACATCAAGATTCGGCGAGAAAGCATACGCGTCAAGGACGCTTCGATTCGGTCCGGAGTGAATGAGTAACTGGTCGCCGGCCTTAACAACGAGATTCCGAAGATGCGAGCTGATCCCATCGCGGTCAAGTTCCGAGTGTGGGCTTTGAATGTCATCTTCGATTGTGGCGAAGAGGGATTTTAGGATTTCCTGGCAGCGGACCCGTTCGGCGGCGTTACATGCCGTGCCCATTCCGCCCCAAATGGTGAACAAGCCCGCGCCGCCGAGAGCGATTACGGACAACGCGATTATGATCCGGCTGATGCCACGAGTACCGTTGTTTGCGTGCGTGGTGTCGTCATTCATGTACGTCACCTCACCGCCGACGCGTGCGTTGGCAAGTGACAGAACGTCCGCGATAACCGAGTCGCGGCGGTGTATTGTCCATTTCAGAGTCGCCCGGTTCCGCGACTTCGGTTTATCGCATAGTTATCTGGCGCATTCCGGGTTGAGCTGCAAGAAAGCGCTAAAAAGGAAGAGGATCAAAATCTGGCGGATTGGAAATTCCAACATAACCTGCAACGGTCAGACCTAAACCGCACAAAAACAAAATAAGACAGGCGATACGAACACCGACCAAGACTTTCGGAGAGGCATTGCGAAGGAAATCGTCATCATCCTCGGTGTCATGAAATACATCGGTGAACGAGCCTGGAAACCAAGAGCCCCATGCGCCAACAATCGCGAAGCAAACGCCGATCGAAAAAGGTATCAGATCCTTGGGCATGATAACGCTGCTCGTTGGCTCAATCGTTGATTAGCGAAAAGTCTCAGCCCGATAACGGTGGCCATCACCGGGCACGCGCGAGTGATATAACATTTGAAAAACGCCGGATCGCGTGCTCCGGTGCATGGCTTGGTTACGAATGTCTTCAGTCTGGATCGAGCATGGCGACCGAGATGTTCCTTCCTGTTTTGAGCATACCGAGCCGGAACGGGAGAATCAATGTTGGGCGAGTTGAGCCTCCAAGGGCAAGGTCATCATGCGGCGCAGGTATTCAAAGCGTCGCGATGGCCGAAAGAGTTGAGCCAACGGCCAGTGGGCCACCCAGTTGCCATCATCAGGCGACCTGTTGTCCGGACCAAACACGAATCCGAATGAAGCCTGGCGGGCAGGAAGATCTTAACGCGGCTTCAGGCGAATCAAGTGCCTTTGCGCTGCCACGTCGCGTCCCAATCGCGTCAGCGCTGAACGGCATGCGTTCATTCGTAACGATAGGCGTCACCCGGCGGCGGCCAAGTGACTTCCCATTCTGATTCCGTCCCGATCCGCCGCTCGGGTGCACGCCCTGGTTCTGTTTCTCTATACCACCAAGAACCACATCGCAACATAGCCTGCCGCTAAAGCGGTGGGCAGTACCTGCGTCCAACTGTTGCCCTTGAGTCGAGACACGCCCCAGAGTACGACTCCCGCACCAGCGCTGATGAGGCCACCCACGCTGACACGGTCTCCGGCACGGACAAGTGCGTCTGCGTGTTGTGTTGCCTCTTGCCGCACCTCAGGCCTCGCCGTCCCGGCCTTGGCGACCATCTGCATGGCCTCGCCATGCCGTTGTTTCGCCACCATCTCCGCAATGATGGAAATGCCCAAAAGAAGACATGCGATGATGTACAGTGCTTTCATCTCGCTGAAACAGAACGACCCGCATCACGGGGCGGCGGGAGTTGACATTGATTTCAAAACCGACTGGCCACCGCCGCTCCCGTGCATGCGATGGTTATTTCGCTTCTTCGGGATGCCGCTGCCGCGTGGGGTATTCCAATTCAATGATCGCTTGGCCGCTTTCGTCAATGCCCTTGAACCGTCCAGTTGGAATCTTCTTGGGATCATAGTATTGCGGGCGATGGTGAAAGTCTGGGTTTTCGAGTTTCTTCTTGAGGATGTCGCCCAACTCGTGATGCAGTTTCGCGGCGGTTGCCAAGTCCATCTGCGCGGTTAACACCGTTGTATAGGGCTGATCGGGATCGTACAGCCGAAGCATGATCCTCGAATCGGGTAAAGGGTTGCCGTTTATATCAAATCCGGAAGAACCGGTCTCGACGCTCCATTGGAACCGCGATGGGATTTCTCCGAGCCCTGAGTCGTCGACTCGCAAGGATTTCGTGTAGAAGAGATACGAGTTGCCCTGATTCCTCCCTTGCGTCGACAGTGGCGCAGCAACGGCCACCGTGAAGGTGACGAACATCGCAACAATTGAAGTAAACCAGACCGGGCGACGAGATTTCATGTGTTTGACTCCGTTCGAGCTGTGTTTGTGTTCTCTGCCAAATAACGACTGCAATCACCCGGTCGCGACGAGAGATTGTCCAGTGTCAAAACGCCCGACTTCGCGACTCGGGTGCATTGCTTGGTTCGCGGCCTGTTGTATTCAGCGTCGTGCGTGAGAAACAACCTACGGACTTGGCCACTCGTCCGCTGCAGGCGTCTCGAACTTGGATACGCCGGGCGGGCTGCGTTTAGGAATGCTGCGTTTCGATTTCGCTGAAAATGGATCGACACCCTCTGGATAACTAATATCAAACGGCCGAGGATCCCGAAAAGGCCACAAATTTGTGTACGCATCTCCATCTACCTCGCGATAGGAGACGCGTAAGTGTTTCTCAACCTTGTTCGTCCCCAAGTAGTCGCGAAAGTGTTTAAGCGCCGCCAGAGGCGAATCCGTGTACACGAAGAAGTTGGTCGTCCCTGAGCCAACGTCGTGCCCATCGACATCGCAGGTCTTTGGCATAGACGCGATCAACCTGTCCTCAAATGCGACAAGCTCGTCGTGCGTCGCGAAGAACGTCTCTGGAAACTGAAATATGACCTGGTAGCGCATTGAGTTGGCAATCGTATGGCATTGTGTTTTCAACGAGTGCGATGACCGCGAACGTTACGCGTCACCCGGTACGCGCGAAAGATTTACAAATTCAAGGCCGCCCGACTCGCGTACTCGGGTGCACGCGATGGTTCTCCCGCATTCTGAACCGAAGTGAACTTCCGGAGATTTAGAGCATCAAAACAGCGGATCAAACAAGACAATTATGTGAGTCAATTCATCGTCATCCGCCCGCGACAGTATGACGTTTACATGGTACGTTCTTGTTCTCTTAATCAGGCATTCGACTCGGACCAATCGCATCGGGGGCGGGTATCCACTTAATTCTGGTTTTGAGTTGTCTCGAATCAGTGCCTTCGAGGACGCGTCCGCCCCGCCAATGTCCAAGAAGCTAACCGCGTTGGTCATTGACTGTCGTTTCTCGATGTTGGTTTCTTTTTCAAAACCCATCGTGCGGGCGTAATGGACGAGTACGTCTTCGAAAGAATCGGCTGTCGTCCACATTCCGACCTGTGGGTTATGAATGATGATTCCCTGTTGATTCGAGACTCCGCCAGAAGAACTCTTGGATCGCAATTCTGAGTTGGGAAATGCAAACGTTTCCAATTCAGGCGGTTGCTCGGCAGATCCGACGATCACATTGACGGACTCGGCAATCGCCAGAAGCTGGTAATATCGTTGCGAAACGAGACCAGCACCGAATGCCATTCCAGCAACAACAAGAATGCCGAGAATTGCCAGCAATCGTTTACGCATAGGCTTTCAAGCTCAAGCGGGAGAACGTTTCGGATAACGCGGCCGGGAGTTGACGTTACCGAGCGAAGCGAGCCAGCCGGCCTATTCCGGCTCGCGTTCATCCGTTTGTTCTGTCACGGACCTACCATTCGGTGCCGCACGCTGACTGAGCCAACGCTTGAACGACGTTTGGCTTTCGCTAGATGATTGACCCTTAATCAGGTTTTCAACGCTAATATCTTCGTCAAGATCGATCCAGTGAATTCCGCGGCCCCCGCCGATCAATCGCCAATTGTCCCGTTCTCCCGCTGTCGCATGCGAGAGGCGTGGATACCAGACTAGTGGAACGGAAATTGAACGACCATCGGACAAATCAACGGAGACCATATCGTCGGTGAAACGAACAATGACGGCCGTGGGTATTTGTGTTTCAACCGTTGAAGAATTCATTCCAGCGATCCATGAGTATCTGTTGATTGTTGACAACCAGTTTCTCAATCCGACCAATCTCATTCGCCGAGAATCCATGGCTGCGAGCGAGTCGCACTGGGTCGATCCAATACTTTGCTTCGGCATCGTCCCGTTCCACATGCACGTGGAGTGGCTCGTCGCGATCGCCCGCGTAGAAGAAGAATCGGTAAGGACCATCTCGGAGTACGGTGGGCATTCCTCCATTTTACGATCAACGAACTCTGCTCGCAATGGTCAGGCCAAGTAATGTGAACTACGGTCAATCGCCGGACGCTTCAACATGTACGAACCCGTTGGAGTACCAAGCGCGAACGCTCCGTTCATCGTCCGAGTACTCGTAGACATTTGGTTCGCGAATCGATGGAGCTAGGTAGAGCCTTCGAACGTACGGTGCGAAGTCAGACTCGTCTATCCGTGCTGTCAGGGAATAGTCCCAGTCCACCCACACGCTGTAGTCGTCGCGAATCTCCGTCGCAGAAAACGGAAGTGCACGACGTTCAGGCCGCATCAGCCCATAGCGGCCAGCAACGATGCATGCAGAGAACAACGCGACGGATATCAACAAGGTTCGTAGCGTAAATCGCATGGTGCATCTGCTTGCCTAGCGATTGCCTTCGTGACAGAACGCCGATCGTCACCGGGCGACCGCCAGTAACGCCTCCACTTGAAACCGCACCAGCTGGTCGCTCCGGGAGAGTAGGGCTAGTCTCTCGTGTTTAGGATACGGTTTGTGTTCCCTGTTTGCCACCCGTTTCCTCTGGTGGTGTCACAAGATTTGATCCATGCACAATTGAGGTCGCCCCCTCGCAGATCCGGACGTGCGCCGTTAACGCATCCGGCTCCCGGCCGTTACTTGTCCACCGCACTCCTTCCGCGAGACATTGCGATCAGGTCCGTCAACCGTTGTGGAGACGCCAGCGGGTTTTGCTCCAGAAATGCGTTGAACTTCGGCCAGCTGAAGTAGCTGTTTTGGCTCCGGCGGCTGATGTGACGCTTCGCCATTCGGCGAGCGTGATCACGGAATGCCATCAGCAGCGGCCAGTTATCATTGATGCCGTAATACTGATAGTGCCCGCGAAGCTTCGCGTTCAGCGTGTGCCACATGTCACCGATCGGAGTTTCCAGCTGCTTCCAGAACCAGCGGTTCAGGTCCAGCAGTTTCAATCGGAGCTTCTTCGTCGACGTCTTCCTTTTCAGTTTGACGCGACCTGCGCGACTCGTCCCGCAGTAATGAGTGAATCCGAGGAAGTCGAACGTTTGCGGAGCCCCTTCACCCCGTCGCTGGCAATCGCGACGTGCGAAACGACCGAAACGAATCAACTTGGTTTTGTCCTCGGCGACAGATAACGAAAACCGAGCCAGTCGCTTTGGCAACACCGTTTGGTATCTCACCGCATCCGATTCCAGTTCGAAGCCGACGATAAAATCGTCGGCGTACCGGATCAGAGACGCTTCGCCTCGCATCCGTGGTTTCACATCGCGTTCGAACCATTGATCCAGAACGTAATGCAGATACACGTTGGCGAGCAACGGGGAGAGACTCGAACCTTGCGGCACGCCGTCTTCGGTGTCGAAACGCTGACCTTCGATCATCACACCGGCTTTCAGAAAGCGGCCGATCAGGGCGAGCAGCTTCGGGTCGCTGATGCGAATTCGCAGCAGTTCGTCGAGTCGCTCGTGACACACGGTATCAAAGAAGCCTTTGATGTCCGCGTCCGAGATCCAGTTCACTTTCCGAGTCGCTATGTTCTGACCGAGCACCGATAACGCCTGATGGCATGATCGCCGGGGGCGAAAGCCATACGAAGTGTCATGGAAATCGACTTCGTAGATTTGCTCCAGGATCATGACGACAGCTCGCTGAACGAGCTTGTCTTCCACACAGGCGATGCCCAGCGGCCGCGTCTTCCCATTGCCTTTCGGAATGTTCTTACGCAGGCTGGGCTGAGGTCGATAGCTGCCGCGATGAAGTCGCTGAAGAAGATTCCGCAAGTTGTCTCGCAGATTCACTTCGTAGTCTTCAAGCGTGACACCATCGACTCCCGGTGCCTTGCCTCGCTTCAGTCGGCGGAACGCATGCCACAGCAACTCTTCGTTGAGCAGCGAGAACAGGTTGTTGAAAACCGCGTTCGGTTGCGTGACCGCTCGTTGGTGGATGTGATCCAGCCGAGTTATCACCGAAGGTCCGTCTCTGAGTACGGGCGGTGCCCGGTCTGGATCACGTATTGGCCTGGCCGCCTTCCCTGCACCGATATTACTCGGCTTCGTTCCATCCGACTGGTGGCCGGATTTCAGCGGTACTATTCGGCCATCCGACTCCCTGAGAGTCATTTGCCGTCCTCGCTGATTAGGCTTGTCGGGCATACTCGTTCGCTCATGACAGGTGTGTCCTGAGTCGAACAAGAACCACAGGGTCTCACTGGTTGCCTTGATGACATCGTGTCTAGCGCGAGCGGACGAGCGACTCCGGGCCTTCTCTCACAGCTTGCCGGATCGCGGTGAGAGATATTGCCTTCCAGCGTGAACAGGCCTTGGGCAGGGTCCAACAGGTACAAAATTTCGGAGCTCATGTCGTTCATCGCCGAGAGGCCACTCCCGGTCGATTCACCCTCACTACCTTTCTGTGTACGCTTCAACGTGCCACTTCGAAGACGTCGCCAACATTACGGCTTCACGCTTCTTATAGACACGCTGCAACACTCGATACGGAGCCTCTGGCTAAGAGCTACTCCGGCGGGAGTCCCACCCGCTTGCCATCAAGCCATTTCCAGTCCGCACGTTCACGGCCTGGTTACGTGGCCTTGATTGGAGAAAACGCTTACCACCACCACAGACTCTTCTTCGGGCGCTTGAAGTTGTCGAAGTGCGGACGGTAAGCAGCGTCATCATGAATTATATCAATCTGTCGTGTTTTGTTGTCGAACGCAAATACGCCGAGCGTGTGCTGATATGGCCCGTAGCAACAGGCAACCAGTTCACGTTCGGGGGATGCATCGCGAATGTACGTCCATTGAACGCCATACTTTCTTGCGAGTCGGTAGGTGTCTTTGACGTACTGGATCACTTGGCTTTCGACATCTGTCGGATCGGCGTCGCATGATGCGTAAGCGGCCTCGATCGTAGAGTGTGCGAAGGATTTCAGGATCGTTGCCAGCGTATCGGACAGCCTCAACGCACGACACCATCACGGGCCGCAGGCGCGATCAACTTCCTCCGGGGTCGATGGCTGTCTGCGGAAAAAACACCCGTAGTTGTTGTCAGACGATCGGGGGCGTCCCATCAATTCGGGAGCTTCGTGATACGGGGCTTCGCACGAAATGCACGAGTCGCATTCAACGTAGAAATCGCCAGCGGCGTTGTCGGGATGTCGGTCAGCGGGCTGTGGCACGGTGTCGACTCATCTGTTGTTTGGCCACGTAACGTCTGCGATAACGGGGCGGTGAGTGGACTCACCATTTCCAACACGCTTGTTACCGCTCCCGTTCATCGCTTTGTTCTGCCAAATCGCGGCGACGAGTGTGCAGCAATTCGCCCGGTCCGATTGCACGAATGGCATCGGAATCGAGTGTCATCAGCACGACGGTTGTCCCGTCCCCATCAACGAACTCGACTTCATACGCCTTCCCTTGACCGTGAACATGGACGATCGCGCCGACATCGCCCGCGCGAAGGCCAGCATCCGGTATGTCTGAATTGAGCACAACAATGGAATGTTCAGCCAGCATCGCAATCATCCAGGGTAAGCTGTTATCAGACGGGGGACTGTGTTTTCTTCAACAATCCAGACGGTCAGTATGGCCGCCGGACGATGGCCGGGACGTCCGATTTCACCCGGCACTTCGTATTTTACACCAAACGGCGAAGGCTTGGCTACGAAGTCGTCAACGGTGCGAGTCAGCTGGGACAGGTCGTTAACCAGATCTTGCCAGTTGTCGATGGTGTAGCCGAGTGATGCGAACCAAGTCGCTTTGGGGCCACCAATCGGGTGATTTGGATTCAGGAGATAGTCGCGAACTTTCTCCTCGGCGACTATTGCATGACCTGCGTCAGGAAACGGCATTCAATCTCCATGGCAGAAC
>CAWGYT010000003.1:0-408658 GCA_963826795.1 uncultured Planctomycetales bacterium | reverse complement strand
GGGGGACTTCTCGGGGATCGCGGTAGGGACAGCCGTTGCCGGCTGCCCCCCGCACAGATCCGTACGTGAAGCATTCCCTCATACGGCTCTTGCCGCGAGTCGGGCGCGAAATCGGTCGTTGGGATAGGGATGAAGGATCTTGGGTTGCGGCAGGTATCGGCGCACAAGACGTTGCATACGTGTCCATGGCCACGCCGCTCGGCCACGCTGACTGCGACGTCGCAGTTGGCGGAGCCAGAGTTTAGTGACCGCGTCCACGAGCTGATTGAGCCGACGCATGTTATTCGGGACAGCGTGGTATTGGAGCCACCCCCGAACGACACTGGTCAGCCAGCGTCCTGTGGAGCCGACCGAGTCGTGCCGACGTCGTTTAAGCTGAACCTTAATCGCCGCCAGGGTACGTCTCATGCGTTTGGCCACTGTACGCCGCCACAACACGAAGCGTTGGTTCTTCCGGGTCTTTCCACAGATGTGGGTAAAGCCCAGGAAGTCGAACGTCTCGCAGCGTCCTCGACCTTCCCGTTCGCGTCGGGCCACAGAGCTGCGGCCGAACTCGATCAGTCGGGTCTTATCAGGATGAAGCGTGAGGCCAAACTTCTGCATCCGCGCCGTGAGTGCCGTAAGGCATGCGCGTGCGTCGGCTTCATGCTCGAATCCGAGCACAAAGTCATCCGCATAGCGCACCACGACGCACTGTCCGCGGCAATGGCGTTGCCGCCATTGGTTGATCCACTGGTCGAACACGTAGTGAAGGTACACATTAGAAAGGAGGGGTGATAAAACCGCCCCTTGTGGCGCTCCTTTGCCCGTGTCAGACCAGTCCGTATCTTCGAGGATACCGGCGTTGAGCCACTTGCGTATCAAACGAAGAACCCGTGGGTCGCCGATGCGATGCTCCAAGAACTTGATCAACCAGTCACGATCGATCTCATCGAAGAAGCCTTGTATGTCGGCGTCCAGGACCCAATTCACCGGTTGTTCCGTGATCGCATACGATAACGCATCAAGCGCGTGATGCTGGCTGCGTCCCGGTCGGAAGCCATAGCTGAAACCGAGGAAGTCTGCTTCGTAGATACATTGAAGCACGGTGCGAAGCGCATGCTGGACGATTTTATCTTCCAGTGAGCTAATTCCCAACGGTCGTTGACGACCATCCGGCTTCGGGATGTACACACGTCGAGAGGGCTTCGCTCGAAAGGCTCCGCGGTGAATGCGACCATGAAGATCCGCGATGCGAGTCTTCAGGTCAGCTTCGTATTCACGCCACGTAACCCCATCGACGCCAGCCGCTGCGTTCTTCTTGAGGTCGTAGAAACTTGATGTTAGCAGCGATTCGGTGATGTGGTGGAGCAACGCGGTGAATCGAAGGTCGCGGCTTTGCTGAGCCGCTACGCGCACACCAGGCAATCCGCTTGACCTGCGCTTCTTCCGGCTCGGAGTCCGGGCGAGGTTAGAAGGCCTGGTGTTCCTCTTGGCTGAGAGCCTTCCCTCGGCCGACTCCGCGGATGGTTCAGCACCACCGTTGTTCGTCGGATTCGACGGTACTACGCTCTCATCTGACTTCCCATCTGCGTTCATGTCCGCATTACCTCCGGTGGAGTTCTCGGACCGCTGCGGGCGACTTCCTCCCGCAGACAAATGGGATCTCCCGGTTCTCGCGCTTGAAGTTTCCACACATGCACCAGGTCTTCGACTCCGTCGCGTCCGCGGGGTGCTCGCCAGCGTGCGCACCCAACGGTGTTGCCTTCCGCCACCTGAACGACGTCGGCACACGAAATGAAAACTCTTTCGGAGCTCAATACTGGGCCTGCGTGTACCCCTGCCGTTGCTACACCCAACGTGTTACCACGATCAGCGTACGACTCAGGGCCAGCGTGCCTGGCTAGGGCTTCGCTGTAAGACTCTTTCATTCTCAACTCCAAGCCGGTTTATCCCGGCGCTTTCTCAGATCCGTTTTTTGGTGTCTGCCGGGCCTGGTTGTTCGACCCCGAGCCGAACGCGGCGGTGACGAGCGTGTTCCGGGTCGCGGCTGTACCTGCCGGTCCATGGCACGCCGAGAACCTCATCTCGTTGCTCCGCAATCTCAGGGGATCGCGGTAGGGACGACCGTTACCGGTCGCCCCCCGCACAGATCCGTACGTGAAGAACTACCTCATACGGCTCCTCCGTCAGGTCAAACGATCACGAAACGAGTTTCGCTACCAGTCGTCATTGCCGTGCCATGTGAGTGACACGAAATCCGGCACTGTGTCCGGCATGTCCACGGCAGATCGACAACAGTTCCCTTCGGTGACTCCCTTTCCTCGACGGACTCCGCCACTGCGGATGCAGTTTCGTTCGCCCGCGTCGTCAGTAATACGAAGTCATCTGACTTCCCATCCACGTCCATGCCAGCCGTGCCCTCAGTGAGGTTCGCTGACCGTCCTCGACGTCGCCGCCAAGGAGCCGATGGGATCTCCCGGTTCTCGCGCTTGGAGTTTCCATACATGCACCAGGTCTTCGACTCCGTCGCGTCCGCGGGGTGCTCGCCAGCGAGCGCACCCAACGGTGTTGCCTTCCGCCACCTGAACGACGTCGGCACACGAGATGAAAATCTTTCGGAGCTCAATACTGGGCCTGCGTGTACCCCTGCCGTTGCTACACCCACCGTGTTGCCACGATCAGCGTACGACTCAGGGCCAGCGTGCCGGGCTAGGGCTTCGCTGTAAGACTCTTTCATTCTCAACTCCAAGCCGGTTTATCCCGGCGCTTTCTCAGGTCGATTTCTCGTGGAAAAATAGGAGGGCTGGGTAATGAACCCAGGCCATTCCACGTGTTCATTGATTCCGCCGGGTGTCCCCGAAACTGCGCAAGGCTCCCATTGCCCGCAGTCGACGGCGAAAAAAAGTCCTGACCCCTTTTCCCCCACCTTAAGAGGCAATGGAAATCTTCACAGGGCCCTGTAACGGACGGAGTGTTCTTCCGCTTGGAGAGATACGGAAACAACACTTACCACCCCCAAACAGGAGTCCTTGCCATGAAGTGCTTCAGCCAACTCACGCTCGTCACGCTGCTCGGTTGCATCCTCGTTGTCCCCGCCGTGGCAGCCGAACGACGAACGACGACAAGCCGCTCAACTGAATCGGCTCGATCGCGGACGACGACCGGCACCCGCAAGCCGAACACCACGCTCGGAAACCCTTCCGCCAAGCAAGTCGCGAACACGCGGCGTACGAAGTTCAGCAGCACTCAGCCGACAGGCCGCCGCGTCGACGCCACGAAGCTGATGGAGCGACCTTCGAATCCGAAGACCTACGGTCCTCCCGCGAAATTCGTACCCGGGCCGACCAAGAACCCGCCGCTGCAACGTCCTAATTTTTCCGCCAAGCAACCGTCGCCGACGAAGGTCCAACCAGAACTCTCGAAGTTTCGCGGTCAGCCCTCGCAGATGACGATTGGCCGGCCGGAGGAAGGCTTGACGCGGAAGAGTCGCCCCCAAGTTGGCGGTCGCGTCAAGGCGACGAACGTCATCGACGACTCCCAGAAATTCGCGCAAGACGTGGTTGAAGTCATCAAGCGGAACCCCGGCACCGGCGAGCCTCAGGGGCCCTCCCCTTCGGAGATTCTGGCGGACAAGATTGACCTCGCCGGCCGCGCCGCGGAGCAGGCGATCGACGATCCGGTCGGCAGTGCGAATCGCGTTGGGCGAGCGGGCCGCGAGTTCGTGGAGAACCAGGTCGACATCGCTCAGGAGCAAGGCCGTCAGGTGGTCAGCGAGTTGGAGCGGCAAGCCGAAGCGGGTCGCCGCCAGGTGGAAGAAACCGTCCGTGGGGTCAGCGAGACCGCCAAGGATTACTACGACAGTGCCGTCGACGCAGGCAACTGGGCGGGTCGAGAAGTTCAAGCGGGATTGGAGCAAGTTGCCCGGGAGACGCAGCCCGTGATCGATGCCACCGCGGGTGCCGTCGAACGAGTCGGGGGTGCCGTCGGTCGCAAAGTCGACGCGGCTCGGGAAGCAGGCGAGCAAGCCGCCGACGCCGCTCAGCAAGCCGCACAGCAAGCCGCCGACGCAGCCCAGCAAGCGGCTGAGCAAGCAGCCCAGGCCGCCCAGGAAGCTGCCCAGGCCGCTCAGGATGCAGCCCAGCAGGCAGCCGCCGAAGCGGCTCAAGCGGCTCAGCAAGCAGCCCAACAGGCGGCCGAGGCGGCCGAACAGGCAAAGGAGGACGCCAAGAGCGGTGCCCAGGACGCCGTCCAAGACACCGCGGACGCCATCAACAACTTCATCGACGGACTTTTCTAGAGCCGAGAACTGGCGTTGAGCCGAACGTGAGCAACGGGGCCCGAGTGAATTCGCTCGGGCCCCTCTTTTTGTATGGCGACCCCTCCAAGTGGCCTTTCTTTCATCCCGTTCGCCATCGGATGATTCCGCCGGCAGCGAACGAGCGGTCGCCACGGGAACAAGAGGACATGTAACAGATCGACGATTCCCACGCTTCATTCAGAGTGCTGATTCTTAAACCTTCGAACGGGAGATCTTCGATGTCCAAGCCGAACCGGACGATTGCCAACCTGACGATTGCCAGTCTATTTCTCTGTCTTGCGTTGACGAACCTCGCCCCAGCTCAATCCATTCGCGGATGCAGATCGGAAGTGACCGGAACTGGCCACTCGAACCGGTCCCGGGTTGCGCCACATGTGGCGCCTTCAAGAGGCCAGGGTTCTCGAACCCTCGCGAGTCAACCGACATCCTCGTCTCGTTCCATGAAACACCGGTTCAGCAACGATTCGCGCCACGTTCTTTCTTCGTCGCGAGGAATGAATCTCGCTGGCTCTGCGTCGACGTCACTTTTGAACCCAAACGCGGCTGGCGGGCCTTCCGTCCCTGACACGACAATGACGCGTAACTCACTTGCTTCCACCAAGCGTGAGACGCGTGGGTCGACCGCCAATCTCGAGCATCGCACGACTGCCACGCGACGTTCAGCGGACGGCGAGTCACGGACGCTCGCAGCCACCAGCGCCGACGCGAACGAAGTCCCATCTGAGCAGCGCGACCGCCGAAATCGTGTCATGACGTTCGTAAGAGATCAAGTCATGCCCCGTCTCGCGGACTACGCCCAGCATGCCGGCGAGAGATTCCCAACAGCGGCTCCGGCGGAAGTTGTCACATCGATGGACTCGGACTACCCGGCAGAGGCTGCAAGCGCAGATGTCGGAGAGACCGACGTCGAGCAGTTGGATCTCCCGCAAGTGCCCGTGGGTTCACCCTTGACGCTGACACTGAAGCTTCCGCAAGTCGAGGGCGTCATTCTGCTCAAGGCGGGACCGCTCGTGATTCGATTGGATCCCGAAACCTGGAATACGGTCGGCACCTCGCTGACTCTACCCGCATTCGAACTCATGCGAAGGCGCGGACGCGGAGCTGTATTTATTGAATCAGGAAGGACAATTAATCGCCAGCTACCCGTTGCGGCTCGTGCCTACGCCAAAGTTAACGCGGATCGCCGCGGTCATTTTCCAACCCGTTGGAAAGTCACCCGCAAAACCCAGCCATCTCATGAATTGCAACGAACTTGAACGCCCAACCGCAAGCGATTGCGGCGCCGAGTAGAATGGGTACATCCCGGATTCTCGTCGCTCGGCACGGAATTGAGCGTCGAGCGTGACGCAGGCAAGAACGTTGCGAAGAAGGACGCACCCATGGCCTATAGCAAATCACTCGCGAGCAGGACTCGGCAACAACTGGTTCAGCAAAAGAATGTCGAAGAGAAGAAAATGTTCGGTGGGATTGGCTTTTTACTCAACGGTAACATGTGCGTCGGAGTTTGGCAGAATTCACTCGTCGCGGCGAGTCGGTCCGAGCCAGTACGAACAAGCACTGCAGGAACCCTTTGTTGGCGAGTTCGACATCACGGGCCGCGCGATGAGGGGCTGGGTACTGGTCGCGCCGAGGGGATCGAGCACGATCAACAATTGGCCCATTGGCTTGGGCGGGCTGGATTTCGTCAACACGCTTCCCGCAAAATGAACGGCGCGATCGCGTTCGCGCCGCGATCAATACGCCTTCGCCTTCGCCTTCATTGAGGCCGTTAGTTCGGCGTTCGAAAAACGAGCTCTGGCCCCTGCGCCGTGCACGCGGCGGCCGGCACTTGATGTCAGGTGATGACCCGGCCGGTCCTAGTTCGACTTTCTCGTGTTACCTGAATTGTACGAACCGCGAATTAGGCCGCGAATAGTCATGAGGTACACAAGGCAAACGAAAGCTTCTGCAACAAGCCAAGAATAGGAGTGAAAGCGTTCGCATCACAAAAGGCGTCAGGTCGACAAGATGTCCTGAATGACATTGCCGTGCACGTCCGTAAGTCGGCGCCTGATGCCATTGTGATAAAACGAGAGCCGGCGGTGATCGAGTCCCAGGATGGCGAGGATGGTCGCGTGGAAGTCATAGACCGTGGCGACATCTTCCACCGCTTTGTAACCGAATTCGTCCGTGCCGCCATAGCTGAAGGTGCGTTTGACGCCGGTGCCGGCCAGCCAGGTCGTGAAGCCCGAGGGATTGTGGTCCCGACCGCTGGCTCCTTTCTGGAATGTCGGCATGCGACCAAATTCGGTGCACCAGACGACCAGTGTATCGTTGAGTAAGCCCCGTTGCTTCAGGTCCTGGATCAGCCCTGCCGTGGGTTGATCGAAGATCGGGCCGTGCACGTCATATTGCTGCTTGAGCACCTTGTGCCCATCCCAATTGCTGGTGCCTTCTCCGCCTGTCTGATATGCCCCGTTAAACAGCTGGACGAATCGTACGCCCTGCTCGACCAGGCGTCGCGCCAGAATACAGTTCTTCGCGTAGGCCGCCTTGATGGGGTTTTCGGTATCATCCTCGCCGTAAAGCCGCATGATATGAGCCGGCTCGGTCGACAGGTCGCTGACTGCCGGGACGCTCAACTGCATCTTGGCGGCCAGCTCGTAGCTGGAGATTCGAGCTGCCAATTCGGTGTCACCCGGAAACTGTTCCAAGTGACGCTGGTTCAACCGTTCCAGGTAAGCAAGTGTGGCGCGGTCGGTGGCGGGATCGGATCCTGAGCCGGCCGGGCGAGGTCGCGAACGGGTTGCGACGCGTTGAAGTCGGTGCCCTGAAACACCGCCGGCAAAAAACCCTGTCCCCAGTTGTTGACGGCCGGCCTGCGGCTCGCCGCGAGGATCGGTGATCGCCACATAGGCGGGCAAGTCTCGGATTCCGCTGCCGAGGGCGTACATCATCCACGCACCCATGCTGGGGAAGCCGTCGAACGTGAAACCCGTCGTCATAAACGTCTCGCCCGGACCATGCGTATTCGTCTTGGTGGTCATCGAGTGAATAAAACACATGTCGTCCGCCAACTCGCCCAAATGGTCGACCAATTCCGAGACCATTTTGCCGCTCTGGCCGCGGGGCGAAACTTCCAGGGGCTTTTCGTGAGGTTGCCCTGTTCCCCTTGGAACGTAATCACGCCGCCACCCGGCATCGGCTTGCCGTCTTGTTTGATCAACTCGGGCTTGTAGTCCCACGTGTCGATGTGGCTGCAGGCACCACTACAGAAAATCACGATCACGTGCTTGGCTCGTGCCGCCCCATGCGGCCGTCGGGCAGCATTCGGCCGCGCCGGATCGATCTCCGGGCGAATGGGACCTCCCGACGTTTCGGTTGCCGCCAGCAGTCGTTGATCCGCCAGCAATTGCATCATCGCGATGCTGCACAGTCCGGTCGAAAGATCGCCTAGGAAGTGACGTCGATCAAGTAGCGAAGCGCGCATGGCCCTACTGCATCCTGGGTGAAAGTCCGGCTTCAGCTAAGAAACAAAAATTCATTCGCATTCAGCAGTGCTCGACACAGCGCCGGCAAGCCGTACTGCCGGGCAAATTCGATCGAGTCATCCGCTTCCTGCGCCGTTGGATCGCGACCGAACATCAGTTGAAACGCGTGCTGCACCTGATGCCTCACGTCCTCGCCCGCCTCACGCTGCAAACGTTTCGCAAAGTAATCTGCTTGTTGCAGCACGAAGCGGCTGTTGAGCAAATTCAGCGCTTGCAGCGGCGTGGTGGAACTGGTCCGTTGCGGGATCACTTGTCCGCCGTCCGGACAGTCGAAGGCCCCAAACACCGCATCCCGCTCCTGTCGAATCTTCGTCATGTAGACCATCCGACGCCATTGATCGGGCCCGAATGACTCTTTGGGGAAATAGTGATGAACGGTCTCCTTCTGGACATCAAACACGTTGAAGCCCGGTCCCCCAGCCGTCTGATTCAATGTCCCCGCGACGAACAAGATCGAGTCACGGATCGCCTCGGCTTCCAGCCGGCGGGGTGGAAACCTCCACAGGAAGCGGCTGTCGGCGTCGACGCGCAGCGCCTCGGCCCGCGGCTGGCTGGATTGCCGATAGGTGCTGGACATCAGGATCAAGCGGTGGATGTGTTTCAGCGACCAGCCATTCTCCATCAACTCGGCCGCCAGCCAGTCCAGCAACTGCGGATGCGAAGGGGTCGTGCCGTTGGCACCAAAATCGCTGGGAGTGGAGACAATTCCCGTTCCGAAGTGATGATGCCAGATGCGGTTGACCATGACCCGGGCTGTCAACGGGTTGCTGGGGTCCGCAATCCATTCGGCCAGACGCAGGCGACGAAGTTGCTCGGGGGTGTCCGCCGCGAGTCCGAGCGAGCCGATCACGGTCAGCGCGTCGGGAGTTACTTCTTCACGCTTGGCCATTGGATCGCCGCGATAAAGCCGGTAGGTTGCGCCCGGCTGCTGGAATGTACCCGCGTAGGCCACGGGCATCGTCCTTAGCGTTGCCTCACGCTGGGTCGACAGCGAATCGATCGAATGTTCCAGCTGTCTCGCTCGCTCGGCCAGTTCAGGCGAAAGCAGCGTCAGCAATCCCGCCAAAGTGTCGGCCGAGGAGCCCTCGTAAGGCAGCCGGTCCGCGGAGCTCGCCACCACGGTCCACTGGTCCGGTTGCGTTGCGACTTCAATCGTGTAATCGATGGCCACGCGATCCCGAAAAACTTCGTTGGCGTCTCGGCCCCAATGGATTCGTTCGATCCGATACTCGCCCGGCAGTTCAATCTGCACCCAGCCCTTTCCCGGCGTGTCCGAGATCCAGCTGTGCGCGTTGCCGGCTTGGCCGTCATTCAGGTGCTCCAACCGGTGGATCTCGTAATTCGGCAAGGTTCCCGAGGCGGAAACAATCGCGCCGCCACTGGCGAGCGCAACGTTCTTCAGCTCCGTTTCGCCGTCCAACGCTCCCCAGACTTCCAATTCGTCGATGCACGGTTCACTGCTGTTGGTGCGCCGGATCGTGAACCGCACGTAGCGCGCCAGGACGGGTGCGAATTGCTCGATATTTTTCACCGAGTTGACGCGCGGACGCAGGCCGTCTGTCGGACGGTGCGCCGCGTCTTCGAGGGCAACCTCCTTGAGACCTGCCAGCTCGGCACGGTTTTTCGCGAGCGCCTCATCGAGCTGGCTGAGTTCGGCGTTTAGATTCTCCGTCTGCGGCGTCCGCATCGGTCGCGTGCCGAATTGCACTCCGGCGAACACGGCCTGCAGCGAGTAATAGTCACTTTGCAGAATGGGATCAAACTTGTGATTGTGGCAACGCGCACAGCCGACGGTCAGCCCCAGGAACGCGGTGCCCGTCGTATTGATCATGTCAGCCAGCTCGTCCTGCCGCTGCATCAGCGTCAAATTCACGTCCGGACTCTTGACGATGTCGAACGCTCCGGCGACCAGAAACCCGGTCGCCGCATCGGCCGACAGCGCGTCGCCCGCGATCTGCTCCTTTACAAACTCGTCGTACGGCTTGTCGCTGTTGAAGGCGTCGATCACATAGTCGCGATAGTGATAGGCGTTCGGCCGCTCGTGATTCGTTTCGAATCCATCGCTTTCACCAAAGCGGACCACATCCAGCCAGTGCTGCGCCCAACGCTCGCCGTAGTGGTGACTTTCCAACGCCCTTTCGACCAGACGCGCGTAGGCGTTAGGCGAGGGATCTTGTTCGAACTGCGTTACTTCTTCAGGTGTCGGCGGCAGCCCCAGCAGATCCAGGTAGACGCGGCGAATCAGCGTGCGTCGATCGGCGCGGCCCGACGGCTGGAGCGAATTCTCCTGCAGCTTTCGCCCAACAAAGTGATCAATCGCGTTTTCGGCCCACGTCCCAAGCTCGCTCCCGGCACCGCTTTCCGAGTTGGTCGGCGCCGCCGGGACCGCGGGGCGCCTCACCGGCTGAAATGACCAATGCTCCGTGGTCAACTCAAGCTTCTCTTTGCCGGCAAACTCGTCGGGCCACGCAGCGCCCTGGTCGATCCATGCGCGGAGCGTGGCGACCTGCGTCGCAGACAAGGGTTCACTCTCCCCCTCGGGCGGCATCACGATGCCATCCGGGTCGTCACCGGAAACGTAACGGACCAGCGGGCTGGCCTGGCTGTCTCCCTTCACAATCGGCGGCTCACCCAAGTCGGCCGTGCCGAGCGCGATCTCGCGCACATCCAGGCGATAGTTGCTTTCCTGCAGTTGGTTGCCGTGACATGCGGAGCAATGAGCGGAAAAAATCGGCGCAACTTGTGCCCCAAAGTCAATCGGCTGCGGTTCAGCCGAGCTGTCAGTTGAGTCGGATGCCGTTGTGTCCGCGACAGCTTCGTCTCCCGGTTCGGCTGCCCGTATCCAACCCGAATGCCGGTCAACCAGAGTGAAGGAGGAGCAGCAGAGTGCGGTCAGGCAGAGTGCCCAGCAAGGGCGCAGCCGATGCATGAGAGGCAACCTCGCGTATTCGCGGAGCGGAGGGACGTTTTGAGGACGGCAGGCGGGGGGGCAAAAGACGCGTCGAATATCGCCTTTCCGCCTCGCTTTAGGGTAGCCACTTTCAACTCCCGATACAAGCTCGCAGCGGCAAGCGTCCGCATCGACACGTCGGAATCATCCGCGATGCAAGGCGTTTCCAAGAGTTTTTCAAAACGCTGGCGCCGACTCCCGGGTATAATCATTCCCGAATTCTGGTGAGCGGTCAGCGCCTGGACGGTATGCTGCAGGTTTGCAGCTGTATGCGCTCGCGTCCCGACAAGGGGCGTTGGGAAAAGGGGTCAGGTCCCAAGAGTGCGCAGCACCCGATGGGCCGTTCCGGCTTTTGGGACCTGACCCCTTTTCCCAATGACCCGAACTCTCTTCTTCTTAACCGGCCTCCAATGTTCAGAAAACTCAGCAGAAAACTCGCCCCTCAACGCTTGTTGCGTGATCGCAGGCCGTCTCGGCGATCCCGTCCGAACGGCCGCGTGCGGCGATACGAGTCGCTGGAGGGCCGCGTCGTGCTGGATAGCACCGTGGTGTTCAACGAAGTGATGTACAATCCGGGCGTCGATCAGGAGCTGGAGTGGATCGAATTGTACAACCAGATGGCCGTCGACATGGATCTCTCGCGCTGGAGCATCGATGGGATCGGTTACACGTTCCCCGAGGGAACGGTCCTGGGCGGTGGCCAATATCTGGTGGTTGCCAAGTCGCCCGAAAAGCTGCAGGCAGCGCACGAGCTGGCGGGAGTATGGGGGCCGTATACCGGGCAAGTGTCCAACAGCGGCGAGCTATTACGGCTGGTTAACAACAGCCACCGCACGATGGACCAATTGGACTTCGCCGACCGTGCTCCTTGGCCCGTCGCTCCGGATGGTTCCGGCGCGACGCTTGCCAAGCGAGACCCGGGGCAAGCCACGGTCGAGATCGGAAACTGGACGACCAGTGCCCAACTGGGCGGGACGCCGGGAGCCGCAAATTTTGCCGACGCGGCCACCCTGGATGGATCGGAGTCTTCGCCCATCCGGTTGAATGAAGTCGCGTCGGCGACGGCGTCCGCGTTTTGGATCGAGCTGGCCAATCCACAGCAACAGCCGGTCGACGTGACGGATTACGTTCTGCAGCGAGGGGACTCGTCCACCGCGGATCGGTTTCTGCTTCCGGCCCAAGTCGTCCCGCCGGGAGGTTTCCTGACACTCGAGGCGGCCCAAATTGGCTGGACACCGGCCGCGGGCGACCGCTTGTTTCTCTACGATGCCGCGAAGACCTCGCTGGTGGATGCCGTCGCAGTCCAGGATCGGCTGATCGGGCGTGCCGCGGACGAAGCGGGCGATTGGAGCTATCCTCGTGCGGCCACACCCGGAGCCGTGAATGAGTTCGACTTTGAAAGCGATCTGGTCATCAACGAGATCTTCTATCACGGGCCCGGGATCGCATCCACGCCCGATCGGCCTCCCGCGTTCGCCACGACCGCGATCATTCCCATCGACGACCAGACGACGTGGTTGTTCCGCGACTCCGCCCTACCGCTGCCGGAAGATTGGGCGCAGTCGGCCTACACGGTGGACGCGGCCGGATGGCGAGCCGGTCCGGCGCTGATCGGTTTCGAATCGGCTTCGCTGGAGGAACCCTTGCGAACGGTGCTGGATAACCCGGCGATTCAATTTCCGCATATTACGACCTACTACTTCCAACACGAGTTCGACTTCGATCGCGATTTAAACGATTCGACTCTGGAAGTGTGGCTCGACCATTTCGTAGACGATGGGGCCGTATTCTATTTGAACGGCGTTGAGTTTCACCGATTTCAGATGCCCGACGGACCCATCGACGGGGATACGTTCGCTTCACAAAGCGTTGGCAACGCGACACGCGTGAAGAATGTCGCGGTTCCCAAGGATCTCTTGCAGGTCGGGCGCAATCGCTTGTCGGTGGAAGTCCATCAAGTTGACGGGACCAGCAACGATATCGTGTTTGGCATTGAGCTGCGTGTGCGCGAGCAGGTGACGCCCTTCGTGCCCGGCAGGCCCTACGCCGAGTCAACCGAACAGTGGATCGAACTGTACAACCGCAGCGAGTCGCGCACGATTGATCTCTCGGGCTGGCAGATCCAGGATGCGGTCAGCTATGTCTTTCCACCGGGAGTCTCCATCGGTCCAGGGCAGTACCTGGTGGTGGCCGGAGATGCGCCGGCGCTGCGCGAGAAATACCCGTTGCTGGATAATCTCGTGGCGGAGTCGTTCGAGGGCCAATTGTCCAATCGCGACGAACGCATCGTGGTCCTGGATGCCCAGGGCAACGTTGCCGACGAAGTCCACTACTACGACTCGGGCCGCTGGCCGGCTTATGCTGACGGCGGAGGTTCGAGTCTTGAGCTGCGTGACGCCCTGGCCGACAACAATCGTCCTGAGAGCTGGCAGGCCAGCGACGAGCGCGACGACGCTCCGTGGCAGACGATCACCTATCGCGGTATCGTCGAACGGGATGGGTACACCAACGGCGTGACCAATCTCTACCAGGAGTTTATCCTGGGTCTCCTGGATGCGGGCGAAGTGCTGATCGACGACATCTCCGTGGTCGAAGATCCTGCCGGTGCGGCAATCCAGCGAATCCAGAACGGGACCTTCGAGGAAGACGGCCTGGGCGCAGAACCGGCGCACTGGCGCATCGCCGGGAATCATCACGGGCTGGTCAGTTTGGACCCCGAAGATCCGCAGAACCACGTGCTGCACCTGACCGCAACGGGGGCCCTTGAGGACCGGCTGAATCATGCGGAGACGACGTTCGCCGATCGCGGGCGAATTCGCCTGGGCGTCGAATACGAGATTACGCTGCGGGCCCGCTGGGTTGCCGGCTCAAATCTGCTTAACACGCATCTGTACTTTGACCGGTTGCAGCAAACCAATCCCCTGGAGCGGCCGGCGCAGGTCGGGTCGCCGGGGCGAGCCAATGGATCGGCGTCAGCGAACATCGGTCCAAACTACGCAGGTCTGACACACTTCCCCGTGGTGCCCGACGCGGATCAGCCGGTGACGGTCAGCGTCGTGGCAGACGACCCTCAAGGCGTGACGGAAATGGTGTTGTGGTACGCCGTCAATGATGGCTCGTTGCAGCGCGTGACCATGCTGGAACTGGGGGCAGGTCGATTCGCAGGAGAGATCCCGGGGCAAGCGGCGTCGCAGGTCGTGCAGTTCTTTGTCCAAGGCACGGATGGGCTCGGCGCCCGTTCGATGTTCCCGGCAGACGGCAGCGAATCCCGCGCCTTGTACAAAGTGCAAGACAACCGCGCTCGCGACGGGCTGATGCACAACTTTCGGATCGTGATGACACCCGCCGATACCGAACTGCTGCATGAACGCACCAACGTGATGTCGAACGGTCGCTTCGGCGCGACCGTGATCTATAACGAGGAAGAAGTCTTCTACAACGTGGGAGTCCGCTTGAAAGGCTCCAACGCGGGCCGTTCGAGCCCCACGTATCTGGGCTTCAACGTTGAATTCGACGCGATGCAGCGTTTCCGAGGAGTCCATGACTCCGTCGCGATCGATCGATCCGGACGCAGCTCGCCCACGCCCGGGACGCAGGACGAAATCCTGATCAAGCACATCGCGAATCACGCCGGCGACATTCCCGGCATGTACGATGACCTGGTCTACGTGATCGCGCCGGACCCGCGTCATTCGCGCCCGGCCTTGCTGATGATGGCCCGGTATGGCGACGAGTTCCTGGATTCGCAATACGAAAACGGATCCGAGGGGACGGTGTTCAAAATGGACATCGCCTACGTGCCCAACGCCACGACGAACGGGAACCCCGAAAGTCCCAAGGTGCCGTTCCCCTACTCACACCCCCAGCCGTCGAAGGATCTGCAGGACTACGGGGACGACAAGGAGGCGTATCGGGCGCATCTGCTGATTCGCAACAATCGCGACCAGGACGATTTTTCAGGGATCATTGAGGCAGGCAAGGCACTGAGCCAATCGACCAGCCAACTGGTCCAGGCGGCAGCTCCGGTGATCGATATCGACCAATGGGCGCGGGTGTTCGCGTTGCAATCACTCGTCGGCGCTGCCGACGTTTACACGCGCGGCGGACTGCATCACAACATCGAGTTCTACGTGCGACCGAGCGACGGGCGCGTGTTGGCATTTCCCTGGGACTGGGATTTCGCCTTCACCGCATCGACCAGTCAGTCGCTGATCGGTACGTCCGGTACGGGAGGGCGGCTGATGTCTCGCCCCACGGTCCGTCGACTGGTCAACGGCCACCTGCTGGACATCATGAATACCACCTTCAATCGTGAATATCTCGACCCGTGGATCGATCACTATGGCCTGGTGGCGGGGCAACGACTGACTTCGATCAAGTCCTATGTGGCCGCTCGCGAGCGCTATGTCCGCGCGCAGCTGCCCGACGAGATTCCCTTCGAAATTACCACCAACGATGGCCAGCCCCTTTCCGTTGACCAGCCACTGGTGACGCTGCAGGGAAAAGGCTGGATCAACGTGCGCGAGGTTCGACGCCTCGGTCAGGATGACCCGCTGGTGGTCGAGTGGCTGGATGACGAGACCTGGCAGATTCTCGTGCCACTAGAGCCCGGTGACAGCGTGGTGTCATTGCAGGCAACCGACCACCAGGGCAACGTCGTGGGCACCGATCAAATTCAGGTGTCCACCTCCGTGGCGAACCCGGTGGATGACTCGCTGCGGATCACGGAGATCAATTATCATCCTAGCGATCCCACCGCCGACGAACGGGCCGCAGGCGGCGCTTTGGAAGACAACGACTTCGAGTTTATCGAGTTTCAGAATATCGGAACGCAGCCGATTAACTTGCTGGGTACCCATTTCAGCAACGGAATCGAGTTTACATTCTCCGACGTGACGCTCGCCCCGCTCGAAATGGGTGTGGTCGTTCAAAACGAAGCGGCGTTTCGGATTCGCTACGGCAACGACGTACGTGTGCTGGGGGAATTCGCCGGCGGTCGTCTGAACAACGACGGCGAGAACCTTCGCATCGTCACCGGGCTCGGACAGACCCTGGTCGATTTCACGTATGGCGACCGGGCGCCCTGGCCGGATGCCGCCGATGGCGAAGGCGCGACACTGGAACTGATCGATGCCGCCCACGTGCCGCTCGACCAGTACGGCAATGCAACCTCTTGGCAAGCAAGCATTCTCAGCGGGGGATCGCCCGGTCTTCCGACGGAGGTGCGTCCAAGCAATCCCGGCGATTTGAATGGGGATGGACAGGTCACCAGCGATGATATTGATTGGCTTTGCCAGGCGATTCGCGCCGGTAATTCGGCCTATGATCTGAACGCTGATCAACAGGTCGATCTGCAAGATCTCTACCACTTCGTCCAGGCGACGCTCGGTACCGCCGTCGGCGACGCGAATCTCGATGGAGTTTTTAATTCGGCCGACTTCGTGCTTGTATTCCAGCAGGGCGAGTACGAAGATCAGATCTCGGGCAACTCGACGTGGGCTGCCGGAGATTGGAATTGCGACGGTGAATTCGACACCTCCGACCTGGTCGTCGCCTTCCAGTTTGGCGGTTACGTGCCGGGTGCCCGAATCGGCCGTGATGAGGCCGCCGAAAACGGTTCGGCGAGCGGGCTTTCGGTGAAGGGCGTCTCCACCACCGACGATCTGGCGGTGCACACGCTGCCGGCGCGAAAGATCTCAGCGGCGCTGCTGGACAGCCGGCGTTGGCTGCGACGTCGGCGCGATTCGCACGCCTCGTCCGCCGCCCCCGAGTGGTCCGACGCGCAGCACCAAGCCCAACGTGAGCGAACTCTCGATGAACGATCCGTGGATTCCCTGTTTCAGCAAGTGGACGGTGAGGCAACTTCGTGGCTGCATCCCTCGTTGGAACGGTTCGCACTATCAGATGCAAATGAAAAGGGGGAAAGTGATGAGACGATTTGAGGTGAGTTTTGGTTTTGCATGGCGAACGTGCGTGACGTGCACGCTGTTGTGGTGCGGCCTGGCCACATCGGGCCGCGGGCAGCTTTTCCTCGAGGGTGGCGGTTTGACACTCGTGCAGGAGGGACCGCCGGCGGCGATGGCCGGTGATGAGGTGCCCGATAACCTGGCGCTCAGCGGCACGCCGTTTGGCACCGGTGAGCTGGGACCGGCGTTGGGGCTTGCTTATCACTTCATCGACAATCTGAACGACGGTGCCTATGGCAACGCCTACAGTTGGATTGGACTAGATACGGGTGAGTTTTTCGATTTCTTTGCGGGGATCGATCTCGGTGCGACTCCCGTCGACAATTTGCAAAGCATTGCCTTTGGCCGCAGCAACGTGCTGGCGGGTGACGTGTGCGCGGGAGTCTGCATGGATCGGCACTTGGGCCTGTACACGCTGCAATACACGCAGTTTCCGCGACCCAGTACGAACCTGGACCTGGATTCCTCCAACGATCCGACGTCGGGTTGGGTGGACATCGGGACGCTCGATTACGTGGGAAGCGAGGGCTTCGGGACGAACTTCAACCAAACCTGGCAGCGTCACCGCTACAACTTCGATCCTGTCAGCGCCACCGGGATGCGGCTCATTGTGCCCAACGCCGACACGGCGATCGATGAGATCGAACTTTATACGACGGCGGGTGAAGTGGTGGATCCGCCGCCCGCCCCCGATCCGATCGAGATCAGTGTCAGCGCGCCGTTCTCGATCACTTGGGACGGCAACAATGGTGACTTCGGCCAGGATTTCGTGCCTGACAATTTCGCGCTGGCCGAGTCTGGCGCGACACCGTTTACCAGCAGCGACCTGGGACCCCAATTGGGGATTGCGTATCACGTCGTGGAAAACGTCAACGACGGCATCTATGGCAACGGCAACAGTTGGATCGGCGGCGACGACAACCCCTACGCCCCGATTCAGTTCGCCGGTGTCTCCCTGGCGGAAGCCGTGTCGGTCTCAAGCGTGGCCTGGGGTCGCGACAACCAGGGTCAATTCGGGGACCGCTCGCTCGGTGAATACTCGCTGCAATTCACGCTGGTGCCGGATCCCGACGCCGATACCCCGGACACCGGCGACCCGGTGACCGGCTGGCAGACGATCGGTTCGGTCCGCTATTCGGTTGCCACCGCTGAGTTTACTCCGCAGCTGCGTCACGAGTTCGAAATCAGCCGGGACGGAAGCCCGATTCTGGCCACCGGGGTGCGGTTGTTGGTCCCCGGGACGGGCCTGGGAGCTGGGACAGCGATCGATGAATTGGAAGTCTACGGGATCATCGGTCCGGTCGGCGAGCCATGCGACTTGAATGGCGACGGCGTTTGCGATGTCATGGACATCGATGAACTGACCGCCGTCGTCGTTGCGGGGACGGACGATCCGCGGTACGACGTCGATCGCAACGGCGAAGTCAATCAGGAAGACCGGCGGATCTGGGTCGAGGAGCTGATGAACACCTGGTTTGGCGACGCGGACTTGAACGGCACATTTGACAGCAGCGACTTCGTGGCCGTCTTTCAGGCAGGCAAGTACGAAAATCCTGACGCGCAGGACGTGTCGTGGGGCGAAGGTGATTGGGATGGCAATCAGATCTTCGACTCCAGCGATTTCGTCCAAGCCTTTCAGTCGGGTGGTTATGAAGTCGGGCCGCGCGGGGCGGTCGCTGCGGTCCCTGAGCCCGCCAGCGGGCTGCTGCTGCTGGGGATCCTTCCGATGCTGGCCGGTTTGCGGCGACTGCGTGTGAGCAAGTGATCGCCTTCGGGCATCACCGTTGATTGGCTGACAACTTTGCCCTCGCCCGTTCGGGTCCCGCGGGCGGGACCCGAACGACCTCTCCCGGCCTCAGGAGAGGTGACAACCTCATGTCTCCGCGCCGCGACCTCATGTCTCCGCGCCGCGAATGCATGTCCCGGCACCGCGTGCGTTTTCCAACCGCGCGAAAAGGTGACACGATCCTGTCCCTTCTCCCCAACGCGGGAGAAGGTGGCCGAAGGCCGGATGAGGGGGCCGCGCACGGTCAGACCTCACCCGTTCGGCTCCCGCCGCGCGATCTCGACCAACGTGAGGACGAGCGCGCCGGTGGCGCCGGCGTCCATCCAGGCCTTTGGCTTGTCGAGAAACGCGGGGCCCGCGATGTCGATATGGGTCCAGGGCCGACCCTCGACAAACTGCTCCAACAGCTTCGCCGCCGTGATCGCACCTCCAAAACGTCCTTCGCCGACGTTCTTGAAGTCAGCGACGAGGCTCTTGATTTGCTCGGCATACTCCGCAAACATCGGCAGCTGCCAAACCCGCTCGCCGCAACGAGCGGCTGCGTCCCGGATCGCATCGCACCAGGGCTGATCGTTGGTCATCAGACCGGCGACATCGTTCCCCAGGGCAACGACACAGGCGCCGGTCAGCGTCGCCAGATCAATCAGCCGGTCGGCACCTTGCTCAACCGCAACGTTCAGAACGTCGGCCAGGACCAAACGGCCCTCGGCATCGGTGTTGTGGACTTCGATGGTCTTTCCGCTGCGCATGGTCAGGACATCCCCAAGCTTGTAGGCCGTTGCGCTGGGCATGTTTTCGACAAGTCCCATCAAGCCCACGATATTCACGGGAAGTCGCATTTGAGCGATGGCGCAGAGCGCGCCGAGCACGGTGGCGGCGCCGGCCATATCGCACTTCATGGACAACATGCCTTCGCTGGGTTTCAACGACAGCCCTCCCGAATCGAACGTGACACCTTTGCCGATCAAGCCCAGCCAGGGTGCCTCTTTGGCGCCTCCGTGATGTCGGAGGATCACCAGGCGAGGAGGACGGGCGGAGCCGCGGGCGACGGCCAGCAGGGCGCCGCATCGCTCACGTTCCAAACGATCTTCATCCCAAACTTCGATCGCCATTCCCGTCTCGTTCGCCACGGCGGTCGCTTGCTCGGCGAAGCTTTCGGGGTAGATCACCGAGGGCGGCTCGTTCACCAGCCTGCGGGTCAAATTGATTCCCTCGCCCAAGGCCCGCCCGGCCGGCAGTGCCGACGCATCCAGGCCCAACCAGAGCAACTTGCCAGGCGCGACGCGTTTCGGCTCGGCCTGATACAGCCCGGGACCCTGGCAACCCGTCGCCGCCCCCGCGACCGCCAGTTCGGCCACGGCGGTCGGCCAGGCAGGGTCGGCCGCCAGGGCGATCGTGCGGCGTGCTCGTTCCGACAGCCAACGGGTGGCGGTGGCCAGGGCACGGAAGGCGGCGCCTGCGTCAAATTCCGCGACGGGGCCGAGTCCCACGACTAAAACGATCGGCGACTTCGTCCCGGTCGGAAAGTACAGCGGCAGGACTTTGCCCACGTCGGGCTTCAGTTCTTCCAATTCCAGAAGTCGAGTCAGCACGCCGCCGTTGGCGCGATCGATCGACTCGGCGGCCTTCGTCAATTGTTCCCGGTAAACGCCGACCACCAGAGCGTCGGCCTCGATCGTTTCCAGCGGTTCCCGAGTCGTGGTGATTTCCATGTGGCAGTTCTCCTTCTCAGCAACACTCGACCGCGATCGCCCGAGGACCCAGTTGTCCCCTTTCGGTCCGGGCCCCGCGGGGGTTCGGAATGCGGGGCGCCCAACCGACGTGACGACTCTCGCTCGATTCTAAATCAATCCCCGCGATTGTATAAACTGGGCGGAGCACGTCACCGGTGGTGGGTCGCCCGTCGCCGTTGGTGACGGCGATCCTCGGCCACCGACGCCCGGTTAGCCCGAAGGAAGCCCCATGCCCGACTCGTTCTGGCGATCCCTCGAAACGCTCGTACACCACGCACCCGGACTGGTGCTCGCCTGGATCGGAATCGTCGGCGGGTGCATTGGCAGCTTTTTGAACGTGGTCGTTTACCGCCTGCCGGAGGGAATGAGTCTGCTTTATCCGGGCTCGCACTGTCCGGTCTGCCAGCATCCGATCCGCTGGTACGACAACTTGCCCGTGATCGGGTGGCTGCGGTTGCGCGGTCGATGTCGGGATTGCCAGGCCGCGATTTCCGTCCGCTATCCCTTGGTTGAAGCGATCGTCGCCGCGATGTTTGTCACCCAGTGGCTGGTCGACATCGGCTGGAATCCGCCGTTGGACGCGGGCTTTCGAGACGCGGGTTTCGAGCGCTGACCTCGTACGCCGCCCACGTCATTTTGCTGAGCGTCTGCCTGGCGACGACGTTGATCGACTGGGACGAGCGGCCGATTCCATGGTCGCTGCTGATCTGGCCCGCCATGATTCCGCTGGGCGGAGTTGTGATCGGGGCGAGCGTCAGCACCGGCGGGGCGCGGTTGGGTGCCGGCGTCGTCTGCCTGATCGCAACCGCGATTCTGCACCGCGCAGGCCGTCTGGCGCGGGCAACGCCAGCCAGCGCGACGACGATGATGATTGGCCGCTGGTCAGTTTGGGGCGCGATCGTGGGCCTCAATCTGGGACTGACGCCGTCGGCGCTCGCGTTGGGCGGGGCGACGCTGGCGTGGTATCTCGCACGTCGGCTTCGCCCGACGACCGGTCATTCGCTGTGGACCGCGCTGGTGACCGTCGCAACCTGGCTGGCCGTTTTATAAAAAGGGGTCAGGACTTTTTTCGGTCGTCGACTTCGGGTCATGGGGGCTTTGCGCGGGCTGGGAGATACCTGGCGGAATCCACGAACACGTGAGACGACCTGGGTTCATTACCAAGTTCTCCTAATCTGCCGCGGGAAATCGACCTGACCCCTTTATGGCGCCTCAGTGGCTGGCAAGAGCGGCGTTCAGGTGAACGAGCAGCCGGTCGACTTCGCGTCGCGTTTCTTCGTCCAGTTGCCAAGCGCGGGGACGCCGGCGAAGGTCGGTTCGAAACAGCCCTCGCTGGTGCAGGATGTATTTCTCGATTGCCAGAAAGCCGTCGAGTCCCGCTTGAAGTTGCAGCGTGACGAGGGCACAAAGCGGGAAGTAAACTCGATACGCCGTTTCTTCATCGCCTCGTTCCAGCGCCTGCCAGACGGCGATCACGCCCTCCAGGAACTCCATTCCCGGGATCGTCCCGGCGACACCCCGACGGTAGCTGTCGATCAGCAGGTTGCCGCCCGATCCTTCAAAGACGCGTGCGGCGCCGCCCGTCGCCTTGCGCAGCGACGAGATCACGGGCCCCACGGGCGCGGCTTCGGGCTTAAACAGGACGCGTTCGGGTCCGAAGCGATCAAGCAACTTGAGGTAGACCGCGGTCGGGATGGAACGCCCGACGTAGCCCGAGGCATCCTGCACGATCATCGGGAGCGGAATCGCGCTGGCAATACCCGCGAAGTAATCGAGCAGCTCGTCGTCCGGCAGCGTGGTCGAAATGGGCGGAATCGCCATGACGCCCGTGCATCCCGAGTCGGCGGCGTGCGTCGCGTACTCGATCGCCTGCCGCGTGCTTTCCGCGCCCACGCTCGCCACAAACGCTCCGCGCTGGCCATTCATCTCGGCCAGTTGCCGGGTGAGCTCGATTCGTTCGCCGGCCGTCAGGCGAAGCACCTCCGAGACCATTCCGGTGCAGAACCCGTTGGCGCCTTGCTGAAAGGCCCAATCGACTTGCCGGTGCAAGCTCTCCCAGTCGATCCGGTCCTCCTCGGTGAATGGCGTGTGGGCGACAGGCAGCACGCCGCGGATCGGGTTCATCGAGTTGGAATCCATCTCCCTCACCAATCGCCTACGCTTCCATCTTTGTAAAACACCCGCTCGACGACTTCTTGTTGAAATGGATGCTTGCGGACTTCCGCCTCGTCGATTTCGATTCCCAGTCCGGGACGCGTGTTCGGTCGCACGATGCGTCCCACGGGTTCGGTCGCGAACGACTCGCTCACCACATCCTGGCGCCAGGGGACATCGTTGTGAACCGTTTCGCAGATCAGGTAGCTGGGTTGTGAGAAGCCGAATTCCAGCGAAGCCGCCGTGCTGACCGGCCCCTGCGGGTTATGGGGTGCCAGCGAGATGCGATAGGCATCGGCCAGGGCCGCGATGCGACGCGCTTCGCTCAGCCCGCCGCAGTGTGTGATATCAAACTGAGCGACCTCGCAACAGCGCCCCGCGAACAAATCGCGGAACGCGGCCAAGTGCGTCAGCCGCTCTCCCGTCGCGATCGGTGTCGTGGTGGCACGGCAAATCGCCGCCAGCCCATCGAGGCTTTCGGGCCAGCAGGGTTCTTCGAGGAAGTACAGCCCGTAGGGATCCAGCGCTCGAGCGAACTTCAGCCCCATCGCGGGCGAAGGCCGGGCGTGACAGTCGACCATGATGTCGATGGCTTCGCCGACCGCGTCCCGCATCGCCGCCACACAGGCCTCCGCCGCGCGGATCGGCGGGAGTCCTTCGAGCGGCATGGTGGGTGGAACGGCCATCGTCTTGAAGGCGGTGAAGCCGTCCGCGACCGCCTGCCGGGCGAGGTCGGCGAAACGCGGTGGCTCGGCCACACTGGTCTGGTAAAAGTCTTCCAGCTTGCCGCCGCCAAGATGGCAATACGTGCGGACGTAATCTCGCACGCGGCCGCCCCACAGCTGGCAGCAAGGCACTCCCGCGACCTTGCCGGCGATGTCCCAGAGTGCGATGTCGATGCCGGCGATGGCGGTCGAGCGCACGACGCCGTGTCCATGCCAGAAGTGTTGCCGATACATCATCTGCCAGAGATGCTCAATGCGAGACGGATCTTCCCCGACGACCAGCTCGGCCAGGTCCTGGACGGCCCCGACCACGGCCCGCGTGTGCCATTCCAGCGTCGCTTCTCCCCAGCCATACAGCCCCGGCTGGTCGGTCACGACCTTCACAAAGACCCAGTTCCGCATGCGAGCGTGGCAGACAAGTGTCTCAAGGGCGGTGATTTTCATGCGTCCTTCTTTCGTCGTCGCGCGCTTGCTGGGGTTGGGAAAAGAGGGTTGGGAAAAGGGGTCGGGTCCCAAACGCCGGCACGGCCCTTCGGGTGCTTTGCACTTTGGGACCCGCCCCCGTTTCCCAACGCACTTCAATATTAGGCGGTGACACGGCACTAGGCGGCGGAGCTGGTAAGTTCTCCGATTCGCCGCGTCAGGTGGTCGATCAGTTGTTCGAGCGAACCGGGCGCGAGGGCGGCGATCGATTCCTGATAGATGCCCTGGCCGTAAAGTTCGCGAGGCGGCAAGTAGGAGGGTCCCCAGCCGTTGGCGATCGTCGCCACCAGAATCGGATGCTGCGGAAATGCCGCGCGTAAGTGGCGTTGCAGCACGCTGTAGGGTTCGCCCTCGGCCGCGATCCAAATTGCATCCCCCATCCGCCACACGACGGCCTGATACGGAAAGGTCGGGCCCGCCGGCATCCCTCGCAGCCGCGCCAGCATCCGTGTCTGGCGTTCGGCCAGGGCACGGCACGTCGCGGCGGCCGCGCGGTCCCCGGCCGCGACGGCGGCCTGCTCCCGCGCCGAAAGGCCTGCCAGCTCGGCCTCCACCTCGGCCAAGTCCGGCAAGTCAACTCGATACGCAAGTGGAATCAGGCCTCGATCGCAACTCCAGCGAGCCAACCGATCCTCGTGCTTGGCGTCAATCGGCATGCGGTTCCAGGTCCCGATGGACGCGCCCGAGACGACGCGCCCGGCATACTGGTAGACCGAGTTGGCCGGCGGCAACGACTCCCACACGCTGAGCGCCGCATAGGCGAGTTGGCGGCCATGGCGATCCGCCACGGCCGTGTCGCCCACGAATCCCTCGATTGGCCCCAACTCGCCCGATGCTCCCTGCAAGAACACGCACGGCACGCCCGTGACCCGCTCGATCGTCTCGCGCATCGCACCGGGAAAATCGGGGCTGATCAGCCGATTGTCCCAGGCCAACGTCGTCGGATGGCAGGCGTAATTGACGATCGTCGCGACCAACTGGCCCGCGCGGTCGGTGACGCGCGCCAGCACCAAGGTGTCGTCGGCCGCCCCGTCCGGATTGTACCCGCAGACGTACTCGCCCAGCTGTTCATCGTAGAGATCTCGATGAGCGGCCAGGTTGCAGCGCCCGGTGCCGTAAACAATGTCCGCCTCGACCGCCGTATTGAGGGCAGAAACGGCCAGCCGACCCACGGTCTCGGTCAGCTGCTCGAGGTACGGAGGAATCATTTCGCCACCCGGGCAGTCGCGACGATCGAGATTCAAGAGGCCCGCCGCATGCGTGTGCGAAAACGTCACCACGACGGCTTCCGTCGGCAGCCCCGTCCGCTCCCCCACCCGTCGACGCAAGGCATCGACCTCGTTGCCGCCCAGGAGGCAGTGGTCCAGGGCCAGCAGCAGCTGCAGCGACTGAGCGGACTCGGCGGAGCTCGCCTCAAGGCCGACCGGCGGCAGTCGCCCGAAGTACATTGCGGTGGCGGTCAACGGACGATGAATACCCTCGCTGCGATCGTGGACGGCCGCCCCCCACATCCGATGATAGATGCCCACCGGCGGCGTGATATCGGACTGCGCGATCCCGAATCTGCAACGACTTTGCGGCGTTTCGATGCGATGCACTAATGGCTCCTCCGGCTCCAGGATTGGTCCAGCACGGTGGACCGAGGGTTGATCAGCAGCCAGAACACGAACGCGCCGAAATACAACGCGCTGAATAGCGCCAGCACGGCCTCCCAACTGGTCCGCTTCGTGACTTCCGGAACCAGCCGAATGAAGGCAAAGGCCCCCAAGTTTCCCACCATGTTCATCGTGGCAAAGAGCACGGCCGTGTGTCGGCCTCCCATGTCGATCGTGACGGTGTAGGCACAGGGTCCGCCGACCGCCGCGCAGAAAATTCCGAGACTGATCACACCGACCGCCAAGAAGGGATCCTCCAGGAAATAAGCCGCACCCACGAACAAGGCACACATCAACATCGTGGCCGAAGCCACCCCGGAGCGAGCCAGCCAACGGTTGCCGGTCCGTCGTAGAATCGCGTCGGACATGGATCCGCCCAGCAGCGACCCGGTCACAATGCAGACCAGCGGCAGACTGTTGAGCACTCCCGATCGCTCGACCGAGACGCCTCGAGTCTCCTGCAAATACGTGGCGAACCAGCTCGAGAAGAAAATCTCTCCTGCCGCGCGGCAGAACTGTTGGCCACAAATCCACCACGTCGCCGGACTCAGATAAATGTCCAGCGCGTCTCCGCCAACGTGGTCCAGCTGCGGGGCGTATTCACCTTGAATCAACGCCCGCTCGGCGTCATTCGACCAAGTGTGCTCCGCAGGCGTGTCCCGGTACCACCGATAGAATCCGATGGAAAAAACGATTCCCAGTGTGCTGAAGGCAAGAAACGTGGCTCGCCACCCCAGTCGAGTCAACAAGAACCCGGTGACCGCCACCCCGACCGCTCCACCCAGTGACATGGAACTGGACAGAGCCCCGCTCGCCAGGGCGCGTCCCGTATCCGGAAACCACCGCCTGATCGTCAGCGTGCAGGCCGGAAAAAGACCCGCCTGGGCCAGTCCATTGGCGACGCGCGACACGACCAGCAGCGGCATCCCCACCGCGAAACTCATCGCCGCCGTGGCCAGCGACCACGCCGTGGCGAACGCCGGTATCGCGAACCGAGCTCCGTATCGATCGCCCAGCCATCCCGCCGGAATCTGGCCCAGCGCATAAGCCAGAAAGAAACTGCTCATGACCCAGCCCATCGCCGATTCACTCAGTCCCAGGTCCGAGCGAATCGTGCTCTCCGCGACGCCGATGCTGTTGCGGCAGAGATACGCGATCGCGGCCGCGGTGCAGAGTCCCGCCAACACGAGGAAACGTACCCGGGTCGGTGCGCCATCGAGATTGCCAACGGCAGCTTGACGTTCCAGCATCGGTGTGCACGAGAATCTTGCAGGGGCCTTCGACCGCGATTCGCCAAGCGGCAATTGGAAGCCACCCGCGACCGCGTGTCAAATCTAAGATTCTGAGGCGATGCAATACAGGTAGTCAGCCCCGCGCAGGTACAGTGCCCCGTTGGCCACCGAGGGCGTCGCCCAGAACTGCTCCTCGATCGTGTTCGTCTCGAGGATCTTGAGCTCGGGCCCCGCCTGCAGGACGTGCGTGGTTCCCGTGTCGTCCAGGCAGAAGACCTTGTCCTGGTAGGCCCAGGGGGATGCCCAGAAGGCGCGCGCCGGGGGATTCGCTGGCGGAACGCCAGCTGCCCGTCTTCCGCGCGAATACAGGCGACGATTCCGCTGCCGCGTTCCAGCAGATAGATGTAGCCGCCGCAAACGACGGGCGAAGCCATTTGAATCCCCGACCGCTCGACCCGCCAGATCACGCCCTCGCTGGTCGCTTGATCGGCGGCGGGCGTGATGTCCCCCGACGCTCCGGCTCGCACCGCAAACAAAAATCCGCCGCCGTCGTCTTCACCGCCCCGATTGCGAAATTCGGTCCCGACGTACAGGCGATCACCCACGGCCACCGGGGTGGCGGAGCTGCGGCCCTTGGCCATGTCCAGTTGCCACAACAAGTCGCCCGTCGCCGGATCGTAGGAGCGATAGACCTGGCCGCCCGCCACGAGCTCCGTGCGGAGAGTGTTCTTCCAGACCAGCGGTGAGCTGTACTGAGATCGCTCGTCGCGCTCGACCCGCCAAATCTCGTCACCGGTGGCGGCGTCAAGCGCCACGAGGAACGACTGCTGCTCGTTGTCCACCTGCAAGAACAGCTTTCCGTCGAACAAGGCCGGACTGCTGGACGTGCCCCATCCCGCCCGCATGGGAAAGGTTCCCAGGTCCTTGTCCCAGATGGGATTGCCCTGCATGTCGTAGCAAGCCAGCCCCGTCATGCCGAAGTAGGCATAGACTCGCTCGCCGTCCGTCACGGGCGTCTCGGTGGCGTAGGTGTTGGAGCTATGTCGCGGGATGGGCGGGTTGCCGACCCGCACGACTCGCTTCCACAGCAGCTCGCCCGTCGAGGCGTTCAGGCAATGCAGTTCCCAGCGGTAGACCGCGCCGGTCAGATCCGAACGTTGCCTGCCACCGCCGCCCGTGTAGGGCTCGGGCCGACCCGCCTCGGCACCTTCCCCTTGCGGCGGTTGCTGCAGCACCGCGGCCGTCAAGAACAGCTGATTCCCCCAAACGACGGGCGACGACCAGCCCTCGCCCGGATTCGGTAAGCGCCACCGAACATTCGTTTGGGCGTCCCAGCCGAGCGGAATTGGGCGGCCCGTGATGACGCCATCTCCTGACGGACCGCGAAACTGGGGCCAGTTCTCCCCGCTCGCAACGCTGACGAGCAGGACCAAGGCAAGATAGCCAAGCATGTCGATTCGCCGAATCATTTGGTTCCCCTTCTCGACCCGGGCCGCAGCTTGACTTCGAGCGTCAACTCGACGCCCGGCCCTCGCCCCAGCCGGCCGCGCGGCAAGACAGCACCCAATCAAATTGTGACGCTCCATGATATGCCGATCGGCCGAAACGGTAAGTTGGCCCGCCTCAGCGCCGTCCCGCCGGGTCGCGCCGTCCCGCCGGGTGCGCCTTGCCGCCGGTTAAACCACACTACGTTCGCCCGCGGGAAAGACGTCTGTCCGCTCCTCAAGGGAAAAAACGCGAAATCTTAACGCAAGATTGGGATAGCCAACGCCGACCGGGTCTATTACACTGCGGAGTTCACAGCAACGTTTTTCGTTACATAACAGAGACCAACTATTTGAAACGGGAGTGACCAGATGGGAACTTACACGGCACAGTGGGAGGACGAGGAAAATAATCGGATCTTGGAGCTGTCGGTCCGGTACATACTGGACGGCAGCGAGGTGAAGATCGAAAGCGTCACTCCCGCCAACGTCACCTTCATCGAAGCCGAATCGCGTCAACCCGTTCGCAAGCTCGGCGTTCACACCAACGCCGGCCGTCGGTTCTTGCTACGACTGTTCGACACGCACGTCGGGATGGACCACCTGCACCGCCAGGTGGCCAACGCGATGCTGGCATCGGCCTAGCGAAACTCGCCGGTCGGCCCCCCGGGAGAGGCTGGGCTCCCGCCGAACCGCCACCCACCCCGGCGAAGCCAACGAGCGCGGACTTCCGAAACGGCTCAGGTCCCTCAAAGACCCGAGCCGTTTTTTTGTGCGCCGCTTCCTATCGCGCCGCTTCCTATCGCGCCGCTTTTCGATGCGCCGCTTTTCGATGCGCCGTTCCGTAAAAGCGGTGCGTCGTTCCCTCCCGAAGTCGAACGCAACGCCGTGAACCGCTGACACGACATGGGCAAACCGACCGCACTTTCCACAATTTTTTTGACACTTACCGAAATTGAACTACTTTTCCTTTAGATACGCAGCTGCCCGAACCGACGGCCAGCCCCTCCACGAAACCCCCAACAAAACCCTAGTCACTCCACTTTCCCTAATTCCACTTTCTGAATCGACATCTCGTCGACAATGGCAAACCGATCGTGAGGTCGGGACGCAAAGCCATGGGTCTCTCTGAGATCGCCAGGCCGCCGAAACGAGCAGCCGCGAATTCGCGGAAACCCCGTCTCATCTGCTCTGTGCTACCTCGGACGATCCCCCATGACCTCTCGCCAGCCGTGCGTCGCACCGTTTCAACCGAAGCGGTTCGTCGCCCGCAGCCGGGTCCGGATCACCGAAAATCGACTGACCCTGCGTGCGATCTCCCAGACTGTGCCCTTGCGCTGCCCCGTGCAATGATTCGTTTTCGTGTCCGTCTTTTTCCTTTTTCCCTCGGAGGTTCCATCATCCCGTTCTCAAGCTGTCGTACGAAACCCTTTCTTCATCACTCCTTGGAGGTTCGATAGTTCCTTTTTGAACTGAGGTTCGAAAGTTCTTTCTCTGTTGCTTCGCCTGCTCGATGACCCGCATGACGCCTGTCGCATCATGCGGGTCTCGTGCATTCTGGGCCAGCTCCACGCCCTGCAGGCCGATCGAATTCGCCCCCCGCTCGAGCTGCCGAAAGAATGTTGGCGGTGGATGCGTTTTGGGCCTTTTACGCGATCGCCGGATGCTCTATACTGTGCGGTTTCCTATCGACAGCGTTCGTGATTCTTAGCAAGGCCTAGCGATGAAAGTTCGATCCAGCGTCAAGCGAATCTGCGGGAATTGCAAAGTCATTCGCCGCCAGGGACGCATCTATGTGATCTGCAGCAACCCGCGTCACAAGCAGCGACAGGGCTCAGCGACCGGCGAACCGGCGCGGCGCGTGGGCGAACGAGTTGCGACGCTGGGCGAGGCAACGGCGTGTCGGGGTCGCAGGTGATCTGGGCGAATCGCTGCAAGTTCGAAAAAACAACGAAATTAAGACTGACAGGGGTTGCTTCGATGCCGCGTATCTTGGGTGTGGATATTCCGAACGACCGCAAGACGGTGATTTCACTGACCTATCTGTATGGCGTGGGCCACCAAACGGCTCGTGAGCTGTGCCACAACGCGGGGATTAACCCGGACAAGCCGGCCCGCGAACTGGCCGAGGACGAGCTGGGCCGCTTGGCGGCGCTGCTGGAACGGGACTACGTGGTGGAGGGGCCGCTGCGACGCCAGTTGGCACAGAATGTCTCGCGGCTGCGTGACATCGGTTGCTATCGCGGCGTGCGACATCGGCGTGGCTTACCGGTCCGAGGGCAACGAACGCGAACCAACGCCCGAACCCGAAAGGGCCCCAAGAAAACGGTGGCCGGTAAGAAGGGCGTCAAGGACCTGAGATAAGCAAGACCTGCAGGCGACCTGCCTGCGAACAGACGAACGAACAACGGTAAGAGCAATCTGTCTGGAGGTTAATCCCCGTGGCGAAGTCCACCACGAAGAAACGTCGCACGCGTCGGAACGTCACGGCCGCCGTGGCTCATATTCACGCGACGTTCAACAATACGACGGTGACGATCACCGATACCAAGGGTGACACCTTGTGCTGGTCGAGCGCAGGAACCTGCGGGTTCAAGGGGAGTCGCAAGAGCACGCCGTTCGCTGGGCAGTGCGCGGCGCAGCAGGCGGCCGAAAAGGCCTTGAAATTTGGTGTCAAGGATATCGACGTGCGGGTCAAGGGGCCTGGCTCGGGCCGTGAGAGTGCGATCACGGCCTTGCAGTCGGCCGGCCTCAACGTCAAGTCACTGGAAGATGTGACGCCGATTCCCCACAACGGCTGCCGTCCGCCGAAGAAACGCCGCGTCTAGGGCACGGCCGCTGGGCGCGAAAACATTCCTTAAAAAACTGGGGCGATGTTGGGTCGTTGGACATCGCCGCACGTCGAAGCAGGCCGGGCCCGCACCGCCGTGATTCAAACTGACCTGTGATCGCAAACGATCCCCCCGCTGAGGCTAACCAATTCGCCTGATTTGCTGAGCGGATCCTGATTTTCTACGGAGGCTACAATGCACATTCGGTGGCGTGGTCTGGAACTTCCCAGCGTCGTGAATTGCGAAACGGAAACGCTCACTTCCACCTACGGCAAGTTTTACGCCGAGCCGTTTGATCGCGGGTTTGGTGCGACCATCGGCAACAGCATGCGGCGGATCTTGCTGTCGAGTCTGGAAGGCAGCGCCGTCACGCAAATCAAGATTCGCGGTGCCCAGCATGAATTCAGCACGATCCCCGGAATCCTTGAGGACCTGACGGATATCGTGTTGAACGTCAAGTCCCTGGTGGTCAAGAAGCACACGACCGAAACCCGCGTGATCACGATCGACAAAGCTGAAAAGGGACCGATCACCGGAGCCGACGTCCAGACGGACGCCGACGTGGCGGTCATTAACAAGGATTTGGTGATCGCCACCTTGACCGATGATGTGCCGTTTTTCATGGAGATGGTCGTCGAAAACGGTCGAGGCTACGTGCCTGCCACGGAACACAGCACGACCGAGCACGAGATTGGCGTGATTCCGATCGATGCGGTCTACAGCCCCGTGACCCGGGTTCGATACGGCGTCGAAGAAACGCGCGTCGGTCAAAAGACGAACTACGACAAACTGGACATTGAAATCTGGACGAATGGTTCAATCAGCCCCGAAATGGCGCTGGTCGAGTCGGCCAAGATCCTTCGCAAGCACTTGAATCCGTTCGTCCAGTACTCGGAATTGGGCCCCAAGGTTCAGTCCCCGCCCCGAGGCGGAACGGGAACCGACGCCGTGTTGGAATCCAAGCTGAACATGCGGCTGGCCGAGCTGAGACTGTCGGTGCGGGCCAGCAACTGCCTGGAGTCGGAAGGGATCGGAACGGTCCGGGACTTGGTTCAGTTAACCGAGGACCAACTTCTGGAAGTCCGCAATTTCGGCGATACGACGCTGACCGAAGTCCGCGAGCGACTGAGCGACCTGGGGCTGCATTTGGGCATGCGAGTTCCCGCCACAAGTTAGAGTCATGAAGGTTAGAGTCATGAAGCTAGAGTCATGGCCTGCAGACGAGCGACTGCCGACGAGCGACTGCTGATTGGCCGCTGCAGGTGAACGGCTGCCACCCTCCCCGATGGAAATCGTTTTAGCATAGAGCGAATAGACCGATGCGACACCGTAAGCGAGGCCGACATCTCGGCAGATCCTCAAGCCACCGCAAGGCGTTGCTGCGCAATCTGGCCAGTAGCCTGTTCCTGACGGAGCGGGACGCCGAGCTGGATTCGAACGCCCCCAAGGTCAAAGGACGAATCGTCACCACCTTGCCCAAGGCGAAGGAAGTTCGGCCCTTGGTCGAAAAGTGCATTACGATCGCCCGCCATTCGCTGAGCCACCTGGAAGCGGCGCGTCAGTATCAGACGAGCGCCGAGCGAGGGAGCGAGAAGTGGAAGGCTTGGCGGCAGAGCGATCGAGTGGCAGCAATGGAGCGCCGCGATCGCGCCGGCCGTGGCGGCACGGCGCCGGGCCATCCAGCTGCTGGGAGATAAGCAGGCCGTGCGGATCTTGTTCGAGGACATCGCCCCACGCTTCGCCGATCGCCCGGGCGGTTACACGCGGATCCTCAAGCTCGCCGCTCCCCGCCTCGGAGATGCCGGCGCTTGCGCCATCCTGGAACTGGTGGGCGTGCGAGACCGTGTTTCGGAAGTGAGCCAGCGGCCCGCGTTCGACGACGACGCGACCGAGGGCGACGACGCGGCGCAGAGCACCGTATCGACCGCAAGCAAATCCGCGCCTGCCGAGGATGCGCCCGGCGACGCCGACGAGTCGTAATTGATGGCCCCCTTGGCCCTTCAAATCTGGTAGACTCAGCGCGGATCTGACCCCGGTTACGATCCGCGTTTTCGTCTTGCCATCGATCGTGCTGCAGTCGCCTGTGGCGCGGACGTTGGCCGAAGGCACCCACACGTGACACAACACATCGCGCTGTACATCGTGCTGTCGATCGCGCTGTCGATCGCGCTGTCGCGTGCTCGTGGAACGCCCTGGACCCATCACGGCCCCCACGTCCCCAGAACCCGGCATGGAACGTCACGGTTTCGACTTCACTGCAAGTATCCGCCGGGTCGTGAGCGACATGGTCGATCGGCTCCCGGAGTTGGCTCACGTTGATCTCTCGCGGGTCGCCTTTTCGTTCGCGCAGGCCCGCAAGCGCACGCGTCACGGCATCTACGCGTCGCTGACGCCGATGCGTTTTCAAGGCGGCGGTCTCGTGACGAAACGGCGCGGCACAGAGTACACCGTTCAACGGCTGTTCGATCAACGTGGACGCGAGATGCTCTACGTGCTGACGTTTTACCTGCCGCGTTTCATGGACGTCGATCTCCACGAGAAACTGGTCACGATTCTGCATGAGCTCTGGCACATCAGTCCCGACTTTGACGGGGACCTGCGCCGTCACCCGGGACGGTGCTACGTCCACACCACCTCGCAAGCCGAATACGATGCCCAGATGCAGGTCTACGCGAACGATTGGCTGCGGCAGTCCCCTCCGCCCGAACTGTACGAGTTCCTGCAGCTGAACTTCGCGGAATTGTTTCGCCAGCACGGGCGAGTCTATGGAACGCGGGTGCCCCATCCCAAGCTGATTCGGGTGACCGATCCTCGCCAGACGCAGGCGCGTTGAGCGCAGCTTGGCGGCCGACGCGCGAGACGCCCGAGGCGTGGTCACCAGCCGGAGCGGCTGAAGCCGGAGTTCGAGCCGCCGCTGGGTCGCGATGCCGAAGGGCCACCGGACGAGCGGGAACCACCGAAGCTGGAACCACCGAAGTTGATGCTCGGACCTGACGATTGGCGGCGCCGAGCCGCCTCGGCCCGCCGAGCCGCTTCGGCCGCCCGCGCGGCCTCGCGCTGACGCCGCTGGACCTCGCGCTGGGCGCGTTCCATGGCGTACTGCGCCGCGAGCGTCGCCGCTCGGCTCAAGTCAATCATCATCTGGTAGTCGCCCCCCTGGAGCGCACGGCGCGCCCGCTCCAATTCCTGAGCTCCCGGCGCTCCCGGGATCTGGACGCCATGCCCTCCCGTCCAGCGCGAGGCCTCAAACACCTCGCGCGAGGCCCGCTGCAGCGCTTCGACCGAGGACTGGGCCGCTTGCAATTCACCGCCAAGCAGCGCGGATTGTTCGCCGAGCTTGGCGTGCAGACCTACCGCTGCGTCGTCCACTCGTTGCCAATCGTCGTGTGCCACCTGCAGCCGCCGGCGCAGCTGGTCCACTTCGGCCTCCAGCGCCCGAATGTCACGGACGCAGCGGGCGGTCAGCGAGCTGTCGGGGATCCCATCGCGTTGGGACTGATCCACGTAACGGAGGGCCGTCGCCAATTGGCCGGCCGCGCCTTCGACCGCCCGCGTCGCCTCGGCGTGCGCCTGATGGTCTGCGGTGATGCGGATCTCCAGCTGACCGGCTGCTGCCTCCAACTCGGCCAATTGCTGGGCGTTGCCGGCGGGGTCGCGGGCGGCCGTCGGCTGGACAATCTGCGTCTGCACCTGGGCGGCCAGCTGCTGGAGTCGGCCGTAGTCGCTGACGGTGGATTGCATCACGCGGGGATCGTCGATGGAGGAAGACAACCGGCGGACCCGGTCGGCCAGCTGGGTCAGTTTCGACGCATTTTCGCGCCGCTGAGCTTCCAATCGCTCGGCGTGCTGCTGGACGTCTTGCAGCGCGGCCTCGGCCAGCGTCGTGGCCTGCGAAATGGCCTGAAGCTCGGCATCCGCTTGCAACAACCGGCCGGCGCGCCAAACCGATTCGACGTGGTCCAAGCCCTGCTGCGCATCGTTCAGGTGATCCGCCGCATCCTGCCAGCGCGAATCGACGGTGGCGTGTTCGTCCGGATAACTCGCGTCGCCCGCCCGCAAGCTCAGCGCCGCCGGCGCATACTGTTGACGCGTTTCATGCAGCACGGCTTCGACGCGCGGCAGCCTCGCCCGCACGTCGCCGTAGGCACCCTGTCGTTGCTGGACGAGCTGCTCGAATTCGTGCAGGACATGGAGCGAGCGTTGGATGGCGTCGCTGGCCGAGGCAACTCCCTCGGTCAAGACGGCGCTGGCCTTCGCGGCCACCTGGTCACCGCCTTGTTGCAGAGCGACTCGCGCCGCCGCGAATTGCTCCCGCAGGGTCCGCAGCCGCTGGTCCAAGTCGGCCTCGGGTTCGGTCAGGCAGTGGCTCGCCTCCAGCTGCAACCGCTCGGCGATTTGGGACCGCGCTTGCTGAATCTGATGTTGCAGGGCGTCCAGCGCCGGAGCGTGTTCGGTGTCCAGTTGTGTGGCCAAGTCGGCACAACGGGGAACTCGGATTGCCAGTTGGGTAAGCGACTCTTTGAAATCCTCCAAACGATTCGCCACGCTGTGTTCCGCCGCCTCGGCAAAGAGCTGGTTGGCCGTCTCGCCCAGGGCTTGCACCGTCTGTTGAATCCACTGGGTGTCGTAACCGAGCGTCTGCAGTCGTGGCGCATGCTCGTCAAAGCTTGGGAAGACGTCGTCGCGGGCAGCTTGCAGCGCGCCGGCCAAGGCCAGCGCCTCGTTGATCTTGCGGGAAGCCTGCGGGACCAATCCTTCCACCGCACGCACCGGATCCACGCCGGCCAGTTCATCCGCCTGGTCCTGATCGGCCTGAGCCGACGGCAGCAGCACGTCGAAGAAGTTGGGGACGTCGAAAAAACCGTCCGCCTCCTGTGCCTCGCCCAGATCCTTTTCGATCTGCGTTGCTTCGTCGATTCGCGCCTGGACTTGACTCAGTTGGTCGTTGACTTCGAGCAAGGAGTTTTCGATTTTGTCGAGCGTCTTGGTCGCCGTCTGTCCCCGCTCATGAAACGCCGAGAACACCTGCTCGAAGGTCAGCGAAACCACCTCGGGCGGCGGACCGTCTTGCTCGACCTCGGGCCGCAAGATCGCCGGGATCCCCTGATTCTCGTGAAACTGCAAGGGCTCGCCGCTAATCCGATTGATCCCTCGTTCGTAACGTGTCCCGCTGAAGAGGCTTTGGAGGCGCGAAATCGGGTTTTTCGGGTAGATCAATTCGCGGGCTTCGTCCATCACGCGGTCAACCTCGTTGGACATGATCAGCAGGTCGTCGACCGTTTGGAAGGTTTGGTCGCTGAGCGTTCGCGTCTGGCCGTCGTATCCTCGCTGCACGACGCGATCCCGCGAGCCGAGGATTTCGCGACTGCGATCAAACAGTTCGAGCACTCGATCCATCTCCGCGCGGACCGACTTCTCACGCTCGACAAACGCTCGAATGGCCTTCAACCGCGTGGCGGCTCGGCGGCGGTTGAGCCAGATCAAGACGATCAGCAGTGCCACGGCCAGGATCAGGACCGTCGCCAGGACGGTGCGCCGGATCAATTGCCGCCGGGCGCTCCGCTGCCTCTGGCGTTCCTCTTCGGCCCCGATTTGAGACTCGGCCTGATCCAGCGCGGCTCCGGCCCGTCGCAACGACAACAAGAACTCAGGATCGGCCTGGGCATACTGGTTCTGAGCGGCGGACAACGAGCTGGCGAATTGGCGCAGCGGAACGACCTCGAGCGAACCGGCGCGCCGAGCCAACTCCTGGCGGCGTTGGTCGAGCCGCTTGGCCGACTCCGCGAACGACTGGCGCGCGGCGTACAGATCGAGGTAGCGGTTGATCTCGGCGCTGATCGCCGAGGTCGCCTGGCCGCTGGTGCGGACATTTTCGTCGTTGAGTTGCTGCGCGAGCGTCTCCAGTTGAGCTTGCCAGGGTTCGACGGGCGGCGCGATCAACGATCCCGTCGCGGCCGGCGATTCGGTCCGCACCTGGACGGCCGCGGCGCTGACCGCGGCGATGAGTTCGCGGGCCTGCTGGATATCGGCCTCAACCTCCGCCCGCGCCCGCAGCCGTTCGACCTCCGCTCGTTCACGCTGGGCCGCCTCCGCCGCGATGGCCTTGTCCAGCCGCGAATTGATCAGCGTCACGGTGTCCTTCACGGCATCCAGAATCCGTCCTCCACCCTGCATCGCACGCGCCGCCGGGCGATCGAGTTCTCCCTGCCAATGCGACTCGCCCAACCCGCGTCGATCCTGGGCGTCTGATCCGAAATAACTGAACCTCCGTTCCTGCAAGAACAGCACGAATACGGCCCCGTCCGTCTCGTGCGTCTGCGGATGTTCGAGCTGACCGAAGGCAGTCCGATTGGCCAGACCGTGCCCCAAAGCGTGCTCCACCGCGTCCATCCCGCGAAAGGTTCGGCCGTCGGCCGCCCGGTAGGATTCGTCCTCGGCCTGGCGCAGCAGCACAATCGTCCAATGCGGTCCATGTTCGTCGAGCCAAGACTCGAGCTCGGCGTACCGCGCGGCGGTGACGCCCAGATCTCCCTTCACATAGAGATGCTGATCGGGGCGCCAACGGTCGATCACCTCGGTCGCCTGGCGAACCTCCACCGCCCCCGGCGTTGTCTGGGCGGGCAGTTGGGCAACCCGCAACAGGGTGATCGCCACGGCAAACGTGAAACGGAAAGTGTTCATAACGGTAATCTACTCGGGACGCACCCGCTTGTCTTGTCCGCTCGAGACGTGGAGCGTGGGTGCGATTGGTCGGGAGTCAGGGGTGCAAAAATTTGCCGGGAGTCGACGGAAATTTGCAGGATTCCGCCGAGCGATGTTGGTCGATCTGAACGACATTGCAGCGAGGGCGGCATTATCATTCGCATTCCTTCGCCGCGTACACGAGCTGGCACGCTTAGTGCTTCATAGGGATCTTCGGTGGGAGACGCCATGTCGGATTCATTGTGAGGTGTGTGTCCTCGGCCACAGGCGTCCGACCCAGACAACACGTTTCGAAGGCGGAAACAATGAAACGAATTTTATTATTGGGATTACTGATCGTCGCGGGGGTGATTTCGACGAGCTCGATTGCCTCGGCCTCGAAAACGGAATTCGGCCGCTTGGCCTTCTTCCATCACCGCTCGCCGTCGCATCACGGCCGCTAACAGGATCAACGCGGGGCAGGCTGACCCCCTGCCCCGTTTTCTTGCGCCGCCTTGTCTTCCGGCGGCTGCCAGGGCACCCTTCCGCCGCGCTGCGTTTGGCGACGCAGCGCCGCGGCCAATGCGCGTGCCACGGCGGGCTGTTGCGAGATCAGATCGACCTGCTCTTGCGGATCCGTGCGCAGATTGTACAGCCGCTGGGGCTCGAAGGGACTGTCTTGCAAGAGCTTCCAATCGCCGCGGCGGACGGCTTGGATCGTCAAACCGCCATAACGCATGCCGCCCTCGCGGCGGTGAAAGAACAGCTCGCGATCGTCATCCGAGACGGAGGTGGATTGGCCGAGCAGGAGGGGCAGGAGCGAGCGGCCGTCGATCGTCGGCGGCGGCTGCGCGCCGGCCGCCGCACAGAGCGTCGGAAAAATGTCCATCGTGATCGCGATCTGGTCCGTCCGTTGACCGCCGGCTATCCGCCCCGGCCAGGTGAAGCAAGCCGGAACCTTCAGCCCGCCCTCATACATACTCTGCTTGCCACCGCGGAGCGGCCCGTTGTGGGCGCCCACGTCCAACTGACCGCCGTTGTCCGACGTCAAAACGAGGAGCGTGTTCGTCGCCAAGCCCGTCTGCTCCAGGCACTCCAACACCTTCCCTACCGAATCGTCCAAATGCTCGATCAACGCCACCAGCGACGCCCGCCGCGGCGCGAGTTCCGGCTGACGCTGCCGGACGCGGCGCAGCCAATCGGGCGGAGGTTGGATCGGCGTGTGCGGCGCGTTGTAAGCCAGATACAGAAAAAACGGCTGCGGCGCGGCGGCACGGTCTCGAAGCGCGGCACGGTCTCGAAGATAGGCACAGGCCCATTGCGTAAACAAGTCGGTCGCATGACCCTCCGGATCAATCTCGTCGCGGTCGCGCCGCAGATAATTCACGCCATGGCGCCGATGATGGAAGTAGTCGTCCATCATGTCGCCCAGAAAACCATGAAAGAAATCAAACCCGCGCGTGAGCGGATGACTCGCCTCGTCCAGCCCTAAATGCCACTTGCCAATGCAAGCCGATTGATAGCCGACCTGGCGCAAGAGGGAGGGCAGGAGCGTCGCCTGGGGGTCGAGGTAGCCCCAGCTGTCCTCCGGATGCGTGCGAATGACACCGGGGACACCCACGCATTCGGGATAGCATCCCGTCAACAGGGCCGCTCGAGTGGGCGAGCAGACCGGGCAATTGGCATAGAACTGGTCGAAGCGCAAGCCTCGCTCAATCAGACGGTCGATGTGAGGGGTCTGCAGATCCGTCGCGCCGTAGGACGAGAGATCGGCAGCTCCCAGATCGTCCAGCAGGATCACGAGCAGATTCGGCGGGTCGTCCGCGTCCAGCGGGCCGGCCCCGACGCCGAGTAACAGGCTGCCGAGTAACAGGCTGCCGAGCGACCCACGAAGTGTCCCAGCGCGTCGCAACATCGGTGACTTCTCCCCTCCTTCGCGGCGCGACTCGCCCGCCGCGAAGGTCGCCACCCGGTTAACAGGTTCCGTTTCGGCGGTTATTGTGAACGACTCGCGCACCGCTCACAACCTTTCCGCGAAAGTCCCCGCCCATGGCTTCCCAGGATCCGGACTCGTTGCAAGGCAAAACCCTGTTGATCACCGGCGCGAGCCGAGGGATCGGTTTGGCAATTGCCTTGCGCGCGGCCCAAGACGGCGCGAACGTGGTGGTGGCCGCCAAGACCTCCCAGCCACATCCGAAGCTGCCCGGCACCATTCACGAGGCCGTTGCCGCCATCGAGCAGGCGGGCGGCCGCGGGCTGGCCTGTGAAACCGATGTGCGGGATCCGCAGCAGATCGCAGCCGCCGTCCAGCAGGGCGTGGACACGTTCGGCGGGATCGATGTGCTGGTGAACAATGCGAGTGCCATCTTCTTGGCAGGGACGCTCGAGACACCCGTCAAGCGATTCGATTTGATGCACGAAGTGAACGTCCGTGGCACGTTCTTGACGTCACAGGCCTGCCTGCCCCACCTGCGGAAGGCCGCCAATCCGCATATTCTGAATCTGGCGCCGCCGCTCAGCCTGCAGGCCCGTTGGTTCGCCCCGCATCTCGCCTACTCGATCGCGAAGTTCGGAATGAGTCTTTGCGTACGCGGGATGTCCGAAGAGTTTCGACCTCACGGGGTGGCCGTCAACGCCCTCTGGCCCAAGACGGCCATCGCCACGGCGGCAGTCCAAAACCTGTTGGGCGGCGAGTCCGCGATCCGGCGGTGCCGCAAGCCCCAGATCGTCGCCGACGCCGCTCACTGGATTCTGACCCAGCCCAGCCGCAGTCTGACCGGCCAGTTCCTGCTGGACGAAGACGTCCTCCGCGATTCCGGCACAACCGACTTCGCCCCCTACGCCATCGACCCCAACACCGAGCTGCTGCCGGACTTCTTCGTGGATTGAACGGGGTCGCTAGATGTAATACATGTTGTGGGCCGCGCCGCGTGTGGTTTCGGCGAGCTTGGCGAAGTCGGTGGCCGACAGCACGCGACGACTGCAACTGGCCGCCTTCTCCCAGGTGCGATTGAGCACCTCGGACGCGGGACTTCGCGGCGTCGCGGCTTGCGTCCGCATGTCGCCCTCGATCACGCTCATTACGTCCCACATCGAGATCTCTTCCGGAGGCCGCGCCAGCCGGTAGCCCCCGGCGGCGCCTCGCGTGCTGGTCACCAGCCCCGCGGTCTTGAGTTGCAGAAGAATCTGTACCAGAAAACCGGCAGGAATGTCATGCGCCGCCGAGATCTTCCGAACCTGCAATGGCTCGCCTGTCCCGTAGGCCAGCGCCAGGTCCAGCACGGCGATACACGCGTATTCGGTCTTGGCTGAGATCTGCATTATTCCGTGGTGTGGAGCCCGCATTCGGTTTTGGCCAGACCGCTCCAACGACCGGCGCGCTCGTCTTCGCCGAACATCACCGCTCGCGTGCACGGCCAGCAGCCAATGCTCGCATACCCGCGGTCGTGCAGCGGATTGTAGGGCACGTTCTCTTCCGTCACGAGCCGCCAGACATCCTGCTTGGTCCAGTTCGCCAAGGGATTGATCTTGACCAAGCTGAACTTCTTGTCCCAGCCCACGATCGACGCCTTCCGCCGGTCCTCACTCTGGTCCCGACGAATCGCGCTGATCCACGCCTGCTTGCCTTCAATCGCTTGATGTAACACCTTGATCTTGCGATCGAAGCAGCATTGGTTCGGATTCGATTTGTAGAGCGGGCCGCCATGCTGTCGCTCGTACGCTTCCACCGTCAGCTCGGGCTGCATCATCTGCACCTCGATCCCGTACCGACGCGCTACTTCGTCGCGCAGCTCGAGCGTCTCCGAGAACTGGTAGCCAGTGTCCAGGTTGAACACGTGGACCTGCGGGTCGATCTCGGCCAATAAGTGCAGGATGACCATCCCCTCCGGTCCGAATGCCGTGGCCATCGTCAGCCGCTCCGCATAACGCTCCACCGCGTGCCGCAGGATTTCGCGGGGATGAGCCGTCTCCAACGCGTCGCTCTTGGCCTTGAGCTCGGCCAGAAACTCCGGCGTCGGCTCAAGACGACCCGCTCCTCCCGAGGGGCGTTCGGCGACCGTCCGTTCTTGCTCCGGTTGAATCATGTCCGCTCGGTCCTTTAACGTGGGTTCCATCAGGCTGAGACCATTCGACATGTCAGTGCCTTTCTCGTCCGCGAAGGGAAACCAGCGCGCCGGTGGGCGGGCCGACTCGAGCCGGACAGTCCCATTTGGAGGGTCACTCCGCCACGGGATGTGCCCCCTGGCACGCGGAATCATAGTAATCTTTACTAACTAAGTCAACTATCGGCACGGTGGGCGCTCGCACTTCACCCTGCCCCCGGCCTGGGGGAGGGACGCCGCGGGACTTGACGTTCCGCGGAGCGGAGGTCAGGATGCGTCGCGATCGCGGGGCGGCGCCGGGCTGGCGCGACCGCCCCAATCGTTGGCGAGGGTCGCCATCCCGGCCGAAGTCGTTCCAGGTGGGAGGTGGAAAGCGATGTCACAGCGGAAGCGCACGTATTTGGCGGTCGACTTGGGGGCGTCGAGCGGCCGCGTACTGGGAGCTCATTTCTTTGGGAAGCGGGTCTCGCTGGACGAAATTCATCGATTTCCCAATGGCCCGGTCGCAACGGCCGGCCATCTGTACTGGGACGTCTTGCGGTTGTGGAGCGAAATCCAGGACGGGTTCCGGCTCGCCGATCAAAACCACGGCGGCGAGATCGCGGGAATCGGAATCGATACTTGGGGCGTCGACTTTGCGCTCTTGGGACGGGACAACCAATTGTTGGGGAATCCTTTTCATTATCGAGACCCGCAGGTCAAGGGCATGATCGAAAAGGCGACACAAACGGTCACCCAGGAGGAGATCTTTGCGGAAACAGGGCTGCAGTTTCTGGAGATTAACACGCTGTTTCAGCTGCTCGCCCTTCGCCACCGTCAGGCGCCGATCCTGGAGATGGCCAGCAGCCTGCTGATGATGCCCGACTTCTTCAATTGGCTCTTGACGGGCGAGCGGGCGAGCGAGCTGACGGATGCCAGCACGACGCAGTTCTTCAACCCGCGCACGAAAGACTGGTCCCGCTCGTTGCTGAATCGGCTGAAGCTGCCAACCGAGATTCTCCAACCGATCGTGCCGCCGGGCACGATTTTGGGAAAACTGCTGCCGAGCGTTTGCCAGGCGACCGGGCTGCAGGCCGTCCCCGTGATCGCTCCGGGGACGCACGACACGGCGAGTGCGGTTCTGGCGGTACCCACGCAAAGCAGCGCGGCGGCACATCCGGACTGGTGTTACATCAGCAGTGGCACGTGGTCGCTGATGGGAGTGGAGCTGACGGGGCCGATCATCAACGAGCGCTGTCGAGCGTACAACTTCACGAACGAAGGTGGCGTGAACGGCACGACTCGGTTACTCAAGAACATCAACGGGCTGTGGTTGATCCAGGAGTGCCGTCGCATCTGGGCTCGCCAGGGCCACGATGCCAGCTGGGACCAGTTGTTGGCGATGGCCGAGCAAGCCGAGCCGTTACGGAGCTTGATCGATCCGGACAACGCACGGTTTATGGCGCCGGAGGACATGCCGGCCGAGATCGCCCGCTACTGTCGCGAGACGCATCAACCGATTCCCGACTCCGAGGGTGCGGTCATCCGTTGTGCGTTGGAGAGCCTGGCTCTGCGTTACCGGACGGTTCTGACCTGGCTGGAGGACCTGACGGGCGGCACGATGTCGACGATCCACGTGGTGGGCGGCGGGAGCCAGAATCGGCAGCTCTGCCAAATGACATCCACGGCCTGCGACCGCTCGGTGGTGGCGGGACCGGCCGAGGCGACGGCGCTGGGCAACGTGATGCTGCAGGCGATCGCGTCCGGCGACCTGGATTCCATCGCCCAAGCGCGCGAGATCATCGCCGCCAGCTTTCCCTTGACGCGCTACGAGCCCACCGACGTGGCACCCTGGGACAACGCGTACGAGCGATTCCTCGAGTTGACGGCGCGTTAGGGCCCGTCGTGTCGGCCCGAAGTGCTGCCTCCTTGCCCAGGCGGGAGAGGTCGCCGTTGTTGGCTACCGCGGCTTGGCGGTCGCGCCCTGGTATTGGTCGACGTCGTCCAGCTCCAAATCGTCGGTGAACTCGGCGCCGGGCTTCAGGTAGATTTCTCCGTGAGCGGCGTCCTGTTCGGCGTAGACGCAGTGATGTCGCACCAGTTCCAGCACGGCCAGAAAGACGCCGATCACGGCCGACTTGTGCATGCTGGGCTGAAACATGTCCGAGAACGCGACCTGCCCGTCTTGCCGCAGTCGCTCGTGAATACGCTGCATGTAGGCCTGGATCGGCGTGTCGTCATAGACGATGTTGGTCGGCTGTGCCAACTCGTTGGCCCGAATCACGCGGCCCATCGCGCTGACGAGGTCCCACAGTTCGACTTCATGGATCGGCTGGTCCGCCGGATCGACCTGTCGCGGCGGCAGGTCGGTCCCGACTCGAGTGAAGCACTGGGACCAGGTGCGTCCTCTTTCTTCCAGGATGCTGGCGGCGTCCCGATACTGCTTGTATTCCAACAACTGCTGGACCAATTGTTGGCGCGGATCCTCCCACGACTCGTCGCTTTCGGTCGACTCGTCATCGGTGTGGGGCAGCACCAGCTTGGATTTGATCTCGATCAACAGGCTGGCCATTTCCAGAAAATCGCCGACGGCGTTGACGTCCAGTTGTTCCAGCACGGCCAGGTAATCGAGGAATTGCTCGGCAATCGGCGCGATCGGGATCTGGGTCACGTCCAGTTCGTGCTTGCGAACCAGGTAGAGCAGCAAGTCGAGCGGCCCGCGAAACAGATCGAGATCGACGCGAAAGATCATGGGTTCAGCATCTGCGGGACGTGGAACCGGCAAGTGCGGCGGCCGGGCCGATGGGGTTGCGACCGGCAACTCGGATCGTCGGTTTGCGGGGCGTGCCGAAGCGGCGGAAGACGAGTTGGGCGGAGCCGTCAGGGTCCGGCTAGAGCCTTTGTTCATGGTCGACGTCCCGGGGCAGATGACTTGAATCGCGCCGCTGATTTGGCGGACTGGGTTGGCCTCGGGACCATTCATCCCTGGCGGGCCAAGCCTGTATTCTAGCGAGTTTCGCCGAATCCCGCCGCGCCGGTTGCGAACCGACCGCGGAGCCCGCGTGTCCGGTGCTGAGCCGTCACCGCCCCGCAGGCAATGCTGGCACCCGCCGGCAATGCTGGCAGGCCGGCTTGGCCGCGGACTTGCCCATTGTTTCTGGCGGGACTATCATGCTCGTTTCCCTTTGGCCGTTGAGGTTCCCAGGTCCGATGCGTCACGTCCTTTCCGCCGTCGTCCAAAACGTTCCCGGCGTGCTCGCTCACATCTCGGGGATGCTGGCGTCGCGTGGTTACAACATCGATTCGCTGGCCGTGGGCGAGACGGAAGAACCCGATCTTTCGCGGATGACGTTCGTGGTGGTCGGGGATGACCGGGTGCTGGAGCAGATTCGCAAGCAGCTGGAAAAGATCGTGACGGTCGTGAAAGTCGTCGACGTCAGTTCACAGGATTACGTCGAGCGGGACCTGATGTTGATCAAGCTGAAGGCTCCCCCCGGCAGTAAGCGAAGCGAAATCCGCGAGTTGACGGATATCTTTCGTGGACGGATCGTGGACGTCGGACCGGACGAGGTGATGATCGAGATCTCGGGCCGCGAGAACAAGATCGAGGCCTTTGTGGATCGGATGCGTCCTTACGGCATCACCGAACTGGTCCGGACGGGTCGAATTGCGATGGTCCGTAACACGCCGCAGCGTCCCGAGGCGACCGGGGCCGCGCCCAGCGATGGATCGATGCAGAAGTCGCTCAAGCAGACAAAATAGGTGACTCTCCGGCCCGAGGCGGCCGCCAACCTTGTCGGGCCAAGGACTTGTCGGGCCCAGGACTTTTCGGGCCCAGGACTTGGTTGGGTGAGGCCTCCCGCAGACCGTCGATTCTGGACCAGGCTCGACGGTATCCCGAACATTTCTCTCACTCTTAGACGATTCCGAGGTACCCCGGTATGCCGGCCAAAATCTACTATGACAAGGACGCGGACCTCTCCCTTTTAAAGGAGAAGACGATTGCGATTGTGGGCTACGGCTCGCAGGGACACGCTCAAGCGCAAAACCTCCGCGACAGCGGATGCAAGGTGGTGGTCGGTCAACGGCCGGGTGGCCCGAACTATGACCTGGCGATCAGCCATGGCTTCAAACCCGTCTCGGCGGCGGAAGCGACCAAGCAGGCGGACATGATCAATATTCTCTTGCCGGACGAGGTCCAAGCGGACGTCTATCGCGAGAGCATTCTGCCGAATCTGACGGCGGGCAATATCCTGATGTGCTCGCACGGATTCAACATCCATTTTGGACAAGTCGTGCCGCCCAAGGGCGTTGATGCGCTGCTGGTGGCCCCGAAAGGCCCCGGCCACCTGGTGCGGAGCGAGTTCGAAAAAGGGGGCGGCGTGCCCTGTCTGATCGCACTCGGCGAGGGGGCCAGCGAAACCACGCGACAGCTGGGCCTGGCCTACGCCAAGGGGATCGGGGGAACTCGCGCCGGCGTGATCGAGACGACGATTGCCGAAGAAACCGAGACCGACTTGTTTGGCGAGCAGGTCGTGCTGTGCGGCGGCGTCAGCGAGCTGGTCAAGGCGGGCTTCGAGACCTTGGTGGAAGCCGGCTACCAGCCGGAAATGGCCTATTTCGAATGCCTGCACGAGCTCAAGTTGATCGTCGACCTGTTTTATCAGGGCGGATTGAACTACATGCGCTATAGTGTTTCCAATACCGCTGAATACGGCGACTACACCCGCGGGCCGAGAATCGTGACGGACGAAACGCGAGCCGAAATGAAGAAGATCCTCAACGAAATTCAGACGGGCAAATTCGCCCGCGACTGGATCCTCGAAAACAAGGCCGGCGCCCCGGCCTTTAAGGCGACGCGGCGGCTGGAACGGAACCTGGAATTGGAACGCGTCGGCCGCGAGCTCCGCCGACTGATGACTTGGATCGACGCCAAAGAGGTTTAGATGAAGGCAATTCAGGCCGCTATGCTGAAGGTCTTTGAGAGCCTCCAGCCCGGGGATCGCGTGGAACTTCAACACGAGGTGAGGGTCGGGTTTCGAGCTTGGCCGTCGACGACGGTCGGGACGGTCGTTGCGGCCGAGCGGCGTCGCCATGGGCTGCACTTCCGCCGCAACGGCGACGACAAGGTGTTTAGCGACGTGATCGTGTTGCGTCGGGAAGATGGCGAGCTGACGACCGTGACGCTCGACGAATTCTCGATCCTCAAGAAGATCTGATTCCCGCGGGTCCACCCCATGCCTGCCCCCGTCTCGACGCCAGCGACCCGCCGCCTGCTGTGGGGCTTGGCCGGCGCCCTGGCGGGCTGGGGGATCTATCTGGCGATCGGAGCCACGGGGATCTTCACGGATGTGGGGCTGTTCGACCTGCGCCGCAGCTTGATCGTGCTGTTTTGCTCAGGCACCTTCGTCGGCTTCTGGGCCTGGATCCTGACGCATCGGAGCGGCTCGACCGACACCGAGCTGCGAAACTGGCCCAGTCTCGTGAGCCTGCTGGTCACGTGCGCGGCCTATCTGTGCTGGGCCGCGGCCTGGTGGGCCTATCGAACCGCGCCGGACTCGCCGTGGACGTTCGTCTGGGGAGGCGTGTCCACGATCACGTTCGGCATTGCGGCCATCGCGGCGCTGGTCGGGTTGAGCGATCCGCGGCGCGTCCAAGGCAAACTGCTGGGGCTGCTGACCCTGGGATTGCTGCTCGTGGCGGCGGTTGCCTTCATCGTTCAGGTCCGCCACTTCACCGCCCCGCGCCGCCCGCAGGCCAGGTCGCTGCAACGTCAGCTCGGATCCCCGATCTCCCGGGGCACGAGCCGGCCGGATCACGTGCGGCAGCCGCTTGGCTGATTTTGCTAAGATGCGGTTGGGCGCCTGATCCTGAACACGCGGAGCCATCCGATGGCGGCAAAAGCCCTACCCCAGGGACTGACGATCGGCCAATACCTGATCCGGCGTTTGGAAGACTATGGCATCGGTCACGTCTTTGGGATTCCCGGGGACTATGTGCTCTCGTTCTACGCGCAGCTGGAGCAAAGCCGGCTGGACGTCGTCGGCTGTACGCGCGAGGACTGCGCCGGCTTCGCGGCCGACGCTTACGCCCGTGTCCATGGGATGGGAGCCCTGTGTGTGACCTATTGCGTGGGAGGACTGAGCGTCTGCAATTCGGTGGCGGGCGCCTATGCCGAGAAATCGCCCGTGGTCGTCATCAGCGGTTCGCCGGGACTGTCCGAGCGATCGAGCAATCCGCTTTTGCACCACATGGTCCGCGACGTGCGCACGCAGATCGACGTCTTTGAAAAGCTTTGCGTGGCCAGTGCCGAGCTGTCCGATCCGGTCTCGGCGTTTCGCGAAATCGATCGCGTCCTCGATGCCTGTTCACGCTTCAAGCGGCCCGTCTACCTCGAGATTCCGCGAGACATGGTCGACGTTGTGCCACAGATCGGTCATGCGTTTCAGCAACCGGAGTCGGAAAGTGACGCCGGGGCGCTGCGCGAAGCGGTCGCCGAGGCGCGTCACTTGCTGGGGACCTGTGAGCGACCGCTGATTCTGGCCGGCGTCGAGATCCACCGTTTCGGACTCCAAGACGAACTGTTGTCACTGGCCGAATTGACGCAGATTCCGATCGCGGCCACATTGCTGGGCAAGAGCGTGATTCGCGAAACGCATCCGTTGTATGTCGGCCTGTACGAAGGAGCGATGGGTCGGCAGGCCGTCACGGACTACGTCGAACAGAGCGATTGCCTGCTGTTGCTGGGCACGTTCATGACGGACATCAATCTGGGCATCTTCACGGCCAATCTGGATCCGGGTCGCTGCATCTATGCCACGAGCGAACAATTGCGGATTCACTATCACCACTATCACCAGGTCCGGCTGCCTGATTTTCTCCACGGCCTGATCCAAACACCTCCGGATGCCACGCGCCGATCGCTGCCCGATTCGCTCCGCCCCCGCCGCGAACCCTTCGCGTTGGAGCCGGACAACCAAGTGACGCTTACCCGTCTGCTGGCTCGGTTGAACGAGCAGTTGACGGAGGACACGATCGTGATCGCCGACATCGGCGACTCCTTGTTCGGGGCGACCGAGCTGCAGATTCGCGGGCGAACCGAATTCATCAGCCCGGCCTACTACACCTCCATGGGGTTTTCCGTACCGGCCGCCGTCGGTGCCCTTTTCGCGCGGCCCGGCAGCCGCGTGGTGGTGATCTGTGGGGATGGCGCCTTCCAGATGACGGGCCAGGAACTTTCGACGCTCATTCGCCACGGTTTCGACCCCGTGATCATCGTGCTTGACAACGCGGGTTACGGAACCGAACGCAAGCTGCACGCCGGCGATTGGAAGTTCAACGAGATCCAACGTTGGCACTACAGTCGCTTGACGGACGTCTACGGGGGAGGAACGGGCTACGAGATTCGGACCGAGGGCGAGTTCGACGCCGCGCTCCGCCGCGCATGGGACGACCGCTCGGGCCCGAGTCTGCTGCACGTCCACCTGGATCCGAACGACTACAGCCGCGCTCTGCTGCGACTGGCCGAACGACTCGGCCAGCGAATTTAGCGCGCCGCCGCGCGGCCACGGCCAAGCGAACGCGGATGTCAAGTTCACGAGACACCCGATCCAGTTTCAGCTTTACGCCGCCGCCCCCATCGCCTTTAATGAACAGTCCCACCCGACCTCGCTTGTCAAGCGGTCGCTGACTTTACCTGCCTGGAGTCCAACTCGGATGCCCGCGCGACGTTCCCGAGCTCAATCGTGGTTTGTCTTCTGCAGCGTTTCGCTGGCCCTGCTGACGGAAGTCCCGGCCCTCGCCCAACAAGCCGAGCCGCCTCCCGCCGCTGGGGCAGTCGAAGCACCGGCCAGCGACACCGCCAACCCAGGCGACAGCACGAACGCAGCCGAAAGCACCAACGCAGCCGACACGTCCCAACCGAAAACGCCCGAGTTGCAGTTTGCCTTCCGCGAGCAGAAGTGGCTGGATGTGTTGGATTGGTTCGCTCGGCAGGCAGATCTGTCGTTGGTGGTCAACGAATTGCCTCAAGGCACGTTTACCTACAGCGACACGAAGGCCTATTCGCCGACCGAGGCGCTCGATCTGTTGAACGGAGTGCTGACGACACGCGGATTCAGCCTGGTTCGGCGCGATCGAATGTTGATCTGCGCGGACCTGACTGAGGGGATTCCGGAGGGACTGATTCCGCGCATCGAGCTGGGAGACTTGGATAAGTACGGACAATTCGAACTGGTCGAAGTGATGTTCCCCTTGGGCAAGCGTCCGGTGGAAATGGTCCAAACCGAGATCACGCCGCTGCTGGGTAAATATGGACTCGCGACGCCACTGCCACAAACGCGTCAGTTGCTGGTGATTGCGACGGCCGGCCAAATGCGCCGCGATCAATGCGATCATTTCGTCGATCCCCGAGCCTCAGCCACCCAAGCCGGAACCCAAGAAGCCGGATCCACCGGGTCCCGAGCTGGTTGTTTATCCGGCCGAGGACGTGGATCCCAGCGCTGCCGCCGAGATGATCCGGGCCCTGATCGGCGACGTCAAGTTGACGATCGACAGCCGCTCGGGCCAGATCAATGCGTATGCCACGCCAAAGCAGCACGAAGCGATCGTGCGGTTGCTGGAGCAGCTCGCCACGAAAAACTCGGCGGAGCTGCGGCCGCGGCTGGAAGTCTATCCGTTGGCGGACGAAACTCCCGCGACCTTGGTGGAACAATTGAAGCTGATCGTCCCTGGGGCGACGTTGTCCCGAGCGACCGACCCGCCGCGCCTGATCGCCTTCGCCACGCCGGCCGAACATGAGCAGCTGCAGAGCACGATGCGGAAGCTTTCAGCCGACGGCGAGGATACGGCGCGGGAGATTCCGGTCGTCTACACCTTGCGTCAGGGCGACCCCAGTGCCATTGTCTCGATGGTGCAGAACCTGTTTCCTCGGGCCAAGGTATCGGTCGACGCCCAAGCGGGCCGAATCATCCTCGTGGCCAGTCCCGCACAGCAAAACGCCGTGCGGCAGTTTCTGGCTCAGCTGGAAGCCGAACCGGCTCTGCAGCCAAAAATCAGCTCCTATCCGCTCGGGGCACTGGAAGCCTCGCAAGTCCAAAGCGTTTTGAAAACACTGGTCCCGGCCGCCAAATTGACGCTCGATCCGGACGGGAACCGACTGCTGGTGATCGGCTCGCCTGCCGAACAGCGCCAGGTCGCGGACGTCCTTCAGCAGCTCGAGTCGGCACAGGCCCCGACCCCCACCCGCTCGCTGAGTCGCTTGAAAGTCACCCCGCCTCTTCGCGAGCAGTTTGTGCGCAACTATCTTCAACTGGATCCGTCCCTGCGCGAGCTGAAGATCCTGGAGACGGGGACGCCGAGCGAGCTGCTGGTGCTAGGCACCCCGGCGCAGCTGGCGGCTGTCGAGACGGTCTTGGAGCAGTTGCGAGGCGAGTTTCCGACGCAAACGGAGCAGCTGCGCGTCTTCTCCGTGACTCCCACGCAAAAGGAGCGTTTTCTGGCACTCAAGCCATCGCTGGACGAACAACTTGGATCGCTGCGATTGGTCGATGACGCAAGGCCTCGCGAGCTGGTCGCCTGGGGAACGCCCGCCCAGTTGCAGCTGCTCGACACCACGCTTGCGTCGTTGGCGGGACCCGAATCCGCGACGCCGCTGCAACTGGTCGCGTATCCGCTTCAGGAAGGAGATCCCGCCAGCGTCCAACAGGTGCTGAGCGAACTGTACCCGGACACGAAGACGATCGCCGATCCGGAGAGTCGGCGGGTCATGGTCTGGACGACTCCGGAGCAACACCAGATCCTGGGCGAGGCGATCAAGCAGCTAGACGCTCCGGCGGGCGCGGGCAAGAACCGGATGGCGCGCTATCGCTTGGGCGACGTCGATGCGCGGGATGTACAGCGGCTGTTCGAGCAGCTGTTGCCCGAGATGTCGCTGGTGAGCGATCGCGATAGCAACTCACTGATTGCCTGGGGTTCCGATCAGGATCACGAAACCTTGGCCAAGACGGTCGAAGAGTTTCGTTCACAAGAGGCGGCCGGGGCGCGCAAGGTGGTGACCTATTCCGTCGGATCGCGCGACCCCGATCGGATTCGCCGACTGTTCTACGATCTTGCCCCGCGGGCGCGGATCGTGCCCGACCGAGATCGCCGCGCGATCATTGTGTGGGCCACGCCCGAAGAACACGCGATCATCCAGCAGACGGTCGAGCAAGTGGCACCGGCCGAAGACAGCAGCGACGCCTCGCTGCGGGTGTATTCGGTCAGTCGCATTTCGCCAAGCGACTTGACGCGGATGCTGGACCAAATCGCGCCCACCGCCGAGGCGTCCGTCTCCGATGACGACCGACAGGTGATGGTCTGGGCCACCGCCGCGGCTCACCAAATCATCCAGCGCGCGATTGACCAGATCGAGGCGGGCGACGCGCAAGCGGGCGACGCGACGGCGCGGGCCTATCGCAGTCGACCGGATGTCTTGAGCAAGGTGGAAGAACTGCTGCCGCAAATCGCGCCGAGCGCCCGCGCCTTGGGTGACGAGGACTCCGGCCTGCTGATGCTGTGGGCCAAGCCGATAGAGCACGACAAGGTCGCGCGGCTGATCGAGTCCTTTCAGCAAGCCGCCCCGACGGAGGATCAAGTCGTGCGGGTGTACCCGCTGGGAGCGACCACGCCGGAGGTGATTCTGCCCTTGCTGGCTCCGGAGCTTGTCGCGGGAGTGACGCTCACGCCGGATCCCGTTCGCAACGCGTTGGTCGCGCGCACGACCGCGGAAAAGCACCAAGCGCTGTCGGCGGCCTTGGACGCAATTCTCAAGGACTTGCCCCCGGTCCGCACGCGCGTCTCGAAGGTCTATCGCTTGACGCATGCCAACCCGGCGTCCCTCGAGTCCGCCCTGGCACGCTTGATTCCGGGCGCGACGATTGCCGTCGACGAATCGACGCGAAGCCTGATCGCGACCGCCTTTCCGGAGGAACATCAGCGGATTGAAGAAACCGTCAGCCAGCTCGACCAGCCTCAGGATTCGCGCCGTGAAACCCGCGCCTATCGGCTCGGGTCACGCGATTTCTACGGCCTGAGAAGCGCCTTGCAGGAACTCGTCCCGAACGCGATCATCGCCAGCGACCGCAGTAGCCGGATGCTGCTGGTCACGGCGGATCCCGCCGATCAGGCGCGGGTCGCGGAAGCCATCGAGCAACTCTCCCAGAGCAACTCGGAGGACCTCGCGACACGTGTTTATCGCCTGGTCGCGTCGGATGCCAGGGCTGCGGAAGACGCCTTGGATGCCCTCCTGCCCAACGCGGTGATCCGGGGCGACAGCGAGCAAGGCACGTTGCTGGTGACCGCCAGCGAAGCCGATCAGCAGTTGGCCGCCGAAGTCGTGAAGCAACTCGAACAGGTCGGGCCCGCCAACCTCGTCGCGCGCGCCTACAAGCTGCGCTTCGCCGACGCACGATCCGCCCGGGATGCGATACGAACCCTTTTGCCGTGCGCCACGGTGGACGCGGGATACCGCAACAACACGCTGCTTGTCACCGCGCGGCCCGACGAACAAGAACGAGTTGCGGAGGTCATTCGCGAGATGGATCAAAGCGATCGCGTCGGCCAGGAGACAAAGGTCTACCGCCTGAAGTTCGCCGACGTTGAGGCCGCGCGCCGCGCTGGAAGATGTCTTGCCAGAAGCGACGCTCGCCGCCGACGAGGCGAATCGCGCCTTGATCGTCAGTGCCTCGGCCGAGGACCAGCAGCGGGTCCAGGCCACGGTGCAAGATCTCGACATGCCGCCCGACGACGACCGGCAGACGCGCGCTATGCGCTGCAGCGCGGGGACGTCGGGGCGACGCAGACGGTCCTGGAGGCCCTCCTGCCTGATGCCGTCTTCGCCAGCGACCCGGCCAACCGCACGCTCGTCGCCACCGCCACCCCGACGGAACATGAACGCATCAAGGTGACCGTCGAACAAATGGATCAACGTAATACCCAGGAACCGGTCCTGCAGGCCTACGCGATCACGCAGTCCAATCTGACGTCCGTCTTGCAATCGTTGCAGACGATGTACGGACGCAGCCCCCAAGTCAGCCTGACGGCCGATCCGACGAATCGCAGCCTGCTGGTGAAGGCGCCGCCGGATGAGCAGCGCACGATCGCCCAGATCGTCTCGCAAATCGAAAATGGCGCGGCCCTGAACGAGGACCGCCGGCTGGTCGTCTACCCGCTCGAGACCACCAGCGGCGAGACGCTGCTGGCGACCCTCCAAACGCTCTTCCAGAATCAGCAGCCCCCCGTCGATCTTTCGCTCAGCGCCGAAACCAAACAACTGATCGCCGTCGCCACCAGCTCGCAACATCAAATTCTGGCGGCGGCCGTTCAGCAGATTCAAAGCGAGCCGTTTCTGGTTGAGGTCTTCCCACTGCAAAGCGTCGATCCGTTCTCGATCGAACTTGCGATCGATCGCCTGTTCGCCGATTCGCCCTCGCGGCCCATCGCCAACGGCGACACCGAAACGCAACAGCTGTTCGTCCGAGGAACGCGGCAACAACTGGACGAGGTCCGCCAGCTGCTGGAGAAAATGGGGGAAATCTCGCCCGCCGCACGAGGTGGTGCTCAGCGAGGCGTTCGAGTTGTCCCGTTTCGCGGTGATCTGGATGACGCCGTCTCGCAGGTCGAGCGGATTTGGTCGCAATTGCGCGACAATCGGCTGCAAGTGGTCCGCCCTGAAACTCCCCGTCCCTTGTTGCAGTCCGTCACGCCGCAGATCGAGACGATTGATACGGGCGAAGAAGCCCCATCGCCCGCCGCGCCCGAAGATGACAATTCCTCGTCACCTGCGGGCAAGGACTCGCCGAATTCGGCACCCGCCGATCAGTCACAGTCGTCGCGGCGCGAAAGCCGAATCTCCACCCAGCTCACAACGCGTCCGGTGACGGTCCAGGTCCCACTCGACGTCGACGACGGACAGGACCTCGCTTCCGATCAGACATCAAACGACCCGCCCGACCAGGTCCGCCCACCCGACCAGGTCCGTACGAAAGCACCCCTCGTGATCGTCCCCAATGCGGGCTCGGTCACGCTCATGTCCGACGACGAAGAGGCCTTGATCCAGGCTGAAATCCTGTTTCGGACCCTCGCTCGCCAAAGCCTCAGTGACGCCAGCGCCGGGAACTTCGCCGTCTACTCGCTGCGGAACGCCGGCGCCTCGAATGTGGCCAAACTGCTGACCGAGTTGTTCGAACAGATGCCGCTCACTACGCGGGCCATCTTAGGAAAGGTCGCCATGGTCGCCGATGAACGACTCAATGCGGTCGTGGTTCACGGGCGCGCCGCGGACCGTGCCGTGATCGGCGAACTGCTCCGCGTTCTCGACTCCTCCAATGTTCCCGACTCCTTGGCCAACGCCCGCCCAAAAATTGTCGCCGTTCGGTATCTGGAGGCCGGACGTGTCTTGGAATTGCTTCAGGGGGTCTACGAAACGCAGTTGAAGTCGGGAGGAGGCCGCGGTGTCGAATTGGACATCCCGGAGGGAATCTCGCGCGAGGTGGCGACGCTGCTGCGGCAAGTGAACGCCGCCACCTCCGGGCCGCTCCTCACCTTGGAGGTCGACCAGGTGACCAATTCAATCGTCGTCTTGGCACCCAGCCAGTTAAGCGATGAAGTCGCGGCCTTGATCAAACAACTGGACGAAAATGCTAGACAGAATGACTCGCGGGAGATCGGCATCGTGACGCTCAAAGAAATCAACGTCGAACAACTCGAGGAGGCAATTCAAGAGCTGCTGCGGCCGAATCGGCGCCGCTAAGGCGTCGGGCGAAGGCGTCGGATTCGTCTCCCGTTGGCCCGTCGACTCCGCGGACCCCCATCTACGTATGCTCAAACTGACGCTAGCATGTCCCCCATAGTGGGTTACGACGAACGGCACGCCGAGCGACGCCGCGAAGAGACGAATCTTGACGTCAGCGGGGTAAGCTACTAACCTACGAGCGGAATTGGGATTGCGCGGAGCGTCCGCCCCGGGTGGGCGAAACCGGACCGCAGTGCCAATTCATGCCTACCCAACGGAACACACCTGCGACCCACTCCCACCGACTCGAGACTGAAACGACGCAGCTTTCATCAGCCCGAGACCGAAGAGTCGACCCGCAAATCGTCCCACCTGCCGACCCTACCTGATTTACACCGACTTTCGCTTGACGATCCTGATTCCAAGCGAAAGCTGACGCCGACTTGAGGTCGGCCTGCACCGAGTGGCAACCATGAGCGCAACCCTTGTTGTTCAGCACAGTCCGATTTCGATCGTCGTCAGTCCCAGCCGGCTGCAGCGGGCGCGGCAATTGATCGCTCGCGGCGGCAGCTTGGATGATGTGGCGGTCGATCTGGATCTGGCGTCGGCCGACGAGGCGTTGGCAAGTTTGGCGAACGCGTTGGGGATGCAGGTCGTCGACCTGAGTCAGTGTGAGGCGGACCCCGACGTCCTGGCGAGTTTTCCAGCCAAGCTGATTCATCGCTACGGCGTATTTCCGCTGGGCGAATCCGACGATGGTCTGCTGCTGGTCACCGGGAATCCGTTTGACCTGCACGCGATCGATGCGGTCAGTGCGGCTTTGGGTAAGCGTGTCACGCCCCTGTTGGCTCCGGCGGACGAGCTGGACAAGCTGATCAAATCGCAGCTGGGCGTGGGCGCCGAAACGATTGACGATTTGTTGGCACAGAGTTCCAACGACGGCGTCGAGATGCTGGACGAGGTCCAGTTTGACGATAGCGAAGCGTCCGAGATGGCACAGCAGGCCTCGGTCGTCCGCCTGGTCAACGAGATCTTGAATGAAGCCGTGCACTTGAACGCAAGCGACATCCACATCGAGGCCCAGGAATCGGGTATCAAGATTCGCTATCGCATTGACGGAGTGCTGCAACGTCAGCCGACACCCTCCGAAATGAACCGCTTCCATGCGGCGATTGTCAGTCGTCTGAAGATCATGTCCAAGATGAACATCGCCGAGAAGCGCGTGCCGCAAGACGGACGGATCAAGCTGCGGGTCAGCGGGCGCGAGGTGGATATCCGCGTCTCGGTGATTCCGATGCTGCACGGCGAAGGGATCGTGATGCGCGTCTTGGACAAAGAGCGAATGCATTTTTCGCTGCGCGACATCGGCATGCCTCAGGATGTCCACGAAAACTTCGGGCGTTTGATCCGTCTGCCGCACGGCATCATTCTCGTCACCGGACCGACGGGTTCGGGAAAGACCACGACGCTCTATAGCGCGCTGAACGAGATCAAGAGCGAAGACACGAAGATCATTACGACCGAGGATCCGATCGAGTACCAGCTCGAAGGGATCAATCAGATCCAGGTGCACTCCAAAGTCGGCCTGACGTTTGCGACAAGCCTGCGGAGCATTTTGCGGCACGACCCCGACGTGGTCTTGATCGGCGAGATCCGCGACTTGGAAACCGGCGAGAACGCAACCCAAGCGTCGCTGACGGGCCACCTCGTGTTCAGCACGCTGCACACGAACGATTCCGCCAGCGCGTTCATGCGACTTTGTGACATGGGGGTCGAGCCGTTTCTGGTGAGCAGCACGATCGAAGGCGTGATGGCGCAGCGCCTGGTCCGGACTTTGTGTCGTCATTGTCGGGAGATCTACCAGCCGGACTCGGAAGAGATTCCGCCGGACTTCCCGACGAACGAGATGTTTTCACCCGGACGGAAGCTCTACCGTGCGGTCGGCTGCCGGCAGTGCCGCGGCACCGGCTATTCAGGCCGTCTGGGAATCTACGAGCTGTTGGTCGCCAATGACGAGATTCGACAATTGGCCAGCGAGCGACAGCCGTCGAACGTGATCAAACGGGCCGCGATGACCGCCGGCATGAGGACCTTGCGTCAGGATGGCTGGCACAAGGTCGCTCAAGGGATCACGACGATCGCCGAGGTGTTACGCGTTACGAAAGCGGATTGAGCCGCCATGCCCACCTTTGCCTACATCGCGCGAGGACTTGATGGCCGTGACGTTCAGGGCGAGCTGAATGCCGCGACGCGGCGCGATGCGCTGGCGTTCCTTTCGAAGCGTTCGTTGTATCCGCTGACTCTGACCGATCGCGAGGTTCAGCCGCGGATTTCCGCATTGCAGCGGACAGGTCGCGTCAAAGCGGAACAGGTTGCCAGCGCCCTCACGCAGCTGTCCGACCTGCTGCAGAACGGTGTGCCGCTGCTGGAAGCCCTCAAGCTTCTGGCAGACCAGTCGGCCAACCCGGCCTTGCAGGCGGTCATGCAGCAGGTTCACAACCACGTGGCCGAGGGCGAGGCCTTGGATCAGGCCGTCGCCCGCTATCCGAAGGTATTTTCGAACCTCAGCGTCAGCATGATTCGGGCAGGCTCGGAAGGAGCCTTTCTGGAGGAAGCCCTGACTCGCGTGGCGACTTTCTTGGAACTCCAAGAGGAACTCAAAAGCCGCGTGAAGGGGGCGATGATCTATCCGGTGATTCTGATGACGGTGGGAACCATCGTCACGCTGGGACTCATTATTTTCTTCGTGCCCAAGTTCGAGAGCCTCTTCAATCGCCTTGAGAGCCAGGGGGCTGGACTTCCCGCGGCGACCCAGTTGCTGTTGGGCACGAGTCACTTTCTGATGACTTACGGATGGATCGTCCTGATCGCCCTCGTGCCGCTCGTGATGGGGATCGTCCAGGCGCTCCGCTCACCCGCTGGCCGTGCGTGGTCCGACAAGGTGAAACTTCGGCTGCCGCTGGCGGGCAAAATCTTTCACGACACCGCCGTCTCGCGTTTCTGCCGCGTGCTGGGCACGTTGCTGCGAAACGGAGTGCCCATTCTGAAGGCCCTTCAGATCAGCAGCGGCTCGGTCGGAAACCAATTGCTCGCCCAGGCCGTGCTCGATTCCGCCGAAAACATCTCGGCCGGCCAGACGCTCTCGGCGCCCCTGGCCCAATGCGGACTGATTCCCTCGGCCACCATGGCGATGATTCGGATCGCCGAGGAATCCAACACGCTCGACACCGTCCTGGTCAGCATTGCCGACAGCATCGATCGAAGAATTGAAAAGCAACTGACGCTGATGGTTCGGTTCGTGGAGCCCGTCATGCTGGTCACCATCGGCATCGCGATCCTGTTTGTCATGGTCGCCTTGTTGTTGCCCATCATCGAGGCCAGCACGACCATCTGAAGGAGATTGCACAATCGCGAAGACACCCCTTACCCGGGACGGCAAGCCCCTTGCGGGAGGGCGAGGCTCCTGCCGGGAGGGCGAGGCTCCCGCCGAGCCGCATCCAGGCGGCATCCAGGCCGCATGCCGAGCCGCATCCAGGCGGCTTTTGGCCAAACTTAGACCCACATCAATCAATCGAGAGAGGTAACGACAATGCAACGTCGACGAACGAGAGGCGGATTCACGCTGGTCGAGATCATGATCGTCCTGGCCATCCTGGTCTTGCTGTTGGCCATGGTGGGGCCACGTCTGCTGAAGACTCAGGAAAAGGCCGACCAGAAGATCACGGTCACGCAAATCAACAACATGGAGCAGGCATTGGACCTTTACAAGGTCGACAATCGCTCGTATCCGTCAACCGAAGAAGGGCTCAAGGCCCTCCTCGAACGACCGGCCGACGAAGCCCGAGGACGCAATTGGGCGGGGCCGTACCTGAGCGAAGACGCGCTGCCCGTTGATCCCTGGGGTAACGCCTATCGGTACGAGTATCCACCGACCCAGGGCAAGAACAAGGACACGCCGAACATCTGGTCGCCAGGGCCGGACGGCAAAGACAGCACGGAAGATGATATCGCCAACTGGACGACGAGCGGCGGAGACAGCGAGTCCCCGGCGGGTTCCAGTGACGAGCTGGCCGCCACGCCGTAAGCCGCCCTTTGCAGCGGCTGGAAAGCCAACATGTTCCTCCGTGCGCGATCTTGCGAACGACTCCGGCGCGCGCCGGCCGCCCGGCCAGCTTACACGCTGATCGAAGTGATGATCGTCCTCTCGATTCTGACCGTCATCGCCGGGATTAGCTGGCCGGCGTTGATGCGGCCCTGGTCGCGAAGTCTCTCTCAGCAAGCGGCCCAGGATTTCACATCCAAGCTGCTGGACACGCATCTCAGGGCAATCGAAGAATCGCGCGTCTATCGCTTGCGTTGGCGACCCGGGACGGGCGAGTACGAAATCCTCTCGCCCGCCGGCGCGGCGGAACAAGGCGCGTCGCCGTCCGACTCCCTGCGCAGCGCGATCCCCGATTCGCTCGCCGAACCCACGGCGCCCGGCGACCCCACGGCGTTCACCCCGGAAAGCAATCCGTCGACGTCGCTCGCGGGGCCCTCGCAAGTGGACGTGAGCGCGACCGTTCCTGTCCAGCCGCTCGAGTTGCATGCGACCTTGCCGCACGGCGTCCAGTTCTCGGCACCGGCCACCGCCCTCGATCCGACGGCGGGCGATCCCTTGGCGCCGCCCGCCAACGAGCCGCCCGGATCGGCCGACCTCGACAACGGGACCGATCCCGGCCAGCTGCCCGCGGCCGGTGAAGTCGTCGAGGTCGCTTGGTCGGAACCGGTCTGGTTCTATCCGGACGGCTTGACATCGAACGCACGTTGGTCGCTGATCTCGGAGGATGGCTATCAAGTCGAAGTGTTTCTGCGTGGTCTGACGGGCACCGTTCGTGTCGGCCCGGTTCGCCAGGCGCCGGCCCTGCCGGCGGGTGAGGAGATTCTGGAAGAGCGAACGACGCCGGCGAACGAAGCGGGCGTGCCGCGCGGCAACCCGCCACCACGAGCCACCGAGCGGCTGGAACCGTGAATAACTTCTTCCCGCTTCAGATTGGATCCCCGGCAGCGCGGCGAGTGACTCGGCGCGGAGGCCTGTCGTTACTGGAGATTATCGTGGCCCTCGCCGTCCTGACCGGCAGCGCCGCCATTCTGGCTCAGATGGTTGACCTGGGCGCCCGCCATGCGGAACGGGCGACGAAAATCTCCGAGGCTCAGGAAATCGCTCACAACCTGATGCTTGAATTCGTCACCGGACAACGTCCCTGGGAGCCTTCGGAGACATTCCAACCCGTCGATCTTTGGAGCCCCTGGGACTACCAGATGAGTGTCCAACCGATCGGTCTGGGCAAGTTGGTGTCGATCCGGGTCACGGTGGTCGAGCGGCAGCTGGACGCATCCGGCCCGGTGGCGTCGCCCGAGCTGACGACGGCACCGGTCGACAGCGTCGACACCCGCAAGCGATATCACCTCGTCCGCTGGGTACGGCATGAGCTGCCGACGGAGACGGCGTTTGACACGTCCACAGGATCAGACACTCCGCTGGTCACGGAACCGTAACGATGGGCCAATCACGGCACGTTTTTCGATCCTGCCGCGGCTTTACGCTGCTGGAATTGATCCTCGCGATGCTGTTGATGGGCGCGCTTCTGGCCGCCACCTGGATGCTGATGGGCATCTTTCAGGGTCGTTTGGAGCGAAGCCAACAGCAAACCGAGCAATCCCAGCTAATTCGCGCGTTGCAGCGGACCCTGGAAAACGATCTGCGCAGCTGCCAGCGCCCTGCCGGCCCCGCGCACGACGAAGCGGACACGCTCTCCCGGTCGGCTTCGGCGGTCACCGATTCGTCCGCGGCGGGTGGCGCGATCGACGCGGGTGACGGGCGGGCGAGCAGCGAGTCCGACCGCTCGGACGCCGCCGAGTTTTCCGACCCGTTCCAGTCTCCACGCGAATCGAATCCGACAACGAATTTCTTGGACGAGCCGAATGCTGACATGCGTGCGTCACTCCAGCCGCTCACCGCCGCCTTGGGTACGAGCCCCAGTTTGTCGGCCGACGCGGACCGGATTGTGCGCCGCGAGTGGCTCACGGCCGAGTCTTTCCTGCTGGGAAACTCGCAGGCGCTGATGCTGGATCGAGTTCCCGCCGCGTTGCCCGGCATGCCGCAGTCCGCCAGCGCTGCAGCCCTCGGCCGAACTCGCCGCGATTCCCGACGTCGTGCGGCGCGTCGTCTATGTCTTCAGCGACGCCGCGACCGCCTTGCGAACCGATCGCCCGCCGGGTTTGATCCGCTGCGAGCTGACGATGGGCCGCTTGACGGAGCTGCGGGGCATGATGGCCAGCGACGTCGATCTGGTCGGCCTGCTTCGATCCGAATTGCCTCAAGTCGGCCCGGATCCCCCCGTGGCGCCAGCCGCGAATGCCGCCCTGGGCGCGGAATCCACGGTGCCGCTTTCCGGTTCGATCGCTTCAGACGATGCCCTGGCGAATCCTTCGCGGAACTTGACGGCCACGGGCGACGTCGAGACGGTCACGACGGCCGGGCCATTGGCCGAGCACCTCGACTACCTGCCCGAAGTTGCCACGTTTCGCTTGCGCTACTACGACAACGGTGGCTGGCAGGACGAATGGGATTCGCGGCAGCAAGGGGGGCGCTTGCCCGTGGCGATCGAGATGCGCTTTCAGCTGGCGGCCGAACTCCCAGCGCCGGACGCGAGTCCCGACACCGAACCCGGCGTACCGGGCGAAACGCCTCGCGCGACGGCTTCACTCGAGACCGCGATGCCGGCGGAGCCATTGGAACCCGGCGATGATTCACTGCGGTCCGCACAGACGCGCCCCCCGCAGGATCACCGCTACGTGATTCTGGTGAGCTCGCCTCCTCCAAATCGGAGCAGCGCGCCGCTGGGGCCGGACGCACCGGATCCTTCCGAACCGCCGGTCGAGGTGACACCATGACAAACGTTTGTCACCGATACACAGTGAGTTGCGCCGAGACAAAGCAGGCGGCCGATGTCGCCGCAACAATCCGCCTCGGCGTGGAATGGTTCTGCTGATCGTGGCCGTCGTGACGGCGCTGGTTTCGCTGTCAGCGCTGGGCTTTATGGTCTCGATGCGGTCCGAGAACCGGGTCGCTCACTTGCAGGCGGACCAACAACAGGTGGATCAGATCGCGGCTTCCGCCGTCGCGCTGATCCAGGAACTGGCGTCTCTTCCGCGCGACGAACGCGAGGCGTGGGGAGGGATCGAACAGAACAGCTCACTCTTCCGAGACGTGATCGTCGACTCGGACCTGGGCGGCAGCCGCCATGGCCGCTTTTGTGTTCTGTCGCCGCGCTACACGCCGGAATCCGCTCAACCGGTGTTTCAGTTTGGCGTCACGCTTGCCAGCTCGAAGTTGTCCTTGACGACGCTGCTGCGGTGGGATCAGCAATCACCCGGCGCCGCGCGAATGGCGCTGCTTCAATTGCCGGGCATGACCGACGCGGCGGCCGACGCCTTGCTGGACTGGATCGATGCCGACGATGTGCCACGCGAGTTCGGTGCCGAGTCCGAATTCTACCTGGGGTTGAGTCCGCCGCGGCAGCCACCCAATCGAGTGCCGGATCGAATCGACGATCTGCTGGCGATCCGCGGCGTATCGGCCTGGCAGGTCTTGGGAGAGCAAGATGGACCGTTCCCGGTGGTTGCCCCCGACGGTCCGCTGGCCACTCAGGGCCCGGCGCCTGGCAACGAAACGCCGCTTGACGTCGCTCCTTTGGAGGCGCCAGCGACCGACGCGTGGCTCACACCGGCCCCGCCCTGGTCAGCCTACCTGACGCTCGACAGCGCCGAACGCAACGAGAATGCGCTGGGTGAACCCCGAATCGATCTGAATCAGGATGACTTGGCGAATCTTCAGCAGCAGCTCACGACGGCGTTCGACACGGAGCTTGCGAATTTCGTCATCGCGCTGCGTCAGTACGGGCCGGGAGGCAACTCGACTGACGGCGCCGATCCGGCTTCGATCGCAGCCGTCGACACAACGCGGGCCGCGACGCATCGGCTTGAGTTGCCGCTCGATGTGATCGACGCCACGGTGCGGATTCCGAACGAAGCGAGTGACGACGAGGAACAGGCGACGACGTACCGCAGCCCGCTCTCGGCCCGCGAAACGGCGTCCCTGAGCCAGCTTGTTCAGTTTTGTGATCGCACCACCACCGATCCCGCGCCGCGGCTCACGGGACAAATCAACGTCATGCTGGCCGCCCGCCCTGTCTTGCTGGGAATCCCGAACTTGACGGCCGAGCAGGTTGATCGGCTGATCAGTGCCCGCGCTCAGCGCGCAAGCGAGCCGGGTCAAAGGGCGCATCCCGTCTGGATGTATCTCGAGCAGATCGTGGACCTGGAAACGATGCGTTCCCTGTGGGCCGACGTGACGGTCGGCGGAGACATGCTCGAAGCGCAAATCGTCGCTTACTACGACGCCCGGTCTCCCTGGATGCGGCATGAAATCGTCGTTGATGGTACAGGCGAAGAGGTTCCTACGATATATTACAGGGACCTACGCCGACTGGGCCGGGCATTTCGCTGGAGTGAACTGGTGTCACCCCTGCCCGCGCAACCCGCCGATGCCGCGACCCCACCCCTGCCCTTCGCGCGTCCGGTCCGCAATTCTCTCTAGTCGAACGACCGCCCGATGAGTCGCCCTTCACGTCTCCGCTATTCGCGCAACCTGGTCGCCGTGGCCTGGGATCACGACGAGTTGTTGACCGTGGTCGCGCGGAGGTTGCGCGGAGGATTCGAGCTGCTGGACGCCTTTAGTATTCCCTTGATCGGCGAGGCGACACTGGCCAGCGCAAGCCAGCAATTGGCAGACGAGTTGCAGCGGCGCCGCGTGGGACCTTATGAGCTGTTGCTGGGTGCACCACGTTCGCAGGTCGAGTTGATCACGCTAGAGCTGCCGCCCGCGAAGCCGGACGAGTTGCCGGTTTTGGTCCGCAACGAGGTCACGTTGCAGCTAAGCGATCTGCCGGACGACGTGGTGGTCGACTACCGCGTGCTTGGCACGCAGCCAACCGGCGGGGTCAAGGTCGAAGTGGGCGCTTTGCGTCCGGAGACGCGAGCCACACTCAACACGATATCGGAGGCGCTCAAGCACACACCGGCTCAGATCGTGATTCGCTCGCTGGCCGTCGCGTCGCTGTTCCGGCGACAGGTCAAGAACCTGCCCGAGGCGTCGCTGTTGTTGAACTTGATGCATTCCAATGCCGACCTTTCCGTTTTGGACGGCGCGCAGATCACCTTTACCCGCAGCGTCCACTTGGCAACCGATGAGAACGGTGCGCAAGATGTGGGCCATCTGTCGGACGAGATCCGCCGAACCTTGTTCGTCGCGCCGCGGTCGGCGGGCCAGGACGATTCGCAGGACGAGATTCAGCACGTCTACATGTTCGCGGACTTGGAACGTAACAGCCCATTTGTGGAGGCGTTGGCCGACGACTTGCAGCTGACCGTCTCGGTACTCGACCCGCTCGCGGGCATCGAGCTGCGTCGAGGCCAGCGGCCTGAACGAACGCATCGCTTTGCCGCGCTGATCGGGATGCTCTGGGATTTCCTCGACCACGCGGCACCTCTGGATTTCGCAAATCCCAAACAGGCCCCACCGCCGCCTCGGTGGGGCAAGAAGATCGCCGTGTACAGTGTCCTCGGCACGGCCGCGCTAGCCGCCATCGCGTGGACGCTGACGCGTGATGTCGTCGAACTTACTCAGGTTGCCCGGGACCGCGCCGCGGAAGTCGCGGCTCAACAGCAGCTACGCAAGAAGCTTCGCTCCAAAACCGTCGTCCTGGACGCCGTCGAGCGCTGGGAGGCAAGCGAGATCAATTGGCTGGACGAGCTGCGTCGACTTTCGGAACAATTCCCGTCGGCGGACGAGGCCGTCGTGCAGCGCATCACGATGGCGCCCTCCGCCGGGTCTCGCGGCTTGATCTCGATGAGCGTCCGAGTGCGCGATCCGGAGATCATCGCCGATCTGGAAACCAGCCTGCGTGACGCAACGCATCAAGTCAGCAGTCAGCGTATCTCTCAGTCCGGCGACGAGCAATCCTTTTCGGTTCAGTTCGAGACGAGCGTCCTGGTGACGCCCACCGGGGGTACCGCCGAGCCGCCGACTGGCCCCGACCCGCAGGCGACGCGTCGCGCGCCGACCGGCCGACGTTAATCTCTTCGTTTTCGTGAATCCCCATGGACCGTCGCCGCAAACTCTTGATCGCTTTCCTGCTGTTGATGGTCGGCGGCTTTGCCGCGGATACGGCCTATCGCCGTTGGTACGAAAAGCCGCTGGCCGACGCGGAACAAAAGTTGGCCAGTCTGGACAAGGAATTACGGGATGGCAAACTGGATGTTCGTCGGCAGCAAAATCGCCTGCCGCTGCTGGACCAATTAACGCAACGAAGCCTGCCGCGTAACTTCGAGATTGCAGTGACTGAGTATCGCAGTTGGCTGCTGCAGAGGATCGAGGAAAGCGGACTACAGCAAGCCAATCTCGACTCGGCCAGTCCCGCGCGGTTTCGGGACCTCTACGATCGACTCGATTTTTCCGTCCGCACACGGGGGACGCTGTCGCAGGTCAGCGAATTTCTACATTCCTTTTACGGGACCGACTATCTGCACAAGATCCGTTCTCTCTCACTGATGCCCACGTCGGATGGGACCGTCGATGTCTCGCTGACGATCGAAACGTTGATCCTGCCAACGCTCGCCCAGATCGATCAGCTGCCAACACCTCCGGTTCCCTCAACCCGCCCGGCGCTGACCGACTATTACGTCGTTAGCCAACGAAATTTATTTCGGCAGGGCGATCCACCGGCGGCAAGCATCAAGCTTTCGGCCATTACCCTGGATGCCGAGCATCGGCGACAGGCGTGGCTCAGTTTCTTGAAGACCGGCGAGACTCGAATCCTGTCTGAAGGCGACGACTTTTCGCTCGAGGGGACTCACCTTCAGGTCAAGACGATCGGTTCGGATACGATTCAAATCGCGGTCGACGGTCAGCGTCGCGAAGTGCGCTTGGGAAACACGCTGGATTCACCACCGAGTCCGAGTCCAACTCCATGAATCAAGCCGAATCGCCTCGTTCACCCCAGTTGTTTCGGCGCTGGGACCCAACATGGCGATCGCCGTCGTGGTGGGCAACGTGATCGGCTCGGGCATCTTTCTCAAACCCGGCAACATCGCGGCGTACTCGAGCAACTTCACGCTGATCCTGAGTGTTTGGGTTGCGGCCGGGGCGCTCTGCGTTCTCGGCGCAATGTGTATTGCCGAGCTGGCCACGATGCATCCCCGCGCCGGTGGTCTGTATGTATATCTTTACGAGGCGTACGGCAAGCTGATTGCCTTTCTGTTTGGGTGGACGGAGTTCTTGCTGTTGCGGCCGGCGTCGATCGGAGCTCTGGCCGTCGCCTTCGTCAGTTCACTCTGCCTGGCCATGGATTGGGCTCAATCGTCCCTCCTGCAGCTGACGTTGTGCAGCGTGCTGATTCTGGGAATGGCCTGGGTTAACGTGCTGGGTGTGATCTGGGGCGGGCGGCTGCAGTTGGCAACGACGATCGTCAAGGCAGGTTTCTTAGCACTGGTCGCCTTGTCGCCGCTGCTGGCGCTGCCGTTTCAGAGCGACCTTGCCGGGGCCGAGGTCGCCGCGGAAATACGGACGGTCGCGCCCATCTCGGAATTGTCACTGGGAGCCCAGGTCGGTGCCATCTTGTTGGCCGTCATGTGGGCGTACGACGGCTGGCACGGTATCACGCCGTTGTCGGAAGAGGTGCGCGAGCCCCAACGCAACATTCCGATCGCGCTGTTTGGTGGAATTGGAATCCTGATCGCGCTCTACGTCGGCGCGAACCTCGCCTACCACCGCGTGCTTTCGATGGACGAGATGCGAGCGGCCGGTGACCACGCCGCGGAACAAATGCTGTTCAAGCTGACCGGCCCGATTGGACGGTCCGCTATGTCGCTCGTGATCATGTGCAGCACCTTCGGGGCCATCAACTCCAACTTGTTGATGGCCCCGAGGATCACGTTTGCGATGAGTCGAGATCGATTGTTCTTTGCGAGCTTTGGGCGGGTCCACGCCACGTTTCGCACGCCCGTCATCGCGATTCTCGCCACGTCGTTGATGGCGGTGGCACTGATCGGCGCCACGACGCTCGCCAAAGTGGCCGTGGCCACGGTCGATCCGACGGCGATCCAGGGAACGATGGGTCGCAGGATTGTGGAAAGTCTCCACCTCAATTCGACGTTTGAACTCATGACCAACTTCTTTACTTTTTCGGCCAGCGTGTTTTACCTGCTGGCCGTCTTCGCCGTGATGGTTTTGAGGTGGCGCGCACCACAAGCAAAACGCTCGTACCACGTGTGGGGCTATCCCGTCGTGCCGTTGGTCTTCGTGGCGGTCTACGTCTGGTTCCTGGCCCAAGCGTACTCCAGCAACCCCGTCGAATCCCGAGCTGGCGTGGGTTTCATCCTGTTGGGTATTCCCGTGTTCTATCTGTATCAAACCTGGATCAAACGAGAGAGACACGCACCGAGTTAAGCGCCGCCCACTCAAGTGAATCCCACGACGCATTGGCTCACTCGCTTTCGCCGACGATTCTGCTCTCGGTATTCGCTGCCCTGATCGGGCTCACGATTCTCACGGTGACTTTGGCCAACGTGCCGCTGGGAGCCTGGGAGATTTGGTTGTCGCTGGGCATCGCAAGTGTCAAGACCGGGCTCGTGACGTCGTATTTCATGCACCTGCGATACGACAATCCGCTGTTCGCGCTGATCTTTCTGGGATCCCTCTTCTTCGTCACGCTGTTTCTCGGCATCACGCTGATGGTCATCCAGGCTCTCCAGCAGCCTGCGCCCTGAGAGGGACGCTGCGGGGGGCTGGGAGGGAGAAAAGCATTGGCCATGACGGTGAATCTTCTGCTGCAGCCATTCCAAGAGTGGCTGGAATTCGCCGCGCCGCTGCAGGGCGTCAAGACCGCCTAAGTCCCGCTCGCCGGAGTCTCCAGCCAGGGGGCAGGCCTTCAATGACAGCATCGTCCAAAGGGAGTCGTTGGGCGGTTAATTCCCCGCGAAATCCTGTCGGCGTTCCTCCTCGGCGATGCGCCGTGCGACAAAGTGACACTCTACTCGGAGCCCGAGTCGCTTGAATAATCCGAAGTGCAAGCTGTCATTGCGCAGACGGCGGTGTATGCCGTCGAGCCCACCGCGTTTCTGCCCTACAGGATGGAAAATGAGCGGTCGTTTTGAGTTTCCGTTGTGGTCGAATCGTCTGATCTGGATGCTGCCCAGCAGCGCTCTGCTGTTAGCGGTCTACGTTGGCAGCATGCTGGCGTTCGGCACGGCCCCGGGCACGGTGAACGTCGGATACGCCCCGGAACAGCCCGTGCCGTTCAGTCACAAGTTGCATGTGGGGACGCTCCAAATGGACTGCAGATACTGTCACTGGACGGTGGATCAAGCCGCCCACGCCGCCGTTCCACCGACGCAAACCTGTGTGAATTGTCACAGCGCGGCGAACCCCGATGGCAGCGTTGCGACGTCCGCGATTCACACCGAGAGCCCAAAGCTGCTGGAGGTGCGTCAGAGCCAAGCGACCGGCAATCCGATTCGTTGGGAGCGCGTGCACGACCTCTCCGACTTTGTGCATTTCGATCACAGCGCACACGTCAATCGAGGCGTCGGTTGCGTATCGTGCCACGGTCGGGTGGATCGAATGGAGCGAGTGCAACAAGTTGAACCGTTGACGATGAGCTGGTGTTTAGATTGTCATCGCAATCCGGAACCGCATCTTCGGCCGCAGGAGGCGATCACTCAAATGGACTGGCAGCCCGATCAAGACCCATCCGTGCTGGGCGCGAAAATTCGAGCTCACCTCAATATCAACCCCTCGACGAACTGTTCCACATGTCATCGCTAAATACCGTCTCCAAATCGAATCGCTACTGGCGCAGCCTCGGCCAGCTGCAGGAGACACCCGAGTTCCGAGAGTGGATGCATCGGGAGTTTCCGGTTGCCGCGTCCGAGTTCCCCAACGACTTGTCACGAAGGCGGTGGATGCAACTGATGGGCGCATCGCTGGCCCTGGGCGGCCTGGCAGGGTGCCGCTGGGAGGCCGAACAGTTCGCCCCGTTCGCGATCCGGCCGGAGAATCGGATCCCGGGCGAGCCTGAATTTCACGCCACGTCACTGGCGATCGGCGATGCGCCGCGGCATCTCTTGGCGACTAGCTACGACGGACGCCCCATCAAGTTGGAAGGCAACGAACAGCATCCTGGAGGACAACGAGGAACCGACGCCTGGACTCAGGCCAGCATCCTGGGGCTGTACGATCCGGATCGCAGCGCGCAGGTCAGTGAACGGATCGACGGTCAAATCTACCCACGCACTTGGGCCGAATTCGATGCGTTTGCGGCGCGTCACACTCAGGAGTTGGCGGGGCATGGCGGAAGCGGTCTTAGTTTCCTGCTAGAACCAAGCTCGTCCGCTTCGATTGACCTGATCCGCAATTTGATTCGTAAGCGGTTCCCGCAGGCGACGCTGCATCAATTCTCGGCGCTGGACCGCCACCACGAACTGGCCGGAGCGGAGTTGGCCTGGGAGCAGCCACTGCGGACTCGCTGGGATCTCCGTCAGGCTCGCATCATTGTGGCCCTCGACTGCGACCTGCTTGGCACTCACCCGGATTCGCTCAGGTTGACCCGCGACTATTCGGCGAATCGAGCGCCCCAAACGGATGTGATGAATCGGTTGTACTCGGTCGAAAGCCAGTTCACGGTGACGGGAGCTGCAGCCGATCATCGCTTGGCGATTCCCTCGCACGACATCGGACGCGTGGCCGCCTACCTGCTGACTTGCTGCCGTGAACAACTTGGTCTGGCGACACCCGGGGAACAAGACTTCGGACTGAGTGTCGGCGAGCTTCGAACACTAAACGCCGCGGTTTCCGACTTGGTCGCCCACCGTGGTCGAAGTGTGATCGCCGTGGGCGCGTCACAGCCCGCCGAGGTCCACGCGCTGGTGCACACATTGAACGACTTGTTGGACAATTTCGGAAGCACGACGCACTTGACGGTCGAGCCGTCGCAGCCGCGAGATACCGCGGATTTGATGGATCTGGCCGAGCGGATGCGTCGTGGCCGCGTCAACACGCTGGTCATCGTCGGAGGCAATCCGGTGTTCAACGCACCAGGGGACGTCGCCTTAGCTGAAGCGATGCGGCACGTGCCGGTCGTGATCCGGTTAGGTCTGTACGACGACGAGACCAGCGCCCTCTGCCACTGGCACCTCCCCGAGGCTCATGCGTTCGAGGCTTGGGGCGATGTGCGGAGTTGGGATGGAACGCTCAGCGTGAGTCAGCCTCTGATCGAGCCGCTTTGCAACGGTCGCTCGGCGCTGGAACTGCTCGCGCAGCTGTGCGGCGATCCGCGTACGCCGCGACAGCTTGTTCGAGACGCGATTGAACGGGCAGGCAGTGTCGCGCTGAGCGATTCCGCATGGCGACGGGTCTTGCACGACGGGTACTTGCCCTCGTCAGAGCTCACCAGCATCTCGAGGTCCAGCCTGGCGAGCGGGCCGAGTGACGAGCATGTCGCGGCCTGGTCCGCAGCCGTCTCCCAGCGAACGCGAATTCGCGCGGACCAAGAGGTCGAGGCCGTCTGGACGCTCGGTCAAAGTGTTCACGACGGACGTTTTGCCAACAACGGCTGGCTACAGGAAATGCCTGACGCGATCACGAAGCTGACCTGGGACAATGCCCTGCTCATTAGTCCAGCGACAGCAGAGCGATGGAAGGTTGAGCATGGCACGATCGTCCGATTGATCGACGGCGATCAACAGTTGGAACTGCCCGCGTACGTCCTGCCGGGCCAAGCAGATGGCTCGGTCGGGATCGCACTCGGATACGGTCGTACCCGCGCAGGGTTGATCGGCGGCGATCAAAACTCCGGTGTCGCGTCCGTCGGCGTCAATGCCAATCCCTTGCGGCGCTGGGCCAGCCGTCACATCGCCCGTGGATTGCGTCTTGCACCGACAGGAAAGCCCTATCTGCTCGCGACGACTCAGGAACATCACGCGGTCGACACCGTCGGAATGAACGAGATCGGTCGACGCGTGGGCGAACTGGTACGCGAGACGACTCTGGATCATTCGGTCACACAACCTCAGGGTCCGCACGCCCAGGGAGCGCACGGCAATTCGCATCACGACCCGCTCGGAAACCTCTGGAAGGAAACCTCTTCCGAGGGATCCGCTTGGGGCATGGCGATCGATCTGAACAAGTGCATTGGATGCAACGCGTGCCTGATGGCATGTCAGGCGGAGAACAACGTGCCCATTGTCGGGAAGGAACAAGTCGCCAAAGGACGCGAGATGCACTGGATTCGCCTGGATCGCTACTTTCAGGGCGAGATCGAGGATCCTCGGATCGTGACCCAGCCAGTCACTTGCCACCACTGTGAAAACGCTCCCTGCGAACAAGTTTGTCCCGTGGCTGCGACCGTCCACAGCAGCGAGGGGCTGAACGACATGGTTTACAACCGTTGCATTGGAACTCGCTACTGTGCGAACAACTGTCCCTACAAGGTACGCCGCTTTAATTTCCTCGACTACAACCAGCAGCTGGAAGAGCCAAACCGCCAATTGGCCCAGTTGGTCATTAATCCCGAAGTCACCGTCCGCAGTCGCGGCGTGATGGAAAAATGCACCTTTTGCGTGCAGCGGATCCAGCGTGTCAAAATCGACGCGAAGAACGAGGCGCGTCCGATTGGCGATGGCGAAATCATGACCGCTTGTCAGCAAGCCTGTCCCGCTCAGGCCATTGTCTTCGGCGATCTAAACAATCCGCAAAGCGAAGTGGCGGCTCAGCACGCCGAACCCCGCGCCTATGGCATGCTGGAGGAACTCAACGTGAAGCCTCGGACCCGCTATCTTGCCCGGGTTCGGAATCCTCATCCCGACTTAGTTGACCGAGCGTGAGTAAATCTCGTCCGGGACGAAAGCGAGGAATAGCGTGACCACTGCCGTCCAAAACACACCGCTCAGCAGCCGGCGCTATGCCGAGCCACCGCTTCTGCCTGATTTGCCAAGTCATCGGGCGGTGACCGAGCGAGTATGTTCGATCGTCGAACGTCCGAGTCCGTCGCGAGCGTGGTACATCGCGATCACGATTTCATCGTCGCTGGCATTGATGTTTTTCGGCCTGATCGGCTACGTGATCGTGACGGGCGTGGGTGTGTGGGGCAACAACGCGCCGGTGTTCTGGGCGTGGCCGATCGTCAATTTCGTCTTTTGGGTCGGGATTGGTCACGCGGGCACGTTGATCTCGGCCATTCTGTTCTTGTTCCGGCAAGACTGGCGAACAAGCATCAACCGTTTTGCCGAGGCGATGACGATCTTTGCGGTGGTGTGCGCGGGGATCTTTCCGGCGATTCACGTGGGTCGAATTTGGTTCGTCTACTGGCTGATGCCCTACCCCAGCCAACATCTCGCGATGTGGCCAAACTTCCGCAGCCCCCTGCTGTGGGACGTTTTCGCCGTCACCGCTTACGCCTCGGTCTCGCTGTTATTCTGGTACATGGGAATGATTCCGGACCTGGCGACGCTGCGTGACCGCGCCCGGACACCGTTGCGTCAGTTCATCTACGGCGTCGCGTCATTGGGCTGGACGGGGTCGGCCAGACATTGGGCGCGCTACGAGAAGGCGTACCTGTTGCTGGCGGCACTCGCCACGCCGCTGGTTTTGAGCGTGCATACGATTGTGAGCTTCGATTTCGCGGCGTCACAGCTTCCCGGCTGGCACACGACGATCTTCCCGCCCTATTTCGTGGCAGGCGCGGTCTTTAGCGGGTTCGCCATGGTGATCACGCTGATCGTGCCGGCTCGGTCCATTTTCGGTCTCCAGCAACTGATCACAATCGGTCACCTCGAGCGGATGACCAAGATCATTCTCGCCACAGGAACGATCGTCGGCTTCGCCTATGGAGTCGAACTGTTTACGGCTTGGTACAGCGGAAACGGATACGAACAGTTCGCATTTCTCAATCGTGCCATGGGTCCGTATGCCTGGGCCTACTGGACGATGGTGACTTGCAACGTGCTGGTGCCGCAGCTGTTCTGGTTTCGCCGCTTCCGAACCACTCCGATCCTGATGGTCGCGGTCAGCGTGCTGGTCAACGTCGGCATGTGGTTTGAGCGTTTCGTGATTGTCGTCACGTCGCTCAGTCGTGATTTCCTCCCGTCCAGCTGGGGTTACTTCAAGCCGACCCTGGTCGACGTTTTGATGTTCGTTGGAAGTTTCGGGCTGTTCTTCACTTTGTTTCTGCTGTTCTGCCGATTCCTCCCGATGATCGCGATGTCAGAAGTCAAGGCCCTGTTGCCGGAGGAGCCACCGGACGATCAAACGGCGTCGGTCGCGCGGCGGATCGTCGAGGACCGTCCACGCACCGCAGGTACGCATGTGGGTCAAGGGAGCTAATCGATGACGACGTCTTCCATCGCGAAAACTGAGAACTCGGACACATCGCCTGGCCGACAGGTCGAGGGTGTTTTGGCCGAGTTCGCTCAGTTGGCGGAATTGCGACACGCGATTCAAGTCTTTCGCAGTGCGGGCTATCAGCAGCTGGACGCTCATACTCCCTACCCGGTGCATGGTTTGGAGCGAGAGCTGGGGATGCGCGGCACGCGTCTCGCCTGGCTTGTCCTTGTGGCCGGCGTGGTGGGCGGTTTGGGCGCGTTGCTGTTGCAGTGGTGGACCAACGCGGTCGACTATCCATTTCTGATCAGCGGAAAACCACGCTTCAGCCTGCCCGCGAACATCCCTGTTGTGTTTGAGGTCGTGATTCTGTCCTCAGCCGTGACCGCACTCGCTGTGATGCTGCTTCGGAACGGTCTACCAGCCTGGTCCAATCCTCGGCTGCGAAGTGAGCGTTTTCGGCGTGCGACCGACGACGGTTTGTTCCTTTGGGTGGATGCGAAGGACCCCAGGTTCTCGCTTAGCGATGTGCTCGGACGACTGGATGAGGTGACGACGGAAAACGTCGAAATCCTGGATGTGGACACAACGCCGAGCAATTTTCCGCGTGCCTTGCTTCTGGGCGGGGCGATTGCTTTCACACTCGCGCTGCTTCCACCTGTGCTGATCGCGCGAGCCCGCAATACGACGTCCGACAAGCCCCGTCTCCACAACTTTTTCGACATGGATTTCCAACCCAAGTTCAAAGCCCAAACCGAGTCGACTCTTTTCGCCGATCATCGCGCCATGCGGCCCCCGGTTCCCGGGACGGTTGCCCGCGGCCAACTCGAAGATGACGAGGCCTTCTATCGTGGGACGGTCGCGAACACCGCGCCGCAAGATCCGTCGAGCGTGCCTGCGGCGACTGACACCATGCCCGCGTCGACGTCGGCGTCGACGTCGGCTTCGTCCGTTGTCGCCAGCGGTGCCGAGGCGAACGAGTGGGTCCGCGAAATTCCCCTGCCCATCACCTCGGCCGCGATGGAACGGGGCCAGCAGCGATTCAACATCTACTGTGCCGCTTGTCACGGTCAGACCGGCGATGGGAACGGAATCGTTGCGATTCGTGCGCGAGAGCTGGAACAGAGCACCTGGGTTCCTCCCACATCGTTGCATCTGGATTACGTGCGCGAGCAACCCGCGGGTCAGCTCTTCAACACGATCACAAACGGGATTCGCAAGATGCCGGGCTACAAGTATCAGATCTCGCCCGAAGATCGGTGGTCGATCGTGATGTACGTTCAAGCCTTGCAGCGCAGCCAAAACACTTCCGTAGAAGATGTCCCTGCCGACCTGCGGCCGACACTGCGCGAGATTCAATAGTGCCGAAGGAATACAAGCGATGCAAGAACTCTCAAAGTTACGCGCCAGGTGGCGGCGAACCCCCGTGGTCGTTCGGTTCCTCGCCATCGCGGGTCTGGTCACTCTTGCGTTAGGTTACGGTATCAGCCTGGGATTCGAGTCGTCACGCAGTCGATTCTGGCATGCTTATTTGCTGAATGTTTGCTTTGTGTTGAGCATCGGGCTGGGTGGCCTGTTTTTCGTCATCCTGCAACACCTTACCAATGCGAAGTGGAGTGTGGTCGTGCGGCGCATCGCCGAGTTGACAACTCTGCTGATCCCGCTGTGCGGAATCTTGCTAATTCCAGTGCTGGTCTCCATCTTACTCGGTAATTCACAACTCTATGACTGGAATGACGCTGAGCACGTGGCCCACGATCCCGTTCTGCAGGCGAAGGCGGCGTATCTGAACGCGCCTTTCTTCGTGATTCGATCGCTATTGTATCTGGCGATCTGGGTGGGGCTTGGGCACTTTTTCCGCACGCTGTCCGAGGCGCAAGACCAAGCGGAGGATCTGGAGGCCTGGCATCGTTTGCGAAGGGCAAGCGGTCCGGCCATGATCGTGTATGCGGTCACTGTCAACTTCGCAGCGTTCGACTGGTTGATGTCGCTGGATGCCCATTGGTTCAGCTCGATCTATGGCGTCTACTTTTTCTCGGGCTGTGCGGTCGCATTTTTCGCATTCCTTCCGCTGGTGACGGCCTACTGTCAACGTCGGGGTCGGTTGCACGATGAGATCACGCAAGAGCACTATCACGACATGGGGAAGTTGCTGTACGGCTTCAACTTTTTCTGGGCTTACATCGCGTTCTCTCAATACTTACTGATCTGGTATGCGAACATCACCGAAGAGACGATCTGGTTTGCACGGCGTCAGCAAGGAGGCTGGCAGTGGGTGGCCCTGGTGCTCATCGGCGGCCATTTCGCCCTTCCTCTGTTTGGCCTGATGTCCCGCAAAGCACGGCGCAGTCTTCCGAGTCTGCTCACCTGGTCAACCATCTTGTTGTGCATGCACTGGGTTGACTTATTCTGGCTGACAATGCCGCAAACGTCTGAAATCTTGCGGATGCCTGCCCTGGTTGACGGATGTGGTCTGGTGGGTGTCGTCAGCCTTGCCGTTGCGTGGATGTTACATGCATGCCGCGGAAGACGGTTAGTTCCTATCGGCGACCCGTACCTTTCCGAGTCGCTCGCCTTCCACAATGTTTGAGTAACTGAGATGGCCGAGCCGAACCGTTTTGATATTCCGCTGATTTCGACCGTGGGGTTTGTCAGCGTCGTGGCGACCGTCGTTGCGATTGTTGGGGTGCAGGCTCTCTTTTACCGCTATCAGAACGTGCAGTATCAGCAAAAGATTGTTCTCGTGAGGGATCAGCGGAGCGAAAGTCAAGCAGCCGCGGAGCAGGCGCGGCTGTCGGCTTACGGCTGGATCGATCGCGGGCAGGGACGCGTCGTCATTCCGATCCAGCGGGCGATGAGCTTAATGGTGCAGGAACAGCGTTCGGTCGCGACGAAGTCGGGCCAAGTCAGTCAGCCGTTTGCCGGGGCGGCGGAGAGTACGAAGTCGGGTCAGTCGGGGCGATCCCGTCCGGAGGGACAATAGATGGCACCCACGACCCAATATCGTTCGCTCCCTCTTGCGATCGTTGCCTTGCTCGTTGGATTCGCCATCGGTGTGCTGCCCCCTTCGCATTTTGTTTCGGCGCAGGTCGTTGGTCAGTTGGATGCGTTGTCCGACGTCGGAGTGACCGAGAAACTAGATCAAATGTTGCCGCTCGGACTGAAGTTCGTTAGCGAGACGGGCCGCAGCGTGAGTCTGGGACAGCTTTTGACGGGGGACACTCCGGCGATTTTGTCGCTCAACTATTCGGATTGCCCGATGCTGTGCCAGCTGCAGCTAAACGGTCTCGTCGAGTCGCTGCGAGAGTTAAGCCTAACGCCTGGTGAAGATTTCGAAGTTATCAGTGTGAGCATCGACCCCCGCGAGACGCCCGAGCGTGCTTATCTGACGAAACAGCGATACGTGAACGCCTACGGACGTGTCGAGACATCAAGTGGCTGGCATTTTTTGACGGGCGATCAAAAGTCGATTGAGCGTTTGGCGGAATCCGTCGGGTTCCGTTATCGGTACATCCCCGAAAAGAAAGAGTATGCCCATGCCGCAGTCGCGATGGTCATCACTCCCGACGGTCGCTTGTCGCGGTACATCTACGGTGTCGATTACCCGCCGCGGACGTTACGAATGGCCTTGGTCGAAGCGGGCCAAGGCAGGATTGGGACCACTCTGGACCACGTGTTGTTATTCTGTTTTCACTACGACGCGGAAGCGGGGCGATACGCTCCGACCGCAAGAAAACTGATGCAGTTGGCCGGGGGATTGACGTTGGTGACTCTTTTAGTCGGGCTGATTCCCTCTTGGCGTCGTCGACGGCGCGATGCAGAACTGACCGGTCGTCGCGATGCGGATGTTCCATCGAATACGTCGCAAAATCAAAGCTCACAACGCGTCAGCCGTCAACTCGCGATGGTGCCGCTGGCCGCCTCGACGGGCGTGTTTCCCGATGCGATTTCTACGACGGCCCGGGACGTGGACCAGCTGTTTTGGTTCATCCTGGTGGTCTCATTGGTCTTCTTCGGGATCATCGTCGGTGCGATGGCGTGGTTTCTGTTCAGGTACCGCGAACGCCCTGGGCACCGGGCTCAGCCGAGTGCTTCGCACAACAGTCTGCTTGAAGTGGCCTGGTCGATTATTCCCGGAATTTTCGTGGGAGGAATTTTTCTGTGGGGCTTTGTCAGCTACCTCGACATCCGTCAGCCGCCCGATGGAAGCTATGAGATTCAGGTCGTGGCCAAGAAGTGGAACTGGTCCTTCATTTATCCGAATGGGCATGTGGACAACAATTTGCACGTCCCGGTGGACCGTCCCGTGCGGCTGGTAATGTCGTCGGACGATGTGATACACAGCCTCTACGTCCCGGCGTTCCGCTTGAAAATGGACCTCGTCCCGGGTCGATATTCCACCACTTGGTTCGAGGCGAGTCATACCGGTGAGTATGTGTTGTTTTGTGCGGAGTACTGTGGAACACAACACTCCCAGATGCTGGCTCGGGTCGTGGTCCATGCCTCGGGCGAGTTTGACCGGTGGTTGGAGAACGCGGCCAATTTCCTCGAACGCATGACGCCCGCGGAGGCCGGCGAAGTCCTGTATCAACGCCGCGGTTGTGCTCAGTGTCATTCGAACGATGGGTCCGCCAAGGTCGGGCCTTCCTTCCGCGACGTATTCGGCTCGCAACAAGGACTCGCGGATGGGTCTTCGATCCGCGTCGACGAGAATTACCTGCGCGAGTCGATCCTCGAGCCGCAGGCGAAAGTCCGGGCCGGTTATAAGCCGGTGATGCCGACTTACCAGGGTCAATTGAAGGACGAAGAAATCGCGGCTCTGATCGCATATATCAAGAGCCTTGCTGGAACGGGGACGCAGCCATGATCCGGAACGAACGAGAATTATCCGCCGAACGAGGGTTCGCCGGCACTGGCGCCGCGCTCCCTCACGAGAATTACCTGAATTGCAGTCATGGGCTGAAGTCGTGGCTTTTCACGCTGGACCATAAACGAATTGGCGTGATGTACCTCATCGGGATTCTCAGCTCGTTTCTGTTGGGTGGAATCATCGCTCTGGTGATCCGCACGGAACTGCTCACGCCGGGCAAGTTGTTTTTGACGGAGGATAAATACAACGAGCTGTTCACGCTGCATGGCGCGATCATGACTTTTCTGTTCATCATTCCCAGCATCCCGGCGGCCTTGGGCAACTTTGTGCTTCCGCTGATGCTCGGTGCGAAGGACGTGGCGTTTCCTCGGATGAATCTCGCCAGCTTCTATCTTTGGGTCGGCGGAGCGATCTTCTTTTTGCTCGCCCTGGTCCTTGGTGGGCTCGACACGGGATGGACTTTCTACACGCCCTATAGCACGACGACAAGTTCGACGGTGATCGCGGCGACGCTGGGCGTTTTTATTCTGGGCTTCAGCTCGATCTTTACCGGGCTCAACTTCATCGTGACCATCAACACGATGCGTCCGACCGGCATGACCTGGTTTCGAATGCCCTTGTTCCTGTGGTCGCTTTACGCGACGTCGATCATTCAAGTCCTGGCCACGCCGGTATTGGGCGTGACTGTCTTGTTGTTGACCGCCGAAAAGCTGCTGGGAATCGGCATCTTCGACCCCGCACTCGGCGGCGACCCCGTCCTGTATCAGCATTTCTTCTGGTTCTACTCGCACCCGGCCGTCTACATCATGATCCTCCCGGCGATGGGTATCATCAGCGAGTTGATCTCGGTGTTCAGCCGCAAGCCGATTTTCGGTTACAAATTTATCGCGCTCAGCAGCATCGCGATCGCGCTGCTGGGATTTCTCGTGTGGGGCCATCATATGTTCGTGAGCGGTCAATCCCAGCTTGCCGCCGCGATCTTCAGCGCCTTAACGTTCAGCGTTTCGATTCCCTCCGGCATCAAGGTGTTCAACTGGCTGGCCACCATGTACAAGGGCTCAATCCGACTGCAGACGCCCATGTGCTACGCGCTTTCGTTCATCTTGCTGTTTGGCATCGGCGGACTGACGGGTTTGTTCCTGGGGGCATTAGCGACAGATGTGCACCTGCACGACACGTATTTCGTCGTCGCTCATTTCCACTACGTGATGATGGGAGGCACGTTGATCGCGTTTCTGGGCGGCCTGCACTACTGGTGGCCGAAGATGTTCGGGCGCATGTATTCGGATCGTTGGGGGCGAATTGCCTGTGCCATCATTTTCGTAGGATTCAACTGGGCGTTCTTCCCGCAGTTCTTGCTGGGAACTCGCGGGATGCCGCGGCGGTACGCCAGGTATGAAGCGGAATTTCAGGGGCTGCACGTGTTCTCAACCACCGGGGCGATGGTGCTGGGGATCGGATTGTTTCTGGCGGCCGCGGTGCTCCTCTACTCGCTTTGGTTTGGCAAGCGAGCGTCAAGCAATCCTTGGGGCGCCGGCACCCTCGAGTGGCAGGCGCTCTCACCTCCCGTGTTGCACAACTTCGATGAACTGCCTCCGATGAGAGATCCCTATTGCTTCGATGGCTTGGACGACCCGTCGAACGACGGATTGCCGGACTGGCAGATCGAGGAAGAACCGATCTACGCAAGCACGCGCGAGGGCGAGGCTCCCGCTTGACCTCGCCCTGCCGCGTTTGTTGTGGTGCGTTGAGTGAAAGGGTAAGAAGCGCCGATGGCGACCGTAACTTCCGACTTGTCACACGTCGAAGCAGCTTCGCATGATGCGACAGTTGCCCATCACTTTGAGTCTGCCGAGCAGCAGCTGGCGGCGGATAAGCTTGGCATGTGGCTGTTCTTGTGCTCCGAGTTGCTGTTCTTTAGCGGTTTGTTCGTGACCTATGCGATTTATCGACGATTGCACCCTGAGATTTTCGTGGAAGGGCACCATCACCTGAGCAAGACGTTGGGGGCGCTCAACACGGTTGTCTTGTTGCTCAGCAGCTTAACGATGGCCTGGGCGGTCCGCTGCGCTCAAAAGGGTCAGCAACGCGGGCTGAGCGCTTGCCTGATTGCGACGCTGGTCTGTGCGACGTTCTTTCTGGGGGTGAAGGGCTTCGAGTATCACGAAAAGTGGTCGCACGGTTTGCTCTGGGCCGGCTCCTACGCGCCTCACGCCCTGTCGGCGGCTCACGGCGAAGGTGACGGAACGGTCGTTCAGGCGGGGATGATGGAAACGGTTGCTCATCCGCCTGTGGGTGTCTTCTTCAGCATCTACTTTGCCATGACCGGGGTGCACGCGTTGCACATTGTGGGCGGGATCATTGCGATCAGCTGGCTACTTTGGAGGGCCCGTCGCGGGGATTTCGGGCCCCGCTACTTTGGACCCGTTGAGTGCGTTGGGCTTTACTGGCACTTGGTGGACGTCGTCTGGATTTACCTTTTTCCGCTTCTCTACTTGATCCATTGATACGATGAACGAATCGAACCCGAGCTCGTTGAACACGGCCCAACTAAGTGAATCCCACGACGCATTGGCTCACTCGCTTTCGCCGACGATTCTCCTCTCGGTATTCGCTGCCCTGATCGGGCTCACGATTCTCACGGTGACTTTGGCCAACGTGCCGCTGGGAGCCTGGGAGATTTGGTTGTCGCTGGGCATCGCAAGTGTCAAGACCGTGCTCGTGACGTTGTATTTCATGCACCTGCGGTATGACAATCCGCTGTTCGCGCTGATCTTTCTGGGATCCCTCTTCTTCGTCACGCTGTTTCTCGGCATCACGCTGATGGACGTCCAGGCTCTCCAGCAGCCTGCGCCCTGAGAGGGACGCTGCGGGGAGCTGGGAGGGAGCGTCACTAACGAAGCTGCCCCATGCCGCTCGTCCCTGCCTCGTCCCATTCATTGCAGGTCGTAAAGCGGCGCAAGTTTGGCGCGGAGGTGACGAATCAAAGGCTGATGCGAAAGCGGCTTGCCGGTCGCTTGCTGGACGAGCTCGGCGGGAGAAAAGCATTGGCCATGACGGTGAATCTTCTGCTGCAGCCATTCCAAGAGCGGCTGGAATTCGCCGCGCCGCTGCAGGGCGTCAAGACCGCCTAAGTCGCGATCCGCCTGCTCGAAAAACTGGGCGGCATACAGGTTTCCGAGCGAATACGTGGGAAAGTAGCCGACCAGCGCGGCGGGCCAGTGGATGTCCTGCAGCACGCCCTGGGTATCGTCGGGCGGGGTGATTCCAAGGTACTCGGTGTACCTGGCGTTCCACGCCTCGGGCAGCTCGCGGACCCGCAGCTGACCGCTGACGAGTGCCTGTTCCAATTCGAATCGGATAATGATATGCAGATTGTAGGTGGCCTCGTCCGCCTCCACTCGAATCAAGGAAGGGCGGACGTCATTGATGGCGAAGTAAAAGTCGTCTTGCGAGACGTGATTCAACGCGGGCGCGAAGCTGCGACTTTGCCTGGGGCAAGAAGTGCTCCCAGAACGCCCGACTTCGACCGACCAGATTCTCCCAGAGACGAGACTGCGATTCATGGATCCCCAGCGAGACGTATTGGCCTGTGGGAAGTCCGTATTGATCGGCACGTCGCCCTTGTTCGTACAGTCCGTGGCCCGCCTCGTGCAAAATCCCGAAGAATGATGAAGGGAAAAACGATTCGTCGTAGCGGGTCGTAATGCGACAATCGTGCGGTCCGAGCTCAGTGCAGAAGGGATGATGCGTCACGTCCAGCCGACCGCGCTGAAAATCGAAACCGATCGCCGACGCCGCGGCCTTGCCGAACGTTTCCTGGGCGGATCGTGGAAAAACCCCCTTGAGGATCTCAACCGGGGCCGACCGGCGACTGGCGCGAATCGCCTGCACCAAAGGTACCAGTTCGCCGCGGAGCTGACCCAGAGCGATTGCGACGTCCGAGGTCGTTGTGTTCGGCTCGTAGTCGTCCAGCAAGGCGTCATAGGCGGATGCTTGATACCCGATCGCCTCGGCCTGTTCCCGTTTGAGGGCCAGCATTTGCTCGAGAATCGGGGCGAGCTGACCGAAGTCATTCGCTTGACGAGCTTGGACCCAAGTCTGTTGCCCCAGGACGCTGCAGCGCGCCAACTCCTCCACCAACCGCTGCGGAAGCTTGGTCTGCTTGTCGTACTCGCGCCGAACCTGCCGGATGATCGTTCCCGCGTCGGTATGCGGATCCGCGCAAGCCGGGTGCTCGCGGAGTGCCTCCAGCCACTGGCCCAGCCGGGCATCCGTGCGGCGCTGATGCAGTAGCGCTGAAATCCAGGTGATCTGTTCGGCCCGGTATTCGCCGCCGCGCGACGGCAAATACGTTCGCTCGTCCCAATTCAGGAGCGAATTGACCGACTCGAGCATCGCGGTTTGTTGAACATGATGGCATACCTGCTGCAGCGTGTGATCCAAGTCCTGCATCGAATCCTCTCCCTTTTGAGCGTACCGCGATTAATCGCTGAACATCGTAACATAGGCCTCGACATGACGGGCGCACCCGCTTGTTGAAGCCGCGAAACAATTCCGTTCTAATGCAGTCGAGGATTGTAGGCCGGTCGGCGACGACGACTGGGAAAACGAGATTGGAAATTCGGAATCGGACGCGGAGCGTTCTGGCTTCGGGCGTCCAGCTTTCGGCGTCGCGTTTCTCACGCGGCGTGTCCCGGTTCAGTTCCGGCACGATCACACGCGTTGTCAGTTTTCAGGGGTCTGACTTGTCCGAGGTGGTGTAATGTCCAGTCGTGTGATGTCCAGTCGAGGGTTTTCGCTCGTGCTATTGTGTCTGACATGGTGCGGTGCGTCGGTTTGGGGGGACGAGGTGCGAGAATGGACGGACCGCACCGGGAAGTTCAAGACGGAGGCGGAGTTCGTGGGGCTGACCGATGGAAACGTGACGCTCAAGAAACCGGGCACGGACAAGACCGTCAGTTTGCCTTTGGAGCGATTGAGCGCCGCGGATCAGAAGTACGTCCGGGAGCGGTTGGCAGAACAGGCGGCGGCAGAGGACGCAAAGCAGCTGGAAGCCAAGGAGAGGGAAGCCAGAGAAGCCAGGGCGGAAGCGGCGCGCCAGGCCCAGGCGAATCAGGCCCAGCGCGACCCGTCCCCGGCGGCGCCGTCGCTTGTGCCGCGTCCGCCGAACAACGTGATCAATTCGGTCCGCGGCGCCGTGTTTCGTGTGCAGACGCTGAACAACATGCGCCAGATCGGGCTGGCTCTTTTCAACTACGAATCGCAGCGGCAATCATTTCCGCCCGCGGCGATCCTGACCCGGGAGGGCAAGCCGGGCTTGAGCTGGCGGGTTGCGATTCTTCCGATGCTGGATGAAAACAATCTCTACCGGCAGTTCAAGCTGGACGAACCCTGGGATAGTCCGCACAACAAGAAGCTAGTCAGTCAGATGCCCTCGATATATCAGTCGCCCGGTGCCGATCTGGACGACGGCTTTACCAATTACCTTGCCGTGCTGGGACCCAACACCGTCCTGGCAACGGGCAAGAAAGGTACCCGGTTGAGAGACATCCGAGACGGCACGTCGAACACGATCATGGTGGTCGAAGCCGATGACACGTACGCCACGCCTTGGACCAAGCCGGAGGAGTACGTGTGGGATCAAGAGAAGCCGATGTACGGACTCGGGGGGATCTGGACCGGTCAGTTCATGGCGCTGTTGGCGGACGGGTCGACTCGGCTGATGCCTCTACCGGACTCCGCCGATCAGCTGAACGCGCTCTTTTCCCGCGATGGTGGTGAAGCGATTTTTCCCGGTCGGTGATGAATACTCGCCGGTCGGTGATGAATACTTGCCGGAGTCTCGCAGCGGTCAGGACGTCCCTTCCAGGTTGTATTCCTTCAGTTTCTTGTGCAGTGTATTGCGGTTGATCCCGAGTCGCGTGGCGGCCTTGGTTTGGACCTGATTGCAGCTCAGCATCACCTGCGCGATCAATTCTCGCTCGACCCGATTCACGATTTTGGCGTGCAGGTTGTCTTCATTCGCGCTGGCCTCGGCCAGGCCTCGTTCCACCACGGCGTACGTCAGGCTTTCCAGGTCGGCCGTCCGAAGCCGAGGGTTGGTCGCGCGATGACCTTCGGTGACGACCGGCGGTAACAGGGCGGTCGTCAATTCGTCGCCGTCGGCCATCACCACGGCCCGCTCGATATAGTTCTGAAGCTCTCGGACGTTGCCCGGCCAGTCGTAATCCTGCAGGGCGACCATCGCCTCGGGCTGGATGTGGACGACGTAGCGATCGTTCGCTTCGTTGTAAACGTTCAAGAAGTGAGCGACCAGCAAGGGTACATCTTCTTTCCGTTGTCGCAGCGCCGGAATTTGAACGGGGACGACGTTCAGCCGCCAATAGAGATCTTCGCGGAAGCGATTTTCGCTGACTTCTTGCATCAGGTCGCAGTTGCTGGCCGCGATCACGCGCGTGTCCACTCGAATCGTGTCCGTGTCGCCCACGCGTTCGAATTCGCGTTCCTGCAGGACCCGCAGCAGCTTGACCTGCAACTTGCGGGAGGTCGAATTGATTTCATCCAGAAAGATGGTGCCCCCGTGAGCCGCTTCGAAGCGTCCGGTGCGGTTGTTAACGGCTCCGGTAAACGAGCCGCGGACGTGTCCGAACAATTCACTCTCGAGCAGACTTTCACTCAAGGCCCCGCAATTGACACGTACGAAGGGACCTCCTTGTCGCAGACTCAGGCGGTGAATGGCCGTGGCGACCAGCTCTTTTCCCGTGCCGGTCTCGCCCAGCAACAGGACGGAAGCGCTGGATCGAGCGACACGACGAATCGTGCGGTAGACCTCCTCCATCGCGCGGCTTGATCCAATCAATGCCGGAATGGGAGGTCCCGATTCGTTCGCGAGCGGATCGTTGTACATGACGGCCCTGCGGGTTCACTCGTCAAAGGTCAGGCTTGCGGCCGCTTAGAGCGAGGCCGCCTCTGTCACGGGGGGCGTCTCGATCGAATCCAGGATCGAGCTCAACAGGGCTTGCGTGGCTTGGTCCAAGTTGCGGCTTTGATTGTAGCGATCGTATTGTTGTAGGATCTGGCGCTGGCTCAGGCGAATTCCGTATTTTGCTGCGGACGCGCGAAACGCCTCGGCGGCCACGGTCCGTTGGCTCAACGGTCGCGCGTTTTCACTGGCCACGTCCAGCAGAGCCGCTTGGGCGGGTCCGATCCCCAGACCGGCCAGGACGCGGGTCGCCGCCGGCAGCAGGTCGGGCGCGGCGAGTGCCGAGTTGAGTCGCGCGGGGATTTCGGCTACGTCGACGCCGGGCGAGGGCGTCTGAGCGAGCCATTGCGACAAGGCGTCCAGCGATTGAGCGGCCATTTCCAGCCGCCGCTCGGGGTCGATCGCATCACGATCGGCAAGGCCCCGCAAACGGGGCAACTGGTTTTGCAGATCTTCGCGCAGCAGAGACTCCGAAACCACCATCACCCGCTCCTGTCGATCCGCCAAACGCATCGCGCGCTCGAACGTTTCAGGACGAGCCAGAATCGCGATCGGCAGTCGCGCCGTCTTCGGGTCGGCTCGCAACGATTCAATCACGGACCAGACCGTGGATTGGTTCAACGCATCGCTCACAAACAACAGCTCGACGTCGGGCGAGGACTTGGCGGCAGCCGTCAGCTCGCGTCCGGTCGTGACCGACGTCGACTTGTATCCGAGCGAACCGAGCATGCCCGCGATCCGACGCCCGAAAGTCGTCGCCGGGTGCGCGACAACCACTTGGGAGCGGCCGGTCGCTTCGGCGAAATACAGCAGGTTGTCGGTGACGCGACTGGCACCGGCGAACGATCCCCCCGGTTGCAGTTGCAGGATGGCCTGCGAGCTTGCGAAGCGAAGGCGGGAGTTGGGGTGGCTGAGGGCTTGGACCAGGGGCGCCGGTTGCGCATGGGCAGAGCGCAACGATTCGGTCTGGCCGAACGAGCCGAGGACCTGAGCGGCGGCGATCGCGGACAACTCATGCCCCGAGTCGAGCGCCGCCTGCAGGGCCTGATTGACCGCGGGCGCGCCAGCCGCTTGGGCGACGGCGAAGGCCGTACCCGGACCTTCGAGAAGCGGTGCGTCGGGGCCCCCGCACAGCGCGACGCCCAGCTGACAGACCAACGCGGCAGTCGCGTTCGATGCCTCGTCAGGCTCGACACGTGCCAGGTCGTGGTACAGTCGCGCGGCCGTTAGCAGGGCCGCATCGAGGCGGCGCAGGGGGACCGGAGCCGCGTCCTGAGTCGCGGGATCCCACGTCCAGCGCTCGACCCGATCCTCCGCATCGGCCGCCAGGCGGACATTGCCGCGGTAGGCTCGCTCGGCTTCCCGCTCCAGCAACGCGATGGCGTCGGCCCGACCGGGCGGTTGTCCCGCAATCCGCTGCCAGGCTTGCGTGGCGGCCCGTCGTTCCGCCTCGCCCGTTTCGGCGCCAGCAGCGAGCCGACCAGGTAGGGCAGCTCGCGCGGCGTGCCGATCACGCTCAGGCCGGCGATGGACGCCGCTCGCAAACGTCCCTCGGGGGTTTCCATCACCGCCAGAATCGGATCAAGTGCCTCGCCCTTCAAATGCCGGATCAGAGTAAAACTGTTCTGCCGCAACGTCTGGTCAGCAGCCGATGAACTGGCGATGCCACGCAGCAGCGGTGGCACGGCGTGTGCCCCGGCGCGCATCAATTGTTCCGCCGCCATGTATTGTTCCCGGCGCTGGGCCGAGCCCAGTTGGGTGACCCAGGCGGCGAGGCGCTGAGGATCCTGGAGGACGCGCTCCGCCGCCTGCAGAACCGCGCTGCTGAACTCCGCCCCGGCCGGGGATAGCTCGGCTGCACGCGCCAGACGGATCATCGACGCCGTGCCGAACTGCTGCTGCAAGCTCGCCATTTCGGCGTCATTCAGCGACATCCCGCTTAGCCGCTCCAGATACTCCCGCGCGAGGTCGCCACGGTCCAGGCGGAGCAACTGATCGATTGCCTGCATCAGCTCAGCCGGCGTTGGCATCGCCCGGGCGCGAATCGCCGCAACGGCCGGGCTGTCCGGAATGGCCTCCCCGCGCCGGCAGCCGGCGCAGGACCAGTCGGCGCGGGACCAGTCGGCGCAGCCTGTTCGGTTGCCGGCACGTTGACCTCCGTGGCGGCGGGCTCAGCTCCAAAATCGTCCAACTCGTCAAACAAGTCCTGGGCCGTGGCAACGGTTCCCATGACGATGACCAGAAGGAGGAGGAGGAGCCCTCCGAGGATGAATTTCGAGGTTGCTTGCTTCATGGTTGCCATCGCGCCTCTGCCGGCAATTCGGGGTGCCACGCTCCGTCGCCTGGGGTATTCCATGCGTCCGATTCGACTAAAAACCGCTGTCAGATCGAGCGGGCGAAACCGGCGCGGCTTATTCCGCTGTGGATTCGCACGCGGCCAGCCGAGTTCTCCAACGTTCCAGTTGCTTCTGAACCTCCGCCGGGGCCGTCGAGCCATAACTTTGGAAGGCCTCGACCGCGTTCTGCACGCCCAGCACGTCATAGACGCGATGATCAAGCACCGGGTGGGCTTGCTGGAAGGTTTCCATGTCCAACTGGGCCAGCGGAACATCCAGCTCAATCGCCCGCGCCACCAGCGATCCCACCAAATGGTGTGCGGTCCGCTGCGGGACCCCATGTCGGATCATGAATTCCATCAGCGTCGTGGCGTCCAGGTAGCCTCGGTCCAGCCCGCGGGCGATTGATTCGCGGTTCAATCGAGCGCCACCCACCAGCGGCGCGGCCAGTTCCAGGCAGGCGCTGACCGTGTCCACGGAATCGAACAGCGGCAGTTTGTCTTCCTGAAGATCGCGGTTGTAAGCCAAAGGAAGGCCTTTGATCAGAACGAGCAACGCCTGCAGGTTCCCCACCACGCGCGCGGTCTTGCCGCGGATCAGCTCCAGGACGTCCGGATTGATCTTTTGCGGCATGATGGACGATCCCGTGCAGAACTCCTGGGGCAGTGTCAGGAAGCGAAACTCGGCCATCGACCACAGAATCCACTCTTCCGCCCAACTGCTCAGGTGCTCGGCGATCAGCGTCAGCACAAACGCCAGCTCGACGACAAAATCGCGATCGCTGGAAACGTCCAAGCTGTTCGCCGCGACTTCGTCGAACCCGAGTCGTCGTGCGACATTGTGGCGGTCGATCGGGAGGCTCGTGCCGGCCACCGCGGCAGCACCAGGCTGCAGACGTTCAAACGCCGACGGCAATCCCGCAGCCGATCGCGATCTCGCTGTAGCTTTTCGCAGTGGGCGAGCCACACGTGGGACGCAATCACCGGTTGGGCTCGTTGCAGGTGAGTGTAGGCCGGCACGATGACGTCCAGGTCGGCGTCACCACGGGCCACGAACGCACGCTGAAGATCGGCCAATTGCCCGTCCAAGCGATCGATCGCGTCCCGCGACCAAAGCCGCAGGTCGGTCGAAACCTGGTCGTTGCGACTTCGCGCCGTGTGCAGCTTGCGGCCGACATCGCCCAGTCGATCGATGAGTGCCTGTTCGATGTGCATATGGATATCTTCGAGTTCCTGCCGCAGGGGCAGGTCGCCGCGGTCCAACAACTGCCGGATCTCGCCCAGCGCCGCCTCAATCTGCTCGCACTCGTCGCGACTCAAGAGACCCACGTCGGCGAGCATTCGAGCATGGGCAATCGAACCGGCGATGTCGTGGGCGTACAGCCGGTGGTCGAAACTAATGCTCTCGGTGAACGCCTCGACGCGTCGATCGGCCGACCGTTGGAAGACGCCGCTACGGGAGGGACTGGACACCGTGCCTGAAAACCTTACAAGTAAAACCGATTCGATTACTGTGCTCAACCTGTTCACGATAAATGGCTTACGACGAGGTGTCAATGAGCCGCCCGGAGTGGTGCTTATTTCTTGAGCAATTCTTGCTCCGCCCAGTGACGCTGCGGATTCGGGCGGCGGATCGGCGTCAGACGGGAAGCGGCATGGCTGCTGCGGACGTTGGGAGGGAGCCGTGGCGGGCAGGCGGCGATCCGAGACCACCCCAGCGGCATGCGCGCGTGACCCTGGGGAGCGCCTGGAAAGAACTCGGGCCCTTGCCCGGGGGGAAACCGACGTGGTAATCTCCAGGGATTTTAGCCGCAGCCGACGGCGCCGCGGCGCCCTGCTGGCCGTCGCCCCACCAAGTCGAGCGAAGCACTTATCAACCGAAGGGACTTGTCCGCGTGCCACGTCGAGACGACATCAAACGAATCATGTTGATTGGGTCCGGGCCGATCGTGATCGGTCAGGCGTGCGAGTTTGACTACTCCGGCACGCAGGCTTGCAAGGCGTTACGCGAAGAGGGGTACGAGGTGATTCTGATCAACTCGAACCCTGCCACGATCATGACGGATCCGAGCACGGCGGACCGGACGTACATTGAGCCCCTGACCTGGGAATTCGCCGAGAAGGTGATTGTCCGCGAGCGGCCCGACGCGTTGCTGCCGACCTTGGGCGGACAAACGGGTCTGAACCTGGCCATGGAACTGGACCGATACGGTGTGCTGGCCAAGTACGGTGTCCAGATGATCGGGGCCAATGCCAAGGTGATCGCCAAGGCGGAGGAGCGGGATCAGTTCAAGGAGGCGATGGAGCGGATCGGACTGGAGTGCTGTCGTGGCAAGACGGTGCACAACCTGGCCGATGCCCGCGAGGCGCTCAAGATGGTCGGGCTGCCCGCCGTGGTCCGTCCCAGTTTTACGATGGGCGGGTCGGGTTCCGCGATCGCCTACAATCGACAGGATTTCGATACCCTCGTGCGGCGCGGCCTGGACCAATCCCCCATTACCGAAGTCTTGATCGAGGAATCGGTGATCGGCTGGAAAGAATACGAGATGGAGGTGATGCGCGACCTGGATGACAACGTCGTGATCATCTGCGCGATCGAGAATTTCGACGCGATGGGCGTTCACACGGGAGATTCCATCACGGTCGCGCCGGCACAGACGCTGACCGACAAGGAATACCAGCGGATGCGGGACGCAAGTCTGGCCGTGATTCGCGAAATTGGCGTTGAGACTGGCGGTTCGAATATCCAATTCGCGATCAACCCGCATGATGGTCGGATGATCGTGATCGAAATGAACCCGCGCGTCAGCCGATCCAGCGCCCTCGCATCCAAGGCGACGGGTTTTCCAATTGCCAAGATCGCCGCCAAACTGGCGGTCGGCTACCGCTTGTATGAACTGTCGAACGACATCACCCGCAAGACGACGGCCTGTTTTGAACCCACCATCGACTATGTCGTGACCAAGATCCCCCGCTTCGCCTTCGAAAAGTTTCCCGAGGCAGACGCGACGCTGACGACGCAGATGAAAAGCGTCGGCGAGACGATGGCCATTGGCCGTACGTTCAAGGAGTCGTTTCAGAAGGCGCTCCGAGGGCTGGAGGTCGGCAGTTTCGGCTTTGGTTGTGACAACAAGGATCGTTGGGGAACCGAACAGCAGCCGACCGAAGAGGAAATTCGAGCGAAGTTGGCGACGCCGAATGCGGAACGCGTTTGGTATATCCGGTACGCGCTGAAAGCCGGCATCTCGGTCGAAGAGATTCACGAGCTGACGCATATTGATCCCTGGTTCCTCGATCACCTCGCCGAGCTGGTCGAGATTGAGCACGAACTGCGCTCGGTCGATGGGCTGGCTCATTTGTCGGACGAGCTGTTTCGCCGAGCCAAACGGTCGGGGTATGCGGACCGCCAGTTGGCCGAGATCTTCGACACCAGTGAGTTGGAAATTCGCCGGCTGCGCAAACTGCGCGGCATCGTCGCGACCTTCAAGTCCGTCGATACCTGCGCCGCCGAATTCGAGGCCTTTACGCCCTACTTCTATTCGACGTACGAAGCGGAAAACGAGACGCCTCCGAAGCAGCCGGGACAACGGCGGATCATGATTCTGGGCGGGGGTCCGAACCGGATCGGACAAGGCATCGAGTTTGACTATTGCTGTTGCCACGCCAGCTTCGCACTCCGCGAGATGGGCATCGAGTCCGTCATGGTGAACTCGAATCCGGAGACCGTCAGTACGGACTATGACACGAGCGACTTGCTGTTTTTCGAACCGCTCACCACCGAGGACGTGCTGAATATCTGCGATCGGGTCCAGCCCGACGGAGTGATCGTCCAGTTCGGCGGGCAAACGCCCTTGAATCTCGCCCGCGCCCTGGCGACCGCCGGCGTTCCGATCATCGGCACCTCGGTCGATACGATTGAAGCCGCGGAGGATCGCGAGCAATTTCAACAGATTCTGCAACGCTTGGATCTGAAGCAACCCGCCAACGGGATCGCTCGCACCATGAATCAGGCGCGGGCTGAAGCCGCAAAGATTGGCTTTCCCGCCTTGGTTCGCCCCAGCTTCGTGTTGGGGGGGCGCGCGATGGAGATCTGTTACGACCATGCCCAATTTGAACGGTATATGGCGGAGGCCTTCGTCGTCGCGCAGGGACAGCCTGTGCTGATCGATCGCTTCCTGGAAGATGCGATCGAAGTCGACGTGGATGCGATTTCGGATGGCCAGAATGTGATCGTGGCGGGAATCATGGAGCACATCGAGGAGGCCGGCGTGCATTCGGGCGACTCGGCCTGCGTGATTCCGTCCTATAGCCTGTCGCAGCCCGTGCTGCAGGAGATTCGCCGTGCAACCTGCAAACTGGCGCGACACCTGAACGTGATCGGCCTGATGAATATCCAGTTCGCCGTGAAGAAGGAAGACGGCAAGTTCAACGTCTACGTCTTGGAAGTCAATCCACGCGCCAGCCGGACCGTGCCCTTCGTCGCCAAGGCGACGGGAGTTCCCGTCGCGAATCTCGCAGCCAAAGTGATGGCAGGCATGAGCCTGACGGAATTGGGCCTCGAGCGCGATCCCCTGCCCGCGCACGTCTCGATCAAAGAAAGCGTCTTCCCGTTCCGCAAGTTCGTCGGAGTCGACATCGTGTTGGGCCCCGAAATGCGAAGCACCGGGGAAGTCATGGGGATCAGCGAACGCTTCTCGCTGGCGTTCGCCAAGAGTCAGCTCGCCGCCGGCGTCGTCCTGCCCGAAACCGGCTCGATCTTTATCAGCGTCACCGAACGCCACAAAGAACAAATCATCGATCTGGCTCAACGCCTGAATCGGCTTCGCTACAAACTGATCGCGACGTCCGGAACCGCCAGCGTGCTGGAAGGCGCCGGAATTCCCGTGGAACGCGTCAAGAAATTGGCGGAAGGACATCCCAACCTGCTGGACTACCTGATCGACGGCGAAGTCGCGCTGATTCTGAATACGCCCAGCGGCAAAGGAGCCCGCACCGATGAAGGGCGGATCCGCGCCGCGTCCGTGCAACACGGGGTCCCTTGCATCACCACCATCCAAGCCGCCGAAGCCGCCGTTCGCGCCATGGAGGCCCTCCGCGAGGAAGAGATGACCGTGCTCTCACTCCAGGACCGCTTTGCCGAAGTGAATCTGTAGGAATAGGAGGATGGCGCAAGCCGGGAGAATGTCGCAATTCGGGCGAGCGACCGGAATTGCGCCGCGACCTACCGCTTCCACAACAGCGTCACGAAATAGTCCACGTCGTTGCTCAGCCGGCCGTTGGGGGTGCTGTCGTAGCGGTCGACGGCCCCCACCTTGAGACTTAGATTGGTCTGCTCGTCCAGCAAGATCTCCCAGTAGGCGTTCGTCCATAGCCGATAGTCCTGGAAGTCATCGAACGAGGGATAGTAGTCGGTCGTGAGTTTGACCTTCTGTCGCTGGCTTAACTTGTGTTCGAAGTCACCGCCGAAGTTGGCTTCCGGGATCCAGCCGTCTTCGGGCCCGTCGATCTCGCGCGAGGCCCCGCCGCCGAGTCGACCGGTGAGTGTCGTGAACTCATTCTTGACCAGGTGATAACCGAAACCGCCGGAGTCCGCGATCCGCAGATCAAACTCCTTGAATTCGTCATATTCGAGGGTGGTGCGGAAGTACAGGAACCAGGTTGGACTGTACTTCCAATCCCAGCGGCTGTTGAGCAGGGCGTAGTGCTGAGTCTCCTGGCCCCCATTCTGGGATTTGCCGTACTTCAGGTCCCATTCGGCGGCGTAGAACTCCGTTTCGCGTTTGCCGTTGGCGGCCGCCAAGATGCTGAACGCCTGCGCGTTGCCCTCCGAGCCGTTGATGCCCAGCTCCGCGCCAAAGTCCCAGACCGGACCCGTGAACCAGCTGGACGGCTGTGTCCAGACCCAACCCGACTCGGCCGGAACGGCTGCCTCGAGGGGTGGAGTGTCCGCTTGGAGTTCGGCCGGTGGCACGATCGTCTCGGGGACCGCGTCGGCCGGTGCGATGTCGGAGCCGATCGGCGGGAGCAACTCCAGCTCCGCGACCGATTGGGCGCAGGCGACCCGCAGGCTCACCACGGCTCCGATGAGGGAGGAAAGGACGATCGCCAGTCGCGTGAGCCGGGTGGTTCTCAACATCAATGCCTGGATTACGAGTGAAGCAGCCCCCGGGCGGCTTATATCAGACGTCGGCTGGGGATCGCAAGGCGAGGTTTCACGGCGGCCTGTGCACTTGTTCAGGTCAGGTCTACAATGACGAGTTTCCATTCAATTGCCGACCTCCCTGGTTTTTGCGACTATGCCCAGTTCGGATATCGTGATCAAAGGGTGCTCGCGAGCACAACCTGCGCGACGTCGACGTGGTCCTGCCGCGCAATCAACTGATCTGCTTGACCGGAGTCAGCGGCTGCGGGCAAGAGCTCCTTGGCGTTCGACACGCTCTACGCCGAAGGGCAGCGGCGGTACGTCGAGAGCCTTTCCAGCTTCGCCCGGCAGTTTCTGGGCCAAATGCCGAAGCCCGACGTCGACTTCATCGGGGGACTGAGTCCGTCGATTTCGATCTCGCAGAAGTCCGCCGGCGACGAATCCGCGCTCGCACGGTCGGCACGATCACCGAGATCTACGACTATCTGCGAGTGCTCTACGCCCGCGTCGGTGACGGGCACTGTCCCCAGTGCGGACGGCCGGTGACCGCTCAGTCGCGTGAGCAGATTCTGGCGCGAGCGCTGGCCCTGCCGGAAGGATCGCAGGTGCTGGTCCTGGCTCCGGTGATCCGCGGGCAGAAGGGCGAGTACCGCGATCTGTTCGAGGACTATCTGAAGCAGGGTTTCGTGCGAGCCCGGGTCGACGGCGAGCGTGGTCTCGCTGTCCGACGACCTGCAGCTCGACCGTCAGATGCGGCACGACATCGAAATCGTCGTGGATCGGATCACGATCAAGCCGCACGATTCGCCCGCGGTTGGCCGAGGCGATCGAGTTGGCGCTGAAGATCGGCCGCGGCAACCTGATCGTCGCCTGGCGGAACCGCGCCGAAACGGCGACCGACGCGCGGGAGCGCCCGGCGAGCGCCGCCGCCGAGCGGGAGCACGGCAAGCGCTCGCGCGAGGGCGATCTGCGTGCTCTCGATCGATTACGCCTGCACCGATTGCGGGGTCAGCTTCGAGCCGCCCAGCCCGCAGCTGTTCAGCTTCAACAGTCCCCAGGGCATGTGCCTGGAGTGTGACGGGCTGGGCGAGTCTATTCGTTCGACGTCGGACTGCTTGATTCCCGACCCGACGCGTAGCTTCAAGCAAGGCTGTTTCGAGCTGATTGGACCCTGGAAGGAGATGGGGCGCTGGCGTCGTCACATCTATCCAAGGCGTGGCGGAGACGGTCGAGCGTGTGCAGGGCTTGGACGAGGGCACGATGCTGGAGACGCCCTGGCAGGAGCTGGCGGCCGAGTTGCAGCAGACGTTGGTTGTGGGGCACCGGCGACCAGCACATCACGTTCACCTGGCGAGGCGGTCAAGTCGCCGATGAAGTACGGCGGCACCTTCGACGGGATCATTCCGGACCTGCTGGAGAAGTACCGCAACAGCAAGAGCCGGATGCAGATTCGGCAGCTGGAACGCTACATGAGCACGATCGGCTGCCCCGCGTGCCAGCGGCCGGCGGCTGAACGCGCAGGCCTGTAGCGTCACGTCGACCAGCGGCCATCCGCGTTTGCCGAAGCTCGGCCCGCCACGTTCGCTGCCCGACGTCTGTCGATTGCTCGGTCGCCGAGGCGATCGATTTCTTTCAGTCGCTTGCGGCCTGGATCCGACGCGGACGTTCGATCGCGGCCGAGGCCTTGAAAGAAATCCGCGGCCGGCTTGGGCTTCCTGCAGAACGTGGGGCTGGACTACCTCTCGCTGGATCGCACGGCGCCGACGCTCTCCGGCGGCGAATCGCAGCGGATCCGGCTCGCCGGACAGATCGGCTGCGGCCTGGTCGGCGTGCTGTACATCCTGGACGAGCCGTCGATCGGGCTGCATCCCCGCGACAACGATCGCCTGATCGATACGCTGTGCGACCTGCGCGACCTGGGCAACACGGTGGTCGTGGTGGAGCACGACGAAGACACGATGCGGGCGGCCGATCACCTGATCGATTTCGGCCCGGGGCCCGGGCGTGCGCGGCGGGCAGCTGGTGGCGGCCGGTGGCTCGACGAGATCATCCAGCAGCCGAGAGAGCGTGACCGGCGAGTATCTGTCGGGCAAGCAGTGATCGAAGTCCCCGTGCGACGGCGATTGGCCGAAAAACTGCAGCCGGTGCGCTCGAGCGAGCGGCCGGCCCAGGCCGAGCCTGTCGGGTGCGGAGCGCGGGCGGCCCTGGCCGAACCAGTCGTGCCCGGCCAGGATGGCTCTGGCTGACAGGAGCTCGTCATAACAACCTCAAGCAGGTCGACGTCCACTTCCCGCTGGGCTCCTTCGTCTGCATCACCGGCGTCTCGGGTTCCGGCAAGAGCTCGCTTGGTGGGCGACATCCTGGTCGAAGCGCTGATGCGCGAGCTGAATCGGCGGTGACGGCGATCCCGGGGCGTACGACCAACTGCTGGGGTTGGAGCACCTGGACAAGATGATCGCCATCGATCAGTCGCCCATCGGCCGAACGCCCCGTTCCAATCCGGGCACCTACATCAAGCTGTTCGACGAGATCCGCAAGCTGTTCACGCAGTTGCCCGAGTCCAAGCAGCGCGGTTACAAACCGGGCCGATTCAGTTTCAATGTCGAGGGAGGTCGTTGTCCAGGCCTGCGAGGGCAACGGATCGACACGCCTGGAGATGGACTTTCTGGCCGACGTCTGGGTCACCTGTCCCGTCTGCCAGGGACACCGCTTCAATCGCGAAACGCTGGCCGTCCAGTTCAAGGGCAATTCGATCGCCGACGTGCTGGAGATGGACGTGCAGCAGGCGCTGGAGCTCTTCGAGAATCATGCCCAAGATCCAACACAAGCTGCAGACCCTGCACGATGTCGGCCTGGACTATCTGAAGATCGGACAGCCGTCGCCGACGCTTTCCGGTGGCGAGGCGCAACGGATCAAGTTGGCCCGCGAGTTGGTCAAGAAGAGCACCGGCCACACGCTGTACCTGTTGGACGAACCGACGACGGGCTTGCACTTTGCCGACATTCGAGCTGTTGCTGAAAGTCCTGCACGATTTCGTCGACGCGGGCAACACGGTCGTGGTTGTCGAGCATAATCTGGATGTGATCAAGACGGCGGACTGGGTCATTGACCTCGGGCCCGAAGGCGGAGCGGAGGGCGGCGAGATCGTCGTGATGGGGACGCCGGAAGAAGTCGCTCGATGCCCCGCGATCGCATACCGGACGGGCGCTGGCCCGCGTGCTGCAGGGAATCGCGGGACCCGCGGTCGATCGAGCTCGCGGTCGCAAGCGCGCCGGCCGCTCCAGCAAGGCCGCACCTGGCCCAGTTCATCGAATTGCAGGGTGCGCGGCAGCACAATCTGAAGCGAGTCGACCTGAAATTGCCGCGGGACCAAATGACGCGTGTTCTGCGGCCCCAGCGGCAGCGGCAAGAGCTCGCTGGCCATGGACACGATCTACGCCGAGGGCCAGCGTCGGTACGTCGAAAGCCTCAGCTCCTATGCCCGGCAATTCGTCAGCCAGATGCAGAAGCCCCAGCTGGAACACATCGAAGGACTCTCGCCGGCCATCGCCATCGAACAGCAAAACCTCGGCAACACGCCACGCTCGACCGTCGGCACGTCGACCGAGATCTACGACTACCTCCGCATCCTGATGGCTCGCCTGGGAATCCCGCACTGCCCCGACTGCCAGCTTCCCGTCGGCACGCAAACGCCCGACGAAATCGTGGACAAGGTGATGTCCGAGAGCGAGGGCACGCGGCTTTACCTGATGGCCCCGGTTGGCGTCGAGGTGGGACAGAGCTACGAGGCGCTGTGGGACGAACTGAAGCACCGAGGCTTTCACCGCGTGCGATTGGACGGCGAGACGTTGATGCTGGACAATCCGCCCACGATCGATCGTCGCCGCAAGCACCGGGTGGAAGTCGTGATTGACCGGATCACGGTGCGGCCCGAGTCGCGGGGACGGATCGCGGAAAGTATCGAGGCCGCGCTCTCGATGGGACAGGGCGTGATGCATGTCGCCTATCCGAAGGACGAGGTGAGCGAACCGAATTGGCGCGTGAAATCGCACAGCCAGCATCGCGTTTGTGAGTCGTGCGGGCGCAGCTTCGAGGCGCTCACGCCGCACAGTTTCTCGTTCAATAGCCAACTCGGCTGGTGCGACGTGTGCGAGGGCCTGGGCACCGAGACGGGCGCGAATCCGGCGGCCTTGATCCGCAACCGCAAGCTGTCGCTCGCCGACGGCGCGCTGTTGCTCTGGCCCAACCTCCATCGCGATGTCCTCCCGCTGGATGCTGCAAGCGCTGTCCCGCGGCACGGGAATCCCGCTGGATCTGCCGATCGATCAAATGGATGCCCGCCAGCGACGAAAGATCCTGCACGGCACGGGCGACAAATGGTTTCCCGTCTACGCCGGCGGGAAACCTCGCAAAGGGCTGCGTCCTTTGTTTCAGTTCCAATTCAAAGGACTCTATCCCGCACTCGAAGAAGCCGCGCGGCTCTCGCCCGGTCTGCGCTCCAAGCTGGAGCACCTGGTCGACGAAGTCGAGTGCTCGGCCTGCGGCGGAAGTCGCCTGCGAGAGGAAGCCGCGGCGGTGCGGTTCTGCGGCGAGACGATCGACCAGTTGTGCCGTCAGCCGCTGGGAAAGTTGCAGGCGACGATCCAGAGCTGGAAGCTGACGCGCAGCCAACAGAAGATCGCCGGCGAACTGTTGCGCGAGATCCGCGGCCGCGTGCAGTTTCTCAACGACGTCGGTCTCGAGTACCTGACGCTGTCGCGATCCGCCGCCACACTTTCCGGCGGCGAGGCCCAGCGGATTCGGCTGGCCAGCCAGCTGGGCAGCGGGTTGTGTGGCGTCCTGTACGTGCTGGACGAACCGACGATCGGCCTGCACCCGCGCGACAATCATCGCTTGCTGACGGCACTCCATAAACTGCGTGACCTCGGCAATACGCTGGTCCTGGTCGAACACGATCGCGAGGTGATTGCGGGCAGTGATCATGTCGTCGACTTCGGGCCTGGCGCGGGGCGAGGGGGAGGCGAGGTCGTCGCCCAAGGGACGCCGGCAGCCGTCGGTCGCCGACGTGGTTCGGTGACGGGTCCCTATCTGTCGGGAAAGAAATCGATTCCGATCCCCCGCAACCGTCGCGTGACCGAAAGCGATGCCGAACTGATCGTCCGACGACATGCCGCGATCGTCGCTCAGCACACTCAACAGCACACTCAACAGCAAGCCAATCCGGATCCGCGCCAGCGGCCTGAACCCGAGGCACCCAAACGCCGCGCGAAGGCGGCTCAGGCGGCAAGCCAACCCGAGTCGGGGCCGAAGCACGAATTGCTGTCCATCGTCGACGCTCAGCATCACAACCTGAAAGGCGTCAATGTGAGCTTTCCCCTCGGAACGCTCACCGCGGTAACCGGGGTCAGCGGTAGCGGCAAAAGTTCGCTGATCAACGACGTGCTCTATGCCAGCCTGGCCAAGACCCTGCACCGCGCCAGCCTGGTTCCGGGAACGCACGGCGCCATTTACGGACTGGATCAGATCAACAAGGTTGTGCGGGTCGACCAACAGCCGTTAGGGAATTCTCCTTCGTCGAATCCCGCGACGTACACGGGTGTGTTCGAGCTGATTCGATTGCTGTTCGCTCAACTGCCCGATGCCAAGCTCCGAGGTTACACGCAGCGCCGTTTCAGTTTCAATGTGCCCGGGGGGCGCTGCGAGGAGTGCGAAGGGAACGGACAACGGTGCATCGAAATGCATTTCTTGCCCGATGTTTGGGTCCCCTGCGAAGCGTGTCGTGGGCGCCGCTACAACAGCGAAACCCTCGAGGTCCGCTTTCACGGCCAGTCGATCGCCGACGTGCTCGACATGACCTGCGCCGATGCGCTGCAGTTGTTCCAGCACCTGCCCAAGATTCGCCGCGTCCTGCAGACGTTGTGCGACGTGGGTCTGGATTACCTCACGCTCGGCCAGTCCGCGCCGACGCTTTCGGGCGGCGAGGCACAGCGCGTCAAGCTGGCGGCCGAACTGTCGCGGCCCGATACCGGGCGGACGCTCTACCTGCTGGACGAGCCGACAACGGGGCTCCACTTCGAAGATCTCGCGAAACTGCTCACCGTCCTCAACCGATTGGTCGATTTGGGAAACACCGTGGTCGTGATCGAACACAATCTGGATGTGATCAAGACGGCCGATTGGATCATCGATATGGGACCCGAGGCGGGTGATGCAGGTGGCCAAATCACCGTGGTGGGCACTCCCGAGTCCGTCGTGGCACAATCCCAGCAACTGGCACAGGACCAAGCCAAGCGGAAGCCCAAGAAGGCGACGAAGCCCAAGAATTCGACAGCCAAGGCGGCGGCAGCCGCTGCGCCGATCAGTCTGACCGGCCTGGCCCTCGCGCCCGTGCTGGCAGAAGGAACCACGGTCGAACGCCCCCTCTACGACCCCGCTCAGCTGCTGGCGACGCGCGAGGGGGATCTGGAGATCAACGAAGTGGGTGAGCGGGCAAAAATGCCCTGGGAAGTCGATGGTCCGGCCTGGCACACGCGGAATCGAGTCGGACGCAACGGCGAGCCCTGTCGCTGGGAAGGCAAGATCCTGGCTCGTGTCGTCGAGCGGATTCAGGAGTCGGGTGACTTTGGCGAGACGAATTGGAACGCCCGCTCCGTCGTGGAGATCGCCGGCAAAACCAAGAGCCACGGGTGGTTCCTGCATGCGATTACCGGCGAAACGTGGTTGCTGAAACTGAAGTTCCGCACGACCAAAGGGGCTTTTCGGCGAGAGGAAATCCACGCACGATTCGACCTCAAGCCGCTGAACCAAATGGACGACCTGCCGATCTACGGCAATGAACCGCGCGTGCGGACCAAGGCGATTCGCGGGCCGTGGCAAGAGATCGAGTTTCGCGTCCACCGCTGGGACGAGATCAACACGCCCGAGTTCTGGGACTTTTTGGATAAAGCGATCCATGGATTTGAGGAAGTGACGCGCCAAGTGGCCGAAAACCCGGAGGACCTGATGCCCTGGAAGAAACTGGGGCAGAAATGGCACCTCTCGCGGCGCGGCTTTCCGCCCGGCAAGAAGGCCCGTTGGGAAGCGTCGCTGCTGGAGGACCTGTGTGCCGCTCTCGCCGAAGCCGCTGGGCAGCGATCGGAATTCCTGTGGAACAATCAACAAGTCGTGCACTTGTTCGTGCCGTTTCAAAAGCAACCCTGGGCCACGCTCCACACCAAGCGTCCTGAATCGCTGGACTTGAGTCTGCTGGGACCCAAAAACCTGGTCGCGCTCGGTAGAATCGCCGACCTCGGATTTCGGTCCAGCCTCGATGGACAACACGACGACCATGACATCCTGAAGCTCAGCTTCCGGCACGCCGATGACCTCCATCGCGGTGACCTGGCGGAGTTTCTGAAAGAACATCTCAACGGAATCCGCAGCGTCTTGGCCGAAAGCTAACTCGGGGCCGCCTCGTTCCACGTTCACCCACTCGGAAGTGTTGATCGCAACCGTCAATCCCATGACCGACGCCCTGATCCCTCCCTCGTTCTTGTTTCGCCTGGCCGTTCCCTGCTATTACTTTGATGGAAAATGGTCGGCAAACGGCGCGGCTTTAGACGAGCGGCACGTGATCCCGAGTTTTCACGGAGAGCTGAATCTCGGTCCGCGATTCGCGGAACTGAGGTTGGGATGGAACGAGCGGGGAATGTTCGTGCACCTGCGGACAACCGGCAAGAAGCAGTCACCCTGGTGCCGCGATTCACGCCTGGAAGACAGCGATGGACTGTCGCTGTTTATCGACACTCGCAACACGCAAACGATCCACCGAGCCAGCCGTTTTTGCCATCGATTCGTCCTCTTGCCTCAAGGGGCGGGACGCCTCCTGGATGAACCCACCGCGCGGCTGCATGAGATCAATCGCGCGCGTGAGAACCCGAAAGCGATTCCTCAGGGCAAGCTGTCCGTGCTGAGCGAAAAGCGAATCGACGGCTATCTCCTGCAGGCCTTCCTGCCGGCCGAAGCCATCACGGGGTTTGATCCGGCCGAGCATCCGCAATTGGGCTTCAGTTACGCCGTGATCGACCGAGAACTCGGTTGGCAGACGTTCAGCCTGGGCCCCGAATTCCCGTTTACATCGGACCCCAGTCTCTGGGGAACGCTGGAGCTGACCAGCTAACACGATCCCGTCCCTTCTCCCCAGCGCGGGAGAGGTGACACGAGCCTGTCCCTTCTCCCCAGCGCGGGAGAGGTGACACGATCCTGTCCCTTCTCCCCAGCGCGGGAGAAGGTGACACGATCCTGTCCCTTCTCCCCAGCGCGGGAGAAGGTGGCCGAAGGCCGGATGAGGGGGGAAACCGACAGCCCCTTGCGCCGGAACCCTCACCCGCCCGGGCCCCGCGAGCGGGTCCCGGGCGACCTCTCCCGGCCTCGGGAGAGGTGACACGATCCCGTCCCTTCTCCCCGCGCGGGAGAGCCAACACGATCCCGTCCCTTCTCCCCGCGCGGGAGAGCCAACACGATCCTGTCCCTTCTCCCCGCGCGGGAGAGCCAACACGATCCCGTCCCTTCTCCCCAGCGCGGGAGAAGGTGGCCGAAGGCCGGATGAGGGGGGGCGGCCGACGGCGCCGCCGACACCTGGCGGTTCGCAGGCCTTTGCGTTTTGTTTGCCGCCGCACGTTTGTCATAATGGGGGCTTGAAAAATTTCGGCCAAGGACCGTACGTCGCGGGCCCCGCGGTCTGTACTCCCGTGTCCACGAACGGCTCGGATCCGGTAGCTGCCGGGGATCCCGGGACACTTCCTCGAGATGGTCGTCTTCCCATGCTTAGAAATGCTCCGCGTTATCCCACGTTGTGGCTCGTCGTCGTCGTGGCGGGGTGTACCGGCCGAACCGAGATCCGTTCGCCTTCGAAGGATGTGCCGAAAATACCCGACTCGGAGCGGTTCTCGGTGAAGGCTGAGACGACCGCGCCGCTGTTGCGGATTCCGCTCGCCCAGCGCCCCTCGGGCGGCGGTGGGTTCGAGCGTCTGTTGCCCGCACAGACAGGCGTCGATTTTGTGTCCCGCCTGGACCCGGCGCATCCGATGCGTCGCATCTACTACTCGGGTTATGCCTGTGGCGGAGTGGCCGTGGGTGACGTGGACAACGACGGTCGGGCCGATCTCTACCTGGTGAATGGTGCGGAAGCGAATCGATTGTATCGGCAGGTGGGCGATTTCGAGTTCGAGGATGTGACGACGGCGGCCGGCGTCGACGGGGGCGACGCGTGGGGGGCGGGGGCGGCGCTGGTCGATATCGACAACGATTTCGATCTGGATATCTATGTCTGCAACTACGACGCGCCGAATCAGTTGTACGTCAATCAAGGTGACGGCCGCTTCGTCGAGTCCGCGGCCGCATGGGGCCTGGATCTGGTCGACGCCTCCTTGTTTCCGGCCTTCGGCGACATCGATCGGGATGGCGACTTGGATCTTTACTTGCTGACCAATCGTTATCGGCGCGAAGGAGGTCGGCCCGCGTCACCGCCGTTTCAAATCGTCGCTGGAAAGCCCGCCGTGCTGCCCGAGTTCGAGAAGTATTACGCCCTGTCTGAAGTCGCTCCGGGCCGCTACGACATCGACGCGTATGGACGTGACGACTACTTGCTCGTGAACAACGGCCAGGGGCGCTTCGAAGATCGCACGAAAGAAGCTGGAATCGTGGGGCACGGTGATGGGCTGAGTGCGACCTGGTGGGACTACGACGCGGATGGCTGGCCGGATCTCTATGTCGCCAACGACTTCAACGAGCCGGATCGGTTGTATCGCAACAACGGGAATGGGACCTTCACGGACCAGTTGCTTGATTCGGTCCCTCACACGCCCTGGTTCAGTATGGGATCGGATGCCGCCGATCTCGATAACAACGGACAATTGGATCTGTTTGTGCTGGATATGTCCGGCACAAACCATTTCAAACAGAAAACCACGATGGGCGCCATGAGTGTCGCCAGGCTGGCCGCCGTCGCGGGTCCGCCGCCGCAGTACATGCGCAACGCGCTGCTCCTGAACGCCGGTCGTCGTCGATTCATGGAGGTCGCTTATTTGGCCGGATTGGCCAATACGGATTGGTCCTGGGCCGTGAAGCTGGCCGATTTCGACAACGACGGTCGCGTCGATGTGTTCGTCACCAACGGCACCGTTAGAAGCTTCAATGACTCCGACGTGGCCTTCTCGAAGGAAATGCTGATCGGCCGCACGGAATGGGATATTTACCAGCACACCGAGCCACGGCGGGAGCAGAACCTCGCGTTTCACAACGACGGGGACCTCGCGTTTTCGAACGTCAGCCAGGCATGGGGGCTCGATCACGTCGGCATCAGCTATGGGGCCGCCTGGGGCGATCTGGACCGGGACGGTGACCTGGACTTGATTGTCGCCAACGTCGACGAACCGATCAGCATCTATCGCAACAACATCGATGCAGGTCATCGCGTGACGTTTCGGCTTGTCGGGCGCCAGAGCAATCGTTTCGGCCTGGGGGCGACGATCGTGATTCAGACCGCGAGCGGCTCGCAACTGCGTGAACTCAGCCCCCTGACCGGATTTCTCGCCTGCAATCAGCCGATCGCCCATTTCGGCTTGGGGCCCGAGACAACGGTCGAGAAGGTCACGATTCGTTGGCCCACCGGTGGCGTCCAAACCCTCACGGAGCTGCCGGCCGATCATCATTACATTGTGAGTGAACCGGTGGGGCGCCAGCCGTTGCCCCGGCCGGAGGCACCGTCGGCCCCTGAGCCCTCGCCGCCGATGTTTGTCGAGGACGCGGGATTTCCGCAAATTGTGCATGCGGACGACGAGTTCGACGATTTTGCACAACAGCCCTTGCTGCCGAACAAGTTGTCGCAGTTTGGACCCGGCATGGCCTGGGGAGACGTCGATTCCGACGGTGACAGCGATCTGTTCCTGGGGGGCGGTTCGGGTCATCCGGGCCAGCTTTGGATCCACCAAGCTCAAGGCACGTTCCAGCGCAGCGACAACCCGTGTTTCGCCGAACACGCGGAGCGCGAAGACCTGGGTGCGCTGTTCGTGGACGTCGACGGGGATCTCGACCTGGACCTCTATGTGGTAAGTGGCGGCACCGGCGACGGCTCGCGGCAAGATCGGCTCTACCTCAACCAAGGGCTGGGACAATTCCGCTACGACGAGCAAGCTTTGCCGAAGGAGGATCTCAGCGGGAGCGTCGTGGTCGCAGGCGATTACGATCGGGACGGCGACCTGGACCTGTTCGTCGGTTCGCGTGTTGTTCCCGGCAGTTATCCCTTGCCGCCCAGAAGCCAACTGTTGCGGAACGACAAGGGCACGTTCACGGACGCGACGCCGATCGACGCGCCGCAATTGGCCGGCGCCGGGATGGTCACCGGCGCCGTCTGGTCCGACGCGAACGGGGATGGGTGGCGTGACCTGCTGGTGACCTACGAATGGGGACCCGTTCGACTGTTCGTCAATCAGCAAGGCACGCTCCGTGACGCCACCCAGTCCGTGGGTCTGGCCACCGAGACGGGTTGGTGGAACGGGATTGCCTCAGGTGACATCGATAACGATGGCGACATCGACTACGTGGCGACGAACTTTGGACTGAATACGAAGTATCACGCCAGCCACGAGACGCCGACGTTGCTTTACTACGGAGACTTCGACCAATCGGGCCGGATGCAGCTGATCGAGGCGGAATACGAAGACGAACGGTTGTTTCCGGTTCGCGGAAAGAGCTGCTCCACCCAGGCGATGCCGTTTTTACGGGACAAGTTCCCCAGTTACAAGGATTTCGCGCTCGCCGATCTGGCTCAGATCTATACCGACGACTGCCTGAAAAACGCCCACCGATTCGCCGCGACAACCCTGGAATCGTGTGTGCTGCTGAACGAGGGCGAGCGATTTCGTGTGGCGCCGTTGCCGCGGCTGGCACAAAACTCGCCCGCCTTTGGCGTCGCGTTGCTCGACGCCGACGCGGACGGCTGCTTGGATCTTTATGTCGTGCAGAACTTCTACGGGCCTCAGCCGGAAACCGGTCGGATGGACGGTGGGCTGAGCTTGTTGATGCGGGGCAACGGCGCGGGCGGGTTCACGCCCGTCTGGCCAAGTCAAAGCGGATTGATCGTGCCGGGGGATGCGAAGAGCTTGGCGGTCGTCGACCTGAACGAGGATGCCTGGCCTGATCTGGTCACCGCGAGCCATCGGGGCCCGGTGCAGGCGTTCCTGCGCAGCGACGCGGCGCCGACGGCCGGGCAAACGCTGGAGGTGCGCTTGCAAGGGACCGCGTGGAACCGAGCCGGAATTGGTTCGACGGTCGTACTGCATCTGCAAGATGGCACTCGCCAAACCCGCGAAATCCAGGCCGGCAGCGGTTATCTCTCGCAGTCACCTCCCGTCGCGTTCTTCGCCTTTCCTCCGGGCGTCGAGGCCGCGCGAATCGAGGTTCGGTGGCCCGATGGAAGCACGACCTGGACGGCCGCGAAGGCGGGAGAAAACAAGTACCTCATCGACCATGATTCGGCGCCGTCGCCGGCAAGCCCGGAGTCGCCGGCAAGCCCCAAGTAGATGGGGCGAGACCGACTGGCCGCGGCGACTCCACTCGCGTCAAAACCGACGCGGTGCTCTCCCAACAAAAAGAGCCCGCAGCGGGCTCGCGCGGGCTCTTTTCAAGTTGGCCATCACTTCAAGTCGTCGCCGGGTAGGTCCTAGCGAGACCGCCGGACGCGGCACAATCCCAGCAGGCCGAGGGCCACCAGCAGGATTGTCGAGGGCTCGGGAACGGCGGCGGTCGCCATCCGCGGTCCAAGCTCGTATCCGCCGTCGGAGAAGGCCGCCACCAGGTCGCCGCTGCTGAACCTCATGTCGCCGTCCCAGTCGCCTTCTCCCCAGCCGGCCATCGTGTCGACTTCGTACTTCCCGGCGGCGAAAACTTGCACCAAGTCGTCGGTGTTGAACTCGCCGTCGAAATTGGCGTCGCCGTACCAGGTCTTGGCATGTTGCTGGACCCAGATCGTTCGGTCATCGGTGTTGATGACTCCGTCGCCATTTTCGTCAAAGGTGGCGAGATCCTGATCGGGCGTCTTCATGGCAACCGACTGCAGATCGATATCCGCCACATCGACGGCGCCGTCTCGGTTATAGTCGCCCGGCAGGGCCGCCCCGAACGTGACGCGTCCGGTGGCCGGATTAAAGATCCACGTCTGCCCGGGATCTCCGGGAATGATGAGCGGCGAACCGCTGATCTGATTCGCGTCAAGGATCTGGAAAGAGTCGCCTGGTTGCAGGGCGCCCGAGGTCACCAAATGAAATTCGAGGCCTTCCACATCCAGGACCGTCGTGAAGACCGCCGGATCGGGGTTGTTCATGATCAGCCGGTCGGCGGTGTCTGAATCGCCATCGATTTCGAACTCCAAGCCCAGTGCCCCGGCGGTGGGCCGGCCCACCAGGTCGGCGCTAATCAGCTCGCGGACGACCGAACGCAGGTGCGAGTCGGGGATGTACATTGTTTCGGCATCGACCGGGTCGATCGGGTCTTCGGTGAACTCGGGAAACCCTGCCGCTCCACCCAGACGTTGTCCCTCCGGCGCGTTGGGATCGTAGTCCCAATAGACGATGCCGGAGTCACCGCCCCCGCCTTCGCCCATGTTGAATTCCATCGCCAGCCATTCGCCACCTTGCGCCACGTCGATATCGACCTCGGCCCAACCCCCGCCGCCGCCATTGTCCGCGCGGTAAACCGAGGTCCAGGAATTGTCATCGATCAGCACCTCGTCGACGTTGTCACCCGCCACGCCGCTCTTGTCCAAGTCGATGGCCAGGTAGGTATAGTCGTCGACCGCGTCGGCAAAGCGATAGGTTCCCGATTCCGGAATCAGCAATTCGCCAGTCGCCCGGACGACGTAGTTGTCGTTGTTGGTGGCGTTGAAGGGTGGCTGCACTTCGTCGGGGTATTGCACCAAGTCGCCGAAGGCACCCCCATTTCCCGTCCACCACGTCGCTCCATGACCAGCCTGAAACGCGGGCACGATCGGGTCGTTGCTCTCGAAGATTTGATCGACTCCATCCTTGCTGCCGGGATTCGCGACGGAGTACCACTCTTGGGATAGGCCTGACTTCGGATCTTGCGGCGGGCCGAGGACGACGTTCTCCTGTGAACCCGCCACGACTTGATCGCCGATCACACCGCGTCCCGCGACGGGCGTCGGACGGGGGATGCAATGACCGGACGCGCAGATCTCGATGCCGTTGAGCGGACCCCTGACGAGTCCGGCCGTGGCCATCGCCTCAATCGTCAGTTCGTCGCCCGTCAGTCCCTCGAAGAACAGGTAGTTGCCCTCGGCGCCCTCGATGTACGTGCCATCGAACTTGACGGTTTGGAGGTTCTCCTGGGTCATGTCTCCGCCCGCGTGCCGGACGGTATACGTTCCGCCACGCCCGAGGACGCCGCCTAACGTGTACAGAAAGACGTCGTAACCGCCCGCAATCTCGGGTGGCAGCCCGCTGACGATCACCTCGGTGACCGACACATCCGTGGTGTCCAGGTATCCGAGCATCAGATTTCGATCGTTTCCGTCAGGTGCATCGTTGTTGTCCTCGCCCCGACCATCGGTAGACCACGTGTTGTTCGAGATCCATTCGACCTGAATTCCGCTGGCCGTCGCATCCCCGCCGACGTCCAAAGCGATGTCGTCGAAGATGTCGGTCGCGCCCTCGGTGTTGTTCCAATTCGCCGTGCCGACGACCCCTGCGGGGCCGTCCACGAACGCTTCTCCCAGGGCGTTGGGCTCATCCGCCCCGAAATTAATGGCGACGCTGACGCCCGTGGGCGAGCCGTACAAGGACGCGGCCCACGTGAGACAGGCGGCCGCAACGAGCAACTTGGTAGACGACATGAAACTTTCCTTTCCCGCGAAGACGCAAGAGCGCGAATCAGGACGCGATGACGGGAGACCACCTCTGGACGACTGAGTAGTCGCGACGGCCAGTTTATCCCGTTGATATGGATTGTCAACAAAATGGCACAATAAATCGGTGGGCCCTGAATCGCCTCGGATCCGCCGACCGTCACGACCTTTCGGTGTCGTCGGGGGCAAGAAGGCCGTGGTGCGGCAATTCGGCGGGTTTCCACATCACGCTCCCGCGTCGCCAGACAGGATTCTCAGCATTTCGTTCGCTCCGCGCTGAAACTCGTAGGGAACCCGAATCAGCTCCGTGGCGTGGCCCCGCTTGTTAAGCTCCTTAAGCACTGCCGGAAGAAACGTGGATCGTCGACCATCCAGCTGCAGAATCGGAAAGATGCGGACCTGGCTGGCCACCCGCGCCAGCTCGATCACCGAGCGGACATGAAAGTCGCGTCCCAGCGAGTCGTACAGAAAAAGAAAATGCGAGCAGAGGGCGAGCTCAAACGTGCGGTCGGGAAAAGGAAGACCTGGAAGCGCGGCCGCGACGTATCGGCGCTCTGCGGCGCCGTCGGGGAAATCGTCGAGGAAGCGGCGCATGGCGGCCTTTCTGACGCAGCCCAACGTCTCCACATCGGGGATCTCTGTCGACCAGACAAAGCCATCCAGATTGCCGCGCGCCTGTTGCAGGACGTCGTCGAAGCAGGCCTGAATCCGCTGCTCGATCTCATCGCGCGAGTGAGCATAGAGCGGATCAGCGGAGACGATCTTTCCGCCGCGGGACGTCAATTCCGCATGAAACGCCGCAGGGCCATCGGCACACCCCAGAATGCAACGCGCGAGGTCCTGCTCGGTCAGCGCGAACATCCGTACGTATTCATCGAAAGAACGGCCCCAGGGAACGACCTGGTCGAGCGAAAAAGTCACGCGTCGTCTCCTTTGCCGAGTGGTCCGATGCGCAATTGGCTGCCATCAGACCAGCTGGCCGCGCAGGACGGTCACGGCTTGCCCGCCCAGGATCACGCGCTCCCCTTGAACTTCAAGATGCACCGTCCCCCCGCGGGCGGAAGCCTGGAAGGCAGTCAACGTCGGCCTCGTGTTCCAACCAGCAGACGGCCGCCGGATTCCCACCGAAGGGACGATCGGTAAAGGCGTCGACCTGCCAGCACTTGACGGAGTGCATCGTGAACCTCGTGAGTTCCAAAAAGGACCTTGGGCATGGCCCACCATCGTACGCGAATGTCACGGTTCGGGGTCGCCCGGTTCGGAGGCAGCCGGGAAATTTAGATCGGGGCCGCCGCGCTAAGCTTGGCCACGTTCTCGTGCGAGGAGCCATTCGGTGGGCTGGCGGGAAGCCGGCCGGAGGGTCCATGGTCGGCGATGGCGGACGTTTGTCGGCTTCTGTTACAATCGAATGCGGTAGTTCGGTGAGGCGCGATGAGGAATCAGTGATGAAATCGGCCGTGATGACAACGATGTTGCTCGGCGGAATTCTGGCCCCGCCGGTCGTCGTCGTCGGTGCCGAGCTGAACGAACTCGAGCGTGACTTTCAGGACGTCGTCCGTCCCTTTGTTGAAACGTATTGCGCGGGCTGTCATGGTCAGGAAAAGCCGGAGGCTAGTTTCGACCTGAGTTCCTACGGATCGCTGGATTCCGTGCGTGCGCATCCAGGCCCCTGGGAGCTTGTGCTCGAACGGCTCCGCGCGGGTGAGATGCCTCCCGAGGATGCCGAAAAGATCCCCGCGGCTGCGTCGCGAGATCGAGTCGTCGACTGGATCGAAGAACTCCGTCGGCATGAGGCAACTCAAAGTGCCGGAGACCCCGGTCCCGTCCTGGCTCGACGCCTGAGTAACGCGGAGTACGACTACTCGATCCAGGATCTGACTGGAGTCGATATCCGGCCGACGCGCGAGTTTCCCGTGGATCCGGCCAACCAGGCGGGTTTTGACAATTCGGGTGAATCGCTGACGATGTCGCCGGCCTTGCTGGACAAGTATCTGGCGGCCGCGCGACGCGTCGCCGACCATCTCGTGCTGTTGCCGGACGGGCTGGACTTCGCGCCCTATCCCGTGGTGGTCTATACGGAGCGGGACAAGTTTTGCACGCAGCGGATCGTCGACTTCTACCGGCAGCAACCGACGGACTACGCCGGCTATTTTCGCGCCGCCTGGCGATACCGGCACCGGACCTCGCTGGGAATTCCGCAGATCACCCTGGCACAGCTGGCCCAGGCCGAAGGCGTCAGCGCGAAATACCTGGACGTCGTGTGGGCGATCTTGACTGACGCCCAAGACGACGCCGGCCCGATCGCGGAGCTGCGTGCGGAATGGAATCGGTTGCCCGACCCCGACGGCAGCTCCGACCGGATTCCCGAGGCGTGCGCTCGCTTAGGTCAGTTCGTCGTGTCCACTCGACAGCAATTCCAGATCAAACCAGGTCGACTTCCGACGCGCGGTCTGAACCAAAGCACGCAGCCCATCATCCTTTGGATCAATCGCCAAATCGCTGCCCAGCGCCGGATGGGCACGTTACCCGAATCGGATGGCACGGCGGACACCGACCGGCTGCGGGACGCCATCGCGCGGTTTTGCCAGGTGTTTCCCGATCAGTTTTATGTTTCCGAGCGAGGCCGGATGTTTCTGCCGCCCGAACAGCAGAACAAGGGCCGACTCTTGAGCGCCGGCTTCCACCTTCAGTTCGGATACTTTCGCGACGACGCGCCGCTCTACGACCTGATCCTGGATGAAGTGCAGCAGCAGCGACTCGACCAGTTGTGGCACGAGCTGGATTTCGTCACCCGCGCACCGATTCGGCAGTTCAGCGACTATGTCTACTTCGAACGGCAGGAGGGCAGTTTTCTGGCGTCTGACGATTTCGCCTTCGTTCGCGAAGATGCCGACGTAATGACGGAGGCCGCGCGAACACGACTCGCGACGCTGTACGTTGCCAAGGCGGTTGAGGCCGGGTTCGACGAACGCGTCGTGCACGAGATTGACGCGTATTTCAAGCAGATCTCCACCGGCATTCGAGATCTGGAGCAAGAGTTCGTCGCGGCCGAGGCAAGTCACGTGCAGGGCCTGCTGTCGTTCGCTCAGCGCGCCTGGCAGCGGCCACTGACCGACGGCGAATGCGACGAGCTGCTGGAATTCTACGGTTCGCTGCGAGCACAAGCAGAGCTCACGCACGAGGATGCGGTGCGCGATACCCTGGTCAGTGTGCTCATGTCGCCGCGGTTCTGCTATCGAGTCAACCTCGCCACCTCAACGGCGGCCGCGCCGGACGGCCAAATGCCGGCGGATTCGACGCGACTCTCGGATCAGGCACTCGCCGGCCGCTTGAGCTATTTTCTCTGGTCGAGCATTCCCGACGCGGAGCTCTTGGAACATGCCGAGGCGCACGATCTGCACCTTCCCGACGTCCTGCTCGCGCAGACCCGACGCATGTTGCGCGACGGTCGGATTGGCCGACTCGCGACGGAATTCGGGGGCAACTGGCTCGACTTCCGACAGTTCCAATCGCACAACGGCGTGAACCGGGATCGCTTCCCCGTGTTCACCGACGAGCTGCGTCAAGCGATGTACGAAGAGCCGATTCACTTCTTCGCCGACCTCGTGCAGCGCAACGGTTCGGTGCTGGAGTTGGTCGAGGCCAGACACACGTTCGTCAACGCGGTGTTGGCCCAGCACTATGGGATTCCGTTCCCGCACGATGATTCAAGCCAGTGGGTACGGATCGACGACGCGGATCGGTTTGGGCGCGGTGGCCTGTTGGCGATGTCGGTCTTTCTGACGAAAAACTCTCCGGGCCTGCGAACCAGTCCCGTGAAACGCGGATACTGGGTCGTCCGCCGACTGCTCGGCCAGTATATCCCCGCCCCGCCGCCGGAGGTGCCGGACCTGCCCGAAGACGAATCGAAGCTGGGAGATCTCAGTCTGCGAGAGGTCCTTGCGTCGCACCGCGAGTCCAAGAGTTGTGCTGGCTGCCACGATCGCTTCGATTCGATTGGACTGGCATTTGAAGCGTATGGTCCCGTCGGTGAAGGGCGAAGCCGTGATTTGGGCGGCCGACCCGTCGACACTCAGGCGATCTTTCCCGATGGAAGCCAGTACGACGGACTGGAAGGACTGAAACGCTATCTGAGCCAGACGTGCCAGGATCAGCTGATTGACAACTTATGTCGCAAGCTGCTCGCCTACGCCCTGGGGCGATCGCTGATCTTGTCGGACGAAGCGACGATCGCGGAGATGAAAGAACGCCTGGCCGCCAATGAGTATCGCTTTGGCAGCCTGGTGGAGACGATCGTGGCGAGTCCGCAATTCCTGCGAATCCGAACCCGCGACGACGCGGCAAACCCGCCGTCCGCCGCCGCGCCGCCGAACGAATCACCTTTGGGGAGCGAGACATGAAACGCCGTTGGCAAATCGACCGCCGAACGTTGCTGCGAGGTGCGGGCGTCACGATGGCCCTGCCTTGGCTGGAGTCCATTCCCGTCTGGGGAGCGCCGATCGACGCCGCGCCCCCAAACGCTTCGCCGCGCTGTTCATGGCCAACGGTGTCAATTACCCGAACTGGTGGGCGAAAGGAGCCGGCGCCGAGATGGAGTTGGGATCGTGCCTGAAACCCCTCGAGCCGCTCAAGACGAAGACCAACGTGATCACCGGTCTTTTCAACAAAAACGCCACGGGCGTCGGCATCCATCCGGGGCAAACCGGCAACATCCTCTCGGGTGTCTCCCTGCAGCGCGGCGCGGTGCTGCAGGGTGGGATCACCATGGACCAGGTGCTGGCCCAACACGTTGGCCAGGAAACGGTCCAGTCCAGCCTCGTGCTGGGTTGCGAACAACCCGTGACCGGCTACCACGAGACGAACTTTTCGATGGTCTACAGCTCGCACATCTCCTGGCGCGATATCACGGCGCCTGTCCCGATGGAAGTCTATCCCTCGCTGGCCTTCGACAGCCTGTTTGATAATCGCGGAAGCAGGCGGACGCAGAGCATCCTCGATCGCGTCAAGGATCACGCCACGGATCTGAGAAGGCAAGTCAGTCGGGACGACCGGGCAAAGTTGGATGAATATTTGACCAGCGTGCGGGACGTGGAGCAACGGGCCGAACGCCTCCGCAACCTGAAGCATCGCGCGGAACAGCGCGCCAGTGATCGCGGCCAACCGCTGATCACAATGCCGCGACCCGACAACGGGATGCCCGAGGATATTCGGGATCACATGCGGTTGATGTGCGACATTATCGCTCTGGCCTTCCAGACGGATAAGACCCGCGTCGCCACGCTGTTGCTGTGCCGAGATATCTCCGGCCTGGTGTATCCGTTCCTCAACGCCCGCGCAGCTCACCATCCCGCCTCGCACGATGACAAGGGAGCGGAGTACGAGCGGATCACCACCTATTACTGCAGCCAGTACGCCTATCTGGCTGCCAAATTGGACGCCATGCCCGAAGGCGAACGGACGGTGCTGGACCACTCCTGCCTGCTGTTCATCAACAACATGTGGTCGGGCATCGGCATGATTCCACCAAGGTCCCTGTGATCCTGGCCGGTGGACTCGGTGGTCAACTGGAGACCGGACGCGTGCTGGACTTCCAAGACCAAGGCGACGAGAACCGAAAGCTGTGCAGCCTGTACCTCTCGATTATGGATCGCATGGGGGTTGAGCTGGACCGGTTCGGAGACGCCGAGACGCGACTCGCCGGATTGTAATTGAAATCGCGCCGAAATCGTCAGCGCCGGTACCCGGTCAACGTCACGAATTTCAATCCGCGCCCGGGGGGACCCAGCCTTCCGCTGAGGGACGTTCTTGCCCTAGACTGTGCGCCTTGCTTGGCGCATGCCTGGACTGTGTGCCTTGGTTGGCGGGGGAAGTGTTTTAGACGCGGAGGGAATTTATGAGTCTTTACAAAGTGATCCAGTTAGTTGGGATCAGCGAGGTGTCTTGGGAAGACGCGGCCAAGAACGCGATCGAGCGGGCTGGCGAGACGCTGAACGATCTCCGGATCGGCGAGGTGTCTCGGATGGACGTGAAGGTTGAAGATGGAAAGCTCGTCTATCGGACTCGAATCGATCTGTCGTTTCGATATTCCTCGGTGGATTGACCTTCGGCGACGGCGCGCGAGCCCAGGCGGAAGGGGAGTGCTGACGTTTTCCGGTGATTTGCGAGCAGGGAGCCGAATCGGATGAGCATCAACCGAACGTTTCTGGACGATCTGGAGGCGCGTCGCTTGAAGGCGAAGCAGGGCGGTGGAGTGGACCGCCTGACGAAGCAGCATGCGAAGGGGCTGCTGACGGCGCGCGAGCGGCTGGAGATTCTGTTTGACGCCGATACCTTCCAGGAATGGGGAATGCATGTCGAGCATGCGTGCCACGATTTCGGGATGGAGCAGAAATCGCTGCCAGGCGACGGCGTCGTAACGGGCGTGGGCCGCGTGGAGGGTCGGTCGGTCGCGGCCTTCAGCCAGGACTTTACCATCGGAGGCGGGGCCCTGGGGCAGCGGCACGCCAAGAAGATCTGCGACATGATGGATTATGCCCTCGACTGCGGCTTGCCGTTCGTCGCCGTCAATGATTCCGGCGGGGCTCGGATCCAGGAAGGCGTCGAGTCGCTCTCGGGCTACGGCCAGGTGTTTTACCGCAACGTGATGCTCTCGGGCTGCGTGCCTCAAATCGGGATTATTGCCGGCAGCTGTGCCGGTGGCGCCGCGTACTCGCCGGCGTTGATGGACTTCCTGATCATGACTCGCGAGCACGCCAGCATGTTCATTTGCGGTCCACAGGTCATCAAGGCGGCGACGGGCGTCGAGGCCACGATGGACGAGATTGGCAGCGCGCAGGCCAATTCCAGCGTGAGCGGCAACGTGCACTTCGTGGCCGACGACGATCGCCAGGCGATGGAGATCGCGAAGGAGCTCTTGTCCTATTTGCCGTCCAACAATGTCGAGAATCCGCCGCATGACGCGACGGTCGAAATCGATCTTGAAAGCGATCCCTCGATGAATGAACTGGTGCCGGAGGATCCCAAGGCGACGATGGACATGCGTCAGGTGATCGATCGCCTGGTCGACGGGGGCCGATTTCTGGAAATCCACCGCGATTTCGCCCCCAATCTGCTGGTCGGGTTCGCCCGTATCGACGGCGTCGTGGTGGGGATTGTCGCCAACCAACCCCTGTTCAAGGCGGGCACGCTGGACATTGACGCCTCGGACAAAGGTGCCCGCTTCATCCGCTTCTGCAACGCCTTCAATATTCCGATCCTGACCTTGGTGGACGTCCCCGGCTTCCTACCGGGGGTGAACCAGGAGCGGGGCGGGATCATTCGGCATGGGGCAAAAATGCTGTTTGCCTACGCCTCGTCCACGGTTCCGAAGATCACCGTGATTACGCGCAAGGCCTACGGCGGGTCATACCTGGCGATGTGCAGTCGCGATCTCCGGGCCGACATGGTTTTCGCCTGGCCAACCGCCGAGATTGCGGTGATGGGGGCCGAAGGGGCGGTCAACGTCTTGTACCGCGAGCAGCTTGCCAAAAGCGAGGGGACCGCGGAGCAGCGCGCGAAGTTTGTCAGCGAGTACCGCGATCGGTTTGCGTCGCCTTATATGGCCGCCTCGCACGGAATGATCACCGACGTGATCGCGCCGTCCCAGACCCGCAGCGTCGTCTCCCTGGCCCTGCGGAACTCGCTCACGAAAAACGAGACGCGCCCACCCAAAAAGCACGGACTGATTCCCCTCTAGGTCGGGCTGCTGATCCGGACAGGATTTCCAACACGCGAGAAGTATCGAGCGATGAAGAAGCTACGTATCACGATCGGCAAAAACTCATACGAGGTGACGGTGGAGGACCTAAGCGAACCGGCAGGACCGCCGGTGCGAGGGGGATCTGCGCCGGCCAATCCGGCGCCGCTCAGCCCCGCCCCCGCCGCATCCCCGAGTGCTTCCACGTCCCGTCCCCCGCTCTCGCTCGAAGCCGGGGCCGTCGCGAGTCCCATGGCGGGCGCCGTGAAAGCCGTCCTCGTCAGCGAAGGTGACTCGGTAAAGGACGGCCAGGCGCTGGTGGTGATCGAGGCGATGAAGATGGAAAACCAGGTCATGGCGCCGGCTGCGGGTACGGTCAAGACGGTGCACGCGAAGGTGGGTGAGTCGGTCGGGGAAGGGCAAGTCCTGCTTGTATTGGAGTGACGCATGCTGCGATTTGCGCAAGTCGCCAGCGGACAGCTGGCCCAGATTACACTGGCTCCGCTGTGGCACGACGAGGGGCTTCCCCTGGCCATCATGGGCATGCTGGTCGTCTTCGTCGTGCTGGTCCTGATCAGTTCCGTCATCACCCTGTTGCCCCGCTTGATCTCGCTGCTGGAACGATTGCAACCGGAGAAGGTCGAGCCGGTAATGGCCGCGGCGAAGCCGCGCAATCCGGACGCGGTTCCCGAGGAAATCCTCGTGGTGATCGCGGCGGCGGCGGCCGAGGTGATGGGTACACCGCACCGCATCGTGCGGATTCGAGGGTTAACGCCCGGGGATCTGGACTGGGCCCTGAAAGGCCGCATTCAACACCATTCATCTCACCGAATCACGCGGCGGGATGCTCACTGATCGCGGGCGACGGACTGGCCCCCTGAAGGATGATGCATGAGCGCCACCGAGTACCTGCTCACCAAAGCGACCCAGTTGCTGCAGACCACGGCGTTCGGCGGGATGGATATCCGCAACGTGATCATGATCGTGGTCGGGCTGATCTTCATCTACCTGGCGATCGCCAAGGAATACGAACCGCTGCTGTTGGTTCCCATCGGGTTCGGGATCGTGGTGGGGAATATTCCCGCGGTCGAGGGGATGATCCTGGGGATTTACGACACCGCGAATCCCGAAGGCGGCCTGCTGCCGCTCGATCGGATCGAAGAGTGGGGTGTCTTGAGATACCTCTATGTCGGCGTGGAAAAGGGGATCTATCCGCCGCTGATCTTCCTGGGGATCGGGGCGATGACCGATTTTTCGACGATGCTTTCCAACCCCAAGCTGGTGCTCTTGGGGGCGGCGGCCCAGATCGGCGTGTTTCTGACGTTCCTCGGCGCGCTCACGCTGTCCTTCACGCCTCAGGAAGCGGGAGCGATTGGGATTATTGGGGGAGCGGACGGGCCCACGGCCATCTTTCTGGCCTCGCGGCTGGCGCCCGATTTGCTCGGTGCGATCGCCGTGGCGGCTTACTCGTACATGGCGCTCGTCCCCGTCATTCAGCCACCCATCATGCGGCTCTTGACGACGCGCGAGGAGCGCCGGATTCGGATGAAACGGCCCCGGAACGTGACGCGGCGCGAGCGGATCATCTTCCCGATCGCGGCCTTCTTGATCTGCGCCCTCCTGGCACCTGGGGCCATCGTGCTGATCGGAATGCTCTTTTTCGGCAACCTGATGAAAGAGTCGATGGTCACCGAACGGCTCGCCAACACCGCGCGGACCGCCTTGATCGACATCGTGACCATCTTGCTCGGTTTCTGCGTCGGCATTAGCACGACGGCGCAGTATTTCCTGCAGGCCAAGTCGATCATGATCTTCGCCCTCGGCGCCTTCTCTTTCTGTATTGCCACGGCAGGCGGCGTCCTGTTCGCGAAGTTCATGAATCTCTTTCTCACCGATAAGATCAATCCCCTGATCGGTGCCGCGGGCGTGTCGGCCGTGCCCGATTCGGCCCGAGTCGCCCAGATCGTGGGCCGCGAAGAGGATCCCCACAACTTCTTGCTGATGCACGCCATGGCCCCGAATGTGGCCGGCGTGATCGGGTCGGCCATCGCCGCCGGCGTGCTGTGGTCGCAGCTGGCCAATTGATTCGCCACGTGCTGACCCGCTCAAGCGTCGGGCGGAGTCAGCCGCGGCTGAAGCGCATAACGGGCCACAAGACCCGTCAGGATCAGCGACCCGCCAGCTAAGGTCCACCAACTGGGATGCTCGTAGCCGGGATCATTTCGCCACATGAGCCAGACCCAAACCGGGACGAGCACAGGTTCCAGCAGGACGATGAAGGAGGCCTCGTGCCCCGGCACGGATCGTAATCCACGCGCGAAAAGAACGTAGGGGATGCCCATCTGAAATGCCCCGAACGCGGCCAGCCAGGTGGCTTGCCCCGCCGTCGGCCAAATTCCCTGATAGATCACGTACGGGAGCAGCAGGGCCGCCGTCACCAGATGATTCAGGGAAATCAGCCAGGCCGAATCGACCGTGCGCAGCGATCGAACGGATACGACGACCAGCGCGTACAGCAGGCCGGAGGCGAGGCCCCAGGCCATGCCCGTCCAGTCACTCCCGTGCGATCGCGCGGCCCGTAACTCGCACGTCAGGATCAGGCCAACGCCCAGGACGACCGCGATCAGCATCAGCCAATCGGCCCGCCGAGGGCGTTCTTGAAGCAGTCCGGCACCAATCAGAAAGACCCACAAGGGGGCCGTGTTTTGGAGCCAGATCGCGTTGGCGGCAGTGGTCCTTGTGATGGCGGTCAGGTAAGCCACATTCATTGCCGCGAAAACCAGGCTCGCGGGAACAAGTCCCCACGACCAACTCGGCTTGCGCACCAACGGAAGCAGGCAGATCCCGGCGAACAGCGTCCGCCAAAAGGCCAACAACGGCCCCCGCACCTCCAACGGCCAGCCGGCGAGCCAGGGCGCCTTGGCGAACAGCCCGCTGGTGCTCCACAAAATGGCGGCCAGGACGATCAGCGTCCTCATCCGCCGCAGTTCGCGAACCTCAACCGATGTTGGTTTGGACATGCAAAGCTCCTTCGGGCGTTGGCCTGCAAGGGGCTCGGCCGTTCGGTAGGTTGTCTCAAAACGGAGCGGACAAAGCGAGTGCCCCCGTGATTCGCGCGCCCCTCATCCGCGAGCCCCTTCATCCGAGGGCCCCCTCATCCGGCCTTCGGCCACCTTCTCCCGCGAGGGGAGAAGGGACATGGGGCTGGGGTGCGGTCACCTCTCCCGCGGCCGGGAGAGGTCGACCGAGACCCGCTCGCGGGGATCGGGCGGGTGAGGGTCGGACTTCGGGCAGAAGGTGCTGGCCCTCCTCATTCACTGCCCCCCTCATCCGGCCTTCGGCCACCTTCTCCCGCGAGGGGAGAAGGGACATGGTGCTGTCACCTCTCCCGCGGCCGGGAGAGGTCGACCGAGACCCGCTCGCGGGGATCGGGCGGGTGAGGGTCGGACTTCGGGCAGAAGGGGCTGGCCCTCCTCATCCGCGAGCCCCCCCTCATCCGGCCTTCGGCCACCTTCTCCCGCGAGGGGAGAAGGGACGTGGGGGGTCACCTCTCCCGCGGCCGGGAGAGGTCGACCGAGACCCGCTCGCGGGGATCGGGCGGGTGAGGGTCGGACTTCGGGCAGAAGGTGCTGGCTCCCATCATTCGCACGCCCCCTCATCCGGCCTTCGGCCACCTTCTCCCGCGAGGGGAGAAGGGACATGGTGCTGTCAGCGCTCCCGCGAGGGGAGAAGGGACGTGGGGCTGGCGACGCTCCCGGGCTTGAGAAGGGCAACAACGCGGCGGTGGGGCGTGTCGTCGTCGCCCTTTGTCTTGAGCGTCCTCGGTCGATTACAATGAGTCCAGACGGCGTCGACTGCCGCGTCTTGAGGCGTCTGCGAACTGAACGTCGTGATTCATGGTCCTTGATGTTTCTCAGGTGACGCTTTGATGCAAATCGCGACAGAACCGAATCCGTTGATTGCAATCTGGGGCCGTCTCGCGGCGGCACGCACCGACGGCCGGTCGGCTTTCCCGCCCGGTCACGGGCTGCCGATCGCTGTGCTGCTCACCATCGTCATTGGGTTGACGACCCTGATCCCCGCTTCCGTTCTCGCAGCCGAGGCGATTGATTTTCAGCGAGACGTGCGACCGATTTTGTCGGACCATTGCTTTGCCTGTCATGGCCCGGACGTCAACGAGCGAAAGGCGGACCTGCGACTGGATGAACCATCGGACGATATGCAGGAGCGTCAGATCGTGGTTCCACAGCGGCCGGACGAAAGCGAATTGCTGCGGCGGGTGCAGGCGGAAGATCCTGACGAGCGGATGCCGCCGCCGGAATTTGGCAAGCAGTTAACGGCGGACCAGGTGGAACAGTTGCGGCGTTGGATCGATCAAGGCGCCGCCTGGCGAGGGCATTGGGCATTCGAACCGCCGCGCCGCGCGCCGTTGCCCGGCGTCCGGCAGGTCGCGTGGCCGCGTGGCGAACTCGACTTTTTTGTGCTCGCCCGGATCGAGGATGCGGGCCTGCAGCCGACGCCTCGGGCCGATCGGCGGACGTTGCTGCGTCGACTTTGCCTGGATCTGACCGGATTGCCGCCGACGCGAGATCAGCTGACGGAGTTCCTGGCCGATGGCGATCCGGACGCGTACGAGCGGTGGGTCGATCGACTGCTGGAATCACCGGCTTTCGGCGAGCGGATGGCATTGGCCTGGATGGACCAGGCGCGATACGCCGACACCAACGGCTATTCGATCGATGGCGGGCGCCAGATGTGGTTGTGGCGCGACTGGGTGATCGACGCGTACAACCGCAATCTGCCGTTCGACCAATTCGTTGTCGACCAACTCGCCGGCGACTTGCTGCCCGGCGCGACGGCGGATCAGCGGCTGGCGACGGGCTTTCATCGAAACCACATGATCACGCATGAAGGCGGCACCATCCCGGAAGAGAACCTGACCAACTACGTCGCCGACCGGGTCAAGACGACGGGCGAGGTTTTCCTCGGCCTGACGTTGGGCTGCGCACAATGCCACGATCACAAGTTCGACCCGATTACGCAGCGCGACTATTACCGGCTGTTCGCCTACTTCAATACGCTCGGCGACCGGGGCCTGGACGGCGACGGGGGTCGAAACGCAACGCCGAAAATCGCGGCCCGATCGATCTTCGGGCGCGATGACCGAATGATGGCAGAGCATCGGGCCGAACTGGCAGAATTGCGCGCACAGCTCGAGCACCACCCGCTGACCGGCCAGGCCAAGTGGGAGCAGCAGACGCGGCTCGAGCTCGAGCGGCGGGGGGCCGACCTTCAACTGCATCCCGTTGAGGTGCTGAAGGTCACCTCGCCTAACCGAGGTGCGGAGTACGACGTGCGGGCCGATGGGACGGTCTTCATTCCTTCGGCGAGCGGACGATCGCCGTCGATCTCGGCGAAGATCGACGCGGACAACGTGACCGCTTTGCGTCTGGTGTTTACGCCGCACGAAAATTTCCCGCAGGGCGGACTGGGGCATGGCAATCCGTCGGGATTGCCAGGCAGTTTCTTGCTGACAGGCTTCTCCGCGTCGGCGACGGCGTTGCCTTCCGATCAGGTGGATCTGTATCGCACGCTGGCTTTCAAGACCGCCACGGCCAGCGCGGCGCATCCCGATTTTCCACCCGTGAACTGCCTGGACGAGCGCGACCACAACGGCTGGTCTCCGCACCCACACAATCAACAGGCACAGCACATTACGTTTCAACTGGCCGAGCCTTTACACGCCTCGGAGACACCCTATGTGACCGTGATGCTGGTCTGGGGAGGCGGCCCGTTTGGCGGCGGCGCCGCCCTGATCGGCGGGCAGTATCGGCTGTTCGCCGTGACGGGCCACGACGATGGAACCAACCTGCCGGACGAGGTCCAAACGATCCTCCGCACGGTCGATGCAGAGCGGAGCGCGGCGCAGGCCGAACGGCTCAAGACCTACTATGCCTCCGTGGCCGACGAGACAGCGAACCTGCGGTACCGCATTGCGAACTTGGAGCAGCGGATTCGCGATTTGACCGAGCCGCAGGAAGTGATGGTCATGGACGTCGCCGATTCGCCACGCAAAACTTTCGTCTTGAATCGGGGGCAATACGATCAACCGACCGAGGAGGTGACGGCGGGGACTCCGGCCCACCTGGTCCCGCCGGATCGCGCGCTGCCGCCCAATCGCCTGGGGCTTGCCCAGTGGCTGGTTCAACCCGATCATCCGCTCACGGCGCGGGTCGCGGTCAATCGGCTGTGGCAGCTGATGTTCGGGACGGGGCTGGTCAGCACGTCCGCCGATTTTGGCTCGCAAGGATCGCCTCCCACGCATCCTGAGTTGCTGGATTTCCTGGCGATCGAGTTTGTCGAGTCGGGCTGGGACGTCAAAGCGATGCTCAAACGCATCGTGATGTCCGCGACCTATCAACAGGGATCGCAAGTCTCGCCCGAGGCGGCCCGCGTCGACCCGGGGAATCAGTTGCTGTCCCACGGAGCTCGTTTTCGTTTGCCGGCCGAGTTGGTTCGGGATAACGCCCTGCAGATTAGCGGCTTGCTGGTCCAACGGATCGGCGGGCCCAGCGTGCTGCCCTATCAGCCGCCTGGATTGTGGAAAGAGATTAGTCATTACGGCAGCACGCCTGCCACGTCGCAAGTCTTCGTCCAGGATCATGGCGATCGACTCTACCGCCGCAGTCTGTACACCTATTGGAAGCGGACCGCTCCGCCCCCCTCGATGATCAGCTTTGACGCTCCCAACCGCGAGATCTGCGCCGTACAGCGGTCGACGACCAACACGCCGCTGCAGGCGTTGGTGCTGCTGAACGATCCGCAATTCGTGGAGGCGGGCCGTGTTTTCGCAGCTCGCATTCTGCGGGAAGCGGGGTCGGAGATGGACGAGCGGCTGCGGTTTGCTTTCGAAACCGCGACGGCCCGCTTGCCCAGCGAGCGGGAGCTGCGGGTGCTGCGGCGCACTTTGGCTCGCGAGCGAGCTCGGTTCGCGGCCGACCCGGCAGCGGCCGAGGCACGCCTGCAAGTCGGCGAATCCGACCGCGATCCTCAGCTCGATCCCGTCGAGCACGCGGCCTGGACGTCGGTCGCGATCCTGATCCTGAATCTCAGCGAAACGATCACTCGGGGGTAATCACGTTGGCATCCATCACACATCTGACGCGACGCGCCTTCCTGGGACAAGGCGGCGGAGGGCTCGGTCGAATCGCCCTCGGTTCGCTGTTGTTTCCCGAATTGCTGGCCGGCACGGGACGCGGCAATACGCTGGATCCGACGCCGCCCCCACAAGGCCTGGCCGGACTGCCTCATTTCGCGCCGCGAGCCAAGCGCGTGATCTACCTCTTCCAATCAGGTGGTCCCTCGCATGTCGACCTGTTCGACTACTCGCCCGTGCTGGATCAGCTGCATGGCCAGGAGCTGCCGGCGAGCGTCCGCGGGACGCAACGTGTCACGGGGATGACCTCGGGACAGGCCAGCTTCCCGGTCGTGGCCCCGCTCTGGAAGCTTCGCCGTTGCGGCCAGCACGGAACGTGGATCAGCGATCTGCTGCCGTACACCCAGCAAATCGCGGATCGCATCGCGATCGTCAAATCGGTCAACACGGAAGCCATTAATCATGATCCGGCCATCACGTTCATCAATACGGGATCGCAGCAGATTGGCCACGCCAGCATGGGCGCGTGGCTGAGCTACGGGTTGGGCAGCGAGAACGAGAACCTGCCCGCCTATCTGGTCATGCTGTCCCAGGGGACGGGCAAGAACCCCGGACAGCCGCTGTTCGCTCGCCTGTGGGGGAACGGCTACTTGCCCTCGAATCATCAAGGCGTCAAGCTGCGGCCGGGCGCGAACCCCGTGCTGTTCATGGCCAATCCGCCGGGCGTCACACCTGCCAGCCGGCGCCGCTGTTGGACGATCTGGCGGAATTGAATCAAGAACGGGCCGACGCCGTCGGTGATCCCGAGATCCAAGCGCGGATTGCCGCGTACGAGATGGCATTCCGAATGCAGACATCCGTCCCCGATTTGATGGACTTCAGCAACGAGCCGGCACGGACATTCGAGCTGTACGGGCCCGAGGCGCAAGCCAGGTAGCTTTGCCGCGAACTGCCTGGTCGCCCGGCGGATGGCCGAGCGCGGCGTGCGCTTCGTGCAGCTCTTTCACCGAGGCTGGGATCAGCACGTGGCGCTCGCCAGTCAGTTGCCCCGTCAATGCCACGACGTCGATCAGGCCTCGGCGGCACTCGTCGTTGACCTGCACGAGCGGGGCCTGCTGGACGAGACTCTGGTGATCTGGGGCGGTGAGTTCGGCAGGACGGTTTACAGCCAGGGCCAGCTGGGAAATCCCTCGGCTGGACGCGACCACCACGGTCGCTGCTTTACGCTCTGGATGGCCGGCGGCGGCATCAAGCCCGGCTTCGAATATGGCAAGACGGACGACTTTTCGTACAACGTCGTCGAGGATCCCCTCCACATCCGCGACCTGAATGCGACGATTCTCCACTGTCTCGGGATCGATCACCGCCGCCTCTCCTTCAAGTTTCGCGGACTGGACCAGCGTTTGACAGGCGTCGAGGAGGCGCATGTTGCCACGGCGCTGTTGAGCTAAGCCGAGTCGCGGCTCCGGCCACTGCCACGCGAGGCATGACGTGTTCACGGCTTCGCCGTTCAATCGTCAGGATCGCGCACGTTTCTGTTTTTGACCAGAACGTTTTGCGACCCGGCCGATATCCGAATGAGTCAAGCGGTCTCCCCTGAACACGAACCCCAAGAAGTTACACGCAGATGAAACCTTCGAAAGCGAGATACGACTGCATCGTGATCGGCGGCGGCCACAATGGTTTGGTGACGGCGGCGTATTTGGCACGAGCTGGCAAGTCGGTTTGCGTCCTCGAACGGCGACATGTCCTGGGCGGCTGCGCGGTGACGGAAGAATTGTGGCCCGGATTTCGGGTGTCGACGGCGGCCTATGTGATCAGTCTGTTTCTGCCACAGATCATTCGCGAACTGCGGCTCAAACAACACGGCCTCACCATCCTCCCCCGCGATCCCAGTTCGTTCACGCCCCTGCTGGATGGCCGCTCGCTGCTGCTGGGACCGGACATGGTCAGCAGTCAGCGTGAGATCGGCAAGTTCAGCCCGCGCGACGCCGAACAGTATCCGCAGTACAACGCCTTGCTGGAGCGCATCGCGAAACAACTCGAGCCGGTGCTGAACCGCGCCGCCCCCGACGCCCTTCCGCTGCCCCTGGAGTGGCGCAAGATTGGCGTGGCCAAACGACTTCGCGATGCCGGCAAGATGTGGGACCTCTATCAGGCGATGTCCGAGCTGGGTGAGGACCTGCCGCAGGCGATCGAATTGCTGACCGGCGCCGCACGGCCGCTGCTGGAACGTTGGTTCGAGGCCGAGGTGTTGCGGGCCACGCTGGCGACGGACGCCATCATCGGTGCCTTCGCATCCATCTCTTCGCCCGGCACCGCGTATGTCCTGCTGCATCACGTGATGGGCGAAGCAGGCGGCGCGCGGGGCGTTTGGGGTTACGTGCAAGGAGGCATGGGCGGGCTGGCCGATGCCCTGGAAAAAGTCTGCCACGAATTGCGAGTCGAAATCGTGCGCGAAGCGGCCGTCGAATCGATCCTAACCCAGGACGGACGCGTGACCGGCGTTGGCCTGCAAGGCGGCGGCTGCGTCGAGGCTCCGGTGGTGGCGTCGAGCGTCGACGCACATCTGACGTTCGAATGTTTCTTGCGACCGGCGGATCTCCCCGAGTCGTTCCGTAAGGCGGTGGCCGCCATCGACTATTCGTCGGCATCGGCCAAGATCAATCTGGCGTTGTCCGAGCCGCCGCAGTTCAACTGTGCCCCGGCGAACGGCATCGCGCCGCATCATCACGGCACGATGCATATTTCGCCGACGCTCAACTACATCGAACGCGCCTACGACGACGCCAAGTACGGCCGACCCAGTGCCGAACCGATTCTGGAAATGACCTTGCCCAGCAGCGTCGATTCAACCCTGGCTCCCGCAGGTCAGCACGTGCTGTCAATGTTCGTTCAGTTCGCGCCCTATCAGCTGGCCGACGGCAGTTGGGATCAGGAGAAGGACGCCTTCGCGGACCGCTGCATCGACCTGCTGGCGCGTTACGCTCCGAATGTGCCGGCCTCGATCCTGCATCGACAGGTGCTCAGCCCGCTCGACCTCGAACGCGTCTACGGACTGACGGGCGGCAACATCATGCAGGGCGCAATGAACCTGAACCAATTGTTCTGCTTCCGGCCTGTCCCTGGCTGGGCCGACCATCGCACTCCCCTACGTGGGCTCTATCTTTGCGGCGCTGCCAGTCATCCGGGCGGGGGCGTGATGGGGGCGTCGGGAATGAACGCGGCAACCGAGATCCTCCGGGATGCCTAGGGCAGTGTCACAGCTGAAATTGAGGGTTGGGTGGCCGGGGTCGAACGAAGTGAGCCCCCGGAAAATTGCGGTCTGGGGGCTCACTTCGTTCGACCCCAGGCACCCCAAAATCAAGCTGTGACAAGGCACTAGGGCAGTGTCGCAGCCAAGATCTGGGGTTGGAACCCGACCCCTTTCCCCAGCCCCTTTCCCTGCGCCCTTTCCCTGACCCCGTTCCCCGACCCCTTTCCCCAACGCGCCCCCCTTTCAAACTTCGAACCAGGCGCGGATCACGGCGCTGTTATCGGCGTCGCCCAGACCCCGTTCGACCAACGTTTCCAACACGCTGGCATGCAACTCCGAAAGAGGCAAAGGCTGTCCGTGCTGCGCTCCGGCACGCAGCATCAGGCGCACATCCTTCAGGTGCTGCGCCAAGCGGGCTTGGGCGCGAAATCGGCTTGGATCATCTTCTCGCCCTTCGAGTCCATGGCCCGCGAGTAGGCCGGCGTCGCTTTCAAGACGTCCAGTGCGATTGGCAATTCGAAGCCCAGCGCGCGGGCCAGCGCGAGCGACTCCGCCAAAACCGCACGATGCAGGCCGATGGCCAGGTTGACGACCAACTTCATCCGAGCTCCACTGCCGCTTTCGCCGAGATAAAAAACGCGAGCGCCGACGGCTTCCAGCAAGGCGAGCTGCTGCGGTACGACTTGAGGGCTGCCGCCGACCAGCAAGACGGCCGTGCCGTCGGCAACCTGTTGGCTCGATCCGGCCACCGTGGCATCCAGATACTCCACTGCCACGCGGCGCAGGTCGTCTGCCGCGCGGACGGAATCCTCGGGGGTACCCGTGGTTGCGTCAATCACGACCGTGCCCGGTTGAAAGACGCTCCGCAGTGGCTTGAGGACTTCCGCCGTGACGCGAGAATCGGGCAGGCAAATCCAGATCCGCGAGGCCGTCGCCGCGACGTGAGCGGCGCTCGGCGCGATCTGTCCGTTCGCTTGGCCGAGCAGTGCGAGTCGACTGTCATCACGATCGTAGCCCAGCACGGGCAAGCCGTGTTGTCGTAAGCGTTTCGCGATCGCCAGGCCTAGCAGACCCACCCCGATCAGCCCGATTGGAGCTCCCCTTGGTTCCGGATCCCGCTCGGCCATGTGCTCCTCGTGTCGCTGAATCCGAAGTCCCCCGCTGCAAGGCGATTGTAGTCTGCCGCGAATCGAATTCGAAGCGGCTCTCCCGGCCGCGAGGGGTCGGGCCGCTCGCCGCCTTGTCGAGATTCTTCTCATTTGTCGCGGAACGTTACGATCCTTTTGGGCCTGCCGCGCGTTTATTGTTTGGCCACGTCGCCTTTCCTGACGCGAGCGCGATGGTCTTGATGTAAAATCCGGGTGGGAAAAGAACGGGGAGCCTCGCCCTCCCGACACGTTGCCCTCCCGGCGCACATTCCGCAACCTCTTGGGGAAAACGATGACTTGTCGCCCGTCCGATCCGTCGCAGGGCCGTCGGATCCGCTCTGGTCTGCCGGTGAATCTCCCATTCCCGCGTCTCGGAATGCTGCTCGTGATCGGGGCGGGGCTCCTGGCCGGCCGGACGTGTGGGGCCGAGACGGAGGATGCGGCGGGAATCGAGTTTTTCGAGAGTCGGATTCGACCGGTTTTGGTCGCCCACTGCTATCAATGCCACTCGGGGCAGGTCAAGACGCCTCAAGGCGGATTGCGGCTTGATTCCCGTGACGCGGCGCAGCAGGGCGGCGAGACGGGGCATGCGGTGGTTCCGCATGACGTGGAAGCGAGCCTGATCATCAGCGCGTTGCGGTACGAGTCGTTCGAAATGCCGCCTTCCGGGCAGTTAGATGAATCGATTATCGCGGACTTTGAGACCTGGATTAATTGCGGTGCGCCGGATCCGCGCGAGATGCCCACGCCGGCGGCTCCCGTCACACGGGCGATCGAGGAAGGGAAGCAGTTTTGGGCATTTCGACCGCCCGTGGCCGTCGAACCGCCGCGGGTCGGCGGCGACTGGGCGTGGACGGACGTTGATCGATTCTTGTCCGCCGCGCATCAATCGGCCGAGCTGCGCCCGGTGGGCGATGCGGATCCCGCCACGCTCTTGCGGCGCGTCTATTTCGACCTGATCGGGCTCCCACCTTCACCCGCCGAAATCGTGGCGTTCCAGCAAGATCCGTCTCCCGACGCATACCGTCGAGTGGTGGAACACTTGCTGGATTCGCCACATTTTGGCGAGCGTTGGGGCCGTCACTGGTTGGACGTCGTGCGGTACGCCGAGTCGACCGGACGCACGCGCAACTTTCCCTACCCCTTTGCCTGGCGTTATCGCGACTACGTGATCGATGCCTTGAACCTTGACAAGCCTTACGATCAATTTGTGCGTGAGCAGGTCGCTGGTGATTTGATGCCCGCCCAGGACGATGCGCAGGGCGACCTTCAGCGAACCGCCACCGGCTTCCTCGCGATTGGGGCTCATGATCTGAACGAGGGAAATGTCGAGATCTACCGCATGGACGTGGTCGGCGAGCAAATCGACGTGATGAGTCGCGCGATCCTGGCCTTGACGCTGGGTTGTGCCCGCTGCCACGATCACAAATTCGACCCGCTGCCGACCCGCGACTATTATGCGTTGGCAGGGATCTTTCGCAGCTCCGAGTTGCTGAACGGATACACGAACCGGCGCCGCGCGAACCAGGTACTCGATCCGAATCTCTACCTGCCGCTGCGAGCGGTGGCGGGTCGGACGGCCATTCCGACTGAGCCCGTCGCTCCGGCGATGAAACCGGTGACGCCTCAGGAACTACAGCGGGCCAAGCGTCGGGTGGCGGAGCTGCGGCAGCGGATCAAGCAGTTGGAACCGAAGCGCGGCCCGTCCCGCAACCGCCGCGAGTGACGCTCCCAGCGACTCGGTGGGCAACGCCGCACGCGACGCGCGGCGCGAGCAGTTGCAGCAGCAGTTGGTGCGGGCACAGAAGACCTTTCGTGAGCTCCGCCAACAACGACAGGCGGCGCAAAACGCACCGGCCAATTCGCAGCCTGTCGAGGGCCCGTATGCGATGGGCGTCCGCGATTCGGATCGCGTCGCGGACTGTCCCATTCACGAAGGCGGCGACGTCAAACGAAAGGGCGACGTTGTGCCCCGCGGGTTTCTGCAGGTGATCGAGACCGGCCAGGAATTCGAGATTCCGACCGACCAAAGTGGCCGGTTGCAACTGGCGGAGTGGCTGACAAGTCCCAGTCACCCGCTCACGGCGCGCGTCATCGTCAATCGCGTCTGGCATCACCTGTTCGGTCAGGGGATCGTGACGACGGTCGACAATTTTGGGGCCATGGGCAGCCGGCCCAGTCATCCCGAGTTGCTGGATCACCTGGCCGTCCAATTCGTCCGCGACGGGTGGTCCCTCAAGCACTTGCTTCGGTCACTCGTGCTGAGCCACGCGTATCAACTGAGCAGCCAGTACGACGCGCACAACTTCGAGCGAGATCCGGACAACCAGCTGGTTTGGCGGATGCCGCTGCGACGACTGGAAGCGGAAGCGATACGCGACGCGATCTTGACCGTCAGTGGCCAATTGCAGCGCGATCCGCCGGAGGGCTCGCCGATTCAAACCCTGCCGGTGGCCCAGTTACGACCACGCGGCGACCTGGGGCGGCGACTTCAGCAATTCCCCTATCGCAGCGTTTACCTGCCCATCGTGCGATCCCGCGTCCCTGATTTTCTGACCACGTTTGACTTTCCGGAACCGAGCGACGTGAAAGGGAAGCGCGACGTCACCACGGTGGCAACGCAGGCGCTCTTCATGATGAACAGTCCGATGCTGCAATTCCATAGCCGGCTGGCGGCCGAGCAGCTCGTGAACAGTGGTCGGCGGCCACGCGAAGTCGTTCGTCAGGCCTACCTCAGAACCGTGAGTCGGCCGCCGACGGACGAACAGGTTCGAACCGCGCTGGCCTACATCCAAGAAACTCGGTGGGAGGGCGATCCGGTCGGGCGACGGCCGATGTTGGACGGCTTGACCGACTTGATTCATGCTTTATTGGCGAGTACCGAGTTTCGCTACCGTTGACTCAGACCCCGGCCGGGAGTTGCAAAGTATGATCGACACGCACGATGGATTGAATCCCAGTCGCCGAACTTGGCTCCAGCAAGGTGGGAGCGGGCTGGCCGCCCTGGCGCTTGCCGGGATGCTGGGAGAGACGGTGTCCGCTGCGGAATCCCAGGGCGGGTACCAGAGTCCGCTTACGGAACGGCCGCCGCATTTTGCGCCTCGAGCCAAACGCGTGATCATGATGTTCATGCAAGGCGGCCCATCGCATATCGATACGTTTGACCACAAACCGCTACTGGCCAAATACGCCGAACAGGAATTGCCATTGGCGGACGTTCCCGTTCGCGGCAAGGACCGCTTGCTGCCGTCGCCCTGGCAGTTTCAGCGGCACGGCGAAAGCGGCTTGGAGATTTCCGAACTGTTTCCCCAGCTGGCTCAGCATGCCGATCAGCTTTGCTTGCTCAATGGAATGCATACCGACAATCCGGCTCACCCCCAAGCCACGATCATGATGCATACGGGCTCGATTAACTTCGTCCGTCCCTCGGTCGGCAGCTGGGTGGTTTACGGGTTGGGGACCCAGAATCAGGACCTGCCCGGTTTTGTGACGATCAATCCCGAGGCGAATCCAGGCGGTAGTCAAAATTTCGGCTCCGCCTTTCTGCCCGCGGCCTTTCAAGGGACTCGCGTGAATGCCGGGGATTCGCCGATTGCCAACATCCAGAATCCGCAGCGCTCGCGGCGCGCGCAGCGGCGACACCTCGACCTGCTCCAGGCCATGAATCGCGATGCGTTGGAGCAGGCCGTGCAGAACAGTGAGATGGAAGGAATCATCGAATCGTACGAGCTGGCGTTTCGGATGCAGACCGCGGTCCCGGAGCTAATGGATATCGCCAATGAGCCGATGGCGATTCGCGAGCAATACGGGATTGCGAACCGCGAAACTCAGGAATTCGGCAGGCAATGCTTGATGGCGCGCCGGTTGGCGGAGGCCGGAGTCCGATTCATTGAAATCTCGCATCGCGGCTGGGACCAACACAACAATCTACAGGCGGCGTTGCCCCGCAACTGCCGCGCCATTGACCAGCCGATCGCGGCGCTCATCAAGGATCTCAAGCAGCGCGGACTGCTGCAAGAAACGCTCTTGGTCTGGACCGGTGAATTCGGCCGGACGCCGCAGGAACAAAATAACTTCAACGGGCGACGCCACAACAACCGCGGATTCACAACCTGGATGGCCGGCGGCGGCGTACGAGGCGGACTCCGGTTCGGCGCCACCGACCCGATCGGCTCGGAAGCCGTCGAGGGACGAGTTCATATCCATGACCTTCACGCGACGATCCTCCACCTGCTGGGGCTGGACCACGAGCGCCTCACCTATCGGTACTCGGGACGCGATTTCCGATTGACCGACGTGCACGGAAGTGTGGTCAAGAGCATCCTCGCCTAAGACCCGGTCTGCTCCGCGCGACGCCCCTTGCCAGGGCTCACGGCAGTCCCACCGCCAGAACGGCGCGGAAGTTCGCCTCGTCCAAATACACGCCCTCTCGAACCAATTCGAAGACCACGGGCGCAGCAGGCCAGCCCAATGTTCGCAAGACGTCGTCCAAGGCGGGATCCGTCCCCGAAATCTTCAGCTCAACCGTCATCAGTCCGCTCGCTGAATCGTGCAGTTGTCCGTCCAGTTTCCATTGTTGCGGGCCCCGCGGGCCGATCCAGATAAACGATCCGTCCGGTTCGATGAACAACCGCGGCAATTGCTCGAGCTGCGTCAGGACGTCGTCGAAGCGTACCGGCAGGGGCCGGGACAATTCGCCGGCGGGAATCACCAGCACCTGACGCGGACCGCCCTGGAGCATCATCTCTTGCGACGGGAAAGAGCGTCCGGGATGCGCATGAAGCGTGACGTGCAAGGGCATCAACTTGGCAGTCGCCTTTCGCAGGCTCAGGCGTTGGAATCACGGCGAAAGCTGACCGTGCGTTTTCCCGTCCGACAGATGAACAGCAACGCCAACCCGACCGCAAAGATGATGATCATGTAGCTCGGCACGTAAGTCTTTTCTTCCTTTTCCTCGGTCGGCGGCTGCGCCCAGAGCGGCGCGGCCAGAATCAACCAGGCGACTCCGACCGTCGAGATCCAGCTCAACGCCTGCGAAAGCCTCCGCCCGCTGCGCCCTGGCCGCCACCCTGTTTCGAGAATCTGCATGGTCGGAATCTCCGCGAGCCGTGAAAGGTGCCTGACTCGCCCTATTCTAAATCACCCGACGGATTCCTGCGACCGACGGCCGACCTGAATCCGTCGCCCGCGTGTGCAAGTTGGGAACGGCATGTTCACGTCTTCAAACATTCCTGGACCGCCGCCAGCAGCGAGTCCTCGGCCATGGAAGCGTCGTGCGTGGTCCCGCTCCGCAGGTCCTTCAACTGGCAATGCCCGGCGTCGAATTCGCGACTACCGGCGATCAGGGCCAAGCGGAAGCCGCGCCGGTCGGCGTATTTCAACTGCTGTCCCAACTTGCGCGGCTCAGGATAAACCTCGACGCCGATCCCCGCGCGCGCAAGTGCCCCGCGAGACGCAGGTAATCCGCCAATCGATCTGGGTCGAAGTAGGGAATGAACAGCGGCGCCGTGGTGCTGGTTCGCTCGATCATGCCCAATTCGTCGAGCGCGGCGAGCAGCCGATCGAGTCCCAGCGAGGCGCCGATTCCGGGCAACCGCTCCTTCGTGTAGAGACTCGCCAAGTCGTCGTAGCGTCCCCCGGAACAAACACTGCCGATTTGCGGAAGCTGATCGAGGAAGGTTTCGATGACGGTCCCCGTGTAATAGTCCAAGCCGCGGGCAATTGAGACATCCAGATGCAAGCGGGCAGTCGCCACACCTGCCGCCGTCGCTCCTGCCAGGACCTCACGCAGCAATGCCACGCCGCACTCGCCGACTTCGTTGCCGGCGAGCAGGGAATCGAGCTGTGACAAGACTTCGTCGTTCGTGCCCTGGATGCGAGCCAGTTGCAGAACTTGCTGTGCCTGTTCCGCCGTCGTGCCGGCGGTCGCCAGCATCTCTGCCTGCACCTTTTGCGGTCCGATCTTCGAAAGCTTGTCCAGAGCGCGAAGAATCGGGGCTGACTGATCAGCCAACTCGAGCTTGTGGAGCAAGCCCGTCAGGACGCGGCGATTATTCAGGTGGATCGTGAACTCGTGGACACCGATCGCGTCCAACAGATCGTGAACCACCAGCACCGTCTCCGTGTCCGACGCGACGGCTTCCGTCCCAATCGTGTCGAAGTCGCACTGCATGAACTCACGGTAACGCCCCCGATGCGTGTTCTCGCCTCGCCACACCTTCGCAATCTGGTAACGCTTGAAGGGCGTTCCCAATTGGCCGATGTGCTGGGCCGCGAATCGAGCCAGCGGGACGGTTAAATCGAACCGCATCCCCACCGGGCGATCACCGTGGTCCCGAAAGGCGTACATCAGGCGATCGGATTCCTCGCCCCCTTTCCCCTGCAGCACGTCCAGATGCTCCAGCACCGGCGTGTCGATCGGGCTATAACCAAACGAACGGTACACGCGACGGGCCGTTTCGATCAGTTGCTCGCGGGGGATCATCGCCTCCGGCAGGAAGTCGCGGAAGCCCTTCAGGGTGCGTGGTTCAATCATGCGCGTGGTCGCTGCGGGAGTCCTCGGGCGGTAGCGTTGCGAAAAGGGCAGGTTGGAAAAAGGGGGTTGGAAAAGGGGTCAGGTCCCAAAAGCCGGAACGGCCCTTCGGGTGCTTCGCACTTTGGGGACCTGACCCCCTTTTCCCAACCAGCATTAGCCAATGACGGGCAGCAGCGGCGGCCGGCGGCTCCGCAATCCCTCGCCGCGGCGAGGCGGCAAGACCGCCTCGGCATACTCGTGGATCTGTTCGGGGGTCTCGAAGTATCGCTCGTACGTCCAGTCATCCTCGTACTCGCAGTTGTCCGTCGAATAATCGCGACAAATCTGGGGACGCGTTTCGTAAATCCCGCAGAGGTGGTCCGAGCGAAGATGCTTGCAGGTCGTGTGGACCATCAGATACCAGTCGCTGCTATCCACGAAAACCGAGGCGCGATCGTGGAGCAGGTACCAGCGAAGGTAATCGAAATCTTGCCACTCTTCCGGCGTATCGATCGGGAGGGCAAAATAGTGACAGCATTTCGCCGTACAGTGATCGCAGAGGTTTTCGCCGGTTTTGAGGTCCTCGCGCTTGGGCTTGGTCCGCAGCACCTGAGACATGTTGGGGTTCCTGATTCTGATCCGTTGCCAATCCGGGGTCGATTGACACCGCACGAGGCGACCCCGGCACTCCCGCGCCGCTCGACGACCCGGGCCGCAGCGGTCGCGTGGATTCGGGTAGCCTACCAGACCCATGCGAATGTGACCATCCGAAGTCCCCGACCGGGCGCCTCCCGCACCGGCCCGCCAGATGCCCGTCGGAATGCTCATCGGATTGAACATCTGGCCATGACCACACCGGCTGCTCCGTGCCGCTTGCGGCGACTCACGCGCGTCCGAAATCATCGAACGCTCGCCCGGGATGAAGGGCTGGTTAAGAATTGATGAAAGAAGGACGAATTGGCGAGTTTTGGGATTCCGTCGCTTCGGGGCGGGACATTAATGAAGACATTCAACATGAGGGGATTGTGAGCACGTCCAGGTCCCGTGCCGTGGGCCAGGGGATTCTTGCCTCGTTCGGAGCCGATTCGATCCGCGTGGGTCCGATCGGTGTTGAATCGATGCGAAGCGAATCTGACAAAAGCGGGCCGAGGAACCGAGTGGATCGATGAGAAAGCTTTCTTTCATGGACAGGCGGATCGCCCAGCTTGAAGACCGTCTCTTGGCGCTCGGCCGGATGGCACAATCCTCAATTTCGTGCGCCACCGCGGCGCTCGTCCAACGCGACACGCTGCTCGCCCGCGCCGTGATCCAAGAGGACGAAGAGATCGACCGCGCGGAGGTGGAAGTCGAAGAGCTGTGCCTCGAGATCCTGGAAACCGAACGTCCGAGCGGGGCGGACTTGCGCTTCGTGGTCGCCCTGCTGAAGATCAACGATAGCCTGGAACGAATCGGCGACCACGCGGAGAACATCGCCGAAGTGGTCGTCGAAGTCGGCGACTGGGACCGCTTTCGTCGCGTCGCCGGGATCGAGCAACTCGCCCTCCAGGCCCAGCAGATGGTCGAGCAAGCCCTGCAGGCCCTCATCGAACGCGATACCTATTTGGCCCGGAACGTGATCAAGGACGACGATCGAGTCGACGAACGCTACCTCCAGATCAATCGGCGAATCGAATTGGAGCTGGATCGGATTCCCGAAAATGCCAATCCGCTGCTGAAATTGGTCCACGTGACACGTCAGTACGAGCGAATCGGCGATATCGCGACGAATATCGCCGAGGAGGTAATCTACCTGGTCGAAGGGAAAATCGTCCGCCACCGCTGACTCAGTCGCCGAATTGTGTCCCGCCGCGCGTGCCGATTGGGCACGCGTTGATTGGACCGGTGCCGGAATCGATTCACGCCGCGGGCCAAAATCGCTTAACCAAGACCGTCGCCAGCAGCGGCAGGGCGACCGAGACACTGCACGCGATTGCCAACCACTCCTGGTCCGCCGCGACCTCGCCCAGAACGGAATAGGCCAGCGCGATTCCCAGATTGCTCAACAAGACCGGCGGCCAAAAGCGGCGCGGTGCGAGCTGCTGGATGCCGCAAAGCAGCACGGCTGCCTCGGACAGGATCGGCAGCGCACGGGTCAGGACCAAGAAGGGCAAGGCATACCGGGCCCCTAACCGCTCGAGCCGTCCCAGGTCGTCGACACCGGCAAATTTTTCCGCGACAGGTCGCCCCCACCGGCGACCGATCTGGTAACCGACCAGCGCCCCAAGATTCAAACCGACCCAAGACGCGAGCGTGGCGCCGATCGTCCCCAGCTGGCCGCCCGCCAAGGTGCTGACCAGACTGGAGGGAACCGGCAACAGGACGTCCGTGCCCAACAGGCCGATCACAAGCGCCGCGGCCGTCCATCCCGACAACGGCGCCGAAAGCAGACGCTCAAGCCCGCGTTCCAGCGCGCCGTGAAATAAGACGAACGGCACGATCGGAACCAGCAAGATCAGCCCGATCAGCAGCAGCCAGCGTACCATCCGATTGTCGTTTCCATGGGTTTCACACTCCCGCCGTCCCACGTCGACTTGCGAGCGTGGCCAGAATCGATACGTGAGCTTGCGAAGGCAGGGTACAATAGGGGCTGTGAATCAACCTGATCAAGATCCCCTGGTTCTGGAACTCGAACCCGTCGAAAGGTGAATCAAGTGAGGTGGTGGACGATTGGAAGTGGTGTCTTGGTGTGTGGCCTGCTCTGCATCGCGTCAGCGGCCGCCGACCCGCCGGCAGGTGAGGTCGGGATACGACTGGGTGAGACTCAGGTCCATCAGCTCAAGGTCGGGATCCGGATCAAGGCGGGGGCGCTTGTCGGGGCATCGTCGCGTCGGTTCCGGTGCCGATGGATTGGCCGGAGCAACAGGTTCAGATCATTCGTGAAGACGTCTCGCCACAGGTTCGCGGCACTCAGTATCGAAACCTGGGTGACGGCGTCAAGCAAATGGTGGTCACGATTCCGCGGTTGGACGCGGGCGACACGGCTGAGGCAATCCTGACGCTGGCGATTGAGCGGCGGGTGATTGAGGGGCCAACGAACACCGAGATTTTCTCGATCCCGACACGGTTAGACCGCGAGATTCGTGCGTATTTGGGTGACAGCCCATATATTGAGAGTCGAAATCCGCGGATTCGAACCCTGGCCCGCTCGATCGTCCAGGATCAGGCGTCGGCTTGGGATCAGGCGCGGGCCATTTACGACTATGTCCGGCAGCACGTGGAATATCGTGAGAGCGAATTGAAGGGCGCGGTGGAAACGCTGGCGGATGGGCAGGGCGACTGCGAGGCGATGACGTCGCTGTTTATCGCGCTCTGCCGCGCCAGCAAGATACCGGCCCGAATGGTTTGGGTCACGGACCATTCGTATCCTGAGTTCTATCTGGTGGACGAGCAGCAGCAGGGGCATTGGTTTCCGTGTCAGGTTTCGGGTTCGGAGGCCTTTGGCAACATGCCGGAGACACGGCCCATCATTCAGAAGGGTGACAATTACAAGATCCCGGAGACCCGCGAGCGACGTCGCTACGTCGCCGTCCAGCTCAAGGCAAGTGCCGTCCGCGGGGCGGCCCCGCAAGTGACCGAGGTAATGGAGTTCGTCAGTCCGTAAAGCGACCTGATCAAAACGTCACGATGCGAATCCCGTAGGGTGGGAAACACAGCAGCGGGATCAGCAGCGAGGCGCAGCCGAGTGCGATCCGCACCGGTCCCAGGCGGACACGATCGTCGGCCGTGCGCGGGTGATCCGTGCCCAACAGGATGACCAGGATGATCATGGGAGCCCAGATCATCGATTCGCCGAACACGACGAACAAAATCGCAAACAGGACGAAACCGCGGGCGATCCAGTGAGCTCTTCGCCCAAACAGCGCGTACACGACGTGACCTCCATCAAGCTGGCTGACGGGCAGCATGTTCAAGCCCGTGATCAGCATTCCGACCCAGGCCGCCATGAAGTAGGCGTTCAGCTGGCTCGTGCGGACGTCCGTCAAGCCGGCGTGCTCGGGACGCATCCAGGCAACCATCCAACGCATCAGCAACGGGCAGTCATACCGCTCGGAACCGTACGCCGCCGCATCGAAATCCAGCTGCATGATTCCGATCCAAAGAATCGGAATCGCGGCCACCAATCCCGCGATGGGGCCGGCCAGTCCAATGTCGAAGATCTCCTTGCGGTCAGCGCGCTGGCCATCCATTCCGATGACGGCGCCCATCGTTCCGATCGGAGTGATCGGGAAGGGGATGAACATGGGAAAACTGGCGGGGATCCGGTACAGCAGCGTTGCCAGGAAGTGTCCCATTTCGTGGGTGAGCAGGATGGCGAGCACGCAGCCCATGTAAATCAGGCCCTGATCCCAATTCCGCAGCACGATCCGGCGAAAGTCCAGCGGGCTGTCGATCAGCATCGGTTGCCAGCCGGTGGCACCCGCCCAAAATGTCGAGATGCAAGTGACCACGAACAGGAACAGCGGCAAGCCCACGCGTCGTCGCGGCATCGACCGCAGATGCTGGGCGCGCAGCATCGGAGCGGGCGAGGAAGGCGGTTCGGTGACCCCGTTCGGCTCGAGCCACGCCGGCTGTCCGGCTGCCGTGTGGCGGCCTGACTCGGGTTCAGGAGATGCCGGTTCGTTGGCGGGAAACAACTCACTCATAGCCGTACCATAACACAAGTTTGCCCAGAGCGAATAGGCGAGCGGCGGTAGCCGTCGATCGACGTTGACCTGCCGCTCTGAATCGCGATCTCGCACGTTGCCGTCTAGAATGCGACCGGCCGACTGGCCGCGAACGCGGGGCGAAGGGAGCCGGGTTGATGACAAGTCCTGAGCGGTTTGATGTGCTCGTAATTGGAGGGGGGATTCACGGCGTCGGAGTGGCCCAGGCGGCGGTGGCAGCCGGGCATACCTGCCTGTTGCTGGAGCAACAAGCATTGGCGGCGGGGACCTCCAGCCGATCCAGCAAGTTGATTCATGGCGGACTGCGGTACCTGGAAACGTTTCAGCTCGCGCTGGTGCGGGAGAGTTTGCGCGAGCGGGAATTGCTGCTGAAATTGGCGCCGAGCCTGGTTCGGCGCCAGCCATTCCTGATTCCGGTCTATCCGCAGACCTCACGCCGTCCGCTGATGCTGCACGCCGGTTTAGCGGCCTACGCGATTCTGGCGGGGCTCCGGCGTCATACGGGATACCGGCTCGTCCCTCGCGCGAAATGGGACTCACTCGACGGACTCCGCACCGAGGGGTTGCAACGGGTGTTCCAGTACTGGGACGCTCAGACGGACGATCGGGCCCTGACGGAGGCGGTCATGCGTTCGGCCGAATCTCTGGGAGCCGTCCTGCGCAGTCCGGCCCAGTTCCGACACGCGGACGTGGCCCCCGCTGGATGCCACGCGGTGTACGACTGGCAAGGAGGCACCCGGGAAGTGGCCGCCGCCGTCATCGTCAATGCGGCGGGACCCTGGGGCCGCGAGGTCGCCGACCGGATTGTGCCCAGGCCTCCGACGCCAGCCGTCGACCTGGTGCAGGGGACGCACATTGAATTGCCCGGCGCGTTGACGCAAGGTTGTTACTACGTCGAGGCACCACAAGACGGACGAGCGGTCTTCGCGATGCCATGGCGCGACCGGACCTTGGTCGGCACCACCGAGTACGTCTACCGGGGCGATCCCGCGAAAGTCTGTCCGACCTCGGCAGAGATCGATTACCTGCGGGAGGTCGCGCACCACTATTTCCCGCACCGCGAAACCCGAGTCTTGGATCAATGGGCGGGCCTGCGCGTGCTGCCGGCCAGCGCGCGTTCGGCCACTGGCCGGTCGCGCGAAACCCAGTTGCCCGTCGACGACGCAACGCGGCCGCGCGTGATCTCGATCTTCGGCGGGAAGCTGACAGGCTACCGGGCGACCGCGGAAAAGGTCATCGACCGCTTGGCGCCGAGCCTGAAGGGTGCTCGAAAGCGAGCCGACACGCGGCGATTGCCGCTCACGACCTGACGTCCGTTCTCCCCGCGCGGGAGCGTCGACACCACCACGTCACTTCTCGCCGCGCGGGAGAAGGTGGCAATTCCGCGTGTCCCTTCTCCCCTCGGAGGTCGTGCAGCTTTTAAGCGCAAGTGAAATAGTAAGTTGTGTAAATTGCTAGCGGTTTGTTTTGGAATTCGCCGACAAATCAACGTTTCATTCGAGGCTCAGCAGCTAGCAGGTGCATCATTCGAAAATCTGTGCACATGGTACGGCTACTGTCGCTATGCTCAAACTGCTTGAAAACAAAGCACTTAAAAGCTGCACGACCTCCTCGCGGGAGAGGTGACAGCCGCGTGTCCCTTCTCCCCTCGCGGGAGAAGGTGGCCGCAGGCCGGATGAGGGGGCCGTCCTCGCCGCCGGTCCGGCCTACTTCTTCACCGAGCGATTCTGAGTGAGCTGAGTGGGGACGGGATAGGGCCGCGCCAGTGCGTGAGGGCCGACGCTGGCGGGCGCAAAGCCAATCTAAGACGGTCTACTTCCGTGCCCTCATCGCCGCCGGTCACGCCTGCGGCTACCTTGTGCTGCCGAATGACTCTGGAGCCTGTAGACCGTCTTGGACTTGTTCCGAGCGACCTCTCCCGGCCTCGGGAGAGGTGACACGATCGTGTCCCTTCTCCCCAACGCGGGAGAAGGTGGCCGAAGGCCGGATGAGGGGGCCGCGTGCGCCGGGAAAGGCTCGACCCTCACCCGCCCGGGTCCCGCAAGCGGGCCCCGAGCGACCTCTCCCGGCCTCGGGAGAGGTGACACGATCGTGTCCCTTCTCCCCAACGCGGGAGAAGGTGGCCGAAGGCCGGATGAGGGGGCCGCGCCGCGCCGGGAAAGGCTCGACCCTCACCCGCCCGGGTCCCGCGAGCGGGCCCCGAGCGACCTCTCCCGGCCTCGGGAGAGGTGACACGATCCTGTCCCTTCTCCCCTCGCGGGAGAAGGTGGCCGCAGGCCGGATGAGGGGGCCGTCCTCGCCGCCGGTCCGGCCTACTTCTTCACCGAGCGATTCTGAGTGAGCTGAGTTGGGACGGGATAGGGCCGCGTCAGGGCGTGAGGGCCGACGCTGGCGGGCGGATTGATCGCCGGCTCGGCAGCGGGCGCGGCCGACCGCTTGCGGCGTCGCGGTCCGTCGAAGACGCGACCTAAGGGGCCGGCCAGCAGGGCCGGCAGGAAGATCAGATCGCCCACCAGCGCGGTGGCGAGCAGGGCCAGCATCAGGGTCCCGAAGCGCTGCGTTGGGCGTGAAGGTGCTGAAGGCAAAGATCGAGAGCCCCAAGCCGCCAATGGCGGTCGTCTGGGTCATTGCCATCCCGACATGCTCGTAGGCCCTCAAGATCGCGTCCCGCCGCTTCAGCCCGGAATCCAGGCCGCGACGGAACCAAGTCAGAAAGTGGATCGTATCGTCCACGGCCACGCCCATGGCCACACTGGCGGTCATCATGCTGCCGATGTCGACCAGCACGTTGCTCCAGCCCATGAGGCCGAACACGACCATCACGGGAAAGACGTTCGGCAGCATCGAGAGCAGTCCGGCAGGGATGCTGCGGACGACCAGAATCATCACGACGGCAATCATGCCAAACGCCCAGATCGTGCTGACGATCAGACTTTCCAGGAGTGTCCGTTGGGCCTTATACACAACCGGCACCAGTCCGGTGTAGACGGCCGCGACGGCCTCTTTTCGCTCAGCGGCCGTGGGTTGTCCGGAGGAATAGAGGTGGTCACGGGCATCGACCAGCAGCGGCGCGTGAGCTTGCAGATCTTCCAGCGAATAGGGGCCGCGAGGATCGACGAAGACGACCAGATCTTGCCGCCCGAGCACGCCGGGCCAGTCGTTGGGCAGCTCGAAGCGCGGGTCATGCCAGTCTTGGAGATCGAGACCCGCATTTTTGAGCAGCCGGCCCAGGATCTTGGCGAACAGCATCGTTTCGACCGCTTCCCTTTCGGTCTTCAGCTGACCGGGGTCTTTCGCCTCTCCGGCGACCGAAGCCGGCTCGCCGGGTGATTCGGGTAGCGGCGTCGGGGCGGAGGGAGAACGACCGAAGGGAACGCCCGCCAAGTAGACGCGTGTCTTGCGGACCGAGTCGGCACCGCGCGCGTCTTGGATCGCCTTGAGGATCTGGGCACGGTACTTGTAGGCCGACAGGACCGGCTCGACGGTCTGCTTCAGTTCACCCACGAACGCTCCGTAGTCGACGTCCTGCAGAGCACCCAGCCGGAGGCTTAGCCGCCACAGTTCGGCCTGGTCCACCGGGTCAACGCGGAGGTAATCGGATCGTAAGAACTCGTCGCGATGGGACTCGAGCGAGCGGCTGATCCCACCCCGCTCCGCAATCTTGCGAAATCCACCCCCTTCACCCGGCAGCTCGACCGCAAACGTCACGGCGGACATCGGAAGCCCAATCAGGCCTTCGCCCGAGGAGTCGCCAAACCGATGCTCCAGCACCTCTTGGATGTAGTCCACAATCTCCATCCGCTCCAGAAACGTCAGCTCGAGCATCTCCTCCTTGCGTTCGGCATCCGTCGGTGTCGTCGCTGGGGTTGGCCTGGGTCGTATCGCGCAGCGACTGTTGATCGACGCGAATCACGATTTCCATGGGGACCAAGCGGCCCAGGTTTTCTTCGAGCCAGCGGTAATCGCGGATAATCTTGGCGTCGCCGTCGAACATCTTCAACAGCTGCACATCCGTGTTGATCCGCTTCAGCCCCATGCCGATGCCGACCATCGTGACCACGCAGAGGACGAACACGACGGCATGATTCCGGATGATCGTGACGCCCACCGCGTGCCAGAACTTTTCGATCAGCTCATCCAGACGCGACTTGATCGGCTCGTCCGAGCTGCGTCCGCGGAACCGTCGAGGCGGCCAGGTCTGCAAGGCGGCCGGCAGATAGGTGAACAACAGAGCCAGTGTGGCCAGGACGCCGATCGCGGAAAACAGGCCGAATTTGCGAATCGGCAAGATGTTGCTGGCAAACAGCGACAACAATCCCAGGGCCGTTGTGATCGCGGCCAGCGTACACGGTTTCCAACCCAGGGCCAGAGCGGCCCCGGGGGCTCGTCGCAGACCCGTCACGGGGATGGAGTCCCGATAATAATTCACGATGTGGACGGCGCCCGAGAGCCCCAGGACGTAGACCAGCGAGGGCATCGACATCAACACGGCATCGACCGTCATGCCACTCCAGTAGACAAACGAGAGGCTTGCGAAAGCGCTCAGTCCTCCGACCAGAAAGACCATGATCGTGACATTCACGCTGCGGAAGCTGAGCCACGACAGAGCGATTCCGACGAACACCGAGAGTCCAACCAGGCGGACCAGCGTGATCTGACCTTCCTCGTCAATCGCCACGTTGTCGACCGACGGTCCGCCCAGCTTGATCACCGGCCGTGTGGGCTCGGGAGCGGCCGCCAGGAACCAGCTGATCGGCGGCGGGGCGAGTCGCGGCGCGGCGGGCGGATGAATCCCGGCCTCCTCGGCAATCTCCAGCAGCGTCCCGCGCGACTTCCCGAGAATGCCGCGTCCCAGCGTCAAGCGAAGATCCTCTTTGGCGACGTCCGTGAGCGTCGCGACCAGGCAGGTCTGCTTGCCATCCGGGCCGAAGAGCGTCCCGGTTAAACGCTTCATCGCCTGTTGCGGATTGCCCTCCAACACGCCGCCCGGACGTGTCAGCTCGTGCAGCACCGCGGGCCCCGTGGTGACGGTCTTGAAGCGTCGCGCCGAAAGTCGATTCGGATCCTCGTAATACCACGGACCGTCCAGCTCACCGAGGGACTTCACCAAGTCGCCACTGAGTTCCGCTCCCAGCACGCGTCGTTTGATGGCGGTGACCAATGGCTGGATGACCGACGAGCCGCCTTTCCAGCGGAACAGATCTCCGTCCGGTGTCAAATAAAACCACTGGTCGTCACGTCCGCGAATCCACTTCTCTTGCTTGCCACCCCAATTCTGAAATTCGTTCGGCGCAAGAAGAGCCCGAGCTGATTCCCGATGAACTCCCGCGCGGGCGGCAGGTCGTGCTCTCTCATCTGGCGGACGTACATCTGCAGCCGCGGATCAATGTTGGCCTGCCGCCGAACCTCAATCGGCCAGTTCCCGGAGACGTCCGCCAACGTCTTGTCCTCGTCGTCGGCGATCAACGCCAACCGCCGCGCCCGCTCGGAAGGAGGCACCTCGGGAAAAAACTTGTCGACGAAGGTCATGAACGACTCGTCGTCGCTGCTGCCGTGGCATCCTTCCCAACTGACCACCACAAACTGCTCGCCCAAGAACCGCTCGCGGAACCAATCCAGCTCCCGCGTCTCCGCGAAGTCCGCCGGAAGCCAGTCCTTGACGTCATTCTTCATCCGCTGGACGGCCATCCGGGCCCCGCGCAGCGCGAATGGCGCGAGAAAGAAAACGGCCATCAAAATGACTAAGGAGTAGCGAGCGAAGAAGGGTTTCTTCATGGCGGCTCTACGTCGCAGCGACAAGGTCCTCGCCGAAAAGCGTTGAGGACGAGACGATCCAGGCCAAACGACCCGATGCATTCGATCGCATTCGCGCCCGTCGCCGACCTCCTGGTTAAGATAGTGAAGAAACCCCAGGCCGTCTATGGTCCGCTCGCGGCACGAGCCGCCGAGCCGGCAAGGCGGACGGTGTCCGTGAACCTTGCGGTACGTCGAAAGGGACCCATCGCGTCGGTAAACTCAGTGTAAAGCACCCAAAGCCCCGGGCCGATTCCTCGACGGGCGATCCGAATCGTTGATGCCGCCCAATCGGCGGCATTTGCCGCGGTGCCGGTCAGTTGCCCTACCCGGTTCGCGCCGTTACCAGAGCATCTCCAGGCCAACGGACATACCCAGGAAGATGGCGTCACCGGTGACCTCGAACGGGACAAAGGCGGGCGTGATGCCGAGGTTTTCCGGCGCGGTGGCGAAGCCAGTCACGTACATCGCATCCGATGCCACGTGGGCGGTCAGATTCCGCCGCAACTGATACGTCGCCGTCAGGCCACCTTCCAACATCACCGCCAGATTTTCTTTGTTGATGTCCTGAGTCCGCAAGTTGCGTGTGCCTTCCAGCAGCTGGTCGATCTTGCTGCGCCGCTCGGCGAAATTATAAAGGCCGCCCGCCTTGAATCGCGCCCCCCAACTCCAATTCGTGTAACTCTCGACGCTGTCAAACCCGAGCTGGAATCCGTACATGTCGTTGTTCGTCTGCACCTGATGGGTCCCCAGCGTCGTGGGGTCGGTGAACGAGGCGTTCAGCCGAAACAGCTCATTGATCGAAATCGCGCGCATGCCGATCAGGATCGACTGCAGACGACTCGACGTCCCGTGGCGAATCCAGTTGCCATTCGGTTGCAGGGCCAGTCGATCCCGTGTGGGCCGACCCATCATCCGCCAATTCAGCTCGAAACTGTTCAAATCGGACGCATAAAGCGTGTCGTACTGACTCGCGAAATCAAACCCCTGAATCGCCTCCGAACTGGGACCGTAGACCGAACCGCCAACTCCGTTGGTGAAGTAGACCAGACCGGGGCCGAGCGGTGTGCGGAGCGAACCGGGGACGGAGCTGGCCAGCGAACCGGACTCGGTGTAGTCGAACAGGCCGAAGAACGTGAACTCGAACGCGTGATCGCGATTCGCGATGTCTTGTCCTAAGAAACGGCCAAGTGTCAGCCGCGTACCGGGCTCGAACGTCGGGTCGGTCGTCTTGCTCGTGATAATCGTGGCCTTCGAGAAGACCGAGTCGACGCGGGGATCGGAAGCCGCCACGTCCGCTCCAATGATAATGTCCTTGGTCTCGGTGCGAAGCAACACGACCAGGTCCTGTTGGCTGTACCAAAAACCACGCCGGTATAAATCATTGGTGCTGTAGACCAGATCCGACGTGTCCTCCTCGAAGTGCGTCTCAAACGGCTCGCCCAACGGCTGGAAGCTCGACACGTCGCCGCTGAACTCTTCCCACGGGCCCTGCTCAGTCCAGACATGAGGCGAGTCCGTCGTCGCCGGCCCAGACTGGATCGACTCGGCCGGGATCGACGTCGGCGGTGCCGGTGGCAACACGGATGGGATCCGCGCCTCGTCGGCCGCCGCGGGTGTCTGGGGCGCAAGCGGCGCGGCGCATAGGCGTTGGACCCGTTATCGAGCGGCCGGAATTGGGCTTGGCTGATTTCCTGCTCGGAGCGAAACGAGTTCTCCCGCTCTCCGATCTGGAGTGGCGGGGCCGACTGATTGCTCGGTCCGGCAAAGCGAAGCTCCGCCCAAACCGGCGGGGACGCGGTCAGCAGGAAGATCGCGAAAGCAAGAATCCGCCATCGAACCATGGATTGGAAGGCCCTGATTTGCACCGCTTGCTCCTCTCGGTTTCATGTCGCGCGACGAGCCGCCATAGGCCTCGTTCACAGCTCCTCAGGTGAGCTCGTTTCTCACCCATCTGCGTAATCGGCTAGATTTTGCCCCTACAGCAGGAATAATCCTTAGAATCTGCAAACTGGACGTGGTTTGCGCAGACTCCTGACTCAGCCAAGACCCGCCAGATTCCCGGTCGGGCCGCGCCGCAGCGCCAGCTCGCTCGTCCGCGACGTGAATTTGCGTTAGGGGCGCGTGATAGGGAGTATCACGCTCCCGTATCTGCGCGCTCTCGGCGCCTCGTCCCCGAGTTGAGCTGCAGCCGTTAGAATGCACGAGCGATCCGAATCGCCGGTGCTCGTCGGACGCGGATCGCCGACGCGGATTACCAACCCTGGGAGATCGAGATGATGACACCGCTGGAATCTTTAGTTGCCTCCGGAACCAAGCTTTGGCTCGATTCGATCGATCCGGACCTGGTCCAGAGTAACCGGGCGCTGGGGGCGACCGGAGCGACCTCCAACCCGGTGATCGTGGCGAATTTAATCAAAACGGGACGATTCGACGCGGCCCTCCAGGACGGGCTTGAGCGGGGATTGGACGATTCGACGATTGCCTGGCAGCTGACGGACGAGTTGGTTCGTGGCGCCCAGGCAGTCTTCTACCCGGTCTGGGAAGATACGCGAGGTAACGACGGGTACGTAAGTTTTGAAGTCGACCCTCTCTTGGAAGATCCGGCCAGCGGGCTGACCCACGAACAACGCGTCGCTCGTTACTTGGAGCTGGGCCGCGAGTGGTCGGCCGGCCACGAGAATCGAATGATCAAGGTGCCCGGGACGGAAGCGGGGATTGCCAGTCTCGAGTCGTTGGTCGCGTCGGGAGTCACGGTCAACGTCACGCTGCTATTTACGTTGCGTCAGTATCGAGCGGCTCGGGACGCGGTCTGGCGGGGGGCCCAACAGCGGTCGAGTCGGGACCATTTCAAGAGCGTCTACAGCATTTTTGTCTCGCGCGTCGATGTCTACACCGCTCAGCACGTTCCCGAATTGTCGCCGTCCGCTCAGGGCTTGGTCGGGATCGTCAATGCGAAGCGGATCTGGACCGACAACCAGGACTTCTGGCGAGGCCATCCGACGCCGTTGCAGCAAGAGCTGATATTTGCCAGCACCGGGACCAAGGATCCGGCCGACGATCCGGCGAAGTACGTCGCCGCGTTTGCCGGGAGTGACATCGAGACGAATCCGCCGGAGACGAACGAGGCGGTGCAGCGGACGGGTCGGGCCTTCAAACGGCAGGTCGACCAACTGCCGGACGCCAGCATTCTGTCCGAGATCGATCGGCGAGTCGACATGGTGCACCTCGAGCAGACGTTGATGACCGAGGGAATTCAGAAATTCGCGGATCCGCAAAAGGCCCTCTTGAAGTTGATTGCGGACAAGCGAGCTCAGTTGCAGCACCTCCGCTGAGCGGGTTGCGTGCCAACCGATGCCTCGCCGAAATGCGCGAATTGCAATTTCCCGTGACTTCTCGTCAACTCGGGGGGATTCTGTTACGATCAATCGCTTCCGCTGCGTTCCGCGCGCACGGACTGGTCCTGATCGAGCCGTCGTGCCGGTTGCATCGCGGATCACTTCGAGCGACGCAGGGTGGCCCCCTGGGGAGGTGCGGCACGTGACCGCGCGCCATCTGTTTTCCTGCCGCCGAGTATCGGCTGCGACTGAGAATCGCTATGACGCTTGATCAATATCAGCTTTGCCCTTGTGGCAGCGGCAAGAAGATTAAATTCTGTTGCTCGCGTGACTTTGTCCACGACCTGGATCGCATCCACCGCATGGTCCAGGGTGAGCAGCGGATGGCGGCGATGGAAAAAATCGACGCGTTGCTGGAAAAGTTTCCGGATCGTCCGGCGCTCCTGATGGTGAAGGCGGAGGTGGAGCTGCAGTTGAATGAGGCGCGGAAGTCGCGGCAGATCATTGAACGCCTGGCCCAGGTCGATCCCAAGAATCCCAGCGTCCCGGCGATGCGCTGTTTTGTCGGTGATGGTCGATGGCAACGTGAGGCAGGCGATCAATTGGCTGCAGGACGCCTTCGAGCTGATCGAGGGCAGCGTCACGGCGCGGATGTACGAGGCGATCGTTCTGGTCGCGACGGCGCTGCTTCGCGCTGGCCGACCGGCCGCCAGCAAAGGCCATCTGCAACTGGCGCTGGCGCTGAGCGGCGCGAAGGACGAACACTGCGCTCAAGCACTCATGCAGCTGAATCACTCCCGCCAGATTCCGCTGCTCTTGCGCGAACCGCTGAGCCTCCGCGAATGCCCGCCGAACGTCACTTGGCGGATCGAATTCGAAGCCGCGATGCGGGACATTTACCGAGGCCGCTGGCGATTGGGCGCGCGGCAATTGGCGGCGATGTCGATTCGCATTTTGGATGCCCCCGCGATTCTGTTCAACCAGGCCGTCGTTCAGGCCTGGCTGGCGGACAACGAGAACGCGGTGCGGGCCCTGCGCGATTACGCCCGAATCCGCGAGGTCTCGCTCGACGAACGCGTGTACGCGGCGGCTTTGGCCGAGGAGCTCGATCCGGATCCGCGCCGCAGCGCAGTCGACATCGTGCAACGAGTACACTCCATCGACGGATTCGATCGAGCGATGGAGAAGGCGATCTCTCATCCACGGCTGAAGCCCCTGCAACTCGATCCGAACGCGGCGCGATCGAGCGATCAGCCGCTGCCGCGCGGGTCTATCAGGTCCTGGATCGCCCACTGCCCAAAGAGGTCAAGGAGCTGCAAGCCAGTGACATCCCCGAGTCACTCGGCATGATCTTGCTCTACGGCCGAGAGACGGACAAGCCGGCGCGGATTGCCTTGCACGGCACTCGCGTTCATCTGGAGCAGTTAACCAGGCTGTGTGACGAGCTGGTCGAGAAGGGCCTTTCCGAGCCGCCCTTGGAAGACCGCGTGATCGATCATGCTCCCTGGTTGGCGGCCGTCGTGCTCGGCAGCTGGGTCATCCCCGACGGCGTCGAGATCGACGACCGCCGGCGGTTGCAAGCCAGGCTGCGCGACGACGCCGTTGTGCACCGCTGGCCCCACACGGCCTCTCCCGTTTTGGATGGGAAGACGCCCACCGAAGCCGCTGCCGACAGCAAGTACAAGCCGGCGCTGCTGGGCTCGCTGCTCAACCTTGAGATCCTCGCTCAAGATGCTCACTGGGAGGTCAATCTAAACGACCTGCGGCAACAGCTGGGCTTGCCGCTCCGAGAACCGCTTGATCCGTCCGGCTGCGATTTCGAGCGTCTGCCGGTTCACCAGCTCGCGTTGGTCGATGCGACCCAGTTGACGGACGAGCAGCTGTTGGCGGCGTATCGGCGGGCCTATGCCGTGATGGCCGTTTACCCGCTGCGAAAGATCGCTTTGGAGCTGATTGGCCGCCCGAGTCTGGACGAGAAAGTCGACAAGGTCGAAGCGTATGACATTCTTTCCGATGTCGCCCCAAATACGGACGAGGCGCTCGAATATCTCGACAAGGCGCGGAAGCTGGCGACGTCCGAAGGTGAATCGCCCGCGGCCTGGCTGATCGACGAACTTGAGATCCGATTGTTGCGCGGGGAAGCCGACAAGTTCGTGCAACTGCTCAAGGAAATCCAGACGCGGTACATGAACGAACCGGGGATCGCACCCTCGCTGATGGAGGTCCTCTCACGCTACGGGTTGGTGACCCCGGATGGACGCTTCATGGTCCCCGCGCCACGCGAAATGTCGGCGGCGGCCAGTCAGGCCGAAGCCGAGTCGGACGTCCCGGGCCTGTGGACGCCCGACTCGGGGATCCCCGCCGCGCCCTCCATCGGGCCCGGCCCCGCGCCGCCCCCCGGGGAAGAGAAACCCGCCTCCAAGCTGTGGATGCCGGGGATGGATTAGGTTGGAAAAGCGGTCAGGTCCCAAAATCCGGAACGGCCCTTCGGGTGCTGCGCACTTTTGGAACCTGACCCCTTTTTCCAACACACCCCAAGTATTCGGCTGTGACACAGCCTGCCCCATTCACGAGTCGCTCGATGACCTCAACCACCCCACTAAATGACCTGACACGCCGCAAAGAGGAGCTGCGCCGAGCTGCCTACGACGCTCGAAATGCTCAGCCGGACAAGGATGAAGTCAGTCGACAGGCCGTGGAACGCGTCCTGCAGCTGCCCGAGTATCAGGCCGCGAGTACCGTGATGTGGTATATCGACTGCCGATCCGAACTCAGAACGCGACACCATCTGCCCGGCGCGCTCGCCAGCGGGAAGCGAATCGTGGTGCCCTACTGCACCGTTGACGACGCGGGCGCGAACAAGCTGGGCTTGTGGCGACTGGAGTCGTTCGACGAGTTGGTCGTCGGCAAGTGGAAGATCCTCGAACCACCTCGCGAGCGTTGGGACGAGCCGGGAAAGCGGGTCGAACCGGCGGAGCTGGATTTGGTCTTGGTTCCCGGCGTTGGTTTCGATCGCCATGGCTCTCGACTGGGCAATGGACAGGGCTACTACGATCGCTTGCTGGATCACGTCCGCCCGGAATGCGCCTTGATCGCGGTCTGCTACGAAAGCCAGCTGTTCGATCGGCTGATCGTCGGACCGCACGACGTTTCGATGGACAAAGTCGTCACCGAAGCCGCGGTCTATTCGGGTCGCGGCCGAAGCGGTTGAGGCCGGCCGCGCGCAGACGCCAGTGCGCAGACGGCCAGTGCGCAGACGGCCAGTGCGCAGACGCCAGTGCGCAGGCGCTTGCGGTCAATCCTGCAAGAACACCAGCGCAAGTTGCAAGAGCGTCACGAGGTCCAGCGCGTTGTGGTGGAGGATTGCGGCCACGTCGTGCGTTTGGCCGGTCCGCACATAGTCGTGATAGGCCTGCGGGATCTCTTTGCCAGGCAAATCGCCCACGCGATGCCGCCCGCAGATGTAGCGTTCCAGCGTCTGCAGCCGACAATTGGGTAACTGAGCCTTCCAGCGGCGCCGCGCGTGATGCAGCAGGTCGACATGCTGAGGCTCGGGACGCACGTCATCCGGTTGCAGAGCACACGTCCCATCGGCGCACGGGTCGCTCGGAAACCGCAGTGGGATTCTTGCCCCGAACGGGTTGCCGTGGCGTTGACCCAGATGATGCCGCGTGCTGCGATCGTGGACTTGCGGCCAGTCAAAGCTCTTGCCGTTGAACGTGACCAGCACGTCGCGGTCCTGGAACGTGGCCCACATCGTCTGGAGAATCGCCTTTTCCTCGGCGTAGGACCGCGCCCAAAGCTGGCTCAGCACCAGCCGCTCTGCTTCCCAATACAACATCCCGATCAGGAACACCACCGACCCGGCCAATCCACACGTCTCGAGATCCAACAACACGACGCGCTGCGGGAACGATCCGGCCAACGCCCGGAGTTCCGGATCGCTCAGCTGCTCGGGACGAAGGAAAGGAAGCCGCGGCGCAAGATAACGGTCGCAATGGGGCCAGACGGCCTTTAACGGCTGCGCGATCCGCCAATGCGGTCCCCACGCGGTGACCACCTCGCTGCCATTCGAGTCGTGTAGGTTGCGAGCCGAAGACGTCGTCGACGGAACGAGGGGGGCCGCGAGCCGAGTTGATTGGGCGAGGTTAGCGTCGGTCGCGGAAGTATCAGAATCCGCGCGGGAATGAAGCGGCGCGGTCGACGGGCTGCGATTCAGCGCTTCCAACCGGCGGCGAATTCGGTCGGATAACATCGTCAAGTCCTCCTTCGCCCCAATGGCCCAGTGGCCCCGTGCCCCAGTGCCCCAGTGGCCCAGTGGCCCCGTGGCCCCAGTGGCCCCGTGGCCCAGTGCTCGCCGACGTGTCCACACGTGACCTTGTCCCGGTCGGTCGGCGGCCTTCGGTACCGCGTTTACGCCAGCGTTGCAGAAAAACTGCTTTGTGGCCAAGCCTTCGGGAGGGCGAAGCTCCTGCTGAGCCTTCTTTGACAGCGTCTTCCGCTCCTGCGGCTCGGCAGGAGCCTCGCCCTCCCGGTGCGCCTGGATCTCACCGGATGTGAGATCCAGCAACAAGCGATGGCAAGTTCGAAGACCCCTGGTTTTCTCAGTCCAACTCACACTCGCAAAGAATCCCTTATGCAACTACAGGGTTTAACTGCCGACACCCACTCCGCGGTTCGCTGCCAGACTCTCCGAATTGGCCTCGGGCGAACCGGCATCGCTTTGCAGCAGAATCTCCAGCAGTCGCGTCGCGGCCAGTTTGTCTGGAATGGGATACCCGCGGAACAGATCCGGATCGCTGTGAATGGCCGGACGCAGGTTGGGAAGTCCCACACAGCTTGGGCAGCCATCCTCACATTCGCATTCACTGACCAGTTGATGGCACAGCTGAAGCAATTCGACAATTCGCAGAAACCCCTTCTCACTGTAGCCGAGTCCGCCTGGATAGCGATCGTAGACGATCAGCGTACTGCGTCCCAGATTCTTGCTGTCGACCACTCCGCTGATATCGCGGCTGTCGCACATGGCGAGCATCGGCAAGGCCTCCACCACCAGATTTCGAATTCCGCACAACCCCTCGCTGACCCGCCGCCGTTCGGCTTTCATCCGCACGTGAATCGGATCCGTCGGGCTCAGCCAGAACGCGGTCGTCGGGAGGTTTTGAGCAGGGATGTCGACCTGGCCGTAGCCGATGTTCTCGCGCGTTGTGAACTTGATCTTCTTGAAGGCCACCGTTTGCCAACTCACATCGACCTCGCCAAACGCCAGCGCGACGGCCGGCACCGCCTCGCTGGCTTGTCGCTGTTGGATCAGCGTCACTTGGCTGTCCAGAATGGCCTGCGTGTAATAATTCATCTCATGTCGCTCGGCGTAGGCCACTTTGTGTTCCAAATCCAGGCGACGAATGAAGTAGGTCTCACCGCGATGCAGATAGACCGCCTCCGGGTAGATCAATTCCGGAGCGCTGATCTCGTCGACATTCGCGATTACCTCATGCTGAGTCGTCATCTCGCTTCGCCGCACACCCAGCTCGCGAGGGCCTTCGTCGGCCGGAGGCGGCGGCGAATGAAACGTCGATCCAGCCTGGGGCGGATTCGCCTTGGGCCGACACAGCACAATGCTGAACGTGTCGTCACTCATGTGCCGCAAGCTGACGCGTTGGGCCGGATTCTGTCCGCCGGCGTAGTACGTCTTCCCAGCCACCTCGGTCAGCTCGCCCTCGTCGCACAAGACGGCGGCCACCGCCGCTGACTGGGAACCGAACTGCGGATAGCTCGTCTCATCCAGTGGCAATTCAAAGGCAGCCGCCTTCAGGTGTTTTGCCAGCACATACAGATTCTCGGGATCCACCACGGCGTGCTCGGGTGACTGAGCGAAAAAGTAATCCGGGTGTCGCAGCAGGTACTGATCCACCGGATCGTTGCCCGCCAACAGAACCGCCAGACTCTCCGCATGTCGCCGTCCGCTCCGACCCGCTTGTTGCCAGGTGCTGGCGATCGTGCCCGGATAATTGACCAGCAAGGCGACGTCCAGCGAGCCGATATCGACACCCAGTTCGAGTGCGTTTGTGGCGGAGACCCCGCGCAAGCGACCACTGAATAAATCCTGCTCGATCTGACGACGCTCGTTCGGCAAATAACCGCCGCGATAGGCACGTACCGAATCGGCCAACGGCGAGTGCTGTGCGCGCAGCAGATCCTGAGCGTAACGATTGACCAATTCGGCCGCCTGCCGCGTCCGCGTGAACGTCAACGCCTGGCCACCGGCCTGCATCGCCGCGGCCATCAGCCAGACCGCATCGTCGGCCGCACTCCGCCGCGCCAGCTGGTCCTTGCCCAACGGCGTGGGATTCCAAAGCACAAAGTACTTCGTTCCGCGCGGAGACCCATCGTTATCAATCGTGCGCACCTCGCGGCCCAGCAGCCGTGAGGTCAACTCGCCCGGATTGGCGATGGTCGCACTGGCGGCCAGGAATACCGGTTGACTGCCATAATGTTGGCAGACTCGCATCAATCGACGCAGCACGCACGCCACATGGGCCCCCAGAATCCCTCGGTACGTGTGCACCTCGTCCAAGACGACGTACCGGAGCTGGCTAAAGAAGCGGTGCCACTTGGGATGATACGGCAAGATCGAGGCGTGCAGCATGTCGGGGTTGGACAGCACCAGGTTGGCTTCCGCCTTGATCCGACGCCGCTGCGCGGTGGGCGTGTCGCCGTCATACACCCCCGGTTTAATCTCGGCCGCCACGGCAGGATTGGCCGAGAGCAATTCCAGTTGACCCTTCAGTTGGTCTTGCGCTAAGGCCTTGGTCGGAAACAGGTACAACGCCCGGGCCTCAGGATCAGCCAAACAGGCTTCCAAGATCGGCAGGTTGTAGCAGAGCGTCTTGCCGCTCGCCGTCCCCGTCACCACCACCCAGTCTTGACCGCCTCGCGCCGCCTCCAGGGCCTCGACCTGGTGCTCATACAACTGCTCAATCCCTCGCCCCGACAACAACTCCTGCAGCGCGGACGGCAACGGCCGATTCGGCACCGCAAACCGGCCCTCACGCGGCGGCAATTTGCGACAATGGACGATTTGCCCATCAAACAGAGAATGCTGCTGGATCGTCCCCAGAAATGCCGTTACATCCATGATTCGTTCCCGACTCCGTTGGGGTTCCCCGTCGCCCGGAAACCGCGCCGCGCACTCCGCCGTTCTGCGGCTCTAGTAAACAGGCGTATAGTATATGAATTCGACCCATGGCCTCAAGTCGAAGAATTGCCTCGGCCAGATTTCTGGAAGTCGCCCAGGCTTGGTGCTTGGGAACGACGGGGCGGGCCCCTCATCCGGCCCCCTCATCCGGCCTTCGGCCACCTTCTCCCGCGAGGGGAGAAGGGACAGGCGGCGACCTTGGCCCCCTCGGACACGATGGCCCCTCGGACACGATGGCCCCCTCGGACACGATGGCCCCTCGGATACGATGGCCCCTCGGATACGATGGCCCCCTCGGATCGACGTGTCGAACGGAATGGGAGCGGGCGCGCGTTGGGCTCGGGCTGGCTACAATACTAGGATCGAAGACCCTCCGTCGGGTCCTTACCCCCCAAGCCGAACCTTGGACTTGAACGCTCGTGTTTCGGCGACGTCTTGGAAATTCGCGAGGCGAGGAGATGCATCGAAGCGCAGTCCCGCGGTACGGCGTGGCCGTTTTTTTTCTGCTCCCGATCGCGGCATCGCCGGCTCAGACGATCGAATTCGACCGCGACATCCGTCCGATCTTGTCGGACAAATGCTTTCGTTGTCATGGCCCGGACGACGCCGAGCGCCAGACGTCGATGCGCCTTGACCGACGCGACTCGGCTCTGGCCCCCCTGGATGCTGGGGGGCATGCGATTGTTCCGGGGGACGTGGCGTCCAGCGAGTTGCTGACGCGGATCACGAGTGACGACGCGGAACTGCGGATGCCGCCGGCTGAGACGGGCAAGGCCGTCAGCCCGGCGGAACGGGCTCGGCTGGAACAATGGATTCGCGAGGGGGCTTCTTGGAACGAGCATTGGTCGTTTATCCCGCCCCGGCGCCCCATGCCTCCGCCCGTATCTCCTCGGATTCGGCAGACTTGCCAAGTCCGAAATCCGATCGATCGGTTCGTCTTGGCTCGCTTGGAACAGGAAAAGCTCTCGCCCGCCCCGGAGGCCGACAAGACGACGCTGATTCGCCGTGTCACGCAGGATCTGACAGGGCTGCCGCCCACGCCGACCGAAGTGGACACGTTTCTGGCCGACGGATCGCCGGACGCCTACGAGCGGCTGGTCGACAGGTTGCTCCAGTCACCGCGTTATGGCGAGCACCGTGCGCGGGATTGGCTGGATGTCGCTCGCTACGGCGATACGCATGGTCTGCATCTGGACAACGAACGGTCGATTTGGCCCTACCGCGACTGGGTGATTGAGGCGTTCAATCGCAATCAGCCCTTCGACCAATTCACGATTGAACAGCTGGCGGGCGACTTGTTGCCTGAGGCCACGGATGAGCAGCGGGTCGCCACGGGATTTCACCGCTGCAACGTGACCACGAGCGAGGGCGGATCGATCGACGAGGAGTACCTGGTGCGTTATGCGGTGGACCGAGTGGAAACAACGGCCACCACGTGGATGGGATTGACGGCCGGCTGTGCGGCCTGCCATGACCACAAGTTTGATCCGATCACGCAGCGTGAGTTTTACCAGCTCGTCGCGTACTTCTTCAGTCTGACCGAGCGGGCGATGGACGGCAACGCGTTGCTGCCCCCGCCGGCACTCAAGACGCTCACGATCGCGCAGCGGGCCAAGCATGCCGAGATCCAAGAGGCGCTCGCCGCGGTGGACTCGCAAATCGCGTCACGCCGCGCGTCGGCGGGGCCAAAGTTGGCCGAGTGGGAAGCGGCATTCTTGCAGGAAACAAGCCTCGATCCGCCCCCGGATGACACCTTGATCCATTGTCCGCTCGACGAATCGGAGGGAACGACGGTCTCGACCGGGGCCGGCCTGAGCGGGACGGTGCGGGGCAAGGCGGCGTGGGACGCGGGCCGACTGGCGGGTGGGCTTCGCCTGGATGGCCAGTCGCATGTCGACCTGGGCGACCGCGCCGGGTTTGAGCGGGGCGATGCATTTTCGGCCACGGCCTGGGTCTACCTGGACGGCGATGGCGCGATGACCGTTCTCTCGCGCATGAACGACGAAGCGGGCTTCCGCGGGTACGATCTTTATCTGGGTGACGGTCAGATCTTCGTGCACCTGATCCATCATTGGCCTGACAACGCGATTCGGGTGAATAGCCGTGACCGAATTGGCAAACACAAATGGCATCACATCGGTTTCACTTACGACGGTTCCAATCAGGCCGCGGGGGTGAACGTCTACGTCGATGGCGAGCGTCAGCAACTGGAGCGGACGCATGATCGACTGACGGATACGATTCGCACCGACCAGCCGCTTCGGCTCGGTCAGCGGCGCGCGGCCGCGCCTTGGGTGGGAATCTTGGACGATGTTCGGATTTACGCCCGTGCGCTGGATGAGACGCAAGTTCGCGCTCTGGCAGGAGCCGACGCGACAAGCCAGTTATTGGCGATCAGCCCGCAAGACCGCAGTCCCGCGCAAACCGAGACGCTTGTGGATTTCTTTCTGGCGCGGTCCGATGCCGACTATCGCCGCCTGATCGCGGAGCGGCGCGAGCTGGAGGCGCGCCAACGGCGGCTCGAAGGAGAGTCTCCGACGACGCTCGTGATGCAGGACATGAGCCAGCCCCGCACGGCTCACGTTCTGATCCGCGGCCAATACGATCACAAGGGACCGTCGGTCGAGCCGGACGTGCCCGCGATGCTGCCGCCGCTGCCCGACGGCGCGCCGGCGAACCGATTGGCACTCGCGCGCTGGCTCGTCGCCCCCGAACACCCGTTGACGGCTCGCGTCGTGGCGAATCGATTCTGGCAGCAATGCTTCGGCGTCGGGATCGTGGCGACGGCCGAGGACTTCGGATCGCAAGGGGAATGGCCCTCCCACCCCCAACTGCTGGATTGGCTGGCCGTCGAGTTCCAGGAATCCGGCTGGGACGTCAAGGCTTTGCAGCGTTTGATCGTGACCTCGGCGACCTATCGCCAGTCGTCGCGTGTTGCGCCCGAGTCTGCCCGCCGCGATCCGCAAAACCGTCTGCTCGCCCGTGGGCCCCGCTTCCGCTACGACGCGGAAATGATTCGTGATGCGGCACTCGCCATCAGCGGCTTGTTGGTGGAGCAAACGGGTGGCAAGAGCGTCAAGCCGTACCAGCCGGGAGGACTCTGGGAGGCGGTGGGGTACACCAGCAGCAACACCGCTCGGTTTCAACAGGATCATGGAGCCGCGCTGTACCGGCGAAGCATGTACACTTTTTGGAAACGCACCTCACCGCCGCCCAGCATGCAGATTCTGGACGCGCCGTCGCGCGAGGTCTGCACGGCGCGCAGGTCCCGCACAAATACGCCCGCCGCGGCATTGGTTCTGATGAACGACGTGCAATACGTCGAAGCGGCACGAAATCTGGCACAGCGTCTCTGCCGGCTCGCAAGCCCGACCGATGCGGCGCGACTGAAATTCGGCTTTCGCCTGGCGACCGCACGACAGCCGGAAGCGGACGAGCTGCAGGTCCTGCGGCGGCTGCTCGAAGACTATCGCCGCGAATATGCGGTCGATCCCGAAGCCGCAAAGGCTTTGATTTCGCAAGGCGAATCGCCCTGGGACCCGACCCTGGAACCGGCTGAACTCGCGGCCTGGACAATGGTCGCCACCACGCTCTTGAATCTGGACGAAACTCTGACCAAGGAGTGACCTGCAGGTCTTGCCCATGGATCCACGACATGCCCACGCGCTCCGCCTGACACGGCGGCATTTCTTTGGACGGACGGCGACGGGGATCGGCGCGGCGGCCTTGGCAACGCTGTTGAATCCCGAGCTCGCGTCGGCCGCCGAGGACCACGGCGTCCTGGGACATCCGCATCAACGTCCCCGCGCGAAGCGCGTGATCTATCTGTTTATGTCCGGGGCACCGTCCCAGATGGACTTGTTCGATTACAAACCCAAGATGGACGCCCTGTTCGATCAGGACCTGCCAGATTCGATTCGCAGCGGGCAACGTCTGACGACGATGACGTCGGGACAAAAGCGGTTCCCCATCGCGCCCTCGATGTTTCGATTCGCGCAGCATGGCCAGTCGGGAGCCTGGATGAGCGACTTGTTGCCGCACATGGCTCAGGTCGTGGATGATCTGGCCATTGTCAAGTCGGTCCACACCGAGGCGATCAACCACGACCCGGCGATTACCTACATCCAGACGGGCGCCCAAATTCCCGGGCGTCCGAGCATGGGAGCTTGGGTCTCGTACGGCTTGGGAAGCGAGAACCAGGATCTTCCAACCTTCGTCGTGCTGCATTCACGTTGGAGCGCCAAGCGAGACGCGCAGGCGCTCTACGAGCGACTCTGGGGCGCGGGCTTTCTGCCCTCGCGGCATGCCGGCGTCAGTCTCCGTTCACAAGGCGATCCCGTGCTTTACTTGTCCGATCCGCCCGGGATCACGCCCGCACGTCGTCGCCGCATGCTGGATGGCTTGAGACAGTTGAACGAATTCCATTTCGAGCGGGTCGAGGATCCCGAGATCGAAACACGGATTGCCCAGTACGAAATGGCGTATCGCATGCAGACCTCGATCCCCGAATTGACGGACGTTTCCGACGAGCCGGCGTCGATCCTGGATCTCTACGGCCCCGAGGTCACGCAGCCGGGCACGTTTGCCGCCAATTGCCTGCTCGCCAGACGGCTCGCCGAACGGAACGTGAAATTCATCCAAGTCTTCATTCGAGGCTGGGATCAGCACGGGGATCTGCCGCGGGACCTGCGGCTGCAATGCGGCGATGTCGACCAGCCAACGGCCGGCCTGATTCGCGATCTCAAGTTGAAAGGGCTGCTCGACGACACTCTGGTTGTCTGGGGCGGCGAGTTTGGGAGGACAATTTACTGTCAGGGGGGGCTGAGCCGCACGAACTACGGACGCGACCACCATCCACGCTGCTTCACGGTTCTCCTGGCCGGCGGCGGCGTCAAGCCCGGTATCAGTTACGGTCGGACCGATGATTTCTGCTACAACATCGAGGAAAATCCGGTCCATATCCACGATCTCAACGCCACGATCTTAAACTGCCTGGGAATCGATCACGAACGCCTCACCTATCGCTTTCAAGGCCGCGATTTCCGCCTGACGGACGTGCATGGCAACGTGATGCACGAACTGTTGGCGTGAGCCGAGTTGAGACCGACTAGCCGGATCGGCGGCCCGCCTTCGCTTTAGCCGAAGCCGAAATGTTCCGGCAACAAGACCCAGCCGAGTTGCTCCGCCCGAGGTCAACCTCGGATCGCGGAATTCTGTCCCGCCACGGCTCAACAACCCCAGGGTCAATGACGATGAATGAGTTTAACGGTCGCGGTGTCGACGCAGGAAGCGTCAAGTGAGCCGAGGCCGCAGCGAGGGATTGCGAATTCGGGAACACCAGGGACGGCGCTGACGCGACTCCCTGATGTCTATTGACCGGAATAACCGTGCTAAATCCCTCATCGAACCACCTTCGACTTCATATCGAGGATCCCTGGGTCGCCCGGACCGGCTTGGACCTGCCGGCATGGCGGCCCTTGCAAAAGGCCTACCTCGAGTTGACAGGCTGGCAACTGGACTGCACCCCAGGCTCCCTTCCCGCTCGGAGCGAGCCGATCGCGACGCTTCCCGAGCTGTTCGGTACTCAAGAGGGCGCGCTGCATCGCCAACGCGTGAATGACCAGCCCGACCTCTCGGTCCGCGAGCAGGCGGCGCGAGATTTGGCTCAGGGCCTGGCCGGCGTGCTGATCGAACTCCAGACCACGCGGCTGGCCTTGCAGCATCGGGAAGCCGAACTGGCGACCGCCATCCCCGTCGTGGCGCGGCCCCACGAGTCGTCCGATTTCAATCACCGTCTGCAGGCGGTCCTGCGGGGCACCGTCGAGGGACTCGGGGGACAGGCGGCGGCCCTCTACTTGCTGGATGATACGACGTCCGAATTGAAGCTGCGAGCTCAGTGGGGACTGTCGAGCTTGCGGTTTCTCGAACCCGCTCGGCCGTTGCGCGGAGCGGTCGCCGACCTGGAAGCGTTGACCGGTCACGCGGTTGTGCTGGAGGACACCCAGCAGTTGCCTCACTGGAACGTGCCCGAAGCGTTCGCCTCGGCCGTCTGCGTTCCGGTTTCGAGCCCCGACACGCTGCTGGGGACGCTTTGGTTCTTCGCCGATCAGGTGCGAGACTACCGCAGCGAGGAAACACAACTTTTGGAGATCATTGCCGGGCGGCTGGCGGCGGAGCTTGAACGGCGGGTGTTAATCGACGAGGCGGCTCAGAGCCAGCAGGCGCGCGACCAAGCCGCGCAGGTGATCGCCTGGCATCACGATCGGTCACGTCCGTCCCCACCCTTAGTCGAGGGATGGCAGGTGGCCGGCGTCACCGTCACGGCCGGCCGGCCGCGCGGTGACTTCCATCTTTGGCGACTCGGCGACCAAGACGAACTCTGGCTCGCCTCCGCCGCCGTCGGCGGCCCTCCCGTCAAGAGCATGCTGGGAGCCACCCTGCTGCAGGGCGCCATGCAAGCCTCCCTGCTGCATCCCGATTCGCCGCGGCGGATTGTCCAGGGCCTGAACGACGTGCTCTGGACCGGAGCGGCCGGGGGCGATGGCAGTTCCGTGTTCTGCGGACGCCTGGATCCCGCCAGCGGTCAGATCGATTATGCCACCGCCGGCGCGACCGACGCCTACATCCTCCGCCCCCATGGGTGGGAACCCATCGTCGTCGACGGCCTCGCGCTGGGAAACGACCCCGCATGGGACGGCCCGAACTACCACCAGGAGATCCATCCGGGCGATATCCTGCTCGTCTTCAGCGATCGGCATCTGACGCGGAGTGACCACCCGACCGACGTGGATACAACCTGCTTGGCCGAAGCCCTCCTGCGCCACATGCATCTGTCCGCGCGAAACCTCGCCGAGATGGCCTCGCAACTGATCTCACAGCAGTGTGCCGACGCCTGGGCTCGATCGGTCCTGATCGTGAAACGTACCGATTCTTCGGCGACCCGTTGACCAACGAATCAACCCGCTCGCCTCGCCGGCCGTCCCGTGCCGCGTGCGGGTCTTGAGTCACCTTGACCGCCCCCGGAAACGGTCTAGACTGTACCCTTCGGTGCTCCAAGATGCCGGGCACGGGCGCGAGTGGCGGAACTGGCAGACGCGTATGGTTGAGGGCCATATGCCCGTAAGGGCGTGGAGGTTCGAGTCCTCTCTCGCGCACTGGATGACCTGGCAAGTAAGTCACCTCTCCCGCTGCCCGGCGAGGTCGCGGCGGAGCAGCGGGTGAGGGTCGGCCGGCGAAGGGCCACACGCAGCGGTTGGGTGAGGCGACACTTTTTCCCGTCGCGCTTGCAATCCGCGGGTCGATCCGTATCGTAGGAAGTCGCAAGTTGACAAGGTATCGGGGACACCGCGCCGATGCGACTTCGAATTCGCTTGATTTTGGCCTGCGTGCTTTGCACTGGCTGGCCGCGCGCGGCGGCTTTCGCTGAGTTCTATCAAGCGCCCTTCGGTCGCGACGGGACGTGGACGGTTTATGAACTGGTCGACATCCCGATGTCGTGGCGTGAGGCGAACGACAGGGCGGCGCAGCAGCGTTGGGGCGGGGTCACGGGCTACCTGGTCGACGTGAATTCGCTCCAAGAAAACGCGCTCCTGGAGTACCTCGCGGCGGTGCACGAGCTGGACTTTCTGTGGCTGGGGCTGACCGACCGCGAAGGGGCGGCCCCCGTAAACTGGTCGCAAGGCCTGCCGGCGCCGCAAGAATCCAGCTCGCTCGCCAACCCGCAACTGCAGGGTTGGGCCTGGACGTCAGGTGCGGACTTCAGCTATCAAAACTGGGATCCTCAGGAGCCGCTGAACTACGATGGCCGCGAGGACGCCGCGCGACTACGTAGCGACGGTCGCTGGGACGACATCGGCAGCGGTTTCGACCTCGATCGCCCCCAGCCTCCCCAGTGGCAACCTGGAACGTCGCTGCCGGAAATGTCGAGTTGGCGCCACGCTTTCGTCGTCGAATATCCGACTGAGTCGAATACGCCGGTGCCCGAGGTTCCCGCGATCGTCGTGCCCAGCCGATTCCCCACGCGCTTGCCGGGCCTGGACGGAAAATCGGGCGCTTTGGGCGTGACCGACTATCGCCTTGACGAGCCGCGCGAACTGCGTCTGCTAACGGTTTCCAACATGTTGTCACAGGTGGCCGATGGCACACTGACGCTCGATTCATCCGCTGCCCAGATCGCGTGGTCGGACGTGACGGATCCCGAATCGCGACACCAGGGCGGACCGATTCTCGCGACCGAACCACTTCGCTATCCGTCGGATCGAGCGGGCGTCGATGACGACCATTTCATCAGCGTCGCCAAAGGCACGATCCGAGTTCCGCAGAGTGGCAGCTACACGATCCAGGTCCGCAGCGCCAGCGGCTTTGCTCTCCAAATCGGCGACCAGGAATTCCAGACGGTCTATGGAGCCGGCCAGATTGACCCGGATGACCGGCGGACCCTCTACTTTCCGGCAGAAACGGGCGACACGGATACGCGAGGTGTGATCCAACTGTCCGAGGGTGACCACGAACTGCGATTCATCAATTGGAACACGCGGGGATTGTCCTTCTGGGAAATCACCTCGGCGCAAGGCGAATTCGCAACCGAGGCCAACGCTCAATGGTTGGCCGTCGGGGACCCCTCGATCCGGCTCGAGTCGCACCTGGAGCCGGCCGTGCGGCTGGTCGGAACCGCGACCGTGGCCACCGTCAGCGAAAGTCAGGGAGGCCTGACGCGCGACATTGAACTGGCACGTGAGATCGTCGAGATTGGTCAACTTGAGGGACGCGCGTTGCGGCGGGATGACGTGGCCACGGTCGTCTTGCGAGATCACGATGGAATTTGCTGCAATCGGCCGGGTCGCAATCTGGACACAGATCAGGTCTACCTATGGCCGCTGAACGATGAGACCCTGGGCGGCACGCCCGCCGGCGAGGACAATTTCTCGTCGGCCATCTACGGACAGATCGCGGTGGACGATGGCGATGACGTGGCCGGGGAGTCGCTGGCGGTCACCTTCGGAGTCTTCTCAAGTGATGGAGCTCAGCTGCGAATCATGGGCGGCAGTTTTCAGGAGGCCAGCGAGACAGGGGACTTGAGCTATGAGGTCGATGGCGATGTGACGCTGACCTTCAACGACGTCACCAGCAACACGGACATCTACGGATTGATCGAATTAACGGAAGGCGTCACGTACGGGCTCGAGGCGATCCATTTTGAGGAGCGAGGCGACGCCGGCTTCGAGATTTGGACGGCCTTGGGGCGTCACCTGGACGGGTTTGATGAACGCGAGTTTTTGCCGTTGAGCAGCGTTCTGGGCACGCGATTGGCGCCGGCCAACCGCGGGCTTGAGCTGGTCGCCGCCGGCCAACGGCTCCAGGGCGACTACAACGACAACGGCTCGCTCGATGCCGACGACCTCGACCGATTGACGGCGGCCATGTCGACCCCGGACATTCAATTCGACTTGGACCACAACGGCCAGGTCGACCCGACCGATCGTGGGTTCTGGATCCGCGTTGTCAAGCAATCCTGGCTGGGCGACGCCGACCTGGATGGCCAATTCGACTCGGCCGATCTGGTGGCCGTGATGCAGCGGGGCAAATACGAGCGCGACGAGTTCGCGACCTGGTCGGAAGGAGACTGGAGCGGGGACGGCCGCTTCGGGTCCTCCGACATCGTGGCCGCTTTCCAGGATGGGGGTTATGGCCATGGTCCGCGGGCCGCCCATCCAGCCGTTCCCGAACCGTGCGCACGTTTCCTGCTCCTGACGGGCCTCGGCCTGACCACCGGTCTTCGCCCAAAGGCAAGCTCTCGACGGCGACGGCAGCCGCTTGCGTCCGGCCGCTCTCACGCCCCCCCGGGCGAATCGCCGTAGAATCGCTTCGTTACTTCGTCGGCATGGTACGCGAGCCACGAGCGGCTGGTATAGATGGCGTGTCCCAGCAGCAATTCACGCCGATCAAGCGGATCCGGCGGATAGTCGACCAGCAGCGTTTCGCCCTCGTCCGGGACGCGCTGGCCGATTCGCAGACGATCGATCGTATCCCAAGGTCTCAGGCCGGGCGCCAGGAGTCGTGCGAGTTGACATTCGATCCGCCAATGCCGCCAGGCAAACAAAGATGGCAGGAAGTCGGTCCCGGCAACGCCCAGCTGCTGAATGTAGTCGCCGTACCGCGCGTCGCGAAGGTCGAACCATGTCGCGGGCAAGGGCACGCGATAATCGGGCAAGTCCGGGGCTGGCCGATGGTGCACAAAATGGAGTAATCGACGATAGCCGCGGGTTTCCCAGCCGTAGCGAATCGGCGTCCCGAACGTGACAATGTCCAGCTCCAAGCCGGGCCGTTCCCGATCGGCGGCGAGCAGCCGGCGACGAACTCGATTCCAGCTGCGCGCCCTGGACGGCCCGCCGACCGCCTCCGCGATCCTTGGCCGGAATATCGCAAAGAAGCGGCGGACGGCGTCGGAGTCGCTGGCCAAGAGGTTTGTCATCAGCGCAAACACGTTGCCGGCGTGGCTATGGCCCCACAGCACCACATGCTTCCGGCCTTCGTCAACACCTCGAAGAAGCTCGTCCAGCAGTTCCAGCGCTGCGAGGGCTCGCCCCGTGTGATTGTTCTCCCCTGACCAGTGAAAACGACGGACCGAGGGCGACGAATCGCTGCCGCTCAGCCACTGCTGCAACCGTTGGGCATAGGACTCCGAGTAGTTGCCGACATCACCCATCAGATGATCGACCCACGCCTTGCCTTGCTGCCGCAACAGCTCGCTCCAGGCCGGTTCGAGGCGTTCCAATTCGGTCGTCAGCCCCCACGCGTCTTCGCCCGTGAAGGTCCCGTGGACCAAATACACCGCTTGCACGCCGGCATCGGTCCAGCGCCGACCCGCGTCGGACGACTCGCGCGTCGCCGCGCCCTCGTCGAGCTCAGCGGACCAGGGCGGAGACAGGAAGCCGAACGGCACCGCGGGCCTCTGGTCCGTGTACAATTGGTGGCGAAAGTTGTTACCGATCGGCATGAATTAAATCGCTTCACCGGGCCGTGCCGTTCCGCGTTCCGGCCCGACGACGTTGCGGGCCCCAGCTTGATTCGACAAACCTATGTGCGGTCGCTACACGCTGCATTCTCGATTGAATCTCTTACTGCAACAGTTTGCCGTGGAGGCTGGACCCGAATGGGCACCACGGTACAACGTGGCGCCGACCCAGATGGCACCGATCGTTCGGATGCGACCCGATGGCGGCCCGCGCGAACTCGTTCCGCTGCGCTGGGGCTTGGTTCCCTCCTGGGCCAAGGAGGTTTCCATCGGCAACCGGATGATCAACGCGCGCGCGGAAACGGTCGCCACCAAGCCCTCGTTCCGCAGCGCCCTGAGGCGACGCCGCTGTCTCGTTCCCACCGACGGATACTTCGAATGGAAAAAAACTCCGCACGGTAAACAGCCCTATTACATTCGACTTCAAGCGGAGACGCCGTTCGCGATGGCGGGACTCTGGGAACATTGGCACGCCGGACAATCCGACGCGCTGCAGACGTTCACCGTGATCACGACCGAATCGAACGAGGCGACAGCCGACATCCACGATCGGATGCCGGTCATCCTGGCGCCCGAAGATTACGAAACCTGGCTAGATCCCGACCTCCAGGCCCCCGAACCGCTGCTGGCCCTGCTGCGGCCCTTTGAATCGTCGGAAATGAAGTTAGACCCCGTCAGCACTCGCGTCAACAGTCCTCGGCACGACGATCCCAGTTGCATCGAAGTGCAACCTGAACTTTTCTAAATGGCGTTCGGCGCGTTGCGCACCGCAGGACTTGCGGACGCGAGCGGGCGAGCGGCCCTGATCGCTCAGTCACCGCGCACGCTGAATTCCAGCTTCCAGCGATCCTCGCTTCGCGTGCTGACACACCAGAGTTCCAAGACACCCAATTCGGTGACACGGGACTGCAAGCGGACGGGAACGTAGCGATCATCGACGTTGGCGGCGGCGGGCAAGCAAGCCTCCAGCGAGTCGGTTTCTTGCAGCTCGTCTTCCTCCCAGCGGTCCAGCATCTGACCGGGCCGATCCTGTTTGCGGACCAGGGAGCTGAAGAAGCGAAAATGGACCGGCTCGCCCAACACCAGTCCCGTCTCGCTGGCCGGAACATCGATTTCGGTTCCCTCTTCCATCCCGAATGGCACGACGCAAAGTGCCTTGAGCGGCCGAGGGGCTCCGGGAATCGCCAATCCCGAGCTTTCGATGCCGATGTAGTAAGCGCGGGCCGTGCCACCGCGAATGCGGACGCCTCCCCGCTGTTTCATCCAGGCATAGTACGCGGCACCGCGCGCCACGGCGGCGTCCAAGTCGCGAGGCCCTGCCAGCTCGTCCGGCGCCTGGCCGGGGAACCAGTGTTCGAGGACGTCCAGCAACCGCTGACGCAAGTCCGCGGCCCGAAAGACGCCCCCGTTGAACAGGACGTGTGTCGGCTGCACCGACTGGCCGGACACCGTTCCGTGATCGCCCAAGAAACTGGCAATGTGCCGCGTGATGGCCGTATCGGATTCAAACGGCAAACCCAGCTGCACAAAACCACTTTGCCGCCGACGCGTGGGCCGTTCGCTCAATTCGCACGTCGGAAAAAAACCGTCCAAGACCAGCTGCGCGACGGCATCGCGGGCCAAGTCGATCGAGACCGTGCCGCCGATCAAGCGGCTGCCGCGGCCGAGGACCGAGACGGGATAGGTCGCCGGCGCCGCGTCCGCCAACAGTGCCTCCTTACCCAGGCGGCAGGCGTGCCACAGCGACACCGCTTGCCAAGCGTCCAAGGCAACGCCCTGAGCCTGAAATTGCTCGGCGGCCAGATGGGCCAGCGCCAAGTCCATGTTGTCGCCCCCGACCAACAGGTGCTTGCCCACGGCCAAGCGCTGCAAGACCAGCGTTCCTTGCTCCTCCGCCGCCGCAATCAAGGTCAGGTCGGTCGTGCCGCCGCCGACATCGCAGACCAGGAGTCGATCGCCCACTTTCAACTGCTTGCGCCACGCCTCACCTTGCTCGGCCAGCCAGGCATACACCGCGGCTTGAGGTTCTTCCAGCAACAGGAAGTGGCCCGGCACGCCGGCCGCCAACGCCGCTTCGCGCGTCAGTTCGCGGGCGCTCGCATCGAACGAAGCCGGGACCGTCAACACCACCTGTTGCGCCGCAAACGGCGCCTCGGGAAACGTGGCATTCCAGACGGCGATCAGATGTTCCAGATAGCGCTGAGCGGCCACGACGGGCGAAATCTTCGGCACGTCCGCCGGAGCATCCCAGGGCAAGATCGCGGCGTGCCGATCCACGCCCGAGTGCGCCAACCAGCTCTTCGCCGTCGCGACCGATCGCTCCGGCATCGCCGCCGATTGTTGCCGCGCGAACTGGCCAACGACCTGCCGATTCCCCTGGCTCCAGGGCAGGTCGAAGCCCGCGCCCCCAAGCTCGTGCTCCGGCGGCAAATAAAGAAACGACGGCAACGCGGCTTGGGACTCAACGGTTCCCGGCGCCGTCAGCTGCGGGATCGGCAGCACCTGAATCGGCGGCAACTCAGCGTCGCCCAGCGGGGCGTAGGCCACCACGCTGTTGGTCGTTCCAAGATCGATCCCGATCACATATTGGCTGGACATGGCTCGTTTTGGCTCGATAGGGCTCGATTGAGGAAGAAGGCTCGGACAGATCGTTGATCGGCGCAACGCCGCCTCGCGACGGCCGGATCAGCAGCTGATCTCGGCCGGCGCGATGACCCGGGCGTCGTCCGAGTCTCCGGACCAGAGCGGCAGCTCGCACTGCTTGGCCTCCCAGCCGTGGTGCACCAAGCGACCTCGGAACGGAGGCTCGCCGGCGACCTTGCCGCTGATCCGCCACCGCTGACTGCTCAGCTGCCCCGGCGTCTCCACCTCCGAGTTCTCTTCGGCCACCACGACCGGCTCGAGGGCGAACATCCGGGCCAACACCTGGCGGCAGTCGCGAAGCACATCGCGCGCCGCGGCGCCGATCTGCTCGTCGGTGTACTGATTCAGCGGCTCCTGGACCAGATCGACGAAACGAGCCTCACGCTGCAGGGCGGCCAAGAGTGTGATCGCCTCGCTGCGCGATCGCTTGACCGGCTCGGCCGCGCGGGGCGGCGCGGACGGGACCGGTTTCTGGCCCGGGGCCGCGATCGGGGCGGCCGGCGATTGGCCCGCCAGCAGCGCCGCCATCGCTTCCGCCGGCACTCGGCCAAATAGGACCGCAAAGAAGGCGCGGAACGCCAAAATCAGTCTGCTCATCGATTTCCCTTCTCGCTTCGGGCCCCGGGTCTCCACCCACGTAAAGACCGATGTCTCCGGCGGCCTTGCCCTGTCAGTTTGCGCAATCTGCGGTAGATCTTCCGCCTGTACGGTCTGCGGTTGATTTTCTGGTTAGATACGCCGATACGATTCTGCGGAATATAACCATCAAGGGAGCTGTATCAATGACAGGCGTTGCGAAAACTTTTTTCCCGTTGGCCTGCTGCGTGATGCTGGCGGCCGCGGGACGGGCCGAAACGCTAATTCCAGCACCCGGAGCACCTCAGTCGGGATACTATGTGCAGTTTAGTGACGAGGGGATTTCGGCCCCGACGACCGCGGCCTGGCCCAGCGACGTCGCGACCGCGGCGGACTCGGGCGTTGCTCCGGCGGGCTGCAATGACTGCAGTCAGCTTTGGGAAGGCGCGTGCGATCCAACCCGCCGAGGCGTGTGCGGGATGGCCGAGTTGCCGACCCTGACGGAGGCCTGTGATGGCACTTGCCCGAATGGATCGGCCGCGGACTGCGGACTTTGGGCACATTGCTCATCCGTCTACGCGTCGGTCTTGTACTTACGACCTCGCAACGCGGATGTCGCCTACGCGGTTCCGATCGACGGCCCGATCAGTTCGGCACCGGCCGACAACCCGATTCAGACCGGACGCATCGGCGTTGTCGATCCGGACTACGAGGTGGGTTTCACGGTCGGCACCAACCTGGCGATCAATACGATGACCAGCCTCTTCGCGGATTACACGCAGTTGGAAAGCACCACCGAGAATCGACTCCAAACCGCCGCGCCGAACGTTCTGCGGTCCCTGGTCGCGCATCCCTCGACTACCAGTGCTGCGACGGATTTTCTTTCGGCCCGTGCCAATTTGGACATCTCGTTCGATACCGTTGACGCGGGCCTCCGCCACCTGTTTGTCGGAGGCCAGGTGTACGCCGTCAACTACCTGGTGGCGGCACGCTACAGTCGATTGGAGCAGCAGTTCGGCGCGAACTTCGTGGACAACGGCACGGAGCAGGTTGCAACGGAGATCAACTTCGACGGCGCGGGGCTTCGCCTGGGCCTTGAGGCGGAGCGTCAGTCCTGCCATAGTCGTCTCCGGATCTACGGCCGCAGTTCGGCAAGTTTTCTGGCAGGTCGTTTCCGTGCCCAGTACTTCCAAGGCCAGTCGTTCGATCCCTCGATCGTCGACACGAACTGGCAGGCCGGGCGCGTCGTCCCGGTTCTGGATTTGGAGTTGGGAGCCGGCTGGAGCAGTCCTGGCGGTCGTTTGAGGCTGGGCGCAGGGTACCTGGTCAGCGCCTGGTTCAATACCGTGACGACCCAAGATTTCGTCAACGCGGTCCAGGCCAATCATTTTGTCGGTCTCGGCGATACACTCACGTTTGACGGGTTGCGCGGCACCGTAGAATGGCGCTTCTAGTGCTGGGGTTGGGGTTGGGTTTGGGTTTGGAAAAAGGGGTCAGGTCTCAAAATTGCGTGGGTTTGGAAAAAGGGGTCAGGTCTCAAAAGCCGAAACGGCCCTTCGGGTGCTTGCGCACTTTTGAGACCTGACCCCTTTTTCCAACTTCGTCCATCCCCGATTTTGACGCGAAAGGCGGCAGACGATGGATCTCCCGACCGGACCGGAGGCGATCGCGCCCGGCGCTGCCCCGCGACTGCAGTCGCTCGATGCGCTCCGCGGCTTCGACATGTTCTGGATTATCGGGGCCGACGGGCTGGTTCAAGGGCTTCGACGACTGACCGACGCGGCGCCGGTCCAACTGGTCGCCGACCAATTGGAACATGTCTCCTGGGAGGGATTCCACTTTTACGATCTGATCTTCCCGCTGTTCGTGTTCCTGATGGGGACCTCGGCCGTCTTCTCATTGCAACGTCTGGTCGAACGGGAAGGGCGCGGCGGGGCATACCGACGCTTGATAACGCGCAGCCTGCTGCTTTATGGGCTGGGCCTGGTCTATTACGGAGGACACAGTCGCGACGGCGGACCGGAGATGTTCCGCTATGTCGGCGTCCTGCAGCGGATCGCCATCTGCTACTTCGGTGCCGGCCTGGTGGTTTTGAACTTTCGAGGGCGAGGGATCGTCACGATCACGGCGATCGTCTTGGTCGGGTACTGTCTTTTGATGACATGGGTTCCCGTCCCGGGGTACGGTGCCGGCGTCTTTGAGGAGGGCAAGAACTTGGCCAACTACGTCGACTCCGTCGCGCTGCCGGGCTACAAGTGGGACGGCGACTGGGACCCGGAGGGACTGCTGAGCACGATTCCGGCGGTTGCTTCGGCCTTGCTCGGCGCCTGGGCAGGGCTCGTCTTGCGACGTGACGACTGGTCGCCGATGAAAAAGGTCGGCGGACTCGTCCTGCTGGGCGTGGTCTGCCTGGCAGGCGGCTGGCTCTGGTCACCGCAGTTCCCGATCATCAAGAAGCTGTGGACGTCGTCGTACGTCCTTTGGGCGGGCGGATGGAGCTTTCTGCTACTGGCGGTCTTCTACCTGATCATTGACGTGGCCAACTGGCGGCGCTGGTCACTGCCCTTCGTCTGGATCGGCACGAACTGCATCACGATCTACATGCTGGCCAACTTGCTGAATTTTCGCGACCTGGTGGGCCGCGTGCTTCACGACGACACGGTCGCGGCCTTGGGCCAATTCGGCCCGCTCGTGGTCTCGCTCTTGTCCTTGGGATTGGCCCTGCTCGTCTGCCAGCAGTTGTATCGGCGGAAGATCTTCTTGCGGGTTTAGGCCAGCAACCACTGTTCGTCTTCCGGGCCGTAGACGATCGCTTGCCGGGGAAGTCGGCCAAGATCAAAATCGGCCAAGAATGCGTCCAGGTTCATTTCGCGACGAGGACGGATTCCGCACCAGTCACCCAGCAGGCCGATGACCCGGGTCGAACTGACGCCTAAGTCGCGGAAGTGCATCAAGCGGCTGTCACCGTGCCGCTTCGCCAACCGGCGTCCGTCGTGCCCCACAATCAGCGGCAGATGCCAGTATCGCGGAGTGGGCCCCAGCTGCAGGGCGTCGTACAGCAGTTGCTGACGCGGAGTCGAGGAAAGCAGGTCGTCACCTCGCACGACATCGGTAATCTGCTGTTGCCAATCGTCCACGACGACCGCCAGCTGATAACTGGGCAGGCCCTGCTTGGTGGCCACCACAAAGTCGCCGATTTCTGCCTGGACCGAACTGACGACGCGACCGGCAAACTGGTCGACGAACGACTGCTCGCCCTCGGCGACGAACAGCCGCCAGGCCACGTCGGGCTGATCCAGTGCCGCGGAGTTCACGGGCATCCGCCGCGTCGGTCGGCACGTCCCGGGATACCTCAATTCGTGCTCGCCGGCGTGCGGCGCCGACTGGGCCGCCTGAATCTGGCTGCGGGTGCACTGGCAGGGATAGATCCCGCCCTGGCGTGCGAGTTGGTTGAGCGCCGTGCGATAGGTTGCCAGGCAAGCCGTCTGATAGCGGGGTTCTTGATCCCAGTCCAAGCCAAGCCACTGCAGGATCTCAATGGCCTGAATGTCGGCCCCCGCCTTAACTCGGGGACCATCCAAATCATCGATCCGCAGCACGACTTCCCAGCCCTGCTGGCGGGCCAAGGCCCAATTGACCAGGAAGGTCCGCGCGTTGCCCAGATGCAACGCGCCGGTCGGCGAGGGAGCCAATCGTGTCCGGCGCCGGGGGAGATCGGGGACGGGACCCGCTGGCATGGGCTACTCATCCACCGGAATCGACATCTGAATCACGTTGAACGTCGCTCCCTGGGGATCGGCCACCACCGCCAACCGTCCGACGCCGACCTCGAACGGAGGCCGATGGATTTGCCCGCCCAGCTGCCGGACTTGGGCGGTCGCCGCGTCGACGTCAGCCACCGCGAAATAGACCCACCAGCACGACGGCATCGAACCCATCTCGGGGGAGATCTGGAGCATGCCATTATTCATTCGGCCCGCCACCGAAGCGTTCCAGTAGGGTCCGGTCGGAGTCTGTTCCTGGGTAAAGGTCCAACCCAACAGCTGGCCATAGAAGTCGGACGCCGCTTCGACGTCGTCGGTCATCAGCTCGTTCCACACCCAGGTGTTGGGCACGTTCGTCAGTGCCGCGCCGAAATGCTGAATTTTCTGCCAGAAGGCGATCATGGCGCCGGTCGGATCTTGAACCATCGCCATGTGGCCCGCCTCCAAAATCTTGTACGGCGGCATCGTCACGGTCGCGCCAAGTTCGCTGGCGCGCTGCACCGTCGCGGCCAGATCCTCGACGTTGAGATAGCTGTTCCACACGGGCGGCATCCCCGCGGCCGCCATCTCGGAATTCATCTGTCCCAGTCCCGCAACTTGCTGTCCGTCCAGTTGAAAGATCCCATAGGGCGGACCTCCCTGCGTGTCCTGATCACGGCACTCCCAGCCGAACAGCTTGCCATAGAAATCCACCGCCGCGGCGTAATCTCGCGACATCAAATCGATCCAGCAGAACTGCCCGTGCCGATACGACGTGAACTTGGCCATTTTCTTGCACTCCCCATTTTGCAAGATCTATCCAACAGACGCTTCGGTACCCTCCGTATCGCCTCGGGCACGGCGGGTCATGATACCAAAACTGCGGGCCCGCGGTCGTTAATCTTCTTTCCAGCGAAGGATCTGTGGCTGCCAGTCCTGTTCGATTCGCTGGAAGGCCACCAGGTACCCCGCGGCCCCGCTTTCCGCCACGAGGGTTCGCTGAACCGCGAGCGCCTCGTCGGGCGTCCCCCAGCCCTGCAGGACGGCCAGCAAGCGCGACGGCTCCACCGACTCGCCCTGGTGCAACGGCGGCATGGTTTGGAATGAGCGGAGGGCTTCGCGGACCCAACTGCCGGCGTCGCCGTAGCGGGGCAAATCGCGTTGAAACTCGCGGTACGGCGCCAGCACCGCGATCGTCGCCGCTTGCTTGGCGACGGGCATCAACTGACGCGTGTACGCTTTCCAGCAGATGCCTCGAAAACAACCGACTCCCGCACACAATCCCTCCGGGCTGCCATCGTGTTCCTCGCATTCAGTGACCCACACCGGTACGACCGGGATCCCCGGGAACCGTTCGCCAACCGCCTGGACAAACCGCGCCGCCGCGTCGTCCCCGGCGGGAGTCGCGGTCTGAATCGGGCCGTAGTCCGCGGTCCATCGACAGAGTGGACTGCCGCAGCCGCAGGCCGACGGCGCGCCTTGCAGGTCGTTCAGGAAGAGTCCATCCGCCGCAGGACGGGCCTGCAACAGCTCGCTCACGCGTTGCAATTGGGCCGCGTAGGCCTCTCGATAAAGGATCGGTACCCACGGATAGACCTTGACGACTTCGTCCGCGTGCGGCTGCCGCAAGTCGGGAAAGAATCGTCGCCATTGGTCGTGGCCCTGCAAACTCGCCATCCACTCGGGATGTGCATCGGCCAGCGAGGGACAGCGCCCTACTTCGATCCAATAATAGAGCCCCAACCCCGCCGCGCGAATTCGTTCAGCCGCCCTCGCCACATCCGCCCGCGACTCGGCCGAATTCTCCTCGAGTGACAACACGATGGCATTCGTCCCACGCGCTCGCTCCGCGCACAGTCGCTCGGCCTCGACGTCGCCCAACGGCAACAGGGCTCCGCGAAAATCCGCGATCCGATCGGCAGCCGACGCCGATGCCCGCTGGCCGAACCGGACCGGGCTGACGAGCACCAGGCAACAGGCAACCCAACCTAACCGACGAAGATACGATCGAAGCGCGACATGCGTCATTTGTGGGATCCGTGGAAGAAGTCGGGAGGAGCCTGGCTCTCCCATCTTGCGGCGTCGCGGGTGGCGGAGCTAGTCGGCGTCGGGAACCAGTTGCGTCTGCGGGTATTCCGCGGCCCAGGCGTACCATCGGCATTGAATGCTGTCGACCCAAGTCAGTTCTTTTCCGCGGAGCGGCCCGTCGATGGCGCGTCCGGCCAACGTCCATCGGGTCCCGGTCTCGCGATCTTTGAAAGGAGCCGACTCGGGCGAAATCTCGTCGGCGAAAAAGGTCAACGTGCGGCCGTCGACGACGCGGCTGAAGGCGGTCGCACTTGCGGTCGCGCCATACCAGAACACGGTCACGGGCTGGTCGCCCACGTCACGTGTAAAGCAGGCCCGTTCGTTCAGCCCGGACAGGACGAAGGCGCTGGTCGAGTCGCCCACGCGCACGCCCAGGACCGGGTCCAGTGCCGGTCGGCGCGAGTCGGCCTGATCGATCGCCTGGGTCGCCGCCGGACTCAAGACCTCCGGCAGCTCATGAACCGGATAACGCTGCCCATCAAACAAATCGTAGGCGGTCGATTCGGGATGCAACATCATCCAGTAGGACCAGGTCGTCGTGAGACTCGGAATCCGCTCGAGCCGCTTCCCCTGCTGCGGGCCGGCAAAGGCGATTCCGGTCAAGGCGGACCACAGCGTTCCGTCTTCGCTTTGAACGACCATCACCCCGTGTCGCCAACCGTGGAAGGAATACCCATAGTCCTTCCGATAAGCCGCTGCGTATCCGCCGTCGGGATCGTAAAAGAACAGGCCATAGGTGTCATTGATCACGCGGGGTCCGGCCAGAAAATGCCGCAGCGGAATCGCGCCGCCGTTGTGCACGGCTCGGATCCAGGCAAGCACCCGGTCGTCGCTCTGGATCAGACCCTTGCGATGTTGCGTCGAACAGTAAGAACAGGGAGGCTCGGTCAGGGGAGCGAATTGACCGAGATCAACCCGCAGGATCTCGTCGCCCTTGATCGTCGGGGCCAGTGCGACACACGATGCGATGCCCAGCAGCACGCCGATCATCCGCCTCGTTTTTTTGAACAGCATCTCGCTGGGGCGTTGTCTCATCGTCGCTCCTGGCCATCGGGCTCTGGGTTCACACTGCAACTGGGCATTGTCGCGGTATATCCTAACATTTTGCGTCCTGGCAGCGTATGATTCAAACCCCCGGGCGGGGCGGCGGGGGAAGTCGCCGACAAACCATGTCTGGAAACCCTTCTACCATGCAGACCGCGTCTCTTGCGTCCTGGATCCTCCGCTGGCCCGGCTGGTGGCGGGTGCTGGTCGTGACCGCCATCGGATTCAGCGTACTGGTCCTAAGTCTCCCCTCGATCCTCTGTTACAGCGGCGTGCTCGAATCGCTGCTCAATCGGCAATTGGCCAACCGCCAACTCCGGGCCTCGATCGGCAACGTGCAGATCGGCTGGCTGACGCCCACTCAATTGGACGACGTGGCGATCGGCGACGAACAGCGTCAGTGGCGGCTGCAGGCCGCGCAAATCTCGGGCAGCCAAACGCTCTGGCAACTTTTCGCCTCGCCAGGCGCGTTGGGCCGGTTTGTGCTGGAAGAACCGACGCTGATCGTTGAAATTGGCCAGCCGATGGAGCTGCCGGAGGTCATGCCCGGGAGCGCGTCGTCGGACACGCCGTCCGATCAGAGTCTGGATCTGACCATTCGCAACGGCCGCGTGCTGGTCGTGACACCGGATCGCGTCGAGCCGTCGGTCTTTGCCTCGCAAATCCACATTGACGCCTCCTGGCGGAAGACGGCCGACGGCAAGACCTTGACACTGGCCGCGGGCAAGCCGATGGATCGCGTCCAATTGACGCCGGAGATGTGCGACCTGGGCTTGAAGTTTGTCGCCCCGATCTTCGCCGACGTCGCCTGGTCGCGCGGCGACTTATCACTCGAACTGGATCGCTGCCAGATCGAGGTCGACCAGATCGAGCGTTCCGAAGTCCAGGGACGGATCACGCTGCACTCGGTCGAAACGGGCCTGCGAAGCCCGATTGCCAAGAGCGTCGCGCAAGCCCTGTCGGCGATCTCGAAACGCGAGCTGCCGCAATCGGTCCTCCTGGCCGATAACTCCGTCATTGAGTTTCAGCTGCAAGACGGACAAGTCAGCCATTCCGGTTTAGAGTTTGGATTACCCGAGCTGTCCCCTGACCTGGTGATTCATTCGCACGGAACCGTCGGGCTGGACAAGAGCCTCGATTTGATGGTCGAGGTCCCCCTGCCCTTGAACCTGCTGGGCGACGGACCCATCGCCACGGCCCTGGGCAAACAGACGCTCTACCTGCCCGTTCGCGGTACCCTGGATCAACCTGAAGTCAAGCTGGAAGGCGACGGGCAGTTAGTCAGCAATCTGTTGTCCGGCATGCTGAATCCGGCGATGGAGGGCGATCTCCCCTTGGACGAGATCACCGAGGCCTTGAAACAGCTGCGGGAACGAAATCAGCAGCGGCGCGAAGAACGAGGACCTCGGTTCCCTCGCTTGCGCGATCGACTGCGCGGCAGGAGCTCCGACGCGGGCCCAGGTTCCCGCAAGTAATGACGTGCCACGGCTCGAATCTGGGGGTTGGGAAAAGGGTCCGGTCCCAAAAGCCGGAACGGCCCTTTCGGTGCTTCGCAGGTTTGGGACCTGACCCCTTTTCCCAAACCCCCTTTTCCCAAACCTAGGGCTTCAAGCCGACCCAGATCAGACGCCCCAGCTGGAAACCGCACCACACGGCAATGAAACCGAGCAGCAGATTCGCGACGACGTTAGTCACTGCAACTCGCAGCCCCTGTTCATCAAAGCAACGCAGCGTCTCGTAGCCGAACGTGGAGAAGGTGGTCAGCGAGCCCAACAGGCCCGTTCCGATCAGCAGCCGCATGGTTGGCGAGAGGGCCGCCGCGAAGTTGGCTTGACCCAGCACGCCGATGAACAGGCAGCCCATGACATTTACGACCAGCGTGCCCACGGGAAACGAGCTGGGCCAGCGGTGTTGAAGGCCAAAGCCAATCAGGTAGCGGCAAACCGCCCCGATCGCACCGCCCAGGGCAACCAACATCACGTGACGTAGCATCGAATCAAGTCGCTCCCTACAAGGATCTTCCGGTTCGGGCGACGATCCCCCGCACATAAACGTCGTTGTCGCACGTGCTGATCACCGGCTGCTCCAATCGCCAAGCCTGGTCGATGGTCTCCAGTCCAGGACCTGAAATCGGGGTGATCGATTGCTCCCCACCGATCAGCTTGGGGGCGATGAACGCGTGTACTTCGTCCAGCTCGTTCAGCTGCATGAGACTACCCATCAAACGACCTCCGCCTTCGACCAAGACGTTCGTCCACGGGCGGTGTCCGAGTTGGCCGAGCAGATCCTCGAGGCGGCGGAGGTGGTCCTCGCCGGCACAGTGCAGGACTTCGCAGCCGGCACGCGTCAGGGCCGCACAGCGCCGCGCGTCGGCCTGCTCCGCGACGGCGACCAGCACCGGCACGGTGGCAGCGGAGCGAACCAACTGGCTCTCAAGCGACAGCTCGGCGTGGGAATCCACGACAATCCGCGTGGCCACGCGCGGCCCCGGCGGGCGGGCGGTCAGCAGGGGATCATCTCGCCGCGCCGTTTCACGACCGACCATGATCGCGTCAACTCGGCCCCTTAGGCGATGCACCACCTCGCGCGACGCGGGTGACGAGATCCATTGACTATCGCCGGTGCGTGTGGCGAGTTTGCCGTCGAGCGTCATGGCCCATTTGGCGATGATCCAAGGGCGCCGGAACTGGAGCCGCTTGAGGTAGGGCGCATTCAGGCGCAACGCGGCTTGCTGCTCACAACCGACTTCGACCTGAAGGCCGGCTGCTTGCAGCTGGGCGATGCCGCGGCCAGCCACGGCAGGAAAGGGATCCCGCATGGCCACCACGACCGACGCAATGCCGGCGCTGAGGATGGCCTCGGTGCAGGGCGGCGTTTTCCCCTGGTGGCAACAGGGTTCGAGCGTGACGTACAGCGTGGCACCTCGCGCCGCGCGTCCAGCCGCCTCAAGCGCGTGAACTTCCGCGTGAGCGCCGCCGAATCGCGCGTGCCATCCCTCGCCCACCACCTCATCCGCACGCACCACAACACTGCCAACCATCGGGTTCGGCTCGACGTACCCTTCGCCCCGCGCTGCCAGCTGCAGCGCGTGCCGCATATGCCTTGGGTCGGGCTGCATAAGAACGGTCCGGCTCGAAGGAGGAGGTTGGGAAAAGGGGGCAGTACAGCGAGACGACTTCCGCGAGTCTAAGTAAAGCACCGCGGCAACCACCTCGACAAGGGCGGGGGCGCACAAACGATCGCTCGAACTTCGCCCCGTCACGCGGCGTGGGACGTTCGTTCGGACGCGAGGACGCGATGACACGCGTCGAGGACCAAGGGCACTTCGATCGCCCGCATGGCTTCATTGGCCGCGCCGCGCCGTTGGCGGCTGGTCCCGGCTTGATAGTAGGCTTGGACACTGATGTTGGCCGCTCCGTAGGGTCCGCAAACGCGCGGGCGTGTGGGACCGTACAAACCGACGCAGGGCGTGCCGACCGCGGCTGCCAGGTGCAGTGGGCCGGTATCGCTGGCCACGCACAACTTCGCTCGGCAAAGAAGCTCCGCCAGTTCACTCAAGTTGGTCGTTGGGGCGAGCCAGGCGTGGCCGCCCGAGCGGGCGACGATTTCTTTGGCCCAGATCAGTTCCCGGTGTCCCGCCCAGGCGACGATCGAGGGCAGCTGGTGCGTTTCGCCGAGGTATCGGGCCACTTGTCCGAATCGCGAGGGGACCCATAACTTCGAATCCCAGCCCGCGCCTGGATTGATGACCGCGTAATCGTTGACCAGACAGGTTTCGTGCAGGAAGCGGGCCAGCGCATGATGAGCGCGGATCGGCAGCTCGAAACGCGGCTTCGGCGGCGGATCGATGCCGAGCGGGCGGATCAACTCGATATATTTCTCCACCACATGATCCCGCCGTGGCACGACGCGTTCCGTATTCAGCCATCCGCTTAACTCGCGGCCCTGCGGACTTGCGAATCCGATTCGGCGGCGGGCGCCGCTGAGCCATCCCAGGGCGGAGCTCTTGGTGAGGCTTTGGGGATCCAGCGTGACGTCGAACCGAAGAGACTGCAGCTGACGGCGGATCTTGCGGATCTGCGTCCAGGATTTCATCCACTTGCGAGGGACGAGCAGCACCTGGTCGAGGCCGGGGTAGTCGCGCAGGAGATCGGCCGGGCCGTCTTGCGTGACCCACGCAATAAACGCGGACGGGAAGGATTGCCGGAGTGCGCCGACCAACGGCATCGTGTGAATGCAGTCGCCAATCGCGCTTCAGACGCGTGATCAGTATCCGAGGTGATTCAGCTGGCATGGCCTATTCGACTTCCATCCAATCGATAATGACAGCGTTGGGCAAAGGGGTCAGGTCCCAACCTCTAGCCGGTGCGCTGCGTCGTGGCTCGATACAGGTAAGGATTCAAGGTGGGGTCGTTGTACATCTTGAACTGACGATACGTGCGATGGCGCTTTCGTCCCGCCCGAATGTCCTGCAGCAATTCCTGCAACGAGTGGCTCAGATCTTGCTGCTGGATCAGGCAGACGGCCAGTTTGTTTTGGACGGATTCCTGGTGCGCCGGCGCGACGTCTGAACGCTCGAGCTGTTCCCGAAGATGATAGATTCGAAGGGCAAGGATCGAGAGCCGATCGATGGCGCTGCCCGGCGTTTCGGTATTGAGCGGCGCGGTTTGGCTGGGAGCGACGCGCAGCTCGGCCAAGTGGCCGGCCAACCAGTCGTCGATTTTTTCGATCCAGTCATTCCGCTGTTGATTGTAGCGGTCAATCGAGCGCTTGACATCGGCGATTCGCCGGTCGCTCGCTTCAGGGCTGCGGGCGACATCTTCTTCGTGCCAGAGCAAGAAGTTGTAGCTGTGCTGTTTACCAATGATCGACCAGACACCTTGGTAAGGGTTGTCGATCGATTGCACGTGCCAGCGCCGCACCGCTTCCTCATGCAACTGGTTCACTTGCTTCACCTCGATCATGGCCCCAGAATCCTTTCTGTTGCAACCGCGAGCTATCGGACCGCGAGCTATCAGCAGGCTCCCGTTCTCGGGGATCCCTCGTGCCCTCACCGGCAGCGGCGGACTGGGCTGCGGGCGGCGGATTGTAGAGGGGCATCGTGACTCGGCACAAGTCAAACTGGGCAACTTCCCGCGAAGTCGGCTCGCCTCTTCCCGTTCGCTCTTTTGAGCGTACGGGAGAGGTGACATCGCAACGTCCCTTCTCCCCGCGCGGGAGAAGGTGGCCGCAGGCCGGATGAGGGGCGTGGCCGACTTCGCCGGCCGATTGAGCCGGGTGTCCTATATTTGCTCGGATCTGTGCTCCGTGGGTGATCGCACCGGCGTCGGCTTCCGTGTTGGCCGATCGGACCGTGGCGATGGAACGGTCCGTGGTCCATCTTCTCTGGAGAGCGACGCCGCTAGTCATGACGCATCAGAAATCGCGAATTCACCAGTCTTTGTCGCTTTGTGAAGTGACGTACCGCCTGTTGGACGTCTTGGGCATTCTGCTTGGGTTGGCCCTGGCGGTGCGGTTGCAGATCGGCGTGGTCACCGAGCTTTACCTTTTATCGGGTGCCGCGGCGACGATCATCTTTTACTTGTTGTGCGAGATCAGCGGGATGTACCGCAATTGGCGCGGGGTGTCCTTCGACCGTGAGGTATTGTGCGCCGGCGCCACGTGGACGGTGACGATGCCGATCCTGCTCTCGCTTTCGGTGATGGTTCGATACGCCCAGTGGGTTGATCGATCGTTTGTCCTGACCTGGTTTGCGCTGACCCTTCTGCTGATCGTGCTCTGTCGGGCGATCGTGCGTTGCATTCTCCATTCCTTTCGGTCCCGCGGTTACAACACGCGTGGATTCGCGATTGTGGGCGTGAACTCGCTGGGTGTCGAACTTGCCCGGCGAATCAATCGGCGCTCCGGAGCTGGGCCTGAATCTCGCGGGATTCTATGACGACCGCGAGAACGAGCGGTTGCCGGAGATTCCGGCCGAGCTGGGTCATCGGTTGGGGACGATTCCCGAGTTGCTGGACGCCGCGCGGCAGGGCAAGGTCAATATGATCTTCATTACCTTCCCGATGCGGGCCGAGCGGCGTATTCGGCGGGTGTTGAATCAATTGAGTGACTCGACGGCTTCGGTTTATATCGTGCCGGATTTCTTTGTCTTCGAGCTGCTGCATTCGCGCTGGACCAATATCAGCGGTTTGCCCGCCGTGAGCGTCTTCGAGAATCCGTTCTATGGCATTGATGGCTTGGTGAAACGCGCCCTCGATCTCGTCGTCGGCAGTCTGACTCTGGCTCTTGTGGCGGTTCCCATGTTGGTAATCGCCTGCCTCGTGAAACTCTCGTCTCCCGGACCGATCTTCTTCCGCCAGAAGCGGTATGGCCTGGATGGACGGGAGATCCTGGTCTGGAAGTTTCGCAGCATGCGGGTTTGTGAGAGCGGCGACGCGTTTACGCAGGCGACGCGCGACGATCCGCGGACGACTCCTCTGGGCGCGATTCTGCGGCGGACGTCGTTGGACGAGTTACCCCAGCTGTTCAACGTCCTGGACGGATCGATGTCGCTGGTCGGACCCCGACCTCATGCCACCAAACAAAACGAGGAGTATCGCAGTCTGATCCAGGGCTACATGCTGCGTCACAAGGTGAAGCCGGGAATCACGGGACTGGCTCAGGTCAATGGCTGGCGGGGCGAAACCGATACGCTCGAAAAGATGGAAAAACGAGTGGAGTGCGATCATCGCTATATCCGCGAATGGTCACTCTCGATGGACCTGAAGATTCTCTTGCGAACGATCGCGGTCGTGTTATCGCGGCAGAATGCCTACTGACACGCCGCTCGGCAGGTCGTTTGGATCGAGTCTCTCTTCCGCCCGCGCACCGACCGTGGGGATCTCAAATGTAGACGCGCCGATTGTAGATGTACCATTCAATCATCAAGACCATCAGCGCGGCGATCAACAGGTACTTCCAGCCTTCGTATCGTTTGGTTTCGAATCCGGCCGAAGCCTTGATGTCTTCGTATTCAGTCTGTACGGCGGCGACCGGTGTCAGCGAACTCTCGACCGAGTCGAACAAATTGACGGCGAAGCGCTGGTCGACGGCTTCCGCGTCGGGGCGGGAGACCTGGTACGTTCCGACCTGCTCCGTCTGACCAAACACGAACGAATTGCTGGCTCCCCGGGGAATCGTCCGGGTCTGGCCGGTTGGGGTCCTCACGGTGACTTCGGGGACGGGATCCGTGGTGCGGAGCGTGACGGGCTGTCCTGGCTGGATAAAGCTCTCGTCGGCTTCCCAGGTGCTGCCGCCGAGATAGCTGAGCACGTTGCCGATGAAGACGGGAAAGCTGACTCGAATCGGCCAGTCGGTGTTCGCCCGCCGCTCGCCTTGTTCGTCAACCGAAACGAGGGGGAACGCCTGGACCAGGTCTTCAAAACCTTCGCGGGGTGCGATCCCGATCAAGGTGCCCAGATGGCTGTCGACGAGCGCGGTCCCGCCGATTGGCAGCTGCAGCGGCGTGGCGTCCACAATCCACTTCAGGTCGCCCAGTTCGACGAATCGCATCAGCGGGTGAGCTCGATCCGTATCAATGATCTGCGGCAGCTGCTGGCGATCGTCGGCCGACCAGCGCGGGTCACTGGGCAACGCTCCCAAGAAATACGTGTTGGCCTGGGGCATCGTGGCGGGCCGCACCTGGTCGTAGATGATCAGGTCCCACACGCCGCTGGCGGCGGCCTGCTGATACGGTTCGGATTCCAGGAAGTCGGGCGGGACCCGCTCGATTTCAGCCAGTTTCTGGGAGAATGTCGTCGCGAGGACGGTTTCCAAGGCATCGTTGCGGGCGGTGACGACCAGGACCCGTGCACGGCGGCGGGGGTTGACGGCCACGAAAGCGATGTTGTCCAGGGTGAACGGATCGTCCTCTTCCAACTCCAAGCGGAGTTCGCCTTCGTCGAAGGCGTCGATCGTAAACTCGACTCCGCCCGTGCCGCCGGCCGGCACGCGAATCTCGGCGGCGTCCAGGAGATGGCGATTCGGGTTGGCGAGAATCAGATTCACGGTGACGCGGCGCGGCTGCTGACCGAAGTTCTGAATTCGGCCGAACAATTGCAGCTTTTCAGGCCGCTCGGGGCTGGCCCCCGCGCTGAAAGCCACGATCCCGACGTTTTCGACGGCGGGGTCTCCGACCGGGACGTATTCCGGCGTGAGGTTGCCGAGGGCAAACTTGGGTGTCGTTCGAAAGCGGCCATCCGTGTAGATCCGCAGCGTCGCGGGGAGGGCCTCGGCGGCCGCGACATCGGTCGAGTCGCTGGCGGTGCGGCCCGGATTGGCCAGCCCGGCCGCGACCCGCAGCGCCTCGTCCAAATCGCTCGGCCGCTGAGTCTGCTGGATCGCTCGAATCCGTCGTTCCAGCAGCTTGTGGTTGTCGGTAAATGGCTGTTCCACGATTGCCTGGTCGGAGAAGCTGACGACCATCGCCACGCTACCGGGTCGAAGCTGTTGGTCGATCAGCGTGAGCAGCTGTTGCTTGGCCGCTTCGAGTCGCGTGGGTTGGACATCCGTGGCACTCATGCTGGCGGAGGTATCGACCAGAAAGACGTAGCGATCCTCGGTCAACTGCGTGCCCTGCCAGCTTGGACGCAGGCAAGCCAGGATGGCCAGCAGCAACAGCAACAGCTGCAAAAACAGCAACAGGTTCTGACGCAGCTTTTGCCAGATGCTGTTGACGTGCAGATCCTCGATCGTGCGGTGCCACAGAAACGTGCTGGGAACTTCCAGCGGCTGGCGTTTGAGCTTCAAAAAGTACAGCAGCACGATCAGCGGCGGGATGGCCATCAGCAGCAGCCATTGCCAGCCGGCAAGCGTGCGGAAGGTGCGGCCGAGCAGATCGATCATCGGACCAGCCCTCGCTGCCGGAGGTAGTTGGTGACCAGCGTCTGCACCGGGATGTCCGTGTTGGCCAGCAGGTAGGTCATGCCTCGCCGCGTGCAGAACTCGCGCGCTCCCTCGATAAACGCGGCGAGCGTCCGCCGGTAGCGATCGAGCAGCGGCCGGCTGACCGTAATCTCGGCGACGTCCGCATCTTCGGAATCAACCAGCCGCAAGTCTCCTTTGAGATCCGGGTCGACCTCCAACGGGGAGAGCACGTGAACCAGATAAACGTCGAGGTTTTGGGCGAGCAAGTAGCGGAGGGCGGTTTCGTATCCTTGTTTGTCCATCAAGTCCGTGATCAGCACCAGGATTCCCTTGCCGGTGTTGCGCAGACAGAAATTGCGGACGCCCTGATCCAGGGAGACGTTTTCGCCGGGAGTGATCTGCTGCAAGTAGTCGGTCATTCGCCAGAGACTGTGGCGTCCGCGCAGCACGGGCGAGGCGGAGCGGGCCGACTGGCCGAGGGTTTCGATGCGCACGCGATCGGCGCGGCATAATCCGATGAAGCCCAGCGCGGCGGCCAACTGCTTGGCATACTCCAGCTTCGTGGGCTCGCCAAAGTCCATCGACGTGCTGGCGTCGATCAGGGTGAAGAAGTGAAGGTCTTCTTCCTCCAGGTACATCTTGAGAAATAACTTATCCAACCGAGCGTACATGTTCCAATCGATGAAACGCAGGTCGTCCCCGGCGACGTAGTTGCGGAAGTCGGCGAACTCGACGCTCTGACCTTTGCGGCGACTGCGCCGTTCTCCCTTCATTCGCCCGCGAAAGATCTTGCGACTGACCAACTCCAGCCGCTCGAGCTGAACCAGCAGCTCGGGAGGCAACAGGGAACTCGAGGTGGTCGATAGGCTCACGTTCGTACGCTCGCAGTTTGAAAGAACACAGGCGAATCGTTAAGTGGCTCGGGCCAAACGGCACGTTCGGTCCGGGCCGAGTCGGCGGCCGAGTCGGGGGCCCGGACCGAGGGTCGTCAATCCGGGTGCTTCTCCGGCAGCCCTTCCAGAATCTCCAGCAGCACGTGGTCGACCTCGACGCCCTCGGCCTGCGCCTCGAAGTTCAGGATGACGCGATGTCGCAGCGCGGGCAAGAAGACGCGCCGCACATCCTCGAAGCTGACGTTGTAGCGCCCCTCCAGCAAGGCGCGCACCTTGGCGGCGAGGGCCAACGTCTGGGCCGCTCGCGGACTCGCGCCCCAACGCAAATACTGATTCGTGATGGGCAAGGCAAACGGGCCTTCCGGATGCGTGGCCAGCGTCAATCGCACCAGGTAGTCCTGCACGTGGGACGCCAGGATGACGTCGCGAATCAGCGATTGCCACTTCAGGATCTCCGTCCCGTCCATCACCTTCTCCGGGCTGGCGTGTGTGCTCTTGCGTCGTCCGCTCGACGATCGTGTTCAGTTGCTCGCGCGTCGAATAGCCGACGACTAACTTGAAGAAGAACCGGTCGAGCTGCGCCTCGGGCAGCGGGTAGGTCCCTTCCTGCTCGATTGGATTCTGCGTTGCCATGACAAAGAACGGGCTGCTTCAGCTCGTACCGATGCCCGCCCACGGTGACCGTGCCCTCCTGCATCGTTTCGAGCATCGCGGATTGCGTCTTGGGCGTGGCCCGATTGATTTCGTCGGCCAGACAGATCTGCGTGAAGATCGGACCCTGTTGAAATTCGAAGATCCGCTTGCCATCGGGCAGTTCCATGACCATGTTCGTCCCCAGGATATCCGCCGGCATCAGATCGGGTGTGAACTGGATCCGCGAGAAGTCCAGGCTCAGCGTTTCGGCCAGCGTCCGAACCAACATGGTTTTGCCCAGACCCGGCACGCCTTCGAGCAGGCAGTGTCCGCCGACGAACAGGCACGTCAAAACCCCGTGCACGATCTCGTCGTGGCCGACAATGACGCGGCCAATCTGATCGCGCACCGCCCGGTACCGGTTGCGAAACTCCTCCGCTTGTTGCTGGATCTGTTCGCCGCTGCTCATGGAAACTCCTCGGGGGCGGTGGTTGGGTAAAGGGCAAGTTAACGGGAGGGTGAGCTGACGATGACTGCGCGTCTTACTCTTCCTGTTTTCTTTCTCGCTGGGCCTTGCGTTTGGCTTTCAGCAACCGGGCCGTGTAATCTTCCTCTTCGGCGGCGGCCGGGCCCAGTTGGGGGTCGGCTTGCGGAGCGCGGCGTTCGCGGGTGAGCGGGTCGGTGTCCAAGATGCTTGGATCGGCCTCGGCATCAGTCGTCGGCTCGAACCGCGCCGTGGTGCGGCGTTCGTCGAGCGAGCCATCCAGCTGCTGTTTCCGCATCCGCAGCCGCTCGAGTCGCTCGTCCGCGACTGGCTCGGACTCGCGGCGCGTGATCACGGCGGTTACTTTTTGCCAGAGCGGCGGGACCCAATCGAAGCTGACGCTCACGCGGCGGACGAACACATCGGCGAAAAAGACGCACGACGACAGCAGCACCAGCAACGGCCAGATATCGCGGCTGCTAATCGGCTTGGGCAAGTCCCGGCGAAACGAATTGACGTCCAGCAGGGCGTCGGTCCGACCGGGTCGCAAATCGCCTTCGATCATTACTCCCGGCGAGCCTCCCTTGGGTTCGCGATTGGCGAGTCGCTCAAGCAACTCAAGGTTCGTCTCACGTTCTCGATATTCAACGGAATAGGGCACGTTCACCCCGGTGCGAAGCGGGGCGTGGCCACTGCCGGGTAGCAGGGTCAAAAAGTAACTGCCGGCCTGGTCGGTTGCGAATTCGCCGACGTAGCGACCGGGTGCTGCTTGTTGGAGCGATACACCCTGGGCCTGCATGTCGGGGCCGACGACGGAGGCCGACATGTTCAGGAAGTTCAGCAGTTCGTCATCTTTGTCCAGAGCCGTTACGATGACTCGAATCTTGCCTTCTTCCTCTTCCGTCGTGACGGTGAAGTTACCCTGGTCGCCCGTGGGACGCATCGACCACCGAACCAGCTGGCTGAAGAGCTTGTCGTAGTTCTCCCAACTCACCCAGCCGTCTGCCCAACGTCGGCCGGCGTCGGTGGTCAGGACGGCCGAACGGCCCAGGCCGTAGGTCCAAGAGGCGAGCACGGTCGCATTGGCTTCCGTGGGAGGGTCGGGCGAGATCAACGAGACTTCGACCAGCGGGTTTTGCTTGACGCTGGTCAGCACAAAACCGCGAATCGGTGGAATGGGTCCCGTGATCCCCTGCAGGATTTCATGCCGTGTTCGGATCTCTGGCTGGACCAGCGCTTCTTTGACCAGCGGTCGCGCAACTCGGCGGGCTTCACGTTGGAAGATGCGGGGCAGCGCCTGGGGGTTGTTCACGACGTAGTATTTGCCCTTGGTGACGCGGGCGATTCGCTGTAATTCCTGATGGCCGGCCGGCCCGTGCGTGCCGACGGCGACGGTCGTCACCTTGATGCCCTGGTCGACGAACTCTTGCAACACGAAGTTACTGGCCGGCGTGGGATCACCATCGCTGATCACGATCATGTGTTTGACGGCAGCTTCCGGGCAATTGCGAAAGCTGGCGGCCGCCAAGCGGAGTGACGGATCGAAATCAGGCATATCGCCGGGAGTCATCCGGCTGAGCAGGGACATCATGCGACGTTTGTTCGGGCCGACCTTGATCAGGCCCGTGGGATTGGCCCACAGCCACTCCTCCTTGCCGGTCCAGTGGATCACCCCACAGAGGTCCTGCGGTCCGAGTGCGTTGAGTGCTTCTTCGCTGATCTTTTTCTGCCAGAAGTTACCCTGAGCCAGCTCGGAGGCGTGCATCACCATGGCCAGCGCCCCCACGGGCACGACCTTCGCATTGTCGATTTGGAAGTCGACCGGCATCGCCTTTTCCAATTCGGTATTGGACCAGCCGCCAGCGCCGAAGCTCTGCGGGCCGCCCAGCATGATCAGCCCGCACCCCATGTCCTGTGTGTTGCGAACCAACATCTCGATCTGCGCGTCGCTGAAGTTCGTGACCTGAGCCTCGTTCCCGCTGCTGCGGGGGACATTTGCCAAGATCACGCTGTCGTATCGCTGCAGCTCCGCCAGACTCGTAAACAGCTCGTTGCTGGCTTGTCGGGTCACTTGAATATTTTGCGCGCGAAGCCGGTCGATCAGGTGGTCGAATTCGCCCGGGTTTTCCCAATCCTCGATGACAAGTACGTGGCCTTCGCCCAGCACTTGCGTGAAGGCGGTGGCGCGATTGTTTTGGGTCATCACGTCGTCGTTCGGATCGTCCGGCACGAAGATCGTTTCGTACTCGTAAAAGTCGGGTTCATCGATCTTGTTCGAGAACGGAAAGACATTCTTGCCCGGGCTGAGCGTGACCGTTTGTTCGCTCAGGATCTCGACTTTCTGGCCCGCTCGGCGCGTCAGCCGAATCGTGCCCGAGACCTCGCCGGATGCCTCGTCGGTCGGCTGAAACACGTTGTTGATGACCGCTCGGACCGGGAACGGTTGGCCCTTGCGAATGTCCGATGGCAAGCTGATTCGTTCGACGAAGATTTCGGGGCGATCACCGATCAGGACGGGCGCGACGTCGATTCCCACGCCGTCGTTGGCCAACAGTCGCGCCGTGGACTCGGCGTCTCCCAGGTTCTCGTTGCCATCGGTAATCACCACGATTCGCCGCGACGAGTCCTCGGGGAAGGTGGCTTGAGCCAGCTTCATGGCCGCGGCCAGATTGGTCGCGTCGGTGCGCAGGTCGAACAGGCTTTCCAGCTGTCCCAGGATCGGCAGGTCGGCCTCGAGTGGCGGAACCTCGATGTTCGCGTTGCGGCCGAAGACGATCAGCGCGGCGCGGTCGCCTCGGGCATCGTCACGATGTTCGCTGACCGCGTTCTTGACGTACTCGACCATCGCCTCGCGCTGGGCCTGGGGAATGCTGGCCGACTGGTCGAGCAAGTAGATCACCGTCATCCGATCGCTGGTCCGCAGGAACTGCATCTCGGCCAGAGCCAACACAATTCCGAGGAACACGGCGGAACGGAATCCGAGCGCCAGCAGTCGCCGCCACCGGCCCAGTCCGCTCAAGCTGCGATAGCTGAGCACCCACAGCAAGGGCAGCAGCGCGAGCAATCCGAGATAGGCGGGCTGGTTGAAGTAGTCGCTCAGTCGATCCATAGCGATACCTGTCTCGCGCCGCGATTAGAAGCGAATCCGTTGGACTCGATGATTGTACGTGTCCAGGACATGAATCCGGCCGTCCGAATCGCGCACCAAAGCCCAAGGATTAAACAGCTCGCCCGGACCGCGGCCCTGATGCCCCCAGCTGCCGATCGCGCGGCCGTCGCGCGTGAATTTCTGCACGCGGTGGTTGCCAAATTCGACGACGTACACGTACCCGTCGTCGCTGAGCGCCAGGTCGTACGGGTAGCGCAGCTGGCCCAAGTCCGAGCCGCGCTCGCCCCAGACCTGGATCAGTTTGGCCTCGGAACCGGTGGCGTCAAAGACCTGAATGCGATCGTTGCAGGCATCCACGACCCAAAGCTGATCCAGCTCGTCGACCGCCAAATTCTGCGGCCGCATGAACTGCCCGGGCTCGCTGCCGTGCCCTCCCCACTCGAACAGGAACTGCCCCGCGGGCGAAAATTTCTGAATCCGATCGTAGTCGCCGTACTCGGCCACGTAGACACAGCCGGTCGAGTCGGTGACGGCGTCGGTCACCAGCCCGAAGGTGCCAGGCGTATGCCCCAAGATTCCGCCCAGGGTTTCGTTCTCCAGCAGCGTTCCCGTGGGAGAGTAAACGAGAATTCGGAAGTAATGCGTATCCGCGACCAGCAGCCGGCCTTGACCGTCGAAGGACAGTCCCGTGGGTTTGCCATTGTGCCAGGCGGGCGTGCGCCAGCCGCGAAGGTAATGTCCCTCGCGATCGAATACCTGAATCCGGGCGGTCTTGTCGACCACGTAGAGATTGCCCTCGGCGTCGATGGCCATCGCCCGCGGTTTTTGCAGTTGGCCCGGTCGCGTTCCCTGCTCGCCCCAGACCAATTCCAACCGTCCAGACGACCCGTCGAAGTTGGAAAAGCCGCCGCGAGCCAATACGATCAGCGGCCCGAGGCTGCAGACCGCAGCCAGCGCCAGCAGGATCCAGCGTCGGCCAGACCCCGAATTGCGTCGAGGGCGGTTTTCCAAGGGGGTGGTCCTTGCGCCGAGGGACTGAACGAGGAGACATCATACGAGGGAGCCGTCGCGCGTCGCGACCCTTATTCTAGACGAACCGCCGGCGCGGTGACACCGTTGGGTTTTTCGCATCCTGAGCGTGGGCTGGAATGAGGTTGGGTGCCTCGCGGTCGGCTCCGCCGCGCCCCCCGGAAGTGACTTGACCACCGCGCGCAACGACCACTAGACTAACGGATTACGAAATCGCTCGCGGTCACCTGCCTGGGGTACGGGTGCCGGACCACGGCCCACCCGATCCGCCCGGCCGCGAATCCTTATCCCGTTGGGCCTGATAGATGACGCCGTTGGTGATCGATGTTCGGAAGGCTCAAGATGTCCGCGATGTGGTTCATCGAGCGGTCCAGTCGCTGGCCGAAGGAAAACTGGTGGCGTTTCCCACCGAGACCGTCTACGGGCTCTCGGCCAGCGCCTTGAACGACGACGCCGTGCTGCGGTTGGTCGCCGTGAAGCGACGCGAACAAGATCAGCCGCTCACGCTGGCCGTCAAGAGCCTCGACGATGCGCTGGACTACGTGCCCGATCTAGTTCCTTTGGGAGAACGTTTGGCGCGGCGGTGTTGGCCCGGACCCGTCACGCTGGTGCTCCGGCATTCGCACCCGGAAAGTTTGCTCCGGCAGCTCTCGCCTCAAGTCCAGCGGATCGTGGCCCCGCATCAGACCGTGGGCTTGCGCGTCCCGGGGCATGCCTTGATTTTGGATATCATGCGCTTGATGCCCGGGCCGCTCGTCTTGACCAGTGCGAATCGCACAGGACAACCGGCCGCGACCACCGGCAGTGACGTGGTGCGGTTGCTGGACGGCGACGTCGACCTGGTCCTGGAAGACGGTCGAAGCCAGTTCGCGCAGCCCTCGTCCGTGGTCGAAGTGGACGAGCGAGGGTTTCGTGTGCTCCGCGCCGGAGTGGTTTCCGCCGAAACCTTGGGACGGTTAGCCAGCATGTTGATTTTATTTGTGTGCACGGGCAACACCTGTCGCAGTCCGATGGCCGAGTCGATCTGCCGCAAGCTGTTGGCGGATCGATTGGGGTGTCCAATGCAAGACCTGGAGGACCGCGGCGTGATTGTCACCTCCGCTGGGATTGCGGCGATGGCGGGAGGAGGGCCGACCCCGGAGGCCGTTCAGGTCACCGCCGAGCTGGGAATTGACCTGGCCGGACACGGGACCCAGCCGATCAGCGACCGCCTGGTCCGACATGCGGATGTGATCTACACGATGACCCAAGGGCACCGCCAGGCCCTGGTCGGACGCTGGCCCGACGTCGCCTGCCGGACCCACGTGCTTTGCGGGGATCAGGTCGACGTGGCCGATCCCATCGGCGGTCCGCTTGAACTTTACCGGCGATGCGCAGACCAGATCCGGCTGGCCATTCAGAAACGAATCGCAGAACTAGATCTCCCGGAGTCGTCATCATGAAGATCGTAGTCGGCAGTGATCATCGAGGCTACGAGCTGAAAGGACGAATCAGCCAAATGCTGCAGGAACAGGGCCACGAGGTGGTCGACGTCGGAACCCATGACGGTCAGCAGGTCGATTATACGGACTACGCCGAAGTGGCCGGTCACCAAGTGGCCGAGGGGCAAGCTGATCGGGGTGTCTTGATTTGTGGGACCGGGATCGGGATGGCGATTGCCGCCAATAAGCTTCCTGGCGTCCGCGCGGCCACGGTTCACGATGAACTGACGGCTGAAATGTGCCGGCGACACAATGATGTCAATGTGCTTTGTCTGTCGGGCGATATGTTGGGCGAACGACCCATCGATAAATTGATCGAAATCTGGCTGAATACGCCCTTCGAAGGTGGCCGACACGCGCGCCGCGTTGCGAAGATTTCGGCCATCGAAGACCGAGCCAAGCATTCGGGCTGCAACGATTGACAGGCCACTCTGCTTCAGCGGCGCACTGACGGCCAGCGCATCTGCGTTGAGCCAAGGCCTGCGATTCTCTCGCCGGAAATTCAATCCTGCCGAAAGTCCGCGCACTGTGCGGTGCGGTTGATGCGATGGCCGGCACCTGGAAGCCTGGGGATGCTGCGGCGAGTTTGTCTATTGCGAGAAGCAGCGCGGTCCGGTTTTGCAAGTCGTATCTTCCACGCCGATCTCGAATGCCTCGCGCTGGCCGAACCGAGCGGCGCAGCTCTTGATGAGGTCGTGCTTCCTGATAGAGTGAAATCGTGGCGTTGGACGCTGCGGTTCTCGCCGTTGTGTTCGCCCCTTTCAGTGCTCCGCTGCTTGAGCGTCGTGCTGGTTCTCGCGACAAGAAACTTCGGCCAGGAAGACTTCGGCTGCGTCTGGGACTGAAGCGGGACTCCGTCGCAAGGATGATCCGTCTTAGAGAAAGGTCCGCACTGTGTCTGCCGCACGTCCTGAGCATGACGACGAAGTCGAGCAGTTGCTGCTGAATGCCCGCCTGCGCGACGAACTGGAGCCCTTCCTGGATGAGTCGGTCGAGGTGGTTAACACGCGACGCATGCCGACGCGACTTGAGAACGAGTATCTCGCGTCGATGCTTGCTTGGGAACGAGCTCCCGTGTTGCCCATTGCCCACTGGTTCCAGCCGGAACTGACACTGCCCCATCCGGATCGCCTCAGTGCCCCGGCGCTGCATGACTTGCTGTGGGAGCTGATTGAGCAGTTGCATCAGAAGCAAATCGTGCTGGACTACACCGATCATCTGTCGGACCGCGAACTGTACTGTTTGATTTACCGGGACATTCTTCCGTCGCCTGAGAAGAAGCTGGAACGGACCAATACGTTTTTGCATTGGCAGTGTTTGGACATCAGCCAGGAGCCGGAGGTCTGGTTGCGGTACTACGCGACCGAGGAAGAACGCGAAGCATGGCAGTGCGAAATCGGCGGATGCCTGCCGCCACCCGAAACGCCTCCCTATCCCCGCCGCATGCCTCGTTGGCCGCTGTAAGTCGGTTCCGTCCGGCTGCGGACTGGGCGCTGCGGACTGGGCGCTGCGGACACTGGGCGCTGCGGACTGCGGGACTGCGGGGCTGCGGGCACGGCGGACCCTTACCGCCCATCGCCCGTCTTGCCCTGTCCATCGACTCCGCGGAGAGGCCCCCCGCTGCCTCTCCCGAGGCTCGCTCGCGGGAGGGTGCGACCAACTGCCGCTGGCTCGCCCGGCGAAACTCGCGGGAATTGCGTCAAGGGCCCGCTAGCCAGTTTTGCTTGAACCGCCGATAATAACCGCGTATTGTTGAGCGTTTCGGCGAACCTCGGTTCGGTGTCCTCGGTCGATTCTGTGCCGATCGGACGTTGGGAAAAGGGGGTCAGGTCCCAACAGTGCGAAGCACCCGACGGGCCGTTCCGGCTGTTGGGACCTGACCCCCTTTTCCCAACGCACCCCACTATTGAGCTGTGACGCAGCGCTGGGTTTGAAGATTTGAAACTGATTAGACCGATTCGTTCGGGAGGCAATGATTAGTGGCTACCACCGAGAATTCCACGACCGCTCAGCTGATGACTGGGGCCGATATTCTGGTCAAGTCGCTCATCGATCACGGCGTTGAGATCCTCTTCGCCTACCCGGGCGGAGCGAGCATGCCGCTGCATCAGGCCCTGACTCGGCATACCAAACAGCTGCGAACGATCCTGCCTCGGCATGAGCAGGGCGGTGCGTTCGCGGCTCAGGGATACGCGCGATCGACCGGGCGAATCGGCGTGGTCATGGCGACCAGCGGTCCGGGAGCCACGAATTTGGTGACGGCGATTGCCGATGCCAAGCTGGACAGCGTGCCGCTGTTGGCGATCACCGGGCAGGTTCCGACGAGCGTCATTGGCAAAGACGCGTTCCAAGAGACGCCGGTGGTGGAAGTCTGCCGAGGAATTACCAAGCATCACTATCTGGTGACCGATGTGCACGATCTGCCGCGGATCATGAAGGAGGCCTTCCACGTGGCCACGACCGGCCGCCCCGGTCCAGTGTTGGTGGACATGCCCAAGGACATCCAACTTCAAAGCTGCGTGCCGGATTGGGATGCGCCGATGGAGTTGCCGGGATACCGTGTCTTGCAGCGACGAGCTCGGCCCGAGCAAATCAAACAGATGGCCGCGGCGATCAAGCGCTCCAAGCGGCCCGTGATCTACGCCGGCGGGGGCATCATTGCCTCCGAGGCGTCCGACGAGTTGCTGACCCTGGTGAAGAAGACCGGCATTCCGATCACCACGACCGTGATGGGGTTGGGTGCCATCCAGGCCGACCACCCGCTGTTCCTTGGGATGTTGGGAATGCATGGCACGGTGTACGCGAATTACGCCGTGGCCGACGCCGATTTGCTGATTGCCTTGGGCGTTCGCTTCGACGACCGCGTGACAGGCAAGTTCGAGGAATTCGCCAAGCACGCGAAGATCGTTCACGTTGACATTGACGCGTCCGAGATCAACAAGAACAAGGAAGCTCATCTGCCGATCGTGGCGGATGTGAAACACGTCTTGCATGAGCTGAACAAGATCGTCGAGGCCCCGGAAGATCTCTCCGGCTGGGTCGCACAGTGCGATGAATGGAGACGAACCGATCCGCTCAAATACGCGCAGGACTATGACGGCATCCTGCAGCAACACGCGATTGACACGCTGTCGGAGTTGACCTATCGCAACAATCCGTTCATTACGGTGGGCGTGGGCCAGCATCAAATGTGGTCCGCTCAATTCTATAAATTCAACCGCCCCCGGCATTGGCTCTCCAGCTCGGGACTGGGCACGATGGGCTTTGGTCTGCCCGCCGCGATGGGTGTCCAGGCCGCTCATCCGGACGCCCTCGTGATCGACATCGACGGTGACGGCAGTTTCCAGATGAACATCCAGGAACTCGCGACCTGCTACTGCGAAGAGCTTCCCGTGAAGGTCCTGCTGCTAAACAATCAGCACTTGGGCATGGTCGTGCAGTGGGAGGACCGCTTCATGGACGGGAACCGAGCTCACACCTATCTCGGCCCGATTCACCATCCGGAGGCCGTCGGTCAGGGAGACAGTGCCTATGCTCAGCAGCGTTATCCGGATTTCGTGCAAATCGCCAAGGGCTACGGCTGTGGGGCTTCCAGCATCTCCAAGAAGGCCGACCTGGTGCCTGCCTTGGAAGAAATGATTGCCTACAAGGGTCCCTACGTGCTGGACGTCGAGGTCCCCTATCAGGCTCATGTGCTGCCGATGATCCCCTCGGGGATGACGGTCCGGGACATCATCAAGGAATAGGCGATCGTCGTCGCCAACTCGGATCACAGCCGCGCCCCGCAGCTCAGCGGGCCGGCGTCTCGTCCGCCGGCGGACTCATCCGGCGGACTCTCGTCGAACCGGCTCGCGCGGGTCGTCGACTCGCGCGGGCCAACGGTCATATCCCGATTTCGGCCTTGCGAGGACGGCATTGAGTGTGTTCGCCTGGCTCGTTCGCCAACGTCTGGCTGCCCTCGCCGGAGTTTAAGGGCAATAATTGGGGGTTCGCGGCGAATCGACTGGAAACATCACGGCGGAGAAATGGAACCATGGAAAAACAACCGGAATCATATCCCTTGGCCTCGGCCAGCTGGTTTTCCCTGGGAATCGCGGTGTCGCTGTTCCTGGCGGTCGCTCTGGTCATCGGCTATCCCGTGTTCTTGTACACCTGGTGTCGCATCGAAGTGCCGAACCGGCATCTGGCGATCCTGGTCAAGAAGACGGGCAAGAATCTTTCGAACGACGACGAGATGGCGCCGGGTCCCGAGTACAAGGGTTTGCAGCCGGACGTCCTGGCCGAAGGACGGCACTATCGGAATCCCTGGAGTTGGGACTGGGAGGTCGTGCCCCAGGTCGAAATCCCGCAGGACAAACTGGGGGTCCGAATTCGACTCTATGGCGAAGATCTGCCGTATGGCGAATTGATTGCCTGGCAGGAGGGCCAGAAGGGGATCGTGCCGGAAGTCCTACGTCCGGGCCGCCACCCGCTGAATGCCTGGCTGGTCGGCGAAGGAACTCGTCGCCGAAACAACTACGCGGAATACATCGAGCTCCACGACCCGATCGTCGTACCCGCGGGCTACAAGGGGGTCGTGACGAGGCTCTCCGGCCCGATGCCGGACAACCCCAACGTATTGCTCGTCCCCAAGGGCTTTCGGGGAGTTCAGGAAGAGGCTGAAACGCTCGATCCGGGAACCTATTACTTCAACTCGTACGTCAACCGAGTTGATCTGGTCGATTGCCGCAGCAAGCGATTCGATTTGACGACGGGCGGCGAAATGGGGTTCCCTTCGAAAGACGGCTTTTGGGTGACGCTGGATGGCACGATCGAATTTCGCGTCCTGCCCGACCGCGCGGCTCACGTCTTTGTGACCTACAACGACGAGAAGAACGATTCGGAGGCCCGGGCGGCGATCGAAGAAGAAATCATCAACAAGATCATCCTGCCTAACGCCCGCTCGTTCTGCCGCCTCCGCGGCTCGGATAACTCCGGCAAGGAATTCATCAGCGGCGATACGCGGACCAAATTCCAGCAGGACTTCCAAGACGAGATGTCGCGCACCTGCGAGTCCCAAGGGATTCAGATCATCCAGGCCTTGATCACACGGATTCATCCGCCGCAACGAATCGCCGAGCCCGTTCGAGCTCGTCAGATCGCCGCTCAGCAAGAAAAGCAGTTCGCCAAGCAGATCCTGCAGCAGGAGTCCGAGAAACAGCTGGCGATTGAGCAGGAATTGATCAAGCGCAAACAGGCGTTAATCGAGGCGGAGCGCTCGGTGGTCCAACGCGTTACCGAAGAGACGCAGGCCCAGGAGGTCGCCCTGATTCAGGCCCGCCAGCAGTTGAACGTGGCCGAGCTGGAGCTGCAGGCCGCGGCAGATCTGGCCGTCGCGGTCGCCGAGCGGGGACGGGCGGCCGCCGAAGTGATCCAGTTCAACAATCAGGCCGAGGCCGCGGGGTGGCAGAAGTCCGTCGCGGCATTCGACAACGACGGCAACGCCTTCGCTCGATGGGTCATGTACAAGAAAATCTCGCCCGCGTATCGGCGGATGATGGTCAACACCGCCGATAGCCCGATCATGGATATCTTTCGGCAGTTCACCGAAAACACGGCTTCCGAATCGCATCCCGCATCCGTCGACCCCGACGCGATCAAGATCATGACCTCGCGCCCCGACGCGGCGACCGACTCCGACGAGACAAGTCAGCCGCAGGCCGAAATCGCGCCGGCCGAAATCGCGCCTTGATGGGAAACGCGGACCGAGCCTGAGTTAATCCAAGTCAGTCCATCGTTCACGCCCCGCAGGGGGCTCGACCACGGAAAACGAATCATATGCGTACACGACAAATCCCACTCTTGGCCACCCTGGCCCTGGGAGGACTTCTGTGCTTTGGCGTCTTTCACTGGACGGTCAATCGGATTTACGTGCATGAAGGTGAAAGCGTCATGCTGCGGTACAAGGGACCGCTGTTGTTCGGCTCGTCGGAGCCGGCCACACCGGGACAATTCGCCCAGCCAGGGCAGGTCGGGATCTACGAAGAGATGCTCGGGCCCGGCCGCCACTTCTATTGTCCCATCTGGTGGGAACGGACTCGAGTTCCGGATCAGATCGTCAAGCCGGGAGAGGTGGCGATCGTGACGAGCAAACTGGGAGACAGCTTGCCTTCGGGCGAGTTTCTGGTCGACGGCGATCTGTGTGGGCCCGAGCGTGCCACGTCGAAGGGCATCCTGCGGCGCGTGTTCGGCCCAGGTCGTTACCGCGTCAATCCGTATGCCTTCGAGTTCAAGGCGATCTCGCACGAAGAGAATCAAATCGGGGAACAGCGGAAGCTCTCGGGCTGGGTGACCATTCCCACCGGTTACGTCGGCGTCGTGACCTATCTGACCCCGAACAAGGACGAGGCTCGCGTCAGCGGGATTCAAGCCAACGTCCTTCCGCCGGGAATTTATCCGGTGAATCCTCGCGAGCAACACGTGGATGTCGTCGAGATCGGATTTCGAGAGACGAGCATCACGGTCGAGCAAGAGACCGTGAAAGGCCAGGTCGCGCACGACGAAAGCGGCGAGCCGCTGGCCGTGCCGGATTCCGGAATTGGCTTCCCGTCAAACGACGGCTTTGATATCCAGCTGGACTTTACGGCAATCTGGGGCGTCCTGCCCGAAGACGCGCCCAAGATCGTCGGCACCTTCGGCAGCGTCCAGCAGGCGGACCTGAAGGTGATTCAGCCGCAATCCAACAGCATCTGCCGCAATAACGGCTCGAAGATGAGCGCCGTCGACCTGTTGGTGGGCGAGACTCGCAAGGAATTTCAAATCGAAACGTCCAATGCCTTCCAAAATGTTCTCAAAGAAAAACACCTCACGCTGCTCTACGGCCTCGTCCGGCACATCTATATCCCTCAGGAAGTTCGCGTGCCGATTCAAGAAGGGTATGTGGCTGACGAGCTGAAGTTAACGCGCGAACAGCAAACCACGACCGCGACCGTCGAAGCCGATTTCGAAGAAGCCAAGAAGAAGGTCGAACTCGAGGCGGCGCGGATTCAGGTCGAGACGGACAAAATGGTGGCCAATGCGATCGCTGAAGGCGAACGAACGGCTCGCGAGATTGAGGCCGAAACAAAACGTCGCGTCGCGGAAATCGAGCGTGAGATCGCTCAACTCGAGGCGAAACGCACGGTCTTGATCGGACGCGCCGAAGCCGAAGCTCAGCAATTGCAAGAGGAAGCGCACGCCCAAAAGTTTCAATTGGCCGTGCAGGCCTTCGGCTCACCCCAAGCCTACAGCAAGTGGGAATTCGCCGAGGGTTTGCCAGCCGATATCGACCTGCAACTGTTCTATGCCGGGGAAGGAACGCTGTGGACCGATCTCGAGTCGATCGTGCCGACCTTGCCGCTCCGCAACCCCGCTGAGACGGGCGCCGCCAAGCCGGTGGCGACGCGACCGTGAGCGCACTCGGGCCGGAAGCGAGCTGAGGACCGGGGGTGGGTTGACGGGGGACGATGCAGGCCAAGGCCCGGAGCGATTGCGGCTCGGCAGGAGCCTCGCCCTCCCGATGCGCCCCCTCCCGATGCGCCCCCTCCCGATGCGCCCCCTCCCGATGCCCCCCCATGCGCCCCCTCCCGCTTATTTTGAGAGGTTGTAGTCGGCGGGTTTTCGGCCGCGCTGGTAGGCGCCGAAGCCGTAGAAGGTCGGTTCGAAACTCCCGACCAGCTCGACATTGCTTTGCGGCGCAATCTTCGCTTCGAGACCCAGGCCCCAGTAGCAGGCGTTCACCAGCGCCCGACGCAGCCCCTCGCTTTCGAGGTCGACTGACGCCCCCATGGTCGTGCAGATGATCCGCGCAGCCTTGCCACTCGTGCCCGTATACGTCCGCGTCCAGAAGACGGGCATCATCGGGTCGTTCTTGGGACCATCCACCGGGGGATCATCAGGCTTCATACCGGTGAGCACCTGTCCGTAGACCAACACCTGGGCCTCCGCCGGCAGATTGCGAATGCCATACACATCCGTCGGGCCCCAAATATCGTCGACGCCGCGCAGGATCGGATGGTCTCGATACTCGGGATTGATCACGCCCCGAGTGCTTTCGTGCTTGTGGCTGCCGTGGTGGCTGATCCAGGTGTCACCCAGCACCTGCTGTCCGAAGCCTCCCAGCCAATCGCGATTCGAGAAATCGTACTTCGCATAGGGACTCTTGGGATTCCGCTCATACCGAAACGCGTGGGTCGCGGTTCGCAGCCCCAGAATCGGCTTGCCGGACTGAACGAAGTCATCGATATACTTCATGTCGCTGTCGGGCAGTTCGCGAAACCGCGTCGCGATGACCATCATGTCGGCCGTCGCCAATTGCTCCAAGCCCGGAATGTGGGTCTGGTTTTCCGGATCAATCGTGCCGTCCTCGGGATTGATCGAGAACAGCACGGTGCAATCAAAGCCGTGATGTACCGCGAGGATTTTGCCGAGCATCGGCAGCGCTTCTTCCGAACGGTATTCTTCGTCACCCGCAATCAACACGATCTTCTGACCCTGCCCCGGTCCCGCTTGAGGGGCGTAGTGAACCCAAAGCGGCGACTCCGCGGCCAACGCGGCGGAGGCGGCCAGCGAGGCGCCGGTAAAGGTCAGCAAAATCAGCAAAGAGCGTCGAAGCATGATCTGCCTCCGAGGAGTTTGAGCCGGCCGAGTGGGCGCGGCGAGAGGTCCGATGCGAGCCAACCGGCGATGCCGGTCCGGGGCACGCGACTGGAAACCGACAGCTTACCAGCCTCGCCCCGGCCACACAAATCGGCGGGTCGGAGCCGGTCCGGGCGGTTCGACGACGCGAGCGCGATCCCTCAGGCCAACTTCCCCTCAGGCCAACTTCGCCGTCTGCAACACATCCGACTGCAAATAACCGTCGCGGAGTCGGATCACGCGTTTGGCCCGCTCCGCCACGTCGTCTTCGTGCGTTACCATGATGATCGTTCGACCCTCTTCATTGAGCCTCTGAAACAGATTCAGAATCTCGTGCGTCGTGGCCGAATCGAGATTTCCGGTTGGCTCGTCCGCCAGAATAAAATACGGATTGTTGACCAGGCTGCGGGCAATCGCCACACGCTGCTGCTGACCGCCTGACAATTGCACCGGGCGATGCTTCAATCGATCGCCCAACCCGACCAATTCGGCCAACTCGCGGCATCGCTCGCGCTCGGGAAGCCCCAGACGACCCATGTAGTAAAGTGGGACCTCAATGTTTTCCAGAACCGTTAGCTGAGCGATCAGGTTGTAGGACTGAAATACGAACCCGATCCGCGAGGCCCTCACGGTCGAGAGTTCATCGTCATTCATCTGTCCCACGTCGTCTTCGCCCAGGTAAAGATGGCCGCGCGTGGGCCGGTCGAGACAACCCAAAAGATTCAACAGCGTACTCTTGCCCGAGCCGGAAGGGCCCATGATGGCGACATGGTCTCCTTCGGGGACGTCGAAGGAGACACCGCGCAACGCTTGGACCGTTTCACCTTTGAGGACGTAATCCTTGACCAAGTCTTGAATGCTGGCCGCAAGCTTCATCCGCCCACTCCTAACTGGTTCATCGAGTCGCCTTCGATTGCTTCATTCGGGTAAGCCAAAACGGGCCGCGAGTTCAGCCGGACGCAAATGCAGCCGCAAAATCGTGGACGGGGAAACGCGGGGTGGACGCAGGAGGCGGGAATCCGGACGCATGGAACGCGGGGCGGACCGATCAGCGATTTTTCCCAACGCCCGTTCCGTATTTTACACCGGAACGCCCGTTTCGCCAGTCGCAAGTTGCGGAGGCACTCCGCCGTGCAGCTCGGATGATCTGCCGCTTCGGCACGGGCCGACCTGTTACCAGCGAGAGCGTAAATATCTTATAACAAACGCCCACCGAGCCACGTCGGCGCAGGTCAGCCTCGCCGCTCGATGGCTCTCCGCCGCACCACGATTTTCGTTGCGAGGATTCTCCCATGAAGGCAGCCTACATCGAACAGACCGGTCCTCCGCAATCAATCCGCTATGGCGATCTGCCCCAGCCGCAACCGACCGGATCGCAAGTCTTGGTTCAGATGAAAGCGGTTTCGGTCAATCCGATCGACACCTACATTCGCAACGGAGCGAACTATTGGGAGTTGCCGCGTCCCTACATTTTGGGTTGCGATCTGGCGGGCGAGGTCGTGGGACTCGGTCCCGAAACCGATCGTTTTCGAATTGGCGATCGCGTTTGGGGCAGCAATCAAGGCCTCCTGGGGCGTCAAGGAACCTTTGCCGAGTACTGCGCGGTTGACGATGGCTGGCTCTATCCAATCCCCGACGGAATCCCGGACGAGACGGTGGCCGCAGTCGCCCTGGTCGGCATCACGGCGCACCTCGGCCTGTTTCATCGAGCTCAACTTCAGCCGGGCGAGGCGCTGTTTCTGCACGGTGGTTCCGGCGGCGTGGGGGCGATGGTGGTCCAAATGGCCAAAGCCGCCGGGGCTCGCGTGATGACCACGGCCGGCAGTCCCGAGAAGGTCGAGATCTGCCGGCAATTGGGGGCGGATCGCGTGGTCAATTACCAAACCGAAGACGTTGCCGCCGCGGCGCAGGAATTCGCCCCCGACGGGTTCAACGTCGTCTGGGAAACGATGCGCGAGCCCGATTTTGATGCGCTCGTGCCGCTGTTGGCCGAACGCGGTCGCCTGGTTCTCATGGCCGGGCGCGATGCCCGCCCGCCGTTTCCCGTCGGACCGTTTTACGTCAAAGGCTGCTCGCTGCTGGGCTTCGTGATGTTCAAGGCGACCCCCGACGAACAGCGGACCTGTGCCGAGGCGATCAATCGTTGGCTCGTCGACGGACACCTGCGAGCTCAGATCGGTCGCGAGTTCTCACTCGCCGAGGCGGCGGACGCTCACCAGCTGCAAGAAGACAACACGCTCCGCAAGGCCGGCACGCTGATCGGCAAAATCGTATTGCGACCCTGATGAGTTGAAAGGATCAAACCCCTTTCAACAGATCCCTCTTGTCACGCCAGTTGGCAGACCACGATCCATCCCTGAGCCCGGATGCGACCTGCGAGGCGCGGCCAGCGCAGCAGCCGATCGCCACGAGGCCCGACCAGATTCCATTGGACCACACGGAATCCGCTGGCGGCCAACAGCTGTTGGAGCTCTCGCCGTGTAAATACGTGCAGGAAGAAGTTGCGGATACCGCGATAGTCATACCTCTTGTCGCCACGCGGCGACCGTCCCACCAGGCTGCCGAGCAGATTGCCTGCGAGCCAGCGTCGTCCCTGAGGCAGCGTGAGATTGTGCCAGTAGTTGTGGACGTGCAGAATCAAGATTCCGCCCGGTTGCAGGATCCGCGCGACGTGTGACAACACCCGCCGCCGGTTCGCGTCCCCGGCGATCATCCCCAACGTGCTGAATAAACAGAGCGCATACGCGGCACTTCGATCGGCGATGCAATCCAGTTCCACCAGGTTGCCGCGCACGGCCAGAACCTCCAAACCCAGCGACGAGGCCTTGCGCACCATCACGTCCAACATCGCCTGGGAAAGGTCCACGCCGATGCCCGCATGCCCCCGAGCGATCCACGGCAGGAGAGCCCGGCCCGTTCCGCAGCCCAGATCAATCACCGTCCCTTCGCCCCGCAAATGCTGCTCCGCGATCTGCTGGTCCAACGTCAGCAGACCGTGCTCCGCGAAATAGGCGTCGTAATCCTCCGCAATGAAACGAGCCTGCGAGTACTGCCAACCCCCTGAGGTGACTCCGGGCGGTAGCTGCCATTCAGGTCGGCCATGCGACGCGTTCATCGTGCCAAAGATCTTCCGGGGTCCGAGCGTGTCGCAGGCGCCGATTCGGGCGTGGATGTCTCACCACCAACGCGGTCCGTGTCAAGGGAAAACGAGCCAGATCCAGGCCCATTGTGAGGCTATCGAGGCCTCAGTATAATCGCCGCGAACCAGGCGGGTGACAGTCGTCAAGTCAATCGAAAAGTAGTTGCAGAGGAGCAAAGCCGTGGCAGTTCGCGTGGCAATCAATGGTTTCGGTCGCATCGGTCGGCTCACGTTTCGCAATCTCGTGGAGCGGGGCAGCGAGTTCGAAGTCGTCGGGATCAACGACCTCACCAGCAACAAGACACTGGCCACGCTGCTGAAGTACGACAGCACGCATCGCCGTTTTCCGGGAACGGTTGCCTATGACGAGCAGAACCTGGTCGTCGACGGCAAGCCGATTCGGGTGTTCGAAGAGCGAAATCCGGCCTCGCTGCCCTGGGGCGACCTGGGCGTCGACGTCGTGATCGAGAGCACCGGCGTGTTTACCGGCCGAAAGTCGGATGGCAAGCCGGGTTACGATTCGCATCTGGATGCCGGTGCGAAGCGGGTCGTGCTGAGTGCCCCGGCCAAGGACGATCCCGACCTGACCGTGGTGCTGGGAGTGAACGACGACCAGCTGAAGCCCTCCATGAAATGCATTTCTAACGCCAGCTGCACGACGAATTGCCTGGCGCCCGTGGCCAAAGTGCTGCACGAGTCCTTCGGAATCGAACGCGGTTTGATGACCACGGTCCATGCCTATACGAACGATCAAAACGTGCAAGACCAGCCGCACAAGGACCTCTATCGTGCTCGGGCCGCCGCTCAGAACATCATCCCGACCAGCACGGGTGCCGCCAAGGCGGTGGGATTGGTGATCCCGTCGCTTCAGGGGAAATTGACGGGGATCGCACTTCGCGTTCCCGTCGTGACCGGCAGCGTGGTCGACCTCACGGCGGACCTGGCCAAGAAGGCAACCGCGGACGAGATCAACTCGGCGATGAAAGCGGCGGCAGAGGGCCCGCTCAAGGGAATCCTTTGCTACACCGAGGATCCGATCGTTTCGTCCGACATCATTGGCGACGCCCACAGCTCGATCTTTGCCGCTCCCTTTACCCAGGTGATGCAGGGAGACATGGTCAAGGTGGTCAGCTGGTACGACAATGAGTGGGGTTATAGCTGCCGCACGGCCGACTTGGTCTCGCTGTTCGGCAAAATGTAGGGCCCGACCGCGGTGCCCGACCGCGGTGCCCGATCCCCGCTGACCGATCCCCGCTGACCGTGGCGAAAAACAGGGTGACTCCGCGCTGGGGATGAGGCAGACTACACTACAGTCTCCGCCCTCATTAATTCCTCAGGCCCAGTTCCCTCCTTGACCGCCATGCATCGGACTTTCCTCACCCGGCCGCCGTATGTTCTGGTTGCCCTGCTGGCCATGGCGGCGGTTGCGCCATCGGCCCGCGGGCAAATGTTTGGCAACCGCCAATTGAGGCAACCGCTGACCCGACAGCCAGCACCTGGCTTGGCAACCGAGGCGGGATCGGTCCGCGGTCAGCGCTTCTTGCGCGGGAATCGAAGCACCCGCGACTTCGTCGGGTCGGATCGGTCCGAGACGCAGGAGTTTGTGGGGATGCAGCAGGCGGGGGCCGGAGCGATGGTGCGGTCGGCCGTGGCCGGAATCGTCGACGCGGCGGATGCGAGCTATCAGTTGAACCGCCCGGCGACCGTTGCTCCAGCCGATCGCCCCTACGATGCCAGGCTGTCCGTGGGTTTCGCCTACCGAGGCCTTCCGCCAGAAGTCGTGGCCGACCGCATCAGTCAGCAATTGGCTGTCCTGACGTCGTCGATCGAGGTGTCGGTGGAAGGCCGGGTAGCCACGTTGCGGGGTGAGGTTGTTTCCGCAGCGGACCGGCGTTTGGCTGAGTTGCTCGCGGGGATCGAGCCTGGTATCTCCGCTGTTCGAAATGAGCTGCGAGTCGCTGCTGAGCCGGAAGCGGTCCCACCTCCGGTCCCGTCTCAGGATGGACCAGGTTGAGGTTCGATTCAGGGGTTGTGGTGCGAGCCCCCATCGACTGGGTTCCTTCTGACTGGGATTCTTCCGACTGAGCTCGGCTGGTTTGCGTTTCCGTCGTTGGCCCGTCGCTGGCCGGAACACCCTCGGGCCCGATCGCGGACTCCTCGGTCCATGATCCCGGTTCGGCGCCGCGCGTTGAGGGTTGTCCTCGCGAGTCGTCCGCCGATTTTCCACGTAGTTTTCTCGAGAAGCTGGGCGAGACGTTAATCGTGACCGAGGGCATGCTGGCAGAGCCGGGTTCGCTGTCCGGCATGTACGCGGCCGGGACGTTTTTGCTGGAGTCGGAGTCATCGGCCAACTCGGCGGGCAAATCGATGCCTGTCAGCATTTTGCGGACCGGCTCGGAAACCACGGCTCCACCGTTCGCCGACTCGAAACGTGTCACCAAGCTCAGCTGGCGACTGGGGCCGCCCACCTCATCCCACGGCAGCCAGATGCTGTACGAATGTCCCAAGCTGGTCCGGCTGTAGTGTTGCTTGAGATGTTCAGCTGGAAACACGAATCGTTTTTCGGGGATCGGCATCCGCGTGATGTCGTTGGCGTCGAAGGCGAAGACGACCAGGTTCCCCTCGACTTGGATCGGCTCCTTGGAACCGTGTTCATAAAAATAGACCCGCACCGAATCCGCGTAAGGCAGGTTTGCCGGGCTGATAGAGCACGGTATCGGTCCACATCGGCACAACTTTTTCCGGAATCGCCGGCTTGGCTTTGTCGCCCCAGGTCCATCGGTCCGGCAGGTCCCAACGTGCACAACCGCTGGCGGCAAGCAGGACCACGAGCCAGCCGATGCGCAGCGGCGCGCTGCAAAGCGATCGAAAGCGAAGAGTGGCGTGGCCGGCGACGAACATCTTGTTGACTCGCGTCCTGTTTCAAGCGGGCTCTGGGATCAACGAATCCCCTGAATCCGACCGGTGAATCCCCGGGCTCGTTCCCGGCGGGGTCCTCATTCTCCGTCTCGATTGCGAGGCAAGGTCGGCAGGGGAGCGAACGGGTCGGGTGACGATTCTTGCGTGTCGGGAGCGGTCGCCTCGGGCTCCGGCGGCAGAATGCCTTCGCCGCGCGGGTCCACGTGGGGGTAAATCACCTGGGTCGGCGCATCCAGCAGCGGCGGATGGTCGATCGGGCCGCCGAGGTCTCCGTAGATCTCGTAAACGTCGGCCGAGCACCACGACATGCGTGCCAGTTCGGCGTGCTTCAACCGTTCGGAATCGGCCGGCGAGCGGATCACATGAGGCGTCAAGATCAGCAGCAGCTCGGTGCGACGGTTGAAGCTGCCGTCATACCGAAACAAGTCGCCCAGCAACGGAATGTCGGCCAGGTAGGGCACGCGTCGCGTCGTGGTTTGGGTGCTGTTGGTGATCAGGCCGCCCAGGATGATCGTCTCGCCGCTGGCGGCGCTGACCGTCGCTTGAGCGGTCGTCGTATCGATGCGTGGCGATCGAATGACGGTCCCGTCCAACGAAGCCGTGATCGGGATCCCTTCGGACTCCGGCCCGAGTCGGGATCGCTCGGCGTCGATTTCCATCACGACCGTCCCGTCGGGGCTGATCCGCGGCGTGACGCCCACGATCAAGCCCACGTTTTCCAGCACGACCGAATTGGTCTGCAGTCCCCCTTGGGCCGTGTTGGACGCCACGATCCGCGGCACACGCTGGCCGACCTGAATGAAGGCGGGCTGATTGTCCAAAGTGCGGATTTGCGGGCGACTGAGCACCTCCAGTCGTCGGGATTCTTCCAGCGCCCGGATCAACATGCTCACGCTCTCGCTGCTGGCCGACAACACCAGCCCGCCGAATCCCAGTTCGCTGTTCACGCGGCCGACCGCAAAGTTGGAGAGTCCTTGCCCACCCACGCGGCCCGAATCGGCCAGCGCCTTGCGGCTGCCGCTGTTGCCCAGCGGCGAATTGTTGAAATTAAAGCCGGGCAGATTGCTGGCCGCCTGGATGATCTCTTCGGTGGAAGTGATGATGCCTGCCGGCGTCGATCCCTGCGTGGTATTGGTCGTGGTCACCAGATCCCCCAGCAGGCTGCGATCGAACAGGACGGAATCCTGGATCCCAAGTTCCACGCCAAACTCGTGACTGTCATTCAGCGCGATTTCGGCAATCAGGATCTGAATCATCACCTGCGGCGGCGGTTTGTCGAGATCGGTGACCAGTTTGCGGATCTCCTCGAAGTACCGAGGCGTGGCACTGATGACCAGCGAATTGCTGACCGGCTCGGGGACGACAATCACTTCGCGTTCCAGCTGCTCGAACGGGCTTCCCGTCCCGGGGCCTGCCTGTTGCACGACCCGCTCGCTCCGCAAAAATTCGTTGATCGCGGTCGCCACATCGATGGCGGGGGAATTCCGCAGCCGGTAGACCTCGTTCTTTCGCTCGGCCAGGTCGCGCTCGTCCAGACGCAGCAGCAGGGCTTCGATGATCTGCAGATCGCCATCCGTTCCGGTGGCGATGATGCTGTTGGTCCGCGTGTCCACCGAGAAACGCAGCGGCGCGAACGACGTCTCGCCCTCGGCGGCGGCCAGCTGCGGACCGGCGCCCGCGGTGTCGGATGGCAGCAACGCCCGCAGCATCCGTACCATGTTGGCCGCGTCCCCGTTCAGCACGCGGAAGACCTTGATTTGCGACACGGTACCCGGCACGTCCAGCTGCTCAATTAAGGCCTCCAAGAGCGGAATGCTTTCCGTCGGTCCCGAAAGAATCAGGGAGTTGTTGCGGACGTTGGTCGTGATCCGAACGTCCGCCAAAATCCCGCTCCGCACCAGCCGCTCGCCCTCGGCGTCGACCGTCAGCAGTTCAAGGATGGCCGAGGGAGCGCCTGAACGTCGGACGACTCGATGGCGCTGCTGAGCGTCTCGGCGATATCGGCCGCCAGAGCGTTTCGAATGCGAACCACCTTCGCCCGATTCACGGCCTCGCTTTGGTCCGTGTCAAGCGACCGCACCATCCGCGCCACCTCAAGCTGATCCCGCGGCGCCGCCGAAACGATCACGGAATTGGAACGGAGATCCGGCAGGGCCTGGACGCGGGGACCCAGCCCCTGTCGATTCACAAAGAACTGAGTGATCGCGGTGGCCACGTTCTGAGCCGGTGCGTGCCGCAAGCGATAAACGCGAAACTGTGAGTTCGCTGCAACGGGTGTGTCGAGCTGCCGAATCAGCGAGATCATCGCCTCCACGGCGTCACCCCAACCAATCAGCAAAATCCCGTTCGGCTTGACCAGAGGCGTGACGGTGACCCGCCCCTGACGACGACCCGTCAGGTCTTCCGTCACCTCCTGCAAGATCTCCGCAACCGCTTCGCTATTTGAGTGCTGCAGCAGGTAAACCTGCACTTGCGGCTGCGTTTCGCGACTGAGCCGCTCCAATTCCTGAATGATCTCGGTCAGCTTCTGAACGTCGCGGTCACGGCCGCGCAAGAGAATCACGTCCAGGTCCGGCAGCGTCTGCACGTCCACGTCCACATCCAGTCCGCCCGTGCCGCGAGGGACCTCCGCCGGTTGGTTTTCCGCAGGTGCCGCGGCACCCGGTTCCTCGGCCGTGGCCTCACCGGACGACTCCTGAAATACAAAATTGACGAGTGCCAGACCGCCCGGTGAGTATCGCGGCCGCAGCCACGATGAATCCCGCGGCGGCGCCGGCGCCGGCTGCGTTGAGCCACGACGGTACGCGTCCAAGGCCTGCTGCAGCTTCGTGCGGTCCGTTCGCTCAATCGAGACGATCGCCAGTCGCTCCGTGGTCCCCGTCTGCGAGAGGGCGGCAATTAACACCTCGAATTGATCCAGAATTGCCGGTGCCGATTGGACCAACACCCCATCCCGGCGATCGTCGAAGATTAACGTCGCCAGCGGACGGTCGTCCTTCACCAGTCGATAAACGCGAATCTCCTCCGACGACTCAAGCGTCAGACGTGCTCCAAACGCCGCTCGCATCGCCTGCTCGACCCGACCCTGATTGATGCCACGGCCGATCAGCCGCGTCGCCGTTCGATCCACGCGGGGCGCGGTGTCGACGCGCGGCGCAGGTTCCCGGCGCGGCGGACGCTCCGAATCGCCTCGGTATTCCGGCGCGGCGATCGGAAGCTCCTGCGCGTCAATCCGACCGGGACTGAAGACGCAACTGCAGAAAACGCAGAGCCACCACGCCGTGCCGCACGGAAATCGAGGCACGGACAGCGATTGACTGGGCCCGGTTTGAAGCATGGGAGTGGCGAGTTGTTGGGGAGATGGGGAAGATGTCCAGTAAAAAGCTGCGGGATCGTAGGTAAACCGGACTTGGGCGTCAAGTTCGATGTCGTCCCTGCTCCCCAGCGCGGGAGGAGCTGGCCGAAGGCAATCCTGTTCGGCACTCAGGTTGCTCGAGAGGTCAGCGTGAGTGAAAAATTCGGCGGAAGGGGTTGAGCGCGAGTGAGGGTAAAGTGGAGAGATGGTTGTCGAGGCAAGGAGATCGGTTGAGCGCACAGCAGCAACGGCCGTCGACTGCCATTGGGCAGGGCGGTTCTTAAGCGTCGTGTCGCTTGAGTTTTTCCAGATCCGCCAGCAGTTCCTCGCAAAAAGGGGATCGCGGTAGGGACGACCGTTACCGGTCGCCCCCCGCACAGATCCGTACGTGAAGAACTACCTCATACGGCTCCTCCGTCAGGTCAAACGATCACGAAACGAGTTTCGCTACCAGTCGTCATTGCCGTGCCATGTGAGTGACACGAAATCCGGCACTGTGTCCGGCATGTCCACGGCAGATCGACAACAGTTCCCTTCGGTGACTCCCTTTCCTCGACGGACTCCGCCACTGCGGATGCAGTTTCGTTCGCCCGCGTCGTCAGTAATACGAAGTCATCTGACTTCCCATCCACGTCCATGCCAGCCGTGCCCTCAGTGAGGTTCGCTGACCGTCCTCGACGTCGCCGCCAAGGAGCCGATGGGATCTCCCGGTTCTCGCGCTTGGAGTTTCCATACATGCACCAGGTCTTCGACTCCGTCGCGTCCGCGGGGTGCTCGCCAGCGAGCGCACCCAACGGTGTTGCCTTCCGCCACCTGAACGACGTCGGCACACGAGATGAAAATCTTTCGGAGCTCAATACTGGGCCTGCGTGTACCCCTGCCGTTGCTACACCCACCGTGTTGCCACGATCAGCGTACGACTCAGGGCCAGCGTGCCGGGCTAGGGCTTCGCTGTAAGACTCTTTCATTCTCAACTCCAAGCCGGTTTATCCCGGCGCTTTCTCAGGTCTTTTTTTCGAGGCGACTTACGGCAAATGCGCAGAAGGTGATGTGAGGGGCATCGAGTGGCGGGTCTGGAGCTTTCTTTGATAGACCGTCTGGAGTTTTCTTCTTTGATAGACCGTCTGGAGTTTTCTTCGTCTAAGACGGTCTACTTCCGTGCCCTCATCGCCGCCGGTCACGCATGCCGCTACCTTGTGCTGCCGAATGACTCTGGAGCCTGTAGACCGTCTTGGACTTGTTCCGTTGCGTAGCCCCGCTCGCGGAGAGCGGGGGTGGCGCGGCGTGGATGCGAGGCCTGCATGGCGAGATCGGCTGGGGGACGGGTTCGCCCCCCGTCTGCGCAACGGGGGCTACGGCGCGACGGGGGCCACGAAGACAATCAATCTAAGACGGTCTACTTCCGTGCCCTCATCGCCGCCGGTCACGCATGCCGCTACCTTGTGCTGCCCAATGACTCTGGAGCCTGTAGACCGTCTTGGACTTGTTGTGTAGACCGTCTTGGACTTGTTCCGTTGCGTAGCCCCGCTCGCGGAGAGCGGGGGTGGCGCGGCGTGGATGCGAGGCCTGCATGGCGAGATCGGCTGGGGGACGGGTTCGCCCCCCGTCTGCGCAACGGGGGCTACGGCGCGACGGGGGCCACGAAGACAATCAATCTAAGACGGTCTACTTCCGTGCCCTCATCGCCGCCGGTCACGCATGCCGCTACCTTGTGCTGCCGAATGACTCTGGAGCCTGTAGACCGTCTTGGACTTGTTTTAGACCGTCTTGGACTTGTGTCTTGGACTTGTTCCGTTGCGTAGCCCCGCTCGCGGAGAGCGGGGGTGGCGCGGCGTGGATGCGAGGCCTGCATGGCGAGATCGGCTGGGGGACGGGTTCGCCCCCCGTCTGCGCGACGGGGGCTACGGCGCGACGGGGGCCACGAAGCCAATCAATCTAAGACGGTCTACTTCCGTGCCCTCATCGCCGCCGGTCACGCCTGCGGCCACCTTGTGCTGCCGAATGACTCTGGAGCCTGTAGACCGTCTTGGACTTGTTCGACCGGGACTGAAGACGCAACTGCAGAAAACGCAGAGCCACCACGCCGTGCCGCACGGAAATCGAGGCACGGACAGCGATTGACTGGGCCCGGTTTGAAGCATGGGAGTGGCGAGTTGTTGGGGAGATGGGGAAGATGTCCAGTAAAAAGCTGCGGGATCGTAGGTAAACCGGACTTGGGCGTCAAGTTCGAGGTCGTCAAGTTCGAGGTCGTCCCTGCTCCCCAGCGCGGGAGAGGTGACAACCCTCGGCTCCACACCCCGTCCCTGCTCCCCGGCGCGGGAGAAGGTGGCCGAAGGCCGGATGAGGGGGCTTCGCACGCTCAGCCCTCAAACCCACCCGCGGGCGAAGTCGCGTGAGTCGCCTCGTCTGGCGTCGCCGGCTGACGAAGTCCATCCCCCGTGCGAAAGCGAGCGGGGACGTTTACACTGAGTGGCAGCTGAGAGGCCATCGTGCATGTCGCGCGGCGGCAGACCGATCGTGCCGCACCCCGTCCCCCCGAGTAGTCCCCGCGATGTCCGCTTCGGCTGAATCGACAACGACCGCAAACTCGCAGGTCGACCTCAATACAGGGCGCGTGGTCGCGGTCCGGGGGAGTGTGGTCGATGCTTATTTTCCCGAGTTGCTGCCGGGCATCAATCACGAATTGCGGACGGGACCCGACCGGGCGTGGTCGGTGGAGGTCGCCAGTCAGCTGGATCCTCACACGGTGCGCGGGATCGCAATGAATTCGATCCGAGGACTCGCGCGCGGCGCTCCGATCTACGATTTGGGAAAGTCCCTCAGCGTCCCCGTGGGGCAGTCTCTGCTGGGACGCGTGCTGGATGTCTTCGGTCACACGATTGACGACGGGCCGCCCCTGCAAGATGTGACCTACCGCAGCATCCATGCCGAGCCGCCGCCGATCGCTCGGCGTGCCACGAAGTCGGAGGTGTTCCAGACCGGGATCAAGGCGATCGACCTGTTGTCGCCGCTGGAGCGTGGCGGCAAGGCCGGCTTGTTCGGCGGGGCGGGTGTGGGGAAGACCGTTTTGATCACCGAGCTGATCCACAACGTGGTCGGACAGCACGCGGGGGTCAGTCTGTTCTGTGGAATTGGCGAACGTTGTCGCGAGGCGGAAGAGCTGTACCGCGAAATGGGCAGTGCGGGCGTTCGCGACAAGACGGTGATGATATTTGGCCAGATGAACGAGCCGCCGGGCGCGCGATTTCGAGTGGGTCATGCGGCGCTGACGATTGCCGAATATTTCCGTGATGACGCACGGCAGGACGTTTTGTTGTTGATCGACAACATTTTTCGTTTCATTCAGGCCGGGATGGAGGTTTCCGGACTGATGGGTCAGCTACCTTCGCGAGTCGGCTATCAGCCCTCGTTGTCGACCGACTTGGCGGAGCTTCAGGAACGGATCTGCACCACGGCTTCGGGCGCGATTACGTCCGTTCAGGCGGTCTATGTGCCCGCGGACGACTTCACCGATCCGTCCGCCGTGCATGCCTTCTCGCATCTTTCCTCGACGGTCGTGCTCTCGCGTCGACGCGCCGCCGAGGCACTCTATCCCGCCATTGACCCGCTGCAGTCGACTTCCGAGCTGCTGTTGCCGCAAGTGGTCGGATCCCGGCATTACCGGGTTGCGAGGGATGTCCGCCGGACGTTGGCGAACTACGAAGAGCTGAAGGACATCATTGCGATGTTGGGCATGGAAGAATTGTCGCGCGACGATCGCCGCACGGTCAATCGCGCGCGGCGGCTGGAACGCTTTCTCACGCAACCGTTTTTTACGACGGAACAATTCACGGGCCACGAAGGCAGGTTAGTTCGAATTGACGACACGCTGGACGGCTGCGAGCGGATTCTGGACGACGAGTTTCATGACGATCCGGAACGGGCGTTGTACATGATTGGTTCGGTTGACGAGGTGACGAAACCATGAGGCTCAAGCTGCTGGAACCGACGCGGGTGGTGGTCGACCAACCGGTGCGAAAAGTGATCGCCGAGGCGGAAAATGGCAGCTTTTGCTTGCTGCCTCGGCACGTGGACTTTCTCGCGGCGCTGGTCCCCGGACTCATGCTGTTTGAAGACGACCAGGAAAACGAGTGCTTCGTGGCGGTGGATCAGGGCGTCCTGGTCAAGTGCGGAGACGAAGTCCTGATCTCGACACGTCAAGCGGTCCGCGGAGGCGACCTGGGTGAATTGCGGCGCTGCGTTCGCGAGGAATTCGCCTTACAGAGCGATCGTGAGCGGGCGGCACATTCGGCGGTGGCCAAACTGGAGGCCAGCTTCCTGCGCGGTTATTTGCAGTTGGTCGAGCAAGGCCGATGAACGATCCTCCCAACGCCCCTCGGCAACGTGCGCGTCACGGTCTGGAGCACGAGGTCCAAGAGAAAGAATTGCGCAAGCTTCGGGCACGCGCGAATCCGCAGTCCGTTTGGTTCGGTTTGGGGATGTTCGGACTGGTGGGTTGGTCGGTGGCGGTGCCCGCACTGGTCGGGATTGGGCTTGGCGTTTGGATCGACCGCCGCTGGCCCAGCCGCTTTTCGTGGACCTTGATGCTGTTGTTTCTGGGCATTGCTTTCGGCTGTCTGAATGCGTGGCGCTGGGTCAGCCGCGAGAGTCGTTTCGGCGGGGAAGAAAGGTAGCCATGGGAATCGAAATGCAACTGCTCATGGCCGGCCTGGTCGGATGCGGGATGGCGGTGGTCTATTTCCTGGGACTCTGGGGCACCGTCCGCCGGCTGCCGCGGTCGCCGCGTCCCTGGATCCTCTATTTCGGCAGCTTGGTGATTCGTTTGAGCGTGATTTTGGGCGGCTTCTACCTGGTGCTGGTCAAGGGCCAACTGCCGGCGCTGGTGGTTTGTCTGGGCGGATTCGTCTTCACGCGGGTCGTGCTCGTGCGCTGGCTGGGACGGATTTCGTCGGCACCTTCGTCCTTGGGAAGTGAGCTCTAATGGGCGAAATTCAGATTAGCACGGACGAGTGGATCATCTGGCAGTCAACGGCCTGGCCGGCCGTTCGCGTGAATGCGACGATTGCCTTCACTTGGGTCGTGATCGCCCTGATGGTGGCCGGCTCTCGGCTCGTCACGCGCCGGCTTACGACCGGCCCCGAGATCCCGCGTGCGCAGAATCTGCTGGAAGTCCTGGTGACAGGAATGCGTCAGCAAATTCGGGAGGTGAGCGGGCAGGAGCCGGGCCGGTATCTTCCGTTTGTGGGGACCTTGTTCTTGTTCATTGGCGTGTCGAACCTGTTGAGTGTCGTGCCGGTGTTTCAGCCTCCGACTGCCTCGCTGTCCACCACCGCGGCGCTGGCGACGTGCGTGTTTTTCGCGGTGCCACTGTTTGGAATTGCGGGCCAGGGCGTGGCGGCTTACTTGAAGAATTACATTCGTCCGACCGTTTTCATGCTGCCATTCAATCTGGTGGGCGAGGTTTCTCGCACGCTCGCCTTGGCCGTTCGCTTGTATGGCAATATGATGAGCGGCAGTGTAATTGCCGCCATCCTGATTGGCTTCGTTCCCCTCTTTGTTCCGATCCTGATGCAGCTGTTGGGGCTGCTGACGGGGTTCATCCAGGCCTATATCTTCGCGATCCTGGCGATGGTTTACATCGCCTCCGCCACGCAAGCTCATCAGCGGAACGAGCCACCTGCCGAACCACTTCGATCATCCGAACTGAAGGGGAACCATTATGGATAATCTGGGACTTGTCGCGTCGGCTTCCATCGTCATGGCCGGACTGACGATTGCGATCGGGTCGATCGCGCCGGCGCTGGGCGAGGGCCGCGCGGTCGCTCAAGCACTCAGCGCCATCGCCCAGCAACCGGACGCCTCCAATACCATCACGCGGACGCTCTTCGTGGGCCTGGCGATGGTCGAATCGACCGCGATCTACTGCTTTGTGATCTCGATGATTTTGCTGTTCGCCAATCCGTTCTGGAACTACCTCGTGCAACGCTGAGCGGCGCGGTTCCTTAACTCAGATCGATCCGAAACTGATGAGCATCGACTGGTTTACTTTCACGGCCCAGGTTGTCAATTTTCTGATCCTGGTCGGGCTGCTACGCTATTTTCTCTACGATCCGATCCTGCGCGATGGCGGATCGCGAGCGGACAATTGCCGAGCAGTTGGCCGATGCCGAGCAGCAGCGCGAAGCGGCTGAAGTCCTGGGACAACGGTACCGCACTCAACTGCAGTCGCTGGAGACCGAGCGGGAAGACCAGTTAAAGGCAGTCCGCCGAGAGGCGTTTGCCGAACGCGAGCAATTGGCGGTGGAGACGCGACGTCAGATCGATCAGAAACGACAGCAATGGCTGGAGGCCTTTCAACACGAGCGCGGCGCGTTGCTGCATGGCGTGCGCGATCAAGCCGCGGGGTCTGCGCTGGAGGCGACACGCCGCACGCTCGCTCAGCTGGCGGATGCCACGCTGGAAGAGAAGATCGTCGGGATCTTTGTGACTCAGCTGGAGGATTTGGCGGACAACGTCAAGCGGGAGGTCCGATCTCACTTGGTCCGCAACGGAGACGCGGAAGTGTTCGTCCATTCCGCCTTCGAGCTGCCCGAGGCCGAACGACAGCGGATTCGGGGCGGGATTCAGCAGCAGTTCGACTACGAGGGCGATATCGTGTTTGATCGAGCGGCGGATCTGATTGCGGGCGTCGAGCTGAATGTAGGTGGCTACAGCTTCCAATGGAACGTCCGAGATTTTCTCCAAAACCTGGACCTGGACATTCAAAGCCGTCAGGCCCACATCACTGCGTCGCGAGGTGAGGAGCATCATGGGACGCCGTGACGACGAATCCCCGAACCTGCAGCAAGCCTTGGACGAAACCGCCCGGCTCGTGTCGCAGGCGATCCGGGACCAATCACCGCAGCTCGTGCCCCGCGAGACCGGGATGGTCGTCGAGGTCGGGCCGGGAATTGCCCAGGCCGCGGGACTGCCCAATGTCCGCGCCGACGAACTGCTGCACTTTGCCGATGGAGTCCGCGGCTTTGCCTTCAATTTGGATCGCCATCAGGTGGGCTGCGTGCTGTTGGACAAGACGGCCAACTTGCAGGCGGGATCGCGTGTCGAGCGCACGGGGCGAGTCCTCGACACGCCGGTGGGCGATTCGCTATTGGGTCGCGTGATCGATCCGCTCGGACGGCCGCTTGACGGAGGCCATATCCTGCGCGATCTTGCGCGGGCACCGTGCGAACGGGACGCGCCGCCAATCATGCATCGGGCGCCCGTCACCGTCCCGCTCCAAACCGGCTTGAAGGTGATCGACGCCCTGATTCCGATCGGGCGAGGCCAGCGCCAACTGATTCTGGGCGATCGTCAGTCCGGCAAGACCGCCATCGCGGTCGATACGATCATCAATCAGCGCGGCCGCGATGTGATCTGCATCTATTGCAGCATTTCGCAGCGCAGCACCAACGTGGCACGCGTGATCGCCAACCTGCGGGCGCACGAGGCGATGGAGCATTCCGTCGTCGTGATCGGAGCCGATGACGCACCCCCGGGACTGCAGTTCATGGCGCCCTACGCCGCCACGACGATCGGCGAGTATTTCATGGAACGGGGACACGATGTGTTGGTCGTGTATGACGATTTGACGTCACATGCGCGAGCCTATCGCCAGTTGTCGTTGTTGCTCCGCCGACCGCCAGGACGGGAAGCCTTTCCAGGTGACATTTTCTACGTCCATTCGCGACTGCTGGAACGAGCCACCCATTTGCGTTCCGAATATGGGGGCGGATCGCTCACCGCCCTGCCCATCATCGAGACGGAGGCCCAAAACGTTTCGGGATACATCCCCACGAATCTGATCTCGATCACGGACGGCCAAATCTATCTCTCTCCACGGCTGTTTCAAAAAGGACTGCTGCCGGCCGTGGAAGTCGGACGATCGGTCTCGCGCGTCGGTGGCAAGACGCAGCTGCCTGCTTATCGTACTGTCGCCGGCGATTTGCGACTCACCTATTCCCAATTCGAAGAGCTCGAAAAGTTCGCCCGTTTCAGCAGCCAGCTCGACGACCAAACCCGTGCGACCTTGGACCGAGGCCGGCGCGTCCGAGAAATTCTCAAACAGGCTCAGTATCGGCCGCTCAGCGTCGCCGAACAGATCGCCGCGCTGTTGGCCGTCACGACGGGTGTCTTCGATCAACTTCCCGTTGAGGACCTGGAGCGACTGGAACGCGTCGTGGCGGACGCGGTCGTCGGCGAACTGTCGCCGCTGTGCGAGCGGATCGTGGACGGTCAGGAATTGACGGCCGACGATATTTCCGAGATCGAACGCGTGACTCGCCAGGCCGTCGCGGAAGCACACGCTGAGCAGGATCAAGATCAGGCGGCGGCCAGCTCGCCAAGTCGACCCACCGTCGCCGACAACTGATAACGAGTACCGCACGCAGGCATTCGTCGGAGCGACATCAACTCCCAGGGGGAGGGTGAAGTCGAGACGCGACGGTTGTTTCGAGACCCATGGCACGGAGAACGTTCGTACGATGCCGACCTTGGAAAACTTGCAGCGCAGGATCGAAACGGCCGCGGATCTGCGCTCCGTTGTCACGACCATGAAGACGCTTGCCGCCGTTAGCATTCGGCAATACGAACTGGCCGCCGAATCCTTGACGGAGTTTAATCGGACGATGGAGCTGGGGTTCCAGATTGTCTTGCAGGACGGACCGATGTGGGAGCAGCGGCAGAAGGACCAGGGCCCGACCGGCGCCGTGGTGTTCGGTTCCGATCAAGGCATGTGCGGTCAATTCAATGAAGAGATCGTTTCGTTCGTCGAATCGCATCGTCAGCAAGATCCTGCCGGCACGTCCTGGAGACGACTGGTGGCCGGCGCTCGGGCCGAAAATCTGTTGCAGGAGACGGGTTGGGTGAGCGGCCCGGCGTACCGCGTGCCGACGTCGATCTGGGACATCGAAGCCCTGATCCAGGACCTGTTGCCCCAGATCGAGAGCTGGTGGTCTCAAGCGAGTGTGACGCGGGTGCTCGTGTTTCACAATGAGCGAACGTCGGCGGCATCGTATCAGCCTCGCGTGCTCCAGCTGCTACCGATTGATCCCCAGCAGTTTCGCGATTTAAGTGCTCGGCCCTGGCCCTCGCGCAGCTTACCCAGCTATCGCATGGAGCGCCACGTCCTGTTGTCGCGTTTGATCCGACAATTCTTGTATGTGGCCCTGTTTCGCGCGTGCACGGAGTCCTTGGCCAGTGAGAACGCCAGCCGGATTGCGGCCATGCAGGCCGCCGAAAAGAATATCGAAGAGCGATTGGAGGAACTCCGCCGCGAGTTTCACCAGCAGCGGCAGACGGCGATCACGGAGGAGTTGCTGGAGGTCGTCAGCGGCTTCGAAGCGCTTGAGCAAGCGACGGTCGCCGGCCGTGATGCGGAGACGGCTCGCACCCGAGAGACGTGACTTGCTTGCGGATACGATTCGCGACACTGATTGACCGCCAACGGAACCCTCGCCATGCCGATTCGCAACTTGGACAAAATCTTCCGACCCACCCGTGTCGCCGTGATCGGGGGCAGCTCGAAGGTGGGGAGTGTCGGGCAAGTGGTGCTCCAGAATCTCGCCCAGGCGGGCTTTCCCGGGCCGGTTTTCCCGGTGAATCCAAAGCATCCAACGATTGGCGAGCAGCCGTGCTTTGCGTCGGTGGCAGACCTTCCCCAAGACGTCGACCTGGCCGTCATTTGCACACCCGCGCGGACCGTGCCGCAATTGGTGCGGGAATGCGGCGAAGCGGGGATTCTCGGGTTGCTGGTCCTTTCCGCGGGTTTCCGCGAATCGGGCGAAGAGGGCCGGCGGTTGGGACAGGCGGCGATGGCCGAGGCGCGCCGCTTCGACGGACTCCGGCTGTTAGGTCCCAACTGTGTCGGGATCATCGCGCCGCATGCTCATTTGAACGCAAGTTTCGCCGGAGCGACCCCGGCCCCGGGGCACGTGGCGTTTATTTCTCAGTCCGGGGCCCTCTGCACGTCCGTCCTGGATTGGGCCATCCAAGAGCAGATCGGGTTCTCGTATTTCGTCTCGATTGGCAACATGCTGGATGTCGGCATCGGTGACTTGATTGACTATTTCGCGACCGATCCATGGACCGAATCGTTGATCATGTACGTCGAATCGATCGCGGAATCGCGGGAGTTCATGTCGGCGGCGCGCGCGTTCTCCCGCAACAAGCCGATCATTGCCTACAAAGCCGGACGTTTTGCCGCTTCGGCTCGCGCCGCCGCCTCGCACACGGGGGCCTTGGCGGGCGTCGATCCGGTCTACGAGGCGGCGTTTCACCGCGCGGGGATCGTCCGGGTTTTCGAAATGACCGACATGTTCGATTGCGCGGAACTCTTGGCCCGACAAAGCACGCCCCGAGGCGCAAGCTCGCGATCATCACCAACGCGGGTGGTCCCGGCGTGATGGCGACGGACGCGTTGCTGGAGCGGAAAGGTGTTCTGGCCGAACTGTCGGCCGGGACCATGGAAAAGTTGAACGCGGCGCTGCCCGCGGCCTGGTCGCGCAACAATCCGGTCGATGTGCTGGGAGACGCCCCGCCCGAGCGGCTGGCCGAGGCGGTCCAGCTGGTGATCGCCGATCCCGGCGTCGATGCGGCGCTGGTCATCTTCACGCCTCAGGCGATGAGTGCTCCGACCGAAGCGGCCCGGGCGGTGATCGAGGTCGCCAAAACGTCGCACAAGCCGCTGCTTGCCGCCTGGATGGGCGGAGCCAGCGTGAGGTCGGGCATCGACTTGTTCAACCAGGCGGGAATTCCCACCTACGCGGCTCCCGAGCAGGCCGTCCGGGCCTTCATGTACCTGGTCAGCTACGCGCGGACCCGCGAAGTGTTGTACGAGACACCACGCGATATCCCGGTCGAGTTTCCGCTGGACCGTGGCAAGTTGCGGGCCGTTTTTGACACGATCCTCAGCGAAGGTCACGACGTGTTGCCCGAAAGCACCTCCAAGGCCCTCTTGGATGCCTACGAAATCCCGATCGCGAAACCGTATGTCGCCCGCAGCAGTTCGGACGCGGTCAAGCTGGCTCACCGTGTCGGATTCCCCGTCGCGCTGAAGATCTTCTCCGTGCAGATTACCCACAAAACCGACGTCGACGGAGTCGCCTTGAATCTCGCCACGGACGACGACGTGGTGCGGGCCTTTGATCACATTGTCCAGTCCGCTCGGGCGTCTCGTCCGGACGCTCAGGTCGAGGGCGTCACGGTGCAGCGAATGGTCAACCATCCCAGCGGTCGGGAACTGATTGTGGGCGCGACGCGCGACCCGGTGTTCGGGGCCGTGCTGTTGGTCGGCTCGGGCGGCACGGCGGCGGAGCTCTACCAGGACCGGGCGCTTGAGCTGCCGCCGCTGAACGATCGACTCGTGCGCCGGATGCTGGAATCGCTCCGCTCTTGGCCGCTGCTGTGTGGCTATCGCGGCAAACCGGCCGCGAATCTGGATCGATTGATCGAGATCCTGATGCGCATCTCGTATCTCGTGGCCGACTATCCGGAAATCCTTGAGCTGGATGTGAACCCGCTGCTGGTGACTCCCGAGGATGTCATCGCGCTGGATGCGCGCATCATTCTGGACCACGCGTCGATCCTGCAACCGCCGCGGGCGTATTCTCACCTGGCCATCTGTCCCTACCCTGAACACTATGTGAAGTCCGCCAAACTGAAAGATGGCTCGCAAGTGCTTCTCCGCCCCATCAAGCCGGAAGACGAACCGATGTGGCACGAGATGTTGGCAAACTGCTCGAAGGAATCAATCCGATTTCGGTTTCGGTACCTTTTCAAGCAGACGACGCATGAGATGGCCACGCGCTTTTGTTTCATCGATTACGATCGCGAGATCGCAATTGTGGCAGAAATACAGCAAGACGACGTGCGTCGCCTGATCGGAGTCGGCCGGCTGGTGGCGGATGCGGATCACACCGAGGCCGAGTACGCCGTCCTGGTGGCCGATGCCTACCAGGGTGCCGGCTTGGGCTCGATTCTGACCGACTATTGCCTTGAGATCTGCCAAGGCTGGGGGATCAAGACGGTGGTTGCCGAAACCGCACCGGACAATCATCGGATGGTGCAGATGTTCGCACGTCGCGGTTTTGAGATCGACCGCGACGTTTCCGACGACGTGGTGCTCGCGCGACGCAGCTTCGGAACTGCCGGCTAAATCGCCGCGGACCCGTCGGCCCGGTCGTTCACCCGTCGGCCAACTCACTCAGGTGCAATTCCAAACTCTCGGCAAGTGCAGCCGGATCGTAGCCGCCCTCCAGAACACTCACGATGCGCCCCTCCGCGTAGGTCGCCGCCACGTCCATCACCGCTCGGGTCAGCGTGGCGAAGTCCTCGCTCTCGAGACCCAGCGAGCCGATCGGATCCGCGCGATGGCTGTCGAAGCCGGCGCTGATCAGCACCAATTGAGGCTTCATCTTTGCGGCCAGGCGCTGCAGCCCGTCGACAAAGCAAGCCAGGTAATCGGCGCGTGACGTGCCCCAGGCGATGGGCAGATTCAGCGTCGTTCCCAAGCCGGCGCCGCCCCCCGTTTCGTCCTTGCTGCCGGTTCCCGGGTAAAACGGCCAACGATGGATTGAGAGGTAACCGACCTGCGGATCCTCCCAGAAAATGGCCTGCGTCCCATTGCCGTGATGGACGTCCCAGTCAACGATCAGGGTCCGGTCCACGCCCAGTTCGTGCGTTGCCACGCGGCTTCCGATGGCGACGTTGTTGAACAGGCAGAAGCCCATGGCGGCCGTTTCGAGTGCATGATGGCCCGGCGGTCGAATCAGGCAGAAGGCCTGCGTTTCTTCGCCGGCCATGACGCGCTCGACGGCATCACAGACCGCCCCGGCGGCGGACAGAGCGACGTCGTACGAGCGATCGCAGACGACGGTGTCCGGGTCCAGATACCCGCCGCCTTCGGCCGTGAATTTGCGGAGCAGTTCGACATAATCCAGCGAATGCACTCGGGCCAGGCGATCGATTGAGACGGGCTTCCAGGTGGGTCGCCGATCTCGATTGTCCATGGCCTTCAACTGCAGGCGGCGAGCCGCCGGAATAATCCGCGCGGCACATTCGGGATGGCGGCCCGTGTCATGTTCCAGGAAGATCGGATCGTAATACAGAAGCGTCATGGTCGCGGTGTGCCCTGGGCCTGCACCAATTGGCCGCAGGCCGCTTGAATGTCGGAGCCCATCGAATAGCGGATCGTGGTAAAGATCCCCGCCTCCCGCAGGACGTTTGCGAACGTGTCTCGCTCGGAGCGTGGCGTAGCCTGCCAGCTCGGACCCCAGGGAATCGGATTATAGGGGATCAGATTGACGTGAGCACGGATTCCCTGCAAGTAAGCGACCAGCGCCTCGGCGTCGTCCCGGCGATCGTTGACGCCGGCCAGCATGAGGTGCTCGATCATCACGGGTCCCTGGTGGCGATGCGTGGCGTGTCGATCAGCGACGTATCGCAATGCCTCACGCAGCTCGTCCCAGCTGTGGCGTCGCGACCACGGCACCAGTTTGGCCCGCAGTTCGGGGCGAGCGCTGTGCAGGCTGACGGCGAGCTGCACGCCCGGATACCGGTCCACCAGGCGTCGCATCGCGTCGGGGATGCCGACCGTCGAAATCAAGAGCCGGCGCGGGGGCAGATCGAAGCCGGCCGAATCGAGTAACCGGTCGAGCGCGGCGTGCAGTTCGACTTCGTTGTCCAGCGGCTCGCCCATCCCCATGAACACGATGGTGCGCAGCCGCCGGCCTTCGGTGGCGCGGTTCGTCCGGCCAGCAGAATCTGCTCGACGATCTCCGCGGCGGTCAGATTGCGGCGCAGCCCCATGCGTGCCGTGGCACAGAACGGGCAACCCGCCTGGCAGCCCACTTGGGTCGAGATGCAAACGGCCGTCCGTCCCGAAGGGGCTCGCAGGAGGACCGTCTCCAGGCGAGCTTGATCGCCCGCGTGAAGCACGAACTTCGTCGACCCGTCCCGTTCGGAATCGTGCCGCTGGAGGAGCTGCAGGGGTTCGACGCGCAAGTGGTCACACAGTTGCCGCGCGTGGGGCTCGCCGATCCGCGCCAAGGCCGCCGCCACCGGTTCGTACGAGCGGTACAGCGCATAACGCATCCGGCGAATGCGATCGGGATCGATTCGGTGGCGACGACGAAACGATTCGACGGCCGCGGCATCGTGGATCGTGGGTCGCGCGTCGCGGGACGGTGCCGCCGCGCTGGCCAGGGCGTTGGATTCGGGCGGAGGCATGCCTGACGTGCTCGGGTCACCGTTCCGGGGCTTCGACGCGTCGCCACACCCGGTCGCGTGGCGGGCCGGTCGAAAGCGAATATACCATCGGTCGCGGGATCTCGTTAGACTCTACTGCGGCCACCGCACCAATTCGGGTTGCACGCGCTCCCGCGGCGGCGATGTTCCTGGGGAACTTGCCCCGCCACGTGATTTCCTCTCGCGGACCCAGAGCATGCACTTGGAACCGATCGACATCGCCGTGGTGGCCCTCTATCTGATCGGCATTGCGGCGCTGGGACTCTGGGTCGGCCGCGGCATGAAATCTGGCCGAGACCTGTTCCTCGGCGGCCGCTCGCTGCCCTGGTGGGCCGTCGGTGCTTCGCTGGTCGTGTCGGACATCGGGGCCAAAGACATGGTGGGACTGGCCGACGACGGTTACCGGTATGGGCTGGTGATGACCAATTTCGACTTGATCGGCTGCGTGTTTCCCGTGCTGGTGGCCGCGTTCCTGTTCATGCCGTTTCTGTGGTTGGCGGGTGTTTACACGATTCCCGAGTATCTGGGCCGCCGCTACAACTCGGCGGTGCGGTATGCCTTCGCGGGGATCTGGGCCTTCTTTATGGTCGGCACGCTGGGCGTCATTTTCGTCAGCGCGGCGACGATGTTCGAAAACCTGCTCGGCTGGGGCTTTCTGCTGTCGGTCGTCGTGACCGCCGTGCTGGTCGGCGCCTACACCGTGCTGGGTGGCCTGAAAGCGGTGGTTTTCACCGATCTGGTGTCCTGCGTTGTGTTGATTGTGGGCGCCATTCTGATCTGCGTGCTCGGGCTTTCCGAAGTCGGTGGCTGGAGCGCACTCCGGGCCAAGGTGAGTGCCTTGCCCGGGACCGAGTTCCATTTTCAGTTGCTGCGGCCCGCCGACGATCCGGACTGGCCCTGGCCCGCGGTCCTGCTGGGATTGGGGTTCGTTTTGGGGCCCGCCTATTGGATTGGAAATCAAGCGATCGTCCAGCGGACGTTCGGAACCCGGAATCAATCCGCCGCCCGGGCCTCGTACATCCTGTGCGCCGCGATCAAGACCATCTTTCCGTTCCTGTTGGTCGTGCCAGGGCTGATTGGATTGGCCCTGTTCCACGAACGGCTGGGGAGTGCGACTTCCGAGAGTTGGGAAGGCGGGCGTGTCTTGCCCGAACTGGTTCGATTGCTGCCGCCCGGCGTCCTGGGACTTGTGCTCGGCGCGTTCCTCGCCGGCGTCATGTCGAATCTGGATTCCTATGTCAATTCCGCGTCCACCTTGTGCGTGACGGACCTCTACCGGCCGTTGCTTCGGCCACGTGCCTCGGACCGCGAATGCCTTTGGGTCGGCCGCCTCCTGATCGTGGTGTTCCTCGCCGGCGGCGCGCTGGTGTCGTTTCGAGTCAAAGAGGCGTTCGGATCGGTCTTCGAGGCGTTTCAGACGTTCCTGAGTTTCTTTCAGGGAGCCTTGCTGGCGCTCTTGTTGGCCGGGATGCTGTCGCGTCGTGTGACTCAATGGGGAGGGCTTGTCGGTCTGGTCGCCGGAGTTGGCGTCGCCGTCGCGCTGTATTTGTTCGAGGTGATGTTCTTGTGGAGCGCCTGGTGGTCGTTCGTCGCGGCGCTGGCCAGCACGATTGTCGTCAGCTTGTTCACGCGACCCTATGACGAGCAACGACTCCGCGGGCTCGTTTGCTGGTTACCCGGGGAAGGAGACGTCTCATGATCAACGCCCTCGGTCTCCACCTGCCGGACGCTCTCGTCGCCGGACTCGGCCGGTTGCCGATGACACGGCTCCTGGCCGAATCGGCACCCACGGCCGGGCGCTTTGCCTTTGCCGGCGTCTTTGCCCTGTTGATTGTCTGGTTGTGGCTCGTTCCGGCGTCGCGATTGTCCGATCAGGGTCCGCCGGCACCCTGGTGGCGCCGGTCGAGGGTCTGGGCGACGGCGATTGCCGCTTCTCAGCTCTTGGTCTACCTGTTCTGGAGTTGAGCCTCGTGGGACGAACGGTGTATGACCAACTGGGTGTCCGACCGATCCTCAACGCGGCGGGCACGTTTACCGAGTTCGGTGGCTCACGGATGTCGCGCGAGGTGGTCGCGGCTTGGAGCGAGGCGGCAGAGCAGTTTGTCGACCTGCGGGAGCTACAGCTGCGCGTGGGCCAGCGGATCGCTTCGCTGCTGCAGGTCGAAGCGGCGCTGGTCACGGGTGGCGCGGCGAGCGGAATCCTGTTGGCGACGGCCGCGGCGATCACGCAGCGCGACGCGGATTTTCCGACGATGAAATGGTCGGCGCGGCCGACGGAGCCCTACGAGGTGCTGCGGCAGCACGCTCATCGCGACCTCTACGATCGCCAGCTCGAGGCCTGCGGCGTTCGGATCGTCGATGTCCACTCGGCAGCCGAGTTCCAGCGCCGCGTCAACGCGCGGACGGTAATGATGATGGCTTACAACTATCACGAGCCGTCCGGGAAGCTCGATCACCGTCACTGGTTGGAACTGGCGTCCCGACACGGGATTCCGACGCTGCTGGACGCAGCCGCGGACACGCCGCCCGTGGCCAATCTGTGGAAGTACATTCAGCTCGGCTACGACCTGGTCGTGTTCAGCGGCGGGAAGGCCCTGCGCGGACCGCAAGATACGGGCCTGTTGCTCGGCCGACATTCCTTGATCGAGCTGGCGCGACAAAACGCATCGCCCAACGAGGGAACCGTGGGCCGCGTTGCGAAGGTCAGCAAGGAAGACATGGTCGCGCTTTGGAAAGCTGTGGAACAATACGTCCACGGCGAAGGCGATTTGCTCTGGACGCAATGCGCACGGCGGCTCGATCACCTCGAATCGGTCCTCAGCGGCGTCGACAGCTTGTCGACCCAACGAATCGTCCCGGCCGTCGCCAATCGATTTCCGCATCTGTTACTATTCTGGGACGAGCGACAGTTGGGCGTCACCCGCGACGAGCTGAGGCGGCAACTGCGCGACGGAGACCCGCCAGTCGTCACCGGCCGTGTCGCAGGAACCGGCGAGGACGGCTTCTTGATCTCCGTGATTAACCTCAAGGACGGCGAGGAACAAATCGTCGGTCAGAGAATCCGGCAGATCCTGGCAAGCTAACCGGTCGGGAGGGCATTGTTCGGGAGGGCGAGTCCTCTTGGTCCGCGCGAGTTCGCGGTCCCTGGGAGACGGCTGCGGACCAGGCCGCAGCACGCTCGTCACGCGGCCCTTTCGCCAGGCTTGACTTCGAGATGCGTGCGAGCTGTGTGGAGGGCAAGTACCCGTCGTGCAAGACCTGTCGCCATTTGGAATCGCTCGGCGCGACACTTCCTGCCCGCTCAATCGTGGCACGATACGCAACCGACGCCGCGATTGACGTGTCCGCTGTGATCGAAACGCACAACATCGAAGAGGTCGTGCACCCGCTCCCATACGATCGGATCGCCGGTCGCGTGGCCCTGACGCACCTCCAGCAGCTTTGGGCCCTCGGTCTGAATCGCGGACGTCGCAACGCTCGTTCACCGTGCCCGGGGCCGTGCCACAAGCCAGCATGCTGCCGACTTAGACCGCCAACAGCAGAGCGCTGCTGGGCAGCATCCCGATGAGACGATTCGACCACGCAGGAAACTCAAAACGACCGCCCATTTTCCATCCTGTGGGGCAGAAACGCGGTGGGCTCGACGGCGGATTCCGCAGTCTGCACAATGACAACTTGTACTTCGGATTATGTGAGCGGCTCGGGCTCCGAGTAGCGTGTCACTTTGCCGCACGGCGCATCGCGGAGGAGGAGGAGGAGCGCCGACGGGAATTCGCAGGGAATTAACGGCGCAACTTCTCCCTTTGGACGATGCTGCATTGAAGGCCTGCCCTCCTTGGCTGGAGATTCCGGCGAGCGAGACTCGGACTGAAAGGACCACGGACTGATGACTTGTCTAACGAGGACCCGCAAACGACCGCCGATGACGCCCCGGCATGTCGCGAGATCGAAACGTGGCCGGTGTTCGCGGGCGGTCCATTTCGGCGCGATCTGGCAGCTTTCCATCATCTTGTCGTGCTGGGGTTCGCCGGGTGGGCATGTCGCGGGCGAAACCGTCGCCGTGCGACAATCCGCCGCGACGGACGCGGCCGTTGTCGCGCGACTCGAGCGAGCGATCGAGGACGAACTAGCGGACAAACAGCTGCCGGCTTTCTCGATCTTGATCCATGACGGTTCGGCCGACGCGACGTGGTCGGCCGGTTATGGTTGGTGCGATCCAGAGCGTGAGCGTGCAGCCACGGCTCAGACGATCTATCGCGTCGGCTCAGTATCCAAGCTGTTCACCGACCTGGCTGTGATGAAATTGGTCGAGCAAAACAAACTTGCGCTGGATGCTCCGCTTTCGACTTGGCTGCCCGAACTGCAGCCGCGAAATCCTTGGAACGAGCCGCTGACGCTGAGACAATTGATGTCGCATCGAGCCGGCCTGGTGCGCGAGTCGCCCGTCGGCAACTATTTCGATCCCACGGAGCCGAGCCTGAGCGAGACGGTCTTAAGCTTGAACCAGACGTCGCTTGTCTACCCGCCCGGGCGCCGAACCAAATACTCCAACGCAGGGATCGCGGTCGTGGGATACCTGATCGAGCGGACCCAAGGGGTCCCGTTCTCGAAGTGGCTCGAGCAGAATCTGCTTGGGCCGCTGGAGATGACGCAGAGCAGCTTCGACCGCACGGAGGAAGTCGCCGCGCAGCAAGCGACGGGCTGGATGTGGAGCTACGACGATCGTCGTTTTCCGGCCCCCGATTTTGCGCTCGGCACCATCCCGGCCGGAAATCTGTACTCCAGCGTGGCCGAACTGCAGCACCTGCTGGCGATGATCTTCGGGAAGGGGCGCTACCGCGATCGGCAAATCGTGCGTCCCGAGACGCTGGAGTTGATGATCAATCCAGCCCCCGACTCGACCGGCCAACCGCCGGCGTTTGGTATTGGTTTTCATTTGAGCGAACTGGACGGCCACAAGAAAATCGGCCACGGCGGCGCCGTTTATGGCTATTCCACTCAGTTCGAGGCCCTGCCCGAACGCCAATTGGGAATCATCGCCGTTGCCAGTTTGGATGGCAGCAACGGCGTTGTCGAACGGTTGGTCGACTACGGGCTGCGCTTGATGCTGGCCAGCCAGGATGGTCGCCCCTTGCCGGACTATCCACGTACCGTCCCGATCCCGCCGGAGCGCGCGGGGCAACTGACGGGGCGATACGGACGAGGTCCGATGACGCTCGAGATCTCTCGCGATGGTGATCAGTTGTACTTGCATCACGGTTCTTTTCGACGCCGACTGCGGATGCAAGACGAGCGGATCGTCGTGGACGACGTCTTTGGTTTCGGTCCTGAGCTTCAGCGCGATACGCAGGGCCAACTGACGCTGGACGACGAACGCTACGAGCGGGTCGACGAAAACTGCCCGCCGCCTGCTCCGGAGCGTTGGCGAGGTCTGTTGGGCGAATACGGCTGGGACCACAATCCGCTTTATATTCTCGAAGATCATGGCCAGCTGTACGCTCTGATCGAATGGTTTTACTACTATCCGCTCCGAGAAGTCGCGCCATCGGAATTCGCGTTCCCGGATTACGGGCTGTATCACGGCGAGAAGCTGCACTTCCAGCGCAATTCCCAGGGCATCGCGGAGCAAGTCGTCGCGGCGAATGTGACTTTCCCACGACGCGAAGTCGGAACCAGACAGGGCGAAACGTTTCGAATCGACCCGGTTCGCCCCGTGGACACCCTGCGTGTCGAGGCGCAAGCCGCATCGCCACCGGACGAACCCGGTGAATTCCGCGATTCGGATTTCGTCGAAGTCGTCCAGCTGGATCCCACGATCCGACTCGATCTTCGCTATGCGACGACCAACAATTTTATGCAGGCGATTTTCTACCGTCAGGCTCGCGCATTCCTGCAGCGACCCGCGGCCGAAGCCCTGGTGCGAGTCCACCACCGGCTGCAGTCCGACGGTTTGGGCCTGCTGATCCACGACGCATATCGTCCCTGGTACGTCACAAAAATGTTTTGGGACGCGACGCCGGAATCCATGAAATCCTTCGTCGCGAACCCCGCTCTCGGCTCGCGCCACAATCGCGGCTGCGCCGTGGATCTGACCTTGTTTGAGTTGTCCAGCGGCAGGCCGGTCGAAATGGTGGCCGGGTACGATGAGTTCTCGCCGCGGTCGTTTCCCGAATATCCCGGTGGCACGTCACGCCAGCGCTGGCACCGCAGAAAGCTGCGTGAGGCCATGGAATCGGAGGGCTTCACGATTTACGATTACGAATGGTGGCACTTTGACTTTGCCGATTGGACGAAGTATCGAATCTCCAACCAGACGTTTGACGAACTCAACCTTTCACAGGAGTCGCCTTGCCATGTCCCGCACCTTCCTTAGTTGCCGATGGGCGTTGGCCCTGGTCGGATGCATGATTCTGTGCAGCTGCAACAAGTCGACTTCGACGGATTCCAAGCCCGCCGCGCCGGCGTCTCCGGATGCGCAGAGCTCAGCGCCGGCTGGAGAACCAGCGAGCCAAGGTGAGGCTGGGCCAGCGCAAGCCGATGAAGACGCAACCGGGGTAGTCGATGAAACCGGGGTGCAAGACGCGGATCCCGCTGCCGGCGCCGCCCGCGAATTGCCGGCGAAGTTGAGTGTGGGCGATCCCGCGCCCACCCTGCTGATCGGCAAGTGGCTGAAAGGCGAACCCACCGACCGTTTCCAGGAGGGACATGTCTACGTGGTTGAGTTCTGGGCCACCTGGTGCAGTCCGTGTCGAGCCAGCATGCCGCATCTGAGCCAACTGCAGCAGGAATACGCCGACCAGGCCACGCTGATCGGGATCAGCGACGAAGATGAAGAACGCGTGCAGCAGTTCTTTGCAGCGGTCCAGGATCCCGAGTCGGGGCGGACTTGGGACGAAACGCTGACCTACACGATCGCGTTGGAAGATGAAGCCGAAAGCGCTCGCCAGGCCTACATGCGGGCGGCGGGTCAAAACGGGATTCCAACCGCCTTCATTGTCGGCAAGGACGGCTACGTCGAGTGGATCGGGCATCCGATGCAAATGGACGATCCCCTGGCACAGGTCGTGAACGACCGGTGGGATCGCGACGCGGCCCGGCTCGCCTTCGAGTCCGAGCAGGCGCTGGATCGGATGATGATGCAGTTGAGCCGAGCGGCCAACGCGGCGCGTGCCAGCGGCGACTGGGCGCCCGTCATGGCGATGCTCGACGGCGCCATTCAGGAGGGGGTCGATCCCAATCGAGTCAAAATGGTGAAGCTCGATATCCTGGTCCGGGCCGAGCAGTTCGAGGAGCTGAATATTCTGGCCGACGAGGTCTCGCAAGCACTGTGGGAAAACCCCTACCAGCTGAACGAAATCGCGTGGAAGTTGGTGACCAGCGTTCCGCAGGCGTACCAAAACCACGAGCTGGCGCTGAAGATCGCTCAGCGTGCGAGCCAACTGCGGGATGACAAGGACGCCTCGACACTGGATACCCTGGCTCGCGTTTACTACGAGATGGGCGATCTTGAACAGGCCATTCAGTGGCAGCGGAAGGCGGTCGAGCACGACGAGAGTGGCAGCCCGCAGCTCGCCAAGACCCTCGAGGAATACGAGACGCAGCGAGACGTCCAACGGGAGGGCGAGGCCCAGCCGCAGGATCAAGATTAGCTGCCCTGCCAGGATCAGGCTTGGTGGATGGTGGGGATCCGGGTTAGAATCCGGCCTGTCATGACGGAGCGTGACTCGGCCCGGCTCGAAGACGACGCGATTCTCGAGGGCGTTGGCACGGCGCGAAGCATGCTCGACGTTTCCACCTCCCCCGCGTCCCGATTCGGCCGAGAGATCATGAAATCCGTAGCTCATCACGTCCTCACCGTCGCGATCCTGTTGCTTTGCGCTCCGCTCAGCGGCGACCCACGCTCAGCTTCAGCCTGTGAATCCTGGGGTTTCGCGCGAGGAGCGGACGGTCCAGCTGGCCGCGTCGGTTCTGGACGAAGTGATGGCGATTCCGGCCAAACAGATTCCGACATCGCTGTTGGCCAGGGCCCAAGCGGTTGCGATCATTCCCAACGTGGTGAAGGGCGGGTTCGTCGTCGGCATTCGCCACGGCCGCGGCGTGGCACTTGTGCGCGACGCCGGCGGCAACTGGCAAGCCCCCTTGTTTCTGACTCTGACCAGTGGCAGCGTCGGCTGGCAAGCCGGGGTTCAGGCGACCGATCTGATCATGGTCTTTCAGACGCAAAAGAGCGTCGCGTCGTTGATGAGCGGCAGGATGACGATTGGCGTTGATGCGGCGGCGGCAGCGGGTCCGGTCGGACGGCAAGCGACCGCCTCGACCGACATCACATTGGCATCCGAGATTCTCTCGTACTCGCGCAGTCGCGGGCTGTTCGCGGGTTTTGCCGTGGATGGCGCCGGGATCGTCATCGACAACCCCAGCGGAGCCGCCTATTACAACCAGAGCGGAGTTCCCTCCGTCCCGCCGTCGGCCGTGGAGTTGGTCAGTCGTTTGACGCGCTATGCGGGGGCTCCCGCTGCGGCTCCGATCCCGGGGGCCGTCCCCGCGGCACCGGTAGCGGCATCGGGGGGCGGCTCGAGCGAGCTCGCACGGCAGCAACTCGCCGCATCCTGGCAGCAGCTGGCCTTGGTGCTGGATCCGACCTGGCGATCGTACCTTGAGCTTCCGCCGGAAATTCTTGCCGGCGGCCCGGCGCCGTCGAAGGCATCGTTGGATGCCGTCCTGAAGCGCTACGAGTCAACGGCGCTGGATCCCAAGTACGCCGCCCTGCGCAGCGGCCCGAGTTCATGGCGGCCAGCCGGCTTCTGCGCGAGTACGCCAGCGTCCTTGCCCAGGCTGGGAGCGCGGACCTGGCTTTGCCGCCGCCGCCCGATGTCCGGCCAGCGCCAAATCGCTAGTGCTTTGTCACAGCTTGATTTTGGGGTGCCTGGGGTCGAACGAAGTGAGCCCCCAGACCGCAATTTTCCGGGGGCTCACTTCGTTCGACCCCGGCCACCCAACCCTCAATTTCAGCTGTGACAAAGCACTCGACCCGATTGGGAAAAGCCCCTTTTCCCCACCCCGCACCGCGTCCGGGGTGGCTCGCCGACCTAACGCTGGGCCTTGCTGAAGATCAAGATGTAGTTCTCTTTCAGCAGTTGTTGGTTGGCTTCCAGTAGTTCCAGACCCACACTTTCGATTTCCGCCTGGACGACCTCCTGTCCCGCACGAACGTGACCCAGAATCCAGTCGGAGCTCACTCCCGGCACGCGGGCGAAATCCACGACGACGACGCGGCCGCCGGGTTTCAGTGCCTTGAAGATCGAGGCCATCGTCTTGATCGGAAACTCGAAGTGATGATACGTGTCGCAAATGTAGACGAGGTCGACTGAATTCGGTGCGAGTTTGGCATCGTCCGCGGCGCAGACAATCGCCTCGATATTCTGCAGCTTGGCCTGCCGCGCGTCGGCGACGATCTTGTCGACAAACTCATCCGAAATATCGACCGCATAGACTTTTCCGCTGCTGCCCACCGCCTTGGCGAACAGCTGCGTAAACAGCCCCGTGCCGGCTCCGACATCGGCAACCGCCATTCCCGGCGTAATTCCGCAGGCCTCGACCAGTTCGACTCGCTTGTCAAACACTTCTCGGCCCTCACGCTCGAACCGCTCAACCCATTCCTTCACGACCGGCTGCTCGAAGGAATCGTTGATGCCCGGACGAACACTCTGGTCCTGACCATACGACGGGCCGCTGAGTTGCAGCGCCGCCCAACACGAAATCCCTGAAAAACAAAAGGCATGCAGCACTCGCTTCAAGATTTTTGGGTTCATCGCTCAACTCCTGTGCAGTGGATCAACGTTCGACAGACCCCGCCGTCGATTCGGAATTCTACTCGGATTCAAGGGCCGAATTGGCGGCGGCGGCGTGTTGCCAGGCGCCCCGCAATCCAACCCAGCTCAGGCCGAGGGCACAGCCCAGGAAGATCAACCCGTTGGGGGTCCGAGTCGTCCACGGCTCCCACGGCCAAGGATATCGAAAAAAGGCGAAATTCAGGACCCAAAACGTCCACGTCGCAAGGATCAGATTCATCCCCGCATACCGCGCTGCACGTTGGGTGCGCTGCCAACGACTGAACAAAAGGGATGCCGCCACGGCCAACACCATTGGAACGACAAAATAGGCGATCCATCCCCAGCGAGGCGTGATCAACGAGTTCTCATACACGAGCTCGCGAACCGTTTTGCCGGCGATCGGCAAGAGCACAACCGGTAGCGTGACCGCGTACGGCCAGTACCGCCCCGCCAGCACCGCGACCGTGGGGATCAGGATCATCGTGAGGGCTTGATCCGCAAACCGATCAAAGGCCGGGAACGAAACAAAACTCCACATCATGACCGCCGCGACATGAACGGCAAGCAGCGCCAGCTCGGCGGAAATCGGCAGCTCGCTCGCCTCGACCTCGGCCGTCTCCGAACCAGTCGGTAATTCAATCAGGTGCCGATTGAGCCAGACGCCTAGCGCCAGGACCGCGCCGAAAATGAGTCCGAACGTGGTCTCCATCAGATTCCACCAGTTGACGTATTGCTCCAACGGCTGCAGCGCGGGGGTTTGCCGGAACCAATCGAGATTCCAGGCGTGGAATGCCTGCAGACACTGCCCCAGGGAAAAACCCAGGCCACCTCCCAGAAAACCCCAGAGCGCGAGCCTCAGTGCCAAGCGGTCCTGGCGACCAATTCGCAAGTAGGCAACCGACCCGACCAGCGCCAGCAGCAGGCCCCCCCAGATTTCTCGACGCGGCTCCAACAGCGCGTCGGGCTCCCATCGCCAGTCGTCCGAAAAATAGAACCGCGGCAGCGCGCGACCGACCGGATCGTAAGGCTGATTGAGCAGATAGACGCCGCCAAACCAAAGGAACAGCATCACGCTGATCAGCAGCGCCAGCTCACCCGGGCGGTAGCGCTTTCCACCCAGTCCCACTGCCAGCCAGGTGGCGCCCAAGCTGATCCAGATCCCGCCTTTGACGAACAGGCCCAGCAAACCCCAACGGAGTGCGTCCCAGTTGCCGACGAGTGCGGCGTCGTGCGTCAGTCCCACCGTCTGCCCATACGTCATCGACCCGCCCACCGAGATTCCCAGGGTCAGCAATGCCGCCGTGCGTGCCGCCGCCAGCGAGCTGGCTTGAGGGCAAAACTGCCGAACCATCACCAGCCCGACCAACAGTCCGGCAATCATGGCGCCCGTTTCGTGCCCGTATTGACCCCGAATCCCCCAACCCATCCCTCCGGCCAGTGCACTCCACAGCATGCTGGCGATGAGCGAGGGCGGGCGCGACGCGGAATTCAGCGAGGGCATCGGGGTACCTCAAGGCGAAGTGCGACGTGGGGCCCGCATTATACCCGGACTCGCGTGCGTCAAATACGTTCTGCCGTGCGCCGAGGGATTGTGTAAGATAAGGGATTGTTCCGCGGGAGTCTTGCAAAGGGGCCAGGGATTCGTGTTGTCCGGTATCTCCGTTGTCTGCTTCGGGGCCAGCTACGCGATCGCGCTGTTGCTGGAGATCTCGCGCTTGTTTGTCCGAGTGGCGGTCCGGACCGCGGTCATGATCGGATTCGCGGCGGCCGGCTTTGTGGCCCAGACCATCTTCTTGGCGTATCAGTTGCGCGAGCAGAGCGCCGGCGGACCGCTCCTGGTCACTTGGTCCACCGGTTGCCTGATCCTGTCGTGGGTGCTGGTGTTGATCTACCTGGCCGTTTTCTGGCTGAGCCGAAAGACGACCGCGGGCCTCTTGCTCTTGCCAACGTCCCTCGCCATGATCGCGATCGCACACATGTTTCCGGGGACGCCCCGCGCCATGCGTGCCTGGAATCAGTTTCACGGCTTGTCGCTCGCGCTGGGTATGGCGCTGGTCGTGATCGGTTTCGTGGCGGGCGTGATGTACCTGATCCAGTCCTATCGATTGAAGCACAAGATGCCGCCCCGGCCGATGTTCTGGCTGCCCAGCCTGGAATGGCTCGAGCGGATCAACGAGCGTTGTCTGGTGACGTCGGTCGGCCTGCTGGGCATCGGCCTCGTGACGGGTATTGTGCTGAAAATCCGCGGTGGATCGGCCAGCGTGATCCCGTGGTCCGACCCCGTCGTGATGGCCTCGTTCGTGTGGTTGATCTGGCTGGTCCTGGTGGTGCTGTTCCTGACGTTCTACCGCCCGGCACGGCAGGGACGGAAAGTCGCTTACATGACCGTCGGTAGCTTTGTTTTCCTGAGCCTGGTGCTGGCCATCATCTGGTGGATCCCCTCGCAACACACGCAAGACGCGAAGCCAACGGCCGAGCTTCCCGCGACGCTTCGTCCGGCTCACTTCGCGCTCGCTTCCGCACGTCAGGCCCTGGCAGCCGGCCGGAGTGGCGTCGACCGGAGACCCGCCCGATGAAATTGCAACTGGTGGGCTGCAGCCATCACACCGCACCGCTGGAATTGCGTGAACGCTTGGCGTTCAGCCGGGAGCAAATTCCCGCGGCGCTGGGACGACTGCGATCCGCATTCCCCGAGACCGAGGCCGTCTTGCTGTCGACCTGCAACCGGGTGGAGTTGTACACCGCCGCCGACCGGGCCGACCAGGCTCCCTCCGGCGACCAGATGATCGAATTCCTCGCCGAATTTCACGGACTGCGGGCCGGAGAGATTGCCGGTGAGTTGTTTCTGCGGAAGCGCGACGAGGCGATTCGCCATCTGTTCCGAGTAGCCGCGAGCCTGGACAGCATGGTCATGGGCGAGGCGCAAATCCTCTCGCAAGTCAAAGACGCCTATCAGTTGGCCAACGACGGCGACTATACCGGTCCGCTGACCCACGCCGCCTTTCAGGGCGCGATGCGCGTCGCCCGCCGAGTCGCCACCGAGACGGCAATTCACCAGCGCCGGGTCAGTATTCCGAGTGTGGCCGTCGCTGATTTCGCCAGCCAGATCTTCGAACGGTTTGACGACAAGCAGGTCCTCGTGATCGGCGCCGGAGAAATGGCCCGCGAAACACTCCGCTACCTGATGGACGCCGGAGCAAAACATGTCCTCGTCGTCAATCGAAATCTCAGTCGTGCTCAGGATCTCGCCAGCGAATTCGGCGGTCGCGTCGCCTCCTGGGATCAGCTGGAAGATCGCCTGATCGAGGCGGATCTCGTGATCAGCACGACGGGCGCCAGCGAGCCGATTTTGAACGTCGATCAGTACCAGAAAATCGACGTGGCCCGATACCAGCGAACCCTGTTCATCCTCGACCTGGCCGTTCCACGTGATTTCGACCCTCGGATCGGTAACTGCCTGGGCGTCTACCTGTATTCGATCGATGACCTGCAGAAGGCCTGCGAAGTGAATCGGCGGGAACGCGAAAAAGAGTGGCCCAAGGCCCAGAAAATCATCGACCTGGAAACCGATCGGTTCCTGGCCGAATGGAATCATCGAATCACCGGCCCCACCATTCGGCTGCTGAAAGAAACCACCGAATTGCTGAAACAGAGCGAACTGCAGCGGCTGATGAACAAGCTGGGGACTCTGGATCCATCCCTGGAGACCGAAATTCGGGCTTCCTTCGATCGCCTGGTCAACAAAATGCTGCACCCGCCACTCGAGTCCTTGCGAGACGACGCCCAGAACGGCGCGCCCCACGGACTGTTGGATGCCCTGAAACGCCTGTTTCAGCTCAAGGAATAAGAAATCCCGCTCGCTCCGCGGGCCTCAGCGGACCCGGGCGAACTCTTCAGTCCTCCCACTCCTCGTCGTCCTCCCAGTCTTCGTCTTCCCAGTCTTCGTCTTCGTCGTCGTCTTCCTCATCCTCTTCGCCAACTTCTTCCCACTCTTCGTCTTCTTCGAGATCTTCTTCTTCGAGATCTTCGTCCTCGAGATCTTCGTCTTCTTCGAGATCTTCGTCTTCTTCGTCCTCGTCTTCGTACTCGTCCTCATCCAGCTCTTCTTCGTCCAACTCTTCTTCGAGGTCTTCCTCGTCTAGCTCTTCCTCGTCCAAATCTTCTTCTTCGAGGTCTTCTTCTTCCTCTTCGAACTCTTCCTCGTCGAAATCCTCGTCCTCGAAGTCGTCGTCCTCTTCCTCGTCGTCATCGTCGTCGTCTTCGTATTCCTCGTCGTCGTCGTAGTCTTCGTCTTCCATCCGGACGTGGCGCTCATTCACGCGGGGACCAGTCGTCTGAGCTGGCTGAACGGGGGTCGGTTGCTCTTCAAGTTCGACTGAGACGCTCACGTCAGATTCCTCCTCGACTTCCGAATCAGTTGCCGTTGCTGCGAATCGATCCGACAGGAGCGGGGCAGCGGGTTGTTGTAGGTCGGACTTGCGGAACGCATCTGCCCGGGGCAGTTCGTCCAGACTTCGAAGTCCGAAGACTTGCAAGAAGCGGCGGGTGGTATTGTAAAGGTAGGGGCGACCGAGTTCACTGCTACGTCCACCGACGCGCACTAAATCGCGGCTCATCAATTGATTGAGGATTTCCCCGCAGCCAACGCCACGGATCGCTTCGATGTCGGCCCGCATCACGGGTTGTCGGTATGCCACCACGGCAAGGGTCTCCAGCGCGGGAGCGGACAGGCGCTCTTCCGAAGGCATGTATTCCAGACGGCGAAGCCATTTCGCAAACTTCCGACGGGTTGTCAACTGGAACCCGCCGGCGACTTCTTGAACGCGAAAGGATCGACCGAACTGATCCAACCGCTCATTTAATCGACGCACCAGTGTACGAGCTTCAGTCCCGTCCGCCAAGTTGGCATGCTGGCTGAGTTTGCGGCTTGAAAGCGGCTCACGAGCGAGGAATAAAATCGCCTCAATTCGAGCAAGTTTTTGGTCGCGATCGTCGTCAATCGCGGGGTTCGACGGGCCGAGCGGCCGGCCCACCGACAATTCGCGCAGGCGACGGACGCGACGGCGGACGGGGTTCGGCCGACAGGGCGCCTGAAAGCGGCCGGCGACGCTGTGCAGCTGAACGGCAGGTATCGTGGCGATCGGGCGCATCGGGACTCGAATTTCTCGAGAGTTCAACACGATTGACGTGGGAAATCAAGCCCAACGCGACGCTGGCGCGGTCCGATTGGGCTCACCTCGGAGCGTTGTCTGAGCGAGCGGCGGTGGACGTTGGGGGAGTCGCGGCGTGGTTCCGTTGCCAGTGGCGGGCCTGTTGCACCACATCGGCCGTTGCCTGTTCGGCCGAGCGGCTGAGGGCCGAGAAACTGGGATTCGTGGGGCGATCGTCGGGACCGGCGACTTGGGCAGGAAACTCGCACCAGAAAAAGAACAAGGGCGGCTCGGCCTGCCACCTTTCCAAGCGCACGGAGGCGACGCCCAGCTGGGCAAGTTCGGCGCGGGCGTTCTGAAACCATGGTAATTCCGAAATGGCCGGCCGAGGCAGTCGTCGAGGCGTGTCAACGACGCTTGACGCCGGCCCACCCACGGCGTCCGGCGCGACGGAAGCGAAGCCGTTGGCGGACGCGGTGATGACGGCCAGGGGGTGCGGGCGAACTCCCGTGAGCGCCGCCAGCGGCAGACCCATGGCAATCGCTGCCAGAACCGCATAGCGGATCGTGTCTCGGCCCCAGTTCATTACCTCGTTCCCTCGATCTTGTTCCTTGGCGGTCGACTCGTGCGGAACCGTTGCGGGCCGGCGCGTTCCCGGCGGTGGCTTGCGAGTTGAGCAGACCGCGCGATACAGTAAGGCGTGTCTGCTTAAATCTTCCACTATCTCAGGGAAGTTGGCGATCCTGGCCAACCCATCAATCCAAGTTAACCTGTGTCGCGTGCATCCACTCGTCCCACGCCCGCCACGTCGACCTCGAGTCGCCTAACCCTCCTGTTGGTCGTTGCTTCAACCCTGACTGGGGGAATGATCTTCTTGGTACTGACCTTTGGCCAGGTCAGCGGCGTCGAATTTTCTCCCGGGCGATTTGAGCGGCGAACTTATTTCTTTTACCAGCTTCCGATCGTGCAGGTCCAGATCATGCCGGCCTGGCGGAGCATCCGGCAGGAACCGGCGGAATCCTATCTTACGACCCGAAAGTTGGTCCGACGGGACGCCTCGTCGACGCGTTGGGATGTGATCTCGGTTCGCACGAGCGATCCGACCGGCCAGGTCGGCGAGGCGCAGGCGTTGACTCGATACTTGGACCAGTTGGATGCGAATCAAGACGCGGTTTGGGTTAAATGGAGTGATTCGCATCCCAAGGCGGCGCGGCATTTCTGGACGGCCGTCCAAGGGGCCGCCAAGCAACGCGCGTACGAGCTCATTCCCGGGCTATTTCGCTTGGCATCGCAATTGGACGACGACGACGACGTGGCCTTTGCCGCACGGATGGACGAGCATCTGACAAAGGCCTACACGGAGCTGGGTGACGACTACTTGTCGAGTGCCCAGCGGCAGCGGGCCGGTGCTCTCTACGCCAGCGCCCTGGAGCTCAGTCCAACCGACGATTCGCTGCGGGAAAAAATCGACGCCCTTTCCTTTCCCTGACGCTTCCGCTTCCTGAGTCGGCCGTCGCAAGCAGAGCCCGGACAGAATCGAGCACGAATCGAACCATGGCGACTCGGATCTATCTCGACTACGCGGCGACTTCGCCGATCGACCTGCGGGTTGTCGCGGCGATGTCCGAGTACAGCCGATTGAATGGATTCAATCCGGCCAGTCAGCATGCGGCGGGCCGCGAGGCGCGACGAATCTGGGAGGACGCCGCCGAGTCGATTTGTCGGTGCTTGGGTGCCCGTGTCGATCAGTTGCCGTCGGATCGGCTGATTGTCACGAGCGGGGGTACGGAAGCCAATAACCTGGCCTTGCTGGGGTTGGCTCGGGACCGTCCCGGAAGGGTTTTGATCTCCCGCATCGAGCACCCGAGCGGTCTGGCCGCGGGCGACGAGCTACGGCGTCGCGGGACGCGTGTCGATTTGATCCGGGCGCGTCCCTGCGGAAGAATCGACCTCGACCACCTGGGCCAGCTGCTGGACGATCACTCCGAGCCGGTTCGGTTGGTGAGCGTGATGTTGGCCAACAACGAGACAGGGGTCCTGCAGCCGATCGACGAGGTCGTCGCGTGCTGCGAGCCACGGGGGATTCCGGTTCACACGGATGCGGTGCAAGTGGTGGGAAAGTTGCCCGTCGATTTCACAGCGCTCGGGGTCAGCGCCCTGACCGTCGCGGCCCACAAATTCGAGGGGCCCTGCGGCATTGGTGCCTTGCTAGTCCGTGGCAATACGCCGCTCGACCCGATCCTGTTCGGTGGCTCTCAACAACTGGGCACGCGTCCGGGGACGGAACCGGTTACGCTGCTGGTCGGAATGCAGTCGGCGCTGCAGATTTGGCACGCGAACCCCTCGGAACGGACGGCCCATCTGCGTGCCTGTCGCGACTTGCTCGAGCAGCGACTGTGCGCCCAGAGCGAATCGATTCGGATCAACGGGACCTCCGAGCGGGTGCCGCAGACGTTGAACGTTTCTTTCCCGGGAATCGACCGCCAAGCGCTGCTCATGGCCCTCGATTTCGCCGGGATTTGCTGTTCGACCGGATCGGCCTGCGCCAGCGGTTCCAGCGAGCCATCGCATGTCTTGCAGGCGATGGGCTTGCCAGAGACTCAAGTGGCAAGTGCGATTCGGCTGAGTGTAGGGGCGGCCACGTCGCTCGCGGAAGTCGAGCAGGCGGCCGAGCGTATCCTCAAAGCAGTCAACCAGTTGCGACTTTGATTTTCAGCCGGAAAATCGGCCGGTTTGACTCGTGCGGAGAATGGAAAACAGCTATAATCCGTGGTTTATACCGGTCCTGCTCAGCCCATTCGTTCAGGGAGGCGAGGTGACGGACGGAATCGCAATGTTGTCGTTGGAGCCGGCGGCTCACAAGTCGAAGCACGCGTCACAGGAAACGACACGCGCCGTTGGCCTGTTGCGCCGATTCATGCTGGGTCCTGAGAATCAAACGCTGGGGCGGGCCATCGGCTGGACATTTCCCCAGAAAGGGGACCCCGAGACTGGCAGCCCCGAGACTGGCAGCCCCGAGACTGGCAGCCCCGAAACTGGGGTGACGCTTTCCCAGGACAAGCAAACGGATTCTGCGGCCGATTCGGACGGGCCGACGCCTCAGCTGGAGGTGCGCACGCTGAACTTCGAGCTGGTGCCACTGATGATCCATGGCCCGTCGGGCTTCGGAAAGTCGCAATTCCTGCAGGCCCTGGCGGCGACTTGGTCGCGGCAATTTTCTCCCGACCGAGTGCTTTTGACGAACGCGACCGATTTTGCCCGCTGCTATGCCAACTCACTCACGCTGGACGACACACCTCGCCTGCAGCAACGTTTCCAACGCGCGGATCTGCTGTTGATTGATGACCTCCAATTGCTCCAACGCAAACCCGGTGCTCAACGCCAACTCGCAATCATCCTGGAGCATCGGCAGCAGCACCAACGGCCCACGGTGCTGGCCGCCTCGCAGCCGCTCCGATTGCTCGGTCTGGCCAGTGCGCTCACGAGCCGCATCGCCAGCGGCTTGGTTCTTCCGCTGGAGCTTCCGTCCAGACCGACGCGTCGCTTGATGATTCAACAATTGTGCCAGCAACACGAGGTCAACCTGACCGAGGAAGCAGCTGAATTACTGAGCGATTTCGAACCCGTGACAGTTCCTCAATTAAACGGAATCATTCAACAGCTAATGCATGGTTCCGCGGACTACGTCGTGCGACACGGCGAAGTCGAAAGGTCGTCCGCTGACGTGCCGTTGCCAAGCTTTGTCGATCAGTCCGACCTGGATTGCGACCCGGGCAACCGCGATGCTTCGTTCGATTCGCTGCGTCGGTTGACCAACAAGACGATTGACGCGCGCCACGTGCATCTGTTGCTCGACGGCCAGACTCGCACGCCGCCTGAAACGCGAGAAGTGATCCGCGTGACTGCTCAGTACTTCGGCCTCAAGAATCGCAATTTGACCGGGAGTTCACGTCGCAAACTCGACGTACTCGCACGCAGCATCGCCATGTTTTTGATGCGGGAGTTAACGCAACACAGCTACCACCAGATCGGACTGCACTTTGGTCGCCGAGATCACACCACCGTGATTCACGCATGCAAGAAAGTCGACGCCAACCGTCTCGTGGACGCAACAACCCGCAGTGCCCTCCACGAAATTCAGCGACGACTGCAAACGGTTTCGGTCACGACCCGGCCACGCGAAGTGCGAACCGGTTCGGCCGAACGAGAAACGATCAAGGTGGGAGGTAAGTCGTGATTCAACACCTGGGTTTGGGCTGGGATAACTTGTCGACCCAATGACGACAAAATCAGCCACAGGGCAGCCGGTCGCCCGCTCGCAGATTCACGCTGTCGGTCCGTGTCGGCCAACCTTCATTCTGTCGTCGAACCGGCGACACAAGGCCGACGGGTTATCCTCGGCTCGAAGGCGTCGTTAAGGAGGCTTATCCGCTGATGTGAACAGGACTTAATCGAAACGACTCGCGATAACCGACAGGTCGCCGCGACGACTTCCTACTACTGCTTTTCTAAAATAAATCTAGTAAAGAACATACGATGAAGATCGCTTGCAATCGAGAAAAGCTCTTGTTGGCATTTCAGACCGCGGCCACAGTCGTTCCGAGCCGGAGTCCGAAACCGGTGCTGCAAAACGTCAAGATGGAGGCAGGCACCAGTGGCTTGACGCTGATTGCCACGGACATGGAGGTTGCCGTTCGGATCGACGTGCCCGATCAGGTGGCCGAGGTTCCGGGAGAGGCTTTGCTCTCGGTCACGCAATTCGGATCCATTCTGAGGGAAAGCAACGACGAAACACTACGGATTGAGTCCGACGGGCGAGGGATTTTGGTTCGCGGGGATCGCAGCAGATTCAAATTGCCGTCGGGTAACCCGGCTGAATTTCCGAATGTGGCGGGATTCGACGCGTCGAGCTACTACATTGTGAAAGGGCGGTTGCTCAAGGAGTTGATTCGGCGCACGTTGTTCGCCACCGATACCGAGAGTAGTCGCTATGCGTTGGGCGGAGTTCTGCTGGAATTCGATGAGGAAACGATCACGGCGGTCGGAACCGACGGGCGACGGTTGGCCAAGATGGAAGGTCCCCTGGCTCGCGAAGGCGAGATTACCGCGACGGACTTCATGACGATCGTCCCGTCCCGGAGTATGCAGTTGATCGAGCGTGTGCTGCATCATCCGGACGACGACATCCGGTTGGTGTCCCGCGGCAACGATTTCGTCGTCAGTTGTCCTACGGCAACGATCGTAACCCGCCTGGTCGAAGGACGTTATCCGCGTTGGCGCGATGTGTTGCCGCATCGATCCAACGCATTGAAGATCGAGCTGGCGGTGGGACCGCTGTATAGCGCTTTGCGACAAGCGGCCATTGTCAGCAGCGGGGAGAGCCGAGGGATCGACTTCATCTTCGGAAAGGGTTCGCTTGTGCTGACCGGCGTCACCGCGGACGTCGGCGAGTCTCGAGTTGAATTGCCGATCGCCTACGACGGTGACGAACTGGTGTTGTGCCTGGATCACCGCTACGTCACGGACTTTCTGAAAGTGCTCGAGTCGGAGAAGACGTTTACTTTGGACATCGTTGATTCCGACAGCGCGGCGTTGTACGAGACGGATGACGGATACAGCTACGTGGTGATGCCTTTGGCTCGTGACCGTGGTGTGAAGGTCGCGGCAACTGCCGAAAGTTCAACGTAGTGCTGTGTCACCGTCGAGATTCGGGTCGGAAAAAGGGGTCAGGTCCCGAAAGTGCGAAGCACCCAGAGGGCCGTTCCGGCTTTTGGGACCTGACCCCTTTTTCAAAAGCGTACAAGGAGGTCAGCCAGGATGAAACCGGCGTACGAGGCGAATCAACCCCGCAAGAATACCGGCCCGACTCGGCTGGGCGAAGTGATTCCACAGCTGATGGCACGCCGCGGCTATGCCCGGCTGATCAGCTTTGAGCAATTCGCGGAGGCTTGGGAACAGGCGAGTGGACCGTTGAGTGAGCAAAGCCGAGCGGGGCGGTTGCGAGGAGGCGTGTTGGAAATTTTCGTTCGCAATTCCGTCGTCGTGCAAGAACTCACATTCAAAAAACGTCAATTATTGAAATCGCTCGAACAACATCTTCCCGACCAGAAAATCCGGGATCTGCGGATTACGGTCGGGTCGTGGGATTAGGCGTTGTTTAAATGGGGTCTTAAATAGGGGTCTTAAATGGGGTCTTAAAAAGGGGTCTGACCCTTTGGAGGGCTTCGCCCGGAGAGGGTCAGACCCCTTTTTAACGCGGTTGAGAACCCTCACAAAACACGATAGCGTGCATCGCGCGATGCAAGATTGGGTGAATGCTTAGATGACTGAACAAGAACATCCGAATCAGGATCCGAATCAAGATCCGAAACAGGATCCGATACCCAAGAGCAACGGGAGTCGTGGAGAGGCCGAGTACACCTCGGAAGACCTCCAGCACCTGTCTGATCTGGAGCATGTTCGCGAGCGGCCGAGTATGTATATCGGCGACACGACCGTGCGTGGATTGCACCACTTGGTATACGAAGTGGTCGACAATTCGATTGACGAAGCGATGGCAGGCTTCTGCAAGAGCGTTTCGGTGACCATCAATACGGACGGATCGGTGACCGTGGAAGACGACGGGCGTGGAATTCCCGTTGATCGCCACGAGCAGCTTTCCGATGAACTTGGCCGTGAAGTTTCGACCCTGGAAGGCGTCATGACGGTGCTCAAGTTCGGTGGCAAATTCGAGAAAGGAGTCTATCAGACATCAGGCGGTCTCCACGGCGTCGGCGTCACGGTGGTGAACTTCCTTTCCGAGTGGTGCGAAGTCGAGGTCTATCGCGATGGCCATATCCATCAACAAGAGTACAAGCGGGGCATTCCGGTCGGGCCGGTAAACCGCGCCGGCACGACGAAAAAGGTCGGGACTCGGACCACTTTCAAGCCGGACAGCATGATATTTCAGACCGTCAAATTCGCCTACGATACGCTCTACAAACGTCTGCAGGAACTTGCGTTTCTCAATCGCGGAATCAAAATCAACTTCCTGGACGCACGCAATAATGAAGGCGAAGAGTTCTACTACGAACGAGGAATCGTGGAATTCGTCGAGTATCTAAACCGTGCGAGCGAAGCGATCCAAAGCGATGTCGTTTACCTGGAAGGGGATTCCGAAGGAATCGGGTTAGAAGTCGCTTTGCAGTACACGGGTGAATACACCGAAAACGTGCATTCGTACGTTAACAATATTCACACGCACGAAGGTGGAACGCACGTTTCCGGGTTCCGTTCAGCACTCACGCGAACGCTCAACGCTTATGGAAAGAAAGAAAACTTCTTCAAAGATATCGTGCCGACCGGCGACGATTTTCGCGAAGGGCTGACGGCCGTGATCTCGATGCGAATTCCGAATCCGCAGTTCGAGGGTCAGACGAAGACAAAACTTGGCAATGGCGAAGTCGAAGGCATCATGAACTCCGCGTTCGGCGAATTCATGACGAAATATCTCGAAGAGAATCCGAAGTCCGCGAAAGTCATCGTCAGAAAAGGCATCCTGGCCGCCGAAGCACGGGAGGCGGCTCGCAAAGCCAAAGCGCTGCTCCGCGAACGAAAGGGCGCGTTGTCCGGCGGCGGACTCCCCGGGAAACTGCGGGATTGCATCAGCAAGGAGATGGAGCGTTGCGAGCTTTACCTGGTCGAGGGTGATTCGGCGGGAGGCAGCGCCGAAGGCGGCCGGCTACGTGAGTTTCAAGCCATCCTGCCGCTCCGCGGAAAAATCATCAACGCCTACAAGTCGCGCGAAGACAAGGTTCTTGCCAACGAAGAAGTCCGGAGCATGATCCAGGCGATTGGAGCCGGCATTGGGGCCGAACAGGATATTTCGAAACGGCGCTACAACAAAATCATCATCATGACGGACGCCGACGTCGATGGTTCGCACATCCGCACCCTCTTGCTCTGCTTCTTCTATCGCCAGATGTACGAACTCGTGTCAAAAGGTCACGTCTACGTGGCGCAACCGCCGCTTTATCGGGTTCGCCAGAAGAAAAGCACGTACTACGTGCAGACCGAAGAAGAAATGAAGCGACAATTGCTCGACAAGGGCCTCTCGGATGCCGAGCTGGATCTGGGTGGCGGGCGCCTGATCAGCGGCGACGAGATGCAGCGAATTTGCCGCACCCTCGCAGCCATCGAAGATTCGCTGCTGGCGCTCGAACGGCGGGGAGTTTCACTGCGCGCCCATGCCTTGCGACAGGATCCGGAAACCGGACAGCTGCCCGTATATCACGTGTTCGTCGGGTACCGGGAATACTGGATCCACACTCGAAAACAACTTGATGCGTTCATCGAAGAACAACGCGTTGAACATGGCGCCAGGATGGAAGGCGACGACGACGACGTGGCCGATGGAGCGGCTTCGGGTGACGCCGCTTCAGGTGACGCTGGGACCGGTGACGGGACCACGGGCAAGCCGGCGGGTCCGGACGCGTCCGGGACTGATGCATCCAGCGGTCCCGCGGGCAACGGCAAGCCGGGAGAACGGATCAATGTGATTGAATTGTTCGAGGTTCGGACGATCAATTCCGCGTTGGAGGATCTGGCGACCATGGGACATGACATCCAGTGCCTGATTCCCCAGGACCGGACGGGTATCGAAGAGCCACGTTATGTGCTGCGGCGTGGGGAGAGCGAAATCGCGCTGGAGGACTTTCGAAGTTTGCTGCCCGCGGTCCGAGCGGCGGGTGAAAAAGGCTTGCAGATCACCCGGTTCAAAGGGTTAGGCGAAATGAACGCCGAGGAACTTCGCGATACGACGCTCGACCCCCAACATCGGACACTGCTCCAGGTCCGAATGCAAGACGCGGGAGCCGCCGACGAGATGTTTCGCGTGCTGATGGGCGATAAAGTCGAGCCGCGGCGTGAATTCATCGAAAAGCATGCCCTGGACGTTCGCAATTTGGACGTTTAACCTCTCCGAATATTTTATTTCCCTTGCCTCGAATCCGGAATAAAATCGAAGCTGTCCGTGCCGTTGCCCTCAGAGAAAGAAGTTCACCCCATGCCACTCCGCCGCCCATCCTCCGCTCCTGCCCGGCCCAAGCTCACTGAAACCCTCACTCGGTTGTCTTTGCTCGCCCTCATCGCCGCCCTGTACATCGCTCGCGGTGCATCCGGCCTGAAGGCAAACGAGGCGCTGGGGCTCGTTGCAGAAAAGCCGGCCAGCGGTCGCTTCGTGCAAACGGATCGCGGCTACATGGTCCCCTACACCGTCGCGATCCCCGGGACGAAGATTCAGTTCGAAATGGTCCCCGTGCCAGGCGGTACAGCGAAGATCGGCAGCCCGGCTGGCGAGGCGGAACGTCATGCGGATGAAGGGCCCGAACACGAAGTGACCTTCCAGCCCTTCTGGATCGGCAAGTACGAAGTGACCTGGGCCGAGTATCGGCACTTCATGCAGATGTATGATCTGTTCAAGAACTTCGAAACGCAATCAGTGCGGCAGGTGACGGCGGACAATCGCGTCGACGCCGTGACCATTCCGACGCCTCTTTACGATCCCAGCTTTACGTTCGTGTTGGGCGAGCAACCACGCCAGCCGGCGGTCACGATGAGTCATTTCGCGGCCCGGCAATACACGAAATGGCTCAGTCTGATCAGCGGGCAGATTTACCGTTTGCCGAGCGAAGCCGAATGGGAATACGCCGCTCGCGCAGGGAGCACCACGGCCTACAGCTTTGGCGACGACGCGACCCAGTTGGATGAATACGCGTGGTACTATGACAATTCAGACGAGTCGTACCATGACGTGGGAGGCAAGCAGCCGAATGCGTGGGGAATTCACGATCTGCACGGGAACGTGGCCGAGTTCGTGCTGGATCACTATCGGGCGGAGGCGTATGCCGAGCTGGCTGGCAAAACCGTCACGTCCGAGCAAGCAACTCAGTGGGCAGCAGAGCCCTTCCCGCATGTGATACGCGGAGGCAGTTGGTCGGACGACCCCGCCACGTTGCGTAGCGCCGCGCGAGCTCAAACCGAGGATTGGCGTAACGAAGATCCGAATCTTCCCCGGAGTCCCTGGTGGTTCACGGACGAGCCGGCGCTCGCGGTCGGCTTTCGAATCGTGCGCCCGCTGGACAAACCGGCGGCCGACCTGTTGAAGAAATACTGGGATGCCGACAGCGAGATCCTGCGTCAAGCCGTCGAGGACCGGATCGCGGAAGGTCGTGGCGTCTTGGGGCTGGTCGATCCGCAACTCCCCAAGGCGGCCGAGAACTAACTTGCTCGTCCGTACTTTCTCGACGGATTCTCGGTGGCTCTGTGGCAAAACCCCTTCCGAGCATGGCGATCGAGCCGTCGGCAACGCCGCTTTCCCGCTCCAAACGAATCGGCTTCCGACTGTTCGCCGTCGCCCTCGCCTTGTTGCCTTTTCTGGGGGTCGAAATTCTTCTGCGCTGGCAGGGGGTGGGAGGCGCCGAACAGCAGACGGATCCGTTCATCGGTTTTCGTGGCTCGCGTCCGCTGTTTGTCTTGAATCCCGATCAGGCTCGGTTCGAGATTCCGCCGGCACGACAACTCTGTTTTCGCCCGGAATCATTCGGGGCAACCAAGGGCCCCCGCGAGTTTCGCATTTTCTGCCTCGGCGGATCCACGGTCCAGGGTCGACCCTACGCGATTGAAACTTCGTTCACCACCTGGTTCGAACTCAGCCTTCAGCTGGCCGATGCGACGCGGCAGTTCGAGGTGGTGAACTGTGGCGGGATTTCCTACGCCAGCTATCGACTCGTACCGATTCTCGAGGAAGTGCTCGGCTATCAGCCCGACTTGATCGTGCTCTACACCGGCCACAATGAGTTTCTGGAGGAACGCACGTACCAGCACATCAAATCCCGAGGCGCAGCGCGGGAATGGGTGCTGAGGCAAGCCACCCGGTCGCGCAGCTTTAACGTGGCTTGGTCGACTTGGAATCGCTGGCGAGCGGTGTCGCCGAAAAGCCTGCCAAAGACGCTCTTGCCCGACGAGGTGGAAGCGCGACTCGACTACCTGGGGGGACTTGAGCAGTATCATCGGGATGCGGACTGGACGTCCGGCGTCGTTGCGCACTTTGAATTTAACCTGCGACGCATGATCGCGCTTTGTCGCCGGGCGAACGTTCCTCTGTGGATCGTCGACCCGGTCAGCAATTTACGGAATTGCCCTCCCTTCAAGTCCGAGCATCGAGCCGGCTTGAGCGTCCAAGATCGGCAGCGTTGGGAGGCCTTAAGAAGCGAGGCAAGTGAGCGATACGGCAAGGACTTGAGCGGCGCGATCGAGCTGCTGGAACAAGCCAATCGGATTGACGATCAGCATGCCGGCCTGGTTTACGATCTGGCGAAGTCCTACGATTCGGCCGGACGAATTCAGGATGCGAAAGCGGCATATCGGCGTGCCAAAGAGCTGGATGTTTGCCCGCTGCGTGTCACTGAGCCTCTGCGCGAAGTGCTGCAGCGGGTTTGCGCCGAAAGCAACACGCCGCTGATCGATGTCGTCGGTTTGTTCGAGCACCAATCGCGTGACGGTATCCCCGGCGGGTTCTTGCTGGTCGACCACGTCCACCCGTCCATCACGGGCCATCAGATGATCGCCGACCTGCTGCTGGATCGCTTCCTGCAGATGGAGCAGATCACCCTGCCGGACGATTGGGAATCCCAGCGAGCGGCGGTCTATGCCGCTCACTCGTCATCGCTCGACGACGTCTATTATCTCGAAGCGCAGCGGCGACTCGAAGGGCTTCGAAAATGGGCCCAGGGCCGGGCAACCCAGCCGCGTGACGCGGATTCTCGCTGATCGGCCGGGGGTTCTCGGTGGCGGCCGCTTGTGGACGGTGGGACAGGACGAATCGAGTGGTCCTCGGGAGGGTTGGAACTGGAGATCAGCCGTCGGGCGGCCGATAAACCGTTGTAACCACTCCTTCACGTACGACCGCAGCAAACGCTACCGCCGCTGAGCATGGGTTGATAGCGTTGCTGCCGCACACCTCGCTGCACGACTTCCGTTGCGTGTTCCTCATCCGGCGCCCCGCCGATCACGGACGTTCCTGCGGCGACCCCTTCCCACCGATTTCGCACAGGCGTCAAGGACGACTCGCCATGTCTCATCTGTCTGCCCCGGCTTGGGGTCGAATTACGTTGTTGCTCTGCCTGCTTGTCACGACCTCTTGTAGCCGCGAATACTACCGCACGCAGGCGGATCGGAATGTCGAGGCATTGGTAGCGGAAAAATCGTCCGATCCGCGATGGGCGTTGCCCGCGTTTCGGATTCAGATGGACCCGCGTGGCCGCTATTTCGATCCGTATCCGGAGGACACGACGCCGATGCCGCCGGACGACCCCGCGTCGCACGAGTTCATGCATCGAGTGGACAACAAACGCGCTTGGCCGTACTGGCATCAATGGGGCGATCGAACTCGACTGGAAAACCCGACCTGGCGCAACTATTTGGCGCAGTACGTTCCGCTGACTGACGAAGCCGAGATCGTGCTCTCCGTGCCAAGCGCGTTGCGGCTGGCGTACATGCACTCGCCCGATCACCAGCAACAGCTTGAAACAATCTACCTTTCCGCCCTGGACGTCGCGACCGAACGTTTTCGGTTGCAAACGCAGTTTTACGGAGGCAACGACTCGTTTATCCAGAACGACGGTCGACTGCGATTCAATCCGCTTCAGAGAGGCGCCAATCGTGTCGGCACGGATACGGCCGGTCAAGTCACCCGCAACTTCGCCACGGCGGGGTCGTTGATGATCGACTTCGTGAACTCGTTCATGTGGTCCTTTGGCGGGACGGATACCAACACGGCCTCGTCCTCGGTTGCGTTTCTGTTGTTCCAGCCGTTCCTTCGCAACGCCGGCCGCGACATTGCGCTGGAACGGTTGACGATCGTGGAGCGGACGCTGCTGGGGAACCTGCGAGCGTACGCACGTTACCGCAAAGGGTTTTATACGAACATCGCCATCGGCGAATCGGGGGCTGGGGGGGCGAGCCGTCAGGGTGGATTCTTGGGCGGCACCGGCTTGACGGGCTTCTCGGGGACGGGAGCTGGCGGTTTGGGTGGTGTGGGTGCGGCCACGGGATTCGGAAGCGGCCGATTCGCGGGCGCCGGTGGCACCGGCGGCGGCGCGGGCGCCGGCTTCGCCGGTGGCGGAGCGGGAACCGTGGGCGGTTTCATCGGGCTACTGCAAACGCTGCAAGAAATTCGCAATACGGAAGTCAGCCTGGAATCCCAAATCCGAACCCTTTCGCTGCTGGAAGCGAACCTCGAAGCCGGGATCATCGACCTGACGCAGGTGGATCAGTTTCGACAGAACATCGAAACCGAGCGTGCCACGTTGCTGCAGGCGCGTAACGGCTTTGACAATGCCATCGAGAATTACCTGACCGGGACGCTGGGCCTGCCTCCCGACATCCGCGTAAAGCTAGACGATCAGCTGATCCGCCAGTTCCAGTTTATCGATCTGCGGACGACCGCCGCGCAGTCGGCCTTGGAGGATCTCCAGGATCAATTGGGAGAAGTGGTGTCGGAAGCGAGCGATTCGGCCGTGACCGAAGTGTTCACGGCGGCCAACGCGGGGCTGAGTCGCGTCGAAGCGGTCGCCGAAAATGTCCTGCTGGATCTGGAAGTACTGGATGAGCGCGTGCCGGCGCGAGTCAGCACGATGGGGGCCGCCGAGGGTCGACTATTCGAGCGCGAAGTTCAGACCCTGCGAGAATCATTCGTCGGCCTTGTCGAACGTCTCGATCGCAAACGCCCGCTGCTGGAAGAGATTCAAGGTTCGCTCCAGCAGAATAACCCCCGCCAATCGCTTGATTCGATCGTTGTCTGGCTACGTGACCTGATTGCCCTGGTCCAGGAGCTGTCTCTGGTGCAGGCGCGGGCCCGAGTCGAGTCGATCGTCCTCGAACCGGTCGACATCGACGCGCAAACCGCCTTTCGATTCGCGACGACTTACCGGCTGGATATCATGAACAATCGAGCCGCCTTGGTGAACTCGTGGCGCTTGATTGAATTCAACGCCCGCTCGCTCCGCTCGGACCTGAGCGTTCGCATCTCGGGTGATATCGGGACGGTCGGCGACAATCCGATCGACTTTCGAGGTGCCAACTCGACCATCCGGGCAGGTCTGCAGTTCGATCCACCCTTTACGAGGTTGTTGGAGCGAAATAACTATCGCCAGGCGTTAATCGATTATCAGCAAGATCGACGTTCGCTGATTCAATTCTATGACGTGACCTATCGTTCGCTGCGGCAGTTGATCCGTGTGATGGAACAGCTGGAGGTGAACATGGAAATCCAGCGTCGCGCGGTCGTCATCGCGATTCGACGCGTGGATCTGACCCGCGAGGATCTGAACGAGCCCACGCCGCCACCTCAGCCCGGCCAGCCGGCCTCCCAACTGGGTCCCACCGCGGCGTTGAACCTGTTGACCGCGCTTTCCGACCTGCGATCCACGCAGAATAACTTCATGAGCGTCTGGCTCAATTACTACGCCAACCGGATGCGGCTCCACCGCGACACGGGCCTGATGCAACTGGACGAAGAAGGTCGATGGATCGACATGCCGCTGTTTGAGGCCGTGACGGAAACTCCCCCCGAAACCGAGGAGTCCCTCCCGCCGCCGCTGCCAGAGGAATGGATCCAGGATGCCTTCGAAGGCGTTCCCGAAGAAATGCTGCCCGATTTTGAAGTGATCCAGACTTCCTTCGGAAAAGAATCCCCCGATTCGCCCGAGTCTCCCTAGTGCTTTGTCACAGCTGAAATTGAGGGTTGGGTGGCCGGGGTCGAACGAAGTGAGCCCCCGGAAAATTGCGGTCTGGGGGCTCACTTCGTTCGACCCCAGTCACCCCAAAATCAAGCTGTGACAAAGCCCTAGGCGGTGTCACCCGAGACGGATGGCAGTTCACGATGGTGGCGCTCGTCTCGGGCCTAAACCCAGGTGTGCTTGCGAAGTTCAACGAACGCGTCGCCGAACTCCGCTTCCAGAACTCGGTCCTCCCGCCGCAAGCGGGCCCATTGGATCGGCGCGGCAAACGCGAACCAAAATAGAATCAGCCACCAATTCTGCAGCGCGAGCAGAGCGGCAAAATTGGACGGAACGCCGAACAGATAGATGGGATGTCGAAATCGGAGTTGCCCGTATCCGGTATCCCGACTACTCATGCGTCACGCCGAGTTGTTGTTCCAGAAAGCCGAAGAGCTGCGAGGTGCTGGGGGCGCCGTTTAGTGCTCCGGCGGGCACGAGCAGTTTGGGGACCGAGCCGCGATCGAGCCGGTCGTAGAAGGACACGTTGCGGTCGATCAGCTTGTCCAGCTCGGGGTCGTCCAGTGCCGCCTCCAGTTCCTCTGGGCCGACCAAGTCCCCCGCGAATTGTCTCGCCGCTTCCCGGCTGGGCGGCGCTTCGCCGGCAAACAATTCGTCGTGGAAGGCGGCGAACGCCGCCGGATTCACTTTCCACACGGCCAGGGCCAGCCGGCTGTACTCGCACGAGTCACGATGCTGCTCGTCGCGGACCGTGACATAGCGATTACAGTCAGGATGCATCGGCACGGGGATCGCAGCAATCACCAGCTGGCCTCGATATCTCGCTTCGGCCTCGCTCAGCCGCTGGTGCATCGTACGGCAGACGGGACAACTGTAATCAAAGATCGACGCGATCACCCGCGGCGCCGACGGCTCGCCCAGCAGCGGAACGTCGTCGCGATGAAAACGGACTCGACCCGCCGCCAGTTCCGTGTCGGGCTGCCGTGAGATGGGTGGCGGTGAGCCCCTCCGGTCGGTCGAATCGCCTCGGTCGCTTTCTTCGCGGCTCGCCTGGTCCGGGTCATCGTCGGCGTTCGGCGGCGGGGCTGGGATCTGACTGGGAGGCGGGTTGGCAGCTTGATCGCCCTTGCGACCGACGGCCTCGGTCTTTTCTGTCCCGGGCCCTCTCCCATCCGAGGTTGAGGCACGCTCGACGCCCTCCTTGGGCTCGGGCAAGTAATCCATCCGATAGCGGGCCGGCTCGATCAGCAGCTGGCCCAGAATCAGCCCGCCGAGCCCCAGGCCGGCCAGGCCCGCCGCACGCTGCAGCGACAGCACCTCCGCGGACGAGTCCGAGGTGTGACGTCGCGAGCGACGCGAGGCAGGCTGTGGTTGAGCGCTCCGGTCGATCGCGGCAAGACACAGGACTCCCAGCGTCAAGCCACAGGCGTGGACGATCATGCAGTAGGGACATATCTGCCGCTCATACACCAGCTGCAGGCCGATGAACCAGATGGCCGCACCGGCGCAGAGCAGGCACAGCAGCACGATCAGTGAACCGACCAGCCGTCGCGGGTGGCTGCTGGAGCGGCTACCCGCCAATCCCAGGCAGAACAGCAGCGCCGCATAGGCGACCGTCCCGAGCAGACTGACCGGCAGGCCAAACCAACTAGCGAATCGTCCTTGGAGCAGCTGACCGCAGCCCCATCCCTGCTGGCCGTCGCAACCGGGGATCGAGCCCCCGGTCAAGGAGGCGGCCGACAGGTAGACCGACATGGCAAGGGCCGTCAGGCAAAGCAGGCACATGGCCCGAGCAACGCGGCTTGACATCACGAGCATGTTGGTCCTGTGTCCTCTCGAGATCGCAAAAAGGCCGCGCTAAGCCCACAATGACCAAGTGCCTGTGAACAGCACGTAGGCAGCGACCAGGGCGTTAGTTGTGGCATGAGCCAGAACCGCCTCGCATACGGAACCTCGTCGGTAGAGCGCGAAGGCAAAGAGCATGCCAACCAGTGTGCCGGAAACTCCAAGAAAACTCCAGAAAACTCCAGACGAAAACTCCAGACGGTCTACAACAAGAAAACTCCAAAGAAAACTCCAGACGGTCTACAACACAGAGAAAACACCGACAAAGAAAACTCCAGACGGTCTCACGAAAACACCAGACGGTCTACAACAAACCAAGACAGTCGACTGTCTTGTCTCGACTCAACGCAGACAAACCCGCGTCGCCTGCTGCGGATGGACTTGTCGTCCGGAAACCCCCGAACAACCGGTGAGTAGACCGTCTGGATCTTTCTTTGGATCTTTCGTCTGAATCTTTCTAGCCCGGTCGAGCTTGCTCGGCCGGATTGCTGATTCTGCACTACCGCCGAAACGCACCGCGGTGGTCCTCCGCCGAGCTTGCTCGGTGGAGACAGCGGGAACGTGGGCGCCTCGCCTGCCTAGTGCAGAATCAACAGCACCACCGAGACAAGCTCGGAGGGGGCTGCGGAGTTCGGCGGCTCGACTGTAGTGCAGAATCAGCAAGACCACCGAGCAAGCTCGGTGGGGGCAGAGGGGTGACACCAGCTTGGCTGCGGGTGCGGATCGCGGCGGCGAGCTGGACTACACGACGGCGAAAACTCGAGACGGTCTACAACAAACCAAGGCGAACACTCCGACTCTATTGAAGACAGTCTTCTGTTTTTGTCTTTCTAGCCCGGTCGAGCTTGCTCGGCCGGATCTGCTGATTCTGCACTACCGCCGAAACGCAACGCGGTGGTCCTCCGCCGAGCTTGCTCGGTGGAGACAGCGGGAACGTGGGCGCCTCGCCTGCCTAGTGCAGAATCAACAGCACCACCGAGACAAGCTCGGAGGGGGCTGCGGAGTTCGGCGGCTCGACTGGTAGTGCAGAATCAGCAAGACCACCGAGCAAGCTCGGTGGGGGCAGAGGGGTGACACCAGCTTGGCTGCGGGTGCGGATCGCGGCGGCGAGCTGGACTACACGACGCCGGCTCGTCGGTGTCTCGTGCCTTGACGCGGCCTTTCGACATGTGAATACGCGACCTGCGAGGAGCGACGAGCGCAAGAACAGGCCAGCGGCAATAAACGCCGCCGGCCTGGTTCGTTCATACGATTCGACCGCTCGGTCAGCCTAGTTGCGAAACCGGCCGAATCCAAACCCGGCAAGGCCAAGCAGCGACCAAATGGCGATACTCGATGCCTCAGGAATAGCAACATTCTTGATTCCCGCCACATCGCCCGCCGCACCGAAGCCACCGGGCGACTCAGTTTCCGCCCAGACAATCCCGGCGTATCGGTCGTTGGACGTGAGGATGAGTAGATCTGAATACGCGTCCGGTGGGATCACACCCTCCATACCAGGGTCAAACTGAAACAGTGCTCCAGCGTATGCGACTTGCCCGGCCCGCACCGAGACGCTTGCAATCGGAGATGGGCCGCTTAGTAGCGTCCCAAACGCAGTCGTCGGAGCTATTTCGCCTCTGCCGAGAGTAATGTCCTTGGCTTCAGCTGAGAGCTGGTACCCAGTCATTTGGCGACGTCCAGCCCGGGAGTTGCACTGAATGGGGCAATGCCCCAGCCATCGATGTATCCAGCCGAGTTGTACGGCTGCACGTCAATCGGGTCGCCGGTTGTACTTCCCTTCGTCACGTTGAAATTCTCCAGAACAGCGTTTGTGCCACCCAGAGGATTTGTGTTTTGAATCTGGTAGAAAAACACCCACTTGGCATTCGTATCCACGCCTGGCGTCATCCCTGGGGACGTTTGACCGACACCGATGGGGTTGACTCCCAGTGCAGTCAGCCCAATCCGCCATAGTTGGATTGGCGTACGTTGCAAAATTCACGACCGAGTCACAGAGTGGGCATACACTGCCCCCCGGAGTTCCATCGGTTAGGCCGAACTCACTGGCTCCGGAAAGCCCATCGACAAACCCCGTTGTCTGTTGGTTGATGTCGAAGACCATGCTTGCACAGACTGGCTGGCAGGCTCCTGCTATCGCTAATCCAATTACCACCGTCAATCGAGTTGTAAGTTTTGTCATCTTCTTTTTCCTTTTCACTCTTTATCCTGACCGGAAGCCGAAAGACTAATCAGTTAGTCAGCGAACGTGCTCACCACGAACGCCTTCGGTGGTCGCTGAGGACCCTCGCCGGGCGGGTTGGGGTAGATGACGAGATAACGGAACGAGAATTCCTGGTCACCAACAGCGGGTTTCCAGAGGAAGCTCTCGGCGGTTGCCGCCGAGGTGGGCGTCTGCTGAAGAACTTGATCGCCGTCGGAGGACATGCCGGACGCGTCGCCCTTCCCCAGCGAAGGCCGTTCGGGGCTGTCACTTCGATCGCCCGGGGATGGCAACGAGGCGGACTGACTCGAGCAACCCGTGTCGGCCGGCCGAGGATCAATCCGGAACTCGATCTGCACGACGATGCTGGCGGACGTCGGCGCACCGAGGCATTCGGCTAGGGCCACGCCTGCGATCATGAGGCATAGGTTGCGTCTCATTTTCGTTCAGTCCGCCTTGCGAACGACGGACCTTTCGTCTGTGATAGCCACATCGCTGCACCACTCACTGTGCTGCCAAAAAAGGACCAGACGGCAAACGCAGAGGTCCCAGTGCCCGCGTTCTACGCCTTTCCGCGGCGGGTGCAATTCATTTCGTGACGAATGTCTGAAAAATACGGAATGCGGGTCTATCGTCTCGGAAAGCACGGCGGCCTCGCGTCTCACGGCACTCCTCATGGGCGGCGCTTTGTGGCGAAAACTCGAGACGGTCTACAACAGAGACGAGAAAACTCGAGACGGTCTACAAGAGGACGAAAACTCGAGACGGTCTACAACAAACCAAGGCGAACACGCCGACTCTATTGAAGACACTCTACTGTTTTGTCTTTCTAGCCCGGTCGAGCTTGCTCGGCCGAATTGCTGATTCTGCACTACCGCCGAAACGCACCGCGGTGGTCCTCCGCCGAGCTTGCTCGGTGGAGACAGCGGGAACGTGGGCGCCTCGCCTGCCTAGTGCGGAATCAACAGCACCACCGAGACAAGCTCGGAGGGGGCTGCGGAGTTCGGCGGCTCGACTGTAGTGCAGAATCAGCAAGACCACCGAGCAAGCTCGGTGGGGGCAGAGGGGTGACACCAGCGTGGCTGCGGGTGCGGATCGCGGCGGCGAGCTGGACTACACGACGGCGAAAACTCGAGACGAAAACTCCAGACGGTCTACGGCGAAAACTCGAGACGAAAACTCGAGACGGTCTACAACAAACCAAGGCGAACACTCCGACTCTATTGAAGACAGTCTACTGTTTTGTCTTTACTGTTTTGTCTTTCTAGCCCGGTCGAGCTTGCTCGGCCGGATTGCTGATTCTGCACTACCGCCGAAACGCAACGCGGTGGTCCTCCGCCGAGCTTGCTCGGTGGAGACAGCGGGAACGTGGGCGCCTCGTCTGCCTAGTGCAGAATCAACAGCACCACCGAGACAAGCTCGGAGGGGGCTGCGGAGTTCGGCGGCTCGATGGTAGTGCAGAATCAGCAAGACCACCGAGCAAGCTCGGTGGGGGCAGAGGGGTGACACCAGCGTGGCTGCGGGTGCGGATCGCGGCGGCGAGCTGGACTACACGACGGCGGCTCGTCGGTGTCTCGTGCCTTGACGCGGCCTTTCGACATGTGAATACGCGACCTGCGAGGAGCGACGAGCGCGAGAATAGGCCAGCGGCAATAAACGCCGCCAGCCTGAAAACTCCAGACTATGAAAACTCCAGACGGTCTACAACAGCGAAAACTCCAGCAGAGGAAAGAAAACTCCAGACGGTCTACAACAAACCGATCGAGACAGAAAACTCCAGAAAACTCCAGACGGTCTACGACGCCATTGAAGACAGTCTACTGTTTTGTCCCGATCAACTCGGCATGAGACAACGCCTGGCAAGCAGGCGACCTCCTTGACCGACAGGCAGTATCTTGCTCCACACGTCCGCCGCAACTCTCCGTGCAACTCCGATCTCGGCTTGCCGGGCGACGTTTCGACTTAACGCAGACAAACCCGCGTCGCCTGGTGCGGATGGACTTGTCGTCCGGAAACCCCCGAACAACCGGTGAGTAGACCGTCTGGAACTTTCGTCTGGATCTTTCTGGTCTGGATCTTTCTGGGTGAGTAGACCGTCTGGATCTTTCTTGGATCTTTCTAGCCCGGTCGAGCTTGCTCGGCCGGATTGCTGATTCTGCACTACCGCCGAAACGCACCGCGGTGGTCCTCCGCCGAGCTTGCTCGGTGGAGACAGCGGGAACGTGGGCGCCTCGCCTGCCTAGTGCAGAATCAACAGCACCACCGAGACAAGCTCGGAGGGGGCTGCGGAGTTCGGCGGCTCGACTGGTAGTGCAGAATCAGCAAGACCACCGAGCAAGCTCGGTGGGGGCAGAGGGGTGACACCAGCTTGGCTGCGGGTGCGGATCGCGGCGGCGAGCTGGACGGCGAACACTCCAGACGGTCTACAACAAACCAAGGCGAAAACTCCGACTGTTTTGAAGACAGTCTACTGTTTTGTCGACTTGACCCTGCGATCGTCGCCTCGCCTCGCCTCGCCGCCCATCCTGCCTTCGACCGCACATCGCGGCAAGCGATTCCCTCCCGATACCGCAAGCGGCCGTCATTCGCACCTCGACCGTCCGACGTCGCCAGCGGAAGAATAGACCGTCTGAGATTGTCCCCGCCAGCGGAAGTAGACCGTCTGAGATTGAGCGGAAGTATAGACCGTCTGAGATTGTCCCCGTGACGTAGACCGTCTAGTTGTCCCCGCTCGGTGGAGACAGCGGGAACGTCGGGCGCCTCGCCTGCCTAGTGCGGAATCAACAGCACCACCGAGACAAGCTCGGAGGGGGCTGCGGAGTTCGGCGGCTCGACTGTAGTGCAGAATCAGCAAGACCACCGAGCAAGCTCGGTGGGGGCAGAGGGGTGACACCAGCTTGGCTGCGGGTGCGGATCGCGGCGGCGAGCTGGACGGCGAACACTCCAGACGGTCTACAACAAACCAAGGCGAACACTCCGACTGTTTTGAAGACAGTCTACTGTTTTCTACTGTTACTGTTTTGGAAGACAGTCTACTGTTTTGGAGAAAACCAGGGGTCTTCGAACTTGCCATCGCTTGTTGCTGGATCTCACATCCGGTGAGATCCAGGCGCACCGGGAGGGCGAGGCTCCTGCCGAGCCGCAGGAGCGGAAGACGCTGTCAAAGAAGGCTCAGCAGGAGCTTCGCCCTCCCGAAGGCTTGGCCACAAAGCAGTTTTTCTGCAACGCTGGGGTCTACTGTTTTGTCTACTGTTTTGTCTTTGATGTTCAGGATCTCTGGCAGCCTGCGATGGGAGCAATTGGGTGTGAGCTTCCAATGCCGTGGCCGCAGGACTATTCGACGTCCCTACTCCCCGCTCGGGAGAAGGTGGCCGTTCTCCCCCGATTCGGGACTGCCCCACGTCCCTTCTCCCCGAGCGGGAGAAGCTGGCCGCAGGCCGGATGAGGGGCCCAACAGCCGGCTGGGCTTGACGCCGCAACCAAGCAGCGTCGATCCCAACGCCGTTGTGCCAGTGAGCTGACGGGCGTTCGTCCGTCTGGGATTCTGATCGACGAGATCGTCATCCCGCACCCGATTGCTTCGCCCAGGGATTCGCGGTCACGCATGGGCTTGTTCGCCCGTTTGCGAAACCTCTTCAACCATCCGGGGTTCTTCTCGCTCCAGCTTGGCGATCGCCGGCCGCAGCTTTGCTGGCTATAATAGTCGACGACGCGGTCCGAGCGACTTTATCTTCCCCGGGGGTCAATTGATGTCAACAAAGGTATCCGACAGCCGTTCTGCGCCAGCGAAAACGTCCAGCCGTGAGGGGGTCCCTTCCAGCTCGCGGAAGTCGAACTTCGTTGGCAAGTTCTTTCTGTTGGTGACTTTGTTGGGGCTGCTTTCTGCGGCCGTTTGGGGATCAGGGCAGTATTTGGATCGCCTTTCTTCGCGGAAGCGCGAGTCCGTCTTTACGCACACGGTGATTCCCGGCGAGCTGCTGGTGACGGTGACCGAGGACGGCAATGTCGAAAGCGCCAGCAATCTGGAAATGAAGTGCCAAGTCGCCGGCGGGAGCTCGATTTTGTGGATCGTCCCGGATGGCTCGACCGTCAAGGCCGGTGATAAGTTGGTTGAACTTGACACGGCGGCCCTCGACGAGCAGATCAACACGCAGCGGATCGCCTACGAGAAGGCGCGGTCGGCGAAGATCCAGGCCGAAAAAAATTACGAAGTCGCCAAACTGTCTGTCCGCGAATACATAGAGGGCACTTACAAGCAGCTGATTCAGGACGCCGAGGCGCTGATTACGATCGCGATGGAAAACCTCCGCAGTGCCCAGAATTCGCTGGAGCACGCCGAGCGGATGTTTCGCAAGGGTTACGTCAGCAGTCTAGAGCTGGAGGGCCAGCGGTTTTCAGTGGCACGGGCCAACTTGGAGCTTGACTCGGCTCGCACGGCCAAGGCGGTCCTGGTCGACTTCACGAAGGTCAAGACGTTGCAGGAACTGGAGAGCCTGCGGGACACGGCCGAGGCTCAGATGAACTCCGAAAAGTCCTCCTTCGATTTGGAAGAGGCTCGGCTGAAGCGGCTCGAGTCGCAAATCGCTCAGTGCACGATCACGGCCAATCAGGATGGGATGGTCGTCTACGCGAACGAAAGCGGGGGTCGCTTCGGCCAACAACAGGCCTCGGTCGAGGAGGGGGCGGCGGTGCGCGAGCGTCAAACGATTCTGCGCCTGCCGGACCTGACCAAAATGCAGGTCAAGGTGAACGTCCACGAGTCGAAGGTGGAACAGATGAAGCCCGGCATGCGGGCGCGGATCCGAATCCTCGATCGCGAGATGACCGGGACCGTCACGACGATCGCGAACCAACCCGAGCCGTCAGGTTGGTTCTCTGCCAATGTCAAAGAGTACGCGACGATCGTGCGGATCGACGGCCAGCCGGAAGGGCTGCGTCCCGGGATGACGGCGGAGGTCGAGATCCTGGTGGCCCATCTGACCGACGCGCTCAGCCTGCCGGTCGCGTCCGTGGTGGAACAAAAGGGCAACTTCTTTTGCTGGGTCGTGACCCCCGAGGGCTACACGAAGCGACCAATCGTGGTGGGGGCGAGCAACGATCAATTTATTGAGGTCAAAGAGGGACTCGTCGCGGAGGAAGAGGTTCTGCTCAATCCTCGTGCCGTTGTCGCCGAGGCCCGGGCGACATTGGAGGAGGCACAGGACGAGGCCGTGAATGTCAAGGAACGGTTCGGCGAAGCGACCTCGCCGCCGATTGGCGTGGGCGCGCCCTTCGGCGCCGAAGGTCCTCGCGCCGCCGGTGGCTCGCCCGAGGCGGGCGGCAACGCGGGCGGGGGTCGTCCGCGCGGCGGCAACCTGATGCAGTTCGATACCGACAAAGACGGCAAGGTCAGCCGGGAGGAGGCCCCCGAGCCGATGCGGGAACGGTTTGACATGATGGACACCGACGGAGACGGATTCATCGACAGTTCCGACCTGGAAAAAATGCGTCAGCAGTTCCCGTCGGGTGGCGGTCCCGGTGGACCGGCAGCGGATCGCCCCGGCGGTCCGGGCCGCCCGGCAGGGCCGCCCTCCGGCGGGGCGAATTGACCCGCAGCCGCTCCGTCTTTCCGCCACTCCACGCCACCTGAAACTGAAGCCGCCTGAAACTGAAGCCGCCTGAAACTGACGCGCCACAATTGACGCCGGATATCGCCCGCTGTGCTCCAACATCTGCTGATCTCGCTCCGACTTGGTTTCTTTAGCCTGCTGCTCCACAAACTTCGTTCGGGGCTGGCCGTCCTGGGCATTCTGATCGGGATCACGGCCGTGATCTGGTTGGTCGCGCTAGGCGAAGGTGTCAGTTATCAGGCTCAGCAGCAAATCAAGGACCTGGGCGCCAACAATGTGATCGTGCGGAGCGTCAAGCCGCCCCAGGATTCGTCCTCGAGTTCGAGCGGCGGGATGTTCATTTCTTACGGTGTCTTGCGTGACGATTACAAGCGGATCATCACCAATCTGCCGATCGTGCAGGATGCGGTTCCGATGCGAGAGATTCGCCGTGAGGTGCGGTACGACGATCGCGCGGTCGAGGCGCGCGTTGTCGGTTGCACACCGGAATACGCCTCGCTGAACCACCTGATACTGGCCAGCGGCCGATTCCTGACGGCACGCGATTCGGCGCCGGCCGAAAACGTGGCCGTGCTGGGCTGGGAAACCGCGCGGACGCTGTTCCCGTACCAAAACCCGCTCGGCCGAGCGATCCGGATGGACAAGGACTTCTACCTGATCGTGGGCGTGACCGCCGAGCGTGATCCCTCGGCGGCGATCGGCGGCAGCCTCGCCGCTCAAGAATTCAACCTGGACGTCTATATCCCGCTGGCCACGCTACGTTCCCGGATCGGCGACATGGTGTTTACCAGCCGCTCGGGAAGTCGGGAAGGCGAAATCGTCGAGCTGAGTCAGATCACGGTGAGCGTCCCCGAGGTGGAGCAGGTCGAGCAGGCGGCCGACGTGATTCGCAGCTTGATGGAGCAATATCACGAAAAGGCCGACTACGGCGTGGTGGTACCCAAGGAGCTCTTGCGGCAGGCCGAATTGATGCGCATGATGTTCAACTTGTTGTTGATCCTGATTGCGGGGATTTCGCTGATTGTGGGCGGAATTGGCATCATGAATATCATGCTGGCCACGGTCACGGAACGGACGCGTGAGATCGGCGTCCGCCGGGCGCTGGGCGCGAAACAACGCGACATCATCCAACAGTTCCTGATCGAGGCCGTCGTGCTCACGTCGATCGGGGGCGGCTTGGGCGTGGCGCTGGGGTTCCTGGTGGGTCCGACCGTCGACCTCGTACGCATGCTGTTGCTGAGGTTTTTCCCGGACATGATGAAGGCACTTCCGCCCACCATCCTGCAACTTGAGCCTCGGATCGCACTGTGGTCGATCACCGCGTCGCTGGCAATCGCAATCGGCGTCGGTGTCATTTTCGGGCTCTATCCCGCCCGACGAGCGGCAATGATGGACCCGATCGAAGCGTTGAGGCACGAGTAAGCTCGGGTTCGCATCTTCCTCTTGGTCAACCTGTTATTTTCACGAGCCCCTGTTGTTTTCACGAGCCCCTGTTAATTTCACGAGCCCCTGTTATTTTCACGAGCCAAGGAGAAACATGATGGCCACTTACGTCAGTACCTTGTCATTCACCGATCAAGGAACCAAAGGGATCAAGGAATCGCGGCACCGAGCTGACTCGTTTCGTTCGGTGGCGGAGGCGCACGGCGCGAAGGTCCGAGATATCTTCTGGACCTTGGGACCCTTCGACGGCGCGATCATCTTTGAGGCACCCGATGACGAGACCGCGACGGCATTGATGCTGCATCTTGCCTCGCTGGGCAACGTCAGTACCCGCACCGCGCGGGCCTTTGACAGCCAGGAAATGGGTCGGATCTTGGACAAGATCTCCGCTTGATTCTCCACCTGGCGACGCGTTCACTCCCTCGGTGGTTCCAGACCCAGCTCAATTCGAACCCGGCGGCGATGCCCGCCGGGTCAGGAGTTGAGTAGGGCCTTCATCTCCGCGGCCAGAAAAAACGAGCCCGTGGCACAAATCAACGTGTCGGCGTCCGAGTCGCGGACTGCCAGTTGCCATGCCGCCTGGGGGCTCTGGGTTCGGACGATCTCGACGAGGCTGCCTTCGGCGGTCGCGATCCGGCGTGCATGTCGAGCCAGTTCGTCCACGGGCATCTGCCGGGGGTTGCTCTGGTATTGGGTGCAGATGATGCGGTCGAACTCGGGTACCAGTTCGTGCAGCATCCCAGCGACGTCCTTTTCGCGGGTGGCGGCCAGGATCAGGGTCCGCCGACGCAGCGGAAAACTTTCTCGCAGGACCTTCACCAGCGCCTGAATGGAGGCGGTATTGTGAGCGGTATCGATGACGACCGTCGGCTCGCGCCGCAACACTTCGATCCGCGCTGGGCAGTGGCTGGTCGACACGCCAGCGCGTCGCGCCGGCGCGGGAATCTCGGTGCCTTGCCGCGCGAGTACGTCGCAGGCGGCCCAAGCCAGGCTGGCGTTTGCCGCCTGATGTTCGCCCAGAACTGACATCAAAATGTGACTTTCGATCTGTGTCCGGATTCCTCGCTGAAATCGAAAGTAGTCCATCGCGGCCAGATCCGCGCGGGTGACATCCCGCGGCGGATGGTACTGAAACCCGAAATCAACCCCCAACCTTTCCAGCGGCGCCTGCTGTTCGTCCGCCACCCGCTGAATGACCTCCAGGGGCTCCGGATGGCTGACGCCCGTGATCACCGGGACACCTGGTTTGATGATGCCCGCCTTCTCGCCCGCAATGGCGGCCAGGGTATTGCCCAGCTGCCGCATGTGGTCGAAGCTGATGCTGGTGATCAGGCATACCCGCGGCTCGCAGACATTGGTCGAATCGAGCCGTCCTCCCAGTCCAACTTCCAACACGATGAAGTCAACGGCGCGGGCTTGGAAATGCAGCCACGCCATGGCGGTCGTCATCTCGAAAAACGTGGGGCCCTCCGTCGCTTGAGCCCGTGCCTCACGATCCAGTTCCGTCACCGCCGGCCGCACCTGCTCGACCAGTTCCGTCAGCTCGCGGCCGGTACAGGGCAGGCCATCGACCGCAAAACGCTCCTCGATTCGCGTAAGATGCGGGGACGTGTAGCAGCCCGTGCGGTAGCCGGCTTGGGTCAGCATCGCGCTGAGAAAGTTCGAGGTCGAACCTTTCCCCTTGGTGCCGGCGACGTGCACGATATTCGGATGGCGATGGGGATCGCCCAGCCGCGCAAGCAACCGGCGCATCCGATCCAACTTGAACTCCGCCTTGTCGTACGGCATCTGGTCGGAACGCTCGTAGTTCAAGCGTCCGTAAAGCAGCTCCAGCGCCTGCTCGTCAGCGGGATCGTCGTCGTGCGCAGTCGTCATCGTTGGATGGGCCGCGGGCGGCAGAGAGAGGCGACTTCCGGGGTGGCGATCTTCGAACCGCCCGGCCCGATCTTGGGCGCCTTGGTTATGCCGATCAAGATGCCCTGACGCAAGTGGGTCGCGCTCCGCCGAACGCGAGGCAGGCCGCTTGGCCGCGCCCATCAGAGCGCGGGCGGTGCGGCCGGGTCGGCAGGAACCTGCGGTTCTGCCTCGCCCGACGCCTGCGGCACTCCCGAACTAAACTCCGCCCGCTGGACGCCCTGATCGCCGTCGGTCGTCGATCCTCGCAGCGGCGTGGACGATGACTCGGTCTCCGCGGCCAGATGTTCAGCGGATTCCCCCGGACGAAGCTTTGCTTGAAGCTCGCGCCGCCAGACAAACATGCCGCGATAGTCGTCGTCCTCCGGGCTGGGATCCCGCCCCTTGGCCTTCTCCAGCGGGCTCGTGGTGAGCTGACCGAGTTCAGGATCCAGTCGATCATCGTAGATTGAACCGCTGCGGAAGGGCCCCGCCCCCAAAACCCACTTCGCCCGCGCCTTGCTGGTGGCGACCTTGACGCCCGATTGCCAAGCCGGCTCTTGCGTATCCCGGTGGTAGGCGAACACCGCGATCTTGGTCGCGGCCATCTCGTCCGTCTGGCGTGCGAGCGAGATCTCCGGCAGACTGGGCAAGGGGATCGTCGCGACCAGACTGGCCGCGGCCGACAGCCCCTGATTGCCTGGCACCCCGTAATTGACGTCGTATGCGTCCCGACCCAACGTCCCCACTCGGGCCTCCGCCACATAGTCCGCCTTGGCGCGGTCGTCTTGCAGACGGCAGCCCGCCAGAACCATCTGTTGCCGTAACGAACTGATGATGTAATCCGCGTTGGCGAAAGTCGTTCCCTTGATCTGAGTGATGTACGTGGTGTCCAGAAACACGCTCTCGCCCGCCAAGGGCTTGAAGTCGATTCGCGCCACCGCTCGATCGACCGCATCGGACATCAAGAGTTGCTCCGTGGCAAGCTTGTCGCGCGTCGTACCACAACCGAGTGGGCCGACGGTCAGCAGAACGATCAGCGAAACGGGAATCGTCGGGAATCGCTCGATCATGGCAGGATGGCTAGGCAGGGGCGGCGTAGGATTTGCCCGAGCCGCCGGTCCACGTTCCGCGCACCGAGTCGGGCAAACCTCGGCGAAGCGAGGTAGGTCACATCGCGAACTTATAGCAGAACCGGGCCGCACAAATCCAGACAGAACCGCGATCCAGCCATTTGCGCCATTTGCCCCGAAACGCTAGCAGGCAAAACGTTCGCGCCGCGCAAAGAAAAAGGCTGTGGGTTGTTCCGAAGAAACAAACCACAGCCTGCTGAAGTCAAACTCGCGGCCGATTTGCGACGAGTGGAGTCGCTGCGAGAATGGCGGGGATCGGGCGTGCTATGCACTTGCCTTAGGTTGATCCCGGCCAACGCTAATTATTGGTCCCTCCGCCGGAATCTGCCGCTGTTGAGTTCGACAACGTAATCATAGTCTACACGAATCACTTGTTTTGGACAGGTTGAACTATCGGCAAATTCCTGTCCACCCTGCAACGATTCCTGAGACCCCGAAGGGAATTCAAGCACGCCATTCTTTTGGGGAGCACCCCGGTCGTTCGGCATGCGAACTGCTCGCGAACGCGGTCTTCGACGAATCACGGGGTGCTGTTCGCCACGACAGCTCACGGAGGCACCCGTCCCATGGATTCCCCCTGCGTTAGGTCAACTCGCCGGACGTCGTCCAAAATACGTCATCCCTACAACGCAATCCGCGATCGAAATTTCCGCTGGGACCCGCACCGTCGTCAGGGTTCCGGTTTGAGTGATCGTGCCGTGGCGTTCGATGAAAGAGGAACCACCGACGGTTCAGGTCGACCGAGGTCAGTGCGTTGTGCTTAGCAGCGGAGAATCGCTTCCTCCGTGGTCACTGGGGGCCAAGCTGGCTCGCCGCATCGGCTCGGTCGACCTGAGCCGCCCGGGTGTCTCTGGGCCCGATCTGCGGGTCTGCCTGTCGTCCGCCTCGACGACGCCTCTCGGCCCCCGCTTCGTTCTTGCCGCCTCTTCGCCTCGGCTTGAGATTTGAAGTTCGGGGAATTACGATGTCTAGAGGTTATCGCAAACGGAGGCATACACGATGTTGGGTCAGGGTCGTTGGGTCGCATTCCTCTATCTGTTGCTGCTGATCCCGCTGGCCGAGGCGGCCGGCAGCGACGCACGGGCGATGAAGTACTATGGGCTCGGCGTCCACGCGTTTTACCGCGGCAGCTACGAGTCGGCGATTCAGAATTTTGACATCGCCTCGGGCTACGACAATCGAGATCCGCGGATCTACCTTTTTCGGGGGCTGGCCAAGCAGCGGTTGGGCTACTTCGCGGAGCCCGACTTTCAGATGGGAGCCCAGCTGGAAGTCGCGCTCGGGCGAAGGGATGTGGGCCGTGCTCTCGAACGGGTCCAGGGTTCGGATCGGCTGACGGTCGAGAAATATCGGCGCGAGGCCCGCCGGCTACCCCGCGAAATGGTGGCGGCGGTCGTCCCTCCGGCACCCGCCCACCCCGTGCCCACCCCCGTGGCCCGCCCGCGCAGCCGGCCTCGTCCCTCGGCGGCGCAAGTCGAATACCAGGCGGCGCCGCTCCCGGTTGAGGCGACCGATCCGTTCCGAGAGGATGCGACAGGCCTGTTGGGTCGCGGGGAACTGAGGCCCGCGGGCGGACCCGCCGCCAATGCGTTGGCGAGTCCGGAGATCACGGCAGACGACCCTGGCGAAGCCTTTGGGGACGACGATCCGTTCGGCTCGGGAGTCGCCGAAACCGACGCCCCCGCGGCAGAAGCTCCGGTCGCAGGCGAGGACATCTTTCAGTTCGGGGACGAGCCGGCCGCGCCGTCCGGTGTGGCGGATCGACCTGCGGTCGCCGCCCCGCGCACACCGAGTCCCGCGGGTGCTCCGAGTCCCCCGTCCAAGCCGAGCGCGATGGGTGCCGCGCTGCGGGCATTCGGACGGGGGCTGATGCCCGCGGTCCCGGTTCCCCCGCAAGGCCAGCAAATGCTCGATCGTTTCCAGGGGCAGCAGGCCGGCCCCTCCGACGATCCGTTCGGTCCCGCGGCGAGCGACTCGACGCCGAATGCGCCGAATGCAGCGGGCGATGAGGGCGGATTTTCGGATGACCCGTTCGCTCCCGGCGCCACCGACGCCGCGGCGCCGGCCGAAGCCGCGCCGGCGGACCGAGCTGCTGGCGACGAAGACGCAGCTGACCCGTTCGCACCCGGGGCCGAGGATTCAGCACCGAACGCATCAGGCGATGAAGGTGGGTTTTCGGATGACCCATTCGGCCCCGGCGCCGGGGACTCGTCGTCCGGCGCGGCACCGTCCGGCGCCGCACCGTCCGGCGATTCGACCAATGCACCGGGGGCCGCTGACTCGGGCGAGTTCGAGGATCCATTCGCGGACGATCCGTTTGGCCCCAAGTAGCGACCCGCGGCGTTGAAACGACGCCCTGCCCCGCCCTCCACTCAGGGTCTCGACCAAGGTCACTTCCCGCTCCCTCGCGAGGCACAGATGGTCGTCATTCAGCGGTGTCAGTTCCCACGGCGGGTCGTGAGCCGGCTTGGGTGTTTCTTCGGCTCCGCGCGGTTGGCGTGCGTCATCGTTTCTCTGAGTCCAAGCCTGTTGGGCGCCGTCGAGCCGCAGGTCACGCAGGTCGCGCCCCGCGGGCTGCAGCTGGGAAGCACGACGCGGATCGTGGTCCAGGGTCAGCACCTTGACGAATCGACGCGGATTCTGTTGCCGCTGCCGTTTCCGGTCGAAACGACGGTGCTGGCCGTGCATGAACAAGACGTCGAGTTGCATGTGTCCGTGCCCGCGGAGGGCCCGGCCGGGATTTATCCGCTGCGGGTCGTCACCAGTCAGGGCGTTTCCAACGCGTTGGCGATCGGGATCGACCGGCTGCCTCAATTGGCATTTCGCGACACACTTGTGTCACTCCCGGTTGCGTTGCACGGCGAGCTGACCGGCGCGGAAACACGCGCGACTCGATTTCACGGTTCCGCCGGTCAGCGGCTGGTTGTGGACCTTGAGGGTCAGCGGCTGGGTTCCGGTGTGCGGCCCGTCGTGCGTCTCGTCTCGCCCTCCGATCGACTGTTGGGAACGGCAAGGCCATCGCGGAAATACTTTGGTGACACTCGGCTGGTGGTTGAATTGCCCGAGGACGGCTTGTATCGCGTCGAGCTGCAGGATGTTGTGTTTCGGGGCCCGACGCCGGGCTGGTTTCGCTTGAAGCTGGGAGACCTGGATTTTGCCGACGAGGTCTTTCCCTTGGCGGTGCCCGCGACGGGCTCCCCCTCGGTCCTGTTGCCCGGCAGTTCGCTCACCGCGGCCGCGCGCGTCCCGCCTCCCTCAAGTGCCGGGCAGCAGGTCGGCTTGGTCGCTTGGCCCGTTGACGCGGCTCAATGGTTGACAGGCGCCGCTCCGCGCGTGCGGTACAGCGAGCCGGGAGTGATGGAATTGAATGAGGCATCGCTCAGGGCCGCTCCCTGTCCGCCTCAGGTGCCGTTGGCCATCAACGGCCAGTTGCTCGGCAAGGGCGAGGTCGATGAATACATGGTGCACGTGCCGGCGGCCGCCTCGCTGCGAATCGAGCTGTTCGCCGAACGCTGGGGAAGCCCGCTCGATGCCGTCCTGGAGGTGCTGGATGGCGACGGCAAGGTGCTCGTCCGAGGCGACGATCAGGCGGGAACGGCCGATCCGGGTGTCGACTTGGACCTGCCTGCCGCGGGCCCGATCCGGGTTCGAATTTCGAGCCTCATCGGTCGCTTCGGTCCGGAATACGCATACCGACTGTGGGTCGGGCCGCGGGCCCCTGGCTCGACACGCTTGGTCCTGGAGCAGGATCACCTCAATCTGCCCGCGGGAGCTCGCCTGGTCGTTCCCGTGTCGATCGAGCGGTCAGGGCAGGTACCGGACGTGCAGCTGTCGCTCACGCCGGCCCTCCAAGCCGTCGTGCAACTCGAGTCGGGCCAGATTCTGGCGTCGGACGAAGTCGGTTTGGTGGCGTTGGTCGCGGCGTCGGACGCGCGGGGCGTCTTTTCCGCCCGCCTCCGATCGCTGCCGGACGAAGCGCGGTCGGGGCCGCGGAGTTTTTCTCTTGTCACAAACGACTTTCCTGGGGCACAATACCAACCCCATTTGCGCGACGAGCTGGCGCTGGCAGTGACGTCACCCGCGCCGCTCGCGGTTGAGTGGGCGCCTGACCGCCGCCCGCACTATCTGGCGCGTGGGACGCGGCGGTCGCTGGCGGTGCAGCTTGAGCGAACTGCAAGCGGCAGGGGCCCGGTTCGACTCGCGCTGCTCACGACCCAGCGCACCCCGATGAAACAGGAGGACAATCGGCAGGTGGAAGATGTGGACCGAAAACTACGGTTGGTCGAGGATACCGTGCTGGAAAGCGACCAGACCGAAGCCACCGTGACGCTGATCGTGCCAAGCGATTTCCCCCTTCACTCATGGTCGTTCTCGCTGCAAGCCGATTTGTTAACAGAGGACGCTCAGCAAGTCCGTCGCAGCGCATTTACGCCGATTCGACACTGGCCCGCGATCGAGCCGGTCGGTCTGGATGTCGACCTGCCCGAAACGATGTCGGTGCCGGCCGGGGACGAGCCGGGGTCAATCCTCGAGGGCACCGTTCGTCGGCATCCCGACTTTGACCTGCCCGTTGTCGTGCGCTTGATCGGTCTGGACGCCAACGACCCGCCGGTGGCGGTGACCGTGCCCGTGGGTCAGTCCGAGTTTCGATTGCCATTGACGTTTCCGGCTGAGTCGAAAGGCGGGGAACGTAAGAACGTGCAACTGCAGGCGGTCCTGGCGGAGCCGGACGAGTCGCAGCAAGCGATCCGAGCCACGACGAAGCCGTTTCAGTTGAAGCTGGAGTAACGATTCGACGCAAGGGAGTGCCTAACGATGCGGATCATGGAGATTGTCTCGGGGACGGCCGTCAACGGTGCCGTGGTCAACTGCCTGGAGCTGTCTCGCGCGCTTGCGGCGCGCGGCCATCGAATCACCTTGGTGTGTCGTCCCGGTTCCTGGATCGCAGATCAGGTGCGCGGCGAGCCGATTGAGGTGCTCGAATCGACGCTCAAACGCTGGCCCGCGACCGAACTGCAGCGGATCGCGGGTTGGATTCGCGCTCAGCAGATCGACGTTGTCCACACGCATATGAGCAGCGCGAATTTCTTCGGCGTGCTGCTTCGACGGCTGTATCGCATCCCCGCGTGCGTGGCGACGGCCCACAATCGTTACTTCCAATTGCACTGGATGTTTAATGATCGAGTGATCGCCGTTTCGGAGGCGACTCGCCGCTTTCAACATCGCTTCAATCTGGTTCCGCTCAATCGGATTGACGTCGTCCACAACTTCATCGACATCGCCCGCTTTGCCGGCGTGCCGGCCTCGGAAGGCCAAGCTGTGCGCGCGGAACTGGGCGTTGGATCCCACGAGTTGCTGCTGGCGGTGATCGGCGATGTGATTGCGCGGAAAGGCCTCGTCTACTTGGTGCGGGCCATGCCGTCGATTCGCGCGGCAATCCCCAACGCTCGACTCCTGGTCGTGGGCAGTCAGCAAAGTGAGTACGCGGCCGAGGTCAAGATCGAGGCGGAGCGCTTGCAGGTGGAGGATCGCATCATCTGGGCAGGCAGCCGGAACGACATCAACCGCGTCCTCGCCGCGCTCGATCTGTATGTACTGCCCTCACGGGAAGAGAATCTGCCCCTCTCGATCTTGGAGGCGATGGCCAGCGGTTGCGCCGTCGTCGCCAGCGCGGTCGGCGGAGTACCCGAATGCGTGCTCGATCAGCAAACCGGCCTGCTCGTCGCACCGGCCGACCCCGCAGCCCTCGCCCAAGCCGTCATCCGACTCTTGCACGACGCGCAATTGAGGGAAGAGTTCGGGGTCGCAGGACAGCAGCGGGTCCAGGCCCACTTTTCGCGCGACGGACAAGTCGACCAGATCGAGCGGATCTTCGCCCATCTGGCCGCTCCATCCTCCGCTCCGCGTCACCGGCTGGCGTCGTAAACGCGAAGGCCAACGAAGCGGGGCGATGGGGTCCTCCAGGCCGTCCCTCCGGACAAGTGCATGTCTTGCCCGTTCACATCGGAATCCGACGAACGAAGAGGGACCCAATCATCGATGTCCCTCACGTCACTCTTTTGCGCATTTGCCGTAATTCGCCTGGAAAATTGGACCTGAGAAAGCGCCGGGATAAACCGGCTTGGAGTTGAGAATGAAAGAGTCTTACAGCGAAGCCCCAGCCAGGCACGCTGGCCCTGAGTCGTACGCTGATCGTGGTAACACGTTGGGTGTAGCAACGGCAGGGGCACACGCAGGCCCAGTATTGAGCTCCGAAAGATTTTCATTTCGTGTGCCGACGTCGTTCAGGTGGCGGAAGGCAACACCGTTGGGTGCGCTCGCTGGCGAGCACCCCGCGGACGCGACGGGGTCGAAGACCTGGTGCATGTATGGAAACTCCAAGCGCGAGAACCGGGAGATCCCATCGGCTCCTTGGCGGCGACGTCGAGGACGGTCAGCGAACCTCACTGAGGGCACGGCTGGCATGGACGTGGATGGGAAGTCAGATGACTTCGTATTACTGACGACGCGGGCGAACAAAACTGCATCCGCAGTGGCGGAGTCCGTCGAGGAAAGGGAGTCACCGAAGGGAACTGTTGTCGATCTGCCGTGGACATGCCGGACACAGTGCCGGATTTCGTGTCACTCACATGGCACGGCAATGACGACTGGTAGCGAAACTCGTTTCGTGATCGTTTGACCTGACGGAGGAGCCGTATGAGGTAGTTCTTCACGTACGGATCTGTGCGGGGGGCGACCGGTAACGGTCGTCCCTACCGCGATCCCCTTTATCTGCGCCCGACGCGCGATTCTGCTAGACTGGTCTACGTCGCGACAACGGTGTTGAAATGGATCGTTGTCGATTCGCGTTTCTTGTTCGAGCGAGGCAGCATCATGAACGGCAGCCTTGACCGCAGAGACTTCGCCAAACGGACGACAGCCGCGGTCGGTGGGCTACTGACGAGCGCGCTGTTGGGCGGCCGAGAATCAGCCGGCAAAGACCACGATCCTTCAGACGGGCGCCTGCTGCTGCTCGGCCTGAATGCGCTGGCCCGGGCCCACGAGTCCGACTACTTCGCCAACGGTCACCGCGGCGCCAGCATGGTGGCAGCGCACCTGCTATGTGTTGACAACCAACTGGACGAGCGAACGACGTCGCGGATCGTGGAATTGTTCGACCTCAACTGGGCCACTTCGGCGCTGTGCAGGCCCTTCCCGGACGCCGATCCCGAGCCGTCGCAAATCGATAAGATCGGCGTCGCACTGGCCGACGGAGGAGAAGTCCTGCGAGAGGTCGGACACAACGCGATCTTCGCCATGCTGGCAATCAAGGCATTCCGCATGCTGCCCAGGGCTGCCACGCCCCAGCGGATTAACGGTGTCTGCTCCCTGATCCGGTCCTTCAAACCTTGGCACGACGTGGAACCCGACCCGGCCATCAATCCGCCGCCCTTTGCCGACACGACAGCCGCATCGCAGTTCGTTCTGCGCGAGGCAAACGCCGCAGTCGATCGGTTCGTCGGCTTCGGCCAGGGGTTCTCCGGACATATGCTTACCTTCGGCCAGGCGCTGGTTGAGCTGGCGGCAATGGGGGATGTGGAATTGGCCGAGAGTTGCCGCACGGCCTTGCGCAAGTACGTGACCGTCACGCGCAGAGGACCGGAACCGAATTCGAAGCGTTATCCCGATCACAAGCCCAGCCATCTGCGGCCAACCAACTCGGCGTACTGGGAAAAGCGTGGGGACCACGCCGTGGACATCGGGCACGTGTTCAAATATCCCTACAGCTATTACGACCTTCTGCGGCGGGCTGGCGATCCCGCATTAGAGCGTGCCTGGGAGGCGAAGGCGTATCACTTGTTCTAGCCCCGTAGCGCTGCGGACGTCGGAATGGCAACCCTCGCGCCCAAAGCGTGCACGCCGCGCTGGGAGTGATGGCCGAAGGCGCCTTGCGTACAGGAACGGCGACCCGCCGTGTCTTGGCGATCGGCAGGGGGCCGCTCGCAACCAGTGCTGCGTTACTGCTACGAATTCGGGTTGCTTTGGGAGGGCGAAGCTACTGCTGAGCCGCTTGAAGAATCGACGTCCAAGGCGTTGACGGCTCGGCGGGAGCCTCGCCCTCCCGTCGCACCGACCCCCAATTTCCAGCTGTCACACAGCACCGACGCGCCGTAGTACTACCGTCCCATTGCCAAGCTCAGCCCAGTTAGCCGAAAGTTTTTTTTCATGCGGTGCCAGCTCTTTCGCCTCGTCGCGGCCAAGCGGGAATACAAGGTGGTCCAGGAGATTACGGAAGCCCAGGCAAGCGTGGCAGTCCGAGCGGGCGAGGTTTCCCCCGAGCCACAGTGCCGCCAAACGGCCAAATACACGACGGCGAGAGAGCACACGCCGCGCCAGACTACTCCCGGGAGCATGTCGAACAAGAGCCGCTGTGACCAACCTCATCCTGTCTTCCGACCCTCCCATGCCCCCGACTGCGGCTACTACGTCCGCAGCTCAGCGGAAAATTCTTTGAAGGAAACTTGAATCGCTTGCTTGCTTTCCGCGTGGGGATCAGCCAGACTCGACGCCCGAACGGTTTCCCGTGCGAGATGCGACAAGCCGGATGCTTGCGCGTGACACGTGACACGTGACACGTGACACGTGGCATGTGGTTGCTATCTGCAAGGATCCACCAGGTGCTAACCGCCGACTTACGGCGGAGCAAGAGATCAGGAGCAACGCATGCCCTTAGGCCACTCAAGAATCCAGCGATTTTCGGACGGCTCTTCTGACGTGAGCCAACGCACGGAAGAATTCCTGCGCTCAACGCCGTTTTACGATCCCTGAATTTACGCCTCCTCTCTCGGCGTGAATCACTGTCTCTTTTCGATCTCGGGGATCAGTCTGTGAAACGGTCAGTTCGCTTACGTACGGGCAAGCGGACAACGAAGTCGCCGTTTTCAGCTTTGCTCGTCTTGTCTGCCACAAGCCGCCGCATTGTTCACGAGAGACTCGACACGCGTGAATTGATTGCTGACAACAATTCGTCTGCGATCTGTTGTGGCTCTGATAGAAAGTGAATTAACCAAGAATGACTCAACGTAAACGCCGCCGAATCGGCAAGCCTGTGGATTCCTCCCAAGCACACTTGCGGAGAAACACGAAGCGACCGCGTCGACAACTCGTTCCATCCGAGTTGCTTGAGGCGCGGGCGTTGCTGGCGACGGATGCCTTTTCGGCCGAAGCCAGCCTGCCGGAGCATTGGCAGCCGGCTCAGATCCGATTTGATCTCACGGATTCGCCCTTCGCGACGGACGCAGATGCCGCGCGGCTTCAGGAAGTGACCGGCACCAACGAGTCGGTATCCACAGCCCAAGGGAACTCGCGCGTCGTGGTTTTTGTCGATGCGGCGGTCACGGGCTATCAGGATTTGATTCAGAGTCTGGATCAACTGGCGAGCGTATCGTCAGCCGTCGGGACGGACGCGGCCGGTGCTTCCTCGCTGCCCAATCTGGACGTGGTGATCCTGCAGGCGGACCGGGACGGGGCCGAGCAGATCAGCGAGACGCTGAGTCGCTACCAGGACGTCTCCACGATTCACGTTTTCTCCCACGGTTCAAGCGGTAGTTTGAGTCTGGGGAATGCACGTTTGAGTGGCGACACGCTGGAACAGTATGCCGAGCAGGTATCTGGATGGAAGTCGGCGCTGGCGGCGGGAGCCGACATTCTGCTTTACGGCTGCAACGTGGCCGATGGGGAGTGGGGCATTGACTTTGTGGACCGACTGCGGGCTCTCACCGGTGCGGATGTCGCAGCCTCCAATGACTTAACTGGCAACGCCGCCTTGAATGGCGACTGGGTGCTCGAGGTGCAACGCGGGCAAATTCAGCCCGACTCGCTGATCTCCGAAAACAGCTTTGATGCCTACGCCCATTTGTTGACCGACCAAGTGCTCACGGGGTCAGGGCGATTCATCGTGACCACGACCTCGGCGACCGCGCCTGGGAAGGCGGCGGTACCGATCGCTGCTTCACCATCCAATCTGGTGCTCAATGGGAACACCACGCCCGACGAATTCGCGGTACAAGGCTGGGGCAGCGTCGCCGCCTCGACGACGATCAACGGCTTCGCCGGCGCCGACACGGTGGACCTGTCGGGCATCACCGAGAACATGCGAATCGACCTCGAGGATGCCGGCGGCGGTGCTGGCCCGACCGCGAAGATCTACGGGGGCAGCGCGATTCGGGCGCCGCGCCCGCGAGCAAAAAGATCACGGCCCAAAACGTCGAAACGTTGAAAGCGGGCGCCGGTGCGAGCAATACGCTGAACCTGAGCGCGTTCACGTCGGAATTAGTGATTGAGATTGTCGGCCGCAACGAAGTGCAGGTATTCAAGAATACCGGCTCACACACGGCTCCTTCCTGGGCGGACGTGTTCACGGCGTCCAACGTCCAGAATATCGTGGGCGGCAGCGGCCATAACTACTTTGTGATGATGCGGGGCGCCAATCTCGAGGGCACGATCGACGGAGTGACGAGCGCCGGCAACGTCTTAACTTATTCCCTCTCCTTTACCTTGTCCGATGGCACCAGCATCACGGCCCCACGCCCGATCGGCAGTTCCCAGGCACAGAACCTCTTCGCCGCTCGAGCCTATACCAACGCGGTGCGGACCGAGCTGACTTCCAACGATGTCCGAACCACCGGAATTCGATCGGGTGCGCTCGGCGGAGTCGCGAACATCCAGGAATTTGTGGGCGGCGCAAAAGACGATCGTCTCATTGGAAACAACTTAGCCAACATCCTGAGCGGTGAGGATGGGGACGACATCTTCGAGGGCGGCGCAGGCGCTGACATCCTTGCTGGTGGGCGTGGCAACGACTTCTACGCTTTCCTGCAGGTCTCCGACTGGCTCGGGGATACGATCGTCGAGCGCGCCGACCAAGGGGTCGACATCCTGGATGTCGCGAGGATCGCCAGCAACACCGAATTCGACATTCGGTCCAGCGCGGGTGCGGGCACTGGCATCCAGATGACGGTCGGCGCCAACACGCTCAACAACATCAAATTCGTGGAACGGATCCAGGCGGGAGGAGCGACCAATACTTTCCGCTTCCATGACAACTGGGGACCCACGTTTACCGTTGACAATTCCGTCCTCGGTGTCGGAACCACGCTTCCGGTCACCGGCGGCACGCTCAATTTCTCCGCCATCAGCCCGGGCACCGCGTTGACCTTCACGATTTACGAAAAGGCCAAGTGGAAGGACGCAGGCGTCAACAAATACGTGACCAACACGGCGGACCAGAAAGCGATCAATAAGGTCGAGGTGGTCGACACGAGCGGGCACAAGGTCGTGGCCTACAACATTGAACGAATTATCGGCGGGCAAGGGACCAACCATTACAAGATCGTGGGTGACGGCGAACTGGCCGGTGAGATTCAGGGGCAGGGCACGGAAAATATTCTCGACTACACGTCCTACATCGGGCGGGCGACCGTCACGCTGCAATCCGGCAGCGCCAGCGCGATCCGCGCTGGTGCGGCCAACGGCATTTCGGGCATCACGCACGTGATCGGTGGACAACTGGGCGATCGTCTGACCGCGGAGGGGTCGCCGGCGGCAACCGCGGTGACCGGCATGGCAACCGCCGGTGCCGCGGCGACGGTGACGCAGTCAGCGACTCTGACGAACAACTCCGCCAACTATGCAGTCAACGGCTGGAAAGGTCGTTTGATCTGGATTTCAGGCGGCACGGGCATCGGACAGGTGCGGATCGTCGAATCGAACACGGATAAAGTGATCAAGGTGACCCGGGATTGGAATGTCGTTCCCGACACGACGAGCCAGTACCAGCTTATCGAAAACATCGCGCTGAGCGGCGGAGGCGGCACGGATTCGTTGATCGGAACCACGTCGCCCGACTTATTGCAGGGTGGCAGTGGGAACGACACCTTGCAGGGGCGCGAGGGTGCGGACTACCTGAATGGTGACGAGGGGGACGACGCCCTGTTTGGCGCCGCTGGCACCGATGTCCTGATTGGCGGAAAAGGTGCCGACACGCTCGACGGAGGCGCGGATGCGGACTATCTCGTCGGTGAAGCCGGCAACGATCACTTGCTCGGCGGCGAGGGCAATGATCTGCTCGCCGGGGGTGGCAACGACGATCGGTTGGAGGGCGGGCTTGGCAACGACACGCTCGAGGGCGGCCAAGGCAACGACACCTACGTCTTCCCGAATAATTGGGGCGTCGATACCGTGGCCGAAGCAAGTCGCGGTGGCCAGCAGGACACGCTGGATTTCTCGCAGGTGACTCAGAACATGACCTACGTTCTCAGTCAGAACGCACTCACGGCCGGCACCGGGACCCCGACCGTTCAAATCAATCGATTGGTCGGCGCCGGTCGATCGCACGACACTCGACGCAAATCCGTTGCTGCAACCCTCGACGGGACAAGTCACCGCCGTATTCAACGACGGCAATTCCCCCAATCGCGTCTCGACACAAGATTTGGAACAGGTTGAGAAAATCGTTGCGGCGGAGGCCAATAACGTTTTCGTCTTCGGCAACGATTGGGGCGTCAAACACCTCAACTCACTCGAGCCGGACTTTGTGACATCCGCGTTGAATCGAGGCCGCGAACTCGTCCTCGATACCAGCGCGGTCGCGAGCTACGTCGATCGCGACGTGACCACCGTGTCGCTGGATCAAGGCATTGCGCCGGGAGCCTCTGCCACGGCACCGAAGTTCAGCGCCCTGCGGCGAAGCTACCCGATCAATGCGCTTCCCAACCTGGGCACAGACACCTTCTTCCTGGCCGGTGACCAAACCGCTCGGTTCGGCGTGGGTGACAATGTCTACGTGACGGAGTCCGGCGTGCTGGCTTCGGTCACCGGTTTCACCAACGATGGAACATACACGATCCAGCAGATCACCGTCCAAACCGACACCAACCCGCTGGACAATTCCACGATCACGCGCACGGCGATCGTCGTCGACGAACCGATTCAATTCGACATTGCCCGTGGCAACTTGAACGTCCGGATTGACGTCCAAGCCTACACCTCCGCGGCCACGGTGGTGCTGGCCGGAGATCACCGGGACGAGTTTCTGAACGCCACCTCGTTCTCGATCGTCGAATCGGAAAAAGCGAATAACAAATCGTACAGCTTACTGAGCGTGGACTTGAACCTGAGCGGAAATACCGTGCTCACGATCAAGGGCGGCGAAAGCATCGCTCTGCCAGTCACGACGACCTTCGGGAGGGTACAAGTCGGCAGCACCATTACCGCCGTCGATCGGGGCAATGACACGTTCGTGCTGCAGACGCCCAGCGACGAAACGGCCTTCTTTGCCGCGGGAACGACGATCCAAGTCTCCGAAAGCGGGCGGTCGCTGACGACCACCGGACTGCTGACCAATGATGGCGACTATACCGTGGTCAGTTCGTCGTACACAAACGGCCAGACGCGCATTCTGGTCGCCGAACCAATCGCTCGCGCCGTGACGGGCGGGAAGCTCGCTCGCAACTTCGAAGTGGTCCAGATCGACCGCGGCCACGATGTGTTCACGATCTCCAACAATCAACCGCTGCCCTTCACTGCCGGCAGCAAGGTGGTCGTCGGCAGGTCCGGCGAGGATCTCATCTACACGCTGGAGGCCGTGAATCTCGACGGCGGCGACAAACACCTGACGGTCGTCGAGCCCATCGAGAACTTCACCGTGACGGGACAGATCGCACCCGCCGACTCGATCCTGAAAGTCAGCACCGGCAAGAGTTTCCCACGCAAGGACAGCGGCATCCGAACGTTTGAGATCGCGGGCGACCAGACAACGCGATACGCGGCCAACGTGCTGTTCTACGTCGTCGGATCTTACCAGCAGGAAAATGACGGTGCATACGAAGTTCTGCTTTCGGATTACGACGCGGAGCGTAACGTCACGACGATTCAATTGAACGTGAACACGACGGTTCAAGACGCGAAGACGACCATCGCCAACGACAAGGCGGAGGGCGTCATCTACGTCGCGACGGAAAAACGTTCCATTACGAATGTCGACAACACGCACGATCAGTTCCGGGTCAAAGGCGACGAGACGGCGCTCTTCAATCTCTTGGACGCCAGCAACACGGACTACTCGCTGACTTTCGAGTTCCTGGATAGCGCGGGCAATGTCGTCCCCTCAAACTCGATTAATCCATCATTGACCAGTTCGGATTTGACGGCAGCAGTCGCTCCGGTATACACCCCGTCGTTCAACCTGGAGTTGGATTTCAGGGCGGTCAATAAGGAGCTTTCGTTTACCTTCGGAAGAACGACCGACCCCGTCACGGGCCAAATCCACAACAACTTGACGATCGCCCGGGCGTCGAATTTAGCCGTTCCGGGTTTTGTCGGCGTCTTCGAGAAATTAGGAAAAGTATGGAACGGGGTCTTCAATAACTTCAACAAGATTGTGGTGACGGACGTTGACGTCAACACCACGATCTTTGCGGGGCGAGACACCAATTTGTTCTCATCCAAGGAAGGCGTTGTCTTTCCGGGCCGCATCGTCGGCGGGACCGGCTTCAGGCACCCCGGGGCCATTTTCACGCCTGGTAATCTCGCCAATGCGGTCAAATCGCTCGGGACCGGGCTGCCGCCCCTGACCGTCGTCAACACCTTGGACTTCTCCGACACCGGCCTGCTGAGTGCCACCGCGGTGACGCTTGGAACCGATTTGGGGGCACCTTCCGCGCAAAGTGCGAGTCTGCATGCCTCCGCGCCGCGCGTGCGAGTCAAAGGCTTTAGCGGAATGCTCGAGAATTTTTCCAACGTCACTTACGGCCCCGGCTTCGATTTCATCACGGGGACGGGAGCGTTCGGCGGGATCGCATCCGATGCGGCATCCGCTCTGATCACGGCCATCAAAGATAAAAACACATCCGGACTGACCGACCTCTTCACCAATCGGATCGACGACCTCAAGTCGCTTAGTTTCGGCAGCAATAAAATCAACGTCGCTGGCAATGTCCTTTCGAGGTTGCTTCCCGACTCGAGCGCCGGCCGGGGTATCAAGGCCGCGGTCGGTGTGCTGAAGGGCACGATTGCCCCGGGCGTCCATCTCGTCTCAGGATTGACCGGGGCGGATACCTATTCCTTCGACGGGTTTTGGGGTACGACGATCGTGGCCGAGCCACCGGACATCACGTTCGGCGGCGTCACGCCGCCCGAATTCTTCGACACGCTTGATTTCTCGGACATCCGATCGAATCTGACCTTCACGATTGAGAAGGTGGAGGTGGAGGGCGCCGTCGGTCTGGCGTCGAATCTCGTGACGGTCTCCCTGCCGCCGTTCGACCTTCCGCTGCCCACTGCACTGCAGGAAGCAACGCCGTATCTGGTGGGCACCGTCTTCGCCAACGATATCGAGAATATCATCGGCGGCCGGGGCGTGAACACGTTTATCTTCAAGGACGAAGCGAGTCTTCGCGGCACCATCAATGTGGGCGACGGTGGCAGCGTGGTGTTGGACTACGCCGACTATTTTGCAACCCCGGGTTCGAGCGGTCTGGATGTCGATTCGATCGCGGGAACCGATCAGGTCCTCATTCCGGCCTTCGACATGGGATTCTTGGGCACCTTCCCCGGAATCGTTTTGCAGTTCGGCCGCGCTGACGGCGTGGGCGGCAATCGTTTCGGGGGGCTTACGTTCGATGCGCAGGTTTTTGCCGACAACGCCGTCTACGGGATGACGAATCTGACCGGCAGCCGCCGGGACGATCATCTGTCCGGCACGAACGAAGTGCCCTTCGGGAAGTCCGGCGACGAAACGTTTAATCTGAGCTTCGGCGGCCGTGACGTGGTGGATGGCCGTGGCGGTGTCAATACGGTCACGTTCCGAGACGCGCCGCTTGAGGTGACAGGTTTCACCGCGAATACGATCGAGGTTGCGCACGACCAACTGGCGTGGTTCGCCGCTGGAAGTTCCTTCCGTGTCGTCGGTTCCTCCACGGCCGGCAACAATCGCGAATACACCGTGGGGAGCGTCGTCTTCGACAGTTCCAACGACGTCACGGTTGTCACGCTTGCCGTGGGAGAGAGTATCAGCGATCCTGGCGCGTCGACGGCCGGAAAGCTCGCCTTCGACGTGACCGTGGATTTACGTAGCAACCCTGGCAGCTCATTCTTTGCGCCGGCCGTCCCTGGCACGGCTTCCTTCACCGGCGACAGACAATACGCTCTGGCGATTGACGCCAATCAAGGGTTTTACACGATCACGGCGTCCAACGGGACGGGCACGGAAACAACGAGGGCACTCGCCCACGACGCCGACGACGCCACGATTCAGGCCGCCTTGGCCGGCCTGACCAATCTCAACCCTGCTGACGTTTCCGTCACGCCCGCATCCGCGGGCGGTGCGCTGGTGACATTCCTCAACGGCACCGATGCCACGCTCACCGTCAACGTCGATGCGATCCCGCTCTACGACAGCCAGCCGGTCCAGGTGACGACGACCGGTCTGTCGCAAGGAACGGCGGGGACGGCGACGCTTGTGAACAACGACACGTTGACGATCGACGCCGACGCGGGCGTATTCCAATTCTCCGACGGCTCGGAGACGACCCGGCCCATCGTCTATTCCACGGACTTTGATGCCGTGGCCCTGGACATCATCGACGCCTTGGACGATCTGACGAGCATCGGCGATGGAAACGTGACGGTCACCTTCAATCAGTCGTCCAGCGCTTGGGAGATTGTATTCGATCCAGCCTTGTCAACCGTACCGACGTTGACGACGGTCACAGCAGGGATCGAACTGTACGACGCCACCAGCGCGGCCGTCACGCTCGGACTGGTCAAGGGCACGACCGGCGCCGCAACCGTTCGGAATTCCGACACGCTGACGCTGGACGCGGACGGTGGCGTATTCGCAATCTCGGCGGACTGGGGAGTGGCGACCGAAACCACCGTGCCCGTGCTATTCGACGCCGACGAGTTCGCGATCCGCGACGCGTTGGCTGCCTTGCCGAGCGTGGGTGCGGGGAACGTGACGGTCACGCCCGGGACGAACAGCAACAGCTGGGACATCCGCTTTGCTCCGGGTATCGCTCCCATCCTGAGCACGATCGCCAGCGACTTGCCGCTCTCGTCCACGACAACCACGTTTACATCTCACGCTGGACTTGTAAAGTTCGCAAGCGTTCCTTCGACGGCCAGCAGTCTGACCAGCATTCAAAACATCGAAGGAGGTCCGGGCAATGACTTGCTGATCGGTGACAGTGGCTCTAATGAATTCCAGTTCAGCGGCGACTTTGGCCACGACATTATCTTTGGGATGGGAGGTGCTGGCGATCGGATCCGCTTCGAGAGCAATCCCAGCGGCGCCGTCCGGATTCCCGAGGGCTATGTGTTCTACTTTGAAGACGGGAATCAGAATGTCGTCAAGTCGGTCACGGCTTATGGCTTTGGAAGCGACAGCAAAGTAATCACGCCATCTCCCGGCTGGCGAAATGCCTTGTCCACGCTCCTACCCCTGAACTTCACCGTGCTGCTGCTCGCCGACGAGACAGCGGTTACGCCCGACGGTGCGGCGGTCACCGATGCCGATCTGACGGACCTGTTGGCGGAAGCGACACAGCGTTGGATCGATTTGGATCCCGTCGGCTTCGACGCGAGCCGCTTGAACGATGTGGTCCTCCAAATCAGCGATTTACCTGGCCAAATCATCGGCCAGACCGAGGGACGAGTAATTCAGATCGATGCCAATGCGGCGGGACTCGGTTGGTTCGTGGATCCAACGCCAGGGGACGACGCAGAATTTGGCACGGCCGCGCGCGGTGCCTTATTCGCCGATGCCGACACAACCGCCGGCGGCGGAATCGATCTGCTGACGACCTTGATGCACGAACTGGGCCATGTCTATGGGTACGGACACGTCGCTACGGACGATGGCGCCTACTTGCTGATGGGCGACGCGCTCGGCACCGGGATGCGACTCAGTCCGACCCACTTGGATACGACCGGGGATCCCACGCAGGGCGCCGCCACGCTTCACACGACGGGTTCCGCTGGCCTGCTGGGCGAGGCGAAAGTAATTTTTGACGGGCTGGATGCGTTCGCGCAGTGGGCGACCGCCTTCGCCAGTGAGTCCAGCGGCCTCTTCCCTGCACTCGACTTGCCGCTTGTTGACCTGGCATCTGCCAACCTGGCCGACGACCTGAGCGCCCTGTTCACCGTTACGGGCAGCGAGATTCAGACGGCCATCGAAGCATCGATCCTGCACGAGATTGGCGAATACTTCGCGAGTGCGGGGAGCGCCGCGACCGCAGGGGGCATTCTTGCCATTAACGGCATCGAACCGTCGACGTCTGGCAATCTGAAGGAGTTTCATGCGAGCGTCAACTTGCATAGTCTGACCACCAATCAAGCGACACTCGATTTGTCGGGGGTTGGTCTGCCGTCGACGAGTACCTTCTTGGCCGACAGTGTTGTTCCGACCGAAGTGATCACCTTCATGGATACGCTGCTGAGCGCCTTTCAGCTGGCTCAGACGGCAGGCACTGGACCCGCGATCCCGGTGACCGCTAATTTGGATCTGGAGTTTGATTTCGGCGTTGATGAGACGGGTGCGTTCTACGTCGTCAATCCAGGGCTCCGAGCCGCGGTGCGGCTAGGTGACGAACCTCTGGCAGTTGTCGCTGTCGATGTCGACGCGGGGACGGTATCGATTGCCGGCGACCAACAATCCCTCTTCGCCGACGGTGATACGATCAACGTCTCCGAGTCGACGGGTAACGACGGCAACTACACGATCGCCGCAGGCGGCATCTCGTTCGATGGCACGAACACCGTCATCGTCGTGGAAGAGCCACTTGTCGACAATTTCGCCGATGGCAAGATTCGGCCCACTTTCGCGTTATCCAGTGGGCTGCAGCTCGGTCCCTTGGGCCTCCAGGTCGAAGGTGGCGTGGCTTCCTTCGAGCTTGACGTTGACCTGAACACGGAAGGAGTGTTGCAACTCGACGACCTGAGCGGCGGTGGCGCCTTAACGCTGAGCGACATTAATCTGAGCGAACCGCTCTTGAACGACACGAGCGGCAGCGAGGTCTTCTTGCCGATCTCGTTATCCGGCAGTTTGCCTGGCTTGACTGACGCGGTCATCGTGTTTAGTTCCGGTAACTCGATCCTGGCCAGTGTCAACGAATTCTTGCCCGCGACCGGCAGCAACACGATCGAAGCGTTTTACGAGCGTCTGGTGAACGTCATCCCGACCGACGCCGATTTCAGTAGCTTCGCCGAATTCAACGGAATCTCGCTCGACTTGATCCTGGCGGCCATCAATTCGGGCTTGGACGCACTGGTCGGCCAGTCACCCGTCAATGAAGTCCAACAGATCTCATATTCTGGCACGACTCCCTTCACTTTGGGTTTCACGGATTTTGTGACGACCAGCATCGTGATTGATACGGATCCCAACGTCACGGCATCCAACATCGAAGCCGCGTTGGAAGCGCTCTCCAGCGTTGAAGACGTCGCCGTCGTTTGGAACACCACCGATGCGACCTGGGACGTGACTTTCGTTTCGACAACCACAAGCAGCAAGAACGTGGACTTGCTGACCAGTTCGGACACGAACGTCGCGTTTAGTACGCAAACAGGGGGACAAGACGGAACGGGCAAGCTATACGCCGCGTTGCCCTTGATCAACAAGAGCGCCGCCCAGATCTTCGGCAACGGCGGTGTCGACTTCGTGACCGATTTGCGGAATGGATTCAGGGCGGCGACGGATGCAGTCACGGACCTGGGTGGTCTGGAAGCGGCGATCAATGCGGAGCTAACGACAATTTTCACTCAATACGGACTTGTGTCGGACAAGCCCGTGACGCTCGAGTACCGCGACTCGGCGTTTTACTTCAATCTGGACCTGGACCTGGAATATGAGACCCAGATTCCGCTCGCAGTCAACTTGGCTGATCTGGATCCGACATTGGCGGACCTCAGCAGCGCGCTGGGATTGACTTTCGAAACGGGCGGCGAGCTGGACGTCGTGGCCTTGGCCGAGCTGGACTTCGGCATCGGTTTTGATCTCAGCAATATCCTGGCTCCCGATCTGTTTTTTGAAGATACATCGGGGCTGCAAGTCAGTTTGAACGTCGCGAATTCGGCGCCCCTCTCGCTCAAGGCACTGATTGACGTCCCGGTGCTCGGCGAAGTTGGAATTCAGGTCGTGGACGGCAGCGCTGAACTCAATCTGAGTCTCGGCTTCGGCCTGGCCGACGACAGTGACGACGACGGACGCTATTCGCTCAGCGAGCTGCCGGGAGCGGTGGAAATCTTCTTCCGAGGCGACGCCCAAGCCGATCTGCCGCTCTATTTCCCCACCGCCTCGTTCCCGATGGGCGGTACGACGGACGACCTGGACAACAACGGCATCGGTGACAACGTTCTGCACATCGCCGGCGAGCTGGATGCAACCGTGGGAAGTCCAATTTCGACGAATCTGGAGTATTCCATCCCGTCGCTCGTTCCCAGCTTCGATATCTTTGCGATCCTGAATGATCCCAACAACTTGCTGGTCGGCCTGGAGGGCATGTTTCAGCAAATCAAATCGGGCCTCGAATCACAATTTAGCTCGTTGAACTTGCCGTTGATCGGCGACAAGTTGCAGGGTGCGGCCGCATTTGTCGATACGCTGCGCGACAGCGTGTTGGACATCACCAATGCCAGCGAGTCCGTCGGTTCACTTGCGCGCTACAACAGTTCGGGTGGGTTGGGACGCACGTTGGCCGAAGCGGCCGCGCTGAACAGTGATGGAGTTTCGACGAACGACGTGACGGTCTCCGACCTGCTCTTCGATGAGATCCGGAATGCCTTCTACGAGAATCTCGGTGCCGCCCAAGGCGGCTTGAACATTCTGCGGGTACCCGAGCTCGACGCCGAGGGGCAGCCCGTATTCAATTCCTCGACCGGGGCCGTCTCGCTAGTTCCCGTGACGTCGCCGGATCAGATTCAAATCGAGGTCACCGGTGACGGAGTCCAGTTCAACTTCACGATGGGCGACAGCCTTTTGAAATGGATGTTCCCGTCGGAGTACAATTCGACGACCAATGCGATCTCGATCCCGATCGACTTCTCCGCGGCCGTGCCTGGATTTTCGCTCAGCACGGGACCCAATGACACGATTGATCTGCGTTTCGACTATGTCTTGGGATTTGGTTTCGGATTTAGTCGCGACGATGGTTTCTACCTCGATACGAGCGGCGTTACGGAATCTGGCAATGAGCTGCAATTGGACCTGTCCGCCGCCGTTTCTTCCGGGGCCAGCCTCAGCGCGCAGGTGATCTTCCTCAAGGGCCAGATTGTCGACGTGGTCGATGGCCGACCCAGCGGACTGTACGGGTCGTTTGGCGTGGACCTGCAAGATTCGGGCGGGGACGGGAAGCTGACGTTCTTCAATCCGTTTGCCAGTGGACCCTCGGAAAGTCTGTTGGTGGTCGCCTCCCTCAGTGCGGTGGCGGACGTGGACCTGGATGCCACGCTTTCGATTCCATCGATTGATTTAGGCGGCATCAACTTCGACTTCCCGAGCATCACGACGGTCATTCACTACGACCAGGAATTCGCCAATGCGACGTTCGGCAGCGGCGGTACGACGACGTCGTTCGGTGGGAAACCTCTGCTGGTCTTTGAAAACGTGGAACTGAATCTGGGCGAGTTCATCACCGGTTTCGTCGCGCCGATCATCGACAAAGTGCACGATGTGACGGAACCCCTGGAGCCGCTGGTGGAGATCCTGACAACCGAGATCGGTCTGCTCAAGGAACTCGGTGCGGAGGCCTACACGCTGCTGGACATCGCCGGAACTCTGCTTGGACAAACGAAGTATGCGGGCGTGGTGAAGGCGGTCAACGCGGTTGTCGATATCGTCAATCTGATCGACGACCTGGACGACTACATCAGCAACAACCCAGGTCCGCTGGTCATCGGCTTTGGTGACTTTGTGGTTGGCGGTGACGTGCGAGATGCCAACAACGCAGCTGCGGTCCCCAGCGACACACCGAATACGGCCAATACCGACGGCCAGATTGACCGGGCGGCGGGAATGGATGCCAACAAGGCCAACAAGGCCAAGAATGTCACGAAGCAGTTCGGAACCAAGCCGGGCAGCTTGCAGTTCCCGCTGTTGAGCAGCCCCAGCAACCTCTTCGGTCTGCTGATGGGGAAAGAAGTCGACCTGTTCCTCTACGACCTGCCGGCGCTGGACCTTGCCTTCGTGTACGAACAGGTCTTCCCGATCTTTCCAGGACTGAATGCGAAACTCGGCGGCGAGGTGACGGCAACCACCAACTTCACCTTCGGCCTGAGTACCCGTGGGTTCAACGAATGGCAAGATAGAGGTTTCCAAATCAGCGACGCTCCGTTGGTTTTCACGCAAGGATTCTTCCTGGACGACCACGGAATCCAAGGGTCAGGCAACGACGAACCCGAAGCCACGTTAACCGCGACAATTACGGCCGGCGCCTCGGTCGGGATTGGCGGCTTGGTCGAAGCCGGTGTCGAAGGTTATGTCAAGGCGGAGGTGAATTTTGACCTCAATGACAAGCCCGAACCCGGAACCGGAATTCCGATCAACAATGATCCGAGCCAGGGGTTCACTCCACCCGAGTACGACGGCAAGATCTACGGCGAAGAATTGCTCGCCAACCTGCCGCTTTGTGTGTTCGATATTTACGGCGATTTGTCGGTCGGTTTGGATGCCTTTTTCTGGGTTGGTCTGAGCGTCTTTGGCGGGAAGATCACGATTTTCGAAGCACGCAAGAACTTCTTCTCGGCGGTGATCGCCGACTTTGCCTACCATTGTCCCGATGTCGTTCCCGTCTTGGCCACCATGCAGAGTGTCGGTAGCAATGGCCGGCAGGAGTTGCGGCTGGACCTGCAGCCGCAAACGCGCGACGGCCAGACGACCGGCGACCGTTATATGGTCCGGCAGATCGAGCAGCAGGTGATCATCGGCGGTGTAACGACGACGCAGCAGGCGATCGAGGTTTCGGCACGCGGGTACACGAACATTTTTGTTTTCGACTCCGCGGCGACAGTGCCCGTCATCACGTCGACCGGGACGCGGTTCGACGACGAGATCGTCGTCGATGGCTCGGTCGAAGCGAATCTCGAACTGCACGGAGGTGGTGGTAACGACAATCTGATGGTCTACGCGACGTCGGCGACCCAAGGCTTTACTCGCGCCCTGTATGGCGATGACGGTGACGACACGTTGGTCGGAAGCGAATTCGACGATTCTCTGTACGGCGGACGAGGGCGAGACCAGCTCTTCGGACTGGAGGGCGCCGACCGGCTGGAGGGCGGCGATGACGACGACGTGCTCTACGGCGGCGACGATAACGACTTCCTCGACGGCGGCAACCACGCGGACGTGATGTATGGCGAAGACGGTGACGACTGGCTCCAAGGCGGCCCGGGCGACGATCGCATGTTTGGCGAAGTGGGCGACGATTGGCTCCTCGGTAACGCGGGTGACGACGAGCTCACCGGCGGAGTCGGTTCGGACTACGTCCTGGGAGGAGCGAACGATGACACGATCAACTGGACCTTCGGCCAGCCCGTCGACTTCTTCGTCACTGGCGGCGGCGACCTGCAGAGCGTGACGGCCAGTGACGGAGGCCAGGACACGTTTGTGATCACTGCCCCGTCGACCGACGATGCCATCACCATCACGGCGGTTTCACGTGCCGGTAGCCTCCAGGCAACCAACCCGACCGGCAGTAACACGACGCTTTACCAGTTGCCCGACGGTATTCAGATCGATGTCAATTCGTCCGCGTTGTACGTGACGGACATCGAAGGGCTCAATGTCAACGCCGGCGCCGGGGCCGATGTGATTACGGTCAACGACCTGAAGGGCTCGCTTGTTTCCGACATCACGCTGGACGTGGGAGTCGCCTCGGGAACCACTTCGATCCAGCGTGACTTGCTCAAACCCATCCTGGTGGAACCTTCCTTGGCGAGCGGCAGTTTGTCGTACATTCTGCGAGGATCCGTGCGTTCGGCGGATATCTGGACGATCTTCCTCGGCGGTGAATCGTACGACTATACGGTCCTCAGTACCGACAGCACGCTGAATGACGTCGCGGTGGGCCTGGCCAATGCAATCGCGGCTCGAAGCGGCGGCCCGCTCTACTCCGCCACGGCCAGCGGCGGCACGTTGGTTGTCAGCAAACTGGCGGCAACCGCGACGATCTCCAGCGCGCCGAATCAAGTCGTATCCGTATCAAATGCGCAAGGGTTCTATGTGCTGGTGGATCCCGTCACCGGCAGTCGCGCCGAACTCGCCTGGGACGCGGACGACGCCACGATTCAGACGTTGTTGGCCGGATTCACGGACCCGTCAACGGGCGGAGCGTCCGACACGATTGGGACGGCGAGAGTTGCGGTGAGCGGAGGGACCATTACCTTCTCGAACCTGACCGTCGTTCCCGTTTTGGCGGTGGGCGCGGTGCCCAACTTCGTTGAACGGGAGACACAGGGCGCGTTCATTTCCATCTTGGGCGCTGACGGCGCCGCACAGTCCGAACCGGTTCTCGTCCCCGCGGTCGATACGACCACGGGCAGCCCACGGATCATCGCCGGAACGATTTCCGGAACCGAGGAACTCACACAGCGAGTCGAACAGACGACATTGGTCACTTTGGAAGGCCAAGTCAACGCCAACAACCGTTGGCAGCTAAGCATCGACGGAATTCCCTTCCACGTCGACGCCGGCACCGGCGAGCAGCTGTCGAACCTGGCCACGCGGTTGAGCGCCGAAATCAATGGAAACGGAACGGGACCTTATCTGGCCACGCCCGACGGCGAAAAGATCCTGCTGCAACTGAGGTCCGGAAACGAGGGACGCAAATTCTACTTGAGCGATATCGACGTGCTGGCCAGCTCGGCAACCGATGCGCCGCGAGTCGACGACGCGCGAATTCGCACGAGCCCGAAGTCGGTCTTTGAGCAGTATTTCTCAACGGCTTCGGTCACGCTCAACGGAACCGTCCCGGCCGACACCCCCAGCGTTTGGCGGATCACGTTGGGAGAAACGGACTTCGAAGTCTCCGTCGCCGAGAACCCAAGCCCGGCAGCGATTGCCACGCAGCTCCGGACGGCCATCAATACATCGACGGACTACGTGGCGGGCGGCACAAATGAAACGATCACGATCGATCGCGCTACCACTGACGGGATTACCTTTCCAGTCGAGGCGACCTATTCGTACCTGCTGCCCGGCGTAACCACCGTGGATATCCCGTTTACGGGGCATGACGCGGCGAAAGACCAGATCATTGTGCATGGCGGACAGGCGACCGTGCATGGCGACAAGCGTTTGGACCAAGACACGTTCAACGTCATCACGCAGTCAGGTGAAGTGGTGGTCACAGAAATCGGCGGACCCAACATCACCATTGCCAAGTCCCATCGCGACCTGATGGACACGACGCCGACCAAAGACACGGACGGTAACCCGGTGTTTATTCACGACCTGCTGACCATCCTCGGGCACGAAGGCAGCGACAACATCAACGCTTCCGGAGTCCAGGAGAATCTGATTTCACTTTATCTCCAGGGTGAAGCTGGCAACGATCGCCTGGTGGGTTCGGTCTTCTCCGACGTGCTCGATGGGGGACTTGACGACGATACGCTGCGGGGCAGTTTTGGCGTCGATCTGTTTTACGATGCCGGAGGTGACGACACGCTCGACGAGAACTTTGACCTGGACATGTCGCTGTTCGGCAACAAGTTTGTGGCAGGTCGTGTGATCGGCACCAAGGAAGCCATTCTGGACGAGCAGAATCAAAACCTCGCGGCGCAGACGCGCGAGGCGTCGATTACGATTCGCGATGGACGTGCCAACGCTGCGACTCCCACGATCAGCTTGACCGTCACAGGGCCGGGTCAGCAAGTTAACACGTACACGCCTCCCAGCGACCCGCAAGCGCCGCGGCCGACTAATACGACGAGCCTCAAGAACTACTTCTCGTCGACGGGCCCCTATCAGGAAACGGACATTCGCCTGATCGGGGATGTCGCGGGCACCGTCTGGACGCTCAATATTGTCTCGAAAGACGCCGGCGGGGCGGATCTCACCCGCAGCTTTACCTACACCGTGGGCTCCGGAAACGACGACGAAACGATGGTCGTGGTGGCCAAGCGTCTGGCCGAAGCAATCAATCAGGACACGCAACTGCAATTGACAGCGGAGGACAGCGGTCCCGAACCGATCATTCTGGGACTGAATCACCAAGGCGACCATTATGCGGACGGCGCCGAAGTTGAAAGCCTGCTCAATCCATTTGCGCCGCACAACACGCTCTTTGAAAATGCCGTGCTGGTCGGCGGTGCCAGCAACAACATGCTGATCGTCAATGATTCCGACGGTCAAATTCAGGTTGACAATTACTCGCCCAATCCCCTTCCTGTGACCGACTGGCTGGGCAGCGTGATTCTGGACAATGCCGGCAGTTCGGCCGACTTGAGCACGCAGACTTCATTCAACGAATACTACGTGATCGCTCTGAAGGGCACGGGTGCACGCTATTCGATCAATGACAGTGGCGGCACGACCAGCTTTGACGAACTCTATGTGCTGGGTACCGACGATCAGGTCGACACATTTACGTTGGACGGCGCCGACGACGTCGGGATCGTTTATTCGGGCTCCTTGATCGACCCGACCTTCCCGTACGAGTTGACGCTCGTGCATTCCACGCTCTATCCAACTCGCCCGACCCAGACCCAGCAAGACGGTTCCGATGTCAGCCTCAAGGTGCGCACCACGGTCACGATCAACGCCAGCGATCCACCAACGGGCCAGCCATCGTTGCTGAGCGACTTGCAGGTCTTCAAAGATGGAGTGCGACAGCAAGTCGTGCCGGGCACATCATCCGAGGTGACTGGCAAACCCAATACGGCCTCTTTCACGATTGTTGCGGATCACGCCGCGGATGGGTCAATCGACGCCGGCCGCGAATGGTCAATTCGGCTCGGGGGAGTCATCTACAGCTACACGAGTATCGAAGGAGATACGGACGCCTCGGTCGCGACCCAACTGCAGGCGTTGATCCGGGGCAGCAACCCGCCTGGCGAAAAAATCGTGTTCCAAAATCTAAAGCGCGTCACGCTACGCACGTTCGGGGAGGACGACGTCATCACGCTGCGAAATACCGTCGTGACGACGGTCGTCGAAGCGGTGCAGGCGCCGATCAGTTGACGATCGGAGAGGTGCCGCAGATCCCCGATCGTGGCAATGCCACGTTCGACAGTCCCTATGGAGTGCCGATTGCCGATCTTTACCACATGACGAATGGCGTCTCGAACGTGAGCTATTTCTATGGCGGCACGGGGGACGACTATTTCGAAGTCAATCACAATGTGGCGGAGCTGTACCTCTTCGGGCAAGAAGACGACGACACGTTTGTGATCAACACCTTCCTTGTCCTGAACGAAGACCCCGACGACCCGGGCTCGATCACCAACTTGGCGAGGTTGTTTGGTGGCGAGGGTAGCAACCGCTACCAGTACCTGCAGAACGCGCCCGTCAATATCTTTGGTGGACCCGGCATCGATACGGTCGTGATCAATGGAACCGCAATCGGCGACACGTTCATCATCACGGACAAATTCGTGGCCGGGGCGGGGCGAATTGTCCCCTACACCGGCATTGAACGATTGGTGGTGAACGGGGCCGGTGGAAGAGATGACATCTATATCCTCAGCTCGCCGGCGCACTTGGAGATCACCATCGCCGGTGGTACTGGCGAGGACAACATCCATTTGGGCGGCGACCATCCCACGCTCTTCTTCGATCCTCCTGCGTTCACGTATGACCCCCCATCGTACGCGGTCCAAGACGAGCCGGTGATTGTCTACGACAGCCTGACATGGGATCCGGGACGGTATTCGCGACGCCTGTCCTGGTGGGGCAGTCGGAGCTTGTGGGACTTCGTTCAAGACGTGTCCAATTACGGGACGGTCAACGATTATGTCGGAGCAATCGTGACCGACTGGATGAATGAATGGTACGAACAAAACAAGGAAAATTGGCGTTACATCGACATCAAGTATCCCGGTGGCCTGAATGGACTCATTGCCCAAACGCTGAGCAGCATTCGCTGGCGGTTCAGTTGGGGTCGCTGGTGGTTGTTTGACCCCTATATCAATTTCTCGTTCGATGTGCCGGAAGTGACGATCGAGTACGGCGTCGAGGATTGGCCACCGCCGCGAACGGTTTTTCCTCCGGCCATCACGATCGATCCCGATCCCTTCGCACTCAAAGTGCCTGGCGTGACGACGCTGGACGGGATTCGGGGCGCGATCAAAATCGATGGAGGCGAGGACTCCAATGGTTCCCAGGATCTGCTGATCGTGCACGCCCAGGGAAGCACAAGCGGACTGACCGGGTCGCTGGTCAACACGACCGAATCGAAGACCAGTACCCTGCTGACCATCTCCGACACCAGCGGAACGTACGTGCTGTCCGATGGAACGAGCGGCGTCGAGCTTCAAGGGAATGCCACGGCTTCGGATATCCAATCCGCCCTGGAACGTTTTCCGAGTATTGGCGCCGGGGGCGTCGTGGTTACCGACGGATCAAGCGCCACAATCAAACAGATCAACTTCGTCAACAGTGCCACGCCTCCGACGTTGACCGTGCTCAGCGGCAGTGCCGCCATCTCGAGCGACGTGGTCACCACGGAATACCTGAATCTGACCGGCCTTGGCCTGACTTCGGGAGCCGTCAATGGACGAACCTTCAACGGAGTCCTGCTGCAGAATCTCGAAAACATCGACCTGCTGCTGGGCAACCATCCGGATCAGTTCACGATCAACGCGACGCCAATTGCCGATGCGTCGGTCACGACGCGGTTGTCCCTCGGGGGCGGTGCCGATCAGGTCACGATCAGTTCCCTCACCGGTGAAACCACGATTTTGGGCGGTGCGGGCAACGATTCGGTTCGACTCAACGCCGATCAAAGCAGCGTGCCGGCAATCGTCTCCAATCTGATCTTCGACGGCAACGGCGAGATCTTCGAGCAGTCGACGGCGATTCCGTATTACGCGGGTTTCCACCAGCCGATCATCGACGCGGTCCCCACGGTGATCACGCAGACCACTGGAGGAACGGTTGCCAACCCGGCACCGCAGTTCAACGAGAAAATTCTTACGGCCGACCGCACGGCGCACGTCACCCTCCTGGGAACGACCAGCGGATCGGTCACGAGCGGCAACATCTCGAAACGATCCCAGCCGCTGGACCTGTTCTGGACACAGGCCTCGGCCGCACTCACCGGAGCGGTCGCGGGCAAATGGGTGCTGGTCTTGGATGGTCAGGGTTACGAATACGTTGCCCAAAACGATGACAGCCTGGCGGACGTCGCACTTGGCCTGGACGCGGCCGTGAACAGTTCGTCTTTCAGCGTCAGTGTCAATTCGAATCGAGATAGCGAGCTGTTGGTCAGCAAGACGGGTGGTGCCCCCTTCACCGTGCAGGTGATCCGCGGCTTTGAGAGGGCGGCTGAGATCAGCGGGACGCTTTCGTCGGACGTGACGCAGTTCGAGTTGCGCGGTCCGGTGAGCGTCGGATCCGTATGGTCGATCTCCACCAACCTGAACGGCAGTGCCGTCACGGCCACGCGTACCGTCAGCTCCGCCTCGGAGACCCTCCGCAGCATCGCCGCGAACTTGGTTGCACAGCTTGGGGCCGCGGCGCGCGTCGATCGGTATCTCGATCTCTATGTGGTCGAATTTGATCCGATTTCAGGTCTGCCCGCGAAGGATATCATTCAACGACGTGGTCGTCAGGCGCGAGGCTACCTCGAGACAGGCTACCAACTCAAAGGTTACGCCCTGTACGGGCGACAGGAACTGAATTCCCAACAGCAGCCGCTGTTCCTCAACCCCGACGGCTCAAAGACGACGTCGGACACGGGCGTGCAGTCCATTGAGATTCTCAATCCAACGGCCCCCTCCGCGGTACCTCTCTTCGAAGATGTGCTTCACAATCTGACGACCGTCAACGCCGGCAAGCAGGTGTTCGTCATCGATCAAGCGAACTCCGCAGCCGACGAACTCTTCTTTGACGGCTTGGGTCGCTTGACGACCAGTGATACTGGCGTGCCCGTGCTGCAGATCAGTCAGAACAGCAATACGGTGCTCCCATTTTATTACGATGGACAGTTGATTACGACTCGCAAGCTCGGTGCGCGGCTGACGGTTGCCGAGTTCGAATCCGGCGTACCGCTCGCGAATCGAACGCCCATGCCGCTGCGATTCAATCAGAATGGCGCGAAGGTCATCGCCGAGGCCCTGACGGATCGCGGTTACCAACTCCAGGGTTACCAGCAGTACGGCTATCTTCAATTCCCAGCTAATTATCCTGAGACCGCACTGCGCAATGTGAAGAGCACGACGTCGATTGCGATTGGCGCCAACCTCGTCGAGAACTTTGATGATGCCTATGCCGTTCCGCTCTACCAGCGATTCAACGACGCGGGCAGCGTCGAAATCACGACCGAGCGGATTGCCGGCTCGCCCTACACGCCTCCCAGCAACGGGCAAATCGACCCCGCCTACGAGTACTTTAAGGCAACGCACCCCGGATTTACGGGTCCGCTCTACCGCTACTTCAGTTCGACCGGCGCGGCGGTCGTCACGGACGATCCGTTCGAGGGGCTGCGACCGTATATCAAGCCGTTCAACGGCGGCAACTCGGTAAGTGGCCATCCAATCGTGCCGCTGTACTTTGACGCGAACGGCAATTTAACCACGGAGAATACGGGCGATCTGGACTGGCGGGTCGGCTTCCAGCGAACGAATGCCAATTCAACGCCCCTCTTCTTGGCGAAAACAACCGATGCCGTCTTGACCATTACCGGACGCTCGGGGCAATTCGTCTTGGTCGACGGGACCACGGCCGTCAGCCTCCCCTGGAACGCCTCTGGCACGGCGATTCGGCAGGCTGTCGAAAGCTTTGCCAGCACCGGCGGCCCCGGTCACGTCGCCGTCAATCCCATTCCCGCAAACTTCGGCGACACGTCTGTCTCGTGGCGGATCACGATTACCAACCCGACGGGCATGCCAAATCTGGGTGTCCTGACGGGGCCGGTCGCGACGATGGGAAGCGTCCAGTTCCTCACCCCGAATCAATCCGACGCCTATCGGCAGGCAATCGTCGTCGTGAACGACCTGGTCTATCGCGATGGCGGGGGCAATCGAACCCTCGACCCGACCAATCACGCTCAGGAAGTTATCACCGACAATCAGAACTCCAGCGGTCGAGCCGTGGCGTTGTACCAGGACGCGGACGGCAATCTTACGACGCTAATCAACAATCCTGCCATCGTGGTGACCAACAGCTCGTCGGACGCCCCGCTGTACAACGACAAGTTCGGCGCGAAGACGCTCACGCAAACCCCGAATCGGCTTTATGCGGCAACCAGCTCGAACACCGCCCCGCTGATTTATTCCGACAACCAGGGACTTGACGTTCAATCCGCACTTCCATTGCCCGTACCGCGTGTTTTTGACAATGGCCAGAATCCGGGTACGGCGATTTACAACGTCACTCAAAACCAAAAAGCCACGATTGAAACGCTTCGCCAACGGCTGATTGTGGGCACGCGGCCCTTCCAAATGGTCAGGAACGTCGCCGATGCGGGGATCGATACGCTGAACGTCAGCGCCACGGGCGGGGTTTCGCAGCTGGTCCTCGACGACGTCGCCCTGGTGGGGCTCAATCTCGGTCAGCTTGAGTTTTCGAACCTGGAAGCCATCAATCTGACCACGGGCGGTGATGAAGACATGTTGACCGTGACGAACACGATCACCGGCTCGGTGTCCATTCACGCAGGTGGCGGCGACGACGAGATCTTTGTCGAGCGGATTTCGGGCCCGACAGCGGTCTATGGCGACGCTCAAGATGACACGATCAATGTTGGCTCGCAGGTTGCGCAAACGGGTGACGTGTTCGGCGACGATGACAGCACGCTGAATCAGATCAACCAGCAGCTGAAGATCTACGGGGGAGTGAACGCCGGCGATACGTCCGGCACGAACGACGTCGCCAACCTGGACGATGCGGGCGATCTGGTGGCCAATCATGGAATCCTCTCCGACCAGCTCGTTTCCGGGCTGAGTCCCGGCGTGATCGAGTATCACGGCCTGGACCAGCTCAATCTTTACCTAGGCAAAGTCAACAACACGCTCGACATCGTCTCGACGTTTGCCGGGACGGATGTGACCGTGACGGGTCGCGACGGCGGCGGCACTTACAACGTCGGATCGAACACAAGCAGCCTGCTGGACAACCTCGGCTGGGTCAACGACATCCGGAGTCGTGTCGAGCTGGTCGCCGGGGCGGGTGTGCTGGAAACACAGCAAATCACGATCGGGCAGAACGTCACCGGCACTCTGGCGCTGCGTCTTCCGAACGCGAACAATAGCGGCTCGACGCGGGCGACGCAAAGTATCGCGATCACGTCCGACTCGACGCAAAACGCCGCGGCGATTCAAAGCGCGCTGAACAGTTCGGCCGTGCTGGGAGTCGGGGCTGTCTCCGTCTCTGTCTCATCATCCGTACCCGGGGCTTACGACATCGCCTTCAGCCAGCTTGGCAACTTTTCCGAAGTCGAGATCCTCAGCTCGTCATTGAGGGACTCCAGCAATTCACCGACCAATGCGACCGTCACCACCACGCGCGAAGGCCTGATCGACCAACTGAATTTTGACGATCGCCAGGAAACAACCGATCGATCCGACAGTCGACTCGAGGCGGATCGGATCTCCGGGTTTGGCATGTCGGGCACGGGCATCGTTTACACCGGTTTCGAGAGCCTCCACATGGGTCTTGGAAGCGGCAACGATTCCGTCTTCGTACTCGATACACATGCTGGGGAAACGAACATCGACCTGGGTGATGAATCGATCACGACAGGACAGGTCAACGACAGGATCAGTCTGCGAGCGATCAGCGGCACGACCCGCGTTTACGGCGGAAATGGAAACGACGAGTTCCTTGTGAACTACGAAGCGGACTTCAGCTCGCAAACGAACGAGAACAATCTCGGCGGCGTGCTGTGGCTGCACGGGCGAGCAGGCGGCGACGTGTACCGAATCGGCCTCGCCGGAACCGGCTCGGCACTGATCCATGTGCTGGACGAATCGAATGGTGATCTGGGAGTCGACTCGCTGATCATCAACGGGACGCTCGGGGAGGATACTTTCTTCCTGAGGCCCAACGCGGTGTCATCCGTTTCCGAGGATATGTCTGGCAACCGCACCATCGAGCGGATCAACTACGACGGCTCGCTGAACGGCGGGATGACGATCAATGGTCGCGATGGAAACGATACGTTTGTCCTTGATGACAACAACATTGTCACCACGATCTACGGCGATGCGGGTCAAGATACGTTCCAGGTCGGGCAAGTCTTCCAATCGCCGCGCGACGCCAACGCGGGGCTCCAGCCCGAAGATACGTTCCCCACGACGCTCACCACACGCGGTTACCTCAGCAACGGAATCAGCCGAACAACCACGCTCTTTGGCGGGACGGGTAACGATAGTTTTACCGTCTACCACAACCAAGCCGATCTCGCGATGCGAGGCGACGAGGACGACGACACCTTCACGGTGCGTGCCTTTGTGCGAGTCGATCCGAACGATACCAAGGCACCTCGCACGAACATCAACGGCGGACAGGGCGCGGACTTCATTTCGTATACCGTCAACCTGCCGGTCGATATCGAAGGCGGAGACGGGTTCGATACGTTGACCGTGGTGGGCACTGAATTCGGCGATGATTTCGTCGTGAATGACAAGGGCGTCTTTGGGGCTGGGTTGTTCGTGCGCTTCTCGGGCCTCGAACGAGTCGTGGTCGATGCCCTTGAAGGCAACGACAACTTCTATATCGGCAGCACCAGCAAGGAAGTCGACCTGCAGCTCGTCGGTGGACGGGGCAGTGATACGTTCAATGTCGGGGGCAGCGAAGACGGAGAGCCGATTACCGTTGTCAGCAATGACGGTAAAGGCAGCAGCGGGCTGATCGATATGAGTATGATTGACGGCACGTTCGTATCGGACGTGTCGGCGAACGTATTCGACAATGACACGGCGGGTGTCGTGATTACGCCGATCGGTTCCGAACAACTACGCGTCTTTGAGGAGGTGTTCGCTTCGAGCGACGCACGTTCGTCGCTGGTGTTCGACGGCTACGAAGTGATGTTGACACGACCACCGACGGAAACCGTTTACGTCACGGCGGCGCCGATTCTGCCGAAGGAGTCCGAGCGGCGGGCCGGCGGACAGGGCTTGGCGCTCCGGAAGAATGGCGACACCGGTCCGTTCGATCCGGCAGGCATCACGCTGGCATTCGACCGCACGAACTGGTACGTGCCTCAGACGATTCAGGTCTCAGCCCCCGACGATTTTCTGGCCGAAGGAATTCGCGTCCTGAATATCGCGCACTCCGTGCAGCAAGGCGCCGTCGACAATGATGGCGGAGAATACGACGGCGCCCGTGCCGCGCGGATTGCGGTTGAGGCGGTCGACAATGATGTGTCGGAGCTGCTGATCGCTCCGGCTCCAGGAGAAACTGTCGTCATCGAGGGCGGATCGGCGATTGCCTACAAGGCGGTGATGACACGCGCACCCGCGTCGGACATCACGGTGTTTGCGGGCATCCGAGAAGCCCAGCGACTTTTCTTAGGCCAAGGAACGACAGGAAACCTGACGCTCAGCACCCCAAGTGCTCTGGATCCCGCGGTCACGCTGACGACGGCGAGCATCACCGTGACGGCCGACGCGACGCAAGTGGCTGCCGCGATCGAAGACGCGTTGAACGATGGCGCCGTCTTGGGTAGCGGAGCGGTCACCGTCACGGCGGTGCCGCGACACGCCGGCCACTACGACATTCTGTTCGCGGATACCGCGGACTTCCCGCAAATCACGATCCAGTCGCAAAACCTCGCCGACTCAATGGGCCCGGTGACCGCCAACGCGTCCACCCTGATCGATGGAAACGGCGGATCGCTCGACGTCACGGGCGGCTCACAGTTGACATTCTCAACGAGTGGGACCGGAGCATGGAACATTCCTCAAGCCATCGGATTGACCGCCGTTGACGACACCGTGATCGAAGGAATCCACTACGCTCGGATTCCGCACGTGATCGATCCGCTTGATGTGGATGCGTTTCGAAATTTGTCGCGGCAAGACGCAATCGCGGGATTACTGGCAGACATCCAAGGTGACGTCTCCGGCAACTACACCGTGACGCAGGCCAAGAACATGTCAGATACGCTGTTGCCGCGCATCACGGTCCAGCGTGGTCTACAAAACGGGGGAGGATTCGTCGCCACCACGGGCCCAGGGGTGACCTTCACCGGAATCGAAAACAGCCTCGATTGGCTCATCACGGCCGTGATCGATCTGACGGTGACCAATCCCAGCGTGCCCGCCCCCAGCGGCGCGACTCCCGAGCGCTGGTCGCTCGCCTTGGACGGGCTCTCCCTCGGCCACACGCTTCAACCCAACGATACCGCGTGGTCCGTCGCCTCCTCTCTTGTGAATCTGATCAACAGCAGTGGGATTGGCTTTACTGCTTCGAGCGTGAACGGCAGCAGTTCAACGCAAGCGACGATTTCGATCAGCCGTAGCGACTCGAACGCCTTCCAGCTTCAGTACAGCGATTCTTCCTCGCTCCAGACGAAGGTCGTGACGGCGGTCACGAATCCAGGCACAAGCACACTGGACGGTGGCCACTGGTCAAGCGGCGTCTTCGACTTGGGCGGAACGACGACGGATCCAATTCTCTCGAATTTCGCGGCGTCCCTCCAGTTGAACGGCGTTCCGTATGACTATGCGGCAAGCGCCGACCAACGATCGCTGCGAGTTGACCCGATCGACGTCACGATCGCCGATGACGATACGCAGGTCGTCTTGGTCAATCAGCCGCTTGGTTCAACGGATGTGATTGAGCCGACGGATCGGGCGATTCTCGGTAGCGGAAAAGTTGTCAGCGAGACCGTCGACGGCGCCGTTCTGACGCTCACCCGGACGGGCGCTGTTTTCGAGTCGGCCGACATCACGATCAACCAGCCATCGTCGGCCACCAATCTGCCTGAAGGCCGCTACACGGTCGACATCTCGCCAGACAAGCAAACGCTGCGGATCGCGCTGAGTGGCGCGATTCAGCAAGGAGAAGTCTGGAATTTGACGGTCCGAGAAAATGGCTCCGCCTATGTGTACAAGGCCACGATCGGCACCGATACAAGCCTCTTCGCCCTGGCGGAGGCGCTCGAGCAGGACATTACCAGCAAGGCAACTTCTCTGCCGGACTACAGTCCCTCGGCCAGAGCAGTGACTCAGTTGGTCGGAGCGTTCGGAACGCCAATCCTCTATTCAAACGGCGAAAATCATACGCTTTCCAACGCACAGCCAACCGATTTCGCCTCTTGGAGCGACGGCTATAACCCCGAATTGTTTGACGGGACCCAGCCGAATTCGACGGAACATCTGACGGTCAAGGGGATCGGGGATGGAGAGTTGGATTACTACAGCTTCACCATTTCGCCCGCCATGCTGGAGCAATCAAGCAAAACGCTGCCGGGCAGCACGACGAAGTACGTCACCGCGACGTTCGACGTTGACCATGGATTCGAGCGAACCGACGCGACCGTTTGGGGCTCGCAGCTCCGGCTTTACAACGACCAGAGTCGTCTGCTGGCGGTCGGCCGCGGCTGGTCGCCGCCAAGTGTCGGCGGCACGGGAAGCAGTACCTGGCTGGATGACTATCTGACCTACAACTTCACGGCACCCGGAACTTACACGATCGGAATTTCGAACTGGATTTATTGGCTCAACAATTACTCGTCCGGAATCCCGGAAGGGGTCAATTACGATCTCCAAATCTCGATCGAGAACCATCCGGTCAGCGACTTCATCTTCGCCCCGGAGCCCGTCGCAGAGAACGACTCGAGCCGCGTGGGCCAAAGTCTCGAAGACTCGATACCCAACGGCATGACCTATCCGACCACCGGCGATAAGTGGTTTACCTTCTACAACTCCGACATCGGCAACAGCACGATCGCAGCCCAGGGCACGCCACAAATTGATTCGTCAACTCCTTACGTCGTCGTCAACGGCACCGGAGACGGACGCATTGATACGTACACGTTCGCCGTCACTCCGGAAATGTTGAGGCGACCGGCCGGTACCGTCAATTCCGGTGGCACGGTCGAAAGTGATCCCGCGACGCAAAGTGCGCGAGTGTACTACACGAGTGCTAACCTGGCGCTGACCGGCGGAACACCGGCGACCGGCGACCAGTGGACACTCGCGGTCAATGGCAAAGACTACGTTTACACGGTGCTCGCCACCGATCAGTCGCTGGCCGATGTCGCCGCGGGAATTCAGGCAATTGTTGCCCAGCAAAAGCCCCTCGAGGCTCCCTACGAAGTGAATGCCAGCAACGGCGTGCTCAGCATTTCGGACGAGAGCGGTTTCTGGTTCGACCTGACGCACGATGTGGCCAATGCCGCCACCGTCATGAAGACGGGCGTCGTGGCCACGGATTCCAGTGGGGCGGTGACGTTCAGCGACGCGACTGTCACGCTGGAACGGACGGGGCAGCCAGAAGTCGGCGAAACCTGGACCATCCAGCTGGACGGAAGTCAAACCGCCAGTTACACGTGGACCGGCAGCGAAACCTACTTAACGATCACGTCGGGCGGAAATGACGTCTACGTCCTGACGGATGGGACGCAATGGCTCGCTCTGCCATCAAATGCCAATGCGGCCGAGCTAGAACTCGCGCTGGAAACGCTGACGAGTATTCCCGCCAACTCCGTGTTCGTGACCGAAGGCCAGACGGCCAATGTCAAACAACTTCGTTTTAGTGAGACCCTGCTTCCTGCTCCGACCTTGAGTGTGAGCGAGGATGCGGGCGCGAGTCTGGGCGGGAGCACAGTTCAGCCGCTGCTGACGGTCTCAGGCACGTCCGGCGTCTATGTTCTGACGGACGGGAGCAGTTACGAAGTCCTTCCGTGGAATGCCGACGCCAGCGCCATCACCGCGGCACTCCAGCGTTTCGGGCAGACATCTGCTGCCGCAACGTCCGATGGACTGGGCGGCTACGTGATTGCCAATCCGCCAGCGAATCTAGCTGTCAGTCCGATGGCCACCGCGGGAATCGGCCCCGTCACCTCGGGCGGCGAACTTGGATTTATCGCGACCGAGTTGGCAGCGATACTCGACGGCGTCTCGGGCTACGCCGCGAGCGCGACGGGCGCTTCGGTGCAGATCACGAAATCCGGCGGCTTTAGCGTCGAGTTCTCCAAGTCGGGACCGACCTCGGAGGGACGCGCGACGGTCAGCGGGACGCCCGTAAGTGCGGACAACGCGAAATGGACGGACGTCTCGTTCAACTTGACCGCACCCGGAGGTGCCGCCTCGAGTTTCGAGGATTGGTCCGTGACGCTAACCACTTCCGCGCAGACGCACACCTTGACACACCATGTGTCGCTGGGCGGTGAGCCGATCGATACCGTCGGACAGTCCTTACGGGACCAGCTCAATCATTCGAGCTCCCCATTTTACAACGTGCTGACCGCGACCTATGACGCGGCCAACAACATCCTGCGAATCTTCAATGACGGCTCGACCCGGGCGGACGCTTTTACCGCCACCGCCTCCGTTGTCGCGGGCACGCAAGGGGCGATCAATCCTGTCCAGCAAGCGAATGTCGAGAGCCGCGGCGTGGAAGTTAGCGGTAGCGTTGCCGCGGGCACCTGGAAAGTGACCGCGGTTGATGCATCCAGCGGCACGGTCTACGAAGGCAGCTATCTCGCCGACGGCACCGAAAGCAACGCGGATGTCGCGATGGAGCTGGCTGACAACCTGAACCTTGCGTTCAACGTCAGCGGCTTCCGCGCCGCCAGCGACGGCAATGCTCTTGTCGCAAGCAACTTGCAGGGCCAATCGTTTACCTTGGCTCTCAAACGACCGTTCTCGGCGACTACGCGGGGCGTCACGCTCTCCGGCACGCCATCCGCGGGCCAGGTTTGGGCAGTCTCTCTTGTTGATACGGCCAACGCGAATGCGGTAATCAACACGGCGACTTATGTCGTCACGGGAGCCGAATCGGGAACGCCCCAGCAACAACTTGCCACGATTGCCACTCAGCTTGCAAATCAATTGCAAGCCGGCGGCTTTGCCGCTGCCTCGGATGGCGCGAGTCTCGTTGTGAGTCACGCGACGCAGACGGCGTTCGACCTCATCATCCCGGCCAGCGGGGAGTACTCGACGCCTGTCTCGCACGACATCGTGCTCACGGGCAACCCTGTCGCCGGCCAGGTCTGGGCCGTCCAGCTTGATGATCCTAGCGTTCCGACTGCGCAGTATCAGTGGACTGACAATGAAACGCTATCCGGAGGTCAAACAAAGCTTAACTACATCGCCACTCAATTGGCATCGCAACTGAGCACCAATGGCTACACGGCGTCGGCCGTCGGCGACAGCGTGGCCGTGAGCAAACCCGGTGCGACGTTTACGTTGACCGACGTGACCGGTGAATACCAAGCGTCTTCATCCGAGGTTATCTCACTTTCCGGTACGGAGGTCGCCGGGCAGTGGTGGCAGGTCAACCTCTTTGACTCAGGCACGTTCGTCAGAAGTGCCGCCTATCAATGGCTCGGCACGGAGGGCCAACCCGCGCTGCCTTTCATTGCGATGCAGTTGGCGAATGAGCTGGACAGCTTGACCAACTATTCCGCCAAGTCGGTCGAAAACCAGATTGTGGTGACCGGGGGAACCAGCCTCGAGCTCCGCCAGGCCACTCTTGTGCCGGACGTCTCAACCAACGCGAATGCGACGGGACTCAAGATTGAGGCACCCGCTGCATCAAACAATGGGCAACAGTACGAGGGCAAAGTGATTGTCCAGACGCCGAGTGCCGCAACCGCTGGCAGCGTGTGGCAATTCGTCGTCACCGACGGAAGCGCTACACGACGCGTTAGATACACCGTGACGGGAAATGCATCCGCGAGCAACATCGCATCCCAACTCCTGAACCGGCTTGGCTCCACCTTCACCCTGAATGGACATACCTACGCCGCGTCGGTCGGCAACGGCTCGAACGCAAACGAGATCACGATTGAAACGACCTATGGAAATAGTACGACGGCCGCCAGCAGCTTCACGATCTCCGTTGCATCGAACGAGGGGAGTTTTGTCGACCCGACGCACGCTTCACTGCGACTCGCGGGAACGCCGTCCGACGGTCGAGTTTGGGCCGTGCGGCTGAGTGGCGACGTTTTGTCCGCCAGCTACGAGTGGCTTGGAACCGAGTCCCTGGCCGGTGGGCAGTCGGCACTTGAGTACATCGCAGAGGAGTTGGCGACTTCGTTGGACGGCAATCAGGGCTACACGGCAACGGCCTTGGGCGAGGCGATTGTCATTAGCAAGCAGGGCGCCGCGAATTTCACACTCAACGGTGCCACTGTCGCCAGCGACAATCCGCTGAACCACGGCGTGACACTGACGGGCGCGCCGACCGACGGGCAAGTGTGGTCGCTGAAGGTGTCGGAGACGAACCCGTTTGCCGCCAGCTACACCTGGGGCAGCAATCCGTCGTCCGAGCCAACGACGTCCGCTGCGGCCCAACGACAATATCTTGCCGGTCAACTGGCCGATCAGCTGCGCCGGGGCAACTACGCGGCCGAGGCGGTCGGTGAGTCCGTCTTCATCCACAATTCCAGCGGCAGCTACACGCTGGCCGGAAATCCGCTTGAGTCGGGTGTTGCGGGGATCACGACCTTGACGACCGACGGTCTGTCCAGCAACGGAGTTGCGGATCCCTGGCGAGTCGTGGCAATCGCTGGATCGTCGGTCCTGGCCAACGAGTTGAATCCTGGAACGCTGGACGGCCTGACATTGGCACTCAACTCGGCGTTGCCGACCGGCTACGCGGCCAGCCATGACGGGAGCAACGTGTTTCTGACCCGGATCGGTAGCGGCGCCATCGACGTGTACCTGAGCAAGCCACTGGACGTCGGCAGCGCCGCGGCCACGCTCTCGACCTTGGACGGCGTGGGCATCGCGAACGAGGTCTGGACGATAAGCGATGTCGACTCCGTCTCCACGAACACTCCAGCCGCTTCGCATACGGTGACGGATCCCAGCGAATCGCTGGCATCCATCGCCGGTCTCCTGGCGGCTCAACTGGATGCATCTCTCGGCCAGGGATACGCCGTCTACACGCTCAGCGACCGGGTGATTGTCACACACGTGGGGAGCTCGACCGTCCCCGCATACGATCTCAGTAATGCTTACGTCGCGCCGCCAGTTGCTGGAGCTCAGGTTGTAAGCAACGGCACAGCGCTGCTCAATTGGGAGCAACAAATCGGGTTCGATCCGGCGGGCAATAATTCGCAGATTGGCGACGAGTGGAATGTGACCGTCGACGGGGCGCTGGTTGGCGGCAACCCGCACGCCGCGACGGCGAATGGCATCCCGCACGTCACGGACTATTACGCAGGCCAGCTCCAGTCGTCGGGTTATGTGGTCTCCGGCAACGGAACTCCGACATTGACGCTGCAAAGCTCCGACTTCGGCGAACTGGCGATCGATCGCGTCACCGAAACGCGGTTCACTCCAGACACCGAATCGACCCTGCCCGCGACGAACACGCACTATACGGCGGCGACCATCTCGCTGGAACAGTTGCCGCAGCCATCGGACAACGAAGTCTGGACGGTCACGCTCAATGGCGTGGAGTATTCCGTGACGACTTCTCCCCGCGAGAACCTGGCGTCGATTGCCAGTCGGCTGGCGCAGAAAATCGACACGCAGTTCGGCGGATTGTACGACACATCCGCCTACGTGACGGGGTCGATCGAGATTCCGCTCGCGATTGCCACGGGAGTTTCATCCTGGTTCACGGGATTCTCGGTGGAAGTCGATGCGGGTGGCGGGACGGTGCAGGCCGTGTTCGATATCGATCACGCCAGTTACGGGGAAGGAAGCAGGTCGTTCCGCGTCTATGAGCCGGTGGTCATCAACGGGGTTTATCAAGGGTATTCGGCGTTTCAAGACCGCACCGTGTCGTTCACCGCGATTCCTTACCTTGTCCTGGAAGCGGTCGACGGGGTCACCACATTTCAGGTCAGCGGCGCGGATGTGACCCGGCACCGGATCGACCAACTGAATACGCCGACTGCATTGGCTGATCCAAACGTCATTGACCCTGGTAGTTTTTCGGCACTCGACCCGTTCATGGAAGTCGTTTTCACGAATCCAGGTTTCTACAAAATTCAGGTCGGTTCGTTCGTCGATTGGGAAGACAATTCCTATAACTTCGTCGACAAACCAAACGAAGGCGTCTACGCAGGCACCGCCTACGACTTGAACATTTCGTTGCAGAGACATCTGGTGAACAGCGCCGCGATCGACCTGGTCGGTAAGGATCTGACGGTCGTCGAGGGGCTCGGTTTGGGCAATTCAGCCAAGATCGTGGCCTACGATGCTCAATCCAACACCTATACGCTCGACCAGAAATTCAACTCGTCCCTGGACGCCACCAGTGGGCTGGAATTCTCCTACAGCATGCGGAACGATCTGAGTTACGTGCCGCAAGGAGAAAGCTATTCCGTCGTCTTGAGCAAGAACCCAGGGACGGACACGGCTGTCAACGTGGTGCCACGTCCCACACGCACGTACAACGCGAGCCTGGCCTTCGATCCCGATTCGGATTTTGGCCAGAATGAGGCAGTTCAGGTCACCGTCGCGACGCCGCAGGCGGAGATCGAGTTGACCGGCGAACCGACTCCGGGCGAAGTCTGGCTGATCCGCATCGACGCCGTGGAGGTCGCCTCGTACCAGTGGACGGGGAACGAAACATTATCGGCCGGGCAAACGCCGCTGGAGTACATCGCCGATCAATTCCGCTCACAGCTCGCGGACAAATTCGCGGCCGGAACCGGCGATCCGAATTACAACGCGGACTTCAGTGTCAGTGGAAGTGAGACGCGGCTTGTCATCGAGACCTATACCAAGGCCTCAAATCAAACTTTCAATGCCGACTTTGCCATCAAGGTCGATTCCAACGCGATGCCACCGTTCTTCGCTACAACGGGTGGAGGTGAGCTACGAACGACGAAAGTGGTCGCGTGGAGCGGAAACGTCACCGAGGGAGAAGTATGGCAGATCAGTTTGGACGGAACCGATTTCGAATATGAAGTCGGCGGTTCGGACGATGTCGCCGCCGTTGCCCGTGGGCTGCAGATCAAGATCGGCAGCGATACCCAGTACACGGCGACCGTCAGAAATCGCAGGCTGACCATCTATCGTGTCGACGGCGCTGACTTCACGCTCAGTGCGACTCCGGGCAGCCAAGGCAAAGCCACGATCAGCTCGACGACGACCGTGGAGCTGACGGGCGAGACCACGATCGGCGAGACGTGGACTCTGACGTTGGACGATGACACGAACAACGCCTTCAGCCACGTTGTCGGTTTCGGCGATGATCTCGCCGCGGTGGCGAGCGAATTGCAGCAACTGATCGATGCCAGCAGCGACTACCGAGCCAGCGTTCTGGGCCGCGTAATTCGCATCACCAGCTCGGCTGCCGTCAGCCAATCGGTGTCTGCGGCTTTGAATATCGATAAGGAAAGCCTCGGTGGCGCGACGATTACTCCGCAGCTGAAGTTCACGTCCGCGAATTGGAGTATTCCTCAACAAGTTCGTGTCGATGCCATCGACGACAACGTCAAGGATGGTGGCGATGCGAAGGTGCTTGCATCGCTGGATCGACAACGAGTCAACGTCGTGCGCGGGCCGATTACCCTTGATGGCGGACTGCAGGTCATCGCCGAGACATTCCTCACGGACCCGCTGATGCTGCCAGGCGAGAACAATTTCTTGCTGGCCGACGGTGCACTCACGGACGCGGGGACGATCAGCGGTCAGGCGAGCATCACGGACGCGAACGCAACGTACGTCGATCCGATCCGTGGCGTCATGCCGGGCTTTGATCCACGAATCGACGAGTTCACTTATTCATTTACTTTCTTCGATCTCGACTCCCGCCAGAATCAGGTCGAGCTAACTTCGGATCGGCTCGCCAGCACGACGATCGCCGTCAAAGTGGAAGACGAGACCGACACCCTGACGACAACCGCCACCGGGACGCTCGCCGGAACGGGCAACGTCGGCACCCTGTACAGCAAGGCAACCGTCAAGCTCGAAGGATTCGTCTCGGCCAACCAGATCTGGTCGATCATCGTCGACAACAAGCAGTACGCCTACACGACCAATGCAAACGACGGCCTCACGCTGTTTGCCGTGGCCGAACAATTGGCGACACAAATCCGAGACGATATCAGCGGCGAGTATGCAGACACCCAAAGCAACGGTCAGTCCATCGAGATTGACGGGGCGGCCGCGAGCTTTACGGTCACGCTTGGCAACGGAACTGGACGGATCACCGGAACTCCCGTGTCGCCCTCTGGTCTTCACTGGAAACTTGTCGAAATTCCCATCGCTGAACAGTCCAGCGGTGTCTACGCTGTCACGATCGAGCACCAGGATCGCGACAGTTCTGGCAGCATTGTCCAGTCCACCAGTCAGACCTTCACCTACACCGCGGTGGCGGGTGATACACTCCAGGACGTGGTGAACGCCTTGGCGTCCATCATTGATGAGGATGACCACTACCACGCCGCCGTCAAGTACGACACGGTTGTCTTGAGCACCGGCTGGGATTCAGCAATTCCACAGCCCACTGCCGGATCGGGATATTTCTTCACGCCCTTGAACCCGAACATCACTGCGAACGAAGACCTGCAGGTCGATGTTCTGAATCTGCTGAACAACAACAGCCCAGCGGATGATGTCGGCTGGTTGACCGAGGACCGCATCTACGGTCTCGGAATGGGGCCGGATGTTTATGTCGGCGACCGGCTGATTCAGGGTGGAATCACCTATCAGAACATCGAGTCGCTCAACATTCACCTGGGCTCTGGAAACGACACATTCACCGTCCTGTCGACCCATGCCGGAACGACCAGTATTTACGGTGCCGACGGCAGCGATACCTTCCATGTCGAGACGCTCTACGGTCCCACGCTGATCGACACCGGTGCGGCAGCCGACACCATCAACGTGGGTGGCCAACGACAAACTGTCGACGAGATTGCTGGACTGCTGACCATCTTTGGTGGACTGGATTCCGCGACGGATGAACTGAATATCGATGACTCCAATGACACCGAAGACAACGTTGGCACGCTTACCAATACTTCCTTGACGGGATTGGGGATGCCGAGTCTTGCGGAGCAGCAGGTGCTTACGGTACGTGCCGCGGAGGGACTCTTTACACTCGCGGTCAACGGCGTCGTCACGCTGGCGGGAGTTGAAACGTCCGTCGTGGGCTCGGTCGTGCTTGACGCGAAAGTCACCGAAACGGATCTCGCGACCGCCCTGAATGGCCTGTTCGGAAGCAGTGGAATCCGCGTCGTACGACAGGGCGAAGCCTACATCGTGAACTTCGGCGGAGACTTGGCCGGCCAGGACGTGCCTGAGCTGTACTGGGACGAAACGGCGGTCAATACGCTTGTCGCAGCTCCGGATTCGTCCGTGGATGTTGACGTGGTAACTCGACGTGTCGGGACAAGGACGGCGCCGACGCAGGTCATTCAAAGCGACTCGCCGACTCCGACACTCGCCGGCTCGGTTATCATGGCCGCCGCCGATCGCCTGAATGTGTCGGTCAACGGCGTTGACTACACGACCGGCAACGGCCTGATCGTAGACACAACGATCGGAAGTTGGGCTCTTACGATTCCCACCCAGAACCAACTGCCGGATGGATCGTACGACGTAATCGCGACCGTCAGTGATTCCGACGGTAACGTCAGGCCGAATGGCACGATTCAGACGCTTGAGGTCAACTCGAGCGCCACGGCAACCGAGCCGTTCAGCAACCGCGTTCAGACATTGAGCTTAACTGGCGGCGCCACGGGAAGCTTCAGGCTGAAAGTGCTGGGCGTGTGGACCGATGAAATCTCGGTGCAAGCGACCGAGAGCGAATTCCTGCAGATCCTGCAACCCATTCTTGATCCCGATAACTCGGATCCGACCAAGTCTTATACACGCAATGTCTCGGTAAGTCGGCACGGTGATCGGTTTGTTATCACTTTCCGCGGGGCACACGGTGGTGACGGCATTCAAGCCGTTGACTCCAGCCTTTTGTCGGCCGGTGCGGTGAGACTCGCCTCACGCCGTGACGGGATCAACTACTTTGATATCGAGACACTCAATATCGATCTTGGATCCGGCAGTGATACCTTCGACGTCTTGGGAACGTCGGCCGAGACGACGGTCAACACGCACCTCGGAAATGACGTCCTCAACGTCTCGTTCGATCCAGCTCTCATCACGGGTGCCTTGGACAACTTGCTGAACACAGCGGCAAGTCCTTCGGTGATTAACGGGAGCCTCGATAACGTGCTCGGCACGCTGACGCTTGACGCGGGATTCGGAAGCAACACCCTGAACGTTAGCGACTTTGGTGATCCGGACGCCGACACCAACGTGGTGCTCACCGAAAACAGCCTGAACGGGCTGGCCCCGGCCACGATCAACTACGAGGCGACGGGTGGCACCTTCGGTGGTGGCGTCAATATCTGGGCCGGTCTGGACGACGATACGATCAACATCCCCAGCGTGAATCTGAGCGGCCCGAACGGACTCGACGGCGCCACCATCACGACCGTTTACGGCAATCGCGGCGACGACAATTTCTGGATCACGGCCGCCGATGATCTCGCGAATCCAGCTCATCTTACTTTGGGAGACGAGACGCTTCGCCGACTCGACATTCTTGGGCTCGAAGGCAGTGACGTGATCGACGCCTCACATGCTGGACTGGCGGTGCGGGCGTTTGCGGGAGAAGGCCGCGATATCGTGAAGGGCGGGTACGGCGACGACATCATCTTCGGCGGTACCGCCAGCGACATTCTGTTTGGTGGCGAAGGAGACGATTTCCTCACGGGCGAAGATGTCGATTATGACGTATCGGTGGCCGATGATATCCTCGTGGGAGACCATGGAAGCGTTACGTATCAAACCGACACAGGCAGCCACGAAATCCTTAGTTTCGACGTCTCGAATGTGATCGATACGTTCCGTCCCGCGCCCACGAACAAGTTGCTCGATGTACGCGCGACCACGCTGCAGCTCGCTGGAAAACATGACGACACGATCTTGGCCAGCGACGGCAACGATCTCGTGCTCGGAGGACTCGGCGTCGATACGATTCACGCGGGAGACGGTAACAACCTCGTTTTCGGCGATAACGGTTACATCGCGTTTGTCGTCGACGACGGACTCCGGGATGACATCGGAAGGATCGTGAGCACGGACACGGACCAAGGTGCTGGTGACCTGATCACGACAGGCCTTGGTGTGGATATCGTGATTGGAGGTTCCGGCGCAGACAGGATTGTGGTGCATGACTGCGAGGTCGCAGGAACAGAGCCGGATGCTGGAAATCTCGTCTTGGGCGACCACGGACAAATCATTGCCGCGAAGTCGAATGAATCGCCATTCGGCAACGGCGCGTTGTTCGCAGGTGTACCGCTAACGCTTGGCCTTGTCATGTCAACGTCGCCTGGGATCGGCGGAAATGACGCCGTGCATGCAGGAGCGGGCAATGACATCATCCTGGCTGGCATCTCGGGCGACACGCTGGAGACGGCGACCAGCGGCGACTTCCGCGATGTGGTCGACGCCGGCGACGGCAATAACCTGGTGCTCGGCGACAGCGGACTGCTGGTCTTCGCTCAAACGCTGGACAATGCGGCGACGACGGCGGAAATTTCCCTGGCCGTCGATCCGACGAAGCCGGTGGACGCGACGGACCCGCTCAATGGCGGCGTGCCGGTCGATACGGAGACCGCCGTTTACACCTACAGCTACACCTCGGACAGCGGATCCCAGTGACCTGGACTGGATCGAGTCGACCGCCTGGAGTGTGGGCGGGGCCGACCTGATCACCACCGGCAGCGGCGTCGACCTGATCCTCGGCGGCGCGGGCGGCGATGAGATCGCAGCGGGGGCCGGCGACAACCTGGTCTTCGGCGACAACGGCCAGATCGTGTCGGCCACGAGCGATGCGGCCCGCTTGGGCGACGGAGCGACATTCGGACCGGCAACGATCACGCTCGGGCGGGTGATGTCGACCGCGCCGGTGATCGGCGGCAACGACCGCGTCACGACGCTCGGCGGCAATGACATCATCCTGGCTGGCGTCTCGGGCGACACGCTGGAGACGGCGACCAGCGGCGACTTCCGCGATGTGGTCGACGCCGGCGACGGCAACAACCTGGTGCTCGGCGACAGCGGACTGCTGGTCTTCGCTCAACCGCTGGACGATGCGGCGACGACGGCGGAAATTTCCCTGGCGGTCGATCCGACGAAGCCGGTGGACGCAACGGACCCGCTCAACGGCGGCGTTCCGGTCGATACGGAGACCGCCGTTTACACCTACGGCTACACCTCGGACAGCGATCCCAGCGATCTCGACTGGATCGAGTCGACCGCCTGGAGTGTCGGCGGGGCCGACCTGATCACCACCGGCAGCGGCGTCGACCTGATCCTCGGCGGCGCGGGCGGCGATGAGATCGCAGCGGGGGCCGGCGACAACCTGGTCTTCGGCGACAACGGCCAGATCGTGTCGGCCACGAGCGATGCGGCCCGCTTGGGCGACGGAGCGACATTCGGACCGGCAACGATTACGCTCGGGCGGGTGATGTCGACCGCGCCCGCGATCGGCGGCAACGACCGCGTCACGACGCTCGGCGGCAATGACATCATCTTGGCCGGCGTCTCGGGCGACACGCTGGAGACGGCGACCAGCGGCGACTTCCGCGATGTGGTCGACGCCGGCGACGGCAACAATCTCGTGCTGGGCGACAGCGGACTGCTGGTCTTCGCTCAAACGCTGGACAATGCGGCGACGACGGCGGAAATTTCCCTGGCCGTCGATCCGACGAAGCCGGTGGACGCAACGGACCCGCTCAACGGCGGCGTTCCGGTCGATACGGAGACCGCCGTTTACACCTACGGCTACACCTCGGACAGCGATCCCAGCGATCTGGACTGGATCGAGTCGACCGCCTGGAGTGTCGGCGGGGCCGACCTGATCACCACCGGCAGCGGCGTCGACCTGATCCTCGGCGGCGCGGGCGGCGATGAGATCGCAGCGGGATTCGGGCGACAACCTGGTCTTCGGCGACAACGGCCAGATCGTGTCGGCCACGAGCGATGCGGCCCGCTTGGGCGACGGAGCGACATTCGGACCGGCGACGATCACGCTCGGGCGGGTGATGTCGACCGCGCCGGTGATCGGCGGCAACGACCGCGTCACGACGCTCGGCGGCAATGACATCATCCTGGCTGGCGTCTCGGGCGACACGCTGGAGACGGCGACCAGCGGCGACTTCCGCGATGTGGTCGACGCCGGCGACGGCAACAACCTGGTGCTCGGCGACAGCGGACTGCTGGTCTTCGCTCAACCGCTGGACGATGCGGCGACGACGGCGGAAATTTCCCTGGCGGTCGATCCGACGAAGCCGGTGGACGCAACGGACCCGCTCAACGGCGGCGTGCCGGTCGATACGGAGACCGCCGTTTACACCTACGGCTACACCTCGGACAGCGATCCCAGCGATCTCGACTGGATCGAGTCGACCGCCTGGAGTGTCGGCGGGGCCGACCTGATCACCACCGGCAGCGGCGTCGACCTGATCCTCGGCGGCGCGGGCGGCGATGAGATCGCAGCGGATTCGGGCGACAACCTGGTCTTCGGCGACAACGGCCAGATCGTGTCGGCCACGAGCGATGCGGCCCGCTTGGGCGACGGAGCGACATTCGGACCGGCGACGATTACGCTCGGGCGGGTGATGTCGACCGCGCCCGCGATCGGCGGCAACGACCGCGTCACGACGCTCGGCGGCAATGACATCATCTTGGCCGGCGTCTCGGGCGACACGCTTGAGACGGCGACCAGCGGCGACTTCCGCGATGTGGTCGACGCCGGCGACGGCAACAATCTCGTGCTGGGCGACAGCGGACTGCTGGTCTTCGCTCAACCGCTGGACAATGCGTCGACGACGGCGGAAATTTCCCTGGCCGTCGATCCGACGAAGCCGGTGGACGCAACGGACCCGCTCAACGGCGGCGTTCCGGTCGATACGGAGACCGCGGTTTACACCTACGGCTACACCTCGGACAGCGATCCCAGCGATCTGGACTGGATCGAGTCGACCGCCTGGAGTGTCGGCGGGGCCGACCTGATCACCACCGGCAGCGGCGTCGACCTGATCCTCGGCGGCGCGGGTGGCGATGAGATCGCAGCGGGGGCCGGCGACAACCTGGTCTTCGGCGACAACGGGCAGATCGTGTCGGCCACGAGCGATGCGGCCCGCTTGGGCGACGGAGCGACATTCGGACCGGCGACGATTACGCTCGGGCGCGTGATGTCCACGGCGCCGGCGATCGGCGGCAACGACCGCGTCACGACGCTCGGCGGCAATGACATCATCCTGGCTGGCGTCTCGGGCGACACGCTGGAGACGGCGACCAGCGGCGACTTCCGCGATGTGGTCGACGCCGGCGACGGCAACAACTTGGTACTCGGCGACAGCGGACTGCTGGTCTTCGCTCAAACGCTGAACGATGCGGCAGGTGCCGAGCAGACCGTTACGGTGCGTGTGGATCCAACCCAATCCGTGAATCCGGACATCCCCGCGAACTCCGAATACAGTTATTCGTATACGCCCGATTCGGACCCCAGTTACCATACCGTCGGTGCGGAAGACGACATTGATTACATTACGACAACGGCGCCCACGATCGGTGGCGCGGACATGCTGACGACGGGCCTTGGTAACGATATCATTCTCGGTGGTACGGCCGGCGACACGATTGTCGCGGGATTGGGCAACGATCTGGTATTCGGCGATCACGGAGAGTTGCGACCAGTCGCTCCCAGCGCGACACTTGCCAACCCAGGCATCGACGCCACACTCTTGCCGCTGTCGACATACGATCCACAGTTCACGTTTACTGCGATTGACACCGAAGACTTCGACGATGCAGATCACAGCCCAGTTCCGATTCGCGTTGGTGGGGCCGACAATATTCTCGGTGGTACGGCGGCCGGCACGATCCTGCCTGGGCAGAGTGATCAGGATATTCTTCTGGGCCAACAGGGAGCCGACACGATTTTTGGTGGGGCCGACGACGACGATCTGATCGGCGGCCACAACGTCGCAACCACTTTCTTCGTGAACGGCTCAATTGACGAAGCCGCACACGACGAGGGAGACTTCCTCGACGGCGGAACCGGCAACGACGTGATCGCTGGCGATAACGCCCGGGTGACGCGGCGCGGCGACACGCTAAGTCCGCGAATGCAGATTCTGCTCGGAACAACGATCTACGGCGATTCCAACTCCCCGAATGGCGATGGGGAAGCGTTGGTTGCCGGGGGCGAACAACTGACGCCGGACGGAGTTTACGGAGACGGACGGGTCTCGCGTGCCATCGAGATCTACGATCATCGAGACGACTTTGAGACCGACGTCGAGAAGTTGGCCACTCACGGCGATGACTACATTGCGGGTGGTGGCGACGACGACGAAATCTTTGGACAACTTGGCAATGACGTCATCCAAGGCGATGGCACGATCGAAGGCATGACGTTGTACGGTTTGCCGGTTGGCGCGAGTCGGAATGGAAGCTTGCCCAGTCCCAACGATGACTCGACGGTGATCGAAGTGGGGACGCTACGCGTGCGACCCTCGTTCGAGTTTTCCACTGACGGCGACGACTACATCGAAGGCAACGGGGGCGACGACGTCATTTTCGGCAACCTGGGACAAGATGATATCGTGGGTGGAAGCTCGGAACTGTTCATCGGGCTCGCGGGTGATGAAAGCCAGCGTCCCGACGGTTCGGACCTGATCTTTGGAGGTGCTGGCACGGACCTGGCACGGAACAACACTGGGGATAGCGGGATTGACGAGGGACATGCACTCGACGCCGATACGGTGGCGGGTGACAATGCCAACATCTACCGGCTTGTGGGGATTACGACGAGTGCCGGACTGGTCGTGCGGGCTCCTGTACCAGGAGCAGGCATGATCGGTGGAGTTGCCACGTTCGACGGTTTCTTAGCGTTCAACTACGACGACTATAGCGAAACACGGAAGATCATCCCACGCGCGGTCCAACTGGTCGACTACACCGAGGGTGGACCGGACTTCGACCCGGCATCGACGGGGAATCCCGGAGCGGAAGCGGACAACGGGACTGCCGACGAGATCCACGGCGAGTCGGGGGATGATACGATCTACGCCCAGGTTGGCAACGATGTGGTCTACGGCGAGGGCCAGGATGACGACATCGTCGGCGGCTGGGGACATGATTGGATTTCTGGTGGCACTGGTCGTGACGGGATACTGGGCGACGACGGACGCATTTACACCAGTCGCAATGTCCCCGGGAACACGAGCGAGCTGTCGGAGCCGCTATACGGCATCTCGAAGGTCGAGGTCGACAACAATGCCGATTCCAAGGAGATCAGTACGCCAGGGGGCGTGCAACTGTCGTACATCAATGTGACGGGCGAGCTCAAAAAGACCGTCAATCTGACTCCATTCAACGTTGATCCTCAGGGGGATGCGCAGTTCGTGCCCTTATACGCCGACGACATCATCTACGGGGGATGGGACAACGACTTCCTCCATGGAGGATCGGGCGACGATGCAATTTCCGGCGCGGAAGCTTTATCCGAGGCCGCTGCTCAGGCGGTGGTAGACGGAGTCGTCACGCGCGTCGTGATTGGTTACGACACACCGTCGAATCCGGGTGGCGTTTTGGGATACGAACGCTACGCAGCCGCGGAATTCGCACTCTATGACGAATTCTTGCCGCGTCACAAGATCGTTCTCGGAGACGATGGTCAAGCGATTGACATGCCTCTTATGCCTGGCATGGATCAAGGCGTTGAATTCCTGCTGAATTTCGAAGTCAACGCGAATGACCTCATGGATGGCACAACCCCCAGTGACGGCGACGACGTGATCTTCGGAGATCTAGGCAACGATTGGTTAGTCGGGGGAACCGGTCGCGACCACATCTACGGTGGTTACGGTGACGATCTGCTCAACGCCGATGACAACCTGGAAACCAACAACGGCTTGAATGATGCCCCTGACGGCACGGAGCCGAGCTACGAGGACATTGCCTACGGCGGCGCCGGACGTGACGTGCTGATGGCCAACGTTGACGCCGGGCATGGCACAAATGCAGGTGGTGACCGATTGATCGATTGGGCGGGCGAGTTCAATTCCTACCTGGTGCCATTTTCCAATTTTGGTCCGCCGACGATTAGCCGAGCACCCCAGCAGTCAATCTACGAATATCTCTATGACCTGTCTGAGAGTGACGGAGCCGACCCAACGCGGTTCGACGATACCGGTAGCGGTGAAAATCGCAACGGCGAGCCCGAAGGCGAGCTGGGCCTTGTCACGCAACGCGATTTCGACTGGCAGGACCAGACGGGAGCACCCGACGATCCCCAACCCGGCAACATTCAGGGTGGACCGCGGAAAAAGCTGCAGACGGCAAACTTCAACCAAGGTGGCCTTGATGCCTTCGCCGTCGACAGTGGCGTTTTCACGATCAACGGTGGCCGGTTGGAAGTGGCGCCCGAAGTGCTGGGAAGCGATGCGGCCGCTGTGCTCTACGTCGATCACATCTTACCGACCTACTTCGAATTGCAGGCCACGATCAACGGCGGCAAGCCGATCGGGGGTCTGAAATCGAACGCGCATCTGATTTTTGATTATCAGGGTCCGCTTGACTTCAAGTTTGCCGGCGTGAATATCTCCACCAATAAGTTGCAAATGGGTCATCGCGACGCGAACGGATGGCATGTCGATGTGCAAACCTCCTCACAGCTGAAGCCGGATGAGGACTACAACGTCCTGCTGGCCATCAACGGTGTCACGGCAACGTTGGTCGTGGACAACGACGACGTTTTGACGCACGCGTTCGCCCCGCGGATCGATCAAGATGGTATCTCCCACGGAATCAATCACGGTTTCGTCGGCATCGGCTCGGACAATTCCAAGGCCCGCATTGACAATGTTACGGCTCAAATCGTGCCACCGGAAATCACATTCGAAGATACTGACGACTTTAGTGACGGCCTGGCTGATTTGCTCTCGGTTGAGCAAGGCCAATGGCAGGTAACCGGCGCGAATCGCTATGAAGCCGTTCCCGCAGCGAACGAAGATCGAGCGATCAGCAGGTACAATCTGAGTGTTTCTGGGACGTCGGTCCTGCAGCTTGAGGCGAACTTCAGGACGCTGTCCAGCGGCGGCATCATCTTTGACCAGAACGATCCTGAAGAATTCAAATTTGTGGCCATCTCCGCCGAGAGCGATCAAGTCCTGATTGGGCACCATACGTCAAGACACGGCTGGTCCATCGACGCCGCCGTTGACCGCACGATTAGCGCGAACCAGGACTATCAGCTCGGCGTTTCATTGAGTGGGCGAACCGTGAGCGTGGATCTAAACGGCCAGGTTCTGATCGGGCACGCATTCAACGCCGTGGTCGTGGACGGAGACTTTGGCTTGTTGTCACGCGACGGGACGACCTCCTTCGATCGCGTTAAGGTCAGTACCGATGATCCCGCGTATGAGTCTTCGGGCGGTGGCAGTAGCCTGACTGCTGCGGCCGCGCCCCTGCGTCCATCGCTCTTACAAGATGAGCTCGGGAAGGACGAATTGGAAGCCATCTCCAGGGAAGCAATCAGCCGCTGGGCAAGCGTGACGCCGGCGGATTCTCGAGTGGCAACGCTTGGCAGCCAATTCGAGTTCCACATCACGACTTTGCCCGGCCTTCAACTCGCTGAGCTTTCGGGAGACACGATCTACATCGACCGTGACGCCGCAGGGCACGGCTGGTTCGTCGATCTGACGCCCGAAGACGACCTTGAATTCGAACAACACGACACGTTTGGAAACTTGGTCGCTCGACAGTCAAGCCCCGCCCTCAACCGAATTGATCTGTTGACGGTCGTCATGCATGAGCTCGGTCATGCGTTGGGCAGAACGCACGTAAGTGACACGTCGCTGATGGGGGCGACACTCGACAGCGGCGTTCGACGCGTTCCGGAATCGCCGGCTGCTGCTGCCATGGACCTGGCCCTGGCAGCCTGGCGTGCTGGGCGAGGACGCAATGAGCGAGCCGACAGGCTGACTCGCCTCGGAATGGAATCAAGTTCGGATGACTTGTTCTCCCGCGTCAGCCCCAGTCGTGATGCAGCCAAGTTCGCGAAGGGACGAGCAAACGGGCTGAATGAAGCGGAGCGCCGTGACTTGTTGTTCTCTAAGTTTGGCCTGCTCGAGGACGCCGATGTTGATGAGATCGACGATCTTGAATCGGACGACTCACTCGACTCAATCCTTGACTTGCTCTAGACCGAAGTGCTAACGGATGAAGGTAACCGAGAGCGTGAAGCCATCGGCAAGCAGATCGCCGGGGTCGTCAAAGTTCGCGCCCATGCGGGTAGCCAGGGGCAAGCCGTTCCAATACTGGCCCTCCCACCCGGCGCCCAACACGACGTCTGCAAATCGACCCGCGTGAGTCCAATCCACTCCGATCGAGACTTCGCCGATAAACAAACCGCTCTTTTGATCGATGCGACGGAACAACCTGTCAATTCGATTAGGCCCCGCGAGGAATTCATCGGGCCCCGCGACGAAATCCAATTCACCCGCGAGAGCCGACGCACGCAAGCCTGCTTTGAGTGCGACGTTACGGCCCGAAAGCCGTCGCCGCGCATCGATCGCGAACGTGGGTCCCCAGCCTCGATAAGCGGCATTTACGAATTGCTGATCAATTCCGAATCCAGTTGCTGGCTCGACGGTTGCGTCCACCCAGGACTCCGTGTTCGCGTAACGAATGCCGCCAGCGAATTGCACCGTCGCCCTGCCGAAATCAAGGGCCTGAGTGCCCTCCAGATCCCACGTCTGCAAGCGAAGTCCGGTGTTCACGATCATCGTTTGCTTCGGAAAACTGTTCGCTGTCAGGTCACTCGACCATCCGCTCCCGACAAGCCCCTCAAGGTTGCGCAAAACAGTTCGGTTACCATTGCTGATTTGAGACGCACCGCGGGAATCGCCGTCATCGTAGTAGAAATACCGACTTCGGACGCCGAGGCCTTCGCTGTTCTCGTAGCCCAACCAGACTCTCGGCGAAGCATGGTGACTGAAGTTAAAAGCTAGGTTCTCCAGATCAGAAAAAGCACCGGCTGTGTAACTGATTGCTTCGTTCTGTTGCAACCGCGGCCGGAAGAACACGATTTCTCCTCCAGCGAACAGCCCGCCGCTCGAACCACAACTCTCCCGACTTTCGTATTCGTCACACGGCGCGGCGTACAGCAAGCCTGGGTTTGGGAGCGATAGCAACAATACCTGAGTTGCCCACAAGATCCATGAACATGCGATCAACCTGTGCCACCTTGTCGCGGACATCTCGTCGACTCCTGGTTGAATTCAGCGCCCTTAAGCGGTGTGGCAGGAGAACGCCCGCCGCCGGCGAGCAACGAACGGGCGGTCTCACTCGCTGACGTCGCGTCTGCAAGCTATCTCCGAACAAACCAGCTTCACGATGTGACTCAGCTTGCGATAGGCCGTTCAGCCCCAGCAATCCCATCGTCCGGGAGAGTGACGCGGATCCACTCCGGCAGATAGAACGCCCAAATTTTTCGCAGTCACCCCAGCCCGCCCAGCCCGCATTTCCTTTTCGGTCTTTGAACTGACTGACAAAGATCCAACAAAGATCCAGACAACAAAGATCCAGACAGACAACAAAGATCCAGACCAAACAAAGATCCAGACAAACAAAGATCCAGACGGTCTACTTTCCACCCAAAGATCCAGACGGTCTACTTTCCACCAACAAAAAAAACTCCAGACGGTCTATCTAAGAGAGCTCCAGACCGAGCACTCGATGCCCCTCACATCGCCTTCTTCCCATTTGCCGTAAGTTGCCTCGAAAAAGAGACCTGAGAAGCGCCGGGATAAACCGGCTTGGAGTTGAGAATGAAAGAGTCTTACAGCGAAGCCCCAGCCAGGCACGCTGGCCCTGAGTCGTACGCTGATCGTGGTAACACGTTGGGTGTAGCAACGGCAGGGGCACACGCAGGCCCAGTACTGAGCTCCGAAAGAGTTTTCATTTCGTGTGCCGACGTCGTTCAGGTGGCGGAAGGCAACACCGTTGGGTGCGCACGCTGGCGAGCACCCCGCGGACGCGACGGAGTCGAAGACCTGGTGCATGTGTGGAAACTTCAAGCGCGAGAACCGGGAGATCCCATTTGTCTGCGGGAGGAAGTCGCTCGCAGCGGTCCGAGAACTCCACCGGAGGTAATGCGGACATGAACGCAGATGGAAAGAAAACTCCAGACGGTCTATCAAAGAAAGCTCCAGACCCGCCACTCGATGCCCCTCGCATCACCTTCTGCATTTGCCGTAAGTTGCCTCGAAAAAGAGACCTGAGAAAGCGCCGGGATAAACCGGCTTGGAGTTGAGAATGAAAGAGTCTTACAGCGAAGCCCTAGCCCGGCACGCTGGCCCTGAGTCGTACGCTGATCGTGGCAACACGGTGGGTGTAGCAACGGCAGGGGTACACGCAGGCCCAGTATTGAGCTCCGAAAGATTTTCATCTCGTGTGCCGACGTCGTTCAGGTGGCGGAAGGCAACACCGTTGGGTGCGCTCGCTGGCGAGCACCCCGCGGACGCGACGGAGTCGAAGACCTGGTGCATGTATGGAAACTCCAAGCGCGAGAACCGGGAGATCCCATCGGCTCCTTGGCGGCGACGTCGAGGACGGTCAGCGAACCTCACTGAGGGCACGGCTGGCATGGACGTGGATGGGAAGTCAGATGACTTCGTATTACTGACGACGCGGGCGAACGAAACTGCATCCGCAGTGGCGGAGTCCGTCGAGGAAAGGGAGTCACCGAAGGGAACTGTTGTCGATCTGCCGTGGACATGCCGGACACAGTGCCGGATTTCGTGTCACTCACATGGCACGGCAATGACGACTGGTAGCGAAACTCGTTTCGTGATCGTTTGACCTGACGGAGGAGCCGTATGAGGTAGTTCTTCACGTACGGATCTGTGCGGGGGGCGACCGGTAACGGTCGTCCCTACCGCGATCCCCTTTTCGCGCGGGTGGTGATCCGCTTGTGGACTGGCCGCAAGCCGACCAAGCGAACCTGCGAAATGATCTGCTATTACCTGAACGGCTGGGCCGACGACGAGGAACTGCTCGCGCATCTGGAAAAACTCAAGCGACACGACGCTTAAGAACCGCCCTGCCCAATGGCAGTCGACGGCCGTTGCTGCTGCGCGCTCAACCGATCCCCTCGCCTCGACAACCATCTCTCCACCTTACCCTCACTCGCTCTCAACCCCTTCCGCCGAATTTTCCACTCACGCTGACCTATCGAGCAACCTGAGTGCCGAACAGGATTGAGACCGTCTGAGTTCGGGCGTGGGCGTAGTAGACCGTCTGGGTTTGGGTGAGACCGTCTGAGTTTGGGCGTGGGAGTAGTAGACCGTCTGGGTTTGGGCGGGCTGTGGGCGGGTCGGGCGTGGGAGTAGTAGACCGTCTGGGTTTGGGCGGGTCTGGGCTGCAATCTTCCGGCACCGGAAGTCCTGATCCCTTTGACGGAAACACGTCGCTGGGCGAGACGCTCCATTCTGGCGAATCACTTTGCCTTTGGGCGATGAGCATCAAAGAAGCGCCAAATCTCCTCGGCGGTGGAGACGTCGCTATCGCCGAGGTGCGGCGGCCAGGTGTGCCCCAGCGCTTGAAATTCATAAAGTCTCACTTCCGTATTGTCCTTCTTCGTCCGCCACTCCCAGAGCAGCATGTCTTTGCGGGGCTGAAGCCCCTTTGCTGGTGCCGTGGTCGTGACCGGTTCCAGGGCAAGTCCCTTGACCCACAGGTCCAACACCGCCTCGGTTCCGTAATACGCGCCCCAGCCGTCTCGATTGTTGAGGTCGCCGTCCCACAAGGTAACCTCGTCCTCTCGGCTGTGGACGGCCAGGACCGACGTCCGCCCCCTCGGCCGGAGTCCTTGACCCCATGAAACCATCATCGTACCGGCGACCGGTGCAATCGCGTTGACGAATGGCTCCGGCTGGCAGGCCAGCCAATAACACATGTCCCCACCGTTCGACATACCGGTGGCGAACACGGAGCGCGCATCAAGTTTGAGATCCTCGACCAGCCGCTGGCTGAGCTTTCGGGCGAAGTCCACATCGTCCACCATGCTGTCGCGCTGGAACGCGTATTCGACCTGGAATTGGGGAACCTTGTCGGGGTTGGTATCACAGGTGCCTTCCGGGTAGACAGCCACGAAGCCGTGCGTCTCGACAAGTGAGCTGAAGCCGCAGTCACGCTGGGCGTTGGCGGCCGAGCTTCCAGTCCCGTGGAATACCATCACGAGTGGTGCGCCGGTCCTGAGGTCGGTCGGAACTTCGAGGATGAACTTCCGCTCGCGTCGATCCACGCTCAGCGTGTGCGTTCCACTTTTCCAGGTCGGCACAACTTTCGGAGGCTCGCTCGCCAGAAGTGCCGTTGGTGTGCAGAATGCCGCAGCGAGGAGAACGAGAGCCCTCGACACACGTGCGCACCCGGCTCGTCTCTCCGCCAGAAAGGCGAGTTGCAATTGCTCGACTGTCATCACGTCGCCCCAAAAAGCCTAACGGCCGCGATCACCCGGTTGCCGCGCCAGAGATATTCCCCGGCCAATACGCCCGATTCGGCAACTCGAGTGCGTCGTCGTTGTTCGTTGGCGTTTGATTTAGGAGTGTAACGCGAATTACCGGGACGCTGTCCAGCGCCAAACAAAGTACACCGTATAGCCGATGAGCACCGCACGAGCGAGAATGCTAATCGACGACATTTTCAGTCTTGTCTGTTGCCGCGTGACGGGAAAAGGAAGGTCACCTTTCCAGTATCGCCAGCCGTTCAGACCGAAGTGGTATGTGTCGTTGTGGGTTCGCACGGCGAGAACGTATCCGGGAATGCGAAGTATCGGTGATCGGAAAGACGAAAGGACAGCCTCACTGATGTCGTCGTATCGTATTGTCCAATCACCACACTCAAGCCGATCGGAATAGACCTTCAAGCGGCCACGGCGAGACGTGATCCATTTTGGTCCGGTGCGCAGTTGGTCACCATCTGCGATCACAGCTTTCGTCATGCAAGAATGCAGTGGTTGATCCATCTTCAGTCCGCCTTAGTGAGTCTGAGTCTGTCGGGATTTATCTGAGGCGGCAGATGGGCTCAGCGGCTGTCCGAATCTTGCGGGGGAACGCACCATTTCATGCGTTTCGCAAAGTCGGCTTGAAAATCAGCTCGCCACTTGCTGACGGTCGTGCGGGGATCGAAGTCCTTTGCAGCTGGCATGTCGCGATACCACCCGTCGGACTGCCTTACGAACTGACCGCCCCATCCAGGCTGCGTGGGATCGATCGGCCGATTACCGCCGAGCGGCAAGAAGAAAAACCACGAGGGCGTATCACCTTCCTTCAGGCATCCATGTGGGTTGGGGGCCGTCCAGGTTCTCGTCGGGTAATGCCGTCCCAACGGGCCACGCGATCGCACGTTTTCGTCGATCCATGCGCGACTCGTAAGCGATTCGTCGCCGGTGAGATACATTCCACGGTAGGTCCCTTCCCGCTTGTCGCGTCCGACCGGAGCGCTGGCGAGAAGATAGTGCATGCCGGGGAACTCGGCACGCAGCCACGCGGCGATGCCGTCCTGGTCATTGATGTCGTAGACTCGAAACATTCTCGTGAATTCGGCGAGCCCCTCGTCGCCCCGATCCTGCCGGACTCGCCACAATGCCTGGCCTAAGTCCGTCTGTCCGCCCCAAATGGCGATGTTCAAAGGTCGCTCGGCAGACCCTGCATCGATTCGCTCAACAAGCAACCGTGATCCCTCGGTATCGTGCTCCGCACCAATCTGCGGCAGCCCACGAAACGGGTTGCCGGACCGAACGGTCTGTCGAAGAACTTGCGCACTCGGCCAGCCATCGGCATGCCGTTCGAGATTCGGCAGGACCTTCTCGTAGGCATCAATCAGCTCAAGGATCAAGTCGGGGCGAGTGATCGATTCTTTCAGCTCTCCGCGTGTGCCCGAGGCACTCGCAATCAGGGCCTCGATCTCAAACTCGTTCGCGTAGACCAACAAGCGGATCAACGACTGAGTGTCATCGGGATCGCCGCCAATATCGGTCAAGATCGCCAGACGAGGCGGGTCGGCGGAAGTGAGCGAACCACTCAAGCTGCTCAGACACAGAGCATAGATCAGTAAGGCGTGCCGTTTCGCCATCACGCGGGCTCCCAGGGGTCAATCATGCGACGGGTTGGGAAACGCGATTCCCTGCATCGCAAGGCCTGCACGCGGCAGGCATCTCGTGTCCTGTGACGAAAAACGTGTCTCAATCGTGCCCGGGACTCGACGAGCATCGCTTGCGCACTGCGCACTGGGCACTGGGCACTGCGCACTGGGTATCAAGCGACTCTTCGTTTCAGCGATCGTTGCGCGGACGGCGTAGATTCCAGCGGGTGACGAGTTTCCGGTAGCTGAACATCAGATACAGATTTGGTCGAGCGAACAAAATTCGTGTCACGATCCCCCAGAACCCGCGCTTGTGCTCGTATTCGATATGCTCCTGAATCTCCGTCACTCCTGCACTCAGCGGCGTGAAGGTGTGCGTGTGTTCCCACTTTCGGGCAGGTCCTTCGGACTGCACATCCGTGAAGCCTCGCTCAGAAACGTTGCGGTGTACCGCCTTCCATCGCAGGGGCAATGGCCCGACCCAGAGTGTGAATCTTGAAACCGATCCCTCGGCCAGCGGTTCGATCTGATGCAGTTGAACGATCGTCGGGGGCGGCGTCAATTTCTTGAGAGCGCTGGTGTCGCGATGGAAATCACGGACGGCTTCCAGTGGGGCTTGAACCGTAAATTTGTAGTCAAATACGGGCATTCATTTATCCGATGATCTCATCGAGCACGACGCCACCGATGTCCGTCAGCTGTCGCAGACGGCCGGCGTGCAGGTAGCGCAGCTGATCGTCGTCTAACCCCATCAGGTTGAGAATCGTGGCGTGGACGTCACGAATCGGGATCGGTTCGTCGACGGAACGCAGTCCAAACTCATCCGTTTGACCCGCCGTCGAGCCTCCTCGGACGTCGCCGCCTGCCATCCACATGGTCAAGGCGTGCGAGTTGTGTTCGCGTCCAGGGTGGCTGCCTAGTTGGCCATTGACGAACGGAGTCCGTCCCATCTCGGAGGCCCAGACCACCAGCGTTTCGTCAAGCAGTCCGCGTTGTTTGAGATCCGCCAGCAGGCCGGCGACGGGCTGATCGACTTCGCGGCAATGCCGGATCATTCCTTCCTTGACGTTGCCGTGATCATCCCAGCTCTCGCGGCCGATTTGGACTCCATGAATCAGCAACGTATAGCGCACCCCTGACTCCACCATCCGCCGTGCCAGCAGGCACTGCCGACCGAACCCGGCGGTGTCTGCTTCGTCGAGACCATACATATCGCGTACATGCTGTGGCTCGCTACGAAGATCGACCAGCTCGGGTGCCGCTGTCTGCATGCGAAATGCCAGCTCGTAGGCGCCGATCCGGGCCTCTAGTTCACTCGCGCCGGGTCGATCGGAAAGGTGTTGCTGATTGAGCCATTTCAACGCGTCGAACTCGCGTCGCTGCTGAGTGGTCGCAACGCCCGCAGGTCGGCTCAGGTTTAAAATCGGACTGCCCGTGGGCCGCAGCAAAGTTCCCTGGTAGGCGGCGGGCAAGTAGCCGTTGGCCCACACGGCCGCCCCGTTGACTGGCGCCCCTCGCGGGTCCTGGATGACGACATAGCCGGGCATGCTCTGGCTGGAACTGCCTAAGCCGTAATTCATCCACGAACCGATCGAAGGGCTGCCGGGGAATTGACTGCCAGTCGTGACATGCAGCGTCGACGGGCCATGGTTCTGATTGTCGGTTTGAATGCCATGCACAAAGGCCATTTCGTCGACGTGGCGCGCCAAGTGCGGCAGAAGTTCCGAGAGGTAACGTCCCGATTCGCCGTGCCTCTGAAACCGAAAGGGAGTGCCAACGCAGGCGTGCGGAAACGACAATCGCCCCTGCAACTCGCCCGAGATCGCGGGAGTGCGCGGCAGCGGTTTCCCATGCAGCTGGTTCAGCGTCGGCTTGTAGTCAAACGAATCAATTTGACTCACACCACCTTGCATGAACAGAAAGATGCACTGTTTCGCCTTGCGACATAGATGCGGTGTTTTCGAAGCCAGTGGGTCGGCATCGGTGGCGCGACCTTCTTCGGCCAATAATCCGCTCAACGCGAGGGCTCCGATCCCGTTAAAGGCGTCACGAAGAAAAACACGGCGTGAGTCTTGGCTAAAGTGCATATGGATAACCCGCTTTGCGGTGAATTCTCTGTGCCTCTCTGTGCCCTCTGTGCCTCTGTGGTGATCACCGGGGTGACTACCCTTACTTCCTCACATCCCCGCACTCGGTCACCTAGTCGATATAAATGAACTCATTAGCGTTGTAGAGTACTCGACAGAGACCCACAAGCCCTTGTGCTTGCGAATCGGCGGCATCGAGCAACTGCTTCATTCGCTGAAGCTCGGCATCGCGGGGAAGCCGACCAAGTGCGATCTGAAACGCGGTTTCGATTTGCCGTCGCTGGCTGTCCCCAGCGATCTGCTGAACTCGCGCCGCGAAATGCTGCGATTCTTCGTTGACGAAGTCACCGTTGTAAAGGGCCAAGGCCTGAATCGGTGTGACGGACGCGCGTCTTCGAGGACGCGATTCGTCGCAAACCAACGCGTCGAACGTCTGCATCAAGGGCATCGTCAGCGTCCGTTGCTGGTAGATATAGATCGAGCGCTTCCGTCCCTCCGGGCCGCGTTGCGTGTCCCATTTGCTTTCGCTGTACTTGACGGCATCCGCGACATCGCCCGGCAACGGCGGGAAAATCGGTAGACCGTATTGCTCGGGATTCAACCGACCACTCACGTACAACACGCTGTCGCGTATCGCCTCGGCGTCCAATCGCGAGCGGTTGAAGCGCCATAAGAGTCGGTTGTCGGGGTCTACGCGAGCCGCCTGCGGATTTTCGACAGCGGACATCTGCCGATACGTGCTGGAGTTGACGATCAAGCGGTGCATCGACTTGATACTCCATTCCTGGCGAACGAAGTAACGCGCCAGCCAATCCAGCAACTCGCGATGCGACGGTCCGCCGCTCAAGAAGCCGAAATCGCTCGGCGTGGGCACCAGGCCACGGCCAAAGTGCCAGTGCCAGAGACGATTCACCATGACGCGGTGCGTCAGGGGATTGTCGGAACTGGAAATCCAATTCGCGAGGGCCATCCGGCGACTGCGTGTCGGCCAACGTTTAAACGGGTCAAGACGGATGGCTGCGGGTTCCTCGTTGCCGGAAATGGCAGTCAAGAAGCCGGGCTCAACAATGTCGCCCGGATTGTCGTACTCGCCGCGAATCATGATCCGTGATACGGGTGCGCCCGGCTCGTAAGGAGGCCCGTACGAATGGCGAAGCGACATCGCGACGGGCCGCAGGCGTTTGAGGTGCTGTTTCACGAATCGTTCGCGATTCGCCAGATACTCGTACCGATCCCGATCCGCCTGGCTCACGCGCGGATGCTCGGCAAGGGCGGCACCCAGGTCGCCACTCGTTTCCACGACCTTCTGGAGTCGTTCCCGCAGCGACGCAAGCTCGGCCTTTGCGTCCGCGGCTTCCGTTTCCAGCCGACGACGCGACTGTTCGGCCCAGGCCTGCTCGCCGGGACGATAAAAATCGGCGGGTAACGAACCACCGATCTGGTAGATGTCCCCTGGTTCGGGACGCGGGATTTGAATTGTCGCGAAAAACGCCTTCAGGCGATAAAAGTCAGCCGTTGGTATCTCGTCGTACTTATGGTCATGGCACTTGGCACACCCCACGGTCAAACCGAGAAACACGGAACTCACCGTCGACGTGATCTCGCTGAGCATTTCGTGCCGAGTCTGGTCGCCTCGCGGCTCCGTGAACGGTGCGAGTCGCAAGAACGTCATGGCGACAATTCGCTCGGGCGGTGTGTCGGGCAAGTCGCCGGCACCCATGATCTCCTCGAATTCATCGCCAGCAATCTGCTCGCGAACAAAAAGATCGTAAGGCTTATCACGATTCAGGGAATCGATCACATAGTCGCGATACCGCCAGGCATGGGGCAAGTCCGGATCGCCTTCGTATCCGGCCGTGTCCGCGTAGCGCGCCAAGTCCAACCATAAGCGAGCCCACCGTTCGCCGTAGCGCGGGTCCGCCAACAATCGGTCAACGAGCCGCTCATACGCCCGCTCGTCCTTGTCGTTGACAAATGCCTCAACCTCGTTCGGAGTTGGCGGCAGCCCGATCAAATCGAAATAGAGGCGGCGAATCAGCGTCGACCTGGACGCCTCTCGTGCCGGACGAAGTTGACGCTCTTCAAGTTCCTTCAACACGAAACAGTCGATTTCGTTGGCAACCCAATCGGCCGCTTGCACCGAAGGTACGGCGGCTTCTCGAGGCCCGTAGTACGGCCAAGCCACGTCAGCCGCCTTGCCAGCTGGGGCGCCGACAATGGCTGCGGCGATCACCAGCGCAATCAGGACCGTTGCGCCGAATTGGCGATTCGCCCTTAAGCCCTGCATCGACCTCGCACGCTGCGTGAGAATCATGGTGACGCCTCCAGGATCTCGACGAATGTGGACGAGCCCGGTCCGACCTCGATCTGCAGCTTTCCGGCGATGGCCTTCAGCGTTTCGCCTGTCCGCCAATCAAGGAACCGTTGGCCCTCACGATGGGACTCCACGACGACGGACGCGACCGCATGTTCGTCGGTCACGGCTGGCTTCGCCGGGAACTTCACAACTCCGTTATTGTTGACCAGCTCGATCACCCAGCCCCGCTGCGTTCGATTGACTTGGAACAGCACGGGGTCGCCCGCCACGGAGACTGGCAGGGTTTCTTGGCAAAGCCTGGCAAGTCGCGCGTTCGAGATGGCAGTGGGTCGATTCGAATTCGGGATTGATCCATCGATCCAGCACTTCGACTTGACCGATTTTCCGTAATTCAGCGAGTCGCTCCGCGCCGATCACCTCGGCATGTCGCTGTCCAAGCAGCAGGCAAGAGCCGTTCTGGACCGCGTGTCGGAGCGACTTGAACATCGAATCGTCACACTCGTGATCGCCTGCCAACAACAGAACCGGATAGCTTGCCAACACATCGGCCGGCGCGTCGGAAAGTTGCACGTCCATGATCTCACCGAATGGCGTGGGGCGCAGATACGATGCCTCGGGGTTGTCGGGAAATGGCTTGCGGTGGATGTGGTCTGATCCCGGAAACAGCTGTTCCTGGAACAGGTCGGATACTTCCTGGTCACCTTCGGTGGGGTCGAGAATCCCCCACGGCTTGCCCATATAAGCGTTGAAGCCGCCGAACTGATCCAGCACGATGGCGACCGGCGTGAAAGGGATTCCGCGATCGTGGCGTTGCATGAATTGAAACACCTCCGCAGCCTTTCGTCCATGGGAAGTCAAACGAAACGGAGTATCCTTCTCGAAAAAAATATCGATACTGGCCTCGGGCGTCACCATCGCGGTTCCGGCGAACCAGGCGTGCAGCCACATCCGTTCGAAAAAGCTGAGCGAGTGGCCCGCATCGAGGCCTCTCGCGGTGCCATTTTCGGCGATTTCGAGCGGACCACTACTCGTCGAGGATCCAGCAAACCATTGGCTTACCTGAATCGACCATGGCTTCGAATTCCGCCTTGCCGCGCCGCGTGCAAACGCGATCTTTGACTGCGTGAAGGCAATGTTTTCACCAAGTTCAAGTCCGATCACCTTGGCGCCCCACTGGCCAACATACGCTTCGTAATGCGAGTGCCCCGTAATACTCAGGTTCCAGCCGCGCATGTAGCGCTGCCGAGTTTGGAAATAGTCTTTGACAATCTCGTAGCATTCGCGCCGGTTGCGGGGCATTTGATCATATCCTGCCAGCCCCTTCGGCTTCATCATCTGCCTCTGCTCGTCAAAGCGATCCCCGTAAACATCCCTCCACCAACTTTCTCGATGCGAAAGGTTGTGAAAGTAATAACCCCATTCGCCAAGTTGTGTGGCGGCGAAGACGCCCGCATCGTCCAGCATCCGCAGGATGGCGTCTTGCTCGGAAGTCAATCGGCACGTCCCCTCCTTCACTTGATGGTCGGCTGTCTGGGCATACCCCACAACGGGCCATCCCACGTCGCGCAAGTATTCATATGTCGCTCGAGCGGATGGCCCAACCCCCGGTCCGGGGTCGAAGCCGTTGCCGAGACGCTCGCGCTTCATCGTTTCGACCAGCTGCTTGACCGATTCAAGCTCAGCCGGACAGCCGTACATCGTGAACGTGAAGTTGTCGCAACCGGGCAAGAGTGTCACTTGCATCGGCCCGCTTGACAGGTCTTCATACGAAGGGAAACGAGCTGCGTAGTCGCAACTGTTCGTGTCGGTGGCCGCGGCCGAGAAGGCGAGCAGCGTGAAGCACGGCAGAACGAATTGCTTTATCATATCTAACTCGGGCGAGCGTTGGGAAAAGGGGGTCAGGTCCCAAAAGTGCGAAGCACCCGCAGGGCCGTTCTGGCTTTTGGGACCTGACCCCTTTTGGGACCTGACCCCCCTTTTCCCAACGCCGAACCGGTGATCGCTCTTTGCTGCATCCTACTCGAACGCACGGCCGATCGCATCCGATTATCTTGGAGAGCTGAGGAATGACACGAGTCGTATACTCTCACACTGCGGTATCAACCGGAATTTCCATGGGAACGGCGTTGGCGATGATTCTTAGTTTTTCCGCGAACAAGTCGATTCTTTGGGCGATCATCCACGGCATTCTGTCGTGGTTTTACGTGCTGTACTTCGCCCTGTTCAAGTGAGCGCGCACCGACGCGGCGAGACGCGCTTTCCGCATGGCCACTGAAGGGCAAACTCAGTGTTGCCCAGCCACGGTGAGAATCACAACGCACGGGATCGGGACGCGGCGGCGTCTCTCAGGACGGAGTGAGCGCTGTATTCGCAGCTGACGACAGAAGGCTCGAAGGCTGCCCGTCGCACCATGACGTCCGGCAGCATCGCGCCATATTGCTGCAGATTCTCGTGGAGTTCAAAGCAGCGATGAAGGTTGTGCCGGATATGTCCCGCTCCTGTATCGCGCACATACTGGCTGAGGTAGTGACGGTACGCGGGGTGAGCGCACTTGTCGATCACGCGCTGTGCCCGAGCCTTGGGAGCCAGTCCGCGCAAGTCCGCCAGGCCGTGTTCAGTCACGACCGCATGGACCGTGTGCTCGTTGTGATCAACATGCGTGCACATCGGCACGACCGTGGAAATGGCGCCGTGTTTTGCCACCGAGGGACAAACGAAGATGGACAAGTACGCGTTGCGCAAAGTCTCCGCTGCCGCCAATCCCGTTCATCATCCGGCAGCCGCACACGTGGGTTGAGTTGACATGTCCGTACAAGTCCACCTCGAGCGCCGTATTGATCGCAATCACGCCGAGTTGTCGCACGACGGCCGGGTTGTTGGATATCTCTTGCGGCCGCAGGATCAGCCGCGGCGCGAACAAATCGATCTGCTCGGTCAATTCACACATTTGCGCTGGCGAAAGGGTCAACGCGCAGGTGCTGGCGCCTCGCAACCTTCCACGCCGCATCAGTTCAAAAGGAGCCGCCTGAAACACTTCGGAATACATCAGAAAGTCGGGAATGTCGGGACTATTGCCAATGCCTTCGATCACGGAGTTGGCCACGTTGCCCACCCCACTCTGCAACGGCAGAAAGTCCGCCGGCAAATGCCCACGCGCTAACTCCTCGTGAAGGAACTCGACAACGTGACCGGCAATGGACCGGCTAACTTCATCGGCCGGATGCAATTCGTCCAATTCGTCCAATTCGTTCGTTTCGACAATCCCGATGATTTTGTCCGGATCAACCCGAACGTAGGTCTTGCCGATTCGTTCCAAGGGGTGGTCCAGATCAAGCCCTGGACGATAGGGTGGAGGTTTCGGGGTGATGATGTCCGCCATCGTACTGATGCGGATCGACTGTCGCCGATTGAGTTCCAAAATGACCCGATCGGCGGCCTGCAAGAAAGTCGGAGAAGCGCCTATCGACGTCGTCAAATAGACGCGTCCGTCGCTGGTAACGTCCGCGACTTCAACCACGGCAACATCGATCTTTCCCAGGAAGCCGAACAGGACGGATTGCGGAACGTGTGAGAGGTGCATGTCCACGAACTCGACGCGACCGTCGTTAATTTGCTTCCGCAGCGGAATCGACGACTGGTACGGTGCCCGCCAGCTGATCGCCTCGGCATCCGCCAGGGCGTCATCGATGCTTCGGCCTGTCGACGCGCCCGTGAGTACCCGGACTTGAAACGGACGCTGCAAAGAATGCAATCGACGAGCGCGATCTGCCAGCGCCCTGGGAACGGCCTTGGCGGCGCCGGCTGGCGTGAAGCCGCTAAAGGCCACCAGGGCCCCGTGGGGAATGAGTTCGGCGGCTTCGTCCGCCGTCAGCTGGGGAAAATCGCTCATCCGTAGCCTCGCAATTTGATTTGGCCCGCGGTTCGGTGGCAGGCACGGGCGACACCCGAAGGAACGCCACTCGAATTGACAGTTGGGGATCGTCGGATTTTGGCGGGAATTCGGTCGGAAAAAGGGGTCAGGTCCCAAAAGTGCGAAGCAGCCGAAGGGCCGTTCCGGCTTTTGGGACCTGACCCCTTTTCCCAACACCAAATCTTAGCTTTGACACAGCGCTGACGCCGCCTGAGGCTCACGTGGCGGCTGCGTTCGCGACGGAACGCGACCGTGGTGAATCGTCGCGACGCCCCCGCAGTGCGCCGGCGACGAGGAGCTAATTCCCTTGGGCCAATTCGTCCAGCAGTTCCTGGATTTCACGATGGGCGGCTTGTGATTGGGTGATGATGAGAGCCCCCGGCAGCGACTCGATCACCCCCGTGGGCGGATCGCCATGATGCACGATTTCCAAGGCCGCCACAATCGATTGCACTGTCGCCACGGCACCGCCGGCCAGCAGTTGGCCCGTCGCCGCGACGGTGTCCGCCGATATGTCGGGCGTCGTGCCCGTGGAAGGGATTGGGCCAACTCCCTCGTTCGCCGACGTCAACTTGATTCCCTCCTGCAGATTGACCTTGATCTGCGGTAAGGGAGTCGAAGATCTCGGCCACCGTGATGCCAGCTGCTCGGCGATCTCATTGGCCTGGCTTCTCCAGCTCCAAGGGCGGATGGAACGAGTGATGACGCGGATGAGCGCCTCCGGAGGCATCTCGCCGAGCAGCCCCAGGCGGTAGACGCGTGTCTCTTTCAGCGAGTTCGCCCGCAACCGAGTCGTGATCAGCACGGAGTTTTCATCAACGAGCAGGTCCAGTTCGAGCGCACGTTGTGAACGGCAGTCCAATCGAAAACGGAATCATCGCCGTTTCAGCGGAAACGGCCTCGAGCACTTGTCGCAAACCTTCCCGTACGGTGGCTTGCTCGAAAGAAACGGCCGAAAAGCGCGACAGGTGTCGTCAGGAACTTCGCGATCATTTCCTCAGGACCGCTCTCCACCGACTCTTCAATCGCGGGAGTCTCCAATGGGTGCGCCTCGGGTGGAGAGACCCCCGCAGGCTCATTGGCCACGACAGCCGCGGACGGTCCAGGCGTTAAATCGGGTGTCGCGGGTTCGACCGTCGACGGCGCGGCAGATGCTGTCGGCCCAGCAGTTGGCTCGGAAGGTACCCCGTACGGATTGAGATGATGCCTGATGATACGGATCAAATGATGGGTACGGAGATGATGGGTACGGAGATGTCGCCGGTTGCAAGCTAGAAGACGGTATCGTCGCCGAATGGGTTGCGACCGCGACCGGTTGGCATGAGGCGTACACCGGTTCCAGCCTCGCAAGGGGCGTGCCAACAAGTTCCGCGAAGGGAGCCTGGTCGCCAAAGGTCAATCTCAGCGAACCTGCGTCCCAGCGAACTCGCAAGTGGTGTTCCTGTTGGACGTGCTCGATCAGCTCCCCGAGTGTGACATGCTGGCGGTCCGCCAGCTCCCAATTCAGCGGCGAATCAAGTGCCTTCTCGATTGCCGCCTTGCGCTGGGAGGAACTCCGTGCAGAGGGTTCTTCTGCCCTTAGAGACGGATTTCCAACAAGACTCACGATTATCGTAGCGATAAGTGGACAACGCATGGCAACCTCCTTGAGGAAATGGACTCCGTCACCAGCGTATTTTGGCATAGCTCGTCGGTGCTGAGAATCCCAACTTGGGCGCGTCCTGGAGAGGCGACGAGCGGCACGGATGCACGCAGCGGCGTCTGCCCATGCCTCGCGGCGGATCGAGCCCGGTTCGACCCGGGTCGCCCATCGCGGCCGCAATCCGGTTGAGTTTCGACTCAGCGGCACGCAGAGAACAGGAAATGGACCCCTTTATTGTGGGCCTCCGTCGAGAATCTCTTGGATGAACGTGACGGCATGGTCGACCGTCTTGACCGCCAAGGCCTTTTGTTCATCCATGTCGATATCGAATTCCTCTTCGAAGGCGGCCACCAGTTCGACGCTCTCCATCGAACTGGCACCCAAATCCTCCACAAACCGCGCGTTCTCGACAACTCGTGCGGGGTCAACCTTCAAGACCTCGGTCACCACCTTTTTCACACGTTCCGCGACGTCTGACATATTTGCGTTCCTAAATCGACTGCCTGCCGCCATTCCAAGCACCGCGTGACGGGCCGACGTGCCCATCCTACGAGCGCGATTCCTGGCGAGGCTCTTCAAACTGTGCGACCAATTGCTTAAAGTCCGAGACACGTTGCATCCAGGCCGCGATCTGCTGGCGGATGTCCTGGACAAATCGATTCGAGTCGTAATCGCCGCGCACGGCGCGAAAGTCGGCATCCGCGGCGTCCGCCTCCCCATCCATTCCAAATCCGATTCGGCTGGCGTTTTCAAACTCCTTGCGTAGCATCGACCAGTACAAGTTCCAGAAACTCACGGCGAGTCGCCAGCAACATCTCCGCCAGCGATTTCAGCTCGGCAGGTCCGGCAACGTCCAAGTCGGCATCACTGATCTGACGATAGGCTTGTTTGACCCAAACCCATTCGTCCTCCTCGGCCGCATGTTCGATGCGCTGCAGCGCAGTCCTGGAACGCGTCCATGTCCGTGATACGCCGCTGCTTGATCTCCGCACATAGCTGCTCCAGCCGCTGAGCGGGCATCAGCTGGCCGCCGATATCGACCCATGACTCGCCGCCAACCGCTTCCGGCGCGGAAGCCAATGCCTGTCGAAGCGAACTCGCACCGTGGGCCAATTGCGTTTCGACTCGCGCAACAATCTTGTCGGCCAATACCATTTGAGTGGCGCGGCGATAGTTTTTCTGGCCCGTTCGGAGGAAGACCCGTTTGATCTCCATCCCCTTGTGAGCCACCGCGTCGACCGATCGCTCGGTGTTTTGTTGGTAGTCGTGCAGCAACTTCATCCCGCGAAGCATCCTGCCCACGGTGAGTGGGCTGAACACGTCGCAGGAAAACCGATCTCGCTTGAGTCCCCGGCGACGATCCCGGCTGGCCCATTTCGCGCCATCGCGCACCGTGCCCACGGTCATCAGGTTGAAGCCGGGAATCAGGTAGCTGCGGCCATCCGCCGTCGCTTCGATGTGGCTGAACGGCAAGTCGGCCGTGTCAAAAGCTCGCGTATGCTTGCCCAACACCACGGAAAACGGCCCCACGCGGCAAGGCCACATCAGGTAGGCGAACGATCCGGTCTTGCAGCCGCGTTCCAGTTTTCCCTCGTGCACCGGCCCCAGCTTGTACATGTGATTCGACTGATTCGTACCGCTCCCGGCGTTGTAAAAGCTGAACATTCCGGCGATCAGCAGCGATGACTTGTGGTGGGTCACCGAATAAGGCCCAAACAAGCACGCTGCAGGCCTCGCCATGAAACGCCTCGCAGTTGGCAAACATCAAGCAGTTATCGGCGGAGAACTGTCGTCCCACGCGACATCCTTGCCCCACGTACGTCTTGTTGATCAACGCACCGCCGTCAACAACCGCGCCCTCGGCCACGATAAAGTCGCTGGCCTGCACGGCGGTGCCGACCGTCGTGGGACACCCCTGCTGGCTGAGGATTGAGCCGTTGACGAGACTCGCCGCACCATGCACCAACGCGTGCGGGCCGATATGGACATCCACGATCGTCGGCACGAGCATCACGCGCAGCTCCGGCACCAACCTGGCCAAGCCCGTGTGAACTTGCAGTGCCGCCGCCGTCGCGATCTCCCGCAGCGGCTCGATCAGTCCGGGACGGTAGCGGTGCAGACACATCAGATGCGCAAACTGAGACGAGAGTTCGTTGAACAGCAACACCTCACGACCGCCCGCCTCGTTCAACACGTCCACCTCGATGCCGTTGCCGAATTTTGGCTTCGGAGCGGCATTCCATCAGGCCCACGTTTTCGATGCAGACGCCGTCCCCGATTTCGTAATTGGCAAGTTTACCGACATTCACAATCCGGACGTTGTTTCCCAACCGGCAATTGACCAGCCGCGTGCGAGAAATCTCCGCCGGCAGAACGGCGCCCGATAAATCCGCGGTGGACCCGTTTAGTGCGCCCAGCCGCACCTCTCCGCTAAAATGGACCTGCGCAACTCGGGTTGGCTCAAACCCGTCGGCGACCTGCAATCCTGACCAATCGTCAGCATCGGCTGTGCAACCACGGCGAACCAGGATGTCGATTTCGGCGGCGGTCAGACGATCGATGTGGTTCGGGCAGGGTCACATCAACTCCTCTTGGCTCACGAGGTGATACGTATCTTCGGCAATCACGCCTTCTTCGTCCGTCGGAATCACCAAAACTCGCACGCGACTGCCGTCACGACTGACAACACCTTGGCTTAGTTCGGGGTGCTGATTGCGCTGGTCATCCAACTCGATACCCAAATTCTCAAGTCCCGTCGCAGACCTGAGACCGCACGTCGACGGCATGCTCGCCGATCCCTCCCGTGAACACGATGGCGTCCACGCTTCCCAAGATCGCGGAGTAGGCTCCCAAGTACTTCTTGATACGATAACAAAACATGTCGATGGCCAACCGGGAACGCGCGTGACCCTGCTCGGCGTGTTGGCGCAGTGTCCGATAGTCGTTCGAGATGCCGGAGATCCCCAACAGCCCACTCTGTTTGTTACACAACGTGTTGAGCGACGCTAGATCGTAACCTTTTTCCGCCAAGTAAAAAAGAACCGCCGGATCGATGTCACCACAGCGCGTCCCCATGATGAGCCCTTCGAGGGGCGTAAGGCCCATCGACGTATCGACCGCCTGCCCGGCTCGGACCGCCGCCATCGAACAACCGTTGCCGAGATGGCAGGTGATGCCGTTGAATTCAGCGGGCGACCTGCCCAAAATCTCGGCGGCTCGCGCGGACACATAGCGGTGCGACGACCCATGGAAGCCGTACCGTCGCACTTGATGCCGCGTGTACACTTCGTAGGGCAACGCATACAGGTACGCCACCTGAGGTAACGTGGCGTGAAACGCAGTGTCGAAGCAGGCGACCTGGGGGACGTCCGGCAGTCGTCGCCTGGCGGCCCGGATTCCTGTCAAGTTCGCGGGGTTGTGCAGCGGAGCCAGCTCGGCACACCGTTCGACCGCAGACAGCACGTCCTTATCGATTAGGACCGACCCCGTAAATGCCTCGCCACCGTGCACCACGCGGTGACCCACCGCATCGACACGGCCGGTCGCGCCAGCGCCGTCCTGTGCCAACTGCTCCAGAATCAACTGCATCCCCGCTTCGTGGTCGGGGATGGCCAGTTCGCGACGCTGGTGATCGTCGCCCACTTGATGGTCCAGCGCCGCCCCCGGCTCGCCAATCCGTTCGACGATCCCCTTGGCCAACACATGCTGGCCTGGCATCTCGTACAACTGGTATTTGATCGACGAACTTCCACAGTTGACAACCAGAATGTTCATGGAACGTTGAGGCCTGCGGGTAGGTTGAGCTTCTGCGGGACAGACAGCGCGTAGGCCGTGAACGCGATGTCGTCCAGGCGTCGAAGCATCGACACCGACGGATCGTGCTTGTAGAAACGCGAGCGACTCAGTCGGCCATCGCCAACACGATCGCCGTTGTCGCCATGATATCATCCACGCTGGCTCCGCGTGACAGATCGCTGAACGGTTTGGCAAATCCTTGCAGCACGGGCCCGATGGCTCGAGCGCCTGCCAGATGCTGGGCCAGCTTGTAGCCGATGTTTCCCGCATTCAGGTCCGGGAAAATCAGCACGTTCGCCCGCCCGGCCACGGGACTGTCGGTCTTCACTTTCTTGGCCGCAACCTCCGGCACGACGGCCGAGTCCAATTGAAACTCGCCATCGATCATCGCCCCTGCGTCGCGCTGCCTGACGATGCTCAGGGCCGCCGTCACTTTGTCCACCAGATCGTGCGCCGCGCTTCCTTGAGTCGAGAACGAAAGCAGAGCGACCCGCGGCTCTTCCGCCAGCAGTTTGGCAGCCGTGTCTCGAGTCGCCAGCGCGATGTCGGCCAGTTGTTCGGGAGTCGGCTGCACGTTGACGGCGCAATCGGCAAAGATCAGCGCCTGGTTCGGTCTTTCCCCGAAGCTTGGGAAATACCATCAGGAAGAAGCTGGAAACCGTTTGCAAACCGGGTGCCAGCCCGACCGTGACCGCGCCCGCCTGAATCACGTTGGCCGTGGCGGACGAGACGCCGGCGACCATGGCAGCGGCATCGTCGCAGGCAACCATCATTCCGCCGAAGATCAAAGGTTTCCGCACCATGCGACGGGCGATGTTCTCGCCAATCTCGCGACGTCCAACGTAAGCCGAAACGTAGGCCTCCAGCCGATCGCTTATCGCGAGGATCGACCGTCTCGATCCCCTCCGGTGTCGACACCTGCCTGAGCAACCGCCGCCCGAATCTGTTCGGCCGTCCCGAGAACGATCGGTTCGGCAATCTTCGCGTCTTTCAGCTTCCGTGCCGCCGCGATGATCCGCGCGTCACTTCCCTCCGGCAGGACGACCCGGCGCACGTTTCGCCGCGCTTGTTCCACGAATCTTTCCAGCACGATATTTGTCCCGTTTGGTGTGCTTCCTGACCGAGCCCGATCGCCAATCAGGTCACCTTATGGTAGCCATCGCAACTGGACGTCGCAATCGTGCGGCAAGCCCCCCGGGGCAACAACTTCCGCCGTTCAGCGCGCAAAAAGAAGCCTCGACTTCAACGGAAGTCTGAGTTATCCGACGCGACGCGGCTTGGCGGGGATGCCGCTTGGCGGGAGCCTCGCCCTCCCGTTCTTTCGTCCACCCGTTTTTGTCCTCGCGTATTCGGCGTTTCGATTCAGTTGCCGATACAATACAGAAACTTGTCAGATCGCAGCAGAATTCGCTTGCCGAGCACGGCGGGGCTGGCGTTGAACTGACCGCCATCCTCCAGCGAGTTTGTGCGCAGCAATTTGAATTCAGGTTGGGCTGCCAACACGAACATCCGTCCCGAGCGGTTGAGATAGTACAGCCGACCATCGGCCATGAGCGTCGAAGCGTAAACCTGGCCGACACCTTCCATGCGCTGCTCGTAAACCAGCTCGCCGCTGTCCGCACGCGCGCAGTAGGCAATGCCGAGGTTCTCGTGCATCCAGTAGAGATGGCCGTCGTGATACACGGGCGAAGTGACGTTGGAGCCCTTGTTACTTGTCCACAGACGGTGGGTCGCAGTCACATCGCCGCGTCCACCCGCTCGAACGGCGAGCACTGCGGTCCCGGAGCGACCTCCGAGAAAATACACGACTCCGTTTGCAGCGACGGGGCAGGGAACCATGTACCACGAGATCTCCGTATCGCAGTTCCAGAGCGGTTCACCGGAAGCGGGATCGAAGGCCAGCACTTTACCGTGAATCCCGACCACCAGTTCCGGGCCAACCGATTCCGCGCCCGCTGATTGCGCACCGCTGATTGCGCCCCGCTGAATCCGGATGGACAATCAGCGGAGTATTCCAAGCCTCCTTGATCCCGCCGACGCGCCAGATCTCCTTGCCCGTGCGTCGATCCAATGCAATCAGTGACTCACTCTCGACACTGGCATTGATGAACACCTGATCTTGATACAGAACCGGCGAGGCAGCGGTTCCCCAGCCGCTGGTCGTCGCTCCCACGTCGGCGTGCCACAATTCGTTTCCCTGATGGTCGTATGCAAAGACGCCCGATTTTCCGAAGAACGCATAGACTCGTTCCGCATCGGCAGCCGGGGTATTCGCAGCGTACCCGTGATCGCGAATGCGGTCCTCCTCGGGCAACGCCGCCTTGACTGACTTGGTCCAGAGAATCGAACCATCGTCCCGTGCGAAGCAGACGAGATGCCGTACCAAGTCATCCAGGCTCCCCTCTGGCTCGCCCGGAACGAGGTATCCGGTATAGCAAGTCAGATAGATGTGGTCGCCGCTGACGATCGGACTTGAAGCCCCGGGACCGGGCAAGGGCGTCTTCCAGGCAAGGCCCGCGTCGTTGCTCCACGCAAGCGGTAAGTCGGTGGCGCGGCTGATGCCCATCTTGCCGGGCCCTCGGAAGCCAGGCCAATCTTCGTCGATGGATTGGGCCACCGCATCGGCGTGCAGCGAAGCCGTTGCCAACGTGATTGCCAACGTGATTGCCAACTTGATTGCCAACGTGATTGCCAACGTGATCCGACCACCGATTTGAACCATGATTGTTTCTCCGGGTTGGCATCCATCCACGACCTGCCGGGATCTGCGTGCCGGCCTCGAACGTATCGATCGCGGACGACCGTTATACCGTACAGGGCGATTCCCCGCTTTCCAAGTGCCGCTCAGCGACTTAGCCGTGTACTTCTAATCGTAGTCGGCTTGATCTGAGTTGCGTGCCGCCAGCGTGAGCAGCGGATCTGCGGTCGCTACGCCCCAGACGGTGACCTCGGCTTTTGTCGACTCAGGGCGTCGACTCTCCGCTGACACGTCACTCGACCGAGAAGGCCCGCTTCCTGGTTTTGCAGGCAGCGGGCCCTTTTTTCGTTGCTGCGTGTGATGATTCCCGATCGTCGCTCAACCCGCGGGCGGGTGAGGGCGGAGCATTTGGTCGCGGGAGGAGCCCCCTCATCCGGCCTTCGGCCACCTTCTCCCGCGTTGGGGAGAAGGGACACACGGTTGTCACCTCTCCCGCGGCCGGGAGAGGTCGGCTGGGGCCCGCTTGCGGGGCCCGGGCGGGTGAGGGTTCGCCGCGTTGACCGCTGCCCGCCCCCCTCATCCGGCCTTCGGCCACCTTCTCCCGCGTTGGGGAGAAGGGACACACGGTTGTCACCTCTCCCGCGGCCGGGAGAGGTCGGCTGGGGCCCGCTTGCGGGGCCCGGGCGGGTGAGGGTTCGCCGCGTTGACCGCTGCCCGCCCCCCTCATCCGGCCTTCGGCCACCTTCTCCCGCGTTGGCATTGGTATCTACACAACTATGAAGTGTTTAGAAAGGGTATCGCGGTTTTGGCCAGTTTTTGTAGCGTCCGCAGATCGCAGTCGGTGTTCTCAATCAGATCGGTGATTGAAAGCAGTGCCATGTATCCGGCCAGCAGTGCCGGAGCCGTGTAAGGACGAGTGCGTTTTGTGCTGCGACCGCTGAGTCGCATCAGAATTGCTTTGGCTTGTTCGGCTTCGGGAGATTCGTCTCGCTCCAACTGCCAAACAACGACACATGCCATCGCTGCGACCAGCAGACGGCGAGTGATCGCAGCACCTGTTTCCTGAAGCCAGTGTTCGGATTCCTGACCGTGACTCTTTAAAAGCTTGAAGAAACCCTCGATTTTCCAACGCCAGTAGTACCAAAGAGCGATCTGATCGGCGTTTACATTGCCAAACAGATTAGTAAGCAGCGTCCATTGGGCAAGGATGTAGCCTTCCTCATCGAGCAAACGCGTGACCACCAAACGCATTGGCAACGCGCGGCCAGGCACGTCATATTGCTTGCCATCAACGCGTGTTTTGTGAGGACGATGAAGAACAATGTGTGCTTCAGCGACCTCTTGCCGAACCATCTTTCCGTGATACGACGCCTCACCGATATCCTGGAAAAGAACTTCTCGATCAAAGTGGTCAGCGATCTCAGAAATCAGCCACGATTCTTCTTTCCAGAGGACCCGACGATCATCAGCGCGGACGAGGAACTTGTGTCCCAGTTCATCCCAACGCCGAAAATCACCCAACGAATCACCCTCACGGTCGATGACATGCACAACCCGTCGAGGTAAATTCCAGTTCTCAACCTCCTCCATGGTGGGTTCAATTTGATCGAGATGATGATCGCCTAGGTGCGGGACATGTTCGGCCGTGCTGTACACCGTATCTGCAGTTTTGACATGCATTTGCATCGGAGCCAAAGGACTACCGTTATGAGCGTCAACCAGCAATGCAGTCGTCAGGTCATAGCCAATGTCATTCTCATGCGTGAGTTGCCGAAGGTCCTGTTTCGCGGTGTGCTTGCTGTAATCCAGCTTGCTCCAATCGTGGACCAAAAGCACAAAATCCGACCGGCTTTGTGCGGCAGCAACACGTCCAGCCTCCCGAAGAGGCTCGGCAAGAGTGGCCATTTCCACTCGGTCGTTGTTGAAAAAACGCCAAGCCGCCTGCGTTGCTGCGGCCGCCGTTGCCTGACCGGGGAGCAACGATGGCCCTGCCGCATTTCGCGTTGACGAACTCATATGCTCTTGTACCAACTGGACATAACGCAATTGCAGTCGCCGGTCCATCGGCGGTAGTAAAATCCCATCCAGTAAGGTTTAACACATTCTCGGATTTGTGTAGATACCAATGCGCGTTGGGGAGAGACACACGGTTGTCACCTCTCCCGCGTTGGGGAGAAGGGACACACGGTTGTCACCTCTCCCGCGGCCGGGAGAGGTCGGCTGGGGCCCGCTTGCGGGGCCCGGGCGGGTGAGGGTTCGCCGCGTTGACCGCTGCCCGCCCCCCTCATCCGGCCTTCGGCCACCTTCTCCCGCGTTGGAAAGAAGGGACACACGGTTGTCACCTTCTCCCGCGTTGGGGAGAAGGGACACCGGTCGATCATGCAGCGCATGGCGTCTGGCCTAAGGGAAGGTGATGGCGGAACGCATTTGATGAGGTTTCATCCGACCGGGGGTAGCGGGTCTGCTCAGGATTTTCACGACTCGGATTGGCTGGACTTCAATATGCGCCAAAACGGACATGTCGCCGAGTTTGAGGCGAGTTACCCCCAGACGCGCCATGGCTAGGATCGCGTTCCCGCGAAGCCTGTGCTGGACGGCGATTGACGTGCGTTGGCGAAGGAGTCACGTCCCAAGAGCCGGGACGGCCATTTGCGTGCTTCGCACGTTTGGGACCTGACCGTTTTCCCAAACCCACGGCGTTTTCCCAAACCCACGGCGATGAACTGAATTCTCAGTCGCCAACACCCAGATCGACGCTACATGCTTCTTGAATCATCTGGTTTTCCAAGCGTTCGTGCGCACGTAAACAACGCGCGAATTCTCGCGCATCTCGCCGCAGCGCGGCGACAACGCGCAGACGTGGGTTCTTTTCCACAACCTCCACGGCTCTTGTCGCGAGGTCGCAGATCTCGTCAAACAATGGGACATGCTCATCCAGAAGCGTCGCGGCCTTGGCTGACAGATGTAGTGCCTCGGCGATCGCGTCGTCGAAGTAACCGTAGGCCTCTTCCAACAAGAATTGAAATGCAAGCTGATCTCGACAAGCTCCCAGCACCTGCGCGAGTGACGCAAAGTGATCGAGTCCGAATGGCCGCATCGAAACGAGAATCTCTAGCTGTGCAAGTAACCGCTTGAGACACGTTGTGTCGGCCCTGATTTCGTAGAAGAACGCAGGATGGATCGTCGTCGCGTGACCCTCGACGCGACGCTCGAGCATCGAGCGCGGATTACCCGCATCTGGGCGGGCGCCGCGACGCCTAGCTCCCTTGCCAACATGAGCAGACTCGGTATCGAATCGGATTCGCCGAAAACGTGCGGTCATGTGATCGCTCTCCGAGAAGCTCAGGAGATGAACGGGATATTCAACCGAATAAGCTGTTATCTACTGCCTCGACCGAAGCTGGCTCCAAACTCCTCAGCGCGACGCCTGCGTTGGGCATACCATCCGTGGATGGTTCATCGTCGTCACCATGCCACTCCTCTCGACCGAGTGCCTCCCGCCAAACGCTGTAGGAAAATAACGCTTGAACACCGCGTGCCAGTTGCTGTCGAGAGATAGGCTTGTTGAGTCGATCCAAGATGGTAACGCCCCCGATATACGGTGCGGTCGACGCCATTGATTCACCGACGAGAATGACGGGTATCAACGCCAGGTCTTTGTCGCGACGCAAGAACTGGAGCACAGAATTTGGCTGTTTTTGCACGGCGTCGACGTCAAGCACCAGCAGGTCAGTACGCGACTTGGTCAAGCTTTCGACACACGCACCGATCGTCTGCACGACGTTGAACCGAACACGATAGTCCACTGTCGAGTCGGCAACTACATCTTCCGGCGGAGAGCGACCGTCGTCCAGCCAGAGTACTTCCAGGCGGCCGTTGACGCAGGCGGGTAACTGAGCCACTTCGCGGTTGCGCTGGCAAATCCGCTGCCACGTCTCTTCGCGGTGCACGCCGACTTCGGGGGGCGCGTCAATTCCGATTCTAACTCGCTGACCGCCGACGCGCAGAATTGTGAGGCGGGTGCGGTACTCCGGCAGCACGATCGACTCGCCCATCTCACGTGAAAGAACTAGCATGTTGAGACTCCTTGTAGCGAAAATGACATCCTGTCGAGCGGACCGCTCCGCTCTCTCCTTGAAGTGCAGCCCAATTGACATCGTTTAGTTAGCTCAGCAGTTGCCACCAGATGATCGCGGCAATCACGAAGCCTCCTGAGCCTAAAATACCGAGTGCAATCGTCAATCGTTTCTCGTCGCGGTTCCGGTCGTCCTGCGAGGGGCGGAGGATCGTGTCACGGGCCGCCGCCGCCGGTGGATCCCTACGATCGTCCATCTGCATCAACCAAACACGGTCCAATGCTGCTGGAGGACCGACACGTCGATGCCACCCGTCATCATGCTCTACCGGAGGTCGTTGTCGCGTCGTTCTGATCACGGCTGTTTTCCCACATGAATCGTGAACCAACTGCGATTTTCCTGTTGCTGATTCCGTGATCCGGTCGGGTCGACAGTAGATGCTCTCTCAATGGGACGGCGGCGATACACGATCGGCAATCGCCGTTACGATTCGACGATCAACTTGGATCGATGCCTGTCGACCCGACCGGCATTCACGTGCGCTAGTAGATGCAACGCATGTGCCAAGTCTCGCTGCTCAGCAGTTGCGCATTTAAAGAACGGGCGGCAAGGAAGCAGAACCTCAGGAAAATGCCAAGTTCTTTGGTTGTGGTGACAGCTCCGCGAACGAGCGGTGGATTCCACGAATCGGTCAACGCGCTCGAAAAGCAGTCGCGCCGCCGGATATGACAGCTCTCCCGTTACCGGCAACCCCAACACCGTCCCTTCTGCCCGACGCGGGAGAAGGTGGCCGACGGCCGGAAGAGGGGGCCCCGCCACGCCAGGCGGATGCCGCCGACAACAACCTTCCGGGTGGTTTTCGGCTCGAACAAAATGGGCACAGCCGTTGCGGAGGACGGCCGTGGTCTGCCCAAACGTGAGCTGTCGAGCGTAGAATACACGCCCATCGACTGATTCTCCTGCGGATCGACCAGAAATTGGACAACAAGGCACTCTTGTGAACGTTCATACCCCTTTTCGCATCGCGGGGCCCGTTTCGGCGATCAGTCTGCTGCTGTTCATCGTGGGAGTGGCTGGGGCGTGGTACGTCCATCTCTCGCAACGGCGGACGTCCGACATGCTGGACCACAATGTGTCGAGCATCCGGGCTGCCGAGGAGCTGGAGTTGCTAATCAGAGAGCTCCGGACTGAGCTGAATCGCTACCTGCTTTCGGACGACGATTCACATATCCGGAAGGGCCTTGCGATGAAGAAGGACATCGACGGGTGGACGAAGGAAGTGCAGCGATGTGCGACGGCCGACGACGAAACGTCGCTTGTCAAAGAGATCAAAAAGGACAGCGAAGTGTTTTTCGCTCGGCTGTCGGAATTCAATTCACGGTTGAATGACGAGTCGTCCAAGGCGGCGCTGCAAAGATCGACACGCGATTTGCTGACGAATCAAATTCTGGTGAATGCACGCAAGTACCTCGATATCAACGAGAAGGACCTGGAACGCAGTCAGGCCGATGGGCGTATGATGGACAAACGCGTCGCACTCGGCCTCTTGTTGCTTGGAACGTGTGGCTCGATCGCCGGACTCTTGGCAGGATACGCTTTGGCGCGAGGCATTACGCGCGAGCTCGTGCATCTTAGTTTTCCGATTCGCGACGTCGCCGGAAAACTGAACGAAGTCGTGGGTCCGATCACGGTTTCTGCGAAACCCGGACTACAAGACCTGCAAAGCGTCTTGGTCAACGTGGCCCGCGAAGTGGGCACGATCGTCGGGCAATTGCAGGATTCTCATCGAGAAATGATGCGCGCCGATCAGTTGGCAGCCACCGGCCAATTGGCGGCGGGCCTTGCGCACGAGCTGAGGAATCCGCTGATGTCGATCAAACTGATCATCCAGGCGGCGCGGCGCGATACGACGGGGGACGAACGCTTGGATGCGATGGACCTTCGTATCTTGGACGAGGAGGTGACGCGATTGGAATCGCTGTTGCAGACCTTCCTGGAGTTTGCCAAACCGGCCACGCTGGAGACGCGTCGCCTGAACCTTCAGGGAATCGTCGAACCGAGTCTTCAACTGTTGTCTCGACGAGCCGCAATCAAGCGCGTCTCATTTTCCTCACGCGTGCATGCAGGCGCGTGTGACGTGGAAGGCGACGAGTCGCAACTTCGGCAGGTATTGCTCAATCTTTTGCTCAATGCGATTGACGCCGCACCTCCGGGAGGGACCGTGCAGGTTGACGTGCGGCCGGTCGCGCCTGATGGAGCGGCGGAGGGCTTTGTCGAGCTTCGTGTTGCGGACAATGGCAGCGGGCTTGCGTCCGAAATGAGACAGCGCATTTTCGAGCCATTTTTCAGTACCCGCGAGACGGGACTGGGCCTGGGATTAGCCATCTGCAAACGCATCGTCGACTCGCATGGAGGCGAGATCACGGCGGACAACCGGCCCGGCGGCGGAGCAGAATTCGTCGTCCGCCTGCCCATTGCAAATGCCGAGTCTCGTGGCTCGGATCGCTGGGGCGAAGTCGGTTTTTACTCGGAGGAAAGGATTGTTGGCGATGGCGACGTTGCTGCTCGTAGATGATGAGCCGAACCTGCTGTATTCGCTGGAAAAAGGTCTGCGGTCGGAGACCCTCGACGTGATCACGGCTCAGACCGGCGAAGAGGGCCTTGATCGGGTGCAACAGGGCCGCCCGGACGTCGTCATTCTTGACGTGCGACTCCCCGACATGTCCGGAATCGAGTTATTCTCGCGTATTCGAGCGATTGACGCCCGCTTGCCCGTGATCATCATCACGGCCTACTCGACGGCCGATACCGCAATCGAAGCGATGAAGCACGGTGCCTTCGAATACATGCTGAAACCTGTCGACCTCGATTGCCTCAACTCGATCGTCGCCAAAGCGGTCGAGTCAAGCCGCTTGAGCCACGTTCCAACCGTTTACGATGACCACGACGACAACGTGGGCGCTGATCGAATTGTCGGCCATTCTGTCCCGATGCAGGAAGTGTTTAAGGCAATCGGACGGGTTGCCCCGCTGGACGTCAACGTCCTCGTGCTCGGCGAAAGTGGGACCGGGAAAGAACTGGTGGCTCGCGCGATCTATCAGCATAGCGCACGCAGCTCAGGCCCGTTTCTTGCGATCAATTGCGCCGCGCTCCCCGAGAGCCTCTTGGAGAGCGAGTTATTCGGCCACGAAAAGGGTGCTTTTACAGGTGCCGATCGCCGGCGAATCGGCAAGTTCGAACAGGTTGACGGCGGCACGATCTTTCTGGACGAAATCGGCGACATGAGTCCCGCGACGCAGGCCAAGGTTCTGCGACTGCTCCAGGACGGAAGCTTCGAAAGAGTCGGCAGCAACGGGGCTCAGAGGGTTGATGTCCGGGTCATCGCAGCCACTCACCGTCCGCTCAAGGAGATGGTCAAGTCCGGTGAATTTCGGGGCGACCTGTTTTACCGACTCCAAGTGTTTTCCGTCGTTCTCCCTCCGCTGAGAGACCGTCGAGATGACATCCGGTATCTTGTCGAACAATTCGTCAGGTCGCTGAACGGATCGTTGGGGAAAGGCATCGCGTCGATCGAGCCCGACGCGATCGCGTGTCTGGAATCCTATGAGTGGCCTGGGAACGTGCGCGAGCTGCAAAGCGCCATCAAGTACGCCATGGTTCTCGCCACGGGAGACACGATCACGGTAGACTGCCTGCCAGAATCCTGCCGTGCGCGCGATGTCCCGAAAGGCAGTGTCCGACCGACGGTGGACAACGAGGAAAGTACGGGCGATCTGTCGCAGCTCGTGCAGCGCTACTTGATGCAAGGTGAATCGGACCTGTACCGCAAAGTTCATTTGGCGGTGGACAAGACCCTGCTGCGAGAGGTTCTCGATCATGTCGGCGGCAACCAAACGCAGGCAAGTCAGTTATTGGGCATTTCCCGAAGCACGTTGCACGCTCGGATTCACGACCTTGGCATCATCTTCGAGAAGCGCGTGATGCCCGGTAACGGAGATTGACGCAGCGTTCGCCCTTTCGCTCGATTCTACTCAACTTGCATTCATTCGCCAGATCGCGAAGTTCAGCACCATGGCGAAACTAACCCACGCCAGGTAGGGCACCAGCATCCACCCGGCCAGCTTTCTGCAGCGGAAGAACATCACGGTCGTCGCGACGATGCTTAGCCACAAGACGACGATCTCGGCCAGCGCCGCGCCGGTGCATGCCAAAGAAGATCCATGATGGCTTGACAAGCGTCCGGTACCAGCCTTCGATTTCGGGCGTGGTCGCGGTCGCGCCTGGCGTGTATTGGTCACCGCAGCAAAGTGTGCGTTACTCACCACCCGACTGCGCACAACAGACCTTGAGCGTTTCATCGGGACTTCCCCAAACGACATACCGCCCACGGCAACTCCTCGCCTCGCGGAGGACAGAAGCCAAGTCAAGCCGAATGCCGGCGTTCAGTCCGCAAGCGATTCGAGACAAGGGGAACATCGGGCGGAGGTTTGATCGCAGACTGTCGTTTGAGGTTTCGCTCTCGAGTGTTCTTGCAACCGCCCGTATTTTCTATACTTTAGATAACTCGCTTCTTCTGAAGCTCAGCCCCCGGTAGACATCCCTCAACGCACTTGGCGAACGAAGAAATCTGGAAGCGCGATCTGGATCGCCGCGAGTAGGGCAATCATGGCGAACTTGAAACCGCTCACGCGCCTGCCGATCTTCCCGTTTCTGGTGGGGCTCAGCTTGGCGGTGGGCTGGTTGATTCCCGCCTTCTATGACTGGACAGGCTCCGACCAAGGCCGGCCCTCGCCGTTGGTCAGCCAAGCTGCGATAGGTCTCATTCTATTTGGGCTCATCGTCTGCGCGGCCCTTCCGTGGCTGCCCATTGCGCCTGATTCTCCGGCAAACGAGCGAATTGGCACGCTTCGGTTCGGACTACGTACGATTCTGCTGATGACTGCGGTGATTGCCATGTTCTTGACGGCCTTCATTACGCTGCCAAGACTTGCGGTCAGCAGCGTTTTGTATGGGATTGCTCTCGGCTATGCCGTGCGGTTTTGGATTTTGTTTCGTTTGTTTCGTTGGCGAGTGGCAGCACTGTTGGGATGCATGTATTTTCCGTTCGCTTGGCTCGTCACTTTTGACGAGCGATCGACTCTGCTACCGGCGATACTTTGGATCGCACCGGGTCTTCCTGCGTTTGTACCAACATTGCTGGTAGGCACCGTGGCCCATCAGAATTCTCGGGAGTTGGCATGGCTCTTGACGTTACTAGCCAGCGCGGAGCTTGTCGTCGGTGTCTGGATTATTCGCCTTGGTCCGAGGCGCGCGATTGCGTATCTGCTATTCCTTCTCATTACGTCGATCTTCGGTTCGTTCGCCCTCAATGCCCTTGTGCGGATATAGGATACTCATGAAGCCCCGACCACCGACACTCGGCCGATATCGTGCTGGGAGCGGACTCATTGCGGTGACCCTCGCAGCGACTGCGATTGCTGCTGGCCCGCCACGCCAAATGGAGTTGATCGATCGGGGCTTGGTGGCCATCCGGCAAGCGGACGATCGCGTGTTTCTTAGCTGGCGCTGGCTTGGTAACGAGCCCGACGGGACGGCCTTTAACGTTTATCGAGTCCAGAACGGAGAATCGGTCAAGCTCAACGACGTCCCGATAGCGACTCAGACGAATTTCACGGTTGCCGTAGCGCAAGCGAGCGTGAATGCCAGGTACTTTATTCGCGCCATCGTCGAGGGTTGCGAACAAGAACCGTCGAAGGCGGTTCAGGCCTGGCAAACCCACTTTCTTGAGATCCCGATCCAGTCGATTCCAGACTATCGACCTGGCGATGCCTCGGTCGGGGATCTGGATGGTGACGGCGAGTTTGAGATCGTTCTGCATCAGACATCGCGACCGCGCGATAATTCCCACGCTGGCATTACAGGCAGGCCGATCCTGGACGCCTACAAGATGGACGGCACGCATCTTTGGCGAATCGACCTGGGACCGAACATTCGTGAAGGGGAGCACTACACGCAGTTCATGGTCTACGACCTCGATGGAGACGGATGCGCCGAGGTCGCGTGCAAAACTGCTGACGGCACCGTCGATGGCCAGGGGAAAGTCATCGGCGAGGCGGCGAGGGACTATCGCAGCCTCGACGAACGGGACAAACGATTTGGTCGAGTACTGGCGGGGCCTGAGTACTTTACGATCTTCGAAGGACTCACCGGCGCGGAACTCAAGACCGTGGATTACGTTCCCGGCCGCGATCCAATCGACGGGTGGGGAGGTATCGGCGGAAATGGCGGCAACGACAATTACGGCAACCGTTGCGATCGCTTTTTGGCTTGCGTTGCGTATCTGGATGGAGAGCGTCCCAGTGTCGTGATGTGTCGCGGTGTCTATGGCCGCATCGTTCTCGCCGCGTGGGACTGGAGAGATTCGCGGCTAACGCAGCGCTGGGTCTTCGATTCGGGCAGCAGCGATCCACCCTACAACGACGCTTCGCCTTACTCGGGTATGGGCGGTCACTCGTTGTCAGTGGCGGACGTCGACGACGATGGCAAGGACGAGATCGTCTATCAGGCCATGGTCGTCGACGACAACGGCGAAGGCCTCTATTCGACGGGACTTCGACATGGCGACGCGATGCACATCAGCGACATGTATCCCGATCGCCCCGGGCTTGAAGTCTTCACGGTCCAAGAAAACGAAGACGCACACCGTTCGCTTCCAGACACCCGGCGCGGCGATGCGAGATGCGAAGACCGGCGAAATACTCTGGAGCCACAGTCCTGGCGTCGACGTGGGCAGTGGACTTGCCGCGGACATCGACCCGCGCCATCCCGGCTACGAAGCGTGGGGTGGACCGGGAGGCATCCGAAACGCGAAAGGTGAAGACATCGGCGTCAAGCCTCGATCGACCGATTTGGCAGTCTGGTGGGACGGCGATTTGTTGCGCGAGTTTGTCTCCCGCTCAAGCGTCGTTAGCAAGTGGGATTGGCGAAATGGGCGAGAAGAGCGTCTCTTCGCAACAGGTGCTCGCGGAGCAGCCCGCGGGCCGAACTTGATCGCCGACCTGATCGGGTGACTGGCGGGAAGAGCTGCTTGCTGACTGCCCCCGACGGCAATTCGCTTCGACTCTATTCAACCACAATCCCGACCGAGCATCGAATTCGGACGTTGATGCATGACCCGCAATATCGACTCAGCGTGGCTTGGCAAAACGTGGTCTACAACAAACCAGCTCACCCGAGCTTCTTTCTGGGTCACGGAATGATACCGCCCCGTCAGCCCAACGTCAGATTGATTGGGCATTCCAAGTGAGGCAATGCACGCTTGAGACTTGCGATCCCCTCTCCACACCAGCCCACAGTTGGAGGGGATCGGCCGCGTGATCGGGCCCAGGGGGCGGAATCTGGCACCTCCAAGGCGGTTCCGTCCAATGCCGAAGATCGGCGTGGCCCCGGTGGCTCGTTCTTGTCCCGGGCGGACGTCCCGGAGAACGTCGCCCAGTTTATTCCGTCTTTTTCCCGCACAGGGATAACCGGTTCGTGTTTCATTTCCGCGACGGCCGTGAAAAATAGGCCGCGAAACGCGTCTCGCTTCGAGCGGACCCAGTCGCGCCGGCGGCCGTCCATGGTCGGGTGACGCCGGCGAGTCGTGGCGATAAGAACCGCCAACAGCTCGCAAGGTGAGCTCGAACTCGCTACCATAGCGTGTCTGGAATATGGTGAGTACGCTTTGGCATTCGATTCCAATAATCACCGAATCATCCGTCCAACCTCGGGAGTGAACGAAATGGTGCGAACTACGTTGCAAGGTGCCTTGGTCCTGGCGGCAATCGCTTGTGCCGCCACGGTACTAATTGGGAATCCAGCGGCTGCCCTGGCCGAAACGAGCGAATGGATCTCGTTGTTCGATGGCAAAACGATGGAGGGCTGGGAAAAGGTTGGCAAGGGAAGAAGTGTCTGGGAAGTCAAGGACGGAGCGCTGACGGGCTCAGGGCCGGCTTCGATGCTGGTCAACACGACGGGACCATACAAGAACTTTCGCTACCGCGCCGAAGTCAAGATCAGCGATGGTGGCAACTCGGGGCTTTATTTTCGCACGACGAGGAAGCCCGGATTCACCGACGGCTACGAAGCCCAGATCGACAGTACTCACAGCGACCCGATTCGCACTGGTTCGCTGTACGGGATCTGCCACGTCTACAAGCAGCACGTCAAGCCCGACACCTGGTTCACCTACGAACTTGAAGTTCGTGATGACGTCTGGCGCGGTCGCAAGATGACCAGAATCAAAGTTGCGATCGACGGCAACGAGCTCTATGAGTACCTTGACTTTGACCTCACTTTTAAGAAAGGATACTTCGCCTTCCAGCACCATGATCCGGGTAGCACCGTCAACATTCGCATGGTCGAGGTGATGCCCCGCTGCCTGATCGAGAGCCAGTTCGCTGAACGATCTCCGACCCATCCTGCCTTTGAAAGAGTCCGTCATGCAACGTGCCATTGTTACCAGCTTGTTGTTTTCCGTCGCCTTGATCGCGAAAGCTCCCGCCCAGGACCCTGGATTCGTTGACTTGTTCAACGGCAAGAATCTGGACGGTTGGACGCAGCGAAACGGCACTGCCACCTACCGCGTCGAAGGCGACTCGATCGTCGGCAAGACGTCCGAGGGCAGCCCCAACTCGTTTCTTTGTACGGATAAACTATACGGCGACTTCGAGATGACGTTCGACGTGAAGGTGGATTCCGCTTTGAATTCCGGCGTCCAGATTCGATCGCAGACCGTCGGCGATACGCTCGATGGTCGCGTCAACGGACCGCAAGTCGAAATTTCGCTCGACGGAATGGCGGGCTATGTCTACGGCGAAGCAGCAGGTGGTTGGATGACACCCGACGACGACCGCAAGCCCCATCAATATTTTAAGGACGGCGAGTGGAATACTTATCAGATTGTCGCGGTGGGCAACCAAATCGAGACCTGGATCAACGGACACCAGATCTCGAGTCTGACACATGACGAACGTTACAAGTCGCACCCCAAGGGCTTCATCGGCCTGCAGGTTCACGGAATCGGCCGAGGCCAGGGGCCGTTCGAAGTCCGGTGGCGGAATCTGAGACTTCGCGATCTGTCGAATTTCAAATCGCTGTACAATGGCAAGGACTTGACCGGCTGGAAGACCACCGGTAATTGGCTGCCGCAGCCGGATGGTTCGTTGCTCATTCAGCCACGTGCTGGTGAGCAGGGCTGGCAGCGCTACGACGCATACCTTTGGTCTGAAAAGAAGTACAAAGACTTCGTGCTGGATGTCGAGTATTCCTATCCGCCGGGCGGCAACAGCGGTGTTTACTTTCGCGTTGGCGATCGGAGTGATCCGGTCAACCAGGGAATCGAAGCACAGATTCTGGACTCGTCGACAAAGGAGGGGCCGGTAGGACCTCACGATCACGGCGGAATCATCGGCACCGCCGCCGCAGCGAAGAACATGTCGCGACCGCCGCACGAATGGAATCGAATGGTGATCACGTGCATCGGGAGTCATTTGCAGGTCGACCTGAATGGCGAACAGATCATCGACACGCGATTGGACGAAGGTCCGATGAAAGATCGTCCCCTGGAAGGCTACATCGGCTTACAGGATCACGGCGAGCCGAACAACATCAAGTTTCGCAACATACGCATTCGCGAAATCAGCCGGTAGCGCGGGCGATCGGACTCGAGGGATCCCAGCATTTGCTGCCTCGCAGCAAGCCGGTAGCGTCGTGCGAAACGCTCGGAAAGGAACAACATGAAAACCTCTCTCGCCTTGATATTGTTCCTGTCCGTTTCGCCTCTGCAGGAGATCGCGGCGCAAAGGCTTACCTCCAACATCCCTTACGCGGATCCGGCTCACGAGCGACAAGTCCTGGACGTCTATGCGCCCGAGGACGCCAGCAACCTTCCCGTCGTCTTTTGGATTCATGGCGGCGGCTGGCAGACAGGAGATAAGACCGACGTTCAGATCAAGCCGCGCGTGTTGACGCAGCGCGGCTTTGTCTTCGTCTCGACCAACTACCGCCTGCTGCCCCAAGTGGAAATGGAGGTCCTGATTCGGGACGTCGCCAAGTCGCTTGGCTGGGTACACAGGAATATCGCCGCGTACGGAGGCGATCCGCAGCGAATCTTCGTCATGGGACACTCCGCAGGCGCAGCTTGCCGCCCTGCTCTGCATCGACAATCGCTACTTGAAATCGGAAGGCGTCCCATTTGACGTACTGCAAGGATGCATGCCGGTGGACGGAGATACCTACGACCTGCCAGCGATCATCATGACGGCCGAGTTGCGTCAGACGGTGCACAGCCTGCCGCTCCCAACCTTCGGCCACCGCGTCAAATTCGGGAACGACCCGGAGAAGCACGTTGATTACTCAGCCGTCACGCATGTCGCGAAGGGCAAGGGCATTCCGCCATTCCTGATTCTCCACGTTGCCGGGCACCCCGACACCACCGCGCAGGCTCGACGACTAGGCGCCGTGCTCAAAGCAGCCGAAGTTCCCGTCAAGGTATTCGGCGCAAGTGAAACAACCCACAGCAGACTAAACGCCGACCTCGGCCTACCCGACGATCCGGCCACGAAGGAGCTGTTCGAATTCCTGCGCTCTGACTAAATCAGCCCGCCGCGCATTGCTCCAGCGACCCAGCCCCGAATTCGCCGCAATCGCTTTCGGCAATCTGTGTCCTCACCGTGAACCACGATTCGTCGCCGATCACTCGTCGCCCGATTCCTGCACAGACGATTATTCGCCGAGGCGAACTGTGACCACAACAAAGTTCTGGAGTTGATCGAAGTGGCGTCGAGTCTTCTGGCTGATCCGATGGCTCGGTTTGCCAAGCCGGACCATGGCGACCCGGCTTGCGCCCCAAAGCGTCAGCCGCCTTGTGTGACGCGCCTCATGAGACGGGCCATCCGACACAACCTGGAGTAGGTCTTGAAGAAACGAGACTTGGTGACATGTTTTTGCGGCCTTGTTGCCGGAAGTGTTGTGTGCAGGCGGTGCCTTCGTGGGATGTGACTGTCTTCTCACGCAATCGAATTCCAAAGGAGAGTGACCCGTTCCGATGCGACAGTTCGATCTCTGTGATACGGAGGAATTACGGAGGACTTTCGCCGAAGCCAAGCCGGACGTAGTCGTCCATACGGCCGCGCTTGCAAGGATCGACTACTGTCAGTCGCACCAAGACGAGGCCGGCCAGGGATGTACGCCGAAGACGCGGAACCCCACGCGGTGAATTTCTACGCAGAAACGAAAATCCGCGCCGGACACGCGGCGCGTCAGACCGCGACCCCGAGCGTTGTGGCCCGCCTTTCGCTCGTGTACGCGTTATGTTTCTTGAGCATGGCTGGCTATACTCCACAGCAATCTTGCTATGCTAGAAAGCTACCTTCACCCGCATGTGTCTAGGCCAGCGATTTCCCAATTCGACGCAGATAGCTGATCATCAATGATTCGCCGCATCTTGACTGTTGCCGTACCCGTCCTTCTGCTGGTTGGGCTGATTGCGTACAGCCAGATTCGCCACGAAGCGCTGCACGTATCTGGTTTTATCGAGGCCGATGAAATTCGTGTTGGGTCTCGGTTAGGGGGCCGTGTACTGTCGGTTCACGTTGCGGAAGGCGAGCGAGTCAGCGCCGGCCAACTACTTGTTCAGCTCGAGCCGTTTGATTTGCGACAGCGGGAACAGGAAGCCCGCAAGACACTCGAATCGTGGGATGCGAAGTATCGGAGTATTTCCGCGGGATTCCGTCCCGAAGAGATTGCGCAAGCTAAAGCTAGATTCGAGCAATTCAAAGCACGCTTGGAATTACTGGAAGCGGGGCCTCGCGCACCGGAAATCAATGCGGCTCAGGGTCGGCTCGATGCCGCCGAAGCTGAACTCGTGCTGGCAACTCAGAATTACGAGCGTGCTTCTCAGCTATTCGAAAGTCAAGCGACTTCTCGCTCGGAGTTCGACCGGGCCAGTGAAGAGTCAGTAGCGGCGAAAGCAATGGTCGTTGTCCGAAGAGAGGAACTTGAGCTGCTGAAAATGGGCACGCGCAAAGAGGAAATCAGTGAAGCACAGGCTCGTGTGGATGAAGCCGAACAGGCGTGGCAGCTCGCCAAGAATGGATATCGGCAAGAGGAGATCGACCAGGCGAAAGCAGCGCGTGGTGCCGCAGAAGCATCCTTGGAAGTGATTCTAGAGCAAAAGAAGGAACTCACAATTGCGTCTCCAACAAAGGGCGTGATTGAGGCCCTTGAGTTGCAGAAAGGGGACTTGATCCCGGGGGGCGCTCCTGTGCTCTCGATAATGGATGAGCGTGAAATGTGGGTGCGCGCCTATGTACCTCAAAGCCAGATCGTGCTGAAGGTCGGTCAGCCGCTCAAGGTCACGGTCGACGGCTTTCGAAATGAGGAGTTTCGCGGCGAGGTTTCCTTCATCTCCCGCCAAGCTGAGTTCACGCCCAGCAACGTACAGACTCCAGAAGAGCGTTCGAAACAAGTATTTCGAATCAAGGTTGCGATCAAAGGCGGCAAGGAAAGGCTTCGCCCGGGAATGACGGCCGACGTTTGGCTTGGGTCCGCCGAGGATTCGCCATGAACTCAATTGTCATGGACGTTCGAAACCTAACCCGTCGTTTTGGTGAGTTGACAGCCGTGGAGGACGTCAGTTTCCAGGTGCAACGCGGCTCGATCTTCGGTCTCCTTGGACCCAACGGCAGCGGAAAATCGACGATCATTCGCATGCTGTTGGGGATCCTACCGCCATCGGGAGGCACTGCGTGGGTCCTCGGACACGAATCTCACCACGAGTCGGAAGCGATTAAGCCACGGGTTGGCTATGTGTCCCAGCACTTCAGTCTGTATACCGATCTGTCGGTGCGAGAGAATATCGAATTCTACGGCCGAATCTACGGGCTCGATGGCGATCGACTGAATCAGCGTAGCCAAGCCGTACTCGAACTCACGTCACTGACAGATTATGAACACCAACTGGGCGGCACTCTGTCCGGTGGCTGGCAGAGAAGGTTGGCGTTGGCGTGCGCTCTGACTCACGAGCCGGATGTGTTGTTTCTGGATGAGCCGACAGCAGGCATCGATCCCGTGGCTCGCCGCTACCTTTGGGACTTACTATTCGAGCTAACCGGGCGCGGCGTCACGCTGTTTGTCACGACCCATTACATGGACGAAGCCGAACGGTGCACCGATGTAGGCTACCTCTTCATGTCGAGGCTCCTGGTGCTGGGCAAGCCAGACGAGCTCAAGGCTTTGCCAGGTGTAACTCCGGGAGGGACACACCGATACGAGATCCAGGTCCCGAGAGCAGCCGAACGCCTGCCCGCTCTGCGTGCTCTTAAAGATGTTCGGGATGCAACACTGTTTGGCGATTCGATCCACGTCCTCGTTAACGAAACACTGACGCCCGAACGACTCGCCCAACAGGTCGTGGCGGGCCATGAAACAGTCGAAGTGCGGGAAATCGCTCCCTCGCTGGAGGATGTGTTTGTCGCGTTGACAGCCGACGCGGAGGCCAACCTGCGAGTAGCGAGCACAGTGACGCAAGACGCAGCCATGCCCGAAGCTGAGCCGCAGTCTACCGCGTCTTCATTGTCGCCAGTACCGGTTGCCAGCTCGAACGGTAAGCGAGGCCGGACAACCAACGGTCTCTGGGCCGTTCTGATCAAAGAGTTTCTTCACATTCGCCGCCAGCCGTCAACGCTCTTTTTTATGCTCGTTGTGCCAGTCATGCAGACGATTATTTTTGGCTATGCGATCGACACGCAAATCGAGAACATTCCGACAGTCGTGTTCGACATGGATGGCAGGCGCCAGGCGAGCAAGTTAGTGGAAGCCTTCGAAAACACGCGGCGATTTCGAGTCATTGAAAACGTCTACGACGAAGATTCGTTTCACCGTGCACTGGCGACCGGTCGCGCGAAAGTTGGAATACGCGTTCCTCCGCACTACTCGGATCGCATGCTGCGCGGCGAGCAAGTTCAGATTCAGGTGTTGATCGACGGGAGCGATTCGCAGGTGGCGACGACCGCCCAGAGCACGGCGCAGCTACTTAGTCTGAATCTTTCCATCCAACTTGCAACCGCGAAAGGAGAGTCGTTACAGCTCGCTCCTGCTCGTGATCGGATAGGGCACGGCGTGCTACCCATCGAGGCCCGCACTCGCCTCTTGTACAACCCTGACCTTGAAAGCTCCCACTTCTTCGTGCCGGGATTGGTGGGCATCATTCTGCAACTCGTAACGCTGTTCCTGACGTCGTTCGCGGTCGTTCGCGAGCGGGAGCTCGGTACTCTGGAGCAACTGTTTGTGACTCCCGTCGGACGCATGGGTCTGCTACTAGGCAAGCTGTTGCCCTATGCGATCACCGGGTTCGTCGAATTGTTGATCGTGCTCTGCGTGATGATTTACGTCTTCGGCGTACCGATCAATGGCAGCATCGCGCTTCTGTTATCGCTCTCGATGCTTTTCATGGTTTGTTCATTGGGATTGGGCCTGCTGGTCTCTACGATTTCAAAGACACAGCTGGAAGCCGTTCAATTTGCTTTTGTCATTATGCTGCCATCCGTACTCTTATCTGGCTTCATGTTTCCGCGCAGCGAAATGCCAACGCCAATCTACATTGTCACGTTCGCGATCCCGGTCACCTACTTTATCGAAATCCTGAGAGGGGTCGTGCTCCGCGGCGCCAGTTTCTTTGACCTGATACCATCCGTTGTCGGACTGACGATGTGTGGAATCGTAGTTTTGGCCCTAAGCATGATGCGATTCCAAAAGCGACTTGGCTAAGGCCTCCGCATTCTTCAATTGGCTTTCATCCCGCTTGTTACACGGCTCGTTTGAGCTGTCGGAGCGCGAAGAGCATCATTTGCTGACAGGACAACGTGTAGAATGATTAAGTTGCTGCACATTTCGTCGGGCGTGACACGTGATTCGAGTAATCCGTGGCGATTGAAAACCCGAATCTCATACTCAGCGCCGGACGGAATCCAGAGCAGAAAATGAGATTCTTTCTGCCGCAGCATCGCTTGGTCCAGTGGGTTCGCGCTAATTGGTTTGCCCTTATCGCAAGCGCAGACTACGACTGGCCATACATTGGGCGTCCAGTGGCCCGCAACGTGTCAATGACTTTGAGACACCTACCGTTCGAATTTACTGAAGTAGGACTTCGCTCCGCTCAGCGTTTTCTCTGAATGCGGGGGTTGGCTACAATATCACGCCGTCCCGAATCACATGCGTCGGCTCAACCAATTCGTCGGCGCGGTCACGAAGCTCTGGCTCCGCCAAATGCGTCGCCGCAGTCAGCGCGGTCGCGCGGCGTGGCCCTGGTCGCGAATCAAACGTCTTGTACGCCAATACCTACCGCAGCCCAAGATCCTTCATCCCTATCCCCACGACCGATTTCGCGCCCGACTTGCGGCAAGAGCCGTATGAGGGAATTCTTCATGTACGGATCTGTGCGGGGGGCAGCCGGTAACGGCTGTCCCTACCGCGATCCCTGCGCACCGACCCCGCGCAGCCCACCAAAGCGCAGAACGGCTCAGCGAAGGCGGCTGAATTCGGCGAAACTACCTTGATTAGCCATCTCGTTGGGCCGTTGTTGAACGAGTGAATCCACTGCGGCTCATCGCCTCATAGCTGCCAATGCGAAGGAATCGCGAAAGGTGATACGAACAACACTCTTGGTCGCTGCCGTTGCCGTTGTGTCCGTCGTTTCGACAGGATGCAGCCTCGGCTCGAGTGTCAATCTCGACGCCGAGCTCGTTCCGCCGGACGTTCTCGTTGCGGACATGGGACCCCTTGTTTGGACACCCGATCCCCTGACGGGCGGCCTACTTGTTGGCAAGCTCGCCAACGACAAGGTTCCAATTGAACGGCTGATCGCACCCTGGACGAAAGGAGAACCGGAGCCGGGCCTATCCGGTTCATATCCGTTTTTCGTCACCGATCCAACAGGAAATTTCCTCTTGGCGAACGTAGAGTCGCCCCAGTCAAACTCGTATAGGTTTTTGAACTGGGACCGCAGTGCGCAGAAGCTCGTCGCAGAGGTTTCGTCGGACAGTTCATCCGGGGTCTTCAATCGGCAAAGCGACTCGATCGCATTTCGGGAACGCGAATCAACGAGGATTGTGTCCGCTACAACTGGCAGAGTGATTGGGCAGTCGAAAGAACTAGCGTCGGGCTCACTGGCGAATTCCATGGCCTGGAGCCCAAACGGTGACTTGCTCCTTGGCCAGTATGGTGCGGTCACCATCTTGGAGAAGGACACCTGGACACCCAAGGTATTGAAAACGGCATCGCGGGATCTAGCGGAATGGGAAGCAAAGGTGGCACGCGGGGAAGAAGAAAGCGGCTACCATCCGCACGAGAATGTTGGGAGCCTGATGTTTACTGGGGAAGGCGAGTTCCTCATTTGTACGATGGATCGTGGCCTTCGCGTCTTTCGGTGGAAGGACGTTGAGAATGCCGACACGAAGCTACCGAGACCCGTGTACGCCGTTGACAGTGAACTCGTTCGTCGTGGCTGGTCGCTACATCGAATGACCTACGCGGCAGCCTACGATCCGGAACGCCAATTGATCTTGTGGGGCGGTTTGGAAACGACGCTACACCTGCTGGATTTGAAAGATGGCAGTAAGAGGACACTGTTTGATTTACCCGAGGGCCTCTCGATCACTCGCTTGGCCTTGTTGCCGGAATTCGATGTGCTTTGCTGCGAAGTGACGGACGTTCACGGACAGAGCACGAAGGCTCGATCAAAGCTCTTGCTACTGGATTATCGTCGGGTTCTGGATGAAGGCGTCGCGAGTGACCAGACTGACGGAAAACAATAGTTGCCCGGATCCGTGACATGCGTACGCGGGGGTCAGATCGGGTTTCTGGTGTGTTGCTTCAGGAAACGACAACGTAGCGCGTCCACGTCCTCGTCGAGCGGCCCTCGCTGCGATTGAACCGAGACGGAATGTCGCTTCCGAAACCGGAAACCCGATCTGACCCCGCGCACACTGACGGCTAAGGCAAACAGAAGAAACAGAAGAATGATGAGTGCGATGGCTCGGTTTTGCATCGTAGCGGTTCCGAGTTAGACACTGCGAACAACACACTGCCGACTCGCCATGTCGCCATCACTTTGAGTCGGCGTTGGCGCTGGTGTCAGGGGACTGGCCGTTCTCATCGGCTTTAGCAGCGGAGCTCGGTGTGGCCTTCTTCAGCACGAGCACGACCTCCTGCTCTGCGCCCTCCGGCAATTCGACGGTTTCTGACGACTCGGCAAAGCCCTCGGCAGTCGCTGTAAAAATCACCTTCCGGTTGGGGATCATCTGAGAAGTGCGATGGCGTCCATCCTCCTGATGTTCGAACAAGATGTTGGTCGCCATGCCGCCGACCGGTTGCATGGTTTCATCTCTGCCATCGGAGTAGATGCCGGCAACCTTGCAATCGGTGACAATGTCGCCGTTCTCGTCGACCGGCTTGAGCTGGACGATTGGCGCCCGGTAGCGGATAATCTCGATCCCCGTAATGTCATCTTCGATCGTGCCGAGCTTCAGCTCGCTTCCGGAATGAAGCGGACCGTCTTTTTTCAGACGCACTTGAACCGCGCCATGCTCATTGGTAATCGCATTCATTCGCACGTCGGTCAGGCCGTGTGGCAGCTTGCCAACGATCTTTCCGTCTTTGTCGGGGTCGAAACGGGTATAGAACGACTGTCCGTCGAGTTGGCCGAAAAGCATGACATCATGGCCAGTCGTCGCTTCACCCGCCGAGTTCAAATACTGGGCGTGGAATTCGACATGCGGCGAGGCTTGGATCGTGAATGGGCGACCTGCGTCCTGGGGGCCAATGTCGATTTGCCTCGCGACAAAGACGTCGTCGAGTTGCTTGGGCCTACTCCAACTCCGTTTTTCGCCCGTCAGTTCGCTGCCATAATTCCGGACATCGAGCCGGTATTTGCCGGCCTTCATCGGGCGCAGCGTGAAGGTTCCGTCATCTAAGGTTTTTGCCGAGCGATTGACGTAGGTGGCAACCGGGAGCCGGAGTTGCTGTCGGACCTCTTGATCTTCGAGATTGACCCACACGCCGTCCACGGGTTCGCCGGTCGCGCTGATCACCTTGCCTGTGATCGCGATTCCTTGTTCGACGGCGATGTCACCCCACTCGCCCCGTTTGGTGGCCGACACAATTTGGAGTGGGCAGTAATCCCGCGGCACCACCCAAAACACACTGGGACCGCCTTTGACCAGTTGCAAGTGGAACCGTCCGTCTTGATCGGACTTGGTCTGAAAGAAGCTGCCGTAGTCTTCCCAGTCGTCGGCACTCGTTTTTGAATACGCTTGAATGTTCACATCGGCAAGGGGCTCGCCCTGGGGATTGACGATGCGGCCGGTGAGCACCTCGGCGGGGTTCAGTTCGATCTTCGAGAAGAAGGGCCTTTCTCCCAGTTGCTCATTCTTGCGAATCATACTCAACGCATAGCCAAAACCCTTCTTCCAAGCGTAATCCGGGTGTTCGACATCCAATTCGATATAGAGTCCTCGTTCCGCCGTTTGCTCAGGTGGAATCGTGAACTGGTAGACTCCATTCTTGTCCGTCTTGTGTCGAGATTCTTCGATGATTTTACGCTCATACGAGAGCAGGATACTTCGGCGGACAACGATCGTCGCGTTGGGGATCGGCTGTTTCGTTTCTTTGTCGATGACTTCACCCGAATAGGAAAGCTCCACCGCATCCTCGTTTGCCTTGGCTACCGCGGGATTGGCGCCTTCTTTTTCGTTTCCTACGTTCGCCCTTCCTGGGAAGGGAGTATTGCGCCGTCGATAGGACTGGCCGTGGCCTGTTCCAGACGCAACGTCCCCAGGCTGACGGCCACCAGCGCGAAGCAGGTGGTTGTAGCCAGTATTACACGCCGACGAGCGGCTCGAGCCAAGCGGAACTGGTCCGATAGCAACAGCTCGATGCGGCGATACAGGCTGGAACGTCGATCGGCCATGGCTCAGCGCCAAGCCGCCTCCCAATTGTATTCGCCCGCGCACCATCCCCATTAACAAGTCGGCGTAGACCGTTCGGTCCGCCGCGCGTCCGGCCGCGTAGTCGTCGGCGAGCTGGTCCTGGGCCATGCGCAGTTTTCGACGCATCAGCCAAAACAGGGGTTGGAACCACAAGATGGGCTGCATCCACTGCACAATGCACCAAGTGACGTTGTCTCGCGAACGAATGTGTGCCAACTCGTGTGATAGGCAGCACGCGACCGACGGCGAGTCCATCGATTCGAACATCGTTTGGGGCAAAATGATGACGGGCCGCCGAACGCCAAACGTGAGGGGGACAGTCGCTATCCGAGACACCAACACGCGCGTCCCGTAGGAACGGGCTTCGGGATACTCTCGCCAGGTGCTCAGAAGCGATTCGCACGCGGACTCGCTGTTCCGCCGCAGGTGCTGTAACTGCAAGTGGCCAACCGACAACTGCCCAACGAAATACAGACCGCCAGCCGCTGCCGCGAAAAGAAACGAGAGCTGGATCGCGGTCCACGCATCGGGCGACGAAAAGAAAGGCTCTGGCACGATTCTCGTGTGTGGAGCCGCTGCATGGGGACTGACGTCCGCCGACTCGGAAGTCGCAATCACGGGCGCTTCCGGGAGTGGACGGTGCATGGCAGACCTATTCGTGAATCGACTTGGATTGGCTGCCTCCGACGAAGCGTGCGCCGCAGACTTCGCATCGGACGTTGAGTGCACCAGCAATGAAGCGGCGACCGATTTGGGGGGAAGAACGCTCAGGGAAAGCGGCGGTAGGATCGAGGCTTGCCGCGCGAAGAGTGCGACCATGAGCGCGGCGAACGTAGTCTGAATACAGCGAACCCGTTCGATCGGTTGACGAAGTTGGCGAGTGATAATCGCTCCCACCGCCAGGACGATCATTGAGACGGCCGCGATGGATACGAGACTTTGGAAGAAGATGCTAACGTGGCTCATCCTATTCGTCCCCCGATTGTCGTTTGGTTTTGCGAGCTTTCGCGATCAATTTTTCGATGTCGCGCATCTCATCCGCGGATAGGTTTTCGGCCTGGAGCATCGTAAGCACGAGTTTGCCGACCGCCCCGTCGAAGATCTTGTGCAGGAATTTCGAGCTGGCGTTTTCGGCGGAGTAGTTCGCCGAATAGTACAGCGTGCGAGACTCGATGCGCTGTTTGACAAATCCCTTATCGGCCATGATGCGCAACAGCGTTTGTACCGTGGTGAAGGCGCATTCGCCTTGACGGCACATCGCCTGGTGGACGTCCCGCACCGGCGATTCGCCCAATTCCCATAACACTTTGAGCACGTCGAGTTCCCGTTCACTTGGTGACGTTGCAGCCAAAACGATCCTCCCGGCCCAAATCCGCGGGCCCACAGACGACTAAACTAATAAGTTAGTTGTATTGATCGTGAGTTATTTCGTCAAGGCGCAATTTCGTTCGGCCAAAAAATGTTTTCGAAGCGCCGCCGCGTTCCGTTGTTTGCAGACTCCAACGGAAAAATAGAAGGACGAAAACGCTGGCGATGCGCATGCGCGGGGTCAGACCAATTCTCTAGTTGCTCGAGATCACGACGCCGTCCCACTTGCCATACCTACCCCGTCATCGGTCAGCGACGACTCGAAAATGGACCTGAGAAAGCGCCGGGATAAACCGGCTTGGAGTTGAGAATGAAAGAGTCTTACAGCGAAGCCCCAGCCAGGCACGCTGGCCCTGAGTCGTACGCTGATCGTGGTAACACGTTGGGTGTAGCAACGGCAGGGGTACACGCAGGCCCAGTATTGAGCTCCGAAAGATTTTCATTTCGTGTGCCGACGTCGTTCAGGTGGCGGAAGGCAACACCGTTGGGTGCGCTCGCTGGCGAGCACCCCGCGGACGCGACGGGGTCGAAGACCTGGTGCATGTATGGAAACTCCAACGCACGAGAACCGGGAGATCCCATCGGCTCCTTGGCGGCGACGTCGAGGACGGTCAGCGAACCTCACTGAGGGCACGGCTGGCATGGACGTGGATGGGAAGTCAGATGACTTCGTATTACTGACGACGCGGGCGAACAAAACTGCATCCGCAGTGGCGGAGTCCGTCGAGGAAAGGGAGTCACCGAAGGGAACTGTTGTCGATCTGCCGTGGACATGCCGGACACAGTGCCGGATTTCGTGTCACTCACATGGCACGGCAATGACGACTGGTAGCGAAACTCGTTTCGTGATCGTTTGACCTGACGGAGGAGCCGTATGAGGTAGTTCTTCACGTACGGATCTGTGCGGGGGGCGACCGGTAACGGTCGTCCCTACCGCGATCCCCGCATAGCCCCCGCCGAGGTGGAACGGCTCCGGGACAAGCCAACGCAGATCGGTTGTCCGGGAGCCAACGCCACATCACCCGAATCCGGACCTTAAAACCACCAACCAGACCCCAGCGCGGCTGACCTGTCGTGCAATACGAAATGCTCACGCTGAAACCTCCCTATGACGGCACAGGACGCGCGGAGTTGCTGCGGGAGATCGCGTTTTCCGAACCGCCAGAGCCGCGACGACTCGACAAGAATATCCCAGCGGAATTGGAAACGATCGTGCTCAAGGCGATGGCGAAGGACCGTACGGATCGTTACGAGTCCGCCGCTGAGCTGGCCGATGATTTACGGCGATTCCTCGAAAGTAAACCGATCATGGCACGCCGAACGACGCGGTTGCAGCGAATTATCAAATGGTCGGCGCGGCACAAGTCTCTCGTCGGTGGCATCGCGCTGGCCTCAATGATCCTCGTTCTGACTCTAACAGTCGCAGCGGCTCTGCTCGCGTCCAAGGAACGGCAACTGCGAAGGGTGGCCGAGCGAGCGACGCGGCAAGAAATCGTGTTCCGCGACCAGATCACTGGCCAATTGGCCATCAGCTATCTGCATCGCGCGCAGGACCTTTGCGAACATGGATGTCAGGGCATGTACGCCGTCGGTTTACCAATGCGGACCTTATCTCCAAACACAACGTCGACCACCGCCGCAAGTTGACTTTCGACTGGCTGGGATTCGGCGAGGTAGTATCCGGCCTGGAAGGCCACAATTAAGTCCGAGGTCAGCTGTGCGCGTGTGCGCGGGGATCGCGGTAGGGACAGCCGGCTCTCTGGGAAGTGGTGACGATCGCCCCCGCGAGGCGTGCGGTCCCGGTGTTGGCGATCAGACCCGGTCCTCGGTAGTCTTGCCCCAATATCGCATATCCACGCGCGTGACACCAAAAACCCGATCTGAGAAAGCGCCGGGATAAACCGGCTTGGAGTTGAGAATGAAAGAGTCTTACAGCGAAGCCCCAGCCAGGCACGCTGGCCCTGAGTCGTACGCTGATCGTGGTAACACGTTGGGTGTAGCAACGGCAGGGGCACACGCAGGCCCAGTATTGAGCTCCGAAAGAGTTTTCATTTCGTGTGCCGACGTCGTTCAGGTGGCGGAAGGCAACACCGTTGGGTGCGCACGCTGGCGAGCACCCCGCGGACGCGACGGAGTCGAAGACCTGGTGCATGAGTGGAAACTTCAAGCGCGAGAACCGGGAGATCCCATTTGTCTGCGGGAGGAAGTCGCTCGCAGCGGTCCGAGAACTCCACCGGAGGTAATGCGGACATGAACGCAGATGGGAATTCAGATGAGAGCGTAGTACCGTCGAATCCGACGAACAACGGTGGTGCTGAACCATCCGCGGAGTCGGCCGAGGGAAGGCTCTCAGCCAAGAGGAACACCAGGCCTTCTAACCTCGCCCGGACTCCGAGCCGGAAGAAGCGCAGGTCAAGCGGATTGCCTGATGTGCGCGTAGCGGCTCAGCAAAGCCGCGACCTTCGATTCACCGCGTTGCTCCACCACATCACCGAATCGCTGCTAACATCAAGTTTCTACGACCTCAAGAAGAACGCAGCGGCTGGCGTCGATGGGGTTACGTGGCGTGAATACGAAGCTGACCTGAAGACTCGCATCGCGGATCTTCATGGTCGCATTCACCGCGGAGCCTTTCGAGCGAAGCCCTCGCGACGTGTCTACATCCCGAAGCCGGATGGTCGTCAACGACCGTTGGGAATTAGCTCACTGGAAGATAAAATCGTCCAGTGTGCGCTTCGCACCGTGCTTCAATGTATCTACGAAGCAGACTTCCTCGGTTTCAGCTATGGCTTCCGGCCGGGACGCAGCCAGCATAACGCGCTTGATGCGTTATCGTATGCGATCACGGAACAACCGGTGAACTGGGTCCTGGACGCCGACATACAAGGCTTCTTCGATGAGATCGATCGTGACTGGTTGATCAAATTCTTGGAGCATCGCATCGGCGACCCACGGGTTCTTCGTTTGATACGCAAGTGGCTCAACGCCGGTATCCTCGAAGATACGGACTGGTCTGACACGGGCAAAGGAGCGCCACAAGGGGCGGTTTTATCACCCCTCCTTTCTAATGTGTACCTTCACTACGTGTTCGACCAGTGGATCAACCAATGGCGGCAACGCCATTGCCGCGGACAGTGCGTCGTGGTGCGCTATGCGGATGACTTTGTGCTTGGATTCGAGCATGAAGACGACGCACGCGCATGCCTTACGGCACTCACGGCGCGGATGCAGAAGTTTGGCCTCACGCTTCATCCTGATAAGACCCGACTGATCGAGTTCGGCCGCAGCTCTGTGGCCCGACGCGAACGGGAAGGTCGAGGACGCTGCGAGACGTTCGACTTCCTGGGCTTTACCCACATCTGTGGAAAGACCCGGAAGAACCAACGCTTCGTGTTGTGGCGGCGTACAGTGGCCAAACGCATGAGACGTACCCTGGCGGCGATTAAGGTTCAGCTTAAACGACGTCGGCACGACTCGGTCGGCTCCACAGGACGCTGGCTGACCAATGTCGTTCGGGGGTGGCTCCAATACCACGCTGTCCCGAATAACATGCGTCGGCTCAATCAGCTCGTGGACGCGGTCACTAAACTCTGGCTCCGCCAACTGCGTCGTCGCAGTCAGCGTGGCCGAGCGGCGTGGCCATGGACACGTATGCAACGTCTTGTGCGCCGATACCTGCCGCAACCCAAGATCCTTCATCCCTATCCCAACGACCGATTTCGCGCCCGACTCGCGGCAAGAGCCGTATGAGGGAATGCTTCACGTACGGATCTGTGCGGGGGGCAGCCGGCAACGGCTGTCCCTACCGCGATCCCCGCAGCCCAGCCCCAGAGAGCGTCGAAGCGGCGCAGAAGAGGCTCAACTTGATTGCCGCGGTGAAGAGCAAGCTGGAGGAGGTCGATGAAAGGCTGCGAGCGCTGACCGGGCAACCGGCCATGAATCGTGGAGAGGGATCGCGGCCAAATCGATGAATACAAGTCTCCTTCTTGAACCTTCAGGCCACGACCAGCACTTTCGCTCCTTTGATCCGACCACCTTTTAGATCCACGAGCGCTCGATTCGCCTCTTCCAACGGGTAAGTCGTAATTTCTGGCTGAATCAGAATCTCCGCCGCCAACGGGAGAAACGCCCGTATGTCGTGACTGGTAATGTTCGCGACAGTCTTGATTTCCCTTTCCATCCACAGGTGTTCGTGATAGTTAAGTTTCAGCAGAGAGTTCTTGTCGAAATCTTCTTTGCGTATTGCGTTGATCACAAGTCGGCCTCCCGGCCGGAGATTCGCCAGGGCTTCCACGACCGGTTTCCAAGCCGGCGTTGTATCAATAATCGCGTCGAGCAGAGTTGTCACGCGATCGGACGTGTCCCCCGCCCAAACCGCCCCCAATCGCAAGGCGAAATCGCGTGCCACCGCGTCTCTGGCAAATACGTAGACCGGCGAGTTCGGAAAATGATGACGGACCATTTGTAAAACCAGGTGGGCGGAGGCACCGAAACCGGTCAGACCCAGCGAATCGCCGTCGTTCATCTTGGTAAGGCGGAGCGCCCGATAGCCGATGGCACCGGCGCACAACAAGGGTGCAGCCTGCGCATCGGAAAAGCATTCTGGAATCGAATAGGCGTACGCTTGCGGCACAGTCATGTACTCGGCATAGCCGCCATTGACATCGCGCCCGGTTGCTCGAAACAGCGGGCTGAGATTCTCGTCCGCGCCTCCGCTGGAGGAGTGGATCCAGCCGACACCCACACGATCACCCAACCTAAACGTCGCGACGCCGGATCCCACTTGGTCGACATAGCCCACCACTTCATGGCCCAGCACGACCGGAAGTGTCGGCGGCGTGGTTCTTCCTTCAATCTCGTCTAACTCCGTGTGGCAAACTCCGCAGGTCGCGATGCGAATTCGGACTTCACCCGGTCCTGCCTCAGGCATCGGCAGATCGACCAACGTCAGAGGTGAGTTGGATTCGTGGAGCGAGACGATTCGCGGCAGTATCATCGCACGCATGGCGGTCTCCTAAGGGTCGACGGGGTCAGGCCTCGTCTTTTGTTCTTCGGTGCACAAAGCGAGGCAAAGTTGACTGCGGACCATGCGAGCGGAACGGCCTCACCGAGCCGGACAATGTCCCGGGGAGGTCAGGCAGCCAGTCGCCACGCGAACTTGATTCTAGTTCGCAAGACCCGACTCGAGAAACAGGAACTTGATTCGAGTCCGACGCCGCGCAACAGTTTGCGACAGTTCGCCACCGTGAGAGGTCTGAATCCGACTGACGCCTCGCGTCACCCAGCTTTGCACACGGTTGCCGACGAGACGAACACGAAGAACGAGCTCTGGCCCCAAGGATCACGCGTTGCAGCCTCGTTTGGCGTCTGGTCAAATGGAGGCGGTCACGACGATCCATTCAACTCCTCGAATCAAGTCGCCGACACGATCCTATCGCGCGCGGCCACAGGAAAGATCGACATGCCGCAAATTCGAGGAACTGCGCGTTTGCCGATTCTTTCTCGATTTCGCCGTGTTGATTGGCCTGGCTGCCATGTGCGTGTGTTCTGCGAGCTGCGCAGCCGAACTTCCGGTGCGGCGCCCACGGTTGGCCGAATCCTGTTCACTTCCGCTGGACAGACCGGCATCGTCCGAGCTGACGGGAGCGGACTTCGTTGGCTGGAATTCGACGTACCCAACCAAGCGACGTGGCAGGTCGCGGATTTCTTCTCCGACGGCCGGTTGCTGTTGCTGAGCATGGAGCCACGGCGAGACGGTCCCGGGCGTCCCTTCGATGAATACTACACGCAAACTCCGACTCACCTCTGGCGTTATGACCTGGAGACAGAGCAGCTGGAAGAACTTGCCACGAAAGATCGCATCGCACCCTTCTACACGCCCGCTTTGTTGATTGGCGATTCGCAGATGTTGGTTCAAGTCGTGAAGAATCGTGTGGGGCAAATCTACCGCATGAACTTGGATGGTTCCGACGCACGCGAGTTCACTCGTGCAGGAGAAGGATTGCCATACGGCTTGAGTCTGAGCCCTGACGGCCAGCGAGTTGCGTTTCATTTGGCGAGTCCTCATGGCTATCAAATCTGGACGAGCGACCTGAACGGCCAGAATCGTCAGCTGATCGCAGCCCATCCGGATCATTTGTACTTCGGCCCTCGGTGGTCTCCCGACGGCAAATGGATTGCGTACCACGATTGTCAATTTCGCAGCGATCCGGGGCATGATTGGTCAGACCTGTGCATCAACCGCAGTGACGGCAGCGAACACCGCGTGCTGACGCAATCGCAAGCACAGTGGTTTGGTGCCACGTACGGTCCGCCCGAAGCGAAGGGCGGTGGTTCGAATCTTCCCGCCTGGACTCCCGATGGCAAGCTGCTCTTCTCGCGTCGAATGCCGAATTCCAAGGTCCCTTGGGAGTATCAGTCGGGCCGCGCCGACACGGATCACTTCAACCGTGACTACAAACCGGAGTCAGCGCGCGGTGGAACCGAGATCGCCCAACTCGATCCGCTGACCGCCGAAGTCGTGTCGCTGACCGAGCCAACAACCGGGCGATGGGATTTCCGCGCGACCGTGTCTCCGGACGGCAAGCATATCGCGTTCTGCCGTGCTTTCACCGGGCAAGTGCCGACGCTTTGGGTAATGGCGACGGATGGAAGCGACGCAAAGCAAATTGCGCGTGGGACGAGACGAGCGAGGAATCGATCATCCACGTTGGATTCCAACCGTCCCGGAGCCGTAATGTGACGGTTTCGTGATTCGTCGAATCGGACCAGTCGGATCGTGTGGCCCGTTCAGACCACGTGGGGCAAATTGTAGCGCGGGTCGCAGTGGATGGATTTCCCAGCTGTGTCGGAATATGGTCGACGATGGCCGCCGACTCGGTCCTGATTTACGGATCCGACGATCTACTTTGTATGACTTGCGGAGTTCGGTCACGATCGCTACGAAAGCCATCGCTGCCAAAGGATACGCAACGAAAGCACGCGGTTGTCTCTGCCTCCTTTTCGCCGGGACTGGGCAGAACGTCAAGCAAGAACAACGCTGGCGTGAGGGCACAATCGACGAGTGCTCTGTGACAGCTAAGAAGTGGGGTTGCTTCGGGAGGGCAAAGCGACTGCTGAGCCTCTTGAAGAAGTGACGTCCAATGCGTTTACCGCTCGGCGGGAATTGCATCGCGGAAGATGCTGGCCGACGGCAACCTGGTCGCCAGTCGGCTGTTGTTTTTGGTGGTTATGACGACGTTGCGTGGACCGGCGATGGTTGAGCGAATTCGGCAAGGCTCAACACGTTCGAGTTACCGTGGGAAGCATTTGGCGAAGGCGAGCAGGAGCTTCAGCGGCCCCTTGAGGCGCACCCTTCGTCGCAGAATCGCCCAGACGATGTTTTTCTCTCCTCTCAAGTACCCGATCAGCGTCTTCGTCCGTGGAAACGCCTCGAGAATGTCATCCCGCTGATCGTCCAGAGCGGACCTGCCAATCTCCACAAAGCCCACGTCGTCGGCACCGGCGCCGAGAAGGAGTTGCCTGAGCCATGCGGCATCGAGAGGCTCCTCGGGTTGGGGTGCCTCGGTCGCCGGGCGACGGTGAAAGTGTCTGACCGTCGGGTGGTCTTTGAGCTTCATGGCCGGACCTATTGTTGTATCTGCGACGATCAAGGCAAATAAGAAATCAGCTTTCCGTGGTTGTCTCCCTGATCCGCCGCATGGCGTCGTTTAACTGGTTCACGGTGCCGTCTCCGAGCAGGTCCTAGACTCGTTGTTGGGCTTCATCCCAAGAGGGGATCGCCTTCTCCAAAAGTCGCTTCCCCTGAGCGGTGAGTCGAAACGGTTGAGACCGGCCATCCTTGGCAGGCACAATCTCAAGCCATCCACGGGCCTTCATGCGGTCCACGTTGCGACTGAGCGTGGAAACGTCCAGATGCAAATGCTCGCAAACCTCCGTGGGCCGGGCAGTTCCCATCCTGGCGGCGGCTACCAGAATGTTCATCTGGCTCACCTTCAGACCCAGCGGTCTGAGGACATCGTCGTAAATGTTCGGTCTGTTCATTCACCCAACCTGACACACCGGCTCCAACGGCCGGGCAGTGGCTCGTTTCAGAAGAAATGAGATCACCCACCGCAGCGGTCCCGCCAGCGCCGATCACCGTCCTGAATCGTCAGCCGACAGAGCCAGTCGTCCGCGCCCCTGTTGCCTTCCGGCACCGGGCGGGATGCGCTCCGCGGTCGTCTCTCGATTCGGTTGTAGGCTGACGCGTAACGCGCCTCTTCCGGAACCGAGGCCTCGCCAGCCCGGATCGGATTCAGGTCCACATCGATCCCAAACAGCAGAATCGATCCCTCATGCTCTACGCTCCGGCAACCAATGCGATACTCCCAGAAGGCGGCACTGCCGAGCGACCTGTCGGCCCGGCACGCATGAACCTCGGGCTGCAGGCCGCGGATGCACACGTCGTCCCGAGACCCTCGGACCCCCGGCCAGCCACTCGGAATGTAGACCGTCTGGATCTTTTGCCCTGGATCTTTTGCCCTAGACCGTCTGGATCTTTGCCCTGGATCTTTGCCCCCTGAATCCGAATTGCCAAGTGGAAATGAGACGGGGACTTGGTCATTTTTTTCATCAATTCGGACGCCCGTCGACACTCCGCGCCGGACTGGCTCATCGATTTTCCGCCAAGATCTCACATGCGAAACCCATCAGTTTAGGCGAAAAGCGGATTTGTTCACGCTTTTTTTGCTCGGGACTGTCCCGTTCGCGAAGCTTGGCGCGGATTAGACGAGTAGGGGACGAAGATTGCGAAGCCAAGGTCGCTCGGTTGGATCGCCGTCCGAACGCCGAAATGAAAATGCTCAAGTTAAAGCTCTTGACGACATTTGTCTCTACTAACGGCAGCCTCTCGCGGGTAATCGAAGCAATTTGGAGGATGGAAACAATGACACTTGTAACTTATTTACCCGTGACGATTTCCCTGGCCGCAGTTCTGCTAGTCCCATTACGAGCGTGGTCCCAATTCAACGAACCAGAACAGACCGACCTGGTCTCGGACACGACCTTCGGTGACTGGGCTCCAACGATTTCGAGCGATCTGCTGGAGGCCCATTTCGTGTCCACGCGAGGCAATCGAAATTGGGACATTTGGACAGCGCGACGAGAACACGTTGACGATCCATGGACGGATCAACATCCGCTTGAGATCATCAACACTCTGGGCATCGAGGGTTCACCTCATTTGAGCTCTGATGGACTGACCGTGACTTTCGAATCCGACGGATTGGAAGGAGGCTTTGGTGGACGTGACTTGTGGCAGACGATGTGAGCTAGTACTCAAGATCCATGGCAGAAACCGGCAAAGATGCGAGCCTCGGTCAACACTCGAGGCAACGAGGGTGGGGCAACTTTCTCGACTGATGGTTTGGACGTCATTTTCAATAGCGGCTGCAGTGGCTGATGCAATCCTTCGAACCTCCTTCGGAGCACTCTACTTGAATTGACAGAGGGAGCGGTGCGCGAGGCACGCGCCCCACTCACCTGCGCACTCATCGGCACTTTCCTTGAGGCGCTATCGCACGCCTGCACTATATCCCTGCTGCGTATCCCTGCTGCGACACTTCCGCCGAGGAAAGGTTTCCGCCCGTGTCAAGAACGAACAGAGGAACACGTTACCGTGGCAGCTCCCGCTGGCGACACCGCCGAATTGAGGCGGCAGCGTTCACGACTCAGCTGGGAATTGAACTGCTCGAAGGGCGGTTCATGCTGGCGGTCGACTTCGGTGACGCACCGAGTCCCTATCCCACCACGCTGGCCGAAGACGGCGCTCGTCACATGGCGGCCGGCTTGATGCTTGGGTCGACGCGGGACTCAGAAGCAGACGGAAGCCACTCGGCGACAGCCCAATCGGACGGCGCAGACGAAGACGGCGTCACGTTCGGCACGATCCAGATCGGGGCGCTCGATGCAACCGTGACCGTCAACGTGCAGGGCGGGGCGGGCAAGCTGGACGCCTGGATCGACTTCAACGGCGACGGAAGCTGGGGCGGCCCAGGCGAACAGATTTTCGCGGCGCGGGACCTCGTGGCCGGGGACAATCATTTGACGTTCGACGTTTCCAGCTATGCCCTCGTGGGCACCACCTACGCCCGCTTCCGGCTGAGCACGACGGGCGAGCTGGGGGTCACCGGCCCGGCAGCCGATGGCGAGGTCGAAGATTACGAAGTCACGATTGCCGGTGTTAGTTCCCCGCTGGCCAGCAGCGGCGTCTTCGCTGGACAGAGCCCGATCAGCACCTCCACCGGTTGGGCCTTCGACGCTTTTGCGGCGGACGTGGACGGCGACGGCGACATGGACGTGCTCAGTGCGTCGGTCCTGGACGACACGATCGCCTGGTACGAGAACGACGGCAGTGAGAATTTCACTCGCTACACGATTAGCACGACGGCTGTCGGGGCGGTTAGCGTGTTTGCGGCGGACGTGGACGGCGACGGCGACCTGGACGTCCTCTGCGCGTCGCTCAATGACGACAAGATCGCCTGGTACGAGAACGACGGCAGCGAGAACTTCACGTCGCACACCGATCAGCACGACGGCCGATGGGGCAAACGAGCGTGTTTGCGGCGGACGTGGACGGCGACGGCGACCTCGACGTCCTCTGCGCGTCGTTCAATGACGACACGATCGCCTGGTACGAGAACGACGGCAGTCAGAACTTCACTCGCACCCGATTAGCACGGCGGCCGATGGGGCCCAGAGCGTGTTTGCGGCGGACGTGGACGGCGACGGCGACCTGGACGTGCTCTGCGCATCGCGGAATGACGACAAGATCGCCTGGTACGAGAACGATGGCAGCCAGAACTTCACGACCCACACGATCAGCACCACGGCCATCGGGGCGGTGAGCGTGTTTGCGGCGGACGTGGACGGCGACGGCGACCTGGACGTCCTTCAGCGCGTCGCACGGTGACGACAAGATCGCCTGGTACGAGAACGACGGCAGTCAGAACTTCACGACGCACACGATCAGCACCGCGGCCAGATGCGCCCACAGCGTGTTTGCGGCGGACGTGGACGGCGACGGCGACCGGACGTCCTCTCCGCGTCGCCCGTGACGACAAGATCGCCTGGTACGAGAACGACGGCAGCCAGAACTTCACGCCCCATACGATCAGCACGGCGGCTGATGGGGCCCGCAGCGTGTTTGCGGCGGACGTGGACGGCGACGGCGACCGGACGTCCTCTGCGCGTCGCAAAATGACGACAGATCGCCTGGTACGAGAACTGTCCGGCGGACTTTGGCGATGCCCCTTGCCATATCCCACGACGCTGGCCGAAGGTGGCGCTCGGCACGCCGTGACGGGTCCGACGCTGGGCGCGACGCGAGACGGTGAGGCCGACGGCACGCACTCGGCGGCCGCCGATGCCGACGGGTGCCGGACGAAGACGGCGTGACGTTCGGCACGATCCAGGTCGGGGCAGCTGGGGGCGACCGTGACGGTCAACGTGCAAGGCGGCGGCGGGCAAGCTGGATGCCTGGATCGACTTCAACGGCGACGGCACGTTGGGGCGGTCCGGGCGAACAGATTTTCGCCTCGCAGAGCTGTGGTCATCGGCGACAACGACCTGACGTTTGACGTGCCCAGCTTTGCCTTGGCGGGCACGACGTACGCCCGGTTCCGGCTGAGCACGGCGGGCGGATCTGGGGATCCGCGGCCTCGGCGGCCGACGGCGAAGTGGAGGACTACCGGGTCACGATCGCCAGTCCGGCCGGCGGCCAGCGGCGTCTTCGGCGGCCAGACACGATCAGCACGGCGGCCGACGGGGCCGGCAGCGTGTTTGCGGCGGACGTGGACGGCGACGGCGACCTGGACGTCCTCTGCGCGTCGTTCCATCGACGACAAGATCGCCTGGTACGAGAACGACGGCAGCCAGAACTTCACGCCGCACACGATCAGCACGCAGCCGATGGGGCCCACAGCGTGTTTGCGGCGGACGTGGACGGCGACGGCGACCTGGACGTCCTCTGCGCGTCGCGTGATGACGACAAGATCGCCTGGTACGAGAACGACGGCAGTCAGAACTTCACGCCCGCACACGATCAGCACGCACGGCCGACGGGGCGCACAGCGTGTTTGCGGCGGACGTGGACGGCGACGGCGACCTGGACGTGCTCTGCGCGTCGAATGGACGACAACAAGATCGCCTGGTACGAGAACGACGGCAGCGAGAACTTCACGCCCACACGATCAGCGACGGCGGCCGATGGGGCCGCACAGCGTGTTTGCGGCGGACGTGGACGGGGACGGCGACATGGACGTGCTCTGCGCGTCGCTCGATGACGACAAGATCGCCTGGTACGAGAACGACGGCAGTCAGAACTTCACGCCGCACACGATCAGCACGGCGGCCGATGGGGCCCGCAGCGTGTTTGCGGCGGACGTGGACGGCGACGGCGACATGGACGTGCTCGGCGCCTTATATGACGACAAGATCGCCTGGTACGAGAACGACGGCAGTCAGAACTTCGCCGACCACACGATCAGCACCGCGGCCAATGGGGCCCATGAGTGTGTTTGCGGCGGACGTGGACGGCGACGGCGACCTGGACGTCCTCTGCGCGTCGCGCACCGACAACGAATCGCCTGGTACGAGAACGACGGCAGTGAGAACTTTCCACCCACACGATCAGCACCGCCGCTGATGGCGCCAATAGCGTGTTTGCGGCGGACGTGGACGGCGACGGCGACCTGGACGTCCTCTGCGCGTCCTTCAATGACGACAAGATCGCCTGGTACGAGAAGATGGCACCGGTCGACTTCGGTGACGCACCGAGTCCCTATCCCACGACGCTGGCCGAAGACGGCGCTCGTCACATGGCGGCCGGCCTGATGCTTGGGGCGACGCGGGACTCAGAAGCAGACGGAAGGCACTCGGCGACAGCCGAAGCGGACGGCGCAGACGAAGACGGCGTGACGTTCGGCACGATCCAGATCGGGGCGCTCGGGGCAACCGTGACGGTCAACGTGCAGGGCGGGGCGGGCAAGCTGGACGCCTGGATCGACTTCAACGGCGACGGAAGCTGGGGCGGTCCGGGCGAACAGATTTTCGCGGCGCGGGACCTGTGGCCGGGGACAATCATTTGACGTTCGATGTTCCCAGTTATGCCCTCGTGGGCACCACTTACGCGCGCTTCCGGCTGAGCACGACGGGCGAGCTGGGGGTCACCGGCCCGGCAGCCGACGGCGAAGTCGAGGACTACGAAGTCACGATTGCCGGTGTTAGTTCCCCGCTGGCCAGCAGCGGCGTCTTCGCTGGACAGAGCCCGATCAGCACCTCCACCGGTTGGGCCTTCGACGCTGTTTGCGGCGGACGTGGACGGGGACGGCGACATGGACGTGCTCTGCGCGTCGGTCCTGGACGACAAGATCGCCTGGTACGAGAACGACGGCAGTGAGAACTTCACGCGCTACACGATTAGCACGACGGCTGTCGGGGCGGTTAGCGTATTTGCGGCGGACGTGGACGACGACGGCGACATCGACGTCCTCTGCGCGTCGCTCAATGACGACACGATCGCCTGGTACGAGAACGACGGCAGTGAGAACTTCACGCGCTACCCGATTAGCACGGCGGCCGATGGGGCGAACGGCGTGTTTGCGGCGGATGTGGACGGCGACGGTGACATGGACGTCCTCTCCGCGTCGTTCAATGACGATAAGATCGCCTGGTACGAGAACGACGGCAGCCAGAACTTTACTCGCTACCCGATTAGCACGACGGCCGATGGGGCCCAAACCGTGTTTGCGGCGGACGTGGACGACGACGGTGACATGGACGTGCTCTGCGCATCGCGGAATAACAATAGATCGCCTGGTACGAGAACAATGGCAACCAGATCTTCACGACCCACACGATCAGCAACACAGCCATCGGTGCGGTGAGCGTGTTTGCGGCAGACGTGGACAGCGACGGCGACCTCGACGTACTTCCGCGTCGCAAGGTGACGACAAGATCGCCTGGTACGAGAACAATGGCAGTCAAAACTTCACGACGCACACGATCAGCACCACGGCCGATTCGCCTACAGTGTGTTTGCGGCGGACATGGACGGCGACGGCGACATGGACGTACTTCCGCGTCGCCCGGTGACGACAAAATCGCCTGGTACGAGAACGACGGAAGCCAGATCTTCGCTCCCCATACAATCAGCACGACGGCTGATGCGGCCCGCAGTGTCTTTGCGGCGGATGTGGACGGCGACGGCATTACCGACGTGCTCAGTGCATCGCAAAATGACAACACGATCGCCTGGTACCGGCAACTTCCGGCGGACCTTGGCGATGCCCCTTTGCCATATCCCACCACGCTGGCCGAAGGCGGCGCTCGCCACGCCGTGACGGGTCTGACACTCGGCGCAACGCGAGACGGTGAGGCGGACGGGACGCACTCGATGGCCGCCGATGCCGACGGTGCGGACGAAGATGGGGTCACGTTTGGCACGATCCAGGTCGGGGCGCTCGATGCGATCGTGACCGTCAACGTGCAGGGCGGGGCGGGCAAGCTGGACGCCTGGATCGACTTCAATGGGGACGGTAGTTGGGGCGGACCTGGTGAGCAAGTCTTCGTGTCGCGTGATGTCGCGGTCGGGGATAATCTCCTAATGTTTGATGTTTCCAACTATGCTCTCGCGGGGACAACCTACGCGCGGTTCCGTTTGAGTTCAGCCGGTGGGCTGGGGGTCACCGGAGCGGCCGTGGATGGCGAGGTCGAGGATTACCAAGTCACGATTGGCAACCCGGCCGCTTCCGGCGGTTTTTTCCCTATCCAGAACACGATCAGCGAGGCAGCCGCAGGTGCGCAGAGCGTGTTCGCCGCGGATCTGGACGGCGATGGCGACACCGATGTGCTCAGCGCGTCGAAGGACGATAACAAGATCGCCTGGTACGAAAACGACGGAAGTGGGAACTTCAGCACCCCCGAACACGAGATCAGCACGTGGGCCGTGGGGGCCCACAGTGTGCTTGCCGCGGACCTGGACGGCGATGGCCATACCGACGTCCTCAGCGGATCGTTTGGGGACAATACGATTGCCTGGTACCAAAACGACGGCCATGGCATATTCTCCTTCGCCGCCCCCATTAGCGTGTTTGCCTGGGGCGTCCGTAGTGTGTTTACCGCGGACATGGACGACGACGGTGACACCGACGTGGTCGCCGCGCTGTACGCTAACGACGAGATCGCCTGGTACGAAAACGACGGCAGTGGAATCTTCACCTACCACTCGATCACTGGCACAGCCGATGGTGCCCACAGCGTGTTTGCGGCGGATGTGGACGGCGACGGCGACATCGATGTACTCAGCGCATCACGTGGCGGTAAGATCACTTGGTACGAGAACGATGGCCGTGAGCAGTTCACCGACCACACGATCAGCACGTCGGCCAAGCTCGCCTCGACCGTGTTCGCGACGGACGTGGATGGCGACGGCGACACCGACGTCCTCAGTGCATCGGTTTACGACAACACGATCGCCTGGTACGAAAACGACGGCAGCGAAACCTTCACCACGCACAACATCAGCACGACGGCCTTGGGGGCCTTCAGCGTGTTCGCGGCAGACGTGGACGGCGACGGTGATACCGATGTGCTCGGCGCATCGTATGAGGGAGACAAGATCACGTGGTACGAGAACGACGGTAGCCAGCGATTCACTCCGCGCACCGTTAGCACCTCGGCCGATGGAGCCCACGCCGTGTTTGCAGCAGATGTGGATGGCGATGGCGACCTGGACGTGCTCAGCGCATCGAAAGAAGACAACAAAATCGCCTGGTACGAAAATCTGGGCGGCGACTTCGGCGACGCTCCGGCCCCTTATCCCACCACGGCTGCCGACGACGGCGCGAGCCACAGGCCGACCGGCTTGACGCTCGGCCCCGAGCGGGACGTTGAAGCGGACGGCACCCATTCGACGGCAGCCGATGCGGATGGCTCGGATGAAGACGGCGTGGTGATCGGCGCGATTCACGTGGGGGCACTGGAGGCAACGGTAACCGTCAACGTGCAGGGCGCGGCCGGCAAGCTGGACGCCTGGATTGATTTCGATGGTGACGGCAGTTGGAGTGGTGTCGGCGAGCAGGTCTTTGTGTCGCGGGACGTCGCCATGGGTGACAATCCCTTGGTATTCACTGTGCCCGGTTCTGCCATCGAGGGAACCACGTACGCTCGGTTTCGTCTGAGCACGGCAGGGGGCCTTCTGGTTACGGGGTTGGCCTCCGACGGCGAGGTCGAAGATTACCAGCTCACGATTCAGCCGGAAGTGGTCGTGCCGCCGGAGGTCGTAGCGGTGGTCATTGATGACGGCACGTCACAACGTTCGCGCGTCCGAAGCTTGACCGTGACGTTCAACACCGAGGTGACTCTCGATGATGATGCGTTCTCGCTGGAGGTGTTGGGTGGCGCCTTCGTCGACTTGATCGTGACGTCGACCCCCATGGGCGGCACAACGAAAGCCGAGATTACCTTTGTGGGCAGTGAGATTGTCGGCGATTCCCTGGCCGACGGCGATTACCTGTTCACCGTGCACCACGACCGAGTCCATTCCGGCAGCCAGACAATGTCCGCGGACCACGTCGAGTCCTTCTTCCGCTACTTTGGAGATGTGACAGGTGATCGAGTCGTCGGGTTGGTGGACTTCAACTCGTTTCGCAGTACGTTCGGCAAGACGACGACGGATCCGGTCTTCGAGAGCGCTTTCGATTGGTTCGGCGACGGCGTGATTGGCCTAGATGACTTCAATCAGTTGCGTGCGCGATTCGGTAAAAGGCTATAGCTGCTGTGCAGGGCGGGCATCACCGTCCGCGTTCGAGACGCGTCAGAAGACTCCCAGGGAGGCCGCTCAGGTGCCCAGCGGCGGCGCCTTCCGGCGCCCCTCTCCGTCGTTTTGTCGGCATGGACGTAGTCAGCACGAGAGACTGATCCGCCAAAACTACGAGGAGAAAAAGTCTCCAGACACCCAACTTTTCTCCGCCCTGCTTTACTGCCTCGGAATCGCGCGAGTTTGCTCCGTGGCATGCACCTGGCCGGAATCTGGACCGCGCCTTGGGCAGAATGTCGGACTGGGGACCGGATGTCGGGACCGAGACCGAGGCTTATCCGTGACGGTGGCCGTCAGAGCGCAAACTCTCAGGCCATTTGACGTACTTGCGTCGCGAGCACTATACAGGCGTCCGTCATTCGCCGCGGCTTTGGTCGAAGGAGACGTCGCATGCCGTCGTGTGCTCGTGGGGAGATTGTCCGGCCCGAGGAGGTCGCGGTCTATCATTGCTGGAATCGGTGCGTGCGGAGGGCGTTTCTCTGTGGCGAGGACCCGGCCACCGGGATCGACTACGGATATCGGCGGGATTGGATTCGCGACATGGAGGAGCACCTGGCCGGGCTGTTTGCGATCGAGATCGGCTTTCGAGCCGAATTGAGCAACCATCTCCACCTGGTACTGCGAACCCGGCCGGATGTGGCGTCCACATGGTCGGATGAGGACGTCGTGCGCCGCTGGCTGGCGGTGAGCAAGCTGGCCAAGAGCCGCGACGGGCAACTCCGGGAACCGAACCCGGCGCGGGTCATCCTGGAACTGGCGATCCCGGGACGCGTCGGCGTGTTGCGGAAGCGGCTCTCGGATCCGTCCTGGTTCATGGCCACCCTGTGCGAATACGTCGCCCGACGCGGTAACCGCGAGGACGACTGCCGAGGTTGCTTCTGGGAGGATCGTTACCACTGTCGCGAACTGGTGGATGACGCGGCGATCCTGGTTTGCGGGATCTATGTGGATCTGAATCAAATCCGGGCCGGCGAGGCCCTGACGCCCGAAAGCTCGAACCACACCTCCGCCTACGATCGGATCCAGTCGCGGCAACCGCGGGAATCGGCAAGCGACCGGCAAGACGAAGGAACGCCCTCGGCCGACAAGTCACCCGACGGCTGGCTGTGCGAACTGACGCTGAATGAGCAGGCCGCGGTCGATGCCCCGGGAATGCGGCACAGCGCGACGCAACGCCGCGCGTCAGACAAGGGCCTGATCCCCGTTTCGCTGGACGACTATCTCCAACTGCTCGACGCCAGCGGGCGGATCGTCCAGTCGGGCCAAGCCGGCGCGATTCCGGATCATCTCGCACCGATTCTCGAGCGGCTGGGGATTCGCCGCACGATGTGGATCGACCTGGTCACTCGCTTTCGACTCGATGTTTGGGCACGTCGTGGGTGCGGCCGACCAGGTGGCCCAACGGGCCGTCCAGGCAGGCCGCCGCTGGTATCGGGGCATCACCCGCTGCGCGGCCGCCTTCGGCTGAGCCACCCGCGGCGGCTCGCGTACTGCCAGACCCCTTCTTGCCAGGGGCTTCTGCCCGAGCGGACCTGCCGACCGGCGCACGGCCTTCCTGTCTCCCTCGCGCGTGTCGCGCTTCCCCCAGGATTCAAGGCGAGGACTCCCGGATTTCAAATGACGTCCGTCGGGAGAACCGCTCGGCGCCCCCGATCTCGCGGCGCACTGCACTCGCGCCGAACGCACCCACCGGCGGACACGTCGCCCCCGGGATCCCTTGTTTCTGAGAGTCACCATCTGCCTCGATGTAGCGATGCGCGAGGTTACTTATTTAACCTCAAGAAAGATTGTGGAGAAAAGTTGGGTGTCTGGATCTTTCCTTTTAGGATGAACTCCGCGCCGTTGGTCAGCAAGACATCGACGGCGGGATCAGGGTCCTCAGCAAAAAGGCGACCCCCGCTCACTTCTTACCCTCGGCTCACTTCTTGTCGCCCTTCGAGGGGACGGTACAGTGCCGTTGGTCGGAAGGTGTCGAGACCCCGGCGCGGAAGAGGAAATGTTCCGCCCGATCTTCGGTTCGCTCGCTCGTTTGCTCCAGACGTTGAGATTCTTGAGCAACGACAGGAATGACGATCCATGGAAACCATCGAGCTGACGGACGGCGGAATTCTGCTATACGAGGAAGCCTTTCTACCGTCCGAGACCGCGGATCACTATTTTGCCGAGTTGAGGGACGATTGTGCCTGGGAACAGAAGCCAGGGATCTTCGGCCACATGCAGCCGAGACTGACAGCCTCCTACGGCGAACCAGGCGTCAGCTATCGCTACTCCGGGACGGTGAACATCGCGCGGGGCTGGACCCCGACCCTGCTGGAAATCAAGCGGCAGATCGAAGCGGTCCATGGTCGGTACAACTACTGCCTACTAAACCGCTACCGCTCCGGCCAAGACAGCATGGGCATGCATGCCGATGATGAGCCGGAAATGGGGAACGTCATCGGCTCGCTGTCATTGGGAGCGACTCGGACGTTTCGGATCAAGCACAATCAGTCGAAACAGACAAGAAGCTTCCTGGTTGGCAACGGCACGCTCCTCATCATGGCGGGGACCATGCAGGCATTCTGGAAACACGAGATCCCGAAGACTCAGCAGAAGGTCGGCGAGCGGATCAACTTGACCTTCAGGCAAATTATCGGGCCGTCGTCGCGCGATGCATCTTGATCTGCCTGGCCTCGGTGGGGAGCCGCCGGCCAGGTGACGGGCGACGCTCCCGATCAAACGCGTTTGGCGCACAGGCGCGATCGCGAAAGCTTCCAGTTCGTCTTCGACACGCTCTTGTGGTCTACGATTCTGTATTGCTTTCCGTGGATAGTTGTTCGCATTGCTCGGATCATGCGACCCGTTTCGCAATCGGTTTGCTAGTATCTGAAGTTCCCCCGCCCAGTTGCTGCGAAAAAACAAATGGTCGGGTCTTATTTGGTCGGTGGCTGGGAAAAGCACAGAAGGGCGTGAGTGGTGTCATGCCCCGGAAATCGTCAGTGGAAAAGTAGACCGTCTGGGATCGGATGGCAGCCGGAACGCAATTCTTCGAATGCCAACATCACCGTAGTGCAAGTGAACGTCGTATCCGTGCCGGAGCAAGCTTTCCGCGCCGCCGGGAAACTCACCGACGTGATATTCGTTTTGGAAATACCAATGGTCGATTTCAGCACGTGGCGACTGTCTCCGAGCGCAACCCAAGTCGCGATTCGTTGGCAGCCAATCGAAGGCTCGAAACGCGACGCACGAATACTCACTCACGACTGCAACCTCCTGTCCGCAGCTGACCCAGCTTTGATCCAGCGGCCAATGATCGAGCAGCCGAGGAGCGGCGGGGATCCTCGTAGCAGATCTTCTTGCTGACAACTGTTGAGTTGGATTCCGTGGCCACGAAGACCATTTTTCCTTGGAAGCTCGCGGTGAATCGGCGTTAAACCGGGATGCTCGACTAGGTACGATTTTTCAAGCGGTCAATGGGGCTTTTGACATAGAGTCCCGGTCGATTCATCACATCTCTCTTTCCGCAGTTCCAAGAATCAATATCCCGGAATTTCCGTAGCAGCCTGAGGCCGGGTCTTGGTGCTTGATGTCGCTGCAGAAAATCCTGCACGGCATGTGGGCGTTTGATTTGTCGCCGTTTTGTCCTCGAACGGATGATTGTTCGCTGGCTTCGTTGCCTGAAGAAACTCAGAGCACCGTACGCCAAGAGCAGTAGCTCCAGTTCCAAGTTGGCGGCACTCCTGGCGCTCCGTCGGGCTACGGATTTCAACGGTGTGATGCTTCGCGGTGTGCCCCAGTAGCTGGCTCGCATTCTGCGCACAGCGGGGGTCGGTGCAAGGGGAGGTCTGGCGACAAAATCGTTTTGAAAAAACTTAGGCAAAGTGCCCTCGACGTAAGTTGAGAAATTCTCGACTTACGTCGAGGGCGTTCGTCGTAAGTGGCGCAGCGGATTTGTTTTGTGCCGAGATGCGCTTCTCGCTCGACGGCCAATCCGATATATCGGTGGCCATGAGCAAACGCAAGAAGACACACGACGCGAAAACCAACGAGGGATATTTTGCCGAGTCGGACGGTGTCACGCTACGCACCTGGACGGTCGGCTCGCTTCCCGTTGTCAATCGAATTCTGGACGAGATGCGACTCGAGGAGATCCTTCAGACCCATCTCCCGGCGGACGGGCCGAGAATGAAGATCCCGACGTCACGCGGTTTGATGTTACTGGTGCGCAATATCTTGCTTTCGCGAGAACCCGTTTACGGTTTGGGCGAGTGGGCCCAGCGACACGCCCCGGATCTGATCGAGATTTCGTCTACCAAGATGAAGCATCTCAATGATGATCGACTGGGGCGGTGTTTGGATCGGTTGTTCGCAGGCATCGACCGTTCGCTGATTATGGAACTGGTCAAGCACGTGATTCGACATTTCGATCTCAGTTTGGACGAACTGCACAACGACTCGACCACCGTCACATTCCACGGTGCCTATGACGACGCGTTGGTACCTGGGTTGCGTCAGGGCTTGCCCACGCTGGGGATTACCTGGGGCCACAACAAGGATCATCGTCCTGATCTGAAACAGTTGTTGTATATCTTGACGGTCACGGACGACGGCGGTGTGCCGATTTACTTTACGACGGCCAGTGGTAACACCGCCGATGATCGAACTCATCTGGAGACCTGGGAATTGCTGCGGGAATTGACCCAGCGCGCAGGACTTCTTGTATGTCGCGGATTGTAAGTTAGCGTCCACGGCGAACCTCAAAGCGATCCACCAACGGGGTGGCCGGTTCATCACGGTGCTGCCTCGCACGCGACGTGAAGACAAACAGTTTCGCCAGCACCTGTTGGACGAGACGAACGCAATCAGCTGGACGGATCTCTATCAGGAAGTGAACGATGACGGGCAAATTGTCGACCACTTGCGTGTGGCCAGTGAACCGTTCCGGACCTCTGACGGCTTTCGTTTGTTGTGGTTTGACAGCCTTCGCAAGTCGCAGCAAGACGCGGCAACTCGGATTCGCAACCTGGACAAGCTGAAGCAGGAACTAGATGATTTGCAACATCGGTTGCAATCTCCCAAAACTCGTTTTCGAACACGTCCCAAAGTCGAAGAGGCTCTCGAGAAGGTACTTGCGACATCCACGGTACGCGACTTCGTACGGGTCGAGGTCCAAGAGGAAGAGCAAGAGACCTTCACGCAAACTTCGCGGGGTCGGCCCAGCAAGAACACGCAGTACGTACGTCGCGTTGAGATACGGTATCGGCTGGTCGTGAAGCCAAACACGAAGGAGGTCATCCAAGCCACGAAAGGCGATGGCAAGTTCCCGTTGATCACCAACCAGGACGAGATGTCCGCCGACGAGATCTTGCAGGCCTACAAACGCCAGCCCTTAGTCGAGAAGCGGTTCTCTCAGTTTAAGAATGACTTTGAAGTGGCGCCTGTGTTCTTGAAGAGCGTGAGCCGCATTCAGGCACTCTTGGCGGTCTACTTCTTCGTCTTGGTCGCGCAGACGTTGCTCGAGCGTCGGCTGCGACGCGCGATGGAGCAACATCAGATCGAAGATCTACCGCTCTATCCGGAAGGCCGCCGGTGTTCGGCTCCAACCACCAAGCGAATCATCGATCTGTTCGAACCGATTCAACGTCACGAGCTAAAACAGAACGGCAGCCGCCAGGTGTTTGTGACGAAGTTGTCATCCGTCCACCGGTCGGTGCTCAAGCTGCTAGGAATCAGTTCTCGACAATACGGAAAGTAGCTCCGGTTGATGAAGGCGTTCGTCCCAGCGCGGCGACATGCCGTGTTCTGCTTCAGTGCATTCGCAACGAGAGACGAGGCTGCGAGCGAGGCCATTTCCGATACAAGTTACTCGTCACCTAAACAACATTTCGTATCGCCGGTTGCAGCAACGACAACATCCACGGCATCGGATGCTGAAGAACGCTCGGCCGTTTCCAAGCTGGGCTTGGCAACCGCCCTTCCACGCCGCCCCGCAGGAGAACCGCTCACTCGACCGCCCACCAGCACCACCCATGTCATTAAGGACCGACACGTCACGCGGACAACGCGGGCTGCAAAAAATCGACGGCCGCCAACAAATTCCGGGATATTGATTTTTGGAACTGCGGAAAGAGAGTTGTCAAGACCTTTATTCGCCTAAATTGACGGGTTCCGCTATGGGAGAGCCGGGACGATAATCCAAGAGCCAGGCTGTGCGGCGTGGTAACCGTCATCCGAATTGAAAAAAAAGAATGCGAATGCCTGTCTCATTTCGGCTTGGCAAGTCGGATTAAGAGCTAGAGGAGAATCGATTTGTCCCATTCCGACTCCATACATACGGACCGACTCCTAGCAGCGGTCGCCACCGGCAACCAATCCGCGCTGAATGAATTGCTTCGCTCGTACGCGCCGTACTTGCAACGGATTCTTCGGTTTCGAATCTCTCCCGAGTTGAGCGCCCGTGTCGACGTATCGGATGTCGTCCAGGAAACGCAGATAGTCGTTACGCGTAGAATTGGTGAATTCGTGACGAAGCGGCCAGCTTCCTTTCGAGTGTGGTTGCGCAGCCGAGCCATCGAGCAGTTAGTCGTCCAGCATCGGCGACATGTCACGGCCGAGATGCGGACCGTCCGTCGTGAAACGGCGTTCAATGACGTATCGTCCATGGCAATCGCTCGCACGCTGCTCTCCGAAACACCTAGCAAAATGCTTCAGAGAAACGAATTTGCAGAACAAGTACGTGATCTCATCGAGAGTTTGAACGACAATGATCGCGAGATGCTGACGTTGCGGCACGCAGAAGGATTAACCAACCACGAAGCCGCAGAGGTATTGAACATCGAACCAATGACAGCCCGGAAACGATACGGTCGCGCGTTGTACCGACTCGGCGAAAAGGCGGTGGCTGCCGGTTTGGAAGGCTATTGGTTTGGCGAGAACACATGACAGACGCAGAAGTACGTTGTGATCGAGAGGACCGTTTGGCGGAGGTTGTCGACGAGTTCTTCGAGGCTGTCGCGAATGGTGAAATCCCTGACATCTCCGACTACCTACGACGCTACCCTGAAATTGCTGATCTGCTGAAAGTCGTCATCCCGGCCATGCTCGCTACCGAGCATGCGGCGGCTCGGTCGGACCCTGCGTCCTTCCAAGACACGATCCGGCAAGAAAAAAGGTTGGGGGACTTTCGCATCCTGCGGCAAATCGGTCGCGGCGGTATGGGCATCGTTTACGAGGCGGAACAGATCTCCATGAAGCGGCGAGTCGCGTTGAAGGTGCTTCCGCTCGCGGGACTTGTGGACGAACTGAAGATTCATCGGTTCCAGAACGAAGTCCGTGCCGTGGCGGCGCTCAATCATCCCAACATTGTGCCCGTCTACATGGTCGGCGAAGAGCGCGGTGTTCACTACTACGCGATGCAGCTGATTCGCGGCCGCAGTTTGTCCGAGGTCATATCATCGCTTTGGCACGTCCGTGATGAAGGCAAAGGGCTCGATGGATCGTCCATGAGTCAGATCACGAGCATGAGCAGAGTCGACGATGGTGCCGATGCAGCAGAGGTCGCCGCCGCAGAGCTCGAAGCGTCAACGGAGCGCGTCGAAAGCGATTCCCGTCAGGATTCACGACCCATGCCGGGTGAAACGGTCGCCGAAGCCGAAAGTTCCACGATTCCCCATTCGTCACGTCGCGAATACTATCGCAGCGTAGCAGCGTTGGGAATTCAGGCCGCAACGGCACTGCAGCACGCGCACGATGAAGGCGTCATTCACCGAGACATTAAGCCCGCGAATCTGCTGCTCGACAGATCGGCGAAATTATACGTGACCGATTTTGGTCTTGCCCGTATCGAAGCTGATGCCGGTGTAACGATGACTGGAGATTTGATTGGGACGCTGCGGTATATGGCGCCCGAGCAGGCCCTTGGCAAACGAGTCGTCGTGGATCATCGGGCTGACATCTATTCTTTGGCCGCCACGCTCTACGAGCTCTTGACGTTGCGGCCTGCCTATCTCACAGACGACCGCCGCCAGTTGCTGAAGCAGATAGCCTTCGAGGAACCAACTCCGCTGCGCCGTATCGATCGAGATATCCCCGTGGAACTGGAGACAATCATCCACAAGGCGATGTCCAAAGACATGAACCAGCGCTACGCATCGGCACAAGAGCTGGCCGATGATTTACGATCGCACCTGGAGAACCGGTCGATCAAGGCCAAACCGCCAACGACAACCGAAATTATCGGTAAGTGGACGCGTCGAAATCCGGCCCTGACTTGGGCGACCATCATCACGTTGTCGCTCGTCACGATGACGCTCATCGCCAGCACGCTGCTGATTCTGAATCAGCGGGACATTGCACGAAAGGCTCTCATTGAATCTGCCTCCCGAGCCCGTGAACTGGCCCGCCGCGTCTATCTGATGCACATCGCCAACGCCGACAGCGCGCTGCTCGAAAAGAACTACTCACGCGCTCGCACAGAACTCGACGCCTGTCCACAGGAGCACCGCGGCTGGGAGTGGTATTACCTCGTTGGAGACATCCGTGCCACCATCCCCCAGAGGTTTCCTGGCGCTGAGCAGCCGATCTTCAGCCGTGATGGGCATCGGCTGATCGCCATCGGCGCGTTGGGTACTCCGGGACAACGGATGGCACATATTTGGGATCTCGCCTCTGGCGACCCTATCGGAAGTTTGGAACATGAATCTCGCCTCAGCCACATCGCCATGTCGCCCGACGAAAAGCGGATTGCGGGTGGAGACTACGAGGGACACATCTTCGTCTGGGACGCCGCGACGGGCAAGAAACTCTGGACTGTCAGGGCTGTCAAAGAAGAGCATGCCGCCAAGTGCAATGGCTTGACCTTCAGCCCCGACGGTAAACTGATCGCCAGCGCGAGTGGGGACAAAGCACTCAAGGTCTTTGACGCCGCGAACGGTGATGTTCAATTCACAAGCAGCCCGCGTGAGGGTCCATTCAGGAAGGTAATGTTCAGTCCTGATGGCCGTTGGCTTGCTGCCGGACCTGAACGCGGGCAGACACCGGCAATTCTCATCGACGTCAATAAGAGAGAGATCGCCGCCACGTTTCCGGGTGAAGGACATATGATTCCCACCTTCGCCCCCAGTGGGCGCCAAATTGCAACATCGAACCTAGATGGCTCGATTACCATCTGGGACTGGGACGGCGAGCAGCCCACCGTGAACAAATCTTGGCAGTCAGAAGGCAGCTATGTTTGGGCACTCGGTTTTTCCGCGGACGGAAACCGATTGGTCTCGGGGGACATTGGCAACGGCGTGAAGGTGTGGGATGTCGCCACCCGCCAGGAACTTGCGGCCCTGGACACCGGCCAAGTCGGCGCACTCTGGTTGGCGACCGGCCCACGCGATGATCAGGTCGCCTTCTTCACTATCTTGGACGGCATCCGCCTTTGGCAGTACGGCGAGCATGACGAGGGCATGACCGTCAAGACAATGGACGGCGCTGCGGTGGCACGTTTCAGCCCTGACGGACAGCGAATCGCTGTGTCGATTGCGCGCGCGGATTTGTGGTTGGGTGATGAACGGCGCACTGCAATGAATCAAGGTGATCAGGTATCAGTGCTTGACGCTGCGTCCGGGACCGACGTGCTGAGAATCGGCGAAAACTTGCATTCTGCCGCTTGGTCACCCGACGGCCGACATATTGTGGCTGCTTCTGATCCACAACGTGAGATTCGGATTCATAGTGCTTCCACGGGGCAACTTACTCGAGTCTTCACCGGAGATACCTCTCTTGTCGGGGGCTTCGCACTTTCCGAGCGCAACTTGGACTTGGTTTTCATTGACGGCGCGATCCGCATGTTGGATCGCCATTCTGGCGACGAAATCACAGTCCCCACGGACTCGAAAAAGCCGGGCAGCCGCCAAGTGATTGGTGTGGGGATTAGTCCCATCAACGCTCGTGTCGCGGTTGCTGTCTACGGCAGCGCCCTTGTCGAGGTGTGGGATGTGCGGACCCGGGCACTGGTTCGTTCCTTTGCTTTTCCCGGCCCGACCGTGGGGCAGATTGTATTCTCTAAAGACGGGAGCAACCTTTATGTCGGCGGTGCGGGCGGTAGGTTGGTCGGGTTCGATATCGACTCCGGCCAGGAAACCAAACGCTTCAATGGTCATTTGCAGACGGTTAGCGCGTTCGCGCTCAGCCCCGACGAAGACCAAATTGTTTCAGGTGACAGCTCCGGTCGCGTCATCGCCTGGGACGCCGCAATTGCACAGCCGCTCGTGACGCTGGCCGAGGCCGGCCAATCGATCACTTCTCTTGATTGGAGCTCTGATCGACGTCGCATTGTCGCTGGTAGGGAAAACGGCACGGTCCAAATTTGGACGCTGCCCAGTTCGCCGTGATACGACGGCGGATCATTTTCCTGATGACTTCCATTCTCGCTACGAAGAAACGTTCGTTTTGCACCGCAACTTCCACGACAAGAAGCAGTTGCGCATTTTCGCCTTGCTCGAAGCCTCAACAAGTCATCTCAAATGTGTAAGCGCCCAACACAACCAGTCACCGGGGGGCGTTTCGGCGCAGGTTGCTGCCTCGCGACTTGAGTCGCTGGTTCGACGGTTCAGAGCATGCGGGGCGTGCGGAGTTGTGGCCAGCGAGTGTGTCTACGCGTTTCGTCGGCGTCAGCGTTTGGCTCGCTTTCGCTCGGCACGGTCATTGCGTTCCCGGACTCGGTACTGCCGAATCGAGTCAGGATGCTCGCTGGCCCATTTCCATGGCAAGAATGGTTCGCAGTCCGTTTCGCCGTCCAGTAATATTCGCCACGGGGTCAGATCGGGTTTCTGGTGTGTTGCTTCAGGAAACTCACAACGTAGCGCGTCCACGCCATCGTCGAGCGGCCCTCGCTGCGATTGAACCGAGACGGAAAGTCGCTTCCGAAACCGGAAACCCGATCTGACCCCGCGCCACACTTCTCGGCTCCGGCTTGACAAGACAAGGCGGGACTCGTAATCGGCAACTCTGTCGTCAAATGCGGCAATTCCCAAGGTCTGTTTCTCTCTCTTGTGCGCAGCAGCGTGGTTCATCCGATTTGCACCTCCGCGGAGTGTTCTTGGCGATCATCGACCAGGTGGATGGCCTTGTCGAGTTGATCGACTCCGTCAAGGGTAACTCGGCTCGCTTCGCCGCCACGTTGATTGTTAATGGTGATGTGATAAAACGTGTCGCGGTAGCGGTAGTGTAATTTGAAGGACTGCCACTCGACCGGCAGGCACGGGAAGAAGGATAGCCGATCCACGTCCAACCGCAGGCCCAGTAGCGACTCGACGATCAGCCGGTACATCCAACCGGCAGACCCGGTGTACCACGTCCATCCACCGCGGCCGGTGTGCGGCGCGACGGCATACACATCGGCGGCCACGACGTAGGGCTCGACTTTGTAGGTCGCAATGCCCGTCGGCGTCGACCCGTGACTTAGCGGGTTGATGAGCGCCAGGAGTTCCCAAGCGCGCAGCGGGTTGCCGAGGGCGGCAAACGCCATCACGGTCCAGATCGCGGCATGCGTGTACTGGCCGCCGTTTTCCCGGACGCCCGGCACATAGCCCTTAATATAGCCCGGGTCCAACGGCGACTTGTCGAACGGCGGATCGAACAACTGAATCAAGGAGTGCTCACGTCGCACAAGACGGTCGTTGACGGCCTCCATGGCCTGCCGAGTTCTCTTCGGATCGCCCGCGCCGGACAGGACCGACCAGCTTTGGGGGATCGAATCGATTTGGCATTCCAGATTGCTGGCCGAACCGAGTGGTTCGCCATTGTCGAAGAAGGCGCGCCGGTACCACCCGCCGTCCCATGCGTTGTTTTCGATGTTCTCTTTCAATTGCGCGACCTGGGCGCGGCATTTCTCGGCAAATGCCGCGTCGGCCCGCAAGTCGGCGACTGCCGAGAACTCCTGCAACACATGAACCAGAAAGAACGCCAACCACACGCTCTCACCTTTCCCCTCCGCGCCGACCAGATTCATCCCGTCGTTCCAGTCACCGCAGCCAATCAACGGCAGACCATGATCGCCCAACTGCAAACCGTTGTCGATCGCGCGGACGCAATGTTCATAGAGAGTCGCGGACTGATCCGATTGAGTCGGCAGGTCAAAATAGGCCTCCTCTTCCGGCTGGACTGGTCGGCCGTCGATAAACGGAATCCGCTCGTCGAGTACGCCCGTGTCGCCGACCTGCTTGACGTATTGGCACGTAGCCAGAGGCAACCACAAGAAGTCGTCAGAAAAATGGGTGCGCACGCCGCGTCCGGTGGGAGGATGCCACCAGTGCTGAACGTCTCCCTGGACAAATTGATGCGCCGCGGCCCGCAGCAAATGTTCGCGCATTAACCGGGGCTCGGCATGCACCAAGGCCATAATGTCCTGCAGTTGGTCACGGAATCCAAAGGCGCCACCTGACTGGTAATAGCCGCTACGTCCCCACAGGCGGCAGACCAAGGTTTGGTAGAGCAGCCAACCATTGACCAACAGGTTGATGCCCTGGTCAGGGGTTTCCACGTGGACGGCACCCAGCGTTCGCTGCCAGTAATGCCACACGCCTTCCAGTGCTTGGCGCGCCGGCCCAGCGCCCCGATAACGCTGGATCAATCCACGCGCATCTTCGACGCTCGGAGCCGCTCCCAAGGTAAAAACGATGTCACGTTCCTGCCCTGGTGCGAGTTCGAACTCCGTTTGCATCGCGCCACACGGATCAAGTCCCGGCCCGACCTTTCCCGAAAGACGCGTCCGGCCCATCGCCGACGGGTTCGCTGCGGTGCCATTGCGCCCGAAGAATTCGGTGCGGTCACCGGTAATCGTGCGCAGCGGCTCACTCAAATCGAGAAAGGCAACCCGGCCAGGAAATTCGGAGTTGTAAGGGTTGCGAGCCAACAGTGCCCCGGTCTTAGGATCGACTTCGGTCACCACGTACATCAGCGATTTAGGACGCAACTCCGCCAGTACCCACTCCAGACAGCAGGTCGCCGAGAGTCGGCGTCTTCGTTCGGAGGCATTCCGGATCTTCAGCGAAAAGAATTTGATCGGGGCATCCATCGCCACGTAGACCGTCAGTTGCGTCGTGATCTCATTTTCAGTTGTCTCAAAGACGCTGTACCCGAAGCCGTGCCGGGTGACGTAGGCGTTTTGGCCAGGTGTCGGTAGCGGCGTGGGAGACCAAAAGCGTCCACTCTCCTGATCGCGAAGATACAACAATTCGCCGCACTGTCGGTGACCGGATCGTTGTACCACGGAGTGAGGCGAAACTCGTGGGCGTTTTCGAACCAGGTATATCCGAGACTGCTTTCCGTGACCACGGTGCCGAACTGAGAGTTGGCCAGGACGTTCGCCCACGGAGCCGGCGTCCGCTGGAAGGGCCCGGTCGTGATCACGTATTCGCGACCGTCGGGCGTGAAACCGCCTAGTCCGTTCGCATAAACCAGCTCACGCAGCGGCAACTCTTTCGTATCGGCAACCTCGGCCCTCCGGCTGCGCGTCGGAACAAGTGATGGCATGCTTATCTCACGTCGACCTCGCCGGTCGATCTGATCTACCAGCGGGCCGCCCCGATCGGTCAATACGACCCGCGCCACGCTCTGCATGAGAATGCGATCTTCCTCGGACATCTGTTCAGGCCGCCGCACATAGATTCCGCCCGGTCGCTCCGCGACATAATTCTCGGTGCTGCTGGCGATGAGGCTGACGATTTCGTCCTGTAACGATTGACGGTATCCGGACTGATCTTCGTTCCAAATCACCAGATCGACGGATAATCCCTTGAACCGCCAATAGGCGTGGGCGTGGATCAGTTGGCGGACCAGGTCGATTTTGCTGTGATCGGCGATTCGCAGCAGGACAATCGGCAAGTCACCGGAGATGCCGTGTCCCCATAAACCCGACTGGCCACGCACGTTGTTGGCCAACAAGCTGGCGCTGGCACGTCGCAAGCCGCTGGCATAGATGATCGAACTGGCAAGCCGGCCGTAGAGCTGGGCTTCGGCCTCCGTGGCGTTGAGTTGCTGCAAGATCACTTGTCCGTGCGTCCAGGCAAGGTTCAGTAAGCGGTCGGCCAAATGCCGGTCGTGGCATTTCTCAACGAGTCCCATGGCCGCCTCGCGCGTTTCCGCGACGCCGGTGACGATGTCGACCACGGCGGTTTCCCCTGGCTCAAGAGAAACGGTGCCGCGAATCGCCACGACCGGGTCGAGCACCGACCCCTCGCTGTTCGAGAGTACCGAGGGGCGTGCCATTGCTTGTGGGTCGGCAACGCCGCGTCCACGGCCAAGAAACTGGGCGCGATCCGTTTCATAGGAAGTCGTGCCGACCGACGTGCCATGCACCGACATCAAATGCAACATCCAGGGCGGATGTTCTTGATGCGAACGAGGCCGGCGTGTACACAGAATTGCCTGCCGGTTGCGGATAATCTCTGTCTGGACGAACAAGTTGCTGAAGGCCGGATGGGTCGCGTCCGCCGCCGCGCTGGTCAAGACCACCTCGGCGTAGCTCGTCAGTTCAACCGTGCGCCTGAAGCGGGAAAGGTTCGTGATGCTGATCCGGCGCAGCTCGACGTCGTCTTCGGGCGAAACAGTCACTTCGGTGTGCGTTTCCAATTCAAAGTCGCGTCGCCGAAATTCCGCGCGGGACTGGGGAAAAATGGCCTCATAGGCTGGGGACGGCTTGAGCGTCGGCTGAAATCCCGCGGACCAAACCTCGTTGGAGGCGACGTCACGCAGATAACAGAACGTACCCATCGCATCGCGTGTGACGTCCTCACGCCAACGAGTGACCGCGATATCCTTCCAGCGGCTATACCCGCTGCCCGCATTGGTCATCATGACGTGATAGCGGCCATTGGAAAGCAGGTGCACTTCCGGAATCGGCGTATGCGGCGTATTGAGGACGCGCACGAGGGCTTCGGGCTCAGCCGCGGGCCGTGCCATCTCGGTGCTCTCCGCCGCGCAGGATAGACGGGGACCGCCTTGGGAATCCGCTCATGCAGGAGCAAAGCGGTGGCTTGAAACGGTGGGTATGCCTCAAACCGTCGCTGCATCGGCTGATCAAGCAAGGCATAGGCCAGCGATAAGAAACTCATCCCTTCGTGGTGAGTCATGAACGACCGCACAGTGGCAAACAATTGGCCAGGTGTGATTCGCGCCGGCGTGTAATCAATGGCTTCGTAGTAGCCGAATCTGCCTGTGAAGCCGGCAACAGCCATCCGTCGCAGATTGTCACATGCCGCCTGCGGAGCAACCATCAACGCCATTATGGAAGCGTACGGCGCGACCACAAGATCATCGGCCAAACCCCGTTTCAGGCCCAAACCGGGGACGCCGAACGCCCGGTACTGGTAGTTCAAATGCACATCCGTGATATTGTATCCCGACTCGGAGATGCCCCAAGGAACCTTGCGGCTGGCACCGTAAGCGATTTGCCGCGCGACGGCGGACTTGCACGTTTGGTCGAGCAGGGTATCGTCAAAGCTCGGCATGACCAGCAACGGCATGAGGTACTCAAACATCGAGCCACTCCAGGAAAGGAGCGTGGTCGAGCCGTTGTTTCCTGTCAGTAGGCGGCCCAGAGCAAACCAATGTTCCTGACGCAATTGGCCCTGCGCAATCGCCACGAAACTGGTCAGCCGGGCCTCCGAAGCCAGCAGATCGTAGTAGCTGTCGTCACGCCGGTGGTCAGCGACATTGAAACCAATCGCCAGCAGTTGACGGGACTCGTCGAACAGGAAATCAGTTTCGGCATCGCTCAGCTCGAGGCACGTCCGAGCCAGTTGTTCGAGGGACGTCATCCGCGTGGCCGCATAGTCACTGATCTCATTGATACGTTGTTTCAGTTGAGCCAGCCAATCGCGATGTTCGCCTGCCTCCGCCAGCGCTGCCTCGAGGATCACTGAGAGGTCTAAACTGAGCTGGGCGATGTGCCGCAGTGTTCCCGCGCCCTCCAGCCGCTCCAGCGCGGCGCGCAGTTGCGTCAGGGATTCCGCCTCGTGCGGCGCAGGGCTTTGCCAGAGAGAGGGCGGCGGTGGAGGTAACGCCGACAAGGGCGCGAGCACGTTCAGCTCGTCAAGCCAAGCCTGGGCTTGCTGCCTAAAGGCGATGGCCCACCAGCTAACCTGATCGTCAGGATGCGCCATCAAATCGGTGATTATCGTGCCTTCCCCGCTGGCCAGCCGCGCGAGCAAGCGAGAACCGGCGGCGAGCGTGGGCGATGTGTGCATCACCTCCTGCTGAAGTTGCTCAAGCCGGTCCAGCGATTGCGGCCTTTCCTCGCCCGATGCGCGCCCGAACGGATGATGTTCGGCCGGTCCTGCGGTGTTGACCGCATTCAGCAGAACCCGCAGCGTAATGCTCAGCCCGTGCAGGGCCGTGGACGGCAGAATCTCTTGGTCAGCCAGTTGCAACAGTCCCTCGCGCAGGGTGAGCAAATGGCCGACAAGGTTTCCACTGTCGACCGTCGATACATAGCGGGGATCAAGCGGCTCGAGCGTGCGGGTGTCGTACCAGTTGAAAAAGTGACCCCGGAACCGCTCGAGCCGTTCCATGGTGGCGAAGGTTTTGGCTGTCCGCTCCTCCAATTGACCGGCCGAAATGAACCCAAAGTCATACGCGGCCAGGTTCGACAACAGCGCCAGGCCCACGTTCGTGGGCGACGTCCTGTGGGCAATGACGGCCACCGGGTACTCCTGGAAATTGTCGGGCGGCAGCCAGTTATCTTCTGGGGTGAAGAAGGTTTCGAAAAAACGCCACGTGACGCGCGATAGCTCCTCGAGAAACTCCGTGTCGTCCTGGTTTAACGAAGCCGCGCCGCTCGGCAGCGGTCGGCTGAGCCACCAGGCGATCGCCGGAGACATCAGCCACAAACCAAGGAGCGGGACGGAGGCCGGTAGTGCATCTGCACGAAATCGGACAAGGTAGCCGCCCAAAAGCACCGCCGAGACCGGTGCGACCCACATCGCCCGAAAGAGCCCCGACCAAGTCGGTTCGTCCACCACGTTCCGTGTCGGTGGACGTGCGCCACCGAGCAACTTGCGTTTCGAGAGAGTCAATCGCGTCAGCGTGTCCGCAGCACGGCGTCCAAGCTGTAGCAGGCTTCGTGGGGTAAGAAGACCAGCGCGAATTCGCCTGCGCCGAATATCGACCCAATGACCGCAGGACGTCGCGCGATGCAGCCGCCACGCAAGGTCGGCCGGCCGCTCGATCAGCTGAACAAAGACCCGCAGGACGACCGGCAACAGCAGGATGGCCAGGACCAGAACCCAAGAGGACGCTGGCCAGACGGGAACCAACCAGGACAAGACAAGCAAAAGCCATAGCGCGGCGGGCACCAAACTTCGCCGCAGGTTGAAAATCTTCCAGCGGGACAACGTAAAGCGGGTTCCTGTCGAGTGTTCCCAGTTGGCCAGGCACCCAGGGCAATGCCCACCTGGCGATTTGCCAGTCGCCTGGGGTTCGAACGATGCGGCGGCACTCATGTCGGCGCTGTATTGGGCCGGGAAGCCTCATACAGCTCGATATCGCTGATCGATGCGGACCTGGCATGACATCCTTCCAAAATGCTCTACTACGCGAGTATGAGGTTTTCCGGAAAACTGGTTGCTAAAATCCTTCAAAGGCATCCACATCATAGATGCCCTTGCCGATGAAGGAACCTTCCTGCAACGAATCCTGGTAGACATCCGACACGGCTCCGGTGTAGGGATCGATCCCGGCCTGGCCCCGAAGATGTGCACTGAACCAAGACTGTCGCGCGCTGGGCAAGCTCAAGGCGACACGGGGCTGCAAGATTGAATACCCATCGCAGAGCACATTTCTCTGATCGTCGAAACAAGGCCGGTTCAACGGATGGGCCAAGGTTGCGACCAACCGGTGGGCGGACTCCCGCGGGAGCTGAGTGTCCGAGTCGAGCGTAATGACGCATTTCACTTCGCCGAGCGATCCCGTGTTGCCGACGATCCGCGAAAACCGATCGCGCTCCCTCTGTGGAGTAAAAGCGTTCAAATCTTCCAGCTTTCCGCGTTTCCGCTCGTAACCCATCCAGACTCGTTCTTGTGGGTTCCAGCGACGAGGCCGATGAAACAAGAAGAAAATGTCGGTGCGTTCGCCTTTGTACTTTTCGTTGAGTGCCTCAATTCCTTCCTGCGCCCCGTCGAGGAGGGCTTGGTCATCGGGCATCACTTCGGTCGGCGTCGTGCCATTGGTCAGCAAGCCGAAATGGAGATGCTCATCGCGATTGGCCAGGTATCGGATCTCCATGCCCGACCAGGTCAGCCACGGCCTGAGCACTGGTCATCGTGGGTACGGCCACGAACGTGCGAAACTCACGGGGAATTCCTGCCGAAAAGTCCATGCGGGGCAGAGCCCTTGGTGTCACGCACAACGTGACCAGCCAGTTGACGATGGCCACACCGAGGTGGGATGTCCCCAGCAGAACCAGGAGTGTCAGGCGGCGAGCAGCCAGATGCCGTGCCCGTCTGCGATGCCCAGAACAGCGCGGTGGCACTTACGGCGAGGGTGATCGATGCGTCGCTCCCAGATAAAGCAGAAGTGGGTATCTGTTCTGGCCGAGCGACGAAGTTTCTCGGCAAGTGGAACTCGCGCCTGGACGGCCGCTTCGAGCTGAGGCAATCCCTTGTCGATTAGAAAATAACCGACGTGAGCCGAACGATCGCGAGCACCCTTCAAGTCGGCGGCCTGACTCGCCAACCGGACCGCCTGCGCGGTGACCTCCCACTGGGCCAAGGCTGTGTTTGGCGATTCTTTCGACGACATGGCGATACCGGTCGCGCGTCGCGAAATTCATTTGCGGCAGACGTCCAGTCTTCTTGCTTGGCCTGGATGAAAATGTAGCTGATCGTGTTCGCGGATGTCGCATTGGCTGAATTCGCCCGGTGAATAACCGCGCAAGGTCTGTTCGACCAAACTGAGAGATTCGACAAACCGTGCGCCAATCCATCGCCGCCAGGAACCGCAGACTGCCGACGCCGTCGCCGAGCGAGACTTGATCGGCTGCCTGCTGCTGCCCCTCAATCTGCATCAACTGCTCGACCGTGATCGCGTGCTCGGCCAACCGATGTCCAAGCCAGATCAAAGGCAGCTCCATCGCCTGGGGGGTGCCGCGGGAGCGGCGGGCAAATTCGGCCACTCTGTCCATCGCCGGAGCCTCGCGCGTTATCTCCGCCATGACGAAGATCAGGTCTTTCGGGGTCTTGTTCCACGGCTTCGATCATCTGATCGGCCCAAGCATTGGCGACGTCTCGATGCTGGCGGGCGGCGGTCATTCGCGCGGCAACGCGGGGCCAGATTCTCAATCAATGCCAGGCGAAGCATGATCGGAATTGCCCCATAGTTCCCCGAGAGTGAGCGGTGTGACGGTTTGGTAGGCCGCCACCACGGAGGCCAGATTTTCGGCCGTGATCCGGCCGTCCACATGCGAGATCAGTTCCAGGGCGATGTCGTACACCCGCGGAAATCCGGTCGAAGGGCCCTTGAGCAGCCGTGGAGCTCTGTGCTGTAGTGCTTGGGAAGGTGGCGGCGAGACGTGCGGATCTGCTCTTCGATCAGGTAGAAATTGTCCAGCAACCATTCGTCAGCTGGCGACATCCG
>CAWGYT010000002.1:0-238285 GCA_963826795.1 uncultured Planctomycetales bacterium | reverse complement strand
GGGTTCGGGAAGGGTCAGGTCCCGAAAGCCGGAACGGCCCTCCGGGTGCTTCGCACTTTTGGGACCTGACCCAATCCTGTTCGGCACTCAGGTTGCTCAACGCAAAACAGTAGACTGTCTTCAAAACAGTCGGAGTTTTCGCTCCTTGGTTTGTTGTAGACCGTCTGGAGTTTTCGTTCCTTGTAGACCGTCTGGAGTTTTCCTGGAGTTTTCGCCGTCTGGAGTTTTCGCCTGTTCTTGCGCTCGTCGCTCCTCGCAGGTCGCGTATTCACATGTCGAAAGGCCGCGTCAAGGCACGAGACACCGACGAGCCGGCGTCATGTAGTCCAGCTCGCCGCCGCAATCCGCACCCGCAGCCAAGCTGGTGTCACCCCTCTGCTCCCACCGAGCTTGCTCGGTGGTCTTGCTGATTCTGCACTACAGTCAAGTCGCCGAACTCCGCAGCCCCCTCCGAGCTTGTCTCGGTGGTGCTGTTGATTCTGCACCAGGCAGGCGAGGCGCCCACGTTCCCGCTGTCTCCACCGAGCAAGCTCGGCGGAGGACCACCGTGTTGCGTTTCGGCGGTAGTGCAGAATCAGAAATCCGGCCGAGCAAGCTCGACCGGGCTAGAAAGATCCAAGAAAGATCGTGTCCTTTCGGCCAGCGTGCGCACGCTGGCCGAAAGGACACCGTCAAGGAGGTCGCCTGCTTGCCAGGCGTCATCTCATACCGAGTTGATCGGGACAAAACAGTAGACAAAACAGTAGACTGTCTCAATCCTGTTCGGCACTAGCAATGCACTGAGAAGCGATGACAATGGAGGCATTATGGCTGGTAAAATGAAATTTTCTTCCGCTTCTTCAAACAATTGTTAGGCTGCCGACATCTGCTGAGCACGGATCCCGTAAGCGTGGAGATCCAGGCCTATTGTGCGATCATCGCCTGTATGCTGATCAGCTTGTGGACTGGACGCAAGCCGACCAAGCGAACCTACGCAATGATCTGCTATTACCTGAACGGCTGGGCCGACGACGAGGAACTGCGGGCGCATCTGGAAAAACTCAAGCGACACGACGCTTAAGAACCGCCCTGCCAAATGGCAGTCGACGGCCGTTGCTGCTGCGCGCTCAACAGATCCCCTCGCCTCGACAACCATCTCTCCACCTTACCCTCACTCGCTCTCACCCCCTTCCGCCGAATTTTCCACTCACGCGGACCTGTCGAGCAACCTGAGTGCCGAACAGGATTGAGACCGTCTGGAATGTGACAAGCAGGGCTCTATGAACGCAATCGCCTCGCCACCTGGCGGGCCGGGGACTGGACCGCCGACGCGCGTTTCAACTCTGACGATCTGGTTAAGGCGTTTCAAGAAGGCTGTTACGAGGCAGTGGCGCGGCGTGGCTCCCGCACCCGAACCCACCTCGCTCATCAATGCAACGATGGGCTGTCTTTCTTGGGCGGTCTACTGGAACAGAAGGCGAAAGTTCGACAACCCGTAGCCCCCGTCTCGCAGACGGGGGGGGCCGTCCACGATTTCGCGAATCCAACCCAGCCGACAAGTCCCCACGCCCTTCCGGATCTGCCCCCGCTCTCCGCGAGCGGGGCTACGACGCGAGCGGGGTTACAAAACAGGATTAAGACAAAACAGGATTGAGACAACAGGATTGAGACGGTCTACACTCCCGGCCACGACTTCGGCGTGGAGATGAGTGCGCGGTCCGGTCGTGTTGGGAGAGAGCCGAGGCGCGGTGAGCTCGTGCGGAGGGCCGGAATGTAGACCGTCTCAATCCTGTCTCAATCCTGTCCTTCCTTCGTGCTGCTTGCATCGACTTCAAAGTGTGAGCCCCGGTTGGCGTGCAGTAAACCATAGGAACCGTGGCCAAGATGTGGACGGACCAAAATCTTGGCGGAATTGTTGCGCCGGGGTGTGCCGGGGGTCAGATCGGGTTTCCGGTTCGATGCGCCGACACGACACGACTTATGGTTAGAGTCGACGAACGCAGACGGTCTCAATCCTGTTCGGCACACTTCTTGCGGCGTGCAGCGTTACAGCTTAATTTTGGGATAGACGGATTTGAGTTTTGTTCTGGCGTCGTCGATTTTCATTTGCCAGTCAACGCCGCGCTGGGTTTCGTTGACGTCGCTTGCCCAAGCGGAAGTCTCGTCGCGAAGCGTCTCGATGTCACCAATTCGGCGTCCGTGAACGCATTGCCGCGTCATGCTGCTTAGTTCATTTTCTGCGATGTTCAGCCAGCTACCGTGCTTGGGAGTGTAGTGGAATTCGATGCGTCGAACGATGGATCGGGCCCGCTCTGCCTCAAACACCTCGTAGAAAGCCCCCATCGTGTGCGTGTTCAGGTTATCGCAAACCAGCCTTACTTTTTCGCAGTCGGCATAGCGTCCCTCCATCAGCCGCGCCATCTCGATCGCCCAATCCGCTTTGGTTTTGCTCGGTCGAATCGCCACCTCACGCCACCCCGATAGTGGCTCGGCAAACATGAAGACGTTGGCCACACCTGCCCGCTCATATTCGTAGTCGACGCGTTTGGGGTGCCTTTTGGTTGCCGCAATCGGCTGTTTGACCTCCTTGACCAACTGCACCGGCTGCTCATCCATACAGAGCACCGGAGCCGCTGGACTATATGGTCTTGAGTACGTTTCCAGGACATCCTCCATATGAGCCACGAACTCGGCGTCGGCCTCCGGTGGAATGACCCAATACTGCATTTTGCGATTGCTCATGCCGTTTTTTTATCAAGGGGCAAAACCCGTTCATCATCCTCCACGGCGTTCTAAGTGGGCGTCCCCTCCACGCTACATCGGATGCACATTGTTTGAAAGCAGAAAACGACGTTCGGCAACTTCTCGTTGAGCTTGCGAACTCACTGTCGAGGGCGATGGAAGCGATCCAGCCTGCATTGTCGGGCGAGACGACCGCTTAGCGCAGAATCCTGCCCCTTGGTCGTCACACCCCTAAAACGGCCAGCCAGACCGCGACGGTCACTACCGCCGCTCCACAGCGAATGACCGGCCGTCGGGCGAATCCGACGTGCGAGATACCACGCCAGCGTCGCCCCGCCCAACGCGAGCGGTGACCGCGGCAGTCCCAGATTGACGCCCAGAATTGCGCCCCAAACTGACCAGCGGCCAATCATCATCGTCGTCGCGCTGGCTGGGGTTGCCCGCGCCAGACTGCCTTCGCCGTGCAGGATCGCGGTCGCGATCAGGCAGACGACGCTGGCACCCAACCGCGCCCCGCCGGTGCTGAGACTCGCCCCGATCACAACCCCGCCCAGCGGAATCATGGCGGGCCAGATCAGCAGCGACCATGGAATCGGCCGCTCGTCCCAGTCGATCAACGTCGTCGCCAGGCAAACGCTCAGCAGAATGACGTGGGCGGCGTACGAGGTCAGCGCGTCCCGAAAGCCCGCGTCCAACGGCGGATTCCAGCCGATGTCGACCAGCCACTGGGTGACAAACATCGCGGCGACAATCGCTTCAACTAAGGGATAGCGGACGGAAATCGCGGCCTGCAATCCCGACATCGACCTCGCAACCGCAGCCACCCGATCACGGGCAAGTTGTCGTACCAGCGGATCGGATGCTGGCAGACCGGACAGTGCGAGCCCGGATAAAGCAGACTCATTCCCTCCGGCAGGCGGTAAACGACGACGTTCAAAAAGCTGCCGATGCACCCGCCGACGATTCCGATCCAGGCGAGCACCAGTCCGGGCGCGTGGTGCTACGAGCGTTTCGAGGGATCGCCAGAACGTGTCGGGCATGGCGGCTTCCTTCGGGCTAACCGGGCGTCGGTGGCCGAGGATGGCCGTGCCCAACGGCGAGACGGGCGGCCCACCACCACCGGTGACGTGCACCGCCCAGTTTATACAATCACGGTGATTGATTTAGAATCGAGCGAGAGTCGTCACGTCGGTTGGGCGCCCCGCATTCCGAACCCCCGCGGGCCCGGACCGAAAGTGGACAACTGGGTCCTCGGGCGATCGCGGTCGAGTGTTGCTGAGAAGGAGAACTGCCACATGAAAATCACCACGACTCCGGAACCGCTGGAAACGATCGAGGCCGACGCGCTGGTCGTGGGCGTATACCGGGAACAATTGACGAAGGCCGCCGAGTCGATCGATCGCGCAACGGCGGCGTGCTGACTCGACTTCTGGAAATCGGAAGAACTGAAGCCCGACGTGGGGAAAGTACTGCCGCTGTACTTCCCGACCGGGACGAAGGCGCCGATCGCTCTAGTCGTGGGACTTGGCCCCGTCGCGGAACTGACGCAGGCGCCGCCTTCCGCGCCCTGGCCACCGCCACCCGTTGGCTGTCGGAACGAGCACGCCGCACGATCGCCCTGGCCGGCCGACCCCGCCTGGCCGACTACCGCGGCCGAACTGGCGGTCGCGGGGGCGGCGACCGGTTGCCAGGGTCCGGGGCTGTATCAGGCCCAGCCGAAGCGCGCGTCGCGCCCGGCAAGTTGCTCTGGTTGGGCCTGGATGCGTCGGCACTGCCGGCCGGGCGGGCCTTGGGCGAGGGAATCAATTTGACCCGCAGGCTGGTGAACGAGCCGCCTTCGGTGGTCTACCCCGAAACATTCGCCGAGCACGCGACCGCCGTGGCGAACGAGACGGGAATGGCGATCGAGATCTGGGATGAAGATCGTTTGGAACGTGAGCGGATGCGCGGCCCCTGCTGGCCGTCGCCCGCGGCTCCGCCCGTCCTCCTCGCCTGGTGATTCTCCGATATCACGGAGGCGACAAGAGGCACCGTGGCTGGGCTTGGTCGGCAAAGGTGTCACGTTCGATTCGGGAGGGCTGTCGCTGAAACCCAGCGAAGGCATGTTGTCCATGAAGTGCGATATGGCCGGTGCCGCCACCGTGCTTGGGCGCTCCGGCCATCGCTGCAATTGCGACTTCCCGTGAATGTTGTGGGCTTGATGGGACTTGTCGAAAACATGCCCAGCGCGACGGCCTATAAGCTGGGGACGTGCTGACCAGCGCAGCGGAAAAACAATCGAAGTCCACAACACCGATGCCGAAGGACGTTTGGTCCTGGCCGACGTCCTGAACGTTGCAGTTGAGCAAGGTGCCGACCGGCTGATTGATCTGGCCACGCTGACCGGCGCTTGTGTCGTGGCCCTGGGTAACGATGTCGCCGGTCTGATGACCAACGATCAGCCCTGGTGCGATGCGATCCGGGACGCAGCCGCTCGTTGCGGCGAGCGGGTTTGGCAGTTGCCCATGTTTGCGGAGTATGCCGAGCAAATCAAGAGCCATCGTCGCCGACTTCAAGAACGTCGGCGAAGGCCGTTTTGGAGGTGCGATCACGGCGGCGAAGCTGTTGGAGCAGTTTGTCGAGGGTCGGCCCTGGACTCACATCCACATCGCGGGCCCCGCGTTTCTCGACAAGCCAAAGGCCTGGATGGACGCCGGCGCCACCGGCGGCCTCGTCCTCACGTTGGTCGAGATCGCGCGGCGAGAGCCGAACCGGTGAGGTCTGACCGTGCGCGGCCCCCTCATCCGGCCTTCGGCCACCTTCTCCCGCGTTGGGGAGAAGGGACAGGATCGTGTCACCTTTTCGCGCGGTTGGAAAACGCACGCGGTGCGGAGACACCAAGCTCGCGGTGCGGAGACATGCGGTTGTCACCTCTCCCGAGGCCGGGAGACTCGTTCGGGTCCCGCCCGCGGGACCCGAACGGGTGAGGGTAAAGTTGTCAGCCGATCAAAGGTGATGCCCGAAGGCGATCACTTGCTCACACGCGGTCGCCGCAAAACTGCCAGCATCGGAAGGATACCCAGCAGCAGCAGCCCGGTGGCGGGCTCAGGGACCGCAGCGACACTCGTCCCGCGCGGCCCGACTTCATAGCCACCGGACTGAAAGGCTTGGACGAAATCGCTGGAGTCGAAGATCTGATTGCCATCCCAATCACCTTCGCCCCACGAGACGTCCTGCGCGCAGGATTTCGTACTTGCCTGCCTGAAAGACGGCCACGAAGTCGCTGCTGTCAAATGTGCCGTTCAAGTCCGCGTCGCCAAACCAGGTGTTCATCAGCTCTTCGACCCAGATCCGCCGGTCTTCCTGATTCGACTTCGCCGTTGCGATCAACGTCGTAACGCGGATCGTCCGTCCCCGCAACGACCACCGCGGTCAGTTCATCGATGTCCATGACATCGCAAACGCCGTCGCCATTCAAGTCGCATGGCTCGCCGACCGGACCGATGATCCCGTAGACTTCCAATTCATCGATCGCGGTCCCGGCTCCCAGGCCCGTCCCAGGGACCAACAACCGCACCCCGGTGGCTAGAATCGGGCTTCCGTCCCGGCTGATTTCGAACTCGTGACGTAGCTGCGGAGTAAACTCGGCGGTGGCAATCGAATAGCGGACCGAACCGATCGTCTGCCAACCGGTCGCCGGGTCGCCGGTGTCCGGGGTATCGGCGTCGGGATTCCGGCACCAGCGTGAATTGCAGCGAGTATTCACCGAGCGAGCGGTCCCCGAATTGACCCTGGTTGTCGCGACCCCAGGCCACGCTTGAGACGGACACGGCTTCCGCCAGGGAGACACCCGCGAACTGAATCGGGGCGTAGGGGTTGTCGTCGCCGCCGATCCAACTGTTGCCGTTGCCATAGATGCCGTCGTTACGTTTTCCACGACGTGATAGGCAATCCCCAATTGGGGTCCGAGGTCGCTGCTGGTGAACGGCGTCGCGCCGGACTCGGCCAGCGCAAAATTGTCAGGCACGAAATCCTGGCCGAAGTCACCGTTGTTGCCGTCCCAAGTGATCGTGAAACGGCGCACTACACTGATCTCAATCGGATCGGGGGCGGGGTGCGGATCCACCACGTCACCCGCCATCGTATAAAGTTCGATCTCATCAATCGCCGTGCCACCCCCAGGCCAGTTCCGGGCACAATGAGCCTCATCCCGGTGGCGGTATCAGCAGGATCGAAGTTATAGCGGTGACGCAGCCAAGTTTGGTTGAAGTTCGTCCCGAAGCCTTCGCTGCCCACGTAATCGAGCGTCCCGATATCCACCCAACCCGACGTCGGATCGTTGGAGGAATCCAGGTCGAGGTTCGTACTGGGTCGCGGAAACTGCGTGTATTGCAGCGTGTACAGGCCGAAGTGCCGATCCAGCAAACCCCCCTCCGCACCCCGCGTCACCCGCCAGCACGTTACTGCGGCCAAAGGCAATGCTCTGCAAATTGTCGACGGGAGTCGCTACCGAGATCGATTCCCGCAAGACAATCGAAAAACTCACCCGCGTCGCAGCCAATCCAACTGAACTCGTTGCCGTAGGCACCATAAGTCTCAGATTGTCGATAAAGTGATAAGCAAGCCCCAGAATCCGGTCCCAACTCCCTGCTGCCAAACGGCGTGCCGCTCAGCGCCAGGTCGTCGGGTACCTCATCACCGGCCATCGCCGCTGAGCGAAGTCCCTCCTGCACCAGTGTCAAACCGCCGCCCTCGAGGAAAAGCTGCCCGCGGGCCGATGTGGCCAGGCCGCACCACAACAGCGTGCACGTCACGCACGTTCGCCATGCAAAATCAAAACTCACCTCAAATCGTCTCATCACTTTCCCCCTTTTCATTTGCATCTGATAATGCGCACCGTTCCAGCGAGGGATGCAGCCACGAAGTTGCCTCACCGTCTACTTGCTGAAACAGGGAATCCACGGATCGTTCATCGAGAGTTCGCTCACGCTCGGCTTGGTGCTGCGTGTCCGACCACTCTGGGGCGGCGGACGGGGCGTGCGAATCGCACCGACTTCGTCGCCAACGCCGGTTGTCCAGCGGCGCCGCCGAGAGCCTTCGCACGGCAGCGTGTGCACCGCCGGATCGTCCCTGGTGGAGATGCCCGTCGCCGAAAGTCCATTCGCCGGACCGTTTTCGGCGGCCTCGTCACGGCCGATTCGTGCACCCGGCACGTAATTGCCAAACTGAAAGGCGACGACCAGGTCGGAGGTGTCGAATTCACCGTCGCAATTCCAATCTCCGGCAGCCCACGTCGAGTTGCCCGAGATCTGATCTTCGTACTCACCCTGCTGGAATACAAGCACGAAGTCGCCCGAATCAAAAACTCCATCGAGATTCGCGTCGCCGACGGCGGTACCGAGCGTCGCCTGGACGAAGTGGTAGAGATCTTGCAGATCGACCTGTTGATCACCGTTCAGATCATAGGCCGAATTACCCGCGAGAATCGCCTGGCAAAGCCAATCGATGTCATCACTGGTGACTCGTTCATCCCCGTTCAAATCGCCGGGATTGCTCGGACGCACCTCCGTCGGAAGACCGGGCGATCCCCCGCTGAGAATGCTTGCTTGCCAAGATGTTGCATTGCCGTACTGATCGAGCGGCACGTGGGCGGCATCGATCAGTTCCAGTGTCGCACTTCCCATCCGTTGCATCCGGCCAGGGCGCCCGGTCGCCGTACGTGAAATCAACCAGGGTCTGTCCGAGCCCGGTGACGATGCGAAGGTTCTCGCCGTCGTTGTTCAGACGACCGCCGGCAAATTTCCCCAGCACACGTACGTCGTTGCCATAGCGAATCCGAAACGCCGCTTCGTTTTGAACGACCACACCGATTTGGTGCGGGGCGCAGTCACGTCGGAGAATGCAAACTCGATTCCGTTGCTGAAATGCGTACCCAGCAAATTAATCGACTGCAATCCGATATTCTGAAACTCGACAAACTCGAAGTCGTTGTCTTCCAAAGCGCCGCCTCGGCTCGTTCGTCGGCGGTCGGATCGCTCGGATGATAATTGATCTCGGTGATCAGCGAATCATCCACCGGGTTCGCCACGGAGGTGGACACCTGAATTTGATCGGTGCCAACGACGTTGCCCTGGTGGTCGGTTGCCTGCAATGACACCACACTGTCACCGGGATCCAGTGAGCAAGAGGATCTTCCCAGGTCTCGTCATCCAGCCACTCGACCACCAGCGGGTCATCCTGACCGAGGCGTCGAACCTCGCCACGTTTGATCCAGCCTTTTCCTTGCAGCGTCACCAGCGGCTGGTCGACCGAAAGGGGCTGGCCCTCGTTGGTCGTAATTTCAAAGGAAATCTCGTTCGGCAGCTGCACAGGCGGGCATCGCGCTCGCGAGCGGCCACATAGGACTTGATCGAAGTCAGCCTTTGCCCTGCCACCAGGCCATCATCGAGATCGATCCACCGGTCGAGATACTCATGATTGAACGTCGTATTCATGATATCCAGCAGGTGGCCGTAGAGCCGACGACGGACGTGGCTAGACATCGGCCGCCCTCCCACCAGCGTACCGATCAGCGGTTGATCGGTCGAGGCGGTGAACGCAAAGTCCCAGTCCCAGGGAAATGCCAACACGTCTCCGTCGCTCGGCCGCACGTAGAAGACGATGTTGTGATGAAGTCCGCCGCGTGTAAACGTGGCCGGCACCCGTGACTGCCACGCAAACACCGCACCCACTCGTCGATATCGTCACCGAAGCTGCCGCGTCGACCAACTGGCTGTCGATTGGCCGAGCACCTCGCTGGCGTCGATGATCCCGGTAAATCGTCCCGGTCGCGATTGTTGCGAATCAGTGAACTGCACCGATACGTCTCCTTGTCGTCGCCGAAGTCCTCGAGATCCCTCGACGGCTGGGGATGAGAGTAGGGGAACGGCACCTTGGGACTTTCGGGATTCCCGATCGTCGTGGCGTTAGGAACGTACGCAATGTCGAATTTGAAGACCGTCCCGTCGGATCCATTTTCGAATTGCGAATCAGAACTCGTCGCCATAGCGGGCCATCATCAGCAAGGCCGTGCGCGTAGCGGGGTCCGGCGCGATCACGTACACCAGATCGTCGTACATGCACGGAATGTCGCCGGCGTGATTCGCGATGTGCTTGATCAGGATCTCGTCCTGTGCCGGGCGTGGGCGAGCTACTCCGGAACGATCAATCGCGACCGAGTCGTGGACGCCGCGAAAACGCTGCATCGGATCGAATGCAACGTTGAAACCCAGATACGGGGCGTTCGAACGGCCCGCGTTGGAGCCTTTCAACCGGACGCCACGTCGTCAAAACACTTCGTCTTCGTTATAGATCACCGTCGCCCCCAAGAGACCGTTGGACAGCACGTTCAACTGATCATGCAGCAGTCCGTATCGGCGGGTGTCATCACGATGCGAAAGTTGTGCATCAGCCCGTCGCGAGCGCGGTTGTCTTGCACTTTGTACAATGCGCGGGATTCGCTGCCGTCTGCCGGGAACATCGAACGGGCGTCGAGCCCATCCGTGCCTTGGACAAAGAACTGCACGACCTGCGACGCCGCTTGCCCCGGGATCTCTCCTGCGAATCGGCCTGCCCCAGATCCAGCATGGTCACGCATGCAACGAGCCATCATTGACGGCGTACCACAACACCATTTCCGTCACGCCTTGAGGGTCGTACTGCCACGACGCTGACCGTCACCGGCTGATCCGCGTCAGGCACCACGGGGAAGTGTGTCAGACCTGCGTAGTTTGGACCGATGTTCGCGGACGCCGACCCATTGGCTCGCCCGGCGACCGACCTGCGGCCGCTCCAGGGGATTGGTTTGCTGCAACCGGTCAAAGTACAGTCGCGTGTTGAGCAGATTTGAGCCGGCAATCCAGCGGGCCCGCAGGGTAATCTCGTATTCGACGCCCAGGCGAATCTGCCCGCGATCGGCGAACGTCGTCTCCGCATGATTTAGCCGGTCCTCAGAGGGCCCCCGTTGCGGTCAGGTGCAGCACGTGGTTCTGTGGATCTTCGGGATCCAAACTGACCAGCGTGATGATTCCCGGCGATGCGCAGTTCACGGCTCCCCGCCCAGACCATCTTCCTCGAAGGTCCCGTTCTGAATTCGCTGGATCGCCGCACCGGCAGGATCTTCGACCACCGAGATGTCGTCGATCAGCACTTCGCCCGCATCCAGGAGACCCAGGATAAACTCCTGGTAGAGATTGGTCACCCCGTTGGTGTACCCATCCCGTTCGACGATACCGCGATAGGTGATCGTCTGCCACGGAGCGTCGTCGCTCTCGTCGCTGGCCTGCCAGCTCTCGGCACGATTGTTGTCGGCCAGAGCATCGCGCAGCTCGAGACTCGAACCTCCGCCATCCGCATAAGCGGGCCAGCGGCCCGAGTCATAATAGTGGACTTCGTCGGCAACGTTGCCCTGGGCGTCCAGGACCACGATGCGTTCGTCGCGATTGGACAATTGGCCCTCGAACGACTCCGCCACGATATTATCGAGTGCCGGGTATTTCTCCCGGAGCGCAGCCGCTCCGGCCACCACCAAGTACTGCCCTGGAGCGATGGAGACTCCCGGTGCAAAGACATAGCTGACCGCGTCTTGGATCTGCCAGCCCGAGAGATCAATCGTGCGACTCGCTGCGATTGTACAGTTCGATCCACTGTTCGGTTGACTCCGCGTAGGGCCTGCCTGGCACGAAGGGCGTCACCTGCTCGCGCACACGCAGCTCGACACCCAACACGATATCGTTGCTGGTCCCGTCAACTTGATGGACTTCCACCGACAAGCGATTGCGCCCGACCTGCAAGAGATCCTTGGGAACCGCGACATTCTTCACGCGGGTCGCGTTGCCAACGCTTTGTGAAGCGAATGTATCCCCGTCGATGGGTCCGTCGGGCATCTGAAATCGGTGAAACTCAACACCGTCTCAAATAGAAGACGGCCCCATCATCCACGAAATGGTCGAGCCACACTTCCAGAGTCGAATCGTTTAAATCACGATCGAAGTCAAACTCGTGTTGGAAGTAGTAGGTCGTAATATGCGGAAATTGAATCGCCGGGTTATCCAGCACCGTCCGCAAGGGTTCGTCCAGGGAAGCCGATTCGAAACCGATCGCACGGCCCGGCTCGCCATCCGGCCGAATCAACCGTGTAGACCGAACTGGCCCCCAATCGTCCGGCAGCGGCAAGGCGGAGTCGCAACAACCACATCGTCTGGTCGTCGATGGGAATCATCGCGGTCGAGGCAAACACGGGAGGCCGATCGGGCGTGGATGCGATCCCGGGCCCGTGATAGAAAATCTCGTTGATGACCAGATCGCTTTCAAAGTCGAACTCATTCACGGCCCCGGGTGTGGCCGCACGAGGATAGCTCCAATCTCCCGCTTCGTCCGCGGCACGCCCGATCAGCCGATCCTGCACTTCGACGGCATCCACCAGCGAGGTCTTCCCGGCATCGTAGAGAAACAAGCGGTCGCCCGCGGCCGGTGTCCAGCCAATTTGGGCCGCCTCGAGTGTCAGGTAAGCTCCCGGCGGGACGACTTGGGCCGGAAGCGGATGAGCGATCCGCAGTTGACGAGTCCCCTCGCTGCAGAACGTAATCCGTCACGTCCACCGGCTGTTGCTGTCGATTGGCCAGCTCGATCCAAAACGAGGACGCCGTCGCCGACGCGACTTCATTCAACCGGATCGGCGAAGACTCCGATCCATCCAGGGTGGCCGCGCGGCAAAATTCGCGGCTCCCAGCGTCCCGCCCAGTTGCGCTGGTCGTCCAATTTCCGATCTCGACCGTGGCTTGCCCCGGGTCGCGCTTGGCAAGGGTCGCGCCGGAACCGTCCGGAGCCACGGGCCAAGGAGCACGGTCGGCGAAGTCCAATTGGTCGATCGTGCGGTGGCTATTGTTAACCAGTCGTAATCGCTCGCCCTGTTGGCCAATTGGCCGGTGTAAGGCCCCCACACTTCCGCCAGCTCGTGCACTGCCTGCAACTTCTCGGGCGACTTGGCAACCACCAGATATTGACCGCCGCCCGGACCGTTCCCTCCGGGAACGTGTATCCGATCCCATCGATGCTCCAGCGCAGAGATCCATGTCGACGGCCATCTGGTTGTACAATTCGATCCATTCCAGCTCCTGATCGACGCCCGGATTGTACATCACTTCGTTGAACACCACGGTGCTATCCAGCACGACGCGGCCCTCCAGCGACTCGTATCGCCGCACGCGGCCGTTCGGACGGAATCGCCGAGACGACCTGCGATCACGCAACAAGCGTTGAGGGGCGATTTTTCTGCTGAGTTTTCTGAACATTGGAGGCCGGTTAAGAAGAAGTGGGTTCGGTCAACGTCGCGTCGATTCAAGTCAGGGGTTAGGAAAAAGGGGCGGCACCCTAAGGGCCTTGCTGGCCTACCCTTTAAGGGGCTTCAGGCTCCTTTTTCAACGCCCCTTTTCGCGACACGAGAGCCTACAGCTGCCAACCTGCAGCATACCGTCCCGGCGCGGATCGCTGTCCAAAATTCGGGCACGATTATACCACGGAGTCGCGCAGGCATTTTGAAAAACACTTGGAATCGCCTTACATCGCGGACGATTCCGACGTGTCGACGCGGACGCTCGCCACTGCGAGCTTGTATCGGGAGTTGAAAGTGGCTACCCTAAAGCGAGGCGGAAAGGCGATTTCGACGCGTCTTTTGCCCCCTCGCCTGCCGTCCTCGAATTTTCCCTCCGCTCCGCGAATACGCGAGGTTGCCTCTCATGCATCGGCTGCGCCCTTGCTGGGCACTCTGCCTGACCGCACTCTGCTGCTCCTCCTTCACTCTGGTTGACCGGCATTCGGGTTGGTTACGGGCAGCCGAACCGGGAGACGAAGCTGCCGCGGACACCACGTCGTCCGACTCAACCGACAGCTCGGCTGAACCGCAGCCGATTGACTTTGGGCGCAAGTTGCGCCGATTTTTGCCGCTCATTGCTCCGCATGTCACGGCAACCAACTGCAGGAAAGCAACTATCGCCTGGATGTGCGCAAGGTCGCGCTCGGCACGGCCGACTTGGGTGAGCCGCCGATTGTGAAGGGAGACAGTCAGGCCAGCCCGCTGGTCCGGTACGTCTCCGGCGATGACCCGGATGGCATCGTGATGCCGCCCGAGGGTGAGGGTGAACGCTTGTCTGCGACGCAGGTCGCCACGCTCCGCGCATGGATCGACCAGGGCGCTGCGTGGCCCGACGAGTTTGCCGGCAAAGAGAAGCTTGAGTTGACCACGGAGCATTGGTCATTTCAGCCGGTGAGGCACCCGCGGTCCCGGCGGCGCCGACCAACTCGGAAAGCGGTGCCGGGAGCGAGCTTGGGACGTGGGCCGAAAACGCGATTGATCACTTTGTTGGCGAAAGCTGCAGGAGAATTCGCTCCAGCCGTCGGGCCGCGCCGATCGACGCACGCTGATTCGCCGCGTCTACCTGGATCTGCTGGGGCTGCCGCCGACACCTGAAGAAGTAACGCAGTTCGAACAAGATCCCTCGCCTAACGCCTACGCGCGTCTGGTCGAAAGGGCGTTGGAAAGTCACCACTACGGCGAGCGTTGGGCGCAGCACTGGCTGGATGTGGTCCGCTTTGGTGAAAGCGATGGATTCGAAACGAATCACGAGCGGCCGAACGCCTATCACTATCGCGACTATGTGATCGACGCCTTCAACAGCGACAAGCCGTACGACGAGTTTGTAAAGGAGCAGATCGCGGGCGACGCGCTGTCGGCCGATGCGGCGACCGGGTTTCTGGTCGCCGGAGCGTTCGACATCGTCAAGAGTCCGGACGTGAATTTGACGCTGATGCAGCGGCAGGACGAGCTGGCTGACATGATCAATACGACGGGCACCGCGTTCCTGGGGCTGACCGTCGGCTGTGCGCGTTGCCACAATCACAAGTTTGATCCCATTCTGCAAAGTGACTATTACTCGCTGCAGGCCGTGTTCGCCGGAGTGCAATTCGGCACGCGACCGATGCGGACGCCGCAGACGGAGAATCTAAACGCCGAACTCAGCCAGCTCGATGAGGCGCTCGCGAAAAACCGTGCCGAGCTGGCAGGTCTCAAGGAGGTTGCCCTCGAAGACGCGGCGCACCGTCCGACAGACGGCCTGCGTCCGCGCGTCAACTCGGTGAAAAATATCGAGCAATTCGCACCCGTCCTGGCGCGCTACGTGCGGTTCACGATCCGGCGCACCAACAGCAGTGAACCGTGCATCGACGAATTGGAAGTCTGGGGAGCGTTGGACGGCGAAACGGAGCTGAAGAACGTTGCGCTCGCCAGTGGCGGCGCGATTGTTTCCGCCTCGGGAACCTTGCCGAATTACGAGATCCACCGGTTGGAGCACCTGAATGACGGCCAAGCCGGCAACGCGCACAGCTGGATCTCGGATACGCCGGGAAAGGGCTGGGTGCAGATTGAACTGCCGGGCGAGTATCGGATCGAACGAATCCATTGGGGCCGAGACGCCAACGAAGTTTTTCGGGATCGCGTGGCCATCGATTACACGATTGAAGTCGCAACGCAACCGGACCAGTGGACCGTGGTGGCGAGCTCCGCGGACCGGCTGCCTTACGAGGGCTCCTCGGCCGACACTTTGGCGGGATTGCTGACGCTGCTTTCGCCTGAACTGGCCGAGCGAGCGAGACAGCTGGAACATTCGATCGATTCGCTGTCGACCCAGCGTGAGGCAACGCTCAGGACGATGCCCGTGGCCTACGCGGGCACATTCCAGCAGCCGGGCGCAACCTACCGGCTTTATCGCGGCGATCCAATGGCCAAGCGTGAAGAAGTAACTCCCGACGCGCTGACCGTGATCGGCTCGCTCGGACTCGCGGCGGACACCCCCGAGCAACTTCGTCGCCTGCGTCTGGCCGAATGGATTGCGGACCCCAGCAACCCGTTGACAGCCCGGGTCATGGTCAACCGCATCTGGCATCATCACTTCGGAACGGGAATTGTCTCCACTCCCAGCGATTTTGGTGCCAACGGCACGACCCCTTCGCATCCGCAGTTGCTGGACTGGCTGGCGGCCGAGTTGATGGAGAATGGCTGGTCGCTGAAACACATCCACCGCTTGATCCTGATGTCCAGCACCTATCGGCAATCCAGCCAGCCGCGGGCCGAGGCGCTGCGCGTCGACGCCGACAGCCGCTTCCTGTGGAGGTTTCCACCCCGCCGGCTGGAAGCAGAGGCGATCCGTGACTCGATCTTGTTCGTCGCGGGGACATTGAATCAGACGGCTGGGGGACCGGGCTTCAACGTGTTTGATGTCCAGAAGGAGACCGTTCATCACTATTTCCCCAAAGAGTCATTCGGGCCCGATCAATGGCGTCGGATGGTCTACATGACGAAGATTCGACAGGAGCGGGATGCGGTGTTTGGGGCCTTCGACTGTCCGGACGGCGGACAAGTGATCCCGCAACGGACCAGTTCCACCACGCCGCTGCAAGCGCTGAATTTGCTCAACAGCCGCTTCGTGCTGCAACAAGCAGATTACTTTGCGAAACGTTTGCAGCGTGAGGCGGGCGAGGACGTGAGGCATCAGGTGCAGCACGCGTTTCAACTGATGTTCGGTCGCGATCCAACGGCGCAGGAAGCGGATGACTCGATCGAATTTGCCCGGCAGTACGGCTTGCCGGCGCTGTGTCGAGCACTGCTGAATGCGAATGAATTTTTGTTTCTTAGCTGAAGCCGGACTTTCACCCAGGATGCAGTAGGGCCATGCGCGCTTCGCTACTTGATCGACGTCACTTCCTAGGCGATCTTTCGACCGGACTGTGCAGCATCGCGATGATGCAATTGCTGGCGGATCAACGACTGCTGGCGGCAACCGAAACGTCGGGAGGTCCCATTCGCCCGGAGATCGATCCGGCGCGGCCGAATGCTGCCCGACGGCCGCATGGGGCGGCACGAGCCAAGAACGTGATCGTGATTTTCTGTAGTGGTGCCTGCAGCCACATCGACACGTGGGACTACAAGCCCGAGTTGATCAAACAAGACGGCAAGCCGATGCCGGGTGGCGGCGTGATTACGTTCCAAGGGGAACAGGGCAACCTCACGAAAAGCCCCTGGAAGTTTCGCCCCCGCGGCCAGAGCGGCAAAATGGTCTCGGAATTGGTCGACCATTTGGGCGAGTTGGCGGACGACATGTGTTTTATTCACTCGATGACCAGCAAGACGAATACCCATGGTCCGGGCGAGAATTTCATGTCGACGGGTTACACGCTCGACGGCTTCCCCAGCATGGGTGCGTGGGTGGTGTACGCCCTCGGCAGCGAGAATCAGAACCTGCCCGCCTATGTGGCGATCCCCGATCCTCGCGGCAAGCCGCAGGCCAGCGTCAACAACTGGGGACCGGGCTTTCTGCCGGCCGTCTTTCAGGGCACCGACTTCAACGCGTCGCAACCCGTCCGCAACCTCGCCCGGCCGGCTCAGATCGATCCCGCCACCGACCGCGCCACACTTGCTTACCTGGAACGGTTGAACCAGCGTCACTTGGAACAGTTTCCGGGTGACACCGAATTGGCAGCTCGAATCTCCAGCTACGAGCTGGCCGCCAAGATGCAGTTGAGCGTCCCGGCAGTCAGCGACCTGTCGACCGAGCCGGCTCATATCATGCGGCTTTACGGCGCGGATGATACCGAAAACCCCATCAAGGCGGCCTACGCGAAGAACTGTATTCTGGCGCGACGCCTGGTCGAGCAGGGCGTACGATTCGTCCAGCTGTTTAACGGGGCATATCAGACAGGCGGAGAAGGCACCAGCAATTGGGATGGGCACAAGGTGCTCAAGCAGCAATATGACGTGCACGGCCCGATCTTCGATCAGCCCACGGCAGGGCTGATCCAGGACCTGAAGCAACGGGGCTTACTCAACGATACGCTGGTCGTCTGGTGCACCGAATTTGGTCGCATGCCGACGTTCCAGAAAGGAGCCAGCGGTCGGGACCACAATCCCTCGGGCTTCACGACCTGGCTGGCCGGCGCCGGCGTCAAACGCGCCTTCAGCTATGGCGGCACGGACGAATTCGGTTACAAAGCGGTGGAAGATGTCGCCACGGTCTATGACTTCCACGCGACCATCCTCGCCATCCTGGGACTCGATCACCGCCGGCTCTCGTTTTATCACAATGGCATCGAGCGCCGACTTACGGACGTGCACGGCAATGTCATTCAGGACATCTTGTCGACCTGACGCCTTTTGTGATGCGAACGCTTTCACTCCTATTCTTGGCTTGTTGCAGAAGCTTTCGTTTGCCTTGTGTACCTCATGGCTATTCGCGGCCTAATTCGCGGTTCGTACAATTCAGGTAACACGAGAAAGTCGAACTAGGACCGGCCGGGTCATCACCTGACATCAAGTGCCGGCCGCCGCATGCACAGCGCAGGGGCCAGAGCTCGTTTTTCGAACGCCGAACTAACGGCCTCAATGAAGGCGAAGGCGAAGGCGTATTGATCGCGGCGCGAACGCGATCGCGCCGTTCATTTTGCGGGAAGCGTGTTGACGAAATCCAGCGCCCGCCCAAGCCAATGGGCCAATTGTTGATCGTGCTCGATCCCCTCGGGCGCGACCAGTACCCAGCCCCTCATCGCGCGGCCCGTGATGTCGAACTCGCCAACAAAGGGTTCCTGCAGTGCTTGTTCGTACTGGCTCGGACCGACTCGCGCGACGAGTGAATTCTGCCAAACTCCGACGCACATGTTACCGTTGAGTAAAAAGCCAATCCCACCGAACATTTTCTTCTCTTCGACATTCTTTTGCTGAACCAGTTGTTGCCGAGTCCTGCTCGCGAGTGATTTGCTATAGGCCATGGGTGCGTCCTTCTTCGCAACGTTCTTGCCTGCGTCACGCTCGACGCTCAATTCCGTGCCGAGCGACGAGAATCCGGGATGTACCCATTCTACTCGGCGCCGCAATCGCTTGCGGTTGGGCGTTCAAGTTCGTTGCAATTCATGAGATCGCTGGATTTTGCGGGTGACTTTCCAACGGGTTGGAAAATGACCGCGGCGATCCGCGTTAACTTTCGCGCGGCACGAGCCGTAACGGGTAGCTGGCGATTAATTGTCCTTCCTGATTCAATAAATACAGCTCCGCGTCCGCGCTTCGCATGAGTTCGAATGCGGGTAGAGTCAGCGAGGTGCCGACCGTATTCCAGGTTTCGGGATCCAATCGAATCACGAGCGGTCCCGCCTTGAGCAGAATGACGCCCTCGACTTGCGGAAGCTTCAGTGTCAGCGTCAAGGGTGAACCCACGGGCACTTGCGGGAGATCCAACTGCTCGACGTCGGTCTCTCCGACATCTGCGCTTGCAGCCTCTGCCGGGTAGTCCGAGTCCATCGATGTGACAACTTCCGCCGGAGCCGCTGTTGGGAATCTCTCGCCGGCATGCTGGGCGTAGTCCGCGAGACGGGGCATGACTTGATCTCTTACGAACGTCATGACACGATTTCGGCGGTCGCGCTGCTCAGATGGGACTTCGTTCGCGTCGGCGCTGGTGGCTGCGAGCGTCCGTGACTCGCCGTCCGCTGAACGTCGCGTGGCAGTCGTGCGATGCTCGAGATTGGCGGTCGACCCACGCGTCTCACGCTTGGTGGAAGCAAGTGAGTTACGCGTCATTGTCGTGTCAGGGACGGAAGGCCCGCCAGCCGCGTTTGGGTTCAAAAGTGACGTCGACGCAGAGCCAGCGAGATTCATTCCTCGCGACGAAGAAAGAACGTGGCGCGAATCGTTGCTGAACCGGTGTTTCATGGAACGAGACGAGGATGTCGGTTGACTCGCGAGGGTTCGAGAACCCTGGCCTCTTGAAGGCGCCACATGTGGCGCAGACCCGGGACCGGTTCGAGTGGCCAGTTCCGGTCACTTCCGATCTGCATCCGCGAATGGATTGAGCTGGGGCGAGGTTCGTCAACGCAAGACAGAGAAATAGACTGGCAATCGTCAGGTTGGCAATCGTCCGGTTCGGCTTGGACATCGAAGATCTCCCGTTCGAAGGTTTAAGAATCAGCACTCTGAATGAAGCGTGGGAATCGTCGATCTGTTACATGTCCTCTTGTTCCCGTGGCGACCGCTCGTTCGCTGCCGGCGGAATCATCCGATGGCGAATGGGATGAAAGAAAGGCCACTTGGAGGGGTCGCCATACAAAAAGAGGGGCCCGAGCGAATTCACTCGGGCCCCGTTGCTCACGTTCGGCTCAACGCCAGTTCTCGGCTCTAGAAAAGTCCGTCGATGAAGTTGTTAATGGCGTCCGCGGTGTCTTGGACGGCGTCCTGGGCACCGCTCTTGGCGTCCTCCTTTGCCTGTTCGGCCGCCTCGGCCGCCTGTTGGGCTGCTTGCTGAGCCGCTTGAGCCGCTTCGGCGGCTGCCTGCTGGGCTGCATCCTGAGCGGCCTGGGCAGCTTCCTGGGCGGCCTGGGCTGCTTGCTCAGCCGCTTGCTGGGCTGCGTCGGCGGCTTGCTGTGCGGCTTGCTGAGCGGCGTCGGCGGCTTGCTCGCCTGCTTCCCGAGCCGCGTCGACTTTGCGACCGACGGCACCCCCGACTCGTTCGACGGCACCCGCGGTGGCATCGATCACGGGCTGCGTCTCCCGGGCAACTTGCTCCAATCCCGCTTGAACTTCTCGACCCGCCCAGTTGCCTGCGTCGACGGCACTGTCGTAGTAATCCTTGGCGGTCTCGCTGACCCCACGGACGGTTTCTTCCACCTGGCGGCGACCCGCTTCGGCTTGCCGCTCCAACTCGCTGACCACCTGACGGCCTTGCTCCTGAGCGATGTCGACCTGATTCTCCACGAACTCGCGGCCCGCTCGCCCAACGCGATTCGCACTGCCGACCGGATCGTCGATCGCCTGCTCCGCGGCGCGGCCGGCGCGGTCAATCTTGTCCGCCAGAATCTCCGAAGGGGAGGGCCCCTGAGGCTCGCCGGTGCCGGGGTTCCGCTTGATGACTTCAACCACGTCTTGCGCGAATTTCTGGGAGTCGTCGATGACGTTCGTCGCCTTGACGCGACCGCCAACTTGGGGGCGACTCTTCCGCGTCAAGCCTTCCTCCGGCCGGCCAATCGTCATCTGCGAGGGCTGACCGCGAAACTTCGAGAGTTCTGGTTGGACCTTCGTCGGCGACGGTTGCTTGGCGGAAAAATTAGGACGTTGAAGCGGCTGGTTCTTGGTCGGCCCGGGTACGAATTTCGCGGGAGGACCGTAGGTCTTCGGATTCGAAGGTCGCTCCATCAGCTTCGTGGCGTCGACGCGGCGGCCTGTCGGCTGAGTGCTGCTGAACTTCGTACGCCGCGTGTTCGCGACTTGCTTGGCGGAAGGGTTTCCGAGCGTGGTGTTCGGCTTGCGGGTGCCGGTCGTCGTCCGCGATCGAGCCGATTCAGTTGAGCGGCTTGTCGTCGTTCGGCGTTCGGCTGCCACGGCGGGGACAACGAGGATGCAACCGAGCAGCGTGACGAGCGTGAGTTGGCTGAAGCACTTCATGGCAAGGACTCCTGTTTGGGGGTGGTAAGTGTTGTTTCCGTATCTCTCCAAGCGGAAGAACACTCCGTCCGTTACAGGGCCCTGTGAAGATTTCCATTGCCTCTTAAGGTGGGGGAAAAGGGGTCAGGACTTTTTTTCGCCGTCGACTGCGGGCAATGGGAGCCTTGCGCGGTTTCGGGGACACCCGGCGGAATCAATGAACACGTGGAATGGCCTGGGTTCATTACCCAGCCCTCCTATTTTTCCACGAGAAATCGACCTGACCCCTTAGGGGCGCTTGATCTTTTGCTGGAGCACGGTCGCGAGTCGTTCGCCCATCAGGTGGATATCGGCGACCTTGCCGGTGGGATCGACCAGCAGGATGAAGGGGACCGCTTCGACTCCGCAACGGACGGCGTTTGCGTTTTCGAAGCCCGCCGCGTTCGGGTCGGGGTCGACAACCACGGGGAAAAAAGGGGTCAGGACTTTTTTTCGCCGTCGACTGCGGGCAATGGGAACCTTGCGCGGTTTCGAGGACACCCGGCGGAATCAACGAACGCGTGGAATGGCTTGGGATCATTACCAAACCCTCCTATTTTTCCACGAGAAATCGACCTGACCCCTAAGTTCCAAGCGGAAGAACACTCCGTCCGTTACAGGGCCCTGTGAAGATTTCCATTGCCTCTTAATGTGGGGGAAAAGGGGTCAGGACTTTTTTTCGCCGACGACTGCGGGCAATGGGAGCCTTGCGCGGTTTCGGGGACAACCGGCGGAATCAACGAACGCGTGGAATGGCTTGGGATCATTACCCAACCCTCCTATTTTTCCACGAGAAATCGACCTGACCCCTTAGGGGGCGCTTGATCTTTTGCTGGAGTACGGTCGCGAGTCGTTCGCCCATCAGGTGGATATCGGCGACCTTGCCGGTGGGATCGACCAGCAGGATGAAGGAGCCTCGATTCCCAGACGGTCTACCTGGACTCGACTACTAGACCGTCTCAATCCTGTTCGCGCGGAGATCGATTCCCAGACGATCGATTCCCAGACGGTCTACCTCACGACTCTCTCGATTGCCAGACGGTCTACCTGGACTCGATTACTAGACCCCAGCGTTGCAGAAAAACTGCTTTGTGGCCAAGCCTTCGGGAGGGCGAAGCTCCTGCTGAGCCTTCTTTGACAGCGTCTTCCGCTCCTGCGGCTCGGCAGGAGCCTCGCCCTCCCGGTGCCCCTGGATCTCACCGGATGTGAGATCCAGCAACAAGCGATGGCAAGTTCGAAGACCCCTGGTTTTCTCAGTCCAACTCACACTCGCAAAGAATCCTTTATGCAACTACAGGGTAGACCGCCTACTTTACTGCTGCTACTTTACTGTCGATGCACGATTTAGCAGCGAACGTGAATCTTTCGCCGGCGAGCGGCGGGCATCTTGGCCGGCTACGCAAGAATCGAGCCGAACAGAATTGAGACCGTCTGGGTTTGTTTGTCTGGGTTTGTTTGTGGGTTTGTTACGTAGACCGTCTGCGTTTGGTGGTTACGTAGACCGTCTGCGTTTGGACCTGCGTTTGGACATCGCAGCGGATTGGTCGGCTCACCTCGAGTCGTTGGCGCAATAATCTTGTCCAATGCAGCAAGCAGCGACGGTTGCTCCGCCTTTCGTGATCGTCGACCCGCCCCTTGTCGACGTTGTCGCCCCAGCGGAGGAGATTGGCCGGATTCGAGTTCTTTGATTCCAGTACGAATGGTGCGATCGGACATTCCGGTCGCTTCCGTGACCGCGGCAATACCACCGTGCCCCAACGATCTTGCTTCAATCGCGGCCCAGCGCCTGCGGCCGCGCTCATCCAACGACTCCGCAAGGTTGACAAACTTCTCGCGAATCCATTCAACTACGTGTGCATCCGGCATGCATCCAAGTATTCACCAATCCCAACAATCGACCAATACCAATCCGGTAAGTTATTTCCGCGCAGGTCCTAACTTCCAGTTTCCGCTGAACCAACACAGCGCAGAAGCGTTGCACCCGAGTCGCCGACAACGCGTGTTTCTGATGGGGAATCGATTCCGGCGACCGAGTGAGCGCAATCGTTCGCCATCAGAACATGCCACAAACCAATCCTTACATCGCTACAATTGAGCGCGGGGTACCGATGGTCGGTCTGCGTATCAAGGCGGTACTTTGGTGGTTCGTCTACCTTTATCCGATCATCCCATTGCTACTGATCCACGGCTGTTGGGCGATTACGACTTTCTCATTGGGATCGCCACCGGTTTTCGGCGAGATTCCCAAGCATGATTTCTCCAACGCGGCGTGTGTTCCGTTGGGTGTCACTGCGGCACTGTTATCCGTTGCGTGGCCGCTATTCGTTCCGACGGGTTTGCTGTGGTGCTTTTTTCAACCGTTTGCTCAGCTTTCGAAAGTTCCAACAATTGCGAATCGGATCGTCTGTCTGAGCATCTATGCCTTGATGTTAGCCGCAGCTGCCGCGATATCGTTCCGAGATCCAGTTGGTGCAATCTACTGGTTTTGGGACTGAAAGATGTGGCGAACAAAACCGTAACCGGAGCAGTCACTACCGCGGCTTCTGAAATCACAATCTTCCGTTCGTACGCGGTTACGATAGGTGTTCGGCCTCAGACAACTTCGAGTGGCCAGATGGAAATTCGACGAATTGTTCCCAACATCATCAGCTCCCACGCCGACATGTGCCGCGACTTCTACGCCGGTTTCCTCGGGCTGCGGGTGGGAATGGATATGGGGTGGATCGTCACCTATGTCTCACCCGACAACCCCACGACCCAGATCAGCATCGTTCGGGGCGAAACTCCGCCTGCCGCCGAGCGGTCGATGTCCCTCAGCATCGAGGTCGCCGACGTGAACCGTGCCCACCAGGAAGCTGTCGCGCGGGGGTACCCGATCGTCTATCCGTTGACGGACGAGCCGTGGGGCGTGCGTCGTTTCCACGTCACCGACCCAAACGGAGTCGTCATCAATGTAATGTGCCATCGTCCGCAGCGAGGTGAAGGACAACAATAAGCCGACCCATGCCATCCTCCGGAGTGGCGGTGGCCAGCGTTTTCTGAATTCAAAGTTAACTGCCGCGACCGGGTGATCGTGGTCCTTTGTCAGGAAGGTAATGGGATCTCTCGTGTCTGATTACGACCGCTTTGCGGTCAACGTCGCCGCGGGGACTTCGTCGACGGCGGGCGGTTCACCTTTGATGCCTCAACTCAGCCTCTTCGAAAGAGTCACGTTTTCGGACATGCTGGAAGGGAAGGCCCGCGCGTTGATTTCATGAACAAGGGGGGTTCGTCACACGTGAACATCCACGACATCGTTTCTCAGGGGAACCACGGCCAAATTGCCGCCGCTGTTGCGGCAGGCGCCGATGTGAACGGGCTCGACGGACAGGGACGCACGCCTCTCATGATTGCTATCGAAAGCGACCAGGCGGAATGCCTTGCGACTCTTCTGAGTTTGGACGCTGATCCCACTGCAAACTGGCCTAAACCCTCGCATTGCCCCTGGAGTCGCGCTCTCGCGCAGCCAGGTGGCGTCGAACTGGCCAATACCCTGCTTGATCGTGTGGCTGACCCTCACGACCTTATGCGGGGGGGCTGTCCGGAGGGCGAAGAGACAACTTATCTTTGGTCGCATCTGTTCCAACTCAATCGCAAGGGGGCTGGAAAACTCGCTCAACGGCTGATCGACCGGGGGCTCGATCCGAACGAACGACTCAACACCGGGGTAACACCTCTTCTCATTGCAGCACACAAAGCACACGCCAAAACCCTTGATGTCATCGACGTTTTGTTAGCAGCAGGAGCGGATCCAACGGTTTCGACTGAACCCAACCTGTCGGGACAACGGCAACGCGAAGCCGAACTCGATGCCATGAAAGCGCGTGGACAGGACGTAAGTCTGCTGCCAAGAGTTCTGCCACACAATTCGGCGTCGGTGTTGGACCTGGCAAGAGCCAACCGGAAAAATACGTACGACTATCTAAAGTCAATTCTCGAACTTCAGCAAAGTCAGGATCGGTTCGAAGTCGCTGAAGCGCAACTGGCGAAGATTCGCAAGTCGGAATGCAGCAGTCGATTTACAGAATTTGCCGAGCAGTTGAGTTCTTCACTTGGTTGCGAAGCCAAACCCGTTCGCGGCTGTCGAGCACTGCTACAGTACTCGGTCAAGCTGTCGCAATTGCCACCTGGTGACAATAAAGACGAGTCGGACGATGGCCTCAAACGCTTGGAACCTATGCAGGCGGATGCCAGGGACATCGGTGCGATGTTGATTTATCAAGACGATGTAAACCGCTTGAGCGCGAAGGTCAAACTTCTGCTTATCGCATCCGACGATTGGGCAACTGCCGTTTGTGCGTCAAAAACCAGCGCTCCCAATTACAGTCTCAAAACTCGGGACATCGTGAACAGGTTATCGGCGATTCATGAGCAGAACCCATTTGAATTGCTTGGTTGTGCGAAGTCGTTCGTCGCGATTCGTTTCAAGCCGATCGGCCAACCGCTCGACCTTCACAATCAGTTGGTCCGTTTGTGCCCCGACTTCGATGACATTTCCACGGAATTGCCGGACGACTTGACGCAAGCGTATCGAAATGGAGCACTCTGCTTTTTATGGTGGGATTGAGCGTTCAACAAGAATACCCCGAACCCAGAACATGGGTGTGCCGAAAAGCGCGGTTTCAGATACGATCCCAGACGGTCTCAATCCTGTTGGACTCGATTTTTGCCGATCGTCGCAAGATGCCCGCCGGCAAGCGGCAGGCATCAGGCCCGACTAAGCAAGAGTCGAGCCGAACCGGATCGAGACCGCCTGGGTTTGTTTGGGTTCGTTTGTTGGGGGTCGGTTTGGCCGCGACTCTGCTCCGCGCTGCCTTCAGACGCCGCCTCGCGAGAGCGCCCTTGCGCTTCACTAATCCTTCACCTACATCAAGTTGGATGAGGGACTTACACCCTCATGTTGGCGAACATGCCTCGCCAACAAGAAAGAGGGGCCCGAGCGAATTCACTCGGGCCCCGTTGCTCACGTTCGGCTCAACGCCAGTTCTCGGCTCTAGAAAAGTCCGTCGATGAAGTTGTTGATGGCGTCCGCGGTGTCTTGGACGGCGTCCTGGGCACCGCTCTTGGCGTCCTCCTTTGCCTGTTCGGCCGCCTCGGCCGCCTGTTGGGCTGCTTGCTGAGCCGCTTGAGCCGCTTCGGCGGCTGCCTGCTGGGCTGCATCCTGAGCGGCCTGGGCAGCTTCCTGGGCGGCCTGGGCTGCTTGCTCAGCCGCTTGCTGGGCTGCGTCGGCGGCTTGCTGTGCGGCTTGCTGAGCGGCGTCGGCGGCTTGCTCGCCTGCTTCCCGAGCCGCGTCGACTTTGCGACCGACGGCACCCCCGACTCGTTCGACGGCACCCGCGGTGGCATCGATCACGGGCTGCGTCTCCCGGGCAACTTGCTCCAATCCCGCTTGAACTTCTCGACCCGCCCAGTTGCCTGCGTCGACGGCACTGTCGTAGTAATCCTTGGCGGTCTCGCTGACCCCACGGACGGTTTCTTCCACCTGGCGGCGACCCGCTTCGGCTTGCCGCTCCAACTCGCTGACCACCTGACGGCCTTGCTCCTGAGCGATGTCGACCTGGTTCTCCACGAACTCGCGGCCCGCTCGCCCAACGCGATTCGCACTGCCGACCGGATCGTCGATCGCCTGCTCCGCGGCGCGGCCGGCGCGGTCAATCTTGTCCGCCAGAATCTCCGAAGGGGAGGGCCCCTGAGGCTCGCCGGTGCCGGGGTTCCGCTTGATGACTTCAACCACGTCTTGCGCGAATTTCTGGGAGTCGTCGATGACGTTCGTCGCCTTGACGCGACCGCCAACTTGGGGGCGACTCTTCCGCGTCAAGCCTTCCTCCGGCCGGCCAATCGTCATCTGCGAGGGCTGACCGCGAAACTTCGAGAGTTCTGGTTGGACCTTCGTCGGCGACGGTTGCTTGGCGGAAAAATTAGGACGTTGAAGCGGCTGGTTCTTGGTCGGCCCGGGTACGAATTTCGCGGGAGGACCGTAGGTCTTCGGATTCGAAGGTCGCTCCATCAGCTTCGTGGCGTCGACGCGGCGGCCTGTCGGCTGAGTGCTGCTGAACTTCGTACGCCGCGTGTTCGCGACTTGCTTGGCGGAAGGGTTTCCGAGCGTGGTGTTCGGCTTGCGGGTGCCGGTCGTCGTCCGCGATCGAGCCGATTCAGTTGAGCGGCTTGTCGTCGTTCGTCGTTCGGCTGCCACGGCGGGGACAACGAGGATGCAACCGAGCAGCGTGACGAGCGTGAGTTGGCTGAAGCACTTCATGGCAAGGACTCCTGTTTGGGGGTGGTAAGTGTTGTTTCCGTATCTCTCCAAGCGGAAGAACACTCCGTCCGTTACAGGGCCCTGCGAAGATTTCCATTACCTCATAAGGTGGGGAAAAAGGGGTCAGGACTTTTTTTCGCCGTCGACTGCGGGCAATGGGAGCCTTGCGCGGTTTCGGGGACACCCGGCGGAATCAATGAACACGTGGAATGGCCTGGGTTCATTACCCAGCCCTCCTATTTTTCCACGAGAAATCGACCTGACCCCTTAGGGGCGCTTGATCTTTTGCTGGAGTACGGTCGCGAGTCGTTCGCCCATCAGGTGGATATCGGCGACCTTGCCGGTGGGATCGACCAGCAGGATGAAGGGGACCGCTTCGACTCCGCAACGGACGGCGTTTGCGTTTTCGAAGCCCGCCGCGTTCGGATCGGGGTCGACAACCACGGGCCAGGCGGTCGGATTCTCGCGGAGATAGCGTTCCAAGAGATTCCGATCGTCGTCCAGACTGATCGAGACCACTTCGATCGGAGGGTCTCGGAACGGGCCGATCGCCTGCCGGATGTTTTGTAGCTCCTGCGGCCAACCGGTGTGCCAGGTCGTCCAGAAGCACACCAGGACCCACTTGCCTCGATAGTCGTCCCAATTGAACGAGTCGCTGCCGATGCGAACTCCTTCGATCTTCAGCTCGGATCCGACCAGCCCCAATCGTCGTTGGGCCAGGGTCACACTTCGCCGGACGTCGGCGACCAGCTGGGCATCGTCATCGTTCTGGTAACGCTCCAGAATCAGCTGATACGCCTGTTGGGCCTCGCGCGCGTATCCGGAGAACTCGAAGAACTGAGCGGTTTGCATGGCGTAGGCCAGCGCGTTGGGATTGTGATTTTCGGGGGCGACCAGAGTTTTCATTTCGGCAAGCAGGTCCTCGAGCGCGCCTTGCTTGCCGTCGACGACGGACTTCGCCAGTTGGGCCAACCGGATGTTGGTGGCCTGACTGACCAGCGAGTTGGCTTCTGCCGCGAGGTTTTCGTCGGGATGCGACTGGAATCGCTGGCCGATTCGGAGAAAGCCTTCGGTGGCGGTTTCAATGTCACCGGCTTGAAATACCCAGCCGAAGGCGTCCCGCGTGGCGTCCAAGGTTTCCGGACCGGCCTCCGGGTCGGCGAGCAGCGTTTCGAGTTTCTGGAGCAACGGCTTGCCATCCCCTTCGGAGCCCCCGCCCTGCTCGCTTTCGGCGAGGTGTTTGTTGACTTGGGCCTGGAACTGCGACACTTGGGCCATTCGTCGCAGGAAGGGGTCGCTGCCCTGCATCAAGCGGTCGACGAATGCTTGGTATGGCTTTGCCCCGCGATCGGGATCGAGTGCGGCCAGCGTGCGCAGCGCATCCAGCTTGATCCGGATGGCGCGGGTCCGCGTCTCCTCCGGAACGGAGCGCGCCAGGATTTTCTCAGCGACGGCGACTCGGGCTTGCATCACGCGCTGGATGGACATCGCCTGTTCGGACTCCGCGCGGGCCGGCGCATCTTCGGATTCGTTGCCTTCCGGCGTGCCCAACTCGCGCAGTTCCAGCTGCTCGAGAAATGCGAACAATTCCTCGGGCGTGCCCTCCGGGATCTCGACCGATGGCTCGGCGGCCGCGGGCTTTGACTCGCCCTTGAGTTGCGCGGCGGCGATCGGGGATTTGGTGGCCGACGAGGCGGGCTCTTGCGCGGGTTGGGGGCCGCAACCAACAGTGGCCAGCACCAGTGCGAGTAACCAGCGAAGCGTTCCCATCGGACGCCTCCTTCGTGCGATCGCAATCACGTGAGTTCCTCGTGGCAGGCGGAGGGGAAAAAACCGGCGCGGCGTCGCATTGTAAGCCAAACGCGGTGGGTCCACAGCCCCGAGCCCCGAGCCCCCGAGCCCCCTGCTGACCTGGTGTCGTGGCCGAATCGCGTCAATCGCCGCTGGGCCCGGCATGAAAGCGGGCGATTTTCTCCCAGGCCTCGGCGGGGCTGTCGGCATACGCGAACAGCTCGAGGTGGTGATCGGCGATCACGCCTTCGTCGGCCAAGAATTCCAGATTCACGGCCTGCCGCCAGTACTCGGTGCCGTAAAGAATAATCGGCAGCCGCTGCATCCGCTGGGTTTGCCGTAGAGTCAGGGTACAAAACAGCTCATCCAGGGTCCCGAAGCCGCCGGGAAACACCACCAGGCCTTTGCGCGCAGGAGGAAGTGCATTTTGCGGAGCGCGAAGTAGTGGAATTGGAAGCAGAGTTCGGGGGTGATGTAGGGGTTCGGCGTCTGTTCGGCGGGCAGCGTGATATTCAGGCCGATCGACTTGGCGTTGACGTCGTAGGCCCCGCGATTGGCCGCCTCCATGATGCCCGGCCCGCCGCCGGTGATCACGACGAACTCGCATTTGCCTTCGGTCTGGCAGGTCGTTGAGACGATCCGCCCGAATTCGCGGGCCTCGTCGTAGTACCGGGCCTTGGCCAGGACGCGCTCGGCACGCGCCACCTGTCGCTGGCGACCCGCGTCATCCGGCGCGAGGCGTTGCTGCTGCCGTGCCGCGTCCAGCCGCCGCTCGGCTTCGTGCCGCTCCACAATCTGCGTGCCACCAAAGACGACAATCGTCGATTCGATGCCCTGCGACTCAATCGCCATTTCGCACTTGAGCAGCTCGAGCTGCATGCGGATCGGACGGAGATCAGGGATCGCGAGAAACGCCGTATCCTGTTCGGCCAAACGATAGGTGGGCGAGGCCAGGATGGCTTCCAAGTTCCGTTCCAGCCGCTCGTCCACGGTGACCACCTTCACCTAAGCTGTCCCGATCGCCAGCCGCCCAGCCGCCGGCTCCGACTTCGCGCTCACTCGTCGATCTCTTTCGTGAGGCCCTCGAATCGTCCGAAGATCATTCGGCCGGCGCTGGTCTGAAGCACGCTGGTGACCGCGATCCGGACGGTCTGATTGATGTGCGTTCGCCCGCCCTCCACCACGATCATCGTGCCATCATCCAAGTAGCCGACTCCCTGGCCTTCCTCCTCGCCCGCCTTCACGATTCGCACGGTCACCTGTTCACCGGGCAGGCAAACCGGTTTGAGGGCGTTGGCCAGGTCATTCAGGTTCAGCACATCCACGTTGTGCAGGCGGGCCACCTTGTTCAGGTTGTAGTCGCCTGTCACGAGTTTGCCCTCGAGTCGGCGGGCGAGCAGCACCAGCTTCATGTCCACCGGTTGATTGGCCATCTCCGGCAGCTCGCGGTCATAGATCTTCAAATCGACGCCCGAAGTCGTCCGCAGGCGGTTCAAGATGTCAAGTCCTCGGCGACCGCGACTGCGGCGGAGTTTTTCGCCGCTGTCGGCGATCGTCTGGAGCTCGGCGAGCACAAAGCGCGGCATGATCAGTTGATTGTCCAACAAGCCGGTTTCGACCACGTCCGCGATTCGCCCGTCAATCACGACACTCGTGTCCAGGATGTAAGGCTTCAGCCCCTTGACCTCTTTCGCGAACTCGACGTAGGGAATGATGAAGCGGAAATCGTCTTTGGTCTGGATCAAGACGCTGATGCAGGTGTAGCAAAGAATCATTCCCAAGATCAGTTGGACGGGACTGCGGAAGGTGGCCCCGATGATCGGCGTCAACGCGATGCCGATGATGTAGGTCAAGAACAAGCCGATCAAGATCCCGAAATAGACCGCCGTAATCGTCTCAATCCGCTTCCGCGGCAGCAGCGCATCCACTCCGATCACGGCACAGGCCAGGCCCACGACCAGTGCGAAGACCGCAAACGGCGACCAAGCCGGCTCCTCCGGTAAGAGATCCGATTGGATAAACGTGACGGAGAGCCCGATGGAAACGAACAAGAAGGCGCAACGGAGGATGATCAGAGCCATATTATTCATGTTGGCGCAGCGAAAGCTCCCGAGTTGGCAAAAGGCGTCAGGTCCCAAGAGCCGGAACGGGTTGGGAAAAGCGGGCAGGTCCCAAAAGCCCAAATATCAAGCGGTGACACAGGACTAGCAGCCTATCATTGACCCTACCCTGCCAAAAGGGGCTGATCGCTCGGCAGCCGGCTTCCGACAGGGCCTTGGTTCTGAATGCAGTGGGTGAGCCTATTCCAAACGGCCGAACTGGGCCAGGCAGTAGTGATCGGTCATGCCCGCCAGATAGTCGGCGACGGCACGTGGCAGCCCGACCTGTTCGCTGCGGCGCCGAAATTTTTCGGGGAGCTGATCCGCATGGTCACGGTAAAACTGAAAGAGTCGGCGGAGCTTTTGCTGGGCCTCTCGGCGTCCGGCCACGAGTGTCCGGTGCCGGTAAACTTGTTCGAACAAGAACCGCTCCAGCTCACGCTTCTGCGCGGCCAGCGATGCGCTTAGCTCGATGCAAACCGGTCCCTGTCGAGCGTCTTCGGCGGACGGGTACCCGGCGACCTGTAAGGCCTCGGCACTATGCCGCAAGACATCGCCGGCCTGCAGGTCGATCAGCTCGTGGACCAGCGCCCGACGCAGCATTTTACCGTGCAGGGGTCCAAAGCGGTCAAGCACCCGGCGGTGGCACTGGGCGACCAAGGGGATGTCGAGCAATTCTTCCAGTCGGAGCAGGCCGAGTTTGACGGCGTCGTCGACATCGTGGGCGTCGTAAGCCAAGCTGTCGACGGTATCGACCACTTGAGCCTCCAGCCGCGGCCGGACCGCGTGCGTGTCCTTTTCCGCGCGGGACTGCTGGGATTCGAGCACTTCGTATGTCAGATTCAGACCGGGATAATGCGGATACGGACGTTCCAGCTCACGCACCAGGGTGAGCGCAAACCGGTTGTGTGAGAAGCCGCCATGGTCCGCCAGGCAGCCTGCCAGGGCATCTTCTCCGGCGTGGCCGAACGGCGGGTGCCCGATATCGTGCAGCAGCGCCAGCGCCTCGACCAGATCCTCGTTCAACCGCAGGACCCGAGCGATCGTGCGAGCGATTGACGCGACTTCCATGGTGTGGGTGAGCCGAGTCCGGTGATAATCGCCCATGTTGCCCGTAAAGACCTGTGTCTTGCCGCTCAATCTGCGAAACGCGGCGGAATGCACGATCCGGTCCCGATCCCGCTGAAATGCCCCCCGATAAGGGTGCACCGCTTCCGGGTATTCGCGTCCCCGTGACGCCTCGCTGGGAGTCGCGTAGGGCGCTAATCCGCCTCGTTCGATTTGTTTGCGGTCGCCCGCCACTGGCTTCGTCTCCGGGACGCGGTTGCAAACGCTTGCTGGCCGCTCAGCCGCTCTGATACGGTAGCAAGTTTACCCTGCAGTGGAATTCATGGGCAGAGCAGCGATGACGGGCAACCCGCCCCCGGTGAATGTGACGACGCCAACGCCGAATGGGCACGTGAGCATTCGCGGGGCGCGAGTCCACAATTTGCAGAACTTGGATCTGGACGTACCCCGGGACCGTTTCGTCGTCATCACCGGCCCCAGCGGGTCGGGCAAGAGCAGCCTGGCATTCGATACGCTGTACGCCGAAGGCCAGCGACAATATGTCGAGAGTCTTTCGATCTACGCCCGCCAGTTTCTCGATCAAATGCAGCGGCCCGACGTCGACTTGATCCAGGGGCTGCAGCCGACGATTTGCATTGACCAGCGAGCGGGGCAGTTGAGCCGCCGCAGCACGGTCGCGACGGTCACCGAGATCTACGATTACCTCCGGCTGCTGATGGCTCGGCTGGGGCGCGCCTACTGCTACCGGTGTGGGCGCGAGATCTGCCAGCAGCCGATTGAGCAGATTCAGGATCGCCTGCTGGCCTTTCCGGAAGGCACCAAGGTGATGATCATGGCTCCCTTGGTCCGGGGGCGAAAAGGGAGCCATAAGGAGATCTTCGGCAAGATTCGCAAGGCGGGTTTCGTCCGGGCTCGGGTCGATGACGTGGTCTACGATCTGGAGTCGATTCCCGAGCTGAATCCGCGCAAGCTGCATCAGATTGATGCCGTGATTGATCGCGTGATCATCCGGCCCGGCGTGCGGGCGCGCGTGGGGGAATCCGTTCGCCTGGCGGTCCAGCACGGCGAGGGAATGGCGATCGCCTGCTACTTGACGCCGGATCGTGAGCCGCCCGGGGGCGGTCCGGCGGAGTGGAACAACGAGCTGTTCAGTACCGAGTACGCCTGCCCGGACTGCAACCTCAGTTACGAAGAGCTGGAGCCTCGGACGTTTAGCTTCAACAGCCCCTACGGTGCCTGTCCGGTCTGCGAAGGACTGGGGGCGGTCGAGGAATTCGACCCCGAGCTGGTCTTGCCTAACTTGAGCCTCTCGATTGAGGACGATGCGGTCGATCCCTGGAAAGGATTGGGCGCCGCCACGCAGCGTAAACAAAAGGAGGCGCTGGAACCCTTCCTGGTGGCACACGGCGGTGACCTCAAGACGCCCTTGTCGGAGCTCAAGCCGAAGGCCTTTGAGCAACTGATTCAGGGGGACGATCTCAAGTTTCCTGGTCTCCTGATGTTGCTCGAGAAAGAGTACTCGACGACGACCCGCAAGAAACGGTTGACCCAGCTCGAATCGTATCGCGGCATCGTGACCTGTCAGGCCTGTCGCGGATCCCGCCTTCGGCCGGAGGCGATGAGCGTGCGGTTGGAAGGGAAGGGGATTCACCAGATCACGGCCATGTCGGTCGGTCAGGCCCAGCAGTTCTTCGCGTCGCTGTGCTTCGAAGGAGGCGATCAGGAGGTCGCTCGCCCGCTGCTGCTGGAAATCTGCAATCGACTCAAGTTCCTGGACAAAGTCGGCGTTGGTTATTTGACGCTCGACCGTCCCGCCGAAACACTCAGCGGTGGCGAAGCCCAACGCGTGCGCCTGGCGACCAGCATCGGTTCGGGTCTGGTCGGCGTCTGCTACATCCTGGACGAGCCGTCGATCGGCTTGCATCCGCGCGACAACCAGCAATTGATCGAGGCGTTGCGCGAGCTCCAGTCGCTGGGAAACACGGTATTGGTTGTCGAGCACGACGAGGCGATGATGCGCCAGGCGGATCAGTTGATCGACATGGGGCCGACCGCCGGTGCCGACGGCGGACGCCTGGTTGCTCAGGGATCTCCGGCCGAGGTCAGCGCCCATGCGGACTCGATCACGGGCCGCTACCTGTCGGGTCGACTGCAAATTCCGATTCCAACTCAGCGTCGTCGGATCGCCAAGACGCGCTCCATCTCAATCGAAGGGGCCTCGATCAATAATCTCAAGCAAGTCGACGTGCGGTTCCCACTGGGGGCACTCGTTTGCGTGACCGGCGTCAGCGGATCGGGCAAGAGCTCGCTGGTCAACGAAACCTTGGCGCCGGCACTCGCCCGCCGACTGGGCGGGATGGCGCCCAAGCCGGGCCGCCACTCCAGCTTGCGGGGCGTGTCACAGATTGACAAGGTGGTCCAGATCGATCAGTCGCCGATCGGCCGCACGCCGCGCAGCAATCCCGCGACCTACACCGGCGTCTTCGACGAGATTCGCAAGATCTTTGCGGGGACTCGCGAGGCGAAGCAGCGCGGCTTTGGCGTGGGCCGCTTTAGCTTCAACGTCAGCGGAGGCCGTTGCGAGGCTTGTCAGGGACAAGGTGTTCAGAAGATCGAAATGAACTTCTTGCCCGACCTGTACGTGGCGTGCGACGAATGCCAGGGAGCTCGGTTCAATCGCCAGACGCTCCGCGTGCGCTACCGAGGTCGATCGATCGCGGATGTTCTGGACATGCGCGTCAGTCAGGCCGTCGAGTTTTTCCAGAACTTTGCCACGACCTTGCGACTGCTGCAGACCCTGGACGATGTCGGGCTGGGCTACCTGCCGCTCGGTCAGCCCTCGACGACGCTCTCCGGCGGTGAGGCTCAGCGCATCAAGCTGGCCACGGAACTGGCGCGGGTCGATACCGGCAAGACGCTGTACTTACTGGACGAGCCAACCACGGGCTTGCATTTCGTCGATGTCCAACGCCTGCTGGGCGTGCTGGGCCAATTGGTCGAGAGAGGCAATACCGTGATCGTGATTGAACACAATCTGGACGTGATCAAGTCGGCCGATTGGATCATCGATCTGGGCCCCGAAGGCGGGATCGCAGGCGGCGAAGTGGTCGCGACCGGCACGCCCGAAGAAGTCGCTCAGGTGGCCGCGAGCTTTACCGGTCAAGCCCTCGGTAAGGCACTCGCCACGAGAGGTTGAAAAAGGGGGCAAGGTTGAAAAAGGGGGCAGGTCCCAAAAGCCGGAACGGCCCTGCGGGTGCTTCGCACTTTTGGGACCTGACCCCTTTTTCAACCTCGGGTGCTTCGCACTTTTGGGACCTGACCCCTTTTTCAACCCTAAGGCGAGCTGAGCAGCGTAATCTCGTGGTCCGATAACGCTCGGGACCAGACTGCCGCTTCGGCCAGCTCGCCGCGAAAACGATCGGGTGCCGTGCTGCCGGGCGGTCCTTGAGCACCGATCCGCAGAGGTGCGGGACCGTCGATCAGCCGGCCATGGCAGGGCGATTGGGCCATCCGCTGACCGTCGCAGAACAGGCTGAGCGATTCGCCGTCGTAGCGGCCCACCAGATCGTGCCATGCCTGCCGGTCCATGTCGCGCACGGAAAACTCCACGGTCCCCCGCTCGCGATCCGTCTGGACCTGAAACTTCACGACCGGCGCGTCGGACTCGGGCACGCTGGCACTCAAGAGCTGGAACTGCACCTCGTCGCCCTCGCCCACCTGGCTGAGCAGCGGACTTTGCTCCAGCCCGTTCGGGTCACGCAAGCGAAGATAAACGGTCAGCCGATCGCCGTCCGGATTCACGCCCTGCTTGCTTTCCAGGTAGGCCCCATTCAGCAGGAGGATCTTTTCGCGCCTTGCGCCGTTACCGTCGGGACGGACGTTCAGTTCGAATTGTTCCCAAGCCGGAATGTGCTGCAACGGCGGGCTCGCGCCGTGGCCGCCTTCGAAGAGGGGCCACCAGGCGAGCAGCGCATCGCCCAACGTGTCGCGGTGCGACCTCTCGGCGCTCGACCGTTCAACCGGCTCGTCGATTGGCGGGCGCGGCGGCGACTGGCCTGAGCCGGATGTGGCGGAACTGCACCTCGGTCGGCGGCCCGCTGTGCAACTGGAGCGCCAGCGCGCCTTGCAAATCCTGCCGCCGCCAATCATCGTCGACCACTTCCGCGACCCATCGGCCGTCGACTCGCAGTTCAAGCCGGCTGCCGACACACTTCAGATGATACTCATGCCAGTCCTCGAGACGAAACCAGGGTTCGACCGGGACTTCGGCCAGTCGCTCGGTCACTCGACCGCCGGACCGGTCAAAGACGGTCCGCTCGCCGCGCATCGCCAGCGTGTGCCGACCATACTCGTCGTACAACCGCACGAGCCAATCGGTCTGCAGATTGTTGTCGACTTGATAGCCGCACACGTCGCCGTCAGGCAGCACCAAGCTGCGAAACTGAAATCCGTTGTTGATCGCCCCTTGCCCACGCAGCCGCGATTCCAATTTGAGTTCGAAGTCGGCCAGCTGGCGGTCCTGCCAAACCAGATACTGATTGACTGCGCAAGGATGTTCCGGGGTAATCCGACCGGTGATCGCACCCTCTTCGACCGTCCAGTAGCTGACATCGCGCGGGTGCCAGCCGTCGAGCGTCTGGCCATCGAAGAGCGACTGGAACCCTTCCTCGGCCCAGGCGGTCGCGGACAACGTGAAGATACTCGCCAGCACGATTCCGGCGAGACGCCAAGTTGGACGGAATGACATGGCCTGCACTTTTAGCTCCCTTCAAAACAAGTTACCCTGAGCCGGATCATGGCAAGTCGAGGAGGGAAATTGGATGACGATCGAACTCACGATAAGGCGGCAGTTGGCCCAACGCAAGCAGTCGTCGCCAACGCGTCGTTACCTCCATCGCGGCCTGTTGGCCTGGCTGATCGTTGCGGGAGTGTGTCTGGCGCGGGAACCCGCCGATTCCACATCCGAGGTCGTGGAAACGATTCTGCTGTATCAGCGCGACACGGGCGGGTGGCCTAAGAACTACGACCGGCGGCACATCCCGAGTGAGTCGGAACGTCAGCAAGTCGTTGACAACAAATCGCGGTTGGATTCAACCATCGACAACGGCGCGACCTACACCGAGATTCGGTTGCTGTGCGATGCCTACCGCGCGACACGGGATCCGCGTCTCGAACCGGCGCTGCGAAAAGGCATCGAGTACTTGCTGGATGCACAGTACGCGTCCGGGGGCTGGCCCCAAGTTTACCCGAATCCAAAAGGTTACTCGAAACACATTACCTTTAACGACAACGCCATGATCGGCGTGCTGACGTTGCTGCGAGACATCGCCCGCGACGATGAGAAATTTTCCTTCGTGCCGCAACCGCTGCGGATTCGCTGCGCCGAGGCGGTCGAGCGAGGAATTCAATGCATTCTGAAGTGTCAGGTCGTCGTCGGCGGACAGCCGACGGTGTGGTGTGCCCAGCACGATGAACTCACGTTTGAGCCGCGTCCGGCGCGTTCTTATGAACTGGCATCGCTCAGCGGAAGTGAATCGGTCGGCATCGTGCGGTTTCTGATGCAGATTGATGATCCGAACGAGGCAACGGTCCGCGCGATCAACGCCGCGGTCGCCTGGTTCGAGCGCGTGAAATTGAGCGGCATCAAGGTGGTTGTCGTCGCGGACGAGGCATCGCCGAAAGGCTCTGACAAACGCGTCGTGGCCGATCCCGAGGCACGACCGATGTGGGCTCGGTTCTATCACATCGAAACGAACGCGCCCATTTTTTGCAGCCGTGATGGAGTCCCCAAGCCGACACTCGCCGAGATTTCCTACGAGCGGCGCAATGGCTACTCGTGGCTCGGGTACTATGCCGAGCAACTGCTGGCGCACGATCTTCCGGCGTGGAGAGAACGACAGAAGGCGGGGTAGCGCCGTCTGGCCTCGGGACCCGGACGCGGCGGCAGCCTGAACCTGGACAGGTGATCTGGTTCCGAAACTGGGATTTGAGGCCGAAATATGTTAGGCTGACGCGGTCCCGCCCTCCAGCATTCCTCACGGTACTGTCGTGGCCCGCAAGCTTCTGATGTTGCTCGTTGCCAGCGTGACGTTCGCCGTCGCGGTTCATTCGGTCGACGCTGGCGATTCGGAGAAAACTGGCGAGTCGGAGCACGCTGGCGAGTCGGTGTTCACCGCAGAACAGCTTGAGTTCTTCGAAAGCAAGGTCCGGCCGGTGCTGGTGGCGCACTGTTACAACTGCCACAGCACGGACGCTCGGGAGGTCAAGGCGGGGCTGTACGTCGATCGTCGCGAAGGGTTGATCCAGGGGGGCGAATCGGGACCTGCGATCGTCGTGGGCCAGCCCGATGAGAGCCTGTTGATTGCGGCGGTGCGATATGAAACGAACGAAATGCCACCGGATCGCAAACTTTCCGACCAGGATGTGGAGGCACTGGCCCAATGGGTGACGATGGGGGCGCCTTGGCCGCAAGTCACCTCTTCGCCCGGGATTCCGGTTGCGGGCGGCCAACCCATTGACTGGCGCGAGGCTCGCGCAAGCCATTGGGCCTGGCAGTCTGTTTCGTTGCCGGTTGTGCCCGCGGTGAACTCGGGCAACGGGCCTTCGACCGTCGAGATCATGAATCCGATCGACTGTTTCGTGACCGCGCGTCGGCAGCGCGCCGGGCTTGAAGCGAACGACCCGGCGCCGCCCGAGGTGCTGATCCGTCGCTTCTACGTCGATTTGATCGGCGTCGTGCCACCGCCGCAGGAGATTGAAGAGTTCGTCCGCGCGGCGCAGAAAAACCGTCAGCTTGCCGTCGGCCAGTGGGTGGACAAGTTGCTGCAATCGCCCCGATACGGACAGCGCTGGGCTCGCCACTGGCTGGACGTCGCCCGCTATAGCGACGGATCAGGAGGTTTTCTGGACAATCGCAGCCTGAACCAAGCTTGGCGGTATCGGGATTGGGTGATCGACGCGATGAACCGCGACCAGCCGATTGATGAGTTCTTCAAGTTGCAGATTGCCGGGGACCTGATGGGAGGCCCCGACGACGCGATTGCGACCGGGTTCTTCGCACTGGGCCCAACGTACTCGTCCGACGGAGGCGATCCGGACAGCGTGGCACAGGCAACCGGCGAGACGCTGGATGATCGCGTCGACACGTTGACCCGCGGACTGCTGGGGATTACCGGTTCGTGTGCGCGGTGTCACGACCATAAGTTCGACCCGATCCCGACCCAGGATTACTATTCGCTCGCGGGCGTTTTCAAGAATTGCGAGGTTCACGACCTTCCGCTGGAAGCTCAAGAGAAGAGTGACCTCGCGAATCGACCCGTCACCGATCGCAATGATTCGCAGCAGAAACCCGGGCCGGATACCGCCACGGCCCATGTGCTGCGCGACACCGGGGCCGAAGATATGCATGTCGCGATCCGCGGCAATCTTCGCAAGACCGGAGCACTCGCGCCCCGGCGTTTCTTGCGGATCCTGGTCGGTGACGACCCGCCTCGGTTTGCCGTCGGAAGCGGTCGGCGCGAGCTCGCGGATGCCATCGTCTGCCCCAGCAATCCCCTGACCGCACGGGTCTTCGTGAATCGAATCTGGATGCACCATTTCGGGAATGGTCTGGTCCGCACGCCCAGCAACTTCGGAACCTTGGGCGAGCTGCCGACGCACCCGCAGTTGCTCGACTGGTTGGCCGCGGACTTTGTCCACCACGGCTGGTCACTCAAGCGACTCCATCGTCAAATCATGACCTCCGCGACGTATCAGTTGAGCAGTGGCTTTTGCGCGGAATCTTTCCGCACCGACGGAGACGATCGACTCCTGTGGCGGATGAGCCCCCGGCGGATGGACGTTGAGGCGTGGCGCGACTCGTTGCTGTCGGTGTGTGGCGAGCTGGACGATTCGCTCAGTGGTCCGCCGGTCGCGGAGATCACAGGGAGCCGTCGCCGCACGATCTATGCCAAGGTGAGCCGCAACGGAGATGTGTTTGAGTCGGACCTGTTCCTGCGGCGTTTCGATTTTCCGTTGATGCGAGCGACGGTCGCGAAGCGCAACTCCAGCATCGTGCCGCAGCAGTTCTTGTTTCTGTTGAATAGTCGCTTCATTATTGACCGAGCGAAAGCGTTCGCCGCGCGGCTGGAGAGGGAATCCACAACCGACGAAGGACGAATCACCCACGCCTACCAGCTGCTGTACGGTCGCCGTCCGGAAGCGACGGAGCAACGCGTGGCGCGCGAGTTCCTGGCATCGAAACGCGGCGACGAAGGTGAGCTGACGGCCTGGGTGCAGTACGCGCAGGCCTTGCTTAGCTCCAATGAATTCATGTACGTGAGGTAATCATGTTTCACCCGAATCCACTCCCGCCGATCGACCGACGAGATGCGTTACGACGACTCGGCGCCGGCTTCGGATCGCTTGGATTGGCCGGTATGTTGTCACCGCTGGGTTTCGGGTCCGGCACGGCGCAGGCGGGAATCCTCAGCGACGCCGGCTCGCCACTCGCAGCGAAACGGCCTCACTTTGCGGCCCAGGCGAAGCATGTGATTCAACTGTTCATGCCCGGCGGGCCCTCGCAGGTCGATACGTTCGACTACAAGCCTCAGATCGAGAAGTTCGCCGGTCAGCGGCCCGAGCTGGTGGACCGCAAGTCACTTCGAAATACCAAGCTGGGCTTGATGCCGTCGCCTTACAAGTTCCGTCAATACGGTCAGTCGGGAAAATGGGTCAGCGAGATTTTTCCTCACGTCGCGCAAGTCGTCGACGAGCTGTGCTTTCTGCACGGGATGCACACGGACATCCCCGAGCATGCCGGGGCGATGATGATGATGAATGCGGGGCACTTGCAGCCCAGTCGGCCGAGTATGGGGTCGTGGTTGGTGTATGGCCTCGGGACCGAGAATCAGAATTTGCCAGGTTTTGTGGCGATGAGCCCCCGCGCGCAACCTCGCAATACAATCGCGAATTGGGGCAACGCGTTTCTTCCCGGCGCGTACGCAGGTACCTACGTCAATATCCACTCGATGAATCCCGAGCAGATTCTGGCGGACTTGAAAAATCCATGGCTCGCCAAAACGTCCCAGCGCGAGCAGGCCGACCTGCTGGCACGACTGAACCAACTGGATCTTGCCCGGCAGCAACATGACGCGCAACTGGAGGCCAGTATTCAGGCGATGGAGATGGCGTTTCAAATGCAATTCTCGGTTCCCGAGGCGTTTGACACGACTCAGGAATCACCAGCGACCTTGGACCTGTACGGCGACAGTGAATATGCCAAGGGATGCCTGCTGGCACGGCGGTTGGTCGAGCGGGGCGTTCGCATGGTGCAACTCTCGCATTCCATCGACGGATACGATATCGCCTGGGATACCGGTCACAATGACATCGTGAACGGTCACCGGAAGCTGGCCGAGGCGTGCGATCAGGGCATCGCGGCGCTGATTCGAGATCTGAAGCAGCGCGGGTTACTCGACGAAACGCTCGTGATGTGGGGCGGCGAGTTTGGGCGGGCTCCCACGTCCGAAGGGCAGAAAGGACGCGATCACGATCACTATGGTTTCACCGTGTGGATGGCGGGTGGCGGCGTCAAATCGGGGGTGAGCTATGGTGCGACGGACGAGTTTGGCTTGACGGCGGTCGAAAATCGGGTCCACGTGCATGACTTGCACGCGACCATCTTGCACTTGATGGGGATCGATCACGAACAGCTGACCTATCGATACAGCGGGCGAGACTATCGCTTGACCGACGTGCACGGAAAGGTCGTGAACGAGATTCTCGCTTAAGCGCCAGGCGTTGGGAAAAGGGGCGTTGGGAAAAGGGGCGTTGGGAAAAGGGGTCAGGTCCCAAAAGTGCGATGCACCCGAAGGGCCGTTCCGGCTTTTGGGACCTGACCCCTTTTCCAACCCGAAATCTCAGCTGTGCCACAGCACGAGGAGGCGACACCCGATGCGACTGATTTTATTGGCGACCCTGGCGACTGCCTGGTCTGCCGCGGCGGCCCTTGGGCAGGCCGCGGAGCGGCCGGTTGAAGGTCCGCTCGGGCCACTGCTCGGCCCACCGCGGTTGGAAATGCAGCAGGTGTTCAGGGACGATCGCTTTCCGAACGTCGTGGTTGCCGCCGACGGGAGCGTGCTGGCTTTCTGGAACGGCGTCAAGGTTCGCCGCAGCGAGGACGGCGGCACGAACTGGGGCGATGAAATCCTGGTCGGCAAGGGATTCATGGGCGGCGGTGTCACGGTCGACGAGACGAATGGCGAGATCCTGGCGTTCGTCGAAGCGAGACATCCACCGGCCCCGGTCACGGTCTATCGCAGCCCCGATCACGGCCAATCGTGGCAAATCCAGGAGACGGTCATTCATCCGGGTCGCAACGGGAACGTGCCGTCGATGCACATGAACGAGCACGGCATTACCTTGCGGCACGGCGAACACAAAGGTCGTTTGATCCGGCCGACGCGGTGGTACGCTGGCCAAAACGATCGCTCCCTCTGGCCAGACCATTACACCAACGCGATTTTTAGCGACGACAGCGGCCGGACGTGGCAGACCAGCGACCCGCTGCCTGCCAACGGAACGGGCGAGGCGACGTTGGCCGAGCTTTCCGACGGACGGATCTATTACAACTCACGCCGGCATTGGGCCCCCGAGGGCGAAAACCCCTTGCGGCGCTGGACCGCGATCAGCAAGGACGGGGGTGCGTCGTGGACCGACCTTTCGATCTGCGAGGTACTGCCCGATGGCGACCAGCACCGGACCTACGGCCTGATGGGCGGGCTCGTCCGCCTGCCAGTTCAGGCTCGTGACATTCTCCTGTTCAGCAACATCGAGAGCCCCGAGGGCCGTCACCACGGCACGGTTTGGGCCAGTTTCGACGGCGGGAAGACCTGGCCCATCAAACGACTCGTCTACGAAGGTCCGTTTGGCTACTCGTCGCTCGACGCCGGCCGGCCCGGCACGCCCAGCGCGGGGTGGATCTACCTGCTGTTCGAGGGCGGTCCCCAGGGCGGAGGGACGATGGCGCGCTTCAACCTGGCTTGGTTGCTCAAAGGCGAGCCGACCGGCGACGGCGAGATCCCCGCTTGGCTGCCAGCTGACTGACGGCGGTCCGCGGCGAGATCAACCCTCACCCGCCGCTTCGCGTCGACCTCTCCCGGACTCGGGAGAGGTGACAGGAATGTGTCCCTTCTCCCCCGATCATGTCCCTTCTCCCCCCGATCATGTCCCTTCTCCCCTCGATCGTGTCCCTTCTCCCCTCGATCATGTCCCTTCTCCCCTCGATCGTGTCCCTTCTCCCCCGATCGTGTCCCTTCTCCCCCCGATCATGTCCCTTCTCCCCCCGATCATGTCCCTTCTCCCCCCGATCATGTCCCTTCTCCCCTCGATCATGTCCCTTCTCCCCTCGATCATGTCCCTTCTCCCCTCGCGGGAGAAGGTGGCCGAAGGCCGGATGAGGGGGCTAGTGCTTTGTCACAGCTTGATTTTGGGGTGCCTGGGGTCGAACGAAGTGAGCCCCCAGACCGCAATTTTCCGGGGGCTCACTTCGTTCGACCCCGGCCACCCAACCCTCAATTTCAGCTGTGACAAAGCACTAGTTACCTGCCCGTTGGGAGTCAGTTGACGGGTCCGGACGACCGGACGTTGCGTTACCGCGTTTCCCAGTCGGTCAAACGGACGGGGCCATCGGCCGTGAGCGCGACGGTATGCTCGAAGTGGGCGCTGCAGGACTTGTCGCGAGTGACCTGCGTCCATTGGTCGTCGCGGCAGGTGACTTCGGGGGACCCGAGGCAGACCATCGGTTCAATCGCGATCACAAGGCCGGTTCGCAGGCGAAAGTCTTTCTTGCGGATCAGCTCGTCGCTGACAAAATTCGGGACCTGCGGCGCTTCATGCATTTCGCGGCCGATCCCGTGGCCGACGAACTGTCGTACGACACTGCAGCCGGCGGCTTCGATCAGCTCTTGCATTTCCGCTGCGACCTCGGACCATCGCGATCGTTGCCCAAGCAGCTCGATCGCCAAATCCAGGGCGCCGCGCGTGGTCTGCAGCAGGTGCTGCAAGTCGGCGGCGATCGGTCCGACGGCGTGCGTGACGGCTGCGTCGCCGCACCACCCATTCAGTCGACAGCCGGTATCAACGCTGGCGATGTCGCCTTCCTGCAGTATTCGCGGGCCCGGAATCCCGTGCACGACCTCCTCGTTAACCGAGATACAGGTCACGGCTGGAAAGGGCGTGGGGCCTGGATACCCTTTGAAGAGCGGAACGGCGCCCGCTTCTTCGAACAGGGCTTCGACGATCTGGTCAAGCGACTCGGTGGCGACGCCGGGCCGAATCGCCGCGGCCACCGCGCGATGAGCTTCGGCCACCAGTTGGCCGGCGGCGCGCATCATCTGGATTTCGCGATTCGAACGGAGATTGAGCATCGGTCGTTTCTAGTCGGGGCGCGTCTGATCGACGGCCGCGCGGATGCGACGGAAGACCTCGTCCGGGGTGCCCATCGCGTCGATATCGTGGACGACTCCCTGGCGACGGAAGTAGTCGATCAGCGGCTTGGTCTGGCGGTCGAAGATTTCGAGCCGCTGGAGGATGGTTTCCGGCGAGTCGTCGGCTCGGCCCTCCTGGTCCGCGCGGCCCTCGAGCCGGCGTCCGAGTTCCTCCGCATCGACGTGCATGGCCAGGACGAGATCCAGCTGGCGATCCTGGTCGGCCAACATTCGATCCAGCGAGCGCGCTTGAGGCAGGGTACGGGGAAATCCGTCCAGAAGGCAGCCGGGGGCGCAATCCGGTTGGCTCAGCCGATCCGCGATCAGGTCGACGACGATCTCGTCGGGAACGAGTCGGCCTTGGTCCAGATAATCCCGTGCGAGTTCACCGAGGCGGGTTTCCGCGGCAACGGCGGCGCGGAGGATATCACCTGTCGAGAGGTGGACGATCTCGAGGTAGTCCACGAGCCGTTTCGACTGTGTGCCTTTGCCGGCTCCGGGCGGGCCGATGAATACGATCAACATATGCGGCACCCATTAGCGATGGCCAGTTGCCGCCTGGCCGTGGACCTCGTCGTTGCCAAGCGAACGCGAACCCCACCGCGGCGGACGAGCGACGGCCACCCCGCCCTTGGCGGACCGTCTGGGGCGTGGCTGTTCAGCCTGCAAAAGGGTTGTGAGCGATGTCTGGCAGGCTGGATGCCCGCCTCACGACGGTGAAGGCACGAGGCGAGCATATCACGAAAGGATCTCGCGGCAAAATCCGAGGGGATGCGGGCGGGGGACCTACGATTCCCGAGTCAGGATTCCCGAGTCAGGATTCCAAGAGCCCTGGATAGTTCCGCATCACCAGATGGCTGTCAATTTTTTGGACCAGATCGAACGCCACGCTGACGGCGATCAACAACCCCGTGCCTCCGTAGAAGCTGGCCACCATCGGGCTGACGCCCAGGGAACCCGAGATCATGGTGGGGATGATGGCCACCAGCGCCAAGAACCCGGCCCCGACATACGTGATCCGAACCATGACTCGCTCCAGGTAATCGGCCGTCCGCTTACCGGGGCGATACCCGGGAATGAAGGTACCGTAATTCTTCAGATTGTCCGCCATGTCTTTCGGATTGAACGTGATCGCCGTCCAGAAGTAGCAGAAAAAGTAAATCATCGCGACGTACATCAAGTTGTAGAGGAACGATCCGCTCCGAAACAACTCGGCGACGTTTCCAAATCCCGACCAGAGTCGAGTCAACCATTCGAAGATGATCTGCGGAAACATCAACAGGCTGCTGGCGAAAATGATCGGCATCACACCCGCCTGATTGATCCGCAGGGGCAGGTACTGACGCGTGCCACCGTAGACACGATGGCCGCGCACGTGCTTGGCGCTCTGAGTCGGAATTCGGCGCTGTCCCAACGTGATGAACACGACGCCAAACACGACGGCGACGAACAGGCAGGCGAGCACGACCAGCGTCTCGACTCCGATCTGCCCGCTTCCGAAACCCGTCAGGCGACGTTCCGAGTTTTGCCAGAGGTCGACGGCGGCACCGGGCATTTGAGCGAGAATTCCCGCCATAATCAGCAGACTGATCCCGTTGCCGATGCCATATTCGTCGATCTGTTCTCCCAGCCACATCAGGAAGATTGTGCCGCAGGTCATGGTCAGCACGGCGCAGATTTGCCAGCCGAAATGCAGATTCCCGGAGGCTCCGCGGAAGGCTGGATTGACGAGCTCCGCCACGTTCGTTTCGGGATTGACACCCATCACGTAGAGCTTGACATAGAACCAGCTTTGGATCAGACACAGCAGGACGGTGACGTATCGCGTGTACTCGTTGATCTTCTTCCGCCCCGATTCACCCTCCTTTTGCAGCTCTTCAATCGGCTTCCAGACGCTGCCGAGCAATTGGAAAATGATGGAGGCCGAGATGTAGGGCATGATCCCCAGGCCGAAGATCGTGGCTTGGCTGAGGTTGCTGGCGCTGAAGACGGCCGCGTACTGGATCATATTGCCAAACGTCCCGCCGGATTCCGTCCCAGACGCGGCTTGAATCGTCCTTTGATTAATCACCGGCAGCGAGATTTGCCACCCGATCCGGTAGATTGCCAGCAGAAACAGGGTCAGCAGGATTTTTTGGCGCAGTTCGGGGATCGAGAAGACAACACGCAGCTTTTCGAACATGCTCGCGGTTCCTTACCGGTTCCAGATTACCTTGAACGTAGGACGGTCTTGCTCGGTCCGCAGCGACGCAGTCGCCCGCTATTTCTTGGCGGTTTTCGCGGCCAGTCGGGCGGCTTTGGCCGCCTTCTTTTTCACCTCAACCGGAATCGGGCCGGCCAAGCGGACGATCTTACCGCCCGCCTTCTCGATTTTTTCGACGGCGGATTTGCTGAAGCGGTGAGCGGAGATGGTGAACTGTTTGTTGAGTTCCCCGTCACCGAGCACTTTCAATTCATCGAAGCGATGTCCGAGCAGCGGCGACTTGGAGAGCAACTCGGGCGTGATTTCGGTACCCGCTTCGAAACTGGCATCGATCGCGCCCACATTGACGATCGCGACGGTTCGCGCCCACTTGTTGTTGAACCCGCGTTTGGGCACGCGCCGCACGAGTGGCATGGCGCCGCCTTGGAACACGGGGTGCTGAGACCAGCCGGAACGCTGGCCTTGGCCCTTATGCCCTCGGCTGGAGGTCTTGCCGTGACCGGAGCCGGGACCGCGGCCGAGTCGCTTTCGCTTTTTATTCTTGCGCACGCCCTGATGGACATCGTGGATTCTCATGACAGCGTGACTCCGCGAAGCACTTCGACTTGCTGCTGGGTACGCAGCTGGCGGATCGCGTCGAAGGTAGCTTTGACTAGCAGGATAGGGTTGGTGGTGCCGAGGCTTTTCGTGAGAATATCGCGAATCCCCGCCGCCTCGCAGACGGCTCGAACCGCGTCGCCGGCGATGATGCCCGTACCGGGGCCGGCGGGAACCAGTAGCACCTTGGCGGCGCCTTCGTGTCCTTGGACCTGATGCGGGATCGAGTTCCCGACGCGCGGCACGGTGATCATGTTTCGAGTGGCCTGCTTGACGGCCTTTTCGACACTGGGCGGAACTTCGTTGGCCTTGCCATAACCCCAGCCGACCTTTCCCTCCCGGTCGCCCACGACCACCATCGCGGCAAAGCTGAAGCGTCGGCCGCCTTTCACGACGGCGGCACAACGCTTGATTTTCACCACACGTTCTTCAAGCGCGCCACGAGTTCGCTCGTGGCCCGCAGAGGAGGATGATCCGGACACAGTTTTGGCTCCGTATTCGCTTCGCTCGGGGTTTCAAATTCGGTGGCACGGCTTGCCTTCGTCCTGCTCGGGCCCTGTCTTGTCGACCGCCGCGCTGGCCTGAAGCTCACCCAGTCACCCTAGTTTACACGTGGATCCCGCCTTCGCGAACGGCGTCGGCGAGTGCGGCGATCCGGCCGTGGTATTTGCAGCTGCCGCGATCCAGGCAGAGTGCTTCGACTCCGGCCGCTTTGGCGCGTTCGGCGATTGCCTTGCCGACGGCCGCGGCCGCGTCGCAGTTGCCACCATGGCGAACTTGCCCGCGGATCTCCGACTCGGCCGTGCTGGCGAAAGCCAACGTTTTGCCTTGGGTGTCATCGATCACCTGGCAATAAATGTGCTTCAGGCTTCGTCGAATGCTCAGCCGCGGACGCTCGGGCGTTCCCCGCAGCCGCTTCCGGACGCGGAAGCCGCGATTGGCCTGTTGACGATGCTTTTCCTTTTGGTGGTCCACCGCTGGAATTCCTCGTACGAAAAAACGTGAAAATCGGTGATCTGCGTCGGGCGCGGGATCCGTCTAGCTGGCCGACTTGCCGGGCTTGATCTTGACGACTTCGCCCTCGTAACGAACGCCTTTGCCTTTGTAAGGTTCTGGTTTGCGAACGGCGCGGACTTCCGCGGCGAACTGGCCGACCAGCTGCTTATCGCATCCCTTCACCACGACGTGTGTTTGATCGGGACAGGAGACGTCCAGTCCCGCAGGAATCTTTTTGTCGACTTCGTTGGCAAAGCCGACGCGCAGGGACAACGTGTTCCCCTCGATCGACGCCAGGTAGCCAACTCCCACGATGTGAAGTCGTTTCTCGTAGCCTTGGGCGACGCCGATCACCATGTTTTGGATCAGAGACCGCGTGAGTCCATGAAAGGCCTTCGATTGGCGATCGTCCCGCGCGGTGCTCACGACAACCTGGTTGGAGTCCGAGTCGAGCGCGATCGTGACCTGGTCCGAGAACTTTCGCTGGAGTTTGCCCTTGGGGCCTTCCACCGCAACCGTCTGTCCGTCGACGGCGAGTTTAACTCCCGACGGAATCGCGACGGGTTTCTTTCCGATTCGTGACATGGCCGTGTACTTCTTTCTCAATCACCAAGGTTTTTCGATCACCGCTGCTTCGTTCCCCCAGGTTTCGGACTCGGCGCATCCTCAACCCGCGCGACGGACACGACCCGCGCGACGGTCGCGCGGGCTACCAGATCTCGCACAGCACTTCGCCGCCCAGATTTTGCTGCCGCGCTTCACGGTCGCTGACCACGCCGTGGCTGGAGCTAATCACGGTAATTCCCAATCCATTGAGCACGGGGCGCAGATCTTTGGCCCGGCTGTAAATCCGCCGTCCGGGTTTGCTGACTCGCTTGATCGAGCGGATCACTCGTTCGCCATTGGGGCCGTACTTGAGGTCGATCCGCAAGCGGGACACCGGCTTCTCGTCCACCTCGGTCCAATCCCAGATGTAGCCTTCGCGCTTGAGTACATCGGCGACACCTCGTTTGACTTTGGAGATCGGCATCTCGACATGGGGCCGTTCGACGCGCACCGCGTTGCGGATGCGGGTCAACATATCGGCGATGGGGTCGGTCATCATATCAGTCTGGGTTCCTCTACCAACTCGCCTTGCGAACGCCAGGAATTACGCCCTGATCTGCCATCTTGCGGAAACAAATCCGACAGATCCCAAACTTGCGATACACGGCACGGGGCCGGCCGCACAATCCACAACGTCGCTCGAGGCGCGACGAGAATTTCGGTTCGCGGTTCGCTTTTGCAATTTTTGATTTACTTGCCACCGGTCGGTACTCACACTCGTTGATTGCGTCGGTCAAATCATGCGGCACGGGGCAGGGGGGCCCGCCGTCGTTCGCTCCCTAAGCTGCGTCGGCCGCATCCGTTTCACGTTTGAATGGCATTCCCAGCGCTCGCAACAGGAGCCGCGCGTGATCGTCGCTGGAGGTCGTCGTCACAAACGAGATATTCATGCCCTGAACTCGCAGGAACTTATCCGGGTTGAGCTCCGGAAAGACCAACTGTTCGACGAGTCCCAGGCTGTAGTTTCCGTTGCCGTCGAAGGCTTGGGGATTGAGTCCGCGAAAGTCACGTACGCGGGGAATGGCCAGCGAGATCAGCCGGTCGAGGAACTCCCACATTCGCGTCTTCCGCAGGGTCACCTTGCAGCCGATGGGCATTCCCTCGCGAAGTCGGAAGCCGGCAATCGCTTTGCGGGACAACGTCACGACCGGCTTCTGACCGGAAATTTGACGCATTGCCTCGACGGCCTCCTCCAGGTGCTTCTTTTCGGTAATCGCCGAGCCGACGCCCATGTTGATCACAATCTTCTCCAGATTGGGCAGGGCCATCCGGTTCTGCTCTCCGAGTTGCTCACGCAGCGCGGGCAGGATTTCGGTTTCGTATTTTTCTTTGAGTCGCGGGGTCATGACTTCGAATCTTCACATCTCAAGCGAGGAAAGGTTGGCGTTTATTTCTTGGCGTAGGCGGCTCGGGCCGGAGCGATCTGACCGAGCGGCTTGCCGCATTTCTTGCAGAACCGCTCCTTGCTCCCGTCCGCTCGATAACGAGCACCTGTCCGCGTCCTGCGGCCGCAGGCCGTGCAGATAAGCAGCACGTTGGAGAGCTGGATCGGCATCTCTTTGGACAAGCGGCCGCCCTGCGGGTTTCGCTGGCTGCGGCGCACATGCTTGTAGACCTTGTTGACGCCTTCGACCACCAACTTGCCGGCCTGGCGATCGACGCTGACCACTTTGGCCTGCGTCCCGCGGTCGTCACCAGTCAGCACTTCAACGGTATCGTTCACGCGAATATGCATCAGACCACCTCACTTGCGAGGCTGACAATTTTCATAAAATTCCGCTCTCGTAATTCACGGGCCACCGCGCCGAAAATGCGTGTCCCACGCGGATTGCCGTCCCCGTCCACGAGGACGACGGCGTTACTGTCGAACCGAATGTAGCTGCCGTCGGCACGCCGCGTCGGCTGCTTGACTCGCACCACGACTGCTCGCACCACGGCCTTCTTTTTCACATCACTGCCCGGAATCGTGCTGCGAACGCTGCACACGATAATGTCCCCCAGGCCGGCGAAGCGGCGCCGCGAGCCGCCTAGCACCTTGATGCACTTGACCACCTTCGCCCCCGTATTGTCGGCGACGGCGAGTCGCGTTTCTTGCTGTATCATGGCCAGACACCTTCGCTGTCTCGTTAATCGGATCTCGTTAGTGGTCCCCGCACGTCCGCCTACCGTGTCCGCGATGCCCCGCAAGATCGGCCAGCCGAACGCTCGCAGAGGGACCTAAGCCGACGCATGGTCCTGGGCCGCTTCGCTGCTGCGCGGCCTTGAGGGCAGCCATGTCGACCGCTGTGCTCTTGGTCACCACTTTGACGAGTTGCCAGCGCTTCAACTTCGAGAGAGGTCGTGTTTCCACGATCTCCACCGTGTCTCCGACACCCGACTGCTCGTCTTCGTCGTGGGCGTAGCACACCGTGCGTCGCCGGACGTATTTCTTATATTTCGGATGCTTGACCAACCGCGCAATTTCAACACGGCGGGTCTTCGCCATTTTGTCGCTCGTCACGACGCCAACCAAAACTCGTTTCGGCATCTTCGGGAATCCTGTCGCTTTCGCTCGCCGACCGCCTCGGGGTCGGGATCTCGGGATGGATCGTTGATTCGTTGCTTCGTGGCGGTGGGATGGATCGGGATACGGCCCAGGTCGTACGTCGTTTCCGTGCGCGCTATCGGTCTGCGTGTGGTTTCAGTCTGCGTGGTTTCAGCTCGTTGCCATCGCGGCGGCCGACTCGGCGACCTTCGCCGCCGCCTTCGCTCGCTCACGCTGCACGGTCTTGATCCGGGCGATCAACCGGCGCTGGCGCCGCAATTCGCTGGGCGCGTCCAAACGTTCGGTTTCGGCCTGGATGCGGAGACGAAAATAACTCACGGCCGTATCCTTCAGCGTTAGCTCCAGCTGCTCGTCACTCATCTCGCGGAGTTCTGCGGCTTTCATCGTTCAATTCCTTGCGGCATTCCATCGATCGGTTGGCAGGTGTGGCCGAACGGGTCGGTCGTTTCGGGCTAAAACGGGCGACGGCGGACGAACCGAACCCGCACTGGCATCTTGTGGGCCAGTCGGGCAAAGCAAATTCGTGCCTGCTGCTCGGTGACGCCTGACAACTCGTACAGGATCGTTCCCGGCCTGACCACGGCCGCCCAAAAATCGGGTTCTCCCTTGCCTTTGCCCATCCGGGTTTCCAACGGAGTCGAGGTGACGGACTTGTGCGGGAACAACCGCACATACAATCGGCCCTCACCGCGAACATATTGTTGAGCCGCGATACGCCCGGCCTCAATCGTCGCAGCCTTAATCCAGCCCCCCTGCATCGTCTGCAAGCCAAAGTCGCCAAACACAACCTTGTTTCCGCGGGTCGCGTTACCTTTTATACGACCTCTTTGGCTTTTGCGATGCTTGACCCGCTTCGGCATCATCGCCATAGCTGTCATCCCCTCTGTAAAAACCCTGGTTGACCCAAACTTGAATTCCGATGTGGCCCTGGGGTGTCTTGGCCTCCGTAAATCCGTAGTCGATCTTCGCCCGCAGCGTACTCAACGGAATCGAGCCCGAGATTTGCTTTTCGCGCCGGGCCATTTCGGCCCCGCCCAGCCGGCCGGCCAATTGCACCTTGATGCCCTTGGCACCCGCCTCCATCGTTTGCTCCATCGAGCGCTTCATGGTCCGTCGGAAGCTCGACCGCTTCTGCAGTTGTTCGGCGATGTCCTCGGCGATCAGCTGAGCGCAGACTTCCGGACGCGGAATTTCTTCGATCTTCAGGTTGACGCGGCGTCCGATCAGGTTCTGCAGCTCCGCCTGCAGCAACTCAATCTCCTGCCCTTTCTTGCCAATCACCAGCCCCGGTCGCGCGACGTAAAGGATGACTTTCACTTCATCTCGCGTGCGTTCGATTTCGATCTTGTCGATCCCCGCGTGGCGATACTGCGCTTTGTGAGGATGCTTCTTGATGAAATCCCGGACCTTTTTGTCTTCGAGCAAGAGCGAGGCGTATTCCTGTTTCGAGGCATACCAACGGCTCTTCCAACCGATCATGACGCCCGTGCGAAAGCCGATTGGATTTACTTTCTGACCCATCGCTTCATCTCTCCTCGATAGTCTCGACCGGAGACCTGTTGTTCTCTGGTCACGATGCCGGACCACTGACTCGCTGCTTGACTTGGTTACTTATGCGGCGTTTCGCGCCCGTTCGGAATGTTTGCGTCGCGTCTACAGTTGTTCCAGCGTCACGTGAATGTGTGCGAATCGCTTGCGGATCATGAATGCCATGCCACGTGCTCGGGGCCGGACTCGCTTGAACATCGGACCACCGTTGACGTGTGCTTCGGAGACCACCAGGGAGTCCACGTTGACCGAGCGACCCCGATTTTCCGGGTTGCCCGGATCCTGGGCGTTTCCCAAGGCGCTCTTGAGTACCTTTTCCAGCAGGCGTGCGCCCCGCTGCGGCTGATAGCGCAGGATCTCCAACGCTTCGTCCGCAAATTTGCCGCGGATCATGTCGGCCAGGGGGCGGACCTTGCGGGCGCTGATGCGTGCGTACTGGTAACTTGCTTTGTAAGTCATCGTTCACTCTCCCGAGCGGCCTTCGCCTCGGCCTAACGCTTGCCCTTGCCGCCGTGACCGCGAAAGATCCGCGTCGGGGCGAACTCACCCAGTTTGTGACCGACCATATCTTCCGTCACAAAGACCTTCATGTGTTGCTTGCCGTTGTGGACGAGGAACGTCACGCCGACGAACTCGGGCACAATCGTGCAGGCACGTGCCCACGTCTTGATGGCCTCGGACAAGCCCGATTCCTGCTGACGCTGAACTTTCAGATACAGCTTGGGATCGACGTAAGGGCCTTTTTTTAGTGATCTTCCCATCGTGTTGCTCGCATTCCCCGCGTCTGGGTCCAAGTGGCAGCAGGCGTTTCGGCGGTTGGCAGCCCCCTCGTGCCTCTGGTCGTCGCTCGAATCCCGTCCTCGCTTGAATCCCGATCCTGTACGAAATGAGTTCTACTTTTTCAGCTGACCGTAGCGTCGTGAGCGACGACGCCGCACGATCGCTGCATTGGATGGCTTGCGTCGCTTCCGCGTCGAACCGCCCTTGGCCGGCACGCCCGTCGGACTGACCGGATGGCGACCGCCCTTCGTTCGTCCCTCGCCACCACCGTGCGGATGGTCGTGCGGATTCATCGCCGTGCCACGCACGTGCGGGCGGCGGCCCAGCCAACGCTTGCGGCCGGCCTTGCCCAACGTGATGTTCATGTGGTCCGAGTTACCGACTTTCCCGATCGTGGCGCGGCAACTCGACGGTACGCGTCGGATTTCGCCGCTGGGAAGCGTCAGCTGCGCCCACGACCCCTCTCGGGCCATCAGCGTGGCGCTTGACCCGGCACTTCGGCAGAGCGTGGCCCCACGGCCCGGCTGCAGCTCCACATTGTGGATTGCGGTACCCAGCGGAATCCGATTCAGCGGGAGGCAATTGCCCACGTTCGGCGGTGCCTCGGGACCACTCTCGATGCGGTCGCCCTCCTTGAGGCCATCCGGCGCCAGGATGTACCGCTTTTCGCCGTCGATGTAATGCAGCAGGGCGATGCGTGCACTCCGGTTCGGATCATATTGAACCGACGCGACGCGGGCCGGGACCCCGTCCTTTTGCGCAGGAAATCGATCACGCGGTAATTCCGCTTGTGACCTCCCCCGCGATGGCGGGCGGTGATCTTGCCCTGATTGTTGCGCCCGCCCTTCTTGGTCAGCGGCTTGAGCAATGACTTCTCCGGCTTCGCGCCCGGCGTAAGATCAGCAAAGTCGCTGACGCTCGCGTTGCGGCGACCGGCCGATGTCGGTTTGTACTTCCGAATGCCCATGTTGACTCGTATCTTTCAAAGTTCGTTTGGCGCGTGTCCGCGGAATGTCATGCTCTAAAAGAATTCGATCCGATCTTCCGGGTCCAAGGCCACGATTGCCTTCTTCCAGTTCTTCGTGGATCCGTAGCGAAAGCGGTATCGTCGCGGCTTCCCTTTTCGGTTCTGCGTCCGAACCTTGAGGACGCGAACATTGAACAGTTCCTCGATCGCCGCTTTGATCGCCTCTTTGCCGGACAAGGGGTTGACCGCAAATGCATACTGGTTGTACCGCGTCGAGCGATGGATCCCCTTTTCGGTGACCAAGGGTCGGAGCACAATCTGATGCGGCTCCAGTTTCGGTCCCGCTGGCGCGGCCGTGGTGGGTGACATGGCGTGATTCCCCTCTAGCTTGGTTCTTAACCCGCGGCGGCGGTCGAGTTGTCCGGTCGTGTCCGAATCTGATCCAGTGCCTTTCGCGTGACCAGGATCCGTGCCGGGCTGAGTACGCTGAGGGCGTTCAGCTCGGCGACCGGTGACACCGATACGCGTTCAATGTTGCGAGCGCTCTTGTAGACGTTCATGTCCAGCGCTTCGGTCGCAATCAACGTGCTGACCCCGCTCAGCCCCAGTGCCTTCAAGACCGTGGCCATTTCTTTCGTGGCCGGTGCGGCGAAGCTCAGGTCATCAATCACCAGCATTTCGTTGTCGATAATCTTCGAGGCGAGGGCCATGCGGGTCGCGAGCTGGATCGCTTTGCGGGGCATCCGATACGAGTAGTCCCGCTGACGCTTGGCGAAAATGTGTCCGCCTCCGCGCCGCACGCCGCTTCGCTTGGAGCCCGCACGGGCGTTACCCGTGCCTTTCTGGCGGTACATCTTTTTCGTCGATCCGGCGACTTCGCCTCGCGTCTTGCTCCGATGGGAACCCTGACGCCGGTTGGCCTGATACATGACAACCACGTCATGGAGCAACTGCTTGTTGATCCGTGGAGCGATCGCCTGGGGGTCAATCTCGTACTGACCCACTTCCTTCCCCGTTCGATCGTAGACCGGTAAACTTGCCATCGCTGTGTTTCACTCGGAACTGTCGTTTCAAGTCGACTGGGATCGACTGAGACGAGCATCGGGTTGTCAAAAATTTCGCCCGCAGCCAGGCCGGCCGCAGGGGCCTTTGTCGAAGGCGGGATTACTTCATCAGGTTGGTTGCTTGGACCTTGACGAATCCACCGTTGGGTCCAGGGACCGCACCGCGGACCAAGAGCAGGTCGTTTTCAGGATCCACTTTCACGATTTTCAGGTTGCGGGCGGTCACCTGCGAATTGCCGTGCTGGCCTGCCATCCGCCGACCTTTGAAGGTGCGGCTGGGCGACGCGCTGCAGCCGGTGCCGCCGGCGTGCCGGTGCACTTTCTTGACGCCGTGGGTGGCTCGCTGACCGGAAAATCCGTGCCGCTTCATGACGCCCGAGAAACCGCGGCCCTTGCTCGTGCCGATCACGTCCACTGCAACCACACCGGCCAGGACGTCTACTTTGAGCTCTTGGCCGACCTCAAAGCCCGTGGTGGAACCGCGAAATTCGCGAATGAACCGCTTGGGCTCACAGTCGGGCTTGGAGGGACTTTGGACGCCTGCGGCCGCGAGCTTCTTGGCCCGCTTGCTTGCCAGCTTCCCCACCCGACCACGCTCGCTTCGGCTGGCCAAGCGGCGAGGCTTGTCAAGATACCCCAACTGCACGGCTTCGTAGCCATCGCGTTCGGGCGTTCGAAGCTGCAGGACGTGGCAGGGGCCTGCGTGAATGACCGTCACCGGGATGATCTTCCCGCCTTCGTCATAGACTTGCGTCATACCGACCTTGCGGCCGAGGATACCCTTGCTCATCGCGTTATTCCTGCAGCAGTTGCCGGCCAGGACCGTCGAGACAGATGCTCGCGATTACCCGAACAGCTTCCGGTTCATATCAGTGAAACCTATTGAGGTTGACAGCGATTCAAGCGTGCTGCCGAACCCTGAAGGGCGTCAAGTTGGTAGGAATTGAGGCGTTACTTCGTTGAGGCCTTGATCTTGATGTCCACGCCCGCCGGCAGGCTCAGCTTGTTCAGGGCTTCAATCGTTTTTGCTGTGGCCTGCACAATGTCGATCACTCGTTTGTGCGTGCGGATCTCGAATTGCTGGCGAGCCTTTTTATCGATATTCGGGCCTGACAGCACGGTGTAGCGTTCGATCCGTGTGGGCAGGGGGATCGGTCCATGGACCTCGGAATTGGTCCGCTTGGCCGTCTCGACGATGTCCTTGGCACTCTGATCCAAAATCAGGTGATCGTATGCCTCCATACGAATCCGAATGACCTCGTGCGACGGCGTGACCACAAACCAGACTCCCGAATGACAGCCAGAAACTCAAAGACCCGATGCGACGAAGTCGCTTCGCCTTGGCTCGAGCGACAGGACAGGCGTCGTCCTTCGAGCGGTCCCCCACTGGTCCCCATGACCCTGAGGGAAGCTAATCAATTTAGAGACCGCCGCGATGCTCGTCAACACCTCCTGGCCCTTGCCGGCCGGGAATTTTGCCGGCCGGGAATTTATCGAGGTTTGACGAGCGGGATCCGTCACATCGCGAATTCTCGAGCGATTTCGGGCGGAGCCGGGGCGTATTGGAGCGGCTGAAGCGAGCAACTTGCGCGGCCTTGGCTGAGGCTGCGCATCGCACTGGAGTAACCGAACAGCTCGGCCAGCGGCGCGTGAGCCTCAATCACGGCCAGCTTGCCACGCTGTTCCGTCCTCTGAATGATCGCCCGACGTTGCTGCAGGTCGCTCACGAATTCGCCGAGATGTTCTTCGGGGGTTATGATGTCGAGCTGCATGATGGGTTCGAGCAAGACGGGGCCCGCCTCGCGAAGTCCCTTTTCGAAGGCCGCTCCGGACGCGATTCGGACGGCAATCTCGGTTGTGGATTCGTTGCACTTCGCATCCAGGATTGTGACTTTCAGCTGCGACAGGGGGTAGCTGCCAATCACGCCCCCGCCTTCGCCTCGGGAACGAAGTTCGTCCAGGACTTGACTCAGCAATTCGCCGGGCAGCGCTTCCGGCGGACAGCGGCTGGTGACCAGGACCGACGGTGTGGCCTGGGCAAACGGTTCCAATCGCAGTTCGACCTCGGCGAACAACTCCTGGCCGCCGATCTGCCGGTGACACTCGCCGCGGACGTCGACCGAATGGGCGACCGTTTCCCGATAGCTCACGCGAGGCTTGTGGACCTTGACGTTCAGGTTGAAGTCGCGAAGCAGTCGATTCCGGATCACTTCCAGATGCAGCTCACCCATTCCGCTGATCAAGGTTTGGCCCGTTTCCGGGTTCTCATCGGCCCGGAACGTGGGATCCTGGCGACGCATCATGGTCAGGATTTCCGACAGCTTTTTCCGTTCGGCGCCCGTGTCCGGTTCGATCGCCATCGACATCACGGTCGGCGGGAACTCAATCGTCTCCAGCAGCAGCGGATGTTTCGGGTCGCAGATGGTGTCGCCGGTCACGGAATGGCGGAGGCCAATCACGCCCACAATGTCGCCGGTCTCGACTTCGGCGACCTGGTCGCGTCGTGAGGCCTGCATGTGCCAGAGCTGAGCGACGTTTTCCTTTTTGTCCTTGCCGGGGTTGAGCATTCGGGAGTTCGACTTGAGCGTCCCGGAATAGACTCGCACCCAGGCGAGGTCGCCGGTCTTGGCGGGCAGCACCTTGAAGACGAGCCCGCAAAAGGGCTCGTCGGGTGAGGGTTTTCGAATCTCGACGCCCTCCTCCGTCTTGCCCTTCACTTTGGCGACTTTCATCCCTTCCACCGGCGGCTTGTCGGCCGGGCTGGGCAGGTAGGCCGCGACGGCGTCCAGAAGCGGCTGGATGCCGATATTGTCCAGGGCCGAGCCGCACAGCACGGGCTGAATGTAATGCTGCAGCGTGGCCTCGCGAATCACGCGTCGGATCATCTCGGGCGGCACCGGGGTCTCCTCAAGCAGGAGTTCCAGCAGTGGATTGCTGTAGTTGGAAAGCTCTTCCAGCATCGTCTGCCGCGCCAGCTCCGCGTCGTCCCGGAGTTCGGCGGGGATCTCGCTGCGATCCACCTTCGCGCCGGACTCGGTGAAGCGGAGCTGTTCCATTTCAATCAGGTCGATTACGCCCCGAAACGGATTGGCCACGTGCGGAGGTCCGATCCCGACGGGGATCTGCAGCGGCACCGGATTCGCCTCAAGTCGCGTGTGGATTTCCGCGACCGTGCGGTCAAAATCGGCGCCCTCGCGGTCCAATTTGTTGATGAACGCGATGCGGGGGACGTGGTACTTATTGGCCTGTCGCCAGACCGTCTCGCTTTGAGCTTCCACGCCTTCACGAGCGCTGAAGACAACCACGCCGCCGTCGAGCACGCGGAGGCAGCGTTCGACTTCGGCCGTGAAGTCGACATGTCCGGGTGTATCGATCAGGTTGACATCGACTCCCCGCCAGTGAAACGTGACGCAGGCGGAATAGATCGTGATTCCCCGCTGCTGCTCCTCTTCGTCAAAGTCGGTTTCCGTCGTTCCCTTATCGACATCGCCGAGGCGATGCGTGGCACCGCTGTAGTACAGCATTCGTTCAGTGAGCGTCGTCTTGCCGGCATCGATATGCGCGATGATCCCGATGTTCCTCAGGTTCTCTAATTGGCGTGCCATGATTCTCGTCTCTTCCTGAACGTGCCTGAGCAGCCAGCGCGCATGGGACCGGCGCGCATGGGTCCAGCGCGCATGGGACCAGCGCGCATGGGAAAGGCCGTGGCAGCCGACGACGAGGATACCACGGCCTGATGAGAAACGCGGGGTCTACCAAGCGAAATGGGCAAACGCCTTGTTGGCATCCGCCATGCGATGCACGTTTTCGCGACGTGACATGGCAGTGCCTTCCTTCTTGTACGCGGCCATGATTTCATCGGCAAGTTTTTGGCTGGTCGGTCGCCCTTTCTTCTCCCGGATCGCCAACAGCAGCCAGCGAATCGCCAGGGACTGTTGCCGGTTCCGATTGACCTGCATCGGCACTTGATATGCCGCTCCGCCCACACGCTTGCTGCGGACCTCGATATGCGGCTTCACGTTTTCAACCGCCTGCAAAAACACCTCCAGAGGCTCCTCCTTCGGGATCCGCTCCTGGATGATGTCCAGCGCGTCGTAAAACACGCCTTGAGCGATCGTCTTTTTGCCGTCCCACATCAGGCAGTTGATGAATTTGCTGACCAACATCGAATTGTGCCGAGGGTCGCCCTTCAGCTGGCTGCGGCTGGCAGTGATATTACCCATGGTCTTGCGTTACCTGACTTTGCGTGAATTCTTCGCGTGAATTGAGCGGATGATTGCCGCCAGCCGGCGGGATCGGATGCCCCGCGCGACCGGGTGCCGTGCCGCACCGGGTGCCGCGCGACCGGATGCCCGTGTGCACGAGCCCGCTGGCGGCAGGGTGTTATGATTTCTTGGCCCCGTATCGGCTGCGAGACCGCTTGCGGCCGTCGACGCCGAGCGTATCGAGTGCACCGCGGACGACTTGGTAGCGCACGCCGGGCAGGTCGCGGACGCGGCCGCCCCGTACGAGCACGATCGAGTGCTCCTGCAGGCTGTGACCTTCGCCCGGGATGTAAACCGTGACTTCTTTTCCGTTCGAGAGGCGGACACGCGTGATTTTCCGGAGCGCCGAATTGGGCTTTTTGGGCGTCATGGTACGGACCTGCAGACAGACACCTCGCTTCTGCGGGCAGCGATCCAAAACGGGCGACTTGCTTTGACTTCGCTTGGACTTTCGTCGCGAGCGAACGAGCTGATTGATCGTGGGCATGGAAACCGTCTGGGGGTCTAGAATTCAAACAATTGGGAAGCTCTCCAGGGTAACATTTCAGCGGAAGCCGTCAAGACGGCCTGGGGCACGCGTTAACAACGGCACGACGTCCCTGGGAGGGCCGCAATCTCCCTGGGAGGGTCGTGAGCTTCCTGGGAGTGCGGCAAGGCCGTCTCCTGTGGGGTCTTCGTCGCGACGCCAATTCTCAGCGGTCACCCAGCACTAGTGCTTTGTCACAGCTTGATTTTGGGGTGCCTGGGGTCGAACGAAGTGAGCCCCCAGACCGCAATTTTCCGGGGGCTCACTTCGTTCGACCCCGGCCACCCAACCCTCAATTTCAGCTGTGACAAAGCACTAGTCGTCGTTGGCGTCACCGTCGTCGGGTCGATCGGCGGGACTTCCGAACAGCGAATCGAGGCCGCTGGTATCGGAAATTGACAATTCGCGACGTGATCCATCCGACCCCGAGCCGATGCCGGGTTCGTTGGTCGCCTCGGCGGACTCGAGCAGCGGGAAGCTGGCCACCAGGGCTCGATCTTTCTCGGCGGTGAGGGCTTCGAGGGCCTCGGGACGAATCCGCACTTCGGCTTCCTGGAACGAGCGGAACCCGGTGCCGGCGGGAATCAGGTGTCCCAGAATCACGTTTTCCTTCAGGCCGACCAGGCGATCCGTCTTGCCGGCCAACGCGGCTTCGGTCAGGACCTTGGTGGTTTCCTGGAAGCTCGCCGCCGAGATAAAGCTCGAACTTTGGACGGCGGCCTTGGTGATGCCCAGCAACTGGGTACTGGCCGTGGCCGGTTTGGGGCGGGTGCCTTTGCCCGGATCGCCTCCAAGTGCCTCGATTTGCGAGTTGACTCCCTCCATGGCCTCGCGCGGCACGATCGAGCCCGACTCGAAATCGCTGTCTCCCTTGTGGGTGATCCTCAGGCATTTGCTGAGGTTGTCGTTGGCTTGCCGGAAATCGAAGCGATCCATCACGCTACCGGGCAGGAGATTGGTATCGCCCGGATTCTCGATTTTGACCTTCCGCAACATCCGCGCGATGATGATCTCGCAGTGCTTGTCGTTGATTTCGACCCGCTGGCTGCGATAAACGCCCTGAATTTCGTGGAGCAAGTACTGCTGGACGGCCTCTTCGCCCGAAATCCGCAGGATGTCGTGCGGGACGAGCGGTCCATCGACCAAGGCCTGTCCGGCGCGAACGTGGTCTCCGGAGTGCACGAGGAACCGCTTGCCGTGCGGCACCAAATGCTCACGTTCGATCCCGGTTTCGCTGCGGACGATGATCGTCCGCTTGCCGCGCCGCTTTTCGCCGAGGATTTCGACGACGCCGTCGACTTCGGCGATCACCGCCGGGTCCTTTGGCTTGCGGGCCTCGAAAATCTCCGTGACGCGCGGCAGACCGCCCGTGATGTCCTTGATCCCGGAGGCCTCGCGGGGCGTCTTGGCGACCACCGTTCCGGCCGCAATCGTGGTCCCTTCCGGGACTTCGATGTGAGCCCGTTCCGGCAGGTAGTAGACGTCGAGCGGCTTGCCGTCGGCGTCTTCCAGCACGATCTGAGGATGCAGATCGCCTTTGTGGTCGGCGATAATCCACCGTTCGTGTCCGCTGGGATCCGTCTCGATCCGGACGGTTTCACCTTCCACAATATCTTCGAAGCGGACGCGGCCGGCGACTTCGGCCAGAATCGGGATGCTATGGGGATCCCATTGGCAGAGCACGGCTCCGGGTGAGATTTCCTCGTTTTCCTTGACCATCAGGAAGGCCCCGGTGGGGACTTCGTACTTCTCCAGCTCGCGACCTTTCGCGTCCAAGAGCGAGATTTCGCCGTTGCGGGTCAGCACGATCGTTTGACCTTCTGGATTGGTCACCGACCGCATCCGCGTGAACTTGACGATGCCGCCCTTCTTCGCCTTGGTTTCGCTTTCTTCGACGTCGGTTCCCGCCACGCCGCCGATGTGGAAGGTCCGCATCGTCAGCTGCGTTCCGGGCTCACCGATGCTCTGCGCGGCAATGATCCCGACGGCCATGCCTTCTTCGACCAGATTTCCCGTCGACATGTCCATGCCGTAGCAGTTGCGGCAGACGCCCAAGGGGGCTTCGCAGGTCATCGGGCTGCGGACCTGAATCCGCTCCAGGCCGAGTTCCTCGATCTTACGGGCGATCTCGGGCGTCATCATCTGGTTTTCGGCGACGATCACCTCGTCCGTCACCGGGTTCACGATGTTTTGCCGGCTGACGCGACCCTTGACGGCGTCGGCCAACCGCACCTCCACCTTTTCGCCACGGTAGATGACCCCTTTGGTGATCCCCTGGGTCGTGCCGCAGTCGTCCATCGTGACCACCACATTCTGAGCGACGTCGGCCAGTTTGCGGGTGAGGTACCCCGAGTCCGCCGTCTTCAAGGCGGTATCGGCCAACCCTTTGCGTGCCCCGTGCGTCGAACTGAAGTACTCCAGCACGGAGAGACCTTCGCGGAAGTTCGCCTTAATCGGCGTCTCGATGATTTCGCCGGACGGCTTGGCCATCAGGCCGCGCATTCCGGCCAGCTGCCGGATCTGTTCCACGCCACCTCGGGCACCGGAGTGCGCCATCAGGAACACGGGGTTGATGTACTGGCCTTCGCTGCGGATATCGCTCTCCATGGCCGTCATCATCTCCGCCGTGATCCGCTCGCGGGCATGCGTCCAGGCATCCAGCACCTGGTTGTAGCGTTCCACGTCCGTGATGATCCCGCGGTCATACAATTTCTTGTATTTGAGCACCGTTTTCTCAGCGTCGCCGATGATCTTGGACTTTGAGTCCGGCGTGACCAGATCGTCGGTGGCGAAGGAGAGCCCGCTCCGAGTGCTTTCCCGAAAGCCGATCCGGTTCATGTCGTCCAGCAGCGAAATCGTGGCTCGCCGCCCGAGAACCTGATAGCAGTCGGAAATGACCATGGACAGCTCGCCCGAGCGTAGGGGCATGTTGTAGAAATCCATGCCGCGGGGCAGCATTTCGTTGAACATGATCCGTCCGCAAGTCGTCTCGACCATCGTCTGTTTGGTTCGCGAGTCATCCAGCGAACGAACCATTCGGCCCTGCGGAAGCTTGACCTTGATCCTGGCGTGCAGGTCGATCACTCCGAGCGAATAGGCCAGTTCCGCCTCTTGCGGCGACGCGAACACCATGCCCTCGCCCAGGCGACCGGCGATCTGCATCGAAATGAAGTAACAACCCATCACGATGTCCTGCGAGGGGCTCATGATGGGCCGTCCATTAGCCGGACCGAAGATGTTGTTGGTCGACATCATCAGCGTATGCGCTTCCACCTGGGCCTCGATGGAGAGCGGCAAGTGAACCGCCATCTGGTCTCCGTCGAAGTCGGCATTGAAGCCTTTGCAGACCAGCGGGTGGAGGTGAATCGCATTGCCCTCGACCAAGACCGGTTCAAAGGCCATGATTCCCATGCGATGGAGCGTGGGTGCGCGATTCAGCAACACGGGGTGATTCTGAATCACGGCCTCGAGGATATCCCAGACCTCCTCATCCTTCCGCTCAAGCATCTTCTTGGCGCTCTTGATCGTATCGGCATGGCCCATCTCTTTGAGTTTGCGGATGATGAACGGCTGGTACAGCTCCAAGGCGATTTTCTTGGGCAGGCCGCACTGATGCAGCTTGAGCGTCGGTCCGACGACGATCACGCTGCGGGCCGAGTAATCGACACGTTTGCCGAGCAAGTTTTCGCGGAACCGCCCCTGCTTGCCCTTGATCATGTCGGTCAACGACTTGAGCGGTCGATTGCTGCTTCCGAGCACCGGACGCTTGCAGCGATTGTTGTCGAACAGGGCATCGACCGACTGCTGCAACATCCGCTTCTCGTTGCGAATGATCACTTCCGGCGCGTTCAGATCCACCAGTTTTCGCAGACGGTTATTGCGATTAATGATGCGTCGATAGAGGTCATTCAGGTCGCTGGTGGCGAAGTTGCCGGAATCCAGCAGGACCAGCGGACGGAGATCGGGCGGGATCACCGGAATCACGTCCAGCACCATCCATTCGGGCTTGTTGTCGCTGTCCCGAATCGCCTCGACAATCTTGAGGCGGTTGATGAGATCCTTTTTACGCTGTTTCGCGTTCGTCTCGGTCAATTCCACGCGGAGCCGATCGGAGAGCGTCACGAGGTCCAGGGCGCAGAGCAGTTTGCGGACCGCCTCGGCACCCATGTCGGCTTCGAAGCTGCCTTCGCCCCACTGTTCGCGGGCCGAGCGGAATTCTTCTTCCGTCAGTAGCTGCTGGCGTTCCAGATCGGTATCACCCGGGTCGATCACGACGTAGTCCTGGAAGTAGATCACCTTTTCCAGGCTGGTCGTTTTCATGCTCAGCAGGTTCCCTAACCGGCTGGGCATCGCCTTGAAAAACCAGATGTGCACGACGGGGGCGGCCAGTTCAATGTGGCCCATTCGCTTGCGGCGCACCCGGCTATGCGTCACTTTGACGCCGCAGCGATCGCAGATCATTCCTTTGTATTTCATTCCGCGGTATTTGCCGCAGGCGCATTCCCAGTCCTTCTCCGGACCAAAGATCCGTTCGCAGAACAGGCCGTCTTTTTCGGGACGGTAGGTGCGGTAGTTAATCGTTTCGGGTTTTTTGACTTCGCCGAAAGACCAGCTGCGAATGTCGTGGGGCCTCGCCAGGCTGATCTTGACCGAGGCGTAATCGTTGATTCGGTCATAGGAACTCTCGCCGATCGTCATCTGCCTGTGCTCCTGTATCGGGGATCACCGAAGTCCGGTGGAAGGGGGCCGGTGGAAGGGGGCCGTTGGAAGGGGGAATGCCAGCGAATCACACCCGTCGTTTTTCAAGTTGCATGTTGAGGGCCAAGCCACGAATTTCGTTGGTCAACACGTCGAAGCTGGCGGGCGTGCCGGCCTCCAAGGTGTTTTCGCCCTTGACCATCGACTCGTAGATCTTCGTGCGTCCCTCGACATCGTCGCTCTTGACAGTCAGCAGTTCCTGGAGGATGTAGGCGGCCCCATAGGCTTCGAGGGCCCAGACTTCCATTTCTCCGAAACGTTGTCCGCCGAAGCGAGCCTTTCCGCCCAGCGGTTGTTGGGTGATCAACGAGTAGGGCCCGGTGCTGCGGGCGTGGACCTTTTCGTCGACCAGGTGGTGCAGTTTCAGCATGTAGATGTAGCCGACGGTGGTCTCTTGATTCATTTGGTCACCGGTCCGGCCGTCGTACAGCATCGCCTTTCCGTGCCGCGGCAAGCCGGCCTCGGCCAAGGCGTTGTTAATATCCTCTTCGCTGGCCCCGTCGAACACCGGCGTGACGGCCTGGAAGCCCAGCTTGGCGCCGGCCCAGCCCAGGTGGGTCTCCAGGATCTGTCCTACGTTCATCCGGCTGGGAACGCCCAGCGGATTCAGCATGATCTGCAGCGGAGTTCCGTCCTCCAGGAAGGGCATGTCTTCGACCGGCAGGATCTTGGCGATCACCCCCTTGTTCCCGTGACGGCCCGCCATCTTGTCGCCGACCGAGATCACGCGTTTGGTGGCGACATAGACCTTGACCATCTGCAACACGCCGCTCCGCAACTCGTCACCCCGCTTCATGCTGTTCAAGTGCCGATCGCGTTCGTCCAGAGCCGTCTCCACTTCGACCGACATGGTCTTGTAAATCGAATTGATCTGGGAGATTTTGTCTTCGCTCCGCATGTTCCCGGTCACGGACATCAGGCGGAATTGCTGGGCTCGCTCTGCGATAAACTTGGGATCTTGATCGCCAATCAGCGGGGTCCCGTCATCGTCCGTCATGGCGCGACCGGCAACCGCCTCCATCTGCTTGATCATGTCGCCAAACTTGGCTGCGACCGCCTCATTGCCGGCCGCCTCGGCCTCCTTCAATTCCTTTTCGAATGCCTTCCGCTCTTCCTCCGAAAGACTCATCCGACGTGAAAACTTCTGCGTGTTGATCACAATCCCTTCGATGCCCGAAGGGACTTCCAACGAGTCGTTCTTGACGTCCTCACCGGCGCGGCCGAAGATCGCGTGCAGCAGCTTTTCTTCCGGCGTCAGCTCCGTCTTCGACTTCGGCGAGACTTTCCCGACGAGGATGTCTCCGGGTCGGACGTAGGTTCCGACCTGGACGATTCCGTTCTCGTCCAGATTCCGCAGCGCCTTTTCGCTGACATTCGGAATGTCTCGCGTGAACTCCTCGCGGCCCAGCTTGGTTTCACGGATTTCGATGTCGAATTCTTCGATGTGAATCGACGTATAGACATCGCGTTGAACCAATTCTTCGCTGATGATGATCGCGTCTTCAAAGTTGAAGCCGTCGAACGACATGAAGCCGACCAGCACATTGCGGCCCAACGCCAACTCGCCGAGATACGTGGCGGCGCCGTCCGCAATCACTTCTCCCTTTTCGACTTTCTGCCCCGGCACCACGATCGGCTTCTGGTTGAGCGCGGTGCGCTCATTCAAGCCTTGGAATTTCGCCAGCTCGTACTTGTCGCTGCCGATTTCGATTCGTCGGGCGTCGACGAACGTGACCTTTCCGCCTTTCCGAGCGCGGATCACCATGCTGGAGTTACACGCCACGTCCTTTTCCATCCCGGTGGCGACGATGGGTGGGTCGGTAATTAGCAGCGGGACGGCTTGCCGCTGCATGTTCGAACCCATCAAGGCCCGGTTCGCGTCATCGTGTTCCAGGAAAGGAATCAGTCCTGCCGAAACGCCGACCATCTGGCTGGGCGAGATGTCGATGTAGTTGACCTCTTCCGGTCGGACGAGATGGAAGTCCGAACGGTGTCGGGCGATGAGCGTTTCGCCGTGGAGCTTGCCGTCTTTGACCAGCGCGTCGGCGGGCGCCACGTAGGCGTCGGACTCCTCGTCGGCTCGCAGCCACACGACATCGTCCGTCAATTTCCCGCTTTTGACGCTTCGATAGGGCGTGACGAGAAAGCCGTAGTCATCCACGCCCGCATAGATTGCCAGGCTGGAGATCAAGCCGATATTGGTTCCTTCCGGTGTCTCAATCGGGCAAATTCGTCCATAGTGCGAGATGTGCACGTCCCGCACTTCGAACCCCGCCCGCTTGCGGTTGAGGCCGCCGGGGCCGAGTGCCGAGAGGCGACGTTCGTGGGTCAGCATGGACAGAGGATTCGTCTGGTCGACCACCTGCGACAGTTCGCCGCGACCAAAGAAGTATTCGATCGCCGCCGAGATGCTCTTCGGGTTGATCAAGCTGCGGGGCGTCATGTCCTCGACGTCCTTCAGACTCATCCGTTCCTGGACGGTTCGGCGAAGTTTCAAGAATCCCTTTCGCAATTCGTCGCAGGCTAATTCACAGATCGTCCGCAAACGCCGATTGCCCAGATGGTCGATGTCGTCGATCTCGGCTCGGCCGGCGCCGGCGGACAGATCCAGCAGGTAGGCAATGGAGGCGATCATGTCTTCCGGACGCAACGTCATCTCGTCGTCCGAGACGCCCAAATTCAGCTTGCGATTGATCCGGAAACGCCCCACTCGCCCGAGCCGATACCGGTTGATGTCGGTGAACTTCTCTTGAAACAACTGACGGGCCTTTTCCAGCTGAGGCGGATTACCGGGCCGTAGCCGCTGGTAGATTCGCAGCAACGCCTCTTCGTGACTGGAGGTCGAATCGTCGGCCAGGGCATTGAAGATCAAGGGGGTCTTGGGTGCCGCCATGACTTCAATCTGTTTCACGCCCGAGGTGCAGATGATTTCCGCTGCGTTCTTGGTAATCTTCTGACCGGCCTCGACAATGATCTCACCAGCTCGGTCACTGTTGCCCGGATACACCACGTCGTCCACCGAAATCTTGCCCTCGATCTTGGCGACGCTCCGCCCATCCGTAATCTTTTCCGACGAGGTTTCGTAGAAGGCGCGAATGATTTCCGCGTCGTTGCCGTACTTGGGGTCCATCGCCCGCAGCAACGTCACCGCCGAAAACTTGCCGCTCTGGTCGATGCGGACCGTCAAGCTCTCTTTCTTGGTGACGTTTACCTCGATCCAGCTCCCCCGCTCCGGGATGATCCGGCAACTGGGCAGCTTACGGTCGGACGTCGCGTCGGCTTCCATCACGAAATCGACGCCCGGACTGCGGTGCAGCTGGCTGACCACGACCCGCTCGGCCCCATTAATGATGAACTCGCCACCGCCCAACATGATCGGCATGTCGCCCAGGTAGACTTCCTCCTCGATCGGCTCTTCCTTATTCAGCCGGAGCCAGACGCGAAACGGACGGCCATACGTGAGCCGCAACTGGCGACACTCCTCGGGCGTGTAGCGCGGTTTGCCGAGTTCATAGCGCACGTAAGCAAGTGTCAGCTGCTTGTCATAGCTCTCGATCGGAAAGATCTCCCGCAGGACGCTTTCAATGCCCTCGTCCTTTCGCTTCTCCGGCAGAACTTCATGTTGCAAAAATTCAAGATAGCTGCGAGTCTGAATTTCGGTCAGGTCCGGGGTGAGATACTGATCCCGACCGCTGCCGAAACGACGAATTTCGCTGGTCTGGAGACGTCGCTGAGCTGAGATGGCCATACGCGCAGATACTCCTTGGGAACCGAAGTTCAGCTGCTACTACGAAAGATGTTGAATGCCGATGGGACCACATCAAACCGGCGTGGTGTCGTCGGAGTTTGACGTGATGGAGGGAAGCTAAGGCGGAATCGTCCGGCGACCGCGTTCTCTGTCACGACCTGCCGACGCCGAGATCCCACGCCGGGCGACCGCAGCTGGCACCGCGCGCGGCCGGCTCCACGCAGGCTCGGCGCTGCGGGGAGAACCCGACCCGGCACGCCAACCGCACTCCGGTCACCCACCCAGCTCAAGTCCAGGCCGACGGGAGCGCGGCGACCGAATTTCGAGCAGGGCATCGTCCACCCGCAGGCAATGCCTCCGGGGACAGCGACTCGCTGCGCCGACGTCAGGAATCCGCCGCGACCCACGGTGTTGCCGAGTGAAGTTTCGTCGAGCCATTTGCGCTCCGCGGGCAGCCTGCGCCACGTTCGACGAGCGCGTACGGGGAACCCAAGCCGATGACCGTGCAAAAACACCGACTCCGGAAACCGACGAACCGACGACGATTCGAAATTCAAGCCGATCCTGCCTGCCGGCCGTCTCGGCGGAGAAACGGCCGGCTTGAGGTGAACACGAACAAAGCGAGCTACTTGATTTCGACCGAGGCTCCGGCCGCTTCGAGCTTCTTCTTGGCGTCTTCGGCCTCTTCTTTGGAGACGCCTTCCTTGACCTTGCTGGGGACACCTTCCACCAAGTCCTTGGCTTCTTTCAGTCCCAGTCCCGTAAGACTGCGGATTTCCTTGATGACGCCGATCTTCTTGTCACCGAAACCGGTCAAAATCAGATCGAATTCGGTCTGCTCCGCTTCCGCCCCGGCGCCGTCGCCACCGGCACCTGCCATGGGCATTGCCATGATGGCACCGCCGGCCGCCGCCTTGATCGAATACTCTGCCTCCAAATAGTCACTCAAGGATTTCGCCTGCTTCAGGGTCAGGCCGGCGATCTGATCGCCCAACGACTTAATTTCCGCCGAAACCTCGAGGGTTGCTGTTTCTTCCGACATCGTGGACCGGATCCTTTCATACTGAGCCTCGGGACGGGTCAGGCCCGCCGGCCGATGCGACATACCAGAGCTGTGTTTGTGAACTAGCCGTGTTTCGAGCCTGTCGAAGCACGCATTTTTCCGTACCTGAATTCGTAACCTGAATTCGTAACCTGAATTCATTCCGCCTGAACGCGGTTGGGTGCGAGTCGAACTTGGTGCGAGTCGAACGCGGGGCGGCGTTCGCCACGGACCGGTCCTCCTAAGCTGCCTCGCTTTCTTCTTTCGCTTCTTCTTCCGCCTTGGACTTGATCTGACCCGCCAGGGTGGCTCCCGGGCCCTCGATCGCGGCCAGCAGCTGACCGCCCGGACCGAGAATTTGACCCAGCAGGAGGCTGAGCTGCTCCTCGCGGCTCGGCCACTTACTGATCTCTTTCACCCGTTCGGGCGTCAGCTGTTCCCCATCCATGACCCCGCCACGGGTCTCGAAGGCAAGAAACTCCTTCGCTTCATTCAGTTGGGTGACTTCTTTGGCCAAAGAGACAAAGTCCTGGCCTCCCCAGACAAAAGCGAGACTCCCCTCCATCCCATCGAGGGCGGGAGCGAGTGGAGTGCCTTCGGCAGCGCGTCGCGCGAGACTGTTCTTGACGACCAACAGTTCGATGTTTTTGTCACGAAGCTGGCGGCGTAACAAGACACTGCGGTTTGCGTCCATTCCGACAACCTTCACCAGCAACGCGTCGGTAACACCCGCCAAGCGGCTGGCGAAGTCTCGCGTCATCAGTTCTTTGATGCGTTTACTCATTTTGTATCTTTCCCGTGGGCGCTAGGCCGCAATACGAATTCCCGGACTCATGGTGGCACTGATCGCCATCCCTTTGACGTAGGTGCCCTTGACCGCGCCCGGCTTGACGCTCTGAATATGACCGATGAATGCCTGGATGTTGTCCTGCAGCTTGGCCGCGTCAAAGCTGAGCTTGCCCACTTGCGCGTGGATGATTCCCGCCGAATCGTTGCGAAACTCCACCTTGCCCGCCTTATATTCTCTGATCACCTTCGCCACGTCCGTGGTCACCGTCCCGGCTCGGGGTGAGGGCATCAGACCGCGCGGACCTAACACCTTTCCCAGTGGTCCGACGACTCCCATCATGTCTGGGGCGGCGATACAGGCGTCGAAATCCAGAAAGCCCTCTTTGATACGTTTGGCCAAGTCCTCTTGCCCCACCTCGTCCGCGCCCGCGGCGCGGGCAACTTCCACCATGTCTCCCTTGGCGAAGACCACCACACGCTGCGTCTTGCCAATCCCGTGGGGGAGGACAATCGAGCCGCGGACGAGCTGGTCTGCCTGCTTGGCGTCGATACCCAAGCGAATCGCGATTTCCACGGTTTGATCGAATTTCGTGGTATTAAAGGTCTGCAGCAGCTCAATCGCCTTCTCCAGCGGCAGGACCGCCTTTGAGTCGACCTTGGCCGCGAGTTGTCGATACCGTTTGGATTGTTTTGCCATGACCCTTTGCCACCCTCGTTGATTCGAAACGAATTGTATTTTGCGTTTGATTTCGACGCGTGTTCTCGCCTGTCTGGCACGCCGTCGTTCTACCGCCGCTCAAGTCAGCTGGGCTCGTGCCGTTGTCGCGGCGGCCCCAAAGGCTGACGATCCAGCTAATCAATCACCTCCAAACCCATACTCCGAGCGGTCCCTTCAACCATGCTCCGCGCATGTTCGAGATCTCGGGCGTTGAGATCAGCCATCTTTTGCTTGCAGATCTCGTCAATTTGATCCCGCGAGACTTTCCCGACTTTGTCGCGATTCGGAATGCCGGATCCCTTGGCGATCCCGGCCGCTTTTTTGAGCAGCGAGGCCGCCGGCGGGCTCTTCGTGATAAAGTCGAACGACCGATCGTTATAGACACTGACGACGACCGGGATCGGAGTGCCGCCGTATTCCTTGGTGCGATCGTTGAACTGTTGGACGAACTGGCCGAGATTGATCCCGTACTTGCCCAGCGACGTGCCGACCGGCGGCGCGGGAGTCGCCTGTCCGCCGGGAACTTGAAACTTGGCTTGTCCGACTAATTGCTTTGCCATAAAACGTCTGCTTTATCCGTAACTCGCTGCCTGCGAAATGCCTGAAAATCTGTCTCGACCTCTTGCCGAATGCCTCGCCTGGACGCCGGCTCCGCCGCCTGGCAACGACCGCGGTTCCCGGTCGAAACGCCAACTCTCCTGATTCGGGCGAGCGCACCGCGGCGGGGACGTCCTCCTTAGACGGATTCCACCTGCCAGTGCTCCAGCTCGACAGGCGTCGACCGGCCGAAGATGTTGATCATCACGGTCACGCGCCCATTCGCCTCGTCAATCACTTCCACGTCGCCCTCGAAATTCTCAAACGTGCCTTCTTTGATGCGGACTCGATCGCTGACCTTGAAGGGGATCGCGGTCTTGATCGGTTCGGCGCTTTCTTCGTCCGGGCGAGCCGACTTGACGATTCGCTCCACTTCGTGCGACAGCATCGGAGTGGGCTTGCCGGCCGCTCCAGTAAAGTCGCCGATTCCGGGCGTCTCTCGGACGAGGAACCACGTCTCGTCATTGATCACCATGTGCACGACAATATAGCCGGGATAAAGCTTCCGCTTGACCACTCGCCTTTTGCCGTTCTTGTACTCCGCGACGTCCTCGGTCGGGACCAAGACCTCGCCAAAATACTCGTCCAATCCCGCGACGGCCACTCGCCGCCGAAGTCCGTCGCAGATCGAGTTCTCGCGGTTGCTTTGGACTTTGAGGATGTACCACTCCATCCGCTCTTCTTCCGCCTCCGCCGCAGCCGCAGCCGCCGAGGCGGCGGATTTGGCAGCCGCCGAGTTGGGCGAAGGTCCGCTCGGCGCCGCGCTGACGGGCTCTGCGACTTCGGGCTCTGCGACTTCGGGCTCTGCGACTTCGGGCTTCGGGGTCGCGGACGACTCTTCATTTCCGTTCTCGGGAACCTCGCCCGAATTTGCGAGGGCCTCCTCCGGCCGAGCTGCCGGAGACTCAGCGCCTGCCGACTCGGCGGCCTGGTCCGAGTTCACCTCGTGCCCGGGCTCGTCATCGTGCGGAGGACTGGAGTGTGGCTGGTCGCCTGCGTTCATCGCTCGTTCTGCTCGCTAAAGGTTTCGGGAACATCCCGACTCGATACAAAATCTCCGGGCAAACACCATGGGAAAGACGCTCAGCTCCCGACCCTACTCCCGCCTCGTCGGGAGTGCCCCGAAGCGCATCGGCGAAGGCGGAGGACCCGGTTCCGACTAGTCGGTCGGAGGCGCCTGATGCACGACCCCAATCGCTTTAAACAGCACCTGCCATGTAAAATCAAAACCGAACAATATGATCGCCAGGAAAAACATCATGAAGATCACGACCAAGGCGCTTCGGATCAATTCCGTCTGCCTCGGCCAGGACACCTTGTTCATCTCCGCCTCGACGGAGATCAAGAAGTCCGCAAATTGGGGATAATTAATCAGTCGATAACCGAGCCAGCAGCCAACGAGCAGGACCAAGCCTGGCACGATGTATTCCATTCCCGCGAACGACCACGCCGCTTGCTGGTTGGCCGTTTGCAGGGCCCCCGAAAGTTGCCAGGCCCCAAGCAGCAGCGTCAGGAAAATCGCGGCGAGCGTGACCTGACGGACAATTCGCCCCTGATTTCGCTTGTAAACGCCGAACTGGAACAAGTCCTGCGTGAACGACGCTTGAGCCGCGCTTTTCTCTTTTGCCATAAGACCTTACCGACAACACAAAGGTGAGGAGGAACTTCCAGCTCAGCCCAGGATCGACTGCTCGAAACACCGCGGGCCTTCCGCTTCTCAAGGCCGGTCTCCGACCAGCCCCTCAAGGTAACATTTTCCCTTGGCGTCGAAAACATGGCTGCCGAACCGCGCCGTGCCGAGCCCGCGGACGGAGGCTCGACACGACATGAATGGCAGGGGCGGCGGGAATCGAACTCGCAACCCCCGGTTTTGGAGACCGGTGCTCTACCAATTGAGCTACACCCCTAGGTTCATTTCGGCCGCGTCACCGCCGGCGGCGCAGCAATGGGCGGAAAGGCCTCCCGCACGTCGTCGGGGTGAGGCCTTTCCGCTGGTGTGACATTTACTCGAGGATTTTCGTGACGACGCCCGAACCGACGGTCCGGCCACCCTCGCGAATGGCGAAACGAACGCCGTCATCCATCGCGATCGGCTTGTGCATCTCGACGGTAATCCGCACGTTATCCCCCGGCATGCACATTTCCGCGTCGACCAGATTCGCAGTTCCCGTAACGTCCGTGGTCCGGAAGTAGAACTGAGGACGATAGCCGCTGAAGAACGGCGTGTGTCGTCCGCCTTCATCTTTGGAAAGGCAATAGACTTCCGCCTCGAACTTGGTGTGTGGCGTGATTGAACCCGGCTTGGCGAGCACCTGCCCTCGTTCAATGTCGTCCCGCCGAACACCTCGCAACAGGCAGCCGACGTTGTCGCCTGCTCGGCCCGAATCCAGCAGTTTGCGGAACATTTCCACCCCGGTGACCGTCGTCTTGCCTGATTGGGGCTTGAGTCCGACGATCGCGACTTCATCGCCGACCTTGACGATTCCTCGCTCGATTCGCCCGGTGGCGACGGTTCCGCGACCTTCGATCGAAAAGACGTCTTCAATCGCCATCAGGAACGGCTTGTCTTCTTCCCGCATCGGTTCGGGGATATACGCGTCAATCGCATCCATCAGTTCGCCGATGCACTTGTTCGCCGCGGGATCTTCCGGTCGCTGATAGGCCGGTAGAGCCGATCCGCGCACGACGGGGATGTCGTCTCCGGGAAAATCGTACTTGCTCAACAACTCACGGACTTCCAATTCCACCAGGTCCAGCAATTCCTCGTCGTCCACCAGGTCGATCTTATTCAGGAACACGACGATCGCAGGCACGTCCACTTGGCGAGCCAAGAGCACGTGTTCTTTGGTTTGCGGCATGGGGCCATCCGCGGCCGACACGACGAGAATCGCACCGTCCATCTGGGCCGCACCCGTAATCATGTTCTTGATGAAGTCGGCGTGGCCAGGGCAGTCGATGTGGGCGTAGTGCCGCTTGTCCGTCTCGTATTCGACGTGAGCCACCGCGATCGTCACCGTCTTGGTTTCGTCGCGGACCGTACCGCCCTTGGCGATTTCGGAGTACGATTTTTTTTCTGCCAGTCCCTTCGCAGCTTGTACCGCCAAAATGGCGCCGGTCAGTGTCGTCTTGCCGTGATCAATGTGGCCGATTGTGCCGACGTTGACGTGCGGTTTAGTCCGTTGAAATGTCTCCTTGGCCATGCTTGATACCTACTCATTCCCAGTGCAAAAAGCTGACGGTATCGCGGCTACACACCACGACTTCTCAACAAAATATTCAGAGCTGCTGATGGGACTCGGACCCATGACCTCGTCCTTACCAAGGACGCGCTCTACCAACTGAGCTACAGCAGCGAAAAACTTGGCCGGAGCCGAAAGGTTGACGCAGGTCCGAATACTTTCCGCCTCGGTCCCCAATTTTGCCCAATTTCATCACGCGTCGATCGGAATCCTCGTCCCACACTTTCACCCGCAAGCTCGGCCGTCGACAGCATCGCCGTGCCCGTCGGTCAACGTGGGAGAGCGGGTGAAGGGAATCGAACCCTCGTCTTCAGCTTGGAAGGCTATTGCTCTACCATTGAGCTACACCCGCAACTACTTGTCTCCTGCTCATGTTCTCTGGGCCTCAAGCCGCGCCTTGAGCCGCACTTTCGCCGGGCAACCGGCCTCACTCCGTTTCGTCTCGTCTGGACTATCTCTTCACCCGCGCCATCCTCTTCACCCGGCTCGTCGGGTTCCCAGCAGGTCGGTCACGGTGTCAGGCGTCGAGAACGCTCGTGCAGTGGGGGGTGCAGGATTCGAACCTGCGAAGGCATTGCCATCAGATTTACAGTCTGACCCCTTTGACCGCTCGGGAAACCCCCCTGAGCCACTGCGGCTGGAAAGCAAACGTTCCTGTTCTCCAAGCGATCCACTCGACCCGATCGGCGGACGTCTACCCGGTTTGGTTTTGTGATTGTCCTACCGCATGTATTTCTGATGTCTCGCCAGCTCACTCAAGAGCTAGCGGAGGGACTTGAACCCACAACCTGCTGATTACAAATCAGCTGCTCTGCCAATTGAGCTACGCTAGCGATGAGTTCGAGCACCACGAAAACAAGTCACTATACAAACCCTGACAGCGCGTGCAAGACGGGATGGTACAAAAAAACACAAGTGGCACGCTCAGCCCAAAACGCATCGCCTCCGCCCGAATTGGCACGTGACATCGGCCTCCGGCCACCTCCCGTAACCTGGCATTGAGCCGCCGCATGCTCAGGGGCCAGCGGCGGTGTCGGGAGGATCCCTTGGCCACAGAAGGGGTTTCGGACCCCGCGTGGGGGACACGCAGCGATCGCGTGCGGCAGGAAAGGCGGCGGCTGCGGCATGAACTGCCGCAGCCGCCGAACGACTCAAGTCGACGAACGCCCATTGGTAAGCGTCCCGAACGCAATCAGGCGTCGCGAACCGTGGTGCTAGTCGGGGAGTTCAATTCTCTCCTCCTGGGCAGCCAAGCGAAGTTTACTGAGGGCTCGGGCCTCAATCTGCCGGATCCGTTCCTTGGTGACGCCCATCTGAGCCCCGACTTCCTTCAGCGTCATCGGCTCTTCGCCATAATCGAGTCCGAAGCGGCTGATGATGATCTGCTGCTCGCGTTCGTCCAGCCGAGACAAGATGCGGTCGATCTGGTTCTCACGCAGATGCTGGGCGCTTTCCTGTTCGTACTGGCCTTTTCGGAGGTCTTCTTTGGAGAGGAACGTATCGTCACTGCTGGTGCGGAAGCGGTCCCGCAGCTTGAACTCGTGCGGGATGGTCCGCGCGAAGTTCTTCATAATGGCCCAGCTGGCGTAAGTGCTAAACTTGTTCCCGCGCGAGAAATCGAATTTCTCCACCGCCCGAATCAGCGACATGTTCCCGTCGCTGATCAGTCCGAAGAATTCCTCCGTCTGGCTAACGTGACGCTTCGCAATCGAGACCACAAGCCGCAAGTTCGCCTGGACGATCTGATTCTTGACCTCGACGGCCTCGTCATACAACCGCTCGATTTCGTCCATCAACGAGCTCTTCGGCTGCTGCAGGCTCAGTTGCTCCCGAAGCGCCGCGGCTTGGTACTTGAGGAAGTTAAATTTTCGGAACAAGTGAACTTCCTGATCGCGATTCAGCAGCGGCACGTCATAGAGTGCGGCCAGGTAGGGCGGCAGGCTCGCCGGCGGCTTGGTTTGCCGCATACGCCGGTCGTCTTGAGGCATCGGAGCGAGGATTGCTGCGGCGGCCGACGGGTCTTCGAAACTGGCATGCGGAATGCAGTCCAGCGACAGCTCTTGAATCTGCTTGGCCCGCATCTCGTTGATGATACCGTAGACCCCCGTTCGGGTCCGCCCGTGCCGACGAGCCAGCTCGTCGACCGAGGTGCCGCGACGGTAGTTGCGGTAGATCGACTCCTTCGTCTCGGGTGTCAACGGGGCACCCCGATCGGGGAATATGGCCAAATCAGGATGACGCTGATCGAAGTGTTTCAACGTGTAGCGAATCGTTTCGACGCTGCGATTCATCTGCCCCGCGATCCGACGGCTGACCTCCGACGGCGAGCTACCCAGGCGAGCCAACCGGCGGGCCAGTTGGATAATCTCGCCCCGCTCCTGGTCCGTCAGCTGACTGAATCGCTCGCCACGCCGCACTTTATCTCGGTTCTTTGTCACGAATCCGTCGACGCTCCGTTGCAGAAATCCAACTCGCTTGCGACCGTCGAACAGGAAGCGGCGGCTGACGAGTCCCAGCTGTCGCCAACGAGAAATGGTTTTGGTGGAAACGCTGAACATCTTGCTCAGGTCGTCGACCGTGTAGACCGGCTGCCCCGCGTCCTCGACGCGCACATTGGCCGCGTCCGAGACATCTTCAATGAAGCGCAGCAGATCGTGCCGCAGGTTGTCACCGGAAATCGTCAAGTGCGGCGCCGAATCGGGACGGTAACCGGTCAGGCGAAAGCAGACATACTCATACGGATACGTTTTGCGCGAAGCGACGTCAGGGAGCAACGTCTCTGCGTTCTCCACCTGCTCGAGTTTTTTCTCGCGCGGGGCATACCGGACCTGCTGGTCGCGTAATTGTTTCATAAAAGGGCTGCGGTATTCAGTATGCATCCCGTCCTCCACTTCTTTCCACTCGCGAACCCGCGCAGGTGTTCCGTGCGACTCCCGTCGCCCCGTGCGGATCCAAAATTGGACTGGCGGTTGATCCCCAATCCGCTCGTCGCCCTCGTCCTTCGTTAGAAACGTTCTTTGCGTCGCAATGTCTCGAAATGTTCGCCGAAAATTTTCCGCGGTTTTGTTTTTTCCCCGCCCGGGCGGCCAAAATGTCCGATATTTGAAACTTTATACCCATCTACGGAGATTTCGTGCCTTTAGATCGCACACATGTTCGCGCCCGGGACACGCTTATTTGGCTTTCGCGTGGAATAACTGCTTGGTGCGAAAGCAGTTGCGCGATCTGGTTTTTCCGCGAAAATTCGTAGCGAATGTCGTCGCCGAGTCAAGGCCGCGAGCTTGCGGGACGTTTTAGGCCGCCTTGCCGCCCAGGGCGATTCCGACGGTTACCCGCACAAGTTTTCTCACCGGCTCGGTCGATTTACCCTTGGGATGCATCTCTTGACGTCGTGACAGGGAGGGAACGACCATGTGGCTCACCCATGCCGACCGGCATACTTCGTGGATCTTCACTGGAATTCTCTGGTGCAGCCTGCTGAATCTGGCCGTCGCCAAACCGAATCTCGAAGTTCAAAGTCTCCGCCTGACACCCACGTCGGATGCGGCGCCGGCTCGCGTGAAGATCGTTTTCGAGGTCGAGGGCAAGCTCCTGAGTCAATCGGCAGACCGCTCGGCCGAACCCCAAGAGCATGACCTAAAGGCAGTTGGTAACTTTCTTTACGAAGAGCGACTCGTCGATTCCTCCCAGCAGCAGGCGTTGCGCTACTACCTGGAAGCAGCCGCCGACGTCGTGGTCCAAGCTAAGCCGGACCGCGTCAAGCTGCGGGAAGCGCGCCGCTATATGGTCGTCGAGCCCCGGCGGACCAAGGCCACGTTCCGATCGCTCCAGGGGCCTCTGACCCGCGAAGAACTCGAGTTGGTCGAAGTCCCGGGTGGCAGTCATCTCATCGATCGATTGCTTCCCGGTCGCGAGGTGAACGTGGGCGAGACGTGGACCCATGACGACCAGCTCATGGCCGAGCTGCTCAATCTCGATGCGGTGACGGGAAATGACGTCAAGAGCGAACTGGTGGCGGTGACCGGGGACGACGCGCAGTTGGCTCTGAGCGGCAAGATTGTTGGCTCGGTCGGGGGGGTGATGTCGGAAATTGACCTGCGGGGAAGATACAACTTCGACCGCTCGCGGCAAAGGATCACCTGGCTGGCTCTCGGGATTGGCGAAAGCCGCTCGATCGGGTTGACGGTACCGGGCCTCCGGGCTCAAGCCCGGCTCAGGATGCTTGTCGAAGCGGCGCCGACCCCGCACCTGGAACCCGAAACCCTGGAACCGATTCTGACCGGCGCACCCGAACGGCACGAGTTGCTTGAATACCAGCCGGAGTCGTCCGGCTTTACGTTGGTACATGATCGACGCTGGTACGTGTTCCGCGAAACACAAAACCTATTCGTGCTGCGTTTTGTGGATGAAGGGCAATTGTTGGCCCAATGCAACCTGCAGCCGCTCACGCCCTTGTCCGCGGACGTGTCGGTCAGCCTAGCTCAGTTTCAACAGGAAGTCCGTCAGGCGCTCGGTTCGGCCGCTCAGCAAATCGTGGACGCCCAAGATTCGACGCTGCCGAATCAACTGCGGCAACTGCGAGTTGCCGTGGTTGGTCAAGTCGCGAACGCGCCGATTCATTGGGTCTATTACCAGCTGATCGATCCCCAGAACCGGCGGATGTCGTGCGTGTTCACGATGAGCGGCGAGGATGCCGGTCGCTTTGGCGCTGAGGACCTCTCGTTGCTCGGCGGGCTGTCTCTCGGCTCACCATCCTCCGACTCGTCCGAGGGCTCGGACGAGCTTGGCAAGGAACTCGCCCTTACACCGACGGATCGCCAGCGATAGGATGGCAATCAGTGTAGGGTGTGCGCGACAATGTAGCCGACCGGTACTCCGGACCCCGTCTCGCGAGGCGTGAGCCCGCCATGATCCGACGCAATTCGACTTCGGCCGACGGTTCCGACGGCTGGATCTTGATTACCCAGCGCGAGCACGCTCGCGTTTCAGCCCAGCTGGCAGAGGCCTGGCGGCTGGCTCCACTGACCGTCATGTGGCAGGAGGTGGTGCAGTGGACGGCGTGCCATCACGACGACGGGTGGGAAGCCTGGGACGCGTCGCCCGGGCTGGACGGCCAGGGCCGTCCGATTTCGTTCATGGAGATGGCGATTGGCGATCGCAACGCGATTTGGTCCGATTCGATCGAGCGGGCGGCCGAGCACGGTCCCCTGGCGGCGTACCAGGTCGCCCGGCATTTCCTGGAACTCACCGCGGTGGGACATTCGGGCGACGAACCCGAGGCGGATGAGTTTCGCCGTGAATTTGAGCCACGCGCCGCCGCATGGCTTGCGATGGTGCCCGAAGCCGCGGCGGCGGCGGATGTGGCGGCGGGCTACCTGCAGCTTTTTGACTGGTTGAGCCTGCTGCTTTGCTGCGGGCCGCTGCAGAGCCCCGCGAACGTTCCGCTGCCGGATCGACACGGCGATCTCACACTTACCCCCCAGTCCGAGTGGCTGTTGCAGCTCGATCCATGGCGGATGAAGGGCCCTTGCCGCGTGATCGAGGCTGAGGCCGCGCAGATCCCCGCTCGATCCTACCGGGACGTCGATGAATTGAGGCGGGCGGCGCGGCCTCTCGCGCTCCGCTGGGAGTTGACCGGAGCGTCTTCCTAGTTCTTTGTCACAGCTTGATTATGGGGTGACTGGGGTCGAACGAAGTGAGCCCCCAGACCGCAATTTTCGGCTGTCGCACCGCACCCGCGAATTACAAACTCAACGTGACCGGGCCATGATTCGAAATAACGCGCCGCAGCCAGGTCGCGTTTCACTCGAGGTATTTGACCGACTTTGCGTAGCCTAACTATACTGAAGGGCTGGATTCGTCGAAAATGCGGTGGGAGGTGACCTTCCCCGTGACCTCGGGAGGCCCGATTCATGCTCCGATCGTTCAACGCAATTCTCCTGAGCGGCCTGCTCGCTCTGCTGGGCGGCATCGGAGGGGGTGAGTTGTTGGCCCAGACGCCGGCCGCGGCAAACGGCGCCGCACTCCGCAAGTTAGCACCGGGCGTCGTGATCGAGATTCCGCCCGAGATCGAGCAAGACGAAACCTTTAGCGGCCCGCGCGAGTTCGTTGAGTTGCTGGCACGGGCACCTAAGTTCAATTGGGAACCCGAGACGCTGGCCAAGACGGAAACCCTGGCAGCGATGGCCAAAGACGTCGTGTTTCGACGCGCGATTTGGGGACTGGAATTCGGGTTCAAGCCGATCCGGATGATCGACGTCGCGATTCCCCAAAGCGACGGGACGGTCGTTCCGCAGCGGGTTTACTATTTGGTCTATTACGTCAAGAACAATGGTCGGCACCTCAATCCTGCTCCCCAGGACGACAAGCGGGGAAACGTGACGTATGCAGCGGAAGAGGTCGATCACACGATTCGGTTTTTCCCTAGCCTGATGCTCCAGGCACACGACGTCGATCGCGTTTACTTGGACGAGGTAATTCCCGCGGCGATCGAACCGATCCGGTTGCGTGAAGACCCGAATCGAACCTTCTACAACTCGGTCACCATCAGCACGGTTTCGATTCCGGTCAGCACGGAGTACGAGGACAACAGTGTGTGGGGGATCGCGACCTGGGTCGGCGTTGACCCGCGTAGCGATTTTTTCTCGGTTCTGGTTCAAGGTCTGACCAACGCTTACCGCTGGCAAGATCCCCCTGGCGCGGTCCGTCCGGATGATCCGCCGATGACGGGACGACGTTTCAGCTACAAGACGCTGCAAATCAACTTTTGGCGGCCAGGAGACGCCTTGGAGACCCGTGAAGACGAGATCCGATTCGGTGTCCCGAATCAAAATCAGGTCGCGTCGAGTCAATCGGGCGATGAGGTGCTGAAGATCTACCGTCTGAAAGAACGGGTTGATTACCTTTGGGTCTATCGGTAGAACTAGGGATTCGTCTCTGCATTGAGAAGCAAGGAGTTCCAGCCATGGCCCACAAAAAGGGACAAGGTTCCAGTCGAAACGGTCGGGATTCGAACGCGCAGCGGCGCGGCGTGAAGAAATACGGCGGGCAGACAGTTCGTGCCGGCAACATCTTGGTTCGCCAAGTCGGCACCCGATTTCATCCGGGGCGAAATGTTGGACAAGGCAACGACTACACGTTGTACGCCCTGGCCGACGGCACCGTGCAATTCGACCGCAAGGGGCGGCGCATCAATGTCGTGCCGGCGGAAGCCGTTGCCTAGCGACTCGCGCGGATCGGGTCTCGATCTCGCGGGGCTTTCGATCGCACCGGCTTCTCGATCGCACCGGCCTCTCGATCTCATAGGGCGTGGCTCACCGCGTTGCCGATTGGAAGTCACTCCTTTCTCGCACCGGCCGTCATCTGACATACTTCCTGTTCGGGCGGGTAACGCGGATCTCCGGCCATGGATTTCGGCCTGCGCTGGGTACGGCGGGGAGGTGCTCGCCCATGGTTGTGCCTTTCCGGCCAAGTCAGTCAGAGCGTGTTCGGTAACGAATCGCATGGGGAGCGCGAGTGTTTGTTGACCGAGTTCAAATTGAGGTCCGAGCGGGAGATGGCGGCAACGGGTGCGTCAGTTTTCGTCGCGAGCGCTACATCCCGCGAGGCGGCCCCGATGGGGGAAACGGGGGGCGTGGCGGGAGCGTGACGATTCGCGCCAGGATCGGCGTGAACAACTTGGCCAGTCTGGGACAAAGAAAACTGTGGCGTGCCGAGTCGGGAAAACCGGGGCAAGGCAGCGGTCGTCATGGTCGGAACGGCGAGGACTTGGTGATCGAAGTTCCTCCGGGAACGTTAATCCGCGATGCCGAGCAGGATTTCGTGCTGAAAGACCTTGCCCGCGACGGCGAATCGGTGACGGCGGCGCGAGGTGGAAAGGGGGGTTGGGGAAACGCCCACTTCAAGTCGTCCACCAACCGCGCCCCACGTGAGGCGTTGCCGGGTGAGCAGGGGGAGGTTCGGCAGCTTGTGCTCGAGCTGAAATTGATCGCCGACGTCGGGCTCGTCGGCAAGCCGAATGCGGGCAAGAGCACGCTGATTAGCCGACTCACGCATGCCCGGCCCGAGATTGCCGCCTATCCCTTCACGACGAAGACACCCCATTTGGGCATGGTCCAGGTCGATCTTGAGCGTTCGTTCGTGATCGCGGATATCCCGGGCCTGATCGAGGGGGCGCATCAGGGGGCGGGGCTCGGCCATGAGTTCCTGCGGCACGTCGAGCGGACGAGGGTGCTCGTGCATTTAGTCGAGCCGACGCCGATGGACGGCACCGAGCCGGTCGAAAACTACCTTGCGATTCGTCGTGAGTTAGTTGAATACGACGCGGAGCTGGGCCAACGCCCCGAGATTGTCGTGGTCAGCAAGTCCGAGCTGCCCGATGCCGCCGAGGTTCAACGACGCCTCGAGGACGAGCTGCAGCGTCCGGTCTTGTTGATCTCCGCGGTGACCGGGCAAAATCTGAATGAATTGACGCGATTGATTCTGGTGTCATTACACGATCAGCCGTCGTGGCAGGAATCCTGATGCGGGACGCGAAGCTCCTGGCAGTCGACGTAGGTAATACCGCAATTAAGTTCGGCATGTTCGCCGTGCGAGCCGCCGATCCGCTGGCAAAGGCCGATCGGATTGGCGAGCCGGAACGCGTCTTGCGGCTGGAGACGCGCGCGCTGGACTATGCCAGGTTGGCTGAATGGATCGGCCCCGAACCGGTCGCGGTTCGGCTGATCAGTGTATGCCGCTCCGCGACCGAACGACTTCTCGAATGGTTTCGAGCTCACCGACCCGACTGTGAACTCTACCCGCTGAAGCGATGCGACTTTCCCCTGCAGCTGGATGTGGAGTTTCCGGACCGAGTGGGCCAAGATCGCCTCGCGGGCTCGGTTGCCGCCAATGCGCTCCGGTCGCCTGAATCTGCCGCGATCGTCGTCGACGCCGGGTCGGCGATTACCGTTGACCTGATCTCGTCCAGCGGTGTTTTTTTGGGTGGCGCGATCCTGCCGGGCTGGCAGGCGATGGCCCGTTCGTTGGCCGAAGGGACCGATCTCTTGCCCCACCTGACGACGCTTCGCTTTGATTCACCTCCGCCACCCGTGGGCCGATCGACGGAGCAGGCGATTGCCAGCGGTCTTTTTTGGGGAACGGTCGGCGCCGTCCGCGAACTGGTGGATCGGATGGCCGACGGGCTGGTGACTTCTCCCGAACTGATTTTGGCCGGGGGCGACATGCGGACGCTCGGCAAACTCCTGGAGGATGGACCGCGTTGGCGTCGAGTTCGCTGCGAACCCCACTTGGTACTGCAGGGTGTTGTGCGATCGGTCTTGGCCACCCCTTCCCCGTGCTCGTCGGATGAAACCTGAGGCGGATGTCATGCTCGACCCGCCTGAGACGACCGTGGTTCAGTTAACGCCGCGCGGACGAGGTGCGATCGCGTCGCTGCGGGTCAGCGGTCCTCGGGCCGTCGAGGTCGTCGCGCGTTGCTTCCAGCGGGCCGCCGGAGTCAAATCCTCCGACTGGCCCTTGAGACAGATTCTGTTCGGACGCTGGCGATCTCCCGCGGAAGCATCCCAAGATTGCGGGGAGGAACTGATCGTTTGCCGCGTGGCCGAGTCCCGGATCGAGGTCCATTGCCACGGTGGCGAGGCGGCGGTGGCGACCGTCATCGATTCGCTCGTCGGCTTGGGATGTCGCCCGCTTGTCTGGCCGGAGGATCGCGAGCCGCGTTGGCAGCGCGACGTGGAGCTTGCGCTGGCTGCGGCGAGCACGGAGCGGACGGCGCTGATCCTGGTCGATCAACACCAGGGTGCCCTGCCACGAGCCGTGATCGACGTCTGCCAGATGTTGTCCCGCGGACAGCTCGGCCCGGCTCGAGACCAGCTGAATGAAATTCTCCGCTGGCAGTCGTTGGGTGAGCACCTGACCGCGCCCTGGCAGGTCGTCTTGGCTGGGCCTCCGAACGCAGGGAAGAGCAGCCTGATTAACGCGCTCGTCGGCTTCGAGCGAGCGATTGTCTTTGATCAGCCGGGAACGACCCGAGATGTGATCCAGATCGAGTCGGCGGTGGATGGCTGGCCCGTGCGATTGAGCGATACGGCGGGACTTCGTGAGGCGGACGACGCGCTGGAAGCCTTGGGCGTGAAGCGGGCCAGGCAGCAACTGCGAACCGCGTCGCTCGTGCTGCTGGTCTTCGACTCCCATCGGCAGTCGGCCGGTGTCGTGCGGAAGTTGGTCGCACGGTATCCGGACGCCATTTTGATCTTCAATAAATGCGATCTCGCCCAACCCGGCTGCGTCCTGGACCGCGACTTTGTCCGGACCAGCGCCCTCACGGGGGAGGGGATCCCGGACCTGATGGCTCGAATCGCTCAGCGGCTCGTGCCGAACGTCCCGCCTGCAGGCACTCCGATTCCCTTTCATCGCGACCAGATTCGATGGCTCACGCGGGCCCGACAGTGTCTTGAGCAGGGTCGTTTGGACGAGGCGGAACGGGAGCTCAGCGGAGTTGCTAGGCTGACAGCCAGCACCCGAAAATGTCCAATCCGTCGGTCTTTCTGGCGGATTGGACTCTATCTGTTGCTCTGGTTTTCCGATCTGTAAGGAGGAAACGAAATCTCACCCGACAGCGGCGGTGATCCGTCCGGCGGAACGCGTTGCGATTGGGCCCCGCCATCGAATCGCCGTCGAAGCAGTTTGCTGGCGGTCGCCGCGTGGCAGTCAAGGTTGCGGTCGAGCCCCGGCGCGTTTGGTCTCAAGGAGGAGTCCCATGCGGTTCTGCGAACTCATTCGAACGGCAGGTACAGGGATGCCGTTGATCCTGTTGGTGCTATCCGGGGATCCGGTTCGCGCACAGTTCCGAGAGATCGAGCCCGGCGATTCGACGAGCGCCGCGATCGAAATCGAACTCGCTCCGACCCAACAGCCGTTTGTGGCGCCGGAGGCATCCTTGCCTGTCCAGACGCCCGAAGCGCGAAGTCGCTCACTCGCTCCCGCCGCCGCGGCGCAACCGACGTCGGCAACCCCCCTGCCTCAACCGACGCCGGCCGTTCAGCTCGCGCCCGTCGCTCAGCCCGTGCCGGCCGTTCAGCCCGTGCCGGCGGAGGTCAGCCCGAGTCCGGTGGCGGCCAGTGACTCGGCCACGAGTCGCGAACTGCCGGCGCCCACGACTTCGCCGGCGCCCACGACGCTGAGCGTGCCCGCATTGGCGTCAGAGCCGTTTCTGGCCTTTCGTCGGCAGGTGAAGTCCGATGGCCCCGCCGCGCCAGCCCCCGAGGCGATCGCGGCCCCGGAACCGCTCAGCTTCAACCAGGTCACGCCCGGGCAGACCACCTTTGCGGAAATCGAGACGCTGTGGGGCCCTGCGGCCAAGACGATCCGGGACGGGTCGACCCAGCGGCTGATTTACCGAGCTCCGGGATTTCTTCAGGTCGACCTGGTCCGGACCGACGGGGCCGACACCGTCGACTCGATCTTGGTCCACCTGGCGGAGCCGCTGTCAGCCAAGACGTTGGAAGAGCATTTGCAGCTGTCCGATCTGAGCCCGGTGGAGATCACCGACGAGACGGGAACGGTGTTGGGGCGTGGTTATCCTGAGCGAGGCGTGTTGTTGTCGTATCAGACCAACGGCGATTCGCAGCGGGTGCGCGACGTGGCGTTGGAACCGATTCGCGGGGAGTTGTATCGGCTGCGCGTCGAAAAGGACCACCGTCGGCGGTATACGCAGAACCTGGCCGACCTGGAGGAGGCGATACGCCTTAATCCCCAGGACGCCAAGGCTTATTGGATGCAGGCCGAGTTGTACGTGCTGATCGGACGTTCCCAAAGCGCCTGGAACGCGATTACCGTCGCGGTTCGAATTGCCCCGGACAACCCCCTCTATCAGCTGACCCATGCGCGGCTGAAGGCACCGAATGGAGCCCTGCAGGAGGCGCTGGCCATTACCCGTTCCATCGCCGCGGACGAGTCGGCCCCTTCGATCGTGCGTGCCCGAGCCGAATATCAATTGGGGAATCTGGTGGCCTCGGGATCCGATCCGGATTTCCAGGAGGCGCTGAATCACCATCTCAAGGCGATCGATCTGGCGAGCAAGTATCTGCGGACGTCGCACTTTGAGGTCCGCCGGATGGCCAAGGACATCCTGGTCGACTCCCACCTGGCCGTTGCTCAGGATATCGCGCTGGGCCACTTCCAGCGTCAGTCCGAGGTCGTCCCCAAGTGGCTGACGCGGGCGACGGAGTTGGCCGAGGACTTTATTTCGGAGGACGCGGGCGATGAGACCATGCGAATGGAGATCTATCGCACCACGTTGGCGGCCTATTCCGTGCTCGAAGGCGGCTTTGATGCCTCGATCGCGACGGAAGAAGCGATCCACGAGGGGCAACGGCTGATCGCGGAGGCAGAAGACCGCGCCTATCAGTTTCATGTCGAGCGTGAGCTTTCCGAAACACTCTATCATGCCGCGAAGATCGAACACCGGTGTGGGCGGTTGACCGAGGCGATGAAGTATGCCAACAACGCCGTGGTGCTGCTGGAAGGTGGCTTGGATTCGACCGAGCCGACTCGGTTCGACCAGATCATGCGGGGGCAGCTCTACTTTTTCGTGGGCTCCATGCACGCCCTGCAGGACGAGGATCACTCCGAGGCCGTGAAGTGGTACGCCAAGGCACTGCCGGCATTCGACGAGATCGACGTGGCCGGCGTGGTCGACGGCAGCGTCTTCGGGGACCTGTTTGTGAGCATGGGCGTCTCCTACTGGGAGACGGGCCAGCGGGCTCAGGCGATCGAACTCACGCAGGCCGGAGCCGAATTGATGCAGCAGGGCGTCCAATCCGGGATCGTCGAGATGGCCGCGCTGGTGGTTCCCTACGGTAACCTTTCCGCGATGCACCGCGAGTTGGGGAACCCCGATCAGGCGAAGCATTTCGCGACCATGATGGCCAAGGTGGAAAAGGACGCGGAGTCCATGCGCCGGTAAGCCGGCGCGAGCCTGGCGGGCCGCGGGTCACTCGGGCGCCGCCACCCCACGGCTTGATTCAACTCGACGCCCCATTCGACGTGGCGTGCCTCGTGCAGCGTTTCAGCTTCAAATTCCGGTTGCTTCGGGAGGCGCCGAAGCTCCTGCTGAGCCGCTTGAAGAAGTGACGTCCAATGCGTTTACGGCTCGGCGGGAGCCTCGCCCTCCCGTCGCACCGACCGCACCTTTCCGCTGTCACGAAGCACTAGCGGGGACCTGCTTTGAGCACTTCCGGGCGTACCATCTCGGAGTATTTCTGGAAATTCTGAGCGAACAGCGACGCGAGTTGTTTTGCTTGAGTCTCGTAGGCGGAGGCAACCGTCCAGGCGTCGCGCGGCCAAAGTAACTCGCTGGGCACGCCCGGACACTCGACCACCGCGTCCAGCTGAAAAATATCGTCACGATGGGTCTTGGCGGAAGCGAGATGCCCGGCGTAAATCGCGTTGAGGATCGCCCGGGTGAACGTCAGCTTGATCCGTTTTCCGGTGCCGTAAGCCCCGCCCGTCCAACCCGTGTTGATCAACCACACGTTCGTCTGATGCTGGCTGATTTTTTGCGAGAGCAATTCGGCGTACTTGGCCGGATGCCAGACCAGGAAGGGACCTCCGAAACAGGGCGAGAACGTGGCCTGCGGTTCACTTACCCCCATTTCCGTCCCGGCGACCTTGGCCGTGTAACCACTGATGAAGTGGTACTCGGCTTGCTCCCGAGTCAAATGGCTGACGGGGGGCAGGACGCCGAACGCGTCGCAAGTCAGGAAGATTGCGTCCCGTGGATGCGCGGCGATGCACGGAACTCTCGCGTTTTCAATAAACTCGATGGGGTATGCCCCCCGCGTGTTCTCCGTGATGCTCGTATTGTCAAAGTCGACATGATGGTCCGCTTGGTCATAAACGACGTTTTCCAAGACCGCCCCGAAGCGCAAAGCGTCGAAGATCTGAGGCTCCGCCTCGCGCGTCAGGTAGACCGCCTTCGCATAGCACCCCCCTTCGATATTGAAGATCCCTTCCGCAGTCCAGCAGTGTTCGTCGTCGCCGACCAGGCCCCGGTTGGGGTCGGCCGAGAGCGTCGTCTTGCCCGTGCCGGACAATCCAAACAGGACCGAGGAACTTCCAGTCGACTTGTCGGCGGTGGCCGAACAGTGCATCGAGAGGACTCCCTCCTTGGGCATCTTCCAATTCATGTACGTGAAGACCGCCTTCTTCATTTCGCCCGCGTATTCGGTCCCCAGAATCACAACCTCGCCCGATTCGAGATTCAGGTCGACGCTGGTCTTGGACGTCATGCCTGTTGTGTAGCGGTTTGCCGGGAATCCGCCCGCGTTGTAGATCACCAAGTCCGGCTCGCCGAACGTCAGCAGTTCGCTTTCCGAAGGTCGAATCAACATGTTGTGCATGAACAGCGCATGGTAGGGCCGTGCGCAAATCACACGCACCTTGATGCGATGACGAGGATCCCAGCCGGCAAACGCATCCAGACAGTACAGCGTCTCGCGCGTGTTGAGATAGTCCAGGGCTCGCTCTCGATTGATATTGAAGGTCAATTCATCCAGCGGGGAGTTGACCGGTCCCCACCACACGTCCGCTTCGGTGCTCGCCTGCTGGACCACCCGTTTGTCCTTGGGCGAGCGGCCTGTCTTTTCGCCGGAATACGCAATCAAGGCACCCCGGTCCGAAATCGTGGTTCCTGACTCCTTGCGAATGGCTTCCTCGTACAGGGAGGACGGACTGAGGTTGCGAAGGATTGATTGGACATGGATTCCATGTGCACTCAAATCGACGGTCGACATCGTGATTTCTCCATTCACTGTGCAGTAGGTGCCGATCTGGCACACTTGGCAAGGATACGGGCGCGCGACTGCTCCCCTCGGGGACATTTGGAAATGACGAAAAGTCCTTTGATAGCTTCCTCAACTGTCCCGCAGCGCGCTGCCTGGCAGGCAACGTGCCTCGTGCTGAGCAACGAGTGTGCCAACCTGAGATCTCGTGTCCGGCCTCCTGTCGATCTCTCGTTGGATCGGACCCAACGCGGCTGCGAGCCGTGAAACGAACGGTTTCTTCAGGACGACGATCCCTCAGCGGCTTCGTCACGGGGTCGAGCGATCACGTACGAGTCAATGATCACATCCCGGCCTGCGGAAGGTTCCGCGTCGGCAAACGATCCTCCCGCGGTAGACCGCGTGGTGACCACGACCTGTTCGTGCCACGACTTGAAAAGCTTCAAAAGCGCGGCGCGATAGACCCGCCGGCACGCGGGAATCAGCAGCGAAAAGCCGAAGAGATCGGTCAAGACTCCCGGCGTGATCAACAGCGCCCCGGCCACGAAGATCATCAAGGCGTCAATCAGCGTGGTCGTGGGCAGCTGGCCGGCCTCAACCTCGGCCTGCAACTGGCGGATCACTCCCCAACCCTGGCGCCGCGCGAGTGCGGCGCCGACGATCCCCGTGAAGACAACCAGGGCGACGGTCCACCAACCGGAAGTCCAGGCGGCGATCTTCAGCAGAATGATCAACTCGAGAAACGGAACCAGGACAAACAGCAGGATCAATCGCATGGAGGTTGGATGCCCGGAGAAATCGGAATGGCAGTTAGGCCATTATTCAGCCGAGCCGTCCTCGTGTCGACCCGGCAGCCCGGCGACACCTCCAGCGCGGGCGGGTCACGCGAGGGCCTCGCCCCCAATCTCGATTAGGATTCGCCCTTGGCCCTGTCCCGCGAGCATCTGCCCGATGGCGGGAGTGAGTTCCGAGAGTTTCACTTGCCTCACGACCCGCTCTCGCTGACTTAGTCGCCAGGGTCCGGCGAGCCGCCTCCAGATCTCACGCCGCACCGCCATGGGGCAATTCTGCGAGGTCACGCCGGACAACGTCACGCCGCGCAGGATGAAGGGATGGACGGTCAGCGGCAAGTCGGATCCGCCCGCGAGGCCGCAGGCGGTTACGCAGCCGTGCAGTTTCGTGGCGCGGACAATCGAGGCGAGCGTCTCGCCACCGACCGTATCCACCGCGCCCGCCCATCGCTCCGAGGCAAGCGGCTTGGCGGGCGGTGTCAACACGTCGCTGCGATCCACGACCGAGCTGGCACCCAGTTCGCGCAGCCAAGCGGTGGCCGCCGATTTGCCCGTGCTCGCGACGGCCTCGTAGCCCAAGTGATGCAGCAATTGAATGGCGAGGCAGCCAACGCCCCCGGACGCCCCGGTGACAACGATCGGCCCGGAGTCCGGACCGATCCCTTGACGTTCCAGCTGGAGGGCACACTGCGCCGCCGTGAAACCGGCCGTTCCATAGATCATCGCCTCCCGCGCACTCATTTCTGGCGGCAGCGGGACAATCCAAGCCGCGGGGACTCGGATCCAGCGACACCAACCCCCCCAGCGACCCGCACCTAAGTCATAGCCCGTGACCAGCACCGCCTGACCGACCCCCCAATCCGGATGCCGAGAATCGGCAATTCGACCGGCGGCGTCGATGCCCGGGACGTGTGGAAGGCGGCGAGCGACGCCGGGATGTCCCTGGGCAGCCAAGGCGTCCTTGTAATTCAGAGACGACCAGGCGACCTCGATCAGGACCTCATCGTCCGGCAACTCATCGAGTGTGATCTCTCGGACCGACCCGTGAACCTGACCGTCCGAGCCTCGCTCGACATAATAACAGAGTCCCGCAGGGGGCTGAGACATCGTTGCGATCCTCGTGTCGAAGGGCGTTCCGGGCGGAACGACGCACGTCCAGGACAGGGGCCGTGGGAAACGCACGTCAGTTGACCGCAGGGGGTGCCCCTCTATAATTTCCGGCCAGCACTGAACTGTCCGCCGCAACGTCACGAAGGGTGACTTGCGGCGACGAGCCTTCCTTTATAGCGGAGTGATTTAGCCATGGGAAATGTACCGGAACTAACGAGCGACAGTTTCAAACGCGAAGTGTTGGAATCCGCGCAGCCGGTCTTGGTGGATTTCTGGGCGCCCTGGTGCGGTCCCTGCCGACAGATCACTCCCATGATCGAAGAACTGGCGTCCGAAAACGCTGGATCGGCCAAGGTCATTAAGGTGAACATCGACGATAATCCGGAAACGGCCCAGCAATACGGGGTGATGAGCATTCCGACGTTGATGGTATTCAAGAACGGCGAGGTTTCCGACCGGTTCGTCGGAGCCCAGCCCAAGGGCCGACTGCAGGAAGCCCTGGACGCGGCCAAGGCCTGAGTGAGGCGCGTTGGGAAAAGGGGTCAGGTCCCAACCCCAAATCCTAGCTGTGACAAAGCATTAGCTGGCGATCGCCATCCACAGCAAGAGTAGGATCCAAGCGCCAACGACGGTGATTGCCAAGGCGAGCAAGCGGGGATGGGCCGTGGGACGCCACGTGGTCCAATTCCCCGTGCTGCCGTCGGTCCTGCTTCCGCCCCTTGCCGGATCCGCGTCAACGCGACTCCGCTCATTGGCTGCGCGCGACGAGCGGTGTGCCGGGGCCGGCGAAGCACCCGTCGGATCGCTGGATCCGTTCGATCGTGTTTTGGGTCGAGACGATTTCGGGCGGCGACCACTCATCGGCAATGTGCTCGTCCTGGGCTAGAAACGTGGAGCGACGCGGCTCCGTCGCGGACTCGCAAGATTTCGAGTGCTGGACTGACGCGTCAACTTGGAGCGGATCCGGAATCAGGACGCTCTCGGAGACTCGCCGCGAAATCAAATTCGTCCCGGAATGCCTTCTGAAAATCGAAGACGTCGTCAAAGTCTTCCCGTCGGTCCAATTCGGACTTGCGCATGAGGTCGACGCCGATTAGATTGTAGACAATCTCGCCAATATCGCCGGTTGAGTGGATGCCCCAGCTGTTCAGCACCACCTTGGCCATCAGGCCAAATTGTTCGAGTGCCAATCGACGTCCGGCCTCGCATAATTCCTGCCCGGTCAGATGACGTTCTGCCTCCGGACCTTCGGACTTGTCGCCGTTTGCGCCCAGCCCCATGACCTCATGAGCATACGTGAGGGCGTCTCGCACAAATTCGTATGCCTCGACCGGATAGCGCGAGTCCCGTTCCAAGACGATTCTGAGAGGATGAGTCATGATCGTTGATTCTGTTGGGGTGCGAGTGTCTTTCCCGGCTTCACCCGCCCGGCTCGTTGCTCCCCGCCCCGCTCATTCCTCGTGACACTCCCCGAGGGAGGGTGAAGGTAAGGGGTCGTCGAGCTGTGTCGCAACGAATGCCCACGACGTCGCTCGCGATCCGCTCGGGGCAGTCGGCCCGGGTCAGATCACGGTGGGTTGCCGTCCGATTTTCGTCGAGTCTTTCGTCCCTCCAACTTCTTCGCGGAGTTCTTTTGCGGGCCCCGTCTCAGGACGGTCAGGACATCGGTGGCGGGCACGAGAACGCGCCGATGATCCTCCGTCTCGACCAACAACTGCTGCGCCAGGATGGACTGATTCAGGACGCGAGCCCGCCCCTCGCGAGTGACCACATCGGAGCCCACGGGCGGAAGTTCGCGTTGCAGGTCCAAATACGTGTCGTACTCGTACCGCAGGCAGCACTTCAGCCGGCCGCAACGGCCGGAGATTTTCGTCGGATCCAAGGTGGCCTTTTGCAGCTTCGCCATTTTCATCGAGACCGGCGGCATGGCCGAGAGATGCGTATTGCAGCAGACCGGCTTGCCGCAGTCGCCGTAGTCGGCCAATAGCTTTGCCTCGTCCCGAACCCCGATCTGCCTCATTTCGATCCGCGTCTGAAACTCCGACGCCAGCTGCCGTACGAGCTCCCGAAAATCGACTCGTTCTTCGGATAAGTAATAAATGATCATCCGCTCGCCCCCGAATAGACGTTCGAGATCCACCAGCTCCATGGCCAGACCCAAGTCGGCGACGTACCGCTGACACGTTTCGAACTCATTCCGCGTCTGTTGCTGGATGTGAGTCCATTCATTCAGATCCTCGGGCGTTGTCCGACGAAGCACCTGCCCCTGTCCCGCTTGGCTGAGCCGCTCGGCGGACTCTTCGTTGGCCACGGCCAGGACCTCACCCACCTCGAGACCACGTTCGGTGCGCGCGATCACATTGACGCCCCGTTCGAGTTTTTCGTTGCCGCGAACCGAGAAAACGCCGAGCGTCCGCATGGCTCCGTGGCGAACAACGTACTTGGGCATCGGAAAGCCTGTGCGGGGAACGATCAAGTTCGAGCGGAAACGGTACGTGGCAAGCGCGCGGCGCGCATCCATCCGGAAGACGCGGCGAATTCGTTGGCGGGGCGAGTCTAGGAGTCGGAAATTCGCTGGCTGAAATTCACTTGAAAATAATTATATCGGGGTCCTGCCCCTCCGCAACGAGAAAGCCCTCGTGAAGTACGTCCCGCTCGCCTTTGGAGCGAGGTGTTCCGGGGTCAGTTCCCGGGGGTCGGCCGACTGAAGGAGAGTGCAAGCAGAGCGTAGCCGGTGACCAGGTCCGGGTTGCCCTCCAGCCATCGCGAATTCTCGTTGAGCCAGCTGCCATCGTCTTGCTGTCGCCGTGCGAGTTCCGCGTTGAGCTCGGCGCGCCAGTCGTGGGACTGCCCCTGATCGTCCACGAACGTATCCTGACCGAGCGCGCTGAGCGCTTTGGCGAACGTTTGGTAGTAGTAGTACAGCCCCGCGTCGCCCATTCCGGGATTGCTGGTCAGGTCGTAATGTCGTCCGATCCATTTCAGCGCCGCCTGAACCCGCTCGTCCTGAGCATCGACGCCGGCGAAGATCATGCTCTTGAGGCCGGCGTAGGTCATCGAGGCGTAGCTCCGTAGTCCCCCATTGGCCGTGGTGCCGGCCTGGCTCGACCCGCCCGCAGCGGACGAATAATAGAACCCTCCGTCTTTCACTTTCGTGGCAAACTCGGTCTGGTTGTGCTTCGTCGGCAGATTCTGGCAACGTGAGACGAAGATCAGTGCCTGCTGCACCGACTCGCTGTCCGCCTCGTTGCCCAGCGCCCGGAGGGCCTCGAGCAAGAAGCTGGTATTCGAGAGATCGGGTCGATTGTGGCTCCCGTAGCCCGCTCCGCCGTAGGCCGGATCGGACGACTCGATTCCCTGACCTTGAGTCCACTGAATTGACTTCAGAAATTGGTCGGCACCACGCAGGATCTCGCTGTAGCGGCCGTCTCGGTTGGCTTCGGAAAAGGCCATCACGGCCAGGCACGTTTCGTAATTTCGATATCGGGACTCCGGCGCGTGGATCCCGCCGTCCGGTTGGACCGCCTGTTTCAGAAAACTCAGGCTGCGGGAGACCAAGGGATCGTCCGGAGACCGGCCGTGCCGCATCAACGCGGTGGCAACCAAGGCCGTGACCGCGGGCCCCGATTCGGGACTGAAGGCCCCCTCGTCGGTTTGACGCGCCTGCAAGAAGTTGATGGCTTTTCCTACGACCCGCTCATATTCGGCCGTGCTCGATGCGGACTGGGCCCAAATCGGCATCGTCATGCTCGAGACAATCAACAGCGTGAAAGCATCGCGCCACATGGGGATCCACCTTTATGTCTGTCAGCTCCAGCGGTCGGTCGGCAAACTCACACACGTCCGCTTCGATGACCGCTTCCGATTCGGCGTCTATTCAATAATCGCCAGGATTTCTTCTTCGCTCATGATCAGGAGCGATTCTTCCGCAACCTTGATCTCAGCTCCGGCATAGCTCAGGAAAACCACCCGGTCTCCCTCTTTCACCTGGTGAGGCGCTCGGGTGCCATCGCGTAGCATTCGACCGTCACCGACCGACAGCACACGACCCTCGGTGGGATTGCCACGTGCCGAATCGGGGAGGACGATCCCACCGGCCGTCCGCTCCTCCGCGTCGAGACGTTTGACGACGACTTTGTCCCCTAAGGGTTCAACTCTCATTGTGGTTTCAAGACCTCCATTACGGGCGGAAATCAACGGCAGCTCGCCGGTCATCGAGCACGGTGGCGGGCCGCATCACTGCTTTGCGGGACGTGCGCGCCTCCGTCCGAATCAGGGCGGCCGTCGGCTCGTGTCAGCGGCGTGGCCGGCTTGGGACCAGCACTCCGCGGCTGGCCGCGAACGCCGGTTTCGCTGCTCAGCCTCCCGCTCAGCTGCATGCTTCGAAGCTCTTGATTGTCCCACGCCCGCCGGATGGCGGCAAGATGCCTGCCACCCCTCCGGCGGATGTTGCGCGGGACCTCCCACTCGCGGACCGCTCCGCGGCGGTTTACTGAATAAATGTAGGGATTATGCCGATAGGGAGGTTGGCACGGTTGTTGACGGGGCCATCATGCGCCGTGAAATCGACCCAAGCCGGAGGAAACCGGGATGACAAAACCTCAGCAGCAAGCCTCCGAGGCCGAGGCACGTCCGGAGGCAACCACGCGTGTCGACTTCGCTCATGCTGCCGCTGGACTCGAAGAAAACCCGCTCGACGTCCCGCCGGCGGAGTTGTTGGAGGCGATTGCCGGGCATGACGCCCAGGACGCTCCTCAGCAACTGCGTGGGCAGGCGCTGGAGTTGGCGGCGATGCTCCGCGAAAAACAGCGGCTGCTGGAGCAACGGGAGTCAGAACTGAATGCGCGCACGGCGCTGCTGGAAAACGAACTGCGAACGGTCCGACTCAAGCAGTATCGCGAGGATCGTGCGGACGCCTTGCCGCGGGAATCGGAGTCCTCTTCGGCAACGAGCGCGGGCGGCCGGCTCGAGGGGATCCCCGAGTCGGGCCCAGGGCCGGAGATCGGGCCTCGCCAGCTGGCGACGGGGACCGGTTGGGAGTCCGCGGAAGCACTTCGGCAGTGGCGAGTTTCGATTGGTCGGGAGGCCATGTCTTCCTCCCAGTCCGATCCTTCCCTGATCGAAACCGAGCTTTCGGATCTGGCGAGACAGGCGGAGTTGGATCATTGGCAGGGACACTCACCAGTTCGGGCGGAGAGCGTCGAACGAGCGACTCTCGATTCGGCATCGACGGATCCGGCCGGTCCGTTCACGGACGCAGAACGGCAGCAACAGTACGAGCATCTTGAGTCCCAACGCCAGCTGCTTCGTCAGCGCGAGGAGAAGCTCGGGCGTCGCCAGGATCAAGTCGAGCAAATGTACGAAGAAGTTGCTCGCCTGCACCGCGAGGCGCTGGAGCTACGTTTGGCCACGGAAGAGCTCTGGGAGGACCTATCGGGCGAGTTTCCCTCCGATCGATTGGCGGAGGGATTGGCCCAGACCCGCGCCAAGATCGCCGATCACTACCGCCTGGCTCACGACACGCTCGCCCAACGCCAGGATGATCTGCACCGTCGCCGAGCCGAGCTGGATCTGCAGGAACAGCGACTCCGTCAGCAGCGCCGCGAGATTCAGATGTGGGCGGACCGCCGCTACGACGAGATTGAGGCGAAGCGGGCTCGGCTCTTGGGCGCGAGCGCGAATTGGACCAAATGGAAGCGGAATTCCAGCGGCAGTCGCTGCAATGGCAGCAGCAACGGGAGGCCTATCGGCAAGAGGTGGAGCTGCTGGGCCGGCGGCCAGCGGTCCGTGAGAGCCAGTGCGAGTCCTAGGCCAGACGAGCCAGGCGTGTCCAGGATCGGCGTCGCAAGACCCATGCCGCTTCCGCGATACGCTCGCGGCGGTGTAATCCCGGCACGCCGCCGCCTTTCCCCCAGCCCTCGGAGTTACTTCGTCAGGCTGAGCGACTCGCCGGGGCTGTGGGCAGCGGCCTGTTGGGCCACGTCCCCTGGCGAATCCGGTCCCTGCTCGGCGCGACGGTGGGCCACTTGGACGGCGCGGGCCGCCGCTTGCAACTGCTGCGTGTTAAAGAACGGCTCGATCTGTCCATTCAAGTGCTTGATTCTGACCTTCCGTGCCAACTCGGGCCAGCTGAGTCCATCGCTGAGGTGCCAGGCGGCGGCCTGTGCAGACACCTGATCGATTTCGCCTCGACCGAGCATCTTGCAGACTTCAGCCAGCTGCGCGTTGTCGGTGAAGTCGCTAATCGGCCGCAAGGTGTAGGCGACGCGCGGACTGGGATCTTGCTTGCCGTGTTCCAGGCAAACGGTCTTGAACTTGATCTTCATGACCCGATCGGGACCCACATCAAAGAACCCGCCGCCCATACCCATGCCGCCCATGCCCATGCCGCCCATCCCGCCACCGCCGAACGACTGGTTTGAGGACGAGTTGCTGCTGTTGCCGCCTCCGGCGTTATTGCCGCCGATGTTTTGAGCCAGCACGGGCATTCCGACGAACGCGGCCGGCAACTGAATTGACAGGGGGCGACCCGACTTGTTCTTCACCATCACGGTCGCTTCGGTCGCATCCTTTGGAACGACCTTCAGCTCGACTTGCTCCGCCTCAACGGCAGCGAAGAGCTCGACACGCTCGCCGCTGGGACGCGCTGCCAGCAGGCCGCTCGAGCAGGACAATGAGGCAACGATCAACGTCAGGGTTGGTAGACGGTACGACAACATCAGATTCTCCGTTCCGCCGGGAATCGCGCGGCAGTAGACCTTGAGGGAGGTTAGCAAGCTACAGAATAACCGGAATGGATCGGCGATCCAAGTGTTTTTCGAGGCGGAAGGGCCGGTTTCTCGCCGGAGGGGACCGTCCCTTGCCCTCGTTTCAGCGGGACATAAGCGACGAACTGAGCCGCGACCGGAAGCCGCCGAGATTTTCGGCTGGACGTGGATGCCGAGGGTTGTTGACAGAGTGGATGGCGACTATTAGACTCCGGACCTTCATGAGCGGCCGTAGAAAAGCCCAGGCTTGCGACGAGGGTCGCTCCGTTGCGTTTGGCTCGATGCGGCGCGCCAAACAGGTTGTGGCGTCGGCGTCGAGGAACGGTTTTCTTGCAGGAGCTTCGCGAAGCAGATCGGTCGAGGCACCTTCCGCCGCGACGTCGTGTTTCGCTGCATTGATCTGGCCCATGATCAGCACATCCCTGGGCTCGCTTACCAGGAAGTTTGCCTCATCGATCGGCGCGGGAATGCCCCCGCTGCCCACCGCCGTCGGCGGTGGTTTGCTGGCGAATGGCCTATCTCGAGGGACGGGGATTCTCGAGAAATCGCTGGCGGCGAGCTCGGTTTTTGGAGTTTTTGTCGCTTCGTGTTGCGGCCCTCGGACCGGCTCCGTTACCCGGAGTAGGCGGGAATTTCGCCGCGTCAATCTTCGAATCAATTGGTTGTACCACGTTTAATTGAGGAAATCAGACGAACAATGTCCAGTTCACCTCGTTTGGCTCACCGACGGTCCCTGCTGTCCCCGACCGTAATTGTCCCTGCCCTCGGCATGTTCCTCGGCCAGGCCCACACCGCCTGGGCTCAGGAGGCACCGGCAGCCACCGAGTCCGCGGCGGGAGGCGGGTTGGCTCTCGTGATCTGGTTGATCGCTTTTGCCGGCTCCGTCACCGCACTGTACTTTGCCTTCACCTTCTATAAGACGATGATGGCGGCGGACGAAGGGACTCCGCGGATGGTCGAGATCGCCGGGTACGTGCGTGAGGGAGCCAACGCGTATCTGTTCCAGCAGTACAAGGTGGTCGGGGCCTTCTTCGTCGTGATCGTGATCGTGCTGGGCCTTCTCGCGTACGTGCTGGAAGTGCAGAGCCGCTGGGTGCCGTTCGCGTTCTTGACGGGCGGCTTTTTCTCGGGGTTGGCCGGGTGGTTCGGAATGAAGACGGCGACCTGGGCCAGCAGTCGGACCGCGGCCGGGGCTCAGAAATCGTTGAACCAGGGGCTGCAAGTCGCGTTCCGCTCCGGGGCCGTGATGGGATTGACCGTCGTCGGCCTGGGCCTGCTGGACATCACCCTGTGGTTCGCACTGCTCTATTGGTTTGTCAAAATGCCTCTGGTCGACATCACGGTCACCATGCTTTGCTTCGGCATGGGGGCCAGTGCTCAGGCGCTGTTCGCTCGCGTCGGCGGTGGAATTTTCACGAAGGCGGCCGACGTCGGTGCGGACCTGGTGGGGAAGGTCGAGCAAGGGATTCCGGAGGATGATCCTCGCAATCCGGCCACGATTGCCGACAACGTGGGTGACAATGTGGGCGACGTCGCAGGCATGGGCGCCGACCTGTACGAGTCGTATTGCGGCTCGATCCTCGCCACGGCGGCGTTGGGCGTGGCCGCGTTTTCTTCGGCCGGACTCCAAGTGGAAGGCCTCGCCGCCGGCCAGGCTCAGTTGCAGGCCCTCCTGCTGCCCATGGCCATCGCGGCGATCGGGATCTTCCTCTCGATTGCGGGCATCTTTATGGTCCGCACCAACGAGGACGCCACGCAGAAAAATTTGCTCAGCGCCTTGGCTCGGGGCATCAATCTGTCGACCGGGTTGGTCGCCGTCGCCGCGTTCGGGCTTGCCTGGTGGCTGATGCCGCGCACGGCCGACACGATGATTTCGGCAGCCATTCCGATCCCGGGGGTCGCGATGAGCATCGTGACGGGGCTGGCGGCCGGTTGGTTGATCGGCAAGTGGACCGAATATGCGACCAGCGACGAGTATCAACCGACCAAGAATTTGGCCGCCCAGTCGGAGACCGGGCCCGCCACCATCATTATCGGTGGAATCGCCGACGGCATGGCCAGTGTCTGGGCGCCCGTGGTCATCGTTTGTGCCGGCACCTTGCTCTCGTTCGGTTTTGCCAACGGCTGGCACTTCGACGAGGTCCCGTACTTTGCCTTGGGGTTGTACGGCGTCGGCATCGCGGCCGTCGGAATGCTCAGCACCCTGGGCATTACGCTTGCCACCGACGCGTATGGACCGATCGCCGACAACGCGGGTGGCAACGCGGAAATGGCTCACCTCGATCCGATTGTGCGTCAACGGACCGATGCCCTCGATAGCCTCGGCAACACCACCGCGGCCACGGGCAAGGGATTCGCGATCGGTTCGGCGGCACTCACCGCGCTGGCCCTCTTGGCGGCCTATGTCGAAGAAGTCAAGATCGGCTTCGAACGTTGGGGCGACTCCGTGGCCGCGACCGATCTGGAGGACGGCTTCTACAAGCTCTCCAACGGCTTCATTCTGGAAAAAGAAGGGGCAGAGGTTCACAAGTACCTGGCGATGCCGAATGCGTTGCGCGACCCGAATGTTGCGCCGGCGTGGTCCGCGGTGAGCTTCGGTGAGGGCCCGGCCCGAATTCCGGACGGAATCCTCGAAGCCGGCGAGGATGGCCGGGCGAGGTTTGCCAACGGGGGGGATCGACTGGTCGACGTCGAGCGGGCCAATTTGTTGGACTTCGTGGCCTACTACGATGCGTCCCTGATGAATCCGAAGGTGTTGGTCGGGGTCTTCCTGGGAGCCATGACCACCTTCGTGTTCTGTGCGATGACCATGAAGGCCGTCGGTCGCGCCGCCAAGGGCATGGTCGAAGAAGTGCGGCGGCAGTTCCGCGAGAAGCCCGGGATCATGCTCGGTACCGATCAACCCGACTACGCTCGGCCCGTCTCGATCAGTACCAAGGCCGCGCAGCGGGAAATGATCATGCCCTCCCTACTGGGCCTGCTGATGCCAATTGGGACCGGCGTGCTGCTGGGTGTCGGCGGCGTGCTGGGACTCTTGGTCGGAACCCTGACCACCGGATTCTGCGTGGCCATTTTCATGGCGAACGCGGGCGGATCTTGGGATAACGCGAAGAAGTACATCGAGGCCGGCCATTTTGGCGGTAAAGGCTCCGATGCCCATAAGGCCGGCGTCGTGGGCGACACCGTGGGCGACCCGTTCAAGGATACGAGCGGACCGAGCCTCAACATCTTGATCAAGCTGATGAGCATGGTCAGTGTCGTCGTGGCGGGCTTGGTGGTTCGCTACAGCCTGATGGCACTCGGGATTTTCTAGACCCCTTCGAAAGATCGGGAGGCGACAAACGGGAGGGCGAGGCGCACACGGTCTCATCCGAACCTTTTCTCGGGCCGGTCGTCCGGTTAGGATAAGACTCGAGCTTGACCGGCGGGCCCGTTTCGCCAGCCGCGAATCGGCCGCGGCTCGAGCGTGTCTCGTTGTGTCGCTGCGTGATCTACCCGAGGGAGAATCCGTGCCCGAATCGAAAGACAGCTTGTCCCCGCCGTCCCCAATTGAAATCACCGGCCATTCGGCCTCGGGCCAAATCACCGGCCATTCGGCGGAGGCCAAGGCGGCTCGCAGTCGACTCCTGGCGGTCGCCGCGGCTCGGACCGCTGACGACAATCGCGGACGCGACATCGTCGTGCTGGACGTGCGGCAGCTGACCTCGATATTCGACTACTTCGTGATCATCACCGGAACCAGCCGGCGACACCTGCATGCGATCAGCGAAGAGATCGATCACAAGCTGGAGCAGGATCTGGGCGACCGGCGAATGGGGATCGAGGGTTACCAGGAGAGCCGCTGGATTCTGTTGGATTACGGGACCGTTGTGATCCACATCTTTGACGAGGAAACGCGCGACTACTTCGCGCTCGAGGAGCTCTGGGCGGAAGCACCGCGGGTCGACTGGCCCGCCGAGCCGGTGGCCTGAACAGCGGCGGCCTACGTCCGATCACGGCGGCACCATGAACATTCGCTCGGAACTGAAGACTCGCTTTGCCGAGGCATTGGTCGGGGTCACCGACGACGCGAACGCGGCGCTGGAGATGATTCGCCCTGGACAGGATCCACGCTTCGGCGATTATCAGGCCAACTGTGCCATGCCGCTCGGAAAACAGCTGGGCCAGCCACCCCGGGACGTCGCCCAGCGGATCCTCGACCGACTGGACGTGCGCGAGATGTGTCTCCCGCCGGACGTAGCGGGGCCGGGATTTATCAACCTGCGGCTGCGGGACGACTGGCTGTCGGCCCAGCTGTTGCGGCTGCAGGCAGATCCGCGCCTGGGCGTCGCGGTTGCCGCCGAGCCGCGTCGATACGTGGTCGATTACTCGTCGCCGAATGTCGCGAAGCCGATGCATGTGGGGCACATTCGCTCGACCGTGATTGGCGATGCGATCTGCCGAGTCCTGCGGTTCATGGGGCATCACGTCGTCTCGGACAATCACCTGGGCGATTGGGGCACGCAATTCGGGATGGTGATTTACGGCTATCGCCATTTCGCCGACCCCGAGGCGTATCGCGGCAATCCCGTCGCCGAGCTGGGCAGGGTGTACCGCGTCGTCCGTCAAATCATGGACTACCACGAGGCGCTGGCGCGTGAGCCCAGCCAGGCCGAACGTGTCGCGACGCTGGAGGCCGAGCGGGCGCGGTTGAGTGCCGACTCGGCCGCGAACCCGCAGGATAAGAAACGGGTCAAAGCACTCAAGAAAGCGACCGCTCAGTTGACGCAGGCTCAACAAGAACTTCAGGAGCGGCGCCGGGAGATCGCGGACTTCCAGTCCAGTCCCGCCCAGCTCAAGGTAGCGACCCAACATGCGAACATCCATCAGGCCGTGCTGCAGGAAACGGCCAAACTGCACGCCGGAGATCCGGCCAACCTTGCCTTGTGGAAGGAATTCTTGCCGCAGTGCCGACGGGAGATCCAGCAGGTCTATGAACGTCTCGATGTGTCCTTTGACGTCGAGCTGGGCGAAAGCTTCTACCACGATCGACTCGCCGGGGTCGTGTACGATTTCTTGGAGCGGGGACTAGCGACTGAGAGCGAGGGCGCGATTTGTGTCTTCCTCGACGGCTACGACGCGCCGATGATCATCCGCAAACAGGATGGCGCGTATCTCTATGCCACCACGGATCTGGCCACGATTCAATATCGAATGCAGAAATGGTCGCCCGATGCGATTCTGTACGTCGTCGATTTTCGACAGGGAGAGCACTTCCAGAAGCTGTTCGCCGCGGCACGGCAGTGGGGCTACTCCGCCGTCGAGCTCAAACACATTGAATTTGGAACGGTGCTGGGCGAAGACGGGAAGCCGTTTCGGACCCGCGCCGGGGAAACCGTCGGCCTGGAAGAACTGCTCGACGCCGCCGTCGCCCGTGCCGGGCAGGTCGTCGGTGAGAACGACGACGCCAAGCCGGGCGGGCCGGAGTTGTCCGAATCGCAGCGCCAGCATGTGGCCCATGTTATCGGCCACGCGGCGATCAAGTACGCCGATCTCTCTCAGAATCGCAGCAGTGATTACGTCTACAACGAAGATAAAATGGTGGCGCTCAAAGGGAACACGGCCACCTACCTGCAGTACTCGTATGCTCGGGTGATCAATATCTTCGGCAAGGGAGAAGTCGACGTCGAGGCGCTGCGGGCGGAGCCGACTCCGATTGGGCTGGACCACGAAAAAGAGCGTCAGTTGGCGCTGGCCGTGTTGCGGTTCCCCGAGGCGTGCGAGGAAGTGGTCCTCGATTTTCGCCCGAACCAGCTTGCCAATTACCTGTTCGAGCTGGCGACGCTGTTTTCGGAGTTCTACGAGGCCTGCCCCGTGCTCCGTGCCGATACCGAGGACCAGCGGCGGGATCGACTGAAACTCTGCGACCTCGTCGCCCGCACCCTCCGACTGGGTCTGTCGCTGCTGGGTCTTCAAGTCGTCGACAAAATGTAGCCAAGTTCACCCGCCGCACCCGCTTGCGGATCGGCGGCGGGTGAGGGCAGATCCCGTTTTGCGACACGAATCTGCGACACGAAAGCGAGCGGCATGAAGCCCGCGAAGAACCAGATTTACTGCGGCGACGCCCTCACCGTGTTACGGAGCTTTGCGGCGGAGTCAATCGACGCGATTGTGACCAGTCCTCCGTACTATCAACAACGGAATTATGTCGACTCCAGCCAGATCGGTCAGGAGGCAACTCCGGATGACTATGTCCGCCGACTGGTCGACGTCTTTCGCGCCGCCCGAGGTTCGCTCAAAGCAGCCGGGACGCTGTGGGTGGTCTTGGGCGACAAGTACCTCGAAAAACAGCTGCTCGGCATGCCCTGGCGAGTCGCCTTGGCGCTGCAAGCCGACGGCTGGATCTTGCGCAGCGATATCATCTGGCACAAGCCGAACGCGATGCCCTCGCCGGTCCGCAATCGACCGACGACCGATCACGAGTACGTGTTTTTCTTAACCAAGAGCGATGACTACTACTACGACGTCGATGCGATCCGAGAGCCGCACGTGACGTTCTCCGAAAAGAGCCGGATGAAGGGCGGTCGGAATCACTTCTTTCGACGCAACAGCACACCCGAGAGCGGCAAGAACGGCGGCCAAGCCAACTTGCATAATGGCCGATGGGACCAGGCATTTCACCCCAAGGGCCGAAACAAACGGACGGTCTGGTCGATCCCCCTTTCGAAGTTCCGCGAAGCCCATTTTGCCGTCTTCCCCGAGACGCTGGTCGAGACCTGCGTGCTTGCCGGATGTCCCGCGGGAGGGATCGTGCTGGATCCTTTCATGGGCAGCGGCACGACGGCCGTCGTCGCGCGGCGCCTGAATCGAGATTTCGTCGGGATCGACTGCAATCCGGCATACGTCCAGATGGCCCAGCGGCGGCTCGCCAACGTACCTCGCGAATTGCCCGGAATTTAAGCACTTGCGCCTCCCGGCGCCTCGCAGTTCCATCGCCTAGGCCGAGACCTGGTCGACGCGGCTTCGGAGCGTGTCTCGCTCGTGTGTCAGGGTGGCGATCCGTTCATGCAATTCGTCCATTTTCATCTGCATCGTGATCTGCTCCCGATGCAACTGGGCGATCTGCCAGGCTTCGGTGCCGCTGGCAGCGGGCTGAGGAAGGGGCGAGGTCGCCAAGGATTCGGCCTCTCGAGCAGTGGCCGCCGCCAATTCATCTTCCAGCTGAGCCGTCCGCTCGCGGGCCGCGTCCAACGCCTCGCGGAGTTCGGTCATCGCGGCTTCCCGCTGCGCAAGGGTCGCCTCGCGTTGCTGCAATTCGGCCTGCGCGTGCCGCGCTAGCTCCTGCGATCGTTCGATTTCGACCTGCATCTCTGCTTGCATCTCTGCCTGCACCGCCGCGCGCACTTCGGCCTCACGTGCGGCCGCAAGCTCCGGAGACGGCGTCGCGACAGAAGGGCGTGGGCCGTCGGGAGCCGGCCGGGGGATTCCGATCGTGGTCTGCTCGCCGCGAAAATTCTCGCCGCGAAGACTCGCCAGTTCTCGCTGCGCCTAAGTAAAGACGTTTGTAACGATAGCCCAGCAGGTAGCCGACGACTCCGCCGACGGGCAGGCTAATGAGGGTGAACAGGACGGCCGCCAAGAGGCTTTGCGTAGATGTTTGTTGAGCGAACAGAATCGACATGCGTTGTTAACAACCTCTCAGGGTCCGCGGGGATGCCAGCCACCACGTCGAGCGGCGGAAAGAAGTCCTCGGAGTTCCAGTCTGCCCTAAGTGTAACACGCGGCAAGCATTGGCTGACAAGGCAGAAACCCGCCGCTGCGGTCCGTGTTGCTCGAATCGAGCGGGTCGACTATGATCCCGCCCCCAACAAACGAGGCGCCAAATATTTGGAGAGGACGGAACGCCATCATGCAAGCACTGATCCTGGCTGACGCGGCTGCGATTATTGAGCGGTTTGGCCTGACCAACCTGAAGAGCAAGCTGGACCGATACATCGTCCAAACGGGGCCTCAGTTGGTTGCCGACCTGGTGGCCGCCGGAGTGATTTTCTTCGCGGGGAAGTGGGCCGCGAAAGTGGCCGAGCGGGTGCTGAGTCATGTGTTGATCAAGGCGAAGATCGACGAAACGCTCACGAAATTCCTCTGCCGGATCGTGTACGCGCTGCTGCTCTGCGCCGTCTCGCTCGCCTCGCTCGAAAAACTGGGCGTCAATACGACCTCGTTGACCGCCGTCCTGGCCGCGGCCGGCTTGGCCGTCGGCTTGGCACTCCAAGGGTCTCTCTCCAATTTTGCCGCGGGCGTGATGATTATCTTGTTTCGCCCTTTCAAAGTGGGCGATTTCATCGAAGCGGCAGGCACCAAGGGAATCGTCGAAGAGATCCACATTTTCAGCACGATGATGCGGACGCCGGACAACATCGACATCATCGTCCCGAACAGTTCCATCACCAACGGCAACATTACCAATTATTCGTCCAAACCAACACGGCGGATCGACCTTGTGGTCGGATGTGCCTACAGCGATGACTTGGTCGCCGTGAAACGCTTCTTGGAGGGTCTGCTCGCCAACGAGCCCCGGATTCTGCGCGAACCGGCGCCGATCGTCGCTGTCGGCGACCTGGGAGACCACAGCGTCAATTTCGTGGTTCGTCCCTGGGTCATCAACTCGAACTACTGGGCCGTCCGCTGGGACCTGACGGAGCGAATCAAGTTGGGTTTCGACGAGCACGGATTCTCGATCCCATTTCCACAGCGAGAATTGCATATTCACGGTGTCGGCGAGGCGGGCAGCGTCCCCGATTTGTCCGTCGCACCCATTGCTGCATCGCCGCAGGTTGCCAAGGTGGCGGTCCCGTCGGCCGAGGATCGCCTCTTGGCCGAGGGATTGCTCCGTCCTCGCCGCGTGGCCTAGACGCCGCGAACGACCTCGTGTTCGCTTTTCCGCAGGGCGGCTCCGTGACCCAGGGCATCGCCGATGGGCGATCCAATCTACTGGCTTCCGCGACGTCCACCCGTCAGCGGCGCTGGGTCATCGGCCTGCACGTCCACACTGCCCTGGCGGAAAACGTCGGTCCTTCATTCGGCGTCGTTTGCACCGGGCTAGGCTACACCAAGAGTCAATCGGATAGGTGCTTGGTGGCGATCTCAGTTCGCTGGATCGTGGGAGGACGGGATGCGAGTTTCGGTTGAGGATTTTCACAAGGCGTACGATCAAACGGTGGCGGTGCGGGGGATCAGCTTCAAGTTGACCGAAGGGCAGATCATGGGGCTGATCGGCCCCAATGGCGCGGGCAAGACGACGACCTTGCGAGCGCTCGCGGGAATTATTCCCGCCAGCCGCGGCCGACTTGCGGTCGCGGGCTTTGACATCGAGCGGGATGCGCTGGAGGCCAAGCGGCGGTTGGCGTACATCCCGGACGACCCGCAGCTTTTTCAGGATTTGACGGTCTGGCAACACCTGTCCTTCGCCGCGTCCGCCTATCAGGTGGAGGAGGCCGATGGCAAGATCGATCGGTTGGTCCGCGACTTCCAGCTCGAGAAAAAACTGCAGTCCCCGGTCAGCGACCTGTCGCGCGGGATGAAGCAGAAACTGGCCGTCTGTGCGGCGTACTTGCACGACCCGGTGGCGATCTTCTTCGACGAACCGCTGACGGGTCTCGATCCGCACGGGATTCGCGCTGAAGGATTCGATTTGCAAGCGAGCCGAATCCGGGGCGGCGATGATCATCAGTTCGCATCTGTTGGCGATGGTCGAGGACATTTGCTCGCACGTCTTGATCCTCAGCGAAGGGGAGCAACGGTATTGGGGCCCGATCGGCGAGGTTCGGCACCAATACGCGGCTGACACGGATGGAGCTTCTCTGGAGGAGATCTTTTTCCGCGCCACGGAGTCGGCCGCCTGCGTGACGGGGCGCACTCCGTGATGTTGCACCCGGCACTTCGACGTTTGCTGCGGGCCCAGGCCTCGGCCAAATGGCGCCGACTCACCCGCGCCTTCTCGTGTCGACGGAGGTTCTATCTTTCAATTCTGGCTGTCGTGTTGGCCGCCGTTTGGCTGGGGAACGTCGCGTTGAGCGTCCTGTTCCGCGAACCGACCGAGCCCACGCGGTTTGCCCGCCTGGTTCCCGTCGGCTTCCTTGTGTACGGGCTCTGGCACCTCATCAAGGCCTCGTTCAAACGTCCTGAGGAAGCGATTGAATGGACGTCGGCCGAGCGGGAATGGCTGTGCGCGGGGCCATTCACACGGCGCGACCTGGTCTTGTATCGCTTGGCGGGCATCGCCAATGCCACCTGGATCAAGGCCGCCTGTTTCGCCATCCTGATGTTGCCTGACTTGTCGTCCCCTTGGGCCGGATTCGTCGGAGCCCTGTTGGCCTTGTTATTCCTGGACTTGCTGCGACTGGCGATTGAAATCACCGCGTTCAGCCTGGATGCCCGCAGTTACCACCGCTGGCGGCTCGCGGCTGCCATCTTGGTGAGCGGTGCCCTGGTCTCCACCTTGGTGATTGCCTTCAGCGCCCCGGACGATTGGCGTTCCACGACGACTCCCCTGTCCTTGTCCCTGATGATGCACGTCCTGAGTTCTTCGGCCTCGCTGCTGGACACGCTCGTCGGTCAGGCGTTGCTCCTGCCGTTTGAATTGTTCGCCCAGCTGATTGTGTCCCCGTCGCAGGATGCGAGTTGGGGCTTGATGCTTTCGGTGTGCCTGGGGCTGGTGATCGCGATGGGCAGCCTGGTGCTCTACCTCGATCGGTTCTTTGAGCGAACCGTGCGAGCGCGCGAGCAGCGTGAGTATCCCCTGCAGGCGTTCGCGGCCAATGAGCCGGCGGATGCGGTCGGTGCCGGGTCGCCGATCTCACCGAACAGGCCGCGGATCTGGTGGCTGCGAGGAGCTGGCCCGATTATGTGGCGACAGTTGCGCGGGGCCTACAAGCAGCGGAGCAGTTTGGCGGTCGCCATGGCGTTGCCGGGTGCACTGGCGCTGTTGCCCGTCGTGATCTGCCGAGATGGGCGACAAGCCTTGCTGCACGTTTCCGCGGCACTGACGTTCTACTCGTTCCTGCTGCTGCCGACGGCGCTCAAGTTCGACTTTCGTCGCGACATTCAACGGATGGCCATCCTGAAAACGCTGCCGATCCGCCCGGTCGCCCTCGTGCTCGGGCAGATCGCGACGCCGGCACTGCTGGCTCTGGGTTTTCAGGCCGCCGTGTTACTGGTGACTCTTGGCTTGTGTCCCTACCCGGTGTGGATGCTGCTGGCCACGCTGCTGCTGTTGGCCCCCCTGAATACCTTGATCTTCGCGGTGGACAACTTGGTCTATCTGCTCTATCCCTACCGCCTGAATCAGGAAGGAATCGAGATCTTCCTCCGCACCACGCTGACCTTCACCGCCAAAGGCCTCTTGTTTACCGCGGGCCTGGTGCTGACGTTTCTCTGGAGTTTCGCCGCCCATCAGATCGCCGGCGCTCTTCCTCGCGGGCTCGATGATGCGGCGATCGTGTTCGTGCTTGGCGGGGGAATCCTCTTGGCCGCGTCGACCGCCTGCATCGTGCTCTTGCTGGCCCGCGCGTACCTGCGGTTCGATCCCAGTCAGGATACGCCCGCCTGACCGGGGCGTGCACGCCGGGAAAACCGCGGGCCGTCGCTTGCGGCAACACGTCGATGGTTTCCCGCCGGCGCGAAGATGCGTTATCTTAAAGCGGCGTTGGATCCCGTCGGAGGGGCCCCGTCCTGTGGATGGCGAAATCGGAAACCCTCAGCGAGAATCCATGATGCTGACGTTCTGCCGAGTCATGTGGATGTGCGGTCTCGTCGCGGTCGGGTTCCCCGCGGCGACGGCGGCGGAGCCTTTCTTTCGGGCCGAGCTGATTTTTCCGCTTGATCCGCAGCATAATCATGCACCCGGTATTGTGGAAGCGTCGGAGGGTGACCTGCTGGTCTCATGGTATCGCGGGTCGGGCGAGCGCCGTTCCGACGACGTGGCCGTCTATGGTGCCCGTCGACGGGCGGGCGAGTCGAGCTGGAGCGAGCCGTTCTTGCTGGTCGACACGCCGGGTTTCCCGGACTGCAATACGTGTCTCATGATCGACTCCCAGCAGCGGTTGTGGCTCTTCTGGCCGACCATCTTGGCGAACACGTGGGAGTCGTGCCTCACGAATTATTTGGTCTCGGACGACTATCGTTCGGACGGGCCACCGCGCTGGTCGCGACAAGGGCTGGTTTTGCTTAAACCGGCCGATTTTGGCGAGCGAATTCTGCCCTTGCTGGACCGCGAGCTGGCCGCGCGAATCGAGCCTCTGCCGGCCGCGCTGCGGGCCGAACTGGAACAAGTCCGGCAGAAGGCCGGTGACAAGCTCTTTCAGCGACTGGGTTGGCAGCCACGGTGCAAGCCAACCGTCTTACCCAGCGGCCGAATCCTGCTGCCGCTGTATACCGATACCTTCTCCTGCTCACTGATGGCGATCAGCGATGATCAGGGGCAAACCTGGCGTGCCAGCCAGCCGCTGGTCGGTTTCGGGAATATCCAGCCCAGTGTGCTGCGTCGCGACGACGGGACGTTGGTCGCCTACATGCGCGAGAACGGCGTTCAGGAACGGATTCGGGTTGCCGAATCCCGAGACGAGGGGGAGACCTGGGGACGGGTCGAGTCGACGGCGTTGCCCAATCCCGGCGCCGGGATCGACGCGGTGCGCCTGCAGAATGGCCACTGGCTGATCGTGTATAACGACTCCACCGAAAACCGGCAAAGCCTGGCGGTGGCGGTGTCCGACGACGAAGGCCGACATTGGAACCGCATTCGTCACCTTGAACGTCACGATCAGGGAGCGTATCACTATCCGGCGGTGATCCAGGGACGGAACGGTCGAATTCATGTCGTGTACAGCTATTTCGTGTCGGGCGGCAAGAGCATGAAACACGCCGAGTTCGATGAGGCTTGGGTCCGTCAGGCGTCCGACCGTCTCGAATCCGAGAAATCGCCATGAAGCGGCCCGATGGCCAAACCGTGTTTCTGGGCTCCGCAGTGCTCGTCGCCGTCGGACTCATCGTGGGCCTCATGCTCGGCTCGCCCGGCAACGATGGGATGGCCGACCCGCCTGGCCGGTCGAATCGTCCTGCCCCGTCGATCGAGAATCCGCTCGATGGGTCACGCAGCTACGGCTATCTCCAGCAGCTTTGCGAACTGGGGCCTCGATTCAGCGGATCGGACGGCATGCTGCGTCAACAGGAGTTGCTGGAGCGGCACTTCCGCGAGGCGGTGGGAGGCCAGGTGAACTGGCAGCGATTCCGAGTCCGCCATCCTTTGACGGGCGGGCCGGTGGAAATGGCCAACCTGATCGTCTCCTGGCATCCGGAACGAACGGAACGAATTATCTTGTGCGCCCATTACGATACGCGCCCGTTTCCGGACCGAGATCCCGATCCGCAGGCGCGCCGCGGCATCTTTCTGGGGGCCAATGATGGGGCCAGCGGGGTGGCGGTCCTCATGGAATTGGGACATCTGCTGCCAACGCTCGATTCAAATTATGGCGTGGACGTGGTCTTGTTCGACGGGGAAGAGCTGGTCTATGACGATGATCGCGACCCGTACTTTCTGGGCTCGCGCTATTTTGCTCAGCAGTACGTTCAGCGCCCGCCCGCCTTTCGGTATCGAGCGGCGGTGCTATTGGACATGGTCGGAGATCGACATCTCCAGCTGTATCAGGAGCGCCACAGCATGGGCTGGCGCGATTCCCGACCCTTGGTCGAAGGAATCTGGCGAACCGCCCGCGAGCTGGGTGTCAACGAGTTTATCGCCCGGCAAAAATATGAGATTCGAGATGACCACCTGATGTTGCACGACATCGCCAAGATCCCCGCCTGCGACATCATCGACTTCGATTACGGTTTGCCCGGCACCCGGACGTCGTACTGGCACACCCGCGAAGATACGCCTGACAAGTGCGCGCCCGAGTCGCTCGCCAAGGTCGGCTGGGTCGTCTGGGAATGGCTCCGCCGCCTGAAGTAGTCGTCCCCCTTTTGAGGGCAATTGGGAAGCTTGATGGATCCCTTTCACCTGAGTCTTGCACTCGGCCCGGTCAGCATCTACCTGCTGCTCATTGGCCGCATCAACCTCGCCCGTCGGCCCTTTCTGACCACCGGAAGCCGAGACACGGTGGCGCTGGCCATCGCCGTCTCCGGATTGGCGATCGTCGGTCCCCTCGATTTGTTCATGCCCGAGGGGGCAGCGTTTTATCTGGGAGGTTGGATCTGGCTGCCGTTGATCGGCCTCTATGGCTTAGTTTCCCTCTTGGCCGCGATGCTGATGCGGCCTCGCTTGGTGGTCTACAACATCTCCGTTGACCAGCTGCGGCCGCGGCTTGAGGCCGTGGCCAGCCAACTCGATCCGGATCGCCGCTGGGCCGGCACGAGCCTCATTATGCCCAACCGAGGGGTGCAGCTGACGATTGAGGCGATCCCGACGATGCGCAATGTGCAGTTGGTGTCGGGCGGCGCGAGCGGCCAGGATCTTGACGGTTGGCGGCGGCTGGAATTGACCTTGCGCGACGCCTTGTCCGACGTTCGTGTCCAGCGGAATCCGCGAGGATTCAGCTTGGTGCTGCTGGGAATCGTCATGGCAGCCGTCGTGCTCTATGGTTTGCACCAACAACCTCAGGAAGTCGCTCGGGCATTGGACGAGTTTCTGCGCCACTAGCGCCGTGTGACGGCTGAAAATTCGCGTCGGTGCACCGGGGGAGGCTTCTGCCGAGCCGCAAACGCATTGGGAAAAAAGGGTCAAGTCCCGAAAGTGCGGAGCACCCGAAGGGCCGTTCCGGCTTTCGGGCCCGACCCTTTTTCTCAACCAGAATCTCATTCGGGCCGGACTTGATCGCGTCGGGTGAACGCGTTAGATTACGAGTTTCCCCGGACCGGGTCTGCCGAGTCTGTAGGGTCAGCACGTACGCATTCGCAGCGGAATGCACGCCGTCGCGAGATCTGCGGTGGTCGTAACGCGGCGCAAATGACGCAGTGCAAATGACGCAGTGCAAGTGACCCAGTGCAAGTGACGCAGTGCAATCAAGAGGAGCGACACGGTGGCTGCCGTAAAGACATACATGGCCAAGCCGGGACAGGTCCCGCAAAACTGGTGGATCGTCGATGGCACCGACAAGGTGGTGGGACGTTTGGCGTCGCGGATCGCGGTCGTGCTGATGGGGAAGCATCGAGCGACCTACACGCCGCACGTCGATACGGGCGATTTCGTGATTGTGGTCAATGCGGAAAAGGTTGCCTTCACCGGGAAGAAGTGGGAGCAGAAGGTTTACAGTCGCTATTCGGGATATCCCGGCTTGAAGGTGGAGACGGCGGCGACGATCCGGGATCGGGCACCCGAGCGAGTCCTGCGCGAGGCCGTGCGGCGCATGCTTCCGAAGAATAAACTTGGTCGCCGGATGCTCAGTAAGCTGAAGGTGTACGTTGGGGACAATCATCCGCACCAAGCTCAGCAGCCGCAAGTCGCGGACTGGGGCAAGACACACCAGGCCTAGAGAGCATCAGGCTTTAAAGAGAGCATCAGGCTTTAAAGAGAACATCAGGCCTGAGAAACGGGCCGGAACATCCGGCCTGGGTTCCGTTCAGACAGGTTTCCGGCGGGCGGGTAGGATTCGGTAACGAGACAGGAAAACAAGATGGTTACGATTCGGAAAGACAAGCTGACCAATGACGCGTTGGGTACGGGGCGCCGCAAGTCTGCCGTTGCGCGGGTTCGAATTCGCGCGGGATCGGGCAAGGTCACGGTCAATCGCCGGACCTTGGAGGGATATTTTCCGAACGAGCAGGACCGGCGTTCGTTGCTCGAGCCGCTCGAAGAATCCGGGCAGCGCCACGGGGTGGATGTCACCATTCGAGTCCATGGAGGCGGGGCCACGGGACAATCGGGTGCTTGCCGCATGGGAATCGCCCGCGCCTTGGTGAGCTTTGACACCGAAACTTTCCCCGCCATGCGGGACAATGGATTTCTGACGCGCGACTCGCGCATGAAGGAACGCAAAAAGTACGGTCTGCGAGGAGCTCGGCGCGGCACGCAGTTCTCCAAACGGTAGCGATGGCTCGATTTGGCGATCGCGGGCACGGCGATCGCGGGCACCGAGGTTTACGATCGCCGGCAGGCTCGGCGCGATCCGGATCGCGTCTTGGCGGGAATGGGAACTCGTCGCCGACTCAGTGCTTGCTGGGCCGCCCGGCGCGGCGCATGTCGCTCATGCGCCGTATCGTTGAGGTGTCAATTCGTGTTAAAATCCCGGATCACGTGACCCACGGATCCAGGCCTGCGGCATGACCGACGCCATCTGATCCACGCGGTTGCGTTCCCGTCCCAAGCCGTCTCGGTCTCGGACCACGTCAGCGCGGGACGTTCGATGCGTTTGCGTCCACGTGGCGTCCGAGGCATGATCTGCGAATTATTTCCGTTCCTTTTTTCGATAGGCGGCAAATTGAGACGGCTCATCCTTACTTCCTTGGTGCTGTGCTTAACGACAATCCAAAGCGGTCCGGCCTCGGCGGAGCTCTTGCCGGCGGAGGTTGCGATCCTAGCCAACCGCGACAGTCGCGAGTCGCGGGCCGTGGCGGCCTATTACGCCAAGGTTCGGGGCATTCCCACCGACAACATTCTGGTCTTGGAGCTACCCGCGGAGACCGAGTTATCGCGGGAGCAATGGGAGAGCAAGGTGCGTCCGGAGATCCGTCGCTGGCTGGCCCAGAGCGACCGGCTGAGCAAGCTCCGATGCTTCGTGACCGTCTGGGATGTGCCGCTCCGGATTACGGCCGAGACGGACCTCTCGGAGGTCGCCCGTGTGGTGCAGTATTTGCGGCAGGAGCGGAAGGACCGCGTGGCGAAGATCAACGCGTTCACCGAGGTGCTCGCGCGACTCGCCGGCGGCACCGAGCTCCCGCCCGCCCTCGGTCCCGACGCCGGGCTGGATCAGGTCCAACAGCGGCTCGACACGACGTTCGGAGCCGCCCAATCAGAGATTTCGAAGATCGGTGATCAGGCTCAGCAACAGCCTGCCTTGCAACAACTGCAGTCGATCTATTTTCAGTCCGTCGGATTGAACATGATGACGCAGAGTTTGGCGCGACAGATTCAGGCAGGGACCTCGGTCGCGGATCCACGCGTTCGCTCGGAATTCGATACAGCGCGAGGACGAACCATTGGGTTGCGCGAGGGTCGCGCGGCGATGGAGGGTGTGCCGTTCGGTTTGGATCGCGAGCCGCAGTTGTTGGCCCTGATTCAACTCAGCGATGGGATCTATGGCACCATCGCCTGGATCGACGAGCAGATTGCGGCGTTGGAGAAGAACGAGAGCTTCGCCAGCTTCGACAGCGAATTGTCGCTTGTGGCCTGGCCCTCTTATCACTTGGTCCGCTGGCAGCCGAACCTGCTGCACTATCGCTACGACGAAACCGCGATTCGAGACTTCAAGAAGACGATGATGGTCTCGCGGCTCGAAGCGCCCACGCTGCAGCTGACCCGCGCGATCATTGACCAGGCGATTGAAACCGAAAAAACGGGACTGCAAGGGAAGGTCTATCTGGACGCGCGGGGCCTGGCGAAACTCGAGGATCAGGTGCAACAGGGAAGTTATCAGGATTATGATCAAGCCCTCTTGAAAGCCGCCGATTTTATCCAAAAGCACTCCGACCTGGAGGTTGTGCTGGACGCGAAGCAAGACTTGTTCGCCCCCGATTCCGCTCCGGACGCTGCCCTTTACTGCGGCTGGTACTCTCTCGCAAAGTATGTCGACGCCTTCACCTGGAAGACCGGAGCCGTTGGCTATCACATGGCCAGCGGTGAGGCCACGACGTTACGGGACGTGAGCAGCCAGGTGTGGTGCAAGCGGATGCTCGAGGACGGAGTCTGCGCGACGGTTGGGCCCGTGGCTGAACCGTATATCACTGCGTTTCCGCGCCCCAATGAGTTCTTCGGCCTGTTGTTGAGCGGGAAATATACACTGGCGGAAACGTATTATCGGTGCAAGCCGTTCAATTCCTGGACGATGATCCTGGTCGGCGATCCGCTTTACACGCCGTACAAGTCGAACTCGCCGCTCCGCACGGACAACCTCGATCCGCTGATGCGGCGGATCATCGACGGACCTTCCGCGGCTCTGACCAATCTGGAGACCCCCTCGGCCGATGCGGCGGCCCCGCCGCCAGAAGGCGAAGGCACGTCCACCGAAGCGACAGAGTAGGGGCGAGGTTGGCGATGTCAAGGATCCAATCGGGACAGGTCGCGGCGCCGTTCGAACTGCAGGACACGACCGGCAAGGTCCGTCGCCTGGGCGATTTCGCTGGTCAGTATTTGTTGTTGGTGTTCCACCGACACCTGGCCTGACTGCCGTGCCGCGAGCACCTGTTGCAGTTGCAGCAAGCACAAGAGGAATTTCGGCAGCGTAACGCGACCGTGCTGGTCGTCACGTTCGAAGACGCGCGTCAAGCTGCCGCCTACCTGGCCGAAACGAACTTTCCTTGGCCGCTGCTGCTGGATCCCGAGCGAAGGCTTTATCTGGCTTACGGGATGGAGCGCGGGAGCACGCGGGATGTCATGGGCTGGGAGAGCTGGAAGATCTACATGCGGCTCTTCCTGCGCGGTCGGCATCTGAGACGGCCGACCGGTGATGTCTATCAACTCGGGGGCGACGTCCTGGTCAATCCCGCCGGGACGGCGATTCGCGTTCACATTGGCAAGGGCCCGGCGGACCGGCCAACCGTGGCTCAGATCCTGCGCTGGATTGATGCGGACCGCGCGGCGTGAGCACCCGAAGCGAGTCGCGACCGGCGATGGAGCCCGAAGTCGAACCCCAACTCGAGGCTCGTCGCCCGCACCGAATGAACGAACGCCCGCGAAACCTGGCTGGGCGGACTTACCGACGGGATTCCTGCAGTGCCTGCAATAATTGCTGCACTTGGGGCTCGCTGTGCGCGGAGCTCAAACTAATCCTCAACAGGGACTCACCCACCGGTACCGTCGGCGGGCGAATCCCCGGGACCAGCAAACCCCGGGACCTTAACTGGGCGGCCAGGCGCAACGTTTCGGCGGGATCGCCCACACGGATCGGGATAATTTGGCTGTGGCCCGCACCGACCTCCCAGTCCTGCCGAATCAACTCGTGACGCACCTGTTCGGCCAGTTGCTGCAGCTTCGTCCGTCGCTGAGGTTCGCCGCGGACGATCCGCAGCGCCGCCAACGAAGCCGCGTAACAGCCCGCAGGCAGAGCGGTCGAGAAGACATCAGGGGCGCGCCCGGTTGTACAGCCAATCGATTAACGTCTGCCGTCCCACCACAAACCCGCCCACCGAACCCAGGGCCTTGCTGAGCGTACCGACGCGGACAGGTACCAGGTTTTCGACGCCCATCAACTCGCAGACGCCGCGTCCCTCCGCACCAATCACTCCGGTGGCGTGTGCCTCGTCGACGACCAGGATCGCCCGGTATTGTTCGGCTAACTCAACCAGGTCCGTCAGCGGCGCGAAGTCTCCATCCATGCTGAAGAGGCTATCGGTGACGATGAAGCGACGCCGCACCTGGGTGGAGGCCACCAGCAGATCTCGCAGCGCGTGGCAATCCGCGTGAGGGTAAATCTGGACGGTTGCCCGCGCGAGTCGGCAGCCGTCGATCAGGCTGGCGTGATTCTTCGCATCGCTGAAGATCACATCGGAGTCACCGGCGAGGCAACCGAGCGTTCCGGCGTTGGCGGCGAACCCGGAGGGAAACACGAGCGCGGCCTCGGCCTGCTCGAACGTCGCCAGATGCCGCTCCAATTCCGCGTGGGCGGCCGTCCGGCCAGTAATCAACGGGCTCGCCCCACTGCCCCAACCGCTGTGACGGACTGCCTCGGTCACCGCATCTCTCAAACGAGGATCCTGACTCAATCCGAGATAGTCATTCGAGCCGAAGTTGAGTAGCCGTTGACCGTCGACGACGACCGACGCCCCTTGGGGCCCACCGCGAATACTGGGCCGCCGCAGCAGGTGTTGGTCCTTCAACGATTCAAGTTCCCCGTCGAGCCAGGCGAGTGGGTCGGTATTCATGGCGTGCCGATTTGTCCTATATTGGATCATTGACACGGAGCAGGACGACCCAATCCCACGGCTTCCGCCGAGCGATTTGTTCTGTCGTCCACGTTTGGGAATCGACCCAGGAGAAATGCCATGCTGACAAGTCGTAGGTTGACGATCGTCCTGATTTCATTGACCGTCCTGTTCGCCGGCTGCAAGTCCTCGACGGAGTCGGGCGGGGACAGCAACGCCACCTCGGCCGCTGCGAATTCGGACACGGAAACCACGCTGGTCGCCACCACCATTCTGTGCGGCAAATGCGGGGAAGAGAAGGGTGGCGCGCTGTGTTGCGTTGAGTCGGTGGAAACCTGTGAGTGTGGGATGCACAAAGGCACGCCCCTGTGCTGTGCTCATTTGGCCGCCGATGCCGTCGGCAAAGACATTTGCAGCGCATGCGGTCACGTGGCCGACGCGGGGCATGTTTGCGATACCGACTGCCCGAAGTGTCCCGATTGCGGTCTACACCAAGCCTCGGTCGCCTGCTGCAAGCTGAACAGCGAAGGCTGAACCCCGACAACCGCGGCCTGACGCGTTGACTCGCTACGAAGGCGGCGCGTCCCGCGCCGGGAGTGCTTGCGGCGCCACGGCCGCTGGTTCGGCCAGGGCCTGTTGGAGCTGCTCAACCGAGTCACTCAATCGCTGCTGGATTTCCTCACTGAGCGATTGGCGTCCGAAACGGATCTGATAGTGGGCCTCGGCGACGCGGCGCGGCACCTGGGCCCATTCAGCCGTTTGGGCTGCCCTCTCGAGAGACCGCCGGGCGAGTTCGGCGAATTCCAGCGGCGTCTGTTCCGGTCGACGCCGGAGACCCATCCGCTGCAGCACCTGTTCCAGCTGGCGATACGCGTCCAGTTGGGCGAGCGGAAGTTGGCGGGAACGTTTCCGCCAGACGCCGCGTTCCGCCAACCGATGGAGGCTGCCTTGCAGGCGGTGGCGGCTACGATAAGCGGCGACGCCCACGGGAATTGCGATCAGGGCGACAAACAACGCCCCGGGAATCCCGAACACGGGTTGGACCGCCCAACGCCGCCAAGTTCGCCAGCGCTGGGCCCAGACTGTGGGGGAAAAGACCGCGCGACCGACTGCTTGGATGCTGCGCCCGATCGGGCCGTAGATCGCCTGTTGTTGTCGAGTTGAATTAAGTCCGAGGATGTAATCGTCCCAGAGCACTTGGCAGTAGTCGGCGAACTCGCGGGCCGTCGTCACCAGCCCGAATCCGCTCATGTCCAGATCGACGTCGGACGAGCCGGGTGTGGGATCCAGCCGCAGCCAGGCTCCGTAACGCAAGACCTCCAGGCCCTCCAACTCGTCGGTCGGGATCTCGTCGGCTTCCAAAAACGCCTCGACCCAGGCATGCGCGTGCAACTGCCGGACGATGTAGTAGTCTCCCATCGTGTTGAACTCGCCACCCTTGAAGCCCACCACCATGCGGGCCGGGATCCCTTGACTGCGCAGCATCAAGGTGAGGGCGCCGGCGAAGTATTCGCAGTGCCCCGTCTGATGATTGCGCACGAAGTCCTCGATCGGATCGAGCCGCGGGTCGCGATTCTGGTTGATCACGAGCGAGTATTTGTAGGTGCCTGAGCGGCGAAAGTAATTCTCCAGCGCCTTGGCTCGTTCAAAAACACTGGCTTGGCGGAGTCCTTGGTCGTCGAGCGCTCGGTCCGCCGCGGCCACGACGGCCGGATGAGCTCGTCGCAGTTCGTCCGTGATCGAAGCCTGCATGAAAGTTTCCTCGCCCGAGATTCTTCCCCAGGCCGCCGGGATCAAGTCGCGCTGCCAGCCGTTTCGAAACGCCGTGGTCCCAATCGTGTAACGGTACTGACCTCTCGGCTTCGCGTTTTCCTCGTTCAGCGTCAACTGGCGGGTGTAGAGATTCAAGTCCAATTCTCGGGGCGAGCCGTCGATGGCGTAACAGGGTGCCACGTTGAACAACACCGAATGCGAGCCGGGTTGCAGTGTGATCCGCTGAACGACGACGTTGGCCAGATCAAACGAACGAACCGATTCCAGAGCGCGGATGGCCTGGGAGGATCGATGAGGCTTCCACACTCCTTCACGCCGATAGTCCGACAGGACCGTCCCCCGAAAATAAGGCTCGCCATCGACTTGATAGGGACGCCCCTGCAAGTCGGTGAACTCGACTCGCATGACTTGTTCCGGGCTTTCGAGAATTCTTCCGATGTCATCCAGTCGCACTTCTTCCGTAAAGCCAACGGTCGCGACTTGATCTGGGCGAGCCCCCTGCCAGGCCGAGGTGCCGAACCGTGGGATCGCAAAGAAAATCCCGATCGTCCCCAGCGCGGTGAGGAAGATCATGCGGAACAGCCGCCGGAAGAGAGCTTTGTTCAGGATCTGAGCCGGCGTGTCGCTCGAGATTCGACCCACAAAGGCATAGCCGCCACGTCCCCCTCCGCTCGCGAGGGATGCGTCACGTGTCGTGGGACGGTCGCTGAACCGACGCGTCTCTCGAGAAACAAAAAAAATCGTCAGCGCGCAAAAGGCGGTTAATACATAGACACCCAGAAACAGGCCAAAGATCAGGCCCAGATTCAACGCGGCTGCCACCACGACCTGCAGCAGGCTGAGCGCGATCAGCGACCAGTACGTGCGGTCCTCCTTTCGTTGGAACAAGAGGATGACCTCAAGATAAATGAGGATGTTGGCCACGTTCAGCAGTTGGCTCTGCTCGACATTGCGAAACACCTGGACGACCAGCACACAGCAGGCGAAGAGGGCGGCCAAAGTGGTCGCGTCGGGGCCCAGTCGGAAGAAGCCCTTGATATCCGTCACGATAATCGAGACCGCGGCGGCGACGACCGCGACGACGGCGTAGATCGGGTTCTGCTGGCCCATCGCCAGCAGCGAGGTTCCGAGCACGACCAGCGCGGCGACATTGATCTGCAGCATCCGCTCGACGTTCACCGATTGCGGCCGTGCGTCGGTCGATGCCTTGCGGTTCGATTTCGCGGTGCGTGCGCTCACGGGGCGTGCTCCTTCGCCGCCGGGGCGGTTGCCTCGTCCGGCTCGCTGGGTTCGAACGAAAACACGTCCGCGAATCGAGGCGACGAGGCGTTGACGCAGATGGCTTGAGCGAGTCGGGCGCGGCGTGAGTCACTGCCAATCGAATCCGGGAAGCGGATCGGATCATCCAACCGCACGTCCTGGAGCGAAACCAGCAGAATGCGGTCGTCGGCGCTGGTGGCACTCAGCGCCGGTGGAAGGACTTCCGCCAGTCGATCGGTGGCCGACCCCTGAACTTCGGCGAGCAATTCCAGGGAATCGTCCAACAAGGCGCGGCTGGCTGAACCTCGCAGCCAATTCACCTCCCGGCCGGCCACGCCCAGCGTGAGTCGTCCGCCGCCGCGCCGACACTGTTCGGCGACCAGCGTGGCGGTGAAGCTGACCGCCAACTCGATCGTTTTCAGCACCGTCTCGCGCACGGCGTCGGCGGTGGCTGGGTAGAGTAGGTCCAGCAGCACGACCAGGTTCTGACTGCGATGTTGTTCGAATTGACGCACGACCAGCTCGTCCCGTTTGGCCGACGTCCGCCAATGAATCCAACGTCGGCTGTCGCCGGATCGCCATTCGCGCAGACCGTAGAAGTCCCCTTCGACCGGCCCGTGGCGGCGCTGCCAGCTGCGATGCCCCTGCTGGTCGAACTTGACCAGATCAGCCCAGCCCGCCTGCAGCTTGCCCAGACGCGGGTACACCAGGACGTCGTTGCTGATCTTGTGTGTGACGTGCCCCTTGAGCAGTCCCACCGGGACCTCGGTTGACAAGCGGATCGGGCCGAAGCGATAACGGCCTCGATTCCAGAGTTGACCGCGGTAGCTCGTCACCTGGCGATCTTCGGCGGCAATGTAGGGAATCAGACAAATCGCTCGTGCCGCCGCCGTCCCCGCCTCGGCGTGGACGTTCCGCACTCGATCCTCGATTCGGAGGGCCCAGGTGCCCAGTCGGCGCCGCCCATTGCGGACCTGAAGCTCGACGGTGAACGGCGCCCCTGGCAACACGCCCGCCGGCACGCGGCGCTTGACTTCCAGGTCCCGTAGAGTCATCCGAATCAGTTGCCAGCTGATCGCCAGCGGCCCGCACATCATGCCCGACAGGATGATCAGCAAGTTGATTTCGCGCATGATCGCGCCCACCACGACGACGCCCAGGATGGCGACGTAGACCCACGTCGTGTGAGGCACCGAAAAGCGACAGCGTTGAAACATGAATGGGGACCCTCGGTCAGGCCGGCACGGGAACCGCCTCGACCAATCGTTCCAGCAGTTTTTCGACGGCCTCTCGCTGGCCACCATGCAGATAGCCCTTGGGGACAACGCGGTGGGAGAACACGGGCACCGCCAACTGCTTGACGTCGTCCGGGACGACGAATGAGCGGCCTCGGATGGTCGCCAAGGCCTGTGTTGCCCGATACAGGCAGAGCGCCCCCGCGTGCTGACCCCCACTCGCAATTCGTCGTTTTCGCGCGTCGCCGCGACGATGTCCAGCAAGTAATCGTAAATCGACTCCTCGACGGTCACCTGGCGAACGAACTTCTGCAGCTGGAGAATTTGTTGACACTCGATGATCGGCCGCAGGTTGTCGACCGGTTCTTCGTTGCGATGGCTCATCAAGACCTGACGCTCGTCCTCCCGCGCGGGGTACCCCATCGAAATTCGAATCAGAAAGCGATCCAGTTGACTCTCCGGCAACGGATACGTTCCCTCAAACTCAAACGGGTTCTGAGTCGCGATCACGATAAACGGCGACGGCAAGTCATGCGTGACGCCGTCCACTGACGCTTGACCGTCGCTCATCGCCTCCAGCAGGGCGCTTTGAGTCCGCGGGGGGGTGCGGTTGATTTCGTCGGCCAACACGACATTGGCAAAGATCGGACCGCGGTTGAAGTGAAACTGACCGCTTTGAGCGTCATAGATACTGCTGCCAACGATGTCGCTGGGCAACAGGTCGGGCGTGAACTGGATTCGGCAAAAGGACCCGTGGACGCTGCGCGACAAGGCCTTGGCGACCAGCGTTTTGCCAACGCCTGGCACGTCTTCCAGCAGGACGTGTTCACCTGCCAAGAGGGCAACCAGGCACATCCGGATCGCCTCGATCTTGCCCAATACGACTTGGGCCATGTTGCGTTCCAGATCGCCGACCAGGCGAATCACATCACTGTCCATGCAGGTGTCCTCACTCTATCTGTCCGCGATGGATCTCCACCGAGGGCCCCTCATTCTAACCGAAAGCGGCTTTTACCGGGAACTTGCGCCAACCAAATGGTCCACCTCGAATTCGGGATCGGCTAGACTCAGGGGAATGTCCGACGGTCGGCGCCGTGAGCCGCAAGTCCAGCACCTGGGCGATCGTCAGGGGAATTTGCGATGGCGAAGCGAAACGAGACCGTTTCCTCGAGCCAAGTGCTCGATGAGTTCGTGGGAAGCCCGCCGGAGAGTTCGTTGCCGGTCCTCGGCCTCGATTCGTCCGCCCCCATTCCCGCGGGCTGGTTGAGCTCGCCGAATCGCTTTCAAGGGAGCGAGCGTTGTCGTACGGATCGACCGATCCGCGTCGACAATGGCAATCTGATCTGCGCTTGCCCCGAGTGCGGCGCACCGATGTCGGTTCGACTTTGGCTCATGGTCGCCGACTGCTGGCAGTGTGGAACCAGTATTGCGCTGGCGACCTACCGCCGACAGCTCAGGACTCGCCCGGAACCGGCGCGTCCCCAATCCGCAAGTCGCCCGCCCGAGGCCGCTCCGCAGGCTCGGGTAAACCGCCCGTCGGCCGCGGCAGCCCGCCGCTTCGCGACTGAAGCACCTCGCGAGCCCCGCGCGGGCCTTGCCGCCGAGCCGATCGGGGCCGCCGGTCTTCGTCCGGCAGGCGTCCAGCTGGGCCGGCCGGCTGCGGGACGTTCCCGCGTGGCTGGCCAGCCTGCTGGTCCACTTGCTGCTCTTGATCGCACTCGGACTACTGACCCTCCGACCCGACATCCGTCCTGAGCAGATCACGTTGTCGACGGCCGTGGGTTCGCAAGATCGCATGGGCGGGCGAGTCGAATTGCCGGCCAGCGAGGACGAGCCAAGTTATGACTTGCCGGTCCCCGAAGACCCGGAATGGGACGATCCCGAACAGCAGGCAGAGCTGCAATTGGCCGATCAAGAGGCACGTCAGCTGCGGATGGATCCCGAGTCGGAGTTGCCGTCGCTGCCCAGTCTGCGCGAGTTGCGGATGACGTTGGAACAGGAGGGCCCGCAGCGGCTGTTTGCGACCCGAGACCCTCGAATTCGCGTCGAATGGGTTCGCAGCGAGGGGGGCACGACGCTGACGGAGGCCGCCGTGGCCCGTGGCCTGCGCTGGCTGGCCGAGCATCAACTGCCGGATGGGCACTGGAGTCTGAATCGATTCGCGGAACATCCCGGCTGCAATCAGCGCTGCTCGGCGCCGCCGATCTCGCCAGCGATTCGGCCGCGACGTCACTCGCCCTGCTGCCCTTCCTCGGGGCCGGTCAGACCCACCGCACGGGCATCTATCGAGATCAAGTCGCGCGGGGCCTCGACTGGCTGATCGTGCATCAGCGTCCGGACGGCGACCTGCGTCACGACGCGCGAGGCCAGCCGGGAATGTATGCTCATGGGCAGGGCGCGATCGTCTTGTGCGAGGCCTACGCGATGACGGGCGATGCACGGTTGCGGCAGGCGGCCGAACGGGCGATCCAGTTCATCGTCGACGCGCAGCATCCCGCCGGAGGTTGGCGCTACCAGCCGGGCGAACCGGGCGATACGAGCGTGTTGGGTTGGCAGCTCATGGCGCTGCAAAGCGCCCGTGCCGCCGGACTGTCCGTGCCCTACCCAACGTTGGCGGCGGCCGACGATTTCCTCGACGGCATGATGGCCAGGGACGAGGTTCGATATCGGTATCAGCGGCGCCGTGAGCCGACCCATGTGATGACGGCTGAGGCCTTGCTTTGTCGGATGTACCTCGGCTGGACCTTGCGAGAACCACGGCTGCAAGAGGGGCTGCGCTGGCTGGTCGAAGACTATCCGCCCGAGCTGGCTCGTCCGGATATTTACTATTGGTACTACGCGACCCAAGTCCTTCATCACGGAGGCGGTCCCTTGTGGAGTGAGTGGAATTTCCAGCTGCGCGACGTGCTGGTCCAATCGCAGGTACGGCGGGGTCACGCCGCCGGCAGTTGGGACCCCCGCGGTCCTCACTCGCAGACCGGTGGCCGAATCTACATGACCGCGCTGGCCATCTGCACGTTGGAGGTGTACTACCGGCACGCCCCGATTTTTCGACGACCGTCAGGGTTGGAGTGACGTTGCGAAAAGTAGTCTGGCGAAGTAGACCGTCTCAATCCTGTTTCGCGAAAAGTAGTCTGGCGAAGTAGACCGTCTCAATCCTGTTTCCTGTTTTCAATCCTGTTTCTTCCATTGCGTAGCCCCGCTCGCGAAGAGCGGGGGTGGCGCAGCATGGATGCGAGGCCTGCAGGGCGAGATCGGCTGGCGGACGGGTTCTCCCCCGTCTGCGCGGCGGGGGCTAGTGCTTTGTCACAGCTGAAATTGAGGGTTGGGTGGCCGGGGTCGAACGAAGTGAGCCCCCGGAAAATTGCGGTCTGGGGGCTCACTTCGTTCGACCCCAGGCACCCCAAAATCAAGCTGTGACAAAGCACTACGGCGCGGCGGGCAACTTTCCCTACCACGCGAGAATCGAGCCGAACCGGATTGGGACCTGACCCCTTTTCCCAACGCCACGCCCTTTTTCCAACCTGAGCGGTGAACCGGCGCTAAGCCGTCGCCAAGCGGCGGAGGTGGAAGTGGAACTTGCCGAGCTTGCCGCCGTAGTTGCCGGCACCGATCGCCACGATGTCGGCTCCCGACGCCGGCCTGCATCCCCGCCGCCATGGCCCGGGCCACGGCCGATTCGTCGTGTCCGTCGACGACGATCTCCAAGGCTGCAATTGGCTTCGGGATGGAGCTGGCTGGCGACGCGACCGCGTAGTGTCGGGCAGAACGCATCGGCCGTCGACGCCTTCAGTCCTTTGTAGCGGGAGCCGACCTTGCTGCCACTGCGGGCCACGCCGCCGGGAAACGGGGTCATCACGCCCGGCAGCTCGGCAATCGCCGCCACGGCTCGCCGCGCGGCTTCCAAGGTGCCCGAGCTGGACCGGCCCTGAATGATCAAATTGCCGCCGGCGACGCCGGACGCCGCGCCGATCTGGTCCTCGACCAGAAACTCGCCGTCCATCACCGGGACGCGCCAGTAACGGCGACCTGCGACAACTTTGCTCTTTTGAAAACCGTCGCCAAAGAAGCGGATATGCTTGCCCAACGGGACTCGGACCTCGGCGTCCGGCAAGCCGTCAAACACGGCCGTCGAGGGACACGTCATCAGGCATTGACCGGTTCGATTCGGAATCGCCTTCATCAAGGCGTCGGTCGAGAATCCAAAGCACAGCACGCTGGCCCCAGGTCGACCGTCCGGCGTCTCGTCTTCCGACAGCATGCGTTCGACCCCCACCTCCAGATCACAGGCGATGACCGACGAGCTGTAGCCCGCGAATTCGCGGAGCGCGGCGTCCAGCCAGAACCGATCGTGCGCCGTGACGATCAGTCGCGCAAACTTCATGCCGAACGCCTCGGCGAATGTGTCTTCGATCAGGGTTGGGCCAAGCTTCAAGGTCTGAACTCCGGCGGGGGCGTCGCGGACAATCTGTCTTGATTAAACCCCCAGCAGAACGGTGTCAAGCGCGGGAGCCGACGAGTTCTGCGATCGGATCGCTTTTTCGAGTGAGGCGGGCATCGTGCTTGACCGCTGGCCGTGGCCCCTGGCGCGCCGGTCCTGGGTTGCGTATGATACGCGCGTGGATCCGAACTTGCAGCGAATGCCGAAAGTGGCCGTCATCGGCGGCGGAATCTCGGGGTTAGCGGCTGCGCATCAGCTGAATCAACTTCGTCCCGACTGGCCCGTCGTCCTGTTCGAAGCGAGCTCGCGACTGGGGGGAGTGATCGAAACCATCCACCAGTCGGGCTACTTGATCGAACGGGCGGCGGACAACTTTCTGCGAGGTCCCACGGCGCCGTGGGCGGAGCGGCTTTGCCAGACACTGGGCTTCGCGGAGCAGCTGATCCCCACGTCGGAGAAAAATCGCAGAGCGCAGATTGTGTGGCGCGGCCAGCTTTATCCGGTGCCGGCCGGCTTCCAGCTGATGGCCCCGGCTCGATTCTGGCCCATCCTCACTTCACGGCTGCTCAGCCCCTGCGGAAGACTGCGTTTGTGCCTGGAGCCCCTGGTGCGCGAGCCGCGCGAGCCACAAGACGAGTGCCTCCGTCAATTCGCGTCGCGGCGGCTGGGCCGCGAGGCGTTCGAGCGGTTGGTCCAGCCCCTGGTTTCTGGCATCTATACGGCGGACCCGGATCGGTTGAGCGTCGGCGCGGCGCTACCGCACATGCTGGAGATGGTCCGGCAGCATGGCAGCCTTTACCGAGCGATGCGTCATCGTCGTCGGCAACTTTCTTCCCAGACGCGCGGCGCCACGCTACAGCCTGTTCGTCGCCCCCCGGGGCGGGATGAGCGACCTGATCGATGCCTTGGCCGCGCAGCTTCCCCGCACTCAGATCCGCCGTTCGTCGCCGGTCGCGGCGATTGAGCGGGATGCAGACGGCCGCTGGCGGCTGACCCAGGCCGGTGGGTCGCAGGAAACCTTCGCGGGCGTGATCGTCGCCTTGCCGGCAGATCATGCGGCGCGCTGCTTGCTTCCCGCTGCTCCCGCACTGGCCGCCGAGCTGCAGTCGATACCGCTGGCCAGCTCCGTCGTCGTTTGCTTCGGCGTGCGGCGCGATCAACTGCGGCGGCCCCTGAACGCCTTCGGCTGCGTGGTTCCCGCCGTCGAAGGGCGTCGCATCCTGGCGATCAGCTATTCCAGTCTGAAGTTCCCGGAACGCGCGCCTTCGGATCACGTGCTCCTGAGGGTCTTCCTGGGAGGGGCCTTGCAGCCGGAACTGGCCGAGCGCGACGATCCCGAGTTGTACGAGGTGGCCCGGTCCGAGGTCGCGCAGCTGTTGGGACTCCGCGGGCGTCCCGAGCTGGAGCTGATTGTCCGCTGGCCACGCGCGATGCCGCAGTACAACGTCGGTCATTTGGCCAAAGTGGCTCGGATCGAACAACAATTGCAATCACTTCCCGGCCTGCAGCTGGCCGGGAACGCCCTGCGCGGCGTCGGAATTCCCCAGTGCGTCCACAGCGGCCAGACCGCCGCGCACCAATTGGTGGCTCAAGTCGACTCCCGCGATTCCGTCCGCTCGCCCGCCTGATCCCGCTTGTGGCCTGCCCGTCGGTCGAGTGAAATGGAGAGCGGCCTGCGGACCGCGTGGAACGGCGCCGACCCGACTCGGCCGGACGCCGGCCCGACGCGGCCAACAACGCGACTCGTGCCTTTCACGCCCAGTGCATTGTCAAAGGAAAGAATCGCCCGCCCGTTGTACCTCCCCTAAGACCAAGCCGTGACAAGGCACGAGACCATGGCCCTGACCGTTGGTATCCCGAAAGAAGTCAAGCGCGACGAGTATCGGGTCGCGATCTTGCCGGTGGGCGTCGAGGAATTCGTCCGACGCGGCCATCGGATCTTGGTCGAGTCCGGCGCGGGACTGGGATCCGGCTTGACCGACGAACAGTACGAGGAAGCGGGCGCGGAGTTGGTCGTGGGCCCCGCCGAGGTGTTCGCCCAAGCCGACATGATCTTGAAGGTCAAGGAACCGCAGGCCGGTGAATGGGCGCTGATCCGCTCGGGCCAAACCCTGTTCACGTATTTTCACTTCGCCGCCAGCCGCGAATTGACCGAAGGCATGCTGACCACGGGAGCCACTTGTGTCGCCTACGAGACGCTGCGCGACGAGGCCGGTCGGCTTCCGCTGCTGACGCCGATGAGCGAAGTGGCGGGGCGGATGAGCATCCAGGAGGGCGCGAAGTATCTCGAGCGGCCACAAATGGGTCGCGGCATCTTGCTGGGCGGAGTGCCCGGCGTCGCGCCGGCTCATATCACCATCCTGGGCGGTGGTGTCGTCGGTGCCAACGCCGCCAAGATCGCCGCCGGTTTTCAGGCGGACGTCACGATCCTGGACGTGAACATGGATCGCCTTCGCTACCTGGACGATATCATGCCCGCGAACGTGAACGTGCTGTTCAGCGATCGGCATATGATTCGCGAGGAGTTGCGGCTGGCCGATCTGGTGATCGGCTCGGTGCTGATCCCCGGCGCGAAGGCCCCGCACCTGGTCCGGCAAGCCGATCTGGAAGCGATGAAGCCGGGCAGCGTGATCATCGATGTGGCGATTGACCAAGGGGGCTGCGTGGAAACATCTCGGCCGACCACCCACGGCGATCCGACCTTCGTGACCGATGGCGTGGTGCACTACTGCGTCACCAATATGCCCGGCGCCGTCGGCCGGACCAGTACCTTCGCGCTGTGCAACGTGACGCTCCCCTGGGCCCTGCGAATCGCCGCGGAAGGGATCGAGACGGCGGCCAGTCGCAATGCCTCGATCGCGGCCGCCGTCAATATTTTCCGGGGCGAGGTGACCAATCGAGCTGTCGCGGAGACGTTCGAGATGGCCTTTGCGGATCGCTTTGAAAGCTAACGCCCCGACCAACTCGACTCGGACTTGACCGACCCCCATCCGACCGACCCGGACTTGACCAACGACAACCATGCCGACCGCGCCGCAGACCATTCAGTGGGAAGGAGACGTTGACGGCCATCTGCGCCTGATCGATCAAACTCGCCTTCCGCTGGAACTTGTTTACGTCGACTGTCGCACGCGGGAGACCGTTTGGGAAGCGATCCAGCAGTTGCGCGTGCGCGGAGCTCCGGCGATCGGGATTGCCGCGGCCTATGGGGTCTGTGTCGGGGCTCAGGTGATTGATCTCAGCGATCCGTCTGAGCGTCTTGCGCGGCTGCAGCCGGTGATGGACCATTTGGCGGCGAGTCGGCCGACAGCGGTCAATTTATTTTGGGCGCTGGAGCGAATTGCCCGTCGTGCCGCGGACGTCCCGCACTCGGCCACGGAACACGAATTCCGCGCCGCGCTGTTGGACGAGGCGCGTCAGATTCACACCGAAGACCGCGCCGTGTGCCACGCCATCGGGCGCTCGGGCGCGGAGTTGCTGCGGGACGGCTGGGGCGTCTTGACGCATTGCAACACGGGCGGGCTGGCGACTTCCGAGTACGGCACGGCCTTGGCCGTGTTGTTCACCGCACAGGACGAGGGAAAACAGCTGCACGTCTACGTGGATGAAACGCGTCCGCTGCTGCAGGGAGCTCGCTTGACCGCCTGGGAATTGATGCAGCGACAACTGCCCGCCACGCTGATCTGCGATTCGGCCGCCGCGCAGGTCATGAGCCAGGGGCGGGTGCAGGCCGTGATCACCGGGGCCGATCGAATTGCGGCCAACGGCGATACCGCCAACAAGATCGGCACCTATGGACTGGCGGTCCTGGCCGCATCCCACGAAATTCCGTTCTACATCGCCGCGCCGCTCAGTACGTTCGACCTGTCGATTGCCGACGGCACGACGATTCCGATCGAGCAACGAGCGGCCGATGAGATCACGCACGGATTCGGCCGTCAAACCGCGCCGACCGGCGTGAATGTCTATAACCCGGCTTTCGATGTGACTCCAGCACGTTATATTCGGGGCATTGTCACGGAGCGCGGTGTGATCCAGCCCGTGACAACCGATCGAATTCGGCGAATTTTCGACTGCTGACGGAAGGGTCGTGAAACATGGTACGCGTAGGTGTCGTCGGTCTGGGCATGATGGGCTTGACCCATTTGGACGTTTATCGTCGACGGAGCGACGTGCAGGTGGTCGCCATTTGCGACAGCGATCCGGATCGACTCTCGGGGAAAGTCCAGGCGGCTGGCAACATCGAAGGCCAGGCCATGTCGGCCGTTTCCGAGTTGAAAGACGTGCAGCGCTTGACGGACATTTACCAGCTGATTGGCAATCCGGACGTCGACCTGGTCGATATCTGCTTGCCCACCGACCTGCATGTCCGCTTCGGCTGCGAGGTGCTTCGCGCCGGTCAGCACTTAATGATCGAAAAGCCGCTGGCTCGCCACGCTGCCGACGCGGAGCGACTTGTCGAGGCCGCCGAGCAAGCGGAAGGGATTGCCTTCGTGGGACAATGCATGCGGTTCTGGCCCGGCTGGACCTGGCTCCGCGAGGCGATCCAGGACGGTCGGTTTGGTCGGGTTTACGGAGCCAAGTTTCACCGGCTGGTGAATCATCCCGGAGGTCCGTTCTATCTGGACGGAGCGCGGTGCGGTGGCGCCGCACTTGACCTGCACGTCCACGATACCGACTTTGTCCAGTTCTGCTTCGGAATGCCACAAGCCGTGACGAGCTTTGGCTATGCGAAAATCACCAGCGAGCCGGATCACCTGATCACGCACTACCAATACCCGGACGTGCCCCTGGTCATCGCCGAGGGAAGCTGGGCGATGAGCGACGGTTACGTTTTCAACATGGGCTTTACGGTCAACTTCGAAACCGCCACGGCGGTCTACGATTCCAACGTCAAGACGCCGCTGACGCTCTACGAAAAAGGTAAAGAACCCGCAGTCGTCCCCGTTCAGGAGATCATGGGGTACGACCTGGAGATCGAGTATCTGGTCAACTGCGTTCGCTCCGGCCAAAAGCCCACGACGGTGACCGTCCGCGACGCCTACAACACGCTTCGCATCGTTGAGGCCGAGGTGCAGAGCATGCGCACGGGTCAACGCGTGGAGCTTGGGTGATTGCCACCCAACACGAATTGCCACAGAGGCACAGAGTCACAGAGTCACAGAGGCACCAGGGTCACCGCTAGTCGGCGACGAGTTCCGTGCTGCTGCCGGCGGAGACATCGGTGATCTTGCCGGACCAGACGACTGCCAGCGAACGGTCAAAGATCTCGACGGTCGCGTCTTGAAGTCGATCGGCACAGCAATCGGTGCGGTTATGAATGACCAACTTACCGATGTCTTGCGTGTCGCCGAGATCCAGCAGCCACCAGGGATTCGTTTCCTCGGCGGTATGTGAAACGGATCCTTCCGCGTAGACGCCATTCACGTTGCCGTCGTTGGCGCGACCGGCACCGGCCTCGCTATAGTCGGACGATTGAGTGGCCGTGCCGGCAGTTTGAAGCTCTTTTCCCGTAGCGGTTTCGATCACCTGGACCTCCGCCAACGAGAGGATTCGTTTTTCACCTTCCAGGCGAACCTTGACATAACGCCCCATGGCCAAGGCCTTGGTCGGTGGCCCGGGTTCCGCGTCGGCGCCGCGGTTGATGTACAGCTCGGGAATACTGGCCAACAGGGCGTCAGCCCCGGCCTTCGTCACACCTGTTTCCCAGACGTAGAGCTTGCGCAGCTTGGTGAGGCCTTTCAGGTGGTCCAGTCCGGCGTCGGTGATTTTGGTTCCGTAGAGGTTTAGGTACTCGAGGTTTTCGAGGTTTGCCAGGTGAGCGAGTCCTGCGTCGGTGATTTCCGTTTTTTCGAGATGCAGCTGGGTCAAGGTCTTCAGGTCGGCCAAGTGGGCCAGTCCCGCGTCGGTGATCTTGGTGTCGCGCAGATTGAGCCAGACGAGGTTCGACACCTCCTTCAGCGGCGCGAGCCCGTCATCCGTGATGTCTTTTCCGGTCAGATGGAAGGCCGCTTCCTTATCGTCGGTGTTCTTCGCGATCGTGCGGATGGAGCCGCCGGACTGTTCCAGTTGAGCGATGGCCGCTGCTTCGTCTGCCGGCAACCGCGATGCGAGCGACAGGTTGATTGCCAGGACGACACCAAAAAGTTTCCACACTTGCATGCTCATCACCTGTTTATTCCTCGCGAAATCTTGACCTCGAACACGCCTCGGAGCTGGCGAGACGAACAACGGACCGACCTGCCGGCCGCGTGAGTGCACCGACCCGAGCGGCCGTCATCACGTTGATTATAGTCCACCTGTCTGCCACACTTGCAGTCCACGATTCTAATGAAAGCATCGCCCGGATGCACGCACGTTTCGAAAGCTGAACGGGTCAGACGATGCCCCACGAACCGCGATCTGCTCAAGCCACGGGTCGAATCCGGAATCGACGCGATCGACGGGCCGCAAGACTTCGAGTTTGAATTGTCGCCGCCGGTGTCGCCTCGTTGCCCGTACCGCAAGCCCCCCGTTGCCGGATCGCACGGCAGTGATACAACGTACCATGAGCGCCAAGCTTCGGGAGTCGTCGAAGCCCCGAAGCTTGGCGTGCGAAGCCTGGCGTGCGAAGCCTGGCGCGGAAGTCCTCCTGGGAAACATGCACGAAAGCGAAAATGCGAATGTTCAGGCACCGGAAAGGTGAGTCGGGATGACGACCGTGGAGACGGAGAATCGGGATGCCTACGACGCGATCGTGATTGGAGCGGGGCTTTCGGGTTTGACGTGTGCGCTTCGACTGCAGCAAGCCGGGTGGGCGGTCTGCGTGGTGGAAGCGGACGATGCCGTGGGTGGTCGCGTGCGGACCGATCGCCAGGATGGTTTCTTGCTGGATCGCGGTTTCCAGGTCTTCCTGACCTCGTATCCCGAGGCGGCACGCTGGTTGGACTACGATGCCTTGAAGCTGAACAAGTTCCTTCCCGGGGCGTTGGTCCGCTACGGGAATCGTTTTCACCGTTTCGTCGATCCCTGGCGCTCGCCCCGCGACGTCCTGTCGGTCGCGTTTTCACCCGTCGCCAGCTTGCTCGACAAATTGAAAGTCGCCCGCCTGCGCCGCAAAGTTTGTCTCGGATCGCTGGAATCGTTGTACGAGCGCCCCGACCAGACCACGGCCGTTTTTCTGCGGGACTTGGGTTTTTCGGAGCGGATTGTCGAGCGTTTCTTTCGTCCGTTTCTAGGCGGCGTGTTTCTCGATCGTGAGCTGACAACGTCCAGTCGGATGTTCGAATTCGTCTTTCGCATGTTCTCGCTGGGAGACGCGGCGTTGCCCGAGCACGGGATGCAAGCGATTCCAGAGCAATTGGCGAGCCACCTGCCGACCCATGCGATCCGACTGGCAACGAGGGTCACACGCTTGACGGAGGGCGGCGTGCAGCTGGACAGCGGCCAGCAGCTGTCGGGACGACGCGTGATCGTGGCGACCGGCGCACCGATCGCTCAAGAATTGCTTCCCGACCAGTCGTTCCCCCGGGGCCAACAAAGCGTGGCCTGTCTGTATTACGCGGCCGATCGGCCGCCGATCGAGGACCCGATCTTGGTGCTGAACGGAGAAGGGCAGGGCCCGATCAACAATCTGTGCGTGCCCAGCCAAGTCTCCTCCGCCTACGCTCCGTCCGGACAATCGCTGATTTCAGTGACGGTGCTCGAGACGCTTGAGGCCCGAAGCGGCCAACTTGAGACGGAGGTCCGCAGCCAACTGAAGTCCTGGTTCGGCCCCGCCGTCGCCGCTTGGCGGCACCTGCGGACCGACTGGATTCCCGCAGCACTACCTTCGCAAATGCCTCCGGCCCTCTCGCCGGTGGTCAAGCCGGTTCAAATCAGCGCGACACGCTTTGTGTGCGGCGATCATCGACACACCGCGTCAATTCAGGGTGCCATGGAATCGGGTCGGATGGCCGCCGAGGCCGCCTTGGCCTAGTGCTTTGTCACAGCTGAAATTGAGGGTTGGGTGGCCGGGGTCGAACGAAGTGAGCCCCCGGAAAATTGCGGTCTGGGGGCTCACTTCGTTCGACCCCAGGCACCCCAAAATCAAGCTGTGACAAAGCACTAGTCCAAGTCGGCCCATCGAAAGTCGCCCCCGATGCGACGCGGAATCACGGGCGATCGACGCGGCGCAGGCGGCGACCGCCATCGAGCGTCAGGCAGACGCCTGTGACGAAGGGATTGTCGATCAAGAATCGGACCGCATGGCTCACGGTTTCCGGCTCGTCCGCTCGCTTGACGAGCGTCGCTTCTCGGCGGCGCTCGAGCTCCTCGTCGCTCGAGTCGGGCGGTGCCATCACGGAACCGGGGTGAATGCAATTGACACGGACGCGAGGATTGCGGCTGGCCAACTCGACCGCCAGCGAACGCGTCAGCGTCGGGATCGCGCCCTTGGACACGAAATAACTCGCGTGATCGACATAGGGTTGTTCGATTGAGGCATCCCCCAGATTGATGATCACGCCGCCCGTCGCCTGGTCGACCATCATCAATCCGGCGTGACGCGCGCAGAGGAACGTACCCAGGCAGTTCACCGAGAAGCTGTGCAAGACGTCCTGAGCCGTGATGGATTCGAGCGGTTGGGAGGACCAGGTCGAGGCGGTGTTGACCAGCACGTCGAGGCGACCCCAGACCTGCCACAGCTGTTCGAACATCCGAACCACGTCGGTTTCTTGAGTGACGTCGGCTCGCAGCGCAATGGCCGCGCCGCCCTCGGCTTCCAATTCGGCCACGGTCTGCTGGGCTTCGTCCGCGGACTGCCGGTAGTGGATCGCGACGGCGTATCCGTCGCGGGCGAGCTCTCGCGCGATCCGGTTGCCGACGCGTTGACGGCCACTCCCGGTGACTAAGGCCACTTGCTGAGTCGGAAGGAGGGCCATGGTCGTCTCCTCTTGAGCTGAAATGACTTGGACGTGGATCGCGTGTCTTTAGTGCTTTAGCCGACCCGCCCTTCGAAATCAAGAGCCCCAATGACCTGGCCGTCAGACGCAGGTTTACGCGGAGTCCGGTGTGCCGTGCACGGTTCAGCCGTGCAGGTTGGCGCGCTTCGCTCGACCAAGCGGCCGCTGAGCGCTGCGTCCCCTCCGCGTCATGGGTCAAATTCCCGGCCCCGGATCGAGCTCTGGGGAACTCCGTTGCCCGCCTTCGTGTGGCACTTGATTTGCTCTCTTTACTTGATAGCTGGTACCGACTTGGACTCGTCCGAGGCAACCGGCTGATGCGAGTTCCAGGTGGGACCAACCAGGGTTATGTTCCTTTCCCGCAGGGCGAGCAACGCCCCCCGGGGTTGCGCTTTTCAGCGGAAAGGAGGATTGCCATGAGAAGGACATTGGTTCCCTGGACACCGAAGCTTCCGGAAACGTTGTGGGATCTTCGGCGCGAGATGGAAGGCCTGTTTGGTCGGGCCTTCGAAGAGGAGATGGGCGCGGGTCTGCTGAGTGAGCTCGCCCCGCGCACCGACATCGCAGAGACCGAACAAGGTTATGAGGTCACTGCGGAACTGCCCGGTTTGAAACTGGAAGACATCCAGGTCGAGTTGGAGGGTGAGCTTCTAACGATCAAGGGTGAGCGGAAGGAAGAGACCGAGCAGAAGGACAAGACGTTTCATCGGATCGAGCGGAAATACGGAACATTCCGTCGCGCAATGACGTTGCCGAATGCAGGTGAGGCGGACAAGGTCACCGCGGAGTACAAAGACGGCGTTCTCGTCGTCAACGTTCCGAAGTCCGAAGTGACTCGACCGACGAAAGTCAAAGTGGCCAGCAAGCAATAACGCGTCCAGTCAGGCGGAAGTTGGACGTGGCCAGTTGGCCCAACCGTAGCGCGTGCTTGTCAGCGAACAGGCACGCGCTCTTCTTGCGCTGGAAAAGTGCACCACCGAGGCAGCGAGGGCACGGAGTTTGAGCCTGACGTTCCGGAGCGTCACTTCAGAGGACGAATCTCCACTTTGCGGAATTCAACGGGGTGACTTTCAGATTGCAGCGAGATCGTTCCCCCGCTGAGCTTCACGTCTTGCGTCGCCAGCAGCCGTTTGGCATCCTCGTCCCCCGGATCCAATTGAGGTTTTGAATAGGCCAGGACGGTTTCTCCATCGATCACGTGTTCGATCAATTCGTGGCCCCGGACGCGCATCAGGACAGTTACCCATTGGTCACCGTGATACGTTTTCGACTTTGAACTGGTGCAGTGGCGCGTCACGAGTTGGCCGTCCATCACGACGTGTGTTCCGGGCGTGCACAGATTGGCCGTCGTGCGTGTGCCGGTTCCCGTCCCTCCCAGCAACTGGACCTCGATCGAGACCGGAAATCGTTGATCTTTCGCCATCGTCGCGGGATCTTGTCCGTGCAGCATCACGCCACTGTTGCGCACGGCCCAACCCGGACCGCCGCGTGCCTGGGTTCCGACAAAACGATACTCGACTCGCAGGTCATAGTCCGAAAAGGGTTGCCGGTAGAACAAGTGCCCAAACCGCTCGTTGAACTCGCCGTCATATTGATCGTAGGCGACTTTCAGTCGTCCGTCTTCGACACGAAACGTCTGGCCGAAGTTGTCGCCCAGATCGTAGCCGCGAATTTTGACCTGCCAGCCGTCAAGGCTCTTGCCGTCGAACAGGGCGATCCACCCCTCGGCGTCGGCTGCGGGTTTCGCATCCGTCGTCTGCCCCAACGCCGAGATCCCGCCCTCCAATTGCGTTAATTGCAGAATCTCCGCCGGCGTCATTGCACCGCGAAAAATCGCGAAGTCGTCGATCGCTCCGATGTACTGGATTCCCAGCATGATGGCCACGGCCTGTGGGTCCCAAGTGAACCGCTGAGCTCCCTTCAGTTGACCTTGGGACTCGCCGTTCAGGTACAGGGAGGCGATCGCGTCGTGGCCGGAGTTGATGTCTTCGAGTGTGACGGCCACATGAGTCCACGCTTGATTCGAAAATGGGGGACGCGTGACGGTCACCATGGGACGCTTCGCCGCGGGAATGTCATCCCAGGGCGTATCCGTGGGGTTCCAGAAGTTGTAGTCCGAAAACACACCGAGTCGGAAATGTCGCGGACGTTCGTCTTTCGTGAAGTCGACGAATAGGGACGCGTTGTTCCATTGCTTGTCGGTAATCTGAAGTGGGTCCACGTAGCCGGGTTTCAGATCTTCGTCGGGGCTCAACCGCATCCAAAACGAGATCGTCAGATCGGTCCGCTCGGGGCCATACGGAACATTGTCTTTGCCCTGAAAAAAGACGACCGACGGGGTCGTGTCGTGAAACCGCAGGCTGCCACCCCAACGTCCCTGGTCGCTGAGTCCCACGGCGTCCGTGGCGAGGCCGGGCTGGGATTGCTTGCGCGAAAGGTCGTTGGCGGTATAGATCTTCGGATCACCGGCCGCAAACGTCGCGTCTGCCGACCCATCGAATGCGGCGTGGAACGTCAGTCGGGCGCGCCAGGGTGCGAGCGGTTCTGACGCGCGCCCGCCGGAGACGCTGAGGACCAAGGCGAGGACGGTCAGCAACAAGCCTCGAGAGGCGTCGATTCGCAGCAGCATGGGAGAGCTCGTTCGAGATGGCGAGTTGATCAGCGGACGTCGAGCGGTCATTGTAAGTCGTAACCAAAGTGAAAGAAACAAGCAAACCGCTCGCCCTTTTCGAGCTTGCACGAGCCGATGAACCTGAATCTCTGGACGGGTACCTATCTGGCCGGACTGACGCTGGCCGGCGTCTATCGCTGGAAATATGCCCGTCGTCGCCGGGGTCAGCCCGCCCAGCGGGCGCAGCGCGAGAGCCCCTGGGTGATCGTCGGGATGGCGACATGGGGACTCGCCCAAATGGCGGCCTTGATCTATTGCTTTACGAATTGGCTTGAGTTTTTTAATTACGAACTTCCGGCGGCCTTGAGCCCGCTGGGTGCGCTGCTCTTTGGCGGGGCCGTTGCGCTGCTGTGGAAAGCCCATGCCGATTTGGGCCCGAATTGGTCCGCCTGGCTGGAGGCACGCCCCGAGCAACAATTGGTCACGACGGGAGTCTACCGGCGGATTCGGCATCCGATGTACGCCGCTCATTGGGGTTGGAGTGTGGCGCAGGCCGTCTTGATTCCGAACTGGCTGGGCGGAGCGGCCGCGGTCTTCGCGTTCGGGATCGTCTATTTCTTGCGAGTGGGGCGTGAGGAGGAGATAATGCGCCAGCACTTCGGCATGCCCTACCAGTTGTACACGCGGCGCACGGGCCGAATCTGGCCTCGGTGGGGAAGTGCGTCGCGGTCTTCTTCGCGTTGAGAATTCCGCGTTGAAGATTCCGCATTGAAGATTCCGCATTGAAGATTCCGTCCTGAATCGAAAGGAATGCAGGCAGTTCACATGATCCATTTTCCCGGCTGGCTTCTGGGCTCAAAATCGCGGCGACGCCCCGGTCGTGTCCTGCGGAGTCTTTCCGTGTTCGCGACCGTTGTGGGGTTGGTTGTCGGAACCGCAGTGGCGTTCGATGGGGCGCAGGCTGCGACCTGGAAGGCCGGCGCTGCCCAACGCGCGATCACACCTGACGCCCCGCTCTGGATGGCCGGATACGCTCACCGCGATCATCCCGCCGAGGGGACGCTGATCGAGCTCTGGGCGAAGGCGCTCTGCCTGGAAGATCCGCAGGGCCAAGTGGCCGTCGTGGTGACGCTGGATTTGATCGGGATTGACCGCGAGCTTTCGCGGACGGTGTGTGAGCGGTTGTCGCAGGCCTATCCTTTGGACCGTCGCCGAATTGCCTTGTGCGCCTCGCATACTCACACCGGACCGGTCGTGTCCGGCAATTTGCGCTCGATGCATTACGAGATGCTGACCGACGATCAGCGGGCGCTGGTCAATCAATACGCACGACGCTTAGAGGACTCGATTGTCGCGGTGGTGGGTGAAGCGCTGGCGGCTCGGACCCCGTGCCAGCTTTCGTGGGGGAGCGGGACGGCGGCGTTTGCGGTGAATCGACGGAATAATCCCGAGTCGGACGTACCGGCCTTGCGAGCAGCGGGCCAGCTTCGAGGGCCGACGGATCATGCCGTTCCGGTGCTGGCCGTCAAGGATGCCCAGGGCAGCCTCAAAGCGGTCCTGTTTGGCTATGCGTGCCATTTGACCGTGTTGAGTTCTTACCAGTGGTCGGGCGATTATGCGGGCTTCGCCCAGATGGCGTTGGAGCGTGATTTTCCGGGATGTGTCGCCCTATTCTGGGCCGGATGTGGTGGCGATCAGAATCCGCTGCCGCGACGCGAGGTTGCCTTGGCCCAGCAGTATGGTCACGAATTGGCGGGATCGGTGAAACAGGTACTGGACGGCCCCCTCGCGCCCATCGAGGGCAATCTTGTGGCCCGCTATGCGGAAATCGATTTGCCCTTTTCGCACTTGCCCGATGCGGCGAACTGGAGCTCGAAACACAATCGAAGAACCCCTATGAAGCCGCGCGAGCTCGCTTGTTCCAGCAACAGCTTGCAGCTGGCCAGCCGCTCTCGCCGACCTATCCCTATCCGGTCAGTACCTGGACGCTGGGCGACCAGATCCAGTGGGTCTTTCTGGGCGGCGAAGTCGTCGTCGATTTTGCGTTGCGATTGAAGACCGAGCTGCGCGGCAGCCAGTCATGGATTACGGCCTATTCGAATGACGTGATGGCCTACATCCCGTCTCGCCGCGTCCTGCAGGAGGGCGGCTACGAGGGCGGCGGCGCGATGGTCTACTACGGACTCCCCTCGGCTTGGTCACCCGATGTCGAACGCTTGATCGTGGACGAAGTCCATCAACAACTCGACGCGCAATAAGCCTCGGCCGCTTCGCTGACCGGGGATGCCCGCCGCTTGCCGGCGGGAGGCTCACGTTCGCCGCTACGCGTTTACCAGGCCGACCATTGTTGGACGACCTGCACGGTCGTCTCACCTAACTGATGCAATTGGTCGGGCGAGATGGAGAGTGGCGGCGTCAGGTAGATCATATTGTGGAACGGCCGCAACCAAATGCCCTCCGCGACGAACTGTGCCCGCAAGCGATCGAGATCATGCAATTGCTCGACTTCGATGACACCGACGGCTCCCCGGCAACGCACGTCGGTGACGCCCCGAAGTGATCGGCAGGGGGCCAGTAAGTCCGTGAGCGACTGCTCGATGCGCCGTGCTTGCTCAAGCCGCGGTTCCTGTTCGAAAAGGTCCAGGGACGCGTTGGCGGCCGCACATGCCAAGGGGTTGGCCATGTAGGTCGGGCCATGCATGAGGGCCAGCTGAGCGTCCTCGCCGAGGAACGCCTGGTACACGTGCTCGCGCGCGACCGCCGCGGCGAAGCTGAGTGTTCCGGCCGTGAGTGCCTTGCCGAGACAGATGACGTCGGGCACGACATCGGCCTGCTCACAGGCGAACATCGTGCCGGTGCGGCCGAAGCCGGTGGCGATCTCATCGGCGATCAGCAGCAGGTCGTATTGATCGCAGGCCGCTCGAATCGCGGCCAGGGCCTCCGGGGAGTGGAACTTCATCCCTCCCGCGCCCTGAATCAGCGGCTCGATGATGACCCCGGCCAGTTCCGCACGATGCTGCTGGATGAACGTGCGAAACTCACGCTGCTGGGCCAAGGTTTCGGGAATCTCGCGGGGATACTGCTCCAGCAAGAAGCCTTTGAAGTGGGCATGCATGCTGTTGATCGGATCGCAGACCGACATGGCGCCGGTCGTGTCACCGTGGTAGGCGTGCCGGAAGCAGATGAACTTGTGACGTCCTTGGACGCCGTGATTCAGCCAATACTGAACGCAGATCTTGAGTGCCACCTCGACGGACACCGAACCCGAGTCGCAGAAGAAGACACGCTGCAGGTCGCCGGGCAGGATACTGGCGAGTCGCGCGGCGAGTGACAGGGCGGGAGGGTGATGGATGCCGCCGAACATGACGTGCGGCATCACGCGCAATTGGGCTTCCACGGCCTGGCGGACGTGAGGGTGATTGTACCCATGGCAGGCCGTCCACCAGGAGGCCAGCCCGTCGATCAGTCGCCGGCCGTCGGCGAGGATCAAATAGACGTCGTCTGTCGCCACCACAGGGCACGGGAGGGGCGCGGTCTGCATCTGGGTGTAAGGCATCCAGACGTGGGGAGCGCCGGTTTGCTGCCATTCGGGAATTGGCTTCGAGGCCATGGAGGGGGACATTCGTTGATCGCGTGCGGATGAGGGAACGTCGCGTCGATCCGGATGGTGCGGGAAGCTGGCCCACGCCGATCAGCGCGCGAGGGTTTTCAGCCAGCCGTTTCGCCGCAGCCAGGCCTGGCAGGCTTCGGGCCAACGCGAACACGGTTCCTCCGTGGCGCGCATTCCGAATCCGTGTCCGCCGGAGCCAAATGCATGGAGTTCGGCGGGAGAATTCGCCCGCTTCATGGCCAAATACAGCAGCAGGCTGTTTTCGACCGGAATGGGATCATCAAACGCATGCACCAGAAACATCGGCGGCATGTCGGAAGTCACCTGGGCCTCGGGGATCAGGTCCGTTTTCTCTTGATTCGCCAGGTAGGCGGGGTAAACCAACACGCCAAAGCTGGGACGGTGGTCCTGCCCGTCAATCTCATCGATGGCCTCGTACCGGCGCGAGGTGTTCAGGCAGCAGAGGGCCGCGGTTTGTCCTCCGGCCGAAAAACCCAGGATTCCGATCCGCGCCGGATCCAGTTGCCAGTCTTCCGCGTGGTGACGCACCAGGCTGATGGCCCGTTGCGCGTCTTGCAGAGCGGCGGCGCCGGGTTGCTGCGGGTTACGGTCCGGGACGCGATACTTGAGCACGATCCCAGTGACGCCGATCGATTGCAACCACGTGGCGACTTCGGTTCCTTCCAAGTCGTACGCGAGAATGCGATGTCCGCCCCCGGGACAGATCACGACGGCGGTTCCGGTGCGCAGGTCGGGTGCGGGAGCGTAGATCTCGAGGGTCGGTGTCGAGACGTTCGTTAAGCGGATGACGCGTTGGCCCGCGACATTCCGGCCATCGGGCCCCGTCGTGTCGTACTCGGCGCCCAGCTGGCTCGTGTCACCTGGTGGTCGAGCCGGCCACACGTTCAGGATCTTGACGGCGGGCGGGTCGGCTTCGGCAGCCCGGCCAAGCGTGGCTCCATGTCCGGCAGCGGCCATCACGCAAAACAGCACCGGCCAAGTCCGGCACTTCGAACAGATTGCAAGGAAGCTCAGCGGGGTCACGGTCAGGTTTCCTTATGCATGGGAGTCGTTCAACACTCGAGTCGTGGCGTCAGTGCGGTTTCAGCGACGGCGTCGCCAACGGTCGCCGATCCAGCCCCGGCGAAAAAAGAAAGCGATCATTCCCGCCGTCACGCTGATGATCGTGCCCAGCACGAATGCATAGCCGTAGGGCCACCGCAGTTCGGGCATGTTCCAGGGGAAGCTCGTGTCAAAGTTCATGCCGTACAGGCCGGTGATGAAACTGAGCGGGATGAAGATCGTGGAGATGATCGTCAACACCTTCATCACCTCGTTCATCCGGTTGCTGGCGAGCGAGAGATAGAACTCGCGCAGATCGCCGCACATCTCTCGATAAACCTCCAGTAAATCGATCAGCTGCATCGTGTGATCGTAGCAGTCGCGGAGGAACAATCGCGTTTCATGGCTGATCAGCGGATGTTCGCCCCGGATCAGTTCGTTGACGGCATCCCGGTGAGGGCGCACGCTTCGGCGCAGGAGCAGCAATTCGTTGCGCACTTCATGAATCCCCTCCAAGGTCGTGGGCATTTGATGAGCCGCGACGTCGACCTCCAGCTGATCCAGGCGATCGACGTAGGAATCGACGACCGGGAAATAGGAGTCAATCACCGTATCGAGAATCGCGTACATCAGGTAGTCGCCCGCACCGATGCGAATTTGGCCGCTGGTTTTCCGCAATCGCTCACGCACCGGTTCCAGGCAGTCCCCGGACCGTTCCTGGAACGTCAGCAGGAAGTTGGGGCCCAGGAAGATGCTCAGTTGTTCCGATTCGAAATGCGACGACAACATGGGCATGCGCACAACGATGAACAATTGAGACTCATAGGGTTCGACTTTTGCCCGTTGATGAACATTCACCACGTCCTCCAGGGCGAGGGCGTGCAATCCAAAGAGGCTGCCCAATTGCTGGATCAGGGCCGTGTTGGCCAAGCCATCGACGTTGACCCAGCACATCGCGTACTTTGCGAGGTAGGCAGGGATTTCAGCGACTGAACGGATCACGGCTTCGGTCAGGCCTTGGGGGCCGTAGGCCATGATTCGGACCTGCGTGGGCGTCGCGTTGATTGCGGCATGCAGGGTGCCGGGCGTGGAACCAGGATCGGTGCGACGCTGAATGCGGGGCCGATTTCGCTTGCGATGCTTGTTGCGAGCCATTGCGACGGGCGGCAGCGGTGTAGAAGGATCGGAAGACACCTGGCGGCATGAACTCGGCGGCGCATTTGAGCGGGCATTTTCGACCTTCACGAACGCCGGTCCGAGTGCTTTGTCACAGCTTGATTTTGGGGTGCCTGGGGTCGAACGAAGTGAGCCCCCAGACCGCAATTTTCCGGGGGCTCACTTCGTTCGACCCCGGCCACCCAACCCTCAATTTCAGCTGTGACAAAGCACGAGACTGTTATAGACGTTTTTGACGCGACTGGAAGGATGCTGAGCTCCCAAATGGCTCCGCGGCGCCTCGGCCGCAGCGCGCTGCCGCGTCGCGGGCCGACGTTTTCCGCACCGTGTGAGCCGCGGAACTGGCCTCCCTGGGAGGTTTGCATCCGGGGTAAAATCCAGCGGAGTCGGTTCGGCTGCAGGTAACCATCAGACCAGACGAGGAACAGAGATGCGAGTTGTGATCGTAGGTGGCGTTGCGGGCGGAGCTTCCGCCGCGGCTCGAATTCGTCGCTTGAGTGAGGACGCGGAGATCGTTCTTTGCGAACGAGGGGCCGACCCTTCGTTCGCGAATTGTGGCATGCCTTACTACATCGGCGGTGAGATCCAGGATCGCAGCAAGTTGCTCGTGTCGCCGGTCGAGCGTTTGAAGAATCGATACCGCATTGATGTTCGCGTTCGGACCGAAGTCCGTCGCCTGGATCGGGCTGCCAAGTCCGTCCAGGTCTGCGAATTGCCGAGCGGGCGCGAGTACGAATTGAGCTACGACAAACTGATCCTTTCGCCCGGAGCGTCGCCCTTGCGTCCGCCGATTCCGGGAATTGATACGAAGGGGATCTACACGCTGCGCGATCTTGCCGACGCCGATCGCCTGCACGCGGCGGCCCGGTCATCGCGTCAACCCGTGGTCATCGTCGGTGGCGGATTTATCGGCATCGAGCTGGCGGAGAACCTGAGGCGGATGGACCTGGACGTGACGCTGGTCGAACTGGCCGATCAGATCTTGCCTCCGTGGGATCGCGAGCTGGCCGCGCCGCTGGCAGCCCATCTACGCGAGCACGGTGTGAAGCTGGTGCTGGGTGCGTCGGCGGAACGCTTTTCGCCAGCGTCAACCGGGCTTCAGGTCCATCTCAGCCGCGGGGATAGCTTGCCATGTGGCTTTGTGGCCTTGTGCATCGGTGTTCGTCCCGAAAACCAGTTGGCGAAAGAAGCGGGACTCGCCTGCGGACCGCGCGGGGGAATTCAAACAAACCGCCATATGCAGACGGAGGATCCCGATGTCTATGCCGTCGGGGACGCGGTGGAAGTGACGGATTTCGTGAGCGGTCAACCCACGCAGATTCCGCTCGCCGGGCCCGCCAATCGGCAGGGACGAATTGCTGCCGACCATATCTTTGGGCGCCAGAGCGCCTACCGCGGCACGCAAGGGACCGCCGTCGTCGGCCTGTTCGAAATGACCGCCGCGATGACGGGGCTCAGCGAAAAAGTCTTGCAGCGGATGCAGTTGCCCTACGAAAAGATCTACATCCACGCCGGCCAGCACGCCGGCTATTACCCCGCGCGACACCGATCACGCTGAAGCTGCTCTTCACGCCGGAAACAGGAAAGCTGCTGGGAGCCCAGGCCATCGGCCGCTCGGGAGTCGACAAACGGATCGACGGAGTTGCCTTGGCGTTGCAGGCCGGCATGACCGTCTGGGACTTGGAAGAGGCCGAGCTATGTTACGCGCCTCAGTACGGCTCAGCCAAGGATCCCCTGAACATGGCGGGCTTCGTGGCCGCCGGGGTGCTCCGCGGAGACCAACCGATCTGCCACGCGAGCGACTTGGACGAGGCGATCGATCAAGGGGCGGTGGTCGTCGATGTTCGCACGACGCAAGAATTCCGCGGCGGCGCGATCCCCACCGCTCGCAACATCCCCCTGGATGACCTTCGCGAGCGGCTGGACGAGTTGCCGCGCGATCGGCAGATCATCTCGTACTGCCAGGTCGGACAGCGAGGCTACATGGCGACGCGAATTCTCCTCCAGCACGGGTTTCAGGCCGTGAACCTGAGCGGCGGTTTGACGACCTGGCAACAGTGGGCTCAGGCCACCGCGTGAGGCGGCCGCCTCGACCTCAGTCGTGTTGGACGAAGATGCCCGCCGCTTGCCGGCGGGAGTTTCACGTTCGTGGCTAGGACAAGATGCCCGCCGCTTGCCGGCGGGAGTTTCACGTTCGTCGCTAAAAAAAGCTGGACGACGCAGTGCGCCGTCCAGCTTTTTCGATCACTCACGAGCTTACCGGCTGCGACGGCGATTCACACCGACGAGACCGAAGACGCTCAGCAGAGCCAGCACGAGGCTGGAGGGTTCAGGCACTGCCGCGACGCCCGGCACGGGGCCAAGCTCGAAGCCCCCATCGCCGAACGCGGCGACGAAGTCGCTGCTATCGAACAGCATGTCGCCATCCCAATCCCCTTCGGCCCAGCCGGCCGCCTCAGGTGTCTCGTACTTGCCCGCGACAAAGACGGCAACGAGGTCATCCGTGGTGAATTCGCCGTTCAGATCGGCGTCGCCAACCCACGTGCCGTTGCCGCCTAAGGCATGCGTCTTGATCCAGACGAGGCGATCTACGGTATCGACCGTGCCGTCCCCGTTTTCGTCGAATACGCCCAGGTTCTGAGTCGGCGTCTTCATGGCGACGGCCTGTGCGTCGATGTCCTCGACGTTGACGACACCGTCCCCGTTGTAGTCTCCACCGCCGACACCCCCTGGGCAGCTGCCCAAGCAGATGAGTCCCGAATCGGCGTCAAAGACCCAGTTCTGGCCCGGAACAACCGAGGTGATGATGGGTGTGCCCACAATCTGATCGGCGTCGATAATCGTGAAGGCATCTCCGTTTGCCAGTGCGCCGGTGCCGTTGATTTCGATGGTGATGCCATCAATGTTCAGGATCGAAGTGAAAACTTCGGGATCCGGATTAACCAAAACGAATTGATCCGCCGCGTCGGTATCACCGTTCACGTCGAATTGCCACGCCCGCGTACTGCTTACCCCAGCAGACAGGTCCGCGCTGACCAACGGAATCCCGGTATGCTTCACGGACCATCCAAAGGTATCGTCGCCCAACAACTCCCAGCCGGTCGCGGGGTTGGCGTCTTCGATCACATCGCCTTCAAGGACGGCAATCTCGAAACTGTCACCACCGCCACGTTCGTGAAACGAGGCCGTAATGGTCACTTCCAGCGGCTGTCCGTCCACTTCAAACGAGCCCACCGTCCAGCCGTGGCCACGGTTTCCTTCAAAGCGGATCTGGTCATCTTCGAAAAAGTCATTGTTCTGGGAGTCGAGAAATTCGACGCCAGGAATCGTCAGCTGACCGCCATCGTCGGAACCGAAGCCAATCGTCCATGTCCCCACGGGGATCACGACATCGGCGATGGCCCGTACGGCAAAATCCGACATGCTGTCGTTGTTGACATCGTTCGGGTAAGGGAGGTTTTCCGGAAACGTTCCGCCACCACCGGCCAGATCCACCACGGCGTAGTCGCCGCGAACGGCGTCGCCGCTGGCGATGAACTCATCAAGGACGTCTTCGGCGATCGTGTGATTGTCGATCGTCACGCCCGTGTCGGACGCCAAATACACGCTCCACCCAGGAACGTTGGGCATTTCCGGGCCAAATACCTTGTTGGATACGTCGCCTTCGAACGTCCTTTCACCAATCGTCCCTTGGCCGCCAACGTAGATCGGGGGAATGACACCATCGGCCCGTCCGAAGTATTCGATTTCGCCGATTTGGAAGTAGGCACCATTCGGATTCGACAGCGTGTTGAAGGTGGCCATCCGGAAGAAGTCGTAGCTTGTCGTCTGGACCGGAAAATCTTCTCCTTCCGTAAATGCAATGACCTGCAGCCGATCATCCCAGGGGGCAATGTCATCGTCGTAGGTATAGATATCCGTGTAATTCTGGCCGTCGTTTGACCCCTGAATCGACCAATGAATCGGATCACGTTCCGGGACATCGTTGGCCGACGAAACGGTGAATCCAGTCAAGAAATGCGGAGTGGGAAGCTGTGCGGATACCCACATTGGATTGTCTTCCGAGATGCCGCCACCCACACCACAGCACCATTTGTCATTGCTTGGACCGAGACGGTTGTCGAACACATTGAAGGCAAACTCGCCCCCTCCGAATCCAGGTTCGTCGTTGGCATCAAAAATCGCATCGTACCCGTCATCGAACTCCGGGTCGCCGTCATCTCCCAGGTCGGTCAGGTCGTTGCCGATCAGAGATTCCGTACCCGTTCCCAGGATCTCGTACGCCGGAGCTGCGGCGGTCAGCAGCAGCAGGCAACAGCCTCCGATTGCCGCCGTGGCAACCAGCCCCTTCTTGTTTAATCTCGGCATCTCTCGCTTGAGCATAAGTGGCCTCATCAGGAAATAAAGTCATGCAATCGAATCGGACGCAGTGCCTCTTCCCCCACATTCCGCCGTGAACACGTCATGGATGCGCTCAGGTCCGCGCTCGTCACGGCGCAGGCACGTGTGGTGACTTGGCGGTCGAATCGACGAGCCGCCATCCAACCGAAACCTTCGACTGCAGACGAGAAAGGAACCTGAACGGACTGCCAGATAGGTTCACAAGGCAGGTGAGTTTGAAGACTAAATTAAGAAAAATCAATACCTTCCCCCCATGCGAATGGGTGTCGCGAGGGGTTCAAGGTCCTGGCAATTGGTCACGGCCCGGAACCGTGCTTGGACGAGGCACTAGGCGAAGCCGTAGAAGCGCTGGGCGTTTTCGAAGAACAGCGCCTTCAACTCTGCGGCCGGACGGTTTGCCACGATTTCCCAGAGGGCCTCGACCCACTGGCGATAGGTGGTGCGCATTTGGCAGACGGGCCAATCACTGCCGAACATCACACGTTCCGGGCCGAAGTCGTGGAGGCAATGATTCACGACGGGCGCCAGCATTTCCGCAGTCCAGTTTTGTTGCGGCGCGTGGGCCACGATTCCAGAGATTTTGCAGACGACGTTTTTCAATCGGGCGAGCCGATCGATGTCTTGTTTCCAGGTTTCGGCGTCGTGCATCGGCGGAGCGTCGCCCGACGCCTGAGATTTCAGGAAGGCCTTCGGATCGCCGTTGCCGCAGTGATCCAAGACAAAACGTGTTTCGGGGCAGCGCGCTGCCAATTCGGCTGCGTCGGCCAGTTCTTGCGGCCGCATGCAAAGGTCAAAGCTCATCCCCAACTCGCCCAGTCGCTGGATGCTGGCCACGAAGGAAGGCTGCAGGCAGAGGCCGCGCGGGGCGCTCGGTGTGTGCAGTACCTGACGGACTCCCTTGATGAATGGGTTACCGGCGAACTGGTCGATGTATTCACGAAACTCGGCTTGGCCGGGCCGCCCGGAAATGACGGCGGCGGCGGTCAGGTGATCCGGCGACCGACACAAGGCGATGGCATGTTCCGCTTCCGCTTGCTGTTGATCCGGCTGGACATCGATCTCCATGTAGACCGCCTTGACAACATTCAGGCCTTGAATTGCCTCGCGGTAGTCCTTCGTGACATAAGTGTGCCGCAGCACCTCCGGCGCGCTTTGCAACCACGGCGGCTGGAACTTGTCGAGGTCCCACAGGTGTTGATGCGTGTCCAGGATCGGAATCGTGCTCCAGTTGAGCGGGGACGCGCCCGATTCGCCGGGATATGCTCGCAGTCCGCCCGTGATGCTCGCGATCCCCGTGAACGCGGCGTGTTTTAGAAGCCGACGTCGGGTAAGTTCCATGTCAAGTTCCTTCGAGGCGAGCGTCTTTATCAATTGGGTTGATGAAGGACACCAAGGTTGTGGCGGAAGTCCATGTTTTACGGCGCCGTCTGCTGAATGTTCGTTAACTGTGAGCGCACATCAAGCCGCGAGGCCGGCTCTGGAAAGGAAGACGACAGGTGTCCGAGATTCGGTTGTTCGGCATTCGGCGCGACCTTAGAATTGGAGCGGTATTCTGTTCTTATATCACACCTGGCGGAGACTTTCCTTGTGACCCATCGATTGAATCGCCGAGAACTACTCCGTTCGGCAGCGGTCTTAAGCACGCCCTGGATCCTGCCTCAGTCACTTCTCGCGCAATCGCCGAACGAGCGATTGAACCACGCCTGCATTGGGGTGGACGGCATGGGCTGGGGGGACCTGGGCAGTCTGGCTTCCCATCCTCGGATCCAGATCGTGGCCATTTGTGACGTGGACGTTGCTCGGATGGAGAAGGCTGCGGCCCGCTTTCCGCAAGCACGTCGATATCAAGATTGGCGTGAGCTGTTGGCAATGGAAGAGGATCGGATCGATTCGGTCAATGTCAGCGTGCCCGACCATATGCACGCTGACATTAGTCGGTCGGCGATCTCGCGCGGTAAGCATGTTTATTGCCAAAAGCCGCTGACGCACGATGTGGCGGAGGCCCGCGGGTTGCGGATTGCGGCCGAGCGGGCGGGGGTGACGACCCAAATGGGTAACCAGATCCAATCGGCGGACGTCTATCGGACCGCGGTTCGGATGCTTCAGGACGGCGTGATCGGGAAGGTCAAGGCGATTCACGCTTGGACCGGTGCGACGTTTCCGCAGCGAGGTCGTCCGGCCGGCGCCGATCCCGTGCCGGCCTCGCTGGATTGGGATAAATGGCTCGGCGTCGCGCCCGATCGTCCCTTCAAGAGTGGAGTCTATCATCCGTTCAATTGGCGGGGATGGCAGGATTTCGGCGGCGGAGCGATCGGTGACTTCGGTTGCCACATTCTTGACACTCCGTTCAAAGCCTTGGGGCTGACCGCGCCGACGTCGATCCGCGCCGAGGTGCCGACGGAGTGGGCGGAGAACGAAGCGTGGCGGCTCGAGAACTGGCCGGACTGGGAGATTCTGACGTACGAGTTCCCGGGGACCGAATTGACCTCCGCCTCGACGCTGGAGGTTATCTGGTATGACGGCGGAAAGCAGCCGCCCATTGAGTTGTTTGGATTCCAGCAAGCCGACCAGCGACCCCCGGGCAGCGGTGCGCTGTTCCTGGGCGATGACGGCAAGTTGTTGTTGCCGCACGTCGGGGCGCCCAACTGCTGCCCGGCAGCAAGCAGTTGGGATCGCCCTTACCGAAAGTGGAAGGCATCGACCACTACCATGCGTTCGTCGATGCGTGCCTTGGTCGAGGAACAACCGGTTCCTCGTTTCGTTATGCCGGGCCCCTTGCCGAAGCCACGTTGCTGGGGACGGTCGCGGTGCGATTCCCCGGGCAGAAGTTGGAGTGGGATGCGGGGAACATGAAGGTCACGAATCTGACCGACGCCAATCAGTACGTCACGAGGCCTTATCGTGACGGCTGGTTGTCACCTGGATAGCGTCGGCGCAAGCATCAAGCCTGGCAGAAGGGTGGTCACGCGATGTGGGAAGGGCTCTTTACGTTCGTATTCTTTGCGAGCCTCGTCTTTTTTATCATCGCGGTCATTGGGCATTTCTTTTGGCTGATCCTGGAAGCCATCTTTCGGGTATTGACCGGGCGACCCGCGTCCGCCGCTGAGCGAGTTGCTCCCGCACCGGACCCCGCCAAGATCACGCGCCGAAAACTGAAGGAACTTGTCGAGTGCGGATGGCTCGACGAAGACGTTTACCAGCGCGTCGTGGTCGCATTGCAGCGTGCCGAGGTTTTCCCAACGAACCGAGCCGCACGGGCGGATCGGACGGGTCGACCGCAGGCCGAGAGCCAGGCGGCGCCAACCAAGCCGGTGGCGGGCCGGTTCGTACCGCCACGGGCGCCGGGTGGGGGGCAGACGCCGAAAATCGCCGAGCTGATCCCGGACGAGTCGGTTCGGCCGGAACCGGTCACGGCGGAACCGGTCACGGCGGAGCTGGTAGAACCGCAGCCGCACCAAGCCTCGCCACCTCAGCCGCCAGGCGACGGGCTGGCCGCTGAGGGCCGGGAGGTTTCCGAGCCGGTCGTTCCGGCTTCGCCCCGTGAACGCGTGGAGCGATTCATGCATCGCCGGGACGTCGCGGCCCATGAAGTGGATCTTGAAGAAGGCAAGCGGCCGGACGTCGATTTGCCGGAAGGGCAAGCTTGGGTGCAGAGATTCGGGTCGCCTGATTCCGCGGCCCATCCGCCGCTCACCCGCTTGTTCGCGGCCTTCATGGAGGAGAAAAACATTCGTTGGGGCGAGCTGGTTGGCGGCTTGTTGATCGTGTCCGGCTCCGTGGCGCTGGTCGTCAGTTTCTGGTCGGCGATCGCCCAACGTCCGCTGCTCAAGTTTGGCGTTTTGAATGGCGTCACCGCCTCGCTGTTCGGCTTAGGTTTTTATGCCGCGCGGCGCTGGCGTTTGCCCACGACCAGCCAAGGGATCCTGATCACGTCGATCCTGCTCGTCCCCTTGAATCTTCTGGCGATTGCGGCGTTCGTCAGCGAGACGGCCGAAGTGGCGCCGATCGCCTTGGCGGGCGAGGTGATCTCGGTGGCGCTGTTTACGGCCTTCGTCTACTTTGCCGCGCGAATTGTCACTCCCGATTGGCCGCTGGCCGTGACGATCGGCGTCTTGATTCCGGCCGCGAGTCAGCTGCTGGTCCGGCGCTTTGTTCATCTGGAAACGCCACTCGGTCCGCTCTATGGATTTTCGCTCGTGACCTTGGCCGCCTTCTGCGGATCGCAAGTGGGTGGTCTGCGCGAGCTGATGGGGTCGGACGCGATTGACGAACGACGCGGCAATGAACTGCTGAAGCGACTCGGTCTCGCGATGTTTGCGATGCTCGTGTCGCTCGGATTGATTTTGGCAAAGTCGGAGCGCGCGGTCGAGACGCTTGAGTGGATGACGCCGCTCTCGATCTTGCTCGCGCTGCCGCTGCTGCTGCATGGCTCGCTGCTCGGGTTTCGTCCGGGTGCCGTCGCGATGGGGCAGCGCTTGGTCGGCTCGGGATTGTGCGTGGCCGCGGCGCTCGTGCTGCTGGGGGCCGTCGCCGTGGGTTGGCCGCAGCCCGTACTCTTGACCTCCTTATGTCTTGTGGGCTTTGCCACGCTCACGGCGATCGCCTGGTGGTTGCACATCGGAGAAGCTCACGCGCTCGCGGCCGGATTTCTCACCGTCGGTCTCTTGGTCAGTACCCTCGTCCTGACCGACCGCGTGGGATGGACGGTGGAAGACTCCGCGTCGCTTGTGACCGCCATGGTCTCCGCGTTCTCCGGTCGGATCCTGACGGGATTGGCGGTGATTGGGGGAGCCGTTGCGGGCGGGATGGGATGGCGTCGGTTGTGGTCGGTTGGTCGCTTTTACGCCATCGTCAGCATCGTCAATGCGGTCGCCGGTTTAGCGCTGGTCTGCTGGTTCGGCTTCGGCCGTGCCGGCGATCCGGAGCATGTGACTGAGATTTTGGCGTGCTATAGCGCGCTGGCGTTGGCCGGCGCGATCTGGCGCGGCAACTGGCAAGCGGCCGCGGTCGGGGGATTGCTCTCGCTGGGTGCGTTGGTTCAGTTCCTGATGTTTGGGGATCACGCGTGGACCGTCGCGCAGCCAATCGTGTTGGCGCTACTGATCAATGCGCTCCTCATGATCTCGCTGGGCGGTTGGCGCGCAGTGCGCGGGGCCCTGCCTGACGAGCCGTTGCAACAGTCCTTCATTCTGTGGGCGACCGCCGCATCGCTCACCGCCGCGTTTCTGATTCTGGTTCAGTTCGGGGCCCTCAATCGACCGATCGTATCGTGGCACGGTTTGATCATTTCGTTAGTCTGGTTCGCGTTGGCGTGGATGCAGGGTCAGAGCGGATGGTTTACGGCGGCCCAAACGGCGCTGGTTGCAAGTCTCGTGTTGATGGCGCACCAACGCTTGTCATCCGAGGCGTGGTATGCCGAGATGCGATTCGCCTGGTTGCACCCTTGGTCGATCCAGCGTGCGGGGTTGGTGCTGAGCGTGTACGGCTTGGTGGGAATGGCGACGCGGTTTTGTTTGCAGCAGCGCGGCCGGAATGAGTTGGTGGATCTTCGGACGGGTATCGAGCGGAAGCTCAAGGCGCTGCTGGACGGTCAGGTGATCGACGTCGACCGAGCGGCGTTGGCGATCGCGCTGGTCGGCGCGCTGGGACTTAGCATCTATGCCGTTGTGCCCGGCGCAGCACAGGAGCTGACGCTGCGCGCGACCGCGGAACGAGTGGTACCGGCGGCCGAGTCGTTTTGGTGGGAAGGCCTTCCGCACCAGCCTGCCCAGGGCGCGGGTAGCTGGATCTTGGTCGGTGTGCTGAGCCTTGCGTACTTCGGTTCTGCGCGGACGGATTCCTCGCGCGGGTGGATGATCGGTTTGCTGGTAACCGCCTCGACCGTTCCCCTCTTGCTTGCCGCCCGCTGGGAGTCGGAAGTTGCGGTCGCGTCCGCGATTCGCTGGGCGAGCGCCTTGATGTTCCTTCTCAGTTCATCCGTACTCTGGGCTCGAGCCCGGCTGCGCCGGGGCTTGCGCAGCGTGGGCTGGGCGTGGAGGCGGCTGCCCGCAAGTCAACGCCTGACGCCGTTTGCGTTCGTCCTGGCGTCGGCCAGCCTGCCGCTGTTGTTGATGTTGATATTCGTTACGGGAAACGCGATACGCTGGGCGACTCCTTCGCCCGACGAATGGGCGCTGTTGCGCTGGACCAGCGTGGTTGCCTTGATCGGTTGTGTCGCCCTGCTGGTGGCCCTGCTCGTGAATCAACCGCTTGGCGAGCAGACGCGGCGGACGGTTCGGCAGGCGGCGGCGAGTTTTTGTGTCTTGGCCGTTTCGCCCTGGGTCGCCGTCACGCTGTTTGTCGTGGGTGCCGCTTTATCAGCGCATCCCATCGTCGGTCCTGATCCGGGGGCTTGGTTCGTCCGAATCGGACTGGCCGCCTCGTACACGATTCCGCTAGCGCTGGTCGGCGCCACCCTGGTCGGGCACGCGCTCAGTTATCGTTCGGATGGAATCGCGTTTGCTGCGGGACTGCTCTTCAACGTTTCCGCGACGGCCGCCTATCTGTTGACGCTTCGAGTTGGCAAGCTTGAGAACGGGCACTGGCTGAGACTGGGGCAGCTGAATTCATCGGTGGCTTCCATTTACGGACTTGGCTGGCTGATTGGGGCCGAGTGGATTCGGACTCACTGGCGGCGCTCGATGGGAATCGCTGTCGAACCAGAGGATCAATCATCGTCGGATGAGACGTTACTCTTTGGGATCCAGCGCGTGATCGCCGCCGGGTTCCTGATTGCGGCAACTTGCTGGTCCATGCTCATCATCTTTGTCACGCCCCGCGATGCGATGACGATATGGATGGCTCAGGACGGGGCCTTTGGGACCTTGTTGACTTCGATTTCCTTGGTGGCTTTGGCGGCCTATTGGGTCGCGAGTTGTCGCGCGGGATACACGCGGTGGGTGGCATGGGTCGTCACCGTCGCGATGGATCTGTTGCTCGTGACGGGGGCCATCTTCGTCGCTTCGCGACTGGCGGGATCCAGCGTCAACTCGTGGTCGGCATACCACCTGTTGCAAGTCGCTCTGGCCCTGGCCGGAGTCTGGGTGATTTACGTCGAGCGTTGTCGGGCCGACGGAATGCTCGGTCGGCACTGGGATCTGACGCTCGCGACGAACGGGAATCGAACTCGGTGGATCGGCCAATTTCCCGTGCTCACGCTGGCGCTGTTTTCAGTTTTTGGAGGCCCACGCGATCCGAATGCGTTCTGGTGGCCGTTTGCCGGATCGCTTGCGGCGAGTGGGCTGTCGACCGAGATGGGGCAGCGGCGGGGGCGACATCGCTGGTGGTACTTCGCCACGTTCTTGGCATGTTTCGCGGCGACGGTTTGGTGGGCCGAGATCGGCCATCGTTGGTTTGACCGCAGCGCCTCCGCACGTTTCGACGGACTCGTCCGCACCAATCTGATCGTGCTGGGGATCCTGGCCGTATTTTGGACGGTCATGGACCGGTTTCGATCGAGCGAAACGGAGCGGCGGGGGCCGACCATCCAGGCGGCGTCGACCGGGTTGGTGTTGTTCGTGACGATCTGCCTGATTTTTGGAGGCTTGATGACAGACATCACGGGCGGTCGTGGTCGCAGCGATCCCTGGCTGGTTTGGCCGGCGGTTGTGGCGACGGTGCTGGCCTGCCTCAGTGGGCTTTGGGATCCCGTACGTCGCTGGGCGGTCTTCGGTTGTTATCTCGCCAGTGTGATCGTGCTGGGAACCCTGCTGGATCGATTGAACCTGCCGCGTTCGGACATGTTGTGGGGCGGAACGCTCTTGCTGTCCGCTCATGGAGTCGCGACCAGTTACCTTTGGAGTCGCCGCCGCGGAATGGAACTCGGACTGCAGCGGATGGGTCTGCCGATCAACGGGGCGGAACTGGACCTGAGTCACCGCTGGCTGATTCCACTGAACGGGCTCGTCGCCCTGACGGTTTGTGGATTGGGTCTGACCGTGCAGCTAACGGAGCAGAACCCCGGTCTGCGCCTGGTGTCGAGTCAGGCCGTCTTGGCACAATCGCTGGCACTGGGGTTGCTGGCTCACGGGCGACGCGTGACTCAGATTCGCTACGCCTCCTTGATCGTCGCGGTGATCGGAGCGGTGGCGTTTGGCTGGTGTTGGTTGCCACCCGAAACGTCGTGGCTGAATCGGTTGGTCGTTTTGGCGTGTGCCTTGATTCTGTCAGCCGTTGCATTTGGATTGGGCTTGATCAAGCTGCTGCGGCGCTCCAACGAATGGACGGTCGCCGCCCAAGAGCTGGTGCCGGCGTTGGTCGGCCTCGGCACGCTGACGATCGTGGGCGTTTTGATATCGGAAGTCGCGATGTTTGTGCAGGATGGCAAGGTGGCGATCGCGGGGCCGGCAATCCTCGCCGTGGCGGTGGCCTTGGCGATCTCGGCGGCGGCATGCCTTGTGGCGGCAATCGTCCCCGGCCGCGACCCGCTTGGTTTGAGCGACGCTCAGCGGACCGTTTACGTTTACGGCTGTGAGGCGTTGCTGGCGGTTTTGGCTTTGCACCTGCGGATGACGCTGCCCGAATGGTTCAGCGGCGTGTTTCAGCGTTACTGGACGCTGGTGGTTGTCGGACTTGCCTATCTTGGGATTGGCTTGAGTGAGTTCTTCCGACGGCGTCGCCACGACGTTTTGGCGATCCCGCTGGAACGCACGGGCGTTCTGTTGCCGCTGCTACCGGTACTCGGCCTGTGGGTCGGTCCTGGCGAAGTGCATCTTTCGATCGTGTTGTTGTTGGCCGGCGGGATCTACGCGGCACTTTCGATCATGCGACGCTCGTTTGGATTCGGTATTTTAGCAACGGCCTTTGCCAACGGGGGACTCTGGTACTTCCTGGACCGCACGGCTGCGATCGAGTTTTGGATCCATCCTCAGGTCTGGCTGATTCCTCCTGCGATCTGCATCCTCGTCGCCGCGTATCTGAATCGCGATCGGTTAACGGCGGGTCAGATGACGTCGATTCGGTATCTCGCATCGTCGATCATTTACGCCTCATCGACCTCGGAGATCTTTCTGAATGGTGTGGCCGAGGCCCCTTGGCTGCCGTTCGTGTTGGCGGGACTTTCGCTGGCTGGGATCTTTGCAGGGATTGCCTTGCACGTTCGCGGCTTCCTTTTCCTGGGGCTGGCCTTCCTGGCAATTTCCTTGTTTACCGTGATCTGGTATGCCGCGGTCGATCTGGAGCAGACCTGGCTCTGGTACGTCACGGTCATTATCGCCGGAATTGCGATTATCGCGTTGTTCGCGGTCTTCGAGCGGAAGCGGCAGGAGATTCTGCACGTCATGGAAGAGATGAAACGCTGGCAGGCGTGAACCCGCGTCTCAGTTCGGAAAGGACTCGGAGTGCCGGCTCGGGTCAAGTGATTGCAGGTAATCGTTCGGAACGACTCGGAACATTTCCTCAGTCGTTGTGACTCCGTTGGCGATTTGCAAGAGAGCCGACTTGCCGAAATCCATCATGCCCTTTTCCACGGCCCGCTTGTGCATTTCCATACTGGAGCGTCCGTGCATGATCATTTCGCGCAGCTCATCGTCCATGACAAGCACCTCGGCCAAGCAGAACCGCCGGTCGTAGCCTGCCTCCAAACACGCTTCGCAGCCGCCGGGCGCGTAGATTCTAAGTTCGTCCGCCGCGTCAAGCCACATCTTGATATCGTCGAACACGCCAGGGACATCCGACACATCAATCGGGATCCGGCAACGGGTGCACAAGCCGCGGAGCAGTCGCTGTGAAATGACGCCCAGCAGACTGCTGGCGAGAAACGTTCGATTCACGCCGTAGGCAATCATGCTTTGCGCGGCGGCGACAGCGACGGGAGCGTGGAGCGTGGCGAGCACTAAATGACCGCTGTTGGCCGCTCGTACCGCGGTGCGCGCGGTGACGTCGTCGCGAATCTCACCAATCATGATCACGTCTGGCGCCTGTCGCAGGCAGGCTGCGAGCAATTCCGGAAAGTCGATTCCGATTTTCGAATTGATCTGTGATTGGTTGACGCCCGGCACAATGAACTCGACGGGGTCCTCCAACGTGTTGATCTTGCGCTTGCCGTTGTTCAGATGTTGGATACAGGCGTACAGTGTGGTGGTCTTGCCACTGCCCGTCGGTCCTGTCACCAGGATCAGCCCTGCCGGATTCTCCAACAGGGAGGACAGGTTATTAAGTTCGTTGCGGGTGAAGTTCAGATCGTCAAGGTGGAGGAGTCCCGTTTCGCGATCCAGCAGTCGGATCGTCACGTCTTCGCCGAAAATCGTCGGGATCGAATTGACGCGCAAGTCGATCGAAGGCCGATCCTTGCGGGGATGAATACGACGTCCTTCGCAAGGCCGCAGGCGGTCCGAAATATCCATTCCGGAAAACGCCTTCACGGTCGAAATGGCGCGCTTCCCGAATTCCGGTGACAGCGTGCTGATCTCGCGGATGCTGCCCAAATAACGTACTAAGATCCGGACACTGTGCTCATGGCTCGTAAAGAACAAGTCACTTGCTCGAATCTCGGCTGCGTACTCGATCAACTTCGTCACCGCGTCTTCCACGCCGTACGACTGCCAGTCGATGACGTGCTTGCCCAACAGCGGTTCGGATTGTGGTTCAGGTTCCGAATCGGTACTCATTTCAACATCTCGCGGGCTTCCTGTTCGCTGTGGGCAATCCTCAGCATTTGGCCGAGCTTCATGAAATCCAGCACGCTCTTCACGTAGGCCGGTACGTGTTGAATCACCAGCTTGCCTCCGCACTGATTGACGCGGCGCTGGAGATTCAGCAACATTCCAATCCCGCTCGAGTTGAGCAAGGTGACGTCACGAAGGCTGACCAAGATCGGGCGGCCGTACTCGTGCTCGTCGAGCAGGCTCACATCGAGCGTCTGATCGTTTCCATCGGTGAGGATTCCCGAGAATCGCAAGACGATCGTTTCCGGTTCGGTTTCGCTGCGGTCAACTTGCACGAATCGATCTACTCCAGCTAAGCGGTGTCTGGCCATCGGCAAGCTAAGTTATAGTCACGGGATGGATCCGTGTTCAACCGGTTTCGCTCGAGGCCTGCCGAGCCGTCGGGCGTGCCGCGGCCTCGCGCCCACCGCCAAGTCGGAGGGTGAGTGAGCCGTCGATTCCGGCGGAAGCGTGGGGCGGCCTCGGCCCGATGGCTTCGCGGCCAGATTGGTTCGCGGCCAGATTGGTTCGCGGCCAGACGGTGGCCGACGCGGCGCATGGACTTCCGACGAGCCGGGCAGTTGAATTTTGCGGGTGATCTATACTACTTGCGTCTTTGGTAATTGGCATTGCCGTTCGTGAGTGGGTGCGTCTTTTCCCGCAGGAAGCGGTCGATGCGGCGCGGTCCGCCTTGCCGTCCGGCCCTGGCCGCTTGCCGAGCGTGACGATTAGGTCGAATTGCTGGATTGGCATCAGAAGAGGTATTGAAATGTCCGTCGCCGGTAGCGTTCCCGCGTTTCCTGTTCCTTCGTCGGCCGCTTCCCCGGGCGTCACACGCCGCGACTGGTTCGCCGCGATGGCCCTGCAAGGGGTCGTTGCCAAGGGGCTGGACGTCATCGGCGATCGGGTCGTGTCCGAGGACGAACGTAACCTGATGATGGCGCGTCGGGCGTATGCCTTGGCCGACTCGATGCTGCAAGCCTCAGGCGAAGCGGCGGTCAACGCCCGCTGAGTTCGTGTTTTCTTCACGGTTTCGCGGCCAACGACGCGCACCGAATCTCGCGGTCATTGCGCACGTAGATGCATCGGTTTGCATAGGCGGGATGCGCCCAGCATACTCCCTGGCCGCGGCGGTCGAGTTGGGCTGTTGTCGGTTCGATCAGTTTGGCTCGACTGATTTCCTCGAAACCAGACGGTGACAATCGAGCGATGATCAACTCCCCTCGCTCGTTGAACATCCACGTCGTGTCGCCGTTTTGGACCAGATGAATATTGCTCCAGCGATTTCGAGGCGTGGCGGTCTGATCTTCCCACAGCCGATCGCCAGTTTTCGCGTCGAGGCAGCGCAGTTCACCGTAGCTGTCGACACCATAGATATAGCCGCCCCGCAGAATCGGTGTCGCGATAATCGAGTGGAGCGCCTCGGTATTTTGTTCATTGCGGCCGACGCGCCGCCAGACGTCTTCGACGGCAAGCGAATCGTCGGCGAGCCGAATCATTTTTGAGCCGTCATAGAACGACGTCACGAACACGTATCGGTCATCGACCACGGGAGTCGCGATTCCGATGACCATCTCGCGAGGAGTAAGCGGAGACTTCCAAAAAACGGTCCCCGTCGTCGGGTCCAAGCCGGCGATGTGGTCGCCTGTCCAGACGACAAGCACGGCCTGGCCAGCCTGTTGCACGAGGATCGGGGCGGAATACGAACCTCGATCATCGAGCGCTCGCCAAACCTCGTCCCCGCTCGCCTGGTCGAGTGCGACGACGCAGGCGCCGTCACTTCCTCCGATGTGCAGGATGACGATGTCCTCGTAGACCAGGGGAGCGGCGGCGATCCCCCAGATCGGCATTTTGATGGCGAAGCGTTCCTGGAGACGGCTCGCCCACAAGAGTTTTCCGGTCGCGGCATCGAAGGTGTGCAAATCACCCATCGAGCCCAGTGCGTAGGCACGACCCGCATGGACCGTCACACAGGCACGCGGGCCGGCCTCGTAGCCCACGCCTTCGTAAATGCAGTCGTAGGTATACGACCAAATCGGAGTGCCCGTTTCCGCGTCGAAGCAATGGACGCGTTCGACCTGAGTCGGTTCGGTCAAACGATCGGTGACGTACACCCGTCCCTCGGCGACGGTCGGTCCGCTGTAGCCGGGGCCGATCGGCGCCGACCATCGAGGCACGATCTGGTCCTGGGGGAACTTCGAGATCACATCGGTCTCACGCCAAACCCCGTCGCGCTGGAGGCCTCGCCACTGAGGCCAGTCGTCGGCCTGGACGCCTGCGACCGCGGCCAGCAGCGGGATCAGAAACGTCGGCCAATAGCGGGCTTTACATCGCATGGTGGAATCTCCCTGGAGGGCCGGCCGGTCGGGTTTCGAGGATTGCGTTATCCGCCGCCCTGATTGCACAGAATCAACGAAACCGTTGTATTGTAAGCAAATCCACCGCCCGCACGAGACGCGTGAGCGCGGGCTCAACGAGATTCACGGCCCTCGGATCCCCCACGAATGTCCATTCGCAGCTACTATCTCGGGGCACCGATGTTCGCGAATCCTGCCTGGCGGGGCAGCCTTTATTCGGCGGATGCCAGGCCGCGCGAGTTTCTTCGGCAGTATGCCCGGGTGTTCAATGCGGTGGAAGGCAACAGCACCTTCTACGGGCTTCCCTCCGAAGCGACGGTGTCGAATTGGCAGGAGTCGGTTCCTGCGACATTCCGTTTTTGCTTCAAGTTCCCCCGTTCAATCAGCCATGAGGCGGTGCTTGGAAGCGATCTCAGCCGCCGCCTCACGCGCGAGTTTCTCGCTCGAATGGCTCCTTTGCGGCCGCAAGTTGGCGTCTTGCTGCTGCAATTGCCGCCGAGCTTGTCGGGATCGCGTTTCCGCGAATTGGCGGATTTCCTGAGCTGGCTGCCGGCCGGCTGGCACTACGCCGTCGAACCGCGACATTTCGATTTTTTTGGCGGGACCACCGAGTCGGCCTTCTTGGATCTACTGACCGCCCTGGGAATCAACCGGGCCCTGTTCGACACGGCCGACTTGCACGCGTTGCGAGTGAGCGATGCCGACGTTGTGGCGGCTCAGAAGAAGAAACCTCGTGTTCCGCGTCGCGCGGATGCCACGGCGCAGTTTCCGCTGTTGCGCTACGTCGGGCACAATCACGCAAGCCGAAACCTTGCGTCATTCCGCTGGTTGGCCCAGACAGTGACGCAGTGGCTGGCCGAAGGAAGACAGCCGTTTATCTTTATTCACGCGCCGGACGACGCGCAGGTGCCCGAGCTCTGCCAGGCATTTCACACGCGGTTGTCCGCGCAGGCGACTTCACACAATCTTGGCGAAATTCCTCCCTGGCCCGGCACCTTGGCTGCCGCACGACCGCGACAACAGGAGTTGTTCTGAGTCAATCCGCACGCTCGCGCTAGCCCGCGCCGTCGTTTCATGCCAGCAGATCAATCAGCGTCCCGATCATCTTGTCGGCAGTTTGGAGCACGCGAACGTTCGCCTTCACGCCGTGCTTGGCCAGCTTCTGATCCACCACATCGCCCGCCAGATCCAACATGTTCGCCGGTGACGCGATGCGGCCGGCCGCGCGATCCAGCCGTGCCAAGTTGGATTGGATGCCAGATACGGCCGAGTCGAGGGCGGGAATCATGGCCATCACAGCAGATCCGAAATAGAATGACGTTGACGATTGGGGGGAACGCGAAGAGCTTCAGCCCGTTCTTCGCGTGGTACCGGCTTCTCAAAAGCAAAGAAATTGGCTGCGATCGAGACTCCGCCAAGGCGTCGCCTGGAGCTAGGCCTGAATTTGGATTCGGAGTACGAGCAGGACGACCGTCCCGATCACCCAGCAGGGGACTTTACAGGGCGTCCCGGTCACGACATTGCAGCACTGACTGCACCAGGCCGTTCCCTGCCAGAAGTTATAGGTCTCTCTATCGACCCGGCGGCGGCAGCGCGCACAGTAAACTGATCTCCACATTGTTGCCTCGCTTGTTGCAAGAGGTCCGAATCGTCTGCATCTGAACCGTATCACAGATTCGCCGGGTCGGCCGACTTGCCCATCCGCAAAATAATTCGAAGCCTGGGGACGACCACGAAGCGAGCCCGTTCGGAAGCGTCGGCATGGATCTTGCCGAGCCGGCAGGAATTACCGAGCCGGCCTCTTCGAGGCGCGGTGTCACTCCTGGATGCAGTACAGATGCGTCGCGGTGCGCAAGAACAACTGCTTGCCGACCAGCGCCGGCGAGGCGTCGACAGGCTGGTCAAATCGGTTTGTCGCGAGGACCTTGAGCTCACGACCCGCTTCCAGAACGACCGTTGTTCCTTCTCGGCTCACAAAATAGATCCGGCCGTCGGCCGCGACGGGAGAGGCGTAAAGATTGTCAATTCCGTCCAGGCGCTGCGGGCCGAAGACGAGTGAACCGTCGCGCGCATCAAGACTTGTCAAGACTCCGGTGTTGGTGCGTGTGAAATAGATCTGTCCCTCGTAAACCAGGGGGGAAGGCACGTAGGGCGTCGAGGACCCGTAGCTCCACCGGATCGCGTCGCTGCCCGTGACATCGCCCGCCGCGTCCAGTGAAATCGCCTGCGCCGCTGAACCCTGATATCCACTCGTGCAGTAGACGATCCCATCGACCGCCAACGGGGACGGGATGGGATTGACGGTTTGTCCCCCGCATTGCCACAGCTCCTCTCCCGAATCCAGGTCATAGCTCCGAACGCGGTTCGTGCCGTTCAGAATCACTTGGTTGCGCCCCCCGTGCGGGACGATCAAGGGAGTGTTCCAGGTGGTTGCTTCGTCGCGGGCAACTTGCCAGCGTATTTCACCGGTGGCGGCGTCAAGGGCGAACAGGAACGAATCATCCTCGTTGTCCCAATTAATCACCAGCGTCTGGTCGTGGACGGTCGGAGTCACCGCCTCACCCCAACCTCGCCGAGTGCGAAGATCGCCCAGATCGCGCTCCCAGATCTTGTTCCCGTCCAGGTCATAGCAGAACAAACCCTGGGAACCGAACGAAACGTACAACCGCTGGCCGTCGGTTGTTGGCGAGCCGGAGGCATACGTATTGGTCAGATGGTGACCTTCGTGAGGCACCGCCTCAATCGCAACCTGCCGCCATTGGATCTTGCCTGAGTTGCGATCCAAGCAGGTCACGACGAACTGGAAAAATTTCTGCGGCGGCACGGTTCGCGCATCGGGATGTGCGACAGGCGGATCGTCGCTCAGACGGTCCGTCGGCACCGCCGACACCACGAACACACGGTCACCCCAGACGATGGGTGTCGCGCTTCCTTCGCCGGCAAGCGGCACTTTCCAGCGAATATTCGTGTCCGGTCCCCAACGAAGGGGTGGTTTCGCGTGGGGGGCGACTCCGTTCGCGTTCGGTCCGCGCCAGTGAGGCCATTGGTTTTCTGCCGAAACGGGTTCCGCTGCGACGCCAGACGAGCAGGTGATCAGGCTCAGGGCGGCGATCCAAAGTGTGAAGCGACGCATGCGGATGTCCTTGGTTGAGGGAGTCAAGTTGCGTGGCGACCCATCTGGGGTGCCTCGGCGCTCGAGTTGTCAGGCGGTGGCGCGGCACCGTCAACGGCTGTTGAATCGTGGATCACGAATATAAGGGACAGCGAAACGTACTGCCAATTCCCCGACGATGACCAACCGCCGGCGAGCCGACAGTTGGTCCTGTCGTCCTGAAAGCGCGATGCCGCCGACCGCGACTTGCCGAGGCTTCCCTTTGGCACTCCGGTCAGGCGTCAGATCCGCTAGGAATCGACGTAGGACGGTCACGAAATCATGGTTTGAGCTCATCGCCCCATGACAGAGACGCAAGGTTTGCTCGTCCGAGTTCGATACCCAGACTATGACTATTTCCATCGAAAACCTGATCCAGTCTGACCGAATCCCAAGTCTTCCCGAAGTTGCGTTGCGTGTGGTGGACCTCACGCGCGACCCGGTGCCGGATTTTGACGAAATAACACGCGTGATCCGCAGCGATCCCGCGATCGCCTCACGAATCATGCGGACGGTGAATTCCGCCTTATTCGGACTTCGGCAGCGAGTCTCGTCGATTGATGCCGCGGTTCCGATCCTGGGGGCCAACCTGGTCCGGACGCTCGTGTTGAGCTTTTGCTTGGCAGAACATCGTGGGCCAGCCGATCGTTATCGTCGCTACTATCAGGGCCTTTGGCGAAGCAGCATGGACCAGGCAGCCCTGGCGGAAGCGCTTGCGGAACGAGTTCCGGGTACCGACGAATCAGTCTGGTTCTTGGCAGCGCTGCTTCAAGACATTGGCCGCCATGCGCTCTTGAGCGCCGATCCCGAAGAATACAGCCGACTGCTGAAAGAGTTTGACGATGGCGACGAAATGCTGGCGGCCGAACAGGATTCCTACGGCTTTACCCACACCGACGTGAGTGTCCAACTTTGTTTGCGATGGCGGCTGGACAACTACCTGGTGGATGCGATCGCCAAGCACCATTCGGATGTCCGGGGATTGAATCTTGCCGAAGAGCTGCCCGCCTCGCCTACCATGCCGCTTCTGCCCAACGCCCTCCGTTGCGCCCGTGTCGGTGCCAACTTTATTGAAGGTTTACGATCCAAGCGAGAGGTCAGCCGTGCGACGCTGGAACGATCGCTGCACGACGGCTTCGGGATCCTCGCGGATGAAGTCAACGAGATGCTGACCGATGTGGACCTGCGAGTCGGCGAAGTGGCTGCCCTGTTCGCGGTCGACCTGGGTGAGTTTCCGTCCATGGAACAGGTGCTCGCGCAGGCCCAAACAACGCTGGCGAAGATCGCGCTCACGAGTCAGCTTGAAATCGCGTCCGTGAGACGGCATCTTGAGGACGCGATGAGCGGAGCCCGGCCCTCGGAATCCCAGCCAAACCAGGATGCAGAAACGGATGCCTGCGCCGCTCATCTGGTCGAAGAACTGCTGGGGGATGCGGCAGTGCAATGCCGGCGACAGGACCTTCGCCTCGGTGTGCTTGGCGTCGGCATCGATCGCTTCCCATCATTTTCCGAATCGCATCCTCTGGACGTTCGGATCTCGGTGCTCCAGCAAGTCGTTGGCGCGATTCGCCGTGCCGTCCGCGAGGACGACAGTATCGTCCGCTACGACGACGGCGAATTCCTGGTCGTCGTACCGGTCAACGTCAATGAAACGCTGGTTCGAATTGCCGAGCGGGTTCGAACCGGTGTAAGTCGAATTGAGCTTCCTGGCACGAGCAGCTCTGAGCTCACCTGTAGCGTCGGAGGAGTCGTCTATCGACCGAGCCAGGAAGGGGCAATGAATACGGATCGAATTCTGCAGGAGACCGACCAGGCACTGGCCTTGGCAAAAACGCGCGGTGGTGATCAGTGCGTCTTGTTCGAGCTGGATCAGGACAGCGTGACCCCGATGGCCCTGAGCGATTACTTCTTCCTGGCCTCGTCAACTGATTCGCCCACATCCGATTCCCTGCAAGACCCATGAGCGCGAAACGCAGGGAGCGTACGCGGTGTGTTTGACGTCGGCTCGGGATGTGGATCAGGGTCCTGACTCCGGCTTGCGGAGCGAGGCGAGGAAGTCGATCAAATCCGCGGCTTGCTGAGCCGTCAGATCGCGCAGGAGTTGTTGCGGCATCAGTGACGTCGGCGTACCTGAAATCTGATCGATCTGGGTGCGTGGCAAGCTGACCGGATTCGACGTGCTCCCCTCCACAGTCACGATTCGGATCTGCTCGTCGTTCTGGTCGATCAGGATGCCGGTGATTACTTTGCCGCTGGTCGTCTCGACGACATAGGTCTGATAGCGGGCGTCAATCTGGAGGGAAGGATTGGCGATCGCATCGAGCAGTTGTCGGCGCGAGTACTTTGAGCCGATCTGACTGAGATCGGGTCCGACATCCAGCTGCCTGGCCGGCATTCCGTGGCAGTTTTTGCATTGCACGACGCCGTCGGCCAGAAAGAGGGTTCGGCCTCGTGCCGGATCCCCTTGTCGACTCAAAACCTGGTCCGGGTCGAAAGCTTCGCCCAAGCGTTGCGTTCGCTCGCGCTCGGGCAGGAATCGTTCGAACAGATCGCGAATACTGGCCCGGTCATCGTGGATCGCCACGCGGGCCAGATCCTCGCGCAGGCTGCCCGTTTTTTCCTCGGTCAACAGCGCGTGGGAGATTCGCAACGCGCGGCTCACCTTAGGCAACAGCCGATTCGATCGCGATGCGTCGGGAATGCTGGCCTGATTCAGAGATTCGTCCAGTTCGAGACGTAATTGTCCCCACGATGGCTCGTCCAATGGATCCATCCCGTCTCGCGGCAGGGAAGCAATCCAATCGTGAATCAGGCGGAGTCCCGCGACATCCTGCGAATGCGACCCGACGTGAGGCATCCGGCCCGGGCCGGTTTTTGAGAGTCGGAAGAACAGGACCGAGCTGTAAGGGTCGCCCGGCGTGACGAGCCGAGCTTGATCGAGTCCGAAGTCCCCGTGAAGGGGCCGGCCATCGATCAGCTTAAGCTCATTCAGCGCCAGATCGTGTCGGACCTGGAATTGCGCATTGCCGCCTCCGTCGGAGACATGGCACATCGAACAGTTGACGTGCAAATACGCCCGCGCTCGCGGCTCCAGTTCCTCGGTGGGATCGTAGGCGTTCGGCAATCGGCCCAACTCCTCGGGCGACTTTCCCAGCGGAGTGTCGAAGAATCCCGCCTCCGAAAGCGCCGCGAGTTGATTCTCGCTGCGCACTCCGTACGCGTGCTGGCGATTCATCTGGACCGTGTTCAATCCCAGTACGAAACCTGCCGCCCGCGAGTGGCAGACCATGCACTCGTTCCGGCTCGGCACGCGCCAATTTGGCGAGTCGCCCCGGAGGCGCGGATTCAGCTCGCTTGGCAATCGAACGTCCATCCCATCGGCGGGTGCCAGTTGCGCGTCCGTCTGCGAGTCGTTCCAGACGTATGAATATCCCAGCCAATGGTCCTCTTGCTTGACCATCACCCGGGTCTCGATGCGGCGCCGCGTTTTTGGGTCACCCTGGTGATCCTCCCAGAAAATGGTTTGGGCGGTGACGGACCCATCGGCGAAACCCCAGGTGTTTGCGTCGGTGCTTCGTTCGACAAAGTGAATCGTGTGATTCTCCGGCAGCCCGAAGAAACGCTCGGCCATCGCGCCGTCAAGCCATTGAGGCGTGTTGACCGAATAGGGGACCAGGCCTGGAGCGAGTTCGTGCCCAGCCGTATCCGCGAAAAGTCCCGTCTCGCTCAGGTGCCGCGGAAAGCGTGCCACGGCCGCCGTCGGGGGTGCCGGAACGAGCTCGAAAAGCTCGCCCGTCAAATGATCGACCACATAGAAATCGCCGTCGCGGCTGAGCGCGAACGCGGGGATCTGAAGGGCGGTATCGGCAAGCTCCATCTGCCACGTGACTCGCTCGCCGTCGTACCGTAGGCCCCAGATTTTCCCGTACTGGTAATCCCCATAGAGATAAGCTCCCTGCAGTTCGGGCAGTTTGTCACCGCGATAGACGTAGCCGCCTGTGATGGAACGACAATCGATGTGGGAATGTTCGATGATCGGAGGCAGGATCGGCCCGGGACCGCTTGGCTTGTGGGGATGGAACGCGTGACTCGCCTCGCGCACGCTCCAGCCGTAGTTGCCCCCGCGGCGGACATCCCAGATCATCTCCCACAAGTCCTGTCCGACGTCGCCCACGTAAAGCCGGTTCGATTCGGGATCAAACGACATGCGCCATGGATTGCGAAATCCGAAGGCCCAAATCTCGGGCCGCGCGTTGGGAATCTCAAGAAACGGGTTGTCCTTGGGGATCGAGTAGCCGCGACCCTCGTCCGGTTGGTCGACATCGAGTCGCATGATCACCGAAAAAAGATCATCGACTCCTTGTCCCGTCGCATTCGGATCCGAACCTCCCGTCCCATCGCCGGTTGAAATGTAGAGGTATCCGTCCGGTCCGAAGATGGCTTCTCCGCCGTTGTGTCCGCCGGAGGGCCATTGAATGATCACGTCTTCCGAATCGGCTTGGCAGGATCGCGGACCGTTCAGGTTTGTTTGCCAGCGGGAGACGCTGCTGAGTGAGTTATCGTGGGCACTTTGAGGACAAAACGTGACGACCTGGCCGTTCTGTGCGTAGCGAGGATGAAACGCAAAAGCGTAAATCTGCCGGCCCACGTCCAGAAACAGCTCTTGCGATTCCCCTGACGCATCGTGCTTGTCGAAGGCATAAACCTTTCCCCCGAGTTCGGCCACGAGCAGTCGCGAGGTACCTGGCTCCTGCGCCATGAACACGGGATTGCGGAACTTCCGGGCGGGAAAGACGCGTCGCACGGTGTACGGACGAGGCGGATCGGGCGTTCCCCGCAATTGGGACGTGGTCCAAGGGACTCGCGGCAAGGCGCGTGAGGGTGCGGCGGATGTCGTTTCCGGAGCGTCGTCGGCGGCAGGCGCCGGCAGACCCGGAAACAAGAAACAGGATCCAATTAGCGCTAGTCGAAGTGGCACTCGGTGCATGAGTCGGTCGCCGTGAATAACGAACGTGGATCCCGGCCGCCGCGGTCAGCACGCTGCCAGTTCTTCTGCTGCCCATTCTAGCCACAGCGCACCGCCAAAGCGATCCGTTGACCCCTTGATTGGCCCTACCTGAACTCACGCGCCGATCGCGAATCGAGTTCCAGCGGCAAGGCCACCCACGATGACGGGATCCCCGCGATTGTGGGCATGGCCCTCGAGCGGCATAATGGGCCGTCGCGGTTGGGCCGGTCCGAGCCGACGTTTTTTCATTTGAGCGACTGACGAGGATAACCGTCCGATGAGATATTTGCAGCAAATGATGCGACGTTGGCCAGTCTGGTTGGCCTGCTTCGGGTGCGGCCATGTGTCGCTGGCTAGCCATGCGGCCGATTCGATTCGAATTGAGCGGGTGTTTGGGCCGGAAATCAAGACAGGGGACTACAAGCATCCGTCCTGCGTGACGGAATTGGACGAGGGCGGTCTCTATCTGGCCTACTACGGGGGTGCCGGCGAGTATGCCGAGGGAACCGTCGTCTTCGGTGCCCGCCGGGACCCAGGCACCACGCACTGGAGCGACCCGCAAGTCATCGCCAGCAACCCCATCCGCTCGCTGGGAAACCCCGTCGTCTGGCAGGCTCCCGACGGCACGGTTTGGCTGTTTTATGTGACTCGCTTCGGCGAAACCTGGTCCTCGTCGCGGATCAAGGCCAAGTTGTCGCGCAATGGCGCTCGCACTTGGTCCGACTCGTTTCTGGTCACGCTGGATGCCGGAACCATGGTCCGCGGCCAACCGATTGTGCTCCGCAACGGCGACTACCTTCTGCCGATTTATCACGAAACGGGCGCGGATCCGGAACGCACGGGCGCCGATACGACCTCCCGTTTCCTGCGGAAGCGTCCTGACTCGCACGAATGGATCGAAAGCGGGGTGATTCATTCCGAGCGAGGTAATTTACAGCCGGCCGTGGTGCAGGTTTCGGACGAACGCTTGATCTCTTTTTGCCGACGTGCCGGCGATTACTTGCCGACCACGCAGGGCTGGATTGTGCGGGCCGAATCCCAGGATGGCGGCTGGACCTGGAGTCAGGGAGTGGATTCCGAATTCCCCAATCCGAATTCGGCGGTCGACCTGAAGCGACTTCGCAACGGTCATCTGCTGCTGGTTTACAACGACAGCATGAGTGACCGCACACCGCTCACTTTGGCCATCTCGACCGACGATGGCCAGACATTTCCGCATCGCCGGAATCTCATGGAAGGCCCCGGATCGTTCTCCTATCCGACGGCCATTCAGACTCGTGACGACAAGATTCACGTCGTATTTACGTCGGACGATCGCACGGTGATCCGCCATGCCGTCCTGGACGAGGCCGTGATCCTGGCGGGGGCAAGCAAATAGCCACGGCTCGGTCTGCTGCTTGGGAAGTCATCGCTTGAAACTGACGATCGCAATGGTTGACTTCCCCATGCACCTCGTGTTGCCGTTGGTTGCCAGTGTCCTCTTTGCCGTGGGGCTGCTCTTCGTCAAGCAGGCGAGCCTCCGCGGCGCAGGGATCGTGGACCATGACTTTGGCCGCGAATCTCTGGGCGACACTCATCTTTTCGGGACTCTGGCTGTTGGGCGGAGCGACGCAGCCATGGCATCGGTACTGGCAACCGGCGACGGTCGCGGCCCTGTACCTGACGGGCCAGATCTGCACGTTTCTGGCGCTCGATCGCGGCGATATTTCGGTGGCAGCCCCGATCTTCAGCGTGAAGGTCTTGATGGTTGCTGTGTTTCTCACGACCGTGGCAGGTGAATCACTCTCGGGCTGGATTTGGTTCGCGGCCGCGGCGGCCACCTTGGGCGTCGCGTTAATCCAGCGCACGGGATCGGCCGGGCGCCGTCGACACGTGATGTTCACGATCGTCTTCGCCCTTCTTGCGGCGACCAACTACGCGATGTTCGATGTGCTCGTCCAACGCTGGTCTCCGGCCTGGGGTGCGGGTCGGTTCTTACCGAGCGTCTTCGGGATCGCGGGAGTGCTTTCGTTGGGCTTCTTGCCCTGGGTTCGCCGGGACGCTTTTTGGCAGCGACCGATTTTCGTTCCCCTCATGCTCGGCGGGTCGCTGATCGCCTTGCAGTCGCTTTGCATTGTGCTGGCGGTCGCGGTTTTCGGCGACGCGGCCCGTGTCAACATCGTCTATTCGGTGCGAGGCATCTGGGGAGTCGGCCTGGCGTGGATCTTTGCACACTGGCTGGGCGGCGGAGAATCCTTCGCGTCGCGCCACGATATGGGATCGCGAATGTTCGGCGCCATCTTGCTGACGGTCGCCGTGGTGGTGGCGATCGTCTGGGGATAGCGGCGCACGCGGCATCGCCGGGTGAGTTACGAGATCAAGTCCGGCAAGACTCCGCCCTCGGATAAGGCCGGATTGCCGAAGCTTTCCAGATAGTGACCCATCCCATGTGCGAGCGACAGCAGCAAGCGGTTGTGGGGTTCGCGGTCGTACTTCAACGAGCGGCCCATTTGGAAGTCGAGTCCGTTGCCGATCAGGACGAATGGAATGTCGTTCAGCGTATGGGAGTTGCCCTTGCCGAGTTCATTCGTCCAGACCACAACGGTGTTGTCCAGCAACGTTCCGTCCCCGCCCGGTTCGGGTGTCTCCGCCAATCGCTGGACCAAGTATCGTAGCTGTTCCGCGAACCACGTGTTGATCAGGACCAGCTTGCGTTGCGAGTCTTCGTTTAGATCCGGGTCATGCGAAAGCTGGTGATGCCCCTCTTCGATGCCTAGCCATTTCATGCGTGCATTGCCGACGGAGTTCGTGTATTGCAGCGTGGCGACTCGCGCCAAATCGTTGGTCAAGCTGCTGACGAGTAAATCGATTTGCAGTTTGCTGAGCTGCGGCATGTTGTCGTTCTCGTTGCGCACATCGGGCTCCAGGTCCGGAACCGTATTCATCGGCGCCTGTGACTCGGCCGCGGCCAGATCCTGTTCCATTTGTCGAACCAACGAGGCATGTTCTTCCAGCAGGTGTCGGTCCTCGACGCTGACCAGGCTCCGTACCGTGCGTAAATCGCTCTGCAAGTCGTCCAAGATGCTCTTGAGACTCTCTTGGTCGCCCAGTCGGCCGTAAATCTTGCCGAACATCTGGTACGGATCATCGATCGGCGCGACGGGGCGATTGGGACCGGCATAAGACCAGCGAGTCCAGGGATCGGCCCGGTTGGGGACCTGCACGCCAAACTCCAGCGAGCCGAACCGAGTTCGTGTCTCCGGATGTTCTTGCACGAAATTCTTGATCTCCTGATCGATCGAGATGCCGCTGGCCCAGCCGGCGGGCGTATCCGAACCGCCTTGAATGTTGCCGGGAAACAGCTCAATTCCCGTCAGCAGGCAGCTCATGCCGCGCATGTGGCTGTCGCCATCACCGCGAACACGATTCGAGATTCCGCGCAAAATCAGCATTCGATCCTGATACGATTCAAGCGGCGAGAGGATTTCTTTCAGGGCAAACGTCTCCCCAAACTCGTCGGGCCAGAAGTGATCCGGAACGGTCCCGTTGGGGCTGAACATGAAAATGATCCGCTGTTTGCGACGACTCGGATCGGCGAACCCCAGACTCGGCAAGTTCCAAATCCACGGCGCGAGCGAGGTCGAAAGCCCGAGCTGACGAAGAAATGTCCGGCGACCGATTCGGTTCATGGTCCAGTTGTCCTTAAATCGCATGTCCTTAAAGCACAGTTTGAATTCAGAGTCGCGAGAACGGTTGCCTGCTACGGGTTCATCGGCGTTTCGCCGGGTACCACGGTCAACGCGATTTGGACCAACACGGCCTGAACCGAGTAGTCCGATTTCTCGAACAGCCGCTGCAGCCGATCCAGCGTGTGTGGCCCGTAAGCAGCAACGGGTTGTTTGGCAAAGTGTTGAAACAGTTGTTGAAGGAAGCCGGCCTGAGCGTAGGCATTCGCCGCGGCGAATTCTGCCAGATCGCGAGCGTCCTGGAACACCACGGTTTCGCCCGTTTCGGTCACGTATTCCGCAGTGGCATCAATCGGCTTCTGTTGTTCCATCTCGCGGTAACGGCCGACTGCATCAAAGTGCTCCAGGCTGAAGCCGAGCGGATTGATGATGCGATGGCAGGTCTGGCAGGTCGCGGATTCCGTTAACTGCGTCACTTTCTCACGCATCGTCAAATTCGGGTCGAAGCGATCGTCCATGAATTCGATCGCCATCGGCGGCGGTTTCAACGCGCGGCTGAGCAGCTTGCGCGTCACAAACACACCCCGGTGAATGGGTGAACTGGAACGAAAATAGGCGAAGGCTGCCATGAGATACGGATGGGTCACGACGCCCGCTCGCCGGCCCTCGTCCAGTCGTGTCTTCTCAAAAGAACCTTCAGGACCCGCGATGTCCGGTTCGTGGTCGGGTTCGTAAAACTTGGCCAGCCGCGGATTGAGGTACAGATAATCGGCGAGCAGAATCTGCCGAAAATCCGATCGCTCACTCCATACGACGTCGTCCAGAAACAGGTCGAGCGACGTGCGGAGGTCAGCCAGCAATTCCTCGTCGAAACCCGGAAACGCCATCGTGTCGCGCGAGATGTCCGCTCCCTCTGCAACTTGCAACCATTCGTGGAAAAAGCCTCGCGTTTTGAAACGAGCGCGCGGGTCCGCCAACATGCGTTGTGCTTGAGCGGCGATCTGGTCGGCCGTCGCCAGTTGGCCAGCGGAGGCCGCATCCCGCAGTTCCGAGTCGGGGAGTGAATCCCAAAGCAATTGAGCCAGGCGTGCGGCCGCGGCGTACTGGGGAGCTCCACTCACGCCAATCTCGGGATACAAGAAGCGGGGTGATTTCAGGACCAGCAGCACGACGCGCTTGATCCCCGCTTCCAGATCTTCCGATGTGCCGAGTTGATCTGCCACAAAGAACTGCAGCTCGTCGGGGCTCAATGGCCGGCGAAAGGCACGTTCGGCGAACTCACTGCAATAGCCGCGGATCCGGTCTCGATCATCTTCCGCGTCGGGTCGCGCGTCAGCCAGTCGACCGATTCGAGTGGCGACATAATTCGCGACCTCGATCGCGCCGCGTGTCGTCGCCTCGTCCCAGGCCTTCGAGACGGACGACCCTCTCACGTAGCCTTGGCTTCGGTCGTCGGGTGGAAACGGCGTGCTGACGACCAGCGTTTCCGGAACGCGATCGGGAATCAGGTAGCGGCCTTCAAGCACGCGGCGCGGAGCGTGAGGCCCGCGCCAGGCGAGCTGAATCGAGGCGGATTTCTCCTTGTACTTGAAGTACTCCAGTTTCAACGGGTACGCCCGTCCGCCCAGCAGAAAGAGCGTCGCGGTTTGCTCTCGGGGCTCGCTGCCCGAGCTTACCCAGCCGTCGATCACGGCCTGCTCCTGGTTGTTGATCCAGAGTCGGAAGCCGTTTTCGGTTGTCACGAAGAATTCGTAATCCCCCGTCTCCTCGACGACAATCGATCCGTCCCAGCGGATTGCGAATTCCTCGCTCCCGATCGACCCCGGGTCCGGGCTGTCTGCCTCAAACTGAAAATCAATGGCGTCGTCGATCCGCTCGGTCACGAGCTTCTCGCGATTGAAATTCCGGGCGTTATAGTAGCGTGCCTTCAGTCCCACGGATCCGTCACCGCTGGCGATGCCCGGCGGCAGTCGTACTGCGGAATTGCCTACCAGGTCCGCGATGCAGTTGCGATACTGTTGGACCGTCAGCCGCGAGAGATCAATCCGGGTCGACTGATTGCGCGCCTGAGCCGTGGGCGAATAGAATGCGTCGAAAATGTAGGCCGCCACAAACCGTGCCTCGTCATTGACACATTCGTCGGGCGCCTCTTCCGGCATGGTTTCATGAATGATCCGCGTCAGCTCTTCAAGCGAATGATCTCCCTGGAGCGTCTCGTCGTAGACGTCTGCGACTCCTTCTCCACGTGGGCCGTGACAGCGAACACACTGCTGCTCGTAAAGCTGTTGGCCCACGCGCCGGTCCGCGTCCAATTCGATCCCATCCGCGCCCAGCAGGAGCGGCGTCACACTCCAGACCAGCCAAATGCATGATCGCCCGAGGAAGTGGATCCCCACAGGGCGGGTGGATGTTTGCAACAAGCGAGTCGCGAGGCGTTGCATCGGTTTTCCTCAGGCAGGCAGGGTGACTTTCAGGCGGGCCGCTTCGGGGTCAGAACTCCCGAGACTTCTCGGGGCGGGACGGGCGGTTTTCGGGTGGGATCGGGAGGTAGCCGAAGCCGCGTCGAGCGGTAGCTTGGATCGGAGCCGGGGGCTCGACCGCGGTGGGAAATTGACCCCCGCATTTTACCAGAATCGTGCCGCGCCCAATAGTGTTCGGCCGGGGCCGCCGCGGACGGATACGACCGGGCTGACAGCCCTCCCGAGGGACGATACACTGAGGCGGCACGAAGGCGGTTTTCCACTGAGTTGGCTTGCGCAAAGGATTAAGTGAACCATGTCGGACGTCAAAATTACGATTCGTGATCACGGTCCGTTACTGATCGAAGGCCCGTTCACGTTAGTGGACGCCAGCGGCCAGACGTATCCGCTCGACCCGAATAAACCTGCCTTTGCCCTGTGCCGCTGCGGGGCGTCTCAGAATCGCCCGTTCTGCGATGGTTCGCACAAGACCTGCGGCTTCCAGTCTGCGGAACGCTGCGAGGGTTGAGCGGCGCGGGCTGACGTGGGATCGATCAGGACCCGGACAGTTGAGTTGACCCCAGCGTTGCAGAAAAACTGCTTTGTGGCCAAGCCTTCGGGAGGGCGAAGCTCCTGCTGAGCCTTCTTTGACAGCGTCTTCCGCTCCTGCGGCTCGGCAGGAGCCTCGCCCTCCCGGTGCGCCTGGATCTCACCGGATGTGAGATCCAGCAACAAGCGATGGCAAGTTCGAAGACCCCTGGTTTTCTCAGTCCAACTCACACTCGCAAAGAATCCTTTATGCAACTACAGGGTTGACGCGGCGAGGCCAACCGTGCGTTCGGCTTGTCCGCTCGGGCGACGGTCGACCAGCCGACAGTTTTTCCCCAGTCCGCCGCGTTCTTCGCGATCCCGGCGACCGTCGCGATGCGGGCGACTTTCCCGGGCGTTTGCGTATTTCGAGCCTCCGGTTTACTTCTCGTTTCATTGTCTCTGGCGGATCCCGCGCGAGTCGATTAGCATCGGTCTTCGGTTGGACGACTCGTTAGTCAGGAGCACACGAGAGATGGAACAGGCGCGGGATACCGAGCTCATTCTGGACGAAACATCGCGTCCGTTTGTCGGCCGCTGGAATCGGTTGGTCAGCACGACCAACTGGGATAAGGGACGAATCATTCACGAATGGCGCGTCGCGCTCATGTCCTCGGAAGCCGCGTCGACGGAGTATTCCGATGACGCATGGAGCCGGTTGGTGGGCGGCGTCAGCGGCCAGCACGCAGGACGTTTGCGTCGCGTGTACGATCGTTTTGGTGATGTCTACGAACAATACGAAGGTTTGTACTGGAGTCATTTCCAAGCAGCGCTCGATTGGGACGATGCCGAAATGTGGCTGGAAGGCGCACTTCAGAGCGGCTGGTCGGTCAACGAGACGCGTCGTCGACGCTGGGAAACGCTGGGAGCCATCAAGGAGGACGAGCCGCGCCGACGAGTTGGTGAATGCCGAGTTAGACGAGGATTTCTCTGCCAACAGCGAACGCTCCGGATCCGATTCGACGCCTCCTCAGGACCGGGTGGCGAGCGAGTACATGGCCGAGGCTCGTAGTCCCGCCGGCCCTGATTTCGGCGACGAAGATGACGTGCCGTCGGGGCCGCTGGCCGTCTATGATGGCGAGCACGACTCGAGTGACCTAAGCGGAGCGAGAACGCCGAACGAATTGGTGAGGCCATTGGCCGAGCTGCCCGAGCTGCCGCAGGATCTCGCGGACGCATTCGAGGCGTATCAGCTGGCGATCTTGCGCCACAAGGCGAATCACTGGGGCGACATCTCGCAAGACGACGTGTTGGCCAGTCTCGAGGCACTCAAAGGACTCGTCCTCGCCCCCGCGGAGGCCTAACGGTCGGACCGTCCGCAATCGCCGTCCGCAATCGCCGTCCGGAATCGCCAAGGTGCGATCGAATTCCGACTTGCGCAAGCCGCGCCGGATCCTGTTCACGGCCGGCGAATGAAGTGCGCGGCAAAGCTCCGGACCTCACGGCCGTTCAGGACGTGGGCCATCCGCAGCTGCTGGACGGTGGAATCGCTGAACTGGCGGAGGGGCACGTGGACCCATTTCTTGCGGAAACGACGCGCCAGTCGGCGCCAGCCGGCGCCGGGTGGGAAGGCGGACAGCAGGGCGATCTGCGAATTGCGACTGTAGAGGCAAGCTGCGGCGAGCAATCGTTCCTCCAGCACCTCGGCAAAGTCCAGGCGTGGATCCTGCCAAATATCGGGGATGGCGATCGGAGGATACAAGAACATCGCGCCGCCGTAATTGGCCAAGCCGATGCCTGGGCCGACCATTTCTTGGCGGTAGTCGGTGGCGAAGAAGGCGAGTGTCGATTCCTCGTCATGTTCGGCGAACCACGTGGATCGCCAGGGATAATCACGGGGATCCGCCGGGGAGTCGAACAGCATCACGACGGCGTCCAGCGCACCACGCGCGGGCGGCAGCACCTTGACGTAGATCTCGCCCGTGTGCCAGTTCCGGAGTGTATCGCGGATGTCGATCCCATCTCGCACGCTGGTCGTGAATTTCTCCGTTCGCACGAGATCGGCCCCCATGATTTCTCGGGCGCGGTCCATCACGTGCGAACGAAAATTTTCGATCAGCTTGTCCTCCGGCGGCCAGCTGCACTGTGCCTGTGGATTCCATTGCAATTGCCAGCGGTGCCGCTCTTCCGCATCCGGCCGGCGCGTCAACTCGCACGAACGCCATTCGAGCGGCGGCCCTGGCAACCGGCTTTTCGCCGACCAGACGTCGCCGTCGGGCAGCCTGACGCGTCCGATCCCCATTTGGGCATGCGGAATATCCTCTTCCCACCCGAATCCGTATTCGCGTGCCGTCTCGGCGACCTCGACCGCGAAACTGTCCCCGCCCACTTGTTTGGCGGCGACCACGATCGTGTAGAGATCGGGCGTCATTCGCCGATGCACGAGACTCAGATTCCGGATGTACTTCAGGCAAGTCCGTAAGACCTGGGGCGTGATCCGGCGGGCACGACTACGCATCTCGCGATAATACGCCTCGCGGGCCGTCAGCAGCAGCGCCTTCACCCCGTCGATTGACAGATTCGTGTCGTCGCCCAGCTCGATTCGCGCCCGTTCATAAAGCCCCGTAATGAAGGGCAGCTCACCCAACAAAAAGATCAGTGTCCGTGGATCCACTCTTAGGTATTGTGTCTTGTTCACCAGTTCATGTTCAGGTGCCTCGGCCGGACCATGTTGAAATGCGTCGCGAATCCAGGGCCAATCCAGAATCGAGCAGACGAACAAGATCGATTCGTAGCGAGCTTGCAGCTGCTGAAGGCGTCGCGCCATGAAGTTGATCCGCGCGCGGGGCTGTCCGATTGCCGGGGGCGCGATGCTGGGGAGAACCGCCGCGGCAAAGCGATCGAGGCGAACCTTCTTGAGTGCATAGGCGTCGGGAAGAATGGCGGTTTGCGGCTCGAAGCGGGCCGTCTCCAAGTCAATGTAAGCGCGCGGCAATCGCTCGCCCATCGCAATTCGCAACGCCGCAATCACCGCTTGACAAGGGTCGATCGGCACATAGCTTAACGCCTCGTCGTCCAGGTCTTCGTCCGCTTCTCGCTCCGGATGCCATTCGGATTCGAATGCGGGAACCTCGCGCTGAATCACGATGCCTGCCATTGGCAACCGCTGAATTGCCGTCTCGACATCGTCCTGAAACGAGGGTGGCAGCGGCACCGCGACGCAATCAAAGTGATACTCCAACATCATCCGACGCACTTCGAGCGCGCAGTCGACACTACCGTGCACTACGGGCAGGGCCAGGATCTTGGGGCCGATTTTCAGAACGGGCGAATTGATCATGATGATCCCATCAGGTTTCTGACCGATCCGTCAAAAAAGCTCACTGACGTCATCATCGTCCTCGTCGTCCAGGTCGTCAAAGTCCGGGTGCATCGGGTCGTCCTTCGAGAAAAAGAAGTCGCCCAAGCCCAACGGTACCGCATCGCCGCCCAGCGTTCGCTTCTGTCGATCTGCCAAGTTGTCCAGGTCCAACGCATCGTCCCCCAAACAGCTCAGCAGGCTCTCACGCCACAACTGGTCTTTGCTGATCGGATGATTGGGGTTCTGCGCCAGACGCTTCATTGAGTACCGGAGGAGGTTGATCCCATCGCGCGTCGAAAAGTCCAGTTTCAATTGGTGCGATTGTTGGAGAAACTCGACCGTCAGCCCCAGCATCTCCGCTTCGGCAAAAGGCAGATGGTATTGCAGAATCGCCATCTCGTCCTGCTTTGACGGATAACCCAACTGAAGCGTTGGTTGGAGGCGGCTGAGGATGTAGTCCGGGATCTCGTAGGTCGATTCGTCCTGATTTGTGGTCACGGCGCAGCGGAAATCGGGGTGAGCCGTCACCGTGATGCCGGCCACGATCGATTCCACATAGCGGCGCTGGTCCAGCAGCGGAGCGAGACTGGCCCATGACTTTTCGTTCATGCGGTTGCCTTCATCCAGCAGACAGACTCCGCCGCGAATCATCGCCGTCACCAACGGGGAAGCGTGGTAGGCGATTCTTCCGTTTTCGGCCAGCACCGGCGTCACGAGCAGATCCTCCGGACGCGTGTCCGACGTGCATTGGTAGATATACAGCTCCTGTTCGCGCTGACGTGCTCCGGCCATTCCCAACGCCGTCTTGCCGATTCCCGGAGGTCCAACCAGGCGGGGCGAAAGCGGCAAGTCCAACTCGTCGACGACGAGCCAGCAGGCGAGCAATTGTTCCAGGATTTCGTGCTGACCAATCCATTCGCTGGCCATTCGATTGGGATGGCTCAGCTGCAAGCGGATTCCGTCGATTTCAACAATCTGGGCAAGGGCTTCGGGCATTTGCAAAGTTCGCTCTCTCTCAGTTCACCAAGTGCCGGCCACCCAAGGCGGTCCGGACCGGGGTTGCGAAAAGGGGTCAGGTCCCAAAAGCCGGAACGGCCCTTCGGGTGTTTCGCACTTTTGGGACCTGACCCCTTTTCGCAACTCCAAATCGCAACTGTGACACAGAACTAGTCTAACAATGCGCGTGCTTAGCTTCTACCAATGGGCCGCCCCAGGCCGTGGCGATCCGCCGATCGCGCCGGGCGCGGTGTCCTATACTTCAAGACGCATTGGGTCAGGAGGCGTCGCCGAGCAAGCCCCGGCGGGGACCCGCAGGGGGTCCTTTCTCGCTCTGAAACACCCGTTTATCGACCAAGTCGTCCGGAGGGTTCTTCCGGAGGGAAAGCTTACCGGCACGGGATCGTATGGGTTCGGCACCAGCGCTCATCAATCACGACTTGTCGCGTGCCTCGTGGCCGACCCTCGGTTCCTGCTGGCTGCTGGCCGTGCTTAGTTGGTGCGCCATTCCGCTATCACCCCAAAGCGTGGACTCCGATTTTTGGGGGCACGTGCAGTACGGATGGGATTCTTGGCAGCACGGTCTCGCCCGGACGGCAACTTATACCTATACCGCCGCCGATCATCGCTGGATTAACCACGAGAACCTCAGCGAGCTGATTTTTGCTTTGGCTGCCCATGGGCCGGGTGTCAGCAGTCTGCTGGTACTGAAATGCTTCCTGGGTTGTGGCGTGCTGTACCTGGCGATGCGGCAGGCAGGACGTCAGGGCGTGCACCCGCTGACCCTGGGGATCACCAGCGTTGTCGGCGCGATGAACCTTTCGTTTTATTGGGGACTGCGGCCGCACGTTTTTACCTTTGTCTTCTTTGCGGTCTTGATCGCCTGGACCGATCGATGCTTTGACGGCTGGCCCAGCCGCCGGACTTCGCCCGGCAGCGGTGAGGGACGGGCGTCCGCCGATTTCCGCCGGCTCCATCAACTCTGGCTGGTACCGCTCTTGCTGTTGGTTTGGGCCAATACGCACGGAGGTTTTCTGGCCGGTCTGGCGGTGACCCTCGTCTTGTTCGGCGGACGCGCGACGGAGTTTGTCTGGGTCAGGGGAGCGCGACGGTGGCACGTTGCGTGCTATTTGTTTGGTCTGATCGCTGCGAGCGGCCTGGCCACGCTGGTGAATCCGTATGGTCCCGATTTGCATCGCTGGTTGATTTCGGCCTTGAGCGTCCCGCGACCGGAGATTCAGGAGTGGCACCCACCGGATCTGTGGAGCGGCGGCGCAATCCGTTTGTGGGTCCTGCTGGCGCTGAGCGTCGCGGGGCTTGCCGCCTCACAGCGACGCCGTGACCTAACTCAGATGGCCGTCCTTTTGCTCGTTTGTGCCCAAGCGTTTCGGCACCAACGACACCTGCCCTTCGTGGCGATCCTCTTTCTGTTCTGGCTGCCTGCCCACCTCGAGTCGGCGGCGAACCGCTGGATCCAACACTTCCCCAGACGAACCGCGCCACCGCCGCTTCCCTTGCGGCAACTTGGAACCCTGCTGTTGTTGCTGTTCAGCGGCCTGCTGGCCTGGCAACTCGGTGGCCGCTTGGTCGGCGTGCCCGTCGCGCGAAACCAGTATCCCGTCTCGGCACTCCAATACCTCGCCGATCAACGTCTCACGGGTCGTATGGTCGTTTCGGGGCATTGGGCACAATACGTGTTGGGCGTGGCCGGCAGTCGACGGCCAGGCGACCCGGGAATTCAAGTCGCCTTTGACGGCCGATTCCGCACCTGTTACCCCCAGGAAGTCGTTGATCTGCATTTCGATTTTTTCGCCGGTCCCGGGGGACGTGACAAACGATACCGAAGCCCCTCGTCGCCGCCAGCCGATCCAAAGAGAATCCTGCAGTTCCATGATCCCCAGCTTGTGCTGGTCAATCAACGGCACTCCCTGGCCATTGCGACCCTGAAATCGCAAGCCGCCGATTGGGTGCTCTTGTACCAAGACCAGTTGGCGCAGCTTTGGGGCCGCCGATCCGTGTTCGATGACCACCAACTGGAGTCGTATCTGGCGCCGGAACGTCGGCAAGTGGTGTTGCTTCGGCAGCAGGGTAGCGTGCCATGGCCGGCGGCGCCTCGGCCGCCTGGCCGAGTCACGCTCGCGCAAAGCTTACCTTCGTTATCTCCCCTCAATGTGTGGGCACCCGAATGATCGACAAACTGGCCGAAACGAATTCGCTGAGCCCGACGTGGGAGACTCCGGTCGTCGTTCCGTCCCAATCGAAATTCCCCCCCGCACCCCGCTTGGATTGCTCGACATCGATTCAAACGCGGCTTGCGGAACTCGAGGCCTTGGCCGCGGAACTTGCCGAACTGGATGCCGGCACCGAGGAGCCACCAAAGGCTCCGCCGAAGCGTGACGCTTGGCCCACCGACTTCCGGCTCTCGGTGATCGTGCCGGTCTACAACGAGGAAGCGACCATTCGGCCGATTCTGGCCAAGCTGGTGACGTTGCCGATGCCAAAGGAAATTATCGTCGTCGACGATGGTAGCTCGGATTCGACCCCCGCTCAGCTACGCCAGTTGGAAGGCATCCCCGAACTGCGAATCGTGCTGAAGTCCGCCAATGAGGGCAAGGGGGCGGCCCTGCGAACCGGGTTTCAGCACGTCACTGGATCGATGGTGCTGGTTCAGGACGCCGATCTCGAGTACGACCCGCGGGAAATCCCGGCGCTCGTGCAGCCGATTCTGAAGGGCGAAGCCGACGTGGTGTACGGGTCGCGCTTCTCGAGCGCCGCTGGGTTGGCTCGTCACTCGTCCACCGGTTTGGGAACCGATTGCTCACTGCCGCGTCGAATCTGGCCACGGGACTGAAGTTGACCGACATGGAAACCGGCTACAAGGTCTTTCGCGCCGAGGTATTGCGTGATCTGGTGGTGCGCCAGGACCGTTTTGGATTCGAGCCCGAAGTGACGGCGAAGCTGGCTCGACGCGGTCTGAAGTTCGTGGAGTTGCCAATCGGCTACCGAGCGCGGGATTGGGACGAAGGCAAGAAGATCGGCTTCCGCGACGCCATCAACGCCCTGTTCTGCATCATTCGCTACGCCATCGCCGACTAAGCTTCCGGTTGAGCCGAATCCCGCTATGATGGCAGCTGGGTCGGCCCCCGTGCGCCTCGCCCATACCGATTTTCTGTTCGGCCTGAGAATGATTCTTTCGAGGAGCCCTTGTCGTGCGGTCGGCCGACCTGAGTGAACCCATTCCCAGTCGCTACGTGGTGGGCATCGATCTGGGAACCACCAACTCGGCGGTCTGTTTCGTGGACACGGACCGGGCTCCCTGGCAAGTGCAGGTGTTTCCGGTGCCGCAGCTCGTCGCCCCGGGGCAGGTCGAGGCGCGCGAGACACTTCCTTCGTTTCATTTTCAGCCAGTCGGCGTCGAGGCGAACGGGTCCCTCCTGAGGCTTCCCTGGCAGAACCAGCCCGCGCGCTACGTGGTGGGTGTGATGGCGCGCGAAGAGGGACGCTTGGCGCCCGACCGTTTGATCGGATCCGCCAAGTCGTGGCTCTGCCACCATGGTGTCGATCGCACGGCCGAACTGCTGCCGTGGCAGGGCGCCGAGGACGTCGAGCGGCTTTCGCCGATTGAAGTGAGTGCTCGCTACCTGGGGCATATTCGGGCGGCGTGGGACGCACGGTTCCCCGAGTATCCCTTGTGTGATCAAGACCTCGTGTTGACGTTGCCGGCCTCGTTTGACGAAGTGGCCCGGGAATTGACCGTCCAGGCGGCCGCTTTGGCAGGGTTGCCGCGAGTCGTCTTGATCGAAGAGCCGCAGGCCGCGTTCTACGCCTGGGTGGATCGGCACCGAGACCAATGGCACCACTTGGTCGCTCCGGGCCAGAAAATTCTGGTGTGCGACATCGGCGGCGGCACGTCCGACTTTACTCTGATTCGGGTGCGGCGCGCGGAAGGAGGCGAGGGGCAGGAGGATGCCGTTCAGTTCCACCGGATTGCCGTCGGCGATCACCTTATCCTTGGCGGCGACAATCTGGATCTGGCCCTGGCCCGCCTGTTGGAGCAGCGACTCCGCGCGCAGGCTCAACTCGATCCCCGTCAATGGGATATCCTCGTCCGCACCTGCCGGCAGGCGAAAGAGTCGCTGCTGGGATCGGATCCGCCGTCGGAGATGACCGTCAATCTGCCCGGAGCCGGCAGCCGTTTGATCGGAGGAGGACTTCAGGTTGCCCTGACGCGCGACGAAGCGGAAACGGCCCTGGTCGAAGGTTTCTTTCCGCGCTGTCAGTTGACCGACCAACCACAGCGGCGTCGTTCTGGCTTTCAGGAGTTCGGTCTGCCTTACGCTTCGGACCCGGCGGTGACGCGCTATTTGGCCGCGTTTCTCACGGCGCACCGGCACGCGGACGACGATCCTCCGACGTCGCCCCCCGACCACGATCCGGCTCGCCCCGATCTCGTGCTCTTCAACGGCGGAGTGTTCGCGGCAGCAGCGATTCAAACTCGGCTGTTGGAGGTCCTGACGGACTGGTTTCGCCCCGCGAATGACACTCAGTGGTCACCGCGAGTTCTGACAAACGATCGCTTGGATCTGGCGGTAGCACACGGAGCTGCATATTACGGCATGGTCCGGCGGGGTGAAGGCGTACGCATCGCGGCGGGCCTGGCCCGCAGTTACTACGTCGAGGTGGGGCACGGCGACCCGCACCAGGCGGCGACGGCGGTTTGCGTCATCCCCGGCTCGGCCCAGCCCGGTGATACGATCGCAGTCTCGCGCGTCCAGTTTGATCTGTTGATTTCCGAACCCGTTGAATTCCCGCTCTTCGTCTCCAGCACGCGACTGACCGATCGGCCGGGCGATGCCGTGGCGGTGGATCTGGAGCAGATGCGTCCGCTGCCGCCGCTGCGAACCGCGCTGCGCACGCAGCGGCGCAGTCAGCAAGGCACCGTGCCGGTTGAATTGCATGCTCACCTGAGCGAGCTCGGCACGATCGAGCTCTGGTGCTCCCAGGTCGACGGCGACCGACGATGGCGGTTGCAGTTCGACGTCCGGACGGCCACCGAGACCGACCGCGTCGCGAGCACCTCGTCGGGCGAATCCCAGGGGGTTCTCGACGAGGGCGTCTGGAACGAGTGCCGACGCGTTTTAGAGCGGACGTTTGGCGAGTCCGCGGAGCTGCCTCCCGGTAAGCTGACGAAGGAGCTGTCGCGGGCACTCGAAATGGATCGGTCGGAGTGGCCCATGACACTCCTTCGCCGGATCTGGGAAGCCCTGATGTCGCTCAGCGCAGGGCGGCAGCTGGGCCAGCAGCACGAGGCGCGCTGGCTGAATCTGTTGGGCTACGCCCTCCGGCCCGGCTGGGGTGTCGCGGTGGATGACTGGCGCGTCACGGAAACGTGGCGGAACGTCCAGGGCAAACTGGTTCACAACTCGCCCGTCTGTCGCAACGAGTCGTGGATTTTGTGGCGCCGAATTGCGGCGGGTTTGCCCGCGGGGCAACAGCGTGCCCTGGCCGAGCCTCTGCTGGCCGCCGTGCGGGCGCTGCATCGGCGGATGACGGGAGCCGGCGTGAAGGGCGAAGCCCACTTTACGGTCGCCGAGTTCGCCGAACTGTGGCGGCTGCTCGGATCGCTCGAACTGCTGGCGAATCAGGACAAGGCCCACCTGGGCTCGATGCTGCTGGAATTATTACCGAAACGAAAGCTCGAGGGAGTCCGCCCGGCGATGGTGTGGACGCTCGGACGACTCGGCAATCGAATTCCGCTCTATGGGCCCCTGAATACCGTCGTCGATCGCAAGTTGGCCACCAAGTGGGCACGCGGCTTGATGCGACTTGAAGCAAGCGATTCCGCACAAGCATTTGCCTTGATGCAATTGACGCGCCGAACCGGGGATCGTTATCGTGACGTCGCGCCCGAGTTTGCCGCCGAGGTCGTCGACTGGCTCGCCCAGCACAACGCTCCCCTCCACTTGACCCAGCTGATCCAGGAAGTGGGGTCGCTGGATACGGACGAGCAGCAGCGTGCCTTCGGGGAATCACTGCCGAAAGGACTTCAGCTGCGAGCCTGAACGTCAGCTTGCCGCGCACGTCGAACCTCGACTCCGCCATTCCGAAATCCATTAGGGCTCAGCCGATGCCAACGACCGATTCCGCACCTGCGATTCTGATGGCCGGTATTCCCGCGGCCAATGCCGCGCTCTATCACCGGCTTCGCTTCCTGGTCGGAGACCCGACCGCGTTGATCGAGCGGGTGACGGAGCAAGGAAGGCGGGAGCGAATCTTGATTTTGCGTGACATCGAGATGTCACGCGCTCGCCGGCATGCACGCGTCGATCACGTCGCCTGCCCCGCGGACTTCACGCCGCCGGAGGGTCTCTCGGGCGATCGGGAAACTGCCACCGCTCAGGCCGCGGCGGAATGCCTGCGGCGATGCGGGGTGCGGCATGTCGTGGCCGATCGCAGCCTGCCCCTAATTTTCGCCGAGATGCTTCGCCGCCAAGGAATGACTTGGGTTTGCGACCTGGAACTCGGCGTGCTCGATCGGCGGGCCAAGGATGAACAGGAACTCCAGTGGCTTCGCGAAGCTCAGCGCGAGACGGAAGGCGCGATGCGAATGGCCTGCGAGCTCATCGCCAACGCAAGCGCCGATGCGGGTGGTGTGCTGCAAGTCGACGGGGCGACGTTGACGGCCGAACGTGTTCGCGCGGCCATCGATCACTGGTTGCTCGATCGCGGCTACACGAATCCCCCTTCGATCGTAGCCTGCGGTCCCCCAGGCGCCGACTGTCATGATCTTGGCAGTGGACCCATTCGCACCGGCCAGCCCGTCATGGTCGATATCTTTCCTCGCAATCAGACGACCCGATACAACGGCGATTGCACGCGCACCGTCGTCCACGGCGAAGTTCCCGCGCCCTTAGTGCAAATGCACACGGCCGTGTTAGCAGCGAAGCGGGCCGCTGAGTCCGCCGCACGCGCGGGCGCCACCGGAGACGCGGTCCATCAGGCAACTCGTGCTGCGATCGTCGCCCACGGGTACCAAATGGGATTGCCACCCGAAGATGCCCCGCCCTCGACCTGCGCCATGACGCATGGCACCGGCCACGGAATCGGCCTCGACGTGCACGAACCGCCACTGCTGGATGATCGAGGTCCGGAACTGGTCGCCGGCGACGTGTTGACCATCGAACCAGGGCTGTATTGTCGTGAACTGGGTGGCGTGCGCGTCGAAGATATGGTCATCGTCCGTGGCGACGATTGCGAGAACCTCAATTCGCTGCCCGTCGGCTTGAGCTGGAAGTGAACTTGCGCCGCAAGCGGTTGCGCCGCACGAAATCGAGGTCCTGGGTGCCTCGGTGGTTTTGTTCCCGGGTTCGGGCCGTCGACCTGCTACCAGCCCGCTAAGACCGATGTCGCAGCCTTTCCACGAATCGGCGCACCGCTTGGCGATCGACCGGATGGTTCGCGATCCCGCCTTCCTTCAGCGACGAGCCCACGATGAAGCCGTCCGCCAGCGAGAGCCACTCTGCCAGATTCGCGTCGGTCACACCACTGCCGACCAGGACCGGCGTGGGGCCGGCCGCCTGCTTGACTTCGCTCAAGTCCGCCAGGGATGCCTGGCGAGCGGTTGACGAGCCCGAAACAATCACGGCGTCGGCGTGACCTCGCTGGATCGTGTCCTGAACCTCATCTTGCAGTGGCCTTGGAGCGAGCGGCCCGGAATGCTTGACTTGGACATCGGCCCAGATCTGAATCTCGTCGGCCCCGGCTCGAACACGCTCGCGAACCAGCAGATGAGCTTTCCCTTGAATGATTCCCTGGTCCGTGACCCGCACGCCACTGAGGATATTGACGCGGATAAAATTCGCCCCGCACGCGATGGCGACTGCCAGAGCGCCTCGGCCGTCATTCCGCAAAATGTTGATTCCCAGCGGGACGTCGTCGAATCGCCGGCGGACTTCGACGGAGACGGCCGTCAGCGCCGCGATCGTCAGCGGCGGGACTTGTCCAGGAAAGAAAGGCGAGTCGCCAAAGTTCTCGATGAGGAGCCCGTCCATGCCCTCCTCGATCAACGCCTCGGCATCGCGCAGGCGCCGCCGTCTGGATCGGCTCCAGACTCCCGTTGTATCCTGGGCTGCCCGGCAACGGCTGCAAGTGAACCATCCCGATCGCAGGCTTCAACTCCGAGACCCAGCCCGTCGGGACAATGCTCATCGTCGACTCCAAACGCGGCAAGTACCGGTTAGCGGGCAGGTCCGGCCAACGGCGCTGGACTGAGCAGCCGATTCTGGCCGATCGCCTCGTCGGCACCCCGATTCCGCACGTACTTGTGGCAATGAACACACTTGAGCGTCACATCGACGTAGCTCAGCGCGGCGGCGTCGATCTTCTTCTGCTGCGCCGCCTCGGTCAATCGTTGCAGGGAATGTCGAAACTCGGCGCTCTCGTCCACGTACTGCTGAGTTCGCAAGACGTTCCACTGCGACTCCATGCTCAGGAGACTCATCTCCTGCGCATGCTTGATGACTAGATCGAAATTATCGGTCGTGATTCCTTCCAGGATTTTTTGGGAATGGGCCAGTTTTCCGCGCATGAAATTGCGCGTTTCTAACGGGAGCTTCGATTCCTGAGCGGTAACCCGCGGGGCCAAGGCGCAGTTCGCCAGGACGATCGCGACCGCCAACAAGAAACTTTCGGTTCGTTTCATTTCTGCACCTGACCTGTGAAGGGGACACGCGTTGTGCGAAATCTTTGAGGCCACGCTGGCTGAGCCTGCCGCACTTCGCCACCTCGAGAACGGGTCGGAAAACACGGGCAGGCCTTTCAATGATACGCCATCCCTGGCTACGCCTTGTTCGGGGTTACGCCTCCGGATCTCCATCCACGAATGCCGAGAGGATGTCGGTTGTGGAGACGATACCCACGACGCGCTCCTTGATGTCGATCACCGGGAGCCGATGGACGCCGTTGCGGAGCATCTCGCCGCGCGGCCCGTGCCAGTCGTGTCTCGACCCGGACCGTGGCCACGTCCTCACTCATGACGTCGGCAACCTTCGTGTGACCGACGCCGCTCATCAACCGCTCCAGGAGCCAGCGCCCGGTGATCAGATCCGCCTCCTCCAAATCCGCTAAATCCTCGTCCAATTCCTGTGTCACTTCCATCAGGTCACTTGACGAGATGATCCCCACGCATCGCTCATGAAGTCCCAGCACGGGCAGCGACGAAACGCGGTTTTCAACCATTCGTTGGATGCATTCATGCAGCGAGTCGTCCGGCACGACGCTTACCACTTCCTTGCTCATGACATCGCCAACGCACATGTTGTAGGGGTCGTTACACATCGCGAAGTACCTTTCCAGCAAGCGACAGGATTCGCCAACACCCTCGTCTCTGTGGCAAATCTCATGCCAGCGGATAGTTGGCGGGGAACGTCGAGTTTCGTGCCGAGGGGAGCGAAAAAAAGTGCAGCGGCGTGTTAACCTGGCACGACCGTCGCCTATTATAGCGCGCAGCGATCACTATTGCGCGCTGCCTCGCCCTCCCGTCGCGTGGCCCTCCCGTCGCATGGCCCTGCCGTCGCGTGGCCCTGCCGTCGCGGATCGGCCCTCGAGGGGTCGGTATTTACGTGTAGGACACCAGGGCGCGGATGTAGTTGGCCCGTTCGAATCCCGAGGGATCGGGGCAGTTCTCGCGGCTCATGCTGCCTTTGAGCTGCTCGATCGACGCGTACTCGCGGTCCTCCAGCCATTGCTTCATCGACATGTAGATCGCTTCCAGATGTTCCGCTCCGTTCTGGAGCAGCGTCGAGGCCATCATGACCACGTCGGCTCCGGCCAGCAGCAGTTTCAGCCCGTCGGCGGCCGTATGGACGCCACTGGTGGCGGCCAACGAGATGGGCAACGAGTCACGCAAAATTGCGATCCAGCGAAGCGGCAGCCGCATCTCGTTCGAACGGCTCAGTTCCAGATGAGGCTGCACTTCCAGGTCGTTGAGATTCATTTCGGGTTCGAGGTAGCGATTGAACAGCACCAGTCCATTGGCGCCGGCATTCATCAATCGGGTGGCGAAATTCGGCAGCGACGTGTAGTACGGCCCGATCTTGACGGCGAGCGGGATCGATAGCTGTTTGCGCAAGGCTTCGACTACCTCTAACTGGGTGGCTTCAACCGCGAGCGCATCCAGTTTCGGATCGGTCACCACGTCGTAGATATTCAGCTCAAGCGCGTCGGCTCCAGCATCCTGCAACCGCTTGGCCTCATGCATCCACTGTCCAGGCCCTCGACAATTCAGGCTGGCGATGATCGGAATCGAAACGGCTTTTTTTGCTGCTTGCAGGTGGTGAATATACTTATCGCGTCCTGCGTTGTAGAACTGCATTTCCGGAAAGTACGACGACGATTCGCTGTTGCCTTCGGCCAGGCCGTCGTAGAATTCGTGGATTGCCATTTCCTCGTGTTCGATTTGCTCCGCGAACAGCGAGGGCAGAACGGCCGCCGCCGCCCCAAACTCCTCCAGCCGGACCAACGACGCGACGCTCGAACTGAGCGGCGACGCGGAGATGACCAGCGGCGTCCGAAGCGTGAGGCCAAGATATTGAGTGGAAAAGTCGATCTTCATGCGTTGGTCTCCGCGGCAGATTCGGTCACTTCCCGTTCCAAGAGACCCATCTGCTCGTAATAGTGCCATTGGTCGTCGATGTCGGCTTGAGCGAGTTTCATGAGCTGCTGAGCGTGCTCGGCGTCGGCTCGCGCGAGCATGGCGAAGCGAGCTTCCTTAAGTGCGAAATCCTTGAGCGGGATCGTCGGCTTGCGGCTATCGAGCTGGAACGGATGGTCGGTGCCATGGGCGACCCGCGGATCGTAACGGAAGAGTGGCCAGAAGCCTGACTTGACCGCGTCCTTTTGGTGCGTCATCCCGGTCGTCATGTCGATCCCGTGGGCGATGCATTGCGAGTACGCGATGATCAGGGAGGGGCCGCAGTAGGACTCGGCCTCTTGAAACGCGCGAATCGTTTGCTGGGGATTGGCTCCCATGGCGATTTGAGCCACGTAGATATTGCCGTAGGAAACGGCCAACATCCCCAGGTCCTTCTTTCGACCGGCCTTGCCATTGGCCGCAAACTTCGCCGCAGCCCCCCGTGGCGTCGCCTTTGAGGCCTGCCCTCCCGTGTTGGAATAGACGCCGGTATCGAGGACGAGCACGTTCACGTCGTTGCCGGACGCCAGGACGTGGTCCAGGCCGCCGAACCCGATGTCATAGGCCCAGCCATCCCCACCGACAATCCAAACACTGCGCGGAACAAACGCGTCGGCCAACAGCATCAATTGCTTGGCCTCGGACGTGTCTCGCGGCGCCAGCCGCCGCCGTAACTCGACGATTCGAGCTCGCTGTTCGATCAGCTCGGTCTCGCTGACGCAGGGAGCCTGCAAAATCGCACGCACGAATTCGTCACCCAGGTCCGCCGCGTGCGCCTTGAGTAACGCGGTTGCGATCTTCCGCTTTTGCTCAACACCCAAACGCATTCCCAGGCCAAACTCCGCATTGTCTTCAAACAGCGAATTGGACCAGGCGGGACCGCGCCCCTCGTGGTTGGTGGACCACGGTGTCGTGGGCAGATTGCCGCCGTAGATCGACGAGCAACCGGTGGCGTTCGCAACCAGCGTGCGGTCGCCAAAAAATTGGGTGAGCAGCTTCAGGTAGGGCGTTTCGCCACAGCCGGCACACGCTCCGGAAAACTCGAACAGCGGCTGCAACAGCTGCGTCGCCTTAATCACATCGTGCGAGACCTGCTCCCGGGGCGCTTCGGGAAGGCCCAGGAAGTAGTCGAAATTCTGTCGCTCGACCTCGACATGTTCCAGCAGCGGCTCCATGTTGATCGCCTTGTGCCGCGCGACTTCTTTGGACCGCGCGGGACAGACGTCGACGCACACGCCGCAGCCGGTGCAATCATCGGGAGCGACCTGAATCGTGAGCTGCTTGCCGGGAAAGTCCTTGCCTCCCCACGCTTTGCTGCGGAAATGCTCCGGTCGATCCGTCACTTCGGCCGGGTCGAAAATCTTCATCCGAATCGCCGCGTGCGGGCAAACAAACGAACACAGCCCACAGTCGATGCAGATTTTCGAGTCCCAAATGGGCACCTCATGCGCGATGCTGCGCTTTTCGTACTGAGCCGTCCCGGTCGGAAACGTGCCGTCAACCGGCAACGCGCTGACCGGCAACAAATCGCCTTTCCCGGCCATCATCACGGCCGTCACTCGCTGCAGGAAGTCGGGGGCATCTTGGAGCGCCGCCACGACAGCCGGCTTGCGCTGACTGACGACGCGTCCGCTGAGCGAGATTTCGACCAATGCGGCGACGGAAGCGTCCACCGCCGCAAAGTTCCGCTGCACCACCGCCTCGCCACGCTTCGCATAGGTCTTCTCGATCGCCTGCTTGATCTGCTGAATCGCCTTGTCACGCGGCAGGATTCCGCTGAGTGCAAAAAAACAGGTCTGCATCACCGTGTTGATGCGATTGCCCATCCCGACTTCGCGCGCGACGGAATCGGCGTCGATCACATAGAACTTCAGCTTCTTGTCCAGGATCTGCTGCTGCAAGTTTCCGGGAATTTGATCCCAGAGTTCGTCCGCCGGATAGGGACTGTTCAGTAAGAAGGTCGCACCAGGCGAGGCCAGCTCCAAGACATCCATCCGTTCCAGAAATTGAAACTGGTGACAGGCGACGAAATTCGCGCGCTGAATCAGGTAGGTTGACTGGATCGGGCGAGGACTAAAGCGGAGGTGCGAGACAGTCGTCGCGCCGGACTTCTTGGAGTCGTAAACAAAATAGCCTTGGACATAGAGCGGCGTGTTCTCGCCAATGATCTTGACCGTGTTCTTGCTCGCCCCCACCGTGCCGTCGCTCCCCAGCCCATAGAAGACGGCCCGCGTCACGTCGTCCGGCTCCGTGATCGCGTCCGGATCCCAACGGAGACTCAGGTGCGTGACGTCGTCATTGATCCCGATCGTGAACTCGCGCTGAGGCGCCTTCGATTTAAGTTCGTCGTAGATCGCCGCGACCATGCCCGGCGTGAACTCCTTGGATGACAAACCGTATCGACCGCGGATCAGTCGCGGCGGCGCCTGGCCCGGAGTCGCTTGCCGCTGACTGTACAGTGTCGCGGCCACGTCCAGGTACAGAGGCTCGCCCACGCCACCGGGTTCCTTGGTTCGGTCCAGGACCGCGATGGAACGCGCCGTGGCCGGTAAGGCCGCCAGGAACCGAGCGGAATCAAAGGGGCGATAGAGACGGACGACGATCACGCCGACCTTCTCGCCCGCGCGCTGGAGCGTTTCCACCGCTTCCAAGACCGCTCCCGCTCCCGAGCCCATGATCACCAGCACCCGTTCGGCGTCCGCCGCTCCGTAGTAATCAAAGGCGTGGTACGAACGCCCGCTCCGTTCCGCGAATCGATCCATCGTCGCTTGAACGATGTCCGGCGTCCGGGAGTAAAACAGGTTGGCAGCTTCGCGCGCCTGGAAGAAAACGTCAGGGTTTTGCGCCGTGCCACGCAGCACCGGATGCTCCGGATCCATCGCCCGTTGGCGATGAGCTTCGATCGCGTCGGCCGGAGTCAGCTCGCGAATCAACTCGGGGGCAATCCGCGAGATCTTGTTGACTTCATGCGACGTCCGAAATCCATCGAAGAAATGCAGGAAGGGGACGCGACTTTGCAGCGTGGCGATGTGAGCGATTAACGCGAAGTCGTGCGCTTCCTGGACCGAGCTGGCGGCGAGCATGGCCCAGCCGGTCGAGCGGGCGGCCATCACGTCGCTATGATCGCCAAAAATCGAAAGGGCATGAGTTGCCAAGCTCCGCGCGGCCACGTGAAAGACCGTCGGCGTCAACTCGCCCGCGATCTTGAACATATTGGGAATCATCAACAGCAGGCCCTGGGACGCCGTAAAGGTCGTGGTCAATGACCCGACCTGCAGCGCCCCGTGGACGGTCCCTGCCGCCCCCCCCTCGCTCTGCATCTCAATCACTCGCGGGACGACCCCGTCCAGGTTCGGCCGCCCAACCGCCGCCCAGTCGTCGCACTTCTCGCCCATTGGAGAAGCGGGGGTAATTGGGTAAATTGCGATAACTTCATTGGTTTGGTAAGCGATGTCGGCTGCCGCCTCGTTTCCATCCCACGTGACAAAGTGCTCGGGCACGGTCGCCACCTCCCTCGGTTCTATGGAATTGTCTTCGGAATCAAAATCGTTGGAATGTCGGGACCTGAGCAAAGCATGTGCCTGTTGGCAGACGGCAGGGTCCAAGTCGCGGTGGTGTCCGTTGGGGACCGCGTTGAGAGGCACGCGGCTTCGAAAAATCGCGGTTCCAGGTCGAACTGCGTGCGTGTCCCCCCTGGCAGGCTGCCTCACAGGTGTGCTCGATCGCGCGCCCACTTCCGCTGAATGGCACGTCGGTGCGCCGAGGCGTCCACCTTTCCACCCCTCCCAGGCTCGCTCCATGGGCCGGGATAGCGTTTTATCGTTCTTTCTGTAAAAACGCCCAGCACAAGGCCGCTGAGCAAAGCTGTTGCCAGCTGGACGAAAAGCGGATCTTGGACAAAGCGGGTCACACCCGGTTCTCTTGGAGAAGGACATCACTCTTTCTCAAGGAGGCACGCATGACCTACCCTACGATCATAGCGAAACCTAAGTACGTACCCAACGGCAGCGCGAGGAGTTTGCAGATGCGGGCGGCTGGCAGCAAGCGTTGGGCATCGGCCGAAGGCCAGGTGCACCTCCCACCGAGCGTCCCGCTCAATCCCAGACGTGTTGTTCATCGAAGTCGATGCCGTCCTGTCTCAGCATCGCCCGATATTCGTCCTGGAAAGTCGTCTGTCGATGATGCTCTTCCTGGTTGCGTACGTGATGCTCCGCTTCATCGCGATCCTGCGGACTGACTGAAAACCTCCCGTATCCAGGCTGCCAATCGAACCTCTTGTACTGGGTCCCCAGCGTCTTGACGAACTTGGACGACTCGCGTTTCACCTGCTCGACCAACTTCACAGACGCAACCATCTTGCCCATGTCAAAACGTCGAGCTGAAGAGTAAAGGTGCGTAACGCAGTACCCCTGTTCGACGCTTGCGAAACCGTCAGCCATCCCTTCGCAGCTGAGGGAGGACTCACTGCAGAAACCGTACACAGTCTGCGTCTTTCATTCCCGTCGGAGCAAATGGCAATCGTGGCGGTGTTTCGCCGATTCCGCTACCTGGCCTGGTACGTGGGCCAAATCATCGGCTTTGTCCGTTCGCTTACCTTTCATAGGTACCCATGAGTTCTCCCTCAGCGAGAACATGGCCCGACATGGCTGCCAGGAGTTGCTCCTTGGTCGCACCCGTATCCAGCTCGAGCTTAGTTTCCAGCGCGTACAGTTTAAAGAAATAGCGGTGCGAGCCGCTGCCCGGCGGCGGTGCAGGCCCACGATAGCCGATATTCTCGCTGGACCAGGAGTTCACGCCTTGCCGTGCGCCGACAACTTGGCTCAGCTCTCCTTGGCGCGGGATTCCAGCCGGCAGTTTTGAAACATCCGCAGGGATGTTGAATAAAACCCAATGCACCCACGGCTTTGCTGCCGGTCGCTCGCGACTGGGAGCGTCCGGGTCATCACAGACCAAGGCGAATGAGACGGTCTCCGCGGGTGCGCCCGACCAGGCGAGCGGCGGCGAGATGTCCTCGCCCTCAACCGTGTATTTGGCATCGATCGTTGAACCGTTTTTGAAAGCAGTGCTGGTCAATTTCATTGTCTTCTCCGCGAAAGGAGTTTCGGAATTGACAGGCTGGGATTCCGTCGGTGAGTTGCAGCCACAGGTGACCACAGCGAAGACGACTCCAATTGTCATAGAGCGACGCGATTTCATAGGCATACTTTGCTCATCGTCCATCTTTCGTCGATTGATCAGGAACTCGAGTTCTCCAGTTGAACAGGCACCGCCTGGCGCCCCAATCCCCCGGCCGATGATCGAACACTCCGGCACAAGACGCGCCGCACGACCGACAACAGCCGTGATCCAAATTCCAGGTGGTCAGTTGGTAACCGTCTCGGCCAACTTCACGACAATTAGATAACGCACTTCAGATGACGATCGTTGCACGATCTAGCAAGCCGTTCCAATTCGCGATTGTCTCTGCGGGACAACTCTCCGATAATGCCGTCCATGGGAATTTTTCCTGCGAACCCCGTGTTCGTGGTCATTGCTCCGACAATGAGGAACGTGATCAGGCGGGCACACGTACGCAGATGGGACTCGACGCTACTGTCTATGGCACATGTTTTCGTGATGGCAAACTGAAGTCGCCACCGCCCGACCAGATTGATGTCTACGTTGACGACGACGGCAGTCTCAACTGCCGTAACACGGATTTGGAGACTCGAATCGAATTCGATGCTTGGTGCTACGATCACGCGCGCGGACACGAGAACGGGGTCTTGGTGAGCCACCGTATCGGCAATATCCCCCTGGTCGCCTGCCTGCGGGCGGAACTTTCACATGAACTCCTGGGCAAGCAGCTGATTGCACGCCGCAACGAGCCATCAGCTGCTGCCTATAGTAAACGACAGGCCGCTTGAGCCGATCGAAGGACTTGCACCTACCAGGGAGGACCGCAAGGAGACGCAGCGCAATTGCACCCGCAGGCTTGCCAGACTATCCCCTTGGCCGGCGCTGGTCAATGAACCGCAAGTCGCAGCCGAACTCAGGGCTGTGCGACACCGCGTCCGGCAAGGCACTCGCTTCGGCAATTCGAGCTGGACTTCGTAGACCGCCGCCCGGCCAAGTTTGGCGTATCCTGTCTGTCTGTCTGTCTGTCTGTCTGTCTGTCTGTCTGTCTGTCTGTCTGTCTGTCCGCCCGGCCAATCAATGACACGCATCTCCTGAGCTTTGCTTGTCACCAATAAGTGCTGCGTCCCGTTTCCGAGGCCAACCCCGGATTATTCATAGGTCCTGGGGTCGACGCAAGCCAGAAGTTCCGTCGCGATCCCCAGCGCGCGAGCGCGATCTCGTAGGCGCCATGGATCGTCGTGACAGAATTCGTAAGCGAACAGTCGCTCGGTGATTGCGATGTAGTCAAAGGATCCGATCAGAAGATCAGCCGCAGAACTCGCCGACGCGCTCGGCGACGAGGGGTCTGGGTCGCTCGGCGAGCCGGGGACTCCACCGGGGCCACCGCCCGAGGCCGGGGGCGGGCCGCCGACGCCCGGGTTGCCTGCCGCGCCGCCGGGCGCACCGCCCGCTGCACCACCCACTCCGCGTTGTAGCGACCCCTTCACCGACAGACTGAACTGGCTCAATTCGTCGGGGCTGCTGGCCTCGAAGGCCGACGTAACCGTCGTATGCGGTTTGGACCTGGTGTACAGATCCAGGACAATTGCCAGTTGACCGAGGGTCGCGCTGAAATGGGCCGCCGGCAAGAAGCGAGCGCAGGACTTGACGGTCACGAACAGATTCAAGGCCTCGGCTAAGGGCACTTCGCCGATGGTTATCAATCTCGTCGAGAACTTGGGAATCTTGAGGCCGGTCACCGCTCGGAAGGCGGATTTGCCGGGCAGAATCTTCGCGTTGTCCAGACCGTCCAAGAATCCGGGCTTCCGTACAAGGTCCAGCGCGCCCAATGGATCGAACTCCACGTTCACGGTGGCCAAATTGTCTTCAATGCACTGCAGCGGCTCGACAAGCTTCTCCAAGATTACCACGGCTTTCGTCGCGTACTCGAAGGCGGCCACGTGCCCTGACGGGTCGCTACTGTTCGTCGGGCTGTTGACGACATAGCGGTACAAATTGGGATCGCCTGCGTCGAAGCCATAAGAGTCCTCGCTGATGAAGCGACCCAGATTCGGATCATAGTAACGGGCCCGGTAGTAGTAGAGGTCGAGTTCTTCGTCCAGCTCGCGGCCAGCGAATTTAAAGCGATCGCCGACCGCACCCTTCGGCTCGCTCGCTAAACCTCCGAACGTCGTGTAATCAGTATGATCCAGCAACTGACCAGTGGTCCCGGCGACGTCGCGGACCGTACTCAACTGATCTCCCAAGTACCAGGCGATCCCGTCCGCGGGCCGATAGCGCGCCAGCATCTCGTCAACGATCGAGCCGTGCAGGTACCGAGCCGACACATTGCCCGCCGAGTCCAGGTCGGCCCAGGCCTGGTTCGCGCTGTGCAAGTAATGCTCCGTCTGGGCCGGCAGCGGCCCATCCCCGTCGCGATCGATCGTCCTGGCGATTCGGCGGTCGAACAGGTCATACACGAACGACACATCCAGGACGAGCTCGCCGCCGGAGGTGCGCTGCTGAACCTGGGTCAGTCGGTTGCGGTGATCCCACGAAAATTCGGTTTGGCTCGCATCTGCGATGCTGGTTTTCGTAGTCAGATTGCCGGCGGCATCGTAGTCGTAGAGAAAATCGCCATCCGACAGGATCTGATTGTTCGGCCCGACGACGATCTCCGCACCGATCCGGTTTCCATTGTCGTCGTACTGGAACGACTCTTCCGGTAACCCGTTGCTGGTGGCGCTAAGGATTTGGCCCAGCCCGTCGTTCGTGTAGTCAATCGTCTGGTCATGGTGCGATTCACTGACCAGTCGGTCGGCCGCATCACGCGTGTAGTCGTATTGGACCAACGTATTGCCGGTGGCATCGCGATGCGCTAGCTGCGTCAATCGCCGTTTGGCGTCGTACTCGAACGCCGTGCTCCCGACCAGCTGCATGCCGGCCAGGTCGCCGAAGCGGCGCATTTCGAGCGTGTCTTGGCGGGTATCATAGTCGAAATCCACGCGCAGCGGTTCGATGCCCGCTCCCTGCCAGGTGCGAGACGCCAGCAGATTGTTCGCCGTGAAGGTTGAAGTGACCTCGGCACCAAGGTTGTCTCGTTGCGACACGACGTTTCCGGCCGCGTCGTGCGTATAGCTCATCACAAGGTCCGCCAGCCCGGCGGTGCCCGTCACGCTTTCCGCCGTGAGCCGGCCGAGCGCGTCGTAAGTGTAGTTGAAGGCGATGTCGGGATCGGACGCGGTGAGCAGGTTCCCAAGGGCATCGTACGTATAGCTTTCCGTTCGGATGACCGCTCCGGCGCTGTCCAGCCAATGCTCGGCGAGCATGCGATTCATCGCGTCGTAAACGAATGTCCTTCGGACTCCGTTTCGGTCGCTTCGGGCGATCAAGTTCCCCGCCGGGTCGAAGGTGGACGTCTCCTCGCCCCCCAGCGGATCCGTGCGGCGCACCAGCCGGTCGACTGTGTCGTATTCGAACTTCGTGACATTGCCGAGCGCATCGGCCACGGAAACGATGTTTCCGACCGCGTCATATTCTGAGCTCGTCCGACTGCCGTTGGGTAACGCGACGCTTGTCTGCCGGTCCAGTTCGTCGTAGGTGAATGCAACGGTTTCGTCCAGCGGATTCGTCGCACTGAGCAAGTTCCCGACGGCATCGTAAACAAAGCGGTAAACGCTGCCCAGCTGATCGGTAAATGCGGTTCGGTTCCCAGCCGCGTCGTACTCGTTGACCGTGCTCTGGCCGAGCGGATCAATCACTTGTATGACGCGGCCGGCCCCATCGTAAACGACCTGCGTGACACCGCCACTGGCGTCCTCGCTGCGGACAATCCGCCCCAGGCCGTCGTACTGGAAAAGCGCCCGGTTGCCGCGCACGTCGCTGGCCGACGTCAGGTTGCCGGCCAAATCATAGGTGCTTTCCCGAACGTTGTTCAGCGGATCGATCACGCGAATCAGCCGATCCATCACGTCGTATTCAAACCGCGTCGTGTGACCGTTCTCGTCGGTGGCGGCGACGATATTGCCGGCCGCGTCATACTGAAGCGTCCGCTCGCCCTGCAGGGCATCGATGCGCCGGACGAGGCGATTCAGGGCATCGTACTCGAACCGCGTCGTGTGGCCGTTCGGGTCGATCACGGCCGTGACGTTGCCGGCCACGTCGTACTCAAAGGTCGTGGTTGGATTCGTGGACCGGGTTAGCAGGTTGCCGACGGCATCGTAGGTATACGTCGTGGTTCGTCCCAGAGGGTCGGTCTGGGATGTGAGATTGTCTGCTGCATCGTAGGCGAACAACGTCGTGCCGCCCAAGGGATCGATTTCCCGTGCCAGCCGCCCAGCCGCGTCGTATTCGAAGCGCGTGACCCGACCCAGGGCATCGGTTGTGCCAGCGATCAGACTGGCACTGTAGTCGACCGTCGATCGATTCCCGATCCCGTCAATGATCGCGACGAGCCTGCCCCGCCGATCGTACTCGTAACGCGTCACCCTGTCGCTGCCGTCCACCACGCGCGTCGGGTGGCGCATCGCATCGTACTCGACCGTGCGAAATGTGCCGTCTGGATCGGTCACACGCGTGGGCGAGCTGGCCGCTTCCGAATCGTACTCGTAAGTATGCACCTGACCCAGACTGTCGGTGAACGACGTGTTGCGCCCGAACTCATCGTAGGCGAGGAAGCTGCGAGCGCCCTGGCGGTTGACCAATTCCAACAGGTTCCCCGCCGAGTCGTAGACGTACTGAGTCACGCGACCCAGCGCGTCGCGCCGTCGAGACGTCACCGAAGGAGTTGTACGTGAAGGTCAGCGTTTCGCCCAACGCGTTGGTGGCACTGGCCAGGTTACCTCGCTCGTCGTAGCCAAACGTGGACGTGAAGCCCCGCGCGTCGGTGACACTCGTCTCGTTGTCGTTTGCGTCGTACGTGATCTGGACGGTCGCGCCGAGCGGGTCGGTCAGAGAGACGATGTTGCCGCGAAAGTCGTAGATGATCGAGCTCTCGTTGCCCAGCCGATCCGCAATTACCTCGGTATTGCTCGCCAGGTCGTACGATAGCGTGATCGGGTTGCCAAAGGCGTCGGTCGAGGCGACAAGCCGGCCCGAGTCGTCGTATTCGTTGCGCACCGCCACGCCCGTCGGATCGGTGATCTGATCGAGATAGTGGGCCGGTTCGGCGAAATAGGTGTAGGAGTGTTCGTCCCCGGTCTGATCCGTCACGCGGACAAGATCCCCCCGGCCGTCATAGCTGTAGCCGATGGCGTTGCCGGCGGGATCCGTAATCCGGAGGATGCGACCCAGGTCGTCGCGCTCAAACTGGATGGATTCACCCGAGGAATGGAATATGCCGGCACTGGTAAACACGAGCTGGTTCCCGTTTCGGTCGGTCACGTCCTGGAGTCCGGCGAATTGGTCATAGCGGTAGGCCGTGCCGTCCGGCCGCACGAGCTGGTAGCTGGAAGGATTGTACGGAAGGCCGAACAGAAACAGCGCAAACGAGCCATCATCCCGCTGGCTAAGTGCGACAGGTTCGACTTCCAGCCGATCGTACACTCCGTTGTCCGCCGTAAAAGCGGGTACGAACGTCGGCCCCAACAGACCTCCCTGCGGCTCCGGCGTGAAGGTAAATCCGACGCGTTTGCCGTCGGGATTCGTCGGATCAACGCGCGTGCCCGCTCGGAACGGAGTCGCCCCAAACAGGCCTGCCTGCTGCTCGAGCCCCAGCGGTACGGTTTCGCGAATGTTGGCTTCCACGACGCCGAGCGTCCAACCGAAACCGAAGTCGCCGGATTCGGCGGCATTCAACGTGCTGTATCGTCGAGTCACCTGGATCGGAATTCCGGCCAGCGGCAGCGACAGGTCGACGAACTCGACGTCGAACTGCCCCAGCTTGGCCTGTGCCTCAACACTCAGCGTGAGCGCCTGGACATTGATGTTGCCGCTGAAGTCCTGTGCCATGACGCGCACGACGTAATTATCATTGGTCAACATCGTGGGATCGAAGACGCCCAAGACCCCGTCGCTGACCGCGGTGTCGCGATCGACAATTGGAATCCAGTTCGGATCATCCGCGGCCACGTCGTTCAAATCGATGCGGTCCAGTCGCGCATAGTCGACTCGGAAGAATTCCAGATCCGTCGCAACGACCGAGCCGACGATGTCCGTCAAGTACGTGACGACAGCGCCGGGCGCGGGACTCGTAATCACCACATCCGGCGGTGACGTGTCGGTGGGGTCGATCACGCGCAGCTTCTGCACCGTGGTTGCCTGGTTGCCCGAGGGATCAGTCGCCGTGCCCACCACGTCCGGCAGACCGGGTGCCGTGGCCGTGAAGTTCGCAAAACCCAGCGAATCCACGTCCAGCCGCTGACCGCCAACGGTCAGCACGAGCGACGCGATCGACACGTTGTCGGACGCCGTCACTCGAATGGCCACCATTTCGCCCGGGCTCAGCAGATTCCGGGATAGCGTCAGGGAAACCTGGGGCGGCTCGGAGTCGGATACGACCGTCAACACGTACGTCTGGTCCGTCACGGCCCCACGCTGATCGGTGGCGCGAATCGTAACGGGGTGATCCCCCACGTCCGCGTCCGTCGGCGTGAAAAGCACCGAGCCAGTGCGCGTGTCCAGCGTCATCGCCGGCGGTGCTTCCAGCAGGTGAAACGAGATCAAATCGTCGCGATCCTCGGCAGCGGCGCGATAGCGATATGTCACGCCGGCCGTAGCCTGGGTGAGCGGCGCGGAAGTGAATGCCGGTGGCGTGTTCGGCCCGCGCACGTCCAGGTCAAAGGATTGGAAGCCCGTCGCACCCGCTGGGTCAATCGCGCCCAGACGCACGCGATGCCTGCCCAATTGCGCGACGTCCGGCGTGAAGCTTACAAGGCCGGTTGCCGCGTCGATCGCCATCCCGGACGGCCCGTCCAGGACCGCAAACGAGAGCCGATCACCGTCCGGGTCCAACGCATCCATATCGTAACGGTAGGCTTCGTCCTGCGACGCCACGAAGCTTGGTACGGTCGTGATGATCGGTGGGCGGTTCACCGCGCCGGCCGTGACGTCGACGGAATACAACTGCGTTGCAAATCCCCCGCGGCCATCGTCCACACGCAGCGCCACGGCATGCGTACCGATTTGCGTCGTATCCGGCGTCCAATCAATCCGCCCGGTCACCGCGTCAATGATCATCGTGGCCGGCCCGGCGACCAGCGAAAACGTCAGCGGATCGCCGTCCGCATCCTGGGCCAGCGGCAAGTACAGATAAAGGGCATCGACCACGGCCACGGTGGGCGGCGTGGACTGAATGATGGGTACGCCAGCATTGGCGACGCCTTCCCCAACCGAGAGGCGATACGACTGTGTGGCGGAGCCCCCCTGGCCGTCGTCCACGCGAATCGAAACGTCGTGTTCGCCCGGCGCGGCATTGGGAAAACGGACGACGCCCGTCCCCGGATCGATCGACATGCCGTTCGGTGCCTGCTCCAGCGAGAACGCCAAGCGGTCGCCATCGGCGTCCCAAACGTTCACCGCGTATTCGTAATCGTCGCCCGGATTTGCCGCGAAAACGGGCTCCGAACGAAACACCGGGGGACGATTCGGCGGATCGAGTTGAACATCCAGCTGAAAAACCTGTGTGGTGACACCACCGTAAGCGTCCTCCACGACGAGCTGGACCTGGTGCCTGCCCACTTGATCCAAGTTCGATGTCCAGGTCACGATTCCTGTGGCCGGATCGACGTCCATTCCAGCGGGCGCCGTTGCGAGACGGAACGCGAGCGGGTGGGCCTCCGCATCGACCGCATCGGCATCATAAACGTAGCTGGTCCCGACCGTGGTACTCGTCAAGGGCGTGGTTGTGAACCTGGGCGCGGTATTTCCCAGCGCACGAACCGTGATGTTGAAATCAAACCGTAGTTGGTCCGGGTTGAGCAATGCCACGGGTACGGCGACGCTGCTTTCGCCGGGCGCAAGACCCTCGACACCCAGCTCTTCATCCAGAACGATCGTGGGTCGCCCGAGCGGATCCAACGTCTCGGGGTTGGCCAGCGCAACGGCCGCGGGAGCGAAACTGTCGAACGTCACGAGCACGGGACCAGCCAGCGGGTCGGGGCCCAGGTTGGTCAATTTCATCTCAGCGTGCAAGGTCTGCGTTTGACGGTTGAAAGTGACTCCGTCAAAGGCCACGTTGGTCAGGGAGGTAATATCCTGAAACTGGTCGAAGTCGGGTACAGCTGGGTCGACGCCGATCAGCGTAATCGTGCGCGAGGTACTCCGGCCCTGCGAGTCGATGGCCGTGAGCGTGAACAGGTTTTCGCCGAGCGAAAGTGTGATCGGCGCGAAAAAGTTGCCGCCCGCATCGAAGCTTGGAACCGCGCGGCCGTTCACGGTAACGCCGATCATCCGCACGCTCTCGATCACGGCACCGCCCAGGTCGTTCGGGTCGCGGACCAGCGTCGTACCGCCGCTGGACCGCGGGTCCGCGTCGATTTGCACGGCGAGGCGCTGCACGGCATCGGTCACTGAGTCACCGCTGATCTGAAACCCGCGAAACGCGATGCCGCGTGCCGCCAGTGCGGCCAGTTCCTCGTCGGTCGGGATCGCGTCGGCTGCCGAGGGGATGCCGTCGGTAAGAAAGAAAATCTGCGTCTGGTCCGCCGCGGGGGCGCGGTCCAGCAAGCCCGCGACTTCACGAATCGCCTCGCCAAAATCGGTGGCTGAACCGATGCTGACATTGCGGTACCGCCTTGCGCCCGAGAAACCGCCGAGGCCGGGACTGAAAAAATACATCGAGCGTACCGCTTGTTCGAAGTCGGGCGTTCCGTCCCGGTCGATGTCCGCGGCGGGGTCCCGAAACGACTGGTTGAATAAACCGGGGCCCAGATCCAGCGGCTCGGCGCCGTCGGTCGGCACAAAGATGGTCCTGCCTCCGAAGGCGATGATCGAAACCAGCGTGTTTTGTGCTTGAGCCGCAATCTGTTGTGTGTTTTGGAGAATGGCGCCGATTTCCGCGTCCAAAATGTCGCCGATCCGGTCGTCGCCGTTCAGATTGTCCAGTTCGTCGACAACGCCATCCAGGTTGGCGTCCAGCCCGGTCACCGCGCCCGTGCTGCCCGAGAGATCAACGATATAGATCAGGTTGACTGCGTCCGCAATCGCCCGCGCCTGCCCGCTCAGCGTAATCGTCGTGCCTGTCGGAAATTTCGCGCCGTCCGCCACGTCCAACTGCAACTGCGGCTGACCTCCAACCTGACGTGCTTGGGTGAAAACTCCTACCGGATCGGACGCCAGTTGGTTGTTCGTCACCTCGGCCGCCTGGTCTCCTTCGAAGACGACATTCTGGATATCCGTCTGCACAACCAGTCGCAGCTCGCCATCCAACCCGGGAAACAGTTCCAGCGTTTCCCGCCGCACAAAGCTTTCTCCAGGCCGCAGTGCGTTTTCCAATGGCGTGGAAAGAAACACGAGGAACGGATCTTCACTGAATGCGCCACTCTTGTCATCGGCCGAGAGTGTCAGCAGATCCGTGATGATGGTCCCGGCCGGAACGCTCTCGGGGCCGTTGTTGGCCACTTCCCACTCGACGGCGATCTGTGCCGGATCACCGATCACACGCGGCGGCAGATCGATGCGAACTACCGCCAAATCGGCTGCCGGCGGCAGGGCCTGCGGCGTCCCACCGTCGACGATTTGAAAGCTGAACGAACCCACCGCGTCAGCGATCCCATCCGCGACCAACGTGTACGTTCCGGTCTCTGGCAGCCCGGCGATACTCTGATCCACCGTCCGCTCGGTGAAAAGAGAGCTGCCCGACGGGGTCAGCAGCGTGTAGCGAACGTTCGTGCGTTGATTGAAAACCAGGTCGAACAGAATCTCCTGGCCGGCGGAACCCGCGAACTGAAACGACTGGGTCTGGCCGGGCACCGTCACAGCGCCGGTCACTAGCGTGTCCAGCACGATGGGCTGCGGCACTTCCGGCGGGACGTCCCAAATGACAAACGTGAATGGCCCCGTCGCGTCACCCTGTCCATCCACGGTGATGGTGTACTGGCCAGACTGGCTCAAGGTCATCGGTCCCTGGTCGAAAAACGACTGACTAAAGAGGCTTGTACCTGTTGGGTCGACGACGTTCCACTTAAGGGCCGGGACGCTTCCGGCCTGCTGATCGAAAAAAATCGTCTGTCCGGCGGCGGCTTCAAAGACAAAATAGTCGAACTGCCCTGGAATTCGCAGCTCTCCCGCCGCGGGACGCCGCAACGGGATCCTGCTGACGCTTGGCGCAGGCACCTGGAATACCTGGAACTGATACGAGCCATACTGGTCGCCCCGGCCGTCCAGCGTGATTGTGTATGTCCCCGACACATCAAATGGAATGTGACCCTGGTCCGCGTAGGAACCACCAAAGATCTGCGTTCCCGTCGGGCTGCGAAGTGACCAATTGAACGCCGACGGACCACCCACTTGCGCGTCGAAAAACAGGACGTCCCCCTCGACGATCTCCAGCTCGAACTGGTCAACTTCGCCCGGCACGTCAATGCTGCCCACGACCACGTTGTCGACGTGAATCGGGGTCACCCGAGTCGGCGGAACGGCATGGATCTGGAACTGATACGCGCCCGTCTGATCACCGCGGCCCTCGACAGTCAGTGTGAACGAACCACTTTCGCTCAGGACGAGCGGTTCCCGATCCAAAAAGGAAGTGCTGAAAACTTGCACACCGTTTGGACCAACGATGCCCAGTTAAATCGACTCGGACTGCCAACCTGCGCGTCGAAAAAGAGAACATCGCCCGCCGATGCATCGAAAACAAACGCGTCCGACGCGCCGGGGACGTCAACGGTTCCCATGGTCACGTCGCCCACTCGAATCGACGTCACCGGAGTTGACGGGACGGCGTGCACTTGAAACTGGTACAGCCCCGTCGGACCGGTGCGACCATTTACGGCCAGCGTGAACGTACCCGATTCTTGGATTGTGATTGGCCCCTGGTCCACAAATGCGCTGCGAAAGATCGGAGTGCTCGCGGGGCTGATCAACGACCATTCCAGTGCGCTGGGACTCCCGACTTGGGCATCAAAAAAGAGAATCTGTCCTGTGACAGCCTCAAACGTAAACGAGTCGATCTCGCCCTCGACCGCGATCGAGTCGGTCACGACCTCCCCGATCTCCAAAGGCGGATCGGCGATGCCCTCGGGCACCTGATTTCCTTCGGCCAGATTGAATCGACCGATGGCCTCGAGAGATCCCGCGCGTGTCGACGCGAGATAGCGGAAAACCGCCCGCTGTTGCCGATCCACAATCCACAGATTGTCCCCGTCCAGCGCAAGACCTGATGGGTCCGCGTTCTCAGAGTCCAGGAGCCATTGACCCAGCGACAAGCCGGCGGCTGAGTAAACAAAAACCGCGTCGCTGCCATCGTCTGTAATCCAGATGAATTCGCCGTCGGTCGTGACACCCGTCGGACTGGTGTTGGTCGACGCCAATTCGAAAGCATCATGCGGAGCGTGCGAACCTGCCTCGAAGGCGGCTGCCCCGTCGAAACGCAGTAATTCGTCGCGACCTGCGTCGACAATCCACACGTCAGTTCCATCCGTGGCGATTCCTTGCGGATCCACTAATCCTTCCGCCGTCCAGGAGCCCAATCGTCGGCCGTTCGAACTGTAGTGAAAGACTTGCCGTGAGGTGCCATCGACAGTCCACAGGTGATCGCCGGCACTGGTGACGCCGCGCGGATCGGCCGCCGCTCGATTCGAAGTGAAAGAGCCGCTGGGCGATCCATCGGGGCCATACTGAAAGGTCTCCTCCGATTCGGCGTCCACGACGTAGAACTTGGTAAACGACGGCCCGTCGACCCGCGCCGGCGCGGCGGGCGGTACGACATCGTCCGGCCCGTTGTCGGCGGGCACTGCGCCCCCTTGCTGAAAGTTGCCCGACCCATCGTTGGCCAGGACGATCAATCCGCCCCGGCGGTCGGCCAGAATCAAGTCCGCATCACCGTCGGCGTCCACGTCGCAATGCGAGACAGCGCCGGTGCCGTCCAACGAATCATCGACCAACGTGGTCGTAAACGTGTTGACTTGAATGGCATCGGGATACACCCGTGCGTTGTCGATGACGGCGGATGAATTGCCCCCCGGGTCATTGCCAACCAGATCGAAGAACAAGGTGGCGGCCGTGCCGGGTGCCAGCCCTGAAATATCGAGCGTAACCCGGATTCCGCTCTGCGAGACACCGTCTGCGATCGAGACCACACCGCCGGGATTCGCGCGTAAAAAACGCGGTCGCGCACTCATCAATCGTGGATGCGAGCGAATTACCGTCGGCGTCGAGCAACGAGACCTCAAAGGCATCGGGAAGACCACTCGGCGCGTCTTCTAATGACAGCGAGACGAGATCAAACGTGAGCACTTGAGGCGAAGGAGGAACGACAAACGTCTGTCGCAAGGAAACCAGGAACGAATCATTTTCCTGCAGGCGGGCCGCCCCATCCGATGCGGTCACCGACCCGGCGATGCCGCGACCTCCCATCGCCCGCGCCGACCATCCGGTCAAAGATTGAGAAAAATCTCCATTCACCAGCGGCGCGGTGGTCAACAGGTCATTGTCTTTGGCGACGACGGCGATCTGGCTGCTGCCGCTGACGGCCAAGTCCAGGTCGCCGTCCCGGTCCCAATCGGCGCTCGACAGGTCCAGGATGGGACTGAAGCCGGGGATCGACAGATCCGGTCGAGGAGAGAACGTGCCGTCGCCATGGCCTTCCAGAAAGCCGATCGTGCCATCGGAATGGCCCACCGCAATGTCGCTGGCACCACTGGCGATGAAATCTCCGACGGCCACCGTGATCGGACGCGAACCGCCGCTGGAGTACCTGGCCGGCTGGTCCAGGATTCCACTGGGAGTGTCCAGAAAGATCAAGACTTCGTCGGTCGCCGGGGAGACCGAGATGATGTCGGGAGCGTAATCTTGATCGAGCGGAAAACTCGCAATCCCCAACCGCCCATTCCGGGCCGGAACAAACGGCCCGACGTCGCCCACGAAGTCCGAGTTGCCCGGAATGTACCGGCTGGCGAGTCCCCCGGCCGCGGGCGCGTCGTCCACCGCGACGATAAACTCCATTCGATGTTCCGGGAAATCGCATGGAGCGGCCGGATAGCTGGGGTCACGGAGTCCGTTGATCACGCGAATCGCGTCAATCGGCGAGACGTAGCCGTCGCCGTCGACGTCCAGGAATGGGGGCGGCGCCTCGTCGATCTGGTCCGCCGGCGGAAGGCGTCCCGTGCCAGGGTCGCCGATCTGCGGCTGATTCAGCTCGTTGATGATCAGCAGCGCGTCCAAGGGACTGATGAACCCCTCAATATCCCCCGAAACATTGAGAGGATCGATGGCATTCTGCCAGTCGGATGCGAGCAGTCGCCGATCTTCCAAGACGTCGAATCCCGCCAGACGCGTGTTGCGAGATCGGCGCAGCCGGACGGCTTCGCGTTCGGCGACGTCGGTCGGGCCCCGCACCATCCAATACTGCTCCCGTCATGGCAGTTGACCATTATTTCCCGTGCGGCGAGGCGTCCGCCTGCGACGTAAGCCCAGAATTACGAATACGCGCCCCCGCCGGCGATTATGAAAGAGGTAGGCTCAGGGATAATCGTGACATCCACCGCATCGTAATAGACGTCGTCCACGGCAACCGCATCGTCCAAGCCGAGGACGGTGATCGAGTGTAAGGGCAGTGTGTCGGCAGGGTTTCCCGTGAACGTGGCCGACCCAACTTGAACGGCACGGAAGCGAGCCGAGAGCAAGAGTGTCTCTTGGGCACCGACGAGCCTTGGCACGGGGGGGATCTCTAGAATCCCGTTTGCGAATGAACCCATCTCGTCCAGGACGCCAACGGCGCTTGTGCTTCCGCTGGTAATCACACCGAATTGGTCGCCGAACACAACGCTGTCGCTGACATGCGATACGAGACGCGGATCATACTCCACATCCAAATAAGCGGAGAGAATTCCTAGCGGTTCAGGACGAACGTCACGAAGATGGACCTGCAGTTCGAACTCGTCACCGACGTGCACGACCTCAACAGGCGACCCCGCCAGGTCGCGGACCTGGAAACGGAAACGCGTAATCTCCGCTGCTGGGGACGGCGCGGCCCCGAGCAGTACGAAAAGCAGCAAACCAAAGGCCATGTTGCGCATTGCATCCCTCGACGACGAGGTCTCCCATGCGTGCAGGTTCCGCAAACACCAAGGTATACGAAAGCGGCCGTCGGATTTCCAGCACTTTCCGGCCAAATGACGAACCTCCGGCCAAATGACGAACCTGCCGCGGGAAGAAACGGGGACATTCCTACATCCCCGCGGATCCCCGGCCGTTGATCACTTATCGCCAACACGGCCGCGTGGCGCTGGCGTCTCGCCAGCACCATGCGTACCGCGAACTCGAATCGTGATGCCGCTGGCGAGCTGCTCAGTCGACACGGAGAAATCCGCGCACGCCGAATTCGGCTTCGGGGCGCAGGCCAAGGGTAAAGATTGGGGGCGTCACGCGTGATTGCCGCGTTGGAGCAGGTGATGGTGCCACACAGCAGCCCAGCGACTTTTTAAACGTGAAATAATCGCCGGTGTAGGTGCTGTCTAGCTGCGTTCGCGCCGGACTTGAAGCCGCACGATTGGACGGTCATCACGCCCCAGGAATTCCTGGCTCGTTATTCATAGGGACAACACCATGGCAACCCTGTCGCTACGCATGCGAGACGACTTAAAAGAGAAACATGTAGTCCGAACCGGCAGTTGGTCGGTCAGAGACGCCGGTGGGAATCGAACTCACTTGAAGCTGTAGACCACCGCTTCGCGGCGGTGCCCCAGGCAGCCGCCTGGCCATCCGGCTCCAGCGTCACCAAGTGTCGCCGCCAGGAATCGAACCTGAACTTCGAGCTTCGCGGGCTCGCGTGCGAATCCGGCACACTCCGGCGACATCTATTCTCTTTCAGCACCCCGCCGAGGAATCGAACCTCGTCCGGCAGATTCGAAGTCTGCCATGCCGTCCATCACACTCGCAGGGCGTCACTTGTAAGTCAGTATCGCGACCTGGATTCGAACCAGGACCAAAACCTTAGGACGGTCTTGTGCTGTCCGTTACACCATCGGGACGTCTCTTCCATCCAGAGCCGACGACTGGATTCGCACCAGCATCAACCGCCAATAGCAATAGAAACTGTCAAGACCGGCGCCTTTCTCGGTCGAGCCACGTCGGCATCAAGCACGAGGTCGAGCCACGTCGGCATCAAGCACGAGCGCGAGGAGTCGAACCCCGTCCGCCAGTTTTGGAGGCTGGCTGCCCTCCCAGGAGCACACTCGTGTGAAAAACACTCCCGGCGACTGAAACCGGGAGCGATCGTTGCCAATTACTTCGCCAGCTCGACGTTCCAGTACGCCTCACTGACGAACTTCGACCAGCTTTCCATTCGCACTTCGTGCGCTGTGTAAAGCGGGTTCCACTTCGGCTGGGCTGGCTGCTTGCGCAGTCGCAACTTGGCCTGCTGTGGCGTGCGGTCCGCCTTGCGATGGTTGCACGTCAAGCAGGCCAGCACGCAGTTGTCCCACCGCGACTCACCACCCTGGGCTCGAGGCACGACGTGGTCGATCGTCAGTTCCTCGCTGCCGGGCTGGCGGCTGCAGTACTGGCACGTGTAGTGGTCACGCTTGAAAATGTTCCGCCGGCTGAACGACACGGCCGCCGAAGGCAACCGATCGTAGTCGGTCAACGTAATCACTTCCGGCACACGCAGCCGAAACCGTACGGCCTGGATGTACCGCTCGTCGCCGCGGGGCCGCAGCTTCGACCAATCCTCCCAGGTGTAGGTCTGGTAGTCGGACGGATCGACGACCCGCGCCGACTCGTTCCACAACAGCACCAGTGCCCGCGCCACGGTGGCGACGTTCACCGGCTGCCAGTTGCGGTTCAAGCACCAGCGCCGGCCGCTGCAGCATCTTCGCTACCATGATCGATTCCTTTTCTCTGTTCCGAAGGGTGACCGAAGGGAGTCGAACCCATACCTCCTGCTTCACAGGCAGGCGTGCCTACCACGTACACCACGCTAAATGTGGGCCGCCGTCACCGAAGTGCGACGGCCCAGGTTGAAGTTGTCAGTCAATAAACGCCACGTGGCGCATGGCCACCGACTGTGTCTCGGTGTTCATTAGCACCTGGTGCCAGCCGTCCAGGACAATCGTCTTGTGATCGGCGTGGCGCACCTTTCCGCGTACGAACACCAGCGGGTTGCGACGGTGCACGACCCACTGCAGGTTTCGCAGCTTCGGGTTGCGGCTGATCAGCCGGCGGTGCTGCATCTCCGTCAGACCCTGCGGATGCTGCGGGCTAACGTAGACCAGCTCACCACCCTGCCGCACCAGCTCCTCGCACATGTGAGGCTTTCCGCCACCACGCGCGATCGGCTCGTTGCGGAAGATCAGTCGCTCGTCGACGCGAAGCCAATCCGGCACAGGCACGAAGAACCACTCACCCTGGCGGATGAAGGCCTCGTTGCGCCGGCGGTTCCGCTTCCGCGACTTGACCTTCAGCCGGTCCTCGCGCTGACGCACGGTTACCGGCTTCAGAGCCTCGAACGCCGTCTTGACGTTCGATACCGAAGCTCGCTCCGGTACCGCGGCGACGAACCAGTGCCGCTCGTCGTGTCCGCACAGGAACTTGTGCTTTCCATCTTCCTGCTCGGACATCAGCAGCAAATGCCGAATCCGCGGCTGAGTATCCACGACCCGCACGTCGGCCAGCCGAGGCTGAGTCAGCGCGATGTCGAAGAATTCGCCCTCACCGTCGTGGGCGATATCGATCGTCACGCCGGTGCGATCGCGTCGCATATCCGGGTGAACCTTGGCGCGTGCACCGATCTTCCCGAAATGTCGTTCAATCAAGTGCGCGTTCATGGTTCAGTCCTCCAAAAACGAAATACGATCCTCAGTACAGGCGGAAGGGACCAACGCTTCGCGTCGGTGCCCGGAGTCGAACCCGCAAGGCGTTTTGAAAATGCTCGACCGGCTTCCAACCGGGTCCCGTCGCCAATCGGGTTGCCCTTCCGTTTGTTCAGTCAGTGGCCCGACCAGGATTCGAACCTGGACCATCTCGTTAGAAGCGAGACATGATGTCCGTTTCACCATCGAGCCATTTCAGTTAAGCGGAAGGCATGGGATTTGAACCCACATGACCCGATGGTCGCACGGTTTAGCAAACCGGCCCGGCGAGCCGTATCCGGCTACCTTCCGTATGTTTTCAAATGTCAGTGGACCGCATGGGAGTCGAACCCATCACACCGACCTTGCAAGGGTCAGTCGCCCCCAACGGCATGCCGGCCCGAATGTCGTTTTGAGAGGTCCGTCCGGGAGTCGAACCCGGTCTCCGCCTTACCACGGACGTGTGCTGCCGGAATACCTACAGACCATTACTCTCAAGTGATCCCGGCTGGAATCGAACGGGCACTCTCCTGTCGACCAACGCTGCGCAGTCGGTGCCCGACGCAGGCGTCTTCGCCGTTGGACCACGGGATTGTTGTCAGTGACCGAGGCAGGAATCGAACCTGCAAAATCGCCACGCTCCGGGCACCGACGCGCAGCGTTGGTCGGTGACCGCTTTGCCTGTTTGCGTACTCGGCCGCAAGTGGCGGGTCCGGGAGTCGCACCCGGCGGTTCAGGCTTATGAGGCCCGAATGAGCACTGGCCCACCCGCGAGTTGCAGGTCTCGGTTTCGAACCGAGCGCACCGACCGTATGAAAGTCAGTTGGGCACCAGCCGCACCTGCAATATCAGTAGCCAAGGCGAGAGTCGAACTCGCATGTCGATGCGGACACGACGTTCTGAGCGTCGCGCGTATACCAGTTCCGCCACTTGGCGGTATCAGTGACCCGTACGGGACTTGAACCCGTATCGCGAGCTTGAGGGGCTCCGGGCACCGACCGCAGGTTGGTCGCTGCCGTTAGACGAACGGGCCGTGTAGTGTTCTTGTGTGCGCACACCTTTCACGAAGTGGACTGGGAGGCGCTCGAATCCTCGTCTCCTGCACTTCAGGCAGGTGCCGGGCACGGACCGAAGGTTGGTCGCGTCTCAGCTACCAGTCCGTCTTTCTGTGTTGGATGGATCCACGAAAAAAGCCCGATGTCGCCGTGACACCGAGCTTTGCGTGATTCGCAAGAATACGGCCGAATGTCACAAGCGCAAGGGATGCGACGGCAACATATTCGCTTGTTCACAAGCGATGCCGCCAAAACACCCGCCCCTTGCGGGCGTCGCGTTCTGCCTGGTACTCAGCCGTCTTGAAGTCATTGTTCCTGTTCCTTCAGCCTTGATGATTATTCATTGAGGCGAACGCCTCTTCCGGGTGAGTAAGGGTATAGACGCCGTTGACTGGAAGTGGTTCACTGAAAAATGGAAGACTTTCGATCGGTTCTCGCGGAGGCCGCCTTCCTTATCCGTAGAGCATCGGGAAGAGTTGACTACTCCCTGGAAAAGAAACGCATTCGGCCGGGGAGCGTACTCATATTTTGTCACCTGCCTGATCAGAATTCGGAGACGTGGTCCTGACCGAGGAGGTCATCCATACAATGCGCGACAAGTTCAACGATCCGTTCGCAAAATACTTTCCTGGTGGGTTCACCCTGTAGTTGCATAAAGGATTCTTTGCGAGTGTGAGTTGGACTGAGAAAACCAGGGGTCTTCGAACTTGCCATCGCTTGTTGCTGGATCTCACATCCGGTGAGATCCAGGCGCACCGGGAGGGCGAGGCTCCTGCCGAGCCGCAGGAGCGGAAGACGCTGTCAAAGAAGGCTCAGCAGGAGCTTCGCCCTCCCGAAGGCTTGGCCACAAAGCAGTTTTTCTGCAACGCTGGGGTCAACACTGTTTTGTCGACCCGCTGAGGCGAAACGTCATCGTCAAGTTCTCTTCGAATCCAGAATTGCCACAAATCACGAACGACGCTGTTGCACTAATGTCTCTCTCGCGAGCGATTCCAGGCCTCCTGAAGTAGCCCCGGAAATAGTCCGTTCTGTACCGACCCTCGGCCCTTTGGCCCGAAATCGACCGCACTGCAGCCCCGTTCTGCCCGGAAAAACGTGCCAACAGTGGTGACAAGGGTGCCAGAAAGGGTGCTATACAGCTCTCCTCTCCTGGGCTCGAATTGCATCGAATTGCATCAAGCTGCACTTGGCCGAGCGGCGAGAGTTGGCCGCGGAAGAGTCGCCCCAACTCCAAACGGGGGCGGAGTTTTTGCACCGAGCTGCACTCGGTGAGTCGAGACTGCATCGATCTGCAGCGCGGTATAGAGGAAGTATCCCCGACAGGATTCGAACCTCTAACCTTCCGCTCCGGAGTTCGATGGTGACGCGACGCCACCCGACGCTGGGCTACGTGTTCGCCGGAAAATCAAGGCTCAGCGCCGGGTTCAGCGTCGCGTAGCCCATCGTCGCCTACGCGTGGAGTGTTGGTGGAGTGTTGAGATGGCGCGCAGTCTCGCGTCGACCACCCGCGCGAATCCAACGCCGACTTGGGGCCCGCTTTCGAGACCATTTTCCTTTCCCGACCGCCGAACTGGCCACGACGAGTCGTCATCCGACAAAGGCAACCCCTTGTGGCTATAGCTCGTCTTGCTGATCCATGAATTGGAGGGCTGCCTCGACAATCAAACTGCCGGAGGTCGTGCCCGACGTTGGCTTTTGAAGCATGCGGTCAGCTCCCGAACTCCGCCGTCAGCAGTACGGCCTTGCCCGCGGGCGGGCCCTTAGCGGAAGGAGCGGACAATAGACCGTCTGGTACTCCCTGACAGCAGCACTCGCTTCGTGCAAGAAATCCTGGCAGACACACCGATCTCAACGGCGAGTCAATCTGAGGATCACCAGTCCGACTGCCATGAGGAAGATGCTCGCGGGTTCAGGGATCGCGGCCACTTCTGAGCGGGGGCCCACTTCGTATCCACCATCGGTGAAGGCTGCGACGAAATCGGACGAGTCAAATAGTCCATCGCCGTTCCAGTCGCCCTGCGACCACACGGCCGGCTGATTCGTCTCGTATTTACCTTCCGTAAACACTTTTACGAAGTCACCACTCTCGAAGAGCCCGTTGAGATCAGAATCGCCGATCCAGGAAAATGCGAAATCTCTGCTCTTGATCCACAATTCCACGTCACCACGATCGACCCTGCCGTCTTGATTGACGTCGTACTTGGTGTCGCCGTTGCCGCTTGCCGACGCTGCCGTCAACTGGTCAATGTCCGGCAGGTCCAAGACGCCACTGCCGTCGAAATCACCCGGCACACCGCCGAGTCCAAGGCCATAATCAACCGCCGCATCAATGAGTTTAAGGCCATCGTCGCTGATGTAATCGAAATTCAAAAGCGGACCGGGAGGAACCGGCAGGGACGAGCCTTGCCCCAAAAATAACGCAATCCGTTTACCAGCAGCGATGGAGCCGTCGGCCAGTTCTGAACCTGCCTCGTACACGAACGTGGTGGCGTACTGCCCGGCCTCGTCGACTGTCGCAACGACCTTGGCGCCGGAACCGAGTGATTCAACCGCTGCATAGTTCAAGCTGAATGGTTCTTCATACACCTTCACCGGACCGGAAAACCCCGCGGCCAGCGGGTGCGTCGGGTCGGCGATGTAGATTGTGTCAAGTAGTTCGGTGAGCGCTTCATCCGCGTCGATTGCCTCGGGGCGTCCTGTGTTGCCGAAGTCGAAGTGAATAATGTCACCGGTCAGAAACGCATTGTCCCACGCAAACGCTTCTGCGATGACTACCGGTGTCGAAACATCATGAAACACGGTTCCATTCACGTCGGGATCAATCGTTCCCGAGCCGATCGATTCTGCCACGAATACGACATCTGCACTCAGCGCTGCATTGCGCAGCTCCGGATCGGCAGAATCCAAAGAGGTCACGTTGTGACGCTGCTCAAAATGCTCAATAAGAAGGTCGTCCAGTTCGGGATTGTTCGGCTGAAACACGTAGAGTAATTCGGCCGCTTCCGCGGGACACGACCATGTCAACAATCCGGCAGAACCAACAACAAATACAACAAGAACCGCCCGCCTCAGGAGACTCATTGCCAAGACCCTCGCTTCACAAAACAGTCAATCACCGCGAAGGCAACGCTACCTTCGCCGCCTCAAAACGGAAACCCACACGAGCATGCTTGCTTCCTGTTCGCGCGACAGCCTCTTCAAGACAGCAGTGTGATATTCGGAAGCACCATTTGCAATGGATTTCCTGAAAGTTTGGTTGGGATTAGCAAGATGAGATGCCAGCCGAGGGATGGCCGATTGCGGCTTTCCTCGTTTGAGTTTTCCCCTAGCCGCTTTGCACCAGACACCTAGCAGGCTCTTCGGATCACGTTCACTCGAGGGTGTTACGTCTGCTGAGCATCGACATTTGCCAAGAGGGATTTTTTGGGTGCATGGTTTCGCATTCGATCAGCGTCTTGCTCTGATTGCGTTTTGCACCCTGGTCGGGGTTCTGCAGGCAATCGAAACGCGGTCCGCAGAGGTCGGCAATAGCTTTGAAACGGTTGCCAACCCTGCGCGAGCATTCCCTGACGGCACGGATCCGACTTGGGAGCAGTGGGATCTCAGAGCGACCCGGCCGGAGGTGGGCGTCGCATCGGTTGATGAAGGGGTGCCCGCGGAGCTGCGGAAGCAGTTGATGCGTCCCGATCAACAACCGTTGGATGATGCGATTCACGATGGGTGCGTTGTTCGCCACCGGTGGAGTGCAGGGAAGTAGACCGTCTGAGTTCGCGCCTTGAGTTTGCCTGCAATCGCTTGAGTTTGCTGCCGGAGTTTGCTGTCTAGATCAACAGCCGCCGGCGTCACGTGGAGGAGCCGCAAGCAAACGGTCTGAAGTGTGCCTCTCCTGCCACCGCCGACTAGTCCGTCTCGGTCTCGGTCTCCGAAAATTCAATCTTAGACCGTCTGGATTCCTGCCAAGCCTCCCTTTTTCCGATCGATCGACCTCTGCCTCCCTTTTTCGGGGACTGGGCAAGATCTATACTTTCCAACCGATCATCGCAACTCGGCCGCGGGTAACATGAATGCGTGATCGGTTCCAATTAACAAATTACCCAGTCCCCGAAAAAGGGAGGCAGAGATCGCCTTTTCTCGATCGCCCGACCCGACCGACGCTGCTCCGTTATCTTAGCCCTTCCCACTCGCGACCGCACGAACGCTATTCGGGACGGTTGCCTTTGCGGAGCTGCGTGTCACGAGGGTCGGCTTCTGCGGCAATCTACTCTCGTTCGAACCACGCGGGAGCATCGCGTCCACCGAACATCACCGCGACTACGAGAATTTCTTCTTCGCTGCAGCGGTAGTGAATCACGTAAGGAAATCTGGATAGGCGACAAGCTCGCAGCCCCGCGTGAACTAGGCCATACCCCTGCGGTTGGTCGATGATTCGATCGATCGCTGACCAATATTCACCGAGAAACTCATCACCTAAACCGGTTCTCTTCGCTTCGTACCAGTCGACAGCAGTTCGTAAATCGTCCGCCACTTCCGGGCGAAAACGAATGAGCGGCATCAATCTCAATCCTTGAGCCGGCGCTCGAGGTCCTCTCGATTCATCGCTGAATCTGGGTCCGCGTCATGGGCTGCGATGCGGCGGTTTAATTCAATTCGCTGTTCGTCTGAAACGGTGACCTCAGCCTCGGCCGGTATCGAGTCCCAAAGCAACTGAACCAGACGCAAGCGGTCGTCGATGGGAAGTGTCGAAAGGTCGGCAAGTGTTTGTTGAATATCCATGGCATTCTGCTTAGCGAGACCAAAGGGTCGGCCACCTCTCAAACCGCATTATAGCCCAAAGCCCTGAGTTCTCCGACTGTTGGCTATCGACGGATCTGGCTCCCAACCCGTCCGAAGTCAATTCAGGGGAAACTGCAGAAAATGGTTCGTTCGATGACGCAATTGTCGCGGGTCAGCGTTACCGTCGCCGCCATGCACGCTACCAGTAGACGGCTTCGGGAGAAGTAAATCAAGTAAATCTAGTTGCCCCCTCTACTTGAGGAAACGCCGCGGCTGCCGTCGCCGCATTCCCAACGGGAACATCGACTTAGGCTCGGTTGTCTCAAATTGCCGTCTCAAAATCCCAAGAACTCATTAAAAGAGAGCGATTTCGGGACTGCTCGTGACGTTCAGCGAATCGAACGAGAGGGATTTCACCGGTGGCCGTTGCCTGCTCGCGAGTCCGGGACATCCCGCCGAGGAATGAGGGGTGCCTGCTGATGCTTAGAAACGCACTCCGGCGGAATCGAGCAAATAACAGTCCCAGCGGATGATTCCCCATCTCAAGATTCCCCATCTCAAGACAGTCTACAGATTCCATCTACCGACACGATGCCCGTCGGGCCCCGCTGGCATTCAAAGCGATCTTCAGTCTCCCGCAACCGACGACGTTCAAGACGCTCGCCCGCGGTTTTGAAGGACCGTGTCCGTGCGGCCGCCGAAAATTCACTGAATCGAAGTCTTGATCGCCGGCCAATTGCCCAAGGACGGGCACTGACGGTTCGACCTTGTGCACGAACGCAGCCGCTCGCCGGCCACCAGGCATCACACATCGCGATCAATTTGATTACACTTCTTACGTCCCGGAACTGCGGGCGGTACCTTTCACCGCTGCGACTTTCACCAAAGGGCAGCAATGATTCCTCAGGCTATAATCGTGCCATGTCCGATGTGACCCGTATCTTGTCCGAGATTGACGCTGGCGATCGCCAAGCGACCGAGCAACTGCTGCCGCTGGTCTATCGCGAACTACGCAGCATGGCGCAAGCGAAGCTGCGCAACGAACGTCCAGATCATACGCTGCAGGCCACCGGGCTGGTTCATGAAGCTTATCTGCGTTTGGTCGGTCCAGCGGATAATTCTCCGCCTTGGAGCGGACGCAGCCATTTTTTCGCGGCTGCTGCCGAAGCGATGCGGCGCATTCTGATCGAAGCAGTTCGCCGCAAGAACGCGCTGAAAAGAAGCGGGCGATATCAGCGTGTTGAGCTAAGCGACCTGGACGCTGAGTCCAACACGCGTGATCAAAAACTACTGGCGCTGCACGAAGCGCTGGTGCATCTTGATGAACTTGATCCCGTGAAATCGAATCTTGTCAAGCTTCGCTTCTTTGCCGGGATGACTCAAACCGAAGCTGCCCACGCACTCGGCATTTCGCTGAGCACCGCGGAACGCCATTGGGCCTTTGCTCGAGCTTGGCTGAAGACCGAATTGGACGGCGAGTGAAATTTGGGTGAACGCCCTGCTTGCCAAAGCAGCCGTTGGCCTCGCTGACTCGCTCTCAGGCTCTTCCCCGCTTCGAGGGCTACCCCGCCTCCGAACGAGCGTCACTTGCTCGCGCTCGCCGACCGCAAAAAAAGTCTTTTGACGGTGAGGTGTTTCCGGTTTGTTTGTCGCAGTAGGTAGTGGCAGACTCAATTCACCTGTACCAGACGGAAATTGTCAAATGCAAACCATCCTCAACGCCTCTGCCTTCGTGCAGCGGTTTTTGCCCTCGCTGCGTCTCAGCTTCTTGACGATCTGCCTGTTCGGCCTCGCTCAGCACGCCTGGGCACAGGCGAATGTTGTCGGTCATTGGCGTCTGGAACCAGGGAACGACTTTTTCATGGATTCTGTCGGAAACGCCCATTTGGAATTCAATGGAGTCGAGGCGGAATCGGTTTCGCTCCCAGCCGGCGATCGTGGCTCGCTATTTCCCAATGAATCATCCGGCATTGGTGAAAATCTGGGGGGAGCCAGTTTCGGTCCCGGCGTCGGCGAGCTGATCAGCGAAGATGGCCCGCTTCTGGACGACGATTTCACGATCGAGCTATTCGCGAACATACACAATTTCGGCGCATCCAACATGTCGGCTCATCTGGTAGCGCAGACCAATCCTGCAAACGCCAGCGGAGTGGCTGGCCTCTCTGAATTCGGATGGACGCTCCATGTTCGCATGGACGGTCGAGGCGGATCGCAACCTCGCGAACTGTTCCTGGTCACCTCGGATGGCTTGGACTGGCAGCACATCGAATCGCGGGTTCTGATCGACGAAGACAAAGACTACTTCCTGGCATCCGCGTTCGATCTTGATCCCGGCGAAGCGACGTTCTACGTTCATGATCTCGAGAGCAATCGATTGCAAATCAACACGGCGCCACGGCCAACGCCTCACGTTCCCCTGAATGCCACGAACCATTTCGCGATCGGCGGCTTCGCATCGGAAACCTTTCGGCATCAATTGCACGGAGTGGTCGACGAAGTCCGGCTTTCCGAGGGCATTGTCGAACTGAAGGACTTGCTGAACGGCCAAAACGTTTCGCCTGATTCAGGACCGTTGCAAATCGAATTGGGCCCCAAGGCGTTGTTCGAAGCCAGAGACCAATCAGCTCGAGACTTGCGACTTACGCCGGCGACGACTGTCAATGATTCGCGCCGATTCGTATCGCAATTTGATCTGCCGGAAGTTCTCGCCGCTGCGCTAAAGCTGGATGAAGCCAAGTTGCGGCTGTTCGTCGATCCTACGAGCGATTCCGATACCGCTGAACTGTCCTTGTGGCACAGTCAGACCGATGGCGACTTTGTCATCTCAAGCGATAGTTTTGCGGATGAGTCCTACGTTGACACGGGGATGCGGCTCCCCGCTGAAGGCGAGGACGCGGGACGTTTTGTGGAACTCGATGTCACCGATTTCGTTCGACAGGACTACTCATCCGGCTCAGCAAACCCTGTATCCGCCTTTCGAATTCAATCGATCGGCGAATCGGCATTTCGCGTGTACGCAGGCAACACCATCGATCGTCGTCCGCAGCTCCTAATGACGATCAACCAACACCTGGGAGACTTCGACAGAAACGGGATCTTGGATGTCGCGGACGTGAACCAGTTCGCAAATGGAATCCTCACGCAAAACGCGGATTTTGACATCAACCGAGACGGTTCGGTCGACCAAAGCGACCTGGCAGAGTGGGTCCATGAGTTAAAAGGCACTTGGATCGGCGACGCCAACCTCGACGGCGATTTCAATAGCGGTGATTTGGTCCAGGTCTTTCAGGCTGGCCTTTACGAAGACGGCATCGAGATGAATTCCGGTTGGGCGGAAGGCGACTGGAACGGCGACGGTGATTTTGACACGGGTGATCTGGTGTTCGCGTTTCAAGATGGTGGATTCGAACAAGGTCCTCGAGGTGCGCAAGCGGTTGCCGTGCCGGAGCCGGCAACGGGCATTGGGACGATTGTGCTGCTGGGGCTTGTTGCCATGAAGCGTCGCCGATAACGCCGGCAGCACGGGGAACTCGATGCACCGGAAGGCCAACAACCCATGGAAAGTAGAGGGCGGGCGAGTGATTTCGATTTCGCATTACGGAAGGAGTCAATCGATTGCGTTCTTCCTAGTGCCAGAGATTTGCTTTTTCCAGAGATTTGTTTTTTCTTATTTCAGAATTTTGGAGGTTTCGAGATGTACAAACTGAGAGTTTTTTATGCTTCCGGGCTGGCGGGATTGACTGCACTTGCAATCGCGATTTGTGTTCCGGCAACCGCATCGGCCCAACTCGTTATCGAACCGGTATTCAATCGAATTGAAGGGACGGGACCAGGAGAAGCTTCGGTTGGCGTGCGCCAAGCCGTTAACGGAGTCCAAACCGAACTCGGACTACACCCCTTTTGGACCGCACTCCCCAATGAGATTTTTTCCTACGTCTCCGGCGACCCTCGAAATGAAGGCCTCGACAACCTCGCGTTTTACAACGATACGGACTACAACATTACCGGATTCGGACTGGAGATCATCGGAACGGGGACAGATACAGATGATCCCAGCACGATCGTGCGCGAACCGATTGACGCGACGTTCGGCGACGTCGATGGCGACGGAATGATTCTTTCGGATATCTTCGGAAGCTACACTCTTTCGAATAACGATCAACGAATCGAATTCACGAACGGATTGATCAGCCCAGGGCAACGCTATAGTGGCATCCACTTGGCCACGAGCCCGAATGCGCCGGAGCTGGCGGGAATTGACTCGTGGATCACCGGGACGATTTCGGACTCAGCACTCTGCTCAAGCCAGGGCGACCCGGTTGCGCAAGCACCCTTCAATCTTGTCGATGCCTATTGTATTGATCCCTTTTTCAGCGTCGGTGAACCGGGCGAGGCCTCCAGTGTGTCGGGCGGCGGCTTCTTCCCCGCCAACGACGAGGGTGTGTTGGACGTGTTTGTTACGTGGGAACCCGATGCAATTGATGTCGGCGCAGGCGAAAGCTTCACGTATTCATCGCAATTGACCTGGAACAGCGACAAACCGAATGCCGTGTTCAGGGAGTGGGTGGGTAACTTCAACGGCGATCAGCCGGTTGCCTATCAGATCACGAACACGGCCGAGGGTGACGGTCAGATCTTACCGGCAGAAATGTCAAGGACCGCCACGTCCGCGATGATCAAGGACCGCACGTTCGATGACAGCCAGTTTCCCGGCGAGATCAGCCGCTATCACATCCAGATTGCCGGCCTGGAACCCGGGGAACTCGTCATGTTCAGCAAGAACGGCACGGGCGGGCATGTCGTTCCCGAACCTTCTAGCGCGATCCTTGCTTTGATGGGCATTTTTGCGTTTCACTTTTGTCGCGGCCAGCACCGCCGAACGGAATAGGACCTTCTTCCGCGCCTGGTTGTGAAAACGGAAATCAGCGACGAACAAGCATTTCGGCGCCGAAATCTGGTTTATTCGTATTGCAGCCGAAACCCTCCGTGGCGGTGGGGTGTTTCGGCGCGATTTCTCGCACTGATTATTCGTGCATTCGTTACACGCATCGTCCAATTATTTGATTTCGACAAGACCGGCCGATGGCTCGGACATTCTCGATGCTCAAATTCAGTCCGATTCAGCACGAAGCCGAAAGGTGATGACATGCTTATTCGATGCCCCCTGCATGCGATTCCTTCTGTGATTCTCCTCGTGCTTTCTGGCTTCCAGTTCACCGCAGCGCAAGACCTAAGAATCGTATCACCCAAGGACTATGCCGAGTTGGAAGGTGAGGGTGCTCTGCTAGAAAGCTGCTGCCCATCTTTGTTTCGATTTCAGCAGATCTTTCCATCCGAGGATTTCGATGGACTTCCGGACGGAGGCGCAGTTCTCACTGGGTTCGCGTGGCGCCCGGACGCCGATATGGTGAACTCGCCGCGAGAAATCACGCTTAGCAATACGGTCTTCCGTTTTTCGACAACCGGCATGGAAAGACCAAGCACGACGTTTGCCGAGAACATCGGCGATGACGAGACGACCGTTCGAAGCGGTACATTTACGGTATCAACCGAGAATCAGCTCACCCCACACGGCACGAAAGAATTTGATTATGTTACAGAATTTGATTCGCCGTTTTTCTACAATCCTTCCGCCGGGAACCTCTTATGGGATTGGACTGGATCCCTGGAGTCATCATCGCTGACCGATTTCACCAATCAGTATTCCAGCATTGTCTTTTCCTCGCCACCCAGCTCGGTAGGGAGTCGCTTCGGTGCATACGTCGTTGAGTTTCGATTCGCGCTGCCGGGTGACTTCAATGGTGACTCCGCCTTCACCGTTGAAGACATCGACCAACTCACTGCAGCCATTGCGACCGACGACGACGATCCGCGTTTCGACCTGAATCATGATGGAGTTGTGAATCCTTTCGATCTCCAGACATGGGTCGCTGAGATCAAGAGCACCTGGATTGGCGACGCCAATCTGGATGGTCGATTTGACAGTGTGGACTTCGTACAAGTATTTCAATCAGGAGATTATGAAGACGGCATCGCGATGAACTCCGGCTGGGCCGAAGGCGACTGGAACGGCGACGGTGATTTTGACACAAGCGATCTGGTGTTCGCGTTTCAAGGTGGGGGTTATGAACAGGGCATGCGGCTAAGTCAAGCTGTACCTGAACCAACCACACACCTTTCGCTTTTAGTCGCAATACCTGGTCTAATAGCATCTTGCCGGCACCGCATGCGACATTAAAACAACCTGGCAATTGCTCAATCTCAGGTGGGGCTTGCGTACGAGTTGGGGAAAGCAATACCATGAATCATCCCAGCGCGAATCGAAGTACCATGCAAGCCCTTGAAGAGGTGTTTCTTCGGGCGGTGGAAATCGCCAGTTCGGACGAACGCCTCGATTTTGTCCGGCAACATTGCGGTGACGACCACGAGTTTCGCTCTCGGCTCGAGAAATTGCTCAGCGCTCATTTCGGCGAAGATGCATTCCTGGATGCCAACGACTTCGCCGATTCCATCTTGCCTCAGATCGATGCCCCGCACTCGTTTGGGGAATTTGAAGTGATTCGAGAGATCGGCCGAGGCGGGATGGGGATCGTTTATGAAGCTCAGCAACAGTCATTGAACCGTCGAGTGGCGTTGAAGGTGCTTTCGGTCGGCTTGGATTTCTCCTGCAAATCGATCGCTCGATTTCAACGCGAAGCCGAGGCGGCCGCAAAGTTGCATCACACCAATATCGTCCCGATCCACACGACGGGGGTCGAAAACGAAATCCCGTTCTACGCCATGGAATTGGTTCGAGGTCCGTCGCTGGATTTTGTATTGGACCAATTGCGAGGTGAATCAGCTTCGGAAGCGACGATCGGCACCGAATCCAAGGGTCAAAGCAGTGACGAACGTTCCGAGCGTCTATTCGAAACTGAGACAATCTCCAATTCACTGGATAACACGCCTTCGGGGTCATCGTCGTTTGGGACGGGAATGGCCTACTACGACAATGTGGCGCGGATGTTCGCCGAAGTCGCCGATGCACTCGAGCACGCACATCAAGAAGGCGTTATTCACCGAGACATCAAGCCTTCGAATCTGTTGCTCGGTCCCGACGGACGAATCCACATCAACGACTTCGGCTTGGCGAGAATTCTCGAAGAGCCATCCATGACGATGACGGGCGAGCTGATGGGATCGCCTCGGTACATGTCACCAGAACAGATTTCTGCCGAAGCTGGCGAAGTCGATCATCGAGCCGACATCTATTCGCTAGGTGTGACGCTCTATGAACTGATCACGCTGAAACCGGCCTACAACGCGAAAGAACGCGACCGAATTTTTTCTCAGATTCTGAACAAGGAACCTGAGGCACCGCGGAAGATCAATGCCAAGATTCCGATCGACCTGGAAACCATTTGCCAGAAGGCGATCCAAAAGTCACCTCGGGATCGATATCAAACGGCGGCGGAATTGGCCGATGACCTGCGGCGTTTTGTCAATCGACGTTCGTTAGCGGCGAAGAGGATTGGTTGGATTGGTCGCTCCGTCAAATGGTGTCGCAGGAATCGATCGCTGTCGGCAGTCTCGGCGATTCTGTTGTTGGTCCTCATGGCGAGTGCAACGTGGTTCACGATTCAAGAAACAAGACGCCATCAGAACTGGAAGATGGTCGCTGCAGAAATCGAGTCACGTCTTGAAGATGACGCCTGGCAGGCTCGACTTCTGATTGATTCGGCATTGACTCGATTCCCCGAACACCGCGCGGAGCTTGACACAATGCTCGCCAGTATTGGGCGAGTAATGAAAATTAAATCCGAACCAACTGGAGCGGAGATTCTTGTGCGGCCTCGACAATTCGAGCATGGTCGATGGCTGTCGCTCGGCAAGACTCCCATCACAACAAATTTGCCGGAGTCTCCGTTCCACAACTTTCATGTTCGAGCCAAGCTAAATGGAAATGACGAACTGTTCATCGCCAAGGAAACCGGATGGGAACCCGTCGTCACCTGGCAACTTCAGATCTCGTCACGTCCCGATATGGTTGTGGTCGGTCTAGCGGCGACCGACATTAACCCGCATGCCTGCCGTGTGGCATGGCTGATGAATCGGCAGATTCCGTTGGGAATGCCGCCGTTTCACATCGACACGCACGAAGTAACGAATGGTCAATTTCAGGAATTCGTCGACGCGGGCGGTTACAAGGAAGCAGAGTATTGGCACGAATCGCTCGGCGATGACTGGCGGAAGGTCGTCGACGGCTTCAAGGATCGAAATGGTGTTTCGCACGGGCCAGCAACTTGGGCAGACGGAATGTATCCGCCCGGCATGCGGGAACATCCAGTGGTGGGAGTGAGTTGGTACGAAGCGATGGCCTACGCTCGTTTCAAGAAGAAGCAACTACCAACGCTGTTCCACTGGCTACGTGCCGCCGACTTCAGTGGGTGGTCGCCCGAATACGATTCTCATAATCGATTCAACATTGGGCGCAAGCAACTGCTGCATCGAGCTGTTTCGCAATCGATGCGAAGTGCGAATTTCCACGGCGTACTGGACATGGTCGGCAACGTCAAAGAATGGTGCCTCAACGAAGGAGAGCCCGGGTATCGATACGCGATGGGCGGAAGTTGGCTGGACGACGATGGTTCTGCATTCAATCCGGTGACGCTCGAGCCGACCGAACGCCGGCCGGACGTTGGTTTTCGTTGTGCGGTTTACGAGCCAAATCCAGAATGGACGGTTGCCATGCCGGCGGCGTACCGCGAGATTCCCGCTGAGCCAACTCCAATTCCCGACGAGTATGTCGAACAATTTCGATTCAACCGCGATCGCCCCTGGAATGCAACTCCACTGCACACCACGACCTTTCACGGTGTGGAAGCTCAATATGTCGAATTCGACGCGGGATACGGCGAGCACGAACGGATTGGTTGCTATATCATGTTTCCCGATCGCAAGAAGTATGCTCCGCCGTTTCAAGTCATGATTGGAACGTCGCCGATTTTTTTGGACAACGACGGCAGGGCGAGAACTGGCGATCAACGGTTCCTGCATTATTCTCCTATGATGTCGGGAGGTCGCGTGCTTGTGCTGCCAAAATACCGGGGACTTTCCCATGATCGGCATGGCGATGAATTCGTTCCATATTTGCCGTCGGAGCAAGCACCTGAAGCATATGTTGATGGCGTGACCAAGATGGCGAAAGACTTGATTCGAACCGTCGACTTTCTGCGCGAAGGATATCCACAGGTCGGCGGCACGGGTTTGCTGGACACCGACAAACTGATTTTTGTTTCGTGTGGATGCCTGCAATCGGAATGCATGGTGGTGGCCGACAAGTTGGTTACTGGAAAAAAGCGGTTCGCGGCGACGTTTTTCTTCGCGGGTGGGATACACAACGAATCCCAGCCGCCTGAAGTCGATCAGTTGACCTACTTGCCGCATCTCGACACGCCAACCGTGATGATCAACTGGGAAGGGATGCTCAGCCGTCCGCTAGAGTATTCTCAAAAAGGCATGCTAAAACTTCTGCCGTTACCCGATCGACTTAAGAAGCTTTATTCCATTCCGAAGTTTCAGTGGGGAGGTTACCCGTTGGAGCATGTTGAGCGTGAGGGGAATTCGTGGCTTGATCAACTAGAAACTCTAGGCAAACCGCGCACCGTGGATAACAGGAGTTAGACGAGTTGATCAGGCCAGGCCGTGCTTCGGGGTCGTGCTTCGGGGTCAGATCGGGTATCTGGTGTTTGGCAGGCCTCGCCTGCGGCGTTCGCCCTTCGAGCGAGATTTGGTTTGGCATCGAACGTACAGTGTTCCGTCGGCGAATTAGTTTGCGGCAATTGAGCAGCCAGTGTCGAGCTGGGACTTGCTCGGGCCTCGCCGTTGATGACTTTGCGTGCCGACACGTTCGGTCCGGTGAGGCGTTGGTTTCCTCTGCCGGTAATCCCGCGCCGAATGCGAACTTGACACCAGAAAACGGATCTGACCCCGAGAACGTGACCCCGTCGGGATCCAGGACCAGACGGCGGCAATTGGTGCGCTGCCAGGGCCGCCACTAATGGCGGCAACGCAAGGTGACATTGGCTTGGTTCGAAAGGCCATGTAAGAACGACGGGCAATTACTCCCCTGTATCGCTGTCCGCAATATTCAAGAGATCTGCCGCAATTCGACTTGGATCATTTGCCGTGGTGTTCGTGAACACGGCGATCAGAATTCGTTTCTTCGTATCAAAGATGAAATGACTTCTGAATCCAACGATGTACCCAGAATGACTCAGCAAGTTGTCGCCAAGAAACAATCCGTAGCCGTATGACTGCGGAGCGCCCCTGGCATCCTTCTGGCGAGTAGGAATCTGTGGTGTTGTCATCTGAACAACATACTCTCTAGCCAAGACCGGCGAGTCAGAGTCCGTGTAGATCTTGATCCAGCGAACAAAGTCCGACAATGTTGTCGTCAACCCGCCGTCCGGAGCCGTGACAGGGAGGCTCACGACGTCATCTCGAACGTGACGCTTCGATTCCTCGTCCCATCGATGCCCGGACGCCTCGTTCGCGGTCGGCTTGTAGCCAATGCCGTGTATACGCGAGGACATCATCCCCATTGGCTCCAGGATTTTTCGCCTCAAGTATTCCTCAAACGGCATCGATGTCTGATTCTCGATGATCTCTCCGAGAAGCGTGAAACCAATATTCGAATAGCGAAACCTCGAACCCGGCTCGAATTCGAGGTCCTTGCTCATGGCCTCCCTGACCATTCCGTCGACTGTTTCGCCGAGACAAAAGCCCTCAACTACCTCGTAGTAGTCACGCACTACTGCGTAGTCGGGTATCCCACTCGAATGTGACAACAGATGGGCAATCTTCACTTCGTTCCAGTGAACTGAGCGATACTTTTCCGGCAAGTAATCGTTGATCGGCTTCTGCAGTGCGATCTTGCCTTCGGCCACCAGTTGCAGAATCGCTACGGCGGTGAACTGCTTTGTGATGGAAGCCACGTGAAAGACTGTCTCGACGCCGTTTTGCTGATCTGCATTGGCATCGCCGTACCCTTTTGCGTGACGCACCTTGTCTTCTTGCACGACGATCGCCACGCCGGAAAAATGCTCCTCGCTTACCATCTGCTGGAGAAATCCTTCGCACTCGGCATGCACGATTTGCTCGCCAGGCCCCAAGAGCCGTGTGCTTGGCTCAACCGATCGGTCTTGTCCTTGAGCCATCGACGTCAACAGTAGGCCGAGGACAACCGTCGAGAGGCAAAGAACGCGTGACAGAAAGGGCATGATAAGGTTCCTCGGAGTATGGCGAGTCTCGACGGTCTCGTTCGTCACGGCGAGTTGCGTAGGCACGACCTGCAACGAAGCTCTGTCAGAGTCCAAAGAGCTGCTTCGCGTTGTCGTGAAAAATGGCCTCATGGTGTTCCTCAGGTACCGCATCCTTGACGAAGTCTCGATAGAAGTTCATGTGATTGAGGGGCCAATCGCTCGCGTACATGAATCGGTCTGGTCGCTCGGTGAAGGCTATTGCGTGGCGAACCTTTAACTTAATGTCATCTAAAACGCCAGTCTGTTCGTAATGCTCGGCCTGCACGTCAACAAAGAGAGCCGAAACATCAGCCCACACGTTTCCTTCGCCGAACTGGTTGTTCTTGTAGATGACCTCCGTTGCATCAAGAATCCATGGGTTTCCTAGGTGCGCGAGCACGAACCTAACCTGCGGGTACTCTACGGCAACTTCATCGACCCTGAGCGGATGAGCCAGTTTCACTAAGGCCTTGCGTGAGTAGGTATCGCCTGTGTGAAAGATGACAGGAAGATTGTACTTCTTGGCCAACTCGTAATACGGGCGCCTTGCTTCGTGCTCAGGACCGAACGGCATATATCCCAGATAGCACTTAAATGCTCGAATCCTGCCGGCGTCGAGTTGTTCTTCAACCCGCTTCATATGCTCTGGATCTGAACTGCGAGTTGGGTCAGCAGCACCGATTGCGAGCAGCCGCAGATCGTCAGGTAGCAGCGCCGCAACTCGAAGCGTATGGGCAATTGCGAGAGGATCATTTTCGTTGATCTGAGACCAGCCGGGCATTCCCAAGACTGCGGTAGTCCCTGAGTCGTGCATTTCTTTTGCCAAAGATCGGGCGATCGCTTGAGGATCACCATCCAAGGGCACCTCGTCCAGAGAAAACAAGCGTGGTACGCCATCGTGTCCAGGATCCGTTACATGCACATGTGGATCGATGATGGGCTTCCCGTCGAGCCAATTCGAAGCACTCGATTGTGACGCGGCAGCCTGTTCACCATGACCTTGAGCGCCGATAGACGTCGGAACGGCATTCGAGGATGAGTCTTGTTTCCGCGAACAGGACGTCGCTGAGATTCCTGCCATTCCGACCAACGCTGTGTCCGCGCAGCACTTGAGAAATGAACGTCGGCATTGAGAGTTCTGGCTCAATTTCATTTGCTCGGATTTCCACGTCCGTTCTGCGACATTGACTACTCCAAAGCTGATGTTTGCGCGAGCTCAGTATCCACTGCGGAAGCGACCAACACAACCAAATCGGAGACCACGGCGTCGGCCTTTTGGCCCGAAACCTGCCACACTGCGACCTCGGTTTCCAAGGAAAAAGGTGCCAACAGTGGTGACAAGGGTGCCAGAAATGGTGCCATACGGCTCTCCTCTCCTGAGTCGACAAACCCAGACGGTCTACATTCCATCTCCCGTCCGCGCCCGCCACACCTCTGCCACCCTTCGCGTGAAACTCACGCGGGACACGACAGGACGGCATTCCCATTTCCCCACCCGAAGTCGCCAGCGGAAACTGTAGACCGTCTGGGTTTGTTTCACGTGCTTCGGGGTCAGATCGGGTATCTGGTGTTTGGCAGGCCTCGCCTGCGGCGTTCGCCCTTCGAGCGAGATTTGGTTTGGCATCGAACGTACAGTGTTCCGTCGGCGAATTAGTTTGCGGCAATTGAGCAGCCAGTGTCGAGCTGGGACTTGCTCGGGCCTCGCCGTTGATGACTTTGCGTGCCGACACGTTCGGTCCGGTGAGGCGTTGGTTTCCTCTGCCGGTAATCCCGCGCCGAATGCGAACTTGACACCAGAAAACGGATCTGACCCCGAGAACGTGACCCAACGAATCCCAGCCGCCTGAAGTCGATCAGTTGACCTACTTGCCGCATCTCGACACGCCAACCGTGATGATCAACTGGGAAGGGATGCTCAGCCGTCCGCTAGAGTATTCTCAAAAAGGCATGCTAAAACTTCTGCCGTTACCCGATCGACTTAAGAAGCTTTATTCCATTCCGAAGTTTCAGTGGGGAGGTTACCCGTTGGAGCATGTTGAGCGTGAGGGGAATTCGTGGCTTGATCAACTAGAAACTCTAGGCAAACCGCGCACCGTGGATAACAGGAGTTAGACGAGTTGATCAGGCCAGGCCGTGCTTCGGGGTCGTGCTTCGGGGTCAGATCGGGTATCTGGTGTTTGGCAGGCCTCGCCTGCGGCGTTCGCCCTTCGAGCGAGATTTGGTTTGGCATCGAACGTACAGTGTTCCGTCGGCGAATTAGTTTGCGGCAATTGAGCAGCCAGTGTCGAGCTGGGACTTGCTCGGGCCTCGCCGTTGATGACTTTGCGTGCCGACACGTTCGGTCCGGTGAGGCGTTGGTTTCCTCTGCCGGTAATCCCGCGCCGAATGCGAACTTGACACCAGAAAACGGATCTGACCCCGAGAACGTGACCTCAATATTAGACGAAGTCTCCTGGATACGCTTGGCTTCTACGGTTTGGATTCACTCGCTGCTGTGGAGAAGGCTGAGATGCGAGAGCTGGCCCTTCGGGGCGGTCCCTACTCATCTTCCGAGCGTGGGGCGCTTCTCGATTATTGTCAATCCGATGTCGATGCGCTGGCGAAACTGTTGCCTGTAATGCTGCCCAAGATCGATCTGCCCCGAGCCCTATTGCGAGGACGGTACATGGCCGCTGTAGCTCGAATGGAGCACACCGGGGTGCCGATCGACACCATACCCTTGAATCTGATGCGCCGCCACTGGGACGGTATACAAGTGCAGTTAATCGCAGAGGTCGACCGAGACTATGGCGTGTTCGAGGGGCGAACGTTTAAGCAGGGACACTTCGCGGTCTGGCTGGCCGAGAACCGCATACCCTGGCCGCGAACGCTTGAGGGCCGCCTGGCGTTGGATCAAGACACCTTTCGTCAACAAGCGCGCAGGTATCCGCAAGTTTCCGCTCTACGAGAACTACGCCATGCCCTCTCCGAGATGAAACTGGAGAAGCTGTCGGTCGGGCGTGACGGAAGAAACCGCTGCTTGCTTTCGCCTTTTAGTTCTCGTACTGGGCGCAATCAACCCTCCAATAATCGGTTCATTTTTGGTCCGTCTGTCTGGCTGCGTGGCCTCATCAAGCCGGAGCGTGGCCGAGCCCTGGCCTACATCGACTGGGCACAGCAAGAGTTGGGGATCGCTGCGGCTCTGTCGGGAGATGTCGCCATGATGAGGGCCTACACCAGCGGGGACCCCTACCTGGCTTTTGCTAAGCAGGCGGGAGCGGTTCCCCCGGGCGCAACCAAGCACTCCCACCCGGCCGAACGCAATCGTTTTAAGGTCTGCTCGCTCGCGGTCCAGTATGGCATGGGAGAGTATGGGTTGGCTCAGTCGCTGGGCGAACAAATTGCCACGGCGAGGTACCTTCTGCAGGCACATCGGGAAACTTATCGGACATTCTGGAAATGGTCGCAATTGCAAGTCGACCGGGCTCTGCTGACTGGCTCGATACAGACTGTGTTCGGCTGGCGCCTATCGACCTCTGATGATTCGAATCCCAGGTCGTTGGCCAACTTCCCGATGCAAGCCAATGGAGCCGAAATGCTGCGTCTGGCCTGCTCGATGGCAACTGAGGCAGGAATCCTCGTTTGCGCTCCGGTCCACGACGCCATCCTGGTAGAAGGCCCCCTTGAAGAGATTGATCAGATCGCCCAACAGACCCGGGACATCATGCGCGAAGCGAGCCGGATTGTGCTGGACGGATTTGAACTGGCCACAGATGCCGAGTTTGTTCGGTGGCCTGATCGTTATATGGATGAACAACGCGGTCGTGTGATGTGGGAGCGTACGATTCGGCTTGCGATCGAGCAAGATCAGAGTGGTCGGAACTGTCCGACCTTGAGCGCAAAACTGGCCGACCAGTTCGGTCAGTTTGTCCGACCCGTCCAATCTTATTAGAGATCTTATTGAACTGTCTCTTGATTATCTAAAGAGGGTAGGAGCCATGATCGACCCAGTTAGGTTCAGCGGAACGACTGAGGAAATTCAACGGTTGATTGACTGTCGGCGTCAGCGGAAAACCTCTCGCAAGGCCTCCAAAGTCGTGCCGGCAAGTCAGGTGCCTCTACCACGCCATCGCACAGGAGAACGATTCCTGAAAGGGCCCGTGCCGATTTCCTGGCTAATTGCAGCGCTTGCGATCAGCGGCAAATCGGCGCATCTGGCCTTGGCTCTGTGGTGGCTCAGCCGGAGTCAAACCGTCGAATCCCGTGAAATTGACTCGGCGTGTCTTGCGAGACTTCAATCTCCCCGACCGGACAGCAACGCGTCTGCTCCATCGGTTCGAATTGAAGGGCCTGATCCTGGTCGATCGAAGGAGGGGCCGCCGCCCAGTAGTCACGCTCCTGGCGGTCGAGAGTGATGAGACAGCGACCTATTCAGGCTAAGGAGCATCGTCGACGTCGCCACTGCTTGGCCAGATGCAAATGCAGACGTGCATCTGAATGCCGAGTTTTGCGCAGCCCGCACAAGGGCGTCGGACACAACGGAAGTCTGCTAATTGGTCAATCTGGGATGACCCATGAAGCTTGATTTGGATCCTGACAACCTCGTCCCTCTGATACGTCGGATCGCGCAGGAGGTTTGTAAGCAGTTCGATGGCGGACAGCGGCGACAGGGTGCGCCGCTCGCCTACACCGAACCGGACGCTGCGCGCCTTCTGGGGGTCAAGCCGCATGTGCTTCGCGATCTTCGACTGCGTGGCCAGATCGAGGCCTCAAAAATCGGCCGGCGAATCGTTTACACGGAGCGCAGTCTGCTTGAGTTTCTGGAACGCAGTCGCTGGGAGGGGAACTGAGTGTTACGTCGAGGAAGTGGGCGGCTTGACCTGTGGCCGGCGTGGGCTGAGAATGCCTCTTGTCAAAGCCTTCGGGCACTTACGAAGAACGAATCATGCAAGGTTCTAGGCGCCGAGCCCGGTTGCTCGTGTATGGTCGCCAAGCGCTGATCCGCAGAGGCGGGGAGCAAGGCCCATCAAGGCGGTCCGTAAGCCGCCTGACAGCGAGTAGCTGGGCTCGGCGTCTTTCTGTGCGCACTGGCGCACGGGAGGTCCGTCATGAGGTGTTGGTTGTTTCAGGACCATCGCCAGAAGCAGAAGCTCGGGAGTAAGGCTCCCTGGAGCGTGGGCTGGTACGATCCGGAGGGAAAGAAGCGGTCCAGGCGGATCGGTTCCAAGTCGCTAACGCAGAAGTACGCGCGACGGATTGAAGGTCAGCTGGCGGCCGGGACGTATGCCAGCTATCGACCCAAGAATTGGGCCGAGTTCGTGAAAGAGTACGAGGCCAAGATCCTCTGTCGGCTCAAGCCGAAGACGCAGGTGCTCTACCGCGCGGCGCTGGATAACTTCCAGCGAATCGCCAAGCCGCAGGGCGTCGCTCGAATCAAGACACCGATGATCGATGCCTACATCGCTCAGAGGCGTGCTGAGAGCGGCAAGAAGCCTGGTTCGGTGGTATCGGCCTATACGGTTCACAAGGAGCTGAGAGCGATCAGGACGGCCCTCAGAGTGGCCTCTGAATGGGGCTACTTGCCCGAGGTGCCGAAGTTCCGGATGGTCAAGCTGCCGGAGGTCATGCCACGGCCGGTCACCCAGGAACATTTTCAAGCGATCTACGCCGCCTGCGAGGTGGCGACGATGCCGGAAGATCTTCCTTATCCGACCGCCGAATGGTGGCGCGCGATCCTGGTGTTCGCGATCACCACGGGGTGGCGCAAGGATGAGATCCTGCAGTTTCGACGCGAGGACCTGAATCTGGAAACGGGGGCCGTGGTGACGCGCGCCGAGAACAACAAAGGCGGCCGCGACGACATGGACTATCTGCCGGCCCCGACGCTCGAGCACTTGCGGCGCACTGTGAGCTTCGATCCGCTCGTGTTTCCCTGGGGGCACGACGAGCGCACCTTCGACGTTCAGTTTCATCGGATCCAGGATGCGGCCGGAATCCATCTGCCGTGTGTCATCCAGCGACCGCATGAATGCACGCCCAGTTGCCATCGCTACGGGATGCACGACCTGAGGCGCGCCTACGCGACCGAGAACTGCGATCGGATGCCGCTGCCGGTGCTGCAGAAGAAGATGCGTCACCGGGACATTGAGACGACGATGCGCTATGTGGAGATGGCTCGCAAGATGCAGCGGGCGGCCGAGAATGTCTACGTGCCGGACTTCCTGCGGCAAGCGAATTAGCTGGTCCGCTGTGGAGTGTTTTTGGAGTGTTGAGTCACTCCCGTCGACGTAAGTCAGTATCCCCGACAGGATTCGAACCTGTAACCTTCG
>CAWGYT010000001.1:0-176210 GCA_963826795.1 uncultured Planctomycetales bacterium | reverse complement strand
AAAAGGACTGCTCGCTACTCAACTGCTTTGGCGGGTGAGGCCTTACTCAGTGGGGAGCGAGTAAGACTTCGAAGCGGCGAAGAACTCGCAAACGGTTTTCGCATCGTCTGGAATCGAGACGACAAACGCAAAAAAATTCGAGCAGGAAGCTTCGGTACGGTGCGGGGAGTTTCGGAGCTGCTAAATCTTGTCCAGGTGGAAATGGACACGGGGCAGCTCGTGTCGTTTCGAGCAAAAAAACTTGCCTGTCAGTTTGGCCTTTGCCATGACCCCCGCGAAGCTCCCGCGACATTTTTCAGAAGCATCCTTCTTAAGCTATCGGCGGCACCGAAACCGCTCATGACATCCCCGAGCTCTTAGAAGCGGATGCGGTAGTGCATGTCTTCTCGACGGCTTCGTCGCAACCGTCATTTAGCCGCAGTTACCCAAAACGCGAGCCCGTGGTGATTCAAAGCCACGAGCACGCCCAACATCAGTAAGGGAAAAAAATCGATGTCCAGTACCTTCGCCCCCTCACCGATCCGTGATTCCGGCCCAAGCCTGGTGCAGCGGCTGCGGGCACTTTTCACCTGGATAACCTCCGCCTATGTGCATCCGGTTTTCGTCGCAATTCTCTGGTTTCGACACGCCGCGGCATCTCTTGGCCCCTACCCGGCAGCCATCGCAGCAGGAGCGATGTTCTGGGCGATAAGCACTGAAGCGGTGACAGCGTTTCGCCGAAAAATCGCTTTGCCACTGGCGATTGACTCGCAGCTTTGCGACGGAGCTGACGAATATTTTTTGCTCAATCGCTTCGCCGTGATAATGGCGGTCGGTTTCTCCGCCCCGTGGTTCGCCAAAGCTCCGCTGCTTGGCCCCCTTCTAATCTTTGCGGCAGTCGCCCTGCGGGAGTTCATCGTCGCTGAAACCCATGGCCGCCCACAGTTCGTGACGGGCTCAGGCGGAAATCGCGTCCGACCAGCGAAAATGCTTAAACGAAAGACGAAGGGTAAGACCTTTCACTTTGGTGGTGTGGAGCTTGACCTCTCCGAGCTGCTTAAAAATCTGCTCATCCTAGGGGCGGTCGGAGCAGGAAAAACCCTGGTGCTAAAGAAGATCATGGCCGATGTTGTCCCGCTGATTGGCCGCAACAAAACTTGGCGAGCGTTGATCATCGACCCGAAGTTTGAGTTCTATTCATTCCTGCTTTCGCTCATACCTTCCCGACAAGTCAAAGTGATTCACCCGGGCGACGAACGAGGCTGTGCCTGGAACGTCGCTCGCGATATGTCCACCGACATCGAAGCCGCAGCCGTCATCGAGAATCTCATGCCACACGAAAAGCACGAAAGCGGGTTTTGGATGGAAGCCGCCCGTTCGCTTATGTGCGGCATCGTTAGGGTCTTTAATGAACGAGCACCGAATGAGTGGCGTTTTTCAGATTTGATGTTCGCTGCCGCTTCAAAACATCGCATCAAAACGCTTCTGTGCCTTTATCCTGACACAAAGGACATTCTTCTTGGCTTTAGCGGCGATGACCGCCTTTTTGATAATGTGTTTGCGAGTATCTCATCCCGCACCCGTGAGCTTGTCCCAGTGGCAGCCGCGTGGAGCGACGTTCTGGATAACGACGCGAGTTGCAAGGTCTCGCTAAAGGACTGGGTGGATGGAAACTTTCTGCTGCTCATTGGCAACGATGCGGCGAACGCGACCATCCACGCCCGGATTACAAGGGCCATCTTAGCTCGAGCTTCACAGCTTTTGCTGGATGGTCCCACTGGGCAGTCGCTTCTTTCACCCGCGACGGGTCGGCGAACGCTGGTCATGGTCGATGAAGCCGCACGACTTGGAAAAATGGAGCTTTTTAATCTGGTAACCAATGGCCGCGATTATGGCATCTCCGTGATGCTCGCTGCCCAGTCGGTTGAAGGGCTCGCCCAGCACTACGAGCGAGCCGCCTTTGATGCACTGGCTGCCGAGTTTCATACAACGGGATTTCTTCGCGTTAACTCGCAAGTAACCGCGAAATGGATGTCCGACCGTCTTTCGAGCGTGCGTGACGCAAACGGTCTTTGGTCACCGGCTGTCGATCCCACCTATTTCTTGCAGCTTGGTCAAGGGCGACCGATCAACCCAAGCCACATCCCAGGCATCTTTTCTAACTCTTCGCTCGGGAGCTGGTTTTCTGAAGACGGGGTGAAGCTTCCCAAAAGCCGCTTTGGTGTGCCGCAGCGAAAGGCACTTAAGACAAGCGGCACACTAAGAGCCTGGACCGATGAGGACTTCACTCGTCTTAACCTAAGCGACATAAAGACCAAACTAAACATCGAAAACGTGCCTGTCTCGCCACCTGGCACAGTGGCAGATCCAAACCCGAAAAGGAGATTCAAAGCGATATGAGCCAAACAAACGACGGCTACGCCGCAATGGTTTCTAAATACCCCTGTGTTTCGCTAACGCGAATTGTGATTTTCGTGCTGTTGCTTCTCTATCTCTTTCACTAAGGAACCCGTCGATGAGTCAGTATCAAGAAAGAACTTGGGCCGCGGATGAGCTTTTTGAAGCGGGCAAAGTGTTTGTCCGGCCTGGTGACTTCGATTCGGGAAACCCCGAGCCGCGGTCACTGGTGATTTTGCTCTCTGATTTTTCGTATTCGATGGAGCGATTTTCAGAAGAGGTGCGGCGTGCGTTATGTGACTTCTATCTCAGAAATGGAGCGGAACACGGCCGCTCGCCGCTGCGTTGAAGTGGGGCTTATAGCCTTCTCAACAGAGATTTTAGTCCAAGACTTTGCACCGCCAACCTGGCTCTTAAAACACGGTCGCCCAAAGCGGCCCCAAACAGGAATGACCAACCTTGGGCAATCCCTGGGGGTCGCGATGGATATGTTTGAGCACCGACTAAAGCTGCTGTCCGATCACAACGGCGTGCAGCGAAAGCCGATTCTTTTAACCGTTACCGACGGGGAGGGGAATGACCCGATGGGAGCGGCACTGGAGCGGCTTCATGCGGCCCAGCAAGATGGCCTCGAGGTGATGAGCATCGCTGTAAGCCCTGGGCATAAAATGAAGCTCGCACGACTCTTCGGCGGACGACCGTTCGACTTAGAAGAATTCTCGTTCGCGGAATTCTTCCGCTTTCTAGCGGCCAGTTTATCCGTTTACTCGATGTCTCAGCCCGGGCTCGAGCCAAAGCTTAACGAGGTGATGGCAAGCCAGATTGAGCGTCATAAGAAAGTCTTGGCTTTCACCGCTGAGCCGCGAAAGGGCTAGAGAAATGGATTTGCGGCTACGCAACAGCGGAATCGCCATCACCCTTTGCCCGATGAACCAACACGCATCGGGTGAGGGGTTTATGTGCGAAGTGGTTGATGACCCTAAGATTGCGGTCAAGATTTATCATGACCCGGTGCCGGCAGATCTCGAGCGTCGTCTTTTGGAGATGATAAATCGGCCTCCAGCGACACTCTGTGATCGTATCGCCTGGCCGCGTGACTTAGTTGAAGCCAATGGCAAAGTCGTTGGCTATTCACAAACCAAATTCGCTTCTCGCATCAGCCTTACTGAGCTTGGCTCAAGCACGCAGCCCAGTTGGGCAACACCTTCGGAACTTCTTCGAGCGGCCCGGGAAGCGGCCCAAATCATCGCGGAGCTCCACGCTGATTCTTACCTTTACCCCGACCTTCATCGCGATCAGTTTTTGATTGCGGAGGGCAAGCAGCTTGTCTTGGTTGATACTGCAAGTTGTCAGTTTTCAGGCTTCCTTTGTAAGGCCGTGCTCTCTGACAGTCAGGCTCCAGAGCTTCTTCGGTTAATTGACACCGAAACAAGTTGGGAGGATCTCGCTCCAGAGCGAACAGCAGCGACTGATTCGTGGTCACTGGCGATACTCATCTTTCAGCTGGCCATGAACTCGCATCCGTTTGATGGTCTTGAGGTCGGTGTTCAACGCACGCGAGAGGCACGGATGATTGCGGGTGATTATCCCTTTGGGGTAAGCGGGGATTTGTTTCCACACCTGGCCGCCCTCACCTACTCAGGCTTAAATCCTCACATTCGTACGCTTTTTGATCGCACCTTTATCGACGGCCACAAAGAGCCCGATAAGCGTCCGACGGCAAGCGAGTGGGCGGATGTGCTCTGCCAGATCAAATCCCTTCGGAGCTACCAGGGATCGGGTGTAAACCGCTTAAGTAAGAGCGACTCTCAAAGTACACAACCCTTCACAGTAGCGGCCTTCTTAGTGGCCTTCGCTATCGTTTACTGGCTGCTTGGCGGTGTCGCGTTTTCGCCGGACCGTTCTTTTCTAGACCTGGTCTCAAACATTTTTCGATAAGGGGAACCGGTATGAATTGGCTGCGTGATTTATTTGAAGAGCTGGGCCGTTTACCGCAAACGCTGGTACTGATACCGGCTGGAACTCTTTGTCTAGCCATGTTCTTACCTGCTCGGGTGACAGTGGCTTTGATAATCGCTCAGGTTCTAGTTGTCATTCTCCTGCTTTGCTTTACGGACCTTGGGGCAAGCCTTCGAACGCTTGCTGATTCCCTTCCAAGCTGGATCAAGGGTTTGGCAGGACTATCGGTCATGGCGGGGATTTCCCTGCTTGCCGTTTACGCAGTCTTTCGAAGCGAGCTTGACTACTTCATCAGCAAGAACCCACAGCCCAGCACTTCGGGCTATGCACGCCAACGATTTGGTCCGCAAGATCCTTGGTCGCATGAGAATACCGATAAGGCGGGCCCCGTTCCGGTAATAGAGAAGAAAGAAGAGATAAGTCCGGTCAAAGCAAAAAGCACCGCCGAAGAGATGCTCAAAGCGGGGTCATTGGCGATGAAGCGGCTCGAAGGATCGCGAAGCCAAGTTCTTGAGCAACTTGCGAGCTTGAACAGCAGCCTGGGAGGTCACTTGGGGGCTCGCATTGAGCTCGCTGGCGGTGTCCCGAGCTCTGCCACGCTGGAAGAGGCAGCACGGTCGATGCTTAAGGACATCTCAACGTTGCCGAGCGATTACCGGACACTGGTAAGTGATCACGACCTGTTTCTCGCGGACGCTAAGCAAGCCGTCTCGCAGTTTCGGCAGGTAGAAGACTTTTGGCTGCGTGAAGCCAAACAAGCCAAAGAAGCAGGGCTTCGGGAACAAGCCCAGTTGAATTTTGTTGTGGCTGAAAGTTGGCGGGAGTACGCCGATAACTTGGAAGAACGGCTCAGTGAGCGGACATCATATCAAAGGATGAAGGCCATTGTCGACGAGCTTGAACGGGCTCGGCGTTTATTGGAACTGGTCGTGTCGTACGAATTGCCACCGACAACGGCTCTTCCTGTGGATGCCTATGTGAGAAAATTTGTCGAGCACATTGACCAATTGCGGGCAGCGTTGCGGGAGGACATGGCAGAGCTACAAGAGTTTACGATTCGTCGCAAGCGTATCGAAGAGAGCGATGAGCGAACGCTTCGAGCAGATCTCGAAATGAAGCCACGGCGGCAGTCGGTAGTACCAGCTATCGAGCAACGGCCAACGAAACCGCAGCTTGAGGCAAACGTGCGTCAAGTGCGAGCGACGCCATTACCGCGATCGCTTCGAGCAGAGCTCGAGGCAAAGCCACGGCGGCAGTCGGCGTCTCCTGCGGTCACGGCAGCACCCGAAGCAGAGCCAAGAGGCGTCTATCCCCCCGCGACAGCTCCACCGATTGTGCTAGACGTTTCATTGCCGCATCGAACGCCGTCGCCGAGCAACGCAAGACATGCCTTCCAAGCCGGTACAGTTTGGTCGGGCGTGGCGTCTCCTGCGGTCACGGCAGCACCCGAACCGGAGCCAAGAGGCTGCTATCCCCCCCGCGACAGCTCCACCGGTTGTGCTAAACGTTACTTTACCCGGCTACCAATCCACGCCGAGTGAATCAGGCCGCCACGGGTTTCAAGCTGGCACGAGGTGGTGTGGCGTGCTGAACGAACATACGCCGGGTAACCAAGGTTGGTCTCGGCTGGAGCTTATTGTGCACGAAGCGACGAGCAACTCTTTTCGCGGTGAGATTTATTTTCCATCCTTGGGTCGTGGGACCGAGTCCCACGCCTGGGGTGCCAGAGCATCGTGCGAAGGGAGCTTCGATGGTGAGCAGCTGAGGATGACAGTGCGACCGATTTCTTACCCATCCTGGTCGCATCTCGACAGAGTCGCATGGTACACGGGAGTCGCCGGATCGCGTAGCTTTAGCGGCCAGTATCGAGGCGGGCCAACCGGTGTTGGTACGGTCCACCTAACGCAGCAGTAGGCACGCAAAACACGCTCGAACAGCAGCAAGAACGCCGCGAAGTAACGGCAAACAATGACGGCCAGGCGGACGCGACAGCGAAACGGAACACAGAGAAAGGCTCAGCGGGGTTCCAAGGGGGCGGCAATGAGCCCCCTGGTGTGCGTCAACGCAAGAAAAGAAAGCGGTGGCGCAGCCACACCCTAACTTGTGGCTGATTGAAGTGAGACGAAGAAGGGCACCAGGTTTTTAAGCAGGAGCGAAGGCATGGTCTTACTGACGGTGGAAGAAGTCCAAGCTCAGCTGAAAGTAAGTCGGAGCTGTGTATATACGCTGATCGCCCAGGGCAAACTTGCATGCGTTCGGATTGGTGTCGGGCGTGGAACAATTCGGGTGGAGCGAAGCGAGCTTGAATCGTTCGTAGACCGCTGTCGGTCGGTGCCAAAAGCAAAAATGTCGCACCGTTATCGCTCGTTTGAACATTTGGATGGAGCTCGGCTAAGCGAAGCGTGGAAAGACAAGGCGAGCTGAAAATTAGGCGAAGGAATCCCAGGCTGACCCGCAATGGGTTCGCCAGGCTCTCGAATCGGTTGCAGCGATTCGAGAGCCATTTTTGTTTTAAGGTCCTCGGTCGGCGACGCTAAGAACCAGAGCGTGTCGCTCGTTCGACGGCTTTTTGTAAATGCTCTGCTTGGTCTGCCAAATGAACGTAAACGCGGTCGATCATTTCAGTCGAAGTATGCCCGAGGAGCTCGGCAACTTCAGACGTATTGAGGCCATTGATAATGGCCTGCGTGCCAAACGTGTGCCTCAGCAAGTAGGCACAGACGTCATCGGGTAGGCACGTCTTTTGTCGAATCCGTTGCACATTCAGCCGAATTGCGTTGGTGGTCCAAGGTTTACGGCGGGTGTTGGTATAGACATGGTCCGTGATTTTGTTGCGGCGAAGCGATGCGATGAGTCGCTGCATCGGTGGGGTTAGGTAAATCACACGAGGTTTTCGGGTCTTTTTCGCTGTCTTATGGTCAAGAAGTACAAAACGGTCGTCGCAAACCTGGTCCCAGGTAAGTCGTCGCAATTCGGACGGACGAGCACCTGTTTGGCGGAGTGACCACAACAGTATTCGAAACGGCCCATGTGCAGCGGCAAGCAGCGTACGGTATTCGAAGTCAGTCAAAGAGCGACGTCGTGAGTTTGGACGCGGGCACTTCATGCCTTTCAACGGATTTGATGGAATGAGCCCCTCTTCGACGGCCCAATTGAACACTCGCCGCACGATTCGCCGGGCATTGCCTTGGCTTGTGTCGTTCCAGTCACGACCGTCGATCCAGCGAGTTACATGAAAAGGCTTCAGCTGAATAACGCTTAGTTGCCCGCACGACTCAGCGAATTGCTGGGCGTACCAACGGTAGTTGCGAAACGTATCAGCAGTAACGCGGCGGGACGCAAAGTCGAGAAAGGCTTCGACGAGGTCGGCGACTCGAGAGTCAAGCGACTCGGGTAATTCGTGGCGAACGGCCATCAGTTCGTGGAACTTACGTTCCGCTGCATGACGTTGGTGTCGACCTTTGGCAAGTCGTAGCTTGCGACCGTTCAAAGTGACCATCCACCAGCCAATATCCTTACGAAACCAGATCCTGTTGGGGCGAGGCATAAAAAAACCCTTCGTGGCAGCGACGCATGGAGATAAACCCAGGCTGACCAGAAGGGTCGAGAGAAACATCAGCAGCCGGTTGCAGCGGCAGCTGACCTCTCCAAGATAGCAACTTCACTCGAAAACGGCGAGAGTTTGGTACGGAGTTTGGTACGGCGGAAAAATCGGCTCGACGTAAGTCCTTACCAGGTAAAGTATCCCCGAGTGGATTCGAACCACTAACCTTCGGCTCCGGAGGCCGACGCTCTATCCAATTGAGCTACGGGGACTTGGGATGTCGGGACTCGGACCAACGCCAGTTGAGTACCGGGTTCGTCCGATCGTACCTGGGCCCGACACGTCGTGTAGGCGATGCCCCGGAACATGCCGTGATTCTAATGGAACCACCTGCCAACGCAAAGGGACGCGCTTTGGCGACGAGAATCCGTCACGAGGAAATCCTGAGATTTCAGGGGCGATCGCGCCTCGGAACGTGGGTCGGAACCCCCAACTCACCCCCCCGGGCCAGCTTGCGGCCGACAGCCGGCGCTCCCGTTCCCAGTGAAAGTCGCGGCGACACGCTTCCAGGCCTCCGATTCGTCTCGTGGAGCGCGGCCCGGGGTACGCGACGGCGAATTAGTGCAGCTCCACGCGATCCTGCACGAACGATCGTAAGGAGGGCCAGAGTGAGATGGCGGACTCGAGCTGCGTTTTCGCCACGGCTCGGTCTTGGCCAAGTCGCACTGCGAGCCGCACGTGACCCTGTTGGTTCGCCTCCCGCTGCTCACGCTCCAGCTCGTAGATCCGGGTCTCGAGTTCGACCTTTTGGACGAGCTCATCCCGATGGGTCACGAGCAACTCCTCATAGTAGCTCAGAAATTCGGCTTCCATCCCCAGGGTGCGGACCTGCGTTAGCAGTTCCAGCGCCGCGACGGTTCCGCTGTCCGTCAGCTCGGCCCAGGTTGTGCGCAGGTCGTTGTAGAGCACGTGGCCGTCGACCAGTTCACGCAGGCGCAGCAGTTGGTACGCGATCAGTTCGGGCTCGACCCATTGCCACCCTTTAGGATTAGGGCGAGTTTCATTTGCGTCTCCTCCATTCGGATGGTAGTACAGCGCGATGAAAGCCAGCAGGGGCTTTCCGTCAGCGATCCGCCGCGCCTCCCGAAGATTCTCGGTCGCGTAATGACTCCAGCGTTCCTCGGTCGTCGCGTCCGCGTCGCCCAAGTGCAAGATGTAGAGTGACGGGAACAACAGGTCGACCGTGTCCTCCAGCGCCGCAGCGATTCTTGAGTTGGTTCGTTGCCATTCCGCATAGCCCTCATCGCCTCGTCCGCCGACCGCTGAGGTGACATCGCGGACCGGCATCAGCCGGTAGAAACCAATCATCAGATTGGGATTAAAATAGTGGATATGATTGGCCGCTTGCTTCAATTTACGCAAGCTCTCGGCCGTCTCCTCCGGCGTTCCGTCCAGCGGCCAGTCTTCGAGATTCATCACGTAAAACGCATCCTCATCAAGCTCCGTCTCGGAGAATCGTTTTCGCATCACGGAAATACTGATCTGGTTGCGGTCGTAGTTTCCCGCTTCATCACGCTCAAAGAAGTACCAGCCCGTCAGGGGCACAATGGGCTGGATTCCGTAGACCTCCATCTCGGGCTTGTCCGGAACCGCGATCCAGTCGAACGTGGGGACGCCTCCGTCTGCCTCGAGCTCCAGGAGCCGGATCTGGACCTTTGCCCGACGCATGCTCTCGAGCACGCTCCTGGCGTTGGTTTGAGGTGAGATCTGCAGCTGCTGAAAGTAAGCGGCCGGATTCTCGCCCACGGTCTTTGTGTAAAGTTCGACGAGCCGTTGCTGCTCCGATGTGGAGGAATTGTCCGATAGATTGAATAACCGCAACGGCTCGAGAGGTATTGCCAATCGCTCGGTCCGCATGAATTCGGAGAACCAGGGCGCCCAATGCCCGGTCGAAAGATCGATCAAGTTCCCAAAACGCTGGTAAACGGTCGACAGATCATTGCGCCGCAACGCGTCGGTCAATTCCACCGACAACTGAAAATACGATTTCAAATTGCGGAAACGTGTCGCTTCGCTGTCCGTCACGTGAGCTGTCTGGATCAGCGCTTCGAGCTGGCTGAACGCGCGAGGTTCGTTCATGCGAAGAATCGGCTCGTAATGCGGACGCAGCAAATCGACGGTGGCTCGATACGCCAGCTCGAGGTCGACAAGATAAGGCAAGCCGGGTGCGTCCGCGAGATCCTCGTCCTGAGGCAGAAACGAGTCGACGTTTTCGAATCGAGTCGTCACGGACGCCGGATCGCCATACATCTCCAACACCATGCTCGTCGGTTCGCCATCCTCGTAGCGAAACGTTTGTCGCGATAACTCGACGCCCCCTGCTGCTTGATGGTGGATCAACCGTAGGACCTCTTGTTGTCCCTCGCTAAAATAGCGAGCGTCCGTGACCTGCACGTCTTTGGCATCGATCGAGTTCCAAGTTGTCGTCGTGCGGCGTCGCAACTCGCCCGACTCACTGTAAACCCAGGTCGAGTAATTGGCCAACGAGCCGTCCTTACCGTATTCTGACAGCGACCGCGAATAGAGCTGAGCGGAATTCGGCAGGTACACTTCCAGCGCGGCGGTTTGCACGAAGCCTGCCTGATCAAATTGAACGTCCGAAACAAAGCGAACGGTCGAGTAGGCACCCATGGAAGTCAACAGCGAAGCGGGAGTCAGTCCATCCGCCCGCATCGATGACTCCTGGTACACGTCGGACGCAGGAGTCGTACGGACGAGATCCAGTAACATGCATTCCGGCGGACCCGTCAGCCTGCTCTTGATCTCGTAGGGCGCCAATTGAATCGACGCCGCAATGTCGAATGCTTCGTTCAATTGAGAGGAATCGTCCCGACCAAATACCTCCTGAAGACTTGCATCCTGAAAATACGTGATAAAGTCATCCGTCGTGAAATCCCCGTCCAAATTGAAGTCGGCGGCGACGGGGGCCGGTAAGCGAGTCAGGTCCGCGTACACGCGGTCCTCCTGGTCGCAGGCCGCCCGTGTCTCCTCGCGGAAACGATCTCCCAGCACGAACAAGTCGTAGCTGGGGGCGAGCTGATTCACGACGGAAACACCCGCCAGTAAGTGACGGAACTCCAACGATTCCATTTCCGGTCGTCGCGCACCGAGGACGCCCGCCCCGCGCCGGACGACCGAAGCGTGAGTGCTTGTGAGACGAGTCGAGTCACGTCCAGAACGCCCGCGTCGGAACATGTGAAGTTCCTCCATCCATCCGAAGAAAGCTGAACGGCAGTGCGCGCTGGATCCGAGAAACGATCCGCCCACGCCTCGCCCTGCAGAAAAGACGATTTGAAAAGCCAAAGTGAAGAGCGCCGTAACCGTACACAAGTTGCGCGGACGTGTCTTTACCCTTTTTGGCGGGCCTTCACTAGGCCCTCGGAGGGTGTCAGGAATTTGGATTGGGAATCCTATCGCGCCTGACGCCGCTTGCCCAGTATGCCAGCAGGGATGCGATCCGAGTCGAATGCGGTGTGCCGACGTGGCGAAAATCCCGATGCTGGCGGAGGTCGCCGTCCCGGGCTGCCAACCCAGTCCTTGACCAATAACTTCCACTGCGCGAGCGTTCGCGTCGCAGTCGACGATCGGCGACCGGCCGCCACACTCGGGACAACACCGGGAGTTCCAGACCGCGGGAGTTCCAGGAGTTCCAAGCAGGGAGTTCCAGACGGGGAGTTCCAGACGGTCTACTTTCCAAGGCAGGGAGTTCCACAGGGGGGGTTCAGAGGAGTTCAGAGGAGTTCAGAGGAGTTCCAGAGGTTCCAAGTTCAGGAGTTCCAGACGGTCTACTTTCCAGGGAGTTCCGGAGTTCACAGGGAGTTCCAGACGGTCTACTTTCCGCTCCGCCCGCTGAGGGCCCGCGGGGCTTTCGGGCTTTCGACGACGTGTGCATCCGCGGCAAGTGACCCAGGTTCTGACGTCTCAGGCCCCAAGGGACGCCCGGCGAGCGAGGATCCAAGTTGCACGGTGGGTTGCGGCGCAGGAATCGGGGTGGGGATACTGCCGGGTGTTCCAGGAGGTTGTTTGCTTGCCAGGAGGGGTCCCATGCCGAGCTCTTCGCGCCGCACCGTGGTCGAGAAGGGAGAAGTGGGGGTCTATCATTGCTGGAATCGCTGCGTGCAGCGGGCCTGGCTCTGCGGTCAGGATCCCGTGACGGGGATCGACTACGGCTACCGCCGCGAGGTGATCGAGGAGGTGGAACGGCAGCTGGCCGGGTTGTTCGCGATCGACATTGGCTTTCACGCCGAACAGGCGAACCATCTCCATCTGATCCTGCGCACGCGTCCGGATCTGGCGGCGAGCTATCTCGATGACGAGGTGCGGCGGCGCTGGTGGATTCTGGTTCGACTGAAGCGGACGGGAAACGGACGAATCGAGGAACCCACCGCCGAGGAACTCGAGCGGGAACGCCGCCGCTGGCCGGACGTCGACGTCCTGCGGCAGCGTTTGGCCGATGTCTCGTGGTTCATGGGAACGCTGTGCGAGCATCTCGCGCGGCGTTTCAACCGCGAGTCGGGCACGAGCGGGACGTTCTGGGAGCATCGCTTCGGGTGCCGAAGCCTGGAAGATGAGGCGGCGATCCTGCTGTGCGGGATCTATGTGGATCTGAATCCCATCCGGGCCGGCGAAGCCACGGTCCCCGAAGAGGCGCGTCACACGTCCGCCTACAACCGGATCCAGGGCATGCCGCAGGCGCCTCTCGGCCGGTGGCGGAAGGCACCGCCGGTCCGGACGACTGGCTCTGTCCGCTCACGATTCCGGAAGACGACCCCCGTCAACTCGGCGCCGTGCGTGCCCATCTTCCCTGGCGGGCGTCCGACAAAGGACTCTTGCCGATCCGCCTGGAAACGTATCTGGAACTGCTCGACTGGACGGGCCGGCAGATCGGCTCGAAGCGTCAGGGCTCGATTCCCTCGTCGCTGGCACCGATCCTGGAGCGACTGGGGATCCAGACGGAGCACTGGCTGGAAGCGGTCCGAGGGTTCGACCGCCGGTTCGGCCAGGTCGTCGGCTCGCTCGCTCGGTTACGCGAGGCGGCGAGTCGGGCCGGCCGGCACTGGTTCCGCGGCGCGACCGCCTGCGCCACGATCTTCGCCTGATCGACGATCGACCTCACGTGATCTCCAAGCGGCGTTCTGCCGCGCCCATCGTGTCAACGAACGTGACCGTCTCGGACCACCGGCTCACGGGCGACCGGTGCCGGCACATTCGATGCACGGCTTGACTCGACCTTGCGAGCGTCGCCTCGTCTCGCATCGCGCCCATCCTGCCTCTGTCGGCACGTCGCGGCAAGCGATTCCCTCCCGACACGACAAGCGGCGTCATTCGAACCTCGACTGTCCGACGTCGCAAGCGGAAGAATAGACCGTCTGGGATTGTCTGGTCTCGTCCGACGTCGCAAGCGGAAGAATAGACCGTCTGGGATTGTCTGGGATTGTCTCGCCTGATCCCCCCGCTGCGAGCCTGTTGGGCATTGCGAGGAGAACCGGCATTCGTCCCCCTGACCGGGCGGAATGTACGACGCGTGATCTTCGGTGCCTTGAACTTGAGAAGTGGCCATCGCTTGTTGCTCACGCGTCATCGTCAAAAAGGGGTCGATTTTCAAGAATTCCTCCGCCTCATCTATGGTCACTATCGTGGACGGCATGTCGCGTTGCTATTGGATGAAGACTCCAGCCACACGGCAGGCGCATCCCGCGAGTTGGCGCATGCACTCAACGTCGACCTTATCTGGTTTCCCAAACGATCTCCTCATCTGAATCCCATGGACCATCTCTGGCGATGCGAAAGCTGTAATTTGTGCTAACCGACAATACGCGACGATCGACGAGCAAGTTGAGAGATTTACCTCATACATCGAGCGTCTCACGCCTCATGAAGCACTCACAAAAGCGGGGGTCCTCTCGAAGACGTTCTGGTTGAAACACACATTGTCAAAAAACTTTTGCGGACCCACTTAGTGGAAAAGTAGACCGCCTGGACTTCTGGTTGAAGTCGTCAAGAAAATGATTCTGTCCAGGACGGTCGATGTTTGCTTGGACGCGCGGTCAAATCTCGCGGCATCTCGTCACGGGGCTTGGGGCGGTCGATCGGGAGTCGCTCAGTGGGCTCGTCGCCTGGCGATTCGCAGGAGGTGCGTCCTTCCGAAGGGCGTGCAGGCCAAGCCAAAAAAAGATAATAATTGCGGCGTTTTGCGTGTCCGGTTGTTGTGTCGATTTTCGACTATCTTTTTCGGGGGGAGTTCGGACGCTCAAGTCGTTGATGCATGGACCGCGACCTTGTGGCCATCCCATTGCAGCGCGAGGCGTGTGTGTCTTGGATCCAGGTCCGCAATCTCGACTCGGGTGATGACCGTCACGGGGCCGCTCAAATTCCGGTAAAACTCCAGCCCGCGATGGCCTTGTTGTTGCAGGCTGATGACTACGCCGTACAAACCAGCCGTGACCGCTGGGAATTCGCCGTTGAGATCAGGACGCTGCTTGAACTTGGTCTAACAAGAAACGACCTTCGCTGGCTTCTTCGCATGCGGTATGTCGATCAAGCGCGGGAAGTGTCCGCTCATGGAGAGGACGGTCGCGCATTTCGGCCGACGGTCGGTTTGAAGTTCACGAAGAGGACTTGCTTCGTTCTCACAAAAGAGGGAATTGCGGCGAATCGCAGACTCCGCGACGGCGGATCGCTCAGTCATGCGGATAGCACGGCGGTATCAGGCGGTGCCCACGCGTATACAACGCCAAGACGGCCAAAGTGGGATCCCGAATCGCGCGAACTAAGTCTAGCGGGCCGAGTTGTCAAGCGATTTAGATGGCACGCATTCAATCAAGAGAGGGTGCTCGCGGCGTTTGAGGAAGAGGATTGGCCGCAACGGATTGATGATCCACTCAGTCCCAAGAATGGTCAAGACTCGAAAAGACGACTAAGCGACACGATAAAGTGGCTGAATCGAAAGCAGCAAAACCGATTACTTCACTTCCGCGGTGACGGCAGTGGCGAGGGCGTGATTTGGGAGTTCTCTGACCTGAACAATTCCAACGGCAAATAAGCCGGACCACCTTGTTCCGCTCACCATAAGGCTCTTCGCGTATTCCGATCCGATTCCCAAGCGACTCTCTTACTGTTCCGGAACGGTTCCGTAGGTTCTGGCTGAATTTGCGTTAGCTTTACTTGCCGTGCCTCATTTCTGAATTCTTGTAGTTCGCTTCAAAAATGAGACGCCATGGCGTGATCGCAGTGCCCCAATCGTCGGGCCTGTGATCTGCCACGAAGCGTAGCAACATAAGTGAATTCTCAGGCACGGCCAGACCGCGACTTTCGCCCACTTTTGTGACAGTCACCTTCGTAGTTGTTACAAGTCGTCATCAAGGCGGCTGCTACTGGGGTGAGTTTCTTCGTACGAGGGGGATAGCAAGATGGAAAAGCTTTCACGTCGCAAAGCTATTGGCGCCGTTGCAGCTGCTGCGACAGCTACAGCTGTTGCCGCTTCGACCAAAACGGCCAATGCCCATGGAATTGAAGGCAAAGTTGAGCATATGAGTCTCGACGAGTTCAAGTCATTGAGAATGTCGCGGAGCATCGAGAGCGTAATGGACAAAATGAACGGCGGCACATTCATGTACTGCCATACGAAAATCGCGGAAACAACGGGGATTTGGATTCCGGAACTCGTGCCCGTCTTCCAGAAACTCGATGCCCAACTGATCTTCAGTGAATTGCCCACGGGCATCGAAGGGTAACGGAAACCGTTCCGGCGCTTTCTCAGATTTCCGTATGTGGCGGTGCGGACCGCCGCATACGGCTTTTGTTTTGTCATCGGGTACTTGCAATGGAAGTCGAAACACGCCTTGACCCAGCCGCAGCACTTGCACGTTTGCTTTCCGGTATCCAGCTCAACGTCAGCGATTTTGCCGAGTGCACGAAGGTCGCCATAGCTGAGCGCGAACCCGATGCAGCCAGCTATCTGGATTTCAATAGCTCGGCGGTTTTTCTTGAACCGCTCCTCTTCGCCTACTTCGCCGTCGACGACTCTCCCATACCTATCGGTCAGATCCTATACGGATATCTATCTGGCTCATCGCGACCGACGACGATTCAAGTGGTCTCAGACAAAAACGGTCTTATTGTCTTGCCGGGCTTAGGTGAGCTGGTCACGTCCTCTCCCAATGCGACATTCCAAATTGTTCCCGGCATATCCGCGCCTCCAAGCCTCATGGGTCCGGAGGGCGAGACACGCGTTAATCTCACTCCACCAGTTCGCCTAGATGGATCAACGGTCGAATTAGCACATAGCCTCGACCCGTTGACGGCCGCGGTAATAGAGCAAATTTGCCCAAATGCAAGTCGCGTGACCGGCGTGGCTCCGGACGTAATGATTCGTACGTCGTTGTCACGCGCCGTGCAGATCTTGAACGAAGTTGTTCCCGAATGGTTCGCGGCCATAGACGCAGTGACTCGTCGAATCGTGCTTTTCTCCGGCACGGGCATTGACTCTTTCGCGACGACACAGCTGTTTGGAACGGCGCGATTGCGAGTCGAAGGCAATAATTATTCCTCAGCATTCTTTATCGAGGAATTGGCTCACCAATGCGGTCACATCATGTTTGCCGCTCTCACTCAGAACCGAGATGAGTTCTTCATCATCGATCCGTCAACGCCGCTCCGAGAGATCACGGGTCAACCTGCCGAATATCGAGATCTCGACGTGCTGTTTCACGCGGTTTTCACCGAATGTGCCATGAGCGAGTGCCTTGGGAAATGCCTGGAGCGAGCTAACGGTATTGAATCGTTTCGGCATGAAGCCCTCGGCCGGCTGGGTTTTTCCCTGCGGCGTCTTTATCTCGACCTACGGACTCTCGATCTTCAGGGAGTTTTCACCCCTAAGGGTCAATCGTGGTTCCGGTTGTTCTCGTGTTACTTTCAGAACGCATACACAAAATGGGCTCCCTCAGTGGAAAACTTGAAGTACACAAACCAGGGCTACGGCTTCGATCCCGCGACTTTTGTTGCAGACAATCGGGGCGCTGCCGCGGCTCGCTAATAGAAACTTTGCCATGTTACCAATGGAACAGATCGGACCCGTGGGATTTGGCAGCTATCGGATTGACGTAAATGTTCCTTCGCATTCCGAAGCGCTTCGCTACGCGTTGTCCCAGGGGTGCAACCTTATCGACACGGCGTCCACTTACGGCGATGGTCGCTCAGAACTTCTCGTCGGAAAAGTCCTGCAAGAAACCTCCAATCGTGATGTGTTTGTCATTACCAAGGCGGGTTATGCACAAGGTACCGCATTAAAGACACTGCGGGAGCTGCATGCCCGGGGCCTCGCCACGTCCGGCTTCGTTGATCACTCACCGGACTTTTCGTACTCGCTTCACCCGGATTTTCTTTTGTGCCAGCTCGAGGTTTCGCGAAGTCGTCTGCAAAGGAATTGTATCGACGGATTTCTATTACACAATCCAGAGCACTACTTGGCGGCGTCATTGACGCATGATGATCTGGACACGGCACTTCGTCCCGTGTTTGAAATGCTGGAGGAACTTGTAGACGAAGGTATGATCCGTTATTACGGAATCAGTTCAAATCATCTCAACAAGCCACATTCGCCGACCAACGTCGACCTCGTTCGCTTGCTGAGCGTCGCACGAAGTGTTTCGGAGAAGCACCACTTCAAGTTGATTCAATTTCCCTTCAACTTGCTCGAGCAGGAAGCTCGCATGGCAGTCAACGAGGGGCCAAGCTTGTTGCAACTTGCCCAAGATGCTGGTCTGCGGACTTTTTCGAACCGGCCCCTCAATGCTACATCGCCCAATGGCTTCATTCGTCTCGCAAGTTGTGAGGAGCGGGAAAGCGATGACGGGGGTTCAGAAAATGATCATCGCTTGTTTGACGATTGCCTCCGGCTGATCGAAGACCGGCTCGACATGCTTGCCGAAAAGATATCAGCAACGCAGATCGATATCCTGCCATATCTTGAAAAACACTGCTTTACGTTTGACAACAGTCAGAAGCTGAGCTGTAGCATTCGACGAACACTTCTTCCCCTTCGTGAATGCGATTTACGCGAACGACATCCCCAGGGAACACCAAACCTGTTATCGACGCCTGTACGAACGCGCTCAGTCTTGCTGTCGGAAGAATATGGCAGAAGTGGCCCACAAGGCCGTGGAACTCGCCTGTGGTAAGGAGTTCGTAAGTGACAGGCCGCTGCAATTGATAGCAGGCGAGTTCTGTCTGTCCACAGGCATCAATCACGTTCTTGTGGGTATGAGACGTGTTGACTACGTCAAAATGTTTAAGGAGTTCTTTATCGATTGTGATCGCTTTGCCACGAAAGTTGCCGAGGAATAGAAGTGTCGGAAAAGATCCAGAGGAAAAGATCCAGACACCCAACTTTGCTCTCAGAAAGGATCCAGAAAAAGATCCAGAAAAAAGATCCAGACACCCAACTTTTCTCTCAACCTTGATCGAGCAGGGACGATCGACCTCGCGAATCGCTGCATCTTGGCGGTGGATGACTCTCAGAAACAATGGATCGCGGGGGCGACGTGTCCGCCGGTGGGTGCGTTCGGCGCGAGAGCAGTGCGCCGCGAGATCGGGGGCGCCGAGCGGTTCTCCCGGCGGACGTTATTCGAAATCCGGGCGTCCTCGCCGTGAACCCTGGTGGAAGCGCGACGCGCGCGAGGGAGACTGGAAGGCCGTCCGCCGGGCGGCAGGTCCGCTCGGGCAGAAGCCCCTGGCAAGAAGGGGCCTGGCAGCACACGCGAGCCGGCAGCACACGGGCCGCCGCGGGTGGCTCAGCCGAAGGCGGCCGCGCAGCGGGTGATGCCCCGATACCAGCGGCGGCCTGCCTGGACGGCCCGTTGGGCCACCTGGCCGGCCGCGCCCACGACGTGCCCAAACATCGAGTCGAAGCGAGTGACCAGGTCGATCCACAGCGCGCGGCGAATTCCCAGCCGGTCGAGAATCGGGGCGAGATGATCCGGAATCGCGCCGGCTTGGCCCGACCGGACGATCCGCCCGCTGGCGTCGAGCAGTTGGAGATAATCGTCCAGCGAAACGGGGATCAGGCCCTTGTCCGACGCGCGGCGTTGCGTCGCGCTATGCAGCATTCCCGGGGCATCGACCGCGGCCTGCTCATCCAGCGTCAGTTCGCAGAGCCAGCCGTCGGGTGACTTGTCGGCCGAGGGCGTTTCCACGTCTTGCCCGTCGCTCGCCGATTCCCGCTTTTGCCGCGACTGGATCCGATCGTAGGCGGAGGTGTGGGTCGAGCTTTCGGGCGTCAGGGCCTCGCCGGCCCGGATTTGATTCAGATCCACATAGATCCCGCAAACCAGGATTGCCGCGTCATCCACCAGTTCGCGACAGTGGTAGCGATCCTCCCAGAAGCAACCTCGGCAGTCGTCCTCGCGGTTACTGCGTCGGGCGACGTATTCGCACAGGGTAGCCATGAACCAGGAAGGATCCGAGAGCCGCTTCCGCAACACGGCGACGCGGCCCGGGATCGCCAGTTCCAGGGTGACCCGCGCCGGGTTCGGTTCCCGGAGCTGCCCGTCGCGGCTCTTGGCCAGCTTGCTCACCGCCAGCCAGCGGCGCACGACGTCCTCATCCGACAATGTGGACGCCACATCCGGCCGGGTTCGCAGCACCAGATGGAGATGGTTGCTCAACTCGGCTCGAAAGCCGATCTCGATCGCAAACAGCCCGGCCAGGCGCTCCTCCATGTCGCGAATCCAATCCCGCCGATATCCGTAGTCGATCCCGGTGGCCGGGTCCTCGCCACAGAGAAACGCCCTCCGCACGCACCGATTCCAGCAATGATAGACTGCGACCTCCTCGGGCCGGACAATCTCCGCACGAGCACACGACGGCATGCGACGTCTCCTTCGACCAGAGCCGCGGCGAATGAAAGACGCCTGTATAGCGCTCGCGACGCAAGCACGTCAAACGGCCTGAGAGTTTGCTCTCTGACGGGCACCGTCACGGACAAGCCCCGGTCCCAGGCCAGAGACCCGGTTCAGGGCGCGGCCAAGATCCCGCCGAGTTGTATGCCGAACGGCCAAGTCGCGCGATTCCGAGGCAGAAAAGCAGCGCGGAGAAAAACAGGGCGTCTGGATGTTCTATCTGGATGTTCTAGTCCTGGAGAAAAGCAGGGTGTCTGAATGGGACGTTTTCGGCCGAGGGATCAGACGCCTCGACGCAGGGTGTGCGGACTGCGCTCAGCGCGCCGATTCGGGCGCTTGCAGCAACCGCCTCGACGGGCGTACCGATCGGCGACGAGGCGTCTGGTCCCTCGCGTTGCTTTTTTCGGGAGTCGCCAAACCTCACAATTGCCTCGTTTGCGGGCGATGAGCGGCTGAGACAACGGTCCGATGAACTCGGGCCGGGTCCGACTGGCCATGAGACGACCGGCTGGCGCGGACTTTGCAAATTGGGACGAGCCAGTTCGAGCTTGCATGGTGCCGGCTGACGGAGTCACGCGCGGTTTGATCCGACGGACGAAGTGAGGTGTTCGCATGGGCAGGGTTTCGCTGGGAATTAATTTGGAATTCGTCCGACATGACGACAAGCCGTTCGAATGGGCGGTACAGAAGGCCGCGGAGCTTGGGTACGACTATGTCGAGCCGATGCTCCATTGGGGCCGCGAGCTGCTCAGCGAGGCCGGCTACTTTCACAGCGTCTCGATGTTTGATGACCCGTATCGGCTCCGTCGTGCGTGTGACCGTTTCGGCGTGCGGCTTTCGGGCGTGTCCGCCCATTGCCCGCTCTGCAAGCCGGAAATCAGCACCGAGTATCTTAAGCAGGCGGTGCGATTTGCTGCGGAGGCAGGGGCACCCGTCGTAAATACGGATGAGGGGCCCAAGCCGGACTGGACAACCGAGGAAGACGATCATGTCCTCATGCGCTACGTTTTGCGCGAAGTTGCTCGAGTGGCCGAACCGCGTGGCATGCTGATTGGTCTCGAGCCGCATCAGCAGTACAGCAAGACGCCCGCAGGTTTGCGCCGGATTGTGGATCTGGTGGACTCGCCCGCCATCGGGGTCAATTTCGACACCGGCAACAGCTACCTCAGCGGCGAGGATCCGCTGGCTTGGCTCCAGTCCGTTGTCCCGCGGCTGGTTCACCTGCACGCGAAGGATATTTCCGTTGCTCAATCCGAAGCTGAACGCGGCAAAGTGACGGGGACGCCCGTCGGCTGTGCCTGCGGCGATGGAGTGATTGACTGGGCACGCGTAATTGAGCTCTGTCGAGAGGCGCCGCGCGACATCGTTCTGAGTGTGGAGTGCGGGACGGTCGCGCAAGCGGAAAGGAGCATTGCTCATTTGAAGCGTCTGCTCTGAGACGCGGGAAGTGGACTCGGATGGGAGTGACCTGACACGAAGGGAGACCAACGTGATGACTCAACCGAATTTAGGCGCCAGCGATCGAAGGACGTTTCTGAAAGTCGCCGGGGCAGCCATGGCGTTGGCACCGCACACCAGCGTTGCTGCGGACACAAGCACGAGTCCCAATCAGCGGATCGGAGTCGGTTTCATCGGCACGGGGTCGCGCAGCACCGCGCACCAGCAGATCGTGCTCGACTTTCAGCGGGAAGGGATTGCCGAGCCGGTGGCGGTGTGCGACGTCTATCGCCCGCGGATGGTGGCCGCCTCGAAGCGCTGTGGCGATGCCGCGATGTACGACGAACACGAGGCGTTGCTGGACGATCCGCGGGTCGACGTGGTTTGCGTTGCCTCGCCCGACCGGCACCATGCTCCGCAGACCATTGACGCACTCCGCGCCGGAAAGGATGTCTATTGCGAGAAGCCGCTGACGCACTGGAACCAATTCGAGCGGGCGAAGGAAATTGCCGCCGTGGCCGAACAGACGGGAGGTCTGGTGCAGGTCGGCACGCAGCACATGGCTGACGACAATTATCCGCAGCTGATCGAATTGGTCCGCGGAGGAGTGATCGGTCAGCCGGTGCACGTGGAGTGCAGCTTCTATCGCCGTGGCGACTGGGGGGAGCGGATGCCGATCCCCGACGCCAACGCGCAGCCGGGCCCTGATCTCAACTGGGAACGCTTTTTGGGAGACGCCCCGAATCGACCGTTCGACGTCTCCCGCTTCTTTCAATGGCGAATGTACTGGGACTATGCTGGCGGACCGGCGACGGACCTGCTGGTTCACACCTTCACGCCTATTTTTTGCATTCTGGAATTGGACTATCCCGAGCGTGTTTTCGGAGGTGGCGGGACGTTCCAGTACGACCGCGAAGTACCGGACCAGTGCAACATTATTGCCGATTTCGCGCATGGACCGAGTGTCGTGTTGACCAGCTCGCTGTCGAACCATGTGCCCGACGACACGAAGATCCGCGGCACGGAAGGGATCATGATGTGGGGCATGCTCCAGGGTGGCAAAGACTACGGTGTACGGATTGTTCCTTTCGGAGAGGGGCGAGAGGAAATCCGGATCCCGTGGCGGGGTCAAGGAGACACCAAGAAGCTTTGGTCCGACTTGCTCGCGAAGGTGCCGACGCGCGAGACTTGCAAATGCAATATCGAGCTGGCGCTTCGCGTCCAGGCGCCGCTCTCGATGGGCATCGTGTCCCATCGAGAAAATAAAGTCGTGACGTTTGACCGCAGGAATCGCCGCTTCCTACTGAGTTAATCGCACCCGTCGAAGCTCGCGCCGTGCGCGGCGCCGCGGAACCAGAAACTCGGATCGATTCGAAGGAATGGAGCTGGCTATGACACGACACGCGATCACGCGATTCTTTTTTGAACTCGGCGTCGCGTTCGCCTGCGGCTCGGTTTGCCAGGCTGGTGAAGCGGATTTTCGCTGGGAGAAAATCCCGAACGAGTCGCTCTCGCTGGTCGGTACCCGGGGAGTCGTTTGGTGCTTCCATTTTGCGCCGGACCAGTCCAAGCCGTACTTTGATCCTGTGAGTCTGATCAGCGGCGAGTCGCTCACCTGGAACCAACCGCCCGACCACGCCTGGCACCACGCCCTCTGGTTCTCCTGGCATACGATCGATGGCGTGAATTACTGGGAACATCTGCCCACGTCCGGCAAGCCTGCGGGCCGCACCTCGTGGGCGACTCCTGCGATCTCGACCCGTGAGACAGGCGCCGCCCGGATCGAATTAGGATTAAAGTACTCTCCGCCGGATGCGGCACCGGTGCTCTACGAAACACGCGTGATCGACGTCTCCGCCCCCGATGAGAATGGCGAATATCATTTCGATTGGGATTCGACGTTTCGCCCCGCAACGAAGGATGTCGTTCTCGACCGCGTGCCAATCCCGCCAGCACCCGACGGGAAGTCCTGGGGAGGCTACGCGGGACTCTCGATACGATTCAGCCAGAGCCTGATCGATCGGCAAATCGTCACGGACCGTGGGGAAGCCGAGTTCGATCAGGCCGGTGTGCATCGCTCCCGCGGCAAGGCATGCGACTATCACGGAACGGTCAATGGCCGAGCGGCCGGAATTGCGGTGCTGACTCATTCGGCGAATCCACGGTCGCCTACGCCTTGGTACGCGATCCGAACCGAAATGAGCTACCTCAACCCCGCCTTCCTCGAGGCAGCTCCCTATTTGATCCGGCAGGGCGAAACACTACGTTTGCGATATCGAATCGTGGTTCACGCCGGTCCTTGGGACGCGGAGCGTTTGAAGCTGGAACTCGACAAGTTTCACGCGCCGCCGTAAAGGAAGGTTAGCGACTTCTGCCTCCTTTTTTCGGAATTTGGAGATAACAGGATCTTGCCCATTCAACGAAAAAGGAGGCAGAGGTACGGGCGATCCTTGTGGGCAGACCTTAAGTTCGGCGGCGCGCCAAGAAGATGATGGCAGTGGCCAGCATGGCAAGCCATGCCGAGGTGGGTTCCGGGACCTGCACGAAGGCCAAGTAGTTGTAAAGCTCGTAGGTATGGAAGCCGGACGAGAAACCGGCGCCGGGCAGCGCAGGGTCCCCGGGAGTCGAGATCATCAACTGCTCGCTCGCGAAACCCGGGTTGAAGAAATCGTAACGTGCGACGGCGAAGGTCCACTCGCTTCCCACGTCGATCGGCTCAAACGCCGAGAGCGGAATCGAGGCCTCGACGGTCCAGCCCGTGTCGATGTCGGCTTGATTGTCGATCGTTCCGTCAACGCGAACGGCCCCCGTCAGATCCGTATTCCATGAGATCCCAGGAGAACCGAAGCGGACTCGATCAAAACGTGCATCGAACAGATCGCTTCCGTTTGGACTCCATTCAAACTCATGGTACTGCGGCGAGGCCGTGTCTTGCCGGACAAACAGTTCGATCACGTCGCCCTGGAAGAGGCTGGCGTCGCGTCCGGTGGCGCCTGACACGAGGGACGAGGGACGAATGTCGGCATCGAGCATTTCGAAGGCGAGATAGAGCCGGTTGTCATCCCATAGAATCCTGGCCGACGTTTCCGCCGCGGGCGGCGCGCCGCCCGAACGATAGGCGTAGAAGTCGCTGATCGTCTGCGCCGTGCTCCAAACCGGATCATCCAGGTTGCCATCCAGGACCGGCGGCGAGTCCGTCTTGCGAGCTTCGTACGTACGGGGCGTGAATTCGCCGAAGGCGCTCGTTCTGCTGCTGACCAGGATCAGGATCAAGATCAAGAGCGACAGCGTCCGGCGAAGAATAAGCTGGCTGGAAAGCATGTGGCCTCGTTCTGCTCTGGGATAAACCGTGTCTGGAGACTCTCGCGGAGAGTGGATTGCGTGCCGTTGCGCCTGTGCCCTTTTCCCAACACGTTCCGCTGAGCCAGCATGCGGTGGGTGAAATCAAAGAGATGTCTGGCGTGATAGTCCGCCTACTTCGGAGAACGAAAGGGCGATGCCAACATCGTGACGGCACGCTGGGGGATGAAGTCGCTCGCGATCACAGATATCGCATTCGGCTTCTTTCGCAAGGTGGATTCCTGTCCGCGCAACGTTAACCATGTTAGCGTATTGGGTTCCGTTGTAAAGCCGCGATAAATTGCGTCGTACGTGCCCGTCTGCCAGCATCGTGCCGGACAGTAGAGATCCAGACTCCCTTTGTTCGAGCAATCGGACCAGCGGCGTCTTTTGTGATTTTTCATGTGGACGACTTTCTCCGACAACGAGGACCTCATACGATAGCCATCGGCGGACATGGGACGGTCGAGATTCTGATAAGCACTGGAGACGACATGAACGTCAAGACGGGTTACGTGACCGCAACTCTGTTGCTGTTGTCGGTGGTTGTCACAAGTCGGCTTGCCGCCGACAGCAACCGTGCGCCGTTCCCCGGAAAGCAGTCCGACTGGCATGGTTTTGCGCGTTACGACTTCGAGGTCGACGGCAAACCGGTGCTGGTGGTCGCCCCGGCGAAGATGGCCGAGGGAAAGCCTTGGGTGTGGCATGGCGAGTTCTTCGGGCACAAGCCGGAGCCGGATATCGCCCTGCTGAAACGAGGATTTCACATCGCCTACATGAGTGTGCCGGACATGCTCGGCTCGCCAGCCGCAGTCGCTCACTGGAACGCCTTTTATGACGAACTGACGGCGAAGTACGGGCTGGCAAAGAAAGTGGCGCTCGTCGGGCTGAGTCGTGGCGGGCTGTATTGCTATAACTGGGCGGCGGCGAATCCCGACAAGGTCGCCTGCATCTATGGTGATGCTCCCGTCTGCGACTTCAAGAGTTGGCCCGGCGGACGAGGCAAAGGGAAGGGCAGCCCACGCGACTGGCAACTCGTTCTGCAGCGATACGGGTTCAAGGACGACGCCGAGGCGCTGGCTTACGACAAGAACCCCGTCGACAATCTCGCGGCACTGGCCGCGGCGAAGGTGCCGCTGCTGCATGTCTATGGCGACGCCGATGAAGTCGTACCCTGGGATGAAAACACGGGTCTCCTCGCAGAACGCTATCGCGAGCTGGGCGGCTCGATCACGCTGATCGCCAAGCCGGGTGTCGGACATCATCCCCACGGACTGGATGATCCGACGCCGATTGTCGAGTTCATCGCTCTGCACGCCGCCGCAGGCCCGTCCGCGAGTCAGCCGGTCAAGAATCTGATCCTGCCGGGCGAGTCGTTTTTGGTCGAAGGACGGCCCGCGTTTATCCTGCTGCCGGAAGAAGGGAAGCGGAATTCGCCACAGCCGTGGATCATGTACGCTCCGACGCTGCCGCCTTATCCCGACATTCACGAGAAGTGGATGCATGAGCAGTTCTTGGCAGCCGGTGTTGCTGTGGCCGGCATCGATGTCGGTGAAGCTTATGGAAGCCCCAGCGGCCGGCAGCATTTCGACTCGCTCTATCGCGAACTGACCGAGCATCGAGGCTTCGCGAAAAGGCCGTGTCTACTGGGACGAAGCCGAGGCGGGCTTTGGGTCAGCAGTTGGGCCATTCGAAATACGGAAAAAGTTGCCGGAATCGCGGGCATCTATCCCGTGTTTGATTTGCGGACTTATCCGGGACTGGAGCGAGCGGCACCCGCTTACGGTTTGACGGCTCAACAGTTGCAGGTTTCGCTCGACGAACACAACCCGATATCGAAGGTCGATCTGTTGGCCAAAGCCCGAGTGCCGGTGTTCATCATCCATGGCGACGACGACAAGGTCGTGCCGCTGCAGGAGAACTCGGCCACGCTCGCCCAGCGTTACAAGCAGGCAGGGGCGGGGGACGCGGTCGAGTTGGTCGTTGCCGAAGGCCAGGGGCACAACTTCTGGCCGGGTTTCTTTCAGTGCCAGCAACTGGTCGACTTCGCGATCCGTCAGGCGGCGCGGGTGACTCTGCGACGAGTCCGAAACCATGACCGAAGGAGGGCAAGTTGCTGCCAAGTGCGCGGCGCGCGGATTCAGTTGCGGTTGTGGACAAACCCTCCGGTGCAGCGTGCCGGCTCATTAACCTTGGCGGCGTCGAGTGACGTACGCCAGAGCGAGGATCGCTAGAGGCATCAACGTGGCTGCTGTCGGCTCGGGCACGGCGGCGACTCCAGGACGCGGCCCGAGCTCGTAACCGCCAGCCGAGAACGCGACCACAAAGTCGGCGCTATCGAACTCGGTGTCACCGTCCCAGTCGCCCGTCGCCCAACCTGAATTGCCGGCGACGCCGTCCTCGTATTCTCCGGCGGTGAACACGGTCACAAAATCCGCGCTGCCAAATTCACCGTCCAGATTCGAATCGCCAAAATAGCTGTTCGCCAGCACTTCGATCCATTCTCCACGATCGTTCGTATTCACGAGACCGTCGCCGTTCAAATCGAACTCTGGAGGATCAGTAGCGCCTCGGACTTCGGCTGAGAGCAGGTCCATGTCTTCGGCATCGTAGATTCCGTTACCGTTGAAGTCGCCAAGTAGGCCTCCGCCGACGAAAAACTCGAAGTCATTCGCGCCCGGATTGGCACCATTCGTGTCGATGACGTCCCACCGCACGTACCGCGCGCGGACGTTGGGGATGGGCGTGATGGTCTGCAGCAGCTCGAGTTCGTCCTCAAGCACGGGGCCGAACTCTGGTTCCTCCGCTTCCACCTCGATCAAGATATCGTCTGAAACTCCGTCGCCATTTGTAAAATCCGCGTCGATGCTAAGTGTATAACTGAACACGCGATTGTAGTCGAAGAGGCCGCCGACCCAGGTGAAATTGCCTCCACCCGAGGTCACTCGATCGGTCATGATAATCTGCGACAAAGTGTAGGGCTCGCCAAGGTCAAATTCGATGTAGGTATCGACGCCTCCTCCCAGCGATGCATAGTCGGATAGAAATCGCAGATCCTCGTCGGTATCGATCGCGTTCTCGACATCGTACCCCGTAAAGGCTGGAAACCAGTCCGTGATCGTTACCGTGTCATTATCGATCGAAGTTTGGGCGTAAAGCCTGTCCGTTGTAACGACAAGCATGATCGCCAGAGAGATGTGGATGGCGGTTCTCAAGTTCATCGTGTGGGTCCCGTTTGGCAAAAGTATCTTGGTGGGTGCCCTGTACGCCGCGACAGCGCGACGCACGGTCGGACGTCGCGAGGTCCGACAATCAAGGCGACTCTTGAATGCCGATAGTCTAGGAAACTCAGGCCAGGTAAGCGACAAGAATCGGCCGGGTTGCGTCCAAAATCTTCGATGGATCGGGATCGCGGGCCGTCGGGCTGATGTACGGCTGAAGCAGCCTTTTGGACGGCCAACGGTGACGGCGGGCAATTGTCAGTCGGAAGCCTCACGCGGTGCCACTGAGGACTCAGAGCATCCGTTAGTCAGCCTGCCGAGGCTTTCTTGAGTCCGTACTTGCTGAAGAAAGGTCCCGCCGCGTGGTCATGAACGCCCAGTCCACGGCCGCTGCCAAGTCTCCCGGATCGATCCTTGCATTGGCAACATATTGGCCCGTTTGGAATGCCAGAACCAAGTCGCCTGTTGTGAAGTCACCATCGCCGTTCCAATCGCCGTCGCTCCAAGTGGAATTCCCGGCGATCGAGTCCTCATACTCGCCGATTTGAAAAGCAAGCACGAAGTCGCTCGAATTGAATTGCCCGTCCAGATTGGTGTCACCGTAGGTTGTCCCTAAGATCTCGAGGATCATGCGGTCACGGTCGCGATCGTCAATTTGGTCGTCTCCGTTCAAGTCAAAGCGAAGGTCCCCATTTCCGATTCGCAACTGAGCCCACATCAAGTCCACGTCTTCAATATCGAGGCGGCCATCCTGAGTGAAATCACCCGTGCGGATTGATTTGAAACGAGTCGTGCCCGGAGTGGGTGTCATGGCCGTCCAATGCTCAGGCAACGCCGCGAAGGAGGCTGGGTCGTCCCGGTGAAGCGAATTTCCCGAGTCCGATGTGGGCGGCCAGGGTGCCTCGTCGTCGTAGGCGAAATCCTCGACAACGAAGTCGCCAATCCCAAATCGTTCTCCCGGATTCGTCAACTGAATGTGATCGCCTAAGTCGCGTAGCGAACCTGAGTAGCCACCCGCAAGTCGCACGGAGTCGCCGATCCCGTAGTGCAGTCGGAACGCGCTCGCCCTCGCGAGATTGTCGGCAAGTCGGGGATCAAACGACAAAACGACCAAAGCCGCACCCGGTTCGAGTTCAAGGTGCTCATCGAATTCGTAATCGATGGCCGATTGAAGACGCATCCCAAAGAGATCGACGGACGCCGCGGATCGATTGTAAAGTTCAATGAATTCCAAATCATTCGCGACCAGCGCCGGGAAGAGTTCCAATGCGTCGTCGGACGGAGGTGCGGGGTTATAATTCAGTTCCGAGACAATGACCGGTGCGGGGATCGGCGTACCGTTCGACTGCCCTAAAGTCAGATTCGTTCGCGTCAATCTTCCCGATCCATTGGGGACCCGCGAGAGTGACTCGCCTGGAATCGATGGGCCAAAATGGACGTCGTCTGCGAACAGTCGCTCTCCATTGGGTCCAATGGCGATCAGCCAAACGTCGTCGCCATTGGTGCCACTCAACGCGAAATGGGTTGAACGCGGATTGTTGGGCGTCGGATTGTATTCTGATTCCGGAATGACGAGATACTGGCCAGCTCCGATGACGGTCCCGTCGGCGATTCGATACTTTTCGAACTCGTCCGTCGAATCACTCAAAAACCAGCCTCCCACGTCGATGGCTCGAGTCGGTCGAGTTGTACAATTCGATCGCTTCCGCAGGCACGCGCGGCGGGTCGGTATTCGCCAGGACTTCGTTGATGACGATGCCGATTGGCTCAAGGGCGTTTCGCCCGGGTGAGCCACCAAATTCCACACTGCCACGCCATCGCGTCGAGTCACCGAACTGCGCTGGTGACGTATTGGACGGATCCTTGAGGACCAAAGTGGCTCCGGCTCCGTCGGCGCTCGCCGGCCATAATCCAGTGTCTTGGTATTGAAAGCTGAGGATCGTGTTACCAACCGAGTCGACGACGGAGATGAGCTCGCCCGAGTTGGAGAGTCCACCGGCAAAGTCCCCCACGATTCGTGTCGGATCGACGCCCGGATACAACTCTGTGAAAGCTTTCCTATCTTTCACGATCAATAAATAGTCGCCCGCCGCCAGCGTCACGCCCTGCGGGATGACAAAGGGATCGCTAGGGCCTTCCATGATCGTGACTCCGGACAGATCGAGCGGTACCGCCGCCACTCCGGAGCTGATATTTGCGAGTTCGATGAATTCGGTCGCATCATCTCCGGCAGGGTTATAGTTGACTTCGGTGACTCGCAAGAAGCTTTCCAAGGGTCGATCGCTCACCGTGCTCGCGATCGCAATCGTTTTGGTCCCGATCAGGTTGCCGCGGAAGTCGAAGGCGTCGAACGTGTAGTTGTGGGCACCGAAGGCAAGTGGCAAATCGACGTACCATCTGTCGGCGTTTCTGGTCCCCGTCCAGGTGACGTCCAGCGTTTCGCCCGTTTCGGCTAAACGGATCTCGCGGACGTCGACCCAACCTCGACCCTCGACACGTGTTGACAGATCGCTGACCTGTTGTCCGGTTGGCGTTGTCACGTCGAATGCGACCGGTGGGAACTGTGAATTGATCTGCTGGACGACATACTCGGACCGGCGATCCACGAACGAAAGCCGCGCGGATAAGCGTTGACCGGAAAGCTCTGAAAAATGCTCCGTCCACGGTGTCAGGTAGTCGACGTTGAATGCCCGATCGACGATGTCGAGCAGGTGACCGTAGTACAAGCGGAGGTTCGGCGCAAAGCGGACGATTTGGCCCAACTTGGAACCTCCGACAAGGGGCGCCTGCGTGCTGCCTTGAAATGCTGAATCCCAGTCCCACGGCATGTAGAGAACCTTGCCGTCAGGACGTACGTAAAGCCTGAAGTTGTGAATGTTCGAGCCGGTGTAATAGGCATCGGCCGGCTGAAAGAGCGACTGATGGGCCGCGGCTCGCATCCATTGGTCGATATCGAGTACGTCACGTGTTTGCTCGAACAGTTCCTCGCCGGTCTGGCTGAACGCTTTTCCCATCGCAATAATGCTGTCGAAGTTGTCGCGGGTTCGATTGTTGAGAATAAGATTTGTCCAACGATACGCTTCTTTGTCGTCGCCAAGATCTTGGATTTCAACATTCGCGTATCCGTTCGGGGCGCCGAGACCGCCGGCCCGCTTCAAGCTTTCAGGATCACCGTCGATTGTTGTTGTCGCCCAGCGAAGCACTTCATACTCGTAGAGCGTGCCTTCGCTGCCATTTTCGAATTGCGAATCGAGGTAAACTTCATCGAATCCCGCCATCCGCAGTAACGCGTAACCCGTATTCACTCGACGCGGAGCCACGAAATCAATCAAGTCGTCGTACATGCTCGGAATTCCACCGGCGTGATTGGCGGTGTGCTTGAGAATGATTTCGTCGATCCCGATATTTGCATGCGTGGATCGATCGATCGAGACCTTGTCGTGGACGCCTCGAAATAGCTTGTCGGGGTTGAACGCAATATTGAAGCCAACTCGCGTCGCATCGCGACCGACGAAGCTGCCTTTCAGGCGAACGCCTACATCGTAGAACACGTCGTCGCCTGAAATAACCGTCGCGGCGAGTCGTTCGTTGCTGAGCACGTTGTTCGGGTCGTGCAAGTGAACCACGTCCTCCTGCCGCATCACCAAGCGGAAGGGAGTCATCGCGGTGTTTTGCCCACGCCCATCCTCGACTTGCAGCAACGCTCGCGAATTCATGCCCTCGCGCGGGTAGACCGATTTCGCGCCCAGGCCGTCAGTGGCTTCGACATAGAATTGAACGACCGCGCCTGCGTCTTGTCCTGGAAGCAATCCAGTGTAATGTCCGTCCAGGTTGCCGTCCATTGCTGTGCTCGACCAAGCTTCACCATCAGCACGATACCAAAGCGTTACGTCGTCGATGTGGTCCGGATCGGAGACTTGAACGGAGACCGCGATCGGAGCACCCGCGGTGGGTATCGGAGGCTGATGGCTTAGGTCGTTGATGGTCGGAGCTGAATTGCTTCGGAATTGCGAGTTCTGTCGGCCAGGCGTTCCGTTGTGATTCGGAATCGACAGGATGGTCGTGTGTGGGAGTTGGTTGAAGTAAAATCGCGAATTAAGTTGCTGAGATCCAGAGAGCCATTTTGCACGGAATGAAACTTCATAGACGGTATTGCGTTGCAGCGTTCGGTTGTCTGCGAACGTAGTTTCGATCTGGTTTCCTTGATACTCCGTCGCGCCGCTTGAGACCAGATGCAAGACCGAGTTGCCGGCATCGTTGATCACAGAACTTTGTTGGTGATTGCCGAGCAGACGAAAGTGATCTTCGCCGCTATCGAAGGTCCCGTTCTGAATCAATTGTCGCGCCTCGCCATCGGGATCCTCGACCACGCGAATATCGTCGATCAACGCTTCTCCAGCGCCATCCAGAAAGCCAAACGCGAATTCGCGCCACACGGTCGGTTCACCAGGAATCGTTCTCCCCGGTATTCCGCGATAGGTGTAGGTCTGCCATTCCGATTTCGCAGCCTCATCACTGGCGATCCACGCCAAGGCGTTTGCGTTGTCGGCTCGCGGGTCGATCAACTCGAGACTTGGGCCATGCCCGTCCGCTCGAGCATCCCAGGTGCCTCCGTCAAAGTAAGTGACCGTGTCGGCCGGGTTGCCAACCGCATCTAACAGTGAGATTCGATCGCTTCGATTCGAGAGAGAGCCATCATAGTTCCCGACGACATTCGTGAGACCCGCGTATTCAGCTTGCATTGATGCCAGATCATTTGCGACGACGAGATATTCGCCCGGTTGAATGATTGTTCCGTCGGCAAACGAGTATTGAATCGCGTCATCGAGTTGCCATCCCGTCAAGTCGATTGGCAGGTTGCTTGCATTCAGTAGCTCGATCCACTCCAGCGGGTTTTCTTGAAACGGTACGGCCGGGATCGGGGGTTGGATCTGGCGCTGGCCGATCAATTCCAGCCCGAACACGACGTCGACGCTGAATTGGGAAACCTGGTGTACTTCGACCGACAGCCGATTGGGTCCCTCGTGAAAAAGATCCGTTGGCAACAGCAGCGGCTGGCTTTGCTGTGGATCGCCAACTCCACTGGAGGCGAACGTGGCGCCGGTGATCGGTCCCTCCGGCATCCGTTCACGGAGTACCTCGACGCCGTTCACATAAAAAACGGCTCCGTCGTCAATGATGTGACTTAACTCCAGCGTTTCGAAGTCAGCAAGCTCGCCTTCGGGAAACGTCACTTCGGTTTCGAAATAATACGTTCGCACAAGTGACTGGGAGGGTGGAGTCAACAGCGTCTCGACGGGGTAGGGTGACGTTTGATTGGTGAGGAAGCCGATCAAGCCGACTCCCTCGCGCCAATCGCCGGCGACGGAATGTTGCGTATTCTGCCAACCAAGGCCCAGATCGTTTCCGGATTCATTGTAGCGCCAGGACGAATTGAACGAGACGAGTGATGTCGTTTCGTATACGGCGGGAGAAGCATCCTGCCCGAGGATCGCGGCTGGATGGAACATGATCTCGTTGACAACGATCTCATCGTGAAGTTGGAAGCGATTGGCGACGCCCGGCGTTGGGGCGGCGACCACCAGCCATTCGTTCGACTCGGCGTGCATCCCGTGAGCGCGTGTCTCCAGAGGGCGAGCGTCCAGGACGAAGTCGGATGAATTCACAAGAAAGAGCCGATCGCCAGATGACGGGTCGAATCCGAGTTCGGTGCGATAAAGCGTGACAACTCCGCCCGGGAGAAGCGAATTGGGGGGAAGCGAGGACTTCGCCCCTCGATTGTTCCTGAGTTCGATCTGGCTCAGGTCGATTGGAGAGTCGCCCGTGTTGAGCAGCTCGACAAAAAACGATGGGTCGTCGACGCCCGCGAGCTCGTTGATCCTCAGACTGGGCGGCGGAGGTAGGGTTTCCAGAATGTCCAGGCTTGTAGCAAATACGGCATTCGATGGCGTGTTCCGATCCACGGACATCGTGATATCGTCAATGGCGAATTCGAAGTGTTCTCCCGTGTCGCCCGAACTGCGATCGCCGGTTGCGAACTTCAGCCGTAGCGTCTTCCCCGCGTATTCGGCAGTGACATCCGACTGCAGGTGAACGACGAGCCAATCGCCCTCGTTGCCAGGATTGTCATCTGACGGGCGATGCGATGTCGAGCCGTTGGGCGGGCGGAGCGCAGGCTGTTCGGAGGAATCGACGGCAAGAAGTGGGATTTCGCCCGTCTCGTCGACCGCCAAGAGTTCGACACGGTAGTTCAGCCATTGCGAATTGAAACGATCGGCGACCGAAAACGAGATGTCGTACGTACCCGCCGTGATTTGCTCGATATCCTGAAAGATCTCCATCGGCTCGCCGTCGTCGCTGCGCAGGACGAGTGCCTGGGAACCGTCGGGGTAAGGCGGATTCGTGTTTTGATCGATACTCCAATCCAATTGAGTCACCCGGTTATATCCGACAAAATCAAAGCCGGCACCGAGCCAGTCCCTCGGCGCGAAGATCGGATGTCTTGAATCCGCCTCGAACGATCCGTTGAGGATCTCGAGATCGAACACCGTTGACGCTTGATGCAGCTCGACCGCGAGAACGTTTGAGCCGAGAGCCAGGTCGTCGGTCGGCAGCCGAATCGTGTCGAGGGCAGTGTCCTCAGCTTCCACCACGGCTGGCGTCGTAAACGAGATGGGGCCATCAGGCATGTTGTGTCGAAAGATCTCCACACCATTCAGGTAGACGACCGCTCCATCGCCGAGGATGGGACTCATGATTAGGTCGGTCGGTGTGCCATCACCCTCGTAATTGAACTCGGTGCGGAAGTAGTACGTGGCTTGTTCGGGCCTTAGTTGCGTTCTTGCCTCAGCTGGAAGATTCGTCGTTGCGTCAAAAAAAAGTCCCTGCCCGCTCTGCCACTGATCCTCCGCGAAATCGACTTCGCGCCAGGCAGTGCCCAGGTCGATGCCGGAATCGTTGAATCGCCAGCTCGAGTCAAATTCGACGACGGCCGTTTGAAGTTGCCTGGCTGAGGGAAAATTCTCGTTGCCGGGTGTTCCACCGATTCGCGGACTGAAACCCCAATTCGCTGCATCCTCCGTCGCAAGGCCTTCGTGCAATTTTGAAAGCGAAGCGCCGGAACCGTCTGCTGCAACCGGCCATTTGCCATCGTCGCCATAGTTGATCTGGCTCATCAACCGGGAATTGTTGTCTCGCAATTCGATCGTTTCGCCACCATTTGAAAGACGACCCTTGAACGGGCCGAGCGAAGCCGTAGCGGAAAGCAAGTCGGGCTCTGACGAAACGACGAGGTATCCGCCTCCCTTCATAATCGTGCCTTCCGGGAACTGATACTCAACGCCGTTTGCCAGCGACCAGCCGGAGAGGTCGATGTCGACGGCCATTTGATTGTAGAGCTCGATCCACTCCGGCCCGTCCTCGACCGGCGAATACATCAGCTCGTTGAAAACCGCGGTGCTATCCAGCAGATCCCGGATCTCTAACAATTCGAAGCGGCGAAGCGGCGCTGGTTTTCGACTCGGTCTTCTCCATTGGCTCAATCTGGGCCGATCTAATTCGCGCATGATGAAGGCGTTTCCCTGGATTTGCTAAGGAAAGTGAGCGCCGGCTCGTTCATCGTCGATCGCGGGAGTCCCGAGATCTTCGAAAGAATTACTAGCAATCGGAGCTCAGGCCTGATATCCTCTGGCCTGCACGAGTCATCCTTGACAGCTCTGAGCTTAAGCGATTGCCGGGACCGACAACATGAAAATCCTTTCTTTTCGTTTCGTAATTGCCGCAGCCGCCGCGGTGAGCCTGGTTCCAGCGGCGTACGGCGAGAACATCGACTACACCAACATCACGATCTCGGACAGCAGCCCGAGTTTCAACGCCGACTTCGACGTCAGCAACATTGTGACGAACAACGCGAATCTCCCCAATACAGATGGCTTTGGTTATGCGTCGCAAGGCGCTGGGGCTGACACCTTCGTCGATTTTGCATTTTCCAGCCCTTACAGCTTCGACACGATCACGACGATCGACCGTCTCCATAGCGGGGCGGCGGCCGACACGATCGGTGGAACCGCCGACTTCGTGACCGAGTACGATCTGATACTCAGTACGAATCCGGTTTTTGGTGACGGTGACGATACCGTGGTTTCGGTTGGCCCATTGGCCGTACCTGCCGCCCCGACAGGGATTGACGATTTCACTTCCAGCGCAGCGATCGGGGGTCTGACCGCTCAGTATGTTCGATTCGACGTTGTGGCCACGAATGGGGCCAACCCGGGTGCACACACGTTCTTCTTTGAAGGAACACTCGTACCCGAACCGGCTTCGTGCGGGACGCTGTTGACGGGCTTGCTTGCCTTGTTGGGTGTTGTTCGTCGTCGACGCTGAGACAGACGGCATTGCTTGGATCTTCAAAGCCCGGCCTTCTCGTGAGAGGGACGGGCTTTTTCCGTTTGGTCCGACGTCTTGGGCAAGCGACAACTTCCGCAAAAGACGAATTCATGAGTGCGAAAACTGGCGTTCGACTTGGTCGGCCTTCCAATATGTTCCCTCGTCGCCAATTGATCGTTGGTGGCGCGATCGTCGTCAGCATCGGTGTGTTGGTCGTGGCGTCTGGATTGTGGTGGCTGGATGACGACGCCAAGCTCACGCGTGGGTTCTCGAGTTCTACATCGACTGGAATGCCCAAACTGGCGGAGCAGCCAACTCCGTTTCGCGTTGCCAAACGAGTGGATTTCCAGCAACTTGACGATGCTGAACGCGATGGTTGGACCAGCGAGGTTGTCAGCGCAGCCGCACTTCGGCAATTGAACTTGCTGGGCGATCTTCTCGCAAATAACGACTTCCAGACGGACCAAGTCGAACGCCTCGTTCGCAAGGATGTTCGGTCTGAATCACTCTTGCCGACTAAGCTTGCGATCGAATACCGTGATGCCGAACTGAAGGTTGAGAGACTTGATCGCAAAAACAATCCATCGGCCTTCAGGTCCGGAATCGGCAACTTCATTGAGGAGTTACAAGCCGTACGGAGTCAGTTCGGCGATCGATGTGAACTGCGCTCGAAATTCAAGATTGTCGGCATCGAGGACGGTAGCTCGATCAGGACGCGCCAACACGGAACGATCGTTGGCAAGATTCGTGAAAAGGGGATGTGCGAGCAGCATTTCACGTGGTCGATTAATTGGGCCACGGATGGCTCCGCCCTGAAAATAGCCTCCCTCGACGTGGAGGCGTTCGAGCAAGTGACGCGTCGAACCGCAACGACGCTTCTCGCGGATTTCACTGAATCGGTGATCGGCAAGAACGAGTCCTACCGTCGACAGTTCCTTAAGGGGTACGGCCATTGGCTTGAGCGTCTGCAAGACCATAATTCATACGCGATTCTCGGCACTCCGGGGATCGCGATTGGGGACGTCAACGCGGATGGCTTAGACGATTTGTACGTGTGCCAAGAGGAGGGATTGCCCAACCGACTGTTCTTGCACCAGTCGGACGGGACTGCGAGGGATGTTTCTCGTGAGGCCAAAGTCGACTGGCTCGAGCGGACTCGGAGCGCGTTGTTGATTGATATCGACAATGACGGCGATCAGGATCTCGTTGCCGCGCTGATGGGTAACATCGTGGCAGCAGCCAATGACGGCGCGGGGCACTTCGAAATCATGACCGTCATTCCGTGCGGCTTCGACACCATGTCGATTTCCGCCGCGGACTACGATCTCGACGGCGATCTGGACCTCTACGTCTGCATTCATGCACCATCCGACAGATCGCTCGACAACGACGGCGAATCAATCGTCGCCCTGAGTCGGCGAGTCGTTTATCACGATTCTAACAACGCCGGGGCGAATCACTTATTTCGCAACGAGTCGGCGAATGGATCATGGAAATTCGTTGATGTGACCAAGCAGGTGGGGCTGGATCAGAACAACCGTCGGTTCTCGTTCTCAGCTGCGTGGGAAGACTACGATAACGATGGGGATCAGGATCTGTACGTCGCCAACGATTTCGGAAGAAACAACTTGTTTCGAAATGAGCGAGATGGGCGTGGGTTCGTTCGCTTTGTTGACGTCGCGTCCGAAACGGAGTCGGAAGATAGTGCGTCAGGGATGTCCGTGACCTGGGGCGACTATGACCGTGACGGACGAGCTGACCTCTACGTAAGCAACATGTTCTCGGCGGCCGGTCAGAGAATTACGAAACATGATCGATTTCAGGAAGACTCATCGTCGGCCATCAAGCAGCGGCTCAAGCGTTTTGCTCGCGGGAATACGCTGATGCGTAATCGACCGTCGGGAGTTTTTCAGGATGTGAGTGAGGAGGCGGGGGTGACCATGGGCCGCTGGGCATGGAGCTCAAATTTTGTCGATCTCAATAACGATGGCTGGGAAGACTTGGTGGTCGCTAACGGTTTCATCACCGGGCAAGATACTGGCGATTTGTGAAGCTTCTTCTGGCGGCAGGTCGTGTCGCATTCGCCAACAGAACCCAGCGAGATGGTAAGCGAGCGGTACCGGAACGCTCGGCGCGATCAATCGATGATGATGCGACAAGGGCGCAGTTTCAGCGGTCACGAGAGAAACAGTTGCTTCCTCAACACTGGCGATGGCCGATTCGCTGATGCCTCCGCTGTTTCTGGCTTTGACTTCGATGACGACGGGCGGGCGATCGCCTCAGTGGACTGGGACCTCGATGGTCGACTCGATCTATGGGTTTCCAACCGCAACGCACCGCGGCTTCGATTTCTGCGCAATGAATCCAATTCCGGCAATCGATGGCTCGCGGTTCGTCTGCGAGGTTCGACGTCCGCCACCAACGCAGACGGGATTGGCGCGCGAGTCCATGTGCATATCTCGGGAAGGAAGGTGCCTCCGTTGAGCAAGACTCTTCGAGCCGGCGAAGGCTTTTTGGCGCAGTCGAGCAAGTGGATGCATTTTGGACTCCAGGAACAAGAGCGGATCGAAGGCGTCTCGGTCGATTGGCCCGGCGGTGAGGCCGAGACGTTCGTGGGATTTGACGTGAATCAGCGCTATGAATTGAAACAGGGTGCCGGAATTGCCAAGCGAGTTCGTTCGACGCTCAACGCGTCAAGTTTGCACGCATCAGAGCAAGTATTGGAGCCAGTCAGCAGCGCGGCGCGGATTCCGCTCACGTCGTTGACGCCAATGTTCGCTTTTGAATTCGAAGATATGCTTGCCGGATCGAATCGGTCCGCCGTGTTTGGCGTCAACGGTCAAGCGACACTCTTGGTTGTCTGGGCAAGCTGGTGTCCCCACTGTCGGGCCGAACTGCAGGAGTTGGCGAATCTCGATCAAGAATTGCGGGACGCCAAGATCAACGTGCTTGCGCTGTGTGTAGACCGCATCGCGGACGGCGAATCACGACCATCGCGAGCAACTGAGTTTGTGAGGCAAAGTGAATTGCCTTTCCCTTCCGGGTGGGCATCCAGAGACACGGTCGATCAACTGCAATTGGTGCACGATAGCTTGATCATGATGTCGCATCCACTGCCAGTCCCCAGTAGTTTTCTGATCGATGCCACGGGAAGGCTTTCCGTGATCTACAAAGGTCCCCTCCAGACGGAATGGCTCTTCCGAGACGTGCAGCACTCGTCGCGTTCACGAAACGAACGAACGCAAGCGGCCGCACAGTTGGAGGGGAGCGTCATCGCCGATCCGAGCGTTGAGCGTTCGCGGGAGTCGAGTGAGCTAACGTTTCGTCTAGGTTTAGCGCGAAATTTTCAAGAGACGGGTCGGTTGTACACTGCGGCTGAGCACTTTCGGGACGCGGCACGGCTCGCTCCGAACTCAGCGGAAGCCCATTTCGGCCTCGGTGACGTCTCGCTTCGGCAAGGGAAATTGAGCGAAGCCGTTCGCTACTTTCAAGCCGCGATCGCCCTGAACGCGACGCACGACCAGGCGCATTTTCGCCTCGCCTTGGCGCTTGAAAAGCAAGGTCGATACGCGGAGGCCGTTTTCCACTACCGGCGAGGGCTCGAGATCAATCCGAGCTTCGTGGACGGTGCGAACAACCTTGCCTGGATACTGGCAACGAACCCGGACAGCCGCCTGCGGAATGGCAGCGAAGCTGTGAAATGGGCGGAAAAGTGCGCTGAGGCGACGGACTATCAGAACCCAGGCATCTTGGATTCGCTGGCTGCCGCATACGCCGAATCGGGCCAGTACGAAGGGGCGACACGCATTCAAGCGAGCGCAATCGAGTCAGCCCCTCCGGCGGCAAGGCCGCGGTTCGTCGAACGATACCAACTCTATCGCGCCGGCAAACCATATCGCGACCGTGCGCAAAAGGGGTCAGGCCTTTTTGATTCGGAAGCTGCGAGGAATAGGGGAGGCTTTGGTCCCGTTCCGGGCGGTGCTGTCCGTCGTTTCTCCGGTCTTCCCAATCTTCCGGCGCGGGAAGACCTGACCCCTTAACGCACGATTCGCCGCGGCGAGGCCGTGTTAAACAATCCAAACACGATCGGCCGTTATCCGACGTTTCTTGGCGTCGTGCCTCGCGATTCAATCGGTTCTTTCTCGAATCGCGTTGAAATCCCTTTTTTTACGGGTAAGCTGACGGCTCGTGTCGTTGGTAACTAATTTGGAGAAGATCGATGAAGACTCAGGCGATTGCTTTGAAGTGTGCCTTGTTGCTGATTTGCTCGACGTCGGCTTTTGGTGGATCATTCACGGTGGACTTCCAAGGCCCAGGTGGCACAACTGCACCGGGAACCGCACCATTCGAAAGCGAAAATCAAATGCTGCCGGATCCGGGCGGCGTTACCTACACGGTCGCAGACCAGCAGGCAGCTAGTGGCTCTGACGTGGGTTCCGACATTACCATTATTCTTGGGGCCGCGAATTTGCCAGATGGTGCGCTTGATTTCCGTGCCGTCACAAGAAACGGTGCTGCGGACGAAACCGTGAACGATTGGATCGGTGTCGACTCCCGAGTGGGTGGAACTGAAGTCACGTTACAAGTGACCGTCGAAGGTCTGGCCAGCGGAAGCTACTCATGGCTGTCCACGCACCACGATGGTGGCACCGGCGTTACCAACGGCAATCAATTGGCACCTGCCACGCTGATTTTTGCGGCCGCAGGCCCTCCGCTAACAATCACCGATTTCGCGCATAGTGCCGGCAACGGCGGCAACACGGACTATTCGCAATTTGCGACGGATTTCACCACGGACGGATCGCCAGTTTCACTGTCGATCGTCGTCAACGACACCGGACTAGCCGACTTCGCCTATATCAACGACCTCACCATCACCCAAGTGCCAGAGCCCTCCAGCATGCTATTGGGTTTGGCAGGGATCGCTGGACTCGGACTTGTTCGTCGTCGCAAATAGTGGGGGATTTTGCGTAACAATAGGAAGGCCGCTTGCGAATCGGAGGGGCCTTTACATGGCGAGTTCTGGTTGACTGGAGAATTCGCCTCGTCTCGTCCCAGGCGGAGCTGTCCGTCGGCTCTCCGGTCGGTACGCATCGCGGACCGACCTTGTCCGCTGCTGACCGCGCGAATCGTTTCTCAGGTTTTCCCAATCGCCCGCCGCAGGAAGACCTGACCCCTTAACCAATGTCAGCGGTTGCGAGCCTACTCGATCCGCTGTGGTTCCTGCTCGATGTGTTGTCGCATGCATGCGATTTCGGCCTTCAGCCTGTCGATTTGTGCCTGCTTCGTCGTGGAAGTCTGGGCGAAGGCTTTTTGGCTGTAGTACAGCTCCGTGACATCGAAGATTTCGCTGGTTGTGATGTTGTATTTGCGTTTGAACTCTTGCTCGCACTGGCGTTGGATTGAGGCAAGTGCCACTTCATCTTGCTCGCGTCACTGCTGCAGTTGTTGGTAAAGGGAGTCCCAATCGGCTTGCGGAACCGCGACCATGCTCGCGCCGGTCAATCGTTGAAATGGTACGTCTGGACGCCGATCACTGTGTCGAACGGGGCGAGCCACTGGCCTTCGATGCCATCTCGGAACAGTAGCTGCGCGAATTCGCGTAGGCTACGTCGCCACGATAGCCATTCGTGACCGGTCTTGGGCGAAACAAAATAATGGGCATTGATTCCAGCCGCCTTCAAAGCCTCAATGCTCGCCTTCGGATCGCCGTCGCGGCGAGTTCTGCCGCCTCTGACTTCGTGGCCGCCGTAGCGCACAAAGACGAGTTTGTTGCTTTTCTTGAACGCTTCCCTGTGCTCAATGTCGCTGACTCCGATGTGGACGAGGACACCGCGTGCCGATTCGTAAGCCGCCATCGTAAGAAAGGTGATCTGCCCCAGCCGATTCAGCGCCTGTTCCCGCCGAGCTTCCAGCTGCTTGACGCTCTTTTCCCTGAAGGCAAGCTCGCGTTGCTACGGAGAAACGAGCCCGCCATTCAGTGCTTGGTGCAAGTATTGGATTTCTTCAATCGAAAAACGGCCGGAGATTTGTGCTCGGTCAGAAACCGGTGCCACGATCTTTGGCGCGGCGATAATTCTTCCGTCGAGCACGATTGCAAGGTGGCGATTCATGTGGGACGTCGAAAGACGTTGCATTCGTTTCGCAAGCTCCTGACCGAAGGACAATTCGACCCCGTTCGAACCGCCTGTAGACATCGCGCCCATCTGGCCGTGAATCGCGTTCCACGGAATGATCGCTAACGTATCGCGTTCGACAGCCGTAAACCACGGTGTGTTGTTGCCGAAGTTGTGTTTCGTTGTCGAAGGAAGCGACACGCTGTCGGCAACGCGACACCAGATCGCCGTCTGGGAACTGAACGGCTCGTCGCCCTTAAATTGGCCTGATTTAGGGTCGACTCGATCCCGGTACGTTCCGCCGTCTAGCTCGGCACTGGTAATCCCGTATTGGTCATACCAGCTTTCCTCCTTCAGCACCCCGAACCATAGCGGCGCCGAAACGAGCTGGCGCATGTCGATATCCTCTTTGACGCGACCCAGAGTCATCAACAAATCGTTTGCAGAATCGACCTCGGAGGTGAATTTGGTCGGGCGTTCCCCTTCTATTGTGTTCAAACAGATTTGAACTCGATCGGTGTCGATGAATCTCAGGATAGCCTTGGTGGTGCTCCTGCTCTCCACGCCGTTCAGATCGAGTGCGTAGACGCCATCCCCCAAGTAGCTCTCCGTGTAGGTTCCGCTCTCGTCGGGGAAGGAATAGCGATTCCCGACGCATATCATGTGCCAGCCATCGACGTCCTCACGCGGTTGACCGCCGTCAAGCACTTCCAGAAACTGCCACGTTCCCTGCAGAAGCTTTTGAGCGCTCGCTGGCTTGCTGCTGTCTGCACCTGTGGGCCCTACGTTGGATTCGCCCGTGTCAGATTTCACACCTTTGTCACCAGCTACGTCGACTTTCCCACCTGCGGGCACGTGATGCGAAACCATCGTGCCGTCGGGGTAGGTGATTTTCACGATCACGCCAAAGGCAAACCCAAGCAGCAACGATGCGAACCCCGTCGCGATGAGCATACTCATGGGGACGCTGCGGCGGAAGAACGGCTGCGATTGAGGCAACCGTGAGCCGAAGGCGCTAGCCTCGCGCCGTGCGGCGCTTCTCGCGTGCGATGCACTGAACTGACGTGGTCCAACTCGTTTTCCCGCCTCCGGCTCCGCGTCTTTCGCCGTCAGCTCACGTGATTGTTCGGCCTTCTCGACCAGCTGCGGAAAATCATGACCCGAGGTAAACGCACTCAATCGCTCGGCAACCTCGCGCGGAGTCTGCGGCCGCGCGATGGGTTCTTTCGCGAGCATTGAATCAACCAGCTGCACCAGTTCGATCGGAGCGTCAGGACGGAACGACGACAAGCTCGGCGCGGGCGTCGAGACATGGGCGGTCATTTTGGCGAAAACCGTCGAGTGCTTTTCCGCAAATGGTGGGACTCCCGCGAGCAGGTTGAACAGCGTGCAACCCAGCGAATAAATGTCGGCCCGGATGTCGACCGAGCGACTGTCGCTAACTTGCTCGGGGGCGATGAAGTCCGCGGTACCCATCGCTTGGCCAGTGCCTGTCATGTCGGGGCGGTCCGCGTCGCCAAACTGCAACCGAGCCAGGCCGAGATCGAGCAGTTTCACTTCGCCGCTGCGGCCGAGCATAATGTTCGACGGCTTCACGTCACGATGCACGAAACCCTGGCTGCCGGTGTATTCGAGAGCCACCGCCGTTTGCCGCATGATCTCGCACGCGTCGGCGATCGACAGCGCACCGGTTCGCTTAAGCAGCTGGCCGAGGTCGAAACCGTCGATGAACTCGGTGACGAGCACCGCCGTGCCGTCGACTTCCCGAGCGTCATGCGCGGTCACGATATTCGGATGACTGAGCCGACCGACGGCTCGCATTTCGGTCTCAAAGCGATCGCGAACTCGCTCGTCCCCTAGTCGATGGTTTGCCAGGACTTTCAGCGCGACTTCGCGACCAAGCTTTGTGTGCCGAGCCAGAAATACGTTGCCCATGCCGCCTCGTCCCAGCGGCCGCACGATTTCGTACTCACCGATTTGCTGAGGTAGGGAGGGATCCCAACCCCGCCTCTCGGCGTTTTCTGCGTTGTGACTGACGGGATTCGAATTTCGTTCTACGGCGTCGGCTAACGCTCCCAGAGCCTTCGCCATCGCTCGGTCACAATCGGGTTCGGCCTGGAATTGATCGAGATGTCCCGGTGTGCGCAAGGAAGCAATTAGCGAGTCTTCCCCCTCGTCAACTGTTTCCAGTTCAGAACGACATGTTTCGCACGAGTTCACGTGCGAGAGCAAATCGTCACTCGCTTCCGCCGTGAGCCGACCGAGGCTCAGGTCTCGTAGCTGAGCCACACTGGGACATTCGGTTGCAGACATCATCGTTCTCCTCGCTTTCGATTATACTGATTGGCGACTTAGATCGGACATGAGATGAACGCAGGAGTCTGACATCTCTTTTCTGAAGAAAGAAAAGCCCATGAATCCCGCGGAAAAGCCGCTCTTTCGCCCGGAACACCCGACGCTGTCGTCGGGATTGCTCGACGGTGCACGGCGGATGGACTCGGAGAGCTGGAGCCGGCTGGTCAACACGTTCGGACCGATTGTTTACGGTTGGTGTCGCACTTCCGGGGTCCCTGAATCCGACGCGGCGGACATCGTGCAGAACGTCTTCGTGTCGGTGGCAGGCGGGATAAGTTCATTCGAACGCCAGAAGAAGGAAGGCAGCTTCCGCTCGTGGCTGGCCACAATCACGCGGAACCGGATTCGTGATCATTTTCGGCGTCAAACACATCGCGAGGTTGCTACGGGCGGCACGGATGCTTGGCAGCAAATCCAACATCATCCGGACAGGCTGGCGGATGAATGGGATTCAACGATCTGCCCGGAGACGGCTTCGGGCGCGATCCATCGCCGCGTGCTCGAATCGGTCCGCGACGAGTTCGAGGCCGCAACGTGGCAAGCGTTTTGGCTCACCGCGGTTGAGGGAATCACAGCGGCCGAAGCATCCCAGGCCGTTGGGGCTTCGATATCCAGCATCTATCAGTCGAAGTCACGTGTTCTTCGTCGACTTAGGCAGCGACTAGCGGAACTGCCAGAATAGCTACGACGCCGACAGTCGCAAAGGCGAAGTGGTCGCGTTTGTGAAGCAGCTGCGCCGTCACTTGCGGCGACTGCTGATCATCTCTGGGACCCGCTGGTCGGTTCATCGTGCGGCTGCAAAAAAAATTCAAGCCTCTCGCCTGAAGAATGTTGAAATCGAGTGGCTGCCCGCCGATGCTCCCGAGTTGAACCCGGTGGAGGCACGCTGGAGTCACACGAAGTTCAGCCGTATGGCCAACTACATCCCTGGTGACGCCCGTCAGCTGAAGCGAACGGTTCGCCAGTCGCTCAAGAAACAATCCGCAAGACAACAGCTCAAACTTTCCTTTTTCAAGTCGGCCCAGCTGAAGCTGTGGAATCGCCTTTCACCGCGCAGGCGTCAATAAGTTGAACTTGTCCTGCCGTGTTGGGGGGTCGGTCCTTGGCATGAAATCGACGCAAGAGATGGATCGCAAGGTCTTTTGCTTCGTGTGCCTTGAGCGATTGGATTTCGGCTTCAGTTAACTTGATGTTCATGGCTCGCGCCCGCCTTCGTGTTGGCCTGACCTCGTTGCCGTCAACGGTCCGGATCATGCTAGCGACTGAGCCAGCGACCATCCGTGCTGCCCTGCGGTCGCTTTCCTGCTAGACTTTCTGTTTCGCGAAGCGACCATCCCATTTCCGTCAAGGTGGACCATGTCAGTGAAGTACGTGCGCGCTGTGCCCTACGGGGATGATGCGATGAATTTGCCGGTCGAGAACATCGAGGCGGCGATTCCCTTCTACGAAACCGTGATGGGTTTCACAGTCCAGTCACGAACGGACGCCCCGACCAAAGCGGCGGTTCTGGTCCGAGACGAGATTCGGATCGGACTGGCAGAGAATGGCGGTGATCCGTCTCAGGAGGGTTGTTTCCTCGAAGTGGATGATGTCGAAGCGGCGTTTGCCGAGCTGCGGTCGAGTGGTTTTGATCGCGAAGATGCGGGCTACCGAGTCGATAAATATGGAGACACCTCGTATCGGGTCTTCTTCGTTGTCGCACCAGACGGGCTGTGCTACTGTGTTGGTCAACGCCAGTCGTAGCCCACCGACCGGACTTTTGCGATAGAGCAACTGATTTCGGTCCAGGCAGGGGTGCACGTGACAGGCCGGCCTGCACGCGGCATCTTGTATCCCCCGGCAAGAATCGCGCTCAACACACATAGACCGTCTCGATTCGATTGTCTCGATTCGTATTGTTTCCGTCTGGATTTGTTCCCAGCGACACTTGTTCCAACTCTCGGGATCGCAAGAAGTAGCAATTGACCGCGAACTCGCCCATAATGACATCCCACCCGCCAGTGCGACTCAGGGCGGCTTTTATCTCACTCCCAAGGTAGTCGAGGGCTCTCATCATGGAAAACCGACTCTCGCGACGCGATGCGATTTGCCGTGTCGCCGGTGCCACGGCCGCGGTGGCCGCGACTTTTCCCCTGTGTTCTGCCGCTGCGGAAGCGGAATCGCAGCCGCAGCTGAAGGGCAACATCAACCATTCCGTCTGCCGGTGGTGCTATGGCAAGATCCCGCTGGAAGATCTCTGCCAGGCTGCTGCGTCCATCGGGCTCAAATCGGTCGAGTTGCTGGGTCCCGACGAGTGGCCGACCTTGAGGGAGCATGGGTTGACGTGCGCCATGGGCAGCGGGGCAGGGATGGGGATTACTAAGGGCTTCAATCGCATCGAGTATCACGACCAGCTTGTGGCCAGCTACGAAGATCTGATCCCCCTGGCGGCCGAGGCGGGCATCAAGAACGTGATTTGTTTCTCGGGGAACCGTGAAGGGCTGGATGACCAGCAGGGAATCGAAAACTGCGCGAAGGGCTTGAAGCGGTTGATGAAGCTGGCGGAATCCCAGCAGGTCAATGTCGTGATGGAATTGCTCAACAGCAAGGTCGACCACAAGGACTACCAGTGCGATCACACCGCCTGGGGCGTCGAAATGTGTCGTCGTGTGGGTTCAGAGCGGATGAAGCTCCTCTACGACATCTATCACATGCAGATCATGGAGGGAGACCTAATCCGTAACATTCGAGAAAACTCGCAGTACATCGCGCACTATCACACGGGTGGCGTACCGGGACGGAACGAAATCGACGAGAGTCAAGAGATTTACTATCCGGCGGTGATGAAGGCGATTGTCGAAACGGGCTTCGACGGATTTGTGGCGCAGGAGTTCATCCCCAAGAGTTCCGAGCCGTTAGCGTCCTTGCGCCGTTGCGTGGCGGTTTGCGATGTTTAGGTGCGGGTTTCGCCACGCCCGGCGTACTGAAGAATCTCTGACTTCTTTCGAGACAAAGCCCTGTTATGGAGAAATCAATCATGAAGAAGAAGTTTCTTGGATTCGGTACGGCCGCAGTTGCGATCACGCTGTTGGCAACTGCGGCGCACGCCGAACTGCAGATTGGCGAGATGGCTCCTGAATTCCGTTTGGTTGGTAGCGACGGTAAGACGTACGAATTGTCCTCGTTTCGAGGCAAACAGCCGGTTGTGATCGCCTGGTTTCCGAAAGCATTCACCGGTGGCTGAACGGCTGAATGCAATTCGCTGCGTGCCAGCGAAATCGAACAGAGCTTCACGGTCAACTTGCTTGGAGACCGGACTTTCCAGGTCGAACCTTCCAAGGGTTCTGGGCTCGACCAATTCAATGTCGCGTTTTTTGCTGCCAGTTGCGATACGCCGGAGACCAATCAGAAGTACGCCCAGACACTTCGACTTGACTACCCGATTCTCAGCGATCCCGGCAAGGAAACCGCTCGGGCCTACGGCGTGGTCGACGCCGAGCGGACGGTGCCGCAGCGCTGGACTTTCTACATCGGCGAGGACGGTCGCATCTTGTACATCGACAAGATGGTTCGGACCGCAACCCACGGCGCGGATATTGCAACCAAGTTGCGCAAACTGGGAATCGCCGTGAAGGAGTGATGAAGATGCTCAGAACCGTTTCCCAACCCGCCCCAATGTGAGGCTGTGACACTCCGCCAGGTTCCCTGGGAACCTTTCCAAAGGCATTCTACCCCTTGAGTGTTTCCTTCCGAGGTGAACGATGAAAACTATTAAGCCGTTTTTCTGGACAAGACAAGTCAACTGTTGGATGCTGCTGATCGCCGCGACGTGCATTACCTCACGGGTCCAAACTGCCTCGGCCGAGTTGTTGCAAAATGGCCTTGTGGCCTATTGGTCACTCGACGAGGGTGCGGGGGACATCGCGGTCGACACGTTTGGTGACGAGGCCGACAACGGGTTGCTGCGCGAGTCGCCCAGTTGGATGGGGCCTGGGGAAGCGATCCTGGGCGAGAGCGCCTTGTACTTCGAAGGTTACAACGATGTGCTGGTAACCGACAGCATGGATCTGGAGATGACGACCAATGCCGTCACGGTCGCGGCCTGGTTCAGCACGGATCTATTGCCGGCGGAATTGCCAGAGGCTTTTGCCGGCATTTATGATTCGTCGCAGGACAGCTATATCCTGTACCTGGACAAGGCCAACAATGAACTGCGATTCAAGGTGACCGATGCCAACGGGACGGCCGAACGACCGGGCGTCCCGGCGTCGATGCTGACGACCGAAGAGTGGCATCATGTCATGGGGGTCTATGACGGCTCGGCGGCGACCGCCAAGATTTATTTTGATGGTCAATTGGTCGATTCCCACGTCAACGCGGGATTGATCGACGCGGTGCAGCTGGGGCAGATCGCCGGGATCGGATCCAACCCGACCGACGATCCGGCGGCCGTCTACTTCTTTCGAGGCGCGATTGATGACGTGGCGGTGTGGAACCGATCGCTAGGACGGGCAGAGGCGCTGTATCTGTACAACGAGGGGATAGGCAACGCGGTGGGGGCGACCAATCCGGACCTCGTTTTCGTTCCCGATCGACCTGCTGTTGAGCCGATCGCGCCTTCGGTCGACCCCGTGATTTATTATGCGTTCGACGGCAACCTGCAGAATTCGGGCTCGGGCGGCGCGACGTACGACGGCACGCTGCTGGACACGCCGGGCGTGAACGATTCTCTGTTCGGCCCCGGGTCGGTCGGACAGGGCTTGAACCTGCGCGAGAATCCGGACGCCACCAGTGGCGGCGACGCCGTCAGCGTGGATTACGTGCTGACCGAGACTGGGACGATCGTCTTGGACTATACCGTCGACAAGTTTTACAACTACCAGTCGTTATGGACCAACTCCGCCGACGCGAACGACTGGGAGATGTGGATCTACGATACCGGTGTGCTCCGCGGGCGCGTGGACGCGGATGGACCCGTGTCACTCGACCTGAACACCGTCGGCGGACTCGACGAGACCTACCAGGTTGCTTTCACGTGGCAGCGCGAGGGCGACACGGTCTCGGTAGAACTGTACGTGGACGGCGAATTCCGAGAAGCCGCGACGGGCGGCTGGATTGAGCCCGGCGCCACCTTCTTTATTGGAGGCGGTGATGGAGGCAACGATTACGCCGCGGGGATCTTCGATGAATTCAAGATCTATGACGTGGCGCTCGGCGCTGGGGAACTGCTGTACCTTTATACCAGCGGCGAAATGCTCGGCGACTTCAACGGGAACGGGATGTTGGACAGCGATGATCTCGACCTAATGGCGGCGGGGATGGTGGCCAATGATGCGACATACGACGTGAATGGCGATGGCAACATTGACGTGGATGACCGGCTGGTATGGGTCAACGATTTGGCCAAAACGTGGGTCGGCGACTCGAATTTTGACGGCCAGTTCAACAGCGATGATCTGGTGGTGTCGTTTCAGTCGGGCAAATACGAGATTGACGAGCTGGCGACGTGGGAGGAGGGCGATTGGGACGGCGATCAGCGATTTGGGAGTGGCGATCTCGTGTTCGCTTTTCAGAATGGCGGCTACGACGCGGGCACTCGAGGTGCCACTTTGAACGCCGTTCCGGAACCTTCGGGCCTCCTGCTGCTGTTGATCTCGGCTCCCGTTCTGGGGTACTTGCGGCGGCGCGATCAGGCCAACTAACCAGGTTGGGAAAAGGGGTCAGGTCCCCAAAGTCGGAACGGCCCTTCGGGTACTTCGCGATTTTGGGACCTGCCCTTTTTTCCCAATCCCACGCTCGGGCGACGAGTTGCCGGTCCGGCTTTCTCGAGTAGTGAGGGGGTAGTTAATGGGTGCGGCTAGGCCAAGCGTCCTGTTTCGCGGGGGCCGTGGGACGAAGCTCAGCACGCGAGAAAGGCGATTGAACCGGCGGCCGCGCCGGATTGAGTCGCTCGAGTCGCGCAGCCTCTTGGCGGGCGACGCCATCATCAGCGAATTCATGGCCGTAAACGAGGCCACGATCCGCGACGGTTTCGGCGATGCGTCGGATTGGATCGAAATCTACAACCCCGGGGACTCCGCCGTCGATTTGTCCGGCTGGCATTTGACCGACGACCCGTCGGATTTGGCGAAGTGGTCGTTCCCCGAATCCTCGTCACTCAACTTGAATGCCGGTCAGTATTTGGTCGTGTTCGCGTCGGGACGTGATTCCCAGGTGCCCGACCCCGCGGGCTGGTGGCACACGAGTTTCCGGCTCAACGCCGAGTCGGAGTACGTGGCATTGGTCCGGCCCGACGGCGTATCAGTCGCTTCCGAATACGGCTCGAATGGATCCGATTATCCACCTCAGCGGGAAGACGTATCCTATGGTCTCGGTTACGTTGCCGCTTCAGTGACGATGGTTCCCCGGAAGGCACCGGCGAACGTGATTGTCCCGACCGCCGAATCGGATATCCGCTACGGCGATAGTTGGAAGGGCGGAGACGAGACGGCATTTCGTGACGCCGGGGGCTTAACGGGTTGGACTCGCGGGACGACGACGGGCGTGGGTTTCCACACGAATTCCGAATACAGCGGCATGGTGGGGACCGATTTGACCGAGAGTATGTACAACGTGGGTACGTCCGCCTATATCCGGATTCCGTTTACGGTGGACAACCCAAGTGCCGTTTCTCGGTTGACGCTTCGGATGCTTTATGACGATGCATTCGTCGCGTATCTCAACGGCACAGAAATCGCCCGACGGAACGTGACGGGCACACCGACTTGGGACGCGTCCGTGCCGACCGTGAACCACCTTGCGGACGATTTCGAGGAGTTTGACATCTCTTCAAACACCGGCGCGCTGACGCCCGGCAGCAACATTTTGGCGATTCACGGCATCAACCGGACACGTCGCAGTTCCGGCTTTTTGATTTTTCCGGAGTTGATCGCCGAAGTCACGACGGGTGCGGCCGAAGTGGGATATTTTCCGACGGCCAGTCCCGGATCGGCCAATCGAACGGCCGTCGATGGATTTGTCGAGAGTCCTCAGTTCTCGGCCGAACGTGGTCTCTACTTCGCGCCGCTTGACGTGAAGTTTTCGTCCGATACGCCCGGCGCCACCTTGGTCTACACCACCGATGGCAGTACGCCGACGGCGACTCACGGGAGCCAGGTGCCGGCACCCGATGTCACGGCGCCTCCGGTCGCTACGATTCACGTGGAGACCACAACGACCTTGCGAGTGATGGCGATGAAACCGGGCTACGAAGCGACGCCGGTGGCCACGCACACTTATCTCTTTCTCGCCGACGTCGCAAATCAGCCCGCGAATCCGGAGGGCTATCCGAGCACTTGGGCCGGTACGCGGGCGGACTACGAAGTCGATCCCGATGTGACGGGCAACCCGCTCTACCGCGACACGTTCGTCGATGACTTGTCTTCAATTCCCATTGTGTCACTCGTCACCGACGTCGAGCACTTGTTTGACACGGAGAACGGTATCTATGTCAATCCGCTTGAGCGAGGCGTGACCTGGGAGCGACCGGTGTCGGTCGAGCTGCTGAATTTTCCGGAGCAGCAAGCCTTGCAAATTGATGCCGGAGTCCGCATCTTTGGCGGTGTCAGCCGTCGATTGGATCGCACGCCCAAAAAGTCCTTCCGACTGCAGTTTAAATCAACCTACGGGGCGGCCCAGCTTGAGTTTCCCGTGTTCGACAATTCGACCGTGCACGAATTTGATCGCCTCATGCTGCGCGGCGGCTACAACTACAAATGGACGCATTCCGATAGCACTCAGCAAGCTCGGGCGCAATATCTTCGTGACGAGTTCTCGCGTGCCAGTCAGCTGGCGATGGGGCAACCCGCGTCGCATGGCCGCTACGTCCACGTCTATCTCAACGGACTGTATTGGGGTATGTACAACCTCGTCGAGCGGCCCGATGAGTCGTTCGCAGCCTCCTATTTCGGGGGCGACAAGGAGGACTACGATGTGGTGAAGCATGGCGAGCCACCAGAGGCGATCAACGGAGACCGGGTGGCGTGGGACGAGATGTTCGCGATCGCAAAAGATAATCAGCGGACCGCTGAGCAGAAGTATGTCGACATTCAGCAATATCTCGACATCGACAACTTGATCGATTACATGATCATGATTCATTACACCGGCAATGTCGATGCGCCCGTCCTGATTGGCTCCACCACCGCGCCCCGAAATTTCTATGCGATCCGGCCACGTGCCGACGGCGGGCAGTTCCAGTTCTTCCTATGGGATTCGGAGCACTCCTTGTCCGAGATTACGGTCGATCGGACGGAGCTGGGTGTTGGAAACGCCGACGACACGCCCGCGCGTCTGTACGGCGAATTGCGCGCCTCGGCTGAGTTTCGACTGCGGTTCGCGGATCGCGTGCACGCCCATTTCTTCAACGACGGCGCGCTGACGGTTCAGGCAATTATCCAACGGTATCGGACGCTCGCTGCCCAAATCGATCGGGCCGTCGTGGGCGAATCAGCTCGCTGGGGAGATGTCCGCCGATCGACGCGACCCTACACGCGGGATGCGGAGTGGATCAGAGAACAAAATCGCTTGCTGGACAATTTCTTTCCTCGGCGCCACGACGTGGTTCTAGACCAATGGCGAGCGGACGGTTTGTACCCGGACGTGGAGGCACCGTTGCTGAATCAAAACGGCGGGTCGTTTGTTGACGTTCAGGTGGTGACCCTGAGCGTGCCGACCGGCGAAATCTATTTCACACTTGACGGTTCGGATCCACGCGATGTCGCAACGAAACTGCCCTCGGCAACGGCACGGTTGTGGGATGGCGACTCCATCGTCCTCGCTGATTCGACTCGGATTCACGCTCGATCCATTGACCAAGGTCAGTGGAGCGCGCTCACGGCCGCAACCTTCCTCCGGGTCGAACCGCCTGGCCTGCGAATTTCGGAGTTAATGTACCACCCGGCGGATCCGCCCGGCAGCAGTGCAACCGAGATCGAATTCATCGAGCTGACCAATGTCGGGGAGACGGCGATTGACGTGAGCGGCTTTCAACTCGCGGGCGGGATCCAATTTGCGTTCCCGCAGACGACCGTCGGACCTTCCGAGTACGTCGTCGTGGTTAGCAATCAGGCCGAATACGTCCGGCATTATGGACAGGCCGCTCGCATCGCAGGTGAGTTCGATGGGCAACTGAGCAACGCGGGGGAGTCGATACAGTTGGTCTCCTCAATCGGTCAGATGATTTTGGAGTTTGCCTACGAGGACGACTGGTACTCGGCGACCGATGGCGAGGGCTACTCACTGGTGGCGTTGGATCCGTTGGCCAATCCCGAACGCTGGAGCTTCAAGGAAAACTGGCGCCCGAGCGACGCCGTCGACGGCTCGCCCGGCCAAGCCGACTTGATGGGTGCCGCCCTGATCGATCGAGTTGCCGCCGACATCCGATTTGGTCGATCGCGAGCCGATCTAAATTCAGACGGGAAGCTCGACGAGCGCGACTTGCAGTATCTGGTTCACGACCTGTTGGAGACTCGTTTTGGCGACGCCAATCTCGATCGCCGTTTTGATTCCAGTGACCTGGTTCAGGTGTTCATCCAAGGTGAATACGAAGATCACCTGACGGGAAACTCGACCTGGGCCGAAGGCGACTGGAACGGCGACGGCGAGTTCAGCTCGGAGGATCTTGTGCTTGCCATGCAAGACGGGGGCTATGTTGTAGCGGCGACCGTGAGACTCCCGCCGGCAAGCGGCGGGCATCTGCCGGGGGCGTGAGGGCGCTCGCTTGTTGTAGCGGCGAACGTGAGACTCCCGCCGGCAAGCGGCGGGCATCTCGTGGTTCATGCCTTCCTCCAGCGGGCCTTAACGGCGATTCGTCCCGCCAGTTGGAATTGCGTCCGGCTGATATTTCGGATTGGGTTCGTGAGGAACCAGCGCGCCAGTCAATCGATGCCAGGCAAGCACGTCCGCGAGCAGTTCATCTCGCTTTGGAATGTTTTCGTTCGCCAGATTGTTCCGTTCGCCAATGTCATCCTTCAGGTTGTAGAGTTCGACCGCATGATTCTCCGCAAGCTTCGCGCGGCCGCCGTCGAGCTGCCACTCCTCATGGTAGAGGTGCAGCTTCCAATCGCCCTTGTGCACGACGGTTACAGGTCGCGAGCGGAAACCAGTGCGGACATCCAACTCGCGGCCGCGAATCACGGGGTTGTTGAGATAGCCGGGGAAGTGCCAGAAGATCGCTTGGCGTGAGAGCGAAGCGTCGCCGTTGAGCAAGGGCAACAGGCTTTCCCCGTCGAGCAGCTTGCCGTCGGGCACAGGCGCACCCGCCGCGGCCAGAAATGTCGGAAACAGATCCACATTGATCACGGGCACATCGCAGCGGCTGCCGGGCCGAGTGACGCCGGGCCAGCGTACGATGAACGGCTCGCGAATGCCGCCTTCGTAGTAGCTGCCCTTGTTGCCGCGCAACGGTTCCTGCGACGATTGCTGCGTGCGCGCCGTTGTCGCTGGTGAACACCAGCAGCGTGTTCTTGCTCCAAACCCAGTTCGACGAGCTTCTGCAACAGCACTCCTACGCTCGCGTCGAGGTCGTAGGTGCAGGCGGCATACATCGCGTTGTTGTGCTGGGAGCCGGGCGTCTTGGCCTTGAACTTGGCCAACGTTTCCGGTCGAGCCTTGCAGCGGCCCATGGATCGCGTGATGCGCGAGGTAGCAGAAAAACGGGCGATCTTGATTGGCTTCGATGAACTCGCATGCTTTGCGCGTCAGCGTGAAGACGCCCTTCGGATCGGAAGGCGGGCCAGTCTGGTTGCCTTCCGATCCTTCCTTCAATTCCCCACTCGCCAAATGAATCAAACGACACATCGAAACCCTGTTCGGTCGGCAGCGCGCCGTCTTTGCCCGCCAGATGCCACTTGCCGAAGTGGCCCGTGGCATAACCTGCTGCCTTCAAGGCGTCGGCAATCGTGACGTTCTCCTTGGCCAATCCACGCCGATTGGGAATGGGCACCAACCGCTGCTGCGTCTTGTTGCCTCGATCGGTGCTTCCCACTGCGTAGACGTGGTGCCGCGGCGTGTAAGTTCCCGACAGCAGGCAAGCACGGCTCGGTGCGCAGTTTCCCGCCGCAGCGTAACCGGCAGTGAATACGGTGCCTTGCTGCGCGAGCCGGTCGAGATGCGGCGTCTCCATGAAGTCGCTTCCCTGATAGCCCACGTCCTTCCAACCCAGGTCGTCAGCGAAGACGAGAACAATGTTGGGGCGATCGGCCGCGTCTGCGAAGGTCCCACAGAGAACGAAGACGATGGACAGTACCTTTGAGCTCGGATTCATCTGGCAGCCCCCATTTTCCCAACGGCGCCTTGGTCAGGAACGCAGCGGCGAGTGCAGCGGGATTCCTACGCCGCGCGTCACCCTGGCTCACGAGCTGACTTGGTCATCGAGTAATTCTCGCCTGAGCCATGCTCGAGCGAAAGCCCAGTGGCGATCGGCGGTTGAAATCGAGAGTCCCAAGACCTCCGCGGCCTCGCGCAGGGTCAATCCGGCAAAGTACTTCAATTTCACAAGCTCCACTTTCTCGGGATGCTCTTGGGCCATTTTGTCGAGCGCCTCGCTGACGGCAACGACCGTCTGCACACCGTCGTTGACTCCCGCCAGATCATCCACCCAGGCCTGCTTTTGCGATTCGCCTCCCCGCCGGATCGCCTTCTTCTTGCGTGCGTGATCCACGAGAACGCGACGCATCGCCTCGGCCGCGGCGGCGAAGAAATGGCTGCTGTTCTTCCAAGTCTGGCCGCGGCCAACGAGTTTAAAATACGCTTCGTGCACGAGTGCCGTCGGCTGGAGCGTATGACCATCCGATTCCCTGTTCAGCTTGAGCTGAGCCATCCGCCGAAGCTCCCCGTAAAGGAGAGTTACCAGTTCATCCGCGGCATCGGATTCGCCCGCCGCAAGCTGCTGTAGCAATTCCGTGACGTCGCTCATGGAAGTGTCCCTGGAGCCGCGAGGGCTCGCCAACAGACAACGCTAGTCGTCTGTCCATTGAACTCGACACTGGCAAGCAGGGGCAACTGCTGCTGGCCGTCGTATCCCAACATCCACGGGGCCACGGAAGGGGCAGAACCTCGAAATACCGATTGCCATCGCGGTTCCCCGCTATCCGCCGAAATACCGACGATCGTCGCGCCCTGGACCAGTACGATTGTGTCCGATGAATTCGAAGGTGCGCCGGGCGCATGGATCTGTCGAAGGAAGGAGGAGTTCGGCGACGCGACTCGTTTTTTCCAGGCGATCTCGCCCGTGCGCGGGTCGAGGCAGAGGAGCCCGTACTGCCACATCCCAAATGTGCCTCGCTCGTCGGCCAATCGATATTTGACCAACAGCTTCGGCTCGCGTTGCCCCGTATTGACCCAGGCCAGTTGACCGTCGTGGCGAAGCTTGGGTTCGTATCCGCTCGGCAATGTAAATTCCTGGACCGTGTCGCCCGCCGAATTGATTGCCACGAGCTTGTCATTGTCTAGAATTAAGAGAACGTTACGTTTCTTGTCCACAAGCAGGTACGCGGGATCCATCGTGCGACCGTCGCGAGCTTCCGCGGCAAGTGGACGCGACCAGCGTCTCTGCCCCGTGCCGCAATCATAGCGATCCAGCGTGTTGCCCATCGGTTCGATCAAGTAGAGTTCGGGACTCGCATCCTGGTCCAGGTCAACATTGGCATACGCAGAGAATCGATTCAGCCGTCGTGGACCTTGGTGGTACGGCACTGAAAACAAAGGCTCGCCCGACGATCCTTCAATGACCATCAGCTTGTCGTCCAGGATCACCGCCAAATCGAACCAATTGTTCGCGTTCACGTCGTCCAAACTCGCGAGGTTTTGACGTATTTCATTGTGACGGAATGCGTCGCCGAATGATTTCTCCCAGATCGTATGCCCATCATGCGAATTCAAAGCAAAAATTCGCAGTTGAGTGTCGATGTGTCGAACCACCAGACACTCGGACATGCCATCTCCGTCCAGGTCCATGAACTGCATTTGCTCTGGAGATCGAATTCCTTTTTTCAGTTCAAGTCGACGGTTCCATCGAATGTCCCCCCGAGCGCCCGACAGCACAGTCAGGGCGGTGAATCGTCCATCGACACCCAATTGCTCGGAACGTTCCTCCTGCGAGTACTCGTGCAAGATCACGTCGGGTATCGCGTCGTTGTCGATCTGAGCGCAGTTGAGTTTGGAATACGAGGGGGAATAGTCGGTCGGCAGCCGCGCCTTCCAAATGTATTGGCCAGTCACGCCGCAAACCGCGCCAACCGACGGCTCGGCGATCTGCACGTCACTCTTCTGCGTCTCGGCCCGGTCGGGACCCACGGTCGAAGTTCGGCGGGGATAGGCTCTACGAAATCGCACGAAGTCGTCGACACCATCCTGGTTGAAATCGGCAGCGATATTGATTGGGCCGAACCTCCCCCAGAGCGCGGGGGGAGTGCCGAGCACGCGATGCAATTCGTTGTCCACGAACCAAGTCGCGTCGGTGATTCCGTCTCGGTTGAGATCCAGGTCGCGAACCACAAGTCCGTTGCCGTGTTCAGGTGGCGTCAGCTGGTGGTTGCGAAAAAAGTCCATCATGCGAACCGAACGTGGGGCGAACTCGTTCGAAAGCTGCGATCCGGCTTGAAGTTCCGGAACGATGGCGCGAATCCCAGCGCCAACGGCCCGGTTGGAAATTGCATCCTTGAGCAACGAGCTGAAGTCACGCGATCCCCGAGCGGAAATTCGATTCCACAAGACATACCCGGTCCGACCAGAGATCGCCGTTTCTCGCTGGTCATCGTGGAACAGAAGATCCTCGACGCCATCACCATCCAGGTCACTCGGTGGGAACATGATCGATGCCTGTAGCAGTCGCTGTGCATCAGTTAGCACGGTCGGAGGGCGGGGATTTACCGATCGTTTCCACACGGTCGTCCCCTGGACACCGTGAATGCGACGGATCGCAAAATCGTCGATGGCGAGCACATCGATTCGTTGCTCGATCGGGATGAATCCGAATCCGCGATTCTCTCCCATGGGGATCACGGGTTGCTCGAAGTTCGGGATCTTCCACGATTTGCGTAAGGTCGGCTCGACGTCGAAGCAATACTCCAGCGCAAAAGGCAAGGCCTCGATCCGCCGATCGAATTGCATTCGGCCAGGCGAAATCCGCAGCCGATACTGGCCGGCCGGAAGATCCACCGGGTGCGACATGGGTACCTGCAAGGTTCGGATTACATCGCCGTGGCCACCGATCAGCTCAGCGACCGCCGGCAGTCCATTTCCTTGGAGTTGGATCTGGCTCAAGCGAGACGAGTCGTACCAACTCTTCCCCAAAATAGACAGCGTCGTGATGAGCGCACCGCCGATGGCGACCAGGGCAACCGCGACGTGTCGCCGGCGCAGAAACTTCGCTGCGCGATAACTCAGCGTCGGTTTTCTCGCCGTCACTGGCCGGTGCTGCAAAAAACGTTCGAGGTCACTGGCCAGCAAGCTTGCCGAGTCGTACCGACGTCGTCGATCCTTCTCCAACGCTTTCATGACGATCCAGTCCAGATCGCCATGCAAGTCGTACCGCAAGCCATCGGGCGAGGTTCCGCGCACCGCCGCGACGGCGGCCAGTTGCACGCCAAGGCGATTCACTCGGGATGAAGGCGTGGGCGGAGTTTCCTCGCGGATCAGGCGGCACATCTCGTCGAGTGCGGCTCGCTTAAGCTGCTTGGGTTCGAAGGGTGTTACGCCGGTTAACAGCTCGTACAAGAGCACACCCAGAGAGTACACATCGCTACGCGAGTCGATCGCCACGTCGCTGAAGCTGGCTTGTTCGGGACTCATATACGCCGGTGTGCCGACCAACTGCATGAATTCTGTGAACAGCGTTCGGTCAGTGAGCGGTTGATGGAGCGATTTGGCGATCCCGAAATCGATGATCTTGGGGTCGGGCTCGCCCCGCTCGTTGACTGTCACCAGCACATTGGACGGCTTGAGGTCGCGATGCACGATGCCTTTTCGGTGCGCGTGTTCCAGGGCGTGACACACCCGGATGATTAATTGCAGCCGCGCGCTCGTCGGCAGCTGAGCCTCGTCACAGAACTTCGCGATGGGGACACCCGATACAAGTTCCATCACGAAGTAGGGTCGTCCATCCTGCGTTGTCCCGGCGTCGAACACTTGGGCAATATTCGGATGATCCATCAGGGCCAGCGCTTGTCGTTCCGCTTCGAATCTCGCGACGACTTGCCCCGAGCTCATGCCGGCACGCAAGAGTTTCACCGCGACGCGTCGTCGAATCGGTTCCCGCTGTTCGGCCAAATAGACTTCTCCAAACCCTCCTTCACCGATCAGCTGAAGAAGCTTGTAGCGATCGATCACCGTGCCGCTGGCGTTCACCGAAGGCGCCGGGCGAGCGGCGAAAAGTTCGTCATAAGCCGGTTTGGCAATGAAGCTGTCGGTCGCGTCGGCGAGCGTGAGTAAGCGGAGCACTTTCTGCTCAAGCTCGGGATTTCCGGCACATTCGCGACGAACTAAGTCAAGCCGCGCGGCGGGATCGGATTGCCTCAGCGCGGCAGAGAATACACTCTCCTCAGAACGTTGCGGCGAGGCGGCATCTTCAGACATGCTTCGCGATTTCCTTCGTGAAAGAACGCACGTCAATATATCGCACCGAGCAGCCTGCGGCCAGGAAACGGCATGTGCGCCGCCGCGGCACACGCCGTGTTTCGCGTCTCGAAACTCTCTCGGCCACGGTTCAAGGGAAGTTAACCAGGGTGTTCATACCGGCGCCGCCGTCTCCGAAATCGTTGCCGAGTCCGCCGTCGAGATAGTCGTCACCGTCACCGCCAAAGAGGCGATCATTGCCTGCCTGGCCAAACAGAAAGTCGAATCCGTCTCCGCCGTCGAGCCAATCCCGCCCATCATTTCCGTAGATCCAATCGTTGCCGATGCCGCCGAGCAGGAAGTCATCCCCGTCGCCTCCGTTCAGCGTGTCGTCCCCGGCGTCGCCAAACAGCCAATCTCGGTCCGCGCCTCCGTTGAGCGAGTCGTTGCCAAGTCCGCCGTAAAGGTAATCGGTGCCGGCATCACCCTGGAGCACGTCGGTTCCGTCTTCACCCCACAGTGAATCCGAACCGTCACCTCCGTAAAGGAAGTCATCTGCACCACCACCCCAGAGTGAATCATTTCCGCTTCCGCCGAACAGTTGGTCATTCCCATCTCCGCCAAGGATGAGATCGTTTCCCTCGCTACCCCAGAGGCGATCATTGCCGTCGTTGCCGATGACGATATCATCGCCGGGTCCACCCACAACCTCGTCCGGCCCTTCATTTCCGTCGAGATAGTCATTGCCTCCTTCGCCATTGATGATGTCTCGTCCTTGGTCGCCGAAAATCTGGTCATCTCCGCCGCCACCCCGAATGACGTCGTTGCCGGGGCCTCCGCTAAACTCCTCTTTGAGATTGCTGCCGAACAGCGTGTCGTTGCCATCGCCGCCCCGAACGGCGAGCCTCACGTCATAGGGAGCACTGAAATCCCAAATCTGCACTTTGTCGTCCCCCCCGAAAACCTGGACGACAATTTCGTGGGCGTCGGCTCGACTGAACTCCCACAGATCTCCGGCACCACCCCGGACCTGCACCACGCTCGGGTCTCTCGGCTTCTCCTGAATCGTGACGGTATCGTCGCAGGCCGTACCGTAGACGAACAGAATCGGGCGGCTCGTGCCGCTATCTTCCACTTCGGCTCGCAGAGGTTGCGGCGTCAAGTTGCACAAGTCATCGTTTGGCTCGGGCGGTGGCAGATCCGGATTGGGCTCGCCGATCGGGTCCAGATTGACCAGCAGATCGACCGCCAGAAGTTCACGGCGCTCCATTTGCTCGAATCGAAGTTGGCGGTTTCGGTTGGCGGGTCGATTTCGGCGGGAAATGAAGCGCGACATGACAACGTACTCCCTGAGGTTTCGGATGGTGAATCAGCCGACCACAAGACTCGGCCACGTATCAAGGCGCAGGATCGAGCGGCGACACCTCAGGAAAAAGGGAAAAGATTTTTCGCGGCGAGCGTACGCAGGCTCAATACGGTTCGGCCCGATTATTGCTAAGGATGCAAGATGCCCGCCGCTTGCGGGCGAGAGTCTCACGCTGGTCGCTACATTCTGGACTCGTCGCTGCGAAGCCTGTAACTCGGCATGAACACAAAGACCGATGCGTCTCGTGGGCGCAAAGAAAAGTCATCACGCAATGGTCAACTTCCGCGAGTTTCGACGAAATGCCGATTCCAGCATTGATGGATCGAGACCGCAAAATACCATGAAATAGGTTGAAGCAATCGATTCGTAGAATGCAGGTGATCCCAGTTTTCTTAAGGAACTCTTCCCATGATGCGCAGCCTTGTGACTGCCGGTCTGTTGGCTTTGTTGTCCGCAATTCCCGCCCTGGCAGATACGGTCGAAGTTACCGGTGGGATGACGAGTGTCGCCCTGAATTCCGATTTACTTGCCAGCCTTGGATTGTCGATTGGCAGTTTGAGCGATGAGGTGATCAATCCCGGTTCCCTGCCGGGTTCCGTGGCCTTTCCAATCAATCCACGAGACGCGGCGGCACCGGCGTTGCCAACGACATTCACTTACGATCCGGCAGATTTCTTGGGAACATTCGCCGGCACGATCGAGCACAGTGGCGTCATCTTTTTCGACGATGGGGGCGAAACTCCGGTTCCAGTCGGCAACTTTACGATCGGGTTTGACGCGGGTCGAGTTCAGGGCGACGCCTCGGGTTTTTACGTCAGGAGCACCTTCGGATTGGAGGGAGTGCTTTATGACGTCGGCCAGCCGAGCACACTGGATGCGAGCGCGAGCAGTCTGACCGTTCAAGCACCGTTGTTGGTTTCACCCGAGCTGAGTGTCGTGCTGGTCGATAATGATTCGCTTGCCGGGACGCTTGCCGGCGAGGCATTGATCCAAGCGGTACCGGAGCCCGGTTCGGCCTTGATGGCGTTGTTTGGCGTTGGTTCGCTGCTTGCATACCGCCGCCGACGTAACTGACAGTCAATCGACAGCGTTGCTGGAAACAGCGAACTCAAAAAGAGCAGCGCCCGAGGGCGATCGCCAAGGGCGAGCACGATCCAGGCTTTGGTACAGTGGCAACATTGTGCCGCGGCCCAAGCTCACACCCGCCCTTCTGAAACGCTGTCACCAGATCGCCACGATTGAACTCGCCGTCCAGGTTCTCACTGCCGTTCGCCACCATCGGGTTAATCGCCAATTTGAGTTTTGTCACGGCTTCATGTTGGAGTAGGGAACCGGGAGGGCGAGGCTTCCGCCGATCGACCGCACGTTCTCCGTGCAGTTTTTCTCCCGATCCGCCCCCTCAACGAACGTGAACGCCACGGGCACACGGCTCGCCGTCGCCGGCAAGGTACGTACGGTTCGGAGGGAGCCTCGCCCGAAAGCACGCTCTCCCTACTTAAGATATTGCGGCACTCAGCCTCGCGGCAGCGACTCGAACGCGATCCGCGGCGGATTGTTGGCCGTCGACTCACGCGTGAAGTTCTCGCCGGGAGTTCCCGTTTCGCTAAAAAAGCCGCAGTTGCGGAGGAAAAAACTTGCACCCGTGCTGCCGCCTGCAAAATCCAGCCGATTTCGCTCCCGACCCGTCGCGTCGACCGAGAATCGAGCACTTGTCGACTCGTGCCACTGGCCGTCGATATCGCGCACCCAAACATTCCCGTACAACGCGCGGCGCTCGAGATAGCCGTGAGTCGGTGAAAAACTTTCGAGAAATGAGTGGAAGCCACGCAGATGCGTGTTGGTTTTGGGACGCTGAAAACTTGCGATTAAACGCCATTCATTGGCGGATTTGTCGCCGAACCACGACGTGTAAATTGTGTTGCCTCCGCCGTCCGGCTTGACCTCGGTCAAGAATCGATACGTTGTGCCCGCCTTCCAGGGGTACCGAAGATAGCTCTGGCCACCAGAACCCTCATTGCCAAACTCGCCGATGTGCACGTCGGGGCCGTGGCCGAGTGTTACAATCCGCTGGTCCTCGGGGATGTCTCGCGGGTTGTCGGTTCGGAACGGGCTCCAGACGGAAAACAGGACTCGTCGCTCGTTCGGACCGTTGACTTGGATGCCGAAGTAGCCCTCGCCGAAACCGTTGGCCATGAAGTACGATCCGATCGGGTCCTGGCCCGGCGGCACGGTGATCTCACTGTAGGCATATTGCAGCTCGCGATCTCGCGGTACCTGATAGCTTAGATGCACCGACGGTCCGCGACGTCCCCAGTAATACATGTTGCCCTGATTGGTCTTGACGTAATCAAGTTCCAGGCCGTCCGTCTCGGAGGAAACGAGCAGTTCGCGAATCTCGGCAAACGATGAGCCGGTCTTGTCAATTCCTCGAAGGTCGACGCGTACGTAACCCGCCTGCGGCACGTCGAACTCGCCGATGTCATGTCGCGCGAAATCCAGGCCCTCGATCACGAAACGGTCGGTCTTTTCACCAACTTGAGCCCCTAGCGTCGCGCGGCCGTCTGGCACGCGAGCGTTGACGGCCAGATTCAAATGTTGCCGGTCGATCGACATGAAAGTAGATCGAAAACACGCCGTCCGTATCATCCCAGCTGATCGTGCCACGGCGATTGACGCCATTCCGGCCCGGCTCGGGCGCCGTGCGAAATGCATTTCCGCCTGCCGGCACCGACCATTCGGCGGCGTGCGCTACGTGGGCCGCAATTGCGAAAGGTAGAACGACAAGTGTTACGAGAACAAGTAGTGGGCGAGCGAAATTCATGGATTGGGACAAAGTCCTTCGATTGGATGGAAGGGCAGCCCGACGACGTGACCATTTCGTCGACGTCCATGGGCAGAGACGTGTATTGTCGGTGCAAGACCGGCTTGGACAAGCGGTCAAGAAGCTGACTCACCTCCGATGAATCACCCACGGCCACCTTCTCCCGCGTTGGGGAGAAGGGACAGGATCGTGTCACCTCTCCCGAGGCCGGGAGAGGTCGCTCGGATCCCGCAGGCGGGAGCCGGGCGGGTGAGGGTTGAGCGTCTGGCAGTTCGTGTCTGGCAGTTCGTTGCCCCCTCATCCGGCCTTCGGCCACCTTCTCCCGCGTTGGGGAGAAGGGACAGGATCGTGTCACCTCTCCCGCGGCCGGGAGAGGTCGCTCGGATCCCGCAGGCGAGTGAGTACGTTGGCGGGTGCAGGTTGTTTGGAATCGTCTGGCAGTTCAACGTGTCATTCGGGCTCACAGTTCGGTGCATCATCCGCTGTGACATGTACGGCCTTCGCTGCCAAACTGCTTGAAAACAAGCACTCTCCGCGTTGGGGAGAAGGGACAGGATCGTGTCACCTCTCCCGAGGCCGGGAGAGGTCGCTCGGATCCCGCAGGCGGGAGCCGGGCGGGTGAGGGTTGAGCGTCTGGCAGTTCGTGTCTGGCAGTTCGTTGCCCCCTCATCCGGCCTTCGGCCACCTTCTCCCGCGTTGGGGAGAAGGGACAGGATCGTGTCACCTCTCCCGCGTTGGGGAGAAGGGACAGGATCGTGTCACCTCTCCCGAGGCCGGGAGAGGTCGCTCGGATCCCGCAGGCGGGAGCCGGGCGGGTGAGGGTTGAGCGTCTGGCAGGTCGTGTCTGGCAGTTCGTTGCCCCTCGTCGATCGAATGGCGTGACGAATTTTGAATTTTCTGTCCGCATGAACCTTTTTCAAAGATTGAAAGGATGGTGCCGAGATGTTCCGGGCGGCTCAGTGGGGGGTGTCAAGTTACTTCACGGTGTTTTTTCAGAGAAAGAAGAACATGAAACATTCAGTCGTCTACAGATGCCCGGTTCTGCTGATGGTGCTTTCGCTTTCCGCCCGTGCCACGTGGCCGCTACCACATTCAGGTCACGGGCCTTGACGCCTTCGAGGACTTGGCTCTCTCGAAGTCGGGCACCGGGACTCACGCGGTTCCCGAGCCTTCGGCGTCTCTGATGGCACTGTTGGGCCTCGGCATCCTCACGCGACGGCGACGAGCGAAAAATCGCTAGCGCGACCTGCCTTTCTGAGAGGCATTCAGCCCCCCGATGGTTCGGCTTGCGCCGCGGCGCCGTGACTTGCCAACATCGCCGCGATTCCTCACAATCAAGCGAATCGCACTGAGCGGGATCAGCAAATCGACTTTGATCACAAGTGGGAGCAAGAAATGCGAGCGACGACAGCGTGTGGGCTTGGAGTCCTTGGTGTCGTCCTATTTGGCTGTGCCTCTGACGAGTCAGCAGTCGAGAGCAGTCAAACGCCGCCTGTCGCAGCCACCGAGTCGTCGGTCGACCCTCAGGTGCAGGTGGAACTAAAGAGCTGGGACGAAGTCCAGGCTTGGGTCGCTGGCCAGCGTGGAAAAGTGGTCGTGGTCGACATCTGGTCAACGTACTGCCCGTCTTGTCTGCGCGAGTTTCCTGGGTTTGTCGAACTCAATCGCAAATATGGTGACCAACTGGCCGGAGCTTCGCTAAGCGTCGATTTTTATGGCGGTGAAGGCGAGTCACCCGAAGACGTCTTGCCTGCTGTGCAGCGGGTCCTCGAAACGCAAAAGGCAACGATGCGAAATTTCGTTTCGACCGATTCGGACGAGGCGGTGCTGAAACAAGTGCAAGCCGTCGCCATTCCGGTTGTCTTGGTATACGATCGCGAAGGCAGGTTGCACACCGCGTTTAACAACGATTCCGACGAGTACGGTCCCACGGGCTTCACGTACGAAGAGAACATCGAGCCGCTCGTAAAGCAGCTCCTCGGCCGCGCGGGAGGATGAAGCAGCGCCAATCGTATTCGGCCCGGATTTTGCCGAGCGATGCCGATGCCGATGCCGATGCCCGCCGGCGGGAGTCTCACGCTCGTAGCTACGGATTCTGTTAAGTTGCCCGCCGCTTGCCGGCGGGAGTCTCACGCTCGCTGCTACGAAGCGCACGCCCCCGTTCTCATAAGATGCCCGCCGCTTGCCGGCGGGAGTCTCACGCTCGTAGCTACGAAGTGCACGCCCCCGTTCTCATAAGATGCCCGCCGCTTGCCGGCGGGAGTCTCACGCTCGTAGCTACCGAGCGGCGATCGACTCATAAGAAAAGCCGCGGCGCTCAAGGGCGCCGCGGCTGCGTTGCTTTTCGTCGAGCGTTCGCATTCGGCGGAACGCTAGTTCAAAATCTTTTGCAGGTCGCTGATCACGGAATCAATTTCCACTTGGTCGGCTGAAGCGAAGGCATGATTGGCCTTCACTTTGCCGCCGTCGGCCAGGATCACGGTGACGGCCGCGTCAGGATTGAGTCCGTAATTGTCAGGCCCGTTTTCGAATTCGTTCGGGACAACGAACGGAATGTGCTTCACCTTGGTGGATTCGGCCAACGACGTCGCATGTTCCGTCGCGACCGCCTTGTCTTCACCCAGGACGTTGACGAACGCGCGGAGCTGCTTGTCGGTGTTCTCGGCCAGGGCGCTGTCCAGCTTCTGGAGCAACTGCGCGACCTTGCCGTCAGCTGAACGTGTGAACACCATCACCTGGGGGCGACCGCCGTTTTTGCAGCGATAGCACAGGTTCTTACCAACCTCAACACCGTCGTCTTCCGCTCCGGCCAGCTTGGTGACGTAGAACGCATCGATCAAATCGCCGGCCTGCAGACCGCTCTTGATCTCGTCCGCGAAGGCAAACGAGACGCCCGCCAGTAGTGCAACCGCGATTGTGACGATTTTCAATTGCTTCATCAGTAACTCCTTGAAACGAAAGGCTTCAGAATGACGAACCCGCTGAGGTTCAGACGGTGTTTGAGATCAACGACATCGTTGCGATCCTCAAAGCTCTCCGGTATTCTCGGCGATCGCCCCCAACTCGACAAGTCGCCGAATCGTCATTTTACGAACTGTCTTCGAATCTGCTATGTTCGTAGCCTTCGTTGCGGTTTGGCCGACGCTTGTTTCGCCAACGCCCGAACCTATATATAACACCCTGCCCCATGCACCTTGAAGGACTCACGCGGATGAGCCGCCCACCAAACTGCTTGCTACGACTCGCGGCGATCACGCTCGGGATTCTTGGCTGTTCCTCCAGACTTCTTGCTCAGGCGCCTCCGCCGCCGCGAGTTTCGACGGAAAACCGTGTGAGCGATGACGTTTATCGGTCGCCGGTCGATCTGGTGCTGAGCTGGCGACGAGCAGTGGCTGGTGACGGCCAATCAGACTTCCGATTCGATTTCCTTGATTGACCTTGCAAGCGGTAGGGTGCTGGACGAACTGTGTGACCTGGGCCACCCGGCGATGGTGGTGCGCTGTCTAGATGGCCAGCAGCTCGCCGTCAGCTGCTCGGACACGGGCGAGGTTGTGATCGTTCAAGTCGTTGACGGACGCTTGGAACGACGGGCGACGATTGACGTCGGGTTCGAGCCTGTCGGGCTTGCGGTCGCACCGTCAGGGCGCGTGGCGTACGTGGGGCTCGCCGCCTCGGGCGAGGTGGCGGAACTGGATCTGGAAAGGGCCGAGGTGATCCGCAAGTTGCCCGTTGGGAAGTGGCCGCGTTACTTGGCCGTTTCCCCCGACGGAACGCGGTTGGCCGTCGGCTGCAGCGGCGAGAGCGCGATTGCTGTCTTGGATTTGGGCCAAGCGGGCCAAGCGGGCCAAGGGGGCCAAGGGGGCGAAGCGGGACAAGGCGGTGTGCTTTACAAGCAGAGCATCACGGGCGGCATCAATATCGGCCATCTCGCCTGTTCGTCGGATGGCGAGTATGTCTATTTTCCGTGGATGGTATATCGCAGCAATCCGATCACAACAGGCAACATCCGGCTGGGCTGGGTCCTGGCGAGTCGGATCGCACGTGTGCGGCTGGACGGGCCCGCCTATCGCGAGGCGATTTCGCTGGATGTGCCGCGTAAGGCGGTTGCCGATCCGCACGGCTTAGTGCTCAGTCACGATCAGCGTCGTCTGGTTGTGTCGGCGTCCGGCACACACGAATTGCTGGTGTATCGCAACCCGGATCTACCCTACATCGGGACGGGTGGGCCTGGTGATTTGATCGATCGCGCGCTGTTGGAAGACAGCGATCTGTTTTATCGGATCGATGTCGGCGGCCGGCCCATGGGGATGGAGATCTCCCAGGACAACCGGACCGTCTTCGTCGCCAACTTTCTGCGCGACTGCGTACAGCAAGTGGATATCGAGTCGCGCGAAGTCGTACGCGAGCTGCCGCTGAGCAGCGCTTCGCAAGATCCGGTGTCCATGCCACTCGCTCGCCGCGGCATGGAGCTGTTTTATGACGGTCAACGAAGTCTCGATCAATGGTACAGTTGCCACAGCTGTCACTACGACGGGGGCACGAACGCCAAGGCGATGGATACCATGAACGATGGTTCCGAGTTGACGATGAAGACGGTCTTGCCGCTTTATCATGTGCATGCGACCGGCCCGTGGACTTGGCACGGATGGCAAAACGACTTGCGTGACGCGATGCACAAGTCATTCACTCAGACGATGCAGGGAGAGGGGATCGATGCGGATGAGACGGACGCGATTCTGGCGTTCCTCGAGACGCTCGACCCGCCGCCGAATCCGTATCGCAACTCGGATGAGTCGCAGAGTGCCGCGGCGCAGCGAGGCGAGGCGGTTTTTACCAGTCAGCAGGCCGGTTGCACTTCCTGTCATCTCGGCCCTTACTTCACGGATGGAAAAATCCACGACGTCGGACTGGGCCGCCCCATGGATCGATATCGGGGGTTCAATACACCGTCTTTGCTGGGGAATTACCGCAAAGTCCGCTATTTGCATGACGGCCGAGCCAAGTCGCTCGCGGAACTCCTCTCCGGTCCCCATGCCCCCACGCGGGTCGCGGGCGAAGCGGACTTTACAGCGCAAGAGCTTGCCGACGTGATCGAATATCTGAAGTCGTTGTAAGCAAACCGTCTGACCCGCCTCGTCCGTCACGATCGTCGAATGCAAGTTCGGGTGGCACGCTCGACGGTAGACCGCCCTCTTGATCCGTTTGCGAATTCGGGACAACGATCGCGACCTTACAGCCAACGCCCCGAATCGCGATCGGCCTGGCGACGAGGATCGCGGTTAGTGTCAGCGTGGAGAGTTGGAAAATACGAGCTGCGAATGGGGTTGCTTTTTTGGCTTTCCGCACAGAAGTTGCTCCCTCGTCAGGGGCCATCGCACGACGCGATCGGTTATAATCTCTACCGGCGAAACACGCCTGCGAATCGCTTCGGGCGATTCGATTCGACTCGAATAGGACCTTTCCCGGAGCGAACCATGTCTGCCATCGACCGTCGCGATTTTTCGAAGACGACCCTTGGGTCCTTACTTGCCTACTCGTTATTGGAGACCGTCTGCGGGCACGATGTCTTGGCGAGCGAAGTGAAGCCGATCGCGGCGAAGTGGCTTGCAGATGTCAATCGCCTGACACTCGAGATGCGAGGTGAGAAGTTGACCCAGCTGCAGTGGCAGTCGGAAATTGAGAAGCTCTTCAGCCAGGTGGATTTGCCTGAGTTCTTGTCGTACGTGGACTTCGAACGGCTGACCAAGGACATGCAGCTCAAGGACAACGGCGAGCGCGCGTTTCAAGCGAAGTTCCCGAGGGTTGAGGGTCTACCCACGGAATTAGTTTTCGGCCACCAGATGTTCGCGTTGAAGCAGTCGCGGTCGGTTGCTCCTCACGGACACAACAACATGGCGACGGCGTTCTTGATCCTCAAGGGTGAGTTCCACGGTCGCCACTACGACCGAATCGAAGATGAAGCGGAGCACATGATTGTCAAGCCATCCATTGATCGGCAGTTCAAAGTCGGTGAATTCTCGACGGTCTCGGATTTCAAGGACAATGTTCACTGGTTCAAGGCAGCCTCGGAGACGGCTTATATCTTCAATATTCATGTCTTGAATGTGGATCCCAAGGTCAAACGGCGGGGGCGGGTCTATATTGACCCGAATGGCGAGCAGCTGGCGAACGGCGAGATTCGTGCGCGGAAGCTGACCGCGGCCGAGGCCTACAAGCTGTACGGCTAAATTGAGAGCAGGCGGACTGTGGCGTCGCGCGGGTCAAGCGAGCTCCATGCGTGGATTGAAAGATACGCGAGTCATGGCGGGTTCGGCGGTGGATGTTGAAGATGGTTGAAAGATGGATTCCCCGGGCAATGCGCGTGGCGCCGAGTCTGGACTGGAGCTGGCAGCCTGCTTCGATCCAGAAGTATCTGGCTTTGCTGGTCAATCCGTTCTACCCCAAGGACGCGCATGCGAGCTTCGGTAAACATGTGCTCACACCCACGCTCGCGCTGACAAGCATTGCGAGCAGCACGCCCGCGCATTGGCGTGTCGTGTATTGGGACGAGAATCTGCTGCAGGGTGCTCCGCCCAGCGATCCCTTTCCGCAGGTGGTGGGCATCACCGTCCATCTCACGTTTGCCCAGCGGGCTTACGAATTGGCGCGTTGGTTTCGCGCGCGGGTGCGCGAGTGGTTTTCGGCGGGCTCCACGTACAATCTTGTCCCGACGAGTGTGCTCCGCATGCCGATTCGCTCGCATTCGGAGATGGAGTTCAACTGTGGGCACAGATCCTGGATGATGTGGAGCGCGGTCAATTGCGGCGCGAGTACTTTGGCAGCTTCAAGAGGCCCTACCGCGAGGATCCGCCGCCGCGGCGGGACTTGCTGCCCAAGGCCAGCTTCTTGACAACGACCAGTCTGATTGCCACACGCGGCTGCCACAGTCGATGCGGTTTCTGCTATCTCGCGACAGACGGCCTACATGTACCGTACCTCGTGCGAGACCCGGCTCAGGTCGTTGATGAATTCGTGAACGACGGACAACCTTACGCCGTGTTTACGGACAATAACCTGGGTTCGCGGCCGGAATACTTGCGAGAACTGAGCCAGGCAATCGGGCCGCTGAAGAAGATCTGGAGTGCGGCCGTCAGCCTTGACGTCACGGACGACCCTTCCGTAATACGGGAAATGGCACTCTCGGGATGCACCGGCGTATTCGTCGGCTTCGAATCGCTTCAGGCTCGCAACATTGAAGATGCCGGCAAGAAGAGTCCCACTCCGGCTGAATACGCGCGTCGAGTCGCACTGTTTCACGAACATGGGATTCAGGTCAACGGAAGCTTCGTGCTCGGGTTCGATCATGACCAGCGAGATGTCTTTCAACAGACCGTCCAATGGGTCGAGGAGAATCGGCTTGAGTGTGCCACGTTTCACATTCTCACTCCCTATCCAGCGACTCCGCTGTTCCGCCAGATGGAGGCCGAGGGGCGGATTTTGCATCGGGATTGGAATCGGTACGACACAGCGCACGTGGTGTTTCAGCCGAAGAACATGAGTCCCGATGAGTTGATGGCCGGGTATGAATGGTGCTACGAGCGACTGTTTTCGCATGCGTCGATTTGGTGTCGCCGCCCCACGGACTGGAGGGCGGTGTTGCCCTATCTGGCGATGTCGTATCTATACAAGCGTTCCAACTTGTTCTGGCACCTGTTGATTAGGTATCGGCTGACTCACGCCGTCTGGCGGCCGCTGGTTGAACTGACTCGCAGAAGACATGTAAGGTTTCGAACACGGCTCGCCCAGCGGGACGACACCGATCCGAATGCCGACATCCGCTGCTCGTCCGTGGTGTCTGCGGGGGTGTGAGTCGCCGAAATCCGTGTGCCATGCGATTCGCACCGAATCCGCCGGGCTGCTGCGGGATGCGGGACGTGAACAACTCGCGGCGCGAGCATCAGCGCGCAGGCGTGTCGATCGGTGTCGACTCAAGCGGCTCGCCGGCCCCCAATGCCCCAAACGGAATTTGTGCGACGGGCGTCGGAGTCCCCTCGAAGTCGCACGAGAAGGACGCGTTGTGCTTTCCGCTGGGAAGACGGGCGAATTGTTTCGTGAAGGCGAGCGAGCCCAGGCCGTTTGGCTCAGCTCTTTGTCGAAGTCAGATAGCGATCGAGCTGATTGGCAAAGGCTTGTCGATCCTTGGCGTTGAAGTTCGCCGGGCCACCCGTGATCTGACCTCCTCCCCGCAGCGTGTCCAGCAGATCCCGAACGGCAAGCCGTTCGCCCACGTTGGCATGTGTGTACATCTCGCCGCGAGGATTAAGCGCCTGCCCGCCGTGCGCGACGACTTCGGCGGCCAACGGAATGTCGGCCGTGATCACCAGGTCACCTGGTTGGACCAGCTCGAGAATTCGGCGATCGGCGACGTTCATCCCACCGGGCACGAGCAAGCTATCGATATACTCGGAACGCGGGATGCGCATCGATTGATTGGCCACCAGCGTCACTTTGGTCATGGTCCGCCTCGCAGCCCGGAACAACAGTTCCTTGATCTCGCCGGGACACGCGTCGGCGTCGACCCAGATTTGCATTTTCGAGTCCTTGAAGCACTGGCGGGTTGAGTTCCGGGTTTGGTCGTCAGTGGGGATGCGGCCAGGCAAGCCCCCTCATCCGGCCTTCGGCCACCTTCTCCCGCATTGGGGAGAAGGGACATGGTTGTGTCACCTCTCCCGAGGCCGGGAGAGGTCGCCCGGGGCCCGCTGGCGGGGACCGGGCGGGTGAGGGCTGGGTAGTTGGGTGTCTGGCAGCGGGGCGTGTCCCCCTCATCCGGCCTTCGGCCACCTTCTCCCGCATTGGGGAGAAGGGACATGGTTGTGTCACCTCTCCCGAGGCCGGGAGAGGTCGCCCGGGGCCCGCTGGCGGGGACCGGGCGGGTGAGGGCTGGGTAGTTGGGTGTCTGGCAGCGGGGCGTGTCCCCCTCATCCGGCCTTCGGCCACCTTCTCCCGCGTTGGGGAGAAGGGACATGGTTGTGTCACCTCTCCCGCATTGGGGAGAAGAGACATGGTTGTGTCACCTCTCCCGAGGCCGGGAGAGGTCGCCCGGGGCCCGCTGGCGGGGACCGGTCGGGTGAGGGCTGGTCAGCCGTCACAACAAGGGAACACAAACTGTAACCAGCTTCGCAACTTCCCTCGCGTCGCTCCCAGTACCCGTTTGGTGTTTGACTTTATCGAGTTGTTCGTTTCGACTCAAGGGAGCTGAGGTAGAGTTCCTCAAGCTGGTCGAGAAACAACGCGGGTTCGGCCTCGATTTTTTCGGTGCAGGGCGGGCAGCAGACGTAGAAGATCTGTCCCTCAACGATCGTCCACCGGGGATTCTCTGGCAGTTCGTGCTTCATGACGGGGCAGATCCTTTGTGCCTTGGCGAAGTTCGCATGGATCGTGGCCCAATGTTCAGGATCGACTTGTCCTTTGAGGCACCCTTTGCAGCAGAGAAAGACAATCTCCTCGCCGACCTTCACCTTGACCGGCGTGCCGTGCGAGCCGAGTGCTTGGCCGGAGACGGGGCAAATTGCTTGCACTTTCATATGGATCTGTTCACGTTCGAACTGATCCCGTCGCGGAGGAGCAAGTTCTTCGGCCGAGAGCGAAAACGTGGCAAGTCCTGTCGCGAGCGTCCAGGTCAACACGAGATGGTAGTTCATTCTCAACTCCTTTTGAGAAAAATACGAGGCGCGCCATACGAGGCACGCAAGCAATCCAATTCGTGACTTGTTACGCGGCCGCCGACTCGTTCGGACCCACGGGTGGCGTGGAGTCATCCAGCGACATTTGTAGGAGCTCATCGTGTACGCCGGCGCGAAGTTTAAGTTCCATATAGGCGCAGTAAACCGTGGGAACGACGAACGTCGTGAAGGGTTCGATCAGCATGCCACCAAACACCGGCAGGGCCATCGCGCGTGCCACATCAGCGCCACGTCCCGTGGATATCAGAACGGGCACCAATGCGGCGATCGTTGTGAGTGTTGTCATTACGCAGGGGCGGATGCGTTTCAGCCCGGCTTCGTAAATTTCTTCCCGCAGCTCATCGACCGATTCGATCCTACGGCGTTTCAATCGCTCGTGAATGTAGCTGGCCATCACGATTCCATCGTCGGCGGCCAAGCCTGCCAGCGCGATGAATCCCACCCACACGGCCGTGTTCAACTCGACCCCCATGATTGCGATGGCGATCATCCCGCCGGCACAGGAAATAGGGATCCCGGAAAAGACGACAAGCGAAATCGGGAGATTCCGAAAGTGAAGATAGTGCAGCAGCAGATTAATCAAGAAAACGCACGGAAGAATCCAGATCAGACGACGGTTGGCTTCAAGTTGGTTCTGGAACGATCCGACCGCTTGCAGTTCAAAATTCCCTTCGGGGAATACGAGTTGGCCGCTTTCGCGCGCGGCACGCAGCATTTCCATCACTGACTCGACGGTTTCCAGGTCACCCGCTCCGGCAGCGGGCGAGAACATGACGTGGGCGACGAGCCGAGAATCTTCGCTGTTGATCGCTCCCGGTCCCCAGGTGGTAGAAACCTTCGCCAGTCGTTCGAGGGGGACGACTTCGTCGGTATTGGTCACGATGGGAACCCGGTGCAGTTGGCCAACTCGCTGGCGCACCTTGCGATCAAAGCGGATCTGGATCGGATAGCGTTCACGGCCCTCCACGGTAGTAGTCACATCGACGCCACCCAAACCGGCCGAGACGAGTTGATTCACCATCATCGTGGTCATCCCGTAACGGGCGGATGCATCCCGATCGACTTCGAATTCGTAGTAGGGCTTGCCCATCACGATGTCGGGATTGACCGTGCCCCCGTTGACCAAGTGATGCTGCTTTAATTGTTCCGCCACGGCGACCGACGCCTTGCCGAGTCCTGCGAGGCTATCTCCATAGATCCGCACGGCCATTGCGGCTTTGATTCCGGACTGCAACATCACGATCCGACCCTCGATCGGCTGCAGCGGCGAGGCTGGCGTCACGCCGGGCAACGTCGCGACGGAATTGATTTCATCCCAGATCATGCGTTCCGTGACGTTGGGCCGCCACTCGTCGCGTGGCTTCAGCATCACGTACGTCTCGATCATCGCGGCCGGCGCGGGGTCGAGCGCGGAATCCACGCGGCCTATTTTGCCCATCACGTTCGCAACCTCAGGGATCTGCTTGATCAGTGTGTCCTGTGTCTGCAGCACCTCCATGGCTTGATTGAAACTTGCCGCAGGATACAGGCTGGGCATGTAGAACCAGCTTCCTTCGTCCAAGGCGATCCAGTCGTCCGATTTCAGCCCCGTAAAAAGGTGCTTGGCGTCGACGTATCCCGGGACATCGTTCAGGTCGGCGCCCAGGAGGGCAACGACTCTCTCGAGCGGGCGAAGTACCTTGGGCAGTCCGATCCATGCGCCCAGTCCCAAGCAAAAGATGATCCCCGGAAGGGATAGCATTACGAACTTGTGCTGCAGCGCAAGCCGAAGCCGACCGGCGTAAAGAAAGCGAACGAAACGGCTGGCCGGGTTCTCCTCCATGGGGCGAATCTTTTCACGCATCATCCACCACCCCGCAAAGAAGCCAAGTGCGGCGGCACCGGCGGTTGCAGCGACGGCGTTCAGACCTGTCCATTGGGTGATGTGGTCGTGCCAGACGAACTGGCAAAGCCCGGCCATCAGCGCGGCGATCGCCAAGGCGACGGTCAAGCTGGCTAAGCGCGGGGCTCGCGAGGTGCGCAGGAAGATGCGACCCAGCACGGGGACGGCAGTGATCGCGACGACGAGGCTTGCCGCAAGGGCGAACGTCTTGGTCCAGGCAAGCGGAGCAAACAACTTGTGGTCGCGCCCGGTAAGAAAAAAGACCGGCAGGAAGCTGACAATTGTTGTGCTGACGGCTGTCATCACGGCGGGTATGACTTCCGCCGCCGCATCGCGAATGACTTCCAAACGACGCTGCGCTCCCCCGGTTGACCCGGATCGCTCCCAGTCAGCCAGCGCACCATAGATGTTCTCCAGGACGATAATCCCCATGTCGACCATCGTGCCGATGGCAATCGCGATTCCCGCCAGCGACATGATGTTGGCATCGACGCCAAATAGTTTCATGGCGGCGAAGGCCATCAGGACGGCCATCGGCAGTGTGATCGCGATCATGAGGCTGGCCCGCACATGGAGTAAGAACAGCACGACCACGGCGATCGTGATCAGCGTTTCCTGACCCAGCGCCTCGGTCAACGTCGCGACGGTTTCGTCGATCAGCACCGTGCGGTCGTAGATCCCGTGGATTCGGATCCCACCAAGCTCGGCTTCCAGCGATGCGATCTTGGACTTCACGCGCTGGATCACGTCGCGTGGGTTCTCGCCGTACCGCATCACCACGACGCCGCCGACGGACTCCTGGCCGTTCAGATCGAGCGCTCCTCGGCGAAACGCAGGTCCGACCTGAACCTGTGCCAGATCTTGAACTCGGACTGGAATGCTATCTCGCGTCAGCACGACCGTTCGCTTGATCTGCTCAATCGTTTCCTGCTCGGTCTTTCCGGAGCCGATGAAGCCCTTGCCTCGCACGATGAACTCCATCCCACCGGTTTCAACCGTCTTCGCACCGACGTCGATATTGGATGCCTTGACGGCTTCGATCACACGACTCAACGGGATGGTGTGATAACGAAGTTTGTCCGGGTCGACCTCGATCTGATACTGCTTGACGTAGCCCCCAATGGACGCCACTTCCGCCACACCATCCACGGACTGAATCGCGTATTTGATGAAGAAATCCTGCTTGGAACGCAGCTCGGCCAGATCCATTCCAGGGGGAGGTTCCAGGACGTAGTAATAGATCTGTCCGAGTGCGGTCGCATCGGGGGCGAGCGTGGGGGTCACGCCCGCGGGGAGCGTCCCCGACACGGTCGTCAGCTGTTCGGCAACGCGCGATCGGGCCCAATAGAAGTCAACCCGATCGTCGAACGTCACCTGAACGAAGCTGAAGCCGAACATGCTCTTGCCGCGCACGCTCTTCGACCCGGGTACCGCCTGCAGAGCAATCGAAAGCGGATACGTAATCTGGTCTTCCATATCCTTGGGAGAGCGCCCGGGCCACTCCGTCAGAACGATCACCTGGTTCTCGCCAACATTGGGGATCGCGTCGAGCGGTACTGTCTGGGTCGCGTACCAACCGTAGGCGATGACCGCGACACAGGCAATCAGGACGACCAACCACTCGCGCAAGCAAAAGTCGAGAATTCCCCGGATCATGGATTCACCTCGACCGGCAAGTTGCCGGGTGTCTCGCCAGATTCATCATCCTCAGATGCGTCGACCGCCGGCTCCGCGATCAGCCGCGGCGTGGCGATCGGCGGCAAACCGACACCGGACTCTTCGGACCGACTTGCCGGAGGCTCGGGCTCTAGTGCCTCAAGTGGACCGATTGGCGGAAGGCCTAGCTGCCCTCCACGGGTTTTCGGGCTCCCATCGGAAGTTGAACTCGCGAGTATCGCAAGGTACTTATCTGGTTCCTTCTGGAGTCGTTTGCGACAACCTTCACAGCAGATGAAAACCGGTGTCCCGCGCACGTCGACTTTGAGAGGTATTCCCATCGAGCCGAGTGGCGTCATTGTGACGGGGCAAATTCGTTGACTCTCGGCCAGCTTACGGTCGTCGGGCGAGAGCGCCGTGAGTGCCGCGATAACTTCGCGGTTGGGTTCTGTGCCCGACTTCGGCTCGGCCTTGTTCGGGTCGATTAGCGAGGGATTTCCCGTAAGCTGCATCTGGGAGTCGACCAGGAAGTTACCCCGTGTGGCGACCTGTTCGCCTTCCGCGACGCCTTGCAGGATCACGATCTGATCTCCGAACTCGGGACCCAAGACAACTCGGCGAATTTCGAAGCGACCGGGTTCCGTCTCGACATACACGACGCTGGTGCTGCCAGCCATCAAGACGGCGTCACGGGGAATCACGAGTTGACTTGACTCGGTATTTGGCTGGTCGGTAAAGCCGAACTGCTCCGCAGCAACTAAGTCAATGCCGCACAGCGGGCACTGACCGGGTGAGTCGGAAACGATGTGCGGATGGCGCGGGCTGATCCACTTGTTCGCAAGCTCTGGATCGAAGATCGGCAAGTTGCGTTGGTTCGCCGGCGGAACGCGTATCTGAGCCGTGGCATAGTCTCCCACGCGGAGCAAGCCCGCTTCGTTTCGGACGACGACGCGGACGCCGACGGTTCGAGTTTTCTGATTCACGGTGGGGTCAACAAACGCCACCCGGCCGGTAAATACTTGACCGGGCAACGATTGGACCTCCGCCTCGACTTTTTGGCCGTACCGGATCGCGGCGGCATCTTCCGGGAATAGCTCGAGCATTAGCCAGAGTGTCGAGAGATCGGCAAGTCGGTAGATCGGCTGTCCCTCCTTGACGTACTCGCCCTCCACGGCAAATTTCTCGATCACCGTTCCGCTGATCGGCGCACTCAAATGCATTCGACTGTTTGCGACGCCGGCCTTCTCAAGCTGCAGGATCTGAGATTCCGTCATGCCCTGCTCAATCAGACGCTGTTTTGCGCTCTGGTACATGTCGAAGCCGGAAGCAATCGCGTGCTTCGGCGTGGACGATTTCTCGTCCTCGCGAGATTTCTTGGCCAGCAAGAGTTCGACTTGTCCGGAGTACAATCGCGGCGAATAGACGAGGGCCAGATCGTCACCCTCTTTCACGACAACTCCTGTGTAGTCCGCATACAGGCGCTCCAATCGGCCATCAACGTATGCGGAAATCGTCTTCAGGTTGCCTTCGTCGTAGCTGAGTTCGCCGATCGTTTCGATCGATTGCATCATCGGCATGGATACAGCGGCAACGGTTTGAATGTTAGCCACGCGCCGAGCCGCGGGATCGATCTGGACCGATCGAGAGTCTGCCTTGACCGTATTGGTCGCCACTGGGACAAGTTCCATCGCACACACGGGACAGCGTCCAGGCTCGGTCGACGGTGGGGTGCACATCATCGGGCAGATGTAAAGCGTGCCCGCTTCCGTCTTCGCGGAAGCGCGGGGTCCCTCCTGCCCGCTCGAACTGATTAGCCCATAACGCTGAGCAATGCCCAGCCCGATGAAGAGACTCGACCCGCAGGCCAGGAAGAGGAGGGGCTGCACGAGCAGCTTGATCCACCAACGGCGATCGTCGCGGCGCTCCTGTCGCGAATGATTCACCTGTTCGTCAACCGACGGCACTTCGTCCGGAAGGGAGGCATTGTCGCCAGGTCCAGCCGGCTGCCCCGTGATCGCAGAAGTTTCAAGTCTTGGTTCGCTCATGGCAACCTCGCGTTCAATCCGAGATTCGGTCGACAACGCCCAGCAAGCAAAGGCGCGCGAACGAGTCAACTCAAACTCGGGATGGCTGTGGGTGACCGACCCGCGGCGTGCTCCGGGACGTGCCGGGAGACGCATCGAGCGGTAGCTTCAGTGCGCACGTAAGGCGCGCGCACCGATCGCGCATGAGCAACCGTTAGGTCCGCCAACAGCAGAGGATCGCTTGACGGCGAGCTGAGGGCTGCGAGGAAGAACGCGTGAAGTCTTCAGCGTTTCGAATGGCTGCCGAATCGTTGCCCGAGGGTGCGACGGCGATCCGGCATTCGATCCAGCGAGCCTCCTGACTGCTCGTTTTTTGCTGCTCGGACCGCACCGGCGTCCGCTCCTGTCGCTCGACCAAACAGCGACAAGCATGTGCCGAGTCGGATTCGGCACAGCAACCGGGAGAAGCCTGTTCCGATCCTGGGGCACAGCAGCAAATTTTTCCGCGTGCGGCCCCGTTCGACGACGCAAAGCCTGGCGACCCAGTGCAGGGTTGTGGCAGGACCGCGGCGCCGGCAAATGCCGTCGTCGAGATCAAAAGCAAGGCGATGATGCGGTTCGGCGATCGAAACATGGATCACTCAATCGGTTCTGAAGACCCCTTAATCATCTGGCCCTGAGTCATGGACGTCAAGTCAAATCGATTGTTTGTGTCGCAGTCCCTTCGCCCGGTTGAGCTGGCACCGCGTCGGTCAGAACGGACTGGCAAACCTTCCCTGCATCTCGGCGACCTGATTGACACCTGGCCGGGAAGTGTCCCGGCGGCGGAACGCCATGTCAAGATGAATTTCGAAAGTCGGTGCTCGGTGGCCTAATGGCGTACTCCCGCCCGCTGCCAGACGCCCGCTGCCAGACGCCCGCTGCCAGACGCCCGCTGCCAGACGCTCAACCCTCACCCGATCCTGTCCCTTCTCCCCAACGCGGGAGAAGGTGGCCGAAGGCCGGATGAGGGGGCCCGCCCGCTGCCAGACGCCCCGCCCGCTGCCAGACGCCCAGCTCCCACCCGCCCGCAAGAGTCAGCCACTCCGTGGCGAGCCCCAGTGCTGCGCCGTTGCTGTATATTGCGTGTCTCGGCGCAAGGCGCCACGCGTGATTTTGACCTTGATCTCTCATGCCATTTGTTCGGATTCAAATTGCGATGTCAACTTTCTCACCACACGTTGCGACGTTCTTTCTTCTGTTCTCAGCGAGTCTGGCATGGGCCGATATCGAGTCGGATTGGCCGCGCTGGCGCGGACCGAACGACAACGGGAGCACCGAGCTGGGCAACTATCCGACGCGTCTTGATCCGAACCACGTCTGCTGGCAAGCGAGCTTGCCGGGCAAGGGCTGTTCGACGCCGATCGTGCTGAACGGAAGCGTCTATCTCACTGCCCCCGTTGAAGGCCGCGACGCCGTGCTGGCGTTTGACGGCTCCGGAACCGAGCGATGGCGCACGACGTTCGGCGCAGAGGATGCGGGGAAGCATCGCAATGGGTCCGGCAGCAACGCTTCGCCGGTTACCGACGGCACGGCGGTATTCGTGTACTTCAAAAGCGGCACCTTGGCCGCGGTGGAGCTTGATGGAACGATCCGCTGGAAAACCAACCTGGTCGAGCGATTTGGGAAGGACACGCTCTTTTGGGACCAGGGAACGTCTCCCGTGTTGACCAAGAACTATGTCGTCATGGCTCGGATGCATAGCGGCGAGTCGTGGCTGGCGGCGTTCGACAAGGGCACCGGAGAAATCGCATGGAAGGCGGCTCGCAACTATTCGACGCCGACCGAATGCGACCATGGGTACACGACTCCCCTGGTGATTCAGCATCAGGGGCGGGAATCATTGCTGGTGTGGGGAGCCGAACACTTGACCATCCATGATGCCTCGGACGGGACGGTGCAGTGGTCGTGCGGTCAATTTAATCCCGAGTCCAATGCGATGTGGCCGGCGATTGCGACGCCCGTCATCGTGGGTGACGTGGCCGTGATCGCCTACGGACGCAACGACCGACGCCAGCCACGGCTTTTTGGAGTTCGCCTGGATGGTCATGGCGACGTGACGGCGACGAATCACGTCTGGAAGCGGGACGATATTGGAACCTTTGTGCCAACCCCGGTCGCTTATCAAGATCGTGTCTACCTGGTTCGAGATCGAGGTGAAGTCGAGTGCCTTGATCCCGCCACGGGCAAGACGATTTGGAGTGAGGCATTTCCTAAAGGCCGAGCGGCATTTTACGCGTCGCCGCTCATTGCCGGCGGCATCCTGTACGCCGCCCGTGAAGACGGTGTGGTCTTCGTGGCGAGCGTCGGCGACGGCCAATTCCGACTGCTCGCCGAGACCGACATGGGCGAACCCGTGATTGGCTCTCCGGTGCCTGCGCAGAATCGAATCCTGATTCGCGGCGAGCAACACTTGTTCTGCTTCGAGTCGCCGCAAGCAGACGAGTAACCTGACCGTTGGTGGGGCAAGTGGTTTCACTCGGCCGCTGGCGGAGCAACAGCTCCAGCCGTCTGCCCCAAGCCGCCGGTGCGCGGTATCATGCGGGGACGGTGACAGCACATAAGAAGGCGAGTTGACACCCGACGCGTGGTGAGATTCTTGGGGGCGACCATGGGTATCCGTCAGCGGGGAATTGGGGGCCTTGGCCCGTGCGGTGGTTCGACGCCGAACCGGCGAGCCTTCCTTCGGGCGGGCGTCCTTGGGACTTGTGGTATATCCCTGGCCGAACTGTTGCGACTTGAGGCTGCGGGTGCTGCACTTCCCGCAGCGCGATCGAACTCGGTGATCCTGCTTTGGATGCGTGGGGGACCCAGTCAACATGAGACGTGGGACCCGAAGCCGAACGCGCCGGTCGAGTTTCGCGGGGCATTCGGAGCGACGTCGACTTGCGTCCCCGGGATCCAGATCTGCGATCTCTTGCCGCGGTCCGCACAAATCATGTCGAAGTGGTCGATTGTCCGAAGTCTCCACCACAACGACGCGGGCCACTCGTCCGCCGACTGCCTCATGTTCACCGGATATCCGGGCCAGCCCAATGCCGCTCCGGAAGGACCCGGCAATGAATATCCCAGTTGCGGGTCGATCGTCGCCCAACAGGCCTCGCCGCGGGACCTGCGACTCCCGCCCTATGTGATGGTCCCGCGCGTCGTGCCAGGGACGGGACCTGGGTACCTTGGACCGGCGTTTCAAGCTTTCGAAACGATCGCTGATCCCGCCAACGAAGGACCGTTTCAGGTTCCCAACCTGTCGCTCGCGGCAGGGCTGGAAGTGAATCGACTCAGCAGCCGACGGGATCTGTTGACCAGTCTGGACCGAGCTCGGCGCGAGGCGGACTGGAACGCCAAGTTTCGCGCGGTGGACGGGTTTCAGCAACGCGCCTGGGATTTGTTGATCCAGCCCGGCGCGGCGGCCGCGTTTGACTTGGATGCGGAGCCGAGTGGGGTGCGCGAGCGATACGGATTCATGCCGGCCTACCGAGCTCCGACGCCCGACCGCTGCGGCGTGCCGGCATGGAGCCAACGCTTCCTCCTCGCCCGCCGCCTGGTCGAGCACGGTGTGCGACTTGTGACCGTCGATTGTCGTTGGTGGGACACGCACGTGAAGGGCTATGAAACGATGCGCGATGGATTTCTCCCGCGCTGGGATCAGGCCTTCAGCGCGCTCGTCGAAGATCTCGACCAGCGCGGATTACTCGCGTCGACCCTGGTGATCGCCTGGGGCGAATTCGGTCGGACTCCACGCGTCAACGACACCGGGGGGCGCGATCACTATCCCAATGTCTTTAGTGCTGCTCTGGCCGGCGGCCCCGTCCAAGGTGGCCGAGTCGTTGGCAGTAGCGACAAGCACGGTGCGTTCCCGATGGACAGTCCCAAGACGGTTCAAGATGTGTTAGCCACGATGTATCGACATCTTGGCATCGATCCGACAAAGACTTATCGCGACAATCGAGGGCGCCCCCATCCCATCCTGCCCAGCGGCACGCCCATCACGGAGTTGGCGTAGAGGAGAGGAAGGACTCAAGACCGCGGAGGCAGCGAACGCCGTGTCAAGTCTTGATTCTGGGGTAGTTGCACCGGGAGGGCGAGGCACCTCCCGAGCCGAACTCGCGTCGTGCGCCGTCGCTCGCAAGGCTCGGCAGGAGCTTCGCCCTCCCGAGCCGACGGAGCTCGGCGCATACCCGCGGAAGCAACGGCTCGGCGACCACAGGATCCTCCTGCTCGGGTGATCGGGTGATCGGGTGATCGGGTGCTCGGGTGCTCTCGGGTGCTCGGTCGAGATTCGCTCATAAGCACCAGCATACCTGGCAGCACGAGAACCTGTCCCAATCAAGGAGCAGGTTCATTTCGACGGTCGACGATCCCGTTGGCTGCGAAACGTACATGACGCCTTTTGCACTTGCGTGCGCATAGCGCAACTGCGACGATTGAGCCGAAATCCTCAGCAAAGTGACTTGTTTCTATGGCAATGACGGTCCTTTCGACGACGATCGATGCGGATAGTGCCGGGCGGATCGACCTCGTCGTGCGGCAGTTGGCGAGGTCCTCGCGCAGCCAGGTGCGCGGGATGGTTGACCACGGTTGCGTCATGATCAATGGCGTCGCGTGCGCGGCGATTTCGACTCGCGTCTCGGTCGGAGACGTGGTCTCGCTTCGCTACGATCCGACGCAGCGCTATCACGAGAAAAAAAGACATTGGGATGATCGCACGTTCCGGATCGCGTTTGAAGACGACGACTTGATCGTCGTGGACAAGTCGGCCGGAACCCTTACCGTGCCGACCGATCGAAACGAGAAGAACTCGCTGGTGGAACGCGTGTCGGTTTATCTGAGCCATTCGCGTCGAAAAGGGCAAGCCTGGGTCGTTCATCGGTTGGACCGCGAAGTGAGTGGTTTGCTGGTCTTCGGCAAACACGAGTTGATTGCGGAGCGACTAATTGAGCAGTTCAGGCAGAGGAAACCACGCCGCGTCTACGCTGCGATTGTTGCGGACTTGATGTCGAACGATCAAGGGACGTTCCAGTCGCATTTGGCCACCGGGAAAAATCTGGATCGATACGCCGCGCGGCCATCGCCGGCGACGGAAGTCGCGATCACGCACTATCGCGTCGTCAGGCGATTGTCGGACACGACGTTGGTGGAAGTCACCTTGGAGACCGGCAAGCGAAACCAGATTCGAGTGCACTTCGCGGACGCGGGGCATCCCGTTCTGGGTGATCCTCGGTACAAGAGCCACCAGGCGGCACATCCGAAGTGGGTTCGCAAACGGATCGCCTTGCACGCGAGGACGCTTGGATTTGAGCATCCCGTATCGGGCGATGCGGTGCTGCTGGAATCTCCGCTGCCTGCGGCTTTTGAAAACTTTCTGGCGAGAAGTCGCTAAGCCTGGATCGCGCGGAAGCCGCGGTCTGGCGACGCGTCATATTCCGTCGCGGGTCAAGCGATTGTCGCCGCGAGCAGGATGGAACTGTCGCAACTCACCCGGCGGCCGCCATGATCATCAGCGAAACGCCGTACCAAATCGCAACCCCCAGGGCCGTGACGATGGCCGTTGGCAGGCAGGGCCGGATGGAGTGGGCGGCTGAGAAAATCAACGTGGCCGCGACCGTCAGCAGCATGAACGCGACATCGCGAGCCGCCGTGGTATGCGTCAGCATTTCCGCGGGGAAAATCAGGACGTCCCACAGAATTGTCAGCGTCTCACGCCAGGGCGGGCGCGAAGCGGACTGGAGCAAGAATTGTGTTCCCAGGCACAGGTTGTAGATTAACAGCACGGTGGCGAGCACGCTGACGCGCCAGGGCAGCCAGAACGAATACACGACGTGGCCGACCAGACCTGCGGCAAGGGCAAATCCTGCGAGGATGGCGATTTCGAGGGGCCGCATCTCCTTGAAGATCCAGATCCAAACCATGCTCGCCACCATCAGCACGAGCGTGGCCCGCAGACTGTACTGGCTCGGGTTCCGTTTGGGGTGTGTCTCCGTACTCATCAGCACCGCTTCGCCCTGTCCGGACTTGAGTGAATTCAAGATTGTGTCGGCGGGACTTACGCGATCAATGCGTTGACCAACCGTCCGTGGACATCGGTCAAGCGGAAATCTCGGCCGGCGAAGCGAAACGTCAACCGCTCGTGGTCGAACCCCAACAGATGCAGCATCGTCGCATGCAGATCGTGGACGGAAACGGGATTCTCGACGGCCTGGAAGCCGAAATCATCGGTCGCGCCATAAACCGTTCCACCCCTGATGCCACCTCCCGCTAGCCATAGCGAGAAGCCCCAGTGATTGTGATCGCGACCCAATGCGGCTCCAGCACCATTCTGGTTCATCTCCACTGATGGCGTGCGACCGAACTCGCCGGAGCAAAGAATCAGAGTTTCGTCCAGCAGGCCGCGCTGTTTCAGGTCGACGATCAGGGCTGCCAGTCCCTGATCGCATTCATTGGCGACCTTCCGATGTTCGGTCTCGATATTGCTATGACTATCCCAGGGCTGCGACGCTCCGTGCCAAACCTGAACAAATCGGACGCCGCGTTCCACCAGCCGCCTCGCGATCAAGAGCTGTCGATTTTGCACGCCGTCGCCGTAAAGATCCAGGATATGCTGCGGTTCGCCGCGCGTATCAAAGGCATCTGTCGCCTCAAGTTGCATCCGATACGCCAGCTCGAACGATTCGATTCGGGCTTCGAGCGCGGCTTCCAGGGGACGCTCGGCAAGGTGCCTGCGGTTCAGGTTCTGGAGGAAGTGAACTTGGTCGCGCTGCTCTTCGGCGGACAACTGTTCATTGTAAATGTGTTCGATCAGTTGCTTTGGATCTGCTTTGGAACTATCAATGTACGTTCCCTGAAAAACCCCGGGCAGGAAAGCGGATCGCCAGTTCTCGGCTCCGGATACGGGTAGACCTCCCGGGCACATCACGACGAAGCCCGGCAGGTTCTGATTCTCGGAGCCCATCCCGTACGTCACCCAGGATCCCATACTGGGCCGAACCAATCGCTGGTCCCCGCAGTTCATCAGCATCAGCGACATTTCATGATTGGGAAGCTCGGCGTGCATCGACCGGATGATGGCCATGTCGTCAACGCACTTCGCAAGATGGGGGAACAGCTCGCTCACAGGCGTGCCGCATCGACCGTGCTGCTGGAACTTGAAGGGCGAAGGCAGCGCCGCGCCGGTCTTACGCTCGGTCTGCAGGTTCGCAAAAGGCAGCATCTGACCGGCACGCTTGCTCAACTCGGGTTTCGGGTCGAAGGTGTCGACTTGCGACATCCCGCCGTTCAAAAACACATGAATCACCTGCTTTGCTTTTCCCAACGAGTGTGTCGGGCGGACGCCGCCAGCAGCCGCCTCATGGGTGAGTCCGGCCAATGCCAGCATTCCAAAGCCGGTTCCACTTCGCTGCAGGAACTCGCGACGCGAGACGTAAGGATGACGAGGTTTCATGGCACGACCCATTCGCCGAAGGTGGGATGATCGGAGTGATTGATTTGAAGGCGACGATTGACTCACAACGGTCCCGTACGATCGCTTTTCCTGCCGGGAGGCAATGTGTGGTGGGTGGGGGACGTTCGGTTTAATCGAGAAATACAAATTCATTTGCGGCAAGCAAGACGTGCGCCAGCTTGCGCCAGGCATCGTTGTTTGAACCGTCACTGCCTGACGATTGCACGTACTGCAGCGCGAGCGTGATCTCGTCAGGCGTGGGACTTCGGGAGAATGCCCGTTGGTACAGCACGTTGACTCGCTCTTGATCGGACGAGGCCATTCTCACTTCCTTTAGATCGCCCAGATGTTGTGCTTGTTCCTGAATGAACTTCGAATTGAGAGCAAACAGAGTCTGCTGGGGGACCGTTGTCTCGGGCCGCTTGGCAACACAGACGCTGGGGTCGGCCATGTCAAATGTACTGAAGAAGCCTGGGACGACGTCGCGATTGACGAACCCATAGATGCTGCGACGGTGGATGAAGGGCTCGGCAAACAGATCGAACGAACGTCCACCCATCGACGTGTCAAGCTGTCCCGCCACGGCCAGCATCGCGTCGCGCATGGCTTCCATCTCGAGGCGACGGCGGGGCATCCGCCAGAGGAATCGGTTCTGAGGATCGAGCTGCCGGGCGTGCGCATTTTCCACGGCTGCCTGTTGGTAGACTTGAGACAACATGATCCGCCGGTGGAGTTGTTTGAGCGACCAACCTGTGTCACTTAGGGACTCAGCCAAATAGTCGAGCAGCTGGGGATGCGTCGGCGGATCGCCGCGCACACCCAGGTCGTCAGGTGTGCGCACCAGTCCCAGCCCAAAGTGCCGTTGCCAAACCCAATTTACGATCACACGCCGCGTCAGTGGGTTGGCTGGATCAACGATGGCCCGAGCCAATCCTAAACGGCGGTGACCGTCGGGAAATGGCGTGGAGTTGCCGATCTGACTCACGAATCTCGGCAGGACGGCCGCACCCCGATCAAGCGGATTGCCGCGGCGGAAGACGAAGAAATCGCCCGGGTTCGCCGCTTCCTCGAGGACCATCGCCCGTGGCGGCGCGCCGGGGGATGTCAGGTGCAGATTGTGAATCGCAGCGTGCAGCCCGCTCACATGATCGCGAATAGGTCGGTTCAAGAGGGTCGAGGCAAGGTCGTCCGAGATCGCGGTCGGGCTGTCGGGCCCGTATAAATGGAAGCGAAGCTGGCGATCGACGGCGCTGTTGATCTCGGCGTGCCGAACGTCTTCATCCGGAACAACGGGCGTGTCGGGACGGGCTTCGAGCGACGCCTTCGATAATCCGGTGAGCCATTCCTCCTGGATCTTCGCAAACAACAGGCCGTACGCGTCGGCCACGTCCAGCATTGACTTGGGAGCGGCCGCTTTGAGCGCAGTCAGAACTCGAGGATTCCAACGCGGCGGTTCCGTTGCCAAGAGGTTCGGCGCGGCCTTTTGAAATTCCCCGTTTTGCTCGACCAACGCTGCGACGACTTTGTCGCTTTCCTGCGCGAATTGTTCGGACTGGAGTTGGGACAACCGATGCCAGGCACCGAACACAGGATCATCGATCGTCCGCTGGGCCAAGTGCTTTCGCCAACGTTCGATCATCAACGGCCGCAGATCATCCGTGCGATACGAAAGAAAAACCGTCGACAGATCTTGCTCTGCGGTCCCTTTGGCAAGTTCCCGCAGATACAGGCCAACTTGCATGCGGAGACGGTGTCGCAACACCTCGCTCTGTTCTCGGACCATTTCGTCATGCCGCTGCTGCAGGCGATCGAGTTCGAAGTTGTAAGAGCGATGCGAGTCGGTTTCCGCGGGATCCCCGATCACCGGCAGCCTCTCAGGAACGTCGCTGCTCCCGAGTGTCGCGTAGAGGGAATAGTAGTCGGTCGTGGGAATCGGGTCGAACTTGTGGTCATGACAACGGGCACAGGCCACCGTCAGTCCCATTAGACCTCGTGTGATCACATCGATCCGATCATCGACCCGATCGTGTCGATTGGGATACTGCCGACCGATGGTCAAGAACCCAAGTGCGGCCAAGGATGGATGATTTGGTTCGAGCCCCAGTTGGTCCGCCGCAATCTGTTCTAACACAAAGCGGTCATAGGGCAGGTCGCGGTTGAAAGCGTCAACGACGTAGTCCCGATAAGTGTACGAAAAGGGGAACGTCTGGAAGCCAATCGCGCCGCCTCCATGCGTGTCAGCGTAACGGGCAAGATCCAGCCAGTGCCGCCCCCAACGTTCTCCATAGCGAGGTGAGTCGAGCAGCCGGTCAATCACCTGGGCGAACGCGTCCGCGGAATGATCCTCCTCAAACGCTCGGACCTCTTGCCAGGTTGGGGGCAGGCCAATCAAATCAAATGTCGCCCGTCGAATCAGCGCCGCCTTTGCAATTCGTGGCGAAAGCTGCAGTCCTTTCGCTTCCAGGGCAGCAACGATAAACCGATCGATGTCTGTCGCATCGTGCGGAGCGTTTTCGCAGCGTGGAACCTCCGGCTTTCGGATGGGAACGAACGCCCAATGGTTTTCATAGGGAGCTCCTTCAGCGATCCACCGTCGAAGCAACTCGACCTGCTTAGGATTCAAGCCGTCGCCTTGATCGGGGGGCGGCATTCGTTCATCCGGGTCGTCCGCCGTCACGCGCCGAAGCACTTCGCTTTGATTCGGCTTTCCCGCCACGATCCCGGCGCGGCCGCCAAGGTCGCGGGTTGCATCGGCGCGAGTGTCGATTCGAAACTCCGCCTCCCGATTGGCGTCATCCGGGCCGTGGCAGCGAAGGCAGGCTTGCGAAAGGATCGGGCGGATTTGAGTGTTGAAGTCGACTTCGCCTGCCAGACTGACGTGACTTGCGATCCAGGCGACGAAAACTCCGCCAGCAATTCGCGCGGCAGTCCGCCGCCGCGCGACGCTCACTTTACGTAGCTTGGCATTCATTTGACTTACCAGGACCCGTTGTCCTGCCGGGAATCGTGTTTTGATTGTCGATCGGGCGTGTTCGGCTATTGTAACGTGCCTGCGGCGAGTGGTGTATGGAATGGGACAGCAGGAGTTTGGATTCGACGCTGAACGGAGTGTGCACTTGGTACCAGGGAAATTCTGGATCGATTGGCCCATGCCTGACGCAGACGGGTTTCCCGGACGGTTCACCTCGTGCTTTGGGTCTACAACGCGAAATCGCGGAGATGTACACTGGGAGATGTACACTGACCGTAACCGCAATCAGTGCATAGGGGCGGACCGCTCGCATTACCTAGAGCTTTGTCACAGCTTGATTTTGGGGTGCCTGGGGTCGAACGAAGTGAGCCCCCAGACCGCAATTTTCCGGGGGCTCACTTCGTTCGACCCCGGCCACCCAACCCTCAATTTCAGCTGTGACAAAGCACTAGTGGGGTGGGCATGGCATGGCTCAGGTCGGCGTCGCAGGCGCCGGCTTCGCACAAACGTTCCGCGCAGTCTCGCATTCTGATGGCGTCACGATGAATCACGACGACCGCTTGAGCCAGATTGAGACCGCTTGGTCGATCGTGCGTCGCGCGCACGGTGACGAGTCACTTGATGCCCGCTCCGCAAAGGAGCAACTAATCGAGCGCTATGGCTCGGCCATTCGGAGGTATTTGCTGGGCGCGTTGCGCGATGAGATTTCGGCGGATGATGTTTACCAGGAATTCGCCGTCAGTTTCATCAACGGCGATTTCCATCGTGCCTCGCAGGAAAAAGGGCGATTTCGAAGCTTTCTGAAAACCGCCCTGTTTCGTTTGGTCGCCGACCACTACCGTGCGAAGAAACGCCGCAATGCGATTCCGCTCGAGCACGACCCGGACGCCGCCTCGTTTGTGGCGGATGCCCGAGTGCACGAGGAGGCGTTTGCCGAGGTCTGGCGAGATGAGATGCTGAAGCGGTCCTGGAATTCGCTCGCGGAAGCGGAGAAACGCTCAGGCAAACCTTGGTTTACCGTCATGCGTTTGCGCGTCGAGCAGCCGGAGCTGCGTTCGGCACAGCTGGCAGAGCTTGTCTCCGCAGAACTCGAAAGGCCGATCACCTCGGCAAACGTTCGCGTCCTGCTGCATCGCGCCCGGGAGCGATTTTCGGCGCTGCTAATCGATTCGATCGCGGAATCGTTGAACACAACCTGCGTCGAGGAGATTGAAGAGGAACTGGCAGAACTCCGCCTGCTGGAATATTGCCATGCCGCGTTGGAACAGCGCAAGACCAACGAATCGCAGTAGCGGTGTCGCCCGGGTCCCGTGGGCGGGTGAGGGTCGAGCCTTTCCCAGCGCGGCGTGTCCCCCTCATCCGGCCTGCGGCCACCTTCTCCCGCGTTGGGGAGAAGGGACAGGATCGTGTCACCTCTCCCGTGACCGGGAGAGGTCGCTCGGGGCCCGCTCGCGGGACCTGGGCGGGTGAGGGTCGAGCCTTTCCCGGCGCGCGTGGCCCGCTCATCCGGCCTTCGGCCACCTTCTCCCGCGTTGGGGAGAAGGGACAGGATCGTGTCACCTCTCCCGTGACCGGGAGAGGTCGCTCGGGGCCCGCTCGCGGGCCCCGGGCGGGTGAGGGTTGGGTGGTTGCGTGACTGGCAGCGGGACGTGGCCCCCTCATCCGGCCTTCGGCCACCTTCTCCCGCGTTGGGGAGAAGGGACAGGATCGTGTCACCTCTCCCGTGACCGGGAGAGGTCGCTCGGGGCCCGCTCGCGGGACCCGGGCGGGTGAGGGTCGAGCCTTTCCCGGCGCGCGTGGCCCCCTCATCCGGCCTTCGGCCACCTTCTCCCGCGTTGGGGAGAAGGGACAGAGTTGTGTCACCTCTCCCGAGGCCGGGCGGGTGAGGGCAAGGAATCCGCCAGGCGGAACGCATCAGTACGCCGAGGCCGGCAAAGTGGGAGGCTCCGCGATGACTTCGGTCGGTTTCTTGTAGATCTGCCAGTGCCCAAAATCGTTCCTCTGCAGGATATAGTCTTCACCGGCCGATAGGCGATACGTTCTTTCGCCGGCCCCACCGTCGTAACGAATGGACCAGGCGGTCGATCCGTCAAGCGTTTGCTTGAATCCGGGCTTGAGCGTGAATGCGTAACTGCCGTTGGATGCGATCAAAGTGTAGTCGCACGAACCGCTTTGCCCCTTTGGACACAAGATCGTCAGGGGCGGCTTGCTGGGCGTTGTCGGTACGTTGCGATAGCGTTGTCGGGGGTATGTGTCCCGTGGCGGATAGGTCGTTCTGGGTGGTCTGCTGTTTCGCGGCGGAGTTCCCCAGCCCGGGTTGATAAACTTGGGGCCGTCATTCTTTCCACCGGATTCACCCGGAATCGGACTAAACGGAATCTGTTCAGGCGGAGGAGTGCGATTTCGACCGCCCTCAATGAACTGCTTGGCTTCCGGGGGAATGAGTCCTTCAATGATGTTGCCGATTTGAGCGTCGGCCGAATTGTGGCTGAGGGCGACGATCGCGGCGATCAGGCAAACGGAAACCTTGGAGAGTTGTCCTATCATCGTTATCTCCTAGCGGATGTTAGTGTCAGACGAAGTCGTGTGATTTGTTGTGTCGCAACCGGGACGGTCGACGAACTGTTTCGCACTTGCGTAACTAGGGCTTGCCGATGACGTCGGCAATATCGTCGCGAAGTTCCAGAATGTTTCTGCGACCGACAAGCTTCGTGGTGTAGGCGACAGGTGGCCTCGGTTCGGACTTGCCTCGCGAGCGAATGCTGGAGGCCAACTCGAGCGAATTCAAGAGTTGGTCGGGAGGAGTTGGCATCGTGTCGGCGGCCTCAACCCCTAACGTTTGGATGACCATGTCGGTGAAACGCGGAGATCGGCGTCGCGAGCCACTTTCGACCTGTTGAAGCGTATTGGACGCAAAGAACGAGATGCCCAGTTCCGGTGCCGCGAGATCCAACAGTGGGTTCCTGACTCCAGGCGCGATGCGACTTTCCGTGAGATAGGCGTCCAGGAAGACCGTCCGCTGACAATTCGGGAGGTCGTTTTGCAGCATGTGCAAGAACTCGCGCCAGGACACCGCGGTCACGCGGAGTTGCTCGGTGTCGGTGTCGTGAGTCCCCAAGTAAAAATTGTCGAGCGTGTCGAAGAACGAGGGTCCGACGAACAGCACAATCACGGCATCATTCGGCTGTGCATTTTCAACAAGCCACTGAAAGCCCCCAATGATGCCCGACTTCGTCGCGGATTCGTCCGCGAGCAGTCGCACGTTGACGTTGCGATAAACTTGCCCGTCTTGGTGTAATCGCATGGCTTCGACAAAGTGTTGCACATCGTTGGTGGCGTACAAGTCGTCGACGCCCCCGCTGTCGGCTCGGTGCCAGGGAACACCAATGGCCAGGACGTGGGCGTCAACTCGCGTTGCAGTTTGGCGGGAGTCGTGTTGGATCGTTACTCCGGTTTTCGACGAGGTGGCTTTTGCGTTCGACGCGATGAGCTCAAGTTCGTTCAGGCCCGGTACAAGGTCGATATCGTGGGAGATCTCCAGCACGGAACCGTCGGTATCGATCGGGCGGAACACCTTTGCGACGTTACCATTCTGGAGCAGTGTCGCCGATTGAATTGGCAGGCCATTGAGGCTTTCAACTCGGGCGACGAATGTGATATGGTCGTCCGCGACGGTGTCTGGTTTCTCCGGACTAATGATGGTGACTTGCGGGGGATGCACTTCGGCGATCTGCTCACGGGATCGAAAATCAACTTCCTCGGTCTCTTGCGTGCGCGCCTCGTTGGCCAGTCGAACCGCATCGGCAAGTGGCTCGCCTTCGAGGATGCGATTGATCACGTCGGGGCGATAAAGCTGCTTGCGGAACTGCTGCACTTCCAGAAACCTGGCACTCTTGTCCGGGCCACGGTTGAGATGCCAACCGATCAAGCGATCGGCTCCCGGTGACGCGTCGTAGTATCCTTGCGGAGTCCAGATGATCCATTGATCGTCGTCGCCGACGTAAATACTCAATACGGGTTCGACGAAATCGTACCCATCCACCATGGTCATCTCGTAGTTGTACGTGGAATCGCCTCGTTTCATCACCATGGGGACAGCTTGCCCAGTTCGGTAATCGAACTGGCCCATCAGCATCAGGTTGTACATGTCGGTCATCGTGTGTCCGTCGATCGAAACAACCTGATCTCCACGCCGGACGCCGGCTTGGGCCGACGAGGTGCCAGGACGGACCTCGATCACCGAGGTGTTCTCGAACTTAAAATCAAACGTGCCGGTCGGCTGGTAGTCCATTAGACTCCAGATTCGAATCGTGCGATCCGTCGAACCACTCGCGATCAGTGTTCCGTTGGGCGATGGACTGATCGCCGAGACGAATGAATCATGACCGATGAAGGCGCGGTGCAGCTCATCGGTGTCGGAATCCCAGATGGCGAGCAACCCTTCATTGTCTCCGAAAAGGACGGGTTGGTTGACGCCCAACAATGATCGGTCAAGGAGCGTGAACACGGTTGGGTTGCGGCCGCTGCTGATTCGATATTGGGACACTACCTTTCCCGCCTGTTGCTTGGTGACGAAGTAGCTACCGCTGCCCGAGGGCTTCGTAACGTCGACGGTGGTGGTACCCCGCGAGGATTGTTCACCGAGCAGTCGGAGTTTCTGCGGAGCGATCGCGTCGACATCCACGACTGCCCGTTGGCGAAGGTCCAGGACCTTTTCGGCGGCACCGAAATCGTTGCGCTTCCAAACGCCGGGCTTGAACGGAGTGGTTCCGAAGGCGATCAGGTTGGGGTCATTGTCGAAGGCAACTTCATAAATGGGGCGGCCTTGACCACGAAATTGGTGGAGCGACTTGCTCGTGCGTCGATCCCAAACGTGAACTTCTCCGAACTTGTCGCCGGTGGCGACCAATTCGCCCGGATGGTCGGAACTGACGGGGCCGAGTGCCAAGCACGTGATATTCCAGCGATGGCCCGTATAGATGGAGGACGGCGACAACGGTCCCTTGGCATCGCCGACGCCGCGAGCGGTATAAGCGGCGGCCCAGAACTTATTGCCTCCGTCTTCTCGACCCACGCCCGCCGCCGCCCACACACCTCGGTCCAGCGCGAAATCCAAAACGCGCGGGTCCTTCTCGGAGTTGAACGGGTAGGTGACGTTCTTGGTAAAGATGTCAGCCAGCCAGCCACGAATCGAATCCGGGATTGTATCCTGAGGGCCGAGTCGTTCGCCGCTCGGTGAGTAGACTTGTGGGCCCTGAAAGTCGACCGCCAAGATGAATTGGTTCGTGCTGTCGGGAAATGCCAGCACATCGAAGATTGGCTGCTCCGGATTGCGAGCCGGTATCGTCTGACTGGTTCCCGACCGCATGTCGTGGATCAGCAGATTTCCATCGGCGTCGGCCGAAACACGCCGTGTTCCTTGACCGGAGAATGCGATTTTGCGACAGGGAGCGGTGTGGCCGGGTACTAGCCGCACGATTTCGTCGAAGTTCGACGTGGAGTATTCGCGGATCGAGCCATGGCTGGCATAATCGTTGACGCCCACCAGCAACGTATCGCCCGACGGCGAAAATCTGACGGAATGGCAGTCGCCGTAGGACGTACGCGATCGGTCGCCGCGCAAAGTCGCGACAAGCTCCCCCGATTCGACGTGCCAAACCCGGACGACTTTCCCGCCGGCGGCTGCAAGCAAGGTGCCATCCGGACTGAAAGCGACGTCCAAAACTTCTTCAATAAATCCGCCGCTATCGATCACCAGCTCTGCGTCTTCCGTGAACTCCTCCGCCAGTTCGCGCACCTTGTCGGCGTTGTCCAGCGATGACTCACTGCCCGCCAACGAGGCGATGAGGTCGATGAATTCGTTGCCGTCCGTTTCACGCTCGGAGGGATCGACCGTTGCCAGGTCGGTGATCGCTTGAAGGGCGACCTCAATTTTGAAGTCGGTTGCGACCAGTTCTTCCCAAGGGATTTCTGTCACAACCGGCGTGAAGCCCTCTCTTTCCGCTCGATAGATGAAGGGCAAATTCGGGTCGTGATCCAGATAAATGGTCACACGATCCGAGTCGGTCGTGGGTAACGCGATCACGCGATCGTCGTCAGAATCCGACGCGACTGGGCCCGTCTGAAAACTTGCGTCGGGAGGTGAAATCGTCACGGCCAACTTCACCTTCTTGGCCGTCGACTCGGTCGCTGGCGTGTTTTCTTCAGTTGGCGGCCCCTCATCGGTCGTCGGCCCCTCCCCCTGACCGTTGTTGCCTTCTTTTCCTGACACCAAGCGATCGGGATCGACTTCTGGGGTCACGGACGGAATCACGAGTGCCCTCATTGTGACGGCGATTTCCTCGCTGCCGGGTTGCAGTGTCAGCGACTGAGCATGAGGTTCGAATCCGTCTTTTGTCACTCGCAATTCGTACTCGCCAGGCTCCAGCTGATAGACCCCTTCGTCATCCGGTGTCCGTTCGACATCCGCAAGGTAGACGCGCGCCCCGTCGCTGTCGGGAAGGATCCTGAGCTGAAGCTTGGCCAGCGGCGGCACCTGCGCGGGTGGTGGCGTCGGGCCAACCGCGACGGGAGGCTCGGTCGGTTCGTTGTTCTGCAGCTTCAGTCCAATGAAGATCGCAGCGATCAAGATTGCCGCGCACAGTGGCCAGAGTACGTACGGCTTTCCCAAGAAGGCATTTACGCGATCCCTGCCGGAAGCGGGAACCGCGACGGCAGCTGGCCTTTGAGACTTCTTCTGAGGCGGGCGATCTGGATTCGCCTCCCCGACGGCGTTTTTGCGTTTGGTCACTTCGCCAACTTCCCGGACCAGGGCTGGCGGCGCGGACACGCGTGTTGCGGGAGCTGGCTGCTCGGCCGGTTCCTTGACGACCACGGGGATGAAGGATTGCTGCGAGAGCGAATCGAGCACCTCCTTGGCCGTCTGGGGACGGTCGTCGACACGCTTTGATAGCAGGCTTTCGATGACGCTCGCCAGATCGTCGGGGACTCGCGGACACAGTTTCTTGACCGGAGCCAACGGCTCTTCCGAACTGTGCCAACGTAGCCAGGCGACATTGGCGTCGATGGCTCCCTCGCCCGTTCCCGGAAAAAATGAGGCAAAGCTCGGTCCAGCCAGCAGCTCGAGTGCCGTGAATCCAAGGCAGTACAAGTCCACGGTAGGGCCGAAAGCACCGAAGTCGGGGCGAATTAATTCCGGGGCCAGGTGCTTCGTGCTTCCCGTAGGTGCCCGCAGCTCGCCCGCCGCGTTTGCCGCCTCGAAATCGCTCAGCTTGGCGATGCCGTGCTCGTTGATCAGAAGATTGCTGGGACGAACGGATCCGTGAACCTTGCCCTTTTGGTGTAGAAAATCCAGCGCGCCGAGGATCTGCCGGAGGACGCTGCGTACGGTGTCGGCCGGCATCGGCTGGTCCGCAATCTGGCTGGCGAGCGTCCCCTTCATCAGCTCCATCACGATCCAGCCCCGCTCTTTGTCGACGCTGTAGATCCGCAGGATGTTCTCGTGTTCGAATTGGGCCAGGAAGCTGGCTTCCTTCAAGAACTGATCGACGCGGCGAGGGTCTTTCTGGCTCCGCGCGTCCAGTTGCTTGATCGCAACATCGCGACCTAGGTTCAGGTCGTAGCCGCGGAAGACAACGGTATGCTCACCACGCCCCAGTTCGTCGAAAAGCTCATAAGACGGATTGTCAGTCATCTCGCGATCCCAGCTAGAAACTCAATTTGAGGGGAAATCCTCGACTCGCAACTCTAGTACGGGCTCCCCGAGAGGATGTTACAGCGGGATTGGAAATCCTTCTCGAGGCCCGCTGTAACAGGCGGGGGTGGACACCGTACTTGAGCTGTGTCGCGGCTACGATTTGGATTTGGTGTGGGGAAAAAGGGGTCAGGCCCAAAAGTGCGCAGCACCCGAAGGGCCTGACCCCTTTTTCCCAACGAAAGCGTCTGGACTCTGAATCTCAGGAAAACTGCGTGGAAACCAAGGAAATCTATCGCGAAACGACCCGGCATTTCCTGGGCCCGGTGTTGTCGCTGCTCGACGATCCTTCCGTCTCGGAAATCCTCGTCAATGGCCCGGACACGGTCTATTTCGAGCGAAACGGACGGCTTGAGCGATCGGAGGCGGCATTCTCCGGCCCGGGGGCCCTCATGGCGGCCGCCCGGAACATCGCGGAATTTGTAGGAAGAAGTCTTGGGGATGAGAGCCATAGTCTGGACGCGCGACTACCGGACGGGTCGCGTGTTCACGTGGTTATCCCCCCCAGTGCGCGGAATGGAATCTGTCTGTCGATTCGGAAATTCAATCGGAACAGCTTCGATCTCGGCCAGTTGGTTCAGTGGGGGGCGCTGACGGAAGAAAGTCGCGAGTTTCTCAGCCTGTGCGTCAAACTTCGTCGCAACCTGGTCGTCGCCGGCGGGACCGGCTCGGGCAAGACTTCGCTTCTGAACGCCCTGTCGGCAGAAATTCCTGACACCGAGCGAATCGTTGTGATCGAGGACAGTTCGGAATTGCAATTGAACCAGCCTCACACGATCTATCTGGAGGCCCAGCCACCCCGCCCTGACGGAGGTGGCCAGGTAACGATCCGCGATCTTTTCGTCGATTCGCTCCGCATGCGCCCCGATCGAATCATGGTGGGCGAGGTCCGGCGCGGAGAGGCACTCGACCTGATTCAATCCATGATCTCCGGTCATTCGGGTGCCATGACCACCGTCCACGCAACGACTCCGCGCGACGCGCTCGTCCGACTCGAAACGCTGAGTCTCATGAGCGACGTGACGATCCCCGTTCATGTCGCCCGCCTGCAGGTGACATCCGCCGTGCAATTGGTCGTCCAGATCAGTCGCCTGAGCGATGGCACGCGACGCGTATGGGGGATTAGCGAGTGCACAGGCGTCGACATGAATCATGAATACGTGTTGCGGGACCTGTACCGATTCCGTTTGAGCGGGCGAGATGCCGAAGGTCGCGTCGTCGGTTCACTCGAGCCAACCGGAGAAACCCCTACGTTTGCCGACTTGCCCAGACAATTGGGGCTCGGCGACCAGGTTTCGCATACGAAGCGTCTGTTCTCCTCCGGGTCAGCGACCGCTTGAGATTCCCTCCGGGCCGGCGGAATGCCTGCCTCAAGTTTGAGCTGTGACAAGGATATTGGCTCGCTCGGAAGAATGCCGAGCAAGCACTGTAACGGAAAAGGATTCTCGCCGTACTTGAGACGGCTTAATCATCGACACTCGCAGTTTTTTTTCGCAAGGGGTTTTTGCCGTGGTCAGGACCATCACTCGGAGTATCTCGCAGTTCCACGAAGACGAAGACGGCATCGAGGCAATCCAGGTTGTGATGGTTGTCGCCATTGCCGCCATTATCCTGATCGGATTCATGACGGTCGGCAAAGAGATCTTTGGTTGGATGAAAGACAAGTGGAATGAAATGAAGGGCCAAAGCATCGAGTGACGCGGGACGCTCAGGGCGCCCGTCAGGCTCGTCGTCGATCGCCAACCGGTCGCGCCCACTTCGCCACCCGTCCAATCACGCTCATGGGGACGATCGCATGAACTCTTTGACAACCGCGGCGATGCCGCTTAAGCCGTTGCATAGCAGAAGCGGACAGTGGCTGGTTGCCCTTGCCGCCCCGCTTGTAATTGCCCCGTTCTGGTGCCAGGTCATGAGTTCGTTCCCGACACGGCTGGGGACGGTCAGCGGCCTGATTCTGGTCATGCTGCTTGCGGTCTGCAGTCTGACTGACTTGTGTCATCGCAAGATCTACAACTGGGCAACCTACAGTGCCGTGATTTGGGCGCTGCTGATCAATTTGGCGGTAGGCATCTGGCAGTCCGAGTCGTCAGCGGAGCTAGGTGCGATTGGTGTTCGGTCATGTGTTTTGGGCGCGATGGGCTGTTTCGCAGTGATGTTGTTTGCCTACAGTCTTGCCCGTGGCGGCGCGGGGGACGTCAAGATGGCGGCGGCCATTGGGGCGCTGATCGGTTTTGAGCAGGGCGTTCTCGCGATCGCCTGCAGCTATATCGTGGCGGGCGTTGTCATTCTGGCTTGGAGCATCTGGTCGCGAGGACCTTTGCGGCTGCTGACCGCCATGGCGCGCTTGATCGGTTCCGCGTTCGTCCCGGCGTGGGTCGATCCACCTTCGACTCGCGACCGAGACCTGCTGAATGCACCGGTGCCCTTGGCCGGGTTCTTTGCCATCGGAACGCTGATCGTCGTGCTTGACCTTCCTTTGATCCCCTGAACCGTATGACACGAATCAGACGCAATCCGATGCATCGTGCAGGTGCCGCCAGCTTGGAAGTCGTCCTGGCGACGGCTGTCGCAGTCCCCTTGGCGGTCTTGATGCTTTTTCTTGGCATCACGATTTGCCGCTATGTTCACACGGCCCTGGTGGGCCTGTTGTTTCAGCCATTTCTCTAATCGATGTGACAGGTTCGCCGGATGGCCATCTACGAAGGACGCCGAGCTTCGACCACGTGCGTGCGTCGCGCGCTGGCGGGACTCAAGGCGTCCTGTGGGTTACTTGCGCGGGACGAGCAGGGCGGTGCTTACACGCTTTCCTACGTGATGGTTGTCCCGATCGTCATGCTGCTGATGTGCTTGATCATCGAGACGACGCTGATGATGACCGCCAAGCTCGGGACCGTCTATGCCGCCTACGCCGGGGCTCGCGCCGGTTCGGTCTGGGCGACCGCGACCAGCTGGGAGCAGGCCGAAGATCGGATCGAGCGAGCGGCGGTCCAAGCTTTCGTCCCATTCGCGTCCGGCAGCAGTCGCCCCGGCGAATCCCAGGAAAGCTCGGGCGCGTCGCGCTACGTTGACTCCTATCAGGCGTTTGTCGACGATCCGGTTTCCGAGTCCTACGTGACGAAGAAGTATCAGAACGCTGTGGCTTCGCTGAGCGTGACCACCGATGGCCCGCCGGCCCGGTGGGATTCAGAGCTTACGGTAACGGTCGAATATGAGTTTCCGTTTCGAGTCCCAGGAATTGGCCGTCTGCTGGGGCAGCCCGATGGGAACGGTGGATACCAATTCGTGCTCAGCAGCCAAGCGGCTTTGCAGAACGAAGGTCCTCAGAACGACAGGCAGGAATTGGGGATAGGCTATGGTCGCCTTGAGTAGACAACTGAGCAGGATGGGCCGTTACGCCGCGCGTGTACCCCGAGCCGTCCATCGCGAAGAAGACGGAAAGATCACGCTCATTGCGATGATCATGATGTTGGCGATGGTCGTACTCATGGGCCTCATCGGCAATGCGGGGCATGCCGTGAACCAGAAGATCGAGTTGCAGAACGCGGCGGACGCCGCGGCGTTTTCTTCCGCTCTCTGGATGGCGCGGGGAATGAATGCCTTGACGGCCACGAACCACTTGCTGGGTGAAGCGACCGCATTGTGCGCGATTCACGAGGCTTTGGGTGGAGCCAGTCTGGATTTTGGGCTGAAGCAAAACACGACGGAGAACCAAACGCTCGACGGGATCATTGACGCCAATCGCGAGCTGGCCCCGCTGGGACCCTCGCCCTTCGGCTTCACGCCGCCATTCGTGATGACGCTGGACCGCCAAATTGTCGATTTCGTCACCGCGCGGGTCACGCCAGAGAACGGCAACCGAGAGTTCGAGGCGTGCGCCGCAATTTTTGATTCAAGGATGACGCTGAAACGCGAACTCGCCGTCTTGCTGCCAATCAAGACGTTCGCCGATGTCGGTTTCTTCGTGCCGCCTCCGTGGGGATACGGAACGGCGTTGATTGCCTATGGTGTCCACATCTATTCGACGAGCCAGATCGTGTTGATCGGCAAAGAATGGGTGGTTCTAGACGTAGTCGAGAAGGTGGCAAAGGCATTCACCCGACTCAAGTTGGATGTCATCGAAGCGCAGCTCATCCCGACGCTGGCCGCTCATGGCGAATTTGTCGCCGGTTATGACGCGGATGAAGAAGAGTTCCAGGGCGGGATCCTGAATCGCGCCGTCGAGCGAATGATGCTCGACCTGCAAGATCGCCATCGAGCCCAGTTGACGATCTTTCCCGCGGCAGAGGAGCTTCGCCTGCCCGTGGAAACGGAACCGGTGCCCAACCTGCGAAGCGGCGGCAACTTGGCGTCTTGGGGCAGCGATGCCGCGACGCCGTTCGCCGGCGACAATTCCGGTCTCGGCAATTTGCGGAGGCGCCTCAACAAAAGCAAACGAGCAATGCGAGATCGCATCGACGAGCTTGGTGATAACCTGGCCGATTTCGATGACTTTGAGCAGGAAATTGAAGAGCGACTCGCGGAGGGCAACGTTCCCGCCGACGAACGACTGGAGCTCGAGTCGGAACAGGCGGCGCTCGTGGCGGCGCGTGCGGACCTTCAACGACGGCTCGAAAAGCTGAAAGTAGACTTGGCGAAACTTGAGTCCATGGAGGGACAGCTCGACTCGCAACGGTCACAACCTAACCCATCCGCCAATCCGAGTGTGGCTCGTGTCCCCGAACTGATGAACCAAGGCCAAGAGCAGTACTCGCAGTGGGTCCGGGCGACGTACCCCTACAGCGACATCTATCGGGCACACGTGCGGGCCATGTTCCAGAATTGGCTCCCCAAATCAAAGGCGGCGGAGCACTTCACGAAGTGGTCAAATCGATACACGATGACCAAGGCGTGGCAGTTTCGCAGCGGCTATCGCTTGGAAAAGGCCGGCAATGCGCTGACGTGGCGCAAGAGCGACTCCGTCAAGCCGCTGCGCATGTTTGTACTGAAGGATTCGTTCGACGGCGAACGGTCGCGCAAGGGACGCGAGAACTGGACGACGTCGACGCCGGACGGGAAACGCACTGCCGAGTCGTACTTTACGGTGGTCGGGTTTGCGCAGCGTGATTTCCAGCCGTTGTTCGCCAAGATCGTCTATCCTGCGGCAACTTCGAAGGGAATTAGTGCCTATTCGCAGGCCATCGTTTACAACGCGAATGAAACGGCTTCCGCCGAATCGGATCGCTGGCAGAGGAAATTCGGCTGGGACACGCTCAATTGGGACCCAACGGCCGACATTCCCGAATGGGCTGCGCCGGCCACACAGTCCGAAGCCAAATGGCCCTGGGATATTTTCACCCAAAGCGAGCCGTCGGTTCAAGTCAAGCTGAACTGGCAAGCGAAACTCATGCCCGTCACTCCAACTCGGTTGGCCGATACGGAACCGTCGCTGTCAGGGGAGTTGGGCGGCAATGTCCGGCATGCGATCGAATACTTTGAAGAGCTGGGGACACACTGATGAGAATCCAGCGCTCGAAACGAGGTGTGGCCACGCTCGAGTTAGTGATGTGCATGCCCATCATTCTGGCACTGATGGTCGCCCTGGTCTGGCTTGGCTCGTCGGTCGTGGGCCAATCCCAAGTTGCGATTGAAGCGCGGCGAGACGCCTGGCAGCGGAGGTTTGAGGCGGGATCCAGCAAAGCACTTGATTTTCTTGCAGACGACTTTACGACCGCCACGGCCACCACGGAAGTGAAGGTCGGCAACCTGGTCGACGACGCGTCGCCGCCCGAATCGTCGCACGATGTGGCCGTCAACGTTTGGGATCACGCGACAATCCGGATGAACGAATCACCGAACTGGGAACTCTATCTCACGGCGGCGATCAACGCGAAGACGGCGGGCTTGCAAGTCGCCTACAGCGACGCTCGAAACCAAATCAGCCAACTGCAAGGTCAGGCAGGGCAAGCCGTCGTGGGTGAGATCCAGAACGCGATCCGCGAAGAGCTTGAATCGCCGCTCAGTCAACTGAAGAACATTTTCGGTAATCTAAACGCCTCGACGGAATCGCAGGCCGATCAGCAAAGGCAGAAATTCGATCGAGACATTCAAGCAAAACGCCGTGAGATCGAGCAAGTGGAGTCGCGGATCCGTGAGCTTGAACGGGCACGCGACCAGGCGGAAGGAGAAGACGCGAAAAAGAGTCTGGAGGCGCGTCCGCGTGCAACGTAACAAGCGACAGCGGCTGGCGGCCGAACTCAAGGTTCTGGAAGCCGACCGGGATTCGGTCTGACGACGGGGGGCTCGATGGCAAGCATTAAAGACGGAACGTTTCGGGCGTCCGCTCGATACCTTGGGCGACTGGTTCTCATCCTGGGACTCAGTTGGGTTGGCGTCAACACGATGGCCTCCATCCGCGAGTTGATACGAGGACCGAAGCTGGCCCACGACACGTCGGACGTCGAGTTCGGCGATCTCTGGCTGATTCCCAAGGACGGGGCCTGGAGTTTCGCCGAAGCACCGTGGATTGCGAGTGCGTCAACCGCTCCGCTTTCCGAAGTGCAGTCGCAGCTTCGAAGCGACAACGCCGACAACGTGGCGACGCGAAATGACTCTTACTCCGAACGAAGCCTGGCAAGTGCGATGGAATCTGCAGGCACACTACGCGTTGATGAGCCGAGTCTCAAGGCGAGGGTGGCACTCGGCACCCAGGGCGAGATATCGGCGGCAACCATCGCCGTTCCGTCACCGGGAGATCGATGGACGCTTCTCGAGTTGACACCGGGGTGCAAGCCGCAGTCGGATGGCATGCACCTGCTTCCACTCGATCAGGAGGCGAAGCAGTTGATCGGCCGTTGGTCCAAGGATCACCAGCTCCTGATGGAATTGGTTTCCCTCGATACGGACCGCGACGTGTTGCTCAGCCGCTGGCGAAGCGCGGGTTGGCAAGTACGGCATTCGGGTTGGGGAAGTCCCTCTTCCTTCAGTTTCCTCTGTGTGAAGCAGGGGACGGTTGTTTATGCGTGGTCCAAGCAAGTCGCCCGCATTAACTCACTATTACTTACTTCCTCGCCCGATGTCGCGGTGCGGCAGGTGGCTCGGGTTCAAGGTGAAGGTTGATGAGCAACATCATGAAATTGTCGTTCGCGCTGTTCCTCGGTCTGGTCGCTGCCGGGATGAATTGGCTCTGGGTCTCCGCCAAGGCGATGCCGTCGGAGTTCGTGGCGGCGAACACCAAGATCGAAATGGGTCACACAATCGGGGAAGAAGACTTGATTGCGGTGCCGGTGCCAGGCGACCTAGACAAGCTGAAGATGTCTCTGATTCCTTATCGGCATCGGGCCATCCTGTTCGGTGTCAAAGCGGGCCGACCCTACGACGCCGGTGACGTTTTCTTTCAACGCGACATTCGCCCTCCGGCGGAAGAGCGAAGCTGGGATGTGATCGGGCCCTTTCGGCTGATCAGCGTGGGCGCTCGCTTTAAGGAGCCGGATCAGGATTCTCAGGTTTATTCAAGCGACAACAGTCGGAACAATGTGACGATCGAGGTCAGCGCAGACTTCGACCGCAAGACGAAACAACTGCTTGAGATCATTAGTCCGCAGCCGAGTGGTGCATCGAACGCGGACCTGGGCCACCGAATCGTCGCGGTTCAGGTGGTTCCATCGCTCAGGGAAGAGCAGGGGAGCGCCCGACGGCTCCCGAGTCCCAACTCGGTGTATCAAACCGTCTCGCTGGACGGCATCCCGAACGTGCCTCGGGTGTTGCTGGCGGGAGACATGATCAAGTTCGTCATTCCAGCACCGACCGTATATTGAGTCCAAAATAGTCCCTTGGCCGGAGCGAATATCGCCCACCCGGCTTCGCCCTCCCGATTTTTTCATCCAGTTGTGAAGACCCCGTATCGATGAAGATCTGGTTCAACAACGTCGTCGACACGGAGCGAAAAGTTGTCGAAGTGACGGGCAGTCGCGTTCGCCTTGGGCGCGCGACTTCGAATGACATTGTGTTGGACAGCCCTTTCATTGCGGACCAGGCGGCGGTGCTCCAAAAACGTGGCGCGTCGTGGGAATTGATGGCGCTGGGCATCAATGGAGTGAAGGTTGGGGAGCGGCAACTGTACAACGGCGAGCGATGCGAGATACGCACGAATCAGTCGATCAGCCTTTTTCCATTTACCTTAACCCTGGACCTGCCACACGAAGAACAGTTGTCGCGCGAATCGGTACGCGCCTCTTTGGACGCGGCGATGTCCCGAGTCATCGGCGACGTGCACCTGAAGCTGCTCGAGCGAATGAATCTGACTGCGGACTCGCAAGATGTGCAGCGCGAGAATGACGAGAGCTTGCTGAAGCTAGAGCGAACATTGGACACCATTGCGCAGGGCGACGAGTCGATCCGCACCAACACGGCGCTCGTAGGGCATATTGCAGGCCATAGCTTGCGGGACAGCTTGTTGGCCGACGTGACTCGGGGGGCTGACTCGCAAGTGCCCTCGGAGCTCTGCACGAAACGCCACTGGAGTCGCATGATGACGGCGGTGCCGGAGCGGGAAGACGAGCTGGAGTCGACGGCAAGGTACATGGCCAACCTGCTGTCGATTCCGCGAACGCCAACTGAATCCGCTCACATTGATGCCATCGAACGCGGTTTCTGGTCGTCGTGGGACGCCGTCAGTGATCGGATTCATACTGAGTTCCGCCGGTATTTGGCCTTCCGTTACTTGAAAAAAGAAATCAAGGATATCGTCTTCGGTTATGGTCCTCTGGAAGACCTGCTTCGTCTGCCATCGATTTCGGAAATCATGGTCGTGGGGCGCGACAAGATTTACGTCGAACGCAACGGCGTACTCGAAAATTCGGGCCGCCGATTCATTTCAGATGAAGTCATCGAATCGATTATCCAGAGGATCGTCGGCAAAGTGGGGCGACGCATCGATAAGTCACAACCGCTTGTCGACGCCCGTTTATCGGACGGGAGTCGCGTCAACGCGGTGATTCCGCCGCTTGCCATTAGCGGCGCGACGCTCACGATCCGCAAGTTTCCCTATCGCAAGATGTTGATCGATGACCTGGTGTCGATCGGGGCGATGACGCAAACGGTCGCTGAGTTCCTCCGCGCGATCGTGCTCAGTCGACGCAATATCGTCGTGTCGGGGGGAACGGGTACCGGGAAAACCACGATGCTGAATTGTCTGAGCGACTTTATCCCGGACCGTGAGCGGATCATTACCATCGAGGATACCGCGGAGTTGCAGCTTCCAAAGCAGCACGTCGTGAAGCTGGAGACGAAAGAGGCGAACGTGGAGGGCGCGGGCGAGTATACGATTCGTGACCTCGTGCGAAACGCCCTGCGGATGCGCCCCGACCGAATTATTGTGGGAGAATGCCGGGGAGCCGAAGCGCTGGATATGCTGCAGGCAATGAATACGGGGCACGATGGATCAGTGACAACGATTCACGCCAATACGGCAAACGATGTCATTCTCCGGTTGGAAGTGCTGGTGCAGATGGCCGCCGATCTGCCGGTGTCGTCGATCCATCAGCAGATTGGTTCGGCCATCGACATTATCGTGCAACTCCAGCGGCTGCGCGACGGACGACGGGTGGTCGGTCAGATCACGGAATGTGTGGGAGTCAGCCGGCACACGAACAAGATCGAACTGCGAGATCTGTACCTGCGTGAGGAAGCGGAAGACAGCGAGCTAAAACCGACAGGATTGTTACCAAGCTTCATTGGGGAGTTGATCGAGTCAGGTGTGCTTCGCCTGGATTCATTCTACAGCGAGAGGGCGACATGATTCCGCTGACAACGACACTCATCGCCTTCGCCGCCGGTACCTTGGCGGGAACGTGCATCGGAGGGGTCTGGGACGACGCCGTGCGACGCTATTTGTCCGATCTGTACCCGATGCTGTGCTCGTTGTCACTGGACCCGGCACGCTACCGAACCGTTTTGCGATGGTGGGGCATTTCGCTGATCGCAAGTGTTGTCGTGTTTGGCGTCGTGCTCAATATGTTTCCGATCGCATTTGCCGTACTGCTGCTGGTTTTCTTTGCGCCACGATGGATCCTGAAGGCCGTCATCGCTCGTCGCCGTTCGCTGCTGCGGGATCAGATGGTGGGTGGAGCGGTGGCTTTGGCGAATGCGAGCCGCGCGGGCCTTTCATTGGCTCAAGGACTGGCAGCTGTCAGTCGTGAGTCACCGCAGCCTCTGGCAGCCGAGCTGCAGAGGATCGTGAATGAATACGAGCACGGACGACCCCTGGCCAGCGCGATTACCGATGCCAAGGAGCGACTCCAGTTGGATAGCTTCACGTTGTTCGCATCGGCCATTAAAGTCAGTTTGGAGCGGGGCAGTCGAGTGACCGAAGCGCTTGAGCGAATTGGCTACAGCCTGCAAGAGAACCAGCGGGTCGAACGACAACTCGAAACCGAAACGGCCAGCGGTCGGAAAGTCGTCTGGATCCTGGCCGCGTTCCCCTTTCTGTTCCTGGCTGGTTTCTTTGTCATCTTTCCGTCTGGCACGCTGCTGGTATTCGAGTCACTGATCGGCCAATTCGTAATTCTCGCGGTGATCGGCTTGACCTGTGTCAGCGTCTGGTGGAGCAACCGAATTCTATCCATCGAGTTGTAGGAACATGTTGGAATTGATCGAGCAATATGGACTGCTGGCCGCGTCGGGGATGGTGGGCGTTGCCGCCGCGTTCGCCGCCTGGACAGTGGTCGTGATCGTATCCGGCCCAAGGCCGAGTCTGGCACCGAGCGAAGGATTCGAGGAGCAACGGCTTGAGCAGGTGCGAGCCGGCAGCTTCGTGTTTCGAAGTTTCGAGCCCCTCGTCGCCGAGCTCGCCCGGTTCTACGATCCAGATGGAGCAAGGCTTCGACAACTCGGGCGTCATCTGCGGCTCGCCAACGAAGGACTCCCTTGGCGGCCGGCTGAGTTTCTGGCAACGAAGCTGATCGAAGCGATGCTATCTTCCATCGCCGTTTACCTGTTGATTGCTCCGACGGGTTTCGGGCTGCTCGCAGCGATACTGGCCGGTTTGCTCTTGTTCTCCTATCCCTGGCTGGCTGAGCAATCGGTCGTGTCCCGATCGAATCGCCACCTGAAGCGGATTCGATTGCGGATGCCCTTCGCGGTCGATCAGATTGCATTGATGCTGCAGGCGGGCGCCGACTTTGAGGGGAGTTTGCAGACGGTGGTTCGCGACAATGTGCGTCATCCGCTGGGAACCGAGCTGGCGGAAGTCCTGCGGCAGATCAATCTGGGTCGGTCACGCAGCCAGGCTCTGAACGACCTTCGCGGTCGTTGCGACGACAAGGACATTTCGGAGCTGGTGTTCGCGATCAACAAGGGCGAGGAGCTGGGTACGCCGATGAGCTCGATACTTCGCGAGCAGGCGGATCAGATGCGCCTGAAGCGATCCCAATGGGGAGAAAAGGCGGCCTCCGAGGCGGAGGTCCAAATGGTGTTTCCGGGGATGATCGTGATGGTCGCGTGCCTGCTGGTCATCGTCGCTCCGATCCTGCTGCCCGCGTTACTGACGTTTTTGGAGTAAATGCATGCCCGCCAAAGTCATTGTGCAATCCGGGATCTCCGCCGGCACCTCTCATTGGATCGAGCGGCCCGTGGTTCGGATCGGCAGCGATCCGCGGTCGGACGTGTTCTTGCCGACCGCCGATGTACCAGGACACGCCTTGACCTTGGAATTTCGCGACGGGCGGTATCGAGTCTACAACCGCTGCGAAACGAACCTTTTCGTCGGGACTCAAATCGTTGCTCCAGGCCAGGCACTCGAATGGCCCGACACCGATATCCTGAAGTTGAACCATGAGATCGAACTGATCCTCGACGTCGAGGACGATCCAACGCCAGGCCCCCCCCGCGTGGCTGCGGAGTTCGATAATGACGACAACAGCGACCTCGAGCCGATCGGTTTTCAGGACGCACCCGCGGTGTCGACGAGCACGTCGGGAAAACCAGCCGACGGTTCGAAGATGTGGCTGCAAGTTGTGGTGATCGCGCTGTGTATCCTGGGCTCGGTCGGGCTACTTGTCCGCGAGCAGTTCAAGCAGACGACCCGCCGTGACCCGCCGAGTTTCGCGGCGGTTGTCCGCGCCGCGATCGCTTCTCCCAGCACGTCACCGGCGCTCGTTCAGCGGCTGCAGTATGCCGAGTCGGCTGTCATCCGGGGCGACATCGACTCCGCCGCGGACCGCTTTCGTCGATTGCGAGATGACCTCATTTCGCAGGCGAATGGCTTTGTTGCCGACAATCGGCAGGCTGAGCTTGCGATTCTGGATTTCGTGGAATACCGCCTCGGGCAGTTGGAATAGTGCACCGTCACCGCGTCCATTTCGGCAGGCATCCAGGGTGACATGCGCGGTGCCAGTGCGATCGGGCAGCTCGCCTTGAGCTCGCCACTCCGGTCACCGTCGAATTGAGTTCCAGCGGCATTCGACTATATTGGGGTAAATATTGGGGTACAAGGGTTTTCTCCTGCTCCGTTTACCGCGCCGCCTGCTTGGGACTACTGAACGGCCGCATCATGACGACTTCCGGGCCAGATGATCGTGCGCGACGGCTGCTTCGCGAAGCGGCGTGCCACGCTCCGGATCAGAGGACGCAGTTCATCGAGGATGCGTGTGCCGATGATGAAGTCTTGCTGGCGAGTGTCCGATCGCTGATCGAAGCGGAAGAGGCTCACCTCGCGGAAGGAGCGACGGTGCACGTGACGGGCGGGATCTTGCCGTCGGACACGCGGATTCGCGAGCCATCCAGTCCAGGGGGCGCCAAGACACCGGCGCAGATCGGGAGATACCGGATTGTCCGAAAACTTGGCGAGGGCGGGATGGGGACCGTCTATGAGGCTCGCCAACAGAACCCGAGTCGCAGCGTCGCGATTAAAGTCATTGCGACACGTTTTCATTCCGAAGCGATGCGAAATCGGTTTCGATACGAGACCCAGATCCTGGGACGATTGCAGCATCCGGGGATCGCGCAGATCTACGAAGCTCAAGATAGTGACAGCGAGGGCGATTCGCCTTTTTTCGCGATGGAGCTGGTCGAGGGTCGACCCGTCACTGATTATGCGACAGCCCTCGGGCTCAATCAGTCGCAGCGTCTCCAGTTGGTCGCACAGATCTGCGACGCGATTCATCATGCACATCAGAAAGGAATCGTCCATCGCGACCTCAAGCCCGCGAACATCCTGATCACGGATAGCGGGACTCCAAAGATTCTCGATTTCGGCGTCGCACGCGCGCTGGAGGAATCGCCCGACGGCGTTATCAATACTCTCACGGGACAAGTCCTGGGCACCGTCGCGTACATGAGTCCCGAGCAGGCGAGCGCCGGAGAAATCGACGTCGATGCTCGCAGCGACATCTACTCGATCGGTGTGATCTTGTTTGAAATGCTGGCCGGGAAGCTGCCGCATCCGGATCAAAAAATGTCGTTGATTCATTCGCTCGCGTCGATCCGCGAACATGAACCGCAACGACTGGGGACGCTAAATCCTGAGTCGCGAGGCGATGTCGAAACGATCGTTGGCAAGGCGTTGCAAAAGGATCGCGAGCAGCGTTACGCTTCGGCTGCTGAGCTGGCCGAGGACATTCGTCGGTTCTTGCGAGATGAACCCATTTTGGCTCGTCCTCCTAGCACCGCTTATCAGCTGAAGAAATTTGCGAAGCGAAATCGTGCGCTGGTCGCGTCGGTGGCGGCGATCGCCGTGCTCATGATCTTGTCCACCATCATCTCGACTGGGCTCTGGTTGCGAGCGAGCGCCAGTGAGAAGCGGGAGCGGAACGAGCTGATAAGAGCAGTCGCCAGCGAGCGAGCTGCACAGCAAGAGCTGATGCGGGCGAATGAGTTGGCCAAATTGATGCGGAACATGTTCTTGGCGGCGAGACCGACGGGCAAGGACATGAAGGACTATACGGTGCGTCAGCTCTTGGAGGACTTTTCCGAGAAGCGTTGGCCGGAGCTTCAAGATCAGCCGGAGGTCGAGGTCTCGCTCAGAGCGACGATCGCGGAGTCGCAGTTTACGCTGGGGAACTACGACGAAGCGGCGCGACAGGCGATGCTTGGCATGGAGCTGGCGCGAAAAACTCGGCGATCGGCACCGAATGACGCTGCTCTGCATGAGCTCCTACGCAATCGCCTGCCGCGAAAAGAGACAATACGATCTGTCGGAAAAGTACCAAACATTGGCGGCCGAGGGTCTGAAGGCGACGCTCGGACCGAACCACGAAGACACGATTTTTGCGAAAAGTCGGCTGGCCAATTTGTACGCGCATCAAGAGCGATACGATGAGGCGCGCGCGATCTTGCGCGAGTTGATCGATGTGACGCAAGAGCTGCATGGGCCAAACGACCGTCGAACACTCAGCACCAGGTCCTACTATGCGTCGGTGTTCTTTCGCGAGGGACGCTTCGCGGAGGTCGAGCCGCTGTATGCGGATCTGGTTGCCGATAAGAGGCGGCTGCTGGGGTCTGACCATCCGCATTATTTGCTGGCGCTGAACAATCTTGCCATCACACTGATTAATCTCGGACGTCCCGAAGAAGCCCTTCCGCTGCTCCAGGAAACCCTGGCGACTCGCCGCGAAGTGCTGGATGACACGCACCCCGATACGCTCAATGCCGTGATCGACCTCGGTCGATTGTACTTCGAGTTGGGGCGGTTCGCTGAGGCGATTCCCTATCTGCAAGAGTTCCACGACACGCCAAGTCGCTTCCGCAACGAGCGAACCGAGTACTTTCAGGAGTGTCGCTACATGTTGGCCTATAGTCTGCTCTCCGTCGGCGAATACGCTCAGGCCGAACCGCTCTTGAAACAATGCTACGAGTTCTTTCTCGCGCGAAAGGGTCCGCGGGACGGAGTCACGGCGTCGGTCAGGGAAGCCTTGGCGGTCGTCTACCGTTCCACGGATAGACCTGAAATGGCGCAGGCGCTAGAACCAATTCCTCCTGAAACTCCCGTGTTGGAGTCGCCGATCGGCATGATTCCGAATCGGTCGGCGATCGCTTTGAAGGCGGGCGCATTTCGGCATCGCTTGGACGCCGTCCAACATCGGATGACTCAGTGGCAAATTCGTGCGGCAGAGGGTTCGTTTGACGAGTCGCCCGTCTTGAGCGTCGTCAGTACCGAACATCTTCGCGAGTTGCCGCTCCCCGCAGGTTGGTTGCCCGCCGGGAAATCTTACGCGTGGCGAGTCCGATATGTCGGTTCGGAGGGGTTGGCCTCGGCGTACTCGGAGGAACGCAGCTTCACGCTGGACGGACAGGCCCCCGAGTTGGTTAGGATCGACCTCTCGACCTACTTCAATCGCGACGTGATCGCGAACCCGGGTGACGCCGCGAACGACTTCTTCGATGATGACGCTCGCGGAAACCTCGTCGTGGCGGGATTCGATGGACAACGATCGGATAACTCCAACGTGAGAGGGTTGCCACTTGACGGGCAGGTTGGCATCCACCAGCTTGGCGATTACAGCTCGGCAAACGCGATTCAATTGTCGCAACAAGATGTCACACCCTTGGAAATCGCGGTGGGCCATGGTGCGCTCTCCGGGTTGCGATTTCTCGTCTCGTGCGGAAACGGTGACTGTACGATTCCCATCGAGCTCCGTTACGACGACGGTTCGATCGAGCGTAAATTCCTCTCGGGCTACGATTGGTTCCATAGCAACGTCGCGTTCGACCCGGAGATGACTTGCACACCGTGTTGGGACGGGATGGATCGACTCGATGGCGAGCGTTTCGATGATGCCAATACGACCGCTCTGTTCGAGATGGGGACTTCCCTGCCCGGCGCTCGGTCGCTAACGAAGATCGTGCTGCGCAGCGACTTGGCAAAGTTTGACAACGATCGAACGCGGTTTCACTTGTTCGCGGTCACGGGTACCCGTTAGGACGCTTGCGGCGATCCAAGTGCCCGCCACCGCCCGTCGGCCATCGGAATCACCGCGGAGGCATCGCGGGGTCAGAGAGTTTCCCAGGATCGATTCGACGCGTCGGAGTTTGCAATGGCCAGGATCATCTATGGCGTGGCGGGCGAGGGTTCGGGGCATTCCTCGCGGGCACGGGAGATGGCCGCACATCTGTGTGCTCAGCGGCACGATCTTTGGCTGGCCAGCTATGACCGCGGATTTCGCAATCTGAAGGACGACTTCAGGATCCTCGAGATCGAAGGTCTGTGCATTGCCAGTGAAGACAATAAGGTGTCGGTCGCGAAGACGCTTACCGAAAACCTCAAACGGTTGCCTGCAGGACACCGCACGTTGCAGCAGTTACGGCAGCTCTTCAAGGAGTTTCAACCCGATTGCGTGATCACGGATTTCGAGCCGATGACGGCTTACCTTGCGCACCACTACGAAGTGCCGCTCATCACGCTGGATAATCAACACCGGATGCGGTACCTCAAGTACGACTGTCCCCGCGAATGGGCGCTCGATCGACGCCTGACGAAGAATGTGATCCGGGCCATGGTGCCTCGACCTGATGTGTCACTCGTGACCGCCTTCTGTTCCGGTGAAACGCGAAACGATCGGACGTTCGTGTTTCCTCCGATTTTGCGTCGGGAAGTCCTGCAACTGACACCATCCCAAGATGACCACATTTTGGTCTACGTCACCAGTGGCTTCGAATCCTTATTGAGTGAGCTTCGCGGCTTTCATCGCGAAACGATGCTGGTTTATGGCTACGAGCGGAGTGATCGGGACGGCGTGCTGAGTTTCAAGCCGTTTAGCAAGGTCGGCTTCTTGCGCGACCTGGCGAGCGCCAAAGCAGTCATTGCGACCGCAGGCTTTACGCTCATCAGCGAGGCCTTGTGCCTGAAGAAACCTTATCTGGCCCTTCCCATGCAAGGCCAGTTCGAACAGCAATTGAATGCGTTTCAGTTGAGCCAGCTCGGCTACGGGAAGAGTGCATCGGACGTGACTCCAGAGTCCGTGGGCGATTTTCTTTATCGGCTGCCGGAGTATCGAGAGCGGCTGAACACCTATCAGGCGGGCGACAATCGAGCGATCAAGGCGAAGCTGGACGAGCTGTTAGCGGACGGCGCCCGGCTGGCGCGGCAGTTTCACACGCAACGGCAGTGAGCACGATTGCCGCGTGCGACCTGGCGTGCCACGGCCTGCTCGATGACAAAGGCTTCCGGCTCGTGAAATGAGGCTGCGGCGGCCTGCGGCAGGCCGGATTTCAGCCGCCACTCTCGCACGGTGGCTTGGGACAAGCTCCAGCCGACTTTCAACCGTTCCGTGCCCAGACAGGTGGGGGTATAAATCATTTGCAGATCGTCCAAACACCGTCACTGAAAGGCCAGCTGTCTCTCTTTTTCCCGCGATAACTGAGTTACCTTGACGGGGAAGGCGTGAGTTCGAGGCGGATCGGAGCCTGCGGCCGTCAGGGGGCAGTGACCTGGGTCGCCGGGAATGACATAATGAACGCCCGTTCGACGAGGCGAACTGATTCACTTCTGCTGAGAGGAGCTGACAAGATGTGTTTGGCAATGAGACTGTGCATCTGGGGCCTGGTTGGAGTCGGGCTCATGACGAGCTCGAGTTACGCCCAATTGACCGAGCTCGCCTTGTATCACTTTGGTGAAGACGATGCCGGTGCCGTCGCCGGAGGTGTCGTGTCGTCGACGACTGAGAGCATCGAAGGTTTCCTGGAAATGACCAGCTTTGGCACGGTGACTTACAGTGACGATACACCGCCGGGAATCCCCAGCACGCTGTCCGTCGCTTTTGATGGCGAGCCGGACAATTACCTGTTTACCGATGCCACCGCTTGGCAAAACTTTTACCCGGGATTCCGAGTCGGCATGGAGGCTTGGCTGAAAGTGGATCCGGAAGCGGAAGGGTTGGACATGGTTCCTTTCGGTAACGGAACGGGGTACTTCCTCAGCATCGGCGCGAGATCGCCGAGGGCGCGAACACGACGGCATTGCTGTCTGTCTCGGGTGAGCTTCTGGTGGGAGGTGGCGTGGACGTGGGCTACGGCAGTCAGGGTGGTGCCAGTGCGACGGGTACCCTGTCAATCGACGGTTCGGCGGTGGTTCGAGTCGGCGCGAACCTGGATACCTGGTGGGCGCCCGGCGCCACACTCATTGTCAGTGGCGGCAACGCGGATATTGAAGTCGGGGCCACATTCTATCTGGGTACCGATGCCACGATGATCGCCAACATTGACTCGAACCAATTCTCGACCATCAATGTCTTGGGCAATGTCAACTTTCCCGGCGGCAATGGCACCTTGAACGTCAACTTCACCGATGGCTACACGCCTGACGTGGGGACGACTTGGACGCTGTTCGACACCCCCGTGCGCGGTGGCGTGATTCCGAACGTCAATCTGCCGGAAGTCGGCGTGGGAGAACTGCTGTCGCTGAACTACGGAGAAGGCGGTGAGTTGGGCCAAGTGGTCGAGCTGGAGTACCGAAATACGCTGAATTTGAGAGTCGACCCGCAAAGTGGTCTTGCGACGATCGAGAATCCCGCGGCTGGCGGTCAAGACCTGGATATCGACGGCTACATCATTCGTTCTCCGTCTGGCGGCCTCTCGGTCGCCGGGTTGACAGGCATCGGAACGCCGGGTTGGGCCCCGGGCCTTGCCCCAAGCCAGTCCAGCAGTCTGCTCAGCGAAACCAACTTTTCGGACTCGACGGTTGTCGCCAACGGCGCTTCGTTTCCGATCGGTGGCATCTTCACTCCGGGAGGCGCCGAGGATCTGCAGTTCGAATACCGCCTGACCTCGGGGGCGACCTTGCAGGGCACCATTCAGTTCATCAGCGGTGGCCTGGAAGGTGACTTCAATGGAGACGGTCTGGTCAACGCCCTGGACATCGATCTGCTGGGCGGCGCGGTCCGCGAGATGTCCGCCGATTTGCAATACGATCTCGATCAGTCAGGAGTCGTTGACGAAGGTGATTACACTTACATGGTGAATGTAACTCTGGACACCTTTACTGGCGATGCCGACCTGGATGGGGAGTTCAGCAGTAGCGATCTGGTCGCTGTGTTTACGGCCGGTGAGTACGAAGATGGCGTCGTCGGCAACTCGGGCTGGGCAACGGGGGATTGGAATTACGATCTGGAATTCGACACGGCGGACCTCGTTGCCGCGTTTACTGAAGGTGCCTACGAATTGGGGCCTCGCAACGCGGTCCAGGCCGTGCCCGAACCAGCCAGCCTGGTACTGCTGACGCTGGCCCTGGGCGGCACGCTGATTTTCATCCGTCAGCGGCGCTGATGCGTCACCGCCTCAGGTTCCCTCTCCGCCGAGTGCGGCTTGAAAGCCGAAAGGGAGCGAAAATGAACAGCCGTCACGCTTGCTTGGCGACTACCGCCGCCATCATCATGGGGTTTCTGCTGTCGACGGCCGCCTTGGCTGCAACGACCCTCGTGCCCGAAGTGATCGAGACCAAACGCATCTGGGACGAGGCGCCCCACAATGCATTCACGGACCTCGTTCGCTGGCACAACAAGTTCTATTGCGCTTTCCGAGAGGGGAAGGGACACGCCGGGGATCTCGGGAGGCTGCGAATTCTTGTTTCCGATGACGGCGAGCAATGGAGTTCGGCGGGGTTGTTGTCGCTGGCCGAATTTGATCTTCGTGACGCGGCCTTGTCCGTGACTCCCGGGGGACGTTTGATGGTGTTGGGGGGCGCCCAGCAGGTTCGGGAAGGCGAACGCCTCACTGGAACCGCCGTGAGTTTCTCGGACGATGGTCGTACGTTTACGGCGCCCAGGATTGTGATTCCACTCGGTCGCTGGCTGTGGCGAGTCACGTGGCACGACGGCGTCGCGTATGGTGTCTCCTACGGCACGAACGATGATCGCGCGCACAGTGCACTGCTCAAGAGTAACGACGGCCTGCACTATGAAGTCGTCACGCAGCAAATGTTGGGCGAAGGTGGCTGGCCGACCGAGGCTCGTCTGCGGTTCCGCGATGATGGGACGTGCTTCTGCCTCCACCGGCGCGACGGCCAAGAGGGAAACTCGGCCCTGTTGGGATCCTCGAAGCCGCCCTACACGGCGTGGAGTTGGCGCGATCTTGGAGCGCGTCTGGGTGGTCCGAACTTCTTGCAACTGCCCACGGGTGAGTGGATCGGAGCGGGCCGACTGTCGGACGGGCAGGCTCGTACCGAGCTGATCCAGCTGGATCTTGAGGATGGCAAGATGACGCCTCTGGTGCGTTTGCCCTCGGGGGGCGACACGAGTTACCCCGGTTTGGTCTGGCATGACGGTCTGCTGTGGGTCAGCTACTACTCAAGCCACGAAGGCAAGACCAGCATCTACCTGTCGAAGGTCCGCTTTTCACAACTGCCCAGCGATGCCGCGCCGCAAGACGTGCCATGAATCGCCGCGGCATCGTTCGGCGGGGGAGCTACTTGCTTTCTCTCGGGAGACGCGACACGATCCTGGGGAGAGGTGACACGATCCTGGCGAGAGGTAACACGATCCTGGCGAGAGGTAACACGATCCTGGGGAGAGATGACACGATCCTGGGGAGAGATGACACGATCCTGTCCCTTCTCCCCAACGCGGGAGAAGGTGGCCGAAGGCCGGATGAGGGGGCCCGGCCGCGTTGCCGGACACTCAGCCCTCACCCGCCCGGCTCCCGCCCGCGGGACCCGAGCGACCTCTCCCGGCGTCGGGAGAGGTGACACGATCCTGGGGGAGAGGTGACACGATCCAGGGGAGAGGTGACACGATCCTGGGGCGAGGTGACACGATCCTGTCCCTTCTCCCCAACGCGGGAGAAGGTGGCCGAAGGCCGGATGAGGGGGCCCGTCCCCGTTTCCAGGCACTCAACCCTCACGCGTGTGAGGAATCTATTCCCGGTCGCGCGCGTCAGCTTCCGAGTCTCGATCGGCCTTCTTGAGCAGCGTGAGCGGGTTGTCTCGCGTCGCGAGCGGGATTGAGACGGGCTTTCCCTGTCGATGGGACTCGAAAACGGACGCGATCGCTTCAACGGTCATCCGCGCCTCGTACATGTTGGCTTCTGGGTGCCGATCGTTTTCGATTGCGTCGAGTAGATCCTGACAGGCGAGGAGGTTGCCGCTTGCCAGCCCGCCGTCCGCGAGCGGCTCGGGCTCTCCAACGCCCGCGGAGCTAACGGGAATCCAACTCTTGCCGCTTTGTCCGGGCGACCAGAGCGGGTCTTGCAGCAGGTAGGCACTTGGAAGATAGCCGGTTCCCATTACGATCTGGCCATGGGTTCCCAGAAGTCGCAGCCCGAACCGGTTGGCCGCTCCTGCCGCCGCCTGTCTTTGGGACGCGAAGTAGCCCGTGACTCCATCGGCAAGTCCGTACATGGCCGCGAGATTGTCGCCTGCGAGCGGTCCGATGCCCTCGCTACCGGCCGTGATATCGCGCTGGTCGATCGCGTGTCCCTCCGCGAGCACGCGCGCGTAGCACCACTGAGGATCTCCGCCGAAGTGGCACATCAAGTTCAGAATGTGGGTGCCGAGCACCCAAAGATCCTCGCCGCCGCCACGCTGATCCTCTTTTCCGCGTCCCCGCAGTTCGAGCAACCTGCCGATCGCGCCGTCCTCGATCAGCTTGCGGATCACACGCAATTTTGGGCTGTAGCGCGTCTGAAACGCGATGGCCAGTTTCACCTTGTGCTTTTCGCACGCGGCGATGATTTCGTCGGCCTCGGCCAGCGTTCGGCAGAACGGCTTTTCCATGAAAACATGAGCACCGCGCTCGGCCGCGGCAACAACCATATCGCGATGCTGATCGATCCACCGCGGCGCGACGGCGACCAGATCGGGTTGGACGCTGTCGAGCATCTGCCGATAGTCGGCGAAACCGCGTTCGACCCCCAGGCGGCGCAGCGTGTTGTCGAGTCCCTTCGGGTCCGCATCGGCCACCGCCACGATCTGACACGAGTCGAGCGACTTCCAAACGACGTCCAACCCATGGCCATAATCTCCCCGCCCTGTCTGCCCGATCACCGCCACACGATATCTCGCCATGATCCCACTCCGTAAAAAGGGGACAGGTCTTCTATTCTGCTGAGAAGCAGGATAGCCGAGAGCTCAGCACAATGCCACCGGCGCCCGCAGACCGGCGCTCGATCGGATGGCCAAGTTGGCATTGAGTAGTTGCGTCTTGCGCGTTCCACCCGTCCTCGATTCGGCCTCGCCCAAGCGATTGCGGGTTAGCTGAAGTGTCCCGTCGACAAGCTGGTCCGGTCACCACCCCGCGTCAGCCCTGCTCGGTCTCGAACGCCGAAAGACAGGGCGAGTTCTCGTCGTCCGCTCTGGTCGGAAGATCGCCTGCGGCAGGCTGCCGTGATCTCAGGCCCGTCGCGAGGCAGATTCCGACGGCCGATATCCCCACAAGAACGCGAAGTTGATGGGACTCGGCGAAATGAGTGATCGACCCGCCACTCGACAAGATCATTTCGGAGGCCGTAAAAGCGAGGATCGCTGCGCCCGCGTAGACCAGCCAGTGGAAGCGGTTCATCATGGCGGCGATGTAGCGACTGCAAAGGACGATAAACGCGATGGAAGTGAACATCCCGATCATCATGTGGACCCAATGGCCGCCGCTTGCCCCGGCAACGGCCAGCACATTGTCGAGGCTCATCGTGAGATCCGCGACGAAGATCATGCCAACGGCCTTAAGCACGCTGTGAGTTGCTTCGCCCGGCGACATCTCTTCCTGGGGATCTTCCTCGCCCAGTAGCTTGCAGGCCACGTAAAACAGTACGAGTCCCCCCACCGGCATGAGGCCCGGGACTTGCATGAGATAAGCCACCGAAAACGTAAACACAACCCTCAGCAGAATCGCGGCAACTCCGCCCCAAAGAATCGCTCGGTTGCGATAGTCCTCGGGCACACGGCGCGCCGCCATGGCAATCACGACGGCGTTGTCACCGGAGAGTGCCAAGTTGACGAGAAAGATCTGCGCGATCGAAGTCCAGAAGCCCAAGTCCGTGTATTCGACGACACTCATCGATGTTGTCAGCCTTTGTCCTAGATGTCTGCTCGATCGTCAAGAATCACGAACCGCATGCGGCCGGCGTCTTGAGCCGAGAGCCGGGTTGTTCGTGCAGAGCGAGAAGTTCGTCGAGGAACATGGCGGGCGGCTGGGCGACATTGCGGTCTACGGTCAGGAGTCGAACCCGACCACGCGTCGACTCGCGCTGATGAACCTAGTGCTTTGTCACAGCTTGATTTTGGGGTGCCTGGGGTCGAACGAAGTGAGCCCCCAGATCGCAATTTTCCGGGGGCTCACTTCGTTCGACCCCGGCCACCCAACCCTCAATTTCAGCTGTGACAAAGCACTAGCCATTCGCGGCATCGAAGGCGATCTCGGACTCGAGCACGCCGACACGTTTCGCGCGGCTTATGGAACTTCTCCCCGCGACGGATCCGGCACATCTCCTCGCCCGAGGAATTGAAGTACAGCCGGTCGTAGCCGTACGGCGTCGGCATCCCGAGCAGGTTTCCCTGCTTGGCGAACCGAATCATGCCGCGAAGCGAATTGCGGGAAAGGTCGACCAGGAAGCGGTGCTTCCCCTCCTGCGTGATCTGGTAGATGAGCCGCCCGGCGAAGTCGTCCCAGTCGATGCGGCCTTGGCAGACCGTAGTCAGCTCGACGCCAGCCCGTCGCAGCGGTGACACCCATTCGCCCGCCTCAATCGAATCGAAGCGACCAAAGCGGTCCTGGTCCCAGCAGAGAATGGCGCGGAAGATGCCCTTGGTCGTTTCCACAGCGAACTCGCCACCACGCGGTGACCGCTTGGCCGCGCCACGCCAGCCCGCGAGCTTGCGGAGCAGTTGGCACTTGTCCCTGATCTCTCGCTTGGTCGGCATGTACTCGAGCGTGCCGTTCTTCGCGCGACGCCAGCCGCGTTGAACATGCGCTCGGGCCTCGATTGTGAACCTGACATCCTGAAACGCCGATCTCGTAAGTTCATCGTTTTCGGCGGTAGGCCCGGGGTTGCGAGCTTTCGCGTTGATGGGCAGTGGGGCCGAGCGATTTTGAGGTGCCAGATCTTCAGGGAATTCCTGGCGAACGCGACGTCGACGATTCACTCGCAGGGTCTATAATGAGCGGACGCTCGCTCGCGAGCGACGCCAACGGACCCGGGCGTCTCCACGTCAAAGCGACGTGGCCAATTCGGACCGCTTCGTCCGAATCGACCATCTGGGCCATTGGTCGGGTCGACGAATTCGTGTTCAATCTTAGATTCGCCTATTTCTTCGAAGACTTGGAAGATTCACCCCAGGAGCTGTATTCATGCAAACTCAACTTAGTGCGGTCATTGTTGGCCTCTGCGTCCTCGTATCCAGTGTCGAATCCGCCGGACCGGAACTGCGGTTCCGTCCGGAGTCGTACGCCGCTCATCGGATGCATACCCATCACCTCGCGGCGACGCATCACGCCGAGGTCTTGCAGGCCTACGCCGGCGACGCCGCATCGATTCCGCCTCAAGCTCTGAAGGAGCATGTCGGACTCATCGAGAACGAGGTCAAGGCTTCCAGCAAGTCACTCGCGAGTATGCCCGCCGAGAAGCTGAAGGACCCGAAGGCTGCTGCGGACGTGACCGCCATCAAGACCTCGCATTCCGAGGCACTGGCAAGCACCAAAGTCATTTCGGAAGAGCTTGCGAAGGAGTCCCCCGATTACGGAAAGATCAAGGAGCACGCGGGCCGAATCGTTGAGTGGCTCGACCGCGGTGATGAGCACGTCCATGCCGTACACGGGCATTGGAACTTTCCTCGCCTCCACCTTCGGACGCATCCCGGCGAACGATGATCTCCGTGTCGATCTGATTCGGGGAGGCCCGATTCGGGAAGGCCCGATTCGGGAAGGGAAGCCAGACGGCAGCGATTCGAAGATCAAGTAACAATCATTGGTGGTCGGGGTGATGCCCCGGCCGCCTCGCGTCACTTCTCGCCTGCCAGCCAACTTTGGACGAAGTCGATGTCCTCGGCGCTCAGGCGCGCGAGGGGCACTGAGGCGATTTTTCCGCTTCGCTTCTGCAAGCGAACCATGTCGTCTTCGACGCCATCAAGTCGAGCGACGACCTGATACCGCCGGGTATTATCTCGCCAGGTTCGATACTCGTTCGGCTCCGTCGACTCGTCTGAAATCGGATCGACGCCACTGCTGGTTGTTGCCGTGGGGCGAGCGCGTTTGGGAACATCCAGCGGCGAACGGCCAGCTGGGACTGCTGGAATCTCGATCGGCGACTCGGTCGGCGTCGTAGCCTCTTCGGGAGCGATCAATGCCTGGGGAGATGGGGAGACGACTTCGAGGGAGAAGTTCTCGATGAATGGCGCGACGGTACTTTGTTTTTCAACGGGCAGAACGGCGGGCGAGGTAGTGGCTTCGGTGGTGAGCGTTCTGTCGAGCGATTGAGTTGGGGCAGTCGGCGAGTACATGGGCGTCAGGGCGGCGCTTGGAATGGTACGGGCTGGAGGATCCAAGGCGAGCGTTGATGTGAAGCGGGTCGAAACCTCATTCGGTGCGGGTCCCACCTCTCGTCGTGTGGGTCCGCCGGATATCGCCAGAGACAGAAGTCCAATGATTGCAGCGGCGAGGGCAGGCCAGATCTGTCGCAGGGACGATTGAGTCGCGCACGACTTGATGCCTTGCGACTGCAGCTCGTCCGGCGTTGCCTTCGAAAAGACTCCGAAATCGCGAGGATTCTGGAAGCTGCACCCGATCACGTAGCCTTCTTGAGCTTCGATCTTCCATTGAATTCGAGCGGGCACCGCGTAGGCGCTTTCGATTTCAAGCCGCAAGAGCAATCGCTCACCGGGCTTACCGCCATCATCGGCTTGTAGGCAAAAGCCGCCGCGAGAATGGTTCAGGACGCGAACGGAACGTGATTCGCCTTTTAACTCCCAAAGTGCCGTGGCCGCGAGCGAAACTTGTTCACGCTGGTTTTCGCGACGTTCGATCACGCCGGCCTCGGCAAATTCCTGCAAGACTTCTTCGGGGATCGGGGGATCGAAACGACATCCGATCGACCATTTGTCGCCCAAGGCGGGAGCCACCCAGCAGACCTCACCGCTCACGGAGATCGCGCGGATCGGTTGCTCCACTTCGATTCTCAGTACCACAGCGTCTTTGAATTGGACGGTTTCACTGGTTCTGATCTTCGCCCCGCCCGTGGAAATATTCAACAGCGTGACGGGAACTGGACTCCGTGAAGAATCCGTTTTTTGCAGTGTGACGCGCAGTCCTTCGTCGGTTCTGAACTCGTACCGTGGCGGCCGGGTTCGAAGGTTGTTAATTATGTCGGTCATGCCAATTACGTGAGCCAGTGGCGAAGAGCGGTCGCGCGGTGAACATTGGCGATTTAGACAAAACATACGTTGCCGAGAAATGAACCGGTTGGGAAAAGGGGTCAGGTCCCAAAAGTGCGAAGCACCCGAAGGGCCGTTCCGGCTCTTGGGACCTGACCCCTTTTTCCCAACGCACTCCGATCTCGAGCTGCAACACAGCACTAGGTGTTGATCTCGAAACCAGGGCGTTTTTCCCGTCCCAAAAATCCCTGGGCCTGCCGATCGTCGATCACGGCTTGCCGGACGGGATCCCATTTGATCGTCCGGCCTAGACGTGCCGCGATTCCCGCCAGATGGCACGTCGAAAGGGCCCTGTGATGGCTGAAGACGTCCGAGATGGGTTCGGTGCGATCTGAGACCGATTCAAAGAAATTGCGGCAATGATCGACACGAGGACGTCCCTTGTAAACATTGGGGATCGCACCTTCCGGCAGCGGTTTCGAGGCGAGTTCTTCGACGGGCGCACCGCTAAGCCGGCCCCGGTTAACGAACAGTCGGCCGTCCGACCCTTCGAACAAGATTCCGTTATCACCGTCATGGCGGATCGTCAATTGTGTCCCGTCCTGGAAATCGGCATCGATCAGAAATTCGGTGGCGGTGTTGTAGCGATCTTCCACCGTCGGATAGCCATCGCTGAACGGGACGGGGTGCTGCACCTGGACGGGGGTGACTGTGATGGGACCTGTGTCGGTCTTGCCGAGCGCCACGTGGCAATGTCGACATGATGGGCACCCCAATCCGTAAGTTTGCCTCCTGAGTACTCGTACCACCAGCGAAACTCGTAATGACAACGTGACCAACTTCGCGTTTCGCCGTTCGCCCCGGCGAGGTATCGGAACGCGGTCGAGGGCGCCGGTCCGAGCCACTGATTCCAGTCCAGTTGTGGGGGAGGTCCGACGGCGGGGATCGAGGGACTTGTCGGAGCCCCTCCAATCCGACATTCCGCTCGCATCAGCTTCCCGATCCGCCCGTCCCGGATCATTGCGATCGCGGTCAGGAATGACTCGTCGCTTCGCTGTTGAGTTCCGATCTGGACAATCCTGCCTGTGCGACGGCAGACGTCGCACATCTGCTGTCCCTCTTCAATCGTTAGCGTCATCGGCTTTTCGCAATAGACGTCTTTTCCGGCGAGCATGGCTTCGATGGCGATCTTGGCATGCCAGTGGTCCGGAGTCGATACATGGACGATATCCAGATCTTCGCGGTCGATCAGTTGGCGATAGTCGGCATACGATTCCGGCTCAGCGCCGCACCATTCGCGCACCAACGGCTTGGCTCGTTCGCGGCGATCCGCATCCACGTCGCACACGGCGACGATGTCTCCGTACTTGGCAAAGTCCTTGCCGCATCCGTAGGTCCCGGTCAGGCCGGTGGCACGCTGGTCCCAGCGGCTGCCCGTCCCGACCACGCCGATTCGGGGTCGATCATTGGGGCGTTGGAATCCAAGGGCGCGGTCGGAGCACCGTGTCCAGATCGCACAGCTCGTCAGGAACGAAGTGTGGCGTAGAAAGCGGCGTCGGGAGATCATCTTGCGTGTCATGTCCTGTTCCCTGCGGTCGAGAAAGTCGCGGTGAAACGCCGAGACTCGCCGTGTGATGAAGATCGGAACGAGCCAAGCCGATACGACTGATTCTCGGTGAACTCACGGTCGTTTTCAAGCTGGATCTGCGCGATCGCCTCTTGCGATGTGTCAAGCCCGTGACGCCGGTGCCCGTTTTAATTGCGTGCCCATCCGGATTGCGATGGCTCGAGCGGGCGACTATTTTGTGGGTGGCACCGCAATCGGCAGTGGGCGTGGGTTCCTGAATTTTCCCGGACGACGAGATCGGTAATGACTGACGAATCGGCTCGCAAGCAATTTGGGATCGTCGGACTGATCAACGCGATGTTCATCTGCGCTCTCTTGAGTGCGCTTGCTGCACCGCTGCTTCGCCGGCTATCGATGGCCGAACGCTTCCTGATGGTATGCGGAGTATTCGTCGTACTGGTGGTGGGAGTGGGGATGTTCGCTATTCTCCTTCGCATGCGTTTTCAACTTGAACAGCGGACGGGGGCTCTGGAGCTCCGGTGCCAGCGACCCTACGCGGCCTGGAGGAACTTCGGTTGGACACTCGGTTTGTCGATCGTGCTTGCGGGCTACGGCTACTTGATGGTCCGCGGAGCGGCGGAGCGTGCTCAGCCTCTTTTTCTGCTGAATCCGACGTTTATCCTCATGATCTACTGCCTGACGTTTCAAGTTGTCGTGCGCTGGTGGTGGGGATTCGATCCGACGATCATTGAGGTTCGTCAGAATGCACTCGTGCTCCACGGCCTCCGCTCCATCACCTGGGACCGAATTCGTCGCCACAGTTGGGGAGGAAGCGTTCCCTCTCAACTGAATCTGTTTCTGGAGGCTCCGCTTGGGGGAGGCAATGTCATGCATTTTAAAGTTGAACCCAAGCAGGTCGGCGTCTTGGATGCCGCCCTTCGGACTCACCTTGACGAGACCCAATCAACCGCGGCGGACGAGGCGAATGGCGTTGGTGGAAGCGAGCTCGCAACATGAGGGTAACGTCGCGACAACGTTGAAATCGTGAGCGCGAGATGGTATCGGTTCACCGAGCGTCGTAGAAAGCACTCACAAGGATGGCTCCCTGGATGGAAGGGACCCAATCCGTTCTCTTATTGAGGAGTTCAGTCATGTCCGACCCCAGTCAAGTTGACCCCGAACCGACGATCTCGCGGGTCTTGCAGACCAAGGAGGAAACGAAGTCGTTCTACAACAAGATCGCCTCCTGCTATGACTTGTTGGCCGAACACAGCGAACAGCCAATGCGCGAGCTGGGGCTCCAGAAGTTGGCCGCGAGCCATGGGGAACGGATCTTGGAGATTGGTTTTGGCACCGGGCATTGCGTCGTCGAGTTGGCTCGAGCCGTGGGGCCGAGTGGACACGTCGACGGAATCGATCTCTCCGAACGAATGCTGGAGCTGGCGACTGAGCTGGTCGAGCAGGCGGGAGTCAGCGGATGGACGGAACTGATTTGTGGAGACGGGGAACGCCTGCCTTACGACGATTCCACGCTGGATGGCGTGTTCACGAGCTTCACTCTTGAATTATTCGATACACCGGATATCCCCGTCGTCCTGGCGGAATGCAAGCGTGTCCTTAAGCCCGGCGGTCGGATGGTCGTGGTGGCCGTTTCCAAAGAGGGACGACAGGGCGTGGTGATGGAAATCTATGAATGGACACACCGTCACTTTCCCAACCTGCTGGATTGCCGACCGATCTATGTGCGGCGAGCATTGGAGGCGGCCGGGTTTGCGATTCGGGACACGTCACTGGAAATGATGTGGGTTCCCGTCGAAGTCGTGCTCGCCGTGAAATAACGTCCGAATGGTTACGCGACGGGACCGTAGTGTTCGCCCCATTGCTGAGCCCATTGTTGACCGAGTCGCGAGAGATCGGCGAGCTGTTGCGGTGTCAGCGGCTGGTAGTCCTTGACCATGCGAACGTTTTCCCGGAGTTGTTCGATCGTGTGAGGTCCGATTACGAGCGTGGCGACTCCAGGCAACCCCATCGCATAGCGGACCGCCAGTTCGAGCCACTGCTGATCCATCTGAGGTCCGGGATTGGGGCCGTCCGCGACGCCAAAGCCGCCGCGCATGCCGCCAAATACCTTCATGCACGCGACGCCCACTTGATTTCGATTGGCCACGGGAAGCACCTGATCTTCGAACCCATAGATGTGCCGATCCACGAAATTCATCGCTACCATGACGACGTCAATGCGTCCAGACTCGATCACCGGTACGAACGACGCGACTTTCGAATGTCCCGAGATGCCTACGAAGCGAGTCTTTCCGGCTTCCTTTTGCTGAAGCAGATACGTCAACGCGCCATCGTCCGACGTGGCGCGGTCCACGTCTCGATTTCCGAGACTATGCAAATAGACCAGGTCGACGTAGTCGGTCTGCAGCGCCCGCAGCGACTCTTCGAGCGAAACGCGTGCCTCTTCGGCGCTGTCGGCCCAGACCTTGGTCGTCAGGAAGACCTGATCGCGTCGCTTTCCCAGTGCCTTGCCGACGCCTTCCTCGGCACGCCCGTAGTTGTGCGCCGTATCGATCATGTTGATGCCCAGATCCAGGGCCTCGTTCACAATCGCCGACACTCCCGTGACGCCGATCGACTCGCAGCGACCACACGGCCAAGTGCCAAGCGCCAAGGCGGTCACTTCCTGCTTCGTCTTTCCCAATACCCGTCGTGGCAGCGTGCCGGGCGCGGGATCGGCCGCGTAGACCGCCATGCCGCTATCCAGCAGGATCGCGCCTCCGCTCAAGAGACTCGCTTCCTGAAGAAACGTTCGGCGCGAAATTCCGTGTGGTTCCGAACTGGGCATGAGTGGACTCCTTAATGACGCTCAAAGACAGACGCTTCGAGCAAAAGGCAAGTTATCAGCCAAAGATCGGATCTCCAACCTTCAGCCGCTTTGGGTTGAACGGATAGCGGGCTTGCGCCAAGGGCAGCCCGCGCACCTCGATCTCTTCGACAACATTCGTCCCGATTCCATGGCGGGCTCAGCAAGCTAAGATGGTTGTCGCCCATGAACGGGAATTGCTGGTGTGGGGCCGCCGGATCGTAATCCATCGCGGCGGCGCAGATCGCGTCGGTGCAGACGCCGTTCCGTCCGACGAACAAAAGATGCGGCTGAATCGGTTCGACGCCCGCGATCCAAGGTCCCTCGCCACCTCGATTCGTTTCGATTCCATCCACGAGGCAAAGATCAACCGGTCGGGCACCGAACAGATCCGCCGTGACCCGTGGAACGCGATGGCTCCAGTGACGCGGCGAATTGGGGTCGAGCTCTTGGGGTACTCCGGCGGGTGGTTGCCGTACGCCCTTGTGAAACGTATCGCCACGCGCCGTGATGGACTGCTCGTCAACCGTCGGACGCCCCGCTCCATCGAGCGTATCACCATAAATCGACGTCGGCGCGATCCCGAACAGATTTTTGACCGACATCGTAACGCCGGCGTTTGCGTGGTCCTTCAGCTTTGCCAACGAGACAAACACATCCGTCTTCTCGTAGTGACAATTCAAGTCGAAGGCCGAATACAGATATCCTCCCCACGGAACGGCAAGGCGGCTGTAGCGGCGCCAAGCCCCTTGGTTGCGTGTGTCGGCCCACTGGACCTTGCCTCCTCCGGCTGCATGGATCATGTTCAGGTCCCAGCCGCCCGCGACCATTACCTCTTCCAACGGTTGGCGACTGTATCCGCTTTCGACCAGAATGATCCGTTTGGCACCGGCGTCATGAATTGCCGCACAGGTGGCGGCGACGAACGCGGGATGCACGTGATATGTCCGATACGCCGGAAGATTTCCCAGCTTGGTCCGTGGGCCACCTGTTAAGTTCAGCTTGATCGTTACCGTCTTCCCCGTCACCAGTTCACGCACACCACCGATCAGCTCCAGAGCCGTTCGCAGTCGAGGCGTGAGGACCTTCGCGTCATACGACGTGCACCGCTGGATGGCGACGGGTAAGCTGGGAGCGGACTTGATTTCCGCGCCCACACGGCGGTCGTCGAAGGGGCGGTCGCCGAAGGGGCGATCGACGAACCGGCCGCCGCAAGACTCAGCGTCGAAGCCCCTTGACGCAAGATTTCACGACGCGTGTATTGGCAAGCCATCATTCGACCTCGGTTGCATGAACTTCGAGCGGCGGCGCTCGTCAAGCGGTGCGCGCCATGCTCAATCGCCCGCATTCTACCGAGAACGAAGGGTGCGTGCAAAAAATGGAGCTGAGGGCGTCGTGCCGCTTGGACGGGCGGTCCGCCGCCCGAACCGATTTTGCATCGGCCCGGTCGGCTGGCTGGCTGGCTGGCTGGCTGTCGAGCGTCGGCACGTGTTTCCGCTATAATTCGCTTCACAGACGGCTTTCCGCCGAAAACGTTCCGCGTGGGCTGACTGCCCCCAGACCCATCGAAAGGCAATTGATTTGGTTCATAAGGAACAATATCGTACCGATCGGATTGGCGGGTTGCTGGGGCGATGTCGATGGCGGCGGGCGAATACGTATCCGTCAGCTCGCAGGCGGATACGGAGAATGCGGACCTTGTTCGCGAACGCAACGTAAGGAGCTGGCGGGCGATCACGAATTCGAGCTGGCCGAGTTGGCGTCGATTTACGTTGCGCGAGGTCTGGACAACGACTTGGCCCGACAAGTGGCCCAGCAACTGATGGCTCACGATGTTCTGGGGGCACATGCCCGAGACGAATTGGGCATTTCGGATGTCCTGAGTGCTCGCCCGGTCCAGGCTGCACTCGCTTCGGCCGGGACGTTCGCAGTCGGCGCTGCGATGCCGTTGTTGACCGTGTTTGTATCTCCTGAGCGAAGCATCATTCCGATGGTGTCGGGCAGTTCCCTTTTGTTTTTGGCGATTCTGGGCGGCCTGTCGGCTTACGCGGGTGGTGCTTCGATTGCCAAAGGGGCGATGCGGGTAACCTTTTGGGGCGCGCTGGCAATGGCGTTGACCGCGGGCGTCGGAGCCTTGTTCGGAATCGCGGCCCAGGTCCGATTACCCGAAGGACTTTCGGCCCGAAATGGGTTATCATGGGTACTGCTGAATCGGCCGGGATCGACCTAACGAAGCTGGTCGAGTTCTCACCACGAAGATTCAATTGGACGGGTTATTGCTGTGCGCATTTACCGATTCGTGAAGTGTCAGGTTTTGCGACATGCCGTGGGACTCTTCGCATGCTTGGTCTCAGGCGGTGCCGTGTCGGGCGATACGCTCAATGCGACGAACGCTTTCGAAAAGCAGATTCGCCCGATCCTGGCAACCCAGTGTGTGAAGTGCCACGGGGCTGTCAAACAAGAGGGAAATCTGCGGCTGGACTCACGAGACGCGATGCTGGTCGGCGGAGACAGTGGCCCCGCGATTGTTCCTGGCCGTCCTGAGGCGAGTCTGTTGATGGAGGCGATCCGGCGGGAAGCCCTTGAAATGCCACCTGATCGAGCGCTGGCCGCCGTCGAAATCCGAGCCTTTGAACGCTGGATTGCCGAGGATGCGGTCTGGCCCGACCAGGGCGAACCACTTCGCAGCGAGTCCCAGACGTTCTCCGACGAAGACCGATCCTGGTGGGCGTGGCAGCCGTTAATTGAGCCCACTGTGCCCGCCATCACGTCGGTTGCCTGGGCCAATAATCAAGTCGATGCGTTCGTTTATCGACGCTTAGCGGCACGTGGGATTCAGCCAGCGCCGCGTGCCAGCAAGGCGACACTCGTCCGACGACTGTATTTCGATCTACTGGGGTTGCCTCCCAGCCCCCGTGAGATCGATGCGTATTTGAACGATCCGTCCGTCGATGCCTGGCCGCGGCTGATTGATCGTCTTTTGGACGACCCGCGGTACGGTGAGCATTGGGCGCGCTACTGGTTGGACCTGGTGCGGTATGCCGAGTCCGACGGGTGGAAGCAGGACGCCTATCGGCCGAGCATGTGGCGCTATCGCGACTACGTCGTGGACTCGTTCAATCAAGATCGGCCGTACCCCGAGTTTATCCGCGAGCAGCTGGCGGGTGACGAGGTTCCGGGGGACATTCCCGATCACCTGGCGGCGACTGGATTCTTGCGGTTGGGGATTTACGAATACAACCAGCGAGACGCACGGTCCCACTGGAATGACATCATGAATGAGATCACGGATGTCACGGGTGACGTGTTCCTGGGAATGGGCGTGGCCTGTGCTCGCTGCCACGATCACAAGTTTGACCCGATTCTGCAGGAAGATTATTACAAGTTGCGGGCCTTCTTCGAGCCGCTCCGCTGGCGCGACGACGTTCCGGATGCGACCTACGCGGAGCAGATGGATTATCGGCAGCGGCTCGCGATCTGGGAAGCGGCAACGGCCGACCTCCGCGCGCAGATCGACGCGCTCGTCGGACCCTATCGCGAGCGGAAGTGGAAAATCACGGTAGAAAAGTTCCCGCTTGAAATCCAAGCCTGTTTCCATAAGCCAGAGGAACAGCGCACGTCCTGGGAAAACCAGATGGCTTATTTGGTTTCCCGGCAGTTTCTGGAGGAGGGAGCATCGCCGCTCAGCGATCTTTCCAAGGAGGATAAGCGGCGGTATGAGGAATTGATGGGACAGCTGGCGAGTTTCGATTCGATCAAGCCGGCTCCGCTGCCGAAGCTGATGGCGGTCAGCGACTTTGCGGGCGAAATTTCACCGACGAAAATCCCAGGCGTTTCCGGCAGCGAGTCGATCGAACCCGGGGTGTTGGCGGTCTTTTCAGCCTCGGGGCATCACTCACCGCTCTTTCGTCGCGACCTGCCCGAATCTTCCGGAAGGCGGACGGCATTGGCCGAATGGTTGGGAAATCCTGACAATCCGCTCCCCTTGCGAGTTTTTGTCAACCGGATTTGGCAGCACCATTTCGGACGGGGAATCGTCGCAACCGCCAACGATTTTGGACGGCACGGCCAACCTCCGACTCATCCCGATCTGCTCGACTGGCTCGCGGTCCAATTCAGGGAGAGTGGCTGGAGCACCAAGCGGTTGCACAGGCTGATCCTCATGTCGGCAACTTGGCAGCAGTCGGCTTACCATCCGGATGCGGACACGTGCACGCAGCGGGATGCAGCCAACGAGCTGATCTGGCACGCTCCGGTGCGACGACTGAGTGCCGAGCAACTTCGTGACGCGATGCTGTCCGTCAGCGGTGAGCTTGATCCGCGCTTGGGAGGGCCGAGCGTTAATACGGACGTGCCAAGAAGAGGCCTTTATCTGAAACGGTTTCGTAACAATCCGAACGATCTGCTGCATGCATTTGATGCCGCGAACGGATTGAAGAGCGTCGCCGAGCGCAATCTGACGATCACTCCAACACAATCCTTGCTACTCATCAACGGCGAGTATTGTCTCGGCCGAGCGCGGATGTTTGCCGGACGTCTGCGGGCTTCAAGCCCCGACTCGCTCGACCAGCTTAAGCTCGCCTTTCGACTCACATGGGGCCGGGAACCGACGGCGCAAGAGCTGGCCAGCGCCGAGGCGTTCCTGCGCGGTTCTGAAGCAGGCGATGCCGACGACGCCCACCAGCGACTCGTCGACTTGTGCCACGTCCTACTCAACTCGAACGAATTCGTGTATCGCGACTGAAAAAGGGGTCAGGTCTTTTTTAAGTCTAAGCTAGGTAAAACGGATAAGATCATGTCTTCCCGCATCTGTCGCCAGGCCGGACTTGTGCACCACGAGCGCAGTGGTTCTCGTCGCGAGTTTCTCCAGCGCAGCGGTGCCGGTTTCGGGGCGCTGGCGTTGCAGTACCTGAGCCACCTCTCGTCGGCTCAGGCCGCCTCGGTTTCCGCCGCACACCATCCCGCACCTGCCAAGAGCGTGATCTGGTTGTTCATGGAGGGCGGGCCAAGTCACTTGGATTTGCTCGACCCCAAGCCGCTGCTCAATCAATTGGCGGGGCAGTCACTTCCGAGTAGTTTCCGAGAGCCGATCACGGCCATGGGAGAGAAGGGAGCTCCGCTGCTGGCGGCACCTCGCCGATGGCGACGGCACGGTAAGAGCGGTCTCTGGGCTTCCGAGTGGATCCCTCACATCGCCCAGTGCATGGATGACATCGCCGTGGTCCGATCCTGCTGGACGAACGGGATCAATCATTCGGGCGGTGTCTGCCAGATGAATACCTGCACGGACGTCGCGGGCCGACCCTCGCTCGGCGCCTGGGTCAACTATGGACTCGGTTCTGCCAATGAGAATCTGCCGTCCTTCGTGGTGATGTGCGACGATTCCGGATCTCCGGTCAACGGGCCGCGCAACTGGGGAAGTGGATTCATGCCGGCCTCGTTTCAAGGTGTGCGCATCAACGGTGGCAGCGACGAGCCGATTGCGAATCTGAGTTTGCCCAAAGGATATTCGCGATCGCGACAGGCGCAGAAGCTGCAACTGCTGGACGCATTCAATCGGTCGCATGCCGCTGCGCATTCACAGCAGAGCGAGCTGGAGGCAAGGATTCGCAGTTACGAGCTTGCCTTTCGCATGCAGGCGCAGGCGCCCGAGGCAGTCAACTTTGCAGCCGAAACCGCCGCCACCCAGATGCTGTATGGGCTCGACCAGAAAGAAACCGAAACCTTTGGCCGCAACTGCCTCTTAGCTCGTCGATTGATCGAGCGAGGAGTGCGTTTTATTCAAATTTATAGTGGGACGGGCAGTCGCTGGGATTCGCATACGAACATCGAAGGCAACCATCCGCGGCTGTGTCGGTCAATGGACAAGCCGGTCGCTGGTCTGCTACAAGATTTAAAGCAGCGTGGCCTTTTGGACGAGACACTGGTGGTTTGGGGCGGCGAGTTCGGACGCACGCCGATGAGCGAAAAAGGGGACGGCCGCGACCACAATCCGACCGGGTTTTCAATCTGGATGGCCGGCGGAGGAGTGAAGGGAGGCCAGACGATCGGAGCGACTGACGAACTGGGACTGTATGCCGTCGAGGATCGGATGCACGTGCGTGATATCCACGCGTCGATACTCTGGTTGATGGGCCTGAACAACATGCAGCTGACCTACGACCATCACGGCCGGCCGGAACGGCCCACGATCAACGAAGGTGCCTTCAATCGGAAGCTGATCGAGGGCTGAGTTCCCGGGGGTGCGTGGGGAAAAACGGTCAGGTCCCGAAAGCGGGAACGGCCCTGCGGGTGCTTCGCACTTTTGGGACCTGACCCCTTTTCCCAACCCCATTTCTAACTGCGACACAGCACCGGGTCACAAGCGACCGCCATCCGCAATTCAGCTGTGTCACCGAACCAGTCGGCAGACTCCTCCGCGTCGAGGATCGCCGGCTCCGACGAACGTTCCCTGGTCGGCGATGACGGTGTGTGCCCCGCCAAAAAACAGATTTCGATCGGCCCATACTTCGTGGTTGGCGTAGTGGCGAGTCAAGAGTTCGATTTGGTCTGGTGCGAAGCCACCTTCGACACTCAGCTTGTCTTCTTCCAAGTGAATTCGCGGGCATTGGACGGCTTGAAGCACGTCCATTTGGAAATGAATCAGATTCATGACCACCTGCAGCAGCGCGGTGCGGATGCGGTTTGACCCGCCGGAGCCTGTCGCGACCAACGCGCCGCTCGGCATCCGGATAATGCTCGGCGCCATCATCGACGTCATCCTCTGATCTTCGGTCCAGCGGTGAAATCCGTCGAGATTCAGATCTTGCTCCCCCAGCATATTGTTGAGCATGATCCCAGTGTCAGGCACGATGGTGCCGCATCCTTCTCCATTGGAAACAGTCATGCTTGCGACATTGCCTTGTGAATCGATGACGCTGATTTGCGTTGTCCCGCGTATCGCTTGGGCTCGACCGATCACTTCCTCGCGGTAACGTCGCAGGAACTCTGGGTTGAGAAAACAGCGGTGCTTGTCGGCTTGAGCCCAGGCTTCGATCCTCGCCTGATTGGTCAGCGTCATCACTTCGGCGAGCAACCTCAAGTAGGGATAGCTCCCGAATTCCTCGTCTCGCAAATCCAGCGATTCCAGTAGCTGGAGGGCGAAGGCGATCAGGAAGCCAGCGGACGAGGGCGGTGGGTTTGTCAGCACCTGCGCCCCGCGGTATTGAACCTCGAGCGGTTTGCGTTTTACGACCTTGTAAGACGCCAGGTCTGCGGCGGTCAGCAAGCCGCCCTCATCTCGACAGTGCCGCGCGATTTCTCGACCAATTTCGCCCCGATAGAATAGCTCGGCCCCCTCATTCGCCAGTCGCTCGAGCGTCTCCGCCAGTTGCGGCTGGCGCATCAGCTCGCCCTCTTCCAGAATCTGGTCCCGCGCGGCCCCGCCGCAATAAATCTCGCGAGTTGCGGCCGAGCCCGTGTAGATCGGACGAACGATGCGGAGGATATAGGCCTGAGTACCGTTCATGACGGCCCCCTGACGCGCGAATTGGACAGCGGGAGCAATGATTTCCGAGATGGGGATCGAGCCAAGGTCTTGATGAATTTGGAAGATGCCCTTAACCGCTCCGGGAGTCGCAATGGTGCCCTGGCCAATGTGAAATTCCTGTTGCGCCTTGCCGAAATCCGCCAGAATTGGCCGGAAGTCAAGCTCGTCGACCGGGCGCTTCTGACGCGGCGTTTGCACGAAAAAGTCATACACGACGGGTTCGCGATCGCACGCCTTGGCGGTCATGAAGCCTCCGCCACCCAGAGAAGCCAAAACGGGTTCGCTGACGCAAGCCGCAAAGTGGGCGGCCAAGATCGCGTCGAACGCGTTGCCGCCCGCCCGCAAAATCACCTCGGCCGCCTCAGCGGTCAGATCGTGACCGGCGGCCACCACTCCGTTCCAGGGCATCTTGCGTCATTCCAATTCGAAGAGTCCACCTGCGCGGCACCCACAAGCGTTGCTGGGGGTCACTATTGGTGGGTGACGTCGACATGTCAAGGTGCCCACATCAATTGGGCGCGGATCCGCGCGACGCGGTAGCGCATTCAGCGGGCGAATGAGCGCGCGGGGTTGCTCGAAATGCACACTTCGACGGTTTCGATCGCAAGTCAGGGCCGGGCGAGTGAATTGGCACGCTTCTTGCCGACCTCGGTTGACGGTCAGTTTTCGATCCGAGGGCCACGAAATGCGAGGGGATAGGTCATGAATGCGAAAAAGACAGGTTCCGCTGAGCACATCGATACTCAAACAACGCGGCGAGAGTTTCTGCGTCGCGGTGGCGAACTGACAACCGGCGCGGCCTTGGTCGCAGGGTTGACCGTTCCTCGCGTTCACGCCGGCGAACAGAACACGATTCGACTGGCATTGATCGGGGCCGGAGGGCGAGGAAGTGGCGCGGTGCGGGATGCACTCTCCGTGGCGACGGTCCCGGTCCAACTCTATGCCGCCGCCGACATCTTCGAAGATCGAATCTCGCGCAAGATCCAGTTGATGCAGAATCAGTATGCGGGGCAGATCGAGGTGCCCCCGGAACGTCAGTTCGTAGGCTTCGACGCTTATCGCCACGCAATCGACTGTCTCCGTCCTGGCGACATTGCGATGTTGACGACATACGCCTACTGCCGTCCCGCCCATCTGGCTTATGCGGTCGAGAAGGGCGTCAATGTGTTTATGGAAAAGCCGTTTGCGCCCGATCCCGCTGGACTCAAAAGCATGCTGGAGTCGGGCAAGGCCGCGGAGCAAAAAAACCTAAAGATCTCAGCGGGCTTGATGTGCCGCCACTCCGCTTCGCGGCAAGCGCTGATCGACCAGGTTCGAGCGGGGGAACTGGGCGATATCCAACTGATTCGTTCCTATCGGCTCGGTGGAGCCAGCCCATTGGCGAAGCGTAATCCGCAAGAGCAAGAACTGCTGTGGCAGCTGCAGCATCATGGACACTTTTTCTGGATCACGTCCGGGAGATACGTCGAGTGGCTGATTCACCAGATCGACGAATGCTGCTGGCTGAAGGACGCCTGGCCGATCTCGGCCGAGGGCTTCGGAGGACAGGCAGGCGATCACGGGGGCGCGAGTCAGAATCTGGATCTCTACTCGGTCGAATACACATTTGGTGATGGAGCCAAAGCGTACGTGACCTATCGCGGGATGAATGAGTGCAAAGTGGACTTCGCGACCTTCGTGCACGGGACCAAATGCGCCGCCCAGTTTTCCGGGATGACGCACCGAGCCACCGTGCATCGGTTCGCGGATCAACGAATCGAGAAAGATCAGATCGTATGGAGTCCGCCCGCCGAAGAATTGACGCCCTGGCAGGCGGAGTGGCGCGTTCTGTTCGACGCGATCGAACGCGATCGAGCTCACAATGAAACGCAGCGCACCGTGTTTGCGGATTTCGCCTCCATCATGGGCCGTGCCGCGGTGCACACGGGAAACGTCGTCACTTGGGAACAAATCACCCAGTCCGACTTTCAGTTTTTCCCCGATGTCCAGCAGATCGACTACGGCATGTCGCCTCCGTTGCATGACGATTCCGAGGGTCGCTACCCGATCCCGATTCCAGGGAAATGGGTCGAGCTTTGAAGTGAATCGCGATTCGCGAGGGCGAGCCGATCGGGAGGGCGAGGCGATCGGGAGGGCGAGGCTCCCGCCGAGCCGAATTCCCGGATCGCGGTCGGCTCGGCGGACGGCTCGGCGGGAGCCTCGCCCTCTTGACTGCGCGCTCCCGCCACGCCAGCAACCGGCGAATCTGCTATTCTGCATCCTTCGACTCCCGGGTGCCGCGGCGGCGGGCAACCCGGTTCGGCTGGACTTCATGGCTTGAGGGAGCAATCGTGAACGGAAAAGATCGCCTGCAGGCGTTGCTGGATCGACTGCGTGCAATGGACGGGCTGGAGGAAGACCGCTTCCAGCGCATGATCGCGGAACTTGAGCGGCAGGCAAATGCGGATGGATGTGATGAAAAGGGACGTCTTAAGGTCGCCGTTTATGACGCCAAGTCGTACGACGTGCAATCGTTCAACGAACAGAACCAATCGCGCTATGCGCTGCACTATATCCAGGCTGGCTTGAATCGTGATACCGTGACAGCGGCGGACGGCTTTCGGGTGATTTGTATTTTCGTGAACGACGTTTGCGACGCTGCGGTCGTCGAGTCTTTGGCTGCCCTTGGGGTGCAGCTGATTGCGCTTCGTTGTGCAGGCTACAACAACGTCGATCTGGAAGCCTGCCGGCGGCACCGCATCGACGTGGTACGCGTGCCTGGCTACTCACCGTATGCCGTGGCGGAGCACACGGTCGCGCTGATGCTGATGTTGAATCGACACCTGCATCAAGCCTATCAACGAAACCGAGCGGGTTATTTCGTGCTGGAAGGCTTGATCGGGTTCGACATGCGAGGCAAAACCGTCGGGGTGGTGGGCACCGGGAGGATCGGCCGCTGTACGATCGACATCTTGCGGGGATTTGGGTGTCAAATCCTGGCTTACGACAAATTTCGTGACCCTGAGCTGTTGGCCGCTCCTGACGTGCGCTACGTTGAGTTGGACGAGCTTTTCGCGTGTGCCGACATTGTCACGCTGCACGTTCCGCTCTTTCCGGAAACGAAGCACTTGATCAATCAGGCTGCGATTGAGTCGATGAAGGACGGCGTGATGGTGATCAATACGAGCCGCGGTGGATTGGTCGACACGCGCACTCTGATCCATGGGCTCAAGTCCGGAAAGATTGGCTCGGCCGGCTTGGATGTGTACGAAGAAGAGGCCGGAATCTTTTTCACGGACATGTCGGACAAGATCCTGACCGATGATGTCCTGGCCCGGCTCATGACCTTCAATAACGTGGTGGTGACGTCGCATCAAGCCTTCCTGACGCGCAAAGCGCTGGCGAATATCGCGGAAACAACCTTCGGCAATGTTGGGGAATTCGAGCTGGGAAAGCGTGGCGGTGAGCTGACGAACGCGGTCTCGGTCGGCTGAAAGTGAAGTCACTGGCTCGAGCCGTCCCAACGGGTCCCTACCGGACGGGATGGTCGAGATAGGATCGATCAAAGGAGATGGGTATGATTGCGAAGGAAATCATTCAGGGCTTCCGTGTCGAGCCGGGCAAACGCATTCGACTGACAGACTATGCGACAAGTTCGGTGGATGCGAAGGAACTCAAGGTCCTGGGGAAAGACGCCGTCAAACAGAGCGCGAAAGTCGTGCTGGAAAAGAATCTCAAGGCACTATCCGACGCTCAAGAATTACTATACGCCGACAACCGTTACTCGATCTTGATGATCTTGCAGGGCATTGATGCGGCGGGAAAGGACGGGACGATCAAGCATGTGATGTCGGGCGTTAACCCGCAAGGTTGCCAGGTGTTCAGTTTTAAACGGCCTTCCGCCGAGGAGCTGGATCATAACTTTCTGTGGCGTTATTTGCGTCGCCTTCCCGAAAGGGGCCGAATCGGTATCTTTAACCGGTCGTACTTCGAGGACGTGCTGGTGGTGAAGGTCCATCCCGAATTGCTCAACGCTCAGTCGCTGCCGCCGGGGCCGCGAGGAGATTCCTTTTGGCAACAGCGGTACGAGGATATCAACGCGCTCGAGCGACACCTGACTCGGAACGGAACCGTGATTCTGAAGTTCTTCCTGCACTTGTCAAAGGAGGAACAGAAACGGCGATTTCTCGACCGGTTGGACCGGCCCGAAAAGAATTGGAAGTTCTCCGCGGCCGATGTCGCCGAACGTGCTTTCTGGCCGCAATACGAACAAGCATTCGAAGACGCGCTCAACGCGACCAGCACCGATTGCGCTCCATGGTATATCGTCCCCGCTGACCAAAAGTGGGTCACTCGAGCTGTCGTCGCCGACATCCTCACTCGCACCATCCGGTCGCTCGACTTGAAGTTTCCCGAGCCGTCGCAGGAGGAGCGCAAGGCGTTAGAAGTGGCTCGAAAGACACTCGCCAATGAATGACGCGAGCGGATTCCGACCTCGTGCGAGATCGCGAATGAACCCGGCGAAAAGCATCCATCGTGATGTGGCCTGCACCGTCTGCGGGTGCGTTTGCGACGACCTGGTCGTCGAGACCGTCGGCGACCGCATCGCGCGCGTTGAGCCGGGCTGCTCGTTGGCAGACCCCTGGTTCGCCCGACTGAACGAGCGGCGACCGCCCGTTGCCCGAATCGGCGACGAAGTAGTGGAGCTCGACGAGGCCGTCGCGCGTGCGAGCGAGATTCTGCAAACGAGTCGGGGTCCCCTGATCTACGGGCTTTCACGCAGCAGTACCAACGGGCAGCGAGCCGCCGTTCGGCTTGCCGATCGGTTGGGCGCTACCGTCGATACCACGGCTTCCATCTGCCATGGCCCGTCGATTATGGCAATTCAACAAGTCGGCGAGTCCACATGCTCGCTGGGGGAAGTTCGCAACCGCGCCGACCTGGTCATCTACTGGGGCGCCAATCCGGCCGTGAGCCATCCGAGGCACATGGAGCGTTACGCCTTGGAGGCCACCGGGTTGTTTGTTCCGGGCGGCAGGTCGGACCGCAGGCTAATCGTGATTGACCAGAAGGAAACGGCAACCAGTGCGGTCGCGGATCTGTTTGTCCAAGTCCCAGCCGGGTCAGATTTCGAATTGATTTGGGCCATTCGGCAGTTGCTGCTCGGTATTCCGCTGCCCGAATCGTTCAACCCGGGGATCACTCAAAACGTGGTCAAACAACTGGCGTGCCACATGCTGTCGTGTCGATACGGTGCCGTGTTCTTTGGTCTGGGACTGGCCCAGCGCGGTGTTGGGCATGCCAACGTCGAGGCGTTGCTGCGGCTGGTTGCCGAGCTGAACGCGTACACTCGTTTTACCGCTCGCCGACTTAGAATTCCGGGTGATGTGACCGGTGCCGACACGGTGCTTTGCTGGCAGACGGGATTTCCGTTTGCGGTCAACCTCGCACGTGGCTATCCGCGATACAATCCCGGTGAGTACACGGCGACTGAGCTGTTGGAACGCCGTGAGGTCGACGCCTGCCTCCTCGTCGGGAGTGAGTCGGTCCGAGAACTGTCGATCAAAGCTCAGCAGACGCTCCGAAGTTTGCCGACAATTGTACTGGACCATCCGAACCAACCCCCGACGATCGAAGCGACGGTCCAGTTCACCACCGCCATCCACGGCATCCATGCGCCAGGGACCGCGTATCGGATGGATGAAATACCGATCCCTCTACGGCGGCTGGTCGCCGCCAACTATCCGCTTGACGAAGACGTGCTCGACGCCATCCTCGATCGCCTCGCCCTCCCAGTGTGCCGCCCTCCCAGTGTGGTTCTGAACGCCCGTGGCTTTCGTGCCGTAGCGACCTTGCCGAGTTCCGTTTGAGTACTGCCAGCCCATGAGACCATTTGATTTGTGGTTCAACTCGATTTCCCTGGCGGCGGCCCTCCACATCTTGGCGACGTTGGGCTTCGCGCTGCGAGTCATCATGCGTCGACCCGCGACTGGCGTAGCGCTGGCGTGGTTGTTGTTGATTGCCTCGCTTCCGTTCGCCGGTCTGCTGCTCTACCTCCTTATCGGCGAACGGCGAATCGGCCGTGGCCGAGCCCGAGCTTCGGACGCATTGCGCGGGGACTTTCGGGAGATTGCGGAATTGGCGATTGCCGACGGATTTACCGACGTCGAATGGTCCCGTCATAGCCCCGGGGCGCACGGCATGGATCGCCTCGGATGGCAGATGGTCGGAAGTCCAACCGTCCGCGGCAGCCGCTTGGAACTCTTGACGGAAACCTTGGAGACGCTCGATACCATCGTTCGAGACATTGATGCGGCGCAGACAAGCGTCCTAATGGAATTCTATATCTGGAGCGAAGGTGGCAAGGCGGACGACGTGCTGGAGGCGGTCATCCGAGCCGCTGAGCGAGGCGTGAACTGTCGCGTGCTGATCGACGCACTGGGCGCGAGGCCGTGGTGGCGGGGAACTCAGCCACAGCGGTTGCAGGCCGCCGGAGTTCAGCTGCGTGCCGCGTTGCCAGTCGGGCTGTTCCGCACATTCGTGGGCCGAACCGATCTGCGTCTACATCGAAAGATCATTGTCATCGATGGTAACGTGGCGTGGACCGGCAGCATGAACCTGGTCGATCCCCGCTTCTTCAAGCAGGACTCCGGCGTCGGCGAATGGGTGGATGCCATGGCCCGTGTCCAAGGATCAGCCGTGGCGGTACTCGCGGCGACGATGATCGGGGACTGGTCGCTGGAAACCGGTGAGTCCATCCAGTCGCTGATCGAAAGCGCGGGCCTTCGGATGGCCGAGCCTCAGGGGCCCGCTGATGTCCAGGTGATCCCGTCGGGACCGGGCGAGACCGGCGACGGCCTGATCCAAATGATTCTTGCCTTGATCTATTGCGCACAAGATGAATTGGTATTGACCACACCCTACCTGGTGCCCGACGACTCGCTGCTCCGTGCGCTACGCGGCGCCGCCGCGCGTGGCGTGCGAGTTTCGATGATCGTTCCAGAAAAAGTCGACTCGATTCTGACGCGCTACGCCAGCCGATCCTATTACGAGGACCTGCTGGGCACTGGCGTCAAAATCTACTTGTACCGTGGCGGATTGCTGCACACGAAGTCCATCGTTGTGGATCGGTCGCTCTCAATGTTCGGCACCGTGAACTTGGACATGCGCAGCTTTTGGCTGAATTTCGAAGTTGCCCTGTTTATCTATGAGCCCACATTCGCCGTCGAATTGCGCAAGCTGCAGGAAACCTATATCGCCGACTCGGATATGCTCGACCCTGAAGTCTGGAGTCGTCGCTCGCTGGGCAATCGCGTCGTGGAAAATACCTTGCGTTTGATCAGCCCGTTGCTGTGAGGTCCCGCTGCCGTGATGCGACACCGCGATTCGCCGCAGTCACAACGCCTCTCTTGCAAGGGTTGGGAAAAGGGGTCAGGTCCCAAAAGCCGGAACGGCCCTTCGGGTGCTTCGCACTTTTGGGACCTGACCCCTTTTCCCAACGCTGACACGGCACTAGGCCACAAGCAGCGATCGAATGACGTCGCTCAAGATCGGGTCGACTTCGGGATCGCAGAATGCGACGCCTACCTCATAGCCGCCGCAGGCGTACTCTTCGCGCACCGGAATGTACCATGGTCCGCCATCCCCATAAGCCGCCGTGGCGACGAACCGCGACGGTGCGAACTGTTGCGACCGCAGTTGGTATTCGACAAAACATTCCGCGGGCAAATGCAGCAAAGATATCTCGTTCACTCGCAATGAACTCAACACGATCGGGACCTTCGCCTCAACGCGACGGAGCCAGCTGAGCATGTACGAGGGTCGATTGCGGTTGACAATCTGCTGCTGCTTATCGGAAATCTGCGACAGCAACGCGTCGGCCGATAGATCGGTTCGCGGAGGAGGCAAGACTTCGGCCGTTCGCCACGCCACTTGCTCAATCGGCGCAGCTTGAGCCGCGGTCTCCGATCGAACGATGGCATCGTAGATGCGCTGCGCGAGCACTCCGCGATTCTCCTTGGACCCGTCATTGTACTTTCCAGCCGCGACATCGCCGGCGCAGCCCGTGAAGTAAACGTGCAGGCAGTCCGGTTCCTCACGCTGTCGCTGTTTTCGCGCCAATCCGACGAAATCGCTACTGACGCGGCCATCTCCGTAGTAACTCATCGGGTGCGTAGCGTAGTAATGGCAGGCCGCGATCTTGCTTGGCCCATCAAAAAAGGAAACGGTTTTCAGCCATGGATCGATTCGACCTTCGGGCATTGCTCTTAACGAGGCGTCATCGCAACTGCTGCTGCGACTGGCCGTGACCCGTCCATCTGCCGAGCGTGCGATTCGCCGATTCGAGGCGACTTGCTGGGCCTTGGCCTGTCCGCAGGCGACGTGCGTGACAGCTCGAGCGTGCTCCAGGCCGCGGACCACCGCCGCGCGGCCGCGATCCAGGCAATCGTGAAAAAAGTCGAGATCGACGATGTGAGGGAGATCCTTCTGTTGCGCCACAATTCGTTCGGCTTCGAGGCAGGCAAAGGGAGCGTTGTGTTGATGCACGCATTGGACGGCGACCCGTTCAGCGCTGGTTCCGGCTGCCTCCGCCAGCGCACGTCGCCATTGAATATGAGCGTCGTTCAGCAGCCCGGTCCAGTCGACGGCACAAATAACCACCGGTTGGCCAAAACCTAACAAGACGAATCCGATGGCCTCGAGCGAATCGTCCACGCCAACCACGCTTTGGATCCAACCGCCGCAGAGTGAATGCCCCTGGGGAGGAGTCACGTCGAACCGAAAGGGAGCCAGTCGCAGTCCGCTCGCGGCCAGTCCAGGATCATCGGCTCCTGTCAGTCGGCCGGGGGCAAGGGACCACCCCAGCGCGGTGGCAGCCGCTGACCATTCCACGAATTCACGTCGAGTTGGGCGGTTCATTGGGACCTTCTCCGGGTGCACTAACGCCCGTATTGTAGCCGAGTGGCGACTTGCGGGCGGCGTCGACGCCGACTGCCCACCGCGATTGGTGCCATGGGTTCGAAGCACCTGGCACGCACCAATGTCGCCGTTGATGAAGATCCATCGAATGGGCCCGCAAGCCAATTGAAGTCGACGAGAGATTCTTGTAGCCTGAGGCAGGTGAGGTAGTTTGGGTTGGTTGGCGTTGTGTCGCAGCTAAGATTTGGGGTTGGGACCTGCCCCCTTTTCCCAACGCACGATCCCTGCGTGGCGAACTCAAGAGGTTTGAAGTCTGATGAAGATCCACACACGTTGTTTGACGTCGATGATCAGCCCGTTTCTGTTGCTTTGGATCACCGTGTCCGCGGCCTATGGACAGGTGATCGCTCGGGAAGACTTCGACGGCGGGGCGCTGAACTTGACGAGCAGTTCCGTGCCGGCCCTGGACGGCGGTCCTGGCGATTATTTTGGCGTCGGCAGCCGGAATACGTGGCCGCAGGGGACTCCGCCGGGCGTGCCGTTCAGCATCGGGGATGACAGCGTCATTCCCTATTCCGATCCAGTGGGAGGCGCCGTGGTCCCGGACGACAGCGAGGGGGTCTACGGGCAAAACAGCGATTTTGACAACAGCTACTTCGCGATCTCCGACAGCGACGAGTTCGGGGCGGAACAGGCCGCCAGCTGGACGTTCAATATTGCGGGCGCGACGAATCTGGTCGCCAGCCTGGAGCTCGGTGGGATTTCAAACGATAGCTTTGGTGGTTTCAGTCCCGATACGTCATTCATCATGACGGCTCAGATCGATGGTGGTCCTGTGCAAACGCTGTTCAGTCTGGCGGCCGTCGACGCGGATCCCTCGTTTGCGACACGTCCCATGGATTCGGGCGGACCGTCCGGCGGCGGGCGGCTGCTGTTGGCGTCAGGTGACAACGCGGTCACGAAGATCCTCGCGGATACGGGAATGGCGGCCGACAACCTCTACCTGGACAAGACACCGGCGGATGGGTCGGGTGCGGGCCAGTTGGATACGTTTTCGACTGCCTTGGACGGGACGGGCAGCGAGTTGGTGATTTCGCTGACGGTCAACATGCCGTTCGAAGCGGTGGTATTTGACAATTTAGTGGTCACGAGTGTCCCGGAGCCAACTTCCACGGTGATCCTCGTGTCTTCGCTGCTGGGCATGGGCCTCGTGCGCCGTCGTCGAGCGGGAGTCGTCGCCTCGCGGCGGAGCTAATCTGGCAGCGGTTGGTCCTTCGTTTCCGGAGCGAACGGAAGGACCAGCAGGCCCACCAAGAAGATACTGCACATCGTCAAGCCGGCGTACCGCAGCGGCTCTTCGGTGCCGGCGAAAACGCGGCTCGTCAGCAACCCGAGCAGCGCGGGGCCGATGGCCGCGATAAATCGTCCCACGTTGTAGCAGAAACTTGTCCCCGTGCTGCGCAAATGCGTGGGGAACAGTTCCGGGAAGTAGATCGCGTAGCCAGCGAAAAGCGACAATTGGCAGAAGCCCATGATGGGCACGAGCACGAAGATTTGCCAGAACTCGTTAAGGAACGCGAAAACCGTTGCCGTGCTGAACAAGGCGGCGATAAAGGCGAGTGCGAAGGTGGGCTTACGGCCCAGCTGTTGAGTCACGACGCCGAAGCTGTACATGCCCAGAAACGCACCGCCGTTGATCATCAGGGACGTGATCCCTTTCCAATAAGCCACTCGGCCGACGACCTCATTGTGTGACATCCCGGCGGTCTCGAATCGTTTCGTGAGCACATTGCCGACCAGATCCATCGTGAAGAAGCCGACAGCCCAGAGTCCGACGACACCGGAGAACGCAAGCCCCAAGCCGACCAGCGCGTTCCTCCGCCAACGCGGGTGGCTGAACAGGGCGCGATAGGATCCAAGCTGCCGCGCGGCCGTTCCATCGTGCGACGCATGCTGCCACTGTTCCGGCTCTTTTAGCCGCCGTCGAATGACGAGCGCCAGGAGTGCCGGGACGGCGCCGACGACAAACAGCGGCCGCCACACGTTGTCGACCAGACCGCGTTCCATGAGTCCGCCCATGGTCATGCTGAGCAAAGCGGCCGTCACGTTGCCGAGTGCCGACAGGGCTTGCAGCATACTCAGGGCGTAGGGCCGAGCACGGGCGGGCATGACTTCCGCCACAAGGGCGACACCTACCGCAAACTCACCGCCCACTCCCAGCCCGGTGAGGAATCGATACAGAGCGAAATCCCAGAAGGTGACGCTCAGCGCGCTCAGTCCGGTGAAGAGCGAATACAGCAGGATCGTGATCATCATCGTCTTCGCTCGGCCAATCCGATCGCCCAAGACTCCAAACAAGAGCCCTCCGCTGGCCCAGCCGACTAAGAAGATGGACGTCGCGTAACCGGCGTACGCGTCGACCATGGCTTTCAACTGGCCGGGATCACTGGGACGCAGCAGATCCTGCATGGCGGGTTGCCGAGCGAGGATGAACAACTGCTGATCCAGGCAGTCGAACAGCCACCCGAGAGCGGCGACGATCAGGACAAACCAATGGTAGCGATTCAGTTCGCGATGCCAGGGAATTCGTTGCTCGTTCATGACTTCCAAGCCGTCGTGCCATATCCCGCCTGTGCCGCGACTGACTTTCCCGCTGAACTCGCCGCGTTGGCCGGAGGGGCGTCCTCCTGTTGGCCGAGCCGCCCTGCTCGCCGAATCAAATCGATGCTGCCACTGGCAGCCCATCCGATGACTCCGTCGCACGGCAATGTCGCTCGAACGAAGATTCTACTGCAGCGACCTTCGCTTCGCGACCGCTGGGCCGGCATCATTCGGCCAACACCGCAGAACCGCGGCTAAGTAGCTCGCGAGATCGGAACGCCAGACAGCGAACGGCGTTCGACTTCGCGCCCGAGAACCTCCGTTAGCGTCCCGAACTGAAAGGCATTCATTAGCCGTTCGAGTTTCGCCTCGGTCTTACTCAGATTCCAATAGTGACGCCAGCGAGAGATCACCGAGCCGGCATTCAGCCGAGGCTGACTTGGGTCGATTTCCCAAGGATGGACATAGAAGATAAAGGGTCGGCCGTCGTGCTGATTGACCTGATTGAGCCACCGGTGTGATAGCGCCTCGGGGTAGATCCGGAAATAGCCACCGCCGGAGACGGGCAGGTTGAGGCTCGCGACCCGAACGACGGAAGGTGGGCATTCCCAGATCTGCCCGGAAGGCGTGTTCACCACGTGGATTGACGGATTGGCGTTGGGCATCCCGTAGCGGTCGTGGTAGACGGGAAAGATGCTCGAATCCACGCGAAAGCCTTCTTCGATCAGTATCTCAAGTGCCCACGTGGATCGGTGCGTAATTGAGAAAGCTCGGCGCACGGAAAATCTGAATCGGCTCGCCGAGTATGTCCTCAAGTGCATTTCGCGAGCGCGTTAAGTCGTCACGAAACTCATCCGGGGTCAAGTTGTAGATCAAGCGGTGCCAATAACTGTGAGATCCGATCTCATGGCCCGCCTGCCGGATCGCGAGGACCAAATCCGGGAACCGCTCTGCGATCCAGCCTACGACGAAGAACGTCCCGTAGACTTCATTGTCAGAAAGCTTTTCCAGGAGACGCAGCGTGTTTGCTACAACTCGACTCGGGTATGAATTCCAGCTATTTCGCGGGACCTCATTCTCGAAGGCCGAGACCTGGAAATAGTCCTCGACGTCGACCGTGAACGCATTGAGCCAAGTGCCCGATTGATCGGCCGGTCGTCCAACATCCCGCGACTCGCGAGTCGGCCGATCTTGCCTCTCGGGCTTCAACGCTTCAACCCTTCCGCCGTAGTGACTCTGCTCAGGTGACACTGGACCACTCCTGCTTCGCGTCTCGGGCTGCGACGTTGTTACTCCAAGACGGGCTGAGAGGCAACCGGCCGGTAAAGCTAAGCTGATGCGAAGTTATCGGACGGTTGGGAAAATCTCGATAGTCCGTATAGGTGGGTACGTTTGGACCAAAGTACCAAGCTTCGGTCTCCCGTGCAAGCAGATTGCGCGTTCGAGCCAGGATTTCACGGTTTAGGCGGAGGACTAACGATTTCGGGGGTTTGCGTAACGGGGCAAAGTTGTCCTGATGGGGCCTTGACACCGAACGTGTTTGATTGGCTTTCGTGAAGCCACGACTCGCCGCCGAGTGTCGAGAGTGAATCAACCGCGCCGAGCCGCCCCGTCGTTTCACGAGATCGCGTGAGTCAGGTGGTTCTGGGTAAATGGGGGTACTCATGGATGCCAGGCAAGTGGAAGGATTCGAACTCGATACCGACATACCACTTACCGTCCTCGACGCGATGCAAATGAGCCACGCGCACCGTCAAACGACAGTCTCCTCGCAGCTCCTGAACCTCGATACGTTCATCTATCTTGAGATCACCGATCTCGGCCGCCAATAGTCCCAGTCCTTCAGGCGACTCATCCAGGATCGTGGCGGGACGCTTGAAATGTAGCTCGACCGCCTCGTTCACGTTGAGCGTTCTCGGCCACTGTCGGAGATCTGACGGACATTCCCCATTGCTACTCATTTCCGACCTCTTCATCGTTGAATTACCGCGGCGTCAAGCTGAGATGTGGTCTACTTGATGACCGCAAACACGCGTAAGTCTTGTGCGCTCCGGCGTTTTTCCGAAGTCGTGCGTCATTCCTGCGGCCAGATCTGCACGGGACCCAGTCGAAAAATCGCCGCCGAATGACACACTTTCTGTTGGCAGTCTATCTCAGTCTTGCCGTCGTCGGGCTCAAGGTCGATGCGGACGTCGCGGCGCCGTCCGAAGTTTTGACACGCACCGACGTGGAGGTACGCTTCGTCAGACCAGACGGAGCGGTTTGTCTCGTTGCGATCATGGCCCGAGACGCCGCGGGCAGAATCGAGTCTGGACGCTAATTTTTTCTGTGCACTTTGTCCTTCGAGAGTACGCAAGATGATGCGGCGAGTCGTTGTAACCGGAATGGGAATGGTTGCGCCGGGCGGGAACACCGTCAGCGCCGCGTGGGACCGGGTCGTTTCCGGTCGGTCCGCGGTCGCACCGATCTCTCTTTTTGACGCGTCGGACCTACCGGTGCAAATCGCGGCGGAAGTTCGGGGGTTCGACCCCACGACGGTCTTGAGCAAGAAAGAATCTCGACAATCGACACGCTTTGTGCAGTTTGCCACCGCGGCATTGAGCGAGGCGCGCGCGCGGGCGGGGCTGGAGGACGCGACGAACACCGAGCGCATCGGTTGTTGTTTGGGTGTTGGGATCGGGGGGTTTGGTGAGATTGAGGCGGAGGCTGGCGTCCTGCGGGAAAAGGGTCCCCGGCGTGTTTCGCCCCTGCTCTTGGCCTACGTCCCGCCCAACATGGCGGCGGGGTTCCCGGCCATCACGTTTGGTTTGCAGGGCCCCAATCTCTCGGTGTCAACCGCTTGTGCCAGTGGAACGCATGCGATCGGTGAGGCCTATTTGCACGTCGCAACGGGCATGGCCGACGTGATGTTTGCAGGCGGCGCCGAGGCGGCGATCAGTCCCTTGTCCATCGCTTCCTTTGCTCGAATGGGCGCCTTAAGTACGAGAGACACGACTCCCCAGCAGGCTTCTTGTCCCTTCGACCTCCACCGGGATGGGTTCGTCATGGGAGAGGGTGCCGCGGTGATGGTGATTGAAGAATTCGAACATGCGGAACGGCGGGGCGCCGAGATCCTGGCTGAGTTGGTCGGATACGGTCTTTCCGCCGACGCACATCACATCACACGATCCACACCGGAAGGCATGGGCATCGGACGCTGCATCGCAGCCACTTTGAGGTCGGCGCGGCTCGGTGTCGAGGCCGTGGATTACGTTAACGCTCATGGGACCTCAACTCAGGCGAACGATGCAAGCGAGAGTTCGGCGTTGGAAATGGTCTTCGGTGAAAACGTGAAGCGGCTATCGGTTTCTTCCACGAAGGGGGTTACGGGGCATTGTCTTGGGGCAACCGGTGCGATGGAGGCAATCTTTTCTGTGCTTGCGATACGGCACGGAATCGTGCCCCCGACGGCTAACTATGTGACCCCCGATCCTCAGTGCCGACTGGACTATACTCCCAATAGAGCGCGGGAGCGCGCGGTGGACTGCGCGATGTCGGTCTCTTGCGGATTTGGAGGTCAAAACGCTGCGATTGTGTTTCGACGCCTGCCATGACATTCCCGGCATGAGCACGGCCTTGTAGTCGGTTTGCGAAGTGCCGAGTTTCGTGTCCATGACTTGTTTCAGAGTTTGCAACAATGAGCTGACGACGAGGAGAATTCTTGCGATGAACGACCCAAATTGCGGATCCGACGCGGTAAGTCTTACTTTGTTACCCAGCCAAGCGCAGGAACTGCTCGACGTTCTCGAGCGACTGGCGGAAGGTGACGACTGCGAAGCAGGTGGAAGCCAGCTGAAGGTTGCGAGCGAGGCGCTCGATGATGCCCTGACCGTCGGAATTTGGCTGCGTGACTACGTTAAGCTCGATCTCGATGGACAAGATCTCACGGAGCTGGTCGAGACGATCACACGTTTGATCGAAACGTGCACCGAAGAAGATTGCTTCGGATGTGGTCCCTTTGATCGAGAATCGCTTGTCGCCCTCCGCTCGACGCTGGAGCAGGCCCGACGTCCGGCCAAGGCGTTAACCGCCTAGCCGTTTGTGTCCCCCATTTCAGAACGGAAAGCGCGGAGATTCATCGGAGACCAGGGGCCGAAGTTGACAACGACTTACTTGGACCTACGTTTCCTAGGATGAATGAGACTGTTTGGCATTTTTCCTCCTTTCACATGACCGATTCCGGTCGCGCCAAACTCCTCTAAATCGTCCGAATACACCTCATCTCTTGTCTCAATCCCATCACGCCCATCACGCATCCGTGACATTACGGTTGCCCCGTGTCTGCTGCATTGACGGCAGTTCGGATGCATCCCGGAGACTATCATGATCCGGACGACGACCACGACCGACCGGGAAGAGCCGGAAGTCGCCATTCGCAACTCGACGAGTCGCGCTGCTCTATCCGCCCTTTCAGCACGTTCGAAATTGCATCGCGAATGCACGACGATTGACGGTATTACATACAAGATTGCGAGCTGTCGCGAAGAACGGGAGGCCGCTTTTCGACTCGTCTATGACGCCTACACGCAAGGAGGTCTGATCGACTCGAATCCTTACGAAATGCGCGTCACGCCCTTCCACCTTGTCGCGACGACGGACGTCTTCATCGCACGCCATGAGGGAAACGTGGTTTACACGTTGACCCTAGTCAGCGACGATTTCGCGGGTCTGCCAATGCAATCCATTTATGCCAGCGAGATTGACGAGCGACGCAAGAATGGCTGCTACTTGGCCGAGGTGTCGTGCTTGGCATCGCGTCAGGACTACTTCTCGAGAAGTCGGATGTTGGATGTGTTCGTGCAACTGCTGGGTCTGACGTGCCAGTATTGTCGGCGCAATGACATTGACCGTCTGTTGATCGCAATCCATCCGCGGCACTCGCGTTTTTACCGTCGCCTCTTGGGCGTCGAGCAAATTGGCGAAGTAAAGCAGTACGCCTGTGTTCGCGATCATCCGGCTGTGGCGTGTGAGCACGACTTTGTGCGGATGGATCAGGAACGTTATCCGATGTACGATCGCATCTACGGACATCTGTTTCACCGCGCTGAACTGCTTCGGCAGCCCATGCTTGACGATGACCGCGAGTACTTCCGTCCTGCGTCGAAGTTTTGCCTTAGTAACCTTCCCGCGTTCGCCGCTTGATGCGATGTCGGGCAATCGCGCCGCCCGGCAGAAAGCCGTGACGCCGTCGGCAAGGCGAGCGGGAACCGACGCGGTCCCGGGCGGCAAGGATGTCGACGCATGGAGGTTGCACGGGCGTTCGGCCAGGTCATTCGAATGAAACTGCTCGCAACGGGAAGTGCTTCGACTTCTTGTCGGACGGCGCGTGTCAAGAAAAGGAAGCACTGCCAACGTGGGCTATCTTTAGATCGTCAAGGCCCCCCGAACGGAATCACACGCGACGGTGGGGTGGCATCCCAACGCAGATGGTTGCGGCCGGATTGGCCTTGCCCAGCTTCGTGCGATCCGGTCAACATCCTTCAAGCGCTGCGTCACTTCCGCGAGCGTGACAGTGCCGTGATTCCGCTGAAAGACGGTCCTTGTCCGATGTCCGGATTACCCAAGCCTTTGACACTTCCTGACTTTTCGGCCAAGCGAAATCTATTTTCCCGCCGTTCAGGATGCGCATTGCTTGAATTGGATTTTGCGAACTGATAGGATCGAACTCGAAGGGCTCGGCCCCACACCTATTGAAGGAATGGATTGCCTCTCAGGGAGGGTGGATTCGGACATGGATGCGACGGTGCCTTGCAGGTTAAGTGCCGCCCGGTGCGAAACCCTGAATTGGGATCGCGGCCCTCGTCACTTGGTGCCTTAGGCAACCGAGAAGGACGGAGTCCGCGCCGCCGCAAAGGAATGCTCCCGCCTCGCGCAGCATCGCTGGTCCACGTCCCCTGCCTCCGGGGCGATCTATTCGCGACTTAAGTCGCTCTTGGGCCGGGGGCATCGCGTCTTAAGCCTTCCTTTTCAACTTCGAGTTAATCGTCTGTTATGTCAAGTTCACGTCGAGAATCGTCACGTCGACCAAGCGTCAGCAAGCCGAAGTCGCCGCGCGATTCGCACAGCCGCAAGTTGGGCCGCTCCTCGGCTCGCGCTGCGGACGCTCAGCGGGCCGGGAGCGGATGCGGCCGTCGAGGTGCCGCCAAGGAACGCGTGGTTGCTCGTCTCGGCATTGCTATTGATCGGTTTTTGCTGGGCTTACTGGCCAACTTGGGTTCAATTGTTGAACGCGTGGAGTAATGAGCCCGACTATTCACATGGCTTCCTTGTATTGCCGTTCGCCGCTTGGATTCTCTGGGCGCGACGGGAAAAGTTTCCGTCCGATGCCCTCCAGCCTGCGATCATCTCGGGGCTTGCGTTGGTGTTGGCGAGCCTTCTGGTGCGATACTTGGGGGCACGGGTCTACCTTGACGCCGTGGATGGATGGTCGATGTTGCTGCTGTTGACCGGCATCATCGTCGCATTGGCCGGGTGGCAGGTTTTGTGGTTTTGCTTGCCGTCGATCGGTCTCTTGATTTTCATGATTCCCCTTCCGTTTCGCGTCGAGCAGTTGTTTCGCGCACCGCTCCAGAGCTTGGCGACCAAGATGAGCAGTGCGACACTGGTCGTGCTGGGGCAGCCAGCCATTTCCGAGGGCAATACGATCTGGATCGGAGACATGCACTTCGGAGTGGCCGAGGCCTGTTCTGGCTTGCGAATCTTCATTGGTATCTCCGCGCTCGCCTATCTTTACGTCGCGTTGGTACGCCGGACCTGGTGGGTCAAGTCGCTGGTCCTGTTGGCGGTTGTGCCCGTGGCGCTAATTGCGAACTCGCTCCGCATCGTGGGGACGTGCTTGCTTCAGGTCCACGTTTCCGGTGAGGCAGCCGATAAGTTTTCGCATGACATTGCAGGTGTCATCATGATCCCGCTTGCTGCGGCGATGCTGGGCCTAGTCCTCTGGTATGCGGGGAAGATCTTCCACGAGGAGTACGCACTTGCCTCGGCAGACGCCGCCCATCCCGCCGCACTGTCTCCCGCCATCTCAGGCGAACGGTCGTCCAATTTGCGCAGCTGAGTCTTTGCCGACTGCAGCTCCGCGATGTGCATACCGTTCGGGCCCAATAATTTGCGAACCAACCAAGGTTGTGGTCTGTAAAATGAGTGTTTGTACCGCGGTACGAGGGGATAATTGAGTATGTCGATTGAGCCAGGCGGTTCAGCATTCGAAGGCAAAGCTGCGACGGAGGTCGGGCCGTCCGGAGGCGCCTCTCAAGCAGGCCTCGCGGATCGTGAGGTTGCACTGGGGGGCCACTTAGGTCCTCACTTAGACGTTTCGCCTCAGCCCGCGAACGGCTTTGACGCCATTATGGTGCTGGTTAGTCAGGGCCTTTACGCCGCGGCGCGATGGTGGAAATTCGCATTGCCGGTTGGATTGGTTCTCGCGTCTGCCGGAACAGCCTACCTCTGGATGAGTTTTGTACCGCTCTACGAGTCGACTGCGACGCTGCTGTTACGGTCGCATGCTCCCTACATCGCGTTTCGGGGGGCAGACGCGTCAACGAGCGGGACAACCCAAATTCAATTGATGAAATCCCGCAAGGTCCTCAGTATAGCGCTCGAAAGCCTCGCCCAGGTGGATGAAGCGTTGACCCAGCCGGATCCGATTCGCTGGCTGCAAAATGGCTTGATATTTCGGCAAGTGGCCCGGTCGGAGCTCTACGAAGTCAAGTTTCGGCATGAACGGCCGGACCACGCGAAGGCCGTTGTTGATGCGGTGGCAGACGCTTATCTTAAGGTCAGTATTGAGAGTGATGACGAGGAAACGAGCAATGTGATTCAGCTGCTTATACGCGAAGAGCAGAATCTTGAGAGGGTCATCGCTGGCAAGCAGGAAGAGTTGCGGGAGCGAGTCAAGGAACTTACCGGACGCGATTCAATTGACGAGAAGAGCTCGAGTCAAAGTGACGGACGCGAGTATTACAGCTCGTTGATGGAGCAGCTAACTACAATCGATGTGGAAGAGAAAGTTACCCAGGCCGAGTTGATGGCGCTGAACGACTTCCTTGCGAAGCATCCCGACAAAGAAGACGTCTCGCTGGATCCCGAGCTTATAGGGCAGATTGAAGCGCACCCCGACGTGACTGCTCACACGCTGGAAATTGCCAGACGCAGGTCACAACTGGACGACTTGGATTCAAAGTTGAAGAATGCGAGCGAAAAGCCCACTTACCAGCGGTTGAAGCGAGATCTGGATAACCTGGAATCAAGCCTGCAAGAGCGACGCCGTCAGATTCTCGGTGAGCTGGTAGAGCAAACTAAGGCCCAGCAGTTATCCCGCCAACAGCAGCGGCTTAGTGAATTGGAGTCGAAGTTGGCATTCTCGTCGACCGCCCGAAGCGTGATCGAGAAGCGGCTTGCCGATGAGAGTCAACGACTTTCCCAAGTGAGCGGCCGTTCACTAGATTTGGAATTCATGCGGGATGAACTGGCAAGGCAAGAGGCGATTCACAGGACCATATCGTCTCGTCGCTTGTCGCTCCAGACCGAATTGGGTGCACCGGAGCATCGCAAGCTGTTCGAAGAAGGGGATCTTCCGAAGAAACCCGTGGAGAATGTTCCGACAAAAAAGCTGTTGGCCGTTTGCCTGCTCGGGATGATAGCGCCCTTCGGCCTGGCAATCGGCTGGGAGCAAACTCGCCGTCGTATCGGTGATCGATCGCAGTTGCTCAAGTACAATGTGCGAGTCGTTGGGGAGATCGCCGCACTGCCGGGCAAGACAGTTCATCCTGGCGAACAGACTCGCGGGCAGTCGCTCTTCGACGAAAGTGTTCATAATCTGCGGACACGATTGCGGCTCGCGAAAGGGTATCGAGACGTTCATGTGCTTGCGATTTGCAGCGGCGTGAGCAGCGAAGGGAAGACCAGCCTTGCGTCTCAGTTGGGCTATTCCATCGCGACATCATTGGGCGAGCCGACACTCATCATTGACGCGGACATGCGGTCGCCCGATATCCATCGGATTTTTGGGATTCCCAATGAGCCAGGTTTGGCTCAGCTCCTCACAGACGACTGCACTCTGGATGACGCCGTTAACAGGACGGCCAGTGATGTATTGCACCTCCTTCCGGCCGGACGTCTGGCAGATAGTCCGCACCGGTTGTTGGGAAACGACAAGTTTAGGGACCTGATTGCGCAGTTGCGCGAGCGATATCGGTTCATCGTCATTGATGCCCCACCCGTCCTTTCGTCCAGCGAGTCGCTGGTGGTCGCGTCGGTTGCTGATGCAAGCATTGTTTGCGCGAGGCGCAATTTCAGTCGATCGGCTCAAGTTCACGAAACCTGCGAAAGGCTTGCCGAGGCCGACGCGAAGCCACTTGGAGTTGTGCTGACAGGTGTTCCTCCTGGCAAATATGCTGCTGCCTATGGACGGTACCCTTACGTGTCGGCTGACGCTTAAGCTCGGATCGATTTCAAACGATTCCAATGTCCTCCTCGGCAAGTTCAAAGAGACCAAGTGTGAAATCATACGGCCAAGCCATTAGCTCCGAGTCAAGACGCGCTTTCGCCATCAAGATTAAATGGCGCTGGTTGTTGGGGCTTGTTGTCGGCATAGGGGTCTTCTCGCTCTTGTTCTTCGTGCGGTATCGCACCCAATCCGAAAAACTGACGGACGCGATGATTGAGCGAGCTGACCAGCTCGAGGCTGACGGCGAATGGTTGGGAGCTGCCAACTATCTCTTCCGATACCTTCAGCTGCGTCCGCGCGATGACGACGTGTGGGCGCGTTTGGCCGAAACCTACGGTGCAAAGGCGGTCACGCTTGACGAAAAAGAACGCGGGATCGAACTGTTGTATCGGGCCCTTGGAATCGTCACCGATCCACAACAGGTGACCAAGCTAAATCGTGATCTCGCGGAACTGCTAGTCGAGGTTGGTCGCTACCCGGAGGCTGAGGCGCGGATCGAAACGCTGCAAGATGAGGCCTTTTCCACTCGAATCCAAGCGCTCGCGCGACTTTCGAAGTCGCGGTCTGGAGATGCAAGCGCCAAGGACGAAGCCTTTGAATCGCTCGAGGCGGCATTGAAAATCAATCCCGGTGACGTCGAGTTGGCCTCGACGGCGGCGATGATGCTCAGGACCGAATCGATCAGTTCCGTGCCGACTCGAACTGAGCGCGAGAAAAGGGCGAACGAGATCATGGAGAATATGATTGGCGAGGACGCGAATCAAGCCAACGCTCAGGCATGGCTGGCCCTTTACTTCTACCGTATCAGCTTCAGCCTTCCGGATCATCAAACGTGTCTCGATAAGGCACTCGAGCTGGGACCCGAAGATATTGGCATCGTGTCTGCCGCTGCTAATCAAGCTCTTCAAGATGTATTCCGAAGCGGGAATCAGCAAGTCGTCGCTGAACAAGACGAGCAACTTTCCCACGCTGACGAATTGTACCAGCGCGTCATCAGGCTAACACCGCGTCAGTCTGTCGGCTACATCGGTCTGGGATCAGTTCGAATGTTGCAGCAGAAAAACGACGAAGCTTGCGCAGTCTGGCGCGAGGGACTCGAGAAGACGTCGGACGACCCCGTCGAACTGAATCGGCGATTGGCAACCGTTTTGCTTGCCCAGGGGAAGCCTGAAGAAGCCGAGAAAGTCATTGAGGATCTCGCCGTCGCCGTAGCGAATTTGGTCGGTCGTTGGGACCTGACACTTTCCCGCAAGCAATCGCTCTTGTTGGAGTCACGGGTCAATTTTCTGCGGGCCAAGCTCGCACTGGCACGACGTCAGGAGATCGAGGCATTGCGATTGCTTCAAGGCGTTATTCAGACCTGGGAGCAGGTGGCAGCCGACCAAGGGCCTTCGTCAGAAAGATTGGAGATGTACTCGCTGTTGGCTGCACTTTACAACTCGACCGGCCAGTTCGATCTGGCGGCCGGCTCGGGGAAGAAGGCCGCGTCGCTCGCGCTCAAGTCACCATCAACGCAGTTGCTGGCTGCCGAAGCATTTGCGGCCGCCGGGGATTGGCAATCGGCCGTGGACCACTACGGAAGGGCCCTCGAAATCGACAAGGAAGCGATTAGCGGCGACGTCTGGTTGGGTGTTGTCCGCGCCCATCTGAGATTGCAGGCGAGTATGCCGGTTGCCGCGCGAAGCTGGCAGTCGTTCCAGGAAGCCCTTGAGGCAGCCCAGCGAGTCAAGCCGGACGAGTGGAGACTGAAACTGATCGAAGTTGACCAGGTCATGCTGAGTGAGGGAAGCGAGGGCAAGCAGCGAGCTCTGCAGATCTTGGCCGCCGCTGAAAGCGGCACGCCTGATGACGCAGCCTTGTTCCGACAGCTTGCCGTCGCGTACCAGCGTCTGGGGGATTCGCAGGGGTCGAACCGAGCTGCTCGCCGATTCGTCGAACTGAGCGAAAGCCAGGCCGCGAAGCATTTGCTCGCCGCCGAACTTCTTGCCCTCCGCGGAGACCTCGATAAGGCGCGGCCGCAGGTCGAAAAGGCTCTGTCGCTGGCCGAGGGAGACGAGCGTCGAGACGCGCTCGGCCTCTCGAACGCTCTGTACCGCCGTGCGGGCAATATCAAGGCGGTTCGCGAAGGCCTGCTCGAATTACACCGGACTTTCCCTGCTCAGCGCAGCTATTTGTTGAACTTGGCGGAGCTGGACCTCGCTCAGCGCGATTTTCAGCAGTTGGAGGCGTGGGAGCAGCAGTTGCAGCAGCTTGAAGGTGCCGAAGGTGTCTATTGGCGGTACTACCGCGCTAACCGCCTTCTGCTGAGTGGCTCGAGGGATGAGGACGCCATTAAGACGGCCGCGACGCTGAACGCGGAAATCGCAAGTTTGAGACCCAGTTGGCCCAAGACGGATTCGCTTGATGCCTTGGTGCGGCTGAGTCACGGAGATGAAGCCGGTGCGATCGACGCCTATCAACGCTTGATTGAAGCGGGTGCAGGCGATGTCTCCTCGCTCCGCATCCTGGTCGGGCTGCTCTATCGAGCTCAGCGGTTTGCGGAAGCAGACGAGTACATGAAGCGATGGAAGAGTGTTGTCGACGAGTCCCAAAACCTGGCGAGCCTTTCGATCGCGGTTGCGATGCAGTTGGACGACGTCGCCGAAGCCGTTGCTCGAGCTCGCGAAACCGTCCAGCGACAGCCAGATTCGCCGATGCCTAAAGTGTGGCTTGCTCAGGCACTGGAGATGAACGACGAGCTGGACGAAGCAGGTGAAGTCCTCAAGTCCGCGGCAAGAGATCACGCGAAAGAAGCTCGTGTCTGGGCGGCTCTTTTTTCCTATTTTGTGCGAAGAAATGACGCCAAGTCAGCGGAAGCGACACTCGCCTCGATGGTGAAACAATCCGACGCATCCGAGAGCGAACGAGCTTTCCTGGCGGCGCAAGGCTATGAATTACTGGGAAAGACTGAGCAGGCTGAAAAGTTGTATCGGCGGGCGGTGGAATTGGATCCCAAGCGGTTGGAACCGCGACTCCGATTAGCCGCGCAGTTTCTAACCACTGATCCGACGCAGGCGGAGAGTTTGCTGCGCGAATGCCTGGCGTTGAATGCCGAATCTCGGCCGGCGCGACGCATGCTCTCGATCATCTTGGCGGCCAGGGGGGGGCAGGAGGCGTGGCAGGAGGCCCAGGCCCTCATGGCGTCGAGTCCTCTCGAGCGACTCGATCCGATCGACAACCGTCTCAAGGCCGTTGCGCTCGCCCGTCGTGGCGGGCAGCAAAACATCGCTGAAGCGCGTGAGCTATTGAAGAAACTTGTTGAAAGCGCCGACCCGCCTGCCGCGATCGATCGACTACTCTTGGCAAGCCTTTACGAATTGGAAGGTAAGCCACTTGCCGCCGACGAACAGTTCCAAGCGACGATGAAAGAGTACGAGGCGGAGGTGAGCCACGCCGTTACCTATGTCAACTTTCTGTTGCGTTATAACCGGCCAAGCGAAGCGGATGCCGTCCTGGATCGAGAAAACGTTCGAGCGGCACTCGAATCGCTTGGTTTGGCGGGCCGCGGTCAATTACTTCTCCTCAAGGCAAGATGTGTGGCGATGGAGGGTCGAACGGAGGATATCCGTCCGATGATTCAGAAATGGATTGATACTGCGGAGTCGGGTACCGATCAGGACGCACAGCAGGCAGAAGTCTACAACCTCTTGGCGCAAGTCTATGAGGCGGTGGAAGAATATGACGAGGCCGTCGCTTGGCGCCGGAAGGTCGTGTCGCTTGTTCCGAAGGCCTACGGGATGTTGGTGCGTCAACTCTGTCTGGCGGGGAGGCATGTCGAGGCCCTGGAGGTACTCAGCAGTATGGGCCAGGCCGACCAGGACAAACCCGGCTTTGCTCCAATGCTGGTCAGTGTGATGGTCACTGGAAATGCGCCTGAAAGCGTTTTTCTTCCGATTGAGCGACAGCTGGGCGAGTTGCTCAAGAAGCACCCGGAGGATGCGGATGTGCTGTACTCCCTGGCAACGGTCCACGCGATGCAAGACCGGAATGAAGATGCCGCAACGCTGCTGGAAAAGGCCAACCGAGCGCGACCTGGCGTTGTGCCCGTTCTCAATAATCTCGCCACGGTGCTTGGGGAGATTCCCGGCCGGCAATCAGAAGCACTTGCCTATATCGATGAAGCGATTGCGATTTCCGGTCAGCAGGCTGCGCTACTGGATACGAAGGGGACGATCCTGGCGAGAATGGGCGACAGCAATCAGGCGATCGCGGTGCTGTCTCAGGTCGTGTCGACGCCCAATGTCGATCCTCGGATGGTGCTGCATTTGGCCTTGGCGTACTATCGATCCGGCGACGAGCGTCAGGCCCGGGCGATGTTTCAAAAGGCGCTCGAAGGCGGAGTGCAGTCGCAGGTATTAACCAAGGCGGACAAATTGTTGCTCGAGGAGTTGGCCGATAAGTTTGGCAGGAGTGCCTTAGATGCCGCGAAACGCCGCGACCCCACTTCATCGCTGCGAAGCGGTTCGTCGCGATTTGACGCGTCGGCTGCAAGTCTCCGATCGTTGAAAAAGGAATCCCATGAGACGCTATCACTTCTACCTTGTCTCGACATTCATCCTGTTGGCGATCGTGATTTCAGGAGTGCTTCAGGGTCGCATGTCTAATCGCTGGGGGCGTCCCGTCGACTTGGCGGAGTCCGCCGAGCTGCTGGCGACGTTTCCGAAGAACTTCGGCGACTGGGAAATGGTCGCGGAGCATCAACTGGCCGAGCCGGTTCGAAAGGTGCTGAATTGCGCCGGCTATGTTAGCCGCGGTTACGTCCACGGGCCAACGAAGGCTCTCGTAAACCTTGTGGTCATCGTCGGGCCTCCGGGGCCGACGTCGGTGCATACGCCGGACGTTTGCTACTCGAGTCAGGCCTATCGTTCACAGGGCGGTCGGGAAGCGGTCGCGATTGGTGGCGGCACGAACGGCAGCAAGGGCCAGTTCTGGATGCTCACGTTGCGACCCAATGATCTCGAGTCACGGCCGCTGCGGACGTACTACGCCTGGAGCGACGGCGGAACCTGGAACGCTTCTGAAAACCCGCGGTTGGAGTACGGCGGAAAGCAATTGCTCTACAAGCTACAGCTGGCGACATCCCTGCCGATCGCGGCCGAGGCGAATCCCGTCGATCCCGGCAAGCAATTCCTGCAGGACCTGTTGGCTGCGAACGTCTGGCCGCTTGAGGCGCCGCAACCAAGCAAGACATAACTTCGATGGAGCCCGAACCCACATCCGCCTCAGAGACCGGGCTCCGAGTGTTGTTCTTGGTGCACCGCTTCCCGTATCCCCCGGATAAGGGCGATCGGATCCGCTCCTATAATCTTCTCCGTTTCTTGGCGAGTCGCTACGAAGTTCACTTGGCATGCTTGGCCGATGAGCCGGTATCCGCTGCAAGTCAACGCTTTGTGGAAGAGGCTTGTCAACAGGTTTGCGTCGTCCCGCTGCACTCGCGTTGGCGGTGGGTAAACGCCGCCTGGTCCGTCATGCGAGGACGAACTGCAACAGAGGGCCTGTTTCGTTCGGCGAAGCTCGAGCGGGCACTTAATCAGTGGTGCCGCGAGATACGCTTCGACGCGATCGTCGTGTTTTGCTCGAGTGTGGCGCCCTATCTGGATCGACAAGACTTTCGCGCGATACCCACCATTGTCGATCTCGTGGACGTGGATAGCCAGAAGTGGCTTGACTACGCTTCGAAGTCCGGATGGGTCGGAAGGCAATTGTTTCAACTGGAAGGTCATCGATTGCGGAGGCTTGAATCGCATTTGGCGGAATCGTGCCAGGCCGTGACGGTCGTGAGCGAAGCGGAAGCTGATCTATTACGGAGTGTGACTCACTCTGATCGTGTGGTGGCTGTCGCCAATGGAGTCGATTTGGAGTACTTCCAACCCTCGCGATCAATGCCGACTAGCCAAGCCGCGCAAGGACAGCATGTGAAACGCTGTACGTTCGTGGGGGCACTGGACTATCGAGCAAATATCGACGGCGTGACCTGGTTTTGCGACGAGGTCTGGCCCGAGATCCATCGGCGGGTCGAGAATTCCGTATTCAGCCTGGTCGGACGACGACCCACACCGCAGGTTCGTCGTCTCGCCGATTTGCCCGGTGTCGAGTTGGTGGGAGAGGTGGCTGATGTGCGGGAACACTACGAGCGGGCTGCCCTCACCGTCGCTCCTCTTCGTGTCGCCCGAGGGATTCAAAACAAAGTTCTCGAAGCGTTGGCCATGGAAAAGGCCGTCGTCGGTTCCCCCGGGGCCCTCGAGGGTCTGTCGGTCACCCCTGGTGTTCATGTCCTGCAGGCATCGACGACACAGCAGTGGGTCGACCACGTCTGCCACCTGCTGGACAGTCCACGGGAGGCGGCACAACTTGGAAAGGCGGGACGTGCGTACGTTGAAGAGCACCATCGGTGGGATGTTTGTCTGCAGCCATTCGCGGAGCTACTGAACGCCACCAAATCCCACTCTGTCTCCGGTCCCGCGGCGGCCCGATCGTAAAGCGAGCGCGATGATGACGATAATCGAAACAAGACCTCAAGACAACGCTACCTTGGAGACGAGTCACGGAACAGGCGTTGAGCCCATGTTAACGATCGTGATTCCAGCACTGAATGAAGAAGAAAGCATCTCGTCAACCGTGCGGCGATGTCTCGATTCGAGAAAGAACATCGTCCAAAAGGGCAGGGTGCGAGGAGTGGAGATCATTGTCGTCAATGATGGGTCCACCGACCGAACTGGCGAGATTGCTGACGAGATTGCGAAGAGTGAGGAAGGTGTTCGCGTCATTCATTTCGCGAAGAATCGCGGCTACGGTGCAGCCCTGAAAGAAGGGTTTCGGGTCGGGCAGGGAGAACTTGTGGCATTCCTCGATGCGGATGGCACGTGTGATCCCGAATTCTTCGCACCGATGTGCCGCCTGCATGACGAGACGCCGGTGGACATCGTGCTTGGATCCCGGATGGCGGCCGGAAACGAGATGCCGCGCATCCGCAAGATCGGAAACCGGCTATTCGCTTTGCTGCTAGGTGTCATTAGTGGTCAGGCAATTACCGACACAGCCAGCGGCATGCGTGTGATCCGCCGTTCGGCCTTGAGCCGACTGTATCCACTTCCCGACGGGCTGCATTTCACGCCGGCCATGAGTGCCCGGGCCGCGCTAGATGGGATGACAGTTCGCGAAATCGATATGAAGTATGCCGAGCGAGTGGGCGAGAGCAAGCTGCACGCGGTTCGAGACGGCTTCCGATTCCTCGCGGCGATCTTAAGCGCGCTGCTGCTGTTCCGGCCGGCCCGAGTTTTTATCGCGGCAGGGGCTTTGACCTTTGCCACCGCCGTCCTGTGGGGTGTCTATCCCCTTGAATTCTACGTGACTCACCGACGGCTTGAAGAAGGGATGATTTTCCGCTTGCTGTTCTGCTCGCTGCTGTTGACGTGCACATTCGTGTTTGTTGCTGCGGCCGTACTGGCTGAGGACATCTTGAGTCTTGTCCACCGTCGCAGCGTGCGGAACTTTTTCTCGGTCGTTCTCGATCGGCTCTTGTCTCACAAGATGCTGCTCGGCATCGCCCTGGTTTCAACCGTTGCCGCTTGCGCCATCGTCTGGCCCGGTCTGATCGAGTGGGCACGCACGCGGCAGACAGAGATGCATTGGTCCCGGGCAATGTTGGCCGTATTGCTCCTCCAGATCGGCGTGTGTTCCACCGTCACGGCCGTCTTGAGGATTGTTGTCGGCCTATGGCGAACTGAATCGCAGTCGCAGCGGCGATGAACGTCCCTTGGCCCCGTTGGATTCCGGTTCGGCGCCGAAAAGTGAAGTCGGAAGCAGTGTCCTAATAGCACATGGCAACGTGAGCGAAACTGGCCGAAGTGAAACCGTCGAGGAACAGGATCAAATTCCGCAAAAGCTATTCGAAGCTTTGCGGTTTACGGTCCCGCGCTGTTTCTTGGCGTTCGTCTTGGTCGTTGTCATCGCATTTCTGCGACGGCCCTACACCGAGTTGCCTCAGGCACTGTTTGTTTCCGATGGATTCGGGTATTACATCTATCTTCCGTCGGCCGTAATTGATCGAGATCTCGATCTTTCAAACCAGATCACACAGATTCCCTACGAAGGCAAAAAGCAGTTTTATCAGATTGCCTCAAAGACCGGCCGAACGACGAATCAGTTCCCGGTCGGGAGCGCAATTTTCTGGCTGCCTTTTTTCCTGGTCGCCGACCTGGCCGTGGTAGTGCTGGGCATGGTTGGATGGCCGGTTGATCGAAGCGGATTCGGCTATTTCTACGAGTTGCCGGTCTACGTGGGTTCCTTTGCGTACGGCCTGGCGGCCATCTATTTGATGCAACGAACGCTCGATCGTCTGTTTCCCAAACCGATCGCCTGGGCAAGCCTCTTTGGAGTCGTGTTTCGCGACGCCATTGGCATATTACTGCTGGGTCGAGCCGAACATGTCGCACACCGTCGCGATGTTTTCCATTTCACTTTGGCTCTGGCGCCTAGTGGCGGCCTACGAGGCAGCCGACGATCGTTGGCTGACGTGGATTCTTCTGGGTGGCCTTTTAGGCCTTGTCGGGCTGGTGCGACCCTACAACGCCGTGTTGGGCTTGGTGGCGATTCCCGTTGCCTTTTCCGTCACTCGTCGCAATGAGCCGAATGCCGAAGTGGGCGCGATTGTTCTCAGGTCGATGTCACGTCTCGCAGTTTGCTGCATCGTATCGATTTTCGCGCTCGCGCCGCAACTTGCGGTTTGGCGGTTGCTGTACGGCCAGTGGTTGGTTGTCCCTCGCGGCAGCGGATATGAAAAGATGCAATTGGCTTCGCCATCGTGGGATAGCTACCTGTCTACGGTGCTTGTTTACACACCACTCTATGCGATCGGGCTGTTGGGCTTGGTGCTCGGTGTCTGGATAATCGTTCGAACTCGGACACGGACGCCAGAGATGGAACGAAAGACGCAACCGTTGGAGGAAGCAGACGCACCGATGGCTGGTCTCGCTTTTGCCGAGCTCGATTGCACCCTGGACGCTCTTGGTTCTGTTGGCGATCTCGGCGATCATCGCCGGATCTCGAGATTGGAATTTGGGAACCTCGCTCGGACAGCGCCGCATGGTGGATTGGTCGGTATTCTTTGCGATTGGAGTCGGCCTCGTCCTCTCGCGACTTGCGTATTCCAGAGTTCTTTCTCGTGTTGCGGCGTGGGGCATCTTTGGGCTGAGTGTCGCACAGTGTGCTCTGGCGATTGTGTACCTGCTGAAGCCTGGGCTATTGCCGGAGTACGGCATCCTGTTGACGCAACGATGAAGGGACTTCTTTTTACCTATTTGTTGACGTACGGCGGAGCCGCGGCTTCGCTGTTTCAGCCATTTTACGGGTTGCTTATCTACTTCTGTTTCGCGATTATCAAGCCCGAATCGATGTGGTATTGGGCAGTGCCCTCAGGCAACTACAGTCGCATTGTGGCGATCGCATTACTCGCGGGCTGGGCGATCCAGGGGTTCGGGGATTGGAACTTCGGACGAGCGCGTCCCATCGTGATGATCATGCTGGGATGCTGGCTGTGGTGGATTCTCGGTGCGATCGCCGCGCAGAATCAATACGTTGCCTGGCGATCGGTCGAGGCGCAAAGCAAGATCTATTTGCCCGTCTTGGTCGGTATTACGCTCATTAAATCGGTGCGTCAGCTAAAGATTCTGGCGTGGGTCTTAATGTTGTCGCAGGCCTACGTCGCGTGGGAGCTGAACCTTTCATACTTTGCGGGATACAATCGATTGACGGACGCTGGGTTTGGCGGCATGGACAACAATTCCGCGGCAATCGGCCTCGTCGCAGGTTCTGGGCTCGCTTTCTTCTTGGGGCTCGATCAAAAGAAATTGTGGAAGCAACTCCTTTGTTTCGCAGCCGCTGCCCTGATGGCGCATGCCGTGATGTTCAGCTTCTCGCGTGGCGGCATGCTGGGTCTGATCGTGATGGGCGGCGTAACCTTCTTCATTGTACCCAAGCGTCCGAAAGACTACGCGATTTTCGCAGTTGCCGTGGTGATTGGACTTAGGCTCGCGGGACCAGCCGTGATTGCCCGCTTCACGACGACTTTCACGAGTGAGGAACAGCGGGACGCTTCAGCGCAGAGTCGTCTGGATCTATGGAAGGCCTGCTTTGACATGATGGTGCGTTTTCCGATTCTAGTGCAGGTCCCAACCATTTTCCCGAGTACGTCTCGGAGTACGGATTTCCGCCCGGGAAAGAGTGCACTCGCTGTGGATGCAACAGGGAGCCGAAATGGGCTTCCCTGGGTTGGCCATGTTTGTCGGGTTTTACGTCGCAACGGTATCGGGACTTTTTAAGCTCTTGTGGCGGTCGCGTGACTTGGATCCATGGTTCGCAGACTCGGCTCGAATGGTTATCGGTTCGCTATCGGGATTCGCTGTTTCGGCGAGTTTCGTGAGTCTCGAGAGTCTCGAGTTGCCTTATTACATTGCGATGTTGGGCGCTGGTGCCCTTAAGTGTGCGGACCTGGAAATATCGGCCCAGGGTATATCGATGCGTTCCGCACTGATCGCCCCCGGCAATCGCTCCTCCCAGCCGTTGGCACACGCGGCGCATTCAAATCGTGGCGCATGGCACGCATGAGCTCACCGATTGGAACGTAAGATGCAAGATAGCTCGGTTGTCATCATTGAACCCAAGTCGGGTTGGCAGGTTATTAACTTAAGGGAGCTCTGGCAGTATCGCGAACTGCTCTATTTCTTGACGTGGCGGGACGTCAAGGTGCGATACAAGCAATCGTTACTGGGTCTGGCCTGGGCAGTCATTCAACCTGTGATGTACATGGTTGTGTTCACCATTGTTTTTGGTGGCATGGCGAACGTCTCGAGCGAAGGAGTTCCGTATCCACTGTTTGCCTATTCCGCTCTGCTTCCCTGGACGTTTTTTTCATCGGCCATCGCTCAAGCAGGCAACAGTGTCGTCGGTTCGGGTGCTTTGATCACGAAGGTCTACTTTCCCAGACTGGCAGTGCCGCTGGCAGCGATCGGAGCCGCGGTCTTCGATTTCTTCGTTTCCGTCATCGTCTTGTTCGCCTTGCTGCTCTACTACATTTGGTTTCCACAAGAAGGGTTCGACTCAATCTCGTTCGCCCCAAGTCTGCTGCTCATGTTTCCGCTGCTAGTGATAATCGGATTGGCAGCTCTGGGTGTTGGCACCCTCCTGGCGGCGCTGAATGTTGCCTATCGCGATTTCAAGTACACGATCCCGTTCCTGATCCAACTCTGGATGTTCGCGACGCCCGCGATCTATATGGGTTCATACCAGGAGGGTCCGAAGAGCTTGGCCCTTACGCAATCGCAAACCCTTGATTATCCTGGCGAAGCGGCGCGTGGTTCGCGCGATACGGACACGCGGCGAATATCCGCCGCTGGTGAAGAACGTCGCTTGAATAAGCTTGTGGAACTAAATCCCATGACCGGCCTCATTCTGGCCTTCCGAGCAGCCGTATTAGGGCGTGCGATCAATTGGCCCGTGCTGGCATACTCTGTCGTGGTCGTTATGATCGTCTTCGCCTTCGGATGTGCGTACTTCTCCCGTGTTGAAAGTACGTTCGCCGACATAATCTGATAGCACCAATGGCGCTTCGCGATATTCACTTAACTGTACCCCCCCGATGCGGCGGTTCGGAAACTTTGAATAGTGCCCGATCGCCTGAGCTGGAAGAATCGCCGTTGAGCCCTAAATCATTCGCTTCGCGTCCACACGTCTCAGTAAATGCCTATGGTACCTGCAATCGAGATTCAAGACGTCGCAAAACGATTTCGCATCAACCACACCACGTCGGGTCGGATCGAATACCGTACTTTGCGGGAGACACTTTCCGAGGTCGTGCGTTCGCCATTGCGCAATTTGCGGGCTGGCGCGGCGTTGGGGAAAGTGGAAGACTTCTGGGCCCTGCGAGATATCAATGCAAGCATTCGGCAAGGAGAAACTGTTGGCCTTATTGGTCGCAATGGTGCCGGAAAGTCTACTTTGCTAAAGATCTTGACTCGCATCACCCATCCTACGCAGGGTCGCGTCAAGATCGCCGGTCGCGTTGGCAGTCTTTTGGAAGTAGGTACTGGCTTTCATCCGGAGTTGACGGGGCGTGAAAACGTATTTCTCAACGGTTCGATCTTGGGAATGTCGCGGAAAGAGACCCGGGCAAACTTCGACCGCATCGTTGACTTCGCCGGAGTTGAACGATTCATCGATACTCCGATCAAGCGATATTCGAGCGGCATGAAGGTTCGTCTTGCGTTCGCTGTCGCCGCTCATCTGGACCTGGAAGTGCTCCTGATCGACGAAGTCCTGGCGGTTGGGGATGCGGAGTTTCAGCGGAAATGTCTCGGTAAGATGAACGATATTGGCTTATCTGGCCGAACCGTGCTATTCGTGAGTCACAATATGGCGGCTGTTCAGAGCCTTTGCAGCCGCGCCATTTTATTGGAAAACGGTACGATCGTAGCGGACGGTGAGTCGCCGGCAGTTGTTGCACAGTATTTGAAAGGTTTCGAAGCAGAGGCCTCCTCCCGTGATGTTCGGCAAGTGTCGAAGGGAAGGCACGGCAGCGGCGAGGTGAAGCTGCAGCGGGTCGAAATTCGATCCTCCACCGGCGAGCCCGTTTCATCGATCGTGATGGGCGATGACCTTGTCGTGCACTTGGAACTCAAGGCGTCCAAGAAGGTTACGCAGACGTTTGCTTCGATCACGATTTGTGATGACCAGGAACAGACGCTTTGCCAAATGGACGGACAACAGGCTCAAAATTGGTCGGTTGATCTGGATGCTGGGCAACCACTGACATTAAGGTGCCTTATCCCTCAACTCGGCGTGGCCCCGGGGCGTTACAGCGTCAACGTATGGGTGCACCGCGTGATGGGAAGGATGTTATTCGACTTTCTTCCGCACGTTGTCTACTTCGAAGTTCTGCCGGGAGACGTTTTCGGGACGGGGCAATTGCCAAGAGGTAAGTATATATTCATCCAATCTTCGGATTGGAGCGTGGTCTCGGCCGCGCCTCGTCCTCAGCACACCGGGCCGTAGGCTGGTTGTCATCAGTTCGTCTACTTTCAGTTCGTCTACTTCAAGATCAGCGAAATATGCCATCTCGACTTAGCGTGTCGGTCATTACGCCCTGTTACAACGGAGCGGCATATCTACGCGAAACGCTCGATAGCGCAGTCGGCCAGACACATCCTCCCGCAGAGGTGATCGTAATCGATGATGGTTCGACAGACAGCTCCGCGAGCATCGCGGAATCCTATGGCATGCCCGTCCGTTTGATCCGTCAGTCGAATCAGGGCGAGTCCATCGCGCGGAATAAGGGTATCGCCGAGGCGACTGGCGACTATCTGATTTTCCTGGACGCAGATGACTTGCTTGACCGTAGGGCTATCGAGCGACTTGTTGAGTGTACCGCGGGCCAACCGAATTGCGTTGCTTTAATGGGCTGCGCATGGTTCAAAGATGATCCTTCACAACCGTTTGCGACTCGGACACCTCGAGCAACGTCATTTTTCCCCGGCATCATTTCTCAGAATCTCGCTCCAGCTCACTGTTGGCTCGTTCCGAGAGATTTAGTCGTTCGAGTCGGTGGGTTCGGCGACGATATTCAGCAGTTCGAGGATTGGGACTTGTGGTGCCGGATCGCACTCACCGGCGCTTCCCTAAATGCAGTGGATTATGTTGGGGCCTATTACCGTAGGCACGATCACTGTCAAAGCGAATCGAGTCCACTCATCGAACGGTGCCGTGGCCATGCGGCCGTGATGCGGCGGTTGAGCGACGGGATCCTTGCCAATGACCCGTTGTTGCAGCAGCACGGAAAGGCTCTTTTCTGGTCGGTCTGGACAGCCCTTAGCCGCGGACGGCGTGAAGGAATGGACTGGGGAGAATTGACGCCCCTGGCTCGCAATCTCTCCGAAATCAGCCGGCGTGGACCACGCGATGTGACGGCGTCGCGTTTCGGGCGGTTGATCCGACTTTGCGGTGTGCGCTGCGCCGAGACCGTGCGTAGCGTCTTCCACCGAGTTGACGCCGAAGTCCCGGCATAGGATAGGCGTTCGTTTGGCCATCTGATGAAGTCTTCCGTCTTGCAAATGGACACAACAATTTCGTCAAGCAGCGGTTCACAGCCAGCTCCCCAGGAAAGTCAAACAGCAAATCCTTCGCTGGCCAAGGTGCGTGTGGCCGTCGTCGGATGCGGTGCGGTGGCGAAGCAGTTTCATATTCCGTTGCTTGCCGGGCATGAGCATGTCGAACTCGTGGCGTTCGTTGATCGGGATGCCGCCCGTGTCGAGGAGTTGGGTCAGCAGTATCAGGTTCCCGTCTTGGCGGACGCCGGCCAGCTCCGATCGGAGCATGTTGATGCGGCGATCCTGGCCACTCCTCCGGCACATCATGCGCCTGGGAGCATCGATCTTGCGCGGCGGGGAATCCATATTTTTGTCGAAAAGCCGATGGCGCTGAATGCGCGCGATGCCAACGAAATGACTCGCGCCGCCGACGAGGCGGGTGTCGTCTTATCGGTAGGGCTATTTCGGCGACTCTTGCCGACGACGCGGCTGATGCGGGCGGTCGTCGAGAGCGGGCTGCTAGGGGAGCCGTTGGGATTTGATGTTGACGAAGGTTCCGTCTACGGCTGGGAGGCAGCCACGCTCGGGAACATGCGTAAGGAGCTCGCCGGAGGCGGAGTACTGATTGACGTCGGTTCGCATGCGATCGATCGACTATTGGCCATGCTGCCGGGAAGACTCGAGTTGCGGGACTATCGCCACAATGCGCACGGAGGAATTGAATCGGATTGCCAGTTGAAGCTAGACATCGTGCAAGACGGGCGTACGGTCCCAGGTTCGATCCAGCTGAGCCGAACGAGGCGTCTACGAAACACCGTTCAGATCCGGTGCGAGAAGGGGACGCTTGAGGTCCCCGCTGGCGAGCGATTCCAGATAAACATCCACCCGCAGGACGTCTCCTTGAGAGACGAAGTGCTGCGGCAGGTGCGGCAGTTCGAGTTGCGCCTGGGTTGGGCCGACGAACCGAAGTCGGACTGGTGGGAGATCTTCCGCTGCGAACTGGACGATTGGCTGGATGCGATCCGGCATGGAACTCGGCCGCAGCTGAATGGTGCGTCTGCGATTCCGACGGTCGAATTGATCGATGAGTGTTATGCACGCGCGGGACGGCTTCACGAACCTGGGATCGACGAACGCCTGTTTTCCATTGACGAAGTCCGGGATCCCAACGCTCGAGTGGCGAACGTTGGCAACTCGGTCGATGCTGGAGCATCGAAGCAAGTACGAGTATCTGAGCAACGGAGTGTTATAACTGAGGGCGAAAAGCCGCGCCGACGGCGATCTGTGTTAATTACGGGGGCGACCGGCTTCATCGGCTGCCGTGTCGCGGAGATCTTGTCCTTGCGCGAGGGGTGGGACGTCCGCGCAGCGGTTCACACGCCCGCCAATGCGAGTCGCCTGGCGCGACTTCCTGTCGAATTGGTCATGGCCGACTTGCGATCGGTGGAGGACGTGCGTCGAATCATGGCGGGGATCGACACCGTAATTCATTGCGCCATCGCGCCGCCCTGGGCCCCTCGGACTGAGACAAGGCAGGTTACGGTTGGCGGCACGGGAAACCTCGCGGACGCGGCTCTGAAATCCGGTATCGACCGATTCATTCACCTGAGCAGCTTCGGAATTCACGGGAATGACGTCACAGGCGTCATCGATGAGTCGACGAAGGTTCGTCCGCCGCGTGGTGATCGGTACTGCGAGAGCAAAGCGGAATCGGAACGAATTGTATTAAAACACGCCCGCCGAGGACTCCCCGCCGTTGTCTTGCGACCGACCAACGTCTATGGTCCCTACTGCAAGACCTTTGTGACAAGGCCCATTGAATACCTTTTGCGGGGTCGATTCGTCTTGTCCGGATCTGCCGAAATGCCATCGAATACGGTCCATGTCGACAATCTCGTGGAGGCCATTATTCGGTCGGCGGAAGCTCCTATGGATATCTGCGGGCAGGTTTTCCTCATTAGCGATGGCGACGATTATACGTGGGGCCAGTTCTTCCGCTACTTTGCAGATGCGATCGGTGCGGAACTACAATACGCGCCCGCTCCTGACCGAGTCAATAAGCGTAATTGGCCGGGACAAGCTGCGGTGGAGTGGACATCCAGTTGGGGTCGAGCTACGCAAAAAGTCGTGATGTCCGCCGAATTCAAGGCGCTGGGCCTCAAGGTCCTAAATACGGATCCAATCGGCCGGTACCCCCGCGAATTGCTGCAGCGTTCGCCGAGGCTGCGGCGCTGGGTAAGCCGACAATTGGGGATGAACCAAGCCGCTGTCTACCGCAGGCTCGGCCCGGAAGCAAGTGATGTCTTTTACTTCGGTTCTCGTCCTGCCGTCGCGTCCGTCGAAAAAGCCAAGCAGCTGTTGCATTACGGTCCCCCGATTTCGCGGCAAGTTGGAATGCAGCGGACACTTGAATGGCTTCGTTACGCCAAACTCGTTTAGCAAGCGTCAATACGGATTTCAAGCTCGTGTTGTTATCCCGCGCACCGTTGGACGGTGAGATGCGAAGTGCATAGTGCAGTGTATCAATCGCCTGTTCCGAAAATTAGCATCATTCTGCCCACGTATAATCGTGGACCGTTTCTAACGCAGGCTCTTGCCTCGATCCGGTCACAGACGTTCGCGGATTGGGAGCTGATTATTGTCGACGACGGAAGCACAGACGATACCGGCAAGTTGATAAAGCAATATCTGAGCGACTTGCACCAACCGTACAGGTACGTTTGTCAGGAGAATCAGGGTGCCTATGGAGCGCGGAACTCGGGATTGGAACTCGCCCGCGGACAATACGTGGCGTTTTTCGACAGTGATGACCTCTGGTTGCCACATCGCTTGCAGCGGTGCGCCGGTGCCTTGGACGCGAATCGAAATGTCGACTGGGTCTTTGGTGCTTGTCAGATGGTCGAACATCACTCAGATCGCGAGTTGGCCCCGACGACTTTCTACGTGGACGGGAAGCCCCGTCCTTTTCTCAAGCTCGAACACACGACGGTCGGCGACCTTAAGATAATAAATGACAGGAAAGCACTTCGGTGCGCACTCCTTCACGGACTGTTTTGCGGTCTGCAAAACTCCGTGTTTCGCAGAAGCGTCATGGCGGAGAGACGCTTCGATACGGCGCGACGCACGAGGCTGAAGACCAAGTCATCGTTGCAAGAGCGCTAGCGGACGGAGCGACATTTGCCTATTTTGACGACGTCCACGTCGTTTATCGAGTGCACGATGGCAACTCGTCGGCCTCGGCCGTCGGCCAAAGCGTGGCGAAGCGAAGGCAAATTATGTGGGCGCTGGTCCTTGGTTTCGAGGATATGCGCAATCAGCTCAGGCTTTCACATGCCGAGAAGAGGGCGCTGAACCGACGACTAAGTCGCGAGTACTTTTGGCGACTCGGATACGCCGTGCTCTGGCGCAATGGAAAACGGCGGGAGGCGCTTACCGTCTTTCGCCGCGGCTTGTGGCTTTGCCCCTGGAACCTTGTGTACTGGAAGACCTACCTGCTTTCGCTTGCCAAGTGCGGTTTTACGAATCCCTCTGCTGAGGAAAACTGAACGCCCCGACCGCTTCGAAATGCTACACAAATCTTTTCTCCTTTCCTTGCTGGCATTTTGCGTGCGCCGTTCTCCCTGGGAAGCCGGCAGATGGCGGCTCATTCCCTCGGCCTTGAAGGTGTGCAGGGAAAAATATTCAACGCCAACGTATGCGACCGTCGCGACGCGGTGGGGATTCCGTATGCGACTGGACCTGAGTGACTGGTTGGGACGACACATCTACGTAACCGGAGAATACGAGCCGGCGACGACTCGCCTATTTCGATCGTTGTTGAAAGAAGGCGATATGGTCGTGGATGTGGGCGCGAATGCAGGCTATTTCACACTGCTAGCCGCCCGATGTGTGGGGACCTCCGGCAAAGTCGTTGCGTTCGAGCCTGTCCCTCGCGTGCGACAACTCCTGGAAGACAACCTGCGGATCAATGGGATCGAGAACTGTGATGTCCGCAGCGAAGCGGCCTGCGACGTGAACGGGGAGACGGAGTTCTACGTGGGGCCAGCAGACCACGTCGGAGTTTCATCGCTGCGCCAACTTGGCGAATCGACCGCCGTGGAACGCGTCACGACGGTTCGACTTGACGAAGTGCTTTCCGCCGAGCCGGCCGCGCGACTTATCAAGATCGACATTGAAGGCGCAGAATGCCACGCAATCGAAGGAATGGAGTCCTATCTGAAACGCTGTCAGCCAGACCTGATTGTGGAAATAACAGATAGTTACCTGCACGGAATGGGGCGCTCGGCAGACGAGTTGTTCCAACGCCTCGAGCGGCAAGGCTACCAGGCATTCTTGATTGGAGACAAGGGACTCGTTTCGATCGGGAAGTTTGCTGGCCGGCTGCCGAGCCAATTCAACGCATTCTTTACGGTTCCCACGAACCTGCCTGTCGAACTTGTCGCGAACAGCAGCTCCGGCTGATAGGCGGTTTTGTGAGAATATTATATATGACGAACAATCCCAACCTATGCAGCACTTCGCGAATTCTGCAGAGCTGGCTTCTGCTCGGAGTCAAGCAAGATCTGCAAGGACAGGTCGTCCTTCAGCGGGCGGGCGACTTCTCGGAGTGGTTGGCGGCTAAGCGGCTTCGCTTCTGTATTGATCCGATGCCCTGGCCTAGCCGACGCTGGCCTGTCCCCGGTCTGTGGCATGCCATCCGTGTTGCCCGTTGGGCGAAGCGGGCCGGCGTACAGGTGATTCATTGCAACGAGCATGATGTTTATCCCTTCGCGGTTCTGCTCCGAAAGATTCTGAGAGTTCCTTTGGTGTGTCACGTTCGCTTCTTGATCGAGCGGGGATTTGCCGAATGGGCACTTTCGGGCGCTTCACGAATGCCAGACGCCCTGCTTTGGACCTCATTTCAGCAAAAGCAAGATTGTGCCGCAGCGATCGAGAATCTCGTACCCGAGGAA